>NZ_CP009754.1:0-4800000 GCF_000772045.1 Streptomyces sp. CCM_MD2014 | reverse complement strand
GGGCCCGTCGAAGTCCCACAGGACGACCCGGGCGCCCAGGACCAGGTTCCGCAGGTCCTCGGACCGCTCGTGCTCGCACTGCTCGCGCCGTTCGTCCCGCTCGCTCACCGGTGCCGTCTTCTGCTCCGTATCGGAAGTCACTGGGTCGGAAGTCACTGGGTCGGAAGTCACTAGGAGAGTGTCATGTCCGTGGTGATGGTTTCCCAGAGGGCGTCGAACCACTTCTGTGATTCCTCCACGAACACCGCGTCCCGGCCGCCGGCCCGCTTGAGGAACGAGAACAGCAGCGACTCGGAGCCGAGCGCGTCGTACATCTCCAGCGTCCGGCTCTCGTACTCCTCCTCGCGCCGGGTCACCGTGTAGTAGCCGTACAGGGCCTCCTCGCCGTTGAGCAGGTACAGCTTCATCGGCGGGGTGAACGGCAGGGCGCGGAAGGCGATCCGCACGTCGATGTGGTGGGTGGATCCGGCGGAGCGCAGGTTGTGCCGCAGAACGTGGGCCTGAGCGTTGCGCATCTCGAGCCAGCGCCGGTGCACCGGGTCGTCCTGCTCGTCCCCGACCAGGACGGGGAAGGCCAGCGCGATGTCCCGCGCCGGAAGCATGATCCGGAATTCGATCGTCTCCGGGTGCAGACGCCCCTCCTGGATCAGGCGGAGCGGCTCACTGAGCGCGAGCCCCAGCGTCTCCGAGGTGTGACTCACGACGTCGACCCGCACGTTGGTCGCCGAGAACGCCTTCGCCAGACGGGGCCCCAGAGCCTGCATCGCCTGCTGCGGCAGATCACCCCGGGCGGGCTCGGGCTCGGCGATGCGGGGAGGGCTGCCCTTGCTGACGTTGGTGAGCAGTCCGTCCTCCTGGAGCGCGCGCAGGGCCTGGCGGACGGTGCCGCGCTCCACGCCGAACTCCTCGGCCAGCTCCGCCTGGGTGGGCAGACGGTCGCCCGCCTTGAGGTCCCCCCCGCGGATCCGCTCCCGCAGGGCCTCGGCGATCTCCTGGGACGAGAGCCTTCTGCTGCCGTTCACGGACACGTTCTCCTGAGTCACGACCAAACGTTACAACTTCGACCTACCTACAGGGAGTTGTTTGAAACTTGTTTATAGATAGCAACCAAGTGGGGACAACCTAGGTAGAGTTGGTTACCAACTTCGCGCGGTTGGCGGAAGTTCGGCCTCCCGCACGTCCCGAAAGGGGGGAAACGATCCATGCCCGTCCTCGCCCTGGTCTCCGCCGTCTTCGTCATCACCTTCGAGCAGCTCGTCCAGTGGAAGTACGGCGCCACCGGCATCGTCGGCCTGCTCCTGCTCACCGTGGGCATCAAGGCCAAGAGCCCCTCCGTCAGCTCGGCCGGCGCGGTGCTGCTGGCCCTCCTGGTCGCGGGGCCCGCGCTGTGAGCGGGACGGTCGGCCCGTGAGCCGGAGCTCGGGGCCGATCGTCTCCCACAGCGCGTCGAACGGCAGCCGGGACTGCTCCACGAACACGCCGTCGCGCCGGTCGGTGCCCTGCTCGAGGGCGAACAGGGTCGAGTCCGCACGTCGATGCCGTGCGTGGCACGCGGGCTCAGCAGGTTGTGCCCGAGCACCCGGCCCTGGACGTTGCACATCGCCAGCCATCGTTCGTGCACCGCGCCGCCCGCCGCCGCCACCGGGAGGGCGAGACCGACGTCACCGCCCGGCAGCAGGACCCGGACGTGGACCTTGGCCGGTTTCGCTCGCCCGGCGTGGACCCGCCTCAGCGCCTCCCCGAGGGGGAGGGTGAGGGAGAACCGAGGTCAGGCACAGCGCGTCGAACTCGACGTGGTCGGCGGCGAAGACCGACGCGATCCGCGGCGCGAGGGCGGCGGTGGCGGGCATCGGCGCCGCCCCGGGGCCGCCCCGGGGGCCGTACGGAGCGGGCGCGACGGTCCCGGGGCTCCCCTTGGGCACATCGGTGAGCAGATGTTCCGACCGCAGGATGCGCAGGGCCTGGCGGACGGTGCCGCGCTCCACGCCGAACTCCGCGGCCAACTCGGCCTGCGCGGACTGCCGCCGGCCCGGCGGCAGCCGCCCGGACCTGATCCGGGCGCGCAGCTCGTCGGCCACCTCCCGATGTGTCGTCTGGGGCCGCTGCGGTCTCTTCCGCCCGTCGGCGACGGTGCGTTCCGGCTCCACGACCAAACACCACAACTTCTCGCCATCTTTGGGCAGTTCACCGAAAGGTGGTTATGAGTCGCCTCCAAGCGGAGATAACTAAAGAGAAGTTGGCAGCCAACTTGAGCAACGTGGTCGAGCCTCACGGGGGTTGGCCACCACGGTGACAGGGGGTCCACCATGCCGCTCATCGCCATCGTCGTCGCGGCTCTGGCCATCGGGTTCGAGCAGCTCGTGCAGTGGAAATACGGACCGATGGGCCTCATCGCGTTCGTCGCGCTGTCCGTCGGCATCAAGGCGAAGAACACCATGATCAGCGGTGTGGGCGCGGTGATCCTCGTCATGCTGCTCGCCCAGTCCGGCTGAACCGACGCACCGCCGGCCGGGCCCCCTTCCGGAGGGGAGCCGGGAGCCCGGCCGGCGGCGGGCACCACGCACAACAACCACAACTGAAGAGCACGTGGAAGCGCGCGGGAGGTGCGCATCCACGTGCACGCGCTACGGATGCGCACACGTCCACCGTCACCGGCGGAAGGGGGTCACCTCAGAACATGTCCGGGCACCAAGGCCGTCCGGACGTACGCAGCAGGGCGTCGACCACACGGGCGGCGCCCGCTCGTTCTTCCCGCACCCGGCCGAGCGCGGCCAGCCGTACGGCCGACTCGTCGCCGAGCCAGAGCGCCGCCAAGTCGCCGACGTCGAGCACGACATGGGCGCTCTCGGTGGTCGGCACGCAGGACGCCCCGTCCGGCCCCGCCTCCAGCCGCCACCGCCCGCCGGTGAGCCCACCGCGGTCCGCCACCTCGAGCACCACCGCTCCCCGCCCGTCGTACGTCCGCGCCTCCAGCGCCGCCGCGACGTCCAGGATCCGCACCCACAGCCAGTCGGCCTGCGTGGTGATGCGGGCCGCCCGCGGGTCCGGCAGGAGGAGCGGGAGCAGGTCGTCGGGGGAACGCCAGCCGCTCTTCACCGTCTGGACCCAGTCGATCGAGCACAGGTAGTGCCACAGCGCGCGCTCGGCGGCCGGGGCCACGCCGATCAGCCACTCGACGGTCGCCGTGTTCAGCGGCTGCTTGGCGTCGCCCCAGTGGTCGTCGGTCCGGTACGAGGCCAGGCCCTCGACCTCGCCGTCCGCCGAGCGGTACATGGCGTAGTAGGGCTCGGTCCACGGCGTGCCGTTCATGTTCACCACGCCGGTCCGGGACTGCCACCACAGCTCGGTGCGGCTGACCGCGCCCGGCTGGGCCCGGCGCAGCCGCTCGTGCAGCTCGGGGCCCAGCTTGCGGACGTCCTCGCCGTCCACGAGGTCGATCCGGCCGCCGTCCTCCGGGGCCGCCCAGCGGCGGTCCAGACCCGCGCGGGGCACGTCGACCGTCCACTCGGTCATGGTGGTGGCGGGGCCGAAGCCGTACCGGCCGTAGATCGGGTACTCCGCCGCGATCAGCGTCGCGACGACGTCCCCGCGCTCCTTCGCCGCGGCCAGGTCCTGCGCCATCATCCGGGTGAGCAGTCCGCGGCGGCGGTGGGTCGCGGTCACGGTGACGTTGGAGATCGCGTCGGCCCGGACCGGGCGGCCTCCGACGGCCGTCAGCTCCTGGTCGAAGGAGCGGTAGGTCGCCACGCACCGGTCGCCGTCGAAGGCGCCGAGCGACCGGCCGGGCACGAACTGCCGGCGCCGGGCCTCCACCTGTTCCGCGGCCACGAGGGGCGGCTGCAGGAACCCGGTGTTCAGGGCCCGGTTCCAGTCGGGGAACTCGTCGTCGGTGACGGGGCGTACGTCGATCTCGGTGCGGCGGCTCATGCGCTCACCGTAGAACGCCGTGCCCGCCCCCGTCGCGGGGATTAAGCGGGGCCTCAGAACGCCGCCCGGATCTCTCCCACCTCGCGGCCGCCGCCCAGCAGCGGTGCGCGGCCGATGCGGTCGACGACCGGACCTTCCACCCCGAGCAGCGTCAGGGCGCGGGCCAGGACCGGGCCGAGCGCCCGGGTGGCACCGTCCTCGACCTTGAAGGCGAGGGCGCGGCCGTCCGGCAGGGCCACCGCCTGGACGGCCTCGGCGCCCATCTTGGAGAGCGTGCCGGGCACCTCGCGCATCAGCCAGGTGTCGGCACGGCGGCTGCCGGCGACGTACTCCGGGTGGGCGCGCATCGCGTCGGCGACCCGGCGCTCGGCCGACCCGGGCTCGGCTGCGACGAAGGACCGGAAGGCGCGGGCCAGGCCGACCAGGCTGATCGCCATCAGCGGCGCCCCGCACCCGTCCGTGCCGACGGACGCCACCGGCTCGCCCGCCGCGTCCTCCACAACCCTGTGGATGGTCCGCTGGAGCGGGTGCTCCGGGTCGAGGTAGGTCTCCAGCGGCCAGCCCCGCTGCGCGCAGACCGCCAGCATCGCGGTGTGCTTGCCGGAGCAGTTCATGGTGACGCGGTCGGGCACCGCGCCCGACGCCAGGTACGTGTCCCGCTCCTCGGCGTCGAGCGGCAGGTCGGGCGGGCACTGGAGCAGCGCCGGGTCCAGGCCGTACTCGTCCAGCATCTTGCGGACCAGGTCGCGGTGGAACGGTTCTCCGGAGTGGCTCGCGGCGGCCAGCGCCAGCCGCTCCCCCGCGAGGTCGAGGCCGGCCCGCAGGACGCCGGCCGCCTGCATCGGCTTGTTGGAGGACCGCGGGAAGACCGGCGCCGTCACCTCCCCCAGGGCCAGCTCCACGGCCCCGTCGGCGCCCAGGACCACCAGGCTGCCCCGGTGCCGTCCCTCGACGAAGCCGGACCGGACGACCTCGGCGAGGACGGGCGGCACGACGGGCGAGAGCGCGGACGTGGGCGCGGACCGGTCCGTCGGCGACGACTGGTCAGCGGGCGACGACTGGCCCTCGTACGAGGACTGCGACGGCTGGGACTGCTGCGGCTGGGGCGCGGGCATCGGCGGTGGCCTTCCGAACGGGCGACCCCCCACTGCGACGGCCCGGGATCACCGGGCCCCGGAGGCGGTGCGGATGGCCGCCCCCCGTGTCACACCAGCAGGTCGTCGACGTGTGCTTCCCCTTCACGGTACCGGCGTGCGATCTCCGCGCTGCAGCCGTCCGCCGTGCGCTGGAGCCGTTGCCGGTTCCCGGAAACCTGCTGCTCGTAGCGCACGAGCCGCCCCATCCCGGCGGCCAGCTCCCCGTCGGTGCGGGCCGTCAGGTCGGACAGCTCCACCTCGCCGAGCATCTCCGCGGCCAGCCGCCGGCACTCCTCGCTGCGCGGAGTGGCCAGCGTCACGTGGCGGGCGGAGGAACGCTGCCGGGCCGGTGCGTCGGCCAGGATCTCCGAGAGCCGCTCGACCACGGACCCGGTCGCCGCGGTGGTGACCACGGCCGACGACTTCGTCGATCCGCGCTCCGCCAGCTCCGCGCGCAGGATGTCGATACGCCCCTGCAGCAGCCGCCGTACGTAGCTGAGGTCGGCCTCCTCGCGCTGGGCGTCCCGGCGCAGCGTGCGCAGCTCCGGCAGGCTCAGCGCGGTCAGGTCACGCTCCGGGGGGTCCTTCGGCAGCTCCGGACTGTCCGTGCGCTGCACGGGCGCCCTGGGCGTCTCCAGACCGGCCGGTCCGCCCGGCCCCCCGGAACCACCGGCCCCGCCCGGACATGTCAACGATGCAGTCCCGAACGACCGCCCTGTACTCGGTGTGCTCATGTGCCTCAACCGTCCCCTCGCCCGGCGTCTGGGAGCATCGTGCCACCCCGCGCGGCCACTATGTGACCGAGTGCCCCCGATAGGCCCCGATCGGCCCCAGATGGGGGGTTAGGGAGTGAAAAAAACCCCCTACGGGCCCGCCCGTCCACACCCGGGGGGCGCACGGCATCATTGCGGGATGCGTGCAGTGGTGCAGAGGGTGGACGGCGCGAGCGTCGTCGTGGACGGCGAGACCGTGGGCGCGATCGACGGCGAGGGCCTGTGCGTCCTGGTCGGGGTCACCCACGAGGACACCAAGGAGAAGGCGGCGCAGCTGGCCCGCAAGCTCTGGTCGGTGCGGATCCTGCACGACGAGAAGTCGTGCAGCGATGTGGACGCCCCGCTCCTGGTCATCAGCCAGTTCACCCTGTACGGCGACGCCCGCAAGGGCCGCCGGCCCACCTGGAACGCCGCCGCGCCCGGCGACGTCGCCGAACCGCTGGTCGACGAGGTCGTCGCGCGGCTGCGCGCGCTGGGCGCGACGGTGGCGACGGGCCGCTTCGGCGCGCAGATGCGGGTCTCCCTGACGAACGACGGCCCGTTCACGGTTCTCGTGGAGGTCTGAGCCCCGCCCCTCAGGGCTCGACGACGGTCTCCTGCGCGGCCGCCGTGTCCTCGGCCGTCAGCCGGGCGTCCACCGGCACGTTCCGCTTCACCAGGGCGAGGGCGACCGGGCCCAGCTCGTGGTGGCGCACGGACGTGGTGACGAAGCCGATCTTCCGGCCGTCGGGCCCGTCGTCGGCGAGGCGGATCTCCGCCCCGTTCGGCGGCAGGTGGACCTCGCTGCCGTCCAGGTGCAGGAAGACCAGCCGGCGCGGCGGCTTGCCGAGGTTCTGCACCCGGGCGACGGTCTCCTGGCCGCGGTAGCAGCCCTTCTGGAGGTGCACGGCGGTGCCGATCCAGCCCAGCTCGTGCGGGATGGTCCGGTGGTCGGTCTCGAAGCCGAGGCGCGGGCGGTGCTGCTCGACGCGCAGCGCCTCGTGGGCGAGGATGCCGGCCGCGGGCCCCGCCTGGGCGGCGAACGCCTCCAGCTCCTCCCTCGGCAGGAACAGGTCACGGCCGTACGGCGTCTCGCGGACGGCGGCGGAGGCGGGGGCCTGGGCGATCGAACCGGCCGGCAGGTGCACGACGGCGGTGTCGGCGGTGCGGTCGGCGACCTCGACCCGGTAGAAGAACTTCATCGACTCCAGGTAGGCGATCAGCGCCTCCTGGGTGCCGGGCTCGACGTGGGCCCAGACGGTGGTGCCGTCGTCGACGAGGTACAGGGCGTGCTCGATGTGGCCGTTCGCCGAGAGGATCAGCGCCTCGGTGGCCCGGCCGGGCGGCAGGTCGCTGACGTGCTGGGTGAGCAGCAGGTGCAGCCAGCTCAGCCGGTCCTCGCCCGTGACGGTGACGACACCGCGGTGGGAGAGGTCGACGAAGCCGGTGCCGTCGGCGAGGGCACGCTGCTCGCGGAACAGGTCGCCGTAGTGGGCGGCGACGCCTTCGTCCACGCCCTCGGCGGGAACGGCGCCGGGCAGGGACAGCAGAGGGCTCTTCATACGCCCAGCCTACGACTCGCTTACGAGTCGGTAGTTGAACCCTTCAGGGAGCAGCTCTCGCACCGGCCGAAGATCGCGAAGTGCTTCATGTCCGTGTCGAAGCCGAACTGCTCGCGCAGCTTGGCGGTGAAGTCGGCGGCCACCGACAGGTCGGCCTCGATCACGTGGGTGCAGTCCCGGCAGACCAGGTGGATGTGGTGGTGCCGGTCGGCCAGGTGGTAGGTGGGAGCGCCGTGCCCGAGGTGGGCGTGGCTGACCAGGCCCAGCTCCTCCAGCAGCTCCAGCGTGCGGTACACGGTGGAGATGTTGACCCCGGAGGCGGTCTTGCGCACCTGGCCGAGGATGTCGTCCGGGGTCGCGTGCTCCAGGGTGTCCACGGCTTCGAGCACCAGCTGCCGCTGCGGGGTCAGCCGGTAGCCACGCTGTCTGAGGTCGCTCTTCCAGTCGGTGCTCACCACACCACGAGTCTAGGACTACTTGAAGAAAGCGATCCCGTCGTCCGGCATGTCGTCCGGCAGGGCCTTGGCCCAGCGCTCGACGTCCTCCGGGGTGACGACCTTCTTCAGGTGCGCCGACATGTAGGGGCGCAGCTCGACCTCGGGGGTCTGCTTCTCGCCGACCCACATCAGGTCGCTCTTGACGTAGCCGTACAGCCGCTTGCCGCCGGTGTAGGGCTGGGAGGCCGCGGTGCGCGCCACGGCGTCCGTGACCAGGTCGATCTGGGGCTTCTTGTCGGCCATCTCGCCGTACCAGATCTCGATGACGCCGTCGTCGCGGGTCATCGTGACCTCTACCTTGCGGTGGGCGTCGATGCGCCAGAAGCCGTGCTCGGACTCCAGGGGGCGGACCTTGTTGCCGTCGTTGTCCAGCACCCAGGTGTGCGACTGGTACTCCAGGAAGTCCCGGCCGTCGTGGGTGAAGGAGACCTCCTGGCCGAAGTTGCACTTCTCGGCGCCGGGGAAGTCGTGCACGCCCGCGCCCGCCCAGTTCCCGAGGAGGAAGGCGAGGGGGACGAGGTCCTTGTGCAGGTCGGACGGGATCTCGATCATGATCGGACTTACTTCCTGGCGTCGGTGATCAGCGCTGGCCCTGGTACAGCTTCTTCACGGTCAGACCGGCGAAGGCGAGAACGCCGACGCAGACCAGGACCAGCAGGGCTTCGAAGAAGATCTCCACGGGGTGCTCCTTGAGCGGGGGGCATACGACAGGGCCGCCCCCAGCTTACGCGGCCCCTTCGCCCGCTTCCCGTCGGACTCCGCCCACGAAGGCGGCCCACGCGGGCGCCGTGAACAGGAGCGCGCCGCGGGACGGATCCTCGCTGCCGCGGACGGGGACGAGGGAGGGGAGGTCGGGGGCGACGACCTCGACGCACTCGCCGCCGCTCGCCGCGCAGGTCGCGTTCTCCGTACAGGCGACGACGCGGCCGTTCGGCAGCCGCAGGAACTTCACCGCGGTGTTCATCAGACCGTGCGGGCCCGCCCTGCAAGGCAGCACCTGGAGAGTGATGTCCGGGCGCTCGGCCGTCTCGGCCAAGCGGGCCGGCTGCTCCCGCCACGCCTCCACGTCGCGCAGTGATGTGCGCAGCACCGGTACCGGGGTCACCGCGGGTCGCGCGTGATGCTCCGGTCCCTCGGGGGCGGGCGGGAGGGGGAGGCGGAGCCGGCCGCGCCGCGCCCCGCGACCGACCGCGAGCGCCTCGGGGCGAGTCTGCGCGCCGCGAACGAGCGCACGCTCGCCACGTCCCGGGCCCCCGGCGAACTGGACCGGCCGCCCCTGCCCGTCCCCGGCTGCGCCGCCCGCGCCTCTCCCGCCGGCCGGCGGGAGACCGCCCGCGCGCGTTCGACCACGGCGCGGTGTCGGACGCGAACGTCCTGCGCCCGCAACCGGCGCAAGGAGCGCGCGGGATGAGCCGCCCGCCGAGGCCCGTCCCGTCGGCACCGGGCCCGGCACCGGCGGCGCACGGCTGGACGGTGCCACCGTCGGCGGCCCGTCCCACCGTGCTGTGCGTCGCGACGCCGCTGGTGACGATCACCTTCGCGGTTCTGACGACCCCCGCGCGGGCTACGCTTCCGGCATGGCGAAGAAGCTCGTGATCAAGGTGACGGCGGGGGCGGACGCGCCCGAGCGGTGTTCTCAGGCGTTCACGGTGGCGGCGGTGGCCGTGGCCAGCGGCGTCGACGTGTCGCTGTGGCTGACCGGGGAGTCCGCCTGGTTCGCGGTGCCGGGGCGCGCGGCCGAGTTCGAGCTGCCGCACGCCGCGCCGCTGCCCGACCTGCTGGACTCGCTCCTGGCGGGCGGCCGGGTGACGCTGTGCACCCAGTGCGCGGCCCGGCGCGACCTCACCGAGAAGGACGTCATCGAGGGCGTGCGGATCGCGGGCGCGCAGGTCTTCGTGCAGGAGGCCCTGGCCGACGACACCCAGGCGCTCGTCTACTGACGGCATCGCGGGGACGCCGGCCCGCGTCCCCGCCGGGGCTCACCGCCCCATGACGTACGCGACGGTCGGACCGGCGGTCCAGCCGCCGTCCACCGCGAGTTCGGCACCGGTCACGTACGACGCGGCGTCCAAGAGCAGGAAGACGACCGCGCCGGCGATCTCCTCGGGCTCCCCGACCCGGCCCATGGGCGTGTTGGGGTACCTGCCCTCGCCCTGCTCGATGCCGGTGGCCGCGGTCATCGGGGTGTACGTCATCCCCGGGTGCACGGAGTTGACGCGGATGCGGGCGGTGCCCAGCTCCACGGAGCCGATCTTCGTGAGGCCGCGCACGCCCCACTTGGAGGCGCCGTAGCCGGCCGTGAGGGCGAGGCCCGTCAGGCCGGCCGCGGAGGAGATGTTGACGATCGACCCGCCGCCGGCCTCCTTCAGCGCGGGGATCGCCGTCTTCATGCCGATGAAGACACCGGTGAGGTTGACGTCGAGCACCTTGCGGAAGTGCTCGACGGACTCCGCCTCCAGCAGGCTGCCGGTCGAGATGCCGGCGTTGTTCACCAGGCCGTGCAGCGCCCCGAACTCGGTGACGGCGAAGTCGGCGACCCGCCGCCAGTCCCGCTCCGAGGTCACGTCGTGGTGCAGGAAGCGGGCGCGGTCGCCGAGTTCGCGGGCGGTGCGCTCGCCGTCCTCGTCCAGGACGTCGGTGATCAGGACGTGGGCTCCGGCGGCGACCGCCTGCCGGGCGGCTGCCGCGCCGAGGCCGCGGGCGCCGCCGGTGACGATCACGTTCTTGCCGGTCAGGTCGTGCATGGTGCGTACCTTTCCTTTCCGGGATCCCGGGGCGACGCCCTCAGAAGTGGGTGCCGCCGTCGACGCGGATCTCGGTGCCGGTGATGAACCGGCCGTCCTCGGAGGCCAGCATCGCGACGACCGACGCGACCGTCTCCGGGCCGGCGAACCCCTGGCCGAGCGCCGGGGAGAGCTTCGCGAACAGGGCCATGTCGGCGTCCTCGGGCAGCCCGGGGCCGACGCTCTGCCCGCTGGCCCCGCTGCCGTCCGTCATGCCCGAGGAGATCGAGCCCGGCTGCACGGCGGTGAAGCGGATGCCGCGTCCGGCGTACTCGCCGGCCAGGGCGTGGGTCATGGACTGGATGCCGCCCTTGCTCGCCGCGTAGGCCGCCATGTAGGGGTGCGCGAACGCCGCCGAGGTCGAGCTGAAGTTGACGACGGCCGCGTCCCGGCCGTCGAGCAGCGCCGGGATCGCCTCGCGGATCACCAGGAAGGTGCCGACGAGGTTCACCGTCAGGACGCGGGTGAAGTCGGCGAGGCCGGTCTGCTCGGTGTGCGAGGAGCGCAGGATGCCGGCCGCGTTGACCAGGACGTCCAGTCCGCCCAGCGCGTCGGTCGCCGCCCGGACGCCCTCGCGCACCGAGGTCTCGTCCGCGATGTCGACGACGAGCGTGGTGAGCCGGTCCGCGTCCGCCCCGGCCTTGTCCAGGGTGTCCTTCAGACCCGGCTCGCTGACGTCCGCCGCGACGACGGAGCCGCCCTCGGCGAGCAGCCGCAGCACGGTGGCCTGGCCTATGCCCGATCCGCCGCCGGTGACGAGCGCGCGGCGGCCTTCGTAACGATGCAGGTGGTTCATGTGCGTCACCGTACGCCTTGGTGGCACGTTTTGCCACAACGTCACGGCGTGCCGTCCGGTGGTCGCAGGCCGTACGCTTCTGGGGTGAGCACCGAGCCGCCTCCCCCGTCGCTGACCGAACGCCGCAAGGCCGCCACCCAGCTCGACATCGCGCACGCGGCGGCAGAGCTCTTCGCCACGCGAGGCCCGGAGGCCACGACCGCGGAGGACATCGCCCGGCGGGCGGGGGTCGCGCTGCGGACCTTCTACCGGTACTTCCGCTCCAAGCAGGACGCCGTCGGCCCGCTGCTCACGGTCGGCGCCGACCGCTGGCGCGCACTGCTGGCCCGGGCACGGCCGGGTGACGCGCTGGGCCCGGCCCTGCGCGACGCGGTCGAACAGGCCTTGGCGACACCGGACCCGCAGGCCGTCGAGGCGCTGCTGCGCACGCGCGGCCTGCTGCGCGCCGCCGCGGACGACCCCGCTCTGCGCGCCGTCTGGTACCGCGTGAACCAGGAGTCGGAGGAGCTGCTCGTCCCGGTCATCGCCCGGCTGGCGGACGGCCGCCGGGAGCCGCTGGAGGTGCGCCTGATCGCCGCCGCCGCCACCGACGCCATCCGGATCGCCCTGGAGACCTGGTCCGGCACCGAGGCGGCCACCCAGGGCCCCGGCTCCCCCGCCGACCTGGCGGTGCGCTGCCTGCGCAGCCTCCTCGGGGGCATGGGCACGCCGGACGACGGGAGCCACACCGGCCGGTCATAGCGGCCGGGACCGTCGTCGACGGCCGCGGGGCCGGGCGAAGGAACCCCGGCCCCGGCCGGCGTGCCGCGCCCCGGCCGCCGTCCGCCCCGCGTCCTCGCCGTACGCCCCGCGTCCTCGCCGTACGCGGTGCGGCGCCCCCCGTACCCGGCCTCCGGCCTGCCGCTCCGGGCTCCGCCGCCGGGGAGACCGGGGTGCGCCCGGCCGCGGGGCGGGGGTCGCCGGCCGCGCGACGGCCGGGCAACCGTGTCGTTCCGGTCCCCTCGGCCGTTAAGGGGGCGGCGCGGGGCCATGGCGGGATTGGTGGGGATGTCGGGCATGGATGTCGAGGGCGTGCACCACGCCTACGGTCGGCGGGTGGTCCTGCGAGGCGTGGACTTGCGGCTCCGGCCGGGGTCCCTGTGCGGGATCGTCGGTGAGAACGGCGCCGGCAAGTCGACCCTGCTGAGGATCCTCTCCGGTGAGCTGCGGCCCGCCAGGGGCGTGGTCCGCCACGGCGGACGGTTCGGCTACTGCCCGCAGCACGTGGTCCTCAACGACGCGCTCACCGTCCGGCAGCACCTGAGGTTCTTCCAGAGGGCCTACCGCCTGGCCGACCTGCGGTACGCGGAGGAGATCATGGACATGCTGGGGTTCACCGGTTACGCCGGTGAGCAGGCCGGCGTGCTCAGCGGCGGGACGCGGCAGAAGCTGAACGTGACGCTGGCGCTGATGCACGATCCGCAGGTGCTGCTGCTGGACGAGCCGTACCAGGGGTTCGACTGGGACACCTACCAGCGGTTCTGGGACCTGGCCGCACGCCTGCGTGACGCGGGGCGCTCGGTCCTGGTCGTCTCCCACCTGGCGTACGACACCGGCCGCCTGGACAAGTTGTGGCGCCTGGACGGCGGGCTCCTCGGCCGGGACGGGGCGGTGGCCGCATGAGGTTCCACCTGTCACGGTTCACTCTGGCCACCGGCTTCGCGCTGGCCGAGCACGGCCGCAACCGGTTCGCCATGGTGCTGGTGATCCTCTTCGTCCCCCTGTGGACGACGCTCGCCTACCTGGCGATGCCCGACACCCCGGCCGCCCTGCAACTGCACGCCACGGGCGAGAGGCTTACCCCGCGTGGCAACGAGCTGACCGAGATCAGCGGCGCCCTCAACGCGATCACCCTGATCACCGGGTTCATGATGTTCTCCGCCACGTTCTCCGGCAACCGCTTCGACCGACGGCTGGCCATGGCCGGCTACCCCCGCGTCCACCTCGTCCTGGCCAAGGTCACCGCGCTCGGTCTCATCTCCGCGGTGGTCGCCGCCTACGCCACCGCGGTCACCTGCCTGGCGTGGTCCCCCCGCCAGCCGCTGCTGCTGGCCGCCGCGCTGTTCAGCGCCGGTCTCACCTACGGCGCACTCGGCGTGGGCTTCGGCTCGGTGCTGCGCCGGGAGGTCGAGGGCATGTTCGCCATCGTCATGACCAGCGTCATCGACCTCGCGCTGCAGAACCCGATCTCCAGTTCCGGGGCCGACAGTCCGGTGATGCGCTTCCTCCCCTCCTACGGCGCCATGCAGGCCAGCACGGCGGCGGGGTTCTCCACCTCCGCGGTGCCACGCCATCTGGCCATCGAGTTCGCCTGGTTCGCGGCCGCCGCCCTGGTCGCGCTGCTGGGGTTCTGCCGCCGCACGCGCAGCACGCTGCCCGCCGGCCCGCAGTCGCCCGGTCCCGGGCCGGACAGCCCCGCCGCCGCTCTTCCCGCGCCACGCCGCGCCGCCGCGCCGACGGCCACGGCCGACACGGAAACACCCTGAGGTCCCTTCCCGAGATGTCCACGACCCCGCGCTCCACCCCCGCCCCCCACGACGCCTCCGGGCCGACGCGGCCCCGCCCGGCGCCCGCCCGGGCGCTGACCGCCGAGGCCCCGGCCCTGCGGGCGGCGTACCGGGTGTGCCGCCGCACCACGCGCCGGGAGGACCCCGGCATCCACGCGCTCGTCCAGTTGATGCCTGCCGAACTGCGCCCGGCGTGCTGGGCGTTGTGGGCGGCCGCCAGTGTCCTCGACGACCTGGCGGACGTACCGGACGTGCCGGCGGCCGAGCGCGCGGCCCGGGTCGAGGCGTGGACGCAGGCGCTGCGGCACGACCAGGCGGTGGGCGCAGGCTCGGACCCGGTCCGGCGCGCCCTGGTGGACGCGGCGGACCGGTGGCGCCTGGACCTGGGCGGCCTGCGCGACGCCATGGTCCGCACACGGGAGGACGTGCACGGGCTGCGCCTCGACGACTGGGCCGCCTGGCGGGCCTGGTGCAACCGGGCCCTGGTGCCCTGGGTCGACCAGGTCCTCCACCTGTTCGACCGGGCCGGCGTGCCGGTGACGTTCCGGCTGGACCGGCAGGCCGACTACCAGCGCTTCGTCGACGGCGCCCAGCTCACCGACACCCTCACCGACCTGAGCACCGACCTCGCCCACGACCGCCTCCCGATCCCGCGGGAGGCCATGGACCGCTTCCCCGGCGCCGAGGAGGACCTGCTCGCGGGGCGGTGGAGCCCGGCCGTGGCGGCGCTGGTCGCGGACCTGACGGCACTGGCCCGGCGGCGGGTGGTCAGTCGGCCGCTGACCCGGGGCATGCACCCCGGGCCGGCCGTCGTCCTCGACACGGCCGCGGCGTTGTTGCGGACCCAGCTCGACGCCGTCGAGGCGGCGGGAGCCGCCGTGCTGAAGCGGGTTCCGCGCCCGTCGGTCGCGGCCCGCGCCCGGGTCCTGGTGCCCGCCCGCGTCCGATCCGCCCTGGCCTGGAGCCTGACCCCCCTGAACGCGCCCACCGCGCCGGGTCCCCGACGCCCGTCCGGCACGGCCGGCCTCCCCCGCCCGGCGGCGGACACCGGGCTGCGACCGCCGCCCCCGCACCCCGGCGGCGCCAAGCCCCCGCGGATCGCCGCCGACCGGATGCCCGCCCACGTGGCGGTCATCATGGACGGCAACGGCCGCTGGGCCGAGCAGCGCGGCCTGCCCCGCTCCGAAGGGCACCGCGCCGGCACCGCCGCCGCGCACGAGGTGGTCTACGGCGCCCTGGAGATCGGCCTGCGCCACCTCACGCTCTACACGCTCTCCACCGAGAACTGGAAACGCGGGAGGGAGGAGATCTCGGAGCTGATCGCCACCCTCCGCGGGGAGCTGGCCGAGAACTCCGTCCGCGACCTGGACGTGCACCAGCGCTGGGCCGGCAGCCCCGACCGGCTGCCCGAGGACCTCGTCCACTCGCTGAGGCTCGACGAGCACCGCACCCGCGACCGCACCGGGCTGACGCTCACCGTCTGCATCAACTACGGCGGCCGGGACGAGGTCGTGCGCACCGCCGCGGCGATCGCGCGGGCGGCCCGCGACGGCGACCTGGACCCCCACCAGCTCGGCGAGGACGACTTCGTCCGCCACCTGCCCCACCCCGGCATGCCGGACGTGGACCTGCTGTGGCGCACCGGCGGCGAACAGCGCACCTCCAACTTCCTGCCCTGGCACGCCGCCTACGCGGAGCTGTACTTCACCCCCGGCTACTGGCCCGACGTGGACCGGCGCGACCTGTGGGAAGCCATCACCGAGTACGGCCGGCGCCAACGCCGCCACGGCGCCGTCCCCGCCCCCCTCGCCTCCCCCGAGAACGTCCGGCCGTCCCCGGGCTCCCCCGGCCCCCGCCACTGACGCGCCGGGGGCCGGGCCCGGGAGGATCCGAACGGCACCCCTAGTGGCGCTTCTTGCCGTCCAGCTCGTCCCACCACTCGTCCGACTGGGCGTCACCGGACGGGTCGTCCCACCAGCGGTCGTCCGGGCCGCGCCGGTTGGCGACCACCGCGGCCACCGGGGGGATGAGCATCGCGAACACGCACAGGCCCACGGCCGCCGGGACGGACCAGATGCGCACGACTCCCCAGGCCAGGACGAAGAGCACGATGCAGGTGCCCATCATGGCGAAGTAGACGTGCCGCCGCCGTGCGTACATACCTCCAGCGTAGGCCCGGCGTCCCCGGTACGCCCCGGCATGCCGGAGGGGCCGCACCCCAGGCGTCCAACCCGGTGGGTGCGGCCCCTCCGCCGTTGCGCGCCGTACGTGCCATGCGCGCCGTGCCTGCCGTCAGACGGCGATCGCGACCTCCGCGAGGCCGCCCTGCTGGGCGACGACCGTGCGGTCGGCGGTGCCGCCCGGGACGAGCGCGCGTACGGTCCACGTGCCCTCGGCCGCGTAGAAGCGGAACTGGCCCGTCGCGGAGGTCGGGACCTCCGCGGTGAACTCGCCGGTGGCGTCCAGCAGACGGACGTAGCCCGTCACCGGCTCGCCGTCGCGGGTCACCTGACCCTGGATCGTGGTCTCACCGGGCTTGATCGTCGAGGCGTCGGGGCCGCCGGCCTTCGCTCCGCACATGTCGTTACTCCTGAGGTGTGTTGGGAAAGGTCGGCGGGTGCCGTACCCGTGTCGCTTACTTCGCGGCGCCGAGCTCGATCGGCACGCCGACGAGGGAGCCGTACTCGGTCCAGGAGCCGTCATAGTTCTTGACGTTCTCCACACCCAGCAGCTCGTGCAGGACGAACCAGGTCAGGGCCGAGCGCTCGCCGATGCGGCAGTAGGCGATGGTGTCCTTCGCCAGGTCGACCTGCTCGTCGGTGTAGAGCTGCTTCAGCTCCTCGTCCGACTTGAAGGTGCCGTCGTCGTTGGCGTTCTTCGACCACGGGATGTTGCGGGCGGACGGGACGTGGCCCGGACGCTGCGACTGCTCCTGCGGGAGGTGGGCCGGGGCGAGCAGCTTGCCGGAGAACTCGTCGGGCGAGCGGACGTCGACCAGGTTCTGGGTGCCGATCGCCTGAACCACGTCGTCACGGAAGGCGCGGATCGCGGTGTTCTGCGGCTTGGCCTTGTAGTCGGTGGTGGCGCGCTGGGGCACGTCGTCGCCGGCGACGAGCTCGCGGGCGTCCAGCTCCCACTTCTTGCGGCCGCCGTCGAGGAGCTTGACGGCGTCGTGACCGTACAGCTTGAAGTACCAGTAGGCGTAGGACGCGAACCAGTTGTTGTTGCCGCCGTAGAGGACCACGGTGTGGTCGTTGGAGATGCCCTTCTCCGACAGGAGCTTCTCGAAGCCCTCCTGGTCGACGAAGTCGCGGCGGACCGGGTCCTGGAGGTCCTGGGTCCAGTCGATCCGGATCGCGTTCTTGATGTGGTTCTTCTCGTAGGCGGACGTGTCCTCGTCCACCTCGACGATCGCGATGGTCGGGTCGTCCAGGTGGTCCTGCAGCCAGTCGGCGTCGACCAGGACGTCGCTGCGGCTCATGTTTTCTCCTCCGGGGCAGTTGGCGGCGGGGCGTGCGGTGCGAGGGTGTGCGCGCCCGGACCGGACGGCGGCGCGGCGCGCGGATGCCCGGGGCAGGCCGGGCGGGCGGGGGATGAGGGGGACACGGACGGCGACGTCGCCGTCCGCCTCAGAAGGTGCGACAGAGCATGGCGGCAACGCGGCACAGGTCCACTGCCCGCCGCTTCGTGAGATCCGCCTGTTGCTTCATAGGTCCCGATCGTAAGGATTGGGGGCGGGCCGTGTCACCGATGTGTCGCATCATGAGACGGGATCGTCCGGACAGTGGGACGCAAAGGCCCCGGCCCCTCACCCCGGACGGCCGAGGAGGCGGGGGTGGCGGTGCCGCATCTGCGGTACGGACGGCGTCGTCTCGCCAGTCGGACGCAGGGTCAGCGGTCCGTGCCACCGGCCGCCGGGGCGCCCCCTTGGCCCTACCCGGCCAGCTTGACGTCCGAACCCTTCACCGTGATCTCGACGCCGTCTGCCGCCGCCTCGACCTTGTCCAGGGTGATGCCGCCCGGCAGCTCGTCGATGGTCTGCTGGAAGTCGGTTATGGCCCGGATGCGGGACTCGGCGAACTGCCTGCCCCCTATCGTCGGCAGCCCGTCGGCGACCACCTCGACGTCGTCGTCCCTGACCTTGACGGAGCTGAGCACCTCGATCGGCTCGGGCACCTCGACACCGAGGATCGTGGCCTGGAGCGAGACCTTGATCTTCCCGTTGCCGCCGTCGGAGAGGCCGACGACCTTGGCCGAGATGCCGGGCGCGATCTCCGTGGGCTCGGACTTGGCGGCCTTCATCAGCTCGTCGTAGCCGACGGTCGCGGTGCCGGTGGCGCTGGCCGCCGTCGCGGAGCTGTAGTCGCCGGAGAACTCGACGCCCTTCATGTGTGCGCGCAGCTCGGCGATGCGGATCTTCTCGTCGCCGTTGCCCGTGGACGCCTGGTAGTCGTCGATGCCGACCTCCACGTCGTCCAGCGAACCGCCGGCGAGCTGGGTGAGGAAGGGGAAGCCGTTGATGGAGACGTCCGGCGTCGAGGGCAGGTTCTCGGTGCTGCGGAGCTTGTCCGCCGCCTCGTCCTCGGCGAAGTTGACGGCGACACGGTCGGCGATCACGAAGAGGCCGCCCAGGATCACGACGACGATCAACAGTATTCGCAGTGCGCGCATGCGGTGTTTCCCAACCCTGGGTGCTCGACGGCGGCGGACCCGACGACCGGCGGCCGTCCAGCGCGAGCGTAGCGCGGGCCGCGGGCACCGCCGGGCTTTGTCGAACACCTGTGACAGGGGGCGCCGACACCTGTGACGGTGCGCCGCCGGGGCTCAGGCCAGGGCCCGGCCCAGGACGTACACGGCCGGTGCCGCCGCCGCGAGGGGCAGGGCCACGCCCGCCGTGAAGTGGACGAAGCGGGAGGGGTAGTCGTACGCCGCGACCCGCAGGCCGATCAGCGCGCAGACCGCCGCGCCCGCGCCGAGCAGCGCACCCGACGCCCCGAAGTCCGTCATCGGACCGACCGCGATCCCCGCACCGGCCGCCGCGAGCAGCGCGACGACCACGGACGCCGGGGTCGGCAACGGCAGCGCACGGGCCACGGCGGCGACGGCCACTGCGATCCCGCCGACCGCCACCGCGTCCGCGTCGGCGGCCAGGTATCCGCCCGCGACGACGGCCAGGGCCGCCGCGGCGATCGTCGCCATCAGGCCGTACATCCGCTCGTCGGGGTCGGCGTGCGAGCGGAGCTGGAGGACGAGGGAGAGCAGCACCCACACCCCGAGCGTGCCGAGGATCGCCGCCGGGGAGCGGTCCGACACCAGCAGCGCCACGTCGGCGGCGAGCGCTCCCAGGAAGCCCAGCGCGATGCCCTGCCGGGCGGGCCACATGCCGTTCAGCCGGAACCAGCCCGCCGCGGTGACCGCCTGCAGGACGACGAGCGGGACGAGGAGGGCGTACGTGCCGAGCGCCGCCGCGCCGGACAGCAGCAGCCCGAGCAGCGCGGTGAGACCGGCCGGCTGCATGCCCGGGTCGATGATCGGCGAACGCCCCTCGGCCCGGGCCCGCTGCGCGTCGGTGATCCGGGTGTTCCCGGCGACGGTCGCCGGGCCGTAACCCGGCTCGTCGGAGGCGGAGGCGGGGGCGGAGGGGGAGGGGGAGGGAGAAGCGGAGGCCGGGGAAGGTGCGGACACGGGCGCGGGGGGCTCGTACTGCTGCGGCTGCGGCTGCGGCTGCGGCTGCTGCGCGTACGGCTGGGCCGCGGACTGATACGGCTGCGGCTGCGGCTGGGCGTACCCCTGCGGCGGGTACGGCTCAGGCTGTGGCTGGGCGTACGGCGGCAGGTACGCCGTCTCCTCCACGGAGACCGGCGGCTGCACCTGCGTCTCCCAGGTCTGCCCCTGCCACTGCTGCGTGTACTGGCCGGCGTTCGGGTCCGGCTGCTGCTCGCCGTAGCCCTGGTACGGCTGGTACGGCTGCTGCCCGGGCCACGCCTGCGCGTCGTATCCCTCGTACGGTTGCTGTCCGTACGGCTGATGCGGCTGGTCGGTCATCGCTCACCCTCCTGCGAACGGCGGGAGCACCTCGACCGTGCCGCCCTCGGCCAGCCGTACCGTCTCATGCCCGCGGGTGCCCACGGGGTCGCCGTCGACCAGGAACGAGCAGCGCAGCAGCACGCGCGTCAGTTCGCCGGGGTGGCGCTCGCGCACCGCGTCGAGCGCGTCGGCGAGCGTCGCCGCGTCGTACGGCTCCTCGGCCACCCCCGCCGCGGCCTTCGCGGCGGCCCAGTAGCGCACCGTGACCTTTGCCATCTCGTTCCTTAGTCGTCGGCGATGAACAAGCTCAGGCTAGCCCGCCGCCGCCACCGCCCAGTCGCCGATGCGGTGCAGCAGCGCCGCGTCCGAGGCGTTCTCGGCGTGGCCCATGCCGGGTTCCAGCCAGAGTTCGCCGTGGTCACCGGCCGCCTCGGCCAGCATCCGGGGGTGGTCGAGGGGGAAGTAGCCGTCCCGGTCGCCGTGCACGACGAGCAGCGGCGTCGGCGCGATCCGTCCGGCCGCCTCCACCGGCGACAGCGGCACCGGGTCCCAGTCGCGGTGGTGGATACGGGTGCGCAGTCCGTAGCGGCCCACCAGGCGCCCGGCGGGGCGCATCACCAGCCAGTGCAGCCGGCGCATGGGTGCCGTGCCCCGGTAGTACCAGCGGGCGGGGGAGCTGACCGACACCACGGCGTCCGTGCCGGCCTCCTCGTCGCCGGCGTACAGCGCGGCGTGCCGCAGGACCACCGAGCCGCCCATGGAGAAGCCGACGGTCACCACGCGTGCGTGCCCGAAGCCGCGCGCCCACGCGACCGCCGCGGCCAGGTCGAGCACCTCGCGGTCCCCGACCGTGGACCGTCCGCCGGAGGCTCCGTGTCCCCGGAAGGAGAACGTGACGACGGCACCGTGCCGCGCGAACGCCGCCGCGATCCGCCGTACGTGCGGCCGGTCGGCGTCCCCCGTGAACCCGTGCGCGACGACGAACACCAGGTCAGAGGGGTCGCGTCCGGTCGGTCCCGGCTCGTACACGGCATCGACGGCAACGCCGTCGGCCGTACGGAGGAAGGTGCGCGCGGGTGTGCGGCGCGGCGCTCCCCGGGGCGTCTCGGGATGCGGACGATTGTCTGGACGACGGGTGGAACGCGCCACATGACCCGCCGGTCGGTTGCTCATGTCGGCTATTCTGCTGGGCAGAGGACTCGGGCAACGTAGCCCCCGGGTCCTTTTGTGCTTTCGGGAGCGATGCCGGGCGGTCGTCGGGCGGTCGCCGGGCATTCACCTCCCGGACGCACCCGAGTAAGAAGCAGTGCCGCCACGTCCTCGCAGGGACCCAGGAGGAACCAGACGTTATGGGCGAGCGAACCGGGCACGACCGCAAACCGTCCCAGGCAGGTGGGGCTCGATGAGTTCTCTGCTGCTCCTGACCAACGCCCTCCAGCCGTCGACGGAGGTGCTCCCCGCCCTCGGCCTGCTGCTGCACAACGTACGCGTCGCCCCCGCCGAGGGCCCCGCGCTCGTCGACACCCCCGGCGCCGACGTCATCCTCGTCGACGGCCGCCGCGACCTCCCCCAGATCCGCAGCCTGTGCCAGCTGCTGCGCTCCACGGGCCTCAGCTGCCCCCTCGTCCTCATCGTCACCGAGGGCGGTCTCGCCGCCGTCACCGCCGACTGGGGCATCGACGACGTACTCCTCGACACCGCCGGCCCCGCCGAGGTCGAGGCGCGGCTGCGGCTGGCCACCGGCCGCCAGCAGCTCGGCGGCGACGACTCCCCCATGGAGATCCGCAACGGCGACCTGTCGGTGGACGAGGCGACGTACTCCGCGAAGCTCAAGGGCCGGGTCCTGGACCTGACCTTCAAGGAGTTCGAGCTGCTGAAGTACCTCGCCCAGCACCCGGGCCGCGTGTTCACCCGCGCCCAGCTGCTCCAGGAGGTGTGGGGCTACGACTACTTCGGCGGCACCCGCACGGTCGACGTGCACGTACGGCGGCTGCGCGCCAAGCTCGGCCCCGAGCACGAGTCGCTGATCGGCACCGTCCGCAACGTCGGCTACCGCTTCGTGACGCCGGAGAAGACCGACAAACCCGAGAAGGGCGAGAAGAGCGGGAGCAGCGGGAGCAGCGGGAAGAGCGAGCAGGCCGGGAAGCCCGAGAAGGCGGCCGCCGAGCAGACCGAGGCGGCGGACGCAAGGTCATCCAAGGTGTGATACGCCCTGCCCGGAGCGGATCCATCCGCGTAGACTCCGCGCGTGGCCAAGGTGACTCGGGACGATGTGGCGCGGCTGGCGGGGACTTCCACCGCCGTCGTCAGCTACGTCATCAACAACGGACCCCGGCCGGTCGCCCCGGCCACGCGCGAGCGTGTCCTCGCCGCGATCAAGGAACTGGGGTACCGCCCGGACCGGGTCGCCCAGGCGATGGCGTCGCGGCGCACGGACCTCATAGGGCTGATCGTGCCGGACGCGCGCCAGCCGTTCTTCGCGGAGATGGCGCACGCGGTCGAGTGGGCCGCCTCCGAGCGCGGGAAAATGGTCCTCGTCGGCAACAGCGACTACGTCGGCGAACGCGAGGTCCACTACCTGCGCGCCTTCCTCGGCATGCGCGTCTCCGGGCTGATCCTGGTCAGCCACGCCCTCAACGACCTGGCCGCCGCCGAGATCGACGCCTGGGACGCCCGGGTGGTCCTGCTGCACGAGCGCCCCGAGGCCATCGACGACGTCGCCGTCGTCACCGACGACCTGGGCGGTGCCCAGCTCGCCGTACGCCACCTGCTGGAGCACGGGTACGCGTACGTCGCCTGTATGGGCGGCACCGCCGAGACCCCGTCCGTCGGCGACCCGGTCTCCGACCACGTCGAGGGCTGGAAGCGCGCGATGAAGGAGGCCGGGCTCTCCACCGAGGGCCGGCTCTTCGAGGCGCCGTACAACCGCTACGACGCCTACCGCGTGGGACTCGAACTGCTCTCCGGACCGCAGCGCCCGCCCGCGATCTTCTGCTCCACCGACGACCAGGCGATCGGCCTGCTGCGCGCGGCCCGCGAGCTGCGCATCGACGTCCCCGGCGAGCTGGCGGTGGCCGGTTTCGACGACATCAAGGAGGCGGATCTCGCCGACCCGCCCCTGACCACGGTCGCCTCGGACCGCTCGGCGATGGCGCGGGCCGCGGTGGACCTGGTCCTCGACGACGGTCTGCGGGTGGCGGGCTCCCGGCGCGAGCGGCTGAAGGTGTTCCCGTCGCAGCTGGTGGTCCGCCAGTCCTGCGGCTGCGCTTAGCCTCCCTCCACGCCCCCCACACCCCCCGCGGCGGGCGCCTTTATATCGGGCATACGAGGTTCTGCCGGGCTTCTCAGACAGCGCTCAGGCCGCTCTCATCCGGGGGCGGGAAGCTCATGAACATGACCGAGAGCCTCCGCCCGAGCGGCGAGTACGAGCACGCGAACCCGTACCAGGGAACCCACCAGCACGCCTCCTCTCCCGTCAGCCCGGAGTGGCCGCCCCCGCCGGCGCAGCCGCCCGGGAACCACCCCGCGCAGCCCCTGCCCGAGCCGCCGCACGGCAAGCGCCCGGCCAGGCGGCGCGGCCCCGCCGCCCTGCTCGTCGCCGTGGCGATCGTCGCGGCCGCGGTCGGCGGCGGCACCGCGTTCGGTATCCAGGAGCTGACCGGCAGCGACACCGTCGCCTCCAGTTCCACCAGCACCAACGTGGTGCCCTCCAGCCAGAAGGGCACGGTCTCCGGCGTCGCGAAGGCGGTCAGCCCGAGCATCGTCGAGATCAACGCCACCTCGAACGCCGGCTCCTCCACCGGCTCCGGCGTGATCATCACCGACGACGGCGAGATCGTCACCAACAACCACGTCGTCGCCGGCGCCTCGTCCGTCAAGGTGACGACGAACGACGGCAAGCAGTACACCGCCGAGGTCGTCGGCACCGACAGCAAGAAGGACCTCGCGCTGATCAAGCTGGAGAACGCCTCCGGCCTCAAGGCCGCCACCCTCGGCGACTCCGACTCCCTCGCGGTCGGCCAGCAGGTCGTGGCGATCGGCTCCCCGGAGGGCCTGACCGGCACCGTGACCAGCGGCATCGTCTCCGCGCTCGACCGCGACGTGACCGTCTCGACGGACGAGGGCCAGCAGCAACAGCAGCAGCGGCAGGGCGGCCAGTGGCCGTTCGAGTTCGGCGGGCAGCAGTTCAACGGCGACACCGGCTCGTCCACGACGACGTACAAGGCGATCCAGACCGACGCGTCCCTCAACCCGGGCAACTCCGGCGGCGCCCTGATCGACATGAACGGCAACATCATCGGCATCAACTCCGCGATGTACTCGGCGGCCGAGTCCTCCGCGAGCGCGGGCAGCGTGGGCCTGGGCTTCGCCATCCCGATCAACACGGTGAAGGCGGACCTGCCCGAGCTGCGGGCGGGTGCGAGCAACTGACCGGGGGCGAGAACGTGCGACGCTGAAGGCGTTGGCAGCTCCCGTACCCACCGCATCCGAGGATCCCGAGACCATGAGCCCCGCAGACGGCGACCGTGACCGTGAGACCCAGCGCATCCTGATCGTCGACGACGAGCCGGCGGTCCGCGAGGCCCTCCAGCGCAGCCTCGCCTTCGAGGGCTACGGCACCGAGGTCGCCGTCGACGGCGCCGACGCGCTGGAGAAGGCCGCCGCGTACCGTCCCGACCTCGTCGTCCTGGACATCCAGATGCCCCGCATGGACGGCCTGACCGCCGCCCGCCGCATCCGCGGCGCGGGCGACCTCACCCCGATCCTGATGCTGACGGCCCGCGACACGGTCGGGGACCGGGTGACCGGCCTGGACGCGGGGGCCGACGACTACCTGGTCAAGCCCTTCGAGCTGGACGAACTCTTCGCCCGCATCCGCGCGCTGCTGCGCCGCAGCTCCTACGCGGCGGCGGTGGAGGCCACCGCCGACGACGAGGACACCCTCGCCTTCGCCGACCTGACCATGGACCTGGCCACACGCGAGGTCACGCGGGCCGGGCGCCCGGTCGAGCTGACCCGCACCGAGTTCACCCTGCTGGAGATGTTCATGGCGCACCCGCGCCAGGTCCTCACCCGGGAGCAGATCCTGAAGGCCGTCTGGGGCTTCGACTTCGAACCGTCCTCGAACTCCCTCGACGTGTACGTCATGTACCTGCGCCGCAAGACCGAGGCGGGCGGCGAGCCGCGCCTCGTGCACACCGTCCGCGGCGTCGGCTACGTCCTGCGGCAGGGCGGCGCCGAGTGACCTCCCTCGCCCGCCGGGTCCGCGCCCTGCCCATCCGGGCGCGGCTGTCGCTGCTGGTGGCGGCGGCGGTGGCGTTCGCGGTGGCGGCGGCGGCGGTCGCGTGCTGGTTCGTGGTCAAGAGCGTGCTGGTCAGCTCGCTGGACGAGGCGCTCAAGGCGAATCGCATGGACCGGAACCAGGTGAGCCAGTACCTCAACCTGCGCACCGGCCTGTGTGCCCACGACCCCGTCACACACGAACAGAACCCCTTCGGCTCGTCCGTGCAGCTCGTGGACCGGCAGGGCGGAAGCTGCCTCATCATCGGCACGGAGGAGGTCCCGCTCACCGACGCCGACCACGCCGTGGCCGAGGGCACGTCCTCCGACGCGCTGCACGACGCCACCGGGTCCGACGGCGCCCAGTACCGCGTCTTCACCTACACCGTGCCCGATCTGAGCGGCGTGGCCGTCTCCGCCGCCCGCCCGCTGAACGAGGTGAACAGCTCCCTGAGCAACCTCGCTCTCGTCCTCGTGGTCGTCGCCGGTGTGGGTGTCCTCGGCGCCGGCGTCGCCGGGCTGTGGGTCGCGCGCACCGGCCTGCGTCCCGTCGACGAACTCACCCGGGCCGTCGAACACGTCGCCCGCACCGAGGACCTCACCGTCCGCATCCCGGTCGAGGACGACAGCGACGACGAGATCGCCCGCCTCTCCCGGTCCTTCAACAGCATGACCTCGTCCCTGGCCAGCTCCCGCGACCTGCAACAGCAGCTGATCGCCGACGCCGGCCACGAACTGCGCACCCCCCTCACCTCCCTGCGCACCAACATCGAGCTGCTCACCCGCAGTGAGGAGACCGGCCGCCCGATCCCGGAGGCCGACCGCAAGGCGCTCCTCGCCTCGGTCAAGGCCCAGATGACGGAGCTGGCGGCACTCATCGGCGACCTCCAGGAACTCTCCCGCCCCGACACCGGCCAGCACGAGGGCCGCACCCGCATCCTCGCCTGGCAGGACGTCGTCGAGTCGGCCCTGCGCCGGGCCCGGCTGCGCGGCCCGGAGCTGACGATCAACGCGGACGTACACCCCTGGTACGTACGGGCGGAACCGGCCGCGCTGGAACGCGCGGTGGTGAACATCCTGGACAACGCGGTGAAGTTCAGCCCGGACGGCGGCACGATCGACGTACGCCTCGCCGACGGCGTCCTCACCGTCCGCGATCACGGCCCCGGCATCCCCGCCGACGAACTCCCCCACGTCTTCGACCGCTTCTGGCGCTCCCCGAGCGCCCGCGCGCTGCCCGGCTCGGGTCTGGGCCTGTCGATCGTGGCGCGGACGGTGCAGCAGGCGGGCGGCCAGGTGACCCTGGAACCGGCCGACGGCGACGGTACGACCGCCACCGTCCGGCTGCCCGGGGCACCGGTGCCGCCGCCGGACGGGGACGTCAGGCAGGCAGCCTCGCATCGATGACGAAGGCGATCTCGACCATCTGACCGGGCAGGGTCAGCTCCGTCACGCCGAGGACCGTGCTCGCCGGGCGGTGCCCGCCGAAGTACGCCAGGTTGCCCCGCGCCGCAGCGGCGGCGTGGTGGCGCAGGTCCACGACGTACAGGGTCTGCGACACGATCTGGTTGCGGGTGGCTCCGTAGTGGTCCAGGACCCGGTCCATGTTGGCGTGGGTGCGCCGGAGCTGGGCCTCGAAGTCGTGCTCGTCGCGGAACTCACCCGCTTCGTCGAACGCGAGCTGCCCGGAGACATGGACCAGCTCGCCCGACCTGATCGCCTGGGAGTAGCCGAAGTCGTCCTCGGCCGGCACGTCGTAGCGGAAGACATCGTGGGTGGTCATGGTGCTCGCCCTTTCCGATCCACTCTCTTGTGGTTACTCGGGAACTGTAGGAGAGTGGCGACTGACCTGGAAGAACGCACTTTTCGGTGACTGAGGAACCTGATGGTGACCAAACAGCAGCTCAACGGCCTGCCCGAGGACGCGGACCTGCGACGCGCGGACTCCCTGGCACGGGAGATCTTCTCGGACGTCGCCAACAAGTGGGCGCTCCTGATCATCGAGGCCCTCGGTGAGCGCACCCTGCGCTTCAGCGAGGTGCGCGGGGAGGTCGAGGGCATCAGCCACAAGATGCTCACCCAGAACCTGCGCATGCTGGAGCGCAACGGCCTGGTCGACCGCACGGTGCACCCGACGGTGCCGCCGAAGGTCGAGTACACCCTCACCGAGCCGGGCCGCGCCCTGCGCGCCACGGTCGACGCGATCTGCGAGTGGACCCAGCGGAACCTCGGTCACATCGAGGGGGCGCGGGAGCGTTTCGACGGCTGAGCGGCGTCGGTGGCAGCCCGGCTTGCCGGGGGCATCGATGTCGACGGTGGGGAAGCCCGGCGGGTAGAGGTCCTCCTCGCCCGTCAGGACGATCGACCTGGTGGGACGGACGAAGCTGAAGAGGGGCCCCGTGTACGCACCATGCGGACACCGGGCCCCGTCTCGGATGCGGCGGGCAGACGCCTACTGCACGACCGTGATCCGGTCCGCCGCCGGCGGTGCGATCGGGTCGGTGGCCGAGGAGTTGGCCGTGAGGTACTGCTCGAAGGCCGCCAGGTCGTCCGCGCCGACGAGTTCGTTCGTGCCCTCGCCCAGCGTGGTGAAGCCGTCGCCGCCGCCCGCGAGGAAGCTGTTGGACGCGACGCGGTAGGTGGCGGCCGGGTCGATCGGGGCGCCGTTCAGGCGGATGGAGTCCGTGACGACGCGGTCCGCGCCCGACTTGGTCAGGTCCAGGGTGTAGGTGAGGCCGGACGAGATCTGGAGGATCTTCGGGGACGCCTCGTTCGGGCCGCTGACCTGCTCCTTGAGGACCTGGATCAGTTGGGCACCCGTGTAGTCCTTGAGGTTCACCGTGTTGGCGAAGGGCTGGACCGTGAAGCCCTCTGCGTACGTGACGACACCGTCGCCCTCGGCGCCCGAGGCCGCGTAGGTCAGCGGGGCACGGATGCCGCCCGGGTTCATCAGGGCCAGGTCGGTCTCCGGGTCCTGCGTCTTGCCGTACGCGAACTGCGCGTCGGCGATCAGGTCGCCCAGCGGGGACTCGGTGCCGTTCCGGTCGATGTCGGCGGAGACGTAGCCGATGGGGCGGTTGCCGATCGGGGCGGCGAGGGTGCTCCACTTGTCGATCAGGCGGGTCATGTCCGGCGCCTTGGGAACGTCGCGCGTCACCACGTGGTTCGCCGACTTCACCGACGTACGGGCGATGTCACCCGTCGCGCGGTCGTACGTCAGCGTGGTGTCCGTGTACAGGCGGCCGAAGGACGAGGCCGACGTGACCATGCGCGGGTTGCCCGCCGGGTCGGGGATCGTGCAGACGTACGCGTTGTGGGTGTGGCCGGTGACCAGCGCGTCGACCTGCGGGGTGATGTTCTTGGCGATGTCGACGATCGGACCCGAGATGCCGTCGCCCGCGCCCGGGGAGTCGCAGTCGTAGTTGTAGGAGGACGAGGCCGGGAAGCCGCCCTCGTGGATGAGCGCGACGATCGACTTCACGCCCTGGCGCTGCAGCTCCTTGGCGTACTTGTTGATCGTCTCGACCTCGTCCTTGAACTTCAGGCCCTTCACGCCCTCGGCCGAGACGATGTCCGGAGTGCCCTCCAGGGTGACGCCGATGAAGCCGACCTTGACGCCCCGCTGCTTCCACACCCAGTAGGGCTTGAGGATGGGCTTCCCCGTCTTCTCGTCCAGGACGTTCGCCGCCAGGTACGGGAAGTCGGCGCCCTTGAACTCCTTGTCCGTGTAGCAGCCCTCGGTGGGGTGGCAGCCGCCGTTCTGGAGGCGGGCCAGTTCCTTGGCGCCCTCGTCGAACTCGTGGTTGCCGACGCTCGTCACGTCCAGGTCGAGCTTGTTCAGCGCCTCGATCGTCGGCTCGTCGTGGAAGAGGCCGGACAGGAGGGGGGACGCGCCGACCATGTCGCCGCCCGCGGCGGTGATGGAGTAGCGGTTGCCCTTGCGGGCCTCGCGCAGGTGGGTGGCGAGGTACTCGATGCCGCCCGCGTCGATCGTCTTCGTCGTGCCGTCCGGCTGGTGCTCCGTGACCCGGCCGGAGGAACCGGCGGGCGGCTCCAGGTTGCCGTGCAGGTCGTTGAAGGAGAGGAGCTGGACGTCCTGATAGCGGCCGTGGCCATGACCGTGGCCCTTGCCATGGCCGCCGTGGTCCCGGGCGCCTCCGCCCGTGCTCGCCGAGGCCGGCAGGGCCGCCGCGGCGAGCGCCCCGGCGGTGACGACGGTGGCTGCTGCGACGAGGAGCCGGCTCGTACGGCGTCTGCGACGCGGCTGGTGCGACTGTGCTGTGGCTGGCATGCGCCCCCCTGTGGGTGTGCGTGGCGCGAGCCGCTGAGGAGACGGCTCGTCGGCGCAGCAGCCTAGAGTCAACGCGCGTAGCGCGACAGGGGCTTCCGGGTTACGACCTGGTTTAACTTCACCCCCTTCCTCCTCCTCGCCCACTGCCGCCCCTCCGCCCCGCCCGCCCCTTACTCTCGTATGCATGACCAGCGACGACACTGTGCGGCCCGGCCGCCCCCGCTCGATCGAGACCCTCGCCGAACTCACGCCGGAGCAGACCGACGCCGTCCTCGCCCTGCTCACCGAGGCGGCCCGGAACGACGGACAGCACGCCGTGTCCGAGCAGGGCCGGCTGCAGCTGCGCGGGCCCGCGCGGGAGGGCGTCGCGCACCTCCTGCTCACCGTCGGCGACGGTGAACTCGTCGGCTACGCCCAGCTGGAGGGCACCGACCCGGTCGAGCCGCCGGCCGCCGAACTGGTCGTCCACCCCTCGCACCGGGGGCAGGGCCACGGGCGGGCCCTGGGCTCCGCCCTGCTCGCCGCCTCCGGCAAGCGGTTGCGCATCTGGGCGCACGGCGGTCACTCCGCCGCCCGGCATCTCGCGCAGGTGCTCGGGCTCTCCCTCTTCCGCGAGCTGCGGCAGATGCGGCGCCCGTTGGCCGGTCTGGAGCTGCCGGAGCCGCGCCTGCCCGAGGGCGTGAGCGTGCGCACCTTCGTGCCCGGGCGGGACGACGCGGCCTGGCTCGCCGTGAACGCCGCCGCCTTCGCCCACCACCCCGAACAGGGCTCGCTCACCCAGCGGGACCTCGACGACCGGAAGGCCGAGCCGTGGTTCGACCCGGCCGGCTTCTTCCTCGCCGAGCGGGACGGCGAGCTGATCGGCTTCCACTGGACCAAGGTGCACGCGGAGGAGGGGCTCGGCGAGGTGTACGTCCTCGGCATCCGCCCCGACACCCAGGGCGGCGGCCTGGGCAAGGCCCTCACCACGATCGGCCTGCGGCACCTGGAGGGGCAGGGCCTGCCCACCGCGATGCTGTACGTCGACGCCGACAACAAGGCCGCGGTGTCGGTCTACGAGCGCCTCGGTTTCACGACTCACGAGACGGACCTGATGTACCGCACGGAGACGTGAGCCACCGGCGGGCCGACGGGAAGCGGTCACCGACCGTCCGGCCGTACCGGAAGCGGTCACCGGCCGTCCGGCCGTATGGGGAGCGGTCACCGGCCGTCCGGCCGTATGGGGAGCGGTCACCGACCGTCGGGCCGTACGAGGGGCTGTCGCCGACCGCGTCTGCGTCGCAACGGCTCCGTCCCGCACCCCGCCCCCACTGCGCCCACCGCCGCCGCCAGCACCGCCCACCGCTCGTGCCCGGCCGACCAGCGCGGGTCCTCGGCCTGGACGAACAGCGCCCAGTCCTCCGGAGCGAGCAGCGGCGCGATGACGGCTATGAGCAGCAGGGCAGCCGCGACGAACGGACCCGGACGGGCCTCGTCCGTCAGCCGTACGGCCAGGGCCGCGGCGGCGAGGGCGAAGGCGCCCACCGTCACCGCCTCCAGGGTGACCCCGCCGGCCGGGGGCCGGGACGCCGAGGGGGTCAGGAGCAGTACGGCCGTCCACCACAGCGCGGCGAGCGGCGCGACCAGGGCCACCCGCAGCGCCTGCCGGACGAGCCTCGGCGTCGGCACGGGCGCGGTGAGGTGGCGGGCCGGGTCGTCCAGCAGGAAGGCCAGGCCAAGCGCGCCGGTCAGGGCGGCGCCCCGCAGCAGTAACAACGTCTGCCAGGGGGCCGGTTCGGCGCCGGTCGCGGCCGGGGTGGCGGCGACCAGCAGGCCGAGGGCGCCCGCCGCGGCCAGGGCCCGCCAGGGGAGCGTGCGCCACAGTGGGCCGACCAGGTCCACCGTCAGCGATCCCCGGGACGCCGTCAGTCCTCGCACGAGTCCGCCTTCTTCGGGCCGGGCACGCCGAGGAGTTCGGCGACGCGGGCGGTCGTGACACCCGGTGCGGTCAGTTCGGCCCAGTGCTTCTTGACCCGGGCCCCGGTCCCGGCGGGCGGGTTCTCCAGCAGACGGCGTACGACGTCCGTCTGGCCCTCGGTCATGGACAGCGGGTCGGTGGGCGACAGGACGATCGCGGAGCCCGTCACGCTGTCGTCGAGGCGGACCCGGCGCAGGGCGTCCATCGGGTCGTCCTGCCAGCTCAGGGAGAGCCACATGACGGTGACCATCCGCCCGTCGCACAGCTCGCTGCCGGCCGCCTCCGTGCCCGCGACGAGGACGGCGGCGACCGCGCTGGAGAACTCGGGGACCCGGTTGCCGCCCCAGGCGGTGCCCACGGTGACCCGGTGCGGTTCGGTCGACGCGGGGATCGAGGCGTCGGTGCCCGGCCCGTAGCGGGCGTCGATCCGCTGCCGTACGACGAGTGGCCGGTCGTGCGCGGAGCCGCCGGCCACGGCCTGGACCCGGTCCACGACCTCGGCCCAGGCGCCGGTGCGGGGCGCCCACTCGGGGAGGGCGCAGTACGTCGAACCGCCGTGCTCGGCGCAGGTGAGGTCGGGGTCCGTCGAGGCGTGCTCGCGGGCCGCGGTCAGCTCCGGCGACGGCGTCACACCCCGGGCCTGGAGCACCCCGCCGGTCACCGCGGCGGCGAGGCTCAGGGCGAGGCCGGCCCGGACGAACGCGCCGCGCCCGCCGGCGACGGCCATGGCGAGGAAGGCGATGCACAGGGCCGCGCCCGCCAGGTACAGGGCGTGCCAGGCGGCGGGGCGTCCCAGCAGGTCGGAGGGCAGGGAGTCGGGGCCGATCACGGGTACGGCCGGTGCCAGCCAGGACAGCCCGCTCGCCTCGCTCGGCCCGGTCCCGAGGACGAACACGAACAGCAGCACGACCACCAGCAGGGGTGCGGCGAAGGCCGACATCGTCAGGCGGCCGAGCAGCACCCCGAGCGTCCCGAACGCCAGCACCGTCAGCGGCCCCACGGCCAGCTCGGCCGGCGAACCGTGTCCGACCGCACCCGGCTTGAGCGCCTCCCAGCCGAACTGCCCCGCCACGCAGACGGCGGTGAGCAGGGCGGCCGGTACGACGGACAGCGCGTGGGCGGCCGTACGGCGCCAGGGCTGCAGGACCAGCGTCGCGAAGTGGGGCTCGGTGCCGTGCCGTTCGGAGCGCACCACCGCGCGGGCGGCGCACAGCAGAACGGCGAGGCCGACGAGCATCGGCATGGACTGGGTGGCGCGGTCGGCGTCCTGGAGGACGGGGTTGCCGTCCCAGGAGTCCCGCGTACGCCAGACGATCCAGGCGACGTAGGCCACGAAGGCGATGACGACGGGGATGCTCAGCAGCAGCCTGCGGGCCTCGAACCGGGCGAGGGCGAGCACGGCCCGCGCTCCGCGGTCGTGGAGCGGTGTCTGCACGGGCGCGGACTCCTCCACCGCTACGGCGCTCACGCGGCCACCTCCGTGCCGGCGTCGTCCAGGACGAGCAGGTAGCCGTCCTCCAGGGTGGGGGCGGCGGGCTCGGCTCCCGGGGGCGGGTCGCCCACGTTCCGGAAGGAGCCGGTGCCGGTGCGCCACCCGGCCTTGGCGCCGGGGTCCTTCTCCGTGCTGCTCCACACCCTTCCGGCGGCCCGCGCGGTCAGCTCGGCCGGGGTCCCGTCGAAGCGCACCGCGCCGGCCGCCATGACGATCACCCGGTGGCAGAGCATCGCCACGTCCTCGGTCTGGTGGGTGGACAGGAGCACGGTCCGCCCCTCCCCCGCCTCGGCGATCAGCTCCCTGAACCGCATCCGCTGCTCGGGGTCGAGACCGACGGTCGGCTCGTCGAGCACCAGGAACCCCGGGTCGCCCACCAGCGCGGCGGCCAGCGCGACCCGCTGCCGCATGCCGCCGGACAGCTTCTTGATCCGGCGTCCGCGCACGTCCCCGAGGTCGACCTCCTCCAGGACCCGCCGGACCTCGCGGTGCCGTTCCCGACGGTCCGCCAGTTCCTTGAGGATCGCCACGTAGTCGACGAACTCGAAGGCGGTGAAGTCCGGGTGGAAACCGGGCGTCTGCGGCAGATACCCGAGCCGCCGCCGCACCTCCTGGCGGCCGCGCGAGGTCCCGGGGTCGTGCCCGAGCACGGTGAAGGCACCCCGGTCGGCGGGGACGGCAGTGGCGAGCACGCGCAGCAGCGTGGTCTTCCCCGCGCCATTGGGCCCGAGCAGACCGGTGACGCCCGGGGTGAGCCGCAGCGACACGTCGTCGAGGGCGCGGGTGCGCCCGTAGTGCAGGCTCAGCCCGGAGGCGGAGACGGTGGGGGTCATACGGCACTCCCGTACGTGAAGGGAATCAGGAAGAAGAAGGAGGGGTCGGCGAAGCTCACGCGGGGCCGCGCGCGAAGACGTCGAACCGGTCGCGGAACAGGAAGAGCAGCCCGGCGCCCAGCGCCGCCACGAGCCCGGAGACGCCCTGCCCGGCCGCGGTGAACGGCGCGAGCGTGCCCTCCCCGCCCCCGCGCGCCGCGTCGGCGGCCAGCAGCACGAGGGCCCAGGCGACCACGAGCACGGAGGGCGCGGTCACCGGCCCCAGCCGGGGGGCCAGCGCGAGCCCGGTCGTGGCGAGGGCGAGCCCGGGCAGCAGCCAGGCCAGGGCGGCCGGCCCGAACCCGGGCAGCGCGAGGCTGGCCAGGCCGCCCACCCCGAGCGCCACGACGAGCACGGCGACCGCGCGGATCATCAGCAGCCGGAAGCCGTGCATCGGCGAGACGACGGCCATCTCGTGCGTCGGGTCGAGCGCGGGCCCGTAGGCGAGCGCCACCGAGACCAGCGGCAGCAGCGGGGCGCAGGCCAGGAACAGTGTGGGCCGGTCGGCGGCGCCGGCCGCGACGGCCACGAGGAAGGTCACGAGCAGCACGGCGGCGAGCGCGCCGAACCAGGACCGGCGCAGGACGGGGGTGGCCGCGAGCAGCCGCGCCGTGCCGTCGCCCACGCCGCACCGCACGAGCAGTCGCTCGAACCGGCCCGGCCGGGGGGCGTCCAGCTCGGCGTCAAGCCGTTCCCAGCCGGCGTCCAGCGCCGCGGTGTCGCTCACCGCGGCGAGGGTGCCCCGGCAGGTGGCGCAGGCGGTCAGGTGGGCGTCGGCGGACCAGAGCGCGGGCGCCGCCAACTCACCCCGGGCATAGGCCCGCAGGTCGTCCTCGTCCACATGCCAGGCGTCTCCGCGTCGGCTGTCCTCGATCGTCATGCCAGCGCCTCCCGCAGCTGCCGGCGGGCCCGCATCGCCCGCGTCTTGACCGTGCCCGGCGGGATGCCGAGCAGGACGGCCGCCTCACGGGTGGTCAGCCCGTCGACGACGGTGGCCTGGAGCACCGCGCGCAGCTCCGGCGAGAGCCTTATGAGCGCGCCGGCGAGGTCCCCGTGCTCGACCCCGGCGAGGACGCGCTCCTCCGCCGAGACCTCGTCCCGGTGCCGCAGGCGGGCCAGCGCCTGCCGCAGCCGCCCGCGCGCGCCGTCGCCGCGCAGCACGTCGATCAGCCGCCGCGAACCGATCCGCCACAGCCACCCGGCCACGTCCCCGTCCTCCCGATAGCGGGCGCTGCCGCGCCACACCGCGAGGAAGGTCTCCTGCACCACGTCGTCGACCACGGCGGGGTCGGCGCAGCGGCCGCGCATCCGGGCGGTCAGCCAGGGCGCGTACCGGCGGTACAGCTCCTCGAAGGCGCGCCGGTCGGCATCCGCCGCGACGGCCCGCAGCAGCTCCCCGTCGCTTCTCGTTTCGCTCACATCTCCTCATCGCACGGGCCCGCCCGATCGGTTCACACGATCTCAGGGGAGTTCGCCGGATGCCGCGGAGGCCCGATCGGAGGCGCGTATCGGAGCCCGTGTCGAGGCGGCTGTCGAGGCAGGTGTCGAGCCGCGTGTCGAAGCGAGTATCGGGGCGGGTACCGGAGGCCCGTAGCTATCCCGCACGTCATGTCCCCGTAACCATTGATTCAGACAGCCTTGCGAGGCTCACCGAATGAAGCCGACCGAGCCGCAGCCTTCCGGGCCCTTCAGGTCCTCCGGGCCTTCCGTGCCTTCCGACGCGCCTGACCGGCGCGCGGCGCGGAAGAATGGGTTCATGAGGCAGCCGAACACCCAGGCAGAGGTCCAGCCCACGCAGCACACGCCGCACCCGCAGCAGGCGCAGCACCCGCAGCCGTCCGTGGGCTCCATCGCGGCGCACCGCCCGGACACCGTGGCCGCCACGGTCTCCGGCCTGGAGCCGGACATCGACGCCGACCTCGACGCGTACGAGGAGTCGGAGGAGTCCCAGGACGGCGGCGCCCGGCTCCCGCAGGGCCGTTTCCTGGACCGCGAGCGCAGCTGGCTCGCGTTCAACGAACGTGTGCTCGAACTGGCCGAGGACCCGAGCACGCCGCTGCTGGAGCGGGCCAACTTCCTCGCGATCTTCGCCAGCAACCTGGACGAGTTCTTCATGGTCCGCGTCGCCGGCCTCAAGCGCCGCATCGCGACCGGCGTCGCCACCCGCTCCGCCTCCGGCCTCCAGCCCCGCGAGGTCCTCGACATGATCTGGGCCCGCTCGCGCGAGCTGATGGCCCGGCACGCCGCCTGCTTCCACGAGGACGTCGCCCCGGCCCTCGCCGACGAGGGCATCCACCTGGTCCGCTGGAACGAGCTGGCCGAGAAGGAGCAGGCCCGCCTGTTCACCCTCTTCCGGCACCGCATCTTCCCGGTCCTCACCCCCCTCGCGGTGGACCCGGCGCACCCCTTCCCGTACATCTCGGGCCTCTCCCTCAACCTCGCGGTCGTCGTCCGCAACCCCGTCACGGGCCACCGCCACTTCGCCCGCGTCAAGGTCCCGCCGCTGCTCTCCCGCTTCCTGGAGGCCTCCCCGGGCCGCTACGTCCCCGTCGAGGACGTGATCGCGGCCCACCTGGAGGAGCTGTTCCCGGGCATGGAGGTGCTGGAGCACCACACCTTCCGCCTCACCCGCAACGAGGACCTGGAGGTGGAGGAGGACGACGCGGAGAACCTGCTCCAGGCCCTGGAGAAGGAGCTGATGCGGCGGCGCCTGGGCCCGCCCGTCCGCCTGGAGGTCGAGGAGTCGGTCGACCGCGAGGTGCTCGACCTCCTCGTCCGCGAGCTGAAGATCGGCGAGGCGGAGGTCTATCCGCTGCCCGGCCCGCTGGACCTCACCGGCCTCTTCCGCATCCACAGCCTGGACCGGCCCGAGCTGAAGTACCCGAAGTTCGTCGCCGGCACCCACCGCGACCTCGCCGAGGTCGAGTCCGCGTCCGCGCCGGACATCTTCGCCGCCCTGCGCACCAAGGACGTCCTGCTCCACCACCCGTACGACTCCTTCTCCACCTCCGTGCAGGCCTTCCTGGAGCAGGCCGCCACCGACCCGGACGTCCTCGCGATCAAGCAGACGCTGTACCGGACCTCCGGCGACTCCCCCATAGTCGACGCGCTCATCGAGGCGGCCGAGTCCGGCAAGCAGGTCCTCGTCCTGGTGGAGATCAAGGCCCGCTTCGACGAGTCCGCCAACATCAAGTGGGCCCGCAAGCTGGAGGAGTCCGGCTGCCACGTCGTCTACGGCCTGGTGGGCCTGAAGACCCACTGCAAGCTCTCCCTGGTGGTACGGCAGGAGGGCGAGACGCTGCGCCGGTACAGCCACGTCGGCACCGGCAACTACCACCCGAAGACGGCCCGCCTCTACGAGGACCTGGGCCTGCTCACCTCGGACCCGCAGGTCGGCGCGGACCTCTCCGACCTGTTCAACCGCCTCTCCGGCTACTCCCGGCGCGAGACCTACCGCCGCCTGCTCGTCGCGCCCAAATCGCTGCGCGACGGCCTGGTCTCCCGCATCCACAAGGAGATCCAGCACCACCGCGCGGGGCGTCCCGCCTACGTCCGCATCAAGGTCAACTCGATGGTCGACGAGGCCGTGGTCGACGCCTGCTACCGCGCGTCCCAGGCCGGTGTGCCGGTCGACGTGTGGGTGCGCGGCATCTGCGCGCTGCGCCCCGGGGTGCCGGGCCTCTCGGAGAACATCCGGGTCCGCTCGGTCCTCGGCCGCTTCCTGGAGCACTCGCGGGTCTTCGCCTTCGGCAACGGCGGCGAGCCCGAGGTGTGGCTCGGCAGCGCCGACATGATGCACCGCAACCTCGACCGCCGGATAGAGGCCCTGGTCCGGGTCACCGACCCGGCCCACCGGGCGGCCCTGAACCGGCTCCTCGAGAACGGCATGTCCGACACCACCGCCTCCTGGCACCTCGGCCCGGAAGGCGAGTGGACCCGGCATTCGACCGACGCGGACGGCCAGCCCCTGCGCAACATCCAGGAGATGCTCATAGACGCCCGGAGGCGCCGGCGTGGCACAGCGACACCTTGACCCGACGGATCACCCGACGGATCACCCGACGAACCCCACGGCGACCGCCGGACCGCCCCGTACGGCGGGCACACACAGGGAAACGGGCCCCGACCGGGACGCGGCCCCGGACGCCCGGGCCGGTCTGGACCCGGACGACTCACCCGCCGTGCCGGAGACGGGCTCGGACAGCACGCAGACCGGGACCCGTACGGGCTCAGTCAGCGCACACGCGGGGGCGGACACGACGCCGGGCAGCGCGCACGCCGGAGCCGGTACAGGCAGCACACGTGTCGGGGCGGGTACGGGCGGCGCAGGCGCCCACACCGGGGCGTCCACGACCTCGGGCAACCCACACGCCGGAGCCGGCACAGGCAGCACACATGCCGGGGCCCGTACGGGCGACGCAGGCGCCCACGCCGGGACCGACACGACCTCGGGCAACCCGCACGCCGGAACCGGTACGACCTCGGGCGGCGCCCGCACCGGAGCCGGTACGGGCGCGGACGCCAACGCCCTCGCGGACTACCTGCGCGCCCAGGCCACGGAGTTCCTGCGCGCCCTGCGCCGGCATCGCGAGTCCGGGGCGGGAGCGGGAGCGTCGGGCCCGGGCACGGGCGGCCCGGGCCGTACGGCTCCGCCGGCCGACGACGTGGACGCGGTCCGTGCCCTGCGCCGTGCGGCCCGCCGCATCAGCGGCACCCTGCACACCTTCCAGCCGCTCCTGGACGCGAGCTGGGCCGAGGAGATGCGCCCCGAGCTGGCCTGGCTGTCCGGCACGCTGGCCCTGGAGCACGCGTACGCGTCCCGTCTGGAACGGCTGCTCCAAGCCCTGCACCGACTCTCCGGCTCGTCGGCGTTCCCGGCCCCGCGCCCGGTGGGCCGGACTGCCACCGCCACCACCGCCACCGTGCCGACCGGCGTACCCGCCCCCGCCCGTCCCGCCTCCCCGGACCGCGGCAGCCTCACCGTGGGCGCGGCCAAGGCGGGCGCGCTGCTCGACCGGCAGCTGACCCTGGCCCGTACCCGGGCGCACTCCACCGCTCTCCAGGCGCTGGGCAGCAGCCGCTTCCACGCCGTGGCGGACAAGGTCGCCTTACTGGCCAGCGAGGTCCCGCTGCGCGTCACCGCCCGCCCGAACCGCGGCGCGACCGCCCCCGAGACCACGCCCTGTGACCTGCGCCCGCTGGCCGCCGCCGCCGAGGAGCGCCTCGCCGACGCCGTGACCGCCCTGCCCCTGGTGGCCGCGGGCAGTCCCTACAACGCCCAGGCACTGGTCCACGGACTCTCGCCGGACCCCGCCCCGCACCCCCAGGACGCCCCGTGGCACCAGGTCCGCCTGCTGCTGCGCCTGCACCGCTACGCCCTGGAGGCCCTGGCCGGCGCGGATGCCGCGGACGCCGGGGACCCGGGGGACGTGGTCGACGTACGCCTCCTCGCGGCCGGTGAGGCCCTGGACCGCCACCGCGACGCCTCCGAGGCCGCCGCGGCCGCCGCCCAGGCCGCCCGCACCCCGCGCATCGCCCCGGCGACGGCGTACGCACTCGGCGTGCTCCACGCCGACCAGCGGCATGAGGTGGAGGCAGCGAGGTACGCGTTCCAGCACAGCTGGCGCAAGGAACCGATCAGGCTGCCGTAGAACCCGCCGTACGAAGTGCCGTACGAAGCGCACGACGGGAGGTGTGAGCGCGCCGTGAGCCCCGCAGCCGACGACACCACCGTCCGCGCGGCGGGCTGCGTCCTGTGGCGCCCCGCGCCGCCGACCGCCCCCTGCGGCCCGGAGCTGTGCCTCGTGCACCGCCCGAAGTACGACGACTGGTCGCACCCGAAGGGCAAGCTGAAGCCGGGTGAGGACCCGCTCGCGGGCGCCCTGCGCGAGGTCGCGGAGGAGACGGGGTACGCCGCCGTACCGGGCGTCGAGCTGCCCACCGTGCGCTACTTCGCGAACGGCCGCCCCAAAGAGGTCCGCTACTGGGCCGCGGCGGCCGGCACCGGCGCCTTCGTCCCGTCCGACGAGGTCGACCGCATCCTGTGGCTGCCCCCGGAAGCCGCCCGCGCCCGCCTCACCCAGCCCAGGGACCGGACCCTCGTCGACGCCCTCCTCGCGACGCGCCCGCCCGGAACCGGCCACTGAACCACCCCGTGAACCAATCCCCGGACCGGCCCCGGAACCGGCCCGTGTCCTTGACGTAAGCGTTCCGTGACCTCACCGCACCGTCCTCAGGGGTTCACCCGGCGTTCATTTACGCCCTTCGGCGCCTTCATCTCATCTGCCTAATTTCGGCCTTACCACTCCTCGCACGCCGCCGAATTCAGGACGGCGGCTCCTGGAAGGAACTCCCTCAAGTGAAGCTTCAGCGCATGAACCGGCGGGCCCTCGCTCTCGGTGCTCTCGCCGTCTCCGGCGCCCTGGCCCTCACGGCGTGCGGCTCCGACGACACCGGCGGCAACGGCAACGGCGGCGACGCCAGCCAGGCCGCCTCCAACAGCAACATCAAGTGCGACGACGCCAAGGGCCAGCTCCAGGCCTCCGGCTCCTCCGCCCAGAAGAACGCGATCGACGCCTGGGTGAAGCAGTACGTCGCCGCCTGCAAGGGCGTGCAGATCAACTACAACCCGACCGGTTCCGGCGCGGGCATCACCGCCTTCACGCAGGGCCAGACGGCGTTCGCCGGTTCGGACTCGGCGCTGAAGCCCGAGGAGATCGAGGCTTCGAAGAAGGTCTGCACGGACGGCCAGGCCATCGACCTGCCGATGGTCGGCGGCCCGATCGCGGTCGGCTACAACGTCCCGGGCGTCGAGAACCTCGTGCTGGACGCCCCGACGATGGCGAAGATCTTCGACAGCAAGATCACCAACTGGAACGACGAGGCGATCAAGAAGCTCAACCCCGACGCCAAGCTGCCCGACCTGAAGATCCAGGCCTTCCACCGCTCGGACGAGTCCGGCACCACGGACAACTTCACCAAGTACCTGAAGGCCGCCGCGCCCGACGACTGGACCTACGAGGGCGGCAAGTCCTGGCAGGCCAAGGGCGGCCAGTCCGCGCAGGGCTCCTCCGGCCTGGCCGGCCAGGTGAAGCAGACGGCCGGCGCCATCTCGTACTTCGAGCTGTCCTACGCCAAGGACGGCATCAAGACCGTCGACGTCAAGACCGCGGCCGCCGAGCCGGTCAAGGCCACCGTCGAGAACGCGACCGCCGCCATCGGCGCCGCCAAGATCGTCGGCACCGGCAAGGACCTCGCCCTGGAGCTGGACTACACGCCGGACGCCGCCGGCGCCTACCCGCTGGTCCTGGTGACGTACGAGATCGCCTGCGACAAGGGCAACAAGGCGGACACCCTGCCCGCCACCAAGTCCTTCCTGAACTACATGGCCTCGGAGGACGGCCAGGGCCTGCTGGCGGACGCCGGCTACGCCCCGATGCCCACCGAGATCATCACCAAGGTCCGCGAGACCATCTCGGGCCTGAGCTGACCCGAGTGCGGTCCGGTCCCCGCGCGGGACCGACAGCGTCCCCGCCCGGGGACCGGACCGCACCGTCCGGTGCACCGCCGCCAGGAGCCCCCGGTCGACCGGGGCTCCGCCCGAGCCGCCGACCACGACGGCTCCGCAGACCGGAGAACCCGATGGACATGACAACGGACACCCAGAAGCCAGCCCCTTCCCCAACGCCCCAGCCGACCGCGCCCGCGGACAGCGGCGCCGCCCGGGGCGTCACCCGCCCCGGCGACCGGATCTTCGTCGGGCTCTCCCGCGGGTCCGGCATCCTCGTGCTGGTCATCATGGCCGCCATCGCGGCCTTCCTCTCCTACCGCGCCTGGCTCGCCATCAGCGAGGACGAGGCCAACTTCTTCACCAGCTTCGAATGGAACCCGACCGGCTCCCCGCCGGAGTTCGGCATCGCGGTCCTGGCCTACGGCACCATCGTGTCGTCGATCATCGCCATGGCCATCGCCGTCCCGGTCTCGGTCGGCATCGCGCTGTTCATCACGCACTACGCCCCGCGCAAGCTGGGCGGCCTGATCGGCTACGTGATCGACCTGCTCGCCGCCGTGCCCTCGATCGTCTACGGCCTGTGGGGCGCCCTCGTCCTGGTGCCGAACCTGGACGGCCTCTACGGCTGGCTGGACCAGTACCTCGGCTGGACCGGGATCTTCGAGTGGAACGGCGGCGCGGGGCGCTCGCTGTTCACCGTGGGCATCCTGCTCGCGATCATGATCCTGCCGATCATCACCAACGTCAGCCGTGAGGTCTTCCGGCAGGTCCCGCGCATGCACGAGGAGGCCGCCCTGGCCCTCGGCGCCACGCGCTGGGAGGTCATCCGCATGTCGGTGCTGCCCTTCGGCCGCTCCGGCGTCATCTCCGCCTCGATGCTCGGCCTCGGGCGCGCGCTCGGCGAGACGATGGCCGTGGCGATGGTGCTCTCCCCGACCTTCGACATCACCCCGAGCCTGCTCGACCCGGGCGGCGGCACCTTCGCCCAGAACATCGCGAGCAAGTTCAACGAGGCCACCCAGATGGGCCGCGACGCCCTGATCGCCTCCGGTCTGGTCCTCTTCGTCATCACCCTGCTGGTCAACGGCGGCGCCCGCATGATCATCGCCCGCCGCAAGGAGTACTCGGGGGCCAACGCATGAGCCACGCAACCCTGACCCCCGCCCCCGAGAACCGCAGCTCCCTGCGCGCCGCCACCCTGCCCAAGTGGTTCCCCTGGGCGGTCGCGGCCGGCTCGGTCGTCGCCGGCCTCGGCATCAGCACCGCCGCCGGGCTGAACAGCAGCATCCAGTGGGCCCTGATCGCCGCGGTCCTCTTCGTCGCCGGCTCGTACGGCATCTCGGCGCGCGTCGAGGGCGGCCGGCAGGCCAAGGACCGGGTCGCGACCAGCATGGTGTGGGTCGCCTTCCTGATGGCGCTGATCCCGCTGCTCTCCCTGATCTGGGAGACCGTGAAGCAGGGCGTGAAGGTCCTCGACGGCTACTTCCTCACCCACTCGATGGGCGTGGTCGCCGACAGCGAGCCCGGCGGCGGCATCTACCACGCCATCCTCGGCACCCTGGAGCAGGTCGGCCTCGCCACCCTGTTCTCCGTGCCGATCGGCGTGCTCACGGCGATCTACCTGGTGGAGTACGGCCGCGGCCGGCTCGCCAAGGCCGTCACCTTCTTCGTGGACGTCATGACGGGCATCCCGTCGATCGTCGCGGGCCTGTTCGTGCTCAGCCTGTGGGTGCTGATCCTGGACATGGGCCCGTCCGGCGTCGCCGGCTCCTTCGCCCTGTGCATCCTGATGATCCCGGTCGTCGTCCGCTCCACCGAGGAGATGCTCAAGCTCGTCCCGAACGAGCTGCGCGAGGCCTCCCTCGCCCTGGGCGTGCCGAAGTGGCGCACGATCCTCAAGGTGGTCCTGCCGACCTCCGTCGGCGGCATCGTCACCGGCGTCATGCTGGCCGTCGCCCGCATCACCGGCGAGACGGCCCCCGTGCTGCTGCTGGTCTGGGGCACCGACTTCATCAACGCGAACCCCTTCCAGGACCCGCAGGAGTCGCTGCCGATGTACATCTACCTGCAGTACGGCGCGGGCTCCGACTCGGCCTACGACCGTGCCTGGGCGGCGGCCCTGACGCTCATCGCCTTCATCATGATCCTCAACCTCGCGGCCCGCGGCATCGCCCGCTGGAAGGCCCCGAAGACGGGTCGCTGACGCGACCGACGCACGAACAGTCAGCGACTCGGACCGAAAGAAGCAGTGATACCCATGGCCAAGCGCATAGATGTCAGCGGCCTCAACGCCTACTACGGCTCCTTCCTGGCCATCGAGGACATCTCGATGACCGTCGAGCCCCGCTCCGTGACGGCCTTCATCGGCCCCTCCGGCTGCGGCAAGTCCACCTTCCTGCGCACGCTCAACCGCATGCACGAGGTCACCCCGGGCGGCCGCGTCGACGGCAAGGTCATGCTGGACGACGAGAACCTCTACGGCGCCGGCATCGACCCGGTGGCCGTGCGCCGCGAGGTCGGCATGGTCTTCCAGCGCCCGAACCCGTTCCCGACGATGTCGGTCTACGACAACGTGGCGGCGGGCCTGCGCCTGAACGGCAAGTACAAGAAGTCCGAGATGGACGGGATCGTCGAGAAGTCCCTGCGCGGCGCCAACCTCTGGAACGAGGTCAAGGACCGCCTGAACAAGCCGGGCTCCGGCCTCTCCGGCGGCCAGCAGCAGCGCCTGTGCATCGCCCGGGCCATCGCGGTCGAGCCGAACGTCCTGCTCATGGACGAGCCCTGCTCCGCCCTGGACCCGATCTCCACCCTGGCGATCGAGGACCTGATCGGCGAGCTGAAGGAGCGCTTCACGATCGTCATCGTGACGCACAACATGCAGCAGGCGGCGCGCGTCTCGGACCGTACGGCGTTCTTCAACCTGGCGGCGGTCGGCCAGCCCGGCAAGCTGATCGAGATCGACGAGACGGAGCGCATCTTCTCCAACCCGTCGGTCCAGGCCACGGAGGACTACATCTCCGGCCGCTTCGGCTGATCCGCCCTCCCCATCCCCTCGCGGTGCTGCATGGCGGTGCCACCGCGAGGAGCACAAGGGCCCGCCCCCCCGAAACCGGGGGGCGGGCCCTCTCACCTGCCGTGGGGCGCCTCGCTAGAGGAACGCCAGGTTCACGACCCAGAACGAAACGGCCGCCACCACCGCCGCCGCCGGCATCGTGATGAACCACCCCATGATGATGTTCTTCGCGACCCCCCACCGCACGGCGTTGACCCGCTTCGTGGCCCCGACACCCATGATCGCGGAGGTGATCACATGCGTCGTGGAGATCGGCGCGTGGAAGATGAACGCCGACCCGAACATGATCGACGCGCCCGTCGTCTCCGCGGCGAAGCCCTGCGGCGGGTCCAGCTCGATGATCTTCCGTCCCAGCGTCCGCATGATCCGCCAGCCACCGGCGTACGTGCCCGCGGACAGCATCAGCGCGCAGGCGAGCTTCACCCACACCGGGATCGGGTCGCCGTAGTCCTCGACGTCGGCGATGACCAGCGCCATCACCACGATGCCCATCGTCTTCTGCGCGTCCTGCAGACCGTGGCCCAGCGCCATGCCCGCCGCCGACACGGTCTGCGCGATACGGAAGCCGCGCTTCGCCTTGTGCGGGTTGGTCCGCCGGAAGATCCACATGATGACGGTCATCACCAGGTAGCCGGCGATCAGACCGACGACCGGTGACACGAACATCGGGACGACGATCTTGTCGACCACCCCGTGCCAGTACACGGTCGTACTCCCGGCCAGCGCCGCGCCGACCATGCCGCCGAACAGCGCGTGCGAGGACGAGGACGGCAGTCCGAAGTACCAGGTGATCAGGTTCCACACGATGGCGCCCACGAGCGCCGCGAAGAGGATCCCCATCCCCTTCGAACCCTCGGGGGTCTCGATCACCCCTTCACTGACGGTCTTGGCGACCCCGGATCCCATGAACGCACCGGCCAGGTTCATGACCGCGGCCATGGCGAGCGCCGCACGGGGCGTCAGCGCACGCGTCGACACGGAGGTGGCGATCGCGTTGGCCGAATCGTGGAAGCCGTTGGTGTACGTGAAGAAGAGCGCGACCCCGATGGTCACGACCAGAGCGAAGGTGTCCATGAACGGCTCAGGACTCCTTGACGGCGATGGTCTCCACCGTGTTCGCCACGTGCTCGAACGCGTCGGCCGCTTCCTCCAGCACGTCCACGATCTGCTTCAGCTTGAGCACCTCGATGGCCTCGTACTTGCCGTTGAAGAGGTGGGCGAGCAGCTTGCGGTGGATCTGGTCGGCCTGGTTCTCCAGCCGGTTGACCTCGATCCAGTACTCGGTGAGGTTGTCCATCGTGCGCAGGTTCGGCATGGCCTCGGCGGTCAGCTCGGCGGCCCGCGCCAGCACCTCGATCTGCTGCTCGACGCCCTTGGGCAGTTCCTCGATGTTGTAGAGGACGACCAGGTCGACGGCCTCCTCCATGAAGTCCATGATGTCGTCGAGGGACGAGGCGAGGTTGTAGATGTCCTCGCGGTCGAAGGGCGTGATGAACGAGGAGTTCAGCTGATGGAAGATCGCGTGCGTGGCGTCGTCACCCGCGTGTTCGGCGGCCCGCATACGCTCTGCGATCTCGGCCCGGGCGGATGCGTCCGCCCCGAGCAGTTCCATCAGGAGCTTGGAGCCCGTGACGATGTTGTCCGCGGATGCGGCGAACATGTCGTAGAAGCTCGTCTCCCTGGGGGTCAGACGAAAGCGCACGTGGGGTCCTCGGGGTGCATCGGTTTCGGTCAGGCTGATGCTAGGCGCATCATCCGGCCACTGCTAACGGGCCGTCCCCAGTGTCGCCCATCGGGCAGAGTGATGAGCAGGGGGGCGACGTCGGCCGCTCCGGCAAGGGCCCCCTACCCGGGAAAGTTCGTTACCATATACCCACCAGGGGTATATGTCCGTTATTGGAGGACGCGATGACGACCACCGAGGCCGGCGCGGGTGCGCCCTCCCCCGCCGCGGACCAGACGGTGAACCAGGTCGAGACGGACGGCACGGACATCGTGACCGACCATGACCGCGGGGTGCACGGGTACCACAAGCAGAAGGACGAGCACCTCAAACGCCTGCGCCGCATCGAGGGCCAGATCCGCGGCCTGCAGCGGATGGTCGACGAGGACGTCTACTGCATCGACATACTGACCCAGGTCTCCGCCTCCACCAAGGCCCTGCAGTCCTTCGCACTGCAACTGCTGGAGGAGCACCTGCGCCACTGCGTCGCCGACGCGGCCCTCAAGGGCGGCAACGAGATCGACGCCAAGGTGGAAGAGGCGACGAAGGCCATCGGCCGTCTACTGCGGACGTGAGCGCTCCTCGGCGACGCGCAGCACCTCGTCGATGCTCTCGAGGCTGAGCCGCTCCCGGGCGGCCGACGCCGCGATGATCAGGTCGCCGCACAGCTCGATCTCGGCGAGGGCCACGTGGTCCTGAACCGCCGTACCGCCGACCGGAGCCACACCCGTCACCTCGTCTCTGCCGTCACCGACTTCCTAGAGTAGGGAGCGGCCTACACACCGCGCATGGCACGGAAGGGCTAGTTCTTGCCGTCGGCCCCCGGGTCGCCCGGTCCAGCCGCGATCTTGCCGGCGTAGATGTCCCGGTCCTCGGGCAGCCGAACGCGGACGGCGGCGCCGAAGTCGTAGAGCAGCGTCGTCGAGGCGACGTCCACGGTGCCGGAGCCGTCCTGGCGCCCGTTGGAGAAGCTGAAGCGGTGCCGGACCTTGCGGATCCGGCCCTCGTCGTCGAGGTAGGCGTCGAACGGCACCTCGGCGGTGGCGAACCCCTCGGCGGCCGCCGCCAGCGCCTTCTTGTTGCCCTCCGAGGCACCGCGCGCCGCCCGCGCGAGATCGGCGGTCCCCCGGTAGTGCCGCACCTCGGTCCCGGCCAGCTCGGTGCGCCCCACGTACGTGGCCGTCCGCGTCCCGCGCAGCACCTCGGCGGCGGCGAACGGGTCCGTCGCCCCGCCGGTCACCAGGTTCCCGTCGGACAGCGAGTCGGTGTCCACCCGCACCCACTTGTCGTCGGGGACACCGGCCCCCCGGTTCTTCATGAACAACGCCCCCGGCGCGAGCAACTCGGTGATCGGCCGGTGCTCGCTCGACCCCGCCGGGTCCTGCGGCAGCCGCACCTTCAGCTGCCCGAGCCGCTCCTCGAAGTCGTACACGCCCTCGCCGCGGATGGTCACCCGCGTCCCGCCGCTGGCCATCTGCATCGCGGTACGCGCCTTCGCGCTCCCGGCGGCCACCAGACGGTCGGCGGCCCGGTGCAGCACGGCGACCGGATCACCCCCGCCGGCACCCTGGACGGAGGCCCCCTCAGTGGCGCCGGAACACCCGGCGGCGGCCAGACCGACGCAGACCGCGCCCCCCGCGAGGGCGAGGCCGCCGCCCGTCCGCCAACTCCGCAGCTCCCGCTCCCGCTCCCGCCCGACCATCGCCACCTGCTGTCCCAGCCTCACGCCCGTTGTGGACCCCCTGCCGTCCCGCTTAACGAGGGGCAGGCGACCCCGGTAACGTTGTGGGCGTGGCGCAGCAGGACGGTCTCGAAGCCCCCGGGGACGCCCCGGAACACCTCACGACAACGGTCGAACAAGGCCGCTTCTGCCTGGCCCGCTGCACCTGCGGCTGGCGCGGCCCGGCCAGAAGAGCCAGAAGCCAGGCCCGCACAGACGCCGAATCCCACACAGCCGCGTAGCTGCGGGCAGCCGCCATGCGGCCCTAGCTGCGGGCAGCCGCCGTGCCGCCCTCGCCGCGGGCAGTCGTGCCGCTGGGGCGGCACGAGTGGGCCCTGGGGGTACCTCCCCGGCCGTTCAGGCACTGGGGGAGGCACCCGGCCAGCGCCGGCCCGCGCCCCCCCCCCAGCCCGCCCGGCACCCACGCCGTACACCTGTACAGCCGACGCCCAGGGAACCCCACCCCCCACACCCCCGTCTCCTCCCAAGACCCCCCACGGGACGCGGAGGCGACATGCACCGGCGCACATTCCTGACCACCACCACAGCCGCAACGCTCGCGGCGACCACATCCGCCTGCACAGGCACGACCCGCACCACCGGCACGGATCCCAAAGGCACGACGACCAGGACCGCGACCACCGCCAGAACCACCACCGCAACCACCACGACCCACACCGCGAAGAGCCCCTCCCCCACCACCTGGACCGCCCTCGCCAAGTCCCTCGACGGCCCACTCGTCCGCCCGGGCGACCCCGCCTGGGAATCGGCCCACCAGCTCTACAACACCCGCTTCGACACCCTGAAGCCCACCGCCGTCGCCTACGCCGCCCACCCCGACGACATCCGCACCGCCCTCTCCTACGCCCGCGCCCACCACATCCCCGTGGCGATCCGCAACGGCGGTCATTCCTACGCGGGTTGGTCCTCCGGCAACGGCCGCCTGATCATCGACGTCTCGAAACTGAACCGCGTCCGCGCCTCCGCGGGCGAGGCGGTCGTCGGCGCCGGCGCCAAGCTGATCGACGTCTACCGCGCCCTCGCCGCGAAGGGCGTGACCGTCCCGGCCGGCTCCTGCCCCACCGTAGGCATCTCCGGCCTCACCCTCGGCGGCGGCCACGGAGTCGTCTCCCGCGCGTACGGCCTGACCTGCGACAGCCTCACCCGGGCCACCCTGATCACGGCGGACGGCAAGGAGATCACCGCCGACGCGACGGGCGACCACCAGGACCTCTTCTGGGCCCTGCGCGGCGCGGGCAACGGGAACTTCGGCATCGTCACGGAGTTCCGCTTCCGCACCCATCCGGCTCCCAGGGCCGTATCGGCGTACATGACCTGGCCCTGGCGGAAGGCGGCGGCGGCCGTCCGCGCCTGGCAGGAGTGGGGTCCCGGCCAGCCCGACGAGACCTGGTCCTCCCTCCACCTGGCCGCCGCCCCCGGCCACACCCCCACCCTGTCGGTGTCGGCCTTCTCCCTCGGCACCTACGGAGAACTCCAGAACGCCGTCGACCGCCTCGCCGACCGCATCGGCTCGTCCGCGACCCACGTCTCCCTCAAGCGCCGTACGTACGAGGAGTCGATGGAGATGTACGCGGGCTGCTCGTCCTTCTCGACCGACGCCCGCTGCCACCTCCCGGGCTCGGCGCCCGGTCGATCGCCCGAAGGCTCACTGGACCGCGAGACGTACGTGGCCCGTTCGGACTTCTACGACCGCTCGATCCCGCCCGCCGGCATCAAGGCCCTGCTCGCGCAGCTCCCCCAGGTGCGCGGCGGCGCCGGCAGCATCGCGTTCACGGCGCTCGGCGGGGCGGTGAACCGCGTCTCCCCGACGTCCACCGCGTTCGTGCACCGGCGCTCCCGGATGCTGGCCCAGTACCTCGTCTCGTGGCGGCCGGGCACGAGCGGAAGGGCGCCGCGGTCCTGGCTGGATTCCGCCTACGACGCGATGCGGCCGTACGCCTCGGGCGCCGCCTACCAGAACTACACGGACCCGGATCTGACGGACTGGCGGAAGGCCTACTACGGAGACGCGGCCCCGCGCCTGGCACGCCTGAAGCACCAGTACGACCCGGACCGCGTCTTCACCTGCCCGCAGGCACTGTGAACGTCGGGCGGCGAGCGTCAGGCGGCGAGATCCCGCTCGCCCGACGTCTCGGCGCCGCTCTCCTTGCGCGCCCCCGGAATCACGGCACCGCGTCCGGCGGCACCCGACCGTCCTCGCGCGCTGACCAGCCACCCCACCCGGGGCGAGCGCTCGACGGCCCGGGTCAGCGGCGTCAGCAGCGCCATGGCCACCGGCGACAGCAGCAGCGCGACCGCCGTACCGAGGGCGAACCCGCCCACGACGTCCGTCGGGTAGTGCACGCCCATGTAGACGCGGGCGAAGCCGCCGAAGAGCGCCAGCACGATGGCGGCGATCCCGAACTTGCGGTTGGCGACGAACAGTCCGACCGCCAGGGCCATGCAGAGCGTGGCGTGGTCGCTCACGAAGGAGAAGTCGTTCTTCCCCTCCACCAACACCTCGAGTCCGTCATGGGACTTGAAGGGCCGGGGTCGCTCGACGAAGCCCCGTATCGGCACGTTGACGAGTACGGCGACTCCGGCCGCGAGCGGTGCCCAGACCAGAGCGGCCACGTTCGACGCCGCGTCCTCACCGCCCCGTCGGCGCACGCCCCACCAGCACCACAGCACCAGCAGCACGATCGCGAACAGCAGTCCGTACTCGCCGACGAACTCCATGACCCGGTCGAACCAGTGCGGCGCGTCCTTGGCCAGGCCGTTGATGTCGTAGAGCAGCTCGACGTCGGGGTTCGACCCGGATTCGGCGAGTCCAGCCATGGTGCTGCGGCCCCTTCGTCATGTCCTGAGACGCACCGAGCGCACGCCTCTTCTGCCACCCCCGTGGTCAGCTCACGTCAACAGGAACGCACGGTCCCCGTTGATACGTTCCACACTCCACTGAATGATCACGCAGACGTTATCGAAGAGAGACACGTCTCCGCAGCTCAGGGCAGGGTTTCACGCTGGGTTCAAACCCTCCCATTCACACCGTGGTGGGCAATGCTTTCGCGCCATCTTCGGTGACCCGGGTGGCCCCGAAGTAGTCGGGCGTGTCGATCGGGTCGAACCGGATCACGGCCCCCGTCCGCGGGGCGTCGATCATGTATCCACCGCCCACGTAGATGCCGACGTGCCGGATGGCCCGCGAGTTGGTGAGGTCGTCCGAGAAGAAGACCAGGTCCCCGGGGAGCAACTCCTCCCGCCGGGGATGCGGCCCCGCGTTGTACTGGTCGTTGGCGACCCGCGGCAGCTCGATCCCCACACTCTCGTACGCGGCCTTGGTCAGCCCCGAGCAGTCGAACCGCCCACCCTGATCGGCCGTCCCGTTCCCGCCCCACAGATACGGCGTCCCGAGCTTCTTCTGGGCGAAGGCGATCGCCCCGGCGGCCTGCTCGGACGGGTCGACGCGACCGGTGGGCTCGGCGAAGCTCTTCTCGAGCGTCGTGATGACCTTGACGTAGTTCTGCGTCTCCTTGTACGGCGGCACGCCCTGGTACTTGATCACCGCGTAGGCCCCCGCGTTGTAGGAGGCCAGCATGTTCTCGGTCGGATCGCCGGGCACGTCCTTCACGTACGAGGCGAGGGAGCAGTCGTACGACGCCGCCGACGGGATCGCGTCCGCCGGGTCCCACACGTCCCGGTCCCCGTCGCCGTCCCCGTCGATGCCGTGGGTGGCCCACGTCCCGGGGATGAACTGCGCTATCCCCTGCGCCGCCGCCGCGCTCTGCGCCTTCGGGTTGAACCCGCTCTCCTGGTACAACTGCGCCGCGAGCAGCGCCGGGTTGATGGCGGGGCAGAGGTTCCCCCACTTCTGCACGATCGGCTGGTAGGCCGCGGGCACACTCCCCTTGGCGAGCTTCTTGGCCCCGCCGCCCGCCCCGCCGGCCAGATTCCCGGCGACCAGGTAGACCCCCACGACGAGCAGCATCACGAAGCCCATCCCCAGGGCAACCGCGGCACCGGCACCGACCCAGAACTTGCGCATGGTCCAACCATCCCCCATGCGCACGCCGTTCAGTGTCGTTTCCCGGCCATGTCGTCCCGGCGGCACCGTCCACGTGTGCGCGGAGGAGTTCGACCACTCGCCTCGTGGGCGCCGTCGGCCCGAGCGCACGCGGCCCTGGTCCCAAGGTCGCTCCCGAGATGGGTCCGCGGGCCGAGGCGAGTCCGCACCCACCGGCGTGATCATGTGGTTCGTTCACTCGAGCCGAGGAGGGGCCATGCAGGCGGAGCAGACGGAACAGGCGGAGCAGGTGGAGCAGGTGGACTGGGTCGACGTCCCGGCCGGGTTACTGCGTCGGGGCACACCGGTGAGCGAGGTGCGGGCCGTCGCCCACCACTACGCGGACACCGGCGTGCCGCCGGAGTGGTACCTGAAGGAGACACCGCGCGCGGAGATCCACGTCCCCGCCTTCCGGATCGCCCGCACGCCGGTCACGGTCGGCCAGTGGACCCGCTACGCGACGGCGACCGACCGACCGCTCCCCAGGCCGTCGCCGTCGGACCACCCGGTCATCGGCGTCACCTGGGAGGCGGCGACGGACTACTGCCGGTGGATCGGGGAGCGGCTCGGCGGCCTGGACGTACGGCTGCCCACGGAGGACGAGTGGGAACGGGCCGCCCGGGGCGACGACGGCCGGGAGTTCCCGTGGGGCGAGGAGTACCGCACCGGTCTGGCCAATCTGGTGGACCTCGGCATCGGCACCACGACGCCGGTCGGCTCGTTCCCCGACGGAGCCAGCCCCTTCGGGGTGCTGGACATGGCGGGCAACGCCGACGAATGGACGTCCACCCTCTACGCCCCCTACCCCGGCGCACCCGAGGAGGTGCCGCGCACCGAGGACTGGGCCTTCGACCGGCACATCACCCGGGGCGGCGCGTTCCGCCACGACCGGGACCTGGCCCGGTGCGCCCGCCGCCACGGCGCCTACGAACCGGACCTCGCAGCGATCGGCGTGGGCTTCCGCCTGGCGGCACCGGCCCCGCAGCACCGAAACCGGTGACGCTCACCCGCCTCTGACATCGAATCAGGGCCTAACGATCGAACCGCATCCCAGGTTTCGCTTACACATCGTTGCCAGCCATGCCCCGCCGTGATACACAGAGTGACGATACGACCACCAGAAGCCGTCTCGGCGCCGACTGACCAGCCGGCGCCGGACGGTGGCAAGCTGTTCGCATAAAACCCGCCAAACAATGACGCCAAGGCGACATGCCAGGGCGTCATCGTCGGCGACAATGAGGCTTGACCTCTGCATGCCCGCAGAGGGTGCGGAACTACCCAACAGGGGCGGTGACTTACATGCTCTTTGCGGCCGACGAGGGAGACATCAACACCATCATCGGGGGGATCGCTCCGGACTGGGGCCCCTTCGGCAGCCTGGGCAACGAGGCCAAGGTGATGATCGAGGTGGTGATGGCCGTCGCCATCCTGCTCTGCCTCGGCATCGCCATCTGGGGCGCCGCCAAGCAGCGCATCGGGGCCACCGCGCTCCGGGACACCTTCAGCGCGGAGCAGGGCAAGGGCCTGATCATCGCGGGGCTGACGGGTGTGTTCATCATCGGCTCACTCGGCACGCTGTTCACCATCGTGTACGGAATGGCCGTATAGCCCGGCACCCATCCGTCCCTCCCCGTCCATCCCACCCGCCCGTCGTGCCAACCGGCTGAGGTTGCGTTTCCCTGATGTCGAGTCATAACACCGCGCCCGAGCGGGACCCAGCACGGCTACCGTCGTACGTACACGGCCGACCCGACGTCGAGGGGGCGTACGCGGCATGAGTCTCGGAGACGATCACCAGTCGTCCGGCGATTACGGCGGCACCGGCCAGACCCGGCTCCGGCTCCCGGAGGAGGACGGCGCCCCCCGACGCGGCGGCCGCTCCTCCTCCCGGAGCCTGGTCACCGTGGTCGGCGTCGTCGTCCTGCTCATCGCGGCGATCGCCTTCGCGAACCGCGGAGGAGACGATTCCGCATCCGCGGAGGGTGACACCGGGGACAAGCCGAAGACGTCGGCGACGGCGCCCACGGGGACCCGCCCGGTGCAGTCGGGCTTCGCCCATGACGAGCAGGGGGCGCAGAGCGCGGCGGCGAACTATGCGGTGGCGCTGGGTTCTGACGGGATGTTCGACCCGGCCAGACGCCACGAGATCGTACAGTCCCTCGCCGACCCAGGTTGGGTCGATCGCCTCCAGTCCGGCTTCGACGCCGACTACTCGGAAGCGTTTCTGAAGAAGATCGGTCTCGACAAGAACGGCAAGGCTCCTGCGGGAGTCACCTTCGTCAACCGGACGTTGCCGGCGGGCACCAAGGTGACGTCCTTCAGCAGCGCTGCTGCCATCGTCGAAGTGTGGTGCAACGGGCTCTTCGGACTCACTGGTGAGAAGACGACCAATCCGGTCACAAGCAGTTGGTTCACGGTGACCATGCACCTGAGCTGGGACGGCAGTGACTGGAAGGTCACGGAGACCAGCCAGAAGAACGGGCCGACCCCTGTGCCGGGGGACAACCCTGTTTCTGGTGCCGATGAGATGAGCAAGGCGGTCCAGGAGTTCGGAGGCTTTACCTATGCTCGGTAGCCAGCACCGCGCGCTCAAGCTGACCGCTGTAGTGGCCGCTGCTCAGGCAGCAGCCGTTCTGTTCTCCACGCGCGCCTTCGCCGAGCCCAGCCCGACCCCGACGAAGGACGATCCCTGCTCGCTCATCGCGGGCCCGGCCAAGAAATACTGCGAACGAGGCGAAGGCGGCGGATCCGGGGGAGGTGGCGGGTCGGCCCCCGACACCCTCCCCTCCTCCCTCGACCCCCTCTCCTCCCTCGCCAAGGGCTGTGCCGACGCCGCCGCCTGGACCGTCGACACGCTCAGCAACGCCGTGAAGAACACCGCCGACGTCGACTTCACGAACGGCACGTTCCTCAAGCAGTACGGCATCGTCTTCGCCGCGTCGACCATCCTCACCCTGGTCCTCTGGCTGCTCGCGGTCGCCAAGCGGGCCGTGCGCGGCGTCCCCTTCACCACCGCGCTCTCCGAGGCCGTCGGGTTCCTCTGGCTCACCGTCCTGGCGTCGGCCTTCACGCCGTTGATCCTGTACACGGTCGTATCCGCCACCGACGCCGTCACCGACGTCCTGGCCAAGGGCACCGGCGACCAGACGGACACGTTCTTCGGCACGTTCAGCGAGGCGCTGAAGCAGGGCAACGACATCGGCGGCGGCCCGATCATGCTGATCCTGGTGTCGTTCGTGTCGATCATCGCCGCCGGCGTGCTCTACCTGGAGCTGTACCTGCGCGCCGTCCTGCTCTACGTCGGCGCCCTGCTCGGCGTCGTCGTCTACGCCGGCCTGGTCGACAAGAACCTGTGGGGACACGTCCGCCGCTGGGCGGGCATCATGATCGCCGTGATCATGGTGAAGCCCGTGATCGTCATCGTGCTCGGCCTCGCCGGCGCGCTGACCACGGAGGAGGGCCCCGACTCCGTCGCCGCCATCGTGTCCGGCCTCGCCATCATCCTGCTCGCGATCTTCGCCTCGGCGATGATCTACCGCTTCGTCCCCGGCTTCGGCGACGAGATCGCCAACGGCCGCAACAACCGCATCATGCAGGGCGCCGAGGGCAAGGCCGCCGCCGTGATCAGCTCCCCGGCGAACCTCGTCGCCCAGGGCATCAGAACGCACAGCAGCCGCAACAACGGCGACGGCGGCGGACAGTCCTCGTCCTCCGCGGCCGCCCGCCCCTCGAACCCCGCCTCCGGCGGAGTCGCCGCGCACAGCTCGCGCCCCTCGAACGGCGGCGGCGGAAATGTCCCCTCCGCCGCACCCGCACCGCGCTCCGGCAGCCCGGTGAACACACCGCACGCAAGCAACACCCGCAACAGCAAGAGCACAGGAGGTGACGGGCGTTGACGACCGAGTCCCACATGTCCCATACGGTCACGCCCCGCCGTACGTATCTGATCGGCCGCGCCCGGCCGAACGCGATCGTCGGCCGCAACCGCGAGACCGGTGAGATCGCGCTGATCATCGCGGGCGCGTTCCTCGGCATGATGTGCGGGCTGCTCGTCCCCGTCCTGTCCCTGCGCATCGTGCTGCTCGTCGGCTTCCCGATGCTCGCGCTGGCGGCGGTCTACGTGCCGTACAACCACCGCACGTTCTACCGGTGGTTCGAGATCAACCGCAGCTACAAGCGGACGCTCCGCAAGGGTACGACGTACCGTTCCGGCGCCATCGAGGCCGGTACGAGGATCGACGGCCGGGAGGTCGAGGTCGGGCCGCCGCCCGGTATCGGCCGCATCTCCTGGCTGGCGGCCCCCTTCGGCCCGGACGAGATCGCCGTACTGCTGCACGCCGACCGCAAGACGGTGACGGCCGCGATCGAGATCGAGGGACCCGGCGTCGGCCTGCGCGACTCCGAGGACCAGGAAGCCCTCGTCGACCGCTTCGGCACCCTGCTCAAGCACGTGGCCAACGGCGACGGCTTCGTCACCCGCATTCAGATGCTCGCCCGCACCCTCCCGGCCGACCCCGACGCGCACGCCAAGGACGTCGCCCAGCGCGGTGACGAAAGGTCACCGGCATGGCTGCAGCAGTCGTACGACCAGCTCCAGTCGATGGTGTCCACCAGCAGCGAGCAGCACCGCGCGTACCTGATCGCCTGCATGCACTACAACCGCGAACTGGCCGCCGAGGCGCACACCATGGCCCGCGCCGCCCGCCCGCACACCGGGCGCAAGCTGGACCGGGACGCCGGCCTCGCCGTCGTGATGGCGCGCGAGCTGACCGACATCTGCTCCCGCCTCCAGGAGGCCGACATCCGGGTGCGCCAGCCGCTCGGCCAGGGCCGGCTCGCCTCACTGATCCACGCCATGTACGACCCGGACCACCCCATCGACCACATCCAGGCGATGACCAAGCGCAACGCCTGGCCGGCCGAGCTGGACGCCATGGAGCCCACCTACCTCCAGGCCAAGACCCGCGAGTCGGCCACCCGCGCGCCCTGGTGCCACGCCACCGCCTGGATCAAGGAGTGGCCGATGACCCCGGTGGGCGTCAACTTCCTGGCGCCGCTCCTCGTCCACACCCCGGACGTGATCCGTACCGTCGCCGTCACGATGGACCTCGAACCCACCGAGGTCGCCATCGAACGCATGCTGACCGAGAAGACGAACGACGACGCCGAGGCGTCCCGCGCCGCCAAGATGAACCGGACCGTGGACCCGCGCGACATCGCCGCCCACGGCCGCCTCGACCAGCGCGGCGAGGACCTCGCCAGCGGCGCGGCCGGCGTCAACCTGGTCGGCTACATCACCGTCTCCTCCCGCACCCCCGAGGCCCTGGCCCGCGACAAGCGGACGATAAGGGCGTCGGCCGGAAAGTCGTACCTGAAACTGGAGTGGTGCGACCGTGAGCACCATCGCGCCTTCGTGAACACTCTTCCGTTCGCCACCGGCATCCGAAGGTAGGGGCTGAGCCTGATGCGGGACCCGCTGACCGTCCTCACCGACGCCTTCACATCCTTCCTCTTCGGGAAGGTGGAGACGACCCGCCTCCCCGTCCGCACGTCCACCGGCCAGGCCCAGGCCGTCTACCTGCCGACGGCCGCGCCCGGCCTCGGCGACTCCGGCGTGATCATCGGCCGTGAGGTCTACTCCGGCAAGGGCTACATCTACGACCCTTTCCAGCTCTACGGCCAGCAGCTCCCCGCCCCGCACTGGCTGGTGCTCGGGGAGTCGGGCAACGGCAAGTCGGCCCTCGAGAAGACGTACGTCCTGCGCCAGCTGCGTTTCCGCGACCGGCAGGTCGTCGTGCTGGACGCCCAGGGCGAGGACGGCGTCGGCGAGTGGAACCTCATCGCCGAGGAGCTGGGCATAACTCCCATCCGCCTCGACCCGATGGCCGCCCTGGACCACGGCATCCGCCTCAACCCCCTCGACCCGGCGATCACGACGACCGGCCAGCTCGCGCTGCTCCGGACGATCATCGAGGTGGCGATGGGCCACGGCCTCGACGAGCGCTCCGGCTTCGCGCTCAAGGTCGCGCACGCCTACGTCAACGAGACGATCGTCGAACGCCAGCCGGTCCTCTCCGACATCGTCGAGCGGCTCCGCCACCCCGAGCCGGAGTCCGCCGAGGCGATGAACGTGGCCATAGACGACGTGCGGGCCTGGGGCCTGGACGTGGCGCTGGTCCTGGACCGTCTCGTCGACGGTGACCTGCGCGGCATGTTCGACGGCCCGACGACGGTCGGCATCGACCTCGACGCCCCGCTCATCGTCTTCGACCTCTCCCACATCGACCGCAACTCCATCGCCATGCCGATCCTCATGGCCATCGTGGGCGTCTGGCTGGAGCACACCTGGATCCGCCCCGACCGGAAGAAGCGCATCTTCCTGGTCGAGGAGGCCTGGCACATCATCAACAGCCCGTTCGTGGCACAGCTTTTCCAGCGGCTGCTGAAGTTCGGGCGCCGGCTGGGTCTGTCGTTCGTGGCGGTGGTGCACCATCTGTCCGACGTCGTGGACGGGGCGGCGGCCAGAGAGGCCGCGGCCATCCTCAAGATGGCCTCCACCCGCACCATCTACGCCCAGAAGGCCGACGAGGCACGGGCCACCGGGCGCGTCCTCGGCCTGCCCCGGTGGGCGGTGGAGATCATCCCCTCCCTCACCCCCGGTATCGCGGTGTGGGACGTCAACGGCAACGTCCAGGTGGTCAAACACCTGATCACCGAGACGGAACGCCCCCTGGTCTTCACCGACCGCGCGATGACCGAGTCCTCCACCGACCACCTGACCGACGACGCCCTGCGCGCCGCGGAACTGGAGGCGGAGGAGCGGGCTGCGGCGTTCATGGAGCAGCACATCGGCGACTCGTCGGAATCGACGGTGGCGTAGGACGACGGTGGCGTAGGACGAGAGACGGAGAGGCACCGGACGCATGAGACCGGACGACCGCCGCGATCAGCGGCCGGCCCAGGGCGGCATCCCCGACGGCCTGCTGATCGGCGTACTGGCCTTCCTCCTCGGCATGACCCTGCTGGTGTGGACGGCGACGGGCCTGTCGGCCCTGTTCGCCCACGGCTCCTGGCCCGACGGCGTCAGCTTCACCGGCACCCCGCAGGCCATGCGCAACCTGATCGCCGAACCCCATGACATCCCCGGCGCCTGGCCGGACGCCCCTCGCACGGCCCTCTCCGGGTACGGGCTGTTCTGGGGCCTGTTCATCGGCCAACTGATGGTGCTGGTGGTGCTCACGGTGTTCGTGATGGGCACGGTGGCCCGGTGGCGCGCGGTACGGCAGCGGAGGCGCGAGGAGCCGGTCGCAGTGCCGACAGCGGCGTCGCCGGCGCAGGAGGCGCCGGTCCGGGAGACACCGGTCCGGGAGACTTTGGTCCAGGACGATCCGGTGCACGAGGTACCCACCCCGAGGGCCCCGCAACAGGCCCCGCCCACCACGCCCGCGCCGCAGGCCCCGGCCGGGCAGGACGCCCCCTCGGCCTCCGTGGCCACCAGCAGACGGGCGAGTGGGTGGGAAACGAACCGCGCCGAAGGCGCGGTGCACTACGGCCCCCGGGACAGCCGCCACGGAACCGCAACGGACGCCCTGCGGGACGCAGAAGGCGCCGCCCTCGTCATCACCTCCAACCCCGCCCTCTGGTCGGACACCAAGGACGCCCGCGCGAAACTCGGCCCCACCCACCTCTACGACCCGAACCACCTCTGCGACACCCCCGCCCGCCTCCACTGGTCCCCCACCGCGGGCTGCGAGGACAGGGAGACGGCCACCGCCAGAGCCGCCGCCCTGCTCACCCCGGTCCGTCCCACCGCCCGCCTCGACCAGGCGGTCGGCGACACGGCCGAACTGCTGCTGCGCAGCTACCTGCACGCCGCCGCCATCGACGGCCGCACCATCCGCCACGTTCACCGCTGGTCCCAGGGTCTCCAGGTGCAGGACGCCGTCCGCATCCTGCGCACCCACCCCAAGGCCGCCCCCGGTTCCGCGGGAGAACTCGAAGGGTCCCTCACCGCCCATCCCGAACGCCGGGACATGGCCCAGCAGCTGACCGCCCGGACCCTGGCCACGCTCTCCACGGTCAATATCCGCGAGGCCTGCACTCCCAACCGAAATGATGCCCTCGCCTTGGATTCCTTCATCCACGAACAGGGAACCCTTTACGTGGTGGGTGAATCCATCGAGGACCCCCGTACGAGCCCGGGCGCGATGCCGCTGCTGACGGCGCTCGTCTCCAGCGTGGTCGAGCGCGGCCGGCGCATGGCCGAACGGTCATCCTCCGGTCGCCTCGACCCACCACTGACGCTCGTCCTGGACGACGTCGCGGCCGTGGCCCCGCTCCCCCGGCTCCCGGAGCTGCTCGCCACCGGCACGGACCTCGGCATGCCGACTCTGGCCCTGCTCCGCTCCCGCGAACAGGGCCGCGCCCGCTGGCCCCACGACGAACTCCCCGTCTGACCGCGGCACGGGACGGGTCAGCGCTCCAGCACGTACTCCAACTCGTGGTCGCCGGGCCCGCCCGCCAACGGCACCGTCCGCCCGCTCGGCACGAACCCGGCCTTGCGGTAGGCGCCCCGCGCCCGCCCGTTGTCCGGGTGCACGATGAGCCGCACCCGCTCCAGACCACTCGCCCAGGCCCACTCGAGACCGGCGTCGAACAGCGCCTTCGTCAGCCCGCTCCCGCGCCACTCGGGCCGTACGAACACCCCGACGACGTGCCCCTGCCGCCGGTCCACCGGAAACCCGGCCCAGTCCGTAGTCCCGGCCTCCTCCACGATCACGGTCAGCGTCCCGAGCCACAGCCCGCCTGGCCCGACGGCGACGAGCTGCTGCGCCCCGGCAGCCCCCTCGCCGCCCATGGCGGCCCGCTCCTGCCAGAAGGCGTCCGGCTGCGCGGCCGCGTCCTCGTACGTCTCCAGGTACGCGAGGTCCGCGACAGGATCCCGCAGCGCGCGCAGCCGCAGCTCCTTCACCGCGGGCCACTCGTCGGCGCGTATGGAGCGGATCACGTAGTCACCGGGGACCGAGGCACTCATGCGGGCCACCGTAATACCCGGGTACTACGCCCCTCATCTCATATACGGCCCACGGAACGACGCATCCCTCCCCCATACCCCCGACCATGGTCGGATGGACCACGTGGACGCCGCCCGGCCCGCACCGGAGGACCGAGTCGCCGAACCCCTCACCGAGTACATCCAGCGCTTTACCCGGCGCGTCCGTGGCTTCGACCGCCGCCGTCCACTCGTGTGGGACCTGCACCTGACCGGATTCTGGCTGACGGCCGCCCTCATCGACCTCAGCGCCTACCTCAACGGCGGCCGGCGCTACGTCGCCCACGACCTGGACGTTCCCAGTGGGCTGCTGCTCGCTCTGACCCTGGGCTTCACGCTTCCTCTCCTGTGGCGCCGCTCCCACCCGGCGGCGGTGCTGCTCACCATGGCCCCGGTCGCCCTCCTCAACGCCTGGACCGGCGCCATCCTCCAGGCCGCCATGCTCCAGCTGCTCGTCGTCTTCCACATCGCCCTGCGCCTCTCCCTGCGCACCCTCTCCTGGGCCTCCGTCCTCGTCCTCACCCCGGTCGCCGTCTCGGGCATCCGTTACGGCGACCAGCCCACCTGGGAGCAGCAGATCGGGGCCCAGCTGATGTCCGTCGCGGTGGCGGCGCTCATCGGCATCACGGTCCGCACCCGCCGCAACTACACCGACGCCCTGGAGGACCGCGCCCACCGCCTGGAGACGGAACGCCACCAGCAGGTCCGGCTCGCCGCCGCGGCCGAACGCGCCCGCATAGCGCGGGAGATGCACGACATCATCGGCCACAACCTCTCCGTCATCACGGGCCTGGCCGACGGCGGCCGCTACGCCGCCGCCAAGTCCCCCGACCGCGCCGCCCAGGCCCTCGACGCCATCAGCACCACCAGCCGCCAGGCCCTCGGCGAACTCCGCCGCCTCCTGGACGTCCTGCGCGACGACGCCCAGGACGGCACCCCCACGGCGCCCGAACTGGCTCCGCAGCCCGCCCTCACCGACCTCGACCGGCTCCTCGACGGCGTCCGCCGGGCCGGCCTCCCCGTCCGGATGACCGTTCAGGGCGAGCCCGCGCTCCCCGAGGGCCGCCAGCTCACCCTCTACCGCGTCATCCAGGAAGCCCTCACCAACACCCTCAAACACGCCGGCCCCGACGCCACCGCCGACATCGAGCTGTCCTACGGGGCAGGCGGCGCCGTCACCCTCACCGTCACCGACACGGGCCGGGCGGCCCCGCCCCCGTCCCCAACCCTCACCGGCGGCCGCGGTCTGCCCGGGATGCGCGAACGGACGTCCCTGTACGGCGGCACACTTGAGGCCGGCCCACGCCCGGCCCCCGAACGGGGCTGGCGCGTCCATCTGCACCTACCGGAGGAATCCCCGCAGTGACCACCGTCCTCATAGCCGACGACCAGCCCCTCCAGCGCTTCGGCTTCCGGATGCTCCTGGAGAGCCAGGACGACATGACGGTCGTCGGGGAGGCGGCCGACGGCGCCGAAGCCGCCCGGCTTACGGCCGGACTCCACCCGGACGTCGTCCTGATGGACGTCCGCATGCCCGGCTTGGACGGCATCGAGGCGACCCGACGTATCGTCGCCGGCGGGGGCCGCTCCCGTGTCCTCATCCTCACGACCTTCGACCTCGACGAGTACGCCTACTCCGGGCTGCGCGCCGGTGCGTCGGGTTTCCTCGTCAAGGACGCCCAGCCGGAGGAGCTCCTCTCCGGCATCCGCGCGGTGGCCACGGGCGACGCGGTGGTCGCCCCGAGCCTCACCCGCCGCCTGCTCGACGCCTACGTCCACCATCTGCCGGCCGCCACAGCCCCGGCCGACTCCCCCAGGACTCCCGGCGACTCCCGCGATCCCCGCCTGACCACGCTCACGGAACGCGAGACAGAGATCCTGCGCGTCATGGGCCAGGGCTGGACCAACACAGAGATAGCCGAGCGCTTCCACCTGGCCGAGTCGACGGTGAAGACCCATGTGGGTCGCATCCTGGCCAAGACGGGTTCGAGAGACCGCGTCCAGGCCGTCATCCTGGCCTACGAAACGAAGCTGGTGGGCTAGAACCCGCGAGGGGAACAACCGACCCTAAACGCAGAAAGCCCCGCACCGTTCCCGGTGCAGGGCTTCCTCGCAATAATTGTTCGGCGGCGTCCTACTCTCCCACAGGGTCCCCCCTGCAGTACCATCGGCGCTGTAAGGCTTAGCTTCCGGGTTCGGAATGTAACCGGGCGTTTCCCCTACGCTATGACCACCGAAACACTATGAAACAGACAACCAACCGGTAACCAACACGGTCTGATTGTTCGTGGTTTCAGAACCAACACAGTGGACGCGAGCAACTGAGGACAAGCCCTCGGCCTATTAGTACCGGTCACCTCCACACCTCACGGTGCTTCCAGATCCGGCCTATCAACCCAGTCGTCTACTGGGAGCCTTACCCCATCAAGTGGGTGGGAGTCCTCATCTCGAAGCAGGCTTCCCGCTTAGATGCTTTCAGCGGTTATCCCTCCCGAACGTAGCCAACCAGCCATGCCCTTGGCAGAACAACTGGCACACCAGAGGTTCGTCCGTCCCGGTCCTCTCGTACTAGGGACAGCCCTTCTCAAGACTCCTACGCGCACAGCGGATAGGGACCGAACTGTCTCACGACGTTCTAAACCCAGCTCGCGTACCGCTTTAATGGGCGAACAGCCCAACCCTTGGGACCGACTCCAGCCCCAGGATGCGACGAGCCGACATCGAGGTGCCAAACCATCCCGTCGATATGGACTCTTGGGGAAGATCAGCCTGTTATCCCCGGGGTACCTTTTATCCGTTGAGCGACGGCGCTTCCACAAGCCACCGCCGGATCACTAGTCCCGACTTTCGTCCCTGCTCGACCCGTCGGTCTCACAGTCAAGCTCCCTTGTGCACTTACACTCAACACCTGATTGCCAACCAGGCTGAGGGAACCTTTGGGCGCCTCCGTTACTCTTTAGGAGGCAACCGCCCCAGTTAAACTACCCATCAGACACTGTCCCTGATCCGGATCACGGACCCAGGTTAGACATCCAGCACGACCAGACTGGTATTTCAACGACGACTCCACCCACACTGGCGTGCGAGCTTCACAGTCTCCCAGCTATCCTACACAAGCCGAACCGAACACCAATATCAAACTGTAGTAAAGGTCCCGGGGTCTTTCCGTCCTGCTGCGCGAAACGAGCATCTTTACTCGTAGTGCAATTTCACCGGGCCTATGGTTGAGACAGTCGAGAAGTCGTTACGCCATTCGTGCAGGTCGGAACTTACCCGACAAGGAATTTCGCTACCTTAGGATGGTTATAGTTACCACCGCCGTTTACTGGCGCTTAAGTTCTCAGCTTCGCCCAGACGAATCTGAGCTAACCGGTCCCCTTAACGTTCCAGCACCGGGCAGGCGTCAGTCCGTATACATCGCCTTACGGCTTCGCACGGACCTGTGTTTTTAGTAAACAGTCGCTTCTCGCTGGTCTCTGCGGCCACCCCCAGCTCAGAGTGCAAGACTCATCACCAGGCGTGGCCCCCCTTCTCCCGAAGTTACGGGGGCATTTTGCCGAGTTCCTTAACCATAGTTCACCCGAACGCCTCGGTATTCTCTACCTGACCACCCGAGTCGGTTTAGGGTACGGGCCGCCATGAAACTCGCTAGAGGCTTTTCTCGACAGCATAGGATCATCCACTTCACCACAATCGGCTCGGCATCAGGTCTCAGCCGTATGCAAGGCGGATTTACCTACCTTGCGGCCTACACCCTTACCCCGGGACAACCACCGCCCGGGATGGACTACCTTCCTGCGTCACCCCATCACTCACCTACTAACCGCTTGGGTCGGCGGCTCCACCACTCCCACTGACGGCAAAGCCGGCAGCGGACGGTTTCACGGCCTTAGCATCACGATGCTCGATGTTTGACGCTTCACAGCGGGTACCGGAATATCAACCGGTTATCCATCGACTACGCCTGTCGGCCTCGCCTTAGGTCCCGACTTACCCTGGGCAGATCAGCTTGACCCAGGAACCCTTAGTCAATCGGCGCAAACGTTTCTCACGTTTGTATCGCTACTCATGCCTGCATTCTCACTCGTCAACCGTCCACAACTACCTTCCGGTGCTGCTTCACCCGGCAGACGACGCTCCCCTACCCATCCATACAGGCGTTGGCCCTATTGTATGAATGACACGACTTCGGCGGTACGCTTGAGCCCCGCTACATTGTCGGCGCGGAATCACTAGACCAGTGAGCTATTACGCACTCTTTCAAGGGTGGCTGCTTCTAAGCCAACCTCCTGGTTGTCTGTGCGACTCCACATCCTTTCCCACTTAGCGTACGCTTAGGGGCCTTAGTCGATGCTCTGGGCTGTTTCCCTCTCGACCATGGAGCTTATCCCCCACAGTCTCACTGCCGCGCTCTCACTTACCGGCATTCGGAGTTTGGCTAAGGTCAGTAACCCGGTAGGGCCCATCGCCTATCCAGTGCTCTACCTCCGGCAAGAAACACACGACGCTGCACCTAAATGCATTTCGGGGAGAACCAGCTATCACGGAGTTTGATTGGCCTTTCACCCCTAACCACAGGTCATCCCCCAGGTTTTCAACCCTGGTGGGTTCGGTCCTCCACGACCTCTTACAGCCGCTTCAACCTGCCCATGGCTAGATCACTCCGCTTCGGGTCTTGAGCGTGCTACTGAAACGCCCTATTCGGACTCGCTTTCGCTACGGCTTCCCCACCCGGGTTAACCTCGCAACACACCGCAAACTCGCAGGCTCATTCTTCAAAAGGCACGCAGTCACGAGAACAAGGCAAGCCTTGTTCCGACGCTCCCACGGCTTGTAGGCACACGGTTTCAGGTACTATTTCACTCCGCTCCCGCGGTACTTTTCACCATTCCCTCACGGTACTATCCGCTATCGGTCACCAGGGAATATTTAGGCTTAGCGGGTGGTCCCGCCAGATTCACACGGGATTTCTCGGGCCCCGTGCTACTTGGGTGTCTCACAAGCAAGCCGCTGACATTTCGACTACGGGGGTCTTACCCTCTACGCCGGACCTTTCGCATGTCCTTCGCCTACATCAACGGTTTCTGACTCGCCCTGTTGCCGGCAGACAACAGAAGTGAGATCCCACAACCCCGCACACGCAACCCCTGCCGGGTCTCACACGTGAACGGTTTAGCCTCATCCGGTTTCGCTCGCCACTACTCCCGGAATCACGGTTGTTTTCTCTTCCTGCGGGTACTGAGATGTTTCACTTCCCCGCGTTCCCTCCACACTGCCTATGTGTTCAGCAGCGGGTGACAGCCCATGACGACTGCCGGGTTTCCCCATTCGGACACCCCCGGATCAAAGCCTGGTTGACGACTCCCCGGGGCCTATCGTGGCCTCCCACGTCCTTCATCGGTTCCTGGTGCCAAGGCATCCACCGTGCGCCCTTAAAAACTTGGCCACAGATGCTCGCGTCCACTGTGCAGTTCTCAAACAACGACCAACCACCCATCACCCCGGGAAAAACTCCCGAGTGCACTGGGGCCGGCAACCGAAGACCCAGCCTCACGGCCGTGCCCTCAGACACCCAACAGCGTGCCCGACCGGAACCCGTCCGGTGATCGTGCGTTCCACGCTCCGAAGAGCAGTACTAGCAGCCACCGACCCGTGGTCCCGACCGAGTAGTCAACGTTCCACCCATGAGCAACCAGTGCGAGACGTTCGCTCGCATGCTGGCCTCTGACCAGTCCGAAGACCGGTAAGAAGTGCTCCTTAGAAAGGAGGTGATCCAGCCGCACCTTCCGGTACGGCTACCTTGTTACGACTTCGTCCCAATCGCCAGTCCCACCTTCGACAGCTCCCTCCCACAAGGGGTTGGGCCACCGGCTTCGGGTGTTACCGACTTTCGTGACGTGACGGGCGGTGTGTACAAGGCCCGGGAACGTATTCACCGCAGCAATGCTGATCTGCGATTACTAGCGACTCCGACTTCATGGGGTCGAGTTGCAGACCCCAATCCGAACTGAGACCGGCTTTTTGAGATTCGCTCCACCTTGCGGTATCGCAGCTCATTGTACCGGCCATTGTAGCACGTGTGCAGCCCAAGACATAAGGGGCATGATGACTTGACGTCGTCCCCACCTTCCTCCGAGTTGACCCCGGCGGTCTCCCGTGAGTCCCCAACCTCCGAAGAGTTGCTGGCAACACGGGACAAGGGTTGCGCTCGTTGCGGGACTTAACCCAACATCTCACGACACGAGCTGACGACAGCCATGCACCACCTGTACACCGACCACAAGGGGGGCACCATCTCTGATGCTTTCCGGTGTATGTCAAGCCTTGGTAAGGTTCTTCGCGTTGCGTCGAATTAAGCCACATGCTCCGCCGCTTGTGCGGGCCCCCGTCAATTCCTTTGAGTTTTAGCCTTGCGGCCGTACTCCCCAGGCGGGGCACTTAATGCGTTAGCTGCGGCACGGACAACGTGGAATGTTGCCCACACCTAGTGCCCACCGTTTACGGCGTGGACTACCAGGGTATCTAATCCTGTTCGCTCCCCACGCTTTCGCTCCTCAGCGTCAGTATCGGCCCAGAGATCCGCCTTCGCCACCGGTGTTCCTCCTGATATCTGCGCATTTCACCGCTACACCAGGAATTCCGATCTCCCCTACCGAACTCTAGCCTGCCCGTATCGACTGCAGACCCGGGGTTAAGCCCCGGGCTTTCACAACCGACGCGACAAGCCGCCTACGAGCTCTTTACGCCCAATAATTCCGGACAACGCTTGCGCCCTACGTATTACCGCGGCTGCTGGCACGTAGTTAGCCGGCGCTTCTTCTGCAGGTACCGTCACTTTCGCTTCTTCCCTGCTGAAAGAGGTTTACAACCCGAAGGCCGTCATCCCTCACGCGGCGTCGCTGCATCAGGCTTGCGCCCATTGTGCAATATTCCCCACTGCTGCCTCCCGTAGGAGTCTGGGCCGTGTCTCAGTCCCAGTGTGGCCGGTCGCCCTCTCAGGCCGGCTACCCGTCGTCGCCTTGGTGAGCCATTACCTCACCAACAAGCTGATAGGCCGCGGGCTCATCCTGCACCGCCGGAGCTTTCGACCCGCCAAGATGCCTTGGCAGGTCAGTATCCGGTATTAGACCCCGTTTCCAGGGCTTGTCCCAGAGTGCAGGGCAGATTGCCCACGTGTTACTCACCCGTTCGCCACTAATCCCCACCCGAAGGTGGTTCATCGTTCGACTTGCATGTGTTAAGCACGCCGCCAGCGTTCGTCCTGAGCCAGGATCAAACTCTCCGTGAATGTTTACCCGTAATCGGGTGACACCACGAGAGCGGAACATCGGGAGGAATAATCCCGACGTTCACAGCGTCCTCGCTGTGTGTCTCAAAGGAACCTCAACCCGATCGAACCGATCAGGTCGGGGTATCAACATATCTGGCGTTGACTTTTGGCACGCTGTTGAGTTCTCAAGGAACGGACGCTTCCTTTGTACTCACCCTCTCGGGCTTTCCTCCGGGCGCTTCCCTTCGGTCTTGCGTTTCCGACTCTATCAGATCTTTCCGATCCGATTTCCTCGGTGCTTTCCAGGTTTCCGCTTTCGCGTTTCCCTTTCCGGCGAGTCCGACTCTATCAGATCCTTTCGGGCTCTGATTCCCCGTCAGAAGGGGTTGCCGTCCCGGCCGTTGGGCCGTTCCGACGTCTCAAACCTTAGCGGACCTTCTCGGCGTTTCCCAATCGGGCTCGACCGGGCCGACGCCTACCCGTCGGAATTGAATTCGGGCGCGCCGAAGTCATTCCCGTTGGGGATCGTGCTGGTGGTTTGAGTGCCGCTGCTGCGGCGGGAGGTGCTGCCGCAGAACCGTTACGGTGCCGTGGCAACTCGAAGAACCTTACGGATCCGGCAGGGGGCTGTCAAGCATCGCTGTCAAGATCTTTAATCGAGGTCGCTGAGCCGGCCGCCTGCGTCCGGCTGGGCGTGTTCCACCCTGCGCAGGAGGCGGGTGAGCACCTCGCCGAGCGCGGCGCGGTCGTCGGCGGAGAGGTCCTGGAGCAGCTCCTCCTCGAAGACCGTGGCGAGGCGCATGGCGGCCAGCCACTTCTCGCGCCCCTCCGCGGTGATCGCCACGATCACCCGGACCCGGTTGTTCTCGTCGCGTTCTCGGGTGACCAGTCCCTCCGCGACCATGCGGTCGATGCGGTGGGTCATCGCGGCGGGTGTCAGGCCGAGGCGCTTGGCGAGGTCGCCGGGTCCCAGGCGGTAGGGAGCGCCGGAGAGCACCAGGGCCTTCAGCACCTCCCAGTCCGTGTTGCTGATGCCCAGCTCGGCGGTCTGCCGGCCGTACGCGACGTTCATACGGCGGTTGAGGCGGGAGAGCGCCGAGACGATCTTCTCGACCTGGGGGTCGAGGTCCTGGAACTCGCGCTGGTAGGCGGCGATCTGCTCTTCGAGTGTCGGCTCGCCGGCGCCGGAGGTGTCGCCCATGGCCGCAGTATGGCACGCGACTCCTTTGCTTTGAAGTCCTTCGCTATGTACTCTTTAGCTTCGAACTTTAGCTTCTAAGTCTTCAGCCTTCAGCTCTGACGGCTGCAGCGATCGATCCCGAGAGATCAAGAGAGGGTGAACGTGACCAGGGCAATGGGCGCGGCGATGCGCCGGATTCACGTGGGCAACGCACTCAGCGCGTTCGGACTCGGCTTCACGGTCCCCTACCTGTACGTCTATGTGGCGCAGGTACGGGGACTGGGTTCTGTCACGGCGGGCCTCGTGCTCGCCGTCTTCGCCGTGGCCGCGCTGATCGTGCTGCCGTTCGCCGGGCGGGCCATCGTCCGGCGCGGCCCGCTGCCGGTACTGCTGGTCGCCCTGGTCACCGCCGCGCTCGGCGCGATGAGCCTCGGACTGTCCGCATCGGCTGCCACGGTGCTGCTGTCCGCCGCCGCGCTCGGCGCGGGGCAGGCCGTGATGCAGCCGGCGCTCGCGACGATGATCGTGGACTGCTCCACGACGGAGACCCGGTCTCGGGCGTTCGCGATGCAGTTCTTCCTGCAGAACCTTGGACTGGGCGTCGGCGGGCTCATCGGTGGCCACCTGGTCGACACCTCGAGCGCGTCGTCCTTCACGTTGCTGTTCGCCATCGAGGCGGCGATGTTCCTGGTGCTGGTCGCCGTCATGGCGACGGTGCGGGCGCCGCGCGCACCGCGGATCGAGGAGGCGCCGGGGCAGAGCACCGGCGGCGGGAGCTGGAAGCAGCTCCTCGGCAACCGGGCCATGGTGCAGCTGTGCGTGCTGGGCTTCGTGCTGTTCTTCGCCTGCTACGGGCAGTTCGAGTCGGGGCTGAGCGCGTACGGCGTCGAGGCGGCCGGTATCTCCACCTCCGCTCTGGGGACCGCGCTGGCGGCGAACACGCTGATGATCGTGGTCGCGCAGTTCGCGGTGCTGAAGTTCGTGGAGCGACGGAAGCGCTCGCGCGTGATCGCGTCCGTGGGACTGATCTGGGCCGTGGCGTGGGCCGTGGCCGGGTACGCCGGGCTCGGGCACGGCAGTCAGGCGATGGCGACGGCCGCGTTCATCTCGACGTACGCGCTGTTCGGGCTGGGGGAGGCGATGCTGTCGCCGACGCTGGCGCCGCTGGTGGCGGACCTCGCGCCGACCGGGCTCGCCGGGCAGTACAACTCCGCCTTCGCCCTGGTGAAGCAGCTCGCGCTGGCGATCGGGCCCGCGGTGGGCGGGCCGCTGGGGGCCTCGCTGCACGGGCCGTACATCGTGGCGTTCCTGTTGTTCTCGCTGGGCATCACGGTGCTGGCGGTGCGGCTGGGGCGGCAGCTGACCGACGTACAGAATCAGCCGTCGCTCGCGCGGAGCCGCGTGGTCACGCAGGGCGGGGCGCCGGCCGACGCGGTGGTGGCCGCGGAGGCGTGAGCGGGCCGGGAGCCGAGGGGCCGGTGCTCCCGCCGCCCCCGGCGCCGGCTCACGGCTTCTGCAGGACGAACTCGCACCAGACCGCCTTGCCGCCGCCCGGCGTGCGCCGGGATCCCCAGTTGGAGGCGATCGTCGCGACGATGGCGATGCCCCGGCCGGACTCGTCGCCGGGCTCCGCCCGACGGCGCCGGGGCAGGTGGTCGTCTCCGTCGGTCACCTCGATGATCAGACGGCGGTCGGTGCGGCGCAGGCGCAGCCGCATCGGCGGGGTGCCGTGCTGGAGGGAGTTGGCTACCAGTTCGCTGGTGGCCAGGACGCCCAGGTCGTGCAGGTCGGCGGGGAAGCGCCAGCTGGTGAGGACGCCGGAGGCGAAGGCACGCGCGCGTGGGGCCGCTTCCACTCCGCCGAGCAGTTCCAGTGCGGCGTTGCGGAACAGCTCGGCCTCGGCGCCCTTGCGGGCGGGATGCTGGAGGACGAGGACGGCGACGTCGTCGTCGTGGTCCGGGGTGACGCCCGCCGAGCGGACCAGGCGGTCGCAGACGACCTGGGGCGTGCCGGTGGCGCCGGACAGGGCGTGCTCCAGGGCGGCGATTCCCTCGTCGAGGTCCTCGTCGCGGCGTTCCACCAGGCCGTCGGTGTAGAGGACGGCCGTGGAGCCGGGGGGCAGGGCGATCGAGCCGGAGGCGTGGATCCAGCCGCCGGTGCCGAGCGGGGGGCCGGTGGGTTCGTCGGCGCGCTGGACGGTGCCGTCCTCGTCGCGGACGAGGATGGGCAGGTGGCCGGCGGACGCGTAGACGAGGCGGCCCTCGTTCGGGTCGTGGATGGCGTAGACGCAGGTGGCGATCTGGTTGGCGTCGATCTCGGCGGCGAGGCCGTCGAGGAGCTGGAGCACCTCGTGCGGGGGCAGGTCGAGGCGGGCGTAGGCCCGGACCGCCGTGCGGAGCTGGCCCATGACGGCGGCCGCGCGGACGCCTCGCCCCATGACGTCGCCGATGACGAGCGCGGTGCGGCCGCCGCCGAGGGTGATCACGTCGTACCAGTCGCCGCCGACCGCGGCCTCGGTGCCGCCGGGGTGGTAGGTGGCGGCGACGCGCAGGTCGTCGGGCTCCTCCAGCTCCTGCGGGAGGAGGGAGCGCTGGAGGGTGACGGCGGTTTCGCGCTGGCTGCGTTCGCTCGCGCGGAGGCGGCCCGCGGCTTCGGCGTGGTCGGTGACGTCGGTGGCGAAGACGAGTACGCCGCGGCCCTCGCGGTTGTGGCCCTCGGGGACCGGGGTGCAGGTGAAGGTGTAGGAGCGGCCGTCGGGTGCCTTGCGGGACTTGAGGGTGCGGGGCCTGCCGCTGCGCTGGACCTGGTCCAGGAGCGGGAAGAGGCCTGGCTCGTCCAGCTCGGGGAGGGCCTCGCGGGCACGGGCGCCGAGGTCGCGCGTACCGAAGGCGGCGACGTAGGCGTCGTTGACGTAGGCGAGGCGGTGCTCGGGCCCGTGGACGAGGGCGACGAGGGCCGGGACACGGTCGAGGACGTCGCGTACGGGCAGGTCGTCCACGTCGGGGACGGGCGGGGCCTCGTCGGTCAGCTGTTCGGCGCGGGCGGCGGGTACGGAGCCGTCTCCCCGGCGGTCCGGGGGGACCGCCGTGTCCGTCCGCGACGCGGCGCGGCGCTGTGTTCCGGGGAGTCGGGCGCTCCAGCGCGTGAAGTTCACGAATCCTTGCCTCGTGTAGTTGTCGGCGGCCGGGGACCGGGACGGGCCGGGGCGGCCCGGGCCCCGGGGGCCGCGCTGGGGCGAGCGGCGGCGCGCCCGCGGTGGTGGACCAGTCTGGCAGGGTGCCCGCCCGGCCGACATCCGTCAGACGCCCCAGTGGCCGGGGGAGTTCCTGGCTCCGGTCAGGACGACCCCTTCGGGTTGTGCGGAGGTTCCTGAGAAGGCTTTCCACCGGCCGCGAGTTCGAACTCCGCCCGCGGATGTTCGAGGGAGCCGAGGGAGACGATCTCCCTTTTGAAGAGGCCGGCGATCACCCATTCGGCGAGTACGCGCGCCTTGCGGTTGACGGTGGGGACCCGGCTGAGGTGGTAGGCGCGGTGCATGAACCACGCGGGGTAGCCCTTCAGCCTGCGCCCGTAGACCTGGGCGACGCCCTGGTGGAAGCCGAGGGAGGCGACGGAACCGGCGTTGGTGTGCGCGTACGTGTCGAGGGGCTCGCCGCGCAGGGCGTGGGCGACGTTGTCGCCGAGGACCCGGGCCTGGCGGACGGCGTGTTGCGCGTTGGGGGCGCAGGTGCGGCCGGGTTCGGCGGCGGTGACGTCGGGGACGGCGGCGGCGTCCCCGGCCGCCCACGCGTGGGGGGCGCCGTCGACCGACAGGTGGGCGGTGCAGGTGAGCCGGCCCCGGTCGTCCAGGGGAAGGTCGGTGGCGGCGAGGACCGGGTGCGGTTTGACGCCGGCCGTCCAGACGACCGTGCGGGTGGGGAAGCGGGAGCCGTCGCTGAGGACGGCGACGCGGTCGGCGCAGGATTCGAGTCGGGTGTCCAGGCGTACGTCGATGTTGCGGCGGCGCAGTTCGGTGACCGTGTAGCGGCCCAGTTCCTCGCCGACCTCGGGCAGGATGCGGCCGGAGGCCTCGACGAGGATCCACTTCATGTCCTCGGGGGTGACGTTGTGGTAGTACCGCGCGGCGTAGCGGGCCATGTCCTCCAGTTCGCCGAGGGCCTCCACGCCCGCGTAGCCGCCGCCGACGAAGACGAAGGTGAGGGCGGCGTCGCGGAGTGCGGGGTCGCGGGTGGAGGAGGCGATGTCCATCTGTTCGAGGACGTGGTTGCGCAGGCCGATGGCCTCCTCGACGGTCTTGAAGCCGACTCCGTGGTCGGCGAGACCGGGGACGGGCAGGGTGCGCGAGACGGAGCCGGGCGCGAGGACGAGTTCGTCGTACGTCACCCGCCGGGCGCCGGTCTTCTCCTCGTCCGTGGCGAGGGTGGTGACGGTGGCGGTGCGCGTCGTGTGGTCGACGGACCGCACCTCGCCGATGACGACGTCGCACTGGCCGAGGACACGACGCAGGGGAACGACGACGTGCCGCGGGGAGATGGAACCGGCCGCCGCTTCGGGGAGAAACGGCTGGTACGTCATGTAGGGGTCGGGGGTGACGACCATGATCTCGGCCTCGCCCCGCCGCAGTTCGCCCTTGAGATTCCGTTGCAGCCGCAGGGCCGTGTACATCCCGACGTAGCCACCGCCGACAACGAGAATGCGCGCACGTTCCTTCACCACCCCATGACGCACCCGACGCTTGCGTTTGTCCACAGGCTCGGCAAATTGTGTGACTGGAGATCTTGGGCGCGCGCAGGCGGGAGAAACAGGCCGGGGATACGTGATCACGCAGGTCAGCGGGGGCGGGGGCGGGGTTCGGGGGTGACACATTCGGGGCGTATGCGATCGGTGCTCCGATCGGGGGGCGCTCCGTGCGGAACGTGCCCCTTCTGAATTGACCCTCGCTCAACTATGTTCTTTCCGACGGTGTGTGGGGGGATGTGCTCATGGGGTCCGCGACGGGCGGACCACGGAAGCGGGCCCGATCCGTGCACTCCGGCTTCGATGGCGGGGAGAGTCTCCGGGGGGAGACGTCATTACCGGGGGATTGTCTATGCATGTTCAGGATTCTCATTGGTCGTCCGCGTCGGCCGTCGCGCCCGGCGGTGCGATGAGTACGGCGGCGGGCGGCGCCCGCGGAGACGCGGCACGCAGCGCGCCCTTGCGCGTGGACGCCCAGCGCAACCTCGAGCACGTGCTGCGCGCGGCGCGCGAGGTGTTCGGCGAGCTGGGATACGGCGCGCCGATGGAGGACGTGGCGCGGCGCGCGCGGGTCGGCGTGGGCACGGTGTACCGGCGTTTTCCGAGCAAGGACGTGCTGGTGCGCCGGATAGCCGAGGAGGAGACGGCTCGGCTGACCGACCAGGCACGCGCGGCGCTCGGGCAGGAGGACGAGCCGTGGTCGGCGCTGTCCCGTTTCCTGCGGACGTCGGTGGCCTCGGGCGCCGGCCGGCTGCTGCCGCCGCAGGTGTTGCGGGTCGGGGTTCCGGAGGACGGTGAGGGCGGTACCGGTGGCGCCGGTGGTGCGGCGGCCGGTGATCCCCGGGTGCCGCAGCAGCGGATACAGCCGGGCACCGGCGAACTGCGGCTGGTGCCCGAGGAGACCGCTGCGGCCGGGGCTCCGGCCGACGGGGTGGGTTCCGTCGCCGCCTCCGGCGTCGGCTCCATGCCGGGCGACGAAGGCGCCGCGACGCTGCTGGAGGTCGTGGGCCGGCTCGTGGAACGGGCGCGGACGGCGGGTGAGCTGCGGCCGGACGTGTCGGTGTCCGACGTCCTGCTGGTGATAGCCACGGCGGCACCCTCACTGCCGGACCCGGCCCAGCAGGCGGCGGCCTCGGCCCGCCTGCTGGACATCCTGCTGGAGGGCCTGCGGTCACGGCCGGCCTGAGAGGTCCGACGGGAAACGGCCCCGTGCGGGACGGCCCGCTCGGGAGGGCCCGCTCGGCACGGCCCGCGCGTGACGCCCGGTGCGGAACGGCGGGCGCCGACCGGGCCTGTCCGGGACGGCCGGAGCCGAACGGCCGGAACTGGACGGGCGGAACTAGACGGGCCGGTCCGGGACTGGACGGCCGAGAACGGAACGCGCCCTACTCGGACGGCCGGTGCGGTGCGCATCCTGCACGGACGCCTGGGGCGGTGCGCGTCCTGCACGGACGCCCCGGGCGGAAGGCGTCCTGCACGGAACGGCCGGGGCGGAAGGCGTCCTGCACGGAACGGCCGGGGCGGAAGGCGTCCTGCACGGAACGGCCGGGGCGGAAGGCGTCCTGCACGGAACGGCCGGGGCGGAAGGCGTCCTGCACGGAACGGCCGGGGCGGAAGGCGTCCTGCACGGAACGGCCGGGGCGGAAGGCGTCCTGCACGGAACGGCCGGGGCGGAAGGCGTCCTGCACGGAACGGCCGGGGCGGAAGGCGTCCTGCACGGAACGGCCGGGGCGGAAGGCGTCCTGCACGGAACGGCCGGGGCAAGGCGGGGCGGTCCGGGGTGGGGGCGCCGTTGGTTGGTCCGACTCTCCTTCCCCGAACGGCTGAGCGTTATTACCGCGGCCCGGCAAGTCCCCACAGAAGAGTGATGGTCGGCACAGGGGGGTCCTGAACAAAAGCCAATATGGCACGCTGACCCGGTGTTCGGACTGGCTGGGCAGGTTGGCGGGGGCTTTCCGCGATGAGCGTTGACGGGCGGGACGGGTCAGTCGGTGACGGCGAGAAGGGGCCCGGTGACACCGGGGCCGGTGCCGCCCGGGAGGGCGACTCGCCGCAGGTGCCGGGCCAGGGCGGTCCGGCCGGACCGGCCCGCGACCGGCAGGCCGGCCCCGTCGAGGACGGTGGCCGCGATGTTCCCGCCGGGGACGAGGGCGGAGGCCGTGCCGGGGCCGGGGTCCCGGCGCAGCGCGAGCTGCACGAGGACAGCGTGCTGCCGCCGCCCCGGGAGCCGGACGACGACGGCATCCTGCCGCCGCCGCGCGAGCTTCCGGCGTCCGACGCGGAGTTGATCCAGCGGATGCGCTCGGGCGACGACACGGCCTACGAGGAGCTGTACCGGCGTCACGCGGACGCGGTCCGCCGGTACGCGCGCACCTGCTGCCGTGACGCCCACACCGCGGACGACCTCACCGCCGAGGTGTTCGCCCGCATGCTCCAGGCGGTGCGCGGCGGTTCGGGTCCCGAGCACGCCGTACGCGCCTACCTGCTCACCGCGGTCCGGCGCGTGGCCGCCGGCTGGACCCGGTCGGCGGGGCGGGAGCAGCTGGTCGAGGACTTCGCGGTGTTCGCCGCGCAGGCCGCCTACACCGCGAAGGTGCCGGACGACGACACCCTGGAGCTGGGCGCCGACGTCCGTGCCATGCACGAGGCCGAGCAGTCGATGGCCATGCGGGCCTTCCGGTCGCTGCCGGAGCGGTGGCAGGCCGTGCTGTGGCACACCGAGGTCGAGGACGAGTCGCCGAGCGAGGTGGCCACGCTCTTCGGGCTGGACGCCAACGGCACGCGCGTCCTCGCCAGCCGCGCCCGTGAGGGGCTGAAGCAGGCCTACCTCCAGGCCCACGTCAGCGATGCCCTCGCCACCGACGAGGAGTGCGCCCGCTACGCCGACCAGCTCGGCACGTACGCGCGCGGCAGGCTGCGCATCCGGGCTCAACGCGGGCTGCGCAAGCACCTGGAGGAGTGCGCCAGGTGCCGGCTGGCCGCGACCCAGATCGAGGAGGTCGCGAGCGGCATCCCCGCCGTGGTGCCCGTCGCGGTCATCGGCTGGTTCGGTGTCGCCGGGTACGCGAAGGCGGCCGGGCTCATCGCCGGCGGCGCGGGCGCGGGTGCGGCGGGAGCCGCGGGCGCGGCGGCCGCGGCGAGCGGCGGCAGTTCCGGCGGCGCGGGCGCCGGAGGCGGTGCGGCGGCGGAAGGGCTCGGCGCGCCGGTGAAGGCCGGTATCGCGGCCGGTGTGGTCGCGGTGGCCGCCGCGGCGGCGCTGGCCCTCGCGCTGGCCGGCAACGACGCCCCGGACAAGGAACCGCCGAAGGCCGCCCCGCCGGCCTCCTCACCGGTGGCACAGCCCGCCCCGGACACCCCCACGCCCTCGACGCGGCCGCCGAACCCACCCGAACCGGTGACAGCGCCCGAACCGGCCCCGACCCCCACCCCCACGCCGAAACCGACCCCGACTCCGAAGCCCGCCCCCACACCCACCCCGACGCCGAAACCGACCCCGACACCCACCCCGACACCGACTCCCACGCCGACTCCCACCCCGACGCCTCCGCCCCCGCCCGCCGTCTACCAGTGGAGCGAGCTGGCGTACGACGTGAGCGGCGACGGCACCGGCCCGGAGATGCGGCTGGCCGGGAGCAGCTGGGTCTGGCAGCGCTCGGGCCTGTCGATCGACGACGTGTCGTACGCGCACGGCGTCACCGTCAACGGGCGTTCCTCGGTCACCATCGACCTCAACCGTGACTGCTCGTCCTACGACGCGCTGGTCGGCGTCGACGACCTGACGATGAAGCTGGGCAAGGTCCACTTCTCGGTGTACGCAGACGGCGTCCGGCTGTGGAACTCGGGGATGGTCAAGGGCGGCGACCCGGCGGTCCCCGTCCACGTGGACATCGCGGGGCGCGAGACGCTCCGGCTGGTGACCGAGCCGCACAGCCCCGTCGACACGGTGGCGCTCGCGGACTGGGCCGAGTCCCGCTTCACCTGCGCGTAGGCGCCTGCGGGACCGGCTGCCCCACCGCCGACTCCAGCTCGGCGGCGACGTCCCGGGGCGTGAGTACGGCCCCCTCGGCCAGTTCGACGTCGTACCGCTCACCGCCGAGGGCTCGGCGGGCGGCGGCCGCGGCCCGCTCGGCGTGTGCGCGGTCCGGCACGGGGCGCGGCCGGTCGCCGCGCCAGTGTCCGGCCGCACCGAGCAGCCGCACCGCGCGGGCATGGTCGCCGAGGTCGCTCAGCAGCCCGGCCGAGCTGTCCACGAGGGTCGCGAGGATCAGGTCGGCGCACCGTTCCTCGACGGCCGTGCGGACGGTGCCGGCCAGCAGCGACAGGGCCGCCCTCGGTCCCGACTCGCCCGCCGTCACGAGCGCCTCCACCAGCCCGAGCATCGCCAGGAACTGCGGCGGCGGCGTGCCGCGCAGGCATTCCTCGTGGGCCGCCTCCCACAGGACGCGCGCCCGTGCGAAGTCCTCCTCCACCACCGCGAGCCCGGCGCGCAGCATCAGGACGAAGGCCTTGGAGTCCACGACGCCGTACCGGTCCGCCGCGGCCCCGGCCTCGTCGAGGACGCCGAGTGCCGTGCCGTAGTCCCCCTCGCGGTAGGCGATCTCGGCGAGCCGGGCGATGAGGAACGGCGCCTCCGCGAAGGCGCCCACCTCCTCGGCGAGCCGCAGCGCCTCCTCGTACTCGGCCCTGGCCTCCTCGTAGCGGCCGCGCACCATGGCGGCCTCGCCGAAGGCGCTGCACACCTGGGCCTCCACCAGGCGGTCGCCGACGCGGCGGCTGAGCACTCGCAGCTCCGCCAGGTCGTCGTCGATGCCGACCGGGGTGCCCGAGAGGTCGACCACCGCGTGGGCGCGGAACATGAGGCTGGCGGCGATCTCCCACTCGCCTCCGTACGCACGGCAGTTGGCGACGGAGGCGTCCATGGAGCCGCGGACGTCGTCCGAGTCGCTGACGAAGAACTCGGTCAGCGGCCAGATGAGGCCGGGCACCCGGGCCGCTTCGGGGCCGCCCGCGGCGAAGTGGTCCCGCACCCGTCGCACGTACCGCCGCATGCGCTCGTCCCGCAGTCCTTCCCTCGGCGCGGTCTCGAAGGTGAGGAGGATGTGCATCATCCGCACCCGCATGCGCAGGGCGTGCAGCGGGTGCGGCGGGTCGCCGTCCCGCTCGGCGAGGAGCGCGTCCACGGGATCGGCGGCACGGTCGAGGACGTCCGTCGCCGGCGCCGAAGGGCCGTCCGCGTCCAGAGCGGCGCCGAGGCGCAGCACCCGGTCCAGCCATCCGACGCCTTCGTGACGGTAGTTCCGCAGCCACCAGAACCAGCCCATGGCGAGGGCGAGTGCGGCGGCCTCCGGCTCGTCGCCCGCGGTCAGAGAGCGGTCGAGGGCCGCGCGGAGGTTGTCGTGCTCGGTCTCCAGGCGGGCTATGTACGGCAGTTGTCCGGCCGAGCGCAGTCGCGGGTCGGCCTCCTCGGCCAGGGCGCGCGCCCAGGCGCGGTGGGCCCGCTCGGCGTCGGCGCGCAGCCCGGGAACCTCGGCGGCGCGTTCCCCGGCGTACTCGTGGATGGTCTCCAGCATGCGGTAGCGCATGTCGGCTCCCTCCCGGCCGAGATCGGCGACGACGAGGGACTTGTCCACGAGAGCGCCCACGAGGTCCGCGGCGGGCCCGGAACACACGGCCTCCGCCGCCGCCAGGTCCCAGCCGCCCGCGAAGACGGACAGTTCGCGCAGCATCGTGCGTTCCGGCTCGTCGAGGAGGTCCCAGGACCAGTCGACGACCGCGCGCAGGGTCTGCTGGCGGGGCAGGACGGTGCGGCTGCCGGAGGTGAGCAGGCGGAAGCGGTCGTCGAGCCGGTCGGCGATCTCCCGGGGAGTGAGCAGCCGAGCCGGGCGGCGGCCAGTTCGATGGCGAGCGGCAGTCCGTCGAGGCGCCGGCAGATCTCGGCGACGGCCTCCTCGTCGCGCAGTACGACGTCGGCGTCGGGCCGTACGGCACCGGCGCGCGCGGTGAAGAGACGAAACGCCTGCTCGGGGCTGAGCGGCTCGACCGGGCGCACCGATTCACCGGGCACGCCCAGCGGCTCCCGGCTGGTGGCGAGGATGGTGAGGCCCGGGCAGCGGGTCAGCAGGGTCTCGGCGAGCCGGGCCGCCGCGCCGATGACGTGCTCGCAGTTGTCCAGGACCAGGAGCAGGCTGCGCGGCGCGCAGTACTCGACGAGGAGGGCGACGGGATCGTCCTGCACGGTCGGCCGGTCGCCGGTCAGCAGCACCGTCTCGCGCAGCCCGAGGGCGTTGACGACCGCGCCGGGCACCGCCTCCGGCCGGTCGAGCGGGGCGAGTTCGACCAGCCACGCCTGATCGATCCCGGCGGCGGCCTCCTCGGCGAGGCGGGTCTTCCCGGAGCCGCCCGGCCCGGTGAGGGTGACGAGGCGGGCCCGGCGCACGTCGGAACGGATGGCGTCGAGCTCCCGTTCGCGTCCCACGAAGGTGGTCAGCCTGGGCCGGATGTTGCCTCGGCGCTCACCGGCCGCAGCCCGCTCGGTCTCCGGCTCCGCGCCGAGCAGTTCGGCGTGCAGGGTGCGCAGTCGGGTGCCGGGCTCGGTGCCGAGGCCTTCGGCGAGGGTGCGGCGGACGTTTTCGTAGGCGGCCAGCGCGTCGGCTGCGCGGCCGGTGGCGCGTAGGGCGGTGATGAGGAGGGCGTGCAGGGGCTCGTCGTACGGGTGCGCGGCGGTCAGTTCGCGCAGCCGCGGTACGGCGTCGTGGGCGTCGCCGAGGCGCAGACCGGCCTCGATACGGGCGCGGGTGGCCTCCAGGTGCAGGGCTTCGGCGCGGGCTGCGTGGCCGGGGAGGTCGGCAAGGGCAGGGCCGCGCCACAGGGCGAGTGCCTCGTCCAGGTGCCGGGCGGCGGTCGCGGCGTCGCCGTGTCCGAGGGCGGCCGTGCCTTGCCGTACGAGGCGGTCGAAGACGTACAGGTCCACGTCGTCGCGGGTTGCCGCGAGCCGGTATCCGCCGGGGGCCGAGGCGACGGCTTCCTTGCCGACGGTACGGCGGAGGCGGCCGACCAGGGCCTGGAGGGCGGCGGGGGCGTCTTGCGGCGGGTCGTCCTCCGCCCAGACCTCGTCGATCAGCGTGGTGGGCGTGACGACCTCACCGGGGCGCAGGGCGAAGGCGGTGAGCAGCGCGCGCAGCCGGGGGCCGCCGGGGGTTGCGACGGTGCCGTGGTCCTCCGTCTGGGTGACGCCCAGGATTCTGTACCGCACGGGGTCATTGTCGCCGAGCGGGTGTGAGCGGGCACGGGGCGGCCACCGGCCCGGGGTCCCCAGTCACGCCCGGTGGTGCGGGCACGGGGTCGGTCGCGCGGCCCGGCGCCCACAGGGTGCCCGGTGCGGGTGCGGGTGCGGTCGCGCGGCCCGGCGCCCACAGGGTGCCCGGCGCGGGTGCGGGGGTGGGTGACGCGGCCCGGCGTTGCGGGGTGCCGCTGCGCCCACCCGTGCCGCCCCAGCGGCACGACTGCCCGCAGCTACGACGACGGCGGCGGGGAGAGCCGCGTACGGCGGGGACGGGGCAGCGGCGTGGGGCGGCCGGCAGACGCGTACGGCGAGGAGGGGGCGGGTCGGGGGGTGTCCGCCCGCAGCGGTTGGCGCGTCAACGCCGTACAGATCTGTGGCCCACCGATTCCGCGCCGTTCCGAGGACGGACACCCCCCGGCCCGCCCCCGACCCACAACGCACCCCAAGGCGCTACGCGCACCCCCACCGAACCCGCACCGGCGCCGCAGGCACCCCGCACCCCCACCGAACCCGCGCAGGCGCCGCAGGCATCCCGCACCCCCACCGAACCCGCACAGGCGCCGCAGGCACCCCGCACCCGTCACCCCCGTCGCACGACCGCCCCCGCACCGCCCAGCGCGCCCCGTTGTGGCGCGATGCCGCCGGGGACCGCGCGCTGGCGGGCCGGGGTGCCGGTCCAGCAGGTGCCGCGGCGGGCCAGGAGGCGGCCGAGCCACAGCTCCAGGGAGACGAGGTCGGCGAGCCCGTCCAGCGGCAACGGCTCCCCCGCGGCAGCCGCCCGCACCGCCTTGCGCACGACCCGCGCCTCCACCAGCCCCGCCTCCGCGAGCAGCGGCCGGTCGAAGAGCCCCAGCAGGGAATCCGCGGCGACCCGCAGCCCCGTCCGCGCCGCGGAGGCCGCCAGCGCCTGGGTCGGCGCCCCCCACCCCGGCGGCAGCTCGCTCACCCCCGCCCCCTCCAGCACGGACCGCAGGATCGCCGCCCGCGCCCCCGGCTGCACCCGCAGCGCCTCCGGCAGGGCCCGGCACGCCCGCACGACCTGGTTGTCGAGGAACGGGGTGTGCAGCCGCTGGAAACGGATCTCCGCGGCCTGTTCCAGCACCCGCACCTCCGCCGCCTGCCGGGCCAGAGCCGCCCGCGCCCGGAAGTCCCCCGGCCGCTGCCCCGGCCCCACCCCCGACCGCTGCGAGGACGTCTGCAGGCGAACCGATACTTCAGCCAGCGCCTCTCCGGTCAGCCACCGCGCCGCCGGCCCCGCCCCGGCCCAGGTCAGCGCGGCCAGGGACGCGTCCATCGCCCCGTCACCGGGCGGGTCGAACCGCCGCCGCAGCAACCGCTCGGCGAGTACTTCGAGGCCGCTCCGGTACGGCGTGCGCGCCAGCCGCCGCGCCGCCGCGTACACGCGGGCGGGGACCAGTACCGACCCGTCGGCCCTGGCGAGCGCGGCGACCGGCCGCACCAGGTGGCGCCTCTTGCGGTCCATGAGGAGGTCGGCGAGGCGCGCCGGATGGGCGTCCAGCACCTGCCGCGCCCCGTATCCGGTGAAGTGGTCCGCGCTGCCCGCGGCCAGCCGCGCCCGGTGGCGTGCGGCGGCGACCAGGAAGGACCCCGGTTCGTCGGTCAGCGGCCCGTCGAGGGCGGCGTACGGCAGCATGTCGTCGTCGCCGGTGACCACCACGTGGTGGAACCGCGGGTTGGCCGCCAGCGCCCCGGCCCGCGCCAGTTCGGGTTCCTGCCCGCCGACGGCGAGGTCGTTGAAGGTGACGGCCAGCAGCCGCTCCCCCGCCCCGGTGCCGTGCCCCAGCACGGTCCCCGGCATCCCCGGCAGCCCGGCCGCCAGCAGCGCCAGCGTGCCCGAGGCCGGCCCGCCGGACAGGTCGGCCCCGATCCCCGGCACCGGCATCCCGCGCGCCGCACGCCGTTCGGCGGGCCCCATGCCCGGCACCGGGCCGGGGTCGATGCCGTCCCCGGGGACGTGCCGGGGCGCGGCGAGCCGGGTCCGTACCGCCTCCACCAGGGCGTCCCGCACGCCGTCCACCGCACGGTCGGGGTCGGCCGCGGGCGCCGCGACGGCGAGCGAGGCCACCGGCTCGTACCCGGCGATCTCGCGCGCCCCGGCGCGCAGGATCAGTGCGTGGCCCGGCGGAACGCGCTTCACGCCGTCGTACGGGGTGGAGTCGTCGAGCGCGGCGGGCACGTCGGGCGTGGCGAGCAGCGCGGCGAGATGGCCGAAGTCGAGGTTGGCCTCGACGAGGTCGGCGAGCGGCAGCGCGGCGGTGGCGTAGGCGGTGCCGCCCGCCCAGGGGGTGTGGAAGACCGGCCGCGCGCCCGCGAGATCGCCGCACACGGTGATCCGTCGCCCGACCTGGACGACGGCCGTGTAGCTGCCGGGCCACGCCGTCAGATGCCGCAGTGCGCCCCCGCGCGCGGCGAACAGCGCGACCCGCAGCTGCTCGTCGCTCGCGCCGCAGATGCCGAGGACGGCGATCCGGGTCTGCGGGTCAGCGGTGACGACACGCACCTCGTCGGGACGCCAGTCGCCGACCGCCCACAGCGGGTCGGGGTCGCCCCACAACGCCTGTGCCCCTACGGGCTGCACGGTCTCACCGTCGTAGCCGGTGGCCCCGGCGGAGCCGTAGAACCCCGCGGAACCGGTGGCCCCGGCGGAGCCGGCCGCCCCGGCCGTCCCCGCTGCTCCTGCTCCCACGGCGGCGCTGCTCCACCCCACCAACCACCGCATCGACGCCTCCACAGGCTGGGGACAACCAGTGCACCGTACGAACTGGTTCCCCATGCTGCCACGAAGGGCGCGCCACAGAGCGTCGGCGGAGCCGTGTGTGCTCCGCGAATGCGCCCCGGCGGAGACTCACGCCAGGACGCCAACTCCCTTGCACCGCCTCCGGGACGCCGCAACCGAGGGAGTGAAGACGACGCGAATGCGCCCCCGAAACGCGCCCTTTGGCTCCCCCGCGCGCCCTCAACTCCCGTGGTGAGGGCGGTGGTACCCCGAAATCACCGGGGGTGATTTTCAGCCAAATCGACGTAACGCGGCCACACTCGAACACGCTCCGTACAAACTCCGCGCACCACCCGACGGCCTGCCGGCAGCGCGCGGCCCGGGGGACGGGACTCGCCCCCCGGGCCGGTCCGCCGCCCGCGGGGATGTAGGCGGCGGCGTCCCCCAGCCCACTGGATCCAGTACAGCGGGCCGACCCACGCACCGCCCATGGAATCGCTCCCGCCGTGGCCGGAGAAGAGCGCACGGACGGGCGCACGGCCACACATCGGGAGCACGCGGCAACAGACCGTGCATACACCGCACTTGAGTACGGACCACAATCCCGCCATCCGGAAGAATGCCTCTTAACGCATGGGATGCGGCGAACTACGCTGGGTTTACGAATGCCGCGTGGTTATGCCAGCGCGGCAGCCGTCTGTGTCGAGGGGTGACGCATGTCCAGGGAGCAACGCGGGCCGAACGAAAAGCTCGGCGCCGTTCTCGCCCTCGCGGGAATCAGCAACGCAGGTCTCGCACGGCGCGTCAACGACCTCGGCGCCCAGCGCGGGTTGACCCTTCGCTACGACAAGACGTCGGTGGCGCGCTGGGTGTCGAAGGGCATGGTGCCGCAGGGTGCCGCGCCGCACCTCATCGCCGCCGCCATCGGCCAGAAGCTCGGCCGCCCGGTGCCGCTCCACGAGATCGGCCTGGCGGACGCGGATCCGGCCCCCGAGGTGGGCCTCGCCTTCCCGAGGGACGTCGGCCAGGCGGTCAGGTCCGCCACCGAGCTGTACCGTCTCGACCTCGCCGGCCGCCGGACCGGCGGCGGCATCTGGCAGTCGCTCGCCGGATCGTTCGCGGTGAGCGCATATGCGACGCCCGCCTCACGATGGCTGATAACCCCGGCCGACAGCTCGGTGGCGCGCGAGGTGAGCCCGTCCGAGGGCTCCGGCGCACCGCTCAAAGTCGGCCACAGTGATGTGCAGAAGCTCCGCGAGGCCGCCGAGGACGCCCGGCGCTGGGACTCCAAGTACGGCGGCGGCGACTGGCGTTCGTCGATGGTCCCCGAGTGCTTACGCGTCGAGGCGGCACCGCTGCTCCTCGGCTCCTACTCCGACGAGGTCGGCCGCGCCCTGTTCGGCGCCTCGGCCGAACTGACCCGCCTGGCCGGCTGGATGGCCTTCGACACCGGCCAGCAGGAGGCCGCACAGCGGTACTACATCCAGGCCCTGCGCCTGGCCCGCGCGGCAGCCGACGTGCCGCTCGGCGGCTACGTCCTCGCCTCGATGTCCCTCCAGGCCACCTACCGCGGTTTCGGCGACGAGGGCGTGGACCTCGCCCAGGCCGCCCTGGAGCGCAACCGGGGCCTGGCCACGGCCCGGACCATGAGCTTCTTCCGCCTGGTGGAGGCCCGTGCCCACGCGCGCGCGGGCGACGCGGTGGCGGCCGGGGCCGCCCTGAAGGCCGCCGAGAGCTGGCTGGAGCGCGCCCGCCCCGGCGACAGCGACCCGTCGTGGCTGGGTTTCTACTCCTACGACCGGTTCGCCGCCGACGCGGCCGAGTGCTACCGCGACCTGAAGGCACCGCGCCAGGTCCGCCGTTTCACGGAGCAGGCGCTGTCGAAACCGACGGAGGAGTTCGTACGCTCGCACGGCCTCAGACTCGTCGTCTCGGCGGTGGCCGAGCTGGAGTCGGGCAACCTGGACGCGGCCTGCGAGCAGGGCGTGCGGGCGGTCGAGGTGGCCGGGCGCATCTCCTCGGCCCGCACCACCGAGTACGTGAAGGACCTCCTGCACCGCCTGGAACCCTACGGCGACGAGCCGCGCGTGGTCGAGCTGCGCGAGCGCGCCCGCCCGCTGCTGGTGACTCCGGCCTGACGGACCGCCCTCTTCCGGGTTTGAAGGCACTGTCAGTGGCGCAGTGCACTATCGAAGCCGGGAGGTGAACCGGGAGATGGAACGAGTGTTCGACTGTGACGTGCTGGTGATCGGCGGCGGGATCGTCGGCCTGTCCACGGCGTACGCGATCACGCGTGCCGCCCCGGGCACCCGGGTCACGGTGCTGGAGAAGGAGCCGGGCCCCGCCCGCCACCAGACGGGCCGCAACAGCGGCGTCATCCACAGCGGCGTCTACTACCGCCCGGGCTCCCTGAAGGCGCGCTACGCGGTGCGGGGCGCCGCCGAGATGGTGAAGTTCTGCGCCGAGTACGGCATCGCCCACGCCGTCACCGGCAAGCTGATCGTGGCCACCGACCGCACCGAGCTGCCCCGCCTGCACGCCCTGGTGCAGCGCGGCCGGGAGAACGGCATACCGGTGCGCGAGCTGGGCGGCGCCCAGATCGAGGAGTACGAGCCTCAGGTGCGCGGCCTGGCCGCCATACACGTCGGCACCACCGGCATCTGCGACTACGGCGCCGTGGCCCGGCAGCTCGCCCGCGCGTCCGGCGCGGAGATCCGCTACGGCGCCGAGGTGCACCGCATCGACCGGCGCCCCGGCCTCGGGGTCGCCGTCCGCACCCGTTCCGCAGACGTGCTCCGCGCCCGGGTCATGGTCAACTGCGGCGGGCTGCACTGCGACGAGATCGCCCGGCTGACCGGGGACGACCCCGGCATGCGCATCGTGCCCTTCCGGGGCGAGTACTACGAGCTGGCGCGGCCCGGGCTGGTGCGGGGACTGGTGTATCCCGTGCCTGACCCGGCGTTCCCGTTCCTCGGGGTGCACCTGACCCGCGGCATCGACGGAGGCGTCCACGTCGGGCCGAACGCGGTGCCGGCGCTGGCCCGCGAGGGGTACGCCTGGGGCGTGGTGCACCCCCGCGAGCTGGGCGCCACCCTGGCCTGGCCGGGGTCGTGGCACATAGCCCGGCGGCACTGGAGGTACGGGGCGGGCGAGCTGCGCCGGTCCCTGTCCAAGGCCGCCTTCACGACGGCGGTCCGCAGACTGCTGCCCGCGGTGACGGAGGACGACCTGGTCGCCGCGCCGGCCGGGGTGCGGGCGCAGGCGGTGCTGGCGGACGGCACGCTGGTGGACGACTTCCTGATCAAGGAAGGCGCCCACGCGGTACACGTCCTGAACGCACCGTCGCCCGCGGCGACCGCGTCCCTGCCCATCGGCCGGGAAGTGGGGCGCAGGGCCCTGGCGATGCTGGCCGCCGCGGACTAGGACCTGTCCGGCTCGGGCGCGCTGCTGCCCTCGTACGAGCCGAGGCCCTGGATCAGGGCGACGAGGGCCGGGTCCCCGGCGAAGCGCTCGGCGTGGATCTGCCGGATGAGGTCGCCCGTGGCCGGGTCCTCGTCGTCGGTCAGGTCGTGCGAGACCATGCGCCGCACCAGCGGCAACCCGATCTCGTCGACCCGCCGGTGCAGGGGAGCGTGCATGTACGCCCGGTAGCCCTCGACGTCCTCGACCGCGAACAGCGCTCCGTAGTCGAAGTCGCCGCCCACGTCGCGCCCGACGGACCAGTACGTGACGGCTTCGATCTCCCGTCCCATCCTGCGGAGCATCTCGAGGGCCTCGTCGACCTGGTCCCGGGGTGCGTCGGGGCGCATGGCGAGGCGGATCTGGTGGTGAATCACGGCGGCTCTCCTCGGCGTTGACGCAAGCATTTCTGCCTGTCGCTCTAGTTATAACCCATAACTACTCCGATAGGCCATCGCGCTCGGGCGCACGCACTAAAATCGACGCATTGTGTCTGACTCCCGCCACGCCCCCGCCCCCGCCCCCGGAGCCGAAGCCGCCCCGGGAGCCGCTCCCCAGCCCCCGGCCGGGGCCTCCCTGCGGCACGTCCGTGCCAAGGGCGAGCCCCGTTTCCCCGACGGGCCGAAGGCCGATCCCGCCGGGTCGCACTTCGAGCGGCGGATCCGGAGTTTCCAGCCGCGCCGCAGCCGGGTGACCGCCGGGCAGGCGGACGCGCTGCAGCGGCTGTGGTCCCGGTGGGGGCTGGACATCGACGGGCAGCGGGTCGTCGACCTCGCCGAGCTGTTCGGCAACGCCGGCCCCGTCGTCCTGGAGATCGGCTTCGGCATGGGCGAGGCGACCGCCGCGATGGCCGCCGCCGACCCGGCCACCAACATCCTCGCCGTCGACGTCCATACCCCGGGCCAGGGCAACCTGCTCGGTCTCGCCGAGCGGATGGAGCTGTCCAACATCCGGGTGGGCAACGGCGACGCGATCATCCTCCTGCGCGAGATGCTCGCCCCCGGCTCCCTCGCCGGGCTGCGCGTCTACTTCCCCGACCCGTGGCCGAAGAAGCGGCACCACAAGCGCCGGCTGATCCAGCCGGAGTTCCTGACCCTGGCCGCGACCCGGCTCGCCCCGGGGGCCGTGCTGCACTGCGCCACCGACTGGGAGCCGTACGCCGAGCAGATGCTCGAGGTGCTCACCGCGCACCCCGACTTCGAGAACACCGTGCCCGGCGGCGGATTCGCGCCGCGTCCCGAGCACCGGCCGCTGACCCGTTTCGAGGGGCAGGGACTGGACAAGGGACATGTGGTGAACGACCTGCTCTTCCGCCGCGTACCGCACAAGGAGCTGCCCCCCACCGGTTAGGGTCCATGCCGTGGCCACCTGTCCCCCGTATCCGACCCCTGTGCACCGGCATACGCACTGGTGGCAGCGCCCCTGGGTCCGCTATGCCGCGCTGATCACCCTGCTGGCGCTCTCCGGCCTGGTGATCCTCGCCCTGGTGCGCGAACAGACCGGCACGCAGGGGTTCCTCGTGGGACTCGGCCTCGCCGTCCTGCCCGTACCGCTGCTCATAGCCGCGTTCCGCTGGCTGGACCGGGTCGACCCCGGACCCTGGCGGAACCTGCTGTTCTGTTTCGCCTGGGGCGCCTGCGCGGCGGCGCTGATAGCGATCGTCGCCAACAGCTTCGCGACCCGCTGGATAGCGACCGCGACCGCCGACCCGACCAGCGCGGACACCTGGGGCGCCACGGTGATAGCCCCGGTCGTCGAGGAGTCCGCCAAGGCCGCCGCCGTCCTCCTGGTCTTCCTCTTCCGCCGGCGGGACTTCACCGGCCTCGTCGACGGCGTGGTCGTCGCCGGGGTCACCGCCACCGGCTTCGCCTTCACCGAGAACATCCTCTATCTGGGCACCGCCTTCGGCACCGACCAGTTGACCGGCGACAGCGGCATCGCCTCCGTCACCGCGGCGACCTTCTTCGTCCGCGTCGTGATGTCGCCGTTCGCACATCCGCTGTTCACCGTGCTCACCGGCATCGGTTTCGGCATCGCCGCCCTCTCGGCGGGCCGGCACCGCCTGCGCCGGTCCCTGCTGCCCCTCGGCGGACTGCTGCTCGCGATGGGCATGCACGCCCTGTGGAACGGCTCGGCCGCGTTCGGCGACTACGGCTTCTTCGCCGTGTACGCGGCGTTCATGGTGCCGTCGTTCGGCCTGCTGACCTGGCTGGTGATCTGGACCCGGCAGCGCGAACTGGGCACCGTACGGGCCGAGCTGCCCGCCTACGTCGCCGCCGGGTGGCTGACGCCCGCGGAGCCGTACGCGCTCGGCTCGATGCGGGCCCGCCGCGTCGCCCGGCAGTACGCCCGCCGGCACGCCGGGAAGGAGGGGGCGCGGGCGGTGGCGCGGTACGAGGCCTGCGCGACCTCGGTGGCCTTCCTGCGGCAGCGCGGGCGCCGGGGCAGGGCGGGCGCCGACTTCGCCGTACGCGAGCGGGAACTGCTGGACGCCCTGTGGCACCTGCGGGGCGTGGCCCGACCGGCGCTGGAGTACGCGGCCCGGGCCACGGCACCGCCGGCGCCGCGGCCGGTCCCGCCGTGGGTGTACGGGTACCGGGCGCCCGGCCCGTACGGACCCGCGCCGGCTCCCGCCCCGTACGGGCCGTACGGGCCGTACGGGCCGTACGGGCCGTACGGACCTCCCTCGCCGCACAGTCCGTACGCGCCGCCCACCCCGCAGGCGCCCTACGCACCGCACTACCCGCCGCCCCGCCCCTACGGGCCGTAGGGTCCGCGCCGCACGCTCAGGCGGACGCCCGCGTGAGCCGCTCGGTCTCGTCCTCCGTCAAGTTCAGCTCGGCCACGCCGAGCAGCGCCGGCAGTTGCTCGACCGTGCGCGCGGAGGCGATCGGCGCCGCCACCGTCGGCCGGCCGGCCAGCCAGGCGAGGGCCACCGTGGCGACGGGCACACCGTGGGCCTCGGCGATCTCGTCCAGGGCGGCGAGCACCCGGCGCCCGCGCCCGGTCTCCAGGTGCTTGGCCGCACCGCCCGCCCGCGGACTGTCCACCGCCGTGCCCGGCCGGTACTTGCCGGTGAGGAAGCCGGCCGCCAGGGCGTAGTACGGCACGGCGGCGAGGCCGGACCGCTCGGCGAGGTCGCTCAGTTCGCCCTCGTAGGTGTCACGGGAGACCAGGTTGTAGTGCGGCTGTAGGGCGACGTACCGGGCCAGGCCCTCGCGGTCGGAGAACTCCAGGGAGGCCGCGAGCCGCTCGGCGGAGATGTTGGAGGCGGCGATGTGCCGGACCTTGCCGGCCCGCACCAGCTCGTCGAGGGCGCCGATGATCTCCTCGACCGGCACCTCGGGCTTGTCGAAGTGGGTGTAGTAGAGGTCGATGTGGTCGGTGCCCAGGCGGCGCAGCGAGGCGTCGGCCGCGGCCTTGATGTTCGCGGCGGACAGGCCGGGGTATTCGGGGTGCTGGCTGACCTTGGTGGCGAGGACGACGTCGTCACGGTTGCCGCGGGCCGCGAGCCACTTGCCGAGGACGGTCTCGGACTCGCCGCCGCCGTTGCCGTCGACCCAGGCGGAGTAGGAATCGGCGGTGTCGATGAAGTTGCCGCCCGCCGCCGTGTAGGCGTCGAGCACGGCGAAGGAGGTGTCCTGGTCCGCGGTCCAGCCGAAGACGTTGCCGCCGAGGGCCAGGGGGAAGACCTCGAGGCCGGAGGAACCGAGCTTGCGCAGAGAAGTCATGTGGAGGATCAACGACCGCAGTGGAGCGGGCCATTCCGGGTCGGCGCAAAATCCCCGCAAAACGACCGCGAACCGGCAGCCCTGACGTCGGGGGGTTGCCGTCAGGACCGCCGGGGTTCAGCGGGGTCGAAAGCGTGGCGACTCGGGAGTCTCGGAGATGACCCAGGGAGTCTCAGGGAGTGAGGCCCTTGCTCTGCAGCCAGGCCATCGGGTCGATGCCGGAGCCGTCGGCGGTGTGCACCTCGAGGTGGAGGTGGGCCCCGGTGACGTTGCCGGTGGCGCCGACACGGCCGATGACGTCACCGGTGGTGACCTTCTGGCCGACGCTGACGTTGATCGACGACTGGTGCGCGTACCAGAGCTCGGTGCCGTCGTCGAGGGTGAGCACGGTCTTGTAGCCGTACGACCCGTCCCAGCCGGCCGACGTGATGGTGCCGCTGTGCACCGCCTTGAGCAGGGTGCCCGTGGGGGCGGCGAAGTCGAGGCCGGTGTGGTGGCCGGAGGCCCAGAGGGAGCCGGCCTGGTTGAAGGTGGAGGAGATCGTGTACGAGGAGGTCGGCAGCGTGTACTGCTTGGCCAGCTTCGCGAGCCGCTCGGCCTCGGCCTTCTTCGCGGCCTCCTCCTCCGCCTTCTTCTTGGCGGCGGCGGCCTTCTCCTCGGCCTCCTTCGCCGCCTTGGCGGCGGCTTCCGCGGCCTTCTCCTCGGCGGCGGCCTGCGCCTCGGCGGCGGCCTTGGTCTCGACCTGGGCCTGCTGCTGCTCGGCCTGCGCCATGATCCGGGCCCGCAGCGACTCACCGGCACCGGCGGAACTCGCGTCCTCCCCGGTGTCCGCGGCGACGGCCTGGGTGATGCCGCTCAGCGGGGTGGCGGAACCCTCGGGCTCCGGCTCCTCGCCGCCGGGCATGAGCGAGCCGACGTTCGGCAGGTCCGGCATGGAGATGGACACCGGCGGCTTGCCGGTCTGCGCGCTGGCCATGCCGCCCGCGCCGACGGCGGCTATGACACCGACGCCGAGGACGGTGGAGCTGCGGGCGAGTCCGCCGCGCTGCTTGGCGACGCGGTGCCGGCCGCGCACGGGGCGGATGGACTCCGCGGTGGGGTTCCACTCCTCCCAGGGGCCCTCTTCGGCGCGGGGGGCGTCGTAGCCGAAGGTGTCGGTGCCGTGCCCGGCGGGCACGAACGGGGCCTCGGGGGCAGGCCGGTTGGACGCCACGTGGGCGTACTCCTTTCCTTCCTTCTCGCCTACCGGGTTAGCTGACGGGTTCGGAGCAGGAAGGTCTCCTACGGGTGCCTGCCGACCGTGTCTCCACGGCGCCATACGCCCGATTCACCCCAATGTGGTGGTTCCCCGGTTCCCTTGCGGGATTCGGCGCGTGCGCACGGAGCCGCCTTCTGTGACGGCTGGGACGACCGCGCTGCGTTATCGAACGTTAATAGACGCGAGGCTCGGATTCCAAGCCGTTCCGCTTGATCATTAACGGAAACGGGCGGGACGTACCCCTCACGACCGGTTAAATCCGGGCGAGTTGACCCGCTCTCAGTATTCCCCTTCACGCCACTTTCTTCTGACGGTGCATCAATTGTTATGCGGAGGGGGGTCGCACTGTCACGGCTCGTGACAATGATCATGATCGCCGGGCCGGGGGCGCCGTACGGCGAGCAGCGCCATGTCGTCCGCCATGCCGCCCCCGGAGTGCCGGCGCACGTCCTCGGCGAGGGTGTCGAGCAGGGTCGCCGGGTGCCGGAAGACGCGGCCGGCCAGCCGGGTCTGCGGATCGTAGAACTCGCCCCCGGCGTCGCGGGCTTCGGTCAGCCCGTCGGTGTAGAGCAGCAGCGTGGCCCCGCCGGGGAAGGCGACCTCCTCCGCCCGGTCGGGCCAGACACCCAGCTCGCCCATGCCCAGCGGCAGCGCCGACTCGCGGGCGGGCAGGGCGCCCAGGGTGCCGTCGGCGTAGAGCAGGAGGGGCGGCGGGTGGCCGCGGTTGACGATGCGTACGGTGCCGTCGCCGTGCGGGAGTTCGGCGAGGACGGCGGTGGTGAAGCCCTCGAAGGCGTCCAGTCCGTCCCGCCGGGTGCCCTCGCGCGCCAGCGCCCGCTCCAGCCGCTGCGCCACGGCCTCCAGCGTCGACTCCTGCTCGGCGGCCTCCCGGAACGCACCGATCACGACGGCGACGGCGGCGACCGCGCCCATGCCCTTGCCGCGCACGTCGCCGACGATGAGCCGGACACCGCGGGCGGAGTCCTGCACCGCGTACAGGTCGCCGCCGATGAACGCGTCGGCCTGCGCGGCCTCGTAGCAGACGGCGATCTCGAAACCCGCGATGCGCTCGGCGGGTTCGGGCAGCACGGCGCGCTGGGCGGCCTCGGCGATCTCGCGGACGGAGACAAGACGCTCGCTGCTGCGCCGGACCATGCCGTTCACGAGGACGGCGAGCACGGCGACCGTCGCGATGGTGATCAGCTCGGTGAGGGAGTCGACGTAGTGGATGACGCCCTTGCCGAGCTGCAGCCCGATGACCGAGGCGACCACGGCGACACCGGTGAGCGCCGTGCCGCGCCGCGAGTAGAGCGGGGCGGCGACCAGGGGCGCGGCCGTGTAGAGGGGACCGGCGGTGAAGTACCTCGGGGTGAAGATGTCGTACAGGATGGCGACCACGATCAGCAGCACGGGGAGCGCGTGCACGAAGGCGCGCCCGTACGCGGTCCGGCGGCGCGGCGGCGGCCCTGCGGGCGGCTCCTCGTCTCCGACACCCGGGTCGGGCACGGGATCGCCGGGGAGCCGGCCACCGGCCCTGGCGGCCGCTCCCTCGTCGTCCACGTCACCTGGCCGCACCACTCGTCTCCCGCCACCCCGCACGTCCGCGCGCCGCTCACCGTCCAGGAGTCCAGGTTTCCGGGAGCGGGGGCGGGCGGCGAGCGGTGAGGGGCCGACCGGATGACACGGGGTACGGGACGGCGGCGTACGTCCGAGACGCACCGAGGGCCGGAACCCTTTCGGATTCCGGCCCTCGGCCTTCAGTAGCGGGGACAGGATTTGAACCTGCGACCTCTGGGTTATGAGCCCAGCGAGCTACCGAGCTGCTCCACCCCGCGTCGTTGTGTTCACCACTGTACGTCATCCCGGGACCGGAATGCACATCGGTGTCTCCGCCGCCGGTTCCCTACCGCTCCAGATGGCGGTTCGGCGCCTTGGCCGCCTCCTCGTACTCGGGCAGCACGACGACGGTGGCGCCCTGCGCGGCGAGCACCCCGCTCCCGTCCGCGCCCGCCACGAAGGTGTCCGGCTCCCGCCAGGCCGTGACGACCCGGCGCACCCCGGCGTCGAGGATCAGCCGGGCACAGGGCGCGGGCCGGGAGGCACGGCGGGCACAGGGTTCGAGACTGCTGTACACGGTCGCGCCCGCGAGCCGTGCGTCGGAGGGGTCGGTCTTGGCGAGCGCGGCCTCCTCGGCATGCACCACGGGATCGCCGCCCTCCCGCGAATACCCCCGCGCCAGCTCGCTCCCGTCGGCGGCGACCACGACCGCCCCCACGCTGAACGCGGTCTGCGACGGCGGACACAGCCCGGCCAGCTCACACGCGACCTCCAGCCAGTACCGGTCGGCGGGGGCCACGCGCTCACCGGTCCCGGGCGCGGTGGGCCGGTACCGCATCAGCACGACGTCCTCGATCCGCCGCGTCCCGACCAGCGCGAGCCGCCCGCGCTGGTAGGCGCCGGGCCCGAACAGCCGGGGCGCGGCCGGGTCCCCGACCAGGAGGGGCGCGAGAACGAGCTGCAGTTCGTCGGCGAGCTCCCGCTGGAGCAGCTGGCTGTGGACGGTCCCGCCCCCCTCCACCATGAGCCGCCGCACGCCCCGCCGGTCGTGCAGGTACTCCAGCGCGGCGTGCCAGTCCAGCTCGGGCCCCAGGGCCACGACGTCGGCACCGATGCCGAGCTCTCGGGCCCGCCGGGCCCCGTCGTCCGTGGTCAGCAGCACCTTCTCCCCGCCCGTGTGCCAGAACCGCGCCGCCGGGTCCAGCTCGCCGCCGCCGCTGACGGCGACCTTGAGCGGGTACTCCGCCTTCCCGGCCGCGACCCGGGCCGCCCGCCGCTCGGCCGAGTTCACCAGCAGCCGCGGATTGTCGGCCCGGATCGTCCCGGCCCCGACCAGGATCGCGTCCGCACGGGCCCGCACCTCGTCGACCCGGTCGAAGTCGGCGGGGCCGGACAGCAGGAGCCGCTCGGGGCCGGTGTCGTCCAGGTAGCCGTCGAGGGAGACGGCGGCGGAGAGGAGGACGTGGGGCAGGGGCATGGGCGGCACTCCGGGAGGCAGACGGGCGGCGGGTTCCGGCGCAGCAACCCTAGGCTCCGGTGCCGCCCGCGTGGCGGGCACCCGCGCCGGGGTACCCGGCGCCCCATGAGCACCGAACCCGCTCCGCTGCTCGCCCTGGATCTCACCGGCACGTTCGCGTTCGGGCTGAACGGGGCGCTGACCGCGGTGCGGGCCGCGCGGCTGGACGTGGTCGGGGTGGTCGTGCTCGGGATGATCACCGCGTTGGGCGGTGGGTTCATCCGGGACGTCCTCATCGACTCGCTGCCGCCCGCCACGCTCCTGGATTGGCGGTACTACACGCTCGCCGCCGCCGGTGGGCTCATCGCCTTCGCCGTCAGCCGGCACCTGCGACGACTCGAACCGGCGATCACGGTGCTCGACGCGGTGGGGCTGAGCACCTTCGCGGTGATCGGCGCGAGCAAGGCGCTGGACGCCGGGCTGGCCGTCGTACCCGCGATGCTGCTGGGCGTGATCACCGCGGTGGGCGGCGGGACGATCCGCGACACCCTCGTCGGCCGGATCCCGACGGTGCTGCGCACCGGGCTGTACGCCATCCCGGCCCTGGTGGGCGCGGCGGTGACCGTCGCCACCGTCGAAACGGGGCTGTACGGCCTGCCGGCGGAGCTGGGCGCGGCGGCGGCCTGCTTCCTGATCCGGATGCTCGGTCTCCACTTCGGCCTCAACGCGCCCGAACCACCCGAGACGCGTCCGTCCGGTGGCCGAACCCGGCGCCGTAAGTAGCCTCGAACCATGGAGCACCCTCGATGACCTCGACGAACTCGACGAACTCGACGCGTGACACCGCGCGGAGCGTCCTCGCCGGCCTCGGCTCCGTCCGTTCCGGCCTGGAGGACCTCTACCGGGACCTGCACCGGCACCCCGAGCTCGGCCTGCGGGAGCACCGTACGGCGAAGAAGGCGGCGGACGCCCTGCGCGAGAGCGGCTACGACGTCACCGAGGGGGTCGGCGGCACCGGCGTGATCGGGGTCCTCGCGAACGGGGACGGCCCGGTCGTCATGGCCCGCGCCGACATGGACGCCCTCCCGGTGCGGGAGCGCACCGGCCTGCCGTACGCCTCCACCCAGACGGTGACCGACGAGGACGGCCGGGAGCAGCCGGTGATGCACGCCTGCGGCCACGACGTGCACGTGACCTGCCTGGTCGGGTGCGCGCGGCTGATGGCCGAGCACCGGGACGCCTGGCGCGGCACCTTCGTCGCGCTCTTCCAGCCCTCCGAGGAGAACGGCGCGGGCGCCGACGCCATGGTCAAGGACGGCCTCACCGACCGGTCGCCCCGTCCCGACGTCGTCCTCGCCCAGCACGTCCTGCCGTACCCGGCCGGTTACGTCGGCACCCGTGCGGGCTCCTTCCTGTCCGCCGCGGACAGTCTCCGCGTCACCGTGCACGGGCGGGGCGCGCACGGTTCGGCGCCCCAGGCGTCGGTCGACCCGGTGGTGATCGCCGCGTCCGTCGTCGTACGCCTGCAGACCGTCGTCTCCCGCGAGCTGGCCGCCACCACACCCGCCGTGCTCACCGTGGGCAGCATCCACGCAGGCAGCGGCCCCAACGTCATCCCCGACCGGGCCGTCCTGGAGCTGAACGTCCGCACGTACGACGACGCCACCCGCACCCGGGTCCTGGACGCGGTCGAGCGGATCGTCCGTGCCGAGTGCGCGGCGTCGCGCTCCCCCCAGGAGCCCGAGTTCGAACGGCTCTCGTCCTTCCCGCCCACCGTCAACGACGAGGAGCCGACCCGGCGCGTCGCGGAGGCGTTCGGCGCGTACTTCGGCGACGACGCCCACACCGTCGAACTGCAGACCGCCAGCGAGGACATGAGCGAGATCCCGGGGGCCTTCGGGGTGCCGTTCACGTACTGGGCGATCGGCGGCATCGACCCGGAGCGCTACGCCGAGGCCGCCCGCAAGGGCACCGTCGCCCAGGACATCCCGGTCAACCACAGTCCCTCCTTCGCCCCCGTCGTCCAGCCGACCCTGGACACGGGCGTGAGCGCGCTGACGGTGGCCGCGCTGGCCTGGCTCGGCGAGCGGGCCGCCTGAGGGACCGCGGGGAGTCCCGTACGGCTTGACTCTCCAGTGACTGGAGACCGGAGAGTGGGCCTCATGAACGGCGCGACGCCCCTGCACTCGATCGGTGAACTGTCGGCCCGTACCGGCGTGCCCGTGCGGACGATCCGGTTCTACTCGGACACCGGACTGCTGCCGCCCACCGACCGCACCCCGGCCGGATACCGCCGCTACGACGACGCGGCCCTGGGCCGGCTCCATCTCATCGGCGTCCTGCGGGAACTGGACGTCGACCTCGCCACGGTCCGCCGCGTGCTGGACGGCGCCGTCTCCGTCGCCGAGGTCGCCGCCGCGCACGCCGACGCCACCGCCCTCCGGATCCGCGCCCTGCGTCTGCGGCACAGCATGCTGCGACTTGTCGCCCGGCGCGGTCCCAGTCCCGAGGAGACCGTTCTCATGCACCGGCTCACCCGCCTCACCTCCGACGAACGACGGCGCATGGTCGCCGACTTCGTCACGAGCCTCGGCGCGGAAACGCCGCGGGCCCGCGGTGCCGCCGCAGCCCTGCGCGCCGCGCTGCCCGACCTTCCCGACGAACCGTCCGACGCCCAACTCGCCGCCTGGGTGGAGCTGGCCGAACTGATGGCCGACGAGGACTTCCGCGCGCGGATGGCGGATGCGGCGCTCCCGCCCGCCGACGAGGACGTGCTGCCGGGGGTGGCCCCGGAGGCGGTGGCGGAGCTTCTCCCCTTCGCCCGGGGGGCCGTCGCCGACGCGAGGGCGGCGGGCATCGACCCGGACGGTTCCGGCGCCGACGCGGTGGCCGACGCCGTCGCGCAGCGCTTCGCCGCCGTGCTCGGGCGCCCCGACGGGCCCGGGTTGCGGGACTGGATGGCGTCGCGGTTCGAAGCGGGGCACGATCCGCTCGTCGAGCGGTACTGGCGTCTGGTGTGGACCGTCAACGACTGGCAGGTGGTCCCCGGGCACCTGCCCTTCCAGCCCTGGATGGCCCAGGCCCTCCGCCGCTCGGGCCGGGTCAGCCCCAGTCGCCGTTGACCCAGGCGACCAGGCGGGCGCGCTTCTTGTAGGAGCAGCGGGCCTGGTCGGCCCCGGACGTGTCGTGGGCTGCGGACCAGCCCGGCACCGCGTACCCGTAGTCGCCGGGGCCGTACTCGCCGTCGCGGCGGCCGTCCATGCCGTCGGCCCAGTCGAGCAGGCCGAAGTCCAGGAACTCGAAGTCGAGACCGAGGTTGTCGAGATACCGGCCCGGGTCGGCCGGTTCCACCGGTGCGGGGCGGCCGTCCGGTTCGGCGGTGTTCCGGTCCTCCAGACAGCCGTCGGACAGCACCGGCTGGCCCAGCCACCACCCGGCCAGGAACACGGCGTACAGCGTGGTGACGGCACCGAGGCGGCGCGGGGTCATCCAGGCGGGCATGCTCCGCTACCTCCAGTCGCCCTCGAACCAGGCCCGCAGGCGCGGGCGTTCGCCCATCCCGTCGGCGCAGATGACGACGTAGGAGCTGTAGGCCACGGCCATCGTGGGGTGGCCCGTCACACCCATCTCGTCATCCGGACGCCCCGGAAACGCGGAGGCCGCGGGGGCGGGCGTGGAGACCGGCACGTGCCCGTACTGTCCGGCCTGACTGTCGAGGGTCGGGTCCGGGCACTCGGGCGTCAGGGGCTGCCCCAGGTACCAGCCCGCGACGAAGACGCCGTAGACCACGGCGGCGGCACCGAGGCGGCGCGGGGTGATCCGGCGGGGACGGAGGCCAACCCAGCCTCCGTCGGGCGGAGTTGTACTCATGCCGGGGGACTCTACCCGCAGGCACTGACGGGGCGGCCGACGGCGTCCGTACGCGTCAGCCGTCGGTCTCGGCGCTGCGACCGGGCGCCGCGATCACCGCCTGGAAGGGGAACGCCACGAGCAGCGCGACCGCCACGAGCAGTCCACTCACCCAGAGCGGGCCGAGGTCCCCGAACGTGGTCCCCAGGGAGGCCGCGGCGATGAACGGCCCCACCGCCGCGCCGATGTTGAAGGCCGCGGTCGCGTACGAGCCGGCCATGGTGGGGGCTCCTGCCGCTTCGTAGAGGACTCGCGTGATCAAAGTGCTGCCCAGCGCGAACGACAGCGCGCCCTGCACGAACACGAGGACGAGCAGGGCGGCCGGCCGGTGGGCCAGCACGGCCAGGGCCGGCCAGCCGAGGAGAAGCAGCGGGCCGCCGAGGAGGACGACCAGGCCGGGACGGTGGTCGGACACGCGTCCGGCCACGGTGATGCCGACGAAGGAACCGACGCCGAAGAGGACCAGGACGACGGAGATCCACAGATCGCCGAGGCCGGCGGTGTGGGTGACGACGGGGGCGAGGAAGGTGAAGCTCGCGAAGGTCGCGGCGTTCACCAGGGCACCGAGCAGCATCACGAGCGCCAGGCGCCGGCTCCTGAGCCGGGTGAGCTCCGCTCGCAGCGCCGGCCTGTGGGGCTCGTCTCCCCGGCCGGGGCCGGCCGGGACGCCTTTGAGGATGCCGAGGGCCGCGGGCAGACAGAGGACGGCGACGGCCCAGAACGTGGCTCGCCAGCCGAGCACGGTGCCGAGTACCGCTCCCGCGGGGACCCCGGCGATCGTGGCCGCCGTCGTCCCGGACAGCAGGACCGCGAGCGCGCGTCCCTTCCTGTCCGCCGGGACCAGTTGGGCGGCGGTGGTCAGCGCCACGGCGAGGAATCCGGCGTTCGCGAGCGCCGCGACCACCCGGGTGGCGAACAGGACAGGGAAGTTCCCGGTGGTGGCGCCCAGGACGTGAGTCGCCGCGAAGACGAGGACGAACCCGAGAAGGCCGGATCGCGCCGGCCAGGTGCGGGCGAGCCCGGCCATGAGCGGAGCGCCGACGACCATGCCGATGGCGAAGGCCGACGTGAGCGCGCCCGCCGTTCCGACCGTCACGCCGAGGTCGGAGGCGATACCGGGCAGGAGGCCGGCGAGCATGAATTCAGAGGTGCCCATGGCGAAGACGGCCATGGCGAGCAGGTAGAGCGCGAGAGGCATCGAGTGGCTCCGAGGCGAGGAGAAACAGGAGGAGAGGCGTTCTCGTCACCGCGGTCAGCACCCACGGACCCAGCCGTCCGGCCGCAGAACGCGGCGGGACGGTCAGTGCTGCGGACTCAGTGGTTCAGGGGGCTGACGGCGTGACCGAAAGCCCCCACCCTGGATGCTTCGGGGCTCGACATGTCCCGCAAGCTACCCGCCCTCCGCCCGCCGACGCACACCCTTTTGCGCACCTCCGTACCGGCGCCGACGTCCCGGGCCGGACCGGGCCGGGAGCGGAACCGACAGGACCCCGGGTCAGTCGTGCTCTGACCCGGGGTCCGACGCGGTAGGCCCTGTGGGACTCGAACCCACAACCAATGGATTAAAAGTCGATGGTCGGCCGATGTGCCGCCGTACACCCCGTGTGCTCCAGTCCACCCCGCCCGCTCCGGTCCTGGTCACCAGGGGTTTCCCGTCCTCCCGGACGACCTCCCGTGCGCTCCAGTCCACCCCGTGTCGTGGCGTCCGGTGGAGCGTCGGTGGAGCAGAACCGGCCCGCCACCAGCGGCGATGACGTGCTCCACCGGCGGCCTAGTCGGCGGCCTCGTCGAGGTGCACGCAGACCCCGTGGCCCAACTCAGGGCTGAATCCGCAGTACCCCGTATCGCCCATGCACGTCGGCGCCCCGTCCTCATCATCCGGGCACGCCATGCGACGCACACCGTTCGGGTAGAGGTAGCACGCGGCAGCCTCCTCACGCCTCACTCCGCCGCCCGCCGCTTCGCACGGGGGACCAGAGCGACGGCCGCCTCCGCGTGCGTACGGTCCACCTCCCGCAGCAGCGACGTGTACGTGTCCGACGTGAGCTTGATGGTGGAGTGCCGCAACGTCTCCTTGATGGTGTGGAGGTCCGCGCCGGCGGCGTGGAGGATCGTCGCGGCCACGTGCCGGAGGTCCCGGAGGTTGATGGGCGGGAGGTCCGTCCGGGCGCGGATCCGCTGGAAGGTTTTGGAGACCGTGTCCGGGTGGAGCCAACCGCCGGTCTCCGTCGTCCAGACCTTCCCCGTCTCCGCCCACTTCGGCCCGGCGGCCAGCCGCTCCCGCAGCTGCTGCGCCCGGCGCTCCCGGAGGACCTGGACGGTGACGGAGTCCAGACTGATCGTGCCCACAGACCCGGCCGTCTTCGGGACCGTCTCCACGGGCGTCCAGCCGTCCACGATGATCTCCGTGGAGACCGTGAGGAGCCCGGCCTCCAGCTGCGTGTCCTCCCACGCCTGGCCCACGGCCTCACCGCGGCGAAGGCCCCGGAAACCGATGGTGTGGAACAGGGAGTAGAGCCGGTCCTCCTCGGCCTCGTCCAGGAACGTCCCGAGCTGCTCCGGCGTCCAGACCATGACCGGGCCGGGAGCCTCCCCCGTCTCCCGCCACCGCTCCACCCGCTCCGGCGTCCACAGCATCGGCTTCGGCCGGGACGCCGTCTCCATCTCCACGAAGGACGCCGGGTTGAACGTGATCAGCTTCCGGGCAATCGCCGCGTTGAGGGCCGTCCGGAGCGTCGTCCTGATCGCCTGCTGAGAGGCCTTCCCCGTCACCTTCCGATAGGGCGGCATCTCGGCCAGCCGCGCCCGCTCCTCCGCGAGGCGGGCCCGGTCCTTCGCCTTCGGTGCGCCCGGCCGGCCGAGCGTGCACCGGGCCTCCTGCTCCCGCCGCGCCGCGTTCTCGGCGACCACGGTTTCGTTCCGCTCGTCGATCGCGGTGAACATGTCCTCCAAGTGCGGGATACCGAGGCGGTCCAACCGGAGGTGGCCGAGGTGCGGCCGGAGGTGGACCCGGATGTGGGAGCCGTACCCGTGGTTCGTCGTGGCCCGTGTTTTCTTACCGGCCAGCCACGTGTCCAGCCACTCCCCAACGGTCATCTTGCCGTCCAGCGGGACGCCGACCCCGAGCTTTCGGGAGACCTCCGTGGGGTCCGGGATCTCCCGCCGCTCCTTCTGCACGCCCGCCAGGAGGTCCCCGACCCGGCGGAGCCAGTCCTCCTCATCCCCGGCCAGGTCGAGGATCGCGCGGATACGGTCCAGGTCCTTCTGTGCATCCTTGGACGTGTCGTAGCCGGTGCGCTCGAAGCGCCGGCGCTTGCCGTCCTCCCCGGGTGGGAGCTCCTGGATGAGCCGGAACCGGCCGTGGTTCTTCTTCGGGAGATCGGGGCAGCTCCCCGCCAGCCGTTTACCGTCCTCACCGCGGCACTCGCACCGCTTACTGATTCCGCCCGCGCGGCGTGGTCCAGGCATGACGCCCCCTCCCTTATGAGCCCGCGGTCCGGCCCGGGGCACGCGACTGCATCGCGCTGAGCCGGTCCAGCCCGTGGCCGCCGAGGCGCGCAACCTCCTGGCGGAGGTGGTCCTCCATCCCTCCTGGCACTACCCGTCCCGCCCACCACTCGGACGTCCACTCACGGACCGTCACCTGGCGGTCAGCCTCCTGACTTTCCCTCAACATGTCTGTCCTTCGTGTCAGTTCTGCTTCGGCCCGTCCAGGCCGGGAAGCGGCGGGAGCTCCAGGCCCCGGCCGGTCATCTCCTCCCGGAGCTCGTGGAGCTGGTCGGTGAGCTCGCGCGCCATCTCGCGGCCGGCCTCCGCCTCCGCGTCCTCCAGCTCCACGCCGTACCGCTGCTCCGCGATCCCCTGCTCCCAGATACGCCGGTAGACGCCGCGGATACGGCGCTCCAGGTCCCGGTGACGGCGCATGAGGGCCAGGGCGGAGTTCTCCTCCGCCTCGGCACCGGCGAACCAGTCGACGGCCTCCAGCGGCGCGGCGGTCCGGCCGGGCAGGCGCTCCACCTCCGCCGCGTACCCGGCCGGGAAGATGAGCGCCGCCGGCGCTACCTCGAGCGCGGCGGCCAGGACCAGGACGTCCGCCACGGAGACGTCCCGCCGGCGGCCGTTCTCCATGTTGGAAATCACCGTCCGCTGGAGGGCGGGATGGCCGAGGCGGGCGCACTCGTCCGCGAGCTGCTGCGCGCTCATCTTCCGTGCTGTCCGGTGTCTGCGTAGCTCCCGGGCGATGGTCTGGCCGACCCGGGCGGGCCACTCCGTTGGTTGCTCCACAACGGCTCAACGTACAGAGAGTGTTGCGCAGTAGCAACGCGTGCCCTACAGTCCAGCCAGTACTACCCAATGCACGGGAGGAGTTGAGCGGTGACAACCCAAACGGATGCCGCGGTCAAGGCCCTGACGGTCCGGGAGGTCTTGGACCTCCCCGCCACGGTGGACGTGGAGACCGCGTCCCGCGCGTTCGGGTTCTCCCGCTCCTACGGCTACTCCCTGGCCCGCGCGGACCAGTTCCCGTGCCGCGTCATCCGGGCCGGCCGACTCTTCCGCGTCCAGACCGTGGACCTCCGCCGCGTGCTCGGCGTCGAGGACCAGGCCGCCGCCACCGTGGCGGCCTAACCCCCAACCCCCAACCCCCACAGACGGTGGACCGGTTCCTCACCCCCCCCGGGGCCGCTCCACCACACGGAAGGGCCTGGCCTTTATCCCCCCTGGAGGCCGGGCCCTTCGTCATGCTCGGGCTACAGGCAGCCGGTGACCTTCGCGAGGAAGTCCGCGTTCGCGGTCACGTCATGGCCGAGGACCACGCAGTGGTGCGGGAGCTCGGCCAGGCGCCGCGCGACCTCCCGCCGTGCGGTGGGTGATCCGCCTCCGTCGACCCGAGCCAGGGCGAACACGTCGGGGTAGCGGTCCTCCGTCGCCCCGGACATGAAGTCACCGTCCTCCAGCACCCGGCCTCGGTCCTCCACGGCGGGGACGGCGCCGGCCTCCACCCGCGGGAACACGAGGGCCGCCGCCTGCCCGCCCATCGCCAGGTCCAGCCCGAACCAGTCCACGAACTGGTCCGGCCATACCTGCGCTTTCAATTCCCGTCCGCCGTCCCACAGCGGCGTCGTCATGCCGCGGAGGAGGGCGTCCGTGACCCGCTCGTCCTGCGTGGGGTGCAAGGACTCACCGCGCTCCAGCCGGTGGCGGGCGATGTCGAACCAGCCGAGAGCGCCGAGGAGGCCGAACCCGACCGCCGCCGCGGACGGCCACGGGAGGACGTCCACGCCCCCGTCCCCGCTCGCGCGGACGAACACCCGGTCATTGGCCAGGAGCCCGAGCCGGTGACGACTGGCCAGGGCCAGGGCGGTGGTCGTCTTCCCGGCCCGCTTCTCGCCGAGGGTGAGGATCACCCGGCCCTCATGGACGACGGCGGAGGCGTGGAGGATGGACCAGCCGTCCCGGAGGAGGACTCCGCGGATCATCTCCCGGGCCAGGCGCGCGGTCGCCGTGGCGACGGCCTCCGTGCCGCAGCCGGTGACCTCCAGGGACCCGGTGCCCAGCACCGACCGGTACGCGAGGCCGCTGCCAGGGGTCACGCCCCGGATCACGCCGGCCGAGACGTCCCCCGCCAGGAGCATTTGCTCCCGCGCGTACATGGTGCTGGTGTGCGGATCCTGCGTCACCAGGAACGCGGCGTCGTCGTAGGCCTCACGGCCGACGGTCGCGGTGAGCAGCGGCCCGGCACAGATGGTCTCCGGCGCCACCTCGGCCGCGTTCCACCACGGGCCGAGGTACCGGCCGGTCCAGTCCGTGACGGACCTCTCGGACGAGACCACGGTTACGGAGGCGCCGGCGGTCTCCAGGCGTACGGCGTGAGCGCTCATGTGTTCCTCACAGGTAGGTGTTGGACGGGGACACCGCACACGCCCTGATAGGCGTCGCGGAGCTTGGAACGGGCGGCCTCCAGTTGCCGGGCCTCGGCGTCGTCCAGCGGAGGCACGCACGGTAGAGGACGGCCCCCCGTGAACTGCAACGGGATTCCGAGGCACACGTCCCCGTGCGGGGCGGAGAGCTCGGTAATGCCGTCCTCCAGGCCGAGGGCCAGCCGTAGCGCGCTCACCAGGGCGCCGGCCGGGCCGTAGCGGGTCCGGCCGATCCCGGCACTGATCCGGCCGGGCCGCTCGGCGAGCTCGGCACGTACCCGCTCAAGGGGGACCGTGACGGGCGCGCCGTTGACGGTGGTGGTGGAGGCGCACACCACGGCGGCGTCCCCGTGCTCACCGATCACGTGCCCGCGGACCGCGTCCACGGGCACGTCCAGGAGGCGGGCCAGAGTCAGCCGGTAGCGAGCCGTGTCCAGGCTCGATCCGAGTCCGAAGACGCGGGCGCAGCCGGAGGCCTCGGCCACGAGGCGCGTCATGAGGTCGACCGGGTTCGTGACCACCAGGAGCGTCCCCGGGTAGCCGCGGAACTCCTCGGCCAGGGCCAGGAGGGCGGGGGTGTTCGCGTGCATCCCGGCCATGCGGACATCCGTCTGGCGGGTGTTCGTGAAGCGGGCGCGGACGGCCACCACGACGGCCGGGCAGTCGCGGAGCTCGGCCACCTTCACGGGGTACGCCATGGCCGGGGAGCCGATCCCGGCCCGGAGGTCGTTGAGGTCGTCCGCCAGGGCGGCGGCCTGGTCCACGGAGCGGGAGGCCAGGAGGAGCCGGTCACAGAGGCCTACGGCCACCAGCGCGGCGCCCACGGCCTGGCCGACCGCCCCGGCCCCGATCACCCCGACCGCCGGCGCCCTCATGACGCCACCGCCGCGGCACGCTCCAGCGCCCGGTCCCACACGCCGGCCGGGTCGGCCTTCCCCGCCACGTCCTTGCTCACCGCGGCGACGAAGGAGACCACAGGGACCGCCCGGGCCACCAGCGCCAGGCCGGGCCCGGGGAGCGGGAGCGCGGCCGGCGCGGAGAGGTAGGAGGACAGGATGTTGACGGTGTCCATGAGCCAGAGCGTCACCACGTTGCGCAGCCATAGCGCCCGCTCCCGGTGGGAGAGCTGGACGGCTCGGGCCGCGAACGCTGCCACACCTTCCACGACCTGGCGGACCGTGTTCTCCCCGGGCCGGTGCGCGCAGAGGGAGAGCACGATCCGGCTCACGAGCTTCGCCAGGTCCGCCGCCGGGCTCATCCGCATCAGCCCGGGGTCCAGCAACACCGGCCGTCCCCCGGGGCCGTCCGGATACTTCACGTGCTCCGGTTTCAGGTCCCCGTACACCAGCGTCGTCCCCACCGCGCCGGGCAGCGTGGCCCGGAGCTTCCGGAGCTCCCGGACGGACCTCCGCACCAGCGCCACCACCTCCTCCCGGTCCTCCGGCGCGCACCGCTCCTCCCCGATCCGGTCCACGTAGACCCGGCCGGAAATCCCGTTGAACTTCCGGAGGAAGGTCCCGCCCACACCGCGCTCACCGATCACCGTGCCCTCATCGATGAGCCGGGCCGCGCCCGGCCGGTGAAGGGGACGGAGCTCTGCGTGGACGTCGGCCAGGAGATCGGCCGTACGGCCGGGTTCCTGGAGGAGTAGGTCCGCCAGGCACGGCCCGGGCACGGGCTCCGTGAAGAGGACGCCCCGGCTCACGGCGGCCACGTCGCACACCTTCGGCCCGTCCAGGCCGGCCAGGAGGCCGAGCTGCGCCGCCTCGCGCGGGACCAGGCCGTCCTGCCGCGTCAGGTACTCCCCTTGAGCCTGGAGGGCCGCGGGCCAGCCACCGCAAGCACCGCGGAGGAGGGAGACGAGGGAGACGCCGAGGACGGACACCTTGCCGTAGAGGAGGCGGTCACCCACGCGGGTCTGGTGCACATAGCCGGTGATGCTGGGGACGTGCCGCTCCAGCGTGACGGGCGCGGTGGGCCATAGGGCGGCGGCGGCCTGGTGTATCTGCGCGGCTCCGTACGTGAAAACGTCCCCGATACCAGGCCGGTAGTCCTGGTCCCGCTCGGTCGTAACGCTGATCATCATGGGCGCCTCCTCGGGCGACTGATCTTGCGCAGTTCAGGGGTACGAACGGGCCCGGCGCGCCCCGGGGGATGTGTGGGCGCGCCGGGCCGGGACCCGCCACGGACACGGCGCGCCGCCGCCATGTACGTGACGGGAGCCTTCACACGGCGGTGAGCTCCGCGACCCGGGCGAACTCGGCCTCCAGCCGGTCCCGGCCGAGGGCCGCCCACTCCAGCTCCAGGTAGGCCGGCCTCACGCCCTGGAGCTCGACCACCACACGGGCGGCCATCGTCCACGGCGCCAGGGCGGAGCCGTACTCCACGGCCTCCATGTACCGGCCCGGGACCACCTGGAGAGTCCGCGGGTCGTGGACCGTCCCGCGCACCCCCCACGCCGGGGCGTGCCTGACCCACGCGGCCACCCACCGGTCCGGGCGGAGGGCGTGGCACTGCTGGACGGCGATCCCCGCGCACGGCACGCACACGGGCGGGGACGCCGTCCGCTCCCCCTCCCGGATCGGGCCGCCGGTGTCCCGGAGGAGGAAGAGTTGCGCGCCGTCCGGGTCGGCCGGCGGGCGGGCGCAGACCTGGCAGAGCATGTTGTCCATGGCCCGCCGCTGCCGGTACGGATGAATTTCCTTCAACCGGGGCTCCCCGCGCCGGTGCTTCGGGAGGAGCCGGGGCCGGATCCACGTCACGCCGAAGCTGTCCCGGTCATGGGGGGACTCATCCGCGTGCGCGATCCCGTCCCAGACGGGCCGGCGGATGAGCCGGGACGGGAGGAGCCGTTCCTCACTGCCGGAGGTGACGTAGGGGACGACGCCAGGCGGGGCCGGAGGGAGCACGGTTCGAGCCTTCCTGTGCGTGGAGGGAGGGGCGGGGCCCGGCACACTCGGGGTTGAGTTCGGGTGCGCCGGGCCGGGCCCGTCCGCGGCCGGGGAGGAACGACAGACCGGGCCGGGCCAGCGGGGGGGGCGGTGGTCTACCGGGTTGCGATGCCGGCCACCAGGGCGGCCACAAGGGCGGCCAGGGACACGGCGTAGAGGACCTGCCCGGCCGCGCTGTCCGGCCTCACCGGGCGCACGGCCACTCCCTCCGGGCTGCCGCGTCCTGGACGGCCGCCTGGAACGGCTCCGCGAGGGCGCCGGCCATCGTCAGCTCGGCGCAGCAGAGCGGCGCGCCCGTCTCGGGGCGGCACGGCGGCACGAGCCAGCTCCGGGAGCCCACCACGTGAGTGTCGTCGCCGGGTGGCGGGAGGAGGACCAGGGCGCCCTGGCGAAGGACGAGAGAGTGAGAGGCGGACCAGCCAGTAGCGGAGCCGCGTTCGACGATGAACTCCGCGCCGAGCGGGCCGAGGACGACGGGCCCGACCTGGCGGCCGGCCGCATGCATCCGGTGGACGGTGTCCCGGCCGAGTGTCAACGGGGTCAGGAGGACGTCGAAGGAGATCCCGGACGGGACCTCCGCGAGTTCCCCGCGGCCCCACGCGGTGAGGACCTGGTCTATGCGCCCGGTGGCCGTCAGCCACGGCATCGGTCCCATCGCGGCGGCCGCTTCGCCCGGTGTCGGGCGCGGCGCGGGGATCTCCCCGGCCGGGGTAGGTGCATATGTCTCCGTCGTCATCGGGCGCCGCCCTCTAAGGCGCGTGCCGCCCGGCCGGCCTTCAATAGCCCCTCCACCTCGTCCGGGTAGCAGAGGTCACCGGGTGAGTCCATCGGGACGCACCAGTACGCGCGCCCGCGCGGCTCCGTGAGCCGGGGCGCGGGCACTCCCAGGTAGTGGTCGTCCCGGCCGAGACAGTGGACGCCGGGGAACTCCCGTTCCGTCCACCGCCACGGCGTGGTGCCGGGCACCAGGAAGTAGTACAGGAGGGAGTGGAGGTCCATGAGCACTGCGCCGCTGTCGAACCAGCGGCGGAGGTAGTCGTCCACTACGTGGAGGTCTTCGGAGCTGGCCGCCGCCCACACCAGGCGGGCCGGGACACGGACGGCGGAGAGGATGCCGCCGCACTGCAAGAGCGCCAGGTCCTGGGCGTCCCACTGGCCTTGTGCGGTCTGTCGGTTCTCGGCGGCGCTGAGGAGCCAGTGGCCCACGGCGAGCTGCCGTTCCGGCAGCGTTGTCACGGCCGTCCCCTCCACGGCCATGCACTCGAACTCGTCCCCGCTCATTCGGCCGCCTCCAGGCTCCGGCGCGGGCGCTCGGCGCGCGGCGGGAGGAGCGGGGGGTTGATGGGGAAAGGGAGGACCGGTCCGGGCTCCGTCACGGGCGTGGTGGCCGTTACCGAGATGTCCACCAGCGCGCGGCGCCGTTGCCGGTCGGCGGTTGTTCTACGCATGACTGTGTCCCTGGCGTAGGTCCAGTGGTTGGTACATGGACCGTACGGCCGGGGTGTGGCGTGGACCACACAGCGCGGTTGGTAGTTAGCCGTGGGTGACTGGCTAACTACCAACCAGCTTGGTATTTCTGGTGATCCGTCAGGCACGGACGTTGAGGAACCCGGCCATCTGCCGCATGTCCCGCGTAAGAGTCCGCTTCCGGGTCTTGAGGATGTCTTCCATGACGTACCGCGCCATGGGCTGGTGCCGGATCCAGGAGGGCGCCCTCTTCCGGATGCGTCCGAGCTCTTCCATGGCGTCCTGCGTCGACCCAACCTTTACGTGAGCCTTCGCGATGTCCAGCCGGTGGCGGTACCAGTTGATCGCGGCAGGCCGGCCTACAGCCTCCAGACTCTCCTTCGACAGGAGGCCCTTGTCCTTACGGCTGAGGACACCGTGTGCGTCACCGGCCAGGGAAAGGTCCTCCACGGACTTGACCTCCACAGTGGCCGGGCCGAAGCGGCCCCAGTGGGTCCGGTAGTCCCGATGTTCGTGTCCCATAGCGGACGCTGCAGTGGCCGCCATCCGCCGCGCCTGCTCGGCCTCATCGTCCCGGTTGTTCCGGATGGCTGCGGCGGCGACACGGAGGCAGAGCTCCCCCCACGCCGCCAGTTCCCCCAGGGACGCGGTGGACAGCTTGGGCTCGATGGCCTCGGCCGTGGTGGCCGCCAGCCGCTCCGCCTCGTCGAACCGGTCCTGGCGGAGGAGTAGCCAGCACAGTCCCGTGACACCGGTCGCCGCGGTCAGCGTGCTGTCCAGCTCCCGGCCCAGTCTGATGCCCTCCACGAGCGCCTGGTAAGCCATGTCGTACTGCCGTACCTGCGTCAGGTACTTCCCGGCCAGGAGGAGCGCGTGGGCCCGCACAAGGGTGGCCTCCCGCTGCCGCTCCTCTTCCTCGGCAACCAGCACCGCGGCGTCGGCCTGGCGCAGGAGCCCGGGGAGCATGAGGGCCACCGACTCGTACCGGTCCGAGTTGTATAGAGACAGGGCGTCCTCGATCGACCGCCGGATGGCCGGGATGTCCGCCGCCTCGCCGGGGTCCGCCAGGTTCTCTCCCTCGATCCCTACCGGCGGCATCAGCGCCTGCCGGAGGGACGCCAGGAGTTGCCGGTTCGCGCTGTCGTCCTCGCCCACCGGGTGCGGGACACCCGGCGCGAAGAGGGCGGAGGTCGGCACGTCAAATGCCTGTGCGACCTGACTCAAAGTGTCCAACCTCGCGTGTCCGCGCTGCTCGATGTTCCTTACGGTGCCCAGGGAGAGACCGGCCTCCTCCGCGAGCCGTTCCTGAGTCCATCCCGCTGTCCGACGGTACGCACGGACGGTGTCTCCCAACGGGGTTGAGTTGTGCGCCATACTGGAGCCTCCGTTTTGACCTAGACACTCAAAACGGTACTCGCGTTGACGCCCCGTGACTCCCCCGAGCACACGGGGCGTTGACGTATCCGGCTGTCGGCGGTCGGCCTTACCGTAGGTGTATGCCCTCCCCCACCAGGCCAGACGGCCTCTACTGCCCTGCCCGGGAAGAGGTCAACGAGCGAATCCGAATCCTCATGGAACAGCCAGCCAGCGACGCCCGGAGCACGCAGTGGCTCCACCTCCTCACCCGGTGGGTCGACGGCTGCCCGGGCTGCCCCGGCTGCGACCGGCCTGCTACCGCCGCGTAGAAGACGAGCGCCCCGCCGGGGCATCATCCGGCGGAGCGCTCTTCCTGGGATCCGATCTGGCAGCACCAGCTTGGACGCCGACGACCCTAGTTCACCGGCCGGAGTGCGAAGCGGACTCCGCCTCCTGGTGCTCCTGCTCGTAGTGCTCCGTGACGGCCGCCAAGACCCGGTCGTGGCGGGCCTGATGACGTCCCTTCGCCTGCCGGGTGATCGCCGCGGAGACGTCGTCCGGGCCGCCGTCCGCCGGGATCACCACGGGGCCGATCACGTCGAGGTCGGGCCGCTCCGCGTGGTACCAGCCGCACCAGTGCCGGCAGTGCCAGCGGACCTCCCCGCCGTACCCGAAGATGCCCGGGCCGGGGTCCGGCCGGGGCAGGACCGGCTCCGGCTCCGGCGGCGCCGTACGCGCCCGCTCTCGCTCGGCGAGCATGGCCCGGAACGCCTCGTCCAGGAGCGTCGGCGCGGCGCTCCTGATGATGGCCTCCAGGTCCTCCGTGTCCGCGTCCGTGGTCGTCGTGCGTTCGCCCGAGCTCTTCGTCATGGCCCGGGATGGTACGGCAGAGCGCCCGCTCCCCGGGACGGTTGGGAGCGGGCGCTCAGTCAGGCGGGGGACGGACGTTCCGTCACTGTCCCCCGGCGTCCCCGGGGTTGTCCCCGGAGGTGTCCCCGCTGGTCACGTCGGGTGCCCACCCGTCCGCGTCTCCTGGCTCGGGACGGTTGTCTCCCCGCCTGTCCCCCTCGGGGACACCCGTCCCCGGACGGCCGGTGGGCTCCTCCGGGCACAAGAGGGCCAGACGATGGTTCGCCAGGTCCACCGCGTCCCGGAGGCTTTCCCCGGAGTTGGGGTAGAGCTCGTGCCGGATACGCCGGAGGTCTTCCTCCACCCCTCCCATACGGCCCTCCAGCCCGGCCATGCGCTCCATGACGCCCGGCCGCGCGGCCACCCCGGGCCGTGCCTCCTCCCCCTGCCAGTCGTCCATCACGTGCTCCACCCGCCGGCCGAGTCGGACCAGGCCACGGACGAGCCGCCACCCCAGGGTGAGGAGGCCGGCGCCGAGGGAGACCGCCCCGCCCCACACCAGGACCGTGTCCAGAGCTGGGATTCCCGTTTCAGCCGCCACGGGTCACCCGCCCTGCGCGTCGGCGTCCGGTGCCGGGGTGTGCGGAGCTATCCACCCGCCGATGGCCGACCCTGCCGCCGGGAGGAGGGAGAGGACGAACGGCTCCAGCCAGTCCGGGAGGCCGCCGATGAGGAGCGGGTCACCCTGGACGGCGTTGACGACGGAGAGCCCGGCGACACCGGCGAGGTAGGTGAGCGCCGTCCCGGCCTTGACCTTCGCCTCCACCGGGCGGCGTGCGTGCTGTGCCATGCGGAAGTCCCGTCTAGGAGAGGAGGAGGCGCCAGGTAAGCGGGCCGGGGTAGCCGTCCGGGTCCCCGCGGAGCTCGGCGCGGGACCGCTGGAAGTCCGCCACGTTCCGCCTGGTGTACTCCGTGAACACCGGCCCCTTCTGGTAGCCGTTGCCGTCGTGGTGGCGCGTCCAGCCGCCCCGGATCAGGCCCTCGTCCAGCGTGACCACGGCCGAGTGGGAGCGGCCGATCACGAACGCCCCCGTACCGGGGAACGGCGGCACCGGTCGGGCGGCCCCGTCGGGGATGGTGAGCTCCTGGCCCGGATAGATCGTGTACGGGGCGCGGAGCCCGTTGACCTTCGCGAGTTCCTTCCAAGGGACGTCCAGGCGCCGGGCGATGACGGAGAGGTAGTCCCCCGCCTTCACCACGTAGACGTCATCCGCCGGGGCCGGCGCCGAGCCCGGCCGGGGCGCGCCCCGCTGGACCCACGCGTACAGCTTGTCCCCGGGGCACTCAGTGGCGTAGCCGTCCCGGTGGCCGCCGATCCACGTACCGGCGTTCCCGTCCCGGCGCAGCCACTCCAGGGCGTCCCGAAGGCCGTGGAGCATCGCATCCGGCGGGGTCGTCAGCCCCTTGGAGCCGAGGAGCGCGCACACGGCGTAGTCCCGGGAGTTGAGGTCCGCGTTCCCGTTCGCGCCCGGCCGCTTGTGGGAGCCGCGCCCCTCGAACACGGACCCGTGCTCACACACCAGGGCCGTGTACGCGATGTCCACATAGTTCTCCTGGACGTTCGCCAGGTGGGAGGCGCGGATGGACCTCACGTAGTCGTCACAGAGGGAGTGCGACCGGGAGGTGTACTCCGTCCCCAGGTAGTGGAACTTCACGCCCCGGGCGGACCCGAGGTAGGCCGCCGGGGACGACGCCGGCGCGCCCCAGTCCTCACGCTCAACGAACTTCACCGTGACCACCTCCAGGCGGGCCGGCCGGATGCGGGCAGCGCAATGCGGCGTGCGCGGAGCTGGTGGCGGCGAGGCCGAGAGGAGACGCCGTACGAGACGCGTACGGCGGGCGCCGCCTGGTGGCTTTCGGGTGCCAAGAGGTCTCCCGTGTGGGGACGTTCCTTGGCCCGGCCCAGAACCAGCGGCTACGGGGAGTGTAGCTGTGGGCCGGGGGTGCTCCCCGGCCCACAGCAGCGGGCCGTTACTCGGCCGGCTCGGGGTCCTTCGGCTGCGGCGGCTCCAGGGTGATGACGCCGGCCGCCTCGTTGAACTCGGCTTCCGTCACCTCCCGGTACCCGTCCGGCACGACGTTGAAGAGGTCGGCGTCACCGCTCACGGACATCCATCCGCCGGCGTCGTTGAGGAAGTAGCGCACGGGTAGGGCTCCTTACCGGGTGATCACGATGAGGTCGGTGTCGGTGATCCACTGTTGGATCGTGGCGGTGCCCGCGGTCACGCGGATGGCCGGGTATACCCGCACGTTCTTGCCGGTGTGCGGGGGCAGGACGGCGGCCTCCGAGAGGTTGAACGTCCAGCGCTCCCGGCCGGCGGGCCCGTCCGCGAGGATGCTGTGCATGAGCCGCACGGCCAGGCCGCCGCCGTCGATCTGGATTGCGTATCCGACGTCGAACCGGGCGTTGGCCGTCCATGACACCTCGAGGTGGCCGGTGAACCGGACCGAGTAGGAGACGCCGCGGCAGGTCGTGAGGGTGTCCGCGGTGTACTGGCCAGCGGACCAGGCGTCCTCGGAGACGACGACGGCGCCGCCGGTGTCCGTGAAGGCGAGCCCGGTCACCGGGTGGTTCTGCTGGAGGGTGACGGCCGCGCTGGTGTGCTCCGGCGGGGTCCACAGGGCTCCCGTGCCCGGGTCACACTTCAGCGTGCTGTTCGCCGCCGCGTCGCAGTCCCAGTCATCCGTCCAGGGCTGCTCCCCGGCGATGGGGAAGGCGGCCAGGGGCGCAGCCGCGGTGCCGTCGCCCTGGAGACCGCACCCGATCTCCAGCGGCTCGTCCGGCGGGACGAAGAGCCGGCCGTCCGTGCCCATGGTGAGCTGGTTCCCGGCGTCGGCCGAGGGCGCCACCAGGAGCCCGTCATCCGTGGCCTCCAGGCCGTTCGGCTCCGGCGCCACGATGACGTCCGCCGCCACCACGTACGGGTCCCCGGCCTCCCCCGTGCCCGTGATCGTGGTGTCCACGGTGTTCGTGTCCCCGGCCTGCAGAGCCGTGGAGGCGGCAGGCGCGTAGAGGCCGCCGTCCGTGCCGAAGGAGACGCCGTTCCCGGCGTCGGTCGACGGCCGCGCGGCGATCTCGCCCGTGGTCTCGTCGTAGGCGATGCCGTCCCCGGCGGTGAAGCATCCCCGGACGTCGGCGCACTCCAGGAAGAGGCCTTCCGTCCCGGAGCCGATCAGGTTGGTACCGCCCTGCGGCGGGGTGGGGTCCAGGATGACCGTGGAGGAGACCACGAAGGGGTCCGCCTCCGTGCCGCTCCCTGCCACGGTGGTGTCCACCGTGTCCGAGTCCCCGGCGGCCAGGGACGTGGAGGAGCCGCCGGAGGCCGGGGTGTAGATCCCGCCGTCCGTTCCGATCACCGTTTGGTTCCCGGCGTCCTCGGAGACCCGGGCGGCGATCTCGCCCGTGTCCGGGTCGTAGGCGATGCCGTCCCCGGCGGTGAAGCAACCGCGGACGTCGGCGCACTCCAGGAAGAGGCCTTCCGCCCCGGAGCCGATCAGGTTGGTACCGCCCTGCGGCGGCGTCGGGTCCAGCTTCACGTCCGCCGAGACCACGAACGGGTCCCCGGGCACCCCGGCGCCCGTGACCGTGGTGTCCACGGTGTCCGTGTCCCCGGCCTCCAGGGCGGGCGCGCCGGCGGGCGGGACCAGGAGGCCGCCGTCCGTCCCGAAGCCGAGGCTGTTCCCGGCGTCGGTCGACGGTCGTGCGGCGACCACCCCCGTGGCCGGGTCGTAGGAGGCGCCGTCTCCGGCGGAGATGCAGGGGCGGACCTGGTCACACGTGACCGTGCCCGCTTCGGATTCGATGACGTAGGGGGCGCCGGCGGAACCGTTGCCGGTGACGGTGACGCCCGGGCCGGCGGTGACCTGGCAGGTGCAGCGGGAGCCGCCGCAGCCGAACTGAGCCATGGGTGTACTCCGGAGACTTCGGAGGGACGCCCGGCCCACAACCAGCAGCAGCGCTGCGCCCGGCCCATAACCAGTCGGCTACCAGGAGTCTAGCTAGGGCGCGCTCATGGCCGAGGCGTCCGCGGGGCCCTCGTAGCCGGAGAGACGGCGGGCCGTCTCCTCCCGGATACCGGCCGCCGTGAGGTCCCGGAACTCCCGGACCTGCCGCTCCGCGTCCTCGGCGGCCATGGCGTCCAGGCGCGCCGTGTGCGCGGCGGTCATGGCCGTGGTGAGCCGGTTGTACTCGTCCCGGGGGATGAGGCGGCCCGGCCGCGCGAGGTCGGGGACCTTCCCGCCCGTGACGGTGATCGAGCCCAGTGAGCCGTCCTCGTACTGGACGTAGGCCTTCACCGGCGTCGGGTTGGGCTCCCAGTCCGGCCACGGCCAGGGCCAGGGGAAGTCAGGAGTCGTCATGAGCAGACCTCACAGAGCCAGGAGGAACACGCGGAGGATGTAGTTGATGCGCCAGTAGTAGGCGCCACCGGAGCCCTTGCCGACCGACGCCCCGAACCCGACGGACGTGGACGCCCCGGGCGCGAGCATGCCGCGGGAGAGGAACTTCGTTGCCTGCGCGTGCACGCTCGTCAGGGTGCTGGTGCCGGTGTTCCGCATGTAGAAGCACTCGTCACCGTCGAAGCCAGTCGCCCCGCCAGCGCCGGCCGGGAGGACCATCCACACGTCCACCTCCTGCTCCGCCAGGATCATCGCCGGGCGGCAGGAGGAGGGGTTCGTGGCGGTTACAGCGTAGTTGTCCACCGTCTGGACGGAGCCCGGCGGGATCTCAATGTCCGGGAACGTCCGCTCCTCGGAGTACGTGGTGAACGTAGCCACCGCGCGCGGCTCCCCGCGCAGGACGCCGGCCGAATCGCACGCGATTACCGTGCCGGCCTCGTCCACCGGGCACTCGTACGGCCACGTCCCGGTGGCCGCCTCAACCGGAGAGCTCCCCGATCCGTCACCGGTCAGGCCGCACCCGGTGAGGATCTGCCCGGCCGCCGTGGGCACCAGGAGCCCGCCGTCCGGCCCGATCACCAGATTGTTCCCGGCCTCCCCGGAGAGGTCCGCGGCGATGATCCCGGACGTCTGGTCCAGGTCGATCCCGGGGCCGGCGCTAAAGCACGTCCGGACCGTCTCGCACGGAACCTCCGCGGAGACCTTGAAGGGGTTCGCCACTGATCCCGTGCCGCTGATCGTGACGTTCTCACCTGCGATCAGCGAGCAGTTGCACACGCCACCGCCGCATCCGCAACGAGCCAAGGGACACCGTCCTCACGGGGTAAGTCCTCGGCCCGGCCCACAACCAGCGGCGTCCCGTCGAGTCTAGCGACGGACGGCCCGCCGGCGGCCGGGCTGCGGTCAGCCGTAGAGCTCCACCCACACGGCTCCGTCCTGGCCCTTCGTGCCGTCCACGGTTCCGCCGCGCGCCATGCCGCCGGCCGCGCCGCCGCCGTACCCACGGGGAGCGCCACCACCGCCGGTGGAGGCCCGCTGGAACCCGCCGTGTCCCATGTGCGACTCGCCGCCGGAACCGGCCAGGCCTTGAGTGCCGCTGATCCGGATTGCGCCGCCGCCCGCTCCACCGCCCATGGCCGTCTGTCCCGATCCAGCGAGCGGGCCGGCCGTGCCGGAGTAGCAGATCGGTGTGCTCCCGGCCGTCATGACGGCCGAGCCTCCTCCGCCGCCGTTCGCGGTCACCAGGCCCCCGAAGCTAGAGCCTCCGCCGTTGCCGCCGTCCGTGGTGGAGCCGCCGGCTTCTCCGCCCTCGCCCACGATCACGGTCTCCACAGGGCCGAGCGCGGACACGGCGAGGAGGGATTCCGAGTAGCCGCCGCCCGCCCCTCCGGGCTGGCACGCCAGGAGGTCATTCCCCGCCGACGCTCCCGCCGCGCCACCGCCCGCCGCCTGGACGCGGACCAGCACCCGCGCGAGCCAGGGATAGTCAGCCTTCCGGAACTGGAAGGTGCCGGGCTCGCTGAACTTCAGGACCTGGCGGAGGCCCTGGCGGCCGGGGATGAGGCAGAGCTCCCCGGTGTCGGTCACGGTGAAGTAGTCGTCACACACGCATACGGACGCCACGGTCTGGCCCCTTCAAGGGAGAGGACGGGCGCCCGGCCCACAACCAGCGGCGTGACCAGAGGGTAACCGCGCTACGCGTCCGCCTCGTACGCCGCGAGGTGAACCGTGACGCCGTCCCCTGCCGGGGAGGACACCCCGCTCCCCCGGCGCGCCCTGGTCCTCCACACCCGCACCACCGCATGGGTCGGCGTGACTTCCTCCAGGGCCACGGTGGCCGTCCGCTGCTCGTCCTCGGGGGCGGGGTCGACGGGGAGCGCGGTGAGCACCGGCGGCCGGGTGAACGGCACGGGGTAGGTCCAGCGAGCGCGGCCGTCCTCACCCGTCACGGCGATCGCGACGGCCGTCCGGGGCCGGGCGGCCACCGGCGGCCCGGGATGCGGCGGGAGGGGCGTCACACGGCCTTCCCGCGGCTCCCGCTCCGTGTCGGCGGGGCGGGAGGTCCCGCTCCTCCTGGTGGTGCTCCTCGACCGCCGGTCCAGGTCCCGGAGCATCCCCCCGAGGGGATTGCCGGTCAGGAGCCTGGTCGGTCCTCCACGCCTCGCCACCTATGCCTCCGCCCCGGTCGCCGCCAACTGCACTTGCACGCTCTCCTGCCCGGGGCTGCTGTCCGTACCGCCGTCCTCGGAGACCTTGAGCCCCACGATCTTCATCCGCTGCGTGACCACCCGGCACGTGGCCTCCGTGGTGACGTCCAGGCACCAGCCCGGCACCAGCTTCGCCACGTCCACCGCGGCGTCCGGCGAAATCGTCACTTGCTGCGTGTCCACGAACACCGGCGCCGGTAGCGACGCGCGGAGCTTCGCCCGGGCGGCCGCGATGGCGGAGCCGGCCGTCTTGATAGACGTCTGCTCCTCGTACCGCTCCAGGAGCCCGTAATACGGGTCCACGCCCCCGGCCTCCCCCATCACGCCGGAGTCCTCATCCCCCGCCACGACCCACCGGGTGATGAGGTTGGAGCCGTCCTGGCCCACCACCAGCTCCTCCGGGAAGTCCGCGTCCGTCAGCCGGCCGACGCTCCCCGTGTAGTCCTCGGGCAGGAGGATGACCGTGCGGCCCACCGCGGTGTAGTCGAGGCCGGTCTCCGCCAGGTCCCGGAGGTGGTCCCCGGTCTGCCCCACGTTCACCGTGTAGGCCCGGCCGCCGGTCACCCGGGACGGGGCCACGACGTAGAGCTCATGGCCGGGGTCGTCCGGCTCGAACCCGTCCTCAATCAACCACGTGGCGATGTCCGTGAGGTCGGAGTCCCCGAAGGTCTGGGACCGGTGCGGGACACGGCGGTCCAGCCACGCCAGGATGTCCGCGGCGAAGATCTCGATCTGTCCGGCGCGCCACTCGGGTTGGATGACGGGCCCGTTCCACACAGGCTGTCCGTCCCGGAACACGTGGAGCTCGTGGCGCCAGGGCTCCACGCGCTCCAGGCGGTTGCAGCAGTCACCGGAGGGACGGATGAGCACGCGGGCGCTGGAGAACTCGTCCAGCTCCCTCGTCCACTCCACCTCCGTGAGGACGTCGGCCTCCGCGATGGTGGCGCCGCTCCGGTCCACGATGCGCGCCTGGTGCGTGCCGCAGCCCGCTTGAGCCATCGTCAGTACCCCCGTCCGGACACGCCCACGCTGATCACGGCGTTCGGTGACGGCGGGTTGGCCACGTCCGTCTCCACGCACAGGCAGTACGTCGCGCAGGACAACGGCTTGAAGGAGACCGGGAGGCCGTCCCGGCCGTACACGTCCGAACTGGACTCACACACGCCGCCGCACTCCACGGTGGCCCGGCCGATCTGCCCGTCGAGGGTGAGCGCACCGCCGGCCGGGAGGTAGCGCACGTGGTAGACGGAGTGGGGGTTGCAGCGCTGGAGCTCGGCCATCTCCTCACACGTCAGGTCCTCATCCCCGGGCGTCCGCTCGTAGAACGTCAGGGTGAGGTTCCGGATCTCCTTGTCCTCGGCCCGCACGGTGATCATGGGGACGTCCACGGACCAGCCCGGGCGGTCGGTGAGGTCCACGTCGTAGCACTCGCGCTCCGCGGCGAGCGGCATGCAGTAGCACGTGTCCGGCATGTTCGGCACGGGCGGCGCCGGCGGGCGGCAGAGCGGGTCACCGCACGCCGCCGTGGGGTCCGGGCACGGGGAGAGACGGCACTCCCCGTCACACCCCTCCTGGTCCCCGCCGCCGTGGAGGCACCAGGTGACGCACTCCGTGGACGGGTCCAGCGGAGGAGCCACCTCGAGCACGGGGACCGTGTCCGTGTAGAGCCAGGGGGTGTTGGCCGAGAGGATGAACTCCACGGTCAGGATCTCCCCGCCCGCGGAGCACGCACCGCGCCCGCACCCGTTGCCGTGCCGGGCGGTGACCGTGGGCCCGTCGACCAGGCCCACGCGCCGCATGCTCCGCCGGTGCCGTTCCGCGAACTCCTCCGGCGTCAGGTCCTCCGAGGGGCAGCAGTTGAAGAGGGTCAGGCAGTCGCCTTCGCACTCGCCGGTGGTGCATCCGGTCAGGACCTCCCCGAGCCAGTGGAGGCCGTACGCCGTGGCGCAGCAGGAGGCGCCGAGGAGGACCGCGGTGACCGTGATGGTGCGCGGGAGGACCCGCGCCGGGCCGAGGGCACCGCCGCCGGTTACCGCGGTCGTCACGGTCCGCTTCACCGGGTGCGCGTCCAGGCCGTCCACATCCAGGACCAGGAGCCCGGCGAAGTCGGCGGACTCGGGGACGGAGGGGTCGTACCAGGGCGCGGCATCCGCGGCCGGCGTCGTGTACGGGAGGTCCCCCACCATCTCCGCGGTGAACGTCTCGCACCGGCAGGCCTCCACGGAGTCCAGCGGGGAGCCCACCGTCTCCAGATAGGCCGCCAGGCGGGCGTGGTTGGCTACCTCCACGCCTCCCAGGGATAGGTACCAGTCGAGCACTAGAGCAGGCCTCCCGCCACGGCGAGGCGGGACGTGACGCGGTGCGCGGTCGTGCGCGCGTCCCCAACCTCGTTGATGGTCACGTACTGGTTCACGGTCCGGCCCGCCGTCTCCCCGCCTCCGGGCCGCGGTGGCCGGGCTCCGCCGAGGATGTCCAGGAGCCCGGACTCCTGCGCGAGCTGCCGCGCCCGCTTCGGCCGTGTCAGGGGAATGACGACCTCCGGGCCGGCCTCGCCGATCAGGGCGTGGGTCGGGCCGAGGACCACGCCGCCGTTGGCGAAGGGGAGGTATTTCTTCACGGCGGACGGGAGCCCGGATTTGATCTTGCTCATGATCTGGCCGCCGATGTTGCCGACGGCCGAGACGATCTTGCCGGGTAGGCCGCGGAAGAGGCCCACGATGCCGCTGATCAGGCTGGAGACGGCGGACCGGGCGCGGCTGGCCGCACTGGAGAACGCCGACGCCAGACGGCCGGGGAGCGCGGAGAGTGCGGAGCCGATCTTGCCGGGGAGGGCCCGGAAGAACCCGACCGCCTCCGAGATCCACCCGGAGATCCGGGACCGGGCGGAGTTGAACCCGGCAACGATGTTCCGCAGCAGGAACGAGCCGAAGGACGACAGGGCGCCACCCACCCGGCCGGGGAGCGCGGCGAAGAACCCGACGGCCTCCGAGATCCACCCGGAGATCCGGGACCGGGCGGAGTTGAACCCGGACACCAGGGCGCCGAGGAGGAACGAGCCGAAGGACGCCAGGGCGCCACCCACCCGCCCGGGGAGCGCGGCGAAGAACGCGATGGTGGAGGTGAGCGCCTGGCCGAGCCACGCCGTCACCGCCGACCAACCGGCCTGGAAGGCCGCCAGGAGCAGCGCTCCCAAACCCAGTAGGGCGTTCCAGATCCGGCCTGGCAGCTCGGTAAAGACGAAGACGATCCCTGCGACCGCGGTGAGGAGCCCGATGGCCACGTACGCCACGGCGGAGGTGAAGGCGTCCAGGAGGAGCCCGGGGAGCGCGGCCAGGCCCGCGAGGATGCGGCCGGGGAGCTGGACGAAGAAGTCGACCACCGCGGTGGTCCCGTCGCTCACCGCCTGCTTCCCGGTCTCGAAAGCGCTCGTGAAGAATCCGCCGATCTGTCCGCCCAGGGAGGAGGCGGCGGACGCGATCCGGCCGGGCAGGCCGGTGAAGAACCCGACCACGGTGTCGATCCCGGAGGAGACGGCGTCCCGCGCGGAGGCAAACGCGCCGGTGAAGACGTCGGCCAGGCCGGACGCCAGGTCCGCGCCAACCTGGGGGACGGTCTCCGTGATGAACGAGGCCACGGCGTCCCAAGCCGTCTCCAGGTACGGGAGGAGCTTGGAGCCGATCCCGGCGAGCCCGCCGGCGATAGCGGTGAGGATCAGGGATCCGATGACGGCCGGGAGCGCCGACGCACCAGCGATGATCTTGAGGAGGAGCGGGCCCCAGATGTCCACCCGCTCCCCGATCTCGAAGGCGAGATCGAAGAGGGCCGCGAACACCTTCGGGCCGTACTCCGTAATGCCCTGCTGGATGGACTCGGCGATGTGCGCGCCGGTGGCCTTGAGGTCCGGTAGGGCGTCCTCGATAGCCCGGCCGACGTCCGCGAACTGGGAAAAGTCCCCGGTAAAGAGGCCCTGAAAGGCCTGTTTGATCTCCCGGCCGATCGTCTGGAGCTTCGTCCCCAGGTCGTCCCGGAGGGCGTCACCAGCCCGGCCGGCGGCGCCGCCGAAGCCGTCCAGCTCCTTCGCCGCGTTCGTCAGGTCCAGGCTGGCGAGGGCCCCCGCCAGGTCCTCCGCTTTGGTACCGAACAACCCGACGGCGGCCTGGTTCCGCTCTAGCGGGTCCTCGATCTTCTGGAGCTCGTCGAAGATCTCGGCCAGCGCGGACCGGGCCTCCGGGCCGCCCTTCGCGAACTGGTCCGTCAGCCGCTCGGCGTCCAGGTGCATCGCCTTGAAGGCGTCGACCACCCGCTTACCGCCCTGCGCGGCCTCGATCGAGAACTCTTTGAGCGCGTCCGCGATCACGTCCGAGTCCCGGGCGCCACCGCGTAGGCCCTGCTGGATGAGGCCGAACGCCTCCTCCGCGGAAAGCCCCAACTGCCGGAACTGAGTGGGGTACTCCGTGAAGGTGTCGAGCAGGTCCTCCGCGACGTTCCCGCCCTGCTGGACGGACCGCGTCAGGAGGTCCAGGCCCTCCGTGGCGTTGTCGACCAGGCCCGTCTTCACCATCGTCCCGATGGCGCGGGCCACCTTGCCGATGTCCTCCTCCATGAGGCGCCCGAGGTCGGACACCTTCGTGGAGATCGACTCCAGCCCCGGGAGGTCGTCCGGGGCGGCCAGGCCGTTACGGAGGGCCGCCTGCACCGCGGCGGTGCCCTCCTCCACGGACTCCACCACGCCGCGGGCGTAGAGCTGCCCGACGACCCGGCCGACCTGGTTCGCGGCGGCCTCGCCGAGGCCGAGCGCGGCGCGGAGGGCCCCGGCGATCTGCTGGTGCTCGATGACCCCCTCAATGCCGGTCATGAGCACCTTGCCGATCGCCGCGGCGTACGCGGCGACGCCGGCAGCGATCGCGCCCCACGGCCCGGCGGCCAGGAGCCCGGCACGGATACCGCCCAACGCGGCGGCGCCCGCGCCGAGACCGATCCCCCCGGCCCCGCTCAACGAGCCGCGCAGAGCGTCCAGGAGCCCGCCCCCGGGATCACCGCCGCCGGGCTCCCCGAGCGTGACGGGAATGGTGATCGTGCGGGAGGCCAGATCCCGGAGCTCCGCCTCCACCCGCGCGACGTCCAGGGACACCTGTACGTGAATCCGGGGGACGTCCAGGCTGGCGAGCTCGGACCGGAGTCGGGAGAGGTCCACCTCCGCCGGGATCCTGATGGCCGGCGGGGAGACCCGGCGCAGCTCCCGCTCGATATCCCGGATCAGGGCCCGTGCGTCGGCCCGGACCTGGACCTCCGCCTGAATGCCGCGCAGGCCTCGGCGGAGGTCCCGGGCGAAGCGGCGTAGGTCCGGGGAGACGGGGACGGAGACGGCGTCACCGCCGCCCCGTCGGATGCCGCGCTGGAACTGCCGGAGGTCCGCGGTGACCGGGACGGCCACGGGCGCCATCCCGCGGATGCTGCGGCGTAGAGTCCGCTCGAACCGGCTGAGGTCCGGCTCCACGCGCGCGCCGATGGAGAGACGGCGAAGGCTCCGCTGGAGGTTGCGGGAGACGGTCCGGCCGATGTTCCGGGTGGCCCTGGTCAACGCCCGTTCGATGTCGGCGCCGATGCTGGACGCCTGACGCTCCGCGTCCGTGTCGTCCAGGTCGATCGTGATGCGGGCGCTGCCGTAGTCGATCTCATCGCCGGCCACCGGGCAACCTCACGTGTCGTGTGTGGTTGCCCGGCCCAAAACCAGCGGCGCGCCGGCCGCGCACAAGGGGGGCCGGACGTCCCCAGGTTAGCCGCTGGTCACGTCAGCCACGCGGCCCGGAGAACCGGGCGTCCTCGGCCGCTACCTGCGCCATGAGCGCCATCGCCGCGGACCGTCTCATCCCGCCCCCGCCCTCCGGCGGCGTAGCGCGCGGCGGTTCGGGGGGCGGCCCGGCCCCGGCGGTGGGCGGCGCCGCCGCCTCCTGGTCCTGGTCCTCGGCGGCCTCCGCGGGCGCGGGCCGCGCTGGTCTGGTGGCGCCGATCCGTCGGCCGCCGGCCTTCGCGCCGGGCTCGGCCCACAGCTCCAGCCGGACCCGTTCGAGGGCGGCCTCGTCCTCCGCGTGGGAGTAGATGTACGCCTCCGCCGCGTTGAGGAGCCGTCTCAGCGTCCAGCCGTGCGGGTCGACCCCTTTGAGCGCGAGGTTCCCGTCGAACGCTTCCCAGCCTTCGGTGAGGGCCTTGCAGAGGCGCCAGGCGACGTAGGAGGGCGCTTGCCTCCGGCGTAGAGCTCCACGGTCCACTCCAGGAGTTGGAGGAGGACGCGCTCCGGGAGGCGAAGGCCCCACTGCGGTTTGGCACCGTCGATGCCGTCGGCGTACGCCGCGGCCTCACCCCACGACTGGAAGGACTCCAGCACCTCGCCGCCCTTGACGACGTCCACGCGGGTCAGGAGCACCGCCGACTCCGGGACGGCCAGGCGGGCGAGGAAGATACGGAGGCCGCCGGTGACCTTCCGGAGCTGTTCCACGTCCCCCGACTGGAGCTCATCGACGTCCACGCCGCTCTCCGACTGCTGCGCCTCGCGGAACTCCGCGTACGCGTCCAGGTACTCGTCCCCCATGACTTCCGCCTGGAACTGGAGCTCCAGCTCCGCCCCGATCTCCGCGACGTGCGGCTCGGTGTTGAGCGCGAATGACTTCCTCACGGGCTCGCCCCTCATGCCTCCGACGCGCCGTCACCCGGCCCACAACCAGCAGTGAACGCGTCCAGGGGCAGAGGGTAGCCGGGCCCGGGCGGGGCGTGAGACGACACGGAGGCCGCTCCCCGCCCTCCCGGCATGAGGGGCCCCCGGCCAGGCCGGGGTAAAGGGGAGCGGCCTCCGCCGCTGCACTGATCAGCTCCCGGCAGGCTGGCACGAGGCCCGGGCGGGGGTCAACTACCGGCCGGCGCGTAGGGCGCGTTCGAGGAAGTTGTTTGCATCCGTGCCCGGGTGGCGGACGAGTTTCGTGTAGACGACCCGGCCGCCGACCTGGAACCGGAGGTACGTCCGGCGACGCGGCCGGATGAGGTGCGGGGGCGTGCCGTCCAGGACAAAGCGGACGGCCGGGTGGTCGCACGTGATGACGCCTTGGAGGCCGCGCCGGCTCTCCACCACGTCCCAGTCCACGTAATCCCCCATCGAGCCCGGAGCCTCCCGGGCTGCGATGCCGGCGACCTTCCGTGTCTTCTCACGGAGGCGCCGCTCCACGGGCCCGTTGCGGAGCCGGAGGAGCCGGGCCAGGGCACCAGGGTTCACCCGCACTTGAACGCTCATGACGTGCCGTCCTCCCCGGGGCAGGGCCCGCAGCCGGGCAGGGCCACGGTGACGCGTTGCTCCACGCCCACGCAACCGCCTTCCGGCCCGATCATCCGTTGCGCGCCGATCATGAACCGGCGTGGCTTGCGCGGGTTGGGGCCGATACCGGGAAGGCAGCACCAGAGCGCGGAGTAGACGGTGGAGGCGTCCACGTGAAGGACCCGCGCGGCCTCCGCCTGCTCCTCACACGTGGGCGGACACCCCTCCTCGTCCGGGATCGGCGCGCACCGCAGGAGGGTGACGATGAGCTCCACGGCAGTGAGCGGGGGCGGGGTGCAGCCGCGGACACCCTGGACGCTCCGGTCCTCCGCCGGGAAGGCATGACTGGCGGGGTAGATCCGTGCCACGGACACGGTGAGCTGCCCGGGTTCCCCGCCGTCGGTGCAGTCGTCGGGGCCGCACCCGTCCCACGCCACCACGCCGGGGACGACACACGCCCGGCACGGGCACCCGGGCTGCCCGGGGACCTCCTCGGCCACCGCGTCCAGGGCCGCACACACGCAGCCGAGGACGGCCTCCGCCAGGTCATGGACACTGAACGGCTTCAAGGGCATGCGGGTCTCCTACGGGGGCCAGGTGGTGACGCGCGGGCGCTTGAAGTCCGGGCTATGGACACGGCCCGGGGAACGCAGGCCGTAGGGATTCACGGCCTTGAGCCACATGTCCGTGGTGGAGAGGCCGGTGAGGCCTTCCGCGTAGAGCAGCGTGACGTCCTGGCGCTCGATCTCCACGCCCTGGCGCGTCGTCCGGGTCACGCGGGGGTTCGCCTTGCAGCCGCATCCGCCGGCGCCCGGGCCACACCCCTTGAGGAGGTGGCACACCAACTCCGACACCGCGGCGATCGCGGCGGCCTCCAGGGGTAGGCCCCACCGGTAGGTGACGGTGAGGGTGCCGGGCGCGCCTTCCGGCTCGGCCATCTCCTGGCACTTCGGCCACTGCTGGCCGCCGAGGCGGACCAGCTTGCCCGGGGCGTCCACCCGGTACTCCAGCCCCGGCGTGAGGATGGTCCCGCCGTCGTTGACCTCCAGGACGTCATAGACGGGGCCGGGAAGGTAGAGCTCGGAGAGCTCTCCGCAGGAGCAGGAGCTCTTACAGCCGCACAGCGACGCGTTACGCCACACGCCGAAGGAGTCGATGTACGGCACCCACCCGCCCACGGACGCCCCGGAGACGGCCTGGAAGGAGATAGGGCCGGCCGTGTCCAAGCACGAGCGGGAGCACGGCCTCACGGTCACCGGGCACGGCCCCCACCGCATCCCGGAGAGGTACCAGAGGATCGTGGAGGCGACCCGTGTCCAGTGCTCCACGTCCTCCGGGTCCCGGTCCTCCACGTCACAGCACAGGCGCGTGGGCCAGGGATCGCACGGCCCTACCTGGAGGCTCACCGACGGCGCCCCTTCTCGTACGGGCTCGGCTGGAAGAACGCTTGACGGAGGTAGCGGCCCACCATGCCGTGGGCGAAGGAGTCCGGCATGGTCGAGAGGAACCCGCTGGAGGTGTCGTAGCCGGGACCGCGACTGAGGACCTTGACGTCCCGCATCCGCTCCCCGCCGATCCCGGCCAGGACGCCGTACGCGGTCCGCTTGTGGATGACGTCGAGGTGGCGGCCGGCCTCCAGCGCGGCGAGCATCCCGCCCTTCGCGATTGGGAGGGGGACGTGGAGCTCGTAGGAGACCGGGTCCGGGTGGCCGAGCTCCACCAGGAGATCCCGGGTCTCCCGGAGCCCGCGGAGGTACCGGCCGTTCCCCCTGGTCGCGTAGTACGCCTCCACCTCCGCCACGGGCCCACGGTGGAACACGGGCAGGCTCGTGCGGCGGCGGAGGACGAAGAAGTCGTCGTTGCAGTAGATGAACGGGTCGGAGACGTCCGGGTGGAGGCAGGCCGCCGCCACCGCGGACGTCGTGTTCTGGTACTTCGTCCCGGCCTGCCGGGTGGGGATGTGCTCGACCCCCGTAGCCCATGCCGGACGTCCCCCGATCAGCCACACCCGCCGGTGCGGGAGGTTCGCTGACCAGCTCCGCAGGGCGTAGCGGAGCTGTTCGTTCGCGGCGCCCTCCCGCACCGGTACCACGATGTCGAGCGCGCTCATGGTCAGGAGGCCATGCAGTACTCGCCGGCCACCGGGATGTAGGTGGTCGACGGCTCGGGCGGCGGGGTGGAGGTGATGAACATGCGGCGGTGGCACGAGGAGCCGAGCGGGGTGAGCATCGGGCCGGGGGTGCCGGCGGCGTCCTGCGGCTGGACGTCGTAGGGGCCGGTGCCCCACTTCCCGCCCGCGCGGGTGGCGCCGGTGAGCTCCAGGTTCACGGCTTCGTTGGCGAGCTCCAGGTCCCCGATCATGCCGTTCGTGATCCACGGCAAGACGAAGTAGACCCAGGCGCCTTCCGCGGCCTCGTCCTCACACACGTCCTCGCCCAGGACGTCCGTCCAGACCTCCAAGGCAAAGCCCGTGTTGCAGGGGATGGAGCAGGAGTCGAAGCCGATCGGGTTGCCAGCGTAGTCGAAGTAGACCGGGGACCCCGTCATGATCTCCATGAGCTCCGGGGAGGCCTGGAAGAACGTGAAGGTCAGGTCATACCCGTTCAGAGTCGGGCAACCGCGCTTGAATCCGCATTGCCTCCCGTTGGCGGCGGTAAAGACGATGTCTTCCCCGTCCTCCACGTTCGCGGCCATGGCGACGGAGGCGAAGCAGTCGGTGACGTATGAGGAGTCGTCACCACAGACGGGACGGCCGCAGCCGTCAACGCGGGTGACCCGGACGGTGGCCGCGTTCGAGATGAGCGGAGCTGCCACGGTGGAGCCTCCAACAAAGGAAGTTGGACGGCTCGGCCCTAAACCAGCAGGCGTAACAAACGTGGTGTCAGCCCGGCCCAGAACCAGCAGCTACCAGGAGTCTAGCCGGGCCCCCACGCGCCCGGGCGGCTCTGCGCGCCCGCCCGGGCAGGGGTCAGGGCGCGGCGACCGCGTGAGCGTGGACGGTGACCCCGGCCGCCGGCCCGCCCACGGCCAGGACCCCGATCCCGAGGAGCGTCACACCGGTGGAGGCCTGGACGTTCACCGTCGTGGCCGCCGCGGTGTTCCCGGTGATCGAGTGCACGCGGAACCCGGCCGCGCCCTGGAGGCCGATGGTGACGACGGGCGGTGCGGCGAACGCCCCCGGCGGCCAGGTGAAGGTGACGTTCCCGGAGCCGTCCGTGACACCCCGGGCGGCCTCCACCCGGGGCCCGGGCGGCCGGGCGTAGGAGCCGTCCGTCCCCGCTGCCACGGCTACGCCTCCCGCGTGCTGGAGACGACCAGGTCCTCACCGGCCTCCGCGGTGAACACGAACGCGTCCGCCAGTGCCTCCCCGAGGTTCCCGCCCCGGTTCACGCCCCAGGAGAGCGACGTCCCCGGAAGGAGCGTCACGGCCGGGCCGCCGCCGATGGCCACGGTGGGCTCCCCGGCGTACACGAGGACGGTGACGGAGCGGGCGCCGGCGTCGATGGTGACTGCGCCGGCGTCGGTCTGCCTCTGGACGGTGGACGTGATCTCCGGGTTCACGGCCGGGGCGCCGCACCGGACCACTTCGCCGGTCGGCGCGTACGGGGTGACGCCGTCCAGTTCCGTGTCCGTGACGGTCGGGGCGCCGCTCCCGGTGTTCGTGTAGCGGCGGAGGAACTGGTCTCCGGTCTCGTCACAGAGGACGGCGTACTCCGCGTCCGTGGAGGCGGCGGCCACGCTGCCGTTGGTACCGGACATGAGGGGACTCCTCTACTGGTGAGGGAAGGGAAGGCCGTCCCGCGGGCCCGCCGCACACAGAGCGGGCCCGCGGGACGGGGTCAGGAGGTTCGGGTCCACGTAACGGTGATCACGCCGTCCACGGCGTCCACCGTGAGCGGGCCGACGAGGGCGGCGTCCGTCTCCTTGTTGATGGACCAGGACACGGACTCCCCCTGGAAGAGGGTGGAGACGCCGTCCCCGGTGGTGATCAGGCCGTCCCCGGTGTGCGCGGTCAGCGTGACGGAGCGCAGGGACGCCACCGTCGAGGCGTCCCACGACTGCCCCGGGGCCAGCTGCACGCGGTGCGCCTGGACGGAGACGACCGGCTCCGGGCCCGGGTCGGCCGTCTCGCAGTCCACCGGAGCGACCGGCGTGTACGGGGCGGACAGGTCCTCCGTGTAGGTGCCCACGGAGGTGAGGACGCCTTCACAGTCGACGGCCAGGAGCTCCACGTACCCGGTGTCCGCGACGCCGTCGCCGTCCGTGTCGTCACACCGGCAGGCGGAGAGCATGTTCCGGCTCGGGCACTCCTCCTCCGGCGCGCACGTGCCCACCTCACCGGCCGGCGTGTACGGCGTCGCGCCGTCCAGGAGGGTGTCCAGGACGGCCGGGGCGGTCGCCGCGGCCATGTAGACCAGGTGCCGGAGGAACGGCGTAGAGGTGCCGTCCTCGGCGACGTCGCAGAGGGCCAGGAGCTCCACGTCCTGGCCGTCCTCGCGCGGCTGGCACACGCCCACGGTGCCGCTCGGTGTGTACGCGGAGAACGCGTCTAGGCCCGTGTCCAGGACGACGGAGACCTGCCCGCCCGTCCCGTAGGTGATGTGCCGGAGGAACGGCACGGTGGTGCCGTCCTCGGCGACGTCACAGAGCGCCACGGTCTCCACGTCCAGGCCGGCGCCGCCGCCCGTACCGCAGCCCGTACCGCACGGGACGAGGTCACCCTCCGGGGCGTCGGTCTCCACCCCTTGGGCGTCCAGCCACGACACGGTCACGGAGCCGTCGCACTGCTGGTTGTAGACCTTCGTGAACTGGACCTCTTCGCAGGCCTGCGCCGGGCCGAGGATCCATTGCCGGCCCTCGGCGTCCACCACGGTCATGGGGCCGTACACGGTCTGTGTGCCGCCGGTGGAGCCGACGAACCACGCGCACCCGTCGGCTTCCTGCGCGCTCCAGTTGGCGCCGGACGGGTCCAGGTTGGTCAGGGCCAGTGCCCAGTTGTGGTGCATGCCCGGGTTGGCGGTGGTGCCCTCGCCGCAGGGGCCGCCGTTGAAGGCTCGACCGCCGCCCTCGCCGATGACTTCCTCCCCGTCCACGACCCACGAGGTGATCGTCAGAGCGCCCGTGGTCGGCTGGCACGGGAACTGCCCGTTCGGGCCCTGCACCGACCCGCACTTGCCGGGCACCCCGTTGATCGTTGAGGTGTTGTCGTAGCCGGCCTCCGTGCGGGTCACGGCGCCCACGCACTCCGTGGAGAACGCCGTGGGACACGGCGGGTCCTGGCAGAGGACCAGTTCCGCGCCGTCCGGGAGCTCCACCGGGTCCCCGGTCGTCGGGTCCGTGAGGCGCTGCTCCGTGCGGTCGCCGGACTGGTCGTCGTAGACGCGCTCCACCACGACCTGGCCGGTGATCTCCCCGTCCGCGTCGCGGATGCACATGACGTCCGACTCGACGTCGACCCGGAGCTCCGGTGGTGGCTGTTCGCAGCACTCCGACGTCGGGGTGCACTGGCCGACCTCGCCCGTCACCTCGTACGGCTCGCCGTCCAAGGTGGTGTCGGTGGTTGAGATGACGTCGCCGGTCTCGCAGTCCACCGTCTGACGGCGCATGAACTGGACCGTCTTCGGGAGCGCGATGTCCAGCCTGCCCACGACGTTGTTGACGCCGTTGACGTCACGGACCTCGATCTCCACCGTGTTCGCGCCGGCGGTGACCGGGATCTCCGCCGTGCCGCTGGTGGCGGGCTGGTTCCACTGCCCGTACATGCCGGCGTCGATGCCGTTGATGCGGACGCGGGCGCCGCCGTCGCCGCGGAAGCCGATGCTCTGGGCGATCGCGACGCCGTCCTCGGGGGCCGTGAAGGTCTTGCGGAGCACCCACCGGACGGGCGCGCTGTCGTAGCCCTGCCAGGAGCCGCCGCCGTATCCGCCGTACTGGTCGGCGCGGGCGCCGAGGGCCGGATACCCGTACGGCGTGCCGTAGCGGGCCGGGTAGGGCAGCGGCGCCTCCGGCGGTGCGTCCGCGTGGTAACCGGTGAAGGAGACAACCTCCCAGCCGTCATCGTCCGGCCGGTTGGCCGGGTCGAAGACGGTGATCAGGTCCGCGGCCGACGTGTCGCACAGGAGCGTGGAGGAGCTGTCCCGGCACGGCTCCGACGCCGCGCAGTCGACTGCCTCACCGGCCAGCACGTACGGGGTGACGCCGTCCAGCTCGGTATCGAGCACGAAGGGCGGTACGGCGCCGTCGCTGTAGATGAGGTGCCGGAGGAACGGCACCGGGTCCGCGCCCTCCGTGGGGGTGTCGCAGAGCTGGAGGACTTCGACGTCCGGTCCCGGTTCCGTCCCGCCGCCGCTGCCGGTGGCGCACACGGTGACCTGGCCAGCCGGGGTGTAGGGGTCGCCGTCCACGCTGGTGTCGGTGACGGACAGGGCAGAGCCGTCGCAGGCCCGGCAGATCGTGCGGAGGAACGGTGTCCTTGTGCCCGCGGGTGGCGGGGGCGGCGGGGGCACGATCGTCACTCCGGCGAAGGACAGCCGCGAGCAGCTGGTGCCGCCGCCGGTGTTGAAGATCTCGTAGGCGATCGTGGCGGGCGGGTTGTCCCAGTACAGCTCGCCGGTGCTGTTGTCCTCGGTCGGGATGATCCGGTCGTGGCTGGCGTTCCATACGGCGGTGCCGCCCAGCCGGGTGGGCTCCGGGGTGCCGGTGAGGATCGCGACCGGTTCGAAGCCGTCGAAGTCGAGCAGGTCTACGCGCAGGAAGTCGACCTGTTGGGCGACCTCGTCCAGCGTCAGGTGGTACTGCGCGGTGTTGGAAAAGATCAGGTCGTTGATGTCGAAGTCACCGCACGCCCCGCCTGCCGCGCGGCTCACGTTGACGTGGACGGTGCCCACCGTGCTGGGGTCGTCCTGCGGCGAGATCGTGAAGATGAAGTCCGTGTGCTGCCCAGCAGTTGCGGGGTCCTCGACCACGCTCACCGTGGTCCACGGCACTTCGGTTCCTTCGCCCGGTGACTCCTCCTCGTCGGGCTGGACGTCGCACAGGGTCAGCGTCTCGCAGTGCCGGCACTCCCCGGCGTCGCTTCCGGTGGCGGTGCACTGGCTGACCTCCCCGGCCGCCGTGTACGGCTGTCCGTCCAGGGTGGTGTCCGTGACGCTGACGATGTCTCCGGTGACGCAGTCCGTCACCAGGGTCCGCAGGAACTGGACCGGCTCCGGGCTGGCGCATTCCTCGCCGGTCCCGAAGACGTAGTCCGCGGTGAAGCCATCGGTCGTCCATGCCTTCCCGCCGCTCTGGAACGTCTCCAGGGAGAGCACCAGCGTCACGGTTCCGGCGGCCAGGTCGGCGGCCGGGACGGTGCCGCTGACGACGAGGACGCCGTCATAGCCGGACACGGTGTCCGTCGGCGGGGCGTCCAGGGCGATGTCCGTGCCGGAGCCGTCGACGAGGTGGAACGCGCCCGGGTAGCCGCCGGCGTCGGTCGGGCCGTCGAGGTGGACGTGCACCGACGCGGTCACGGTGGCCGTGCCGTCGTCGCACGCCGGCCGGTCGGCCTGGAGGGTGGCGGCGACGCTGCGGTACACCTGCGAGCCGTCGCCCGCCGTCGCGTCCGGGTCCGCGGGGAACACCAGCGTTCCGCCGGACCACAGGTCGGCCCCGCCTCCCGGCAGGGCGACGTGCGCGCCTCCGGCGGGCAGCGGGGCGGGCGGGACGAGATCCGTCGCGGTCGGCTCGCCCTCGGCGGGGACGGGCTCCTCAGGCTCGGCCTGCGTGTCGCACAGGAGCAGCGTCGTGCTGTTGCGGCACGGTTCCGGCTCCACAGCGCAGGCGATGATCTGGTGTCCGGCCGGGAGGGTGTCGTCGTAGCGGGCGCCGTCCTGGTCGAGGTAGTAGATCGTGGCGCCGCCGTCCTCGATCACCCGCGTCCACGTCATCACCTCCGTGGGGGCGGAGTTGGCGATGACGCACACCTCCTGCACGGTGCGCCCGCTTCCGTCCCCGCCGCCGCTGCTCCCGCACGGGGCGCAGCAGCCCTCCGGGCGCAGCGAGACCGCGGCGAAGGAGAGGCTGGAGCAGGAGTTGCCGCCGCCGGTGTTCCCGACCCGGTAGGACCAGGAGGCCGGCGGGCCGTCGTAGTACATCTCGCCCGTGCCGTTGGACTCGGTCGGGCGGATCGTCGTGCCGTCCCAGTACGCGGTTCCGCCGAGCCGGGACGGCGGCGGGTTCAGGCCGGTGACCGGCTCGAAGGTGTCGAAGTCGATCAAGTCGCAGCGCACGTAGGTGGCCGCGTCCTGGAGCGCCTGGTCCGGCGTGAACGTGTACGTGCACGGGTTGCGGAAGTTGTACGAGGGCGGGGTGCCGGGGCATGCGGTGTTCGCGGTGGCCGTGGTGGTGACCGTGACCGTGCCCACCGTTGCCGGGTCGTCGATCGGCGAGAGGGTGTAGATGAGGCCGCGGCCGACCGGGCTGGCCGGGTCCGGCTGGATGTCCACGACCTCCCAGGGAACTTCCACCATGGCCGGGACGCCGCCGGAGCCGCAGTCCACGGCCTCGACGGGCGTGTACGGGGTGGTGCCGTCCGTGGTGGTGTCGCGGGTCTCCGCAAGGGCACCGGTGCAGTCGTGGACGAGGTGCCGCAGGAACGGGATGGCGCACCGCTTGCCCTCGTCGTCCGGGGGTGCGTCGGGGTTGAGGTCGCACAGGCGCAGCACGGTGACGGTCGACGCGCACGGCTCCACGGGCTCGGTCTGGGGGCCGCAGACGCCGACGGTGCCGGACGGCGTGTACGGGTCCCCGTCCAGGGTGTAGTCGGTGTGCCCGACCACCGCGCCGGACTCGTCCCGCGCGTAGTCCCGCAGGAACGGCACGCTGGTGATCGCGCCGGACTCGTCATCGGTGGTGTCGCAGAGCTGGAGCATGTCCCGCTCCGGCGCCTCGACCCCGGCGGGGCAGGTGGTCACCTCGCCCTGCGGGGTGTAGGTGGTCCCGGTGACGGCGTCGACCAGGCGCACGGACGCGATCGAGCCGTCGGCGGCGTACTGGTACTCGACGAGGACCAGGCCGGCGACCGTGCCGTCCTCCAGGACGTCACAGAAGGTGCCGTTCGTCGTGATGGACCGGCTGTCGCCGCACGCGATGGTCCCGGCCGGTGGCGGACCGGACGACCACGCGCCCGTGGTGAGGTCGATCCATCCCTCGCTGGTGACGGTGCCGGCGCAGTCCCGTACGACGGTGACCGCGATCGGGGAGCCGTCCGCGAGGCAGAGGCCGACCGTGGCCACGGGCTGTGTCGGGCTGTCACATGCCGACACGTCCGGGCCGCAGTTGCATGAGCTGAAGTTCCCGCCGCTGGGCACTGTGGTTCTCCTTGCTGGTGGCCGCTCAGGCGGCGGTGACGGTGAGCATGTGGACCTCGACGATCACGACCCCCGGCGCTCCGTCCCGGCCGGGCACCGCGGGGCTCGGGTTGCCGCCGCCGGTACCGCTCCCGGATGCGGAGGCGGGCGCCGGTGCGCCGCTGCCGTAGCCGAGGGCGGAGCCGACACCCACGGTGGTGTCGTTCGGTCCGCTGCTCTTGCCGCCGGCGGAGGCGCCGCCGAGGTGGGAGCCGCCGCCGTTGCCGCCGAAGCTCATCCGGGAGTTCATGACGGTGCCGGTGGGGACTTGCGGGACGTCGACCAGGGCGCCGCCGCCTGCCGCCCATCCGGGCATGCTCGCGCTGCCCGGGATCTTCAGCTGGCCTGCCGCAGTGGTGGTGCCACCGCCGGCGCGGGCGATCTGGCCCCGGGAGTCGTCCCAGGACTCCGGCATCCCGCCGTTGGTGAGGAAGCCGCCCGAGCCCCCGTTCGCGGTGACGAGCGTGCCGAAGGAGGACCCTCCGCCGTTCCCCGCGTTGACGTTGACCGGCGATCCGGCACCGCCCGCCCCGATAGCGACCGGGACGGGCCCGGGCAGGTCGGCGGCGTTGAGGAGGGATTCGCTGTAGCCGCCGCCCCCGCCGGCCGCGCCGATCGACACGAACCCTGAGCCGACCGGGCCGGGGTTGGGCCCGGACCCGGTGGAGCCGCCACCCGCACCCTGGACACGGACACGCACGTACTGAAGCCCGGGGTAGGCGGCCGGGTCGAAGGTGCCGTCTTCCTCGAACACCTCGACCGCGGTGGTCATCTCCACGACGGGCAGCGCGCCGGTGCCGCCGCCGGTGACCAGGAGGCAGCCGTCACCGTCCAGGGTCGCGGTCTGGCCGGGGTCCTCGGACAGGCAGAGGGTGAGTCCGTTCTCCCCGGGCCGTACGGGGCCGGTCGGGTCGGTGGTGAGGCTGAGGCAGCCGTTCGCGTCCACGGCCAGGACGTCCGCCGAGTCGGCGGCAATGCACAGTTCTGCGGGGGCGGGCTCGGCGACGTAGAGACAGCCGTCTGTGCCCTCCTGGAGCTGGTTCCCGGCGTCGGTGGAGATGCACGCGCCTTCCCCGGCCGGTCCGGCCGGGCCTGCGGGTCCCTGGGGGCCGGGCGGGCCCTCGGCGCCGGCCTCGGCCGCGGCGACGTACATGCAGCCGTCCGTGCCGAGCTGGAGGGCGTTGTCCGGGTCCGTGGAGATACACACGCCCTCTCCGGCCGGTCCGGCCGGGCCTGCGGGTCCCTGGGGGCCGGGCGGGCCCTCGGCGCCGGCGTCCGCTTCGGCGACGTACATGCAGCCGTCCGTGCCGAGCTGGAGGGCGTTCCCCGGGTCGTTGGAGACGCATACTCCCGGGCCGGGCGGACCCGTCGGCCCTGCGGGTCCTTGGGGGCCGGGCTGGCCGGAGCCGCCGAGGATGACGGGCGGGCAGCAGTTGTCACAGCTCACGAGACGTCTCCCATGCCGCACGGGATGAGCAGGTTGAGGTAGACGGCCGCGCCCTCGGGGACGTCGACCGTGACGGGAGTGCAGAGGCGTCCGGGGGTGCAGTCGCCAGGCGGGGCAGCCCAGGTGAAGGAGGCGCCGCACTCGTTGATCGTGGTCGCGTTCCCGGAGCAGTCAGTGACGGTGACGGGGCCGCACGCCACGGTGATGGCCAGCGACTCCGTGCCCTCCGGCATGGACCAGGTCTCCGGGCCGGAGAGGCCGAGGAGGGTGGGGCACATCGGGGTGGGCCGGCACTGGCCGCACTCCCCGACCTCCCCCACGGGCGTGTACGGCGTCACCGCGTCCGGGAGGGTGTCCGTCTGCTCCAGGACCTCGCCGGTGGTGCAGTCGTAGGTGACGTGGCGGAGGAACTGGACGACGGGCGTGGGGCCCGGGCCGAGGTAGTCACAGAGCGGGAGTACGCGCGTCTTCGGCGGGCACGGGCAGTCCTCGCAGTCCCCTACCGTTCCGGTCGGCGTGTAGGGGGTGACGCCGTCCAGGGCGGTGTCCGTGCTCGAGGTGACGGCGCCCGTGCAGTCGTGGACCAGGTGGCGGAGGAACGGGACGCACTCCTCCTCCGTCAGGTCGCACAGGCGGAGGAGGGAGACGGACGCGCAGTCGTCCGCGCCGCACGGCCCGGCGCCGGCCGGTGCCGGGCCCTCCGTGAAGTCGCCGGTGACCGGATCGAGCCAGCCGACGACTTCCGGCGGTGTGGGCTCCGCGCCGTCACACGCGCACGCGGAGCGGAGCACCAGGAGGATGGTGGTCCCGTCCTCCTGGCACAGGGGCGTGGAGGCGATGGACGGGGCGCAGCAGGACGGGCCGGGGGGCTCGCCACCGCCGCCCGGGGCGCAGGGGATTGGTTCGACCGGCACCGGCTACCTCCCGTGGACCTGGCGGCGGTGGGAGTCCCGGCCGCGCTCGCTCTTGAAGGCGCGCGGGCACGCCCCGCACGGGAACGACCGGCCGGTGCCCCCGCTGGTGTCCCCCGCCGTGTCTCCGGTGTCCCCCGGGGTGTCCTCGCTGGTCACGGCCGGTGTCTCTCCGGCCGTGTCCCCTCCTTGCGCGAGGGCGCCCCCGGGGGTGTCCCCGCTGGTGTCCCCGAGGGGGACATAGGTCTCCGGGCCGGTCTCCCCCACCAGGACACCGGAGAGCTCGTACGTCTCGGGGGCGTCCTCCAGCGGCGCGAAGTCGGCCGGGAGCGGGACGGCGTCCGGGCCGTAGATGTGGGCGGGGACCTCCGGGAGCGGCTGGCCCGGGACCGCCTCCAGGAAGCCGTCCGGGCCGCGCGTGGCGACGCCCAGGAGCTCCGGCGCGCCCGGTCCGGCCGCCTCTGTCTCCTCCTCCTGGTCGAGGGGGGAGACGTACGGGCGGCCGTCGACCAGGGAGCCGCGGAGTAGGTCCTCCGGCATGTCGACGAAGAGGACTGGCGGGACGCCGAACTCGGACTGGCTGACGGTGCGGATCTTCGGGTTCTGGCTCACCGCCCACCGGGCGAACGGCACACGCCGGCGCGCGGCCGGGCGGATACGGATGAAGTCGTTCACGCGCAGACCTCCACGAGCACCGCGCACACGGTGCACGTCGTGCCGACCACGTACGTCCGCTCCACCAGCACGCGGCGATCGTTGGTGCGGGGGTTGACGGACGCGGACCGGTCCGGGATGACGTCCAGGGGGCCGCGCCGGATGTGGACGGGCCCGGTGATGTAGAGCCAGGCCGTCCCCGGCTCGGCCGGGATACCGCCCGGCCCGGTGTTCTCGGCGGAGTAGCCGGCACCGATCACGGCGCAGTTCCCCGCCAGGGTCTCCAGGCTCCCGGTGGCCGGGTCCCTCGTGAGGACGTTGCAGCAGCCGAGGAGCGCGGCGGCACCGGCCGGAACGTGGAGGACGCCCACGCCGCCGTAGGACTCGGCCAAGCAGCCTTCCAGCGCCGCGACGCCCTGCGCGACGGACACCGGCCCGGCCGCGGGGGTGAGGTCCACCGCGTCCACGGTGAGCTTCCCGGACCAGAACGCGGCCTCCAGGCCGTGCTGCTCCCCGAGGGCCATCGTGGCCCGGGCGTGGGTCACGGCCTCCTCGTAGGACCAGCCGAACGTGGAGCACTCCGCGCCGGCGTAGAGCGTGATGGGTTGGGCGTGCTCGAACTCCGGCCTGCAGAACTGCTTGGCTACCGGCTCGCCGGGGGACTCCTCCCCGGGGGAGTCGTCCGTCAGGCACGGGTCCTTCCACTCGTGGACGGGGCAGCAGCCGAGGGCCCGCCACTCCACGCCCATGAGCTCATGGACGTCCGTGACGTCCTCCACGGTGGTGCAGGCGTTGAGGATGCCGTGCGGTAGCGGCACGCCCGGGATCGGCTGAACGAGCTTGCGCATACCCGGCATCGCGCGGACCTCCAGTCAGGGTCAGGGGGTGCCGGGCCCGCGTCTCAGGTCCGCGGGCCCGGCACGTCTCGGGCGGGAGGTGCCGCTCAGGCGCAGGCGAGGAGGGTCTGTGCGCCGGTCTCACCGGACGGGCAGACCGGGACGGTCACCAGCCGGGTGTCCACCGACCTGTCCACGAGGGCCGTGCATTCCTCCGCGAAAAGCGCCGTGTAGTCGTTGAACCGGAACTTAGTTGAATCATGAATTACCCCGAGATTGACCTCTTCGCCGCGTCCGATGACCAGCCCGCCGGACGGGTAGATGAGGAACTTCACGGTGGACGGGAACGCGGTGGCCGGGGTCTCCCCGCCGATCTCGTCCGGCACGGCCGGGTTGAGGCCGCGGGCGAACTGGACGCGTACGCCGAGCTTGGCGAACGTGTTCTGGATGCACCCCGGGTCGAGGTCGCAGATGTCCTTGCCGTTCTGCCGCGCCAGGTCCGCGAGGAAGAGCTGACGGGACCAGTACGGGAACACGACCTCCAGGGCCGTGGACTCGCAGAGGCTGTGACGCTCGATCATGTCGGCGGCCTGGAGCGCCACCGCCGCGAAGACGGAGGAGAGCGCGCCGAAGGACTGCGGGATGTCCACCGTCGTGGCCGTGTTCAGGGCCTGCTGGAAGAGGTACTGCTTGACGCGGATCTCGTGCGCCACCATGGCGTTGCGGAGGTACCAGGAGACGAGCTCCGGGAAGTGGCGCTGCGTGAGGATGCCAGCCTCCAGGCAGACGCCGATCGCGTCACACCGGACCTCGACCGGGTCGGGGCACGGCACCCGGTAGCAGGGCTTTTCGGCCCCGGAGATGTCGTCCGCCTCCGTGTGCACCCACGTCATGGCGGCGACGTCCAGGGAGAGCGGCTTGTAGTAGCGCAGGCCACCTCGCGCAAGCTGGATCTCCGGTGCGTCCCAGAGGAGGTCAGGGCACGCGGTGTCCGTCAGTTCGTAGATCGTCTCCGACGGCGCGCACCAGCCACCGGAGGCGACGAGCTCCTTCTGCGGAAGGCGCCGCTGGTCCGACGCCCTCAGGGAGACTGTGGTCCCCTCCGGCGCGGAGGAGGAGTCCGTGACGATCTGGTCCTGCTCGTACGGGTGCCGGTAGGAGATCACCTGCCCGACCCCGCCGCCGGCCGTCTTGAGCGCGTTGGCGCGGCTGATGATGCCGGCGGTGATGTCGTCGAAGTCCAGGGGCGCGCCCGGGGTGTAGCCGGGGACGTCCACGGCCGCGGTGATGCGGGTCGTGGGGGCCGGGGCCTCGGGGAGGACGCGCGGCTGGACGCGGCGGACCGCGCTCAGGTTGAGCGGCGGCCGGGCGACGACCGCGGACGCCGTCGCCGCCGGCGCGGCCGGGGCCGCGGGTGCCGCGGGCTGCTCCGGAGCGGCCGGGGCGGTCTCGGTGGAGGCGGTGGCCTCCTGGCCGTCACCGCCCTCCCCGCCCTCGGCTGCCGCCGTCTCCTCGGTGGTGGCCTGGTCTCCGCGGACCCGGGCGGCCATGGCCTCGATCTCGGCGGCGGCGGCTTCCGCGGCCTCGGTACGGGAGCGCTGCTCCAGCCGGATCGCCTCGGAGCCGGTGGCCAGGGCGCGCATCTGCTGGAGAGCATCGTCCGTGATGGCGTCCTGCGCGGAGAGCGCGGCGAAGGTCACGGACGAGACGCTGAGGGCGTCCGCCAGTTCCTCGTCCGAGAGGGACGTGAGGAACGCGGAGTCGGAGAGCTGGTTGAGGTCCTGCGGGAGCTCGAACTCGTCGGCCATGGGTCGGGTCTCCAGTGTTGAAGCTGGGGACCCGGCCCAAAACCAGCGGTCTGCTAGGGCTGAATAGTAGCTGCCTACCAGGGGTGACGGCAGGACGCTACGGGGTGGCGGGGGCCGTCTGGACGGCTGCGGCGGTCAGAGCGGCGGCCAGGGGGTAGACCACGGTGCCGTCCGTGGTGGAGCGGACCACGGCGCCCTCCCCGGCCCGGTCGTCCGCGAGGGCCTTGAGCGTGCCCCGGTCGCTGCCGTTGCGTACGTGGGCGGCGGCCTTGAGGACCGGCCCGTCCCCGGCCTGCAGGACGACCTCGTACGTGCCCTTCGGCCACGCGAAGTAGACGGGCTCGCTGGTCTTCTTGTCCCGGACGATGGCGGTGGGGTAGCGGTCGGCGACGGCTTCCGCGGTGCCCTGGCTGCTGCTGGTGAACGCTGGCCGGGTGGCGGTGCCAGCCTTCGTGACGACCTCAAACGACTTGTGCTTGTTCTGGCACGCGCACGCCATGGCGGTGCTCCTCTCAGGTGGTCGGGGGTCAGAAGGAGGCGGTGGTCCCGGCCGGGACCTTCGCGAAGGAGGCGGAGAGGCGTTCTACCTCGGCGCGCCGCTCCTCCTCCCTGGTGGTGCGGCGGGCGTCCAGGGCGTCCGCCAACCGGTCCAGGACGTCCGGGCGTTCCAGGAGTGCCGCGGTGAGCGCGGCCGTGTCCGTCGCCGGGACGGAAGGGCCGGGTACGTCCACGGTGGGGACCAGGGCGCCAGCGGCGGAGACGGTGAGCGGCTGCGCCGCCACCTCGAGGTCCCCGGCCGTCCGGGGTGCGGTGACGATGACGCCCTCCGTCCCGGCGGCGGGGGCCAGGGCGGCGGAGGCCGCCAACGCGAGGTTGGACCGCTCGACCGCCGCGGCGATGAGCGGGGAGGAGTGGCCGGGTACGGGCACGGAGAGCACGGCGCGGAGCTGCCAGCGGCCGTCACCGCCCTTGAGCATGTGATAGCTCGGCTGGCACGCGGCGAACACGGTCCGGTCCCACGCTGAGAGCCAGGGGGCCGCCGCGCCGGAGAACCAGAGTCCGCGTTCGTTGAGGCCGGTCGTGATCACTCCGGCGACGGTGCGGGTGTCGTCGAACTGGCAGGCGGCCGTGTCGCACTCGGCGCCGTCCCGGGAGTGCGGGACGTTCATGGTGAAGGCGCCGGCCTTGACGAACGTGCCGTCGTCCAGCTTGAAGCGGGCGCGGAGGAAGTGGGACATGTCCAGCTGCCCCAGGGACTCCACGGTGAGGTTGCGGCCGGGGTGGCCGGCGTGCGGCTCCCCGGCTCGGGCCACCCACCCGTAGATCCGGCCTCCGGAGTAGTGGACGCCGCCGCTCCCGTCCGGGAGCTCGGCCTCCGTGGGCTCCGCGAACCAGGCGGCGGGCATGGGGTCGGCGTCCTGCATGGCCGTCCACGCGGAGGCCACCAGGTCCGTCATGACCTCCTCCGGGACGGGGTGGAGGTGCGGCCCGCCCACGGCCGCGTGCGCGCCCGCGGGGGCGGCGGAGGCCGTTTCCTCCTGGCCCTCGGGGATGGAGGAGGCGCCGGTGTAGAGGCCCGGGCGGAGCCGGACGAGGTGGCCTTCCTTCACGGCCTCGTTGAGGTGCCGGCGTGCCGTGGAGACGGAGACCTTTACCGCGCGGGCGACCTCGGCGGCGCCGACGGGGCCGGGGCAGGATCGGACGTAGGTGACGACGCGCTTACGGGTCTCCCCGGACGCCGCGGTGATGTCGTCCAGGCGCGCCGCGCGGGCGGACGCGGCCCGGGCCTCCTCCTCGTCCTCCAGGGGGTCCAGGACGATGCGGGCGCCGGCGAACGCGGGCACGGATACGAGGGTGGCGCCGCGGAGCCGGGCGCGGGTGATCCTGATCAAAAAGTCCCCGCTGTTCTCCGCGTGGACGACCACTCCGGCGTCCGGGTCGTCCGGCTCCCCGGCGGCGGCCATGATCCGGTCGGGGAGGAGGCCGGTACCGGCGAACGCGTTGACGATGGAGGACGCGTTGACCTGGCCGCCGGGCCCGGTGATGAGCTGGACGGTGGGCCGCTGCCGGGAGAGGACGCCGGCGGAGGCCTCCCACTCCACGGCGGGGTGGGCGCTGATGCACCAGCCGCCGTCTTCCATGTGGAGGACGGACGCGGAGGCGAGGGACGCGGCCAGGACCAGGACGCCGTCCTCCCCTTCCTCCAGGGTGCGGTCCACGAACTCGACGTCCACGTCGTCCAGGTCGACGGACACGCCGAGGGGGGCCTCCTCCTCCAGGAGCATCGCGGCCTCGGCGCCGGCGCGCTGTGAGAGGTAGAGGACGCCGGCGCCGGGGATGCGGTCGCCGTCCCGGCTCACGGTGGTGATGGCTCCGGCGAGCTCCGCGCCCTCGTGGCCGCCGAGCATCTGGTCGGCGTACTGGAGCGGCCACGGGCCGGGCCCGGTCCACTCCAGGGCGCCTGGGGCGAACACGCGGCCGTCGCCGGTGGTCTGGTTCTCGAAGGCCAGGGCCGTGTCCCCGGGGGTGGACCAGGCGCGGGTGGGCATTCCGGCCGCGCTCTCCTCTTCCGGCATGGGCTCCTCCTCGGGAGTCAGGGGGATGTCGATGTGGTCGCCGGCGAAGGCCAGGCGTACGCGGTCGAACGTGATCGGTCCTAGGCGCGCCTCCAGCTGCTCCAGGAGGGCGGGGTCGTCGCTGTAGGCGGCGCAGACGTGCGGGACCCACGGGGAGTGCTGGCGGGGGAGCTCCGGCCGCTCGTGGGTGTCTTCCAGGGCCTCCGTGATGGCGTCGTGAATGTCGGTGAGGCCGGGTGCGTCCGCGTCCCGGTCGTCTCCCACGGCCCACACCCATGACGGGGAATCGCTGCCGGCGTTCCAGTGGTTCGCGCCGAACGCCCGGCCGGTGACGGGGCCGCTGAGGTCCGCGAGCCAGGAGCGGACACGGCCCGCGAGGTCCTGGCGCTGGTCCTGTGTCCAGTCGCCGCCCTGGTCCCCGAGGAAGTAGAGGGTGAGGTGGAGCTCCCCGGCGTCCTCGCCGCCCTCGATGGCGAGGCGGGCGGCGTCCTCCTCGGTGGGGATGAGCGCGATCATGCCGCCCATGAGGTGGCTCCCGTCCGCTGCGGCGGTCACATTCGTAGGTGCGCCCACGGGCGCCTCCTGAGATTCGTTAGAGGGCGCCCGTCCGTCGTCTTCGGACTGGGGGGTGAGGGCGGCGCGTTCGGCGCGGGCCAGGCGGAGACGGCACCGGCAGTTCACGACCAGGGAGGCCGGGGCGGTCGGGTCGCCCGGGCCGTCCATGTCGTGGCCGCCGACACGGAACGGCTCGTCCAGGAGCCGGAGTTGCCCGTCTACGTCGTCATGCGCGTCCCGGACCTTCCGGTCCCCGCGGGTGCGCCACTGCTTGACCAGGGGGCGGTCCGGGCCGGTGAGGGCGCGGCCGGCCTCCAGGGTGGCGGTGTTCCAGGCGCGGGAGGCCTCCGTGGCGGCGGTGCGCTCCTGGCGGGCGCGGCCGAGCTGCGCGCCGTCCGCGGCGAACCGGGCACGGAGCCGGTCCCGGAGCTGGTCCACGTCCTCCCCGGCCTCCACCCCCGCCGCGAGCTCTTCCCGGGCCACGTCGGCCAGGCGGTCTCCCACGGCGCGGAGGAGGTGTTCCGTGGTCTCCACGTACTGGCCCATGCCCGGGGGGAGTTCCCGGCCGTCGTCGTACCGGCCCGGGAGGTCGCGCCAGGTGTCGTCCAGCTCCCCGCCCACGTCACCGGCGGCCTCGTTGGCGGCGGTCTCGGAGACGCCGAGGAGCTTTCGGACGATCCGGGGGACGCGGGACGTCCACATGCGGGCGATGGAGCCGACGGAGAACCGGGCGGCCACCAGCTCATCCGCGTCCCGTACGGCGTCGGTGAACTCTGCGGCCACCTCGCGTAGGACGTTGCGGACGGTGCGCCCCACCTCGGCCTCCGCCTCCTGGAGCGAGGCCTCTCCGTCAGCCATGGGTAACCTCCGGGCGCGTGAGGGGGGATGCCTTGCAAGTGAGGCAGTAGGTGAAGGAGCCGATCGTGTACGTGCCGGCTCCGGTGGTGACCGTGAACGTGGAGACCAGCGCGGAGGGAACCTCCGCGCGGCACACCGGGCACCGCTCCGGCTTGACGGTCGAGTCCACGAAGAACGGCAGCTCCGTGTCCTCGGGCTCCTCCGGCCCGGGGTAGTCATCCCCTGCCGGTGTCTCGGGGCGGGCGTTGCGGTGGCGCTCGTCCTCCCAGAGGCGCCACGCCACCAGCTCCTCCCACGGCTCGATGCCAGGGCACGCGGAGCACCAGCCGTGTACGCGGTGAGCGGGCCTCCAGTGCCCGGGCGGCCCGGTGTGGTCCAGGGGCCGGCCGTTCGGCGCGGTGGTCTGGTCAGACACGGGCGGCCTCCGTATCCGGGAGCGCTCCGATGAGAGTCACCGCACCGTCAGCGGAGCGCCTGAACCCCCACTGGCCGAGCATCGCCGTGCCGTACGTCGTGCGGGCCGTCAGCGTGACGTACACGCTCGCGTACCCCGGGGCGAGGGTGTCGAAGTGGGCCATCGCCACCGTGCCGGCCTCCTCAATCAGGCTCACGCGGTTGGCAGCGTGCTCGGCCGACGCCTCTTTGATCAGGAAGGGCAGCTCATCCACGGTGTTCCTCCGGCTCGTCGCAGATCTCGCACCCGGCGTAGGAGCCGACGACGGACACGCCCTCCGGGGTGAGGAGGAGGACGTCCCCGGTGAACCGGGTGTATGCCTTGCAGACGTGGCACCAGTCCGGGCGCGCGGTGCCGGCCGTCACGTAGACGGTGAGGACCGGGAACGGGCGCGGGGACGACGGCCGAGGGCGGGGTGTCATGCGGCCACCGCCAGGCATGAGGTGCGTAGCGCGCCCGGGGTCAGGTCGAAGTCGTGGCCGATCCCGGCGGTGATGAGCTCCCGGCAGTACGTCTCCAGGGAGGCGGAGAGGCAATCCGGGTCCAGGCCGTAGCGGGTGGCGACCTCCGGGAGGCGGGACCAGGCGCCTTCCAGGAGCCGCCACTGTTCGACCTGGCCGGGCTCCACGCGGATGACGGTGTGGAGGCGGGCGGGCTCGATCTCGCGGGCCTTCGACCGCTCGGAGCGCGGGCAGGCCGGCGTCTTGCGGAGCTTTTCCCCGGCGACGGAGAGCGCGGTCCAGATCAGGCCGTCCGCGGCCTCCAGGACGGCGGACGGGAGGTGTCCGGCGGCGGAGGCGGGGAGGGTGTCCGGGGCCTCCTCGCTCTCGTCCACGGGGACGTCCGTCTCCTCCTCGCCCTCCTCCTGGCCGGGCTGCTCCTGGTTCTCCTCCTCGCGGCGGCGGGCGGCCTCCTCCTCGGCGGTGGGGGCGTCGCTCTCGTCGAACCCGGTCTCCCGGCGGAGCGCGGCGGCGGAGATCGCGCCGGCCTTGAAGACCTCCAGCGCGGTCGCGGACCGGTTGGCGCGGACGCGGAGGCCGGAGGTGTCGGCGACGACGACGCACCGCTCCGCCTCCTCCTCGTCCACGTCCTGGAGGAGCGGACGGAGCCACTGTGTGGTCAGGGCGTGGGCAACGGTGTTGAGGCGGGGTTCCACCCCGAGCGTGACCGCCTCCTCCTTCAAGGCCCAGGCGCCCCAGTGGTTGATGCCGCCCATGCCGAGCACGACCTCTGCGGGCGTGTCCAGGCCGGTGGCGAAGCGGCGGATGGCCTCGTCCCTCAGCTTCAGGGCGAGCTCGTCAAAGTCGCTTTCGAACGTGAGGCGCTTGATGGCGCCGATGGACTCGGCCGGCACCTCCAGGATGATCGGGACCGTGGCCGCCGCGCTCTCGGGCTCGCGGTAGGCGGTCTCCGCCACCTCCATGAACACCTCGATCAGGTCGTCCTCGGCGTTGCCCTGGACGGGGGTGGAGGGGAAGCGGGTGCCCTGCGGGACCAGGAGGACGCCGCGGCCGGTGAGGCGGGAGCGGGCGATGGCGGCCACCGCGGCGTTGAGGAGCTGGAGCTCTTCCAGGAGGCCGAGGGAGGCGCGTACCGGGGAGTCGGCCTCCAGGAAGCGGCGGGGGTGCGGCTGCCACACACGGATGCCCACGGGGGCCGAGTCGTCGGCGGTGCCGTCCGGGTCGGCCGGCGGGATCTCGACCTCCTCCCCGTCGATCTCCGCGAGGAGTTTCTGTCCCTGCTGGCGCATCTCCTGGACGGAGAGGACGTGCCAGTCCTGGCCGCCTTTCTCACGTGGCCGGACGACGATCCAGCCCTCCCCGGGGACCACCAGGTGGGGGCCGAACGCGCTGAGCAACTGCGCCTGTCCCTCGGGGCCTCCGGCGATCTGGGCGACGATCTCCGCGGCCGGGTGGGTGTCCGGGACCGGCTCCACCGTCTTCCCGTCGTCGGCGAGGCGGCCGGCGTAGAGGGTGGCCGCGCTCATGGCGCCGGACACCCACTGTGCGGCGAACCGGACCTCGGGGGTGGTGTCGTAGAACGTCCAGGCGCGTTCCTGCCAGCCGGAGTCCGGTTTCTTCGTGTTGCCCTTGAGCTTGCGGGAGGTGTATCGGGAGGCGGCGGCCGTGATGACGCGGCGGGGCGCGGCGGCGGTCACGATGCGTCCTTGCGGGAGTCGTCCCAGCGGTTGAGGAGGACGGCGCCGCCGGCGACGGCCAGCCATTCCAGGCCGTGGAGGAGGAGGGGGGTTCCGGTCCACTGGTCGGTGGTGAGGAGGTAGGCGGCCAGGACGGCGCCGGAGAGCCACCAGCCGAGGCAGTACACGCAGGAGATGAGGGTGACGAGAAAGGCCCTCACGGAGGACTCCGGGCGGCGTGTCTGCCAGTCGAATACCCGGTCTCGTGCGGGGTCCAGGATGGCGTCATGAACGCCGAGCTGTGTGAGCCGATATCCGGCGAGTGCCAGGATGCCGATCTCCGGAATTCCGATCATTTCCGCCCCTTGCATGATCCGCCGATGTTCGGCGCCGCATCATAGGCCAATGCGGAGAGCGTCAGGGCAGGCAAATCCGCTGGTCACGGCCACTCTTTCGATCAATTCGGGGGTTTAGCGCGTAGTAATTCTGATCAATTCCGCGGCGGAATGCTCCGGGAATTCCGGTAGGGTGCGGGCACGGGGCCCCGGCGGTTATGCCGATGCAGTGTCCGGACGGCGTGGGAGTACGCGCCCCACTGGCCGCCGCCCGCCCCGCCGGAAGGCACCGCCCTGGTCCTCGCAAGGGGGGCGGCGCCCTTCCACCCTGCGGTCCCCGTGCCCTCCCGGTCCGGGGACCGCGGCCGTTCTCCCCCACGCCCGGCCGGTTACGCGCTACGGTGGCTCTGCCGCCCGCGCTGGAACGCCGGGCAGGCTCTTACGCTGCTGGTTGCGGGCCGGGCGAGGAACGACTCCACAGGAGTGCCCTCATGCCTCTGCTCGACCTTCCGGACCAGCTCACCCACCGCGCCTACATCCGGGCCGTGGCCGCCGCCCTCGCCGCCGCCGACGTCCCCGTGAGCGCCGTGTCCTACCCCCACGACGAGGAAGCGGACTTGGTCCTCCTTCGCCGGGCCGTCCTCGACCTCGACATGCGCGCCACCTGGCGGGCGTACGGGGACCAGGAGGTCTCCCTCCTATGGACCGATGAGGCCGGCTGGTCCGTGGGGTGGGGACCGGCCGGTGACGTGTGCGGCGCCTCCGTCACCGCGTGCCGCTCCCTAGTGCCGGAGCCCGCGGAGGTAGTGTCCGCCGCCCGGGCCGCGCTCACCGCCCCGCCCACGGAGGACCTACCGTGCCCGTTCCGCTCATGCATGGACCACGATGAGGAGCTGGAGGCGGTGCTCGACGTGTACACCTTCAACGAGACGGCCCACCAGGAGGGGCAGTCATGAGCGGCTTGGAGCGCGTCATTCGGCGAGTCCTTGGGCTGAACCCCGCCACGGTTGAAACTCGGCATGAGGAGTCAGCCGGCGATCTTCCAGAGGCTCGGCACGGCGACCGCTGCCCCGCCTGCGGAAGGGGGCGCGTCCTGTCAGAGGACGGATCGAACGGCGGCAGGTACCTCTACTGCCCCGCGCGTGGCTGCCGCTGGACACAAGACCTTTAGCGGCTGGTGCGACTGGGGCCGCCCGCTGCCGGGCCGTGGACGCCGGCCTATCGAGGTCCACGACCTGATCACACTCTCCGAAAGGTGTCTGATGAGCCACACCCATACCCCCCTGGACGTCCCGCCCGACTGCGTCACGCTCTGCGTGGACAACGGGACCCGCTGGTGGCACGCCCCCGTGGCCGCCATCGCGTGGGAGGTCGCCCCGGAGGACGTCCGGGAGACGTGGCGCGGGATCGCCCGCCGGCCGTCCGGGGACGCCGAGCTCCCCGTGACCGTGGTCACCCGGGAGGACGTCGGTCCGTACCCCGGGGAGTAGGCCGTGACGCGGCGGCCTCGTTCACGTAGGCCTCCGCCTCCTCCACGCCGTGGAGGAGCGCCAGGCGCGCGGCCCGGGCGGCGACCGCGGGACCGTAGCCGAGCGGCACGAACACCACGGGCCCGTTGAACCGGCCGGCGGTCGGGGCGGGCGGCACCAGGCCGCCGGGGGCGTACTCCTGCTCCACGGTCATCCCTCCTGCCGGGCAGCGTACGCGGCGGCCCACTGGCGGATGATCCCGGCGCGGACGGCCTGGCCCTTCACCGTCATGCCGTACGCCTCCCCGGCAGGGTCCAACGTCTTGAGGAGTGCGGCGTCCTGGTCGTAGTCGTCCAGGAGGTCCCGCATGGAGGCGATGAGGGCGAGGACGAACGGGTCCGCGGCGGAGTCGGAGTGCTGCTCCCACCACTCGGCCGTGAGGACCTGGCCGTCTTCCGTGGCCCACTCCATCGCGCCGTGGCGGTAGGTGAGCTCGATGTCAGGGGCGCCGGGGTGGAGGGTGCGGCGGTCACGCTCACTGCGCTCGTGGGTGGCCAGGGCGTCCCGCAGGTAGCCGGCCGGGTCGTCCACGGGGCGCCGTCCGGGTGAGACCTGCCGAGCGGCGTACCCGGCGGTGGCCGCGCGGAGCTCGGCCTCCCCGGCGTCGCCGGACTCCACGCGGTCCGCTACCCGCCAGACGGCCAGGAGGGGCGCGGCGTGGGCCACGGCGTGGCGCTCCCACCGGCGGAGGAGCCGGGCGAGCTCCAGGGTGTCCCGGCCGGCCCGGTCGGTGTCGCCGTAGCCGAGGACGTCCAGGGCCACGAGATAGTCCCCCACGGACTGCACGGTGGACCGCCGGGCCGCGAGCGCGTCCAGCGTCCCGGCGTGCTCGTGGAGGTAGTCGAAGCCTCCGCCGCTCATGTCTGCCCCTCTCCGTCGTGACGCGGCCGGGAAGCGTACGGGAGTGGGCGGTGTGCTGATGACGGCTCAAGCCGGGGCGCGGCCCCTTCCTGCACCAACAGGAAGAGCGAGGAGCCGGACCCCGGCCCGGTTGGAGCCACGAGCAGGGCCGGCCGAAGGAGGGCCGTCTTGCGGTGGTGGAACGACCGTAGCGGACCGCGGCCCCGGGGCGGAGCCGGTGGGACGAACTGAGACAACCCCGCAGCAACTCAGGTGCGGCTACGCTCACGGCATGAGCGATGACCAGGACCTCGTCCGCGCGTTCGAGGCCATGGCGGAGGGCGCTTTCCGCCCCGCGCCTCCGATGGACACGGTGGAGCTGGAGACGGACCACGGCCGCGAGCTCCTGCTGTACTCCGTGGGCGAGGGGGGCCAGGTACTCAACGGCGGGACGCTCCTCATTCCCGCTGACACTCCGGCGAACATTCGCCGGGCCGCGCTGGAGCGGGGGTGTCCCCTATGCCCGGACGTCAATCAAGGGCTGATGAGCCACGAAATTGAGGGCGGCCCGGGGGAAGGGCGGTACGCCGTCGCCGTGTACCAGGAGTGCGGGCACCGTATGGCGATCCGGCTGGACGGGGACGCGGAGCTGGTCACCTTCGAAGGAGCCTGACGGCCACGGCTACGCTCCCGGCATGAGTCATGAGACGGAGCGACGCCCGGCCCGGCCCGCTGCCCCGGACCCGACGAACCGAGTGTTGGGGGACCTCCTCGGCGGCGATGAGTACGCGTACCGGTACGCGCGGGCGCTGCGCCGTGAGGGCATCGAGGACGTGGAGGCGCTGCGGGCGGAGTATGAGCGGCCCGTGCCGTGGGTGGGCGCGGTCAAGGGCCACGCGCTCCTGGACATCCGTGGCTTCGGCCCGACTGCGCTTGCCCGGGTGGCCGCGGCCCTGGCCGATGGCCGGGAGGTCAGTGAGCGGCACGTCCACGCCCCGCTGGAGGACGGCGCGGACGTGGTCACCCTCTGCGGCACCACGCCGGCGGAGGGCGGGACGCGCTCGTATCACCTCCCCGTCTCCGGGGCGTTGTGGTGGATGCTCGGGGAGGAGGCGCGCCAGGACCTCCGGGGCCGGGTGTGGCGGGAGCTCGGGGAGGCGTACGCCGTGGTGGACCCCGTGGGCCCGCTCCTGCCCTGACGGCCGCCAATCGGGCGCGTGCCGCTCCTCCGCCGCTCGCTACCCTGGTCGCTCGATCTCACCCCGGGAGCTTCACCGTGATCATGGCTTTCGTCCTGGTTGGCATCCTCGGCGTGCTGGCGTGGTTCACCCTCTACGCCCGGTTCCGTACTGGCATCCGGTGGGAGGTCCTGGACAACGTGGCGTTGGCCGCTGTGGCCGCTGGTGTGGCCCTCTGTGCGTGCCTCGGGGAGTGGGGGTTTGCCGTGGTCGCGGGGTTCCTCTTTCTGGTGAGTGTCGGGCTGGTGTGGGCTCGGAGGAGCTTCGAGCGGTTCGCCAGGGAGCGCCGGGCGCGGTAGCTGGTCACCGGGTGCGGGTGCCTCCGCCTCCGATGGTGCGCCCGTACCGGGAGGCCGCCGTCCGGCCGCCGGTGCCGGCCGACTGCCCGCGGCGTGCCGGGGAGTGGACGGCGGTGGCGGCCAGCATCTCCGCCCAGTAGGACATGACCACGGCGTCCCCCTTGTCGGGGGAGCGGCCCATCCGCTTCACCAGGTCCTCCTTCGGCTCCACGTAGATCTTCGGCGGGACGCCGGTGGTGGTGTCCCACGTGGGGGCGGTGAGGTCGGCCAGGAGCTCATCGTCCGGGGGGAGCATCACCTCCGGCTCGTATGCGGGGTCCAGGAGCTCCCGCATCCGCCAGTACGCCGCGGAGCGGACGTTGCGGAACCCCCACTCCCCGTCCCGGGTGCGCGCCCGGGTCTTGGCCGCGCCGGTGTACGCCAGGACGGGGACGGAGAGCTCCCGGAGGCGGTCCACGACGCCGCCGCCGACCCCGATGGAGTCCACGACCGGGATCACCTCCCCGTCCTCTCCAGTGGCCGCCTGGACGCGCGCCGTGGTGCGCATGGTGTCTTCCCGGTCGTGGCTCTCCAGTTCCACGACGGCGACGCCCCACCGGCGGGCGAGGATGGTGGAGTCCCCGCCGGCCCGGGCGACGTCCACGCCGACGTACTCCCGGCCGTCGAGGTCGGGGCGGCCGGCCTGGTCCCACTCGTGCCAGCGCTCCACGGCGGCCTCCACCCATGCCAGGGGGATGACGGAGTCCTCGTCCGACGCCTGGAACTCGCCCTCCACGCGGTTGGCGTAGACGGCGGAGTCCCGGCCCCACTGGCGGGCGCGCTGCTCCGCCCACTGGCGGGAGATCCGGCCGGCGGCGATGGCCTCTTCCAGCCGGACGTGACGGACCCACCAGTCCTCCAGGCCCGGGGCGCGGCGGTGGATGTCGTAGAACCGGCCCGCCGGCGGCCCGGGCGTGGAGATGGCGAAGGCGAAGGCCTCGGGGAGTTCCCCGGGCGGGCCGTCCGTACGGCCGCCGGAGAACGCTCCCTCAATCGCGTCCCACGTCCCATCCGGGACGATCTTGGCCTCGTCGATCAGGTAGAGGAGGCTGTCCGCGTGCGCACCCTCGATGAGCTCCGGCTTGTTCGAGGCGACCGGGGTGGCGGCGCCGTTCTCCAACTTGAGGTTGAGTGCCAGGAGCTCCGTCCGCTCGGAGAACGGCTCCCGCCCCACGGCGTCCCACCGGATGCGCTTCGCCCACTTCCGGAGCTCAGGCACCAGGTACACGGAGAGGTGCCTCCACGCGGAGGCGGTCATGATGACCTTCCAGTCGATCCCGGCGGCCTCCCGGGTGGTGGCGAACCAGAGCACGCAGATAGCGGCCATGCCGGTCTTGCCGAGGCCGTGAGGGCCACGTACGGCCACGCGCCGTTGCCGGGGGATCGCGCCGAGGGAGTCCGCCTGATAGGCGGTCAGGCCCTCCCCCTCCTCCCACGCGATGCAGTCCCGCGCCCACCCCACCGGGTCGTACATGTAGCGCAGGACCCGGCGGGAGTTCTTCCGGGAGCGGGCGCTGCGGACGGCGTCCCGGACCTCGCGCAGGGCGGTGATGTCTCCCGTACGGGCGAGTTCCCGGACCTCCCGCTCCAGCTCCTCTCGGGTCCTCACGTCCCCTCACCCGGGCCGCCGGCCCCCTCGTCGAAGACGGCCAGGATCTCGTCCGCGAGGCGCTGCGCCTCCATGTTGACGCGGGTCGGTGCCTCCGTGCCCTGGAACCGGGCCTCCTGCTTGATGCACTCCAGGACGACCTTCGCGGCCTTCGGGTCCTTGTCCTGGATGGCGGCGGGCCAGAACGCGGCCTGGAGCCGGTTGACCTTCGCCAGGCCGAGCGCGCGGAGCTCGTCCACGTTCTGGTCCTGCTCACGGAGGTTGGCTTTCAAGGCCTCGCCCACGGCGGTGCAGGCGGCGCCGGCCGAGGCGTAGCCGACGCGTTCCGCGATCGTCGCCCAGTCCACCCCGGCGACGCGTAGGGCCGTGGCCTGCGCTCTTTTCTTCGCCGCAGCCGCGCGCTGTGCCTTCGATGCGCCCATGAGGCCCCCTCACTTTCCAGAGTCTTATGGGTTCCAGGGACGGCCGGGCCGGGTGGGCTCCCCGGGGGCCGCGGTGCGGGTGGTGGGTTAGAGGCCGGTAGGGGTGGCGAACGCGCCGAGGACGAGCCAGGAGTGCCAGCGGAATAGGACCTCCGGGCAGCACCAGCCGGCGTCATGGACGGCCTGGACGAGGGCGACCTCCGGGTAAGGCTGGAGGACACCGCGGAGAGCGCGGGCCTTCGCGCGGATGGCGGAGTCCGTGATCCCGTGGGCGGCCTTCCAGTCGTGGGAGGCGTCCGCGGCGATCTCCGCCCAGCGGGCGTCCGGCGGGCGGACCTTCTCGGCGACGATGAGGGCGCCGGTGGAGGCGGCGGCGTGGCGAGCCTGGCGTAGGACGTGGACGCGGTCGGCCAGGGGGAGGAACTGGAGGGTGAAGAGGGCCAGGGTGAGGTTCGCGTCCTGGTGGCCGAGGGGGGAGCGGCGGATGTCGGCCGGGACGTAGTCCACGTGGAGGTTGGAGACGCCGGCCAGGGTTTCCGCGGCCCGGTCCAGCATGGCGGTCTCCTGGTCGTAGAGGGAGGCGCGGAGTTGGCGTGTGGGGTGCCGTTGGGCGATGCGGTGGACGGTGGTCCCGGTGGAGGCGCCGAGGTCGGCGACCAGGCCGTCATCCGGGAGGAGCCAGTCCGCGGCCTCCGCGACCAGGTCTTGAATGGCGTCGTAGTACGGGACGGAGGCGCGGACGTGCTCGGGGAAGACGTCCACGACGGCGGGGGTGAACTCCCACGCGCCGGTGGCGAAGGACTCCGCGATGTCCTCCGGCTCCTGGCCGCGCGGGGCGTAGTCGCACGTGCCCTCACAGGCGTGGCACCAGGGGCGGCGGGGGACGGTCGGGGATGACGGGTGGTCGCGGCGGTCGCTGTGGTCGCCCTTCGGGTGGCCGCACCGGCAGCGGGCGGCGTCCTCCGGAGCGGGCCCCGGGCCGGCGGCGGTGTCAGCCGTAGAGGCGGAAGTGTTCTGCACGGTAGTACCTCACGGGGTTGGGGAGGGCGCTGGTGATGATCGGTTTCAGGCCTAGGCCGTCCTGGAACGCGACCTTCGCCCGGCGGAGGACGGAGGCGGGGAGGCGGTCGCGGTAGGCGGCGGAGAGGACGGCTTTACGGCCGGTGGGGGTGTCGGCGTCCCGGACGGTGGCCTCGGGCATGGAGAGCGCCAGGGTGACCAGGTCGGGGTCCAGGAAGGGGAGGCGGCCCTCCACCCCGGCCGACATGAACGCCTTGTTCACCCTGGGGAAGTTCCGTACGGCCTGCGCGGCGATGAGGTCCCGGCGGTAGGGGTACCAGCCGGCCTCCCGGATGCCGCGGTAGGCGAAGCCGTAGGACGCCCATAGCTCGTCACTGCCTTCGCCGGTGTAGGTGACGCGGTAGCCGTCCGCGCGCATGGCGGACGCGAGGGCCAGGCACGGCCAGGCGATCTCCACCTGAGCTTTGGAGGGCTGCTCGATCACCTCCAGGGCGCGGGTGAGGTCGTCCGCCGTGGGCGGGGCCACGGGGACCTCCACCAGCGTCACGCCGAGCGCTTCGGCGGTCTCCCGGGCGTGGCGGAGGTCCGCCGACTTCGGGTCCAGTACGGCGGTGTACGTGGTGAGGCCGGGGTGGTGCCGGACCAGCTCGGCGACGATGGCGGCGGAGTCGATGCCGCCGGAGAGGAGCGCGCACACCGGCACGTCCGCGATCACCCGGCGGTCCACCGCGCGGGCCAGGGCATGGCGTAGCTGTGCGGCGGCGGTCTCTCGGGTGAGGCCGGGGGCGGGTGTGGCGGTGAGCCGGTGGAAGACGTGGCGGGTCAGGGCGCCGCCGTAGAGCTCCCACCACTCCCCCGGGGGGACGTCGACCACGGCCTTCCCGCAGCGCCGGCCGAGCGCGCGGAAGGCCTTGAGCTCGGAGGCGATGAGGGCGGGGGCGCCACGGTGGACGTGGAGGGGGACCTCCCCGTGGCGGTCCCGGGCTGCCATGAGGACGCCGGGGCGGCGGGCATCGGTCCAGACGAGGCCGTACATGCCGTCCAGCTCCGGGAGCGTCGCCTCCGGGCCGAGCGTGGCCAGGGCGGCCGCGACGACCTCCGTGTCCCCCGTGGTGGTCCAGTTGCGGCGCGGGTCCATGGACTCCACGAGGGCGCACACGCGGGGGGCGTTGAACAGTTCCCCGTTATAGACCAGCGTCACGGGGCCGTCCCTGTACGGCTGGTCCGAGCGGGAGCCCGGGTCCTGGATGGCCAGGCGGGTGTGGCCGAGGGTGACGCCGTACTCCTGGACGACGGCGGCGGCGTCCGGGCCCCGGTGTGCCAGGGCCTCCACGGCCGGGGCCAGGTCGAGGTGGCCGGCGGCCGCGATGATGCCGCACACGGTCAGATCACCCCCCGCTCGCGGAGGGGAATGAGGATCTGGTCCCGGACGGCGGCCGCGATGTGGCTCATCATCACCGGGGGGACGGCGCGGCCGATGCGCTCCCATCGCTGTTCGTAGGTGCCGGTGAGCTGGAAGTCGTCCGGGAACCCGCCGATCTTCCGGAGCTCGCCGAGCGTCAGTTTGCGGGCCTCGGCGTAGTGGGTCACGGAGGCCTTCGTGACGTTCCCGCCCTCGGCGGTGATCGTCTGGGACGGCCGGTCCGGGTCCATCCGCTTCAGGCTGAAGAACCGTTCCGAGGAGCCGCCGGGCGGGGTGTCGCGCCAGGCCTCCCCGATGGCGTACCGGCCGATATGGATGTTCTTCCCGGTCTCCGGGTCGTGCGTGACCTCCCGGCCCTCGGCGGGGTCGAGGACGCGGAAGTGGTAGCTGTTGATCGCGTCCGTGCCGACGGTGATCGCGGGGGACGGGCGGTCGGTGACGTCGCCCTGGCCGCGGGCGCCGGACGTGTCGTGGACGAGGCGCGGCAGCTCCGGGAGGGCGTCGCGGACCGTGTACTGGTACGGGAGCGGGCGGGGGAACGCCGGCGGCATGTCCAGGTCCTCCCGGACGCCCACGAAGATGAGCCGCTGCCGGGACTGGGGGACGCCGAGGCGGGAGGCGTCCAGGAGGCGGGCCTCCACCAGGTAGCCGCAGGCCTTGAGCGCGGCCAGGATCTCCAGGAAATAGCCCTTCGCGGTGCCTTTGACCAGGCCGCTCACGTTCTCCGCGACGAACGTGCGGGGTTGGAGTGCCTTGAGGAGACGGGCGTACTCGAAGAAGAGGTCGTCGGTGCGCTGGACGGTGTCCGAGTACGGCTTGACCAGGCCCCAGCCCTTTTCGCGCTTGCCCATGGTCGAGAACGACGCGCACGGCGGGCTGCCGTCCCAGAGGTCCAGCTCCCCCACGGCCACGCCGCACGCCGCGAGGACGTCCTCCGCGGTCACCTCGCGGATGTCCCGGGTGTCCAGGACGGTGTACGGGCGGGCGTTGGCCCGGTAGGTCTCCTGCGCGGCCGGGATGAACTCCGACGCCCACCGCATCCGGAAGCCGGCCATGCGATAGCCGAGGGAGGAGCCGCCGCACCCGGAGAACGAGGAGGCGGCGGTGAAGCCGTTCCAGGGCAGGGCGGCGATCTCGGCCATGGTCGGGACGCGGTAGGGCGGTTTGACGACGGCCCGGTTGGAGGGGCGGGTCCGTGGGGCGCGGCGCGGGCTCATGCCGGCTTCCCCGACCAGCTGTAGGAGCAGCGGGGGCACGTGTAGGCCGTGGGGACGTCCTCGTCGTAGGCCGGGAACTCCTCCTCGCTGGTCTCCAGCGGGGGGACGGCGTGGGCGAGTTGCCGGACCTCGGCCTCCGTGTAGCCGGTGCCCTCGAACCCGTCCTCCTCCAGGTAGGACAGGAGCTCCGCGAGGGCGTCCCGGTCGTACTCCCCCACGTCCGACGCCCGGTTGTCGATGAGGTTCACGCGGCGGGCGGTGTCGTCGTCGCAGATGATCACCTCACACCGGGCGGACGGGGACCAGTCCTCCCCGTGGCAGACGCCGCACGGCCGTTCCTCGCCCTGGTGGGTGGTCCGGTAGTCGCACGCGCCGGGGCCGTGAAGCTGGAGGGCTTGCATCGTGTGGTTGCCGGCCAGGACGACCAGCGGGCCGTCCGGCTGGACGTGACGGGCCACCAGGCCGCGGTACTGCCCGTTCCGTTTGAGGCTGGAGAGGATGAGCTCCACGTCCCCGCGGCGGGCGTTGCCGGGGAAGTGTTGGAGGTCGGCCAGGGGAATGGTGTCGGTGCGCACGTGTACGGCGGGCGGCATGGGCGTTACTCCTGGTCCGGAGGGGTTCGGCGGCCCTGGAGGATAAGCGCCCGAGATGATCACTTTGACGGGGTGCGGGGACGGCCCGTGCCGGTCATGTCCCCGTGGCGGGTGAGGCGACCTCCGTGTAAACGCTCCCCCGGAACCCGCCTGCCAGCATGGGGGTATGGACTTCAGTGAGGCGCTGAGCGCCGTCAAGAACGGTCACCGCATCCGCCGCGAGGGGTGGAGCGAGGACTCCTACGTGGTGCTGCAGCCGGGCTACCCGGACGGTATCGAGATCAATGCGAACACGGCGGCGTCCACGGGCGTGGAGCAGGGCACGCGGTGCGTGTTCGACCCGTACCTGATGGCGTGGAACGGCAACGCGAAGACGTTCGGCCCCTGGGTGCCGACGATGCGGGACCTCCTGGTGGACGACTGGAGCGCGGCCCCGGTCCGGTGACGTGTGGGGCCCGTGCCGGGCGGGCCCTGGACGGTCAGGTGGTCACGTCTGGTCCAGGTCGGCCGCCTTGAGGAGGGCGGCAACAGTGACCACGCCGTCCGGGGCGTGCCGGGAGTCGATCACGGCAACGAGGGTGCGCAGGGCGCGGAGGATGATCTCCGCGGAGTCGGCGCCCTGGATGACTTCCCCGGCCGCGGCGATGAGGCGGGAGGTCTCGTCCTTGTCGGCCTGGCGGTAGGTGAGGACCAGGGAGGCGTGTCCGGGCGGCGGGGTGTCCCCGCCGGTGGCGGGGGCGCTCGAGGTGGCCGGCTCACCGGCCGGGGCGGGCTCCTCCTGCTCCTGGTCGTCGTCCTCGTCCGGCTCCGGCTCGGGCTCGTCCTCCTCCAGGTACTGCAAGAGGTCTTCCAGGTCATCGTCCGTGTAGCCGGTACCGGCGAGGTCGCCGTCCATGTCGGCCAGGAGGTCCGCGAGGGCCTGGTCGTCGTAGGCGCCGGCGTCGCTGGTCCTATTGTCGGCGAGGACGATGCGGCGGGCGGTGTCGTCGGTGCACGTGTAGACGGCGACCTGCGCGGTGGGTGCCCATTCCTGGCCGTGGCAGAGGGCGCACGGCCGCTCCTGGCCGTCGTGGCGGGTGACCCGGCCGCAGGGGCCGTAGCCGTGGCGCTCGATGGCCTGGAGGGTGTGGTTACCGGCGAGGACGACCAGGGCGCCGTCCGCCTGCTCCCGCACGACCAGGGGCCGGAACTGCCCACTGGCGGTCAGGGACTCCAGGATCATCCCGACGTCACCACGGCGGGCGTTGCCCGGGTAGGGGGTGAGGTCCCCGAGGGGGCGTGTCTCCAGCCGCTTGAAGACGGCGCCGGTGGGCTCGGTGCTGGTGGTCATCGGGGACTCTTCCTGGTCGGTCCGGGGTGAGGGCCGCAGGAGGATAGGCACCCGTGGTGATCAGTTCCGGCATGTGAAAGGGGCCCGCCCGGGCGGGGTGCCGGGCGGGCCTGCAGAACGGTCGGCGGTCAGTCGCGGGACACGTTCACGATCGCTCTGTACGGGGCGGCGGCGTCCTCCACCGCGGCGGTCAGGGCGTCCAGGTCCGCCGGGGCGATGCCGTGCGCGGAGACCGTGATCTCCGCGTTCACGGTGTCCCGCACGACCGTGAGGGCGACCGGCTGCGGGGCCGGAGTCCGCTGGACCTTCGCCTGGTGGAAGTCCTCGCCGGGGACGGGCTCCCACTCGGTGAGGCGGGTCCAGCCGTTGGCGGTGACCATGTCATCCGCTGTCCACTCCCCCGTGGAAAGGCGGTGGTAGGACGGGCTGGAGTCCCCGTTCTGGTCCTCTGAGTCCGGGAGGGTGACCAGGAGGGTGTCCACGGTCCCGTTGGCTGTCTGGACGCCGCCCTGGTAGTACGCGGTGCAGCGGGGTGCGTTGCTCATGGGGTGGTGCTCCTTCACACGGGGTGCGTCGGGGTCAGTCCTCCGCGAGTAGGGCGGTGAGGGCCTTCCGCAGGTCCTCCAGCTCGCTGTACGGGATCTCCGCACTCCATCGGTCGTACTCATGGCCGGTGATCCACGGGCCGGAGAGGTAAAGGGCCTCTCGGTCGCGCTCCACGGCCCAGGCCGATGGGGCGGCGGGTCCGTCCTCGCCCGGCTTGATGGTCCAGGAGGTGTCCGGCTCCGCCAGCCTGCCTGCCTCCTCCCACCTGGCCCAGTCGGGGTGACTGGTGACCTGGTCCAGGGCGGCCAGGATGGCGTCCAGGTCCGGGGCCGGGAGGACCGCGTGAAAGCGGCTCTCGTGGGTGGCCGGGCTCGCCGCGGTGCGCGTGAGGTAGAACGACTGGCCGCTGCTCTCGACGCGGTACCGGCGCATGGCCGGTGTGGGTTCCAGGCAGGCCCCCATGGTGATCAGTGCTCCTCTTCATGCCGGGATTGAAGGTCAGATTACGGGTGGCGGCCCGGGCGTGGGGCCGGGCCGGGCGGGTTGTTCAGGCGGCGAGGGCGTAGCGGCCCTCTCGGAGGGCCTTGAGCCGCTGGAGCTGGTAGCCCATGCCGCCGGCGCCCTCCAGCGGGGCGGCGGCGTGGGGCCAGACGTGGCGGGCCGCCGCGGTGTACGCGGAGCCCGCGAGGACGGTGACCTCCGCGGTACGGTCCACGCCGAGCTCCCGGGCCTGCGCGCGGAGCTCGTCGCCGGTGACGGAGCCGGGCTGGCCCATGCGGAGCTCGTACGGCTCCAGGACGCGGTCCAGGGGGACCAGGCCGTGGAGCGCGGAGAGGACCAGGACGGTGGTCCCGGGCCGGGCGAGGGCGTCCGCGGCCCTCCGGCACGCCTTATGAAAGCTGCCGGTGTAGAGCTCCCCGGCGGAGGCCGGACGGTCCAGCTTCGCGGCGCCGCACGGGACGACGATGACGCGGGCCGGGCGCACGGTGACGGGGACGACGGCCGGGGCGGGGGCGGGGAGGGCCAGGCGCGGGAGCTGGACGGCGACCGGGCGCGCGGCGGGGGTGTGGCGGGCGGCCACCTTCACGGCGAGGCGGATGAGGCGGGCGCGGCGTGCGGCGGCCCGGGCGGCGGCGTGCTCCAGGTGGGCGGCCAGGGTCCAGCGGGTCCACTCCGGGTAGCGCGGGAGGGAGCGGCCGGCCGCGAGGGCGGCAGAGTAGGCGCGGACCATGGAGTCCTGGTTGATGTGGGCCACCGCGTTGATGGTCATGTGGTCCAGCGGCGTACGGACGTCCCGGTCCGAGCCGTAGGGGCGCCACCGGACGCACTTCGTTCCCACGGAGATGATCACGCCGGAGTCGGCGTGGCGGACGCGCGGGCCGGGGCGGTGCGCGGGGAGGAGCGCGACGTGGACGCCGGGCTGGATGACGCCGGGGCCGGCGGTGACGTCCTCCTGGCCGTCCCACGTGATGCGGGCGGCGTCTGCGGCCTGGTTGGCGGCCTCGGCGGCGGCGTGCTCCAGGTGGCGGGCGAGGGACCATTCCGTCCACTCGGGGTAGGGCAGGGGGTTGCCGGCGGCCCGGGCGGCGAGCTCGGCGCGGACGGCCACGCGGTTGTTGATGTGGGAGGCGGCGTCCACGCGCATGTGGGCCAGGGGGGTACGGACGGCCTGGTCCGAGCCGTAGGGGGTCCAGCGGACGCACTTCGGGCCCACGGAGACGATCACGCCGCCGCGGGCGTGGCGGGTGCGGGGGCCGGGCTGGTGCTGCGGAAGGTACTCCACGTGAACGCCGGTCTTGACGACGCCCGGTCCGGCGATGATCCCCGGTACGCGGTCCCACATGGTGCACTCCTCTCCCGGTCGGGCTCCGTGCCCTCCCTGCACTCCCATACTGACGCGTTGACTTTGCAAAGTCAACTTGCTTACCGGTGTGGTGGCGCGACGCGCGGGGACATGGGGGACGAGACGGGGGACGGTGTCCCCCGGGGCCGGGGACACTGGCGGGGACGACGGGGAGGAGCTGGTGTCCCCACAGGTCAGGGGCGGGGGACACGTCCCCGGGCTGGCGCCCGGAGGTTGTCCCCCGCCCCTGGCGTGTGGCGGCGGGAGGTCAGTCGGCGGCGGTGATCTCCCCCGGCTCGTAGGCCGCCGGGAAGGCGTCGGGGTCGCCGTCCAGGGTGACGCCGTAGGAGGTGCCGGGCGGGACCGGGAGGCCGGTCACAGTGCCCTCCGTCCCGGCCGGGGCGGCGAAGGCGCCCGGCCAGGCGGCGGGGGCGTCCACGAGGGTGCGGACGCGCCGGCCGACGGGGTACGGCGCGGGCTGGCCGTGCCGGGGGCAATGGAGGTGGTGGTCTCGGGTGAAGCAGCAGGAGGGGAGGTCACTGGCGGCCATCGTGCGGGCTCCTTCGGTGCGGGGGCGGCGGACGTTCCGCCGCCCCGGGGGGGGTGGTCAGTACCAGAGGTCCGCGACGAGGGCGGTGGCGTTGTCGGCGTCCTCTCCCCACATCTCCACGGCGGCCTCCACGATGCCGCCGGGGACGTCCTCCAGGGCGCCGGGGGCGAAGTCCTCCAGGTGGAGGGTGGACTCCTCGATCGGCTCGTATGCGCCGTCGCTCATGAGGAACAGGCGCTCCCGGCCGGTGAGGGCGCGGGTGACGGATTCCACCGTGGGGTGGCCGTGCTCGCCCTCCACCTCTTCGTCGGTCTTCGTGGAGCCGAGGCAGGAGGTGAGGATGTTTGCGCGGCCGTACGGCGGGCGGGTGCGCCGAAGGTTGTGGTCGTTGGTGAGCTTGACGAAGCCGCCGCCGCTCCAGAGGTAGGCGCGGGAGTCGCCGCACCAGGCGACGGTCAACGGCTTTCCGGGGGCGGTGACGGCCACGACGGCGGCGGCGTGCGGGAGGTCCAGCCACGGGTTCCAGCGGTCGGGCTGGTCGGCGTAGTGGGCGTAGGCGGCGCGGAGGCCGGCCTCCGCGTGCTGGTGGCGGGCGGAGGAGGCAGCGACGCGGAGGGCGGCGCCGCGGGTCCAGTGAGCGACCTCCGGGGAGCTCCCCACGCCGTCCAGGAGGACGTACGCCCGGACGTTGCCGGGGGCGGCGACCACGGCGGTGGCGTCGCACTGGCGGGAGCGTCCTCCGATGTTGCGGGCGGTGGCGTAGTTGCGCATAGGGTGAGCTCCTTTGCTCGGGAGGTGGTGGAGGGTACGGGGCGGGCCGTCCTGGCGGGGACGGCCCGCGGGCCGGGGTGTCAGGCGGGGAGCTCCACGCCGTCCGTCTCGGCGATGGCGGCCAGGTCCTCCGGGGAGGCGGCGGTGAGGATGGAGAGGAGGGCCAGGCGGGCCACGAGGGTGAGGCGGACCCGGCCGCCGTCCTCCGTCACCAGGCGGTGGGCGTAGAGGTGGGAGGTGGCCGCGGGCGGGATGGTCTGGAGGCCGGCGCGGATGACGGGGCGGCCGTCCAGGCGTCCGGGGAAGGCGGCGGCGCCGGTGTGGAGGGTGAAGAGGTGGCCGCGTACGGCGTCGGTGAGCGGCCCGGCCGGGGTCTGCGGGGTGAAGGAGATCGAACGGCCCTGCTCCACGGCCTCCCCGTCGACCAGGCGGCGGGCGGTCCAGGTGATGACGGCGCCTCCCTCGGGGGTGGCGTCCACGGTGTGGCCGCGGCGGAAGGCGCGGCGGATGAGCTGGAGGGCGTGGGCCTCGCTGGCGTGGCCCTCGGCGACGCCGCCGGCGTGGATGAACGTCTCAACGAACACGGGTCCTCCTGGCGTGGTGTGGGGGTGGGGGGCGGGCGCCCGGGGTGGGGCGCCCGGCGGGGGTGTTCAGCTCGCGGTGGGGATGCGGGCGGAGTTGCAGTAGTGGGCGATGAGGGCCTGGCCGGTGACGGTGAACGCGTCCCGGACGGTGAGGCCGCGGGCGATGTTGCGGTTGAAGGAGCGCCGGATGGCCGCCTGGACGTCGTCCGCCTCCATGAGCTCCGTGACCCGGGCCGTGTGGTGGCCGCGGTGGCCGCCGGCGGCGATGGTGCGGATGGCGAGGCGGGTGATCTCCCGGACGGCGTCCGCGGTGGTCTCGATGCGGATGGCGGTGCTCATGGCGCGTGGTCCCTTCTGCCGGTTGGCCGTTCGGCCTCCCTGACACCTCGATACTCACACACTCACTTTGCAAAGTCAACACGTTATCTGTGTGGCGTGGCGCTGCCGGGGGACATGGGCGGGGACACGGTGTCCCCGCAGGTCAGGTCACGCGGCGGGCCACGCTCCGCGCGATCCGTAGGCATGCCTGGCATGACGGGAGGCGGCCGTCTGGGATCGGCTCCAGGATCGCCACGTTGTGCGCGTTGCTGGGGGTGTGACAGAGGCTCACCCCGGCCTCCCGGTGGAGCCGGCCGACGTGGAGCGGGTCCAGGAGGACCACGTGGTCCCCGCCCTGCGTGTACGTCTCCAGGTGGCGGTGGGAGGTGTAGTTGTGCCGGACGTCCACGCGGGCCCCGGCCTTGAGGAGGGCGGCCTCCAGCTCCCGCCATGCCTCCACCTGCCGGGCCCGCTCCTCGGCGGCGGCGCGGCGGCGTTCCTCCTCCTGCACCTCGCGGGCGGCCCGGGCTGCGGTCTCCTTCGGCGGCGGGGGCGGTGTGGGCTCGGCCTCGGCCGCGAGGTGGAGGAGGTAGAGCTCCGGCCAGGTCGCCCGGCGGGCGCCGGAGGGGCGGCCCAGGATCTCCGTCGCCCACTCCGGGTTGTGCGCCCGGGCGGTGCCCAGGATGGTTGGGTTGACGAAGGGGCCGGCCTCCCGGCGGGCGCGGGCGCGCAGCTCCTCCAGCTCCTCCGGGGTGAGGTGGGTTGCGCGCGGCGTGCTGCTGCTCATCTCAACTCGTCTCATGGGTGAGGCCGGGCGCCGTGAGGGGGACGGCGCCCGGCCGGGAGCGGGCGGGGGCGAGTCAGGCCCGGCGGTCGGATTCCGGGCCCGGGAGGGCGGGCCGGTCTGCGGCGGGGAGCTGGTGGGCCGCGGTGGCGGCGCGCGCCTCCTCGTCCGCGACGATCCCGGCGTGGGCGGCGAGCATGGCCTCCGCCACCGTCACGCGGCCGTGGTCGCGGGCGTGGATGGCCTCGGCGCGCTTGCGCTCCAGGCGCATACGGATCTGCTCGTGGGTGAGGCCCTGGCCGCGCATGTCGCGGACGGCCTTCGCGGTCACGGCGGCCGTGAGGGCGGGGAGGGCGCCGGTAAGCCGGTCCCGGGTGATCCGGCCGGCCTGGACCTTCGAGCCGATCGCGGCGGTGGCCGCGGCGACCGTGCGGGCGCCGACGCCGGGCGCGTCCTGGATGTACTCCCGGACGTCCTGGAGGACGGCCTCCTCCCCGGCGGTGCGCGCCGGGGCCGTGGAGGGCCGGGAGGCCGGGACCGGGGCCGTGGCCCGGGCGGGCGCCGGGGCGGCCGGGGCGGCCTCCTTACGGGCCTCGGCGGGGTCCGTGGTGGTGAGGACGTAGAACGAGTTCGAGTGAACGTGAACGGTCCACTTCGCGCCGGGCGTGTTCTCGTAGAGGGAGGCGCGGGGGTTGGCCTCCCAGACCTCGAACGCGCGGGCCGGGTCGACGGTGACCATGTGGCCGGTGGAGGAGTCGTACGCCCGGCAGAAGAGGGCGGCGGCGCGGATGCCCTCGACGCGCTTCGTCCAGTTGCGGCGGATGGTGGCCATGGGGTGCCTCTGCTCTCTGTGCGGTAGGGGGCCGGGCGCCGTACGGGGCGCCCGGCCGGTGGGGGTGGTCAGGCGATGAGGGTGAGGGCGGCGGCGTCCGCCTCGTCGGCGGCCAGGACGGCGGTCGCGTCGCACTTGAAGGTGGAGCGGGTGGACTTGCGGGGGGCGGGCTCCTGGAAGCGGTCCATGTAGTCGAGTTCGATCCGCGCGTTGTCCAGGACGGAGCGGCCGGGGGTGCGGGTGATGACCACGCGGCCGTGGGTGCCGGTCGGGAGGCGGCGGAGCCAGGTCTTCTCCGCCTCGGCGAGCTTCGCGGTGTCCTTCGCCTGGCGGTCCAGCTCGGCGTAACGGGCGGCGTGGGCCTCGATCACCTCGACGGCGGGGAGCTCGTCGGCGTCCATGATCGGGTCCGTCTCGGGGGCCGGGGTGAGGACGGCCTCGCCGAGGACGGCGGCGATCTTCTGGACGGAGCGGGTGGCGGCGAGGGCGGCGCGGCGGCCGATGCTCTCCACCTTGCGCTCCGCGGAGCGGCGGGCGCGGCGGGCGGCGGTGGCCTCGGCCTTCCGGGTGCGGGCGGCCTCGACCAGCTCCGCGAGGCGGGCCTCGCGGGTGGCCAGGCGGCGGGTGGCGGCGGCGATGCCCTTACCGGCGCGCTCGGCGGCGCGGAGGGCCTTACGGGCCTCGGTGCGGGCGGTGCGGGCCTTGATGACGCGGGCGGCGGCGCGCTCAGCGACACCGGCGGCGCGGGCCTCTTCGCGGCGGGCGGCGGTGGCGGCGTCCTCGGCCTCGACCAGGCGGGCCAGGGTGCGGGCGGCGGTGGCGGTGGTCTTGCTCATGGTGTGCTCCCTCCGTCTGCGGCCGGGTCCCTCGCCCTGCCTGCACCTCGATACTGACGGAGTGACTTTGCAAAGTCAACTTGCCTAGCGTGTTCGTTAGGGCGTGTTGCGGAGCGGTGACGGAACGGCAGGGCGCCCCGGCCTCCACGAGGGAGGCGGGACGCCCTGTCGATCCTGGTCAGACGGTGGGCCGGTAGGCGGTCACCACGCGTCGGCCGCCGGGGACGACCTCCCAGCCGGCGTCCTGGAACTTCCGGCGGAGGTCACGGAGCTGGTGCATCCACGGGCGGCCGTCCGCCTGGACGTACCGGCCCTCCTGGACCCAATACGCGGTCACGTGTCCGTTCCCCCGCGGCTCGACCACCAGGCCGGTCACGCTCGGGTCGTGGTCCTTCGCGCCCACCTCGGCGGCCGGGTTGAACCCGCGGGACACCTCGGCGAAGTGGCACGCGGCCAGGACCTCCAGGGCAGCGCGTACGCCGTCGTCGAACACGTCCTGCGGGCGGGTGCCGCGGGTGCGTGCGGCGCGGTCCCGGAGGCGGTCGACGGCCTCGCGGAGGTCGTCCAGGGACATGGTGGCGAAGGCTCCCGCTACGGGGGACGGCTCGTCGGTGAGGACGGCGGCCTCCAGCGCGGCCCTTTCGGCCTGCCAGCGGTACTCCACGGGGGCCTCGTTGCGCCGTCCGCTCCGGGCGGTCACCCACCCGTACCGGGCGGCGGACCCGTAGCCGGTGCGGTAGGTCCAGGCGACGGGGAAGGAGGCGCCGTGCGGCTGGACGCGCTGGAAGGCGTGCGCGTTGCCGTCCGCGGCGAGGACGGTGAAGTGGGCGACGGCCTCCTCACGGAGGGCCGCCTCCTCCTGGTCCGCCGGGAGCGGCGTGTCTGCGCCGGCCTCGTGGCGCGCGGTGATCTCTGCGACGTCCCGGGCGGCGGAGGCAGCGCCGGAGGCGATGGCGGCCAGGATGGTGCCGTCGGTCTCCGCGGCCTTGAGGTAGTCCATGGCGGCGGTGAGGTCGGCCAGGGCGGCGCACCACTGCGGGGAGGCGGGGTCCGGGTCCTGGCGGACACGGATGCCGGCGTGGTGGGAGATCGTGCGGGCGGCGGCCAGGTCCTCCGGGTTGGCGCGGCGGCAGTTGGCTGCGATCCACTCCGTGCCGTCCTCCACCACGACGTGGGCGGGCTCGCCGGGGAGCTGCGGCGCCATGCCGCGGACGGTGCGGGCCACGCCGTCCGCGCACACGACGCGGTCACCGTCCTGGAAAGCGGGGGTGGTGGTCTCGTTGCTCATGCGGTCCTCCGTGTTCAGTGCGGCCGGGGTGGCCGGGCACCCTCCGGGCCGTCCGCCAGGGGCGGGCGGCCCGGGGCATGTCCGGGTGTGCGGCGGCCGTCACCGCGCGGGGGCGGCCCAGAACTTCGAGGCGGCCCCCCAGAGGTAGAGCTCCCGGCCGGTCTCGTCCTCGCCGTAGCGGATGTCACCGCTCATCCAGAGGCGGACCACCCGGAGCGGCTGGCCGGTGACCTGCTTACGGTCCCCGGCGGGGGCGAACCGGCCGCCCTCGCGCTCCTCGCCGTAGAGGAAGAACGGGACCTGCACGCCCTTGAGGGTGCGCCACTCCGGCTCCCCGGGGACGGGGGCGGCCTCGGCGGCCGTTTCCTCGGCGGCACGGGCGGCCAGGGCCTCCAGGACGGCCAGGGCGGCCGGGCCGGAGAGCTCGGCCTCATCCGCGATGACCGCGGTACGGAACACGGCGCGCGGGCCCTGGCTCGCCCACTCGTCCGCGAGGGTGCCGGCCTCGTCCACGATGTCCGCCGGGGTGTGGCCGGAGGCCTTCGCGAGGGTGGAGACGCGGGCGGGGAGGGTGGCCAGGATCGCGTCCACGGCCTCCTCCGCGTTGTGGGTGAAGGCGGCGATGTTGTGGCGGGTGGCGGCGAAGGGGGACCAGGCGGCCCACCGGCCGCGGGACATGCCGCCCTCGTCGAAGATCACGCCCATGTGGCCGTCCCGCTCCACGGTCCACTGCATGCGGCCGTCCTTCCGGATCGTGACGCCGGGGCGGATGACGTCGCCGGGGGTGACGGCGGGCGCCGGCGTGGCCGGGGTGGTGGCCTGCGCGGCCACGGCCTCCGCGATGCGGTCCAGCGTGACCAGGGGGCCGCCCTCCTCCAGGGAGGCGGCGATGGCCTCGCCCGCCGGGGTGAGGGCGTGAATCCGGTTCCACGGACGTCCGGTCTCCTCGCTCACGGCGCCGTCTGCGAGCTCGACCAGGCCGAGGCGGACCAGCACGTCCACCGTGCTGCGCCGGGCCACGACCGCGCGGCGGTCCTTGAGGGAGGCCAGGGCGTGGGAGGCGGGGAGGTCCTGCCACTCGGTGACGGGTGCGGCGGTGCGCAGGGCCTCGAACTGCGGGCGGGTGATGGTGCGTGCCATGTCGGCCCCTCTTCCTCGGTGGGTCCCGTTGACCCTCGGCACCACCATGTAAGCAAGGTCACTTTGCAATGTCAAGCCGTTTAGATGTGGCGTGACGTTCACCCGCTTAGCCTTGCTGCCTTGCAAACCGGGATGGCATAGTGCCTGCCATGACCTCCACACCCCGCCACTTCGCCCGCCTGGCGAAGCACTCCGCCGACTTCAAAGCAGCCGAGGACGCCCGGGAGACTGCCCGCCTGGCGCTCCACGAGGCGATCGTCCGGCACCTCCGGGAACGCAACGCGCGGCCCGGGAAGATCGCCGAGCACACCCCCTATGACCGGAACTGGATTGGGGACATCGGCCGCAACGCCACACCCCCCGTGCCGCCGCTCAAGGGCCCGAACGCGGTGGGGCCGGCGCCGAAGTACGACCCGGCCGTCCAGGCCGCCGCCCTGGAGGAGCTGGACCGGTTCACCGCCGACTACCGGCGCGCCGAGGCCGCCATGGACAAGGCGCGTCCGCTCATCCGCGCGGAGATCGTGAAGCACTACGAGGCCGGCCGGGGACCGGAGGAGGTGTCCTCCTACACGCCGTATGACCGGGAATGGGTGGGGACGATCGCCCGGAGCACCAGCACGGCGCGGCAGCGGCAGAAGAGGGCGCCGGCCTCCGCGGAGTGAACGGACGCGGCCGGCGGGCCGCCTCGAGGTCGCGGGGCCCCAACGCGCAAAGGGCCGCACCCTCACGGGAAGGTGCGGCCCATTGTCGTGCCCGGCGCTAGGCGATCTTCGCGAGGAAGGACAGGAGGATGACGGCCAGGAGGATTCCCCCGACGATGCGCTGCTCCCGGGGGAGGTCCGCCAGGCGCATGCGCTCCGGCTGGAGGACCAGCTCCCCGTCCGGCTTGAGGCCGCCGTGGAACTGGTGGCGGTGGTCGTACCGGACGACGTCCAGCTCACGGCGGGTCAGCGGGTCGGACTCTTCCCGGCAGTTGTCGCACCGGTAGACGTACGTGCCCACCATGCCCTCCTCCTCACAATCCGTTCACCTCCTAGCTTGCCCTCTCCCCGGGCCGGAGGTCACCGTTCCGGGCAACATCACAAACCGGTCATTGCGTTCGAATGAGTCAGGGTCAGGCCTCGGCGACGGCCACGGGGTTGTCCCCGACGTAGCCGAGCCGCGCGTCCACCCGGGCCTCCGCCTCCCTCCGGCGGCCGGTGTGCGCCTGCTCCGCGGTCCACCCGCTGGACGTGCGGCACTGCTCACCGGAGGCCGCCTGGCACCGCTCGCACGGGATCCGAAGCGTCTCGGCCCTCACCTCCGCGTCCCGTTCCCGGCGGCGCCGGGCGCCCGCGGCCTTCGACTCCCAGCTGAGGAGGACGGAGCGGGGGACGTCGGCCATGGCGGCCGGGTACGTGGTGGCGTCGTCGCCGGCGTCCTGCGCGAGGCGGATGAGCTGCCACTGAGTGGGGATGACGGCCGGGCCGCCGAAGTCCTCCCGGTCGGTGTCCAGGGCGGCGGCGCCCCACGGGTCACGCTGCACGCCGAGCTGCGGGGCGAGGGGGACGTCCCCCTCCACGATCCGGGCCAGGTGGCCCATGCGGTCGCCGAGCTCCTGGACCTGGCCGGCGAGTTGGCGGAGGGAGTCGATGGTGGGCTCCAGCTCCACGGGCGTGTCCGGGTCCTCGGCGGCGCGGGCGAGCTGCCGGAGGCGCACGTCCACCGCCGAGAGGTGGACGGCGAGCTCGTCCAGCGTGATGCGGTCTCCGGCGCGCAGCTGCGCCGTGTCGGTCTCGGCCGGGGTCTCCTGGTGGTCCTGCTGCACGGTCGTTCCTCTCCGTTGTCAGTGGTCCGGGTGGTCGGCCCGGCCGGTTCGTTTCCTGCCCGCTCGTGGCGGGCGTCCTGGTGCCCGGGCGGGGCCCTGCGGCCCGGGCCGCGCGGCGGTCTGGTGCTGGTCATGGGGAACGACTCTCCAGAAGGTAGGGCCACGCTCGGGGTCCGGGACGACGTCGAACGGATACTCGTTGCCCTCTACAGCCGACCCCTTCCCGGACCCCTCTCCGGTGTTGTTGGCGTTGTTGTTGGCGTCGTGACCTGCGACAACGCCGTCTCCAGGGGGCCCCTCTTGAGAGGGGGGAAGGGGCGGGAAGTCGAGGCGGTGGACGCCGGGCCCGTTCCCGCCCACCGCGCGCACCCCTTCGCGGTGGGGGATTCCGGCCGCGTCCAGGGCCTCCCGGACGGCCCGGGTGGAGGGGTAGCGGAGGCGGTCGCGGAGGGCCGTGTCCAGCACCCCGGAGGACCCCCCGACGAGGGCGTGTAGGGCCCTCACGATCTGGTCCCGGGAGGGGGCCGGCGGGTCCTCCTGGACGGGGGGCTCCTCCTGGTCCTCCGGGGCCTCTTCCGCCGGGCCCTTCCCGGCCTCGGCGGCGGGCTCGGGGGAGGCCTCCGCCGGCGCCTCCGCGGAGGTCCGCTCCCGGGCCTTGACGAGTCGTGCCGCGAAGGACGGCGGGGACGTCTTCCCGGAGGCCTTCCGGCCCTCCTTCGCCGCCCCCTTCCCGGCCTTCGCGGAGGCCTTCGCCTTCGCGTCCCGGGAGGCCTTGACGACGGCCCACCGCTCCACCGCCACGGCCACCAGGAGCCACCCGGGGATGAGGAGGAGGGAGGCGGCGGGATCGGCGGCCACGGCGAAGCCGATGGAGTAGAGGACGAAGACGGGCGCGGCCAGGAGCCGCCAGAACGGCGGAACCTTCGGGCAGAGCTGCCCGGTAAACCAGCCGTGGAGGACCAGGCCCAGGACGCGGACGCCGACGCGGAGGAGCTGCCAGACAGGGCGGAGGGCGGAGCCCAGCCGCGGCCCGGTGGACCGGGTGACGTCGGCGGCCAGGGCGCCGAGCTCCCCCACGGCCTGGCGGTCCACCTTCACGTACGGGCGGAGGTCGGGGACGGCCAGGGCATGCCGGGGGCCGTCCTCCTCCCCCGGCTCCTGGTCGTCGTCCTCGGCCGGCTCCCCCGGCGCCGTGTCTTCCCGGACCTCGGGGGCGGGGAGCTCCATGACCACGGCCTCCTCCCCCGGCACGGTCCCGGCCTCGGTGGCCGGGGCGTCGTCAGGGTCGGGGACCGGGTGCAGGTGGGCCGCGCTCACTTCGGGAGCTCCGTGGCGATGGTCTCGATGCGGGTCGCGACCTCCTCCAACGGGCCGCTGGCGTCCGAGCTCACGAACACCAGGAAGATGCACAGCATGGCGATGCCGCGCCGGCTGCTCTTTTTGAACGCGAGCAGTGCGACGAGGAGGAGGCCGAGGCCGGGGAGGGTGAGCTCCGGGAGAGCCACGCCGATGATCCCGAGCACATCGTTGAGCAGAGACGTGATGATGTTGAACGGGAACCCGTCCACGACCCGGTAGGCGGCGCCGGCCAGGAGCCCGAGGACGACGATCCATCCCCACTTGAGGGGGCCGAGCTGGCCGCCCTCATTGTCCTTCGTGCCGTACCACAGGATGACGGTCAGGATGGCGGCGAAGCTGAAGACGCCGACGCCTGCGAGGAAACTCATGATCCCTTCCGGGGTGTCAGTACAGCTGTGAGATCGGGGTGTCGACGCCGTACAGCGGTACGCCGACCACGAGGGACGCGGTGGGGATGCGGGCCAGCCATGAGACGGGGAAGAGCCAGCCGCGGGCCCGGTAGTCCAGGACGAGCACGCCGGCCGCCAGGGCGTAGCAGGTCAGGGAGTAGGTGTCCGTGAGGGTGGGGTGTTCCGCCGCCAGGAAGGCCGTGCCGTCCTTGACCCACTGCGGCCAGCCGAGCCAGAACCCGGCGGCCAGGGCGCTGCCGTTGTAGGCCATCCACCAGACTTGGTCCGGGGTGGAGCGGATGATCTCCACGAGGGAGCGGCGCTCCGGCTTCATGGTGTGCGGAACGCCAGCGGCGGCGAACCGGGGACGCCGGCCGGGACGGCGGGCCCGGCGCTTGAGGCCGGTTGCCATCTTGCGGACGGGTCCGCCAGGCTCCGGGCCGTCCCCTGCGGTGTCCCCGTCGTCCTCCCCCGTGTCCTCGTCATCGTCCGGTGCATGGTCGTCGTCCGGGCCGGTGTCCCCCGGCCTGGCGGGCTCCCTCTTGGACTCCAGCCACTCCCGCATGCGGGTCTGGAAGTCGGCGCGGTCGGGGCTGGAGGACGGCGTGGCCGGCGTCTGCGGTAGCGCGGGCTCCTCCTGGTCCTCCGCGTCCTCATCGCTGGGGGCGGGCGCCGGTTCCGCCGGCTTGTCCTCGGCGGTGACGTCCGGGCGCTCTGGTGCCCACCAGTCCGGCAGGCGCGGAGCGGTCCGACGGGGAGCCGGGACGGAGGCCTCCTCCGCCGCGGGGGCGGCCTGCTCGAGGTGGCCCTCCCCCGGCTCCCGGAGCGCTGCGCCGGCCGGGGCGGGGGCGTAGGAGACGCCGAGGTCCCGGAGGCGGTCACGGAGCTGGAGCTCGTCCTCGTCGGGCTGGCCGCTCACCACTGCTCCCACAGGAGGATCAGGAGGACGGCCGCCACGAGGGCGACGGCTTGCCCGCGTTCCTGGCTTCCTGGCCGGGTCCCGTAGAGCGCCACGGCGACGCCCCCGAGGAACCACAGCCCAATGACGTAGATCATGAGGCCTTCCCTTCGATACGGGCACGCAGGCGCCTCACGTCCTTCCGCAGGTTCGGCTTGTCGCCGAACGCGGCCCGGACCTGGTCCGTGAGGTCGTCCAACGTGATGCGGGGGTCCGCGGCGATGGCGGCGCGGATGAAGTCGGTTTTGCCGCCCACGACCTTGAGGACGGGGCGGGGCGCCGGCTCGGGCTCCTTCACGGGCTCGGCCGGAGCCTGGTCCGGGGCGGGGACGCCGCCCGGGTGGTCCAGGGGGAGCCCGAGGGAGGTGAGGACACGCTCACGGGCGTCCGCCGGGGCCGGGGGGACAGGAACCGTGGAGGCGGCCGGGGCCTGCGGGGACACCGGGGGGACGGTGGCCGCCGGGGCCGGGGCCGGCGGGGCGGGCGGAGGAGTCGAGAGGGACGCCGGAGCGGGAGCCGGGGACACGGCGGGGACGGGCGGGGACACCGGGGCGGGGACGGCCGCCGGCGCGGTCTCCGGCGCCTCGTACCGGGTCACCTGGACGTCCACGCCGCCCTGGTCGCCGTACACGTGCCGCTCGTACGCCTCCGCAGCGTCCAGGCGGCGGCGGCTCGCCCGGAGGGCCAGGCGCACGGCGATGCTCTGACGGCGGGTGTGGAGGTCGTACGCGGCGCCCTCGTCCAGCTCCACGGCGTAGTAGCCGAGGGCCAGGACCCACAGGAATTTGGCCAGGGCGGAGACGGCCGCGCCGCCCGCTCCGGCGACGGTCTCCCCGGCCTCGTAGCCGTTGGCGAAGATCGCCGCCATGGCGAGCGCCAGGCACACGTAACCGCCGACCTTCGCGCCCGCGGCCCGCTCCGGGTACTCCCGCTCCAGCCACTCCCGGGCCTGGCACGCGAGCCAGACGACGTCAAAGACGACCGCCACGGCGTACGCCGTCACGTCGGATCCGGTGCGGTCCAGGAGGTGGCCGATGGAGTCCGTGGACCAGCCAAGGGAGAGGACCGTCCCCAGGATGGCGGCGCACACCAGCGCGCGGGCCACCACGGCGTCCCAGTCACGCGGCGGCGCGGGCACCCACACCGTCCGCGGAACCTGCCGGTAGGAGGTCTCCCCCTCGAACGTCCGGGCCTCGACGTCGTACACCGTCGTCTTCACGTGACGGACGCCGGGGACCTTCGGCGGCCGGGGGGCCTCCGGGGTCTTCCTCTTCCTGCTCATGGCCGTAGCCCTTTCGTCTCTCGCTCTGTGCTCCACAGCAGGGCCGGACCCGCGGGTACGGGTCCGGCTCCTGGCGTTCTGGTGGGTCAGAAGAGGCGGGCTCCGCTGCCCTTCCGGGCAAGCCGCTGCTTGGAGGCCCGGGCGCGCCGCGCCCGCTCCGCCTCCCGCTCCCTCTCCTGCTTGGCCTTCCGCGCCCGCTCCTTCTCCTCCGCGCGGTGCTGGAGCTCCACGGCCAGGGCGCCGTCATTGCCCGGTACGAGGGACCGGGCGAAGTCACGCAGACCCATCACCGGCCACCCCCCGTCACCGCGGCCGGGGCCGGGGCCACGCCCTGGAACCAGGCGCCGCACGACCCGCACACCTTCTTTCCGCCCTCGTCCTTCATGGGCCGTCCGCAGCACGTCACCGGGCACCCCCGGTCTGCGCGCCAGCGCTGTTCGCCCCGCCGCTCCGTACGTTGTCGGCGACCCTCTGTGCGTCCTCGCGCTGCCTCCGACCGGCCGCGTAGGCCCGGGCGGCCCGCTGCTGCTCCGTCTCCGCGCTCATCGGTCGACCTCCCCCGTGGTCGGGCGCGGGCCGGGGACACCGGGGCGCGGGCTCGGCGCGGGCGCCGGGCGGGGGCCGGGCACGGTCGGGATGGCACGCTCGTTGTCGTCGTCGCTCCAGCCGTGCGCGGTGGCCGCCTCGCGGAGGAGGACGGCGTACTGGCCGCGGGTGCTGGTGAAGTCGGCGGCGGGGAGCGCGGCCGTGACGGCCGTCGAAACGGCCGCCCCGTTCGCGCGGGAGGTACGGCCACCGGCGTTGTAGACCTCACCGGCCACCGCGGCGCCGAGCGCCACGGGCGTGAGGTAACCACCGGGGCGGACCCTGGTGAAGTGGCCGGCCATGAGGGCCAGGACCTCACCGACCGCCGCGCGGTCGACGGAAACGGTGCCACTCGGGCCACCGATCCTGATCTGATCAGTACAGTTACTCACTGCGTCAGCTCCTGTGTGTGCAGGTGTCTGGCGGGCCCCGGTCGGCTGTTGTGGAAGACACCGACCGGGGCCGACTTGTAGGCGCGGAGTGGCGCCGGTTGCCCAAATTACGGGACTCCCGTAATTTGGGCAACCGGCCATGGCAGATTGGGGCCCAAATGGCCGATCTTGAGGACGACGGTGGCGAGGAGGTCCAGCGCGTGTTCGACGCCCTGAAAGCCTTGAAGGCGATGGAGGACCCGCAGGCGCGTGCGCACGCGATCAGCGAGTTCCTGCGGGAGCAGCCCGGGGAGCTCCAGGAGTTGAAGGCCCTACGTCGGGACTACGTCCTGGCACGGCGCGCCGAGAAAGCCACGCGGAAGACGATCGCGGAGGAGATCGGTGTCTCCCCTTCCACCGTCCAGGACATCGAACTGGGCTACTCCGGGTCCGGGAGGACCCGGGGGCCGATCGGGAAGGGGAAACAGCGTGGGACAACTGATGACGGAGGCCCAAGCGGGGGGAAGGCGTAGCCTCACGGCTCCGGAGCCACGTCCAGGCCTCAGCGCCCTGTATCGGTTCCTCAACACGGGCGGGGAGACCCTGTACGTGGGAGTCACGGACAACCCGCCGCGCCGCTGGAAGCAGCACCAGGAACGGGCCGCACTCACCTGGTGGCCGCTCGCTCAGCACGTCACCGTTAAGTGGTTCGCCAGCCGCAAAGCCGCCCTCGACACTGAGCTCCGCATCATCCGCACTCAGCGCCCGCTCTACAACGTGGGAGGAGCACCGTCGCCACGGCGGGAGCTCGCGGCCGGGGAGCGGTTGTGCCCGATGCGCACCCTTGAGCACTTTGACCGAGCCGTGGGCGGCCGGTGGTCCGGTGGCGGGCGCCACATGACGGAGTGCATCGCGGACGTTCTCCAGGAGGACGTCCAGGAGGGGCACCTCCTCCCCGGCCAGAGGCTCCCCACGCTCGGCGCCCTGGAACAGCGCTTCGGCGTCACCGTAGGAACGATCCGGCGAACCCTGGTCCTACTCGTCCAGCACGGCGTGATTGAGCGACGCGGGACGGGCTCAGCGACGCGCTACTTCGTGGCCGAGTAGCCACGCACGCTCCGGGCCCCGGCGGATGACCTCCGCGCCGGGGGCCGTGTGCTGTGCGGACACACCGGAGGTACATTCGAACGCGTGAGCGATGGTGAGCTGAGTCGTCTGGAGCTGCTGCTCTTCGCGCGTCGCGTGGTGGTGCAGCAGGCGGAGGCGAGCCTCCGGCAGCTGGACGGGTGGATCGCTCAGGAGGAGCGTCGGGAGGCGGAGCGGCGGTACGCGGAGGAGCACCGGCCGGAGCCGCCGGAGTGGCTGGTCCAGTACGGGTTGAACCGGCGGAACGTGGACGCGGTCCACTGCGGTGACTGCTGGGCGGCGGAGCAGTCGGATCGGTGTCAGCCGGTGCCGCGGGAGGCGGCGGTCGATGCGCTGCGCCAGGGCGTCCCGGCGTGCATCCACTGTCGGCCGGACACGGCCCTCGGGTTCTTCGAGTGACGCGGCCCCTGGCGGATGACCTCCGGGCCAGGGGCCGCGAGCTGGAGCCACGAACGGCCCCCCACCCGGTGTCTAGGTCCGGTGAGGGGCCGTTCGCTGTGGAGCGCCGGCCGGAGCGGGCCGTCGCGCCGGGAACGCTGTGACGCGCCGCTCCCGATGAGCGGAGCCGAGACTAGCGGCCTGGATTGATCAGGTGGAGGGGGTGGGGTGTCTCGGTCATGTGGTCTAGGTATGCCTCATGTGGGCGGTGCTCCCCTGTGTCGGCCTCCGGGGCGGCGTCGCGCGGCTACCGTCTGCCGCTCGTGGAGTGAGCAGCGAGGAAGGGTTCCATGCGCAAGATCATGTTGTCCGTGGGTGCGGCCGTGGCCGCCGTGGGTCTGGTGGCCGGGTGCTCCGGCGACGGGGGCACCGGCGACGCGGGGAAGGAGAGCACCGCGGCGACGGCGGGCCAGGAGGCGGGCTCCGGGGACTCGGCGAAGGCGGCCGGGGAGGACATCGCGAAGCGGGACGTCAAGATCGTGAGTTCAGGCGTCAAGGACCACGACGTGTGGGGGCCGAAGGCGTACGTGGTGGCGTACGAGGTGACGAACGGCGGCAAGGATGACGCCTCGTACTTCGTTCAACTGCGCTTCCTGGACCAGGACGGTGACGTACTGGGGACGACGGGGATCACCGCGGACAACGTGGGACCAGGGAAGACTAACCGTGGGGACACGGCTCCGTTGGAGTCGGAGATCACGAACGGGAAGATCGGGGACATCCGCAGCGTGAAGGTGTCGACGGTGGATCGGATGCCGGTGGAGTAGCTGGTCCTGGTGAGGGTGTGGCCCCCTCGCCCGTGGTGTCGGGTGAGGGGGGCCGCGTGCCGTGCGGGTGGCGCGCTGGTCACCGATCGGTGTCGAGGTCGGCCCACCGTGCTTCGAGTTCAGCACGCGGTATGTGCAGGGTTGTTGAGATCTCCGCCCAGGAGATCCCCTCTCGGCGAGCGGTGATGATCGCGTTCTGCTCGGCCAGGTCGAGGAGGCTGCGGACTCGGTGGATGTCCTTGAGCGCGGCCAGGGCGCTCTCTCCGTCGTCGCGACGCTGAACGGGGTGGGTGGGGTTCCTGTTGTGCCAGCCGTTAAGCCGCTGCCATGCCCGGCGGCCGTCCTGCCAATCAGACCTGTATCCCATCTAGGGCAGGCTAGTTACTGGGGCGTCACGGCGTGCTCGTAATCGCTGCTTTTGTCGTGGTGGCAGGGAAGCCGCCTCGGGAGCGTCGTCCGGAGGCGGCCACCGCGGCGGCCAGGGCGATGCAGGTCTTGTGCCAGGCCTGGTCCAGGAGGGCGCCGGCGGCGGGGTCGCGCTGGAGCCAGGTCCCCTTTCCGGCGGCGTGGGCGGCGCGGACCAGGAGCGGGGCGGCGGGGGTGTCGTCCGCCCAATGGGTGGCGCACCGGTCGGCCAGGTAGTGGGTTGCGGCGGAGAGGGCGAGGCCGGCGGCGGCGCGGCGCCAGTTGAGGCGGAGGTCGAGGCCGCGGTCGGCGGCCAGGAGCGTGAGGGCCTGTGTGGCGGTGTAGGTGGCGACGTGCCGGGCGCAGGCGGCGCGGCCGAGGTGGCCGTGCTTGCCCTTGTCGCGGGCGTCGGTGTCGCGCTGGACGAGGTAGTCCCCGGCCTCGTGGGCGGCGGTGAGGACAGCGTACGCGGTGGCGTAGGTGGCGGCGGTGCTGGTGGTCATCAGGGTCTCCAGGCTGGTGGGTACGGGTCGGCCGGGTGGCCGCGGTTTCAGGTTGGTGGGTACGGGTCGGCCGGGTTGCCCTGTGGTGGGCAGCCCGGCCGTGGGAGTCATCACCCGGTGCCTGGTCTCCAGCGTTCCGGCGGCCGGCCGTGCGGTCCGCTCCGGAGGAGCACACGGGGTGTGGCGTGGGTCACGCGGTAGGGGCGGGGTGGCGGGCGTGCCGTCCTTGCGGCCGGGCGGGCTCCGGGTAGCCGTGTGGGGGTGGGGGGACGTTCGTGTCCGCGATGAGGATGGGGGTTCCGGGCGGGACGGTGGAGGGTTTGCGGAGCGGGTGGAGCGGGGGCCAGGTGTACGCGCCGACGTCGCGGAGGACGCCGGCGGCGTGGAGCTCCTGGCCGCGGTCGGGCTCCAGGGGCCAGTCCGCCGTGGGCCTGCCCTGGTACCAGGGGAGGAGGGCGTACCACCAGCGGCCCTCCTCGATCTCGGCCCACACCTCCAGGGACTTGCCGGGGGAGGAGCGGCGGAGGCTCCGCGCGACGTAGCAGACGCGCATGCGCTCTGGGTGGTCCTCCGGGGCGGTGAGGGCGGCCAGGTACTCCCCGCTGTGGACGGTGATGATCGACGGGGCGGGGCGGCGGCGGGCGAGGTTGAGGAGGAGCGGGTCCCTGAAGTGGTAGGTGACGGCCCACGGGTGGTCCGGGGTGCCGGCGAGGTCCAGCCACGTGACGCGGACGGCGGTTACCGGGACCTGGTGGAGGGGGGTGATCACGTCGTCATGCGCCATGGCTGTTGTCCTCCGTGCGGTGGGGGGCGGCGTCGAGCTCGGCGCCGAGGAGGTCAAACGCCTCCGTGATGGCCTGGCGGACCTGGCCGCGGCGGACGGTCGCGGTGTAGGCGAAGCGGACGCCGCCCTCGCCGGTGTCCCCTGCCGTGTCCCCGTTGTCCTCGGGGTGGGGGCGGACGGGGACACCGCTGGTCAGGTCGCATCCGCGTTCGTCCAGGGGGACAGGGAGGTGGACGTGTCCCCCGCTCGCCGGGGACGTCTGGTCCCCCGTGTCCCCGGGGCCGATCCGAGGGCGGACGTTGTACCGCTGCAGCAGTCTCTCCGCCATAACGTCGGCGCACTCGGGGGAAAGGTCGAGGGCCCATCCGTGGTGGGACTCCTCCAGGGCTCGGCCCAGTTCCGTGGAGGTCACGGTGTCTCGGTCATTTCCCGGAGTGGCACCGGGCGGGTAGTTGGAGGCCGGGGTGGGGTCGTAGGGGTCGGCCGGGGCCGGGATGTTCGCGGCGTCCAGGGCGGCGGTGACCGCGCGCCACATCACCGCGTTGCGGTGGGCGGGGTCCGGGGGGAGGTAGGCGCCGAGTTGGCGGATGAGGGCGTATACGGCCTCGTAGGCGGCCTGCCGGCGGGGAGAGACGGAGCCGGGCTCCGGGGGGTCGGCCGGGGTGATGGTGAAGGCCTGCGGGAACACGCCCTGTCCGCCGCCGGGGGCCTGGATGATGACGGTGGGGTCGTCGGACAGGGCGACGAGGCGGCCGTACCAGGTGGCGGCGGTGGCCAGGTGGGGGTTCGGGTTGGCGACGGTGACCCACCGGCCGAGGTGGCTGGGGAGGTCCGCGCGGGTGAGGGTCATGGGTGGGTTGGGGTCCTTCGGTGAGGAGGGGTCAGACCATGCGGAAGGTGCGCCAGAGCGTGAGCGCGGCGCGGTGCTGGCCGTGGTCGATGAGCCAGACGGCCAGGCGGTCAACGCGCCGGTGGAGGCGGAGCCGGTACGTCATGTGCCGGTCTCTTCCGGGGGGTCGGGCAGGGTGATCGTGGCGGTGACGGTGAGGCGGGTACCGGGCGGGAAGTTGTCCCCGAGGGCGCGGAAGCCGGGGCCGGAGACGGACCCGTGGCTGGCCCGGCCGCCGGGCGGGCCCCAGAAGTAGCCGAGGAGACGCGGCTCCTGGCCGGGAAGGGGCCGGTCGAGGTAGCGGGGTTGGAGCTCCAGGACGGTGGTCGTCTCGGTGTTGCTGGTGGTCATCCACTCGTCCGGGGCGGCGTGGCGCGGGCACTTCCAGTCCTTCGGGACGTGCTCCAGCTCCCGGCGGGCGGTGTACTCGATCGTGCTCGTCTCCGGGCAGTAGCCGGGGCCGGAGCAGCGGCGCGTGTATGTACGTCGGCGGCTCATGCGCCGGCCGCCTCGTCCGCGGAGACCTCCGCCGGCGGGGCGTCGTCGGCCGGGGTCGGCCGGACGTCTTCGGGGCGGGCCTCCTCCACCTCCGGGTCCCACACGACGTGTCCGGGCCGGGCGTACGCGGTGAACATCTTCACGAGGCTGGCGGCCATGGCGGCGGCCACCTGGGGGTGGAGCTCTTCCGGGTAGGGCGTGGAGTTGTCCAGGGCGTAGGCGAGTTGCCGTTCCGTGAGCGGGACGGGGAGTGTCGGGTCCTGGCCGGTGGCCTCGAACCACTGGTATTCGCACCGCTCGCACTCGCGGCGGTGCCGCTCCGGGAGAGGCCCCCACACCCACAGCTCGTTGAGGGTGTCCCGGGCCATGGCGGTGAGCGCGTGGCAGTACGTCGTCCGGACCAGGTCGTAGGAGCACTTCGGGCACTCGGCGGTGTCGCCGGTGAACGGCGGGAACTCGGGGACCTGGCGGGTGGGGAGGGCGCCGGCGGCGGTGAGGGTGGCCTCCGCGCGTTCCCGGCCGTGCTCGTTGGTCGCGGTGTCGAACGTCCAGGGCTGTCCGTCCGGAGAGCGGAGGAGGTTCCAGCCGGTGGCCGTTCCGTCGTCCGCGTCGAGGTGGAGGGCGAGGGCGAGGCCTCGGCGGTGGAGGAGGCGGTGGTTGATGAGCCAGAGGAGGCCGGACTCCCGGAGCTCGTGGAACGCGCGGAGTTGCGGCTCCTCCTGGTCCCCGGCTCCGGTGAGGCGGCGCCGCTCGCAGCTCTCCTCTTCCTCCGGGGTCTCGTGCGGGACCTCACAGGGCGGTTGGTTGCTGGTGGTCATGGGGTTCTCCGTGGTTCGGGTGGGGACTGGCGGGAGGTTGTCCGGCTCGCTCCAGGCGAACGGGTCCTCTCCGCGGTCCTGTGGGCAGATCACGACGGCGGTGCGGTGGAGTTCGTCCGGGTCCGTGGCCGCCAGGGCGCGCCGGTCGTCGGCGGCCGTGGCCGTGCGGGGGTGCGGTGGGCGGCGGGTAGCGGTGACGGTGCCGACCGCGGCGGCGGCCGCGAGGCCGGCCGAGGCGTAGAGGGTCACGGCGTAGCGGGTGGAGCCTCCGTTGTTGACGGTCACCGTGGCGGCGTGGGCAAGGAACGCGCCGGCGGAGAGGTACGCGGCGGCCAGGAGCGTGGTCGCGCATCCGGACGGCCTCACGCCTTCCTCCGTTCCTGGCGGGCCTGGCGGACGACTTCGGCGCCGGTGGTGACGGCCATGTCGTAGACCAGGCCGATGGCCTCTGCGAGGTCCGGGGAGCCGGTGCGGTCGCTCTCGAAGGCGAAGGTCTCGAAGAGGGCGCGGGCGGTGTCCCGGTCCCGGTTGGCCCACGTCGTGACGAACTGCGCGGCGAACCGGAGAGGTGGCGGGAGGACGTCCGCGGAGGCGGGCTCTCCGGTGAGGACGTTGTTCACGGGGAGGCCGAACGTCTCGCCCGGGAGCTGGTTCTGCAGCGCGGTGTGGGCGGCGACTTCGGCCAGTCCGCCGAGGAGGGCGAACGTGGAGAGGGGGCCGGCGTCCACGAGGGGCTGGAGGAGGGCCACGCCGCGCATCCGGTCACCGGCGATGCCGTGGGAGAGGGCTTCCCCTGTGATCCGGTGGAAGTCGGCGGGGGTGGGCTGGTTCATGCGGTGGCTCCGTGGATGTCGAAGAGGAGCCCGCGGTCCTGCGCGGCCTCCGGGTCGGGGTTGTGGCAGGGGCAGGAGCAGCGCCACCGGCACGCGTGGCCGGCGGGCCAGACCTCGGCGAGGACGGGGGCGTGGCCGCCGTCCGTGCGTCGGCTCAGGAGGTAGGACTCCGGGAACCCGGCGTCGTAGAAGTCGGGTTGGGAGCGGTGCGCGCAGCGGTCGTGCTGGCCGGCGTGGCAGCGGCCGGACGGCCCGTACTGGCAGGCGCAGCGGGTGAGGAAGAGGTCCCCGAGGGTGCGGGCCTCCCCGGCGCGGGCCAGGACCCGGGTGGGGAGGACGTGGTCGTGTACCCACTGCCCGTGTCCGGGGTCCATGACGGGCGGGGAGACCGGGTGTGTCACGGTGTGCCTCCGTGGAGGTGGAGGACGGTGACGGGGCGGGCCGGGCCGCCGCCGGAGCAGGGCGGGCAGTAGTCCGTGCCGTCCGGGTGGGAGCGCCACCCGCGGCGGCCGGCGGCCGTGCGGGCCTCCTCCACGGTCCGGGCGTCCGTCATGACCTGGCTCGTGCACGAGCCGTCTCGCCAGAGGGTGTTGCAGTGCAGCGTGATGCGGGCGCTCACCGGGGCCTCCCGCTGGTGGGGAGGGTGCTCGAGGTGGCCCGCTGCGCGGGGTGGACGGGGGCCTCGGTGACGGGGCCGTGGTCGGCCACGAGGACGCGCCACCGGATCCAGTGGGAGCCGTTGCAGGTCCAGCGGGTGGTGTTGCGGGTCCAGAGTCGGCCGCGGTTGTCGCGGACGGCGCGGACGCCGGCCGGGGCCTGGAAGGAACCCGGGCCGTCCGGGCGCCAGGTACGGGCGCTCATGAGGTGAGTCCTCTCCGAGGGGGCCGCCCCGCGGTGGGCGGGGCGGCCGGGCGGTCAGGTCAGGGCATGCGGGAGGCGGCCATGGAGCAGAAGGAGGCCGGGACCAGGCGGCCGGCATTGAAGTCGGAGCAGGCGGCACAGACTTCGGCGGGGGTGTTCACGCCGGGCTCCGCGTCCTTCGGGTAGTAGTGCACGGGCGTGTGAGCCGGTGTGTCGGCCGGGGTCTGCGGGATCAGGACGTCTCCGCCGCAGCCGTCACATAGGCCTCCTTCGGGGAGGTCGTCGGAGGTGAGCGCGGCGAAGAGGCCGCCGCCGTGGCAGCAGCCGAGGCAGTAGAGGTAGCCGGTACCGGGCGCGCTGTAGGCGACGGTGCGGTCCTCGTCTGTGCCCGGGCCGGGCGCGTAGTTGTGGGCGTGCTGTGCCTCGGCGGTCGCGCGCCAGGAGGCGCACGTCTTCTCGAAGGCCTCCAGGACGGCCGGAGACTGCGGCTTCGCGGCCAGGTGGGCGTCCCGCGCGGCGCCCCTCATGGCGGCGTCGAGGTTCCGGAAGAACTCGGCCAGGTCCTCGGCGTCCAGGAGGCGGGCCCACGGGAGGGCGGGCGGGTAGGTGCCGGGCTGGTGGGCGTCGGCGGCCATGCGGTTGAGGAGCTGGACGGCGTCACCGCGGCCGGGGTCCAGCTCGTAGTCCTGCGGGAGGTTGGCGATGCGGCCGGCGGCCTCCTGGCAGGCGGAGGCGCGGACCACGTTCTCCGCGATCGTGACGGGGACGGGAGCGGCCGGGGAGTTGCTGGTGGGTGTGCTCATCAGGGGTTGTGTCTTCCTGTGCTTGGGTGGGTGGAGGCCGCCCCCGATACCCGCGGGGGCGGCTGTTGTGGTGCGGAGTCAGGCGGTCATTGGGGCGGTGCGGCGTACGCCGGTGAAGCGGGCGGCCAGGCGGCGGAGTCTGCGGCGGGTGTTGTTGCCACCGCCGCCGTTCCACCAGTGCCAGGTGGCCCACGCGCAGGCCGCGCTGTTGAGTGCCGTCCAGTGGCCGGGGAGGTCGAGGAGCACCGCGGCGATCACGGCGAGCCCGCACGCGAGCGCGCCGATTCCGTAGCACTGGTAGGAGTTCCGGCCGGTGAAGAACAGGACCAGGTCGAGGGCGGCGAGCGCGCCGGCGACGCCGATGAGGATGTCCCCCAGGAGCGTCACGGCTGGCCGCCGGCCGCGTCGGGGAGGTCTCCGCGCTGGACGTGCGCGCCGTACGACGTGGAGGACACGCCGTACTCGTGTTGGACGCGGTCCAGCGGGACGGGCTCGTTGGAGTGGTCGCCATCGAGGAGGAGGACCAGGCAGCCGCGGGTGTCGGTGCTCACCGGTGCCCACCACTCGCCCTCTCCGTCGCGGTACCAGACGGCGGCTGGGTAGGTGCGGCCCTGCCAGCGAACGGCGGCCTTGACGCACCCGGCGGCGTGGCTGGTGGGGTCGTAGCAGCGGCACCCGGTGGCCTCCAGCTCCTCCACGCGGGCGGCCAGGCCGTCCACGACGTCCAGGAGCTCCGGCAGGACCTCGCGGGACTTGCGGACCAGCCACTCGTCCGTGAGGTCCGGGAAGGCCGTGCGGCCGGCGGTGATGACGCGGACGAGTTGACGGACCTTCGCCTGGCGGGCGCGGTCCCACTGGACGGCGGGGGCGTCGGTCGGCTCCGTCCAGCCGAGGGCGTCCCGGATCTCGGCCTGACTGATCGTGGCCTCCGAGACCACGCGGCCGTCCCGCCAGTGCTGCCGGGAGCGCATGAGCGCGGCCAGCCGGGCCGGGCCGGGCGCGGCCGGGACGGCGGTCTCCTCCGCCGGTGCTTTGCCAGCGGGGCACGTCGTGGGCTCGTCGACGGTGATCCGGTCCGTGCGCGGCAGCTCGAAAGGCGTGCGCCCACAGCACGGGGTGAAGCCGGAGCCGACGGGCGGGCACGCGTGGACGACCTCGGCGGGCGCCGCGGCGGCGGGCCAGTGCGGCTCCGGCTCCGTCACCGGGTCCAGCGAGTCTCCGCAGTCGGCGCACCGGCGGGACTTCACCCACCCGGAGCCGTCCCGGGCCGGGTACTCGCTGGTGACCTCCCACGAGGTGTGGGGGCACGGCGGGTCCACGACGTTGGGGGCGGCCTGGTGGGCGGCCTCGGAGACGATGCGCTGGCCGTCCGGGCAGAGCTCGGCGAGACGGTCACCGGCGCTGCATGTTCCGCAGGCGGCGGCGTGCGCCTCGGCGGCGCGGCCGGCGGCCTCGGCGGCGTCCAGGAGGGTCGGTTTCATGAGGGGTTCCCTTTCGTGAGGTGCGGTCAGACGGAGCCGGTCCACGCGGCCAGCGCTTCGCCGGCCTCGTGGTTGGCGCGGACCAGGTCGTCCCGGTCGGTGAGGAGCTCGGCCAGGGCCGTACGGCACTCGGCCAGGAGCTCCCGGGTCTCGGTGTCGTCGGCGGGGCCGGTGACCAGGCGGGCGAGGAGGTCCCGGATCTCGGCCACGCGGCCGTGGTCGAGCGGGGCGGGCGGGTGGTCAGTCACCGGTGGCCTCCTGGCGGTACTCGGGCGGGAGGTTGCTGGTGGTGTGTCGGCCGGCGGCCGCGAGGGCGCGGGTGACGGGGCGGGGGCCGTAGCGGTGGACGGCGGCCTCGTGGCCGTGCTCCTCGATGGCGGCGAGGACGGTCTCCACGGCGATGTCCGCCGGGGGGAGGGCCGTGGTGGCGCGGCGGCGGGTGTTGCACAGGAGGCATCCGCCGGCCTCGTGGTCCACCGGGCCGTCCGGGTGAGCCCGGCATCCGGTCACGGGGAGGTTGCCGACGGCGGCCACCAGGCGCCGGGCCAGGGTGAGGCCCTGGTCCAGCTCGCGGAGGAGTTGCGGGGTGGCGTCCCGGGCGGTGAGCCGGGCCTCGTAGGCGTGGAGCTCGGCGAGCGCGGCGCGGAGGTCCTGGAGCACGGTGAGGTTCACGCGGTCACCGCCTGGCGGTTGTCCGTGGTGGTCTCGGCGTCCTGGCGGCAGTGGAAACAGAGCCCGGCGGGGGCGGGGGCGGGCACGGTGCGGAACACCCGCTCGCAGGTGGGGCCGTCGCAGTCCCGGATCTCCAGACGCTCCGAAGATCGCGGAGCGGCCGTCTGAGGCTGCGGCGCGTCCTCGGCGGGGGCGGTGGGCACCGGGACGAGGAACGTCGCCTGGACAGGCTTCTGAGCTGCTTCCCGGCGCTGCTTGCGGTCCTCGGCCTCCCGCTCACAGCTCCGGCAGCGGTTCCCGGTGTCCAGGTCCCGGCCGTCGTCACACCGGCTGGAGGGGCAGTTCCCGCGGCGTACCAGGGCCACGGCCACGCCCACCGGGCGGAGGATGCCCGGGCCGCCGGTCTCGGCGTCCGCCTCATAGCCGTGGTTCCACCAGCGGCGGGCGGCGCGCTCCACGAGTTGGTCCGGCGTCAGGCCCCGGGAGAGCTCCTTGCGGATGGCGTCCTGGACGGCGCGCGGCACCGGGTTGGGGAGCTGGTCGCGGAGGTGGCTCGGGAGGAGCCCGATGACCACGCCCGTGGCCGCCGCCCGGATCTCCTCGTCCTCGTCCGCCGCCGCCTGTGCTGTTGGTACCGCGGCGGAGCCGCCCTCGAGGTCGCCCCCACTACCGGTAGTAGGCCTACGGCCGTCACCAGAGGTTCCGGACGGTTGAGAGGACGGTTCACTGACGGTTAGGGCGGCTTTGAGTGCGTGACATCCGGACTCTGAGTGCGTGACGTCACGCTCTTCGACTGCGTGACGTGCGTCGTCAGAGTCCGTGACACCGCCCTCCGTCACGTCGTCGGAGTCCGTGACGGTCACGGCGTCCGAGTGCGTGACGGCCGTGGCGGCGGCACGCTTCGCGCGGGCCTTTCGCTGCCGTTCCTTCGCCGCCGCCTTGTCCTGCTCCTCCTCCTCCAGGAGCTCCGTCCAGTCCGTGGCCGGACGCTTCACGTGGAGGGCCAGGGCGTAGATCGTGACGTCGTTGTGCACGCCGGTGGCCTTGATGAGCCCGGCGTCCTCCAGGCGGCGAAGCGCCCGCTGGACCGTGCGGCGCTCGTAGCCGGTGCGGTACCGGATCTTGGGGACGGAGGGGCGGGCGTTGTGGCCCCGCTTGTTGGCGTGCTCGGCGAGGACCTGGAGGACGTTCCGCGCGGTGGAGTCCGGCTTGCCCTTCTCCGTGCGCAGCATGGGGGCGTCGTCCATGGCCCACGTGACCGCTTCGTGGCTCATGCGGCGGTCCACCTTCCATCAGTGCTGTTCAGTGCGGGTGCGGATGGGCCGCCGTTTGCCGGGGCGCCCCCTTCGCGATCATGACTTTGACTGAGTGAGTTTGCAAAGTCAAGACGCACTGTCACGCAGTTAGAAGACGTACACGAACGGGTCACGCCGCCCCCGCCTCGTCCGTCACGCGGTCGAGCTTGCGCAGCCACGCCTCGAACGGCCGCGCCCGGGCCAGGACCACCGGGTCCACCACATGCAGCACCCGGGCCCCCAGGCACTCCCACGAGACGCCGGCCACCGCACAGTCCGGGTCGGCCACCAGCTCCCCCAGCGGCTCCACCTCGTAGAGCGCACCGTCCACGAAGAGCGCGGCGTACACACGGGCCGCCTCCCGCGCGGTGGTCACGTACACCCGGTCCCGCCGGGCGGCCCCTCCCATGTCGATCACGTCCGCGGTGAGCGTCCGCCCGATGCCGGTCACCGCCGGCGGGAGGAGGAGGTCACCGCGGCGCAAGCCGGGGACGCCGCCGTGGAAGTACCGCACGGGCACCGAAGGGCGTGAGGAGCTGGACACACCGGTCTCCAGGGAGCAGGGAGAGGAGGAGAGGGAGGGCGCCCGGCGCGCGGCCGGGCGCGGGAAGAGTCAGAACAGGTCGGGGAGCTGCCCGAACCAGACGACGAACGCCACGGCCAGGCCGAGCACGTACCACCACGCCTGGACGGGCGGGGGTACGGCGTACATGGCGCCGCCGGTGAGGGCACCGGCCGCCAGGCCGTAGAGGAACCGGCGCATCACCTGGCCCCCTTGCAGCGGCCCGTGCGGCTCGGCGTCGGGGTCGGGGTGGGCGTCGGGGTGGGCGTGCTCGGCGCGGCCGTGGCCGGAGCCCGCGGAGGCTCCTTCCGCACCGCCCCGCCGGGGGCCGGCCGTGCGGGCGCCGACTCCGGCTTGCGGAGGTTCACCCCGCCGCCCGTCCCGGACCCGGAACTCCGCCCGGTGCCTCCGCCGTTACCGCTCCCCTCGACCGCGGCCACCAGGACCACAGACGTCCCGGCAGACCGGCACCGCCGGTGCCCGTCCTCGTCGTCGTCCACGACGTAGCAGGCCGTGAAGAGGAAGAGGCCGGCGGTCAGGAGAGCGAACGGCGCGATGCCGGAACGTGGTTGCCTCCTCATCCCCGTGCCACCCGTCCACCGCGGCCGCGAAGGGTGACCTCCGCCTCCAGGAGGAGCTTCCGCACCGTGCCGTACGACATGGACCGGTCCGCGGCCAGGGACCGGATCGTTCCGCCGAGGTCGTAGTCCTCGCCGAGGCTCTTGGCCAGGCGTGCCCGCTCCGCCCCCTTCACGCGCGGCCGGTACGTCGACCCGAGCCGGGGTGACCGGTGCTGTACCTCGCTGCTCATTGCTGACTCAGCCTCTCGTTCTCGTATCGCTCGTTCTGCTCCTCCACCCACCGGCGGGCGGCCTCCTCGGCGCACACCTTGTGCGCGGGCCGTCCGTAGATGTCGCGGAGGTTGGTCACCTGCGGGCAGTAGCGGCACTGCGCCCGCACGTCGGACCAGTGGCCATGCCGCCAGTCCAGGAGCCCGCCCGGCCCGGTCGGGAGCTCAGGCGGCCGGCGCTTCGGCGTCGTCGGCCTCCGCCGCGGTGGTGGTGGCACTGGCCGCCTCCTCCCGTTTGCGCTCGGCGCGACGGCGGGCGGCGCGCTCCCGCTCCCGGCGCCGCCGGAGGAACGCCCGGCGCTCCTTCTCGTCCATGCCGCCCCACACGCCCCACCGCTCGCCCCGGGCCAGGGAGTCCGCGAGGCACTGCGGCTGCACGGCGCACCGCGCGCACCAGGCCTTCGCCTCCCGGGTGTCGGCCATGACGACCGCGGCCTCCCCTTCCGGGTGGAAGATCTCCGGCGGGGCGTGCTGGCACGCGGAGTCCTTCGACCAGTGCGCCGGCCGCGGGAGGGTGTCGGGCGCGTACCGGATCCGTGGGCCTCGTGTCATCAGGCACCTCCCGTCTCCCGCTCCGGGGACACGGCGGGGACGGTGTCCCCGCAGGTCAGACGGCGGAGGGTGAGGGTGTCCTCCGTCTTGTCCTCTACGGCGGGGACGGCCGGGGACACCGTGAGGACGGCGTGTCCCCCGGTGTCCTCCGGGTCCTCCGCACGGTCGAGCCACGTCAGGCACAGGGCCTGCCAGAGCAGGCAGCCGGTCACCAGCGCCAGGACCGGCCCCCACAGGGGGAAGGTCTCCAGGAGCGTTATGGCGGCGCCGCCGAGGCACGTGAAGTCCACAGCGCTCACTGCTCCGCCGCCGGGGCCAGCGCGGGCCACAGACGGATGACGCAGCCGGACACCTCCATGACGTCCGGCACCGCCCCGTGGTCGGTGTGGTACCGCTTCACCAGCCGCCGGTACTCGACCACCAGGGCGTCATCCCGGTACACGCCGGCAGTTGTGAGGGCGTCCTCCGTACTCCTGGCCAACTTGCTCAAGTCCGGGACGCCGGCCGGGAGGAGCGGCGCCGACGGCCGGACGCGGCCGGCGTTGCGGCCGGTCCCGAAATGTGTCTTCGGCCGGGCGAGAGTGAAGATCATCTCTGCGGCCAGAGGGACCGTGAGCGGCGACCAGCCGCGCCCGCGTGCCTTGAGCGAGGCGCCCACCACGTCATCCCGCCAGGGCTTGACGTACTTGGACGACTCCACGAGGTGGATCCGGTTGGTGTGCTTGTTCCGCTTCGGGCTCTTGCTGCCCTGCGGCGCCGGCGCCCCGTACACGGTCACCTCGAACAGCGGGACCTCGAGGTGGGTTTCCTCCTCCGGCTCCTCCTGGACCTCGTCCAGGAGCGCGGAGGCATCGTCCAGGGCCGCCGTCTCCACGGCGGCCTGGTCCTCCTCGTCCTCCCACAGCGGGACGTCAATCACCGGGGGCCTCCTCGCCGTCCGGCGCGGCCTCGACGGCCGGCGTCTTCCGCCATGTCTCCGGGAGCGGCGCGGGCCGGGCCTGGATGCGGGTGAGGACGATCTCCTCCTGACGCTCCGCGTCCACGTTCGCGACCACGTCCAGCTCCAGCCCGGGCAGCTCCAGCGGGTCCACGCCGGTGGCGTGGACGAGCTGGTCCAGGAGCACGGTCACCCGCTGGTCCGGCCGGCACACGTCCAGCACGACGCGGGCCGCGTTCTCCTCGGCGTCCACGTCCAGCACGCGCGCCCGCACCGCGAGGCGCTGGCCGTCCCGCGCGGCCAGGTACGCCCGGCCGAGGTCGGTCACGGCGCACACGTCGTCCCGGGTCTGGACGAACTGGCGGATGCGGAGCGCGAGGAGGAACCCGAAGGGGTCGGGGACGGTCGTCTCCCCGGCGGCCAGGGCCCGGAGGACGTCCTCCATGGGCTCCGGGAGCGGGAGCTCCACGGCCTGGAGGGTGGCGGTCACCAGCCCGGCCCGCCATGAGGCGGTGCCCTCCGTGGTGGACGCCGAGCACGGGCAGCCGGTCACGGTCGACTTGCGGTCTGCGTGGGTGGAGCCGACGCACTCCAGCACGGACGCCCGGCCGCGCCGGCACAGGGCCGCGGAGCAGCACAGGCAGTAGGCGCACGCCTCCTGTACGGGCTGCAGGTAGTCGGCGCCGAAGGGCTCCAGGTGGGTCGTCATGTCTGGTCACCTGCCGTCTTGGTTTCGCAGCGGCAGCACGTACGGGAGCCGTCACGGTGGAGGAAGTGGGGCGTACGGCGCCCCTCGCTCGGGCAGTGGGCGAAGTCGGCGGTGTCGACGGCCAGGAGGGCCACCGTTTCCGGGTCCGCCTCACCGCCGCCGTCCTCCTGGTCCAGCGGGAGGACGGCGGACGCTGGCGGAACGTCCACGGACGCGGCGGCGCGCGGCGCCAGGAGCACCGCGCGGGCCTGGCGGCGGTGGCGGCCCTGGCCGCCGAGCCACCACCAGAGCAGAGAAATGGCGCCGCTCACGGACGCGGCCAGGACGGCCGCGCCGAACACGGTGGGAGTCACGGCCTCACCGCCATCCGGAACGGCAGGAGGGGCCACTCCAGGGACACGTCCCGCGCCCACGCCTCCTTACCGGGGGTGTTCGCGAAGTGCTCCCGGAGGCCTTCGTTCTGCTCCCGCGCCCACGCCACTTGTTCCCGGTGGAGCTGGTCCAGCGGGAGCCGGGAGAGCACCCGGTAGCGGCGGCCCATCTTCCGCACCAGTTCGCACGCCGCGGTGGCGTCCACCTCAGAGGAGTGCGCGCCCTCCAGCGGCACCACGTAGTGGCGGCAGAGGTCCGTCAACGTCCGCCCGCCCCGCCGGTACTGCCTCACACGCTTGTCCAGGACGTAGGGGTCCAGGACGTTCGGAGAGACCCGGTCGAACAGCGGGGTGACGCCGTACCGGCGGGCCTCCCGGTCCAACACCGTGAGGTCGTAAGTGGCGTTCATGATGACCAGCGGGCGGTCCTCCTCCACGGCGGCCGCGAGGTCCGCGGTGATCTCCTCGACCACCGCGGAGGCCGGGCGGCCCGCAGTGCGGGCCGCCTCAGTCGTGTATCCGTGAATCCGGGTGGCGTCGGCGGGGATCTCCGCCCCGCCGACGTCGGAGAGCCACGTCCGGGCCGTGGTCGGCCGGCCGCCGCCGTACTGGACGGCGGAGCCGGTGACGATCCGGGCCGTGTGCGGGTCCGTGCTGGTGGTCTCCAGGTCGAACCCGGTCATCCGCCCATACGTCCAGTCGAGCCGGGGCGCCGTGTAACGCTTCACGCCCGCCTCCCCGCCCGGGCCGCCTTACGGCCCTTCCGGGTGGTGCGGCGCGGCTGCGTCCGCTTCAACCCGCCGCGCTTGCGCGGGAGGTCGGCCGGCGCCTGGTCCTGCGAGGCCTCCGCGGCCTCGGTGGCCCGGTCGGCCCCCGCCTCCAGGACGGCGTCCTCCTGGTCCACGGAGGCGGCCTCCGGGTCCGGGGCGTGGAGGACCTGGACCCGGCCGTCCTCCCCGGCCCGGTCCGCCTCCACCAGGGCGCGGACTTCCGCCGAGACGGGGACCACCTTCTCCAGCTGCCGGGCGGCCGTCTTCCACCACATGGCGGGGAAGTCCGTGTGCCAGAACGAGTCCCGCTTACCGTTGGCCTCCGCCTCCTGGTACGCCCGGGAGTGCTCGTCCCGGATGGCCTCCGCCTCCTCGCGGTTGACGGTGACCACCTGCGAGCGGGAGCCGTTCGTGAACCAGGCGAACGCGTACGAGAACAACGGGGCGCCGCGCTGGTCGTCCGTGAGGGCCGGGTCCTGCCGGTGGGTGAAGTCCAACGGCGAGGGCGCGGACGGCTCGTAGGTGTACTCGTCCCGCTCGTAGACCATGCCGACCCGGACGGACGCCACCAGCCCGGAGCGGTGCATGAGCGCGATGTAGCCGCGGTAGGTCGGGATGAACACGGCCCGGCCGTACTCGGCGGTGATGACGGCCTCCCGGCCGTCCGGCACCAGACCGAACCGGGCGGCCGTCATGGTCGCCTGGAGCACGGAGGCGGGGTTGCAGGAGCGGAGCTCCGGCAGCACGTTGCGCACGGCGGCCAGGAACGGCCCGGCCGCCATGTGCGACGGGAGGGCGTCCGTGACGTGGCCCTCGTACCGGCGGAGCCAGTCCAGGACGGCGTCCGCCGAGTCCTGGACCGGGTCCTCCACCGTGGCGGCGGCCTCTTCCAGGGTGGCCGGCGCTCCGTGGGGGGCCTCCTCGGTGGAGGCCGGGGCGGGGCGCCCGCCGAGGGCGGGCGCCTGCTGAGTGGCCGCGCGTACGCGGTCCTTCAACGTGGAGAGAGCCACGGTCACAGCTCCTTCTTCGGGACGTAGAGACGGCGACCGCGGCATGCGGAGTATGCGGCCTCCTGCTCCTTCTTGAGCCGGGCGAGGTCCAGGACCTCCACGGTGGTCGTGTACTTCGCGGCCAGGTCCGGGTACTGCGCGCGGAAGTCGGTCTCGCTGAAGTTGCCGTTGGCCTTCCAGGTCCAGGCCGTGGCGGCGCCGACGCGGACGATGTCCGCGTTACCGGCGAGGTCCCGCATCTCGTTCTCTACGGTCGTCTTCTGGTACGCCAGGTCCTTGATCTGCGCGTCCAACGAGGCCTTACGGGAGCGGAGGTCCTTCGCCTTGCGGAGGTCCACCTCCGCGATGGCCTCCGGCTTGACCTCCCAGAGGCGGCCCAGGAGGTCCTTCGTGGTCTCCAGGCCGTCCACCGGCGGCGGGAATCCCTCCACCACGTGCCGCTGGTACCAGGTCCCGCAGTAGTCCAGGAGGTGTTCCACCATCTCCTGGTCCCGCTCCACGACGTGCCAGCGCAACTTGTTGCCGCCGACCAGGGCGGCCACGTAGCCGCGCTGATAGCCGCCCACGGCCATGCCCCAATGGCACTGGAGCGCGGGGGCGTCCGGCGGGCCGTCCTCGGACTCCCACTCCTCCAACTGGTATTCCGACCGGTTCTTGCACTCCAGCGGGCCGACCACCTCACCCGTGTCCGGGTCCAACGTGTCGCGGTCGATGTTGACCAGCGCCCACGGGTGGTCCACGTGCCCGATCGTGCCGGGCGGCGTGGCGATGGGGACGCCGGTCCGCTTGGAGAACAGGCGGGCAATGAAGTCCTCGATCTCCCGGCCGATCTCCATTGCCTCGTTGTCCCGGACGACCTCCCGGCCGTGCTTCTCCTCGAACACGTGCCGCTGCCCGCGGTACTTGTCGAGGCCGACGATGGCGGCGACGTCGGAGCCGCCAATCCCGAGGCGCCGGACGGCCTCCCACTCCGTCCGGTAGGCGGAGGAGTTGAGGTCCCCGGACGGGAGGACCAGCCGCGCCGTGGGGGCGACCAGGTCACCCGGGACCGGCGGGAGGGGCAGGGTGGTGGTGCTCATGCGTTGCTCTCCTGGCGGGTGGTGCTGGTGGAGCGACGCGCGGCGCCCTCCACGGTGAGGAAGTGGGCGGCGGCCTTCGCGGACAGGTGGCCGCGCTCGGCGCGGATCTTGACCTCCACCAGGCCGGCGGCCTCGACGTGGCCGTTGATGCGGAGGAGCGCGGCGGCCTGCTTCGCGTGCATGGCGCGGTGCTCGGCGGCGGCCTGGAGGACCAGCTCCACGGCCGGACGGAAGACACCGGCGCGGGCGGGGTCCCCGGGGCGGTGGCCGCGACCGCGCGAGATGGCCGGGTCCACGGCGGCCGGCGTACGGCGGGACTCCTCCAGGACGTCCGCGTACACGTCGTCATGACCGCACGGGTTAGACCAACGGTCCACCGTCACCAGCACGTTGCGGACATGCATCTCCACGGGGCCTACAACGTCCCAGCCACGCGGGCCGCCGCAGACCTGGCAGAACGGGCGGACGGAGACCGTGAGGACGCCGACCTCCCCCGGGGCGGCCCCGGTCATGGCCGGGATACGGACGCTCATCCGCGCCGGGAGCGCCGGGTACGGGCCGCCCTCGGTGGACCGCACCCACAGGAACGGGCCGGAGCCGGTGGAGGCCGCATACGCCTCGAACGATCCGGCGGGCTCGTACGCCGGGATGCGCTCGGCGAGCGGGACCCGGCGGGCCGCGCTCTCCGCGCTCGCCAGGGAGGCGTACGCGGCGGCCTGGACCCACGTACCGGGGACGGCGCGAGCGGCCTCCACCACAACGGCGTGGTTCACGCGGGTGCGGTGACGGGATCCGACAGCGGTCCTCATCGCTCACCCCCACGCGTCTGCCGGGGGATGACGGACAGGGCCCGGCGGGCCGCCCACCGTGAGGGGTGCCGGAAGGAGGAGCACGTGGCGCACTCCGCCGGGATGTGCTCCGGTCGGGAGGTCATCCGCCGGCCGAGGCACACGGAGAGCACCAGGCCGAGGAAGGCCACGACCATGGCGACCCGGAAGACGAGGTCAAGCCACGGGTTCACCGGGCACCTCCCCCGGCGGGGAGGACGGCCACGGCGCCGAGGGGGAGACGGGGCTCCGGGGTGGTCCAGCTCTCCCAGACCTCCACGGGCACGCCGCGCCAGACGGCCACGACCTCCCCCACGGACTCGCGGCCGTTGCCGGAGATCACGGGCGTGCCGCCCAGGACGTCCGCGCACAGCAGGAGGGCCAGTCCGCCGTCCGTGGCGTCGCGGGCCTCGGCGTGCAGGACACCGGCGGGGGTCAGGGTCCACGCCAGTCCGGAGGCCTCGGGGGTGAGGGCCGGGTGGGTGGTGAACAACTCGGTGAGGGCGACAGCGGGCGCGATCACGTCCGCCTGGTCGCTAGAGTTGGCTGCCATCGATACCTCTCGTTCACGGGTGAGGTGTCAGGTGTGAAGGGAGTCCAGGACCGGGCCAGGTCCGGACGTCCCGAGATCCGCAGCGCGGGGGCGGTGCCAGGCCGGGGAACGGAGAGGGCAATCTCCACCCCGGCGGCACCCGCTCAAGGCCCCGACGGCGCCGCGCTTTCCGGCCGTTGACCGGACCGCGCCTCCTCGGCTGACTTCGCCTGGAGGACCACCAGCGGACAGCCCAGCCGCTCCGCCATCCGCTCCAGGAGCTCCGGCGCCGCGTTGCGTCGGCCGGCCTCGATGTCGCACATCAGCTGCTCGCTGATGTGGAGCGCGTCAGCCAGGGCCCGCTTCGTCAGGCCAGCCTTCTCACGGGCGTACGTGATGCCTTCCGGCGCGTGGTCCAGCGGAGAACCGCGAGGACGACGCCGCCGCTTCGGCTTGCGCGGGTCGTTCATGATTGAAAACTAGCGCGTAGTAGCGCGTAGAGCAACTACTACGCGCTAGTGGCGTACTGGCGCGAAGTTACGCGTTTACGCGCCCCTGCGCCCTGAACGCGTCCGGCAGTAGTGGCCAACTAGCGCGTAGTCTGCGAAGCTGCCGTCATGAGCAAAGGCACGCGACCGGAGCCCCCGCGCGAGGCCGCCCTCATCGATGCGGCCCGCCGGCGATCCCGGCTGTCCGCCCGCGAGGCAGCGAAGAGGGCACACCTGAGTGACGCCCGCTGGCGACAGATCACCAGCGGCTACCAGTCGGTCAGCGGGGAATCCATCCCCGTACATGCGCCGGCCGAGACCCTGGCGCGAATGGCACAGGTCGTCGGCGTCACTGCGGACGAGCTGGCCCGCGTAGGCCGACAGGACGCGGCGGACGCCCTGGAGGAGATCACCCCACTACCACAGCCCGCCGCCGCAGCAAACGCGTTCTCCCCGCCTGCGGACGCCGTGTACGCGATCCTTGCGTCCCTCTCACCGGAGGAGCAGGCGGAGGTCGTCCGACGCCTGGCCAGGGAAAATCCCTCGGTCGTACAACCTTCTGGGGGTCATCAGCGTCAGGCCGGGTGACGCATGTCACGGTAAGGTCACAAAGTTGTACAAAACTGTAGAAGGTCGCCCTCGGCAACCGAGGATGCACGGTACGTCACTCCACGTCTAGGGGGACCCCGTGACCGACCTCGCGCTGGCCGCAGTCCTGGTCTTTATGGCCGTACTGCTCGGAGCCGCGTCCCTGGCAATCGTCCTGCTCTACCGCGGGTGGAAAACCAACCGGGCCCTGATCACCGATCTGAAAGCACAGGTTGCCGCGCAGCAGATCGCCGCACTCACCGGGGGAGTCAGCGCCCGGGCCCCGGGGGATGAGGAACCGGCCGCCGAGCCCGTCCGCAGGCGCCGCCACCTGACGCTCTACCTCGGCGGCGGTGTCGCCGTCGTCTACACCACGTGCCGGGACAGCATCCGGAACTTCATCCGCACCCGCCCGGCCATCACTGCCGCCACAGTCGCCACTGTCGCCTCCGTGAGCACCGCCGCCGCCCTCGTCCTGGCCCCCGGAGGCTCCGCCGACTCCGACGGCCCCGCGCCGTCCACCGCCACGACTGACCAGCCAGAAGCCGGGGCGCTCCTCCAGCCCGACCCGGTCATGAGCACCGGCGACACGGACCCTGACGACCCCGGCAACGAGGAGGAGTTGTGGGTTGGAGCACCGAACCTCACCCTGGTCGAGTCCACCCGCGGCGACGCCGAGGACGAAAAGACGCCGGAGCCCGCCGCCAGCACCACCGCGGCCGAGGCCGAGCCCGACGAGGAGCAGCCCCGTGGGGGCGCCCCCTCCGCCAGCCCGCCGGGAACCCAGCCGGGGCCCGAATCCAGCCAGCCTCCGCGCGACCCGAAGCCGACCACGCTGCCTCCGACGCCGGAGAGCCCTGAGGCGCCGACCGACCAGGACGACGACTCCGGCCTCTGCGTGGACCTTCCGCCGCTCGTGGACCTCTGTCTCCTCACCGGGTCCTGACAGCGCATCAACGCGCCCCAGGGGCCGACCGTGAAGGAACCGGACATACCGACTCACCGCCCGCCGCCGGGCGTTGACCATCGAACAGCAAGAGGGCCCTTCGGCATCGCCGGGGCCCTTTGCTCTGCCCAAGCCGTGACAGCCTTCCAGCCCGGGCAGCGTGAGCCCTTCGGTGGAGCAACGGTGGAGCTAGTGATCTTGAAATGGCGGCGACCCCCGGCCAATAAGCCTCTGACCAGGGGTCGAGCGGTAGGCCCTGTGGGACTCGAACCCACAACCAATGGATTAAAAGTCCACTGCTCTGCCAATTGAGCTAAGGGCCCGGGCGGGGTGTCGTGCGGTGCTGCGTGATGTTGCCACACCGAGCATAGCCCGCCGCGGCCGGGACGCCGATCGGGTATCGGGGTCCCGGCCGCGTCGGAGGGCCGGGGAGCCGGGGCTACGGGTCCACCGGCTCGGGGGCGTTCGCGTGGGCGGCGGCGCGGGCGCGGGTGCGTTCGTGGTCGGGGTTGAGGAACCAGTGCCGGGCCGAGGTCAGCCACCAGGTGGCGGCGAAGCCCAGGACGACCAGCACGGCGATCGGCGCGTAGTTGAAGGTCTCCCAGGTGACCGGGGACACCTGGGGCAGCATGAACAGGACCGTGATGACGCCGACCCACGTCACCGCGATCACGCCGATCACCTGCGACCAGCGGCCCAGGTGCCAGGGCCCGCGTTCGAAGGCGGCGCCCTTGCGGACCCGCAGGAGCGTCGGGATGACGTACGCGATGTAGAGGCCGATGACCGCGATGGAGGTCACGGCGGCGTATGCCGTCACGTTGATGAGGTACGGGAGGCCCAGGACCAGCGCGGCCAGGGCCGCCAGCCAGACCGCCGCGACGGGCGTGCGGGTGCGCGGGTTCACCGAGTGCCAGACGTGGGAGTACGGGAGCGCGCCATCCCGGGAGAAGGCGTAGATCATGCGGCTGTTGGCCGTCACCGACGCCATCCCGCAGAAGAGCTGGGCGCCGATGACCACGAGAAGCAGCAGCTTGCCCGCCGTCGCGCCCAGGGCGTCGAGCAGGATCTGTGCGGGCGGCGCGCCCGTCGGGGACGTCAGGGCGCCGTCGTAGGACTGGATGGCGAAGGTGAAGCCGAGGAGGAGGACGAAACCGGCGATCCAGGAGGTCCAGATGGAGCGGACGATGCCCTTCGGGCCGGCCGTGGACGCGTCGCGCGTCTCCTCGGTCATGTGGGCGGAGGCGTCGTAGCCGGTGAAGGTGTACTGGGCCATCAGGAGGCCGATGAGGACGACGTACACCCCGCTGCCCCAGCCCGTGTTGTTCACGAACTCGCCGAAGACGAAGGACGCCGACTGGTGGTGGTCGGGCGCGAAGGTCAGCGCGCCGACGATCACGGCGACGCCGAGGACGTGCCACCACACGCTCACGCTGTTCAGCAGGCCGACGATGCGGACGCCGAAGGTGTTGAGCAGGCCGTGCAGGATCAGGATCGCGGCGAAGAGCAGGATCGTGCGGCCCGGCGTCACCTCGAAGTCGAACTGCAGGTTCAGGTAGGCGCCCAGGAAGGACGCGGCGCCGAAGTCGATGCCGGCGGTGACCGCGACCTGGCCCAGCACGTTGAACCAGCCCGTGAACCACGCCCAGGCGGCCGCCGTGCGCGGGGGCGCCAGCCGGTGCGCCCAGAAGTACAGGCCCGCCGAGGTCGGGTAGGCCGAGCAGATTTCGGCCATCGCCAGGCCGACGAAGAGCGTCATCAGGCCGACGGCGACCCAGCCCCAGGTGATGACGGCGGGGCCGCCCGTGTTCATGCCGAAGAGGTAGAGGGTCAGGCACCCCGACAGGACCGAGATGATCGTGAAGGAGACCGCGTAGTTGGAGAACGCCGACATGCGGCGGGCCAGAACCTGGGTGTAGCCGAGCTGGGCCAGCCGTTCCTCGTCCGACAGCCCACTCGCCTTGGCGTCATCTGTCATGCCCCCAGCAATTCCCTCGCGCCGAGCGTGACATGCGTCACTCCGTGGACTTGGTGGCCGGAACCGGGACGCGACGCGAAGCGCCGTGGCCTCCACCCGGTGGGGCGGAGGCCACGGCGCTTCTCAGACGTTCAGGCGTCAGCCGTTGCGCTTCCAGCGCGGCTTGTCGTCACGGCGGCCGAAGGACGAGCCACGGTGGTCGCCGCGGTGGTCGTCGCGGCGGCCGTACGGACGGTCGTGGCCGCCGGAACGGAAGCCGGGGCGGTCGCCCTGGCGGTCGCGGTTGAACGGACGGTCGCTGCCACGGTGCCCGCCGCGGTCGTCACGGCGGTCGAACGAACGGCCACCGCGGTCGCCACGGTCGTCGCGGCGCTCGAAGGAACGGCCACCGCGGTCACCGCGGTCGTCACGGTCACGGCGGTCGAACGAACGCCCGCCGCGGTCGCCCCGGTCGTCACGGCGGAAGCCACCGCGGTCGTCACGGCGGTCGAAGGAACGCCCACCCCGGTCGTCGCGGCGGTCGAAGGAACGGCCACCGCGGTCGCCCCGGTCGTCACGGCGGAAGCCACCGCGGTCGTCACGGCGGTCGAACGAACGGCCGCCCCGGTCGTCGCGGCGGTCGAAGGAACGGCCACCGCGGTCGCCCCGGTCGTCACGGTCACGGCGGTCGAACGAACGCCCGCCGCGGTCGCCCCGGTCGTAGGAACGCTCAGCGCGCTCGCCACGGTCGGCGTAGCGGTCGCGGCCGCCCGTGCGCTCCGTACGCTCCGTCTTCTCCACGTCCCGGGCGCCGGGCTGCTCGGGCAGCGAGACCTCGGCCTCGGACGCGGCGGCGGCCACCTCGGCCAGGACCGTCTCCGGGTCCTCGCCGCGCTCCCGCGCGACCCTGGCGACCAGGCGGTCCGCCTCCTCGCGCAGCTCGGTGGCGCGGCGCTGGGCCCGCTCCAGCTCCTTGGTGAGCTGGGTGACCTCGCGCTCGGCCTGCTGCGCCGCGTTGCCCGCCGACTCGGCCTGGACCTCGGTCATCGACCGGGCGCCGGTGATCTCGGCGACCTCCGGGTCGAAGGCCGCGCCGCCCTGGATGATGTGGCGCGTGGCGTCGACGCCCGCGTCCTCCATCAGCCGGAAGATCTGGCGGCGCTGGTGCGGCAGGGAGAGGGAGACGACGGTGCCGGTGCGGCCGGCGCGGGCCGTACGGCCGGCGCGGTGCAGGTAGTCCTTGTGGTCGCCGGCCGGGTCCACGTTCAGCACCAGGTCGATGCCGTCGACGTGGATGCCGCGGGCGGCGACGTCGGTGGCGACCAGGACGTTGACGTAGCCGTCCTTGAAGTCGGCCAGCGTGCGGGTGCGCGCGCCCTGGGTCATGCCGCCGTGCAGCGCGTCCGCCTTGGCACCGGCGTCGCGCAGCTGCTCGGCGACGCGGTCGGCGCCAAGCTGGGTGCGGACGAAGATGATGGTGCGGCCCTTGCGGGACGCGATGGCCGCGGTGACCGGCGCCTTGTCCTTGGGCTTCACGACCAGGATGTGGTGCGACATGGTCGTCACCGCGCCCTGGGCCGCGTCGACCTCGTGGCTGACCGGGTTCTTCAGGTACCGGTCGACGAGGGTCTTGATCTCGTTCTCCATGGTGGCGGAGAACAGCATCCGCTGGCCGCCGGCCGGGACCTGGTCGAGCAGCTCGGTGACCTCGGGCAGGAAGCCCAGGTCGGACATCTGGTCGGCCTCGTCGAGGACCGCGATCTCCACGTTCTCCAGGGAGCAGGCGCCGCGGTTGATGATGTCGCGCAGCCGGCCCGGGGTGGCGACCAGGATGTCGACGCCCTTCTCCAGGGCGTAGATCTGGTTGCCCATCGAGGTGCCGCCGCAGACGACCTTCATCCTGAGGCCCACGACGTCGCCGTACGGCTGGAGCGCGTCGGCGACCTGCATGGCCAGCTCGCGGGTCGGGGTGAGGATGACGGCGCGGGGCTTGTGCTTCTCGGTACGGCCGCCGGCCAGCGTGGCCAGGGTCGGCAGACCGAAGGAGAGGGTCTTGCCCGAGCCGGTGCGGCCCCGGCCGAGGATGTCCTTGCCGGCCAGGGCGTCCGGGATGGTCGCGGCCTGGATCGGGAAGGGGGTGGTCACGCCGTTCTGCGCGAGCTTGCGCACGACGCCCTCGGGCAGACCGAGGTCGGCGAAGGTCGGCTCGGGAGCCTCGGGGGCCTCGGGGGCCTCCGTGGCCGCGGAGGCGGCAGCGGCCTCGACGGCCTCCGGCTCGCCCTGAACGCCTTCGGCGTTTCCGGGCACGACGACGTGGTCAGTACTGGTCATGGACATGCGAATGCGAAACCTTCCGGAGTCTCTCGTCGGCACGCGCCCGTCAACTCCGTGAATCGCGATTCGCAATACGACCGCCTCGATGCGGTCCACCACGGCAAGGGGAGAGTACGCGCCACACGGCGCGCTCTGCGGTGGCGCCGGGCAAATGGGATCAAACGATCTACCACCATACGCACCTCCCACCCCCGAAGGCAAACCGGCAGCACAGCCGCGGTCCGCCCGGCAGCACACGCCCAGCTCAGCGGGCTGCCCTATGCCGGCGTCCCGGCCGCCGGCGCCGGCTCCCGCTGCTCGAGCTGGGTCCCCGGCGGCTCGTGCGCCGACGAGGACGGCTCGGCCACCGTCGGCTCCGGCGTCGGGGAGGCGGGCGGCTCCTCGGGGTGCGTCGGCTCCGGCTCGGCCGGCCGGGTGGGCTCCGCCGGGGGCGTCCGGGTGGGGTCGGGGTCGTGGTCCCCGCCGCCCGGCGGCCGGTCCCCGGTCGGGCGGGCGGCCGGGGGCGCCGGGGCGGACGCGCCCTTTCCGGTGCCGTCCTCGCCGTCCTTCCCCTTGCCGTCGCGCTCGGCCTCGTCCCCGCCCTTGCCCTTGCCCTTCTTCCCCTTGCCGTGCTTCCCGTCGGCGGCCGCCGCGCCGTACCCGGCGTTCCCGCCGGAGACCTCGGGGCCGCCGTCCGGCACCTCGCCGCCCCGCTCCCCGGCGGAGTGCGACGGCCTGCCGCCCCCGCCGGGTGCGTCGTCGCCGACGCTCATGCAGCCGGCGGCAGCGGCGACGGCCAGGGCGGTGGCAGCCAGACGGACGGGTACGTACAAGGGGCGCACGGGCGGCCACCTCCGGGGGTCAAGGAGTCGCCGTGCCCAACTCCCGTCACCCACAAGAGGACACGCGTCCGGCGAGGCGGACTTGACCCGAGCGCGTCACCCGTACCCGAGGCACGCCTTGCGCATCCGGCCCGCGTCACCCGTACCCGAGGGAGTGCAGCCGCGCGTCGTCGATCCCGAAGTGGTGGGCGATCTCGTGAACGACCGTCACCTCGGTCTCGGCGACGACGTCTTCACGCGTCTCGCAGTACCGCAGGGTCGGCCCCCGGTAGACGGTGATCCGGTCCGGCAGCACCCCCGCGTACCACTCCCCGCGTTCCGTCAGCGGCGTCCCCTCGTACAGTCCGAGCAGCTCGGGATCGTCCGCGGGCGGTTCGTCCTCCACGAACACCGCGACGTTGTCCATCAGCCGCGTCAGCTCCGGCGGGATCCGGTCCAGGGCCTCGGCGACCAGTTCCTCGAACTCCTCGCGCGTCATCTCCAGCACAGGCCCATTGTCGGGTACGACCGTGGAGTACGACCCGCATATCCGCCCCGGGCCACGGGCATACGGGACCAATGGCCCGCGTTCCCGCCGCAGCCCCGCACGTCCTGGCCGAGGTGATGAACCCCATCCGCAACGCCCCGCGCGCCCTCACCCGCCGCCTCCGCGACCGGCGCGACCGCCACGCCCACCGCGGTCGCCGCACGTCCGCGACCCCGGAACTCACCGCCCGTCCCCGCCCCTGGACCCGCGCCGCCGGCCTCGTCGCCGTCGTCCTGCTCGGCGCCTGGCTGGGACTGCTGGTCGTCGGCAACGTCCGGGTCCCGGTCGGCCCCATGGACACGACGATGACGCTGCGCCCCTCCCTCACCGGCGGCACGAAGATCAACGTCTCGCCGCTGGGCGCGCTCCAGCTCGACAGCCATGTCGCCCCGGTCCGCCTCGACGTCAACGTCGACCAGCTCGACCCCGCCCGCGCCCAGGCCCTCGTCGACCACCCCGAACGCCTCTCCGGCCTCCAGGACGAGGTCGCCCAGGACGTCGAGCACGGCACCCTCGACCTCGCCGTCCGCTCCTGCGTCGCCGTCGTCACCGGCGCCACCGCCCTCGGCCTCGCCGTCTACCGCCGCCCCCGGCGCGCCCTCGCCTCGGGCGGACTCGCGCTCACCCTCCTGGTCGCCTCCGGCGGCACCGCGTACGCGACCTGGAACCCCGACTCCGTCCTGGAGCCCAAGTTCTCCGGCCTGCTCTCCTCGGCGCCCTCGCTGGTCGGCAACGCGCGCAGCATCGTGACCGAGTTCGACGTCTACCAGAAGGAACTGGCCCGCCTGGTGACCAACGTGACCAAGCTCTACGACGTCACCTCGACGCTCCCCGCCTACCAGCCCGACCCGACCACGATCCGCGTCCTGCACGTGTCGGACATCCACCTGAACCCGGCGAGCTGGAAGATCATCGCCTCGCTGGTGGAGCAGTACAAGGTGAACGTGATCGTCGACTCCGGCGACACGATGGACCACGGCACCGCCGCCGAGAACGGGTTCCTGGACCCCGTCGAGGACCTCGGCGCCCCCTACGTCTGGGTCCGCGGCAACCACGACTCCCGCGGCACCCAGGAGTACCTGAAGCACCTGAAGAACGTGCACGTCCTGGACGACGGCCACGCCCGGACCGTCGCCGGCCTCCGCTTCGCCGGGATGGGCGACCCGCAGTACACCCCCGACCGCTCCAAGGCGGACGGCGCCGAGGCCTCCCAGGAACTGGCCGGGGCCCGCCTCGCCTCCGCCCTGCGCGACCAGCGCGCGGCCGGCACCCCCGTGGACATCGCCGTCACCCACGAGCCGTCGGCCGCCCGTGAGGTGGACGGCGACGTTCCGCTGGTGCTCGCCGGGCACCTGCACCACGAGGACATGGAGGTCATGAAGTACGGCACCCGGCTGCGCGTCGAGGGCTCCACCGGCGGCAGCGGCCTGCGCGCGGTCGAGGGCGAGTACCCCGACCCCATCCAGGCGTCCATCCTCTACTTCGACCGGGACTCCCGGCGCCTCCAGGCGTGGGACGAGATCAGGCTGGGCGGCCTGGGCCTGACGACGGCCGAGGTCAGCCGCCATCTGCCGAAGGAGAACCAGCCGGGCGCCACTCCGTCGCCCTCTCCCACCAGCCCGTCCCCGTCCGGCACCAGTCCGTCCCCGCCGGACACCGGGGCCTCCCCCTCCGCCACCGGTGCCTCTCCCTCCGCCCAGGGCAGCCCCGCCGCCAGCGCTCCGTAAACCGTTTTGGCGATACCTCCCGCCATCCCATATGCTTCTCACGTCCCCGACGCGCTGCGAAGCGCCCAGGCGGGCCGATAGCCCTCATCGTCTAGCGGCCTAGGACGCCGCCCTTTCAAGGCGGTAGCACGGGTTCGAATCCCGTTGGGGGCACGCGGTACATGTGCGACACTGTCGTACGAAGCTTGGTCCTGTGGAGCAGTTTGGAGTGCTCGCCACCCTGTCAAGGTGGAGGCCGCGGGTTCAAATCCCGTCAGGACCGCTGAGGTTTCACGTGAAACCTCGCGGCTGGGTAGCTCAGTTGGTACGAGCGATCGCCTGAAAAGCGATAGGTCGCCGGTTCGACCCCGGCCCCAGCCACAGCAAAGGCCCCGATCTTCCGATCGGGGCCTTGTTGTGTACCGGGCCGACGCACCGGGCCTGTGCACCGGGCCGGTGCGTGGGACCGGTGCGTGGGCCGGCCCCGCCTCCGTGAAGGCCGCGGCAAAAGCGTTCGCCAGGAATTTCCCCGGGATGAGATCCTGGAACCCGTATGTCTACGCACCCTGCCCCCTCCCTCGGCACCCTCGCCCCCCGGCTGACCGAGCTGTCGCTGCGCGACGCGCACCGGCTCGGCCGCAGGCTGGAGGGTGCGCGGAAGATCCGTAAGCCGGAGGCCCGCGCCGCCGTTCTCGCCGAGATCGAGACGGAGGTGGCCAAGGCCGAGCAGCGCATCGGTGAGCGCCGGGCGCGGGTGCCGGCCGTCAGCTACCCCGAGCAGCTCCCGGTCAGCCAGAAGAAGGACGAGATCGCGGCGGCCATCCGTGATCACCAGGTCGTGATCGTCGCCGGTGAGACCGGCTCCGGAAAGACCACGCAGATCCCGAAGATCTGTGTGGAGCTGGGCCGTGGTGTCCGGGGCATGATCGGGCACACCCAGCCCCGCCGGATCGCCGCGCGTACCGTCGCCGAGCGGGTCGCGGACGAGCTGGACACGCCGCTCGGGGAGACCGTCGGCTGGAAGGTCCGCTTCACCGACCAGGTGAACCCGCAGTCCACCTTCATCAAGCTGATGACGGACGGCATCCTGCTCGCCGAGATCCAGACCGACCGCGAGCTGCGCGCCTACGACACGATCATCATCGACGAGGCCCACGAGCGGTCCCTCAACATCGACTTCCTGCTGGGCTACCTCGCCCAGCTGCTGCCCAAGCGGCCCGACCTCAAGGTCGTCATCACCTCGGCGACCATCGACCCCGAGCGCTTCTCCCGGCACTTCGGCGACGCCCCGATCATCGAGGTCAGCGGGCGGACGTACCCGGTGGAGGTCCGGTACCGGCCCCTCCTCGAGGAGGACGGCGACGACGCCGACCGCGACCAGATCACGGCGATCACCGACGCCGTCGAGGAGCTGATGGGCGAGGGCAAGGGCGACATCCTCGTCTTCCTCTCCGGCGAGCGGGAGATCCGCGACACGGCGGACGCGCTGGAGAAGAAGAAGTACAGATTCACCGAGATCCTGCCGCTGTACGCGCGGCTCTCGCACGCCGAGCAGCACCGCGTCTTCCAGCAGCACACCGGGCGCCGGATCGTCCTCGCGACCAACGTCGCCGAGACCTCCCTCACCGTCCCGGGCATCAAGTACGTCATCGACCCCGGGTTCGCCCGCATCTCCCGCTACAGCCACCGAACCAAGGTCCAGCGGCTACCGATCGAGCCGGTCTCGCAGGCCAGCGCCAACCAGCGCAAGGGGCGCTGCGGCCGTACGTCCGACGGCATCTGCATCCGCCTGTACTCCGAGGACGACTTCAACGCCCGCCCGGAGTTCACGGACGCGGAGATCCTGCGCACCAACCTCGCCTCCGTCATCCTGCAGATGACCGCGGCCGGCCTCGGTGACATCGAGAAGTTCCCCTTCATCGACCCCCCGGACCACCGCAACATCCGCGACGGTGTGCAGCTGCTCCAGGAGCTGGGGGCGCTCGACCCGGCGCAGAAGGACGTGCGCAAGCGGCTCACCGACACCGGCCGCAAGCTCGCCCAGCTGCCGGTCGACCCGCGGCTCGCCCGGATGGTGCTGGAGGCGGACAAGAACGGCTGTGTCCGCGAGGTCATGGTCATAGCCGCCGCGCTGTCCATCCAGGACCCGCGCGAGCGTCCGGCGGAGAAACAGGCCCAGGCCGACCAGCTGCACGCCCGCTTCAAGGACGAGACCAGCGACTTCCTCGCCTTCCTGAACCTCTGGCGCTACGTCCGCGAGCAGCAGAAGGAGCGCGGCTCGTCGTCCTTCCGCCGGATGTGCAAGCAGGAGTACCTCAACTTCCTGCGCATCCGCGAGTGGCAGGACATCTACACCCAGCTGCGCACGGTCGCCAAGCAGATGGGCATCCACCTCAACGACGCCGACGACGCGGCGCCCGACGACCGGGTGCACGTGTCGCTGCTGGCGGGCCTCCTGTCCCACGTCGGCATGAAGGACGTGAAAGAAGGCGCGAAGAACGAGTACCTGGGCGCCCGGAACGCCAAGTTCGCGATCTTCCCGGGCTCGGCGCTCTTCAAGAAACCCCCGCGCTTCGTCATGTCGGCCGAGCTGGTGGAGACCTCCCGCCTCTGGGCCCGCGTCAACGCGAAGATCGAGCCCGAGTGGGTGGAGCCGCTCGCCGGGCACCTCCTCAAGCGCACCTACAGCGAACCGCACTGGGAGAAGGACCAGGCGGCCGTGATGGCGTACGAGAAGGTCACGCTGTACGGCGTGCCGATCGTGGCGCAGCGCAAGGTGAACTACGGACGCATCGACCCCGAGGTCAGCCGCGAGCTGTTCATCCGCAACGCCCTGGTGGAGGGCGACTGGCGCACGCACCACAAGTTCTTCGCCGACAACCGCAAGCTCCTGACCGAGGTCGAGGAGCTCGAACACCGGGCCCGGCGCCGGGACATCCTGGTCGACGACGAGACGCTGTACGACTTCTACGACCAGCGGGTGCCCGAACACGTCGTCTCCGGCGCGCACTTCGACTCCTGGTGGAAGCACAAGCGGCACGAGCAGCCCGACTTCCTCGACTTCGAGCGCGAGATGCTCATCAACGAGAAGGCGGGGGCGGTCACCAAGGACGACTACCCGGACTCCTGGCGGCAGGGACCGCTGAAGTTCCGGGTGACCTACCAGTTCGAACCGGGCGCGGACGCCGACGGTGTCACCGTCCACGTGCCGCTCCAGGTGCTCAACCAGGTCACGGACGAGGGCTTCGACTGGCAGATCCCGGGTCTGCGCGAGCAGGTCGTCACGGAGCTGATCCGCTCCCTCCCCAAGCCGGTCCGCCGCCACTACGTGCCCGCGCCGAACTACGCCCAGGCCTTCCTGGACCGTGCGGTGCCCCTTCAGGAGCCGCTGACGGTGACCATGGCGCGAGAGCTGAAGCGCATGGTGGGGGTGCCGTTCGACGCGGAGGACTTCGACTGGGCGAAGGTCCCCGACCATCTGAAGATCACGTTCCGGATCGTCGACGAGCGCCGCCGCAAACTGGCCGAGGACAAGGACCTGGAGGCGCTGAAACTCCGGCTCCGCCCGAAGGCGCGCAAGGCGCTCTCGCAGGCCGCGGCGGCCACCGCACAGCGCAGCGGCGGCGAGTCGCTGGAGCGTTCCGGCCTGACGGACTGGACGATCGGCACGCTGACCCGGGTCTTCGAGACCCGTCGGGCCGGCCAGCCGGTGAAGGCGTACCCGGCGCTGGTGGACGACGGCCCCGAGGCGAACACCGTCTCCGTCCGCCTCTTCGACACCGAGGCCGAGCAGGCGCAGGCGATGTGGAAGGGCACGCGCCGGCTCATCCTGCGCAACATCCCGGTCAACCCGGCGAAGTTCGCGTCCGAGAAGCTGACCAACCAGCAGAAGCTGGGCCTGTCCGCGAACCCGCACGGTTCGATCCAGGCGCTGTTCGACGACTGTGCCATGGCGGCGGCGGACAAGCTGATCGCGGACTTCGGCGGCCCGGCATGGGACGAGGAGTCGTACCGCAAGCTCTACGACAAGGTCCGCGCGGAGATCGTCGACACCACCGTCCGTACGGTGGGCCAGGTGCAGCAGGTGCTGGCGGCCTGGCAGGCGTGCGAGCGGCGCCTGAAGACCGTGCGCAGCCCGGCGCTGCTGGCGAACCTCCAGGACGTGCGGACGCAGCTGGACGCGCTGGTGAAGCCCGGTTTCGTCACGGAGGCGGGCATCAAACGGCTCCCGGACCTGATGCGCTACCTGGTCGCGGCGGACCGCCGGCTTCAGCAGATGCCGACGGGCGCCCAGCGGGACACGTCCCGCATGGAGAAGGTCCACGAGATGCGGGACGAGTACGCGTGGCTGCTCGAGCAGATGCCGCAGGGTCGGCCGGTCCCGCAGCAGGTGCTGGACGTCCGCTGGATGATCGAGGAGCTGCGGGTCAGCTACTTCGCGCACGCGCTGGGCACGGCGTACCCCGTCTCCGACAAGCGGATCGTGAAGGCGATCGACGCGCTCGCACCCTGACGCGGCCGTGACGGAGCCCGCACGGAGGGTGAGTTCGACCGGGAGCCCGCCCTCCTGTACAGTCTCTTCTCGCAGCGCAACGCACAAGAAGCGCCGCGAAACCTGGTCCTGTGGAGCAGTTTGGAGTGCTCGCCACCCTGTCAAGGTGGAGGCCGCGGGTTCAAATCCCGTCAGGACCGCAGTAAAGCCCCGCACCGAGCAATCGGTGCGGGGCTTCTTCGTCGTCCGGACCCACCCGGAACCGGCGAACGCCCTCAGCGGCCCTCAGAGGCCCTCTCGCGGCCTTGACGGCGTCACATTCGCTCGGTACTCCAAAGACAGGGCACATCCCCCGTGTGGCCCCTTGGAGGTGGCGTATGGCGACATCGGTCAGGCACGAGACGCGGGCCCTGCTCCGCGCGCATCTGTCGGCCGCGTCGTCGTACGGTCACGTGACGCGCCACTGTCCGATCTGCCACCGGCTGTTGCGGCTGGCGCTGGACTCGCCGGCGCCACAGTCTCCTACGGCCCGTCAAGAGGGCGTCGAGGACGGGAGCGCGTCCACGGCGTGAACCCCGCGGGCCCCAACACCCTTGCCCCGCAGAGTTCCTGGAGGCGGCGCCCCCAATAGCGCACGGGTGCCGGACCCAACAACCACCGTGCCGTGTGACGGGTGTCACCGCATGAGTTTTTGAAACGGCGGCACTTACGACTCCCCTACAACTGGTCAATTTAATATGTGCAATTGCACTGCGTCCGCAGTGCTCGCACAGTCGAACCGACACCCCTCCCCAGACTCCGACAAGCCCGCTCACAGAACCGGCCACCGGCCCGCCGCCCGGCACAGGACCGCACACGCACCGGTCCGCCTCGCACCCGCACCCGCACCCGCACCCGCACCCGCACCCGCACCCGGGCACAAAAAAATCGCGCTGGACCCGGCGGAGTCCAGCGCGATCAACGACGCACCTCTGTTGGGGCAGGGACGGCGTCGCTTGGAGCTGTGGTTCCAGGCTCTTCGACGGGTTGGGGGACCCCTCGTTCTGCCCGGTTATTCAGTTGTTCAGGCCTCGCTGCGCTGCTGCGGAATGCCCGCGAGCAGGGCGCGGACCTCGGCTTCGCGGTAGCGGCGATGCCCGCCGAGCGTGCGGATCGACGTGAGCTTGCCGGCCTTCGCCCAGCGCGTGACCGTCTTCGGGTCGACGCGGAACATGGTGGCGACCTCAGCCGGGGTCAGCAGCGGCTCGGCATCAGGGGTGCGAGCGGTCATGAGCGGCCTCCTCGGGAGAACCGAACCTTCTCGGTTCATTCCTCTAAATTCTGCACCTTGACCCGCGTTGCCCGAAATGGCGGACGCGAGTCGAGTCGGTTATAGGACGAACGGCTTGTCCTCGGCACTACAACTACACCATCTGTCCAGCCGCGTCGGCCAAACCGATGGAATTGCCCTCCCAGGTGTTCATCAGCGACGGAAGCCGATGGACCATGCCATAGCGGACAGTCACGCCTCTGTGACGATCAGTCACAGGACGATCAGGGGTCGCCAGACCTGACACCAGACCCCCCAAAGCGTGCAATGCTGAGATTCCGCCCACAGTGCACCACAGCAGGACGGAAGGAGCCCTCCCCGGGCTCCTTGTCCTATTTTGGCATGAGGAGGGGGAAGCGGCGCAAGAGTGATGTACGTGCGGTCCGTCACGCTTGACGCATACGCCCGGATCGGGACCTACGTCCTTTGTCGGCAAGGAATCAGCCCACACCGAACAGGTGTCGGGGCGGAAGACGAAACCCCACATCGGGCGGTACGTCAAACGTCAGTTCGCGGACCGCCGGTCCCGGACCGCCCGCCAGCGCTCCACCAGCCGGCCGTAGGCCGCCCCCGCGGCGGCCCCGTCGCCGTGCCGCAGCGCCTCGATCCCCTCGGCCACGTCCGCCGCGGAGTGGTCCGCCTCCAACTCGCCCGCGGGCAGGGCGTGCACCAGCCCGCCGTAGTCCAACTCGACCAGGGAACGCGGGTGGAACTCCTCCAGCCAGCGCCCCACGTCCACCAGCCCGTCGATGAGCGGCCCCTCGTCCACGGCCTCCCGCAGGGCGCGCAGCCCCCGGGCCACCCGCCGGCGGGCCTGCACCATCGGAGTGCGGTAACGCAGGACCGGCGCGGTCGCCCCCTCGCCGTCACCGCCCACGTCGTACTCCCGCTCCGCGTCGGAGACCAGCACGAACCAGTTGATCGGCACCTGCCAGGTGGCCGTGCGGATCCAGGGCCGGGCGTCCGGGTTGCGCCGCAGCCAGCGCTCGTAGTCCTGCGCGCTCTGGCGGCGCACGACCGGGGGGATCAGGGCGTCCAGGACCGGCTCCGGGAAGTCCTCGGCCAGCTCGCCCAGGGCCTGCCAGCCGCGCAGCCGGGTCCGCCAGGGGCAGACGCAGACCACGCCGTCCACCTCCGCCACGAAGGCGTCCGCGCTCTCGTGCACCGGCACCGCCACGGGCGGCGTGGGCAGCAGGTCGGCCAGGGAGCGGCGCAGCTCGTCCTGGTAGGAGGGCCGGTCGGAGCGGCGGGCGTAGCGGGTCCAGTGGGCGCGTTCCTCGTCAGGGAAGGCCGCCAGCGGCTCGTACACGCGCAGGTACGCCGCGTAGGGGACGATCACCGAGGACACCTTGGGCACGCCTGCTCCCTCCCCCGCGCACCGGCGCGAAAACCTGCGGAAAGCCGTGGAAACGGATCACAAACGCGCGGGAATCTCTGCAAATCGTCGCACGCCCGTACTCCGTGCGGAGGTGATCCTGAGCACTGTGCGGCGGGCGGGCACCGCCAGGCTCTAATCTCGTGCCACAGTCCCCGCCACCCGCACGGGGCCTGCCGTCCATCGCCGTACCTACACAGGAGTCACCACCGTGACCGACGTAACCGGCGCACCTGCTGATGTACTGCACACCCTGTTCCACTCGGACCAGGGGGGTCATGAGCAAGTCGTGCTCTGCCAGGACCGTGCCAGCGGTCTCAAGGCCGTCATCGCCATCCACTCCACCGACCTGGGCCCCGCGCTCGGCGGTACCCGCTTCTACCCGTACGCGAACGAGGCGGAGGCCGTCGCCGACGCGCTGAACCTCGCCCGCGGGATGTCGTACAAGAACGCCATGGCCGGTCTCGACCACGGCGGCGGCAAGGCCGTGATCATCGGTGATCCGGAGCAGATCAAGAGCGAGGAGCTGCTCCTCGCCTACGGCCGGTTCGTCGCCTCGCTCGGCGGCCGCTACGTCACCGCCTGCGACGTCGGCACCTACGTGGCCGACATGGACGTCGTGGCACGCGAGTGCCGGTGGACGACCGGGCGTTCCCCCGAGAACGGCGGCGCGGGCGACTCCTCCGTCCTCACCTCCTTCGGCGTCTACCAGGGCATGCGGGCCGCCGCCCAGCACCTGTGGGGCGACCCGACGCTGCGCGACCGCACCGTCGGCATCGCGGGCGTCGGCAAGGTCGGCCACCACCTGGTCGAACACCTGCTCGCCGAGGGCGCGCACGTGGTCGTGACCGACGTGCGCAAGGACGTCGTACGGGCCCTGACCGAGCGGCACCCCTCGGTGGTCGCCGTCGCCGACACCGACGCGCTGATCCGGGTGGAGAACCTGGACATCTACGCGCCCTGCGCGCTCGGCGGCGCGCTGAACGACGAGACCGTGCCGGTACTGACGGCCAAGGTGGTGTGCGGCGCGGCCAACAACCAGCTCGCCCACCCGGGCGTGGAGAAGGACCTCGCCGACCGCGGGATCCTCTACGCGCCGGACTACGTGGTGAACGCCGGCGGCGTCATCCAGGTCGCCGACGAGCTGCACGGCTTCGATTTCGACCGGTGCAAGGCGAAGGCGTCGAAGATCTACGACACCACGCTGGCCATATTCGCACGTGCGAAGGAGGACGGTATTCCGCCGGCCGCCGCGGCCGACCGGATCGCCGAGCAGCGGATGGCGGAGGCGCGCGCACGGCGCTGATCCGGCCGTCGTACGGCGTCGGCCCGGCGGGGTCCTCGCAGGTTTGACGGGTACCCGTCGGGGGGCAGTTCGAGAGAACTCTCACTTATCCCGGCGGGTCGACCGCCGAAAGGTGGTTAAAATCGCGGTTGACCAGCGAGGACGGGGCGCCTCGACGGTCCTGGGCAGGGCCACGTGCTGCGGGCGACGTACCGTATGGGCGTGGGCTCAGGTACCGTGGAAGCCCTACGGACCGGTCTCTCTGCGGAGAGCCCGTTCCGGACCATGAACGCGTGTCAAGACTCTGGGGCCGTCGAGCCCCGTCGTTGAGGGGGTCGAGCCATGGGGCGCGGCCGGGCCAAGGCCAAGCAGACGAAGGTCGCCCGCCAGCTGAAGTACAACAGCGGTGGGACTGATCTCTCCCGCCTGGCCGAGGAGCTGGGCGCATCGCCGTCGAATTCACAACCGCCGAACGGCGAGAAATTCGACGACGATGAGCAGGACGACGACGTGTACGCACGTTACGCCGACCTCTATGAGGACGACGACGAGGACGAGGACGGCCAGTCCCCGACCCAACAGCGACGCGGCGCTTGACCTTGCACTGAACACCTTCCCGGTCGGTGACCTCTGTCACCGACCGGGTTCTGTGCTACCCGCATCACCCACGGCATCCGCGGTGCCTCAGGCGGCGTAGTCGCCCACGAGCTCGGCGCCCGTCGTGTGCTCGCCGCGGTCGGTGATCTCTCCGGCCACCCAGGCGTCCACGCCGCGGTCGGCGAGGGCCGTCAGGGCCACGTCCGCCGACTCCTCGGGCACGATCGCGATCATGCCCACGCCCATGTTGAGGGTCTTCTCCAGCTCCAGGCGCTCCACCTTGCCGGTCCGGCCGACGAGGTCGAAGATCGCGCCCGGGGTCCAGGTGGACCGGTCGACCACGGCGTGCAGGCCGTCGGGGATCACGCGGGCCAGGTTGGCCGCGAGCCCGCCGCCGGTGACGTGACTGAAGGCGTGGACCTCGGCGGTGCGCATGAGGGCCAGGCAGTCCAGGGAGTAGATCTTGGTCGGCTCCAGCAGCTCCTCGCCGAGGGTGCGGCCGAGAGCGTCCACGTGGGCATCGAGCGCCAGGCCGCCCTCGTTCAGGAGGACGTGGCGGACCAGCGAGTACCCGTTCGAGTGAAGCCCGGAGGACGCCATGGCGATCACCGCGTCACCCGTACGGATGCGATCGGGGCCGAGCAGCCGGTCGGCCTCCACCACGCCCGTACCGGCGCCGGCGACGTCGAAGTCGTCCGCCCCCAGCAGGCCGGGGTGTTCGGCCGTCTCACCGCCCACCAGGGCGCATCCCGCCAGCACGCAGCCTTCTGCGATGCCCTTGACGATGGCGGCGACCCGCTCGGGGTGGACCTTGCCGACGCAGATGTAGTCGGTCATGAAGAGCGGCTCGGCACCGCAGACCACGATGTCGTCCATGACCATGGCGACCAGGTCGTGGCCGATGGTGTCGTAGACGCCGAGCTGCCGGGCGATGTCGACCTTGGTGCCGACGCCGTCCGTGGCGGAGGCGAGCAGGGGACGCTCGTAGTTCTTGAGGGCGGAGGCGTCGAAGAGGCCGGCGAAGCCGCCGAGGCCGCCGAGGACCTCCGGGCGGCGCGTCTTCTTCACCCATTCCTTCATGAGCTCGACGGCGCGGTCGCCCGCCTCGATGTCGACGCCGGCGGCTGCGTAGCTGGCACCAGTTGTGTCAGGCATGACGATGAGAACCTTCGTGTCGTACGGCAATGGGGCCAGGGAGGCGGACGGCTACGGGCGACGGATGGCGTCGGCGGCGGCCGTACCGGCGGGCCCGGCGGCCAGCTCGGTCTCCAGAAGCTGCTTGCCGAGCAGCTCGGGGTCGGGGAGCTCCATCGGGTACTCGCCGTCGAAGCAGGCGCGGCACAGGTTCGGCTTGGCGATGGTGGTCGCCTCGATCATGCCGTCGATGGAGATGTAGGCCAGGGAGTCGGCGCCCATGGAGGTGCCGATCTCCTCGACGCTCATGCCGTTGGCGATGAGCTCGGCGCGGGTGGCGAAGTCGATGCCGAAGAAGCAGGGCCACTTCACGGGCGGGGACGAGATCCGGATGTGGATCTCGGCGGCGCCCGCCTCGCGGAGCATGCGGACCAGGGCCCGCTGGGTGTTGCCGCGGACGATGGAGTCGTCGACGACGACCAGCCGCTTGCCCTTGATGACTTCCTTCAGCGGGTTCAGCTTGAGGCGGATGCCGAGCTGGCGGATGGTCTGCGAGGGCTGGATGAAGGTGCGGCCGACGTAGGCGTTCTTCACCAGGCCGTTGCCGAAGGGGATGCCGGAGGCCTCGGCGTACCCGATCGCGGCGGGGGTGCCGGATTCCGGGGTCGCTATGACGAGGTCGGCCTCGACGGGCGCCTCCTTCGCCAGCCTGCGGCCCATCTCGACGCGCGAGAGGTAGACGTTGCGGCCGGCGATGTCGGTGTCCGGACGGGCCAGGTACACGTACTCGAAGACACAGCCCTTGGGCTTCGCTTCCGCGAATCGCGTCGTTCGCAGGCCGTTCTCGTCGATGGCGACGAACTCGCCCGGCTCGATCTCCCGGACGAAGCTGGCGCCGCAGATGTCGAGGGCGGCGGACTCGGAGGCGACCACCCAGCCGCGCTCGAGCCGGCCCAGGACCAGCGGGCGGATGCCCTGCGGGTCGCGGGCGGCGTAGAGGGTGTGCTCGTCCATGAAGACGAGGGAGAAGGCGCCGCGCACCTGGGGCAGCACCTTGCCGGCCGCCTCCTCGACGGTCAGCGGCTTGCCGTCCTCGTCGACCTGGCCCGCGAGCAGCGCGGTGATCAGGTCCGTGTCGTTGGTCGCCGCGACCCGCGTGGAGCGCCCGTCCTGCTTGGGCAGGTCGGCGACCATCCCGGCGAGCTGGGCGGTGTTGACGAGGTTGCCGTTGTGCCCGAGCGCGATGGAGCCCTGCGCGGTGGCACGGAACGTCGGCTGGGCGTTCTCCCACACGGAGGCGCCGGTGGTCGAGTAGCGGGCGTGACCGACCGCGATGTGACCCTGGAGCGAACCGAGCGAGGTTTCGTCGAAGACCTGGGACACCAGGCCCATGTCCTTGAAGACGAGGATCTGGGAGCCGTTGCTGACCGCGATTCCCGCGGATTCCTGGCCCCGATGCTGGAGGGCGTAGAGCCCGAAGTACGTGAGCTTTGCGACCTCTTCGCCCGGAGCCCAGACACCGAAGACGCCGCAAGCGTCCTGGGGGCCCTTCTCGCCGGGAAGCAGATCGTGATTGAGTCGACCGTCACCACGTGGCACGCCTCCGAGTGTAGGCGAGGTCGACCACTGGTCCGAATTGGGGACAGAGTGTCAGCGGTGGATCACTGCTCGGCGACGGCCCGGACCGTGGTGCCGTCTTCGCTGGTCAGCGTGAGGGTTTCATGATCGATCCGGTAGTCGACCTTGCCGTCGAAGAGGCCGAGGAGCCGCTTCTCGGCGTCCATGAGTGAGCCTTCGCACATCATTCGGGTCGTGGACGGGGCGCCGAGCACGATCCGCCCGTCGCCGACGGTGGCCCCCGCGCTGACGCGGTTGCAGGGGAGGCGTCCGGAGACGGTCTGCGCGTCCCGGTCGAAGGTGAGGCGGGCGCGCCCCCGGTCGCCCTGCTGCCCCGGGGCGTCGACCACCCACCCGGTCCCGTACAGGGACACGTCCTCGGAGCGGCTGAGGCGGACGGTGTCGCCGTCGGCGGTGGTGAGGGTGAGCCGCTCGCCCTCGCCCTCCGTGGTGAGCGGGCCGGTGGTGAGGGCGCGGCCGAGGGACTTCTCGAAGTCGGCGGGGACCTTGTCGCAGCCCATCTCGGTGAACATGGCGTCGCTGAGCCGGACGCGCCCGCCCTCGTCCCGCTCCTCGACGTCGGCGCGGGCGCTGAAGCCGTTGCAGCCGGTGCTGCCCTCGGCCCGGCCGGAGTCGTCGATGCGTACGTGTGCGGCGTCCGGCGCCCGGTGGGTGGTGCCGTCGACGGTGACGCTGTCGATGCTCCACCGCACGCCGGTGACGCGCTGCCCGCCGGTGCCCGCGGAACCGCTGCCGGTGCCGTCGGCCGCCTTCTCGCTGCCGCAGGCCGCGGCGAGCGGGACGAGCGCGGCGACGGCGGCCACGGTGAGGGTCGTGCCGCGCTGCGGCTTCTTCCTGTCCTCGTGCTTCCTGTTCTGCCTGTACATGCCGATTCGACGGAGCGGGGGAAGATCCGGTTCCGTCCGGCCCGCGCTCGGCACGGAATCTCCCTCAGCTCAGCAGCGGCAGCAGGGCGCCGAGGTCGGCCCGCTCCCCGCTCGCGCTGACCTTCGCCCCGTCCAGGGCGTCCCTCCAGTCCAGCCGTCCGGTGGCCAGCCGGACCCAGGTCAGCGGGTCGGTCTCGACGACGTTGGGCGGTGTGCCCCGGGTGTGCCGGGGACCTTCCACGCACTGCACGACCGCGTACGGCGGGATCCGCACCTCCGTCGAACCGCCGGGCGCCTTCACGGCGAGCGCGTCGGCCAGCAGCCGGGTCGCGGCGGCCAGCGCCTGCCGGTCGTACGGGACGTCGAGGCCGGGGACCGCGGCGTTCAGGTCGTCGGTGTGCACGACCAGCTCGACGGTGCGGGTGACGACGTAGTCGGCCAGCGGCAGGGCGCCCGCGCTGGTCGGGAGCAGCCTGCTGCCGGGCTGGGTGTCGAGCAGCTCGGTGAAGCGCCGCTCGACCCCGGCGAGGTGGGCGTCGAGGTCGGGGTGCTCGCCGGCGAGCCGGCGGGCGGTCGCGGCGATGGCGTCCGCGTCGGCGGCGATGGCGAACGGCCAGTCGAGCAGCCGCCCGTCCTGCCGCCGGGGCTCCGCCTCACCCAGCAGCCGGTCCACGGCGGCCAGCGCCGTCCCGACGTGCGCGACCAGCTCCCGCACGGTCCAGTCCCCCAGCCGGGTGGGCAGCGCGAGCTGCTCCGGGGTCAGGGTGCGGACGGCCGCCCGTACGCTGCCGAACTGGGCGAGCACGGCGGCGCGGGTGCGGGCGGGATCGTAGGCGCGGGGGCGTTTCCTGGCGGGCGGCATGGCGGTGAGCCTAGGCGAGGAGCGGGAGTGGCCGAGTCACCCCTCGGCGGCGGTCTCCCGGATCAGCGGCTCGAACACCCGGCGCACATAGGCGTCGAACGGCTCGGTCAACGCCCCGTCGATCACCCGCCGCACCCCGCACTCGGCCGCGAGTTCCTTGAGGGCGGCGCGGGAGTCCGGTCCCACGCCCCCGCCGATGACCATGACGCCGAACTCGCGCGTCTCCAGGAGCTTGCGGGCCTCCTCGTCGGTGGTCACTCCCTCCACACTGAACCCGTCGGCGCGCAGCGTGTCCACCACCGCCGTCACCCTGACGGCGGTCCTGCCCAGCACCAGCGTCCTCATGAGCGCTCCTCTCCCTTACGTCTGGGTACGTCTCCGGTTACGTCGAGACCGGCGCCGCCGACCTTAGGAACTCAACCGCGCTTGAGGTCAAGCCCGGTGTGCGGGTCCCCGGCCGCGTCGAACACCTCGCCGTTGCGCGGGACGCCGATGCCGGTCCAGGTGAAGGGGACACCCCGTGCGGTGTCCGGGTCGGGGCCGTCCATGAGCTGGAAATGGACGTGCGGCTCGCTGGAGTTGCCGGTGTTGCCGCACCCGGCGAGGACCTGACCGGCGCGGACGTGGTCGCCCTCGCGGACGGTGAAGGAACCTCGCCGCACGTGGGCGTACAGGGCGTGGGTGCCGTCGCCGAGGTCGAGGACCAGGTGGTTGCCGACGATGCGGCGGACACCGGCCAGCTCGCGCACCGAGCCCTCGACGAGCATCAGGTACAGCAGCGCGGGCAGCGAGGTGCGGCTCAGGTGGTCGCGCTGGCCGTCGTCGGTCCGTACGACCGTGCCGTCGGCGACCGCGAGGAGCGGGGCGCCGAACGCCGGGAAGGCGCGGGGGCTCCGGGCGAGCGGCCACAGGGCGCGGAAGCCCGGCCGGGCCCCGGGCTCCGGCTCGCCGACGAGGTCGATGGCGAAGGTCTGGCCGTAGGCGTGGACGCCGTGGCTCGGAGTGCGGTCGGCCGGGCTGTTCAGCGCGGACCAGCGGCCGGTGACGGGCGGGGCGACCTCGACGGGCACGCGGGACCTGCCGGGCGCGTCGGGGGCGCCGCCGTTCCAGCGGTTGACCACGGTGATCAGGGCGTAGGCGAGGACCAGCGGCAGGAAGACGCTCCACCACGGATACCCCGGGTCGAAGAGGACGCCGGTGACCACCAGGGCCAGGAAGGCGAGCTGCAGCACCCGGAAGGTGATCATGGCGAGCTTGCGTGCGGACATCGTTCGTTCCCCCTTGCCGGTGTGGAACCCGAGGGTCCCGGTCAGTTCCGTGCGGTCGACAGCGCCACCAGCAGCGGTACGACCCGCCCCGGCGGCACCTCGTGACGGCCCCGGCCGGTGGCGTGCAGCCAGCCGGCGCCGGTGAGCTGACGCAGGTGGTGGTAGATCTGGCCGGTCGTGCCCATCCCGTCCAGCTCCGCCAGCTCGGCGGCGGTGCGCCGGCCGTCGAGGACCTCGCGCAGGATCCGCATCCGCACGGGATGTCCGAGGGCCGCGAACACCTCGGCGGATTCGGCCCAGTCGGCGTCCAGCAGCCCTTCGGTGAGCGTGCCGTGCTGCCACTCGTACCGCTCCCCGGCCGGCAGGCGCACGGTGCCGGTGAACAGGACGCCGCCGGCCTCCGCCCCCAGCTCGCCGAGCTGCTCCTTCAGCCCTTCGAGGGCCCAGAAGTCGCCCTCCTCGGGGCGGGGGGCGGGCCGCTCGGCGGCCTCCAGGGCGGCGAGGCGCCGTTCGAGGTCCGCCACTCGCTGTTCCAGTCGCTCCACACCCTTGAGATTACGTAAGTACGTAATAGCGCGCAAGACTGGTGCCGCCGGAGCACGCGGAAAGGGCCGCCCGGATTGCTCCGGACGGCCCTTCCACGTCGTACCGCCGTTACGCCAGCAGCCCCGGGATCGTCCCCTCGTGGGCCTCGCGCAGGTCGGCCAGGGGGAGGGTGAACTCGCCCTGGACCTCGACCGCGTCGCCGTCGACCACGCCGATGCGGGTGACGGGCAGGCCGCGGGCGCCGCACATGTCGTTGAAGCGGACCTCCTCCGAGCGCGGGACGGCGACGACCGCGCGGCCCGCCGACTCCGAGAAGAGGAAGGTGAAGGCGTCGAGCCCGTCGGGTACGACCAGACGCGCGCCCTTGCCGCCGAGCAGCGCCGACTCGACGACCGCCTGGACCAGACCGCCGTCGGACAGGTCGTGCGCGGAGTCGATCATGCCGTCGCGGGAGGCGGAGATCAGGATCTCGCCCAGCAGGCGCTCGCGCTCCAGGTCGACCTTCGGGGGCAGGCCGCCGAGGTGGTCGTGGATCACCTGGGACCAGGCCGAGCCGCCGAACTCCTCACGCGTGTCGCCCAGCAGGTACAGCAGCTGGCCGTCCTCCTGGAAGGCGACCGGCGTGCGGCGGGCCACGTCGTCGATGACGCCGAGGACCGCGACCACCGGGGTCGGGTGGATGGCCGCCTCGCCCGTCTGGTTGTAGAGCGAGACGTTGCCGCCCGTCACCGGGGTGCCGAGCTGCCGGCAGCCGTCGGCCAGGCCGCGCACGGCCTCCGCGAACTGCCACATGACCGCCGGGTCCTCCGGCGAGCCGAAGTTCAGGCAGTCGGAGACCGCGAGGGGCTTCGCGCCGGTCGTGGCCACGTTGCGGTAGGCCTCCGCCAGCGCCAGCTGCGCGCCCGTGTACGGGTCGAGCTTGGCGTAGCGGCCGTTGCCGTCGGTGGCGATGGCGACGCCGAGGCCGGACTCCTCGTCCACGCGGATCATGCCCGAGTCCTCGGGCTGGGCGAGGACGGTGTTGCCCTGCACGAAGTGGTCGTACTGCTGGGTGATCCACTGCTTGGACGCCTGGTTGGGCGAGCCGACCAGCTTGAGGACCTGGTCCTTCAGCTCGTCGGACGTCCGCGGCCGGGGCAGCTTGTTCGCGTCGTCGGCCTGGAGGGCGTCCTGCCAGTCGGGACGGGCGTAGGGGCGCTCGTAGACCGGGCCCTCGTGCGCGACCGTGCGCGGGTCGACGTCGACGATCTTGCCGCCGTGCCAGTAGATCTCCAGGCGGTCGCCGTCGGTCACCTCACCGATGACGGTGGCGATGACGTCCCACTTCTCGCAGATCTCCAGGAAGCGGTCGACCTTGCCCGGCTCGACCACCGCGCACATGCGTTCCTGCGACTCGCTCATGAGGATTTCCTCGGGAGACAGAGTCGAGTCGCGCAGGGGCACGTCGTCCAGGGTGACGCGCATGCCGCCGGAGCCGTTCGACGCCAGCTCGCTGGTCGCGCAGGACAGGCCCGCCGCGCCCAGGTCCTGGATGCCGACGACCAGCTTCTCGGCGAAGGCCTCCAGGGTGCACTCGATGAGGAGCTTCTCCTGGAAGGGGTCGCCGACCTGGACGGCGGGGCGCTTGGACGGCTTGGCGTCGTCGAAGGTCTCGGATGCCAGGATCGACGCGCCGCCGATGCCGTCACCGCCGGTGCGGGCCCCGTACAGGATGACCTTGTTGCCCGCGCCGGACGCCTTGGCGAGGTGGATGTCCTCGTGCCGCATGACGCCGATGGCACCGGCGTTGACCAGCGGGTTGCCCTGGTAGCAGGCGTCGAAGACGACCTCGCCGCCGATGTTGGGCAGGCCCAGGCAGTTGCCGTAGCCGCCGATGCCGGCGACGACGCCCGGGAGGACGCGCTTGGTGTCGGGGTGGTCGGCCGCGCCGAAGCGCAGGGGGTCCACGACGGCGACCGGGCGGGCGCCCATCGCGATGATGTCGCGCACGATGCCGCCGACGCCGGTCGCGGCGCCCTGGTAGGGCTCCACGTACGACGGGTGGTTGTGCGACTCGACCTTGAAGGTGACCGCGTAGCCCTGGCCGACGTCGACGACACCGGCGTTCTCGCCGATGCCGACGAGCATCGCGTCGGACTCGGGGGCCTTCTCGCCGAACTGGCGCAGGTGCACCTTGCTGCTCTTGTACGAGCAGTGCTCGGACCACATCACCGAGTACATGGCCAGCTCCGCGCCGGTGGGGCGGCGGCCGAGGATCTCCACGACCCTCTCGTACTCGTCCTTCTTCAGGCCCAGCTCGGCCCAGGGCAGCTCGACGTCGGGGGTCGCGGCCGCGTGCTCGACCGTGTCCAGAGGCGTCCGGCTCATGCGTTGACCAGCTTCTTGAGGATCGAGGTGAAGAACGGGAGGCCGTCGGTGCGGCCGGTGCCGATCAGCGGCTCGACGGCGTGCTCGGGGTGCGGCATCAGGCCGACGACGTTCCCGGCGGCATTGGTGATGCCGGCGATGTCGTTGAGCGAACCGTTGGGGTTGAAGTCCACGTACCGGAAGGCGACCCGGCCCTCGGCCTCCAGCTCGTCCAGCGTGCGCCGGTCGGCGACGTAGCGGCCGTCCATGTTCTTCAGCGGGATGTGGATCTCCTGGCCGGCGGTGTAGTCGCTGGTCCAGGCGGTGCCCGCGTTCTCCACCCGCAGCTTCTGGTCGCGGCAGATGAAGTGCAGGTGGTCGTTGCCCAGCATGCCGCCGGGCAGCAGGTGGGCCTCCGTGAGGATCTGGAAGCCGTTGCAGATGCCCAGCACCGGCAGGCCGGCCTTCGCCTGGTCGATGACGGTGTCCATCACCGGCGAGAAGCGCGCGATGGCGCCGGCCCGCAGATAATCGCCGTACGAGAATCCGCCGCACAGCACCACGGCGTCGACCTGCTTGAGGTCCTTGTCCTTGTGCCAGAGGGCGACGGGTTCGGCGCCGGCGACGCGGATCGCGCGCTGCGTGTCCCGGTCGTCGAGGCTGCCGGGGAAAGTGACGACGCCAATACGAGCGGTCACTTCGCGGCCCCCGCGACTACGTCTTCGGACTCGACCTTGACGGTGAAGTCCTCGATCACGGTGTTGGCGAGGAAGGATTCCGCAAGATCATGGATGCGGGCGAGGGCGGCGTCGTCGACCGGCCCGTCCACTTCCAGTTCGAATCGCTTTCCCTGACGGACGTCCGAGATCCCTTCGAAACCCAGTCGCGGCAGTGCGCGCTGCACCGCCTGGCCCTGGGGGTCGAGGATCTCCGGCTTGAGCATGACGTCGACTACGACGCGTGCCACTGGCACTCCCGGTGTGTGGTGCTGAGCAGGTTCCTTCAGACTACCCGTACAAAATTTCTACGCGCGTAGCCTTGGAGGAAACTACGTGAGCCCAGTCACGATCCGGCATCGGGAGGCGGCGGTCTCGAAAAGCTTCGGGAAAGATCCGGGATCGAGCGCGGACACCTATTGCCCGGCAGACACGCGGGCAGATTTAGTCGGGCTTCCCATTGCAATGCCGGGCACTGTACAAATGAAATGTCATTAGCCGATACTTTGCCCAATTACAGGCGAACAGTCGGCATCATCGCGGCGTCTTGGCACGTTCGGGCACGTCATCGCGGAGATGCCGCACGAAGGGACCGATATTCGTGGCGCAGCGTGTCGTGGTCACTCTCTTTGACGACATCGACGGCTCGGAAGCGGCGGAGACGATCGCCTTCGGAGTCGACGGCCGGATGTACGAGATCGACCTGAACGAAGCCAATGCCCGGAAACTGCGCAAGGCGCTCGAGCCGTACGTCTCGGCCGGCCGCAAGCGCTCCCGGTCCGGCAAGGCCTACCGGCAGACGGAGGTCGCCCCCGACCCGGCGGCGGTCCGCGCCTGGGCCCAGGCGAACAAGATGGACGTGCCCGCGCGGGGCCGGATCCCGAAGAGGGTGTACGAGGCGTTCGCCGCGGCGCAGTGAGCCGCCCCGGGCCGGGAGCGGCCGACGGCCGCTCAGCCGCCCCTCGCGGCAACCGACTTGCGCGGCACCCCGGGTGATCAGCTAAAGTCTGGAGCACGCCGAGGGGCGAGGCCGAAAGGCCCGGCTCACGGAACACGCGGGTGTAGTTCAGTAGTAGAACATCCCCCTTCCAGGGGGAAGGCGCAGTGTGCAATTCCTGTCACCCGCTCTGCATCGCCGTACCGACCACTCGATTGGATCAGGTAGGCTGGTGCTCGCACCGACCGGTGAAGGCCGTTCGGGAGCAATGCGGACGTAGCTCAGTTGGTAGAGCGCAACCTTGCCAAGGTTGAGGTCGCGAGTTCGAGCCTCGTCGTCCGCTCGGGAATCAGACCCCGGTCCTCCAGGACCGGGGTCTTTTCGTGCGTCCGGATCCGGAGTCCCGCGGGCCGGTTCTGACATTTGTCATGTTCGGCGATGACGGCTCGCACTGTCGTCCCGCCCGGGGCGCCGGAATCCTTGAGGCATGCAAACCAACGGACACGAGCACGTGATTGAGGTCACCGACCTGCGACGTGTGTACGGGGGCGGGTTCGAGGCCGTGCGCGGGATCGACTTCTCCGTGCGTCGCGGCGAGGTCTTCGCCCTGCTGGGCACCAACGGCGCCGGCAAGACGTCGACGGTCGAACTGCTGGAAGGGCTCGCCGCTCCGGCCGGCGGGCGGGTGCGCGTCCTCGGGCACGACCCGTACACCGAGCGGGCCGCCGTACGCCCCCGCACCGGGGTCATGCTGCAGGAGGGCGGCTTCCCCTCCGAGCTGACGGTCGCCGAGACGGCGCGGATGTGGGCGGGATGCGTGAGCGGCGCCCGGCCACCCGCGGAGGTGCTGGCGCTGGTCGGCCTGGAGGCGAAGGCGGGCACCCGCGTGAAGCAGCTGTCCGGGGGCCAGCGCCGCCGCCTGGACCTGGCGCTCGCGCTGCTCGGCGACCCCGAGGTGCTCTTCCTCGACGAGCCCAGCACCGGCCTGGACGCCGAAGGCCGCCGGGACACCTGGGAGTTGGTGAGCGGGCTGCGCGACGCCGGTACGACGGTGCTGCTGACCACGCACTATCTGGAGGAGGCCGAGAACCTCGCCGACCGGCTCGCGATCATGCACGAGGGCCGGATCGCCGCCACCGGCACCCCGGCCGAGGTGACCGCAGCGCAGCCGTCCCGCATCTCCTTCGAACTGCCCGACGGGTACTTCGTGGGCGACCTGCCGCCGCTCGCCGAACTGGGCGTGAGCGACCACGAGGCCGACGGCCGCACGGTGAAGCTGCGCACCCGGGAACTGCAGCGCGCGGCCACCGGACTGCTGGTGTGGGCCGCGGAGGCCCGAGTGGAACTGCGCCGCCTGGACGTGCGCTCGGCGTCCCTGGAGGAGGCCTTCCTCAGCATCGCCAAGGAGGTGTCCGCGAGGGCGGGCGGCCCCACGACGGAGAAGGAGTACGCGGCATGAGCGCCACCGACGCACCGGCCCGCGCGAAGGGTCCCGCCCGCGCGGCGGCCACCACGCCGGCGAGCCGCATGACCGCCCTCGCCCGCGCCGAGATGACTCTGCTCGGGCGGAACAAGGGCACCGTCTTCGCCGCGCTGTTCATCCCGTTCGTGATGCCGTTCAGCGTGCGGGCGGGCGCCGAGGAGATGGACCTGGGCAAGGCCGGGCTGACCGTCGGCACGCTCGTGCTGCCCGCCGCCGTCGGCTTCTCCCTGCTGTTCGCGGTCTACTCGGCCCTCGTCGGCGTCTTCGTCGTCCGGCGCGAGGAACTCGTCCTCAAGCGGCTGCGCACCGGCGAACTGCGGGACGTGGAGATCCTCGGCGGGTCCGCGCTGCCGGCCGTCCTCAGCGGGCTCGTGCAGTCGCTGCTGCTCGCGGCGGGCTGCATGGCGCTGCTCGACCTGTCCGCGCCGTCGGCCCCGCACCTGGCCGTCCTCGGGCTGCTGCTGGGCCTGGTGATGTGCGCCGCGCTCGCCGCGGTCACCGCGAGCTTCACCAGGACCGGTGAGAGCGCGCAGGTCACCCCGCTGCCGTTCACGTTCGTCTCGATGTTCGGCTCGGGCCTGTTCATCCCGCTCGACCTGCTGCCCGACCGGCTCGCCTCCGTGTGCGAACTGCTGCCGCTGACGCCCGTGATCACCCTGGTCCGCGGCGGCTGGACCGGCGCCCTGTCGGCCGGTGAGGCGCTGGGCGCCGTGGCGACGGCGGTGGCCTGGACCGCGGTCGCGGTGTTTGCTGTACGGCGGCGGTTCCGGTGGGAGCCGCGGCACTGACGTACAGGGACGTGCGAGGGCGTACGAGGTGAGCGGGAGCGGCGGACGGATGCGCAGGCCGGGCGGATGGTGGCGGACCAAGAGCACGCCGGAGAAGGTGGAGACGTACACACGGGGGTCGTTCCACTTCTTCGGGGTCATCGAGATCCTCGCGCTGGGGGTGAGCGCGTACGGCCGGACCGGCGCCGGACTCGCCACCGTGCTGTCCCTGCTGGTCACCGTGCACGCCGCGGTCTGCATGCTGGTCTCCTCCCGGGCGCTGGACTGGACGCGCGGGCGGCGTCCGCAGCCGGTGCGCCTGATGTGGGCGCTCGTCGTCGTCTCCGCCGCGGTCTCGGTCACCGCGGTCGTGATCGCGGAGCGCGGACCGGCCGGTGAGGTGGAGACCGCGGCGGGCTCGGTCTACGGCGGGGTCCTGTGCTACGCCGCCGGTGTCATCACGCTCGGGGTCAGCGGCAGGCGGCGCATGGTCGCCGTCGTCGGCGGCTTCGCGGTGGGCGCGGGGCTCCTGACGTTCCCGCTGGAGATGCCCGCCCTCGCATCGGTCGTGCTGGCCGGCCTGGTGATGGTGACCGGCGGGTTCCTCGCCGTCACCTCGATCTTCTCCCTCTGGCTGCTCAACGCCGTCTACGCGCTCGACGACGCCAAGGAGACCCGGGCCAGGCTCGCGGTCGCCGAGGAGCGGCTGCGCTTCGGCCGGGACCTGCACGACGTGATGGGACGGAACCTGGCGGTGATCGCGCTCAAGAGCGAGCTGGCCGTCCAGCTGTCCCGGCGGGGCAGGCCCGAGGCGGTGGAGCAGATGATCGAGGTGCAGCGCATCGCCCAGGAGTCGCAGCGCGAGGTCCGGGACGTCGTGCGCGGCTACCGGGAGGCCGCCCTGGAGGTCGAACTGGCCGGCGCCCGGGGCGTCCTGGCGGCAGCCGGCATCACGGCGAAGGTCACCGGCGAGACGGCCGGCCTGCCCGCCGAGGTGCAGTCGGCGCTCGGCTGGGTGGTGCGGGAGGCGACCACGAACGTGCTGCGGCACGGGGACGCGAAGAAGGTCGCCGTGACGGTGCGGATGTCGGAAGGGCGGGTAGTGCTGACGGTGGAGAACGACGGCGCGGCGGAGACGACGGGGGGCGGCCCCTCGGCCGACGCGACCCGGACGACCGGCTCCGGCGGCTCGGGCGGCTCCGGGCTCACAGGATTGCGGGAGCGGCTCTCCGCGGTGGACGGGACGCTGGAGGCGGGACCCGCCGGCCGCGGGGTCTTCCGGCTGACGGCCGCGGTTCCGCTGCCGGACGCCACGGCGGGCGCCGCACTGGAGGTCGCCTCGTGACGACGACGACCGTGCGCGTCCTGCTCGCCGACGACGAACACCTCATCCGCGGGGCCCTGGCGGCCCTGCTGTCCCTGGAGGACGACCTCGTCGTCGTCGCCGAGGCGGCCACCGGTCCCGAGGCGCTGGCGATGGCGCGGGCGCACGCGCCGGACGTCGCCGTACTGGATCTCCAGATGCCCGGCGCCGACGGTGTGAAGGTCGCCACATCCCTGCGGGCCGAGCTGCCCGCCTGCAAGGTGCTGATCGTGACCAGTCACGGGCGGCCCGGGCATCTGAAGCGGGCTCTCGCGGCGGGCGTGCGCGGGTTCGTCCCGAAGACGGTCAGCGCCCAGCGGCTCGCCGAACTGATCCGCACGGTGCACGCCGGAAACCGTTACGTCGACCCGGAGTTGGCCGCCGACGCGATCTCCGCCGGGGACTCGCCGCTGACCGCCCGCGAGGCCGAAGTACTGGAGCACGCCGCCGACGGGGCGCCCGTCTCGGAGATCGCCGAGCGCGCCGCGCTCGCCGAGGGGACCGTGCGGAACTACCTGTCGTCGGCCGCGAGCAAGCTCGGCGCGGAGAACCGGCACACGGCGGTGCGGATCGCGAGGGAGCGGGGTTGGGTATAGTGGCTGTCGCGCCAGGGAGAAATCCCCGGCACGCAGTGCGAACGTAGCTCAGTTGGTAGAGCGCAACCTTGCCAAGGTTGAGGTCGCGAGTTCGAACCTCGTCGTTCGCTCCAGACGAGAAGCCCCCGGTTCCGGCCGGGGGCTTCTTCGTGTGCGGCCTTCTGCGGCCTCTGCCGCTACGACCAGCTCTGGCCGGTCAGCAGCTCGTAGGCCTCCACGTACTTGGCGCGGGTGGCGTCCACGACCTGCTGCGGCAGCGGCGGCGGGGGCTGCTCGCTCCTGCGGTCCCAGCCGGACTCCGCGGAGGTCAGCCAGTCCCGCACGAACTGCTTGTCGTACGACGGCTGCGCGCGGCCCGGCTGCCACTGGTCGGCCGGCCAGAAGCGGGAGGAGTCCGGGGTGAGGACTTCGTCGGCGAGGACCAGGTCGTCGCCGTCGAAGCCGAACTCGAACTTGGTGTCCGCGAGGACGATGCCGCGCTCGCGGGCGATGTCCCGGGCACGGGAGTAGACGGCGAGGGTGGCCTGGCGCAGGGCGGCGGCGGTGTCCGCGCCGACCTGGCGGGCGACCTCCTCGTAGGAGACGTTCTCGTCGTGCTCGCCGACCTCGGCCTTGGTGGCCGGGGTGAAGATCGGGGCGGGCAGCTCGGAGCCGTCGACGAGGCCCTCGGGGAGGGCGAGGCCGCAGACGGTGCGGGACTCGTCGTACTCCGCCAGGCCCGAGCCGGTGAGGTAGCCGCGGGCCACGCACTCCACGGGCACCATCCGCAGCGACTTGCAGACCAGGGCGCGGCCCTCCCAGTCGGCCGGGGCGCCGGGGGGCAGCTCGGTGCTCAGGACGTGGTTGGGCGCCAGGTCGGCGAGCTGCTCGAACCACCACAGCGAGAGCTGGGTCAGGACCCGGCCCTTGTCGGGGATCTCGGTCGGCAGCACCCAGTCGTAGGCGGAGATGCGGTCGCTGGCGACCATCACGAGGTCGCCCGCCTCGTTCCGGTACAGCTCGCGCACCTTGCCGGTGTGCAGATGCACCAGGCCCGGAACCTGGATCGGCTCGGGCTTTTCAACGAATCCGGACACGGTTCCTCCCCGTGGTTCTGAACAATACGTCGATTGTCCCGTACGTCGGGGGGAGGGTGACCGGCGGGGCAGGGGGCGGGGCGGCGGGGGCGCGCGGCTCAGTCCCGTTTGCAGATGCGGTCCAGGAGGTTGGCGGTGGCGCGCTGGATCCGCGGGTCGACGTGGCCGGGGCGGTCCAGGGCCGGGGACCAGGCGAACGTGCCGGACGCGAAGACCCAGGCGCCCGACGGGGCCCGGTACAGCGACGTCTCCTGGTGGCGCCGGACGCCGTCCACGTCGGTGTACGGGGAGTGGGCGAGCAGGACCCGCTCGTCGTGCTCGGGGAGGGCCGTGCGCGGGAAGTAGCGGTCGGCCTCGCCCGCCACCAGGTCTTCGATCTCGTCGCCCTCGTGGGCTCCGGTGGCCTCCCAGAGCCAGTGACCGGCGTTGCGGACGATCATCGGGTGCGGTTCGGGGACGCGGCCGGCGTACTGGATGCCGAGCAGCTGCTGCTCGGGGCGGTCGATCTCCCGCCACAGCGCGGGGCGGCCCGGTCCTTTGCGTTTGCGGCAGGTCAGCAGGCGGTCGGGGACACCGGACGGGGAGGGTGCCAGCTCCACCTGCCAGTACATGGTGTTGGCGGAGAGGAAGACCAGGGAGGTCCCCCGGTCGCGGGCCAGTTCCGCGGTGCGGCGCATGGGGCCGGACCAGTACTCGTCGTGGCCCGGGAAGACCAGGCCCCGGTAGCGGGCCGGGTCGACGCGGCCGGAGTGCAGGTCGCGGGCGTCGGCGTAGGCGACGTCGTAGCCGTAGCGCTCGGCGAAGCGGATGAAGTCGTAGGCGTGGCCCACGTGGAGGGGGAGGCCCGCTCCCGCGTACGGGCGGTCGAAGGAGACGGTCGTCGCGGCGTCCGCCTCGCCGAGCAGGCGGCCCTCCTCGTCCCAGGCGTGGTAGAGGCTGGCACCGGTACGGCCGTCCTCCGGGTAGAGGTTGTACGCCTGCCAGGTGACGTCCGGCAGGAGGAGCAGCAGGTCGGCCGGGTGGTCGTCGCGGACCGTGAAGGGGACGTGGGAGCGGTAGCCGTCGGCGGTGGTGAGGACGGCCACGTACGCGCCGACGTTCCAGTACGTGGGGATCTGCAACCGCCAGGACAGCCACCAGTGGTGGCAGGAGACCGTGCGGTCGGCGGTGAGCGGCGGAGGCTGGACGATGCCGGACAGGCGGGGGCTGGTGGTGATCTTTGCGGCGCCGTCACCGCCGTAGTGGCCGATCCGGTAGATGTCGACGCCGAACTCCTGGGGCGGGTCGACGGTGACGTGGAAGTCGATGGCCTCGCCGGGGGCGACGGCTCCCGTCGCGGTGAAGCCCTTGATCTGGCGGCGGACGTCGTCGGCGGCACGGGGGCCGCCGCCGGAGTCGGTGCCGGTGCGGTCCTGGTCCGCGTACCAGGCGACCACCTGCCCGGTGTCGCCGAAGTACGTCTCGCCGCCGCGCAGCCAGGGGACCGGCCCCTGTCCGAAGGGGTCCGTCACGGCGTGCGCGAGTGCTCCCGACTCCCAGCGGCGAATCTGCTCGGGCCCCATGGGACAGTCCCCTCCCTCGTGCCCCCGTGGTCGTGCGTATGACGAACGCCTTTGCCATGTGCGCGATCGGTCCCAGCACATCACATTTCGCACGCGGGCTGTCACTGTTCGTCGCGAAGTGGCCGAAAGTGGAATGAGACCGTCCGATTCCTCCGCGCCCGCCTGCGGCACGCCCGGACGGGTGCGGCGGGGGGCGGTGGGGGCGGTACGGGCGTCAGACCAGTCGTACCGGCTTCTCCGGGCGTATGCCGAGCTCGGTCATCCAGGCGCGCAGCGGGCCCGGGTCACCCGTCTCGACGAGGCTGAGCACGCTGGGCGCCGGGTCCGCGGTGCGGGCGCCGTCGAGCAGGAGCGCCGGCCCGTCGAGCCAGTCGAGGCCGGGGGCCGCACCGACGGTGTCCATCGCCGCGCAGCACACCATCGCCGTGATGTGCGCGGCGAGGATCTCGCGCCCGGTGCGCGGGGGCTGCAACGGCAGGAGGGGAAGCGCACGGTCGTCCCAGAGGGCGGCCTCCGGACCCGCCCCGGTGCCCGGACCCGGGGGCGGGGAGGGAACCCCGGCTCCGACGGGCCGCTCCCGGGCCTCCTCACGGGCCAGCTGCGCACTGAGCCCGGCGGCCAGGGCGGCCCCCCGTGCCGTGGTGCCGGCGAGGTCGTCCTCGTCGTCGGCGGGGACGGCCTGGTGGTCGGTGTGGGCCGGAGGCGGGGCGGCGCCGTCGGCGTACTGCGGAGACGGGGCGCCTCGGCCGCCGTACGGCGCATGCGCGTCGGCGGGGGCCGGGTCCGCGGCGGCGGGCCGGGCAGTGGTGTCGGCCGCGGGAGGTGTCCCGGGGGCCGGGGCCGCGTCGGCGTCTGTGGGAGAGGCGAGGGTGAGCGCGGGGTCCTGGGTGGTGAGGTGGTCCAGGACGCGGGCCAGGGTCGGGCCGTCCGTGCCCGGTGCGGTGCCCCCGCCGGTGCGACGGACGCCCAGCGTGTCGAGCACCCGGTGCAGACGGGCCGCGTCCGTGCGCCAGGACCGGTCGACGACCTCCTCGGGATACTCCTCCCAGCCGACCGGCGACCAGTCCGGACCGGTCTCGGCCGGCCCTCCGTGGAAGAGGCGCGCGGCGAGGAGCGAGACCGCCTCGTCCACCACCCCGGGCTCCTCCAGCAGGTCACAGGCGGGACGCTCGCCCAGGCGGGAGGCGAAGCCCTCGGCCAGGCGGTCCCGGCGCGACAGCTCCGTGAGGGCGGCGACGACGCCCACGTCCAGCCGGGAGGGCCAGCGGCCCATCCGCCAGGCGGGCAGCGCCACCCGGGTCAGCAGCCGGTCCCAGCCCGCGTAGGCGAGCCCCACCTGCTCCTGCGCGACGATCCGCAGACCGTAGTCCACAGCCTGTGCACGCTCCGCGGCCGCGGCGGCGACCCCGCGCTCCATCTCGGTCGCGTGCCGTCGGCAGCCGCGCAGCAGGAGCCGGGACACCCAGCCGAGGCCCGCGCACGCCACCCGGGACAGCGGGTCGCGCCGGCCCGCCGAGGCCACCGCCACGGCGGCGTCCAGGCCCCGTATGAAGCGCCGGGCCGCGGCTATGTCGGGGTGTGCCGAAGGCTCCGTACCGGCGACCACCGGGGCGAGGACGGCACGCAGCTCGCCCACCCGCATCCACCACAGGAACGGCGAGCCGATGACCAGGACGGGCGCCGCGACGGCACTCCGGCGGCGGGCGGGGTCGCCGAGGCCGGGCAGGCCGTCGTCGTCCCTGTCCGCGGGCGGCGGGCCGTGGAGCGGATGGGTGCGGTCCTCCAGCCAGCTGTCGCAGTCCGGCGTGAGCGCTATCGCCGAGGGGGCGGGGACGTCGAGCCGGTCGGCCAGGTCGCGCACCATCCGGTAGAGCTCGGGCGCCGACTCCTCGGGGACCGTGACCGTGGGGGTCACGGCGGGCTTGGCGCGGGCCACGACCAGGGCGACTCCGGCGGCGGCCAGCAGGACGAGCAGGGCCAGGACGGACACCACCCAGCGCAGGACGTCCCAGCCTGCGCCCGCGAGGCGCCCGGTGGATCCGCCGACGAGGAGGATCACGGCCGCGGCGGCGGGCAGCAGGGCCACGGCCAGCGCGCGGCTGCGGACCCGCAGCACCGCAAGCGCCCGGGTACGCGCGGCGAGCGCGCCCATCTCCACACCACCGAGAGCGGTCACGGCCGGACCTCACCCCCTCATCGCTGTCCTGTCTGCCCTGTACCTGCTGGACCGTCGTGCTGCACTGCTGCTCTTCCTGCCGTTCCTGCTGTTCCCGGACTTCATGCTCTTCGGGTTCTGCTCACTTCACCCACTGTGGCACCCGGCACTGACATCGCAATGCCGGTGGGCCAAGTGCCGGAACGCTTGCGCGGCACCATAGTTGGGGGTCCCGCGCCCGTCAGCCGTATGGCCCATCGGTCACCCGATGGAATGGCTTTGGGGAAAGGTGGAGACGGACAGCAAAGGTCAGGCCCCGGCTCCTGGGAGGGAGCCGGGGCCCGTCGGATCCGGTGACCGGGAAGGCGAGGGTTACGCGCCCGCCGCCTTCGCCGCGATGTCGGTGCGGTGCTGCGAGCCGTCGAGGCCGATGCGGGCGACGGCCCGGTAGGCACGGTCGCGGGCCTCCGTGAGGTCGGCGCCGGTGGCCGTGACGGACAGGACGCGGCCCCCGGCGCTGACGACGGCGTCGCCCTCGGCGCGAGTGCCGGCGTGCAGGACGTAGGCGTGCGGGGCGTCCTGGGCGGCCACCTCGTCGAGGCCGGTGATCGGGTCGCCGGTGCGCGGGGTGCCGGGGTAGTTGTGGGAGGCGACGACCACGGTGACGGCCGCCTCGTCGCTCCAGCGCAGCGGCTCCAGGTCGGCGAGGTTGCCGGTGGCGGCGGCCATCAGCAGACCGGCGAGCGGGGTCTTCAGACGGGCCAGCACGACCTGGGTCTCGGGGTCGCCGAAACGGGCGTTGAACTCGATCACGCGCACGCCGCGCGAGGTGATCGCGAGCCCCGCGTAGAGAAGACCCGAGAACGGTGTGCCGCGCCGGCGCAGCTCGTCGACGGTCGGCTGGAGCACGCTCTGCACGACCTCGTCGACCAGCTTCGGGTCGGCCCAGGGCAGCGGCGAGTACGCGCCCATGCCGCCGGTGTTCGGGCCCTCGTCGCCGTCGAGGGCGCGCTTGAAGTCCTGGGCGGGCTGGAGCGGGCGTACGTTCTCGCCGTCGGTGATCGCGAAGAGGGAGACCTCGGGGCCGTCCAGGTACTCCTCGACGACGACGCGGTCGCAGGCGTTCGCGTGGGCGCGGGCCGCCTCGACGTCGTCGGTGACGACGACGCCCTTGCCCGCGGCCAGCCCGTCGTCCTTGACGACGTAGGGCGCGCCGAAGGCGGCGAGGGCCGCGTCGACCTCGTCGGGGGTCGTGCAGACGTAGGAACGGGCCGTGGGCACGCCCGCGGCGGCCATCACGTCCTTGGCGAAGGCCTTGGAGCCCTCCAGCCGCGCCGCCTCCCCCGACGGCCCGAAGACCGGGATGCCCGCCTCGCGGACGGCGTCGGCGACCCCGGCGACCAGCGGCGCCTCGGGTCCCACGACGACCAGCTCGGCGCCGAGCCGGGTGGCGAGCGCGGTGACGGCCGCGCCGTCGAGGGCGTCGACCTGGTGCAGTTCGGCGACCTCGGCGATACCGGCGTTGCCGGGTGCGCAGTGCAGCGCGGTGACGTCGGGGTCGAGGGACAGGGAACGGCACAGGGCGTGTTCGCGGGCGCCGCCGCCGATGACAAGGACCTTCACGGGGTGAAGCCTAATGGGAACGGGCCGCCGCGGTTTGTGCGGGCTTCCGAAGGGACCGGCCGCGCATGCTTGTGGCTTCCTCCAGGCCGAGCGCACGGCTCGGGCGGTCACTCGTTGGCGATCTCCTCGACCACCGTCGCGCCCAGTTCGCGGACCAGCAGTTCCTTGCCGGAGAGCGCCGACTCGTCGAGGTCCGGGTCGTCGTCCTCGGGGATGTCGTCCTCGGGGGAGACCGGGGGCGGCTCGGGTGCCGAGGGCCGGGGCGCGGGGGCGGCGGCCGGAGCGGACGCCGGAGCCGGAGCGGGGGTCGCGGACGGGGCGGCGGGCGCGGACGGGGACGCGGGCGCCGACGGCCGCTGTGCGGGCGCGCCCCCGCCGAAACCGCCACCGCCGCCGAAGCCGCCTCCGCCGCCGTAGCCACCGGAGGGTCCCGAGGGGCCGGACGGGCCCACACCGGAGGGAGGCGCCGAGCCGCCGGAGGGATCGACGACCGCGTCGATCTTCCACTGCACGTTGAACTGCTCGGCCAGGGCCTGCCGCAGCACGTCCTCGCTGCCGCTGCTGACGAAGTTGTCCCGGGCGCCGGCGTTGACGAAGCCGAGCTGGAGGGAGGTGCCGTCGAAGCCGGTCACCTGAGCGTTCTGGCTGAGCAGGATCCAGGTGAACCGGCGGCGGTTCTTGACCGCCTCCAGGATGTTGGGCCAGATCGTGCGGGGGTCGATCCCGGGAGCGCCCGGCGGCGGAGAGGCGGGCGCGGGACCGGCCGGAGCGGCAGCCGGGGCCGGAGTCGCGGAGGGGCCGGCCGAGGGGCTGGGAGCGGCCGGTGTCCGGGACTGCCCGCCCCCCGCGGGGGCCGCCGTGGGCCATCCGCCGGGGCGGCGCCCACCACCGGCGGGAGCCGCGGTCGGCCAGGCACCGGGAGCCGGCGCCGAACCGGAAGCGGAAGCGGGAGCGGGAGCAGGAGCGGCGGCAGGCGCGGGGGAAGCCGCGGGACCGCCGGCGGCGGAAGAAGGCGCGGCCTGCGCGGGCCCGCCCTCGGCGGAACGGCCACCCGCGTCGGCCGAGGACCCGGCCCCGGCACCGGCACCGGCACCGGCACCGGCACCGGCACCGGGAGCAACGCTGGGAGCAGCACCGGAGGACGAGCCGCCGCCCGGGCCACCGCTTGGCGCGCCGGCGCCCTGCCCCCGTACCGCCGCACGGGCCGCGGCGGGTCCGCCGCCCGGCGGCAGCGGAGCCCCGGCGGGCGCCACGCCCCCCGCACCGGCATGCGCCTCGGGCCCGGGCGTGTACCCCATGGCGGGTGCACCCGCACCGGCCGAGAACTGCACCCCGCGCTCGATCCGGTCCAGGCGGGCCATCACGGACCGCTCGTCGCCGTACGCGGCGGGCAGCATCACGCGGGCACAGATCAGCTCCAGCTGGAGGCGCGGCGAATGGGCGCCGCGCATCTCGGTGAGCCCCTCGTTCACGATGTCGGCCGCACGGCTCAGCTCGGCCGCGCCGAAGGACCGGGCCTGGGCCTGCATCCGCTCGACGACGTCGGCGGGGGCGTCGATGAGCCCCTTCTCCGCGGCGTCGGGCACGGCGGCGAGGATCACCAGGTCACGCAGGCGCTCCAGCAGGTCGGTGACGAACCGCCGCGGGTCGTTGCCTCCCTCGATCACCCGGTCCACGACCCCGAAGGCGGCGGAGCCGTCCCCCGAGACGAAGGCCTCGACGACCGAGTCGAGCAGCGAACCGTCCGTGTAGCCGAGCAGGGCGGTCGTCATGTCGTACGTCACACCGTCGGCACCGGCGCCCGCGAGCAGCTGGTCCATGACGGACATGGAGTCACGCACGGACCCCGCGCCGGCCCGCACCACGAGCGGCAGCACACCCTCCTCCACCGCGATGCCCTCCCTGCCGCACACCTCGGCGAGGTAGTCGCGCAGGGTGCCGGGCGGCACGAGCCGGAAGGGGTAGTGATGGGTCCGCGACCGGATGGTCCCGATGACCTTCTCGGGCTCGGTGGTCGCGAAGATGAACTTGAGGTGCTCCGGCGGCTCCTCGACGACCTTCAGCAGGGCGTTGAAGCCCTGCGGGGAGACCATGTGGGCCTCGTCGATGATGTAGATCTTGTACCGGCTCGAGGCGGGACCGAAGAAGGCCTTCTCCCGCAGGTCGCGGGCGTCGTCCACACCTCCGTGCGAGGCGGCGTCGATCTCGATGACGTCGATGGAGCCCGGCCCGTTGCGCGCGAGGTCGCGGCAGGACTGGCACTCGCCGCACGGCGTCGGCGTCGGGCCCTGCTCGCAGTTCAGACAGCGCGCCAGGATCCGGGCGCTGGTCGTCTTGCCACAGCCGCGCGGACCGCTGAACAGGTACGCGTGATTGACCCGGTTGTTCCGCAGCGCCTGCTGCAGCGGGTCGGTGACATGCCCCTGCCCGATGACCTCGGCGAAGGACTCCGGGCGGTAACGGCGGTAGAGCGCGAGAGACGACACGCATACGAGGTTATAGGCGCCCACCGACAACCGGACCGCCCGCAAACGAGACGCCCCCCACGCACCCGCCAGAGCCGACCTACCCTTGCTGCCTTCCGGCCCTGGGGGAGTTCAGTCAGATAGCGCCGCGTGAGGGGCTGGGCCACACGTTACCCGATGCGGGGCCCTCGGAACGAGTTCGCAAGCACTCCCCGACGTCATGTAATGTTCTCGGCGGAGGATTCGCCTAGAGGCCTAGGGCGCACGCTTGGAAAGCGTGTTGGGGGCAACCCCTCACGAGTTCGAATCTCGTATCCTCCGCCAGTGCCTCACCGGGCACGATGTCGAAGGGCCCCCTGGAAACAGGGGGCCCTTCGTCGTTGTCCCTACGCCTCGTTGTCCTGGTCTTTGTCCACAGCGAGGTTTCCCGGTGGTCCCCAGATGGCGTGCGAGATCTTCCGCGCCGCTTCCTTGAGCATGGGATCGGTCACGTGCAGGTACCGCGCTCGCATCCGAGCGGCGCCGCCCGGCTCCCAACCCATGATCTGGTCAATGACCCGGTCCGGGACCCCGAGCAGCATCAGCACGGTCCCCGCCGTGTGCCTTGCGTCGTGCAGACGCCCGTCCCGGACGCCGGCGTCTTCCAGCAGCCGCTTCCAGTCGTGGTAGTCCGTGTTCGGACTGAGCGGCCCGCCCAACGGCTTGGTGAACACGTACTCGGACTCGGTCCACAGGTTCCCGGCCGCCGCACGCTCCCGGGCCTGTGCCTCCCGGTGGGAGCGGAGCATCACGACCAGCGGGCCGGGAAGGGGCACAGCGCGGCGCCCGGCGCGTGACTTAGTGTTCTTCGTCTCGCGCCGCACCTGCACCCGGGCCGGGCAGTAGCCCGCCTTCCGGCCGCACGGGGCCGCCTCGCCACACCCGTGCTCGTACTTCGGCCGCAACCGGTTCCGGCGAAGCTTCAGGTACTCGTTGTCCAGGTCCACGTCTGACCACCGCAGGCCGAGCGTCTCCCCCTGCCGCAACCCCAGCGCCAGTGCCAGCATCCAGCGGGCACTGTTCCGGCGCTTGTTCACTTCGAGCAGGAGACTCTGCACCTCGTCGACTGAGTAGGGCTCTACCTCGTTCTCGTCCTCTTCCATCCGGGGAGGCTTCGCGAGCGCAGCAGCGTTCTTCGCCGCGTGACCGCGCCGCACAGCTTCCCCCAGGGCCGTACGCGCGGTCCGGTGAGCCTGGTGCGCGGTGCCCGCCTTGCTGCCGGCGCTCTGCATCCGGCGGTACAGGCTCTCCAGGTGCTCTGGCTCCAGGCGGTCGATGCGGTGCCGGCCGATGCCCGGCACCAGGTGCACCCGGACTGCCACCTCGTATCCGGCGTACGTGTTCTCGCTCACGACGGGCTTGGCGATGTTCTCGACCCAGTGCTCAAGCCACTTCGCGACCATCCACGGCTTGCCGGGCTGCCGAGCGGACCCCTCGTCGCGCTGCTTCTCCAGTCGTCGGACCTCGTCCACCAGCTCCTTGCGCGTGGGGCGCGTCAGGTGTCGGCGGTAGGGCGATCCGTCGTCCTTGTAACCCATGGGCACACGGGCGTGCCAGCGTCCGTCCTTGCCCAGGTAGATGGCCGATTCACCGTTGGCACGGCGGGTGCGCTTTTTCTCCTCTGCCACTGGCAGTTCCTCCGGTCGGTGCGAGGTAGACGGATCGGAGCGCCGCCCAATGTCTGGGCGGCGCTCCGAGTGGGGATCAGGCGGCGCGCTGCTCAGCACGCCGGCGGGCCACGTACGCGGCGGGGGCGTCGGCAGGGACGCGGCGCAAGCTGCCGACCGGGATGGATTCCAGCTCTCCGGAGCGGATGAGCTGATAGCAGGTGGTGCGGCCGATGCAGAGGCGTCGAGCCGCCTCCTCAACGGTCAGAAGAACGAGGGTGGAGTCCGCGGCTTCAGGGAGCTGGGACGTGTCCATGGATGGGGCACTCCTTGTCTGACTGTGATGCCGGATGGATTGGGGGATGCCTCGCTGTCTCTTCCGGGAGATCCGCCACGTCCGCCACGCCGCCACATCGCAGGTCAGAGACTTGATCGTGTGGCGGATAGCGGTGTTGTGGCGGATAGGTGCCGCCACACCCCGCAGGGTGGGGCGGCACTGGGGCGTCTGCTCCGGTCAGTGGGCGAGGGTGGGCTGTGTGGCGGCTTCCGCAGACATGTGGCGGATGGGTGTGGCGGTATCCGCCACGGATTCACCCCTGTTGACCTGCGGTGTGGCGGACGTGGCGGACGTGGCGGATTCCTCGGGGGAGGGAGGGCAGTACCGCGTCCAGGCGTCCGTGAGGTCTTCCGCGTAGTAGCCCTTGGGGAAGCCCGAGGGGGTGCGGATGCCGCGCGGTTTGATCGGCTTGTTGGCCGGGGTGACGTACTGGCCGAGGAGGCGGGCGAGGGTGCGGGAGTTGATCGGCTTGTCGTCCAGGTCGCCCCAGGGGGCGTCGTCCATGCGCAGCAGGCATTCGATGATGGCGGCTGTCGGCATCCGGTCGGCGCCGCCGAATACCTTGTCGCGCAGGTCGGTCAGCAGCCGTACTCCGAGGGAGGCTTCGTCGTTGTCGTGGGCGGCGCTGATCAGTTCCAGGCAGGCGGCGCGGGCCCGGCCGGGCCAGTCGCCGCCGATCGCGTCCGCGACGGCGAGCAGGGGTTCCCACACGTCGGCGGGCCGGTCGGAGACTCCGTCGGGCATGGCCGGCCAGGCTTGGGAGACCTGGTCGCGGACGGTGTCGGCCCATTTGGCGAGCCGGTCACGCAGGGCGTGGCCCTGCTTCTCGTGGATGCGTTGGCGGTAGGGCTCGACCTTCTCGTTCGGGGCGCGCTTGCGCATGCGGACGATGACCGAGCGGGTCAGGACGGTGTCGGGCAGTGAGCCGAGTCCGGCCATGGCGACCGCGCAGTAGGAGTTGAAGACCTGCGCGTTCTGGTTGGAGCCTTCTCCGACGCAGCGCAGGGCGCCGCCGATGCGCCGGTATCCGGCGTTCAGGAAGCCGCGCAGTGCCTCGTCGGCGCCGGCCTTGGGGCCGAAGATGGTGTCTACCTCGTCGAACAGCACCGTGGGCAGGCCCTCGGCGGAGTCGACCAGCCGGTAGAGGGCGTTGGCGGATGCGGACACGGTGGCGACCGGGCGGGGGGTGAGGAGTTCCACGATCTCCAGCGCGCGGGACTTGCCCGATCCGGGCTCCGGGGAGAGGAACGCGATCCGCGGGGTGGTCTCGAAGCAGTCGATGAGGTGGGCGTGTGCGTCCCACAGGGCGACGGCGACGTAGGCGGCTTCGGTGGGGAAGACGTTGAAGCGGCGGTGGAAGGCTTCCACCTCATCGAGCAGCGCGGCGCCGTCGATGGTGTGCGGGGCGGTCATGCGGCATCCCTCCCTTCGGCGGGCGCGGCGGGCGCCCCGGGGCAGGCGGACTGGTGGGCGTCGTACTCGGCGACCAGCGCGGCCACCTTCTCCGGGCCGGCGGCGGTGCCGGTCTGCCCACAACGGCAGGCGTAGGCGGCGGTGGGCAGGGCGCCGGGCCGCGTGGACCAGCGGGCGCCGTCGTAGTGGTGCCGGTAGACCGGCGGAGCAAAGATCCGGATACCGGGCGCGTCCGAAGTCGGCTCGACGCCCGGCCGGATCTGGGATCGGTTCGAGAAAAGGACACTTACGACGCCCTTGCGGGCGGCGCCTTTCGGCTCGCCCACGCCCGCAGCATCCACAGGCTGTGGAGCGGCTTGCGGACCGGTGGTCCGGCTGGTGGGGCAATCCAGGCGGGGGGAGTCGGGGCCGGTCATGAGGCTGCCTGCCGTGGGGTGGCGTGGGTGATGACCCAGTCCATGGCGCTGCGGATGGTGGTGCGGCACTCGGCCGGCGGCAGACCCGTGGACTCCCCCGCCCCCTGGATTGCCTGCTCCGCCACGTCCCGGGGGAGGTCGCCCCACGCGACGAACCGGGCGATCTTGCAGGCGCTGCGGTGCAGGGTGTTGTTGCGTCCGCCGTCGGTCGTGGCGGCGATGACCGCGCACTCCCGCTCCAGCGCCGTACGGGCGGCCCGGGTGCCATCCCGCACCGGCGCCAGGGGGACGACTGCGGGCCGGTCCGGCTCGGTGAGCCGTTCGGCCAGCCACCCGGGCAGCGGTGCCACGGGGGCGTCATCGGTCACCTCGTAGGCGCCGTCGGGGGTGGTGCTGCCGGGGGCGACGACGTAGCCGCCCCACGCCCGAGTATCGATGTGCGGCCCGAGACGGTTCGCGCTGCACTTCAACCGCATCCCGTCCGGGGCGGTGAAGTACAGGTGCTCCCCGCCTCGCGCGGTCCGCACCCGGTAGGTGGTTGGGAGTACCTGGCCGGCGCGCTCGCAGAGCGCTTGCAAGGAAGTGGCGCCGTCAGGCGCTCCTTCTGGCTCTTCGGGCTTGCACACGTCCAGGTCAACGACCAGCAGCCCGGCCGGGCCGGTCGCGATCCCCACGTTGTACGGGCGCGTCGCCCACGTCGTGTGGATCAGATCGGGGTCGGTCGTGGCGCGCTGCTCGGGCTTGCGGTGCCCGCCCGCACACCGCCCCGTGCCGGGGCAGTCGCGTTCGGCGTGCCCGGCCGGCCGCTTCGCGCGAGGGTGCAGGGGGATGACGGGCCAGCCGCGTTCCGCGCTGGTGAGGGCGGAGGCGAGCAGGGGGAGGCAGGCCAGATCGGCGGTCGGGATACGGCTCATGCCGCCACCCCCAGCGCGACGCGGGAGGCCCGGAAGGCGCGACCGATGTACTCGCTGTAGGCGGGCGGGATGGCCTCGGTCAGCTCCTCGCGCACGTCGGTCCACGTGATGCCCATCGCCGCTTGCAGCTCCGCAACGGTGGGCTTGCCGCCACCGTTGCCGTACGGGGCGACGTAGGGGCCCTCGTGGAACTCACCGTGCCGGTAGCCACGCACGCGGCCCCGGTGCGGGACGTGGTCCGGTTGCGGGGCACTCCAGCCGCCCAACTCGAAGTTGCGGTGCCGGATGACCCCGAGCCCGTACATCTCGCCGCACAACCGGAGGTCTTTGCGGATCTCGGCACGTCCATTGGGCTGCTCGATGACGTACGGCAGGCCGGTCTGGTCGAGCAGTTCGCGGGTGGGTGCCACGAGGTCCTCGTGCGTGCCGCCCCATCCCTTGGACTGGTTGGTGCCGATGGTCAGGGAGCACTTGGCCTGGCAGGGCGGGGAGGCGTGGACGAACGTGTACCGGCGGATCTCGCCCGTGGTGATCAGGTGGGCGAGGTGGGCGAGTGCGTCGCCCCGGTGGTACGGGAAGGGGTAGTTGGGCCGGTGGGCGATGTCGCAGCCGTGCACACGGAAGCCGGCGCGCAGGTAGCCCATCGCGGCGCCGCCGGCGCACGAGAAGAGGTCCAGGAGTAACGGTCGCTCGCCGTCTCGCCGGATGTCGGTCGGTTGAGTCATGCTGGGAGACCTCCAACAGGTCTGTTGTGGGCCGGTTGGCCGGGGCGACCGCGAATCTTTGGCGAGAGGGGCGGTCGCCCCGGGCGTATCTAGGTGGTCTTGCTGCGGGCGAGCTTGAGGGTGATGCCGCCGATGCCGATGGGTCCGGCGGCGCCGGCGACGACGGTGGCGGTGTGGGCCGCGGCGTCGAGCAGCAGGCACAGGCAGGCGACCAGTCCCCAGCCGCCGGCCACGACCGCCCCGGCGATCGCGAACGGGATCAGCGCCCGGCGCCAGGGGATGCCGGCCGGGTGCGTGTCGTTGACGACGATGACGACGGGCTGTCCGGTGGCCTGTGCGCGCTGCCAGTCGGCGGTGGGTATGTGCGGGGCGATGTTCCCCGGCGGGGTGCGGTGGTCCATTGCGGGGCTCCTCGGATGAGCCGCGGGCCCGCACCAGGGACTGGTGCGGGCCCGCTCGGATGGGTGGGTGTGCTTGTCGCGTGGCTTGTCGTCTTCCTTGTCGCGTGCTTGTCGTGTGGCTTGTCGCTTGTCTTGTCTTGTCGCTTGTCGCCTTGCAGGTCACAAGCCGTTTCAGGCCTTCAGCAGGCCGCCAAGAGCCCTTCCCGGAGCGGGGGCGACAAGCAGCAAGTCGGGGTGGAAGTGCAAGATCGTGGTTCGAACGGTCGGCCGTATGGTTCGCTCATGACCGACGATGCAACCGGCCCGCTGGACCTTGACTCTCATGTCGACATCAGCCTCTGGGCGCCCGATGTGGTGGTGCTCTTTCACTGGCTGATGGAGCTGGACTTTGACCGGCTGCCGGTCAACCATAAAGCGGAGAAGCAGGCCCTGACCGATCTGTTGGCACAGCTCGACGAGTGGGCACTCGGAACGACGGAGAGCGATCTGGAACGGGCCCGGGAGATCGTCGCCCGGGACATGGGCTGGGAGTAGCAGCTTCCCGGGCCGTGGTCAGCCTTCCGGCGGCTGCTCGGGGGCGTGCTGGCGGTGGACGTAGCGGGCCTTGGTGCCTTCCCCGACGCGGACGGCGGTGCCGTCCTTGACCCAGTCCCGCAGCCAGCCGACGACCGTCTGACGTGACGTGCCGTGCTCCTCGGAGAGCGCGCGGGCGATCGCGGATGCCCCGGTGCCCTCGCGGCCGGCGGCGAGCAGCAGCGCCAGCGCCGCCTGCTGTGCGGGGCTGTCCTGCTCGCCCCGCAGCGCCGACAGGTTCAACCCGCCCCCGGCCGGCGGCCCGTCATTCCCCGTGGGGGTCTGCGGTTCCGGAGCGGTCCCGAACTTGGCGTCGATCTGCTCCCGGAACTGGCGCAGCATCTCGTCTTCCGGCGAAACGGGCGCCTGCTCCGGACGGTTGAACGCGGACAGCTTCAGGCCCGAGTCGCCCGTGCCGATGGTGCCGGCGTCGTCGGTGGTGGCCTGGTCGCGCATCCACGCGGTGCGGTCGGAGTCCCAGCGGCGGGCGTAGGCGGGCCCGGCCGCCTTGGCGGACACCGTGTCCAGGGTGGGGTGCCGCTCGGAGGTGGCGGCGATGATCTCCCGGATCTGGTTGGGCAGGATCCGCCACGCCTTGAACAGCGCGGCCGGGGACTCGGGGGTGCCCATGAACCCGGCGCCCTTGTGCGGGGCCTGCTCGACGCGCAGCCCGCGGGAGCCGGGGAACATCTTCGACAGGTCCATGCCCTCCTTCTCGCCTCCGGTCAGGGCGACGCGGACCTTGGCTTCCCGACGGATCATGAGATTGCTCAGCACACTGCCGGTCGCTCCGAGGGCCGTGAGGACGGTGCGGATGCCCATGGCGCGGGCGATCCGGATCACCTCCAGGATCTTTTCCCCGAGCTTGCGGACCTGCCGGTCCGGGCTGGCCAGGATCTCCGCACCCTCGTCGATGACCAGCATGATCTGGGGAACCTTCGCGCTGATCGGCAGCAGATCCGTGTTCGCACGGGCCAGTACGTCCTGGTAGCCCATCTTGCGCTGCTTGGCCACGCGCACCGCCACATCGAGCATGGTCATGGCCTCGTCGTACGTTCCGGCGAGCCAGTCGATACCGGGCCGCACCGCCATCCCGTCCGGGGCACTGATCTCGCCGTTGAGGGCGGGAAGCACCCAGGGCAGGCCCGCGGATCCGGCGTTGAGGTCGATGACCCAGGTGAGGATGTCGTCGGCGCGGGCGAACCCGGCGAGGATCGAGTGGACCATGTTGGTCTTGCCCGATCCGGTCGGTCCGACGATGAGCGCGCACTGCTCGCGCAGGTAGGCGAGGATCTGTTCCGCGTTCGTGCGGTAGCCCCAGGGGATGCCGGTGTGGACGGAGAGCGGCCCGTAGTCGGACGGGTAGGTGCGCTCCTGTTCCAGCACGTTGACCGTGGTCACGTCGATGATGACGCGACCCTGGTGGACGCCGGGGGACGCGGTGGCGGTGCAGCCGTGCGGCAGGCGTGCGTCCGCCGACAGTCGCGCGGACTCGGCGGCGATCTTGTTCCAGGTGGCGCCGCCGGCGGGGAGTTCGGCGTCGATGGAGTAGCCGGCGCCGGTCTCCCACTGCTCGACGCCGACCACGCGCACGGTGATCGAGCACACCCGCTGGATGCGGTCGACCCATTCCGCGGCGATCGCCCGCCGGTCCGCGGACAGCTCAGCGGCGACCTGCCGCCGCTCGGCTGCGAGGGCTTCCTCCTCGCGGGCCTCTTCGAAGAGGGCGGCCGATCGGGCGGCGGCGCCGATGCCGACGCCCATGGTGGCCAGGGAGCCGAGGGCGGCCCAGGTGAGGGGACCATGGGTCATGGCCCAGGTGGTCCATCCGGCGCCGACCAGCCAGGAGGCGGCGCGGGTGGCCAGGGTGCGGCCAGCGTTGCGGATGCGCAGGCCGACGATGGTGTGGCCGAGGGCGCCGGCCGCCCCCACGGCCAGGGCCCAGCCGGGCGGCATGTGGGTGGCGGCGCCGGTGGTGGCGACGGCGAAGGCTCCGGTGGTGGCGGACAGGGCGCCGGTCACGGGTCCGTGACCGGCCGCCCAGTCCAGCACCGGGCCACTGCTCGCCTGCTTCTTGGCGGTGGCGGTGCTGCTCATGTCAGACGTTCCAGCCCTTCTCGGCCTCGGTGCCGTTGCGGGGGTCCTCGTGCCGGGCGATGTCCTGCTCGTGGGCCTGGCGGAACAGCGGTCCCATGTCCTCGGCGACCGCGACCGCGCTCATCAGGGCGCCGAAGATGTCGTTGAAGCCGTCCGCGACCTCCTTCTCCAGCGGGAACTCGGAGTCGGAGCGCTCGGCCAGGATCTTCATCACGTTCGCCACCGACGTGAGGGCGGCGGGCAGTCCCTCGACCATGGCGAGGATCTCCATGGCGTTCTCGGGGTCGTAGGTGTTGGCGGCCTGCTCCATCTCGGCGGCGGCCTCTTCGAACCGGAAACCGGACACGTGCTCTCCCTCACTCGACTCGGTGTTCGTGCTGATGGGAACGGTGGACTCGGGACGCTCGACGCTGTCGGTGATGCCGTCGGCGCCGTCCTTGGTGGCTTCCGCGTCGGCGGCGGCTTCCTGCTCGGCCTGCTCCTTGCGGATCGCCTCATCCCGTCCGGCCCGCTGCTCGGCCGCGACGCTGGCCAGACGCCGGTAGAGGCGGCGTCCGGGGTGGATGAGCCAGGGCAGTCCGAGCTTGCGGCCGATCGGGCTGGTGACCAGCCCGAGCAACCCGAGCGGGAGGGCGAGCAGGGCGGCGAGCAGGCGCCGGCCGTGGAAACGGGCCGCGGACCGGCGCAGCGCCTGTCGCGCCGCCCGCCGGGCCGGCGCCTTGCGGACCGCGGCGCGCTTCGCTGCGACCGTGCCGGCGGTCTTCGCGTCGCGCTTCGCACGGTTCTTGGCGACCGCCGCATCCCGCGCAGCGCGGGCCTTACGTGCAGCACCGCCGAGCATCCGACCACCCAGACCGCCACGGCGACCGGCGCGGGAGGTGAGCCCGGCGCCGCCGGCGGTGGTGCGGGCCTTGGCGTTGCGGCGGGCGTCCGCGACCGCGCGGCGGGCCGCCGTGATCTGCGCCCGCTGCCCGGCCCGGGAACCGGGAGCGGCCTGCTGTGCGGACCGGCGCAGGGCCTTGACCTGCCCCGCCTTGCCCGCAGCCTTCCCGACGGGACCGGCCGTGTGCTTGGCGGTCGTGCCCTTGCCGGTGCTGCTGCCGGGCTTGCTGGCCGTGCCGGTTGCGGTGCTGCCGCGACGGGCGGACGGGCCCGCCCCGCGGCGGTGCTGACCGGGCCCGCTGCCCGACTTGCCACCGGATCGACCGGCCCCCGCGCCGCCCGAACGGGTGCCAGCGGTGCCTGCTCCGCCGTGGCGCAGGCTCGCGCGGCGTGCGGCGGATCGTCCGGCGGTGCGGGCGGCGGTGCGGCGGGCTTCCTTGCGGGGGCTGGTGTTGCTGCTGCGCGTGCCGGCCACGGCGCCGAGGACGACGGCACCGGTCGCGGCCACCGCGGCGGCGATCGGGCCGCCGACCAGGGCGGCGGTGGCGACCATGCTCACGGTGCTGTTCGCCCCGGCCAGGGCGAGCGGGACGACCGGCCAGCCGCCGGGCGTGTGCTCGGGCCCCGGATCGGTCGGCGCCTGCTCGACCGGGGCGGGTGCGGGCGGCGGGGGCGGTGCGGGGACCCGGATGGCTACCGGCTCGGTGCTGACTTCCGTCATGCTGAGAGCACTCCTTCATGGGAGTAGGGCCCGGCCAGGGCTGTAGGAGGCGGTTGGCCGGGCCTGCCGAATCAGGGAAAGGCGCAGCTCAGTGGCTGCGGTGCGGGTGACGCGCGGCGATCTCCTGCCAGCGCCTGTTTTCGGTGGCGTCGGCGTGGGTGAGGCTGACGCGGAAGTCGCAGTCGGGCCGTGTGCAGCGGTGCGTGGTCGTCGACCAGGCACTGACCAGGCGGAACAGCAGGCTGGAGAAGGTGGCCACGCAGGACAGGCAGCAGGCCAGCAGCAGCGTGACGGGCACGCCGTAGCCGGACAGTCGCACGCCGATCACAACGGCCAGGGCCGTACTGACGGCGACGGCGCCCGTCATCAGGGCGCGGTGACGTGTGTCTTTCACTCGAACTCCCGTGGTCAGGAGTGATGTTCAGGCGGCGCGCTGTTCCTCGGGGAAGGCACACGGGGTGCATATGCCGAGCGAGGGCGGGATCACGTATCCGGCATCCCGCCGGCACTCGGGGCAGACCCGGCGGGCGGCATTGGCCTTGGCCAGCGCTGCCCACTTCGCGGGCGTCATCGGCCGGACGGGCTTGGCCTGCTCGACGCGGTAGAGGTAGGCGACCAGCGGTTCACGACGACGGCGCGGGCGCTCGACCTGCGCGGCCACGTCCTGCCCGCCGGGACGCAGCCCGAGCGCGCGCAGCTGGCGCTTCGTGGCCAATCCGTCCGGGGCGAGCCGCCACGGGTAGACGGGGACGGTGCCCATCACTGGCTGGCGATGGCCAGCGACGCACCGGCCGTGCTCGGGTCGCGGTGTTCGGCGTAGCGGGTGGACACCCATCCGACCGACCAGCCGCACAGCTCCGCGGCGGAGCGCACGGACAGTCCGGCGCCGAACGCGGCGGCCACGATCTGGCGGGCGTCGTCCTCGGGGAGCTTGCCGTTGGCCGGGCCGCGGGCCAGCAGGGCGGCGCGTTCACGCTCGGCCCGCTCCTCGCGCTCCTGGTGTTCACGGCGTTCACGCGCCTCGCGTTCGGCGCGCTCGCGGGCCAGGCGTGCGGTGGCTTCCCGCTCGGCCCGTTCACGCTCCTGTTCACGCTGTTCACGCTCGCGTTCACGGCGTTCACGCTCGGCCCGCTCGGCAGCCTCCGCCCGCTCCCGGGCTTCCCGCTCCTCGCGGCGCTGCCGCTCTTCCCGCTCGGCCTGCTCGCGGGCGAGTGAGGCTTCGTGTTCACGTTGTTCACGGGCCAACTGCGCGGCGTGCTCGCGCTCCTCGCGGGCCTCCGCGCGGGCCTGTGCGGCACGCTCGCGGGCCGCCTGCTCGCGCCGCTCCCGCTCGGCCTGCTGCTCGGCTTCCAGCGCGGCCACCGCGCGGGCGATAGCCCGCCGGTAGGCCAGGGAAGTCTCTGCGGTGACGATCAGCAGCAGTGGCGCGACGGCGTGGACTGCTACGCCGACCAGGTCTTTCTTCAGTGCAGAGTCGGCGGTGTTGAGGGCGAGGGTCATCAGCCCGGTCATCCACCGCAGCACGACCGGCCAGCGGCCGCCGTGCCCGCCCAGGCGGGCCAGGACGTCATCGAGCTTGACCACGATGACGACGGCGGCGTCCACCACGAGGGGCAGGATCGGCGCTGTCCAGTCCCACTGCTCGGCCGTGTGCTTCGCCATGAGCGGTGTGACGGTGAGGATGGAGTAGAGCATCGCGCCGCACACGATGAGCCAGGTGCCGCCGGACAGGGCGCGCTCTGCTGAACGGGTCTGAACACTGTTCACGCCGCACCCCCGACCGGCTCCGGAGCGGGCATGAACGAGCGGCGGTAGCCCTTGCAGCCGGCGTCGTAGATGAACGCTGCGACGCACCACGTGGACGCGGACGCCGGGCGTTCACCGCAGGGCACCCACGCGGTGCCGGCGGGCACGCCGTGCGTGGCCGTGTCCGCCAACGCGTCCTCGCGGGTGGCGTAGACGGTGTGCGGCTCGCCGTAGTGCATCAGCACCGTCAGCGACCGCCCCACCAACACCCCCGAGTCCAGCACCTCACGCAGTCGGCGGATCTCGATGTCCTTGCGCAGCAGCTCTTGCTGCGCGTCGGACAGCTCCGCCAGTGCGCCGGACAGCAGGACGCCCACTTCATTGGTGGTGGCCTCTGCCCGCTCCGCGCGGTCGGTGACGGCGTACAGCTCCCGCACCTGGCTTCCCCACGCAGCGTCCGCCTGCGCCTGTACGTCCCGCGCACGGTCGCGGGCCTGGTCGGCTTCCTGCTCCAGCCGGGCGAGGCGCCCGGCGGTGACGATGCGGATCACGCCGCCTCCCCGCAGGCGGCACGGTTGGCCAGCACGGCGCGCGTGGCCAGGGCCTTGCGACGGGCCCGGCGGGTACGGCGGGCGTCCAGCTCGGCCGGCCGGGTCTCCAGAGCGGCAATCTCCGCGTCGACCAGGTCGACATCCGCGAGGATCGCGGGCATCTCCAGCTCGATCGCAGCCAGCTCCGCGTCCGTCGGCTCCATCCACGGAGCGAACGCGGTAACAGCTTCCTGAACAGTGACGATGTGGTCCATGGGTCGTGGTCTCCCTAGCAGGTGAAACGGCCCGAACAGCACCCCCGGAGTTGCCTCTCCGGGGGTGCACGCCGTTGTGAGTGATCAGCCACGCCAGACGCGCGGCACGGCCACGTGAACGCGGCCGGAGTGCCCCGGGCGAGATTCGATCCCGCGCCCTTCACGGCTGAATGCCGGGACGATGTGCGTGTCTCCTTCGGGGGTGCCAGCGCCCGTACCAGGTAGCGCGGCATGACCCCGTTGTAGGCGTATGGAGACGTGACCTTTCGGTCTAAGCCCTCCCGAATGACAAGGGTCGGGTGCGCCCTCGGCCCGCTCTATCCCGGGCCCCTTGGCGTCGCATCGGAAGATTCGACGCCCGTTTATGCAGGTCAAACGACGATGCACACGCATGTCGTGCACTCATGTACTCATGTGCATGAGTGACATGTAAGAGAGTGCCCAACTCCTCTACATGAGTCAACCCGCCGCGCGGATTTTCTGCGACGGGTTGAGGACCTAGGAGGTGAGCGCTCAGTCGCCCGCAGGGATGCGGTACTCCAAAACGAACTGGTCAGCGGCCATGAACGTGTCGCAGACCTCGATGACCCGACCTGCTTCAGATTCGGCGTTCCGCGTCAGATGAATGATGGGCGATCCCGGGCTCAGACTCAGCGCACCGATCTCCTGCTTGGTCGCGAGGCGAACGCGGACCGTCTCGGACAGCTCCTTGAGGGTGTGTCCGTGCTCCTCAAGCCGGGCGTAGATTCCACCGCCGCCAGGGTTCTCCTCGAACAGCTCAGGGATGTCCTTGGCGATGTCCCACGGAAGGTAGGAAGTGGCTTCCTCGGTGGGGATGCCATCGCTGAAGTACAGGCGGCGCCGTGAAAGCACCTTCGCGCCGACTGGAACGGACAGCCGCTCCGCGATCTCGTCCGGGGCCTCGACCGGTCCGACATAGAGGACGCTCACGCTGGGCGTGCTGCCCGCCTGCTCTGCCTCCGCCAGGTAGGCCGCTTTGCCCGCCGTCCGATGGGACCGGCGGAAGCGATCCGAGGACTTTCGTCGCACAGGAGGGCGCCGCTTCACATACGAGCCCTTGCCGTGCCGCGTCTCGATGAGACCAGTAGCCCGCAGCTCAGCGAACGCCTTGCGGACCGTCCCTTGGGACGCCCCGTACTTCTTCATGAGGTCAGACTCGCTGGGCACCTGCTCACCCGGAGCGAGGATCTGCTCCTTGATCTGTTTGACCAGGTCGTCTGCGATCTGTAGGTACTTCGGCTTTCCTGAGTCTCGGGAAGGCGTGGGCATGTCCTACTGTTCCTCCTAGGCTCATGTACATAAGCAACGTTACCCGGAGGGTGCGTCAATGCCGCTTCACTCGGTCTCGGTCGCTGGCGTAGTAGTGCGCGATGACGGGCGCGTCCTGGTCATCCGACGCGCAGACAACGGCACATGGGAGCCGCCCGGTGGTGTCCTCGAACTGGACGAACGCCCCGAAGACGGGGCGGTTCGGGAAGTACTCGAAGAGACTGGTATCCGCGTCTCGGTCGAGCGGTTGACCGGGGTCTACAAGAACGTCAGTCGGGGTGTGGTGGCCCTCGTCTTCCTGTGCCGGCCGATCGATGGCGCAGAGCGGACGTCAAGCGAGTCGACCGCTGTGGAGTGGCTGACCGCCGAGGAAGTCGAGAAGGCAATGGGGGAGGTCTACGCCGTGCGTGTTCTCGACGCTCTGGACGTCGCGAGCGCCCCCCACGTCCGCTCGCACGACGGCCGCCACCTGCTGAACTCCGTCTGAGCTGACATCGCTCCCTGCCGACGACGGCATAATGGGCATTTCCCTGATCAACGGCATGAACGCCTGCGACGATGGAGTCATGACGACGCCTGGAATGCCTCTCCAAGCTGCCCTCATCCCCAACTGCACAGAGCTGGAAGCCCACCGCGCTGCCTACAAGAGAGCCAAGACCGAGGACGCGGTCTTTGTGTGCATCGCTCGCCACGGGAAGGGCTGGAAGGTGGAGCTTGACGCGATGGCCAGCCGCAAGCCTCATCTTCCGGAGCAGGCAATGACGGTCCTGAAGTCCGCAGCTGAAGCATTGGTACTGGATGGCACCGTAGCGCAGGCCAACATCGGAGCCGAGTACATCTCGATGTGGCCGATCAGGACCGAGGAGAGGGCCCGTGAAATCGCGGCTGCGTTTCACTCTGCGCTGCACGGCCTCCAGCAGCTACACATCGCCGTTCCTCGATCGTGTGAGAAATCGTAGCCACCCAGGTCTTAGCAGCGTAGACGACTCAGTCTTAGTTCCTGAATCGCCAAAAGCGGTCCCAGGTACAGACTCAGGCCGGTCCTGGACGGCCTGAGTCTGCACGCAAACATCCAGCAATTGATCAAGCCCGGGGCTTAAGTCCCGGGCTCACTATCCTTGCTTCGAAATAGAGGAATTACTTCGTCTGCGCCCTCAATTTCTTGCGTCGCTAGAAATAGTTCCTCGCGAACGGGCGACCTAGCCGTCACTGTGCGGAATATGCCTGGAGTCACCCGTGATTCTTTGGCCAGTGAGAGTTCATCCATTCCTACACCCGAGAGAATCTCTACGGCCTTTGGGTAAAGTGACGGCTGCTCCACAGCAGGCATCTCGCCTGGTTCTCGGCGACGCCATCCCTTCGATGACAGATAAGCGACTGCATTACGATACGTAACGTCGCTCATGACACCCAGGGCTCTGGATCGATACAGCAGAGCCTGAAGACTCACCCCGTAAGTCTCCTTTAGTCTAGCCAGGATTCTCCAGTCCGCCTTGCTGGGCAGGAGATCGCGCAACTCTTCTTCCGGCAGCAGGAGTTCGGCCGCGAAACGGTGAGCTTGGTTCTCGACTACCTTGCTTCCCGGTTCGGCGTCCACGTGCATTACGAGGTGGCCAATTTCATGGGCGACATCGAAGCGCTGACGATAGTAGTCCTCCTTGGCCGGATTCAGCACCACTGTCGGCCTATAACCATCGTCAAAGGAGTAGGCGTCCACGGCAGCGGTCTGTGTAGGACTGAAAACCACCACGACGCCGTGGTTCTCCGCCAGACGGACCAGATGACCAACTGGCCCAGACGCAATGTCCCAGTGCTTCCGGAGGAGTCGAGCCGCCTCCTCCGGAAGACTGCTCGACTCATCTTCCACATCGACACTTAGACGCGGCAAATTGGGTTCCGGAAACTCGACGTGCCGTTCGAGGGCTGCGCCTACGTCTCCAGAAATCACCCCGTAAGCGAATGCTTGATCGCGTGCCAACTGTGTTGTTGAACGCAAGGACCGGAAGTGAGGTACAGAGTCACTGCCTGTTGATTGGTGGGGGCCGGGGAGGAAGAAACCCGGATCCACTCCAAGCGTCAGACACAGCTGGGCAACCGTCGCGGGCGCTGGACGTTTCGTGTTGTTTTCATACGCCGCGACAGCAGTTGGGCTCTTGTCGATCTTTGCCGCAAGGGCATTCTTCCTCAAGCCGATAAGTTGTCGCGCGAGCGTCAAACGTCGTCCATCGAAAAGGCGAGAGACGTCACCAACCCGCACATCTGTGCGGCGTGAGGAATTCATGACCATCCACTCGTTTCATTACTTGTCGTTCTTTCCCGACGCCTGGTGACGCTCTCCGCTCCCTTCCGACGGCTGACGGCGAAGGCGAACGGGTGCATCCTGGACGCCGGGAGCCCCAGGAAGAGGACCGGGCGAACTGGGAATCGGCTCGATAGTGGGAGTTCCCGGATTGGTGGCAAGTAGATCATGCTTCCAGTACCAGGAATCCCCACCCCCACGATTCAAACGAGAGCGCCCCAAGTAGAGTTCTCGGATGCCCAGCTCTCGTTCAATACTGTGGGCGACGATGAGCGTTGTCGCGTTGAGTTCCGCGTCCTCTTCCCTGAGCGCCTCGATGGCAGCAACAAGAGAATCGGGCTCCGCGTCGAACAAGGTGGGGTAAGGGTCCAGCCAACCGGCCGGCTGCCCCTGCGACGCAACGCGCTGCTTGGTCGGGCTCTTCTGCGGCCAGGGGATGCGGTTGCTCTCTCCGTAGGGGAACGATGTGAGCAGGAAACGCCAATCCCCACACCGCCAGCCCGGCGACTGGTTGAGGTGAGACCAGACGACCACGCCCGGGGTGATGAGCGGCATCTTGCGGTGCTCGCCGGGGGCCAGTCCGGCGGCCACGAGGTCCAAGCCGGCAGAGGCGGACTCAGGTGAATCCACGCTGTGCCTGCCTGTGGAGAACGCCCGGTGCAGCCGGTCAACGAAGAGCTTATGGGCGGTAGAGCCGACCCAGCCCTGATCATGCCCCGTGTCGGGGTCGTAGTCCTCCATGGTGCGCCGGTATGCCGACGCGTTGGCCCACGCCAGGGCCGCGAGAACACCACTGGACTCAAGGTCCTCAAGCGCATCCTGCTGTTCGCTCATGCCGCATGACTCTACCCCATCCCAGTAAGTAGCGTGTGAAACTGAACCACGCATCGATGATCGCGCGCTTGGATAAACCGAACATGTGAGCTATTACGGAGGAGAACCTACCGCCCCGCAGGCTGACTCACCAGGGCTTCAGTGCTTCTCGCGACCGGGAGCCTGACCTCGACCGCCGCCATCGATGCAGGCGGGACCGACGCATCACTGCGCTGTCGCACGGGTCTGATCTTGACCTCGTTGTCCTGATCGTTGTCCAGTCCGCCGACGGACGCCACTGGCCACCGACGTTCGCGCAAGCCATCTGACCTGCCACGCGAGCGTCTGCGAACAGTTGCGTACAGCGATGTGCACAGTTGGAAAGCGTGTTGGGGGCAACCCCTCACGAGTTCGAATCTCGTATCCTCCGCCAGTGCCTCACCGGGCACGATGTCGAAGGGCCCCACCGTTCGCGGTGGGGCCCTTCGACGTGCGTGGCCTCACTTTTGGTCCCAGTTCCGCGGGCTTTCGCGATGTTGTGGCCGCATGCACTGTTGAGGAAGACCTGAGGTGGAATCGTGGCTTTCGTCATAGTCATGATGATCTTGCCGTGGTGGGGTGATCGTCGACCATCCGGGTACGCGCACCTCTTCCGCTCATATGAGAACCGGGCGTGCTGCGCCGTACCCGAACCAGCCCAGAATGGGGAACTTCGGGCACATGTCCAACAGAACGATCAACCGCACCATGTTCACGCGCGCCGCCGTACTCGTCTCCGCGCTCACGGCCGGTGCGGTCTTCGCCACCAGCACCGGAGCGCAGGCGGCCGAGGCCGCTTCCGGCACTTCTGTCACTCCTGTCACCACCACCGTCGCCGGCGACTTCACCGCCGATGAACTGGAGCAGGGCAGGATCCTTGCCGAGGGCATAGCCGAACTCGGCATCAGCGAGAGCCAGTTCGCCAACGCCTTGGAGGTCTCGCTCACCCGCACCGTCGACGCTCAGGGCCTGCGCGACCGCCTCGCGGCGCTGCCCGCGTCGCCCACCGCCCAGCAGACTGCCGAGGCCGCCTACCCGGGCGACGCCGACGCTCAAGCCGCCTTGCTGCCTGTCCTGGCCAACGAGAAGGTCCGCAACGCCACTCTCCGGAACCTTGCCGCCGAGAGCGGTGAGAAGGCCCCCGTCGTCGCCTTCGGCTGGTGGGACGAGACCAAGTTCGTCGTCGGTTGCTCCGCGGCCGTGGCAGGCGTGCTGATCTCCTTCGTCCCCGCCGGTTCGGGCGTCAGGGTGGCCCGCGCCGTCAAACTGTTCAAGAGTTACGGCGCCAAGAAGACGGCCACGATCCTCTGGCGCTTCATGAAGGGCAAGCACGTGGGTTCGAAGGAACGGGAAGCCGTCAAGGCGTTCATCGGTATCAGCGCCATTCAGAAGGCCTGCACGTGATCCCGGCGGAGGTGGACAAGTGACTTTCGAGCATGTCTCTGTTGCCGTTCTGGCTGCGGAAGTCGTCCTCGTGCTGCTCGCCCGCCTGGGCACCGAGCGGCGGCACTGGCGCCATCACAGGAACGGCGGAGTGGCGCCTGGGAAGCGTGACGACATCAGGCTCGGACCCGGCCTGGTGTACTCCGTCGCCGCACTGGCCCTGGTCGCCGTAGCCGTGTTCCGCGGTATCGACTTCGACTGGGACATCGGCACGCTCGGCCTGCTCGGTGTTCTCGGTGTCCTGGTCCCGGGCTACGCCGCCCATTCCGTCATGCTGCTCAGCACGCACGGCGACCGGAAGCCGCTCAAGGGGCGGCAGGAGACGCTGGCCTACGTGCTGGCCGCGCTCGGCGGGGCCGCCGCGGTGGCGTTCGTCTGACCATCCGCACCACCGGTGCCGGGCACACGCATGACCGTGTGTGCCCGGCACCGTCTTGACCCCGGCCCCCCTCCTCGCCGTGCCTCCGTCCTCGCCGGGCCTCCTTCCCCGCCGTGCCTCCTTCCCCGCCGGGCCTCCTTCCTCGCCGGGCCAGGCGTTGCTCCGTCGAGGGGAATCCTCACGCGCCAACCGGTGCACTCTCCCGGCCGAGCGACCGGGCGGCGTTTTTCGCGGGTATGGACCGGATTGGTCTGTTCCGATCCAGCGAAGGAGGGCCGGTGGCCGAACGGGTGGTTCATCGACGCGGTTATCGAAAGGGACTCGGCGGTGAGATGTGCGCCGAGTTCCTCGGGACGTTCGTCCTGATCCTCTTCGGCGTCGGTTCGGTGGCCGTCGCGGTCGCCGGGCTGCCGGGCTCGGGCCGGCAGAGCGTGGAGTTCGGGGCCGCCAACTGGCTCATCATCGCGTGGGGATGGGGCCTCGCCGTCGTGTTCGGCGTGTACGTGGCCGGCGGCATCAGCGGGGCGCACCTCAACCCCGCGGTGACCCTGGGATTCGCGGTGCGGCGGGACTTCCCGTGGCGGAAGGTCCTGCCCTACTGGCTCGCGCAGGTCGTGGGCGCCTTCGTCGCCGCAGCGCTCGTGTACGCCTGCTACCGGTGGGCGATCGACGCGGCCATCGCCAAGGCGGGCGAGACCCGGGAGACGTCACTGTCGACGTACTCGATCTTCGCCACGTTCCCCGCCGAGTACTTCGGCGACTCCTGGTGGGGTCCCCTGCTCGACCAGATCGTGGGCACCGGGATCCTGCTGCTGCTGATCTGCGCGCTGATCGACACCCGCAACACGGCTCCGGCGGCCAATCTCCACCCGTTCATCATCGGGCTCGTCGTCGTCGCGATCGGTTTCGCCTTCGGGACCAACGCCGGGTACGCGATCAATCCGGCCCGCGACTTCGGCCCCCGCCTGTTCACCTTCTTCGAGGGCTGGGGCGACATCGCCCTGCCCGGCACCTTCCAGTGGTTCAGCGGCTACTGGTGGATTCCCATCGTCGGCCCGCTCATCGGCGGGGTCGTCGGGGTCCTGGTGTACGACCTGCTCATCAGCCCGGTGATCAAGGCCAGGCTGAGCGAGCGCGAGGAAGGCCCGGCCACCGAGGAGCCCTAGGAAACGCCCCGGTCGCACCGATCCGACCGATTTGCCCCGCCCCCGTTGCCGGAGAACCATGAAAGGTGGGTCACGGGGGAACCGGCGCGCGGACGGGAGGTCGCGACCATGAAGGCCGTCGTCTACAAGGGACCGTTCTCCGTAGCGGTCGAGGACGTGGAGAAGCCGGGCCTCCGGCATCCGAACGACGTGATCGTGCGCGTCACCTCGACCGCGATCTGCGGGTCCGACCTGCACATGTACGAGGGGCGAACCGCCGCCGAGCCGGGCATCGTCTTCGGCCACGAGAACATGGGGATCGTCGACGAGGTCGGTGAGGGCGTCACCGGGCTGAAGGCGGGCGACCGCGTGGTCATGCCCTTCAACGTCGCGTGCGGCTTCTGCACCAACTGCGCCGCCGGATACACGGGTTACTGCACGACCGTCAATCCCGGCTTCGCGGGCGGCGCGTACGGCTATGTGTCCATGGGCCCGTGGCAGGGCGGCCAGGCCGAGTATCTGCGCGTGCCGTACGCCGACTTCAACTGCCTGAAGCTGCCCGAGGGCGACGCCCACGAGACCGACTTCATCCTGCTCGCCGACATCTTCCCCACCGGCTACCACGGCTGCGAACTCGCCGACGTCCGTCCCGGCGAGAGCGTCGCGGTGTACGGGGCGGGTCCCGTCGGGCTCATGGCCGCCTACTCGGCACTGCTGCGCGGCGCCAAGAAGGTGTTCGTCGTCGACCGCGTCCCGGAGCGGCTGCGGAAGGCCGAGGAGATCGGCGCGGTGCCCGTCGACTTCTCCGCGGGCGACCCGGTCGAGCAGATCAAGGAGCAGACCGGGGGCGCCGGCACCGACAAGGGCGTGGACGCCGTCGGCTACCAGGCGACGGCGGGCGGGACCGGCCAGGAGGAACCGGCGACCGTGCTGAACGCGCTGGTCAACACGGTCAGGCCCACCGGGGCGCTGGGCGTACCCGGGCTCTACGTCCCGGCCGACCCGGGCGGCCCGGACGAGCAGGCCAAGCAGGGCATGCTCCTCGTCGCGATCGGCCGGCTCTTCGAGAAGGGGCTGCGGGTAGGCACGGGGCAGTGCAACGTCAAGCGGTACAACCGCCGGCTGCGGGACCTGATCATCGAGGGCCGGGCCGCGCCCGGCTTCGTCGTCTCCCACGAGCTGCCGCTGGACCAGGCGCCGTCCGGCTACGACAAGTTCGACAAGCGGGTCGAGGGCTACACGAAGGTGATCCTGCACCCCTAGCGGCCGGTGCCTTCGTCTCTCCGGGGTGCGGGCAGGAGCCGGGGCTTCCAGCCCCCGCGGAACCGGCTGCCCCCGCTCTACCGCTCCACCCGTATCCGCCGGGTCTCGCTCACCTGGTCGGTCTCCGAGACCCGGACGGTCGCCTTCATCGTCCAGGTGCCCGGGAGGGGCAGGGTGACGGTGTTGGCGCTCCAGTAGCCGCCGCGGTCGGCCAGGTCCGCCTCGATGGGGCCCACGTCCTTGTCGGGCAGGGTGAAGGAGAGGCGCAGTTCGGGTACGGCGGCCAGGCTGCCGTCGGGGCCGAAGACCACGGCCTGCACCGCGTTGTCGCCGGTACGGCCCGGGTCCAGGGTGATCTGGACCGTGCCCCGGCCCGAGGCGCCGACCTGGAACGGGATCGTGGTGACGGACGCGGGCAGCACCCCGCCCGCCGGTACGGCCGCCCGTGCCGCCTCCTCCGCGGAGCGGCCGGGCGGGGTGGCGGTGAGCACGGTGGTGACCCCCAGCACCACGGCGGCGACGACGGCCTCGACGAGGACGGAACGGTACAGACCGCGTCGGAGGGCGGGCCCTGCCCCGGCGTCTCCGGCGTCGGTGCCGGTGCCGGTGCCCGGGTCGGCATCGGTGCACGGGTCTGGGTCGGTGCACGGGTCTGGGTCGGTGCCCGGGTCGGCATCGGTGCACGGGTCTGGGTCGGTGCCCGGGTCGGCGTCGGGGCCCGGTGGGGGCGGTGACTTCGGTGCCTCCGGTGGCGGGCCGCCCGCCGGCTGCGGTATCCGCTCGGGCACGCGCTCGGGCTCATGTACGGCGACCGGGGCCGTCACCAGCGCCGCCGTCCACCGCCGGGACACCGCCGCCGCGGCCAGCAGGACGGCCACCAGGACCACCTTCGCGAGGAGCAGCCTGCCGTACGCCGACCCGGTGAGCGCCTGCCAGGAGCCGAGGCCGCGCCAGGACTGGTAGACGCCGGTGACGACCAGGACGGTCACGGCGGCGAAAGCGGTCCGGGAGAAGCGGGCGACGACCCCGGCCGTGTCCGGGGAGAAACGCGGGGCGCGCAGGGTGACGAGCAGGGCGACGAGGCCGCCGAGCCAGACCGCGGTGGCCAGCAGGTGCAGCACGGAGGACGTCATCGCCACCGGCACCTGTATTCCGGCGGCGGCGTGCTCCGCGGCGGCCCAGGTCAGGGCGAGGCCGACGGCCAGTACGGCGCCCACCGCGGCGGCGAGCGGGCGGCCGCCCCGGCGCCGGTCGCGGCGGTCCACGCGAACCGGGCGTACCAGGCGGGCCGCGCGGACGAGGTACAGCCCGACCGGCACCAGCAACCCCAGCCTGGTCAGAAGCAGGGCCCCGGGGCGGGTCGTGAGGGTGTCGCGCAGCGCGGCCGGGTCCAGGGCCGCCGACGGGCCCGTGCCCGCCTCGTACGGGGCGCGCAGCACCAGCAGGGCGAGGGTGGCCGCCAGCAGGGTCCACCAGGCCGCCGCCATGGGGCGGCGCAGCGGCGCCGGGTCCGGCGGGCGGCACAGGGCGACGAAGGCGGCGGCGCCGATGAGCAGGGCCGCGGCCAGGTAGGAGAGGTAGCGGGCGATCTTGTGGAGGGTCGCGGTCAGCGGGTCCTCGGCGGGGCCGGTGGCCACGGGCGCGGCCGACCGCGAGGGTGCGCCGACCGAGAAGGTGAAGGCGCCGGAGACGGGGTGACTGTCGGCGGAGACCACCCGCCAGGCCACGGTGTACGTCCCCTCCCCCAGCTTGCCCGGCAGCGCGACCCGGGCCGTGTCGGAACGCCCGTCCGCGCGTCCGGCCTCCCCCGTGTGCAGCCGGTGGCCGCCCGGGTCCAGGACGCGGAAGGAGTCGTCGCGCAGGCCGACGGACTCGCTGAAGGTCAGGGTGACGTGGGCCGGGGCCCGCTCGAGGACGGTTCCGTCCCCGGGGTCGGTGGAGGTGAGGGCGGCGTGGGCGGACGCCGGTCCGGCGCCGGCGAGGACGAGCAGGACCAGCACGGAGCCCAGCAGCACCAGCCGCCGGAATCCCCGGCGGGCCGGTCGGCACCGGGTCCTGGGCGGGGTACCTCGCCGCGGGGCCCCGCGTGGGACCGTTCGCCGCTCCCGGTTCCCCGGTTCCGTCCGGCCGCCTCCTGGTCCCCGGTCTCCCGCGCACGCACACGCACCGCCGCCACACCTCACGTCGCATCTCCGTCGTCGGGACCCACTGCCTCGCCGATACGTACGGACGGGGAGGCAGTCCCGCTCAGCCGCGCGGCCGGCGGCTCCTCACCACGACGGGCGTGCCGTCACCCCGCCGTCCACCACGAGGTCGTGGCCGGCCACCCAGGACGCCAGCCGCGAGGCGAGGAACACGCACGCGTCGCCCACGTCCTCCGGGCGCCCGAGCCGTCCCGTCGGCGCCGCCCGCCGCCACCGCCGTACGCCCTCCGGCCAGGCCTCGGCCAGGCCCTCGCGGTCGATGAGGCCGGGTGACACGGAGTTGACCCTGATCCCCCACGGGCCGTACTCCAGCGCCGCCGACCGGGCGTGCATCACCACCGCCGCCTTGGAGGCGCCGTAGTGCGCGTGCGCCGGAGCGGGGGCGCCCGCCTCGATGGAGGCGATGTGCGTGACCGTGCCGCCGCCGTCCTGGTCCCGCATGATCCGGGCCGCGGCCTGCGTGCACGCGAAGACGCCGGTGAGGTTGGTGTCCACCACCTCCCGCCACTCGGCCGCCGTCATGCCGGGCAGTTCCCGCAGCGGCTGCACGCCCGCGTTGTTGACCAGCGCCGTGAGCCGTCCGCCGCCCCAGTCGGCGGCCTCCTCGATCAGACGCCGGCAGGCGTCCTCGTCGGTGAGGTCGGCACGCAGGACGGTGGCGCGTCCGCCCCGGTCCCGGATCCGTTCCGCCACCTCCCGGGCCGCCTCCACCGCCGTACGGCAGTGCACCGCCACCGCCGCGCCCTCCTCGGCGAAACGCAGCGCGATCCCCCGGCCGATGCCGCCGCCCGCGCCGGTGACCAGGGCGACCTGACCGTCGAGGAGACGGGGAGAAGGAGAGGGAGAGGGAGAGGGAGAGGGCGCGGGCGAGGGGGTCATGGGCGGCACAGTGCCACGATCCGCTCGGCTGCGGCCGGGTAGCGCGCCGTGAGGCCGGCGGCGTCGCCGTGCTCGTAGTCCCCGTAGGTGAAGCCTGGCGCCATCGTGCAGCCGAACAGCGACCACGCGCCGCCCGCGGCCACCCGGCCGCCCATCCAGGTCCCGGCCGGGACGGTGAACTGCACGTGCTGCCCGCCCAGGACGTCCGGTCCCAGCACGGCCGTACGCGCGCTGCCGTCCGGGTCGAGGAGAAGGAGTTCGAGCGGATCGCCGAGGTAGAAGTGCCAGACCTCGTCGGCGGGCAGGCGGTGCAGGGCGGAGAAGTCTCCCGGGCGGGCGGTGAGCAGGGCGACGATGGCGGACCCGGCGGGGCGGCCGTCCGCGCGCTCGGGTCCTGCCCAGGTGCGCCGGAAGAGGCCTCCCTCGCGGGGGATGGGCTCCAGCGCGTAGTGCGCGATCAGGTCGTCGGCGGTCGGCGCGTCGGTCACCCCGCGAACGCTACCTCGCGGCGGAGGAAGGCGAGTTGCGCCTTCTTCTCGGGCAGGTACACGTCCGGCAGGTCCACCTCGGGCAGGACCACCGCGGGGCCGGCGGTGAAGCCCTGCTTGAGGAAGCGGGCGATGGCCTTGTCGTTGGCCACGTCCGGGTCGACCACGATCCGGGTCCGGTCCAGGCCCAGCAGGACGTACGTCATGAGGGCGCCCGACAGGGCGGCGGTCCAGCCGGGGCGCGCGCCCTCGGCTCCGGCGGGGGCGAGAAGCAGGTGGACCCCTACGTCGCCCGGCTCGGCGTCGTAACACTCGCTCACCCGGTCGGCCGCGGGGTCGTAGGTCTGGAGCAGGGCGACCGGCTCGCCGTCCTTGACGACCAGGAAGGCGTGGTGGGTGTCGAGGGTGGCCATGTGCGCGTACACGTCGGCGACCTGGTCCCTCGTCAGGCCGTTCATGCCCCAGAAGGCGGCCCGTTCCTCGCTCACCCAGCCGTGGACCCGCGTGGCGTCCTCGGTGGGGTCCAGGGGGAGGATGCGGACGGTGCCGAAGCCGTCGAGGTGCTGCTCGTGGACGGCGGCCCGGTCGGCGTACGGGGTCGGTTGGGCGTCAGTCATCGGTTTCCTTCGTGAGCCGGGTGAAGTCGGTGACCACCGGTGCGAGTTCACCGGCGAGCCACAGGGGCTGCTGGTCGCGGTGGTGGGGCGAGCCCGGTATGCCCGAGGCTCCGTGCGGCACCACCCAGCGGCTGTTCTCCCGGTCGGCCAGGTCCCAGACGTACCGGGCGGCCGGGCCGCGTGCGGCGCGGTCGGTGACTCCGGGCACGGGGGAGGTGCACAGCACGCAGTCGTGGTCGCCGGAGAGGCCCGGCTCGTCCGCGGGGCCGGTGGCCTCCGGCAGCGCCCGCCAGGGAGCCAGGCGGTGGGTGTCGCCCCAGGTGCCGGGCGGCGGCGCGGCGGCGACCTCCTCCAGCGCGGCGCGGACGGTCGCGGCGCGGTCGATGCCGTACAGGTCGTCCGCGCGCAGGAGGTGTTCGAGGGCGTACGCGACGCGCGGCACCAGCGCGAGCCACGGCTGCAACACCTCGGGGTACGCGGGCGGCACGGACGCGGGAGCGAGGGCCGGGTGCGCCGCCAGTCTGCGCACGACCGCGGCACGCAGGGCCGCGTACGCCGCCGCGTCGGTGCTGTCGGCGTCCATGCGGCGGTTCCAGGCGAGGAGGCGGGCGCCCAGGGCGGCGGCCTCGGGGGTGAGGGGGGTGGAGGTGGTTGTTGTGGTGAAGGTGGTTGAGGTCGCTGAGGTGCTTGAGGTGGTGGGAGCGGTCAGGGCTGCGAGATGGTTCAGGAGAGGGGTCGCCGAGGCCAGGTGGGTGTCCGTGTGGATCGTGGGCATGTCCGACGCCGACCAGCGCTCCCTGCCCGCGAGCAGGGCGGCGATGCGGTCGGCGCGGTGCGGTGGGGCGAACTCGACGCCGAGGGGAGTGGACGGGCCGCGCTGGTTGGCCATCACGGCGACGCCGTCGGTGAGCCCGGCGCGGGGCGGGGTGTGCCAGCCCGTCCACTCGTGACCGGGCTCCCAGGCCGGTACGGGGCGCAGGCCGTTCTCCTTGGGCCGTACCGGCACGCGGCCGGCGATCCGGTGCAGCAGGCCGCCCTCCGTGTCGGCGGCCTGCACCACGTTGACCGGCTCGGTCCACGCGTCCAGGGCGCGGTCCACGTCGGCGACCGTGCGGGCCCGCAGCAGCGGCAGCAGGGCGCCGAAGCCGAGGTCGGCGGTGACGCGGGGCGGGTGGCGCAGGCTGAGGGCGGCCGGGGTGCCGTCGTCCAGGCCCTCGGGTCCGCCGGCGATGACCGGGCCCCGGTCGGTCTCGACGATCTCGACCTCCACGGTCTCCTCCCCGGCGACGTCGACGCGTTCCGTGTGGCGGGCGGCGCGGTGCCAGGTGCCGTCGGGGCCGAGCGCCTCGACGCCGGCGCCGGTGCGGCGCAGGCGCTCCCGGTACAGGTCCTGGTAGTCGGCCATGGCGTTGGTGATGGCCCAGGCGACCGTGCCGGTGTGGCCGAAGTGCGCGACGCCGGGGACCCCGGGCACGGCGAGGCCGACGACGTCGAACTCCGGGCAGGACAGGTGGATCTGCTGGTAGACGCCGGGGTCCTCGATGAAGCGGTGCGGGTCACCCGCGATCAGGGCGTGTCCGGTGGTGGTCCGCTCGCCGCTCACCAGCCAGCCGTTGCTGCCGGCGGTGCCGGGGCCGTCGGCGGCGAACAGGGCGACGGCGTCCGCGCCCAGGTGTCCGGTGATGTGCTCGCGCCAGAGCTTGGCGGGGAAGCCCGCGAAGAGGAGGTGCGTGCCGAGCCAGACGCCGAGCGGGGTCCAGGGCTGCCAGCGGCCGGGGGCGAGGCCGGTGCGGGCGAACTCCGGGGCGGGGTCGTGCTGCGCCAGCCCGTCGTTGACTCCGTCGACGTACGCCCGTACCCAGGCGGCCGTCTCCGGGTCCTTCTGCTCCAGGGCCGTGAAGCAGCGGCGTGCGGTGTCCGCGAGGCGGGCGCGGCGGGCGAGGCGGTCCCAGGACAGGGCCTCGGGGCCCAGGAAGGACGCGGAGGTGCCCTGGGCGCGGTGCCGTTCGACCTCGAGCTGCCAGGCGCGGTCGCGGGCGGTCACCCGGCCCTGGGCGCGGGCCAGTTCGGCCGCGGAGTCCGCGCGCAGGTGCGGGATTCCCCAGGCGTCGCGGTAGGTCTCGGCGCTCACCCCTGTGCCCCCACTTTCCTTTAGGTTAGGCTCACCTAAGTCTTCTGGTCGTGGCCGAATAGTACGTGAAAGGTGAAGGAAACATGGGGCAGGGGCGGGGCTGGGAGGGCGCGGTCCTCAAGCTGATGCGCGCGAAGGACTTCGAGTTCACGGTGACGGACGCGGAGGACGTGACCGCGGACTTCCGGCGGCTGCGCCTGACCGACGGGGGGATGCTGGCGGCGACCGGGGTGCACCCGACGATGTGGGTGCGACTGTGGTTCGAGAACGCGGGCCGGCCGCACCAGCGGGCGTACACGCTGGTCGACCCGGACCCGGAGGCCGGCACCTTCGCCATGGAGTTCGCCCTGCACGAGGGGTGCGCGAGCGACTGGGCGCGGGCGGCCAAGCCGGGTGACACGATCGAGGCGACGGTCCAGGGCACCGGGTTCGAGGTGCCGCGGCCCCTCCCGTCGCGGGTCTTCGCGGTCGCGGACCCGGCGTCCCTGCCCGCCCTCAACTCCCTCCTCGACGCACTGGGGCCGGTGCCGGCGACCGTCTGGTTCGAGGGCGGCACGGACGACGGGCTGCCGTTCCGGACCGTCCCCGGGCGGCACGAGGTCCGCGCGGTGCCGCGTCGGGACGCGGGGGCGCACCTGGTGGCGCGGGTGAAGGAGGAGCTGCCGGAGCTGCTGGGGGCCGCCTCGGAGCCGTTCGTCTGGATCGCCTGCGACACGGCGACCACGCGGGCGCTGGGTTCGTACGTCCGCAAGGAGCTGGGGATGCCGAAGCAGCGGGTGAACGCGCTGGGGTACTGGCGCGCGACCTGAGCCCGCACGCGCGATCATCGGGACCATGGACGTCACACTTCACCTCGCCCAGGACCCCGAGGCCGACGAACTCCTCGGGCGCAGTCCGCTCGCCGCGCTGATCGGCATGCTGCTCGACCAGCAAGTGCCGATGGAGTGGGCGTTCAAGGGGCCGTCGACCATCGCCCGGCGGATGGGCGCGGAGGACCTGGACGCGCACGACATCGCGGCCTACGACCCCGAGGCCTTCGCCGCGCTGCTCTCCGAGAAGCCGGCCGTGCACCGCTACCCCGGGTCGATGGCGGGGCGGGTGCAGCAGCTGTGCCGGTACCTCGTCGAGACGTACGACGGTGACGCCGAGGGCGTCTGGCGGGGCGTGTCCACCGGCGGGGAGCTGCTGAAGCGGCTCCAGGCCCTTCCGGGCTTCGGCAAGCAGAAGGCCCAGATCTTCCTCGCGCTGCTCGGCAAGCAGCTCGGCGTCCGCCCCGAGGGGTGGCGCGAGGCCGCGGGCGCGTACGGGGAGCCCGACTCCTTCCGGTCCGTCGCGGACATCAGGGGGCCGGAGTCGCTGACCAAGGTGCGGGCGCACAAACAGGAGATGAAGGCGGCGGCAAAGGCGGCGAAGGCCTCCGGCAAGTAGGGGGCGGATGCCTCCGGCGGTGGTGCGGGGTGCCTGCGGCGCCGGTGCGGGTTCGGTGGGGGTGCGGGATGCCTGCGGCGCGTTTGCCTCCGGCGGTGGTGCGGGGTGCCTGCGGCGCCGGTACGGGTTCGGTGGGGGTGCGGGGTGCCTGCGGCGCCTGTGCGGGTTCGGTGGGGGTGCGCGTAGCGCCTTGGGTTCGGTGGGTGGGTCGGGGTCGGGCCGGGGGGTGTCCGTCCTCGGAACGGCGCGGAATCGGTCGGCCACAGATCTGTACGGCGCGGACGCGCCAACCGCTGCGGGCGGACACCCCCCGACCCGCCCCCTCCTCGCCGTACGCGGCTTGCCGCCCCAGCTGCGGGCAGTCGTGCCGCTGGGGCGGCACGGGTGGGCGCAGCGGCACCCCGGCAACGCCGGGCCGCGTCACCCACCCCGCGCCCGCACCCACGCCGGGCACCCTGCGGGCGCCGGGCCGCGCGACAGCACCCGCGCGGGGTGACCAGGCAAAACCCCGGGCCGGTGGGCCACCCGCCCGCACCCGCGCCGGGTGACATCAGCCCCGCGGCCCCTCCCCGGTGGCGGGCACGCCCGCGTGGCTCCCAACATGGGGCATGACCGAACCACCTACCGGCACCCCCGGCGGGACTCCGTACGACGACCGGGGGGTGCACAGCCGCCACGGGACCCACGCCCCGGGCGCCGTGCGGCAGGAGCACGAGCCCGAGCCGCCCTTCGAGGGGCCCCTGCACCAGCTGTCCCGTGCCGCCTGGCAGACCGTGCTGCTCACCGGGGTCGCCTCGCTCGTCCTGGGCGTGCTGGTCCTGGTCTGGCCCGGTGCCTCGCTGCTCGCGGCCGGCGTGCTCTTCGGCCTCTACCTCGTCATCAGCGGCGTGCTGCAACTCGCCGCCGCCTTCGGCACGCACCGCAGGACCTCGCTGCGGGTGCTGGCCTTCATCAGCGGCGCCGTGTCGATCCTGCTGGGTCTGTTCTGCTTCCGCGGCCCGCTGCAGTCGGTGCTGCTGCTCGCGCTGTGGATCGGCATCGGCTGGCTCTTCCGCGGCGTCACGCAGACCGTGGCCGCCGTGCACGACCCCGCGATGCCCGCGCGCGGCTGGCACGTCTTCCTCGGCGTCGTCACCGTCGTGGCCGGCATCGTCCTGATCGACTCGCCGGTCGAGTCGGCCACCGTCCTCATGCTGGTCGGCGGCTGGTGGCTGGTCGCCGTCGGCGTCGTCGAGATCGTCACGTCCCTGCGGCTGCGCGGGCGGGCGGGGCGGGTCCCGCACAGCCTGTGAGCGGCGTCCCGTACGCCGAGCGGGCGGATCTCGCCCCCGGCGCGATGGACGGCGTACGCCGGGCGGGGACACGAGTGGAGTGAGACCCGCACCGCACGCCGGCACCACCGTCCGCTCCGGACGCCTCGGCGCCTGTCTGCGGGTCCTGGTCCTGCTGCTCGTCCTCGTCGTGCCCGGCACCCACGTGACGGCCCAGGCGGTGCCGGTCGCGCCGGTGTCCGGCGCGGGCGGCACCGCGGCGGAGTACGACCACCTCGACACCGCCCTGCGCACTCCGGGCCGGAGCGGCCGGCGTGCTGTCGTGGTCCGGCCGGTCCCACCGTTCCGCACGGCGGGCCGGCGTCGTACTCCCCTGCGCATCGACGCTCGTACCGACAGCGCCGCCGCCCCTTCCCGCGGCCCGCGTTCCGTGGTTCTGCGCTGCTGACCGCGCCGGACCGGCCCGGCCGCCGGTCCTCCGAGCACCGGAACGAGCACGCGAAGCACCAGGAACGAGGAATCCGCCATGCCCGACGACCCCTACGCCGTCCTGCGCGCCGAGGCCGCCCGCCGCACCCCCGAGCCCGGAACCGAGCCGCAGACAGCCGGCGAGCAGCGGCTCCCCTCGCCGGAAAGCGGGCGCGGCTGACGCACCGCGCGGGGCGGCGGAGGCGGGTCCCGTCCCGTCTCCGCCGCCCCGGGGGAGACACCGCGCCGCCGATCTCGCGGCCCCGTCGGTGTTTGGTCCCCTTTGCGGCGTCTTTTCCGGCTCCGCACTCCGGCGCCATGGCTGCGCCCGCAACGCCCGGGCCGGTAGGCTTTCCGTGTGATCTTCAAGCGCATCGGAAACGGCCGGCCGTACCCCGACCACGGCCGGGAAAGCACCCGGCAGTGGGCGGACGTCGCTCCGCGCCCGGTCCGCCTCGATCAGCTCGTGACGACCAAGGGGCAACTCGACCTGGAAACGCTCCTGGCCGAGGACTCCACCTTCTACGGCGACCTCTTCGCGCACGTCGTGAAGTGGCAGGGCGATCTGTATCTGGAGGACGGACTGCACCGCGCGGTGCGGGCCGCGCTGCAGCAGCGACAGGTGCTGCACGCCCGCGTTCTCGAACTCGACTGACCGGGCCCGGCGGGCCCCGCGCTTGACCCTTTCGGGTTGCCTTGCCACCCGACTGCGGAACGTCGACTGATCATCTAATAGGCATCGTCGCTCCCGCGCACTACGCTGCGCCCATGAGCATGCTGACTCCTCCCGGCATGGGTGGCCAGTACAAGATCACGGGGGACAGGTACCCGCGGATGCGCCCGGCCCGGCGACGCGGCCGGATCGCGGTCGCCGCCGTCGCCTGCGTCACCGTTCTCGGCGTGCTCGGCTGGGGCACGCTCCAGCTCATCGACGTCTTCACCGGCGGCGACAAGGCCTCGGCGGCCGGTGCCGCGGGCTGTGCCACCCCCGCGAAGGCGAGCGCCTCGCCCGCCGCCGTGGTGCTGCCGAAGCCCGGTCAGGTCACCGTCAACGTGCTCAACGCGACGACCCGCAGCGGCCTGGCGCAGAAGACCGCCGACGAGCTGAAGAAGCGCGGCTTCCGTGTGGGCGACGTCAGCAACGCGCCCAAGGAGTACGACAAGAAGGTCGCCGGCACGGGCGTCCTGCTCGGCCCGGCCGCCTCGGCGAAGACCGTGCTGCCCGTGCTCGGGACCCAGCTCCCCGGCGCCGAGCGCCGCACCGACGCGGCCCGCAAGGGCGCCGCCGTCGACCTGATCATCGGCAACGGTTTCAAGGGGCTGGCGAAGCCCGCGGACGCCGACGCGGCGCTGGCCGAGCTGACCGCGCCGCGGCCGACGCCCGCCGCGGAGAAGAAGAGCTGCTGAGCGGCGGTACGAGGTACTACTCGGCCGCTCCGTACATGCGGTCGCCCGCGTCGCCGAGGCCCGGGACGATGTACCCCTGCTCGTTCAGGCGCTCGTCGACCGAGGCCGTCACGACCGTCACCGGAGTGCCGGCCAGCTCGCGCTCCATGAGTTCGACGCCCTCGGGGGCGGCCAGCAGCACCACCGCCGTCACGTCGTCGGCGCCGCGCTTGATCAGCTCCCGGATGGACGCGACCAGGGTGCCGCCGGTGGCCAGCATCGGGTCCAGGACGTACACCTGGCGGCCGGACAGGTCGTCCGGCATGCGCGTGGCGTAGGTGGAGGCCTGGAGCGTCTCCTCGTTGCGCACCATGCCCAGGAAGCCCACCTCGGCGGTCGGCAGCAGCCGGACCATGCCGTCGAGCATGCCGAGACCGGCCCGCAGGATCGGCACGACCAGCGGGCGCGGGTGGGAGAGCTTGACGCCGGTGGTCTTCTCCACCGGCGTGTGGATGTCGACCTGTTCGGTGCGCACGTCGCGCGTGGCCTCGTAGGCGAGCAGGGTGACCAGCTCGTCGGCGAGACGGCGGAAGGTCGCGGAGTCGGTGCGCTGGTCGCGCAGCGTGGTGAGCTTGTGGGCGACCAGGGGGTGGTCGACGACGTGGAGACGCATGTCCACCACAGTAACCGGGCTCCGTGGGGGCGGCGTCCCCGCGGGCGGGAGCAAGGCCCGCGACGCGGCTCCACTCGTTCGCGGGCGTCAAACCGCCCGACCGGGGGAAGGTGGGAGGGACGGACGCTGGGTGGTGAGACTGTGCCTGACCGGGACTTCCACGACACGCCGTCCCCCGGAGCGGACCGGGGGACGGGGCACGGGACGGAGCCGGGTGCGGCGCCGGGGCGGCAGCCGGACGGCGGGCCGCCGCGGGAAACCGAGGCGGAGCGGGAGGCCGAACGGCGTCGGCGCCGGGCCCAGTTCCTGCGCGATCTGGCGGAGGCCCGCCAGTTGCGGGACCGCGTGCAGCCGCGCCGCGCCAAGACCGCCCGGCTGCGGCACGCGATGCGCATGCGCACCTTCCGCTGGTAGCCCCCGGGCCCCCTTCGCCGCACGGCGAACTTCCTGAGCCGGCCGGGGAAGATCGTGCGCCGCGCCGACGTTGGTCGTGACGGACGGACGCGGGGACCGCGAGAATCCGCGTACGATCCGCACGTGGCGGCGACGAGAGCGCTGCTGGCCGGCTGCCCGGGTACGCACTTCCGGAACGCAGGTCAAAACAGCCGGACACAGGGCGCCGAAGACGTCCCCTGAGTGCCTTGTTTCTGCCACGATTCCGAGTGGGTGGGGCTCGGAGAACCGCTCCCCCGCCCGCAGCCTCCGCCGGGGGGATCCCCAACCGGCACCCCTAGGACCAGTGGGAGAGTCACGGTGTACTTCGCCGCACTGCTCGCGCGCACCGAAGACGGGTGGGAAGCGAGCGACACAGAGCTCGACGATGTGGAAACCCTGTCGGATCTTGCCGACCTGGCCCGGGAGGCCTCTCCCGACGAGGACACGGTGCTCGTGCTGATCGAGCAGGAGGACGCGTGGTTCGGAGTCGTCCGGGTGGACGGCGAGGAGGATCCCCGTATCTACGTCTCGGACGCCGCCGCAGCCGCCCGCAGCAGCTACGGCGAGATCCTCCTCACCGACGAACTGCTCGGCCGCGAACCGGGTGACGGCGCCGACGACCTCGACGCCCTCGACCTCGACGGCACGGAGGACGGCGAGTCCGACGACGACGAGGACGGCGGCGACGGCTCCGACGGGGCCGTCGGCTCGGGCGAGGCCGTGCCGCACGGGCCGGTCGGCGACGCCGAGATCCTCGACGACCTCGGCATGAGCGAGAAGGAACTGCGCTCGATGTCCGGGGACGCGGTCGGGGAGATCGCCGAGGCCCTGGGTGCCTCCGACGTCCTGGAGACCGTCCGCTGACCGCGCCGGCCGAGGAAGGCCCCGGGGCGGTGCCGCACGATCCGGTGCGCGACCGGTGGCGGGCCGCGATGCGGCTCGCCCTGGCCGAGGCCGGGCGGGCCGCGGAGGACGGGGACGTGCCCGTGGGCGCCGTCGTACTGGCGCCGGACGGCCGCACCGTGCTCTCCGCCGGGCACAACGAACGCGAGGCCACCGGGGATCCCACGGCCCACGCCGAGGTACTCGCGATCCGGCGGGCAGCGGTGGAACTCGGCGAGTGGCGGCTGGTCGGCTGCACGCTCGTCGTCACCCTGGAGCCGTGCACGATGTGCGCGGGCGCCCTCGTGCAGTCCCGCGTGGACCGCGTGGTCTACGGCGCCCGCGACGACAAGGCGGGCGCCGCCGGATCCCTGTGGGACCTGGTGCGCGACCGGCGGCTCAACCACCGTCCCGAGGTGATCGGGGGCGTGCTCGCGGACGACTGCTCCCGGCTCCTCACGGACTTCTTCCGCGACCCCTGACCCGGTCCGGACGCGGTCCGGGACGGGGTCCGGGACCGCGTCCGGGACGGCCACCCGTACGGCCGTGTGTACGGCCGTTCGTCGGCCGCAATACCGATTTCAGAGCATGCCGCTCCGTGCTGTAAGGTCTGTCTCGGTAGCGTGTCCGAGCGGCCGAAGGAGCTCGCCTCGAAAGCGAGTGTGGCGCAAGTCACCGAGGGTTCAAATCCCTCCGCTACCGCTTCTGAAGGGTCCCGTCGAAAGACGGGACCCTTCGTGCGATCATGAGCGACCGAAAGGCGTGGGTCGAAGGGACAGGGGAGGCCGCGGTGGCGGTGAACTCGAAGAAGATCGCCGTCTATGTGGTCGTGGTCTTCGTGCTGTACGTGATCATCACTGATCCGGCCAAGGCAGCCGACTACGTGCAGATAGGTTTCCAGGGCATCTCGGACGCGGCGGGCGCCGTGGGCGACTTCATGACCTGGGCCGCCAACGGAGGAAAGTGATGATCCGCCACCTTGTGCTGTTCAAGCTGAACGACGGCGTCGAGCGCGACGACCCGCGCGTCGTGGAGGGCGTCGAGGCCTTCCGGGCGCTCGGCGGCCAGATCGAGGAGCTCCGCTTCTGGGAGTGCGCCTGGAACATCAGCGACCGGCCCATCGCCTACGACTTCGCCATCAACTCGGCCGTGGACGACGCCGACGCGCTGAAGCGTTACCTCGAACACCCGGCGCACCAGGCGGGCGTCGCACTGTGGCGGGAGTTCGCCACCTGGGTGATCGCCGACTACGAGTTCTAGGACGGCCTCGGGCCCCTCGGCCTCTCCGGCCCCGCACCAGCCCGGTGCGGGGCCGTTCTGCGTTCACTCAACACGACGTTATGCGGTGCTTGCACACAGTGGACATGTCTTGTGATGCTATGACCGCTTTTGACGGATGAGTTACGGAAGAGTTGACAGATCACGAGGTGGAGTTGACCGTGCCGGCCAGTACTGCGCCTCAAGCACCGCCCGCACCGCCCGCCCAGGCCCAGGAGGCACCCGCGCCGCAGCGCAGCCGGGGCGCCGACACCCGGGCGCTGACCCAGGTGCTCTTCGGCGAGCTGAAGGACCTCACCCCGGGCACGCCGGAGCACCACCGGGTACGCGCGGCGCTCATCGAGGCCAACCTCCCGCTGGTGCGCTACGCCGCCGCCCGCTTCCGCTCCCGCAACGAGCCGATGGAGGACGTCGTCCAGGTCGGCACCATCGGCCTCATCAACGCCATCGACCGCTTCGACCCGGAGCGGGGCGTGCAGTTCCCGACCTTCGCCATGCCGACCGTCGTCGGCGAGATCAAGCGGTACTTCCGCGACAACGTCCGCACGGTGCACGTACCGCGCCGGCTGCACGAGTTGTGGGTGCAGGTCAACAGCGCCACCGAGGACCTGACCACCGCGTTCGGGCGCTCCCCGACCACCGCCGAGATCGCCGAACGGCTGCGCATCACCGAGGAGGAGGTGCTGTCCTGCATCGAGGCGGGACGGTCGTACCACGCCACCTCGCTGGAGGCCGCCCAGGAGGGCGACGGGCTGCCCGGACTCCTCGACCGGCTCGGCTACGAGGACCCGGCGCTGGACGGGGTGGAGCACCGTGACCTGGTGCGTCACCTGCTCGTCCAACTCCCCGAGCGCGAGCAGCGGATCCTGCTGCTGCGCTACTACAGCAACCTCACCCAGTCCCAGATCAGCGCGGAACTCGGCGTCTCCCAGATGCACGTCTCGCGGCTACTGGCGCGTAGTTTCCAGCGGTTGAGGTCGGCGAACCGGATCGACGCGTAAGCTCGGCCAAGACTCCGGCGGAGTCGAAAGCGCGAGCGAGGGGTCACCGGCGAGAGCGAATCACTCACCAGGGCCGTTGCGGACGGAATCGGGCTGAAAGCCCATCAGACCCCCTGTTTCCAGGGGGTATTCGCGTCTCGGATGTCGACATGTCACTACAGCGCGTTGCCGACATGTGACATTCTGCCGGAGACGCGTTTGCCGGAGCTCCGGCTCCGGTATTCAGGTGAAGGCTGCGTTCCCGGCGTGGGAGCGCGTGCCGCGACCGTCCCGCGACCCAAAGGGGGTGGCATGTCCGCAGAACAGGGCAGCTCGAAGGTGCTCGCGCTCGCGGAGAGCGAGACCGCGCCCGACTCGATCGAGGCGCTCGGCCCCGTCGAGCCCGTCGGCCCCATCGACTCCGTCGGCACGATCGACTCCGTCGACGGCGACCGGGCCGGTGAAGCCGTGCCGGACCTCGACGCCGTGCCGGCCCAGGCGCTTCCGGCCACGGAGGCCATCGACACCCGCACCCTGTCCCGCTCCCTGTTCCTGCGGCTCGCCGCCCTCGACGAGGACAGCCCCGAGCGTGCCTACGTCCGGGACACCCTGATCGAGCTCAACCTCCCGCTGGTGCGCTACGCCGCCGCGCGCTTCCGCTCCCGCAACGAGCCGATGGAGGACATCGTCCAGGTCGGCACCATCGGCCTGATCAAGGCGATCGACCGCTTCGACTGCGAGCGGGGGGTCGAGTTCCCGACGTTCGCCATGCCGACCGTCGTCGGCGAGATCAAGCGGTTCTTCCGCGACACCTCGTGGTCGGTGCGCGTCCCGCGCCGCCTCCAGGAGCTGCGCCTGGCCCTGACCAAGGCCAGCGACGAGCTGTCCCAGAAGCTGGACCGCTCCCCGACCGTGGGCGAGCTGGCCGCCGTCCTCGGCGTGTCCGAGGAGGACGTCGTCGACGGACTGGCCGTGGGCAACGCCTACACCGCCTCCTCGCTGGACTCCCCGGCCCCGGAGGACGACGGCGGCGAGGGCTCGCTGGCGGACCGCCTGGGCTACGAGGACACGGCGCTGGAGGGCGTGGAGTACCGCGAGTCCCTCAAGCCGCTGCTGGCCAAGCTGCCGCCCCGGGAGCGGCGGATCATCATGCTGCGCTTCTTCGCCAACATGACCCAGTCGCAGATCGGCGAGGAGGTCGGCATCTCGCAGATGCACGTCTCCCGGCTGCTCACCCGGACCCTGTCGCAGCTGCGCGAGGGCCTCATCTCCGACTGAGCCCGCGCCGCGGGAGAACCCGTATCGACAGCACGGCGACCGCCGTGGCACCTCGGGGGTGCCGCGGCGGTCGCCTTCGTATGTGCCGGTACCGCGCGCTGCGGCCCGGTGCCCGTCCTAGCCGAGCGCCAGCCAGGCCACGGCCGCGACGACGACCACGGCGGCCAGGATGCCGACGATCAGGCCGACGCGGGGCCCGGACGAAGTGGCGGGGGCAGCCTGCCGGCTCTGCGGGGCGTCGTCGACGAACGCGCGGAACATCTGGGTGCTGCCTGCGGGGTCGTTGGTGCCCTGGGGGCCCTGGGTGTTAGCCATGGGCCGAGACACTAGCGAATCCGCGGGTGCGGCCCAAGTGCGGGGCCGCCGAGCCCTCTTGACCCGGCCCACCCCTTATCACCTGCGCGTTTACTATCGCAATACTTGCCTTTGCCAACTTTTTATGCCGCACCCCCCGTTTTTGTTTGCCTGTAGCAACTAACGGAACTTATGGTTGCCCTAAGCAACGAATCGGGAGGTGCGCATGGCCGGGAAGGCGCAGTACGAGGAGCTGATCCGCCAGTTCAGCGCCTTCGGCGCCGTGAAGCGGGAGATGGGACGGCTGCTGCCGTCCGACTGTCCCGGCGGGTCCGTCGCCGTACTGACACTGCTCGGCCGTCACGGGGACATGCGCATGAGCAAGCTCGCGGAGCTGCTCGCCGTGGACATGTCGGTGACCAGCCGCCACGTCGCCCACGTCGCCGAGCGGGGCTGGATCGAGCGCTTCCCCGACCCCGCGGACAAGCGCTCGCGCATTCTGCGCCTGACGCCCGCGGGGCAGGACCAGCTCGACGAGATCGCCGAGCGGACCACCCAGCTGCTCTCCCACCGGCTGAGCGACTGGTCCGACGACGAGGTCGGTCAGCTCTCCCGGCTCATGGCCCGCCTCAGGGCCAGCTTCGACGACTGCCGGGCCCCCGCGGCCCGGCCTCCCGCACTGTCCGGGGACGAAACGTCCACCCGTACACCCGCGATCACCATCAAGTAAAGGAAGTCCATGGCAACGACCACACCGGCCGGTGTGCGGGCTCATGCCAAGCACGGGGGAGGCTCCGACGGAGACGCTCCGATGACGCACCGGCAGATCATGGAGGCACTGTCCGGGCTGCTGCTCGGCATGTTCTGCGCGATCCTGTCCTCGACCATCGTCACCAACGCCCTGCCCGAGATCATCGGGGACCTCGGTGGCGGCCAGAGCGCCTACACCTGGGTCGTCACCGCCTCACTGCTGACGATGACGGCGTCCACCCCCCTGTGGGGCAAGCTCGCGGACCTGTTCAGCAAGAAGGCCCTGGTCCAGATAGCCCTGATCGTCTTCGTCATCGGCTCCGTCGTGGCCGGTCTGGCGCAGAACCCCGCGATGCTGATCACCGCGCGGGCCATCCAGGGCCTGGGCGCCGGCGGTCTGTCCGCCCTGGCGCAGATCATCATGGCCGCGATGATCGCCCCGCGTGAGCGCGGGCGCTACTCCGGCTACCTCGGCGCCACCTTCGCCGTCGCCACCGTCGGCGGCCCGCTGCTCGGCGGCGTCATCACCGACACCAGCTGGCTCGGCTGGCGCTGGTGCCTCTACGTCGGCGTGCCCTTCGCGATCCTCGCGCTGGTCGTGCTGCAGAAGACGCTGCACCTGCCCGTGGTCAAGCGGAAGGTCAAGGTCGACTGGGCCGGCGCCTTCTTCGTCACCGCGGCCGTCTGCCTGCTGCTCATCTGGGTGACCTTCGCCGACGACAAGTACTCCTGGATGTCCTGGCAGACCGGCGTCATGGTCGGCGGCGCGATCGTGCTGACGCTGCTCTTCCTGCTCGTCGAGAGCAAGGCGAGCGAGCCGATCATCCCGCTGCGGCTGTTCAGGAACCGCACCATCACCCTGGCCTCGCTGGCCTCGCTGTTCGTCGGTATCGCGATGTTCGCCGGCACCGTCTACTTCAGCCAGTACTTCCAGCTGGCCCGGGACAAGTCCCCGACCATGTCGGGCGTCATGACGATCCCGATGATCGGCGGCCTGTTCGTCTCGTCCACGGTCTCCGGCATCATCATCACCAAGACCGGCAAGTGGAAGCGCTGGCTGCTGTCCGGCGGCGTGCTGCTGACCGCGGGCCTGGGCCTGCTCAGCACCATGCGCTACGACACCCCGTACTGGCACATCGGCATCTTCATGGCGCTGATGGGCCTCGGCGTCGGCATGATGATGCAGAACCTGGTGCTCTGCACGCAGAACCAGGTGGACCCGGGCGACCTGGGCTCCGCGTCCTCCACGGTCACCTTCTTCCGGTCCCTCGGCGGCGCGGTGGGCGTCTCGGTCCTCGGCTCCATCATGTCGACCCGGATCAGCCACTACGCCACCGACAGCATCGGGCAGCTCAAGCCCGAGGACCAGATGGCGGCCGGCAAGGCCCTGGGCTCGGGCCAGATCCCGGACATGGACCTGCTCCCCGCGCCCATCCGCACCTGGCTGGAGAGCGCCTACGGGCACGGCATCGCCGACATCTTCCTGTACGTCGCGCCGATCGCCCTGCTCGGCTTCCTGGTGACGCTGTTCATCAAGGAGGTGCCGTTGCGCACCAAGGGCGCCCTCGCCCAGGCGGCGGAGTCCTCGGCCGAGTCGGCCCCGCCGGTGGCGGGCGCCCCCGCGGAGGCCGTCCGCGTCGCCGACGAGCCGGTTCCCGCCGGTGCGATGGCGGCCGTGTCGGCCACGCAGTCCGGTGACCCGGCCGCCTCGGCCGTCTCGGACACCGCGGTCTCCCCGGCAGCCGGACCGGCGGCCACCCAGCGGCTCGCCGCCGTCGCCTCGGCGACCGGTTCCGGTGAGCCCCAGGCCCCCGTCTCCGGCGGCATCGCGGTGCGCGGTTTCGTCCGCGGCGCCGAGTCCGCGCCGGTCCCGCAGGCCGCGGTCACGCTGATCTCGCTGGCCGGCCGCCAGCTCGGCCGGTCCGTCGCCCAGGCCGACGGCTCCTACGCCGTCGACGCGCCGGGCGCCGGGTCGTACGTGCTGATCGCCTCCGCCGACGGGTTCCAGCCGCAGGCCTCCACCATCGTCGTCAACGACGAGCCGGTCGCCTACGACATCCTGCTCAGCGGCACCAGCGGGCTCACCGGCCTGGTGCGGGCCGTGGAGAGCGGGCTGCCGGTCAAGGACGCCATGGTGATCGTCACCGACGTGCGCGGCGACCTGCTGGCCAGCGCCACCACCGGCGAGGCGGGCGAGTTCGCCTTCACCGAGCTGGTACCGGGCACGGTGACCGTCGCGGTCAACGCCGCGGGCTACCGGCCGCGCGCGCTGCCCCTCGAGGTCGGCGGCACCGGAGTCACCCGGGTCGAGGTCGACCTCCAGGCCGGTGCCCAGGTCCAGGGAGTGGTGCGGGCCCCGCACGGTCCGCTGGCCGACGCCCGGGTCACCCTGGTCGACGCGGCGGGCAACGTGATCGGCACGGCCACCACCGGTGCGGACGGGGCGTACGCCTTCACCGACCTGGACGCCGGTGAGTACACCGTCATCGCGACCGGCTACCCACCGGTGGCCACCGCCCTGACGGTCGCCGGCCCCGGTGCCGACGGCCACGACATCGAGCTCGCCCACCCCGGCGAGTAGCAGGGCCCCGGCCCGTGGTGGCGTGCGCGCTCCGAGCGGAGGTGCGCCCGCCCCCACGGGCCGGCTTCTTTACGACCACTTTCTGAGCCTTTGCAGGGAGAAAACGGGATGGGACTGACCGCGAGGATCCGAACGCGGGACGGATGGGCCGTGTCGCACGCGGTCGTCACGGTGACCGACATGACCGGCGTCCAGGTACTGCGCGCCGAGGCGGACACCGAGGGCACCGTGCGGGACACCACCCCGCTGGCGCCGGGGGCGTACACCGTGATCGTCACCGCGGTCGGCTACGCGCCCGCGGCCTCCAGCGCCATCGTCACCGCGAGCGGCCGGGCCGAGGTCGGCACGGTCACGCTGGCCCGCCAGGGCGGCACCGAGCTGCCGCCGCCGGGACCGTGGACGGTCGACCCGGCGCACTCCGGCGTGGCCGCCGTCGCCCAGCACCTGGGCATCTCCAGCGTGCGCGGGCGGTTCACCGACTTCGCCGCGACCGTCGAGATCGCGCCGGACGACGTCACCAAGTCACGGGTGGAGGCGGTGATCCAGGCGGCCTCCATCGACACGGGCAACGGCATGCGCGACACCCATCTGCGTTCGGCCGACTTCCTGGACGTCGAGCGGTTCCCGGAGATCACCTACCGCTCCACGGGCGTGAGCGAGGCCGGGCCCGACCGCTGGACCGTCCACGGCGAGCTGGGCCTGCACGGGGTCGTCCGCGAGGTCGACCTGGACCTGGCCTACCTCGGCACCGGCGCCGACCCCTGGGGCGGCACCCGGGCGGCCTTCCGTGCGACGACCGAGCTGCACCGCGAGGACTTCGCCATGAACTACAACCAGGTCGTGCAGGCCGGCATCGCCGCCATCGGCACCACCCTCAGGGTCGAGCTGGACATCCAGGCGGTCCAGGGGGAGTCACTGCCGACGGTGTGAGGCACCGCCGGACGCCCGGGCCACCACCTGGGCGCACAGGTCGCGGAGCTTGACGTTCCGGTCCTGTGAGACCCGGCGCAGCCGCTCCATGGCCCGGTGGGCGTCGATGCGCTCCCGGGCCATGAGCATGCCGACCGCCTGGTCTATGACGCTGCGGGAGAGCAGGGCGGTGCGCACGTCCGACGCCGAGGCCCGCTCCCGCTCGATGCGCAGGGCCTCGTTCACCGCGTCCGCGGCCCGCTCCGCGAAGGCGCGGGCCGCGTCCCGTCCGGGGGCCAGGGAGCCGGGCTCGACGCCGTAGAGATTGAGCGCGGCGCCCGTCTCGCCCTCGACGGCCAGCGGCAGCGCCAGCACACAGCGCACTCCGGTGGCCAGTGCGTACTGCGTGTACGGGGGCCAGCGGGTCTCTGCGGCCAGGTCCGGGGAGTACTGGGCCTCGCCCGACTCGGCGGCGTCCACGCAGGGGCCCGAGCCGTTCTCGTACTGGCGCAGGTCCAGGCCGCCGGGCAGGCCGGTGCTGCCCGCCAGCGTCATCAGCCGGTCGGCGCGGCGCACCGTGACGGAGCAGGCGTCGGCGCCGGGCACCCGCTGGACCGCGCGGTCGGTCAGGTCGCGCAGCAGCGTGTCCAGGCCCTGGGTGCGCGCGAGGGCGTGCTCAAGCGTCTCCGTGCGAGGGCTCGAGCCAGGGTCCGGGCTCGAGCCGGAGCCCGTGCGGGGGTCCGGGTCCGTCGTCTGCGAGGTCATGACCGTACGGATGTCCCGTCATCGCTCGGTCACGCCTCGGCCGCCCGGCGCGGAGTGGGCGTCGACGATGCGGCGGGCCAGGTCGCGCAGTTTCACGTTCTCCCGCTGCGACGCCTTCACCAGCGACTCGAAGGCACCGGCCGCGTCGATGTTCAGACGCTCCATCAGGATGCCGGTGGCCTGGCCGATCAGGTCCCGGGTGCGCATCGCCTCGGTGAGCTGCTCGCGCACGGTCGCCGAGTCCAGGGCGAGGGAGACGTGCGCGGTGAACAGCCGCCCGATGCGGGTGGCGTCCTCGTCGAAGGCCTGCGGCTTGCGGGCGTACGCCGTCAGCACGGTCAGCCGGCGCCGGTCCGCGCGCAACCGCAGGGACAGTGCCGAGCGCAGGCCGAGCCCGGACAGGGCGTTGCCGCCGCCGTCCGCCTCGCTGTCGTCCGTGCGCACCACGGGCGTCGTCCACAGGCGCTCCCAGTCCGGGTGCGGGGTGTGGCCGCCCTGGCCGCCCTGGCCGCCCTGCCGAGGCTCGGCGGCGAACCGTACGGTCTCGTCCGTCCAGGCGAGGGTGCGCAGGCGGCCGCCGCGCTGGATCTCCGAGATGCCCGCGTGCTCGGCGTCGGGCAGCAGGCGCACCGCCAGGTCGACGGCCGTGTGCAGGGTGTCCGCGGGGGTGCTCGTCCCGTGCAGGTCCCGGGCCGCCGCCGTCAGGGCGTCGGCCAGCTCGAAGCCGACCGGAAAACGCGGCAAATCAGTAAATTCGGACGCAGCCACCACGAACCTCTTCAGCGTGCGCGGCCTCACGGCCGTGCGCAGGAGAGCTCCGCAGCACATTCCCGACTGCGAGCACAGGACGAACAGCACTTTAGCTGCTTGGTTGCGTGCCGGTGACGCTCGGCCGACGGACGGGGCGGGCGAGTGGCCGGACGGCCTCCCGCGCCTTCCGCGCCGCCGCGTCGCGTGGTGGAATGGGGGGCGGGTCAGGAAGCGGCCCGGCCGGAAGCCCGACGGACGTCTGTCAGGTGAGTGCTGTGACCTTCCATCCCCAGCCCTGTGAACCGTGCGAGCCGTGCGATCCACCCGGCTGCGCCGTGCTCGCACTGCCCAGCGAGATCGACTTCTGCAACGCCTCCGGGCTGCTGCCCCTGATCATGACCGTCGTGGAGCAGCGCTCCGACGGCCTGCGCCTGCTCGTCCTGGACCTGTCCGGCACCCGTTTCATGGACTCCCAGGGCGTCCGCCTCCTCTCCGCCGTACGCCGCGGGCTGCCCGGCCACGCCTCGTTGCGCGTGGTGGCCGCCCCGGGAAGCGTGGCGAGCCGCGTCCTCGAACTCTCCGGCCTGCGCCGTGACGTGCCGGTCCACGACAACCTCGCGGAAGCGCTGCGCGCGGAGAGCGGAACGGCGGGCAGCGGACTGCGGTAGGGCGGGGAAGGGGCGGCGGGAGCACGGGGCACGGGAGGGCGGGTGACGGGACGGCGGGGCGGCGGGTGGCGGCCGTGCGGCCTAGGCTGACGGCATGGCACCGAACATCGCGACGAACACCCGTGTCTCCCTGGACGAGTTGCTGGACTTCGTACGCCCCCGGCACCGGGCGATCCTGCTGACCCGGCGGGCCGACGGCAGCCCGCAGGGGTCCCCGCTGACCTGCGGGGTCGACGACGCGGGCCGGATCGTCGTCTCGACGTACCCCGAACGGGCCAAGACCCGCAACGCGCGCCGTGACCCGCGGGTCAGTCTCATCGTGCTCAGCGACGACTGGAACGGCCCCTGGGTCCAGATCGACGGCACCGCGGAGGTCATCGACTCCCCGGACTCCGTGGAGCCGCTGGTGGAGTACTTCCGCAACATCTCCGGCGAGCACCCCGACTGGGACGAGTACCGGCAGGCCATGGTCAAGCAGGGCAAGTCCATCATCCGGGTGCGGCCGGAGAAGTGGGGACCGGTGGCGACGGGCGGCTTCCCGGCGCGGCTGGCGGCGGACGGCTGAGGGCCCCGCCGGCCGGGGGTGTGCGGCCGCGACGTGCGGGCGGCTCCGGGTCAGTCCCGTCCGACCATCGCGTCGATGCCCGCGACGAGCAGGTCGAGGGCGAACTCGAAGTCCCGGTCCAGCATCTCCGCGACGGTGTCGCCGCCCCGGGCCGCCATGATGTCCCGGGCGTCCTCGATGGTGCCCGCGCTGTCCGGCACCTCGGTCACCGCGCGCATGGAGTCCTGGAAGTACTCGTCCGGGCTCAGCCCGGTGTCCGCCACCCGGGCGAGGAAGCGGCTTTCGATGGTGCCGTAGCCGTAGACGAACTGGAAGACGGCGGAGATGGCGCCGGTGAGACGGTGGGCGGGCAGCCCGCTGCGGCGCACCACGTTCTGCACCGACCGGGAGAAGGCCAGCGAGTGCGGCCCGATGTTGAGGTAGGTGCCGACCAGCCGGGACAGCCAGGGGTGGCGCACCAGCAGGGCCCGGTTCTCCCGGGCCAGGGCGCGCAGTTCCTCGCGCCAGTCGAGGCCGGCGTCCGGGTCCGGGTGGCGCAGCTCGCCGAAGACGGCGTCCAGGGCGAGTTCGAGCAGCTCGTCCTTGGTGTCGACGTACCAGTAGACGGACATCGCGGTGACGTTCAGCTCGGCGGCCAGGCGGCGCATGGAGAACCCCGTCAGGCCCTCGGCGTCCAGCAGCCGGACGGTGACCCGGGTGATCCGGTCCCGGTCGAGCCCGGAGGGCTGCCCCCCGCGACGCCCACCGCGCCGGCCCTCCCCGTTCAGCCACACACTGGCCCGGGGCCCCTGCCGCCCTGCCTTCGCCATGCGCACCTACCTCGCTCTCACCATCACCGGTCATGCTAGGCGTCCCTTGAGGGGGCGCGGGGCGTGACAACCTGCTGCTCCGCCGCGCGGGCGCCACCGGCCACAACGGCGCCCCAGCCGCACACCTGCCCCACCGCCCGGGCTCTTAGGCGCCGGCCCGCTCCGCCCTCCGCAGCAACACCGCCGCCACCACCCCGCCCAGCAACACCGCCACCGCCCCCACCGACTGACTGCTCTCCATCCCGGAGGAGAACGCGTCCAGGACGCGCCCCCGCTCGCCCTCCCCCTCCGCCGAGGCCAGCGCCGCGGGAAGCGACGTCGCCGCGACGGGCGTCAGCGCCGCGAACCGGGAGTTCAGCACCGCCCCGAGGACGGCCACGCCCAGCCCGTTGCCGAACTCCGCCAGCGTGCCGTTGACGCCCGCGCCGACCCCCGCCTTGGCCGGCGGGATCGCGCTCATCAGCGCGTGGGCCATGGCCGGGTTGCCGAGCGCGCACCCCACGCCGATCAGCAGCAGCCCCAGCAGTGTGCCGGCGTAGCCCAGCCCGGTCAGCGTGGCGATGGCCACCAGGCCCGCCGACATCAGCACCATGCTCAGCAGCACCGCGACCGGCGTGCCCAGCCCGGCCAGCCACTTCGCCGCCACGCCGGAGAAGTTCAGCAGGACCACCGTCAGGGCCAGCGGCGCCGTCCGCAGCCCGGCCTCCAGCGGGCCGTACCCGAGGACGAACTGCAGGTGCTGGGTGAGCAGGAAGAGCGCGCCGCCCATGCCGAAGGTGATCAGCACGAGACCGGCCACGGCGCCGGTGAACCGCTGGTCGCGGAAGAAGCCGAGGTCGAGCATCGGATACGGAACGCGGCTCTCCCAGCAGGCGAAGAGCGCGAGCACCCCCACGGCGACGGCGGCCGTGGCCAGGACCCTGCCCGACGCCCAGCCGTGCTCGGGGCCGGAGATGATCGCGTAGACCAACGCGGCCATGCCGACCGTGGAGAGGACGGCGCCCGGCAGGTCGGGGCGGTCGCCCTGCCGGTTCTTCGACTCGGGGACCAGGGTCACGACCGCGACCAGGCCGAGGGCCACCACCGGCAGGTTGATCAGGAAGATCGCACCCCACCAGAAGTGGTCGAGGACGAAGCCGCCGATCAGCGGTCCGCACGCGAAGCCGAGCGCGCTGACCGCGCTCCAGATGCCGATCGCCTTCGCGTGCTCGGCGGGCGCGAAGATCTGCATGACCACGGCGAGCGTGGTGGTCAGCAGCAGTGCCCCGCCGACGCCCATGCCGGCCCGCGCCGCGATCAACTGGCCGGTGGTGTCGGCCAGTCCGGCGGCCAGCGAGCCGAGCCCGAACAGGGCGAGACCGGCGGCGAGCATCTTCTTGCGGCCGTACCGGTCGGCCGCGCTGCCCGCGGTGAGCAGCAGCCCGGACTGGACGAGCGAGTAGGCGTTGATCATCCACTGGATGTCCGACGTGGCCGCCCCCAGCTCGTCGGTGAGCGAGGGGATGGCCACGTTCAGCACGGTGTTGTCCAGGACCACCGTCAGCTGGGCGAGGCTGATGACACCGAGGATCAGCCAGCGCTGCGGGTGGCCCCGGACCGGGGGCGCGGTCTCCCGTGCCCTGGAGGATTCCTGCGGGGACGTCGTCATGTTGTACAGCGTATAGCGTTCACTATACGCTGTACAACACCTTCTCGGGCGGGCGCCGGGCGGTCAGTCCGTCGGCGCGGTGAGGTCGTAGAAGGTGGCCGAGCCGACCGTGACCTCCTTGAAGGTGGCCTCGACCCACGAGGTGATCCGCGAGGCGGAGCCGGAGTCGCCGCCCATGCCGCCGCCCGTCCCGCCGCCGGCGATGAAGTAGTGGATCCTGCCGTCCGCCACGTACTCCTTGAACTGCGCCAGGGTCGGTGACGGGTCCGTGCCGTTGAAGCCGCCGATCGCCATCACCGGCTCGCCGGTGCCGAGCTGGTAGCTCGCGGCGTTCTGGGAGCCGACCGCCGCGGCGACCCACGTGTAGGAGTCGGCGTCGGCCGCCAGCAGCTTCTTCGCCTCGGAGCCGACTTCGGCGCCGTTGAGCAGTCCGCCCATGCCGCCGCCCGCGCCGCCCATCCGGCCGCCTTCGCCGGCCGGGCCGTTCTGGTTGCTCTGACCGTTCGGCATCTGTCCGTTCGGTGCCTGGCCGTTCTGGTTGTTCCCCCCGGTGCCCGGGGCGGTGCCGCCACCGGGGAAGCCGCCGCCCCCGGGCCCACCCTGGCTCTGCCCCTGGCCCTGCCCCCGGCCCGGCGCATTCCCGCCGCCCGGGAAGCCTCCGCCCCCGGGCCCGCCGCCCCGCATGCTCGCGCCGGACGGGCCGGCCGTGACGATGGAGCCGCTGTGTCCCTCCCGGACGGTGCTCAGCGTGTACGCGGTGGGCGCGGCCAGCGACGCCACGAGGCCGAGGCCCGCCGCCGCGAGCGCCGTCCGCCGCCCCAGCCGGCCGGCGAAGACGAGCCCGAGTGCGGCGACCAGGCCGCCGGCCAGGACGGGCATCCGCAGCCAGGGCAGGTACTCCGGTGTGCGGCCCAGCAGGACGTATCCCCAGGCCGCGCTCGCCGTGACGGCGGCGGCGAGCGCCAGCGACGCCCAGATCCGTCCCCGTCGCTCCCACAGCGTCGCCGCGCCCATGCCGACGACCGCCGCCAGGTACGGCGCGAGGGCCACCGTGTAGTACTGGTGGAAGATGCCGGCCATGTAGCTGAAGACGGCCGCGGTCGTCAGCAGCGAGCCGCCCCACACCAGGAAGGACGCGCGTACGGCGTCCGTGCGGGCGGCGCGGCGCGTGGCGAGCAGCCCCGCGACGAGCAGGATCAGCGCGGCCGGGAGCAGCCAGGAGATCTGGCCGCCGATCTCGGAGTTGAACATCCGGTCCCAGCCGGTCTCGCCCCACTGCCCGCCGCCACCGCCGCCGGGACCACCGCCGCCGCCGACGCTGCCGGTCTCCTCGCCGTTGAGCCGGCCCAGGCCGTTGTAGCCGAAGGTCAGCTCCAGGAAGCTGTTGTTCTGCGAGCCGCCGACGTACGGCCGGGACGACGCCGGCCACAGCTCCACGACCGCGACCCACCAGCCCCCGGAGACGACGATCGCGGCGGTCGCCAGGGCGAGTTGGCCGAGGCGCCTCCTCAGCCGCACCGGTGCACAGACGCCGTACACGAGGGCGAGCGCGGGCAGGATCAGGAAGGCCTGGAGGGTCTTCGCCAGGAACGCGAAGCCGATCGCGACACCCGCCCACACCAGCCACTTGGACCGGCCGTCCTCCAGCGCCCGTACGACGAGGTAGCAGGCGAGGGACATCAGCAGGGCGAGGAGCGCGTCCGGGTTGTTGAAGCGGAACATCAGCGCGGCGACGGGCGTGAGCGCGAGCACGGCGCCCGCGATCAGTCCGGCCGCGGGGCTGAACCGGCGGCGCACGGCCGCGTAGACGACGGCGACCGTGCCCACCCCCATCAGCACCTCGGGGACGAGGATCGACCAGGAGGAGAGCCCGAGGATCCGTACCGCCAGCGCCATCGGCCACAGCGCGGCCGGGGGCTTGTCGACGGTGATGGCGTTGCCGGCGTCGAGCGAGCCGAAGAAGAACGCCTTCCAGGACTGGCTGCCCGCCTGCACGGCCGCCGAGTAGAAGGAGTTGGCCCAGCCGGACGCGTCGAGGTTGTACAGGTAGAGCAGGGCGGTGGCCGTCAGGAGGGCGAGGAAGGCGGGGCGCACCCAGCGCGGGTCCTCGGGGCGGCCGCGCCACGGCCGGCCGAAGCGGGACCGCCGGGGCCGGTGGTGGCCGGGCGGCGCCGGCGCCTCGGAGGGGGGTCCCCCGTCGTTGTCGGCGGGGGTGTGCACGGCCGGGCCGTAGTGCGTCGTCATCGGGCGTCCCTGGAGTGGTCGGTGTCGGCGTGGCGTACCGGCTGGAGCCGCACGGTGGCGTCGCTCCAGGTCCGGTACGGGTCCGGAAGGTGAGGTTCCGGGCGGTGGGTCTCCGGAAGCCGGGATTCAGGCAGGCGTGACTCCGGCATGCGGGACTCCGGAGAGCGGGACTCCGACAGGCGGGACTCCTGCGGGCCTGGCTCCGGCAGCAGCGGCTTCCCCGCCGGGGCCGTTGGCTCCGCGTCCGGGAAGACCCAGGCGCGGAAGAGCAGGAAGCGCAGCACGGTGGCCGCGAGGTTGGCGGCGATCAGTACCGCCAGCTCGGTGGAGTGGTCCGGGTCGGCGCTCGCCGCGCTCAGGGCGGCCAGCGAGCCGCTGGTCAGCGCCAGGCCGATGCCGAAGACCACCAGCCCCTGCGCCTGGTGCCGCACGGCGCCTCCCCGGCCCCGTACCCCGAAGGTCAGCCTCCGGTTGGCGGCGGTGTTGGCGACGGCCGAGACCAGCAGAGCGAGCGCGTTGGCGAACTGGGAGCCGGCGAAGTGGCGGAAACCGCTGTAGAGGAGGAGGTAGAAGAGGGTGGACAGGGCGCCGACGACGCAGAAGCCCACGAGCTGCCGGGCCAGCCCCTGCGGTACGCCGTTCAGTTCGCGGTCGCGCGGGTCGTCGCCGAAGGGGCGGCCCAGCCGGTCCAGCGGCAGCGAACCGGTGGCCAGGGCCTTGCCGACCCGCCACACGCCCTTGAGGTCCTCGGTCGCCGTGCGCACGATGTGCACGGTGGAGTCCGGGTCGTCGATCCAGTCGACCGGCACCTCGTGGATGCGGCACCCGGCGCGCTCGGCGAGCACCAGCATCTCGGTGTCGAAGAACCAGCCGGTGTCCTCCACCAGCGGCAGCAGCACCTGGGCCACGTCCCGGCGGATCGCCTTGAAACCGCACTGGGCGTCGGAGAAGCGGGCCTGGAGGGAGCCGCGCAGGATGAGGTTGTAGGTGCGGGAGATGAACTCCCGCTTGGCGCCGCGCACCACCCGGGAGCTGCGGGCGAGCCGGGAGCCGATCGCGAGGTCCGAGTGACCGGAGATCAGCGGGGCGACCAGCGGCAGCAGCGCGTTCAGGTCGGTGGAGAGGTCCACGTCCATGTAGGCCAGGACCGGGGCGTCCGACGCCGACCAGACGGTCCGCAGCGCCCGGCCGCGCCCCTTCTGCTCCAGCCGGACGGACCTGACCGCCGGGAGGTCCGCCGCCAGACCGGCCGCGACCTGCGGGGTGCCGTCCGTGGAGGCGTTGTCGGCGACCGTGATGCGGAAGGCGTAGGGGAACGTCCGGGTGAGGTGCTCGTGCAGTCTGCGCACGCACGGCCCGAGGTCCTTCTCCTCGTTGTAGACGGGGACCACTACGTCCAGGACAGGCGTACCGGCTCCTGCGGCCGGGAGGTGCTCCCGCGCCGGCAGGGAGCCGGGAGAAGAGTCGGTTCGCATGGGACCGACACTTCTCAACTCCCCTGTCGTACCCGTGTGGTGAGACTGTGCCGTGCCTGTGAGTGCGCGGACGCGTCCGCCCGGTCCCCGACCGCGGGCAGGTACACGGTGAAGACCGTCCGGCCCGGCGCGCTGTCGACCGTCACACCGCCGCCGTGCGCGGCCGTCACGGCCTGCACGATGGCGAGCCCGAGGCCGGTCGAACCGGTCGCGCGGGAGCGCGCCGAGTCGCCGCGGGCGAACCGCTCGAAGACGTGCGGCAGCAAGGCCGCCGGGATGCCCGGCCCGTCGTCCTCCACGTCCACGCACAGCCACTCCCCGGCGCCCCGCACGCGCGCGGTGACGGTCGTGCCCGGCGGGGTGTGGCTGCGGGCGTTGCCCAGCAGGTTGACCAGCACCTGCTGGAGCCGGGCGGGGTCCGCCGACACGAGGGCCGGTTCGTCGGGCAGGTCGAGCCGCCAGGTGTGGTCGAGCCCGGCGGCGCGGGCGTCGCTGACGGTGTCCACGACGAGCGGTACGAGGTCGGTCCGGCCGAACTCCAGCGGGCGTCCGGCGTCCAGGCGGGCGAGCAGCAGCAGGTCCTCGACGAGCAGGGTCATGCGGCCGGCCTCGGACTCGATGCGGCCCAGCGCGTGCCGGGTGTCGGGGCCGACCCGTTCGCCTCCCCGGCGGGTGAGTTCGGCGTAGCCGCGGATGGAGGCGAGGGGGGTGCGCAGTTCGTGGCTGGCGTCGGCGACGAACTGCCGTACCCGCGTCTCGCTCTGCTGGCGTGCGTGCAGGGCTCCGTGGACGTGGTTCAGCATCCGGTTGAGCGCGGAGCCGACCCGCCCCACCTCGGTGTGCGGGTCGCACTCGGACTCCGGGACCCGTTCGTCGAGGTTCACCTCGCCCGCGTGCAGGGGCAGTTCGGAGACCCGGCCCGCGGTGGCGGCGACCCGGCGCAGGGGGCGGGTGGCGACGCCGACGATGACGGCCCCGGCGAGGGAGGCGGCGACGAGACCGGCGGCGGTGACGCTGGCCTCCACGAGGACCAGGGTGCTGACGGTGCCGTCGGCCTCGTCGGTGGGCAGGCCCGCGTAGTAGCCGTCGTGGTACTCGACGCGGTAGTCACCGAGGCCGGGGATCTCGACGGTGTGCGCCTCGCCGTCCCGGGGGACGGAGGCGAGCGCGGTGCGCTGGTCCTCGTCGAGGGAGACCGGGGTCGTCCTGCTGGGGTCCGTGCTCTCGTCGTCCTTCTTGCCGTACTTGGCGTCGACGACGGCACCGTCCCGCGTCTCGGCGACGATCGTGTCGCGCGGCTGCGGACCGCCGTGCCGGACGAACTCGTCGAGGTCCATCCGCTGCTTGAGCCCGCCCCCGCCCCCCGGTTCACCCGGCGGCCCGAAGCCGGAGACCCGGGCCGCGACCTCGCGCACCTGCCCGTCCAACTGCTCGTACAGGTGCGAGCGCAGCGCGAGGGTCGTCACCGTGCCGATCACCGCGCACACCACCGCGATCAGCGCCACGGACGCGACGACGAGCCGCGTCCGCAGGGTCCGCGGCCGCGGTCGTCGCCGCCGGGTCATGCCGCGGGCTTGATCAGGTATCCGGCACCCCGCCGGGTGTGGATCATCGGCTCGCGCCCCGCGTCGATCTTCCGGCGCAGGTAGGAGATGTACAGCTCGACGACGTTGGCCTGCCCGCCGAAGTCGTACGACCACACCCGGTCCAGGATCTGCGCCTTGCTCAGCACCCGCCGCGGGTTGCGCATCAGGAACCGCAGCAGCTCGAACTCGGTGGCGGTGAGGTGGATGCCGTCGCCGCCCCGGGTGACCTCGTGACTGTCCTCGTCGAGGGTGAGGTCGCCGACGACGAGGACGGAGTCGGAACGCCGGTCGGCGGCGCCGGAGCGGCGGATCAGTCCGCGCAGCCGGGCGACGACCTCCTCCAGGCTGAACGGCTTGGTGACGTAGTCGTCCCCGCCCGCGGTCAGCCCGGCGATACGGTCCTCGACGGCGTCCTTGGCGGTCAGGAACAGCACCGGCACGTCCGGCAGGTCGCGGCGCAGCCGCCCCAGCACGCTCAGGCCGTCCATGTCGGGCAGCATCATGTCCAGTACGACGGCGTCGGGCCGGAAGTCGCGTGCGGCCCGGACGGCGCCGTGGCCGTCGCCCGCGCTGCGGATCTGCCAGCCCTCGTAGCGCAGGGCCATGGACAGCAGCTCGGTGATGGACTGCTCGTCGTCCACTACAAGCACCCGGACGGGGCTCCCGTCCGGCCTCAGCAGTTCGGTGCGCCCCTGGGGCGAGGTCGTGGTCATGGCGGACAGCCTGTCGGGACGCTCTGAGAGGGTTCTTTCCCCAAGCTGTGATTTCTCTGAGAAACCCGCGGGCCCCTCAGCCATCGCCCGGCAGCCCGAACAGCCGGGCCGCGTTGTCGTGGCACACCCCGCGCAGCCACGCCTCCCCCAGACCCAGCCGCTCCAGGGCGTGCAGCTGGTGCAGATAGGGATACGGGATGTTGGGGAAGTCGGTGCCGAGCAGGACGCGGTCGCCGAGGTCCGCCAGCCGGGGCAGCGCGCGGCGCGGGAAGGGCGCGAGCCGCTCGCTGAAGTCGGTGAACGCCATGGTCGTGTCCAGCCGCACCTGGCCGTACCGCTCGGCGAGGTCCAAGAAGTCCTCGTACTCGGGCATGCCCATGTGGGCGACCACCAGCCGCAGCCGGGGGTGGCGGGCCAGGACGCGGGCGATCGGCTCGGGTCCGGTGTGCTTGCCGGGCGCCGGCCCCGAACCGCAGTGGACGACGACCGGGACGCCCGCCTCGGCGAGCACGCCCCACGCCGGGTCGAGCAGCGGGTCGGCCGGGTCGTACGCCCCCACCTGCACGTGCGCCTTGAAGATCCGCGCCCCCGCCTCGACGGCCCGGCGGACGTACGCCTCGACGCCCGGCTCGGGGAAGAGGGTGGAGGTGTGCAGGCAGTCGGGGGTGCGGCGGGCGAAGTCCACCGCCCAGTCGTTGAGCCACTCGGCCATGCCCGGCTTGTGCGGGTAGAGCATGGCGGTGAAGGCCCGCACCCTGAACGCGCGCAGGAGATCGGCGCGTTCGTCCTCCTCCTGCCGGTAGGTGATCGGCCACTCGACGCCGCCGGTCAGCGGCCCGAGGGCGTCGAAGTAGGCCCAGACCTTGCGCAGCACGCGCTCGGGCATGAAGTGCGTGTGCACGTCGACCAGCCCGGGCAGACCGAGCTCCTCCCAGAACCGGCGGACCCGCCCGGCTTCGTGATCACTCATGGGGCCACGATCGCGCCCCGCGCTCCCGGGAACAAGGGGCCGACGAGGGCGGCGGGAGCCGAGGCATCCGGCCCGGGGACGCGGGGTGGTCAGAACAGGCCGTCCTGCACCCCCGCCGCCCCCTTCAGCTCCCGCACGGGCACCGAGCAGGGCTCGCCCCCGGCGGCCACCAGCTCCCACCCCGTCATCAGCCGGGTGTCGAGGACGACGACCCCGCGCTCCGTCGCCAGATGCAGATCCGGCCCGGCGGCCGCCACCAGCCCGCCCCCGATCGCGCCGCCCGCCACCAGCTCGGTCACCTCCGCCACGGCGGCCGGCCCGCGCTCCGCCCCGTCGATCCCGAAGATCCGCGCGTGGTCCACGGCCCGGAACGGCTCCGGCGTCAGCGCCTCCGGCCAGCCGCCCAGCGCGACCGCCCTCGCGTGCAACCCGGCGATCTCGGCCGCCCGGTCCGCCTCCGAGGCGGGCAACGCGGCCCGCACGGCGCGCTTGTGGACGTAGGGGATGCGGTCCGGCACGCCCAGCGCGGCCCGCAGCAGCTCCTCGGTCCGGCGCGCGGCCATCAGCGGCCCGCAGCCCAGCCAGCAGAAGCACACGGCCCCCTGCTCGAGGAGCCGGGCCGATCCCCGTTCGTACGCGGTGATCCCCACCTTGACCAGGCCCGGCCCGAACCACGCCAGATAGACGCGGTACGGCCGCGGATCGTCCGCGACGGTGTCGGCGGCCACGGAGTGGGCCCGGTCGAGGCGCGCGCACTCCTCGCACCGCGCCCCCGTGCTCCGCCCCGGCACGTCCGCCCGCACCGGACACGCGTGCCCCCGCGCCCCCACACAAATCCGCACACCCCCCTCGGTGACCGCGAAGGCCACCCGCTTCCCCCGGACCAGCGCGCTGCGCCGGCCCCCGACCCACGACAGCACGGGGCCGTCCGCCGCCCACCGCAGCCCCGCGCACTTCCATGCCTGTGCCATCCCCACCGACAGTAGAGGGCACCACTGACAACGACACCGGGCCCGGGACGACGTCCGGGCGGACACTCACTCGTGGTGAGCGCCCGCCCGGACGTACCGTACGGTCATGGCCGAAAGTGAACCGATGTGCCCCGAGCGCCTGCTCATGGAGCACGTCACCAGCCGCTGGGGCACCCTGGCCCTGATCGCCCTGCTGGACCGTCCGCACCGCTTCAGCGAACTGCGCCGGGAGATCGGGCAGGTCAGCGAGAAGATGCTGGCCCAGACCCTGCGGACCCTGGAGCGCGACGGCCTGGTCCACCGGGACGCCAAGCCGGTGATCCCGCCCCGCGTGGACTACTCCCTCACCGGCCTCGGCCGCGAGGCCGCCGAACAGGTCCGGGACCTCGCGCGCTGGACGGAACGGCGGCTGACGGCGGTCGAGCGGGCCCGCGAGGCCTACGACGCGACGAGAACCCGACCCGCCGCCGTCCGCACCGGCGTCCCCGGCGTCACTGCTTGAGGACGGCCTCCATCACGCGCTTGGCGATGGGCGCGCCGAGCCCGCCGCCGGAGATGTCCTCGCGGGAGATGTCCATGTCGGTCGGGTCGATGAACACGGCCACGGCGACGGAGGACCCGTCGTCCTTCTTGCCGTAGGACACGAACCAGCCGTACGGCACCTTCTCGTTGACGTCGACACCGCGCTGCGCGGTACCGGTCTTGCCGCCGACCGTGATGCCCTCGATCTGGGCGCGGCGGGCGCTGCCCTCCTTGGCGGTGAACTCCATCATCTCCTGGACCTTCTGCGCGGTCTCGGCGGAGACGGCCTCGCTCATCGTCGCGGGCTCGGTCTTCTCCAGGGTGTCCAGGTCCGGGCCCTTGACCTCGTCGACGATGTAGGGCTGCATCACCTTGCCGTCGTTGGCGATCCCCGCGGTGACCATGGCCATCTGCATCGGCGTACTGGTCAGGCTGCCCTGGCCCATGCCGGTGAGGGCGGTGCCGGGCTTGTCGAGATTCTCGGGGTAGAGGCTCTTGGTGGCGAGCAGGTCGCCGAAGTCGTCGGAGTAGACGTCCTCGTTGAAGCCGAACTTCTCGGCCGTCTCGCGCATCTTGTCCTGCCCCAGCTTGGAGGCGGCGTCGAGGAAGACGTTGTTGCAGGAGTACTGCATGGCGGTCTTCATCGAGGCCTTGTTGCAGACCGCGTCGCCGGCCTCGCTGCCGATCTTGTTGGTGGACTGCGGCAGCGGGTACGGGGAGACGGCGTCCGTGCGGGCGTCGACGTCGGTGACGATGTCGTGCTCCAGCGCGGCGGCCGCGGTGAGGATCTTGAAGGTGGAGCCCGGCGGGTAGGTCTCCCGCAGCGCGCGGTTGGCCAGCGGCTTGTTCTTCTGCTTGTCGAGAGCCACGAAGCGGTCGGACTCCTTGAAGGTGCTGCCCGCGAACACCGACGGGTCGTAGGAGGGCGCCGAGACCAGCGCCAGCACCTTCCCCGTCTGCGGGTCGAGCGCGACCACGGCCCCCCGGGCGCCCTTCAGGTCGGTCAGACCGTCCCAGGCCGCCTTCTGCGCCTTCGGGTCGATGGTGGTGACCACCGAGCCGGGCCGCCGCCCCTCGCCGCTGACCACGTCGGCGAACCGCTGGAAGGCCAGCCGGTCGTCCTTCCCGGTGAGGATGGAGTCATAGGTCTTCTCCAGCAGCGTCATGCCCTGGGCCTGCGAGGCGTACCCGGTGACCGGCGCGTACATCGGCCCGTCGACGTAGGTGCGCTTGTACTTGAGGTCGGTGCTCTCGGTCTCCTTGGAGCCGGTGACGGCCCGTCCGCCGACGACGATGTCACCGCGCGGCGTGGCGAACTGCTCGATCTGCACCCGCCGGTTCTTGGTGTCGGAGGCCAGTTCCGGGGCCCGGACGTACTGCAGCCAGTTCGCACGGATCAGCAGGCCGAGCACCAGGAGCCCGCAGAAGATGGCCACGGCCCTCAGCGGCTTGTTCACCGTCGGCCTCCGTCGAGGCTCGGCCGGTCGGATATCGTCCGGTCGGATATGAAGACTGATCCTCTCAACATGCGCACACCCTAGACACAGTTGCGGACCGTACTCACGTCCGGTCGCCCGCCGCACCGGCCGTGTCGCCCGACTCCAGGGGCACATGACCGTCGAGACCCTCGGCGACAATCCGTCGGAACCTGTCACTCACGCCACTGGGACACCCCCCGTGTCCTGCATAGCGTGCCCGCATGAACCTCGCCGGCCTCCTCCCCTACGTCATGCCGATCGGCATCGGCCTCCTCGTCGTCCTGCTGCTGTCCCTCGTCCCGGACCCGCACCGCCGCCCCCTGAACGCCCTCGGGATCGCCGGGGCCGGAGGCGTCTACTTCTCGGGCGGCGGCCTCGGCGCCTGGGAGCTCCCCTTCGGCGCGCTCATGCTGTACGTCGCCTACCGGGGCCTCACGTCCTGGACGTACATCGGCATCGGCTGGCTGCTGCACACCGCGTGGGACGTCGTGCACCACCTGAAGGGCAACCCGATCCTCCCCTTCGCCCACGACTCGTCCCTCGGCTGCGCGATCTGCGACCCGGTCATCGCCCTGTGGTGCCTGCGCGGCGGCCCGCCCCTGCGGGAACTCGTCCCCGCCTTCACGTCCGGGGAGAAGGCAAAAGCATAGGTACGGGCAGAACAGAAGCCCCGTGGAGATCTCCACGGGGCTTCCGATTCACTGTGCACTCGGCAGGATTCGAACCTGCAACCTTCTGATCCGTAGTCAGATGCTCTATCCGTTAAGCTACGAGTGCTTGTCTTTTTCAGTTTTACCGCCGCTCCCGGCCCTTCCGGCCCGCTCGCGGCGACAGGAAGAACATTACATGACTGCCGCCGTCATGTGAAATCCATTGGCCACACCCCTTGTGACCTGCGCAAACGCCCGACTGAAGCCCGCCGGACAACACGGAAGCCCCGGCCGTGCGGGCCGGGGCTTCGGTGATCGTGCGGAGGCGGAGGGATTTGAACCCTCGATGGGGTGTAAGCCCCAAACCGCATTAGCAGTGCGGCGCCATAGACCGGACTAGGCGACGCCTCCAGACAACATCACCACTCTCGCGTGCGAGCGCGAGTGGCGCGTGCCGATGATGACACAGTTGAGCGCGCTGTCACCAATCGGCCCCTACGGTACTAGGCGGGCAGGCCGCAGGGCAAAGCCCTTACCGCGTGGTCGCCGGACGTCGCGCGTCCGCACGGCGTACTCCGCGGCCGCACGCGCAACGTCGCGGCCGCCGGCGCGTTGGTCAGGTCATGTTCCAGGTCTCCCGCACCCCCGCCGCGCGCCTTCTCGGCGCCGCCGCCCTGTCCGCCGCCGCCCTCGCCTCCGTCTGCGCCGCGCACCCGGCCGCGGCCACTGCCGCCGGTCCCGGCGCTCCCGGCGGCGGCCACCTGACGATCACCGTCCGCGACGCCGGCCCGGGCTTCGACGGCACGTACGAACTGTCCTGCCACCCCGCCGGCGGTGACCACCCCGACCCGGAGGGCGCCTGCGCCGCCGTCGAGGGCGACACCCGGTGGGGCCGGGACACCTTCGCACCGGTGCCCGAGGGCAGCGTCTGCACCATGCAGTACGGCGGCCCGGCCACCGCGCACGTCACCGGCGTCTGGGCCGGCCGCCCCGTCGACGCGACGTACGACCGCCGCGACGGCTGCGAGATCGCCCGCTGGGACCGCATGGTGCCGCTGCTGCCCGGCCTCGGGGGCCCGGCCCGGTCCTAGCAGGGACGACGACGCCTCATCGGCCCGACGGTCACCGGTCACACGTTCTACGTCACTTCCTCGTGCGACCTACGTCCCATCCCTCCCCGCCCGCCGGGCCCCAGCCCTTAGACTCCCTCGGGTGACACGCCGCGGGCCGATTGGCAAGATGGCCCAGGCGGTCGGCAAGTGCGGTAACAGGGAGGAAGCGTCTCGTGAGCAGCAGGCCATCCCGAGGCGCTGCTCGCCTCGCAGCCATACTGGACGCGCTGCCGGACGCGTTGGTCCTGGTCAACGCCAACGGCACCGTGGTCAACGCGAACACCATCGCGCTGGAGGCGTTCGAGACGCCGGGCACCGCGCTGGTCGGCCGGGGTCTGCTGGATCTGCTGCCGCAGTTCGACTCGCGGCTGATCCCGGGCTCCATGCGGCGACCGGACCACATCGACCCGCGGGCGCGCACCAAGCCGACCCGGATGGTCGCCCGGCGCACCGACGGCAGCGAGTTCCCCGTCGAGGTCACCAGCGCCAACCTGGAGACCGGCCAGCAGGCCTACGACACCTACGGCTACACCGGCGACGAGCTGCTGATGCTGGTCGTCCGCGACCTCTCCGGCACCGTCGACACCGAGGCCGAGCTGGCCCGTTCGCAGCGGCAGACCGAGATGATCCTGCGGGCCGCCTCCGAGGGCGTCGTGGGCACCGACACCGACGGGCGGATCGTCCTCGTCAACCCGGCCGCCGCCCAGATCCTGGGCTACCGCGCCGGTGAACTGGGCGGCCGCGAGCTGCACACCCTCGTCCTGCACTCCCGCGCCGACGGCTCCCCGTTCCCGTACGACGAGTCGCCGCTCGCCGACACCCTGCGTTCCGGACGCAAGCACCGGGTGCGCGGGCAGGTGCTGTTCGCCAAGAGCGGGGACCAGCTGCCGGTCGACCTGACGACCGCCCCCGTGCGCGACGGCGACCAGCTCGTCGGCGCCGTGATGACCTTCACCGACCGGCGCCCGTACGACGCCCTCGTCAAGGAGCACGAGGAGGCGGAGCAGCGGCACGCCGAGGAGTTGGAACGGCTCGCCGAGGAGCACGCCTCCGAACTCACCGCGCTGCGCCAGCAGCACGTCGCCGAGCTGGAGGAGCTGCGGGAGAAGCACGCGGAGGAGCTCGCCGCGGACGCCGACCGCTACGCCGCCCTCGGTGAGCGCGAGAAGGACCGGTACGAGGCGCTCGCCGGGCGGCACGAGCAGCTGCTCACCCTCCTCGGCGACTCGCTGCGCGGACCGCTGGACGAGCTGCGCCGGGAGCTGGCCGCGCTGGCCTCCGACGACGCCGGTCAGTTGTGGCCCGAGGCCAACCAGGTGCTGCACCACCTGTCGGCGGGCTACTCGCGCATCACCACCCTCATCGACAACGTCCTCGGCTACCAGCGCCTCGACGTCGGCAACGAGCAGGTGGCCCGTACGAAGGTGATGCTGGACGCCGTCGTCGCCGCGGGTGTCGACGGGGCCGTGGAGCTGATCGGTCCGGGGCGGGTGCAGTTCGCCGTGCACGCGCCGCCGATCGAGGCCGAGGTGGATCCCCGGCTCCTGGCCACCGCGCTCGCCCATCTCGTCGCGGACGTCGCCGGTGTCGACGCCACCGGCAACTCGCCCGTGTCGGCGACGGGCGGGTACCTGGACAACACCGTCGTGGTCGCGGCGGCGCAGCGCGGCGAGGTCGTGCGCATCGAGGTGCGCGGGCCGTACGCCGGCGGGGACCCGGTGCACGAGCCGATCGTGCGCGGGATCGTGCGGGCGCACGGTGGCGTGCTGCAGACGCACGAGGTGCCGGGCATGAGCGGCAGCGCGTTCGTGCTGGAGGTGCCGATCGGGGGCGGGGCCGGGGCGGTCGTCGCCGCCCCGGGCTCCGGGGTGGCCGAAGCGGCCTCCGTCGCGCCTGCCGAGGGTGGCGTCGGCGCGGGCGCGGAGAACGCCGTGGCCCTGCGGGAGCCGGCTCCCGGGGGCGGGCGGCGGCGTGCGCGCCGGGCGTCGGTCGACGCGTTCCTGGAGAGTGAAATCGCGGGGGCGCCGGGCGAGGGCGGCGTCGGGCCCGAGGCGGAGAAGGCCGCTCCGACCGGGCGGCGCAGGCGGCGCGCGGCGCAGGCCGAGAGCGGGCCCCAGGCTCCGGGACAGGCGCAGGTGCCGGAACAGGACGCCGCTTCGGCGCCGCTTCCCGTGCCGGCGCAGGCGGGGCCCGGTCAGGGAGCCGGGGCCGGTGGTACCGGACGTCGGCGCGGGCGGCCCGCGGAGGCTCCGGGTGCCGAGGTCGCCGTGGCACCGCAGGGAGCGCCCGCCGGGGTGTCCGAGGGGGCCGTCGTCATGGCCGGTGAGCACGGCGCGGGGTCCGCGGCGTCCAACACCGGGCTGGGCGGGACCGTGCCGCCGCAGGGGGTGCCCGCGCCCGCCGCCGGCCGACGGGCCGGGCAGGACGGCGGGGAGCAGCACGCGCTGCCCCCGGCCCTGCCCGCGCAGGCCGGGGAGTCCGATCCCGCGAACCCCGCCCCGGCAGACCTGGCGCACACGGACCGGCCGACGGGACGCCGGCGGCGTGCCCTCGCCTCCGCGAACGAACGTGCCGCGGCGCAGGAGGCCGCCCCGCGGCAGGTGTTCGCCCTGCCGCCCGCCGACGCGGACCGTCCGTCCGACGGTACGGCGGAGGCGGCCGAGCCCCAGGGCCCGGCCCGCGTTCCGGGGCAGGCGCCGGCCGGCCCCCTTCCCGTGCCCGGGCCCGCCGCTCCCGGTGACGCCTTGCCCGACGACGGCCGTCACGACGCCGTACCGCACGACCGGGCCGACGACCACACGCCGCCGCAGCCGCACCCCGCCGAGGCGCCCACGGGACGCCGCCGCCGGGCCGGCACCCCCAGGCCGGCCGGAGAACCGGCGCCGGTCCCGGCTCAGCACGCCCCCGCGCAGGGCGTCCCGGTGCAGGGGGCGCCGACGCCGGTGCACGGAGCCCCGGTGCCGGGAGCCCCGGTGCCGTCTCCGGCCGGGGCACCTGTGCCCCCGCCCGCCGGGGCACAGGTGCCCCGGCCCGCCGAGGCCGGTGCCGACGCCCCGCAGCCCGACACCCTGCACCCCGGCGCCGCGGCGCCGGCTGCCCCCGGTCGGCCGGCCCCGGCCCCGGTGCCACAGCCGCAGCCCTGGCCGGCGGCCGGAGACACCCAGGGCGCCGGCACGCCCGTACCGCCGGTACCGCCCGGCGCGGCCGCCGGCCCCGCGACTCCGGCCACGCCTGCCGCGCCCGCCGCGCCCGCCGCCACGGCGGCCCCGGCGGCTCCCCGGAGCGTGCCCGCCACCACGCCGAGCCGGGGCACGCCGCTGCCGCCGGAGAACGCGCCCGCCCCGCGCGCGGCCCAGCCGCTGCCCGCCGAGGCGTCCGCTCCCGTCGACCCGAACTCGACGCAGGGGCGGGCGATCAGCGTGCGCACCCTGGGCCAGGGCGTGCCGTTCAACCGGCAGGCGGTCCAGGTGCAGCAGCCGTCGGCCACGCCCGCCCCGCACCAGCCGACCGGCGGCGGGCGGCGCCGCAAGCTGGGCACGCCGCCCGACCCGGCCGCCACCGCCGCGGCGCAGTCGGCCCGCCCCCACCCGGCCGCGGAGCAGCCGCCCGGCGCGCAGCCCCCCACCCCGCCGCAGCCCACCGCGCAGCCGAAGAAGCAGTCCCCGCCGCAGCCCCAGGAGCAGCCGTCCCCGGCCGGCGGTCAGGGACGGCTGGCGCCGGTCACCGAGGGCGCGGGACGGTCGTACGCCATAGGGGCACCGGACCGGGACGCCGCCGAGGGGCCCGAGCCGCTGGACGGGCCCGGCGGGGCCGTCGAGGTGGCCGACCCGCCGCGTCCGCAGCCGATGGACGACGAGCTGCCGCCGGAGCCGCTGGACAACCCGCGCCGGCTGCTGGTGTGGCCCGCGCCGGACGTCTCCACGCAGCAGGCGCTCAGCGACCGCGGCTACCGGCCGGTGATCGTGAACTCGCGCGAGGAGGTCGACGCGCAGATCGCGGCGTTCCCGGCCGCGCTGTTCGTGGACCCGCTGACCGGGCCCATCACGCGTACGGCGCTCCAGTCGCTGCGGCAGGCGGCGGTGGCGGCCGAGGTGCCGGTGCTGGTCACGGCCGGTCTCGGCCAGGCCTCGCGGGACGCGGCCTACGGCGCGGATCCCGCCGTGCTGCTGAAGGCGCTCGCGCCCCGGGACAGCGAGCAGCACCCGCCGCGCGTGCTGCTGATCGAGGAGCACGCGGAGATCGCGCTGGCGCTGACCGCGACGCTGGAGCGGCGCGGGATGCAGGTGGCGCGGGCGGCGAGCGACGCCGACGCGGTGACGCTGGCGGGGCAGTTCCGGCCGAACCTGGTCGTGATGGACCTGCTGCGGGTGCAGCGGCGCCAGGAGGGGTCCGCCGGGATCATCGACTGGCTGCGCGCCAACGGGCAGCTCAACCGCACCCCGCTGGTCGTCTACACCGCCGCCGTCGACCAGGACGACCTGCCGCGCCTCGCCTCGGGCGAGACGGTGCTGTTCCTGGCGGAGCGTTCCACCAGCGGCGAGGTGCAGTCCCGGATCGTCGAGCTGCTCGCGCGGATCGGGACCAACTGAGGACCGGCGGCTCCTAGCGTTCGACGATCCGGCGGGCCGCCTTCTTGATCGAGTCGCGCAGCCGGTCGCCGTCGCCGTCCTCGCCGCCGACGAGGATGCGCTTCATCTGGGGCACGACGACCGCCCAGTTGGCCATCGCGACCAGCAGGAACAGCAGGTCGGGCGCCGGGATGACGCCGGTGATCACGCCGCGCTCCTGACCGTCCCGCAGGGCGGCGACCTTGCGGGCGTAGTGCGCCTGGCGTTCGCTCTCGTGGGGCAGCTCGGCGGTGCCGTACTCCATGCCCTCCCAGAAGAGCAGCCGCAGCAGCTCGGGGTGGGCGGCGTGGTAGTCCAGCAGGCGGTCGATCCAGCCCTCGATGTCGTCCGGGTCGACGGGGACGGAGATCGCGAGGTCGAGCATCTTCTTCTCGAGAACGGACGCGAACAGCTCGCCCTTGTTGCCGTAGTAGGCGTAGATCAGCTGCTTGTTGGCCCTGGCCTCGGCCGCGATGCGGTCGATGCGCGCGCCGGCGATGCCGTGGCGGGCGAACTCCGCCACCGCCGCCTCGAAGATCCGGGCCTTGGTGGCCTCGGGGTCCCTTGCTGCCATGGGGCCAGGGTAGCGAGGGCGCGGACGGTAACCAACCATTTGGTTGACAGGGTTCGGGAATGCGGGACAGACTCCCGGGGTTGCCTCCAACCAACCAGTTAGTTGCTATCCGGTGCGCGCTCGAAGGAGTCGGTCCGCTCATGCCGTCATCGCCCCCCTCTTCCGTCACGTCGCCGCAGACCGGTCCCGGACGGACCGGCCCCGCGCACACCCCCGGGGCCGCCGGCCCGCCCGGAACCGGCCCGTCCGGTGCCGTCGCCCGGCTCTTCCTCCCCCTGATCGCCCTGTGCACCGCCGTCACGGCCGCCAACATCTATCTCGCGGCGCCGCTGCTCCCCCTCATCGCCCACGACATGGGCTCCACCCCGTCGGGGGTCGCCTGGCTCGCCTCGGTCGCGCAGCTCGGGTACGCGGCCGGCCTGCTCTTCTTCGCCCCGCTCGGGGACAGCGTGAACCGGCGCCGTCTGGTCGCCGTCCTCTCGCTGGTCGCCACGGCGGCCCTGCTCGCCGCCGCCGCGTCGGCCGGCACCGGCGCGCTCGCGGCCGCGGTCCTGGTCGCCTCGGCCGCGACCGTCGTACCGCAGCTGCTCGTCCCGCTGGTCGCCGAGCGCGCCCCCGCCGCACGCCGGGCCCGGCACGTCGCCGCCGTCATCGCGGGCCTGTTCACCGGCGTCGTCGCGGCCCGGGTGCTCGGCGGTCTCGCCGGGCAGGCCTTCGGCTGGCGTGCGGTGTTCGTGGGCGCCGCCGTCCTGACCGCCGTACTGGGGCTGGCGACGGCGTACATCCTGCCGGTGGAGCGGCGGCAGCGGCGGGGGCCGCTGTTCGCGGGGCTCGTCGCGATACCGGGCGTGGTCCGCCGCTCGCCCGATCTGTGGCGGGCGTGCGTGCGGCAGGCGGGGATGTACGGCGCCTGGAGCGCCCTGTGGACCTCGCTCGCCCTGCTCCTCACGGGGGACGGGGGGTACGGCATGACCACCGCCGCGGCCGGTCTGTTCGGCCTGTTCGGGCTGGCGGCGAGCGTCGTGGCGCCGCTCGCCGGTGGTTTGGTCGACCGGTTCGGCGCCGCCAAGGTCGTACGGTCCGCGTACGCGCTGGCCGCCCTGTCGGTGCCGCTGTTCTGGCTGGGCGGGCAGGTGATGGCGGCGCTGTGCGCGGCCGCGGTCCTGGTGCACGCCGCCCTGGTCGCCTCCCACGTCGCCAACCAGACCCTCGCCCTGACCACCACCTCGGCCCCGGCCACCGCCAACACGGCCTACGTCGTCGCCGGCTTCGCGGGCGGCGCGCTGGCCTCGGCCCTCACCGGGCCCGCGTTCGGGCACTGGGGCTGGGGCGGCGTGTGCGCGGTGGCGGGGGCGTGGCTGGTGCTGGGGTGGACGGCCACGGTCGTACGCCCGGCGCGGACTGCGCGCACTCCTCGTACTGCGCGGACTGCACGCACCGCGCGGTGAGGGCGGAGGAGGCGGCGGGGGTGCCGGGCGGGAGGCCGTGGGGCCCCGCCGACCGGCATCCCCGTACCCGTGCCGGTCAGAGGCGGGTGACGTCGAGTCCGCCGTCGGCGTACTGCCTGCGCAGCACCTTCTTGTCGAACTTGCCGACGCTCGTCTTCGGCACCGTCTCGATGACGGTCCAGCGTTCCGGGAGCTGCCACTTGGCGATCTTGCCGTCCTCGGCGAGGAAGGTGCGCAGGGCGGCGAAGTCGGCGGTGGCGCCCTCCTTGAGGACGACGGTGGCCAACGGGCGCTCGCCCCACTTGTCGTCGGGCACGGCGACCACGGCGGCCTCGGCGACGTCCGGGTGGGCCATCAGCGCGTTCTCCAGCTCCACCGAGGAGATCCATTCGCCGCCGGACTTGATGACGTCCTTGGCCCGGTCGGTCAGGGTGAGGAAGCCGTCCGGCGAGATGGTGCCGACGTCACCCGTCTTCAGCCAGCCGTCCTCGCTGAACTTGTCGTCGGGACGCAGCGGCTCCGCGCCGGGGCCGTTGTAGTAGGCACCCGCGATCCAGTTGCCGCGCACCTCCAGCTCACCCGCGGACTCGCCGTCCCAGGGCAGGCGCTCGCCGCCGGGGCCGGTGAGGCGGGCCTCGACGCCGGCCGGGAAGCGGCCCTGGGTGAGGCGGTAGGCGAACTCCTCCGGCGTCCCGACCACGTGGGCGGGCGGCCGGGCGATGGTGCCGAGCGGCGAGGTCTCCGTCATGCCCCAGGCGTGGCAGACCCGCATGCCGAGCGCGTCGAACGCCTCCATCAGGGAGGGGGGACAGGCCGAGCCGCCGATGGTGACCTGGGTGAGGGAGGAGACGTCGCGGGGCTTGGCCGTCAGCTCGGCGAGCAGGCCCTGCCAGATGGTGGGGACGGCGGCGGCGTGCGTGGGGCGCTCGCCCTCGATCATCGCGGCGAGGGGCGCGGGCTGCAGGAAGCGGTCCGGCATCAGCATGTTCACGCCGGTCATGAAGGTGGCGTGCGGCAGCCCCCAGGCGTTGACGTGGAACTGCGGGACCACGACCAGCGTGGTGTCCTGGTCGGTCAGGCCCATCGACTGGGCCATGTTGACCTGCATGGAGTGCAGGTAGATGGAGCGGTGGCTGTAGACCACGCCCTTGGGGTCGCCGGTGGTGCCGGAGGTGTAGCACATGGCGGCCGCGGCCCGCTCGTCCAGCTCGGGCCAGTCGTACGCGGTGGGCTTCCCCGCGATCAGGTCCTCGTACTCGTGCACCTGGACGGCGGCCCCGTCCAGCAGCGAGCGGTCGCCCGGCCCGGTGACGACGACGTGCTCGACGGTCTTCAGGTGCGGCAGCAGCGGGGCGAGCAGCGGCAGCAGCGAACCGTTGGCGATCACGACCCGGTCGGCGGCGTGGTTGACGATCCAGGCCAGCTGCTCGGGCGGGAGGCGGAGATTGAGGGTGTGGAGGATCGCGCCCATGGAGGGGATCGCGAAGTAGGCCTCGACGTGCTCGGCGTTGTTCCACATGAGGGTGGCGACGCGTTCGTCGCCGTCGACGGCGAGGTCCTCGCGCAGGGCGTGTGCCAGCTGGGCGGCGCGGGCGCCGATCTCGGCGAAGGAGCGGCGGTGCGGCTCGTCCTCACCGGTCCAGGTGGTCACCTGCGAGCTGCCGTGGATGGCCGACCCGTGGGTCAGGATCCTCGAAATCAGCAGCGGTACGTCCTGCATCGTGCTCAGCACGGTGTCCTCCCGGGGCGACATTGCCTACGCGGCGGTAAGGGATGCGCTGATTCTGCGCACATACCGCGTGGTATGTCACTAGTCCCGGGCGATCGATCAGTGGGCGTGAACGGACCCGCGATCCCGCCGAGGGTGTGTACGGCCCGGCTCAGGACCGGACAAACCCCAGCTCAGGGTCCTCGCGGAGCTTGCCGAGGGCCCGGGAGACCGCCGACTTCACGGTGCCCACGGAAACGCCCAGCACTTCTGCCGTCCGGGCCTCGCTCAGGTCCTCGTAGTACCTGAGGACGACCATGGCACGCTGCCGTGCGGGCAGCTTCATGATCGCCCGCCACATCGCGTCGTGCAGGGCCTGCCGCTCCGCCGGGTCGTCGCCGCCGGGCACGGGCTCCGGCTCGGGCAGCTCGTCGCAGGCGAACTCGTCGACCTTGCGCTTGCGCCACTGCGAGGTCCGCGTGTTCAGCAGCGCCCGGCGCACATAGCCGTCCAGGGCGCGATGGTCCTCGATGCGCTCCCAGGCCACGTACGTCTTGGTGAGCGCGGTCTGGAGCAGGTCCTCCGCGTCACTCGGGTTCGCGGTGAGCGAGCGGGCGGTACGCAGCAGCACCGGCCGGCGGGCCTTCACGTACGACGAGAACGACGGGTACGGGAAGGTCTGCGTCCTTGCTGTGGCCGTGGCCAGGGCCGGGCCGGTGGCCACGACCGGGGCCGGGGGCGGCGCCGCGGCCGGCGCCGTGGCGGTGGCGGCGCTCGAAGCGCTGGTGCAGACGGGTGCGGTCATGGCTCAACGCTATGAGCGAGGGGGTACCCGGCGGATCGGCCGCAGGTCCCGAAGGAGAGTCCCCCTCAGGTTGTAGGGGTGGTGTTGGCCCCACCTCCTGTAGGTGGAGCGGGGGAGCAGGGGTACTGCGGGTTGCCCCCTGGGGGTTGGCCGGGGGACGGGCGAAGGGTTCGCCCGGGCGACGGAGGAAGGGGTTGCCCGGGGACAGGCGGAAACGCCGGGGCGACGGTACCGAAGTACCGCCGCCCCGGCGCACTGCGACCCCATGAAGCACACCCGCACAAGGAACCGAGGGGCCGGCGCGGCAGCGCACCCGCGCCGGGCCCTCAGCTCACCACCACAGCGGGGAGAAGCTGACGGCCACGTTCTCGTTGCCCTGATTGATCGCCGTGAACGCGGAGCCGTCGACCTGCGCGGTGTTGCTCTGGTTCGACGCCCCCGAGCCGACCGCCTGCTGCTGCGTGGTGGACGAGTTGCCGTTGTTGTCGTCGCCGACGCCGCTGCCGAGGATGCCGGCGTTGGCGCTGGCGGCGGTCGCGCTGGATCCGTCGTCCGCGAAGGCGCCGTTGTCCGCCGTCGCCACCCCGCCGAAGAGAGCGGCGGCGAGCGGGAGGGCGACGACGGCGGCGACGACACGGGCGGTACGGATGCTTGCCATGTTGTTCCTCCAGAACAAGTGCGCACCGGCTTCAGCCGACAACGCGAGAAGTACGTGAACCGGGACTTGTGCCAAGGCAGTTGGCCGACCGCCTCGACGCTGTGCACGACGTCGCGTGATCAGAATTGCCCAGCGGACCCCGGCGAACCACCCCGGAAGCATCGATTCGCCCTCAAGCGTGAGGACAAGTCGATAAACCCCTTTGCTTCCCTTTCGCATCACCCGCCCACAGCACGGACAACCCCACCCCAAGCCCCACAAGAGGTGAAGCGTTCCGCCACTTTTCCTCCCCGCCCCGCCCTCCCCGGCGCGTCGCGCCCGCCGCCCTTCCCTTTGTCGAACATACGTACGAACATAGACCCATGGCCACCACCGACCGGCAGGCCACGACGCTGGCCCTCGCACACGCCCTGTCAGCCGCGGAACGCGGACTGGCGGTCATCCCGCTGGCCCGGACCAAGCTCCCCGCGCTGCGCTCCCCCCACCGTCACGCCCCGGCCCCCGAGCCCGTCACCTGCCACGGCGAGTGCGGCCGCTTCGGCCACGGTGTCCACGACGCCTCGACCGACCCGGCCCGCATCCGCGCCCTGTTCGCCGCCGCCCCCTGGGCCACGGGTTACGGCATCGCCTGCGGCCTGCCGCCGCACCACCTGATCGGCATCGACCTGGACAGGAGGCCCGGAGAGCCGGAGACGGGCTCCTCGACCGCCCTGCGCGAACTGGCCCTGCGCCACCTGTTCACGATCCCGCCCACGGTCGTCGTCCTGACCCCCGGCGGAGGCCGCCACCTGTGGCTGACCGGCCCGCCCGGCCACGTCGTCCCCAACTCGGCCGGCCGCCTCGCCCCCGGCATCGACGTCCGGGGAGCCGGCGGCTACCTGGTCGGCCCCGGCTCCCGCACCCGCCACGGCACCTACACCACCGCCCCCGGCACGTCCCACCTTCCCCCGGCCCCCTGCCCGCCCGCACTGCTCCGGCTGCTGCTGCCGCCTCCCGTACGGCGCACCGGGGGCGGCGGCTCGGGTTCGGGCGAGCCGGTGACGGGCGGCCGGGGCCTCGTCCAGTTCGTCCTCGCCGCACAGGAGGGCCAGCGCAACACCCGCCTCTTCTGGGCGGCCTGCCGCGCCTACGAGAACGGCATCGGCCCGGCCCTGCTGACCCCCTTGCTGCAAGCCGCCCGCACCACGGGCCTGACCGACCGCGAGGCCCGCGCAACCATCGCCTCGGCGGCCCGCATGACGGGCCACCACACCTGACCGCCCCCCACACACACGGCATCCGCCACACGACGCACATGACAGCGGCCCCCGACCGTCAACACTGGTCAGGGGCCGTCAATCACCGCGGTGGGTGTGGGATTTGGACCCACGGTGACTTGCGCCACGACGTTTTCAAGAGCGTCGTCGGTACAGCAACCTACGCGCCTGTGACCAGCAGCTTCTCACTTGCGGGCCTACCCTGCTGGGCCTGTGGCCCACACATCGTCCGGCAAGAGGCTCAGGTCACTCACAGATGGTCAAACGAGATGCTCGACCGTGACGCCTTCCCAACGCTGTGCCAGGTACTCCGCCACCAAACGGCGGTGACAGTGATGGGGGGTGTCTTCGCTACAGAGCAGGACGGAGTTGCTGAGAAGTTCCTGCGAAATTACGTGCGAGATATCCCGCTGCTCCATGAGTTCTAAGAATCGAGCCTCATACGTATCCCAGCCTGAGCGCTTCTTTTTGTAATCATCAAGCATGGGTTGCGTCGGCGCCAAATTGGGCTTATGGACGTACGCCATGCCGCAGATCTCGCGCAGAAAGTAGGCGAGATCGTCCCTTTTGGCGAAACCTGAAAGTTGCGACACATTATTCAGGCGAATATCTACGAGGGTTGTCGCCCCCGTCCCAATAAGCAAGTCAAAGAACTTTTTTGCAGGTTTCTTCGTGAAGCCGATTGTATAGATTTTCACACGTCTGCCATTCTATCGAGCTGAGGCGTTTCACTGACGTACGCAATTTCGCTCTCCTGGCGACTGAGAGCCTCAGCCAGCCGTTCGTCCGATGTACGGAACAGCTCATCCTGCTCTAGACCAAATTTGGCCATAAGACGTTTCATAGCAGAAGCGTGGGTTTCAATCCGCCCGTCCGCATGAATATGTTGGACCTCAAGCCTCCGGGAAGAAAGAACTCTCGCAACCAGAACCGTTCGGTGGCAGCTCAATGGGTCACCCTCAGTACACATGATGGCGATACGCTCGGTTTTCGCTCCTCTTTCCAAGCGGTCGATACCGAGTCGAAACTCTCGGGTCTGAGCAAGGCGGTGGTATTGCACTCGACCATCAACGTAACAGCTAGCGTCCCTTGTTCGGGCCCCGAGCTCTTCACCGAGAAAGACGTACTTCAGGCCCCTATCACGTAGAGCACTTTCCAACGAGCGCTGATTGAATTGCGGTGCATAGCGGCTCGCGGGAATCGATCTCACATCAGCCACCGCCGTGATCGCGTTCTGCTGAAGAAGCCGCATGAATTCTGGCAATTGATGCGTGGAGTGACCAATTGTCATCACTACATTTGGAGTCATTGCCTATCACCCGATTCGAGTTCGGAACGCTCGATTATAGCAGCTACGAACTTAAATAGATACCCATGCCACTCCTTGCCCAGGCTCACGGTAATAAAGGACTCGCCCAACTTGTGACGCCGATATCCCTTTGCTTCCATAATTTCCTCATACACGGGGTCGGTCAGGTTGATCGCGTAATCGCGTCCCATGTAGTCGAAATGTGCGAATAACCCCGAACCGTCTCCCTTTATTTCAACGGCGTCGACTCGTATAAGTACAAGCGAGCCCGAGACCTCGTCCTGCCGAGAAACGGGAATCTTATTATTTAGACCGCCCCACGTGGAGTACCCGTCGATCCATAGACTCTCAGGCTGTTGTTCCAGCCCGTTGAGTTCCTCCCAACCAATCCGCCCCACCTTTTCCCATCTCACGGTATGGTCAAACAACCAGTTTTCTCGCTGGAAGTCGCTGGGCTTTCTTTCGGTAAGGCGCAGCTTTACGACGTCCAGCACTTGAGGCTCAACCTTGCCTACGTACTGCCGCTCGATGGCCGAGACTTCCTCATTTAGTCGACGACTAACGGGTCGCATCCAACTTTTCGAAACGACTTCCATGCCAGCCACACAGCGGCCGCCATTCTTCCTGGAATTTGCTAAACACACCATCCGGACAGTCTTTTCCACTTGCCCCCCAAACATTGTGACCAGCATCTTTTACCGTCGGCACTTCGATCGTTAAATCGCTACTCGAAACATGAACCCCTCAAGAACCCCCTCAGAATTCGACCTCAAATACGTCGCCAAGCCCTCATGCGCCAGTCCCTATTGTCGACCTCGGCACTGTCTACTCACGAAAGCTAATGTGTTCTGGCGAGGCTACGCAACGAAATCCTATATCGTCGTCCTGCATATTGACATCGACGTCGTTAGGAAAGGCGGGCATCCCCCGGAACAACGGGCTTGTGAAAGCACTACCGCGGAGTTCGTGCCGGTCTGGTGCCGTCGGCGTCGCAAGCCATTCCCAGACATTGCCCACCATGTCGTAGACCCCGTACGGCGACATGCCGCTGTGGTACCGAGAAACGGACGTCGTGACTTCTACGCCGGTCTCTCGGACATTGAACTTCGCCGCGGTCTTCTGGTCGCCCCCACGGGAACGTGCGCCCCGACCTGCCGCGCGCCGCCTTTTCCCACTGTTCGGCTGTTGGCAGCGATTTCCCCGCCCATGTCGCGTACGCATTCGCGTCCCGCCACGTCACGTGCACAACGGGGTGGTCTACAGCTCACGGGGACATCGACCCTTTCCCAGTGCTCGGGTACCGGGTGCTGAGTGGCTGCGCAGAACCTCGCGTAGTCGGCGTTGGTGGTCGGGAAGGTGTCGATGTGGAAGTCATCCACCCACACCGGATCGTCATCTTCCTCCGACAGGAAGATTCCTCCCGGGATATACGCCATTAGCTTCCCGTCTCCCGGATGCTTCACGTATTCGCCGCTGCTCGTCTGATCCTCACTCCGCTCGATAACGGCTTGGGTGGGGATGTCATCTGCCGCGAGAATGCCTACGAAACGCCCCTGAGCATCCAGCTCGGCCTTGGGGAGCAAGGTGTCAAGAGCCGCCTGATTGACCATGCGCAGTGTGACTTGCTCGCCGTCTGCCTCCCATCGGGAGACGATGCGGTCGGAGACGCCGAGTTTTTCTGCGAACTCCATGAGACTCATGCGTACGGCTTCGCACAGCGCCCCAACTTCACGTCCGGTCCATTTTGTAACGAGTGGCATGGGCTACCTCTGTCGTGGAACGCGCCCCTGGCAAGGGCGGTGAGCACGCGTTACAGGCGGTCGCCGGGAATTCCGGCGTACCCCTCACGCAGTGCGGCGAGCACGGGGTGGTCCTGGGAGAACTGAACGTCATCAAGAGCGCTCAGCGCGCGCACACCAATCGTGGTGTTCGTGGCAAAAGCTGCCGCCATGTTCGGAACGTCGGCAAGTTGTACCGGGGCCGTGACTTGCTTGGGAGCATCAAGGCTCTGGAGCAGAAGCATCGTCGTGCCGGGTAGAACGGGAGCGTCCGGCCAAATGACCGTGCCGTCCTGGTCGACGAATCCGAGATTCCAGGTGCCGCCCTCTGAGACACGGCCGTCCGGTTCGACGAACACCGCGTCATCGAAGCCGGCAAGCTGAGCCTCCCGGCGAATCCGGAGTTGCGAGTGGAGTCCGATGTGCTTCACGGCCGCGCTGTCGCGGGTGAAAGTGAAGGACTTGGCCGCGAGCGGAGGCGGCAGCATAGCGCCTGCCGGCCGCAAGTTCACCAGGACATGAGGGTCCTTGGCGCCGCTCGGACGGCCCATGTCGATCGCAGGGTCATAGATTGTGACTCGGAGCCCTGCGACGCCCTCAACGCCCTCAACCGCCTTGCGGATGTACTTCAGGGTTCGCTCGCGGTCCAGCTCGACACCGAAGACGAGTCGGCAGTCTCGCACCAAGCGGTCCATGTGGAGCGACAGGCCGCGGATCGTGCCGTCCTCCATACGGATGGACGTGAAGTGTCCGTAGTTCGTGAGGGCGAGAGCTTCGAGTTCGTCCAGAGTGACGGGCTCGCCGTTGAGTTCAGCCATGCGGCCAGTCTTGCAGTCCCTGACGCTGCGTCAACACCCCGTCCAGCAATTGGAGTTCGGATTAGTTCGGTGCAGGGGCGGCGGGAGTACGTACTCCCGGAGCGTTTATCGGGACACGCTTAGAGCTCGTAACACGATCTTGTTGAACAGTCCGGGTCGGTCGTGACCGGTGTGACGATTCGGCCGTTCGAGATGGTGTAAGTACCCGGCCGTGGATAGTGGACGATGACTCGTGGGCGCTGATCGAGCCGCTCCTGCCGCCCTGGCCCGAGAAGGCGCCTGGTCCACGGCCGGTGCCCGACCGGCTGGGCCTGCAGGGCATCCTCTACGTACTGCGCAACGACATCGCCTGGCAACTACTGCCCGTGGAACTGGGGTTCGGCTCGGTACAGACCTGCTGGCGGCGCCTCGAGCGATGGCAGCAGGCCGGACTCTTCGACCAACTGCACCACGTCCTGCTCGCCAGGCTGCACGCGGCCGGCGAGCTGGACTGGTCCAGAGCCTGCGTCGACGGTTCGCACGTCCGCGCCAAAAAGGGGGAGCCGACACCGGTCCGTCGCCGGTCGACCGGCGGAAGACGGGCAGCAAACACCACCTGATCTGCGACGGACGCGGCACCCCGCTCAAGGTCATCACCACCGCGGCCAATGTCAACGACGTCACTCAGACCCTCGCCCTGGTCGACGGCATCCCACCCATCGCCAGCCGCCCGGGCCGAACCCGCCGCCGCCCCGAGGCCCTCCTCGGAGACAAGGGCTACGACTCCAACCCCAACCGCTGCGAACTGCGCAAGCGCCGGATCCTGCCGGTCATCTCCCGCAAGGGCAGCCCAAACATCAAGGGCCTGGGCAAGCTCCGCTACGTCGTCGAGCAGACCTTCGCCCTCCTCCACCAGTTCAAACGTCTCGCCGTTCGCTGGGAACGCCGCACCGAACTCCACGACGTCTTTCACCTCCCTCGCCTGCAGCCTCATCTGCTGGAGACGCCTGAAGAAGGCCAACGCATGATCGTTTCACGAGCTCTCTTCGCAGGAGAACGCCTTTCCTGCGGGCCCGCGTCACTCGGTGGTCGGGTCCAGCTCCTCGGCTTTGAGCAGTTTCCTTAGCTCTGGCAGGGTCTTCTTCGAGGTCTGCTCGATGTAGAGGGTGCCGCCGGCCGGATGGTCCACGGTCACGGCGTCGACAGGGTCCACGCCTGCAATCGCGTACACGATTACCGGCTCCGAAGTCGGTTCCTGCTCATCGTCATCGGGGGTGTCGTTGCACCCAGGGGTGGTGCCCGTGCCCAGCCGTTTGCCCGCTCTGACGTCGACGCTCTCGCCTTCGTCATCAGGGTGGAGTCCGTGGCCGAGATAGGTGTGGCTCCCATACACGAGCAGAGCCTCGCAGGAACTGTCTGCACCACTTTGCGTGGTGCCCGCCCCAGCGCAGGACGTGGACATGATCAGGATCGCAGCCACAAGCGCCGCCCGCACACTCGTGGAAGCCGCCATCCTTCCGCGCGCCGTCCAACCGACCGTCTGCTTGCCCGTCATGAACCGACCTCCCTCAACTCCCGTAACCGCCGCCTGCCGAACCTTCGACGCCACAGGGCCGCGAAAGGTTCGCTCCTGTCCTACGGCACGCTGAATGTTGTTGAACGATCCTCGGCTGGACCTTCGACGCGGCTGCCAACTGTCGGGCTTAGCCCTGCGGGTGCGGCGCAAACCCGGCGCCCTGTCGAAAGGCCAGACCTTGCCGCTCCGGTCAGAGCGCCGGCAGCGGTTGCCCTATGCCCACACTGTCGCCGTCCACGGTCATGGCTGAGACTTCAAACGCCATGAACGGCCGGATCATCCCCGGTCCCTCACAACCAGGACACCGCAGCAAGATCTTGTTACGGGTTCTAAGGATGTCCATATTGCGGCGTTTTGGGAAGGCTATCTAGCCTGGTCACGCAGTTGGGGACTGTATGCGACCCATTCGACTCAGCACCACGGCTCTGCCAACTCAAGGAGACGCCTGCCACGACTCCTCGATGCAGCAGGTCAATCGGCGCCCGAAAATGCGAGATCGAATTTGTTTATCCCCGGATGTAGGTCACTATGACCCACACCACACAGAGAAACCCACCCCCGCCGAACAGGTTCCTAGGCGTGCACGGCAGGGGCGGGTTCCGAACCTCTTGGAGGCCCAAGGATGAGTGTGTCCCTTACCTCGTGGGATCTGTCAAACCACGAGACAAGGTCAAGACTGATCATCGTGATCGTTCTCGTCATGATCGCATGGCCATCGATGGGCGCGGTCGCGGCTGCTTACACCGACGCCGTTGCTTTGGCGTCCTTGCTGATCACAGTCGTCGGTACAACAGCCAAGAACAACAACCGCACCAGCTGACCGTGCCCTTCCCGTGCCCGTTCAATCGGGAATCAGCGGGGAACCGCGGTTACTGACGGGCAAAGCGCACGGCAGCGGCCCCCGACCAACCTGCTGGTCGGGGGCCGCTTACCTGCGCGGTGGGTGTGGGATTTGAACCCACGGTGGCTTGCGCCACGACGGTTTTCAAGACCGTTCCCTTAGGCCGCTCGGGCAACCCACCCTCGCACCGTCCCGCCGGGGGCGGAGCGGGTACAGCCTACCGGCAGCGTCCGGCGGGCGGGGCTCACGTGCGGCGGGGAGGGCGGGCGGCCTCCCAGGCGGCCTCGATCATCGGGAAGATCTCGTCCAGGGCGGCTTCCGGATCGGGAGCCTCGCGGGACAGCGAGTAGGCGTCGATCACGAACCGCGCGAGGGTGCGGGCGGCCGTCTCGCTCCGGGTCAGGCCGGGGTCGGCGGCGATGGCCCGCGCGAGGGCGTCCGCGTGACGCAGGCGGACCGCCTCGTCGTACTTCCGCAGGGCGGGGGACGCCTCGATCATGCGCCAGACCGGGGCGGCACCGTCGGCGGTGCAGTGCCGCACCAGGGCCAGGACCTCGCGGCGGAGCGCGGGGATGAGCGGCTCGTGCGGGGACCGGTCGGTGACCGCCCGCGTGAGGCGGTGCTCGAAGTCCTCGTCCTGCTCGAAGACCAGCGCCTCCTTCGAGGCGAAGTGGGAGAAGAGCGTGGTGACGGCCACGTCGGCCTCGGCGGCCACCTCACGGATGCCCACCGCGTCGTACCCGCGTTCCAGGAAGAGCCGCAGCGCGGTGTCGGCGATCTTCTGGCGGGTCGCGGCCTTCTTGCGCTCACGACGGCCGGACTGCTGCACGGTCATGCCCGGCAGGCTAGCAGGTACGAAACAATAACCGTTAGGAAAAGCTATCCGTTAGTGCTACGTTCGGCGGCATGAAGAAAGTGAGCTTCGCCGAGTTCGGCGGTCCGGACGTTCTGCAACTCGTCGACGCCGAGGAGCCCCGTCCGGGCCCCGGCCAGATACGCGTCGCCGTGCGCGCGGCGGGCGTGAATCCCGTCGACTGGAGGATCAGGGAGGGACAGGTTCTGGGAGCCCATCCGATCGAGTTGCCCTCGGGGGTCGGAATCGACGCCGCCGGGGTCGTGGACGAGGTCGGTGAGGGGGTCGTGGGGGTGGAGATCGGCGACCGGGTGTTCGGCGAGGGTTCCAGTACCTACGCCGAGTTCGCCGTGCTCGGGGCCTGGGCGCGGATGCCCGAGGGGCTGTCGTTCGAGGAGGCGGCCGGGTATCCCTCCGTGGTGGAGACCGCGCTGCGCGTCGTCCGTGAGGTCGGCGTGCGCCCCGGACAGACGCTTCTGGTCAGCGGCGCGTCGGGAGGAGTCGGGTCGGCGGTGCTGCAGATCGCCCGTGACCGCGGCATCAGGGTGATCGGTACGGCCGGCACCGCGAATCAGGAGTACCTGCGCGGACTCGGCGCCCTCGCCACGACGTACGGCGAGGGCTGGGTGGAGCGGGTGCGAGGGCTCGGTCCCGTCGACGCGGCTCTCGATCTGGCCGGGGCGGGTGTCGTTCGCGAACTCGTCGAGCTGACCGGGAACACCGACAGCGTCGTAAGCATCGCCGACCTCGGGGCGCCCGAGTTCGGTGTGCGGTTCTCCGGGGTGGCCGGAAGCATGTCGGCGGCGCTCGCCGAGGCCGTCGACCTGATCGCGCGGGGCAGGCTGCACATCCCGGTCGAGAAGTCGTACTCACTCGCCGAGGCCGCGGCGGCGCACGTCGACAGCCAGGCCGGTCACGCGCGCGGGCGCCGGGTCATCGTCATCTGACCGCCCGTACAACGCACTTCGCCACCGGGCGGATGCCGGTGGCGAAGGAGGCGGCGTCGTGCGGGGGAGCGGGGTGGATCAGTCGTCGCCGACCTTCGAGCCCAGGGTGACCTCGGTGGTGTGCTGCTTGCCGCCGCGCTCGTAGGTGACCGTGACCTCGTCGCCGGGCTTGTGGGTCCAGATCTCGCCGATCAGGGTCGGACCGCTGTCGATCACCCGGTCGTCGAGCTTGGTGATGACGTCACCCGGCTTCAGGCCCGCGTCGTCGGCCGGGCCGCCCTTCTCGACGGGGTCGGAGCCGCCCACACCCTGCTCGGTGAGCTTGGCACCGTTCGTCGTCTCCTCCAGGGAGACGGAGGCGCCGATCTTCGCGTACACCGGCTTGCCGTTCTCGATCAGCTGCTGGGCGACGAACTCGGCCTGGTTGATGGGGATCGCGAAGCCCAGGCCGATGGAGCCGGCCTGGCCGGTGCCGAAGCCGCCGTTGCCGGTGGACTGGATCGCGGAGTTGATGCCGATGACGTTGCCCTGCGCGTCCAGCAGCGGCCCGCCGGAGTTGCCCGGGTTGATCGACGCGTCGGTCTGCAGGGCGCTCATGTACGAGGCCTTGCTGTCGGCGCTGCCGTCGCTGGAGGCCACGGGGCGGTTCTTGGCGCTGATGATGCCCGTGGTCACCGTGTTGGACAGGCCGAACGGGGCGCCGATGGCGATCGTCGAGTCGCCCACCGCGACCTTGTCGGAGTCGCCGAGGGGGAGGGGGTTCAGGTCCGAAGGGGCGTTCTCGAGTTTGATGACCGCGACGTCGTAGCCCTGGGCGTGGCCGACCACCTGGGCGTCGTACTTCTTGCCGTCGGGGAAGGTCGCGCTGAGCTTGCCGCCGTCGACCGCCTCCGCCACCACGTGGTTGTTGGTGACGATGTGGCCTTCCTTGTCGAAGACGAACCCGGTGCCGGTGCCGCCCTCGCCGTTGCTTCCCTCGGCCTGGATGGTGACCGTGCTGGGCAGCGCCTTGGCGGCCACCCCGGCGACGGTGCCCGCGTCGCGCTTGACGGAGCCGCCGGTGTCGGAGGCGGAGACCGTGGTGGAGCCGTTCCCGTCGTTGTTCCTGGCCAGGGTGTAGCCGAGGCCGCCGCCCAGGCCGCCGGCGACCAGCGCGGCGATCAGGACGCCGGCGAGCAGACCGCCCCGTCCGCGGCCGGGCTTCGGGGCGGGCTGCTGGTACGCGGCTCCCCAGCCGCCCGCTCCACCACCGGCCCCCTCGCCCGGGCCGTCGCCGTGACCGAAGCCGTCGCCGCCGCCCGCGCCGTACGCCGGGGTCTGCGCCGGGGTGCCCGGCGGCGGGGGCGGGGGCCACGAGGCGTCGGGAGCCGTGGGCGTCCGGGGGGCCTCGCCGCCCTGGGGGGCCGGCTGGTCCTGCGGCGCCTGGTGCGCCTGGGTCACCGGGGCCGGGGCCTGAGCGGGGGGAGCCGCCGGAGCCTCGGGGGCGGACGCCGGGGCCTCGGGGGACCCGGGGGCCGGGTGGGAGGTGTGCGGGGCGGGAGGCTGCGGCTGGGCGGAGGCAGCGGGAGCATCCACCGGCACGGGAGGTGCGGACGGGGCCGGGGGTACCGCGGTGCCCTCGTTCTCGGTGCTCACAGCTTCTCTCCTCGTTCCACGGCTGGTTGTCGCTCACCCTGGTCGCGCTCAGCCGCGCTCACGCGCTGCTCCACGGTCCGGCGCGACGCGGATGTGCCGGTGTTTTTGTATGCCATCAGCTTTTCCCACGGGCCGTCAGGGCACCATAAGCCGTTGCTGTGGGTCCCCGACCGTTCTTTACATAGGTCATCCAAGACTAAACGGACGCGTTGCCGATTCCGCCGATGGCACGTCTACCCGCCCGCGGTGGCACCATGACGCGGTGACCCACGCACGACAGCACCGGATTCAGGTCGTCGCCCACCGCGGAGCCTCCGAGGAGGCCCCCGAGCACACCCTGGCCGCGTACCGGAAGGCGATCGAGGACGGGGCGGACGCCCTCGAGTGCGATGTCCGCCTGACCGCCGACGGCCATCTCGTCTGCGTCCACGACTGGCGCGTCAACCGTACGTCGAACGGTCGCGGCGCGGTGTCCGCGCTCGAGCTCGCCGATCTCGCCGCCCTGGACTTCGGCGCCCGACGGACCCGGGAGTTCTGGCGCACGCGCGACGAGCAGCCCGACTGGGAGCACCGGCCCGAGGACCGGGAGGAGACCTCCGTACTGACTCTGGAGCGGCTGCTCCGACTGGTCGCCGACGCGGGGCGGCGCGTGGAACTGGCCATCGAGACCAAGCACCCCACCCGCTGGGCGGGACAGGTGGAGGAGCGACTGCTGCTGCTCCTGAAGCGGTTCGGACTGGACGCACCGGCCTCGGCCGAGGAATCCCCGGTGCGGGTGATGAGCTTCTCGGCCCGGTCGCTGCACCGGGTGCGCGCCGCCTCGCCGACGCTGCCGACGGTCTACCTGATGCAGTTCGTCTCGCCCCGGCTGCGCGACGGGCGGCTGCCCGCGGGTGTCCGGATCGCGGGCCCCTCGATGCGCATCGTCCGCAATCACCCCGCCTACATCGAGCGCCTGAAGCAGGCCGGTCACCAGGTGCACGTGTGGACGGTGAACGAGACCTCCGACGTGGACCTCTGCGCAGGCCTGGGCGTCGACGCCATCATCACCAACCGGCCGCGCGCGGTCCTGGACCACCTGAGCCACCCGGGCCGCTGACCGGCCCGACGCCCGGACCGAGACCGGTGCACCGCCCGGACCGCGACCCGCCGACCGCCCGGACCACCACCCGCCGACCGCGACCCGCCGACAGCCCAGACCGCCACCCGCCGACCGCGATCCGCCGATCGCCCGGGACGTCGGTTCGTCCGCGGCTCTTGACCCGGCGGCCCCGCTGCCCCATTCTCCGGTCTCGGCCGCACCGATCAGATCCAGCCACACGATTACGGGGAGTGCTCCGGCGCGTTCGGTGCGTGTCCGACCGTGTCGAATGCGTCACCGTACGGGGATCGGCCGGTTTCCGGCTCGGAGCGATGGGGCATCCACACCGTGGCGTGGGGCGAAGGAGGTCTCGGGGGTGGCGTTGGTGGTGGCACAGGAGGTGCCCACGTCGTCGAGCATGGCCGTGCCCCATGGCCCTGCGGGCGTGGGGGAAGCGAGACACCGCATGCGTGATCAGTTGCGCAGAGGCGGTGTGACGGAATCGGTCATCGACGACGCCGTACTGGTCCTTTCCGAACTGCTGAGCAATGCCTGCAAGCACGGCCGGCCGCTGGGCGACGCCCTGGCCGGGGACGGCGACGTCCGCGCCGCGTGGCAGGTGGACGCGGGCGGCCGGCTGCTCGTGGAGGTCACGGACGGCGGCGGCCCGACCCGCCCGGCTCCGGCGACCCCCTCGGTCACCGCACACGGCGGCCGCGGGCTGAACATCATCACGGCGCTCGCCGACGACTGGGGCGTACGGGACGACCCCCGTGGAGAGGTCACGGTCTGGGTCGTCGTCCACGGCGACGTGCGCGACCCGGAAGCCGGGCACCGCCGGGACGACTTCGCCGCCCGGATCTCGGCACCGGCGGTCTCGGAGATCCCCGGCCTGGACTTCGCGGACGCCTTCGACGACCTCGGCTGATCCGGCGGCCCGCGCCCGGAGCGGGCGGGGTGGCCGGGGCGGGCAACAGGTCTCGGCCGGCGACGGCGAGTTGTGCACAGGCGGCCCGTCGTCCACAGGGTCCCGTCGGCCGGGTCCGGAACGGCTAGGCTCGCGCCGTACGAGTAGAGCCGTAACCGGGAGACACCCACGATGGCCAAGAAGCGACCCCAGACGAAGGCCAAGCGGCCCCAGCTCGACGACGCCGAGGTCCCGGTCGTCGGCGCCCGTGAGCCCTGCCCCTGCGGCAGCGGCCGGCGGTACAAGGCCTGTCACGGCCGGACCGCCGCCCAGGCCACGACCGCGCTGGTGCAGCGCCCGTTCGAGGGGCTGCCCGGCGAGTGCGATTGGGTGGCCCTGCGGGAGTTGGTGCCGGCGGCCACGGTCGAGCTGACCCTGCGCGACGGCCTGCCCGAGGGCGTCCCCTCCGTCACGCTGGCCACGGTGCTGCCGATGGCCTGGCCCGCCCTGCGCCGCGACGACGGCTCGGTCCTGCTCGGCCTGCAGAACGACACGGCGTCCGGCGACATCAGCCGCGACCTCGCCGACACCCTCGCGCGGGCGCTGACCGCCGACCCGGGCACCCCGGTGCAGGGCCGCCGCGCTCCGGCCGACGGTCCCCGGCTGCAGGACCTGCTCGCACCCGAGGGCGCCTTCGAGCCGGAGGTGCACTCGGGCTTCGAGTTCTGGGTGCCGGACCCGGACAACGCCACGCCGGACGTCACCGCCTCCCTGGAGCGGGCCAACGCCGCGGCCATCCCGACCGTCCGGCTGCAGGGCGTCGACGCCGCGTACTGGTGCGAGACGCCGGACAAGAACCACCTTCGGTGGGTCATGCCGCACGAGGAGGAGCGCCTTCTGGACGCCCTGGCGCGGCTGCACGCCGCGGGCCGGTCGTCCCTCGGCGAGGGCACCCGCCTCGTGGGCTCCTTCCGCGCCCACGGGCTCACCGTGCCGGTGTGGGACCTGCCGAGCGAGATCACCGCGCAGGACATCGAGAAGCCCGCCGCGGAGTTCGCCGAGCGGCTCGCCGAGGCGCTGGCCGCGGACGCCCCGCTCACGCACGACGAGCGCCGGGCGCGCGGCGGCCTGACCAACCGGCAGGTCACGCTCAGCTGACGCCCGTTCGCCGACGCCGTCCCCGGCTGACCGACCGGTCAGCCGGAGCGGCGCCCTCCGGACGCGTGACTCCGGTCACAACTCCCCATGGAGACAGGCCAGTCGGTGACCGGAAACAAAAGATCGAATTTGCTAACCGCCGATCTCTTGTTACCGTTCCAGTAGCCCGGTTGCTGGTGCATCCCCCGTCGCCAGCAACCGGGTCTTTCCGTGCCCCAGGTCGGGCACTCACCGCAGTCGCCCGTCAACTCCCCGTTTGCACAGGCGAGTTGTCCCCAGTGCTATCGAAGCGCTCGGCACCCCCGCCGCTCCCGGCACGCAGCAGCAGCGGCCCGTACCCGGCCCGTCGCGCGAACTCCGCGACCGCGCTGTACCCCGCCAGTCCGCCCCGGGTCGCGCCCTCGGTGTCCGGCGGCGTCTCACAGGTTCCCGGCGCGTCCTCGGCGCTCACCGCACAGCGGATCCGCACGCTGCGCCCGTCGGGCCCCATGAGGCTCAGTACGGACTCGAGCGGGCCGCCGGTGACATTGCGGTAGTAGGTCCGCGCCCAGGTCTCCGTACCCCGGGTCAGGACACAGGTCTGCGCCTCCACGCCCGCGGGCGAGGTGAGTTCGGGACCGCAGCGCGCGGCCAGGGCGGCGCCGGGCGGCAGCGGCGGACGGGGGGACGCGGCGCCCGTCACCGTCGGGGACGCGGGCGCCTTGCCGTCACCGCCCCGGGCGGGAAGCGGGACGGCCGCCGGTGCACCCTCGCCCCCGTCGCCCGAGGGCCCTGCGGACGCCACGGCGAACGGCAGCACGACCGCGCACACCACGATGCCCGCGAGCCCGTACAGACGGATCTGCCGACGGTCCGGCCCACCACGGCGTCGCCCGGCGCGGCGCGGTCCGACGGCGCCGAGCAGCCCTAGGGCGCGGCGCGGTCCGACGGCGCCGCGCGGTCCGACGGTGCGGTGCTCCCCGGCATGAAGCGGCATGGGGCGGACGATAACGACCGGGAGCCGTCCCGGACCCGGCGCGCGCCGGACACCTCTACAACTCGGGCGCGCTCACACCCGTACGAGTGAGGGCGTCGACCACCGCGTCCACGACGGCCTCCACGTCCGGCACCCAGGGTGCGGCGGAGCCGGGCAGCGGCGCCCGCTCCCAGCGGACGGCACCGGCGCCGGTCTCGGAGGGGGGCAGCGCGAGATAGCCGCCCTCGCCGTGGAAGCGCAGGGAGCCGGGGACGAAGTCCTTGGCGTAGAGCAACTCGCCCAACTGCTCCATGGAGTACGGCCTGACCAGCAGCGACCAGCGGCGGGGCGAGGCGACGACCGGGCCGGTGCGCAGCCCGGCGCGGTCGAGCGCGGCGAGCGCGTGGGCGGCCGGCAGGGCGGGCAGGGACACGGCGCACGGGGCGCTGCCACCGGTGGCCAGGACGATCGGGGCGGTCGGCCGGTTGGTCCACCACCAGCGCACCATGCGGGCGTCGGTGGTCGCCGCGAGGAGACCGGGGTCGAAGGGATGCGCGCCCGGCACCGTGCACTCGGGGTCGGGGCAGGCGCAGCGCGACCGTGCCCGCTCGTCGGCCGCCGCGCCCGGGAGTACGGGCCACCGCCATTGTGTCGCGTAGGTCAGGGCCGCGCCGATCAGCTCAGGCCGCCCGTCGTCGTGCTGGGACAGGAGCCTGCGTCGCCTTCCGAGGATCTCGCGCATGAGCGCTCGTTCCTTTCCGTTGCACGCCTGGCAACACCGTGGTCACTTCACACCATGTGTCGATCACTTCGCTGTGCGTTGCTGGTGGCGCATCACACCCCTGCCGGGGGGCGCCCCCACGGGGAGATCCCCGGACGACACCTCCGCCAAGGGCAAGGGAAACCCCTGTGGGTCGAGCACTGACTGCGTCCGTGACGGTTCCGACCACTGCGTCTGGCAAAAGCATGGGCGTGGCGCGGGGGTGGCGAAGTATGGCGTTTTGCCGTCGCGCGTATTTCTCTCCGCCTCCGCCACGGGAGGATGGGGCACGGTCGTCGGTGGATAGGACGCCCGGGTCCGTCGCCAGGTTCCAGGTGGCCCCCAACCACCCCTGGCCTTCTCCGAGTACGTACCCATCACGACCGCTGTGACGCTCCGTGAAGCACCCCCAGTCGACCGCAACAAGGCGTCCTCTGGGGCAGTTTCAAGCCAATTTCGCTTTTACGCAAGGGGGCGGGGAGGAGGCCGCTCGCACCCCACGGACACCAGGAATCCCAGCAGGACAATGCTGGACATCCCCTTACGAGTGCGTGTACATGTGGAGACACTGCTGGCGGCGCAGAATGACATGGGGGTTTGCGATGCTTTTGAGCAGTAAGCGCCGGTCGGAAGGCCGGACGCCATGAACGCCCCGCACCCTGCGAAAGTGGCCGGAATCGATTCAACGGTTCCCTCCCCCGCACACACTGTCGCGCCCGCCGCGGCGGACGCCTCCTCGGCGACCGGGTCCCCCACGGCGGACGCCGAGGCCGTCACGGACCCCTCCAGCGCCCCCGGCGCCCTGCTCCAGGACCGGCTCGCCGGCTGCGTCTCGGACCTCACGACCCTGCACGAACTGACCGAACGCCTGGTCCGCACGGGCACCCTCGCCGACGGCCTCCAGGAACTCCTGCACGCCGGTGCCGCCCTGGTCGGCGCCCGGCGCGGGCTCGTCGTACTGGAACCGGCCGACGGACTCGGCCCCGACACCACCGTCGGCCTCGGCCTCGCCCGCTCCGATCTCGGCCACATCGAGACCGTGCCCCGCTCTTCCCTGCCCTACGGACGGATTCTGGACGGCCTGCCGGTCGACGAGGACGGCGTCGCCGAACCCGACCTGCTCGCCGAGAAGACCCTCGACCCCCGCCACCGCGAGGTCGCCGCCCGCCTCGGTTACGCCGCGAGCTACGCCCTCCCCCTGCGCGCCGAAGGCACCGGGCGCCTCGGTGCCGCCGTCTGGCTCTACGACGAGCCCGCCGAACCGGGCGAACGCCGGCGCCACCTCGCCGGCCTGTACGTGCGGTACGCCGCCCAGCACCTGACCCGCCTCCTGGAGGTCGAGCGCACCCGCGCCGCCATGGCCACCATGGCCGAGGAACTGCTGCCCTCCCGGCTCCCCCGGGTGCCCGGCGTGCAGCTCGCCGCCCGGCACCGCACCGGCCCGCGCGGCGGGGGCGACTGGTACGACGCGCTGCCGCTGCCGGACGCCGCTCTCGGCCTCGCCGTCGGCTCCGTCACCGGGTCGGGGCCCAGCGCGGTCGCCGCGATGGGGCGGCTGCGCGCCTCGCTGCGGGCGTACGCCGTGATGGAGGGCGAGGATCCGGTCGCCGTCCTGTCCGACCTGGAGCTGCTGCTGCGGCTCACCGAGCCCGCCCGCTCGGCCACCGCGCTGTTCGGCTACTGCGAGCCCGCGCTGCGCCGGATCACCCTCGCCGGCGCCGGGCACAGCCCGCCGCTGCTGATCGGGGAGCGGCGCACCGAGTTCGTCGAGACCTCCGTCTCCGCGCCGCTCGGCATGCTCGCCTGCTGGGAAGCGCCCAGCGTGGAGCTCGAGGCCGAACCCGGAGAGACGGTTCTGCTGTACACCGACGGCCTGCTGCACCGCACCGGCGACCCTGCCGACCGCGCCTTCGCCCGGCTGCACGCGGCGGCGGCCGGAGTGCCCCGAGCCGCACGCCGCGACCCGGACGCGGTCGTCGAACACGTCCTGCGCACCGTGCTGCCCGGCGCAAAGGCGGAGGCGGACTCGGACGAGGACGTCGTCCTCCTGGCGGTCCGGTTCGAATAACGGACACCGGACCCGCGTTGACGCCCCGCAGACCACGCATAACGGACGGTAGTGCCTTCGCGTAACAGGTCCTCCGGCCCTGGGCCCCCTTCCGTACGACCGTACGATGGGGGTGGTCCAGTGCCGTACCTAGGAGGATGACCGTGGCGGAGGAGCTCAACCCGGAGATTTCGGAGAACCCGGAGAACCCGGACGAGACCGAGGAGCCCATCAAGCAGCGCAAGAACGGCCTGTACCCGGGCGTGTCCGACGAGCTGGCCGAGAACATGAAGTCCGGCTGGGCCGACACGGAGCTGCACGACCTGGAGCCGATCGCCCAGGCCGCCGAGACCGCCGCCCGCCGCGCCGCGCTGTCCGCCCGCTTCCCCGGCGAGCGACTCGTGATCCCCGCGGGCAACCTGAAGACCCGCTCCAACGACACGGAGTACTCCTTCCGCGCCTCCGTCGAGTACGCGTACCTGACCGGCAACCAGACCGAGGACGGCGTCCTGGTCCTGGAGCCCGAGGGCGAGGGCCACACCGCGACGATCTACCTGCTGCCCCGCTCCAACCGCGAGAACGGCGAGTTCTGGCTGAACGGCCAGGGCGAACTGTGGGTCGGCCGCCGCCACTCCCTCACCGAGGCCGAGAAGCTGTACGGCATCCCCGCCTCCGACGTCCGCGAGCTGGCCGACAGCCTGCGCGAGGCCACCGGCCCGGTGCGCGTCGTGCGCGGTTACGACGCCGGCATCGAGGCGGCCCTGACCGACAAGGTCACCGCCGAGCGCGACGAGGAACTGCGCGTCTTCCTCTCCGAGGCCCGCCTGGTCAAGGACGAGTTCGAGATCGGCGAGCTGCAGAAGGCCGTCGACTCCACCGTGCGCGGCTTCGAGGACGTCGTGAAGGTCCTCGACAAGGCCGAGGCGACCAGCGAGCGCTACATCGAGGGCACCTTCTTCCTCCGCGCGCGCGTCGAGGGCAACGACGTCGGCTACGGCTCCATCTGCGCCGCCGGCCCGCACGCCTGCACCCTGCACTGGGTCCGCAACGACGGCCCGGTCCGCTCCGGCGACCTGCTGCTGCTCGACGCCGGCGTGGAGACGCACACGTACTACACCGCCGACGTCACGCGCACCCTGCCGATCAACGGCCGCTACAGCGAGCTGCAGAAGAAGATCTACGACGCCGTGTACGACGCCCAGGAGGCCGGCATCGCGGCGGTGAAGCCGGGCGCCGCGTACCGCGACTTCCACGACGCCTCCCAGCGCGTGCTGGCCGAGCGGCTCGTCGAGTGGGGCCTGGTCGAGGGCCCCGTCGAGCGCGTCCTGGAGCTCGGCCTGCAGCGCCGCTGGACGCTGCACGGCACCGGTCACATGCTCGGCATGGACGTCCACGACTGCGCCGCGGCGCGCGTCGAGTCGTACGTCGACGGCACGCTGGAGCCCGGCATGGTGCTCACCGTCGAGCCCGGCCTGTACTTCCAGGCCGACGACCTGACCGTGCCCGAGGAGTACCGGGGCATCGGCGTGCGCATCGAGGACGACATCCTCGTCACCGCCGACGGCAACCGGAACCTGTCCGCCGGTCTGCCGCGCCGGTCGGACGAGGTCGAGGCGTGGATGGCCGCGCTGAAGGGCTGACCTGTCGTACGATGGCCGGGCGCCCCCTGTGGGTGCCCGGCCGTCGGCGTTCCCGCGCGGCTGTGGCCGTCAGACCGCCATCAGCGGGGCGTTCTCGCGCCACTTGAGGATCTTGTCGAAGCTCACCACGGCACCGGCACGCCCCGGCGCACTGCCGATGTGGACGTGGTCGGCGAGCTCCCGGATGAGACACAGACCGCGGCCGCTCTCCGCCTCCGCAGGTGCCGGACGCGCCGTGCCCCGCGGTCCGTCCGAAGCGGTGGCGGGGAAACCGGGGCCCGTGTCGGCGACCTCGATACGGCACAGTTCGCCGTCCAGGTAGGCCGTCACGCGGTAGGCCTCGCCGGGGCCGCCGGACCCGTCGTCGCCGCCGTGCTCGACGGCGTTGGCGCAGGCCTCGCTCAGCGCGACGGAGAGGTCGAAGGAGATGTCGGGGTCGACGCCCGCGGTCTCCATGGTGCCGATCAGCAGGCGGCGGGCCAGGGGCACGCTCGCAGCCTCGCGCCGCAAATGGAGTGACCACCAGATGCTCATGCTCCAGCCTCCCGGCCGCGGCTCGACATACCGATACGTATTGCCCCTCACACCCGGGCGTAAGCACACCGCCGCCGGGACACCGCTCGTCTGGCGGATGCGTCGCCAGCGCCGATCGGTGTATGCCGGGCGGCCCGTGACAGAAGGTGACCTTCCGTGCCGTTCCTCACCTTCCGGCCGTACGGCATCTTGTGGACCTGCCGTACGGCGCGCGGGCCGCGGGTGCGATGATGAGGCCGCCATGACTGCCCCCCACCCGCCAACGGCGCGCTCCGGGAACGATCTCCGGGTCCTGCGGGCCGCGGTGTTCGCCGCGGTCTGCGTCGTGCTGGCCGCGGCGGGGCACACCCTCGCCTCCTGCGCCACCGTTCCGCTGTGGTCGCTGGGCGCGGGATTCCTCGGGGCGGTCCTGGTCGCCGTGCCACTCGCCGGGCGCCGGCGCTCGCTGGCCGGCATCGTGACGCTGCTCACCGTCGGACAGACCGCGCTGCACACCCTGTTCGGGCTGGGTCAGCACGGCACCGCCGTCGCCGCCCCGGCCGCGGCGTCCGGCACCGGGGCGGGCGCGCTGTCCGACGCCTCGCTGGTCCAGCAGGCCGCACGGCTGGTCTGCGGAACCACCGCGGCGGCGATCAGCCCGGCCCAGGCCCAGCGCATCCTCACCGACGCGCGGATCGCCCCCGACGCCCAGACCGCCGCAACGCACCACCCGGCCGACGCCCTGGCCGGCGCCGGTGGTTCCGCCTCGCTGCTGCCGTCCCTGCCGATGCTGCTCGGTCACGTCCTCGCGGCCCTGGCCGCCGGCTGGCTGCTGCGGCGCGGGGACCTGGCGCTGGCCCGGCTCGTCGAACTGTCGGCGCACTCGGCCCACTCCGTGGCCGAAGCGGCGTTCGTACGCGCCCTGCGCGCCGCGCTCTCCCTGGTGCGCGCCCTGCACGCCGGACTGGCCGGCGCCCCCGGTACGGGCCCCCGCCTGCCGCGCCCCACCCTGTGGGTGCCGCCGCGGCCCCGTACCACCGCACTCCAGCACACGGTCATCAGGCGCGGCCCGCCGAGTGACGCGTTCGCCCTCGCCGCCTGACACGACGCGACCACCGTCCCGCTTCCCCGGGAGGGGCCGCCGTCGTGCGGCACGCGCGCGTGCGCGCATCCCTCCTGTCACCCGGCACCGGGTCACATCCCCGTGTCCACACGAAGCGGAGTACTCCGTCCATGAAGGCTTCCCGTATCGCCGCCGCCGGCGCCGTGTCCGGTATCGCCGTACTCGCCCTGTCCGCCCCCGCCTTCGCGCACGTCAGCGTGCAGCCGGAGGGCGCGGCCGCCAAGGGCGGTTACGCGGTCGTCGACTTCAAGGTCCCCAACGAGCGCGACAACGCCTCCACCACCAAGCTGGAGGTCACCTTCCCCACCGACCACCCGCTGGCGTCCGTGATGCCGCAGCCGGTGCCGGGCTGGAAGGCCGAGGTCACCAAGGCCAAGCCGGCCAAGCCGCTGGAGTCGCACGGCAAGCAGATCACCGAGGTCGTCACCAAGGTCACCTGGACCGCCGACGGCAAGGGTGTCGAGCCCGGCTACTTCCAGAAGTTCCCGGTCTCCATCGGCGCGCTGCCCGAGGACGCCGACCAGCTGGTGTTCAAGGCGATCCAGACGTACTCCAACAAGGAGGTCGTGCGCTGGATCGAGGTGCCGCAGGAGGGCCAGGAGGAACCCGACACCCCGGCGCCCGTGCTCAAGCTGTCCGCGGCCGAGGACGACGCCCACGGCGCCTCGGGCTCCTCGGACGCGAAGGCCGACGACGCCCAGGCGGCCGCACAGAACACCGCCGCCGACGCCTCCTCGTCGGACTCCGGCTCCGGCAGTGACACCACCGCCCGGGTCCTCGGCATCGTCGGCATCGTCGTCGGCGCGGCGGGCGTCGCATACGGCGTGCTGGCCGGCCGGCGGCGCAACTCCGGCACGGCGGCGTAACAGCGCCCGTGCCGGTGCGTCGGCGTGACCTCGCCGGCGCATCATCTCGTCCGGTGCGCGCCGGACACCCGTCCGCCGGTCCGTCCATCCGGTCCCGGCCGGCGGACCCCGGCGCGCACCGGAGCACCTCACATCTGGGACATTTTTCTATGCGCAAGAAGACGTTCGCCATGGCCGCCGTGCTCGCCGCCGCCTGTCTGACACTGTCCGCCTGCGGCAGCGGCGCCGACAGCGGCAAGCCCGTGACCGTGGTCTCCGAGGACAACAGCCGGCAGGCCGCCACCGTCCTCGACAAGCCCTTCGAGAAGCCGGACCTGGTCCTCACCGACACCCAGGGCAAGAAGTACGACCTGCGCGAGCAGACCGCCGGCAAGCCCACCCTGATCTACTTCGGCTACACCCACTGCCCCGACGTCTGCCCACTGACCATGAACAACATCGCCGTGGCCAAGAAGCAGCTCTCCCAGACGGAGCAGGACAAGCTCCGCGTCGTCTTCGTCACCACCGACCCCGAACGCGACACCCCGGCCGCGCTCGGCAAGTGGCTCAAGGGCATCGACCCGCAGATCGTCGGCCTGACCGGCGACTTCGACACCATCCAGGCGGGCGCCCGCACCCTCGGCATCTCGATCGAGCCGCCGACCAAGGACAAGGACGGCAAGATCGTCTCGACCCACGGCACCCAGGTCGTCGCCTTCTCCCCGAAGTCCGACGCGGGCTACGTCCTCTACGGCGAGGACGCCACGGTCGACGACTACACCAAGGACCTCCCCAAGCTGATCAAGGGGGAGAACCCGTGAGGCGCCGCCCCGTTCTCGCCGCCGTCACGATGATCGGCGCCCTGGCCCTCGCGCGCTGCGGCGGCTCGGACTCCGACTCCGCGGCCTCCGGTGCCGAACTCTCCGTCGACGCCGCCTACATACCGCAGCCCGTCTCCGACTCGATGGCGGCCGGGTTCCTCACGATCACCAACGAAGGCGACACCGCGGACGAACTGACCTCCGTCACCAGCGAGGCCGGCGAGGTCACCGTGCACGAGACCGTCGAGGGGACCATGAAGGAGGTCGACCGCCTCGAAGTCCCCGCCCACGGTCAACTCGTGTTCAAGAGCGGCGGAAACCACCTGATGTTCGAGAAGCTGAAGCGGCAGCCGAAGCAGGGACAGTCGGTCGCCGTCGAACTGCACTTCGCGCACTCCGACCCCGTCACGGTCAAGATGCCCGTGAAGGCGGCCACCTATCAGCCCACCACCGGACACTCCGGGCACACCGAAGACTCCGGACACTGAGGGAGGGACCACCTTGACGCAGACCATCGCCCCGCGCGTCCGGACCCTGGTACTGCTGCTCCTGGCAGCGGCCTGCGCGCTGCTGGCCGGCGCCGGACCGGCCTCCGCGCACGCCGCGCTGACCGGCAGCGATCCCCGGCAGGGGGCGGTGGTCGACAAGGCCCCGGCCCAGGTGTCGCTCACCTTCTCCGAGTCGGTCTCCATGGACGACGACTCGCTGCGGGTCCTCGACCCCAAGGGCACGCGCGTCGACGACGGCAGCCCGTCCGGCACCGGCGGCACCACGTACTCCGTGAAACTGCACGCCGGGCTGCCCGACGGCACCTACACGGTGACCTACCAGGTGGTCTCCGCCGACAGCCACCCCGTCGCCGGCGCCTACACCTTCTCCGTCGGCGCCCCCTCCGAGACCTCGGTCTCCGTCTCCGCACAGGCGGCGGGCGGCGGCTTCGTCGGCGGACTGTACGGCGTCGGGCGGTACGTCTCGTACGCCGCCTTCGTCGTCCTGGTGGGCGGCGCCGCCTTCGTGCTCGCCTGCTGGCCGCGCGGCTCCGGGGTGCGCGCCGTGCAGCGCCTCGTCGTCTCCGGCTGGCTCGCGCTGACCGCCGCCACCCTGCTGCTCCTCCTGCTGCGCGGCTCCTACACCGGCTCCGGGAAGCTCGCCGACGTCTTCGACCTGAGCCTGCTCGGCGAGGTGCTGCAGACCAAGTCCGGCGCCGCGCTCGTCTCCCGGCTGCTGCTGCTCGCGGCGGCCGCGCTGTTCATCGCCGTGCTCTTCGGCGCGTACGACAAGAGGGAGGACGAGGAGAGGCGGGACCTCACCTTCGGGCTCGCGGTCGGCGGCAGCGTCGTGGCGGCGGGCCTCGCGGCGACGTGGGCCATGTCCGAGCACGCCTCCGTCGGCCTCCAGGCCGGTCTCGCCATGCCGGTCGACGTCGTCCACCTGATCGCCGTCGCCACCTGGCTCGGCGGACTCACCGCGCTGCTCGTCGCCCTGTACCGCGCACCGGCACAGACACCGGTGCCCGCCTTCGCCGTACGACGGTTCTCGCGCATCGCCTTCGGCAGCGTCGTGGCGCTGGTGGTGACCGGGGCCTATCAGTCGTGGCGCCAGCTCGGCTCCTGGACGGCCTTCACCGACACCCGGTACGGGCAGCTGCTCCTCGTGAAGATCGGGCTCGTGGCGGTGCTCGTCGGCGTCGCGTACTTCTCCCGGCGGTGGACGGCCCAGCTGGCGGAGGCGGTGCCGTCCCTCGCCGGGCAGCGGGAGAAGGAGCACGTGGCCGCGTCGGGCGGCCGCAAGAACGACGAGGCGAAAGTCACGCGGAAGACCGGGGGCACGGAAAAGCCCGAAGCCACGGGGCAGACCGGGGTGGCAGAGAAGACCAAAGCCGCAGCGAAGACCGGGGTCACGGAGAAGACCGGGGTCTCGGAGAAGACCGAGGCCGCCGGAAAGGCGGAAGCCGCGGGGAAGGCGGGAGCCGCCGGAAAGGCGGGAGCCGCGGGGAAGACCAAGGCCCCTGGAAAGGCGTCCGGCACGGGGAAGGGCTCCGGGGGCTCGCAGCGCGCCGCCCAGCTCGCCCGGCAGCGCGCGGCCGTGGACGCCGCCCGGCAGAAACGGCAACGCGACGCCGACCCGCACCGCTTCGGACTGCGCCGCTCCGTGCTCGCCGAGGCGGGCGTCGCCGTCGTCCTGCTCGTGGTCACCACCGTCCTGACCCAGACCGAGCCCGGCCGCACCGAGGAGGACGCAAAGGCCGCCGGAGCCGCCTCCGCCGCCAGCGCCGCACCCACCACCGGCGCGGTGACACTCGACATGCCCTTCGACACCGGCGGCCAGAACGGCAAGGGCGTCGTACGGGTCGAACTCGACCCCGCCCGGGTCGGCGCCAACGACCTGCACCTCTACGTCGAACGCCCGGACGGAACCGCCTTCGACATCCCCGAGGTGAAGCTGGCCCTCACCCAGAAGGCCAAGGACATCGGGCCCCTGCCCGTCGCGCCCGACCACATCACCACCGGCCACTGGTCGGCGAGCGGAGTACAGATCCCCATGGCCGGAGACTGGGAAGTCGCCGTCACCGTACGGACCTCCGACATCGACCAGGTCACCCTCACCAAGAACGCGCAGATCGGCTGAACCGCACCATGGCAGACCAGTCCATCCCGGAGGCCCGGAACCCTGGGACGACCCGCAAGGCACCCGACGGACCCGGACCGATCGACTCCGACGGCACCACCGCTCCCCAGGGCATCTCACGGCGGCGGCTGCTCGGCACCGCCGGTGCCACCGGGCTCGTCCTCGGCGCGGCGGGCGCCGCCGCGGGCTATGCCGCCGCCCCCTCCTCCGCCGCCACGCCCCTCACCTCGCTCGGCAGTGAGCGGGCGATGTTTCACGGGAAACATCAGCCCGGCATCACCACCCCCATGCAGGCGCGCGGCCACCTCGTCGCCTTCGACCTCGCGGCAGGTGCCGGCCGCAAGGAAGCCGCCGCGCTGCTGCGCCGCTGGTCCGACACGGCCCGGCGGCTGATGGCGGGCGAGCCGGCCGGGACCCGCGACACCGACGTGGCCAGGGACGCCGGCCCCTCCTCGCTGACCCTCACCTTCGGCTTCGGCCACAGCTTCTTCGGCCGGACCGGGCTGGAGGAGCAGCGCCCGGTCGCGCTCGACCCGCTCCCCGACTTCTCCTCCGACCACCTCGACAGGAACCGCAGCAACGGCGACCTGTGGGTGCAGATCGGCGCCGACGACGCCCTGGTGGCCTTCCACGCCCTGCGCGCGATCCAGCAGGACGCGGGGACGGCCGCCCGTGTCCGCTGGCAGATGAACGGCTTCAACCGCTCGCCCGGTGCCACCGCCCACCCCATGACCGCCCGCAACCTTATGGGCCAGGTCGACGGCACCCGCAACCCGAAGCCCGCCGACGCCGACTTCGACAAGCGGATCTTCGTCCCGGAGGCGCCCGGGGCCGGGAAGGGCGGGCCGGCCTGGATGGCGAACGGCTCCTACGTCGTCGTACGCCGCATCCGCATGCTCCTCGACGACTGGGAGAAGCTGTCGCTCAAGGCCCAGGAGGACGTCATCGGGCGTCGCAAGTCCGACGGGGCGCCGTTGTCCGGAGGGAGTGACGCGACCGAGACGACGGAGATGGATCTGGAGAAGACGGACGGCTCCGGGAAGCTCGTCGTGCCGATCAACGCTCACGCCCGGATCACCCGCCCCGACCAGAACGGCGGGGCGGCCATGGTCCGCCGCCCCTTCTCCTACCACGACGGTTTCGACTCCGACGGCGTCCCGGACGCCGGGCTGCTCTTCATCTGCTGGCAGGCCGATCCGCTGCGGGGCTTCGTGCCCGTGCAGCGCAAGCTGGACCGGGGCGACGCGCTGTCGCCGTTCATCCGGCACGAGGCGAGCGGTCTGTTCGCGGTGCCGGGCGGGGCGGCGGAGGGAGAGTACGTGGGTCAGCGGCTCCTGGAGGGGTGAAACCGGCCGTGCGTCACCCCGCCGAGGGGCTTGGGAGAGACGCGTGAACCTGGCGGCCCCGGGCCCATTAGGGTGAGGACATGCCAGCCAGTTACGCGTATCTCGGCCCTGAAGGCACCTTCACCGAAGTCGCCCTGCGCACCCTCCCGGAGACGGCGACCCGGGAACTGGTCCCGTACGTCTCCGTGCAGTCCGCGCTCGACGCGGTGCGCACCGGCGAGGCCGAGGCCGCGTTCGTGCCGATCGAGAACTCCGTCGAGGGCGGCATCACCACCACCCTGGACGAGCTGGTCGCCGGCCAGCCGCTGATGATCTACCGCGAGGTGCTGCTCTCCATCACCTTCGCGCTGCTGGTCCGCCCCGGCACCAAGCTGTCGGACATCAAGACGGTCACCGCCCACCCGGCCGCCCAGCCCCAGGTCCGCAACTGGCTCAAGACGCACCTCCCGGACGTCGCCTGGGAGTCGGCCGCGTCCAACGCGGACGGCGCCCGCCTGGTGCAAGAGGGGAGGTACGACGCGGCCTTCGCCGGCGAGTTCGCCGCGGAGCGCTACGGCCTCGAGGTGCTGGAGGCCGACATCCACGACGCGGAGAACGCCCAGACCCGCTTCGTCCTGGTGGGCCGCCCGGCCCGGCCCGCCGCACCGACCGGCGCGGACAAGACCTCCGTCGTGCTCTGGCAGCGCGACGACCATCCCGGCGGCCTGCGCGACCTGCTGGGCGAGTTCGCCACCCGGGGCATCAACCTGATGCTCCTGCAGTCCCGGCCCACCGGTGCCGGCATCGGCAACTACTGCTTCTGCATCGACGCCGAGGGACACATCTCCGACCGGCGGGTGGCCGACGCGTTGATGGGCCTGAAGCGGACCTGTCTGCAGGTGCGCTTCCTCGGGTCGTACCCGCGGGCGGAGGTCGGGCCGGCGGACGTGGACGCGCTGCGGCCGGGCACCTCGGACGAGGCGTTCGTCGCGGCGGCGGACTGGGTGGCGCGCTGCCAGGACGGCCGGTTCTGATCACCGGGCCTATCGGCTGATTTTCCTCGTCCGCTCGTTGTCCACAGAAGTTATCCACAGGTCCTCTTCTCGACCTGGGGACAAGTCGACAACGAAACGGCATTCAGTCGACATATCCCCCTACGGGCCCTCACTTCACCCACAGGGGTCCAGGTCACCCTTCGTCCACCTGTTTCTTGCACCCCATTCTCCGGAGTGACACCTGGCGCCCCGTTTCCACTCGAAAGTGGAGGCGTGGAGGGTTTGGGCAGTCCGCCGTCCGGAATTGGGAATGATCACTTCCGTGAGTCCACAGATCTTTCGCACGCCCTGTGGATAACTTTTCCGGAGCGTGGATTCCTGTGGACAGCCGCGCCCCAAGTCCCGTTCTCCACAAGCAAATCCGGTCAACGGGGTGTCCTGGCGAGCCTCGTTCCGGGGATGACGCAACGCCTCATTGACCCGCCTCATTGACCGGCCGGACGGAACGTGAGGCCAGCGTCCGGCAATAGTGGGTCGAGACCCGACACCGCGCACCGGTAGCCTTGACCGCGTGATTGACCTTCGCCTGCTCCGTGAGGACCCCGACCGTGTGCGCGCGTCGCAGCGCGCCCGTGGAGAGGACGTCGCGCTCGTCGACTCCCTCCTGTCCGCCGACGAACGGCGCAGGTCGTCCGGCGTCCGCTTCGACGAGCTGCGCGCCGAGCAGAAGGGCCTCGGCAAGCTGATCGGCAAGGCCGCCGGAGACGAGAAGGCCGAGCTGCTCAAGCGGGCCGAACAGCTCAAGACCGACGTCAAGGCCGCCGACGCCGAGCGCGACGCGGCCGACGCCGAGACCCAGGAGCTGCTCCAGCGGCTCGGCAACCTCGTCCACCCCGACGTGCCCGTCGGCGGCGAGGAGGACTTCGTCACGCTGGAGACGCACGGCACGCACCGCGACTTCGCCGCCGAGGGCTTCGAGCCCAGGGACCACCTGGAGCTGGGCCAGCTGCTCGGCGCCATCGACGTGGAGCGCGGCGCCAAGGTCTCCGGCTCGCGTTTCTACTTCCTGACCGGCGTGGGCGCCCTCCTGGAGCTCGCCCTGGTCAACGCGGCGATCGCGCAGGCCACGGCGGCCGGCTTCACGCCGATGCTGACCCCGGCGCTGGTGCGCCCGCAGTCGATGGCCGGCACCGGCTTCCTCGGCCAGGCCGCCCAGGACGTCTACCACCTCGACAAGGACGACCTGTACCTGGTCGGCACGTCCGAGGTGCCCCTTGCCGCGTACCACATGGACGAGATCCTGGACGCCGAGCGCCTGCCGCTGCGCTACGCCGGCTTCTCGCCCTGTTTCCGCCGCGAGGCGGGGTCGCACGGCAAGGACACCCGGGGCATCTTCCGCGTGCACCAGTTCGACAAGGTCGAGATGTTCTCCTACGTCCTCCCCGAGGACTCGCAGGCCGAGCACCAGCGCCTGCTGGAGTGGGAGAAGCAGTGGCTGACGTCGCTGGAACTGCCGTTCCGGGTGATCGACGTGGCCTCGGCCGACCTGGGCTCCTCGGCCGCGCGCAAGTACGACTGCGAGGCGTGGATCCCGACCCAGGGCAAGTACCGCGAGCTGACCTCGACCTCGGACTGCACCGAGTTCCAGTCCCGCCGGCTGTCGATCCGCGTCCGCGAGGGCAAGAAGGTGCGCCCGCTGGCCACGCTCAACGGCACGCTGTGCGCCGTCCCCCGCACCATCGTGGCGATCCTGGAGAACCACCAGCAGGCCGACGGTTCGGTCCGCGTTCCCGAGGTGCTGCGCCCGTACCTGGGCGGCCGGGAGGTCCTGGAGCCGGTGTCCAAGTGACCGACACCGGCAGCGCCACGGTCTCCGGCACCGGTTCCGCCGGGGGTTTCCCGTACCGGCTGATCGCGACCGACCTCGACGGCACGCTGCTGCGCGGCGACGACACGATCTCGCAGCGCACCCGTGACGCGCTCGCCGCGGCCACCGCGGCGGGCGCGGCCCACATCGTGGTCACCGGGCGGGCGGTGCCGTGGACCCGGCACATCCTGGACGACCTCGGCTACGACGGGCTGGCCGTCTGCGGTCAGGGCGCGCAGGTCTACCACGCCGGGGAGCACCGGCTGCTGACCTCCGTGACCCTGGACCGGCAGCTGGCCGGGGTGGCACTGGCCAAGATCGAGGCGGAGACCGGCCCGCTGTACCTGGCGGCGAGCCGGGACGGCCTGGACGGCGACGTGCTGGTCGGCCCCGGATACGAGGTCGGGGGTGACCTCCCCGCGCTGCCGCTCACCGACGCCTCGGACCTGTGGTCGGCGCCGCTGAACAAGATCTACATCCAGCATCCGACCCTGTCGGACGACGAGCTGGCCGAGGTGGCCCGGCAGGCCGCCGGCGGCTTCGTCACGGTGACCATGGCCGGCGCGGGCGTCGTCGAACTGCTCCCCCTCGGTCTGTCCAAGGCGACCGGCCTCTCGCTGGCGGCACGCCGGCTCGGCCTGAAGGCCGCGGACACCATCGCGTTCGGCGACATGCCGAACGACGTGCCGATGTTCGGCTGGGCGGCCCGGGGCGTGGCCATGGCCAACGCCCACGAGGAGCTGAAGGCGGTGGCCGACGAGGTGACGTCCTCCAACAACGAGGACGGCATCGCGGTGGTACTGGAGCGTCTGTCGGTCTGATCCCGGCATACCGGCCCGGCGGTGCTCTTCGAAGCGGTCTCGCACACGGTCCGGACGGCGTCGGCGTCCCCGTCGGTCGGCCCACACGGGGCATCCCGCGTGCTCGAAGCGGCCTTCCGTTGCGCCGACGCCGTCCGGCCTCGTGCATCCCCCACAGTGCCGCCACGGAGAGCCGGGCGCCACCGATTAAAAGGGGACGTACACCGCGTTACCGACGGCTCTTCGCCCGCCGGACCGCCGCGGGGCGACGTGTCCTCACGGGCCACCGCGCCCCGTACGGGCTCCCCGCCCGGGGCCGGGGCGGCCCGGTCACTCCTCCCCGGCGAGGGTCAGCGACCGCAGCTTCTGGCCGGCGTACCAGGTGGCGAGCACGGTCACCGCGGCGAGCAGCACCGTTGCGGTGGGCAGGCCGACGTCGGAGGTCACCAGGTTCCCGTCGGCGACCTTCTGGGCCACCGCCAGCGACCACTGCTGGACGCTCAGTGTGCGGGCCCCCGGCACGAGGGAGCCGAACAGGGCCTCCCAGACCAGGGCGTAGACGAGACCGAAGACCACCGCGTGCCGGGACACCGTGCCCAGCAGCAGGAACAGGGCGGCGTAGGCGATGGAGGCGACCAGCGCGGCGATCGTGTAGGCGACGGCGACCTGCTGGCCGTTGCCGTTGAGGATCAGGCCGGCGAGCAGCGTGGGCACGGCGGAGAAGACCATCGTCACGGCTATGGCGACGATCAGCTTGGTGAAGATGATCGTCGGCCGCTTGATCGGCTTCGACAGCAGGTACACCACCGAGCCGTCGTCGATCTCGGGGCCGATGGCGCCGGTGCCGGCGATGACACCGATGATCGGCACCATGGTGGCGAGGGCGAAGCCGCCGAGCACGTCCGCCGCGGTCTGGTCGTCGGCTCCGGCGAGGGCGCGCACGGCGACGGCGATGACGAGCAGCAGCAGGGGGAGAGCGCCGAGGATGAGGGCCCGGCGGCGGCCGAGCAGGGCCCGGTAGGTGAGCCGGGCGACTGTGGGGTCGTACATTCTTCGGCCTCCTACGCCGCGACGAGATACGAGAAGACGGACTCGAGGGACTCGTCGGACGGCGAGACCGTGAGGAGTCGGATGCCGTGGTCGCGGGCGACCTTCGGCAGCAGGGCCGTGAACCGGCCGAAGTCGACGGCCTGGATGCGCAGGGCGCCCTCGGCGAGGTCGACCTCGATGCCGGACGTCGACGGGTCGGCGATCAGCGCTGCCGCGAGGGCCCGGTCGTCGCTGGAGCGCACCAGGTAACGGTGCGGCCGGTCGGTCATCAGGCGGCGGATCTTGCGGAAGTCGCCGCTGGCCGCGTGGCGTCCGGCGACGATGACCTCGATGTGCCAGGCGAGCTGTTCGACCTCTTCGAGGATGTGCGAGGAGAAGAGCACGGTGCGGCCCTCGTCGCCCATGCGCCGCAGCAGGTCCATCAGCTGCATGCGCTGGCGGGGGTCCATGCCGTTGAACGGCTCGTCGAGCAGGAGCAGCGAGGGCTGGTGGACGAGGGCGGAGGCCATCTTCACGCGCTGGCGCATGCCCTTGGAGTAGGTGGCGATCTTCCGGTCCTGGGCGTAGGCCATCTCCACGGTGGCGAGCGCCTCGTCGGCCGCCTTGGCGCCCAGACCGTGCAGCTCGGCGTTGGCGAGGACGAACTCGCGGCCCGTGAGGAAGTCGTACATCGCCTCCCGCTCGGGGACGATGCCGATGTGCTGGTAGATGTCCTCGTTGCGCCAGACCGGCTGGCCGTCGAGGGTGACGCTGCCGGTGGAGGGGGCGAGGAAGCCGCCCATCATGTTGATGAGGGTGGACTTTCCCGCGCCGTTGGGACCGAGCAGGCCGGTGACGCCGGGGCCGATCGTCATGGTGATGTCGTTGACGGCGACCACGTTGCCGAACCAGCGGGAGACGTGGTCGATGTTCAGCGTGGTCACAGTCCCACCTTCTTGTAGCGGCGCATCAGCAGGCCGTAGGCGCCGGCGATCAGGCCGAGGGTGACGAGGACGTAGACGGCGCCCTCACCGTTGCTAGGGCCGACCCCGCCGGGGAAGGCCGAGGTGGCGCCCAGGAAGGCGGACTGCACTCCGTCGATGAGGGTGATCGGCGAGAACAGGCCTATCCAGGCGACGGCTCCGGAGCTGCCCTGGACGTCCGCGATGGCCTGGAGCGTGGAGACCGCGCCGTAGGTGATGGTCAGGACGGCGATGACGGCGGCGATGCCGAAGCCCCGGCGCGGGGTGACCGAGGCCACGACCAGGCCGAGGCCGGCGAAGAGCAGGGAGAGCAGTGCTACGGAGACCAGTCCCTGGGCGAACCCCTTGGTCTGGTCCGCGAAGTCGAGTTTGGCGAGCAGTGCGCCCGCGTAGAGCACCAGCAGGGGTGCGGCGGTGAGGATGAAGAGGGCGGAGGCCAGCGAGGCGTACTTGGCGCGGACGTAGTCGGAGGTTTCGATCGGCCGGGAGAAGTACAGCGGCACGGTCTTGAAGCGCAGGTCGCGCGAGACGGACTGCGGGGCCTGGGCCGCGACGTAGAGGCTGATGACGGCCTGCAGGACGACCGCGTAGCGCGTGTAGTCCAGGGGCAGGTCGTTGGCCTTGGTGGCGACGGCGACCGCGACGATGATGCCCGCCGGGAGGCACATCACCACGAACAGCAGCATCGGCAGCACCTTGGACTTGGCCGAACGGCCGAGGCCGTAGGCGCCGCGCAGGGACTGCGAGTACAGCGAGCGGCGGGCGTAGGCGCGGCCGAGGCGGGGGCCGTCGTAGCTGCGGTAGCCGATGTTGTGGATGCGGGTCTGGTCACCCGTCACCGTGGCTGCGGGCTGTTCAGCTGCCATGGCCGACCGCCTCCTTCCGTGCTGCGTCGCTGTCGGTGAAGACCTCCGAGATGTGGTGCCGGCGCTGCTCCATGCGGACCAGGCCGAGGCCGAGGTCGGCTATGACGTCCCGGACCAGGTCGTAGGTCTCCTCGCCCGCCGCGGTGAGCAGCAGGACGTGACCGGCGCCGGGCAGGCCGCTGCCGTCCTGGACGGTCACCCCGCGCGCGTCGAGCGCGTCGCGCACCGCGCGGGTGCCGTCGGGGTGTTCGTCGGTGTCGGTGACCTCGATCGCGAGGGTCGTGGTGGTCTGGGTGAAGTCCGTGGTGGAGCTGGAGCGCAGCAGCTTGCCGCCGTCCACGACGACGACGTGGTCGCAGGTGCGCTCCAGCTCGCCCAGCAGGTGCGAGGTGACCAGGACGGAGATGCCGAAGTCGGTGTGGATGCGGCGGATGAGACCGAGCATCTCGTCGCGGCCGACCGGGTCGAGTCCGTTGGTCGGCTCGTCGAGGAAGACCAGCTGGGGGTCGTGGACGAGGGCCTGCGCGAGCTTCACTCGCTGCTTCATGCCCGTCGAGTAGCCGCCGATGGGGCGGTAGCGCTCCTCGTACAGGCCGACGTGGCGCAGGGTGTCGGCGGTGCGCTCGCGGGCGGCGGTGGGCGGCAGGCCGGACATGCGTGCCATGTGGACGACGAACTCGGTGGCCGAGACGTCGGGTGGCAGGCAGTCGTGTTCCGGCATGTAGCCGACCCGCTCGCGGATGTCGGCGCCCTTGGTGGCGACATCGAGTCCGAGCACCTCGGCCCGGCCCTCGGTGGCGGGAGACAGACCCAGCAGGATCTTGATCAGGGTGGACTTGCCGGCGCCGTTGGCACCGACGAGTCCGGTCACACCGGGTCCGACGTCCACGGAGAGCCGGTCGAGCGCGGTCACCCGGGGGAACCGCTTGCTCAGGCTTTCGGTCGCGATCACAGTCACATCCACGACAGTAGTGACGGGCGCCACTGCGGTCGTCAGACCGCAGAGCCGTCTTCGCGTCAGACTCGAGTAGTACGGGCCCGTAGGGGATGCCGTACCTGAGAGCCACCGAGTGTGGTTCCGCGGCCGCACGCCGCCTCGCCGACCGCCCTATTGACGATGGGTCTAACAGCTGGGAGATTCGGCCCAGCCGCGTTACGCGCGAGTAGCACGGTCGGAGGGACCGCGCCGGGACGGGGATCCACGCCGGCACCGGCCACGGAGGAGCACGCGCCTTCGGGCAGGACGACGATCTGCCGCGCGAGCGGCGCTGGGCGGAGGAGGCATGACGGTGCTGAACGGCGGGCGAGAGCGCTGGGTGCGCACGGGCGGGGTCGAGCTGTGCGTCGTGGAGCTGGGCGACCCCCGGCAGCCCACGGTCGTCCTGGTGCACGGATACCCGGACAGCAAGGAGGTCTGGTCCGAGGTCGCCGCCCGCCTGGCCGGCCGCTTCCACGTGGTCCTCTACGACGTCCGCGGCCACGGCCGGTCCACCGCGCCGAGCCCGCTGCGGGGCGGGTTCACGCTGGAGAAGCTGACGGACGACTTCCTGGCCGTGGCCGACGCGGTCAGCCCGGACCGCCCGGTGCACCTGGTGGGCCACGACTGGGGGTCGGTGCAGTCCTGGGAGTTCGTCACGGTCAAGCGCACCGAGGGCCGCATCGCCTCCTTCACCTCGATGTCCGGCCCCTCCCTGGACCACTTCGGGCACTGGATCAACCAGTGCCTCAGGCGGCCCACCCCGCGCCGGGTGGGGCAGCTCCTCGGCCAGGGCGCCAAGTCCTGGTACGTCTACCTGCTGCACACGCCGGTGCTTCCCGAGCTGGCCTGGCGCGGACCTCTCGGCAAGCGCTGGCCGGGCATCCTGGAGCGCGTCGAGAAGGTGCCGGGCGGCGACTACCCGACCGCGTCCCTGCCGTCGGACGCGGCCCACGGGGCGTGGCTGTACCGGGACAACGTCCGGCCCCGGCTGCGCAGGCCGCGCGAGGACGCCTACGCACACGCACCCGTACAGCTCATCACGCCCCTGGGCGACGCGTTCCTGTCGGAGCGGCTCTACGACGGACTGGAACTGTGGGCCCCGCGGCTCACCCGGCGCACGCTGCCCGCGAAGCACTGGGTGCCGCGCACCCGGCCGGACCGGCTGGCGGACTGGATCACGGAGTTCGTCACCGCCACCGAGGACGGCCGCTCCGGGACCGCTGCGAGCGGGAAGTACGCGGACCGCTTCGGCGGGCAGCTCGTCCTGGTCACCGGTGCGGGCAACGGCATCGGGCGGGCGACGGCGCTGGCGTTCGCCGAGGCTGGTGCGCGCGTGGTGGCCGTCGACCGGGACGCCGAGGCCGCCGACCGGACGGCGGAGCTGTCCCGGCTGATCGGTGCGCGCGCCGCCTGGGCACAGGCCGTGGACGTCTCCGACGGGCAGGCCATGGAGAAGCTGGCGGCCAGGGTCGCCGCCGAGTACGGCGTGGTGGACGTGCTCGTGAACAACGCGGGGATCGGACTGTCCGGCTCCTTCTTCGACACCACGCCGGAGGACTGGAAGCAGGTCCTCGACGTCAATCTGTGGGGCGTGATCCACGGCTGCCGTCTGTTCGGCCGGCAGATGGCCGAACGCGGGCAGGGCGGGCACATCGTCAACACCGCCTCGGCGGCCGCCTTCCAGCCCTCCAGGGCGCTCCCCGCCTACGGCGCCTCAAAGGCGGCCGTGCTGATGCTGAGCGAGTGCCTGCGCGCAGAGCTGGCCGGCCAGGGGATCGGCGTCACGGCGATCTGCCCCGGCCTGGTCAACACCAACATCACCGCCACGGCGCACTTCGCGGGGGTGGACGCCGAGGAGGAGAAGCGCCGGCGGCAGCGCGCCACCCGGCTGTACGGGGCGCGCAACTACCCGCCGGAGAAGGTGGCGGACGCCGTCCTGGAGGCGGTCGTGCACAACCGGGCCGTGGTGCCGGTGACGCCGGAAGCGCGGGGCGCCCACCTCATGTCCCGTATCGCTCCGGGGGCGTTGAGGCGCCTCGCCCGTGTGAAGCCGCCTCTCTAGTTTCCACAGACTGACCCAACCAGCCTGTGGATAACCACACTTGACTGTGGATCAAACCTTGCGAGCAATAATCTTTCGCGTGACGCGCGTCTCACCAGGCAGGCTGGTGCCATGCAACAGGAACGCGCGGTGAAGGTGTCCAAGTACCTCTCGAAGCACCTGCGCCACCAACCGGAGAGGATCGGGCTCACGCTCGACGAGGGCGGCTGGGCCGAGATCGACGCGCTGATCGCCGCAGCGGCCGCACACGGCTTCCGCTTCACCCGCGAAGAGCTCCAGCACGTGGTCGCCACCAACGACAAGCGGCGCTTCGCCGTCGACGGCACCCGTATCCGCGCCAGCCAGGGCCACAGCATCGACGTGGACCTGGGACTGCCCTCGGCGGCCCCGCCGCCGTACCTCTACCACGGGACCGTCGCCCGCCACCTGGAGGCCATCCGTGCCGAGGGCCTGCGGCCCATGAACCGGCACGACGTGCACCTCTCGCCCGACCGCGCGACCGCGGCCCGGGTCGGGGCCCGCCGCGGCCGGCCGGTCGTCCTCTCGGTGGACGCCGCCGCCATGCACCGCGACGGCCTCGTCTTCCGCGTCAGCGCGAACGAGGTCTGGCTGACGAAAGCCGTGCCCTCCCGCTACCTGCGCTTTCCCGCTCCGCACTGACCCCGCATGATCGAGGTCATGGAGCACCTCCCTACCACCCAGTCCGCCGTCGCCGCCCTCCGAGCCATCGCCGAGGAGTACGCGCTGGAGATAGAGGTCACCGACGACATCGGTGCCGACCAGACCTCCCGCCGCAGTGCCGCGGGCGTGGGGGTGACCACCGACGCCGACGGCTCCCTCCCGCACGAGGCGTTCGTCGAGTTCGGTGGCGTTCCCAGGGTGAGCGTGCGGCTCTTCCATGAGGGCGATGCCCTGATCACCGTCGAGAACGTGGAGTTTCCCGATGTCGAACGCGACGACGTACCCGCGTTCCTGCGCGCCGTCTTCGGTGGCCTCGCCTACGTGCACGGGCGCCGCTTCCCACCCGGATACCGCCTGATCGTCCCGCTGCCGGGCGACCGGACCGTCAGGGAGCACGTCTCGATGCTCCTCCTCACACCGTGGCTGAGCAGCCGCGTACGGTGACGCAGGAGGCCGTTTCACGTGAAACGGGAGCCGGACGCATAGGCTCGAAGACATGAGCCTGCGCCTGAGCACCGTGATCCTCCCCCACCGCCGCTGGCAGGAGGGCGGCCGTTCGACCTGGACGCGGGCGGAGCAGCTCGGCTTCCACACCGCGTACACCTACGACCACCTCTCCTGGCGCAGCTTCCGGGACGGCCCGTGGTTCGGTGCCGTACCCACCCTGACCGCCGCCGCGGCCGTGACCGAGCGGTTGCGTCTGGGCACCCTGGTCACCTCGCCGAACTTCCGGCACCCGGTGACGCTCGCCAAGGAACTGATCTCCCTCGACGACATCTCCGACGGGCGGATCACCCTCGGCATAGGAGCGGGCGGCACGGGATTCGACGCCACGGCGCTCGGTCAGGAGCCGTGGACGCCGCGTGAGCGGGCGGACCGGTTCGGCGAGTTCCTGCCCTTGCTCGACCGGCTGCTGACCGAGGACGCCGTGTCGTACAAGGGTGACTTCTACTCGGCGCACGAAGCACGCAACATCCCGGGCTGTGTGCAGCGCCCCCGGCTGCCCTTCGCGGTGGCCGCTACCGGCCCGCGGGGACTGGCGCTCGCCGCACGGCACGGGCAGGCGTGGGTGACCACCGGCGACCCGAAGCTGTTCGAGAACGGCACCCCCGAGCAGTCCGGCCGGGCCCTGCGGCAGCAGGCCGACCGGCTGGCCGACGCCTGTGCCGCGATCGGCCGCGAGGTGGGTGAGCTGGACCGGGTCCTGCTCACCGGCTTCACCCCGGAGCGCAACCGCCCGCTGCAGTCCGTGGACGCCTTCGTGGACTTCGCCGGGCGCCACCAGGACCTGGGCTTCACCGAGCTTGTCGTCCACTGGCCGATCGCCGACTCCGACTTCGCCGCGGACGAGAAGGTCTTCGAGCGGATCGCCATGGAGGCGCCCACGCAGTTGAAGGGGTGACTGCGGGCGGGAGAGGTCCGTGCAAGGAGGGTCCGTGCATGAGAGCCGTAGCTCACATATGTGCGGACCCCCGCACGGGCGTGCACGCATATGCGTGACAATGGCCGGGTGACCTCAGCGACCCGAAAGCCCGAGCCCCCGGCCGCCGCCACTCGCCCGCGGCTCATCGCCACCGACCTCGACGGCACCCTGCTGCGTGACGACAAGTCGGTCTCCCCGCGCACGGTCGCCGCCCTGGCCGCCGCGGAGAAGGCGGGCATCGAGGTCTTCTTCGTCACCGGCCGTCCCGCCCGCTGGATGGACGTCGTCAGCGCCCACGTCCACGGGCACGGCCTCGCCATCTGCGGCAACGGCGCCGCCGTGGTCGACCTGCACGGCGGCCCGGGCAAGCACAGGTTCGTAAAGGTCCGCGAGCTGCCGCGGGAGAACGCGCTGGACGCCGTACGGCTGCTGCGCCGGGCGGCGCCCGGCACGGTGTACGCCGTAGAGCAGACGTACGGCTTCCACCAGGAACCGGCCTACCCGAAGCTGCACATGGAGGTGCCCGACGACCTCCTGCCCGCCGAGGAGATCCTGGCACCGGGCGGCCGCGCCGCCGCCGAACCCGTCCTCAAGATCCTCGCCTTCCACCCGGAGATCGACCCCGACGCCTTCCTCACCCTGGCCCGCCTCGCCATCGGCGACCGCGCCAACGTCACCCGGTCCAGCCCCAGCGCCCTGCTGGAGATCAGCGGTCCGGACGTCTCCAAGGCCAGCACGCTCGCCCTGTGCTGCGCCGAGCGCGGCATCTCGAACGAAGAGGTCGTCGCCTTCGGCGACATGCCGAACGACGTCGAGATGCTCACCTGGGCGGGACGGTCGTACGCGATGGGCAACGCGCACCCCGACGTGGTCGCCGCCGCCTCGGGGCGAACGGTCGCCAACAACGACGACGGGGTGGCCGTCGTGATCGAGCGGATGCTGGCGGACCTGCCCTGACGCCACGCCGCACGTCCGGTGCCGTCACCGCAGCGGCACGCCGTGCTCCGACAGCCATGGCACCGGGTCGAGCGCCGAGCCCATCTCCGGGGTGACCCGTACCTCGAAGTGCAGGTGGGGCCCGGTGGAGTTGCCCGTGGTGCCGGACTGCCCGATCCACTGCCCGGCCTCGACCCGGTCGCCCTGGTCGACGGCGACGGCGGCGAGGTGGGCGTACTGCGTGTAGTAGCCGCCCGCGTGCTGGATGACGACCTGGATGCCGAAGGCCCCGCCGCAGGACACCTTCAGGACCCGCCCCGCGCCGACCGAGCGCACCAGTGTCCCGACCGGGACCGCGAAGTCCTGGCCGGTGTGCCGGTTCGCCCACCGCGCCCCGCCGCTGCCGAACGACGCGGACAGCTCGTAGGTCTCGACCGGTGCCACCCAGACCGGGCCGGCGGGCAGTTCCGGCTGGTCGAGACGGACCGCACCGGGGCACGAGCCGGCCGCGACGGAGGAGTCCGCCTGTCCCTCCAACTGCGACCGCGCCGCCTCCAGCTTGTCCTCGATCTTCTTCTTCAGCCGCGCCAGTTCGGCGTTGCGCTTGTCCAGGGCACGCCACGCCGCCTGTGCCTTGTCCTCGTCGGCGGCGAGCCGTGCCTCGGCCCGGAGGTTCGCGCCGACGGCCCTGTCGACGGCCTGATGCGCGCGGGACACCGCCCGCTGACCGCGCATCAGCTCGTCGGGGTCCTGGGCGAGCAGCATCCGCGCCGTGAGCGGCAGCCCACCGCCGCCGCGGTACTGGGCACGGGCGATGCGGCCGAGGTCCTCGCGCATGGCGTCGGTCTTCTGCCGCTGCGCGTCGAGCAGCCGCTCGTACTCCAGGGCCTTCGCGCGTTGGGTCTCGGCCGCGCGCCGCCCGTCCTCGTACTGGCGGGTGGCCGTCGCCGCGTCCTGGTACAGGCGCGCCACCTGCGGGCCGAGGGCGGTAGCGGATCCGCCGTCCGCGTCCGTGCCGTCGGTGGGGCGGGCCGCGAGCAGCGCGAGTGCGCACAACAGCACCGGGACGAGCAGCGGGCGTCGGCGGGATGAGCGCATGTCAGCGATCGTGGCCCGGCGCGGGGCCAGAGGTCTCGTCCGGGTCGTACGAGTGGGGGACCCGTTGCTGCACACGGATCAGTGCCACTGCTGCACACGGGGCACCACGGCGCCTGCGTCACTCAGTACGGCGCTTCCCACACCACCGTCGTGCCGGTGCCGTCCGCCCCGATGCCCGGCCCGAGCCTGCTGGTGCCGCCCACGGCCTCGGCGCGGCGCTGCAGATTGTGCAGGCCGCTTCGCCGGCCGCCCTCCGGAATGCCGACCCCGTCGTCCGCGACCGTCAGCCGGACGCCCGGCCGGCCGTCCCGGAGGGTCACCGACGCGTCCACGACCACCTCGATCCGGTCCGCGTGGGCGTGCCGGAAGGCGTTGGACAGGGTTTCGCGCAGCGCGGCGATGAGGTTCTTGGCGGTCAGGTCGCCGACGGCGGTGTCGACCGGGCCGGCGAACCGGTGCGCCGGCGTGAAGCCCAGCGGTGCGGCGGCCATGGTGATCTCGCGCAGTACCCGGGTGCGCAGTCCTGCGGGTGTCTCGGCCGGCTGCTGGAGCGCGAAGATCGCCGAGCGGATCTCCTGGATGGTGACGTCGAGTTCCTCGACGGCCCCGCCGACCCCGTCACGCACTTCCGGCACGGCCGACCTGCGCTGGGCGCTCTCCAGCATCATCCCCGTCGCGAACAGCCGCTGGATGACGAGGTCGTGCAGGTCCCGGGCGATCCGGTCCCGGTCCTCGTACACGGCGAGCCGTTCCCGGTCGCGCTGGGCCTCGGCCATCGTGAGCGCCAGCGCCGCCTGTGAGGCGAACCGCTCGCCGAGCGCACGCTCCGTCCGGGTGAACGGACGCTCCCCCCGTGATCGGGGCAGGACGAGGCTCCCCAGGACCTTCCCCTCCCGGCACAGCGGCATCAGCATGACCGGTCCGTAGGAGCGCGCCGGCCCGGCCTCCAGGCGGGGGTCGGTGGCGGCGTCGTCCACGAAGACGGGCCGCCCGGCGAGCAGCTCCGCCACGATGCCGTTCTCCGGCGGGAGGACGGTGCCGAGGGCGTTCGTGGGGTGCGGTGCGTCGACGGCCACGATCTCCAGGCCGCCCCCGTCGGCCGGCAGCAGGACGAACCCGGCCGCAGCCCCGGACAGGCGGCGGGCCTGCTCGGCGACGATCTGCAGGGCGTCGTCGGTGTCGCCGCCCGCGAGCAGGGCGGTGGTGACGGCGACCGATCCGTCGATCCAGCGCTCCCGCTGCTGGGCGGCCTCGTGCAGTCGCGCGTTGCCGATGGCGGTTCCGGCCTCCGCGGCCAGCACCCGGACCATGGCGAGGTCGTAGTCGTCGAAGGGCTCGCCCGTGTGCTTGTCGGTCAGGTAGAGGTGGCCGAAGATCTCGCCCTGCACGCGGATGGGGACTCCCAGGAAACCGCGCGTCGGCGGGTGCTGCTCGGGCGCGCCGAGCGCAGGCCGGTCCGCGGAGTCGGTCGGCCGGGCCGGTTCGGGGCCCCTGACCAGCGCGCCGAGCAGGCTTTTCCGGCCGTCCGGGCGGTGGCCGATGCGCCGGGCGGTCACCTCGTCGAGGCCGTGGTGCACGAAGCCGGCGAGGCCGTCGCCGTCCTCGTCGACGACGCCGATGGCCGCGTACCGGGCGTGTGCCAGGCCGGCGGCCGTCTCGCAGATTCGGTGGAGCGTGGTGTGCAGCTCCAGGCCGCTGCCGACGGACCGCATCGCGTCCAGCAGTTTCGGCACCCGGGCCAAGAGTTCGGCCGAGGCCTCCGGGCGGGACGGCAGCGAGCCGGGAGGCGGTGCTGGGGGCATGCCCCGAGCCTAATGAGACCCTTTTGGTCAGGAAAGTCGTATTCCAGGATTTTTTCCGAAACCGTGCCCGGGTCGGCCCGGCCGGTCATCGTGCCGCCACGAGCAGCTCCGCCGCCGCCTCCCGCCCGGCCATCTCCCGCAGCGGTCCCGGAACGGCCGCCAGCTCCGCGTAGGTGCCCCGCTGCACGACCCGGCCCCCGTCCAGGACGATCACCTCGTCCACGGCCCGCAGTCCCGCCAGCCGGTGCGTGATCAGCAGGGTCGTACGGCCCTCGGTCGCGGCCAGCAGATCGGCGGTGAGCGCGTCTGCGGTCGGCAGGTCGAGGTGTTCGGCGGGCTCGTCCAGCACCAGGACGGGGAAGTCGGCGAGCAGTGCCCGGGCCAGGGCCAGCCGCTGGCGCTGGCCACCGGACAGTCGCGCCCCGTGCTCACCGACCAGCGTGTCCAGGCCGTCGGGCAGGCTGTCGGCCCATTCCAGCAGCCGGGCCCGCGCCAGCGCGTCGCGCAGCTCGCCCTCGGTGGCGTCCTTCCTGGCCAGGAGCAGGTTCTCACGGACCGAGCTGTCGAAGAGGTGCGCGTCCTGGGCGCACAGCCCGACGAGCGGCCGCACGGCGTCGCCGGCCAGGGCGTAGGCGTCGACACCGGCCAGCGTGTAGGAGCCGGCGTCCGCGTCGAGGAAGCGCAGCAGGACCTGGGCCAGGGTCGTCTTGCCGGACCCGGACGGTCCGACCACGGCGACGCGGCGGCCCTCTGACAGCGTCAGGTCCAGTTCCGCCAGCGCATCCCTGTCCTGTCCGGCGTGACGCGCGGACAGCCCCTTGAGGACCAGCGGGAACGGCGAGGTGGGCGCCGGCCGGGGCGTCTCCGGCTCCCGCACCGGCTCCGGGGCGTCGAGCACCTCGTACACGCGCTCGGCGCTCCGGAGCACGCGCTGCCGGTACTGCACGGCGAGCGGCAGGCCGAGCACGGCCGCGAAGGCAGCCAGCGGGGTCAGGACGACGACGGCCAGGGCCACCCCGGCGAGCCGGCCGTCGGCGACCGCCTGGACTCCGACGAGGGCGGCGCCCGCGACCGTCAGGCCGGAGACGAGCGCCGTGAGTCCGTCGCCCAGCGCGGTGGCGGTGGCGGCCCGCGAGGCGATCCGGGTGAGGGCGCCGTCGGCCCGCCGCGCCTCGGCGGCACGCCGGGGCAGGGCACCGGCGACGGTCAGCTCGGCGGTGCCGGTGAGCAGGTCCGTCACCCTGGTGGCGAGTACGCCCTTGGCCGGGGCGAGCCTGCGCTCGGCGCGCCGTGCCACGGCCGCGGTGAGCAGCGGGACACCGGCACCGGCCGCGAGCAGGCCGACCGCGAGTACGGCACCCGCCTCCGGCAGCAGCCAGGCCGTGAATCCCACCGACACGGCGGAGACGATCAGCGCGCTGCCGGCGGGCAGCAGCCAGCGCAGCCAGTAGTCCTGCAGGGCGTCGACGTCGGCGACGAGCCGGGACAACAGGTCGCCCCGGCGGCTGCGGCGCAGCCCCGCGGGGGCCAGCCGCTCCAGCCTGCGGTAGACGGCGACCCGCGTGTCGGCCAGCATCCGCAGCACGGCGTCGTGCGACACGAGCCGCTCCGCGTAGCGGAACACGGCCCGTCCGATGCCGAAGGCGCGCGTCGCCGTCACGGCCACCATCAGGTACAGCACCGGCGGCTGCTCGGAGGCGCGAGAAATCAGGTATCCGGAGGTCGCCATCAGGCCGACCGCGCTGCCGAGAGCCAGAGTGCTGAGCAGCAGTGCGAGGCCGAGCCGGCCGCTCCGGGCCCCGGACAGGGCGCGGACCCTGGACAGCACGCCTCCCCGGGCCCCCGGAGCAAGCTCGGTGCGCCGAGGGGGCTCGGCACCCGGTTCGTCGAAGGCATCCGGGGCGGGCAAGCGCGTGTTTCCCCGCGCGGCGGTCGGCAGCCCACCGGTGTCCTCGGAGGCCACGACGGCCGGCGCCTCCAGCCGCACGACCCGGTCGGCCACCTCCAGCAGTGCCGGCCGGTGCACCACCAGCAGGACCGTTCGCCCCTGCGCCAGCCTGCGCACGGCGTCCACGACCTCGGCCTCGGTGGCCCCGTCCAGGGCCGCCGTCGGCTCGTCGAGCAGCAGCACCGGCCGGTCCGCGAGGAATGCCCGGGCCAGCGCGAGCCGCTGCCGCTGTCCGGCGGACAGACCTGCTCCGTCTTCCCCGAGGACCGTCGCCGTGCCCTCGGGGAGCGCGTCCACGAACTCCAGGGCACCCGCGTCCCGCAGCGCCCGCCGTACGGCGGTGTCGTCTGCCTCGGGCCGGGCCAGCCGTACGTTCTCCGCGATGGTGCCGGCGTACAGGTGCGGATGCTGCGGCACCCAGGCGACCCGGGCGTGCCACTCGGCCACGTCGAGGGAGGAGAGATCGGCCCCGCCGATCCGGATCCGTCCGCCGGTCGGGGCCACAAAACCGAGAAGCGCGTTCAGGAGTGTCGACTTGCCCGCCCCGCTGGGCCCGACGAGCGCCACCGTCTCTCCGGGGTCCACGGTGAATTCGACGTCCGTGAGGGCGTCCGCGGTGCGTTCCGGGTAGCGGACCGTCACCTTCTCGAAGGCCAGGGCACCGTCCGCCGGCACCCGGCCGGTCCCCGACACCGGTACGGGGCGCTCCAGCACCTCGAAGATGTCCTCGGCGGCGGCAAGGCCCTCGGCCGCCGCGTGGTACTGCGCCCCCACCTGCCGCAGGGGCAGATAGGCCTCGGGTGCGAGGACGAGTACGACCAGGCCGTCGTACAGCGCCATGTCCCCGTGGACCAGGCGCATGCCGATGGTGACGGCGACGAGCGCCACGGACAGCGTGGCGAGCAGTTCCAGCGCGAAGGACGACAGGAAGGCGATCCGCAGCGTCCGCATGGTCGCCCGGCGGTACTCCCCGGTGATGTGTTTGATCGACTCGGCCTGGGCCTTGGCCCGGCCGAAGACCTTCAGCGTCGGCAGCCCCGCGACCACGTCCAGGAAGTGCCCGGACAGCCTCGACAGCAGCCGCCACTGGCGGTCCATCCGGGACTGAGTGGCCCAGCCGATCAGCATCATGAAGATCGGGATGAGGGGCAGGGTGCCGACGATGATGGCCGCCGAGACCCAGTCCTCGGTGACGATGCGGGCCAGCACCGCCACGGGCACGACCACCGCGAGGCCGAGCTGCGGCAGATAGCGGGAGAAGTAGTCGTCGAGGGCGTCGACGCCCCGGGTGGCGAGCGCGACCAGTGACCCGGTCCGCTGGCCGCTCAGCCAGCCGGGACCGAGTACGGTGGCCCGCTCCAGCAGCCGGCCCCGCAGCTCCGACTTCACCGCGGCGCTCGCGCGGTGTGCGGCCAGTTCCGTGAGCCAGCCGACCAGCGCACGCCCGCAGGCGACGGCCACCAACAACAGGAGCGGGGTACGGAGTCCGGCGGCCGTCGTGCCGTGCTGGAAGGCGCCGACCACCACCTCGGCGATGAGCATGGCCTGGGCGACGAGCAGTCCGGCCCCGACGGCCCCCAGGGCGACGACGGCCGCCAGGAAGAACCGGGTGGCGCGGGCGTACCGCAGAAGACGTGGATCGATGGGTTTCACGTGAAACAGGCCTTCCTGACCTACGGGGTGCGTCCCAGCCGCGTTTCACGTGAAACACGGTGAACGCACCCCGCTGGACTCAGTGCGCGGCGTCGGCGAGGTGCTGGGTGCCGATGCGCTTGCGGAACACCCAGTACGTCCAGCCCTGGTAGAGCAGGACGACCGGCGTGGCGATCACGGCCAGCCAGGTCATGATCTTCAGCGTGTAGGCGCTGGACGAGGCGTTGGTGACGGTGAGGCTCCAGTCCGCGTTCAGCGTGGACGGCATGACGTTCGGGAAGAGCGTCAGGAAGAACATCGCCACGGAGGCCACGATCGTGACGCCGGACAGGGCGAACGACCAGCCCTCGCGCCCGGCCTGGTTCGCCATCAGCGCGGCGGCCAGGGCGGCGACGGCCACCACGAGGGCGATCAGGCTCTTGGCGTCCCCGCTGTCGGCCTGCGTCCAGAGCAGGAAGGCCAGGGCCAGCACGGCCGCGACCAGGCCGACGCGCAGCGCCAGGGTCCGCGCCCGCTCACGGATCTCACCGACGGTCTTGAGCGCGGTGAACACCGTCCCGTGGAAGGTGAACAGCGTCAGCGTCACCAGACCACCGAGGAGGGCGTACGGGTTGAGCAGGTCCCAGACCGAGCCGACGTACTCCAGGTTCCGGTCGATCTCCACGCCGTGGACGATGTTGCCGAAGGCCACGCCCCACAGGAAGGCGGGGATGAGCGAGGTCCAGAAGATCGCCGTCTCCCAGTTGCGCTGCCAGTTCTCCTCGGGCCGCTTCACGCGGTACTCGAAGGCCACGCCGCGGACGATCAGGCAGACCAGGATGACCAGCAGGGGGAGGTAGAACCCGGAGAAGAGCGTGGCGTACCACTCGGGGAAGGCCGCGAAGGTGGCGCCACCGGCCGTGAGCAGCCACACCTCGTTGCCGTCCCACACGGGGCCGATGGTGTTGATCAGCACCCGCTTCTCGGCCCGGTTCCGGGCGAGCAGCTTGGTGAGCACTCCGACTCCGAAGTCGAAGCCCTCCAGGAAGAAGTAGCCGGTCCACAGGACGGCGATCAGGACGAACCAGACGTCGTGCAGTTCCATGACTGTGCAGCTCCCTCGGCCTAGTACGAAAAGGCCATCGGCTTGTCGGCGTCACGGAGATCGCCGCCGATCTTCGTGGGCGGGTTGAGGTCGGCCTCGGTCAGCTCGGGCGGTCCCGCCTTCACGTACTTCGCGAGGAGCTTGACCTCGATGACGGCCAGGACGGCGTACAGCAGGGTGAAGACGGACATCGAGGTGATGACCTCGGCGGTGGAGACACCGGGGGAGACCGCGTCGCGGGTCTGCATCACGCCGTAGACGACCCAGGGCTGCCGGCCCATCTCCGTGAAGATCCAGCCCCAGCTGTTGGCGATCAGGGGGAACGCCATCGTCCACAGCGCCAGCAGCCAGTACAGCCGGGAGAGCCTCGCGCCGAGCGGCTTCTTCAGCAGTACGAGATGCGGGACCTCGTCCTCCCCGGTGCGCAGGGCCGGTGGCAGCAGGAACCGCTTCCGGGTCAGCCACAGGCCCAGCAGGCCGAGGGAGAAGGACGCCATGCCGAAGCCGATCATCCAGCGGAAACCCCAGTAGGCGACGGGGACGATGGGCTTGTAGTCACCGGGGCCGAACTGCTCCTGGAGGGCCTTGTTGGTGTCGTTGATGCCGGGAACGTAGGACTCGAAGTCGCTGTGGGCGAGGAAGGAGAGCAGTCCCGGGATCTCCAGGGCGACCTCGTTGTGCCCCTTGTCGACGTCTCCGTAGGCGAACACCGAGAACGGTGCCGGCTGCTCGCCGTCCCACAGGGCCTCGGCGGCGGCCATCTTCATCGGCTGCTGCTCGTACATGACCTTGCCGAGGGTGTCGCCGCTGACCGCGGTGAGCAGGCCGCCGACGGCCAGGGTCACCAGGCCGAGCCGGAGCGAGGTCCGCATCACCGGGATGTGCTTCTTGCGCATCAGGTGGAAGGCGGCGATGCCGACCATGAAGGCGCCGCCGGTGAGGAAGGCCGCCGAGAAGCTGTGGAAGACCTGGTTGAGGGTGGTGTTCTGGGTGAGGACCTGCCAGAAGTCGGTGAGTTCGGCGCGGCCCTTCTCCTCGTTGATCCGGTAGCCGACGGGGTGCTGCATCCAGGAGTTGGCCGCGAGGATGAAGTACGCCGACAGCAGGGTGCCGATCGAGACCATCCAGATGCAGGCCAGGTGGATCTTCTTCGGCAGCTTGTCCCAGCCGAAGATCCACAGCCCGATGAAGGTGGACTCGAAGAAGAACGCGATCAGCGCCTCGAAGGCCAGCGGGGCACCGAAGACATCGCCGACGAAACGCGAGTAGTCGGACCAGTTCATTCCGAACTGGAACTCCTGCACGATGCCGGTGACGACGCCCATCGCGATGTTGATCAGGAAGAGCTTGCCCCAGAACTTGGTCGCCCTGAGGTACTTCTCCTTCTCCGTGCGGACCCAGGCGGTCTGCAGTCCGGCCGTGAGGGCGGCCAGCGAGATCGTCAGCGGGACGAACAGGAAGTGGTAGACGGTCGTGATGCCGAACTGCCATCGCGCCAGCGTCTCCGGCGCTAGAGCCATGTCCACGTCGTCACTCTCCTTACATCGCCACATCGCCGTGGTCAGCGGCAGTTTGAGCGTGTTTGTCACACCCAACGCGGGCGCAACCGGGACACGCTTGTGAACGCGTTCACATTCACAAGCAATTATGACCTACTGCTTTTCGACACCGGAAGGGGGGTCCCCTGTGACGTCAACCCCTTGGCAAGAAGTTCAACATCTTGTTGAATCCGCGGCATGGACACCACGGACACCCAGGAGCAGTACGCACGGATACGCATCTCATGGCCGGCGGGTCACCTCACCGCGACCCTCGAGGACACCCCCACCACACAGGCGCTTCTCAAAGCCGTGCCACTCAGCGCCTCCGCCCACACCTGGGGCGAGGAGGTGTACTTCGACACAGGTGTGTCGGTTTCACGTGAAACGGACGCCCGGCAGGTCGTCGAGCCGGGAACCGTCACCTTCTGGACCGACGGCGACGCGCTGGCTCTCCCGTACGGGCCCACGCCGATCTCGCGAGGCGACGAGTGCCGCCTCGCGAGCCCGTGCAACGTCCTCGGCCGCCTCGACGGCGACCCCCGCCTGCTGGCGACGGTGCGCGACGGCGACCCGGTACGCGTGGAGACGGTGGACGTCTGACGCCCACCGCCCCGTCAGATCTCCTTGCGGAACGCTTCCGACACCTTCAGGAAGATGTCGTTCGCCTCGCTCTCCCCGACCGTCACCCGCACACCTTCGCCCGGGAACGGCCGTACGACCACGCCGGCCCGCTCGCACGCCTCGGCGAAGGCGAGCGTGCGCTCCCCCAGCCGCAGCCAGACGAAGTTGGCCTGGGTTTCCGGCACCGTCCAGCCCTGCGCGCGCAGCGCGTCGACCACGCGCGTGCGCTCGCACACCAGCGAGCCGACCCGGCCGATCAGCTCGTCCTCCGCGCGCAGCGAGGCGATCGCCGCCTCCTGCGCGATCTGGCTGACCCCGAAAGGCACCGCCGTCTTGCGCAGGGCCGCCGCCACCGGCTCGTGGGCGATCGCGAACCCGACCCGCAGGCCGGCCAGGCCGTAGGCCTTGGAGAAGGTGCGCAGGACGCAGACATTCGGCCGGTCGCGGTAGAACTCCACGCCGTCCGGGACCTCGGCGTCGCGGATGAACTCGCGGTAGGCCTCGTCCAGGACCACCAGCACATCGCTCGGCACCCGGTCCAGGAACCGCTCCAGCTCGGCCCGCCGCACCACCGTGCCCGTCGGGTTGTTGGGATTGCAGACGAAGATCAACCGGGTCCGGTCGGTGATCGCGTCCGCCATCGCGTCGAGGTCGTGCACCTCGCCCGGCGTCAGCGGCACCTGCACGGACGTCGCACCGCTGATCTGCGTGATGATCGGGTACGCCTCGAAGGAGCGCCAGGCGTAGATCACCTCGTCGCCGGGGCCGGAGGTCGCCTGGATCAGCTGCTGGGCCACACCGACCGAGCCGGTGCCGGTGGCCAGGTGGGAGAGGGGGACGCCGAAGCGGTCCGACAGCTCGGCCATCAGCGACGTGCAGGCCATGTCGGGGTACCGGTTGAACGAGGCGGCGGCCGCCGTCACCGTCTCCATCACTCCGGGCAGCGGCGGATAGGGGTTCTCGTTGGAGGACAGCTTGTAGGCCACCGGGCCGTCGGCCGCGGCGGGCTTGCCCGGCTTGTAGGTGGGAATCCCCTCCAGCTCGGCGCGCAGCTTGGGGTTCTTCTCGCTCACCGCAGTCCTCCTCGTGACCACCACCGGCATCGAATACTTCTCACCTTATGAGGATTCGCCGTCGCTGCGTATAGGTGGGACCGGACGGCGTCCGGGCGTGAACATGCCTCGTCCGTCACAGTGGCATCAGGGACACCAGCACACGAAGGCGCACGATTCGGGGGGCGCGCCGCACATATATCTACGCGCCGGTGGCTCGCGCCGTGGCGCGCATCGCTCGTGCAGGTGAGTTGAGACCTCTTCGCAACATCCGCCACCCCGCAGGCCCTCACTGGCCAGCACGTCAGGTAATGGGGTGGTAGAGCCCAACTAACTTGCTTTCCAAGGGCGTTCACCTTAAACGATCATGCAGAAACGTGACTGTCAACGCGTGCATATGCGTCCGCACTACCCCACCCCATGAGCCCTACTATCGGCTCGCCATGACAGCAGCAGGGAAGCACCAGGTGAGTCGCGCGGAAACCTCACGTCGAGGCAGCCGGCCGGGCCGGGCGGGTATCAGGGACGTGGCCGCCGCCGCCGGAGTGTCCATCACTACCGTCTCCGATGCCCTCAACGGCAAGGGCCGACTCCCGGATGCCACCCGGCGCCATGTGCGCGAGGTCGCCGACCGGCTGGGCTACCGGCCCTCGGCCGCCGCCCGCACGCTCCGCACCGGCAAGTCCGGGCTGATCGGCCTGACCGTGACGACGTACGGGGATGAACCTTTCACCTTCACCGAGTTCGCGTACTTCGCCGAGATGGCGCGCGCCGCGACGTCCGCCGCGCTCGCCCGCGGCTACGCCCTCGTCATCCTCCCGGCGACCTCCCGTCACGACGTGTGGTCCAACGTCGCACTCGACGGCACGGTCGTCATCGACCCCTCGGACCACGATCCGGTCGTCAGCGAACTGGTCCGGCAGGGCTTACCCGTCGTGTCCGACGGCCGTCCCGCGGGATCGCTGCCGGTGACCGCCTGGGTCGACAACGACCACGAGGCGGCCGTACTAGGCATCCTGGACCACCTCGCCGACGCCGGCGCCCGCAGGATCGGCCTGCTCACGGGCACCACGACGGACACGTACACGCATCTGTCGACCACCGCCTACCTGCGCTGGTGCGAGCGCGTCGGCCAGGACCCGGTCTACGAGGCCTACCCAGCGCACGATCCGTGCGCGGGCGCGGTCGCCGCTGACCGGCTGCTCGCCCGCCCGGACCGGCCCGACGCCGTCTACGGCCTCTTCGACCCGAACGGCACCGACCTGCTCGCCGCCGCCCGCCGCTACGGTCTGCGCGTCCCGGAGGACCTGCTGCTGGTCTGCTGCAGCGAGTCCACCGTGTACGCCAGCACCGAGCCGCCCATCACCACCCTGTCGCTGAAACCCCGCCGCATCGGCACCGCGGTCATCCAGGTCCTCATCGACGCGATCGAGGGGCTGCACTCCGATCAGCCCGTCGAGCAGGTGATACCGACCGAACTGATCGTGCGCACGTCGTCGCAGCGGCGGCCACCGCGTACGACGGTCAGCCCGCCGCGGTCGCCGGAGGGCGAGTAGGACGGCCGGACGCGCGGCACGCGGGCCCCGGGAAGCGGCGGCGTGGCGCGCGGCGACGCCGTCCCGGTCGGAATCGGCACGCGCTGCCGGTGGGGGCGGACGACGCCGCCGAGGGACCCGGAAAAGCGGCGGCGCGGGACGGCGAAACGGGGCGGCGAACGCCACACCCGCCCCGTCAGGAACAGGACCGGGCCCTGGTTGCGGACGGGCGAAGCCAGGCCCAATCGGGGCGAATGCCGCGGTGAACCGGAGTCCCGTCCTGATTCACCACCCCTGGGTCATCACACAGCGCGATCCGCATTCCTATGATGGGCCCACACACCGCGGGCCGCTGCGACCAGGCAGTCCGAAGCGGTGCAGATGCGGCGCGATGGTGGAGGGGTCGATGACTCAGGGGGCCGGTCAGGGACCCGAGGTGGAGCGGACGGCGACGGTGCGCGACTTCCGGGTACCCGCGTACGTCCACGATGCCGCTCCGTACGCTGCCCCCGGCATGCACACGGGCGAGTCGGCGCCGCCTTCCGAGGAGGGGCTCGAGGAGGCCCTGCCCGAGGGCTACACGCCCACTCAGCGCGACCTGCCCGTCATCCGCCGGGGTGACACGGTCCAGGTCACGGTCGACCCCGCACCGGTCGCGGTGCAGCAGCAGGCCACGGGCCAAGGGCCCTTGTTCGTCGTCGGCGACGTGCACGGCTACCTCGACGAACTGCTGGCCGCGCTGCGGGAGAAGGGACTCGTCGACGACGCCGGCCAGTGGTGCGCGGGCACCTCCCGGCTGTGGTTCCTCGGCGACTTCACCGACCGCGGCCCGGACGGCATCGGCGTCATCGACCTGGTGATGCGGCTGTCCGCGGAGGCCGCCGCGGCCGGCGGCTACTGCAAGGCGCTGATGGGCAACCACGAACTGCTGTTGCTCGGCGCCAAGCGGTTCGGCGACACGCCCGTCAACTCCGGGGCGGGCACCGCCACCTTCCAGGCCGCCTGGCTGCTGAACGGCGGCCAGAAGACCGACATGGACCGCCTCCAGGACCACCATCTGCAGTGGATGGCCCGCCTCGACGCCATGGAGGAGGTCGACGACCACCTCCTGGTCCACTCGGACGCCACGACCTACCTCGACTACGGCCGCTCCATCGAAGAGGTCAACGACACCGTCCGCGAGACGCTCACGCGCAACGACGCGGAGGAGGTGTGGGACCTGTTCCGCAAGTTCACCAAGCGCTTCTCCTTCCGCGACGAGGGCGGCGCCGACGCCGTGCGTTCACTGCTGGATACGTACGGGGGCACCCGGATCGTTCACGGCCACAGCCCCATCCCCTACCTGCTGGGCGAAGTCGGCTCCGAGGACGGCGAGGATGACACCCGTACCGTCGTCGAGGGACCGCACGTCTACGCGGACGGCCTGGCCATCGCGATGGACGGCGGCGTCACCATGGCCGGAAAACTGCTGGTCCAGCAACTTCCCCTGGACGTCTGACCGTTCACCCCGCGGTGTTCTCGGGGGCGCCCTCCCCGCGGACGGGCACCCAATTTCCGGAAACCCCCTGTCACCCTCCACCGTCACCGCTCTACCATCGGCTTATCCGTAGCAGGCTCCCCTCCGTTTCTGCCCGACGGCTCGTTGGCATGCGAGCCCCAAGCCCTACGGAGCATCGGGGGATGCACATGAACAGCGTTCCGCAGTACCTGTCGACCGAGGACCGCCAAGAGTACGAGCGGATCCTCGACGAGGCGCTGCGCTCCGCACCACACCGCCCGGAACTGACCGCCGTCGGTCAGCGGCTCAACTCCGAACAACTGCGCACCATGGCGCTCAACGCCACCGCCCTCATCACGGCGGCGGCCACCACCGAGTACCAGCACTACGTGAAGGTCCGCGAGGAGATGCGGCACCCCGCGCCCTCGGGCCCGTCGTCCACCACGCGCGGATCCGGCTCCCAGGAGCAGGACACGGGTGCGGGAGGTCTCGCCGCCACCATGGGCGAGATGGCCGAGGCGACCGGCGCGGGGGCCGTGGCCGTCGTCGCGGTCCTGGCGCCGGTCCTGGCCGGTACCGCCGCGGCGATCTTCCTGCTGGTCGGCTACATCCTGAAGATGCTCGACCCGGAGCAGGCGTTCGCGCAGACCATGCTCACCACGGGGTGGGTGTTCGGCGCCGTCACCGCGGTGGCGATCCTCGTCGCCGCGGTGGGGCTGCTGCTCACGGCGCTGCGCAACCACCCGTCCGCCGAGTCCGGCTTCTACGACGCCAGGGACGAGGAGGTGGCCCGGGCCCGGGCCGCCTGGCACGAGGCCCTGCTGGAACGGGGCATCCTGCCGTTCCTGCGGGAGGCACTCAGCGAACCCGGCACGGCGGCACTGCAACACGGGGGACCGGCGGCCCCGGGCAGCAGCCGCATGCCGCACCTCGGCTACGGCCGCCCCGGGTTCACCAGCCCCGACGGCGGATCCGACGCCGGTTCGCGTCCGAGCTACTCGAGCCCGGACTACAGCAGCCCGGACTTCGGGGGCCCGGAACACCGGCCCGAATAGCCACCGGCACGGGCGGGCAGCGACTCAGAGGATGCCCGCCCGGCCGGCGGCAGTGATCCAGGACGGGAACTCGGACAGCAGACGGTCGTACAGCTCCGGGTCCGGTACGGTGCCGATGTCGTCGACGGCGAAGAAGCCGACGTTGTCGACGCGACGGCCCGGCAGGGTGTCGAACCGCTCCAGCACGCCGTAGTTGGAGCGTCCGAGCCCCACGAACTGCCAGAAGACCGGTTCCTCCACGGCCTCCCGCAACTCCCGCTCGATCTCGGCGTTGCGGTAGACGCCTCCGTCGGAGAAGAACAGCACCAGGGTCGGCACCGGCGCCGGGTGGTCCCGGACGAAGGCGCGGACCTCGGCGATCACCTTCTGCTCCTCGTTCTGGATGCCGACCGCCCGCATGTCGACCTGCTCGGGGTGAAGGCCCTTCTTCCGGCCCCACCGGAAGAGGCTGATCTCCCCCACGCGTACGTGCAGCCGCAGCCAGTCCGGCAGCTCACCGAGCCGCAGGTCGGGCAGGCGCGCCGGGTTGGAGGCGAAGGTCCACGCCTGCATCTCGCCGTCGTCGTCCAACTGCGCGGCCACGGCGGCCATCCGCTCCACGACGTCCGCGACGACGCCCTTCGAGTAGAGGAAGGACATGGACCCGGAGGCGTCCAGTACGAGGATGACGCGCGCCGTGACTCCGGCCGCTCCGTGCTTGCTCAGACTCACCGCGACCTGCTCCTTGCGCAGGGACAGCCGCTTGCGCATGTCCACGGGCAGGCGTTCCTCACCCTTGGTGAGACGGGGGCCGGTGGCGGCCGGCGCCGCACCCGGCGGCACCGGTGGTACGGAGGGGACCGACGGCGGTACGGGAGCCGTGGGCGCCGGGGAAGGCGGTGCCGTCGGCGCGGGGGCGGCAGGTACCGGGGGTGCCGGTGCCGACGGTGGGCGGGGAGCCGCGGTGGGAGCGGCCGTCGGGGGAGCGTCGTCCACGGTGATGCCGAAGTCCGTGGCCAGCCCCGCGAGTCCGGCGGCGTATCCCTGTCCGACCGCGCGGAACTTCCACTTCCCCTGGCGCCGGTACAGCTCACCACCGACCAGCGCGGTCTCCGGCCCGGCCGTGATGTCGAACCGGGCCAGTTCGGTGCCCCTCCCGGTGTCCAGCACCCGCAGCGACAGCCCGGGGACCCGGCCGAACGTCCCGCCGTCCGCCGAGGCGCACAGGACGATGCGCTCGACGGCCGTCTCCACCGCCCGCAGTTCCACCTCGACGGCATCGCTCATCACGCCCGCGTCCGCGCCGGGCCCGCCCCGCTTGCCCAGGTGCCGCACCGCGCCGGAACTGTGCCCGGGCTGGTTGTAGAAGACGAAGTCACCGTCGTCCCGCACCCGCCCGGCCGAGGTGAGCAGCAGCGCGGAGGCGTCGATTTCGGGGACGCCCGGCCCGGCGGACCACACGAGTTCGACGCGTACCGCGGGGGAGTCGACGGCGACGTTGGCACCCTTGCTCAGTGAGGTGGCTGTCATGCGTCCAGTCTGCCGAGCGGTGCCCCTCGGCGGGGAGAGGGCCGACCCTGCGGTCTGGCCCCTCCCCGCGCCCGGGCACTCAGTCCGCGATCGGCAGGTACACGCGGTTTCCCGCCGCCGCGAACTCCTTCGACTTCTGAGCCATGCCCTCCTCGATCTCGCCCCTGCTGCTCCCGTGCTCCCGGCGAATGTCCTGCGAGATCTTCATGGAGCAGAACTTGGGCCCGCACATGGAGCAGAAGTGGGCCGTCTTGGCGGGCTCGGCCGGCAGGGTCTCGTCGTGGAACTCCCGGGCCGTGTCCGGGTCGAGGGCCAGGTTGAACTGGTCCTCCCACCGGAACTCGAACCGGGCGTCCGACAGCGCGTCGTCCCACTCCTGTGCACCCGGGTGCCCCTTGGCGAGGTCGGCGGCATGAGCGGCGATCTTGTAGGTGATGACGCCGGTCTTGACGTCGTCACGGTTGGGCAGGCCCAGGTGCTCCTTGGGCGTGACGTAGCAGAGCATGGCCGTGCCCCACCAGGCGATCATCGCGGCACCGATGCCGGAGGTGATGTGGTCGTACGCAGGCGCGACGTCCGTCGTCAGCGGGCCGAGCGTATAGAACGGAGCTTCCTCGCAGATCTCCTGCTGAAGGTCGATGTTCTCCTTGATCTTGTGCATCGGGACATGTCCCGGGCCCTCGATCATGGTCTGTACGTTGCAACGCTTGGCGATCCGGTTGAGTTCCCCGAGGGTGCGCAACTCGGCGAACTGCGCCTCGTCGTTGGCGTCCGCGATCGAGCCCGGGCGCAGTCCGTCGCCCAGGGAGTAGGTGACGTCGTAGGCGGCGAGGATCTCGCAGAGCTCCTCGAAGTTCTCGTACAGGAACGACTCCTTGTGGTGCGCCAGGCACCACGCCGCCATGATCGAGCCGCCGCGCGAGACGATCCCGGTCTTGCGGTTCGCGGTCAGCGGTACGTATGGCAGCCGCACGCCCGCGTGGACCGTCATGTAGTCCACACCCTGCTCGGCCTGTTCGATCACGGTGTCCTTGTAGATCTCCCAGGTCAGCTCCTCGGCCCGGCCGTCTACCTTCTCCAGGGCCTGGTAGAGCGGCACGGTGCCGATGGGAACGGGGGAGTTGCGCAGGACCCACTCGCGTGTGGTGTGGATGTTCCGGCCGGTGGACAGGTCCATGACCGTGTCGGCGCCCCACCGGGTCGCCCAGGTCATCTTGTCCACCTCCTCCTCGATGGAGGACGTCACCGCCGAGTTGCCGATGTTGGCGTTGACCTTCACCAGGAACCGCTTGCCGATGATCATCGGTTCGATCTCGGGGTGGTTCACGTTGGCGGGCAGAACGGCGCGTCCCGCCGCGATCTCCTCGCGGACCACTTCCGGCGAGACGTTCTCCCGGACGGCCACGTACTCCATCTCCGGGGTGATCTCGCCCCGTCGCGCGTACGCGAGCTGCGTGACCGCGGTGCCGTTCCGGCCCCGGCGCGGCTGGCGCGGGCGGCCGGGGAACACGGCGTCGAGGTTGCGCAGGCCGCCGCGCGGCGAGGTGTGCTTGATTCCGTCGTCCTCGGGTCGGACGGGACGGCCCGCGTACTCCTCGGTGTCGCCGCGGGCGATGATCCAGTTCTCCCGCAGCGGAGCGAGGCCCCTGCGGACGTCGGTGTCGACGAGTGGATCGGTGTACGGGCCGGAGGTGTCGTACAGCGTGACCGACTGCCCGTTGGTGAGGTGCACCTGACGGACCGGCACCCGCAGATCGGGGCGTGAGCCCTCGACGTACGCCTTGTGCCAGCCGATGGACTTCCCGGCCTCCGTGGTCTCCCCGGCGTCCTCCTGGCCGGAGTTCTGGGTGGGGTTGTGCGCGGAGTTCTGCGCGGAGGCAGGCGTGCGTGCGTCCTTGATGGTCATGAGACCTACTCCCTACGCCGGCATTACCCGGTAACAGGTTCGGCGGTCGACGCAGCGGCTTCCGTCCGACGGTGCTTCGTGGGATACATCACTCGACTTCGGTGACGTTTCCCGTGAAACATCGCTGGGACGGAGGTCAGCGCCCTCTCAGCCCGGTGCTCCGAGCTCCCGCGTGTACAAAGGTGCCTCCACGCTAGCGCCCCTTCGGGCGCGGTGACCAGAGGGCCCCCCTCGTTCTTGCGATGATCGGGCGGTGACCACACCGCAGCATCCCCCCTTTCCACCGCGTCGGCCCCGCCGCGGACCGAACGCCGAAGAGGGCGACGGCCGTGCGACCGGACATGCCCCTGCCGCCGCTCATGGTGCGCCCGAGGGCAGACCCGAGGCCGGGCACGGGCACGGGCACGGAGCGGAGGGCGGCGGACAGGGTGCGGGTGGCGGGCACGGGCACTCGCACACACACAGCCATGGCCCCGCGGCGCCCGTCTCCCGGCATCTGCGCAAGGTCATCGCCGCCGTCCTGATCCCCTTCGCCGCGGCCGTGGTGGTCGGCCTCGCGGTGCTGTGGCCGGGCGGTGCGCCTTCTCATGAGCGCACGGGTGTCGGCTTCGACCGGCAGACACAGGAGGCCACCGTCACCAAGGTGGTCGCGCTCAGTTGCCAGTCGGTCAACGCCTCGGGCGCCACCCCGACCGGTGACACGTCCACGGCCGAGGGATCCTCCGCGGTGCAGCAGGCGAAGGGCGAGTGCAAGCGGGCGACCATCCGCGTCGACACCGGCGACGACAAGGGCCGTACGTTCAACGAGATCGTGCAGCCGGACCAGTCACGGCAGTTGCACGAGGGGCAGAAGGTGGTGGTCGCCTACGAGCCCTCGGCGCCCGAGGATTTGCAGTACTCGGTGACCGACATCAACCGCCGGCTCCCCCTGGCCCTGCTCGCCGGCATCTTCGCCCTCGCCGTCGTGGTCGTCGGGCGGCTGCGCGGTCTCATGGCGCTGGTCTCGCTGGCCATCAGCTTCCTGCTGCTGAACTTCTTCATCCTTCCCGCGATCCTGCAGGGCTCCAACCCCCTGGTCGTCGCGGTGATCGGGTCCAGCGCCATCATGCTGATCGCGTTGTATCTGTGCCACGGGCTGTCGGCCCGCACTTCGGTGGCGGTGCTCGGCACCTTGATCTCGTTGTTGCTGATCGGTGTGCTCGGGTCGCTGTTCATCGGCTGGGCCGCGCTCACCGGCAACACGGACGACAACACCGGCCTCATCCACGGTCTGTACCCGTCCATCGACATGAGCGGCCTGCTGCTGGCCGGGGTCATCATCGGTTCGCTGGGTGTCCTCGACGATGTGACGGTCACCCAGACCTCCGCGGTCTGGGAACTGCACGAGGCCAACCCGACGATGGGCTGGCGCGGCCTGTACCGCGCGGGCATCCGCATCGGCCGCGACCACATCGCCTCGGTCGTGAACACGCTGGTCCTCGCCTACGCGGGCGCCGCACTCCCCCTGCTGCTGCTGTTCTCGATCGCGCAGAGCGGGGTGGGGACGGTCGCCAACAGCGAGCTGGTCGCGGAGGAGATCGTGCGTACGCTGGTCGGCTCGATCGGGCTGGTCGCCTCCGTGCCGGTCACCACGGCCCTCGCGGCCCTGGTGGTGTCGGCGGACCGGCCGGCCCCGGCCGAGGGAGCGGCAGCCGGTACGAGGACGCCCGCACGCGGCGGGCGGGGCCGTCGCCGTAAGCGCTGACGCGCCCGGCGAAGCGTTACGCCACCGCCGCGCGTCTGCCGTAACGGTTCAGCCCGCGCTCTGTTCCTCCGCCAGGATGCGGTCCAGGGCTTCGTCGAGGTGGCTGTCGAAGTCGGCGAGCGCGCCCTCCTGGCCGAGAGGCACGAGCTTGTCGGTGCGGTCGAGGAAGGCCACGAGGGGCGCGGCCGAGGAGCGGAACAGTGCCTGGTCACTGCCGACCTGAAGGCGGATCAGCACCTCGGCCAAGGGCTCCGGATCGACCGGTGCGATGCGCACGTCGCCGTCGCCGCACGGCCGGCCCACTCCGTCGACGAGCAACTCCCGGCCGAAGGCCCAGGTCACCGGCGCGTCTCCGGGCAGATGGAAGGTCAGTCGCACGGCGTAGGGATCACGTGTCTCGTACCGCAGCTCCACCGGGATGCGGAACGACAGCTCCTCGGACACGAGAAAGCTCATCATGACCTCTGCCTGTACGGACTCGCCCATTCGCCTACCCCGTCATTCGCCGTCGACTGTCCGGGAATCAAACCTCTAACACTGGTGGCATCTTGCTCAACGTACACACCAGATCACAAGGAGTGAGTTTTCAGATACTGATAGAGAGCGCCAGTGAACCCAGACGCCGCCCCACCTCGGTCTGCAAACGCTGAGCCGCGGGCAGCAATCGGTCCGCCTGGTGGAGGGGGAGCGAGATGGCCATCGTCGCTGCCGTGGTGCCGACGGTGATCGGAATGGCCGCGCAGACCGTGCCGAGCGCGTATTCCTGGCGCTCGATCACCGGCGTCATCCGGCGCGTGCGCTCCAGCCGTTTCAACAGGCTGTGGCCGTCACGCAGCGTGTAGGGCGTGATCGGCCGCACCGGGTAGCGGTCCAGGTGGTCACGGCGGGCGTCCTCGTCCAACTGGGACAGCAGGCACTGCCCGATGGCGTGCGCGTGCCCCGTCTCCCGGAAGTCCGCCCACTCCTCGACCGCCGGGTTGCCCGGGGTGTCGGAGACGCACATGACCTCGATCTCGCCGTCCCGGTACATGGCGTAGTACACCGGCACGCCGATCGCGTCGCGCCAGCGGGCCATGGTGTCGACCACCGTGCTGCGACGTTTCTGCTCGGCCCCGCTGCTGCTCAGCCGCTCGGCGGCCTCGCCGAGGAAGAACAGTCCCTTCTCCCGGCGCAGATAGCCCTCGTGCACCAGCGTGCGCAGCAGGTGGTACGCCGTGGGCAGTGCCAGGCCCGTCTCGCGGGCCAGTTGTTTGGCCGGGGCGCCGTACTCGTGCTCGGCGACGCACTCGAGCAGGCGCATCGCCCGCTGCACGGAGCCGATCAGGGTCGCTGAGGGCGGCGGGTCGGCGGAAGAGGACGTGGGAGAGGTCCGAGGCGTCGAGCAGGGCTGCACGGGAAGGGCGTGCGGGTGAGCGAATGCGGTGTCAGCCGTGGCCAAGGGTCACTCCCGGAACGCGAGGAGGCAGCCCGTGCGGAGAACACGGGTGGGGGTGTACGCCGTGCACGGGGTCGCCCCCGCGTGGAGTTCCGGACTCTAACCGTCGGTCACCGCTCACCGAGGGCCCGTCCGGGAAACTTCCCCCGCCCGAGGGAACCGGTGGTTCCTGTTACCGCCACCGGTGTCCCACCTCTCTCACCAGTCGCTGCGCGACGACGAGCTCGACATGAACTTGCGTACGACGTAGATCAGTCCGCCGACGAGCGCGACGAAGACCAGCAGCTTGAACAGCAGCCCGATCACGAACCCGACCACGCTGGCGATCAGTCCGCCGAACACGACCAGGGCGATGACCGGCACCGCGATCCACTTCACCCACCACGGCAGTCCCGTGAAGATCCCTCGCATCGCCCTTGCCCTCACCTTTCGGGAACCCCGGCCAGTCCGGGGAATCCTCTGACGTTCTGCACTCGATGCTAGAGCCGCGAGGACCACGGCAGGGGCTCCGCACCCCTTGTCTCCCCCTGACCGATCCCCTAGGGAATCCCGGGGACCGGTCTCAGCTCTCCGGCGGAGAGAACACCACCAGGACCCGCAGGTCCTCGCTGATGTGGTGGAACTTGTGGGCGACCCCGGCCGGCACGTAGACCACGCTGCCGCGCGCGACCTGGGTGGTCTCCATGCCCACGGTGATCGCGGCCCGCCCGCTCACCACGAAGTACACCTCGTCCTGTGCGTGCGGTTTCTGCGGGTCGGTCGTGCCCGCGTCGAGGGCGTACAGGCCGACCGACATGTTCCGCTCGCGCAGGAACTGCAGGTAGGCACCGTCGTTGGCGGCGCGCTCCGCCTCCAGTTCGTCCAGCCGGAATGCCTTCATCGCCTCGTCCGTCCCCTGCCTCACCGTTCGTTTCCGATCGCGTCTGCCACGATCAGACACATGAAGAATTTCCTAGTCAAGACGATCGCCAACGCGGGCGCCCTGGCGGTCGCCGTGTGGCTGCTCGACAAGATCACCCTGACCGGCGGCAGCACTGGGGAGAAAGCTGCCACCCTGATCGTGGTCGCCCTGGTGTTCGGCCTGGTCAACATGGTCGTGAAGCCGATCGTGCAGGTGCTGACCTTCCCCCTGTTCATCCTGACCCTCGGCCTGTTCACGCTGGTGGTCAATGCGTTGATGCTGTTGCTCACGTCGTGGGTGGCCGACAAACTCGACCTGAGCTTCCACGTCGACGGGTTCTGGACCGCCGTCCTGGGCGGTCTGATCATCTCGATCGTCTCCTGGGCCCTCAACGCGTTCCTGCCCGACGGGGACTGATCCGGGTGACCTACCGCGTCTGTTTCGTGTGCACGGGCAACATCTGCCGCTCTCCGATGGCCGAGGCCGTCTTCCACGCGCGCGTGGCGGACGCCGGCCTCGACGACCTGGTCGAGGCCGACAGCGCCGGCACCGGCGGCTGGCACGAGGGCGAGGGCGCCGACCCGCGCACCGTGGCCGTCCTGGCGGAGAACGGCTACGACCTCGATCACACGGCCCGCCAGTTCCAGCAGTCCTGGTTCTCCCGTCTCGACCTGGTCGTCGCCCTCGACGCGGGGCATCTGCGGGCCCTGCGGCGCCTCGCCCCCACCGAGCGGGACGCGGCCAAGGTGCGCCTGCTGCGCTCGTACGACCCGGCCGCCGACGGCGATGACCTGGACGTCCCGGACCCCTACTACGGGGGCCAGGACGGTTTCGAGGAATGCCTTGAGATGGTGGAGGCGGCGAGCACCGGGTTGCTCGCCGCCGTACGCGAGCAAGTGGAAGGACGGGCGGCATGAGCGACTCCGTTACGAACGACGGGGCGGGCAGGGGCGCGGGGAGCGCCGCTTCCGGCCCCGGTGACGGCACACGCGCGGTGCGGGCCGGGCTGCCCGAACCCGTCAAGCACGAGCCGACCCTGCCCGGTCCGGTGTTCGCCGCCCACTTCCACCTGCCGGGCGACCCGACCGGGCCGTACACCTACGGCCGTGACGAGAACCCGACCTGGACCCGTCTCGAGAGTGCCATCGGCGAGCTGGAGGCGCCCGGACAGGCCGACGTGGAGACACTCGTCTTCGCCTCGGGCATGGCCGCGATCTCCTCGGTGCTCTTCTCGCAGCTGCGAGCCGGTGACACGGCCGTCCTGCCCGACGACGGCTACCAGGCGCTGCCGCTGGCCCGTGCACAGCTGGAGGCGTACGGGATCGAGGTGCGCACCGCGCCGACCGGCCGGGACGCCCAGCTCGACGTCCTGGACGGGGCGAAACTGCTGTGGATCGAGACGCCGTCGAACCCGGGGCTCGACGTGTGCGACGTACGGCGGCTCGTGGAGGCGGCGCACGCGCGCGGCGCCCTGGTCGCCGTCGACAACACCCTCGCCACTCCGCTGGGGCAGCGCCCGCTGGAGCTCGGCGCCGACTTCTCAGTGGCGAGCGGCACCAAGCAGCTCACCGGCCACGGCGACGTCCTCCTGGGCTACGTGGCCGGCCGCGACGCCGGGGCGATGGCCGCCGTGAAACGCTGGCGCAAGATCGTCGGTGCGATCCCCGGGCCCATGGAGGCCTGGCTCGCACATCGCTCGATCGCCACCCTCCAGCTGCGGGTGGACCGGCAGGACGCCACCGCGCTCAAGGTGGCCGAGGCGCTCCGGGCGCGGCCCGAGATCACCGGTCTGCGCTACCCCGGCCTGCCCGACGACCCGTCCCACAAGGTCGCCTCGCAGCAGATGCTGCGCTACGGCTGCGTCGTCTCCTTCACGCTGCCCTCACGCGCGCGTGCCGATCGTTTCCTCGACGCGCTGCGCCTCGTCGAGGGTGCGACGAGCTTCGGCGGGGTGCGCTCCACCGCGGAGCGACGCGGACGCTGGGGCGGCGATGCGGTACCGGAGGGCTTCATCCGGCTCTCCGTCGGCGCGGAGGACCCCGACGACCTGGTGGCCGATCTGCTGCGCGCACTGGACGAGACGGCGGCCTGACTCCGCAGCACTGCTCCGTGCCCGCACGCTCCGCCCTGCCGGGTGCGACGGACGGTCCGAGCCTCCCCCCTCGTGGCTCGGACCATCCTCCGGTTCCTCCGCGCATCTCCGGTTCAACGCGCGAAGAACCGCGCGACCCAGGCTAGTTGACTGAGTGTCAGTGTCCAATCACAGGGGCGACAGCGACCTATCGACATATTTATAGTTGGGTGCGGGCGGGGGCTGGAGAAGAACAGAAGAGGGACGGGTTTCCGTGGATCTGGCCTTGCTCCGTACCTTCGTCACCGTGCACCGTGCCGGTTCGTTCACCCGCGCGGCTGCGCTGCTCGGCCTCTCGCAGCCCGCCGTCACCTCGCAGATCCGTACGCTGGAGCGTCAGCTCGGCCGTCCACTGTTCCTTCGGCAGGCCCGCGGAGTGACTCCGACGACCATCGGCGACGAACTCGCCCACAAGGCCGCCCCGCATCTCGACGCCCTGGTGGAGATCGCCGAGACCGGGCCGGGGGACGACTCGGCCCTGCGAACCCTGCATCTGGCCGGACCACCCGAGTTCACCGCGGAACGGGCGCTGCCGGCCCTGACAGGAGACGACGGGCAGGCGTTCGCCCTGCGCGCCTCCTTCGGGAACGCCGAGCAGATCTTGGAGGGCCTGGCCGCCGGGCACCACGATCTGGCCATCGGCACGGCCCGTCCCCGCGGCGCGCTGCTCACGGCGACTCCTCTCTGCGACGAGGTGCACATTCTGGTCGCCGCACCCGACTGGGCGAAGCGTGCCGGTGTCGAAAAGCTCCACGACACCGACGCGTCCGCCCTTGAACACCTCCCCGTGGTCGAGGTGCACGAGTCGCTGCCCTTCGTCGCCCGCTACTGGGGCTCCGTGTTCGACGCCCGTCCGGCCGCTCCGGCCACCGTCGTCGCTCCCGACCTGCGTGCGGTTCTCGCCTGCACGATCGCGGGCGCGGGACTCGCCGTGCTGCCCCGCTATCTGTGCGCCGAGGCGCTGGAGCGCGGGGACGTCGTCGCCCTGCACGATCCGCCGGTGCCGCCGTTGCGGACGTACTTCCTGGTGGCACGCACCGGCACGCTGGCGATGCCGCACATCGCCCGGGCCCACGAGGGGTTGCTGCGTGCGGCCACCGCCTGGAACTGAACCGGCGGACTCGGGAATCGGTCGTGCGGCGCGATGTTTCACGTGGAACCAGCCGGGCCACATTTCTCCCATGACCGTCCGACCCGTGGTCAAGCGCACCGCCCGCGCCGTTCTGCTGGACGGCGACCACCTGATCCTGATCAAGCGGACCAAGCCCGGCGTCGATCCCTATTGGGTCACTCCCGGCGGCGGGGTCGAGCCGGACGACACCACCGTCGTGGACGCCCTGCACCGTGAGGTGTACGAGGAGCTCGGCGCCAAGATCAGCGATGTGGTGCCCTGCTTCGTGGACACCGTGGAGCACATCGGCGAGGACGGTGGCGCGACCGGAGTGAAGGTGCAGCACTTCTTCGTCTGCCGCCTGGAATCCATGGACCCGTCCCTGCGGCACGGCCCCGAGGTCGACGAGCCCGCCGGTGAGTACGAGATCGTCAGAGTGCCGTTCACCCGGGTGGGGATCGCCTCGGTCCACCTCGTACCGCTGTCGCTGCGGCACTACCTGGACGGCAACATCGAGGGTGTGCGTGCCATGCACGCCCCCGACCTCGGCTGAGCGACGTGGCCGAAAGCCCGCGTGTTCCGCCGGAAAGAGGTGGACGCGGACGGCCACTCTCGGACAGCCTGACCTGCGTGCCGACTCCTTTCCTCGCCTCTGCACCGATCCGCCGTCTGACGCTCCGCGATCTCACCGCCTGCGCCGACCTGTCCGAGGACCGGGGGTGGCCGCGCGAGGAACACAAGTGGGGGTTCCTCCTCACGGCCGGACGGGGATACGGCATCGACGATCCCGATGGGGGCTTGGTCGCCGCCTGTACGGTCACCGAGTACGGTCCCGGGGAGCACCCCGCTCTCGCCGGTATCGGCATGGTGCTGGTCGCCGAGCGGCACGCCCGCCAGGGGGTGGGACGCCGGTTGATGCGCCACGTGGTCTCCGGACTGGGCACCGTTCCCGTGACCCTGCACGCGACACCGTACGGTCGGCCGCTCTACGAGGAGCTGGGTTTCAAGGTGACGGGCGGGGCGGAGATGGTGCGCGGCCGTTTCGTCCCGGGTGGGCCGGAACCGAAGGCCGTCACTCGCGCGGCCACCGCCGAGGACCTCACCACGATCCTCCGGCTCGACGAGGAAGTCTTCGGTGCCGACCGCACTCACATCGTCACGCGGCTGCCCGCCTTCGCCGACCAGTTGCGCATCGCCGAGGAGGACGGCCGGATCACCGGGTATGCCGCGGCCTGGCCGAACATGGACACCCATGTGGTGGGGCCGTTGATCGCCCGCGACACCGAGACGGCCAAGGCTCTGATCGGCTCGCTGGCCGCCCGCACCGACCGGCCGCTGCGCACGGACATCGACGTACGGCACGAGGAATTGCTGGCGTGGGTCAAGGAGCGCGGTCTGTCCACGGTCGTCCCCAACGCGGTCATGACCTACGGGATCACCGAGCTGCCCGGCGACTGGACCCGGCGGTTCGCGCCGCTGACGGTGGCGGCGGGCTGATCTCGGCGCCATGCCCCTGCGCCGCCAGGCCGATGCCGGTTCCCGGGCGGCCCGGGAACCGGTCGGACGGGCGGCTGCTCCAGAACCACTGCCGTCAGGCGAGGCTCCGCACGGCGGCCGAGGCGAAGCCGTGGTCCTGCTCGGGCGCGCCTCCGCCGACCCCGATCGCCCCGATCAGCCGGCCGTCTCGGTGCACGGGCACGCCTCCCGCGATGAACAGCAGCGGCCGGTCGAGTGCCGTGGGGAGCGTGTGGAAGGGGCCTCCGGGCTGCACGGCGTCGACGAGGTCGGCGGTCGGAGTGTTCAGCTGGAGTGCCGTGTAGGCCTTGCGCGTGCTGGTCTCTCCGGAGATCAGCACGGCGCGGTCGTCGCGCCGGAAGGCCAGCAGATGGCCCCCGGCGTCGAGGACCGTGACGCTGACGGTGATGCCGGACGCCTCGGCGGCGTGGCGGGCAGCGGTGACGAGCGCTTCGGCGTCCTGGATCGTCAGCGGGGCGACGGCGGTGGTGCTCATGGGTCGTTCTCCTTGGTTGTACTGAGTGGTGCGGTGCCCCGGTGGTCGACGAGGCGTCAGAGGCCCGGGAGGTGCGGAGGCGGCGTGGCCCCGGACCCCAGGTCGGTCAGTGGTGGACAGCGGCTCGCTGCTCGGTGGGCACGGAACCCGCGACGACGGGCCCGGGAGCACTGCCACGCCGCTCCAGGGCGGCCGAGAGGACGGCGAGGACCAGAGCGGCGGCGGCGAGCACGGCACCGACCCAGTTGGGAGCGGTGTATCCGAAGCCGGCCGCGATGACGACGCCGCCGAGCCACGCGGAGAGGGCGTTGCCGAGGTTGAAGGCGCCGATGTTCACCGCGGAGGCCAGCGTCGGAGCGCCGTGCGCATGGTCCAGGACGCGCTTCTGCAGCGGGGGGACGGTGGCGAAGCCCAGGGCGCCGATCAGGACGACGGTCACGGCGGACGCGATCTTGTCGTGCGCGGTGAGGGTGAAGAGGGCGAGCACGACGGACAGGGCGCCCAGGGAGATGTACAGCATGGGCATCAGGGCGCGATCGGCGAACCGGCCGCCGACCAGGTTGCCGCCGACCATGCCGAGGCCGAAGAGGACCAGCAGCCAGGTGACCGAGCCGTCGGCGAAGCCCGTGACATGGGTCATCATCGGCGCGATGTAGGTGATGGCCGCGAAGACCCCGCCGAAGCCGAGGACGGTCATGGCCATCGCGAGCAGGACCTGGGCGTTCTTGAACGCGGCCACTTCGTGGCGCAGCCGCACGCCTTCGGCCCTGGGCACGTCGGGGACCAGCTTGGCGACTCCGGCCAGACCGACGACCCCGAGCACGGCGACGACGGCGAACGTGACGCGCCAACCGGCGGTCTGCCCGATCAGCGTGCCCAGCGGGACACCTACGACATTGGCGACGGTCAGTCCGGTGAACATCATCGCGATGGCACCGGCCTTCTTGTGCGGAGCGACCAGGCCGGCCGCGACGACCGATCCGATGCCGAAGAAGGCGCCGTGCGCGAGCGAGGCGACCACGCGGCCGATCAGCATGACGGAGAAGACGGGGGCGAGGGCGGAGAGCAGATTGCCGACGATGAACAGGCCCATCAGCAGCATCAGCATCCGCTTGCGCGGAACCCTGGTGCCGAGCACGGTCATCAGCGGGGCGCCGAACATCACGCCGAGCGCGTATCCGGTCACCAGATATCCGGCGGTGGGGATGGAGACCCCGTAGTCGCTCGCGACCTCGGGCAGCAAGCCCATGATCACGAACTCGGTCGTTCCGATCCCGAAGGCCCCGATCGCGAGGGCCAGAAGCGCGAGAGGCATGGAGGGGGTACACCTTCCGAAACGGTTGCAAGAGCGCTTTACATTTGAAGACAATAGTTGCATGCGCGGGCTATATGCAACCGCAGGCAATTGCGGGCCTGGTCTACCCTGGTCTCAGCCGCTCCTGGACGGAGGAACCACATGACAGCGACGGATCCCGCGCTCACCGCCCTCTCCCAGGGCTGGTGCGCCCTCTCCCTGCTGCACGGGAGGATCGAGGCCCACATCGAGCGCGCTCTGCAAACCGGCCACGACCTGAGCGTCCGCGAGTATTCGCTGCTCGACGTGCTCAGCAGGCAGCACGACGGCGACGGAGGGCATCTGCAGATGAAACAGGTCGCCGACGCCGTAGTCCTCAGCCAGAGCGCGACCACCCGACTGGTCACCCGGCTCGAGGACCGGGGCCTGCTCGAGCGCTATCTGTGTCCCACCGACCGACGCGGCATCTACACCAACGTCACCGCGGCGGGCTTGCAACTGCTCAGCGAGGCGCGGCCCACCAATGACGCCGCCCTGCGCGAGGCCCTCGACGACGCGGCCACGAATCCCGACCTGGCCCCCCTGGTCCGGGCCGTGGAGACGCTGAAGGCGCCTGTGCCCGCGTAGATCCGGTTCTAGAGTGCTGCCATGGGAGACCTCGAAATACGCCCCACCACCGCACAGGACATTCCTGCGGTCGTGGCGATGCTCGCCGACGACCCGCTGGGCGCACAACGCGAATCACCGGACGACCTGGGCCCGTACATGGCCGCCTTCGAACGGCTCAGAAGCGATCCGAACCAGCATCTCGTGGTGGCCGTCCGCGAGGGGCGTGTCGTCGGCACGCTCCAGCTGACGATCGTCCCCGGCCTGTCCCGCCGCGGCGCCACCCGCTCGATCGTCGAAGGCGTCCGCATCCACGGCGACGAACGCGGCAGCGGGCTGGGCACCCAGCTCATCGAGTGGGCGATCGACGAGTCCCGGCGCCAGGGATGCCACCTGGTGCAGCTCACGTCCGACAAGACCCGTACCGACGCCCACCGCTTCTACGAGCGTCTCGGCTTCTCGCCTTCTCACACGGGGTTCAAGCTCCAGCTCTGAGACACGACTCGAGCTGCACACCCGGTGCCCGGCCCTGTTTCACGTGAAACAGGGCCGGGCGGACGGCCGTCAGCCGATCCCTCGCCACCCCTCCGGGTCCACACCGCCAGGCACCGCGGAGCCCTCTTCGTACGGCTGGCGCGTGAAGACGAAGGAGCCGACGTCCAGATGACTCACCGATCCGTCCGGATGCCTCACCGCTCGGAGCAACTCCCCTGCGTAGTAACCCTCCAACCCCGTCCAGCTGCCGTCACCGTTCATCCGGAAAAGTGAGCGTCGTCCCTGGCCCGACAGCGGCCCCAGGGAGACCCCTCCGTCGGGCGTCAGCCGCAGGACGAAGGCGTGGGTCCCCCAGTACCACTGCCCCGCCAGCTCCAGCACCGAGGAGTCGACGTCCCGCAACGGGCGCCACGGCTCAGGAATCCGGGGCTCCGCCTCGGCGACGATGCGCACGAGGTCGGCTCCGACGCCGGCGAGCAGCGGCCCGGACGTGCAGTTGGTGAGGACCACCGCGGCGACGTCGTCCTCCGCGTCGATGGTGAGGTTGGCCAGAAAGCCCGGCAGGGACCCGGAGTGGCCCACCAGCAACCGCCCGTCCCGGTGCTGGAGCTGCAGCCCCAGTCCGTACGCCGCACCGTCCACCACATCCGCCGCCTCGGCCGGCGCGGCGGGCGCCCGCATCTCGCGCACGGTCTCCGCGCCGAGCACCTTGTCGTCTCCTCGCATCAGGAAGACGGCGAACCGCGCCAGGTCCCCCGTGGTGGACCAGAGTTGCCCTGCCGGGGCCATCAGCCCGAGGTCCTCGAGCGGCTCGGCCAGCATCACATCGGCCCAGGGATGCACCGCCCAGCCACCGGCGTGCGGGGCACTGGGACGCACGGCCGTACGTTCCAGCCCCAGCGGGTCCAGCACCTCTCGCTGCAGCACCTCCTCCCACGGAGCACCGCGCAGCTTCTCGACCAGCGCGCCGAGCAGGGTGTATCCGGGGTTGGAGTAGTGGTGGCGGCGGCCCACGGGGTGCAGGAGCGGCTGTTCGCCCAGCACATCGGCCAGTTCGGGTCGCAGCGAGCCCGGCGTCCGTTCCCACCACGGTGCGGGCGACTCGGCGGCCAAGCCGCCCGAGTGCGCGAGCAGCTCGGCGATCGTGGCCTCCCCCGCCTTGGTACCCGGCAGATGCTTCTCCAGCGGATCCCCGAGATCGAGGACGCCCTCGTCGCGCAGCCGCAGGACGAGGACGGCGGTGAACGTCTTGGTGATCGAGCCGATCCGGTACTGCACGGTCTCGTCCGGCCCGTGCCCGTCGACCGAGGTCCGCGCCCCGTGCCACACGGTCTGTCCGCCCCGGGCCACCGCCGCGACGAGTGACGGCGTACGCCCTTCGGCCTGCGCCACGGCGATGCGGTGTGTCAGTGCCCGGCGGGTGGTGGGAAGCAGTTCTTGCTCAGGTGTCGTCATGTGCCCAGTCCACCGGCCGGCACCCCTCACGTCGAGCCGATTTCCCCGTGGCACGGTCCTCGGTTCGGTCGGGCAGGACGGTGGAGGCCCCCTGGCCGGACGTCAGGTCTGTGCCATGTCCACGAAGCGCGAATAGTGGCCCTGGAAGGCGACGGTGATCGTCGCCGTCGGACCGTTACGGTGCTTGGCCACGATCAGGTCGGCCTCGCCCGCGCGCGGCGACTCCTTCTCGTAGGCATCCTCACGGTGCAACAGGATGACCATGTCGGCGTCCTGCTCGATGGAGCCGGACTCACGCAGGTCGGAGACCATCGGCTTCTTGTCGGTTCGCTGCTCGGGACCACGGTTCAGCTGGGAGAGCGCGATGACCGGGATCTCCAGCTCCTTCGCCAGGAGCTTGAGGTTACGGGACATGTCCGAGACCTCCTGCTGCCGGCTCTCGGCGCGCTTGGACCCGCCGGACTGCATCAGCTGGAGGTAGTCGATGACGACCAGCTTGAGGTCGTTGCGCTGCTTGAGGCGACGGCACTTGGCGCGGATCTCCATCATCGACAGGTTCGGGGAGTCGTCGATGTAGAGCGGCGCGGCCGACACGTCGGGCATCCGGCGGGCCAGCCGGGTCCAGTCGTCGTCCGTCATCGTGCCCGACCGCATGTGGTGCAGCGCGACACGTGCCTCGGCGGACAGCAGACGCATGGCGATCTCGTTGCGGCCCATCTCGAGCGAGAAGATGACGCTCGGCAGGTTGTTCTTGATCGACGCGGCCCGGGCGAAGTCCAGCGCCAGCGTCGACTTGCCCATCGCGGGACGTGCGGCGATGACGATCATCTGCCCGGGGTGCAGGCCGTTGGTCAGCGAATCGAAGTCGGTGAATCCCGTCGGCACACCGGTCATCTCGCCGCTGCGCGATCCGATCGCCTCGATCTCGTCGAGCGCGCCTTCCATGATGTCGCCGAGCGGCAGGTAGTCCTCACTGGTGCGCTGCTCGGTGACGGCGTAGATCTCGGCCTGGGCGCGGTTGACGATCTCGTCGACGTCGTCGTCGGCCGCGTACCCCATCTGCGTGATCCGGGTGCCCGCCTCCACCAGGCGGCGCAGGACGGCCCGCTCGTGCACGATCTCCGCGTAGTACGCGGCGTTCGCGGCCGTCGGCACGGTCTGGACGAGGGTGTGCAGATACGAGGCGCCGCCGACCTTGTTGATCTCGCCGCGCTTGGTCAGTTCGGCGGCGATCGTGATCGGGTCGGCAGGCTCGCCCTTGGCGTAGACGTCGAGGATGGCCTGGTAGACCGTCTCGTGGGCCGGCTTGTAGAAGTCGTGTCCCTTGAGGATCTCGACGACGTCGGCGATGGCGTCCTTGGACAGGAGCATCCCGCCGAGAACGGACTGCTCGGCGTCCAGATCCTGCGGCGGCACCCGCTCGAACGACGGGGCGCCGCCGTCCCACGCACCGTTGTCCGATCCGCGCTCGTGCTGCTCGTCGCGGTTGCGGCCCCCCTCACCGCGGCGGCGGGAAGCGGGCAGACGATCGCTGGGGCCGCTGTCGGCCCACGGGTCGTCCAAGGGCTCGGAAATGCTCACCGAGCCACCTCCTCCCGTCCGCCGAGCGGACCTCGCCGTGCGTCTCATTTCTACGGCACGGCACTGACAAATAAGGCGCCCAACTCCGGTTCTGGCGCGTCGGTTTTGTGACGATTCACCAGCCGACGGACGGAGCGGGCGCCGGATAACCGTAGGCCTGCAGGCACCGTCAGCCAATCTGGTTATCCACAGGCCATGTGGACGACGGGCCAGATGCTGTGGAGAACTCCGCCAAACCTGTGCACGACCCGGTGGACAGCCCTGTGAACAAGCCCGCAGCCCGAGCCGGCAGGCGGCCCTGACCTGCATAATCACCGTCCACCGCCTGTGCAGAAGAAAAACTTGCCCAGTCGGACCAAGATCGCTTGAGCCCATGCCCAGAAGCACACGGGGCGAGAGCACTCGTAAGGGTCGTCATGGCTTTGCATCTCTTACCTGTGGACGATTAGATTAGTGCTCATGACACAGGCCTCCGCGCGTCCCCGGACCGACCGGCGCCGGCACGACCGAGAGATCGTCGCGCTGGCCGTCCCGGCCTTCGGCGCGCTCGTCGCCGAGCCCCTTTTCGTCATGGCCGACAGTGCCATCGTCGGCCATCTGGGAACCGCTCAGCTCGCCGGACTCGGCATCGCCTCGGCCCTGCTCACCACGGCCGTCAGCATCTTCGTCTTCCTCGCCTACGCCACCACGGCAGCCGTTTCCCGTCGCGTCGGCGCGGGCGATCTGCAAGCGGCGATCCGCCAGGGCATGGACGGCATCTGGCTGGCCCTGTTGCTCGGGGCCGCCGTCATAGCGGTCGTCCTGCCCACGGCCCCCGCCCTCGTGGAACTCTTCGGTGCATCCGAGACCGCGGGCCCCTATGCCACGACCTATCTGCGGATCTCCGCGCTGGGCATCCCCGCCATGCTCGTCGTACTGGCCTCGACCGGTGTGCTCAGGGGACTGCAGAACACCCGCACCCCGCTGTACGTGGCCGTGGCCGGCTTCATCGCCAACGCCGTCCTCAACGTCGTGCTCGTCTACGGCGCCGGCCTCGGCATCGCGGGTTCCGCCTGGGGCACCGTCATCGCCCAGGTCGGCATGGCCGCGGTCTATCTCTGGGTGGTCATTCGCGGGGCTCGACGGCACGGCGCCTCCCTGCGACCCGACCTGGCCGGCATCAGGGCATCCGCTCAGGCCGGGGTGCCACTGCTCGTGCGCACGCTCTCCCTGCGGGCGATTCTCATGATCGCAACGGCCGTGGCGGCCCGCCTCGGGGACGCGGACATCGCCGCGCATCAGATCATCCTGTCCCTGTGGAGTCTGCTCGCCTTCGCCCTCGACGCCATAGCCATCGCGGGGCAGGCCATCATCGGGCGGTATCTGGGCGCGGGTGACGCACAGGGCGCGCGCGACGCCTGCCGCAGGATGGTGGAGTGGGGCATCGCGGTCGGGGTCGTGCTGGGCCTGCTCGTAGTGCTGTCCCGCCCGGCGTTCCTGCCGCTGTTCACCGGCGACTCCGTGGTCAAGGACGCCGCGCTGCCCGCACTGGTGATCGTGGCTCTGGCACAGCCGGTCTGCGGAGTGGTCTACGTCCTGGACGGTGTCCTCATGGGTGCGGGCGACGGTCCCTACCTTGCCTGGGCCATGCTGCTGACCCTGGCGGTCTTCACCCCGGCGGCGCTCCTCGTCCCCCCGCTCGGCGGTGGGCTTACCGCCCTGTGGGCGGCCATGGCGCTGATGATGGCGATGCGTCTGCTGACACTGTGGCTGCGTACCCGATCGGGGCGCTGGATCGTCACCGGTGCGACGCGCTGACAGTTTCGCGCGAAACGGCGAAAGGCGACGTTCCACGTGAAACATGACTGCCGCCACGAACACGAAAGGAGCCGCATCCCCTCAGGAGATGCGGCCCCTCTCATCGCTTCGGCGAGAGCAGTGCTCAGGCAGCGACAACCTCGATGCTGACCTTGGCGTCAACCTCGGGGTGCAGACGCACGGACGTCTCGTGGGCGCCCAGGGTCTTGATCGGCGAGCCCAGCTCGATGCGACGCTTGTCGACCTCGGGGCCACCGGCGGCCTTGATCGCCGAAGCGACGTCGGCCGGAGTGACGGAGCCGAAGAGACGACCGGCGTCGCCGGAGCGGACGGCCAGACGGACCTTCACACCTTCGAGCTGGGCCTTCACCTGGTTGGCCTGCTCGATGGTCTGGATCTCGTGGATCTTGCGAGCACGACGGATCTGCTCGACGTCCTTCTCGCCACCCTTGGTCCAGCGGATCGCGAACTTCCGCGGGATCAGGTAGTTGCGAGCGTAACCGTCCTTGACGTCGACGACGTCGCCCGCGGCACCGAGGCCGGAAACCTCGTGGGTGAGGATGATCTTCATGATTCGGTCACCCTTCCCTTATCGCGCGGTGGAGGTGTAGGGCAGCAGCGCCATCTCACGGCTGTTCTTCACGGCCGTGGCGACGTCACGCTGGTGCTGGGTGCAGTTGCCGGTCACGCGACGGGCACGGATCTTGCCGCGGTCGGAAATGAACTTCCGCAGCATGTTCGTGTCCTTGTAGTCCACGTACGTGACCTTGTCCTTGCAGAATGCGCAGACCTTCTTCTTCGGCTTGCGCACAGGCGGCTTAGCCATGATGTTTCTCCTGTGTGATCAAGAAGTGTGGGTGGAGCCCGCCCCTTAGAAGGGGGGCTCGTCCGAGTAGCCGCCACCGCCGCCGGAGCCACCGCCCCAGCCGCCGCCCTGGCCGCCACCGCCCTGCTGGCCACCGGCGGGAGCGCCGGTCGCCCAGGGGTCGTCGGCGGGAGCGCCGCCGCCCTGCTGGCCGCCACCGGGGCCGCCGCCCCAGCCGCCGCCACCCTGGCCGCCGCCACCACCGCCGTAACCGCCCTGGCCGCCGCGGCCCTGGCCCGAGGTCTTGGTGACCTTGGCCGTGGCGTTGCGCAGGCTGGCGCCGACCTCGTCGACGTCCAGCTCGTAGACCGTGCGCTTGACGCCCTCACGGTCCTCGTAGGACCGCTGCTTCAGCCGGCCCTGCACGATGACGCGCATGCCTCGCTGGAGCGACTCGGCGACGTTCTCCGCCGCCTGGCGCCAGACCGAGCAGGTGAGAAAGAGGCTCTCGCCGTCCTTCCACTCGTTCGTCTGGCGGTCGAAGGTGCGGGGGGTCGACGCGACGCGGAACTTCGCGACGGCCGCACCGGACGGGGTGAAGCGCAGCTCGGGGTCGTCGACAAGATTGCCGACGACCGTGATGACGGTCTCGCCTGCCATGGGGAACCTCTCGGCGGGTTTGCTGCTCTGGCTGCTTGGTTGCTGCTACTCGAATCCCGGGATCGGCTGAGCGGGAGGGCTCAGTGGGTCTCGGGACGGAGGACCTTGGTCCGGAGGACCGACTCGTTCAGGTTCATCTGGCGGTCGAGCTCCTTGACGACCGCAGGCTCGGCCTGCAGGTCGATGACCGAGTAGATGCCCTCGGGCTTCTTCTTGATCTCGTACGAGAGACGACGACGGCCCCAGGTGTCGACCTTCTCGACCTTTCCGCCGCCGTCACGGACGACAGAGAGGAAGTTCTCGATCAGCGGGGAGACAGAGCGCTCCTCGAGATCGGGGTCGAGGATGACCATCACCTCGTAGTGACGCATGTGGAACCCACCTCCTTTGGACTCAGCGGCCACGGTCGTTCCGTGGCAGGAGGGTTGCGATGCGTTCGCACCGGCATCAACGAGTAAACCAGGACCCACTGACAATCGGGCCTCCTCCGAGGAGGTGGCCCGGGCACGGCCGGCAACAGACACCGGTGCGGAAGGTACAGCGTACCCGGCTGCCGCCTTGCGGTTGAAATCAGGCCCCGAGGGGACACAATCGGTAGTCAGGGATGTGAGGGCGAAAACACACTGCCTTCGGCAGGAGGTTCCCCATGGCACAGATCATGCGACCCGCCAAGCCCCGGACCGGCCTGCTGGCCACCGACGGCAAACCGCACCCCCTCCAGGACACGCTGCTGGCCGTGACCGTCGTCCTCGCCGTACTCGCCGTCGCGACCGCGAGCTTCCGGGGACTGCACGTCCTGACCTCCTGGGCGGGGCTGCTGGGTGTCCTGACCGGCGGGTACGGCCAGTACGTGTCCGAGACGACACGGGAGCGCTTCGGGCTGGTGCTGGCGCTCGGCGTCTCCGCGTTCGGTCTGTTCTTCGGCATCTACCACGGTGGGTTCGTCGGCTGATCCGCAGCCCCGGCCGCCCGGCCGGGGCCACCCCTTCCGGCCGTACGCCGGACGGGGCGCTCACAGGGCGCAGTAGGCTTCGCGCGAGAGCCGGAGCCCCTGTACCCATGGGGACACACCAGCCCGAGGAGCGCCCCGAATGAGCCTGACCCTGAGGACCATCAGCCGCGAGCAGCATCTGGCCTACATCCAGAGCCTGCCGGCGGCGAGTCACATGCAGGTCCCGGCATGGGCGGACGTCAAGGCGGAATGGCGCTCGGAAAACCTCGGCTGGTTCGACGACCGTACCGGCCAGCTGGTCGGCGTCGGTCTCGTCCTCTACCGGCAGCTGCCCAAGATCAAGCGTTACCTCGCGTACCTCCCCGAGGGCCCGGTGATCAACTGGTTCGCGCCGAATCTCCAGGAATGGATGGAGCCGATGCTGGCGCACCTGAAGCAGCAGGGCGCCTTCTCCGTCAAGATGGGCCCGCCGGTGATCATCCGGCGCTGGGACGCGACGTCCATCAAGAAGGGCATCCAGGACCCCGACGTCAAGCGCCTGCGGGACATAGAGGCGGACCACATCGAGCCGCGCGCCTTCGAGGTGGCCGACAAGCTGCGCCGCATGGGCTGGCAGCAGGGCGAGGACGGCGGCGCCGGCTTCGGTGACGTGCAGCCCCGCTACGTCTTCCAGGTGCCGCTGGCCAACCGCTCCCTGGAAGAGGTCCACAAGAACTTCAACCAGCTGTGGCGCCGCAACATCAAGAAGGCCGAGAAGGCCGGTGTCGAGGTCGTCCAGGGCGGCTACCACGACCTCGAGGAGTGGCAGCGGCTGTACGAGATCACGGCCGTGCGCGACCACTTCCGGCCGCGCCCACTGTCCTACTTCCAGCGCATGTGGGCGGCCCTCAACAACGAGGACCCCAATCGCATGCGGCTGTACTTCGCCCGGCACAACGGAGTGAACCTGTCCGCGGCGACCATGCTCGTCGTCGGCGGGCACGTCTGGTACTCCTATGGCGCCTCCGACAACATCGGCCGCGAGGTCCGGCCGTCGAACGCCATGCAGTGGGCCATGCTCCGCGACTCCTACGCGCTGGGCGCCACCGTCTACGACCTGCGCGGCATCTCCGACTCGCTGGACGAGAGCGACCACCTCTTCGGTCTGATCCAGTTCAAGGTGGGTACGGGCGGTCAGGCGGCCGAGTACCTCGGCGAGTGGGACTTCCCGCTGAACAAGTTGCTCCACAAGGCGCTCGACATCTACATGTCGCGCCGCTGACCACACCGCCCATCCCCGATCCGCACCTCTGACAGCCACGAGAAAGGTTCCAGGTCCGGCCATGGCGCTCACGCTCTACGTCGACACCGCGCGCTGGCGGGCGCACCACAAGCACGTGCAGGAGCAGTTCCCCGGGCTGGTCCCGGTCTGCAAGGGCAACGGCTACGGATTCGGTCACGAGCGGCTGGCGGAGGAGGCCACACGGCTGGGCTCGGACGTACTGGCCGTCGGCACCACCTACGAGGCCGCCCGCATCAAGGACTTCTTCGGCGGTGACCTGCTGGTCCTCACGCCGTACCGGCGCGGTGAGGAGCCCGTACCGCTGCCCGACCGGGTCGTGCGTTCGGTGTCGTCCATCGACGGCGTGTACGGCCTGGTGGGCGCGCGGGTGGTCATCGAGGTGATGTCCTCGATGAAGCGGCACGGCATCAGCGAGCAGGACCTGCCGCAGCTGCACGCCGCCATAGAGAACGTCCGGCTGGAGGGCTTCGCCATCCATCTGCCGCTGGACCGTACCGACGGCTCGGACGCCGTCGAGGAGGTCATCGGCTGGATGGACCGGCTGCGCGCGGCCCGGCTGCCGCTGCACACCATGTTCGTCAGCCACCTCAAGGCCGACGAGCTGGCCCGGCTCCAGCAGCAGTTCCCGCAGACCCGTTTCCGCGCCCGGATCGGCACCCGGCTGTGGCTGGGCGACCACGAGGCCACCGAGTACCGCGGCGCGGTCCTGGACGTCACGCGCGTGGCCAAGGGCGAGCGTTTCGGCTACCGGCAGCAGAAGGCCGCCTCCGACGGGTTCCTGGTGGTCGTCGCGGGCGGTACGTCGCACGGGGTGGGTTTGGAGGCGCCGAAGGCGCTGCACGGCGTGATGCCGCGCGCCAAGGGTGTCGCCCGGGCCGGCCTGGCCACGGTCAACCGGAATCTCTCGCCGTTCGTCTGGAGCGGCAAGCAGCGCTGGTTCGCGGAGCCGCCGCACATGCAGGTGTCGATCCTGTTCGTTCCGTCCGACGCGACGGAGCCCAAGGTGGGGGACGAGCTGGTGGCCCATCTGCGGCACACCACCACGCAGTTCGACCGCATCCTCGATCGCTAGCGAACGGGCCGTACCCGCGCGAAGGCCGTACACGACGTCCTGGCGATCCCCGTGGTCGTCGTGTACGGCCTCTTGATGCGTTCGCTCAGAGCGAACCGTCCGGCTGCCGGCTCTTGCCCCAGTCGACGTGTGGTCCTTCGAAGTGGGCCGCGGGCGGTTCGGTGCGAGCCGTGGGGCCCAGGACGAAGACGTCCTCCGCGCCGTCCAGCACACCGCCCGACGGGTCGTCGTCGCCCGTCCGCCGGACCGGGTCCCGGTCCGGCAGCAGGATGTCGCGCACGACCATGACGCAGAGGAACAGCGTTCCCAGCAGGTGCAGGCCGATCGCCCAGTGGTAGCCGTCCGTCGGCAGCCCCTTGTGGGAGTCACCGCTGGTCGTGTACGCGAGGTACATCCAGATGCCGAGGAAGTACGCCACCTCGCAGGCCTGCCAGACCAGGAAGTCCCGCCACTTCGGCCGGGCCAGTGCGGCCAGCGGCACCAACCAGAGCACGTACTGCGGTGAGTAGACCTTGTTGGTGAGAATGAACGCCGCGACGATCAGGAAGGCGAGCTGGGCGAAGCGCGGGCGCCGGGGTGCGGTCAGCGTGAGTGCCGCGACGGCGCCGCAGCACAGCAGCATCAGGAGCGTGGCGAGGGTGTTGACGGTCTCGGTGCTGAGGGGGTTGTCGGAGTTCTGGGCCAGGATCAGCCAGAAGGACCCGAAGTCCACTCCGCGTTCCTGGCTGAACGTGTAGAACTTCGACCATCCGTCGAAGGCGTAGAGCATCACCGGCAGATTCACCACGAGCCAGGCGACGGCCGAGCCACCCAGAGCCACTCCGAACGCCCGCCATTTGCCCGCTCGCCAGCACAGGACGAGCAGCGGGCCGAGGATCAGGAACGGGTAGAGCTTGGCGGCCGTGGCCAGGCCCAGCAGCACGCCGAAGGCCAGCGGGCGCTCCCGGGACCACATGAGCAGTGCCGCGGCCGTCAGGGCGACCGCCAGCAGGTCCCAGTTGACCGTGGCGGTCAGCGCGAAGGCGGGAGCCAGGGCGACGAGCAGGCCGTCCCAGGGACGCCGGGTGTGGGTACGGGTCACGCAGACGGCGATGACGGCCGCACACACCATGAGCATCCCGGCGTTGACCATCCAGTACCACTGCTCCTGGTCCTGGATGGTGCCGCTGCCGGGTGTGAGCCAGGACGCGACCTCCATGAACAGGCCGGTCAGCACGGGGTACTCCAGGTACTCCATGTCGCCGGGGAGCTTGTCGAAGTACGGCACGAGTCCGTCGACGAACCCACGGCCCTGGTAGAGGTGCGGGATGTCCGAGTAGCACGCGTGGGTGTACTGGGAGCTGGCTCCGAAGAACCAGGCACCGTTGTAACAAGGGGCTTTCTGGACCAGCCCGAGGGCGAACATGCCGATCGCCACGAGTGCGATCACCCGCACAGGCGTCCACCAGGACCGGCCGAGCAGGGCACGCCGGCCCATCGGGCCGCCGATCAGCTCGCTTCCGGCCGCGGCGACCGGGTCCTGACTGGTCGGTCGTACCGGGTCCGGCTCGTGCACGCTCGCTGGCGTCGATTCTGCACTGGGCATGGGGCACATCCTGCCGTATGCCCCTGGGAACAGGCCGGGGCCGCCGCACCCTGCTGGATGCGACGGCCCGTGTTTCACGTGAAACTTGCGGGTGTTTCACGTGAAACACCCCTGCTTGCGGCTCTGCGGTCAGCCGTTCGCACCCCAGATGGTGTTCCCTCGGCTGTTTCCGTTGCTGTCGCCCTCTTCACCCGTGTCACTGGACGTTGGTGAGGGTGATCCGCTCCCTTCCGAGCCGCCTGGGCCATTGCCCCCGTTGCCGTTGCCGCCATTGCTTTCGTCGTCACAGTTCCACTCGAAGACACCACACGTGTTGCTCGGGGCCGGAGGCGAGGGGCTGTTCTGCGTGTCACTGGGTGACGGAGTCGGCGACGGGCTGGCTTCCTCGGTCTTGGATGCGGAGGCAGAGGGGGTGGGCGTGGGGGTCGGCGACGGGGTGTCGTTGACGACCTCGCCGATGGGCTCCGGCTCCGGGAACCCTTCCACCTTCAGGTTCTTCACCGCGTCCGACATGTAGTCCTGCCAGATCGTGGACGGGAAGGAGGCGCCGTGGATCTTCTTCTCGCCGCCCGTTCCGTACATCTCCAGGAAGGTGCGGTTCTTGATGGTCTCGTCGTCCGGGTAGCGGTACATGCTGATCGCGGTGGACAGCTGCGGGGTGTAGCCCACGAACCAGGCGGACTTGTTGCCGTCCGTCGTACCGGTCTTGCCGGCCACCTCGCGGCCGGGCAGCTGGGCGTTGGAGCCCGTGCCGTCCTCCACGACGGTCTTCAGGACGTCCGTGACGTTGTCCGCGACCTTCGCGGTGAAGGCCTGCTTCTCCTCGACCTTGTGCGTGTAGATCGTGCCGTCCTTGCTCGTCACCTTCGTGACGGAGTACGGCTCGCGCTGCTTGCCGCTGTCCGCGAAGGTGGCGTAGGCGCCCGCCATGCGGATGGCGCTCGGGTCCGAGATACCGAGGGAGAAGGACGGGAAGCCGGATCCCGTCAGGCTGTCCTCCAGAAGCCCCGCGTCGACGGCGGCTTCCTTCACCTTGTCCAGGCCGACGTCCATGCCGAGCTGCACATAGGCGGAGTTCACCGACTCCCGCATCGCCTCTCGGAGGTCGATCTTGTAGTCCGGCGGATCACCGACACTGTCCTGACCGTCGTTCTCCTGGCGCCACTGCTCGCCGTCCTCGTTCTCCCAGACCGACCCGTCGTAATTGTTGATCTTGAGTTTGTTCTTGCCGCTGTAGAGGCTCTTCGGAGAGGCGATGGTGCGCTCGTCCTGAGCCTGGACCGGGCCGAGGTCCGGATCGCGCACGCCCCACTTCATCGCCGCCGCGAGCACGAACGGCTTGAAGGTCGAACCGACCTGGGCACCGGTCACGTCGGCGTTGTTGGTGAAGTGCTTGGTGGCGTCCTCACCGCCGTAGATGGCCTTGATGGCCCCGGTCTTGGTGTCGATCGACGCTCCGCCGAACTGGACGTGGGTGTCCGTTTCGGGGCGCTTCTTGGGGTCGATCTTCTCCTTGTAGACCTTCTGGACCGCCTTCTCCATCTCGTCGACCTTCTTCTTGTCGAAGGTCGTGTAGATCGAGTAGCCGCCCTTCTCCAGCTGCTGCTCCGTCACCTTGCCGCTCTTGAGCACGGAGGACTTGGCGAGCCTGACGAGGTAGCCGATCTGGCCGCCCAGCTTCGCGTTCGACTGCGGGTGCTGCGTGGTGGGGAGTTCGGTGTACTTGGCCCGTTCCGCCTGGTTCAGATGCCCGTACTCCACCATCTTGTCGAGGGTGTCCTGCATCTGGGAGTGAGCGCGCTTCTTGTTGGCGTCCGGAGTGGCCGCCGGATCGATGGAGACCGAACCCGCCGGGTCGTAGTAGGTGGCGCCCTTGAGCATCGCCGACAGGAAGGCGCACTGTCCCGGGTTGAGATCGACGGCGTCGACGTTGAAGTACGCCCGGGCCGCGGCCTGGATGCCGTAGGCGCCGCGGCCGTAGTAGGCGGAGTTCAGATAGCCCTCGAGGATCTTGTCCTTCGGCTCCTCGGCGCCGACCTTGATCGAGACGAAGATCTCCTTCACCTTGCGGGAGATCGTCTGCGACTGGTCGTTCAGCATCGCGTTCTTCACGTACTGCTGGGTGATGGTGGAGCCACCCTGCGTCTCACCGCCCTTGGCCATGTTGAACACGGCGCGGGCGATGCCCTTGGGGTCGATGCCGCTGTCGGTGTAGAACGTCTTGTTCTCCTGCGAGATGACCGCATTGCGCATCGCCTTGGGGATCTGCGAGAGATCGACGCTCTGGCGGTTGCGGTCACCGCCCGTGGCCACCATCTGGGTGTTGTCGGCCCAGTAGTAGACGTTGTTCTGCGCCGTGGCGCTCTCGTCGATGACCGGAACGCTCACCATGGCGTACGCGATGCCGGCGGCGCCGACCAGGCAGCCGAAGAACGCGATGCACAGCCCGGAGACGAGCCTCCAGGAGGGCACCCAACGGCGCCACCCGTCCCTGTCGTAGCGCGGGTAGTCGATCATCCGCTTCTTGCCGGGCGCGGCGGCACGTCCCCGCCCGGGCCCTGCCGACCCGCCGGGGGCGCCTCGTCGGCCACCGCGGCCCGGCTCGGCGGCTCTGCGGCGGCCACCCCCGTTCCGCTGTGCGGCGCGCCGGGCTTCGGCGCGGCTGCCGTACGCACGCTCCTCGTTCTCCGGACCGTACGAACCGGACGGAGACCCTGTGGCGCCCCGCGGTGCCGCACGGCGGCCGGAGGACGAGCCGGACTGACCGCGTCGGGCCGCGGCACGTCCGCCTCCCTGCGGCTGCGGCGGTTTGCGACGGTGCTCGCTCATCGAACGACTACTCCTCGGGCAGGCGCACCCTTGCGCGCCTGGTAAAGGCGGCTGGTTTCCGGTCCCCCCGAAGTACGGATGCGGCCCCTTCCGCATTCACCCGTACTGCACCGGGGACAGGGACGCCCCCAGACGTCACTCGGTTCCCGGTGGTTCGCATGGCGCACACACTACGCACCGTCAAAACCCCCGAGGCCCGAAGTTCACCTCAAATCAGGCAACTTGCTCGTGATGAAACCCTGATGTGATCCCGTTCACCAGTTCCCCCCTTGTCGCACGTGGAAGCTCGTTCTATCGTGCTGATGTATCGAGTCGATACATCAGCACGGCATAAGGGCGAGAGGAGGCGACGATGAGCCGGAGATCCGGCATCCTCGAGTTCGCCGTACTCGGCCTGCTCCGCGAGTCCCCGATGCACGGCTATGAGCTGCGTAAACGGCTCAACACCTCACTGGGCGTGTTCCGGGCGTTCAGCTACGGGACGCTCTATCCCTGCCTCAAGACGCTGGTCGCCAACGGCTGGTTGATCGAGGAACCGGGGAACGTCGGCGAGGCCGCCGCCTCCCTCACGGGGCGCCGCGCCAAAATCGTCTACCGGTTGACGGCCGACGGTAAGGAACATTTCGAGCAGCTCCTCTCCCAGACGGGCCCGGACGCGTACGAGGACGAGACCTTCGCCGCTCGCTTCGCGTTCTTCGGCCAGACGTCGCGAGACGTACGCATGCGCGTGCTCGAGGGCCGGCGCAGCCGGCTGGAGGAGCGCCTGGAGAAGATGCGGGCCTCCCTGGCCCGCACCCGGGAGCGACTCGACGACTACACGCTTGAGCTCCAGCGCCACGGAATGGAGTCCGTGGAGCGCGAGGTGCGCTGGCTGAACGAGCTCATCGAGAGCGAGCGGGCGGGGCGGGACCTGAGGGGTTCCGCCGCGGAGGGGACCGCTCAACAGGACACGACATCTGGAGCGACGGGCGGCCTGCCCCGGCCGGGGGACGACCCCCGGCCGGATACGCCCGGCGACACCGCCACGTGAGCGCCCAGTCAGGGCCTCACTCGTACACACAGGGAGCAACCGGAATGGGTTCGGTTCGCGTAGCCATCGTCGGCGTGGGCAACTGCGCCGCATCGCTGGTGCAGGGCGTCGAGTACTACAAGGACGCCGACCCGGCGTCCAAGGTCCCCGGTCTGATGCACGTCCAGTTCGGCGACTACCACGTCCGTGACATCGAGTTCGTCGCCGCCTTCGACGTGGACGCCAAGAAGGTCGGCCTGGACCTCGCGGACGCCATCGGCGCCTCCGAGAACAACACCATCAAGATCTGCGACGTGCCGAACACCGGTGTCCAGGTCCAGCGCGGCCACACCCACGACGGTCTCGGCAAGTACTACCGCCAGACCATCGAGGAGTCCGCCGAGGAGCCGGTCGACATCGTCCAGGTCCTCAAGGACAAGCAGGTCGACGTTCTCGTCTGCTACCTGCCCGTCGGTTCCGAGGACGCGGCGAAGTACTACGCCCAGTGCGCCATCGACGCCAAGGTCGCCTTCGTCAACGCCCTCCCGGTCTTCATCGCCGGCACCAAGGAGTGGGCGGACAAGTTCACCGAGGCGGGCGTCCCGATCGTCGGCGACGACATCAAGTCCCAGGTCGGCGCCACCATCACGCACCGCGTCATGGCGAAGCTGTTCGAGGACCGGGGCGTCGTCCTGGACCGCACGATGCAGCTGAACGTCGGCGGCAACATGGACTTCAAGAACATGCTCGAGCGCGAGCGCCTGGAGTCCAAGAAGATCTCCAAGACGCAGGCCGTCACCTCCCAGATCCCCGACCGCGACCTGGGTGCGGACAACGTCCACATCGGCCCGTCCGACTACGTCGCCTGGCTGGACGACCGCAAGTGGGCCTACGTCCGCCTCGAGGGCCGCGCCTTCGGTGACGTCCCGCTGAACCTGGAGTACAAGCTCGAGGTCTGGGACTCCCCGAACTCGGCCGGTGTCATCATCGACGCCCTGCGCGCCGCGAAGATCGCCAAGGACCGCGGCATCGGCGGCCCGATCCTGTCGGCGTCGAGCTACTTCATGAAGTCCCCGCCGGTCCAGTACTTCGACGACGAGGCCCGCGCCAACGTCGAGAAGTTCATCGCGGGCGAGGTCGAGCGCTGAGAAGCCGCTGACCCCGGTCTGCCGAGGGTCCCCGGGTCGCATGACCCGGGGACCTTTCCCATATGTGAGGCTGTGCTCCATGGCCGTCGTCCGTGACCTGCGCATCCTGCTGCGCCTGAAGGGGTTTCGGCACCTGCTCGCCGTTCGCCTTCTCTCCCAGGGCGCCGACGGCGTCTATCAGGTCGCGCTCGCCACCTACGTCGTCTTCTCCCCGGAGAAACAGACCTCGGCCGCCGCGATCGCCTCCGCCATGGCCGTCCTGCTGCTCCCCTACTCCCTGGTGGGCCCCTTCGCCGGTGTCCTCCTGGACCGCTGGCGACGCCGCCAGGTCTTCCTGTACGGCAACCTGCTGCGCGCCGTGCTGGCCTCGGTGACGGCGGTGCTGATGCTCGCCTCCGTCCCCGACTGGCTCTTCTACGTATCGGCCCTGTGCGTCACCGCCGTCAACCGTTTCGTCCTGGCGGGCCTGTCGGCCGCGCTGCCCCGGGTGGTCGACGCCGAGCGCCTGGTGATCGCCAACTCGCTCTCCCCGACGGCCGGCACCCTGGCCGCCACGGCGGGCGGCGGACTCGCGTTCGTCGTGCGCCTCGTGGTCTCCGACTCCGACGCCGCCGTGGTGCTGCTCGGTGCCGGTCTCTATCTGTGCGGCGCGCTGGCGTCGCTGCGCATCGCCGTGGCGCTGCTGGGCCCGGACCCGGCACGTGTTCCGCCGAGGCTGACCTCGGCTCTCACCGGCACCGCCCGCGACCTGGTGGCGGGCGTGCGCCATCTGGCCGCACCCGCCCGCCGGGAAGCGGCCTGGGCACTCGCCGGCATGACGCTGATGCGGTTCTGCTACGGCGCCCTGCTGGTCATGCTGCTGATGCTGTGCCGGTACGCCCTGACCTCGGACACGGAGGAGGGACTCGCCCTGCTGGGACTGGCGCTCGGCGTTTCCGGGGCGGGCTTCTTCGCGGCCGCGGTGGTCACCCCCTGGGCGGCGGGACGGCTGGGCCCCGGCCGCTGGATGGCCGTATGCGCCGGGATCGCCACCGTGCTGGTGCCGGCGCTGGGCCTGCCGTTCGCCACCGCGCCCCTGCTCGCCGCCGCGTTCGTGCTCGGCCTGACGACCCAGGGGGCGAAGATCGCCACCGACACGGTTGTGCAGTCCGCGGTCGACGACACCTTCCGCGGCCGGATCTTCTCCGTCTACGACGTGCTGTTCAACGTCGCCTTCGTCGGCGCGGCCGGGGTGGCCGCACTCATGCTGCCGCCGGACGGCCGCTCGGTGCCGCTGGTCGTGACGGTCTCCGTGGTCTACGGAGTGGTTGCGGCAGCTATGGCCCGGTTTGAGAGCCGGTAAGTGTCACATCAGTGACACAGAGCCCCACTGGACTACAGAGTTGTCAGTGGGACCCGGTAGCTTACGTGCGTCTTATCTCGCGGCATGTCCGCGACACGCACCTATTCCAGGGGGACCCCCAGTGACCACCCAGCCGCCGCCTCAGGGCAACCCGTTCGCGCAGAACCAGCCGCAGGCTCCGCAGCAGCCTCAGGGGCAGAACCCCTACGCCCAGGGCCAGCAGGGCTTCCCGCAGCAGGCGGGCCAGCCCGGGTTTCCGCAGCAGGGTGCTCCGTACGCCCCCGTGCCGCCGCAGCCGGCCCGTCGCAAGCCGAGCTTCAAGACGATCAAGAACATCGTCATCGCGGTGATCGTCGTCGGCGTCGCGGTCGGCGGCTACATCGCCAGCCGGGACGACGCCGACCAGGCCGGCGTGGGTGACTGCCTGAAGTCCGCGTCGTCGTCCTCGGACCGCATGGAGGTCGTGGACTGCTCGTCGTCGGAGGCCGAGGGCAAGGTTCTCTCGAAGGTGAAGGGCCACTTCACGTCGCTGACCGCCGAGACCGAGTGCCGGAAGGTCGACGGAGCCACCGGCTTCTACGCCGAGACGGGCGACGGGGAAGAGTTCCTGCTCTGCCTCGGCGACGTCTGAGCGCGAGGATCACCTCAACCTCACGGGCATGTTTCACGTGAAACGTGACCCCGGCGGGCGGCACGTTTCACGTGAAACGTGCCGCCCGTTCTCATGCGCTCGCCGGGTGCTGGGCCCACCATTCCTTCAGGGCCTCCACCGCCGCGTCATGCCCCATCGGCCCGTTCTCCAGACGGAGCTCCAGCAGGTGCTTGTAGGCCTGCCCGACGGCCGGCCCGGGCCGGATTCCGAGGATCTCCATGATCTGGTTGCCGTCCAGATCCGGGCGGATCGCGTCCAGCTCCTCCTGCTCCTGAAGCTGCGCGATCCGCTCCTCCAGACCGTCGTACGCGCGAGAGAGGGCCGACGCCTTGCGCTTGTTGCGCGTCGTGCAGTCCGACCTCGTCAGCTTGTGGAGCCGATCGAGCAGCGGTCCCGCGTCCCGGACATAGCGGCGGACCGCGGAGTCCGTCCACTCGCCCGTGCCGTAACCGTGGAAGCGCAGGTGCAGCTCGACCAGGCGCGAGACGTCCTTCACCAGCTCATTGGAGTACTTGAGCGCGAGCATGCGCTTCTTCGTCATCTTCGCCCCGACCACCTCGTGGTGGTGGAACGAGACCCTGCCGTCCTTCTCGAAGCGACGGGTGCGCGGCTTGCCGATGTCGTGCAGCAGGGCGGCCAGGCGCAGGGTCAGGTCAGGGCCCTCGCTCTCCAGGGCCATCGCCTGCTCCAGGACGATGAGCGTGTGGTCGTAGACGTCCTTGTGCCGGTGGTGCTCGTCACGCTCCAGCCGCAGCGCCGGCAGCTCGGGCAGGACCCGCTCGGCGAGGCCGGTCTCCACCAGCAGGGTCAGTCCCTTGCGCGGGTGCGACGAGAGGATGAGCTTGTTCAGCTCGTCCCTGACCCGCTCGGCCGAGACGATGTCGATGCGTCCGGCCATGTCCCGCATGGCCTTGACGACCTCCGGGGCCACCTCGAAGTCAAGCTGCGCGGCGAAGCGCGCGGCTCGCATCATCCGCAGCGGATCGTCCGAGAAGGAGTCCTCGGGAGTACCCGGAGTACGCAGCACGCCGGCCGCGAGGTCGTCGAGCCCACCGTGCGGGTCGATGAACACCTTCTCCGGGAGCGCGACGGCCATCGCGTTCACCGTGAAGTCGCGCCGGACGAGGTCCTCCTCGATGGAGTCGCCGTAGGACACCTCGGGCTTGCGCGAGGTGCGGTCGTACGCCTCCGACCGGTAGGTGGTGACCTCGATCTGCCAGCCGTCCTTCTGCCCGCCGACCGTGCCGAAGGCGATCCCGACCTCCCAGACCGCGTCCGCCCAGGGGCGCATGATCTTGAGTACGTCCTGGGGACGGGCGTCCGTCGTGAAGTCCAGGTCGTTGCCGAGCCGCCCGAGCAAGGCGTCCCGGACCGACCCGCCGACCAGGGCGAGCGAGAACCCGGCCTCCTGAAAGCGGCGGGCGAGATCGTCGGCTACGGGGGCGACCCGCAGCGGCTCGTTCACCGCGCGGTGCTGCTCCTGGTTCAGGACACTGGGGCTGACTTCGTTGGCGTTCGGCACAACAGAACAGGGTACGTGGCCCGGACGGAGACAGGCGCCCCCATTCATCGGGCGCGGAATCCCCCGCTTTCGTACCGCTCCCTTTATAGGCGCACAAAGAGGGAAGCCCGCCCCGGCTGCGGATCTTGTGGCATACGCCGCGGCACTTCCCCTCGGCGCACATCGTTACCATGCGTGGACGCACATTCCGACGACCACTGATCACGACGAGGGACGGGCGAGCGCGTGGCCGAGGCGGCAGACTTCCAGGGGACCAGTCCCTCACCTGCCCGCCGGTGGCTCCGGCGCACCACGGCACTGCTCGCCGGGGCGCCGCTGCTGGCCGGCCTGGTCCAGCTGCCCGCCGCCGGTTCGGCGCACGCCGAGGGGGCGGCCGCCGCCCTGGCCGACTCGGACTCGGGCTCGGTGGCCGTCGCCGTGGACTCGCTCACCCCCTCGGCACCGACCGACGGGGACACGGTGACCGTGTCGGGCACTGTGACGAACAAGGGCAAGCAGACCGTCACCGACGCCCATGTGGGCCTGCGCGTGGGACCGCAGATCGACACCCGGTCGTCCGTCGACGCGATCGCCAAGGACAGCGACGATCTCCAGGGCTCCGTCTCTCCGGAGATCGACGACAAGTACACCGAGAAGTTCTCCAAGCTCACCCCCGGCGTCGCCGAGCACTTCAACATCTCCGTCCCGGTCGACGATCTCAACCTCGGCGACGACGGCGTCTACGAATTCGCCGTCTCGCTGTCCGGTGAGACCTCCGCACAGCCGTGGGAACAGATCCTCGGCATCCAGCGGACCTTCCTGCCGTGGCAGCCCGACGGGGCCGACACCAAAACCAAGACCACGGCGCTGTGGCCTCTCGTCTCGACGACGCACATGGCCGCCGAGACGGGGCCGAACGAGGAGCAGACACCGGTCTTCCTCAACGACGACCTGGCGAAGGAGATCTCTCCCGGCGGCCGTCTGAACCAGATGGTGACGCTGGGCAAGGATCTCGACGTCACCTGGGTGGTCGATCCGGACCTGCTGGCCTCCGTCGACGCGATGACCGGCAGCTACCGCGTCCGGGACGGGGACAACACCGTCGCCGGCACCCACCAGGCGATCGCCAAGCAGTGGCTGGCCGACCTGCAGGACGCGGTGGCCGACGAGGAGGTCGTCGCCCTCCCCTTCGCCGACCCCGACCTGGCCTCCCTGGCCCACAACGGCACGGACGTCACCGGCTCCCTGAGTCAGCTCAAGGAAGCGACGGACGTCATCGGCAACACCGTCGAGCCGATCCTCCACGTGAAGCCGAACACCGACTTCGCCTGGCCCGTGGACGGCGCCGTCGACCGGTCGATCGTCAAGGTCGCCACCTCCGCGGGCGCCGACAAGGTGATCGCCCGCAGCGACTCCCTCCGGGAGACCGAAGGCCTGCCCTACACCCCCTCGGCCGCCCGTCCCATCGGTGGCGGCACCACGGCCGTCGTGGCCGACGCCCGGCTCTCCACGGCGTTCGAGGGCGACCTCACGACGGCGTCCGCCTCCACGCTCGCCGTGCAGCGCTTCCTCGCCCAGAGCCTCGGCCTGGGCCTCCAGACCGACAAGCAGCGCAGCGTCGTCATCGCCCCGCAGCGGATGCCCTCCGGCAGCCAGGCCCGCGCGATGGCCGAGGCGCTGCGGGCCCTCCAGAGCGGCACCTGGTCCCAGTCCCAGAAGCTGTCCGCTGCCTCCGCCGCCAAGCCGGACCCGGACGCCGCCACCAAGGTGCCGGGCACCTCCTCCTACCCGTCCGGGCTGCGCAAGAAGGAGCTGCCCCGGTCGGCCTTCGTGGAAAGCGCGCGGACGCAGGACGCCCTGGACAGCTTCAAGGTCGTGCTCTCGGACCCGTCCCGGGTGGTGACCCCCTTCGGACGTGCCCTGAACCGGGAGATGTCCGTGTCGTGGCGCGGCCGGGCCGCCGAGGCGAAGTCGTTCCGCGACGGGGTGAAGTCCTACCTCGACAGCCTGTCGGGCCGGGTCAGGCTGATCGACAAGTCGGAGACGAAGCTCTCCGGCCGCAGCGCCACGATCCCGGTGACGGTCCAGAACAACCTGGTGCAGGACGTCGGCCCCCTGGTCCTCCGGCTCACCTCGACCAACCCGACGCGCCTGGAGATCGGCGGCGCCCGCTACCAGGAGCAGCCGATCTCGGTCTCCGGCGGCCACAGCCAGTCGGTGAAGTTCACCACGTCGGCCAACGCCAACGGCCGGGCCACCGTGATCGCCCAGCTGTACACGCAGGACGGGCGGCCCTACGGCAAGGCCGTCACCTTCGACGTGAAGGTCACCGAGATCACGGCCACCGTGATGCTCGTCATCGGCGGCGGTGTCCTGCTGCTCGTCCTCGCCGGCTTCCGGATGTACACGCAGCGCAAGCGCGCCGCGGCCCGCGCCGCCGAGAAGGCCGACGAGGAGACGGACGAGGAGACCGAGTCCGGGGAGAAGTCGGAGGCGGCGGAGAACTCCGAGGACGACCCGGAGAACCCGGAAACCCCCGAAGCACGTCACACACAGGAGTCCGAGGCACCGGCCCGGGCAGGCGACCCGGAGCAGCCGAGTGACCCGACACCGGACACCGCAACGGAAAGCGCCGACCCGTCCGGCACGGGTGAGAGAGTGGACCGTTGAGGATGTCGTGGCCGGTCGGCCCGGGACGATGAGGTGGGGTAACCATGAACGCGCCGTACGACGGTGACCGCGGTCAGGCCGCGGACGGCTCGGGTCACCCCCAGGGCCCGCCGCCGGACCCCGGCCGGACGCCGCCGCAGGCGCCCGCGGACATGTACCTCCAGGACGCCTACGACCAGGACCCCTACCGGGCGCAGGACCTCTCCGCCCAGGACCCGGTGTCCGAGGCGCTCTACGACCGCGCCGCGCATCCCCCGCCGCCCCAGGGCACGTACCCGCCGCAGCAGCCGCTGTACTCCCAGCCTCCCCAGTCGCCCCACGCCCCCGACCCCCGTCTCTGGGCCCCGACCCCGGCCCCCGAACCGGAGGGCCCGACGCAGTACCTGCCGTACGGCGACGACCCGCGGACCACCCAGTTCGTCGGCGTGGACGACCTGGTCGGCCAGGCCGGTGACCAGCGTCACGAGCCCGACGCCTTCGCACACCTCTTCCGCGACCAGCAGCAGGGCGGCGGCCACCCCTCGTACAACGACCAGGCGGCCGTACCCGCCCCGGCTCCGGCCCCGTACGGCGGGACGGCGGGACCGGGGCAGTACGGCACCACACCGGCTCCGGGACAGTACGGCGGGCACCAAGGGCCCGACCCGTACGGCAACGCTCCCGCGCACGGCCAGTACGGCGGCCCCACTCCGGCGCCCGGCCAGCACGCGGCACCCGCGCCGGGCCAGTACGCGGTGGCGCCCACCCCTGAGGCGGCCGAGGCCCCCCTCCAGGAGCCCGAGCCCGCCCCCGCGGCGCCGCCGGCCGCCGCGCCCAAGAAGGGCGGGCGTGCGGGCGGCCTGCTGAAGTCGAGCGCCGTGATGGCGGCGGGCACGATGGTTTCGCGGCTGACCGGGTTCGTGCGGTCAGCGATGATCGTGTCGGCCCTGGGCCTCGCGCTGCTGGGCGAGTCCTTCCAGATCGCCTACCAACTGCCGACGATGATTTACATCCTCACCGTCGGCGGCGGCCTCAACTCGGTCTTCGTCCCCCAGCTCGTACGGGCCATGAAGGACGACGACGACGGTGGCGAGGCCTACGCCAACCGGCTCCTCACCCTCGTCATGGTGGCTCTGGGCGTGCTCACCGTGTTGGGCATGCTGGCGGCCCCTCTGCTGGTTCGCGCACTGTCGAACCCGGTGGCGTCGGACCCCGCGGCCAACGAGACGGCCATCACCTTCACCCGGTACTTCCTGCCGTCCATCTTCTTCATGGGCGTCCACGTAGTGATGGGGCAGGTTCTCAACGCCCGTGGACGCTTCGGCGCGATGATGTGGACCCCGGTCCTGAACAACATCGTCATCATCGTCACCCTCGGCATGTTCCTCTATGTCTACGGCACCGCCGCGGACTCCGGGATGACGGTCGCGACCATCCCGGAAGAGGGCAAGCAGCTCCTCGGCGTCGGCATCCTGCTCGGCCTCGTCGTCCAGGCCCTGGCGATGATCCCCTACCTCCGCGAGACCGGGTTCAGGCTGCGGCTGCGGTTCGACTGGAGGGGGCACGGCCTCGGCAAGGCCGCGATGCTCGCCAAGTGGACCATCCTGTTCGTCCTCGCCAACCAGGCGGGCGCCCTCGTCGTCATCCAGCTCGCCACGGCGTCGGTCACCGACACCGACCTCGCCGGCACCGGTTACAGCGCCTACGCCAACGCCCAGCTCATCTGGGGACTGCCGCAAGCCATCATCACCGTCTCCCTGATGGCGGCCCTGCTGCCGCGTATCTCCCGCTCGGCGGCCGAGGAAGACGGGGGAGCGGTCCGCGACGACATCTCCCAGGGCCTGCGCACCACGGCCGTCGCCATCGTGCCGGTCTCCTTCGGCTTCGTGGCGCTCGGCATCCCGATGTGCACGTTGATCTTCGGCTCCTCGGGCACGGGCGCGGCCACCAACATGGGCTACATACTGATGGCCTTCGGCCTCGGCCTCATCCCGTACTCCGTGCAGTACGTCGTCCTGCGCGCCTTCTACGCCTACGAGGACACCCGGACGCCGTTCTACAACACCGTCATCGTGGCCGTGGTCAACGCCGCCGCCTCGGGTCTGTGTTACCTCCTGCTGCCCTCCCGCTGGGCCGTGGTCGGCATGGCCGCCTCCTACGGCCTGGCCTACGTGATCGGCGTGGGCGTCGCCTGGCGCAGGCTGCGCAAGCGGCTCGGTGGTGACCTGGACGGCGCCCGGGTGCTGCGCACGTACGCCCGGCTGTGCATCGCGTCCGTACCGGCAGCCCTGCTCGGCGGCGCCGCCTGCTACGCGATCAGCCAGGCGCTCGGCCAGGGCGTCGTGGGATCGTTCGCCGCGCTGATCGCCGGCGGACTGCTCCTGTTCGGCGTCTTCTTCGTCGCCGCCCGCAAGATGCGCATCGAGGAAGTCAACTCTCTGGTCGGGATGGTGCGCGGACGCCTGGGACGCTGAGACCCGGGGTAGGCGCACAACCATCGTCCGCCGCTGTGTGTCGTGCATAGCGGCGGACTGTGGGCACAATTGGGTTCGGCGTCGGACGCGCGGATCGGGAGTCGGCCGACGCGCACGGAATGGGGAGGCAGGAACGACGGTGGCGGAACGGAGCACAGCTGCCGTCGACGTGGCAGACAACAGCGGTGACGAGCCGCTGACCGCACAGGCGGACCAGTCCACGGCCGACGGGGTGGCCAACAACCGGGAGCGGGACACGGACAGCGACGAGGCACAGGGGAGCCCCACGAGCGAGGAATCCGGCAAGCCCTCGCCTCCCGAACTGCACAGCGGGCACAAGCTCGCCAGACGCTACCGCCTCGAGGAATGCGTCACCCGTCTGGACGGCTTCAGCAGTTGGCGGGCCGTCGACGAGAAGCTGCGCCGAGCCGTCGGAGTCCACCTCCTTCCGGCGGACCACCCGCGAGCCCGCTCCGTGCTGGCCGCGGCACGTTCCTCCGCCCTCCTCGGCGACCCCCGATTCGTCCAGGTACTGGACGCCGTCGAGGACAACGACCTCGTCTACGTCGTCCACGAGTGGCTTCCCGACGCCACCGAGCTGACCGCGCTCCTCGCCTCCGGACCGCTGGATGCCTACGACGCCTATCAGATGGTCAGTCAGGTGGCGTCGGCCATGGCGGCCGCACACCGCGAAGGCCTGGCCCATCTGCGCCTGAGCCCCAACGCGGTGCTGCGTACGTCGACGGGCCAGTGGCGCATCCGCGGACTCGCCGTCAACGCCGCGCTGCGCGGCATCAGTTCCGACACTCCGCAGCGCACCGACACCGAGGCCATCGGCGCCCTTCTGTACGCCACGCTCACCCAACGGTGGCCGTACGAGAGCGACGCGCACGGTCTGGCGGGACTGCCCAAGGACATCGGCCTGATCCCCCCGGACCAGGTGCGGGCCGGCGTCCACCGCGGCCTGTCCGAACTGGCCATGCGGGCGCTCGCCAACGACGGCGCCACCGCCTCCCGCCACGAGTCCCCGTGCACGACGCCGGAGGAGCTGGTGAAGGCGATCGGCGAGATGCCGCGCATCCGCCCGCCGGAGCCTGCGTACACCGCTCCACCCCAGTACCAGCGCACGGCCTACCAGCAGGGCGCGTACGGCCGCCCGGCACCGCTCCCGGGTGTCACCCAGCCCGTGCCGACGCCGCCGCCCCCGCTCCAGAGCCGTACCGGCAAGGCCCTCAAGTGGAGCGTCTCGGCCCTGCTGATCGCCGCGCTCGGCCTCGGCAGCTGGCAGTTGGCGGACGCCCTCATGGAACGGGGCGGCAAGGCCGACGACCAGAACCAGACCCAGACGACGGACGGCAACGACAAGAACGACGAGCGGACCAAGCCGGCCAAGCCGATCAGTGTGCGGGAAGCCCAGGAGTATGTCGCCAGCGGCGGAGCCCAGGCCCCGGGGGACGTCGCCAACACCTACGACGGCGACGCCTCCACCTTCTGGCGCACGAAGAAGTACAACGAAGGCCCGAAGCTCGCGCCGTACAAGCCCGGAGTCGGCATCGTCTACGACCTCGGTTCGCCGCAGGACGTCTCGACAGCGTCGGTGGGGCTCCGGTACACCGGTGATCACACGACCGTGCATCTCTACGCCACCGACGGCCTGTCGCCCTCGACAGGGGTCGACGGTATGAAGGAGATCGCGAGCGCCACCACGACCGGCACCTCGCTCACTGCCAAGGCATCGAAGCCCGTCAAGACGCGGTACGTCCTCCTGTGGATGACCGACGTGCCGAACGCTCCGTCCGACGGCTACAGCGGCGCCGGCTACAAGCAGGCGATCACCGACGTGACGTTCAAGGGCTGAAGGCCCTCGGAGGGTAGGGGGAGGAGGCCCGATGGCAGATGACACCGCCTACAGCGGCATCAGCGATCAGGACCTCCTCGCCCGCCATGTCGAGGGCGACCCCGATGCCTTCGGTGAGGTCGTACGCCGTCACCGCGACCGGCTCTGGGCGGTGGCCCTGCGGACGCTGGGGGATCGCGAGGAGGCGGCCGACGCCGTCCAGGACGCTCTCGTCTCCGCCTACCGGGCCGCGCACACCTTCCGCGGGCAGGCAGCCGTCACGACCTGGCTGCACCGGATCACGGTGAACGCCTGTCTGGACCGTGCCCGCAAGGCCGCGTCGAGGAAAACCGCACCCGTCGACGACACCGAGCGCCTGGAGCAGCTCCTGGAGCCGCACGAGTCGGCCTCCGCACCCGCCGAGCGCAATGATCTGCACCGTCAGCTGCTGGAGGCCCTGGGTACCCTGCCGGCCGACCAGCGAGCCGCTCTCGTCCTGGTGGACATGCAGGGCTACCCCGTCGCCGAGGCCGCCCGCATCCTCGACGTACCGAGCGGGACGATCAAGAGCCGGTGTGCCAGGGGCAGAGCCAGGCTTCTGCCGCTACTCACCCACCTCCGGCCTGACGGCAGCGAGAAGAAGAGGGAACCGGACGCGGAGCGGAACCGGACGCAGGGGGCATCCGTCCCACCCGCAGCGGGGCCGCAGCGTGCGGGTCCGCCGGAGACAGGACCGAGCGATTCAGCCGCAGTGAAGGGCGGAGGTGGACGAGCGTGACGTCGTCGACGACAGACATGACCGAGCACCCGGACACCACGGAGCTCTCCGACCTCGCCGAAGGTCTCCTCCCCAGTGCACGGACCACCGACGTACGGCAGCATCTGGCCGACTGCGAGCTCTGCGCGGACGTCTACGCCTCACTGGACGAGATCCGGGGATTGCTCGGCAGCCTGCCCGCCCCGGAACGCATGCCGGACGACGTGGCTGCCCGTATCGACGCCGCCCTGGCAGCCGAGCCACTGCCGAGTGTCTCCGGCACCACGCATGTTTCACGTGAAACATCGGCAGCGGTCGACCGGCCCACTGGTCACGCCCGCCCCTCCTCCACCGGTCCCGGTCGCAAGGACCGTCGGAGAGGCGGGCGACGCAGGATCGCTGTCCTCAGCGCCGTGACCGCGGCTGCCGCCATCGGACTCGGCTCGGTCATCGTGTCCTCCCTGAACGGGGGGAGCTCCTCCGACGACACCGCCCACGAGCAGCAGACCGCGCTCGCGGACACCTTCTCCGAGGGGCACCTCAAGGACAAGGTCACCGGCCTCGTCGCGGACGGAAGCGCCCAGAAGGAGTCGCGCACACCGCGCAGCTTCGGCATGGAGTCCGAGAACGGTGGCGCGACCTCCGAAAACCACGTCTTCAAGCAGCCGACCGTCCCCGAGTGCATCCAAAGGGGCATCGGGCGCGACGACCCGGCGATCGCCACGGAGGAGGGCGTCTACAAGGGCAAGGAAGCCCTGCTGGTGGTGCTGCCCGACGCCGCCAACGACACACGGGTCACCGCCTACATCGTCGAGTCGGCGTGCGTGAAACAGCCCACGATCGGCAAGGGCAAGATCCTTCTGAAGCACTCCTACGCGCGTTCGTAGCGGTCCGGCTTCGTCGCCCTCGGACGGCCCGGCCCTGTCGCCGTGTGCCCGGACACAGCGGGAATGCGCGCCCCGTAGGATCCGTTAGGTGGGGTGAGAGTTCCGAGTGCAGCTCCACCCGGCCCTGAAGACGCAGTCCAGAGACGAGGAATGAAGCCGTGAGCGACGTCCGAAACGTGATCATCATCGGCTCCGGGCCCGCCGGCTACACGGCGGCGCTCTACACCGCGCGAGCGTCGCTGAAGCCGCTGGTGTTCGAGGGTGCCGTCACCGCGGGCGGAGCCTTGATGAACACCACCGAGGTCGAGAACTTCCCCGGCTTCCAGGACGGCATCATGGGCCCCGAGCTCATGGACAACATGCGGGCCCAGGCGGAGCGCTTCGGCGCCGAGCTGATCCCGGACGATGTCGTGGCCGTCGATCTCAGTGGTGAGATCAAGACCGTCACCGACACCGCAGGCACGGTCCACCGCGCCAAGGCCGTCATCGTCACCACCGGCTCCCAGCACCGCAAGCTCGGCCTGCCGAACGAGGACGCGCTGTCCGGCCGTGGTGTCTCCTGGTGCGCGACCTGTGACGGCTTCTTCTTCAAGGACCAGGACATCGCCGTGATCGGTGGCGGTGACACCGCGATGGAGGAGGCCACGTTCCTCTCCCGCTTCGCGAAGTCCGTGACGATCGTCCACCGCCGCGACACCCTGCGCGCCTCCAAGGCGATGCAGGAGCGTGCCTTCGCCGACCCCAAGATCACGTTCGTCTGGGACAGCGAGGTCGCCGAGGTCCAGGGCGACCAGAAGCTCTCGGGCCTGAAGCTGCGCAACGTCAAGACCGGCGAGCTCTCGGACCTCCCGGTGACCGGCCTGTTCATCGCGATTGGCCACGACCCGCGCACCGAGCTCTTCAAGGGCCAGCTGGACCTGGACCCGGAGGGCTACCTGAAGGTCGAGGCACCCTCGACCCGCACCAACCTGACGGGTGTCTTCGGCGCCGGTGACGTGGTCGACCACACCTACCGCCAGGCGATCACCGCCGCGGGCACCGGCTGCTCCGCCGCTCTCGACGCCGAGCGCTACCTCGCCGCGCTCAGCGACGAGGACAAGGCGGAGCCCGAGAAGACCGCCGTCTGACCACCCCATCCCCCGCACGACTCAGTTAAGGAGCCCGCCGTGGCCGGCACCCTGAAGCATGTGACCGACGCTTCCTTCGAGCAGGACGTCCTCAAGAACGACAAGCCCGTCCTGGTGGACTTCTGGGCCGCCTGGTGCGGTCCGTGCCGCCAGATCGCGCCGTCCCTCGAGGCGATCGCCGCCGAGTACGGTGACAAGATCGAAATCGTCAAGCTGAACATCGACGAGAACCCGGGTACGGCTGCCAAGTACGGCGTCATGTCCATCCCCACCCTGAACGTCTACCAGGGCGGCGAGGTCGCCAAGACCATCGTCGGCGCCAAGCCGAAGGCCGCGATCGTCCGCGACCTCGAGGCCTTCATCGCCGACTGACGATCGTCGGCTGACGATCGCCGACACACGTTTCACGTGAAACACGAATGGGCCGACCCGAGCGGGTCGGCCCATTCTGCTTACAACAGCTTTCCGTACCTCACTACAGCGGACGCAACACCGGTTCCTTCTGAACTGCGCCAAGCAGGCGGTCCAGTGCCATCTCCACGTCTTCCTTCCAGGAGAGCGTGGACCGAAGATCCAGTCGCAACCGTGGGTGACGGGGATGCGGCCGGACCGTCTTGAAGCCCACCGCCAACAGATGGTCTGCCGGCAGAAGACAGGCAGGCTCCTTCCAGCGAGCATCTCCGAACGCCTCGATCGCCTTGAAGCCCCGGCGCAGAAGGTCCTTGGCGACCGTCTGGACCATCACCCGGCCCAGCCCCTGACCCTGATACCCCGGGATCACGAAGCCGGTCATCAGCTGGACCGCGTCCGAGGAGACCGGACTGGTGGGGAATGCCGCCGAGCGCGGTACATACGCCGGCGGCGCGTAGAGAACGTAGCCAACCGGCACGTCATCGACATAGACCACCCGGCCGCACGACCCCCAGTCCAGCAGGACGGCGGAAATCCAGGACTCCTTCTCCAGAGCGGGTGTGCCCGCCTCTACCGCGGCCTCGCCGCTGACGGGGTCCAGTTCCCAGAAGACGCACGAGCGACAGCGCTGGGGAAGGTCCTGAAGGTTGTCCAGCGTGAGCGGTACGAGCCGGCGCCCCATGAAGGCTGTTCCTCGCTTCCTTCGCCTGCCGCGTCGCGGGCGGCTGTCAGAGCGCTCCGTTCCCTGAGCAGGCTGCCGATGAACCCACCGACCGCGCCCAGCCCCAAGCCCGCGCTCACCAGTTCGGTGCGGCTCATCGTTCGCACGGCCCCTGCCTTCCGCTCAGAGGTACTGCCAGGTGACGATGCCATCCCGGTCGCATCGTATCCACGATGCGATGGCCTCGACACCGACGCAAAGCAAAGGGCGGGCCGTGTTCCGGTATCCACCGGACACGGCCCGCCCTTGAGGCTCTCCAAGGACCACTGAGCGCGCCGAGCGCTCCGTAGCCCCGACATCAGGATTCGACGTCGGCGTCCTTGTCCTCCAGGAGACCCTTCTGAAGCACGGGACCTTCACCCGGGGCCAGGCTGCCGAGGATCCGCTCCAGGTCATCCATGGAGGCGAACTCCACGGTGATCTTGCCCTTCTTCTGTCCCAGGTCGACCTTCACACGCGTCTCGAAGCGGTCCGAAAGCCGCGACGCCAGGTCCGAGAGTGCCGGAGACACCAGAGAACCGGCCCGTGGGCCCTTGGCTCGCTGAGGCTTCTGCGGCCGGGAACCCATCAGGGTCACGATCTCCTCGACCGACCGCACGGAGAGCCCTTCGGCCACGATGCGATGGGCCAGCCTGTCCTGCTCTTCCGGATCGTCGACAGAAAGCAACGCTCGCGCGTGCCCCGCGGAGAGCACTCCTGCTGCGACCCGGTTCTGCACCTTCGGGGAGAGCTTCAGCAGACGCAGCGTGTTGGACACCTGCGGGCGGGACCGACCAATACGGTCCGCCAGTTGGTCGTGCGTGCAGTTGAAGTCCTTCAGCAGCTGGTCGTAGGCGAACGCCTCCTCCAGCGGGTTCAGCTGAGCGCGGTGCAAGTTCTCCAAGAGAGCGTCCAGGAGGAGCTGCTCGTCCTCCGTCGCCCGTACGATCGCCGGAATGGCATCCAGCTCCAGCTCTCGGCAGGCCCGGAAACGGCGCTCGCCCATGATGAGCTCATAACGCCCGGGCTCCGTCGGCCGCACGACAACCGGCTGGAGCAGACCCACCTCCCTGATGGAGGTGACAAGCTCGGCCAGCGCGTCGTCGTCGAAGTCCTTGCGCGGCTGCTTCGGGTTCGGCGTGATGGCGTCGAGAGGTACTTCGGCGAAGTGTGCTCCCAGGGGCGGGCGAAGTCCTTCGGCGCCCTGGGGTGCCGTCGACTCCTCCGTTTCACGTGAAACATGCGGCAGCGTGGCCACCTTCGCCGCAGCCACCCCGCGTTCGCTCGGCAGCAGAGGCATCGCACCCGGGGACGCGGGAGCCGCAGCCCCCAATGCCGCCGAGGCAACCGACTTCTCGGTCGGGGCGTTGGGGATCAGTGCACCAAGACCGCGGCCCAGCCCCCTCCGTCGCTCACTCACTGGATCCCCTCCACCATGCTCTGATCATTCTGAGCGCCGGCATGGGCATGCGTCGCGTCATAGTTGACGCCCACACCCTTCAGCGCGATCTCACGGGCCGCCTCCAGATAGGAAAGCGCTCCGCTTGATCCTGGATCGTAAGTCAGTACCGTCTGCCCGTAGCTCGGGGCCTCGGAGATGCGGACCGAGCGGGGAATGCTCGTCCGCAGCACCTCCTCGCCGAAGTGGCTGCGCACCTCGTCCGCGACCTGGGACGCAAGCCGCGTCCGACCGTCGTACATGGTGAGGAGGATCGTCGACACATGCAGCGTGGGGTTGAGGTGCCCTCGCACCAGGTCGACGTTGCGCAGCAGCTGCCCCAGTCCCTCCAGCGCGTAGTACTCGCACTGGATCGGGATCAGTACCTCCTGGCCGGCGACGAGCGCGTTGACCGTCAGCAGGCCGAGCGAGGGCGGACAGTCGATGAGGATGTAGTCCAGCGGCTGTTCATACGCCGTGATCGCCCGCTGGAGCCGACTCTCACGTGCGACCAGAGAGACCAGTTCGATCTCCGCACCGGCGAGATCGATCGTGGCGGGCGCGCAGAACAAGCCCTCGACATCGGGGACCGGCTGGACCACTTCCGAGAGCGGTCGGCTCTCGACCAGCACGTCGTAGATGGACGGCACCTCGGCGTGATGGTCGACACCCAGTGCGGTGGAGGCGTTGCCCTGGGGATCGAGATCGACGACCAGGACTCGCGCGCCGTGCAGGGCGAGCGACGCGGCAAGATTGACGGTCGTCGTCGTCTTGCCCACACCGCCCTTCTGGTTTGCTACGACCATGATCCGAGTCTGCTCGGGTCGCGGCAGCCCCTCACCGGCGCGGCCGAGAGCCTCCACCGCCAGCTGGGCAGCACGACCGATCGGAGTGTCGTCCATCGGAGGCGGTGTTTCACGTGAAACATCCGCCCCCATCGACTCGGTACGGGGACCGGGGACCGGATCGGTCATCGGCCCCGCGATATTGGCGTCGGACCGCAAGGATTCACTCTCCTCGACTTCAGGCTCGCAATGAACAGAGCCTCCCATGCCTTCGGGGTCATGAACCAGTGAGGCCCGGTCTTCTGTGGAGAAATCCACCTCTGTGGACAACTCCGCGCTCTCTCCGAGCGACCCGAGAGGCTTCCGTTCACGTGGGTCGGACGCGGCGCGGCCGCGACTGATGATGCCGTGCAGCAGTGAGCGACGTTTCACGTGAAACACGATGCAGCGCGGCCCAAGCCGAACGGCCGCGACACTCCGGCATGCGTGAGCAGGGCAGCTTGTGTGGAGTACGGCGGACCGTCGGAGCTATCCGCGACGCCGACGCGTTCGCCCGGTCCGTGCGGCCTTGGCTCGCTTGGCGGCGAACCGCACACCACCAGGGCTCTCGCCGACCTCGACGCGCACCACGGTGGACATGGGTTCCACGACGCCCTCACCGACGTGGAGGATGGACGTCTCCTCCGCTCCGAGCTTGCTCAGCGCCGCAGTCGCCGCCTTCAGTTCCTCCTCGGCCGTGTCGCCCTTGAGCGCGAGCATCTCACCGTACGGGCGCAGCAGCGGGATGCCCCAGGTGGCGAGACGGTCCAATGGAGCGACGGCCCGGGCCGTCACCACATGCACCGGCGGCAGCTTGCCCATGACCTCCTCGGCCCGGCCCCGCACCACGGTGACATGGTCCAGGCCCAGCAGCTCCACGACCTCGGTGAGGAAGTTCGTACGACGCAGCAGCGGCTCGAGAAGGGTGATCTTCAGGTCGTCCCGTACCAATGCCAAGGGGATCCCTGGCAGGCCGGCACCCGAGCCGACGTCGCACACCGTCACTCCCTCGGGCACGACCTCCGAGAGCACGGCGCAGTTCAGCAGGTGCCGCTCCCAGAGACGGGGCACTTCACGCGGACCGATCAGGCCGCGCTTCACCCCCGCCTCGGCGAGCAGTTCCGCGTAGCGGACCGCGTCCGCGTAGCGATCACCGAACACATCACGTGCCTGCTCGGGTACAGGGGGGAGCTCCGCTGCCTCCGACACGGGGACCGTCCTTCCGTACGGCACCGGCGCGGAGGGCGCCGGTGCCAGAACCACCAGAACTATCAGGCTGACAAAATTCGGCCCCGTCTGCGCAACAGACGGGGCCGGAGAACGAGGGGGAGCCGATCAGGCAGGGAGCACGACGACGAAGCGCTCCGGCTCCTCGCCCTCGGACTCACTGCGGAGCCCCGCGGCCTTGACCGCGTCATGCACGACCTTGCGCTCGAAGGGCGTCATCGGCTCGAGCCGCACGGACTCACCGCTGCTCTTGACCTCGGCCGCGGCCTTGGCGCCCAGCTCGGACAGCTCGGCGCGCTTGCCCGCCCGGTAACCCGCGATGTCGAGCATGAGCCGACTGCGGTCCCCGGTCTCCCGGTGCACCGCGAGGCGCGTCAGCTCCTGCAGAGCCTCCAGCACCTCACCGTCCCGGCCGACCAGCTTCTGCAGATCGCGGCTGCCGCTGTCGCTGATGATCGACACGGAGGCACGGTCGGCCTCGACGTCCATGTCGATGTCGCCGTCGAGGTCGGCGATGTCGAGCAGACCCTCCAGGTAGTCCGCCGCGATCTCGCCCTCCTGCTCGAGGCGGGTCAGGGTGTCTGCACCCTCGGCAGCGGCGGAGGTGGTGCCTTCCGTCACGGGATGGGCTCCTTCTTACTTCTTCGACGGGGACTTGGGCCGCTGCGGGCCCTTGCGCTGTCCGGACTGGGCCTTGCTGCGGCCACCGCCGCCGGACTTCTGAGCCGGCTTCTTGGCACCGGCGGCAGGCTTGCCCGCCGGCTTGGCGTCCTGCGGCTCGTCCGACTTGGTCAGCGACGTCTTCGGCTCGGCCTCACCGGCGGGCTTGGCCTGGCGCTGGGACTTGGTCTGCCGCTTGGGCTGCTGACGCTTGGGCTGCCCCGTGGTGGTCACGGTCGAGCCGTCCGCGCTCTGGGCGGCCACGGCGGCCTCGCTCTTCACGACGTTGCCGTCGGCCTGAGCGGCCATGCCCGCCTTGTTCAGACCGTTGATGAACTTCCGCTCGGCCTCGTTGCGGTCCCGGCCCTTGGCCACGATCGCCTTCACGATGGCCCTCTGGCCCCGGCCACGGGTCTTGCCGTGCTCGGTGACGCTCTTGTGCAGCCGCTCCAGGTAGGCGGCCTGTGCCTTGGAGCCCGGCGTCGGGTTGTTGCGGATGACGTACATCTGCTGGCCCATGGTCCACACGTTGGTGGTCAGCCAGTAGACGAGGACACCGACGGGGAAGTTCACACCGAAGACGGCGAACATGACCGGGAAGACGTACATCAGCATCTTCTGCTGCTGCATGAACGGCGTCTTCACGGTGGTGTCGACGTTCTTCGTCATCAGCTGGCGCTGGGTGAAGAACTGCGAGGCCGACATCAGCACGATCATGATCGCGGTGACGACCCGGACGTCGGTGAGGGAGGCGTTGAGGGCGGCGACGTCGCTCTCGCTGCTGAAGAACTTGGAGGCCAGCGGGGCCCCGAAGATGTGGGCCTTCTGAGCGCTCTCCAGCAGGCTCTGGTTGACCGCCCCGATGGTGTCGCCGGACGCGATGCCGTTGAGCACGTGGTACAGGGCGAAGAAGAACGGGGACTGCGCCAGGATGGGAAGGCACGAGGAGAGCGGGTTGGTACCCGTCTCCTTGTACAGCTTCATCATCTCTTCGGACTGACGCTGCTTGTCGTTCTTGTAGCGCTCCTGGATCTTCTTCATCTCCGGCTGGAGCGTCTGCATCCCGCGCGTCGCCTTGATCTGCTTCACGAAGAGCGGGATCAGGCAGATGCGGATGAGGATCACCAGGGACACGATGGACAGGCCCCAGGCCCATCCGGTGTCAGGTCCGAAGATCGCCCCGTACACCGTGTGGAACTGGACGATGACCCAGGAGACGGGCCAGGTGATAAAGCTGAAGAGGCTGGCAATCGTGTCCACTAATCATGCTCCTTGGGCATGGGGCGAGGTCTCTGCGGCCGGGCTCGAAGGCTCGGACGGGCTCGGGTGAGCGGGCCGTCCCTCGGTGGCCGGTTCGGCGGCGGAGGTCCCGCCCTTGCGTGCCCGCCAGGCGGCACGCAGCATTTCGTGCCACCGCGGGCGCTTGCGCGGCGGAACATGGTCCACGCCGCCCGGCGACCACGGGTTGCACCGCAGGATGCGCCAGGCGGTGAGTGCCGTGCCCTTGACGGCTCCGTGCCGGTCGATGGCCGTGTAGCCGTAGTGGGAACACGACGGGTAGTACTTGCAGACCGGCCCCAGCAGCGGACTGATCGTCCACTGGTAGAGCTTGATCAGAGCCAGCAGCGGGTACTTCATCGCGCGCCCCCTCCCAGTAGCCGCGCCAGGGCGGCGTCCAGGTCTCGGGCCAGCTGTGCATGGTCGGCGTCACCCGCACCGGGCAGCGCTCGTACGACTACCAGGCTACCGGGGGGCAACAGGTCGATCCGGTCGCGCATCAGATGGCGAAGCCTGCGCTTCACCTTGTTGCGCACGACCGCACCTCCCACGGCTTTGCTCACGACGAAACCCGCACGTGTCGGGGGAGCGCTCTCCCCAGGCGCGTGCGGGTCCGTGGCACCGCTTCGAAGGTGGACGACGAGGGCCGGACGGCCGGCCCGGCGGCCTCGTCGTACCGCGGTCGCGAAGTCCTCGCGCCGCCTCAGCCGGTTCTCGGTGGGCAGCACGACGTCATGACCTGATCGGGATCAGGCGGACAGACGGGCGCGACCCTTGCTGCGGCGGGTCGCGAGAATCGCGCGGCCGGCACGGGTACGCATACGCAGCCGGAAGCCGTGGGTCTTCGCGCGGCGACGGTTGTTCGGCTGGAAGGTGCGCTTGCTCACTCGGGGGCTCCAGAAAGAATCGGGTGTTGGCGGGGTGCCGTCCTGGCTGTCACCGTGCGCCCACGAGTAGCTCGCGTTACGCCCGAGTGCACCGCTTTTCGATCACCTTGGACGTGACCTGTGCCCATCGGAGGCAGGCGGCAGCAGCCATCGACAACTCGACCTGGTTACGGTACGTGCGACTGCGCCATTCGGTCAAACCAGCGGTGACCGGGAGACACTTGTCCACAGGCTGGGGACAACAACTTGAACCCTACCCGCCGCGCTGACTACCGTGACGGAACTCCGATTCGTTCCCTTATCCCTGCCCCACTCGAGTTTCATCCCGACCCGTCCCCGAATCACACGTTCGAGGGACTCGTGAGAGAGCGTGCCCTGTGGCTGACGTACCTGCCGATCTTGCCGCAGTGTGGCCACGCGTACTGGAGCAACTCCTCGGAGAAGGCCGCGGGCAGGGCGTCGAGTCGAAGGACGAGCACTGGATCCGGCGCTGCCAGCCGCTCGCGCTGGTCGCCGACACCGCCCTGCTCGCCGTACCGAACGAATTTGCGAAGGGCGTACTGGAGGGCCGCCTGGCCCCGGTCGTCAGCGAGACGCTGAGCCGCGAATGCGGCCGCCCCATCCGCATCGCGATCACCGTCGACGACACCGCGGGCGAACCCGCCGGGCCTGCTCCACAGGCGCCGCCGGCCCGCCCCCAGCCCCGCTACGAGGAGCCCGAGCTCCCCGCGCCCGGCCATGGCGGCCGCGAGGACTACCGCGACGGGTACGAGGGCTACGACAGGGGCCGCGCCGACCAGCTCCCGACCGCCCGGCCCGCCTACCCGCAGGAGTACCAGCGCCCCGAGCCCGGCTCCTGGCCCCGGCCGGCCCAGCAGGAGGACTACGGCTGGCAGCAGCAGCGACTCGGCTTCCCGGAACGGGACCCCTACGCCTCCCCGTCGCAGGAGCCGTACGGCCAGGAGCCCCCGCCACCGCCGTACTCCCACGACGCCCACGCCCCGTACCAGCAGCAGGACTACCGGCCGCAGCCGCCGGAACGCCCGGCGTACGACTCTCCGCGCGGTGAGTACGAGCAGTCCCGCGGTGAGTACGAACAGGCCCGCGGCGACTACGACAAGCCCCGCGCCGACTACGAGCAGTCCCGTGGCGAGTACGACGGTCCACGCGGCGACTACGACAAGCAGCGAAACGACTACGAACAGCAGCGCGGCGAGTACGACCAGCGCGGCCCCCGCCGGGACCTGCCCGAGCCCCCGGCGGGTTCCGGACACGTCCACCGCGGCGGCCCCGTGGGCCCCGGTCCCGCCACCGGGGCTCCCGGACCGCTGGCCGCACAGCCGGCTCCGGCGACCGGCCCCGGCGAGCCCACCGCGCGCCTCAACCCGAAGTACCTCTTCGACACCTTCGTCATCGGCGCCTCCAACCGCTTCGCCCACGCGGCGGCCGTCGCGGTCGCGGAGGCACCCGCGAAGGCCTACAACCCCCTCTTCATCTACGGGGAGTCGGGGCTCGGCAAGACCCACCTCCTGCATGCCATCGGGCACTACGCGCGCAGCCTCTACCCCGGCACGCGCGTGCGCTACGTGAGCTCGGAGGAGTTCACCAACGAGTTCATCAACTCCATCCGCGACGGCAAGGGAGACAGCTTCCGCAAGCGCTACCGCGAGATGGACATCCTGCTCGTCGACGACATCCAGTTCCTCGCGGACAAGGAGTCGACGCAGGAGGAGTTCTTCCACACCTTCAACACCCTCCACAACGCCAACAAGCAGATCGTGCTCTCCAGCGACCGGCCGCCCAAGCAGCTGGTGACGCTGGAGGACCGGCTCCGCAACCGCTTCGAGTGGGGACTGATCACCGACGTCCAGCCGCCCGAACTGGAGACGCGCATCGCGATCCTGCGCAAGAAGGCGGTCCAGGAGCAGCTCAACGCCCCGCCGGAGGTGCTGGAGTTCATCGCCTCGCGGATCTCGCGCAACATCCGCGAGCTGGAGGGCGCCCTGATCCGGGTGACGGCGTTCGCGTCGCTCAACCGGCAGCCGGTCGACCTGGGCCTCACCGAGATCGTCCTCAAGGATCTGATCCCCGGTGGTGAGGACTCCACGCCGGAGATCACCTCGACGGCCATCATGAGCGAGACCGCCGACTACTTCGGCCTCACGGTGGAGGACCTGTGCGGCAGCTCGCGCGGTCGCCAGCTCGTGACGGCCCGGCAGATCGCCATGTACCTGTGCCGCGAGCTGACGGACCTCTCACTGCCCAAGATCGGTGCGCTGTTCGGCGGCCGGGACCACACCACGGTGATGCATGCCGACCGCAAGATCCGCAATCTGATGGCCGAGCGGCGCTCGATCTACAACCAGGTGACCGAGCTGACCAACCGCATCAAGAACGGCTGACGGCCCGGCCGCCGACGCCGGCCGCGAAGGCGCCTCCGAGGCTTCCGGAGGCGCCTTTCGCATGCCCCTCGGCTTCCCTCGGCTTCCCTCGGCTTCCCTCAGGCTTCTCTCCGTCGCTTCCCTCCTCGCCTTTCCAGAGCCCCTTTGGTGCCTCCCGGTGCCTCCCGGGAGCCGCCCGAGGCCTCCTCGGGACGCTCCTCGGGCTCCCACCGGCTCGTACGGACGTCCTGTCCCCTGTTCGAATACCTGCCGGGTTACGGCCGTCCTCCACAGATTGGGCCAGTTTTTTCCGTCCACACCTTGGGGACTGGGAAGTTGTCCCGATCCCGTCCACAGGCCGGGTGGGTGAGAGATCATCAGGGCAGGTCAGCTCCCTGTGGATTCGTGGACGAACGATCTCCACAGGTTGTGGACGACGGAATGATCCACAGGCTGTGCATTCAGTTGTCCACGGGCAACCCACAGGCTGGGGCCGGTTGTCCCCAGCGATCCCCAGCTTCTCCACATGGCTGTCCACTGTTCGGCAACGCGACGCGCCCCGTCACCGCGTCGAGTGAAAGGCGTCACACGAGGCTGCCTGGTTGGGCTGTGGGAAACGTGGGTAAAGCTGGGGACGGGTCTGGGGAGAAGTCGCCTCTCCCTGTGCACGGTGTGTGCAGAACTTTCCGTTCTCCACAGAAGGGCCCGGTTGTCCACGGGCTCCGCCCACAGGCCCCGTGGACAAAATTCCTGCTCTGACCTGGGCAAACAGGGTTATCCACGGTATCCACAGGCCCTACTACTACTGACGACTAGAGAGAGAGCGGAATTCGTTTCGAAGCGGGTCCTGTGCACAACTCGCCCTCTCGAGCCCGACCGCCCCTCGTCACGACTTGACCCCGAACGGCACCTACTGTCAGTGCGGTGCGTCAGACTGGTCCCCGGTGTTCTGCCCCTCACAGCGGCGGACGACACCGGTCAGACGACGAAGGCGAAGCAGGGCGAGCAGCGCCGGCAACAGCAGGAGGCGGCAACAGTGAAGATCCGGGTGGAACGCGACGTACTCGCGGAGGCAGTGGCCTGGGCGGCTCGCAGCCTCCCGGCCCGTCCGCCGGCGCCGGTCCTCGCGGGCCTGCTGCTGAAGGCCGAGGAGGGACAGCTGAGCCTGTCGGGCTTCGACTACGAGGTCTCGGCGCGGGTGTCCGTGGAGGCGGAGATCGAGGAGGAGGGCACGGTCCTCGTCTCGGGCCGCCTGCTCGCCGACATCTCCCGTGCCCTGCCCAACCGGCCGGTGGAGATTTCCACAGACGGTGTACGGGCGACGGTGGTCTGTGGCTCCTCGCGGTTCACCCTCCACACCCTGCCGGTGGAGGAGTACCCGGCGCTGCCGCAGATGCCGGAGGCGACCGGCACGGTTCCCGGCGAGGTCTTCGCCTCGGCCGTGCAGCAGGTGGCCATCGCCGCGGGCCGCGACGACACGCTGCCCGTCCTGACCGGTGTGCGCATCGAGATCGAGGGCGACTCCGTCACGCTGGCCTCCACCGACCGCTACCGCTTCGCGGTCCGCGAGTTCCTGTGGAAGCCGGAGAACCCGGACATCTCCGCGGTCGCCCTGGTGCCCGCCAAGACGCTCCAGGACACCGCCAAGGCGCTGACCAGCGGTGACCAGGTGATCCTGGCGCTGTCCGGCTCGGGCGCGGGCGAGGGCCTGATCGGTTTCGAGGGCGCGGGCCGCCGGACGACGACGCGTCTGCTGGAGGGCGACCTCCCGAAGTACAAGACGCTGTTCCCGACGGAGTTCAACAGCGTCGCCGTGATCGAGACCGCTCCGTTCGTGGAGGCCGTCAAGCGCGTGGCCCTGGTCGCCGAGCGCAACACCCCGGTGCGGCTCAGCTTCGAGCAGGGGGTGCTCATCCTGGAGGCCGGTTCCAGCGACGACGCACAGGCTGTGGAGCGGGTCGACGCCCAGCTGGAGGGCGACGACATCTCGATCGCCTTCAACCCGACCTTCCTGCTCGACGGTCTGAGCGCGATCGACTCCCCGGTGGCCCAGCTGTCCTTCACGACGTCCACCAAGCCGGCGCTGCTGAGCGGCAAGCCCGCGGTGGACGCCGAGGCGGACGAGGCCTACAAGTACCTGATCATGCCGGTGCGACTGAGCGGCTGAGCCCACCGGCCGTCGCCCGCCGGCCGGTGGCGCCGGCGGCGGCTGTCCACAGGATGGGGACGAATCCGCAGGTGGGGGCATACGTCTGAGCGCGTATGCCCACAACTGTGCACGGGCGTCCGGGTTTAGGCTCGACGCGGGTACGAAAGTGCCGCGGCACGCATCCGGCGGGTTCGGAGGTGCCGCCTTGCCACCTCGCACACCTAAGGAACGCAACTGATGGAGCTCGGTCTCGTCGGCCTCGGCAAGATGGGCGGCAACATGCGCGAGCGGATCCGCCGCGCGGGCCACACCGTCGTCGGATACGACCGCAATCCGGACCTCGCCGACGTCCACAGCCTGGAAGAGCTTGTGGGCAAGCTCAGCGCCCCGCGTGTGGTGTGGGTGATGGTCCCGGCCGGCGAGGCCACCCAGGCCACCGTCGACCGGCTCGGCGAGCTGCTGGAGCCCGGCGACGTCGTCGTGGACGGCGGCAACTCCCGCTGGACGGACGACGAGAAGCACGCCGAGGAGCTGGCGGCCAAGGGCATAGGCTTCGTCGACTGCGGCGTCTCCGGCGGCGTGTGGGGGCTGGAGAACGGCTACGCGCTGATGTACGGCGGCGACGCGGAGAACGTCGCCAAGGTGCAGCCGGTCTTCGACGCCCTCAAGCCCGAGGGCGACTTCGGCGCCGTGCACGCCGGCAAGGTGGGTGCGGGCCACTTCGCGAAGATGGTCCACAACGGCATCGAGTACGCCATGATGCAGGCCTACGCCGAGGGCTGGGAGCTGCTGGAGAAGGTCGACTCCGTGGAGAACGTCCGCGAGGTATTCCGCTCCTGGCAGGAGGGCACGGTCATCCGCTCCTGGCTGCTCGACCTGGCCGTCAACGCGCTCGACGACGACGAGCACCTGGACGGGCTCCGGGGTTATGCACAGGACTCCGGTGAGGGACGCTGGACTGTGGAGGCGGCGATCGACAATGCGGTGCCGCTGCCCGCGATCACGGCCTCCCTCTTCGCGCGGTTCGCGTCCCGGCAGGACGACTCGCCGCAGATGAAGATGATCGCCGCGCTGCGGAACCAGTTCGGCGGCCACGCGGTCGAGAAGAAGTAAGCAATACCCGAAGGTCAAACGCCCGAGGGTCCACACCCGAAGGCTGGGGAGGTCGGCGCACGACCATGCACGTCACGCATCTGTCGCTGGCCGACTTCCGTTCGTACGCCCGGGTCGAGGTGCCCCTGGACCCGGGCGTCACCGCTTTCGTGGGGCCCAACGGGCAGGGCAAGACCAACCTCGTCGAGGCCGTCGGCTATCTCGCCACCCTCGGCAGCCACCGGGTCTCGTCCGACGCCCCCCTGGTGCGCATGGGCGCCGAGCGGGCCGTGATCCGCGCCCAGGTCCGCCAGGGCGAGCGGCAGCAGCTGATCGAGCTGGAGCTGAACCCGGGGAAGGCCAACCGCGCCCGCATCAACCGGTCCTCCCAGGTCAGACCGCGCGACGTGCTCGGCATCGTGCGCACCGTGCTGTTCGCGCCGGAGGATCTCGCGCTGGTGAAGGGCGATCCCGGGGAGCGGCGGCGTTTCCTGGACGAGTTGATCACCGCCCGTTCGCCGCGGATGGCGGGGGTGCGCTCCGACTACGACCGGGTCCTCAAGCAGCGCAACACCCTGCTGAAGTCGGCCGCGCTCGCCCGCCGGCACGGTGGTCGCACGCTGGACCTGTCCACGCTCGACGTCTGGGACCAGCACCTCGCGCGCGCGGGCGCCGAGCTGCTCGCCCAGCGCCTGGATCTGATCGCGGCCGTGCAGCCGCTGGCCGACAAGGCGTACGAGGAGCTGGCCCCCGGCGGCGGCCCACTCGCCCTGGAGTACAAGCCGTCGGCGCCCGGTGAGGCCCACACGCGCGAAGACCTGTACGAGCAGCTGACGGCGGCGCTCGCCGAGGCGCGCAAGCAGGAGATCGAGCGGGGCGTCACCCTGGTCGGTCCGCACCGGGACGACCTGCTGCTCAAGCTCGGCTCGCTGCCCGCCAAGGGCTACGCCTCGCACGGCGAGTCGTGGTCGTACGCGCTCGCACTGCGTCTTGCCTCCTTCGACCTGCTGCGGGCCGAGGGCAACGAGCCGGTGCTGGTCCTGGACGACGTGTTCGCCGAGCTGGACGCGCGGCGCCGGGAGCGGCTGGCGGAGCTGGTGGCGCCCGGTGAGCAGGTACTGGTGACGGCCGCGGTCGACGACGACGTACCGCATGTGCTGGCGGGGGCGCGGTACGCGGTGGCGGAGGGCACGGTGGAGCGCGCATGAGCGGGGACGAGCCGGTTCCCGGGGACGCCCCGAACCGTGCTGCGGACAAAACCGGCAGGAAGGGCGCGGAGCCCTCCGGCGTCGACCTCGCGCGCGTTGCGCTCAGGGCGGCGCGGGAAGCGGCACGCGCGCGTGGGGACGCGGCGCAGCAGAAGAAGCAGGCGCGCCGCGGTGGCCTGCGCTCCGGTGCCCGCGCCGACGGCCGCGACCCCATGGCGCTCGGTTCGGCGATCAACCGGCTGATCACCGAGCGCGGCTGGGAGACGCCGGCCGCGGTGGGCGGGGTCATGGGCCGCTGGCCGCAGATCGTCGGTGAGGACGTGGCGAAGCACTGCGTGCCGGAGCGGTATGACGAGGACGAGCGGGTGCTGGTGGTGCGTTGCGACTCGACGGCCTGGGCGACGAACCTGCGGCTGCTCGCGCCGACGCTGGTGGCCCGTCTCAATGAGGACCTGGGGCACGGGTCGGTACGGATGATCAGGGTCCTCGGGCCTGGTGGTCCGGGTGGTCCCGGCCGGCGGTACGGGCCGTTGCGGGCGCCGGGCAGCCAGGGCCCGGGCGACACCTACGGGTGAGCGGCGGGCGACCTGGCGCCCCGTCAGGGATGCGTGACGCACTTCACAGAAATTGGCGTCGAGGGCCGGTGTGGACGGTCGGTGCGCGCTGAGTCGTACCCCCGTGCGGTGGCGTGCGTCACGATCTGACTCCCAAGTAGCAAAGGGTTGACGCCCCGAAGCGCTGAGTGCCGTTGTGAGCCTCTTGAGGCCCCCATCCGCATATCGGGAGTCGGACAAGGCTCGTTCAGGGCGGCACATGCGGACTCAGGTACCGGCAAACCCCCATCAGTGTCAGTGGTACCGGTAGAATGGGAGAGAATCCCGCCCCGAACGTGGGGACCGTCCGGGACTAGCTGAGCAACGCTGATCAAGGCTTACCAACGCAACATGCCGCAGCCGCTCCGGCAACCTGCCGACGAGCCCGGCTCGTGGTGTGCCAGAAAGGGCGCTTCGTGGCCGATTCCGGCAACCCCAACGAGAACAACCCGTCCACCGACACCGGCGTGAACGACGCGGCGGGCACCTCGCACGGCGAGGTGCCCGCGTCGTACGACGCCAGTGCCATCACCGTCCTCGAGGGTCTGGACGCGGTCCGCAAGCGACCCGGTATGTACATCGGCTCGACCGGTGAACGCGGTCTGCACCACCTGGTGCAGGAGGTCGTGGACAACTCCGTCGACGAGGCGCTGGCCGGTCACGCGGACACGATCGACGTGACGATCCTCGCCGACGGCGGTGTCCGGGTCGTCGACAACGGCCGTGGTATCCCGGTGGGCATCGTCCCCTCCGAGGGGAAGCCCGCCGTCGAGGTCGTGCTGACCGTGCTGCACGCGGGCGGCAAGTTCGGCGGCGGCGGCTACGCGGTCTCCGGTGGTCTGCACGGCGTGGGTGTCTCCGTCGTCAACGCCCTTTCCACGCGGGTCGCGGTGGAGGTCAAGACCGACGGCTACCGGTGGACGCAGGAGTACAAGCTGGGCGTCCCCACGGCGTCGCTCGCCCGGCACGAGGAGACCGAGGAGACCGGCACGTCGGTCACCTTCTGGGCCGACGGCGACATCTTCGAGACCACCGACTACTCCTTCGAGACGCTCTCCCGGCGCTTCCAGGAGATGGCCTTCCTCAACAAGGGCCTGAGGATCAACCTCACCGACGAGCGTGAGTCGGCGAAGGCGACCGCCGGCGCGGACGAGGCGGGCGAGGACGAGAAGCACGAGGTCAAGAGCGTCTCGTACCACTACGAGGGCGGCATCGTCGACTTCGTGACGTACCTCAACTCCCGCAAGGGAGAGCTGGTGCACCCCACCGTGATCGACCTCGAGGCGGAGGACAAGGACAAGAACCTGTCCCTCGAGGTCGCGATGCAGTGGAACGGCGGCTACACCGAGGGCGTGTACTCGTTCGCCAACATCATCCACACGCACGAGGGCGGTACGCACGAGGAGGGCTTCCGCGCGGCGCTCACCTCGCTGATCAACAAGTACGCGCGCGACAAGAAGCTGCTGCGCGAGAAGGACGACAACCTCACGGGTGACGACATCCGCGAGGGTCTGACGGCGATCATCTCGGTGAAGCTGAGCGAGCCCCAGTTCGAGGGCCAGACCAAGACGAAGCTGGGCAACACCGAGGTGAAGACCTTCGTCCAGAAGATCGTCTACGAGCACCTGACGGACTGGCTCGACCGCAACCCCAACGAGGCCGCGGACATCATCCGCAAGGGCATCCAGGCGGCCCACGCGCGCGTGGCGGCCCGCAAGGCGCGCGACCTGACGCGTCGCAAGGGTCTGCTGGAGTCGGCGTCGCTGCCGGGCAAGCTGTCCGACTGCCAGTCGAACGACCCGACCAAGTGCGAGATCTTCATCGTCGAGGGCGACTCCGCCGGCGGTTCCGCCAAGTCCGGCCGGAACCCGCAGTACCAGGCGATCCTTCCGATCCGTGGCAAGATCCTCAACGTCGAGAAGGCCCGCATCGACCGGATCCTGCAGAACCAGGAGATCCAGGCGATGATCTCCGCGTTCGGCACCGGTGTGCACGAGGACTTCGACATCGAGAAGCTCCGCTATCACAAGATCATCCTGATGGCGGACGCCGACGTGGACGGCCAGCACATCAACACCCTGCTGCTGACCTTCCTGTTCCGCTTCATGCGGCCGCTGGTCGAGTCCGGGCACGTGTACCTGTCCCGCCCGCCGCTGTACAAGATCAAGTGGGGTCGGGACGACTTCGAGTACGCGTACTCCGACCGCGAGCGCGACGCGCTGATCGAGATGGGCCGCCAGGCCGGCAAGCGCATCCGCGAGGACTCGGTGCAGCGCTTCAAGGGCCTCGGCGAGATGAACGCCGAGGAGCTGCGCATCACGACCATGGACCAGGAGCACCGTGTGCTCGGCCAGGTCACGCTCGACGACGCCGCGCAGGCCGACGACCTGTTCTCGGTGCTGATGGGCGAGGACGTCGAGGCCCGGCGCGCGTTCATCCAGCGCAACGCCAAGGACGTCCGCTTCCTCGACATCTGAGTCGGTCTCAGCTGACCGCACCAGGAAGGACCTTCACCAGCAATGACCGACGAGAACACTCCTGTGACCACGCCCGAGGGTGACGCCCTGGCGATGCGTGTCGAGCCCGTCGGGCTCGAGACGGAGATGCAGCGCTCGTACCTCGACTACGCGATGTCCGTCATCGTCTCGCGCGCGCTGCCCGACGTCCGCGACGGCCTCAAGCCCGTGCACCGCCGGGTGCTGTACGCCATGTACGACGGCGGCTACCGCCCCGAGCGCGGCTTCTACAAGTGCGCCCGCGTCGTCGGCGACGTGATGGGCAACTACCACCCGCACGGCGACTCCTCCATCTACGACGCCCTGGTCCGCCTCGCCCAGCCCTGGTCGATGCGGATGCCGCTGGTCGACTCCAACGGCAACTTCGGCTCGCCGGGCAACGACCCGGCGGCGGCCATGCGGTACACCGAGTGCAAGATGGCGCCGCTGTCGATGGAGATGGTCCGCGACATCGACGAGGAGACCGTCGACTTCACGGACAACTACGACGGCCGCTCCCAGGAGCCGACCGTCCTGCCCGCGCGCTTCCCGAACCTGCTGATCAACGGCTCGGCGGGCATCGCGGTCGGCATGGCGACCAACATCCCGCCGCACAACCTGCGCGAGGTCGCGGCCGGCGCCCAGTGGTACCTGGAGAACTACGAGGCCTCGCACGAGGAGCTGCTGGACGCGCTCATCGAGCGCATCAAGGGCCCCGACTTCCCGACCGGCGCCCTGGTGGTGGGCCGCAAGGGCATCGAGGAGGCCTACCGGACCGGCCGCGGCTCGATCACCATGCGGGCGGTCGTCGAGGTCGAGGAGATCCAGAACCGCCAGTGCCTGGTGGTCACGGAGCTGCCCTACCAGGTCAACCCGGACAACCTCGCGCAGAAGATCGCCGACCTGGTGAAGGACGGCAAGATCGGCGGCATCGCCGACGTCCGCGACGAGACGTCCTCCCGCACCGGCCAGCGCCTGGTCATCGTGCTGAAGCGGGACGCGGTCGCCAAGGTCGTCCTGAACAACCTGTACAAGCACACCGACCTGCAGACCAACTTCGGCGCCAACATGCTGGCCCTGGTCGACGGAGTGCCGCGCACCCTGTCCCTGGACGCGTTCATCCGCCACTGGGTGAACCACCAGATCGAGGTCATCGTCCGCCGTACGCGCTTCAGGCTGCGCAAGGCGGAGGAGCGGGCGCACATCCTGCGCGGCCTGCTCAAGGCCCTGGACGCCATCGACGAGGTCATCGCGCTGATCCGGCGCAGTGAGACCGTCGAGATCGCGCGCGGGGGCCTGATGGACCTCCTGGAGATCGACGAGATCCAGGCCAACGCGATCCTGGAGATGCAGCTGCGGCGCCTCGCGGCCCTGGAGCGGCAGAAGATCGTCCGGGAGCACGACGAACTGCAGGCGAAGATCAACGAGTACAACGAGATCCTCGCCTCCCCGGTCCGCCAGCGCGGGATCGTGAGCGAGGAACTGACCGCGCTCGTCGAGAAGTACGGCGACGACCGCAAGACGAAGCTGATCCCCTACGAGGGCGACATGTCCATCGAGGACCTGATCGCCGAGGAGGACATCGTCGTCACGGTCACGCGTGGCGGTTACATCAAGCGCACCAAGACCGACGACTACCGGGCGCAGAAGCGCGGCGGCAAGGGCGTGCGCGGCGCGAAGCTCAAGGAAGACGACATCGTCAACCACTTCTTCGTGTCCACCACCCACCACTGGCTGCTGTTCTTCACCAACAAGGGCCGCGTCTACCGGGCCAAGGCCTACGAGCTGCCGGACGCCGGCCGGGACGCCCGCGGCCAGCACGTGGCGAACCTGCTGGCCTTCCAGCCGGACGAGACGATCGCCCAGATCCGCGCGATCCGCGACTACGAGGCGATGCCGTACCTGGTCCTGGCCACCAAGGCGGGCCTGGTGAAGAAGACGCCGCTGAAGGACTACGACTCGCCGCGCTCGGGTGGTGTCATCGCCATCAACCTGCGGGAGCAGCCGGACGGCAGCGACGACGAACTGATCGGCGCCGAACTGGTCTCGGCCGAGGACGATCTGCTGCTGATCAGCAAGAAGGCGCAGTCGATCAGGTTCACCGCGTCGGACGACACGCTGCGTCCGATGGGGCGTGCCACCTCGGGCGTCAAGGGCATGAGTTTCCGCGAAGGGGACGAGCTGCTCTCGATGAATGTTGTTCGAGCCGGTACGTTCGTGTTCACTGCCACCGACGGCGGTTACGCGAAGCGGACCTCCGTCGACGAGTACCGCGTCCAGGGTCGCGGCGGTCTCGGCATCAAGGCCGCCAAGATCGTCGAGGACCGCGGGGAGCTCGTGGGCGCGCTGGTGGTCGAGGAGAACGACGAGATCCTCGCCATCACACTCTCGGGCGGTGTGATTCGTACGCGAGTCAACGGGGTCAGGGAGACCGGCCGTGACACCATGGGCGTTCAACTGATCAATCTGGGCAAGCGCGATGCCGTCGTCGGCATCGCACGCAACGCCGAGGCGGGACGCGAGGCGGAGGAGGTCGACGGCGATGTGGCCGTCGACGAGACCGCCGAGGGTGCCGCGACCACCGGCACGGACGAGGGTGAGGCGCCCTCGGCCGAGTAGCACGAGGAGAGAGTCATCGTGAGCGGAGCCACGGGCGCCGGATCGACCGGTACCCCCACGGGTACGGAAACGGGCGGCGGCGGCCGTGGCTCCGCCGCGCGTGCGACGGATTCGCACACGACTCAACTGCGCAAGATCGACGACGGAGCGACCGACTCGCACTCGGGGAGTCCGTCCTCAACGCATGGATCCCAGGGGGGAACTGTGACGGACACCCGAGGCCAGCGGACTCAGCAGGCGGCCTCGCCGCTGCCGGGAGAACGGCAGCCACAGCAGCCCGGCGGGCCCTACCACCCGCCGCAGGCCTACCAGACCCAGGGCGGCAACGCGTCCGCCGTGCGCCGCCCGCGCACCGGCGCCCGCACCACGCCCCGCGTCCGCAAGGCACGCCTGCGCGTGTCGAAGGCCGACCCGTGGTCGGTGATGAAGGTGAGCTTCCTGCTCTCCATCGCGCTCGGCATCTGCACCATCGTCGCGTCCGCCGTGCTGTGGATGGTCATGGACGCCATGGGCGTCTTCTCCACGGTCGGCGGCACGATCTCCGAGGCCACCGGCTCGAACGAGTCCAACGGCTTCGACCTGCAGTCCTTCCTGTCGCTGCCGAACGTGCTGATGTTCACGACGGTCATCGCGGTCATCGACGTCGTCCTCGCGACGGCCCTGGCGACCCTCGGCGCGTTCATCTACAACCTGTCCGCCGGCTTCGTCGGCGGTGTGGAGCTGACGCTCGCCGAGGACGAGTGATCCGCGAGCCGGCCGCGCTCGTCAGCCGCGCGACAACCGATTTTGGGACTGCCCGCCTCGTGCGCTAATCTTCAGGAGTCAGCGCGCGGGACATACACCGCAGAGCGCGGCGGGGCTATAGCTCAGTTGGTTAGAGCGCATCCCTGATAAGGATGAGGCCACAGGTTCAAATCCTGTTAGCCCCACCAGTACGAAGACCCCCAGCCGGATCCGGTTGGGGGTCTTCGGCGTTCCTGAGGGGTTCGGGAGCGGTGTGCTGCGTGGGCAGAAAAAAACCCGACCGCTGGCGACGGGGGATGCGCCAGCGGTCGGGCTGTGGCCAAGGCTAACAAGGCCGGGTGTCCAGTGGGTGCCGACTGGTCGGTCGGTGCGGTGATGTGACGGGGATCACGTAGACGTCGTGGAGGAGTCAGTGGCCGCACGGCGACTCGTAGTCCAGGCGCGGCAGGTACTCGTGCCACTTCTCCTCCGTCAGCACACCCCGGGTGGCCGAGCAGATGCGGTCGATGGCGTCGTCCACGCCCAGGCTCCACAGCCGGACGGTGTCCGTGCCGCTGGAGACCCCGAGCATGTGGCGTACGGGGCTGAAGGAAAGGAAGCTGCCGGTCTTGGCGTTGGGGCTCATCGCCTGGCCGATGGGGTTGGCCTCCGCGGGGGCGGAGACGTTCCAGAGCCGGACCGTGTTGTCGTTGGCGCCGCTCGCCAGGGTGGCGCCGTCCTGGCTGAACGTCAGCGACACCACCGAGTCGGTGTGGCCGGCCAGCGTGGCCTCGGGCCCGGACGCCTTGCCCGGCTCGGTGACGTCCCAGAGCCGGACCGTGCCGTCGTCGCTGCCGCTGGCCAGGGTGTGGCCGTCGGGACTGTAGGCGAGGACGTTGACGGGCCCGAGGTGCCCGCTGAGGGGCGCGCCGAGACGGGTGGCGTGCGCGGGATCGGTGACGTCCCACAGGCGTACGGCGTCGTCGGCGCCGCCGCTGGCCAGGGTGCGGCCGTCCGGGCTGAACGAGAGGGTGTTGACGTATCCCGTGTGGCCGGTGAGGGGTTTGCCCAGACGGCGGGGATGTGACGGGTCGCCGGTGTCCCACAACTGGACGGTGCGGTCGTCGTGCGCCGTGGCGAGGGTGCGGCCGTCGGGGCTGAAGGCCAGGGTGTCGGGGCCCGCGTAGCGGGTGTTCAGCGCCACGGGCGGCCCGTGGGACCTGGGCCGGGCCGGGTCCGTGACGTCCCACAGCTGCAGCGCGCGGCCTCCGGCGAGCACCGCGAGCGTGTCGCCGTCCGGGGAGAACACCAGCGACCGTATGTCGCCCTCCCCCGGCCTGAACGGGGCGCTCAGCGACACGGGCCGGGCGGGGTCGGTGACGTTCCACAGCCGGACCCTGCCGTCGCGGGCCGCCGTGGCCAGTACGTGCCCGTCCGGACGGAAGGCACCGATGCGGCCGATCATGTCCGACGTCGGCAGCGACCACAGGCGCACCTTGCTGTCGCCGCTGCCGGTGGCGAGGGTGCGGCCGTCGGGGCTGAAGCCGAGGGCGTACATCTCGCCGCTGCCTCCGGCGAGGGGCACGCCGACCTGTGAGGGGTAGGCCGGGTCGCTGACGTTCCACAGGCTCGCCGTACTGTCCGCGCTGCTCACGGCGAGCTTGGCGCCGTCGGGGCTGAAGGCCACCGCCCAGATGGGGCCGGTGTGGCCGGTGAGAGGCGCGCCCGCCGGCCTGGCCCGGGCGGGGGCGGTGACGTCCCAGAGCCGGACGGTGTCGTCCGCGCTGCCGCTGGCGAGGGTGCGGCCGTCGGGGCTGAAGGCCACGGAGTGGATCAGGCCGCTGTGGCCGGTGAGCGGTTCCCCGACGGGCTTCGCTCCGGCCGGGTCGGTGACGTCCCACAGGTGGACCCTGTCGTCGTCGCCGCCTGCGGCGAGCGTGTCGCCGTCGGGGCTGAAGGCCACCGAGCGCACCGCCGCGGTGGGGCCGGTCAGGGTGTCGAGCGCCTCGGGGGCGCGCGGGTCGGCCACGTTCCACAGGCGTACGGCGTGATCGTCGTGGGCGGAGGCCAGGGTGTGGCCGTCCGGGCTGAAGGCGAGCAGGTAGACGGTGCCGCCGCGGCCGTCCAGCGGGGCGCCGAGCGGACGCGGCCGGCTCGGGTCCCGCACGTCCCACAGGCGGATCGTGCCGTCGTCCGATGCGCTGGCGAGGGTGCGGCCGTCGGGGCTGAAGACCGCGGTGCTCACCCAGCTGGTGTGCCCGGTGAGGGGCTTGCCGAGCTGCTTGGGACGGGCGGGGTCCGAGACGTCCCAGAGCCGGACGGTGCGGTCGTAGCTGGCCGTCGCCAGGACGCGTCCGTCGGGGCTGAAGGAGGTGAGGTAGACGGCGCCCGTGTGCCCGAGGAGCGGGGTGGCCAGGGGAGCGTTCACGATCGATATCAGCCGGTTCCTGACGTCCTCGTCGTCCGGCCGCAGGCGGTGTGCCGCCAGGTCGAGCTGGGCCGACAGCGACGGGTCCGTGTCCTGGACCCGGTCGGCCTCGGCGACCACCTGCTCGAACACCGCGTCGTTGCGCTGCTGCCAGGCGAGCACCGCCGAGCCGACGGCCACCATGGCCAGGACGACCACCACCGAGACCGCGGCGCGACTGATCATGACGGTGCGCCTGCGCAGCCTGACCGCGGCGGCCAGGAACTCCACCGCGCTGCGGGTCAGCAACGTGTCGCCGGCCGACTTGGCCCAGCCGCTGGCCTGCGCCAGCCGGGAGCCCCGGTAGAGCAGCGCGGAGTCGCGGTCCGACTCCTCCCAGGCCAGGCCGTCCTCCTCCAGACGCTGGCGCAGCAGGTTGCCGGCGCGGTCCTCGTCGATCCAGTCGCGCAGCCGGGGCCAGGCGTGCAGCAGCGCCTCGTGGGTGATCTCGACGGTGTCCGCGTCCAGCGTCACCAGCCGGGCCCGTACCAGCGCTTCGAGGGACTCCTCGGTCTTGCCGGGGTCCCCCGACTCCTCGGCCAGCCGGCGTCGCGTACTGCGTCTGCGGGTGGCCTGGGTGTCCTCGCTCAGCCGGACGAGCCGGAGCAGCAGCAGCCGCGCGGCCGTGCGGGCCGCCGGGTCCAGGCCGGACCAGGCGCGCTCGGCGGTCGCGGCCACCGCGCCCTGGATGCCGCCGGCCGCGCGGTACCCGGCCAGGGTGAGGCGGCCCGCCTTGCGGCGCTGCCAGGTGGCGAGCAGGGCGTGGGAGAGGAGCGGCAGCACGCCCGCGTCGTGCGCTCCGTTCGGGCCGTCGGTGCTCACCTCGCGGACGATCAGCTCGGCGAGTCCCGGTTCGAGTTCCATGCCCACGGCCTTGGCGGGAGCGGTCACCGCCTCGCGCAGTTCCGCGGTGGTCAGCGGCCCGAGCACCATGTGCCGGTGCTGGAGGGCGTCGGCCAGTTCCGGGTACCGCAGGCACCGGTCGTAGAAGTCGGCGCGTACGCCCAGCGTCACGAGCACCGGCGCCGGGTCCCCGCCGGGGCCGGGCACGCACGCCGCCTGGAGCAGCCGGATGAACACACGCCGGTCCGTCTCGTCGGCGCAGAGCGTGAAGAGCTCCTCGAACTGGTCGACGATGACGACCGGAGGGGCGGGGAGCGGTGGCGTGGGGGGTGTGCCGCCGGTTCGGCTGCCGGGAGGCGCTTGGACGTCTCGGCTGTCGGGGTCTGCCTGGTCTGCCTGGTCTGTCTGGTCTGCCTGGCCGTCCAGGCTGTCCTGGCCGTCCAGGCTGTCCTGGCCGTCCAGGCTGTCCTGGCCGTCCCGGTTGCCTCGGCCGTCCAAGCCGTCCAAGCCGTCGACGTGCCGATTCGGGTCGCCTGGGGTGTCGGGTCGGGCCGAGCCGGTTGCCCGGTTCGAGCTGTCCGAGGTGTCCGCTCGGGCCGATCCGGCCGGCCCGTCCGGTCCAGCCGGGTCGTCCGGGATCTCCGAGCCGCCCAGCCCCTCCGAGACGCCGGACCCGGCGCCGTTCTCCGGGGACCTCGCCCATGCCGCGAAGGCCGCCCTGGCGGCGTCGTCGGCGCGCAGGGTGCCTGTGTCCCGGGCCTCGGAGGTCCCCGGCGCCGTGGCCGGCGCCCTGTGCGTCACCGCTTTTCTCATGGCGCCGACGACGGGCGTGAGCTGCGGTACCAGGCGGGTCAGCTCCCCGAGCGGGTCGGCCCCCGGTACGAGCTGGAGCACCCGCCGGGGCCTACCGTCCCCGGCATCCGGGGCACAGGCACGCAGGGCGGGCACCAGGCCGGCGTTCAGCAGGGAAGACTTTCCTGCCCCCGAGGCGCCCACGAGCATGACCAGGCCGCCCGTGTCCCGCGTCGCGTCGAGCTGGGCGACCAGGGCCCGCGTGCTCCGCTCCCGCCCGAAGAACCAGCCGGCGTCCTGCCGGCGGTAGGCGGCCAGTCCCCGGTACGGGCAGACCCCGCCGGGCGTGGCCGCGGCCTCGCCGACGGACTGCTCCTCGGCCGCGGGCGGCGCGGGGCGTTCCCCGTTCGGGTCGGCCAGCGCCCGCTCCCACAGGCGCTGCCACTGGGCCAGGTCGTACAGTCCCGCGGAGACCGGCACGGGCCGCGCGCGCCGCGCCTGCGGTATGAGGACGTGCAGGACGGCCGCGAGGGCGGGGAACTGGGCGGGCACGTTCTTGGCGCGCCGCCAGTCGCTGATCCGCTGGGCGGAGACCCGTACGGGCCGCCCTCGCTCGTCGACGCGCTGGAGCCGGACGACGGCCTCGGACACGCGTTTGAGGGGAGGATTGCCGGCCTCCTTGTACAGCAGTGCGAGGCGTTCTGCGAAGGCCGTGCGTGCCCCTGAGTCGAAACTCAAGGCCTCCACTCCTTACTCCCCCCGCACCTGGACGTCCGGACCGGAAAACTCACTCTATACGGCTGACCTGCGGCTACAGCGGGTCCAGAAGGCCGGAACCTCCCCGGCGGCGACCACGGATGGCAGGATCGCGTCGCAGTGGCGAGGCGGTTTCGCGGAACCCGGACAGGTCAGCGGCTCGGTGCTCACAGAGCCACCCCGTGAGGCCCGCACGTTCTCGGTCAGCTTTCGGCGGCCGGTCCGTCCCGGAACCCGTCCTGACCCGCCACCGCACGCGAGAGCGGCGCCGGCATGGTTTGGCACCGGTCCCCACGAGGGGAGGGACCGGGGCCAAACCATGCCGGCGCGTGCCAGGCACCCGGGGACGAGACGGTCCCCGGCGTCAGTCCCCGCCGTCAGTCCCCGGCGGCCGGCCCGCGGTGAGGGCGGCGGGCGGGCGGGACCAGCAGATCGCGCTCGGGATGCTTCTCGCCGGTGACGCGGCCCCGGATGCCGAGGTCGGCCCTGGCGTCCTCGTGGAAGGCGTTGATGGCGCGGAACGCGGCCCGGTGCCGCTCCCGCCACTCCTCCACGGTGCCGTCGACCCGGCCGGTCGCCTGCCAGTCGATCTCGGCGAGGAGCACGTTCAGCTCGTGCCCGGACTCGATGGCGTCGTCCCCGCCGAGCAGCATGACGCGCTCGAAGGCGGCTCCCCACCGGCGGCTCGCCTCCGCCAGGTCGTCGCGGAGGTCCTCCTCGCTCCGGTGGCTCTCGCGCAGTCCCTCACGCATCTCGTACAGCGGCACACAGGCGGCGATCCGCATCTTGGCGGCGTCTACGTACTCCCCGTAGGCGTCGACCTTCTTGTCGTCCCACCGGGTCAGCAGCTGGTGGCGGTTCCTGCTCCGCTCCATCAGGTAGTTCGTGACGTGTGTGGTCAGCGCGCCGAGCAGCACGGCCGCGATCGTCACGAGTTGCTCGCCGGTCCCCAAACCGTCCCCCCCCAGTCACCGCCGCGCACGCCGCACCCGTACGTCGCATCCGCGCTCCGCGCTCCGCGGTCCGCGCTCCGCGGTCCGCGCTCCGCGGGAATGCCGGATGATGATCTTATGAGCGCCGGAGCCGGTCGGCCAACACGCCTGCGAGCACGGCGGATTCACCGCACCGATCCGTGGGAAGGCAGGTCGTGAAGACTTCGACACCGACCGTCGCTGGAGTGCGCATGAGGATCTCCCTCGACCCCGAGCAGTGTTACGGCTCCGGCGACTGCGTCCACCGGGCCCCGTCCGTGTTCACCACGGTGGACGGCCTGGGCGCCGTCATACCGGGCCGGGAGCACGACGTCGACGCCCCGCGGGTGCGCGAGGCGGCCGAGGGATGTCCGTCCGCCGCGATCACCATCACCCGCACGGACACGGAAGAGGCCCGGGACTGAGCGGCCGGGGCGAACCGGGCGAGGCCCTCGGCGAGGCCCTGGTCGGCCTCGCGGTCCGGTACGTGCGGCACGGCCCCGGCACCCTCGGAAAGGCGGCCCTCGCCGAGCGCTGGCTCAACCCGCACCTGCGCGAGCACCCACGCCGGGCGGTCGTCGAAACGCCGCGGGCCGGCGGCCGGTTCGCCGTGGACACGCAGGACCTCATCCAGCGGTACCTGTATCTGTTCGGCGTCTGGGAACCGCACCTGACGGGCTGGCTGCGGCGTCGGCTGAGGCCCGGGGACGGCTTCGTCGACGTCGGGGCCAACATCGGGGTCTTCAGCGTGCTGGCGGCCCGGCTCGTCGGTGACCGGGGCCGGGTCGTCGCCGTCGAGGCGTCCCCGGACCTGCACCGCCGCCTGCTGCGGAACGTCCGGCTCAACGGCCTCGGTACCGTCCGCGCGCTCAACGCCGCCGTCTCGGACCGCCCCGGGACGCTGACCTTCACGCTCGCCAGCTCGCGGAACACGGGCGCGAACAGCATCGTCCCGTACGACGGTCCGGCGGAGTCCCGCTTCGAGGCGGAGGCCCGGCCGCTGCCGGACCTTCTCGATCCGGCCGAGATCGCGGCCGCCCGGGTGATCAAGATCGATGTCGAGGGCGCGGAGGGGAGCGTCGTGCGCGGTCTCGTCCCGATGCTGGGCGCGCTGCGGCCCGACGCGGAGATCGCGGTCGAGGTGGCGCCCGAGCGCATGGCGCGGCTCGGTGACCGGGTCGACGATCTGCTGGGGGTGATGCGTGCGGCCGGGTTCCACGTCTACCGGCTGGTCAACGACTACGCCCCCGGGAGCTATCCGGAGGCGCTGCGCGGCGCGCCCCGTGCGCCGGTCCGCTGGCGCGGGCCGGTGACCGAGGAGAGCGACCTGATCTTCTCCAGGGTCGACGCGGAGCGGCTGCCCTGAACGGCGCCCGTCCCGGCCGCCGCGCAGTCCGCTCTACCGCCCGCCCTCCGGCAGCCGCCACGCGAAGGACGCCAGAGCCCGAGCCCTGGCCTCCACCACCGCCATCCGGGCATCGCGTTCGGCGGGTTCCACGTGGGACGCCTGGCCGGTCTCCTGGCCCTCCCACTTGCGGTACAGCAGGCCCACCTCTTGCGAGAACCACCCCCGGCTCACGGAATTGAGCGCCAGCAGCAGGCCGGTGTCCTCGGACGCGGGCAGGGCCATCCAGCCGCCGAGGGCGAGCAGCAGCTCGCGCCGCACCAGGAGGGTCGCCGGGTGGACCTGCGCGCGGAAGCCGTTCGCCTTCCAGAAGTCGAGGACCTCCCCGCGCTCGATCGGCCCGTGCGCCGGGTCGCCGGGGAAACCGGCCGTCGAACCGTCCGGCAGGAGGTCCAGGACCCGCGAGGTCGCCCACCCGATCGACGGGTCGGCCTCCAGGGCGGCCAGGTCGCGCGCCAGGACGCCGGGGGCCAGCCGGTCGTCGGCGTCCAGCACCTTCACGTAGGCGCCGTCCGCGTGGGCCAGGGCCATCGTGCGCGCCACCCCGGGACCGCCCTGACGGTCGGGGCGCCCCTGGTGGAAGACGACCCGCGGATCGTCGGGCACGTACGGCCGGACGTCCTGCGTACGGCCGTCCTCCCGGATCACCCAGCGCCATTCCCAGCCGTCGGGCAGCTCCTGGGCGCACAGGGAGGCGTGGGCCTCGGGCAGGAAGGGGGCGGAGGGGCCGTGGACGGCCGTGACGATGACGATGCGCCGGTTCACGGCGGCACTCACCACCTTTCCAGACGGGTCGTGAAGCGCAGTTCGGTGCGGTCGCCGGGCAGCGTGACGAAGGAGACCTCCACCACCCGGCCCTCGGTGTCGTACGAGGTCTTGCGGAGCAGGATCACCGACGTGCCCGGCGGCAGGTCCAGTGCCTCGGCCTCCTCCGGCGTCGGCGGGCGCGCGGTGAAACGCTCCTCCACGCGGTCCAGTTCGATCCCCACCGTGTGGAGCTGGTGCTGGGTGCCGCCCGGCCAGGGCTCCTTGGCCTCGTCCAGGAGGTCGGGGTTGGCCGCGATCACGTCGCGGACGAGGTAGGAGGTCACCAGGCTGAAGGGGGCGGGCTCGGCCGAGTAGCGGGTGCGGAAGGTGCGCCGGAGGAGCACGGTGCCCTCGGGGACGCCGAAGACGTCGGCCAGCTCCCCGGACGCCTCCCGCTCGCGGTACTCCGCGTGGAAGACGAGGTCGTCGGGGCGCAGGCCCGTGTCGTGCTCCGTGGCGCCCGTCTCGGCCCGCGTGGCGAGCGGCCGGCGGGCCCGGTCCTTCTCCCACTGGTGCCGGAGGTTGTCGCGCACCGCAGGGGTCCGGGGGCGCCGCACGAAGGTGCCGAGTCCGTGCCGCCTGTCGATCAGGCCCTCGTCGCGCAGCAGCCGGAGCGCGTTCTGCACGGTGGGCACGCTGCGCCGGTAGCGGAGGGCGAGGTCCGCCTCCGAGGGCAGCCGGTCGCCGGGCTCGCGCTCGCCCGACCGGATTGAGCGGCGGAGATCGTCGGCGATCACTTCGTACGCCTTGGGCACGGACGCAGGCTACAACTCCTCAAGAGGTCTTGAAGAGTGGGGTCCGGTCAGGCGGGGACCGGGCCAGGACGGCCGGTATGTGCGGGGTCCCGCCCGCTCTGCGCGTACACACGGCGGCGGCCCGGCCGCTCTGTCGAGCCGCCGGGCCGTTTCTCGCGTGTGCTGCGGTACGCAGATCGCCGTTGCGTCGGGGTCGGGGGTGGTGCGGTCCGCTCAGCGTTGGAGCGGGATGGTGTGCTGGGCCGGGGGCTCGGCGGCGGTGCCGTCGCACGGAAGGCCGATGGCCGAGGTGGTGGCCGCGGCGGATGCGCCGGCGAGCGGGTGGTGGCGGCAGCTGGGTGCCGCGCCGTGCGCCTCGGCACGGATGCGCTGCTTCATCGTGGGGGGCAGGGAACCGGTCCGGGTCCGGGGCAGGTGGACGGTGGCCGCGGGTGCCGCCTCGGGGGTGGCGCTCTCGGTGTTGCTGTGCGATCCGGTCTGCGGTACGGCCGCCGCGGCCGTCGTCGTGATGAGTCCGAGCGCCGTGCACAGCGCGAGGAAGGCGGTGACGATGCTGGTCCACAGCGTCAGGACCTTGTTCCGGGCCATGGCCCCTCACTTTCGGGTTGGGCGATTTGCGTACTTTCCTCATGATGTGTATGAGGGCCGCGAAGTGGTGGACCCAGGCCCGTGGCGCGTCGATGTTCAGATGAACACCACCCGTTTAGTCGTAAGGTGCTGGAAAAGGTGCGCAAGAAGGATAGAGCCGGACAAAAGCCACGGCGGGTGAGGGTGTGATCACCCTCCGGTCGGAACAGTTTCGTCCACTTCTATCGGGGTCCGGCGACGGGCAGTTGACCACCGGCGCAGGTCACCGATCGGTATCGGCCGGTGTGTATAGTCGGGCGCCAGAGGTCCCCTACGTCAAGGAAAGACGAGGTCGCGCGGTGAAGAAGCTTCTCCTGGTCGCACTGGCCGCCATCGGCGGGCTCCTCGTGTACCGCCAGATCCAGGCGGATCGCGCCGAGCAGGATCTGTGGACGGAGGCGACTGACTCCGTGCCCACGGGTTCGTGAGTACGACCGACATCCGGTCCTGAGCAGACCCCGGCCGTCAAACGGTCGGGGTTTTGTGTTGCCCTGAGGGGGCAGATCCGCCCGGGGCGGGCGGCGACGGAGCGACTGAGCCGGTGGACGCGAGGGGTGGCGGGTCATGGGACGGTGGTGTACGGCTCGGCGGCGTGCCGGAACGGGACGGGCCCGCCCGACGGGCCCCGCGCTGCCGAGGGTGTTCGCGCGGACGGCCGTGGTGGCCGCCGTACTGGCCACCACCGCGACCCTGCCCGGCGCCACGGCCCTCGCGGCCGGCTCGACGCATACGGGTGCGGCCGGCTCGACGGGTGCGCATGCGGCCGGCCGGGCCGGTGCGCGTGCGTCCGGCGCGGCCGCCCGTGGCGCGGGCTCGGCCGGCACCCGTGCCGCCGGTTCGGCCGATGCGGGCGCCGGGTACGACTTCGCCGACGACGCCGTGCGGATCGCGGGCGCGAGCACCGTCACGGGCGCCGAAACGCTGACGGCCGGCTCTGCCTACCGCAGCTCCCTGCCGAGGAACGCCACCCTCTACTACCGCCTCGAACTCGACGCCGCCTCGGACGCCTACGTCTCCGTGACCGCCGTACCCGGCTCCGACACAGAGGTCACCGCCGTCGACGGCATCCGGGTCTCCGTGCAGGACGCCGACGGCGGCTCCTGCTCCGTGCACAGCGCGACGTTCGGCGCCGCCCACAGCCCCCGTCCGGTCACCGCCTGGGGCATGCGCGAGATCGACACCGGCGCCAACCGGTGCCAGGACCCCGGCACCTACTACGTGAGCGTCGAGCGGACCCGGCCCCAGGACTCCCCGCCGGACGACTGGGACCTGGAGATCACCGCCGCCACCGAACCCCGCCCGCGACAGACCGGCGCCACGAAGGCCCCCGAGACCTGGGACTCCGCCTCCCCCGAACCCCTCGCCGGCGAGCCGGAACGCCGGCCGGGCGGCAGCGGATTCGCCCACGCCGTCCTCGTCGGACAGGGTGCCTGGCGCGCCGACATCCGGCCCGGCCAGACCCTCTACTACAAGGTCCCCGTCGACTGGGGCCGCCAGGTGTACGCCACCGCCGAACTCGCCGGCTCCCCGGACGCCTCCGGCTACGCCACCGGCGCCCTGCGACTGGCCCTGCACAACCCCGTGCGCGGCGAGGTCGACGACGCCGCCAAGGGCTACACCGGCCGCCGGACCACCGTCGGCCTCGCCCCGCTGCCACCCGTGGCCTACCCCAACCGGTACGCCACCGCAGGACACGTCGGCGCGCTGCGGTTCGCCGGCGACTACTACATCGTCGTCCACCTCGCCGCGCAGGTGGCCGACGACTTCGGCCCGGGCCCCTTCGGACTGACGCTGCGCCTGCGACTCGGGGGGACGGCGCGGAGCGGGCCCGGGTACGCGGGGGAGTCCCGGCCGAAAGGGCTCTTCGAGGTCTCCCCGCAGGACCGGGTCTCCGTGCCCGAAAGCGGAGACGGAAGCGGGGCCGCGGACGACGACGTCACCATGCGAGCGGTCGCCGTCGGCGGGATCGGAACCGGCAGCCTGCTGCTCCTCGGCCTGGCGGTGTGGACGGCGGTTGCCCGGCGCAGGACCTGAACCGGACGCCGGAGGGCCGGACTCAGATACGGGTCAGCGCCCAGAAACCCACGGCATAGCAGGCCAGCGCGAGCATCAGCAGCGGCAGCGCCACCTTCGCCGGTGGACCGGGACGGCGCCGGCGCCGGGCCCCGCGGTGCTGGGCGGGCGGCGCGGACCGCGGGTTCCCGGCGGTGTACGGGACGGTGGGAACGTCGGCACGCTGCGGCGTGGACGGCGCGAGGGCCTGGGCGGGAAGCGGCGGCACGGGCGGTGCCCCGTACTCCGTGAACGCCGGTCCCCCCGCAGGAGGTTGTGACAAGCCACCGGTCGACGACTGCGCCCGGTTGACGGCCGGCCGCGGAGGCGGCAGGCGGAAGCTCCCGGTCTCCGACATGGCACCCGATCGCTCCGCCCCGGGAGCCGCCGACGGCCCGGCTTCGTCCGCGGCGGGGCGGGCCCGGCCGAGGGGCGAAGGCGGTGCGGTGCGGGTGGAGGGCGTCCAGTCCCGGCCGGGCGGTGCGCCGCCGGGCACGGACCCCGTACCCGGCGGGGCTGCGCCGGGCACGGCGGGAATCCGGCCCTCGGCGGGTGGCGTGCCGGTCGGGGCCGGGGCCGGGGGTGTGCCGGTCGGTGCGAGCCCGGGCGGCGACGTACCGTCCACCGTGCCCGCCGCAGGCGTGGGAGTGCCGGGGACAGCGGGGGGCCGGGGCCCGGCGGGTGGAGGCGGACCGGCCGGAGCCGGGAACGATGCCGGAGCACGGTCCGGGACCGGAGGCGTGCCGGGGAGTGGTGTGGGCGCCGTGTGCAGGGCCGGGGCCGTCGGCCGGCCGGCCGACGCCGCGTCGTCCAGGTCGGACGCCCTCCTGAGCGGGCCCTGCGGGCCGAACCCCGCAGGCAGCGGGCCCACTTGGTCGAAGATCTCGATCAGCTCGTCGTCGGGCCCCGGCTCCGGCAGCAGTTCCACCGCCGCGGCCAGCGCCTTGCGCGCCCCCGTCGCGGTACGGAACCGCGCCGCCGGATCCGGCTGCACCAGCGTTGCCACGACCTGCCACAGCGGCTCGGGGATCCCCCGCGGCGCCGGCGGCGTACCGTGCTCGGCGAAGTGCTGGATGAGCGCCTTGGCGTCCGGCTTCGCCCCCTCCAACAGGTACAGGGCGACCAGACCCACCGCGAACAGGTCCGCCGGGAAGTCCGGCTCCGCGCCCATCATCTGCTCCGGCGCGAGATAACCCGGCGTCCCCACCACCAGGTTGGTCTCCGTCAGCCGGGGCTCACCCAACCGCATCGCGATGCCGAAGTCGGACAGCCTCAGGCGCGGACGGCCCGTCCCCGTCGCTTCCAGGAGCAGGTTGGCCGGCTTGATGTCACGGTGCACCACGCCCTCCCCGTGGACCGCCGCCAGGCCCGACAGGAGCTGGTCGAGCAGCGTGCACACGAAGTCGGGCGGCAGGGGACCGTAGTCCCCGACCAGATGGACCAGCGAACCACCCGTGACCAGGTCCATGGTGAACAGGACCTGGTCGTCGTCGGCGGCCCAGCTCGCGGGCGCGAGCACATGCGGGTGATCGATCCGCAGCGCCTGCTCGCGGACGAACCGCAGCAGCGAGTGCGCGTCCCGCTGCTGGAGCACCTTCGCGGCCACATAACGCCGGCGCCGGTGGTCCCAGGCACGCCAGACGGCACCCACCCCGCCCCGGCCGACCGGGTCGACCAGCTCGTACCGGCCCGCGAATACCTCACCCATGGCTGTGCGCCGCTCCTCCCCTGGGACCTGTCGCGCCACTCCCGCGGACCCGGCCGCCGACCCCTCGGCGAGCGGGCTCCGGGATCAGTTCTGGTGGGACTGGTAGTGCGCGACCGCGTCCGAGGTGCGGCCCGCGCCGTACACCCGCAGGAACTCCGCCAGCTCGGGATGCGAGGAGGAGAGGGCGTCCGCGGCATCGATGATGTCCCCCGCGGCCGCCACCGAACGCAACAGCGACTGGATCTCACGGACCACCCGCTTGACCGTGGGCGCACCCGAACTGCTCGTGGTCGTCGTGGTGTTGCTGAGCACCGAGCCCCCCTGCGACTTCTTGATCTCGTCCATGCGCTCCGTCGCCTCGGCCGCGCTCACACTGCCGTCGGCGACCTGACCCGCCAGCTCCTGCAGCAACTGCACCCGCTGCACCACCGCCGGATTGCCGATCTTCGCCCGCTGGCCGCTCATCAGCTGCGACAGCATCGGCGCGGACAGCCCCAGCACCCCCGCCAGACGAGCCTGGTTGAGACCGAGGTCGTCGATAAGCCTGCGAAAGAGCGCCCCCAGCGGCTCCCCGTACCAGTTCCGCTGCAGTTCCCGCGCTCTGGCGGTGGCTTCCTGCTGTGCGGCGTCCATTGCGTCTCCCCATCGCTTCCCCAAAAACCGCAGTTCGCTCCAGCGAACCACGCCGAGCATCTTACGGAGCGTGGTCGTTCCCCGGGAGCCCCAATCATTTGTGAGATACGGGGGGCGACCCGGTACTCTTGTCCGCGGTGACCGGCGGTCCGCGACACCAGGACCGGCGACACCGCCCGAGGGGCCTTAGCTCAGTTGGTAGAGCGCTGTCTTTGCATGGCAGATGTCAGGGGTTCGACTCCCCTAGGCTCCACCGAAAAGAGCGCCTCCGACCTGCGGAAACGTAGACCGGAGGCGCTCTGTTCCGTTCAGGGCACCGCCTGGCGGTGCCACACCGCTCCCGTCGGCCCTGCCCGGCGGGCGGAGACGTTCCTCACCCGACGTCGCCCGCACACCCCGCCCGCCACCGCCCACGCCGACCGGTGATCACCAACGACCGGAGGGAAAAGGCCAGTTGACCGCCCGGAAGAACACACCGACGGCCGCACCGTCACCGGCGCGGGCCCGCGCCCGGACCCCTCTCGCCGCCCGGGCGGGGCTGTCTGCTCTTGATATCGTCACCCCACAGGGCATCAGCACCACACCCCCGCGGGGCGGTGCCACGTGGCTCATCGCCGTTGGAGCCGTCCGGTCGCTACCGACGAGGTGGAAGGGGTAGACCATGCGGGCGAAGGTACGGGCCGCTCTCGACGCGCTCTACATGAAGCGGCTGGTCAGAGAGCTGGAGGGACGCCCACGCCCCCAGCACATCGGCATCATGCTCGACGGCAACCGCCGATGGGCCAAGATGTCGGGCATCGACGACCCCCGCGAGGGCTACCGGGCCGGCGGAGCCAAGGTGCTGGACTTCCTGCGCTGGTGCGACTCCGCCAAGATCGAGCACGTCACCCTGTTCATGCTCTCCGACGACAACCTCCACCGGCCCGAAGAGCAGCTGAACCCTCTCATCGACATCATCGCCGAGGTCGTCGAGCAACTGGCCGCGCCCGGCAACCCCTGGCCCGTCGAGGCCGTCGGCGCCCTGGACCTGCTGCCCGCCGAGTCCGCGAGCCGCCTCAAGACCGCCACCGCCGCCACACAGGGCCGCAAGGGCGGCACCAAGGTCGACGTCGCCGTGGGCTACGGCGGCCGACGCGAGATCGTCGACGCCGTGCGTTCCGCCCTGACCGAGCACAGCTCCCAGGGCGGCGACATCGACGAGTTCATCGAGACCTTCACCATGGAGCACATCTCCAAGCACCTGTACTCCAAGACACGGTCCGAGTCCGACCTCATCATCCGCACCTCCGGCGAACAGCGGCTCTCCGGATTCCTGCTCTGGCAGTCCGCCTACGCGGAGGTCCACTTCTGCGAGACCTACTGGCCGGACTTCCGTGAGATCGACTTCCTGCGCGCCCTGCGCTCCTACTCCCTGCGGGAGCGCCGCTACGGCCGCTGAGCGCCGTTTCACGTGAAACAACGCCGAGGGGCGGGAGACCCGGACCAGGGCCTCCCGCCCCTCGGCCGCAAGACTGCAGCCAACGCCAGAACTGCCGGCGAACAGCGAGGATCAGCGGGGCTCGTCGCCCTCGGCCGCCTCCTCCTGGGCCTGCTTGGCCTGCACCTCGGGATCGAGAATCGCCTCACCGGTACCGTCCACCGAGGTCAGCCGACCCGACTCGGGCACCTCCGTCGCCTCCGGCGGCTCCACCAGCCAGTCCGGGTTGGCCTGCTTGTCCCACCACTTCCACGCGGCGAAGGCGCCGCCCGCGACGACACCCACCACCGCGAGAACCTTGGCGACCCGGCCGACCCTGGCCCGACGCTGGTGCCTGCGCGTCAGCCTCTGGATCTCCTTCGCCGTCACCTGACCACGCAACGCGGCCAGCGCGGCGGCACCCCGCGCCGTCGCCTCGTCGCGCACGGGGCCGGCCGCGGCCACCGCCTGCTCGATCCTCGGACGTGAGTAGTCGGCCGCCTGCCGAGCGGCGAGCCGGGCACGGACCGCGGCCTCCTGAGCGGCCGCGTCCATCTTCGGCGGCACATGCGTACGCGCCTGTTCCAGCCGCGGCGCGACATGCGTGCCGTACTGAAGACGCGCCTGGCACGTGGCCTGCGACACCTTGGGCGCCAGCCGTACGCGCGCCTCCTGTGCATAGTGAGCGGCCCTGTCCTTGGCCGTGTCGGCGTAGGGCGCCACCACTTCCGCGGCGTGCAGCACGCTGTCCTTCGCCGAACCGGTCGCGGCGCGCACGCTGTCGATGCGGGTCACGGGTTCCTCCTCCTCGGTGGCGTACGGTAATTCGACTTTCCACCCTTTTACGGATCATGCCTGGGGACGCACCGCCAGGCATGCGAGGGCGGGCATCCGGGTCACGGACGATGCCGCCGGGACCTCTGGGACAAGCGGTGATGAAGATGCGAACAAGAGCTGATCAACGTCAATAACCGATGAATACCGGGCAACACGAGCCTGCCCACGACCATGCCACGGATCGGCCCCCCACGCTCGTGACCCAGCGGTAAGAGCACCGGGCGCGCCCCCGACCGTGCGAGGATCGGTGCGCACCACAGGACGACGGAAGGCACACCGTGGCCGAGCAGCTCTACGCCACCCTGAAGACCAGCCAAGGTGACATCGAGGTCCGGCTGCTGCCGAACCACGCGCCCCGGACGGTCAAGAACTTTGTCGAGCTGGCCCGCGGCGAGCGGGAGTGGACCCACCCCGCCACCGGTCAGAAGTCCACGGCCCGGCTCTACGACGGCACCGTCTTCCACCGGGTCCTCAGCGGCTTCATGATCCAGGGCGGCGACCCGCTGGGCAACGGCACCGGCGACCCCGGCTACCAGTTCCCCGACGAGTTCCACCCCGACCTCACCTTCCACAAGCCCTACCTGATGGCCATGGCCAACGCCGGCCCGAACACCAACGGCTCCCAGTTCTTCATCACCGTCTCCCCGACCACCTGGCTCAACCGCAAGCACACGATCTTCGGCGAAGTGACCGACGCGGCCAGCCAGAAGGTCGTCGACACCATCGCCGCCACCCGGACCAACCCCCGCACCGAACGCCCCCTCGAGGACATCGTCATCGAGTCGGTCGTCGTCGAGACCCGCGACGCCTGACCCCCCGCACACCGGGCAGGAACCAAACGCCCCGCCCATCCGTACAAAGGGGCGGGGCGGTGCATCTGCACACACCGCCCGCAGGACGACCGAGGGGATGCCATGGACCACGCGGCCGCCGGACCACCGGACGCCGGCCCGCCGGGAGCCCAGAGCCTGCCCGGCTGCTATCGCCACCCCGACCGCGAGACCGGCATCCGCTGCACCCGCTGCGAACGGCCCATCTGCCCGGACTGCATGGTCAACGCGTCGGTGGGCTTCCACTGCCCCGACTGCGCCGCAGGCCGCACCCCGGGGGCCAAGGGACCGGCCCCGGCCGCCGCTCGGCCCCGTACGCTCGCGGGCGGCACGGTCGCCGCCGACCCGTATCTGGTCACCAAGGTTCTGATCGGGGTCAACCTGGCCCTCTTCGTGGTCCAGCTCGCCGTCGGCGATCGCTTCACCCAGCGGTTCGAGCTGCTCGGCCAGGCCTACATCACGTTTCCCGGCCCGGTGGAGGGCGTCGCCGAGGGCCAGTGGTACCGGCTGCTGACCGCGACATTCCTGCACACCGGCTACATGCACATCCTGTTCAACATGATCAGCCTCTGGTGGCTCGGTGGGCCGCTCGAAGGGGCCCTGGGGCGTGTCCGCTACCTCGCCCTCTACTTCTGCTCCGGACTGGCGGGCAGTGCCCTCGCCTACCTGATCGCCGAGCCGAACCAGCCCTCGCTCGGCGCCTCCGGCGCCATCTTCGGCCTCTTCGGCGCCACTGCCGCGCTCGTGCGCCGACGCAATGCCGACATGCGGCCGGTCGTCATCCTGTTGGTGATCAGCCTGATCTTCACCTTCTCCCGCGACGGCATCTCCTGGCAGGCCCATCTCGGCGGCCTCGTCGCCGGCGGTGTCATCGGCTTCGCCATGCTCCACGCCCCGCGTGAGCGGCGGACGCTCGTGCAGTACGGCGCCTGTGCGCTGGTCCTCGTGGCCGTCGTCGGACTGACCCTGTTGAGGACGGCTCAGCTCACCTGAGCACCCCGTTGTCCACAGAAGGTGCCGGATCTTGTGCACAGCGTGCCGGGAACAGGTGTGCCCCCTGTCACTGACCAGTGTTTGCGCAGGTCAGGCAGGGGGCGAACACGTTTTCGGAGCCTGGGGTCAGCCGATACTTCCGTCACACCGGCGTCAATGTCCGGCGGGTTATCCACAGATCGTCTTTCTTTTCCCCAGCGTGTGGACAGCGCCTGTGGATAACTCGGTGAATACCCCTGGGCAGAGCCTTCGGGGACTACCGCCGCGCTACTTCCACTGCGTCGAGACGCCGAACCCCGCGGCGATGAAACCGAAGCCCACCACGATGTTCCAGTTGCCCAGCGAGTCGATGGGCAGGGAACCGTCGGTGACGTAGAAGACGACGATCCAGGCCAGGCCGATGATGAACATGGCCAGCATGACCGGCGCGACCCAGCTGCGGTTGGTCAGCTTGATACTGGCCGTCTGCTTGGAGGGCGGCGGCGTGTAATCGGCCTTCTTGCGGATACGTGACTTCGGCACGAGGGTCTCTCCTGTCGATGCGCTGCGTGGCCGCGCAGGGAACGGGGGTCGGTCTCGGTGGGCGGCGTACACGGGGACAAGGGGACTCTGAGCGCTCCCCCGGGCGTCCGTTAGCGTAGTCCTTCCGTGGCGCCGAAGGAGATAAGGGTACGTTGAGCAATTCTGCCGACTCCCCCGGAACGGGATCCAGCCCTGCCCGACGGCGCCGTTTCCGGCCCGTGCGGGTTCTCACGGCGGCCGTCTTCGCGCTCGCGGGACTAATTTTCTTCACCAGCTTCAATACCGCGAAGGGCACCAATATCCGTACGGACGCCTCTTTGCTCAAGTTGTCCGATCTCATCCACGAGCGCAGCCGGGAGAACGGTGATCTGGAGGAGTCGAACGGAGCCCTGCGCGAGGAGGTCGAATCGCTCGCCGAGCGCGACGACGGCCGGACGCAGTCGGAGGACGACGAACTCGCCGCGCTGGAGAAGAAGGCGGGTACGCAGAAGCTGAAGGGTGAGGCGATCACCGTCACGCTCGACGACGCCCCGCCGGACGCCACCGCGAAGCTGCCCGGTTACCCGGAGCCGCAGCCCGACTACCTGGTGATCCACCAGCAGGACCTGCAGGCCGTGGTGAACGCGCTGTGGCAGGGCGGCGCGGAGGGCATCAAGGTGATGGACCAGCGGCTGATCTCCACCAGCGCGGTGCGCTGCGTGGGGAACACCCTGATCCTGCAGGGCCGCGTCTACTCGCCGCCGTACAGGATCCAGGCGGTCGGCGACCCGGAGCGGCTGAAGAACGCGCTGGCCAAGTCGCCGGCGATCCAGAACTACATGGTGTACGTCAACGTGTACGGGCTCGGCTGGAAGGTCGAGGACGACGGGCGGGTGACGCTGCCGGGCTACCCGGGCACGGCGGACCTGCACTATGCCCAGCCTGTGGATTAGGGCCGTTCCCGAGGGTCCCGCGCCGCTAGTCTGGTGCGGTACGGCGTGAGTGTGGCGTCGTGGTGCGACGGAAGGGACGGCATGTACGGCTGGATCTGGCGGCATCTGCCGGGAAACGCGTGGGTGAAGGCGCTGCTCTCGCTCATGCTGGCGATGATCGTGGTCTACGTCCTGTTCCAGTACGTCTTCCCGTGGGCCGAACCGCTGCTGCCCTTCAACGATGTGACGGTGGACAACCAGTGAGCGCGCGCATCCTCGTCGTCGACAACTACGACAGCTTCGTCTTCAACCTGGTCCAGTACCTCTACCAACTCGGCGCCGAGTGCGAGGTGCTGCGCAACGACGAGGTCTCGACGGCCCACGCCCAGGACGGTTTCGACGGCGTGCTCCTTTCGCCCGGCCCGGGTACGCCGGAGCAGGCGGGCGTCTGCGTCGACATGGTCCGGCACTGCGCGGCGACCGGGGTGCCGGTCTTCGGCGTGTGCCTGGGCATGCAGTCGATGCAGGTGGCGTACGGCGGTGTGGTGGGCCGGGCGCCGGAGCTGCTGCACGGCAAGACCTCGCCGGTGGAGCACACGGGCCGGGGCGTCTTCGCGGGCCTGCCCTCGCCGTTCACGGCGACGCGGTACCACTCGTTGGCGGCGGAGCCGGGCACGGTGCCCGCGGAGCTGGAGGTGACGGCCCGGACGCCGGACGGGATCGTGATGGGTCTGCGCCACCGGGAACTGCTCGTCGAGGGCGTGCAGTTCCACCCGGAGTCGGTGCTGACCGAGCACGGGCACCGGATGCTGGCCAACTGGCTGGCGGAGTGCGGCGACCGGGACGCGGTGGCGAGGTCGGCGGGGCTCGCCCCGGTGGTGGGCAGGGCCACGGCGTGACCGCGCTGCGCCCCGAGCGCGACTCCGGCACGGCCGGTGACCAGGGATCCTCGTACGGGCAGCCGTACGGGGATTCCGGTGCGTTCGGGGGCGGTCGGCGCGAGGAGTTCGCGTCCGGGGCGGAGTACCAGGCGCCGCCGGCCGACGACGAGACGATGGCGCTGCGGATCCCGGAGTCCCCGGTGCGGCGGGCGGACGCCGGGACGGGTATTGCCGGGGACGGTCCCGTGGGGGGCGGACGGGCGGCTCGCAGGAAGGCCGCGAAACGGCGTCACGGGCGCCGTGGGGCGCCCCGGGGGCAGTCGACGGAGGCTGAGGCCGAGGAGCCGGCGAAGGCGCCTCTGTCGCGCGTGGAGGCCCGTCGGCAGGCGCGGGCGCGCAAGCCCGGGGCCGCGGTGATCGCCAGCCGGGCGATAGGCGAGATCTTCATCACGACCGGTGTGTTGATGCTGCTGTTCGTCACCTACCAGCTGTGGTGGACGAACGTGCGCGCGCACGCGCAGGCGGACCGGGCCGCGAGCAACCTCCAGGACGACTGGGCGAGCGGCAAGCGCAATCCCGGGACGTTCGAGCCGGGGCAGGGCTTCGCGCTGCTGCACATTCCCAAGCTGGACGTGGTGGTGCCGATCGCGGAGGGCATCAGCAGCAAGAAGGTGCTGGACCGGGGCATGGTCGGGCACTACGCGGAGGGCGGGCTGAAGACGGCGATGCCGGACGCCAAGACCGGCAACTTCGGACTCGCGGGCCACCGCAACACGCACGGCGAGCCGTTCCGGTACATCAACAAGCTGGAGCCGGGCGATCCGATCGTGGTGGAGACGCAGGACAAGTACTTCGTGTACAAGATGGCGTCGATCCTGCCGGTGACGTCGCCGAGCAACGTCAGTGTGCTGGACCCGGTCCCGAAGCAGTCGGGCTTCAAGGGACCCGGCCGCTACATCACCCTCACCACCTGCACGCCGGAGTTCACCAGCAAGTACCGCATGATCGTGTGGGGCAAGATGGTCGAGGAACGGCCGCGCAGCAAGGGCAAGCCGGATGCGCTCGTCAGTTAAGGGCGGATGACCAGTGGCATCGACCACCGACACGGAGCAGCAGGAGCACGCCGAGGCCCGCGGTCGCGGGCGGCGTCGTCCCGGACGGATCGTCGCGCAGGCGGTCAGCGTCTTCGGCGAACTGCTCATCACCGCGGGCCTGGTGATGGGGCTGTTCGTCGTCTACTCGCTGTGGTGGACCAACGTGGTCGCCGACCGGGCGGCGGACAAGCAGGCGGACAAGGTGCGGGACGACTGGGCCCAGGACCGGGTGGGTCCGGACGGCCCGGGGGCGCTCGACACCAAGGCGGGCATCGGCTTTCTGCACGTCCCGGCGATGGGGGACGGCGACATCCTGGTGGAGAAGGGCACGTCGATGAAGATCCTCAACGACGGCGTGGCCGGCTACTACACCGACCCGGTCAAGGCGACGCTGCCCGCCTCGGGCAAGAAGGGCAACTTCTCGCTCGCCGCCCACCGGGACGGGCACGGGGCGAGGTTCCACAACATCGACAAGATCGAGAAGGGCGACCCGATCGTCTTCGAGACGAAGGACACGTGGTACGTGTACAAGACGTACGCCGTCCTGCCCGAGACGTCGAAGTTCAACGTCGACGTCCTCGACGCCGTCCCCAAGGAGTCCGGCAAGAAGAAGGCCGGCCACTACATCACCCTGACGACCTGCACCCCGGTCTACACGAGCCGCTACCGGTACGTGGTCTGGGGCGAGCTGGTCCGCACGGAGAAGGTGGACGGGGAGCGGACGCCGCCCAAGGAACTGCGCTGACTGATCTCCTCGTGTGAGGTCGGTCCCCTAACATGGCGAAGGCCCGAAGCCGCAACTTGCTCTTGCGGCTTCGGGCCTCTTGCCGTGGTGCCTAGCGGAGCGCCTTGAGGCGCACCCCGGCGCTCCAGGCCTCCAGCTCGTCGCGGTTCACGGTGGTGACGCCGCTGAGCTTGGCGATCGCCTCCGACTCGTGACTGAAGTTGCAGGTGGCGACGAAGAGCGCGATGTCGACGTGGTCGATGGCGCGTGCCGCCCCGGCGAACTTCTGCATGTCCGCACTGGGCACGGTCCAGCGGCCGGCCCGGTTCTTGCACTGGACGGCCACGGTGCGTCCGTCGGCGGTGCGGCCGGTGATGTCGATACCCCGGTCGGTGCGGGCCTTCCGTACGACGACGTCGACGCATCCGTCGCGCCGCAGCAGTTCGGCGACGTGATGCTCGAAGGCCTGCCATGTCATGGCCTTGATCTTTGCCCTGACGTCGTCGTCGGGGGTGTCGCCTTCGAGGGCGGCGAGGCGTTTGTGGTGCCAGCAGAGTTTGCGCTCCACGTTCTCGATGTCTTCGCGGAGCTCGATCAGCTCGTGGCGGTGTTCGCCGGAGGCGGCGATCAGGGCGTTGAACATTGGCACGACAGTCCGGCCGAGGATGTGGGTGATGCGCTGGTCGATGCGGGAGTCGAGGGCGGCGGAACCTGTCGGGACCGGGTTTTCCACAGGCTGTGTGCGGGCCAGGTACTCCATGTTCAGGAGGTAGACACGCACCTGACGTGCGATTTCGCTGTCTCGGAGGAGCATGGCGACGTTGAGGACGGCGCGTCGGGGGTACAGCGCGAGTGAGCGGGAGCGCGACTGGATTCCACTGGCCCTCTTGAAGAGGGCCAGTTGTGTACCCGTCAAGACGTGGTAGCCACTGTCGTGCAGCTCCTCCCGATGGTCCTCCACGACGGACTCAAGCGTCTTAACGGTTACGTTGAAGTACGTCGCCACCATCGCCGTCGTCACGTGCATGCCGTCCGGCAATAGGGACAGCGCCTTGACGCGGTCGAGTACGTCGGTGCGGTCCAGGACGCTGCTGCGCAGGGCCGGTGATTCCAGTAGGGCGGTCTCACTGATCACGGTTGTCCTCCGGGGCGGGTCGTGTGGTCACCCGGAGTCAACGAGTCATGAGATACGAAGACACGATCGACGCGTGTCGGTCTGTACGACGGAGCCCCGGCCCTCAGCTTGGCTGAGGGCCGGGGCTCCGGACGGACGGTCGGGCAGGCGGGTCAGTCGCGGCCGGGGAGGCCGCCGATGATGCCGCCGTTGCCGTTCCCGCCGTCGTTGTTGCCGCCGTTTCCGCCCACCGTGGTGAGGGTGATCTGCGTGGCGGCCGGGTCGTCGACCTCGCTGTTGGCGGGCGGGTTCTGCCCTATGACGACCGCGTTGCCGTCGTTCGGGCCGTTGACCTGGATGTTGGTGAAGCCGGCCTGCTGCAGGGTCTGCTGGGCCTGCCCCAGGGGCGTGCCGAGCTTGATCTCGGGCACCTTCTTCTTCTCCACGGCCTTGCCGACGACGATCGTGACCTTGGAGCCCGGGTCGACCTGCTGGTTCGCCTGCGGCGTGGTGGAGATGACCCTGTCCACCTGGTTCGGGTCGTTGGTCGGCTGGTCCGTGCAGGTGGCTTCCAGGCCGCTGTTCTCCATCTGGGCCTTGGCCTCGTCACAGGTGCGGCCGATGACGTCCGGCACCGTGGCCTTCTCCTCGGCCTTGGCGACCTCCAGGGTCACCGTGGAGCCCTTCTCCAGCTCCTTGCCCGGGTCGGGGTTCTGGCTGAGGACCGTGCCCTCGTCCTGGGAGGACTCGGTCTGCTTGGTCTCGACCTTGAAGCCCTTGTCCTCGAGCTGCTTGGTGGCCTCGTCGACGTTCTTGCCGATCACGTTGTCGACGGCGACCTTGGGCGCGCCCGTGGAGACCACCAGGTTGACGGCGGAGTCCTTGTCGACCGAGGTGCCCTGCTCGGGGTCCTGGGAGCAGACGTTGCCCTTCTTCTGGTCCTCGCAGGGCTTCTGCTCGACCGTGCCCAGCTTGAGGTCGGCGTTGGTGAGCAGTTTCTCGGCGTCGTCCTGTGTCTGGCCGACCAGGGCGGGCACCTCGGCCGTGCCGTTGCCCGGTCCTCCGTCGCCGCTGAAGGCGTACCGGCCGATCAGGATGGCGCCGACGAGGACGAGGATGCCGGCCAGGACCAGGAGGATCGTGGAGGTGTTCTTCTTGCGGGGCTGCTGGCGGCGCCGGTCGGGGCGGTCGTCGTAGCCGTAGCCGCCGTCGTCCGGGTTCATGGGCGGCAGCATGGTCGTGGCGCCGGCGCCCGCGTCGGAGCGCAGGGCGGTGGTCGGCTGGTCGTCGGGGTAGGCGCCGTATCCGCCGGCGGCCATGGCGCCCATCGCGGCGGTGGCGCCGACGGGCTGGCCGTCGAGGCAGGCCTCGATGTCGGCGCGCATCTCGTCGGCCGACTGGTAGCGGTAGTCCGGGTCCTTGACCAGGGCCTTCAGTACGATCGCGTCCATTTCGGGCGTGATCTCGGGGTCGAAGACGCTCGGCGCCTGCGGTTCCTCGCGCACGTGCTGGTAGGCGACCGCGACCGGGGAGTCGCCGACGAAGGGCGGACGGACCGTGAGCAGCTCGTAGAGCAGGCAGCCCGTGGAGTAGAGGTCGGACCGGGCGTCGACCTGTTCGCCCTTGGCCTGCTCCGGGGAGAGGTACTGGGCGGTGCCGATCACGGCGGCGGTCTGGGTCATCGTCATGCCGGAGTCGCCCATGGCGCGGGCGATGCCGAAGTCCATGACCTTGACCTGGCCGTTGCGTGTGAGCATGACGTTGGCCGGCTTGATGTCGCGGTGGACGATGCCGGCCCGGTGCGAGTACTCCAGGGCCTGGAGGATGCCGATGGTCATCTCCAGCGTCCGCTCGGGCAGCAGCTTGCGGCCGGAGTGGAGCAGCTCACGGAGGGTGGACCCGTCGACGTACTCCATGACGATGTACGGGATCGACACGTTGTCGATGTAGTCCTCGCCCGTGTCGTACACCGCCACGATCGCGGGATGGTTGAGCGAGGCGGCCGACTGGGCCTCCCGGCGGAAGCGGGCCTGGAAGGACGGGTCGCGCGCGAGGTCCGCGCGGAGCGTCTTCACCGCCACGGTGCGGCCGAGCCGGGTGTCGTGCGCGAGGTAGACCTCCGCCATGCCACCACGGCCGAGCACCTGGCCCAGCTCGTACCGGCCGCCGAGGCGACGCGGCTCTTCCATGGTTACCTACCAGCCCTCTCCGTCGGTCCCGACCGGCATGCTTGTACGGTCGGAGGCTGCCGTCCGGCCTACCGTACCCGGCTCGCTCCGGGCCCCTTGGCCGAGCCGGGCAGCCGATACAGGACCGGTATCGCAACGTGCGCCGATGTGAAGCGGACGTGACGGGAGTCACGTCCCGTTCATGGCGCGGTCACTTCTTGCTGTCGATGACGGCCTCCATGACGTCCTTCGCGATCGGTGCCGCGAGGCCGCCGCCGGAGATGTCGTCGCGGACGGCGTTCTCGTCCTCGATCACCACGGCCACGGCGACGGGCGAGCTGCCGTCGTCGGTCTTGGCGTACGAGATGAACCAGGCGTACGGGTTCTCGCTGTTGTCGACACCGTGCTGTGCGGTACCGGTCTTGCCACCCACCGTGACGCCGTCGATCTGCGCGTTGGTTCCCGTGCCGTCCTTGACGACGGTCTCCATCATGGACTGGAGGATCTGGGCGTTGTCCGCGGACAGCGGCTTGCTCATCTCCTCGGGGTCCGTCTTCTCGATGGTGTCGAGGTTGGGGGCCTGGAGCGCGTCGACCATGTAGGGCTTCATCAGGGTGCCGTTGTTGGCGATGGCCGAGGTGACCATGGCCATCTGCAGCGGGGTGGCGGCGGTGTTGTACTGGCCGATGGAGGAGAGCGCGACCTGGGAGTCGTTCATGTCGTCGGAGAAGACGGAGGCGCTGGAGCGGACCGGGACGAACTGCTCCTCGGTGAAGCCGAACTTCTTGGCGGTCTCCAGCATGTCGTCGTTGCCGAGGTCGTAGCCGACCTTGCCGAAGACGGTGTTGCAGGAGACGCGCAGGGCCTCGCGGAGGGTGGCGTCCTCGCAGGGGAGGTTGCCCTCGTTCTTCAGCTCGGTGGTGGTGCCGGGCATGGTCCAGGGCAGCGGGGAGTCGGTCTTCTCGTCGGCGGACTTGTACAGGCCGTGTTCCAGGGCCGCGGCGGCGGTGACCACCTTGAAGGTGGAGCCGGGCGGGTAGACCTCGCGCAGCGCCCGGTTGAGCATCGGGTCGTCGGGGTTGTTCTTCTTCTGGAGCCTGTTCCAGGCCTCGCCGGCCGCGTTGTCGCTGCCCGCGATCGTGGTGGGGTCGTACGAGGGGTACGAGGCCATGGAGAGGATCTTGCCGGTGGACGGTTCGATCGCGACGACGGCTCCCTTGGCGCCCTGCTTCTTCAGGCCGTCGTAGGCGGCCTTCTGGGCGGCGGCGTTGAGGGTGGTGACGACGTTGCCGCCTTCGCGCTTCTCGCCCGTGATCATGTCGAGGGTGTTGCGGAAGAAGAGCCGGTCGTCGTTGCCGGTGAGGATGCCGTCGTCGATGGCCTCGAGCTGGGTGGCGCCGTAGGCCTGGGAGACGTAGCCGGTGACGGGCGCCCACATGGCGCCGTCCTTGTAGGTGCGCTTGTACTTGAAGTCGCCCTCGGTGGTGGCGTGTGAGGTGATGGCCTTGCCGTCGACGATGATGTCGCCGCGGGGGCTGGCGTACCGCTCGATGGCGACGCGGCGGTTGTGCTCGTCCTCCTTGAGCTCGTCGGCCTGGACGTACTGGAGCCAGTTGTCCCGGATGAGCAGGGTGAGGACGAGGAGGCCGCAGAAGATCGCGATTCGGCGCAGTGGCTTGTTCACGGTCGGACCACCTGGGTCATCTCGGCGTCGGGGTTGGCGGGCGCGGCGGGCGCCGGCCTGCGCGCGGTGTCGCTGATGCGCAGCAGGATGCCGATCAACGCCCAGTTGGCGATGACGGAGGAGCCGCCGTAGGCCAGGAAGGGCATGGTCATACCGGTGAGCGGGATGAGGCCCATGACACCGCCGGCGACGACGAAGACCTGGAGGGCGAAGGCGCCGGAGAGGCCGATGGCGAGGAGCTTGCCGAAGGGGTCGCGGGCGGCGAGGGCGGTGCGTACGCCGCGTTCCACGATCAGGGCGTAGAGCAGGAGCAGGGCCATCAGGCCGGCGAGGCCGAGTTCCTCGCCGAAGGTGGCGAGGATGAAGTCGGAGTTGGCGGCGAAGCGGATCAGCTCGGAGTGGCCCTGGCCCCAGCCGGTGCCGAGGGTGCCGCCGGAGCCGAAGGCCCACAGGGCCTGCATGGCCTGCTCGGAGTGGCCGACCTGGTTGGCGCGGGAGAGCATGAACTCCCGCATCGGGTCGAGCCAGGCGTCGACGCGCTGCTGGATGTGGGGCTCGAAGCTGGCCACGCCCACGGCGCCGACGGCGGACATCATCAGGCCGAAGACGATCCAGCTGGTCCGCTCGGTGGCCACGTACAGCATGATCACGAACATGCCGAAGAACAGCAGCGAGGTGCCGAGGTCGGTCTCGAAGACCAGGATGAGGATCGAGACCATCCAGACGACCAGGATGGGGCCGAGGTCGCGCCCGCGGGGCAGGTAGAGGCCCATGAAGCGGCGGCTGGCCAGGGCGAGCGCGTCGCGTTTCACCATGAGGTAGCCGGCGAAGAAGATCGCCAGGACGATTTTGGCGAATTCACCGGGCTGGATGGAGAAGGAGCCGACCTGGATCCAGATCTTGGCGCCGTAGATGTTCTTGCCGAGGCCCGGCACGAGCGGGAGCAGCAGCAGGAACAGCGCGGTGACCATGGAGATGTAGGTGTAGCGCTGCAGGACGCGGTGGTCCTTGAGGAAGATCATCACGGCGACGAACAGGGCGATGCCCATCGCGGTGTACATCAGCTGGCGGGGCGCGGCGGTGCCGGCCTGCTTGATGTCCTGGAGCAGTTCGGACTGGTCCAGGCGCCAGATGGCGACGAGTCCGAGTCCGTTGAGGAGGGTGGCCAGCGGCAGCAGCAGCGGGTCGGCGTACGGCGCGAACTTGCGGACGACGAGGTGGCCGACGCCGGCCAGCAGGCCGAGGCCGAAGCCGTAGCTCAGCAGCCCTGCGGGCACCTCGTCGTTGATGGCCAGGCCCACGTTGGCGTAGGCGAAGACCGGGATGAGGACGGCGAACACGAGCAGAGCCAGCTCGGTGTTGCGCCGGCTCGGGGCGCCGATGGCGCCGATCGTGGACGTGTGGTGCGTCGACGGGTTGGTAGTACTGCTCATCGTGTGACGGGGCCTCTCACGGCTTGCCTACTGCTGCTTACCGCACAGCGAGACGACCTTCTGTTCTTCCTCCGAGAGGGTCGGGCCTGAGCCTGGAGTGGGTGCGGTCGTGGACGGGGACTCGGACGATTCGGGTGCCTTGGCCGATCCCGAGGGGTTCGGGCTCGGTGACGCCTTGGACGTGAAGGAGGCGGTGCTGGTTCCCGTGGTGCCTCCGGCCTCGCCCTCGCCCGTCTTCGCGTTCTTCTCGGTCGCCGCGGAGCGCCGCTCGGCCTGCTTCTTGCAGGCGGAGGCCTGGACCGCCAGTTCCTCGATCTTGGCCCGGGCGTCGTTGAGGTCGCTCTCGGGGATGGTCGCCTCGACCAGTTTCTGCTGGTAGGGCGGCAGGTACTTGAGTTCGATCTCGGGGTGGTCCTTCTGGACCTTGGAGAGCGAGACCCAGGCGAGGTCCTGGCTGATGCCCCGGTACAGCGCGAGGTGGTCGTCGTTGGTGCCGACGTAGTACTGGGTCTGGGTCCAGCGCCAGCCGCCGTAGGTGCCGCCGCCGATGACGGCGAGGGCGAGGACGGTGTAGAGGGACCGCTTGAGCCACTTGCGGTTCTTGCGGGGTTTGACGAAGTCGTCGGGGCCGTAGTCGTCGAAGCCGCCGGTGGGGATGAAGCCGGTGACGTCGCCGCTGCCGGGCGGGCCGAACTCGCCGCCCCCGCCGCGCGGCCGGCCGAGACCGGCGGCGCGGCCGGCCGGGGTCTGCATGATGCCGTTGTCGCCCGTCTGGGCCTGGTTCTCGGCGACGGCGCCGACGACCACGGGGGTGTCGGACAGCTGGGCGGCGAGGGTGTCGCCGGTGTCGAGGTCGAGGACGTCGGCGACGATGACGGTGATGTTGTCCGGGCCGCCGCCGCGCAGGGCGAGCTGGATCAGCTCCTGGACGGTCTCCTGGGGGCCCTGGTAGCTGGCGAGGGTGTCCTCCATCGTCTGGTGGGAGACGACGCCGGAGAGTCCGTCGGAGCAGATGAGGTAGCGGTCGCCGGCCCGGACCTCGCGGATGGACAGGTCGGGTTCGACGTGGTCGCCGCTGCCGAGGGCGCGCATGAGCAGGGAGCGCTGCGGGTGGGTGCCCGCCTCCTCCTCGGTGATGCGGCCCTCGTCGACGAGGCGCTGCACCCAGGTGTGGTCCTGGGTGATCTGGGTGAGGACGCCGTCGCGCAGGAGGTAGGCGCGGGAGTCGCCGACGTGGACCATGCCCAGGCGCTGCCCGGTCCACAGCAGGGCGGTGAGGGTGGTGCCCATGCCCTCCAGGGCGGGGTCCTCCTCGACCATCTGCCGCAGCTGGTCGTTGGCGCGCTGGACGGCGGCGCCGAGCGAGGTGAGGACGTCGGAGCCGGGTACGTCGTCGTCGAGGGCGACGATGGTGGAGATCACCTCGGAGGAGGCGACCTCGCCGGCGGCCTGGCCGCCCATGCCGTCGGCGATGGCGAGCAGGCGGGGACCGGCGTAGCCGGAGTCCTCGTTGCCCTCGCGGATCATGCCCTTGTGGGAACCGGCGGCGAAGCGCAGTGACAGACTCATGCGCACCTCGCCCGTCGGCTCCGACTGCAGCCGGTCGTGTCGAGCCACACTGCCCACCCTCCGGTCGGGAGCGCGCCGGGGCCCGGGGTGCCGGCCGCCGCTGCGTGCTCGCTCCGCTCGCGCTCATTCATTGGTGTAGCACTACTTCCGCAGCTCGATGACGGTCTTGCCGATGCGGATCGGCGCCCCCGGGCCAATCGGGGTGGGGGTCGTCAGCCGGGTCCGGTCCAGGTAGGTGCCGTTGGTGGAGCCCAGGTCCTCGACGATCCACTGGCCGTTCTGGTCCGGGTAGATCCTGGCATGGCGGCTGGAGGCGTAGTCGTCGTCCAGCACGATCGTCGAGTCGTGGGCCCGGCCGAGCGTGATGGTCTGGCCCTGGAGGGCGACGGTGGTGCCGGTGAGGGTGCCCTCCGTCACGACCAGCTTGGTGGGCGCGCCCCGGCGGCCGCGGCCGCCGGACTGCTGGCGCTGCTGCGGAGGCGCCTGGCCCTGGCGCGTGGCGGTCTGCTGCGGTCGGCCGGCGTCGCGCCGTGCGCCGCGCTGGGTGACCCGCGTACCGAACAGGTCGCTGCGGATGACCTGCACGGCCACGATCACGAACAGCCACAGTACGGCGAGAAAACCCAGCCGCATGACCGTGAGGGTCAGCTCTGACATTGCCCCCGGATCACCCTTCGGCTTGCCTGTAGATAACGGTGGTGCTGCCCACGACGATCCGCGAGCCGTCGCGGAGCGTAGCGCGGGTGGTGTGCTGCCCGTCCACCACGATGCCGTTGGTGGAGCCGAGATCCTGGATCGTCGAGGGCGTTCCGGTCCGGATCTCGCAGTGCCGGCGGGAGACGCCGGGGTCGTCGATCCGCACGTCGGCCTCGGTGCTGCGGCCCAGCACGAGCGTCGCGCGGGAGATCTGGTGGCGGGTGCCGTTGATCTCGATCCAGTGGCGGGTGCGTCCGCCGGGGGCGGGCGTGGCCGGGGGCTGGGGGCCGCCGGCGGGCTGCGGGTAGCCGTAGCCGCCGGGGCGGCCGCCGGGCGGCGGCGCGGACGGCATGGGCGGGGCGCCCGCGGGGGCGGCCGGCGGGTAGCCGTACCCGCCGCCGGGTCCGGCGGGCCGTGCCGGGGGCGCGGCGGGGGCCGGGCCGCCCTGGTGGCTGCTGGAGGAGGCGAGGGTGCGGCTGCGCACCCGGTACAGGCCGGTGTCGAGGTCGTCGGCCTTCTCCAGGTGGACCTTGATCGGTCCCATGAAGGTGTAGCGCTGCTGTTTGGCGTAGTCGCGGACCATGCCGGCCAGCTCGTCGCCGAGCTGGCCGGAGTAGGGGCTGAGGCGCTCGTAGTCGGGCGTGCTCAGTTCCACGATGAAGTCGTTGGGCACGACGGTGCGGTCGCGGTTCCAGATGGTCGCGTTGTTGTCGCATTCACGCTGAAGCGCTCCCGCGATCTCCACGGGCTGCACCTCGGACTTGAAGACCTTTGCGAAGGTGCCGTTGACCAGGCCTTCGAGCCGCTGCTCGAACTTCTTCAGGACTCCCATGGGGCACCTCCTCCGTCGCTGCCGTCCTGTCCGCTGCCACTGTCCTGCGTAGTGCTGTGCTGCGTACTGCTGCCTTGCCTGCTGCTGCCTTGCGCGGTGCCGCTCCGCGTCGTGCGGTGCGTGCGCGCACTGCCCACCTGGTACTGCTTACTGATCGTATCCACGCGCCGGTCGATCGGCTGGTTCCCCCTGTCGGCCCGGTCGACGGGTGTCGACGCCTCTCGGAGTTCCCGCGTTCCCGCCGGAGCTCTTCTTCGAACTCCCGCGGGCCCTTCGGGTGTGCTCCCTCAGGTACTCATGCCCAGGATCGTAGAGGCGGCCGCAGACCAGTGTCCCGCACCTGACCGCGGTCCCCTACCGGCTCCTGGGGAGACGGGCCGGACCGGTACGAGGTTGATACGTGAACGGCCACGGACGGGGACGAGTGCCCGAAGGAGGGCGGGCGCCCCGGTCCGCACCGGTCCGCCCGGGGAAAGGGATGTGAATCGACCCCTTCCAGCGTGCTAATGTTCTCGTGTCGGAAGGCGCCGGACCGCAAGGAAAGGCCCGGAAGACACACCCAATGCGCGGGTGGCGGAATAGGCAGACGCGCTGGATTCAGGTTCCAGTGCCCGCAAGGGCGTGGGGGTTCAACTCCCCCCTCGCGCACCACGGAGCATGTCAGATGCTCTGGACACGCAAAAGACGGGGCGGCATCGCGAAGATGCCGCCCCGTTCTGCTGTGCGCCGGGAAGCGTGGGAGAGCGCTCCCGGGTTCTGAGACTTTACTCACAGGGCCGCCGTCCGGTGGCCGGTGATCAGGCGGTGGCCTCCTCGGACGTCTCCTGCTCCGTCGTGGTGCTGAGGACGGCGGCGAGTTCCCCGACGGTCTGTTCCCGCAGCAGGTGGTGCGAGGGGACGGGGACTCCCAGCGCCGACTCCAGGGTGCGCTGGAGGGCGAGCGCGGTCAGCGAGTCGATGCCCTGGGCGTACAGCGGCCGGGTCAGGGAGACCCGGTGGGCCGGCGGGACGTGGAGGTGGGGTGCCAGGCTGCGGCACAGGAACGTCTCGAAGGCCCGCACGCGGGCCGCGCCGTGGAGGCCCCGCAGGGCGTCGGTGTCGAGGGTGACGGGGTTGCCCGGCACGGTGGTGTCCTTTCGTCGGTGTCGGTCGGTCAGGTGCGGGGGCGTGGCTGGGAGGTGCGCAGGGCGCGCGCCTCGGGGCCGGGGCGCGGGCCGGCCCCGTCCGACCACGTCAGGTGGAACCGCCAGCGGTGGATCCGCCAGCCGTCCGGGGTGCGTACCGCCTCGGCCTCGCTGTGTCCGCCGATGTCGAAGCGGCCGCCGGGGTCGGGGCCGTCCTCGTGGTGCACGTGCGAGGCGACGAGGTGGACGCGGATCCGGGCCGTGTCTCCGTCCGTGGTGATGCCGTAGTTGGACGCCAGGTGATGGGTCCGGGCGAACCGGGACTTGCGGTCGAAGTGGAAGGCGGCCGCGCCCTCCCGTCCTTCCAGCGTGCCGACGGGGAACTCCAGCAGGCAGTCCTCGGTGAAGACCCCGGCCGGCCAGCCGTCGTCGAAACCGTGCTCGTCCTGGGTGTCCAGCAGGGTGACGTAGCGGTCGACCAGTTCGGCGATCTCCGTGCGGTCGCTCAGTGCCCGCACCTGGGCGCGCAGGGCGTCGAACTCGGCCCGGGCGAGGGTGACCGTGTCCGGGTCGGCGGCGGGGCCGGAGGGTGGGCGGGTCATGGGGAGAGGTCCTTTCCGGTGGGTGTGCGGCCGTGCGGGCCGCCGGCGGTGTGCCAGCCCCGGGGATCGCGGTGCACGGCGACGCGTTCCGGCCGGCGCCAGCCCGCGGTCGGCCGGGGGCGGGCCGGGCCGGACGGGGCGGCGCCGAGGGCGGCGGCGCGGGCGAGGAGGACGGCCGTGAGGGCGGCGATGTCGTCGGCGGTGGGCCGGCCCCGCAGAATCCGCACGACCGCGGTTCCGTCGGCGCCGTCCGCGCCGTTCACTGCGGGGGGTTGCCGTGTTTGCGGCACGGCAGGTCCGCCTGTTTGCCGCGCAGCATCGCCAGGGCGCCGGTGAGGGCGCGCCGCGTGTCCCGCGGGTCGATCACGTCGTCGATGAGGCCCCGTTCCGCGGCGTAGTACGGGTGCATCAGCTCCGCCTGGTACTCCTTGATCTTCTGGGCGCGGGTGCTCTCGGGGTCGTCCGACGCGGCGATCTCCCGGCGGAAGATGACGCCCGCGGCGCCCTCGGCGCCCATCACCGCGATCTCGTTGGAGGGCCAGGCCAGCGCCAGGTCGGAGCCGATGGAGCGGGAGTCCATCACGATGTACGCGCCGCCGTACGCCTTGCGCAGCACGAGGGAGATGCGCGGCACGGTGGCGTTGCAGTACGCGTACAGCAGCTTGGCGCCGCGCCGGATGATGCCGTTGTGCTCCTGGTCGACGCCGGGCAGGAAGCCAGGGACGTCGATCAGCGTCACCAGCGGGATGTTGAAGGCGTCGCAGAACTGCACGAACCGCGCGGCCTTCTCGCTCGCGTCGATGTCCAGGACGCCGGCGTACGAGGTGGGCTGGTTGGCGACGATGCCCACGACCTCGCCGTCGAGCCGGGACAGGGCGCACACCATGTTGGTCGCCCAGCCGGGGTGCACCTCGAAGTAGTCGCCGTCGTCCACGATCTCCTCGATGACGGCGCGGATGTCGTAGACCCGGCCGGGGTCGTCGGGGACGATCTCCAGCAGCCGGTCGGTGCGCCGTCCGGCCGGGTCGGAGCCGGGCGCGGCCGGTGGCAGTTCGCGGTTGTTGGAGGGCAGCAGGGACAGCAGGTGGCGCACGTCCTCCAGGCAGGTGCGCACGTCGTCGTAGGCGAAGTGGGCGACGCCGGAGGAGGTGGCGTGGACGTCGGCGCCGCCGAGGGCGTCCTGGCTGATCTCCTCGCCCGTCACCGCCTTCACCACGTCCGGCCCGGTGATGAACATCTGCGCGATGTCGCGGACCATGAAGACGAAGTCGGTCAGTGCCGGTGAGTAGGCGGCGCCGCCGGCGCACGGCCCGAGCATCACGCTGATCTGCGGGATCACGCCGGACGCCTTGGTGTTGCGCTGGAAGATGCCGCCGTAGCCGGCGAGCGCCGAGACGCCCTCCTGGATGCGGGCGCCCGCCCCGTCGTTGAGCGACACCAGGGGCGCGCCGGCCGCGACGGCCATGTCCATGATCTTGTGGATCTTCAGTGCGTGGGCTTCGCCGAGGGCGCCGCCGAACACCCGGAAGTCGTGGGCGTACACGAAGACCGTGCGTCCGTGGACGGTGCCCCAACCGGTGATCACTCCATCGGTGTAGGGGCGCTTCTTCTCCAGCCCGAAACCGGTGGCCCGGTGCCGGCGCAGCATCTCGATCTCGGTGAACGACCCCTCGTCGAGCAGGAGTTCGATTCGCTCGTGGGCGGTGAGCTTTCCCTTGGCGTGCTGCCGTTCGGTGGCCGTCGGGTCGCCGTGCCGGGCGGCCTGTTTGATCAGGCCGAGTTCCTCGATGCGTTCCTCGGCGCTCCACTGGCCCCGGTGCTCGCGCCGGTGCAGGGGTTGTCGTTCGGTCGTCTGGTCGGTTCTCTGGTCGGTCGTCATCGTCGTGTCACGCTCCCCAGTCGGATACGCGGGTGGTCACACCGCCGGCGGCCAGGTCCACCGACCCGTCGAGGTGTGTCGCGGTGGGCGGCAGCCAGCGCACGGCGACCCGTTCGGGCGGCGCGCCGCGCACGGCGACGGCGGCGTTGTGCCGGGGACCGGACGCCAGGTCGAGCAGCGCCCAGCCGGCCGGCCGGCGGCCCGGGTCGGCGCCCAGGTAGTCCCGGGCGGGGTCGCGGGACAGGCCGGTGCCCAGCGCTTTGAGGTAGGCCTCCTTGCGGGTCCAGATCCGGCCGAAGGCCAGGCGCCGCTCCTCGGCGCCCAGCCGGGCCAGCTCGATCTGCTCGCCGGGGTGCAGCGCCGCGGCGCACACCTCGACGGTCTCGGCCCGCGGCAGCCGCTCCACGTCCACGCCGAGCACGGCACGGGAGACGGCCACCACGGCCATCCCGTGGCTGTGCGCCAGGGAGAAGTGCAGCGGCGGGTCGGGGTGGCGGACGGCCGGTCTGCCGTGCGGTCCGGCGCACCCGGGGCAGGGCTCGCGCACGAACGGGACGTCCGCCGCCGGCATCCCCAGGTAGGCGCCGAGCAGCCGGCGCAGCGCGATGTGCGCGGACGCGTACGTGACCCCGTCGGCGGGGCGGACGAAGGAGGCGGTGCGCCGGCGTTCCGGCTCGCTCAGCTCGTCCAGAGCCAGCGTCCCGGCCGCCGTGTCCAGCCGGGGGCGGCGCACCAGCCACACGTCGAGGTGCCCGGGCAGCGGCAGCCGCGGCGCGCCGGCCGCGTCCGGCCGGTGCGCGAGCTGTCCTATCACGGTGTGCCCAGCACGTCGTGCGCGACGAGGTGGTCGCCGCGCCCGTCGTGCTTGTGGAGGCTGTCCCCGGGGCCGAGCTGCCCGGCCAGGCAGTCGATCAGCTCGGCGGCGCTGTTGGCCCGCAGCAGCCGGTTGAGATTGACGTCGACCCGCAGCACGGCCTCCATGCGGCGTTGCAGTTCCAGGCCGTTGATGGACCCGATGCCCAGGCTGTTCATGGGGCGCCCCACGGTGTCGATCGTGTCCGGGGGCACGCGCAGCACGCGGGCCAGCTCGCCCCGTACGTAGGCGTCGATGAGGCGGGTGCGCTCGGCCGGGTCGCACGCGGCGAGGTGGGCCAGGTCGGGTGGTTCCGGCTCGGCGACGTGGTCCCGTGCGAACTCGTAGTCGAGGTCGTCCAGGTCGTCGAGGTCGTCGAAGACCCAGTTCTTCGTTGTCAGATCCATGATCGCCCCCGTCGTGGAGTGGGTGGTGGAGGGGAAGGAGTGCTCGTCAGGTGCGGGGCGCGGCCGTGCGGTCCGCGGCGCCCGGACGGGCCAGTCCGAAGAGCGCGGTGAACAGGCCGAGACCGCCGAGCGCGGCCACCAGGACCAGCGCCGGGCGGCAGGCGGCGAGCCGCGCAGCGGGCCCGCCGTCCCCGCCCGCACCGGCGAGCAGCGCCGCGACCAGCGCGACCGCGAGGACCGCGGCGAGCTGTACGGCGGTCTGGTAGAGCCCGCTGCCCGCACCGCGGTCGGCGGGCGCCAGCTGGGAGGTGGCCTGCACGTTGAGCGCGGCGAAGGACAGCACGAAGCCCAGCCCCACCAGCAGCAGCGTCGGCAGCAGCCGCCCCGTGTAGTCCAGCGGCCAGCCGGACCGCAGTTGCAGCAGGCAGCCGGCGAACGCGCTGGCGGCACCGGCCGCGACCAGGCGCGGCGCGCCGAACCGGGCGATCAGCCGCCCCGAGGCGAGCGCGGTGAGCGCCGGCGGCACGGCGGCCGGCAGCAGGGCCGCGGCCGCGACCGGTGGTGACCAGCCGGCGAGGGTCTGCGTCTGGTACGTGAGGACGAACAGCAGCCCGAGATAGGAGCCGTTGAGGCAGGCCGCGCCGAGGGCCGACCGCAGCAGGGCCCCGCCGCGCAGCAGCCGGACCGGCAGCAGCGGGACCGGTGCGGCGCGTTCCAGCGCCCGGAACCACGCCAGCAGCAGGACCGCCGCCGCCACGGACCCGAGGAAGCGCGGGTCGCTCCAGCCGTGCCCGGGCAGCACGGTGACGCCGTGCACGAGGGCGAGCAGCGCGCCCGTGAGGGCGGCCGCGCTCCCCACGCCGTAGTGCCGGGGCGTGGCAGGGCGGCCGTCCGGCGGGCCGTCGCCGCCGGGCACCAGGCGCAGCGCGGCGGCGAAGAGCAGCAGGACGACGGGGGCCGGGAAGGCGAAGGCCAGCCGCCAGCTGTACGTGCTCAGCCAGCCGGACAGCAGCAGGCCCGCGGTGAACCCGCCGGCGCCGAAGAGGGTGTAGACCGACACCGCACGGCTGCGCGGACGGCCCTCGGGGAAGGCGGTGGAGATGATGGCCAGCCCCGTGGGAGCCGTCAGCGCGGCGCAGAACCCCTTGACGAGCCGGGTCGCGACGAGCAGCGCGGGTCCCTGGGCGAAGGCGCTGAGCAGGGAGGCGGCGGCGAACCCGAGGAGGGCCACCAGGTAGACCCGGCGGCGGCCCAGCAGGGCCACCAGCCGGGTGCCGAAGAGCATGAGGGCGCCGAAACCGGCGGCGAAGCCGGTCATCGCCCACTGCGCGCCGGTCAGGGGCAGCCCGAGGTCCGTGCCGATGGACGGCAGCGCCACGACCGCCACGGACACCTCGAGCGCGTCGATGAGCATGTTGCCGGCGAGGACCAGCAGCAGCCCCCACAGCCGGGGGCTCCACCGTCCTTCCCCGGCGTCGGCCACCGGCCCGGGAACGGTCCTGGTCACCTCGTCAGCCCAGCAGGGTGCCGCCGCTGGCGTCCACGAAGGAGCCGGTGATCCAGCGGGCGTCGTCGGAGACCAGGAAGGCGACGACGTCGGCGACGTCCTGCGGTTCGCCGACCCGGTTGAAGGCGGACAGCGCGGCCATCGCCTCGACCGCCTCGGGGACGTCGAACAGCGGGTTGCCGTTGCGGGTGATGCCCGGGGCGACGCTGTTCACCGTGATGCGGCGCGGGCCGAGCGCCTTCGCGTAGTGCAGCGCGAGCTGCTCGACGGCGCCCTTGCTCATCGCGTAGGCGATCTCGTCGGGGTTGGCGAACCGGGTCAGCCCGGAGGAGATGTTCACGATCCGGCCGCCGTCGGGCATGTTGGCGAGGGCGCGCTGGATGATGAAGAACGGCGCCCTGGCGTTCACGGCGATGATCCGGTCGAACTGCTCCGGCGTGGTGTCCTCGGGCTTGACGCCGCCCATCACCCCGGCGTTGTTGACCAGGATGTCCAGTTCGGTGGAGCCGGTGCGCTCCTTCAGGCCCTCCTCGAGGGCGAGGAACAGCTCGTGCACGTCGCCGGGGGCGCCGAGTTCGGCCCGTACGGCGAAGGCCCGCCCGCCGTCCCGCTCGATGCCGTCGACGACCTCGGCGGCCGCGTCCTCGTTGGTGCCGTAGTGCACGGCGACGAGGGCGCCGTCGCGGGCCAGCCGCTCGGCGGTGGCCCGTCCCATGCCCCGGCTGGCGCCCGTGACGAGCGCCGTGCGTCCGGTCAGACTGCCCATGTTCTCTCTCCTGCCGTGAGGTCGTGCGGCTTGGTGTGCGGCTCGGTGTCGTGCGGCGGGACGGCGCGTGGGATGCCGTCCGCCGGCGTGTCCGTCGCCGTCGGGTGCCGTCCCGGGCTCCGGGCCTGGCTGCGGGCCGGGGGCGAACCAGCGGGCGAGCGCCGTCCGCAGGCCGTCCGGCGCGTCGCCCGCCCAGGCGATGTGGCCGTCGGGGCGGACGAGGACGGCGGCGGCCTCCCGCAGCGGGCCGTCCCCGTCCGGCGGGACGGTCACGGTGTCGACGGCGCCCGCGAACGGGCGTGCGGCGCGTACGAGGGCCTCGCGCGGCTCCCCGTCGCCCTCGGCCACGAGGAGCACCCCGCGGGCCCGGCGCAGGGCCTCCCGCGCGGTGCCGTGGTCGCCGGGCGGCGGGCCGGGCAGCCGCGCGCCGACCGGGGCCGGGTCCTCGGGCGCGCCGTAGCGGACGTCGAGACCGCTGATCAGCCCGGCCAGGTGCGTCCGGACCGGTTCGTACGGGACGAGTTCGCCGATCACCGAGCGCAGGGCTTCCACTTCGGGACCGCCGAGCAGCAGCCGGGCCTGCGCGCGGATGGTGGACAGCACGCGCCGGCCCACCGCGTGCCGCTCGTCGTGGTACGTGTCCAGGAGGCCTTCGGGGGCCCGGCCCCGGACGGTGGCCGCGAGTTTCCAGCCCAGGTTGACCGCGTCCTGGAGGCCCAGGTTGAGCGCCTGGCCGCCGATCGGCATCTGCTGGTGGGCGGCGTCCCCGGCCAGCAGGATCCGCCCCCGGCGGTAGTGCTCGGCCTGCCGGGAGGCGTCCCCGAAGGAGTTCACCCACAGCGGGGTGCCCCCGGAGAGGTCCTCGCCGGTGACGTCCCGCCAGGCCGCGACGACGTCCGCGAAGTCCGGTTCCCCGGCGCTGCGCGGCGGGGTGCCGAAGCGGTGGACCATCACGCGGGTGACTCCGTCGCCGCGCCGTGCCGCGATCGCCAGCCCCTTCGGCAGCCGCTGGAAGCGACGGTCGGGGATCTCGACGCCGTCGACGTCGGCGCGCAGCAGCTCCCGTTCGGCGTCACTCCCGGGGAAGCCGATGCCGGCCAGGTGTCGCACGGCCGACCGCTCTCCGTCGCAGCCCACGGCGTAGCGGGCGGTGAACGCGGTGCGCCGGCCCGCGTGTTCGGCCACCACCCGTACCCCGTCCGCGTCCTGCTCGACGGAGACGACGCGGTGGCCGCGCAGCACGCGCGCCCCGAGACGCTCCGCCCACGCACCGAGGATCGCCTCGGTGCGCACCTGCGGGACCTTCCACTGGCCCGGGTGGGAGCTGGGCAGTGTCAGGTCCAGGGGGAGGCCGCCGAAGTGGCCCCTGGGCTCGCACGGCGGGAGCGGGTCCGCGAAGCCGCCGGGGGCGTCCAGCAGACCGCGCTGCCCGAGGATCTCCATGGTCCGCGCGTGCAGCGTGGAGGCGCGGGACTCGGTGGTCGGGGTGTCCAGCCGTTCCAGCACGGTCACCTCGACGCCGCCGAGCCGCAGCTCCCCGGCGAGCATCAGCCCGACCGGGCCGGCGCCGACGACGACGACCTGCGGATCGGCTGCGCCGGAAACGTCGGCACCGGACACGGGTCAGCGCCTCGCCTCGGCGTAGTCCCGGGCATGGCCCAGCGTGGCCCGGCTGTTGGTGCTCAGCGCGGTGCGCACGTACTCGCGGGCCTCGGCGACCCCCGCCTCCGGGCCCAGGATCCGCTCGATGTTCTCGGGACGCAGAACGACGGTGTGCTGCGAGGACGCGGTGGCGCCGGTGTCCGTGTCGCGGAAGGTCCAGTAGCCGGTGTGCAGGCTCATCAGGGCCGGCAGCGTGGTCTGCTTGTAGGCGATCTTCCGGCCCTCCAGGCACACCCGGTAGGACCGGGTGGTGTGGGTGGAGCCGTCCTTGGCCCGGGTGTCCATCTCCAGGGTCTGCAGGCCGGGGGTGTCCTCGGTGAGGCGCACGGTCGCCACGTGCGGCAGCCGCTCGGCCCACCGGTCGGCCTCGTTGACGAAGTCGTAGGCGTCCTTGGCGGAGCCCTCGAAGGCGACGGTGTCCTCGAAGGAGAAGGTCAGTTCCTCGGAGGCGGTGGCGAGTTCGACGTTGGTCTTCAGCGCCGCCAGCTCCGAGCGGGAGTTGCGGTCGACGGCCTCCTCGATCCAGGCCAGGCCGGCGGGGTCGTCGTCGACGGCCGTGTAGTCGTGGAGCAGCCGGACGCGCGCGGTGCCTTCGCCGGCCGGCTCCACGATCCAGGTTCCGCCCATGGTGGCGACCGGGGGCGTGGAGACCTGCTGCCGGAAGGTGATCCGCAGGTTCCCGGGGTCCAGGACCCGGCGCGAGGTCCAGTTCTTGGCCTCGCCGTTGGCGGTGGCCCAGATCCTGATGAGTTCCTCGTCGCCGGAGCGCTCCAGGTGGTCGACGTAGATGGTCGGCGGGAAGACGCGCGGCCAGTTCGTCACGTCGGCGATCAGCCGGTAGACGTCGTCGGCCGGGGCCGAGACCGTGATCTCGTGCTCGACTTCCCGTGGCTCGGATGCGGACATGGGGGATCTCCTCGTCGGGGTGGGCGGTGGTGGCCGGGTCAGAAGTTGCCGAGGCCGCCGCAGACGTTCAGGGCCTGTGCGGTGATGGACGCGGCGGTGTCCGAGGCGAGGTAGCCGACGAGGCCGGCGACCTCCTCGGCCGTGGAGTAGCGCCCGAGCGGGATCTTCGCGGTGAACTTGTCGAGGATGGCGTCCTCGGTGGTGTCGTAGGCGGCCGCGTATCCGGCGCGCACGCGCTGCGCCATCGGCGTCTCCACGTAGCCGGGGCAGACGGCGTTGACGGTGATGCCGGTGGGGGCCAGTTCGTTGCCGAGGGCCTTGGTGAAACCGACCACCCCGTGCTTGGAGGCGGAGTAGGGGGCTCCGAGGACCACGCCCTGCTTTCCGGCGGTGGAGGCGATGTTGATGATCCGGCCGCGGTCCTTGCCGCGCATGCCGCCGGTGGTGAGCACGGCGCGGGTCAGCCGGAAGACGCTGTTCAGGTTGGTCTCGACGACGTCGTACCAGAGCTCGTCGTCGATGTCGGCGGTGACGCCGCCGCCGGACCGGCCCGCGTTGTTGACCAGGACGTCCACGGTGCCGTAGCGGTCCACGGCGGCCTGGACGAAGGTCTCGATGGACAGCGCCGAGCGGACGTCCAGGACGGAGCCGTCGACCTCCAGCCCCTCGGCGCGCAGTTCCTTGACGGTGGTGCTGACGTTCTCGGGATCGCGGGAGCCGATGAAGACCCGGTGCCCCTGCTCGGCCAGCAGCCGCGCGGCGGCGCGGCCGATGCCGCTGGTGGCCCCGGAGACGAGGGCGACCCGCTGATGCTTGTCGGACATGACTGGTACTCCCTTGTGGGTGCTGGGTGGACGGCCGCGTCCGGTGCCGCCGCGGCCGGGCCGGGACCGGCCGGGGGCCCGGACGCGGCGGGCAGTGGGAAGCCCGGACGGGGATCAGGCGGCGGTGGGCAGGCCGGCGAGCTGGGTGTTGACCAGGCTCAGCAGGGCGCGGGGCGTCTTCGCCTCGGTCACCACGGAGTCGTCGAGCGAGATGCCGTACTCCCGCTCTATGCGGCCGCAGGTCTCGAGGATGGCCAGGGACTCGTAGCTCAGCTCCTCGAAGTCGGTGTCGAGGATGTCGCCGTCGAGATCCACGTTCTCGTCGGCGCCGGCGGCCTCCAGCAGGACGCGCCGGAGGTCGTCGAGGGTGAAGGACTGCGTGGGCATGGGTGGGTCCTCTCTGTCGGTGCTCCGCGCCCGGGCGGGCCCCGGGGACGCGGACGGACGGACGCCCGCCGCCCGGTCCGGCGTGGGGGACGCGGATGAAGAACCGGGCGGCGGGCGCGTTGGGGGGGGGCACGGGCGGCCGGCCCCGCCGGGGCGGGGGCGTGCGCCGGCCGGGTGGAGGGGAGGCCGGGCGGCGTCCGGCGGCGGCCGGCCGTGCTCGTGGGGCGGGAGGTCAGGGGGTACGGACCACCAGGGCCGAGTTGAAGCCGCACTCGCCCCGGGCGAGGACCAGGGCGGTGTGGAGGTCGGCGGGGCGCGGATCGGTGACCAGGTCGAGGTCGTAGGAGGTGTCCGGGTCGACGTTGGTGGTGGCGGGGACGAGCCCGTCCCGGGCCGCCAGCAGGGCGGTCGCCACGTCCAGCGGGGCTGCGCCCGAGTAGAGGCGGCCGGTCATCGTCTTGGGCGCGGTGACCGGCACGCCGTGCGGCCCGAAGACCGCGTTGAGCGCGTCCGCCTCCGCCCGGTCCAGCTCCGGCACCGCGGCCGCGTCCGCGAAGACGACGTCGACGTCGCCCGCGTCCACGCCCGCGTCGGCGAGGGCGATCTCGATCGCCTTGCGCAGGCCCGGCGGCCGGCCGCTGCCGGGGGCGGGGTCGAACGTGGCCCCGTAGCCGGCGATCTCGCCGTACACCCGGGCACCGCGCTCGGCGGCCGACCGTTCCGACTCCAGGACGAGCAGCGCGCCGCCCTCGGCGGGCACGTGGCCGCTCGCCGCGGCGTCGAAGGGCAGATAGGCCCGCTCGGGCTCCTGCTCGGTGGTCAGCCGGCCGCCGGCCAGCTGTGCCACCCAGCCCCACGGGCAGATCGAGGCGTCGATCGACCCGGACATGATCAGCCGGGTGCCCTTGCGGATCTGCCGCCGTGCGTGCGCCAGCGCGTCCAGTCCGCCGGCCTGGTCGGAGACGACGACGCCGCTGGGGCCCTTCATGCCGTTGCGGATGGAGATCTGACCGCTGTTGACGGCGTAGAACCAGGCGAAGGACTGGTAGGCGGAGACGTACTGGCTGCCCCGGCTCCACAGGTTGCGCAGCTCTCCCTGGCCGAACTCGAAGCCGCCGGAGCTGCTCGCGGTGACGACGCCCATGTCGTAGGCGGGCAGGTCGGCCGGCACGGCGCCCGCGTCGGCCAGCGCCCAGTCGGCCGCCACCAGGGCGAGCCGGGTCATCCGGTCGGTCTGCGCCAGCAGCCGGTTGGGCAGGTGGTCGGCCGCGTGGAAGCCGGGCACCTCGCCGGCCAGCCGCGCCGGGTACGAGGACGGGTCGAAGCGGGTGATGCGGGCGATGCCGCTCTTGCCGGCCCGGGTGGCAGCCCAGTAGTCGGCCGTGCCCAGGCCGTTGGGCGCGGCGATGCCGAGCCCGGTCACCACGGTCCGCGGAATGGCCGTGCTCATGCGGCGCTCCTCTCCGGTCGGGCGAGCACCATCGCGCTCTGGAAGCCGCCGAACCCGCTGCCGACGGTCAGCACCGCGTCGGTGCGGTGTTCCCGCGCCGTCAGGGGCACGTAGTCGAGGTCGCACTCGGGGTCGGGGGTGTGCAGGTTGGCCGTCGGCGGCACCACACCGTGCTCCATGGCGAGGACCGAGGCGGCGATCTCGATCGAGCCGATCGCGCCGAGCGAGTGTCCGACCATGGACTTGATGGAGGAGACCGGGGTCCGGTAGGCGTGGTCGCCCAGGCTCTTCTTGAAGGCGGCGGTCTCGTGGCGGTCGTTCTGCTTGGTGCCCGAACCGTGCGCGTTGATGTAGTCGACGTCCTCGGGGTTGAGCCGGGCCTCGTCCAGCGCGACCGTGATGGCCTCGGCCATCTCGGCGCCGTCCGGGCGCAGCCCCGTCATGTGGAAGGCGTTGCAGCGCGAGGCGTAGCCGGCGATCTCCGCGTAGATGTGCGCACCGCGCCGCCGGGCGGCCTCCAGCTCCTCCAGCACGAACACCGCCGAGCCCTCGCCGAGCACGAAACCGTTGCGAGTGCCGTCGAAGGGCCGCGAGGCGTGTTCCGGGTCGTCGTTGCGGGGGGTGGTGGCCTTGATCGCGTCGAAGCAGGCGAGGGTGATCGGTGAGATGGGCGCGTCGGTGGCCCCGGCCACCACGGCGCACGCCGAGCCCTCGCGGATCAGCTCCACCGCGTGACCGACGGAGTCCAGCCCGGAGGTGCAGCCGGTGGAGACGACCGTGGCCGGGCCCTCGGCGCCGGCCGCCCAGGCCACCTCGGCGGCCAGGGAGCTGGGCACCAGGTAGTTGTACAGGTGCGGCACCGCGTACCGGTGGTCCACCAGGTCGAGGCGGCCGCCGTCGCTGACGACCCGGTACTCCTGGTCGAGGCCCATGGTCGCGCCGACCGCGCTGCCGATGGTGACCCCGACCCGGTACGGGTCGGCGCCGGACAGGTCGAGTCCGCTGTCGGCGAGTGCCTCGCGGGCGGTGACCACCGCGAGCTGGGCCGCCCGGTCCATCCGGCGGATCTCCTGGGGGCTCAGCCCGTGTTCCTCGGGGTCGAAGTCGATCTCGGCGGCGACCCGGGACCGGAAGGCGGAGGGGTCGAAGAAGGTGATCCCCCGGGTGGCGGTGCGGCCCTCGCTGAGCAGGCTCCAGAAGTTCTTCCGGCCCACCCCGCCGGGCGCGGTGACGCCGACGCCCGTGATGACCACTCGTCTGGCGCTCACGCCCGGCCCTCCCAGTCGTAGAAGCGGGTGGCGAGCGCGTCGGCGGGGGAGCGCCAGGTGGCGGGGTCGTACGCCTGGATGAACGGCTTGAGGTCCTCGCTGATCCGCACGAACCTGTCGTCGGTCTTGGCCTGCTCGATCAGTTCGCCGCCGTTGTCGCCGTCGAAGTCCTGAAGGTGGAAGTAGAGGCCGCGGTAGGCGAAGAGCTGGCGGCGCCGGGTGCCCATCAGGTGGGGCATCTCGGTGCCGTCGAACTCGCCGAAGAGCCGGGCGACCTCGGTGCTGCTGCCCGGGTCCATCCGGGCGACGATCAACGTGCTGTGCATGGTCTCTCCTCTGGGCGGGTGAGGCGGGGCGGGCGGGTCAGCGGGCCGGTCCGAACCAGCGCTCCAGGGCCATGGGCAGGTCGGCGTGACTGCCGGGGGCCGCCCAGGCCACGTAGCCGTCGGGGCGGACCAGTACGGAGGTGGTGCGGGCCAGGACGCTGCCCTCCGGCAGCACGGGGGCGGCGGTCACGACGTCGATCCGGTCCAGCCAGGGCCGGGCGCGCTCGCGCAGCCGGCCGTTGTCGGCGAGGTCCAGCAGCACACCGCGTCCGGCCCGCAGCGCCTCGGTGCTGCGGGACAGCAGCTTGTGGCCGCTCAGTTCCACGTCGGGCAGTCGGCGGCCGAGCAGCGGGTGGGAGCCGCCGTCGAGGTCGTAGCGGATCTCCAGTCCCGAGACCATCGCCGCGAAGTGCCGGCTGACCTCGGGGTACCGGATCAGTTCGGTCAGTACGTCGCGCAGCGGCTGCACCTCGGGCCCGGACAGGAACAGCAGCCCCTGGGCCCGCGTGTTCATCAGCAGCCGTTCCCCCACCGGGTGGCGTTCGGCGTGGTAGCTGTCGAGCAGGGACTCGGGGGCCCGGCCGCGCACCACGGCGCCGAGCTTCCAGCCGAGGTTCACCGAGTCCTGGATGCTGGTGTTCATGCCCTGGCCGCCGGCCGGGAGGTGGATGTGGGCGGAGTCGCCGGCCAGGAAGACCCTGCCGCGCCGGTACTCGGAGACCTGCCGCGTGCCGTCGCCGAAGGCGGACAGCCACACCGGCTCGGCGTGCGAGATGTCGTCGCCGGTCAGCCGCTGCCAGGCCGCCGAGACCTCGTCCCAGGTCGGGGGCTGCTCGCGCCGCTTGGGCGGGGTGCCGCGCTCGCACACGATCAGCCGGGTGATCCCGCCGGGCAGCGGGCCGACCATGACCATGCCGCCTTCCAGGGTCTCGCCGATCATCCGGGGCTGCAGGTCCACGCCCTTGACGTCGGCGAGGTACATCTCCAGGGTCGAGGGCGTGCCCGGGAAGTCGAAGCCGGCCTTCTTGCGGATCACCGAGCGGCCGCCGTCGCAGCCGACCAGGTACTCGCAGCGCAGCCGCTGGACCCCGTCGGGGCCGTTCACCTCGACCTCGACGCAGTCCTCCTTCTCCGTGACGGACCGCACCTCGTGGCGGCGCCGCAGGTCGGCGCCGAGCCGGGTGCACCACTCCTCCAGCACGGTCTCGGTGACCGACTGGGGGACGCTCTTGGCCGCCTGGTGGGCGCCGTCGAGTACGCCGAAGTCCACCGGCAGGCCGCCGAAGTGGCCCACGTTGCTGACCTCGACGTCCCCGAAGCGGGACAGCAGGCCCCGCTGGTCGAAGACCTCCATGGTGCGTGCGGTGAAGCCGAGGCCCCGGGACTCCCCGGTGCGTGCGGCGAGCTTCTCCAGTACGACGACGTCGACGCCCGCGAGCCGCAGCTCGCCCGCGAGCATCATGCCGGCCGGCCCGGCGCCCACGACGATGACTTGTGCGTCCATGACACTCCTCGGGAACTCCCGCCGGGCGGGCGGGGCAGGGAAACAGGTGTGGGGCGGATCAGCGGGACAGGCGCCCGATGGCCCGGTTCGCCGTGTCCGCGGCCGCCGCGTGCCGGGGGTCGGGCGCGAATGCCTCGTGGCGCACCGCGACCTCGGCGAGCTTGATGGTGTGCTCGTCGCCGATCTCCACGGCCCTGGCGAAGACCTCCGGCAGAGCGGCCGTGTCCGCCGGGAGCGGTGCCGCGGGCCGGGGCGTGGCGTGGAACCAGTCGAGCATCGTGCGGCTGACGGCCCGCGCGGTCAGGTACGAGGGGCGGCGCTGGGCGGGCGGCAGGTGGCCGACCACCAGGCGCACCGCGGCGGGTCCGGTGACCGCGTGGATCAGGGGGACCGGGTGGCGCTGGGAGACGGTGGCGTAGATCCCGGCGTACTCGGCGACGAGCGCGTCCAGGGCCCGCGCGGCCTCGTCGCGTCCGTCGGTCACCTCGTGGTGTCCGTCGGGCACTTCGTGGCGGGCGTGCGGGCCCGCGTCGGCGCCGGGACCGGGCAGGCCGTCGGGACCGGGGACGCCGTCGGGGTCGGCGACGATGCCGTGGGTCGAGTGGCGGGCGGCCCAGTAGCCCAGGCCCTGGGCCAGTTCGCCGAGCTGGAGCCGGTTGTCGCCGGAGGCGGCGGCCACGGCCCGGACCGCGTGCGCGGTCCGGATCACCCCGTGGGTGAGCACCGCGGACAGGCCGGGCAGCAGCCGGGGCCACCAGCGGGCCAGCACCTGGGTCCACGGACTCAGCGCCAGCTCCCGCTCGAACAGTGCCGTCCAGTCGGCCACCCGGGAGAAGTCACCCAGTGCGGCCCGCCAGTCGGCGGGGTCGTCGGGGTCGATGGGCCAGCGGCGCTCCGGCACGTCGTGATAGGAGCGGCTGCGCAGGTTCCGCTCGACCCATGCCGGCACCTCGTCGGCGTACCCCATGTGAGCGAGGGCCTCGGCGGCCATCGGAGCGTGGTTGACGAAACTTCTGCCGTGTTCGAAACCGACCGGACGCAGACGCTCCAGTGCCTCGCTCACGGCGTCGGAGTAGCTGAGTGCTGCCACGGCCGTCAGTCCTTGATTTCGCAGATGGGGGCGCCGGAGGTGAGGGAGGCGCCGACTTCGGCGCTCAGGCCCTTGACGGTGCCGGACTTGTGGGCGTTGATGGGCTGTTCCATCTTCATGGCTTCGAGGACGACGATCAGGTCGCCCTCGGCGACTTCCTGGCCTTCCTCGACGGCGAGTTTGACGATGGTGCCCTGCATGGGGGAGGCGAGGGTGTCGCCGGAGGCCGCGGGGCCGGACTTCTTCGCCGCGCGGCGTTTGGGGCGGGCGCCGGCGGCGAGGCCGGTGCGGGCCAGGGACATGCCCAGGCTGGAGGGGAGGGAGACCTCCAGGCGTTTGCCGCCGACCTCGACGACGACGGTCTCGCGGCCGTTGTCCTCGTCCGTCTCGGTGTCGGCGGGTGCGGTGAAGGGTTTGATGTCGTTGACGAACTCCGTCTCGATCCAGCGGGTGTGGACCGTGAAGGGGTCGGTGGAGCCGGTCAGCTCGGGGGCGAACGCGGCATCGCGGACGACGGTGCGGTGGAAGGGGATGGCGGTGGCCATGCCCTCGACGGTGAATTCGTCCAGGGCGCGGGCGGCGCGCTGGAGGGCTTCCTTGCGGGTGCGGCCGGTGACGATGAGTTTCGCCAGCAGGGAGTCCCAGGCCGGGCCGATCACGCTGCCGGATTCGACGCCGGCGTCCAGGCGGACGCCGGGGCCGGTGGGGGCCTCGAAGCGGGTGACGGTGCCGGGGGCGGGCAGGAAGCCGCGGCCGGGGTCCTCGCCGTTGATGCGGAACTCGAAGGAGTGGCCGCGCAGGGCGGGGTCGTCGTAGCCGAGTTCCTCGCCGTCGGCGATGCGGAACATCTCGCGGACCAGGTCGATGCCGGCGACTTCCTCGGTGACGGGGTGTTCGACCTGCAGGCGGGTGTTGACCTCCAGGAAGGAGATCGTGCCGTCCGCTCCGACGAGGAACTCCACCGTGCCGGCGCCGACGTAGCCGGCCTCCTTCAGGATGGCCTTGGAGGAGGCGTACAGCTCCGCCAGCTGGGCCTCGGAGAGGAAGGGGGCGGGGGCTTCCTCGACGAGTTTCTGGTGGCGGCGCTGCAGGGAGCAGTCGCGGGTGGAGACGACGACCACGTTGCCGTGGGTGTCGGCCAGGCACTGGGTCTCCACGTGGCGGGGCTTGTCGAGGTAGCGCTCGACGAAGCACTCTCCGCGGCCGAAGGCCGCCACGGCCTCGCGGACCGCGGAGTCGTACAGCTCGGGGACTTCTTCGAGGGTGCGGGCGACCTTCAGGCCGCGGCCGCCGCCGCCGAAGGCGGCCTTGATCGCGATGGGCAGGCCGTACTCCTTCGCGAAGGCGACGACCTCGTCCGCGCCGGAGACGGGGTCGGGGGTGCCGGCGACCAGGGGGGCGCCGGCCCGCTGGGCGATGTGGCGGGCCGCGACCTTGTCGCCCAGGTCGCGGATGGCGTGCGGGGGCGGGCCGATCCAGATCAGTCCGGCGTCCAGGACCGCCTGCGCGAACTCCGCGTTCTCGGAGAGGAATCCGTAGCCGGGGTGGATGGCGTCCGCGCCCGACTCACGCGCGGCTTTCAGGACCTTGGCGATGTCCAGATAGCTGGTCGCGGGGGTGTCACCACCCAGGGCGAACGCCTCATCAGCGGCGCGGACATGCAATGCGTCCCGGTCCGGGTCCGCGTAGACGGCCACGCTCGCGATCCCGGCGTCCCGGCAGGCCCGGGCCACGCGGACAGCGATTTCGCCACGATTGGCGATGAGCACCCTCCGCATGTCAGGACGCCTGTCGGGCGGTCGCCGGGGCGTCCGGGGCCGCGTGGTGGAACCGGTTGGCGCCGGTCCGCAGCGGTCCCAGTGACCCGTCGAAGAAGATCAGCGGTTCCCGGCCCGGCTCCGGTGCCCCCAGGTCCACCACCTCGCCGACGACGATGTCGTGGTCACCGGCCGTATGGACGTCGACCGTCGTGCAGGTCAGATGGGCCAGTGCCTCGCTCAGCACGGGCAGCCCGTCCGCGGTGTAGTGGTGCGGAACGCCCGCGAGCATGTCCGGCCGCCGCTCGGCGAAGTGCCGGGCCAGCGACTGCTGGCGGCCGGAGAGGAAGTTGACGGTGAACCCGCCGCTCTCGGTCAGCAGGGTGTGCAACCGGGACTGCCGGTGCAGGCAGAACAGGACGAGCGGAGGCTCCAGGGAGACCGAGGTGAAGGAGTTGACGGTCGTGCCGTCCGCCTCGCCCTCCGATCCGGTGGTGATCACGGTGACGCCGGTCGTGAACAGGCCGCACACACGGCGCAGGCCCAGTGGGTCGACGGGCCGGTGCTGCTCGGGGGCGCGGGGCAGCGACCGCGCTGCTGCGGACATGGGCATCCCTTCCTGGCTCATGGGTCGTGGCTCTCGGTGGTGTCCGAAGTGGCTGCGCGGGTCAGAGGAGCTTGCGGACCTTGGCGCCGGCCTTGACGATGCCGAGCAGGAACTCCCGGCCGACACTGTTCATCTCGGCCGGCGCCTGCGCGGACGCCCAGTACAGGAAGCGGGCCATCGTCATCGTCGAGGGGTAGATGAAGCGGCGACTCTCGTCCTTCCAGCCGAAGACCGGGTTGACGACCGGGGACTCGTCGATCAGCTTGAAGACGATGTCGGCGGCCTCGTCACCCGTCAGCGCACCCGCCTCGTACTTCTCGCAGGTCTCCGCCGTGGCCTCCAGCAACTGCTTGAAGGAGTCGCTCTGCGGCCACCACAGGCCCGGGTGGGGCACGTTCTCCAGCTCGTCGAAGTGCTCCTGACGGCCGTCGCGCAGGTGCTTGAGGCGGGCGCGGGTCAGCCGCATGGTGCCGGGGGTGATGAAGGAACCCCAGATCCGGAAGACCGCGTTCCACAGCCGGAAGTGGGAGAAGGAGATGAACGAGCTGTTCACGAGCTCGTCGTTGTACTGGAGCAGACCCTGCTCCAGCCGCTCGACGTACTCGAAACGCTCGGCCGAGAAGTCGCCGTCCTTGAGGGCGGTCACCAGCCGGGAGGTCAGCGCGTCCACCACTTCCAGCGTGTTGGACAGTCCGCGGGAGAACAGCGGGTCGAGGAAGCCGGCCGCGTGCGACATCAGGCACCAGCGGTCGCCGACGGTCTGCTTCGAGGAATACTGCAGCCGGTCGGTGGACACCCATTCCCGTACTCGGGTGGCGCCGTCGAATTGCCGCTTGACTGCCGGGTATTTGTCGAGGAAGAGCTGGAATTCCTGCTCCGGGGACAGGTCCTTGGGTTTCGGATAGGTGCGCTCGTCGATGGTCAGTGCGACGCTGCACAGCGGATTCCGGGACTTCTCGTGATTGTCGAACGGAATGATCCAGAACCAGCCGCGCTCGATGAGGTGGTGCATGGTGCCGGTGTGCCAGTCGGCCGGCGGGCGCAGCGCGGCCGGATGCCCGCTGACGTCGTCGAACCGCTTGATGCCGACGTAGTGGGTGAACATCGACCGGGAGTGGTGCTTGAAACGGGCCGGCTTCTCCCGCAGGTCGAGCTTGTCGGCGAGCGGCGAGCGGAACCCGGAGGCGTCCACCAGGTACTTCGCCCGGTACAGCTCGGGCTGGGCGTTCGGGGCGGCGCTCCTGCCGAGGACCGTCACGCCCTCGTCGTCGAAGTCGACCTCGCTCGCCCGCCAGTTCTGGCGGGGCGTGCAGCCGTACTTGATCGCCACGTGGAACATGAAGGCGTCGCTGTCCTGGCGGAACATGTGGCTGTTCTGGTGGAAGATCTTCGGCAGCGCCAGCTGGGTGGCATGCCGGGGGTCGGGTTCCTTGCCGACCTCGTGCTTCATGAACCCGAAGTGCGCCTTGGTGCCGAACGTCGGGGCGATGTCCCGGGTGGAGGCCTGGACGCTGGCGAGGCTCTTCAGCTCGGGTATCCCGTGCCGTTCGGAGAGGATGTGGATCCACTCCACGAGCTGCGGGGTCATGGACTCGCCGATGGCGAAGCGGGGGTGCGCGGCCGCGTCGACCAGCAGGACCTTCGCGCCGTGCCGGGCCAGGATCGTCCCCGTCACGGAGCCGGCCAGTCCCGAGCCCAGAATGATGACGTCGAAGGTCATCTCCTCGGGGACGCCGGCCGGTTCGGGTATGCCTTCGGTCCGTGTCGCGACCATGAGCTGTCTCCTTCGTCGGGGCGGTGCACGGCGGGTTTCGGTGGTGGGCGCGGCGGTTCGACCGCATGAAAAAAGACCCCTCACTCCGTCTGGAGTGAAGAGCCTTGGAACGGCTTCGAGAAGCCTCTGTAAATGGCATGCGGGAACCGCTGGGTTAAGCGTGACAGCCTTTCTCCGGAGGGTCAACCCCCGGACAGAACAGATGGCGCCGAAATATCGGAGAAGGCGCTTCCGGAATGGGTGGGGGAAAGGAGTTTCAGCAGCAGGGTGCGCAATTCCTCCGTGCCGCCGGTACCGAGCATCTCCGTCACGTCCGCCGCCAGGTCGGCCACGGCCCGCGCCACGGTGTCGAGCTTCTCCCGGCCGGTGTCGGTCACTTCGAGGGCGTAGCGCCGCCGGTCGTGGGGGTCGCGGCCCCGGCGCACGAGCTGCTGCTTGACCAGTTCGTCCACGAGCTGGGACACGGCGGGCCCGGTGATCGCCAGCAGTTCCGCGAGCCGCTGCTGGGCGCAGGGGCCGAACGTCACCAGGGCGGACAGCGGGCCGTAGTGGCGTACCCGGAGACCGGTGCCGGCGAGCTTCTCGTCGCCGAGCCGCCGCAGCCGGTAGTGGGCCTGGGCCACCAGGTACTCGGTGCCCTGGACCAGGGACCGCGCGGACTCGGGCAGCAGCCGGGCGAGGAGGGTGTCGAGCCGGGCGGTCTCGTCGGGGGTGAGTACGGAGGTGAGCAGGGCGTCCCGCTCGGCCACCGCACGCCGCCGGACGTCCAGTGCCCGGCGGCCCTCGTCCGTCAGGGAGAGCACGTACTGGCGGCGGTTGTCGGGGTTGCGGGTGCGCCGGACCTCGCCGCGCTCCTCGAGCCGGTCGATGACCGACACCATGATGGTGCGGTTGATGCCGAGCCGCTCGGCCAGGTCGAGCTGGGACTCCCAGTCGCGGCCGGTGAGCGCGTCCAGGACCAGGAAGTCGCGGGAGTCCGCGTCGCCGCCGGTGCCGGTCGAGGAGAACTGGGCGTGGACCCGGCGCAGGAGGTAGCCGATGAAGTCGGTCAGTGCCTCCGGGAGTACTCCGGGGACTTCCGCGGTCTCCTCGGTCCGTGTGACGGGGCCTCGCCCGGCGTCGTGTTCATACCGCAAGAACAGCACCTCCTGCCCGAGTATACGGGCGGTGTCCGGGAGCATCCGGTGGCGTGTGCCGCCCCGCGGCCTTGTCACATCCTGTCGTCGGGGCTCCGGCGGCCCCGCCCCGGGGGACAAGGCGGGGCCGCCGGAGGGTCACAGCGCGACCGGGGGCTGCTGAGTGTCGCGCTGGGGCTGGGGGGCGGTCGCGGGGGCGGTCACCAGGGCGACGACCAGGGCCAGCAGGTACAGGCCGGCTCCGAGCAGGAAGCCGTAGGAGTATCCGGTGGTCAGGGCGTCGGGCACGCTGCCCGGCAGCTCGTTCTCGGTGACCACGGTGGCGGCGGCGGCCAGCGCTGCCAGGCCGACGGCTCCACCGATCTGCTGGGCGGTGTTGACCAGGCCGGAGGCGGCGCCGGTGGCCTGCGGTTCGACGCCGCGGACGCTGATGATGGTGACGGTCACGAAGACCATGCCGAGGCCGAGGCCGACGATCAGCTGTGCCGGCAGGAGTGCCGCCAGCGGGTTCTGGCCGGGGGCCAGGAAGCTGAACCAGACCATGCCCGCGATGCCGACGACCAGGCCCACGGCGATGACGGCACGCTCGGAGAACCGGGCCAGGAGCTGCGGGCCCAGACCGCCGGCCGCGATGCCCATGCCGAGCGCGAAGGGCAGGTAGGCGAGGCCGGTGACCATCGGCTCGTAGCCCTTGACCACCTGCATGTAGAGGGTGAGGAAGTAGAAGGTGGCGAGCATGCCGGCGCCGACCAGGAACATGATCAGGTTGGCCCCGACCCGGCTGCGGTCGGCGAGCAGACCCCGGGGGATCATGGGCGCCCGGCTGCCGCGCTGGATGGCGACGAAGGCGACGAGCAGGACGAGCGCGGCGGCCAGGCCGATCAGGGTGAGGCCGTCACCGAGGCCTTCCTCGCCGGCCCGGGTGATGCCGAAGACGAGGGCGCCGAAGCCGAAGGTGGCGGCGAAGGCGCCGGGCACGTCGACCTTGCCGCGCTCACGGTCGCCCTCGACGAGGACGCCGGTGCCGAGCAGCACGGCCAGGGCGATCGGGATGTTGATGAACATCACCCAGCGCCAGCTCAGGAACTCGGTGAGCACGCCGCCGAGCAGCAGGCCGACGACCGAGCCGAGTCCGCCCATGGCGCCGTACACGCCGAGCGCCTTGTTGCGGGCGGGGCCGGCTTCGAAGGTGGTGGCCAGCAGCGACAGGGCCGTCGGAGCGGCGATGGCCGCGCCCGCGCCCTGGATCACCCGGGCCAGGATGAGCAGTTCCCCGTTCTGGGCCACGCCGCCGAGCAGGGAGGCGGCGGTGAACAGCACCAGGCCGATGCGGAAGACCCGGCGGCGGCCGAAGAGGTCACCGGCGCGGCCGCCGGCCAGCAGCAGGCCACCGAACGCCAGCGCGTAGGCGGTGACGACCCAGCCGAGGCCGGACTCGCTGAGGCCGAGGGCACTCTGCATGCTCGGCAGCGCGACGGCGACGATGGTGTTGTCGAGGACCAGCATCAGCTGAGCTGCGGCGATGACCAGCAGCGCGAGGCCGAGCCTGCCGTCCTGCCGCGGCGGTGCCGCGGCCTTGGGGACGGCCTGGGTGCGGTCTTGCAGCGACATGAGTTCTCTCCGATGTCTCTGACGTCTGTGACGTCTCTTGCGGGAAGGGGGCGCGGCGGGCCAGGAGCGGGCGGCGGCCGCGGTTCAGCGCAGGGCGGCGTCGGCCTTCGGGGTCCAGATGTCCAGGTCCTCGTAGGCGGCGCGCCACTCGGTGGCGTAGGCCTGGCGCAGCGGCTCGGGCATCTTGCCGAGGACGGTGGCCACCTTGGCGGCGTCGATGTCGTCCAGCAGCCAGGGCAGGTAGCGGGCGGAGTCGTCGCCGATGCGGGTGCGCTGCTCGGCGCTGAAGGCGGCCCACTCCTCCTGGCTCAGCGTGAGGTCCATCAGGGCGAGGGCGTCCTGCTCCTCGTGGTCGAGGTGGCCGCCGAGCCGGGTGACGAGGGTGTCGGTCAGGCCGCCCAGGCGCTGCAGCCCGGACTCCCGGTCGGCGAGGGCCGCGTCGATGTCGGCCAGCAGGGGCTCGATCACCGCGTGCTCGGCCTCCATGGCCTCCAGCAGGGCCAGCTCGTCCGGACGGCCGGCCAGGGCGCGTTCCATCGGGGGCCACACGGTGACGTCCTCGGAGACGTGGTGGGCGGTCAGGAACTTCTTGAACAGCTCCCAGCCGACCGCGGTGCTCAGTACGTGCCGGGGGTCCTCGTCGACCCGGGCGGTGATCCGGGCGATGCGCTCCAGCTCGCGCCGCAGGGCGTCGTGGATCGCGAACATCATCGTCATGTCGAGGTTCTTGAAGTTCTGGTTCACAGCTCTCTCCCTCATCGCCTCACTGCTCCGTGCGGTAGGGCAACGGTATCGTCAACCCGCTTATCTATCAAGAGTCCAATTAGCAATGAACCAATCATCAGTGCCGCAAGTGCATGCGCGACGACCGGTCGGTGATGGTGGAAGAGCAGGTCAGCGCTGTTCGGCCGGTTGCAGCACGGGGTTCTCCGCGTCGGCGGATTCAGGCGCACCGGGACCGTCGAGACCGTCGGAGGCGGCCTGGGTGTCCCCCTTCCCGCGGATCAGGCTCAGCGCGGGCGTGGTCATCGCCGTGGTCACCAGGGCCATGAGCACCAGGACGGTGAACAGGTCGGGACCGACGATCCCGAGGCCGAGGCCGATGTCCAGCACCACCAGCTCGGTCAGCCCCCGGCAGTTCATCAGCGCGCCGAGGGACATCGCGTCCCGCCACCCGTTGCCGGTCAGCCGGGCCGCGATCGCGGCCCCGCCCCACTTCCCCAGCCCCGCCACCGCGAGTACGGCACCGGCCCACAGCCACAGGGCCGATCCGCCGCCCAGCAGCGACACGTCGGTCCGCAGCCCCGTGCTCACGAAGAAGAGCGGCAGCAGCACCGGCACCGCGAAGGCACGCAGCCGGGTCGCCGCCGTCGAGGTCCGCGGGCTGTCGCGCGGGGTGATCACACCGAAGAGGAAGGCGCCGAACAGCGCGTGCACACCGATCAGGTCGGTGACGTAGCCGGACAGGCACAGGCCGCTGAACAGCACGACCAGCACCACGGCGTCGGAGTGACCGCGTTCGGCCCGCGCGGTCCACCGGGTCAGCAGCGGACGGACGACGTAGAACAGGACGAAGACGAAGGCCGTCGCGTACAGCGCGGTCGTGACGGCGTCGAAGGGCGAACCGCTGTTCGCGATCGCCACGACGGCGGCCAGCAGGCACCACGCGCTCACGTCCCCCACGGCCGCACTGGCCAGGGCGAGTGCGCCCACCCGGCTGCGGTACAGCCCGCGGTCGGTGAGGATGCGGGCCAGGACGGGGAACGCGGTGATGCTCAGCGCGACCCCGATGAACAGGACGAACGAGAGCCGGTCGGTGCCGTCCGGGGCGAGCGGACCGTACATGCCGAGCGCCAGTAGGGCACCCAGCACGAGCGGCACGGCGGTGCCCGCCTGGGAGACGGCGAGGGCGGTCCTGCGGCCCCCGCGCAGCGCGCCGAGGTCGAGTTCCAGCCCGACGAGGAACATGAAGACGAGCAGTCCGACATTGCCGAGCATGTCGAGGTACGGGATCACGGAGGGGCTGAACAGCCAGGCCTGGCCCTCGGGCCACAGCGCGCCCAGCAGCGAGGGGCCGAGCAGGATGCCGGCGAGGATCTCCCCGACCACCGGCGGCTGACCGGCCCGGCGCAGGAACTGGGCGGCCGCCCGGCTGACGAGGATCACCACCGGAACGGCGACGAGGAGGTCGGAGAGAGGGACGGGAACAGCGGCCATCACGTCTCCTGAGACAGGAAGGGGCGGGGCGGGGCTCGGCGGGCACCGGGCGGCGTCGCGGTGGCCGCCGCACGGGTCAGGCGCCGTAGGGGCGGACCGCCTTGGCCGCGCGCAGGGCCTCGGCCCACCACGTCAGCTGGTCGAGCATGAGCTTGGCGGCCGCCTCGGACCGCTCGGGATCGGCGGGAAACCGCCCCTCGGCGTCGAAGTGGTCGAGCACGCGGGGAAAGGTGACGACGTCCTTCATCCCCACGCAGTGGAACTCGGCGAAGATCTGCCGCAGATGCTCGATCGCGCGCACGCCGCCCGCGGCGCCGAGCCCGTAGCCGACGAAGCCGACCGGCTTGGCCCGCCACTCGGTCTGGAAGCTGTCGACCAGCGTCTTCAGTGGCCCGGGAATGCTGCGGTTGTACTCCGGCACGACCACCGCATAGGCGTCGGCGGCGGCGAGTCGCGGGCGCAGCGCCGCGGCCACGGGGTCGTCCGCGGCCAGGTCGGACGGCAGCGGATGGTGGGCCACGTCCACGACGTCCAGGACGAGGTCCCCGCGCCGCCGGGCCACGCCGGCGAACCAGCCGGCCACTTCCGGGGCGAGCCGTCCTTCGCGGGCCGAGCCGACGATGAGTACGACCCGGACCGGCGCGGTCGTCACCGGTCCGCCGGCAGCGGCGCGGGCACCGGGGTCAGTGCGAGGAACTCGGTGGCGTCGACCCGGGACAGGATGCGGCGGGTCACGGCCGGCATGCGGGTGCTGCCGTCGTCGGTGAAGACCACGGGGTCGGTGACTTGGATGCGGCGTCCTCGGGTGGTGATCTCACAACCGCCCGCCGCCAGCACGTTCTTGACCCAGTCGGAGCCGGGTCCGTACGGCAGTGTGATGACGATGTCCGTGCCGCGCCGGAACAGTTTGACCGGCGTGGCGAACTCCCGTCCGGACTTGCGGCCCCGGTGGTGGACCTTCCCGAAGCCCGGCAGGCGGCTGAACAGGGGGCCGACGAACCGGTTGGCGAACCGCCGGTTGAACCGGGCGACTTTTCGGTCGATGGGCATGACGTCCTCCTCGTGCGTCTTCTGCGGCCGGAGGGCCGGAGGCCGTCCGGTGCGGCGCCGGACGCCGAGACGCCGGTACGGCGCGTGCGTCCGGCGCCGGAGTGGGGCCGGAGTGGGGGGCGGGGGCGGGTCAGGAGCGGGGGCCGCCGGCCGGGGTGAGGGGGCCGGCCGGCTTGCCGCCCGACTGCAGGAAGCGCTGCAGGGCGAAGTTGTCGACGATGCCCCAGCGTTCGGCGATCCGGTCGCCCTCGAAGCGGAACCAGATGATCGCCTGGTGCTGGACCTGGAGACCGGTCGGCTGGATCCCGATGAAGGGGCCCGTGTGCCGGCCGTGCATCACCCAGCGGATGGCGGCCTTGTCGCCCATGGCGATGAAGTCGAGGATCTCGTACTTGATGTCGCTGAAGGCGGACTGCTGTATCCGGATGGTGTGCTTGAACGCCTCCGGTCCGCGCATGGAGTCGTCGTGGCTGCCGTGGTTGCGGAAGTCCGCGGTCAGGTAGCGGTCGGCCGCCGAGAGGTCGCCGAGGTCGAGACCCTCGTGGAAGACCTTCTCGATGAGTTCCTTCTGCTGGTCCGGCGTGAGCGTGGTGGGCATGGCGGGTTCTCCTTCGCTGGGATCGGGTTACTGGGCGGGGGTGCCGCGGCCGCCGCGGGTGTCGAGCGTCCGTGCGTCGACCCGGGTGACACCGGCGGGTACGGCTCCGGTGGTCCACACGATGCGCAGCCGCAGCCGGTCGAAGCGCCAGCCGTCCGGCGTACGCCGGGCCGTACCGGAGAAACGGCCGCCGAGCTGGAAGTACTCGGAGGCGTCCGGGGGCAGCGGCGAGCCGTGGTGCACATGGGAGGCGATCAGGCTCCAGCCCACCTCGGCGCGGTCGCCGTCGACCACGACCGTGCTCTCGGAGCCGTGGTGGTGCGTACGGCCCCAGCGCGCCATGATCCGGGCGGTGAAGCCGTCGACGCCCGAGCTGCCCCGGTGGCTGCCGACCGGGAACGTCATCTCCACGTCGTCGGTGAACAGGGATCCGGCCCACGCGGCGTCGAAGGTGCCCGCGTCGAGGCTGGCCAGATAACGGTCGGCGAGGTCCTTGAGCGCCGTGACGTCGGACAGCCGGGCCACCTCGGCGGCCAGGGCGGCGGGTACCGCGGCCTGCACCGGGGTCATGACACCCTGCGCGCTTCTGTCCGGGCGCCCGTCGCGTAGATCACGGCGTCGTCGGGGCCGTGCACGACGGCCTTGCCCTCGCCGACGAGCGTGTCCCCGGTGAGGCGCGCCGTGATGTCGATCTGTATGTAGGCGGCGTGGTGGCCGTTCGGGCTGATCTGGGTGACGTCGACGTTGAAGTCCTCGCGCAGGGAGAACTCCAGCGTCTCGTCGCCGACGGCGGTCCACGCGCCGTAGCCGGTGCTCTTCCGCGTCGTGACCGAGAGCGAACCGTCCGCGGCGAAGGCGACCGTGTACTCGTCCACTTCGTCGTCGTGCGTGACCGTACCCGTCCAGCGTCCGACGGGGGTCCAGGTAGAAACAGGCATCGACCACACTTCCTCGAATGGGGGCGGCAGAAAAAAGGAGATCCGCGGCGAGTCGGTGCTGCCGACTCGCCGCGGATCTCCTGGAAGGCGCGGAACGCGGGGCTGCGGAGAGCCCGCCGCGGGAGGCGCCGCCCGTGGGAACCGCCGCCGAAGAAGTGGCGGCGTCCGGGCATGGGGGCGCCGCAGAAAGTGTGACAGGTGTCCTCCGTGGCGTCAACTTCCCTGTTGCATAAGGGAGTTGACGTAAACAAGCTGCCCCCGCGGCCGGTGTGGGCCGCGGGGGCAGCGGTGGACCCGATCCCCGCACGGATCGGTCCTCGAGGGAGCGGTTGCTCAGGCGGAGGGCCCCTTCGGGGCACGGGCGTCGCGACGGGTCAGGGCCAGCAGTTCTTCCAGGTCGTACTCCGCGCGCTGGGGGCCGCCGTGCCTGGTGATCTTTCCGCGGCTGGCCCATTTGCGGATGGTGGCCTGCGAGACGCCCATGGCCAGGGCGGCCAGCTCCGTGGGCACCGTACGGCGCCGGGCCGTGCCGCCGGTGCGCTCCGCGAAGCCGCTCACGCGGCCCGCTCCTTCTCCGTGCGGCCGGCCAGCAGCAGCCACTGGCGGGGCGGCACCGGGTGGCCGGCGTCGCAGGAGACGTGACTGGGGACACGGTCGCGGTCCGCCGGCCGGACGCCGAAGAGGGTGCCCTCGCACTCCGGCCGCGGACACGGCCCCAGCGGGAACCTGCTCACCGGCCCCGGACCGAACAACTCGTCCAGATCCGCGAGCAGTTCGGTGACCTCCTCGGTGAACTCGACCCCGGCGGGGTGGTCGGCGAACCACGGCAGCTGCTGTCCCAGGAACCGCACCAGCCGGGCCAGCCCTCGCTCCTTCGCACCGAAGGCGGCGTCGCCGCGCTCGTCCAGGACGAGCCGCGCCCACAGGCTCAGCGTCTCGGTCACCTTGCTCCGCAGGGACACGACCCGCTCGTCCAGCACGATGCCGACGCTGCCGCGGCTGCCGCTCACCCGTTGCCGCAGTGCCGTCGTCGGGGCGGCGGCCAGGGTTTCCTCGCTCTCCTTGTACAGGGTGAGCAGCGTCCGCAGTTCTCGGCCGGTCCGGTCCAGGCAGAGGGCGCAGATCCGGCCGCACCGCTGTGCGCAGTCCCTGCTCGTGTGCTCCTCGGTGGCTCTCTCACGCTCATCCATCGAAATCCCCCGATCCGTGGCAGTTTCGCAAGACGGCATTCAGTCTCACCGGGGTCCCGGGGCTGCATCTACCGACAGCGGTGCAGGGTTTCATCAAGCATTCGAGGTTGGGTCAGCTCCGTGTCAGCGCAGTGCCAAGTGCCCAGTTCCGGGCGTCCCGGCGAGCGGCGGTTCCAGGAAAACATACAGGCAAGTCTACTCGGTTACGCATCGATCGGTCGTTCCGGAACGAAAGGTTCAGGCCAATTGACGTGTGTATGTGGGGGATTTATGAACGAACGAAGATCATAAAGAGGGGGTGTCTGCAGGCATGGGTCCGATAAAACAGACCTCCTTGTATGCTTCGGTGGGTGGAGAGGCCGGCCGAGAGACCGGTACGGATGAAGAAGGCGGGTGGGATCTGATGCAGATGCGGTCCGAGCGGACTCGTGAGGCTCTGATCCGGGCCACGGCGGAGCTGATCGCGGACGGGCGCCCGGCCGACGCGGGCCTGGTCAACATCTGCCGCCGGGCCGGCGTGAGCCGCGGTGCTCTCTACCACCACTTCTCCTCGACCGCCGCTCTCGCGGCCGCCGTCCACGAACAGGCGCGCGGCCGGCTGGAGGAGATCGTCGACACGGCGTTCTCCGGTGCGGCCGCCGACGCGCCGGAGCGCTTCTGCCTGGCGCTCACCGAGGCGCTGGGCACCGACACGATCGTCCGGGCCGGCATGGAGCTGGCCCCGGACGGCTCAGCGGGGCCGCCGAGGCTGCGCGACCACCTGGTGTCGCTGCTCCGCGACCGGGTGGCCGCCGCCTACGAGGCGTCCGACCGGCGGCACGGCGCGCCGCCCGAGAACCTGGCCGACCTGGCCGTGGTCGTGGCGGCCGGCATCGAGACACTGGGCCGGTCGGACCCCGCGTGGTGGGACGTCGGCACTTCCCGGCGCCTGTGGGCCCTGTTGAGCCCGCTGTTCCTCCAGGCGGACGGCGGCCACAGCCGCCTGCCGTGACAACGTTCGCACGTCGTCCGCGAGCGGGGTCAGGACGCGGGGGCCGCGGTGCGGAGCCGGCCGATCAGGCCGGGGGTGGCGAGTCCGGGCAGGAAGAAGCGCCAGAAGGACCCGACGCGGTCGCCCAGGTCCTCCCGGCCGGTGTACGCCTGGGACATGATCTGCAGGCCGGTGAAACAGCCGACGATCGTCGACGCCGCCTCGTCCACGTCGACGCCCGGCAGGAGTTCGTCCCGTTCCCTCGCTTCCCGCAGCAGCTTCTCGATCGCCTCCAGGGACTGCTCGTAGGCGGTCTGCGGAGGGCGGCGGAAGGAGGTCTGCTCGGTGGCCAGACGCACGCTGGCGCGCAGCACCGGGTCGTGCTGGAGACGGCGGGCGAACTCCAGGGTCAGGTCGATCACCGACTGCAGCCGCACCGGCCCCTCCGGTACGGCCAGGGCCTCGCCGTGGGCCTGGACCAGGGCCACGGCGATGGCTTCCTTGGAGGGGAAGTGGTGGTAGAGGGAGCCTCGGGTGAGCCCGGTGCAGGCCAGTATGTCGTTGGTGCTCGCGGCGTCGTAACCGCGTTCGGCGAAGACGTGGGCGGCGGCCTCGAGAATCGACCGTCGCGACTGCCTGCCGCGTTCCTGTTGAGCCATGCCTCATCCTTACCGTGCCGCTGTTAGCCCAACAGACTAGTCTGTATTGTTGCCGCGGTCACGGATGGCCCAGCCGGAAACCCACTCCGCGCACGTTGATGATCCAGGTGCTGGAGCCGAGTTTGGCGCGCAGGGTGCCGACGTGCGTGTCCACCGTCCGGCCCCGCGGCGACCAGGCGTCGTCCCACACGTGGGCCATGATCTGCCGCCGGGTGAGCACCGTACCGGCCTGCAGGGCCAGGAGGTGGAGCAGGTCGAACTCCTTGCGGGTCAGGTCCAGGGGCTCGCCGTGGAGGGTGGCCGCCCGGGCGGCCACGTCGATGCGCAGTCCGGCGTGGGTGATGACCCGACCGGTGTCCGCCGTGGCCGGCCGGCCGTGCGAGCGGCGCATCACCGCCTCCATGCGGGCCAGCAGCTCGCGGAAGCCGTACGGCTTGACCAGGTAGTCGTCCGAGCCCGCCTGGAGGCCGAGTACGCAGTCGAGTTCCGAGCGCCGCGCGGTCACCGTGATGATCGGCGTGTCGCTGATCGAGCGGATGGCCCGGCACACTTCGAGGCCGTCCAGGTCGGGCAGGTCGAGGTCGAGCAGGATCAGATCGGCGTCGCGGTGGCCGCGCAGCGCCTGGGCTCCGGTGTCCACGCTCCTTGCGGCGTACCCCTGCCGGGTCAGCCCCCGCAGGAGCGTTTCGGCGGCCCGTTGGTCGTTCTCGACGACCAGTACGTTCCGGGCCGTCCGGCGGACCGGGGCGGCGGGCGGGAGAGGGCGCTGCGGCGACGGTCCGACGAGCTCCGCGTACTGCCGGTTCATCTGTCCCCCTGAAGGTACCTGAAAACACAACACGTCATCACTGACCGAGGTTCACGGGGGGAGACAATACCAAACAGACCTGTCTGATTGTCAAAGGTTGCCGTGTACCTGTCCTGTATCTCTGAGTGACCCCTTGATCACCCGGGTCCGGATGTCTTGAGCTGTGTGTTTTCGGCGCGAGGGTGAGGGTGGTGCCGCCTTCGGGTGTGTAAAGATCCTTGAAAACACGGGCCAGCAGCGGGTCGGCCCGCTTGCCGAATCATGGCGCCCTGCATGTTTCGCGGCCGGTCTCGCCCGTGGGTCGCCGGGGCCGCGCGTACAGCACTTGACGCACGTGTGGTCGAGGAAAGCTTCCTGCCTCTTGAAAAACTGGACCGACCTGTCTGTATCTTTATCCGCAGCTAGTCGGCCACGGGGGTGAGCAGCCGACTCACGGCCGTGCCGCCCCCTGTCTGCACCTTGATGGGAGCCCCGCACATGCCGAACCTCGCTCCGAAGGCACCCGGCGTCACGGCACAGCCCCGGAAGCTGACCTCCACGGTTCCGCGTGAGTACGTGCACCGCGCGGCCGTCTCCGAAGTCCTGCTCACAGGCTGGGAGCAGGACGTCCCCGCCGGCGACCGCAGCGGATTCGTGGTCGGGGCCCAGTGGCCCCGCTGCCACTCCCTGTTCGCCTCCGAGGGCGGCTACCAGGATCCGATGCTGCTGGTCGAGTCCGTGCGGCAGATCGGGTCCCTGCTCGCGCACGCCGAGTTCGACGTGCCGTTCGGCTACCAGTTCCTCATGTCCGACCTCAGCGTGACCGCGGACCCGGAGCTCTTCAGGGCCGGCCCGGTCCCCACCGACATAGAGATGCACACCGTGTGCCGGGACGTCGTGCGCCGCGGCCGCAGCCTGCGCGAGATGCGCTACGACGTCACCGTCCGGCGGGGCGACGAGGTACGGGCGACCGCCTCGGCCGCCTTCCGGTGCATGAGCCCGGACGTCTACAGACGCCTGAGAGGTGAGCGCCCCACGGTCTGCCACCGCACACCCCCGCCGGCGCTCGACCCCGCCGTCGTGCGCCACGGCAGCCCCTGGCACGTCCTGCTGGGCGAGGCGTCGCCGGCGTCGCCGGGCCGCTGGGAACTGAGGGTCGACACGGCCCACCCGACCTACTTCGACCACCCGACCGACCACATCCCCGGCATGGTCCTGCTGGAGGCCGCCCGGCAGGCCGCCCACGCCGTCACCGGGCTCCCCTGCGCCCTGCTCGCGGGCGTGCGGGCCGACTTCGCGCGCTATGCCGAGTTCGACTCTCCGTGCTGGGTCACGGCCACCGTCGAGGGGCACGGCGCACCGGGCGAGCTGCCGGTGCGGGTGCGCGGCAGCCAGGAGGACGAGACGGTCTTCACCGCCGACCTCGTCCTGCGTCCCCGCGTCAGCTGACCCGGACCGTCCCCTGGGAGGGTGCCCCGTGCTCACCGTACTGATCACCGGCGCGTCCGGATTCGTGGGAGGACACGTCGTCCGCGAGGCGGAGCGGCGGGCGGCCTGCATCAGGCTGCTGTCGCACCGCCGTCCCGTACGCCGCTCCGGTGCGCGGTGCTTACGGGGCGACCTGACCGACCCCGGCAGCCTGCGCGGCGTCTGCGACGGCGTCGACGTGCTGATCCACTGCGCGGCGCAGATAGGGGGGACGAAGGCGGCCAACCAAGCCGTGAACGCCGACGGCACGGCGGCGCTGGTCGCGGAGGCCCGGCGGGCCGGGGTCCGCCGTGTCGTGCACCTGAGCACCGCGTCGGTCTACGGCCGCGGCACCTACCGGGGGCAACGGCCCGAGGAGCTCGTCCGCAACCCGGGCTCCTGGACCTCACGCACCCGCGCCGCCGCCGAGGACGCCGTGCTCTCGGCCGGCGGGGTCGTCCTGCGTCCCCACCTGGTGTACGGGGCGGGCGACACCTGGGTCGGGCCCGGCATGGCCCGGGTGCTGCGGAGGCTGCCGGGCACGGTGGCGGGCTGGTCCGCGCGGATGTCGATGATCGCCGTGCCGGACCTGGCCCGGGCCCTGGTGGGCGCCGCGTTCGCGCCCGGCACGGCGCTGTCCGCGTCCGTCTACCACGCGGCCCACCCGGAGCCGGTCGGCGTCGGCGGCGCCCTGCGCGCCGTCGCCGCCTGCGCGGGCATCCCCTGGCCGCGGCGTGACCTCACGGTGCGGCGGGCACGGGACCTGCTCGCCGGGGACGACGTCCTGTCGGGCGTGGTCGGCCTGCTGACGACCGATCACCTCTTCGAGTCCGACAGCCTCTGGTCGGACCTCCGGGAACCGCCGGGCGACCCGTTCGGCACCGGGTTCCGGCGCGCCGAGCCCTGGTACCGGTCCACGCTGGCGCCCGCCGGACGCCCGTGAACGGCGAGGCCCCCCGCCGGTCGTGCGCCCGGCGGGGGGCCTCGGAACCGGAGAGCGGGCACTCGCCCGTACTCCGGAGCGTCAGGACTCGCGCTGCCACAGGGCCGGCACGTTCGGCGGTTCCCAGCCGGTCATCGAGGTGTGCGCCTGGAGGCAGCGGTAGGAGCGTCCGCCGTACGTCACCCGGTCACCGGAGGTGTAGGCGTGGCCGCTCGTCCAGGTGCCGCCCGGCGGGTCGGTCGGCGGGTCGGTGGGCGGGTCCGTGGGGCCGGTGTCGCCGTCCACGTCGAGGACGAAGTCGAAGGTGCCCTCCTTGCCGCCGCCGGCACCGCGGACGTTCATCAGCAGGGCCGGGTCGAAGATCATGTCCGTGCTGTTGCGGGGCTCGCCGGGGAAGTACAGCTGGGTGGTCAGGATCGGCTCGCCGGGGGCCTGCACCTTGACGTGGATGTGCCGGGTGCGGCCGGGATAGAGGCCGGGGACGATCGTCTTCAGGGCGAAGGCGCCGGTGGCGTCGGTGAACTGGTGGCCGCGGAAGGTGTAGCCGGCCATGTCGTAGTCGCCGTTGTCGTCGGCCTGCCAGAAGTCGAGGAGCACGCCGGACAGCGGGGCGCAGTTCCGGCCGAAGACGTAGCCGCTGACGGTCAGCGGGGTGCCCGGGGTGCCGGGCGTGACCAGGCTGGTGCGCAGCGGCGAGTTCGGCTTGAAGTACGGGCCCTCCATCTGGTCGGGCGTCAGGTCGTCGCCGTCGTCGCAGTACGGCGTCGGCGTCAGCGTCCGGCCGTCGGAGGAGCGGGCGGCGTCCCGGGCCAGCGCGACGCCGCCGGTGGCGAGCAGCGGGACGGCGGCACCGGCGGCGACGGCCGCCCTGAGCAGCGTCTTGCGGCTGATGCCGCGGTCGCCGCCGGAGCCCCGGCCGGGTCCGGGCCTGGGCTCGTCGGGGGTGGTGGGGGTGTCGGAGGTCATGGCGGTTCCTCGGTCTCCTCGGTGGGTGGTCCCTGGGGAAGCTGAACGGGACGTGCGACATCCGGGACGTCGGGGACAGGGGGCGCGCCCGCCGGCGCGGGCAGGCTGCGGTGGTTGCTTCGACGGGCGCGCTCCGTGGTGATCGCTGGCCACGGTAGGCGCGCCGCGGGGGCCGGGGGCACCTCCTGTTTCGCCCCCTGCCCGGCGTTATGCGGGCGGCGGGCCGGGTCGTGTACGCGCGGTGCGGTGCGGCGGTACGGTCGGGGCGCGCCGGGTGCGGGTGCGGGTCCGGTCGCTTGGCCAGGTTGGGAGCGCAGACGCGGACCGGCCCGGTGCCGGGCGGGCCGCGGGGCGGTTCACGGCCGGGGTCGCGTGCGTGGCCGGGGCCACGTCACGGAACCACCGGGGCGCGTGCCCGGCCGGGTACGACGACGTACGGCGGGCAGGACGGACGGGCGGACCGGACGTGCGGGTCGCCGGTGGGACGCGTGCCGGGTACGGCACACGGCCCGACGCGCGGCACGCGCGCGCCGGGCACGACGCACGCACGCGTGCGACGGGCGCGACGCACGGGCAACACGAGGCACGGGCAAGATGCACAGGCACGACGCAGGCACGGCACAGGCACGACGCACAGGTCGGGCGAAGACGCAGGAGGGTGGCCGGGATGACCGGGGCGACGGCGGGGGCGGGCACGGAGGCGGCGGCCGGAGTGGTGCCGGTGGCGCGTACGGGCGGGGACGGCCAGGGGACGGAAGGCGCGGCGCGGGGCGGGCGGATGCCGGTCGTCCCGGGGTTCGCGCGGTGGCCCGCGGCCGGCTCGCCGAAGGCGGAGGGCAAGGCGCTGCGCACCCGTGTCCCGCGGTCCGCGCACGCCGCGCTCGACCCGGACGCCGCCCGTCCGGACGCGGTGACCGCGGTCGAGGAGTCCAACCGCGGCCGGATACCGGGGCTCGCCCCGATCCGGGCGGGGCGGATGGCGGCCACGCCGTTCGCCTTCCTGCGCGGGTCGGCGGGCCTGATGGCGTACGACCTGGCGCGCACGCCGGTGACCGGGATCGGCGCCCAGATCTGCGGTGACGCGCACGCCGCCAACTTCGGCCTCTACGGCGACGCCCGCGGCCGCCTGGTCATCGACCTGAACGACTTCGACGAGACGGTCCACGGCCCCTGGGAGTGGGACCTCAAGCGGCTCGCCGCCTCGCTCGTCCTCGCGGGCCGGGAGGCCGGCGCCGACGAGGACACCTGCCGCGAGGCCGCCCACGACGCGACCGGGGCGTACCGGCGCACCATGCGGCTGCTGGCGAAGCTCCCCGCGCTGGACGCCTGGAACGCCATCGCCGACGAGGAACTCGTCTCCCACACCGACGCCCACGACCTGCTCGGCACCCTCGAGCGGGTCTCCGAGAAGGCGCGGGCCAACACCAGCGGGCGCTTCGCCGCGAAGTCGACCGAGTCCACCAAGGACGGCGGACGGCGCTTCGTGGACGCGGCCCCGGTGCTGCGCCGGGTGACGGACACCGAGGCGGCGACCGTCGCCGGTGCCCTGGAGGGATACCTGGGCACGCTCTCCGAGGACCGGCTGCCGCTGCTGGCCCGGTACGCGGTGCACGACGTGGCCTTCCGGGTCGTCGGCACCGGCAGCGTCGGCACCCGGTCGTACGTCGTGCTGCTCCTGGACCACCGGGGCGAACCGCTCGTGCTCCAGGTCAAGGAGGCCAGGCCCTCCGCGCTGCTGCCCCACCTGGCGGCCGCCGGGTTCGACGCCCCCGAGGCCGTGCACGAGGGCCGCCGGGTGGTCCTCGGACAGAAGCGGATGCAGGTGGTCAGCGACATCCTGCTGGGCTGGACCTCGGTCGAGGGGCGGCCCTACCAGGTGCGGCAGTTCCGCAACCGCAAGGGCAGCGTCGACCCCGGCGCCCTGGCCGCCGACCAGCTGGACGACTACGGCCGCATGACCGGCGCCCTGCTGGCCCGGGCCCACGCGCACAGCGCCGACCCGCGGCTGATCGCGGGCTACTGCGGCAAGAACGGCGAGCTGGACGAGGCGGTCGCCGCCTTCGCCGTCGCCTACGCCGACCGCACCGAGGCGGACCACGCTCAGCTGGTGGCCGCGGTGCGCACGGGACGGGTCGCGGCGGAGCTGGGGGTGTGAGGGGAGCGGCGGGGAGCGCGTGGGAGGCTCCCCCGCGGACACCCCCTAGGCTGGTCGGGTGACGACGCCGGAAGCTGAGCCCGAGCAGGAGGGTGCGCCGCGTCCCGAGGAACGGCTGGAACGGGCCGTACGGGCCGCCGAGCAGGCACTCATCGAGTACGAGATCGCGCTGGAGACCTTCCGCGTGGAGGTCGAGAACTTCTCGCGGCTGCACGAACAGCGGCTCGGCCCGGTGTACGCCCGGCTGGAGGAGCTGGAGGCGCAGATCCTCGAGGCCACGGCGGCCCGCACGGGTGACGAGGAGGACCGTCGCCGGGCCGACGAGGCGCGGGCCCGGCTGATGCCGATCCCCGGCGTCGAGGAACTGCTGAACGGCTGGATGGACGGGGACGGACTCTTCCCGGAGGCGGCCGCGATGCTCACGGACCAGGCGGTCCGGCCCCCGCAGCGGGTCCGGCCCGGCGAGGAGGCCCGCAAGCTCTACCGCGAGCTGGCCCGCAAGGCCCACCCCGACCTCGCACAGGAGGAGTCCGAGCGGGTCCGGCGCGAGGAGTTCATCACCCGCGTCAACGCCGCCTACGCCCGCGGTGACGCGGCGCAGCTGCGCGAGCTGGCCGAGGAGTGGGCCGCCGGGCCGGTGCCCGAGCGCCGCCCGAGCCGCGCCGAGGAGCTGTACGTACGGCTCGAGTGGCTCGACCGGCGCAAGGAGATGCTCACGCTGCTCGCCAAGGAGCTGGAGGAGAGTGCGATCGGCGCCATGCTCAGGCTGGCCCCGGACGACCCCGACCGGCTGCTGGAGGAGATCGCCGAGCAGCTCGCGACCCAGGTGCGCGAGCGGGAGGCGGAGCTGGCGGGGATCCTCGCGCAGGACTGACCCGGCCGTGGCTCCGGTAGCGTCTGGGACATGAGTTTCGGAGCTGGTGTGCCCACGGTCGGGATCGACGACCTCAAGGACGGTGACTTCCTGCTGGACGTCCGCGAGGACGACGAGTGGCAGGCGGGTCATGCCGCCGGGGCGCTGCACATTCCCCTGAGCGAGTTCGTGGCCCGCTACGGTGAGCTGGCCGAGGCCGCGCCCCAGGACGGCCGGGTGCACGTGCTCTGCCGCGTCGGGGGCCGCTCGGCGCAGGTCACCATGTACCTGGTCCAGCAGGGCGTCGACGCGGTGAACGTCGACGGCGGCATGCAGGAGTGGGCCGCGGCCGGGCGTCCCGTGGTGGACGACAAGGGTGAGCCCGGGCACGTCCTCTGAGGAGGTACCGGGGTCGCCGGTACACCGCCCCCGCCGGCTCCGGGGGGGCGCGCCGGATGTGGCGACGGCCACGGTGCGGCCGGTCCGCCGGGGGCTGTGCGGGCGGCCGGTCCTGAGTACCGTTCCCGTTCGAACGTCGCCGAGCGGCCGCACGGGTGGCGCCGGGCGTCCCGTGACGGGATGTGCGGATGGACGGATCGGGACCGAACGGGGCGGAATGGACGCGTACGACAAGGACTCGGACGCCGAGCAGGGGCAGGGGCCGGACGGCGGAGCCGGCCCCGAGGAGACCGGCGCGACCGGAACCGTCGCGACCGGAACCGTCGTGACCGGCACCGGCGCGACCGGCGGGCCGGCCGTCGGAGAAGCCGGCGCCGCACCTCCCGTCCCGGCCCCCGAGCCCCGTACCGGCGTCGCCGCGCTCTCCCCGCGTTACCAGGTCGGTGCCGTGGTCGCCCTCGCGGTGGTCGCGGTCGCCGTCTGCGCCCACCTGGGTCTGGTGTTCCTGCACGTGGCCCCGTCCAACACGCTCACCAAGCAGCACGGCGCCGCGGTGGACGAGTGGGTGTTCCCGGAGTTCGAGCAGAACTGGAAGCTCTTCGCGCCCAACCCGCTCCAGCAGAACGTCTCCGTCCAGGTCCGCGCCGAGGTCAGTACGGCGGACGGCGGGATACGGACCACCGGCTGGTACGACCTGTCCGCCGAGGACGGCCGGGCCATCGCCGGCAACCCGCTGCCGAGCCACACCCGGCAGAACGAACTGCGCCGGGCCTGGGACTTCTTCGTCGCGACCCACGACTCCCAGGACCGCCCGGTGGGTCTGCGGGGTTCCCTCTCGGAGACGTATCTGCGGCGCATCGCGCTGCTGCGGCTGGAGCGCAACGACGCCGCCGGGCCGGGCGGTGTCGTCGAGCGCGTCCAGTACCGTTCCCGGACCACGAACGTGGCACCGCCCTCGTGGAGCGGCGAGAAGGTCTCCGGCCGCCCGACCGTCCGCGAACTGCCCTGGTGGTCCGTGGCCGCGGAGACCGGGGACGCGAGGCCCGAAGCGGCAGACGCGGCCGCAGGGGCGGGGGGCGCCGCGTGAACGGCATCGTCCTCTCGGTCTCCCGCTCCATCGCCCGAGTCACGGGCGCCGCGCTCGGCCCGTACCAGACCGCCGTGGTCCGCATCGGCTTCGGCGCCACCTGGCTGCTCTTCCTGCTGCGTGAACTGCCGCACCGGCACGAGCTGTACGGTCCGGACGGACCCTGGGGCCACGATCTCGCCGAGCAGCTGATCGCGGACAACGGCGCCTTCACGGTGCTGATGTGGTCGGACGGGCGGGCCTGGTTCGAGATCGTCTACGCGCTGGCCGTCCTGAGCAGCGTGCTGCTCCTGCTGGGCTGGCGCACCCGCACCATGTCCGTGCTGTTCATGGTCGGCGTGCTCTCGCTGCAGAACCGCAGCGTGTTCATGGGGGACGGCGGCGACAACGTCGTGCACCTGATGAGCATCTACCTGGTCCTCACCCGGTGCGGCCAGGTGTGGTCGCTGGACGCGCGCCGTGCCCGGCGGACGGCGGCGGCACGCGCGCGCGGGGAGCGGGTCGTGGACCGGGTCGGGCCGGTGCTGTGGAGCGCCCTGGGGTTCGGGCTGGTGGCGGTGACGTCGGCGGGCCTTCTCGACGGCGACTGGTTCGTGCCGGCGCTGCTGTGGGCGGTGTGGGTCTCGCTGGGCCTGTGGTGGGTCGTCGGGCGGGGACCGGAGGGCGGTCAGCCGCGGATCCTGCTGGACGTGATCACCCATGTCGTCCACAACGGCGCGCTGGTCGTGATCATGGCCGAGGCGTGTCTGATCTACGCGACGGCGGGCTGGTACAAGATCCAGGGCTCGCGCTGGCAGGACGGCACGGCCGTCTACTACCCGCTGAACCTGGACTACTTCACGCCGTGGCCCGCGCTGTCCGACGCGCTGGCCGCCAACGGCACGATGATCATGCTCATCACGTACGGCACGGTCGCCGTGCAGGTCGCCTTCCCGTTCACGCTGCTCAACCGGCGGGTCAAGAACGTGCTCCTCGCCGTGATGATGACCGAGCACGCGGTGATCGCCGTGACGCTCGGGCTGCCGTTCTTCTCGCTGGCGATGATCGCCGCCGACGCGGTCTTCCTGCCGACCTCGTTCCTGCGCCGACTGGGCGACTGGGCGGCACGCGTGCGTGGCCGACTGCCGCGCCGGGTGCCCTCGGCGCCGTTCGCGGGAACGGCGGACGGGCACGGGGACGGTCGTACGACGGCGACGGCGACGGCGCCGTTGCCCGGGCCCCGCACCCGGGAAGGCGAAGGTGCGACCGAGGCCGGGACCGGGGTCGTGGACCGGAAGGACCCCGGCCCCACGCACGTAGGCTTCCGCACATGACCGTCCCCGCAGCCCCCGGACCGCTCGCCGCCTGGCATTCGCACGCCGGCCGGTGCGTGCTGCTCGACGGCTTCCACGCCCTCAAGCACGCGCTCCGGTTCGGCGCCGAGGTGCCGGTGGCGGTCACCAGCGACCGCGCGGGCGCCCTGGCCCTTGCCGACGAGCTGGCACCGGACCTGCGCGGGGCGCTGGCGGAGTTGCTGACCGAGGTGCCGCACGAGGCGTACGCGTCGCTGGTCGCCCGGCCGCACCCGACCGCGGTGGCCGCCCTGGCCGTACGGCCCTCGCGGGCGGCCGGGCTCGAGGCGTTGGCGCACCTGCCCCGCCGCGCCCCCGTCGTGGTCCTCGACCAGCCGCGCAACCTCGGCAACGCGGGCGCGGTGATCCGGCTGGCCGCCGGTTTCGGGGCGACCGGTGTTGTCACCACCGGCACGCTCGACCCCTGGCACCCCACGGTGGTGCGCGGCGGGGCGGGGCTGCACTTCGCGACCGTCGTGGAGCGGCTGGAGGTCGGCGAGCTGCCGCCGGGGCCGGTGTTCGCGCTCGACCCGGAGGGTGAGGACGTCCGGGGGCTGAAGCTGCCGGACGACGCGCTGCTCGCGTTCGGTTCCGAGCGCAGCGGACTCTCGCGGGAGCTGCGGGCACGGGCCGACCACCTGGTGGCGCTGCCGATGCGCCCCCAGGTCTCCAGCTACAACCTCGCGACCAGTGTGGCCATGACGCTGTACCACTGGAGCGCCACCGGGGGCGCACCGCAGGTGCCGTAGTGCCGTAGTGCCGTAGGACCGCCGTGGTGCACGTCGGCTCAGGCCGGGCGGCGGACCTCCACCACCCGGAAGCGGTTCGCCACGAAGGCGCCGTCGCACAGGGCCGCGTTGGCCGCCGGGTTGCCGCCCGAGCCGTGGAAGTCGGAGAAGGCGGCCGTCTGGTTGACGTACACCCCGCCGGTGAGGTTCAGGGAGAGCTGGGCCGCCTCGTCCAGGCAGACCTCCTGCACGGCCTCCTCGACCTCCGGGTCGGTCGTGTACGCGCCCACCGTCATCGCGCCCTTCTCACGAATGCCGCGGCGCAGCAGCTCCACGGCGTGGTCCGCCGAGTCGACGGCGACGGCGAAGGAGACCGGGCCGAAGCACTCGCTGGTGTAGGCGGCCTCGTCCCCGGGCTTGGCTCCGTCCAGCTTGACGATCACCGGGGTGCGCACCACCGCGTCCGGGAACTCCTGGTTGGTGACCTCGCGGGAGGCGAGGGCGACCTCGCCGAGTCCGGCGGCGGCCTCGAGCCGGGCCTTGACGTCCGGGTTGACGATGGCGCCGAGCAGGGCGTTCGCCCGGGCTTCGTCGCCGAGGAGACCGTCGACGGCGCGGGCGAGGTCGGCGGTGACCTCGTCGTAGGACTTGTCGCCCTGGTCGGTGCGGATGCCGTCGCGGGGGATCAGCAGGTTCTGCGGGGTGGTGCACATCTGGCCGCTGTACAGGGACAGGGAGAAGGCCAGGTTGGCCAGCATGCCCTTGTAGTCGTCGGTCGACTCCACCACCACCGTGTTGACGCCGGCCTTCTCCGTGTACACCTGGGCCTGACGTGCGTTGGCCTCCAGCCAGTCGCCGAAGGCGGTGGAGCCGGTGTAGTCGATGATGCGGATCTCGGGGCGGGTGGCCAGGGTCTTGGCGATGCCCTCGCCGGGGCGCTCGGCGGCCAGCGCGACCAGGTTCGCGTCGAATCCGGCCTCGGTGAGGACCTCGCGGGCGACCTGGACGGTCAGCGCGAGCGGCAGCACCGCGCGGGGGTGCGGCTTGACCAGGACCGCGTTGCCGGTGGCGAGGGAGGCGAACAGGCCCGGGTAGCCGTTCCACGTCGGGAAGGTGTTGCAGCCGATGACCAGGCCGATGCCGCGGGGGACCGGCGTGAACCGCTTGGTGAGCGCGAGCGGGTCGCGCTTGCCCTGCGGCTTGGTCCACTCCGCGGCCTCGGGCGTGCGGGACTGCTCCACGTACGCGTAGGCAACGGCCTCCATGCCGCGGTCCTGGGCGTGCGGGCCGCCCGCCTGGAAGGCCATCATGAAGGCCTGTCCGGAGGTGTGCATGACCGCCTGCGCGAACTCCATGGTCCGGTCGGCGATCCGCCGCAGGATCTCCAGGCAGACCATCGCGCGCAGCTCGGCGCCCGCGTCCCGCCACGCCTTCTGGCCGGCCTTCATGGCGGGCAGCAGCACGTCGAGATCCGCGTGCGGATACTCCACGCCCAGCTCGACGCCGTACGGGGAGACCTCGCCGCCGACCCAGCCGTCGGTGCCCGGCTGGCCGAGGTCGAGGCGGGTGCCGAGCAGGGCGTCGAAGGCGGCCTTGCCCGCCGCCGTGTCCAGGCTGCCGTTCTCGCCGTAGGCCTTGGGGTGCTCGGGGTGGGGGGACCAGTACGCGCGCGTGCGGATCGTCTCCAGCGCCAGGTCCAGGGTCGGCCGGTGCTGGGCGATCAGCTGGTGTGCGGTGAGTTCGGCGGCCATGCGGGACCAACTCCTCGTCTCTCACGGGCTCCCGACGCGCCGCCGACGCTCCGTCGGTCGTCTGTCGAGTCCGTGGACCTGGGGGAAACTGGGCAGAAATATCAGAAGGTGCGGCGCGTAGCGCCTCTGTCAGGGTGGTGGGGGGGCGACGGGTGGGCGGACACGGCTAGAGTAACCGAACGATCGGTCGGGACAAGGGGGTCCGCCGCATCTGTGGAAAACCCCGTGCGGGAGGATCGCGCACATGACAGCACTGGACCTCAGCAGCCCCGTGGCCGTCGTCGGAACCGGCACCATGGGCCAGGGCATCGCCCAGGTGGCGCTGGTCGCGGGCCATCCCGTGCGGCTGTACGACGCCGTCGCCGGGCGGGCCCGGGAAGCGGCCGACGCGATCGGCGCCCGGCTCGACCGGCTCGTCGAGAAGAACCGCCTCACCGGCGCCGAGCGGGACGCCGCCCGCGCCCGGCTCACGTCCGCCGAGACCCTCTCCGGCCTGGCCGGCTGCGCGCTCGTCGTCGAGGCGGTCGTGGAGCGGCTGGACGTCAAGCAGGAGCTGTTCCGGGCCCTGGAGGAGGTCGTCGGCGACGACTGCCTGCTCGCCACCAACACCTCCTCCCTGTCCGTCACCGCCGTCGGCGGCGCGCTGCGCATACCCGGGCGCTTCGTCGGCCTGCACTTCTTCAACCCGGCGCCGCTGCTGCCGCTGGTGGAGGTGGTCGCCGGGGCCGCCACCGACGCCGCGTCGGCCACGCGCGCGTACGACACGGCCCGCGCCTGGGGCAAGACCCCGGTCGCCTGCGCCGACACCCCCGGCTTCGTCGTCAACCGCATCGCCCGGCCCTTCTACGCCGAGGCCTTCGCGCTCCACGAGGAGCGGGCCGCGGACCCGGCCACCATCGACGCCGTGCTGCGCGAGTCCGGCGGCTTCAGGATGGGCGCCTTCGAGCTGACCGACCTCATCGGGCAGGACGTCAACGAGTCCGTCACGCATTCCGTGTGGCAGTCGTTCTTCCAGGACGCGCGCTTCACCCCCTCGCTGGCCCAGCGCCGCCTGGTCGAGTCCGGCCGGCTCGGCCGCAAGAGCGGGCAGGGCTGGTACGACTACCGGGACGGCGCCGAGCGCCCCGAGCCGCACACCGCCGAACCGGCCGGCCCGCCCGCGTACGTCGTCGTCGAGGGCGGTCTGGGACCGGCGGCCGGCCTGGTCGGGCTGATCCGGGAGGCGGGCATCGAGGTCCGCGAGGAGAGCGGGGCGGGCGCCGGGTCGCTCGTGCTGCCCGGCGGCGGCCGGCTCCGCCTCACCGACGGAAGGACCTCGGCCGGGCTCGGCGGCGTCGTCCACTTCGACCTCGCCCTCGACTACCGGCGGGCCGGCCGGATCGCCCTCGCCCCCGCCGGGACCACCCCGCCCCGGGCCCTCGCCGAGGCCACCGGCCTCTTCCAGGCGCTCGGCAAGAAGGTCAGCGTCGTCGGCGACGTGCCCGGCATGATCGTGGCGCGCACGGTCGCGCGGATCGTCGACCTGGCGTACGACGCGGTCGACCGCGGCGTGGCCTCGGCGGCCGACGTCGACACCGCCATGCGCCTCGGCGTGAACTACCCGCTCGGTCCCGTCGAATGGGGCCGCCGGCTGGGCCTGAGGTGGGTGTACGAGCTGCTCGGCGAGTTGCGCCGGCTCGATCCGTCCGGGCGCCACGCGCCGTCCCTCGCGCTCCACCGTCATGCGCACGTCTCCGACGCCGGGGAGGGCACCCCCTCATGACCACCGCCAGACGCGACACGTACACGCCGGAGACGCTGCTGTCCGTCGCCGTGCAGGTCTTCATCGAGCGCGGTTACGACGGCACCTCCATGGAGCACCTGTCCAAGGCGGCCGGGATCTCCAAGTCGTCGATATACCACCACGTCAGCGGCAAGGAGGAGCTGCTGCGCCGGGCCGTGAGCCGGGCCCTGGACGAGCTCTTCGGCATCCTCGACGAGGAGCACGCGCGCGTGGGGACCGCCGCAGAGCGCCTCGAGTACGTGGTGCGGCGCATGGTCGAGGTGCTCATGGCGGAGCTGCCCTACGTGACGCTGCTGCTGCGGGTGCGCGGCAACACCGACACCGAGCGGTGGGCCCTGGAGCGGCGTCGCGAGTTCGACCACCGGGTCGCCGCCCTGCTGAAGGCTGCGGCGGCCGAGGGGGACGTGCGCGCGGACGTGGAGGTGCGGCTCGCGACGCGCCTGGTCTTCGGCATGATCAACTCGATCGTCGAGTGGTACCGCCCGGAGGGCCCGGACGGCCGGGGCGGCGCGGGCGGCGCCGGGGAGAGCGAAGTGGTCGACGCGGTGGCGCGGCTGGTCTTCGGCGGGCTGCGCAAGGCGTCCTGAGCGGCACCGGAGGAGTGGGGCCCTCAGCCCTGCGGCTCGAGGTCCTCGGTCTCGAAGACCAGCAGCGTGCGGGTGCTGAGCACCTCCGGGATGGCCTGGAGACGGCTGAGCACCAGCTCGCGCAGGGCCCGGTTGTCCGGGGTGTGCACCAGCAGCAGTACGTCGAAGTCGCCGCCCACCAGCGCGATGTGCGAGGCCCCGGGCAGCTTCCGCAGCTCGGCGCGGACCGTGCGCCAGGAGTTCTGGACGATCTTCAGGGTGATGTACGCCGAGGTGCCGTGGCCCGCGCGTTCGTGGTCGACGCGGGCGCCGAAACCGCGGATGACGCCGTCCTCGACGAGCCGGTTGATGCGCGCGTAGGCGTTGGCCCGCGAGACGTGCACCCGCTCCGCGACCGACCGTATGGAGGCGCGGCCGTCCGCCTGGAGCATGCGCAGGATGTCCTGGTCGATGGCGTCCAGCGGGCGCGGGGGCGGCGGGGTGCCGGGCTCGTCCGGGTCGCCGCCCTCCCCGGGGCGATCGGCCATTTGTTCAGATGCCACGTGCCCCCGCCTTCCCCTGGTGGACGTACTGCGTCCATCACAGGCTGTGGAGAACCGTTTGTCCACAGCCTGGGGCCGCCTGTAGCCAAAATGTGCCGACGACCGAACAATCGGTAGGTGAGGCCCGTCACACCCGTGGCGAGCCCGGAGCCGTCTCCCACGAGGAGGTGCCGTCATGACGGTCATGGAGCAGCGGGGCGCGTACCGGCCCACACCGCCGCCCGCCTGGCAGCCCCGTACCGACCCCGCGCCGCTGCTGCCGGACGCCGAGCCCCACCGCGTCCTCGGCACGAAGGCCGCGGACCGCGCCGACACCGAGCTGCTGCGCACGCTGTACGCCCGGCTGGTGCGCGGCCGCCGCTACAACGCGCAGGCCACGGCGTTGACCAAGCAGGGCCGGCTGGCCGTCTACCCCTCCAGCACCGGCCAGGAGGCGTGCGAGATCGCCGCCGCGCTGGTCCTCGAGGAGCGGGACTGGCTCTTCCCCAGCTACCGCGACACCCTCGCGGTCGTCTCGCGCGGTGTCGACCCCGTCGAGGCGCTCACCCTGCTGCGCGGCGACTGGCACACCGGCTACGACCCCTACGAGCACCGGGTCGCCCCGCTGTCCACGCCGCTGGCCACCCAGCTGCCGCACGCCGTGGGCCTCGCCCACGCCGCCCGCCTCAAGGGCGACGACGTGGTCGCGCTGGCCATGGTCGGCGACGGCGGCACCAGCGAGGGCGACTTCCACGAGGCGCTGAACTTCGCCGCCGTCTGGCAGGCCCCGGTCGTCTTCCTGGTGCAGAACAACGGCTTCGCGATCTCCGTCCCGCTCGACAAGCAGACCGCGGCTCCGTCGCTGGCCCACAAGGCCGTCGGCTACGGGATGCCCGGCCGCCTGGTCGACGGCAACGACGCCGCCGCGGTGCACGAGGTCCTGTCCGACGCCGTACGCCGCGCGCGGGCGGGCGGCGGCCCCACGCTGGTGGAGGCGGTGACGTACCGCGTCGACGCGCACACCAACGCCGACGACGCCACGCGCTACCGGGGCGACGCCGAGGTGGAGACCTGGCGCCGGCACGACCCGGTCGAGCTGCTGGAGCGGGAGCTGACCGAGCGCGGCCTGCTCGACGAGGAAGCCATCCGCGCCGCCCGCGAGGACGCCGAGACCATGGCCGCGGACCTGCGCGCCCGGATGAACCGGGACCCGGAACTGGACCCGCTGGACCTGTTCGACCACGTCTACGCCGAGCCCACGCCGCAGTTGCGCGAGCAGCGGGACCAACTGCGTGCGGAGCTGGCGGCGGAGGCGGAGACCGGGGCCGCGACCGCCGCGCCCGAAGGGGGACACCGATGACCACCGTCGCCGTCAAGCCGGCCACCATGGCGCAGGCCCTCACGCGCGCGCTGCGCGACGCCATGGCCGCCGACCCGGGCGTGCACGTCCTCGGCGAGGACGTGGGCACGCTCGGCGGCGTCTTCCGGGTCACCGACGGACTCGCCGCGGAGTTCGGCGAGGACCGCTGCACGGACACCCCGCTCGCCGAGGCGGGCATCCTCGGCACCGCCGTCGGCATGGCGATGTACGGGCTGCGCCCGGTCGTCGAGATGCAGTTCGACGCCTTCGCCTACCCGGCGTTCGAGCAGGTCGTCAGCCATGTCACCAAGATGCGCAACCGCACGCGCGGGAAGATGCCCCTGCCGCTGACCATCCGCATCCCCTACGGCGGCGGGATCGGCGGCGTCGAACACCACAGCGACTCGTCCGAGGCGTACTACATGGCGACTCCGGGGCTCCATGTCGTCACGCCCGCGACCGTCGCCGACGCCTACGGGCTGCTGCGCGCGTCGATCGCCTCCGACGACCCGGTGGTCTTCCTCGAACCCAAGCGTCTGTACTGGTCGAAGGACACCTGGAACCCCGAGGAGCCCGCACCCGTTGAACCGGTGGGCCGCGCGGTGGTGCGGCGCTCGGGCCGGAGCGCCACGCTCATCACGTACGGACCGTCGCTGGCCGTCTGCATGGAGGCGGCGGAGGCGGCCCGGGCCGAGGGCTGGGACCTCGAAGTCGTCGATCTGCGCTCCCTGGTGCCGTTCGACGACGAGACGGTGTGCGCCTCGGTGCGGCGGACGGGACGCGCGGTGGTCGTCCACGAGTCGGGCTCCTTCGGGGGCCCGGGCGGGGAGATCGCGGCCCGGGTCACGGAGCGCTGCTTCCACCACCTGGAGGCGCCGGTGCTGCGGGTGGCCGGATTCGACATCCCGTATCCTCCGCCGATGCTGGAGCGTCACCACCTGCCCGGTGTGGACCGCATCCTGGACGCCGTGGGGCGCCTGCAGTGGGAGGCCGAAAGCTGATGGCACACGCTTCTGAGGGTCGCAGCCTGGAGTTCCGGCTCCCCGACCTCGGTGAGGGGCTCACCGAGGCGGAGATCGTGCGCTGGCTGGTCGAGGTCGGCGACGTGGTCGCCGTCGACCAGCCGGTCGTCGAGGTCGAGACGGCCAAGGCGATGGTCGAGGTGCCCTGCCCCTACGGCGGTGTGGTCACCGCCCGCTTCGGCGAGGAGGGCACGGAGCTGCCCGTCGGGGCGCCGCTGGTGGCCGTGGCGGTGGGCGAGGGCGAGGCGGCTGCCGACGGCCCGGCGCGGGAGCACGGAGCCGGTGCCGCACCGGCGCCGGCCGCCGATCCGCCCGCCGCCGAGCCGAAGGCGGAGGGCTCCGGCAACGTCCTGGTCGGCTACGGCACCTCCGAGGCGCCCGCGCGGCGGCGCAGGGTGCGGCCCGGCCGGCCGGCCGCGACCGGAGCGTCCGGCCGGGCGAACGGCCGCGTGCGCGCGGTGGAACCGGCGGGCGGCGCGGTCGGCACGGCCGAGCCGGTGGACGGTCCGGTCCCGGTCATCTCCCCGTTGGTGCGCAGGCTGGCCCGGCAGCACGACCTGGACCTGCGCGAGCTGACGGGCTCCGGCCCGGACGGGCTGATCCTGCGGGCGGACGTCGAGTACGCGCTGCGGGCCGCCGCCGCTCAGGGCGGCCGTACGGCGGATCGGGAGGCCGGGACCGGCGGGGCGCCGGCCGGCGCCGTGGCCCCCTCCGCCGCCTCGCCCTCCGACGGCACCCGCGTCCCCCTCAAGGGCGTGCGCGGCGCCGTCGCCGACAAGCTCTCCCGCAGCCGGCGCGAGATCCCGGACGCGACCTGCTGGGTGGACGCCGACGCGACCGAGCTGATGCGGGCGCGCGCCGCGATGAACGCGTCCGGCGGGCCGAAGATCTCCCTGGTCGCCCTGCTGGCCCGGATCTGCACGGCCGCCCTGGCCCGCTTCCCGGAGCTGAACTCGACGGTCGACACCGAGGCCCGGGAGATCGTCCGGCTCCAGGGGGTGCACCTCGGCTTCGCCGCCCAGACGGACCGCGGTCTCGTCGTGCCGGTCGTCCGGGACGCGCACGCGCGGGACGCCGAGTCGCTCACCGCGGAGTTCGCCCGGCTGACCGACGCGGCCCGCGCCGGCCGGCTGACCCCGGGGGAGCTGACCGGCGGCACCTTCACGCTGAACAACTACGGCGTGTTCGGCGTCGACGGTTCCACGCCGATCATCAACCACCCCGAGGCGGCCATGCTCGGCGTCGGCCGCATCGTCCCCAAGCCGTGGGTGCACGACGGCGAGTTGGCGGTGCGTCAGGTCGTGCAGCTCTCGCTCACCTTCGACCACCGGGTGTGCGACGGCGGCACGGCGGGCGGTTTCCTGCGGTACGTGGCGGACTGCGTGGAACAGCCGGCGGTGCTGCTGCGGACCCTGTGACGGACCGGTGGTGCTTCCTCGGCACCACCGGGTGACACCCGTGGGCGACGGGGCGCCCGCGCACCCTCCGATCGCGTGGGCTCCCCTGCGTTCCCTGTGATCGCACAGGGGCCCATACTCGTGGGGTGACCGCGTACGAGCCCGTCGGCGACCAACGCGCCGGCAGCGACCCCGCGCCGGATTCCGACGCCGGTCCGGGCCAGGACTCCGCCCCGGGTCCCGGCCCCGCCGGGTACGACGCCGTCGTGCTCGCCGGCGGGGCCGCCCGGCGGCTCGGCGGCGCGGACAAACCCGGCCTGCGGGTGGGTGGCCGCGCGCTGCTCGACCGGGTGCTCGCCGCCTGCGCCGGGGCCCGGGCCACCGTCGTCGTCGCCGAACCCCGGCCCACCGCGCGCCCCGTGACCTGGGCGCGCGAGGACCCGCCCGGCGGCGGGCCGCTCGCCGCCCTCGCCGCCGGACTGCGGCACACCGCGGCGGAGCACGTCCTCGTGGTCTCCGCCGACCTGCCGTTCCTCGCCGGGCCGACCGTCGGGCGGCTGCTGTCGGCCCTCGCCGCGGCCGACGCCGACGGGGTGCTGCTCACCGACGCCGACGGCCGCGACCAGCCCCTCGTCGCCGCCTACCGCGCGTCCGCGCTCCGCCGCGAACTGGCCGCGCTCGCACGGGACGACCGTGCCGACCGGGGCACACGAGCGGCAGACGCGGCAGATCTGACCGGGCTGCCGCTGCGCCGCCTGACCGGCGCTCTGCGCCTCATCCGCCTCCCGGACGCCGTCGCCTCCTTCGACTGCGACACCTGGGACGACATCGCCACCGCAAGGGCACGCATCAGGGAGCATGGTCACGTGTTGGATGAATGGATTTCCGCAGCCAAGGACGAGTTGGGCATCGACCTGGACGTCGACACCAAGGTCCTGCTCGACCTCGCACGCGACGCCGCCCACGGGGTGGCCAGGCCGGCGGCCCCGCTGACCACCTTCCTCGTCGGCTACGCGGCCGGGCGGGCGCAGGGAGGCCCCGAGGCCGTCGCCGAGGCCGCCCGCAAGGCCGCGGCCCTCGCCGTGCGCTGGGCGGAGGAGACCGCCGCCGGGCCGGCCCCGGCGCAGGGGAAGCCCGACGCGGCCCCGGACGCCACCCCCGACACCCGCCCGGACGCCTGATGACCTCCCCCGGCACGCGGGCCGACGCGGAGACCGAGGACCTCGACGTCGAGGAGGCGCTCGCCCTCGTGAGGGACAACCCCGGCCCCGCCCGCCCCGGGCCCGGCGGTCACGGCGCGCCCGCCCCGCACCACCCGGCGGACTCCCACCACCGCGCGACCTCCTGGCCCGAGGCCCGGGCGACCGCCGAGCGTGCCGCCCGCGTGGCCGCCCGTGCCGCCCGCCGCACCCCGGTCTCCGTGCCCCTCGACGCGGCCCTCGGCCTCACCCTGGCCGCCCCTCTGGCCGCCCTCACCGACCTGCCGTCCTTCGACACCTCCGCGATGGACGGCTGGGCCGTCGCGGGGCCGGGCCCCTGGACGGTGCGCGACGAGGGCGTCCTGGCCGGACACGCGGAACCCGGGCCCCTGACCGACGGCGAGGCCGTCCGCATCGCCACCGGTGCACGGATCCCCCCGGACACCACCGCCGTCCTGCGCACCGAGCACGGCCGCACCGACGAACGCGGCCGCCTGCACCCCACCCGCGACGTCGTCCACGGCCAGGACATCCGCCCGCGCGGTCAGGAGTGCCGCAGCGGCGACCAGCTGCTGCCGGTCGGCACCCTCGCGACCCCGGCGGTCCTGGGGCTCGCGGCGGCCGCCGGATACGACACGCTCACGGCGGTCCCCCGCCCCCGCGTCGACGTCCTCGTCCTCGGCGACGAGCTGCTCACCGAGGGCCTCCCGCACGACGGCCTCATCCGGGACGCGCTCGGCCCGATGCTGCCGCCCTGGCTGCGGGCGCTGGGCGCGGAGGTCGGCTCCGTCCGCCGGATCGGCGACGACGCCAAGGCCGTGCACCGCGCCGTCACGACCTCCGACGCCGACCTGATCGTCACCACCGGCGGCACCGCCGCGGGCCCCGTCGACCACGTCCGTCCGACCCTGCGCCGCATCGGCGCCGAACTCCTCGTGGACGGCGTCAAGGTGCGCCCCGGCCACCCCATGCTGCTGGCCCGCCTCAAGGACGACCAGCACCTCGTCGGACTGCCGGGCAATCCCCTGGCCGCCGTCTCCGGACTGCTCACCCTCGCCGAGCCGCTGCTGCGCACACTCGCCGCCCGCCCGGCGCCCGAGCCGTACACGCTGCCGCTGCGGGACGCGGTGCACGGCCACCCGTACGACACCCGGCTCGTGCCGGTCGTGCTGCGCGGGGAGGGCGCCGTACCGCTGCACTACAACGGCCCGGCGATGCTGCGCGGCATCGCGGCCGCCGACGCGCTGGCCGCCGTACCGCCGGGCGGCGCGCGAGCGGGCCAGGAGGCGGAGCTGCTCGACCTGCCCTGGGCGACCGGCGGAATCGGGGTGTGTTTCACGTGAAACTTCCGGGCCAGGACGCGATCGCCCGCCAGGCGGACGAACACCTGGTGACCCACAAGGTGAAACTCCCCAGGAAACTGGTGGAGCACCCGTTCCGCCAGGTCGCCAAGCGGTTGTCCGTAGCCCTGGTGGTCCTCGTGGTGACGGCCGTCATCGTGTACGCGGACCACGACGGCTACACCGACAACTCGGACGGTTCCGTCGACCTCCTCGACTCCTTCTACTACGCCACCGTCACCCTCTCCACCACGGGGTACGGCGACATCACACCGGTCAGCGACGCCGCCCGGCTGACCAACATCTTCGTCATCACGCCCCTGCGCGTGCTGTTCCTGATCATCCTGGTCGGCACCACGCTGGAAGCCCTCACCGAGCGCACTCGGGAGGAGTGGCGCCTGAACCGCTGGAGGTCCGCCTTGCGCGATCACACCGTCGTCGTCGGCTTCGGTACCAAGGGGCGGTCGGCGATCCAGACCGTCTGCGCGACCGGGCTGCGCAAGGACCAGGTGGTCGTGGTCGACCCCAGCGGAAAGGCCATCGAGGCCGCGACGGCCCACGGCTACGCGGGCGTGGTCGGCGACGCCACCCGCAGCGACGTGCTCAACCGGGCCGAGGTGTACCGGGCGAAGCAGATCATCATCGCCACCCAGCGCGACGACACGGCCGTGCTGGTCACGCTGACCGCGCGGCAGCTCAACCGCGGGGCGAAGATCGTGGTCGCGGTCCGCGAGGAGGAGAACGCGCCGCTGCTGAAGCAGTCCGGAGCCGACGCCGTGATCACCAGTGCCAGTGCCGCCGGGCGGCTGCTCGGGCTCTCCGTGCTCAGCCCCGCCGCCGGCATGGTCATGGAGGACCTCATCAGCCAGGGCAGCGGACTCGACCTCATCGAGCGGCCCGTCATAAAGGCCGAGGCGGGGAAGAACCCCCGGGAGGTGGACGACCTGGTGGTGAGCGTGATCCGCGGCCACCGGGTCCTGGGGTACGACGACCCGGCCGTCGGCGGGCTGGAGCTGACGGACCGCCTGATCACGATCGTACGGGCGACGCCGGCCACCCATGTGACGCCCGACGCCCGCCCGCTCCCCCGCGACTGAGCCGCTGCTCGCGGGCCGGTCGCGGGGTCGGGGTCCGGTTTGTGCGGGTCGTGGTCCGGCTGCGGGTCGTGGTCCGGTCGTGGGCCGTGGCCCGGGAGGGGCTACTTGCGGTTGTAGAGCCGCATCGTGACCGGGCCGAAGACCAGCAGGAACAGGCCCGCCCAGCCCAGCGTCCAGGCGATCTCGACGCCGGGCCAGTCGCCCGCCATCAGGCCGCGCACCGCGGACGCCAGGTGGGTGATCGGGCTGTTGTTGACGAAGGCCTGCAGCCAGCCCGGCATGGTCTTCGGGTCGACGAAGACGTTGGACAGGAAGGTGAGCGGGAAGATCACCATCATGCTGACGCTCATCACCGACTTCTCGGTGCGCAGCATCAGCCCGAACATCGTCCAGATCCACGAGAAGGCGAACGAGAAGAGCAGCAGCAGCGCGATCCCGGCGACCACGCCCACGAACCCGCCGTCGGGCCGGTAGCCGAGCAGCAGCCCGACGCACAGCATGACGACGGACGCGATGGTGTAGCGCAGCGCGTCGCCGAGGAGATAGCCGACCATCGCCGAGGGCCGCCAGATCGGCAGCGAGCGGATGCGGTCGAAGACGCCCTTCTCGATGTCGATGTTCACCGAGACGCCGGTGTACATCGTGATCATCACGACCGACATCACGAGGATGCCCGGCAGCACGAACTGGATGTACTCACCGGGCGAACCCGCCAGCGCACCGCCGAAGAGGTACGTGAACATCAACAGGTTCATGATCGGGAAGGCGGTGACGTCGAAGAGCTGCTCCGGCACGTGCTTGATCTTGAGGATCGCGCGCCATCCGAACGTCAGTGACGTGGACAGGGCGCTGGGCCGCGGCGGCCGCTCCCGGGTGACCAGCAGGGCCGCCAGCGACTCGGTGCTGACCGGGGACAGTTCCTTGTTCTCAGTGCCCGTGGCCGTGCTCATGCCGCCACCTCGTCCTTCGCGTCGGTGCCGGAGCCGGGAGGGGTGCTCTGGCCGGTGTCGTGCCCGGTCAGCGCCAGGAACACCTCGTCGAGGCTGGGCTGTCCGAGGGAGAAGCTGTCGACGGTGATGCCGGCCCGGGCCAGCTCACCGAGTGCCTTGGCGGCCTGGTCGGCGGCGGTGTCACCGGCCGCCGTGCCGAGCCGCGCGGTCAGCGCCACCGGGTCGGGCTCCAGCTGCACCTCGGCGACCAGCAGGTTCCGCAGCACCCGCTCGGCCTCGGGCCGTTCCTCCGCGTCCCGCAGCCGCAGATGGACGGAGCCGGCGCCGACGGACGCCTTCAGCTCGCCCTTGGTGCCCTCGGCGATCACCCGCCCCTTGTCGATGACGGCGATCCGGGACGCCAGCTGGTCGGCCTCGTCCAGGTACTGCGTGGTCAGCAGCACGGTCGTGCCCTGGGCGACGACCGCGCGCACGATGTCCCACACCTGGTTGCGGCTGCGTGGGTCGAGCCCGGTGGTGGGCTCGTCGAGGAAGAGCAGGTCGGGGGTGTTGAGGATGGAGGCGGCGATGTCGATGCGCCGCCGCATACCGCCGGAGTAGTGCTTGACCTGCTTCGCCGCGGCCTCCGTCAGCCCGAAGGCCGCCAGCAGCTGGTCGCCCCGCTCCCGCGCGGCCGCCTTGCCGTGCCCGAGCAGCCGGCCCAGGAGCACCAGGTTCTCGGTGCCGGTGAGGTCCTCGTCCACGGAGGCGTACTGCCCGGTCAGGCTCACCCGGCCGCGCACCTCGTCCGCCTCGTGCACGACGTCGTGACCGAAGACGCGGGCGTGGCCCTCGTCCGGCCGCAGGAGGGTGGCGAGCATCTTCACCGTGGTGGTCTTGCCCGCGCCGTTCGGGCCGAGAACGCCGTAGACCGTGCCGGCGGGCACCGCGAGGTCCACCCCGTCCACGGCCCGGGTCTCACCGAACGTCTTCACCAGGCCCGCGGTCTCGATGGCGAGTCCGGACGTGTGCGTGCTCATGCTGTGGGTCCTTCCGCGTTCTCGGCGTACGCGTTCTTGGGCTACGCATGGGGAGACCTTTACCGTCGCGCAAACTCATCGGCGACGCACGGGGATTTTCCGGCAGGGGGAGACGGGGCCGCGGGGGAGTAGCGTCGCCCTCATGCATGCGATCACGATTTCCGAACCCGGAGGCCCCGAGGCGCTGGTGTGGGCCGAGGTCCCCGATCCGCAGCCCGGCGAGGGCGAGGTCCTGGTCGAGGTGACGGCCAGCGCCGTCAACCGCGCCGACATCATGCAGCGCCAGGGCTTCTACGACCCCCCGCCCGGCGCCTCCCCCCACCCCGGCCTGGAGTGCTCCGGCCGGGTCGCCGCGCTCGGCCCGGGGGTGTCCGGCTGGGCCGTCGGCGACGAGGTGTGCGCGCTGCTCGCGGGCGGCGGCTACGCGGAGAAGGTCGTCGTCCCGGCCGGACAGCTGCTGCCGGTGCCGCAGGGCGTCGACCTGAAGTGGGCGGCGGCGCTGCCCGAGGTGGTCTGCACGGTCTGGTCGAACGTCTTCATGGTCGCCCACCTGCGGCCCGGCGAGACGCTGCTCGTGCACGGCGGCTCCAGCGGCATCGGCACGATGGCGATCCAGCTGGCCAAGGCCGTCGGCGCGAAGGTCGCGGTGACCGCGGGCACCAAGGAGAAGCTGGAGCGCTGTGCCGAGCTGGGCGCGGACGTCCTGATCAACTACCGGGAGCAGGACTTCGTCGCCGAGATCAAGGATGCGACGGGCGGCGCGGGCGCCGACGTCATCCTCGACAACATGGGCGCGAAGTACCTCGACCGCAACGTCCGGGCCCTGGCCGTGAACGGCCGGCTCGCGATCATCGGCATGCAGGGCGGACGGAAGGGCGAGCTGGACATCGGCACGCTCCTCGCCAAGCGCGCCGCCGTCAGCGCCACCTCGCTGCGGGCCCGCCCCCTGGAGGAGAAGGCGGCCATCGTGGCGGCCGTACGGGAGCACGTCTGGCCGCTGTTCTCCGGGGGCCACGTCCGTCCGGTCGTCGACCGCGAGATGCCGATGAGCGAGGCCGCGGAGGGTCACCGGGTGGTGGAGGAGAGCGGGCACATCGGCAAGGTGCTGCTGGTCACCGCGTAGACGGCTCGGGGACGGGGCTCGCAGGCGGCGGACCCGGCCGGCACGGTCGGTGCGCGGCGGGTCCCTACCCCCGGCGCAGGCGCAGTCCCACGAGGCCCAGGGCCAGGCCGAGGCCGATGAGGACCAGCCCGGTGCCCAGCGGGAGGACTCGCAGGACCGGCTCGGCGGCCCCCTGGGCTGCCACACCGGTCCGCGCCCCGGACCGGGACGGGGAGACCGAGGGGGCGGGGGCGGCCGCGGTCTGTCCGGGCGGGACGGCGGTGGCGGCGGTGGCCGGTTCCTCGGGGACGTCGTCGCCGCGGTCGCCGTCCCGGTGCCGGCCGGTGCTTCCGTCCGTACCGTCGTGTTCCGGCTCGCGCTCCTCGGCGCGGCCGGGCCGCTGCCGTCCCTCGCCCGGCACGCCCCCGGCCCGGGAGGGCCCGGGGTCCGCCGTGGCGCGGGACGCCGACGAGGCGGGGGAAGAGGGGGAGGGCTTGGCGGAACCGCGCCCCGCACCGTCCGAGGGGCCGGGGTCCGGGGCGGGCCGGGAGGCGGACGGCGGGTCCGGGCGCTGCTCCGGGCGGTCGGGGCCGGCGGGGCGCCGGGGACGTTCGTGACCGCCCCGCCCGTCGTGGGTGGCGGAGCCGTCCGGACCGGCGTCCACACCCGGCTCCGAACCGCGCTCCGGCGAGGAGGACCCGGGGGACGGGGCCACCGCCGGGGCCGGCGGCCCCGCCAACGCGGCGGCCGGTTTCGCCACGACCGTGGTGATCGGCCGGGCCGGCGCCGTCGCGAGGGTCTCGGCCGTGGCGCGGGCCGGGGCCGTGCCGTACGGGGACACCACCGCGCCGACCCCCAGGGCGGCGCCCACCAGCCCCGTCGTCCGCAATGTCCGCAGCCATGGAGTCACGTCCGTGACCCCCTCCCGGTGTCACCCGTCGTGGATAGCGTCGTGGAAGTCGTGGAAAACGACGGAACTAGCCTCACACCGGTCGGCGATACCGGCATTCCGGGCGCCGCCGAACGCGTGGAGGCCGGTTTCCCCGGGGCAGCACCCGTTCGCGGGGCACGGGTGAGAGACAATGGCGGCATGGAAATGCCGAGGAACGACAGGTCGCCGGAGAACCCCCAGATCCTGGTCGTCGGCCAGGACGGAATGGCGCTCAGCGGCGGCGGGGACGACGAATCCCGCGAGATCCCGGTGACCGAGCAGGTGGAACAGCCTGCCAAGGTCATGCGGATCGGCAGCATGATCAAGCAGCTGCTCGAAGAGGTGCGGGTCGCGCCCCTGGACGAGGCGAGCCGGGTCCGGCTCAAGGAGATCCACGCCAGCTCGGTGAAGGAGCTGGAGGACGGCCTGGCCCCCGAGCTGGTGGAGGAGCTGGAGCGGCTCTCCCTGCCCTTCACGGACGACGGCACCCCCACCGACGCGGAACTGCGGATCGCCCAGGCACAGTTGGTCGGCTGGCTGGAGGGTCTCTTCCACGGCATCCAGACCACGCTGTTCGCCCAGCAGATGGCCGCGCGGGCCCAGCTGGAGCAGATGCGCCGCGCGCTTCCGCCCGGCGTCGCCCCCGAGGGCGAGGAGACCCCGCACCCGGGCGGCCGATCCGGCGGCCCCTACCTGTAGAAACGGCGTCCGACGAACATCGGGAAGGGCCCCGCGGCACTCGCCGCCGGGCCCTTCCCCATGTCTCGTCAGCCGCCCGTCACGGGCTCGGGGCTCACTCGCCGGCCGGGTTGCCCGTCGACACCTTGAGCTGGATCGTCGGCATGTTCTCCGGGTCGACGTCCGTGCCGGCGACGGGGAACTGGTCCCGGACCGAGCCCTCGCCGTACGTGTTCTCGTCGACCTCGACGACCTTCATCTGCCAGCCCGCGGCGTTGAAGCACTCCTTGACCGAGCCGATGTACTTGAACGTGAAGTCCGGCACCTTGATCTTGTCCGGGTCGTTGTACGACTCCTCCGGCTCGGTGCACTCGTCCGCTTCGATCGTCTTCGTCTTGTCCGGCCCGCGGTAGCCCGCCGCCTTCGTCGGCGCCGCGGACACGCTCGCCGATCCGCCGCCGCCCGCCTCCGGGTCCTCGTCCCCGCCGCCGTTCATCAGCAGCGCGGCGATCAGCCCGCCGACGGCCACCAGGGCGACCACGACCGAGCCGATGATCACCGGCTTGTTGCCCTTGCCCCCGCCGGAGGAGCCGGAGCCCGCGGTGGACGGCGTCAGGTTGTACGGCGGCGGCGTGGACGCGCCCTGCTGCTGCCCGTACGGCGAGGGGGCGGGCGTCTGGTAGCCGCCCTGCTGCGGATAGCCGTACGCCGGCGAGTGCGCCGCCGGGGCCGGGGTGCCGTACGGGTTGGGGCCGGGGGCCGGCGTCGGCTGGTACGGCGTCTGCACGGGGCCCGTGGGCGCCGGGGTGCTCTGGTCGACCGGCGGGAAGACCGCGGAGCCGACACCCGCGCCGTTCGACGTCTGGGCGCCGGGCACGATGCTCGGCGGGGCCGCCTGGAAGGAGGACGCCACCCGCAGGCACTCGTCGCGCATGGCCTCGGCGCTGGGGAAGCGTTCGTTGGGGTTCTTCTTCAGCGCCCGGGCGACCAGCGCGTCCACCGCCGGGGGCAGGGCGCGGTTGACGGTGGACGGGGCCACCGGCTCCTCCTGCACGTGCGCGTACGCGATCGCGAGCGGCGAGTCGGCGTCGAACGGCAGGCGCCCGGTGACGAGTTGGAACAGCATGATGCCGACCGAGTACAGGTCGGAGCGGGCGTCGACGCCTCGGCCGAGCGCCTGCTCCGGCGACAGGTATTGCGGGGTGCCGACGACCATGCCGGTCTGCGTCATCGAGGTCACGCCGGACTGCATGGCACGGGCGATGCCGAAGTCCATCACCTTGACCACGCCGCGCTTGGTCATCATCACGTTGCCCGGCTTGATGTCCCGGTGGACCAGGCCCATCTCGTGGCTGATCTCCAGCGCGGCCAGCACGTCCGCGGTGATCTTCAGCGCCTTGTCGGCGGGCATCGCGCCCTGCTGCCGCACGTCCTCGTCGAGCACGGAGCCCAGCGGCCGGCCCTCGACGTACTCCATGACGATGTAGGGAGTCGTCAGGCCGTTCAGCTCGTCCTCGCCGGTGTCGAAGACCGAGACGATATTGGTGTGCGTGAGCTTCGCCACGGCCTGCGCCTCGCGGCGGAAGCGTTCGCGGAAGGCCTGTTCGCGGCCGAGCTCGGTGTGCAGCGTCTTGATCGCGACCTGACGGTCGAGCACCGAGTCGTACGCCAGGTGCACGGAGGCCATGCCGCCCTCGCCGAGCAAGTCGCGCAGCTGGTAACGGCCGCCGGCGAGTGCCCGCCCCGCGTACCGTCCCTGTCCGGCGTCCTGGCTCATGTCTCTGCGTCCCCCATTGGCGGCGGGCGCCGGTGGCAGCGGCACGCGCGCTTGTGATCGAAAGTGCTATTCCCGGCCAAGTCTGCCCCAGGGCACCGACACGTCAAGCGCGGTGCCCGTTCCGTGACCGTACGCGAAAGAAGCGTCGCGGAAGCGTTACAGCCGGCGTACTGCCGGTACACGGAATTTGCACGAGAGTACGGAACCAGGGTTTCATGACCGGTCCGTCTCATGTCCGGTCCCGGCGCCCCATCCCGGACCGGAGGCCCCCGCGAAGGCTGTAGCGTGGCCGACGGAGACCGTAACAACACCGCGCGTACCGCGGGCAGAAACGACGGCGAGGACTGATGGCACAGCAGCAGCGCGCCCAGGGCCCGTCCGAACCCGAGGCATCTGGCGGCGGTATGTCTGACGCGCCGGAGAACTGGGGCAACGGCGGCCTGGTCGGCGACGGCCGGTACCGGCTGACCCGCAGGCTCGGGCGGGGCGGCATGGCCGAGGTGTTCGCAGCCGAGGACGTCCGTCTGGGCCGCACCGTGGCGGTCAAGCTGCTGCGCGCGGACCTCGCCGAGGACCCGGTCTCCAAGGCGCGCTTCACGCGCGAGGCACAGTCGGTGGCAGGCCTCAACCACCATGCCATCGTGGCCGTGTACGACTCGGGCGAGGACGTCGTCGGCGGCCAGTCCGTGCCGTACATCGTGATGGAGATCGTCGAGGGCCGCACCATCCGCGACCTCCTCCTCAACGCCGAGGCGCCCGGCCCCGAGCAGGCGCTGATCATCGTCTCCGGTGTCCTCGAGGCGCTCGCCTACTCCCACCAGCACGGCATCGTGCACCGCGACATCAAGCCCGCCAACGTCATCATCACCAACGCGGGCGCGGTGAAGGTGATGGACTTCGGCATCGCGCGCGCCCTGCACGGCGCGCAGTCGACGATGACCCAGACCGGCATGGTCATGGGCACTCCCCAGTACCTCTCCCCCGAGCAGGCCCTCGGCAAGGCCGTCGACCACCGCTCCGACCTGTACGCGACCGGCTGCCTCCTCTACGAACTCCTCGCGCTGCGCCCGCCGTTCACCGGCGAGACGCCGCTGTCGGTGGTCTACCAGCACGTGCAGGACATTCCGACGCCACCGTCCGAGGTCTCCGACGCCACCCCGCCGGAGCTGGACGGCCTGGTGATGCGCTCGCTGGCCAAGGAGCCCGACGACCGCTTCCAGACCGCCGAGGAGATGCGCGGCCTGGTCCAGTACGGCCTGCAGATGCTGTACGAGCAGGGCGGCCACACCGGCACCTGGAACACCGGCCCGGTCGCCGCGCACGACGGCCGGCACACCCCCGCGGCCAGCCTCGCGGGCACGACGGTGATGCCGCACCCCGACCACCACGGTGCGTCGGGCACCCAGCAGATCCCCCAGCCGATCCTGCCGAACGGCTACGGCGGGGGCGACGACGGCGGCTTCGAGGGCCACGGCAACAAGGGCAGCGGCCGCGGCAAGCTGTGGATACTGGCCGTCCTCGCGGTGATCGCCATCGCGGCCGGCGTCGCGCTGGCCCTCAACAACGGCGACGGCGGCAAGGGCGGCACCGAGACGGACAAGAGCCCGTCGGCGAGCACGTCGCAGAGCAGCAGCGAGGAGACGCCCAGTTCGTCGCCCAGCGACGAGCAGACCCAGGAGACCACCGACCCGGGCTCCGAGCAGGGCTCGGGCGGGGGCGGCAACGGCGACGGGGACTGGGACCGGCCGTACACGCCGTCGTACGAGCCTTCGCGGCCCGAGACGGGAGACCCGACCGGCGACCCGACCGGTGGCGGTGAGACGCCTGGTGACGGCGAGCCGTCGGGCGGCGGTGAGACCCCCGGCGGCGGTGACGGTGAGACCCCCGGCGGCGGTGGCGGTGAGACGCCGGGCGGCGGTGACCAGACGGGCGGCGGCGATCAGCCGACGGGCGGCGCGACCGGCGCTCCCGGGGGTTCCGAGGGCGGCACGGGCTGACCCGTCTCACACCTTCCACGCGCGCGTGCGGCCCGGAGACGGGCTGCACGCGCGCGTTGCGTTCGCCTACGCGGGCCCCGCGACCCCGTCCGTGAAGTGCACCGTGCCGAACTGCGGGTCGACGCGCAGGTAGGCGGGCTCGAACGGCTCGCCGTCCACCCGGCTCGGCGCGGCGCCGAACCGCTCCAGCTCGGCGGCGCTCGGCACGTGGGCCTCGCAGTGCCCCACGACCTGCACGGTCCACAGGCTCTCGCCGGGCCGCGCGGAGGTCAGGTTGTCCGCCCCGTACGCGACGACGCTCCCGGCGCACACCTGGTGGTACCCCCAGCTCCTGGGCATGCGCAGCAGGACCCGGCCGTCGGCCACGATGTGGCGCGCGAGGGCGAGGAAGGGCAGGGCGCGCATGGTGGTGGCCGCCCGGCCGTAGGCGGTACGGCCGAGCAGGCCGACGGCGAGCTGTTCGTCGGAGGGCATGGACTCACTGTGCGGGAGCGGCGGGCGCGGGAACAGAGTCGCCCGCCCCGGCAGGAAGGGACGTAAGTCCCGAGTAAGCACGCAAGGAACGGTGGCGGACCCCGCCCCGTCAGCGGTTCTCGGCCTCCAGGCGGGCCACGAAGGCGGCCGCCTGAGAGCGCCGCTGCATGCCGAGCTTGCCCAGCAGGCTCGACACGTAGTTCTTGATCGTCTTCTCCGCCAGGTGCAGCCGCTCGCCGATCGCGCGGTTGGTCAGTCCCTCGCCGATCAGCTCCAGGATGCGGCGCTCCTGGTCGGTGAGGTGGGCCAGCCGGTCGTCGGGCTTGGCCCCGCCGTCGCGCAGCCGTTCCAGCACGCGCGCGGTGGCCACCGGGTCGAGCAGGGACTTCCCGGCCGCCACGTCCCGCACGGCGCCGAGCAGCTCCGCGCCGCGGATGTCCTTGAGGACGTAGCCGGAGGCGCCCGCCATGATCGCGTCGAAGAGGGCCTCGTCGTCGGCGAAGGAGGTCAGCATCAGGCAGCGGACGGACTCGTCCCGGGAGCGGATGTCGCGGCAGACCTCCACGCCGCTGCCGTCCGGCAGCCGTACGTCCAGTACGGCGACGTCCGGACGGGTGGCCGTGACCCGGGCCTGCGCCTCGGCGGCCGTGCCGGCCTCGCCCACCACCTCGATGTCGGCCTCGCCGGCGAGCAGATCGTGCACCCCGCGCCGGACCACCTCGTGGTCGTCGAGGAGGAATACCCGGATTTTTCCGTCTTCGCGCACGCGGTCAGTGTCACACACCGACTCTTCCCGTGCCCGGGGTGGCCGGGATAACGTGCCGTTGTTCCGGCCCCCTGCAAGGCTGTGACCAGTAAAACTTCCGTCCTACGCCGATTTACTTGGAAATCCGAGTAAAAACGCAGGTCAGGAGGGGTTTCACAGAAATGTGGAGCACTGGGTAACGTGCTGTTCGCAGGGCGCTCGCCGGGGCACCTGTCACGCCTGTTCCCGATCGGGCCGCACCCACCCTTGTGCGTCCGCCGGGCCGCAGGTGAGCCGCACTGGCTTCCGGCGAACCCGGGGGCCGGACCGACGGAGGAGCACACGTGACCGAGAGCACTGCCGCGCGCAAGCCGCGACGCAGCGCCGGAAGCAAGGCGGCCGGCACCACCGGCACCAAGGCGGCCGGTACGACCGCCGGCAAGGCCGGCACCGGCAAGCGCACCACTCGCACCACCAGCACCACCCGTACCGCTGCCAAGAAGGGCTCCGAGCCGGAGCTGGTGCAGCTGCTGACGCCCGAGGGCGAGCGCGTCGAGGACGCCGCTCACGCCGAGTACGCCTCGTACGTCGCCGACATCACCCCCGACGAGCTGCGCGGCCTGTACCGCGACATGGTGCTCACCCGGCGCTTCGACGCCGAGGCCACCGCCCTGCAGCGCCAGGGCGAGCTGGGCCTGTGGGCCTCCCTGCTCGGCCAGGAGGCCGCCCAGATCGGCTCCGGCCGGGCCACCCGCGAGGACGACTACGTCTTCCCGACCTACCGCGAGCACGGCGTCGCCTGGTGCCGCGGCGTCGACCCGACCAACCTCCTGGGCATGTTCCGCGGCGTGAACAACGGCGGCTGGGACCCCAACGGCAACAACTTCCACCTGTACACGATCGTCATCGGCTCCCAGGCGCTGCACGCCACGGGCTACGCGATGGGCGTGGCCAAGGACGGCGCCGACTCGGGCGTGATCGCGTACTTCGGCGACGGCGCCTCCAGCCAGGGCGACGTCAGCGAGGCGTTCAACTTCGCCGCCGTCTACAACGCCCCCGTGGTGTTCTTCTGCCAGAACAACCAGTGGGCGATCTCCGAGTCCAACGAGAAGCAGACCCGGGTGCCGCTCTACCAGCGCGCCCAGGGCTTCGGCTTCCCCGGCGTCCGCGTCGACGGCAACGACGTCCTCGCCTCCCTCGCGGTCACCCGCTGGGCCCTGGACCGGGCGCGGCGCGGTGAGGGACCGGCGCTGATCGAGGCGTTCACGTACCGCATGGGCGCCCACACCACCTCGGACGACCCCTCCCGCTACCGGCACGACGACGAGCGCGCCGCCTGGGAGGCGAAGGACCCGATCCTGCGCCTGCGCCGCTTCCTGGAGTCCGCACACCACGCGGACGAGGGATTCTTCGCGGAACTGGAGGCGGAGAGCGAGACGTTGGGCAAACGAGTGCGCGAAGTGGTCCGTGCCATGCCGGACCCGGACCGGTTCGCCATCTTCGAGAACGTGTACGCGGACGGGCACGCGCTCGTGGACGAGGAGCGGGCGCAGTTCGCCGCCTACCAGGCGTCGTTCGCGGAAGCAGAGGGGGTCTGACATGGCAGCGGAAAAGATGGCGCTGGCCAAGGCGATCAACGAGTCGCTGCGCCGCGCACTGGAGTCGGACCCCAAGGTCCTGATCATGGGCGAGGACGTCGGCAAGCTCGGCGGTGTCTTCCGGGTCACCGACGGCCTGCAGAAGGACTTCGGCGAGGACCGGGTCATCGACACCCCGCTCGCCGAGTCCGGCATCGTCGGCACCGCGATCGGCCTGGCCCTGCGCGGGTACCGGCCGGTGGTGGAGATCCAGTTCGACGGCTTCGTCTTCCCGGCCTACGACCAGATCGTCACGCAGCTGGCCAAGATGCACGCCCGCTCGCTGGGCAAGGTCAAGATGCCGGTCGTCATCCGCATCCCCTACGGCGGCGGCATCGGCGCGGTCGAGCACCACTCCGAGTCCCCCGAGGCCCTGTTCGCGCACGTGGCGGGCCTGAAGGTGGTCAGCCCGTCCAACGCGGCGGACGCGTACTGGATGATGCAGCAGGCCATCCAGAGCGACGACCCGGTGATCTACTTCGAGCCGAAGCGCCGCTACTGGGACAAGGCCGAGGTCGACCGGGAGGCCATCCCCGGCCCGCTGCACGCCGCGCGCGTGGTGCGCGAGGGCACCGACCTGACGCTGGCGGCGTACGGCCCGATGGTGAAGCTCTGCCGGGAGGTCGCCGACGCGGCCGCCGAGGAGGGCCGCTCCCTCGAGGTCGTCGACCTGCGGTCGATCTCGCCGGTCGACTTCGACACGGTCCAGGCGTCGGTGGAGAAGACCCGCCGTCTGGTCGTGGTCCACGAGGCGCCCGTGTTCCTGGGCTCGGGCGCGGAGATCGCCGCCCGGATCACGGAGCGCTGCTTCTACCACCTGGAGGCCCCGGTGCTCAGGGTCGGCGGCTACCACGCCCCGTACCCGCCGGCGCGTCTGGAGGAGGAGTACCTGCCCGACCTGGACCGGGTGCTGGATGCCGTCGACCGCTCGCTGGCGTACTGAGGAGGGGAGCGTGACGACGATGACGGACAGCTCCGTGCGTGAGTTCAAGATGCCCGACGTGGGCGAGGGGCTCACCGAGGCCGAGATCCTCAAGTGGTACGTCCAGCCCGGTGACACGGTCACCGACGGCCAGGTGGTGTGCGAGGTCGAGACGGCCAAGGCCGCCGTCGAACTGCCCATCCCCTACGACGGGGTGGTGCGCGAGCTGCACTTCCCCGAGGGCACCACGGTCGACGTCGGTACGTCGATCATCGCGGTGGCCGTCGGCGACGGTGCGGCCGCCGCGGCGGAGCCGGTGCAGGAGGCGGTGGCGGACACCCCGGCCGCCGCCGAGGCGGAGGAGCCCAAGCCGGAGGGCCGCCAGCCGGTCCTGGTCGGGTACGGGGTCTCCACGTCCTCGACCAAGCGCCGCCCCCGCAAGGGCGCCCAGCCCCCGGCCGCCGCCGGGGAGGCGTCGGCGGCGATCCAGGCGGAGATGAACGGCCACGGACCGGCCGCCCCTGCTCCCGCCCCTGCCGCACCGGCGGCCCCGGCCGCGCCGGTCACCGGCGGGCGCCCGCTGGCCAAGCCCCCGGTGCGCAAGCTCGCCAAGGACCTCGGCGTCGATCTGGCGACCGTGGTCCCGTCCGGTCCGGACGGCATCATCACCCGCGAGGACGTCCACGCGGCGGTGGCGGCCGAGTCCGCGGCACCGGAGCCGCAGGCGGCCCCCGCGGCCGTCGCGCCCGCCCCGTCCCCGACGGCGGCACCGGCGTCGTACGACACGACGCGCGAGACCCGTGTCCCGGTCAAGGGCGTGCGCAAGGCGACGGCGGCGGCGATGGTCGGCTCGGCGTTCACGGCGCCGCACGTCACGGAGTTCGTGACGGTCGACGTGACGCGCACGATGAAGCTGGTCGAGGAGCTGAAGCAGGACAAGGAGTACGCGGGCCTGCGAGTGAACCCGCTGCTCCTGATCGCCAAGGCCCTGCTGGTCGCGATCAAGCGCAACCCGGACATCAACGCGTCCTGGGACGAGGCCGCCCAGGAGATCGTGGTCAAGCACTACGTCAACCTGGGCATCGCCGCCGCCACCCCGCGCGGCCTGATCGTCCCGAACATCAAGGACGCCCACGCCCAGACCCTGCCGCAGCTGGCGGGCTCCCTGGGCGAGCTGGTCTCGACGGCCCGGGAGGGCAAGACCTCCCCGGCCGCCATGCAGGGCGGCACGGTGACCATCACCAACGTCGGCGTCTTCGGCGTCGACACCGGCACGCCGATTCTCAACCCCGGCGAGTCCGCGATCCTCGCGGTCGGCGCGATCAAGCTCCAGCCGTGGGTCCACAAGGGCAAGGTGAAGCCGCGCCAGGTGACCACCCTCGCCCTGAGCTTCGACCACCGCCTGGTCGACGGCGAGCTGGGCTCCAAGGTCCTCGCCGACGTGGCGGCGGTTCTGGAGCAGCCGAAGCGGTTGATCAGCTGGGCATGAGGGGCACGAGCCGGGTAGGTTCATGACGGAGGGGCGCCGCAAGTTGGAGTTGCGACGCCCCTTCTGCCGTACCGGTCTCAGCCCTGGTGCAGCACGTACACCGGGGCCCCGCCCTCGGCCCCGCCCCGCGAGCGGATGCAGGCGTGGGTGCGCAGCAGCCGCAGGCACTCGTTGACCCGCCGCACGGAGAGCCCCGTACGGGCGGCGATCGACTCCAGCGGCTCCCGCAGCTCACCCTTCTCGACGAGCACGGGTGCGACGACCAGGGCGACCGTCCACACGTCCTCCGTCACGGACAACCGCTGCCGCCAGTCGGCCAGCACGGACTCCGTGGTCGGTACCGGGGCGAGGTGCGGGCGGGGCGCCCCTTGGTGGAGCACCAGGGTGTCGAACCGGTCCGCGATGCGCTCCAGGGCGTGCACCATGGCCTGCTGCACGGCGAGGGTGGCCTGTTGGGCGGCGAGGGTCGCCTGCTGCGTGGAGAGCATCTCCCTCTGCAAAGCGATCGACGTGCGCTGCCCCTCGGCCAGCTGCTCGTCCAGCCGGAGGTTGTGCGCCTCCAGCCGGACGATCGCGTCGGCCACCTGGTCCGGCATGGCGTAGGCGACGGGGGCGCCGGGTGCGGCGGGCTGCACTTCGGCCTCGTCCAGCGAGTACGAGCCCTCGCGCTGCACGGTCTCGATGACTTCGGCGACCCACTGCTTGAAGGGGGCGCAGGCCGGTTTGGTGCAGGCGTTGACGAGGAGGATGAGACCTTGCAGATCGATGAGTTGCAAGTCTCGTCGCCATGTCCTGCCTGCGGGAATGCTGAGACTGTGACTTCCAGTCACAGTCTCGAGATTGTCTCGATGCTCCTCCGGGACGTGATCGGTGAGCGCCTTTCGGGTCGTCGTGTATCCCAACTCCTTGCACACGTCCACCGCCGGAAACCAGTGGCTTCCGTCCGGCATCGTCAGCCGGCGCACCCGGGCGCCGGTGGCCGCGTACACGAAGTCGCCGGCGTCGATCGCCTCGTGCCGCGCGCCGGAGTTCCGTCGTTTGCTGGGTTCGTTCATCTGAACCACCTCCGTCGCGGAACGTAGGGCGGCTTCGAGGGCATATGCCAGCCAGATCGATGATGTTCACGACTGCGAGCGAAGATCACCGAAAGGGCTGCAGCGGCCGACGCGGGCGTGTATGGCGCCTGCAGGCCCAAAGCCCAAAGCCCAAGGCCCAAAGCCCAAAGCCAGGCCCAAGGCCCAGGCCCAAGGCCCAGGCCCCTGCGCTCAGCCTCCGGTTCGGTTCGTGCGCAGGGCGTTGAGCAGGGCCGCTCCCCGCTCGGCGTCGTCGATGCTCACGGCGAAGTCGCTGCGGCGGCCGCGGGGGCGGATGACCAGGCACTCGCCGGCGCGCAGCATCACCGTGGTGCCGAGACCGCTGAGGCGGTAGCCCCAGCCGCCGACCTGGGAGGGCCGGCGGACCTCCATCCGCGCCGTGTCGATGTCCCCGGGTGCCCAGCGGCGGCCGGGCCAGCCGAGGGGGCCGAAGGAGACCTCCAGGCCCCGTTCCGAGACGCGGGCCTGGACCGAGGAGAAGACGGCGCAGGCGAGGGAACCGGCGGCGCATCCGGCGAACAGCGCCCACAGGCCGCCCGGCTCGGCCAGGCCGCCGACCAGGGCGACGAGCGCGCCCACCGCGACCAGGCCGATCGCGGCCGCCAGCAGTTGGAGCCAGGGGTTGGCGGTGCGGGAGAACCAGACCATGCGCCGGCCCTTCGGGATGTCCAGCGCGGGGGCGCCCCCGTCGGGCGCCGTGGCGTCGTCCGGGGTGGCGCGCAGCCGGGTGACGAGCAGCCAGCCGGCCACTCCGGAGAGCACGGCCGCGACGAGGATCGCGACGACCCAGGCGGTGGGCTGCCGGGCCTCGTGCCAGTCCGCGCGGTCCAGGTTGGCCCGGACGACCGCGGCCTGCGCGCCGGTGAGGACGATGCCCATGGGGAGCAGGGTCACGGTGGGCCACGGCCGGGCCGCCGGACCCGCCCGCATCAGCGGGACGGTGACCGCGGCCGCCGTCACCAGCCAGATCAGCGCGGGAACCAGGGACGCCGCCCACAGGGGCATCGAGCCGTCGGGGGCCTCGCCGCTCAGGCCCCAGTGGGTCGCCAGCCGGTCGGGCAGCCTGTCGCGCGCCAGGAGCGGCATCCCGGCGAGCACCGCCGTGACCCCGCCCGTCCAGACCGCGGCCGTCGTGCGCCGCGCCGCCGTCGTGTCCCTCATGGCAACCCCCTGATCATGTCGATGACATCGGTCCTGCTGTAGCCCAGCCGCGCCGCCTCGTCGAGCAGCTCCCGCGCCCGGATCTGCAGCTCGGAGTGCGGCCGGGCGCCCTCGGCCACGGTCACCCCCCGGCCCCGGCGGAACTCCAGCAGGCCCTCGTCCCGCAGGCCGCGCAGGGCGCGCAGCGCGGTGTTGACGTTGATGTCCAGGGCGTCGGAGAGGTCGCGGGCCGAGGGCAGGCGGTCCCCCGGGGCGCACTCCCCCTCGGCGATGGCGCGCCGGAGGGCGCCGGCGACCTGTTCGTGCAGGGGCCGGGTGTCGGTCTTGTCCAGACTCAGCAGCATGGTGCTAATGACACTATCACCATAAGTGTCATCATGGCCTGGGGAGCCGGACAGCGAGAGGGGCCCGTCGCGTCGGCGACGGGCCCCGGTGGTGGTGTGGCGTCAGGTCTACTTCTTGAATCCGTAGTCCATGAGCTTCGCGGCGTCCTTGGCGCGCTGCGTCGACGACGAGGACGCCAGCACCGTGCCGATCACGGTCTTGCCCTTCCGGGTCGCGGCGAAGACCAGGCAGTACTTGGCCTCAGGCCCCGACCCGGTCTTGACGCCGATCGCGCCGCTGTAACTGCCCAGCAGCGTGTTGGTGTTGGTCCAGGGCGCCATCGTGCGGGTGCCGCCCTTCTTGGTCGTCGTCCTCGCCGTGTACTTCTTCGTCTTGACGATGGTGCGGAAGGTCGAGTTCTTCATGGCGCTGCTCGCGAGTTTCGTGAGGTCGCGCGGCGTGGAGTAGTTCTTGCCGTTGCCGATGCCGTCGAACGAGTCGAAGTGCGTGTTCTTCAGGCCGAGGCTCTTGGCGGTGGCGTTCATCTTGCCGATGAACGACTTCACGCGCGCCGCCCGCGTCTTGCCCGAGCCGAACTTGTCGGCCAGTGCGTAGGCGGCGTCGCAGCCGGAGGGCAGCATCAGCCCGTACAGCAGCTGGCGGACCGTCACCTTGTCGCCGACGATCAGGCGGGCTGAGGAGGCGTTCTTCGACACGATGTAGTCGCTGTAGGCCATCTGGATCGTCACCTTGGCGTCCAGGTTCAGCTTCGGCTGGGCGAGCACGACCTTGGCGGTCATGATCTTGGTCGTGGAACCGGTGGAACGCTTGGTGTCTGCGGCCTTGGTGTAGAGCGCCTTGCCGGTCGCGTTGTTCATCACGAAGCCGCCCTTGGCGGCGATCGAGGGCGCGGTGGGTGCCCGCACGGCTGCGGCGGGGGCGGGAACGCGCTCGGCCGCGGCTGCCTGTGCGGGTGCGGTGGCGAGGGCTCCGGTGGTCAGGACGGCGCCGCCGGTCAGGGCGACGGCGAGGGCCCTGCGCAGGCGGCTGCCGGAAATGGTGTTCATTGAGTTGATTACCCCGATTGTGGTGAAGTCACCTGGAAAGCGGCCGAGTTGTGGTCGGTGGAGCTGTGGCCGCGTCAGTGCGACACCCGAAGGGGGTGGATGGTTGCACGGCGGGGCGGAGGGGAGGTGCCGGGTTCCCTCCGAGGGGTGAGGGGGACGGGTCGGCGTCCGGATGCTGGAACGGATCCCTCTTGTGTCCCTGTTGTATCTATCCTGTCGGCATGACCACGGCAGTGAAGCAGCCCCCCGCGGCGGACCGCGTCTACACCCACGTCAAACAGGGCGTCCTCGAGCGCCGCTACGAGGGCGGGACGCTGCTCACCGAGGGCGAGCTGGCCGAGGCCGTCGGCGTCTCCCGCACCCCGGTGCGCGAGGCGCTGCTGCGGCTGGAGGTCGAGGGGCTGATCCGGCTCTACCCCAAGAAGGGCGCCCTGGTCCTGCCCGTCTCCGCGCAGGAGATCGCGGACGTGGTGGAGACCCGGCTGCTGGTCGAGGAGCACGCGGCCAGGAAGGCCGTACCCGCACCGCCGGGGCTTCTCGAACGGCTGGAGGAGCTGCTCGCCCGGCAGAAGGAGCAGGCGGCGGCCGGTGACTTCGCGGCCGCCTCCGTCACCGACCGCTGCTTCCACGCCGAGATCGTCCGCAGCGGCGGCAACGAGATCCTCTCCCGCCTCTACGACCAGCTCCGCGACCGCCAACTGCGCATGGGCGTCGCCGTCATGCACTCCCACCCCGACCGGATCGCCCACACCCTCGCCGAGCACGGGGAGATCCTCGACGCGCTGCGCGCCGGGGACGCGGACGCGGCCGTCGGCGTGGTGGCCCGGCACGTGGGCTGGTTCTCGAACCTGGCCCGGGGGGAGGTCCGATGAGTACGGCCACCTCGGCCGGCCGGGCCCTGCCCGGTGACCCCCCGGGCGGGCGGCGTGCGATCGCCGTGTGGGGCATCGGCGTGTCCGTCTATTTCGTCGCCGTCATCTTCCGCACGTCCCTCGGGGTCGCCGGCCTCGACGCCGCCGACCGCTTCCACGTCAACGCCTCGGCGCTGTCCACCTTCTCCATCCTCCAGCTGCTGGTCTACGCCGGCATGCAGATACCCGTCGGCCTGCTCGTCGACCGGCTCGGCACCAAGAAGGTGCTGGGCCTCGGCGTCGTGCTCTTCACGGCGGGGCAGCTGGGCTTCGCCTTCTCCCCCTCGTACGGCATGGCGCTGGCCTCGCGGGCGCTGCTGGGCTGCGGGGACGCGATGACGTTCATCAGCGTGCTGCGGCTGGGCACCCGCTGGTTCCCGGCCCGGCGCGGGCCGTTGGTCGCCCAGCTGGCCGGTCTGGTCGGCATGGCGGGCAACCTGGTCTCCACCCTCGTCCTGGCCCGGCTGCTGCACGGCATCGGCTGGACGGCGGCGTTCGCGGGCAGCGCGCTGGCGGGTGTCGTCGTCTTCGTCCTGCTGCTCCTCTTCCTCAAGGACCACCCCGAGGGGCACGAGCCGGAGCCGCTGCCGCACCAGGGGGCCGCGTACGTACGGCGGCAGATCGCCCTGTCCTGGCGTGAGCCGGGAACACGGCTGGGGCTCTGGGTGCACTTCACCACCCAGTTCCCGGCGATGGTGTTCCTGCTGCTGTGGGGGATGCCGTTCCTGGTCGAGGCGCAGGGCCTGTCCCGGGCCACGGCCGGCACGCTGCTCACCCTCGTCGTGCTGTCCAACATGGCCGTCGGCCTGGTCTACGGCCAGATCATCGCCCGGCACCACGCGGCGCGGCTGCCGCTGGCCCTCGGCACGGTGGGCGCGACGGCCGCGCTGTGGGCGGCGACGCTGGCCTACCCGGCCGAGCACGCGCCGATGTGGCTGCTCGTGGTGTTGTGCACGGTGCTGGGAGCGTGCGGGCCGGCCTCGATGATCGGCTTCGACTTCGCGCGGCCGGCGAATCCGCCGGAGCGGCAGGGGACGGCGTCCGGGATCACGAACATGGGGGGCTTCGTGGCGTCGATGACCACGTTGTTCGCGGTGGGGGTGCTGCTGGACGCGACGGGGGACGACTACACGGTTGCCTTCTCTTCCGTGTTCGTGCTCCAGGCGGTGGGGCTGTCGCAGATCCTGCGGTTGCGCAAGCGGGCCGCGCTGCGGGAGCGGGAGCGGTTGGTTGCGAGCAGGGTGGAGACGGTGCACGTGCCGGTGTAGGCATCCGGCGTGCGGGCGGGCGGGGGTGGGTGCGCAGCCCGGCGTCGCGGGGTGCCTCCCCCGGTGCCTGAACGGCCTGGGAGGTCCCCCCCCAGCGCCCACCCGTGCCGCCCCAGCGGCACGACTGCCCGCAGCTAAGGGGTGACGGTGAAGTTCCGCAGGATCGCCTCCGCCAGGTCCGGGTCGCCCTCCGTCTTGACGCGGTCCCTCGCCGCCTCCAGGGAGACGCGGCCGCAGGCCAGGCGGACGTACGTCTCCCAGTCGAGGGTGAGGGCCGCGGCGGGGCCCAGGGCCGGGGACGATTCGAGGGTGCCGCGGCCCTGGATGTCGACGCGGACGGTGCGCAGGAACTCGACCGGTCCGTGGACGTCGAAGACGACGGCCGAACTGCGCGGCGCGTCCGCCCGGTCGGCGACGACGGCGGGCAGTGCGTCGAGCAGCACGTCACGGGTGACGTGCGCGCCGGGGGAGTCGAGGTTGCCGGGGCGGCCGAGGGCCGTGCGCAGGTCCTGCTCGTGCACCCACACGTCGAAGGCGTGGCGGCGCATCGACTCCTCGAGGGTCAGTTCGGTGCCGAGCGGGCCGCGCACCTTCGTGCCCGGGTCCCGGGAGTCGTTCCGCAGCTGGCGGTTGCGCCGGATGATCATGTATTCCAGCTCGGCCGTCATCTCCGGCGCCGTGTGGTGGCGGCGGACGTCGACCTGCATCTCCATGTAGCGCTGGTGGTCGCCCGTGACGTGGAAGAGGTCGCGCGGCAGCGTGTGGATGGGGCGGGGGTCGCCGAGCATCTCGGAGTCCAGGCCGAGGACGTGCGAGACGACGTCGCGCACCGACCACGCCGGGCAGGGGGTCCGGCGGTTCCACTCTGCCTCCACAAGCGGCTGGACCAGCTCGGATATCGCCTCGATGGAGTGAGTCCAGGCGTCGGCGTAGGGCTGGAGGGTGGGATGCAGACTCACGGAAACGGGACCCCTCGGCGGTCGGTACACGGGCGGTTGGCGGCGGCGGTGCCAGTGGCGGCGGCGGCAGTCGGCGGGTGTCTTGAGAGGCTAAGTTACGCTGCTGTGCGGCACCCCGGCAGTGCTTTCGTGTGACGATCGTAGGCCCGTGTGGACGGCTCGAATGCCAGGACGGTGGTAGTGTGCGCGCCTCTCTGATTCAAATCGCCGTGAACGAGGACGAAACGGTCGAAGCGCGTCGCCTCCGGGCGGCGGCCCTGGTGAGGGAGCAGGCCGGTGCCGACCTCGTCGTGCTGCCGGAGCTGTGGACCACGGGCGCGTTCGCCTTCGAGGAGTTCGACGCGGCGGCCGAGCCGCTGCGGGGCCCGACGTACGAGGCGATGGCCGAGGCGGCGGGCGACGCGGGCGTGTGGCTGCACGCGGGGTCGGTCCCCGAGCGCGACGCGGACGGGCGGCTCTACAACACCTCTCTCGTCTTCTCCCCCGTCGGCGACCTGGCCGCCTCCTACCGCAAGATCCACCGCTTCGGCTTCGACAAGGGCGAGGCCGTGCTGATGGGCGCGGGACGCGAGCCGGTGACGGTCCGGGTGCCGGACGCCACCACCCTGGGTGTGGCGACCTGCTACGACCTGCGCTTCCCCGAGCTCTTCCGCGCCCTCGTCGACGCCGGCGCCGAGGTCCTCGTCGTCCCGGCGGGCTGGCCGGAGCGCCGCCGGTCCCACTGGACGCTCCTGGCCCAGGCGCGGGCGGTCGAGAACCAGGCGTTCGTCCTCGCCTGCGGAACGGCCGGGACGCACGCCGGAGTTCCGCAGGCCGGTCACTCGATCGTGGTGGATCCCTGGGGCGAGGTGCTTGCGGAGGCCGGTGCCGGCGAGGAGGTCCTCACGGTGGACTTCGACCCGGCGAAGGTGGCGCGGACCCGGGAGCAGTTCCCGGCCCTGAAGGACCGGGTGCTGGGGCTGGAGCCGCCGCGCGCGGAGCACGCCGTGTGACGCGGCGCGTTTGACCCCTCGGGGGCGCGGCCCAGGATTACGGGTATGAGACGCACCGGTTCCCGCGCGATTCGTCGCGTCCGGGTGGACCCCGTCGACGCCCACTTCGCTACGGCGTTCGAACTTCCGGCCGCCGGACTTCCCCGGCTCGCGCCCGAGGAATGGGTGCGCGCCAGCTACGAGGACGTTCCGGTGGTCCTGCGCGAGCTGATCCGTGCGGGCTGGGCGGGCGTGCTGGGGCTGCGGCTGGGACCGCGCTCCTCGCGGCGGCACGTGGTGGGCTGGCGCGTGCTGGAGACGGGGCCGGGCAGGGTCGCCCTGGAGGCCCGCGCGCCGTCGCTGACCGTGCGCAACGTCGTGACCGTCGACGACGCGCGGCTGCTCTGGGCGACGTACGCGCACTACGAGCGCCGGACCGGCCGGGTGCTGTGGTCCCTGGCCGCACCGGTCCACCACCTGGCCGTGCCCCTGCTCCTCGGCCGCGCCGTCCGCCGGACGGCCTGAGGAGCACCGGCGCCGTGCCGGGGCCGAGCGGGCCCCTCAGTCGTCCTCCCGCTCCTTCTCCGCCAGGTGGATCACGCACACCGTCAGGGCGATCAGCAGCGCCGGGTCCGCGTCGTCCCGTACGACGTCCACGCCGTAGGTGTCCCGGAGGGTCAGCCAGCGCCGGGAGACGACGGCCAGGAGTTCGCCGTCGTACTCGATGGCGAACTCCCGGTCGAGGATCTTGCCGCTGACGTCCAGTTCGGTGCCGTCGGCCAGGGTGACCCGGTAGTGGTTGCGCAGCAGGGAGAGACGTTTCCGCTTGAGGCGGGCCAGGGGCTCGCCGTCCCGCTCGATCACCATGGTGTCGCGCAGGGCGAACATCTTCTGGTGGATGTCGACGAGGACACGTCCCTGGGCGTCCTTCAGCTCCCAGGTGTCCCGCAGCCGCAGCGCCTTGCCGTCGACGAGGAAGACCTTGTTGCCCCGGTCGTCCTCGATCCAGTAGTCGTCGCCGATGCCGAGGAGCCGGTCGTACACGAGGAATCTCATGCTCTGACCGCTTCCCCGCCGGGCGCCGCGGAACGCGGCCGGTAGGCCGACAGGCTGAGTGCCGGACCCGGCCGGGTCAGGAGCCGTAGCCGTTCTGGTAGCCGTCCTGCGTGTGGTGGTGGGGCCGTTCCTCGACGACCGGGGTCGTCGGTGGCATCACGACGCGGCGGCGCCGGGCGATGCTGCTGAACGTCGCGACGCCGATCAGGCCGACGACCATGAAGATCACACCGACCAGGTCGAGGTTGACGCCCTGCATGTCCCAGTCGGTCGCGAACGTGAGGATGGCTCCCACGGCGATGAGGATGATGCACCCGCCGAGGCCCATGAGTGTTGCCTCCCTGTCAGATCCGGTCGGTTCCGGGTTTCCGGCCGATCCGGTTCCGTGCGGGTACCCCGGGTCTCAACCCTCATGCCGTGGACGCCTGTTGCGCGGTGGGTCCTACGGCTGGAGGAAGGCCACCAGCGCGTTGGCCAGCAGGTACGGGTCGTCGGCGCCGCACAACTCCCGTGCGCTGTGCATCGACAGGATGGCCACGCCGATGTCGACGGTGCTGATGCCGTGCCGGGCCGCGGTGATCGGGCCGATGGTGGTGCCGCACGGCATGGAGTTGTTGGAGACGAAGGTCTGGAAGGGGATGTCCGCCTTCTCGCAGGCCGCGGCGAACACCGCGCGGCCCGAACCGTCGGTGGCGTAGCGGTTGTTGACGTTGACCTTGAGGATCGGGCCGCCGTTGACGCGCGGGTGGTGCGTCGGGTCGTGCCGCTCCGCGTAGTTGGGGTGGACGGCGTGGCCCGTGTCGGAGGACAGGCAGACCGTGCCGGCGAAGGCACGGGCGCGGTCCTCGTAGGAGCCGCCGCGGGCGAACACCGAGCGCTCCAGCACGCTGCCGAGCAGCGGTCCGTCGGCGCCGGTGTCCGACTGGGAGCCGGTCTCCTCGTGGTCGAAGGCGGCCAGGACGGGGATGTACGGCAGGTCGGCTCCGGAGGTCGCGACCGCGGCCAGGGCGGCCGTACCGGCGTGCACGGACAGCAGGTTGTCCATCCGCGGGCCCGCCAGCAGCTCCCGGTCGCGGCCCAGGTACGCCGGGGGTTCCACGGAGTGCGTCATCAGGTCCCAGCCGGTGACCTCGCCGGGGGCGAGGCCCGCCTCGTCCTCCAGGAAGGCGATCAGGTCGCCGTCGCGCACGGTGTCGTCCAGGCCCCAGACGGGCTGGAGGTGGCGCTGCTTGTCGAGCTTGAGGCCGTCCGCGGTGACGTTGCGGTCCATGTGGATGGCGAGCTGCGGGACGCGGAGCAGCGGACGGTCGACGTTGACCAGGCGGGTGGAGCCGTCGCGCAGCGTGAGGCGGCCGGCCAGGCCCAGGTCGCGGTCGAGCCAGGAGTTCATCAGCGGGCCGCCGTAGATCTCCACGGCGACCTGGCGCCAGCCGTGCGCCCCGCTGTCCGGGCGGGGCTTGACGCGCAGGTTGGGGGAGTCGGTGTGGGCGCCGACGATGCGGAAGGGGGTGTGGGCGGCGGCGCCCTCCGGGACGTACCAGGCGACGATCGCACCGCCGCGCAGCACGTACTTGCCGCCGGCCGTCCCCTCCCAGGCGTCGGTCTCCGAGACCTGGCGGAAGCCGGCCTTCTCCAGGCGCTCGGCGGCACTCGCCACGGCGTGGTACGGGGTCGGGCTCGCCGACAGGAAGGTCATCAGGTCGTCGGTGTGGCCGCGGTCGAAGCGGGAGGGTGCGCTCATGGGTTCACCTTAACGACGTACGGGGGCCCGCTTCCCGTGGAGCGGGAGCGGGCCCTCGTCGGTGTGTGTGGAATTGGTGGAGGGGGGCCGGGCCGGTCCTGAGAGGCCGGTCCGGGAAGACCGGTCCTAGAAGGCGGCCTCGTCCAGCTCCATCAGGTCCAGCTCGACGCCCTGGGCGACCTTGCGGGCCAGGGTGAGGCCGGGCAGGACGTTGGCCGCGAAGAACTTGGCCGCGGCGATCTTGCCGGTGTAGAAGGCCTTGTCCTTGGCGGACGCGGTCGGCAGCTTCTCGGCGGCGACGGCGGCGCCCTTGAGGAGCAGGTAGCCGACGACCACGTCGCCGGAGGCCTGGAGCAGGCGGGTGGTGTTGAGGCCCACCTTGTAGATGTTCTTGACGTCCTGCTCGGTGGCCGCGAGGTCGGTGAGCATCAGGCCGACGATGGCCTCCAGCTCGACGGCGGCCTTGGCCAGGTGCTCGCGGGCGCCGGACAGCTCCTCGCCGCCGGTGGCCAGCGCCAGGAACTTCTTGATGTCCTCGGCGAGCGAGTTCAGCGCGGCACCCTGGTTGCGGACGATCTTCCGGAAGAAGTAGTCCTGGCCCTGGATCGCCGTGGTGCCCTCGTACAGGGTGTCGATCTTGGCGTCGCGGATGTACTGCTCGATCGGGTACTCCTGCAGGAAGCCGGAGCCGCCGAAGGTCTGCAGGGACTGGGCGAGCTGCTCGTAGGCCTTCTCCGAGCCGTAGCCCTTGACGACCGGCAGGAGCAGGTCGTTGAGCGCGTGCTCGGCCGAGGCGTCCTCGCCGTTCGCCTCCTTGACCTGGATCTCGTCCTGGATCGAGGCGGTGTACATCACCAGCGCGCGCATGCCCTCGGCGTACGCCTTCTGCGTCATCAGCGAGCGGCGCACGTCCGGGTGGTGCGTGATGGTGACCTTGGGGGCGGTCTTGTCCATGAAGTTGGCCAGGTCGGGGCCCTGGACGCGCTCCTTGGCGTACTCCAGGGCGTTGAGGTAGCCCGTGGAGAGGGTGGAGATCGCCTTCGTGCCGACCATCATGCGGGCGAACTCGATGATGCGGAACATCTGGCGGATGCCGTCGTGCTTGTCGCCGATCAGCCAGCCCTTGGCGGGGTGGCGGTCGCCGAAGGTCATCTCGCAGGTGTTGGAGGCCTTCAGGCCCATCTTGTGCTCGACGTTGGTGGCGTAGACGCCGTTGCGCTCGCCCAGCTCACCGGTCTCGAAGTCGAACTCGTACTTGGGGACCAGGAAGAGGGACAGGCCCTTGGTGCCGGGGCCGGCGCCCTCGGGGCGGGCGAGGACGTAGTGGAGGATGTTCTCCGACATGTCGTGCTCGCCGGACGTGATGAAGCGCTTCACGCCCTCGATGTGCCAGGAGCCGTCCTCCTGCTCGACGGCCTTGGTGCGGCCGGCGCCCACGTCCGAACCGGCGTCCGGCTCGGTGAGGACCATCGTCGAGCCCCACTGCTTCTCGACGGCGATCTTGGCGATGTGCTTCTGGACCTCGTTGCCCTCCTCGAAGAGGATGCCGGCGAACGCCGGACCCGAGGAGTACATCCACACGGCCGGGTTGGCGCCGAGGATCAGCTCCGCGTAGGCCCAGATGAGGGAGCGCGGCGAGGTGGTGCCGCCGATCTCCTCGGGGAGGCCGAGCCGCCAGTACTCGGAGTCCATGAAGGCCTGGTAGCTCTTCTTGAAGGAGGCCGGGACCGGGGCCGTGTTGGTCTCCGGGTCGAAGACCGGCGGGTTGCGGTCGGCGTCGGCGAAGGATTCGGCCAGCTCGTTCTCGGAGAGGCGGGTCAGCTCCTCGAGGACGCTCTTGGCGGTGTCCGTGTCCATCTCCGCGAACGGGCCCGTGCCGTACACCTTGTCACGGCCGAGCACCTCGAAGAGGTTGAACTCGATGTCCCGGAGATTCGGCTTGTAGTGCCCCATGGCGACGGCTCCGTTGAGAGATCGGCGAGGCACTCGCTCCTCGCATCCGTACACGTACCAACTAGTAGCTACGATGATGCTACCCGTCGGTAATAAGAAGCAACCCCGAGCCGCCCATCTGTGACTCGTTACTCGTTACTCTGTGCTGCATGTACGGCTACGACCAGACCGCGGGCCAACAGCAGCAGCAGTACGCCCCGCCCCCGCAGCAGCCGATGGGCGGCGGGTACGGGCAGCAGCCGCCGCTGTACCCCGAGCCGTCCCCGCCCTCGCTCGCGGACGCGGTGCGCGCCTTCACCACCGGCCAGATGTCGGCCGAGGACTTCCAGCAGATCTTCGCGACCTCGAAGGTCTACTGCCCGCGCGGCGACAATCCCGGCTTCCTCGCGCTGCACAACACCCAACAGCCGGTGATCCCGATGTTCACGGGCCTGAAGGAGCTGCGCCGGTACGCGGGCAAGGAGTCGAAGTACTTCGTGATCACCGGGGCCGAGGTGATCGACCTGCTGCCGACCGGCTACGGCTTCGTCCTGGACATGGAGGGCGAGCACCGGATGGTGTTCGACGCGAAGGCCGTCGAACAGATGGTCGATTTCGCGATGCGCCGGATGTACGGCTAGACGCCATCGCCGCGCAGACGGCCGACCGGCGCCTCGGTGACCCGCGAGCCCGGAGGGAATGCCCTCCGGGCTTTTGCGGTTCCAGGTGGCAAGAAGTTCAACGCTCAACTAAAGTGGGGCGCACGCCGCCCGAGGAGGTCGACATGCCCGCCGTGACCGTCGAGAACCCGTTGACGCTGCCCCGCGTATCCGCGCCCGCCGACGCCGTCGCACGTCCCGTGCTGACCGTCACGACCGCGCCCAGCGGTTTCGAGGGTGAGGGATTCCCGGTGCGCCGCGCGTTCGCCGGGATCAACTACCGCCATCTCGACCCGTTCATCATGATGGACCAGATGGGTGAGGTGGAGTACGCGCCCGGCGAGCCCAAGGGCACGCCCTGGCACCCGCACCGCGGCTTCGAGACCGTCACCTACATCATCGACGGGATCTTCGACCACCAGGACTCCAACGGCGGCGGCGGCACCATCACCAACGGCGACACCCAGTGGATGACGGCCGGCTCGGGCCTCCTCCACATCGAGGCGCCGCCGGAGCAGCTGGTCATGTCCGGCGGGCTGTTCCACGGGCTCCAGCTGTGGGTGAACCTGCCGGCCAAGGACAAGATGATGGCCCCCAGGTACCAGGACATCCGCAGCGGCTCCGTCCAGCTCCTCACCTCCCCGGACGGCGGCGCGCTGCTGCGCGTCATCGCCGGTGAGCTGGACGGGCACGACGGTCCCGGCATCACGCACACGCCGATCACGATGGTCCACGCGACGCTGGCGCCGGGCGCCGAGGTCACCCTGCCGTGGCGGGAGGACTTCAACGGCCTGGCGTACGTCATGGCCGGGCGCGGGTCGGTGGGCGCCGAGCGGCGTCCGGTCCACCTGGGCCAGACCGCCGTCTTCGGCGCCGGGGGATCGCTGACCGTCCGCGCGGACGAGAAGCAGGACTCCCACACGCCGGACCTGGAGGTCGTGCTGCTCGGCGGGCGTCCGATCCGGGAGCCGATGGCGCACTACGGCCCGTTCGTGATGAACACCAAGGACGAGCTGATGCAGGCCTTCGAGGACTTCCAGAAGGGGCGCCTGGGCACCGTCCCGGCGGTGCACGGGATGTCCGAGGCGGGCCCCGGCGCCTGACCGCGCGTCACCCGGGCGGGCCGTCCGCGCAGGACAGTCCGCCCGGTGCGTGATCGGGTGGGGACGTGCAGTTGCTCCCCGGTCCGGTGCGCCGGTTCGCCGCCTGGTGCGCCGTCATCCTGCTCGCCAGCGGTGTCGTCTACGTCGCCATCCGGCTCTGCGTCGAGTTCCGCACCGCGGTGACCCCGGCGCTGCTCGCCCTGCTCGGCACCGCCCTGCTCCGGCCGCTGCACCGGCGGCTGGTGAGGGCCCATGTGCAGCGCTCGCTGGCCGCCGGGCTGACCTGCGTCGCCGTGCTGGCCGTGGTCGGCGGGGCCGTGTACATCGTGGTCTCCGCGCTCATCCAGACCGGCGACCAGATCATCGCCTCGCTCCGGCACGCGGCGAAGGGCGTCGCCGACCACTTCGGCGCGGCCGGGACCTCGCTGGACGACCTCGCCTCCAACGCCCGCGACCTGCTCGGCAAGTTCGGCGGTACGGCCGCATCGGGCGTGGTGAGCGGGATCAGCGTCGTCGGCGAGATGATCGCCATGGCCGTCCTCGCCCTGCTGCTCGTCTTCTTCTTCCTGCGCGACTCCGACCGGGCCGTCGGCACGGTGCGCGCCATCGCCCCGCCCGGCGGCGCCGACATGGTCGAGGCCATGGCCCGGCGGGCGTTCGGGGCCGTCGAGGGCTTCATGCGGGGCACCACCCTGATCGCCCTCATCGACGCGGTCTGCATCACCGTCGGGCTGCTGATCCTGCGTGTGCCCGGCGCGGTCGGGCTCGGGGCGCTGGTCTTCGTCGGCGCCTACATCCCCTACCTCGGCGCGTTCATCTCCGGTGCCGTCGCCGTGCTGGTGGCGCTGGCCGACCGGGGATTCGTCATCGCGCTGTGGGCCCTCGGCGTGGTGCTGGCCGTGCAGGTGCTGGAGGGACACGTGCTCCAGCCGATGATCCAGAGCCGTACCGTCCAGATGCACCCGGCCGTCATCCTGCTCGCGCTCACCGCCGGCGCCTCGGTGGCGGGCATCCTGGGGATGCTCCTCGCCGTGCCGCTGACCGCCGCGGCCTTCGGGATCGTCCACGAGCTCCAGGGCCGTTACGGGGCGGCGGCGGGCTCCGGGCCGACGGCGGGGCCGGCACCGTCGTCCGGGCCGGCGGACTCGTAGATCTCGAACCAGATGCTCTTGCCCTCGCCGCGCGGGGCGACGCCCCAGGCGTCCGCCAGCAGCTCGATCAGCATCAGGCCGCGTCCGGAGGACGCCATTTCCCCCGGCCGGCGCTTGTGCGGCAGGTCGTCGCCGTTGTCGGTGACCTCGACCCGGATCCGCCGCCCGCCCGGCTCCCCCACGACCTCGGCGACGAGCAGGGCGTCGGTGTCGGTGTGGACCAGGACGTTGGTCAGCATCTCGGAGAGCAGCAGCACCGCCGCGTCCCGCTGCTCCTCGCCCGGCCAGTCGTGCAGCAGGTCGCGCAGGTGCTGCCGGGCGGTGGCGATCCGCGCCGGATCGGCCTGCGCGACCGTCAGCATCGTGCGGCGCACCGGCGCCCGGGTCGCGGTGGATTCGCCGCAGCCGCAGCCCTCGCCCTGCCGGCACAGCAGCACCAGCGCGATGTCGTCCTCCCGCCGGTCGGACAGCGGGCCGACGGTGTGGTGCGAGGAGGGGCCGTGCACGGCCTGGACCAGCGCGTCGGCCAGCTCCTCCAGGCCGCCCGTGTGCTCCTCCAGGATCACGCGCAGGCGGTGCCAGCCGCTCTGCAGGTCGTGGCCGCCGGTCTCCACCAGGCCGTCCGTGCACAGCATCAGGGTGTCCCCGGGTTCCAGGGCGAGCCGCGTCGTCGGGTAGTCGGAGTCCGGGTCGATGCCTAGGGGCAGCCCGCCCGCCGTGGCGAGGATCAGCGCCGTGCCGTCCGCCATGCGCACCACCGGGTCCAGGTGCCCCGCGCGGGCGCTCTCCACGGTGCCGGTGGCGGGGTCCACCTCGGCGTAGTAGCAGGTCGCGAAGCGCAGGTCGCCGGGATCGTCCTCGGACGCGACGAGGCCGTGGAAGAAGTGGGATGCGCGGGCGAGCACCGCGTCGGGGCGGTGGCCCTCGGAGGCGTAGGCGCGCAGGGCGATGCGCAGCTGGCCCATCAGTCCGGCCGCCCGCACGTCGTGCCCCTGGACGTCGCCGATCACCAGGGCGAAGCGGCCCCCGGGCAGCGGGATCATGTCGTACCAGTCGCCGCCGACCTGGAGGCCGCCGCCGGTGGGGACGTAGCGTGCGGCGACGTCCATGCCGGGGATCTCCGGGCCGAGCAGAGGCAGCATGGAGCGCTGCAGCCCCTCGGCCAGCTCCCGCTGATTCTCGGCGGCGCCCGCCCGGGACAGGGCCTGGGCCAGCATCCGCGCCACGGTGGTCAGCACGGAACGCTCGTCGGGCGTGAAGGCGACCGGGTAGGCGAAGGCCGCCATCCAGGCGCCCATGGTGCGGCCCGCCACCGTCAGGGGGAGGAAGGCCCAGGAGTGGCGTCCGAAGCGTTCGGCGAGGGGCCAGGTGAGGGGGTAGCGGTGCCGGTACTGCCCGGGGGAGGAGAGGTAGACGGCGCGGCCGGTGCGCACCACCTCGGCGGCGGGGTAGTCGGTGTCCAGCGGCATGTCGATGAACGGGTTCATGTCGTTCTGGGGCTGTCCGTGGTGGCCGACGACGGTCAGCCGGTCGCCCGAGACCCCGAACACCGCGAGGCCGTCCGGGGAGAACCCCGGCATCGACAGTCCGGCCGCGACGCGCAGCACCTCCTCGGTGGACCGCGCCTCGGCCAGCGCCCGGCCCGCGTCCAGCAGGAAGGCCTCCCGGCTGCGGCGCCACTCGCCGGTGACCGCGCTGCGTCCGGCGGGGGTGCCCGGCCTGGGCTCGGCGACCTCCTGGAGGGTGCCGGTCAGCGAGTACGCCTTGCGTACGGAGTCGTAGGAGGGCTTGGAGCGGCTGCGCACGACCCGGACGACATGTCCGCGCTCGTCCATGATCCGGATCCGGACCTCGGCGAGGGTGCCCTCGGCGACGGCGAGCTGCACCACCCCCGTGATCTCGTTCCAGTCCACCGGGTGCAGCCGGGCGCGCACCTGTGCCTCGGTGAGGGTCGCCGGTTCGGCGGGCAGGCCGAGCAGGCGGGCGGCCTCTCCGTCCACGGTGACCTCTCCCGCGGCGGTGTCCCAGTGCCACAGTCCGGTCGCGAGGGCGGCGAGGACGTCCCCCACCTCGGGCAGGGGCTCACCAGTACGCATTGCCCCACTTTAAGAAGAGGTGATCGGACGCTGCCACCGGTCGCGGCGGTGCCTGACCCGTCCCGGGGCGGGTCAATGGGGAGGAAGGGAGGTATGGCTGCCCGGTACGCTGGGGTTGTTTCACGTGAAACGCGAAACACCATCCCCGATCCGCGAAGGCTGGATGAACGACGATGCATCGGTACAGGTCCCACACCTGCGGCGAGCTCCGCTCCTCTGACGTCGGCACCGACGTCCGACTGAGTGGCTGGCTGCACAATCGGCGCGACCTGGGCGGCATCCTCTTCATCGATCTGCGCGATCACTACGGCATCACGCAGCTCGTCGCCCGTCCGGGCACCGCGGCCTACGAGGCGCTGGACAAGCTGACCAAGGAATCGACCGTTCGGGTCGACGGCAAGGTCGTCTCCCGCGGCACCGACAACATCAACCCCGACCTGCCCACCGGCGAGGTCGAGGTCGAGGTGGGCGAGGTCGAGCTGCTCGGCGCCTCCCAGCCGCTGCCCTTCACCATCAACACCGAGGACGGGGTCAACGAGGAGCGGCGCCTGGAGTACCGCTTCCTGGACCTGCGCCGGGAGCGCATGCACCGCAACATCATGCTGCGCACCTCGGTCATCTCCGCCATCCGGCACAAGATGGTGACCCTGGGCTTCAACGAGATGGCGACGCCCATCCTCACCGCCACCTCCCCCGAGGGCGCCCGCGACTTCGTGGTCCCCTCCCGCCTGCACGCGGGCCGTTTCTACGCCCTCCCGCAGGCACCGCAGCAGTTCAAGCAGCTGCTGATGATCTCGGGCTTCGACCGGTACTTCCAGATCGCGCCCTGCTTCCGCGACGAGGACGCCCGCGCCGACCGTTCGCCGGGCGAGTTCTACCAGCTCGACGTCGAGATGAGCTTCGTCGAGCAGGAGGACGTCTTCCGCCCGATCGAGCAGCTCATGACGGAGCTGTTCACGGAGTTCGGCAACGGCCGCGAGGTGACGTCGCCGTTCCCGCGCATCCCCTTCCGCGAGGCGATGCTGAAGTACGGCTCCGACAAGCCCGACCTGCGCGCCCAGCTGGAGCTGGTCGACATCACCGACGTCTTCGAGGGCTCGGAGTTCAAGGCCTTCGCCGGCAAGCACGTGCGCGCGCTGCCCGTCCCGGACGTTGCCGCCCAGCCCCGCAAGTTCTTCGACCAGCTCGGCGACTACGCCGTCTCGCAGGGTGCCAAGGGCCTGGCCTGGGTCCGCGTCGGCGAGGACGGCAAGCTGTCCGGCCCGATCGCGAAGTTCCTCACCGAGGCCAACGTCGCGGAGCTGACCAAGCGGCTCTCCCTGGCCCCCGGCCACGCGGTGTTCTTCGGCGCGGGCGAGTTCGACGAGGTCTCGAAGATCATGGGCGCGGTCCGCGTCGAGGCCGCCCAGCGCGCCGGGCACTTCGAGGAGAACGTCTTCCGGTTCTGCTGGATCGTCGACTTCCCCATGTACGAGAAGGACGAGGAGACGGGGAAGATCGACTTCTCCCACAACCCGTTCTCGATGCCGCAGGGCGGCATGGACGCCCTGCAGAACCAGGACCCGCTGGACATCCTGGCCTGGCAGTACGACATCGTCTGCAACGGCGTCGAGCTGTCCTCCGGCGCGATCCGGAACCACGAGCCGGAGATCATGCTCAAGGCCTTCGAGATCGCGGGCTACGACGCGGAGACCGTCGAGCGCGAGTTCGCCGGGATGCTGCGCGCCCTGCGCTTCGGCGCGCCGCCCCACGGTGGCATCGCCCCGGGCGTCGACCGCATCGTCATGCTGCTGGCCGACGAGCCGAACATCCGCGAGACCATCGCCTTCCCGCTCAACGGCAACGCCCAGGACCTGATGATGGGCGCGCCGACCGAGCTGGACGAGTCCCGCCTGAGGGAGCTGCACCTGACGGTGCGCAAGCCGCAGCCGAAGTAGTCAGCCGACGGCACACGCAGGGGCCCGGAACCGATCTCGCGACGATCGGTGCCGGGCCCCTGTGTGTGCCGCCGTCGGGTCCTACCGCGCCACGAACTGGGTCAGGATCGCCTGGACCTCGTAGATGTCGACGCCCTTGGTGAAGGTCTTCTCGATCGGGGCCGGAGCGCCGGAGAGCCAGATCTTCAGCTCGGCGTCGAGGTCGAAGTGGCCGGCCGTCTCGACCGAGAAGTGGGTGATGCTGCGGTACGGGACCGAGTGGTACTCGGTCTTCTTGCCGGTGATGCCCTGCTTGTCGATCAGGATCAGCCGCCGGTCGGTGAACAGGATGGTGTCGCGGATCAGCAGGTAGGCGGCGTGGATCTGTTCGCCGTGGCCCAGGAGCCGGGCGTAGTCCTGCTGGGCCTTGGCCGGGTCGATGCTGTGCGCGTTGCCGAACAGTGCCATCGGCGATGTCCCCCCACGTGAGCTGGTGTTTCGTCCGATCCTCGCAAACGCGGAGGGCCCGGGAGAAGTCCTGCCTCTCCCGGGCCCTCTGCTGTAGCGAGCGTGTTACGCGGTCGGCTTCTCCTCGAGACGGGGGAAGAGCACCGCGCCCTTGGTGATCGTGGCACCGGCGGGGAGCCGGCCCCAGTCCGCCGCGTGCTGGACCCGCTGGTCCGCGAGTGCGCCCAGGGAGGGCTCGGCGCCGAGGGAGTCCCAGAGCTTCTGGGAGGTGTCCGGCATGACCGGGTTCAACAGCACGGCCACCGCCCGCAGGGACTCCGCGGCCGTGTAGAGGATCGTCGCCAGGCGGGCCTTGCCCTCCGGGCTGTCGTCCTTCGCGACCTTCCAGGGCTCCTGCTCGGTGATGTAGCCGTTGACCTGCTTGACGAAGTCGAAGACCGCCAGGATGCCGCCCTGGAAGTCCAGCTCCTCGCCGATCTTGCGGTCGGCCTCGGCCACGGCCTTGGCCAGGCCGTCGTGGATGGCCTGCTCCGCGTCGCCGTCGGCCGTCGCGGCCGGCAGCTCGCCGCCGAAGTACTTGTTGACCATGGCCGCCACGCGGGAGGCGAGGTTGCCGTAGTCGTTGGCCAGCTCGCTGGTGTAGCGGGCGGAGAAGTCCTCCCAGGAGAAGCTGCCGTCCTGGCCGAACGCGATCGCGCGCAGGAAGTACCAGCGGTACGCGTCCACGCCGAAGTGCGAGGTCAGGTCCTGCGGCTTGATGCCGGTGAGGTTGGACTTCGACATCTTCTCGCCGCCGACCATCAGCCAGCCGTTGGCCGCGATCTTCCCGGGCAGGGGGAGGCCCTGCGCCATCAGCATCGCCGGCCAGATGATCGCGTGGAAGCGGAGGATGTCCTTGCCGACCAGGTGCACGTCGGCCGGGAACGTCGACTCGAACTTCTCCGGGTTCTCGTTGTAGCCGACCGCCGTCGCGTAGTTCAGCAGGGCGTCGACCCACACGTAGATGACGTGCTTGTCGTCCCAGGGGACCGGCACGCCCCAGTCGAAGGTCGAGCGGGAGATGGAGAGGTCCTGCAGGCCCTGGCGGACGAAGTTCACGACCTCGTTGCGCGCGGACTCGGGCTGGATGAAGCCCGGGTTGGCCTCGTAGTGGGCGAGCAGCTTCTCGCTGTACTCGCTCAGCTTGAAGAAGTAGTTCTCCTCGCTGAGGATCTCCACCGGCTTCTTGTGGATCGGGCACAGCTTCTGGCCCGCGTACTCGCCCTCGCCGTCGAGCAGCTCGCCGGGGAGCTTGTACTCCTCGCAGCCCACGCAGTACGGGCCCTCGTAGCCGCCCTTGTAGATCTCGCCCTTGTCGTACAGGTCCTGCACGAATTCCTGGACGCGGTCGGTGTGCCGCTTCTGCGTGGTGCGGATGAAGTCGTCGTTCGCGATGTCGAGGTGCTCCCACAGGGGCTTCCACGACTCCGTGACGAGCTTGTCGGCCCAGGCCTGCGGGGTGACCCCGTTCGCCTCGGCCGTACGCATGATCTTCTGACCGTGCTCGTCCGTGCCGGTGAGGTACCACACCTTCTCGCCACGCTGGCGGTGCCAGCGGGTGAGCACGTCGCCTGCGACGGTCGTATAGGCGTGGCCCAGGTGAGGAGCGTCGTTGACGTAGTAAATGGGGGTCGAGACGTAGTACGCCTTCGCCCCCTGCTTCTCTGATCCAGTGGCCGCCATGGTCGAAATCCTACTGGCCCGGTGGAGATCGACTCACACGCGTTTCGGGGGGTGGACGGAGGGGTTCCCCTCGCCCACCCCCCGAGGGGCCGTGCGTGCGGCCGTGCGGTCCGGCTACGGGCGCCAGCCGGCCAGGATGCCCTCGTACAGCTCCTTGTCGGTGAGCTCCTTCGGGGTCTCGCCGGCCAGGAAGTGGGTGGCGTTGTCCGTCTTGAGCTTGCGGAGGTAGTCGAAGGCCTTGTTCTCCGGGTCGCCGAAGGCGACGAAGGAGAAGTGGATCTCCGGGTGGTTCGCGGCCGCGGCCGAGAGGGACTGGGTGGCCGGGGTCTTGGCGTCGGGGGCGCCGTCGGTCTGGAAGACCACCAGGGCGGGGGTGCCGGGTTCCGCTTCCTCGGTGTGGTGCGCGAGGACGGCTTCCACGGCGGCGTGGTAGCTGGTGCGGCCCATGCGGCCGAGCGCCGCGTGCAGCTTGTCGATCTTGTTCTCGTGGTCGGTGAGGGTCAGCTCGCCGGTGCCGTCCACTTCCGTGGAGAAGAACGTGACGCGGACCGTGGCCTCGGGGTCGAGGTGCGCCGCGAGTGCGAGGGTCTGCTCTGCGAGGGCCTGGGCGGAGCCGTCCTTGTAGTACGGGCGCATGGAGGCGGACCGGTCGAGGACGAGGTGGACCTTGGCGCGGGTGCCGGTGAGGTCGTGCTTCTTGAGGGCGGTGCCGGCGGCCTTGTAGGCGGTGGTGAGGGCGGGGGCGCGGCTGCGGAGCCTTGCGGGGGGTGTGGCCGGCTTTGGCGCCTCGGCTTCGCCCTCGGCGTCCGTGTTCCCACCCGCACCGCCCGTGCTGGTTTCGTTGTCGGGTGCCGGTGGCCCCTGTGGGGTGTCCTCGCCGTCGGCGGCTGCGGGTTCCGGGGCGGCTGCCGCCGGGGTGGCCGGGGTCTCGGTCGGCTCGGGCTTCTGCTCGGCCTGCGGCTCCGCCTTGGCCTCGGGCTCGGGCTCCGCCTTGGCCGCGGGCTCCGGCTGGGGCTCCGGCTCGGGCTCGGATGCGGCCTGCGGCTCGGGCTCCGGCTGGGGCTCCGGCTCGGATTTGGCCTGCGGCTCCGGCTCGGACTGCGGCTTGGGTTCGGGCTCGGTTGCCGGTGCCGGCTCGGGCGTCGTCTTGGCTTCCGGCTCCGCCTCCAGGGCAGTCTCCGGGGCCACCTCTGCCTCCGGAGCCACATCCGGGGCCGCCTCCGCCTCCGGGGTCGGCTCCTCGGTCGGTGGGTCCGTTGGCTTGGGGACCGTGACGTTGGTGAAGGCGGCCCTGACGAGGTCGTGTTCGTCGGGGGTGGATTCCGAGCGGGGCTCGGGGATGTGCGAGGACTCGGGCTGGGCCGGGGTGGGCTCGGCCGGCTCCGTGGGTGCGGTGGGCTGGGACGGGAGCTGCGGCTCCGGCGCGGTGACCGGCGGTGCCGTCTCCTGCGTCGCACCCTCCGCCTGGGCGGCCTGGTCTTTGCGTGACCGGCCGAATGCGTTCCGTAGGAGAGTGAGAAGGCCCATCAGTTTCCTTTCGAGGGGACCACCGGCTTCAACCGGTGGGGGAATCGAATCGGTCGGTGCGCGGCTGAGCCACGCAGCACCCTTCCCTGACGGTGACTGTGCGTCGAAAGTGGTAGCATTCTGGTTGTGGCTAGAGGTGACCGTCGGGAGTCGCTGAATCTGCGCGTTCCCCCGGAATTGAAGCGGCAGGTCGAGGAGTTCGCCGACGCGGCGGGCATCTCGATCAACGCCGCTGCGTGCATCCTCCTGGCCGAGGGCCTACGGGCGGAGCGGAGACGAACGAGGTGATCCGCGCCTACAAGTTCCTTCTCCGCCCCACCGCCCGCCAGGAGCAAGCCTTGGGCCGGATGCTGCGGGACCACTGCTCGCTGTACAACGGCGCTCTGCAAGAACGGCGGGACGCCTACCAGCACTCCTCGAAGAGGACGATCCAGTACGGGCAGCAGTCCGCCCAGCTCAAAGAGATCCGCGCCTTCGACCCGGAACGGCAGGGCCGCTGGTCGTTCTCCTCCCAGCAGGCCACTCTGCGCCGTCTCGACAAGGCGTTCCAGGCGTTCTTCCGCCGGGTCAAGGCCGGGCAGAGCCCGGGCTACCCCCGTTTCAAGGGTGTCGGTCACTTCGACACCGTCATCTTCCCCAAGGACGGCGACGGCTGCCGCTGGGACTCCACCCCGCACCATGCGCAGACCCGCGTGCGGCTCCAGGGCGTCGGTCACGTCCGTGTGCACCAGCACCGGCCCGTACAGGGGCGCGTCAAGACGATCAGCGTGAAGCGTGAAGGGAACCGCTGGTACGCCGTCCTCGCCTGCGACAACGTGCCCGCCGAGGAACTGCCGTCCACCGGGAGCAACATCGGTATCGACGTGGGCATCGCCCACTTCCTCACCACCTCGGACGGCGAACACGTCGCCAACCCGCGCTTCCTCCAGGCGATGGCCGACGAACTCGCCGAGGCGCAGCGGCACCTCGCAACGTTCCCGAAGCGGACCCGACAGCGCACCAAGCGCCACCGCGCGGCGGTCCGGAAGGTCGCCAAGCTGCACCGCAGGATCCGGCGGCAGCGCGCCGACTTCCACCACAAGACGGCACGTGTGCTGATCACCGACCACGACGTGATCGTGCACGAGCAACTGAACACAGTGGGCATGACCAAGAGCCCCGCACCCAAGGCCGACCCCGAGCAGCCCGGCAGCTTCCTGCCAAACGGTGCTGCCGCGAAGACCGGACTCAACCGCAGCATCCTCGACGCGGGCTGGGCGCAGTTCCTCGCAATCCTGGCGAACAAGGCTGAAAGTGCCGGTCGCCTCACGGTTTCGGTGGACCCGCGCAACACCTCCCGCACGTGCCCGCGGTGCGGACACGTCGCGAAGGAGAACCGCGTCACCCAAGCGAGGTTCCAGTGCACGACGTGCGGGTTCGCGGCGAACGCGGACCACGTCGGCGCGACGAACGTCCTCAACAGGGCCGGGCTGGTCCTCTGCGCGGCGGCTTAGCCACCGACACAGGAAGCCCGCGCGTCTACGCGTGGGTGGAGTCACGAGCGCAACCCTTCGGGTGAGTTGATGCCGTCAATCCCTGGCCAGGACGGACACGTAAGGTTAGCGGTCCCGGCTTGTGATCTTGTGCAGGGTCTGACATGCGAGCGGTGGCGCGTCAAGGGCGGAACGAGACGTCGTCGTAACCTCCCCACGGCTTCCCCGGGTTCACCCTCTGTTCACCGCGACGCCCGGTCCCCGCACGTATGTGCGCCTACGGTCGCGCTGACACCAGGGCATACAGGGATTCTCAAGGGGAGAACACAGTGCGCAAGCTCCTGCCGTTGATCGGAACGCCGTCCGGTTCGCACCCCGGCGGCCGGTCCGCGATGACCTGCCGTTTCCGGTGTGGTGACGCCTGCTTCCACGAGGTGCCGAACACCAGCGACAACGAGTACGTCGGTGACGTCATCGCCGGGGCGCTCAGCCGCCGTTCCATGATGCGGGCCGCCGCCGTCGTCACCGTCGCCGCGGCGGGCGCCGGGGCCGTGGGCGTGGCGGGGGCGCCGTCGGCGCAGGCCGCGCCCGCGGCGGGAGGAAAGGGGCACGGGAAGCCGTCCCGGGACCGCGGTGCGCGCGGGCTGCGGTTCACGCCGGTCGCGCCCAACACCGACGACGCCGTGACCGTACCGGAGGGGTACCGGCAGGACGTCGTCATCCGCTGGGGTGAACCCATTCTGCGCGGAGCGCCGGCCTTCGACCCGGAGAAGCAGAGCGCCAAGGCGCAGGCCGGGCAGTTCGGGTACAACAACGACTTCCTCGCGCTGCTGCCGCTGCGCGGCGAGCACGACCGTCAACTCCTGGTCGCGAACCACGAGTACACCGACGAGGTGCTCATGTTCCGCGGCTACGACCCGGAGAACCCGACCCGCGAGCAGGTCGAGATCGCCTGGGCCGCGCACGGGCTGTCCGTCGTCGCCGTGGAGGAGGAGCGGCGGAGCGGGCGGCTGACGCCCGTTTCGCGGCACCGGCTCAACCGGCGGGTCACCGCCACCACCGAGTTCCGGCTGACCGGGCCCGCCGCCGGGTCCGACCTGGTGAAGACCTCCGCCGACCGCACCGGCCGCAAGGTGCTCGGCACCCTCAACAACTGCTCCGGCGGCACCACCCCGTGGGGCACGACGCTGCACGGCGAGGAGAACTTCAACCAGTACTTCGCCAACGCCTCCAGCGCCACCGACAAGCGGTACGGGATCGGGACCGGTGCCACCGAGCGCAAGTGGGAGCGGTTCGACAAGCGGTTCGACGTCGCCCAGGAGCCGAACGAGGTGCACCGGTTCGGGTACGTCGTCGAACTGGACCCGTACGACCCGGAATCCACGCCGCGCAAGCACACCCTGCTCGGCCGGTTCAAGCACGAGGCCGCGACCGTGCGGCTGACGCACGACGGGCGTCCGGTCGTCTACACCGGCGACGACGAGCGGTTCGACTACTTCTACAAGTTCGTCGGCAGCAAGCGGATGCGGCACGGCAACTCCCGCTGGGCGCGCGAGCACAACCTCTCGCTGCTCGACGAGGGCACGCTCTACGTCGCCAAGCTCTCCGGCGACTCCCCGGCGATCGAGATCGACGGGACGGGGACGCTGCCGCGCGACGGGGAGTTCGACGGTGGCGGCACCTGGATTCCGCTGGTCACCGCCACCGAGGACGGGGCCGTCTCGCACGTCGAGGGGATGAGCGCCGAGGAGGTCTGCGTCTTCACGCGGCTCGCCGGGGACAAGGTCGGCGCGACCAAGATGGACCGGCCCGAGGACATCGAGCCGTCGCCGGTCACCGGCAAGGTGTACGTCGCCCTCACCAACAACTCCAACCGGGGCAAGAGCGGCTACGAGGGTCCCGACGAGGCCAACCCGCGCAACTCCAACAAGCACGGCCACGTCCTGGAGCTGACCGAGCGCTGGAACCGGGCCGACGCGACCCGCTTCGGGTGGTCGCTGTTCCTCGTCGCCGGTGACCCGGAGGACCCGGCGACCTACTTCGCGGGCTTCCCCAAGGACCGGGTCAGCCCGATCTCCTGCCCCGACAACGTCGCCTTCGACGACCACGGCAACCTGTGGATCTCCACCGACGGCAACGCGCTCGGCAGTCACGACGGGCTCTTCGGCGTCGCCACCAAGGGCGACCGGCGCGGTGAGCTGAAGCAGTTCCTGACCGTGCCGACCGGCGCCGAGACCTGCGGTCCGCTCGTCCAGGACCGCCGGGTGCTGGTCGCCGTTCAGCACCCGGGCGAGGTCGACGGCGCCTCCGTGGAGCAGCCGGCCAGCACCTGGCCCGACGGGCCGGGGAAGATCGTCCGCCCGGCGGTCGTGGCGGTGTGGCGCGCGGACGGGCGCGACATCGGCGTCTGAGCCGATCAGGGTGGCGAGGGGGCCCGGGACCCGGAAGTCCCGGGGGTTCCGGGGGGTCCCGGGGGTCCACGGGAGTTCTACGCCTGCGCGTGGAACTCCCGTACGACCTCGATGCGGCCCACGATGTGCCGGTTGAACTCCGCCAGCTCCTCCGCCGGGACCCACAGCTCCAGGATCGTCTCGCCGCCGGCCTGCCGGACCGGGTAGCGCTCCAGGAACCCGGCGTCTACCTCGAAACGGGTGACGTAGCCCGAGCCGGAGGCGGGGACGTTCCAGTCGCGGGCGATGCGGACGGCGTAGTCCTCGTTGAGGACCGGGTAGAAGATCGGCTGCTCGGGCAGGCGCGGGGGCCAGGCCGTCCAGCCGGAGGCCTCGACGAGGGCCAGCTCCTCGGGGCCCGTGGGGCGCCACAGGGTCGTAGTCCTGGGCCCCGGCACGGTCCCGGTCCCGGTCCGGGTCCCGGTCCCGTGCCCGGTCCCGGTCCCGTGCCCGGTCCCGGTCGTGGTTCCGGTCTCGGTCTCCGTCCTGGTCGCGGTCTCCGTCCCGGTCTTCTTCTCGGTCATGCTCGGCGACGGTAGTCGTGGGGCGCGGGCGCCGCCACGCCGTTTCAGAGGCCGGTGCGGGTCGGGCGGGGCGGGGTGGGATCGGTGACGGGCTCCGCGGGGGAGCGGCGGCGCGGGAGACGGCCGTACAGGCCGGTGAGCCAGGAGGCCAGGGCGACCGTGAGGCCGAGGCCGACCAGGAGCCAGGAGGCGGTGCGCAGGGTTGCGGTGAGGGCGTCGTAGACGGCGCCCGCGGCGGGGCCGTTAACCGGGCCGGGGAGTTCGGTGACGGTCAGCCGGCGGCCGACCAGGACGGCGAGGGCGAGCAGCGCGCCGCCGAGCGCGGTGCCGATCCCGGCGGCCGTGACGGCACGGCGGCGGCGGGCGGCCACGGCGATGCCCGTGACCGCGAAGGCGACGGCCGCCAGCGGCAGCCAGAAGGCGGCGACGTCGAGCACGTGGAAGCCCTTCCTGAGCCGGTCCGCTTCCGGCGCCGTGAGCACGGTGACCGACGTGTGCCGGACCGGGATGCGCCGGGCGAAGGGCGCGTTGTCCGCGGCGAACCGGTCCCGCACGCGCTCGGTGACGGGGGCGAGGTCGACGGTGACCGGGCGTCCGGCCGCCCCGTCGTCCCGCAGGGCGCGCAGTACGGCGGTGTGGACGGTGCGGTTGGCCGCGTCCCAGCCCTCGCGGAAGGCGTCCGTCCGGGTGAACGACCGGGCCGCGTCCCGCACGAAGAGCCGCACGGTGCCGTTCACGGGGCCCGCCGTGACCTCGTCGACGATGCCGGCGAATCCGCTGCCCAGGGTGTCGGCGGCCGCGTTCCGTACGTCCGGGTCGTCGGCGAGCGGCGCCACGGCCGCGACGTACCGGCCGGTGTCGGCCAGGGCGTACAGCGCCCAGCCCGCCAGCGTCGCACACGGCGCGAGCAGGCAGGCGAGGGCGATCGAGGCGGCCGACAGGGCGCCCCTGAGGCGTGGGAACACCCTCCCAGGGAAACCTTCGCGCCGGCCCGGGGCGACCGGCGTGACTGCAAATGGCCGCCCGGGCGGACCGGACCGGTCGGGGTCAGGTGGTGCGGGCCGTCCGGGACGTACCGGCCGGCCGGGCCGTCGGGGACGAGGCGGCCAGGTGGGCCGCGCGTGCCTCCTCGGCGTCCTGGTGGGTGTAGTAGTGGTAGACGAGCGAGCCCGTCACCGCCCCCGCGAGCAGCAGGGACGCCAGGACGCACGTGAACATGGCGACGCCGCTGCCGGAGTAGATGAATCCCAGCGCGCTGCCGGCGAAGGCCCCCCACAGCGCCGCGTGCGGCTCGGGCGGCAGGCGTCGGGCCACGGAGCGGATCACGAAGTAGAGGATGGCGAACGCGAGCGCCGACATGAAGCCGAACAGCAGGTTGGTGCCGGTGATGGGGCCGCCGTGGCGGCGGACGGACGCGACCCAGTAGCCGTAGACCAGCGCGGTCGCGACGGGCATCCCCCACTTCACCAGCAGGTGGGTCTTCCTGCCGAGGACGTCGGGCGTCGTGCGCCCCGGCGTGCCCCTGCCCGGGCCCCCGCCCGTGCCGGTGCGGGTGCCGGTGGGTGTTCCGGGTGTGGGTACCGCGTGAGCCATGAGAGCACTCCTTAGCCTCGACCCGTCTGCCCTGCCCCCGTCTACCAGGGCACACCTGGGCGCCGCGGCAGGCAAGTCGGGATGCGTGCCCGCCGGGGGCGTGCTTCGCTGGGGCCCGTGAGGGGTCGTGTCCGCCAGCCGGTGCGCGCCCGGTGGCGGCCGCTCGGCCGGCTCGTGCACGCCGCCGGGCAGGGCGATGCCGTGTCCCGGCACCAGCTGCTCAGTGTGCGCGGGCGCAGTGTCGCCTGGCTGTTCCCGCTGGTCCTGCTCGTCGGCATCACCGCGGGCGACATCACCACCGGCGCGTTCGAGATCATCTCCTGGACGGTGCTGGTGCCGGGGGTCGCCGCCGCGATCTGCGGGGTGTGGGGAACGGCCGCCTTCGGCGTGCTCGCGGTCGTCGTCTACGTCATGGCCGACACCGTCTGGCAGCACCGCGAGGAGACGGGGCTGCCGGGTCTGGTCCTCGTCGTCCTCGGCAGTCTCATCGCCGTGGTGGCCGCCGCGTTCCGGGTCGGCGGCGAGCGGCGGATGCTGCACATGCGGGACATCGCCGACACCACCCGCCGTACCGTGCTGCGCCCGCTCCCGGTGGGCTTCGGCGGCCTCGACCACGCCGCCGTGTACCTCTCCGCGGACAGCGAGGCCCGCGTCGGCGGCGACTTCTACGACATCCAGCCCGGACCGCACGGCACCCGGGTCCTCGTCGGTGACGTGCAGGGCAAGGGGCTGGGCGCGGTCGAGACGGCCGCCGCGCTGCTCGGCACCTTCCGCGAGGCCGCCTATCACGAGCCGGACCTCGCGACGGTCGCCGAACGCCTGGAGACACGCATGGTGCGCCACCGCCGGCACACCGCGGGCCTCGGCCGGTCCGACGGCGACCGGTTCGCCACCGCCGTGCTGATCGGCGTCTCCCCCGGCCTGCCGGACACCGTGGAAGCCGTCGTCTTCGGTCACGAACCCCCGCTGGCCGTCGGCCCCGACGGCGTGCGCGCGCTGCCGGTCGCGGGCGGGCTGCCGCTGGGCATGGCCGACCTCGTGCCGGGCCGGCCGGGTGCCGCCCCGCCGGTGCACCGGCTGCGGCTCGCCGCGGACGAGACGCTGCTGCTGGTCACCGACGGGGTGACGGAGGCCCGCGACCCCGCCGGGGCCTTCTACCGGCCGGCCGACGACATCGCGCGCGCCGTGGCCGCCGATCCCCGCAACGCCGAGCCCGCCCGGCTGGTGGTCCTCGTACGGGACGGCACGCTGCGCCACTGCCGGGGGCGGGTGGCCGACGACACGACCGTCTTCGCGGTACGGCGGACACCGGGACCGGAGGGGCCGGCCGACGGGTGAGTGCCCCGCTTTGCAGCCGCAGCGGTTACCGTGCTGCCGTACGTGATCGACAGGGGGAGGGGACATGCCCGGAACCGTGCTGCTGCTCGCGGCGTCGCCCGTGGGCCGTGGGTGCCTGGTGGACGCCGCCTCCGTGCTCCCCGTGCTCGCGGCCGTGCCGCCCGCCGTGCTCTCCGGCGCGGACACGGCGAACGTCGTCGAACTCGCCGACCCGCTGGAGCCGCAGGCCGTCCTCACCCGGCTGCGGGCCGCGGCGGCGGCCCCGGGACCGCTCACCGTCTACGTCGCCGGGCAGCTCCAGCTGGACCGGCGTCAGCGCCTGCCGCATCTGGCGCTGGCCCGCACGACCCCGGCGAACGTCCGCTACACCGCCCTGCCCTGGCACTGGATCCGCGAGGAGCTGCGGCTGCGGCCGAGCGGCGCGACGACGCTGCTGCTCGATCTGCACGCCGATCACGAGACGTGGCAGTGGCTGCGGACCGGGGCGCTGGACTCCGGGCGCAACAACGCCGTTTACGGTCGCATCGCGCCGCCGCCCGCACGGCGGACGGTGGCCGTCCCGTCGTACATGCGGGCCGTCGCGACGATCCTGCGCAGCGGGCACCGGCCGCCGCCGGACGAACTGCACCAGCAGGCGCTGGCCCGGGCCGCCGCCGACGCCGCCGGTGGCGGTGCGGTGGCGGGAGCGGACCTGGTGCTGACGGCGCCCGGCCCGGTGGCGGGCGACCCGCACGCCGTCATCGCCGCCGCCGTGCGGGCCGGGCGGCACGGGGACGCCGACGCGCTCGCCGCCCGGCACGAGCGGGCCGCGGCCCACGCGTACGGGCCCGCCTCCGAGGACGCGCTGCACTGGGCGGAGGTCCGGGCCGACCTCGCGATGTTCGCGGGTGACCCGGTGCGCAGCTGCCGTGCCTGGCTGGCGGTGGCCGAGACCCGGCTCGGCGCCGGGCAGACCCCGCAGGCGCCCGCCGTGGAGGCGGCCGTCGACCGGGCCCACCACCAGTGGGGCCGCATCCGCGACGCCGGACGCGCCCGCGAACTGGGCGCGCCGCTGGCGGCCCTGCGCGGCCGCGTACCGGGCCGCCGCGAGGGGGCGCTGGACCACGTGCAACGCGAACTGAGCCGCCTCCAGACCCAGGGGTGAGCGCGGCACCCCGCCGGTCGGCGGGTGGTCGGACGGGCGGTGGGCGCGCGGTCGGCTAACGAGTCGCGGCGGCCAGGTCGTCCGGGGCGGGGGCGGTGTCGGACGCCGGGGCCGGGGAGCCCGGTGTCGCGTCCACGGGGGCCGCGTTGGCGGCCAGCAGCAGGGCGGCCACGGCGACGAGGGCGGCGGCCAGGGCTCTGGCGTAACGTTCGGCGGTGCGGGAGCGTACGGGCACGGTGTCCTCTGTGGGATGAGGGATTGTGTCAAGCACGGTTAAGCGCGCTTAATACGCCGTTTAACCTAGAGCCGTCCGAGCCGAACGGCAAGAGCCACTTGGGGAGTTGGCAGTGGGGGACCGTGACGACCGAAACGCCATCGGACGCCGGGTGCAGCGGCTGCGCACCGAGCGCGGAATGACCCAGCGGCAGCTCGCCGAACCGGCCTACACCCCCGCCTACATCTCCACCCTGGAAGCCGGCCGCGTCCGCCCCTCCGACGAAGCGCTGCGCCACCTCGCCGAGCGGCTCGGCGTCGGCTACGAGGAACTGGCCACCGGGCGCCCGGCACGGCTCGCCACCGATCTGCGGCTGCGGCTCACCGAGGCGCAGCGCGCCCTCGCCACCGAGGGCGCCGAACAGGCGGCCGGCCAGTACGCCGAACTGCTGGCCGAGGCCGAGGCGTACGAGCTGGCCGAGGAGCGGGCCGCCGCCCTGCTCGGACTCGGGGAGTGCGCCGTGGAGACCGGTGAACTGGCCGCAGGACGGCAGTACTTCGAGCGGGCGGAGCAGTGCCTCACCGACGCCGGCGCCCCGCTGCCCGCCCGCGTCCCCGCCCTACGCGGGCGGGCCCTGGCCCACTACCTCGCCGGTGAACTGCGGTACGCCGTCTACCTGCTGGAGTCCACCCTCGACGAGCTGAACCGCGGCGGCCTGCACGACCCCGACGCGCTGCTGCTGCTCTACGCCAGCGCCATCGGCCCGTACATGGACATGGGCGCCCACGCGCGCGCCGCCCAGGCCGCCGAACTCGCCCTCTCCCTCGCGCCCAGCGCCGGCGATCCCGCGCTGGTGGCCCGCATGCACCGGTCCGTCGCCCGCACCCTGCTCGCCGAGGGCCGCCTCGCCGACGCCGACGCCTCGCTGGCCAAGGCGGCCGAGCTGTACCGCACGCTGCGCCTGCGCACCGAGCTGGCCAACTGCCACTGGATGCGCGGCTACGTCTGCGCGCAGAACGGCGAACTCCCCCGCGCGGAGGAGGAGATGCGCGAGGCCCTCGGCATGCTGTCGGCCTCCCGCGCCGCCCTCTACAGCAGCCAGGTCGCCGTCGAACTGGCCGACGTACTGCATCGGCGGGGCAAGTCCGAGGAGGCCGCCGAACTGCTCCACGGCGTCCTCGACGACCTCTCCTCCGAGCGCGGCGCGGTGCACTCCGCGGGTGCGCACCGGCTGCTCGGCATCATCGCCGAGGACGCCCGGGACACCGAGGCCGCCGAGGAGCACTACGTCCGTGCGCTGAGCCTGCTGGAGCGGGCCGGTGCCGCCGGCGACCTCGCCGATCTGTGCCGGCTCCTGGGCGACCTGCTGCGCCGTACCGGCCGCGTCGAGGCGGCCCTGGACGCCTATCGCACCGGCCTCGGCCACCGCACCGCGCCCGGCACGACCACCCTGGGCCCGGCGCCCGCACAGCCGCCGCTGTAGCCCTCGTGCCCCCGGCTACACCTGGGCCCGGCCCTGACGGCGGGCCTCCGTCAGCCGCTCCGTCCCCACCTCGACGGCCGTCCGGGTCGCGTCGCCGGCCGGTGCGTCCAGGGTGCCGTTGGTGAGGCTGAGCGCGTCGTCGCCGACGCGGACGGCGACGAGGTCCACGGTGAGGGTCTCCTCCGCGCGGGCGTCGCTCACCGTCACCCGCAGGCCGCCGCGCGCGTCCCCCGTCCCGGGCAGCGTCAGGGCGGTGACCCGGACGTCCCGGTCGATGCCTCGGGCGGCCTCGGCCCGCGCCTCGAAGTGCCCGCACGTGTCCGGCAGCGTCGCCAGCCACGCCAGCGTGCCGTCGATGTCGGCGGCGCGGTAGGAGGTGACGCGGTAGTGCAGCTGGGCCCCGCCGTCCGGGTCGTCCAGGGCGACCGCGGCCCGGGGCGCGGTGGTGGCGCTCCCGCCGAACAGGTCCTCGGTGTAGAGGACGTCGAGGAGGCGTCGGCAGTCGGGCCGGTCGGTCCGTTCCGCGCTGGTCTTGAGCACCTCGTCCCGCCAGGTCGCGGCGCCCCGCGTCGGCTCCCACGCCTCCCCCAGGTCGGCCGCCGTGATCAGGGCCGCCCGCGCCTGTCCCCGGGTGAGCACCGGCGGCAGGGCCGGTGACGGAAGCGTCGCCGGGGACTGACCGGCCGCCGACGCGGTACCGGCCTGCGGACCCGCCGCTCGCTCCCCGCTCGCCCCGCAGGCGCTCACCGCCAGCGCCAGCGTGGCTGAGAGCGCGGCGCAGAGCAGCGGGCGGCCGACGGGGGTGTGCGTCGGGCGGACGGTGGGCGGCGACGGCCGGGGGGTGGGGGTGGTGAGTGACGCGCGTGCGGCGGTGGTGGCCGTGGCGGGTGCCGGGCGGGCGGTGGTGGCGGGGGTGAGTGACTGGCGGTCGGCGGGGGCGTGTCGCATCGGTGCCTCCTGTCGGTGCCTCCTGGAGGGCCGGAGCGACCGGCGCCGTTCGGGATCGGCCACCCCTCCACGGCACCACCGTCCCCGCCCCGCCACCAGCGTGCGCGGCCGTCCGGGTGAGGGCGCCGGGCCGGGCACGGACCTGGGCGGACCGGTCAGAGGGCCAGCCACACCGTCGTGTCCGGGCCCAGCCGGCCGTCCTCCAGCGGCGCGCTGCTCAGCAGGACCTCTCCGGCCGGCAGGTCGACCGCGGCGCCGGAGAGGTTGGTGACGCAGCGCCAGCCGTCCGAGCGGTCGAACCGCAGGACGCCCGCCGGGACGTCGTCCGACCAGGTCAGCTCCTCGCCGTCGAGCAGCTTGCGGCGCAGGCGCAGGGCCGTGCGGTACAGCTCGAGCGTCGAGCCCGCCACCCCGTCCTGGGCCTCGACGGCGTACCGGGCGAACTCCGGCGGCTGCGGCAGCCACGCCGCGCCCGCGCCGAAGCCGTACGACGGTCCGCCGGTCGTCCACGGCAACGGCACCCGGCAGCCGTCACGGCCCTTGCGGACGTGCCCGGTCTGCTCCCAGATCGGGTCCTGGAGGACCTCGGTGGGCAGGTCGGCCACCTCGGGCAGGCCCAGTTCCTCGCCCTGGTAGAGGTACGCCGAGCCGGGCAGCGCCAGCATCAGCAGTGTCGCGGCGCGGGCCCGGCGCAGCCCGGCCTCCGCATCGACGGCGGGGGCGTGGCCGCCGGACAGCAGCCAGGCGTCGGTGTCCGTGTCCGGCGGAAGCACGAGGCGGGTGGCGTGTCGGACGACGTCGTGGTTGGACAGCACCCACGTCGCCGAGGCGCCGGCGGCCCGCGCGTCGGCCAGCGAACCGGTGATGATCTCGCGCAGCTCCCCCGCGTCCCAGCCGGTCTGGAGGTACTCGAAGTTGAAGGCCTGGCCGAGTTCGTCCGGGCGGGCGTACAGCACGCGCCGGGGGCCCGGGACCCAGGCCTCGGCGACCGCCGTGCGGGGCGGGGTGTACGCGTCGAGGATCTTGCGCCAGTCGCGGTAGATCTCGTGGACGTCGTCCCGGTCGTAGAAGGGGTGGGTGCCCGGCGCGAACCGGGCCAGGGCCGCCTCGCCGCTCAGTTCGGGGGCGCCGAGGTCGCGCAGCGGCTCGGTCAGGTCCTTGACCAGCGCGTGCGCCACGTCGACGCGGAAACCGTCGACACCCCGGTCGCACCAGAACTTCAGCGTGGTGCGGAAGTCGGCGCGGACCTGCTCGTTCTCCCAGTTGAGGTCGGGCTGCTGGGGTGCGAAGAGATGCAGGTACCACTGTCCGTCGGGCACCCGCTGCCAGGCGCTGCCGCCGAAGACGGACTGCCAGTCGGTGGGCGGGAGTTCGCCGTGCGCGCCGCGGCCGTCACGGAAGACGTACCGGTCCCGGGCCGCCGACCCCGGGCCGGCGGCCAGCGCCTCCCGGAACCAGGCGTGGCGGTGCGAGGTGTGGTTGGGGACCAGGTCGACGATCACCTTCAGGCCCAGCCGGTGGGCTTCGGCGGCCATCGCGTCGAAGTCGTCGAGCGTGCCGAGGCGCGGGTCGACGTCGCGGTAGTCGTCGACGTCGTAGCCGCCGTCGGCGAGTTCGGAGGGGTAGAACGGGCTGAGCCACAGGGCGTCCACGCCCAGAGCGGCCAGATGGGTCAGGCGCTGGGTGACGCCGCGCAGGTCGCCGAGGCCGTCGCCGTCGGCGTCGGCGAAGCTGCGGGGGTAGACCTGATAGATGACGGCCTGCCGCCACCAGTTGGGGTCCCTGGACGACAGGTCGGGGGTGCCGGCGGTGCTGCGTACGGTCACGCGGCCTCCTTCGCGGTACGTGGTGCGCGGTATGCGGTTCGCAGTACGTGGTTCGACCCCGTGGGGCGACACGAACTGATCTGTTACTTCTGTCCAGATCACCCGAAAAGCGAACCCGTGTGCCCGCGACGCGCCGGTGGCTACGCCTCCGTGCGCTCGACCGCGCCGAGGTACAGCTCCACGTAACGGGCCACGTCCACGTCCAACGCCACGTCGACCAGGGGCTGTTCGCGCGTGCCGTCGTGCAGCTCGGACTCCCCGACGCGCAGGCGGCGGTCCACGAGCGTCTGGCCGCGTGCGGGGCCGGGCGCGAGGGACACCTCCACGGGCAGCCGCCGCGTGGTCAGGCCGCCGGGGTCGATCACCGCGCAGACCGCGCCCGCGTCGCCGAGCCCGCCGCCGGGGTCGGAGGTGTCGGTGGCCGGGCCGCGGTGGGCGAGCAGGTCGCCGGCGAGCCGGGTGCCGGGCTCGGCGCTCGCGCGCAGCCGCCGTACGTCGGCGCCGGGCACGATCACCCGCTCGAACACGTCGAGGCCGTACATCGTGATCGGCACCCCCGCCGTGAGCAGGATCGCGGCGGCCTCCGGGTCGTGCCACACGTTGAACTCGGCGACCGGCGTCGCGTTGCCGGTGGCCACCGCGCCGCCCATGAACACGATCCGCTCGATGTTGCCGGTGACCTCCGGGTGGGTGCGCAGCAGCAGCGCGATGTTGGTCAGCGGCGCGGTGGGGACCAGGGTGACCGGGCGCGGGGAGGCGAGGATCTCCCGGCGCAGCAGGGTCACCGCGTCCACGTCGGCCGGGGCGCGGGTGGGGGCGGGCAGCCCGAGGTCGCCCATGCCGTCGTCCCCGTGCACGTGCCGCGCGGTGCGCACGCCCTCGATCAGCGGCCGCTCGGCGCCCCGGGCGACCGGGACGTCCGGGGCGCCGGCCCGCTCCAGCACGGTCAGCGTGTTCCGGACGACCCCCGCCACGTCCGTGTTCCCGGCCACGCAGGTGACCGCGCGCAGGTCGAGACGCGGGTGGCGGACCGCCAGCAGCAGGGCCAGGGCGTCGTCGATGCCGGTGTCGCAGTCGATGATCACCGGGATGGGCTGCTGGTCGGAGGCGGTCGTCACGGCGGGGCTCCTTACGGTGCGTGTGGTGCGCCGGTGACCCTACGCGGCTGGGCACGGGCCCCGCGGCCCGGGGCGCGTGCCCGCCCTGGTGCGGCGGGGGCGGGTCTGGCGCCTGGTGGTCCGGCGCCGTGTGGTCGGTTTCGGCGGGTGGCCACGGTGCGGGCGGTGCCCCCGGTCCCCGCGGGGAGGGCGTGCGTACGGGGTGGTGGTGGGCGCGGGCGGGGTTCCGGGTGAGGGCGTCAGTGGACGATCGCCAGTTCGTGCGAGGTGGTGTTGAGGCGCCGGCCGCCGTCTTCCGTGCAGGTCACGACGTCCTCGATGCGGACGCCGAAGCGGTCGGGGAGGTGGATGCCGGGCTCGATGGAGAAGCACATGCCGGGTTCGAGCGGCTGCTCCTCGCCCTCCGCCAGATAGGGCGGCTCGTGGGTGGTGACGCCGACGCCGTGGCCGGTGCGGAGCGCGCCGTGCCCGGCGTGACCGGCCTCCTCGAGCACCGCGCGGGCCGCCCGGTCGACCTCCTGGCACGACACCCCGGGCCGCACCGCCTCGAACGCCGCCCGCTGTGCGGCCCGTACCGTCTCGTGGACCCGGCGCTCCTCGTCCGTCGGCGCCCCGACGTGGACGGTGCGGGCGGTGTCGAAGCCGTAGCCGTCCCGCAGGCCGCCGAAGCCCAGGACGACCATGTCGCCGTCCCCGATGACCCGGTCGCCGGGCCGGTGGTGGGGATCGGCCGCGTGCGGGCCGGCGCCGACCACCGTGAAGTCGACCCGGCTGTGGCCGTGCTCGCACAGCAGTCCGGCCAGGTCGGCGGCCAGCTCGCGCTCGCTGCGCCCGCCGAAGCGCAGCCCGAGGACCTCCTCGTACGCGGCGTCCGCCGCCGCTGCCGCGGCCGCCAGCCGGGCCACCTCCTGCTCGTCCTTCACCGCGCGCCGCATGGGCAGCACGACGGACAGCGGCTGGTAGGTGGCGAGCGGCAGGGAGTTCTGGAGGCAGAGCAGGTGCAGCGCCCACGTCGCGTCGGATACGGCGTAGCGGCCGTGCGGACGCAGCAGCCCGGCCGCGGCGGCGTAGGCGTCCTGGCCCTCCCACCAGTCGAAGACGCGGACCGCGCCCGCGCCGGGAGCCGCCTCGGCGGACGGCCGGTCGATCGCCGGCACCAGCAGCCGGGGCTGGGAGTTGGCGGTGAGGACCAGGAGGGTGAGGCGTTCGGTGGGCGCGGTGGGCCGGTAGCCGCACAGCCACACCAGGTCGGGGCTCGGCGTCACCAGCACCCCGGCGAGCCCGAGGGCGGCGGCCTCGTACGCGGTGCGCTCCATGCGGGCCGCGTAGACCTCGTCCGGGAAGGCGGCGGGGGCGCCCTCGCCCGTGCCCGGCACGGGCGTTCCACCGGCGCCGCCGGCCGCGCCGGTCACGTGTGCCTCACCCGTCTCGGTCGGGCCGTGCGGGGCCGGTGCCGGCGCACGGCCCGCGCGGGCCCCGGCGACTCAGACGTGCCCCGGCCCACCGCTGCCGAAGGATCCGCTCGACCCCGGCGACCAGCGGCGCCGGTGCTGGTCCTCGCCGCGGCGGCTGCCCGAGTGGTGCAGCTGGTAGGGCATGAGCCGGGGGCTGCCGTCCTCGCTCAGCGGGATCTCGTCCGGTTCGCGCATCTCCCGTTCCTCGTGGACGGGTCCGGTGTCCGGAAGGTGCGGCTGTTCGTCGGCGCGGGGGCGGTCGGGCTCCCGGATCATGACCCCGATGCCCCTGCGCACGGCCCAGATCAGCGCGCCGGCGATCACCAGCCCGATGATGAAGACCACCACCACTTTCAGCCCGCCCGAGGGCGCGGCCAGCAGTACATACGTTGCCGTACTCATGTTCTGATTATGTACCCCCAAATGAGATAAAGCGCCTGATATGTCCGGAGTTCCGTTCCGTGATTGGGGCGGCCCGGCGGCTGGTACCCGGGCGGCACGGGGCGGTGTGAGCCTCGGGCCGCCTCCGTCCCTCCCGCGTCACCGGAACCGGTGGAAGGAGCACCCCCATGACCGCGCCGCTGACGGCCGACGCCCATGAGTACGGCCTGGTCGGGGACGGCGTCGCCGACGACCGGCCGGCCCTGCAGAAACTGGTGGACGCACTCGGCGACGCCACCGCCGCCGACGGCCGGCCCCGCACCGTACGCGTGCCCGCCGGGCGCTACGCGATCCGGGACCGGCCGGTGCTCTGGCGCAGCGGAGTCTCGCTGGTCGGCGCCGGACGCGGCGCCACGTGCTTCGAGCTGTCCAACCCCGGCGCGCCCACCCGGCCGGTGCCGCTGGCCTGGTTCACCACCGCGCAGCACGGCGCGGGACGGGACCGCCACATCGCCGACGTCACCTTCGCCCACTTCGAGATCGACGGCCTGCGCGTGGAGACCGAAGAGTACGACGTCCTGGCCAAGGGCCTGGGCCTGCAGTACGTGCTGCGCGGGCGTTTCACCGACCTGTACATCCACGACACCGCCGCCACGGGCTTCGGGTGCGACTTCCTCCAGGACACCGTGGTGGAGGGCGTGCTGACCGAGCGGTGCGGGCGGCAGGATCCGGGCGAGGCGATGGGCGGCGCCGGCATCGGCATCGGGGTGGGCGGGTGGGGGCCGGTCGAACGGCTGGCGGTGACCGGCTGCACCGCGCGCGGCAACGGCACCAACGGCATTTTTCTCGAACTCCAGCAGGACGACTGGGTCCCGCCCCGCGGCATCCGCATCACCGCCTGCCACACCGAGGACAACCGCTACGGCATCTCCGACTGGGGCGCCGACGGGCTGATCGTCACCGGCTGCACCATGCTCGGCAACCACGTCGCCGGGTTCGACGTGTCGGCGCAGGGCACGACGAGCGTCGGCGGGCGCGGCGGCATCGTCACCGGGTGCGTGATCGACGCCAACCCCGGGGACGGCATCGCGCTCGGCAACACCCCCGGGCCGTACGGCTTCCACGGCAACCGCGTCGGCAACAACGGCCGGTACGGCTACTGGGAGCACAACCTGGCCGGCGGCGACCAGGAGCCCGCCACCGACATCGTCCTGGAGTCCAACGACATCCACGGCAACGCGCTGGACGGCATCCGCGTCGACGCCCCGCTGCACGAGCCCGCGTTCTTCGGCAACCGGATCCGCGGCAACGGCCGCAGCGCCGCACCCGGCACGCGGGGAGGCGGCGAGGGCGTCCACTGCGGGCCGCTGTCCCTGACCGACGAATGGGCCGACTGGCTCCCCGGCGGCCACCGCGGCAAGGAGCTGACCGTCGGACCCGAAGAGAGCGAGGTCACGGCCGTGGTCGTCGACAACACCGCCACCGACCTGACCCTCGCCCCCGTGCGCCCGGGAGCCGGCACCGCCTGGCCCGACGGCACCCCCGGCCCCGGCACCGCCTACCGCCTCCCGGACTGCCCGGCCCCGCGCGCCGGCCTCACCGCCGCGGCCGCCGTGACCCACCCGTATGTCCACGGCAACCGCGTCCGCGACGACGGGCACCCCCGCACCCAGATCCACGCCGTGTGGATCGCGCCCGAGGCCACCTGGACCGGCGGCCGGGTCTCCGGCAACGACTTCAGCGGCAACGCCTCGGCGTCCACCCGCTTCGACTCGGCACCGAGCGGCGGGCGCTGGCGCGACAACGCGGGCTGACGCGGCGACACGGGCCGGCGGCGTCACGGGCGGCGGCGTCACGGGCCGGCGCGGCGAGACGGGCCGGCGGCGTCACGGGCCGGCGCGGCGGCGCGGACGGCGAAGGCGGCACCGGCCGGCGCGGCGCCCCCGCCGTCAGGGCGCCCGCAGCGCGTCCACCGCGATCCGGGCCGCGGTGCCGATCACCGCGTCCGCCGCCGGGAGCACGGCCGCGGTGTTGGCGGTGCGCGTGAAGACGGCCACCGCGTAGCGCCCGCCGTCGGGGTACTCCACGACGCCGATCTCGTTGCGCAGCGTCGGCAGGCTGCCGGTCTTGCCGGCCACGTGCACGTCGTCGAAGGGGAAGCCGGCGGCCAGGCGGTGCGGCCACACCTGGAGGCCCATGATCCGGCGCATCGCGGCGCCGTACTCGGCGGGGCAGGCCTCGTCCCGCCACACCGCGCCGAGCAGGCGGGTCATGTCCCGGGGGGTGCTGCGGTTGGTGCGGGCCGGGTCCAGGGCGCGCAGCCGGGTGATGACGTGCGGGTCGGTCAGCGCGCGCGCCCCGTCGGGCCCGGCGTCCTCGCGCATGGTGCCCAGCATCTCGCCGAAGCCGTACACCGCCCGCGTGCGGGTGAGGCCGAGCCGGGCCGTGGTGCGGTTGACGGCGTCCAGACCGACCCGGCGCAGCAGCAGGTCGGCGGCGGTGTTGTCGCTGACGGACATCATCAGGTACGCCGCGTCGCGCAGCGACAGCCGCGCCGGGTCGAGCATGGCCGCGAGTCCGGTGGGCCCCGGGGTGCGTCCGGCGGGCGGGCACTCGACCTGCTCGGTCAGGTCCAGCTCCCCGGCCGCCGCCAGCTCGTGCAGCGCCACCAGTACGCACACCTTGTGGACGCTGGCCGTGCACACCGCCTGGTCCGCCCCGGCCCCGACCTGCGCCCCCGAGTCGATGTCCACGGCGTGCAGCCACCCGGTGACCCCGGCGTCGGCGAAGGCCGCGTCGAGTCGGGCGGCGGTGGCGGTGCCGGTCATAGCCAGAACTCCGATGCCGGACGAAGGTGCAGCGGCCGGGCGGCCGTCTCGGCGTGGGCGCCGGCCGTCGTGCGCAGGGCGTGGGTGGCCGCGTCCGCGAAGGCGCCGACGGCGGCGTCGCCGCGCCCCCTGGGCCAGGCCGCGGAGTGCCGCCAGACGGGTGCCGCCCCGGCCAGCGGGCGCCAGACCAGGTCCGGGTCACCGGGGGTCACGAGCCGGGTGTCGCGGGGGCCGAGGGCGACGGCCCCGGACGACAGGACCAGCCCGCGGACGAAGCTGGCGCCCTGGCCGTGCCGCACGGCGGGGGGCGTGTAACCGCCCCGGGCGCAGGCGGTGAGCAGATCGTCGTAGACGGCGGGGGCGTCGGCGCGCGGGAAGAGGACCAGGTCGTAGCCGGTGAGGGCGGCGAGCGGCACCTCGTCCAGCTCGGTCTGCGGGGCGCCGCGCGGCAGCAGGACGCCGAGGTCGCGGCGGAGCACCGGGCCCAGCTCCAGGCCGGTGACGTCGCAGGGGTGGTGGATGAGGCCGACGTCCAGCTCGTGGGCGGCGAACCCGGCGAGCTGCTGGGCCGTGGTCAGCTCGTGCAGCTCCAGCTCGAGTCCCGCGTGCCGGCGCCGGAAGTCGGCCAGCAGCGCGGCGACGGTCTCGCCGGAGACGTCGGGGGACAGGGCGGCACGCAGCAGGCCGCTCTCGCCGTCCCGGATGCGCCGTGCGGCGGTCCGCAGGGACTCGGCGCGGGCCAGCAGCTCGCGGGCCTCGGCGAGCAGCAGCGTGCCCGCCTCGGTGATCGTCACCTGGCGGCTGGTGCGCTCGAAGAGCCGGACGCCCAGCTCCTGCTCCAGCCGCCGGATGCGCTGCGACAGGGGTGGCTGGGCCATGCCGAGCCGGGCGGCGGCACGCCCGAAGTGTGACTCTTCTGCAACAGCCACAAAGCACTCCAGGTGCCGCACCAGGTCCACGACCAGTAATCATATCGGGGATTGATCGATCTGACATCCATATCGGTCTTGGACAGGAGCTCCGCGGGGTTGCTCTCCTCGGGCCATGCTCTCCTTCGGTGAACGTTCCCGCCGCTGGCCCGGCGTGCTCGCCCTCGCGCTCGTCCTTCCGCTGGCCGGGTGTGCCGCCGGCCCCGACCGTCCGGACGCGGCACCGCCGTCGAGCGGGTCGTCCGCCGCCAGTGGCGGCACCGGCGGCGGTACGGGTACGGCCACTGCGGCACCCGGGACCCGCGAACGGCTCCGGGTGGACGGCGACGTCCGCCAGTACCTCCTGCACCGGCCCGCCGACGCGCCCGCCTCCGACGGCCGGATGCCCCTCGTCGTCGCCTTCCACGGCCGCGGCGCCGACGCCGCCGAGCTGCGCGCGAAGAGCCGGCTGGAGAAGGCGGCCACCGCGCGGGGCATGCTCGTCGCCTTCCCCGAGGGCCTGGGCCACGGCTGGGGCGCGGGCACCCGGGCGACGAAGCAGCGCCCGGATCCGGACCTGGACGTACGGTTCACCGAGGCGCTGATCAAGCACTTGGTCCGCACCGAGCGGGCCGACCCCGAGCGGATCTACGTCGCCGGGTTCTCCAACGGCGGCTCGATGGCCCTGCGCATGGCCGCCGAGCGCCCCGCCCTGCTCGCGGGCGCGGCCTCCGTCTCCGGCCAGCTGCCCACGGGCGACGCCGCGGTGGAGCCCACCGGGCCCGTCCCCGTCCTGGTCGTCTACGGCGCCGACGACCCCGTACGGCCCCTCGCGGGTCTCCCCTCCCCGCCGCCGGACCCCGAGGAGCCGATCCTGCCGACCCGGTCGGCCCGGGACAGCGCGGCGGCGTTCGCGGCGGCCGGGGGCGCGGGCGAGCCGGTCGAGCGGGAGGAGAAGGGCTTCGACCGCACGGAGTGGCGGCTGGGGTCCGGTGCCCCCGGCAACGGCCGGCGGACCGGCGGCAGCGTGCGACTCCTCGTCGTCCACGACGCCGGTCACACCTGGCCGGGCTCGACCGTGCCCCCGCCCGAGGGGTTCGGCCCGGTCGGCAAGGCCCTGAACGCCACCGACACGATCCTCGACTTCTTCGCCGACCCCGGCCCCGGCCGCTGAACCGACAAGGACCTTCCCATGTCCGACTCCCCCTGCCTCTCGTCTCCCCGCCGCCGCAGGCCCCGCAACGGTGTGCGGGCCGTCGCCGCCGTGGGGGTCGTGCTCGCGATCGCCGCGGGCGGCTCGTACGCCGCCGGGTTCGGCCCCTTCGCGCGGGGCGACGACGGCCCCGACCCCGCCGCGATGAAACAGGCGCGCGCCTTCCTCGCCGACTGGGCCGCCGGGCGCCTGCCGAGCGCGGCGGGCCGCACCACCGCACCGGACAAGGCTCAGGAGGTGCTGCAGAGCTTCACCGCGGGCCTCGACATCGAGAAGCCGAAGCTGACGGCGGCGGACGAGGGGGTGCAGGAGGACGAGGACGGCACCCTCGGCGTCCCGTTCACCGCGAGGATGCCGGTCACCGGCCTGGGCACCTGGACGTACGAGTCGCGGCTGCCGCTGCGCGAGCAGGAGGGCGGCGGCTGGAAGGTGGACTGGCGGCTGTCCCTGGTGCACCCGAGGCTCAGCGACACCGAGAAGTTCCGCCTGGAGCGCGAGGAGACCGCCCCGCCGAAGGTCACGGACCGCGAAGGCACCTCCCTCGTGGGTGCCGACTACCCCTCCCTGGCCCCGCTCCTGGGCCGGCTCGCGGGTGACGCGGGCGGTGGCGGCGGCCCGCGCGGCGCGGTCGAACTGGTGGACCGGGCCAGCGGGCGGACCGTGCGCACCGAGGCGTCCTTCGGCGAGAAGCCCGACCCGGCGACGGCGGACCGGCCCGTGCGCACCACCCTGGACGCCACCTGGCAGGCGGCCGCCGAGAAGGCGCTCGGGAAGGCCGACGGCAAGAACGCCGCCCTGGTCGCCCTGCGCGTCGACAACGGCGAGGTGCTGGCCCTCGCCAACTCCCCCTCCTCCGGCTTCAACCGCGCCGCCTCCGGCACCTACGCGCCCGGCTCCACCTGGAAGATCGTCACCAGCAGCGCCCTGCTGCTCAAGGGCGCGGTCGCGCCCGACGACGTCGTGGACTGTCCCAAGTACCTGACGGTGGGCAAGGAGTTCCACAACGTGGAGACCTCCGAACACCCCGGCGCCACCTTCCGCAAGGACTTCACCGAGTCCTGCAACACCGCCTTCATCAGCCTGCGCGGCAAGCTCGACGACGGGGAGCTGGGCAAGGTCGCCCGCACCTACTTCGGGGTCGGCCAGGAGTGGCACGTCGGCATCCCCACGTACGACGGCTCGGTGCCGGCGCCCAAGGACGCGACGGAGAAGGCGGCGTCGATGATCGGGCAGGGCCGGATCCAGGCCAACCCCCTGATCATGGCGTCGGTGACGGCCACCGCGGTCTCCGGCGAGTTCCACCAGCCGTCGCTCACCGCGGGCAACGCGGACGGGACGCGCACCGAGCCGCTCCCCGGCAAGGTCGTCACCCAGTTGCGCGAGCTGATGCGGGCCACCGTCACCGACGGCACCGCGCGCGTCCTGGCCGGCCTGCCCGGCGAGGTCGGCGCCAAGACCGGTACCGCCGAGGTCTCCGACGACCAGGACAACAACGGGTGGCTCGTCGCCCACCGGGGCAACGTGGCCGTCGCCGTCGTGGTCGAGGAGGGCGTCACCGGCGGCGGCTCGGCGGGCCCGGTCGTGCACAGCCTGCTGTCGGCCGTGCCGGACGACCCGTCCTGACCGGGCCGGCGGGAGGCGGGTCAGCCCCGGGACGCGTCCTGGGAGCCGGTGCCGGTGCCGGTGCCGGTGCCGGTGCCGGTGCCGGTGTCGGGGTGGTCCTCGCGCCGGACCGTCTCCCCCTGGATGACGCGCGGGGTCCCCGGCTCGTCCGCGTCCCTCGCGGCGCGGGCCTCGGACTTGAGGATGCGGGCCGACTTGCCCGCCGAGCGGGTCAGCTCGGGGAGCTTCTTGATGGCGAGGACGGCCGCGACGACGATGAGAATGATCGCGAGTTCGCTGAGTCCGAACACGGTGCTCCCCTGGTGAACGTACGGTGCGGGCCCGCGGCACGGGCCCGCACACGGAATCTACGGCAAGACCGGCGGGCCCGGCGCCGCGGGCCGGGGCCTCGGAGACCTCAGAGGTCTAGGAAGCCTCAGACGCCTCGGAGACCTCAGAGGTCGAACTCGTGCGGCGGCAGGTCCAGGGCGTAGCAGGCCTCGCGGACCACGGCGCGCTCGTCCTTGTCGAAGTCCCCGTCGGCGCCGCCGATCACGATGCCGATCTGCACCACGGCCCGAGCCTCGGCGGGCTTCTTCTTCGCCTTGGCGATCTCCTGGAGGATGCCGACCTTGCCGAAGTCGAAGTCGGCGGTCAGCTTGTCCAGGTTCTCCTCGAACCGGCGGCGCAGGTCGTCGGCGGGGAAGTTCTGCAGCACCTCGTTGGCCGAGATCAGCTGGGCGACCCGCTGCCGCTCCGAGGGGTCGACGGTGCCGTCGGCCGCGGCGACCAGCGCGCACATCGCCATGCTCGCGTCGCGGAAGGCACCGCTCTTGAGGTCGTTCTTCTTCGCCACGAGCTGCGTCTGCATCTGCGACGCGGACTCCTTGAAGCGGTCCCACAGGGCCATGAGAACTCCGTACTCCGTACCGGTCGGAAGGGAAAGGGGGGTGATCCTGACCCTCTACAGCACTGTAGAAGTTATCAGCCCTCCTCGTCCTCCGAGTCGCCCTCGAAGAAGTCCCCCACCTCGTCGACGACTTCCGCAGCCACCATCCCCCCGGCGATCCCCGCGGCGCCCGCCACGACGGCGGCGCCGATCCCGGGCCCGCCGCCCGGGTGCCCGGACCCGTGATCGCCGTATCCGGACTCGTGACCGGCGTACCCGGACTCGTGGCCGTAGACCGCGTGCGAGCCGTATGACGCGCGGTGTTCGACCAGCTCCCGGATCCAGCCGTCGACGAGGGTGTTCCAGTCCTGCGGCCCGGCGGGGCCCTCGTGCGGGACGGAGAAGCGGCTGAGCGCGTCGTGGCCGCCGTGGCCCTCGTGTCCGTCGGTGAACGGGTCTCCTCGCTTGTCCGCCTCCAGCACCACCTCCAGGGCGCCGGGCACGGCCAGGAAGGTCAGCTCGATCTCGTTGACCTGGTGGGCGTAGCGCGGGGGCGGGGTCAGCTCGATCTCCTGGTAGAAGGGCAGTTGCTGCCCGGTGCCGCCGATGCGGCCGTACTCCAGGTCGGCGGAGCGGAAGCCGAAGCCGAGCTGTCCGAGGGCCTCCAGGACGGCCTCCTGGGCCGGAAGCGGCGCCACGGCCAGAGGGTCCAGGTCGCCCTTGTCCCGGGCGCCGGCGACCGCCAGCTCCGTGCGCACGCCGAGCACGATGCCCAGGGGCTGCCCGTGCAGTTCGGTGACGGGGGTCTCCCAGGGCAGCGGCACCGCGAACGGCAGGCTCGTCTCCTCGCCCGCCGCGAGCCGGAAGGCGCCGCCGACGACGTGCCGGTCGAAGGCGACGACGCCCTCCCCGTCGCCGTGCTCCTCGTGCTCGGTCTCCACGCGGGCGACCAGCTCCAGCGCGACCTGCTCGACGTCGTGGGCGACGGTGCCGCCGACCAGGTGGACCCGGCCCGACAGGGTGCCTCCCGGCCGGGCGGCGCCCGGGTCGAGGACCGTGTCCACCGTGGGTCCACCCACGCCGAGGGAACCGAGCAGCCGCTTGAACACCATCGAGGCGTTCACTCCTTCACGTTCGTGCGGGAACTCCTGCGAGAGCACCGTGGGAACAACCGGAATCCTCCGGCCGTTCTCTACAGGCGAGTAGAAGCATAGGGGTCTCAGGACTCCCGATCTTTTTGCTCGTCCTTTACCATGAGGGAGAACCCTCGGGCGCCCGGCTGGTACCGGCGCCCACCGACCCCGTTAAGGAGTCCCGTTCCGTAATGGAGCCCCCTAGTACCGGCCGTGCCACGGCCGGCCCGTCTGTTCCCCCGTCTGTGCGTGAGGGAAGCGGGGTGGCACGGTGACCGAGGTCCTGCTGCTCCTGCTGGCCCTCCTCCTCACCCTCGCGTGCGCGCTCTTCGTCGCGGCCGAGTTCTCCCTCACCACCGTCGAGCGCGGTGACCTGGAGCGGGCCGCCGAGTCCGGTGAGCGCGGCGCCGACGGCGCCCTGAAGGCCGTCCGCTCGCTGACCCTCCAGCTGTCCGGCGCCCAGCTCGGCATCACCGTGACCTCGCTGGTCATCGGCATGCTGGCCGAGCCGTCGATCGCCGTGCTGCTGCGCGGCCCGCTGACGGCCATCGGCCTGGGCGGCGCCGCCTCCACGGTGGCGACCCTGCTCGGCGTGATCCTGTCCACCGTCGTCCTGATGGTCGTCGGTGAGCTGGTCCCCAAGAACTGGGCGATCTCGCGTCCGCTGGCCGTCGCGAAGGTCGTCGCGGGCCCGCAGCGCGGCTTCACCACCGCCTTCGGCCCCTTCATCCGGCACCTGAACGACACGGCCAACCGTTTCGTGCGCCGCTTCGGCCTGGAACCGGCCGAGGAGCTGGCGTCCGCCCGCAGCGCCGAGGAACTGGTCGCCCTGGCCCAGCACTCGGCCGCGGAGGGCGCCCTGGAGGCCGACTCGGCGGAGCTGTTCGTCCGTACGCTCCACCTGAGCGAGCTGACCGCGGAGAACGTCATGACCCCGCGCGTGGACGTGAAGGCCCTGGAGGCCCACGCCACCGCCGCCGACGCCGCCAACCTCTCGCACGCCACCGGCCTGTCCCGCTTCCCGGTCTACCGGGACAGCCTGGACGACGTCGTCGGCACGGTCCACATCCGCGACGTGCTGGCCCTGGAGCCGGAGAAGCGCCGGACCACCCCGGTCACCGAGCTGGCCACCGCGCCCCTCCTGGTGCCGGACAGCCTGCCCGCCGACCGCCTCCTGGAGCGCATGCGCGCCACCCGCACCATGGCCGTCGTCATCGACGAGTACGGCGGTACGGCGGGCGTGGCGACCGTCGAGGACATCGTCGAGGAGGTCGTCGGCGAGGTGCGCGACGAGCACGACCCGGTCGAGATACCGGACCTGCTGCCCGCTCCCGCCGGTGAGGACGGCCGCGCGGCCTGGGAGGCGGACGGCTCGCTGCGCCTGGACCACCTGGAGCGCATCGGCCTGACCGCGCCGGAGGGCCCGTACGAGACCCTGGCCGGCCTGGTCGCCACCCACCTGACGCGCATCCCCGCCAAGGGCGACGTGGTCGCCCTCGACGGCTGGCGCATCGACGTCCTCGACGTCGACCACCACCGCGCCGACCGCCTCCGCGTCACGGCCCCCGCGCCGGACGACGCGTCGTCGGCGCATGAACACGCGGCCCCCGGGGACGCGCCGCCCGAGCAGCCGGCCGGCGACCGGTCGGCGCACGAAGAGCGGGAGCTGGCCCGATGACCGTCGTACAGCTCTTCATCGGCGCGCTGACGCTGCTGACCAACGCGTTCTTCGTGGGCGCCGAGTTCGCCATGATCTCGGTGCGCCGCAGCCAGATCGAGCCGCGTGCGAAGTCGGGCGACAAGCGCGCCCGGATGACCCTGTGGGGCCTGCAGCACATCTCCCAGATGATGGCCACGGCCCAGCTCGGCATCACCGTCTCCTCCCTGGTGCTCGGCGCGGTCGCGGAGCCGGCCATCGCGCACCTGATGGAGCCGGTGTTCGAGGCGGTGCACATGCCGCACGCGCTGGTCCACCCGGTCGCCTTCGCCATCGCCCTGACCCTGGCGACGTATCTGCACATGCTGATCGGCGAGATGATCCCGAAGAACATCGCGCTGGCCGCCCCGGCGACCACCGCGCTGCTCCTCGGCCCGCCGCTGGTCGCCCTCACCCGGGCCCTGAAGCCGGTCGTGTTCGGCATCAACGCCTTCGCCAACACGCTCCTCAAGCTGCTGCGGGTGGAGCCGAAGGACGAGGTCGAAGCCGTCTTCACCGACGACCAGCTGGCCCGCATGGTGGTCGACGCCAGCGAGGCCGGACTGCTCACCCCGGCCGACGGCGAGCGCCTGCGCGACGCCCTGGAACTGGGCACCCGCCCGGTCGGCGAGATCCTGGTCCCGGTCCAGAAGATGCGCACCGTCCCGCACACGGTCACCCCGGCCGAGCTGGAACGCCTGGCCGCCCACGCGGGCTACTCCCGCTTCCCGGTCACCGGCCCCGGCGGCACCGTCCTCGGCTACCTGCACATCAAGGACACCCTGGGCCTGACCGACCGCGAGAGCCCCTTCCCGCGCACGGCCCTGCACCGCGTCACCCGCGTCCGCATCGACACCCCCCTGGACGACACCCTCACCGCCCTCCGCACGGAGGACAGCCACCTCGCCGCCGTCACCGGCGAGACGGGCACGGTCCTGGGCTTCGTGACCATGGAGGACGTCCTGACGGAACTGGTGGGACCGACGACACCGGTGGCGCCGTAGCGGGACCCGGGGCGGGGAACCCCGCACCGGCGGGGTTCGTCTCCTCCCACGACAGCCGCACGAGAACGACATCCGCATCGTCGGGGGGAGACGCCCATGGCCATGGTCGGCCTGTTCTGGATTACTGAGGAGTGCGTGTACCTGGGGGCCGAACCCACCGGTACGGCGCCCGGTGTGCGGCTGACCGAGGGCGGTGTGGAGATCCTCGGGCACGAGCAGGGCGGGCGGTCCTGGGGCTGGGAGCAGGTGCGCGGGCTGGACGTGCGGGACGTGGCCGTGCGGTCCGGGCGGCGGCGGCTGGCGTCCATGGCGTTCGACTCGGTCCTGGTGCTGATCACGGGGGACGGCGAACAGCCGCCGCTGTTCACCGTGTGTGTGGAGACGGAGGACGACGGCACGGTCGAGGCGAGCGTCCTGGCCGCCGTCACCGGCGGTATCCACACCCCGGACGAGTACGAACTCTCCCGCACCCTCCTGGCCCGCCTCGCCGACGGCACCACCACCGTCGGGGAGCTGGTCGGCTGGCGCCGGGAGGAGCCCGAGGACGTGGCCCCCACCAGGGACCAGCGCCTGGCGCTGCTGCGGGAGTGGACGGCGGGGGCCTCCGTCTGACCGGCCGACCGGTCGCCGGAACTCTCGCCTGCCCGCCGCCGACCCGGTCCGGTGTCCGCCGCGCCGGCCGGAGTGCCCCCTTCCGTACGCCCCCACCCCCTACCGGGGTATCACCGCGGTTTGGCTCTCCAGGGGGACGGCGCGCTCCGGCCGGGCACCTAGTCTGGTGGCCATGACCTCAGTGGAGGAGGAGCGCCCCCGAGCGCTGCTCGCGGGGGCTTCGCGGCGGTGGGTGCGGACGCTGCCGTGGGCCGTGGCGTTCGTGCTGTGCGTGGTCCTGCTGCCCACCACCATCGTGGTCCTCACCGCCGACTACGGACTGAACGGCGCCGTGGCGAGCGCGCTGGCCGTCGCGCAGGCGGCGCCGCTGCTCCTGGCCGTCGTCCGCCCGCTGCACGCCTGGTACGTGGTCGTGCTCGCGGACGTGGCCGGGGCGCTCGCCCTGCTCACCGTCGACTTCGAGGAGCGGCTGCTGTGGCCGTTCCCGCCGATGGAGCTCGTCGGGTACGTCGCCCTCTGCCTCGCCCTCGGTCTGCGCGAGCGGCGCCGGACGCTGGTGCTGGTGTGGCTGGTGACGGCGGCGGCCAACGTCGGCCTGGGCTTCGCCGCCCCCCACGGCGCCGGTGCCAGGGAGCTGCTGCTCACCATCCTCGGGGGCGTCGCGCTCCTGCTGGGCGGGGTGCTGCGCGAGCGGTACGAGGTGCAGCGCAGGCTGGCCGAGCAGGAGACCATCAGCGAGGCCGAGCGGGGCCGGCGCACGCTCCTGGAGGAGCGCGCCCGCATCGCGCGCGAGCTGCACGACGTGGTGGCCCACCACATGTCCGTCATCACGGTCCAGGCGGACACCGCGGAGTACCGCCTCGCGACGCTCCCGCCCCACGTGCGGGAGGAGTTCACGTCCATCGCGGCGACCGCCCGGGAGTCCCTCGGCGAGATGCGGCGGCTCCTCGGCGTCCTGCGCAGCGAGGAGGCGCCCGGCGAGCTGATGCCCCAGCCGGGCCTCCCGCAGATCGGGCAGTTGGTGGAGGCGACGGCGCGGACGGGCGCGCCGGTCGACTTCACCCCCTGCGACCTCTCCCGCGCCGCCGAGGTGCCCGAGGCGGTGGGGCTGTCGGCGTACCGGATCGTCCAGGAGGCCCTCGCGAACGTCGTACGGCACGCGCCGGGCGCCGCGACGCGGGTGTCGCTGTCCGTGTCGGAGCCCGCCGGCGACCGCGGCGGGGAGCGGCTCACCGTCCTGGTCGTCAACGGGCCGCCGCCCGAGCCGCCCGCCGGGCCGCTCGAAACGGGCGGCACCGGGCACGGACTCGTCGGCATGCGCGAGCGGGTGCGGCTCGTCGGCGGCACCCTCGACGTGGGCCCGCTGCCGGACGGCGGCTTCCGGGTCGCCGCACACCTTCCCCTGACCGAAGAGGACTTCACGTGACGACGCGCGTCATCATCGTCGACGACCAGGCCATGGTGCGGGCGGGCTTCGCCGCGCTGCTGGCCGCCCAGAGCGACATCGACGTGGTGGGCGAGGCCCCCGACGGTGCGCAGGGCGTCGAGCTGAGCCGGCGTACGCATCCGGACGTCGTGCTGATGGACGTGCGGATGCCCGAGATGGACGGCCTGGAGGCCGCGCGCAGGCTGCTCGCGCCGCCGCCGGGCGTGACCCACCGGCCGCGGGTGCTCATGCTCACCACGTTCGACGTCGACGACTACGTCTACGAGGCGCTGCGGGCGGGCGCGAGCGGCTTCCTGCTGAAGGACGCGCCGCCCGCCGACCTCATCGCCGCCGTACGGGTCGTGGCCGCGGGCGACGCGCTGCTCGCCCCCTCCGTGACGCGCCGCCTCATCGCGGACTTCGCCAAGCAGCGCCCCGCGGCCCGGGGCAAGCCGGCCCTGCGGCTCAAGGGCCTGACGGAACGCGAGACCGAGGTCCTCACCCTCGTGGCCCGCGGGCAGTCCAACTCGGAGATCGCGCGGACGCTGGTGCTGGCCGAGCAGACGGTGAAGACCCACGTCAGCCGCGTCCTGACCAAGCTCGACCTGCGCGACCGCGCCCAGGCGGTCGTCTTCGCGTACGAGTCGGGCCTGGTGGCCCCGGGAGAGCAGTAGGCCGGCCTCCCCCTACCCGGGTATCACCCGCACATTGGCTCCCGGGTATGACGCCCGGCCGGCAGCCGGCCCCGCACTCTTCACCCCGTCACACCGGCAAGACGTACGGATGAGGAGACGGGACCATGAGGCTACGCAAGGGCAAGCGGCAGAAGGCCGGCGACCTGCCGGGGGCGGACGGCCTTCCCGGCGCCCCGGCCGCCACGCCCGGGCTCGCCGTCGAACTGCGCGGTGTGCGGCGGCAGTACGGCCGTGGCGCCGGTGCCGTGCACGCGCTCGCGGGCATCGACCTCGCCCTCCCGCGCGGCACCTTCACCGCCGTCATGGGACCGTCCGGGTCGGGCAAGTCCACCTTCCTGCAGTGCGCCGCCGGGCTCGACCGGCCGTCGGCGGGGTCGGTGCGGCTCGGCGGCACGGAGATCACCGGCATGAGCGAGAACGAGCTCACCGAGCTGCGCCGCAGCCGCCTCGGTTTCGTCTTCCAGGCGTTCAACCTGCTGCCCTCGCTGACCGTGGAGCAGAACGTCCTGCTGCCCATGCGCCTCGCCGGGCAGCGCCAGGACCACCGCCGCGCGGCCGAGGTGCTCGCGCAGGTCGGGCTCGCCGACAAGGCGCGGCGCCGGCCCGGTGAGCTGTCCGGCGGCCAGCAGCAACGGGTGGCCGTCGCCCGCGCCCTCGTCACGTCCCCCGACGTGATCTTCGCGGACGAGCCGACCGGCGCCCTCGACACCGGCACCGCCGCCGAGGTCCTCGGGCTGCTCCGGCACGCGGTGGACGTCCTCGGCGCCACCGTCGTCATGGTCACCCACGACCCGGCGGCGGCGGCCTGGGCCGACCGCGTGCTGTTCCTCGCCGACGGTGCCTTCGCCGACCACCTCGAACGGGGGTCGGCGGAACGGATCGCGGCGCGCATGACGGCACTCACCGGTCGTGGTCGAGCGGCAGCCGGGGTCGGGGCGGGGGCGGCGGCATGAGTCTCAAGCCCAACGGCCTCGCTCGCGCCGCCGTGCGCTTCAAGCCCGCCTCCTTCGTGGGCACGTTCGTCGCGCTGATGATGTCGGCGCTGGTCGTCGCGGCCTGCGGCGTACTGCTGGAGACGGGCATCCGTGCCTCCGTGCCGGCGGAGCGGTACGCGAACGCGCCGGTCGTCGCGGCGGCCGACCAGTCCGCACGGGTCGTCGCCGACACCGTCGACGGCACCGAGGTGACCGAGTTCCCGCTGCCCGACACCGCCCGCGTGGACGCGGGCCTCGCGGCCAAGGCCGCCGCGGCGCCGGGCGCGGCCGCCGCCGTACCGGACTTCACCTTCCCGGTGCACGGCCTCCCGGCGGACGGCGGCGACGGCCCGCCGGGCGCGCTCACCGGCCACGGCTGGGGCTCGCACGTCTTCACCGGCACCGCGCTCTCCCAGGGCGCCGCACCGCGCACCGGTGAGGTCGTCCTCGGCGCCGACGCCGCCCGTGCCGCCCGGGCCGGCGTCGGCGACACCGTCGTGCTGGAGACGGCCGACGGGCGGGCCGGCTTCCGGGTGTCCGGGCTGGCCGAGGCCGGTGCCGGCGACACCGCGCGGGAAGGGGACGGCGGCGCGGCCACGGCCTGGTTCGCCGACGCGGAGGCGTCCGTGCTGGCCGGTCACCCCGGCAAGGCCGACGCCATCGCCGTCATGGCCGAGGACGGCGTCGGCACGCAGGCCCTCGCCGCCGCCGTGGAGAAGGCCCTCACCGGCTCCGGCGCCCAGACGCTGACCGGTGACGACCGCGGCGAGGTCGAGGACCACGGGCTGGCGTACGCCAAGGAGACCCTCTTCGCGGTCGGCGGCTCGTTCGGCGGGATCGCCACCCTGGTCGCGGTGTTCACCGCGGCCGGCACGGTCGCCCTCTCGGTCGGTCAGCGCACCCGCGAGTTCGCGCTGCTGCGCGCCGTCGGCGCCACCCCGCGCCAGATCCGCCGGGCGGTCGCCGCCGAGGCGCTGCTCGTCGCCCCGCTCGCCGGGCTGCTGGGCTGCCTGCCGGGCATCGGGCTCGCGCACTGGTGGTTCGGGCAGATGCAGGACCGCGGGGCCGTCCCGGAGGCGGTCGACGTGCACGTCTCCGGGTTCCCGCTGCTCGCCGCCGTCGGTCTCGGGCTGCTCACGGCACTGGGCGCCGGGTGGGCGGCCGGGCGCAGGCCCGCGCGGATCAAGCCGGGCCAGGCGCTCGCCGAGGCGTCGGTGGAGCGGCTGCGGCCGGGTGTCGTCCGTACCGTCCTCGGTCTCGCCGCGGTCGGCGGCGGGTCGGCGCTCGCCGGTGTGGCCGCCTCCGCCGCCGGTTCGGACGCGGCCAACGCCTCCCTCGGCGTCGTCATGCTCTTCATGCTGGCCGTCGCGCTGCTCGGGCCGATCCTGGCCCGGCTGTGCGCGGCGCTCTTCGGCCTGCTGCTGCGCGGCGGGGGCGCCTCGGCGTCGCTGGCCGCCGCCAACTCCCGTACCAACTCCCGCCGGCTGGCCTCCGCGATCACCCCGATCGTGCTCGCCATGGCCTTCGCCTCGACGCTCGTGTTCATGCACACCAGCGAGAGCCACGTCGCCTCCCAGCAGCTCCGCGACGGCCTCACGGCCGACCACGTCGTGACCGCCCCGGCGGGCCTGCCCGCCGACGCCGCCGCACGTGCCGCCCGCGCGCCCGGCGTGGACGCGGCGGTGAGCGTGCTGAACACGCAGGTGCTGGTGCCCGTCCGGGGCGGCGGCGAGACCTCGCTGCAGGGGACGGCGACGCAGGGAGTGTCGGACGCCGGCGCCCGGTTCGCGCGGGTGCAGGACCTGGACGTGCGCGAGGGCAGCCTGGACCGGGTGGGGGAGGACCGTATCGCCATCGACAAGACCCTCGCCACCGCCACGCACGTCGGACTCGGCGACAAGCTGCCGCTCCACCTCCCCGACGGCACGAGGGCCGCCCCGGAGGTCGTCGCGGTCTACGGCCGCGGCCTGGGCCTGCCCGCGGTGACCATGGACCGCGCGTTGCTGGACGGCCACGTCACCTCCGCCTTCGCCGACACGCTGCTGGTCAGTGGCGGAGACGCCGAGCCGCTCGGCGCGCTCGGCGAGGTCACCGACGCCTCGGGCTACGCGCTCGCGCAGAACGTGGACCGCGAGTTCGGCGCCTGGGCCAACTACATGATGGCCGCCGTCCTGGGCGGCTTCGCCGCCGTCGCGGCGGTCAACACCCTGGTGATGACCGTCCTGGACCGCCGCCGCGAACTGCGCACGCTGCGCCTCGTCGGCTCCACCCGGCGCCAGGTGCTGCGCATGCTGGGCTGGGAGAGCCTGCTGGTGTCGGCGGCGGGCGTGGCCCTGGGCACCGCCATCGCCATGATCACACTGACCCCGATGATGCGAGGTCTGACCGGCGAGCTCCCGCACGTCCCCCCGCTGCTGTACGCCGCGTTCGCCGCGACGGCGGGAGCCCTCGCCCTCACCGCAGCGATCCTCCCGGCGCGGGCGGCACTGCGTGAACGGGGGGCCTGAGGCCGGCCGGGTGACGGGTCGCGCGGAAATCTGCCCGTGGCCGGCCCCCGGCAGGCGATCCCGGTCCGCTCGGCGGGCCGGGATCACCCCGTGCGCAGGCCCTCCGCCGGAGGCGTGCGCAGGGCGTGGCGGGTGGGGACTTCGATCGTGAGGTACGCCGTCGCCGTCACCGTCGCCGCCACCGCCGGCAGGAGCCAGGCCGGGCCCGCCGGCCACGGGTGGCCGAGGAAGCCCTGGCCGAGCAGGGCCAGCGGGACGGCGGACAGCAGGAGACCACAGGCCAGGGCCGCGGCGGCGACGACCGCGGCCTCGCGGCGCATCATCGCGCGGATCTGCCGCGGGGTCGTACCGACCAGGCGCAGCGCGGCGATCTCGGTGCGGCGCTGGGCGGTGGCGGCGACCAGCTTGTTGGCGATGCTCAGCAGCAGGTAGCCGAGGAGCACCACGACCACCGCCAGGTTGATCCACACCTCGGGCGGCGCGTCCGCACCCTCGGAGTCCGGGGCGGTGTTCGCGAGGGTGAGCCCGGGACGGTCGGCGGCCAGCGCGGCGAGCCCCCGCCCCGCCTCCGCCGTGCCGTCGGTGCGGACCAGGATTCGCTGGTCGAGGCCGGTCGTGGTGTGCCCGGCGGCCAGTTCGCGGGAGAGGACGACCGGGCCGAAGCCCAGCCCCCGGTCGTAGACGGCGACGACCCGGGCCTCGACGCGCGCCCCGTCACCGAGCACCAGGCGCACCCGCTTGCCTACCCCGGCGTCCCGGGTGCGGGCGGCCTCGCCGCTGACGGCGACCGTGGCACCGGTCAGATGGTCCAGGCCGCCGTCCGTCACGCCGAGGTCGAGGACGTCCCGGGCGTCCGGCCCGAGGACCGGCGCCGGGGCCGACTCGGCCGCGGGGTCGCCCAGCTCCTCGTACTCCCACACCACCGTGGTCGTCCCGGCCGGCGCCGCGGCGCGTACGCCGGGCACGTCCCGTACGGCGGACAGGGTGCCGTCGGGCAGCCCGCCCAGCGCCGGTGCCGTCAGCTCGTACTGGGCGAGCGTGCCGGTGCGGGTGTCCTCGGAGGTGGCGGCCAGCACCGTGGTCTGGGTGAGGGTGTACGTCAGGACGAAGACGACGCCCATCGCCAGCGGGCTGACCACCCCCGACAGACGCAGCGCGTACGCCCGTACGTTGGACAGCGCCAGCCACGTCGGCGCCGCCACCCCGGGCCGCAGCCGCCGTACGGCGGCCTCGCCCGCGCTCCGCACCAGTGCCGGGCCGGACAGTGCCAGGCCGATCGCCGCGATGATGCCCGCCATGGAGGTGACCGCGGCCCCGAGGACCGTCCGGGACAGCAGCGGCACCACCGACAGCGCGCACGCGCCGAGGATCAGCAGCAGCCCGGCCGGGGTCCGCCCCCGCGACGGTGTGCGCGGCTCGCTGCGGGACTCGGCGACCGCCTCGGTGGCCGGCATCCGCGAGGTGCGCCAGGCCGCGCACCGGGCGCAGAGCCGTACGGCCGTCACCACCAGGAGCAGCGTGGCGAGCGCGGGCAGGGGGCTGACGGTGAGGGGGAGTTCGGGCGGGAGGACGCCCCGGCCGGCCAGCTGCTCGCGGAACCGGCCCGCCAGCAGGTAGCCGGCCGCCACCCCCGGCACCAGGGCGATCACCGCGACGACCGTCGACTGCGCGGCGGCCAGGCGGCGGATCTGCCTCGGCGTCGCGCCCACGGCCCGCATCAGCGCCAGGTCGCGGCGCTGCCCGGCGATGGTCACGCCCAGCGCGCCCGCGACGACGAACCCGGTGATCAGCAGCACGATCCCGCCGAGCGAACCGGCGAGCAGGATCAGCAGCGAGCGTGCCGAACCCACGCCGGGCGCCACCGCCTCGCCCCGGTCCGCACCCGTGGTCACCTCCAGGCCCGTGCCCGCCACCGCCTCGCGCACCGCGGCGGCCACCCGCTCCCCGGCACCGTCGTCGGTCCGCAGCCCGATCAGGTCCACGGTCCCGGCGCGCGGGCCCTCGCTCCCCGCGTCGCGTGCGGCCAGCCGGGCGGCCGTGCCGTCCGCGAACCAGACGCCGGCGCCCGGGGCGTCGACCAGCGCGGAGACCCGGTAGGACGCGGAGGGGCGCCCGTTCGCCACGACGTCGACCCGCTGTCCGACCGTCAGGCCCGTACCGGCGTCCACCGCGACCTCGTCCGCTCCGGACGGCGCCCGGCCCTTTACCCGGGCGTCCGCCAGCAGCCGGGTCGAGGACCAGCCGTGGCCCGCCGTCTGCGGGTCGTCGTCGACCGGCGTGATCCGTCCACCACCGTCGACCAGCGCCGCCGGGAAGCCGATGTCGCCGACGGCCGCCGTGACGCCGGGCAGGGCGGCCAGCCGGCCGACGAGCCGGGCCGGGACCGTCGCCCGCTCCGGCAGCGCGAGGGGCAGGTCCCCGCGGGGGTGGAACTCCTGGTCGGCGGCGACCACGACGTCCGCCCCGCCGAGCCGCCCGGGCGGCAGTTGCGAGCGCAGCCCGGACTCGGCGAGTACGCCGGTGGCGGTGATCAGCGCCGCGCCGCCCAGGACGGCGCAGGCCACGGCGAGCAGTGCGGTGATCCGGTGCGCGGCCATCCGCAGCGCGAGGTGCAGCACGGCTACCGCTCCCCCAGCGCCACGAGACGGTCGGCCAGTCGCGGCGCGGTGGGCCGCTCCAGGGCCTCGACCACCCGTCCGTCGGCCATCACCAGCGCGCGGTGGGCGCGTGCCGCGGCGGCCGGATCGTGGGTGACCATGACCACCGTCTGACCGAGGTCGTCGACGAGCGCCCGCAGCAGGCCGAGCACCTGGTGGGCGCTGCGCAGGTCCAGCGCGCCGGTCGGCTCGTCCGCGAAGACGACGGCGGGCTTGGCCGCCAGCGCCCGTACGACGGCGGCGCGTTGCTGCTGGCCGCCGGAGAGCTCGGCGGGCCGGTGCGACAGCCGGTCGGCCAGCCCGACCCGTTCGGTCAGTGTGCGCAGCCAGTCCCGGTCCGGGCGCCGGCCGGCCAGGCGCAGCGGCAGCGTGATGTTGTCCTCGACGCTGAGCGAGGGGATCAGGTTGTACGCCTGGAACACGAACCCGACGCGTTCGCGGCGCAGTTCGGTGCGGCGGGTCTCGTTCAGGCCGGAGATCTCCTGCCCGTCGATGCGGACACTGCCCGACGTGGGGGAGTCCAGCCCGGCGGCGCAGTGCATCAGGGTGCTCTTGCCGGAGCCCGAGGGCCCCATCACCGCGAGGAACGTGCCGTGCTCCACGGTCAGCGACACGTCGTCGAGGGCCCGGACACCGCCCGGGTAGGTGCGGGCGACGCGGTCCAGCGCGATGGCGGGCGCCCTGCGCGCGGTGGCGGTGGCGAGGGCGGCGGTACTCATCGCCGACCCCGCAGGGCGCGTACGACGAGGGTGCCGGCGGCGAGCACGGTGACCACGCCGGTGGCCAGGTGGAGCGGGGTGGCGGCACCGGCGAAGGAGAGCGCCATGTTGGCGACGGCGCTGAGCACCACGACGGCCCACAGCAGCGTGCGCAGGACGTCCCCGCGGGAGACGGCGCCCGGGCCGTCACCGGGTGCGGGGGCGGCCTGGTGGGTGCCCAGGCGGTAGGGGTCCTCGTCGCCCCGGTACTCCTGGTGCTCCTGCTGCTTGCGGTGGTCCTGGTACGTCATGGCTGCGGCCTCCGTCGGCGTCGCTCGCGGTCGTCTCCGACGCTATGGAGCAGGACCCCCGCCCGCCGATCCCGTGAGCCGCCCGGTTCGAGGTACAGCAGGCTGTACCTTCCGGCTCCGCACCCGCCGTCTCACCGTCCCGCGCCTTAGGGTCGGGCACGTCGGCGTTGGCCACGGGGCCGGAGGGAGGCAGGCGGATGACGGTCGTCGAGGGCGTGTCCGTGCGGGAGACCGCCGTACGGACGCTGCGCGCCGCCCGCGCGGCGACGGGGCAGCTCGTCGGCGGGCTCGGTACGGCGTTCCAGGCGCTGGGCGTGCTGCTGCTGTCGGCCGTGGCCGCCGTGACCGCTCCGGCCGGGGTGGGGCTGCTGCTCGCGCCGCTCGTGCTGCGCGCCCTGCACGCGCTGGCCCGCCGGGAACGCGAACGCCTCGCCCGCCGGGGCGTCGACATCGTCCCGCCCGATCCGCCGCCCGTCCGGCTGCGGTCCGCGCTGGCCGACCCCACCACCCGGCGGGAGCTGGGCTGGCTGGTGCGGCACGGCACCCTGGGGCTCCTGCTCGGCCTGCTCGGTCTCCTGCTGCCGCTGTGCGCCGTCCGGGACGGCACGTTCCCCCTGTGGTGGCGCCTGGTGCCCGAGGACGCGACGACCACCTCCATCGGCGTCGGCACCGCGCACACCTGGCTGGACGCGGTCGCGGCGCTGCTGCTGGGCGTGGGCTGGACCGCGATCCTCCTGGGCCTGGGCCCCGGCATGGCCCGGCTGCAGGCCGCCCCGGCCCGGCGGCTGCTCGCGGCGGGCCCGGACACGGACCTGTCGCTGCGGGTGGCGGAACTGACCGCGACCCGGGCGGCCGCGCTGGACGCGCACGCCACCGAACTGCGCCGGATCGAACGGTCCCTGCACGACGGCGCGCAGAACCGGCTCGTGTCGGTCACGGTGCTGCTGGGCGCCGCGCGGCGGATGGCGGCGCGGGACCCCGCCGGCGCCGACGAACTGCTGGAGCGGGCCCAGTCGGCGGCGGAGCAGGCGCTGGCGGAACTGCGGTCGGTGGCGCGGGGCATCCTGCCGCCGGTCCTGGCCGACCGCGGGCTGGCGGGCGCGCTGTCGGGCCTCGCGGCGGACTGCGGGGTGCCCTGCCGCGTCGAGGCGGACGTGCCGGAGCGGTGTGCGGCCGCGGTCGAGGCGACGGCGTACTTCGTCGTCGCCGAGGCGCTCACCAACGTCGCCAAGCACAGCGGCGCCGGCCGGGCCTCGGTCACGGCCCGTGCCAGGGGCGGCAGGCTGCGGCTGCGGGTCGAGGACGACGGGCGGGGCGGCGCCGACGAGGACGGCGGCTCGGGCCTGACCGGCATCCGCCGCCGGGTGGCGGCCCTGGACGGCACCCTCCGTCTGACCAGCCCGCCCGGCGGCCCGACGGTGCTGGAGGTGGATCTGCCCTGCGGCGGCTGACCCCTCACCAGCCCGTCGCCAGCAGGTGGTTGAGGAGGAGGGCGAGTACGGCCTGTGCCGTCAGCCAGGCGCGGGGGTGGGAGAGGAAGGCGCAGGAGGGGAGGAGCCACAGCGCGAAGGGCAGCCAGATGCGCTCGGTCTCCGCCTTGCTCATGCCGGACAGGTCGGCGACCAGCAGGGCGAGCAGTCCGGCGGCCACCAGGAACGCCAGGCGGAGCTCCTGCGCGCCCGGGCTCCCGCGCCGGACCAGCACCGCCCCGGCCCGCCGCAGGCCCGCCGCCGTCGCCGGGCCGGTGATGAGCACCGTGCAGGCGAGGTTGGCCCACACCCAGTAGCCGTACGGGCGGACACCGGCCGCGCCCTCGTAGTAGCGGGTGACCAGGAGGCGGTACGCCTCCCACCAGTCGAAGCCCACCGCCGTGAACGCCACCGGCACCACCGCCGCCCCCGCCAGCAGCGGCACGAACAGCACCGGCCGCTCCCGCACCCCGCGCCGCCCGAGCAGCAGCACCGCCGCCGCGACCACCGCGAACAGCGTGAGACCGTACGAGAGATAGCAGGTCAGCCCGAACAGCAGTCCCGAGCCCGCCGCCCACCACGGCGAGCGTCCGGTGACCGCGAGGGCCAGCAGCGCCACCGCCCACGCGGCGACCGCGGCGAAGTACGCGTCGGCGGACGTGCCCAGCCACACCGCCGCCGGGGCCAGTACCAGGAAGGGCGCCGCCCGCCGGGCGAGCCGCTCCCCGGCCAGGGCACGCACCGTCATCAGCACGGCCACGCACCCCGACGCGCCCACCGTGACGCACCAGACCCCGGCCCAGCCTCCGCCGCCCAGCCCGATCCGGTCGAGCAGCACGAAGGTGAGCGTGGCCGCCGGGGGGTGACCGGCGACGTGGGCGGGCCAGTTGTCGGGGGAGTGGAGCAGGATGTGCCCGGTGAAGTCCCGCAGGGTCGCCGGGACGTCGTGCCATCGGTCGATGACGGTGAGGTACTCGTGGCGGGTGGTGAGCCGGCCGGCGACGCCCGTCCGCCAGCCGTCGATCAGGGCCAGCGACCAGATCCAGGCCATCGAAGCGCCCCACGCCGCGGACAGCAGCGCGCGCCACGGCAGACGGGCGGCGACGGTGGGGCCGTGCGCCACGGCCGCGACCGCCAACAGGACCGCCGCCGGGGTGCCGGGGCCCAGGTGCGGGCCCCAGCGGCCCAGCAGGGGCGGCCAGCCGACGATCAGGTCGTCGTACGTGTACACGTACCGGCCGACCAGCACGGCGGCCGTCACGAGCAGCGCGGCGGCCGTGGCGGCGCACAGGTCGCGGCGGACGGAGCCGCGGCGGGCGGAGGGGAGGAGGGTCACCCCGGCACGGTAGGCCGGGGGATCACGCGGAGGGCGGTGCGCACGGCGGACGTCAGGGTTTCGTCATGGGTCGCGGACCGTCCGGGGGGCGTCGCGCGGCCTACGGTCGGGGACATGCGCGACCTCGCCCCACGGCTTCCCTCCTCCCCGGGTTTCTGGCGCAGCCCGCTGCGCGGGCCCTGGTTCACGTCGGTGCTCGGCCTCGTCCTGCTCGTCGGCATCACCGTGCTGTTCGTGACCGGGCTGCTGTCGTACGCCGCCTACAACCCGGATCTGTCGCCGGTCAACGACAAGACCCCGGACAAGGGGGTCCTCGGCTTCTACCTCTTCGCGTGGCCGACCGGCCCGCCCTGGCTGTACCGGCTCACGCAGGGCGTCCACGTCACCCTCGGGCTGGTGCTGATCCCGGTGCTGCTGGCCAAGCTGTGGTCGGTGGTGCCCAGGCTGTTCACGCTGCCGCCGGCCCGCTCGCTCGCCCACGCGCTGGAGCGGATCTCGCTGCTGCTGCTGGTCGGGGGCGCGCTGTTCGAGTTCGTGACCGGGGTGCTCAACATCCAGCTGGACTACGTCTTCCCCGGCTCCTTCTATCCGCTGCACTTCTACGGTGCCTGGGTCTTCTTCGCCGCGTTCGTCGCGCATGCCGTGCTGAAGGCGCCGGCCGCGCTGCGCAACGTGCGGCGCATGCGCGCGGGGGACGTCCGGGAGCCGGACGACGGCCTGCGGTCGCCGCGGCCCGACGCGCCGACGGTGTCGAGGCGCGGGGCGCTGTGGACGGTCGGCGGGGCCTCGCTGCTGCTGTTCGCCACCAGCGCCGGGCGGTCCTTCGACGGGGCGGCGCGGGCCACCGCCCTGCTCGCACCGCACGGCGGGGCCGAACCGGGCAGCGGCCCGAACGGCTTCCAGGTCAACAAGACCGCCGCCTACGCCGGCGTCCACGCGGCGGAGACCCGCGAGGACGCCTGGCGGCTCGTGGTCGTGGGCCGGACCGGCACGGTCCGCCTCTCCCGCGCCGACCTGCTCCGGCTGCCGCTGCACGGCGCCGCGTTGCCCATCGCCTGCGTCGAGGGCTGGTCGACCTCCGACCAGCGGTGGCGCGGGGTGCGGCTGCGGGACCTCGCCGCGCTCGTCGGCTTCGACGGCGATCCGCCCGACGTGCTCGTCGAGTCCCTCCAGCGGCGCGGTGCCTTCCGCCGCGGCGCCCTGCGCGCCAACCAGGTGGCCGACCCGCGCTCCCTGCTCGCCCTGTACGTCAACGGCGAGACGCTGAGCCCGGACCACGGCTACCCGGCGCGGATCATCGTGCCCGCCGCGCCCGGCGTGCTGAACACCAAGTGGGTGGCCCGGATGACGTTCGGAGGGCTGGGATGAGCCTCGTGCGCAGGGTGTGGCCGCCGTCGCGCCGGCCCTCGATCGGCAGTCCCCTCCAGATCCTGCTGCTGTGCTGCTCGTTCGCACTGGCGGGGTACGCGGGGGTGCGGCTGTTCGCCGGTGACCGGTTCGGCGTGGCGCTGTGGTTCGTGGGCGCGGCGCTCCTGCACGACCTGGTGCTGCTGCCGCTGTACGCGGCGGCCGACCGGGCCGTCCTGCGCGGGCTCGGGGCGGTGCGCCACCGCGCGTGGGTGCCGTACGTCCGGGTCCCGGCGTTCTTCTCCGGGCTGCTCCTGCTGGTGTGGTTCCCGTTGATCGGCGGGCGGGTGGACGCGCGTTACCGGTCCGTGGCCGCGTTGTCGGCGGACGGCTTCCTCGCCCGCTGGCTGCTGATCACGGCCGTGCTGTTCGGCGGCTCGGCGCTGCTGCTCGCCGGGCGGCCGCTGCTGCGCAACGCGACGAAACGGCGCTCCCCCGACGTCCACTGACCGGCGCCGAGCCAGCCGGCGGCGCCCGCGCGGCGCAGCAGGGCGCGGGTGCCGATCCGGGCCCACGGGAAGGGGGTACCGGACGGCGCGTGGCCGTCGGTGACGTCGACGACCTGCACGTGGGAGCGTTCGTCGACCTCGACCGGGGCCGTCTCGGCGATCAGCAGGCCGCCGGGTGCGAGCAGGGCGGCGACGCGGGCGAGCAGGGCGCGTGGGTCGCCGCCGATGCCGACGTTGCCGTCCATGAGCAGGACGGTGTCCCAGCGCCCCTCGCCCGGCAGCGGCTCGAAGACGGAGCGCCGCAGCGAGTGGCCCCCGATCCGTACGGTGCGGTCGACGGCGGCCTCGCTGACGTCGATGCCGAGGACGGTCCGGCCCCGGGCGGCGAGTTCCGCCACCAGCCGCCCCGGCCCGCAGCCCACGTCGAGCACGGCGCCCTCGCACCGGTCGAGCACCTCCCGGTCGACCGCGTCGGCCCGCGCGCACCAGCGCTCCACGTCCAGCGGCAGCAGCCAGCCGTCGGTGCGGCGCAGGAACAGCGGACCGCGTCCCGAGCGCAGGGCGGCGGCGTAGGGGTCGGAGGCCTCCCAGGCGCGGGCGGGCGGCCGGCCGGGGGCGAGCCGCGCGGCCCCGGTCACCGGACCGCCCGCCGGGCCGCGGCCGGGGTGCAGGCCGCGAGCCGGGCGGCGAACCGGCCGTGCGGGGCCAGGGCGGCCACGGCGCGGGCGTCGGCGGCGGTGTCGACGTCCCGCAGGCGCGGCAGGTCCCGTACCCGCAGCCCCGCCGCCAGGAGCCGCCCACGCTGCACGGCCCCGGTCACCGGAGTCGACATGGGAACGCCCCGCAGGAGGGCTGGCTCGGGCCGGGCCAGGCCCAGGGCCCAGAAGCCGCCGTCCTCGGCCGGGCCGAAGCAGGCGTCGTGGTCGTCAAGGTCCACGTCGAGCAGGTCCGGCGTCACCTGCGGGGTGTCCATGCCGATGAGCAGGGCCGGACCCGCGCACCCGGCGAACGCGTCCGCGAGCCGCTCGTCGAGGCCGCCGGGGCACTGCGGTACGACGTCGAAGCCGGGCGGCAGCCACGGCCCGGGGGCACCGTCGAGGACCAGGACCCGGCGCCGGGCGGGCGTCGCGGCCACGGCGGCCAGGGTGTCGGCGAGGGCCGCCTCGGCCAGCGCGGCCGCCTCGACGGGGGTGAAGGGCGGGGTGAGCCGGGTCTTGACCCGGCCGGGACGCGGCTCCTTGGCGATGACGAGAAGCGTCGTGCCGGCGGTCACCGGACGCCACCCCCCTCGCCGGCGCCCGGGCGGACGGCCGGGGGCTCGGCCAGGACGCGGCGCATGTCCCGCACCGCGTGCCAGGTGCCGCGCCAGGTCCCGGTCACCTTCGAAGCGCCGGTGCGGGGCAGGTACGGGACGTCGTGCTCGGCGACCCGCCAGCCCGCGTCGGCGGCCCGCACCACCATCTGCAGCGGGTAGCCGCTGCGCCGGTCGGTGAGGCCGAGGGCCAGCAGCGGCTCGCGGCGGGCGGCGCGCAGCGGCCCCAGGTCGTGCAGGCGCAGGCCGGTGCGGCGGCGCAGCATCCGGGCGAGGGCGAGGTTGCCGGCGCGGGCGTGCACCGGCCACGCGCCCCTGGCCTGCGGTCGGCGGCGGCCGAGCACCAGGTCGTAGGCGCCGGCGCGGATCTCCCGTACGAACGGCGCCAGCAGGCCCGGATCGAGGGAGGCGTCGCAGTCGCAGAAGCAGACGACGTCGGCGGTGGCGGCGGTCAGACCGGCGTGGCAGGCGGCGCCGAAACCGCGGCGCGGCTCGGTCACGACCGTGGCGCCGAGCGAGCGGGCGAGGTCCGCGGAGCCGTCGGTGGAGCCGTTGTCGACGACGAGCGCACGCCAGCCGGCCGGGACGCGGGCCAGGACCCAGGGGAGGGCCGCGGCCTCGTTCAGACAGGGGAGCACGACATCGACGTCCGGAGCGGGCGAGGTGGTCACGGCGTTCACCCTACGAAGCGGAATCGGACGAATCGGGCTTCCACTCCTTACGAAACACGGACGTCCGGGTCCCGGACCCGCTCGGCGGGGACGCCGGCGGAAGGGCGGTGCGAGGCTGGGAGCATGCACCAGCAGCCCCCCGGACCCACCCGAACGGCCACACCCCCGGCCGCCCCCGCGCGGATTCTCGTCGTGGACGACGATCCCACCGTCGCGGAGGTCGTCGCCGGGTATCTCGACCGGGCCGGCTTCCGCGTCGAGCGGGCCGGGGACGGTGCGGACGCGCTCGCCCGGGCCGCCGCGCGCCGGCCCGATCTGGTGGTGCTCGACCTCATGCTGCCCGGCATGGACGGCCTGGAGGTGTGCCGGCGGCTGCGTGGCCAGGGGCCCGTGCCGGTCGTCATGCTGACCGCCCGGGGCGACGAGGACGACCGCATCCTCGGCCTGGAGATCGGCGCGGACGACTACGTGACCAAGCCGTTCAGCCCGCGGGAGCTCGTGCTGCGGGTGGAGTCCGTGCTGCGCCGCACCCGGCCGGCCCCGGAGCCGCGCCCGCCGTCCGCCGCCGGTATCACCGCCGACCCGGCCTCCCGCAGGGCCACCAAGCACGGCACCGAACTGGCGCTGACCCTGCGCGAGTTCGACCTCCTCGCCTTCTTCCTGCGGCATCCGGGTCGGGCGTTCTCCCGGGAGGAGCTGATGCGCGAGGTGTGGGGCTGGGACTTCGGCGACCTGTCCACGGTGACCGTCCACGTCCGGCGGCTGCGCGGCAAGGTCGAGGACGACCCGGCCCGGCCCCGGCTGATCCAGACGGTCTGGGGCGTGGGCTACCGCTTCGACCCCGCGGACCGGGAGGCGGACTGACCGTGCACGCCACTCTCCTCATCGCCCTCTACGCCTTCGCCGGCGCCGCCGCCACCGGCCTGGTGGGCGCGGCCGTGCTGCGGCTGATCCGGCGGCGCTCGCTGACGGCGTCGCTGGCCGTGGTGGCGGCGGTCGCCGTCCTCGCGATGCTCGCGGGCACGCTGGCCGTCGCGTGGGCGATGTTCCTGTCCCCGCACGACCTGTCCGTCGTCACCACCGTCGTGGCGATGGCGGCCGTCGTCTCCCTGGCCACCGCGCTGCTGCTGGGCCGCTGGGTGGTCGCCCGCAGCCGCGAACTGGCCGCCGCGGCGCGGTCGTTCGGCGACGACGGCGGCTACGCGGCCCCCACCACCCCCGCGACCGCCGAACTGGACGCGCTCAGCCGCGAACTGGCCGCCACCAGCGCCCGGCTCGCCGAGTCCCGGCAGCGGGAGCGGGCCCTGGAGACCTCCCGGCGCGAACTGGTCGCCTGGATCTCGCACGACCTGCGTACCCCGCTGGCCGGTCTGCGCGCCATGTCCGAGGCACTGGAGGACGGTGTCGCCGCCGACCCCGACCGCTACCTGCGGCAGATCCGCGCCGAGGTGGAACGCCTCAACGACATGGTCGGCGACCTCTTCGAACTCTCCCGCATCCACGCCGGCACGCTCGCCCTCACCCCGGCCCGGATCTCCCTCTACGACCTGGTCGGCGACGCCCTCGCGGGCGCGGACCCGCTCGCGCGCGAGCAGGGCGTACGGCTGGTCGGCGACGCCGTGGCGGCCGTGCCGGTCGAGGTGGACGGCAGGGAGATGAGCCGGGTCCTGGGCAATCTGCTGGTCAACGCGATCCGCCGCACCCCCGCCGACGGCACGGTCGCGGTCGCCGCCGAGCGGTCCGCCGACGGTGTGGTCGTCTCCGTGACCGACGGCTGCGGCGGCATCCCCGAGGAGGACCTGCCGCGGGTCTTCGACACCGGCTGGCGCGGCACCGACGCCCGTACGCCCCCGGCCGGGGCGGGCCTCGGCCTCGCCATCGTCCGCGGCATCGTCGAGGCCCACCGCGGCCGCGCCACGGTCCGCAACATCCCCGGCGGCTGCCGCTTCGAGGTGACCCTGCCGCTGGCGGAGGCCTGACCCGGCACGGGACCCGGGGGAGCCGCTGACCCGGGCGCCGCGTGATCCCGGCGGCGTGGCTCGCCAGTCCCACGGGCACGCGCACGGGCGCGCGCGGTGCCGGGCACGGTGCGGTCCCGAAGGCGCGGCCCCGCGTTGGGTCACTCCCCCCGCAGGCCCGCCCGCGCGAACTCCCGCATGCCCTCCGAGAATCCCACCCGGGGGCGCCAGCCCAGTTCGGTCCGCAGGCGGGTGGAGTCGGCCGTGATGTGGCGGACGTCGCCGAGGCGGTACTCGCCGGTGACGACGGGCTCGGGGCCGCCGTGGGCGGCGGCCAGGGCGGTGGCCATCTCGCCCACCGTGTGCGGCTCACCGCTGCCGGTGTTGTAGGCGCTGAGCGCGCCCTGCGGCGGCCGGGCGGCCTCCAGCGCGGCGACGTTCGCGGCGGCCACGTCCCGCACGTGCACGAAGTCCCGGCGCTGGCGGCCGTCCTCGAAGACGCGCGGGGCCTCGCCGCGGGCCAGCGCGGAACGGAAGAAGGAGGCGACTCCGGCGTACGGGGTGTCGCGGGGCATCAGGGGGCCGTACACGTTGTGGTAGCGCAGCGACACCGCTCTCGCGCCGGTCGTCCGGGCCCAGGCGGCGGCCAGGTGCTCCTGGGCCAGCTTGGTCGTGGCGTACACGTTGCGCGGGTCGGCCGGGGCGTCCTCGCCGACCAGCCCGGGTGCCAGGTCCGCGCCGCACTCGGGGCACGCGGGCTCGAACCGGCCCGCGTCCAGGTCGGTGACGGAGCGCGGCCCCGGCCGCACCACGCCGTGCCGGGGGCACGCGTAGCGCCCCTCCCCGTACACGACCATCGACCCGGCGAGCACCAGCCGCCGGACGCCCGCCCCGGCCATCGCGGCGAGCAGCACGGCGGTGCCGAGGTCGTTGCGGGAGACGTACTCGGCCGCGTCGGCGAAGCCGTTGCCGAGACCGACCATCGCCGCCTGGTGGCACACGGCGTCCACGCCGTCCAGCGCCCGCGCGAGGGCCGCCGGGTCGCGCACGTCGGCGCCGGGGTCCTCGCGCACGTCGTAGCCGACGGGCTCGTGCCCGTGCTCCCGCAGGGCCTGGACGACGTGGGACCCGATGAAACCGGCACTGCCGGTGACCAGTACGCGCATGCGCCCCACGCTAGGCCCGCGGGACCGCGCGACCGGGCGCCCCGGCCGGCACGTCACGGGTTCGTAAGGGCGGCGGTGGCCGGGCCCGCCCGGGCGAGGCGGCTTTGCCATTCCTTTACAACCCGTCCGGCCCCCGCCTCGTCTCTCCGTCCGATCCGTCCCGCACCGCCACGCGGTGCGCCGACGCGCCGACGACGAGAGAGAGCGACCCGATGCGCCGAACCATCCTCAGTGCCGTGGCCCTGGCCTGCACCGCCGTACTGGCGGGCACCGCCCCCGCGTTCGCCGACGACCCCAGCCCGGTCCCCTCCGTTCCCGCCGAGCGCGCCCCGAGCTCCACCGCCGCACCGACCGAGGCGGCCCCCGTGCCCTCCGTCAGCGTCCCCGCCGAGGCGCCGACCCGGGCGCCCGCCGACGGCCAGGTCTCCGTCGTGCCCGAGGGCGCGGCCGACACCGGGGTGGCGGGGCCCGCGGACACGACGGGCACCGACCAGGGGCTCGTCGGTGCCGGTGCCGGCGGGGTGCTCCTCGCGGGCGGCGCGGTCCTGTTCGTCGTACGCCGTCGACGGGCGGCGGCGGCCGGCGCATGATCCGGCGCCCCGGCCGCGCCCTCGCGACCGCCGCCCTGGCCGCGCTGCTCGCCGGCTGCGGCGGGGGTCAGGGGGGCGGCGACGCCGCTCCCTCGGCGACCGCGGCGAACACCGCGCCGCACGCGCAGGCACCGGCCAAGTCGGTGCGTCCCCTGGCGCGTTCGGTCCCGGTGGGGCTGCGCATCCCCGCCCTCGGGCTCGACACCCCGGTGATGGACCTGGGGCTGGCGTCGGACGGCACGGTGGAGGTCCCGCCCGTCACGGACGACGACCGCGCCGGCTGGTACCGGCACTCGCCGACCCCGGGCCAGGTGGGGCCGTCGGTCATCCTCGGTCACGTCACGGTCGGCCGGTACGGCGACGGGGTCTTCCGGCACCTCGCGCGGCTGCACCGCGGCGACCGGATCGAGGCCCGCCTGCGCAACGGCACCGCCGCCCAGTTCGCGGTCACGGCCGTACGGACGGTGGCGAAGGCCGACTTCCCGACCGAGGACGTCTACGGGGACGTGGCGGGGCCCGAGTTGCGGCTCATCACCTGCGGCGGCCCGCGCGACGGCGAGGAGTACCGGGACAACGTCATCGTCTTCGCCGAACTGAGCGCCACCAAAGGCGCGTAGCGCCCGCGGGCGCGCACCGCACTACCCTCACGACCATGGAGAACGTTGAAACGGTCCCGTGACAGGGCGGCGTCCGAGCTGTTCGCCGCCCTGTATCCGCGCCTCGCCGGCTGGTGCCGCCGTCTCGTCGACGACGACGAGACGGCCCACGAGATCGCCTCGGAGGCGTTCACCCGGCTCTGGGCCCGCTGGACGTCCGTGGAGGAGCCCCGCGGCTTCCTCTACGTCACCGCCGCCAACCTCGTGAGGGACCACTGGCGCAAACTGGAGCGCGAGCGCCGGGCGGTGCGCCGGGTCACCGCGGAGGTCGCGGTGCGCCCGCACCCGGAACAGGCCGACCCCTCGGTGCGGCTGCTCGTACAGTCCCTGCCGGAGCGGTTGCGCGTGCCGATCCTGCTCCACTACTACGCCGACATGCCGATCCGGGAGGTGTCCGCGGCGACCGGGCGCAAGGAGGGAACCGTCAAGGCCGATCTGCACGCGGCCCGCGAACTGCTCCGCGTCCACCTGAGGAGAAGCCTTGACCACACGCCTTGAGGACGGACCGGACGGGCCGGACGACCGGGACGAGCCGGGGTTCGGACCGGACGGCGACGATCCGCTGCTGGTGCTGCTGCGTCCGGGCGCCGACTTCCTGGGCCCGCCCCCGGGCCGCTACGAGGCGATCCGCCGGACGGCGTCCCGCCGGCGCCTGCTGCGTGCCGCGGCCGGTGCCGCGGCGACCGCTGCCGCCGCCGCCCTGATCGCGCTGCCGCTGCAGTGGACGTCCCCCGCCCCGCCCGCGAGCCCGGCGCCACCGCTGGCCCCGGCCCCGGCGGGTCCCGCGCCGGAGGCCTCACCGAGCCCGGCCCCGACCCGCGACGCCACCCGCACGCCCGGCCCGGGCCCCGCGCTGCCGACCGAGGCGCCCCGAACGACCGCCGCCACGCCGTCGCCCTCCGCGCCTCCCGCCTCCGCGCCGTCGGCCGAACCGAGCGACCGGCCCGTCCGGCAGCTGCCGTCGAGGGCACCCGGCGACGTGAGGCCCACACCCTCGGCCCCCGGCTCCGGGGAGCGCGACGGCACCGCCGCCGCGACGGAGAGGGCTGCTACAACGGGGCGATGATCTACCACGTGGCACCGCTCGCCGACTGGAACGCCGACCCCGGCCGCCCGTACGCGCCCGCATCCCTGACGGACGACGGCTTCGTCCACTGCTCGCCCGACGAGGAGACCACCCTCGCCGTCGTCAACGCGTACTACCGCGACGCGCCCCGGCCGCTGGTGGCGCTGCTCCTGGACGAGGACCGGCTCACCGCGCGGTGCGTGTGGGAGGCGGCCGACCCGGTGCCGCCGCCCGGTGTCGCCGAGGGCACGCTCTTCCCGCACGTGTTCGGCCCCGTCGACCGTGCGGCCGTCCGGCGCGTGCTGGAGGTCCGCTGGGACGACGGGGGCCGGGCCACCGGGCTGGCCTGAGCTCAGAGTTCCCGAGGCGTCGCGGTGGTGCCGCCGAGCAGCGCGGACGCCGTCTCGACCGCTGTGGCGGCGGGCGCCGGCGGCGCGGGCTCGGCGCCCGGAGCGGGATGGCAGGTGAAGCCGAGGCGGGTCATCGCCCGGATCACCTCGCCGCCGGAGAAGTCGCGGCGGTCCTGCCGGGTGACGACCTCGCCCACCTGCTTGACGGGGTAGCGGCGGCGGCCGATCGTCACGGACTCACCGGTGACGGGCTCGGGCGTGACGCCCTTCATCGAGTCCACCACCCCGCCCTTGGTGAGGTCGAACGGGTACCGGGCGATGACACAGCGCATATTGCCTCCACAAGGGGAGGGGACGGACGCGGTCCGTCCCCGGGGATGTGCCGGGGGTGGTCCTAGGCCGCCGTACCGGCCGACCCCGTCGCACCGCCCGCGGACTGGCGGCGGGGCCTGCGGCGCGGGGTGTCGCCGGCGGGCCGGCCCTGGCCGGTGCGGGACTGGGCGGCGCCCGTGCGGTTCGACGTGCCGGAAGCGCCTGCACCCTGCCCGCCGCCGCGCCCCGAGGAGCGGCCGCGGCGGCCGCGGGACGAGGAGCCGGAGGCGGTGCGGCGGGGGCGCTCCACCACCGGCGCGGCGATGACGACGGGGACTCCGGAGGGGGCCTGCGCACCGGTGATGCGTGCCAGCTCCGCCTCGCCCGCGCGGACCGGGGTGACCTGGGGCGTGATGCCGGCCAGGGACATCAGGCGGGTCATCTCGCGCCGCTGGTCCGGCGTCACCAGCGTGACGACGCTGCCGGACTCGCCGGCCCGGGCCGTACGGCCGCCCCGGTGCAGGTAGTCCTTGTGGTCGCCGGGCGGGTCCACGTTGACGACCAGGTCGAGGTTGTCCACGTGGATGCCGCGGGCCGCGACGTTGGTCGCCACCAGCGCCGTCACCTGCCCGTCCTTGAACTGGGCGAGGGTCCGGGTGCGCTGCGGCTGGGACTTGCCGCCGTGCAGCCCGGCGGCGCGCACGCCGCTCTTCAGCAGCTGCTTCACCAGCCGGTCCACCCGGTGCTTGGTGTCGAGGAACATGATGACCCGGCCGTCGCGCGCCGCGATCTCGACGGTGGTGCGCTGCTTGTCCTCGTCCTGCACGTGCAGCACGTGGTGCTCCATCGTGGTGACGGCACCGGCCGACGGGTCGACGGAGTGCACCACGGGGTCGGTCAGGTAGCGGCGGACCAGCTTGTCGACGTTGCGGTCCAGGGTGGCCGAGAACAGCATCCGCTGCCCGTCCGGCGCGACCTGGTCGAGCAGCGCGGTGACCTGCGGCATGAAGCCCATGTCGGTCATCTGGTCGGCCTCGTCGAGGACCGTGATCGTGACGTCCCCGAGGGCGCAGTCGCCGCGGTCGATGAGGTCCTTGAGCCGTCCGGGCGTCGCGACGACGACCTCCGCGCCGGAGCGCAGCGCCCCGGCCTGCCGGCCGATCGACATGCCGCCGACCACGGTGGCCGACCGCAGGCCCACGGCGCGGGCGTACGGCGTGAGCGCGTCGGTGACCTGCTGGGCCAGCTCACGGGTGGGGACGAGGACCAGGGCGAGCGGGCGCCGCGGCTCGGCGCGCTTGCCGGCCGTGCGGGCCAGCAGGGCCAGACCGAAGGCGAGCGTCTTGCCCGAGCCGGTACGGCCGCGGCCGAGCACGTCCCGTCCGGCCAGGGAGTTCGGCAGGGTCGCCGCCTGGATCGGGAACGGCACGGTGACGCCCTGGTCGCCGAGCGCGGACAGCATGCGGGCCGGCAGGTCGAGTTCGGCGAACGTCTCGACGGCGGGCAGTGCCGGGGTGATCGTCTTGGGCAGGGCGAACTCGCCGCCCTGGGGCGCGGCGGCGGGGCGGCGGCCGGAGTTCTGCGGGCGGCCCGCGGAACGGGAGCGCCGGGGGCCGTCGCCGGAGCGTCGGCGGTCGTTGGTGCGTGCGCGGTTCATGGGGAACCTTCCTCGATACGGCACGTATCAAGGGAGACCCGCAGCGGACGAGCGGCGCAGGGAATCGCAAGAACGAGCCGGCCCGGTCGATTTCGGCGCGGCAGGCCGGGGGGACCGGGAGAATTGGTGAATACGGTGATCGCGATGAAAACGAATGCGCGGGGCGGAATCCGTGCTCCCCGCGGGGCGTCGTACGCCCGGAAACGCGGCGAGCTGGGGCCCGCACCCCAAGGTGCGGGCCCCAGCTGCGGAGTGTGCGAGAGCGTCAGGCCGGGGTGATGTTCTCGGCCGTCGGGCCCTTCTGGCCCTGCGCGATGTCGAAGGTCACCTTCTGACCCTCGAGCAGCTCGCGGAAGCCCTGGGCGTTGATGTTCGAGTAGTGGGCGAAGACGTCGGGGCCGCCGCCGTCCTGCTCGATGAAGCCGAAGCCCTTTTCGGCGTTGAACCACTTCACGGTGCCGGAAGCCATGTTTTTCTCCTTCGGGACGGTGCTCGGAGTTCACCCTGTGTGCACTCCGGTCGCCGTGATGATCACCCCGTCGGAAAAAACCTTCAGGCAACCACAACTGCAACTTCCCTCGACAGTAGCACGCCGTGATCGACCGGGTGCCGGCGAAAATCCCGGCCCGGACGGCCGTTGCGGGAATATTCCCCGGACGACGGCAGATTTCCGCCGTCGGCCGGGCGGATATCGGCGGTACGGGGCGCGGAAGCCCGCGTACCGAGACAAAAGACACGTCGCTGCGGGCGGGTGGCGGCCCCGGCGCCCCATCGCCCCGGTGGCCGAGCGGCCGGGTGGCCGGGGGGAACGGTCCGGCGTCCCAGCGCGTCGTCCCCTTCCGGGGCACGGCGGCCGTGTCCCGGAGTGGGGGCGGGGAGTGGGTACGGACGGGTTCGCCGAGTGGACACGGCACTTCGAGGACGAGCGCGAGCGCAGACGGGCGCAGGGCGACCCGGACTGGGCGCGGGGCGCCGTGCTGCACCGGGCGGTGTGGGCGGGCATCCAGCGCTTCCAGGTCGGCGAGGACGGGGACGGCGCGAACCTCGTCGCCAAGGCCGAGGAGGCGGGCGACGCCGACTACGCACGGGCGGTGCGGCTCTTCGTCGCCGAGGAGCAGAACCACGCCCGGCTCCTCGCCCGGCTGCTGGCCGCGGGCGGCAGGCCGACGCTGCGCGGCCACTGGAGCGACACCGTCTTCGTACGGCTGCGGCGGCTGCTGGGCCTGCGCACCGAACTGCTGGTGCTGATGATCGCCGAGGTCGTGGCGCTGCGGTACTACCGGGCCCTCAGGGACGGCACCGACGACGCGCTGACCGCGGAGGTGGCGGGCCGCATCCTGGCCGACGAGCGGCGCCACGTCCCCTTCCACTGCGAGCGGCTGCACGACTCGCTGGCCGGGCTCCCCGCCGTGACGCGCCGCCCCGTGCTGGCCCTGTGGCAACTGCTCCTGCTCGCCGCCACCGTGGTCGTCGCCGTGGACCACGGCGCGGGGCTGCGCCGGCTCGGTGTCGGGCGGCGCCGTTTCGCGGCCGACGTCATGGCCTCGTCCGCCGAGGTGGTCCGCGCCGTACTCGCCCCGCGACCGGACGCGTGGACCGGCGCCGGCGGGGAGCGGGCGCCGGACGCCGGGCGGGAACACCGGTGACCTCCGGAAAGCGCGCTGCTATCCTCCAGCGGATCTTCGCGTGAGGCGACGTACCGGTTGAGGGGGGTCCCATCCGGTCGCCCGCGTGCATCCGGCCGTGTGCGTCCGTCCTCCGCCGCGGTCATCCACTGGGGAGGGACCGTACGTTGCACCGTTCTCGTGTTTCCCGGCTGCGCCTGACCGTGGCGATCGCCGCCGTGCTGGCCACCGTGTCGGCCGGCGGCCAGGCCGTGGCCGCCCCGGCGTCCGCACGCGCCTCCGCGCCGGCCTCCGCGCCCTTGTCCGCGTCCGCCTCGACGAGCCTCGCCGCGACGGGGTCCGACGGCACCCAGCAGGCGGCGGTGCCGTATCCGGCCGGCCGGAGCCAGTTGGCGGGCGTCGGCTCGACCGGGTTCCTGACCTGGGGCGAGGGCGGTGCCGGAGACGTTCTGTGGACCAGCTTCGCCGACGGTTCGACCACCGACCCGATGGAGGGCCGGTCCGCCTGGGTCGCCCTGGGCGCCCAGGCGTCGGACGCGGTGGTGCTCCTCCTGTCCGACGGCCGCGTCGAGCTGCGCGACATGCGGACGAAGCAGGCCGTGATGGTCGTGGACCCGGACGACTTCGGGCGCTCGGGCCAGTCCCTCGGCGCGGTCGGCACCACCCTCGTCGTCGGCACCGCGAACGACGCCGGAGGCCAGGACGTCCACCTCGTCGACGTGGTGGACGGCGCACCGGCCGGGCGCCCGGTGACCGGTCTGCCGCGGGACGCGGTCAACCCGCACCTCGTCGCGGGCACCCCCGACCGCGCCGTACTGACCTACCAGACGGCGGACACCTGGCAGTGGGCGCTGGTCGACCTGGCCGACGGCGCCGTCCTGCGGCGTCACAACGCGGCCTCCGATCCCGCCTCGGTCACCCTCTCCGAGACGCACGTGGCCTGGGCCGAGACGGACGCCCAGGGCGAGAGCCACGTGGTCGTCACCCCGCGCGGCACCGGGTTCGACCGGCGCTACGCGATCGGGCGGGTGTCCGGCGACGTGCGGGTCGGCCTCGTGGGCGACTGGGTGACGTACGGCGTGAGCAGCGAGCTGACGGCCCAGGACCCGGACCCGCTGTACGCCCTGACGGCCCGTCACCTCACCTCGAGCGCCACCCGCGAGGTCCTCGACCACACGCGGCAGACGGCCACGGCACCCGACGGCACCCTCTACGTCAGCGGCGGCACGGTGGCCAACGGCGAGGGTCTGTACCGGGTCGCCCCCGGCGCGGACGGGGCGCCGGTCGCCACCCGGGTGGCGAGCAGCGGCGAGCCGACGAGGGTGACGCTGCTCGGGGACGACATTCCCGACGTGGTCGACCTCGACCGGAACAAGGGCCGGTTCCGCCTGGAGTGGCGCCTGTCCCGGGTCAACGTGGCGATGGACATCACGCTGCGCAACACCCGCACAGGGGAGGTGAAGCGGGCCGACGTGTACCCCCTGTCGTCCGGATACGGCGACCCGCACCGCGTCCGCTTCGACTGGGACGGCGACGTGGAGTGGAACGGTACCCGCGGCATGTACTCCGCCGCCGGCGCCGGCCCGTACACCTGGCGCATCGAGGCCAGGCCGCTCAACGGCATCGGCCCGGAACTGGTCTCCTCGGGCACCTTCACGGTCGCCCGCGACCCCGGCCTGCACGACTACGACGGGGACGGCGCCCCCGACGTCCTCGCGCGGGACACCGGCGGCCGGCTGTTGCTGAACGACACCTTCGACTCCCGCGAGCAGTACGCCTACGTCCAGAACCCGGAGCAGCTCGTCGGCGGCGGCTGGAACGTCTACGACCGGATCGAGGGCGCCGGCGACCTCGGCGGCGCCCCGGTGAGCGACCTGGTGGCCCGGGACCGCTCGGGCGTGCTCTGGCTGTACCTCGGCAAGGGGGACGCCGACTCCCCGTTCACCTCCCGCAGCCGGATCGGCGGGGGCTGGAACGTCTACCGGCAGATCACCGGCGGCAGCGACCTGAACGGCGACGGCCGGGCGGACCTGGTCGCCACCGACACCTCGGGCGCCCTGTGGCTGTACAAGGGCACCGGGAACTGGCGGTCCCCCTTCGCCGAGCGCGTGAAGATCGGCACCGGCGGCTGGGGCGCGTACGACCAGATCACGGCGACCGGAGACATCGCCGGGGCCCCGGCCGGTGACCTCGTCGCCCGCGACCGCTCCGGAGTGCTGTGGCTCTACCTCGGCTACGGCGACGGCCGCTTCGCACCCCGGACCCGGATCGGCGGCGGCTGGAACACCTACGAGCACCTGGTGGGCATCGGCGACGCCGACCGCGACGGCCGGGCCGACCTGTACGCCACCGACGTACGGCCGAACGACCAGGACCCCTACCTGTACAAGAGCACGGGCGCCTGGCGGACGCCGTTCGCGGGCCGTGCCGAGGTCTCCTGGTTCTTCACGGAGCGCCGGGACTACAACCTCTTCGCCTGACGCCGGGGGCGGCGGTGTCCCGCGGGGCCCCGCCGCCGGCCCGGGTCCGCCCCGCGGGAGGGGGTTTCGGCGGGGCGGTCCGTCAGTTTTCGAGAAGCACCGCGGGAGCGGCCGCACCTACCTTCGAGGACATGAACTCCATCGACGCCATCACCCTCGAAGTGGCCGACCCCGAGGCCGCCGCCCGCTTCTACTCCGACGCGTTCGGACTCGACGAGTCGCGGGTGCGCCTGAGCGCCTCCGACAGCCCGACGACCGGCTTCCGCGGTTTCACGCTGTCCCTGGTGGTGGCCCAGCCCGGCAACGTCGACGCGCTCTTCACCGCCGCGGTGGACGCCGGCGCCACCGTCCTCAAGCCCGCCGCGAAGTCGCTGTGGGGCTACGGCGGCGTCGTGCAGGCGCCGGACGGCACGGTCTGGCAGATCGCGACCTCGGCGAAGAAGGACACCGCCCCGGTCACCCGCGACGTGGACGAGATCGTGCTCCTCCTGGGCGTCGAGGACGTCAAGGCCACCAAGCGGTTCTACGTCGAGCAGGGCCTGACCGTGGGCAAGAGCTTCGGCGGGAAGTACGTCGAGTTCGCCGCCGGCCCGGGCACCGTCAAGCTCTCCCTCTACAAGCGCCGTGCGCTCGCCAAGGTGGCGGGCGTGGCCGCCGAGGGAACCGGCTCCCACCGTCTCGTCGTCTCCGGCGGCAGCCGTCCGTTCGCCGACCCGGACGGCTTCGCCTGGCAGCCGGAGCCCAGCCACTGATGGGCTAGTTTCCTGTGCATGTCATCACGGGAAACTCCGCGAATACCCAGGGGCGGGACGCGGGCGAGACTCTGGGCCGTGGCGGGTGCGGCGACCCTCGCGTTCCTCATCGCCCTGGAGATCGCCGCGCGCCGCTACGGCCTGCCGGGGCCGATGACCAACCAGGCCAGGGAGTTGGTGTTCGCCCCCGCGTCGGGGCCCCTGCTCTACGCCGGTCTGGCGCTCACGATGGTGGTCCTGACCTGGCGGGAACGGTTCGTCGCGGCGGCCGCCGCGGTCGGCATCGATCTCGTCGTCGCGCTGGTGCGGTGGGCGGCGGACGCCCCCGCGTCCGGCACCCACACCTTCGGCAACGGCGCGCTGTGGGCGGTCCTGGGCTGCGGGGTCGTCGCCGTGACGCGGCGCACCGGCCCGGAACGGATCCTCCTGCTGAAGGGCGTCGGGCTCGGCCTCCTGCTGGTGGCCGGCCGCAAGACCGGCGACGCCTGGCTGCTGATCACCTCCAAGACCCGCCCGGACGTCCTCGACCCCTATGTGGCGACCGCCGACCACGCGCTGGGCAACCCGTCCTGGCTGATGGGCCGGGCCGTCGAGGCCACCGGCCCGGTCGGTGAGCACCTGCTGGACTGGGTCTACGCCCAACTCGCGGTGGCCGCGGCCGTCGTCGCCCTGTACCAGCTGCGCAAGGTGCGCGCCGAGCGCCGCTTCCCGCGCCACCACCTGGTCCGCACCTTCCTGCTGGTAGGCCTGCTCGGACCCGGCATCTACATGATCTTCCCGGTGGTCGGCCCGGTCTTCGCCTACGGCACCGGCGCCTTCGGCACCGGCGGCGAGGAGTGGGCGATCGCCAACCTGTGGCCGCACACGCTGCCGCCGATCGGCGCGCCGCACCCGTTCACGTACGACGGGGTCACCCCCCGCAACTGCATGCCCAGCCTGCACACGGCGTGGGCCGTCGTGATCTTCATCCACTCCCGGAAGGGGCCGCGCGTCCTGCGCTGGGCGGGGGCTTTCTGGCTGGTCGCCACGCTCACCGCCACGCTGGGATTCGGTTACCACTACGCCATCGACCTCGTCGCCGGTGTGGTGTTCGCGGTCACCGTGGAGGCGGGGCTGCGCGCCCTGGACCGCGGCTGGGACCGGTCGGGGACCGTGCTGGTCGCCCACGGGGTGCTGGTGTTCGCCGCGATCCTGACGGCCACGCGCTTCATACCGCTGGAGATGGCCCGGCACCCGTGGGTCTTCGGGCCGCTCCTGCTGCTGTCGATGGCCTCGGTGGTCCACGGCTACGTACGGACCGCGAAGGAGTGGGAACCGGCGGCCGCGGCGGCGCCGACGCGACCGGAACCGCGGCTCGAGGCGGCCTGAGACGGCCCGAGGCGGTCTCGGACTGCCTGAGACGGCCCGAGTGCCGCAGGTCTGCTGAATTGCGAAAGTTGGCAAGTCGTTGGATGCTGGGAGTCCGGGTCCGCAGGTAGCCGCGGACCCGGTTTCTCATGTGGAGACGCGATGAGCCCCCTGCTCCGCCACCTGCCCCACCGGCACGTGCTCACCCTGCCGGCGACGCCCCCGGCGGTCCGGGTGGCCCGGGAAACCGCCGAGCAGGCGCTCGCCGAGTGGGGCGTGAACCCCGGGCACCCCGCCGTGGCACCCGCCCTGCTGATCCTCAGCGAGCTGGTCACCAACAGCGTCCGCCACGCGTCGCCGCTCAGCGAGCAGGTGACCGTCACGTACGCGGTCGGCGACGACTGCCTGGCCTTCGCCGTGCACGACCGCCACCCCCACCGGCCCCGGCTGAACGGCGCGGGAACGGGTGGCCGCCGGCGAGGGGGCCTGGCGACCGTCATGGAGCTCACCGGCGAGCTGGGCGGCACCGCGGTGGTCCGGGGCGACGACGACGGCCGGGGCAAGAGCATCTGGGTCACCCTCCCCCTGTGACGTAGGCACCGGCCGCATTCAGGAGGAGCCGTAGCTCGTCAGGGGCGGAGTGCGCAGGGCGAGGACGGCCTTGTCGTCGTGTCCGTCGCCGGGCCGGTGGGTGACCAGGGCACGGCACAGCTCGTCGGGCGCGAGTCCCACCAGCCGGGAGGCGGTCACGGCCAGGGCGTCCAGGCCCCGGTCCAGCGGCTGGCCGGGGACCTCCACGAGGCCGTCGGTGAACAGGACGACGGTGCTGTCCACGGGCAGCGGCCGGCAGTGGTCGGGCCGCGGCAGCTCGGGCGCCACCCCGAGGGGGAGCCCGGGCTCCACGTCCAGGTAGTGCACCCGCCCGTCGGGCAGCAGCACGAGCGGCGGCGGGTGCCCCGCGCTGGACCACCGCAGCTGCCACGCGCCGTCGGCGGGCTCCAGCCGCGCGAGCAGCGCCGTCGCGACGGGGGCCTCGTCCAGGGCGGCGTTCATGATCCGGTCGAGCCGGGCGAGGGAGGTGCTGGGCGCGGCGCTCGGGTCGTAGTACAGAGCGCGCAGCATGTTGCGGATCTGCGACATGTCGGCCGCGGCCCGCAGGTCGTGTCCCACCACGTCGCCGATCACCGCCGCGCAGGCTCCGTCGGGCAGCAGCATGGCGTCGTACCAGTCGCCGCCCACGGCCGCCGGCGGGCTCGCCGGGCGGTAGGCCGCGCCCGCGGTGAAGGGCCGCAGGTCGGGCAGGCGGGGCAGCAGCAGTCGCTGGAACTGCTCGCTGCTGTGCTGGACCTGCTGGTAGAGGCGGGCGTTCTCGATCGCGACGCCCGCCGTTCCGGCCAGCGCGCGGATCACGCCCTCGTCGTGCCGGTCGAAGGGCTGGCCGTCCTTGCGTTCGGAGAGGTAGAGGTTGCCGTAGATCCGGCCGCGCACGCTGATCGCCACCCCGAGCAGGCTGCGCATCGGTGGATGTCCGGGCGGGAAACCCGCCGACTCCGGGTGGCGCGAGATGTCCTTGACCCGCAGCGGCTCGGGGTGGTGGATCAGGTGCCCGAGCAGTCCCCGGCCCCTCGGCAGCTCCACGCCCTCCAGGTCGGCCAGCTCCTTGGCGCTGAGCCCCAGGGGGATGAACTCCTCCAGGAGCCTGCCGTCCTGGTCGAGGACGCCCATGGCCCCGTAGCGGGCGCCGACCAGGTCCATGGCCGTGCGCACGATGCGGCGCAGCACCGCGGGCAGCTCCAGCTCGCTGGTGATGTTCACCACGGCCTGGAGCAGCCCCTGCAGGGTCCCCTGGGCGCGGGCCAGGGCGTGCAGCTGCTCGCCGATCCGGTTCAGGTCGGAGCTGAGCGGCAGGTCGAGGAGTGAGGCGTACGGTTCGTCCGAGCCGGCCGCGGAGCTCTCGTCGGCCGAGGTCGCCCCGTCCGGTGAGCGCTGCCGTTCCTCCGCCATCGCGCGTGCCTCGTTTCCCGCCGTGCGGATCGCCTTGCACCCACTGTGTCCCGGCGGGCGGGCGGTCGCCGTCCGTCCGCAGCCGGTCGGAGTAACGCGGCACCGGCCGGGCGGGACGGAGTTCGTCCCGGCGGATTCGGCCTGACGGGTGGCTCGGGCGAGGATGGGCGGCATGCTGATGAGGACGGGACGGGCGCCACGCGCCCAGGGCGGGGCGGCCGGGGCGGGCCGCCGCGGTGCGAGAAAGCTGAGGGCACGATGAGCACGCCGCTGTACCAGTTGAAGGCCGAGTTCTTCAAGACGCTCGGCCACCCGGCGCGCATCCGCGTCCTGGAGCTGCTGAGCGAGCGGGAGCACGCGGTGGCGGAGATGCTGCCCGAGGTGGGGATCGAGCCGGCCCACCTCTCCCAGCAGCTCGCGGTGTTGCGCCGGGCGAACCTCGTGGTGTCCCGCAAAGAGGGATCGAACGTCTACTACTCCCTGACCAGCCCCCAGATCGCCGAGTTGCTCAGGGTCGCGCGCGGCATCCTCTCCGGTGTGCTCGCCGGGCAGGCCGAACTGCTCGCGGACCTCCGGGCCGGACAGCCCGAGCCGGAACCGCCACCGGCGTAGCGGCGCGGCGCCCGGTCACTTGTGGGCGTGCTCCCCCACGTAGAAGAGCAGCCAGATGAAGCCGGCGAGGAGATGCGTGCCGAAGACGTAGAAGCCCGCCCGCAGGGCGACACCGCGCTCGAACCGGCGCTCGGAGGTGCCGCGGTCGTCGCGTGCCCCGCCGCCCGACGGCGGAACCGGCATCCCGATCACCTCTCGTCCGCTCGTGGGGGAAGTAGGAATCCAGGCAATTGATGAATTGCAGAACTCTGCATGTCTTTCCACTGTACCCGCCTGCACACCCTTCCGGGGGCGGGCCAGTACCTTGCTCCCATGCCTGATCTGAGCCCTTCCTCCCCCGCCGAGGCCTACGCGGCCCTGTTGCAGGGCAACGCCCGTTTCGTGAGCGGTGACCGTCTCCACCCCAACCAGGACGCCGACCGCCGGTCGGAGCTGGCCCCGCGTCAGCATCCGTTCGCGGTGCTCTTCGGGTGCTCGGACTCGCGGCTGGCGGCCGAGATCATCTTCGACCGGGGTCTCGGCGACCTGTTCGTGGTACGGACGGCCGGCCACGTGGCGGGCGCGGAGGCGCTGGGCAGCGTCGAGTACGGCGTCAAGGTGCTGGGCGCGCCGCTCGTGGTGGTGCTCGGGCACGACTCCTGCGGCGCGGTCACCGCGGCCGCCGAGGCCGTGCTCGGCGGTACGGCGCCGGCCGGCTACATCGGGGACGTCGTGGAACGGGTGATCCCCAGCGTGCTCGCGGCACGCGCCCAGGGCGACGACGGGATCGACCGGTTCGTGGACGAGCACATCCGCCGCAGCGTGGACGGCCTGGTGGGACGCTCGGCCCTGCTGGCGGACGAGGTGGCCGCCGGCCGGTGCGCGGTCGTCGGCCTGTCCTACCGCCTGGCCGGGGGAACGGTGAATCGCGTGGCGGCCCACGGGCTCCCGGAGTAGCCGACCGGCACTCCCGTAGCGCCTTCACCCGCGGCGCGAAGCAGCGCGGGCCGCAGCACCACCCCTGTGAGCGGCGCCGCCCGACACCCCGTCGGGTGGCGCCGTGCGTCGTCAGAGAGGTGTCAAGGGCGAGCGCGCCGCCGTATGGAAGCCATCAACGGCGGCGGAAAACGGTCGGAAGGGGGCTCTCATCTCCCTGTCAGCTTCTCTTCCGCACCTCACTAGGAGCTCGCGATGGCCGACGTGGCCTTCGTCGTCACCACGCTCGCGGTGTTCGCGCTCGTGGCCCTCGTCGCCAAGGGGGTGACGAAGCTGTGACCGCCGAGAACATCGTCGGCCTGATCGTGGCCGTCGCCCTGCTCGGCTACCTCGTCCTCGCCCTGATCCACCCGGAGAGGTTCTGAGCGCCGCATGAGCCCCGTACTCTCCGGCGTGCTCCAGCTGCTCGCGCTCGTCGCCGCGCTGGCCCTCGCCCACATACCCCTCGGCACCTACCTGGCCGGGGTCTACTCCTCGCCCCGGCACCTGCGGATCGAGAAGTGGATCTACAAGGGCATCGGTGCCGACCCGGACACGGGGATGCGCTGGCCCGCCTACCTGCGCGGCGTGCTCGCCTTCTCCCTCGCCGGTGTCCTCTTCCTCTACCTGCTCCAGCGGCTCCAGGGCGTCCTGCCCGGCTCGCTCGGCTTCGCCTCCATCGACCCGGACCAGGCGTTCAACACCGCCGCGTCCTTCGTGTCCAACACCAACTGGCAGTCGTACTACGGCGAGCAGGCCATGGGCCACGTCGTGCAGACCGCCGGTCTGGCCGTGCAGAACTTCGTCTCGGCGGCCGTCGGCATCGCCGTGGCCGTCGCCCTCGTACGAGGCTTCGCACGGTCCCGCACCGGTGAACTCGGCAACTTCTGGGCCGACCTGGTCCGCGGTGTCGTCCGCGTCCTGGTGCCCGTCGCCGTGGTCGGCGCGGTGATCCTGGTGGCCTGCGGGGTCGTCCAGAACTTCTCCGGCATCCACGAGGTGGGTCAGTTCCTGGGCGGTCCGCAGCAGTGGAACGGGGGAGCGGTCGCCTCGCAGGAGGTCATCAAGGAGCTGGGCACCAACGGCGGCGGTTACTTCAACGCCAACTCCGCCCACCCCTTCGAGAACCCGACGCCGTTCACCAACCTGTTCGAGATCTTCCTGATCCTCCTCATCCCGGTCTCCCTGACCCGGACCTTCGGCGTCATGACCGGCTCGCCGCGCCAGGGCTACGCGATCCTCGGCGCGATGGCCGCCATCTGGGTCTCCTTCGTCGCCCTGATGATGTGGACCGAGTTCGCCCACCACGGCCCGGCGCTGCAGGCGGCCGGGGGCGCGACGGAGGGCAAGGAGCTCCGCTTCGGCATCGGCGGCTCGTCGCTCTTCGCGGTGTCGACCACCCTGACCTCCACCGGTGCCGTGGACTCCTTCCACTCCTCCTACACCGGACTCGGCGGCGGCATCACCCTGCTCGGCATGATGCTGGGCGAGATCGCGCCCGGCGGGGTCGGGTCCGGCCTCTACGGCATGCTGGTCATGGCGGTCGTCGCCGTCTTCGTCGCCGGACTGATGGTCGGCCGTACGCCCGAGTACCTGGGCCGGAAGATCGGCACCCGCGAGATCAAGTACGCCGCCTGCTACATCCTGATCACCCCGGCCCTGGTGCTGGTCCTCACCGCCGCGGCGATGGCCCTGCCCACCCCGGGCGACTCGATGACCAACACCGGGGCGCACGGCTTCTCCGAGATCCTTTACGCCTACACCTCCGCCGCGAACAACAACGGCTCGGCCTTCGCGGGCCTGAACGCCGACACCCAGTGGTTCAACACCACCCTCGGCCTCGCCATGCTGCTCGGCCGGTTCCTGCCGATGGTGTTCGTCCTGGCCCTCGCGGGCTCGCTCGCCGGGCAGCAGCCGGTACCGGCCACCGCGGGCACCCTGCGCACCGAGAAGCCGCTGTTCAGCGGCCTGCTGGTGGGGGCCGTCCTGATCATCACCGGCCTGACCTACTTCCCGGCCCTCGCCCTGGGCCCGCTCGCCGAGGGGCTGGCATGAGCACCGAGACACGGAACACCCTCTTCGACCCGAAGCAGCTCATCGCGTCGCTGCCCGACGCGCTGCGCAAGCTCGACCCGCGGGTGATGGTGAAGTCGCCCGTCCTGTTCGTCGTCCTCGTCGGCTCCGTCCTGACCACGGCCTTCTCCCTGACCGACCCGGGTGACGGGTTCGGCTGGACGATCAGCGTCTGGCTGTGGCTGACCGTGCTCTTCGCCAACCTGGCGGAGGCGGTCGCCGAGGGCCGGGGCAAGGCCCAGGCCGACACCCTGCGCCGGGCCAGGACCGACACGGTCGCCCGCCGCGTCGACGGCACCACCGTCCCCGGCACCGAACTCGCCGTCGGCGACCTGGTCGTCTGCGAGGCCGGGGACGTCATCCCCGGCGACGGCGACGTCGTCGAGGGCGTCGCCTCGGTCGACGAGTCGGCGATCACCGGGGAGTCGGCGCCCGTCATCCGCGAGTCCGGCGGCGACCGCAGCGCCGTCACCGGCGGGACCAGGGTGCTCTCCGACCGCATCGTCGTACGGATCACCACCAGGCCGGGCGAGACCTTCATCGACCGGATGATCGGCCTGGTCGAGGGGGCGGCACGGCAGAAGACGCCGAACGAGATCGCGCTGAACATCCTGCTGGCCTCGCTGACCGTCGCCTTCCTGCTGGCCTGCGCCACCCTCCCGCCGTTCGCCGACTACGCCGGCGTCCGCCTGAGCATGGTCGTGCTGGTGGCCCTCCTGGTCTGCCTCATCCCGACCACGATCGGCGCCCTGCTCTCCGCGATCGGCATCGCCGGCATGGACCGCCTGGTGCAGCGCAACGTACTGGCCAAGTCGGGCCGCGCCGTCGAGGCCGCCGGCGACGTCTCCACGCTGCTCCTCGACAAGACCGGCACGATCACGCTGGGCAACCGGCAGGCGGCCGCGTTCGTGCCGGTGCGCGGCACCACCGAGGCCGAGGTCGCCGACGCCGCCCAGCTCTCCTCACTCGCCGACGAGACACCCGAGGGCCGCTCGATCGTCGTCCTCGCCAAGGAGAAGTACGGCCTGCGCGTACGGCACCAGGGCGAACTCGTCGGCGCCGAGTGGGTCGCGTTCACCGCGCAGACCCGCATGTCCGGCGTGGACGTCGGCGGCCGCAAGGTCCGCAAGGGCGCGGCCGGTTCCGTCGTCGCCTGGGTCGAGGAGCGGGGCGGCAAGGTCGCCGGGGACGCGGAAGCGGCCGTACGGGGCATCTCCGAGGCCGGCGGCACGCCGCTGCTGGTCGCGGTGGAGGACGGGCGCGGTGCCCGGATCCTCGGCGTGGTCCATCTCAAGGACGTCGTCAAGCACGGCATGCGGGAGCGGTTCGCGCAGTTGCGGCGGATGGGCATCAGGACCGTCATGATCACGGGCGACAACCCGCTGACGGCCAAGGCCATCGCCGACGAGGCGGGCGTCGACGACTTCCTCGCGGAGGCCACACCCGAGGACAAGATGGCGCTCATCAAACGGGAGCAGGCCGGCGGCAAGCTGGTCGCGATGACCGGCGACGGCACCAACGACGCCCCGGCGCTGGCCCAGGCGGACGTCGGCGTGGCGATGAACACCGGCACGTCGGCCGCCAAGGAGGCCGGCAACATGGTCGACCTCGACTCCGACCCGACCAAGCTCATCGAGATCGTCGAGATCGGCAAGCAGCTGCTGATCACCCGCGGGGCGCTCACGACGTTCTCCATCGCCAACGACGTCGCCAAGTACTTCGCGATCATCCCGGCGCTCTTCGCGGCCGTCCATCCCGGCCTGGACAGGCTCAACATCATGGGGCTGTCCTCCCCGTCCTCGGCGATCCTGTCCGCGGTGATCTTCAACGCGCTCATCATCGTCGTGCTGGTCCCACTCGCGCTCAGGGGCGTGCGGTACCGGCCCATGAGCGCCGACCGGCTGCTGCGCCGCAACCTCGCCGTCTACGGACTGGGCGGTCTGATCGCCCCGTTCCTCGGCATCAAGCTCATCGACCTGATCGTCTCGCTCGTCCCCGGGATCGGCTGACCGACATGAACACTTCCCTCACCAACGCCGCCCGGCTGTTCGGGGCAGGCCTGCGCGCGCTGCTCGTCCTGACCGTGGTCACCGGCATCGTCTACCCGCTCGTCGTCACGGGGGTCGCGCAGGGGCTGTTCCCCGGCAAGGCGAACGGATCGGAGGTCACGGCGGGCGACGGCAGGGTCGTCGGCTCGTCGCTCATCGGCCAGGCGTACGACCTGCCGCTCAAGGACGGACAGGAGACGCCGGAGCCGGACCTGAGGTGGTTCCAGGGGCGTCCTCAGAACGGCCTCGGCACCAACACCGTCAACACCCGGTACGACCTCATCCTTTCCGGAGCCACCAACCGCGCCGCCGACAACCCGGAACTCCTCCAGTGGGTGAAGGACGCCAAGGCCGCCGTGGTGAAGGACAACTCCGTGCCCGGCCACCCCGTGCGGCCCGAGGACGTGCCCGCGGACGCCGTCACCTCCTCCGGCTCCGGCCTGGACCCGCACATCTCCCCCGAGTACGCGGACCTCCAGGTGCGCCGGGTGGCCGAGCGCAACGGCCTGCCCGTCGCACGCGTCCAGCGGCTCGTCGACACGCACACCATCCCCCGCACCCTCGGCTTCATCGGCGAACCCCGGGTCAACGTGCTCGAACTGAACATCGCGCTCGAGGACTTGAAGGGAGGGACGGCCGCTCACTGAGGCGCCGTCCCGGAGCCGCCGTGCCCCGGGACGCGGGCCGCGCGCGACTACAATCCGGGCCATGCCCCTGACCGTGAGCGACGTCGAGCGGTTCGAGGCCTCCAGGCACCGTCTGGAGGCCATCGCCTACCGCCTCCTCGGCTCCGCGAGCGAGGCCGAGGACGCCGTGCAGGAGACCTTCCTGCGCTGGCAGGCGGCCGACGTCGAACGCGTCGAGGTCCCCGAGGCCTGGCTGACGAAGGTCCTCACCAACCTCTGCCTCAACCAGCTCACCTCGGCCCGCGCACGGCGTGAGACCTACGTGGGCCAGTGGCTGCCCGAACCGCTGTTCGCCGGCGACCCGATGCTCGGCCCGGCGGAGACGGCCGAACAGCGCGAGTCGGTCTCCTTCGCGGTCCTCGCGCTGCTGGAGCGGCTCTCACCGGGCGAGCGGGCGGTGTACGTCCTGCGCGAGGCGTTCCAGTACACGCACCGGGAGATCGCGGAGATCCTCGACGTCACCGAGGACGCCAGCCAGCAGACCCTGCACCGCGCCCGGAAGCACGTCGCGCAGGGCAGGGCCCGCACGGAGATCGACGAGGCCGCGGCCCGGCGGATCGTCGACGAGTTCCTCGCTGCGGCCACCAGCGGCCGGACCGAACCGCTGGTCCGTCTCCTCACCCAGGACGCCGTGGCGATCGGTGACGGAGGCGGGAAGGTCCCGGCCCGCGCCAAGGCCTTCGAGGGCGCCCGAGCCGTGGCGACGTTCATGCGGGGTCTGTTCAAGCCCGGCAAGGCCAAGCGCGACCTGGTCGGCGGCAGCGCGGAGATCTACCCGGCGGTCGCCAACGGCGACCCCGCCGTGGTGGCCGTCGTACGCGGCCGGGTCGTCGGGATCATGTGCCTGGAGGTCACGCCGGAGGGGATCGCGGCCTTCCGCAACCAGGTCAACCCCGACAAGCTCGACCGCGCCACGCGGCGGTGGGCGGCTACCGACCACGGAGAACCCCTGTTCACGGCCTTCTGACACCTGCCGACGTCTCCTGCCGTCGGCTCGCGGACGCCGTCCGGTTCGGCAGGTGACGTACGTCACTCCCCGCTCCTGTCAGGAATCGGCGGGCTGCCCGGTTCAAGGGGCGAGTCCCGCTGGAGAGCCGCAGCGGCCGGAGACAAGGGAGCACGTCATGCAGCACGCCACGCGACACCGCATCGTCGTCCTGGGCGCCGGATACGCCGGAGCCGTCGCCGCCGGGCGGCTCGCCCGGCGACTGCGCCGCGAGGACGCGGCCATCACCCTCGTCAACGCCGAGCCCCACTTCGTCGAACGCGTCCGGATGCACCAGCTCGCGGTCGGCCAGGACCTCGCGCCCCGGCCGCTGGACGAGATGTTCGCGGGCACCGGCGTCGACCTGCGCGTCGCGACGGTCACCGGTGTCGACGTCGACCGCAGGACCGTCGCGGTCAGCGGCCCCGACGGCCCCGGGGAACTGGCCTACGACACCCTCGTCTACGCCCTCGGCAGTACCTGGAACCACCAGGACGTGCCGGGTGCCGCGGAGCACGCGCACGAGATCGCCGGCCGGCCCGGAGCGCTCCGGCTGCGTGCCCGCCTGGCCGGGCTGGAGGCCGGCCGGCCCGTGGTGGTGGTCGGCGGCGGGCTCACCGGCCTGGAGGCGGCGTCCGAGATCGCCGAGGCCCGCCCGGACCTCGACGTCGCGCTCACCGCCGGTGCCGGGCTCGGCGACTGGCTTTCCCCGAGGGGCCGCCGTCACCTGCGCAAGGTCTTCGGTGCCCTGGGCGTCACGGTGCACGAGAACGCCAAGGTCACCGAGGTCGCCGCGGACCACGTCGTCACCGCCGACGGGACGCGCGTCCCGGCCGACGTCACGGTGTGGACCACCGGCTTCGCCGTCCACCCCCTGGCGCGGGCCACCACGCTGGAGGTCACCGACACGGGCCGGATCGTGGTCGACGGGACCATGCGCTCGGTGTCCCACCCGGACGTGTACGCCGTCGGCGACGCGGCCCTGGCGGCGGGCCCCGGCGGCAAGCCCCTGCGGATGTCGTGCGCCTCGGGCGTCCCCAGCGCCTGGCAGGCCGCCGACGCCGTCGCGGCCCGCCTGACCGGCCGGAAGCTCCCGCAGACGACCCCGCGCTACTTCAACCAGTGCGTCTCCCTGGGCCGCAGGCAGGGCCTGATCCAGTACGTCACCGCCGACGACCGTGCCGTGCGCGCGGCCCTGACCGGGCGGCTCGCCGCCCTCTACAAGGAACTCGTGTGCAAGTCGGCGGCGTGGGGCGTGGCCAACCCGACCCTCGGCGTCCCGGCCCGCCGCCGTCCGGTCGTACCCGCGACCCCGGAGCCGGCCTCGGCCCCGGCGGTCTGAGCGGCGGCCGCGCTCAGCGCACCGGGAACCCGAAGTCGTACCCCTGCTCCCGGAGCCGGGGCAGGACGCGCCGCAGCGCTTCGACGGTCTGGGTGCGGTCGCCTCCGGCGTCGTGGAAGAGGATCGTCGGCCCGTTCGGCAACTCCCGCTGGACGGTGGCGACGATGGCGTCCGTGCCCGGCCGCTCGAAGTCCTTGGTGTCCACGTTCCAGCCCAGCGGACGCATGCCGCGGGACGCGGCGAGTTTGCGGCTGTAGGGGGTGAAGGCGCCGCCGGGCGCCCGGTAGTACATCGGCCGGACGCCGCCGGACGCCTGCGTGATCATGCGCTCGGCGTCGAGGATCTCCTTGGCCTGGTAGGCCTCGGACTTCTTGTCCATGGTGGTGTCGTGCGACACCGAGTGGTCGCAGAGCCGGTGCCCGGCCGCGACGACGTCCTTCACGAGGTCCGGATGGGCCTGGGCCTGAAGACCCGTCATGCAGAAGGTGGCCTTCACCCCGTACTGGTCGAGCAGGTCCAGTACGTGCGGCGTCCACGTGGGGTCGGGGCCGTCGTCGACGGTGATGTTGACGCCGCGCGGCCCCGCGTCCGAGGCGTGCGCGATGCCGACGTCGACCGGCCCGGCTTCCTGGCCCGGTGCGGCCGGCGCGGCCGCCTTCGGCGTCGCACCGGCGCCGACGGACTGGGCCTGCGCGGTCCACACCGAGGCGCCGACGGCGAGCACCGTCACCCCGAGCGCCGCCCCGACCACCTTGCCGTACCAGCCCCGTCCACCACTGTGCCGCGCCATGTCCGCCGCCCCGCCTTCGCGTAGTTCCTCGCCGCCGGTCCCCGATCGCGACGGGGACCACATGACAGGACGGGAGAAAACGGTCGCGGGATCCGTCTGTTACCGATCACGGACAATTCCGGGGGAGTTCCCGGTCGACAGGACGCGTGGCCGGCGCGGACGCCCGCGCGGCGTCCAGTGCGTGCAGGACGCGGCGCAGGTCGCCCGGGGCTGCCGCGAGGCGGACCGGGACGCCCGCGTCGTCGAGTTCGGCGACGTGCCAGCCGCGGGGGACGGTGTCGCCGTCGCCGCCGCGCGGGCGCCGTACGCGCTCGACGGTGAGCCGCCGGACCGGGACCGGCCGGGCCGCGAACCGCCCCGGGCCGGGGTGGGGGACGATCGCGGGCGGGCCGTCGCCGAGCACGATGTGGGTGCCGAACCGGTTCGGGTTGTAGTCGGTGCTCTCCAGGAAGCGCGCGGCGAGGAACACGTCCTCGCCCGCGGATTCCTGGGGCTCCGCCCCGCCCGACGCGTCCTGGCCCGGCGTCCGGACGCGGGTCGCACGCCAGGCCAGGACGAGAAGGCCCGAGGTGCCGGCCGTCCCCGCGGCCGCCCATGCGAGGGGCCCGGCGGAAGCGGGCAGCCCCGTCGGGTGGAGGTAGCAGAGCGGCACCAGCCACAGGGCCGTGGCGACCAGGACACCCAGGAACGGCAGCACGGACGGCAGCACCTCGTCGTCGGCGAGCCGACGCCCGCGCCGGTGCACCAGCAGTCGGGCGCCCGGCCAGCCGGCGGCCAGGGCGAGCAGGGCCGCGACGACGGCCACCGAATCGGCGCTGGTGAAGTGCTCCCGCCAGACGTGGTGTTCTCCGGCGACCACCCTCACCTGGCCCCGCCACAAGGTGAGTTCGACGCGGTCGCCGGCCCGGAACCCCTTCGCCCCCTCCTGCGAGACCGTGAGCCGGTCCAGGGGCCGGTCACCGGCGAAGTACAGCCCACCGGCCTGCTTCCCCCTTCCCGCCTCCGTCCGTTCGATCACGGCGTCCAGGGTCGTCAGGCACTCGCCGCGCTCGGCGGACGGTGTCCCGGCGGCACACGGGACGGCCGACGTCCACGCCTCCTTCGTCGCCCCGACGACCGGCACCAGCCAGGCGGCCAGCCCCGCGCCCGCGAGCAGCAGCACGCACAGGACCAGCGGCACGGCGACCCCGCGCCCGGCGGTGTGCCTCGAGATGACGGCGAGGTGGTCCGATTCCGGTTCCCCGTGACGGCGGTGCAGCGCCCGCAGCGCGTCCAGCGTCGCGTCGAAGTCCGGCCGGTCCGCCCCGGACCCGGACACCGGCAGGGGCAGCCGCCGCGTCCGGCCGTCGCGCAACAGCATGCCGACGCGGACGTACTCCTCCCCGTACCGCCCGTACTGGATGTGGACGCGCAGATCGGCGATGTCGTGCCACGGCACGCTCCGGCGGCGGCGCAACCGCGAGCCACAGTGCACGCCGTACGCGTCGGCGCTCACCCGGAGGGTGGCCCCGTGGAGGGACGCGACCCCCACCACAACGGCCGACAGCCCGCCGCCCACCCACCAGTCCACCCACACGCCCGCGTGGGCCAGGCGCCCCGCGGCCACCACGGCCCCGGCCGCGCCCAGCCCGACGAAGACCCACAGGGCCTGCGTGCGCAGGGGGTGGCAGAGCACTTCCTCGCCGTCGGTCATGTGCGCAGCGTGCCACCGCCCGCACCGCGGCCGCCTGTACGGCACCCGGCAGTCTTCCGGCCCGCGAGGCTGCCGGGGCCAGTGGCGAAGCGGAGTGTGAGCGGGCCGTTGAACGGCGGCCCGGGCCTGCGGTTGATGACATGCATCACACAAAAAGTGCGGCCTACGCGGGCAACTGTGCCCCTGTGCGCGACTTGTCCGCGTGCCGCCGCCCCTTTTCCCGTACGGCCGTGAAAAGTCGCCTGTGGCGGTGATCGGGCAGGTCATACGATCGCGGGGGTGCCGTCCCGCGTGAGCACTCCGCAGGCACGGCGCCCGTCACACCTTTCGCCACCCGATCAGGGGTCCATGTGAAGATTCGCCGTGTTCTCGCCACCGCCGTCGCCGCCGCCGTGATCTCCCCGGTCGCCCTCCTGTCCGCCGCCCCGGCCTTCGCCGACGAGAAGCCCGCCACGCAGCAGACGCAGAAGGCGAAGCCGACGGTCGAAGAGCTCGAGCGGGCCGTCGAACGCGCGCAGAAGGAGTACGACGCCGCCGTCGTCGCGGTGAACGACGCCGTCAAGTTCCTCAGGGAGGACATGGAGGCGGACACCTACCCGACCAAGGCCGCGGTCATCGAGACCGAGAAGGCCGCCGCGGCCGCAGCCCAGGCCAAGACCGAGGCCGACCAGGCCGTCGCCGACGCCCGGGCCAAGCTGGACGCCGCCGCCACCGACGAGGACAAGGCCGCCGCGCAGACGGCACTGGACGAGGCCGAGAAGGCCGCCGAGGAGGCCGCGGACGCCAAGACCGCCGCCGACGCCGAGGCCACCGAGGCGCGCACCGCCCACGACGACGCCCGTGTGGCCCAGGCGCGGAAGATCGGCCTGCTCCAGAAGGCGGAGAAGGAGGCCAAGGCGAAGCTGGCCGACGCCGAGCAGGCGCTCGCGGACGCCAAGGCCGCCGTCGAGGAAGGAGAGGACACCGGGCAGGACGGGCAGGACGGGGAAGACGGGGAGGACCCGGCTGCCGACTGTGTCCCCGAGCCCGGGCTCACCGCCGTCGTCACCGGCCTGCCGGACGAGGTCGTCGGCGGCACCACGGAGACCTTCTCCCTCCGCGTCACCAACGGCACCGGCGAGACGATGGACGCGGTGTACCCGTACGTGGGCGTCCACGCCTTCGACGTCAAGGGCCTCAAGGAGCTCGACTCCTACCTGGACCTGGAGTGGTCCACCGCCGCGAACCCGACCTGGCGCGACGCCGACCTGATCGACGCGACCTCGCTGGGCTCCCTCAAGCCGAAGGCGTCCGTCGACGTCAAGCTGCGGCTGAAGGTCGACCCGGACGTCCCGGCGGGCCAGGGCGCCGCGTTCGTCACCGCCGACTACGTCAACGAGGACGGCACCTGCGGCGGTTACCCGGACCTCGACCACCACGAGTTCCAGATCCTGGCCACGTCCGACGACGGCGGTGACACCCCGGGCAAGGACGACGGCACCAAGGACGGCCCCGGCCACACGGGACAGGGCGGCGCGTCCACCACCCCGGTGAACACGTCGGGTGGCAGCGGCAGTGGCGGCGGCTCGCTGGCCCACACGGGTTCGAGCGACGTCCTGCCGAAGGTCGGCCTGGCAGGCGGCGCGGCGCTCGTCCTCGGCGCGGGCGCGGTGCTCGTCGCCCGCCGCCGCAGGACGGCCACCGAGTCCTGACCGACCCGCGCGACGCGGCCGGCGCCCCTTCCACAGAGCGCCGGCCGCGCCCCCCTGCGCGGGAACGGGCGCGAGGGGCAGGTTCCCCGTCACCGCCGACGCGGGGGGGGGCCCGGGGACGGCGGTGGCAGAGCGGGTCACGTCGCGGGTGTCGGACGGCCGCCGGACGTGGGAACCCCGCTCCCCCAGTGGTGACCGCAGGCGGACCACTTCCCGCGACCGCAGGGGCACGCGCGGCTGCCGCGCACGGGGTGGAAGGCACGCCAGTACGTACGGCGGGTGAGCGTTGCCGCCGATGTGGTCAGGCCGAAGTCGTCCACGACGGCCAGGCCCTCGTCGAGGAGGTCGAGCATGAACGAGCCTACGGCGATCAGGGAGTCGGCGACCGCGAAGGCGACGGTCGGTTCCAGGGTCCGGACCGAGGCGCCCTCGGCCAGCGACATGGGGGAGCGGGAGTAACTGCGCACCGTGACCGCGTTCGAGGCGTGTACGAGGGGCGGGGTGGCGAGGGCGATCCTGGCTCCGAAGGCGGGGTGCGCGGCGTCGGAGAGCAGGTCGTACCACTTCGGGAATCTGTCGTCACCCGTCGCCCTGGTCACCTTCTTCACGAGCGTCAGGACGTTGGTGGCCCGCAGCTTCTCGTTGCTGCCGTTCATCCTCGAGCCGAACCCGGCCTTCAGGAGGACGGGAGCGAGCGTCTCGCGGACCAGGGCGGGACGCCTCAAGGGGTCCTCGGCGGCGGCCTTGCCGGTCCGCCACGCCTCGGCGACGGCCTTCTGCTCGTCGGCCAGTGCCCCTGCCTCCTCGATGAGGGCCCGCGCCGTGACCGCGCCGGAGGTGATGCGCCACCGGGTCACGCTGTCCAGGGTGTCGGCGAGCAGGTCGGCGCTGCGCCAGGCGTGGACGAGCCACCAGCTGACCAGTCGGGTGTGCAGTTCGGGGTAGACAACGGCTGCCGCCGGGTCGCGGACTCCGGCTTCGGACGCCTGGTCCACCGCGAGGACGGTCGCGTCGTCGTCGGAACGGACGTAGACCCAGTCCTCGGCTTCCCGCAGGGCGAGCCGCTCCCACTTCTCCGCGGCGCGGCCCGTCAGGGGGGCCAGCAGCACCTCGGTGGTCGCCGCCTCCTCGCTCATGCGGCGCAGTGCGGTGACCCGCTCGGTGAGTTCCGTGAGGGCGGCGGTGCGCTGCGCGCCCAGCGCGTCGGCAACGGCCTTGGTCAGTCCGGGTTCATCCATGCTCACCGCACGGGACCTTAGCGCGGGCGGTCGGCCCCGGGCGCGGTCGGACAGCGCCCACTTCAGACACCGGCACCTCCTCATGCCTCCCGGGGCAGGGAGTCAACGACGGGAGCGGGGGCGCCGGCAATCCGGCGGGGCCGCTCAGTCCGTGGCCGGCAGCGCGTCGTCCAGGAGGACCTCCGCCGCCTTGCGCGCGTGGCGGCCGTAGTCCGCCTCGCCCAGCACCATGGCGCGGCTGGCGGCGCCGTCCGCGAGGGTCACGAGCTGTTCGGCGAGGTCGGCGGGCCGGCGGCAGCCGAGTTCCGCGACCAGCTCGGTCACCAGCCGCACCATCAGCAGTTTGCGCTCGCGGGCGTAGGAGTGGACCGCGTTCCGCGGATCGGGGAACTCCACGGCAGCGTCGATGAACGGACATCCGCGCACCGGATCCGAGCCCGCCGGGAGCGGATCGAACAAAGCGAGGATCCGCTCCCTGGCGGGCACGTCCCCGCGCGCCAGCACGCCCTCCAGGGTGCGCCCCGACGAGGCGAGGTCCTCGAGGTGGGCGAGGACGAGGTCGTCCTTGGTCCGGAAGTGCGCGTAGAGGGTGCGCTTGGACACCGGCGCCCGCTCCGCGATCTGCTCCATGCCGGTCGCATTGATCCCCTGGGCCGCGAACAGGTCGGCCGCTGCGGCCAGGATGCGCTCCCGCCCTCCGCGCCCCTGCCGCCGGGGAGGCGTCGTCGCCGTAGTCATGACTTAAGTATACGGCCTCGTTTACTTCAGGCGGTGTCGCTGGCTATAGTGCTCCAAGTAAACGCCACCGTCTACTTAAGTGATCCTGAGGAGATTCCCATGAGCGGACCGGTCGTCACTCGGACACGCACGGGCGAGACGCCCGCCGACGCGATGCCGTCGGGCGGGACGCCCCCGTGGGAGTACGCCGAGCAGCTGATCCGCGGGCGCCACGCGACCCGCGCGTTCCGGCCCGACCCGGTGCCCGAGGACGTTCTGCGCGCCGTGTTCTCCCTCGCCGGCGCCGCGCCGTCCAACTCCAACGCCCAGCCGTGGCGCGTCGAGGTCGTCGGCGGCGCACGGCGAGACCGCCTGGCCGACGCCCTGCGGACGGCCCACCGTGAACGACGCGTCACGGCCGACTTCCCGTACTCCGAGGACATGTACGCCCCCGTCCACCGGGAACGCCGGGCCGCCTTCGGCGCCGCTCTCTACGGAGTGCTGGGCATCGGCCCCGACGACCACCGGGCCCGCGCCGCCTACGACGCGAAGAGCATGGACTTCTACGGAGCGCCCCACGCCGCGTTCCTGTTCGTCACCGGTGACGGCGGGCCGCGGCTGGCCGCCGACGCCGGCGCCTACCTGCAGACGCTGCTGCTGGCCATGACGGCGTACGGTGTGGCCAGTTGCCCGCAGGGCCTGCTCAGCTTCTACGCGGACACGGTCCGCGACGAACTCGGCGTGGAGGAAGGCAAACTGCTCGTCGGGGTTTCCTTCGGCTACGCCGACGAGGACGCCCCGGTGAACCGGGTCGCGACCGACCGGGCGTGCTTGGCGGCGACCACCACGTTCCACCACTAGAGCCCGCCCCGAGTCCGCGGGCCCGCTCGCGTGGCGTGAGGAAGCGGCTGGTGGACTCCCGACCGTCCTTGTCGGCCGCGGACGCGTGACGTGCAGTTCGGGGCCCGGAGGAGCGGCATCCGGCGAGCGGTCCGACAGCCTGCGGAGAGGGAGCGCTGCACGACGTACGTAAGCGTGCCGCCTCCTGCCTCTCGGTCGGCTTCCCCCCGGTGACGGTGACATCGGCGGAATCCGACGACGACCGGGCCGCGATCGGTGCGATGATCGGCCGGTGATGGGCTGGATTGGGGCTCGCCTTGCCGCGCGTCACCGACGGCAGGCCGACGAGGCGATACGGAAACTGCGCGAGGACGCCGAGGCGCTCCGTATCGGTCCTGTACCGGGGCCGGTTCGAGTGGCCTTGCGGCGGTACCACCAGAGGCGAGTACGAACGTGGGTGCTGTGGGCCGTTTTTGCCTACGTCTGCCTGCGGGGGATCGCCGGCGCGTTCGCGGGCGATCTGAGAAGAGCGGACGAACTCGCCGAGCGCGTGCCCTACTACAGCGACTCCAAGGTCCTGGTCGAGTGGGCCCTCGGCGACATAGGCGCGGGTGGGGTGGCGTTGCTGCTTGCGGCGTACCCGCTGCGATTCGTCGTGGCTTCCGCCGCTCGGGTGTGTGGCGCGGGGGGCTTCACGTTCGAGCGCGTCAGCGTCTGGTCCGACCTCATTGGACAGTGTGCGGACGTCGTGCGCTCCTCCGGAAGCCGCGATCACCGCCTCAGCTCGGTCTCCCTGCGTCTTCCGGTCATGCGCGTGCGAGGGGCGCGCATCGCACGGGGAACCGTTCCGGCCTTCTCGCGGCGCAACCGACTCCTGAGAGCGCACGCGGCTCAGGTGGTCGAGGCGCTGCGTGGTGCGCACGCCGGACTGGACAGGGATCCCGACAAGGCGGCGCGCGACCTGGGGCGTCTGGCGTTGACGATCAGCGAGCGGTACGCCCTGGGGCGGCTCGGGGCGCTCCTGGACGAAGGCGACCTCGAGCCGCCTCGCCGCATGAGTGACGCGTTGCGGCTGTCCATCGCGGCGGTTCTCGTCGCCGTGATCGCCATCGTCTCCGCGCGGCACGGCGTTCCCGAGCCGGCGGCGATCGCCGCATCGGTGGTCGTCGTGGCGATGCTCTACCGAAGCGCGACAGCCGGCGGAGTCGCCGGCGTCGGCCTGGCCGTCGCCGAGATCCTCCTGAACGCCTTCTTTCCGGGCGGGTAGCCGGCCGCCTACCAGCTACCGCGAGGCCGGCCGAGCCGCCTGGGGGCGGACCTGCCGCCACCCCGCCCGGGTGGCGGGACCACGACGCCAGCGATCTGTGGGCGGCCGAGGACGAGACATGCGAGCAGATCATCGCTTTCCACCGGCGCACGTGGGAACACTCGGACGCGACGATCGACGAGCTTGACCCCCGATGCCCCGGGCCACGTGCCGTGGTGGCCGGAGCCCCATGCCGACACGAACCTGTTTGCCGTCCTGGTCCACGTCCTCGGCGGGACCAACCGGCACGCCGGGCACGCAGACATCTTGCGCGAAGGCGTCGACGGCCGGACCGGAATGCGCCCCGAACACGAGACACGGATCGACGAGGACGCCCGCAGGGCCTGCTGCGCGAAGATCGAGCAGGCCGCCAGATCGGCCACGGGCACATGAGGCCGTCCCGCACCACCTGATGTCCGCACGGCATGATGCGGGCCGCCGGTACCGATCTGCCGCAGCGTCCGGTGACTGATGAACTCCGGTGGCCGGCCGCTCCGTCACCGCCGTCGTTCACGAATCGGCCCGGCTGCCGCAGGCAGAGGCCCTCCGGACCTGATCCCCCGTAGGCCGGGCTGGCTAGAGTGGTCGTCGTGAGCGATCGCCGCGGAACTCAGGCCATGTCGCCGGTGTTGCCCGGCCTGGACGATGGTGACTGGGTGCCCGTCACCGCAGGCGAGTCGGGAGCGGCCGTCTTTCGCAGCGCGGACGCCACTCGATACGCCAAGTGCGTGCCCGCCGCGAACGCAGCCGACCTGAAAGCGGAATGCGACCGGACCGCATGGCTGAGCGGGCAGGGCGTACCCGGTCCCCGAGTGCTCGACTGGCAGTCCGGTGACGCCGGCGCCTGTCTGGTGACCAGCGCTGTCTCCGGCACACCCGCTGATCAAGTGCCCGCCGAGGAACTGCGGGTCGCCTGGGAACGCATCGCTGACGCAGTGCGCCGGCTGCACGAGGCGCCCGTGGTTCGGTGCCCTTTCCGCCGGGATCTGGACGCCATGGTCGCCCTTGCCCGCGATGTCGTTACCCGTGACGCCGTCAACCCCGAGTTCCTCCCCGTCGAGCAGCAGCAGACGCCCACCGCGGAGCTGCTGGACCGCCTCACCCGGCAGGTCCCGAGCCGACGGGAGCAGGAGGCCGCCGACACGGTCGTCTGCCACGGGGACCTGTGCCTGCCCAACATCATCCTCGATCCGCAGACTCTGGACGTGTCGGGCTTCATCGACTTGGGCCGCCTCGGACTGGCCGACCGCCACGCCGACCTGGCACTGCTGCTCGCCAACGCGCGGGAGACATGGACGGACGAGGAGCAGGCCCGGGCTGCGGACATGGCCTTCGCCGAGAGGTACGGCATCGCCCTCGACCACGACCGCCTGCGCTTCTACCTCCATCTCGATCCGCTCACCTGGGGCTGATCGATTCCCGGGGATCACCGGGCTGGCCGGGGGAAGGCGCAGGCGAAGTGGAGTCCGGCACGGGGAGATTGCCGGTCCTCCCGCAGCCGTTGGCAAAGCCGCGCCACTGCTCGAGGCGGTTGACGCACCGCTCCACGGTGGTGCGCTCCTTGTATGCCCCGGCAGCGGGAGGCAGCCGCCGCTTGAGCGTGCTGTACGGCCATGACGTGCGCAGTGCGGTGCGCTCTGGTAGTCGTGCGGGCCGCGCCCGGTGAGCAGGGCGTGCCTGCCCGGACGGGCACAGTGTCGAGCCGGGCCCGGCCGAAACGTCCGGACGGGAACGCCGTCCCGTCCCGGGACCGCGGAGGCGCCCCCGGGTGAGTTGCAGCGCGTCCGGCTCACGGCAGATTCCCCGCTCGTTGCCCACCGCTGTGATCAACTTTGTGTGTTTCGTTGACATTTCATCCCGGAGGCCTACCGTTGGGAGCGCTCCCATAGCAGCCTTGCAACTGGAAGGAGTTCCCCCCACATGCGCACACAGAGTCCGTTAACCGGGCGTTCGCGGTCGTTCCTCCGCCGCCCTCTCCAAGCGCTCGTCATGCTGTTCGCCGTGGTTGTCGGCGCACTGACCTGGTCGGCCCCCGCCCAGGCTCACGGCACCATCGTCGACCCCGCCTCCCGGGCGTACCAGTGCTGGAAGACGTGGGGCAGCAACCACACGAACCCGGCCATGCAGACGGAAGATCCCATGTGTTGGCAGGCCTTCCAGGCCAACCCCGACACCATGTGGAACTGGATGAGCGCGCTCCGCGACGGCCTCGGTGGCCAGTTCCAGGCGCGGACCCCCGACGGGACGCTCTGCAGCAACAACCTCTCGAGGAACGCCAGCCTGGACAAGCCCGGGCCGTGGAAGACCACCACCGTCGGCAACAACTTCTCGGTCCACCTGCACGACCAGGCGTCCCACGGTGCCGACTACTTCAAGGTCTACGTGAGCAAGCAGGGCTTCGACCCCAAGACCCAGACACTGGGCTGGGGCAACCTCGACTTCATCACGCAGACCGGCCGCTTCGCCCCGGCGCAGGACATCACGTTCCCCGTCCAGACTTCCGGCTACACCGGACACCACATCCTGTTCGTGATCTGGCAGGCCTCGCACCTCGACCAGGCCTACATGTGGTGCAGCGACGTGAACTTCGGCTGAGCCGGCAAGCGCCGCACACGGCACCGGCCTGAGGGTTGGTGGCCGGGTGGTCCCAGCCGAGTATCCGTACTCTCCGCGGGCCCCGTTTTCGAGCGCGTGATGTGCGGAGGCCAGGCGAAGGGCCAGCGATAGAAACACAAACCCCAGGTCACTGACCTGGGGTTTCGTGTAGAGCGGCTGACAAGAATCGAACGCGCGTCCTCAGCTTGGGAAGCGACGGCGCCTGCGTGCGCTGGCAGCTTCCGACCTGCGCTGGCCTGCGCCGGCCTGCTCCGGCGTGGTGCTTGGAGGTGCGAGATCGCACCGCTGTCGCCCGTGGTGGCCCCAGGCACCGTCTCACGGGAACGCCATGGGCACGCCGTCCGGTCGGATACGCCGAGCCCTGCTGGTGCGCCACGGCGTGGCCTCCTGTGGCAAGCCGCCGCTTCCGGGTAACTGCCGGCCGTCACCGGCTCGGTGCAGTCAGACGCGCGGTCCGAGGAACAGGCCACCGCTCGCGTCGATGACCTGCCCGGTGATCCAGCGTGCCGCGTCGGAGGCGAGGAACGCCACCACGTCGGCGACGTCGTCGGGCTCGCCCAGCCGGTCGAGCGCCGTCGTGCCGGCGATGAGTTCCGCCAGGCCCGGTGCTTCGAAGGCCGCCCCGTTGGTCGCGGTCCGGGTGGCGCCTGGGGCGACCGCGTTCACCGTGATTCCCCGTACGCCCAGTTCGTTGGCCAACGTCATACTCATCGTCTCGACCGCTCCCTTCGTCATGGCGAAGGAGGTCTGGGAGGGGTTGGCCATCCGGGTCGCCACGGAGGAGATCGTGATGACGCGGCCGCCGTCGCGGAGCAAGTTCAGCGCGCGCTGGATGATGAAGTACGGCGCTCGCACGTTGACGGCGAAGAGGTGGTCGAACTCCTCGCGCGTCGTGGCCCCGATCGGTCCGGCGGGCGCGGCTGCCGCGTTGTTGACGAGAACGTCGAGCGGCCGCCCGGCCAATGCGGCATCGACTCCGGCGAAGAGCGTGTCGACGTCGTCCTCCACGCCCAGTTCCGCCCGGACGGTGAGCGCGGTTCCACCGGCACGCTCGATCTCGTCGGCCGTCGCCGCCCCACCGGGACGACGTCACCGAACCCGACGAGGCGTTCCGTGCCCGAGCGGCGGCCGGCGCCTGTCTGGCTGCCATGCACACGGCATTGGTCCGCTGGGCCGAGGACGACGGACGGACCGAGCTTCGCGGTCCGGCATCCAGGAACCCCGCCGAGGAGAGTGCACCTGATGTGCTGTGACGCCTGCCTCGAAGGCGCCACAACGACATCACGAGGCTCGAGCAGTTCGATCCCCGAGCTCACCCGGGTGGCTCCCCAAGTGGTGTACACCCGCACGTAGTCCACCGGGGTGGGCACTCACGCCGAGCATCATCTCGGTCTCGGAGCAGTTGATGACGAACGGTCGGCCGGGCTTGGTGAGTACCTCGTGCATCTCCGCCCAGAACAGGTGCAGCCGCCACGAGCCCAAGACGGGCCCGTACCGCCCTGCCCCTCCCACTGCGGCGGGCAGCGCGGCGTCTGCGGAGCGTGAGTTCATCGGATGATCGGCTTGGCGCCGGTCACGGCGACAGACAGGTCCCAGAGCCGGGCGGCCTCCTCCGAGTCGATGGCGTACGCGCGCACGCCGCCGTCATCCATGGCGGTGCCGGGGGCTGAAACGCGGGCGATGTCGCAGTCCTCCAGGTAGAGCCCGCCGCGGCCGTCGAGGAGCGGGGACGTGGCGGCCCACAGGCCGGTGGCTGCCCCCTGCGAGGGGGTCTTGAAGTCTGCGCCGATCACGTTGCCGTGCTCGTCCACCCACCCGCGGTCGATCTGCTCCTGAAGCGTCATCTCCCGCTGGAGTCCGGTGATGATCTTGCCGGGGTGAAGGCTGAACGCCCGGACGTCGTCGCCTTGCCCGAGGGCATCGAGGTGCACGGCGAACAGGGCGTTGGCGGTCTTGGCCTGGCCGTAGGCCAGCCACTGGTCGTAGCCGGTGCGGAAGTGCGGATCGTGCCAGCGGATGCCGGTCAAGGTGTGTCCGGCGGAGCTGTTCACCACGACGCGCGCGCCGCCTGCGGCGGCCAGGAGGGGGTAGAGCTCGCAGACGAGGGTGAAGTGTCCGAAGTGGTTGGCGGTGAGCTGACCTTCCCAGCCGGGCCCGACGCGCCGTTCCGGGGTGGCCATGACGCCGGCCACGGCCATCAGGAGGTCGAGCCGGTCGATACCGTTGCTGATGTGCGCGGCGGCCGAGTGGACGCTGTCGAGGTCGGTCAGGTCCATGGGGATGACCTCGCTGCCCTTCACCTCCTGGAGAGCGGCACGGGCGACGTGGGGGCGGCGGGCGGGAACGATGACCCGGGCCCCGGCGGTTGCCAGCGCCCGGGTGGTCTCCAGGCCGAGCCCGGAGTAGCCCCCGGTCACGACAGCGGTCGTGCCGGAAAGGTCATGGCCGGCCACGATGTCCTCGGCGGTGGCGGCAGCGGAGAAGGGCGAGCCGAGCGGCTGCTGATCAGTAAGTGGCATGCCTCGGACGCTACGATCTAGAGCGAGGTCTAGATCAAGTCCAGGAGCGAGCGACATGACAACCACCGAAGCCGCCGAGCAGCCGCTTGGCATCGGTGAGGTGGCCGAGCGGACGGGACTGAGCGTGCACGCTCTGCGCTTCTACGAGCGTGAGGGTCTGCTCGTCGGGCCTGTCCAGCGCACGTCGGGCGGCAGACGGCGCTACACCTCTTTCGACGTCGACTGGCTGCTGATCTGCGTCAAGCTCCGCGAATCGGGCATGCCGCTCGCCGACCTCAAGCACTTCGCCGAGCTGGTACGTCACGGGCCGGGCAACGAGGCAGAACGCCTGCGCCTGCTCGACGCCCACCGGCAGCGCGTCGATGCGCAGATCCAGGCACTGGAGGAGTGCCGATCCGTCATCACTTGGAAGGTCGGCGTCTACGCCGAGCACCTCGCGCGCGGCGAAGCCGGCGGGCTCTGGGACCCGACAACCTGAGGCGGGCCCGGACAGCCGCCTCGTGCTCGTGTTCCAACACCAGTGCCGCGACCTCAGGCGTCTGCCTTCGACGTCGGCCACCGCGTCCCGGGGCACCGTGATCCGGGCGCGCTAGGCCGGCGCCACCGAGGAGACGGCCGCACTGCGTCCACGAGCGCCTGGTGCTGGGTCCTCCGTTATTCGATCAACGCCGCGCGGTGCAACTCGTCGCCCGTTATGTCATTTCGAATGGCATACTCGGAGTATGACTGACGACGACGTTGACTTCCCGCCCGGTGACGGTCCCACCAGCGGTATCTCCGTCACCTTGACCGCCGGAACCCTGCAGGCCATCCGTGAGCGGGTCGGCAAGCGAGGTGTCTCGGCTTACCTGGAGAAGGCCGCCCAGCGGCAGATCGAGCGCGACAATCTGGACGAGCTGATCGCGGACTTCGACAAGGTGCACGGTCCGGCCGATCCCGAGGCCGTGGCGGTCAAGCGTGCCCGGCTGACCGCAGGCGCCACGAACGCCGGGGCGGCCGCGTGAGCGGTGTCCTGGTTCTGGACAGCGAGGGCCTGGCAAGGGCCGTACAGCGTGATCGGGAACTCCATGAGTGGGTGACGGCGGCTCGCGACGCGGACCTGCGCGTGATCACCTCGGCGGCAGTGTTGGTCGAGGTGATCCATCCGAAGATCAACGACGCCGCACTGAAGTGGACCCTGTCTCGCCTGAGCGTCGAGCCGGTGACCCAAGCCGTCGCGCAATCCGCCGCCGCCTTGCTGCGGGCAGCGGGGCTGCACGGCCACAAGTACGCCATCGACGCCATGCTGTGCGCGACCGCCTTGCAGCATCCCGGCCGGGTGACGATTCTGACGTCGGACGTGGAAGACATCGGGCTGCTCACTGCTGAGCATCCGCGCCTGTGCGCGGAGAAGGTCTGAGCCGCGACGCCTTGTGCGGGCGATGCTCGCCGTGCGGACTCGGCCCTGGTTCAGCGGTGTTCCCCCCGGCAGCAGGCCGGCTGGGGGACACCCTCTCGACGTGCTCGGATCAGGCTGAACGACCGCGTGGTCGGCATCGGGCAGGGGCGTGTCACGCCCGGGCAGCGGCACCCTCACCGTTCCGAACCCTCTGGAAGGGCATGGACTCGGGCTCCGGCACGCGCCAGACGATGCGGACTTGCTCGTCGAGAGGGAGCGAGGGGCCACCGATGTAGATGCAGTGGATGAAGTAAAGAACGGCCAGTCGAAATGCCTCCGGTTCGATGTCGGTCGACTTCGTCACCCTGGCCCGGCTCAGCTTGTTCACTTGGCGCACGACGCTTGCATCGGCTTCGAGTGGACCGAGCTCGCTGAGGATCTCCGGATCGAGTTCGGCTTCCTCGCGCATGGCTTGGATCGACCGTCTCAGCAGGTCGGGCTCGGATTCGACCCGGTCGACGATTCGGGCGATGACGTAGTCATGGAGCACATCCGCCTCGATGTTGCCGTGCTCCACCGGTTCTTCGCCCGTGCAACTCGGGCACCCCTCGCACTCGGTGGGTTCGTCCGCCTCCTGAGTGGAGGCGAAGCACGAGACCGCCCACATGATCTCGGCACGGTTCAGGCCCAGTTCCCCGGCGGTCGACAGGTCGGGGTCGCCCCACCGACTACCGGGATCACTGCCCTCTCCGTCTCCACCCTCCGGCGGCGTCACCTCGGAGCGCAGCAGGGACTCAAGACTGACGAGGTGCGGTTCCCAGCCGTGCGCGCTCATCAGCAGTGTCGCCAGCGCGTCCCCCGGGCGCTTCCAGAAGATGAGGTCTTCATCGACGCCGTTGACGAAGTGCAGGACGTGGTCCGTCGGATCGAACTCCACTCCGGACATCTCGCTCAGGTGGGTCAGGACCGCCTGACGGCCCCGAAAGCGTCCGACGTAGCGGCGGGCCTGGGCGACGAAGAAGGGCACAGTGTTGTCGTTCAGCACAGCGTTGGGGCTGACGCCGATGAAAAGCGGGGGGCTCAGCGGACCGGACCGGCGGAGCTGTTGGGTGGCGTTCGCCCAGTGCAGTTGCGTGGTGTCCGGGTCGTACACCACGCAGTAAACAGGAATGTTCCCGTCCGCCCAGGTGTCACCGTGCTGGTCGACAGGCACCGCGTAGCCGTTGCCTCGGCGCCAGCTACTCCCGCCCTTGACCTGGACCTTGATCGTGTCGCTCGTGAGATGTCCGCCGTCGGTGAAGGTGACGTAGAAATCCTCTCCGAAGTCGTTCTGCCCGGATATCTCTTGAACGATGTGGTCGTGGTCTTCAAGCAGGGTGCGCAACGCGTTCACGGCAGCCTGCCCCACGCGCCGCCCCTTCGAGACCTTCGGCATGCCGGCGCCCCCTCCAGAAGGTTCCTCGCCGGCCCCTGTGGATGAGGGGCCGGCGTCTGCCCGGACCAGCCTGCCCCATACCTATGACACCGGGGCCGGAACCGGAGGTCGTGGAGCGCCTGCTGAGCGGCCTGGCATGGCGCGGTCCGGAAACGACCGAGGCCCAGGTCATCGACCTGGGCCTTCTCTATGGAGCGGGTGACGAGAATCGAACTCGCGCTCTCAGCTTGGGAAGCGACGGCGCTTCACGGGTGAGATCACCTCTCACCTGCGGCTACGTATTCTGGAGCGCGTTTTCGGCTACCTGTTCCGCGCCGCTGTTTACCGTTGTTGTCCGGTCGTATGGGCACGCTGTGGGCACGAGGCTGGTCGGCGCTGCTTCGCGGAGGGCCGCTGGGCACTTGGTGATGAGGAATGCCTGGCGGGGGAGCACCGCTGCCACGGTGACTTGCGTGTGCACACCCCTAACCGAGGATGCCAAGATCACAAAAAGCGTCTCTTTGGGCACAGACTTCGATCTTCGCCGCAGGCAGCCTGGGGTTCTGGGCGAGGAGGCGGCCGATGTGGTGGATCGGGATGGGGCTCGGAGGCGTCGCGGGTGTTGTGGTCCTGCGCGTTCTGCTCCGGCAGGTCCGGGGGCTGTTGCTGGACTTCGGCGACGTGATGCGAGCCTGGACCGAGGTTTTGTCGAGTATCGGTGGTGGGGAAGGCCGACGGGTTGGTTGCTGCGCTGCGCGCTATCGGTGCCCCGGGGCCGTGGATGCTCCGAGGTGTGTACGCCGGCTCAAGTAGGCGATCTGTCGTGAGGCCGTGGTCGGTCCGAGCGCGGGCTGCGGGCGTTGCTCATGACTGCGGCTCTGGCGCGATCTCCTTGATCAGGCCCTCGACCAGCACCTTGATCTCGTCGCGGATCGGGCGGACGGCTTCGACGCCCTGGCCGGCCGGGTCCTCCAACTGCCAGTCCAAGTAGCGCTTGCCCGGGAAGACCGGGCACGTGTCGCCACAGCCCATGGTGATGCAGACGTCGGACTCCTTGACCGCGTCCACGGTCAGCATCTTTGGCACCTCGGCGGAGATGTCGACACCGACCTCGCGCATCGCCTCGACGGCGGCCGGGTTGACGTTCTCGCCCGGGTTGGATCCGGCGGAACGGACCTCGACGCGATCCCCGGCCAGGTGGGTCAGCCACGCGGCTGCCATCTGCGAGCGGCCGGCGTTGTGGACGCAGACGAACAGCACGGAAGGCTTGTCGGGCATCAGGAGGTCTCTCTTGTCTTGAGACGGCATCAGGCGCGCATGGCATCAGCGCCCGATGGTGTCAGTCACCACTGATGTGAGAGTATCAGTGCATGATGACGTCAGTCGACACTGACCTGATCCGGGTCCTGGCGGACCCGCTCAGGCTGCGGATCGTGACCCTGCTCGCCAAAGAGACGCTGTGCACCACCCACCTCGTGGAGGAGACCGGTGCCCGGCAGACCAACCTCTCCAACCACCTGAGAGTGCTGCGCGAGGCCGGCGTCGTCGAAACCGAGCCGTGCGGCCGCTACACGTACTACAGGCTCCGCCCGGACGTCATCGCCTCGCTCGCCGGCCAGTTCGCCGACCTGGCCGACTCCGCACGCAACGCCGTCGAGAACAAGAGGGCCTGTCCGTGACCCGCACCGAAGCCCCCGCGACGACCACCGAGGAGCCCTCCGTCGTCGCGAAGTTGTCGACGCTCGACCGCTTCCTCGCCGTCTGGATCCTCATCGCCATGGCCATCGGCCTCGGCCTGGGCCGAGCCATCTCGGGTCTGGACGACGCCCTTGCCAGGGTCGAGATCGGCGGCATCTCCTTGCCGATCGCCGTCGGCCTGCTGGTCATGATGTATCCGGTCCTGGCCAAGGTCCGCTACGACAGGCTCGACGCCGTTACCGGCGATCGCAGGCTCATGGCCTCGTCGTTGGTGATCAACTGGATCGTCGGCCCGGCGGTGATGTTCGCGCTCGCCTGGATCTTCCTGCCGGACCTGCCCGAGTACCGCACCGGCCTGATCATCGTCGGCCTGGCCCGCTGCATCGCCATGGTCATCATCTGGAACGACCTCGCCTGCGGCGACCGCGAGGCCGCCGCCGTACTCGTCGCCCTCAACTCCGTTTTCCAGGTCCTGGCGTTCGGTCTGCTCGGCTGGTTCTACCTCGACCTGCTGCCCGGCTGGCTGGGTCTGGGCGACGGCGAACGCCTGGACATCTCCATGTGGAAGATCGCCCTGAACGTCGTCATCTTCCTCGGTGTTCCACTGCTCGCGGGCTTCCTCACCCGCCGCATCGGCGAGAAGAGGCTCGGCCGCGAGAAGTACGAGTCCCGCTTCCTGCCGAGGATCGGTCCGTGGGCGCTCTACGGCCTGCTGTTCACGATCGTCATCCTGTTCGCCCTGCAGGGCAGGACCATCACCTCGCAGCCGCTGGACGTGGTCCGCATCGCGCTGCCGCTGCTGGTGTACTTCGCGGTCATGTTCTTCGGCACCTTCCTGCTGGGCAAGGCGATCGGCCTCGCCTACGACCGGACGGCCACCCTCGCCTTCACCGCCGCCGGCAACAACTTCGAGCTGGCCATCGCCGTCGCCATCGCCACTTTCGGTGTCACCTCCGGCCAGGCCCTGTCCGGCGTGGTGGGTCCGCTCATCGAGGTACCCGTCCTGATCGGCCTCGTCTATGTTTCGCTGGCCTGGCGCAAGAAGTTCACCCCGTCCGCTCCGACCACCGAGGGCAGAGGCTACTGATGCATTGCCTCACGGCCCGCACCGTCCGGTCCATCACGTGCGCGGCGGCGCAGGCGGCATGACACAGCACTCCGACGTGGTGGTGATCGGCGGCGGTCAGGCAGGGCTCGCCGCCGGCTACCACCTGCGCCGCCTGGGCCTCGACTTCGTTGTCCTCGACGCCCAGGCCACCCCGGGCGGGGCCTGGCAGCACACCTGGGACTCGCTCCATCTGTTCTCCCCGGCAGCCTTCTCCTCGCTCCCCGGCCGCCTCATGCCGCCGCAGTCGGGCCAGGAGTACCCGGACGCCGGGCACCTGGTCGCCTACCTGAGCGACTACGAGAAGCGATACGACCTCCCGGTGCAGCGACCCGTCCGGGTGATCGGCGTGCACGCCGACAGCCGGCTGCTGCGAGTGGAGACCGACTCCGGCCCGTGGTACACACGCGCGGTGATCAGCGCGACCGGCACTTGGTGGCGTCCCTTCCTCCCCGCCGTCCCCGGCCGCGGCGACTTCCAGGGCAGGCAACTGCACACCGTCTCGTACCGCGGACCGCGGGAATTCGCGGGCCAACGCGTGATCGTCGTCGGGGGCGGCAACTCCGGCGCGCAGATCGCCGCCGACCTCGCCCACGACACCGAACTGACCTGGGTGACCCGGCGTCCGCCCCGGTACCTCGCCGACGACATCGACGGCCGCGCCCTGTTCGACGCGGCCACCGCCCGACGTCGCGCCCTCGACGAGGGCCGCACCGACACCGGAGGCGTCGCCTCGCTGGGGGACATCGTCGCCGTACCGCCCGTGCGCGAGGCCCGGGACGCCGGGCGGCTCAAAGCGTCACCCATGTTCGCCCGCCTCGACCGCGACGGCGTCGCCTGGGTCGACGGCACGCGAGCGCCCGCCGACGTGGTGATCTGGTGCACCGGCTTCCGGCCTGCCCTCTCCCACCTGTCACCCCTGGGCCCGCGCGGCCCGCGCGGCCACATCCCCACCCAGGGCACGCGTGCAGTGGCGGACCCCCGGCTGCACCTCCTCGGATACGGAGACTGGACGGGCCCCGCCTCCGCCACGCTCATCGGCGTCGGACGGCCGGCCCGCGACGCAGCGCGGGAGATCGCCGGGCTTCTCGAAGGTGCAAGGTGATCCGCGTGCGCTACCGAACGGCCAGCAGTTGTCCCATCGCCGCCAGTACCGACGGCTCGACCCGGTAGTAGACCCAGGTGCCGCGCCGCTCGGACGTGAGCAGGCCGGCCTCCTTGAGTTTCTTGAGGTGGTGGGAGACGGTCGGCTGCGAGACACCGACGTCGGAGATGTCGCACACGCACGCCTCGCCGCCCTGGTGCGAGGCGACGGCCGAGAACAGCCGCAGCCGCACGGGGTCGCCGAGCGCCTTGAACATACGGGCGGTGCGCTCGGCCTCCTCGGCGGTGAAGGGACGCTCGCTCAACGGCGGGCAGCACGGCACCGCGGCGACGGGGGCCTCGGATCGTTCCAGCAGCGACAGTGCCTTGGCATTCGACATACGTCTATGTTGACACATGTCGAACTAGGCTGGCCAGAGTCAGCGGGCGTCGAGATGGGCGACAAGGCGCCGTACGACGCGGGCGGCGTCCCTGCCGACCCCGCGCAGGGAGTTCGAGGAGAGGCTGCGCTGCCATTCCAGGCCGACGTACGCCAGTCCGGGATGGGTGGTCGACAGGCCCTCCCGGTGGCGCGGTTGGCCGTCGCAGTCGAGGGCGCCGAGCGGGCGCAGATAGCCGAGGTCGGGTCGGTAGCCGGTGGCCAGGACGATCGTGTCGATCTCCTCGATGGCGCCGTCGGTCCATGTCGCCTTCGTGCCGTCGATCGCGCTGAACACCGGGCGCAAGTCAGGGGCGCCGGCTGCAACCGCGGCGCGGTAGCGGCCGTCGTCGATCACCAACTGTGTCGGCGGCGTGCGCAGGAACCTGCCCACCGGCAAGGTGTCGAGCCCTGTCCGCTGTAGCCACCAGTGCAGGTCCCGGCCCAGCGGGCGCTGCCGGGCGAACCGCACCGGATGCCGCGCCGCGAGCGTCACCTGGGTATGCGTGGCCAGCTCGGCGGCGATCTGCACCGCCGAGTTGCCGGCCCCGACGACCACCACCCTCCCCCAGCCTCCGGCCGGGGAGCCCCCCAGCCCGGCGAGTGGTTCCGGCCCCCGGTACTCGGCCGCGTGCAGCACGGTGCCCGTGAAGTCGTCCAACCCTGGGAGGGCGGGCCGGTGAGGCCGGCCGAAGGTTCCAGAGGCTGCCACGATGCCCCGGGCCGTCATGCGTTCTCCCGTTTCCAGGGTGAGGACGAAGGCTCCGTCGCTCATACGCACCTCCTGCACACGCATACCGGTGCGGACGTCGGCGTCCAGGCGCTCGGCGTAACGCAGCAGGTAGGAGACGACCTCGTCCCGGTGCGGGTAGCGGTCCGGATCGCCGCCGAACGGCAGGCCCGGAAGGGAGCTGCGGGCCGCGGGGGAGAAGAGGGTGAGGCTGTCGTAGTAGCGGGGCCACGACCCCGCCGGCTGCCCGGACGCTTCCAGGATCACCGGTGCCAGACCCTGCTTGCGCAGGGCGTGTGCGGTAGCCAGTCCGGACTGGCCACCACCGATGACCGCCACGTCGACGTGTTCCATGCCCGCTCCCTCGGATCGCTCAAGTACCACGGCTTCGATAAGTGTCTATGTTGACGCTCATCGAAGCAGGTGCCATCCTGGTCTCGCAAGGGATCGACAGATGTCGAAGCAAAAGGGAGTGTCGTCGCCGTGTCCAACACCAGCGTGTCCACCACCGACCACCAGCAGCCCGTTGTGGTCATCGGCGCCGGCCCCGTCGGCCTGGCCGCAGCCGCACACCTCGTCGAGCGCGGCGCGGAGCCCCTGGTGCTGGAGGCCGGCCAGTCCGCTGCCACTGCGGTGCGCGAGTGGGCCCACGTCCGCCTGTTCTCGCCCTGGGCCGAGGTCACCGACCCGGCCGCCGAGAAGCTGCTCGCTTCAACCGGCTGGGTCCGCCCCGACGGGACGACGTACCCGACCGGCGGCGACTGGGTCGAGCGGTACCTCCAGCCGCTCGCGGACGTCCTCGGCGACCAGGTCCGCTACGGAGTGACGGTCACCGGCGTGGCCCGCGCCGGCCGGGACCGGATCGTCGACTCCGGCCGCGAGGAGCAGCCCTTCACCGTGCACATCGAGACAGCGGACGGCGGCGAGGAGCGGATCACCGCCCGCGCCGTCATCGACGCCTCCGGCACCTGGTCCGTGCCCGGCCCGATGGGTGCGAACGGCATCCCCGCCCTCGGTGAGAAGTCCGCTTCCGACCGCATCACCTACCGCGTCCCCGACCTGAAGGACCCGGCTGTCCGAGCCCGCTACGCCGGCAAGCGCACGGCGGTCGTCGGTTCCGGCGCCTCCGCCTTCACCGCTCTCGCCCTGCTCGCCGACCTGGCCGGGGAAGAGGCGGACACACACGCGGTCTGGATCCTGCGCCGAGGCATCGGCGACGCCACGTACGGCGGCGGCGAGGCCGACCAGCTCCCGGCCCGCGGCGCCCTCGGCCTGCGTGCCAAGGCGGCGGTGGAGCAGGGGCACGCGAGCGCCGTCACCGGGTTCCGTACGGAAGCGGTCGAGCGTGACGGCGACCGGCTGGTCCTGGTCGCCGAGGACGGCCGCCGCCTGCACGCGGTCGACGAGGTCGTCGTCCTGACCGGCTTCCGCCCCGACCTCAGCTTCCTCTCCGAGCTCCGCCTCGGCCTCGACGAACGCCTCCAGGCCCCGACCGCGCTGGCTCCGCTGATCGACCCGAACGTCCACTCCTGCGGCACGGTCTACCCGCACGGCGTGAAGGAGCTGTCCCACCCGGAGCAGGGCGTCTACCTGGCCGGCATGAAGTCCTACGGCCGCGCCCCCACCTTCCTCGCCATGACCGGCTACGAGCAGGTCCGCTCCATCACGGCCGCACTCGCCGGTGACCACGAGGCGGCCGAACGCGTCGAGCTGACCCTGCCGGAGACCGGTGTGTGTGGCGGCGCGGGTCTGTTCGACGAGCCCGACGCCGCGCGGAGCGGCGAAGGCGGAGGTTGCTGCGCGGCCCCTGCCACGCTGCAGATCGGCATCGGCGCACCGGCCGCCTCCGGCGGCTGCTGACAGACCGACACCGCGGGCGCTGGCGCGTTCCTTGCGTTGGCGGCGAGTACGTCGGGGTGACGGGCCTTGGTGCCGCCCAGAAGCGCAGGTCGGGGGAAGCACACCTCGACCTTGTTCTTCATCGCGTGCGGCGATGACGGTGAGTAGCCCGGTGATCGTGGAATCCCGGCCGTCGTCGGCCGAGGAGTACCGTGAAACCAGGAGGCTTTCGGTTTGCCGTCCCCGGTAGGCAGGCGAGTGCGATGTCCGACCCCGACCCCCCGCGGGTGACCAGGCTCCTGCCCGACGCTGTGCATCAGGCGGTTTCGCGACCTGGAACCGCCGTGGTGCGGCTCGAGACGACCCATGACCGGAAGGGTGCGCTCGACGGGGCGTGGTGGCCCCGCTCCCGCGACATCGCCGGTGAACTGCCCGGCCTCGTCTCCGCGCTGTCCGAGTACCTCGGGCCGATCACACGTGTCGGTCTGGACACCGACGCCTGGGACGAGCTGCCGACGCGGCTGACGATCGACGGTCGTGTCGTCCGCATCGACTCCTTCCCGGTCGGAGACGACACCGTTCTCATCACCCGGGGCAGCAATGATCTCTTTTCGCTGCTGGTGGTTCCGCCCCACACCGCGGCCGACGCGGCCCGCGCGGCCATGGCCGCAGCCGTGCGCGCAGGCAGTCAGACGCCGGCGGAACAGATCCTCATCGACACCGGCACGGAGCGTGTGGGCCCGAGGCATGCACCCACTGCTGCGCTACGCCACGGCCGCCATGAGCCGGGCCGCTGACGACGCGCTCGTCGGGGGCGGCACCACGAGGAGATCCCAACGGCCCGCAGTGTAGGACTGCAGCAGGATCCTGTGCGGGTTGAGCACCTCGGTGAATCGGTCGACCGCCACCTCGTAGCCGTTGACGACGACCACGCCGTGCGGGAGAGGCTGCCAGTGGCGGGGATTGACGGCCACGTGGGTGAGCCGTCCCCACAGCGGATCGATCACGTCGGCCAGTTCGCCGAGTTCTCGTGCCAGGTCGCGGGTCCGGGGCCACCAGGCGCCGTCCGGACGGCCGAAGCGGCTGGCGGATCCTAGGACGAGGCGTGCGGCACGTGGTCGGAACGGTGCCGCGTGCGGACGGAGCTGAGTGGTGTTCATGATCATGAGGAAGAAGCCTGACTGCGGGCCTGCGCCGACTGACGGAGCGCCCGGTGGTGGGTGAGCGAGGACGGGACCGGCGGCGCCGGTACACGAAAGCCCTCGAAGTCCTCAGGCTACTCCTCGACGAGCCCCGACAAGAGGCTTCGGCCTCATCGGGTGGACTGCTCCCGGTGTACGGCCTGGTCGGGCGCCGCGAAGAGTAGGCTGGAGGAACCGGGGACACTCCGCGCACGGGCATTTCGCGTCTGTGCCGTTTTCGGTGATCGAATACGCCGGGTCGGCTCAGGCCCGCCCGGGGCAGGGTTCGCGTCATGACTGCGACCGTCTCCCCTCCGACGACGTCCGAAGACCGGCGTCCCACGTCTCCCGTACGTCTCTCGCTCGTCCCCGCCGGTTCGGCACCGCTCCTGCTGGACGGCGCCTGGTGGCCGCGTTCGCGTGATCTCACCGCCGAACTGCCGGCCCTGGCGTCCGTTCTGGATCCGCTGTGGGGGCGGATCACCCGGATCACGGTGAACCCCGCCCAGTGGCCGGTCGTCCCGCGCAAGGTGCCTGTCGCCGGGCACGTGGTGAAGGTGGGCTGGTTCCGCTTCGAGCAGGACGAGCACGAGTTGCTGCTGCTCTCCTACCACGTGGGCCGCTGGAACCTGCTGGTCGTTCCCCCGCAGACGCCTCCGGCCGCGGCCGCCTGGCTGATGGCCGCCGCGAGCGACCCGCGCCGGACAGCGACCGCGAGCAGCCTGCTGGCGGATGCCGCGCGTCTGACGGTGACCGCCGAGGCCGACCGCACCAGGGAAGCGATGTGGGAGTCCGAAGGAGGAGATGGAGCCGGTGCTTCCGTCACTTCTCCATGGCTTCGAGTCGCCGTCGCCACCGCGAGGGACCGGCCGGAAAGGGTGTGAGGGCCATGGACGTCCTCGTGACGGTGTTCGTGCTGCTGGCGGTGATCGCGGCAGGCGCGTTCCTCATCCACCGCCTGAACTCTCAGCACGGGGGCAGAAGTGCCGCCTTCCACTACGGCCGCAGCGGTGTCGTCGCACCAGACCGGAAGACCGACGAAGGGCCGGCGGTACGCCGACAGTCCCCGGTCGCGAACGACGCCGGCGAGCGCCGGGGCTCCCGGTACGGCGGACGCGGACGGCTGCGTCCTGGACGCCGCCGTACCCACGGCGGCGTCTCGCCCCGCTAAGTGGGGACGCGGGTCCGTCGGAGCGGGGCACCGGCGTCGTGGAGGCTGGTGAGTGCCAACCGGTAGGAGGCGACCAGGCCCGTTTCCGCGTAGTCGACGCCCAGGTCCCGGCAGTACCGCCGGACGATGGCGCGGGCCTTGCGCAGGTTGGGGCTGGGCATGCTCGGGAACAGGTGGTGCTCGATCTGGTGGTTCAGGCCGCCGAGCGCCAGGTCGGTGAACCGGCCGCCGTTGACGTTGCGTGAGGTCAGCACCTGGCGGCGGAGGAAGTCGGGGCGGTCGTCGGCCGTCAGGATCGGCATCCCCTTGTGGTTGGGTGCGAAGGCCGAACCGAGGTAGACGCCAAACAGGCACTGGTGGACGGCGAGGAAGGCGATCGCCATCCCGGGCGGCAGGACCCAGAACAGGGCGGCCAGGTAGACGGCGCAGTGCCCCAGGAGCAGAGCGCCGTCGACCGCCCGGCGTTTGAGCCGGCGGTTGGCCATGGCCCTGCCGCTCGCCACGTGCAGGTTGAAGCCCTCCAGCGTGAGCAGGGGAAAGAAGAGGAACGCCTGCCAGCGGCCGAGCAGGCGGGGCAGTCCGGTGGCGGCGCGGGCCTGGTCCGGGGACCAGACGAGCAGGTCGGGTCCGATGTCGGGGTCGAGGTTCTCGGTGTTGGGGTTGGCGTGGTGACGGGTGTGCTTGTCCTGCCACCAGCCGTAGCTCATGCCGATCGACGCGCCGGCGATCCGTCCGGACAACTCGCTGGCCCGGCGGCGGCGGAACACCTGCCGGTGGGCCATGTCATGGGCGACCAGGGCGACTTGCCCGTACATCACGGCCAGGAACGCGGCGATCGCCAGTGTCCACCAGGAGGCGCCGACGAGGACGAACGCGGCCCATCCGGCGGCGTAGAGCCCGGTCACGGCGGTGATGCGTAACGTGTAGTAGCCGGGGCGATGCCCCAGCAGTCCGGCGTCCGCGATCTTCTTCGACAACCGGGCGAAGTCGCTGCCGGGAGTGTCGGGGCGCGTGGCGGTGGTGGTGGCCATGGTCATGAGGACGTCTCTCTCAGAAGCGGGCGGATGACTCGGGGCGGCCCCAGGGCGAGTAGGGCGTGGGGAGCAGGTGCGTACATGGACGTGCCCGCGGCGGCTCCTACCACCGAGGTGCCCGGGTTCCCCGCCCGGTGGGTCCCACACGGCCGCGCGGACCTGCCGCCGCCGTCGGGGCCGGGGGCCGGGCTTCTCCCTCGGCGCCGGGCCGCCGGTCGTCCAAGGCGGCCGCCGTAAGAAGAGCGGCTGCTTCCTCCGTCGCGTCCGGCGGGATCACCTGCAGATCCCAACGGCCGAGCCCTGGGGAGAGCAGGACGACCCGGTCCGGGGCGTGCGGAGAGGCGGGGGCCTTGTGCAGGCGGACGACCTGGTTGGCGACGAACATGCGCCCCGGTGCCGCCGACCAGGCCGCGGCGTCCACGGTGACGCCGGTGATGTCGCCCCACGCTCTCGGCAGCGCGGCGAGCATCTTCGGGAGCTGTGTCAGAAGATCGCGGGAGTACGGCCACCACACCCCGTCGATCCGGCGCGGCAGCGCGCCGTGTGGCGCGAGACGCAGGCGGACGAGGGGCAGGGGCGGGGGCGGAGGCGGGGTGGACGGTGCGGTGGGGACTGTGGTGAGCACGTGGGTTCTTTCTGACGAGGTGGTTGCCGGCCGGTTCGGCAGGGCACGGCGGCCGACGGTCCGCGGGCTGTCGGGCAGCGGCGGACGTGGCCGGTGGATCCGGGTGCTGGAGGTCGTGCCTGGCCGCTCTTGCCGGAGGAAAGCGCCGACGACCGCCGCGAGTTCGCGAGAAGGGAGTCGGCGGGCGTATGCGGGGTGAAGGGGGGGGAGACCCTTCCGCGTGACGAACGCCGGTGGATACCGGGGTGGAGCCGGTCCGCCACCGGCGTGCCTGATGCCCTCGGTCTCCTCAGACTACTCCTCGGCGAGTAAAGGCGGCGTGACAGCAGGTCATCAGTGGCGTGGGAGATGGTGGGCGCCTCCGCGGCACCGGCCCGGTCCGACGGCCACCACGCTCATGGCGGCGGTACGCGCAGGGCGAGCAGGGCCACGTCGTCGGTGCTGCCGGGCGGCAGGTGGGCGAGCACCTTTCCGCACAGCCTGTCCAGCGGTTCGTGGACGAGAGTGAGGGCGTGCCGGCGCAGCCGGTCCAGGCCCGTGTCGAGGTCGCTGCCCGGTGTCTCGACGAGCCCGTCCGTGTACAGCAGCAGGGTGGAGCCGGGCTCCAGTGGATGCGTGGCGTCCGGTCGGCCCGCGCCGCCGACGGGTCCGGTGCCAAGGAGCAGTCCCTGGCCGGCTTCCAGGTAGCACGCGGTGCCGTCCGGGGAGAGGAGCAGCGGAGGCGGGTGCCCCGCGCTGGTCCAGCGGAGCGCCCACGGTCCCGTGTCCGGGTCGCCCTCGACGCGGGCGAGGATCAGGGTGGCCAGCGGGACGGTGGTGATGACCGGCATGGCGGCGTCGAGGCGGTCGACGACGGCGCCGGGCGGTCCCGTGTGGTCCCAGGCCAGCGAACGCAGAATGCCGTGCAGTTGGGCCATACCGGCCGCCGCGGTCAGGTCGTGGCCCACGACGTCACCGATGACCAGGGCGAGCGCGCCGTCCTTCAGGATGAAGGCGTCGTACCAGTCCCCGCCGACCTGGGAGCCCGCGGGTGCGGGCTGGTAGCGGGCGGCCAGCCGGAGGTGGCCCGGCCGGGGCAGCGGGGCGAGCAGGTTGCGCTGCATGGCCTCGGCGACGGCACGCTGACGGCCGTAGCGGCGGGTGTTGTCGATGAGCACGCCGACCCGGCGGCCGACGTCGCCCACTGCCGCCAGGTCGTCCTCGTCTAAGGGATGCGCCGGGTCGGTGCGCACCACCGTCAGCGCCCCGGTGATCCGGTCCCGGGCGCCGAGGGGCACCGTAACGGCGGAGCTGGCGCCCACCGCCGTCAGAAAGCCATGGTGGAGAGCGGCCAGAGGAGGGTGTCCGGCGGCCGGGGTGGGAGCAGCCATCCGCTCCTGGAGCACGGATTCGCCCCCGGTCAGCGCACGGCCCAGCGGCGAGTCCTCCCCCTCACCGGCCCCCTCCGCGCCGGGTACGCTCCGGCCCTGGAATCCGGCGTCCCGTCCCTCCGGACCGGTCACCGCCACCCGGTGGACCTCGCCGGAACCGGTCCGCAGGTCCACCGCGGCCCAGTCGGCCAGACGGGGCACGAGCAGCCGCACCAGGCGGGCCAGCGCCTCGTCGGTCTCCAGGGTCTGCCCCAGGACGTCCGTGATCTCCGCGACCAGGGACAGCCGCTCGTTGAGGTCCTCCAGGGCGCGCGTGCGCGCCGTTCGCTCCTGGTGGACGCGGCGGTCCCCCGTGGCGTCCGTGAACAGCAGCGCCATGCCCTGCACGGAGCCGTCCTCCGTCAAGGGGGACGCGGACCAGGTGACAGCCAGCAGACGACCGTCACCGCGCAGGTATGTGCCGCCCTCCCCTTGAGCCCCCTTCCCCTCGGCCAGCGCGTGGAGCAGGGGGCACCGGTCCCGCGGCACCTCGTTGCCGTCCGCGTCCCGGTGCAGCAGATCGTGCGCGTCGGCGCCCCGCATCGCCGCGGTCGTGCGATCCAGAAGCCGCTCGGCAGCCGGGTTCGCGGCGATCACCCGTCCGGCCGTGTCCAGCACCAGCACCGCCGTGCCCAGCCGCTCGACGGCCCGCCGCCAGAAACCCGGCTCGCCCACCGGCCATGCCCCCACGTCATCACCCACCGCACCGCGCACGGACCCTCCAGAGGCTGCCTTCCCGTCGATGGTGCTCCGACGCGGCCCTGCTCGCACGGCACCGGGGCAGTCGGCGCACACCGCGCGGGCACGGCCCACGGGCCAGCCAGGTATGTCCGGACCAGGGGCAGTCGTCATCCCGCTGTCTGTCCAGACGCAGTGTCTCCCGGGCGGTTGGTCGGCTCGTCTCCGGCGAGCCGTACTCAGCGCCGTCCTCGCCCCGGTCCGCGAGGAGCGCAGCTCCGCCCGGGCACGGGCGTCGGATGATCAGGAGCACGGACGCGGCCAGGACCGTGACGAGGACGGCGAGGCCAGCAGGTGACGGGATCTCCGGGATGCTGCTCGATGAAGGCGTCGTCGCCGACCGTCAGGACGGCGAGCACACTGTTTACGGCTACGACGGTGTTGCGGCGGCTTTGGGGCCGGCCGCGATGGTGACAGTCAAAGCCTCGGCGGTCGTGGGGGAGGAAGCCCGTCCCGAGTCGGGACAAGAGGTTTGTCCCGAGTCGGGACATGACGCCCGTCCCGAAAAGGGACAACCAGAAACCCCGCAGAACAGTTCGGAGCCGCGCGCATGCTCAACAGGATCCGCCCGCTGTCCGGCCCCCTCGCCGCGCCGGTCGCACAGGAGCTGAACCGTGACGCGGCGGTCGGAAACGAGCCGCGAAGGGAGGGCCGATCGACGCCGTAGGAAGCCCGGCGGTTGCGCAGGCCGACTTGAATGGCAGCCCCGTGCGACTACTTCAGAGCGTCCTCGATCGCCTCGAAGATGTCCGCGTCGGTCTCTTTCTGCCAGTCGGGCAGGGCAGCCCAGTCGGCGACATAGCCCGGCTTCGGGTTCTCGAAGTGCTTGTACATCTGCGCGGTCCAGCAGGTGGCGACAAAGCGGCTCTTCTGCTCGCGGGTGAGGCGGGAGGCGTGGCGGTCGCTGAGGTCGAGGAACTGGCGCACCTGGTCGTGGACGGCACCGGCGGCCTGGCGCTCCCACTCGGGAGTCTCTTCCCAGGGGGTGACGTAGCCGGGCTTGGGCTCGCCAGGGAAGTGCTTGCGCACCCCGGTGATCCAAGCCTCGCGGAACAGTCGGGCGCCCTCGGACTGCGACATGCCTTCCCCTCTCGTCACGTCGTGCACAGTGCGTCGATCTCGGCTCCCAGCTCCGCCACACGAGCGTCGCGGGAGAGCGGGCCGAGGTCGGTTCGTAGCCCCTGAAGTTTATGGGCGACGTAACCCGAGGAGGTCGTGTGGGCGAGTCGCAGCGCCTCCCCGCCGTAGGCGAGTACTTGGTCGGGGTCCTGGCGCCGGGCGCCGATGGCCGCGAGGTCGGTCAGTACCGCACCGCGTCGGCGCAAGGACTGGCCGGAAGCGAGGATGTCCTGGCTGAGCGCGCTGCTGAGTGCCTTCTCAGCGAGGTCGAGGCGTCCAAGCTGGAGGTAGCGCGCGCCACGCTCTTCTGCGAGGCGGGAGCCGTCGAAACGCAGCCAGCCACCGTTGTGGGCCGCCCCGCTCAGGCCGGTCACCTTCTCCGCCTCGTCCAAGGCGCGTTCGCAGGCGGAGAGGTCGCCGAGGCCGGCGTACGCCTCGGCTTGGACGGCAGCGACCCAGTAGCGGGTGGACAGGGAACCGTCCCCGCGCCTTGCCACCTTCTCGGCGGCCGACAGCGTGCCGACCGCGTCGGCGTACCGGCGTTCGTACAGATCGACGTAGGCGTGGCGGACGAGGGCACACGCCCACAGGTCGTAGGACTTCGCCTCCTGGCTGGCAGAGGCGGCGAGCGTGTAGGAGGCGGCGGCGTCGGTGTAGCGGTTGCCGTCGAAGGCCAGTTCTCCTGCGAGCTGGAAGAGGTCGCCGGCCGCGCCGCACAGGGCCTGTGCTTCGACCTCGGGCCGTCCGTCGAGGGTCTCGTTCAGGGCGGTGAGCTGGTCGCGGACGACCGGGTAGACGGAACGCTTGGCGCGGGCGAGTTGGTAGACCTGCCACAGGTGTCCGTTCATGCGCAGGAAGTCGTCGGACATCCCGCGCAGCGCGCCCTCCGCGAGGGCTGCGCCCTCGTCGGGGGGCAGGGCCACCAGGGCACTGGTGACGGTGATGGCGCGCAGGAACTGGCGTCGGATCATGTCGTCGAGGTCCCCTGAGCCGTGGTGGTCGCGAGGCGGCGGCCCTGCCGACTCCGGGTGGGCTGCTCGTGGCTGTCCCACCAAGGCGTCGAGTTCGTCAAGGTCGAGGTGGAGCAGCTCGGCCAGCCGTGGTCTCAGCGGCGGCTGCGGCGTGGTGGAGCGGCCTTCCCAGCGGCCGACGGTCCGTCGGTCCACGCCGAGGGCGTGCGCGAGCTCTTCCTGACTGTAGCCCAGCGCCCTGCGCCGCTCAGCAAGCCCCATGCCGCCCCCTTTCCACGCACCAACCCGCGTCTAACCCGACGGCACCGGGCTGTCCCAGAAGTGTCTCAGGACTGCCCCGCGGATGCCGTGGTCTGCGCCAACACGAGCCGCTTTTCTGGACGTTGTCAGGCACGACAACGGTGGAGACCGGAGAAGGGGTGCGGGCAATGGCAGCAGGAAGCGTCACGTCGTTCGAGGTGGCTGGAGTGTCGATCGTCCTGGAGGCGGTCGACGAGACCGTGGAAACCGCGCTGGCCATTCGCCTGATGATGCCCGAACGCCCGGTGATCGACGCCACGACCCGAGACCTGGTCAGCCACCTGAGAGTGCTGATGGCCGAGGAGCTCGGCTTCGACGAGAACCCGGCCGTCCAGGCGCTGTTCCGGGAGGGCTACCGGGTCCTCGACCTGACGCGCCGGCCGACGGAGCAGTCCCCTCACTTCCATGCCTACCAGTACATGCGGGATCTCGGCTCACTGACCAGACGCTTCGCCGACGTCTACCGCGCGACCCGGAGGAAGGACCAGAACGATGGCTGACCAAACCCCGGCCGAGCCGCCGGTGTGCCGGATCGGCGCCACCCTGCCCGACCAGGAACGAGCACGACGCGTCTTCGTCGGCCGACCTGGCCTCGCGCCGACCGTGGGGCAACAGCGTGGCAAGGACCAGGGCGCGCAGTGAAAGGCCAGGTCACGGCTCAGGTCATGTACATCGCGTGCGTCATGGTGCTCGGGGGATCGATCGTGGTGGCGGTGTCCCTGGGATGGTGAGCCGGCGGCGCAACAGGCGAGGTCGCCCCTATGGCTGGCGGCAGTGGCTGCTGTCGGCCCTGATCATCGTCTCCACTGCCCCGGTCGCCTGGGCTCTGTGGCACCTCGCCCCCGACTGAGAGAGACCACCGGTCCGCTCCGGACCTACCGACTCCCGCTCTGGCCGAGCGAGCCCTCGGGAAGACCCGGTCCCCACCGGGGAAGGGCTCAGCCGCTCTCTCCCTTCGGCCAGAGCGGGCCCCCACCCAACGAGCTCCCGTCCAGTTCGCCGTGAACGCCGGCGGCAGGGACGGGTCCGGGTTCCGCAGCTCGCGGTGCCCGTCCACCCACTCCGCAGGAGGAAGGAACAGTCATGATCATCGACGAGCTCTTCACGGGAGACCTGGTCACCGGCGTCCCCAGCATGGACGCGGCGCTGCTCGACAAGATGCCCGGTGGTGGCGACAACAACGGCGACCACTGCAGCTGACCGGCCGGTGAACGCGGCGGAGCAGGGCCTGGCGTCCTGCTCCGCCGCTCCGTAGAGGAGGGGAGCGGAGTGCTCTCGTTTCGTGTGCGACTGGCAGACACCCGGGACGCCGGCTGGCGATGGGACACAGACCGCTGGGTCAAGGGGGAGAGCTGGATCCGGCCCGCTCACGCAACCGTCCTGGTCGCGGACCTCATACCAGGCGACGGATCGAGCGTCTGTGTGCTGGTGCGAGAAGACAGAGACGGTGAAGCCGACTACACGTCGCTGCTCGTCCGGCCCGACGAGATCCAGGTCTCGGCGGGAATGCTGGGTACCGTCCCGCTGTACCTCACAGCTGTCGGCGACGAGATCTTCGGGGCGTGGGACATCGTCGACCTCCGGCCGCACCTGCGACCTGACCAGCTCAATCCACGAGCGGTCGCCCGCACCTTGAGCCGCCAACACCGCTACAGCACCGACACCCTCTTCGACGGCGTGTACCGACTCACCGAACGCGCTACCGCGGTCTTCACGCCGGCAGGGCTCTCCATCCTCTACCCCGAGCCCGCCCAGCACGTCCTGGAACCCCGCAGCCTCCGTAGCGGAGTGGACCCCGTGACCGCGTTCGACGCACTGCTCACCGAGGCCGTGGCCGAGTGGCGATCGACGGCCGGCCGCGTCGGCGTCGAGGTGTCAGGCGGAGCGGACTCGGCCAACGTGGCACTGTCCGCCGTAGCGGCCGGATTCGGCTCCGTGCACACCTTCGGGCTACTCATGGGCGGCCGGATCGGCCAGCTCCAGCGAGACCGACGCCGCTCCCTGGTGGACCACCTGGGATTGCGCGACACCGCCGTGCCGGCGATGCAGCACCCGCCCTTCGTGCCTGGAGGCGTGAGGGAACGCAGACGGCCGCACGATCCGGCAGGCGCCTTCTACCAGGAAGCGTTCGACATCATGCGCGGGCACGTGGCCGCACACGGCTGCGAGCTGATCTTCACAGGTGGCGGCGGGGACGAGGTCAACGCCCACCACTCGCGTACGGAAGCCGGACTCCCGCCGATGGAGCCGGTGCCATGGCTCGGCGACAAGGCCACCGCGGCGCTGGCCCAGGTGAACGAGAACCTCGCTCCCATCCCGGTCATGCCTGTGCCGACGCTCATGGCATTCGGCCTGCACAACCCGGCGTACGTGAGACTCGGTATCTGGCCGGTGGCCCCGCTCGTCCACCCCCGGATGATCCGCTTCATGGAGCAACTGCCGTACGAGTACAAACGCGACAAGAAGATGTTCCGCGACCGACTTCGGCGGACGGGTCTGCCCGAGTCCGTTGCGGCTCCGACCGAGCCGGAGAACTTCCTCGCGGTCATGGAGTCGGGACTGCGCACTTACGGGCTCCCTCTCCTGGACGAGATGCTGACCGATTCCCTGCTGATCGATCTCGGCTACGTTGATGCCGACGCCCTCAGCCGGGCCCGCGACCACGCCGAGCGGACTCCCGCGGTGCCCGACCTGCTGTGCGACACACTCGCCCTGGAAGTCGGACTGCGGAGCCTCGCATGAGCGGCCTGGACATCGCCGAACCCAGACACCTGGCAGCCTCCAACCTCTTCTACCGAGACCCCGCCCTGTACGACAGAGTGCAGTCCGACAGCACCAGCGCGAGCAGCTGTCGGGCGCTCGTCCATCGGCACCGCCCGGACGCCCGCACTCTGCTGGATCTGGGCTGCGGAACCGGGAGAGACCTGGAGCTGCTGGCCCGCCACTTCGACTGCATCGGTGTCGAGTTCCAGCCCGGCCTGGTCGACTACGCCCGCCGCACACGGCCCGGCCTCGACATCCGCCTCGGCGACATGCGCACCATCCGACTCGACCACACCGCTGACGTGCTGACCTGCCTGGGAAACTCCCTCTCCTACGTGCACGACAACCAGGACATCCAGGCGGTCTTCCGGACCTTCGCAGCGCACGCCCGTCCCGGGACGCTCCTTGTACTCTGCAGTTCCGTAGCCCCGATCGAGCGTGATGAGCCGCAGGAAGCAGAGGTCGAGACCGGATCGGACACAGCCCACGTGACCATCACCTACGAGTGGGACCTGCGGACCCAGATGAACACCATGCGCCGGCACTGGGTGTTCAACTCAGGTGAAGAAACACGGGACGTGATCCGTCGGCGTGTTCTCGGGCCGCGTGAGCTGGAGCTGTACGCGACGCTCGCCGGCTTCGACGTCCTCCAGATCAGCGACGAGATCGGAGCAGGCACCTTGCACGGGCCTACCGCGTACACCGCGGCCCGGTACAGATGATCAGGACACGGTCGTCAGCGGCCACGGCGGGGATCGTTCCCTGTCGGGCCGGGCGCCGACTGCGTGGTGGGCGCCGAGTGCGAGGTGTGCCGGTTGGCTCGGAGGGCCGTGGCGTTTCGGTCGTCGGGTAGTGCGGGCAGGTGAGCGCTGCGGCGCAGGCGCCAGACGAGGACATCGCTCATGGATCCGGCGGAGCGTAGTTCGCGCCGTGCCGTGGCTTCGGTCAGCAGGGCGGCCGGGTCATGGCCGGCCCTCCGGGCATCGTCCAGTGTGGCGGCCAAGGCGGGCCAACCGGCCTCAGCCTCGATCTGGTCGGCCAGCTCCGGCAGCACTTGGTGGAGCAGGTTCGCCTGCTGTTGCCGAACACGTTGAGTCAGCCGCCGGCCTCGCTGGCTCAGTGCGGTCATGGGCTGGACTGAGGCGGCCTGGTAGGCGGCGCGGAGGTGCTCGGCGGCTTGCTGGGCTGCTGTGGCCTGCTGGGTGTGATGCTTCCTGGCGTGCCACTTTGCCGCGGCGGTCACGACGAAGAAGGCCATGTCGATGAGCATGGCCGTGCAGGCGCCGTCTTCGCCCCGGCCCAGGACCGGCCCGCTGTGGACGAGATCACGGGCGGCTTGTCGCAGGCCCCGGTCGTGCCCGCGTACCGCCTTCACGTGGGAGCGGCTCGCGCGCTCGAACGCGGAGGCTGCCTCGCGCAGTTCAGCCCGGGTGTGGGCGGCGGAGGTCTTGGCCAGCGCGTCCAGGACCTCTCCGGTCGCGGCGATCTGGGCTGCTGCGGTGCCGTCGTCGCCGTGGTCGATCACCAGCAGGGCCTGCCACGTGGCAGCCGCGGCCCGCCGCCGCGCGAACGCGGGGCCTGTCACGGGCGGCAGTGCAGGCTGATCCGGCCACGAACCGTCGATGGCGGTGGGCGTCTCCGAGGGCCGGCTCCAGCGTTCGCGGACACGGGGCAGGGACAGGTCGGGCGCCAGCTTGGAGCCTGAGTAGAAGACCGGCTCGCCGTCCTTGTTCCGGTCATCAGGGAGGGCGACCTTGTACCCGAGGAGGTCGCCGGAAGGCGCGAGACGCTTGCGGATCAGCAGACCGGCGGCGGCCAGGCGGTCGAAGAACTCGTCCGTCGAGGCAGCACCGGCCACTGCCCGGCGCACGGACTCACGAAGTTCCTCCCGCGCCGTGCGCTCCCGGCCTTCCCGCTGGGCCTTGTGCCGTTCTGCGCTGGTCGGACGACGGGCTGCGGTGCCATCGCCGGTGGCGAGGCGGCGCAACCCGTAGTCGATCTCGATCACGCGGGCTTCCGCTTGGGAACGCTTGCCGTCCCGGCGAATGCGGGCTTGCCGGCCGTCCTCTCGTACGACGGTGGCGATGATGTGAATGTGGTCGTCGGCGTGCCGAATCGCTGCCCAGCGGCAGGCGGCGTCGTCACCGTCGGGAGCGATGCCGGTGGCGGCGACCATTCGGCGCGCAATCTCGGCCCACTGCTCGTCCGACAGGACCGGGTCCTCAGGAGCGGCGCGTAGCGACAGATGCCACACGTGCTCGGCGGGCCGTCGGTTCTTCGGCAGGGCGTTGACCGGCTGGTCGAGCAGCCGCTGGAGATCTCCGTACGTGGCGTCGAGGTCGCGCCCGGGATCAGGGGCGAGGCTGTCCCAGGCGCCCACCAGGTGCGGGTCTGTGTGTTCTTCGTGCGTGCCGGGCCCGTACAAGTAGTGGAGCAGGCCGATGGTGCGCGTGCCTCTTGCGTGGATGCGGGGGATCACCTGGCCCTCCTATTGTCCAAGTGGTGCTGGGTGAAGGCGTCGACGCGCTTGGCGGCGCGCTGGACGGCGGCGAGGACCGCCTCTGCCTGCGGTGCGTCGGCGCCGGAGTTCAGCGCCTTGGCGACCTGGTTGAGGTTGTTGCCGAGTTGCCCGAGGTGGCGCCGCAGCGCGAACAGCTCGTGCAGCATCTCTCGCTCGCCCGCGATGTCCTCGGCGGTGCGGCCGAGGTCGTGGGCGGCGTTGAGAGCGGCGCGGGCGAGGAAGCCGGCGATGCTCATGTGGCACGTGGCGGCTGCTCGGGCGAGCAGTTGGTACTCGGCGTCGTTCATGCGGCAGCTGGGCTGGTGCAGGCGCTTGTTCTCGTCGCGCAGGCGTTCGCGCTGCTGTATGCGGGGCTGTGACGGAGAGGTGCGCGCGCAGTCGATGCTGTGGTTCGCGTGTAGCTCTTCCCCGCCGGTTTGCGATCCGTCCTCGGTCGCTTCCGGGCCCGCCGCTCTCGGGGCGGGAGACGCAAGAGCATTGCTCCCGTCGGGAGCAATGCTCTTGCACCAACTTGCTCCGTCGGAGGCTGAGATGGTGGCCCCCTGACGCACGTCGTCAGGAGTGTGCTGATGTGGTTGGTGCATGGGTCGCTTCTCTGGGTGGGTGTTCCACGATGAGAACCCGTAGCGGCGGCCGTGCGCGGCTGGCACCGGGCGGGCTCGTTACGGGACCGTGTGGGGTGGGCTCCAGGTTGGAGCGGTCCGCGAGGACCGGTCCTCTCTCTTCCTCTGTGCATCACGCTCGGGGACCGCGGACCGCGTTGTGCGGGTCTTCGGTCCTCGGCAGGACCGGGACCCGGCAGGGCTCGGTCCTCCCTCACGATTGACTGTCATGCGCGGTGCAGGACCGTTGTTTCCGCCCACCTGGGGGCTGTGACCTGCTGCTTTGCCAGGAGACCGTTCTCGTGTCCGACGGGACCGTCGGGGACCGGTCCCCGAGACGTACGGGAACGGTCCCCGATGTCTGGTGAGGACCGGTCCCCACCTCGGGCGGCCACGGTCCCGGGACCGGGATGCTCGGTCCTCGCATGTGCCGTCCGGTCCCCGGCCATTGAGGACCGGTCCCCGACACCCTCGCTCGGTCCTCGACGCGGCACGCGGCCGGTCCTCCTGGTAAAAGGACGCGCGCTCGCGGACTGCCCTTCCGTCATCCGGTCTTCCTCCATCGTCAGGGGGAGCGGTGACGTCGTCTGTCAGGGCCCTTGAGGATGACGCGGTCGGTCATCTCCGCGAGGCGGGAGGCGACGCGGTCACCGAGGGTGGTGCGCAGCTCGGCGGTGGGGAGGTTGGTGGTGATGAGAGTGGGGAGCAGGTGCTCGTACCGGTGGTTGATGAGCCGGTAGGTCAGCTCCTCGGTCCACTCGCTGGTCTTGGCCGCTCCGAGGTCGTCCAGAAGCAGCAGTGGGCTGCGGGCCAGGGTCCGCAGGTCGCGCTCTGCGTCGTGGCCGGCACGGGGACGTAGGCGGGCGTACAGGTCGGCGGTGGTGACGGCTTCCCAGCGCAGGCGGACCCCGCGGGTGAGGAGCGCCCGGACGGCGCCGTACGCCTGATGCGTCTTGCCCGTGCCGGTGGGGCCGGCGATCAGCAGGGAGGGACCCTCGGCGATGCCGGGCCCACTCGGGCCGGGGCGTCCGGCATGGGCGATGTGGTCGGCCCAGGCGATGATCTGAGGGTGGTCGGCGAGGGCACGGCGGTACCGGGCCGGGATGCGGGCGTCGGCCAGCTCCAAGGCGGTGACGGGTTCGGCGGACGGCTCCGTGGCTACGGCGCCGGGGTCGATGCCGCGGCCCGCCAGTATGCCGTTCAGACGGTCGGCGAGCGGGCCAACGTGCTGGGGTTCGCGGGTGAGGGTGGAGGTCAGAGCTGTTCTCCGTAGGCGGCTTCGACGTCGGCGGGGTTTGTCCACGCCCTGTGGATGACGGGCTGGGCGAGGGCGGCGTTCATGGCCTCGTGCACCAGGCTCGGCAGGATGCTGGGGTGCTTGCCCTTGGTCCTGTGGAGGACGAGCCCTGCCCTGACGTGGTCGGGACCGATGCCTTCGGCGAGCAGCTTGCGCACCTCTCGGCCGAGATGGCCCAGGACGTCCTGGGGCGGGCGGTGGGCGCATGCCGCGCTGTATTCGGCGATGAGCTGCTTGGCCGAGACGGTGCTGGCCGCGGGGGCGCTTGCGCCCCCCGAAGGGGTAGATCCTAGATCCATGATCCTAGGTCCTAGATCCGGACCGTGAGGTGTCACCGCGGCCTCAAGCACGAGTCCGTGAGGTTCAGGTGAGGGCTCACTGAATGCCTCCTGACCTGCGGTTTTGCTGGTGGTTTCCGTTTGGTTCGAGGGATCGTGCGGGTTCCGTGCCCCTTCACTGCCACCTCCGCGAGGGTTCGGCGCATGGTCCGCGACGGCTCCGTGCGTTACGGACGGCGCGGGTGCCACGGCCTCGACAGCCTCGGTGCCGCCCGGGGCACCGTTCGGATCGTTGTGGCGAGGGCAGGCCGGGATGCGGCTCTTGCTGGCCCGGTTGATCTTCTGGTGCTTGTGCCACGTGACGATGTGCAGGTAGCGCTTGTCGTCCGGGCCCTTGTACCGGCAGACCAGGCCGGCGTCGGCCAGCTGGGCGAGATCCTTCTCGACCTCGGCGGGAGTGTGCTCCGGACGCAGAACCCACAGCTGACCGGCGATGATCGCCGCGTGGTCGCGATAGCGGCCTTGGTCGTCGGCCTGAGTGAGCAGGCCGAAGAAGGTGCGCTCGGCGGTCAGGGTGACGACGGCGAGGGATTCGGAGGCGAAGGCTTCGGGCTTGATGGTGCGGATCCGTGCCAAGAGCGGAGTGTTCCTTACTCGGTGGCCGATGGGCGGGCACCCATGGCTCACCGTCGGTCGTGACGGCAAAGGCGGGGGAGTTGGCCGGCCGTTGACGCGAGGCTGGCTGAGAGCCGGTCGCGCTTTCCGGGGGTGTCGTCAACATAGCCACACCCGGGCGGCACAAGTCCAGCCCTGACCTGTCGAATCTCTGTCGGCAGAAAGGCCGTCGGGAATCGGGGCGGCGAGGGCGGCGTGAAAACGGTAGGTCACGATCGGCGGTTGACCAAATAGTTGTTCCGGGCGTCAAGCCAGAAGGATCACACCGGCAAGGCGTTGACGTCCGGTGAGTGGCGGAGCTACAACACAACACCCCACGTCAGAGACGCTGTCGAGCACTGCTCGGGCCGCCGTCACGGGGAACCCATCGACGAAATGGCCACCCGCCTGCCAAACGCACGGCGGCGCAACATAGCCGACGATCGCCGGTTAACCAAACCGGCGAACACAGCCGAGAATTGGAGTCATGGCAGCACGTTCACTGGAAATCGGCGCAGCCGGGATAAGGGCCGCCCGCACGATCGAAATTCTCCGCACCGAGCGCGGCCTCTCCCAGCGAGAGCTGGCCGCTCGCGTCACCGCCCTTGGCCGGCCAATGTCCAACACGATGCTGTCCCGCATCGAACGCGCTCAGCGCCGCTGCGACGTCGACGACCTGCTCACCCTCACGCAGGCACTTCGCGTCCCGGCCCGCGCCCTGCTCCAGGACTCCGCGACCTGTTGAAGCCACCACCGGTCCGCCGTGCTCGCTCCAGTTTCGACCTCGGTAAGGAAGTCTCACCGTTGCACCGACTCGCAATAGCCCCGGCCCGTTGCACTCAGCAGCACAGCCGAAAGGGGGCGGTCGCCCATGACTGACCGCCTCCTGACGGTGGCCGAAGCCGCCGAACAGCTCGGTACCGGCGAACGCTTCGTTCGCCGTCTGATCGCCGAGCGCCGCATTCGCTACGTCAAGCTCGGACGTCCCGTGCGCGTCCCCGAGAGTGCCGTCACCGAGTACGTCGAGGCGCGCACGGTCGAGCCGACCCGGCGCACCCGCACTCGGTACGGGAGGGCTGCCTGATGCCGACACGCAAGCCCCCGCGTCGTCGGGAGTTCGGCACCGTACGCAAGCTCCCGTCTGGTCGATGGCAGGCCCGCTACCTGGGCCCGGACGGGCAGCGCCACAAGGCCCCCGAGACCTTCGACACGAAGACCGACGCGCAGGACTGGCTGAACCTGGTCCGCGCCGACATCGAGCGTGACCACTGGCGTGACCCGGACGCCGGCGCGATCAACTTCGAGAAGTACGCCCTCCGCTGGATGGAGGAGCGCGTTCTGGCCCCGACCACGGTCGACCGCTACGACGGCCTGCTACGCCTGCACCTCCTGCCGGTCTTCGGCAGCAAGGACCTGGACGAGATCACACCGCCCTCCGTCCGCACCTGGCGAGCCGAGCGGCTCAAGGCAACGGGTGCCACGACGGTCGCTAAGTCGTACCGGCTGCTGAAGGCCATCCTGCAGACCGCGGTCGACGACGACCTCCTGCGGACCAACCCGTGCCGCATCAAGGGCGCCGGTAGGGAGGAAGCCGACGAGCGGCCGACCGCCACCGTGGAGCAGGTATTCGACCTCGCCGACGCCATGGGTCCGCGCTGGCGCCTGATGGTCCTGCTCGGCGCTTTCGCCTCGCTCCGCCCCGAGGAGCTGGCCGAACTGCGCCGCCGCAGTGTCGATCTCGACGAATGCTCCCTGCGGATCACGCATGCGTCACCGGAGCTGACCAACGGCAGGAGAGTCACCGGCGATCCCAAGTCCCGAGCGGGCAAGCGCACCGTGTACCTGCCCGACTTCCTCCTGCCCGAGCTACGTCGCCACGTGCAGTGGTTCGCCGAGAAGGAGCCGGACGGGCTCCTCTTCGTCGGGGAGAAGGGGGCCCCGTTCCGCCGCTCGACGTTCGGACGGAAGTGGCGCAAGGCCAGGACGAAGGTGGGGCTGCCGGACAACTTCCGCTTCTACGACCTCCGGCACACCGGTAACACCCTCGCCGCCGACACCGGCGCCAAGCTGAAGGACCTCATGGTGCGCGCCGGCCAGTCCTCGGAACGGGCCCAGCTCATCTACCAGCACTCGACGGCCAAGCATCAGCGGAGGCTGGCCCGAGGTATCGATGCTGAGGTGAGGGAGAGGCTCGGCGAAGCACCGCCAGGCGTACGGAGAAGTGCTCGCGAGGCATGATTGTCGTCTGCCCTCCCCGCCCCGGGACCGGCTTTCAGACGGACCCCGGCCGAGGAGGGCAGGCGATCCGCCCCTTCGCGTCTGCCCGCGCTTTCGACCTGGGCAACGACCATCAGCATGTTACGGGGTTTTGTGCCGCTTTCGGCCCTGCCGGTCCGTACTTCCTGTAGCGTCCTGAGGCGCGCAGCTGGGATGCTGGGGACAGAGGATTTTGCGACGACTGGAGGGAGCGGACCATGGCGTACTCGACTCGCATGGCTGCGGCTCTCTCCGGAGCCACCACTGGACAACTACGCTCGTGGCGGCAGGACCGAGGCAATGGGCCGATTCTCTGCCCTGAGCTGGCGGCCAAGCCTGCTCTGTACTCCTTCCGGGATGTCCTGGCGCTACGCGCGTTCGCCATCCTTCGGCAGGACGTGTCGCTGCAGAAGATCCGCAAGGCTCTGGCCACACTGAAGCGGTTCGGTGAGTTCGAGCACCTGTCCAGCTACTCCCTGGTTGCCGAGGGCGACTCCATCGTCCTTGTGGGCGATAGCAAGGACGATCACGCAACTGATCTCGTCAAGCATCCTGGGCAGCGGGTCATCGCGACCATGGACGATATTCTCCAGGAGTTCGCGCCCCGCGCCGGCGTTGTCGTCCCACACCTTCTGCGGCCCAAGCAACACGTCAGTGTGGACCCGGACACGCAAGGGGGACAGCCGGTCATCACCGGCACTCGCGTCCCGTTCGACGCCGTCGCGGAGCTGGTGGAGGACGGCGTCCCGCTCGACGAGATCGCCGCGTATTACCCCGGCGTGACAGTGGAGGCCGCCCGCGATGCGGTGTCCTTCGCACTGTATGTGGACAGCTACAGCCCGGGACCGCGCGCTGCCTGATGCGAATCCTCATCGACGAGAACGTCCCGGTACAGATGCTGGAGATGCTCCGGCGGCTGCTGCCCGGGCACGACGTGCGCCACGTCAGTGAGATCAAGTGGGCGGGGAAGAAGGATCTCGCGCTCCTCCCCGATGCTGCGAAGAGAGGCTTCGAAGTCTTTCTCACCAAGGATGGGCGTCAGCTGGAGGATCCGTCGGAGACGTCCGCGATCAAGAAGTCCGGCATGCACCACATCCGGTTCAGCCACGGTCACAAGGGCATGGCCGGTCTGGGGCTGGCCATGGGCGCTGTGATCGCCGCGATGCCTCTGATCGTCCGTGAGCTCGATACGGCGCACGGCCAGCAGCTCGTGCACATCAAAGGCTTGAACCCCGGCAGTAAGCAGCGGTTCGATCGGGTCGACCCTGCCAAGCAGCCGCCTCGTTACTGGCCGCGATAGTCACGTCGCCGACCCTGCGTAAATGCGCCTGGCTATCCACCACTGCCCGCCTCGCCGCGGTCGTGGAAGGCAACGTGGACGCGGCATCTCTGGCCCGCTGCAAACTCCCCGATTGCGATAGCGACTTCGCGCCCACCCACTCGCTGAGTGATGCGGGCCACATAGAATGCGTCTCGCTATTTGAGAAGCTACGGCGCTGCTGCCTTCGAAGTGGAGCTCCGGGTCGCCTGGATGAACCCGCTATGGCGGGTTAGGGCACGCGGAGGGCACGGAACTCCCGAATTGGACTAGACAACAAACAACCCCCAGGCCAATGACCTGAGGGTTTCGCATGGAGCGGGTGACGAGAATCGAACTCGCGCTCTCAGCTTGGGAAGCTGATGTTCTACCATTAAACTACACCCGCGTAAGACGCCGACCACGGCCGGTGTCTGGACGCTCGCTCACTCTACCCCATGCCCGGCCCCCGGTGTTCGCACCGTGGGGCCGGTGGTCGTTGCGGGGTGCGGATGCGGCTGCGGGGAGCCGGGGTTGGGGCGTACCGTGGGGGCTTCGGAGAGGGTGTGCGTGAGGGCGGAGCGCCGCCTGGAGAGTCGTCTCTTTCATCCCGTACTGTGGCTTTTGTCGTCAGGGTAGTAAGCCAGACGCGGCTCTTGGGGAAGGGACTTGAAGGACTTGATGGAGCGCACCGTCGTCCGCTGTGCCGATGGGCACGTGTTCACCGCCACCTCGTTCCCGATGCAGCAGGCCGAGCGACTCGGCCCCGGTCGGCTCGTCCGATGTCCGCGGTGTGCGCGGCTGCGGAGTGCCGTGCCCGTGGGTGCTCAGAAGAGGTAGCGGACAGACGCGGCAGCTCAGACGCAGAGCGGTTCGGGCGCGCGGCGCGGCGGCGGTTGTCGTTGCTCCGCGCGCCTTGCGTATCCTCGGTGCGTGCTTCTCTCAGACAAGGACATCCGGGCCGAGATCGACTCCGGTCGGGTGCGGATCGATCCGTTCGACGACTCCATGGTGCAGCCGTCGAGCATCGACGTGCGCCTCGACCGCTACTTCCGGGTGTTCGAGAATCACCGGTACCCGCACATCGACCCCTCCGTCGAGCAGGTGGATCTGACCCGGCTCGTGGAGCCGGAGGGCGACGAGCCGTTCATCCTGCATCCCGGCGAGTTCGTGCTGGCCAGTACGTACGAGGTCATCACGCTGCCGGACGATCTCGCCTCCCGGCTCGAGGGGAAGAGTTCGCTCGGGCGGCTCGGGCTCGTCACGCACTCCACCGCCGGGTTCATCGACCCGGGCTTCTCCGGGCACGTGACGCTGGAGCTGAGCAATCTCGCGACCCTGCCCATCAAGCTGTGGCCGGGGATGAAGATCGGGCAGCTGTGCATGTTCCGGCTCACCTCGCCGGCCGAGCACCCCTACGGCAGCGAGCGCTACGGGTCCCGTTACCAGGGGCAGCGGGGGCCGACGGCCTCCCGGTCCTTCCTCAATTTCCATCGGACCCAGGTGTGAGCGACCAGGGTATGAGCAGCAAGAACGCAGGCGGGACGCGCGCATGAGTGATGTTCGGGAGAATCTGACCTACGAGCAGTTCGGCGTCGCCGTGCGCGAGCTGGCCCAGGCCGTCGCCGACGACGGGTACGAGCCGGACATAGTGCTCTCCATCGCGCGCGGTGGCGTCTTCGTCGCCGGCGGGCTGGCGTACGCACTCGACTGCAAGAACATCCACCTGGTGAACGTCGAGTTCTACACCGGGGTCGGGACCACCCTCGACATGCCCGTCATGCTCGCGCCGGTCCCGAACGTCATCGACTTCTCCGACAAGAAGGTCCTGATCACCGACGACGTCGCCGACACCGGCAAGACGCTCAAGCTGGTGCGGGACTTCTGCCTCGACACGGTCGCCGAGGTCCGCAGCGCGGTGATCTACGAGAAGTCGCACTCCCTCGTCCAGTGCGAGTACGTGTGGAAGCGCACCGATGAGTGGATCAACTTCCCGTGGAGCGTCCTGCCGCCCGTCGTGCGGCGGGACGGGCAGGTGCTCGACGCCTGACGGCCGGAGACGGGAGAGGGGCCCCCGGCGTGATGCGGTCACGCCGGGGGCCCCTCTCTCCGCGCTCGGGTCAGTACAGGCCCTTGAACGTGTTCCAGCCGCCCGTGCCCACGAGCACCCGGCCGCCGTACGTACCGTCTCCCGCGGACGCGTACCGCCACAGCTTCCCGGTGGTGTCCCGGGCCAGCAGGTCGGCGCGGCCGTCGCCGGACAGGTCGCCGGTGCCGGCGAGGGCGGAGTAGACGTTCCAGCCGCCGCCGACCCGCTCCCGCTTGGTCACGCTGCCGGCCGCGGTGCCGTAGTACCGCCACAGGACACCGGCGGAGTCCTGCCCGAGCAGGTCGCCGCGCCCGTCGCCGTTCAGGTCACCGGCGCCGGTGATCCACTTGTACAGCTTCCAGTTCGCCTGGATCCGCACCCGGGTCTTCAGGTGGTGGTCGGCGGTGCCCGCGTAGAAGTAGATGTCGCCGGTCGTCCTCTGGCGGGCGATCAGGTCGACGAAGCCGTCCCCGTTCATGTCGCCGGGGGACGTCAGCTGGTCGTACTGCCCCCAGCCGTTGCCGATCAGCGTGTACGGCGACGAGGCGCCGACGACCTCGCCGCAGCCGGGGCGGTAGGCCCGCAGCTGGTCACCGACCCGTACCAGTACGTCCGCGCACCGGTCCCCGTCCACGTCGCCGGCCGGCACGAGCACCGAGCCGGCGGGGAAGGCGCCGTCGGACCCGGCGATGCGGGAGGAGACCCCGCCGGTTCCGTTGCCCCGGTACATCGACACGGCACCGGTGCCGTCCACGGCCAGCAGGTCGCCGAAGCCGTCGTCGCCCGCCAGGTCCCGCCAGACGGCGGCGCCGCCGGTGACCGGCACGGTTCCGGACACGGAGAGGTCGGCCCCGACGCCGTCGGCCGGCTTCGCGGTCAGGGTCCAGGTGTAGGCGCCGTTGGGGACGTACGCCCCGGCCGTGTCCCTGCCGTCCCAGGAGGCCGAGAGCGCGCCGCGGGCCTCGCCGCCGGAGAGCGTGCGCACGGTCTTGCCGCTCGCCTTGTTCCTCAGCGTCAGCGTCCAGGAGGCGGCCGGCTTCGACAGCCACCAGCGCGAGGCCCACGTGGCTCCGCCGGCCCTGAGGTCCAGGGCGGGCGTCGTCTGCGCGTCGATCACGGCGATCCGGGAGGCCGGGACGCCCGAGGGGACGATCCGCACCCGGCGGTCCGCGCCCGTGTAGGCGACGTGGCCGCCGAAGCGGTCGACGGTCCACCCGGCCCGGGGCACGGTGCGGTCGCCCAGCTCGGCGGCCGTGGCGATGACGCGCCGGGGCAGGTCCGCCTCGGTGCCGCCGGCCGGCAGGCCGTCGTGCAGGTCGACGAGGGTCAGGCCGGTCGTGTCCGACTGGCGGACCAGGTAGCCGTCGCCGAGGAGCGTCTTGTCGGTGCCGAGTTTCAGGGTGCGCTCGGTCTGGCGGTCGTAGACGCCGCCGCCCCGGTAGTTGGGCCAGGAGTCGTCGCACTGCCAGTACACCCAGCGGCCGACGGCCTGGAGTTCACGGGGCACGCACCCCGCGTCGAAGGTCTCGCCGGCGGCGTTGGTCGACAGGTTCTTCGCCGTGACCGTGGTCGGCAGGTCCAGGCCCGGGTCGTCCCAGCTGCCGGTGGCGCTCCACAGGGTGTTGCCCCACACGGAGGCCGCGACCACCTGCCGCTTCTGCAGGACGCTTCCGGTGTCGCCGTCCTTGAAGTGGAGGACGGCCTGGGTGCCGCCCGATCCGTTGTTCACGACGCCGTAGCGGCCGGAGAGGTCGATGAGTTCCGGGGACTGGAGACCGGAGGTGATCCGCGGTCCCCAGGACGCGTCGCCGTTGCGGTAGAGCATGGTGACGTCCTGCTCGGTGCCGGCCTCGCGGCCGTGGTGGCCGTCGCCGCTCGCGAACATGGTCACGCAGGGGCCGTTCTCGGAGTCGCCGCAGTCGTTGTCGCGGCCGCTCACGAGACCGTCGACGCTCGACTTGAGCTCCTCCGGGCGGCCGGAGGTCCTCAGCCAGGTGCTGCGGTAGGCGCCGACGTAGGTGCCCGGCATGTAGAGCTTCGAGTCGTCGGCCGTGGTGAGGATGCCGCTGCCCAGCGAGATGCCGTACGGCTCGGCCTCCCGGTCCTCGATGTCCGCGACGCGCTTGCGGGTGACGGTGCCGTCGGCGGCGGGCGTGAGGAGGTAGTACCCCCAGTCGAGTGGGCCGTAGTCGGTGTCCTTCTCGGCGCCGGCCACCAGCAGCGAGCCGTCGGGCGTGCGGTGCACCGAGGGTGAGGCGACGGTCAGCAGGGACTTCCAGTTGCCCTCGGTGTCTCTCAGGGAGAGCGTGTTGCCGCGGTACTCGTTGTTGCCGGGGTTGGGCGCGGAGACGGTGGCGAAGGCGCCGGCGAAGGGCACGACGGTGTCGTCGTACGCGTACACCTCGCGCAGGTCCACGGTGGTCGGCTCGGCGTCCAGGTCGTCCCGGCGGTACACCTGGGCGGCGTAGGGTTCCGGTGCGTCGAGGTGGAAGACGGTGTCCCGGTCGAACCAGACGCGCTCGCCGTGGGTGGAGAGGGTCTTCAGGGAACCGGTGGCGAGGTCGACGACCCACCACCCCTGGGACATCGTGGTGTCCTCCCACTTGATGGCGCGTACGGCCACGGAGCGGCTGTCGCCCGCGCTGATGGTGAGGTTCCACCCTTCCGGCAGGCCCTCCAGCTTCCGGTCCCGCAGCTCGCCGTTCTCCATGCGCAGCAGGTGCAGGCCGGTCGCGGCGGTCTGGGGGCCGGTGCGGGTGATGACGGTGTCGCCGTAGGTCGCGACGTACGTCTGGTCCGCGGGAATCGGGACGGTGACCGTCGGGCCGGTGCCGCCCGCCCGCTGCTGGAGCGTCACGTGCGGGGACGGGGACGCCGTGTAGAGGGCGACGGTGTCGGAGCCGTGGCCGAAGTCCGCCGGGTACCGGTCGAAGCGGAGGTCGTCGACGTCGTAGGTGAGCGGCTCGGGCAGCCTGTGGTCGAGGACGGTCGTCGCGCCGGTGGCGTAGTCGATCCACCGGAGCCGGTCGTCGCCCTCCTGCGCGGTGAGGAAGCCGGTCTCGCCGGCGTTGAGGACGATCGTGGCGCGGGGCACGAAGCGCGCGCCCGGGCTGACGACGACGGGGTCGGCGGACGCGGCGGGGGCGTCGGCGGCGGCCGTCGCCGCGGCGGTGCCGATTCCGGCGGTCACGGCGAGCGTGACGGTGAGAGCGATGCGGCCGAGCGCACGCCGACGGCGCACGGCCCGCTTGTTCAGCGGACGTATCACGAAAGGAGTCCCTCCCCAGGGCGGTCACGCAGGGGGGCGTTTCACGTGTTCGCCGCTCGTCCCGCGTGAGCAGGCCGACAGTAGCAGGAGGTGAGCGCGGTGCGGCAGGGGAAGGGCCCCGGTGTGCGTCACACCGGGGCCCTTTCGTGCGCAGCGCGTGTGTCCGGCTAGAACGTGCCCAGCTTCACGATCGACAGCAGGGCGATCAGCTGGATCGCGGACGCGCCGAGCGCCTTGGGCCAGGGCAGGTCGTGGGAGCGGCTGACCATCAGGGTGAGCAGGGCGCCGGCCGCGACCCAGGTGGCCCAGCCGAGGATCTGCACGAAGGGGGCGTCGCCGCCCGCGAACATGGCGACGACCAGGCGCGGGGCGTCGGTGAGGGACATGATCAGCATGGAGAGGCCGACCGTGGGCTGCCAGGCTCCGTCGCCGCCGAGCTGGCGGGCCAGGGTGTGGGTGACCACGCCGAGGACGAAGGCGCTGAGCACCAGTGCCACGGCCGTGGTCAGGACGATCGGGACGGCGTTGGAGAGGGTGGCGTTGATCGCCTCGGCGCGGGCGTCGTCGAAGCCGAAGACCGCCAGCAGGCCGTAGAGGAACGTCACGATGAGCGCCGGGACCCACATCGCGTAGTCCCGCATCTGGAGGAAGGTCTGGTTGGGCGCGAGGATCACGCCCTTCAGGAGGTCCTTCCAGTGCAGGCGGGGGCCGACCGGGCCGGGGGCGGGAGCGGAACCGGCGCGGTAGGTGTCGCCCTGGTTGTAGGGGTCGTCGACCGTGAACGCCTGGGTGTGGCCCGGGTTGTTGGCCGCGTACGGGTCGTACGGGGCCTGCGGGGGGTGTCCGCCGGGCCCGTAGCCGCCGTCGCCGAAGTACTCCGGCTCGCCGTGGCCGCCGGCGGGAGCGCCGCCGGGTGCCTGGGGCCACGGGGATCCGCCGGGGGCCGGGCCGGGGGCGCCACCTCCGTACGGCGGCTGCGGGTACGGCTGCCGAGGCGTCGCCGGGCCGCCGTACGACGGTCCCTGGGGCGCCTGCTGTCCGTACGGGGGGCGTTGCGGTCGCGCGTGTGGAGCGCCGTTGTCCCGGCCGCGTCCGATCCTGAATCCAGCCACGCCTTCGAACGTACCTGGTCCCGGAGAGTGACGTGCGGGGCCCGGCCGTTCGGGGGTCCTTTGCTGCCGAGCTGTGACATCCCTTACGGGGGTCGACCGGGGCGTCCCCTAAGGGCCGGCCGTACGGCGGCCGGCCCCTACCGGGTGAGGAACTGGGACGTCGAGAACGTCACCGCGGCCCGTGCCGTCACCACGTCCTCCGCCGTGCCCCGGTGCACCTCGACGGTGTCCTCGGTGTCGCCCCGGTAGGTCCGCAGGACCAGGTCCGCCAGGCCGTCGCCGTCGAAGTCCCCGGCCGTCAGCACCCGTGTCGTGCCCGCCGACGCGGGCCGCACCGTGACCGCGCCCCGCGTCGTGGGGCCCGTCGCGCGCCCGGGGTACACACGTACCGCGGAGCCGCTGGAGACCAGTTCGCTCAGGCCGTCGCCGTCGAAGTCGGCGGCGTCGAGCAGGGAGCCGGGGGTGTCCACACCGCCGCGCGCGGCGGCGGGGAGGTCGTAGCGCAGCGCCGTGGTGTCCGGGGTGCCCACGGCCGCGTCCAGCGCCTTGCCCTTGCCGAAGGCGCCGAGGGCGACGTCGACGCCCGTGGGCAGGGTGACCCCGGTGCGGGTCGGGCCGTCGGGACCGCCGAGGACGACGGCCGCCTCGCCGGGGCCCGCGGAGGTGCGGACGACCAGGTCGTCGTACCCGTCGCGGTTCACGTCGGCGGCGGGGCCGGCCGGTGCCTCGCCGGGGGAGGGGATGGGCGCGCCGGCCTTCCGCGGAGCGCCCTTGCGGGTGAAGGGGCCGCGCAGATAGCTGAGGCGGCCGGCCGAGGCGTGGACGACGAGGTCCTCGGCGCCGTCGCCGTCGAAGTCGCCGCACACCGGGCGCTCGGGCCAGTCGTTGCCGTACCGGGCCTGGTCGGGGACGGTCAGCGGGACCGCGCGGTCCGCCGGTCCCGACGGGGAGCCGAAGAGGAGCTGGAGGGGGACCGGGGGGCGGCCCTGGCCGTCGTAGGGCGGGTCGGTGGTGACGACCAGGTCGGTGAAGCCGTCGCCGTCGAGGTCGCAGCTCGCCTCGGCCTCGAAGACGGCCGGCAACTGGCCGTCCACGCGTGCCGCGTACTTCTCGGGGCCGAGCAACTGCCGGGCTCCCGGTACCAGTCCGCGGGGCGAGCCGTAGACGATGCCGATGCCCGCGTCGTCGGCGTGGCTCTCCGCCGTGACCAGGTCGTCGAGGACCAGGTCGCGGTGGCCGTCGCCGTTGAAGTCGTCGGGGACCTCGCTGCCCTCGCCGCGCGGGACGGGGAGCAGGGCGGGTGCGTCGGCGGCGCGTACCGGGGTGGGTGCGGCGGTGTCCTCGGCCGCGGGTGCCGGGCCGCGGCCGCAGGCGGCGAGCAGCAGCAGGCAGCCGACGGCGGCCGTGCCGGTCAGGGTGTTTCTTCGCAGGCGCCGCACCGTTCACCTCGTCCGTATCGATCCGTACCGCCATTACCGACAACGACCGGGTAATGATGCACGTGTTCGAGATACGGCGACACCCCCGGGTCCGGAAGGGACGCGGGGGTGTCGTCGAGCGGGGGCGGCGGTTACTTCACCGGCTCCGGCGTCGGCTCGCTCTCCGGCTCCGGCTCGCCGGTCGGGTCGGCCGGGGTCTTGACGGAGTCCAGCAGGAGCTGGGCGACGTCGACGACCTGGATGGACTCCTTGGCCTTGCCGTCGTTCTTCTTGCCGTTGACCGAGTCGGTGAGCATCACCAGGCAGAACGGGCAGGCCGTGGAGACGATGTCCGGGTTGACGGACAGGGCCTCGTCGACGCGCTCGTTGTTGATGCGCTTGCCGATCCGCTCCTCCATCCACATCCGCGCGCCGCCGGCGCCGCAGCAGAAGCCGCGCTCCTTGTGGCGGTGCATCTCCTCGTTGCGGACGCCGGGGACGGCGGCGATGATCTCGCGCGGCGGCGTGTAAATCTTGTTGTGGCGGCCCAGGTAGCAGGGGTCGTGGTAGGTGATGATGCCCTCGACCGGGGTGACCGGGAGCAGCTTGCCCTCGTCGACCAGGTGCTGGAGCAACTGGGTGTGGTGGATGACCTCGTAGTCGCCGCCGAGCTGCGGGTACTCGTTGCCCAGGGTGTTGAGGCAGTGCGGGCAGGTGGCGACGATCTTCTTCGCCGACTTCGGCTTGCGGGACTCCTCGGTGACCTTGCCGTCGTCGTCCATCTCCTCGCCGAACGCGGCGTTGAGGGTCATGACGTTCTCCATGCCGAGCTCCTGGAACAGGGGCTCGTTGCCCAGGCGGCGGGCGGAGTCACCCGTGCACTTCTCGTCGCCGCCCATGATCGCGAACTTGACGCCCGCGATGTGGAGCAGCTCGGCGAAGGCCTTGGTGGTCTTCTTGGCGCGGTCCTCCAGGGCGCCGGCGCAGCCGACCCAGTAGAGGTACTCGACCTCGGTGAGGTCCTCGATGTCCTTGCCGACGACCGGGACCTCGAAGTCCAGCTCCTTGAGCCACTCCAGGCGCTGCTTCTTGGCCAGGCCCCAGGGGTTGCCCTTCTTCTCCAGGTTCTTGAGCATCGTGCCCGCCTCGGACGGGAACGCGGACTCGATCATGACCTGGTAGCGGCGCATGTCGACGATGTGGTCGACGTGCTCGATGTCGACGGGGCACTGCTCGACGCAGGCGCCGCAGGTGGTGCAGGACCACAGGACGTCCGGGTCGATGACGCCCTGCTCCTCGAGGGTGCCGATCAGCGGGCGCTCGGCCTCCGCGAGCGCGGCCGCGGGGACGTCCTTGAGCTGCTCCTCGGACGCCTTCTCCTCGCCCTCCATCGTCTTGCCGCCGCCGGCCAGCAGGTAGGGGGCCTTGGCGTGCGCGTGGTCGCGCAGGGACATGATCAGGAGCTTGGGGGAGAGCGGCTTGCCGGTGTTCCAGGCGGGGCACTGCGACTGGCAGCGGCCGCACTCGGTGCAGGTGGAGAAGTCCAGCAGGCCCTTCCAGGAGAACTGCTCGACCTGGGAGACGCCGAAGACGTCGTCGTCGCCGGGGTCGGTGAAGTCGATCGGCTTGCCGCCCGAGGTCATCGGGAGCAGCGCGCCCAGGGCGGTGCCGCCCTTCGCGTCGCGCTTGAACCAGATGTTCGGGAAGGCCAGGAAGCGGTGCCAGGCGACGCCCATGTCGGTCTTCAGGGCGACCGTGATCATCCAGATGAAGGAGGTCGCGATCTTCAGGCCGGCGAAGAAGTAGACGAGGTTCTGGAGCGTGCCGAGGTCCACGTCCTGGAGCGCGGAGACGACCGGGTACGAGATGAAGAACGACGCCTCGTAGCCGTCGACGTGGTGGAGGGCGCCCTCGAGCGCGTGCAGCATGAAGATGCAGACGCCGACGATGAGGATGACGGCCTCGACGAAGTAGGCCTGGCCGAAGTTGGAGCCCCCGAAGCGGGACTTGCGGCCCGGCTTGCGCGGGTGGCTGAGCTGCCGGATCACGATCAGGACCAGGATGCCGATCACCGTCATGGTGCCGATGAACTCGACGAAGACGTTGTACGGGGCCCAGTCGCCGATGACCGGCAGGATCCAGTCGGCCTGGAAGAGCTGGCCGACGGCGTTGACGATCGTCAGCAGCAGGGAGAAGAAGCCCACCGCGACGAACCAGTGCGCCACACCGACGATGCCCCAGCGGTTCATCCGGGTGTGGCCGAGGAACTCCCTGACCACGGTGACGGTGCGGTCCACGGGGTCGTTGGTCCGTGTTCCGGCCGGCACCGGCTGGCCCAGCCGCATGTAGTTGACGATCTGCAGGACGGCGCGGCCGAACAGTGCGACGCCGACCACGATCAGGACCAGCGACACGATGATCGCGGCGAGTTGCATTTGGGGGCTCCTCGGGCCTGCGAGGTGTACGAGGGGGGCGGTGTTTACTCGGTGGTGCTCGGATGACTCGGTATTACTAAGCGGTAACTTATTCAGTCCGTTCGAGACTACCCCCATCCTCTGCCGCACTGTAGTCGGACGTGCGGTGATCTGCGTCGCTGAGGCGACCCTGACCCCGGTGTGCCCCGGGTGTCCGGTGGGGCAACCGGGGTGCCGGTCGGCGCGTCCCTCCGGGTGACGATTTTTCCGGTTCGTCGTACCTCGGCTGCCGAGAAAGTGCAGGTCAGCGCGCCGTTGCGCGTAAGGAACGGATAAGAGTTGAGTCTGCCCGGCTCACCTCTGTTGACCCGGTGCCGGGCGTCATGCACACTTGAGCCTGTTCCACTCAAGTCAGCTGGAGGTTATTCACCATGGCACGTGCGGTCGGCATCGACCTGGGCACGACTAACTCCGTCGTCAGCGTTCTGGAGGGCGGCGAGCCCACCGTCATCACCAACGCCGAGGGCGCCAGGACCACGCCGTCCGTCGTCGCCTTCGCCAAGAACGGTGAGGTGCTGGTCGGCGAGGTGGCCAAGCGCCAGGCGGTCACGAACGTCGACAGGACCATCCGCTCGGTCAAGCGCCACATGGGCACCGACTGGAAGGTCAACCTGGACGGCAAGGACTTCAACCCGCAGCAGATCAGCGCCTTCGTGCTGCAGAAGCTGAAGCGGGACGCCGAGTCCTACCTGGGCGAGAAGGTGACCGACGCGGTCATCACCGTCCCGGCGTACTTCAACGACGCCGAGCGCCAGGCCACCAAGGAGGCCGGCGAGATCGCGGGCCTCAACGTCCTGCGCATCGTCAACGAGCCGACCGCCGCCGCCCTGGCGTACGGCCTGGACAAGGACGAGCAGGTCATCCTGGTCTTCGACCTCGGTGGCGGCACGTTCGACGTCTCGCTGCTGGAGATCGGCGACGGCGTCGTCGAGGTGAAGGCCACCAACGGTGACAACAACCTCGGTGGTGACGACTGGGACCAGCGCGTCGTCGACTACCTGGTCAAGCAGTTCCAGTCCGGCCACGGCGTGGACCTGGCCAAGGACAAGATGGCGCTGCAGCGCCTGCGCGAGGCCGCCGAGAAGGCGAAGATCGAGCTGTCCTCGTCCACCGAGACCACGATCAACCTCCCCTACATCACGGCGTCCGCCGAGGGCCCGCTGCACCTGGACGAGAAGCTCACCCGCGCCCAGTTCCAGCAGCTGACCTCCGACCTGCTGGAGCGCTGCAAGACGCCGTTCCACAACGTCATCAAGGACGCCGGCATCCAGCTGTCCGAGATCGACCACGTCGTCCTCGTCGGCGGTTCCACCCGTATGCCCGCCGTCGCCGAGCTCGTCAAGGAGCTGACCGGCGGCAAGGACGCCAACAAGGGCGTCAACCCGGACGAGGTCGTCGCCATCGGCGCCGCCCTGCAGGCCGGTGTCCTCAAGGGCGAGGTCAAGGACGTCCTGCTGCTCGACGTCACCCCGCTGTCCCTCGGCATCGAGACCAAGGGCGGCATCATGACCAAGCTGATCGAGCGGAACACGACGATCCCGACCAAGCGCTCGGAGATCTTCACCACCGCCGAGGACAACCAGCCCTCCGTGCAGATCCAGGTCTACCAGGGCGAGCGCGAGATCGCGGCGTACAACAAGAAGCTCGGGATGTTCGAGCTGACCGGTCTGCCGCCGGCGCCCCGCGGCGTCCCGCAGATCGAGGTCGCCTTCGACATCGACGCCAACGGCATCATGCACGTGACCGCGAAGGACCTGGGCACGGGCAAGGAGCAGAAGATGACCGTCACCGGCGGCTCCTCGCTGCCGAAGGACGAGGTCGACCGGATGCGCCAGGAGGCCGAGAAGTACGCGGAGGAGGACCACGCCCGCCGCGAGGCCGCCGAGTCCCGCAACCAGGGCGAGCAGCTCGTCTACCAGACGGAGAAGTTCCTCAAGGACAACGAGGACAAGGTCCCCGGCGAGGTGAAGACCGAGGTCGAGGGTGCCGTCGCCGAGCTGAAGGAGAAGCTCAAGGGCGAGGACACCGCCGAGATCCGCACCGCCACCGAGAAGGTCGCCGCCGTCTCGCAGAAGCTGGGCCAGGCCATGTACGCCGACGCCCAGGCCGCGCAGGCCGCCGGCGGCGAGGCCCCCGGCGCGGGTGCCCAGGCCGGTGACAAGGCCGACGACGACGTCGTCGACGCCGAGATCGTGGACGACGAGCGCAAGGACGGTGCCGCGTGACGGAGGAGACCCCGGGTTTCGAGGAGAAGCCCGACGTCCCCTCCGGCGCCACCCCTGACGACGCCGAGCCGCAGGCCGCCTCCGAAGAGGGGGCGGCCCCGGCCGGGGACGCGAGCGAGAACGCGGGCCTGGTGGCCCAGCTGGACCAGGTGCGCAGTGCGCTGGGCGAGCGCACGGCGGACCTCCAGCGGCTCCAGGCCGAGTACCAGAACTACCGTCGCCGGGTCGAACGGGACCGCGTCGCGGTCAAGGAGATCGCCGTAGCGAACCTCCTGTCCGAGCTGCTTCCCGTACTCGACGACATCGGCCGCGCCCAGGAGCACGGCGAACTGGTCGGCGGCTTCAAGTCTGTCGCGGATTCGCTGGAGACCGTCATCGCCAAGATGGGCCTCCAGCAGTTCGGCAAGGAGGGCGAGCCCTTCGACCCGACGATCCACGAGGCCCTGATGCACTCCTACGCACCGGACGTCACCGAGACGACCTGCGTGGCGATCCTGCAGCCCGGGTACCGGATCGGCGATCGCACCATCCGCCCCGCGCGGGTGGCGGTCGCCGAGCCGCAGCCGGGCGCCCAGACGGTCAAGCCGGCCGAGGACGCCGCCGACGCGCAGGACGCCGAGGCGAAGGGCGACGGCGGAACCAAGGAGAGCGGTGGCCCGGACGAGGGCTGAGTCCGGAGTGACACGTAGGGCGCGAGAGGAGGGACGTCGGGGATGAGCACGAAGGACTTCATCGAGAAGGACTACTACAAGGTTCTCGGCGTCCCCAAGGACGCCACCGAGGCCGAGATCAAGAAGGCGTACCGGAAGCTCGCCCGCGAGAACCACCCGGACGCCAACAAGGGGAACGTCAAGGCGGAGGAGCGCTTCAAGGAGATCTCCGAAGCCAACGACGTCCTCGGTGACCCCAAGAAGCGCAAGGAGTACGACGAGGCCCGCAGCCTCTTCGGCAACGGCGGCTTCAGGCCGGGGCCGGGCGCGGGCGGCGGCACCTTCAACTTCGACCTGGGCGACCTCTTCGGAGGCGGCGCCCAGGGCGGAGGCCAGGGCGCCGGCGGCTTCGGCGGCGGCCTCGGGGACGTCTTCGGCGGCCTGTTCAACCGCACCGGCGGCTCACCGGGCGCCGGCACGCGCACCCAGCCGCGGCGCGGCCAGGACATCGAGTCCGAGGTCACCCTCAGCTTCACCGAGGCCATCGAGGGCGCCACCGTGCCGCTCAGGATGTCCTCGCAGGCTCCCTGCAAGGCCTGTTCGGGCACCGGCGACAAGAACGGCACGCCCCGCGTGTGCCCGACCTGCGTCGGCACCGGCCAGGTCGCCCGGGGTTCGGGCGGCGGCTTCTCGCTCACCGACCCGTGCCCCGACTGCAAGGGCCGCGGCCTGATCGCCGAGGACCCCTGCGACGTCTGCAAGGGCTCCGGACGCGCCAAGTCCTCGCGGACGATGCAGGTCCGCATCCCCGCCGGGGTGTCGGACGGGCAGCGCATCCGGCTGCGCGGCAAGGGCACGCCGGGCGAGCGGGGCGGTCCGGCGGGCGACCTCTACGTGGTCGTGCACGTCAAGGAACACCCCGTCTTCGGCCGCCGGGGCGACAACCTCACCGTCACCGTCCCGGTCACCTACGCCGAGGCGGCCCTCGGCGGCGAGGTCAGGGTGCCGACCCTGGGCGGTCCGCCCGTCACGCTGAAGCTGCCGGCGGGCACACCGGGCGGCCGTACGATGCGGGCCCGGGGCAAGGGCGCGGTCCGCAAGGACGGCACGCGCGGCGACCTTCTGGTCACCGTGGAGGTGAGTGTTCCGAAGGACCTGACGGGGAAGGCTCGTGAGGCGCTGGAGGCGTATCGCGAGGCGACCGCGGACGAGGATCCGCGGGCGGAGTTGTTCCAGGCCGCGAAGGGAGCTTGACGGAATGGACGGTCGTCGACGCAACCCGTACGAACTGACCGAGGACACCCCGGTCTACGTCATCTCGGTGGCGGCCCAGCTCTCCGGACTGCACCCGCAGACGCTGCGGCAGTACGACCGCCTCGGCCTGGTCTCCCCGGACCGCACCGCCGGCCGCGGCCGGCGGTACTCGGCCCGCGACATCGAACTGCTCCGACAGGTGCAGCAGTTGTCACAGGACGAGGGCATCAACCTGGCCGGAATCAAGCGCATCATCGAGCTGGAGAACCAGGTCGCCGCCCTCCAGGCGAGGGCGGCCGAGCTGGCCGCCGCGCTCGACGGCGCGGCCACGGCGATGCGCCAGCGCGAGGCCGCGGTGCACGCGTCGTACCGCCGTGACCTGGTCCCCTACCAAGAGGTACAGCAGACCAGCGCGTTGGTGGTCTGGCGCCCCAAGCGCCACGGCCAGTCCTCGGACTGACCGGACCGCACAGGCGGCACAAGGGAATACGGCATCGACAGCCCCGGAGGACCGACCCGTCCTCCGGGGCTGGTTCACAACGGTGCTGTCTCATTGGTCTAGTACTTCTTGACGATTTGGTGAAGACAGCGTTGGCTTCCCTCACCGGGGTCGCCGAGCCCCCAGTGGGCACCGGAGTCACTCGGTCCACTCGGTCCACCCGGTCCGCCCGGGCCCATCCGGTGCGTCCACCACACCCGTGTGTCGGAAGGCAAAGCGCAGTGAGTAGCCGTCCCCGTCGTATCGCCATATCCGTGGCCGCGTCCCTGATGACCCTCTCGCTGGCCTCCTGCGGTGTGCTGGGCGCTTCGGAGAGCAGTGACGACGCGAGCCCGACCAGGGGCAACGACATCACCGTCGGCCTGCTGCTGCCGGAGAAGGAGAACACGCGCTACGAGCAGTTCGACTACCCCTTCTTCAAGGCGAAGGTCGGCGACCTCACGCGCGACGAGGGCAACGTCAAGTACGCCAACGCCGAGGCCAGCGCCACCAAGCAGGCCGACCAGATGCAGCAGATGATCAACGACAAGGTCGACGTGATCGTGCTGGACGCGGTCGACGCCCACGCCATCGCCGACAGCGTGCAGAAGGCCAAGGACGCCGGCATCCCCGTGATCGCCTACGACCGGCTGGCCGAGGGCCCGATCGACGCGTACATCTCCTTCGACAACGAACTGGTCGGCGAGGTCCAGGGCCGTTCGCTGATCGAGGCGCTGGGCGGCGACCCGTCCGGCTCCGACAAGATCGTCATGATGAACGGCTCGCCCACCGACCCGAACGCCAAGCAGTTCAAGGCGGGCGCGCTGGCCGAGCTGAACGGCAAGGTGACGATCGCCCAGTCCTTCGACACCAAGGACTGGAAGCCGGAGAACGCCGAGGCCAACATGACCGAGGCGATCGAGAAGATCGGCAAGAAGAACATCGCGGGTGTCTACTCGGCCAACGACGGCATGGCCGGCGGCATCATCAAGGCCCTCGAGGACGCGGGCGTCACGGACCTGCCCCCGATCACCGGCCAGGACGCGGAACTCTCGGCGGTGCAGCGGATCGTCACCGGCGAGCAGTACATGAGCGTGTACAAGTCCTACCCGCAGGAGGCGGAGAACGCCGCGGAGATGGCCGTGGCCCGGGTCCAGGGCCGCGACATCCAGTTCGAGGCGCTCGCCCGCGACAAGGTCGACAGCCCCACCCACAAGGGCATCCCCGCCCAGCTCGTCCCCGTCGTCGCCCTCACCGAGGACAACATCGAGGACACGGTCATCGCGGACGGCTTCTACAAGGTCTCCGACATCTGCACCGCCAAGTACGAGGACGCGTGCGCGGAGGCGGGGCTGAAGTAGGCCGCGTTCCCTCCCGCGCCCGCGGCTCGGGCATTGCGGCGGAAACAGGGGCGTACCGACCCCCGCTCCGTGCGGAGCCGTGTTGCGGAGCCGGTCCCGGCCGCGCATAGTTGCGCTGCGGAAGGGCCGGAACCGGGGGTGGAATGGGCGATGACCGGGCACGGGGCTCAGGAGCACCCGCACGGGGCCGACCGGCTCTGCGCGGCCGGGGACCGCGTGTACTCCCGGGCCGTACGGCGCGGGAGGGTGCCGCGCCGTGACGCCGAGCCGGTCCCGTGCCTGCTCGAACTGGCCCTGCTGCACCCCGACCCCGACGACATGGACTGGCTGGTGCCGACCTCCCCGCAGGAGGTCATGACACGGCTGCTGCGCGGCGTCCAGGAGGAGGTCAGCGCGAGTCAGCGGCGGATGGGCTCGGCGGTGGAGGCCTTCGAGTGGTACGCCGGGCTGGGCCGCCTGCTCCAGCCCCCGGCCGCCCCCGAGTCGACCGCGATCCGCGTCCTCGACGGCCTGTCCCGCATCCAGGCCGCGATGGACGAGGCGACGGCCGCCTGCACGACGGAGGTGCTCACCGTCCAGCCCGGCGGCATCCGGCGCGAGCACGAACTGTCGGAGGGGCTGCACCGGGCGCTGGCGCTGCGCGGGCGCGGGGTGCGGATGCGGGACCTGTACACGCACGTGGCCCGGCACGGGCAAGGGCTGCTCAACTACCTCGAACTCATGGGTGACGCGGTGGAGGCCCGCACCCTGGACGAGGTCATCGACCGCCTCATCCTCTTCGACCGCACCGTGGCCTTCATCCCCGCCAACACCGACCGCACGATGGCCCTGGAGCTGCGCCACCCGGCCCTGATCGCCTACCTGATCACGGTCTTCGAACGCCTGTGGCGCCTCGCGATCCCCCTGACGGCTCCCCTCCCCGACACCGGCATCGAGGGCATCTCCCACCGCGAGCAGTCCATCGCGGCGCTCCTCGCGGAGGGCCACCAGGACGCGGTGATCGCGGAACGCCTCGGCATCAGCGTCCGTACGGCCCGCGCGCACATCGCCCGCCTCTCGGAAACCCTGGGCGCGGCCAGCCGCACGCAGTTGGGCGTCCGCATAGCCCAGGCCGGCCTGGACGGCTCCCCGCGGACGTCTCCCGCCCCCGTCATCCTTCCCGGTCGAGAATCCCCGACTGCCCGATGAGAAACCCGAGCTGAGCCCGGCTTTCGCTGCCGAGGGTGGCGGCGAGTTTGGCGATGTGGACGCGGGCGGTGCGGACGTTCATGCCGAGGCGGTCGGCGATGGCGGAGTCGGTGTGGCCTTCGACGAGGAGGGCGGCTATGGCGCGTTGGCGGGGGGTGATGCCGTTGAGGGTGGGTTGCTGGACGGCTTGGGGGTGCATGGGGGTGGCGAGGTGCCAGCGGCGGTCGAAGACGTTGACGAAGTAGGCGATGAGGGCGGGGTGGCGGACTTCGAGGGCGAGTGAGCGGTCGGCGCTGGCGGGGATGAAGGCGACGGTGCGGTCGATGACGATGAGGCGTTCGGTGACCTCGTCGAGGGTGCGGGCCTCCACGTCGCCGGTCAGGTGCTCGTAGCGGTCTCGCGTGTAGCCGATGTGCCGGACGGTGTGTTGGTACAGAGCGCGGATGCGGGCACCGCGGTCGAGAAAGGCCTGGTCTCGTGCCAAGGCGGCTGCGTGGACCTCGGGCTGCCTGGTGAGGTGGGGGCGGTACGGCTGGATGGTGAGTGTTTCCGCCCTCGCTTCGGCCAGTGCGTCGGTGATGGCCCGGCTCGTCTGCTCCTTGCTGCTGAGGATCCTGAGCATGGGAGTGCTGGTGCCTGCCGCGCGCACTCCGGCACGCATGAGGGGCTCCAAGGCATCGGCTATGCGCTGCCCACGTCGCCGCTCGTCGGCGATGCGATCCTCGGATGCCCAGAGCAGTCGCCGCAGGGCGATGAAAGGGGCGACCGGCTCCATGCGGTCCGGGTCGCCGGCGGCCGGGGCCAAGAGGCCCATGCCGATGAGACACGGCGCCGCGTCGACGTCCCGTAGAGCCACCTGGCCCTCATGGAGAGCACGTTGATACATCCGCTGTCCTGCGACGCAGAGCTCGTCGGGCCCGTGGTCCGGATGGGACGTGGTCATTGGTCGGCGTTGTCGAACTGGAGCACTCCCGACTGCCCGATGAGATATCCGAGTTGTGCCCGGCTTTCGCTGCCGAGGGTGGCGGCGAGTTTGGCGATGTGGACGCGGGCGGTGCGGACGTTCATGCCGAGGCGGTCGGCGATGGCGGAGTCGGTGTGGCCTTCGACGAGGAGGGCGGCTATGGCGCGTTGGCGGGGGGTGATGCCGTTGAGGGTGGGTTGCTGGACGGCTTGGGGGTGCATGGGGGTGGCGAGGTGCCAGAGGCGGTCGAAGACGTTGACGAAGTAGGCGATGAGGGCGGGGTGGCGGACTTCGAGGGCGAGTGAGCGGTCGGCGCTGGCGGGGATGAAGGCGACGGTGCGGTCGATGACGATGAGGCGTTCGGTGACCTCGTCGAGGGTGCGGGCCTCCACGTCGCCGGTCAGGCGCTCGTAGCGGGCGCGCGTGTAGGGGGCGTGGCGGATCGTGTGCTGGTACAACGCCTTTATCCGGGCACCGCGGTCGAGGAAGTCCTGGTCCCGCTTCATGGCCCCTTCGAGAATGTCGGGGCGCTTGGACACGTGCGCGTCGTGCGGCTGGATCGCGAGGAGCTCTTCTCTGCCCTCGGCCATGGCTTCCTCGATGGCCTGACCCGTCCGCTCCTTGCCGCTGAGAATTCTGAGCGCCGGAGTGTCCTCGGTGACGGCATGGTGTGCGCCCGGGCGCATGAGCGGTTCGAAGAGGTCCGCCATGCGTTGTCCGCGGCGCCGCTCCTCGGCGATGCGGTCCTCCGAGGAGCGCAGCAGCCTCTGCAACATCACTGCCGGTGCGACCGGCTCGAGCCGGTCCAAGTCGTCGATGGCGGGGTGCAGGTACCCGAGGTGGACGAGGCACGGCGCGGTCGACACCTCGCCATTGCTCACATGACCGTCACGCAGAGCACGGGAGTAAAGAGCGAGTCCTGTCTCACACAATTCGTCGCCGTGGTGCCCGTGCGTCCCGTGCGTCATGAGTGGGCTTCCTCTCCCCCGTCCGGGTTCCCTTGTTCGAGGATTCCGGACTGAGCTATGAGGTACCCGAGCTGGGCGCGGCTCCCGCTGCCCAGGGCGGTGGCCAGTTTGGCTATGTGCGCCCGGCAGGTCCGCACATTCATCCCCAGGCGGCGGGCGATGGCCTCGTCGACGTGACCTTCCACCAGAAGTTTCGCGATGGAGTGCTGGATGTCGGTGATGCCGTCGGGGGCCGTTTCGTAGGGGGCGCCGGCGCTGAGCGGGACGGCGCGGCCCCACATGAACTCGAAGACCTTGATCAGGTATCCGACGAGGCCCGGATGACGGATCTCCAGCGCCACCTGACGATCGTCGCGGACCGGGATGAACGCGACCGTGTCATCGCAGATGATGAGGCGTTCGACCAGTTCGTCGATGGTCCGGTACTCCGCCTTGCCGTTGGAGAACCGGTCCACGTAGGCCAGTCGTTCCGCGCTGTACCGGGCGGTGTGCTGGTAGAGCGTCCGTATGCGCACGCCGCGCCCGGTCAGCGTTTTGTCCCGTTCCATGCCCTCGATGAGCCGGCGCTCCGGGTGGCGTGCGCTCGGCTGAACGGTCAGTACCTCGTTCTTGCACTGTGTCGTGGCCAGGTCGAGAGCCGAGTTGATGCGGTCGAGCCCTTCCAGCACCGTGATCGAGTGGATCGGCGCGGTCCCCTGTGCGCTCAGGGTCATGAACGGCTCGAAGGCTTCCGTCAGCCTGATCGACGTCCGCCGGTGGTTGGCGATCTCCCGCTCGATCGGATTGAGACGCTGTGACAGGGCGATGGACGGGGGGACGGGGCGCAGCCAGTCGGCGTCATCGGGGTCGGGGTGCAGCAGGGCCAGCTCGATGAGGCAAGGGGCCAGGCTCGCCTCCGCGCGAGCGATACGTCCGGTGCGCAGCGCGTTCGCGTAGAGACGTCCCCCCTCCTCGCACAGTTCAGTAATCCCATGGGCATGTGCCTCATTAGTCCGATTCATTACTAAATCTCCACCCCCCAGGGTCCTGAACATGCAGGAACATGATGCACCGATTGTGTGGCCATGACGTGCCTATATGAGCCATCGTCTTATCCGACGGGGGAAGAGGGGACCTTCAAGTGAGGACGAAGCCGACTATGTCTAAGAGAATGCTTCGCTCGGTGCTTGTCGCCGCCTTCTCCGCCGTCGTGGCCTTCGGAGCACTGAATGGCCTCGCTGGTGTGCAGGGTGACGAGCGTGCGAGTGGTGTCGAGTCAGTGGCGGTGTCCGTCGGTGCAGACACAGCTGCCGTCACGGACGACACGGTGTGGTCGTGACATGACGACGCCACCTGACGACCGCTCCTTCCGGCGAGAAATGGCCACCGCCTACCGCTCCGGCTGGCACTTCATCGACCTGGTCACCGCGATCCCGCACGCCGGTGACTCCCTGATGGTGACCGTCTTCGGCGAGCCGGTCGTCGTCACGCTGGACGAGGACGGCGACGTGCGGGCGTACCGGTGTCTGCGGCGGCCTCGGGGGGCGCCGCAGCCCGTGCGGTGTGCCGTCCGGTACGGAATGATCTTTGTGAACCTGGACCAGCGGGACCACCGGCTCGAGCAGCCGGACGTCCCCGAAGTGAGGACCATCTCGGCCACCCCCCGCAGTGCCTGACGCGATTCCCCCGTCGTAACAGATCGCTCAGGTGCTTCCCCCCGGCAGCGGCGTCACCGTGACCTGAACACGGTGACGCCGCTGTCGCATGTGCGGACATCTCGCGATACCGGCCGGTTCCGCGGCTGGCCGAAAAGGCACCGTGTGGCGCGTCCGGAGTCCTTGCCGATCCCTTCCCGACCACCTCGAGGTCCGCCGACGGGGACGTGCGATGTCCGCCTTGAGTGGAGCAGGCTCAACTTTGTGTACGCTGGATGAGTCAGCACTACGCGAGGAGGAGAGCCAGAACGTGGACGCCGAGCTGACCAACCGGAGCCGGGACGCGATCAACGCGGCCAGCAACCGGGCCGTGACCGAGGGAAACGCCGACCTCACCCCCGCCCACCTGCTCCTTGCGCTGCTCCAGGGGCAGGACAACGAGAACATCACCGACCTGCTCGCCGCCGTCGAGGCCGACCTCGCCGCCGTACGCTCCGGCGCCGAGCGCATCGTCGGCGGGCTGCCCAGCGTGACCGGGTCCACCGTCGCACCCCCGCAGCCCAACCGTGAGATGCTCGCCGTGGTCGCCGACGCCCAGGCCCGCGCCAAGGAACTCGGGGACGAGTACCTCTCCACCGAGCACCTGCTCCTCGGCATCGCCGCGAAGGGCGGCGCGGCCAGTGAGGTACTGGAGGGGCAGGGAGCGAGTGCCAAGAAGCTGCAGGAGGCCTTCCGCAAGGCGAGGGGAGGGCGCCGCGTGACCACTCCCGACCCCGAGGGCCAGTACAAGGCCCTGGAGAAGTTCGGCACCGACCTCACCGCCGCCGCCCGGGACGGCAAGCTCGACCCCGTCATCGGCCGCGACCAGGAGATCCGCCGCGTCGTGCAGGTGCTGAGCCGGCGGACCAAGAACAACCCCGTGCTCATCGGCGAACCCGGCGTCGGCAAGACGGCCGTCGTCGAAGGGCTCGCCCAGCGGATCGTCAAGGGGGACGTGCCCGAGTCGCTGAAGGACAAGCGGCTGGTGGCGCTGGACCTCGGGGCCATGGTCGCCGGGGCCAAGTACCGGGGCGAGTTCGAGGAGCGGCTCAAGACCGTCCTCGCCGAGATCAAGGACTCCGACGGGCAGGTCGTCACCTTCATCGACGAGCTGCACACCGTCGTCGGCGCCGGCGCCGGCGGGGACTCCGCCATGGACGCCGGGAACATGCTCAAGCCCATGCTGGCCCGCGGCGAGCTGCGCATGGTGGGTGCCACGACGCTCGACGAGTACCGGGAGCGGATCGAGAAGGACCCCGCCCTGGAGCGCCGCTTCCAGCAGGTGCTGGTCGCCGAGCCGACCGTCGAGGACTCCATCGCGATCCTGCGCGGACTCAAGGGGCGGTACGAGGCGCACCACAAGGTGCAGATCGCGGACAGCGCGCTGGTGGCCGCCGCGAGCCTCTCCGACCGCTACATCACCTCCCGTTTCCTGCCCGACAAGGCCATCGACCTCGTCGACGAGGCCGCCTCCCGGCTGCGCATGGAGATCGACTCCTCGCCCGTCGAGATCGACGAACTCCAGCGCGCCGTCGACCGGCTGAAGATGGAGGAGCTGGCGATCGGCAAGGAGACCGACGCCGCCTCCCTCGAACGCCTGGAGCGGCTGCGCCGCGACCTCGCCGACAAGGAGGAGGAGCTGCGCGGCCTCAACGCCCGCTGGGAGAAGGAGAAGCAGTCCCTCAACCGGGTCGGCGAGCTGAAGGAGAAGCTCGACGAACTGCGCGGGCAGGCCGAGCGCGCCCAGCGCGACGGCGACTTCGACACCGCCAGCAAGCTGCTCTACGGCGAGATCCCGACGCTGGAGCGGGACCTGGAGGCCGCCTCCGAGGCGGAGGAAGAAGTCGCCCGGGACACCATGGTCAAGGAGGAGGTCGGCGCCGACGACATCGCCGACGTCGTCGCCTCCTGGACCGGCATCCCCGCAGGGCGCCTCATGGAGGGCGAGACGCAGAAGCTGCTGCGCATGGAGGACGAGCTGGGCAAGCGGCTCATCGGGCAGACCGAGGCCGTACGGGCCGTCTCCGACGCCGTACGGCGCTCCCGGGCCGGGATCGCCGACCCGGACCGCCCGACCGGTTCGTTCCTCTTCCTCGGCCCCACCGGTGTCGGCAAGACCGAGCTGGCCAAGGCGCTCGCCGACTTCCTCTTCGACGACGAGCGGGCCATGGTCCGCATCGACATGAGCGAGTACAGCGAGAAGCACAGCGTGGCCCGGCTGGTCGGCGCCCCGCCCGGATACGTCGGGTACGAGGAGGGCGGCCAGCTCACCGAGGCGGTGCGGCGGCGGCCCTACACCGTCGTGCTGCTCGACGAGGTGGAGAAGGCGCACCCCGAGGTCTTCGACATCCTGCTCCAGGTGCTCGACGACGGCCGCCTCACCGACGGCCAGGGCCGCACCGTCGACTTCCGCAACACCATCCTGGTGCTCACCTCCAACCTGGGCAGCCAGTACCTGGTCGACCCGACCACCGGCGAGGCGGAGAAGAAGGAGCAGGTCCTGGAGGTGGTGCGGGCCTCCTTCAAGCCGGAGTTCCTCAACCGGCTCGACGACCTGGTGGTCTTCTCGGCGCTCAGCAAGGAAGAGCTGAGCCGCATCGCACGGCTGCAGATCAACGGCCTGGCCCGGCGCCTCGCCGAACGCCGCCTCACCCTGGAGGTCACCGACGAGGCCCTCGCCTGGCTGGCGGAGGAGGGCAACGACCCGGCCTACGGCGCCCGCCCGCTGCGCCGCCTCGTCCAGACCGCGATCGGCGACCGGCTCGCCCGCGAGATCCTCGCCGGCGAGATCAAGGACGGCGACACGGTCCGCGTGGACCGCTTCGGCGACGACCTGATCGTGGGCCCCGCGAGCGGCAAGACGCTGTAGCCGTCACGCCACGCCCGCCCCGGCGGCCCGTCCCTCGGGTTGCCGGGGCCCCGCAGGGGTACCCGACCGGCCGGATCGAGTCAGCCCAGGGCTGACAGGCTCACGGCGGGCTTGCCACGCCCCTCCCCGCATGGTGGAGGATGGCCTGATCCGTACGAAGGGAAATTCACGGTGAGCATCGACCCGTCCTCGATTCCGAACTTCGGGGGCAAGCAGCCCGAGCCGCAGCCCCAAGGACCGGCGGGCCCCGTCGTCCCGGATCAGGATCTTGTGAAGCAGCTCCTCGAGCAGATGGAGCTGAAGTACGTCGTCGACGACGAGGGCGACCTCGCGGCGCCGTGGGAGCAGTTCCGCACGTACTTCATGTTCCGCGGCGAGGGCGACCAGCAGGTCTTCTCGGTGCGGACGTTCTACGACCGGCCCCACCAGATCGACGAGAAGCCCCAGCTCCTCGAGTCGGTCGACGACTGGAACCGGCGCACCCTGTGGCCCAAGGTGTACTCCCACACCCACGACGACGGCACGGTCCGTCTGATCGGCGAGGCCCAGATGCTGATCGGCATGGGCGTCAGCCTGGAGCACTTCGTCTCCTCCACGGTCAGCTGGGTGCGGGCCGCCATCGAGTTCGACCGGTGGCTCGTGGAGCAGCTCGGACTGGAGCAGGACGTCAACGAGTCGGAGAAGCCGGCCGACGAGGACGGCGAGTAGTCCCTCCCCGCGGCTGAGTCGACGAGAGCCCGGACCCCGGCACCACCGGGGCCCGGGCTCTCGTCGTACCGGTGCGGACGGGCTACCCCGCCAGGGTCTTCAGGCGCTGTACCGCCTCCTGAAGCACCGGAATCCGCTTGCAGAACGCGAACCGCACGAACGGCGCGCCCGCCTCCCGGTGGTCGTAGAAGACCGCGTTGGGGACGGCGACGACGCCCGCACGCTCCGGCAGGGAGCGGCAGAAGGCGATGCCGTCGCTCTCGCCGAGCGGGCGGATGTCCGTGGTGACGAAGTAGGTCCCGGCGGGCCGGTGGACGCCGAGGCCCGCCTCGGCCAGCCCCGCGGCCAGCAGGTTCCGCTTGGCCTCCATGTCCTCCCGGTAGGCGGCGAAGTACGAGTCCGGCAGCGCGAGCGCCTCGGCGACCGCGTACTGGAAGGGGCCCGCGCTGACGTACGTCAGGTACTGCTTGGCCGAGCGGACCGCCGTGAGCAGGGCCGGCGCGGCGGTGACCCAGCCGACCTTCCAGCCGGTGAAGGAGAACGTCTTGCCGGCCGACCCGATGCTCACCGTGCGCTCCCGCATCCCCGGGAAGGTCGCCAGGGGGATGTGCTCGGCGCCGTCGAAGACCAGGTGCTCGTAGACCTCGTCGGTCACCACCAGCAGGTCCCGCTCCACGGCCAGCTCGGCGATCGCCGCCAGCTCGGCGCGGGTCAGGACCGTGCCCGTCGGGTTGTGCGGGGTGTTCAGCAGCAGGAGGCGGGTGCGGTCGGTGACGGCGTCGCGCAGCTCGTCCAGGTCCAGGCGGAACGCGCCCTCGTGCGGGCGCAGGGTGACGGGCACGCGCGTGCCGCCCGCCATCGCGATGCACGCCGCGTACGAGTCGTAGTACGGCTCCAGCGCGACGACCTCGTCGCCGGGCTCGACGAGGGCCAGCAGGGCGGCGGCGATGGCCTCGGTGGCGCCCGCGGTGACCAGGACCTCGGTGTCGGGGTCGTAGGACAGGCCGTAGCGGCGCCGCTGGTGGTCGGCGACGGCGGTGCGCAGCTCGGGGACGCCCGGGCCCGGCGGGTACTGGTTGCCGCGTCCGTCGCGCAGTGCCCGGACGGCGGCCTCGCGGATCTCCTCGGGGCCGTCGGTGTCGGGGAAGCCCTGACCGAGGTTGATCGCCCCGGTCCTCACCGCCAGGGCGGACATCTCGGCGAAGATCGTCGTCCCGAACTCGGCGAGCCGGCGGTTCAGGAGGGGGCGGGCGCTTGAGCTCATCGAGGTCATGGCGGCCATCCTGCGCCGAAGCTCTGGACTTCCTCAACTCTGCTTTGGGGCGTGGCGGCGAGGGGCATCTCCCGTGCACGCCGCGGGCTTCACGGCGGGAAGCACAGGCAATCGACACACAGCGAGGCGTCCGACGGGGGATTGCTTCGGGGGACTTCCGGGCGCGGCCCGGAAGGGAAGGAGGGTGGAGCCGTGGTCACAGGCATCATCCTGTTCGTGCTCGCAGCCCTGCTGGTCAGGGTGTTCGTGGTGGGCCGGCGCACGTCCCGCCCGGTGCGGACGAGGAGCGGCAGGGGGTCGCGCCGGCCCGGCACGGGCGGGGGCGGCGACAGCGGGGGCGGCACCAACAGCTGGTGGGCCGGCGACGGGGGCGGCTCGTCCTCGGGCGGCCACCACTCGGACCACTCCTGCGGTGGCGGCTCGTCCTGCGGAGGCGGGTCGTCCTGCGGGGGAGGAGGGGGCGGCGGATGCGGTGGAGGCAGCTGACACGGGGCAGCTGAGCTCCTGCAGGGGGAACCGCATCCGGCTCCGCGGGGCCCGTTCCTGGGACCGGGCCCCGAGCCCCCCACACAGAGCGCCCGCCGGGCCGCCCGCCCGGTGGGCGCTTCCACGCACCGGCGCACGCCGTACGGACGGGGTGTGCGCCATGGTTGAACAGTTGAGCTGTTGAGCCCCCTGAGGGATGGAAACGCCACGAAGTTGGGTAAAAACGCTGTGGCGGCGCCACCGTTCATGATTCGCTCTTGTTCATCAACGCAGCTCCTCGGACGACCTGTTGACCCCCCTCCTGACCGGCCGACTGGGCTGAGCGGGCCGCATCCCCGGCAGTGCCCCGGATGCGCAGGCCCCACACCTTCCTCTCCTTGTGTGCTTGCGGAGCCGATCCATGCTCACGACCCTGACAACCGCCTACACCGACACCCGCGCCGCCGACCTGGCCTGGGCCCTGGGGCGCGAGCCGCTGCCCGCGCTCGCCTGTCTCGACGTCGAACTGAAGGACGCCAAACTGCAGTTGAGACTTCTGGGGGCCTCTCATCAAGTCCTGCTCGAGGAGGAGCGGGGCAGCTGCTCGGAGACGGTGGCGTGCATTCCCGGAAGCAGTACCCCCCTTCCGCTGGGCGTCGCCAAGCGGGTGGGCGACTGGGAGTACGAGTTCGCCGCCCGCGTGGAGGTGCTGACGCCGGGTTCCTTCGCCGGTCGTGCCCAGGAGTTGATCGCGCTGGTCTCCGACCACCCGCACGGCCTGGCCGGGGTCTTCCCGGGCAGTCCGCACGCGTTCACCGCGCTGCTGGCCCAGCGGCACGAGGGGCAGGTGCACTGGCGGACCTGGCACGCCTATCCGCAGGACGGCCAGTTGGTGGCGACGCGGACCCGGGTGGGCGTGCGGGTGCCGGCGTCGCAGCTCAGCCGGTCCGCGGTGTGAGCGGAGGGGCGCGGGCCGGCGTGTCTGGGGACTGCCGGTCAGGTGCGCAGGTGGGGGCCGGATAAACCTGTGGTGCCCGAGAGGACCTGAGTTTCACACGTGTGGGTGACGATGCGCAGTGGGGGAGTGACGTAACGTCACTGCGTGATCGAACCGCACGTGCCCGCCCCGCCCGGCTCTCCGCCTTCCTGGGGCGGCTCCTGCGGTTCCGGTGGTACCGGTGGTGGTTCCGGTGGCCCCGAGGCGCCCGCGCGGCTGCCCGTCCGGCCGGCCGTCGGGCGGTTCCTGGTGCTGGCGGGCGTGTTCGTGTGCGCGGCCTGCGGGCTCGTGTACGAACTCGAACTCGTCGCGCTCGCCTCGTACCTGATCGGTGACTCGGTCACCCAGGCGTCCGTCGTCCTGTCCGTCATGGTCTTCGCCATGGGCATCGGCTCGCTCGCCGCCAAGCGGCTGCGCGGCCTCGCCGCGGCCGGCTTCGGCGCGCTCGAGGCCGTCCTCGCCCTCGTCGGCGGCTCCAGCGCGATGGTGCTGTACGCCGTCTTCGCCTGGACCGGCGGCTGGGGCGGCCTGTGGGCCGACGGCCCGCGCGTCCTGCTGGTCGCCTTCTCCCTGGCCATCGGCGTGCTGATCGGCGCCGAGGTGCCGTTGCTGATGGAGCTGATCCAGCGGGTGCGCAGACAGGACCCGGGCGGTGCCGTCGCCGACCTGTTCGCCGCGGACTACGTCGGCGCGCTCGTCGGCGGCCTCGCCTTCCCCTTCGTCCTGCTGCCCTTCCTCGGCCAGCTCACCGGCGCGCTGCTCACCGGCACCGTCAACGCGGTCGTCGGCGCCGCCCTGGTCCTCGGCCTGTTCCGGCGCGACCTGACCCGCCGGGCGCGCTGGCTGCTGCTGACCGCCAACGCGGTCGTCCTCGCGCTCCTCGCCACGGCGACCGTCCTCGCCGACGACTTCGAACGCGCCGCCCGGCAGGCCGTGTACGGCCAGGACGTCCGCGTGGCCGTGCGGACGGACGTGCAGGAGGTCGTCCTCACCGGCGACACCGACGGCCGGCCCCTCGACCTGTTCCTGGACGGGCGGCTGCGGGTGCGCGGCAGCGACGAGCGGCGCTACCACGAGGCGCTGGTGCACCCCGCCATGAACGGCCCCCACGCGCGCGTCCTCGTCCTCGGCGGCGGCGACGGCCTCGCCGTCCGGGAGGTCCTGCGCCACCCCGGCGTACGCCGCGTCGACGTCGTCGAACTCGATCCCCGGCTGGCCCGGCTGGCCCGGCAGGACCCCGGCCTGTCCGCCCTCAACGAGCACGCCTACGGCGACGCGCGCGTCCACGTCGCCCCGGGAGACGCCTTCCACCGGCTGCGCTCGACGCCTTCCGCGGCGTACGACGTGGTGATCTCGGACCTGCCCGACCCGTCCGTCACGGCCAGTACGAAGCTGTACTCGCAGGAGTTCTACGGCCTGCTGCGGCGGGTGCTCGCGCCCGACGGGCGGCTGGTGGTCCACGCGGGCCCGGTCTTTGCCGCCCCCCGGGCCTTCTGGACGGTGGACGCCACCCTCCGGGCGGCCGGCCTGCGGACCGTCGCCTACCGCGTCGCCGCCGACGATCCCGGCGCGGCTGCCTCCGATGACGGCTCGGCCTCCGGTCCCGGCCCCGGTTCCGCGCCCGACCGCACCACCGCTGCCCTTCGCGCTCCCCGCGCCTGGGGCTTCCTCCTGGCCGCGCGCACCGCCCCCGCCCTGCGTCTCGACCCGGCGGCGCCCCGTGCGCGCACCCTCACGCCGGATTCCCTGGCCCGGGACGCCCGCGACGCGGCCCGCACCCGGATCCCCGGGCTGCCGCCTTCCACGCTGGTGCATCCGCGGTACTGAGCCGGCGCGCGGGCGCCGCGACCGCGAGCGGCCACGTCCCCGTGCGGCGGCCCGACCCTCCCCCAGGTACGGGACGGACCGCCACACCCCCCTGCGGATCGCTCGCACCGAGAACCTACGGCCGCCCCGCGCGTCCCGGAATCCGGCGGTGGGTGGAGACCGGACCCAACCCGGCGCGGTATCCGGCCGGTTCCTGCAACTTCCGCGGTACGGCAGAAGGATGACGCCGACCCGGGCGGGCGGACCTACGCTGCGGGAATGCGCCTGCACCCCCTGGCGGCCGACGGCCTGATCGCCGCGGCGCTGACGACCGTGGCCGTCCTGCTCGGCACCGAGGCCGTCGCCCAGGGGTGGCCCGCGCTCGACCCGCCCGCCTGGACGCTCGTCGCCCTGCTGACCCTCCCCCTCGTCCTGCGCACCCGCGCCCCCGTGACCGTCTGCCTCGCCGTCCACGCCTGCTGGGCGGTCTACGTCACCCTCGACTACTGGCCCGTCGTCGGCTCCTTCGGCCCCATGCTCGCCGTCTACACCGTCGCCTCCCTGCGCCCCACCCGCACCGCCGCCGCCTGCGCCGCCCTGCTCGCCGGCGTCTGGATCTACGCCGGGCTGCGCAGCGACACGGGGTCGATGGCCTCGGTGGCGGGGCAAGCCGTGGGCTTCCCGCTGGTGCTGTGGCGGTTCGGGTACGTGGCCCGCCGGACCGGTGAGCTGACGCTGCGGCTGCGGGCCGAACAGGCCGACCGGGCCCGGCGCGAGGTCGCCGAGGAACGCGTGCGGATCGCCCGCGAGCTGCACGACGTGGTCGCCCACCACATCGCCGTCATCAACGTCCAGGCCGGCCTGGCCCGCTTCGTCTTCCGCACCGACGCCCGTACCGCGCGCGGCGCCCTGGACACCATCGAGGGCGCCAGCGGCGAGGCCCTGGCCGAACTGCGCCGCATGCTCGGCCTGCTGCGGGCCGACGGCGTGCAGGGCGCCGACGGCGCCCCCGCCCCCGGCCTCGACCAGCTCGACGAGATGGTGACCCGGGTGCGCACCGGCGGCGTCGGCGTCGAGCTGCGCGTCACGGGCACCCCGCGCCCCCTGCCGCCCGGCGTCCAGCTCTGCGTGTACCGGGTCGTGCAGGAGGCGCTCACCAACGTGCTCAAGCACGCACCCGGCACGGAGGCCGCCGTGGAACTCGCCTACCGCGCGGGCGAGGTAACGGTGTCGGTGACCGACGACGGGCCGGTGGAGGGGCTGGATCCGGTCACACCTGCCGAGCGGGGCGGACACGGCTTGATCGGGATGCGGGAGAGGGCCAAGCTCTACGGCGGGACGATCGTCGTCGGCCCGCGCAGCGAGGGTGGATTCGGCGTGCGCCTGACCCTGCCGACGCCGGTACAAGCCGCACGCCGGGGAGACGCCGTCAGGGAATGACCGACGCAGACCGCCCGACGGACGGGCCGCACCACGACACCGCCGGGCCGATACGCCTGCTCGTCGTCGACGACCAGTTCCTCGTCCGCAGCGGCCTCGCCACGCTGCTGCGCGCCGCACCCGGCATGGAGGTCGTCGGCGAGGCGTCCGACGGGGCGGAGGCGGTGGCGCTGGCCGCCCGGACCCGGCCGGACGTCGTCCTGATGGACATCCGCATGCCCGGCCTCACCGGCATCCAGGCCACCGAGCGGATCATCGCCGAGGCGGAGGACCCCGCGCCCCGCGTCCTGGTCCTGACCACCTTCGACCTCGACGAGTACGTGTACGGCGCCCTGCGGGCCGGTGCGTCCGGCTTCCTGCTCAAGGACGCCGGACCGGAACGGCTGCTGGCCGCGATCACCGCGGTGCACGGCGGCGACGCCCTCTTCGCCCCCGCGGTCACCCGGCGTCTGGTGGAGGCGTTCACGCGGATGACGGACACGAGGCCCGCCGCCCCACCGGACGCCGGTCCGCCGTCCGAGCTGACCGCGCTGACCGGCCGTGAGGCGGAGGTCCTGCGGCTGGTGGCCCGGGGGCTGAGCAACGCCGAGGCCGCCGACCGCCTGTTCATCAGCGAGGCCACCGTGAAGACCCACCTCAACCGCACGATGACCAAGCTGGGCCTGACCAGCAGGGCCCAGGCGGTGGTCGTGGCGTACGAGACGGGACTGGTGACGCCGGGGGCCGCGGGCGGCGGGTGACTTTGTGCCGACGGGGGGTGCGCCGGGCGCCCGCTGGGTAGGGTGCCGTGACATGGAGCATGAGGTGTTCGTTCCGGTTCCGGCCGAGCGGCTCAGGGACGTGCTGGCCGACCCCGTCCGGGTCGCCCGGGCGGTTCCCGGGCTCCAGCAGGACGCCGGTGCCGAGCCCGTCGCGGGCCGGCTGAAGGTGCGTGTCGGCAGTCACTCCATCACCTACCGCGGATCACTGCGCCTGTCCGCGCGCGAGGACGGCACGTACGCCGTCGAGGGTGACGCCACCGAGTCGCGCGGCACCGGCACGGTCACGCTCGCGCTGACACTGCGAGCGGACGACGCCGAGGGCGGCGCCACCCTCACCTTCACCGGGACGGCCACCGCGGACGGTCGCGTGTCGGAACTGCCGGGGGAGTCGGTCACGTCGGCCGCGAACCGGTTGCTGACCCGGTTCGCGGAGAACCTGGCCACGGCGGCGCGGACCCTCCAGCAGCCGGAGCCGGAGCCGGAGCCGGAGACCGAGTCCGAGCCGGAGCCGGAGGGGCACCCCGAACCGCGGCACACCTCCGTCTTCGACACCGAGATCCCCCCGTCCTCCCTCATGGACACGGACGAGGACGACGAAGACGACGAGGACGACGAGGACGACGAGGACGCGCACGTCGTGGACGAGCCGGTCGTCCAGCCCCCCGCCGAGGCCGCGCACGCGCGCCGCACGATGATCGGCCGCAGCGCCGAGGAGGTGGACCACGCCCCGCCGCGCGGCCGGTACGCCCCCGTGCCCGCGCCCCAGCCGAGCGCGGTCGGCGCTCCGCTGCGCTGGGCCGCTCCGGCGGCCGCACTGGTCGTGGCGTCGGCGATCGTGGTGGGCCGCGCCCTGCGCAAACGCCGCTGACCACCGCACGAGCCCACCATCGGACCCAACCGGACCCAACCGGACCACCGGGCCACCGGGCCGCCGGCCGAGTGGGGCGCCGTTGATCGCCCCAGTAGGGTCGTGGCGTGAGTAACGAACCCATCACGCTGACCGCGGGTGACGCGGAGGCGACCGTGCTGCCGGGCAACGGCGGACGGATCGGCGGGCTCCGCGTCGGCGGCACGGAGCTGCTGCGCCAGGGCGAGCGCTACGGCTGCTTCCCGATGGTCCCCTGGTGCGGCCGCATCCGCGACGGCCGCTTCAGCGACGGCGCCGTGGTCCACCAGATGCCCCTCAACTCCCCGCCGCACGCCATCCACGGCACCGCCCGCGACGCCGCCTGGCGCACCGCCCGCGCCACCGCGGACGAGGCCGTCCTCACGTACGACCTCACCGACCCCTGGCCCTACACCGGCCGCGTCACCCAGGTGATCGCGCTCGCCGAGGACGCGCTGACGCTGACGATGTCCGTGGAGACGTACGAGTCGTCCTTCCCGGCGCAGATCGGCTGGCACCCCTGGTTCAACCGGATCCTCGACGGCACCGGCGTGGAGATCGCCTTCGACCCGTCCTGGCAGGAGGAGCGCGGCGACGACCACCTCCCCACCGGCAACCGGGTCGCGCCGAAACCGGGCCCCTGGGACGACTGCTTCGGCATGCCCGACGGCGTCGACGTCACGCTGACCTGGCCGGGACGGCTGGAGCTGAAGGTGACCAGCCCGGAGCAGTGGGTCGTGGTGTACGACGAGCAGGAGGCCGCCGTCTGTGTGGAGCCGCAGACCGGACCGCCCAACGGCCTGAACACCCTTCCCCGGCTGGTCACGCCCCTGGAGCCGCTGGAGGCCACGGCCACCTGGGCCTGGCGCCGCCTTTAAGCTGGCGTACATGACGGACGTACGCGGCGAGCTGCTGCAGCAGATCAAGGACAAGGCCGTGGTGCACGGCAAGGTGACCCTCTCCTCGGGTCTGGAGGCCGACTACTACGTCGACCTGCGCCGCATCACCCTGGACGGCGAGGCCGCGCCGCTGGTCGGGCAGGTGCTGCTCGACCTGACCGCCGACCTGGAGTTCGACGCGGTGGGCGGGCTGACCATGGGCGCCGACCCGGTCGCCGCGAGCATGCTGCACGCCGCCGCCGCCCGCGGCCGGAAGCTGGACGCGTTCGTCGTCCGCAAGGCGGCCAAGGCGCACGGGCTGCAGCGCCGCGTCGAGGGCCCGGAGATCAAGGGCCGCCGCGTCCTGGTCGTCGAGGACACCTCCACCACCGGCGGCTCCCCGCTCACCGCCGTCGAGGCCGTGCGCGAGGCCGGTGCCGAGGTGGTCGCCGTCGCGACGATCGTCGACCGGGCGACCGGCGCCGCCGAGAAGATCCAGGACGGCGCGGGGGTGCCGTACCTGTACGCGTACGACAAGGACGAGCTGGACCTGGACTGACGCCAGGGGTACCAGGGGCCGAGACGGGACCGGGGTCCACTCGGGGATTCCCCTTTCGTCTGGAAGGATGGGGCCGACGATGACGTCGCCCCCCAGTCCTAGGTCAGGGCCATAAGCACCAACACGCCCACCCGCACATACAAGGAGCGGACAGATGCCCATCGCAACTCCCGAGGTCTACAACGAGATGCTGGACCGGGCGAAGGCAGGAAAGTTCGCCTACCCGGCCATCAACGTGACCTCTTCCCAGACGCTGCACGCGGCCCTGCGCGGTTTCGCGGAGGCGGAGAGCGACGGCATCATCCAGATGTCCACCGGCGGCGCCGAGTTCCTGGGCGGCCAGCACAACAAGGACATGGTGACGGGCGCCGTCGCCCTCGCCGAGTTCGCGCACATCGTCGCCGAGAAGTACGACGTCACCGTCGCCCTGCACACGGACCACTGCCCCAAGGACAAGCTCGACGGGTACGTCCGCCCGCTGCTCGCGGTCTCCGAGGAGCGCGTGAAGGCCGGCCGCAACCCGCTCTTCCAGTCGCACATGTGGGACGGCTCCGCCGAGACCCTGTCCGACAACCTCGCCATCGCCCAGGAGCTCCTGGAGCGCGCCCGCGCCGCCAAGATCATCCTCGAGGTCGAGATCACCCCGACCGGCGGCGAGGAGGACGGCGTCTCCCACGAGATCAACGACTCCCTCTACACCACGGTCGACGACGCGGTCCGCACCGTCGAGGCCCTGGGCCTGGGCGAGAAGGGCCGCTACCTGCTCGCCGCGTCCTTCGGCAACGTGCACGGCGTGTACAAGCCGGGCAACGTCGTGCTCCGCCCCGAGCTGCTCAAGGAGCTGAACGAGGGCATCGCGTCGAAGTACGGTCAGCCGGCCGGCAGCAAGCCGTTCAACTTCGTCTTCCACGGCGGCTCCGGCTCCACCGCCGAGGAGATCGCGACCGCGCTGGAGAACGGCGTGGTCAAGATGAACATCGACACGGACACCCAGTACGCCTTCACGCGTCCGGTCGCCGACCACATGTTCCGCAACTACGACGGCGTCCTGAAGGTCGACGGCGAGGTCGGCAACAAGAAGACCTACGACCCGCGTACCTGGGGCAAGCTGGCCGAGGCCGGCATGGCCGCGCGCGTCGTCGAGGCCTGCGGCCACCTGCGTTCGGCGGGCCAGAAGATCAAGTAACACCCGGTCGACACGACCGCAGGCACGAGCCCGGCGCCCTTCGCGCCGGGCTCGCTGTATACCTGGGTCCATGCCCGACGTCCGGCTGGCCTCACCGCAAGGCAAGTGGATCCTGCTCACCACCGTCCTCGGCTCCAGCATGGCCCTGCTGGACTCGACCGTCGTCAACGTCGCCCTGCCCCACATCGGCCGTGACCTCGGCGCCGACCTCGCCGCCCTGCAGTGGACCGTCAACGCCTACATGGTCACGCTGGCCGGCCTGATCCTCCTGGGCGGCGCCCTCGGCGACCGGTTCGGCCGCCGCCGGGTCTTCGTCCTGGGCGTGCTGTGGTTCGCCGCCGCGTCCCTGCTGTGCGGCCTCGCCCCGAACGCCGGGGTGCTGATCGCCGCCCGCGCCCTCCAGGGCGTCGGCGGTGCGCTGCTCACGCCGGGTTCGCTCGCCCTGATCCAGGCGTCCTTCCACGCCGACGACCGGGGGAGGGCGGTGGGCCTGTGGTCCGGCTTCGGGGGCGTCGGCGCCGCGGTGGGGCCGTTCCTCGGGGGCTGGCTGGTGGACGGCGCGGGCTGGCGCTGGGTGTTCCTGCTCAACGTCCCGCTGGCCCTGCTGTGCGTCCCGATCGCACTGCGGCACGTCCCCGAGTCCTCGGACGAGCGTGCCCACACGCGCTTCGACGTGCTCGGCGCGGCCCTGTGCGCGGCGGCCCTGGCCCTGCTCACGTACGCGCTGATCGAGGCCCGTACGGCGTCCTGGGCGGTGGCGCTCAGCGCGGTGGCCGGGGCGGTGGCCGCGGTGGCCTTCGTCCTCGTCGAGCGGCGCGGCAGGGACCCGATGATGCCGCTGGACGTCTTCTCCTCCCGCCAGTTCACGGCGGTCAACCTGGTCACCCTGTGCGTGTACGCGGCCTTCGGCGGCTTCTTCTTCCTCGCCGCGCTCCAGCTCCAGGTCGTCGTCGGCTGGTCCGCGCTGGCCGCCGGTACGGCCCTGCTGCCGACCACCGTCCTGATGCTGCTGCTCTCCGCCCGGTCGGGCGAACTCGCCGAGCGCCTCGGCCCGCGTCTCCAGCTCACCGCCGGCCCCCTGCTCTGCGCCGCCGGGATGGTGCTGATGCTGCGCGTCGGCCCCGGCGCCTCCTACCTCGCCGACGTACTGCCCGCCCTGCTGGTCCTCGGCCTCGGCATGGTCACCCTGGTCGCCCCGCTGACGGCGAGCGTGCTGGCCGCCGTGGACACCTCGCGCGCGGGTCTGGCCAGCGGCATCAACAACGCGGCGGCCCGTGCGGCGGGGCTCGTCGCGGTCGCCGCGCTGCCGCTGCTCACCGGCATGGGCGAGGAGGCGTACCGGTCGCCCGGGGCCTTCGACGACGCGTTCGGACCGGCGATGCTGATCTGCGCCGGCGTCCTGGTCGTGGGCTCCGTGATCGCCCTCACGACGGTGCGCCGCCCGTCCCCGGACTGCCCCCACCCCGAGTGCCGCACCCACGGCTCGGTCCTGACACCGCCGCTGGAGCAAGGGGCGCGGGGAACCGCGCACGAGAGGTGACGCGGGGCACCACCCCGGAGCGACCCCCGGGTCATGCCTTCAAGGGGCGCGGGGAACCGCGCACGAGAGGTGACGCAGGGTGCCACCCCGGAGCGACCCCCGGGTCATGCCTTCAAGGGGCGCGGGGAACCGCGCACGAGAGGTGACGCGGGGCACCACCCCGGAGCGACCCCCGGGTCATGCCTTCAAGGGGCGCGGGGAACCGCGCACGGCAGGGAATGCGGGGCGCCGCCCTGGCCGACGCCCGGGTGACGCCCTCAAGGGGCGCGGGGAACCGCGCGCTCAACCACAGCGCACCCGCACTCGACAACGCACCCCACCCCACCCCACCCCGCCCAGCCGCCGCAGGCAATGCCGCAGACTTGTCCCATGGCCATTCACGAGAACCTCCTCGGGGGACCGCCCCCGACCCACCTCCCCGACGACCCCGGCCCGCGCGAGCTGCTGGCGGGCGGCACCACCCCCGCCGACGTCGCCGCGAAGTACCCGACGTCCTCGCTGGCCTGGGCCCGCCTGGCCGACGAGGCGTTCGAGCGGGGCAGCGTCGTGGAGTCGTACGCGTACGCCCGTACGGGCTACCACCGCGGCCTCGACGCCCTGCGCCGCAGCGGCTGGAAGGGGCACGGCCCGGTGCCCTGGGAGCACGAGCCGAACCGCGGCTTCCTGCGCGCCCTGCACGCCCTCGCCCGCGCCGCCCAGGCGATCGGCGAGAAGGAGGAGTACGAGCGCTGCAGCGAGTTCCTGAAGGACTCCTCGCCGAGCGCGGCCGAGGTGCTGGGCTGACCCGGGCACGTGCCCTGGCCCGTCCGCCCTGCGCGGGCGGGCCTTGCGGTTTCCTGCGACGATTGCGGAGGATGCCGTTGGGGACCGGGGCCCCGTGCCGGTAACGGCAGGGCGGACCGCTACCCGTAGTGCCATCAGGAGACAGCGATGTCCCACGACGCCCCGAATCTCGACTTCGAGGGCAGCACGCCGTACGAGGACTACGTCAAGGCGGACGTGCTCACCCACCTCCAGCACACCCTCTCCGACGATCCCGGAGAGATGGTCTTCCTGGTCACGACCCAGGTCATGGAGCTGTGGTTCACCGTCATCGTCCACGAATGGGAGACCGCCGCCCGCGCTCTGCGCGAGGACCGGATCCCGGTGGCCACCGACGCGCTCAAGCGTTCGGTGCGCGAGCTGGAGGCGCTCAACGCCTCCTGGACCCCGCTGGGGCAGCTCACCCCGGCCCAGTTCAACTCCTACCGGTCCGCCCTCGGCGAGGGCTCCGGCTTCCAGTCGGCGATGTACCGCCGCCTGGAGTTCCTGCTCGGCGACAAGTCCGCGTCCATGCTCGTCCCGCACCGCGGCGCCCCGCGCGTCCACGCGGAACTGGAGAAGGCGCTGCACGAGCCGAGCCTGTACGACGAGGTGGTCCGGCTGCTCGCCCGGCGCGGGTACGACATCCCGGACGCCGTGCTCCAGCGCGACGTCACCCAGAAGTACGAGGCGTCGCCGGAGGTGGAGGCCGCCTGGACGGCCGTCTACTCCGGCGACCAGAACGGCGAGCTGGCCCGCCTCGGCGAGGCCCTCACCGACGTCGCCGAGCTGGTGTGGCGCTGGCGCAACGACCACCTGGTCGCCACCCGGCGCGCGATGGGCTCCAAGACCGGCACGGGCGGCTCCGCCGGGGTGGCCTGGCTGGAGAAGCGGGCCGGCAACAACGTGTTCCCCGAGCTGTGGACGGCGCGGTCGTATGTCTGAGCCGAAGAGCCTCGCGGGCGAGGCGGAGCAACTGGACGCCGCCGACGGGCTGGCGGCGGTGCGCGAGCGTTTCGTCCTCGACGACGTGACCTACCTCGACGGCAACTCGCTGGGCGCCCTCCCCGTGCACGTCCCCGCGCGCGTGGAGGACGTCGTACGGCGTCAGTGGGGCGAGTTGCGCATCCGGTCCTGGGAGGAGAGCGGCTGGTGGACCGCGCCCGAGCGGATCGGCGACCGGATCGCCCCGCTGGTCGGCGCGGCCGCCGGGCAGGTCGTCGTCGGGGACTCGACCAGCGTCAACGTCTTCAAGGCGCTCGTCGCCGCGGTGCGCATGGCGCAGGAGGACCGGCCCGGGCGGGACGAGATCCTCGTGGACGCCACCACGTTCCCCACGGACGGGTACATCGCCGAGTCGGCGGCCCGGATGACGGGGTGCGCCCTGCGTCCGGTCGCCCCGGCCGAGGTGCCGTCGGCGCTGGGGGACCGTACGGCGGCCGTGCTCCTCAACCACGTCGACTACCGCACGGGCCGGCTGCACGACCTGCCCGCGCTCACGGCAGCGGTGCACGCGGCGGGGGCGTACGCGGTGTGGGACCTGTGCCACAGCGCCGGCGCGCTGCCGGTCGGGCTGGACGAGCACGGCGTCGACCTGGCGGTCGGCTGTACGTACAAGTACCTCAACGGCGGCCCCGGCTCGCCCGCCTACCTGTACGTGCGCCGCGACCTCCAGCCCCGTTTCGACTCCCCGCTGCCGGGCTGGAACTCGCACGCCGAGCCGTTCGGCATGCGGTCCGGCTACGCCCCGGCCTCCGGCGCGGTGCGCGGGCGGGTCGGGACGCCGGACATCCTCTCCCTGCTCGCCCTGGAGGCGGCGCTGGACGTGTGGGACGAGGACGGTGTCTCCGTGGCGGCGGTGCGGGCCAAGTCGCTGGCGCTGACGGACTTCTTCCTGCGCTGCGTCGGGGCGTACGTCCCTGACGGCCGCGTGGAGTCCGTGACCCCGGCGGCACACGCCGAGCGCGGCAGCCAGGTCGCGCTGCGCTGTGACGACGCGGGCGAGGTGATGAAGCGGCTGATCGAGCGCGGGGTGGTCGGCGACTACCGCGCCCCCGACGTGCTGCGCTTCGGCTTCACCCCGCTGTACGTCGGCTTCGCGGACGTGGAGCGGGCGGCGCGGGTGCTGGCGCGGACGCTGGCGGGCTGAGCCGCGCGGTCGGTCGCGAGACGGTTCGGTTCGTGGTGCGGGGCCGGGACGCGTCGTTCCGGCCCTCACCCAGCGTCACATCCCCATGTCCGCGCACGTCACCGGCCTGATAACGTCCCGCCGACGGCCGATTTCATTCCCCCGGTCCGCCAACACCGTTTCGTCGCTGAGAGGTTGAGCATGCCGGACGCCGCCGCAGAACCGGGCACCGCTGCCGCGAGGAACGCGGCGGAGGAGAAATCGGCCTTCTCCCACCCGGCGGTCGAGCCCGACTCCACCGCCGGTTACGGCGACCACCCCGACCAGGTGATCGACTTCTACGCGCCGCGCGGCGTCGCGGGCCCGGGCGAGGCCGCTCCCGTCGTGGTGGTGCTGCACGGCGGCTCGTGGCGCGCCCCGTACGACCGGCGGCACATCAGCCCGTTCGCGGCCTTCCTGGCCGCGCGGGGCTTCGCCGTGGCCAGCGTGGAGTACCGGCGCGGGGCGGAGGGGACCGGCATCGACGGTTCCGGGGAGCCCGTCGCGGGGCGCTGGCCCGACACGTTCGACGACGTGGCCGCCGCGCTGGACGCGCTGCCCGAACTGGTCCGGCAGCACCTGCCGCGGGCCGACGCCCGCCGTACGGTGCTCACCGGCCACTCCGCCGGCGGCCACCTGGCCCTCTGGGCGGCCGCGCGGCACCTGCTGCCCGCCGACGCCCCGTGGCGGACCGAGCGCCCGGCGCCCCTGCGCGGCGTGGTCGCCCTCGCGCCGATCGCCGACTTCGAGGTCGCCGACAAGCTCGGGGTGTGCGGTGGTGCGGCGCGGCAACTGCTCGGCGGCGGCGAACTGTTCGCCGAGCGACGGCCCTACGCCGACCCCGCCCTGCTGCTGCCCACCGGTATCGCGACGACCCTCGTGCAGGGCCGCGCCGACGTCGACGTCCCGCAGAGCGTCGCCGAGGCGTACGCGGACGCGGCGGCCAAGGCCGGGGAGGTGGTGGGGGTGACGCTGCTGGAGGACGTCGGGCACTACCCGCTGATCGATCCGGCGGCGGACGCCTGCGCGGTGGTGGCGGAGGAGATCGCGCAGCTGGCCTGGTAGGTCGGTCGGTGGTAGGTCACCCGGTCGGCCGGTCACCCGGCCGGTCGGCCGGTCGGTCGGTCGGTCGGTCGGTCGGTCGTGCCTGCCCGTCGTACCCGTAATACCTGAGAGCTACCCGCCAGGTGAGTTCCTGGGCGGGACGCGGGTTACCCGGTCCGATTCATAACTTTCCCTGCAGACGCGCCCGATGGGCGGGCGGGCTGGAGGGGAGAGGCCATGGGGCCCGGGACGACGGTACGTTGGCGGCGGCGTGTGCGCGGATGGCGCCGCGCCGGCTGTGCCGCCCTCATCGCCGGCGCCGTGGCCCTCCCCCTGTCCGGGGCCGCGCGGCCCGAGATCCCCGCCCCGGCGCCCGCCGCTCTCGCGGCCCCGACGGCCGCCACACTGGAGAGGGCCTACGCCGCCAACCGGGCCAACGCGGCTCAGGCGTCCCGGATGGCCGCCGACCACGGCGACCGGCACCGCGCGGCGGCGGACCGTGCGATGGCCGACCCGTCCCGCCGGCTCCTCGCGTTCGACGGCCGGGGCGCGGGGCTGGTCACCGAAGTCCTCGGCGACCTGGCGCACGCCGACCGCGTCGCCGTGCTGGTCCCGGGCTCCGACACCGGCATCGACACCTACGGCCGCTTCCGCGCCGCCGCCCTCGCCCTGCACCGGCAGCTCGCCGCCGAGGCTCCCGCGGGGACGCGCACCGCCGTCGTGGCCTGGCTGGGCTACGAGACACCGGGCACCGTCAGTACCACCGTCGCCACGACCGACCGCGCCGACCGGGCCGCCCCCGAGCTGCGCGACCTGGTCGACGACCTGCGCCGGATCACGGGCCCGGACACCCGCGTCACCCTCGTGTGCCACTCCTACGGCTCGGTGGTCTGCGCCCGCGCCGCCGACGGCCTGGCCGTCTCCGACATCGCCCTGGTCGGCAGCCCGGGCACCGGCGCGGACACCGCCGACGACCTGCGTTCCGACGCCCGGATATGGGCGGGGCGGGGCGCCGACGACTGGGTGGAGCACGTTCCGCACGTCAGCGCCGGCCTGTTCGGCACCACCGTCGGCTTCGGCACCGACCCGGTCTCCCCGGGCTTCGGCGCCCGGGTCTTCGACGCCGGCGACGGCGGTCACAGCGACTACTTCGACCCCGGCTCCCCCTCCCTGACGAACCTGGCCCGGATCGCCCTGGGCGAGACCACGGAGGTGACCCATGGCTGACCCGACCCCGGCGCTCCCGCGCGGCTCCCTGCGCGCCGCCGTCGCCCGCATCGACGCCGCCACTCCCAAGGAGCGGGACCGGGCCGTGGACGCCCTGCGGGCCCTCGCCATCCTCGGGGTGGTGCTCGGGCACTGGCTGGTGACGGCCCTGGTCGCCGACGGCACCGGCCTGCACGCGGCCAGCCCGCTGCAGGACATGCCCTGGCTGTCCCCGGTCTCCTGGGCCTTCCAGACCCTCGCCGTGTTCTTCCTGGTCGGCGGCCACGTCGCGACGCGTGGGTACGCGTCGGCCCGTGCGCGCGGAGAGACCTACGGCCGCTGGCTGACCGCCCGGCTGTCCCGGCTCTTCCGACCCGTCCTGGCCGTCCTCACCCTGTGGACGGTGACGGCCGCGCTGCTTCTGTTCACGGGCGCGGACCACCCGACCGTCCACACGCTGGTGAAGCTGGCGCTGTCCCCGATGTGGTTCCTGCTGGTCTTCGCCGCGCTGACCGCGGCGACCCCGTTGCTGACCCGGCTGCATCCGCTGTGGCCGCTGGTCGTCGTCCTCCACGTGGACCTGCTCCGTTTCGGGCTCGGTGCCCCGTCCTGGCTCGGCTGGGTCAACCTCGCGGCCGGCTGGCTCGTCCCCTACTCCCTCGGCGCCGCCTGGACCCGCGGCGAACTGGACCGGCGGCGCGCGGGCTGGCTCCTGCTGACCGGGGGGACGGCGGCCACGGCGGCGCTCGTGGCCTGGGCGGGCTACCCGGCGTCGATGGTGGGTGTCCCCGGCGCGTCGGTGTCGAACCTCAACCCGCCGACCCTGGCCGCCGTCACCTTCGGCCTGGCCCAGTGCGGGCTCGCCCTGCTGCTGCGCGAGCGGCTGCGCCGTGCGATGCGGCGCCCCGTGGCCTGGGCGGCGGTCGCGCTGGTCAATCTCTCCGCGATGACGATCTTCCTCTGGCACCAGACGGCGCTGATGGCGACCACGGCCACCGGACTCCTCGCGGGCCGCCTGCCCGGCCTGCACACGCTCCCCGACGGCCTGGACTGGGTCGCGGCCCGGCTCGCCTGGCTTCCGGTGTTCGCGCTGGTCCTGGCCTGCTGCTGGGCCACGTTCCGCTCCTGCGAGCGCGGCGGGGTACGACGCGGCAGCCGGGTCGTCCGTGCGCACAGCCCGCAGCGCCGGGGGACCACGGCGGGTGCACGTCATGTCTAGGGTGGAGCCCGTGACGCGATGGGGGAAACGGCAGTGGGCCCGGTCACGCGCCCGGGCCGGGCGCGTACTGCGCGTGCTCCACGACGACCTGTGGACCTGGCGGGCCGACCCGCTGCCGCCGTCGGTGTGGCTGCGCTGGTTCCCGCACGGGGTGGTGTGCCTGGCAGCGCTGGGGGTGCTGCTCGGAGACGCCGCGCAACTCGGGGACAACGGCAGGGTCGAGCCGGGCTTCGCCTTCCTCATCGCCGTCGCCCAGGCCGGCGCGATGGTGCTCGCGCTGTGGAGGCCGGTCGCGGCGTGGTGGCTGTCGATGGCGGGCATGCTGGTGGGGGCCTTCGCGGTGCGGGCCCAGATGGTGGTGGGCGGTTATGAGTTCACCTGGCCCTGGACGGCCGCCGGGCTCATCGGGCACCTGTTCGTGATGCTGCTGCTCGCCCTGCGGGTCAGGACCCGGGTGTCCGTGGAAGCGTTGCTCCTCACGGCCTTTCCCACCTACGTCGTGCAAGGTCTGGTGGGCGCCCCGAACTACCTCCCGACGGGCCAGCTCGCGGTCATCCTCTTCGCGGTCGTCGTCCTTCTCGGCATCGCCCTGCGCGGCCGCAGAGAGGCCCGCACCCAACTGGCCGAGCAGACCTCGCTCACCGCCGAGGAGAGAGCCCGGCGCACCCTGCTGGAGGAGCGCGGCCGCATCGCGCGCGAGCTGCACGACGTCGTCGCCCACCACATGTCGGTGATCTCCATCCAGGCCCAGGTCGCGCCCCTCCTCGTCGAGAACCCGCCGGACGAGCTGAAGGAGAACCTCGCCGGCATCCGGCAGAACGCACTGGAGGCGCTCACCGAGCTGCGCCGGGTGCTGGGCGTGCTGCGCGCCGAGCACCCGAACGCGCTGGAGGCACCCGAGGGGAGCGACGCCGCCCCGCACGCCCCGCAGCCCACCCTGGACCGGCTCGACGCGCTGGTGGACAACATCCGGGCCGCCGGACTGACCGTCGCCCTGGGCAGCAGCGGGACGCGCAGACCGCTGCCGCCCGGCGTGGAGCTGTCGGCGTACCGGATCGTGCAGGAGGCGCTCAGCAACGTGCTGCGGCACGCACCGGGCGCGACCGCCCGCGTCCACCTCACCCACCTGCCGATCGGACTGCGTGTGGAGGTCTCCAACACCCGGCCGAAGCGCGCCCCCGCGCCTTCGCAGGGGGCCGGGCACGGGCTGCTCGGCATGCGGGAGCGGGTGGCGATGCTGGACGGCACCCTGACGGCGCACCCGCTGCCGGGCGGCGGCTACCAGGTGGCGGCCTTCCTGCCGGCCGACGGCCCCGACCTGCCCGCCGCCCCCTTCACCGACTCTTCCGCCGCCTCCTTCACCGACCCTTTCACCAAGGACGACACTCCATGACGACCAGCAGCAACGGCCGCGTGATCCGCGTGCTGATCGCGGACGACCAGCAGATGGTCCGGCAGGGTTTCACCGTGCTGCTCAACACCCAGCCGGACATCGAGGTGATCGGGCAGGCGGTGGACGGCCTGGACGCCGTGGCCAAGGTCGCCGAGCTGGCGCCGGAGGTCGTCCTGATGGACATCCGCATGCCGGAGCTGGGCGGTATCGAGGCCACCCGGCGCATCACCGGTGCCACCCCGGAGGTCAGGGTGCTGGTGCTGACCACCTTCGACCTCGACGAGTACGTGTACGAAGCGCTGCGGGCGGGGGCCTCCGGGTTTCTGCTGAAGGACGCGTCCGCCGACCAGCTGGCCGAGGCGGTGCGGGTGGTGGCCGCCGGTGACGCCCTGCTCGCGCCGGGGATCACACGCAGGCTGATCGCGGAGTTCTCCCGGCTGGACGACCGTCCGCGCGCCCCGTTGAAGACCCGCGTCGGCGAGCTGACCGAGCGGGAGACGGAGGTGCTCGCCCTCATCGCGCAGGGCCTGTCGAACGCGGAGATCGCCCAGCGCCTGGTGGTCGCCGAGCAGACGGTGAAGACCCATGTCGGCAGGATCCTGGTGAAGCTGGGCCTCAGGGACCGCACCCAGGCGGCGGTGTTCGCGTACGAGTCGGGGCTGGTGCGCCCCGCGGGCTACTGAGGAGCGATGCGCGGTGGCCCCCGTAGTACTTGAGACGGATGCCGGAGAACCCCTCTCCACGGGGACGACCGGGCACTCCCGGTCGGCCTACCGTTTGAGCGTGACCGAGACGACTCACCAGCAGCACGACGGCGGGACCCGCAGCCAGGAGTACCGGCTGGTCCGGACCTCCCTGCGGGGACTGCGCCAGGACCTGTTCCACGACCCCTTCGCCTACCGCGTCCTGCCGCCCCGGCACACGGACGGCCCGCTCGTCCGCCGGCTGCCCGGCCGGCTGAGGTCGGACGCGCGGTACCTCCCGCACGCCGCGGTGGGAGTGATCGCGTTCATCGCCCTGGTCGTCGGCTCGGTGTCGGGGAGCCTGCCCGGCGGTGACGTACCGGCCCTGCTGTCCGGCATCCTGTGCGCCCTCCCGGTGCTCGCCACGCTGCTCCGGCCGATCGGTGCGTTCTGGATGTCCCTCGCCGCCACGCCGCTGGTCGCGTTCGTCAACGGCGCCGGGTGGGACTGGCCCTGGATGCCGGGCGCGTTCATCTGCCACCTCGCGGTGCTGATCATCGTGGCGCTGCGCACCCGGCCCCGCACCGCCGTCTGGATGTGGGTTCTGACCTGCGTGTACGCCTTCTTCGCCGACGTCTTCTTCGGCGGGGCGTACTACTACACGAACAGCGCGCCCATGATGGTGACGTCCGCGTTCGCCCTGCTCCTGGTCTGTCTCTGGCACATACGGCAGACCGCCCGCAAGGAGGTCACCGCCCAGCAGACGGTCACCGCGCACGAGCGCTCCCGCCGCACCCTGCTGGAGGAGCGCACCACCATCGCCCGCGAGCTGCACGACGTGGTCGCCCACCACATGTCGGTGGTCGCCATCCAGGCGGAGGCCGCGCCCTACCGGGTGGAGAATCCGCCCGAGGAGCTGGAGCGTGCCTTCGCCACAATCAGGGAGAACGCGGTGGCGGCCCTCACCGAGCTGCGCCGCGTCCTGGGCGTCGTCCGCGCCGAGGACTACGAGGCCCCGGACGCCCCGCAGCCGACCCTCGCCGACCTGGACGCCCTGCTCGCCAACGTGCGCGAGGCCGGTCTGACGGTCGACAAGGCGGTGACCGGCGCGGTGCGCGAGCTGCCGCCCGGCGTGGAGCTGTCGGCGTACCGGATCGTGCAGGAGGCCCTGAGCAACAGCCTGCGGCACGCGCCCGGCGCGACGGCCCGCGTCGAGGTCTCCTACGTCCTGGGCGGCCTCGGCCTGCGCGTCGTCAACACTGCCGTCCCACCGAACACCCTGGTCAAACCGTCACCAGGCGCCGGACACGGCATCACGGGCATGCGCGAGCGCGTCTCGATGCTGAACGGCGAGATGACGGCGGGCCCGACGGACGACGGAGGGTACGAGGTGGCGGTGTTCCTGCCGGTCACCGTGCAGACCGAGGACGAAGCATGACGATCCGGGTACTGATCGCCGACGACCAGATGATGGTGCGCGAGGGCTTCTCGGTCCTGTTGAACGCGATGCCGGACATCGAGGTCGCCGGCGAGGCGGTCAACGGCCGCGAGGCGGTGGCCAAGGTCCGCGAGCTCGCTCCGGACGTGGTCCTTATGGACATTCGCATGCCCGAGCTGAACGGCATCGAGGCGACCCGGGAGATCGTCGCGGCAGACACCACGTCCAAGGTGCTGGTCCTCACCACCTTCGACCTCGACGAGTACGTGTACCAGGCACTGCGCGCGGGCGCGTCCGGCTTCCTCCTCAAGGACGCCTCGGCCCGTCAGCTCGCGGACGGTGTCCGGGTGGTGGCGTCCGGCGAAGCTCTCCTCGCGCCCACGGTCACCAAGCGCCTGATCACCGAGTTCTCCAAGCTCTCCGACGCCCCGCGCCTGATGCCCTCGGCGCAGGCGGCGTACGGCGACCTGACCGAGCGTGAGACGGAGGTCCTGGTCCTGATCGCACAGGGCCTGTCCAACGCGGAGATCGCCGAACGCCTGGTCGTCGCCGAGTCGACGATCAAGACCCACGTCAGTCGCGTCCTGGTGAAGCTGGGCCTGCGCGACCGCACCCAGGCGGCGGTCTTCGCCTACGAGGCGCGGCTGGTGACGCCGGGCTGACCGGCACCGACCTCGCACCACACGTATTTTCCCCGGTTGCCGAACCGGGAGAGCGGCTGCCAGCCCCACAGGTCGGAGCAGGCTCTGACGAGAGCGAGCCCCCGGCCACTCTCGTCGTCGGCCACGTCCGCCAACCGGGCGGGAGCGCCGGGTGGTTCGGGATCAGCGTCCCACGCGCCGATCCGTAGCGTCTCCGGCGGCGACCAGCGCACCCGCAGTGCGGCGGGGCCCTTCGTGTGCAGCACGGCGTTGCCGATCAGCTCCGCCGCGAGGAGTTCCGCGACATCGACGAGGCGGATCAGTCCGTGCATGGTGAGGATCAGGCGCAGGGTGCGCCGACTGATGGTGACGGCGCGGGGGTCGTTGGGGACGTACAGGGAGTACTCCCAGGACTCGTCTTCGGGCATGCGTCGACTCCGTTCGGATGCAGGGGAGGTGAGGGAGGGTGCGGCCCCCGGGCGGTGTCATGCCGCGTCCGTCATGGCAGGACGGTGCGGTGCGCTTCCGGTGCCCCGGCGTTCCGCAGCGTGTGCGTCGCGTCACTGACGGTATGGCAACAATTATTGCCTGCGCAACTGATTCCCGTAGGCTGGCACTCGAATGAGGTGCGCCGAGCAGGCTGTTGAGGAGAGCGGATGCCGCCGAGAAGTCATGCGACCGGGCGACAGGTGCGCCTGGGGGTCGAGCTGCGACGTCTGCGTGAGGCGGCTGGGCTGAAGGCGCGCGAGGTGGCCGGTTTGTTGAATTCGACCTCGGCACAGATCAGTCAGATGGAGCTGGGCTTTGCCGGTGTCAGCGAAGAACGAGTGCGGCGGCTCGCGGCTCACTATGCGTGTACAGACGAGGCGTTGGTCGATGCGCTCGTCGCTATGGCGACAGACCGCACTCGCGGTTGGTGGGAGGAGTACCGGGGAGTACTGCCGCCGGTCTTCCAGGACACGGCTGAAGTCGAACACCACGCGACGTACCTACGTGAGGTCGTGATTACGCACGTTCCAGGGCTGTTGCAGACCGCCGACTACGCACGTGCGCTCTATACGTACGTGCATCCCGGCCTGCCCGAGAGTGAGCTGACCCCTCGGGTGGAACACCGGATGAAGCGACGCACTGTTGTCACAGGTGACAACGCGACCCCCTACGAGACGCTGATCCACGAGTGCGCACTTCGTGTTCGGGTGGCGGACCGCAGTGTCTGCCGCGCCCAACTCCAGCAGATCCTCGACCAGATCGAACAAGGGCACGCCAGGGTGAGGGTCATCCCGTTCGATCAGGACGGCTTTGGTGGCGCCGGGATCTCGATGATGTACGCGAGCGGTTCGGTGCCTCAATTGGACACCGGTCTTCGGGATGCTCCCACCGGAGTCGCCTTCATCGATGCGGGTGCGCAGCTCAAGCAGCTTCGAACGCTCTTTCTTAGAATGCGGGGCGCGTCGCTGGACCCCGCCGCGTCGCGGGACTTCATCCACCGCTTGACGAAGGAGCTGTGATGCGAGACATGACCGAGAGCATGCATTGGCGTAAGTCCACCTACTCGGGCGGTGGCGACGGTGACACCTGCGTCGAGATCGCGAAGTCGGACACCCACATAGCCATCCGCGACTCCAAAGCCCCCACCCGCGCCACCCTCTCCGTCCCCGCGCCCGCCTTCACCGCCTTCGTCGAGGGCGTCAAGCGGCGCTCCCGACCCGGGGTGTGAGCAGAGGGGCCGACCCCGCCGCGGGGCGCCGGGCGACGGCCCCGCGGCGGACCCGGCGGACGGCGGGCGTCAGTGCTTGCGTGCCGCCGCCTTCAAGGTGTCCCGCAGGGCGTAGAAGGCGGGCTTGCGGTGGAAGGCGTCGGTCATGACCGTCGCGGAGCCCTCGCCCTCGAAGAACACCGGCACCCACGAGTACTTGTCGGTGAAGCCCCAGATCGTGAACGAGTTGCAGTCCTCGACGGCCAGGCACGCCGACAGCGTCCGCCGGTAGTAGTCGGCCTGCTGCTTCTGCTGCGCGGCGGTGGGTTCACCGTCGGCCGGCAGGTCCATCCGTACGTCCAGCTCGGTGACGGCGGTTTCCAGGCCCAGCGCGTCGAAGCGCCTCAGGTTCGTCTCCAGGTCCGCGGGGAAGCCGTACCGCGTGCTCAGGTGTGCCTGTACGGAGAAGCCGTGTACCGGCACGCCCTGCCGGAGCAGGTCCCGGCTGAGGGCGTAGTAGGCGTCGCTCTTGGCGTTGACGCTTTCGACGCCGTAGTCGTTGAAGAACAGCTTCGCCTTCGGGTCGGCCTCGTGGACCCAGCGGAAGGCGTCCGCGACGATGCCCGGGCCGAGCTCGCGGATCCAGATGTTGTCCTGTGTACGCAGCTTGCCCTGGTCGTCGAAGATTTCGTTCGCGACGTCCCACTGCTGGATCCGTCCGGCGTACCGGCCGACGACGGTGGTGATGTGTTCGCGCAGGATCGCGCGCAGTTCCTCGTCGGAGAAGTCGCCCTGCTCCAGCCACTGCGGGTTCTGGCTGTGCCACAGAAGCGTGTGGCCGCGCACGACCTGGCGGTGGCGCTCGGCGAAGTCGACGATGGCGTCCGCCGCCGCGAAGTTGTACCGGTCGCGCTCGGGGTGGATGAACTCCCACTTCATCTGGTTCTCGGGGGAAACGGAGTCGAACTGGCGCCCAAGGACCTTCCGGTACTCCTTGTCCGAGGTGAACGGGTCCGGGTAGTCCTGCTCCAGGTGGTGACCGCCGCCTGCCACGGCGGTGCCCACGAAGAAGCCGTCGGGGGCGGCCTCGCGCAGCCGGTCGAACTTGGCGTGGGAGTGCGGTGCGGGGTGCCGGCCGGAAGACGGGTCGGCCGTGGCGGTTCCCGCGACGAGCGGCAGCGTCAGGGCGGCGGTGGCGAGGGCCACGGTGGCGAAACGAACGGATCTCATGCGGGGAGTCTCATTCCGTCGTACTCCGAATGTTTCGGAGAGGTTTCCGAAATATTGGTCAAGGAAGCTAAGGCTCCGGCGGCGCGAGGTCAAGACCCCTCACACGGGCGGTCGGCACTCTGGGCACAGGGGCGGTGGAGGTCCTACTGTCCGTCCATGACGGCTGCATCCGACTCCGCAACCGATCGCGCGTCCGACCCCGCGTCCGACCCCGCGTCCGGACCCGCGTTCGACCCCTGGGACCCGGCGTTCGTCGCCGACCCGTACCCGGCCTTCGCCGAGCTGCGGGCCCGGGGGCGCGTGCTCTACTACGAGCCGAGCGACCAGTGGCTGGTCCCGCACCACGCGGACGTCTCGGCGCTGCTGCGCGACCGCCGCCTCGGGCGGACCTACCAGCACCGTTTCACGCACGAGGAGTTCGGGCGGACCCCGCCCCCGCCGGAGCACGAGCCCTTCCACACGCTGAACGACCACGGCATGCTCGACCTGGAGCCGCCGGACCACACCCGTATCCGGCGCCTGGTGTCGAAGGCGTTCACGCCGCGCACGGTGGAGCGGCTGAGGCCGTACGTGCACGGCCTGGCGGACGACCTGGTGGCCCGGCTGGTGGCGGCGGGCGGCGGCGATCTGCTGACGGACGTGGCCGAGCCGCTGCCGGTCGCCGTGATCGCGGAGATGCTGGGCATCCCGGAGTCCGACCGGGCCCCGCTGCGCCCCTGGTCGGCGGACATCTGCGGGATGTACGAGCTGAACCCGTCCGAGGAGACGGCGGCGAAGGCGGTCCGGGCGTCGCTCGACTTCTCGGACTACCTGCGCACCCTCATCGCGGCCCGTCGCAAGGACCCCGGCGACGACCTGATCTCGGGACTGATCGCGGCGCACGACGAGGACGACGACCGCCTCACCGAGCAGGAGATGATCTCGACCTGCGTCCTGCTCCTGAACGCGGGGCACGAGGCCACGGTGAACGCGACCACCAACGGCTGGCTGGCCCTCTTCCGCCACCCCGGCCAGTTGGCGGCCCTGCGCGCCGACCACTCCCTCGTCCCGTCGGCCGTGGAGGAGCTGATGCGCTACGACACCCCGCTCCAGCTCTTCGAACGCTGGGTCCTGGACGAGGTCGAGATCGACGGGACGACCCTCCCGCGCGGCGCCGAGGTGGCGATGCTGTTCGGCTCCGCCAACCACGACCCGGCGGTCTTCGCCGACCCGGAACGCCTCGACCTCACCCGCCGGGACAACCCCCACATCTCCTTCAGCGCCGGCATCCACTACTGCATCGGCGCCCCGTTGGCCCGCATCGAGCTGGCGGCCTCCATGACGTCCCTGCTGGAGCGGGCCCCCGGCCTGCGCCTGGCGGCCGAACCGGAACGCAGGCCGAACTTCGTGATGCGCGGCCTGACGGGGCTACGCGTCGAACTGTGAGGTCCGGGGGCGCCGGCGCCGCCCCAGCAGCCAGGCGCCGAGCCCCCAGACCGCGGCGGGCACCACGGCCCCGGCGAGGAAGACGAACGGAAGCTCGGTGAGGACGGCGCCGAAGTCCTGCCCGTTGTTCTCGAACCCGTTGCCGAGGTGCCGCTGCGTGCGGCCCGAGGTGCCCCACAGCCACACGGCTCCCGCGGCGCCCGCCACCGACATGAGGCATCCGCCGTACGTCACCGTGTCTCGTTTCATGCAGCGGAGGACGTCATCGGCCCCTGCGGCGGTTTCCTCGCGGTGGCGCGGGAGGCGGACGGAGGTGCTACGCGTGGGGCGGGCCGTCCAGGAGGGTCACCCCGTACCGGGCGAGTCCGTCCACGTGGTCCAGGTCGTGCCGTGCGTCGGCGTGCCCGACCGAGCGGAAGTAGCCCTCGATCGCCCCCGGGTTGTTGATGACCAGCACCTCCGCCGTCGCGGTGAGCGGCTGGAAGGTGTGGGGGACCGACCGGGGGCCGAAGACGTAGGCACCGGGGCCGGCGTCGTGGACCTCGCAGGCGTCGAGCGAGGCCGAGCCGACCCAGAAGCGGAGGCGGCCGGACAGCACCACCCAGCTCTCGTCCTCGCGGCTGTGCACGTGCAGGGGCGGTGCGTCGGAGCGGCGCATGGTCAGCCGCACGACGCTGACGACCCCTCGGGTCTCGGTGTGGGACACGACTTGTTCTTGCACGCTGTCGTAGTAGCGGTAGTCGGTGCCTTGGCCGGGGTTGCGTACGAGCGCGACGCTCATGTGGGTGCTCCCCTTCTTCACGCACGGACGATGGCAGGGCCGACCGGCCGTGAACGCCGGCCGGTCGGCCTGTAGTTCATTGTTCAACTATTTCCGCCCTGCCGCCTCCGTGCAAGGGGTCGCGGGGATCTGTCCGGTTTCCGCCGCCCGGCCCGGACCCGCCCCGCGGACGTCACGTCAGGTCCCGCCGCCGCAGCCCGGCGAGCCCCGCCGCCACCAGTGCCCCCGCGATCAGGAGCAGCACCAGCACCGGCGGCCAGCTCATCTCCCCGCCCGGCAGCTTCGGCAGGTGCCCGTACGGCGACACGTCCAGCAAGGCCTGCGGCACGTCCAGGGCCGGCCCGACCCACCCCAGCAGCAGTACGGCGCCCGCGACGGCCCACGCGGCCACCGCCGCCCGGGGCAGCAGACCGTGCAGCAGCACCGCCGCGCCGCCGATCACCCACACTGCGGGCAACTGGACCAGGCACGCGCCCAGGACCGGTCCGAGGTCACGCCCGTACCCGGCGGCGAAACCGAGCCCGGCGAGCAGCATGATGAGGGCCGCGCCACCGAAGGCGATCACCAGGTGCCCCGCGGCCCACCGCAGCCGGCCCACCGCGCCCGCGAGCACCGGTTCCGCGCGCCCGGAGGTCTCCTCGCCTCCGAGCCGCAGCACCGAGGCCACGACGTACAGCGCGGCGATCAGCCCGAGCATGCCGACCATCGCCGACACGAACGCGTCGGTGAGCCCGGCCTGCCCGCCCATCCGCTCGATGATCTCGCGGGCCTGCTCGTTGTCCCCGACCAGATCGGCCGCGCCCTCCGTCATCCCGCCGTAGACGGCACCGGCGAGGAGGAACCCGGTGCTCCAGCCGAGGACGCTGCCCCGCTGCAGGCGCCAGGCCAGCGCACCGGCCGTACGCAGGCGCCCGACGGCCGGTCCCGGCCGGGTCGGCAGGAAGCTCATCCCGAGGTCCCGGCGTCCGGCCAGGGCGTAGGCCACCGCCCCCTGTGCGGCCGCCGCGCCCGCGAGCAGCAGCAGAACCCACCACCGCTCGTCCGCGAAGGCCCGCACGTTCTCCAGCCAGCCCAGCGGTGAGACCCGGGTCAGTACCGAGGAGCCGTCGTCCGTCCCCGAATCGCCCGCCGCCCGCAGCACGAAGGCGCCGCCCAGTACCGCCGCCGTCAGCCCCCGGGCCAGCCGCGCGCTCTCGGTGAGCTGGGCGACGATCGCCGCCGTGGTCGCGAAGAGCATCCCGACGGCCGCGACCCCGAGGCCGAGGGCGAGCGCGCCGGCCGCCCCCTGCCCGGCCAGTCCGGCGGCGACCAGCACGGCCAGGGCGGCGTTGGCGACCGCCGCCGCGAGCAGTGCCGCCGTCAGCGGGGCCCGGCGGCCGACCATGCCGGAGGCGACGACCTCCTGCCGTCCGCTCTCCTCCTCGTCGCGGGTGTGCCGTACGACGATCAGCAGGCTCATCACGGCGGCGAGCGCACCGGCGTACAGGCCGACGCGCCAGGCGGTGAGCGCGCCGAGGCTGTCGTCGAAGACGGGGCCGACCAGCGCCCGCAGCGAGGAGTTGGTCTCCATCTGCCGCATCAGGTCGGCGCGTTCGGCGGCGGTGCCGTACAGGCTCTCAAGGGTGCCCGGCATGGACAGCACCATGAGCGCGTTCACCCCGACCCACACGGGGATCAGTACGCGGTCGCGGCGCAGCGCGAAGCGGAGCAGCGTGCCGGTGCCGGCCAGTCGGCGCGAGCCGCCGGTGCGGGCCGCGAAGGCAGGGGCGGTGGCGTCGGCGGTGGCGGTCATCGTGCCGTCGCCTCCGCCCCGGACTCCGTGCCGTCGGCCTGGTAGTGCCGCAGGAACAGCTCCTCCAGCGTCGGCGGCGTCGACGTCAGCGACCGCACGCCGGTCTCGCTCAGCGACCTCAGGACGGCGTTCAGCTTGTCGGTGTCGACCTGGAGCCGGACGCGGTGCCCCCGGACGTCGAGGCCGTGGACGCCCGGCAGGCGGGCGAGCCCGTTCGGGGCGCCCGCGAGTTCGGCGGTGACGCTGGTCCGGGTCAGGTGGCGCAGGTCGGTGAGCGACCCGCTCTCGACGGTGCGCCCCTTGCGGATGATGCTGACCCGGTCGCACAGCTCCTCGACCTCGCTGAGGATGTGGGAGGAGAGCAGCACCGTCCGGCCGCGCTCGCGCTCCTCCTCCACGCAGCGCCGGAAGACCTCCTCCATCAGCGGGTCGAGCCCGGAGGTGGGTTCGTCGAGGATCAGCAGGTCGACGTCGGAGGCGAAGGCGGCCACCAGGGCCACCTTCTGGCGGTTGCCCTTGGAGTAGGTGCGGCCCTTCTTGGTCGGGTCGAGTTCGAAGCGTTCGACCAGTTCGGCGCGGCGCCGGGTGTCCAGTCCGCCGCGCAGGCGGCCGAAGAGGTCGATGACCTCGCCGCCGGAGAGGTTGCGCCACAGCGTCACGTCGCCGGGGACGTACGCGATCCGCCGGTGCACCTCCACCGCGTCCGCCCACGGGTCGCGGCCGAGCACCCGGGCGGCGCCCGAGTCGGCGCGCAGCAGGCCGAGCAGGACCCGGATGGTGGTGGACTTGCCGGCTCCGTTGGGCCCGAGGAACCCGTGGACCTCGCCGGTCCCGACCTCCAGGTCGAGGCCGTCCAGCGCGTGCGTGCGTCCGAACGCCTTGTGCAGTCCGGAGACGCTGATTGCCTTCGTCATGATTCGGAACGTACGCTACTTTCAGAAACTTGTGAAGTTAAGAAACCGTCAGGATGAGGGGCCGCGCCGGGTGAGGGATGATCGACGGATGACGACGGAACCAGCGGAGGCGGGGCGCGACCCCGAGGCGGTGTCCAAGTTCGTGGAGGGCTTCGCGGCCCAGCTCGTCGAGGCCGGGATGCAGCGCATGCCGGCCCGGGTCTTCGCCGCCCTGCTGGCCTCCGACTCGGGCTCACTGACCTCCGCGGAGCTCGGCGAGAGCCTTCGGGTCAGCCCGGCCGCCGTCTCCGGCGCCGTGCGCTACCTCTCCCAGCAGCACATGGTCGCGCGCGAACGCGAACCGGGCTCGCGCCGGGAGCGCTACCGGGTGCACAGCAACCAGTGGTACGAGGCGCTCACCAACCGCGAGGCCGTGCTCAAGCGCTGGGAGAGCGCCCTGCGCGAGGGCGTCGCCAGCCTCGGCCCCGACACCCCGGCGGGCCGGCGCATGGCCGAGACGCTCGCCTTCTTCGAGTTCGTGGACGGGGAGATCGCGGCGATGATGGAACGCTGGCGGGTGCACCGGGAGAAGACCTTCGGCGCCGGCTGACGGCGGGGCGGCTCAGGGCCTGTCCGGCGGATCATGCCCCGGACGCGGGGCATGGCACGCGCGTCCGCGGCGTTGTCGTCGGTTGCCGACGCTCCGCGTCGACGCCCTCCTCCGCCTTGCGGCTGCACGCACCAGACCCCGCTCACCGGCGTCGACGAGGTGCCGTGCCTGTCCTGCGACCTGATCCGCCGGACAGGCCCTAACGGGGCATGGCGCGTTCGACGGCCGCGGCCTGCTCGCGCAGGTGTTCCTCCCACTCCGAGTGCCGGTGAGCGGGTGCCGGCACCTGCACGTCGGCGCGCCCCTCCAGTCCGCCGTCCGCGCCGGCGTCCGGGAAGCGCACCTCGGCCCCCGCCCGGTTCGCGAGGGCCAGGGCCGTGACGACGAAGCCGCGGGCGAGGGTGTGGATGATCCGGTGCCGGGTGCCGTGGTGCCACTCCACCAGGGCGTTCACGAACCTCTCGTAGGCGCCGGTATCGATCTGGCACTCGTCGTTGATCATCTCGCTGACGCCCGACGGGGTGCCCAGCTCGACCTCGTACACGGCCACGTGTCGCAGGAACAGCCGCGCCGCCCCGTTGGACGGATTCCACAGCGTCTCGTCGCCCACGTCGAAGTACTGGCTCACGCGCCCCCCTGATCAGGTCCGACGGGGAGCGTAGGCGTCCGCCCCGGGCCCGCGCACGCCGTTTCCGCCCGTCGGCGCCCTACCCCGCCGGCAGCGTCAGCCCCCACGCCCCCTCCCGCGCCACCCACGTCCGCGTCCCCACCGGTCCGCACACCGCCGCGTCGGCCCGGTACCGGAAGTGCGCCCCCGACACGGTCACCGTCCGTCCGCTCGCCGTCAGCGGCGCGGCCTGCGCGCCCACCGACAGCGGCCGCGCCTCCACCACGGCCACCCCTCCGCCGCCCGGCATCACCGTCAGCGCCTCCACCGGCTGGTCCAGGTCCACCAGCGTCACCCCGTCCACCTCCACCCGCAGCCGGGCCGAACCCGCCATCCCCGGCGCCACGGCGGTGCGGGCCGGACGCGAGGACGCCAGCGTCCGTACGAGCGACTGACAGGTCCGCAGCCACGGGCGGAGCGGTCCCGCGCCGGGGTCCCCGTCCTCCCGCTCCGGGGCGGGGACCGGGCCCGGAGGAATCCCCACCGACCCCAGCACCACCCCGTCGCTGTCGTCGACGAGCAGGTCCAGGCGCCGTTCCGCCCCGTCGAGGACGGCCCGCGCCGCCGCCACCGCCCCCGTCGGCAGCCCCAGGGACCGGGCGAGAGCGAGCGCGGGGCCCACGGGCACCACCGACAGCGCACACCCCGCCAGCTCCCGCCGCCGGTGCAGCAGGGCCACGGCCCGCAGCAGGGCGCTGTCGTCGCCGATCACCACCGGGCGCCGCGAGCCACGCCGCCCGAGCGCCCGCGCGAACTCCTCCGGGCCGTCCGGCAGACACACCTTCGTGTGCGAAACACCCGCGCTGAGCACGTCTTTCGCGATCCGGACGGATTCCCCGTCCAGCCGGCGGGCGGCCGGATCGACGACCACCAGAAGCTGATCGGGCCTCGCGGAAGAGTTCGCGGAAGAGCTCGCGGAAGTCGCCACCTCGGCCATGCCTCACTTCCTCGGGTAGCATCTTTGTGCAAGAGCCCCTTGCGCTGTTGCGCCAGGGGCTTCGTCTATTCCGGGGCACCCGGTCCGACGGTTGGCGGCCAACGACGGTCGCGGTGTACGTGGCGGAAACCCGTCGCATACGCCCTCGACCATGGACATGCCCCGCCCGGAAGGGGTGTACGCGCGTGCCCGCACTTGTGCTGCTCGGTGCTCAGTGGGGTGACGAAGGCAAGGGAAAGGCGACGGACCTGCTCGGTGGTTCCGTCGACTACGTGGTGCGCTACCAGGGCGGCAACAACGCCGGCCACACGGTAGTCGTGGGCGACCAGAAGTACGCCCTCCACCTGCTCCCTTCCGGGATTCTCTCCCCCGGCTGCACGCCGGTCATCGGCAACGGCGTCGTCGTCGACCCGTCGGTCCTGTTCTCCGAGCTGAGCGGGCTGAACGAGCGCGGCGTCGACACGTCCAAGCTCCTGATCAGCGGCAACGCTCACATCATCACGCCGTACAACGTCACCGTCGACAAGGTGACGGAACGCTTCCTCGGCAAGCGCAAGATCGGCACCACCGGCCGCGGCATCGGCCCGACCTACGCCGACAAGATCAACCGCGTGGGCATCCGGGTCCAGGACCTCTACGACGAGTCGATCCTCACCCAGAAGGTCGAGGCGGCGCTCGACGTCAAGAACCAGATGCTCACCAAGCTCTACAACCGCCGCGCCATCGCCACCGGCCAGGTCGTCGAGGAGCTGCTGGGCTACGCCGACAAGCTCGCCCCGTACGTCGCCGACACCGTCCTGGTCCTCAACCAGGCCCTCGACGACGACAAGGTGGTCCTCTTCGAGGGCGGCCAGGGCACGCTCCTGGACATCGACCACGGCACGTACCCCTTCGTCACCTCGTCGAACCCGACCGCGGGCGGCGCCTGCACCGGCGCCGGCGTGGGCCCGACGAAGATCAGCCGGGTCATCGGCATCCTCAAGGCGTACACGACCCGCGTGGGCGCCGGTCCCTTCCCGACCGAGCTGTTCGACGAGGACGGCGAGGCCCTGCGCCGCATCGGCGGCGAGCGCGGCGTCACCACCGGCCGCGACCGGCGCTGCGGCTGGTTCGACGCGGTGATCGCCCGCTACGCCACCCGCGTCAACGGCCTCACCGACTTCTTCCTCACCAAGCTCGACGTCCTCACCGGCTGGGAGCAGATCCCGGTCTGCGTGGCCTACGAGATCGACGGCAAGCGCGTCGAGGAACTGCCGTACTCGCAGTCCGACTTCCACCACGCGAAGCCGGTCTACGAGACCCTGCCCGGCTGGAGCGAGGACATCACCAAGGCGAAGTCCTTCTCCGACCTGCCGAAGAACGCCCAGGCGTACGTCAAGGCGCTGGAGGAGATGTCCGGCGCCCCGATCTCCGCGATCGGCGTCGGCCCGGGCCGGGACGAGACGATCGAGATCAACTCGTTCCTCTAGGCCCCGCGGGCACACACCGGCGGCCGGGACCCCGCACCGGGGCCCCGGCCGTCGCCGTCGGGACGGCGGATACGCTGGCCGGAGCCGCCCTCCCGGCGGACGAACGGCACGAACGGCACGGACAGCACGGAGCGAGCGGAACATGCGGAAGCCCACCACCCGGACGTGGATCTGGCTGACCGCGGCGGTCGTCGTCGTGACCGGCGGTGCCTTCTACGTCGACGGCCACCGCGTCTCCGCCGCCCCGCACGCCGACGACCCCAAGTGCGACAAGGTGATCTCCCGCCTCCCGGACGACATACCCGGTGCCTCGCGCGACTGGGCCCTCGGGGACGGGGTGGCGTCCTGGGGCGGCCAGAAGGCGGTGTTCCGCTGCGGCGCCGAGGAACTGCAGCCCAACGTCAACCTCTGCGTCACCGCCGACGGCGTCGACTGGGTCCTGGACGAGGCCCGGCTCAAGCGGGACGGCGTGAGCGTCCTGCGGACGTACGGCCGCTCACCGGCCGTGGAGTTCACGTACTCCGGTCCCCGCGAGGAGGTCGGCGGCATCCTCGCCACCCTGGATCCCGCCGTGAAGTGGATCCCGCAGGAACGCCAGTGCATCGGCCTGGACGACGCCGCCACCGCCCTGTAGCCCTTCGTTCGGCCCCCTTGGCCGGGCGCCGCCGGGCTCGGTGGTGTCGGATCGGGGGCATGACCGACCGTGACCGCGCCGCCGTCTGCCAGGGCCCGTACGGCGGCGACAACGGCATCGACGACTGCGGCGACCCGGTCCGCTTCGAGGTCGCCCGGCACCTGCGGGCGCCGCTGCGGGTGTGCCCCGTCCACCTGGGACCGGCGCTGCTGCTGGCCGCCGGGGTGCTGTGGCCGCCGGGGATCATCCTGGTGGGGTGACGGGCCCTTGCGCAGGCGCGTACGCCGGGTGGTTGACTGGGGGACCCGCCCCCGGAGGGCCGGTGGACGCGGAAGGAACCCGTACGGTGCCCGGAAGACCCGACGACATGGCCCGGCAGTTCGAGCTGGACCGGCCCCGGCTGCGGGCGGTCGCGTACCGGATCCTCGGTTCGCTCAGCGAGGCGGACGACGCCCTTCAGGAGGCCTGGCTGCGGGCCGACCGGGCGGACACCTCCGGGGTGGACAACCCCTCGGGCTGGCTCACCACGGTCGTGGCGCGGGTCTGCCTCAACCTGCTGCGTACCCGCGACACCCGCCGCGAGGAGCCGCTGGACGACGGGGCCCGTACACGCGTGGCCGGTACCGGTGCGGACCCGGCCGAGGAGGCGCAGCTCGCCGAGGAGGTCGGGATCGCGCTGCTGATCGTGCTGGACACCCTCGGGCCCGCCGAGCGGCTCGCGTTCGTCCTGCACGACATGTTCGACGTGCCCTTCGACGACATCGCCGCCATGCTCGACAAGAGCCCCGCCGCCACCCGCCAGTTGGCCAGCCGCGCCCGCCGCCGGGTCCGGGGCGTCCCCGCGCCCGCCGCGGACCTGTCCCGCAGGCGCCGCGCGGTCGACGCCTACCTGGCGGCCACCCGCGGCGGGGACTTCGACGCGCTGGTGGCCCTGCTCCACCCGGACGTCGTGCTGCACGCCGACGCGGCGGTCGTCCCGACGCCCGAGCCCTTCGCCGTCCGCGGCGTGGAGCCGGTGGCCAGGGGCGCGATGGCCTCGATGGCACGCGCCCGGTTCACCGGCGCGGTCCTCGTGGACGGCCGGGTCGGCCTGGCGATGTCCGAGCACGGCAGGCTGCGCGTCGTCCTCCGCTTCGCCTTCGCCGCCGACGGCCGCATCACCGGCATCGACGTGATCGCCGAACCCGCTCGCCTGAACGAACTGGACATCACGGGCATAGGCTGAAGGCGTACACGTCGCGTCGGCAGAAGAAGGTGAGTGCGATGCGCGTGCTGCTCAAGGCGACGCTGGACACGGAGAAGGCGAACGAGGCGATCCGCAGCGGGAAGCTGCCCGAGGTGATCAGCCGGACGCTCGACCAGCTCAAGCCGGAGGCCGCCTACTTCGGGCCCCTCGGCGGCCGGCGGACGGCCCTGCTGGTCCTCGACATGCAGGACAGCTCGGAGCTGCCGCCGACCGGGGAGCCGTTCTTCACCGAGCTGAACGCCGAGGTCGAGGTCTCCCCGATCATGAACGCGGACGATCTGCGCAAGGGCCTGTCCCAGCTCGGCTGACCGGCGCCGGGTCAGCTGAAGACGATCATCGACCCCTGCGCCAGGCTCCGCGTCGCCGCCGCGTGCAGGCCAAGCCAGACGTGGCGCTCCCGGGCGAACGGGCTGGCGTCGTACGGCGCGGGCACCGCCGGTTCCTCCAGCTCCGTCGGGCCGAGCGGCGGTTGCGGCGGGGCCGGGGGGTTGGCCGGGTCGATGCCGAGGGCCGGGGCGACGGCCTCCAGTTCCCGCAGCAGGGTGTGCGAGGAGCCCAGGGGGCCGCCGCCCGCCAGGAGTTCGTCGTCGGCGAGCGGGTGCGGGAAGTCGACCGGGACGTAGGCGCCCGCGTGGTCGTAGTGCCACACCAGGTGGGACTGCTGCGCCGTCGACTCGAACATCTCCAGCAACTGCTCGTAGTCCCCGCCGAGTTCGTCCACCGGGGTCACCGGCAGACCGCACACCTGGAGGAGGTACGCCCGGCGCAGGAAGTGCAGCGCGTCGTAGTCGAAGCCGGCCACCGGCGCGACCTCGCCGGACAGGCCCGGCATGTACTGGTACACCGGCACCGGCGGCAGCCCGGCCTCGGCCAGCACCTTGTCGTATTGCGCGAGTTCCTCGGCGAACGGGTTGTCCGGCGTGTGGCACAAGACGTCGACGAGCGGTACCAGCCACAGGTCACAGGCCAAAAGAGGGCTCCTCACACAGGACGGTGGTCAGGGAAGCGTAGTCGGTGAGCGCGGGTGTGCGCCGGTGCGCGGTGCGTGCAGGTCCCATACCCATCTGGGGCCGGACCACGACACGTCCGGCGTCGGTCATCCGTCGGCGAGGCCCTCGGTGAGGCCTTCGGCGAAGTCCCCGGTGAGCTGCTCGATGAGGGTGAGCGAGTGGGTGTTGTACGCGTCGACGAGCGCGCGGGCGCCCGGAACGTCGCGGCGGGCGAGGGCGTCGACCAGTTCGGTGTGCCCGGACCACAGCGTGCCGCGCAGGTCGCTGAGCCGGCGCAGGTGCTGCACCGTGCACACCCAGCTCTGCACGCGCAGCCGGTGCAGGAAGTCGGAGAGGTAGGGGTTGCCGAAGAGGGCGGCCAGTTCGCGCCAGTAGCGCAGGTCGTAGCCGATCAGGACGGTCAGGTCCCCGGCCGCGGCGGCGCGCTGGGCCTCCTCGCCGCGCCGCCGGACCCCGGCGAGGGCGGCGGCGATGCGCGGGTCGCCGGGCTCCGGCAGGTCCGCGGCGAGGGCGAGGAACATCCCGTCGGTCACCATACTGCGGGCCTCGATCATGCCCCGGAAGTCGTCGACCGAGTACTCGTGGACCCGGAAGCCTCGGTGGTGGTCGGCGTCCAGGAGCCCCTGCGCCGACAGGTCGACCAGGGCCTCGCGCACCGGCGTCGCGGACACCCCGTACTGCTCGGCTATCTCCTTGACGGTGAACTCCTGCCCCGGCTGGAGCCGGCCGGCCAGCACCTCGTCGCGGAGCGCGTCGGCGATCTGCTGCCGCAGGGTGCTGCGCGTGACGGCACCGGTACCGCTGGGGCCGGGCATGATCGGGCGTCTCCTCGTCGCGTTCGGGGCGTCGCCGGAGGGCGCCGCCCGGGGGCGTGCTCGTACACGTGTCTACCGCTTGGCACATGTGTACCGCGTACGAGCACGCAACCCTACGCGCTCGGGGCTCCCGCCCCGCTCTGCCTACCGGGTGTACTCGTCCGCCACGGACAGTGCCGTGTCCAGCGCCGCGAGGCCCTCCTTCAGCTCCGCCTCGGTGATGTTGCACGGCGGGACCACGTGGGTGCGGTTCATGTTCACGAACGGCCACAGACCGTGGGCCTTGGCGGAGGCGGCGAACGCCGACATGGGCGCGGCCGTCTGCCCGGTCGCGTTGTACGGCACCAGCGGCTCCCGGGTCTCCCGGTCCTTCACCAGCTCCAGCGCCCAGAACATGCCGGTGCCGCGCACCTCGCCCACGCTCGGGTGGCGCTCGGCCAGCTCCCGCAGCGCCGGTTCGACGACCTCGGCGCCGAGCCGTGCGGCGTGCTCGACGACGCCCTCCTCCGCCATGACGTTGATCGTGGCCACGGCCGCGGCGCAGGCCAGCGGGTGTCCGGAGTAGGTCAGTCCGCCCGGGTAGGGCCGCTCGGCGAAGGTCGCGGCGATCTCGCCGGAGATCGCGACGCCGCCGAGGGGCACGTAGCCCGAGTTCACGCCCTTGGCGAAGGTCATCAGGTCGGGCACGACGTCGTACAGACCGGCCGCGAACCAGGTGCCGGTGCGTCCGAAACCGGCCATGACCTCGTCGAGCACGAAGACGATGCCGTACTTGTCGCAGATCTCGCGCACCCCGGCCAGGTAGCCGGCCGGCGGCATCATGATCCCCGCGGTGCCCGGGATCGTCTCCAGGATGATCGCGGCGATCGTCCCCGGACCCTCGAAGGCGATCGTCGTCTCCAGGTGCTCGAGCGCCCGCGCGCACTCCTGCTCCTCGGTCTCGGCGTAGAAGCGCGAGCGGTACGGGAACGGCGCCCAGAAGTGCACGACCCCGGCCGTGCCGCTGTCGGAGGCCCAGCGGCGCGGGTCACCGGTGACGTTGACCGCCTGCTGGGTGCCGCCGTGGTACGAGCGGTAGGCGGAGAGCACCTTGGGGCGGCCCGTGTGCAGCCGGGCCATGCGCAGGGCGTGCTCGACGGCGTCGGCGCCGCCGTTGGTGAAGAAGATCTTGTCCAGGTCGCCGGGTGTGCGCTCGGCGATGAGCCGGGCCGCCTCCGAGCGCGCCTCGACGGCGAACGCGGGCGCGAACGTCGTCATCCGCGCCGCCTGCTCCTGGATCGCGGCGACGACCTTGGGGTGCTGGTAGCCGATGTTGGTGTAGACGAGCCCGCTGGAGAAGTCGAGGTAGCGCTTGCCTTCGTAGTCCCAGAAGTACGACCCCTCGGCGCCGGCGACGGCGAGCGGGTCGATCAGCTCTTGCGCTGACCAGGAGTGGAAGACGTGCGCGCGGTCCGCGGCCTTCACGGCGGCGCCGGCCTGGGGGGAGGGCTCAGGGGTCATGCGGCCGAGGGTAGATGTCCGCGATGCGGAAACGGAATCGGCGTCCTGTCTGCGGTCGGAGGCTTTCCACGACAGGTTGTCGACGGGGCCGCTCCTGTTACGGAACCGTGGACAACGCCCGCGGTCCGCGCGACCGCCTCCGCACTATCCTCGCCCTGTTGTTCATGTGCGGGGGGAAGGCGGCGCGGCATGCGGAAACTGGGGGGCGGGGACCCACAGCACATCGGGGCCTACCGGCTGCTGGGGAGGCTGGGCGCGGGCGGCATGGGGCACGTCTACCTGGCCCGCTCGGACCGCGGGCGCACCGTCGCCGTGAAGCTGGTGCGCGAGGAGCTGGCCGCGCTGGAGGAGTTCCGGGAGCGGTTCCGGCAGGAGGTCGAGTCCGCGCGCCGGGTCGGCGGGCACTGGACGGCGCCCGTACTCGACGCGGACACCGAGGCCGCGGTGCCCTGGGTCGCCACCGGGTACGTCGCGGGGCCCAGCCTCCAGCAGGTCGTGGGGCACGACCACGGTGCGCTGCCGGAACGCTCGGTGCGCACGCTGGGCGCCGGTCTGGCACACGCGCTCCAGGACATCCACGCCGCCGGGATCGTCCACCGCGACCTCAAGCCGTCCAACGTCCTGGTCACCATCGACGGCCCCCGGGTCATCGACTTCGGCATCGCCCGCGCCCTGGAGACGGTGACCGACGGCGGCGTCACCCGTACCGGCGCGCTCGTCGGCTCGCCCGGCTTCATGGCGCCCGAGCAGGTGCGCGGCGACCGCGTCACGCCCGCGTGCGACGTCTTCTGTCTCGGCTCCGTCCTGGCCTACGCGGCCACGGGGAACCTGCCCTTCGGCAGTGCGAACAGCGGCGTGCACGCGCTGATGTTCCGCATCGCGCAGGAGGAGCCCGACCTGGAGGGCGTGCCCGAAGGCATCGCCGACCTCGTACGCGACTGCCTGAAGAAGGACCCCGCCGCGCGGCCCGGTCTCGCCGAGGTCCTGGAGCGCACGGGCGCACAGGACACGGTCACCGGCGGCCGCTCCCGCGACCCGTGGCTGCCCAGCGCCCTGGTGGCCCAGCTCGGCCGCCACGCGGTACGCCTTCTGGACACGGAGAACCCCGAGTCCCCAGGGGTCCCGGGGTCCCCGGGCGCGCCCGGGACCGCCGCACCGGGCCCCGGCGGCGGGGTGCGGGGCCACGCGGGGGTCGCTGGTGCGGCATCGGCCGGTGCGGCGCCTGGCGATGCGGGCGTCGCGAGCGCCGGTGGCGGAGCGTCCGGTGCTGCGGGGGCTGGTGGCCCGGCGCCTGGGGGTGCGGGGCCCGGCGGTGCGCCCGGCGGCCCGGCGTCCGGAGTACCCGGCGGTCCGGCGTCCGGTACTGCCGTAGCCGGGGGCACGGGTGCCGGTGACGCCGCCGTGGCCCCGGGAGACGGCTCGCCAGGTGGGCCGCCGCCCCCGCGCGAGCCGGGCAGTGGCACCCCGCTGAACCATCTGCCCACCCTCGTCGCCGGCCAGGGACCGCCGACGCCCCCGCCCGCCACTCACGCCCACTCCCATCCGTCCGCCCCGGGATACGGCCATGCCCAGGACCCGGCCTGGCCCTCGGCGCAGGCCGGGTACCAGCACCCCGGACACCAGCAGCCGTACGGCGGCGGCCTCGGCCCGACCCCGCCCCAGGGGCCCCCGCTCCCGTACGGCTTTCCGTACAACGCCCCGCCCGAGCCGCTCCGCAGCGCCCGCTCCACCGCGCTGCTGGTCGTCGTCGCCCTGGTCGTCGCGCTGGGCGCGGGCGGCACGGTCTACGCCCTGATGCGCGGGGACGGCGACGGCACCGCGGGCGGCGATCCGACGCCCACCCGGTCCACCGGTGCCCCGCAGGACCCCGGCACGTCCGACCCGGCGGGCCGGCCGCCCTCGACGGGCTCGACCGCTCCGGCCGCCGACGAGGGCGCGGTGCCGACCGCGTACGTGGGCGACTGGACGACCGCCATCGACAACGCCTCCGGCACCCACCCCCGGAGCCTGACCATCGCGCAGGGCGAGGTCGGCGACACGGTGATGACCCTCGTGGCGGACGGTCCGACGGACACCGGCAGCTACCACTGCGTGTTCGACGCGCCCCTCGCCGCCGAACCGAGTGCGGACGGCCCGCTGCGGCTCGGCCCGTCCCAGGTCAGGACCGGTCCGGCCACCAACTGTGCCCCGGGCGGGTCCACCACGGTCACCCTGCTGCCGGACGGCAGCCTGCAGCGCACCAACGACGACACGGGCGAGTCCCTGGTCTACACCCGCCAGTGAGCGAAGCCGCAGCACCCGTCGCCGACGGTCACCGGGGCTCCGGCGGGCGCTGGCGGGGCATGTTCGGACGGGTGCCGTTCTGCGGGGGGACGGCGAACCGCCCGGTGACCCCCGCGCCCCCGCCCTCCGGACGCGGCCCGTCCGCCACCGCGGCGGCGTGCGGTCCCAGGGGCGCCGGACCCGGACGGAAGCTCATCATCCAGTCCGACGTCTCCGCCCGCACCAGCTCCGTCACGTCCTCCGAGAACCGCCGCAGCACCAGCAGGCACCGCTCCGCGGCCTCGCTCGCCGTCCCCTCGGCCGGTCCCAGTACCTCCCGTACGCTCTCCGACGCCCAGTCGAACTGGAGCGCCTGGAGCCGGCGCTGCACCGCCTGTGCCGTGGCCACGTCCCGCATCCACCCGGACGTGACCCCGAAGTACCGGTCGCCCGCCACGCACGCCACCGCCCACAGCAGCGCCAGGTATCCCCAGCCCGCGACCCCGCCGCCCACCACGCCGAACAGGTCGAGCAGCGGCAGGGCCGCCCCGGCGACCGCACCCACCGCGGCCCCGCACCGCAGCAGCACGGCGCCGCGCCGCTTCCACACCCGGTCCGCGAGGTACCAGGCCGCCGTGTCCAGCGCGCCCTGCTCCACCCACCGGTACAGCTCGTCCAGCCGCTCGGCGGGCAGTGCCCAGTCCCCGAGGGGAAACGCCCGCCCGGTCAGGTCGCCCGGCAGCGGTCCGGCCGTCCTCTCGCCGTCCCGCCCGTACTGCGGCGGCCCCTCGGGCTGCATCTCCGGCTGACCCACCCGGCACTCCCTACTGCTCGCCACTGCTCGCCGTACCGCTTGCCGTCCGCGAGGACTCGTGCGCCGGAATCCTGCGCCGGAACGCCGCGCCGGAACCCTTCCTACCGCCCAATGGGTGGCGAAGAGCCGGGTTCCGCCGCTTTTCCGCCCGGAAGAGGGCGGTGATCAGGTATAGGGCGACGACGGCATCACTCGAAAGAGTGCTGGGGCGAGGGCCGCCCGGACCACGTAGGCTCGTGCCGAACGGCAAAACCGTCGTGACCGGACTTGATGGGAGCTGAACGTGATCCCCGGTGGTGGCCAGCCCAACATGCAGCAGCTGCTCCAGCAGGCCCAGAAGATGCAGCAGGACCTGGCGAAGGCCCAGGAGGAACTGGCGCAGACCGAGGTCGACGGCCAGGCGGGCGGCGGCCTGGTGAAGGCCACGGTCACCGGCTCCGGCGAGCTGCGCGGCCTGAAGATCGACCCGAAGGCGGTGGACCCGGAGGACACCGAGACCCTCGCCGACCTGGTCGTCGCGGCCGTCCAGGCGGCCAACGAGAACGCGCAGAACCTCCAGCAGCAGAAGCTCGGCCCGCTCGCCCAGGGGCTGGGCGGTGGCGGCACCGGCATCCCCGGCCTGCCGTTCTGAGCCGTCTCTCCGGTTCGCCTTTCTCCAACCGGCCGGAGCCATCTACCGTACGTAGTGCACGAACCTCAGGAAGGACGGCAGTCCGTTGTACGAAGGCGTGGTCCAGGACCTCATCGACGAACTCGGGCGGCTGCCCGGCGTCGGTCCCAAGAGCGCGCAGCGGATCGCCTTCCACGTCCTGCAGGCCGAGCCGACCGACGTACGGCGGCTCGCCCAGGCCCTCATGGAAGTGAAGGCCAAGGTCCGCTTCTGTGCGACCTGCGGAAACGTCGCGCAGGAGGAGCAGTGCAACATCTGCCGCGACACCCGGCGAGACCCGTCCGTCATCTGCGTGGTGGAGGAGCCGAAGGACGTCGTCGCCATCGAGCGCACCCGCGAGTTCCGCGGGCGCTACCACGTGCTCGGCGGCGCGATCAGCCCGATCGACGGGGTCGGCCCCGACGACCTGCGCATCCGTGAGCTGCTGGCCCGTCTGGCGGACGGCACGGTCACGGAGCTGATTCTGGCCACGGACCCGAATCTGGAGGGCGAGGCCACGGCCACGTACCTCGCCCGCATGATCAAGCCCATGGGCCTCAAGGTCACCCGCCTGGCCAGCGGCCTCCCAGTGGGTGGCGACCTGGAGTACGCGGACGAGGTGACCCTCGGCCGCGCCTTCGAGGGGAGACGACTCCTAGATGTCTGACGCCACGCTGCACGCGACCGACCAGAACCCGGACGACTTCGCGGTCCAGATCGCCGACCAGATCGAGAGCTTCCTGGTGGCCGTCACCGAGGTGGCGAAGGGCGACGAGCCGGACTCCGCCGTCCCCTTCCTCCTTCTGGAGGTCTCCCAGCTGATGCTGGCCGGGGGCCGCCTGGGCGCCCACGAGGACATCGTCCCCGACGAGCGCTACGAGCCCGACCCGGGCCCGGAGCAGGACGTGGACCAGCTCCGCGAGAACCTGGCCCGCATCCTCGACCCGATCGACGTCTACTCCGAGGTCTTCGACCCCTACGAGCCGCGCCGTGCCCCGGTCCCGGCCCGTATCTCCGACGACCTCACCGACGTCATCACCGACCTGCGCCACGGCATGGTCCACTACAAGGCCGGCCGCACCACGGAGGCCCTGTGGTGGTGGCAGTTCTCCTACTTCTCCAACTGGGGCTCCACCGCCTCCGCCACCCTGCGCGCCCTCCAGTCGGTCGTCGCCCACGTCCGCCTGAACCAGCCCCTGGAGGAGCTGGACGGCCTCGACACCGACCAGGAGCTGGGCGACGAGACCCTGGAGTCGGAGGCCGGGCGCGTCATGGTCCGGGAGATCGCGGGACCGCTGGGGCTGCGTCCGGTGAAGTAGGTCACGCACACCACCCCGATCGCCTACGCTCGGTAGCCACGAGCAGTCGGAGGTGGGCGCTGTGCCGAACCCGAACAACAACTCCCAGCCACCTGCGGCCTGGTGCTACAGCGGCAACCAGATCAAACGCTGGCGCACCCTGGCCAACGTCAGCCGCGAGGCCCTGGCCACCGCCGCCAACTACGCCCCCGAGACCATCTCGTCCATGGAACGCGGCGTACGGATGCCGTCCCCAAGGCTCTTGGACATCGCGGACGAACTGTGCGGCGCACAGGGCATGCTGAGCGCGGCGAAGGAGTACGTGCGCAGGGAACGGTACTCGGCGCGTGCGGTGGACTTCATCGAGCGGGAGCGCGAGGCGACGAGTCTGTGGACGTACGAAGTCGCGCTCGTCCCCGGGTTGTTGCAGACCCGGACTTACGCGCAGGCACTCATCGACAACCGCATCCCACCTCTGGACGAGGAGACGGTGGGGGAGCGAGTCGCCGCCCGAATGGAGCGACAGGCGATCCTCACCGAACCAAAGCCGCCGGTGGGATTGAGCTTCGTTCTCTACGAGGCGGTGCTGCGCAGCCCGTTGGTGGACGAGGCGCAACTGCAACGCCTGTTGGAGGTGTCCCGGCTGCGCAACGTCGTGTTGCAGGTGCTTCCCTTCGGGCAGGCGTTCAGCGATGCGCTGATGGGTCCCATGGTGCTCGTGGAGGGGCAGGATCACGAACGATTCGCCTTTATGGAGGGCGCGTTCGCCAGTGAGCTTTCGGCCGAACCAGGTGTTGTCAGCCGCGTGACCGAGCGGCTAAGCATGATCCGCACGCGGGCGCTCGATCCCGATGAGTCAGCCCGTTTCATCGAGCGGATGGTGAGTCAGCAGTGAGCGACCAGTTGAAGTGGTTCAAGTCGAGCTACAGCGACAACGAAGGTGGCAACTGCGTCGAGGTCGCGCGCTGCGGCGCGATACACGTCCGAGACTCCAAGTCCGCCCCCACGGGCCCCGAGTTCCAGGTCTCGGCCCCTGCCTGGGCGGCGTTCATCGCCGCAGTTCGGCCCGGAGCTTGAGCCCCGGGACCCGAGCTCTTCCCTTGGTTTTCTGGTCTGGTTGAAATACCCAACCAACCAAGTCTGAACGCGAGTTGATGCGTCGTACCTCGATAGGGTGACGTTCCGTGATCGGCTTGCGCCGGTGCGTGAAGCCGCCCTAGGTTCGCGGCAAACGACCACAAAGGTCGGCCCCGGCGGTGCGCCAACACCAATCCGGGACCTGACCGACGCATCGAAGGAACCAGCTCCGATGGTGGCTTCAACCAAGCCTAGTCCCGCCCTCCCCTCCCCGTCCCACCCGATGGCCAATCCGGGCTACGGAAAACGCCTCGCGGGCGACGAAGACCCGCACGCCGACCCGGACTTCGCACATCTGTCCCCGCGTGATGCCGAGATCGCCGTCTTCATCGACCACCTCGACGACGGCCACGCGATGGGCCACAAGGTGCTCGCGGCGGAGCACCCGCGCTACGGCCAGCAGGCGACGCGGTCGTCGCTGACCCGCATCACCGAAGCCGGCCACCTGCGCTGGATCAAGGAACACATCACCGTCGAGGACAACACCATGCGGTGGGTCACGCGGACGTACTGGTCGCGTACGTGCAGGTCGGCGGAGTGGTGGGCGGAGTTCGCGCGGCAGCGCAACGGCCGGATCGTGCCCGGTGACCTCCGCCCCGGCCTGGCCCGCACCGACGAGCCCGAGCTGCCCGAACCCGAGCCGCAGCCCGAGTCCGGCACGGACCCGGAGTCGAGTGCCCCGTACCTCACCCTCGCCGCGATCCGCGAAGCGGAACCCCGCATGCGCCTGTCCGAGGCCGACTGCCGGTCCCTCGCCGCCCTGGCCGAGGAATGGCTGACGCGGGGCGCGACACCCCAGGACATCACCCGCGCGGTGACCGACGGCCTTCCCGCGACCGTGAACAACCCGGGCGGCCTCGCCCGCAACCGACTGGAGAACAGGATGCCCCCGAAGAAGGCGAAGATCCGTCAGAAGGCGGCCCCGCGTCGGGCTCGGGTGACCCGCGCCGTGATGGCCTGCATGAGCTGCGACGCGGACGAGCGGACGACGGAGATCAGGGGCGGCATGTGCCCCGACTGCCGCGCCGAGTACGAGGCGGCCGTGGCGGCTGAGGAGGCCGGTCTGCTGGACGCCGGGTACGTGCCGGACACGTTCCTGGCCGCCCCCGACGCGGTGTACGAGGTTGTCGACGTCCCCCGCCGCGCGGCCGAGGTGCGCGCGGCGGCCGGCCTTCCGCCGAGGACGGGACACGCGCTGTGAGCGTGCGGGAGGCGCCGGCGGACTGACACCGACCCGGGACATGGCGCCCCCGGGCCGGTTGCCCGCTGCCGGTCAGAGCACCGCCGTGTGATCGGGGTACGTGTCGAGGACGGTGTCGCCCTTCCGGCTGCCGAAGGGTGCCCGCCAGTTGCCGGTGCCGGGGTAGTAGTACGTCTGGTCGTGGCCGTAGGCGTACAGGTCGGGGTGTCCGTCGTTGTCGGCGTCGCCGATGCCGACGATGTACTGGTAGGCGTTCCAGCCGCCGCCGATCCGGGTGCGGGGCGCGAAGGTGCCGTCGCCCTTGCCGAGGTAGAGCCACAGGACGCCGGCCTTGTCGCGGGCGATGAGGTCACCCGTCGCGGCGCCGCCGATGTCGCCCGTGGCCGTCAGCTTGTTGTAGACGCCCCAGCCGCCGCCGACCCGGGTGCGCTTGGCGAAGGGGGCGCGCCAGTCGCCGGTGCCCTTGTAGAGCCACAGGACGCCACTCTTGTCGGTGGCCAGGAGGTCGGCCCTGCCGTCGTCGGTGAGGTCGCTGCCCGCGGTGATCTTGTCGTAGACGCCCCAGCCGCCGCCGATGCGGCTGCGGGTGGCGAAGGTGCCGTCGCCCTTGCTCAGGTAGAGCCAGAGGACACCGGCCTTGTCGCGGGCGACCAGGTCGCCGTGTGCGGCGCCGCCCAGGTTGCCGGCCGCCTCGATCCGGTCGTAGGTGTTCCAGCCGCCGCCGACGAGTTTCTTGTCCCCGCTACGGGTCAGTGCCTTGTCCAGCGTCCTGTAGTGGGCGTCGGTGCGCCACAGGCGGCCCGACGGGTCGCGGGCCAGGAGGTCCGGGGTGCCGTTGTCCGTGTAGTCGTGCGGCGCGGGCTCGCGGACGACCTCGAAGGCGCCGGACGCGGTCAGGGTCGGGCCGATGCCGTTGCGCGGGAGGGCGGAGATCTCCCACGTGTAGTCGCCGTTGGGCGCCGTGGTCGAGAACCATTCGAGATCGCCCAGCCACTCGAAGGTGTAGCCCTCCGGCTCCGGCTGGTACACGAACGCCTGTGTGGACTTCCCGGTGCGCTTGTGGCGCAGTGTCACCTGCAAGTCCGCGTTGCCCCGCGACAGCGTCCAGTGCAGCTTGATCCGGCCGCCGTTGCGGTCGAGGCGGATCACGGCGGGGACGTCGTGGCCGACGAGCGTGAGTTTGGTCGGTTCGCCGGTGCTCGCGATCAGGTCCGCGGTCGGGGTGCCGTCGGCGTCGGTGGTGATGCGGTAGACGCCCTCGCCCTCGGCGACGGTGCCGCCGCGCACGTGCAGCACGCCGTCGGGGGAGGTCGCGGCGGACGTGAGGTGGTCCAGCAGCCTGGTGGTGGCCCCGGTCTTCAGGTTGCGTGCGGTCAGCGGGTGCAGGGAGCTTTTGTAGATGTCGGTGAGACCACCGGGGTCGCCGTACACCACGTGGTCGCCCTGGAGGCCCACCTCGATGTCGCGGGTGATCGCTCCGGGCACGAGTGCGATGTACTGGTCCGCGCCCGTGGCGCGGGTGCGGACCGCGATGCGGGGCCCTTCCGGGCGGTACTCGACCCATGCCACGTAATTGGGGGAAACGGCGATGTCCCCGTTGCCGCTCGGTTCGTCCCGCAGGCCGGTCTCCGTCACGGCGGCCGTGGCGAGGTCGATCAGGCCCCAGTACTTCTTGCCACCGCTGGTGTAGGTGATCAGGCCGTGCGTGGAGGTGCCGGGCGAGACCCGGCGGTTCGTCGCGTCGGCGGGGAGGCCGGTGACCGGGGTCCGGGTGCTGCCCTGGGTGTGCAGGAACAGGTCGGCGCCCTTGGGTGAGCTGCTGTCCGTGCGGAAGAGCGCCCGGCCGGCGGCACCCACGTACTCGAGACCGGCGGCCGGCTGGACGAAGAGGTCGTAGAGCGTCCGACCGGTGACCAGGTCACGCAGCTGCGCGGTGTCGCGGCGGGGCTGCACGGCCACCAGATCGCCGTAACCGGTGGCCTGCATGGGCAGGGTCTCCGACAGGTCGGTCACCCGGCCGTCCGAGGCCCGTACCCAGGCCCGGTCGTTCTTGGTGCGGTCCCAGGTCAGGTAGCCCGACGCGGTGACCGCCACGATCTGGTGATTCGGCGGGAAGAAGGCGGCCGAGGCCTGGTCGGCCGAGACCACCCCGTCCGTCGACGGGACGGCCACGGCCGACGGGGTCGGAAGGCCGACGACGCCGACGGTCGCGGCGAGAACGGCGGTGGCGGCGACGAAGAGCCGTCGGCGCACCGGACGGGCGTGTGACAAGGCGGTGATCCTCCCCGGAGCGCGGTGCACCACGCACCGCGGAAGATCAGACTCACCGCCGACCGGCGAGGTTGTGGCCCGACGGCCTTGTGAACGTGTGACACACCGCACTTTCCCGAGTGACCCGCCCCGCCCTGGGCATGAGCCAGCCTGAGCGAGTACCCGGGTCTCACCATGCGATACCGCAGGGGGGAAATCCGGACGCTCGGTAAAATGAGCCGACCGCAGTACATATACGTACGTGCGGAAAGAGACGGATTGAGCGAGGAGCGCACGTGGGCCTTGTCGTGCAGAAGTACGGAGGCTCCTCCGTAGCCGATGCCGAAGGCATCAAGCGCGTCGCCAAGCGAATCGTGGAAGCGAAGAAGAACGGCAACCAGGTGGTCGCCGTCGTTTCCGCGATGGGCGACACGACGGACGAGCTGATCGATCTCGCAGAGCAGGTTTCCCCGATTCCTGCCGGACGTGAACTCGACATGCTGCTGACCGCCGGAGAGCGTATCTCCATGGCGCTGCTGGCCATGGCGATCAAAAACCTGGGGCACGAGGCCCAGTCGTTCACCGGCAGCCAGGCCGGAGTCATCACCGACTCGGTCCACAACAAGGCCCGGATCATCGACGTCACGCCGGGGCGCATCCGCACCTCGGTGGACGAGGGCAACGTCGCCATCGTGGCCGGCTTCCAGGGCGTCAGCCAGGACAGCAAGGACATCACCACGCTGGGCCGCGGCGGCTCCGACACCACGGCCGTCGCCCTCGCCGCCGCGCTCGACGCGGACGTCTGCGAGATCTACACGGACGTCGACGGCGTGTTCACCGCCGACCCGCGCGTGGTGCCGAAGGCGAAGAAGATCGACTGGATCTCCTTCGAGGACATGCTGGAGCTCGCTGCCTCCGGCTCCAAGGTGCTGCTCCACCGTTGCGTGGAGTACGCCCGCCGGTACAACATCCCGATCCACGTGCGGTCCAGCTTCAGCGGACTGCAGGGCACGTGGGTCAGCAGCGAGCCGATCAAGCAAGGGGAAAAGCACGTGGAGCAGGCCCTCATCTCCGGAGTCGCGCACGACACCTCCGAGGCCAAGGTCACGGTTGTCGGCGTGCCCGACAAGCCGGGCGAGGCGGCCGCGATCTTCCGCGCCATCGCCGACGCCCAGGTCAACATCGACATGGTCGTGCAGAACGTGTCCGCCGCCTCCACCGGCCTGACGGACATCTCGTTCACGCTACCCAAGACCGAGGGCCGCAAGGCCATCGACGCGCTGGAGAAGAACCGCCCGGGCATCGGCTTCGACTCGCTGCGCTACGACGACCAGATCGGCAAGATCTCCCTGGTCGGCGCGGGGATGAAGAGCAACCCGGGCGTCACCGCCGACTTCTTCACCGCGCTCTCCGACGCCGGGGTGAACATCGAGCTCATCTCGACCTCCGAGATCCGTATCTCGGTCGTCACCCGCAAGGACGACGTGAACGAGGCCGTGCGCGCCGTGCACACCGCCTTCGGGCTCGATTCCGACCGCGACGAGGCCGTCGTCTACGGGGGCACCGGGCGCTGATGTCCGCCGCGGAAGGCACCGGCCCGGGCGGCGGCCGCACGGGCCGGCCCACGCTCGCCGTCGTGGGCGCGACCGGTGCCGTCGGCTCGGTCATGCTCCAGATCCTGTCCCAGCACGCGGACGTCTGGGGCGACATCCGCCTGATCGCCTCCCCGCGCTCGGCCGGCCGCAAGCTGGCCGTGCGCGGGGAGGAGGTCGAGGTCGTCGCGCTGAGCGAGGAGGCCTTCGACGGGGTCGACGTCGCCATGTTCGACGTGCCCGACGAGGTCTCCGCGCAGTGGGCGCCCGTCGCCGCCGCCAAGGGCGTGGTGGTGGTCGACAACTCGGGCGCGTTCCGGATGGACCCGGACGTGCCGCTCGTCGTGCCCGAGGTCAATCCGCACGCGGTGCGGATGCGGCCGCGCGGGATCGTCGCCAACCCGAACTGCACGACGCTGTCCATGATCGTGGCGCTGGGCGCGCTGCACGCCGAGTTCGGGCTGCGCGAGCTGGTCGTCTCGTCGTACCAGGCGGTCAGCGGGGCCGGGCGGGACGGTGTGGAGACGCTGCGCCGGCAGCTGTCGCTGGTGGCCGGCACCGAGCTGGGGACCCACCCCGGGGACGTACGGCGGGCCGTCGGCGACGACACCGGGCCGTTCCCGGAGCCGGTCGCGCTGAACGTCGTGCCGTGGGCAGGATCGCTGCGGGAGGACGGCTGGTCGTCGGAGGAGATGAAGGTGCGGGACGAGTCCCGCAAGATCCTCGGGCTGCCGAACCTCCCGGTCGCGGTGACGTGCGTACGGGTGCCGGTCGTCACCACGCACTCCCTGACCGTGCACGCGCGCTTCGAGGGCGAGGTCGGCGTCGAGGGGGCCCGGGAGATCCTGGCCACCGCGCCCGGCGTCGTCCTGTTCGACAACCCGGCCGCGGGGGAGTTCCCCACACCCGCCGACGCGGTCGGCACCGACCCGACCTGGGTCGGCCGGGTGCGCCGGGCCCTGGACGACCCGACCGCGCTCGAACTCTTCGTCTGCGGGGACAACCTGCGCAAGGGTGCCGCGCTGAACACCGCGCAGATCGCGGAGCTGGTGGCGGCCGAGTTCGCCTGACTCCCGGTCAACTCTGGATCGGTGGGGGGAAAAGCCCTGGCCGTCGTGGGTTTCGTTTGTAGGATCCGTGGACGAGATGTGATCCGGAAGTTGGTCCGGACTACTTGTACCGGGCACCCGTGCCGTCAGAGGATTTCCTCCCCGCCCTCCGCAACCGTGCGAGCGGCGGGGAGCGTCTTTGCGGTCACCCATTCGGGGCGCGGGGACGCGTGGGTCGGCGTGGGGACGCCGAGGACGGGCGTGGGGACGTTCGTTCACACGGGACATAGGGGAAGAGCGGACGATGACGGCCTATGACGCACCGTCAGGCGGGCGGCTGCCCGGGAGACTCCCCGGGCGGCCGCCCGGGCGGCTGGCAGGGGGACTGTCCGGGCGGCGGTCCGGGCGGCTGGTAGGGGGACTGTCCCGGCGGCGGTCCGGCGGCGGACACGGGAACGTGACGCCCGGCACGTACAACCCTCGCGGGGGTCGACGTGTCCAACTGGCGTGGCAGAGGTTCTCGAATTCACCGCAGGGGCACGGGGCGCGGCGCTGCGCCCGCACGTTCCGCCCGCCCGGTCCGTCCGTCCCCGTGTGGCCGGTCCGGCCGGTGGCATGCCGGTGATCGCGCCCATGCCCGCAGCGCGGCCGGCCCGCATATCGAACCAGCGCGACGGCGCCGAGGACGTGGCGGCGGGTACCACCGTCGACCACCTCACCGAGACCTACCGGGCGCACTACCGCTCGCTGCTCGGCCTCGCCGCCCTCCTCCTCGACGACACCGCCTCCTGCGAGGACGTGGTCCAGGAGGCCTTCATCCGCGTCCACTCGGCGCGCAAACGCGTCCGGGACCCGGAGAAGACCCTGGCGTACCTGCGCCAGACCGTCGTCAACCTCTCGCGCTCGGCGCTGCGCCGCCGCATCCTCGGCCTCAAGCTGCTCTCCAAGCCCATGCCGGACATGGCGAGCGCGGAGGAGGGCGCCTACGACCAGCTGGAGCGGGACTCCCTGATCAAGGCGATGAAGGGACTGCAGCGCCGTCAGCGCGAGGTGCTGGTCCTGCGGTACTTCGCCGACATGACGGAGGCCCAGGTCGCCGAGACGCTCGGCATATCCCTGGGCTCGGTCAAGGCGTACGGTTCGCGAGGCATCGCGGCGCTCAGGGTGGCCATGGAGGCGCCGGCATGAGCGACGGCAGCGACGCCCGACGGGACGACGACGAGGGGCCGGACGCACGACCGGACGCCCGCGACGGGCACGACGCGCCCGCCGGGTCGGACGGGCGGGAGCAGTACAGGCACAAGCACACGCACGCTGGGAACGGAACTGTGAACCACGGCCCCGCCGAGCAGGGCCCCGACGCCGAGGGGCCCGACGGGCCGGCCGCCGACGGGCCGGCCGTCGACGAGGCCGCCCTGCGCGCGATGATGCAGCGGGCGGTCGGCGAGATCGAGCCGAGCGACGGCACCCTGGAGCACCTGCGGCGCGCCGTGCCCGCCCGGCGGGCCCGAAAGCGTCAGGCCTTCGTCGGCGCGGCCGCCGCCGTCCTCTTCCTCGGCACGGCGGTCCCCGCCCTCGTGCACGTCTCCAACTCCGCCGGCGCGGGTGCCGACCCGTCCGTCGCGGGCAACGCCTCACAGGCCCAGGGCGGCGCCTCCCAGGGCAAGGACCCGGCCGGCGGCCAGAGCGGCATCGCCGGTTCCGGGGACACCGCCGAGGGCAAGGACAAGGACGGCCCCAAGGAGACGCCGGGCGGCAAGGAGAGCGGTGCCGCGGCGGGCACGTCCCCCACGGACGTCCCCAGCGCCTCCACCCCCGCCGACGTCCCCGCCTGCGCGCCGGGCTCGCTCGGCCCGGCCGTCGCCAGCAGCGCGGCCCCCGACTCCACGGGCGTGGTCTACGGCTCCTTCCGGGTCACCAACGTCTCCTCGGACGGCTGTACGGTCACCGGTCCCGGCAGCGTCGTCACCGCCTCGCAGGGCGCCGCGGACGCCGACCGGATCGGCACCGCACGGCACGCCGCCGGGGACGCCGCGGCCGGTCTGCCCGACCCGTCGCTGGAGGCGTCCTCGCTGACCCTGGCGCCGGGCGCCGCGTACGAGGTGCAGTTCGCCTGGGTGCCCTCGGAGACCTGCCCCACCACCGGCGGTCCCACGGGCGGCGGCACGGGCGGGCCCTCGCCCGATCCCTCGCCCACCGGGGACACGACCACGTCGGCGGGCAGCTCCGCAGGAGGAGGAGGCGGCGGTGGCGGCGGCGAGGCGGGGCCCACGACCCAGCTGGTCACCGCGGACGGCCCGGCCGAGGGAAGCGTGTCGGTGACGTACACCCCCGAGGGCGGCTCCGGCTCGGCGACGGCCACGGTGTCCAACGCGTGCGTGGGGACCGTGTACTGGACGGGGCTGCTGGCGGACCCGGCGGCGTAGGCCCCGGAGGGTCAGGAGGTGAGCCCCGCCTTGGGCTCACCCGCCCCGTCCCCGGCAGCCTCGGGCTCGGCGGACTTACCGGCCTCCCCGGCCTTCTCGGGCCTCCCGGCCTCGTCGTCCTCCGCGACCAGGCCCAGCTCCGCGTCCCGGGCGAGTTCGAGCTCGCGGCGCGCCAGCCGGAACCACATGAAGATCACGAAGCCGACGAAGGCGAACCACTCGGCGGTGTAGCCGAGGTTCTGGAAGGCCTTCAGATCGAGCCCCGTGCCCTGCGGCGTACTCACCGGCACGGCCCGCATCCCGGAGTCGCCCTCGTTCAGCGTGACCCACGCGTCGTAGACGTCGTACGGCACCAGGTTGAGCAGCGTCGCCGCGCTGATCGAGCCGGTCTGCCCGTCGGGCCACCCGGAACGTCCGCTGACACCGTTGCTGCCGGGGGACTCGGCGGCCTGGAGCGCGCCGGTGACGGTGACCTCGCCGGCGGGCGGGGCGGGGGCCTTCGCCGGGTCGGGCTCGCCGGGCAGCCAGCCGCGCACGACGGGCAGCGCCCGGCCGCCGTCGGTGCGCAGGAGGGTGAGGACGTAAAAGCCCTCCCGGTCGTCCAGCTTCCGCTCCGGGACCAGCAGCTGATCGTCGTACCGGCCGGTGACGGTGGTCTGCTTGCCGACCGTCGCCTTGTCCACGGGCAGCAGCTCCGCCAGCGGGCGCGCCGCTTCCCGGCGGGCCGACTCGTGCTGCGTGGTGGCGGACTCGTGGTCCTGCACCCGGTCCTCGAACCGGCCGAGCTGCCAGGAACCCATGAAGATGCAGAAGGGGATGGCCAGGACGACGAAGACGTTGATCCCCCACCATCGGGGCGTCAGCAGAAACCGGTACACGCCTTCCACGGTACGGTGCGCGCCCGGAGAGCTCTGCCGCGGGGCTGTGGAAAAAGTGGTGGAGGGGGAACGGGCCGGGGGAGGTTGTCCACAGGCTGGGGATCTCTTCTGCGCGGTGTCGCCGGGTCGGGGCAGTATGGGGCCATGACTGAGAGCAACGGGTCCGTTCCGCCGGACATGGATGCGGCCGTGGACGTGGACAGGGACGAGCGGGCCGTGGACGGGCGGCGCGCGCAGGGCGAGCAGGTGCCCGACTGGGAGAAGCGGTTCCGGGCACCGAGGGTGTCGCTGCCCGACTGGGCCGAGGACGCCCCGGACCGCTCCCTGTTCGTGTCGAACGCGACGGGGACGTACGAGCTGTACGCCTGGGACCGTGCGAGCGGCGAGCAGCGCCAGGTCACCGACCGGCCCAACGGCACGACGGACGGGGCGCTCGCGCCCGACGGCGAGTGGATCTGGTGGTTCGACGACAAGGACGGCGACGAGTTCGGCGTCTGGCGCCGCCAGCCCTTCGCGGGCGGCGAGGACGAACTCGCCGTGCCGGGCCTCGACCCCTCCTACCCGGCGGGCCTCGCCCTCGGCCGGGACGGGCGCACGGCGGTGATCGGCCGCTCGACGGACGAGGACGGTACGACGATCCACCTCGCGTACGCGGGCGGGCCCCCGGCGGAGATCTACCGGCACCGTGAGTCCGCGGGCGTCGGCGATCTCTCCCACGACGGCTCCCTCATCGCGATCGAGCACACCGAGCACGGCGACGCCATGCACTCGGCGCTGCGCGTCCTGCGCCCCGACGGCAGCACGGTCGCCGAGCTGGACGACACCGAGGGCGGCGCGAAGGAGCTGGGCCTGGAGGTCCTGGGCTTCGCGCCGGTCGACGGCGACACCCGGCTGCTCGTCGGCCACCAGCGCCGGGGCCGCTGGGAGCCCCTGGTGTGGGACGTGGCGACGGGGGAGCAGACCGACCTCGCGCTGGAGCTGCCGGGCGACGTGAGCGCGCAGTGGTACCCGGACGGCTCCGGCCTGCTGATCGTGCACGGTTTCGAGGCCCGCAGCGAGCTGTTCCGCTACGACTTCGCCGAGCGCGGCCTGACGGAGATCGACACCCCCGCCGGCACCGTCTCGGGGGCCACGGCCCGTCCCGACGGCAGCGTGGAGTACCTGTGGTCCTCGGCCGCCGAGCCGTCGGCCGTCCGCTCCACCACCGGCCGCGTCGTCCTGGACCCGCCCGGCCTGAAGTCTCCCCGCTCGGTCCCGGTGGAGGACGTGTGGGTGGAGGGGCCCGGAGGCCGCATCCACGCCCTGGTCCAGAAGCCTGCCGGGGCGGCCGGTCCGCTCCCGACGGTCTTCGACATCCACGGCGGTCCGACCTGGCACGACAGCGACTCCTTCGCCGCGGGCCCGGCCGCCTGGGTCGACCACGGGTACGCGGTGGTCCGCGTCAACTACCGGGGCTCCACCGGGTACGGGCGTGCGTGGACCGACGCCCTCAAGCACCGGGTGGGCCTCATCGAGCTGGAGGACATCGCGGCGGTGCGGGAGTGGGCGGTCGCCTCGGGCCTCGCGGACCCCGAGCGCCTGATCCTCACCGGCGGCTCCTGGGGCGGCTATCTCACCCTCCTCGGCATCGGCACCCAGCCCGAGGCGTGGGCGCTGGGCATCGCGGCCGTGCCGGTCGCCGACTACGTCACGGCGTACCACGACGAGATGGAGGGTCTCAAAGCCCTCGACCGCACCCTGCTGGGCGGCACCCCCGAGGAGGTCCCCGAGCGCTTCGAGGCCTCCTCCCCGCTGACCTACGTCGACGACGTCAAGGCCCCGGTGTACATCTCCGCCGGGGTCAACGACCCGCGCTGCCCGATCCGCCAGGTCGAGAACTACGTCGAGCGCCTGGAGGCCAGGGGCGCAGTCCACGAGGTCTACCGCTACGACGCGGGCCACGGCTCCCTGGTCGTCGACGAACGCATCAAGCAGGTAGCCCTGGAACTGGACTTCGCGAGAAGGCACTTGCCGAAGCGGTGAAACCCCCTCGGCCGGCCGAAGCGCTCGTCGGGAACCTCTCGGCCGGTCGAGGCGGTCTTCGGGGTGGCTTCTTGGCCGACCGAGGCGGTCTTCGGGGTGGCTTCTTGGCCGACCGAGTCGGGTGGTGGGTGGGCACAGGCGGGGGGTCCAGGGGGCGGAGCCCCCTGGCGGGGTCGTAGGGGCGGCGCCCCTACAGGTCCGCCCCCCGCCGCACCACCCGCCGCCCCAGCAACTCCGCCAACCCCCGACGCGTAGCCGCCAGCACCACCCGGTCCGAGCCCCGCAGGACATACGTGTCGGGCAGCTCCCACACCAGCCGAGACCCCCGCGCCCCCTCCGAGCCGGCACCGCCCACCCGCTCACCGTCCAAGACGCCGTCGGAGACCTCGAGCGCCAGCACCCGCCACGCCCCCGGCCGGAACGCCTCCCCGACCGTCTTCCCCTCCAGCTGCGGATGTCCCGCCACCCGCACCGCCGCGAACAGCAGCACCCGCCGCTCGACGGGGATCGCCCCCAGGATCTGCCGCCCCATCATCGCCCCGGCGAAGGACGGCGCCGCCAGATGCGTCACGCTCCGGCTCCGGGTGAGCGCGCGGGGGTGCGCGGCGCGCAGGGTGCGGTACACGGCGGTCGCGAAGTCGTCGTCGTACAGCCGCAGCACCACCCGCAGCCGCGACCGCACGGAACGGGCGTACAGCACCGCCTCCAGGTTGGTCGTGTCCACACTGGTCAGCGCGAGCAGCGAGTGCGCCCGGTGGATCTTGGCGGCCTCCAGGACGCCCTCCTGGGTGACGTCTCCGAGCACCACCGGCACCCGCAGCCGTCGCGCGGTCGCCATGCCGCGCGCCTCGGGGTCGGCCTCGACGCACACCACGGGGATGTCCATCTCCCGCAGCCGGGTCAGGACGCGCGTGCCGATCTTGCCGAGACCGAGCAGGACGACGTGCCCGCCGAGACCGCGCGGGGGCTTGCGCAGGGAGGACGCGGTGCGGAAGGTGCCGAGGGCCTCCAGCACGGCCGCCAGCAGGACGGGAAGCAGCAGCAGCCCGACGAAGCCGGACAGCAGCTGGAGAATCTGGCGCCCCCTGTCGTCGTTGTGCGCGGGCTCGTTGATGGCGAACAGGTCGAGCAGCGTCACGTACGTGGCGTGCACCGGATGGTCGCCCGTGACCACCATCAGGGCCACGGCGAGGGCCACCACGCACGCCGCCAGACCGGCCAGGGACCACCGCAGCCGACGCGAGAACAGCTCGCCGAAGGCGGGCACGCCGGCGCGCCCGGCCGCCAGCGGCGGCCCGGAGTACGACACCTGCTCCAGGGCCACGGTCCCGCGTCCGGTGGCCGCCTCCACCGCCGCCGCGTCGGGCAGCAGCTGCGGCCCGTGCTCGCCGCTTCCCTCCGAACCGTCCGCACCGGCGGGGTCGTTGCTCGTCGCGGAGAGCAGCGCGAGGGTGCACAGTCCCGGGTCGGCCACCTCGCCCGGGCGGGGCGGCTGCCGTTCGACGGCGCGCAACAGGATGCCGTCCGTCTCGACGATCTTGCTGGTGCCGACGAGGGCGGTGGCCGCCAGTGCGGGCGCGGCGGTGTCGGCGTCGGACAGCACGGTCGTGGACCCGGAACCGGAGCCCGGACCGTCGCCGGTGGCCAGTGCGGCGCTCTGGTCGAGGAGTTCCTCGATGTGCTGCCCCAGCCGCCGGTTGTACAGGCGCAGGACCAGACGCAGTCGCGGGTTGAGCCGGCGGGCGGTCAGGGCGGCGCGGATGTTGGTCTCGTCGTCGTCGTACACGAGGGCCAGCGCGGTGGCCCGCTCGACGCCGGCGTCCGCGAGCACGTCCTCGGTCGGCTCGGTGGCCTCCAGTTCGCGGTCGGCGTCGGCCGCATCGCCGTTGCCGGTCCGGTTGACGGCCGCGTTGACCATGTCGAGCAGCGCCGCCGAGGCCGCGCGGGCCCGCCCGACCACCGGCTGACGCACCCGTCGTCCGGAGGGCGGGACGACGAGTGTGACCTGCTCGCGGTAGACGCCGCGCAGTTCGGCGGCCAGCCGGTGCGCCAGCCCGTCGTCGCCGCACACCACCATGTGCGCGTACCCGTCGCCCTGCGGAACCTGGTTCGGAACGCTCCCCGTATGAGTCCCCATTTGAGGAAGGACAGTACCGGCACCGGGTCCGGTTCCGGAGACGCCGCCGGCGATCGAGGGCGGCATGGAAGACGCGCGAAGATTGCCGGGATTCGGCAGTGACGTGCTGTCGCGGCACGTGTGACGATGCGTCTCACCGAAGCTCAGCGACGGGCGGGACGGGGGACGGCACGCATGGCCCGGTTCTCGGGCCGGGGGGCCACGGGGGACACGGGGGAGTGTCACGGGGGTCGTGCCGCCCGCCCTGTCGCTGGTCTTCGGCGGACGGCCGGCGGGTGTGTGTCCGCCGGAGTGCCGGCGGGTGTGTCCGGCGCAGGGCCGGCCCGTCCGCGACCGTGGGGGCGGGACTAGATCTCCTGCGCGGGCCACCCCAGCAGCCGGGCACCGATGACCGCGGTCTGCAGTGTGTAGCGGTGCACCGGGTCGGAGGCGTCCGCCCCGGTCAGCTGGTTGATGCGGTCCAGCCGGTAGGTGAGCGCCCGCACGCTGAGCGCGAGCCGCCGGGCGGCCTCGGCCGCGGTGCAGCCGGCGTCGAAGTACACCTCCAGGGTGCGCAGCAGCGGCTCCGCGCCGCCGCGGGCGTCGCGCAGCGGACCGAGAACGCTCAGCACCAGGTCGGCCATCGCCTGCCGGTCCCGGGCGAGGACCGGGTAGACCAGCATGTCGGCGGCGCGCACCACGGGCTCGTCCAGCCCCAGCCGCTCGGCGAGTTCGAGGGTGCTGAGCGCCTCCTCGTAACTGTGGACCACGCCGCCCGCGCCGCTCCGGGGGCGCCCGATGGCGACCCGGTTGCCGTCCGTGGCGGCGTAGGCCTGCTTGGCGAAGAAGGACAGGACGTCGTCCTGGTCGCCGGGGGCGATGCAGATCAACTGCCCGTTCTTGGTGGTGATCAGGATGCGCCGGTCGCCGAAGCGGGAGATGAGCGCGGTCTCCACGACCCGGGTGACCGGGGCGGTGTCGTCGTACGCCTCGGGGCCCTCGGCCACCGCGACGGCGTGGGCGTGGGAGAGGACGAGCCCGAACCGCTCGGCCCGTTCGGCGAGGCGGCCCAGATCGCTGCGGCCGTAGAGCAGGTCGTCGATGAACTCCCGTCGTGCGGCCTCCTCCTGGCGCACGGCGAGCCGCTGAGCGCGTTCGTATCCCTCGGCGAAGGCGTCCACGGCCTGTGCGACGGCGGCGAGCACGCTGCCGGTGGCGTCGGAGCCCGCCCCCGTCGAACCGCCGCCGGGCCAGGACGTGCGCGTGGCGTCCAGATGCAGCCGTACGAGGCTGCGCAGACTGTGTCCCGCCTCGGCGGCCCGCTCACCGAAGAGCCGCCGCTCCTCCAGCTCGTCGCGGGTCAGCCGGCGCCCCGTGTCGGCGACCCCCGCCAGGATCTCGGCGTACCCGGTCAGGTACGTCTCCTCCCGGCCCGCCCGCTGGTCCGCCCGCTGGTCCGTCTGCAGGTCCCTCACCCCGCGCCTCCCCTGCCGTTCACGCCCCGTGCGCGGTGTCCGGCAACGTGAGGGTAGTCAACACTGCCGGAAACCGGCAACGCGGAAGGCAGGGGGAAGCCGCTAGCCTCGCCCGGCCTCCTGCGCCTGGAACCGCTCCGCCTGCTCCCTGGTCACCTGCTGCTCGGCGCCGCAGTACGTGCACTGCGTCGCGTACTTCGTGGAGACGGGGAACAGCGGCACGAAGAACAGCGTGAACTTCGTGACGCGCTTGCGGAGTGCGTGCGCGGAGGGGTTGCCGCACCGGGCGCACACCAGCGTCAGTATCGCGAGCTGGTAGAGGTATCCCTTGGTGCCGAAAATGATCACGAGCTGGGTCCTTCCCGGTCGGCCCCCCGCGAGCGCGCAGGACACGCAGATCCTCTCCCAGGTTGCGCCCGAACGGCGCCCGGAGGCCACTCGCGTCCCGCGCGGCGGGCCGACGGGGCGAGGCGACGGGGTGACTCGCGCCCTACAGGTCGCACGCCCCGGTATTTGGGTGCCGGCCCGGATGGCCCGAAGGGCCCCGTACGGGCGACTCTGGAGGCCACTCCCCTTACCCGGCCCCACCCCGCGGCTCCGTCCCGGTGTGCTCGGGACGACCCGCCCCGCAAGGAGAGCACATGGCCCGCCCCACTGACCGCGTCGCCCACCCGGGGTCCCGCGGCGGGAGGAGGACCTCATGCCCGTACCCGACGACCGCAGGCTCACCGAGATCGAGACCCGGCTGCACCGCGAGGACCCCCGCTTCGCCCGCGCCTTCGCCGACGGCCGCCCCTGCCGGCCGCGCGAGTACCGGTACCGCCGGGCCTGGCTGCTGCTCGCCGTCGCGCTCGGCGCGCTGGCCACCGGCATGCTTCTGGCCCACGGGCTCCTCATCGCCGCCGGGCTGGTCTTCGCCGGCGTCGCCGGTGAACTCTTCGACCCGCACCGACGCGAACGCCCGACCCGGTGCCCGCCGTCCGGGTCCTGACCCCCGCGGGGGCCGGGCGACGGAAGCGACGGCGCCCCGGGGCGCGTGCGGGTACGGCCCGAAGGCCGCCCGATGACCCTCTCCGAGCTGTACGTGATGCTGCTGATCGGCGGCACGGTGCTGCTGGCCAGCATCGCCGCCGCCCGCGCCGCCCACCGGATCGGCCTGCCCAGCCTGCTGCTGTTCCTGTGCGTCGGCCTCGTCGCCGGCGAGGACGGCCTCGGCCTGCGGTTCGACGACGCCCAGCTGGCGCAGGCACTGGGCGCCGCCGCCCTCGCGCTCATCCTGGTCGAGGGCGGCCTGACCACGCGGTGGAGCGACGTACGGCGCCTGCTCGCCCCCGCCGGCGTACTGGCCACGGCGGGCGTGGCGATCTCCGTCGTGGTGACCGCGGCGGGCGCGCACTGGCTGCTGGGGATCGACTGGCGCCTCGCCCTGCTGATCGGCGCGATCGTCTCCTCCACCGACGCCGCCGCCGTCTTCTCCGTACTGCGCGCCCTGCCGCTGCCGCGCAAGGTGAGCGTGCTGGTGGAGGCCGAGTCCGGCTTCAACGACGCGCCGACCATCATCCTGGTGCTGCTCTTCTCCACCACCGCCGACCTGCCGGGGCCGCTGCCCGTCGTGGGCAACCTGCTCTTCCAGCTCGTGGTCGGCGGTGTCCTGGGCGTGGTGATCGGCCGTCTGGGCGTCGCGGCGCTGCGGCACATCGCCCTGCCCGCGACCGGCCTGTACCCGCTGGCCACGGTCGGCTTCGGCGTCATCGCCTTCGCCGCCGCCGGAGCGCTGGGCGCCAGCGGCATCATCGCCGCCTACCTCTCCGGCCTCGTCCTCGGCAACGCCAAGCTGCCCCACCGCGCGGCCACCCGCTCCTTCTCGGAGGGCGTCGGCTGGCTGGCCCAGATCGGTCTGTTCGTCATGCTCGGCCTGCTCGTCGACCCGAGCGAACTGCCGTCGGCGATCCTCCCGGCCCTGGTCGTCGGCCTGGTCCTGCTCCTGATCGCCCGCCCCGTGTCCGTCCTGCTCTGTCTGCTGCCCTTCCGCGTGCCCTGGCGCGAGCAGGTCTTCATCTCCTGGGCCGGTCTGCGCGGCGCGGTCCCCATCGTGCTCACCACCTTCCCGGTGGTGGCCGGGGTGACCGGTGCGCGCGACGCCCTGAACATCGTGTTCGTGCTCGTCGTCCTGTTCACCCTGATCCAGGGGCCCACCCTGCCCGCCGTCGCCCGGTGGACGGGGGTGACCCGTCCGGACGCGCTGCGCGAGATCCAGGTCGAGAGCGCGCCGCTCGACCTGCTGGACGCCGACCTGCTCACCGTGTCCGTCCCACCGGGCTCGCGGCTGCACGGCGTCACCGTCGCCGAGTTGCGGCTGCCCCACCCGACGGTGGTGTCCCTGGTCGTCCGCGACGGCTCCACACTCGTACCCGACCGCGAGACGGTGCTGCGCACGAGTGACGAACTGCTGCTCATCACCACGCCCCCGGTCCGCGAGGCCGCCGAACGCCGCCTGCGCGCCGTCGGCCGCCGCGGCAAACTGGCCCGCTGGCTGGGCGAGTCCGGCACTCCGGAGTCGGATCCGTTGCTCCCCGTTCACCCCGGAAAGCAGCACAATGCGCAATAAGTGATGCGGTAAACTTCTTTACCGAGCCGTGACCGTGCGGCAGTTCGAGAAGACGGGGGTACGCCAGATGCAGCAGCTGCGCCGAGCGACCCCGACCGTCATTCCCGCCGGTCCTCTGGGCGCCGTCCGCACCGCCCGCATCGACAACACGGCCCGAGACAGCGTCCCCGAATTCTGACGCGTCCGTCTGCTGCGACAGGCCGCCTCGTATCCGCGTAGCTGCGGGCAGTCGTGCCGCTGGGGCGGCAGTGGGCGGCGGGCGTACCTCCCGGGCCGTTCAGGCACTGGGGGAGGCAGGCACCCCGCACCGCAGGGCAGCGCACCCGCCACCGATCACTCACCCGCGCCCCTCAACGCACCCGCACCCCCGCACCCGCGCCGCAGGCAACCCGCACGCCCCCCGCCACCGACCCACCCCGGAGGGACAGACGCCCGTGCACAACACGACCGCCGTGCTCATCGAACTCGGAGCGATCATCCTCGCTCTCGGACTCCTCGGCCGCATCGCCGGCCGCGTGGGCTTCTCGCCCATCCCGCTCTACCTGCTGGCCGGGCTCGCCTTCGGCCACGGCGGCATCCTGCCCCTGCAGGCCAGCGAGGAGTTCACCGCCACGGGCGCGGAGATCGGCGTCATCCTGCTGCTGCTCCTGCTCGGCCTGGAGTACAGCGCCTCGGAACTGGTCACCAACCTCAAGACCCAATACCCCTCCGGCGCCGTCGACTTCGTACTGAACGCGGTACCCGGCGCCGTGGCGGCACTGATCCTGGGCTGGAGCCCGGTGGCCGCCGTCGCGCTCGCGGGGGTCACCTGGATCTCCTCCTCCGGGGTGATCGCCAAGGTCCTCGGCGACCTGGGCAGGCTCGGCAACCGCGAGACCCCCGTCATCCTCGGCGTCCTCGTCATCGAGGACCTCGCGATGGCCGTCTACCTGCCGATCCTCACCGCGCTGCTCGCCGGCGTCAGCCTGGCCGGCGGCACCGTCACACTGCTGATCTCCCTGGGCACGGTCGGCGCCGTCCTCTACCTCGCGCTGCGCCACGGGCGGCTGATCAGCCGCGCGGTCTCCTCCGACAGCGCGGAAACGCTCCTGCTGGTGGTCCTCGGCCTCACGCTCGTCGTGGCGGGCCTCGCCCAGGAGCTGCAGGTGTCCGCCGCCGTCGGCGCGTTCCTCGTCGGCATCGCCCTGTCCGGCGAGGTCGCCGAGGGCGCCAGCAGCCTGCTCACCCCGCTGCGCGACCTGTTCGCCGCCGTCTTCTTCGTCTTCTTCGGCCTGTCCACCGACCCGGCCGACATCCCGCCCGTCCTCGTCCCCGCCCTGATCCTCGCCGTCGTCACCGCCCTCACCAAGGTCGCCACCGGCTGGTACGCCGCGCACCGGGCCGGACTGCGGGGCGCGGGGCGCTGGCGGGCGGGCGGCACGCTGGTCGCGCGGGGCGAGTTCTCGATCGTCATCGCCGGACTCGCGGTGGGCGTCGAGCCGCGCATCGGCCCGCTGGCGACGGCGTACGTGCTCATCCTCGTCGTACTCGGCCCGCTCACGGCCCGCTTCACCGAGCCCCTCGCCCGCCGCCTCACCCGCGGTCCGGGCAAGGCGGTCGAGACCGCGACCGCACCCGAGGCCACCACGGAGTCGACGCACGCCAACGCGTGAGCCGACGGGCGGCCCGCACCCGCTCCCGGCCCTCGGGGCTCACTCCCGCCCGAGGATCTCCGCGGCCGCGTCGACGCCCTCACGCGTACCGATCACGATCAGCGTGTCACCGCCGGCCAGCCGGAAGTCCGGACCCGGAGACGGCAGCGCCTCGGTCCGCCGCAGCACCGCGACGATGGACACGCCCGTCTCGGTACGGGTACGGGTGTCGCCCAGCAGGCGCCCGTTCCAGTGCGAGGACTGCGACAGCCCGACGCGCTCCGCGACCAGCCCCAGCTCGGTCGTCGACAGCAGGCTCGGGCTGTGATGCGCGGGCTTGAGCGCGTCGACGACCAGGGCCGCCTCCTGGGCGTCGAGCCGCAGCGACAGCGCGGGGTCGTCCTCCGTACCGTTCCTGCGGTACGCGCTCAGCGTCCGTGCCCCGTCCTTCTCCGCCACCACCGACAGCCGCCGCCGCTCGCGGGTGACCAGGTCGTAGCGCACCCCTATCCCCGGCAACGGCGTCCTGCTCGTACGCGCAGCACCCACGGCCGCCTCCCTGTCCGCCCATCAGGCCAGTCCTTCCGGCAACCCGGGACACCTTAGGCCCTGCCGACGCGTTCCTCCCTCCGCCCCCGTGCCTCAGCACCGCCCCCTCGCCGCGCACGGGCCGGAGGCCACCGGCAGCACGACGGCGTTCTTCCAGCCCAATCCGGCCTGATCACGTCAGCGGCACCGGGCCACGGGCACCCGCATCACTGGCGCCTGGGCACGAGCGGACCCGCCCCGGTGCCGGCCGGCGAGACCGAGCCGGCGCGAGCGAAGCGCGGGCCGGGCCCGGTAAGGGCCCGCTTCCCTCCGAAGGCGGACCGGTCAGGTGGTTCCGGCCCGTTTGTAGCCGACCCACAGCCGGCCGCCGGCCCGCGCGAGCACCTCGTCGACGACGGTCACGAGAGGCTCTGCCCTTCCCTCCAGCACCTCCCTCAGGCCGTGGTGGAGACGGGCGTTGAGCTCCGGCGCGGTTGTCTCCAGGCGGCGGGCCAGCCACTTTCCGCCGCCGGCCCAGGACCCGGAGACGGCCAGCGCCAGCTCACCGGTCCGATGGACCAGTTCGGTCGCGATGAACAGACGCTCGCTCGGGTCGGCGCTTCCCGCGAGGTCGTCCAAGAGGTCGGTGATCGCGTAGCGGCGGTCGTCGATCTCGTCCGCCGGCGCCGGCGGTGGTCCTGCGGCGATCAGTCTCCGGGCGTGTGCGGCGAGGCGCGCTCCGAGCCCGTCGGTGTCGAAGAGCAGCAGTCCTTCGGCACACATCCACAGCAACGGTGACCGTCGCGCCGGTAGTTCACGTTCGATGTAGGCGTGCCACGTCGCTTCGGTGTGCACGAACATCTCCACCGGCCACTCGGCGTACCGGAGGCTCTCGCGGTACGGAGCCGGGGCGCCGTGGAGCAGCACCACGACGTCGAGGTCCGACGTCGCCGTGCGGCGGCCTGTCGCGACGCTGCCGCCCAGGAACGCGGTGCGTGCTTCGGGGTGCTGCTGCTCCGCGACGGCGCGCGCGGCCTCGATGGCATCCATGCGTCAACTCTCGGCACTGGGCCCGCCGTGCGCACGCTCTTTTCCGTTCCGCTTCCGGCACCCGGCCCGCCCCGGCGGGCAGTTGACCCGTGAGCTATCGTGTGCGGGGAGTATGAGCAGGCATACGGTCTGTTGAGTCTCAGCCCGGGAGAGTCCAGCCGATGGCGAGGCAGCTACGCGCCGAGCGGACCCGCGCGACGATCGTCGGTGCGGCGGCCGACCTGTTCGACCGCCAGGGCTACGAGTCGACCAGCCTGAGCGAGATCGTCGCCCACGCCGGAGTCACCAAGGGCGCCCTGTACTTCCATTTCGCGGCGAAGGAAGACCTCGCCCACGCCATCATGGAGATGCAGTCCCGCACCTTCCGCCGGCTGGCGAAGGACCTGGACGGCCGGGGCTACTCCTCGCTGGAGACGCTGATGCGCCTCACCTTCGGCATGGCCCGGGTCTACGAGGAGGGGCCGGTGCTGCGCGCCGGAATGCGTCTCGCCACCGCGGGAGTGCCGGTGCGGCCGCCGTTGCCGCACCCCTTCACCGAGTGGCGGGACATCGCCACGGCACGGCTGCTGAACGCCGTGCAGCAGGCGGACGTGCACCCGGACATCGACGTGGACTCCATCGCCCACACCCTCGTATCCTCCGTCGTCGGTACCTGCGTCGTGGGCGGCACTCTCGAACCGGCCGGATGCCAACCCCGCCGCCTCGCGGAGATGTGGCACATCCGGATCCGGGGCATGGTCCCGGTGCCCCGGCGCGCCCGCTACCTCACCCTCGCGGCCCGCCTGCAACAGGAGACCACCACCGCTTCAGTTCGCTGACGCGCGGCCGACGAGGCGGCGGCTACGTGAAGCTCTCCGCTCCGCTCGCCTACGGCTGTGCCGATGCGAAGCCGGTCAGCTACAGCTGTGCCGATGCGAAGCCCGCCAGCAGGACGGCGGTGCCGCCGATCTCACCGATGATCAGGGCCTCGCGTACACCGCGCAGGCTGGGCCTCGAGTCACGCATCTGGTTGTCGGTCCGGGCCTGGACGCCGAGCCGTATGTAGTTCGAGACCGTCACGACGAACATGCCGACGATCGCGGCTGCGGCGGCGATGTTCACTGCGCCGGGCCAGCCGGAGAACTGGACGAGTGGTGCCACGATGGCCGAGGTCGCGAAGGAGTACATCAGTCCGGCGTTATGGGCGACGTTGACGTAGCGGTGTGCTGTTCCGTCCGGGGACGATATCGACTGCTGCCATTTCCACACCCCGACGACCAGTGACGCCAGGAAGATCAGGCCGGCAGCGAACAGGACCCAGGCGGTTTCCTGGCGAATCATCGTTCTCCTCCGAATGCGGCACGAAGCTGCTCGCCCATTGGGGGGGGCAGTGAGCCGCGGGGGTTCGTCGCGTTGCGCGGAGCAGCGGGCCAACGGCGCCGGCTCGAGGGCAGGCTACGTCGCGTGTACTGTGCAGGGACCACACGGCGTGTGCGGTCATGTCCGTAGCCGGGCCGGTAACTTACCCGCCGCCTCGTCGAACGCCACGCCCGCCAGGCGGCTCCCGAACCGGCGCCGATCCGACCGCACCCCGGCCTGGCCGCTCTGGCCGCCCCGGCCCCGCGCGAGCTGGACGTTCTGCGCCTGCTCGCCCAGGGCCTGAGCAACACCGAACCGGCTGCCGTCTCCACCTGTCCGATACCGCGTCAGAACCCACGTCTCGCACGTCCTCGCCAAACTTCAGCTGCGCGACCGGGTCCATGCGGTGGTCCTCGCCTACGAGACCGGACTGATCACTGTGGCTTCGGCTGCTGCCCCGGCGTCGACGGGGGCGGAGGCGTCACCGTCTCGCCCGGAATGACTTGAGGGGAGGCGGCGGGGCCGTCCTCTTCCTGCAGGGCTTTGGCCTCCGCCTCGAGGAGGCGGGCCGACGTGCCCGCGCCGCGCGTCAGTTCGGGTAGCTTCGCGACGCCGACCAGCGGTTCAAGGGCCGCCGCTGACAGTCGTGGGAGGACGTACGCGGGCGATCGCCCGGCTCACGGGCAGCGCGGAGGCGACCACGAACACCCCGAACAGGACAAGGGGCGCCAGCCGCAGCAACTGCGCCGGATCATCGCGCAGCCAGTGCCGGTTGCCCCACGCGTTCGCGCAGACGTCGAGCACCATCACCACGCCCGCGAGCCGGACCCCTTCCCGCCGCACGAACGCCACCAGCACCACGACGAGCGGATCGAGCACCACCAGGCCGACGAAGAACACCTGCAGCGGCACCTGAGGGAAGACCGCATAGGCATGAACACCGTCACAGGCCAGGTCGAGCACATGGGCCCGCGTGCCGACCAGGAACCCGACCACGTACACGCCAAGCGCCCACCGCACCCACACAGGCTGTACGCCCCACCGCTCCCGCACCCCGAGCCTCACCGGATCACCGTAAGCCTCCTCAGATCCTCCGAGAGCGATTACGTACGCTGCGCCCATGCGACCTGTGGCGAAGAGTGACCTGACGGGGCGGGCACGGCTGCGTGAGGCGGCCCTGGAACTGTTCGCCGAGCGCGGTTTCGAGGCGACGTCGACCCGCGCGGTCGCGGCGGCAGCAGGTCTCTCCCCGGCCCTGGTGACCCGGCACTTCGGCTCGAAGCAAGGCCTGCGCGCGGCGGTCGACGCGTATGTCCTGGACCGCATCACCGAGCAGCTGCGGGCACTCGACCCGTCCACCGACCTGATGGCCTCCCTCGGGTCCGCCTCCGCCCATCTCTTCGGCGCCGACCCGGTCCTGCGCGGCTACCTGCGCCACGTCCTGATGGAGGACAGTGCGGCCAGTGCGGAACTCTTCGGCAGACTCCTGTCCGGCGCCCGCGCCGAGGTCGACCGCCTCACGACCGCCCACCAGGGCGAGGGGGAGGGACCGGACACGGAGTGGGCCGCGTTCCAGATGCTCTGCCTGATCCTCGGCCCCCTCCTCCTGGAGCGCGTCATGCAGCCCCAGCTCGACGAGCCGATGTTCGCCCCCGCCGTCCTGGCCCGCCGCAGCGCCGCCAATCAGAAACTCCTGCTGCGCGGCTACTACGGGCACCTGGAGGGGGAGGCCGGGGGCTAGCACCAGTGTGGGGTGTACACGTGTTCACGATCCTGTACGTATGCATACTTGCACTGTCGAAACCCCACCGGACAGCGTCCCGTCCACCGCACAGCGCGCAGCCCGCCCGAGCCGCCTGGCCTGGCTCGACAACCTCCGCATCGCCCTGACCGTCCTCGTCGTCGTCCACCACGCCGCCCAGGCATACGGGCCCGCCGACTGGTGGTACGTGGAGAAGCAGCCCAGGTCCTCCGCCCTGGCCACGCTCTCCGCGGTCGACGGCGCGTTCTTCATGAGCCTGTTCTTCTTCGTCTCGGCGGTCTTCGTGCCCGGCTCGTACGAACGCCGCGGTGCCCGCCGCTTTCTCACCGGCCGCCTTCTGCGTCTGGGCGTTCCGCTCCTCGTCGGCGCGCTGACGATCGTGCCCGGCCTGATGTACGCGTACTACGTCCACTACCGCGGCTACAGCCCCATCTCGTACGGCCGCTACTTCACCGACGTCTACCTCGGCCTCGGCGACAAACCCGCCGACTGGACCGGCCCGTCCTGGCCCGACCTCCAGTTCGGCCACCTCTGGTTCATCCAGAACCTGCTCGCCTACAGCGTCCTGTACGTGATCTGCCGTCAGGCGGCCCGTCTGCTGAAACACCGCGGCGACCGGGAGCACACCCGTCACGTCCCCGGCCACCGCACCCTGTTGCTGCTCACCGTCGCCCTGGCGGCGGCGACGTTCCTGATCCGCCTCAAGTACCCCCTGGACACCTGGGTCCCGGTCCTCGACTTCCTCCAGGTCGAACCGGCCCGCCTCCCGCAGTACGCCACCTTCTTCGCGCTCGGCGTCCTCGCCCACCGCCATGGCCGGCTGCACCGCTTCGACGCCCGAACGGGCTGGCTCTGGCTGACCGCCGGACTCCTCGGCGTCGCCCTGCTGTTCGCCGTCGGGGCGGACGCGCCGGCCTTCGGACCGGGCGGCCTCAACGGAGCCTCGGCGCTCTGGTCGACGTACGAGAGCTTCCTGTGCGTGGCGCTCAGCGTCGGCCTGCTCACCCTGTTCCGCGAGACGCTGACCGGCACGAACCGGCTCACCCGCGAACTGTCCGCCAGTTCCTACGCGGTGTACATCCTGCACCTGCCCATCGTGGTGACGGTGCAGTACTTCCTCGTGGACCGCGGCCTGACGGCGACCGCAGCCTGGCTCATCACATCTGCGGTCGGCGCGATGGCCGCCATCATGGCCGCCGCCGGGATCCGCAGGCTCCCCGGAGCCGCAAAGATCCTGTGACACGAGGCACTCGGCTTCGCGCGCGGCTCTACGTGGCGGTGCTCGACGGACTGCGGGCGTCGTCGGCCTGGCCGTGCTGGGAGACCCCGACCAAGATCTTCTCCCAGATTTCTCCCAAGCGACCACCGGAGACGCAGGAAGGGTCTGATCCTCGCTGAGGATCAGACCCTTGACCTGTTACTTCACTGTCGGGGTGGCGGGATTTGAACCCACGACCTCTTCGTCCCGAATGAGGTTCGGCTGCCACCCCTGCCAGCATGAATCCTGTTTTCCCTGGTCAGGTGGGTGGTCTCGCTTGGTCTCACGCCGTATGGAACGGGCTTGCGGAGTGGGTCGGCTCCCAAACGGCTCCCACAGCGTTTCCTACCAGCTCGGGCGAGGACCTTCACGCCGGCAATCGTGTGACGTTCCCGTTCACTTGGCCCATCCTCCTGTGCCACCGAGCCGGTGTCGTCTCGGCTCTCGCTGAGTGACCCGTCGACACCGACCCGTGACGTACCTGCGCCTTACAACTTGTGAAGGTTTGGCGTAGGTTTCTATCCTCCTGCTTCGACGACCGATCTGGTAATAGCCGGTCGGTCTGTCAGTGGATGCGTCTACAGTCCGTGGCAGGTCGGCGGTGTGGTGTGTGACACATCGTCGGTGTACATGGTGATCGACGTTTCAGGAGCCATGCAAGTGCGGCTTTGGCAGTGGTGCGTTGCTGTGTCAGCAGCGGGGGCGGTGTAGGCGTGGCGACGAATCGAGCCGGTTGGATTCCCGACGAGCGTCTGGTTCGCGAGGTCGACGACCTCTTCGAGCGGGCGACCAACTCGTATCGTGCGAACTCGCACCTGATCGCGGAGCACGCCAATCAGGAAGAGTCCATCCGAGTCGGCGGTTACTCGAACCGCACGCTACTGGAGCTGGTGCAGAACGCGGCCGACGCGATGTCAGGAGCCGCCGAGCACGAGGAGGGGGCCGGGCGGGTCGAGATCGTCCTCGACCTCGATCGCCAGGCCTTGTACTGCGCGAACGCCGGGCGTCCGTTTTCGCGTAGCGGCCTGACCACGCTCGCGCACGCGCACCTCAGCGGTAAGAGAGGCGATGAAATCGGGCGGTTCGGACTCGGGTTCAAGTCGGTACTCGCGGTCACCGACGCTCCGCAGGTGTTCAGCCGGTCGATCGCCTTCGAGTTCAACTCTCCCGAGGCGAAGGCGGCCCTCGCGGCGATCGCCCCCGCATCCAAGAGGCTGCCGGTCCTAAGGACCCTGACGCGGATCGATGCCGACGTCGAGTTCGCCGAGGACCCGATCCTGGCCGAGCTGGCGGAGTGGGCGGTGACGATCGTCAGACTGCCGCGCGCGTCGAGGTTGGAGAACCTCCGGAGGGAGATCGAGGAGTTCCGCTCCGAGTTCCTCCTCTTCGTCAACTCGGTGCGCGAGGTTCGGCTCCGGGTCGTCGGCGCCGACGCCGACTTCGTGACGAGCCACGTGTCGCGTGACCTCGGTGACGGTAGGTTCCGCATCGAGCGTCCCGACGGTGACCACGAGGAGTGGTACGTCGAGAATCGGATGCACGCACCCAGCCCCGAGGCTCGGACCGAGGTCGGTGAAGCGGTGTCGCGTGACCGGATGAAGGTCACGGTCGCCATGCCGGCACGGTTCGCCCAACTGAAGACGGGCGGGTTCTGGTCGTATTTCCCGCTCCAGGACAGGACGTCGGCATCCGCCCTCTTCAACGCCCCTTGGAGCGTGAACGACGACCGCACCACGCTGCTCGCGAACACGTACAACCGGGAGATCCTCGTGACTCTCTCCGGGATGTTCCTCGACATGTTGCCGAAGGTCTCGTCCTTCGACGATCCTGCAGCGCACTTGGACTACATGCCTGCACGTGGTCGCGAGACCCACTCGTTCGGCGATGAGATCCTCTGCGTTCATATCCCGCAGCTCGGATGCGAGAGGGCTCTGATCCCCGATGCTGCAGGTGTACTGCGCACGCCGCCGGAGCTCCGTCCTCTCGACTTCCGCGTCAGCGAGGCGTCCGAGCGCGACCACGAAGAGTGGATCAAGTCGCCCCACACCAGTGGCGATGTGCCGCACTGGCGTTGCTACGCCAACAATCAGCGTATGACGCGTCTGCGGACGCTTTACGTGTGCAGTGTCTCCTCCGCCTTCGTCGACTCGCGGCCGAGGGATGAGGCTAAGGCGCTGGAGAAAGTACCCAAGAGAGGCGTCCTGTCGTGGCTGCGCGAGTGGGCGGAAGGGGCCGACGCGGCCTCTGCCGCGAGAGCGCTCGACTTCGTGCTGCGGAATCCCAGAGTCGACGGCATCGGCTCCGCGAAGGTCATACCCACGACTGACGGCATGAAGTCCGTCAAGGATCGCGGTCAGGTCTTCCTCCATCGCGTGGAGGGCATCGAGGTCGAAGGATCATGCTTCGTCGATCCGGACTTTCTGGCCGTTCCCGGCGTCGAGAAGAAGCTCGGTGACAGGGGCTTCCGAGACCTGGACCCGCTCGCGAAGTTCGAGGCCAGGATGGCCAAGCTGTCGCCGGAGTCGGAGGACGACGAGCTTCCGAAATTCTGGGACGCGGCCGTCGACGTGCCCATAGCGCAGGCGCAGAAGGTCGTGGCGGGCAACAAGGCAGGTGCCCTCAAGGTTCCGACACGGGACGGCGGCTGGGCGTCGCCCGAGTACGTACTGGACATCGACGGCCTCGGTGACGGCATTGCCGACCGAGTGTTGGATAGGACGAAGTGCGTTCCCCAGATCGCCCATGCAGCAGGCGTCATCACAGAGCCTGTGGCTTCGTACTCGGTCGAAGAGGAGGTCCATTTCGACGACTACTGCCAGTACGTCCTGGATGAGCTGAACCGGAGGTTGGGGCCCGGGGAGCGCCACGTCGAAGAGGTCGAGTTCGACAAGGGCGACGGCCCGGGTCCGTTCTCGGCACTCCTCATGCTTAAGGAGGCGGAGGCGCCTGAGAGCATCCGCGAACACTGGACGGAGAGGCTGCTCAGGCTCGACGAGGCGGGTTACTGGCTCTGCACGGACGTCGACACGGGGCTCACCCACCGAGTCGCTTCCCCCGTGCGATGGGCGGTGGACCAGGCTGGCCTGCTGAAGTCGAGCCGCGGTTACCGGGCTCCCGGTCACGTCGTCTCCGCGTCGCTCGTCGAGTACGAGGCCCTGCTGCCTCTCTTCCGCGGACCGCGCCACGTCGAAGACGCCCTGGCACTGCCGAAGGCGCTGGACGAGGTTCCGGCGGAAGTCATGCGCGATGCGCTCCGATCGGAGGTCCTCAAGCCGATCAAGAACGGGGCCCTGACGGGGTTCGTCCTCACTGCCGGCAGGACCGCATTCCCGGACGGGCGTCCGGGTCTCATCCCCGCCAGGGTTGGACGCGTCATCGAGGCGAGGCGACCCGACGCGGTGTACTTGGCGACGACCGAAGAAGAACGCGCGTTCCTCAGCATGAGGCAGAAGCCGTACCTCAAGGCGGACCCCGACGAAGCGGAGCTGCTCGTCGAGGAGGTCGGATGTCGTCGGTTCGAGGACAGCTTCTCCTTCTCGCTGCTGGTCGACGGCCGGCAGGGCGAGGAGCGCGTCATCGACTTGTACGCCGGGCTGCGTTCGACGTTCGTCGAGGACAAGGTCGTGAACGCGACCGTGGCGAAGGCCGTCCAAATCACAAAGCGCGTGACCACCGAGGACGGCGTCGAGGACCAGACGCTCGAGTGGCATCTCGAGGGGCTGACTCTTGTGGTCCATGCCGACCTCGACGAAGAGCGCGTGCTGCAGATCGTCAACGGCGCGTTCGACCTGCGTCTGTCGAACGCCGAGCTGAGCGACATCCTCCGAGCACGTGCAGACCAACGTTTGGAGGAACAGCGGCAAGCCGCCCGGGCCGCAACCGGTGATGCGGAGCGCCTGGAGATCTTCTTCGGCGACGACACGCTGAAGGAGTGCCTGCCGAAGGGGCTCTGGCAGGCACTCGAAGGGCAGGGCCTGGTGGACGACTCCACGTCCGTTGCGGAGCTCTTCCTGACGGTCTACGGCAGTGACTCGATCAGATTCCTCAAAGATCAATTCAGCATCGAGGGGTACACGGACGTTCCCACGGCGTGGGCGGGGGGAGCGTCGACCGTCGCCTGGCTCCGGAAGATGGGATTCGGCACGCAGTATGCCGGACGGCGCGGTCGGCACCAGGACGAGGAGTTCGTCGTGCCCGGTGCCGTGAGGCTCAACCCTCTGCACGATTTCCAGAAGGAGATCAGCCGGGAGCTGAAGGAGGTTCTGACGTCCCGGGAAGCGGACGGGCGCGCACGCAAGGGCATGGTGGAACTTCCGACGGGAGCCGGAAAAACTCGCGTCGCCACCGAAACCGTGCTGCGGCTCTTCGTTGACGGCGACATGAGCGGAACCGTGATCTGGATCGCGCAGTCGGAGGAGCTCTGCGAGCAGGCGGTGCAGACGTTCGAGACCGTCTGGCGCTGGCTCGGCGACGAGCGTCCGTTGACCATCGGCAGGCTCTGGAACTCCAACGTGGTCCACGAGCCCGACACCGAGTTCAGCGTAGTCGTGGCCACCGACGCCAAGCTCGACAGGGTTGCCGACACCCCCGAGTACGAGTGGCTCAGTCGCGCGTCCGCGGTGTTCATCGACGAGGCGCACCGGGCGGGCGGGTCGAAGATGTACACGAAGATCCTCAGGTGGCTCGGAGTCGACGGCCGTAGCTGGGAGCGGCCTCTGGTGGGCGTCTCGGCCACCCCGTTCAAGGGGAAGAGCGACGTCGTCACCAAGCCGACGGAGGAGCTGGCGGCCCGTTTCGGCCACCACATCATGAGGGCCTTCGGAGGCAACGCCTACGAGGAGCTGTCGAGGAGGGGCGTCCTCGCGCGGGTTCGACACGAGGTGCTGAAGGGCGTGGACGTCGCGCTGAAGCCGGACGAACTCGAGCAGGTGCAGTCGTGGCGCAAACTCGAGCCCAAGGTCCTCGACCGCATCGGGCGGGACCAGGCCCGCATGCGGATTCTCGTGGAGGACATTCTTCGCCGGGACCCGGAATGGCCGATCCTCGTGTTCACTCCGAACGTCCTGTCCGCCCAGGTCCTCGCCGCCACGCTCCGATACCGGCAGGTCGCGGCCGAGGCGGTCAGCGGCCAGACCGGACGGCAGGCACGCCGTGACGTAATCGAGAAGTTCAAGAAGGGGGAGATCCGGGTCCTGGCGAACTGCGATCTGTTGATCCAGGGCTTCGACGCACCGGGTGTCCGGGCCCTGTACATCGCGAGGCCGACGTTCAGCCCCAGCGCGTACATCCAGATGGCCGGCCGCGGACTGCGCGGCCCCGCGAACGGCGGCAAACCGGAGTGCCTCATCGTGGACGTCGCCGACAACTTCGGGGCGGTCAACGATTTCCTCGGATACCGCGCCTACGAAGACCTCTGGCGAAAGCAGGGAGCATGATCCTGGTACCGGATCTCGCCGACGTCGAGACTACGACCACCAGCAACGCCGAACGGCGGGTGGCGCGACTGCTGCGGGCGATCGACGGGCCCCACGGGGCGGTCGCCTTCCACTCGGTGAAGCTGCGGAGTCATGCGGTCAAGCAGCAGGGGGAAGCCGACTTCGTCGTGCTCTGGGACGGTGTCGTCGTCATCGTCGAGGTCAAGGGCGGGGGCGTCAGGAAGTACGACGGCGTCTGGTACTCCATCGACCGCCACGGTGACTGGAAGAAGCTGCGCGAGTCCCCGATGGACCAGGCGCAGTCGGCGATGTACGCGTTGCGCGACATTCTTCAGGAGGAAGGCGTCGGTTGGTTCGCGACCGAGGCCGTCGCCCTCACCCCCGACATCGACGCGCCTCCGGCCGCGGTCGAGTGGAAGGGGAGCCACTGGTGGGCCAGGGACCAGATGACCATCGCGGCGATGACGGAATCCTTCGAGAAGGTCGCCGGTGAGGCTAGGACGGCACCCTTCGGAGTCAGGATCGCTCGGTCCGAGACCCTGCGGGCGCGCCTTTTCGGCGAGTTCACGCGGATGCCCGTGATCGATGCACAGCGGGGCGCCGTCCTGGAGGAGCAGAACCGGGCGACCGAGGGGCAGGCACGGGTCCTGGCCGCGCTCTCCCGAAACCCGAGGATGCTCGTCTTCGGCGGTGCGGGCACCGGAAAGTCCCTGGTGCTGGTGGAAGGCGCGAAGCAGGAGGCGGGCGAGGGAAAGTCGGTTCTCATCACCTTCCACTCACCCGCCCTCGTCGACTTCTTCGGTCCGCGGATCGAGGGCAGAGACATCGATCTTCTTCCGTTCGCGGACTTGTCAGGTGACAAGCAGTACGACGTCGTCTTCGTCGACGAGGCGCAGGACCTTATGAACGCCGAGGGTATGGACGCACTGGATTCCGTGATCCGCGGAGGTCGCGAGGGCGGTCGGTGGAGGATGTTCCTGGATCCGAACAACCAGGCGCGCGTCGACGGCGAATTCGACCCTGATGTCTGTGAGCTGGTCCAGCAGGAGGCGCTCCAGTACGACCTGGACCGGAACGTCCGCAACACCCGGGCGATCGTCCACGTCGTGCAGGAATACCTGGGCGCCGACGTCGGAGACCCGGGCATCGTCCACGGTGACCGAGTGGAATGGCGGTGGTCCGATGGGACGGCCGACGTCGACGCGGCGGAATCCGTGGCCCGGGACCTCGTCGCGGACGGCGTCCGTCGTCAAGACATCTGGATCATCAACGTCTCCGAGGGCGCCGAGCCTTATAGAAGCGAGGCCGGGTTCCTCGTGACGAACCCGCGGTTCGCCAAGGGGCTGGAAGCAGAGCACGTCATCGTCTGCGGCCTGCCCCGTGAGTACGACGATCGGGGCCTGGCCGCCTTCTACGTGGCAGTCACGAGGGCGCGGGTCACGCTCCACGTGATCGCGTCCAAAGAGGACAAGAAGCGGCTCCAGGCTCTTCTTCGAAAGCAGGTCTGCAAGTGAACCTCACCGTGGCTCAGAAGAAGGCCCTGGAACACCTTCGAGAGTCCTACGTAGGGCCCGAGGCGGGCGATGACGAGGTCACGACGAACCTGCCTCACCGGCAGTACGCCGTCGGCATGCTGTTCCCGGTCGAGGCCGGGAATCGAGGGACTCACGGCGGCGGAGACACGGACGAAGACGTTTCCGCCGACGTCCCGGACGGCGAGGTGGAGGAGAGCGGCGCCGGGATCCCCCTGGCAGAGGACTGGAGGCCCTCGTCCGTCGCGATCTCCTTCGTCACCGACGGCGATTCCGTCGACGTCGACTTCTCGTGCGGCACGTACGCCGTCGTCGACGGGGACGGGCCACCCGGATGGCGGCGTACTCCGTTCTCCGCCGGCGTCATCGAGCTCCGGCGGGAGAAGAAGATCGAGCGCCTGTCCGTGGGGGGTGTTTCGGTCGAGGTCGGATCGCGCTGGCGCGTCTTCGGGGGAAACTCGTTGGTCACCGTCCATGTACGGGTTCTGACCGAGTCCACGGGTGACGACCGTCTCGACATCCCCGGGATGCTGTTCCAGGTCCGTCTGGCCGTCACTCCGTCCGCTGGTGCAGAGATCCTGGAGTACGACACGACGCGTTCGTTCGACGCCGATCCGGAAGCCGCCGAGCTGCGTCTGCGGTACCGCAACCGAAAGGTCTACGCGGTCGGGCACGGAATGGCCGCGGACTGGGAGTTCACGGCTGGCCGTTGCACACGGATCTTCCTCGAACCCGTCCCGGCGTTCGTGGTGCCCGCCGTCGAGACCACGGGTTTCGACGAGGGGACGGCCGAAGCCGGGGCCTTGGAGATGAGGCACCTCCAGCAGATCGACGAGGACCCCGGAGCGGTACTGCAATCGTTGGACGCCTTCGTCGAGGCGTTCGCCGGCTGGGCTTCCCGGCAGATGGAACGGGCGGAAGCGTTCGGCGACGACAAAGCCGTGGCCGTCCGTATCGCCGAACGTTCGGAGAACACGGTCGGCAGGATGAAGAAGGGCGTCGACCTCCTCCGGTCACCCGAACAGCAACATCTCCGAACGGCATTCTCACTCGGCATGGCCGCCATGCGCCTTCAGATGCGGCAGGGGGCGATCAACCGTGGGGAGCCGGAGGACCAGGTGCGGGAACCGGAGTGGCGGCCGTTCCAACTCGGCTTCCTGCTAGTCTCGCTGGCTTCCACCGTTGACGAGAGGCACGAGGACCGGGGACTCGTCGACCTCATCTGGTTTCCGACCGGTGGTGGTAAGACCGAGGCATACCTGGGTCTCGCCGCGATCGAGGTCTTCCGCCGACGGCTCGGCCACGGTACGGCCGGTGGGGGAACCGCCGTCATCACCCGCTATACCCTGCGGCTCCTGACCGCTCAGCAATTCCAGCGGGCCGCGGCATTGGTCTGTGCGATGGAGAGGTTGCGGGCCACGGACGGCCGGGCGAAGGGGATGGCGCCTTTTTCGATCGGTCTGTGGGTCGGCAACGAAGTCACCCCCGGTACGCGTGGAGAGGCGCGTGACGCGCTCAAGCGTCTTCAGAAGGCCGCGCGTCCGGAAGAGGCGAACGAGTTCCAGGTCGAGAGCTGCCCGTGGTGTTTGACGCCGATGGTGCCGAAGCTCAGGAGCGACAAGCCGCATGCCTACGGCATGCGTCTGGTGGGACCGGACGTCGTACTCCATTGCGTCGACGAGTCGTGCGAGTTCACCGACGGGCTTCCGCTCGCGGTCGTCGACGAGGTGTTGTACGAGGAACCGCCCACAATCCTGCTGGCCACCGTCGACAAGTTCGCACGTCTGCAGTTCAAGCCGGAAGCCGGGAGGCTGCTCGGTCTCGGGACCATTTTCAAGCAACCGTCCATGATCATTCAGGATGAGTTGCACCTGCTCTCGGGGCCGCTCGGGACCACCGTCGCCGTTTTCGACGCGGTGATCCAGCTCCTGCTGAGCCGGTCGGGGGTCAGCCCCAAGATCGTGGCTTCGACGGCCACCATCCGCGCGTCCGAGGAACAGGTGGGAGGGCTCTACGGACGAAAAGTCGCCCTGTACCCGCCGTCGGGGCTCGACGACGACCGGACGTTCTTTTCCCGCCCCGTTGAGAGCGGAGAAGGGCGTCTCTACGTCGGTTTGATGCCGCAGTCGGTCTCGCAGCCGTCGGCCGTCATCGCCGCCGTCACCCCCATGGTGGAGATGCCCGAGGCACTCGCCGCCCGCGCTCCGTCCGCCGCGCCACGGGACGCGTACTGGACACTGGTCATGTATCACAACAGCCTCCGCGAGCTCGGGCGTACCGGAACGCTGGTCGTCGACGACGTCAACGGCCGTCTGGAGCCTCGTGCCGAAAGGCTCGGTTTCCCGCTGCGTCCCGTCAGGGCCGGAAAGGTCCTCGAACTGACGAGTCGCCGCGGAGCGGAGGAGCTGCCGAACGACCTCCGTGCGCTCCGGATCGGGGTCGACGAGTCGTCGGACGCCGTGGACGTGGTCCTCTCGTCGAACATGCTCTCCGTGGGCATCGACATTCCGAGGCTCGCGCTGATGCTCATGGTGGGGCAGCCGAAGACCACGGCCGAGTACATCCAGGCCACCAGCCGTGTCGGGCGTGGAGACACGCAAGGCGTCGTCGTCACGCTGTTCCGGTCGAGCAGGGCCCGCGACCGATCGCACTTCGAGACCTTCCGCGGTTATCACGAGGCTCTTTACCGGAGCGTAGAGCCCACGAGTGTCACGCCGTGGTCGTTGGCCTCGCGCAACCGCTCGCTCGCCGGCGCACTCGTGGCGCTGTTGAGGCAGTCGTTCAGCGCGCTCGCCCCGAACGACGCCGCGGGTCGGCTGGACCTCGGGGACGACAAGATCCGCGAAGCGGTCGACCGACTCGTCGACGGGTTTCTCGGTTACGTGACGCGCGCCGACGGTCTCGAAGCGGAGGAGACGCGCTCTGCGGTGGGCAGCCTTCTGAGGGATTGGGACCGGCGGGCGGCACAGGCACGCGAGGCGGACGAGCCGCTGTACTACCAGCGCACGAAGAAGGATCAAGCAGCTCTGTTGAAGAGGTTCGGTCAGCCCGGAGAAGGGTGGCTCGTCGGAGACTCGATGAGGTCTGTGGAGCCAAACGTGGCGGTCGAGGTCCAGGAGCCGCAGGAGGAGGTGCACCGTGGAGAAGATCAGGCATGACCTGCGCCTCTCCGAGACGATCTCGCCGTTCGGTGTGGGAGCGATCGTCGACGTCCGGGGTGAGTCGCTCATGGCGCCGGACACGTCCTGGTGGGACAAGAGATTCGCCCATGAGATCAGCTGTGAGCGACTGATGGCGCGCCTCGGTGCCGGCGTCCTCAGGCAACCGCCGGAACATGCGGGTCGCGCCGGCAAGGACACTCCCGCGTTGCCCTACTGGCGCTTTCCCGCTTGGCGGTTCTGCGAACGCTGCGACAAGCTCTCGATGCTGACCGGGAAAAAGAAAGGTAAGTGGAGTAACGCCTGTGAGTGTGGCGGCGCCCTCGTACCGATGCGCTACATCGCCGTCTGTGAGAAGGGCAGCCACGCCCAGGACGTCAACTGGTTCAAGTGGGCGCATCGTGGGCGCGGGGCGAGCCTGAGCGAAGCGGTCCGTTTCTGCCGCGATTACAAGGCGCTCAGGTTCCACAAGCTGGCCACCCGTGGCGAAGGTCTCGCGGCGTTGGTGGTGAAGTGCTATGGATGCGGAAACGAGCGCAGGCTCGCGGAACTCGTGACGAAGGGGGCTCTGCACCGGGACGGGATCCGTTGCGCGGGGCGGCAACCCTGGGAGCCGGAGGACTCCGTCAAGAAGCCCTGCCCGTACGAGCTGGTCGCCGTTCAGCGCGGTGCCACGGGCAATTACATCGCCGAGAGGATCTCGGCTCTCGACATACCCGAGGAACGTCCGCAGTCCGCGGAGGCGGCCGACAAGATCCGCGGGCACGTGTTCTTCGAGAAGGTGGTGACGGACAACGGCGGGCCCCTGTCGGAGCAGGTGGCGGAGTGGATCGCCGACGATCTCGGAGTTACGTCGGAAACCGTCCTCGCCGTGGCGGCGGGGGAGGAGACCGCACCGGACGAGATGCTGCTCGATCTCAAGGATGGTGAGTGGGCGGCGTTCCTGAAGAAGCTGGACGGTGGACGTGACGGTTCGGGAAGCGACTTCGTCGTCGACGGACGAAGCCTCGGAGGCGTCACAGGGCCGCAGAGTCTGCTCGGCAAGATCAGCGGCGTCGGGCAGGTGCGCAGGGTCCGTGAGGTCCGTGCTCTACGAGGATTCCGGCGTCATGACGCAGAAGCGGCAATGATCAGCGTTGATCTGGGGGCGGACCAGCGGCGTTGGCCCACCTACCCGGCGATCGAGCTGTTCGGGGAGGGGATCTTCCTGCGGTTCGACGAGCGGAAGCTCGCCGAGTGGGAGGCGCAACCGGAGGTGGAGGCACGCGCCGGCATCCTCAAGGAGCGCAGGGCCGACTCTCCCTGGGCCGGCCGCCTCGACATGCCGGAACCCAGGTACATCGCCCTGCACACGCTGGCGCACCTGCTTATCCGGCGACTGGCGTTCGCAAGCGGTTATGCATCCGCCGCGCTGCAGGAGCGGATCTACGCTAACTCCGACCGTACGGACAAGACCGCCGGGATCTTGATCTACACCGCGGCGGGGGACGCTCAGGGGACCCTCGGCGGCCTCGTCAGACTCGGGGCCCCCGAGAAGTTGATCCCGCTCCTGGTGGCCGCTCTGGACGACGCGGATATCTGTTCCAACGACCCGGTCTGCATCGAGAGCGATCGGCAGGGAGCCTCACAGCTGAACCTCTCGGCCTGCCACGGTTGCTCCCTGGTGAGCGAGACCTCCTGCGAAACCGGAAACCGGCTGCTTGATCGACAGCTGGTGCTAGGCGGAAGCGATGTGAGGGGACTCTTGGACGATGTTCTGGCGGAGGTCCGACAGCCAAGTTGATGTGGCGGCCGTCCTGTGACGCGCAACGTAGGACGGGCCGTAGTGGCTCGTTGCGGTTTGCGAACCCGTGCAGAGCGACTACGGAATCTGGTCACTCTGGTTGCGCCTGCCGCTCCAGGAGGAACAACGGGGGTGGGAGCGGTGTGCGATCCTGGCGGCATGATCCGAGAACCGGCTGAGGCCCTGGTGCGTGAGGACGGCTCCGTAGAACTTCCCATGGGCATTCTCGTCGAGGCCGGCCTGGCCCCCGGCGCCCGGCTCCTCGCCTACAGCGACGGAGACGGGCGGATCGTACTGCGAAGGGAGGTGGACGCCCTGGACGATCTACTCAACGGCCGTCCGCTCTGAGCACACGGGCGGTGCGCTCTTCTTTGGACTCCTCCAGTCCGAGTCGTACGAGGGCGGCCGCATCGTCGATCGGCGTGTGCTCCCAGACTCGGACCACGAACCAGCCGTGTTCCACCAGGAGGCGGTCCGTCTCTCTGTCACGGCTCTTGTTGCCTTCGATCTTCGACACCCAGAAGTCCCTGTTCGTCGATGGGATCGACCGGTGAGTGGAGCACCCGTGCCAGTAACAGCCGTCCACGAACACCGCCACCTTGTGCTTGGTGAAAAGTACATCCGCGGTTCGGCGCAACGTGGCCACCGGCCTGGCGTTCACCCTGAAGCGCAGCCCTTCCCGGTGCAGAGAGGAGCGGAGCCTGAGCTCGGGCTTGGTGTCGCGTGCCCTATTGGAACGCATCGACGCCCGGGTACCGCTCGACGAGGCCCAGGAGTTCCCTATCTCCTCCTCCACCAGGAGCCCGGCTTCTTCGGCCAGGAGCCAAGCGGCACGAAGGTTGGCACTCCGGGTGGGGTGGTCCACCGCGCCGAGGGAGTATCGGCGTCTGCGTCCTGCGACCGCCCATTCGAGTCTGGCGACGACGTGCCCCGTCCTTCGAGACTCGGTCAGGACGACGGTGGCGGGTACTTTGACGCCGGACTCGTCGCTCACGAACCGCTTGGCGTGACCTCCGGCAGCCCGATCCTGTTCACGTTTGCGATCAGTCCTCGTCATGCCGGCCCTGGGGCGCCAAGCGCGGGAGGCCGGGCGGTAGGCAGAGGTACGCCGTCGGCTCGCGAGGCCGTCGGATGATCCGCGTGAAGGGTGCCCAAGGTCCACTCCTTGAGCTTAAATGGCTGCATGACCTGATCGAGCAGTCCGAAATGGACCTGATTGGGGGCCGGCGCGAAACGCTGTTGAGCTGTAGAGTCAGGAGATTGCCTTCCGGCCTGGTGGCCGGCTACAGTGCGCCAATGCGCCAACCACACAATGAAGTCGACGCCTCCGAAGTGGAGACGGGGGAGCCCGGTCTCCCTCCGCTGAGGACGATCGACCTCTTCGCCGGCTGCGGTGGGCTGACGCAGGGCTTCGTCGACGCGAAGTGCGGCGGCCGTCCGGTGTACCGGCCCGTCGCAGCCGTCGAGCTCGATCGGGCAGCGGCGGCTACGTACGCGGTGAACTTCACCGAGAAGTTCGGGGCGCATATCCACCAAGGGGACATCGCGGACTGGGTCGACAGGCCCGGAGGACTCCCGGAAGCCGACATCGTGTTGGGCGGTCCGCCCTGCCAGGGGTTTTCGAGGCTTGGAAACCAAGATCCGAACGATTCGCGCAACCAGCTTTGGCGCCATTATCTGGATGTGGTTTCAACCGTCCGGCCGATGGCTTTCGTTATGGAGAATGTCGACGCCTTCAGGAATTCTCCCGAATTCGAACTCTTGCGCAGAGAAGTTCGGGATGGGGGAGCTCTCTCCGAATACTTCATCTACGATGATCTTCTCAACGCTGCTGATTATGGTGTGCCGCAACGACGTTTCCGTGCGATTGTCGTCGGAATCCGAAAGGATCTACGATCCGCCGTGGACTCGGCTCGTCTAATCGATGACCTGACGGACATGGAACTACAGGCCGCGCTCATCCCGACTCCGGCTGCCGGGCCCGAACGCACCGTATGGCAGACGATTTCCGACCTCGTGCTGCGCAAGCTCTCCTCCGATCTACCCACACGCGAGGTGTCCGCTAACGGGCGTAAGATCGCCGGCCCGTTCCGTATGGACGAGCTTCATCTGCGCCGAAACGGCATAAAGCCGATCTCGATGGCGCGCTATCGTTCCATTCCCGAGGGGGGAAACCGGTTCGACATCCCCTTCGAGTTGCTTGCGCCTTGTTGGAAGAAGCACAAGAGCGGTTCCGCCGACGTCATGGGGCGACTGCACCGCGACAAGCCGTCGGTCACCATCCGTACGGAGTTCTTCAAACCGGAGAAGGGCCGTTACTTGCACCCTTGGCTGCATCGGCCCATCACACACCTGGAAGCGGCCAGACTGCAGGGCTTCCCGGAGTCTTTCCAATGGTGTGGAAGCAGGAGCGACATCGCACGGCAGATCGGTAACGCCGTGCCCGTCGGGCTGGGACGGGCCATCGCCGAGCACCTCGCCCCGCTACTACTCGCTCAGCGGGACCTTCAGGCAACGACCACGGTGAAGGCTCCCCGTCCGCCCAAGCGGCGACGAAAGCTGGCGGCGGCTGCCTGATCGGTCCTGCGCAGAACGTTCGGTAATTCCGTACGGGGAACTTCCCGCATCCGGGCCCGGTTGTCGGTGCGCGCGGATATAGAGTTGTTTCATTGGACACCGACGCCGGGGCCTCAGCCGTTGGTCCACCTAGGGGAGGGTGAGCGGTGGTGGCCGTGGCCGACCTGACGTCCGCGGCCGACGGGCGCGCGGGTCGGACGCCGCTCGTATGGCGGTCGACCCGTAGGCCACCCCTACGATCGCGGTACGCCGTGTATCCGAGGGGTGGGGCTTGCAGGAGTTCGAGGATCAGTACGAGGCGTTCAAGCGCCTGATCAAAACGCACACGCCCGAACAGGCGTTGGCGACGATCAAGCTCTTCGGTATGTCCGACGAGCTCGCCAAGCGCATTGCGGAGCGTCATCAGCAGGAGACCATCGCCGTCCGCGAGAAGCGGGAGCCCGGTTCCGTCGTCCGGAACAACCGCGAGACTTGGTACGTCGGCCCCCAGGACGACGACAGGTGCTGGCCCGCTCTCAGGAACCTGCTGGCGAAACAGTCGTGGGACGAGGACAGCCTACGCGGCCTCGACTCCGCTTCGACCAAGGTCGTTTCTATGCTCGACCACCCCCTAGAGAGCGCCTTCTCTACCAGAGGGCTGGTCGTCGGCTACGTGCAGTCGGGTAAGACCAGCAACTTCACCGCGCTCATCGCGAAGGCGGCCGACGCCGGATACAAGTTCTTCATCGTCCTCGCCGGCGTCCACAACGGGCTGCGACTGCAGACCCAGCTCCGACTCGAGCGGCAGCTCGTGGAGCCGGTGATAGACCAGTGGCACCCGCTCACCGGTCGCGTCGGGGACTTCGAGCCTCCCGCAGGCAACCCGGCGGCCTTCTTCGGCGACAGGAGTCAGCAGCACGTCCTTTGCGTGATCAAGAAGAACGTGCCCAGGCTGCGGAAGCTCAAGGCGTGGTTGGAAAAGGCGCCCGACTACCTGCGCAACTGCCCGACACTGATCATCGACGATGAGGCCGACCAGGCGAGTGTCGCGTCACGTAGCACCAATCCGCTGATCCGGGAGATCATCGATCTGTTCCCCCGCGGGGGATACGTCGGTTACACCGCCACGCCCTTCGCCAACCTGCTGATCGACCCCGCCGCCAAGGACCTCTATCCGGAGGACTTCGTCGTCAATCTGCCGAAGCCACGCGGACACTTCGGCACCGAGGTTCTGTTCGGCCGGGACGCTTTGGACGGCGAGGACCCCCTGGAGGTACCGGACGGATACGACATGATCCGCACGGTCCCCGACGAGGAGGTGCCCCTCGTTCGACCGGGACGAGACGAGATCGAGGGGTTCGTACCCGAGATCAGCGGTGCCTTGAGGACGGCAGTCCTGTACTTCTGGCTCGTCACGGCCGCCCGACGGGTGCGTGGTACGGGGGTTCCCCACTCCACGATGCTCATCCACACGAGTGTCAGCACCGTCGTCCACGAGAGCTTCGAAGGGCCCTTGGAGGCGTTTCGCAAGCGGACGGCGGGGTGGCTCGATGCCGCGGACGGGGAACTGATCGAGGAGCTGAGGCGGCTCTGGGAGGCCGAGATAGCCCGTGTCCCCGGTAACGAGCCGGACCTCGGGGAGACGCCCGTTCCCTTCGACGCTCTCCTTCCGTTGCTGGCCGGTGTGGTGGACGACTGTCGCATCGTCTTGGACAACTCGAAGAGCGTGAAGCGATTGGACTACGAGGCCGGCCCGGTCGTCGCCATCGCCGTGGGCGGCAACACTCTGTCGCGTGGCTTGACCCTGGAAGGGCTCGCCGTCAGTTACTTCGTGCGAAACGCCACGACGTACGACTCTTTGCTGCAGATGGGCCGCTGGTTCGGCTTCCGCGAAGGGTACGCAGACCTGCCGCGCATCTGGATGACGGACGGGATGCGCGACTGGTTCAGGCACATCGCCACCGTCGAGTCGGAGATGCGTCGGGACATCGATGTGTACATGGTCGAGGACAAGACGCCCAGGACCTTCGCCGTCCGCATGCGGACCCACCCGTCACTCCGTATCACGGCGGCGGGCAAGATGCGGGACGCGGTGAAGGCGAGTGCGGCGTACGGAGGGCAGCGTGTGCAGACCCGCTACTTCCGTACGCGGGACGCCGAGTGGTTGCGGGCCAACCGGCAGGCCGCCCACGACCTCGTCGACCGCTCCCTGCGATTGGCGGGAGCCCGACACCAGGACGACGGAATGCAGGGCAGGCACATCCTCCGAGGTGTGCCCTACGACATCATCCTGGACTTCCTCGACGAATACCGCTTCCACGGCAAGTCGTTGGAGTGCGACGCGGGTCTGTTGCGCAGTTACGTAGAGCGTCGGGTGCGGTCCGGGGGCGGCGGTTCGCTGAAGCGCTGGAACGTGGCGATCATCGGCAATCCGCTCAGCGGTGATCCGGAAAAGCGGTACGAGTTCGGTCCCGGGCTCGCCGTGGACCGCGTCATCCGAGCGAAGCTCGGCGAAAGCGGAGGCGACGCCGCCGACATCAAGACCCTGATGAGCCGTCGCGATGCCGGCGTCGATCTCGACCTCGGTGCGCTGACGGAGATCAACGAGGCGGCGCTGAAGAACGCCAGGCGCGAGCAGGCGCCCGACACCGCGTTGCTGACCCTGTACCCGATCGACGCTCTATCGCCGTCACCGACGAACCGCGAGAGGCGTGCCCCGCTCGATGCCGTCGACCACGTGATCGGCGTCGGTCTGGTCTTTCCGATGCCTCGGGGTGAGGACAGTGAGGTGGAGTACTACAGCGCCGACCTGTCCCGCGTACAGGACGACGAGGAGGAAGACCTGTCGTTGCTCTTCGAGGAGGACGACAGTTGAGCGGGGGCGCCGATCTGCGGCGTGTGCTCGACCGGCACTGGGCCGAGTTGGATCTCGCCCCACTCGGCCCAGGAGCTGCTCTCAGGACCTCTCCGCTCCCCGTCGTCACCGAGCACGGGGCGGTCGCTGCGGCTACCGACGGTGACTCGTTGCGTCACTTGCTGATCCCCCTCCGGGGACGTCGACGTGTCCCCACCGGGCGGATCGGCGGAACACTCCGCGTCATGGAGCGGGCGTTGCAGGACGACGAGACCTACGGACGTTTCGCGGACATCGTCTGCACCCGTAGGGATCTCGACGACGTCTTCACGGGGCTGTGCGCCGACGTCCTCGTGGCACTGGAGGCGGACGGGCGGCAGCCCTACCGCACTACGCTGGCGGTGGTGAACCGCTGGCGTCAGCTCTTCAGCGGCATACCCCGCACGCTCACCGAGACGCAGGAGATCGGCCTCATCGGCGAGTTGTCGGTCCTCCTCCGCCTGCTCGTCAAGGACCCGGGCGCCGTGAGGTGGTGGACCGGCCCCGAGGGAGGACGGCACGACTTCTCCGACGGCCTCCGCGCCGTGGAGGCGAAGAGCACGCACACGACCTCGGAGCGTAGGACTTTCGACGTCCACGGACTCGACCAGCTGGAGGCACCGCAGGACGGTCGTCTGATGCTGGCCTGGCAGCGGTTCGAAAAGAGCCCGCGGGGGCGGACCGTCGGTGAGCTCGCCGCGGAGGCGGCCCGGATGTGCGACGACGAGTCGGAGCTGTGGCTTCGACTGGCACGTGTCGGCTATCGGCACGGACAGACGGACGACGAAGGCGCACTGCGCGTGTCACCGCTTGAAGAACGTTGGTACGAGGTCGACGGGGCTTTCCCCCGCCTCACGGCCGCTTCGCTGACGGAGCCGGTACCCGACGCACTCCTGGACGTTCGCTACACCGTCGACCTGGCCGGTGTCCACTCGCCGGTGCTGGACGACGCGTCCGTGGATGCCTTCCTGGACGAGCTGGGGTGGACGCCATGAGCGCGGAATCCCCGCGTTGGTCGTCCGAGCCCTACGCCCCCGGCGGCGGAGGGACGGCCGAAGGTGCCTTGAAGAACCTCGACGGCACCGAGCTCGACCCGCTGACACTTCTGGTGAGGGAGTCGGCTCAGAACAGCTGGGACGCACGAACCGGGAATGGTCCGGTGAACTACCGAGTGGAACTGCGCACCCTCGGGCCCAGTGAGGCTCCGGTGTGGCGCGAACTCCTGGCCGCGGGCGCGCCTCAGCTTCGACACCTCAAGCTCCGGGCCTCGCTGGCACGTCCCGCCCCGCGCATCCTGACCGTGACCGACACGGGGACGAGGGGGCTGGGCGGACCCACCCGCGCCGACGTCGCGGTTCCCGGGCAGTCGGACTTCGCGTCGTTCGTCCGCAAGACCGGCAGCTCCAGCAAGGTCACCGGCCGTGGCGGCACCTACGGTTTCGGGAAGGCGGTTTTCCACCTCCTCTCCGCATCGCACACGGTGATCGTGCACACGCGCTGTCGGGTGGACGACCGATTGGAGACCCGACTCATCGGGTGGGCGGTCCACGAGAGCTACACCGTGGAAGGTGACGACGGTGCGAAGACGTTCACCGGCCGCCACTTCTGGGGAAGGGTCCGCCGCGGTTACGTCGAGCCGCTGGTCGGGGATGAAGCGGACGAGGTCGCCGGAAGTCTCGGCCTGAATTCCCTCCCCGACGGCGACACCGGGACTTCCGTCGCGATTCTCGACCCGGTCTTCGGCGAACGCGACGACGCCGAGGCCATGAGGTGGATCGTCGACGCGATGGTCTGGAACCTTTGGCCGAAGATGCTCCCGGAGGGAGGAGACGCCCCCATGCGCTTCTCCGCCCACCACGAGGGCCTGGCCGTCCCCGTTCCCAGGCCGTCGGAGGTGCCCCACCTGCGACCGTTCGTCTGGGCCTACGACGACATGACCCGTCTCGTCGAGCACAAGTCCATGGGGCGCGTCCTCGGCCGACTCGGTATGCGGAAGTTCATCTCCCCGCAGGGAAGGCCCCCTCGGGTGGCGCAGGAGGCGGGTATCGGGGACCGGCTTCACCACACGTGTCTCATGCGGCCGGTCGACCTGGTGGTGAAGTACCTCGAAGGTCCCCCGTTCTTCGAGGAGAGCGGAGGTTACGCCGCGGTCTTCCGTGCCGACGCCGCAGTGGACCGGGTCTTCGCGGCGGCTGAGCCCGCATCGCACGACGCCTGGTTGGTGGACAAGCTCAGTGGCGACGACCAGCGCCTGGCCAAGCACGCCCTCCGGAAGATCAACGACGCGATGAAGGAGGCTTCCGGGCCGGCCCGGGTGGCGAACGAGGCGGGCGAAGGTGTCTCCCTCGCGGGGATGAGCCGACTCATGGCTGGACTCATGGCGGGTACGGCGGGGGAGGGGGCGGAGGCGGTATTCGCCGCGGATACGACGCCCCCGGGAGGTTCCTCGGGCACCGGACGGGGCTCCGGAGGGCCGGCCGGAGCCGGCGGGAGCCCCGGCCCCAGAGGAGGATCCGGCGTCCCTCCCGGTCGCAGGCGCGTTCTGTACGACGGAGCCCCCGAACACGATGTCGTGGACGGTGAAGCCGTCATCGTCCAGCGATTCACCCTGCCCGACGCGGGCTCCTACGTCGTCCACGGTCGCCCCGCCGTCGCGTTGGGCGACGGACGCGGTGTCGAGACGGAGCCGCCCATCGGAGCGTCGATCCCCACGGTGCTGGGATGGCGTGCGGGGAGCGGACCCGTGACTGACGGGTCTTCGTTGCACACGGTCGGCGGTGACGGCACGGTCTGGTCGCTGGTCGTCCGGCCGGCCCCCGACACCATGACCGAGGTGACGGTCGTGGCCGAGGCAGGGGGTGACGATCGGTGAATCGTCGCGCCTACCCCTATCGCAGCGCGGCCGCCGGGTCGGTGACGATGTCCGAGTGGTCCCTCAAGTCCGAGGACGGGGAAGCCGTTCCGCTGCCCTCCTTCATACCCGACTGGGACTTCCAGAGAGACCTGTCCCTCGAAACGGTGGTCGAGGTCGACCTCGACGCAGTCAGGGCTTCGGCCGGACTCCCATACGAGGCCGAGCTCGCCCTCTCCGCGATCTGGAGTTCCACCGGCAGCGGCCTCCGGCGACTGGCCCACCGAATCACACTGCACGGTGGGGGCATCCGATCGGCACAGCTCTCGTTCACCGTGATCGGACGCGACAGCGGCGGCCGATTGTCCCTCGACACCCAACTGGTTCTCGCGAAGGCCCTGGACAATCCGGATCCGACCGGCCCCCGACGCGCGGGGTCCGTGCTCTGGCAGCACCGGGCCGGGGTGCGGCTGCAGGGCGACGCGTCGCAGTTCCCCATGGCCGTGGTCGACTTCAAGAGTGCCGGCTACCCGGAGAACGCTCCCTGGTACCTCGACGTCGGTCCGAACCTGGAGGCGGCGACGATGGGCGCCGTCGTGCTGCTCGTGAACAGCGGCACGCCGGTCGTGCTCAACGCGCTTCGCCGCGCGGAGAAGGCGTCATACGCGGAACGGCTCATCCAGTCCGCCGTCCGACAGGACGTCGTCCGCCTGATGATCGAGCGGGCCGTGTCCGACGAAGAGCTGACGGACTCGTCCCGGTTCGAGCCGGACACGCTCGGTCACACACTGCTCGGCCTTCTGCGTACCTTCCTCCCCGGTACATCCCTCACCTCCCTGCGCATGACACGTCGCACGGATCCGGCGCTCTTCTCGGCGAAGATCCAGCACGCCGTCGGCCTCTTCTCCAAGGAAACGTGATGGTCCACCTGTATCCGCGGCTTCTGCCCGCGGCCGCGGCCAACCTCCGGGAGGAGTGCCTACACCGTTCCGTCGAGTATCTGCGTGATCGTTCGGCTCTCTCCCACCCGGCCATGTTCTACGCGGCCACCGGCGGGTCCCGTCTTCCCGAGCGAAACCTCGGCTCCCTACGCGAGGCGGTGCTCGCGTGCGCCACCGAACGCGGCTATCCCGCCAAACCCGGCAGGAGGCAGGCGGCGGGTTTCGACATCGACGTGGCGACGGTCCTCCATCGAGACTCGGGCATCGTTCCGGCGGAGGCGGTCGCGGGTGACCTCTGGGCCTTCCTCTCCCTCGTCGTCCTGCCGGACGTGTCCGCGTGGAGATTCGCGGACCTGCATCGCGACCGGGTGCTGGGGACCGACGTCACACGCCACGTCTTCGGCCGGCTGTGGTGGCGAGCACACCTTCTGTACGACGAGGACGGAGGGAGGGAGGACCTCTACGCCTCGTTGTCCGTGCTCAACGAGTCGGACTTCGACCAGATCTACGCCCGACGCACCTCGATCGGCGGGAGCCCGCATCTGGTGCGGGCGATCGTCAGGGTGTGGCAAACGCTCGACGTTCCGCCCAACGTGGAGAGGCGGGTACTCCGCGATTTCCTCATGCGTGTGCTCAGGCTCAACGCCTTCATCTCCTTCGACTCGCTGCCGGCGGAAGTACTCGACGAGGAGCTGGAAGGCGTGTTCCGGGAGTCGCTGTCCGTGGTGGCCGGAGGGTGAATCCCCGAGTGCCGTCAGGCGCGTTCACCCTGGAAGAAGAGCTGCCGGGTTTCACCGTGCGTAAGGACGGCCGGTGGCCGGCTACTGCAGCAGGATTTCCTCGGGGCGTCGGTTTGTGATCGCGACCTCCCGTCCGGCGAGGACGTGCTCGATGCACGCCGCCAGGTCGCCGCCGTGGTCGTCCCTGGCCATGCTCCGCAGTTCCGCGACCAGGCTCGTGCCGTTGAGGAGGAGGATCGGATACTGATCCTCCACCATCTCGGTCTGTGCCGACTCGGAGTAGGCGCCGGTGGTGACGTAGACCCCGATCCACCCGCGTCGGAGCCGGGCTACCACCCGGGCGATCTGCTCCGCCGTGATGAGTGTGTCGGGTTTGACGCACTTCGCCTGCCCGAGCACGACGAGGCTCGTGCCCGCCAGGCCGCTTCCGCCGCCGAGGTCGAGACGTCCGACGAAATCGGCTCCGCCGTCACCCGACCGACGTGTGAGCCAGCCTTCCACGTACCCGTGACCCGCCCCACGCAGTACACGAGCCGCCACCGCGGCGGCCAGAGCCTCGAAGTCGTGCTTGCGGCCGTCGAAGTACTTGTAGATCGTTTCCAGGTCCGCCGCTTCACCACTGCCTGGCTTCGGGCGCTGATCACGCACCTTGGCCACCTGAGCCCGGGCGACCCGGCGACGCAGTCCCGGGAGGGCCGAGGAACCGTGCTTGACCCACTCCCGCCATGCCCGTGGCGCGAGGTCGAGTGCTTGAGCGTGGGACACGCCCTTGTCCCTGCGGGCCCCGATCCATTCCCAGTCGACCGTGTCGTCCTCGGAGGTCAGGTCGATGAGGGCGATGTCGTAGACGTAGTTCACGAACGGGGTGTGCTCGCGGCCTCCCCATTGCACCAACCGTTCGGTCCGCTCGATGACGCCGAGCCCACAGAACGCCACATGGCCCTTTGGCTTGCCGTTCCGGGGCACTGCGCGGAACAGCAGCAGAGGGGTGGCGGCGGCTCGTTCATCGGCGGTACGCCCCTGGTGGTCGGTGAAGGCGTCGAGTAGGGCGGCGTTGCCGGTGGTCGTGCCGGGCGGAACGCTCGAACCGGCCTTGTGATCGCCGAAATAGCGGACGTGGCCGTTGTCCATGTCGAAGACGTCGTGCCAAGGCGTCTGCTCGGTGCCGGCCTTCCAGGGACTGGAGCGGATGAGGATCGCCGGGCGGCGTATGCCGTCGGGGGTGGAGACCTTGGCCATCCCGTTGATGCCGGCTTCCAGAAGAGCCCGTTTGTGGCCCGACGAGTGCGTCACGTGGTGGAAGTTCGGGAAGCCGTCGAGCGACTCCGGCTTCGGGTCCTTGCCGCTCGCGTAACGGTAGACCTGTCCCACCCGCAGCTTCCCACCCACAGCCGGCCCTCTCCCTGGACTCGCTCCCCTATGCGTCATCACGACAGTAGCGGCGGATACTGACAGAGCGGTGTGCTTGCTCCGGGGCCGAGGATCTCGGAGGGTCCCGCCGGCGGCAGACGGGCGCGCAACGGCGATGCCCGGCTGACGCAGGTCGGGTCGAAGGGCGGTGCCTGGCGTCCATCGCCCCGGGTGGCCAAGCGGATGACCGAAGAATCTCCCGCGGTCTCACCGCCAGGGACGCCGACCGGCTACGCGAGAGCCTCGCGCACCGTCTCGACCAGGGAGGACGCACGCACATCGTCGATGCCCCCGACGATGTTGTTCATCGCATACCCGAAGGCGACACCGTGCTCCGGATCGGTGACTCACAAGCCCAGCTTCTAGCCCTACCTCGGCCAGGATGCACCCGCCTCCCGGTGGCGGTCGCCTCTGCTGCCGGGCCGGATGGGTCCGGCAGTGGAGACCCGCTGCCGTGACGTACTTCCGGGTGCTGATGTCTCCCGGGCCCCGGAGCTGGCAGTGATGAGGGGCACCGCGAGCCGCCTCGTGACTGGTCAGGGAGAGGGTCACGCCGGTGGCGCAGATCGCTGCGGGCATCCCGGCCATGTCCCAGCCGAGGTCGGTCTGTCCGCGCGGGCGCTCTGAAAGGGCCTGGTCTGGCGTCCGCGGCGACGCCGTCCGTCGCGGCCAAGCCGTAAGAAGCAGCCAGGGGCGTGGGCTGAATTGGAGTGTGCAGGACGGGTGATCCCAGGGCGTAGCGCCGCCGCAGACGCCCCTGACTGTCCGGTGCCTGCGGGGCTGCCCGTAATGAAATCCTGACGACCCAGCTTGACGGTCGATCGAGCGTAATGAAATCCTTACGGTTATGACGACCAATCAGTTCGACGGGCATGTATTCGCCCCCTCGCCCGTGCACGAGTTCGACGGTGAGTACCACGAGCTCGCGGCCGTGGCGGCTTCGTGCAGTTGCGGCTGGCGCGGGTCCGACGTCTCTCCCGGTATGGAGGGAAAGGGTGGCTATCGCGGCCCCACCGCCCACCCGATCACGTCTGAGGAGGGCGAGGCCGAGCGCGCCGCGGAGCAGGAGTGGTTGGACGAGCACATCGCAGAGTTCGATGGAGCCGTAGTCTCAGCGGCCCTCGCCAATCAGATCCGCTCCGTTGGTGAACAGCTCGATGCCCTGATCGAGGCGGACGAACCGATGGCCGCCCTGGCGGCGATCCGCCTATCGGGCGGCTACTTCGCCCGCCAGGCCCGCGATGCGGCCCTGCGCGCCAGCTTCCTGGATCATTCCTGGTCGCAGATCGGCGACGCGCTGGGTATCTCCAAGCAGGCAGCGTGGGAGCGGTATGGGAAATCCCGCCAGGAACGTTCATCGGACTAGCAGGCCCAACTGGCATCGGGGTGCGGCGCGCCGATGCTCGCACACGCTCAGACGGTTGTGAGGCAGGAAGGGCGTAGCTTCCCGCCCGCCGCCGCGCTTGGTGAGTGATCGAGCGACCTCACCGATAGGGGTCGTTTGGGAGCCGGGATATGAAGTCGGCTCCCAAACGGCTCCCAAGAATGGCCCCGGAACCACTCAGGGGCCTGATCCACTCACTGGATCAGGCCCCTGACCTGGTACTTCACTGTCGGGGTGGCGGGATTTGAACCCACGACCTCTTCGTCCCGAACGAAGCGCGCTACCAAGCTGCGCCACACCCCGATCGTCGCTGCTCGTCGCGGCGACGTCGTTTACTTTAGCCCACCGGTGGCCGGAGGCGAAATCCGGTTTACCGGGGGCGGCGGAACGGGCTCGGGCGGGCGTGGTCCAGGGCCACCAGGAGGACGGCCAGGGCGTACAGCGCGAGGCCCACGAGGAGGGCGTTGCCGAGGACGCCCTTGTAGCCGTGCTGGTCGACGTCGAGGAAGGGGTAGAGGTAGCGGTCCTGAGAGCCGGACGGGAGCAGCGCGCCGCGGGTCAGGGCGAAGGCCAGGTAGGCCAGGGGGTACAGGAGCCATGCGGGGGCCTGGCGCAGGTGCAGGTGGCCGGGGGCGGTGAAGAGGAGCCAGTCCAGGGCCGCGGCCAGCGGCACCGCCGTGTGGAGGACGTGGGTGGCGGCGGCCTGCCAGGCCGGGCCGGTCGCGTCCGGCGCCGTGAACAGGGGCGACGCGCCTTCCGGGAGCAGGTGGTGGACCAGGCCCGCGGCGACGACGTAGAAGAGGGCCGCTCCCGTGAGGGCGCCCGGCAGGGGGTGGTGGGCGGACCAGGCGCACCTTGCGGAGGCGAGCATGACCAGGGCCAGCAGGATGCCGCTCTGGACGGTGAAGTGGCTCAGGGGCGTCGTGGGCGGGCCGTCGGCGGTGAGGAGTGTGATCGTTACGCCGGTCAGGGCCAGCAGGGCGACGGCGCCGCGGTAGGCGGCCACCAGGCGGCGGCGGGCCGGGATCAGTACGGCGCGGGCCGGCACGGCGGTGGGCGGCAGGACGACGTGACCCGGGATCGGGGGGAGGTCCGGGATGTCCCTGGGTATCGGGGCTGTCATGGCCTCAACGTAGACAGACCGGACATGGCGGGCTATGCGGGTGGGCCGTGTGGGTTACCCCGGGCCAGCGGCCGGCACGTTGCGGTGTGGCTCTTCGCGCTGCGGGCCCCAGGCCCCGGGGCCCCGGCTCCCCCGCTCTCCCCGAAGGGTCGGTCAGTCCTCCCGGCCCACCAGCGTCAGCAGTGTCGCCTCCGGTGGGCAGGCGAAGCGGAACGGGGTGTAGCGGTTCGCGCCGCAGCCGGCCGAGACGTGGAGGTAGGAGGTGCGGCCGCCGGACGTGTGCGTGGACAGGCCCTTCACGCGGTCCGTGTCCAGGTCGCAGTTGGTGACCAGGGCGCCGTAGAAGGGGATGCACAGCTGCCCGCCGTGGGTGTGCCCGGCGACGATCAGGGGGTAGCCGTCCGCGGCGTAGGCGTCCAGGACGCGCAGGTACGGGGCGTGGACGACGCCCATCGAGAAGTCGGCCGTGTCGGAGGGGCCGCCGGCCACCTCCGTGTACCGGTCCCGCTTGATGTGCGGGTCGTCCAGTCCCGTCAGTTCCACCGACACGCCCTCGATCTTGAGCGTGCCGCGGGTGTTCGTGAGGTTCTGCCAGCCCGCGGCGTCGAAACCGTCGCGCAGGTCCTCCCACGGGTTGTGGACGGCGCCCACGACGGGCGGGTTGCCGTTCAAGCCGTGGCGGCCCTGGACCTTCTCGAGCAGGTACCGGGCGGGGTTGCGGGGCCGGGGGCCGTAGTAGTCGTTGGAGCCGAAGACGTAGGCGCCCGGGAACTCCATCAGGGGGCCCAGGGCGTCCAGGACCTCGGGGACGCCCTCCGGGTCGGACAGGTTGTCGCCGGTGTTGAGCACGAAGTCGGGGCGCAGCCCGGCCAGCGAGCGCAGCCAGTGCTGCTTCTTGCGCTGACCGCCGACCATGTGGATGTCGGAGACCTGGAGTACGCGCAGGGGGCGCATGCCGGACGGGAGGACGGGGACCGTCACCCGTCGGAGGCGGAAGGAACGGGGCTCGATCCCCGTCGCGTAGATCAGGCCGGCGGCGCCAACCGCCGTGATTCCCAGGGGTACTCCGTATCGCGCGCGCATGTGTCCATCGTGTCAGAAGCGGGAGGGAAGCGGTGGCGGGCGGTCCGTCGGGGCCCGCGTTCACCGGGGCGCGTAAATCGGCGGGCGCCGCTCCGCGCGCACCTGCGACAATCAGGTCCATGACCACGCTCAAGTCGAAGCTGCACGACGACCTCAACTCCGCGATCAAGGAGCGCGACGAGCTCCGCTCGTCGACGCTCCGGCTGACGCTCGCCGCGATCACCAAGGAGGAGGTCGCGGGGAAGGAGAAGCGGGAGCTCTCCGACGACGAGGTGCAGAAGGTGATCACCCGCGAGGCGAAGAAGCGCCGTGAGGCCGCCGAGGCCTTCGCCCAGGGCGGCCGCCACGAGCAGGCCGAGCGGGAGAAGGCGGAGGGCGAGGTGCTCGCCGCCTACCTGCCGAAGCAGCTCTCCGACGACGAGCTGAACGCGATCGTCGCGCAGGCCGTCGAGGAGGCGAAGGCGGCCGGCGCCGAGGGGCCGCGGGCCATGGGTGCCGTGATGAAGATCGTGAACCCGAAGGTGGCCGGGCAGGCCGAGGGCGGCCGGGTCGCCGCGGCGGTCAAGAAGCTCCTGGCCGGCTGAGCGCGCCCGACGTCCGACGGCCGGGAATGAACAGGAGCCCGGCCGTCCGGGCACGGCCGCCCGGCCGTCCCGGCCGGCTCCTCACGGGTTGCGGGAGGGTGTCCGCCGCAGCGGACGCCCTCCCGGTTCGTACGGCGGACGCCCTCCCGGTTCGTACGGCGGACGCCCTCCCGGTTCGTACGGCGGGCGCGGGGTGCGGAGGAGGCCCAGCTCCTGTGCCCGTGCGCCCAGCGCCACTCGTCCGTTGGCCCGCAGTCGTTCCATGAGCCGTTGGATCCTGCGCTGTACCGTGCGGTGCCCCATGCCGAGCCGCCGGGCGATCGAGGCATCGCTGAAGCCCGCGTACAAGAGGTGCAGAATCTTTTGGTCGTCGTCGGTGACGGTGGAAAGGTCGACGCAAGTCTCCGGTCTGGCGGTCAAAAGAACCCCGATGCGATGTACGGCTGTTATATGCCTGGTGGGCATGATCCATTTTAAATGAACGCCGCCGCGCGGGGAAGATGAACAAATGAAAGATGGGTGACAAAAGGGCGGAACGATGGAATTCCATCATTCCGCCCGTGGCGGGCCGCCGTCGTCGCGGCGCCCGGGCCGGCTCAGTACCAGGGGGTGCAGCTCTGGTCGCCCGACGGGTCCTCCACGCAGGCCCGCATCATGTGGGTCGAGGGGTTGTAGTACATCGGGGTGCGCGTCCAGTAGTAGTTCGTCCCGCTCGGGATCTTGGCCGTCCAGCCCGAGGCGCCGCCCCTCTTCAGCCCGAGCCGCCAGTAGCACTCGGACTGGTCCTTGGTGCAGCGCTGGACGTACACGCTCCAGTCCTGCTCGTTGGAGCCGCTGATGTAGTGCAGCCGGGCCCAGCTGTACTGGTCGCCGTCGGTCTTGCCCCACCGCAGCTCGTACAGGAAGGAGCTGCCGAGGTTGTAGGGCCCGTAGGGGCTGACCGGTCCCGTCTGCCACGTCTGGATGTTCGGATCGTGGCCGTCGCAGCCGAATCCGTAGCACGCCTGGGCTCTCGCCTGCGCCGAGCCCGGGAGCATGAGTACCAGCGTGAGCGCGCTGAGCAGTGCGCCGAGCACGGCCCCGATCCGTGAGCCGAGTTTCATTTCCCCTCCATGGGCGTCGGCAATAAAGGCACCCGGTGGCGGGGCCAGACGCGACTATGTCACGGCGGCACGGGAACGGAATGGCTCTCTCGTCGGCTGGCGTAATCACGTCGAATGGGTTTGAAAACAAAAGGAAACGGTCCCTCCCCGGATTTGGGGAAAGGACCGTTTCGTCCGGGCCGTGTGTCTGCCGCCGGGGTGGGTCAGCGCCGTCCGCCCGGCCCGTTGCCCGGGCCCTGGATCAGGTTGCCGCCGGGGAAGCCGCCGGGTCCGCCGTTGCCGGTACCGCCGTCGGTCAGGCCGCCGATGAAGCCGTCGTCGCCGTTGTTCCCGTCGTCGGGCTTCTCCTTGTCGCTGTCCTCGTCCTTGTCCTTGTTTTTGCCCTTGTCCTTGTCCTTGTCCTCGTCAGGGATGTGGACGAGGTTGAACGAGGGGGAGTTCTTGCCCGCCAGAGCGCCGGTCATGGCGTCCTTCCAGATGGGGCCCGGGACCGCGCCACCGAAGACCAGCTCGTGGTACTGCCCGCCGATGGTGATGTTCTTCATCTGCACCTGCTGCGAGGCGCTGCCCACCCAGACGGCACCCGACAGGTTCGGCGTGTAGCCGACGAACCAGGCGTTCTTGCGCTCGTCGGTCGTACCCGTCTTGCCCGCGTTGGCACGGTCGGTGAGACCGGCCTCCTTACCGGTGCCGGAGTCGACCACGCCCTGCAGCAGGGTGTTCACCGTGTCCGCGGTCTTCTCGCTCATCGCGCGCGAGCACGTCGACTTCGGCACGTCGAGCGACTTCTGCTTGTTGCCGATCTTCTGGGTGATCGACTCGATCACGATCGGCGTGCAGTACATGCCCCGGGAGGCGAAGGCGGCGTACGCGCTCGCCATCGTCAGCGGGGCCACGCCCTTGGAACCGAGGGAGACGGCGGGGACTTCCGGGAGCTTCTCGCCGCTGCCCTGCACGACGTGCAGGGCGTCCGTCATCTTCATCACCGGGCACAGGCCGATGTCCGCCACCATCTGGACGAAGTAGGTGTTGACCGAGAGGGCCATCGCCTCCTTCAGCCGGTACGGGCCGACCTCCGACTCGCTCTCGTTGGGGACCTTCTCGCCGGCCGTGTTCATCCACGGCTTCCCGCTGCACGTCTGCACGGGCTCGGGGTAGGGCATCTCGTACGGCGACGAGTACTCCTGCGTGGCCGGGCGGCCCTCCTCGAGCGCGGCCGCCGCGACGAACGGCTTGAACGTGGAGCCGGTCGGGAAGCCGTAGTTCGAGCCGCCCATGCCGTGGTCGACCGAGTAGTTGATCTCGGTCTCGTTCTTGCCGTAGCCGTACGGCTTCGTCTGGCCCATCGCGAGGACCTTGCCGGTGCCGGGCTCGACCAGCGTGCTCGCGGCCGCGACCGAGTCCGACTGGTTCACGTGGTCCTTGAGCGACTGCTGCACCGACGCCTGGGCCTGCGGGTCGAGCGTCGTGCGGATGGTCAGGCCGCCCTGGTTCCAGACCTTGGCCCGGTCCTTGCGGGTCTTGCCGAAGACCTTGTCGCTCAGGAACACCTCGCGCACGTAGTCGCAGAAGAAGCTGGCGTTCTTCACGGCCGTGATGCAGCCGTTCTTGGGCTTGCTGACCTTCAGCCCGAGCGGTGCCTTCTTCGCCTTCTCGGCCTCGGCCGTGGAGATGTCGCCGACCTGGGCCATGCGGTTCAGCACGACGTTGCGCCGCTTGGTGGCCTCGGCCTCGTCGTTGACCGGGTCGTAGCGGCTGGGCGACTGGACGATGCCGGCCAGGAGGGCGGCCTCCTGGACGTTGAGGTCCTTGGCGTGCTTGGAGAAGTACCGCTGGGAGGCCGCCTCGACGCCGTAGGCCTGCTGGCCGAAGAACGTGATGTTCAGGTAGTTCTCGAGGATCTTCTTCTTGCCCAGCTCCTCCTCGACCTGGATCGCGAGCTTCAGCTCCTGGATCTTGCGGCCGATGGTCTGCTGGGTGGCCTGCGCGACCTTCGTCGGGTCGTCGCCGGCCTCCTCCACGAACACGTTCTTGACGTACTGCTGGGTGAGCGTGGAGGCGCCCTCGGAGACCTCGCCGCTGCGCGCGTTCTTGTTGAGGGCGCGCAGCACGCCCTTGAGGTCGATGGCGCCGTGCTCGTAGAAGCGCGAGTCCTCGATGGCGACGATCGCCTTCTGCATGTACGGCGAGATGTCCTTGAGGTCGACCACCGTCCGGTCGCGGGAGTAGACCGTGGCGATGGTCCCGCCCTCGGCGTCGAGGATGGTGGTGCGCTGGCTCAGCGGGGGAGTCTTCAGGTTGGCCGGGAGCGCGTCGAAGCTCTCCACCGACCCCTTGGCGGCCAGCCCCAGCGCGCCCACGGCGGGCAACGCGATGCCGGCCAGCACTGCTCCCGCGAGCACACTGACACCGAGGAATTTGGCGGCCTGCTGCGTTGGCGACAGACCACCGCCCGAGCGCTTCTTTGGCATGAAGGCAGCCTAATCCGTAATTATGAGCGATCCGTCGGAGCGGGTGTTCCTCGGAGCGTTCGAGTACCAGACTGTGACATCCGGAGGCGGCCGGGCCGACAAGACCTTTACTCAGACCGGGTGCGCGGTCTCGGCGCTCCTCCCGCCGAGGCCGTCGTCACCGCGGCTTGAGACGGTCAGCGGGGAGTGAGGCAGGCTTCGAGGGCGGCTCGCTGTTGCGGCGGCAGGTGGTCGCCGAGCGGGACCTTGCGAGGGCTGTGATCGCCCTCGCAGAGCCAGCTCTGCTCGTCCTCGTCGAACCACCAGTCCTCAACGCCCCACACGGGGTGCCCCCGAAGCAGGCGTCTGGCCAAGGCCTCGCTCGCCTCGGGCGCCCCCTGAGCGACCAGCGCCTCGACCACCGCCGTCACGGCCTCCTCCGGAATCGCGGCGTCGCCGAGAACGGGCAGCAGAAGGAGGAGGCGGGCGTGGGAGTCGGTGACGCCTGCCGCATCCGGTGGCGCCTCCAGCAGGGCGGCGAGCTCGGGCCAGCACAGCCCAGGGCCGATGCGGTCCTGATCGTCACTGGCCAGGACGAGATCCTGGCTCCAGTCGGGATGCGTGAGGAAGTAGTCCGTCGTGGTGAACTCCTCGCCGCTGTTGAAGTGCACGACGATCGCGAAGCCGCCGGCCAGCGGAACCGTGAACATCGGCCACGCCGACCGGTCGTGGAGCGTGTCCAGCATGGCGTCCGCGTCGCCCGCGTCCGATCCGAAGGCCTCCGGCGCGAACCCGTCCGCCAGGTCCGCCAGGTACGCGGGCCAGAAGCCCCGCTCATCCAGGAGCGGGTGCCCGTCCACGACGGGCGACGAGGAGTACCAGTGCCGTGCCATCACCATGCCGGGATTCTCTCCGAGCCGGTCAGAGCTGCTCGAAGGCCCCCGGCCGCGCGGACGAGCGACTGACGGCATGGCAGCGCGAGGTGTCTGCGTTGTCATTCGCCGGACAGGCGTACAGGCCTTGGCCTAAGCTGCACTCAACTGTCACAGCAGTGAGGCCACGTATCAATACGTCCGGCGACCCCGAATCGTTCCGGATCTGCTCGATGTTTTTCGAGGGGCCCCCGCTGGGGGCGCGTTGGTGTGTACCGGCGCGTGCCACGGCGTGTGGGATGCGTGTCCGAATCCGCCGTGTGTGTCAATCGGTGTCCGTTGTGGCGAAACAGAGATGACCCGTATGTCGGGATCGTCGCGCATGTCGCCAGCTCACTCCCCCGGGTGATCTGCCGCTTACCCATAGTCCGTTCGGGCCATTCAAGATTGGGCCCGAAGGGGGTGTTGCGCTGTGCCCACCTTCCGTAACGTCCTCAACTGGCGGCGGTGAATATGCCGCTGCCGCCGTGGGGGAGCCTCGATTCGGGAGAGGACGGCGCCGGTATGGGCTGGGTAACCGACTGGAGTGCGCAGGCCGCCTGCCGCACTACTGATCCGGACGAACTGTTCGTTCAGGGAGCAGCGCAGAACAGGGCCAAGGCGGTGTGCACCGGATGTCCGGTGCGGACCGAGTGCCTGGCCGACGCGCTCGACAACCGCGTCGAGTTCGGCGTGTGGGGAGGCATGACGGAGCGGGAACGCCGCGCGCTGCTGCGCAGGCGGCCCACCGTGACCTCCTGGCGCCGGCTCCTGGAGACGGCGCGGACGGAGTACGAACGAGGGGCCGGCATCGTGCCCCTCGAGGACGACGAGGTGTACGAGAACTACGCGGCCGTGGGCTGAGCCCGGCCAGGGCTTTCCCAGGGACGGATCAGGCGCCCGGCTCGGGCAGTTCGGGCCGGCCGGTCGCCAGGCGTGCCCCGATGTCCCGCAGCCCCGCGAGGTCGTGCACGTCGCCGGGGAGTGCGGCCACCTCGGTGACCGCCACCTCGGGGTGACGCGCGGTGAAGCGGTCACGTGTGCGCTGCTCTCGGGCGAGCAGGTGCATGCGCTCCGCGTGCAGCCGCAGCAGACCGGCGGCGAGAGCGTCGACGGAGCGCTCCGGTGCGTCGGTCGGTCCTTCGGCCGGTGCATCACCTGTGGTGTCGGGGGACGGGGTGCCGGGTCCTGAGTCGGCCGACCCTGAACTGCCGTCAGGGTCGGGAGAGTTGCCGGGAGAGGTACGAACTCCAGCTTTCCCGTGGTCCTGATCCACAATGCGGGGATCCTCAAGATTTTCCGCGGCGGCGATTGCCCGCTCGGCCGACAGCCGGTCGGCGCCGCTGCCGTGGACCCGGTTGAGCACCAGACCGGCCAGCGGCATGTCCTCGGCCGCCAGCCGCTGCACGAAGTACGCGGCCTCGCGCAGCGCGTCCCGCTCCGGGGCCGCGACCACCAGGAACGCCGTCCCGGGCGCCTGGAGCAGCTTGTACGTCGCGTCCGCGCGCGTACGGAACCCCCCGAACATCGAGTCCATCGCGGCCACGAAGGTCTGCACGTCCTTGAGGAACTGCCCGCCCAGCACCTTCCCCAGGACGCCGGTCATCATCGACATGCCGACGTTCAGGAACTTCATGCCCGCCCGGCCGCCGACCTTCGCCGGGGCCAGCAGGACGCGGATCAGCTTGCCGTCCAGGAAGGAACCGAGGCGCTTGGGCGCGTCGAGGAAGTCCAGCGCCGAGCGGGACGGCGGCGTGTCGACGACGATGAGGTCCCACTCGTCCTTCGCCCGAAGCTGCCCCAGCTTCTCCATCGCCATGTACTCCTGCGTGCCCGCGAAGCCCGCCGAGAGCGACTGGTAGAAGGGGTTGCCCAGGATCGCCGCGGCCCGCTCGGGGTCCGCGTGGGACTCGACGATCTCGTCGAAGGTCCGCTTCATGTCGAGCATCATGGCGTGCAGCTCACCGCCCGCCGCGTCGTCGACGCCCTTCACCCGGCGCGGGGTGTTGTCGAGCGAGTCGATGCCCATGGACTGGGCGAGCCGCCGGGCCGGGTCGATGGTGAGCACGACCACCTTGCGGCCGCGCTCGGCGGCGCGCAGCCCCAGGGCGGCCGCCGTGGTCGTCTTGCCCACCCCGCCCGAACCGCAGCACACGACGATGCGGGTCTGCGGATCCTCCAGCAGGTGGTCGACGTCGAGCACGCGCGCGGCCGTCAGGGGCCGCGCGCCCTCCCGGTGACGGGCCGGGTCCTCGGGACTCATGCGATCCCCTGCTTCCGCAGCTCGGTGGCCAGTTCGTACAGGCCCGCCAGGTCCATGCCCTCCGCGAGCAGTGGCAGTTCGTGCGTCGGCAGGCCCAGCTCGCCGAGGACCGCCCGCTGCTCCTGCTCCAGCGTGTACCGCTCCCCGTACTCCTCGGCCTGTGCGAGCAGCGGGTCCACCAGACGCTCGGCGTGCCCGCCCCGCCGCGCCCCGCCGAGCCCGGCCCCGGACAGCGACCGGGCCAGCGCCGCGCGCGGGGTGTCCCGTACGAGCTCCAGACCGGTGGCGTCCAGGACCTGGGGCCGGACCATGTTGACGACGACCCGGCCCACCGGGAGCCGCGCCGTGCGCAGCTCGGCGATGCCGTCCACGGTCTCCTGGACCGGCATCTCCTCCAGCAGCGTCACCAGGTGCACCGCGGTCTCCCGCGACTTCAGCACCCGCATCACCGCCTGCGCCTGATTGTGTATCGGGCCGACCTTCGCGAGCCCGGCCACCTCGTCGTTGACGTTGAGGAAGCGCGTGATGCGGCCGGTGGGCGGGGCGTCCATGACGACGTAGTCGTACACGAACCGCCCCCGCTTGTCCTTGCGCCGGACCGCCTCGCACGCCTTGCCGGTCAGCAGCACGTCCCTGACCCCCGGCGCGATGGTCGTCGCGAAGTCGATGGCGCCGAGCTTCTTCAGGGCCCGTCCGGCGCTGCCCAGCTTGTAGAACATCTGGAGGTAGTCCAGAAGGGCCAGTTCGGCGTCGATGGCGAGGGCGTACACCTCCCCGCCCCCGGGAGCGACGGCGATCTTCCGCTCCTCATAAGGCAGCGCCTCCGTTTCGAAGAGCTGCGCGATGCCCTGGCGGCCCTCGACCTCGACGAGAAGCGCGCGCTTCCCCTCGGTGGCCAGGGCCAGCGCGAGGGCCGCGGCCACCGTGGTCTTGCCGGTACCGCCCTTGCCGCTGACGACCTGGAGCCTGCTCACGTATTCGAGCGTAACCAGTCCGCGCGCGGAGTACGCCGGAGGCTGTGGACAACGTCGCTCCGGCGGCCCGCCGAGGGGCCCGGACCGAGACCGCGGACGACCCCCGGACCGAGACCGCGGACGACCCCCGGACCGAGACCGCCGACGACCCCCGGACCGAGACCGCCGACGACCCCCGGACCGAGACCGCGGACGACCCCCGGGCCGGGGCCGCGGGCGGCCCCCGGACAGCGGTCGAGGAGGTGCCCCGGCCAACGGCTAGAGTCGGCCGCATGACCAAGTGGGAATACGCAACCGTGCCGCTGCTCGTCCATGCCACGAAGCAGATTCTGGACACCTGGGGCGAGGACGGCTGGGAGCTCGTCCAGGTCGTGCCCGGGCCGAACAACCCCGAGCAGCTCGTGGCCTACCTGAAGCGGGAGAAGCAGGCATGAGCGCCGTCGAGGCGAAGCTCGCCGAGCTGGGCCTGACGCTGCCGGAGGTCGTCCCGCCGCTGGCCGCCTACCAGCCGGCCGTGCGGTCCGGCCCGTACGTCTACACCTCCGGCCAGCTGCCCATGGTGGAGGGCAAGCTTCCGGTCACCGGAAAGGTGGGCGGCGAGGTCACCGCCGAGGAGGCCAAGGAGCTGGCCCGCACCTGTGCGCTGAACGCCCTGGCCGCCGTGAAGTCCGTCGCCGGCGACCTGGACCGGGTCGCGCGTGTCGTCAAGGTCGTCGGCTTCGTCGCGTCGGCGGCGGACTTCACCGGCCAGCCCGGTGTGGTCAACGGCGCCAGCGAACTCCTGGGCGAGGTCCTCGGCGACAAGGGCGTGCACGCCCGCAGCGCCGTCGGCGTGGCGGTCCTCCCGCTGGACGCGCCGGTGGAGGTCGAGATCCAGGTGGAGCTCGTCCAGCCGTAGCAGACCGGGGGCGATTGCCGGGCCGGCAAGAAACCTCGCCCCGGGCGGCCGCGGCACCGCAGGATCGTGGCCGGTGCCCCGCACGGCGGGCGAGCCGGCTCCGGCCGGTGGTCCCGGCCCGCCGCGGGGCCGTACCCACCGCAAGCGCCAGGAGGATCCGTGCCGCAGCCGCCCGTGACCGACCCGCACGCCCACCGACCCGGCCGTGAGGCCGTCCGCACGCCCGCCGGCCGGCCCGTGCACCGGCTGGTGCCCTCGCCCGCCGGCCGGATCCATCTGGTCGAGCAGGGCAGCGGGCCGCTGGTCCTGCTCGTGCACGGCTTCCCGGAGTCCTGGTACTCCTGGCGCCACCAGCTGCCCGCCCTGGCCGCCGCAGGGTTCCGCGCCGTCGCCGTCGACGTGCGCGGCTACGGGCGCTCCTCGCGGCCCGACGCCGTCGAGGCGTACCGGATGCTCGACCTGGTGGCGGACAGCGTCGCCGTCGTGGAGGCCCTGGGGGAGAGCTCCGCCGTGATCGTCGGCCACGACTGGGGCGCGAACATCGCCTCGCACTCCGCGCTGCTGCGGCCGGACGTGTTCCGCGCGGTGGGCCTGCTCAGCGTGCCGTACACGCCGCCGGGCGGGCCGAGGCCCAGCGAGGTCTTCGCCGGCATGAGCGACCCGGACGGGCCCTTCGCCGGGCAGGAGTTCTACGTCTCCTACTTCCAGGAGCCGGGCCGCGCCGAGGCGGAGATCGAGCCCGACGTACGCGGCTGGCTCGCCGGCCTCTACGCCGCCCTGTCCGCCGGCACCATGCCCGGCCCGGAGGCACCCGACCCGCACTTCGTCGCCCCCGGCGCCAGGATGCGCGACCGGTTCCCGGCCGGCGGGACGCTGCCCTCCTGGCTGTCCGAGGCGGACCTGGACGTCTACGCCGGGGAGTTCGAGCGCACCGGCCTGACCGGCGCCCTCAACCGCTACCGCAACATGGACCGCGACTGGGCCGACCTGGCCGGGTACCAGGGTGCCCCGGTCACCCAGCCGTCGCTCTTCCTCGGCGGCGGCCTGGACGCCTCCACCACCTGGCTGTCCGAGGCGATCGAGGCGTACCCGGTCACCCTGCCCGGCCTGCGCGGCTCCCACATCCTCGACGGCTGCGGCCACTGGCTCCAGCAGGAGCGTCCCGAGGAGACGAACCGGCTGCTCACCGAGTGGCTGACCGGCCTGCCCACCTGACGCCCGTCGGGCCCCGGGGGGCACTCGAACATCCGCCCGTCACCGGATAGCCTCCGGCCATGGCGAATGGTCAGTGGTACCCACCGGAGTGGCCGGACCGCATCCGCGCGCTGGCGGCCGGCACGCTCACCCCGGTCACCCCGAAGCGCGCGGCCACCGTCATGCTCCTCAGGGACACCGGCACCCCCGGGTCCGGGTCCGGTCCCGCCGTGCACATGCTGCGCCGCCGTACCTCCATGGCGTTCGCGGGCGGGGCGTACGCCTATCCGGGCGGCGGGGTCGACCCGCGGGACGACGACCGTGCCATCGGCTGGGCGGGCCCCACGCGCGCGTGGTGGGCGGACCGGCTCGGTGTCGACGAGGCGGGCGCCCAGGCGATCGTCTGCGCGGCCGTACGGGAGACGTACGAGGAGGCCGGCGTCCTGCTCGCGGGCCCGACCGGCGACTCGGTGGTCGGCGACACGACCGGCGCCGACTGGGAGGCCGACCGGGCCGCCCTCGTCGAGCGCGAGCTGTCCTTCGCGGAGTTCCTGGACCGCAGGGGCCTCGTGCTGCGCTCCGACCTGCTGGGCGCCTGGGCGCGCTGGATCACCCCGGAGTTCGAGTCCCGGCGCTACGACACCTGGTTCTTCGTGGCCGCGCTCCCCGAGGGTCAGCGCACCCGCAACGCCTCCACGGAGGCCGACCGCGCGGTGTGGATCACGCCGGCGGACGCCACCGCCGGGTACGACCGCGGCGAGCTGCTGATGATGCCGCCCACGGTCGCGACCCTGCGCGGCCTCGCGGCGTGCGGTACGGCGGCCGAGGCGCTGGAGTCGGCCGCCGGGCGCGACATGACGCCGGTACTGGCCCGCGCCCGGCTGTCCGGCGACGAGGTCGTCCTGTCCTGGCCGGGGCACGACGAGTTCACCAAGCACGTCCCGAGCACGAACACGGGTCCGGCGCCGACCCCTTCCGACCCGACCGGGGGAGCCTCCGCATGACCGACGCAGCAGCACTGCCCGGACAGCCGCGCGGCGGCGTCCTGTCGGGACCGGCCACCGCGCGCGCGGTGAACGTCCTCGCGCCCAACGCCTCGGCGATGACCCTGGACGGCACCAACACCTGGATCCTCGCCGAACCCGACTCGGACCTGGCTGTCGTCGTCGATCCGGGCCCGCTGGACGACACCCACCTGCGGCGCGTCGCGGACACGGCCGAGCGGGCCGGCAAGCGGGTCGCGCTGACGCTGCTGACACACGGTCACCCGGACCACGCGGAGGGCGCCGCGCGTTTCGCCGAGTTGACGCGCACGCACGTGCGGGCGCTGGACCCGGCGCTGCGGCTGGGCGACGAGGGGCTGGCCGCGGGGGACGTGATCGAGGTGGGCGGCCTGGAACTGAGGGTCGTACCGACACCGGGGCACACGGCCGACTCGCTGTGCTTCCATCTCCCGGCCGACCGGGCCGTCCTGACGGGCGACACGATCCTCGGCCGCGGTACGACGGTGGTGGCCCATCCCGACGGCCGTCTCGGCGACTACCTGGACTCGCTGCGCAGGCTCAGGTCGCTCACGGCGGACGACGGGGTGCACACGGTGCTTCCGGGGCACGGGCCCGTCCTGGAGGACGCGCAGGGCGTCGTGGAGTACTACCTGGCCCACCGGGCCCACCGGCTCGCTCAGGTCGAGACGGCGGTGGAGGACGGCCACCGCACGCCGGGCGAGGTCGTCGCCCACGTGTACGCGGACGTCGACCGCTCGCTGTGGCCGGCGGCGGAGCTGTCGGTGCGGGCGCAGCTGGAGTACCTGGGCGAGCACGGGCTCATCCGGCGGCCCGACTGACCCTTCGCCGAGGACCGGTCAGCGGGAGCGCTTGGCCAGTCGCTCCACGTCCAGCAGGATCACCGCGCGGGCCTCCAGGCGGAGCCAGCCGCGCTGGGCGAAGTCCGCCAGCGCCTTGTTGACCGTCTCGCGGGACGCGCCGACCAGCTGGGCCAGCTCCTCCTGCGTCAGGTCGTGCACCACGTGGATGCCCTCCTCGGACTGCACGCCGAAGCGGCGCGAGAGGTCCAGCAGGGCGCGGGCCACACGGCCGGGGACGTCCGAGAAGACCAGGTCGGACATAGCGTCGTTGGTCTTGCGCAGACGGCGCGCGACGGCGCGCAGCAGGGCGGTGGCGACCTCGGGGCGGACGTTCAGCCAGGGCTGGAGGTCGCCGTGGCCGAGGGCGAGCAGCTTGACCTCGGTCAGCGCCGTGCCGGTCGCCGTGCGCGGGCCCGGGTCGAAGAGCGACAGCTCGCCGATCAGCTCGCTGGGACCGACCACGGCCAGCATGTTCTCGCGCCCGTCGGGGGACGTGCGGTGGAGCTTGACCTTGCCTTCCGTGACCACGTAGAGGCGGTCTCCGGGGTCCCCCTCGTGGAACAGGGTGTCGCCGCGGGCGAGGGTCACCTCACTCATGGAGGCGCGGAGCTCCGCGGATTGCTCGTCGTCGAGCGCCGCGAAGAGCGGGTTGCGCCGCAGAACGTCGTCCACGAGTTCTCTCCTTGTCGACCGGCTCAGAGGATCTTGTTCCCCCGGTGTACCAGGGGTCCGTGGTGCCCATTTTGCCGGACAGTCCAAACAGTGTGATCTGTCACAAGGATGCCGCACCGATGTCCCGGGGTACGCGGCAGGGGTCCAATTGGGCGCCGATCTTCGAGGTCCGGGGCGGATGTCGGTGCCGGGCCGTAGGCTGGCCGGGTGTCCAAATCGCCGGTGAGAGCACAGGCTCAGGGGGATGCGAGGGTGAGTGCACGACCCGATTCCGCTGTGGGCGAACAGGGCTCCGATGGCGGTAGGGAAACGGCAAAAGCGACGAAGAAGGCAGTGCCTGCCAAGAGGGTGACTGCGGAGAAGGGTGCCGTGAAGAAGTCCTCCGCGAGCAAGAAGACCGTCCCGGCCAAGGGGGCCCCTGCCGAGAAGGCCACCGCGAAGAAGGTCACCGCCAAGAAGGCCGTCGCCGACGATTCCGCAGCCGCCGAGGCCGCTGCCGAGAAGGCCACCGTCAAGAAGACCGCCGCCAAGAAGGCCACCGCCAAGAAGACCGCCGCCAAGAAGGCCACCGCGAAGAAGACCGCGCCCCTGAAGCGGCAGGCGCCCGCGAAGAAGCCCGCCGTCGCCCCGAAGAAGGCCGCCGCGGCGGTCGAGGGCGTCGCCCCGGCGAAGACCGTCGCCGCGAAGCCGCCGCGCGGCGAGTCGCGCACCGCGCTGGTCCGCCGCGCCCGCCGTATCAACCGCGAGCTGGCCGAGGTCTACCCGTACGCCCACCCGGAGCTGGACTTCGAGAACCCGTTCCAGCTCGTCGTGGCCACGGTGCTGTCCGCCCAGACCACCGACCTCAGGGTCAACCAGACGACGCCCGCCCTCTTCGCCAAGTACCCCACCCCCGAGGACCTGGCCGCCGCCGTCCCCGAGGAGGTCGAGGAGATCCTGCGCCCGACCGGCTTCTTCCGGGCCAAGACCAAGTCGGTCATAGGGCTGTCCAAGGCCCTGGCGGAGGACTTCGGCGGCGAGGTCCCCGGACGCCTCGAAGACCTCGTCAAGCTGCCCGGTGTGGGCCGCAAGACCGCCTTCGTCGTGCTCGGCAACGCGTTCGGCCGTCCCGGCATCACCGTGGACACGCACTTCCAGCGCCTGGTGCGCCGCTGGCGGTGGACCGGGGAGACCGACCCGGACAAGATCGAGGCCGCCGTCGGCGCGCTCTTCCCGAAGAGTGACTGGACCGACCTCTCCCACCACGTGATCTGGCACGGCCGCCGCATCTGCCACGCCCGCAAGCCCGCCTGCGGCGCCTGCCCCATCGCTCCGCTGTGCCCGGCGTTCGGCGAGGGCGAGACGGACCCGGAGAAGGCGAAGAAGCTGCTCAAGTACGAGAAGGGCGGCTTGCCGGGGCAGCGGCTGAAGCCCCCGCAGGCGTACCTGGACGCGGGCGGGAAGCCGGCGCCGCCCCTGGGGGCCGGGTGACGGAACGATCTCGGGGGCGTCTGGCGTTGGAGTCTGCAGGACGGGGGTGGAGATGACACGGGTGAGCGACACGCAGGGGCCGACGCGGGACCACGTTCGGGACGCCATGCTCGGCGCTCGGGGCGCCATGCTCAGCAAGGAGGGCCTGCCCGGCTGGCTGGACCCGGTGGCGCGGGCGGCCGAGACGGTCCGGCCCGCCCAGCTCAGCCGCTTCCTGCCGCCGGCGGACGGCGCCGGCCGCCAGTCCGCCGTCCTGATCCTCTTCGGCGACGGCACGCCCGAGGGCCAAGACGGCGAGGAGGCCGGCCGCGGCCCCGAGCTGCTGCTCATGGAGCGGGCCGGCTCGCTGCGCTCCCACCCGGGCCAGCCCGCCTTCCCGGGCGGCGCCCTCGACCCCGAGGACGGGGATCCGCGTGGTGACGGGCCGCTGCGGGCCGCCCTGCGCGAGGCCGAGGAGGAGACCGGGCTGGACCCGGCCGGCGTCCAGCTCTTCGGGGTCCTGCCCAAGCTCTACATCCCGGTGAGCGGCTTCGTCGTCACGCCGGTGCTGGCCTGGTGGCGCGAGCCGAGCCCGGTCGGTGTCGTCGATCCGGCCGAGACCGCGCGCGTCTTCAAGGTCCCCGTGGCGGATCTCACGGACCCCGCCAACCGCGTGACCACCGTCCACCCCAGCGGCCACCGAGGACCGGCATTCCTGGTCGAATCGGCGCTCGTATGGGGCTTCACCGCCGGCATCATCGACCGGTTGCTGCACTTCGCGGGCTGGGAGCGGCCCTGGGACCGAGAGAAGCAGGTCCCGCTGGACTGGCGCGCATGACAGGGTGGCCTGCGTACCGCAGACGACAAGACGAGGCCTGAATCGGTGAACGTGCTGGACATCCTGTTGCTGCTGGCCGCCGTCTGGTTCGCGATCGTCGGCTTCCGGCAGGGCTTCGTCGTCGGCATCCTGTCGGTGATCGGCTTCCTCGGCGGCGGTCTCGTCGCCGTCTACCTGCTGCCGGTGATCTGGGACGCGTTGACGGACGACGCGGAGGTGAGCACCACCGCCGCCGTCGTCGCGATCGTCGTCGTCATCGTGTGCGCCTCGGTCGGCCAGGCCCTGACGACCCATCTGGGCAACAAGCTGCGCCGCTACATCACGTGGTCCCCGGCCCGCGCCCTGGACGCCACCGGCGGCGCACTGGTCAACGTCGTCGCCATGCTGCTGGTCGCCTGGCTGCTCGGCTCCGCCCTCGCGCGGACCACGATGCCGACGGTCGGCAAGGAGGTGCGGCAGTCCACGGTGCTGGCGGGCATACAGGAGGTGCTGCCCGCGGGCGCGGACAACTGGTTCGACAACTTCACCTCGGTCCTCGACGAGAACGGCTTCCCGCAGGTCTTCAGCCCGTTCTCCAACGAGACGATCCCCGACACGCCGCCCCCGGACCCGGTGCTGGCCAACAGCCCGGTCGCCGTCACCGCCAAGCGCTCCATCGTCAAGGTCATGGGCACCGCCCCGGACTGCGGCAAGGTCCTGGAAGGCACCGGCTTCGTCTTCGCCGACCGCCGCGTCATGACCAACGCCCACGTCGTGGGCGGCGTCGACGAGCCGACGGTGCAGATCGGCGGCGAGGGCCGCAAGTACGACGCGACGGTCGTCCTCTACGACTGGCGGCGCGACATCGCCGTACTGGACGTGCCGGAACTGGACGCGCCCGCGCTGCGGTTCACGGATGAGGACGAGGACGCCGAACGCAACGACGGCGCGATCGTCGCGGGCTTCCCGGAGAACGGGGCGTACGACGTCCGCGCCGCCCGGGTGCGCGGGCGCATCACGGCCAACGGCCCGGACATCTACCACCGCGACACCGTCCGCCGCGACGTCTACTCGCTGTTCGCGACCGTCCGTCAGGGCAACTCGGGCGGCCCGCTGCTGACCCCGGAGGGCGAGGTGTACGGCGTGGTCTTCGCCAAGTCCCTGGACGACCCCGACACCGGGTACGCGCTCACCGCGGACGAGATCCGCGACGACATCAGCAAGGGCCGCACCGCCAGTCAGCAGGTGGACAGCGACAGCTGCGCGCTCTAGACCTGGGCGTTCCGGGACTCCGGGCGCGCCGGGGTGCCGGTGCGGTGTCCCGGGGCCCTCAGGTCCGTGGGTGGCGCAGGCGTACGGATACCCAGCGGGCCCGGCGGCGCAGGATGCGCGGAATGCCCACCCGCAGCTCCGCACCCGCGAGTTGCGGGGTGCCGCCGCGTCGGTGGGTGCTGCTCACGCCGCTCGTGGAGCGGCCGTCGCGTGCTACGTCACTGTAGTCGTGCGTCCAGCCCATACCCGGACGTGTGCCCCCGCCCCAAGGTCGATAACCGCTTCCGGGGCCCCCAATTGGCCTATGCGCCGGGCAAGTGGCCGTTCATAGGACAAGCGTTCCGGTTCGGATACCGGGAGCGTCCGTTCGGTGACCGATCGCTCATGAAACGGTCACCGATCGGGTTCGGGATCCTTCAGCCAGTTGATCAGTTCGGTGGAGAACGCGACCGGATCCTCTTCGTGCGGGAAGTGCCCGAGCCCGTCGAACAGCCGCCAGCGGTACGGCGCCTCGACGTACTGCCCCGACCCGGCGGCGCTCCGCGTCCGCATCACGGGGTCGAGTGAGCCGTGCAGATGCAGGGTCGGCACCCGAACCGGCCGCTTCATGCGGCGGTAGAACTGGAGGCCGTCCGGGCGGGCCAGGGAACGCACCAGCCAGCGGTACGGCTCGACCGAGCAGTGCGCCGTGGAGGGGATGCACATGGCGCGCCGGTACGCCGCCACCGCCTCGTCCTCCAGCAGCCGCGGCCCGGACCAGTCGTGCAGCAGCCGGCCCACCAGCGCCCCGTCGTCCGCGGTCAGTTGACGCTCCGGCACCCAAGGGCGCTGGAAGCCCCAGATGTACGAGCCCGCCCGGCTCTGGCGGACGTCCCCGAGCATGGCCGAGCGCCAGCGCCGGGGGTGCGGCATCGAGGACACCGCGAGCCGCCGTACGAGCTTGGGGCGCATCGCGGCGGCCGTCCAGGCCAGGTAGCCGCCGAGGTCGTGACCGACCAGCGCGGCGTCCGGCTCGCCGAGGGAGCGGATCACGCCGGTGACGTCGAGGGCGAGTCCCGCCGGGTCGTAGCCGCGCGGGGTGCGGTCGCTGCCGCCGACGCCGCGCAGGTCCATGGCGACGGCGCGGAAACCGGCGTCGGCGAGCGCCACCAACTGGTGCCGCCAGGTCCACCAGAACTGCGGGAAGCCGTGCAGCAGCAGCACCAGCGGCCCGTCGCCCAGCTCGGCGATGTGGAAGCGGGCGCCGTTGGCGGCGACGTCCCGGTGGGTCACCTCGGGTCCGCCCGGGATGCCGAGGCGTACGACCGAGGTGGGATTGGCGTACTGAGGCGAGGGGGATTGCCCCGAAGGGGTGGTGGAGCCCGTCATGAGGACGAGCGTGCCACAGCCTCGATCGCTTCGGGGGACCGGTCCGCGGGCAGTTCCGGGCGCGGGTGCGGCTTGGCGTTCTGGAGCACGCCCGCCGACTGCTTCACCGAGGCGGCGACCTTCTGCGGGCCGCGGCCCTTCTTGGCCTTCTTCGCGAAGACGATGCCGATCAGCGCGAGGAGGCCGGCGATCAGGACGTTGGCGGCGAAGGACAGCAGGAAGCAGACCGCGAGGTTCCAGTGGCTCCAGGTCCGGATGCCGTAGGCCAGCGCGAAGCTCAGCATCGGGAGCGAGAAGACCAGGAGCAGGCCCGCGGCGGAGAACGCGCCGCCCGCCGTCGCCCCGCGCTTGACGTCCTGCTTCAGCTGCGCCTTCGCCAGTGCGATCTCGTCGTGCACGAGCGCCGACATTTCGGTGGTCGCCGAGGCGAACAGCTGGCCGATGCTGCGTTCGGTGCCGACCGGGCTGCCGTCGGGTGCGCTCATCGCGGTCTCCCTCTTCTGCTGGCTCTTCTGAGTACGGTTCCGTCTTTTGTACCGTCTCGTCAGATCATGCCGGACGGTCGTCCTCCTCGCCTGCCCCGCCCGTCACTTCGGTAAGCCGTGCCGCCTCCATCTCCTCGGCGATCCGGCGGTGCTCGGCGGCCTTCTTCTCGTGGAGGGCGGCCATGCGCAGGTGGTACGCCGGGTCGTCCTCCTCGTAGATGTCCGGGACACCGCTGAGGTCGTCGTCGCGCTCCTCCTCCGCGACCATCCCCCGGTACTTGGCGTTGCGGATCTTCAGCAGCACCGTGGCCAGGGCCGCCGCGATCAGCGAGCCGGACAGGACGGCGGCCTTGACCTCGTCGGTCATCGCCGCGTCGCCCTCGAAGGCCAGCTCGCCGATGAGCAGCGAGACGGTGAACCCGATGCCGGCCAGGGTCGCCACCGCGAACACGTCGGCCCATTCCAGGTCGTCGCTGAGCGAGGCCCTGGTGAAGCGCGAGGTCAGCCAGGTGCCGCCGAAGATGCCCAGCGTCTTTCCGACGACGAGCCCGAGCACCACGCCGAGGGTCTCCGGCTTGGTGAACACGTCGGCCAGCGCCCCGCCGGACACGGCCACCCCCGCGCTGAACAGTGCGAACAGCGGCACCGCCAGGCCGGCCGACAGGGGGCGCACGAGGTGCTCGATGTGCTCGCCGGGGGAGTGCTCCTCGCCCTCGCGCGTGTGGCAGCGCAGCATCAGGCCCATCGCGACACCGGCGATCGTGGCGTGGATGCCGCTGTTGTACATCAGGCCCCAGATCACCAGGCCGAGCGGGACGTACACGTACCAGCCGCGTACGCCCTTGCGCAGCAGGAACCAGAACACGACGAGGCCGACGACCGCGCCGCCCAGCGCGGCGAAGTTCAGGGTGTCGGTGAAGAAGACCGCGATGATCAGGATGGCGAACAGGTCGTCCACGACGGCGAGCGTCAGCAGGAAGGCGCGCAGGGCGCTCGGCAGCGACGTCCCGATGACCGCGAGCACGGCGAGCGCGAAGGCGATGTCGGTGGCGGTCGGCACGGCCCAGCCGGACAGTGAGCCGCCGCCGGCGGTGGCGGTGACGGTGTAGACGACCGCCGGTACGGCCATGCCGCACAGCGCCGCCACCACCGGGAGCGCGGCGGCCTTGGGGTCCTTGAGGTCACCGGCGACGAGTTCGCGTTTGAGTTCGATGCCGGCGACGAAGAAGAAGATCGCGAGAAGTCCGTCGGCCGCCCAGTGCGCCACCGACAGGTTGAGACCGAGGGCCCCGGGACCGAAGTGGAAGTGGCTGACGCTCTCGTAGCTGTCGTGCAGCGCCGGTATGTTCGCCCACACCAGGGCGGCGATCGCGGCGAGCAGCAGGAGGACGCCGCCGACGGTCTCGGTGCGCAGCGCGTCCGCGAGATAGGTGCGCTCCGGAAGGGACAGCCGTCCGAAGGCCTTGCGGGGGGTGCGGGGCGCGGTCACGGGGGAGGACCTCCGGTCGGTGGGCAGCACGGAACACGTGCCGACCAGACTTCCCGGCGCACCATGAGGATCCTGAAGAGGATCTTGAAAAGGGGATCTTGATGAATCTCTTGCGTTCTCCCCAGCTTACCCGGGCCCCGGACCTCACACAGGGCGAGGGCACCCGGCGCGTGCGTGACGCCGGGTGCCCTCGGAGTGCGTGGCTCGCTTCTCGGTTCCGCCCTCGGTTCAGTCCTCGCTGGGCGCCGCCGGGAGCTTGGACTGGATGAGGTCCATGACCGTCGAGTCCGTCAGGGTCGTGACGTCCCCGAGCTGCCGGTTCTCCGCGACGTCGCGCAGCAGGCGGCGCATGATCTTGCCGGAGCGGGTCTTCGGCAGCTCCGCGACCGGCAGGATCCGCTTGGGCTTGGCGATCGGGCCGAGCGTGGCGCCGACGTGGTCGCGCAGCTCGGCGACCAGGTCCTCGCTCTCCGCCGCCGCGCCGCGCAGGATCACGAAGGCGACGATGGCCTGCCCGGTGGTCTCGTCCGCCGCGCCGACCACGGCCGCCTCGGCGACCGACGGGTGGGAGACGAGGGCCGACTCGACCTCGGTGGTGGAGATGTTGTGCCCGGAGACCAGCATCACGTCGTCGACGCGGCCGAGGAGCCAGATGTCCCCGTCGTCGTCCTTCTTGGCGCCGTCGCCCGCGAAGTACTTGCCCTCGAAACGCGACCAGTAGGTGTCGATGAACCGCTGGTCGTCGCCCCAGATGGTGCGCAGCATCGACGGCCACGGCTCGGTGAGGACCAGGTACCCGCCGCCGCCGTTCGGCACCTCGTTGGCCTCGTCGTCGACGACGGTGGCCGAGATGCCGGGCAGCGGGCGCTGGGCGGAGCCCGGCTTGGCGTGGGTGACGCCCGGCAGCGGGGTGATCATCATCGAGCCGGTCTCGGTCTGCCACCAGGTGTCGACGACCGGGGTCGCGTCCGCGCCGATGTTCTTGCGGTACCAGACCCACGCCTCGGGGTTGATCGGCTCGCCGACCGAGCCGAGGACGCGCAGGGACGACAGGTCGAACTTCGCGGGGATGTCGTCGCCCCACTTCATGAACGTCCGGATCGCGGTGGGCGCCGTGTAGAGGATCGTCACGCCGTACTTCTGCACGATCTCCCAGAACCGGCCCTGGTGCGGGGTGTCCGGGGTGCCCTCGTACATGACCTGGGTGGCGCCGTTGGCGAGCGGGCCGTAGACGATGTACGAGTGCCCGGTGACCCAGCCGACGTCGGCGGTGCACCAGAAGACGTCGGTCTCCGGCTTGAGGTCGAAGACGGCCCAGTGCGTGTACGCCGTCTGCGTGAGGTAGCCGCCGGAGGTGTGCAGGATGCCCTTGGGCTTACCCGTCGTGCCGGACGTGTACAGGATGAACAGCGGGTGCTCGGCGTCGAACGCCTCGGGCGTGTGCTCGGCGGACTGGCCGTCGACGATCTCGTGCCACCACTTGTCGCGGGAGTCGTCCCAGGCGACCTCCTGGCCGGTGCGGCGGACGACGAGCACGTGCTCGACGATCCCGGCCCGCTCCACGGCCTCGTCGACGGCCGGCTTGAGCGCGGAGGGCTTGCCGCGCCGGTACCCGCCGTCGGAGGTGATGACGACGCGGGCGTCGGCGTCCTGGATGCGGGTGGCCAGCGCGTCCGAGGAGAAGCCGCCGAAGACCACCGAGTGCGCGGCGCCGATGCGGGCGCAGGCCAGCATCGCGATCGCGGTCTCGGGGATCATCGGCATGTAGATGGCGACCCGGTCGCCCTTCTGCACGCCCAGCTCCAGCAGGGCGTTGGCGGCCTTGGAGACCTCGTCCTTCAGCTGGGCGTAGGTGAGGGCGCGGCTGTCGCCGGGCTCACCCTCGAAGTGGATGGCGACGCGGTCGCCGTTGCCGGCCTCCACGTGGCGGTCCACGCAGTTGTAGGCGACGTTCAGCGTGCCGTCCGCGAACCACTTGGCGAACGGCGGGTTCGACCAGTCGAGGGTCTCGGTCGGTTCCTTCACCCAGGTCAGTCGGCGGGCCTGCTCGGCCCAGAAGCCGAGCCTGTCAGCCTTGGCCTGTTCGTACGCCTCCGCCGTGACGTTGGCGTTCGCGGCCAGGTCGGCGGGGGGTGCGAACCTGCGTTCTTCCTTGAGCAGGTTGGCCAAGGATTCGTTGCTCACGACATCTCCCTTTCTCAGGGTTGTCCGTTGTGTCCCAGGCCACAGCTCATCAGACCCGGGGGGCCGATGACAAGGGTCGACGGGCAAATGGTTTAGACCTGTTCTGGTCGCCGTCTGCCTGCTGTGTCTCCTTCGTGGCTGCCTGGTCCGTAGTCACCCGTACCCACGGACGCCGACGGCGCGGGGTTCAGCGTGTGTAACGCCGCTCACACCGGCCCGCGCCTCGGCTCTCCCGGACCGCCGCCCGGACGGTGAGGTCGTCAGGCGGGCGGACGGGCGGACGGTCAGGCGGTCAGGTCGGTTTCCAGCACCAGCTGGAACACGCCGCCCTCCGCGTCCCCGGACAGCAGGTACGACTGGGCCTCGCCGACGTGGAAGTACATGCCGTGCAGCTCCAGGTGCCCGGCGGCCAGCGCACGGGCCACCGACTCGTGTGCGCGCAGGTGCTCCAGCTGCTGGACCACGTTGGCCAGGCACAGCCGCTCGGCCGCGTCGGCGGGTGCGCGTCCGGCCAGCCGGGGCAGGGACGGCCGAGCAGCGCGGTGGCCGTCCGCGTCCGAGTCCTCGTGCGTCTCCGCGGGGACACGGGCCAGGCTCGGCAGCCCGTGCCGCAGCCACCGCTGGAGGGGAGTGCGCGTGTTTTCCGGCCCGGCGCCGAGCAGCGCCTGCATGGCGCCGCACCCGGAGTGCCCGCACACGGTGATGGACCGCACCTTCAGCACGTCCACGGCGTACTCGATCGCGGCGGCCACCGAGTCGTCGCCGCTCTCCTCGCCGGGCAGCGGGACGAAGTTGCCGACGTTGCGCACGACGAAGAGGTCGCCGGGGCCACTGGACGTGATCATCGACGTGACCACCCGGGAGTCCGCGCAGGTCAGGAACAGCTGGGAGGGTTGCTGCCCCTCTCGCGCCAGCCGGGCCAGCTCACGGCGCATCAGCGGTGCGGTGTTGCGGTGGAACGCGCTGATACCACGGGCGAGTTCACTTCCGGCGACTCTCGTGACGGGCGCTGGGCCGGCGGATTCGGCGGGGCTCGTGGGGCCGTCGGCTCCTGCGGGGCCGGTGGTTGCGGCGGGTTTGTCGGTGGTGCCGGGGGTGCTCGGGGAGGTGGCCGGGGCGGTCGTCCCGCCGCTCGTGCTGCCCGTCGTCGTGCCGGAGTTCCCGCTGTGGGGGCCGCCGGTGGCGGGCTGCCGGTCCGGGCCGGCCGGGGGTGGTGCCGTCGAGGGGCGCTCGCACTGGTGGTTGCGCCACGGTGTCCAGGGTCGGCAGCGGCAGCCGTCCACCTCGGCCGGTTCGGAGAGGCGGGTGCCGGGACGGCGGCCGGTGATGTCGACGGCGCCGCCCTGTGCGATGTGCGTCTTCTGCCAGTCCTGCAGTGTCTCGTAGGCCGCGTGGTCCATGAAGGACCCGTCCAGTTCCACGACCGCGTCCGCTCCGTGGGGCACCTGGTGCAGGACCCGGCTGAGCCGCGGCACGGCGAGGAACGTCAACTGGCCGCGCACATGAACGTGGTGGACTCCTTCCGCGTCGTCGTGGGTGATCCGGGTGCGGGTGAGGCGGTGCAGGGCGACGCCGACGGCCACGGCGATGCCCAGCGCGACGCCCTCCAGCACGCCGAGGAACACGACGCCGCAGGTGGTGACCGCGTAGACCAGCACCTCACGGTGGCGGGTCACCGTGCGAATGTGGTTCAGCGAGATCATCTTGAAGCCGACGGTCATGACCAGGGCGGCGAGCGAGGCGAGCGGGATGAGCTCCAGGGCGGGGACCAGCAGCAGTGCGGCGATCACTACAAGAACGCCGTGCAGCATCGTGGAGTTCCGGCTGACGGCGCCCGCCGCCACGTTCGCGGAACTGCGCACGGCCACACCGGCGACGGGCAGCCCGCCCAGCGACCCGGAGACGACGTTGGCGGCACCCTGACCCAGCAGTTCGCGGTCGAGGTTGGAACGCTGGACGTGACCGTGACCGGACGTAGCCGGCCGGGCGGCGACCAGTTTGTCCACGGCGACGGCGCCGAGCAGGGACTGCACGCTGCACACCAGCGTGGTGGTGAGAACGGCGGCGACGAGGCCCAGTACCGGACCGTCGGGCAGTGTGGCCAGGGCGTGGCTGCTCCAGGACGGCAGGTCGACCTTGGGCAGGCGGAGCCCGGTGAGGGCGGCGACCGCGGTGGCGCCGGCGACGGCGATCAGGGCGGCCGGCAGCTTGCCCAGCAACTGCCCGGCCCGGCCGGGGATGCGGGGCCAGAGCAGCAGCAGGGTCAGGGTCAGCACGCTCACGGCCAGGTCGGCGGGGTGGACGTTCGCCAACTGGGCGGGCAGCGCGACCAGGTTGTCCGGCACGGAGCTCTGCGGGGTGCCGCCGAGGACGATGTGCAACTGTGCGACGGCGATGGTGACGCCGATGCCGGCGAGCATGCCGTGCACGATGGCGGGGCTGACGGCGAGCGCCGAGCGGGCCACCCGCAGGCAGCCGAGGCCGAGTTGGGCCAGCCCGGCGAGCACGGTGATGGCGCAGGTCGTGCGCCAGCCGTACTGCTGGATGAGGTCGGCGGTGACCACGGTGAGTCCGGCGGCGGGGCCGCTGACCTGGAGCGGACAGCCGCCGATCCGACCGGCGACGATCCCGCCCACCGCGGCGGCGACGAGGCCGGCCTGGAGGGGAGCGCCGGTGGCCAGGGCGATGCCGAGGGAGAGGGGCAGGGCGATCAGGAAGACCGCGATCGCGGCCGAGACGTCGGCACCGGCGACGCGGAGGCGCCGGGGGCCGCCGGGCGGCGGGCTGTGGGGTGGGTGGACGTGCTTGGTCCGGGCCGAATCGGCGCGGGCGGGGACGCAGGCTGACATGTTCCCGACTCCTGTGTGCTCGTTCGATTACAGCGAGTAAATAGAGAGTAATTCAGAGTAAAGAAGAGGCATAGGTTTTTAGCGCGAATGGCGTAACGCCCCGCGTAGTCGAGTGAATCGAGCATTTCATCGGCTTGTCGTACTAATTCCTTCTCATTTCCGTGTCACCTTGACGGCGCTGACGGCACGGCCCGGCTCAGCACCCGACATCGCCTTGTCGGCGTTGGCCCGAGAGAAGGAAGAAGGTGGGCGGACATGGCCGCCACCCGCAGAATGGCCTCCCGCAGGATGGCCGCGCGCGCCGTGGTCGCCGCGGTCTGCGCCGCGTCGCTCGCCGGTTGCGCGATCGACAACGGCACCGGTTCCGGGGAAGGCACGCAAGGTCAGGAGAAGGAGAAGGGGAAAGCGGCACCGGCGCCGAAGAACGCGGTCCGGCTCATCGGCGACGGTTCCACCGCGTACACCGGGGCCCAGCCGCACCTGCCCCGTCCCGAACGCCTCAAGCCCGGCCAGAAACCCCCGCAGTTCGTGGTGTTCTCGTGGGACGGCGCGGGTGAGGACAGCCAGAAACTGTTCTCCCACTTCCGCGAAGTGGCCAAGGAGAACAACGCCACGATGACGTTCTTCCTGAGCGGCGTGTACATGCTGCCGACCGAGAAACGGGACCTGTACAACCCGCCCCAGCACTCCCCGGGCCGTTCCGACATCGGCTTCAACGACGAGCAGGGCATCACCGACACCGTCAAGCAGCTGCGGCTGGCGTGGCAGGAGGGCAATGAGATCGGCACCCACTTCAACGGCCACTTCTGCGGTGCGAACGGCGGGGTCGGCGAGTGGTCCGTCGAGGAGTGGAAGGAGGAGATCAAGCAGGCCAAGCAGTTCGTGAAGACCTGGAAGACCAACACCGGCATGAAGAACGCGGCGCCGCTCCCCTTCGACTACGACAAGGAGCTGATCGGCGCCCGCACCCCGTGCCTGGAGGGCCAGAAGAACTTCGTCAAGGCCGCGAGCCAGATGGGCTTCCGCTACGACAGCAGCGGGGTGAACAACCAGGTCTGGCCGTCGAAGAAGGAGGGCCTGTGGGACCTGTCGATGCAGCTCGTGCCGTTCCCCGGCCACTCCTACGAGCAGCTCACCATGGACTACAACTACATGGTCAACCAGTCGGGCAGCGCCACCCAGGGCGACCCCGCCAAGCGGGAGTTCTGGGGCGACCAGATGCGTGACAGCCTGCTCCAGGGCTTCGAGCGGGCCTACGACGGCAACCGTGCGCCCCTGATCATCGGCAACCACTTCGAGTCCTGGAACGGCGGCACCTACATGCGCGCCGTCGAGGAGGTCGTCGAGACGGTGTGCAACAAGAAGGAGGTGCGCTGTGTCTCCTTCCGGCAACTCGCGGACTGGCTGGACGCCCAGGACCCGAAGGTGCTGAAGAAGCTGCGCACCCTCGGTGTCGGGGAGGCTCCCGAGAAGGGCTGGGCGTCGTTCCTCTCCGCCGCGCCGGCACCGGCGCCGAAGGGAGTGCCCGGGGCGCCGGCCGCCAAGCAGTAACGCCGCCCGCACCCCGTGGGGCGCGGGGACGGTCACGCGGGAGCTGCGACCTCCTCGCCGAGCACGAAACCGGGGTCGACCTGCGCCGCCAGGTCGGCACCGGTGCGCTCGTTCCCCCAGCTGTGGGCGTTCTTCAGGTGGAAGTGGACCATCTGCCGCGTGTAACGCGCCCAGTCCCGCAGCTCGTACGTCGCGTCGGCGGCCGCGTGCAGCGTGCGCAGCGCCCGGCCGTTGTCCTCCTCCAGGAGCTCGAACCGGGGCGGGCGGCCCTTCTCCATGGCGCGCACCCAGTCCGAGTGCCCGACGGTGACCAGCAGGTCGTCCCCGACCTGCTCGCGCAGGAAGTCGAGGTCGTCCGGCCCCTGCACCTTGTTGCCGACGACCTTCAGGGTGACGCCGAAGTCGCGGGCGTACTCCTTGTACTGGCGGTAGACGGAGACCCCCTTCCGGGTCGGCTCGGCGACGAGGAACGTGATGTCGAAGCGGGTGAACATGCCGGACGCGAACGAGTCCGAACCGGCCGTCATGTCCACCACGACGTACTCGTCACGGCCGTCGACCAGGTGGTTCAGGCACAGCTCCACCGCTCCCGTCTTGGAGTGGTAGCAGGCGACTCCCAGGTCGGCGTCCGTGAAGGGGCCGGTGACCATCAAACGGACGGCCCCGCCGTCGAGTTCCACCGGCCGGGCGCAGGCGTCGTAGACCGGGTTGTCCTCGCGCACCCGCAGCAGGCGCGAGCCCTCGCCGGGCGGTGTCGTCTTGATCATCTGCTCGGCGGAGGCGATGCGCGGGTTGGTGCCGCGCAGATGGTCCTTGATCAGCGGCAGGTGCTCGCCGAGCGAGGGCAGGGCAGCCGCGTCCGCGTCGTCGAGGCCCAGCGCGGTCCCCAGGTGCTGGTTGATGTCGGCGTCGATCGCGACGACGGGTGCGCCGGTGGCGGCGAGATGGCGGACGAACAGGGAGGACAGGGTCGTCTTGCCGCTGCCGCCCTTCCCGACGAAAGCAATTTTCATGTTCACCAACGGTAGTGGTTCGATAGCTGTACGTGGCACGCGAGAGTGGTGCGGGGTGAAGAAGACCACTCATTCGTGGGGCGGGGCGCGGGTTTGCGTAGGGTCTTACCCATGAGTACGACAGGCGCGAACGCCGATCCGCTCGCGGCCCTGGGCAGCCTGCCCGGGGTGGCCGAGTCAGTGGAGTCCGTACGCAAGGCCGTGGACCGCGTCTACGGCCACCGGATCATGCGGCGTCGCAGCAATGAGATCACCTCCGAGGCGGCCCTGCGCGGCGCCCGGGGCTCGGCGGCGCTGTCCGGGGCGGACTGGGCCCTCGAGGAGGTGCGCCGGCGCAGCGACTTCAGCGGCGACGACGAGGCGCGCACGGTCGGCGCCGCGCTTCGTCTCACCGCCGAGGCGGGACAGCTGCTGTCCATCTGGCGCCAGTCACCGCTGCGGGTGCTGGCACGGCTGCACCTGGTCGCGGCCGCGACCCAGGACGACGAGGTGGGGCGGCCCCGCCGGAAGGGCGAGCCGGTGGACGAGCCGCTCGTCGAGTTGCCGCTGCCCGACGCCGAGGAGGCGCACGGCCGCCTGGACGGCCTGGCCGGGCTCGTCACCGCCGGGGGTTCCGCGCCGGCGCTGGTGACGGCCGCCGTGGTGCACGGGGAACTGCTGGCGCTGCGTCCCTTCACCTCCCACAACGGTCTCGTCGCGCGCGCGGCCGAGCGCATCATCCTGGTCGGCAGCGGACTGGACCCCAAGTCGGTGTGCCCGGCCGAGGTCGGTTACGCGGAACTGGGGCGCGCGGCCTACCTCGCGGCGCTCGACGGCTACGCGTCCGGAACCCCGGAGGGCATGGGCGCCTGGATCGCGCACTGCGGCAAGGCGGTCGCCCTGGGCGCCCGCGAGTCGACGGCGGTGTGCGAGGCACTCCAGCGCGGGGCGGCGTAGGGGGCCCGGGCAGGCCTGACACACAGAAATGCGGCGGTACGAGTGCTCGTACCGCCGCTGGCACGACCACCGGGTTACCAAGCGTCCTCGGTATGTGCCCATCAGGTCGGGAACTTCGCCCGTCACCTGGTGCGGCTGGCCCGTAATCGACGGGTCGACGTCGCGTGGGTGCCCGGTGTCCGTGCTCGGTCCGTGGGGCCAAATGCGTGTTTAAGGTGATCCTTTCGGATGTCCTTGGTCTCGCGGGCCGTTGAGTCCTTTGTACTCCTGGGCCCGAGCAAGCGGAAGGGTTCGCCGCACTTCTTTACTTTCGCGCTCATACGCGGGCGAAAGGGCTGATCGCGCCTGCCGGGCGGGGGTGGCGCGCCGGGGGGCAGGCCGTCAGGCCGCCGTGGACCGGCGTCGGCTCGCGTACCAGACGAGGCCGGCGGTGGCCGCTGCGGCGCCTATCGCGGCGGCGGCGACGAGCGCGGGCCGAGGGGGCACGGACAGTCCGCCGAGTCGCTGCTTGAGCCGCACCGGACGATGGAAGTCGAGAATCGGCCACTCGCGCGCGAGGGCCTCCCGGCGCAGCGCCCGGTCCGGATTGACCGCGTGGGGATGGCCGACGGCCTCCAGCATCGGCAGGTCGGTCGCCGAGTCGCTGTAGGCGTAGCAGCGGGACAGGTCGTACCCCTCGGACCCGGCCAGCTCACGGATGGCCTCCGCCTTGGTCGGTCCGTACGCGTAGTACTCCACCTCGCCGGTGAAGCAGCCGTCGTCACCCACGATCATGCGGGTCGCCACCACCCGGTCCGCGCCGAGCAGCTCGCCGATCGGCTCGACGACCTCGGCGCCCGACGTGGACACGATCACGACGTCGCGGCCGGCGGTGTGGTGCTCCTCGATCAGGGAGGCCGCCTCGTCGTAGATGATCGGATCGATCAGGTCGTGCAGGGTCTCGGCCACCAGCTCCTTGACCAACTCGACGTTCCAGCCGCGGCACAGTGCGGAGAGGTACTCCCGCATCCGCTCCATCTGGTCGTGGTCGGCTCCGCCGGCGAGGAAGACGAACTGGGCATATGCGGTGCGCAACACGGCCCTGCGGTTGATCAGCCCGCCTTGGTAGAACGACTTGCTGAAGGTGAGCGTGCTCGACTTCGCAATGACCGTCTTGTCCAGGTCGAAGAAGGCCGCCGTGCGGGGCATGGAGTGGTGCGCGGAGTGGGGCAAGGAGTGGTTTTCCACAAGCCTGAGCATAGGCGCAGCCCATTCGGCGTAAGGTGGGGCGCGTGGGTTTGCCTGAGAAGGCTCTCGGGTACACCATGGAAGTCACGGATCGTTCGCGACCGTGCTAACCCGGTCCGACTCCTCCCCCCCCGAGTCGGCCGTGGAGACGACCCCCGCTCTCCCCCCCGGCGGGGGTCGTCGCATGTCCGGGTGGGTTTCTGCGCTTTTCCCATGATCGGGCCCCGTGCCGTTGCGGCGCGGGGCCCGTCTCTTGCCGTGGGCGCGTTCGGCTACTCAGTGTGACTGACGGACTGCTCTCCGGGAGTCGTGCGGAGTCGTACGAGGAGTGGAGCCGGGCCGGAGACGGCTCACCGGTTCGAGTGAGTCGATATTCACAACCATCGAGTTGTCCACAGTTTTTGACCAAGATCCACACGATTTTCCGGATCGCTGCACCGTGATTCCCATGCGTTCGGGCCGCGCCGAGTTCCCTTGGCCGGATCTGTTTGCCGAACGCGTGATGTCGGCCGCTCGTGCGGGCTCGGTTTCGGGTTCCTCACACGGCTGCGATTCGCGGGCCGCACGGCTGCCCGAGAGACGACGGGACACGACGAGACCACGCCACGACGAGATCACGAGATCACGAGATCACGAGATCACGAGATCACGAGACGAAGCGACGACGAGGTACGGCATCAAGAGGTGCCGCGAACACCGCGCGACCGCGGGAGTCGCGCCGAAGGGGGATTCGAACCATGACCGGAACCATCACGCACGACCCGCCGCCCGCCGCCGGAGGCCGACAGAGCGGGCCCTTGATCGTCACCGAGGACCCGGACCTCCTCGACGACCTGCTGCGCCTGTGCGCCGCCGCGGGCGCCACACCGGAGGTGCACCACTCGCTCCCCGGGACGCCTCTTTCGACGCCTTCGGCGCTCACTGCGGCGGCGACGTCCGCAACGACTCCGGCACCCTCGGGGCCCGCGCGGCCGGCCGGCTGGGAAGCCGCGCCACTGGTCCTCGTCGGGGACGACGCGGCACGGCGGGTCCGCGGAGCCGTCCGGAGACGCGGAGTGGTCCTCGTGGGCCGTGACCAGGACGACTCGGGGGTCTGGCAGCGAGCGGTCGAGATCGGCGCCGACCACGTCCTGATGCTGCCCGACGGCGAGCAGTGGCTGGTCGACCGCATCGCCGACGTCGCGGAGGGCGTCGGACGTCCGGCCCTCACCGTCGGCGTCATCGGCGGCCGGGGCGGCGCCGGAGCGTCCACACTTGCCTGCGCGCTGGCCGTCACCTCCGCGCGGGAGGGGCTGCGTACTTTGCTCGTGGACGCCGATCCGATGGGCGGCGGCCTCGACGTCCTTCTCGGCGGCGAGACGGCGGACGGGCTTAGATGGCCGGCGTTCGCCGCCTCCCGGGGGCGGGTCGGCGGCGGCGCCCTGGAGGAGTCACTGCCCGAGCTTCATTCGCTCCGGGTGCTCAGCTGGGACCGGGGGGACTGTGTCGCGGTACCGCCGCAGGCCGTACGTGCGGTGCTCGCGGCGGCCCGGCGAAGGGGCGGCACGGTCGTGGTGGACCTGCCGCGCCGGATCGACGACGGCGTCGCCGAGATCCTCGCGCAGCTCGACGTCGGACTCCTCGTCGTCCCCGCCGAACTGCGGGCCGTCGCGGCGGCGGGCCGGGTGGCGGCCGCGGTCGGCATGGTCCTGCGCGACCTGCGGGTCGCGGTACGCGGGCCGTACGCCTCCGGCCTCGACGACCGTGAGGTGGCCCGGCTGCTCGGCCTCCCCCTGGCCGGTGAAGTGCCGGTCGAGTCCGGGCTGCTGCGCGCCACGGAGAGCAGACGGCCCCCGGGCACGCCTTCCCGCGGCCCCCTGGCGCGCTTCTGCCGGGGGTTCTGGGAGCGGGTGCTGGCGGAGTCGGACGGGCGGGGAGGGAGCGCCGCATGACGGACATGGCCGGGGCGGTCGTGAGAGACGGAAGGCGGGTCGAGATGGACATGGCGGTTGCGGGGGAGCCGGGCAGGGCGTCGGTGGTCCTCACCGGGGCGACTTCCGGGAAGGGAGCGGGCGGGAGGAGTCCCGGGACGCCCGGGACGCCCGGGACGCCGGAGGGGTGGACGGCGCGGTTGATGCGCGAGGAGCCGACCGCGCGGGCGGTGCCGGGCTGGGCCTTCCGGCCGTCCGGAGCCCTGTCTGGCAGGGCGCCTGCGGGAGGGGCTGAGCCCCGCGGCGCCGTGCCGTCGGTGGGACCGGCGTCCGCCGGATTGCCGGGAGCGGCTTCAGGACCGGCACCGGGGCGGGGGCTGGGGCAGAGGCAGGGCACAGCTTCCGTGGGGTCCGCGGCGGCGATTTCGGCCCCTTCGGCGATTTCGGCGGCTTCGCGGAGACGCCAAGGCGCCGTGCCGGAAACGCCGGCCGTGGCCGGAATGCTCGACGGCGTGCGGCGCCGGCTCGCCGAGAGCGGAGCGGACCCCACGCCCGCGCGTGTGGCGCAGGCCCTGCGGGAACAGGGGCGGGTGCTCGGGGACGCCGAGATCCTCGGTGCCGCCGAACAGCTCAGGTCGGAACTGGTCGGCAGCGGGCCCCTCGACCCGCTGCTCGCCGACCCGTCGGTGACGGACGTACTGGTGTCCGCACCGGACCGGGTGTGGGTGGACCGCGGCGGTGGTCTGGAGCTGGCGCCGGTCGCCTTTCCCGACGCGGGGGCCGTACGACGGCTCGCGCAGCGCCTGGCCACCGTTGCCGGGCGCCGGCTCGACGACGCCCGGCCCTGGGTGGACGCCAGACTGCCCGACGGCACCCGGCTGCACGCGGTGCTGCCGCCGGTCGCCGTCGACTGCACCTGCCTGTCGCTGCGGGTGGTGCGGCCGCGCGCCTTCACGCTCGACGAATTGGCGGCTGCGGGCACGGTGCCGCCCGGCGGTGACCGCGTGCTGTGCGCGCTGGTCCGGGCCCGGCTGTCCTTCCTCGTCAGCGGCGGCACCGGCAGTGGCAAGACGACACTGCTCAGCGCCCTGCTCGGGCTCGTCGGACCGGACGAGCGCATCGTGCTGGCCGAGGACTCGGCGGAACTGCGACCGGACCATGCGCACGTCGTCCGTCTGGAGACCAGGCCGGCGAACCAGGAGGGCGCGGGCCTGGTCACCCTCGAAGACCTGGTACGGCAGGCGCTGCGCATGCGCCCGGACCGGCTGGTCGTGGGCGAGGTCCGCGGCCCCGAAGTGGCCCACCTGCTCGCCGCGTTGAACACGGGTCACAGCGGGTGCGGGACTGTGCACGCCAACGCGGCCGCCGACGTCCCGGCCCGGCTGGAGGCGCTCGGCACGGCCGCCGGACTGGACCGTGCGGCCCTGCACAGCCAGCTCGCGGCGGCCCTCTCGGTGGTCCTCCACCTGGTCCGTGACCGCACGGGCCGGCGCCGGATCGCCGAGGTCCACGTACTGGAACGGGACCCGTCCGGGCTGGTGCGGACGGTACCGGCGCTGCGCTGGGGAGCCGAGGCCTTCGTGGCCGAACGCGGCTGGCCGCGGCTGCGGGAGCTGCTGCGCGCCCCGGGGCTCGAAGAGCGGGCCGCCGGACGAGAGACGCAGAGGTGACGGCCATGACGGGGGCGGTCATGACGGGGGCGTTCGTGACGGGCACGGGCGAGGTGTCGACGGCCGTGGCACTGGTGTGCCTGGGAGCGGCCGCGTGGCTGGCCGGCGGATGGCACTCCGGCGTACGGCGAGCGCGCCTGGTGCTCGCCGAGAGCCGGACCGGCCGGGTGGCTGGGCCCGGCGGTGCGGGCGGTGCGGGGCCGCCGTCTCCGGTGCGCCGGGTGACCGACGGGCTGCGGCGTGCCCGTGGCCGGCTGAGGCCCGAGTGGGCGTCACTGGCCGCCGGGCTGGTACTGGCGCTGCTGGGTGACTCGGTGCTGCCGATCGTCGCGGGAGCGGCCGGGGTGCCGATGCTGCGGCGGATCCGCCTGGCCGGCCGGCGGCGGCGGGCCGGGGAACGCCGGCAGGACGCGGTGATCGCGCTGTGCGGGACGCTCGCCGGGGAGGTCCGGTCGGGGCGACAACCGGGCGAGGCGCTGCTGTGCGCCGCGCAGGACTCGGCTGTGCACGTTTCCCCCGTGCACCGTTCCGCCGCGCACGACTGCGGCGGGCTCGGTGACGCACAGGCGGCGGTGCTGGCGGCGGCCCGGTTCGGCGGGGACGTTCCCGGGGCGCTCGCGGCGGCGGCCGGGCAACCCGGTGCCGAGGGGCTGCGGGGTCTCGCGGCGTGCTGGCGGGTCGCGGTCGACCAGGGCGCGGGGCTCGCGGCCGGGCTCGACCGGCTGGAGGGCGCGCTGCGCGCCGAGCGGGACCAGCGCTCCGACCTGCGGGCCCAGTTGGCGGGCGCCCGGGCCACGGCCGTGATGCTCGCCGGTCTTCCGGCCTTCGGCCTCCTGCTCGGCGTCGCCCTCGGGGCCGACCCCCTGCACGTGCTGCTGCACACCGGAGCAGGGCTGGGCTGCCTGCTGGCCGGCGGGGTGCTGGAGAGCCTGGGCGTCTGGTGGGTGGCGCGGATCGTGCGCGGAGCGGAGGCGGCGTCGTGAACGACGACCTCGTCCACAGGCTGGGGTTCGTGGTGGGGACGGTGCTGCTCGTCGGCTGGCTGACGAGCGGCCTCGTCGCCACCCGGCGGGAGCGGGCGCTGCGCAGAAGGACCACCCGCCTGCTGGCACCGGAACCGGCTCCTCCCGCCCCGCGACACGCGGAGTTGCTGAGAACCGTCCGCCCGTGGCTGCCGTTGCTCGGCCCGGTGGGCGCCGGCTGGGCCCTGATCGGCGGTGCGGCCGGAGTCCTGGTGGGACTGGTGGGCGCCGGAGCGCTGTGGCGCTGGAGTACCCGTCGCGCGGCCGCTGGAGCATCGGCGGCGGAGGCGGCCGGCGCGGCGGCCTCCCGCCAACTGCCGCTGGCAGCGGACCTCCTCGCGGCCTGCATCGCGGCGGGCGCGAGCCCGGTCACGGCCGCACGGGCGGTCGGCGGCGCTCTGGGCGGGCCGGTCGGAGACGCGCTGGCGCGCGGTGCCGCGGAGGTGCGCCTCGGTGGCGAACCGGACGGTGCCTGGAAAGGGCTGGCGGCCGTGCCGGGGGCGTTGGCCTTGGCACGGCTGTTGGAACGGGCCGAGGTGTCCGGCCTGCCGGCGGCGGGCCCGGTCGCCCGGCTCGCCGCCCAGGCTCGCGCCGACTGGGCCCGCACTACGACGGCCCGGGCCCGTCGGGCGGCCGTCATGGTGACCGCCCCGGTGGGCCTGTGCTTCCTGCCCGCGTTCATCGCGGTGGGTGTGCTGCCGGTGGTCATCGGGCTGGCGGGAGGGGTGCTGGGGCGCGGGGGAGGCGGTGGCTGACGGATCGGGAGGCACCGGCGACAGGACCGGGGAGCGGGTGTCCGACGCGCGAGCGGCGGACGAGCAAGTGAACAACGGAACCGAACCTCACGGGGGTTGTGATGTATCAGGTGGTACGGGCACGGCTGCGTGCCCTGGTGTACGGAGCGGGTACGGCACTGCGGCGGCGTGCCGCCCGGCAGGCCCTTCGGCGGGACGCGGGAATGGTCACGTCCGAGTACGCGATGGGGATCGTCGCGGCGGTGGCCTTCGCCGTGGTCCTCTACAAGGTCGTGACGAGCGGCGCGGTCAGCGCGGAGCTGCAGGGCATCGTGAAGCAGGCACTCGATGCGGGGATGTGAGCGGGCGGCGACGAGGAAGGCGTGGGCCCGGGGTGTTCGCGGACGCCGCCCGCACAGCGGACCGGACGGCGAACCCCGCGGCGGACGGGACGGCGGCTTCGTGACGGCGGAAACGGCTGTGGTGCTTCCGGTGCTGGTGGTGTTCGCGATGGCCTTGGTGTGGGGTCTGCTCGTGGTGGCCGCTCAGATCCAGTGCGTGGACGCGGCCCGGACGGGCGCCCGCGCGGCGGCACGACAGGACCCGGCCGACGCGGTCGTGAAGGTCGCCCGCGAGGCGGCACCCCGAGGGGCCCGGGTCACGGTGAGCCGGGAGGGGGGCCTGGTCCGCGTGGTCGTGGTGGCCGAGCCGCCGGCTCTGCACGGCCTGCCCTTCGAGGTACGGGAGGAGGCCGTGGCTTCGGTGGAGCAGCCGGTGGGGACGGCGCCGGCGGGGGCGGAGTCGTGAGGCGCGACGCTGTGAGGACCGCGTCCGACCGGGGCTCGGCGACCGTGTGGAGTGTTGGTGCCGTCGCCGTTCTGTGTCTGGTGTTCGGCGTTGTGCTCGCGCTGGGGCAGGCCGTCGTGGCCCGTCATCGCGCGGCCGGCGGCGCCGATCTGGCCGCGCTCGCGGCGGCGGACCGCTGGGCCGGGGGCGGCACGGCGGCGTGCGACAGGGCGGAGCGGGTCGCGCGGGCCCAAGGGGTGCGGTTGGTGCGGTGCGCGCTCACCGGGCAGGTCTCGGACGTGACGGCGGCCTCCGGCACGGGGCCGTTCACGGCGGAGGTCAGGGCCAGGGCGGGCCCGGCCCTGACCTCCGCCCCGCCGGGGTCCTCCGCCCCGCCGGGGTCCTCCGCCCTGCCGGGGTCCTCCGCCCTGCCGGGGTCCTCCGCCCCGCCGGGGTTCTCCGCCCCGCCGGGACGCTCCGCGCCCCCTACCCCGCCTCCGCCGCCCCCCGCAGCAGCACCGTGAGGAGCCGCACCGCTCCCCGCTTGTGCAGCGGATCGTTGCCGTTGCCGCACTTGGGGGACTGGATGCAGGACGGGCAGCCGGCGTCGCACTCGCAGGAGGCGATGGCCTCCCGGGTGGCCGTGAGCCAGTCGCGGGCGGTGTGGAAGGCGCGCTCGGCGAACCCCGCGCCCCCGGGGTGGCCGTCGTACACGAAGACCGTCGGCAGCAGCGTGTCCGGGTGCAGGGGGACCGACACGCCACCGATGTCCCAGCGGTCGCAGGTCGCGAACAGGGGCAGCATGCCGATCGAGGCGTGCTCGGCGGCGTGCAGGGCGCCGCCGAGGATCTCCGGGTTGATCCGGGCCTGGTCCAGCTGGTCCTCGGTGACCGTCCACCAGACGGCGCGCGTGCGCAGCGTCCGGGGAGGGAGGTCGAGCTTCGTCTCGCCCAGGACCTCGCCGGTGATCAGGCGCCGGCGCAGGAAGGAGACCACTTGGTTGGTGACCTCGACGGAGCCGTAGCAGAGGCGCCCGTCGCCCCAGGGGATCTCGACGTCGGTCTCCAGGACCGAGATCGCCGTCGTGTCGCGGGCCACCGTCGAGTAGGCGGGTGTGGCCTGTTCGACCAGCGCGACGGAGTCCTCCAGGTCCAGGGAGCGGACGAGGTACGTGCGCCCCTGGTGGAGGTGGACGGCGCCCTCGTGGACGGTCGTGTGGGCGGCACCGGCGTCCACCGTGCCCAGCAGCCTGCCCGTGCCCTCCTCGACGACCTGGACCGGGCGTCCGCCCTCGCCGCGGATGTCCGTGAGGTCGGCGGCCCGCTCGCGGCGGGTCCAGTGCCAGGCCCGGGTGCGCCGGCGCAGCAGCTTCGCCGCCTCCAGCTGGGGCAGCAGTTCCTCGCAGGCGGGGCCGAAGAGTTTCAGGTCCTCCTCCGTCAGGGGGAGTTCGGCAGCCGCCGCGCACAGGTGGGGGGCGAGGACGTACGGGTTGTCCGGGTCGAGGACCGTGGACTCCACCGGCTGGTCGAACAGGGCCTCCGGGTGGTAGACGAGGAAGGTGTCCAGCGGGTCGTCACGGGCGACCAGCACGGCCAGCGCCCCCTGTCCGGCCCGGCCCGCCCGGCCCGCCTGCTGCCACAGCGAGGCGCGCGTGCCCGGGTACCCGGCGATCACCACGGCGTCCAGGCCGGAGATGTCGAGGCCGAGTTCGAGGGCGTTCGTCGCCGCGAGGCCGAGGAGGTCACCGGAGTGCAGGGCGCGTTCCAGGGCCCGGCGTTCCTCGGGGAGGTAGCCGCCGCGGTACGCCGCCACGCGCCCGGCCAGAGAGCGGTCGACCTCGGCCAGGCGTTCCTGGGCGATCACCGAGATCAGCTCGGCGCCGCGCCGGGAGCGTACGAAGGTGATCGACCGCATGCCCTGCACCGTGAGGTCGGTGAGCAGGTCGGCGGCTTCGGCGGTGGCCGTGCGGCGGACCGGAGCACCTTTCTCGCCCTCCAGTTCGGTCAGCGGCGGTTCCCACAGGGCGAACACCAGTTCCCCGCGCGGTGACGCGTCGTCGGCGACCTCGATCACCGGCAGTCCGGTGAGCCGGCGGGCGGCCACCGCGGGCTCGGCGGCGGTGGCGGAGGCGAGCAGGAAGACGGGCGACGCGCCGTAGCGGGCGCACAGTCTGCGCAGTCTGCGCAGGACCTGGGCGACGTGGGAGCCGAAGACGCCTCGGTAGGTGTGGCACTCGTCGATGACGACGTATTTCAGCGCCCTCAGGAAGGAGGACCAGCGGGGATGGGAGGGCAGGATGCCGCGGTGCAACATGTCCGGGTTGGTCAGGACGTACGTGCCGTACTGCCGGATCCACTCGCGTTCCTCGAACGGCGTGTCGCCGTCGTAGACAGCCGTTCGGACGGATGTGCCCAGGGGCTGTGAAAGTTCCTTCACGGACCGGCACTGATCGGCTGCCAGCGCCTTGGTGGGGGCCAGGTAGAGGGCGGTGGCGCCGCGCCCGTTCGGGGCTTCGGAGCCGTCCAGGAGGGCGGACAGGACCGGCACCAGATAGGCCAGGGACTTGCCGGACGCGGTGCCCGTGGCGACGACCACCGAGTCGCCGTCGAGGGCGTGCTCGGCCACGCGTGCCTGGTGGGCCCAGGGATGTTCGATCCCCGCGGCCTGCACCGCGGCGATGACCTCCGGCCGAATCCGCTCCGGCCAGACGGCATGACGGCCCGCACGCGGGGGCAAGTGCTCCGTATGAGTGATGCGCGCAGCCCGGCTCGGTCCCGCCGCGAGCCGGTCCAGGAGCATGCCCGGTTCCGGCCGGGAGCCGGGCTCCGCCGGGGATCGATCGGGTCGGTGATTCTTGGCCATCGGCACCGAGTCTGTCACTGGCGTGACGGACAATGGGACCAAGGCGTCGTGCACGCCTGCCGGTAAGTGATTGAATGCCATCGCGGCTGGCGAACCGTCCTGGGGGCTTCAAGCCGAGGTGTCCCGAGGGACGACCGCTCGATAGCAAGGTGCTGGAGGATCCGTGGACCTGTCCCTGTCGACCCGTACCGTCGGCGATCGTACGGTCGTCGAGGTCGGTGGCGAAATTGACGTATACACCGCGCCCAAGCTGCGTGAGCAGCTGGTCGAGCTGGTGAACGACGGGAGTTTCCATCTCGTCGTGGACATGGAGGGCGTGGACTTCCTCGACTCCACTGGGCTCGGCGTGCTGGTCGGTGGACTGAAGCGGGTGCGTGCCCATGAGGGCTCGCTGCGGCTGGTCTGCAACCAGGAGCGCATTCTCAAGATCTTCCGTATCACCGGCCTCACCAAGGTGTTCCCCATTCACACCTCGGTCGAGGAAGCGGTGGCGGCCACCGACTGACGACCGGCCCCGGACCCTGTGCGGCCCGGGGCGGCAAGAGAACGAGGGGGGTCCGGGCTGTCGGCGGCCCGGACCCTCGAAAGCACGCCCGTAGTTCCGAGGGGGATGCATGGCCACCGTCGAACTCCGCTTCAGCGCGCTGCCCGAGCACGTCCGCACCGCCCGTCTGGTGGCGGCCGCGGTGGCGCGCAGGGCCGGAGTGGACGAGGCCGTCCTCGACGAGGTCAGGCTCGCCGTCGGTGAGGCCTGCACCCGGGCTGTGGGCCTGCATCAGCACGTCGGCATCACGGCGCCGGTCAAGGTGTCGCTGATCGAGGAGGAGAAGCAGTTCTCCATCGAGGTCGGTGACGAGGCGCCGCACGCGGTCCCCGGGGTCAAGACCTCCGGGGGCGCCGCCGACGAGCTGGAGGCCGAGGAGGACGAGATGGGCCTCGCGGTCATCAGCGGACTCGTCGACGACGTGGAGGTCTCGGCGGGCGAGGACGGCGGGCTGATCCGCATGACCTGGCCCACCGCGCCGGCGGTGCTTCCGCCGATCTGACCCGCCGCGTCGCTTCCGCATCACCCCCGTGTCACCCGGAGGGCCCCACCTGGTGGGGCCCTTTGCCGTGGGCGGACATACATTGGAGCCGTGCGAGCGTTAAGTGAATTCATTCACGATCAATCCGCACGGAAATTGATCAGCAAACAGATCGCGGAATTAATGCCGGAGGGGCATTACTACTTCCGGCTCTCTTGCGGTTGACAGGTCAATTCCTTTTGTCGTGCACTGTTTTGATCAGGTTCCGGTACCTACAATCCCGTCCACATCTTGAGCTCAGCCCAAGCGTCAAGGAGGACGAATGGCGGAGCTTTCCACCCCTCATCAGTTGGGCGATCCCTCCCACCTCGCAGCCGCCGTGCTGACCGACGGAAACCGCGCCCTGGTCGCGGTCATCGCGGTCGTCGCGCTGGCCGCGCTGGTGCTCGCGGGCGTCCTGGTGCGCCAGGTGCTCGCGGCGGGCGAGGGAACCGACAGCATGAAGAAGATCGCGGCGGCCGTCCAGGAAGGCGCGAACGCCTACCTGGCCCGGCAGTTGCGCACGCTCGGTGTATTCGCCGTCGTCGTGTTCTTCCTGCTCATGCTGCTGCCCGCGGACGACTGGAATCAACGTGCCGGACGTTCGATCTTCTTTCTGATCGGCGCGGCGTTCTCGGCGGCCACCGGTTATATCGGCATGTGGCTCGCCGTACGCAGCAATGTGCGGGTCGCCGCGGCGGCGCGGGAAGCGACACCGGCACCCGGCGAACCGGAAAAGGATCTCACTCTCGTCTCGCACAAGGCGACGAAGATCGCGTTTCGCACGGGCGGCGTCGTCGGCATGTTCACGGTGGGGCTCGGCCTGCTGGGCGCCTGCTGCGTGGTGCTGGTGTACGCGGCCGACGCGCCGAAGGTCCTGGAGGGCTTCGGCCTCGGTGCCGCGCTGATCGCGATGTTCATGCGGGTCGGCGGCGGCATCTTCACCAAGGCCGCCGACGTCGGCGCCGACCTGGTCGGCAAGGTCGAGCAGGGCATTCCGGAGGACGATCCGCGCAATGCCGCGACCATCGCCGACAACGTGGGCGACAACGTCGGCGACTGCGCGGGCATGGCCGCCGACCTCTTCGAGTCGTACGCGGTCACCCTGGTGGCCGCGCTGATCCTGGGCAAGGTCGCGTTCGGCGACTCCGGGCTGGCGTTCCCGCTGCTGGTCCCGGCGATCGGCGTGATCACGGCGATGATCGGCATCTTCGCGGTGGCTCCCCGGCGGTCCGACCGCAGCGGCATGAGCGCGATCAACCGGGGCTTCTTCATCTCCGCGGTGATCTCGCTGGTGCTGGTGGCGGTCGCCGTCTTCGTCTATCTGCCCGGCTCGTACGCCGACCTGGACGGCGTCACCGACGCGGCGATCGCGGGCAAGAGCGGCGACCCGCGGATCCTCGCCCTGGTCGCGGTGGCGATCGGCATCGTGCTCGCCGCCCTGATCCAGCAGCTCACCGGCTACTTCACCGAGACCACCCGGCGTCCCGTCAAGGACATCGGCAAGACCTCGCTCACCGGCCCCGCCACCGTCGTCCTCGCCGGAATCTCGCTCGGCCTCGAATCGGCCGTCTACACCGCTCTGCTGATCGGCCTCGGCGTCTACGGGGCCTTCCTGCTCGGCGGTACGTCGATCATGCTGGCGCTGTTCGCGGTGGCGCTGGCCGGCACCGGCCTGCTCACCACCGTCGGCGTCATCGTCGCCATGGACACCTTCGGGCCGGTCTCCGACAACGCGCAGGGCATCGCCGAGATGTCCGGCGACGTCGAGGGCGCCGGCGCCCAGGTGCTCACCGACCTGGACGCCGTCGGCAACACCACCAAGGCCATCACCAAGGGCATCGCCATCGCCACCGCCGTACTCGCCGCCGCGGCCCTGTTCGGGTCGTACCGCGACGCCATCACCACCGGTGCGGCGGACGTGGGCGAGAAACTCAGCGGCGAGGGCGCGCCGATGAACCTGATGATGGACATCTCGCAGCCCAACAACCTCGTCGGGCTCATCGCCGGCGCGGCGGTCGTCTTCCTCTTCTCGGGGCTGGCGATCAACGCGGTGTCGCGGTCGGCGGGCGCCGTGGTCTTCGAGGTGCGGCGGCAGTTCCGGGAACGGCCCGGGATCATGGACCACACCGAGAAACCCGAGTACGGCAAGGTCGTCGACATCTGCACCAGGGACGCCCTGCGGGAGCTCGCCACGCCCGGACTGCTGGCCGTGATGGCGCCCATCTTCATCGGGTTCACCCTCGGCGTGGGCGCGCTCGGCGCGTTCCTGGCGGGCGCGATCGGCGCGGGCACGCTGATGGCGGTGTTCCTCGCCAACTCCGGCGGTTCCTGGGACAACGCCAAGAAACTCGTCGAGGACGGCCACCACGGCGGCAAGGGCAGCGAGGCCCACGCCGCCACCGTCATCGGTGACACCGTCGGCGATCCCTTCAAGGACACCGCGGGCCCGGCCATCAACCCGCTGCTGAAGGTCATGAACCTGGTGGCGCTGCTCATCGCCCCCGCCGTCATCAAGTTCTCCTACGGGGCCGACAAGAGCATCGGCGTACGGGTGCTGATCGCCGTCGTCGCGTTCGTCGTCATCGCGGCGGCGGTCTACGTGTCCAAGCGGCGCGGGATCGCCATGGGCGACGAGGACGGCACCGACGAGAAGCCCAAGTCGGCCGATCCTGCGGTGGTTTCGTAGGCGTCTGCCTCCGGGGCCCGTACGCCTGGCCGGAGGCGGGGCGCAAAGGACGGGCGGGCGGCGCGTGTTGACGCGTCGTCCGCCCGTCGCGCGTGTGTGAGCCCCGCACGCCGTGAGCCTTCTCTCCCTCGATGTCTCTTGGTGCAAATGGCTTCAATACCGTCATAACGGATGTTCGTCCGGTGGATGTCCCCCATCCGGCGTGTATGTTCCGGGGCCGAGAGCCATGGAAGGGACCAATCCGGTGAACAAGAAGCTCGCGGTCGCACTGTCCGGCGGTGCGGTACTGGTACTGGCGCTGACGGGATGCGGCGGCAGCGACGACAACGAGAAGCTGGACTCCTGGGCCAAGGAGGTCTGCGAGGGCGTGCAGCCGCAGGCCAAGAAGATCGCGGCGGCCAACGCGGCGATCCAGAAGGAGACCTCGGACAGCAGCACGCCGGCCGAGGTCCAGAAGACCGACGCGAAGGCCTTCCAGGACATGTCCGACGCCTACAAGGCGATGGGCGCCACCGTCCAGAAGGCCGGCCCCCCGGACGTCGACGACGGTGAGAAGAAGCAGAAGGACGCGGTCACCGAGCTGAACGGCCTCTCCTCGTCGTACGCCTCCCTGCGCAAGCAGGTGGAGGAGCTCAACACCAAGGACCAGGCCGAGTTCGCCGACGGCCTCAAGGACATCGCCACCGAGCTGAACAAGCTCAGCAAGAGCGGCAACGATGCGCTGAAGACCCTGGAGGAGGGCGACGTCGGCAAGGCGATGGCCAAGCAGCCCAGCTGCAAGTCGGCCTCGGCGACTCCTTCGGCCGCCAAGGGCTGACCGGGCGGCGCCCACACGCGGACGCGGGGCGGGCGACGGACCGCCGGGCCACAATGGGGGTGTGAGTAACGCCAGCCTGTCCCCCCTGCCCGCCGCCGACCGCCCCGACGTCACCGCCCGGCTGCGGGACGCCCTGCTCGCGGCGTCCTTCACCGCCGACGGACTGCTGGAGCTGCTCGGCGCCCCCGCCTACGCGGCGCTGTCGCGCAGCGAGACCGTGCCCGCGCTCCGGGCGACCCGCGGCGACACGCCGCTGGAACTGCTCGTCCGGCTGTTCCTGCTCCAGCAACCCGTGCCCCACGCGCGCGTGGCGGACGTGCTGCCCGCCGACGCCTGCCTGGAGAGCGGTTGGCTCGAGCGCGCGGGCGACGACGAGGTCACGGCCACCGTGGACGTACGGCCCTACGGCGGACCCGGCGGCGAGGACTGGTTCATCGTCTCCGACCTCGGCTGCGCGGTCGGCGGCGCGGGCGGCATCGGCAACCACGCCGAGGGCGTCGTCCTCGGCGTCGGCGGCGCCTCCACGACCCTCGCGGGCCTCACCGTCCGTACGCCCGTCTCCGCCGCCCTCGACCTCGGCACCGGCTCCGGCATCCAGGCGCTGCACGCCGCCGCGCACGCCACGCGCGTGACCGCCACCGACGTCAACCCGCGCGCGCTGCACATCACCGCGCTGACCCTCGCCCTGTCCGGGGCCCCGGCCGCCGACCTGCGCGAGGGCTCCCTCTACGAACCGGTCGCCGACGACGAGACGTACGACCTCGTCGTCTCCAACCCGCCGTTCGTGATCTCACCGGGCGCCCGGCTCACCTACCGCGACGGCGGGATGAGCGGGGACGATCTGTGCCGCTCGCTCGTTCAGCAGACGGGGGAGCGCCTGAACGAGGGCGGGTTCGCGCACTTCCTCGCCAACTGGCAGCACGTGGAGGGGGAGGACTGGACGGACCGGCTGCGCTCCTGGGTGCCGCGCGGCTGCGACGCCTGGATCGTGCAGCGCGAGGTGCAGGACGTCACCCAGTACGCCGAGCTGTGGCTGCGGGACGCGGGCGACCACCGCGGCGACCCGGCCGCGTACCAGGCGCGGTACGACGCGTGGCTGGACGAGTTCGAGGCGCGCAAGGTGAAGGCCGTGGGCTTCGGCTGGATCACGCTGCGCCGGACCGCGGCCGCCGAGCCCTCGGTCGTCGCCGAGGAGTGGCCGCACCCGATCGAGCAGCCGCTCGGCGAGACCGTGCGCGCCCACTTCGACCGGGTCGACTACCTGCGCTCCCACGACGACGCGGCCCTGCTGGAGGCCCACTTCACGCTCGCCGGCGAGGTCGTCCAGGAACAGGTCGGGCTGCCCGGCGCCGAGGACCCGGAGCACGTCGTCCTGCGCCAGAACCGCGGCATGCGCCGGGCGACCCGGGTCGACACGGTCGGCGCCGGTTTCGCGGGCGTCTGCGACGGCACCATGAGCGCCGGCCGCATCCTGGACGCCATCGCCCAGCTGGTCGGCGAGGACCCGGTGGCCCTGCGCGACCGCACGCCCGCGCAGATCCGCCTGCTGGTGGAGCAGGGCTTCCTCGAACCGGCGTAGGGCGGCCCGGTCGCCCGGCGTGGGTGCGCGCACCCAATTCCTTCCGCGCCCCCGCGCCACACTGATCCGCCTGCCCGCCCCGCTCGTGTCGCCCGTGCCAGCGCGTGCCGCGGTCCCGTCGTCTCCCCGTTCACCTCGGGTTCGCCTGCCCGCCTCCCGTGGGTGACAGCCTCCGGGAGGCCGGAGACGCGGACCGGCGTGCGCCGGCTGGAGAAAAGGGGACGGGGAGCATGGAGAGCGGGCCGGCGATCTTCGCGGGATTGGTGTTCGCCCTGTTCGGGGCCGGTCTGCTGGCGTGGACCACGACGCGGGTGCGGCAGGGCCGGCCCGTCGCGCTCGGTGTGAGCCCCGTCGCATCCGCGACCGTCGCGAGCGTCGCCGCGGTGATCGCGCTGGGCGTCGGGGCGTGGTGCCTGACGCGGGCGTGAGGAGCGGGTTGGCGGCCTCGGCCGGAGCGCCGCCCGGGTAACCGGGGGATCGCGCTCCGGATACACGCGTCGGGGCAGGTGAGCACTCCGGGCGGCAGGAACAGGGTTCGTCGGGTTACCGTTCGAGTGGCCGTTGTGGGCTTTTCCCGTTTGACACGGGGGCGGGAGGTACCGTCACACTCCGCAGCGTCACGATCGAAACACAGAACGACCCGACCCGGGACCACGCCCTGGGAAGGCCCAGCGTCGACCGGAGAGAAGAGCGAAGTTGTCCCCGACCAGCGAGACCGCGAAGGGCGGCCGCCGACTCGTCATCGTCGAGTCGCCTGCCAAGGCGAAGACGATCAAGGGCTATCTCGGCCCTGGCTACGTCGTCGAGGCGAGCGTCGGGCACATTCGCGACCTTCCCAGCGGCGCGGCGGAGGTGCCGGAGAAGTACACCGGCGAGGTCCGCCGCCTCGGTGTGGACGTCGAACACGACTTCCAGCCCATCTACGTGGTCAACGCCGACAAGAAGTCCCAGGTCAAGAAGCTCAAGGACCTGCTGAAGGAGTCCGACGAACTCTTCCTCGCCACCGATGAGGACCGCGAGGGCGAGGCCATCGCCTGGCACCTTCAGGAAGTCCTCAAGCCGAAGATCCCGGTCAAGCGCATGGTGTTCCACGAGATCACCAAGGACGCGATCCGCGCCGCCGTCGCCAACCCGCGCGAGCTGAACCAGAAGCTCGTCGACGCCCAGGAGACCCGCCGCATCCTCGACCGCCTCTACGGCTACGAGGTCTCGCCGGTCCTGTGGAAGAAGGTCATGCCGCGCCTGTCGGCAGGCCGCGTCCAGTCCGTCGCCACCCGGCTCGTCGTCGAGCGGGAACGCGAGCGCATGGCGTTCCGCTCCGCCGAGTACTGGGACCTCACCGGCACCTTCGCCACCGGCCGCGCGGGAGACGCCTCCGACCCGTCGTCGCTGGTCGCCCGCCTCCAGACGGTCGACGGACGGCGTGTCGCGCAGGGCCGCGACTTCGACTCCCTGGGGCAGCTCAAGAGCGCGAACACGCTCCACCTGGACGAGGCGAACGCCCGCGCGCTCGCCGCCGCCCTGGAGAACACCCGCTTCGCCGTCCGCTCCGTCGAGTCCAAGCCGTACCGCCGCTCGCCGTACGCCCCGTTCCGTACGACGACGCTGCAGCAGGAGGCCTCGCGCAAGCTCGGCTTCGGCGCCAAGGCGACCATGCAGATCGCCCAGAAGCTGTACGAGAACGGCTACATCACCTACATGCGTACGGACTCCACGACCCTGAGCGACACGGCCGTCTCGGCCGCCCGCGCCCAGGTGACGCAGTTGTACGGCGCCGACTACCTGCCGCCCCAGCCGCGCACGTACGCAGGCAAGGTCAAGAACGCGCAGGAGGCGCACGAGGCGATCCGTCCCTCCGGCGACCGCTTCCGCACGCCCGCCGAGACCGGTCTGACCGGCGACCAGTTCAAGCTGTACGAGCTGATCTGGAAGCGGACCGTCGCCTCCCAGATGAAGGACGCGACCGGCAACAGCGTCACCGTGAAGATCGGCGGTGCCGCCTCCGACGGCCGGGACGTCGAGTTCAGCGCGTCCGGCAAGACCATCACCTTCCACGGCTTCCTCAAGGCCTACGTCGAGGGCGCCGACGACCCGAACGCCGAGCTGGACGACCGCGAGCGCCGCCTGCCGCAGGTCGCCGAGGGCGACGCGCTGACGGCCGAGGAGATCACGGTCGACGGCCACGCCACCAAGCCCCCGGCCCGCTACACCGAGGCGTCCCTGGTCAAGGAGCTGGAGGAGCGCGAGATCGGCCGCCCGTCGACGTACGCGTCGATCATCGGCACCATCCTGGACCGCGGCTACGTCTTCAAGAAGGGCACGGCACTCGTCCCGTCGTTCCTCTCCTTCGCCGTGGTGAACCTCCTGGAGAAGCACTTCGGGCGGCTCGTCGACTACGACTTCACCGCCAAGATGGAGGACGACCTGGACGCCATCGCCCGCGGCGAGGCCCAGGCGGTGCCGTGGCTGCGCCGCTTCTACTTCGGCGAGGGCGGCGGCGCGGGCGGCGGCGGCGCGGCCGACGCGGGCAACGGCGACGGGGACCACCTCGGCGGCCTCAAGGAGCTGGTGACCGACCTCGGCGCGATCGACGCGCGCGAGGTGTCCTCCTTCCCCGTCGGCAACGACATCAAGCTGCGCGTCGGCCGCTACGGCCCGTACGTCGAGCGCGGCGAGAAGGACTCCGAGAACCACCAGCGCGCCGACGTCCCCGAGGACCTGGCCCCCGACGAGCTGTCCGTCGAGCTGGCGGAGGAGCTGCTCGCCAAGCCGAGCGGCGACTTCGAGCTGGGCACCGACCCGGCCACCGGCCACGCCATCGTCGCCAAGGACGGCCGCTACGGCCCGTACGTCACCGAGGTGCTCCCCGAGGGCACCCCGAAGACCGGCAAGAACGCCGTGAAGCCGCGGACGGCCTCGCTGTTCAAGTCGATGTCCCTGGACACGGTGACCCTCGACGACGCCCTGAGGCTCATGTCGCTGCCGCGCGTCGTCGGCACCGACGCCGAAGGCGTGGAGATCACCGCGCAGAACGGCCGCTACGGCCCGTACCTGAAGAAGGGCACGGACTCGCGGTCCCTCCAGACCGAGGAGCAGCTCTTCGACATCACGCTGGAGGAGGCGCTGGCGATCTACGCCCAGCCCAAGCAGCGTGGCCGGGCCGCGGCCAAGCCGCCGCTGAAGGAGCTGGGCACCGACCCGGTCAGCGAGAAGCCGGTGGTGGTCAAGGACGGCCGCTTCGGCCCGTACGTCACCGACGGCGAGACCAACGCGACCCTGCGCTCCGGCGACAGCGTCGAGGAGATCACGCCCGAGCGCGGCTACGAGCTGCTGGCCGAGAAGCGCGCCAAGGGACCCGCCAAGAAGACGGCGAAGAAGGCCGTGAAGAAGACGGCCGCCAAGAAGGCCCCGGCCAAGAAGGCGGCGGCGACCAAGAAGACGGCCGCGGCGAAGACCACGGCGGCCAAGAAGACCGCCGCCAAGAGCACGGCGAAGAAGACGACCGCCAAGACGGCCGCCAAGAAGGCGACCGCGTCCAAGGCGTCGGAGGACTGAGCCCGGCTCAGGCACCCGTCTTCGCGCAGGCTCTTCGTCACACGCTCTTCGCGAAACGAACGCCCCGGCATCAATTCGGTGTCGGGGCGTGCGTACGTTCGGCCGGGCACACCGGACTGTCGGCGCCGACCGATAGGCTGAACGCATGACGCGAGCCGAGCAGCCAACGGCCCCTCACCCCGCCCCGGACGACGCCCTGGTCGCGGACTCCCGCGAGCGCGCCGTCCGTGCCCTGCTGCGCCGTCCGCAGCTGAGGCGTTTGTGGAGCGCACAGCTCGTGGGAGGTGTCGGCGACATCCTCGCCCTCCTGGTGCTGGTCCTCCTCGCGGTCCAGGCCGCGATCGGCGCGGGCTCCTTCGGCGGGGGCTACCGGGGCGTGGCGTTCGCAGTGGCGACCGTTTTCGGCGTCCGCATCCTGGCGACGCTGCTCTTCGGCGCCGTCCTGCTCGGGCCCCTGACCTCACTCACCTCGCAGGACGGCCCGCTCGACCGGCGCTGGACCATGGTCGGCGCCGACGGGCTGCGGGCCGCCCTGCTGGTCGTCGCCCCGCTGTGGATCGACTGGACGCCCGGCAACGCGCTCGCCGTCCTCCTGGTGACCGTCTTCGTCACCGGCGTCGCCGAGCGCTTCTGGACCGTGTGCCGGGAGAGCGCGGCACCCGCGCTGCTGCCCGCCCCGCCGCTGGAGGGCGCGACGGTGAGGCCGCTGCCGGACCACATGGACGCGCTGCGCCGCCTGTCGCTGCGCACGAGCTTCGTCGCGATCCCCCTCGCGGCCGCGGTCCTGGTCGTCGCCGGGCTCCTGAACAACCTGCTGGGCGCCGGCGCCGACTGGTTCGCCGGCCACCAGGCGGCGCTCGCCTCGTACGTGGCGGCCGGACTCTTCGCCGCCTCCCTGTCCGTGGTGACCTTCCTGGAGCTGCCCGCGGTGCGCACCCCGCGCGCGCGGTCGCCGCTGGAGGGCATGCGCCGCCCCAGGAGCGGCGGCAACGGTGGCGACGGCGTCGACAAGGGCCGCACCGGCGCGCTCCCGCTGCTGGTGTTCGCCTGCGCCGCGGTCGCCGCGGTGGTGGCCGCCACGGTCGCCGTGGCCGTGCTGCACGCCAAGGACCTGGGCGGCGGCCCCGTGCTGTACGGCCTGGCGGTGGGCGCGCTGACCGGCGGCGTGGTCGTCGGCATCCGCACCGCCCCCGCCGTGCTGCCCTCCCTGTCGCGCCGGCGGCTGCTCGCCCTGGCGATCGCCTTCGCCGGCGTCACCCTGCTGGCCGCCGGACTCGTCCCGGACGACACCACCGTGCTGCTGCTCCTGGCGCTGACCGGCGTCGGCGCGGGCGTCGCCGCGAACACCGGGCACGCGCTGCTCGACCAGGAGACCGAGGACCACCGCCGGGCCCGGATCACCGAGCACCTGCACGCGGTCGTCCGGGTCTACGTGGCGCTGGGCGCGGTCGTCGGACCCGTGCTGGCCGCGGCGATCGGACCGCACCGGCTGGAAAGCGGCAAGTTCGTCTTCGCCCACGGCGGCGCCGCGTTCGTCCTGATGCTGCTCGGCGCCCTGCTGCTGCCGCTGGCCGCGCTGGTACTGGCCAAGGCCGACGACCGCTCCGGCGTGCCGCTGCGGCACGACCTGCGGGACGCGCTGCTCGGCGGCGACGACCCGGTGCCGACGCCCGCGACGAACGGTTTCTTCATCGCCCTGGAGGGCGGCGACGGCGCGGGCAAGTCCACCCAGGCCGAGGCCCTCGCCGAGTGGATCCGCGGCAAGGGCCACGAGGTCGTGCTCACCCGCGAGCCGGGTGCGACCCCGGTGGGCAAGCGCCTGCGCTCCATCCTGCTGGACGTCTCCAGTGCCGGGCTGTCGCACCGCGCGGAGGCGCTGCTGTACGCCGCCGACCGCGCGGAGCACGTCGACACCGTGGTCCGGCCCGCCCTGGAGCGCGGCGCCGTGGTCGTCTCCGACCGCTACATCGACTCCTCGGTCGCCTATCAGGGCGCCGGCCGCGACCTGTCGCCGACCGAGATCGCCCGCATCAACCGCTGGGCCACCAACGGGCTCGTACCGCACCTGACCGTCCTGCTGGACGTGGCGCCGGAGGCCGCCCGCGAGCGGTTCACCGAGGCGCCGGACCGGCTGGAGTCGGAGCCCGCCGAGTTCCACGCGCGCGTGCGCTCCGGATTCCTCACCCTCGCCGCCGCCGACCCGGGGCGTTACCTGGTCGTGGACGCCGGGCAGGAGCCCGAGGCCGTCACCAGCGTCGTACGCCACCGGCTCGACCAGGTGCTGCCGCTGTCCGAGGCCGAGATCAAGGCCCGGGAGGAGGCGCGCCGCAAGGCCGAGGAGGAGGCCCGTCGCAAGGCCGAGGAAGAGGCCGCGCGCAAGGCCGAGGAGGAGCGCCTGGAGCGCGAGCGCCTCGAGGAGGAGGCGCGAGTGCGCGCCGAGGAGGAGGAGCGCAAGCGGCGCGAGCTGGAGGAGGCGCAGCGGCGCGAGGCCGAGCGGCAGGCCGAGGAGGCCAGGCAGCGGGCCGAGGAAGCACGTCGCAAGGCCGAGGAGGAGCGGGCACGGCTCCTCGCGGAGGAGAAGGCCCGCGCCGAGGAGGAGGCCCGGCTGCGGGCCGAGGAGGAGCGGCGCCGCAAGCAGGCCGAGGAGGAGGAGCGGCTGCGTGCCGAGGCCGAGGCCCGGCGCCTGGAGAAGCAGCGCAAGGCCGAGGAGGCCCTGCTGCGCGCCGAGGAGGCACGCCGGGCGGCGGAGCAGGCGGCGGCAGCGGCTGCGGCCGGGCCCAGGCCGGCGGCCCCCGCGGCGGCGGACGCACCCCGCCCGAAGCCGGCGGCCTCGGCGCCCTCCGACGCGGCGACCGTGCCGACCCCGGTCGTCACCCCGGCCAACGCCTCCGGCGGACCGGTGGAGGACACGGCCGTACTGCGCCCGGTGCGGGACACGCCGGACGAGGACCGGGCCGACGACGCCGAGGACGGTGCCCGCCCCAGGCCCGACGACGGCGGCCGGACGTCCGGCGAGTCCGAGTCCGAGGTGACGACCGAGCTGCCCAGGCCGCAGGTGCCGTCCGGCGCGGCGGACGAGACGGCGGTGCTGCCGGCGGTAGAGCCGCGGGACGCCGACGAGACGGCGGTCCTGCCGCCCGTGACGCCGCCGGGTGCCGCCGACGAGACGGCCGTACTGCCGCCCGTGCGCGGGGACGACCCCGCCGACCGGGTCCCGCCGGGCTTCTTCCGCGAGGAGGGTCCCGCAGAGGAGGCCCAGGACCGCACGCGCGAGCTGCCCCGGATCGACCCCGACCAGGCACCGCCACGCAGGCGCCGCTCCGACTGGGCCGAGGAGACGCCGCTGGACGACCTGCCGACGCTGGCGGACGAACTGCTCGGGCCGCACGACGAGGACGAGGCAGGCCGGGACGACGACGGCCGCGGCGGCCGGGGCAGGGGCCGGGGACGGCGCTGAGCACGTGAGTACCTGAGCATCTGCGTACCGGGGCGTCCGGGGCCCGCGCCCCGGGCGTCCCGCCGCGTTGCCGGTGCCGCCCCGCACGGTTGTCGGTGCCGCCCCGCACAATGGAGGGCGCGCCGCGGAACAGCGAGGCGTATCAGCGTGGCGGCCCGGTGCGGCCGGCTCAGTGCGACGGAAGGACGGCGTGACCCATGACCGTGTGGGACGACCTCGTCGGGCAGGAGAAGGTGTGCGAGCCGCTCGTCGCCGCCGCCCGGGATGCCGACGCCTTCGTCACCGCCGCCGCGGCCGACGGCCCCCTCCCGCAGGCGACGAGCATGACGCACGCCTGGCTGTTCACGGGCCCGCCCGGTTCCGGCGTGACCCAGGCGGCGCGGGCCTTCGCCGCCGCGTTGCAGTGCGTGAGCCCCGACCGCGCCCTCGGCGGCGTCCCCGGCTGCGGCTTCTGCGACGGGTGTCACACGGCGCTGGTCGGCACCCACGCGGACGTCAGCACCGTGGTCGCCATGGGCGCCGAGATCCTGGCCAAGGACATGCGGGACACCGTCCGCAAGTCGTTCACCTCGCCCGCGAACGGCCGCTGGCAGATCATCCTCGTCGAGGAGGCCGAGCGGCTCAACGAGAAGTCGGCCAACGCCGTCCTGAAGGCCGTGGAGGAACCGGCCCCGCGCACCGTCTGGCTGCTGTGCGCCCCCTCCGTCGAGGACGTCCTGCCCACGATCCGCTCCCGCTGTCGCCACCTGAACCTGCGCACGCCGTCGGTCCAGGCCGTCGCCGACATGCTCGTACGGCGCGAGGGCATCGAGCCGGACGTCGCCGCCGCGGCGGCCCGCGCCACCCAGGGCCACATCGACCGTGCCCGCCGGCTGGCCACGGACCAGGCCGCCCGGGCCCGCCGGGAGGCCGTGCTGAAGCTGCCCCTGCGGGTCGAGGACGTCGGCGGGGCCCTCAAGGCGGCCCAGGAGCTGGTCGACGCCGCGGCGGAGGACGCCAAGCAGCTCGCCGAGGAGATGGACACCAAGGAGACCGAGGAACTGAAGGCAGCGCTCGGAGCGGCCCAGGGCGGCCGGCTGCCCCGCGGCACGGCCGGCGTGATGAAGGAACTGGAGGCCGACCAGAAGCGCCGCAAGGCACGTACCCAGCGCAACAGCCTCGATCTGGCCCTGAGCGAGCTGACCGGCTTCTACCGCGACGTTCTGGCGCTCCAGCTCGGCTCCCGCGTGGCGATCGCCAACGCCGACGCGGAGGACTCCCTGGAGCGGCTCGCCCGTGGCAGCACGCCCGAGTCCACGCTGCGCCGCATCGAGGCGATCGCGGCCTGCGGCGAGGCCCTCGACCGCAATGTGCCCCCGCTGCTGGCGGTGGAGGCGATGACGATGGCCCTCAGGGCAGGCTGAGCACGCGCCCTCGCTCCGCGGAAGGCATCGGGCGTTGACGCCGTAGCCCGTACGAGGCACGCGAAGCACGCACCGCGATGGGACGGTCGCGGAGCGTTACGCTCGACGGATGCACACAAGGCGCACTCACCGCAGGACCCGCACCGGCAGCACCCGTTTCCGAGCAGCGCTGCTCGCCGCCGCGCTGCTCGCCACCGCCTGCTCGGCCGGGGGCGCGTCGACGTCCGCCGGATCCCCCGCGGCGGAGGCGGCGGGCTCGACGGAAGCGGCCACGGCGACCCTGACCCCGCTGCCGAAGAGCACGCCCTCCGAGCTGGCTCCGTACTACGAGCAGAAGCTCGGCTGGCGCGACTGCGGCGTCCCCGGCTTCCAGTGCGCCACCATGAAGGCACCGCTCGACTACGCCAAGCCCACCGAGGGCGACGTCCGGCTCGCGGTGGCCCGCAAGAAGGCCACGGGACCCGGCAAGCGGATCGGCTCGCTGCTGGTCAACCCGGGCGGACCGGGCGGCTCGGCGATCGGCTACCTCCAGCAGTACGCGGGCATCGGCTACCCGGCGAAGGTCCGCGCCCAGTACGACATGGTCGCGGTCGACCCCCGCGGGGTGGCCCGCAGCGAGCCCGTCGAGTGCCTCGACGGCCGCGAGATGGACGCGTACACGCGGACCGACGTCACGCCCGACGACGCGGGCGAGACGGAGGAGCTGGTCGACGCCTACAAGAAGTTCGCCGAGGGCTGCGGAGCGGACGCGCCGAAGCTGCTGCGCCACGTCTCGACGGTCGAGGCGGCGCGGGACATGGACGTCCTGCGCGCGGTGCTGGGCGACGAGAAGCTGAACTACGTCGGAGCCTCGTACGGCACGTTCCTCGGCGCGACCTACGCCGGCCTGTTCCCGGACCGGGCGGGCCGCCTGGTCCTGGACGGCGCGATGGACCCTTCCCTGCCCGCGCGCCGCCTGAACCTGGAGCAGACGGCGGGCTTCGAGACGGCGTTCCAGTCCTTCGCGAAGGACTGCGTGAAGCAGCCGGACTGCCCACTCGGCGACAAGGACACCACCCCCGACCAGGTCGGCAAGAACCTCACGTCCTTCTTCGACGACCTGGACGCGAAGCCCCTTCCCGCCGGCGACGCCGACGGCCGCAAGCTCACGGAGTCCCTCGCCACCACCGGCGTGATCGCCGCGATGTACGACGAGGGCGCCTGGCAGCAGCTGCGCGAGTCCCTCACCTCGGCGATCAAGGAGAAGGACGGCGCGGGCCTGCTGATCCTCTCCGACAGCTACTACGAGCGCGAGTCCGACGGCGGCTACAGCAACCTGATGTTCGCCAACGCCGCCGTGAACTGCCTCGACCTCCCCGCCGCCTTCTCCTCCCCGGACGAGGTGCGCAAGGCCCTCCCCGAGTTCGAGAAGGCCTCCCCGGTCTTCGGCGAGGGCCTCGCCTGGTCCTCCCTGAACTGCGCGTACTGGCCGGTGCGGCCCACGGGCGAGCCGCACCGCATCAAGGCGGCGGGCGCCACCCCGATCGTCGTCGTCGGCACCACCCGCGACCCGGCCACCCCCTACCGCTGGGCCGAGGCCCTGGCCGACCAGCTCTCCTCCGGCCGCCTCCTCACCTACGAGGGCGACGGCCACACCGCCTACGGCCGCGGCAGCGCCTGCATCGACTCCGCGATCAACACGTACCTGCTGACCGGAACGGCCCCGAAGGACGGCAAGCGCTGCTCCTGACGACGCCGGAATCCCTCGTACCGGCCGCGGCGCCCGAGCGTCCGGGGCCGGTACGAAGCACCCCTGGAAACTGTGTAGACTTACCGACGTTGCTGATCGCACCATGGGTGCACGGCGCGCCGCCTTAGCTCAGATGGCCAGAGCAACGCACTCGTAATGCGTAGGTCTCGGGTTCGAATCCCGAAGGCGGCTCAGAGAAGGGCCGGGTCGGATGTTTCCGACCCGGCCCTTTTGCGTCCCGGGAGGGGTCCTCCTCGCCGTTACGGAAAGGGCGCCGCCCAGTTCGGCGGTCGTGTGCGTCCGCTTGCCCGTCACGTCCTACGCCCGTATCCACTGGCAGAACCTGGCCAACTTCGGTGTGCTGCCGCTCGCGTTCGAACAGGTGGACGACTACGACCGCTTCGACGCCGGCGACCGGCTACGGCTGCCGGAGGAACGATCGCTGCCCTCGCCCGCGAGGAGCGGCAGTGCCCCGGAGAATGACCCGCCGTCGCCCTGAACGGTGGACCGTGCCTGCATGGGCCGCCCGGCGAGGGGCACACCGTAGGCATGGAAGAGGCGCCTGTGATCGTGCAGCCGCCGAGCCCCGACGGTGGCAGGCGGGTCACGATCCGCGGTGAGTACGCGGGCATCGCGTACCACCTGCTCGACGTGGTCGAGTTCCTGCGGCGAGCGGGCCTGCCCGAGTCCGACACGACGCTCGACGACCCCGGGCTGATCGAGTGGCGGGGCGGCGGGCCGGAGGACTGGACGGCGGACGGGTAACGCCCCGCGCCCGGTAGCCGTCCGGACGAGCGGGTCGTGTTACGTCCTTGTGCCACCACCCCGGTTCCCGGGAAGGGAAGGGAGGCAGTGACGTGGCGCGGGTCCTCGTGAGGGACGGCGACCTCGTGGTGCGCCTCTCCTGGCGGGAGAGGGCCGCAGCGCGCCGCGGGACCGTGCGCGTGCCGCTGACGGCCGTACGCCGGGTGACGGTGGAGTCCGACTGGTGGCGTGCCCTGCGCGGAGTGGCTCTGCACGGCGTCTGGATTCCCGGCGTGCTGAGCGCCGGCACGCGGGGGCACGTCGGCGGGCAGGACTTCGTGGCGCTGCGGCCCGGCAGACCCGTGGTGTGCGTGGAACTGCGGTCCACGGCTCCTTTCGGGTTCCTGGCCGTCTCGGTCCCGGGCGACGCGCAGGCCGCGGCGGAAGGGCTGCGGCGTTCCGCACCGGACATCGACTCGTCCACCGCCTGGCGGCAGCCTCTTCCCGTCGCCGAGGAGACGGCGAATTCCTGGCGGGAGCTGGACATGTACCGGAAGCGCTGAGGGAGCGGCATCGCGCTGACGCTCCGCCGCGTCCCGCGTCCCTGTCCCCGCGGTCGGGTTCCCGGCCGGCGCCGCGGCCCCTCACTTCGCGTCCGCGTAGCACTCCACCACCGCCGTGGTGAACGGGAACCGCACCGGCGTCGCCCCGAACGTCAGCCGCCCCGCCAGCTCCGCCGCGTCCCGGATCGCCGCGACGACGGTGTCGGCCTCCTCCTCGGGACAGTGCACGATCACCTCGTCGTGCTGGAAGAAGACCAGCTCGGCCGCCATGTCCGCGCAGGTCCGGCGCAGCGCGGCGAGCAGCAGCAGGGCCCAGTCGGCCGCGCTTCCCTGGACGACGAAGTTGCGGGCGAAGCGGCCCCGGGCGCGGGCGTTGGTGGACGCGTACCCCGGCACCCACTCCTGCGGGCGGCCCGCGGTGTCGGCGGGGTCGTCCTGGGGCAGGCCCGCCTCCTCGACGCCGTCGGCCGCGCCGGCCGCGGGCGGGCAGGTGCGGCCCAGCCAGGTGCGCACCAGCCGGCCCTCCTCGCCCGCGCGGGCCGCGTCGTCGACGTAGGCCACCGCCCTGGGGAAGCGCCGTCGGAGCGTGGCGAGGTTCTTGAGGCCGTCGCCGGAGGTCTGGCCGTAGACGGCGCCGAGCACGGCGAGCTTGGCGTGGGCGCGGTCGCCGGAGAAGGCGCGGTCGGAGACGGACTGGTAGAGGTCGGTCTCCCGGCCGGCCACCTCCATCAGGCCGGGGTCGCGGGAGATCGCCGCCAGCACGCGCGGCTCCATCTGGTCGGCGTCGGCGACGACCAGCCGCCAGCCCGGGTCGGCGACGACGGCGCGCCGGATCACCTTGGGGATCTGCAGCCCGCCCCCGCCGTTGGTCACCCAGCGTCCGGTGACGGTGCCGCCGGCCAGGAACTCGGGGCGGAACCGCCCGTCGCGCACCCAGTCCTGGAGCCAGGACCAGCCGTGGGCGACCCAGATGCGGTACAGCTTCTTGTACTCGATCAGCGGCTTCACGGCCGGGTGGTCCACCGACTCCAGCTCCCAGCGGCGGGTGGAGCCGACCTTCACGCCCGCCTGCGCGAACGCCCTGACCACGTCCGCGGGCAGGTCGGGCCGCACCCGGCGGCCGAACGCCGCCGACACCTCCTCGGCCAGCTCGGCCAGGCGGCGCGGCTCACCCCCGCCCGCGTACCGCTCGCCCAGCAGGTCGTGCAGCACCTCGCGGTGCACGTCGGCGCGCCAGGGCAGCCCCGCGTGGTTCAGCTCGGCGGCCACCAGCATCCCCGCCGACTCGGCGGCCGTCAGCAGCCGCATCCGGTCGGGGTGCTCGCAGCGCTCGTGCCGGCGCTGCTGCTCGGCGTAGACGGCGAGCAGATCGGTGAGGGGGAGGTGGACGGCCTGGGGTTCGAACAACGACGACTGCGCGCCCGGCTCGGCGGAGCGCTGCGGCGGGTCGGGCGGCACGGGTCCGCCGCGCAGCCGGGCCAGGGCGGCCGCGGCCGAGCGCGGCTCCCCGTACCGCCCCTCGTGGCCGAGCAGGAGGGTCTCGGCGGCCTCCACGTCGTAGCACCGCTCCGCTCGCACCCCCGTGGCGAGCAGGCGCGGCGCGATCTCGGCGGTGGACCGCCACACCCAGCGTGTGACCTCCGGTCTGGCCCGTACGGCCTCGGCGAGATCGCGCTCGCGCCGCACCGGCCCGGCGGGCAGCCCGTCGGGGCCGAGGGGCGCGACGTCCACGCCACCGCCCTCGGCCACCGCGAGTGCCCACCTCTCGGCCATGACGCGAGTGTCGCACCGGGGTCTGACAACGGCCCCGGAGCGGCCGGCGCTCAGTCCTCCGGGCCCCCCGTTCCGCCCTCCCCGCCCTGCTTGGTCACCTCGATGAACTGCGCCAGCGCCTCGGTGACGAAGCGCTCGGTGGCCTCCTTGGTGAGGCCGAGCCCGCTGAGCACGCCCTCGCCGTCCTCGTGCTCCAGCAGGGCGAGCAGGATGTGCTCGGTGCCGACGTAGTTGTGGCCGAGGCGCAGGGCCTCGCGGAAGGTGAGTTCGAGGACCTTCTTGGCGGCGGGCCCGTAGGGCACCAGCTCCGGGACCTCGGCGGCGGCGGGCGGGAGGGCGGCGAGCGCCGCCTCGCGGACGGCGTCGAGGGTGACGCCCTGCGCGGCGATCGCCTTGGCGGACAGGCTCTCGTGCTGCGTGAGCAGGCCGAGGACGAGGTGCTCGGGCAGGCCCTCGGCGCTGCCTGCGGTCTTGGCCGCGTTGTGGGCGGCCATCACGGCCTCGCGCGCGCGGGTCGTGTAGCGGCTGAAGCCCTGGCTCGCGTCCAGGTCGGCGGACTCCTTGGGCACGAAGCGCTTCTGCGCCGCCTGCCGGGTGACGCCCATGCTCCTGCCGATGTCCGTCCAGGACGCGCCTGAACGCCGGGCCTGGTCCACGAAGTGGCCGATGAGGTGGTCGGCCACCTCACCCAGGTGCTCGCCCGCGATGACGGCGTCCTGGAGTTGTTCCAGGGGTTCCTGGTGCACCTTCTTGATCGCGGTGATGAGTTCGTCGAGGCGTACGGATGACGTGATGCTCGGGTCGGTCGTCATGTGTCAACCGTAGGTTGCACCCTTCCTGACTGTCAACCGATGGTTGACAGTCTGCTTCCGGTGCGGCGGTCGTGGCACCATCGCCGGGTGAGTACGCCCCGCACCGTCGACCGTGCCTTCGAGACCGCCCTGTACGACACGGGCGACGACGCCCTCGACACGGCGGCCTCCCTGCTCGCGGCCGATCCGGCGGCGGATGCCGAACTCCTCGTCCGGGGCGAGGAGTTCGTGGCCGCGGCCTGGCGGCGGGGCTGGCAGCCGGCCGACCTCGTCCGGATCGTGCGGCGCGAACTCGACGACGTGCACGTGCGGATGGTGGCCGTGCTGATCCGCGCCCAGGCGCCGCACGACCGCCCGCGCGGACCCCGCTGGGCCGCCCAGCTCGACGCCGTACCGGATCAGGCGCCGCCCCGCACCGATCGCTTCTCCCGTGCCACGGACGTACTGCGGCTGTACCGCCTGCTGCTGCGGCTGCCCGCGCTGGAGCCGCTGGAAGACGCGGTGGGCGCACCACGTCGTGAGGCCCGGCCCGAATCGCGCGCCCTCGCCCGCATCCGCGCGCTGCTCGCCAAGGCGGAGGCGACCGGGTATCCCGAGGAGGCCGAGGCGCTGAGCGCCAAGGCGCAGGAGCTGATGGCCCGGCACAGCGTCGACGAGGCGCTGCTGTCCGCGCGGGCCCAGGGGGCCGCCGCCGCGCCCGACACCCCGGGGGCGTGCCGGATCGGGGTGGAGCCGCCCTACGAGCAGGCCAAGGCGGTGCTGCTGGACGCGGTGGCCGACGCCAACCACTGCGGGGCCGTGTGGAACGAGCCCTTCGGCTTTTCCACCGTCGTCGGTTTCGAGGCCGACCTGGAGGCGGTCGAACTCCTTTACACCTCACTGCTGGTGCAGGCCGAGACCGCGATGACGAAGGCGGAGGCCGGGCAGCGGGCCGGCGGGCGCAAGCGCACCAAGACCTTCCGGCAGTCGTTCCTCGCCGCCTACGCCCACCGCGCGGGCACCCGGTTGCGGGCCGCGGCCGAGGCGGCCACGGCCGAATCCGCCACGACCGGTGCGGCGGCGGACGCGGACCTCCTGCCGGTGCTCGCCTCCCGGGAGGTGGCGGTCACCGAGCGGCTGGAGCGCCTGTTCCCGGAGACGACCACGACCCGCCTGCGCGGCGTCTCGGACGCGGCGGGCTGGACGGAGGGCACCCGCGCGGCCGACGACGCCCACGTCGAACGCCGCCGGCCGTTGCGGTAGTCCGCCGCAAGAGGAGGGACCGGTTCAGGAGCCGAGGCCCTCGGTCGGCAGTCCGGGCGGCATCGATCCGCCCTCGGACCTGGTGTACGTCTCCTCGCCGACGCCGCCCTCCCAGGTCACCTTGAGCGAGGTGTCGTCGACCGACTCGACCGTGCCGGTCGTCCGGTCGTCGCCGCCCGTGCACTTCAGGCGGATCGTGCGGGTGCCGGAGGCCTCGGCGGCGGTGCCGCTGCAGACGGTCCCGCCGGTGGCGAAGAGGGCGGCCTTGTCGCCGGTCACCATCAGCGCGACCGCCTGGCCGTCGGAGGTCGCCAGCCAGCTGCCCTCCAGCTCGCCGGCGGCACCCGCCGACGGCGACCCGCCGCCGGAACCGCCGGTCTCCGCGCTCGCGGAGGCGCCGGGCGCCGCGGACGACTCGTCACCCCCGCCGCCGGAACCACCGTCCGAGCCGCCGTCGGAGCAGGCGGTCAGCGCCAGCGCGCCCACCAGCCCGACGGCCACGGCCGCGGCCCGCACGGAGCGCCGCCCCGAGCGCCGGCGTGATCCCGGGGCCGGGGCGGGGACGCCCGGGGCCCCGCCCCCGGCCGTACGCGTCGCGTGCGCCGTGCTCGCCGTACTGTCCGCAGTCACCCGTGTCACCGCAAGCTCCTAGCTGTCGACGGACGGCCGTTCGGCCCCAAGACAGCCGCAAGCTACCAGGACGACTTGCGGACCCCGGGCAGATGTCCGGCGTGCGCCTGCTCGCGTAGATTCACCCGGGAGAGCCCGAAGACCCGGAAGTACCCGCGCGGACGCCCGTCGACCTGATCGCGGTTGCGCACCCGCGTGGGGCTCGCGTCGCGCGGCTGCCTGCGCAGTTCCCGCTGGGCGGCGAGCCGCTCGGCCTCCGTCGACGAGGGGCGGCGGACGATCTCCTTCAGCTCGGCCCGGCGTGCCGCGTACCGCGCGACGATCTCCCGCCGCTGCTCGTTCTTCGCGATCTTGCTCTTCTTCGCCATCAGATCCTCACTCCCCGGGCACGGATGCGCGCGACCGCCGCCTCGACGCCGATGGAGTCGACCGTCCTGATCCCCTTCGTGCTCAGCCGCAGCCGCACGTGCCGGCGCTCGCTCGGCAGCCAGTAGCGCTTGGTCTGGACGTTGGGGTCGAAGCGGCGCGAGGTGCGCCGGTGGGAGTGGGAGACGCGGTTGCCGAAACCGGGCTTGGTCCCGGTCAGCATGCAGTGGGCGGACACGGTGACGTACCTCTCCTCCGGGCCGGAAGGACCCTAGCTGTTAATGGAATTCATTTTCAGTAAGATAGCAGCATGGCACGCAACGAACTCCGTCCGGTCATCAAGCTCCGGTCCACCGCCGGGACCGGCTACACCTACGTCACCCGCAAGAACCGCCGCAACGACCCGGACCGGCTGGTCCTGCGCAAATACGACCCGGTGGCCGGCCGGCACGTCGACTTCCGAGAGGAGCGCTGAGGCACCGTGCGCAAGGGCATCCACCCCGAGTACCGCCCGGTCGTCTTCCGCGACCGCGCCGCCGACTACGCCTTCCTCACCCGCTCGACCATGACCAGCGAGCGCACCGTCGAATGGGAGGACGGCCACACCTACCCGGTCGTCGACGTCGAGATCTCCCACGTCAGCCACCCCTTCTACACCGGCACCGCCCGCGTTCTGGACACCGCCGGGCGCGTGGAGCGCTTCGAGCGCCGGTACGGGAAGGAGGGCGGGGCATGAGCGGGCCGGGCCCCCGCCACGACCTGCCGGTGGTGATCGTCGGCGGGCTGCACGCCGACGCGCGCCGGGCGGCCGTGGCGCGGCTGCTGGCCGACGTACCCGGCAGCGTCGTCCTCCACCACGACCTGGCGACGGCCACCGCGGGCACGGTCGTGCGGACCGTGCGGGACGCCACGGGCATCCTCGACGCGGGTGAGGCGCCCCTGGTCAACGACTGTGCGTGCTGCGCCCTGCGCGAGGACCTCGTGCCCGAGCTGGTCCGGCTCGCGGAGGCCGGCGGCACCCCGCTGGCGGTCGTCGAGCTGTGGGACTCCGTCGAGCCCAAGGCGATGGCGGAGGTGGTCACGGCCGGCGGCTTCACCGTCACCGGTGTGATCACCGCCGTCGACCCGGCCCTCGTCCTGCCGTACCTCGGCAACGGCGACGACCTCGCCGAGGGCGGCCTGGCCGCGGCGGCCACGGATCAGCGCACCGTCGCCGACACCTTCGCGCGGCAACTGGAGTACGCCTCCGTCCTCGCCCTCGCCGAGTCCCTCCCCGGCTCGCCGGAGGCCGACGACGAGGACCGCGAGCTGCTCACCCAGCTCCATCCGACAGCCCGCCGGGTCCCGATCGGCCACGGTGATCCGGCGGGCGCCCCGGTCCCTGCCCCGCCCGTATCCCCGCCCTCGGAGCTGGCGCGGGCCGCCCTCGCCGGGTTCGACGTGGAGGCCGCGGCCGCCGCACAGCACCCGGCCTGCGCCCTGCTGCCGGCCGAGGCCGACGCGCACGGCGTCGCCACCCTGGTCTGGCACCGCCGCCGCCCCTTCCACCCGGAGCGGCTGTACGCGGCGCTCGAGGACCTGACCTGTGCCGCGGCCCGCAGCCGGGGGCGGTTCTGGCTCGCCGGCAAGGGCGACACGCTGCTGCACTGGGACGCCGCGGGCGGCGCCCTGTGCGTCGAGAGCGCGGGGCCGTGGCTCGCCGCGCTTCCCGACGCGGCCTGGGAACTGGTGCCGCCGGTGCGCCGCGCCGCCGCCGCGCTGGACTGGCACCCCGAGCACGGCGACCGCTGCCAGCACCTGGTCTTCACCTCCCCCGGCCTCGACCGCGACGGCCTGGAGCGGCTCCTGGAGTCCTGCCTGCTGACCGACGCCGAGTACGCCGCGGGGCAGGCCGCCTGGGAACGGCTGCCGCCCGCCTTCGACACCCTCCTGGAGGTCTGACCCGATGCCCCGACCCCGTAAGAACGAGCGCGTGTCCGCCCGGCAGCGCCCCAACCCGCTGGACCGGGCGGGGGTGACGTACATCGACTACAAGGACACCGAGCTGCTGCGGAAGTTCATCTCCGACCGCGGCAAGATCCGCAGCCGTCGCGTCACCCGCGTGACGTCCCAGCAGCAGCGGCAGCTGGCCAGGGCGATCAAGAACGCGCGCGAGATGGCGCTGCTGCCGTACGGCACCCGCTGACCGGCCCGCCGTACCCCGCGCACCGGCGACACCACCGGGGCCCGCCCTTAGCGGCCGGGCCCCGGTGGTGTCGCATGTTGTTGCATATTCTTCGAATTCGGGGGCACATGCGGGAACGACTTCCCGGGACCCGGCGTCGTAGAGGGCAGGGCTCGGTAAAGCGGTCGTCAAAGCTGTAACCGCGGGAGCACCGCGCGTGCACGTGCATTTGCTCATGCATCTGCACGTGAACAGGGTTATGATCCGGATCAGTTGACCACTGCATCAATGGCCACATCAGCCAGTGCACCAGCCACCGGGGAGCGACCTGTGGACCACGACGTGTACGACGTGTACAACGGCATGGCCGCCACGCAGTTGCACGATGCGGCCTGGCAGAAGAGCCGGCGCAGCAACTCGCAGGGCTCGTGCGTGGAGTTCGCGCGTCTGCCCGACGGTGCGGTGGCGGTGCGCAACTCCCGCTTCCCGGACGGGCCCGCGCTCGTCTACACGCGGGCCGAGATCGAGGCCATGCTGCTGGGCGTCAAGGACGGCGAGTTCGACCACCTGATCGCGGGCTGAGGGCTGAGGGCCGAGGGCCGACAGGTTGAAGGCCCGATGGGCCGACGGCCGGTCCGCAGCCGGGCCGCCCTGTCTCCGGCTAGATCCGGAACAGCGCCCAGACCACCTTGCCGTTGAGCGTCCCGGCGAGCGGGTGCCAGCCCCAGCTGTCGCTGAAGGAGTCGACGAGGAACAGGCCTCGGCCCGACTCCGCCGAGAAGTCGTCCGTCTCGCGGGCCACCGGACTGTCGTGGCTGGGGTCGCGCACCGCGCACACCAGCCGTTCCGTCCAGCGCATCAGATGCAGCCGTACGGGACCGTGCTGCTCGTCGTGGCGCGGGGAGTCCGCGGGGAGTGCGTGCCGCAGGGCGTTGGTGACGAGTTCGGAGACCACCAGGCAGATGTCGTCGAAGCGGTCGCCGGTGTCCCAGCCGTCGAGTGTTCTGCGGGTGAACCGCCGGGCCTCGCGCACCGCTTCGTAACGGGGCGGCAGGGCGCAGGACGCGGCGTTCGACACGGCTGCGGGGTCGAGTGGCGGAAGGCCCTGCCGTAACGGCTCGAGCATGGTCGATCCATTCGTCCCCATGCGAGGCACTCCCGGGAATTCGCGGTCGTAGCGATGCGGCGCGGTGGTGCGGGGACCATGGTTTCGGATGCGTACCGCAGATGCAAGGGCAGATGCACGTGCAGGTGACCGAAATGGACCTGCCCGTACCGCTTGTTGGTCAATTTTTCCGTCATCTTCGCCTCCTCTTCATCTCCTTCGACGGCCGGATCCGGCCGACCGTGTGCAGGATCTTGCACGTTTCCTTTGGCTCGATTCCGTTTCCGTAACCGGACGAGTACTGCTCGGAGTGTTTTAGTGGCAGACTTCGGCCCCTGAAGACGGTTGGGGAGGCTGGCGAACGTGAGCGCGGGAGAGCCCGGATCGGTGGTGCGGCGCATGCTGCTCGGATCACAACTCAGGCGACTGCGTGAGACGCGGGGGATCACGCGAGAGGCGGCGGGCTACTCGATCCGCGCCTCGGAGTCGAAGATCAGCCGGATGGAGCTGGGCCGGGTGAGCTTCAAGACCAGGGACGTCGAAGACCTGTTGACCCTTTACGGCATCACGGACGAGCAGGAGCGAGCCTCCCTGCTCTCCCTGGCCAAGGAGGCCAATGTCGCGGGCTGGTGGCACAGTTACTCCGACGTGCTGCCCAGCTGGTTCCCCACCTATGTGGGCCTGGAGGGCGCCGCCTCGCTGATCCGGGTCTACGAGGTGCAGTTCGTGCACGGACTGCTGCAGACCGAGGAGTACGCCCGCGCGGTGGTCCGCCGCGGCATGAAGGGCGCCGGCGAGGCGGACGTCGAGCGGCGGGTGGCGCTGCGCCTGGAGCGGCAGAAGCGCCTGGTCGCGGAGAACGCCCCCGAATTCCACATCGTGCTCGACGAGGCCGCCCTGCGCCGTCCGTACGGCGACCGCGAGGTGATGCGCGGCCAGCTGCAGCACCTGATCGAGATGTCCGAACGCCCCAATGTGCGCCTCCAGGTCATGCCGTTCGGCTTCGGCGGGCACTCCGGCGAGAGTGGCGCGTTCACGCTCCTCAGCTTCCCCGAGTCCGACCTCTCGGACGTCGTCTACCTGGAGCAGCTGACCAGTGCGCTGTACCTGGACAAGCAGGAGGACGTCACCCAGTACGAGACGGCGCTGAAGGAACTCCAGCAGGACAGCCCGGGCCCGGACGAGAGCCGGGACCTTCTGCGAGGACTCCTTCAACTCTCCTGAAACATAAGTACGATGACGCTCAATCAGGCGGCTCGCTCGCGGCGGCTGCGGCAGTTGAGGGGATTGAGGGTTCTCATGTCGTCGTACTTCACCGACCTCGCCCAGCAGTACATCGACGGCGAGTGGCGCCCGGGCACCGGCTCCTGGGACATCATCGACTTCAACCCGTACGACAACGAGAAGCTCGCCTCGATCACGATAGCCACCGTCGACGAGGTCGACGCCGCCTACCGGGCCGCCGAGCGCGCGCAGAAGCAGTGGGCCGCGACGAACCCCTACGCGCGCCGCGCGGTGTTCGAGAAGGCGCTGCGCCTGGTGGAGGAGCGCGAGGAGGAGATCGGCGAGGCCATCGTCGCCGAGCTGGGCGGCACCCGTCTCAAGGCCGCCTTCGAACTGCACCTCGCCAAGGAGTTCCTGCGCGAGGCGGTCCACCTGGCGCTGGCGCCCGAGGGGCGGATCATCCCCTCGCCCGTCGACGGCAAGGAGAACCGCGTCTACCGCGTGCCGGTCGGCGTCGTGGGCGTCATCAGCCCGTTCAACTTCCCCTTCCTGCTCTCCCTGAAGTCGGTCGCCCCGGCCCTCGCCCTGGGCAACGGCGTCGTCCTCAAGCCGCACCAGAACACGCCGATCGTCGGCGGCACGCTGGTCGCGAAGATCCTTCAGGACGCCGGACTGCCGGGCGGCCTGCTCAACGTCGTGGTCACCGACATCGCGGAGATCGGCGACGCCTTCATCGAGCACCCGGTGCCGAAGGTGATCTCCTTCACCGGCTCCGACAAGGTGGGCCGCCACGTGGCCACCGTCTGCGCCGCGAACTTCAAGCGCTCCGTCCTCGAACTGGGCGGCAACAGCGCCCTGGTGGTCCTCGACGACGCCGACGTCGACTACGCGGTCGACGCGGCCGTCTTCAGCCGCTACGTCCACCAGGGCCAGGTCTGCATGGCCGCCAACCGCGTGCTGGTCGACCGGGCGGTGGCCGACGAGTTCACCGAGAAGTTCGTCGCCAAGGTGAAGACCCTCAAGGCCGGCGACCCGCGCGACCCGGCCACCGTCATCGGCCCGGTGATCAACTCCTCGCAGGCGGACGCGCTCTCCGGCGTGGTCGAGCAGGCGCTCGCCGAGGGCGCCACCGCCCTGGTGCGCGGCTCGGGCACGGACAACCTGGTCGAGCCCTCGGTCCTCACCGGCCTGCCCGCCGACTCCGCGCTGCTGAAGCAGGAGGTCTTCGGCCCGGTCGCCTTCCTCGTCCCCTTCGACGGCGAGGAGGAGGCCGTGCGCCTGGTCAACGACACGCCGTACGGGCTGAGCGGCGCCGTGCACACGGGCGACGTCGAGCGGGGTGTCGCGTTCGCCAAGCGGATCGACACCGGGATGTTCCACGTGAACGACGGCACCGTGCACGACGAGCCGATCGTCCCCTTCGGCGGCGAGAAGCACTCCGGCCTCGGCCGCCTCAACGGCGACACCATGCTGGACGCCTTCACCACCCAGAAGTGGATCTCGGTGCAGCACGGGCGCAGCGGCTTCCCGTTCTGAGGCGCGTTCCGACGCCCGCCGCGCGCGGACGCCGGCGCGGGGGCGCGACGGGCGGGTCATAGGCTGGAGGCATGTCAGCGATCCGTCTCCTCGTGCTCGGCGCCGTCCGCCAGCACGGGCGGGCCCACGGCTACCAGGTGCGCAACGACCTGGAGTACTGGGGCGCGCACGAGTGGTCCAACGCCAAGCCCGGCTCGATCTACCACGCGCTGAAGCAGATGGCGAAGCAGGGACTGCTCCTCGCGCACGAGATCGCGCCGTCCACGGCGGGCGGGCCGCCGCGCGTGGAGTACGAGATCACGGAGCAGGGCACCGAGGAGTACCTCGCGCTGCTCCGCGACTACCTCACCGCATACGACCAGCGGCCGGACGTGCTCACCGCGGCGCTCGGCTTCATGGTCGACCTGCCGCGCGAGGAGGCCCTGGCGCTCCTGGAGGAGCGGGTGCGGAAGATCGAGGAGTGGCGTGCCGCCGTCACCGAGTACTACATGCCCGCGGAGGGGCCCGGCCAGTACGGGCACATCGGCGAGATCATGAACTACTGGGTCCACTCGGCCGACTCCGGCGCCGAGTGGACCCGCGGCCTCATCGAACGCGTCCGGGGCGGCGCGTACACCTTCGCAGGCGAGGGCGAGCCGTTCGTCGGTGTGCTGGCCGAGGGCGAGGAGAACCCCTTCGGGGCGGGGCGGCCCCACTACGGGGATGCTCGCTAATCAAGTTTGACTAAGAGAGGTCGAGGGCATACCTTCGTCGGCCGGTAGTCAAATTTGGCTAGCTCTCTCCCGGAGAGAGCGCGAAGGGGGAGTGGCAGTGGCCGACACGGCGATCACCGTCGAAGGCGCACGCAAGAGGTACGGCGGCAAGAACGCACTGGACGGGCTCGACCTGACCGTCACGCGCGGCACGGTGCACGGCGTGCTGGGCCCGAACGGAGCCGGCAAGACGACCCTGGTCCGCATCCTGTCCACGCTGCTGCGGCCGGACGCGGGCCGTGTCGAGGTGGCCGGACACGACGTCGTCGCCGAGGCGTACGCCGTGCGGCTGCGCATCGGCCTGCTCGGCCAGCACGCGGCGCTCGACGAGGAACTGGGCGGCCGGCAGAACCTGGAGATGTTCGGCCGCCTCCACCACCTCGGCGCCCGGAGGGCACGCGCGCGTGCCGACGAACTGCTCGCGCGCTTCGACCTCGCCGACACCGGACGCAAACCGGTCAGTGCCTACAGCGGAGGCATGCGCCGCCGCCTGGACCTGGCCGCGTCCCTCATCACCGAACCGGAGGTCCTCTTCCTGGACGAACCCACCACCGGTCTGGACCCGCGCGGCCGCGCGGAGGTGTGGGACTCGGTCCGCTCCCTGGTCGGTGCCGGTACGACGGTCCTGCTCACCACCCAGTACCTGGAGGAGGCCGACCAGCTCGCCGACCGCATCTCCGTCGTGGACGCCGGCCGGGTCGTCGCGGACGGCACGGCGGACGAGCTCAAGGCCGCCACCGGCGGCGACCGCGTCGACGTCGTCCTGCGCGACGCCGGCCAACTGGGCGCCGCCGTCGCCCTGCTGCCGCTGACCGGTGTCCGCGTCGACGCCGACCGCCGGCTCGTCAGCGCCCCGGTCACCGACCGGATGGCGGCGCTCTCCGGCGTCGTACGGGCGCTGGAGGAGGCCGGCATCGAGGCCGAGGACGTGGCGCTGCGCCGGCCGACCCTGGACGAGGTGTTCCTGCACCTCACCGACCGCACGAAGGAGGCCGCGTGAGTACGACCGCCGTGCGTACGACCGCCGTGAGTCCCGCGCACCACGCCCTGTCCGACTCCTGGACCATGACCCGCCGCGAGCTGGCCCGCTGGGGACGGCAGCCGGTGACGGTCGTCGTCAACCTGGTCTTCCCCGTCATGCTGCTGCTGATGTTCGGCTACCTGGTCGGCGGCGGCCGGGGCGTGAGCGGCGAGTACGTCGACTACCTGGTCCCCGGCATGCTCGCGCTCACCATGGCCTTCGGCCTGGAGGGCACCATGATCGCCGTCACCCAGGACCTCAACAAGGGCGTCGTCGACCGCTTCCGCTCGCTGCCCATGACCAACGGCGCGGTCCTGGTGGGCCGTTCCGCCGCCGACATGCTCCAGTCGGCGCTCGGACTCACCGTGCTGACCGGCGTCGGGTACGCGCTCGGCTGGCGCGCCCACGGCGGCCCCGGCGCCTTCCTCGGCGCGGTCGGCCTGCTGCTGCTCTTCCGCTTCGCCATGCTGTGGATCGGCATCTTCCTGGCCCTGGTGGCCGGGAAGCCCGAGCTGGTGCAGGCGGTGCAGATCCTGGTCTGGCCGGTCGGCTTCCTCTCCAACGCCTTCGCCACACCCGACTCCATGCCCGGCTGGCTGGGCACCGTCGTCCAGTGGAACCCGATGTCCCAGACCGCCACGGCCGTCCGCGACCTCTTCGGCGGCCCCGGCGGCGAGTCCGGCCACGTCTGGGCCGCCCTCGCCTGGCCGCTGGCGCTGCTCGCCGTGTTCTTCCCGCTGGCGGTGGCGAGGTTCGCGCGGCTGAGCCGGTGAGGGCGGCGACTCCGGCTGCCGGCACCCGGCTCACGGGCGGGACGGGTGCCCGGCGCCGAGGCGGGCGGTGAGGAAGCGGACGGGGCGGTCGGGGAACCGGCGATCACCGTCGACGCGGAACCGGGTCAGTGGTGGAACCCGGTCGCCGCCCCCTTGTCCCGGGTCAGCGGATGCGGCTGGCGGCGCAGCTCCGGCAGCAGCCGTTCCAGGTCGTCCAGGAGCAGATCCGCCATGTCCGCCGAGAAGCCGTTGCGGCACACCACCCGCAGCACCGACAGATCCTCGCGGTGCGGCGGGAAGGTGTACGCCGGCACCAGCCAGCCGCCCTCCCGCAGCCGCCGGGAGACGTCGAAGACGTCGTACGCCGTCACGTCGTCGGCCGTCGTGAAGGCGAACACCGGCAGCTCGTCGCCGCGTGTCAGCAGCCGGAAGTCGCCCAGCGCGGCCACTCCCCGCGCGAGCGAGCCGGCGATGTCCCGCGCGTTCTGCTGCACGGCGCGGTACCCCTCGCGGCCCAGCCGCAGGAACGTGTAGTACTGCGCCGCCACCTGGGCGCCCGGCCGGGAGAAGTTCAGCGCGAAGGTCGGCATGTCGCCGCCCAGGTAGTTCACGCGGAACACCAGCTCCTCCGGAAGGGCCGCCGAGTCCCGCCACAGTGCCCAGCCGACCCCGGGGTAGACCAGCCCGTACTTGTGTCCCGAGGTGTTGATCGAGGCGACGCGGGGCAGCCGGAAGTCCCACACCAGGTCCTCGTCCAGGAACGGCGCGACCATGCCGCCGGAGGCCCCGTCGACGTGCACCGGGACGTCGAGTCCGGTCCGCTCCTGGAGGGTGTCCAGGGCGGCGCACAGCTCGGCGATCGGCTCGTAGGAGCCGTCGAAGGTGGAGCCCAGGATGCCGACGACCCCGATGGTGTTCTCGTCGCACAGCTCGGCGGCGGCCTGCGGGTCCAGGTGGAAGCGCTCGCCCTCCATCGGGACCTGCCGGGCCTCCACCTCCCAGAAGTTGCAGAACTTCTCCCAGCAGACCTGGACGTTCACGCCCATGACGAGATTGGGCCGCACGTCCTTCGCCGGGTAGCGGTCGGCGTTGCGCAGCGCCCAGCGCCGCTTCAGCGCCAGCCCGGCCAGCATGCACGCCTCGCTCGACCCGGTCGTCGAGCAGCCCACGGCCGCCTCCGGGTCGGGCGCGTGCCACAGGTCGGCGAGCATCGCCACGCAGCGCCGTTCCAGCTCGGCGGTGCGCGGGTACTCGTCCTTGTCGATCATGTTCTTGTCCCGGCACTCGCTCATCAGCACCCCGGCCTGCGGTTCCATCCAGGTGGTGACGAAGGTGGCCAGGTTCAGCCGCGCGTTGCCGTCCAGCATCAGCTCGTCGTGCACGAGGCGGTACGCCGTCGAGGGCGGCAGGGGAGCGTCAGGGAGGCGGTGCGTGGGCGGGGCCTCGGTCATGCCGCCGAGGGGGTCCGCCGTCGCGTAGAACGGGTTCACGGCGAGCCGGCGCCGTTCCCGGTCGTCGTCCTGCGGCGGGTGGGGCCCGTGGTGCAGTGGCATACGACCGACGGTAGGCCGGGACCCCGCACCCCGCACCCGGGCGGGCGCCGGGCCTGCGTGCGTCGCACGGGCTTGCACCTCACGTCACGTGAGGAGGCAGCGTGGACCGCGTCAGAGAAGGGAGCGGAAGTGAGCTACTCCGTGGGACAGGTGGCCGGCTTCGCCGGAGTGACGGTGCGCACGCTGCACCACTACGACGACATCGGCCTGCTCGCACCCGGCGAGCGCAGCCACGCGGGCCACCGGCGCTACAGCGACGCCGACCTCGACCGGCTGCAGCAGATCCTGTTCTACCGGGAGCTGGGCTTCCCGCTCGACGAGGTCGCCGCCCTGCTCGACGACCCGGCCGCGGACCCGCGCGCGCACCTGCGCCGCCAGCACGAACTGCTGACCGCCCGGATCGAGAAGCTGCAGAAGATGGCGGCGGCCGTGGAGCAGGCCATGGAGGCACGCAGCATGGGAATCAACCTCACGCCGGAGGAGAAGTTCGAGGTCTTCGGCGACTTCGACCCCGACCAGTACGAGGAGGAGGTCAAGGAGCGCTGGGGCGACACCGACGCCTACCGCCAGTCCAAGGAGAAGACCGCCTCCTACACCAAGGAGGACTGGCAGCGCATCCAGGACGAGGCCGACGAGCTGACCCGGCGCTTCGTCGCCCTGATGGAGGCCGGTGAGCCCGCCGACTCCGAGGGGGCCATGGACGCCGCCGAGGACCACCGCCGGGGCATCGCCCGCAACCACTACGACTGCGGGTACGAGATGCACACCTGCCTGGGGGAGATGTACGTCTCGGACGAACGTTTCACGCGGAACATCGACGCCGCCAAGCCGGGCCTCGCCGCCTACATGCGCGACGCGATCCTCGCCAACGCCGTCCGGCACACCCCCTGAGCGCTGGGGTGCGGGGCCTGGCCGCCGCCGTATTCTTCACTTCCCATGGTCCTCAGGTTTCCCCGGGGTACGTCACGGCGCACCCCGGGGAACCCCGTGGAACCTGGGACACCGCGGCTGCGTTGTACGTTTGGGCAGCCAGGTCCCGCCCGCCTCCCCCCAGCAGCAGGAGCCACATCCCGTGACCACCCTTGCGCTCGGTCCCGAGTGGATCAGCCCGGACTACCTGATCGAGACGTTCAGTCTGCCGGGCATCCTGCTCATCGTCTTCGCCGAGTCGGGACTCTTCGCGTTCCTGCCCGGCGACTCCCTGCTGTTCACCGCGGGTCTCTTCGTCGCCCAGGGCGAGTACATCAGCCAGCCGCTGTGGCTGGTGTGCACCCTGATCGTGGCCGCCGCCGTCCTCGGTGACCAGGTCGGCTACATGATCGGCAAGTTCTTCGGGCCCAAGCTCTTCAGCCGCCCCAACTCCAAGCTCTTCAAACAGGAGAACCTGGAGAAGGCGCACGAGTTCATGGAGAAGTACGGCCCCAAGGCGATCGTCCTGGCCCGTTTCGTGCCCATCGTGCGCACCTTCGCCCCCATCGTGGCGGGCGCCGGCCGCATGAAGTACCGCACCTTCCTCACGTACAACGTCATCGGCGGCGTGGCCTGGGGCACCGGTGTCACCCTCGCGGGTTATTGGCTCGGCCAGATCGAGTTCATCCGGACCAACGTCGAGGCGATCCTGGTCCTGATCGTCGTGGTCTCGGTCGTCCCGATCGCCATCGAGTACCTGCGCGAACGCAAGAAGAAGCAGCGCGCCGCGGCGGCGGAACCGGCCCCTGCCGTGTCCCAGCGGCACCAGCCCCAGCCGCAGTACCCGGTCATGGACGACGCCACGACCCAGCTGCGCCGGGTGGACCCGTACGACCAGCCGCAGCAGTACCGGCAGCCGCACCAGCAGTACCAGGAGCCCCAGCAGTACCAGGAGCCCCAGCAGTACCAGGAGCCCCAGCAGTACCAGCAGCCCCCGCAGCAGCCGTACGCCCAGCAGTACCCGCAGGGCTACGGCGACCAGTCCCAGCCCCAGCAGTACGGCGACCAGTACCCGTACAACCAGGGACGCTGACCCCCGCTAGAAACCTCGCGTCCGCTTGGCCGCCCGGCGTCCCGCCGCACTCGCGGCGCCGGGCACCTTGAGGAACAGCCGGGAGATCTCCCCGCCCAGGTTCACCCCGATCGCGATGGCCATCGCCAGCGCCACCGCGTTGGACAGCGACAGCAGCCCCGAGTCGACCTCGCCCTGGGCGATCCCCAGCAGACCGAAGTACGTCGCCGAACCGGGCAGCAGCGGCCCGATCGCGGCCGTCGTGTACGGCAGCGCCGACGCGAACCGGTACCGGGACATCAGCTGCCCGAACAGGCCCACCAGCCCCGCCGCGGCGGCCGTGGAGGCCACCGGAGAGATGTCACCGGCGAAGTGCATGGCGCCGTACACGCACCAGGCGACGCCGCCGTTCAGCGTGACCGCCAGCACGGTGGACCTCTCCTGCTGGAGCAGGATCGCGAAGGCCAGCGACAGCAGCATCGAGGCGAAGATCTGCACGAACGGCTCGTCCCCGGTGCCCAGCTTGGCGTCCGGGTTGAGCTCGGCGCCCAGCTGGACCCCGAAGTACAGCACCACCAGCACCCCGGCGACGATGCTGACGAAGAAGTACATGACCTCCAGCAGTCGCGCGGCGGCCGTGATGTAGAAACCGGTCAGACCGTCCTGCACCCCCGCGACCAGCGCCCGCCCGGGCAGCAGCGCGAACAGCCCACCGGTGATGACCGCGGACGCCTTCACGTCGACGTGCGTCACCGTCAGCGCCACGCCCATCGCGGCCGGCGGCATCGCGGCCACCGCGAACTGGTAGAACTCCGGCAGCCCGCGCCCGGCGCACAGCCATGCCAGCCGGTCGCCGAGCATCGAGCCGAACATCGCCGCGAAGAACACGGTCAGTCCGCCGCCCACGAGCAGCGAGGCCCCGCCCGCGAGCAGACCGCTCGCCACGGTCAGCACCCACGTGGGGTACGGGTGCCGGTTGCGGCGGATCTCCGCGAGGCGCCGGTAGGCCTCCTCCAGGGAGATGTTCGTGTCGGGGTCGCTGAGGTCGTCCACCAGGTGGAAGACGGCCGCGAGCCGGGTGTAGTCGGTGCCCCGGCGGCGTACCGTGCGCGAGGCCGTCACCGGGTCGTCGACCAGGGACGGCTGGTGGGAGATCGACAGCAGGGTGAAGGTGACGTTCGGCTCGCAACGGTCCAGGCCGTAGGACCGGCAGACCGCGAACATGGCCGCCTCCACGTCCTCGGCGCCCTCACCGCCCGCCAGCAGCAGCTCCCCGATACGCAGCGTCAGGTCGAGCACGCGCGGCACGGCGGGGCCGGTCTCGTCGTCGTGCTTCTGGGAGGGTTCGGGCGCGGGCCGCTCGGCCACCGGCATGCGCAGCATGGCGCGCATCCGGTCCTGCCAGGGCACGTCCGTCAGGCTCACCGCCGGGAAGCCGCTCGCCGGGGTGAAGGCGGCTGGGGCCGTCCACGCGCTGTGGGTGCTCGGCATGCTGAACGCCGAGCCCTCGGCGTCCGCGGGGACGGCCTGCGGTGCCTCCAGGCCGTCGGGGAGCGAGAACTCCGAGGTCGTCTCGGACTCGGAGCCGGTGTGTCGCGGGACGGCGAGTCCCTGCGGGATCTCGAACTCGGACGTCGTCGACGACTCGCCGTCGATGGACGCCGCGATGCCGCTGGGCTGCCGGAAGGCACTGCGGGCCTCGTCCGACTGCGGCTTGGGCTCCTCCGCCTCCGTCACCTGCGCAACGCTCCCTGGTACCGACACACCCTCCTGTTGACCTCAGTATGGTCACTCAAACACGAACGGGCCGCACGCGTGTGCGTGCGGCCCGTTACGGGCGCCTTACGGGAGACCGAACCGCTCAGTGGCCGCCCTGGTCCTTGAAGCGCTTGTAGGACCGCTCGATCTCGGCCTCGGCGTCGCTGCGGCCGACCCAGTCGGCGCCCTCGACGGACTTGCCGGGCTCCAGGTCCTTGTAGACCTCGAAGAAGTGCTGGATCTCCAGGCGGTCGAACTCCGAGACGTGGTGGATGTCACGCAGGTGCTCCACACGCGGGTCGGTCGACGGCACGCACAGCAGCTTGTCGTCGCCGCCGGCCTCGTCCGTCATCCGGAACATGCCGATCGCGCGGCAGCGGATGAGGCAGCCCGGGAAGGTCGGCTCGTCCAGGATGACCAGCGCGTCCAGCGGGTCGCCGTCCTCGCCGAGGGTGTTCTCGACGAAGCCGTAGTCGGTCGGGTAGGCGGTCGAGGTGAACAGGCGGCGGTCCAGGCGGATACGACCGGTCTCGTGGTCCACCTCGTACTTGTTCCGCGAACCCTTCGGGATCTCGATCGTGACGTCGAACTCCACCGGACGCTCCTCCATGATCAGCACATAGTTCTGGTGGTTAAGTGTCCCTCACGCAGGCGTGTGATCGCGAAAGGGGCTGGTGACGGTGCCGGAGCTGAGGCCGTGGCGGACCGCGGGGCCGCGTGTGGCGCGGGCCGCGCGTGCCGTACGTCCCCGTCTGACCCGCTTTGCCCGGACCGCCGAGCCGCGGGTCACACGGTTCGCACGGGCCACGGCGCCGCAGCTCGCCAGGATCACCAGGCCGAAGACCTGGCAGTACACCGCCGGTGCCGCCACCGCCGGGCTGGCGCTGGCCGCCGGTGTGGTGACCGCCGCCGGCCCCTGGGACTCCACGGGTCAGCGTACGGCCGAGCGGGACCGGGCCGTCGCCCTGGACCGCACGGGTGGCACAGATCACGGCCACGGGCCCGGCGGCTCCGGTACGGCGCCCGGCTCGCCCCGCCCCGCACCCAGCGCCGGGCCCGTACTGACCGGCCTGGGCGGCACCACCACCCCCGGCGGCGTCAAGGCGGCCCCCGCCGACCGGGCGGCCCTCGCGGACCTCCTCGACCCCCTGCTGAAGGACGCTTCGGCGCTCGGCGGGCGCCGCGCGGCGGCCGTCGTCGACCTGACCACCGGCAAGCGCCTTTACGGCCTCGACTCCGGCGCCGCGCTCACCCCCGCCTCCACCACCAAGATCGCCACAGCCGTGGCCGCGCTCACCGCCCTGGGCCCCGACCACCGCCTCACCACCCGCACCGCCCTGGAGGCCGACACCGGCGAACTCGTCCTGGTCGGCGGCGGCGACCCCACCCTGACCGCCCACGAGGACGCCCACGGCCTCGCCGGCCTGCGCACCCTCGCGGAGAAGACCGCCACCGCCCTGAAGAAGCGCGGCGTGCGCAAGGTGACCCTGTCGTACGACACGACGCTCTACGCCGGTACGGACCTGCACCCGATCGGGGTCAACGAGAACCTGGCCCGCGTCACCGCCCTGATGGCCGACGAGGGCCGCACCGACGACTCCACCAGCGGCCCCGCCCCGCGCGTGGCCGACCCGGCGGACGCCGCCGCCCGCGCCTTCGCGGGCTTCCTGAAGCAGCACGGCATCACCGCGTCACCCCCCGGACCCTCCAAGGCCACGGGCCGCGCCGCCACCCTCGCCACGGTCTCCTCGCCCCCGCTGTCGGCCCTGGTGGAGCGCATGCTGACCAACAGCGACAACGACCTCGCCGAGGCCCTCGCCCGCCACACCGCCGTGGCGACCGGCAAGCGCGCCGACTTCGCCGGGGCGGGCGCCGCGATCACGGCCCGCCTGAAGCAGCTCGGCCTGCCGGTGGACGGAGCGCGGTTCCACGACGGAAGCGGCCTGGACCGCACCGACCTGATCACCCCCGACCTCCTCACCGCCCTGCTGACCGAGGCCGCCGACCCCTCCCGGCCCCAGCTCCGCGCCGTCCTCACCGGGCTGCCGGTCGCCCACTTCACCGGCACCCTGGCCGGCCGTTACACGGACGGCGCAGCGGGCCTCGTCCGCGCCAAGACCGGCACCCTCACCGGCGTGAACACCCTCGCCGGCACGGTGACCACCCCCGACGGCCACCTCCTCGGCTTCGCCTTCCTGGCCAACGACACGACGGACCCGTGGGCGGCGCAGTCGGCTTTGGACAGGGCAGCGACGACGCTGGCTTCTTGACCGCCGTGGGCAGGCGTTCCGCACGGCGGTGGGGGTACCTCCCATGCCGTTCAGGCAATGGGGAGGGCGGGCACGGCCTGCAACGCCGGGTGCCTCGGCAACGGACCTCGTGCCGGCCGACCTCGTAAGCGCCCCCCGGGCACCGCTCAGCCTGCCCCCAGCGGCAGCGCTCCCGTACCGTTGACCCATGACGAGCATCGGCGCACATTCCGGCATGGTCGACTGGAACCTCGCGGTGGCGACCGCGACCCGGCTCGTACGACCGGGCCCCGAGGTGAGCCGCGACGAGGCCAGGGCCGTCGTCGGGGAACTCCGCCGCCATGCCAAGGCCTCGGAGGAGCACGTCCGCGGTTTCACCCGGATGGGCACCGAGGAGACCCACGACACCCCCGTCCTGGTGGTCGACCGGCCGGGCTGGGTCCGGGCGAACGTCGCCGGGTTCCGCGAGCTGCTCAAACCCCTGCTGGAGAAGATGGAGCAGCGGCGCGGCGGCGGTCCGGGCAACGCGGTCCTCGGCGCCGTCGGCGGCAAGGTCACCGGCGTCGAGCTGGGCATGCTGCTGTCGTTCCTGTCCTCCCGCGTCCTCGGCCAGTACGAGACCTTCGCCCCCGCCACCCGCGAACTGCCCGCCGGCGCGAACGGCGGCGGCCGGCTGCTCCTGGTCGCGCCGAACATCGTGCACGTCGAGCGCGAACTCGACGTGGAGCCCCACGACTTCCGCCTGTGGGTGACCCTGCACGAGGAGACGCACCGCACGCAGTTCACCGCCGTGCCCTGGCTGCGTGACCACCTGGAGGGCGAAATCCAGTCGTTCCTGGCCGAGACCGACGTCGACCCCATGACCGTCCTCGAACGGGTCCGCGAGGCCGCCCAGTCCCTCGCCGGGGGCCGTCCCGAGGCGGAGGAGGACGACGGCGGGCGCTCGCTCGTGGAGCTGGTGCAGACCCCGGCCCAGCGGGAGGTGCTCGGCCGCCTCACCGCCGTCATGTCCCTCCTGGAGGGGCACGCCGACTTCGTGATGGACGGCGTCGGACCCGCGGTCGTACCGAGCGTCGGGGAGATCCGGGAGAAGTTCCAGCAGCGTCGCGCCAAGGGCGCCTCCCGCCTGGACATGGCGCTGCGCAAGCTGCTCGGCCTGGACGCCAAGCTCCGCCAGTACCGCGACGGCGAGCGTTTCGTACGGGCCGTCGTCGACGAGTGCGGCATGGACGGGTTCAACCGCGTCTGGACCTCGCCCAACACGCTCCCCACCAAGTCGGAGATCGCCAAACCGGCGGACTGGATCGCGCGGGTGCACCGCAAGCCGGAGGCGTGAACCCCGCGGGCGGGGCGTGAAACGATTCCGGCCGACGGCAGTCGAACGACCCTCCAATCACCCGTCCGAGGGACCGTTTGCCTTCGGCAGGCGTGCGATGCTCAGGGAACGGCCCGTTTCTGTCACCATCTACACACTCTGCGTGACCGAATCTCGGGCTCACCCCCGACAACTTCATGAAGGGCACCGGACATGGGTCCCCATCCTGCGGTCGCGGCGATACGCCTGGCGGTCCGCCGCGTCCTCCACGACATCCTCACCGAACTGAACACTCCGGCCGGCGTCCCCGCCGCGACGGCCGCCGGACGCACGCCCGAGGGCGCGTCCGGACTCCCCGCCTCCCCGCTCGTCCTTGTGGCGTGCTCCGGCGGCGCCGACTCCATGGCGCTCGCCTCCGCCCTCGCCTTCGAGGCACCCCGGCTCGGCATCCGCGCCGGCGGCGTCACCGTCGACCACGGCCTGCAGCACGGCTCCGACCTGCGCGCCGAAGAAGTCGTCCTGCGCATGCGCGAACTGGGCCTCGACCCGGTGGAGGCCACCGCCGTGACGGTCGGCCGCGAGGGCGGCCCGGAGGCCGCCGCCCGCGACGCCCGCTACGCCGCGCTGGACGAGGCCGCCGCCCGCCACGGCGCCGCCGCCGTCCTGCTCGGCCACACCCGCGACGACCAGGCCGAGACGGTCCTGCTGGGCCTCGCCCGCGGCTCCGGCATCCGCTCCCTGTCGGGCATGGCCGCGGTCTCGGGGGCCGGCGGCCGTTACCGGCGCCCCTTCCTCCAGCTCGACCGCCAGACCGCCCGCAAGGCCTGCATGGTCCAGTCCCTCCCCGTCTGGGACGACCCGCACAACGCCGACCCCGCCTACACCCGCTCCCGGCTGCGCCACGAGGGCCTGCCCGCCCTGGAGAAGGCGCTCGGCAAGGGCGTCGTCGAGGCCCTCGCCCGTACGGCCCAACTCTCCCGGGACGACGCCGACGCCCTCGACACCTGGGCCCGCCAGGCCGAGGCCGGCGTCCGCGACGCCACCGGCGTCCTGGAGTGCGCCAAGCTGTACGCCCTGCCGCCCGCCGTACGCCGCCGGATCCTGCGTCGCGCCGCCCTCGACGCCGGTGCCCCCGGCGGTGCCCTGTTCGCCCGCCACATCGAGGAAGTCGACCGGCTGATCACCGGCTGGCGCGGTCAGGGTGCCATCAACCTCCCCGGCAAAGTCGTCGCCCGGCGGCAGGGTGGCAGACTGGTGATTCGGCAAGGCTGAATCCGGACCCTCCCACCGATCCGCGCACGGATCGCCGGGACGTTCCGGAGTGGCCGGTGGGACGACCGAAAGTGATGCGGGTGGACGCGAACGACATGGGTGCCGACCTCGAGAAGGTGCTCATCACCAAGGAAGAGATCGACGCGAAGCTGGCCGAGCTGGCCGCGAAGATCGACGCGGAGTACGCGGGCAAGGACCTGCTCATCGTCGGCGTGCTCAAGGGCGCCGTCATGGTCATGGCCGACCTGGCGCGCACGCTGTCCACCCCCGTCACGATGGACTGGATGGCGGTGTCCTCGTACGGCGCGGGCACCCAGTCCTCCGGCGTGGTGCGGATCCTCAAGGACCTCGACACCGACATCAAGGGCCGCCACGTCCTGATCGTCGAGGACATCATCGACTCCGGCCTGACCCTGTCCTGGCTGATCTCCAACCTCGGCTCGCGCGAGCCCGCCTCCCTCAAGGTGTGCACGCTGCTGCGCAAGCCCGACGCCGCGAAGGTCGCCATCGACGTGGAGTGGGTCGGCTTCGACATCCCCAACGAGTTCGTCGTCGGCTACGGCCTCGACTACGCCGAGAAGTACCGCAACCTCCCGTTCGTCGGTACGCTCGCGCCCCACGTGTACGGCGGCTGACGCGCCCCCGCAGCCGGTTCAGCGGCGTTTCGGCGGGCCACCGGGAACCCCTGGGGCCCCCGCGCCGTTGGAGCATGCAGACGGGACGTCGGCCCGCCCGTGCGGCTGAGGGCCGCCACGCTGGGGTACCGTCAGAAGAACTGTCTTATCAAACTCACTATGGCAGGAGGGACGGGGCGACACCGCTCCGTGTGGATGGACGTGAAGCGATACTTCCGTGGGCCAATCATGTGGATCGTGCTGGCCGTCCTTGCCGTGGTCGTGTTGATGCAGGTCGTGGGCTCGTCCGGCGGCTACAAGACGGTGGACACGGGCCAGGTCGTCCAGGCGATCAACGACAACAGGGTCGAGTCGGCCAAGCTGACCACCGGTGACGAGCAGAACATCAAGGTTCAGCTCAAGGACGGCCAGAAGGTCGAAGGCAGCTCGAAGATCCAGGCGAGCTACATCGGCGACCAGGGCGTGACCCTCGCCAACACCCTTCAGAACAAGTACCAGGACAAGCAGATCCCCGACGGCTACACGGTCTCGCCGTCGAAGCAGAACCCGTTCGTCGGGCTGCTGATCACCCTGCTTCCCTTCGTCCTCATCGTGGTCATCTTCCTGTTCCTGATGAACCAGATGCAGGGCGGCGGCTCCCGGGTCATGAACTTCGGCAAGTCCAAGGCGAAGCTCATCACCAAGGACACCCCGAAGACGACGTTCTCCGACGTCGCCGGTTCGGACGAGGCCGTCGAGGAGCTCCACGAGATCAAGGAGTTCCTCCAGGAGCCGGCCAAGTTCCAGGCCGTCGGCGCCAAGATCCCCAAGGGCGTGCTGCTGTACGGCCCGCCCGGTACCGGCAAGACCCTGCTCGCGCGTGCCGTCGCCGGTGAGGCGGGCGTGCCGTTCTACTCGATCTCCGGTTCCGACTTCGTCGAGATGTTCGTCGGCGTCGGTGCCTCCCGAGTGCGCGACCTCTTCGAGCAGGCCAAGGCGAACGCGCCGGCCATCGTCTTCGTCGACGAGATCGACGCGGTCGGCCGCCACCGCGGCGCAGGCCTCGGCGGCGGTCACGACGAGCGCGAGCAGACCCTGAACCAGCTCCTCGTCGAGATGGACGGCTTCGACGTCAAGGGCGGCGTGATCCTCATCGCCGCGACCAACCGGCCCGACATCCTCGACCCCGCGCTGCTGCGCCCCGGCCGCTTCGACCGGCAGATCGCCGTCGACCGTCCGGACATGCAGGGCCGTCTGGAGATCCTCAAGGTCCACCAGAAGGGCAAGCCGGTCGCCCCGGACGTCGACCTGTCGGCCGTCGCCCGCCGCACCCCCGGCATGACCGGTGCCGACCTCGCCAACGTGCTGAACGAGGCCGCGCTGCTGACGGCCCGCAGCGACCAGAAGCTGATCGACAACCACATGCTGGACGAGGCGATCGACCGCGTGGTCGCGGGCCCGCAGAAGCGGACCCGGATCATGTCGGACAAGGAGAAGAAGATCACCGCGTACCACGAGGGCGGACACGCCCTGGTCGCGGCGGCCTCGCCGAACTCCGACCCCGTCCACAAGATCACGATCCTCTCCAGGGGCCGCGCCCTCGGCTACACGATGGTGCTCCCGGACGAGGACAAGTACTCGACCACGCGCAACGAGATGCTCGACCAGCTCGCCTACATGCTGGGCGGCCGCGCGGCCGAGGAGCTCGTCTTCCACGACCCGACGACGGGCGCGGCCAACGACATCGAGAAGGCCACCGGCCTGGCCCGCGCGATGGTCACCCAGTACGGCATGACCGAGCGCCTCGGCGCGATCAAGTTCGGCGGCGACAACAGCGAGCCGTTCCTCGGCCGTGAGATGGCCCACCAGCGCGACTACTCGGAAGAGGTCGCCGCGCTGGTCGACGAAGAGGTCAAGAAGCTCATCGAGACGGCGCACAACGAGGCCTGGGAGATCCTGGTCGAGAACCGCGACGTCCTCGACAACCTCGTCCTCGCGCTGCTGGAGAAGGAGACGCTGGGCAAGGAGGAGATCGCCGAGATCTTCTCCCAGATCGTCAAGCGCCCCTCCCGGCCCGCGTGGACCGGCTCCTCCCGCCGCACGCCCTCGACCCGGCCGCCGGTGCTCTCCCCGAAGGAGCTCGCCCTGACCAACGGGGCGAACGGCGCGACGGCGGCGATCTCCACCACCAAGAGCACCACGGTGGATCCCGCCCCGGCGCCCGAGCGGGCACCGGAGGACCGGCCGGAGAGCTGACCCCGGTCACCTCTGACCGCTCCGGCGGTCCGAACCGGCCCGGAATGTAAGCCGCACCCCCCAGGTTCTAGCCTTGGGGGGTGCGGCATTTCGGTATGCCGTCGCAGGACGGATCAGGAACGAGGCAGCAGATGACCGACCCCGTGACGCTGGACGGCGAGGGCCAGATCGGCGAGTTCGACGAGAAGCGGGCCGAGAACGCCGTACGCGAGCTGCTCATCGCGGTCGGCGAGGACCCGGACCGCGAGGGCCTGCGGGAGACCCCGGCGCGCGTGGCGAGGGCGTATCGGGAGCTTCTGGCGGGACATACGCAGGAGCCCGAGGACGTGCTGACGACGACGTTCGACATCGGGCATGACGAAATGGTCCTGGTGAAGGACATTGAGATCGTCAGCCTGTGCGAGCACCACATGCTGCCGTTCCACGGTGTGGCGCACATCGGCTACATCCCGGCGGCGAGCGGCAAGATCACCGGCCTGTCGAAGCTCGCGCGCCTGGTCGAGGTCTTCGCGCGGCGCCTGCAGGTGCAGGAACGTCTCACCACGCAGGTCGCCGACTCGCTCATGCGGATTCTCGAGGCACGGGGCGTGATCGTCGTCATCGAGGCCGAGCACATGTGCATGTCGGTACGCGGGGTGCGTAAGCCGGGTGCCAAGACCACGACGTCGGCGGTGCGAGGTCAGCTTCGGGACGCTACGACGCGTGCCGAGGCAATGAGCTTGATACTGGCGCGCTGACCCGATTGTCAGTGGTGCCCGATACCGTCCTTGATCAGTGGGTTGGTCACTGATCAAGGGGGATCGCCGTGGGGTGCGGGCTGCCCAGCGAACAGACGGTGAACGCGGTCGAGGGGCGCCTGCGGGCGCGGGATGTGCGAGTGGGCTGCCGTCTGTGGATGTTGGACGGGGAGCGCACGGTCCCGACCACGGTGACGGCCGTCGCCACGACCCGAGCTCGCGAAGTCGTGGACGTCGTGACCGACCGCGTCAGCTCCACCGTGGCACCTGACCAGATGCTGGGTACGCCCGACGGCTGGGTCCATGCGAGGGATGCCACGGGGGCCGTGGTCGCCTGGACCCAGGCGCGAAAACTGTGTCGCACACGGTTGACCGTCAAGCCGGGTTACGAACTGGGCCACCTGATCGGAGCCGACTGCGCGGACGGGACCGTCGGCAGGAACTACGTGTCCCTGGTGGTCAACGACGAGTCGTTCGCCGAGCGCTACGCGGCCTGTCTCACCGCCGCCACCGGGTTGCCCGCCCGTCTGGAGGCAGTGAGCCGACCGTCCGGTTACCTCCAGCGGGACGTCCCAGGCTTTCGTGTGCGTGTGGTGTCGTCGTACCTCGCCGACTTGCTGAGGCAGTACGTCGGTGGTGACGCGCACCACATGCGCCAGGGATTTCCCCGGGTCGTTCTCCGGTCGTTCTCCGGGACAGGGAAACGTTCGAAGGCTTTCCGGACGGCTACGCGGATGGCGACGGGTGGCGTGCCAAGGCTTGGGCCGGCCGTCTGCTCGTCAGTGCGAACGTCCCGTTTCTCTCGGACCTGGCGCAGGTAGCGGGCGCGCGGTTCACTCCACGGACCGATGGACTCGCCTCCCACGGGCGTTTCATGCCGCCGACGCGGCGCCCGGGTGGTCGTCGTCCTCGTCCTCCGGGAGCTTGCAGACCCGCTCCAGGAAGAGGGCGGCCGCTATGACGGCGATGCCCGCCACGACCGAGGAACCGGCGTAGATGGCCTGGTCGCGGCGGGCCGGGATGTCGAGGTACTCCAGCAGGAAGACGCCCGTGCCGCCGTACATGCCGGCGACGAGGGCGGCCACCAGGGCGCTGGCCTGGCCGAAGACGACGGCGCGGGCCGCCATCATCGGGTCGACGCCCTTGGCGCCGGGCTCCCGCTCCCGCTGGGCCTTCAGACGGGCGCGGATCGAGAGCGCCGTGGCCAGCAGGATCACCGCGATCAGGGCCAGGACGACGGGGGCGGCCAGGGGGACGCTCGGGAGGGTCCCCACCGAGTTCCACAGGCGGGCACCGGCCCAGGACAGCACCCCCGCGACGACGAACACGCCGGCCAGCACCCTGATGCGCAGCTCTTTCACGGTGTTCCGGTGTCCCTTCGGCTTTCCGGCGCGGTCGTCCCGACCGCGCCGTCCACGTCGTCCCAGTCGTGTGCGTCGTCCTCGTCGACCTTAACGACTACTCGGGCAGCCGGAGTTCCAGGTCGGCGCGGGGCGCGACGCCGTCGCGGGTGACGGCGGCCAGGAGGTCGGCGACGCTGCCCCGGCCGGGCAGGGCGGCCTCGGGGTCCACGTCGAGCCAGGGGGCCAGCACGAAGGCGCGTTCGTGGGCGCGGGGGTGGGGGAGGGTGAGCTGCGGGTCGTCGGAGACGACCTCGGCGTAGGCGACGATGTCGACGTCCAGGGTGCGCGGACCCCAGCGCTCGTCGCGGACCCGGTGGAAGGCCTCCTCGACCGCGTGCGCCCGCTCCAGGAGCGAGGACGGGGGCAGGGTCGTCTTCACGATCACGACCGCGTTGAAGTAGGAGGGCTGGCTGTCGGGTGCGACGCCCCACGGCTCCGTCTCGTACACGGGCGAGACGCCTTTGACACGCACACCCGGGGTGTCCTCCAGCGCGTCGATGGCGCCCTGGAGGGTCTCCAGGCGGTTGCCCAGGTTGGCGCCGAGGGCGATCACCGCGCGTTTGGGGTTGGAGAGGGTGGTGTCCGCGGCGTCGACCTGCTCGATGACGGAGGCGGGCACGGGCTGTACGGTCGGGTCGCTCGGACCCTTGGCGAAGGGGGCGCTCATACACGGCTCCGGATGATGGTGACGGTCACGTCGTCGAAGGGGACGGTGATCGGTGCGTCCGGCTTGTGGACGCAGACCTCGACCTCCTCGACCCCTTCGTGCTTCAGACAGACCTGGGCGATGCGCTCGGCGAGGGTTTCGACGAGGTCGACCGGCTCGCCCTCGACGACGGCCACGACCTCCTCGGCCACGATGCCGTAGTGCACCGTCTTCGCCAGGTCGTCGTCGGCCGCGGCCGGGCGGGTGTCCAGACCAAGGACGATGTCCACGAGGAAGGTCTGGCCGTCCTCGCGCTCCTTGGGGAACACACCGTGGTGCCCACGGGCCTTCAGGCCGCGCAGCGCGACACGATCCACGCGAATCACTCCTGCAGTCGTCGGTCTCGGCCGGGCGCACCACGTGCGGGTGGTACGGCGGCCCCACTCGAATCTACCCGTGGGGACCGACAGCGCCGGGCCGCGGGGTGCGGGGCGGGGCGGGGCGCCGGGTGGTTTTCACCCCGCGTTCTCCCTGGCGGTTCCGGTGGATCACGGGTTGGTAGCCGCCCCTACCCCGTGGTCCGTCTTTCCAACCACCCCGTTTGACGCCGGGCCGGGGCACCGGGGCGTGGCGCCGGGTCAGGGCGGGGTCTCGTCGCCCTCTTCCTCCGCGCTCTCGGCGAGCACCGGGGAGGCGTGGTGGGACCAGAGCTTCCAGCCGTCGGGGGTGCGGCGGAAGGTGTTGGTGGCCACCACCAGCTGGCCGACGAGCGGGCCGAGCTCCTCGCCTCCGTCGGGGGCCGGGCCGCCGCTGAGGATGTTCTCCGTGCAGGTGACCAGGGCGGTGTCGCCGGTGACGGAGACGTGCACGTCGGTGAGGAAGAACTGGATGTAGTCCGTGTTCGCCATGATCAGGGCGTACGAGCGAAGCACCTCGCCGCGGCCGGTGAGCACCGGCCAGCCCGGGTGCACGCAGGAGACCACGCCGGCGTCGGCCGGGTCGTGGTACGACTCGTCGATGCCCAGGTCGGAGGGGGTGAGCCAGAAGTCGGAGACCTTCTCGAAGTCGCCCTCCTCCAGTGCCTCGTAGAAGGCGGTGTTCGCGGCCTCGACCTGTTCGACGTCGAGGTGCGGCGTGTTCACCGGGCTCCTTCGACGGCGCGGGCGACGCGTACGGCGTCGGCGGTGGCGCGGACCTCGTGGACGCGTACGGCCCAGGCGCCGGCGTGTGCCGCGAGCGCGGAGACCGCGGCGGTGGCGGCGTCGCGTTCGCGGGCGGGGGGCGGGGCTGCCTCCGGGCCGGCGAGGACGCGGCCGAGGAAGCGCTTGCGGGAGGCGGCGACGAGGAGGGGGTGACCGAGGGCGAGGAGGCGGTCGAGGTGGGCCAGGAGGACGAGGTCGTGCTCGGCGTCCTTGGAGAAGCCGAGGCCGGGGTCGACGACGATGCGGTCGGGGGAGATGCCGCCGTCGAGGACGGCCTCCACGCGTGCGTGCAGTTCGTCGACGACCTCGGTGACGACGTCGGTGTACGTGCCCCTGACGTTGCCGCCCTCCAGGAGGCCGCGCCAGTGCATGACGACGAACGGGGCGCCCGCGTCGGCGACGACCGGGATCATGCGGGGGTCGGCGAGGCCGCCGCTGACGTCGTTGACCAGGGCGGCGCCGGCGGCGAGGGCCTGCTCGGCGACGGAGGCGCGCATGGTGTCGACGGAGATCGTGACACCCTCGGAGGCGAGGCCGCGCACGACGGGGACCACGCGCCTGAGTTCCTCGTCCTCGTCGACGCGGGTCGCGCCGGGGCGGGTGGACTCACCGCCGACGTCCACGAGGTCGGCGCCCTGGGCGACCAGGTCGAGGCCGTGCTTGATGGCGGCCGTGGTGTCGAAGAAGCGGCCGCCGTCGGAGAAGGAGTCGGGGGTCACGTTGACGACGCCCATGACCGCGCAGCGGTCCCAGGCGGTCAGTCCCGCGAGATGGTGCCGGCGGCCGGTCTGCTTGCTCATGTGTTCAGCGTAGGTGGTGGGCTGGGGCGTGTGCGTTTGCCTCCGGCGGTAGCGCGGGATGCCTGCGGCGCCGGTGCGGGTGCCTTCGGCGGTGGGGGTGCGGGGTGCCTGCGGCGCCGGTGCGGGTTCGGTGGGGGTGCGGGGTGCCTGCGGCGCCGGTGCGGGTGCCTTCGGCGGTGGGGGTGCGGGTAGCGCCTTGGGTTCGGTGGGTGGGTCGGGGTCGGGCCGGGGGGTGTCCGTCCTCGGAACGGCGCGGAATCGGTCACTTACAGAGGCGCGGGGCGTTGACGCGCCAACCGCTGCGGGCGGACACCCCCCGACCCGCCCCCTCCTCGCCGTACGCGGCTGCCCGCCGCCCCACGCCGCTGCCCCGTCCCCGCCGTACGCGGCTTGCCGCCCCAGCTGCGGGCAGTCGTGCCGCTGGGGCGGCACGGGTGGGCGCAGCGGCACCCCGCCGACGCCGGGCCGCGTCACCCACCCCCCGCCCGCACCCGCGCCGGGGCACCCCGCAACCCCCGGGCCGCGCGACCGCACCCACGCCGGGTGACCGGGCAACGCCGGGCCGGTGGGCCCACCCCGCGCCCGCACCCACGCCGGGGCACCCCGCACCCCCAGGCCGGTGGGCCCACCCCGCCCACACCCCTGCCGGGTGACCGGGCAACCCCGGGTCGGTGGGCCCCCGGCCCGCACCCGCGCTGGGTGACGGGGGAACCCCGGGCCGGTGGGCCCGCTCAAGCCGCCCGCGCCGGTGTCTGGTGGGGGCAGGGGCGTCGCGCGGGCGTCCGGTGGCGCAGGAAGCGCGGCAGCGGCACCGTCACGAAGCCCTCCGCCTGCATCGCGGCGAAGCCGATGCGGGGCAGGTCGGCGGAGCGGCGGTAGACGACGAAGCGCGGCTCCCACCGGGGCCGGAACTTCGCGTTGAACTTGTACAGGGACTCGATCTGGAACCAGCGGGAGAGGAACACCAGCAGGCCCCGCCATGCCCGGAGGACCGGACCCGCGCCGATCTTCTCGCCGCGTGCGAGTGCCGCGCGGAACATCGCGAAGTTCAGCGACACCCGCGCGACGCCCAGTCTCGGGGCGGCCTGGAGCGCGGCCACGATCAGGAGCTCGTTCATGCCGGGATCGGCCGCGCGGTCGCGGCGCATGAGGTCCAGGGACGCCCCGTCCGGGCCCCACGGCACGAAGTGCAGGATCGCCTTGAGGTCGCCGTACTCGCCGGGCTCCGGGTCCTGCTTGTGCGCGGTCGCTATCAGGCAGTCGCCGTCGGACGGGTCGCCGATGCGGCCCAGGGCCATGGAGAAGCCGCGTTCGGTGTCGGTGCCGCGCCACGCGTCGGCGGCGCGGCGGACGCGGTCCAGTTCGGCCTCGGAGAGGTCAGCCACGCGCCGTACGCGGGTCTCGTAACCGGCGCGCTCGATGCGCTTGACCATCTGGCGCACGTTGCGCATCGCGCGGCCGGCGAGGGAGAAATCCGCCACGTCCACCACCGCCTCGTCGCCGAGTTCGAGGGCGTCGAGGCCGGTCTCGCGGGTCCAGACCTCGCCGCCGGTCTCGGAGCAGCCCATGACGGCGGGAGTCCAGGAGTGGGCGCGGGCCTCGTCCATGAAGCGTTCGATGGCGCCGGGCCAGGCCTCGACGTCGCCGATCGGGTCGCCGCTGGCCAGCATCACGCCGGAGACGACGCGGTAGGTGACGGCGGCCTTGCCGCTGGGGGAGAAGACGACGGCCTTGTCGCGGCGCAGCGCGAAGTGGCCGAGGGAGTCGCGGCCGCCGTGCCGGGCGAGGAGGTCGCGCAGGCGGCTCTCGTCGTCCTCGGTGAGGCGGGCCGCCGGGTGTTCGGGGCGGAAGGCCAGGTAGATCGTGGTGATGGCGGTCAGCAGGCCGAGCGCGCCCAGGGAGAAGGCGACCGTCCAGGAGGTGTTGCCCCGGTAGTCGACCGGGCCCTCGACGCCGAGCAGGCCGTACAGGACGTGGGTGAGGCGGTCGGCCAGGCTCGGGTCGCCGAGCATGCGGTGCGGGTGGGCGTTGACGACGAGCAGGCCGAGCAGCACGGAACCCGCGCTCATGAGGACGAAGTTGGCCAGGGCACGCCAGCGGCTGCGGGGGTCGGGGAGGGCGGCGAACTCGGCGCGGTGGCGCAGGAGGAGGGCCAGCAGGACGAGGGAGATCAGTACGCCGAGGAGGGAGTGGCGGTACGTGAACTGTGCGACGGCGCCGAGCGGGAGCAGGGCCACGGCCGCCCGCCAGGCCCGGCGCTTGCGGCGCTTGAGGCCGTGGGCGAGCAGGAGGAGCAGGACGCCCGCGCTGAGGGAGAGGGCGGCGGCGAAGGGGCCGAAGGCGCCGGGCAGCACCTCGGCGAGGGCGTGCATCCGGCTGTGCCGGAAGCGCGGGAAGGAGCCGGCCGCGATGTCCAGCAGGCCGACGACCACGCAGGCGCGGCCGACGAGGAGAGGGACGTTCTCCGGGCGGGGGCCGCGCAGTGCGCGGCGCATGCGGGTGGGCCTTGTCGGAACCCCGCCCGACATTTCCTCATCTGTCCTGACAGACATCGCACCTGTTTGTTCTGCGAGAGACCGTGGATCCGGGCCCGTTTCGGGCATCCGGCGACATTGCGCCCTCTAGGACGGTGTCTCGGAGGGAGAGGTTCACTCCCCCTGATCACGAAGCCCGGACGGACGGCCGGGCGCACGGAAAACGCGGGCGGTAGACGAGGCATGGGGCTGACGAGCGACAAGGTACTGGCTCTGGCGGTGGTGGCCGGTGCGCTGCTGTTCGCCGGGACGGTGTGGCTGTGGCCGCGGCTGGCGCGGCGGAGCGTGCGGGCCGTACTCGGGAGGGTCGGGCTGCTGCTCGCCACCCAGGTGGCGGTCTTCGCGGCGGTGGGGCTGGTCGCCAATCAGTCCTTCGGCTTCTACGGCAGCTGGGCCGACCTGTTCGGGCGGGAGGACGGGCAGGGCGTGGTCGTGGACCACTCGGCCGGTGCGGGCGGTGGGCCGCTGCAGGTCGTCGGGAAGCGGCGGGTGACGCCCGCGGGCGGGTCGCGGCCCGAGGTCTCGGGGCGGGTGGAGGAGATACGGGTCGCCGGGCGCACGTCGCGGATCGCGTCGCCGGCGTTCGTGTACCTGCCGCCGGAGTACTTCCAGGCGCGCCACCGTGGCCGTACGTTTCCCGCGGCCGTCGTCCTGACCGGTTATCCGGGTACCGCCGAGGCGTTGGTGGAAAAGCTCCACTACCCGCGTACGGCACTGGAGCTGGCGAAGGCCGGCCGGATGCGGCCGATGATCCTGGTGATGCTGCGGCCCACGGTGGCGCCGCCGCGGGACACGGAGTGCGTGGACGTACCGGGCGGGCCGCAGACGGAGACGTTCTTCGCCAAGGACCTGCCCGAGGCGGTGGGCGCCCACTACCGGGTGGACAAGGGGCCGCGGAGCTGGGGTGTCGTCGGCAACTCGACCGGCGGCTACTGCGCCCTGAAGCTCGCCGCGCACCATCCGGACGTGTTCGCCGCCGGGGCCGGGCTGTCCCCGTACTACGACGCGCCGAACGACCCCACCACGGGCGACCTCTTCCACGGGGACAAAGGGCTTGAGAACCGGGCCAGTCTGTGGTGGTGCCTCAAGAACGCGCCCGCACCGGACACTTCACTGCTCGTCACCAGCAGCAGGACCGGCGAGACGAACTACCGGGACACGTTGAAGTTCATCGATCTGGTGAAGGGCAAGAGGCCGACCCGGATCTCGTCGATCATCCTGGAAAGCGGCGGGCACAACTTCAATACCTGGCGGCGGGAGATTCCCGCGACGCTGCGGTGGCTGGACGAGCGGCTGAGCGCCGGACGCGACTCATAAATGATCTTGAAATGCCGGGGTAATTCTCCCGTCTCCGGGGATGTGGATTACCTGTGCCCTGTGAACACGCCGGAGATGGCCGTGTTTTTACGGGGCGGGGCGCCAAGATTCGCCTACGCGCGGTAAGTTTCTGGCCATGCCACGTGGACGTCACCGCCATTCCCCGCCTCTGCACAGACTGCTTCCTCCGTCGGCGATCGCAGGCGTTTCGGTCGTTTGCGCCGTCGGGCCCTGGTTGTTCAGCGAGACCCTGATCCTGCGCGCCCTGGCTGCCGCCGCCGCGGTGACGGCTGTGGTCGGCGCGGTCGTCATGCGGCACTGGGACGCCCAGGCGGGCCGGCAGGTGGCCGACCTCACGCGCGCGCGGGCCAGCGACGAGTGGCGGTTCGAGGAGCGGCTCGCCGAACTGGAGTCCGACCTGGAGGAGTCGCGCGAGCTGCGGCAGAAGCTGGAGCACCGGCTGCGGGCCAAGCGCACCGAGCTGGCGGGGCTGCGCAACGAGCACGCCTCCCTGTTGCGGCGTTACGCCACGGCGGAGACCGAGCGGGCCAGCGCGCTGGAGGGCCGCCGCCTGCTGGAGATAGAGGCCGCGCCGCAGGCACCCGCGCTGCCGGCGGCCCGCACCGCCCCGGCCCAGGAGACGCCGGAGACGGTGGCCGAGAAGGCCGAGAAGGCACCGGTTGAGGAGAGCGGGGGCGCCGAAGAGGCCGCCGTCCCCGCCGTCTTCTCGCCCGAGGGCTCCCGGCTGTTCCTGCGCGCGAACGCCGCACTGGCCCGCTTCGACGCCGGGGCGCCCGCCGGCCCGGACGGCGGCGACCGGGCCGAGGCCGCCGACGACTCCGGTGGTGACGGCGGCGGTGACGGCGGTGGCGAGAGCCCGGCGGCGCCCGAGGCGGCGCAGGAGGACGAGGCGCAGGGGCAGTCCGAGGCGGCCGACGGCCACGAGCGCACCGCCGCCGCCTCCCCGACGAGCCCGTCCGACGAGCGGCCCGCGCAGCCCACCGAGTCCACCCGGCCCACCCAGTCCGCACAGCCCACCCGGCGGGCCGACGGGCACTTCACGGTGCCGACCGCGGTGGCCGTCGTACCGGCGGCTCCGGCGCGGCGTCCGGTGGTCGAGGGCGGCTTCGACTTCTTCGGCACCAAGGCCCCCGAGGGCCCGGCGGACAGGGCGGACGCCACGGACACGGCGGCCGCCTCCGACGCCGCCCTGGAAACCGTCCAGAACGAGGACCTCGCCGACGTGGTCGGCCAGGAGGCGCTCGCCCTGCACAAGGCCGAGGCCGAGGTCTCCTTCAAGCAGGCGGGCGAGGAGTCCCGGGACGTCAGCCAGGTGATCGACCTGACGGCCCACGACGAGACCGAGCAGATCGACGTTCAGGGGCTGCGCAGCGCGGTCTCCTGACGGCCCGGGCCCCGGCGCGGGGCCCAACCCCGCGGGCTCAGGCCATCCAGCGGTCCGGCGGGGCGTCCCGGCGGCCGGTCCGGGAGCGTTCCGCCTGGCTCCGCAGCAGCTCCGCGGCCTCGCCGGCGTCGCGCAGCCGTGCGGCCACCGTCTTGTTCGCCCCCGTGTCCACGTGGACGTCGGCCAGCCGCAGGGCGCGCCGCCAGGGCCCCTGGGTGAGGCGGACGCTCTGGACCTTGGCGTGCGGCACGAGCGCCAGGCTGCGGCGCAGCAGGCCGTGCCGGGCGGCGAAGACGGCGTCGGTGACGGCCAGTCCGTGGCCGCGCCACCACAGCGGGCGGCACCGCGCCGCCCGCCGAGGCGGGCGGGACAGCTCCGTCGGCACGGTCACCCCCGGCAGCACCCGCGCGACGACCGACTCCGCGATCTCGCGCGGGGCGACCGGCAGCAGCACCGAGTTCGACGACCCGGCCACGTCCAGCTCCACCCGCACCCAGCGGCGCCGCCGCCACAGCAGCGGTTCCACGATGCGCACGGTCTGCACCCGGCCCGGCGGCACCGTCTCGTGGGCGCGGTCCAGCAGGCCGTGGTCGATGCGGAGCCCGTCCGGGGACTCCGCCACCGTCCAGTCGTACTCCCCGACGAACCGGCCCGCGCTGCTCGCGCCCGCGGCGCCCACCAGCGGCAGGGCGGTCGCCAGCACCGTCCACAGGTTGTGGGTGGCCAGCCACAGCAGCGTCGGTACGACGACGGCGGCGAGCAGCGTGCCCCAGGTCGCGCCGGTCAGCAGGAGGGAGACGGCGAGGACGCCCGGCGGCACCCGCAGCAGCTGCCGTGCGGGGGCCTCGCCGACCTCGTGCGCGGTCTCGGGCGCGAACCCCGCCGCGCGCGCGAGCAGCTCGGCCCGCAGCGCACGGGCCTCGTCGGCGCCCAGGAAGGCCAGTTCGTCCTTCTTGCCGGTGCCTATGACGTCGAGCTTGAGCTTGGCGACCCCCGCGACCCGGGCCAGCAGGGGCTGGGTGACGTCGATGGCCTGGATGCGTTCCAGGCGGATGTGCGCGGTGCGGCGGAACAGCAGTCCGGTACGGATCCGCAGCTCCGTGTCGGTCACCGCGTAGTGGGTGAACCACCAGGTGAGGAAGCCGTACAGGGCGGCGGCCGGGATCAGTACCGCCAGGCCGATCAGCAGGTGGGTCGTCGTCAGCCGGGTCAGCTGGCGCTGCGCCTGGTCGGGATCGTGCACGGCCCACCCGACGAGCACCGCGACCGGCGCCCACGCCCGCCGCAGGGGCGTGACGGGGTGCAGTCGCCGCTCGACGGCGCGGTCGGTCCCTGAGGTGCCGGGCGCGCTGTCCGCCGCGGGGCCGGCCGGCTCCGGGGCGTGGTCCGGGGTACCGGACGTGGTCCGCCCCGGTTGCCGCGGGGCGCCGTTCGGTGCGTGGCCGTCCGGGGTGCGGGCCCGGTCGGCCGGTCCGGTCGCCCCGGGCGCGTGGCCCGTCGTACCGCCCCCGGTCGTGCCCTCCTCGGACCCGGGCCCGCTCACAGTCCCGCCGATCGGGCCTCGCCCAGCTCGGTGAGGCGGTCGCGCAGGCGTTCCGCCTCGGCCGGGTCGAGGCCGGGGATGGTCGCGTCGGTCGCGGCGGCCGCCGTGTGCAGCTGCACGCTGGCCAGGCCGAAGTGCCGCTCGACCGGGCCGGAGGTCACCTCGACCAGCTGCATCCGTCCGTACGGGACGACGGTCTCCTCCCGCCACAGCACGCCCCGGCTGATCAGCAGGTCGTCGGCGCGCTCGGCGTACCGCCAGGAGCGCCAGTTGCGCTCCAGCATCACCCAGCCCCAGCCCAGCAGGGCCAGCGGCAGGAACGCCAGGGCGGCCCAGACGGGCTCCAGGAACAGCGCGGGCAGCAGGCCCGCGGCAACCGCCAGCAGGCCCAGCCACACCACCAGCAACAGCCGCCGCATGCGCAGCAGCCCCGGCGGCAGGCCGGTCCACACCGGTTCCCGCCGCGCCGGGCCCGACGGGCCCGCCGCCTCCCGCGGAGCAGCCGCCTCGGTCGCCCCCGCCGTGCCCGTGTCGTCCGGGCTCCCCGTCTCCATGGGGCCAGCGTACGTAGGGGAGACTGTGTTCATGACTCCTACGACGGAGACCACGGTCGGAATCGGCGGCGCCGCGGAGAGCACCGACATGGTGCTCAACATCGGCCCGCAGCACCCGTCCACCCACGGCGTGCTGCGGCTCAGACTGGTTCTGGACGGCGAGCGCATCACCAGCGCCGAGCCGGTGATCGGCTACATGCACCGCGGCGCGGAGAAGCTGTTCGAGGCCCGTGACTACCGTCAGATCATCATGCTCGCCAACCGTCACGACTGGCTGTCGGCGTTCTCCAACGAGCTGGGCGTCGTCCTCGCCGTCGAGCGGATGCTCGGCATGGAGGTCCCCACGCGCGCGGTGTGGACGCGCACGCTGCTCGCCGAGCTGAACCGGGTGCTCAACCACCTGATGTTCCTCGGGTCGTACCCGCTCGAGCTGGGCGGCATCACCCCGGTGTTCTACGCCTTCCGGGAGCGCGAGGTCCTCCAGAACGTGATGGAGGAGGTCTCCGGCGGGCGCATGCACTACATGTTCAACCGCGTCGGCGGCCTCAAGGAGGACCTTCCCGCGGGCTGGTCCACGCGCGCGCGTGCCGCCGTCGCCGCCGTGCGCTCGCGCATGGACGTCTTCGACGACCTGGTGCTCGGCAACGAGATCTTCCGGGGGCGCACCCGAGGCGTCGGTGCCCTTTCCCCGGAGGCCGTGCACGCCTACGGCGTCAGCGGGCCCATCGCCCGCGCCTCCGGCGTCGACTTCGACCTGCGCCGCGACGAGCCGTACCTCGCCTACGGCGAGCTCCAGGACACGCTCAAGGTCGTCACGCGCACCGAGGGCGACTGCCTGGCCCGCTTCGAGTGCCTCCTGGAGCAGACGCACAACGCCCTCGACCTCGCCGACGCCTGCCTGGACCGCCTGGCCGAGCTCGCGCCGGGGCCGGTCAACCAGCGGCTCCCGAAGGTGCTGAAGGCGCCCGAGGGCCACACCTACGCCTGGACCGAGAACCCGCTCGGCATCAACGGCTACTACCTGGTCAGCAAGGGCGAGAAGACCCCGTACCGGCTGAAGCTGCGCTCGGCCTCGTACAACAACATCCAGGCGCTGGCGGACCTGCTGCCCGGGACGCTGGTCGCGGACATGGTGGCGATCCTGGGATCACTGTTCTTCGTGGTCGGCGACATCGACAAGTAGCGCGGCGGCGTCCACCGCGCCCACCGGCTGGAGCAGCCACAGGAAGTCGCCCAGCCCGCCCGGCGCGGTCAGCTCGGCGGCCTGGGAGGCGCTCGCGAGGGCGCGTACGTACGCCGCCGGGTCGGTGGAGGCCAGCGCGAGCGGGGGGCGCGCGCCGGTGACGCCGAGAGCGTGGAGAGCCTCGCGCTGGGGGCGCAGGAGCGCATCCGGGGGCGCGTGCTCCGGAGCGCACCTCGCGGCGTGGGCTGCGGCGCACGCGTCCAGCGCCACGTGGGCGGTGATGTCGCACGACCCGTCCGGCACCGGCTCCGTCTCCCGCCCCTCCCGGAAGCCCGTGAGCGTCCCGAAGGGCGGGCGGGCGGCCGCGGTGTGCGCGTAGTCGGCGGCCACCGCGAGCCCGGCGTCCAGCGTCGCCACGGCGGACGCCCAGGCCTCGTCCCGGGGGAGCCCGATCTCCGCCCGCCGCCCCTCCCCGCCGGCCGGCGGCCACCACCGGGCGAGCCACGCGGCCTCCGCCCCCGCCACCGGCTCCCCGAGCCGTTCGGCCCCGTCGGCGCGGACGAGCACCCGCCGTGCCACGCCCGCGGCGTCCACCTCGGCCACCTCCACCGGCACGTTGTCCAGCCACTCGTTGGCGAACAGCAGCCCGGTGACGCCGGCCGGCGGCTCCGCGAGCCACCGGACCCGCCGGTCGAGGCCTTCGGGGCGGGCGGCGACCTCGACGGCGTACGCGCGCGTGCGGGCGGCCGTCTCGGCGGGAAGGGCCGCGAGGACCCCGGTGACCAGCTCGCCCCGCCCGGCCGCCATGTCCACGAAGTCCAGCGGGTCGGGGTGCCCCAGGGCCGCGTCGACCCGGCACAGCAGCCGGGCCACGGCGCCCGCGAACAGCGGTGAGGCGTGCACGGACGTCCGGAAGTGCCCGGCCGGTCCCTCGGGCCTCGTCCGGTAGAAGCCCTCCGGTCCGTACAGGGCGTCCCGCATGGCCTGCCGCCAGCCCCGCCACTCCTCCTGCGTCTCCTCAGCCCCACTGAGCCCTGTGGTTCCTGGTGTCACAGACCCAGGCTAGGGGCACACCAGAGCGGAGCCTCCACCTTGCGGAGTATGCGCGGGGTATGCGGATCGACCCTCCGGTTGACCCCTGCACCTATTCCGCTTCCCTACGCTGGGTTACGTGCAGCGCCTCTACGACTTCCTCCGCAGACACCCGACAGGTGTCGACTCCTTCTGGGCCCTCGTCGTGCTCGGAATCTCCCTGGTCTCTGCGGCGAACCCGGGGACGCGGGCGGACGGGACGGACAGTCCGGCGCTGATCGTCCCCTTCGTGGTGCTGCTCAGCGTCGTGATCGCGCTGCGCCAGCGGAAGCCGGAGTGGATGCTGCTGCTGGCCGTCGCCCTGGGCGTGGGGCAGCTCGCACTCGACGTCTCGACGATGCCCGCCGACTTCGCCTTCCTGGTGATCATCTACACCGTGGCGGCGACCGGCGCCCGCTGGGCCTCCCGGACCGCTCTGGCCACCGGCCTGTGCGCGGCGCCCCTCGCCCAGCTGCGCTGGTCCGACAGCGAACTGGGCATGGGGACCACCATCGCCGTGACGGTCTTCCAGGCGGTCCCCTTCGCCCTCGCCTGGGTGCTGGGCGACTCCGTCCGCACCCGGCGCGCCTACTTCGCGCAGCTGGAGGAGCGGGCGACCCGGCTGGAGAAGGAGCGCGAGGCGCAGGCCAAGGTCGCGGTCGCCGCCGAACGCGCCCGGATCGCGCGCGAGCTGCACGACGTCGTCGCCCACAACGTCTCCGTGATGGTGGTGCAGGCCGACGGCGCCGCCTACGTCCTGGACGCCGCCCCCGACCAGGCGAAGAAGGCCCTGGAGACCATCTCCTCCACCGGCCGGCAGGCGCTCGCGGAGATGCGCCGCCTGCTCGGCGTGCTGCGCACCGGTGAGCACAAGGAGGCCGGGGAGTACGTCCCGCAGCCCGACGTCCAGCAGATCGAGGACCTCGTCGAGCAGTGCCGCAGCTCGGGGCTGCCCGTCGACTTCAAGGTCGAGGGCACCCCCAGGCAGCTGCCCAGCGGCGTGGAGCTGACCGCGTACCGCATCGTGCAGGAGGCGCTGACCAACACCCGCAAGCACGGCGGGGAGAACGCGGGCGCGAGCGTCCGCCTGGTCTACTTCGACGACGGTCTCGGTCTGCTGATCGAGGACGACGGCAAGGGCGCCCCGCACGAGCTGTACGAGGAGGGCGGTTTCGACGGGCAGGGCCACGGCCTGATCGGCATGCGGGAGCGGATCGGCATGGTCGGCGGAACCCTGGACGCCGGCCCGCGCCCCGGCGGAGGATTCCGCATCAGCGCGCTGCTGCCGCTGAAGCCCGCGCACTGACCACCGCGCCCGTACGCGTGTACGGCGTTGACACCTGTAAGGCACGACACCGGTAAGGCACGACACCGGTAAGGCACGACACCGGTAAGGCGAAGGAAGAAGAGGCCCGATGGCGATCCGCGTGATGCTCGTCGACGACCAGGTGCTGCTGCGCACCGGGTTCCGGATGGTCCTGGCGGCCCAGCCGGACATGGAGGTCGTCGCGGAGGCGGGCGACGGCGTCGAGGCTCTCCAGGTGCTCCGCTCGACCGCCGTGGACGTCGTCCTGATGGACGTCCGCATGCCCAAGCTCGACGGAGTGGAGACCACCAGCCGGATCTGCGTGGACCCGAGCGCGCCGAAGGTGCTGATCCTGACCACCTTCGACCTCGACGAGTACGCGTTCTCGGCGCTGAAGGCGGGCGCCTCCGGCTTCATGCTCAAGGACGTGCCGCCCGGCGAGCTGCTCGCCGCGATCCGCTCCGTGCACAGCGGCGACGCGGTGGTCGCCCCCTCCACCACCCGGCGGCTCCTGGACCGGTTCGCTCCGATGCTGCCGGCCACCGGACAGGAGCCCCGGCAGAAGGAACTGCAGCGGCTCACCGAGCGGGAGCGCGAGGTGATGGTGCTGGTGGCGCAGGGCATGTCCAACGGCGAGATCGCGGCGCGGCTCGTGCTGTCGGAGGCGACCGTGAAGACGCACGTGGGCCGCATCCTGACCAAGCTCGGCCTGCGCGACCGCGTGCAGGTGGTGGTCCTGGCCTACGAGACCGGGCTGGTGCGGGCCGGCGGCGGACACGGCTGACGGCCTGTGCGGACAGCCTCGCGTCGGTAGGGTCTGCGCATGCTCCTGTGGATCAACGGGCCCTTCGGGGGCGGAAAAACACAGACCGCGTACGAGATACGGCGCCGGCTGTCCGGCAGCGTCGTCTGCGACCCGGAGCACGTCGGCTTCGGCCTGCGCCGCATGCTGCCGCCCGAGCTGCGGGGCGACTTCCAGGAGTTGGCGGCCTGGCGGCAGGGCGTCGTGGAGGTGCTGGACCTGGCCCTCACCAAGCACGACGGCGTGGTGATCGCGCCCATGACGGTCACCGATTCCGGGTACTTCGCCGAGACCGTCGGACGGCTGCGCGAACTGGGCCACGACGTCCACCACTTCACGCTCCTCGCCGAACGCGAGACCGTCCTGCGGCGGCTGCGCGAGCGCGGCCTCGGCCACGCCCTGCGGTACGTGTCCGGGAAGGGCGCCGGACCGCGCGGGGACAGCTGGGCCGTACGGCAGCTCGACCACTGTCTGGAGCGGCTGGCCGAGCCGGAGTTCGCCGAGCACCTGTGGACCGACCGCACGACCGTCCCCAAGACCGCCGACCGCATAGCCGTCCTCGCGGGGCTCACCCTGAAGCCCAACCGCGAGGGCGCGCTCCGCACCCGGTTGCGGCAGGCGCGGGTCGGGCTCCGGCACGTCCGGGTCGACTGACCGGCCGGACCGGTCTGCCTCGCGACGGCCGGGACGGCGCGACCCGCCGCGGGCTCAGCGCAGGGTCCCCTCCAGGAAGTCGCTGCCCAGCCGGGCCACGACGGCGACGTCCAGCTGGTGCAGGACGTACCTGCCGCGCCGGCGGGTGGTGATCAGTCCGGCCTTCTTCAGCACGCCCAGGTGCCGGGATATCTCGGGGGCCGTCATGCCGTGCACCTGGGCCAGCTCGCCCGTGGTGTACGCGCTGCGGGCCAGATACCGGCAGATCCGCATCCGCACGGGGTGGGACAGGGCCGACATCCGCATCGTGAGCTGCTCGACCGAGGGCGGTGACGCGAGCTCGGGGGAGCCGACCGGGTAGTGCAGCACCGGCTGCCAGGCGTGCCGGTGCAGGACCATCAGGTGCGGCCAGCCCAGGCTGGTCGGGACGAGCAGCAGGCCGCCGTCCGCGGTCGCGGAGCGGCCGTCGCCCAGCTTGTCGACGGTGATCCGGGCGGCGTCCTCGTCCAGGGTCACCGCCGGGGACACCGCGGCCAGCGCCTCGGCGAGGCCCTTGTGGCGCAGCAGGTCCGTCTTGTGCCGGGCGTCCGCCGCGAGCTGGTGGCGCACCCGGGACCAGGTCTCGGCGAAGAACGCCTCGTCGCAGTCGCGCGCGAACTGCCGCAGCCAGTCCCGGATCCGCGGGGGGTCGGCCAGCAGCCGCTCGCTGAAGCGCAGCTGCTGCGGTCCCCGCGCGGCGGCCAGGTCCAGAGCGCGCCGGCGCACCTCGGCGTCGTCGAGCGCCGAGGCCCCGGCGGTGCTGTAGGGCAGCGCGCAGGTGAACTCCAGGGCCGCGTCGACGAACTGCTCGTCGGACAGCTTGTCGAGCAGGTCCAGGTCGTCGGCGAGGGCGGCGCCGGGCAGGGTGCTGCGGCCCGGCACTCCGGCGAACGGCATGAACAGGTCCGAGAAGGTCGTCCGCCACAGGAAGTCGGCCTCGCACATCCGGTCGGCCAGGTGCGAGTCGAGCCGGGCGGTCACACCCGTCGCCCAGCCCTGCAGCCCCGGGTGGTGCCCCGGCTCGGAGAGCGCGTGCAGCGCCATGCCCAGCTCGGCCAGGGGGGAGGGCACGACGGCGATCCTCTCCGGCCGCAGCCCCGCGATGTCGATGCGCACGCTCATGCCCCCATGGTGCACGCCGCCACCGACAACACCGCCGCCGATTGACCGCCGCCGTCAATCGGCGCGACCGCGGGGCGCCGGCCGGAGCAGCCTGGGGGCACCGGGGCAGCCGCGGAGCCCGTACCCCACCCCCCACGTCCACCTTCGTGTCTCCTTGAGAAGGCGTCCGCCATGAGCATCACGCAGCAGTACCTCCTCGACATCCACCGTGCCCGGCAGCTCGGCGAGCCCGCGCCGCCCGCGCCCGGCGCACACGACTGGCAGGCCGTGCGCGAGTGGCACGACCGCCGGCGGTTCCGCGCCGTGCTCGCCGGCCGCCCCGCGCACGGCCGTCTGCGGCGCGCCCTGCGCCGGTGGTGGTCCCTGTGGCCGCGCGCCCTGGGCTGACACCCGGCATACGACCGGGGCGGCCCGCCGGGCCGATGCCGCCGCCGGGCCGTCAGCCCTTCAGCCGGGCCGTGAAGTCGGCGACCGCCGCCCGTACGTCGTCGGCCGTCCACTCCAGGCCCGGCTCGCCCACCGAGACCTCGGTCAGGGCGATGCCGGGGCCGGCCGGGTCCCAGGGGTGGGAGAACAGCATGGTCCCGCTCTCCTCGGCCTGCCGCAGCGCGGCCTCGCCCGCGATCTCCGCGTCGTACGGCAGCCAGACCTGGAACTCGTGCGTGTGCGGCACCTCGGGGTGCACCCGCGCCCACGGCAGCCCGGCCGCCGCGAGGCCCTCGCGCAGCGCGGCGGCCACCACGCGCGCGTGGGCCACGTACGCGGGCAGCCGGGGCAGCTCGCGCTCCAGGCCCGCCAGGGCGGACAGCGCCGTGGGGAACTGCTGGAACACCTGGCCGCCGTACCGGTGCCGCCAGGCCTTCGCCTCCTCGACCAGGGTCCGCGGACCGGCCAGGGCGGCGCCGCCGTAGCCCTGGAGGGACTTGTAGAACGAGACGTACACGCTGTCCGCCAGGCCCGCGATGTCCGCCAGGGGGCGGTCGAAGTGGGTGGTGCACTCCCACAGGCGGGCCCCGTCGAAGTGCACCACCGCGTCGCGCTCCCGGGCGGCCTCGACGAGCTCGGTGAGCTCCTCCCAGGTGGGCAGCAGATAGCCGGCCTCCCTGAGCGGCAGCTCCAGCATGAGCGCCCCGAACGGCTCCTCGAAGCCGCGCACCTCGTCGGCGGTCGGCTGCCGGGGCGCGTCGGTCAGCCGTACCGGGCGCAGCCCGCCGACCCGGCTGAAGGCGCTGCGCTCGTGCCGCTCGGGGTGGCCGAGCCCGTGCAGGGCGACGACCGGGTTGCCGGTGCGGCCCGCCCAGCAGCGCAGGGCCACCTGCTGGGCCATGGTCCCGGTCGGGAAGAAGGCGGCGGCCTCCGTGCCGAGCAGGGCGGCGGTCCGCTCCTCCAGGGCCGTCACGACGCCGTTGCCGTACATGTCGGAGGGCTCGTCGAGGTCGTACAGCTCGCCGGCCCCCTCCAGCAGGGCGATGCGCTCCCGCAGGGACGTCATGAAGCCCGGGCGGGCGAGCACGCGCCGCGCGCCGCGGAGGGCGGCCGCGCGTCGTTCCCGCCGGCGTTCGTTCCGCCGCTCCTCCGGTTCGTCCGGTTCCGCCCGCTCGATTCGCTCTGCCGTGTCACTCATGCCGCGATCATGTCGCGCGGACCGCCCGCCGGGCACCCCGTTTCCCCACAGGTTCCGACACGCGTGCGCGGGGGTGTGTCCCCGCATCGCGCGGAAACCCACAGCCTGTGGACAACCGGACGTCGCCCGGACCGATCGCGTTAACATGACGAGAAATCGTCCGGTACCCCGAGCGGACTGGAACGGGAAGGCCGCCGTCGCGTGAACACAACCCCACAGCCAGACCCCAAGGACCGCCCAGCGCGGCTCACCGTAGGCGTTGTCGGCGCCGGACGGGTGGGCCCCGCGCTGGCCGCGTCCCTCCAGCTCGCCGGGCACCGCCCGGTAGCCGTCTCGGGGGTCTCCGAAGCCTCCCGCAGGCGAGCCGCCGCCCTCCTCCCCGACGTGCCGCTCATGACGCCGGCCGAGGTCCTCCAGCACGCCGAGCTGGTCCTGCTGACGGTCCCCGACGACGCCCTGCCCGGCCTGGTGACCGGGCTCGCGGAGACCGGGGCGGTGCGCCCGGGCCAGCTGCTCGTGCACACCTCGGGGCGGTACGGCGCCCGGGTCCTGGACCCCGCGCTGCGGGCCGGTGCCCTGCCGCTGGCCCTGCACCCCGCGATGACCTTCACCGGCACCCCGGTGGACGTCCAGCGTCTGGCCGGCTGCTCCTTCGGCGTCACCGCACCCGAGGAGCTGCGGCTGGCGGCCGAGGCCCTGGTCATCGAGATGGGCGGCGAGCCGGAGTGGATCGCCGAGGACCGGCGCCCGCTGTATCACGCGGCGCTCGCGCTGGGCTCCAACCACCTGATCACCCTGGTCGCCCAGTCCATGGAGCTGCTGCGCACGGCCGGTGTGACGGCCCCCGACCGGATGCTCGGCCCGCTTCTCGGCGCCTCCCTCGACAACGCCCTGCGCTCCGGCGACGCGGCCCTCACCGGCCCCGTCGCGCGCGGGGACGCGGGCACGGTCGCCGCGCACATCACGGAGCTGCGCGAACACGCCCCGCAGGCCGTCGCCGGTTACGTGGCGATGGCCCGCGCGACCGCCGACCGCGCCCTGGACCACGGTCTGCTCAGGGCGGAACTCGCCGAGGACCTGCTCGGCGTACTCGCCGACGGGGCCACCGGCGCGGACGAGCACCCCGGCTCCGACGGAACTCAAGGCCCCGAAGGCACCGACGGAGGCGCCCGATGACCCCCACCCCGCCCGCCCTGCTGCGCACCGCCGACGAGCTGCACGCGCGCGCACGCCACGGCCGCCGGGCCGTCGTGATGACCATGGGCGCCCTGCACGAGGGGCACGCCACCCTGATCCGCGCGGCGCGCGACCTCGCGGGCCCCGACGGCGAGGTCGTCGTCACGGTCTTCGTGAACCCGCTCCAGTTCGGCGCGGGCGAGGACCTCGACCGCTACCCGCGCACCCTGGACTCCGACCTGGAGATCGCCGGACGGGCGGGCGCCGACGCCGTCTTCGCCCCCGCCGTCGACGAGGTCTACCCGGGCGGCGAACCCCAGGTGCGCATCACCGCCGGCCCCATGGGGGAACGCCTGGAGGGTGCCTCCCGCCCCGGCCACTTCGACGGCATGCTCACCGTCGTCGCCAAGCTGCTCCACCTCACCCGCCCCGACCTCGCCCTCTACGGCCAGAAGGACGCCCAGCAGCTCGCGCTGATCCGCCGCATGGTCCGCGACCTGAACTTCGGCGTGGAGATCGTCGGCGTCCCCACCGTGCGCGAGGAGGACGGCCTGGCCCTGTCCAGCCGCAACCGCTACCTCTCGACGGAGGAACGCCGCACCGCCCTCGCCCTCTCCCAGGCGCTCTTCGCCGGTCAGGACCGGCACGCCGCCCAGGAGGCGCTCTGCGCGCGGGCCCGCGAAGTACCCGCCACCCGGGCGCGCGCCGAGGCGCTGGGCGCCCTGGGCGAGTCCCGTGCGGCGGCCGACGCCCACGCCGTCGCCACCTCCGCCCCCGGCAGCGCCACGGCCGTCCGGGACGCCGCCCGCCTGGTCCTGGACGACGCCGCCCGCGCCACCCCGCCCCTGGAACTGGACTACCTCGCCCTGGTCGACCCCGCCGACTTCACCGAGATCGGCGACGACCACACCGGCGAGGCCGTCCTCGCCGTCGCGGCCCGGGTCGGCGCGACCCGCCTGATCGACAACGTCCACCTCACCTTCGGACCCCTCGGAGCCGCCTCGTGACCAGCACAGGCATACGACTGCACGCCCCTGCACCCGGCTGGGCCGTCGCCGCCGACGTGGTGGTCGTCGGCTCCGGCGTGGCGGGCCTCACCGCGGCCCTGCGCTGCGAGGCCGCCGGCCTGCGGACCGTCGTCGTCACCAAGGCGCGCCTGGACGACGGCTCCACCCGCTGGGCCCAGGGCGGCGTCGCCGCGGCCCTCGGCGAGGGCGACACCCCCGAGCAGCACCTGGACGACACCCTGGTCGCCGGCGTCGGCCTGTGCGACCGGGAGGCGGTCCGCACCCTGGTCACCGAGGGCCCCGGTGCCGTACGCCGCCTCATCGCGACCGGCGCGCACTTCGACGAGTCCACCGAGGGCGGCCTGGCCCTCACCCGCGAGGGCGGCCACCACCGCCGCCGCATCGCCCACGCGGGCGGCGACGCGACGGGCGCCGAGATCTCCCGCGCCCTGGTCGAGGCGGTACGCGCGCGTGGCCTGCGCACCGTCGAGAACGCCCTCGTCCTCGACCTCCTCACGGACGCCGACGGCCACACCGCCGGCGTCACCCTGCACGTCATGGGCGAGGGCCAGCACGACGGCGTCGGGGCGGTCCACGCCCCCGCGGTCGTCCTCGCCACCGGCGGCATGGGCCAGGTCTTCTCGGCGACCACGAACCCCTCCGTCTCCACGGGCGACGGAGTGGCCCTGGCCCTCCGTGCGGGCGCCGAGGTCAGCGACCTCGAATTCGTCCAGTTCCACCCCACCGTCCTCTTCCTGGGCCCGGACGCCGAGGGCCAGCAGCCCCTGGTCTCCGAGGCGGTCCGCGGCGAGGGCGCCCACCTGGTGGACGCGGACGGCGTGCGCTTCATGCTCGGGCAGCACGAACTCGCGGAACTGGCCCCCCGCGACATCGTCGCCAAGGCCATCACGCGCCGCATGCAGGAGCAGGGCGCCGAGCACATGTACCTGGACGCCCGCCACTTCGGCGCCGACATGTGGGAGCACCGCTTCCCCACGATCCTCGCCGCCTGCCGGGCCCACGGCATCGACCCGGTCACCGAGCCGATCCCCGTCGCGCCGGCCGCCCACTACGCCTCGGGCGGCGTCCGCACCGACGCGCACGGCCGTACGACGGTCCCCGGCCTGTACGCGTGCGGCGAGGTCGCCTGCACCGGCGTGCACGGCGCCAACCGCCTGGCCTCCAACTCCCTCCTGGAGGGCCTGGTCTACGCCGAACGCATCGCGGCCGACATCGCGGCGGGTCACACGGCCGGCACCCTGCACGCGCGCGTACCGGCCCCCCTCCCGCGCCCCGACCACCCGGTGCACCCCCTCCTCCCGCCCGAGACCCGCCTCACGATCCAGCGGATCATGGCGGAGGGCGCCGGAGTCCTGCGCTCGGCCGACTCCCTCACCCGCGCGGCGGACCGGCTGCACGCCCTCCACACCGAGGCCCGCGAGGCGCTGCACGAGCACGGCAAGACGTCCGAACCGGGCGTCGACACCTGGGAGGCCACCAACCTCCTGTGCGTGGCCCGCGTCCTGGTCGCCGCGGCCGCCCGGCGCGAGGAGACCCGCGGCTGCCACTGGCGCGAGGACCACGCGGAGCGCGACGACGCGGCGTGGCGCCGCCACATCGTCGTACGCCTGAACCCGGACCGCACCCTCGCCGTGCACACCACGGACACGCCAGAATTCCCCCCGACCGTCCACGGCGCCCAGCCGACGCACCGTCCCCAGGAGCAGTGACAGTGAACCCCTCCGACCCCAACGAACTCCCCCTCGCCTCCTCCGGAGGCTGCGGCGACGGCTGTGCCTGCGGCGCGGACACCGAAGAAGACACCTACATGGAGTGCGGTCTCGACCCGTCCCTCGCCGCGCTCCTGCTGGACTCCGGCCTCGACCCCGTCGAGGTCGAGGACATCGCGAACGTCGCCATCCAGGAGGACCTGGCGGGCGGCGTGGACGTGACGACCGTCGCGACCATCCCCGAGGACGCCGTGGCCACGGCCGACTTCACCGCGCGCGAGGGGGGCGTCGTGGCGGGGCTCCGGGTCGCCGAGGCGGTCCTGTCGATCGTCTGCACGGACGAGTTCGAGGTGGAGCGCCACGTGGAGGACGGCGACCGGGTGCGGGAGGGCCAGAAACTCCTCTCCGTCACCACCCGCACCCGCGACATCCTGACCGCCGAACGCAGCGCGCTGAACCTGCTGTGCCGCATGTCGGGCATCGCGACGGCCACGCGCGCGTGGGCGGACGTTCTGGACGGCACGAAGACCAAGGTCCGCGACACCCGCAAGACCACCCCCGGGCTGCGGAGCCTGGAGAAGTTCGCGGTCCGCTGCGGCAGCGGCGTCAACCACCGCATGTCCCTCTCGGACGCGGCGCTGGTCAAGGACAACCACGTGGTCGCCGCGGGCGGCGTCGCCGAGGCCTTCAACGCCGTGCGCGAACGCTTCCCGGACGTGCCCATCGAGGTCGAGGTCGACACCCTGCACCAGCTGCGCGAGGTCGTGGACGCGGGCGCCGACCTGATCCTGCTGGACAACTTCACCCCCGACGAGTGCGCGGAGGCGGTGACCCTGGTCGCCGGCCGCGCCGCGCTGGAGGCCTCGGGCCGCCTCACCCTCACCAACGCCAAGGCGTACGCCGACACGGGCGTCGACTACCTGGCGGTGGGCGCGCTCACCCACAGCTCCCCGATCCTGGACATCGGCCTGGACCTGCGAGCGGCGGAGTAGAACCCATGCTGCTGACGATCGACGTAGGCAACACGCACACCGTCCTCGGCCTCTTCGACGGCGAGGACATCGTCGAGCACTGGCGCATCTCCACGGACTCGCGCCGCACGGCCGACGAACTGGCGGTCCTCCTCCAGGGCCTGATGGGCATGCACCCGCTGCTGGGCGACGAGCTGGGCGACGGCATCGACGGCATCGCCATCTGCGCGACGGTCCCCTCCGTCCTGCACGAACTGCGTGAGGTCACCCGCCGCTACTACGGCGACGTCCCCGCGGTGCTGGTCGAACCGGGCGTCAAGACCGGCGTCCCGATCCTCACCGACCACCCCAAGGAGGTCGGCGCCGACCGCATCATCAACGCGGTCGCGGCCGTCGAGCTCTACGGCGGCCCGGCGATCGTCGTGGACTTCGGCACGGCGACGACGTTCGACGCGGTGAGCGCGCGCGGGGAGTACATCGGCGGCGTCATCGCCCCCGGCATCGAGATCTCGGTCGAGGCACTCGGCGTGAAGGGCGCCCAGCTCCGCAAGATCGAGGTGGCCCGGCCCCGGAGCGTGATCGGCAAGAACACGGTCGAGGCGATGCAGTCCGGGATCGTCTACGGCTTCGCGGGCCAGGTCGACGGCGTCGTCAACCGCATGGCCCGCGAGCTGGCCGACGACCCGGACGACGTCACCGTCATCGCGACGGGCGGACTGGCACCGATGGTGCTGGGCGAGTCGTCGGTCATCGACGAGCACGAGCCGTGGCTGACGCTGATGGGGTTGCGACTGGTGTACGAACGAAACGTGTCCCGCATGTAGGTGCCCCCCTCGCCCCCGACGCGGGACGGCCCACCCGGCCCGGGGTTGCCCGGTCACCCGGCGGGGGCGGGCCCACCGGCCCGGGGTTGCCCGGTCACCCGGCAGGGGTGTGGGCGGGGTGGGCCCACCGGCCCGGCGTTGCCCGGTCACCCGGCGTGGGTGCGGGCGGGGGGTGGGTGACGCGGCCCGGCGCCGACGGGGTGCCGCTGCGCCCACCCGTGCCGCCCCAGCGGCACGACTGCCCGCAGCTGGGGCGGCAAGCCGCGTACGGCGGGGACCGGGCGCCGGCGTGGGGCGTCCGGGAGCCGCGTACGGCGAGGAGGGGGCGGGTCGGGGGGTGTCCGCCCGCAGCGGGTGGCGCGTCCGCGCCGGTCAGGTCTGTGGCCGACCGATTCCGCGCCGTTCCGAGGACGGACACCCCCCGGCCCGACCCCGACCCACCCACCGAACCCAAGGCGCTACCCGCACCCCCACCGAACCCGCACCGGCGCCGCAGGCACCCCGCACCCCCACCGAACCCGCACAGGCGCCGCAGGCATCCCGCGCCACCGCCGGAGGCACCCGCGCCACCGCCGGAGGCACCCGCATCCGGGTGGCCCCGCACGCCACACGCGTGCCCCCTATGCCGAGTTTGTCTGATTAGCGCGTATCGTCGCCGCATGCCCACGCCCTACGGACCCCGCGGCGGCATGGCGTTCGGTGCTCAGGAGCTGCGTGTGCTCCGGCGAGCCCTCGCCCTCGCCCTGAACCCCAGCCCGGTCTCGGCCCAGGAGGCCCAGGACTGCCTCCACCTCGCAGAGTCGCTCGACGAGGCCATGCGGGAGGGCGCCAGGTTCCGCGCCTTCCTCGTGGCCGACCTCGCCCGGTACCGCGCCGCTCTCCCCGGCACCGCCACCGGCTACCTCGCGCTCCTGGACGAGGCGCTGAACGCCGGTCACCGCCCCGGGGCGGACGACCTCGCCGCCCTGGGCGCCCTGCGGGGCAACCCCGCCGCGGCCGAACTCCTGGCCCGCTGCGCGCCCGCCACGGCGTCCACCCCGGCCAGGGCCACACTCCCCGCGGCGCGCACCCGCACCCGCACCCGCCTCCACGCCGTGCCCGGCGGCCGCCGCCCCGGTGAGGACCCCGCGCAGAAGCCCGCCCCGAAGCCGGCCCCCCGCCCCGGCCCCGCCCCGGCCGCCCCCAAGCGCCCCGTCCCCACCCCCGGCGAGGTCTTCCCGCGCCGCAAGCCCGCCCCGCCCGCCACCCCGCCCGCCCCGCCCGCGCCGGGCTCGCGGCACCACCTCGCCGCCGGCTGACGGCGCCTGGCTACCCTGGATCCATGGACTACGTCTCCGCGCTCCTGCCCCCGGTCGTCATGGCCGTCTTCTTCATCGGCCTGATCCGGGTGATCGTGAAGACCCAGGGCGGCGCCAACAAGGCCAAGGAGGACGCGGTCGTCGACGCGGCCCTCGCCCGTGCGGAGGGCGCCCGGCAGGCGTCCCCGCACCCCGAGTCCTGACCGACGCACGAGGACACCCACCGCGACACGGCGGCGTACGGCTCCCGGATCCCTCTCGGACCCCTTCCGCGGAGCCGTACGCCCCCTTTTGCGCGCGTTCGCCCGCGACAGCGCACGTCCGGCACGCGGTCGTCCCGATCTCCCACTATCGTTCGAAGCGTGCCTCGCCCATTGGGAGAACTCGAAGACGCGGTCATGACGAGGGTGTGGAAGTGGAACCGCCCCGTGACCGTTCGGGAAGTCCTGGAAGACCTGCAACAGGAACGGTCCATCGCGTACACCACCGTGATGACCGTTTTGGACAATCTCCATCAGAAGGGCTGGGTGCGCCGCGAGTCCGAAGGCCGCGCCTATCGATATGAGGCGGTCTCCACTCGCGCCGCCTACGCCGCCGCCCTCATGAACGACGCCTGGTCGCAGAGCGACAACCCCGCCGCGGCCCTCGTCGCCTTCTTCGGCATGATGAGCGAGGAACAGCGCCACGCCCTCAGGGACGCCATCCGCATCGTGCAGGGACCGGAAACGCCCGCGCAGGCACCGGAAACCCCCGCACGGGGCCGGGAAGAAACGCCCGCGCCGGAAGGGGAAACCCCGCCGCCGGGACCCGGCGCGGCATCGGACGGCGGCGAGCGATAGCGTCCCCCCATGCCAAATGCCATCAGCGTCCGGCGGGCCCGCACCAGGGATGTCCCGGACGTGCGCCGGCTGCTCGACGCGTACGTCCGTGACCGCATCCTGCTCGACAAAGCGATGGTGACGCTTTACGAGAGCATCCAGGAGTTCTGGGTCGCGGAACGGGACGACAACGCCGAGGTGGTCGGCTGCGGTGCCCTGCACGTGATGTGGGAAGACCTCGCGGAAGTGCGGACTCTCGCGGTGAAGCCCGGTCTGAAGGGCGCCGGCGTCGGCCACAAGCTGCTGGAGAAGTTGCTGGACACGGCCCGCTGGCTCGGTGTTCGCCGCGTTTTCTGTCTGACCTTCGAAGTGGACTTCTTCGGCAAGCACGGCTTCGTGGAGATCGGGGAGACACCCGTCGACACCGATGTGTACGCGGAGCTGCTGCGTTCCTATGACGAGGGCGTTGCGGAGTTCCTGGGTCTCGAACGAGTGAAACCGAACACCTTGGGCAACAGCCGGATGCTTCTGCATCTGTGATCGCCGGGCAGCCCCGGACGCCACGGCCCTTCGAGGTTTATTCCACCGACGTGCCCTTCATGGGTTCCCTATGTCCGAAACGCGCATGTTTCCGGCCCGGAGTCGGGCTACCGGTCTCCGCCGGGGGTTTGTGTTTTTCCGGCAAAAGCGGTTTGCTTTCCGGCGTACTGCAGTACTGCATATAACAAGGGGCGGCGATACGGCGGACGCCGACGGACCCCGGCCCTCAAGTTATCGATGAAAGGAAATCCGGTGGCACAGAAGGTTCAGGTCCTTCTTGTCGACGACCTCGACGGCGGCGAGGCAGACGAGACCGTGACGTTCGCACTGGACGGCAAGACCTACGAGATCGACCTCACCACCGCCAACGCGGACAAGCTCCGCAGTCTTCTCGACCCGTACCTGAAGGGTGGCCGTCGTACCGGGGGCCGCGCCTCGGGCGGTCGCGGCAAGGCGCGCGCCGCTTCCGGCGGCAGCCAGGACACCGCGGCGATCCGCGCCTGGGCCAAGGAGAACGGCTGGGACGTCAACGACCGCGGCCGTGTCCCCGCGAAGGTCCGCGAGGCGTACGAGCAGGCCAACGGCTGATCATCCGATCCGCGCCACGGGCCGTGCCCGCGGCGGGCCGCTCGCGGTGAGCCGGGAGCGGTGGCACTGCGTGGCCAGCGTGTGGACCAGCCGGGCCAGATCGAGGGCGGTCCCGGTATGTCCGGGGACCGACAGCGCCGGCAGCGAGGACTCCACCTCGCACCCCGGCTCCGGGGGCCGCAGCCATACGGCGGCCCCGTGCAGGCCGTCGCGCTCCGGGGGACGCGGCGGCAGCCCGGCCGGGCCGGGCGGGGCAAGGGGCGCGTCCACGGTGCCGCCCGCCCCGAGCGCCGTCAGGCCGAGCGCCAGCGAACCCCACTCCAGCCATTCCAGCAGCCCGGGCAGCTCCTCCGCGGCACCCGCCGCCACGAGCAGCAGCATCCGCCCGCCCTGGACGGCCACCGGGAACCCCGGTGTCGGCGAACCCCCGTCGGCCCGTCCGGCCGGACCGGCGTACACCGGCCGGTCCGTCCCGTGGCGCCGGTCCATCCCGTGCCGCCGCTCCATCCGGTCCTGCCGCTCCATCCGGTCCAGCCGCTCCAGCGTCGCGTACCCCGCGTCGGCCGGCACGCCGAGGACGTCGAAGCGCACGCCCGTGCGCAACCGCACCGGCTCCCCGGGTGCCGTCGGCCACCCGAGCGCGGTCTCGTACCACCGGCGCGTCCGCTCCCACGCCGAGCCGCCGTTCCCGGTGGGCCGGCGGGGCGCCGGCACAACGGGGGACGCGGGAGCGACGGGGACCGGGTGCGAGGCGCCAACCATGCCAAGTGCAACCGTCCGGAGAGTCCTCAAGTTACGCTGGGTGGCGATTCGGACGCACAGAGTACTGAAGAAGGGTGGCAAGAGGGGGCGTGCGGGGGTGCGGGGTGGTGCAAGGTTGTTCGCCCATAGCGGAGGGAACCGGTGCGCGCGGCATGGACTGTCAGTCCCCGCGGGTAAGACATCCCTAGTGGGAGGGGGCGACTTGCGGATCGGGCCGTCTCGCGTTCGCCATCGGCGTACTGGCGAGTGGGGTAAGTGCCTGGCCTGCGGGAACATCGTCTCGCACCATCGGGTTGTGGCAGATGTCGGCGTCAGGGGTCAGGAGGCCATCGACGGTGTCGGCAGTTGGAATGAGCGGTCCCCGCTTGCGGGACTAAGCTGCGGAAGGACAGGGAGGGGAAGTTCCCCCCACTGCCTGACCGCTCTGAGGAGCGATTAACGATGTTCGAGAGGTTCACCGACCGCGCGCGGCGGGTTGTCGTCCTGGCTCAGGAAGAAGCCCGGATGCTCAACCACAACTACATCGGCACCGAGCACATCCTCCTGGGCCTGATCCACGAGGGTGAGGGTGTCGCCGCCAAGGCCCTTGAGAGCCTCGGGATTTCGCTCGAGGCGGTCCGCCAGCAGGTGGAGGAGATCATCGGCCAGGGCCAGCAGGCCCCGTCCGGCCACATCCCCTTCACCCCCCGTGCCAAGAAGGTCCTGGAGCTGTCGCTCCGCGAGGCCCTCCAGCTGGGTCACAACTACATCGGCACGGAGCACATCCTGCTCGGCCTGATCCGCGAGGGCGAGGGCGTCGCCGCCCAGGTCCTGGTCAAGCTGGGCGCCGATCTCAACCGGGTGCGGCAGCAGGTCATCCAGCTGCTCTCCGGCTACCAGGGCAAGGAGACCGCCACCGCCGGCGGTCCTGCGGAGGGCACGCCTTCCACGTCCCTGGTCCTCGACCAGTTCGGCCGGAACCTCACCCAGGCCGCTCGTGAGTCCAAGCTCGACCCGGTCATCGGGCGCGAGAAGGAGATCGAGCGGGTCATGCAGGTGCTGTCCCGCCGTACGAAGAACAACCCGGTGCTCATCGGTGAGCCCGGCGTCGGCAAGACCGCCGTCGTCGAGGGCCTCGCGCAGGCCATCGTCAAGGGCGAGGTGCCCGAGACCCTCAAGGACAAGCACCTCTACACCCTGGACCTCGGCGCCCTGGTCGCCGGCTCCCGTTACCGCGGTGACTTCGAGGAGCGCCTGAAGAAGGTGCTCAAGGAGATCCGCACCCGCGGCGACATCATCCTGTTCATCGACGAGCTGCACACGCTGGTCGGTGCGGGTGCCGCCGAGGGCGCCATCGACGCCGCGAGCATCCTCAAGCCGATGCTGGCCCGTGGTGAGCTGCAGACCATCGGTGCGACCACGCTGGACGAGTACCGCAAGCACCTGGAGAAGGACGCGGCCCTCGAGCGCCGCTTCCAGCCCATCCAGGTCGCGGAGCCGTCGCTGCCGCACACGATCGAGATCCTCAAGGGGCTGCGCGACCGGTACGAGGCGCACCACCGCGTCTCCATCACGGACGAGGCCCTGGTCCAGGCGGCGACGCTCGCCGACCGCTACATCTCGGACCGCTTCCTGCCGGACAAGGCGATCGACCTGATCGACGAGGCCGGTTCCCGGATGCGCATCCGCCGGATGACCGCGCCGCCGGACCTCCGCGAGTTCGACGAGAAGATCGCCGGCGTCCGGCGCGACAAGGAGTCCGCGATCGACTCGCAGGACTTCGAGAAGGCCGCCTCCCTGCGCGACAAGGAGAAGCAGCTCCTGGCCGCCAAGGCCAAGCGCGAGAAGGAGTGGAAGGCCGGCGACATGGACGTCGTCGCCGAGGTCGACGGCGAGCTGATCGCCGAGGTCCTCGCGACCGCCACCGGCATCCCGGTCTTCAAGCTCACGGAGGAGGAGTCGTCCCGCCTGCTGCGCATGGAGGACGAGCTCCACAAGCGGGTCATCGGGCAGGTCGACGCCGTCAAGGCGCTGTCCAAGGCGATCCGCCGCACCCGTGCCGGCCTGAAGGACCCGAAGCGTCCGGGTGGCTCGTTCATCTTCGCCGGTCCGTCCGGTGTCGGTAAGACCGAGCTGTCCAAGGCGCTCGCCGAGTTCCTCTTCGGCGACGAGGACGCGCTGATCTCCCTCGACATGTCGGAGTTCAGCGAGAAGCACACGGTCTCGCGCCTCTTCGGTTCGCCCCCCGGCTACGTGGGCTACGAGGAGGGCGGCCAGCTGACGGAGAAGGTCCGCCGCAAGCCGTTCTCGGTCGTCCTCTTCGACGAGGTCGAGAAGGCCCACCCGGACATTTTCAACTCCCTGCTGCAGATCCTGGAGGACGGTCGCCTGACCGACTCCCAGGGCCGGGTCGTGGACTTCAAGAACACGGTCATCATCATGACGACCAACCTCGGCACCCGGGACATCTCCAAGGGCTTCAACCTCGGCTTCGCCGCCGCGGGTGACACGAAGACCAACTACGAGCGCATGAAGAACAAGGTCCAGGACGAGCTCAAGCAGCACTTCCGGCCCGAGTTCCTCAACCGTGTCGACGACGTGGTCGTCTTCCCGCAGCTCAGCCAGGACGACATCCTGCGGATCGTCGACCTGATGATCGACAAGGTGGACGAGCGCCTCAAGGACCGGGACATGGGCATCGAGCTCTCCCAGTCCGCCAAGGAGCTGCTGTCCAAGAAGGGCTACGACCCGGTGCTGGGCGCGCGTCCGCTGCGCCGCACGATCCAGCGCGAGGTCGAGGACACGCTGTCGGAGAAGATCCTCTTCGGCGAGCTGCGTCCCGGCCACATCGTCGTCGTGGACACCGAGGGCGAGGGCGACGCCAAGACCTTCACCTTCCGGGGTGAGGAGAAGTCGGCCCTCCCCGACGTCCCGCCGATCGAGCAGGCGGCCGGTGGCGGCGCGGGTCCGAACCTGAGCAAGGAGGCGTAGCCCTCCGGGGTGAGCCTGAAAGGGGGTCGGCCCGGGACTTCGGTCCCGGGCCGGCCCCCTTTCGCATGCCGGGTCAGTGTTCCTCCAGGACCACCTCGGCGCCCGGGAAGAGGGGACGGAAGTCGGCCAGAGCGAGGGAGTGGCCGACGCGGTTGATGAGGGTCACTCGGTGCACCTCCGGCAGCCGGGCCGCGAGCGCCGCCAGGTGCTCGGTGCCCTCCAGGCCGACGACCGCCAGCTCCTCGACGCCCGGCAGCTCGGGCATCCGGCCGACGGAGGCCGGCACCTCACGGAGGATCGCCGCGTTCAGGTACAGGTGGGTGAGGGCGGGCAGGGCGGCGACCTCCCGCCAGTCGTCCTCCGTCAGCTCCGTGGTCAGCGCACCGAGGCTGAGGATGCGCAACGTCCGCCACTGCCCGAGTCCCCGCAACCCGGTCGACGCGGTGCACTCGTCCCCCAGGTAGAGGAAGTCCAGTGGGGCGTCGGCGGGCAGCGCCTCGGTGAGATCGGCTCCCGGCAGTTCCTGGACCAGAGACAGGAGGGTCAGGGTCGTGAGCGACCGGAGCCCCGTCAGGTCGGTGCCGGAACCGAGGGCGAGTTCGGTCAGGCCGACCCCCGCGAGTCGGTCCAGGCCGTGCGCGTTCGGGCACCGGTAGTACGCCAGCCGCTTCAACGAGGTGAAACGGCGCAGGGCGGACAGGTCGGTGAGCAGCGGGTTGTCGGCGATGGTCAGCTCGGTGACCGTCGAGGGCTCGGGGATCCGGGCGGCGAGCGAATCGGCGGAGTACCGCCCCGAGACGGTCAGCCTGTGCCACGGCCGCATTCCGGCGAGCGCCGCGAACTGCTCGGGTGTCTTGCAGTCGAGGATGAGTTCCGTCCGGTCCAGGTGGTCCAGCACCTCGCTCGCGTACTCCTCCGCGTCGAAGCGGTGCCACGTGCCCGCGAGCTGGCGGCGGACGTCCAGGTCGGGGTGGTCCCGGAACCGGCGGAGGACGGCGAGGGCGCCGTCGGGTTCCTCGCCGCCGAGGATCGAGGCGGTGACCGTGACGCCCTGCGCCTCCTCGGCCGACAGTCCCTCCGGGCCCGGCAGCAGTTCCAGTACCAGCGGCCCCGCGCCCGCCAGCACCCGGGCGGCCTCGGCCGTACGCGGGGGGATCAGCTCGGCGGCCCGCTGCTCCACCTCCGCCCGTACCTCCGGATCCAGGGCGGCGACGTGCTCCAGGGCGGCCAGGGCCAGCAGGGTGAGTCGCGGGTCGTTCCCGCCCAGCAGCTCCCTGAGCAGGGAGACGCGTTCGCGTGGCCGGGCGTGGGCCACGGCCATGCGGATCACGTCCTCCCACTCGGTGTCCTCGGCATGGCCGGCGAGGACACCGAGGTGGCCCTCCTCGACCGCGTAGCGGGCTGCCAGGTAGTCCTGGAAGGTGCGGTGGACGAAGTCCAGGACGTCCTGGGCCGGGCGGCGCAGGACGCCGCTGCGCAGCAGCAGGTTCCGCAGCACCTCGGGGGCGCCCCCCTGCCCGGAAGCCGGGCCGAGGGAGGGCAGGACTCGGTCCACGATGCCCTCGGCCGTCTCCAGCGTCATCTCCTGCCGACCGCTGAGGACGAGGGCGTAGGCGAGGCGCTGGAGCAGTTCGAGCTGTGCCTCCTCGCCCAGCTCCGGGCCGTCCACGGCGACCGTGCCCCGTTCCCGGTCCCGGCGGGCGAGGAGCATGGTGAGGGCCGCGTCGTACAGCTCCTTGCGGCCGGTGGGCAGGTAGCCGCGGCGTTCGCGGTGCAGGGCGCAGATCAGGCCGCACATCAACGGGTTGGTGACGAGGCGGGCCAGGTCGCGCTTGGTGCGCAGGGAGTCCAGCAGCCGCTGCTCGTACTCGGGGGAGCGGGCGGCCTCGTGCCAGCGGTGGACGAAGGTGGCGACCTCCGCCCGGCCCATCGGCGCGAGGGAGAGTTCCGTGAAGCGTTCCCGGGCGAGCCAGTCGGCGCGTACGGCGGTAGGGCGGCTGGTCAGCAGCCAGTGGTTGCCGGGGTAGGCGTGGAGAAGGCCGCTCAGCCAGTCCCGGGTGGCGTGACGGTCGGCCTGCGGAATCTCGTCCAGGCCGTCGACCAGGACCAGCGCGCGGCCGTCGGCCAGGACGCGTTCCGCCCAGCCGTCCGGCGGCGTCAGGGGACAGCCGACCGCGCCGAGGAAGGCGGCCGGGGCGGGCAGCGGGCCGGTACGGACCAGGGTGCGCAGGGGGAGGACGAACGGGACGCGCGTGCCCTCCTGGGCCGCGGTCACCGCCAGCCACTGGACCAGGGTCGTCTTGCCGGAGCCCGCGTCGCCGCGCAGCAGCACACGGGATTCCCTGTCCAGCGCCGCTTCGGCGGGCATCCGCCCCGTGCGGGCCGGTGCGCTCTCGCCGGTCGCCGTGTCCCGGCCGGGTTCCGCGTCGGTGGTCGCCTCCAGGCTCAGATAGGCGACTTCGAGGGGCCAGCGGTCGGGGGAGTCGCGCAGGTCGAGGCCGTAGATGGTGAGGTGGTTGTGGCGCTCGGCGACGTAGGGGAGGTAGCGGCGTTCGAAGGCGGTGTCGCGGGCGTCGGGGCGGGGGACGCGGGCGATCAGCGCGTCGACCTTCGCGATCAGTTCGCTCTGGCCGCGGGTCTGCTCCACCAGGGTCCGTGCCACGAAGGTCGAGCGCCGGGTGAAGAACTCCAGGATGTGCAGGCAGGCCCACTCGGTCGCGGAGTCGAGGAAGTAGCGGGCGTCGGTGGACAGGCCCCCGGTGGCCGACGGCGTACGGCGCCGCAGCTGCTCGGCCAGCTCCCGGTGCCCGAGCCGCACCGCCTGGACGTCGTCCATGTCCAGGTCACCGAGGGCCAGCAGACGGGCCGTCAGGGCGTCGGCGACGGCCTCCGCCTCGTCCGTCGGGAAGGGCGGCTCGCCGGTTGTGTCCAGGGCCGCCCCGACCAGCCGCCCGGCGAGCCCCCGCACCTCCCTCGCGCCCAGCGTGCGCTGCTCGCCCCGGAAGGACACCAGGCGGGCCAGCCGGACCGGCCGGTCGACCAGCCCGGCACCGGGGCCGCCCGTCACGAACAGCTTCTTCACCAGCGGGGCGACCAGACTGGACGCCAACTTCCCGCCGAGCACCGCCGGTTCCATGCGCCACCCCCGTGGTCGGTCGTCGTCCACGGGAGCCTATCCGGCGTCAGGGCACCTCCGTCAGGACAACTGGCCGTCGTAGTCGGGGAGCTTGAACGTCCGCTCGGCGTGGCCGCCCGACAGGTCGGTGGCGCTGTTGCCGATGTTCGCGATGATCGTGTAGCCCTTCGACTCGATCTCCGCGCGCTGTTCGGTCTTGTACACGGCGACGTCCTTGAACAGGTCGAGAAACCCGCGGACGTACAGCCCGGACGACTCGTACCCGGCGTGGGCGAGGTTCCACTCGGTGGGCGCCTCGATGATGCCCGGGCGGGCGGTCACGAAGAACAGGGCGACGCCGTGCTCCTGGGCGTACTGGGCGGCCTCCAGCACCGGCCGGTTGGCGGGCTGGGGGTAACTGAAGCCGAAGTCGGTCTCCAGGGAGGTGTTGTCGATGTCGAGGACGATCGCCTGCTTCTCGCCGGGCCGGGTGTCGGCGATCCGCTCCTTCAGGTACGGCAGCGCCGCGTCCATCACGGTCCGGCAGTCGCGCTGCCAGGTGTCGTAGTCGACGTCGGCCGCGGCGGCCGCGGGCGCCGACGCGGGCGGCGTCTCGGCCGGGGCGGCGACGGACGGCGTGACCGTCGCGGTGAGCGCCGCCACGACGACGGCGGCCGTGCCCGCGGCACGCCACCACAGAGGTCTGGTCTGTCCGGTCTGGTCGGTCATGGGGGGTGGGGTCCTCTCATGCCTGCGCGGATGCCTGACGGCACAAAGTTGTCGCGTGCATGCTCGCCCCAGCAAGTGGCCGGACGGCAACGATTGGGTTACTGAGCAGTAGCCATCCGCCCGGCCGGTCGCGCGCAGGAAGTCGGCCGATGTCCGCACAGGGCCCCGAGTGCTGTGACGTCGGCCATGCTCCGAGCCTGGTGAACGCCCTTGCGAGGGGGGCGGGTTAACCGGGGACGGGAGTAGCCCCGGTCACATTCGCCGGCCCTTCGATCATGGTCGCCGGTGATGTGCCGCACAGGCCGATTGCCCTGTACTACGGGGAATAGTGGCAGTCGCAAGAACTAAGAAAACGGACATACCGGAGCAGGTGGAGGAGGGTTTTCCGGGTTTCTGACCTGGTTCTGTCCAGAATGACGGCTCTGGTATGGGTCGGGAAGTTTCAGACTGAAGTACTAAATACGGTCGTAGGTCACACCTTTGTGCGGTTCGGGGTCCCCGGGTTACCAAGGTTGAGCCCGCCCGGTGAGCGCCTTGTGCGTCCCGCCGGTGGGCATTCCTCTGCACCCGTCCCCATGAGGTTCGAATGTTCCCGCGTGTCACGTCCCGTTCTTCCCGTACGACCATCCGCACCCGCGCCGCGGTGATGGCCGCCGGCCTCGGAGCCTCGGTCGCACTGGGAGCCGGGGTCGCGGCCGCCACCGGCACCACGGCGGCCTCCAGCACCACTGCCGCCGCGAGCGCCGTAGAGGCCCAGGCAGCGGCGCAGGCCAAGGCGGCGAAGGCCGAGAAGGCCGCCGCGAGCGCCAAAAAGACCACGACCGCCAAGAAGACGGCCACCAAGAAGAAGGCCGCCTCCTGGGTCGACCCGGTCAAGAAGTACACGCTGAGCGCCAGCTTCGCCCAGAACGGCGGCATGTGGGCGCACAAGCACAGCGGCCAGGACTTCGCCGTGCCGATCGGCACCAACGTGGTCGCCGCCCACGGCGGCACCGTCGTCAAGGCCGGCGGCAACGGCGCCGGTGACGGCCCCGCCTACGGCAACGCCATCGTCATCAAGCACGGCAACGGCACGTACTCCCAGTACGCGCACCTGTCCAAGATCAACGTGAAGATCGGCCAGGTCGTGAAGACCGGCCAGTCGATCGCCAAGTCCGGCAACACCGGCAACTCCAGCGGTCCGCACCTGCACTTCGAGATCCGCACGACGCCGAACTACGGCTCGGCCGTCGACCCGGTCGCCTTCCTGAAGTCCAAGGGCGTGACCGTCTAAGAGCGGGACGGAGCTCCCTCGGCTCCCCGGTGGGCCTGGGTGATCAGATCGGTGGCGACCTCGAGAACGGCAGCACGCTGTTCCTCGGGGTCGCCTTCGAGGTCCCGGAGCACGAACATCCCGGCGTGCAGGGTGAACAGCGCGCTGATGCAGCGGACCTGGTCGACCAGGTCCGCCTCGGGGTCCATGAGGATGTCGCGCAGACCGAACATCCGGTTCTTGAACAGCTCGCCGATGCGCAGGTCCCGCACCGTCGCCTGGTTCTCCTGCATGAAGCGGAACAGCGGCGCCGCGCCGGCCAGCGCCTCGCTGTAGCGGCGGACGATCTCCTGCTTCGTCTCCAGGGTGTGCGGCTGCTCCCGCCCCCACTCGATCAGGTCCTCCAACGGCCGGGAGAGATCCTCGAAGATGCTGACGAGGATCTCTTCCTTGGTCTTGAAGTGGTAGTAGAGCGCGGCCTTGGTCACGTCCAGACGCTCGGCGATCTCGCGCAGGGAGGTCTTCTCGTACCCCTGCTCCGCGAAGAGTCCGAGCGCCACGTCCTGGATGCGCTGGCGGGTGTCCCCGCGGCGTCGCTGCTGCTTGGTGCCGTTCATTGTGCCGCCCATCCTCCTACGCACCTCCTGCCCCGCGCACTTTCCGAAAAACTTACTTGACGCCCGGCTAGTTACGCGCCTACCTTTCCCCAGTGTAGACAACTTGCCGGGCGGCAAGTAAGTGAGAGTGGCGCAGCGGTAGCTGGGGGAGTAGGAGAGATGGCGGACAAGACGGAGGCGGCGACCGGCGACGCCGGTGCCGTGAAACAGCCGAGGAGCGTGCGGGTCGTCCTGCTCGCCCTCATGATCGCGATGATGCTCGCGATGCTCGACAACATGATCATCGGTACCGCGATGCCGACGATCGTGGGCGAACTGGGCGGCCTGGAGCACCTCTCCTGGGTCGTCACCGCCTACACTCTCGCCACCGCGGCCGCCACCCCGCTGTGGGGCAAGCTCGGCGACATGTACGGGCGCAAGGGCTCGTTCATGACGTCGATCGTGATCTTCCTGGCCGGCTCGGCGCTCAGCGGCATGGCCCAGGACATGGGCCAGCTCATCGGCTTCCGCGCGATCCAGGGTCTGGGCGCCGGCGGTCTGATGGTCGGCGTCATGGCGATCATCGGTGACCTGATACCGCCCCGGGAACGCGGCAAGTACCAGGGCATGATCGCCGGTGTCATGGCGCTCTCGATGATCGGCGGACCGCTGGTCGGCGGCACCATCACCGACAACTGGGGCTGGCGCTGGTCCTTCTACATCAACATCCCGCTCGGCGTGATCGCGCTGATCGCGATCAGCGCCGTGCTGCACCTGCCGAAGAAGCGCAGCGAGGCCCGGATCGACTACCTGGGCGCGGCGCTGCTGACCATCGGCATCACCGCCATCGTGCTCGTCACCACCTGGGGCGGCACCGAGTACGCCTGGACCTCCGCGCGGATCATGGAGCTGACCGGCATCGGCGTCGCCGCGCTGATCGGGTTCGTGTTCTGGCAGACCAGGGCCGCGGAGCCCATCCTGCCGCTGCACATCTTCCGCAGCCGCAACTTCACGCTGATGTCGATCATCGGTTTCATCGTGGGGTTCGTGATGTTCGGCGCCACCCTCTTCCTGCCGCTGTACCAGCAGTCGGTGCAGGGCGCGTCCGCCACCAACTCGGGCCTGCTGCTCCTGCCCATGCTGGGCGCGATGCTGGTCACGTCGATGGTCGCGGGCCGGGTCACCACCAGCACCGGCCGCTACAAGATCTTCCCGGTGGCGGGCGGCGCGCTGATGACGGTCGGCCTGTTCCTGCTGTCGACCATGGACACCGACACCACGCGCTTCACGTCCGGCCTGTACATGGCGGTCGTCGGTCTCGGCATGGGCTGCCTGATGCAGATCACCATGCTGGTGGCGCAGAACAGCGTGGAGATGAAGGACATGGGCGTCGCGTCCTCCTCCACCACCCTCTTCCGCACCCTCGGCTCCTCCTTCGGCGTCGCGATCATGGGTGCGCTGTTCAACAACCGGGTGCAGGACGTCATGGCCGAGCGGGCGCCGGCGGGCGGCTCCAAGGCGACGGAGCAGTCGGCGACCCTGACCGCGGAGGCGCTGAAGGCCCTGCCGGCGGCGGTCCGTGACGCCTACCAGCACGCGGTGTCCTCCGGCACGCACGGCGCGTTCCTGCTCGGCTCCGCGGTGGCGGTCCTCGCCCTGGTCGCGGCGGTGTTCGTGAAGGAGGTCCCGCTGAAGGGCGCCGGCCCGAAGGCCGCCGAGACCCCGGCCGACGGCGACGGCGGCCCGGCCGCCGCGAAGACGCCGGTGACCGAGGCGGTCTGACACCGCGGCGGCCCGCCGCCTTCCCCTCACCAGGCCTCCGGGCGGCTCCGGCCACCCGGGGGCCTTCCTCGTCCGGCACAGGCTGGGCCGCGAGGCTCCGGGGGAGTGCGAGGGAGGGCGCAGGGCATGAGCAGGGACCGGAACGGCAGGACCGCATCACGTCGGCGCTCGGCGCTGACCGGCGCCGCCGGAACCGCGGCCCTCCCGGTCGCCACGGTCGTCCTGGCGGGCGTCGAGGCCGCGTTGCCGTGGTGGGCGATCCCGGCGGGGCTAGACCAGCCGTTCCACCAGCAGCAGCGCGCCGACGAGGATCATCGCCGCGCCCGAGAAGCGGGACACCGCCGTGGCGACGGCCGGGCGGGCGCCCAGGATCCGGCGTGCGGTGGTGCCGACGCCCGTGTAGACCACGGCGCAGTTGGCCGTGTGCACCAGGCCGAGGGCGGCGATCTGCGCGGCGAAGGGCCAGTCCGCGTCCCGCGCGGCGAACTGCGGCAGCAGGGCGAGGAACAGCAGCAGCGCCTTGGGGTTGAGGCCGCTGATGCCCAGCCCACGGACCGCACGCCCCACCCAGGAGCCGGACGTGTCCGCCTCGCCTCCCGCTTCGGCCCGGGGCGCCGCGGGGCGGGCCAGGGTCGTGGCGCCGAGCCAGATCAGATACGCCGCCCCGGCGCCGGTCAGCACGGTCAGCACCGTCGGTGAACCGGCGACCGCCGTCGCCAGACCCGCGGCGACCACGGCGGTCAGCAGGACGTATCCGCTGAGCATGCCGCCGACCGCGGGCAGCACCGACCGGTGACGCAGTCCCGCCGTGATCGCGTAGGCCCAGTCCGCCCCGGGGACGAGCACCAGCAGGAAGGACACCGACCAGAACGCCCCGACGCCGGCCATCTCCACCGTCTCCACCTCACACTCTTCCGACTCATCTGGGAAGATTAGGGAAGACTGCCGGAAAGGTGCTTTCAAGAATTCTCCGCTGCATTGCCGTACGTGGAAAGATTTGCCCCATGGACGACGTGGACCGGAAGATCCTTGCCGAGCTGCAGAGGGACGGTCGGCAGACCCTGACGGAACTCGCCGAGCGGGTCCGCCTCAGCGTCTCGCCCTGTCACCGGCGCCTGCGCGCCCTGGAACGCTCCGGGGCGATCACCGGCTACCACGCGACCCTGAACGCCCCCGCGCTCGGACTGGGCTTCGAGGCGCTGGTCTTCGTCACCATGCGCTACGAGGACCGCCAGACGGTCGCCGCCTTCGAGGAGGCCGTCGCCGAGATCCCCCACGTCGTGCAGGCCCAGCGGCTCTTCGGCGATCCCGACTACCTCCTGCGCGTCGTCACCCGCGACCTGGAGGCCTACCGGCGCCTCTACGACGACCGCCTGGCCTCCCTCCCCGGCGTCCAGCGCCTCAGCTCCACCCTCGTCATGGCCAACCTGGTCGAGGCCCGCCCCCTGCCCCTGTGACGTCCGGCGTCGGGCCGGTGTCAGTGCCGGGTGCCACCATCGGCGTATGGACAAGCTGCGGCAGTTGCGGCTCGCGAAGGACGCCATGGACCGCGACTGGGCCGACCCGGCGCTCGATCTGGACGCGGTGGCCGCGCACGCGGGGTACTCCCGCTATCACTTCCTGCGCGCCTTCAAGGAGACGTACGGCGAGACACCCGGCCAGTACCTCACCCGCCGCCGCATCGAGCGCGCCGAGGACATGCTGCGCACCGCCGGCCTGACCGTCACCGAGATCTGCCACCTGGTCGGCTTCAGCAGCCTGGGCACCTTCTCCACCCGGTTCAAGGCCCGCACCGGTCTGACCCCCAGCGAGTACCGGACCAAGCACGTGGGCCGGGGCACCGCCCTCATCCCGGGGTGTTACGTCATGCACTGGGCGGGCGGGGTGCACCGCAATTCCGGAGAAGCGGAGTGACGCTGCCGCTGCCTACCGTGACAGAGCACGCGGAAACCACCGCGGAACCGCGGAAACACAGGAGCACGCCATGATCAAGGGTCTCGCCATCTCGACCGTCTGGGTCCTCGACCAGGACCGGGCCAAGGAGTTCTACACCCAGAAGCTGGGCCTGGAAGTCCGCACCGACATGACCATGGGCGAGGGCGGCATGCGCTGGCTCACCGTCGGCTCCCCGAACCAGCCCGACGTCGAGCTGACGCTGATGCTCCCGAGCGGCCCCGCGATGGACCCCGAGTCCGCGGAGATGATCAGGAAGCTGGTGGCCAAGGGAGCCCTCGGCGCCGGTGTCCTGACCACCGACGACATTCACGGCGACTACAAGAAGCTCAAGGACCGCGGCGTCGAGTTCCTCCAGGAGCCGCAGGAGCGCCCGTACGGCACGGAGGCACTCTTCCGCGACGACTCCGGGAACTGGTTCTCCTTCACCCAGCCCCGCGAGGGCGGCCTCGACATGGACCGGGACTTCGCCTGCTAGGAGCGAAAACCGCTCGACCGGGACGGACCCGCGCCCCGATCATGAGCACCGGACCCACGGAAGGGGACGGTGTGGAGCCACCGGTACTGCGCCGCGCGCTGGAGACCGCCCGGACGACCGCGTCGGAGCTGGGCCTGGAGGTGGACGACGTGCGAGTCGTCCACAACTCGGACCGCGTCGCGCTGCGCCTGCTCCCGTGCGACGTCCTGGCCCGGGTCGCGCCCTCCCGGCACCTGGCCGAGGCCGCGTTCGAAGTGGAGGTCGCCCATCGGCTCGCCGGGGTCGGGGCCCCGGTGGGGGAGCTGGACCCCCGGGTCGCCCCCCGGGTCCATGAGCGGGACGCCTTCGCCCTCTCGCTCTGGACCTACTACGAGCCGGTGGGACGGGACATCACGCCGGCCGACTACGCGGACGTGTTCATGCGGCACCATGCCGCCCTGCGCCGGATCGACGTCGACGCACCGCACTTCACCGACCGGGTGGCCGTGGCACTGGCCGGGGTGGACGACCGGGAGCGGTCGCCCGAGCTGTCCGACTCCGACCGGGAACTCCTCCACGACGCACTGGTCGGTCTGAGCGCCCGGACCAGCGCCGACAGGGCACGCGACCAGTTGCTGCACGGGGAGCCGCACCCCGGGAACCTCCTGAACACACGCAGGGGCCCGCTCTTCATCGACCTCGCCACGTGCTGCCGCGGTCCGGTCGAGTTCGACCTCGCCCATGGGCCCGAAGGAGTCGCGGAGCACTACGAGGGCGCGGACCCCTCACTGGTGGACCGGTACCGCGCGCTGAACTGGGCGCTGTTCTCCGCATGGCGCTGGCGCCGGGACGACCAGATGCCCGACCGGGACCGCTGGAGGGCGGAGGGGCTCCGCCGGGTCCGTGCCGCGCTCGACCGGCTCTGATCGCCGGGCCCGGCGTCACCGCCTCCGGGACGACGCCCCCCGGGCGGCTTCCCGGGACCTGTTCCCTGAGGGAGACGGGCCACCGTCGGCCCGGTCCGGCAGCATCGGGTAGCTCCCCGTGTTGGTCGGCGCGTGTTCCGGGAGCCACAGGACGGCGACCGCGCCCTCGGCCGGTATGTGCGCGGGGGCGCCGGCCGGGCGGACGTTGCGGAAGGTGAGGCGGGCGCCCAGGACCCGGGCCTGACCGGCCGCGATGGTCAGGCCGAGGCCGTGTCCGCGGCCCGCCCGGTCCGTGCTGCCGGTGCGGAACCGGCTCGGGCCCTCGGCCAGCAGGTCCTCGGGGAAGCCCGGCCCGTGGTCGCGGACCCGGATCACCCGGCCCTCGACGCTGACCTCGACCGGCGCGCGGCCGTGCCGGGCGGCGTTGGCGAGCAGGTTGAACAGCACGCGCTCCAGGCGGCGCGGGTCGGTGGTGACCTCCGACTCGTGGATCACCCGCACCTCGACGGACGGGTCCTTGGCGGCGACCCGTCGGGAGACGAAGTGGCCGAGCATGATGTCCTGCAGTTCTGCCCGCTCCGAGGCACCGTCGAGCCGGGCCACCTCCAGGACGTCCTCGACGAGCGTGCGCATCGCCTTCGCCCGGTCGAGGACCAGCTCGGTCGGCCGGCCCGGCGGCAGCAGCTCGGCGGCCGTGAGCAGCCCGGTCACCGGGGTGCGCAGCTCGTGCGCGATGTCCGCGGTGACCCGGCGCTCGGCCTCGATCCGCTGCTGCAACGCGTCCGCCATCGCGTCCACGGCACGCGCGACGTCGTCCGTCTCGTCCCGCACGACACCGCCGATGGCGTCCCGCACCCGGACGTCCGCCTCGCCGCCCGCGACCCGGTTCGCGGCGGCCGCGGCCTTGCGCAGCCGGCGCGAGAGCTGACCGCCGATGAGCACACCGAGCGCGCTGCCGCCCAGCACGACCGCGATCGAGCCGATGACCAGGGCCTGGTCCAGGTCGCCGAGGATGTCCGCGCTGCGGTCGGTGAAACCGGAGTGCAGCGACATCACGTGCCCGTCCTTGAGCGGCACGGCCGCCCAGATGTCCGTCACGCCGTTCGCCTGCTCGGATACGTACGTGGCCCGCCGCCCCGCCTCGACCTTGCGGCGCAGCTCCGGCGGCAGGTCGGGGTCGTCGATCTGCGCGTTGGGGAAGTTCTGCCGCCCGGACAGCTCGTAGTTGCGCTGGGCGATCAGGACCCGGTCGTCGGCGAGGTCGCGGGCGTTGTCGAGCATCGACACCCGGGCCGCGTTGTGCACGACCAGGCTCAGCACGATCGCCACCAGCGCGCCGACCAGCGCGATGGCCGCGCTCAGCTTCCAGCGCAGCCCGGTGCGGATACCGCGGGCACGGAGCCCCCCGGCGAGGAGCCCACCGGAACCCCGCGGACGCGGGTCGCCTTCGTCGGCGCCGCCCGAGCTCAGGACGTGTGTACGGCCGCCCGGCCGTCCGGACGGCGCCGTGCGCTCGCCCGGCCCCGCCTGCCCGCCCGGCGCGGCGCGGTCGTAGGGCCGGTCCGATGGCGAGTCGGCCCGGCGTCGTCGGAAGAACCCCCGCATATCCCTCTGTCCCCGCTCAGGCCTTCAACTTGTAGCCGAAGCCGCGGACCGTCTCGATCCGGTCCTGGCCGACCTTGGTGCGCAGCCGCTGCACATGGACGTCGACGACCCGGGTGTCACCGCCCCAGCCGTAGTCCCACACGCGTTCCAGCAGCTTGTCGCGCGAGAGCACGGTGCCCGGCGCCGAGGAGAACTCCAGCAGCAGCCGCATCTCGGTCGGGGTGAGCGCCACCGGCCGCCCGGCCCGGCGCACCTCCATGCCGTCGGTGTCCACCTCCAGGTCGCCGAAGGTGAGCACGCCCCCCGTCCCGGCGCCGCCCGGCTCCGCCCGGCCGTCGCCCCCGGCGTGCCCGAAGCGGCGCAGCACCGCCCGGATCCGGGCGACCAGGACGGCACCGTCGAACGGCTTGGTCACGTAGTCGTCGGCGCCGGCCTCCAGGCCGAGCACCACGTCGATGGAGTCCGCCCGCGCCGACAGCATGATCACCGGCACCGTCGACTCGTCCCGGATGCGGCGGCACAGGCTGACGCCGTCGAGGCCGGGAAGCATGACGTCCAGGAGGGCGATGTCGGGACGGTCGGCCCGGAAGGACTCCAGGCCCGAGAGTCCGTCGGGCATCGCGGTGACCGCGAAGCCGTCCCGCTCCAGGGCGAGCTGGGTGGCCTCGCGGATGACGTCGTCGTCCTCGACGAACAGGACGTGGGTCTGGTCTGCCATCCCGGTGCTCTCAGTCCTCATGTGTGGTCGGGTCGAACAGGGGTGCCGGACCGTGCACCGACCGCGCACCACGTTCACCCGGTCATCGGTGCGAGCGGTCCGATCGGTTCGCGTCGGTCGGCGCGACGGGCGGGTCAGCCGTCCGGCTCGGGAGCCGGAGTGGGCGCGTTCCCCGCGGAGTTGCTGTAGTCGTTGTGGGTGCGGTACTCCTCGGTGAACCGGTTGGACGCCCAGCGGTACGTGATCACGTTCTCGCCGGACGGACTCGACACCGGGTCCCCCTTGTCGTACACCTGCTTGGTCACCACCAGGTCGCCGCGGTCTATCTCCGCGTAGACCGGAGGCGCCTCCGCCTTGAAGACGTTCTGGTACCCGCCGTCCTCCTCGCGGTACACGTAACTGCCCACGCCCACCGCGTCACCGCACGTCAGCACGTTGACGACGACGTCCTCCGCCGAGCCGCCGGTCAGCTTGCCGTACGACACGTCGACGGGGTACTCGTCGGCGACGCACGGCTTCAGCTCGCGCTTGACCTCCGCGGAGACCCTGGGGTCGGCCTTGACGAGCCGCACCGCGTCCACGCGGTCGGGGGCCTTCGAGGGCGACGCCTTCGCCGCGGGCTCGGGGGACGGGGAGGCGGCGCCGCCCACCGCGTCCGCGTGGGCCGGCCCCTCGTCCCGGGCGCCGGTGCCGCCGGTCCCGCAGCCGGACAGGGAAACGCCGAGGGCGACGAACACGGCCACCGCCGTACTCGCCGCCTGCGTGGTTCTCCGGGGCTCCCCGGATGTCCTCCGGGTCTCCCCGGGTGTCCGACCGTCGGTCAGGCCGCGCAACGCTCCCGCTCCTCACGCTCCAGCGCCCGTGCGTCCAGATCGCGGGCGACCAGCTCCTCCCGGAGCCGGGCGAGCGCCCGGTGCAGCGTGCTCTTGACCGTTCCCGCCGACATGCCGAGGGCGGCGGCGGTCTCCTCCGTTGACATCTGCTCCCAGTGTCGCAGCACCACGACGCTGCGCTGCTTCGGGGCGAGCACCTTGAGGACGTCCATCAGCAGGGCGCGGTCCGCGTGCTGCTCGGTGGCGTCGTCCATGGGGGACTCGGGGAGCTGCTCGGTCGGCACCTCCTCCAGCTTCCGCGCCCGCCACCACTCGGTCCGGGTGTTGATCATCACCCGGCGCAGGTAGGCGTCCGCGAGCCGCTTGTCCTCGATCGTCTCCCAGCGCCCGTACGTCCGCGCCAGCGCCGTCTGCAGCAGGTCCTGGGCGTCGACGGGGTCGGGGACCAGACGCCGGGCACTGCGCAGCAGCGCGTCCTGCCGGGTGCGGACGTACTCCTCGAACTCGAGCACCTCGCCCATGTCAACCGCCTTCCGATTCCCCGTATCCCGGCGTTGGTCATCCGCCGGCCCACTGCCTGTGGTCCTTGGTCGTTGCCGTGCCCCTCCGGGCACGCAAACGAAGGTAGGGAAGCGTTGTCACGGCGCTGTGCGAAGCAGCCTGCGGCAAACCCTCGGCTGTCCGTCGGTTGTGTAACGGAAGTAGGAACCGGTTAAAACGACAGCCCACTTGATGGGGACATGGGGTGATTTGCCCGACGGGGGGAGCCGTCACAAAGGTGCCGACCGCCGCCGTACGTCAGCTCAGCGGCAGCCGGTACAGCCCGTCCGCGAGCGGCTCCACCAGACCGTCGGCCACGAGGCCGTCCAGGGCGCGGGCACGCTGGACCGGTTCCTGCCACACCTGGTCGAGGACCGCCTGCGGCACCGGCGCGGTCGCCTCCCGCAGCACCGCGAGCAGCCGCCCGCGCACCTGCCGGTCGGTGCCCGCGTACGTCTGGCCGCGCCGCGGCGGCCCGTCGTGCGCGGGCTTGCCGGCCAGTCGCCAGGCGCACCGGGCCGCGATCGGACAGCGGTGGCACGCCTCGTTCTTCGCCGTGCAGACCAGGGCGCCCAGCTCCATCGACGCGGCGGCCCAGCGGGCGGCGCTCGCCTCCTCGTCGGGCAGCAGCGCCCGCGCCAGCTTCCGCTCGGCGGCGGTGGTGGCGTTCGGCGGGTACTGCACGCCGGTGACCGCGCGGGCGAAGACCCGGCGGACGTTGGTGTCCAGTACGGCGTGCCGCTGGCCGTAGGCGAAGGAGGCGACCGCGGCGGCCGTGTACTCGCCGATGCCGGGCAGCGCCAGCAGCTGGGCGTGGTCGGCGGGTACGTCGCCGCCGTGCCGTTCCGTTATGGCCGCGGCGGCGCCGTGCAGGCGCAGGGCGCGGCGCGGGTAGCCGAGGCGGCCCCAGGCGCGGACGGCCTCGCCGGGTGCCTCGGCGGCGAGGTCGGCGGGGCGCGGCCAGCGGGCCAGCCACTGCTCGTACACGGGCAGGACGCGGCTGACCGGCGTCTGCTGGAGCATGAACTCGCTGACCATCACGCCCCAGGCACCGGCCTCGGGACGCCGCCACGGCAGATCGCGGGCGTGCTCGTCGAACCAGTCGATGACGGGGGCGTGCAGCGGCACACCGGACGCGGCGGGGTCGGAGGGTCCGCCTGGCGAGGGCTTCGTGGGCGCAGTCATGACCCTCCGATCCTGCCACGTGAGGGCCTCCGCACGGGAACACCGCCACCCGGTGGCGGCCGGCGGGCCGGTCTGTCGGAATGATGATCCGTAAAAGATGCGAGCCGAACGGCGGGTGGGACAAGGGAACGCGCCGATCTCTCGTACAGTTTGGGCCGTGGGATCTCTGCGCAATCCGGTCGGGCCGCTTCCCTCCTCCATCTACTGGCGACGGAGGGCCGTACTGCTGTCTCTTTTCGCCCTGTTGGCGCTACTGATCGCCTGGATCGTGGTCTCCGGCGGCGGGGACGGCGGCAACGGCGGCAAGGCCGGGGCCGACGGCAAGAACCCGGCGCCCTCCATCACTCCGGGCCCCTCGGGTTCCGGCCCGGCGATCAGCCAGGCCCCCGGCGGACGCGACGAGTCGGGGAGCGGGGACTCCAACGGCTCGGGTTCCGGGGCGAGTTCCGGAAGCGGTGACGGGCCGGGCGCCGGGTCCGGGTCCGGCGGCGGTGAGTCCGGCGGCGGTGACGGGTCGGGCGGTTCGGGAAGCGCCTCGGGCGGCGGTGCGGTGACGGGCGTCGGCGCGGGTGACGCGCTGCCGGCCGGGTCGGCGCTGCCCGACTGCACGCCGGGCGCGGTGAAGTTGAGCCTGCGCAGCGTCCGCAACAGCTACTCGCCCGGCCAGACTCCGGCCTTCGAACTGACCGCGCGGAACACCTCCGGCACCGACTGCGAGGTCGATCTCGGCCCGGAGCACGCGGTGTTCACGATCACCCCGGCCAGCGGTGACGACGCCTACTGGGCCTCGGACGACTGCGTCGAGGGCGAGGGCAGCCTGCGGTACCGGGTGGCCGCCGGCAGCGGAATCACCTACACCGTGAAGTGGGACCGCAAGCCGAGCGCCCCCGAGTGCGGTACGCCGCCCGCGGGTTCGGCCAAGGCGGGCACCTACCTGGTGGAGGCCAAGGCGGCCGGGTTCGAGAAGGTGCGCACGTCGTTCGTCCTCAAGAGCGACTGATCACGGGCGGGCCCGAGGACTCAGACGTAGCGCTCCAGGATCGACGACTCCGCCAGCCGCGACAGCCCCTCGCGCACGCTGCGCGCCCGCGCCTCGCCGACGCCGTCCACGGTCTGCAGGTCGTCGACACTGGCGGCGAGCAGCTTCTGCAGGCCGCCGAAGTGCTCCACCAGCCGGTCGATGATCGCGCCGGGCAGCCGCGGCACCTTGGCCAGCAGCCGGAAGCCGCGCGGCGACACCGCCGAGTCCAGCGTCTCCGGCGACCCGGTGTAACCCAACGCCCGGGCCACCGTGGACAGTTCCAGCAGTTCCGCATGGCTGAGCTTGTCCAGCTCGGCGAGCGCCTCGTCGACCGTGCGGGACCGCTTGGCGGTCGGCTCGGGCACGTAGTCCCGCACCACCAGCTCGCGCTCCGGCTCCACCCCGGCGATCAGCTCGTCCAACTGCAGCGCGAGCAGCCGCCCGTCCGTCCCCAGCTCCACCACGTACTCGGCGATCTCGGTGGCGATCCGGCGCACCATCTCCAGCCGCTGCGCGACCGCGGAGACGTCCCGCACCGTCACCAGGTCCTCGATCTCCAGCGCCGACAGCGTGCCCGCGACCTCGTCGAGGCGCAGCTTGTACCGCTCCAGCGTCGCCAGCGCCTGATTGGCCCGCGACAGGATCGCCGCCGAATCCTCCAGCACCCGCCGCTGCCCGTCCACGTACAGCGCGATCAGCCGCATCGACTGCGACACCGACACGACGGGGAACCCGACCTGCTTGCTGACCCGGTCCGCCGTGCGGTGCCGCGTGCCGGTCTCCTCCGTGGGGATGGTCGGATCGGGAAGCAGCTGCACCCCGGCCCGCAGGATCTTCGACAGGTCGGACGAGAGCACGATGCCGCCGTCGAGCTTGCACAGCTCGCGCAGCCGGGTCGCGGTGAACTCGACGTCCAGCACGAAACCGCCCGTGCACATCTGCTCGACGGTCTTGTCGGAGCCCAGCACGATCAGACCGCCCGTGTTGCCGCGCAGGACCCGCTCCAGGCCGTCGCGCAGGGACGTGCCGGGCGCCACGGCGCTCAGTGAGGCGCGCATCAGGCCATCGGCACCGGCACTCCCACCGGACTTTCCGGGAGCTGCTGCCCGGTCGTTGGCTGCCACTGCACTCCTCCGGTCGCAGGTTCTTCTGGCGCTCCCGTGTCGCACATTCGGTCGTACGGACGGGCGAGACCAGGGCAAAGTCTACCGGCGGTCTCCCTCCTCCCGTGGGGCCTCTCGGCGACGCGAGCGCGGAAGCACCCGCAGGGCGTCCCCCATGTCCGCGACTTCCAGGACCTTCATGCCGTCAGGGACCTTCCCCGGATCGGCCGGCACCAGGGCGTGCGTGAAGCCCAGCCGGTGCGCCTCGGAGAGCCTGCGCTGCACCCCCGTGACCCGTCTCACCTCTCCGGCGAGCCCGACCTCGCCGATCGCCACGAGGTTCTTGGGCAGCGGAGTGTCACTGGCCGCGCTGGCCAGCGCGAGCGCGACGGCGAGGTCGGCGGCCGGCTCGGAGAGCTTCACCCCGCCCACGGTCGCACTGTAGATGTCCCTCTTGCCCAAGGCGCTGATGCGCCCGCGCTGCTCCAGCACGGCCAGCATCATCGACACCCGCGAGGTCTCGAGCCCCGAGGTGGTGCGCCGGGGCGAGGGAATCTGCGAGTCGACGGTCAGCGCCTGCACCTCGGCGACCAGCGGCCGCCGGCCCTCCAGGGTGACGGTCAGACAGGTACCGGGCACCGGCTCGGCCCGCCGCGTGAGGAACAGCCCGCTGGGATCGGCGAGCCCCGTGATCCCTTCGTCGTGCAGCTCGAAACAGCCGACCTCGTCCGTCGTCCCGTACCGGTTCTTGACGCCTCGCACCAGCCTCAGCCGCGCATGCCGGTCACCCTCGAAATGCAGGACGACGTCCACGAGGTGCTCAAGGAGCCGCGGCCCCGCGATGGCCCCGTCCTTGGTGACGTGGCCCACCAGCAGCGTGGACATGCCGCGCTCCTTGGAAGCCCGGATCAGGGCCCCCGCCACCTCCCGCACCTGCGCCATGCCGCCCGGGGCGCCGTCGATCTCGGGCGAGGCGACGGTCTGTACGGAGTCCAGGATCAGCAGCGACGGCTTGACGGCGTCCAGATGCCCGAGCACGGCCGCGAGGTCGGTCTCGGCGGCGAGATACAGATGGTCGTCGATGGCGTGGATCCGGTCGGCCCGCAGCCGCACCTGGCTGGCCGACTCCTCACCGGTGACGTACAGCGTCCGGTGCTCGTCGCTCGCGGACTTGGCCGCGACGTCGAGGAGCAGCGTGGACTTGCCGACGCCGGGCTCTCCCGCGACGAGCACCACGGCCCCGGGCACCAGCCCGCCGCCGAGCACCCGGTCCAGCTCGGGCACGCCGGTGGAGCGGGCGGTCGCCTGCCGGCCGTCCACCTGGCCGATGGGCACCGCGGAGGTCGTGACGCGCCCCGGCGTGGTCGTACGCACGGCGGGCGCACCGTACTCCTCGACCGTGCCCCATGCCTGGCATTCGGGGCAGCGGCCGAGCCACTTGGCCGTCTGCCAGCCGCACTCTGTGCAGCGGTAGGACGGCCGTTCCTTGGCGGACTTCGTACGGGCAGCCATGCACGAACGGTAACCGCCCCCACTGACAACGAACCCGGCGCGGGTGCGGGCCCGGCGCCCGCAGGGTGCCCGGCGTGGGTGCGGGGGTGGGTGACGCGGCCCGGCGCTGCCGGGGTGCCGCTGCGCCCACCCGTGCCGCCCCAGCGGCACGACTGCCCGCAGCTACGACGACGGCGGCGGGGAGAGCCGCGTACGGCGAGGAGGGGGCGGGTCGGGGGGTGTCCGCCCGCAGCGGTTGGCGCGTCCGCGCCGGTCAGGTCTGTGGCCGACCGATTCCGCGCCGTTCCGAGGACGGACACCCCCCGGCCCGACCCCGACCCACCCACCGAACCCAAGGCGCTACGCGCACCCCCACCGAACCCGCACCGGCGCCGCAGGCACCCCGCACCCCCACCGAACCCGCACCGGCGCCGCAGGCACCCCGCACCCCCACCGCCGGAGGCACCCGCATCCGGCACCACGAACGGACGACGGCGACCCCGCCCCGGCCACGGAAGGGCAGGTTCCTGTCCCCTTATGAGGGATCGTTTCACCCGTACGGATTAAAAGTGCCCAACGCGCCAGTTCGCGCCACCCATAGCCCCCTACGGTCGCCGAGTGATGAGGAGCAGTACGGAAACCACGACCCGCACGACCGGCGCACACCGGGCGCACCGGGAAGCGCGTGACCGCACCGCGGCGAGGGCGCTGGCACAGCCGCCGGCGCAGCGTCCGCCCGCGCGACACGCCGCGTACGACACGTATCTGGACGGCCTGTTCACGTACTGCCTGTCCGTGCTCTGCGACCACGACGCCGCGACCACCGCCCTGGCCGAGGTCCTCGCGCTCGCCGAGCGCCGTGGCCACCGCGGCCCCCCGTCCGCCGCCGACCGCCGGGCCTGGCTGTACGCGCTGGCCCGCTGGGCGTGCCTGCGCAAGCTGGCCGAGGCCAAGCAGAAACGTCCGGGCAGCCACGCGGCAGGCCGCCCCAGCGCTCCCACCACACCCACGTCCCCCACCATGCCGGCCACCGCCGCCAACGACGAGGTCACCCGGCGGCACCGCAGCGAACTCGCCCTCCTCGCCTGGCCGGAGGCCGCCGGCACCACCCCCGAGCAGCGCGAGGCACTCGAACTCGCCGTGCGCCACCACCTGGCCCCCCACGAGGTCGCCGCCGTCCTCGGCATGGACCTCGCCGCCGCCCGCGAACTGCTCGCCTCCGCCGCCTGCGAGGTGGAACGCACCCGCGCCGCCCTGGCCGTCGTCGAGACCGGCACCTGCGCGGGCGTGTCCCGCCTCACCGGCGACAACCGCTACGTCCTCAGCAGCGCCCTGCGCCGCGAGCTGGTCCGGCACGTCGACGACTGCCCGCGCTGCCGCCGTACCGCCGAGCGCGCGATCCCCGGCCGCTGGCCCGGCACCAGCGTCACCCCCGCCGAACTGCCCGTCCTGGAGGCCCCCCGCACCGCCCTGCACGGACCCCCGGGCCACACCACGCGCGCGCGGGGGAGCACCCCCCGCTTCGACCGGCGCGGCTTCCCGATGGATCCCAAGGATCGCGCGGCCCGCCGCGACCGTCTGCGCGCGCGTGCCGTCACCACCACCGTCGTCGCCACCGTCGTGGCGGCCCCGGTGCTCGCCCTGTGGGCGGCCTACCGGGGCACGCCCGTCGTCGAGGGCGAGGAGGGCCGCTCGGCCAGCGCCAGCGAGGCGCAGGACCCGGACGGCCTGGAGGGCGAGTCGGCGGGCGGCGGCTACGGCGGCTACGAGAACGCGGGCAACGCGAGCACCACCCCCGGCGCCGGTTTCGGCGAGAACGGCGAGGCCGACGTCTCCGTGGAGGTGGTCGGTGTCTCCGGCGCCGGAGAGAAGGGAACCGGCCACCTGAAGGTGACGGCCGGCCACGACGGCGACACCACGCTGGTCACCCTGACCGCGACCGGCGACGCCCCCGTGCGCTGGTCCGTGTCCCCCAACGCCTCCTGGCTCTACGTGAGCCGGTCCTCGGGCACCCTGCGCCCCGGCGAGTCCGTGACGGTCCGGGTGTACGTCGACCACCTGCGCGAACCGGCCGGCCACTGGAGCGCACGGGTGGCCGTCTCGCCCGCCGACGCCGTCGTGACCATCGAGGGCTACGGCCCCGCGCCCACCCCGTCCCGCCCGGACCCGCGCCCCGGCACCCCCGACGACACCACGTCCCCGTCCCACCCGGGCCAGACCCCGGACCCGGACCCCTCCACGTCGCAGCCCGCCGATCCGGACCCGACGCCCACCGAGGACCCGCCGCCGACCTCGCCCGACCCGGACCCGACGACCGGCGACCCGTCCCCGACCGGCGGCCCGGACGGCTCGTCACCCCCGCCGGGCGACGCCGACAGCGGCACCCCGGGCCCGTCCGGCTCGTAACACCGGCACGGAGCCCGCAACCGGGACCCGCGCAACCGGCCCCGGCACGCGGCAAGCGGCCCGCACCCGGCCCGGATCCAGCGCCGCGACCGGTCCCGGCCCGGATCCAGCGCCGCGACCGGCCCCGGCAGGGACCCCGTGCCCGCCCTCAGCGGGCCGGGTCCGCCGGATGCGGCGCCAGCAACGGCAGTTGCGAGGCCAGCCGCTCCTCGCACAGCTCGACCAGCCGGTCGTACCCCGCCTTGCCCATCAGCTCGATCAGCTCCGGCCGGTAGGACACGTACACGGGCTCGCCCGCGCCGTGCGCCGAGGTCGCCGACGTGCACCACCAGTGCAGGTCGTGCCCGCCCGGACCCCACCCCCGCCGGTCGTACTCACCGATCGACACCTGGAGGACGCGCGTGTCGTCGGGCCGGTCGATCCACTCGTACGTCCGCCGGACCGGCAGCTGCCAGCACACGTCCGGCTTGGTCTCCAGCGGCTCCCGGCCCTCCTTCAGCGCCAGGATGTGCAGCGAGCAGCCCGCGCCCCCGGAGAAGCCCGGCCGGTTCTGGAAGATGCAGGAGCCCTGGAAGGGCCGGGTCTGCCGGGAACCCTCGTCGTCCTCGGAGATCCAGCCGTTCCGCGTGCCCTCGGCGTGGTGCTGCCAGATGTCCGGCGTGAGCCTCGCCACATGCTCGGCGACCCGCTGCTCGTCGTCCTCGTCGGAGAAGTGCGCGCCCAGCGAGCAGCACCCGTCGTCCGCGCGGCCCGCCTGGATGCCCTGGCAGCCGCTGCCGAAGATGCAGTTCCAACGAGAGGTCAGCCATGTCAGGTCGCACCGGAAGACCTGCTCGTCGTCCGCCGGATCCGGGAACTCCACCCACGCGCGCGCGAAGTCGAGCCCCTTCTCGTCGCCCGCGATGTGCTTCTTGTCCTTCTTGGCCGACTTTTCGTCCTTCGCCTTTTTCGTCTTTGGCACGGGTCCAGGGTAAGTCGCCGGAGCGCAAGGACGGGACCACGGTGGGACCCGCCCGCAGTAGCGTTCCGTACATGAGACTCGGTGTCCTCGACGTGGGTTCGAACACGGTGCATCTGCTGGTGGTGGACGCGCACCCCGGCGCCCGCCCGCTGCCCGCGCACTCGCACAAGGTGGAACTGCGCCTCGCCCAGCTCCTCGACGAGGGCGGGGCGATCGGCCCCGACGGCGTCGACCGGCTGGTCGCGGTCATCAGGGAGGCCCTCCAGGCCGCCGAGGACAAGGGCGTGGAGGACCTCCTGCCGTTCGCCACCTCGGCCGTGCGCGAGGCGACCAACGCCGACGACGTCCTCGAGCGCGTGCGGGACGACACCGGCGTCGAGCTGACCGTCCTCACCGGCGCGGAGGAGGCCCGGCTCACCTTCCTCGCCGCCCGCCGCTGGTTCGGCTGGTCCGCGGGCAGACTGCTGGTCCTCGACATCGGCGGCGGCTCCCTGGAGATCGCCTTCGGCATCGACGAGGAACCCGACGCCGCCGTGTCGCTGCCGCTCGGCGCGGGCCGGCTGACCGCCGCCCGGCTTCCCGGCGACCCGCCCCACCCGGACGACGTCAGGGCGCTGCGCCGCCACGTCCGTACGGAGATCGCCCGGACGGTCGGCGAGTTCAGCCGCCTGGGCGCCCCCGACCACGTGGTCGCCACCTCGAAGACCTTCCGGCAGCTGGCCCGCATCGCCGGCGCCGCCCGCTCGGCCGAGGGCCTCTACGTGCAGCGCGAGCTGAAGCGCGCCTCCCTGGAGGCCTGGGTGCCCCGCCTGGCCGCCATGACCAGCGCCGAACGCGCCGAACTCCCCGGCGTATCCGAGGGCCGCGCGAACCAGCTCCTGGCCGGCGCCCTGGTGGCCGAGGCCGCGATGGACCTGTTCCACGTGGAGAACCTGGAAATCTGCCCGTGGGCCCTCAGAGAGGGCGTGATCCTGCGGCGCCTGGACCACATGGGCCAGGGATAACGCGCCCCGAAAGGGACGCGGGGAACGGCGCGAACGACCACAACGCACCCGCACCCGCACCCGCACCCGCCACCTATGGCGCTCACCACAACGGCGATCAGGCACCCCGCGCCGCCCAGCGGGCACCCCGTACCCTGACCCCCGTGGCAAATCCCAGGGACGTGATCCGAACCCCGGACGCGAAGGTCGCCCTGTCGACGGCTTCCGTCTACCCGGAGTCGACGGCGACGGCCTTCGAGATCGCCGCGCGCCTCGGTTACGACGGCGTCGAGGTGATGGTCTGGACGGACCCGGTCAGCCAGGACATCGAGGCGCTGCGCAGGCTCAGCGACTACCACCGCATGCCGATACTCGCCGTGCACGCACCGTGCCTGCTCATCACCCAGCGCGTGTGGTCCACCGACCCCTGGGTCAAGCTCCAGCGCGCCCGCGCCGCCGCCGAGAAGCTCGGCGCGTCCACCGTCGTGGTGCACCCCCCGTTCCGCTGGCAGCGCCAGTACGCGCGGGACTTCGTCAACGGCATCTGGCGGATGGCGAACGAGACGGACGTCCGCTTCGCCGTCGAGAACATGTACCCCTGGCGCTACCGCGACCGCGAGATGCAGGCGTACGCCCCCGACTGGGACGTGACCAAGGACGACTACCGGCACTTCACGATCGACCTCAGCCACGCCGCGACCTCGCGCACCGACGCCCTCGGCATGATCGACCGCATGAGCGACCGCCTCGGCCACGTCCACCTGGCCGACGGCAAGGGCTCCGCCAAGGACGAACACCTCGTCCCCGGCCGCGGCAACCAGCCCTGCGCCGAGGTCCTCGAGCACCTCACGCGCACCGGCTTCGACGGCCACGTCGTCATCGAGGTCAACACGAGGCGCGCGATGTCCGGCGCCGAACGTGAGGCCGACCTCGCCGAGGCGCTCGCCTTCACCCGCGAGCACCTGGCGCGGTCGGCGTCCCCGGTGCCGGGCGGCCCGGCGGCGAGGACGGACCGCCGGTGAGCGGCGACGCCGACGGAACCGCCCGGCGCCGTGGCCGACCGCCCCGTACGGAGTCCGGGGACACCCGCGACCGCATCCTGGTCACCGCCCGCGAGGAGTTCTCCGAGCGCGGCTACGAGAAGACGTCCGTGCGCGGCATCGCCAAGGCGGCGGGCGTGGACCCCGCGCTGGTCCACCACTACTTCGGCACCAAGGAGCAGGTCTTCGAGGCGGCCATCGAGGTCGCCTTCGCACCGGCCCTGAGGGCCCCCGAGGCGATCGGCGACGCCCCCCTCGACGAGGTCGGCGAGCGGCTCACCCGCTTCATCCTCGGCCTCTGGGAGAACCCCGCCACCCGGACCCCCCTGCTGGCCATCGTCCGCTCCGCCGTGAACAACGAGACCGCCGCCGCCGTCTTCCGCCGCCTCATCGCCGCCCAGCTGCTGCGCCGGGTCGCCGCCCAGGTGGGCCTGCCGGACGCGGAGCTGCGCGTAGAACTGGCGGCGGCGCAGCTGGTGGGCTGCGCGATGCTCCGCTACGTGATGAAGGTGGAGCCGCTCGCCTCGGCGGACCCGGAGCAGATCATCGCCCGCCTGGCGCCGGTCGTACAGGGCCACCTCACCGGCCCCTGAGGGCGCCCTCCCGGCGGCGTACGGCGAGACGGCTGTCCCGCATTCCGGACACCCCGTCCCGACCCCTGGATGACCGGCGTACGCTCGACGACAGTCATAACTCTCCGAAGGAGCGAGCGACGATGCCCGAGCTGAGGTCCCGCACAGTCACCCACGGCCGCAACATGGCGGGCGCCCGCGCCCTTATGCGTGCCTCCGGTGTACCCGGCGCGGACATCGGGCGGAAGCCGATCGTCGCCGTCGCCAACAGCTTCACGGAGTTCGTGCCGGGCCACACGCACCTGGCCCCGGTCGGCCGGATCGTCAGCGAGGCGGTCGCCGCGGCCGGCGGCATCCCGCGCGAGTTCAACACGATCGCCGTGGACGACGGCATCGCGATGGGCCACGGCGGCATGCTCTACAGCCTGCCCTCCCGCGACCTGATCGCGGACAGCGTGGAGTACATGGTCGAGGCGCACTGCGCCGACGCCCTGATCTGCATCTCCAACTGCGACAAGATCACCCCGGGCATGCTCAACGCGGCCCTGCGGCTGAACATCCCCACGGTCTTCGTCTCCGGCGGCCCGATGGAGTCCGGCCGCGCCACCCTGGTCGACGGCACGGTCCGCACGCTCGACCTGGTCGACGCGATGTCGGAGGCGGTCAACGAGAAGATCTCCGACGCGGACATCCTCCGCATCGAGGAGAACGCCTGCCCCACCTGCGGCTCCTGTTCCGGCATGTTCACCGCCAACTCGATGAACTGCCTCACCGAGGCCATCGGCCTCTCCCTGCCCGGCAACGGCTCGGTCCTCGCCACCCACACCGCCCGCAAGGCGCTCTACGAGAACGCCGCCCGCACGGTGCTGGACCTGACCCGCCGCTACTACGAGCAGGACGACGAGTCGGTCCTGCCCCGCAACATCGCCACCCCCGCGGCCTTCGAGAACGCCATGGCGCTCGACATCGCGATGGGCGGCTCCACCAACACGATCCTGCACCTGCTGGCCGCCGCCCAGGAGGCGGAGGTCGCCTACGGCCTCACCGAGATGGACGCCCTCTCGCGTCGCGTCCCGTGCCTCGCCAAGGTCGCGCCGAACGTCGCCAAGGACCGCACGTACTACATGGAGGACGTGCACCGCGCGGGCGGCATCCCCGCCCTCCTCGGCGAACTGCACCGCGGCGGCCTGCTCAACGAGGACGTGCACTCCGTGCACAGCCCCTCCCTGGCCGACTGGCTGAAGACCTGGGACGTCCGCGGCGGCTCGCCCTCCCAGGAGGCCGTCGAGCTGTGGCACGCGGCCCCCGGCTGCGTCCGCTCCGCCGAGGCCTTCTCCCAGTCCGAGCGCTGGGACTCCCTGGACGACGACGCCGAGAACGGCTGCATCCGCTCCGTGGAGCACGCCTACTCCAAGGACGGCGGCCTCGCGGTCCTGCGCGGCAACCTGGCCGTGGACGGCTGCGTCGTCAAGACGGCCGGCGTCGACGAGTCGATCTGGACCTTCGAGGGCCCGGCGGTCGTCTGCGAGTCGCAGGAGGAGGCGGTCCAGAAGATCCTCACCCAGCAGGTCAAGGAGGGCGACGTCGTCGTCATCCGCTACGAGGGCCCCAAGGGCGGCCCCGGCATGCAGGAGATGCTCTACCCGACCTCGTACCTGAAGGGCCGCGGTCTCGGAAAGGCCTGCGCCCTGGTCACCGACGGCCGCTTCTCCGGCGGCACCTCGGGCCTGTCCATCGGCCACGCCTCCCCGGAGGCGGCGGCCGGCGGCACCATCGCCCTGGTCGAGGACGGCGACCGGATCCGCATCGACATCCCGAACCGCTCCATCGAGCTGCTCGTGGACGACGCGGAGCTGACCCGCCGCGAGCAGGCCCTGAACGGCGTGTACGCCCCCAAGAACCGCGACCGCAAGGTCTCCGCGGCCCTGAAGGCGTACGCCGCGATGGCCACCAGCGCCGACAAGGGCGCCGTCCGCGACGTCAGCAAGCTGGGCTGACACCTCCGGAACCCCGGTGGGGGGACCCGGTACGGCCTCGGCTCACCAGGCCCCCGGGTCCCGCCCCGACACCCCGAACACCGTGCCGTCCGGCGCCCCGGCGTACACGTGCCCGCCCGCGAGCACCGGCGTCGGCAGGGAGGCGGGCACGGTGTCGGACTCGGCGCCGAGCCGGGGCCGGGTCTGCCCGAGGAGCTTGCCCCTGCGGGCGTCGACACCCAACAGCCGCCCGTCGGGAGCCGTGACGTACACGTGCCGCCCGTCGGAGACCGGCTTCGAGCCCCGGCTCACGCCCGTCTCCAGCCGCCACGCCTGCTTCCCCGCCGCCATGTCGACGGCGACCAGCGAGCCGCCCGCGCCCATGAGGTACACGGTGTCCCCGCGCACGCCCGCCGACGCCGACGCCTGTGCGACCGGGATCGGCAGCGTCACCCGGCGGGTCGCCCCGGTGGCGGGCGTGTAGCGGACCACGGCCACGACGTCGCCGTAGGCCGCCCCCTCGGCGACGAGGAAGACCGACCCGCCCGCCGCCCCCACCGGCGTCAGCGCCCCCGCCAGCTCCGCGTCCCAGCGCACGTCCCCGCTCGCCGGGTCCACCGCGGTGACCCGGGTCCGCTTCCCGTCCGCGCCCGGGCTCGTCGTGTACGCCGCCGGATGCCGCTCCCCGGCGAACGAGGTGAAGTACGGCACGGACAGCCCCGGGATCCGGTGCGCCCACTCCGTCCGCCCCGTAGCGCTGTCCACGCCGGTGACCGTCCCGTCGGCGCGGGTGAGCAGCAGCATGTCGCCGACGGTGCGCAGCCCGTCGTACGCCGGCATCTCCTCCTGCCACTCGGGCTCACCGGTCGCGGGGTCGAGCGCCTCCAGCGGGCCCAGCAGGCCGACCTCGGGCTGCACGAGCCCGCCCGACACGACCGGCGGTGCGCTGCGCACGGCCTCCTCGACCGGGTGCCGCCACAGCGTGCCGCCGTCGGCCGGATCGAGGGCGAAGACCAGTCCGGGCCGCGCGCACAACAACCGCCGCGCCGCGTACGAGCACTGCGGCACCCCGCCGTCCTTCGCCGCGGGCGCCGCCTCCCACGCCCCGAACCCGCCCGGCGCACTCTGCGCGGCAGGTGTGCGCGCGGGCTCGGCGCCGCCGAACGCCTGCACGGCCACGAGGCTCCCGGTCACGGCGAGTCCCAGCGCCCCGGCGACGAGTGCCGACCGCTTTCCCAGCCGCCGCACGACCCGCCCGGACGTCACCGGCTTCCCGGGCTTCCCGGGTGCCCCGGTCTTCCCGGACGGCTCGGCGGGAGCCCCGGGGGCGGACTCCGTACCGACGGGCTCCCGCGGTGCCGACACGAACACCTGGGTGTCGTAGGCCGCCGCCACGGACCGCAGCTCGCGCATCAACTCGTCCGGCGTCGGCCGGTCCTCGGGCTCCTTGGCGAGACACCGCAGCACCAGCGGAGCGAGCGACTCCGGTACGCCGGTCAGATCGGGCTCGTCGTGCACGACCTGGTAGGCGACGACGTACGGGCTGTCGGAGTCGAAGGGCCCGCGCCCGGTCGCCGCGTGCACCATCAGCGATCCGAGGGTGAATACGTCGGCCGCCGGACCCACCTCCCGGGGCCGCCGGAACTGCTCGGGAGCCATGTACGGCGGCGTACCGATCAACTTCCCGGTCTCGGTGCGCAGTTCGCTGTCCTTCGGCCGGGAGATGCCGAAGTCGATGACCTTCGGACCGTCCTCGGCGAGCAGGACGTTGCTCGGTTTCAGGTCCCGGTGCACGACGCCCACGCGATGGATGTCGCGCAGCGCCTCGGCGAGCCCGGCCATCAGCCGGCGCAACTGGGGCTCGTCCATCGGCCCGTTCCGCTTCACGTACTCCGAGAGCGTCGGGCCGGGGATGAACAGCGTGGCCATCCAGGGCCGCCCGGCCTCCGGATCGGCGTCCACGACCGGCGCCGTGAAGGCCCCGCTCACTCGCCGAGCCGCGGCCACCTCCTGCCGGAAACGTCCCCTGAACTCCGGGTCCCTGGCATACGTCGCGTGCACGACCTTCACCGCGACGCGCATCCCGGAGCCGCTGCGGGCCAGGTGTACGACGCCCATGCCGCCCGAGCCCAGCCGGGACTCCAGACGGTAGTGACCGGCGTACTCCGGAAGTTCCGCTTCCGCGTCCGCCCCGGCATCCCGCTGCGGCGCCATGGAACCACCCCCGTGCTGTTCGTTCGCGCGAGCGACGCTCGGAGCCTAGTCGATGGGGCGTACGGGACAGAGGCGGCCTGCCGCCCTCCGTGTGCGAGTTGCGAACTGGTGTTTTATGGCCTGTTCTTGGGGTATCAACGGTCCCCCACGAAGGTCGTGGGGTTCAACGGGGGGAGTTCTCACATGTCGCTCGAGCAGGTCCAGAACACCGGCGGCGGGGAAGAGACGGCGGGCCAAGCGGGCGCGGAAGCCGTCGCGGCGGCCGCGGCCCTGAGCTCGTACCCGGTCGCTCCGGGCTACCGCCTGAACGTCCGCAGCGGCCCGGGCACCAACTACTCCCTGGTCCGGGTCCTGCCCGTGGGCTCCAGGGTCTCGATCAACTGCCAGCGCCCGGGGGAGTGGGTCTCGGGCCCCTACGGCACCTCGAACGTCTGGGACAACATCGGCGGCGGACAGTACGTCTCCGACGCGTACATCCGCACCGGCAGCGACGGCTACGTGGCTCCTCGCTGCTGAGTGTGCCGCCGATGACCTTGTAACAGCGTTGTCCTGGGGGCGTACCAGGGGGTTCCCGGGGGGAACGGCGTGCCGGGCCGAGCGGCTCTTGGTGATCGTAAGCACCGCTCGCACCGATGGGTACGGGCGGCCCGGCTCGCCAACCGACCCTGAGGTGGACAACGATGCGCGTTCGCAAGCTGACCCTCGCCGCCATGGCGCTCGCCGCCGGTCTCTCGCTCACGGCCTGCCAGAACGACGACGGCACGGACGAGACCAGCGCCCCGCCCGCCGCCTCGGCTCCGTCCTCCTCGGACGGCGGCGCCGGATCGGCCGGCCCGGACCAGGAGGGCGGCAACGACTCCGCGGGGAAGACCCCCAACGGAACCGGCGGCGCCGACGGATCCGGCGGTACGGGCGAGGCGGCCGCCAAGTGCCGCACCGGCGAGCTGGAGATCACGGCGACGGACGCCACCGTCGGCGGCGACACCGAGGGCACCGTCGCGGTCGATCTGAAGAACGGCGGCGGCCGGGCCTGCACGCTCGCGGGCTACGCGGGCGTCGACCTGACGACCAACGCGGGAACCCTGTCCGCGGAGCGCACCGGCGAGCAGGCCCCGCCGATCGTCCTCCAGGACGGCGAGAACGTGACCTTCGGCATCACCTACCCGATCAACGACACCGGTGGCTCCGGCGTCCGCGTCACGGGCCTGGTGGTGACCCCGCCGAACGAGACCGAGTCGGTCACCCTCGACTGGCCGGGCGGCGCCTCGCTGCCCGCCTCGGACAGCCCGGGCTCCCCGGTGAAGGTCGGCCCGATGGGCAGCGCGGGCCAGGGCGGCTGACCGCACGGCACCCCGCAACGGGCGCGCGCCATAATCGACCCGTGAGCGCAGAGAACGGCAAGAACGGCACCCCGGACACCCAGGCCGGCCCCCGCCCCGAACCCCTCCGGTTCTACGGCACGACCTGGGTGCACCACGACAACGGCTACACCGCCCGCCGGGTGGGTCTCGCCGTCGGCTCGCTCGCCGTGGCGGCCGCCGCCTGCTTCGTGCTCCGCGTCGCCTACCAGGGCCTCCAGATCGCCGACATCGGCAGTTTCGTCTCGTTGCTGATGATCGTGATGTTCGCGGTCTGCAGCGCCCTGGCCTTCCGCCACACCTGGTCCGGCTTCACCAGCCGCCCCGACGCCGACCGCCAGGCCTCCCTGCGCGGCCTCCTGGCCATCGGTTTCGTCGGCACCCTCCTCGCCTACTTCTTCCGCACCTTCACCGAGGCCCCGGGCGAAAAGCTGCACCGCGCGGAGTACGAGAAGGCCCGCGAGGACTACGAAAAGCGCGCCACCCGCCGCACGGGCAACCCGTCGAAGAAGCGCCGCCGGAAGTAGCCCCTGCCCGGGAGCTCCCGTCGGCGTGCCCCTGCCCGTGGTGGCGTCGAAAATCTCCTGCCGGCGTGCCCCTGCCCGTGGTGGCGTCGAGAATCTTCTGTCGGCGAGCTTCTGCCCGTGGTGGCGTCGAGAATCTTCTGTCGGCGAGCTTCTGCCCGTGGTGGCGTCGAGAATCTTCTGTCGGCGAGCTTCTGCCCGTGGTGGCGTCGAGAATCTTCTGTCGGCGAGCTTCTGCCCGTGGTGGCGTCGAGAATCTTCTGTCGGCGAGCTTCTGCCCGTGGTGGCGTCGAGAATCTTCTGCCGGCGTGCCCCTGCCCGTGGCGGCCCCGAAAACCCCCTGCCCCGCCCGAGGCCCACGGCCACCATGGCCGTATGACGACACCGCCGACCCCGGACGACTCGCCCGCTCCCACCACCTCCGCGCAGGCCCGCCACAGCGCCCGCGCCCACTCCTTCAACGCCGCCGCGGCCCAGTACGCCGCCAACCGCCCCTCCTACCCGCCCGCCCTCTTCGACGCGCTGGAAGAGCTCACCGGCCGACCCCTCGAGGGCGCCCGCGTCGTGGACGTCGGCGCCGGCACGGGCCTCGCCACCGCCCGCCTGCACGAGCGCGGCGCCGACGTCATCGCCGTGGAACCCGGCGCCGGCATGGCCGCCGAGTTCCGCCGCACCCTCACCGGCGTGCCCCTGGTCCGCGGCAGCGGCAACGCCCTCCCCTTCGCCGGCCACAGCGCCGACCTGCTCACCTACGCCCAGGCCTGGCACTGGACCGACCCCGCCCTCGCGGTCCCGGAGGCGCTGCGCGTGCTGCGTCCGGGCGGCGCGCTGGCGCTGTGGTGGAACACCGACGCCCACGACGTGCGGTGGATCGCGGACGCGGGCCGGCGCCTCGACCGGCACTTCGCGGGCCTGAACCTCTCCGCCGAGAAGCGGAACATCGACGCCCGCTTCGCCGACCCCACCGGCAGCCTCGACTTCGTCCACCGCGAGATCCGCTGGAGCCGGCGCGTCCCCCTCGACACCCACCTGGCCAACCTCGGCAGCCACTCGGTGTTCCTGACCGACACCGAGGAACGCGCGGCGGCCTTCTTCGCCGAGGAGCGCCGGCACCTGCTGTCGGTCTTCCCGGACGGAGCCGTCGAGGAGACGTACGACGTCCACCTCCTCCTCGCGACGACACCGACGGGCTGACGCGGCGGCCCGGAGTGATGGCTCGACGCGAAGCGGCCAGACGCGACCGCTTGACGCCGCGGGACGCCCGGGAGGAGTATTCATCACATGATGAATTACTCGACGGAGCACTCCTCCCGGCCCCCTGAAGGGCAGGGCGACACCCCTGCCCCACCGGCCGTCCACGCCGAAGACCTCACCGTCGTCCGCGGCACCCGCACCGTCCTGCGCGGCCTCGGCTTCACCGTCCCGCGGGGCAGGATCACCGGCCTCCTCGGCCCCTCCGGCTGCGGCAAGTCGACTCTGATGCGGGCGATCGTCGGCACGCAGGCCAAGGTCGCCGGCACCCTGGACGTCCTCGGCCGCCCGGCCGGCCACCCGGCCCTGCGCACCCGCATCGGCTACGTCACCCAGGCCCCGTCCGTCTTCGACGACCTGACCGTCCGCCAGAACCTGGACTACTTCGCCGAGATCCTCCACCCCGGCCGGGCGGCCTCGGCCCACCGTCGCGCCGACGTCACCAGGGTCATCACCGACGTCGACCTCACCACCCACGCCGACTCCTTGGCCGGCAACCTCTCCGGCGGCCAGCGCAGCCGCGTCTCCCTCGCCGTGGCCCTCCTGGGCGCCCCCGAACTCCTCGTCCTCGACGAACCGACGGTGGGCCTCGACCCCGTACTCCGCCGCGACCTGTGGGCCCTCTTCCACTCCATCGCCGCCGACCGCGGCGCCACGATCCTCGTCTCCTCCCACGTCATGGACGAGGCCGAGCGCTGCCACCGGCTGCTCCTGATGCGCGAGGGCGAAGTCCTCGCCGACGACACCCCCGACGCCCTGCGCGCCCGTACCGGCTCCGAGACGGTCGAGGAAGCCTTCCTCCACCTGGTCGACGAGGCGAAGGGCAAGGCGGAGGGCCGCACCGAGGAGACCACCCGATGACCACTCCGACGACTTCCACGTCCCCCGCGCCCACCCTCGCCCCGGCTCCCACCCGTGCCCTGAGCCTCCCCCGCACCACGGCCACCGCGACCCGCGTCCTGCGCCAGCTGAGCCACGACCCCCGCACCATCGCGCTCCTGATGCTGATCCCCTGCGTGATGCTGCTCCTGCTGCGCTACGTCTTCGACGGCAGCCCGCGCACCTTCGACAACATCGGCGCCTCGCTCCTCGGCATCTTCCCGCTGATCACGATGTTCCTGGTCACGTCCATCGCGACGCTGCGCGAGCGCACCTCCGGCACCCTCGAACGCCTCCTCGCCATGCCGCTCGGCAAAGGCGACCTCATCGCGGGCTACGCCCTCGCCTTCGGCGCCCTCGCCATCGTCCAGTCCGCCCTCGCGACGGGCCTCGCCGTCTGGTTCCTGGGCCTCGACGTCACCGGCAGCCCCTGGCTGCTCCTCCTGGTCGCGCTGCTCGACGCCCTCCTGGGCACCGCGCTCGGCCTCTTCGTCTCGGCCTTCGCGGCCTCCGAGTTCCAGGCGGTGCAGTTCATGCCGGCGGTGATCTTCCCCCAGCTCCTCCTCTGCGGCCTCTTCACCCCGCGCGACAACATGCACCCCGCCCTGGAGGCCATCTCCGACGTCCTGCCCATGTCCTACGCGGTGGACGGCATGAACGAGGTCCTGCGCCACACCGACGTGACCGCCGCCTTCGTACGGGACGCCCTGATCGTCGCCGGCTGCGCACTGCTGGTCCTCGCCCTGGGCGCGGCGACATTGAAACGCCGAACGGCATGAACCAGCCCGTCCGGCGCTTGAGGACGAGGCCCGTGGAGGGCCGAAGGCGGGGGCCCGGGGGCGGCAGCCCCAGGGACGGGAAAGGGAAGGGGCGGCGGGGGCGTGAAAACCCGACCCGACCACCCGCCCCCGCACCGTCCCGCGGACTGGACGCACCGCCCCCGCCCGCGTACGCAATGCGAGGATGACCCCGGACGACGCGCACACCCCGGAGGGCACCACACCCATGACCCAGAAAGTCGCAGTCCTCGGCACCGGCAAGATCGGCGAAGCCCTCCTCAGCGGCATGATCGGATCCGGCTGGGCCCCCGCCGACCTCCTGGTCACCGCCCGCCGCCGGGAACGCGCCGACGAACTCCGCGCCCGCCACGGAGTCACCCCGGTCACCAACGCCGAGGCCGCCAAGACCGCCGACACCCTGATCCTCACGGTCAAGCCCCAGGACATGGGCGCGCTCCTCGAAGAACTCGCCCCACACGTCCCGGCCGACCGCCTGGTCATCAGCGGCGCGGCCGGCATCCCGACCGCCTTCTTCGAGGAGCGCCTCGCCCCCGGCACCCCGGTCGTCCGCGTCATGACGAACACCCCGGCCCTCGTCGACGAGGCCATGTCCGTCATCTCCGCCGGCACCCACGCGACCGCCGACCACCTGACGCACACCGAGGAGATCTTCGGCGCCGTGGGCAAGACCCTCCGCGTCCCGGAGTCCCAGCAGGACGCCTGCACCGCCCTCTCCGGCTCGGGCCCCGCGTACTTCTTCTACCTGGTCGAGGCCATGACCGACGCCGGTATCCTGCTCGGCCTGCCCCGCGACAAGGCCCACGACCTCATCGTGCAGTCCGCGATCGGCGCCGCGAAGATGCTCCGCGACAGCGGCGAACACCCGGTCAAGCTCCGCGAGAACGTCACGTCCCCCGCCGGCACCACCATCAACGCCATCCGGGAACTGGAGAACCACGGCGTCCGCGCCGCCCTCATCGCCGCCCTGGAGGCCGCCCGCGACCGCAGCCGCGAACTGGCCTCCGGCACCAAGGACTGACGCACCGAGCCGGCGACCGGGCTCCCCGAAAAGCCCGCAGGAGAGCTCACCGCACGCCGGTGAGCACCTCCTCCGTCATCACCACCCGGGCGAACCCGCCCCCGTGCAACGACACCGCCGACGCCCTCGCCAGCTCGTCCGCGCCCTGCCGCCAGCCGAAGGGCCCCTCCAGGTCGAAGGTGTACGTCGCGTCGAAGGCGACCACGACCTCGTAGCCGAGGTTCCCGCCCATCCGTGCCGTCGTCTCGACGCACATGTTCGTCTGGATCCCGGCGAGCACGAGCTGCGAGATCCCCGCCTCGCGCAGCCAGGCGCCGAGGTCGGGCGTGCCGAGGAACGCCGAGTTCACGCTCTTCGTCACCAGCAGCTCGGCCCCGCCGCCCTTCCCGCGCCGCTGCTCGACGTACTCCTTGAACCCGTTCCCCTCGTGCCCTGTCCGCAACGGCGACCCGGCCTTCACCGAGTCGTGCCGTACGAAGACGACCGGCCGTCCGGTCGACTGCCACACGTCGATGAGCGCGGCGATGTTGTCGTCCGCCTCCGGGTGGTTGCGCGTACCCCAGAAACCGGCCTCCTCGAAGCCCTTCTGCACGTCCACGACCACCAGTGCTGCGTTCTCCGCGATGTCCATGCCCCGATCGTGCCGCCCGCAGAGCAGGCGCCCCAGGGGTCCGAAAGCCACCGATCGATGGTTTACTGCCACTCATGGCAGGAGCCACAGGAGCCACAGGAGCCACAGGAGCCGCACGAGCCGCACGAACGCCCGCGACCCCTCACCGAGTCGCCCTCCTGGCCTTCCCCGGCATCCGCTCCTTCGACGTCGCCGTCATCACCGAGGTCTGGGGCACCGACCGCACCGACCGCGGCGCCCCCGCCTTCGACCTGCGCCGCGTCGCCGCCGACGGCACCACCACCGTCCCGATGCGCGGCGGCCTCGCGCTCCACCCCGACCGCGGGCTCGACTGGCTGGACACCGCCGACCTCGTCGTCGTCCCCGGCCTCGACGACCACCTCACCCCGGCACCCGCCCCGGTCCTCGCCGCCCTCCGCCGCGCCCACGCCCGCGGCACCACGGTCGCCGCCCTGTGCGGGGGCGCCTTCACCCTCGCCCAGGCCGGCCTGCTGGACGGCCGCCGCGCCATCACCCATTGGCGGCTCCTGGACCTCCTGCGGACCCACCACCCCCGGGTCACCGTCGTCCCGGACGCCCTCTTCGTCGAGGACGACAACCTCTGGACCGCCGCGGGCACCGCGGCCGGCATCGACCTCTGCCTCCACCTGGTCCGCCTGGCCCACGGCGCCGAGGCCGCCGCCACCATCGCCCGCTCGATGGTGACCGCGCCCTTCCGCACCGGCACCCAGGCCCAGTTCATCGAGCACCCCACCCAGCACGCGGACCGGGACGCCGACGCCCTCGCCGGCGTCCGCGAACACGCTCTGCGTCACCTCGACGAACCCCTCACGGTCGCCGACCTGGCCGCCCATGCCGGCATGTCCCCGCGCTCCTTCGCCCGCCACTTCCTGGCGGCCACCGGCACCACACCGCTGCGCTGGCTCCTGGACCAGCGCATCGCCGCCGCCCAGAAGCTCCTCGAACGCACCGACCTGCCCATGCCCGAGGTAGCCCGCCGGGCCGGCTTCGGCAGCGAGGTCACGATGCGCCAGCACTTCGCGGCGCGCCTCGCCACCAGCCCCCGCGCCTACCGGGCCGCGTTCACCGGAGGCAGCAGCCCGATCCCCCGGTAGGCCGCGTCCACGGTCGGCCGCGCCATCGCCCGGGCCCTCTCGGCCCCCTCCCGGAGCACGCCCTCCACATACCCGGGATCGGCACACAGCGCCTGGTGCCGCTCCCGCACCGGCCGCAGCACCTCGACGACCGCCTCCGCGGTGTCCTTCTTCAACGCGCCGTACGAGTCGTACCCACCCGCCAGCTCCGCCGGGTCCCCACCCGTACAGGCGGCGAGGATCTCCAGCAGATTGGCGAGCCCCGCCCGCTCCTCCCGGTCGTAGACGACGTCACGTCCGCTGTCGGTCACGGCCCGCATGACCTTCTTCCGCACCACGTCCGGTTCGTCGAGCAGATAGACGATCCCCGGCCCGACGTCGTCGCTCTTGCCCATCTTCGACGCGGGCTCCTGCAGATTCATGACCCGGGCGGCCACCGCCGGATTCGTGGCCCGCGGTACCACGAAGGTGTGCCCGTACCGCTGGTTGAACCGCACCGCGAGATCCCGAGCCAGCTCGACGTGCTGCGTCTGGTCGTCCCCGACCGGCACCTCGTCCGTCCCGTAGGCCAGGATGTCCGCCGCCATCAGCACGGGATACGTGAGCAGCGACAGCCGCACGCTGCCGCCGCGCCCCCTTTCGCGCGCCGCCTTCTCCTTGTACTGGATCATCCGCCGCATCTCCCCGTCCGTCGCGACGCACTCCAGTACGTACGACAGCCGGGCGTGCTCGTCCACGTGACTCTGCACGAACACGGTGCACAGCTCGGGATCCAGCCCCGCCGCAAGCAACAGCGACGCCGCCTGCCGACTGAGTCTGCGCACCCGCGCCGGGTCGTGGTCCACGGTCAGCGCGTGCAGGTCGACGACGCAGAACAACGCGTCCGACCGGTGCTGGTCCACCGCGGCCCACTGCCGCATGGCTCCCAGGTAGTTCCCCAGCGTCAGGTGCCCGGTCGGCTTGACCCCACTGAAGACCCGCGTCATCTCTCCACCTCCTGGTCAGGGGCCGCCGCCTTCCGCCGGCCGCCCCTCCTGGAGGGAGATACGAGAACGGCCGCCGAAGCGGCGGCCGTCGAGTGCATACGTGTGTACGGCCGCCGTCAGGCGGCCCACCAGAGCTGAGTACACGTACGCGTCGTCACGAGCCCCACAGTACGCTCGTGCGGCCCGTCCCGCCCGGGATTTGACACGGCTGCCGCGCACTCCTAGTGTTCTCCGAGTTGTCCGACGTGAGCGCCGACCTCGGTCGGTCCCCGGACGGCGATTCCGCAAGTACCAACCACTCTTCGACGAACAGTCGCGTTGTCGACGTCGTCGTCCTGTCGGCGCGTGTATTTACGGAATGAGGAATCCACGTTCGAAAGAACGCGGCCCCCGATTAGCTTGGGAGCCGGGAGTCCGCTAGAGTCTCACCTCGTTGAAACGGCCCAACGGCCGGGACGGCAACCCCTTCTGACGGGGAATCAGAGCCCGAAAGGATCTGATAGAGTCGGAACCGCCGGAAAGGGAAACGCGAAAGCGGGAACCTGGAAAGCACCGAGGAAATCGGATCGGAAAGATCTGATAGAGTCGGAAACGCAAGACCGAAGGGAAGCGCCCGGAGGAAAGCCCGATAGGGTGAGTACAAAGGAAGCGTCCGTTCCTTGAGAACTCAACAGCGTGCCAAAAGTCAACGCCAGATATGTTGATACCCCGACCTGATCGGTTCGATCGGGTTGAGGTTCCTTTGAAACACACAGCGAGGACGCTGTGAACGTCGGGATTATTCCTCCCGATGTTCCGCTCTCGTGGTGTCACCCGATTACGGGTAAACATTCACGGAGAGTTTGATCCTGGCTCAGGACGAACGCTGGCGGCGTGCTTAACACATGCAAGTCGAACGATGAACCACCTTCGGGTGGGGATTAGTGGCGAACGGGTGAGTAACACGTGGGCAATCTGCCCTGCACTCTGGGACAAGCCCTGGAAACGGGGTCTAATACCGGATACTGACCTGCCAAGGCATCTTGGCGGGTCGAAAGCTCCGGCGGTGCAGGATGAGCCCGCGGCCTATCAGCTTGTTGGTGAGGTAATGGCTCACCAAGGCGACGACGGGTAGCCGGCCTGAGAGGGCGACCGGCCACACTGGGACTGAGACACGGCCCAGACTCCTACGGGAGGCAGCAGTGGGGAATATTGCACAATGGGCGCAAGCCTGATGCAGCGACGCCGCGTGAGGGATGACGGCCTTCGGGTTGTAAACCTCTTTCAGCAGGGAAGAAGCGAAAGTGACGGTACCTGCAGAAGAAGCGCCGGCTAACTACGTGCCAGCAGCCGCGGTAATACGTAGGGCGCAAGCGTTGTCCGGAATTATTGGGCGTAAAGAGCTCGTAGGCGGCTTGTCGCGTCGGTTGTGAAAGCCCGGGGCTTAACCCCGGGTCTGCAGTCGATACGGGCAGGCTAGAGTTCGGTAGGGGAGATCGGAATTCCTGGTGTAGCGGTGAAATGCGCAGATATCAGGAGGAACACCGGTGGCGAAGGCGGATCTCTGGGCCGATACTGACGCTGAGGAGCGAAAGCGTGGGGAGCGAACAGGATTAGATACCCTGGTAGTCCACGCCGTAAACGGTGGGCACTAGGTGTGGGCAACATTCCACGTTGTCCGTGCCGCAGCTAACGCATTAAGTGCCCCGCCTGGGGAGTACGGCCGCAAGGCTAAAACTCAAAGGAATTGACGGGGGCCCGCACAAGCGGCGGAGCATGTGGCTTAATTCGACGCAACGCGAAGAACCTTACCAAGGCTTGACATACACCGGAAAGCATCAGAGATGGTGCCCCCCTTGTGGTCGGTGTACAGGTGGTGCATGGCTGTCGTCAGCTCGTGTCGTGAGATGTTGGGTTAAGTCCCGCAACGAGCGCAACCCTTGTCCCGTGTTGCCAGCAACTCTTCGGAGGTTGGGGACTCACGGGAGACCGCCGGGGTCAACTCGGAGGAAGGTGGGGACGACGTCAAGTCATCATGCCCCTTATGTCTTGGGCTGCACACGTGCTACAATGGCCGGTACAATGAGCTGCGATACCGCAAGGTGGAGCGAATCTCAAAAAGCCGGTCTCAGTTCGGATTGGGGTCTGCAACTCGACCCCATGAAGTCGGAGTCGCTAGTAATCGCAGATCAGCATTGCTGCGGTGAATACGTTCCCGGGCCTTGTACACACCGCCCGTCACGTCACGAAAGTCGGTAACACCCGAAGCCGGTGGCCCAACCCCTTGTGGGAGGGAGCTGTCGAAGGTGGGACTGGCGATTGGGACGAAGTCGTAACAAGGTAGCCGTACCGGAAGGTGCGGCTGGATCACCTCCTTTCTAAGGAGCACTTCTTACCGGTCTTCGGACTGGTCAGAGGCCAGCATGCGAGCGAACGTCTCGCACTGGTTGCTCATGGGTGGAACGTTGACTACTCGGCACGGTTTCCTTTGATGGATCACTAGTACTGCTTCGGCGTGGAACGTGAGTCCGGACGGGGACCGGGTCGGGCACGCTGTTGGGTGTCTGAGGGAATGAATTTCCTTCAGTTGCCGGCCCCAGTGCACTCGGGAGTTTTTCCGGGGTGATGGGTGGTTGGTCGTTGTTTGAGAACTGCACAGTGGACGCGAGCATCTGTGGCCAAGTTTTTAAGGGCGCACGGTGGATGCCTTGGCACCAGGAACCGATGAAGGACGTGGGAGGCCACGATAGGCCCCGGGGAGTCGTCAACCAGGCTTTGATCCGGGGGTGTCCGAATGGGGAAACCCGGCAGTCGTCATGGGCTGTCACCCGCTGCTGAACACATAGGCAGTGTGGAGGGAACGCGGGGAAGTGAAACATCTCAGTACCCGCAGGAAGAGAAAACAACCGTGATTCCGGGAGTAGTGGCGAGCGAAACCGGATGAGGCTAAACCGTTCACGTGTGAGACCCGGCAGGGGTTGCGTGTGCGGGGTTGTGGGATCTCACTTCTGTTGTCTGCCGGCAACAGGGCGAGTCAGAAACCGTTGATGTAGGCGAAGGACATGCGAAAGGTCCGGCGTAGAGGGTAAGACCCCCGTAGTCGAAATGTCAGCGGCTTGCTTGTGAGACACCCAAGTAGCACGGGGCCCGAGAAATCCCGTGTGAATCTGGCGGGACCACCCGCTAAGCCTAAATATTCCCTGGTGACCGATAGCGGATAGTACCGTGAGGGAATGGTGAAAAGTACCGCGGGAGCGGAGTGAAATAGTACCTGAAACCGTGTGCCTACAAGCCGTGGGAGCGTCGGATACGTGCTTGCACGTGTCTCGTGACTGCGTGCCTTTTGAAGAATGAGCCTGCGAGTTTGCGGTGTGTTGCGAGGTTAACCCGGGTGGGGAAGCCGTAGCGAAAGCGAGTCCGAATAGGGCGTTTCAGTAGCACGCTCAAGACCCGAAGCGGAGTGATCTAGCCATGGGCAGGTTGAAGCGGCTGTAAGAGGTCGTGGAGGACCGAACCCACCAGGGTTGAAAACCTGGGGGATGACCTGTGGTTAGGGGTGAAAGGCCAATCAAACTCCGTGATAGCTGGTTCTCCCCGAAATGCATTTAGGTGCAGCGTCGTGTGTTTCTTGCCGGAGGTAGAGCACTGGATAGGCGATGGGCCCTACCGGGTTACTGACCTTAGCCAAACTCCGAATGCCGGTAAGTGAGAGCGCGGCAGTGAGACTGTGGGGGATAAGCTCCATGGTCGAGAGGGAAACAGCCCAGAGCATCGACTAAGGCCCCTAAGCGTACGCTAAGTGGGAAAGGATGTGGAGTCGCACAGACAACCAGGAGGTTGGCTTAGAAGCAGCCACCCTTGAAAGAGTGCGTAATAGCTCACTGGTCTAGTGATTCCGCGCCGACAATGTAGCGGGGCTCAAGCGTACCGCCGAAGTCGTGTCATTCATACAATAGGGCCAACGCCTGTATGGATGGGTAGGGGAGCGTCGTCTGCCGGGTGAAGCAGCACCGGAAGGTAGTTGTGGACGGTTGACGAGTGAGAATGCAGGCATGAGTAGCGATACAAACGTGAGAAACGTTTGCGCCGATTGACTAAGGGTTCCTGGGTCAAGCTGATCTGCCCAGGGTAAGTCGGGACCTAAGGCGAGGCCGACAGGCGTAGTCGATGGATAACCGGTTGATATTCCGGTACCCGCTGTGAAGCGTCAAACATCGAGCATCGTGATGCTAAGGCCGTGAAACCGTCCGCTGCCGGCTTTGCCGTCAGTGGGAGTGGTGGAGCCGCCGACCCAAGCGGTTAGTAGGTGAGTGATGGGGTGACGCAGGAAGGTAGTCCATCCCGGGCGGTGGTTGTCCCGGGGTAAGGGTGTAGGCCGGTGTGTAGGTAAATCCGCACACCTTGTGGCTGAGACCTGATGCCGAGCCGATTGTGGTGAAGTGGATGATCCTATGCTGTCGAGAAAAGCCTCTAGCGAGTTTCATGGCGGCCCGTACCCTAAACCGACTCAGGTGGTCAGGTAGAGAATACCGAGGCGTTCGGGTGAACTATGGTTAAGGAACTCGGCAAAATGCCCCCGTAACTTCGGGAGAAGGGGGGCCACGCCTGGTGATGAGTCTTGCACTCTGAGCTGGGGGTGGCCGCAGAGACCAGCGAGAAGCGACTGTTTACTAAAAACACAGGTCCGTGCGAAGCCGTAAGGCGATGTATACGGACTGACGCCTGCCCGGTGCTGGAACGTTAAGGGGACCGGTTAGCTCAGATTCGTCTGGGCGAAGCTGAGAACTTAAGCGCCAGTAAACGGCGGTGGTAACTATAACCATCCTAAGGTAGCGAAATTCCTTGTCGGGTAAGTTCCGACCTGCACGAATGGCGTAACGACTTCTCGACTGTCTCAACCATAGGCCCGGTGAAATTGCACTACGAGTAAAGATGCTCGTTTCGCGCAGCAGGACGGAAAGACCCCGGGACCTTTACTACAGTTTGATATTGGTGTTCGGTTCGGCTTGTGTAGGATAGCTGGGAGACTGTGAAGCTCGCACGCCAGTGTGGGTGGAGTCGTCGTTGAAATACCAGTCTGGTCGTGCTGGATGTCTAACCTGGGTCCGTGATCCGGATCAGGGACAGTGTCTGATGGGTAGTTTAACTGGGGCGGTTGCCTCCTAAAGAGTAACGGAGGCGCCCAAAGGTTCCCTCAGCCTGGTTGGCAATCAGGTGTTGAGTGTAAGTGCACAAGGGAGCTTGACTGTGAGACCGACGGGTCGAGCAGGGACGAAAGTCGGGACTAGTGATCCGGCGGTGGCTTGTGGAAGCGCCGTCGCTCAACGGATAAAAGGTACCCCGGGGATAACAGGCTGATCTTCCCCAAGAGTCCATATCGACGGGATGGTTTGGCACCTCGATGTCGGCTCGTCGCATCCTGGGGCTGGAGTCGGTCCCAAGGGTTGGGCTGTTCGCCCATTAAAGCGGTACGCGAGCTGGGTTTAGAACGTCGTGAGACAGTTCGGTCCCTATCCGCTGTGCGCGTAGGAGTCTTGAGAAGGGCTGTCCCTAGTACGAGAGGACCGGGACGGACGAACCTCTGGTGTGCCAGTTGTTCTGCCAAGGGCATGGCTGGTTGGCTACGTTCGGGAGGGATAACCGCTGAAAGCATCTAAGCGGGAAGCCTGCTTCGAGATGAGGACTCCCACCCACTTGATGGGGTAAGGCTCCCAGTAGACGACTGGGTTGATAGGCCGGATCTGGAAGCACCGTGAGGTGTGGAGGTGACCGGTACTAATAGGCCGAGGGCTTGTCCTCAGTTGCTCGCGTCCACTGTGTTGGTTCTGAAACCACGAACAATCAGACCGTGTTGGTTACCGGTTGGTTGTCTGTTTCATAGTGTTTCGGTGGTCATAGCGTAGGGGAAACGCCCGGTTACATTCCGAACCCGGAAGCTAAGCCTTACAGCGCCGATGGTACTGCAGGGGGGACCCTGTGGGAGAGTAGGACGCCGCCGAACAATTATTGCGAGAAAGCCCCGCACCGGGAACGGTGCGGGGCTTTCTGCGTTTAGGGTCGGTGTATGCGCTACGACCTGGTTATCTTCGACAACGACGGTGTTCTCGTCGACAGTGAGCCGATTTCCAATCGGTTGCTCGCCGGCTATCTCACGGAGCTGGGGCACCCGACGTCGTACGAGGACTCGTTGCGGGACTACATGGGGGGCGCCATGCACCGCGTGCACGACCTCGTGTGGGAACGGACGGGGCAGCGACTGCCCGAGGACTTCGACGACGTCTTCCACGGGCGGGTGTTCGCGGCCTTCGAACGGGAGCTGGAGCCCGTTCCGGGGGCCGTCGGTGTGCTGGAGAAGCTCGCCGCGGACGGGGTGGCGTACTGTGTGGCGTCCTCCGGGAGCCATGAGCGGATTCGGGTGGGGCATCGGAAGGCCGGGCTCGACCGATGGTTCGACGACGAGCGGATCTTCAGCTCCCAGGACGTGGGCCGTGGGAAACCGGCCCCGGATCTGTTCCTGCACGCGGCCGCGCGGATGGGGGTGGCACCGGAGCGTTGTGCCGTGGTGGAGGACAGCCCCCTCGGCGTGCAGGCCGCGGTCGCCGCCGGGATGGACGTGTACGGGTTCACCGCCATGACGTCGGCCGGGAAGCTGGCCGGAGCCACCCGGCTCTTCGGGCACATGGGGGAGTTGGCCGACCTGCTCGTGCGCTGACGACCGTCGGACCGGTCGACGCGCCCGTCGAAGCTGAGCAGAATTCACCTTTGGCTGGATCTACCCACGGGTAAGCCGGGGCCTTACGCTCGCCGCCATGACTGATGTGCTGCGGCGCGGCAGGGCTTCGCTCGCGTTCGGCTTCTTCGCCCAGGGCGTCGCCTTCGCGCTGCTGGTGACGCGCATCCCGGCCATCCAGGACCGGTACGGCGTCTCCGACGCGCTGCTGCCGGTCTTCCTCGCGGCCGTGCCGGTGCTGGCCGGGGTCGGCAGTGTGGTGAGCGAGCGCCTGGTGCGGCGGGTGCGGCCGAGCCGGCTGCTGCGTTGGTCGCAGCCGGTGGTGCTGCTGGCGCTGCTCGGCGTCGGCGCGGGGGACCGGGTGGCGGTGCTGGCCGTGGCCCTCGCCGTCTTCGGGCTGTCCGTCGGCGCGCTGGACGCGTCGATGAACATGCTCGGGGTGAGCCTGCAACGGGCGTACGGGCGCAGCATCATGCTCGGGTTCCACGCGACGTACAGCCTCGGCGGGATCCTGGGGGCCTCGCTGGCGTGGGCGGGGGCGCACTGGGACCTGGCGCTGTGGGTGTCCTATCTGCCCGTGGTCGTCGTGCTGTTGCCGGCCGCGTTGGTCGGGAGCCGGTGGTACGTCGACGGGGACGGCGGTGGCACGGCTGAGGAGACGGTGGAGAAGGGGTCGGGCGGGGCCGGGGCCGGGGTCGGCTTCAAGGTGCTGCTGCCGCTGTGTCTGGTGATGACGTTCGCGTACATCGGGGACTCGACCGTCTCCAACTGGAGCGCCAAGTACCTGCAGGACGTGCTGGGGAGTTCGGAGCAGCTGGCCACCGTTCCGTACAACGTCTACATGGTGACCACGCTGGTGGGCCGGGCCCTCGGGGATTTCGGGGTGCGGCGGTTCGGGGCCGTGGCGGTGGTGCGGTGCGGGGCCGGTGTCGCGGCGGGCGGGTTCGCCGTGGTGGCGTCCGCGCCGGGGGCCTGGGTGGGGATGCTCGGGTTCACGCTGCTGGGGCTGGGACTGTGTGTGCTGGTGCCGCAGACGTTCGCGGCGGCGGGGCGGCTGGCGGCGGAGCGGGACGGTCGTCCGGGGGCGTCCGACGCGGCGGTGGCTCGGCTCAACGTGTTCAACTACGTCGGTTTCCTGATCGGTTCGCCGCTGGTGGGCGCGCTCGGGGACGCGTGGAGCTATCGCGGGGCGATGCTCGTGCCCATGGTGTTGGTGCTGGTGACGGTCGTGTACGCCAGGTCGTTCGGGGATCAGCCGGACCGATACGGTGGCGGGCATGAGCGGCCGCGCACAGCTGATGTGGGACGAGGCAGTAACGGGCTATGACTTCGGTCCCGAGCATCCGATGGATCCGGTCCGGCTCGCCCTGACGCGAAGCCTGGTCGGCGCCCTCGGGCTCGACCGGGAGGTGGAGGTCGTCGCGGCGCGGCCGGCCGGGGATTCGACGTTGCGCCTGGTCCACCGGGAGGACTACATCGACGCGGTGAAGGCGGCGTCGGCGGACCCGGGAGCGGCGGACGTGTCGTACGGTCTCGGAACGGTGGACGACCCGGCCTTCGCCGGGATGCACGAGGTGTCCGCGCTGATCGCCGGGCAGTCGGTGGGGGCGGCGGAGGCGGTGTGGCGCGGGGACGCGCTGCACGCGGTGAACTTCGCGGGCGGGCTGCACCACGCCATGCCGGGCGCGGCGTCCGGGTTCTGCGTGTACAACGACGCGGCGCTGGCGATCGCACGGCTCCTCGAGCTGGGGGCCGAGCGGGTCGCATACGTCGATGTGGACGTGCATCACGGTGACGGGGTGCAGGCGGCGTTCTGGGAGGATCCGCGGGTGCTGACGGTGTCCCTGCACGAGCATCCGCGGACGCTGTTCCCGCAGACCGGGTGGCCGGAGGAGACGGGCGCGGACTGCGCGGAGGGGTCGGCGGTGAACGTCGCATTGCCCGCGGGGACCGGGGACGCGGGGTGGGTGCGGGCGTTCCACGCGGTGGTGCCGGAGGTGCTGGCCGACTTCCGGCCGCAGGTGCTGGTGACGCAGCACGGGGCCGACACGCACTTCGAGGATCCGCTGGCGCATCTCGCGGTGTCGTTGGACGCGCAGCGGGCGGTGCAGGTGGCGTGTCACGACCTCGCGCACGAGTACGCCGGGGGGCGGTGGGTGGCGCTGGGAGGTGGCGGTTACGCCGTGGTGGACGTGGTGCCGCGGTCGTGGGCGCATCTGGTCGGGATCGCGGCGGGGCGGCCGGTGGAGCCGGAGACGGTGATTCCGGAAGGGTGGCGGCAGGAGGTGTACGCGCGGACGCGGCAGCTGGGGCCGATGCGGATGACCGACGGGCGGTGGCCGGTGGCGTGGGCCTCGTGGGAGGCGGGGTACGACCCCGCGGACCGGGTGGACCAGGCGGTGCGGGCGGCTCGGCGGGCGGTGTTTCCGGTGCGGGGGCTTCTGCCGTAGGGGTGGCTTCTGTGCGGGCGGCTTGATGGTTGCCCGGCGTCGGTGCGGTGCGGTGCGGTGCGATGTGATGCGGGGTGGGATGGGGACGCGGGCCCGGCGCCGGCCGGGTGCCTCCCCCAGTGCCTGAACGGCCTGGGAGGTACCCCCAGCGCCCATCCGTGCCGCCCCAGCGGCACGACTGCCCGCAGTCGCTCGGAGGCGTTACGCCGACCGTGCGTAGATTCTTCCGTTTCCTGGGTCGGGGGCGGGGGGAACCGGCAGCATCGGTTGGGTGCTGACCCGTGGAGCTCTTCGGGCTCATCTTCTCGATGCTCGGCTGGCCGGGGTGGTGGCGACCTCTAGGGAGGTGAGTCTGCGGAGTTACCGGTTGTTCGCCGCGCGGGATCCCCGGGTGCTGATCGGGATCGATCCGGAGCGGGAGTGGGGGCAGCGGGAGCTGCTGGGGCTGATGGCGGAGAGGTGCGGTGTTTCGGCCGATCCGCGCGACACCGCCGGGCAGGACGTGATCGACCCCGACCGGACCCTCGCGGCCCTGGACGCTTTCGCCGGCCGGCTCGCGGCGGTCGCCGAGCGGCGTGCTCCGGTACTGCTCGGCACCGGGCACCCGCATCGACTGCTCGGTTTCTACGTCGCCTTGGCCGAGGCGCTGTCGGCGGCGGGATGTACTGTCCTCACCCCCGCGCAGGGTCGCTCTGTCGACATAACGACCCGGTTCGGTCTACGCACGTACAACCTCGACTACGTTCGCGGAGTCGCGTTGGTGCGGGAACCCGCTGCCGGGCGCGCCGGTGGTGAGCCGGGCGCGCACACGCATTCGCCGCTGCCGGTTCGTACGGCGCTGGCGGCAGCGGCCGAGGGCGGCGGATCGCTGCCCGAGTTGGTGATCGGGGATCACGGGTGGGTCTGCGGTGCAGGTCAGCTGGGGTTCGAGGCCATCGGGCCGGCCGATACGGACGATCCCGCGCTCTTCGTGGGGGAGGCCGAGGGGCTCGTGTCCGTCGCCGTTCCGCTTGATGACGCTGTGCGGTCCGAGTACTACCGGCCGCTTACCCGCTACGTACTCAATCGGGCGTGTCTGTCACGGTAGGGAAGCGATGGGTGCACCTCTTCCCCACTCGCATCACCCGCCCCTACATTGGGGAGTGAGCACGCAGCGACGAAGAGTCACCGGAAGGGGAAGCCGGTGGCCGTCGAGTGCGGAAGGTTCAGGTGTGTCATGGCTGCAGCTGGCGAAAGGCCTCTGAACGAGGTTCAGTTCCTTACCGTGGCGGAGGTCGCCGCGGTGATGCGCGTGTCCAAGATGACCGTGTACCGGCTGGTGCACAGCGGTCATCTGCCCGCGATCCGGGTCGGACGGTCGTTCCGTGTCCCGGAGCAAGCGGTTCACGAGTACCTCCGCGAGAGCTACGTGGGGGTGGAAACGGCCTGACGGCCCTCGATTACAACCTCAGCGCTCGGACCGGTAGGCTGGCCCCTCGTAGGTCGTGTGGGCCCATGGCGCTCACCAACCGAGTGATGAGAAGTGAGCGAGGATAGTCGTGGGCTCTGTTATCAAGAAGCGGCGCAAGCGGATGGCCAAGAAGAAGCACCGCAAGCTGCTGAAGCGCACGCGCGTTCAGCGTCGCAACAAGAAGTAAGCGACGCTGCGCCGTCAGCGTGGTCTGTGGCCCCCCACCGCATCCGGTGGGGGGCCACAGTCGTACGGCGGTTCTTTTTCGTCATTCGCCGTGTCCGTCGGTCATCACCGCGCAACACCTACCGGCTAAGTTGGCCGGAGCAGGGCTGGAACAGGCCGGAGCAGGCGGAAGGAAGGCGCTGATCTTGGGCAAGGTCGTGCTCGTGACCGGAGTGGCCCGGCAGCTGGGCGGCCGGTTCGTCCGGCGCGTCCAGCGTGATCCCGACGTGGACCGGGTCGTCGGGGTGGACGCCGTCGCGCCCGAGCACCATCTGGGCGGCGCGGACTTCGTCCAGGCGGACATCCGGCAGTCGGCCATCGGACGGGTGCTCGCCGAGACGCGGGCGGACACGGTCGTCCACCTGGACGTGACGGGCACGCCGCTGGGCAGCGGCAGCCGCACGTCGGTGAAGGAGACCAACGTCATCGGCACGATGCAGCTGCTCGGCGCCTGCCAGAAGTCGCCGACCGTGCGGCGGCTGGTGGTGAAGTCCAGTACGAACGTCTACGGCTCCGCGCCGCGCGATCCCGCCGTCTGCACCGAGACGACGGCACCCAAGTCCCTGCCCAGCGGCGGCTTCGCCAAGGACGCGGTCGAAGTCGAGGGGTATGTGCGGGGCTTCGCGCGCCGTCGGCCGGACGTGTCGGTGACCGTGCTGCGGTTCGCCAACATCCTCGGTCCGGCCGCGGACACGCCGCTCGCCTCGTACTTCGGACTGCCGGTGCTGCCGACGGTGTTCGGCTACGACCCCCGGCTGCAGTTCGTGCACGAGGACGACGTGGTCGAGGTGCTGCGGGTCTGCTCGCACGAGGCGCGGCGGGGCACGCTGAACAGCGGGACGTTCAACATCGCCGGGGACGGTGTGCTGCTGCTCTCCCAGTGTTCGCGGCGGCTCGGCCGGCCCACCGTGCCGTTGCTGCTGCCGGCGGTCACCTGGGCGGGATCGCTCGTGCGTACGCTGGGGATGACGGACTTCTCCCCCGAGCAGATCCGGCTGCTCACCCACGGCCGGGTGGTGGACACCACGCAGATGCGCGAGACGCTGGGGTTCCGGCCGAAGCACTCGACGGCCGGGGCGTTCGCGGACTTCGCGCGCGGCCGGGGTGCCGGGCTGCTGCCGCCCGAGGCCCTCGCGGGGGCCGTCGACCGGATCGCTGAGCTGTCCCTGCGGGGCAGCGGTCACCTCCCGACGCAGAGCGCCAACTGAGGAGCGCAGCAACGATGGCGGACGCCAAGGTCATTCCGTTCGACGACGACCGTTCGCGGGGGAACCGGCGCAGGGCGAAGCCGGAGTCGGAGCCGGCGCGGGCGGGTGAGGTGCAGCCGCTGCCCCTGCGGGAAGCGGCCGCGGCCGAGGACGAGCGCCGGGACGACCGGGAGGACGATCCCGTGACGCCGCCCGGACCGCAGGAGTCGGTGCGGTCGTCGGCGGGAGGCGACGGCGACGGGGACGGCGGGCTGGAGCGGCGCGTCGCGGCCGGGCTGTCCTTCCTGCGCCGCCGGCTCACCGGGGACTACGAGGTCGACGACTTCGGTTACGACGCCGAGCTGACCGACCAGGTGCTGATGTCCCTGCTGCGCCCGGTGTACGAGAAGTACTTCCGGGTCGAGGTGAAGGGCGTGGAGAACATCCCCGCCGAGGGCGGTGCGCTGATCGTCGCCAACCACTCCGGGACGCTGCCGCTGGACGGGCTGATGATGCAGGTCGCCGTGCACGACCACCACCCGGCCGACCGGCACCTGCGGCTGCTGGCGGCGGACCTGGTGTTCGTGCTGCCGGTGGTCAACGAGCTGGCGCGCAAACTCGGGCACACGCTGGCCTGCGCGGAGGACGCCGAACGGCTGCTCGCCCAGGGCGAGCTGGTCGGGGTGATGCCGGAGGGCTTCAAGGGCATCGGGAAGCCGTTCGGCGAACGCTACAAGCTCCAGCGGTTCGGGCGGGGCGGCTTCGTGTCCACGGCGCTGCGGCAGAGGGCGCCGATCGTGCCGTGCTCGATCGTCGGGGCGGAGGAGATCTACCCGATGATCGGAAACTCCAAGACCCTGGCGCGGCTGCTGGGCTTCCCGTACTTCCCGCTCACGCCGACCTTCCCGTGGCTGGGGCCGCTGGGCGCGGTGCCGCTGCCGACGAAGTGGACGATCCAGTTCGGTGAGCCGATCCCGACGGACGGCTACGCGCCCGAGGCGGCGGAGGATCCGGTGCTGATGTTCAATCTGACCGACCAGGTGCGGGAGCAGATCCAGCACACGCTCTACAAGCTGCTGGTGCAGCGCCGGTCGGTGTTCTTCTGAGCCTTCTGAGTTCTTCTGAGCCGTCTGAGGTGGCGATGGGGCGCTCCCGGTGCCGGGGGCGCCCCATCGTGCTCAGCCCTCTGTTCTCAGCCGTCTGTTCTCAGCCGTCTGTCCTGTGTCCTCAGTCCGCGTCCTCCGCCTCGATGCCCAGGCCGGGCAGGAGACCAGGGAGGAGCGGCGGGAGGGTGACGTCCGGCTTGGGAGCCGGGGTGTCGCCGCCTCCCGCGGGCGGGGAGGAGGTGCCGGTGTCGTCCTTGGGCGGGTCGAACAGACCGCCGGTGCCGCCGCCGAGCAGGCCGTCGTTCTCGTCGCCGGAGTCGGCGGACTCGCTGGGCCGGTCGGAGTGGGAACGCCCGCGCTCGGACGTGCCGTCGTCGCCGGTGCGGGGCGCCGACGGGTGACCGGAGCCGGGAGCATCGGTGGTCGTCGAGCCGGAACCGCCCGGCCGGCCGCCGTCCCCGTCGTCGTCCTGAGCCGGTGACGACGGCAGCATGGACTCCAGCGGGGCCACGTCGTCGTCTATGGCGTCGAACACCGACGACACCTGCTCACTGACGTCCCCGAGCTGCACGGGCAGCCGGTCGCGCAGCGCGCCCCAGGTCTCCCGGTGGGACTGGGAGAAGGCCGACAGGGCCTGCATGGGGGCCAGCGAGTCGGGATCGTGGGCGTAGGCCGCGCTGAGCAGGCGGTGGCCCTCGGAGGCGTCGTGCCGCATGCCGGACAGGGCACGCCGGATCTCGCCGAGGGACTCGTGGTCGAGGGGGCCGCCGCGGTCGCGCTCCATCAGCCGGCGTGCCTCGCTGAGCCGGGTCGAGGCGAGGTCCAGGTAGGCCCGGCCCCGCTCGTCGTTGCCGTCGGCGAGGCCGAGGCGGAAGTCCTCTATGCCGCGCTTGAGGCCGTAGAGCGAGTCGCCGGGCAGGGCGTCGGAACTGGCGGCGGCGACTCCGCCGAAGGCTCCCGCCGCCACGCTCACGCTCAGTCCGCCGGCGGTGAGGCCCTTGGCCAGCCGCGAGCGGGGCCGCAACCTGCTCAGCGGGGCCGCGCGATGGGTGCCGCGCGCCCGGCGCTGCTCGGGAACCGACGTGTCCGCCGCCCCGCCGCTCGCGGTGCCCTCCTGCAGCATGGCCTCGAAGGCGGCCACGAGCTGGGCCCGCTGGACGACCTTGACCTCGGGATCCAGCTCGGGCCGGGGCAGCGACTCCAGACCACGGGCGAGGGTCGTCAACCGACCCTGCTCGGTCGGTTCCGCGGTGGCCCCGGCGGGTGCCGGTCCTCCGGACTGCTCGGCCGCCGCCCCGGGATCGGACTGCTCCTCCAGAGCCTGGGCGAAGGCGTTCGCCCGCCGGTGTGCCGATACGTTCGCGATCACTGGCGGCACCTCCTCTCGTCATCACGGTCGACTCCCCAGGGGGTCCTGAGGGTTGCACCCCCTGATCGAAACCATCCGATCGGGTGATCGGAGTCGGCCAAGGAGTGACCACAGGGAGCCTGCATCCCGCACAACGAGCGGCGCGGCACTTGGGTTACGGACGGCGGATGATCGGACCGCGGACTCAACAGACTCTCACCGAAGGTGACTTGGGGAATGCGGGAAGTGACGCCCTCAGCGGGCGTCGTCCGGGAGCAGCCGGGCGAGGGTGCGCACGGCCCGGTACTGGAGCGTCTTGATCGCGCCCTCGTTCTTGCCCATCACACGGGCGGTCTCGGCGACCGAGAGGCCCTGGAGGAAACGCAGGGTGACGCACTCCTGCTGCTGAGGGTTGAGCCGGCGTACGGCCTCCAGCAGGGCGGCGTTGGAGAGCGACTCGAGGACGGAGTCCTCGGGGGACCGCTCGACCTCGTTGGCGTCGAGCATCTCCCCGGTGGTGACCTCGAGGCGGAAGCGGCTGGACTTGAAGTGGTCGGCGACCAGGTTGCGGGCGATGGTCACGAGCCAGGCGCCGAAGTCGCGTCCCTGCCAGGTGAAGGTGCCGATGCGCCTGAGGGCCCGCAGAAAGGTCTCGCTGGTGAGATCCTCGGCGGTGGCCTTGCCGCCCACGCGGTAGTAGATGTAGCGGTACACGGTGTCGCTGTACTGGTCGTAGAGCCGGCCGAAGGCGTCGGCCTCGCCGGCCTGGGCCCGCTCGACCAGCTCCATCATGCGGGCGCTGTCGCTGTCCGCGGCGGGGCGGCGGTGGGTGGTGGCGGCGGCCCCGGACGAGGACGACCGCGCTCGTCTGCCGACGGCGGCGCTTCCTTCGGCCAGCGCGTAGCACGGACCGGCGGGCGCGGCGGCCGCGGCGAGGGCGGGGACGGCATACGCGGTGGGGACGAAGCCGCGCAACAGGTCTTGGGCTGATTTGACCGTTGCGCGCAGCGTAGCCAGGCCCGAGGCGTCAACCCCGACGTGTGGGTACACGGGACTCCCAGAGGCAGAGCTTCCATCACGTGCAGTACGGAACCATTCACCCGTCGTAGCGAAGGTGGGGCACCGGAATGCGTCTGAGGAGAATAACGCTTCGTGCAGGCACTGCTACGCCCAGTTGCTCAAATCATCGATTACGTCGCTTCCGTGCCCGATTGACGCCCGGTCAGATGCATCAGATTGATCGCTTGATGACCGGAACGGTTCGAATTCCTGGTGACTACAGAGCGTGTTGTGGTCGATGTGAGTAAAGGGGACTGGAGAGCCCGCCCCGGGGGTACGTCATCCCGATTGGGCCGGCGGCGGGGGCGTCGGGCCGACGGCCGGATCGCCGGGGCCGGCCGGGGTCAACGGCGGCGGCGGTGCAGCGCGATGGCCGCCGCGGTGCCGCCCGCCACCGCGCCGACGCCCGCGGCCGCGGGGATGCCGACCTTGGCCGCCTTGCGGCCGGTGCGGTAGTCGCGCAGCCGCCACTCCAGCTCGCGGGCGTGCTTGCGCAGCTTGGAGTCCGGGTTGATCGCGTACGGGTGTCCGACCAGGGACAGCATCGGGATGTCGTTGTGGGAGTCGCTGTAGGCGGCGCAGCGCGACAGGTCCAGGTTCTCCGCCGCCGCGAGGGCGCGCACCGCCTCGGCCTTCGCGGGGCCGTGCAGGGGTTCGCCGACCAGCTTGCCCGTGTAGACGCCGCCGATCGACTCCGCCACCGTGCCGAGCGCACCGGTCAGGCCCAGGCGGCGGGCGATCACCTGGGCGATCTCCACCGGGGCCGCCGTGACCAGCCAGACCTTCTGCCCGGCGTCCAGGTGGGCCTGGGCGAGGGCGCGGGTGCCGGGCCAGATCCGCTCGGCCATGTACTCGTCGTAGATCTCCTCGCCGATGGACTTCAGCTCGGAGACGCGGTGGCCCTTGACGATGGAGAGCGCCGAGTCGCGGGCGTCCTGCATGTGCTCCGGGTCCTCGAACCCGGCCAGCCGGAACCACGCCTGCTGCCAGGCGAAGCGGGCGAGGTCACGGGTCTCGAAGAACTTCCGCTTGTACAGGCCCCGGCCGAAGTGGAAGATCGCGGCGCCCTGCATGACGGTGTTGTCGAGGTCGAAGAAGGCGGCCGCTCTTTCGTCGCCGTGCACCGGGAACTCCGGCTCCGCGACGCCGGAGTCGGTTTCCTGGGCAGGCTCTGCGGCCTCGGCGGCCTCCGCGGACTTGCGCGCCGCCTCCGCCGAGGCCTCGCCTGCCAACACGCTCCGCGCCGTGGCGGAGCGCCTACGGGGAGTGAGCCATCGAAGAACGGCCATGCCCGTGAGCATAGCCAGTTTGTTCGGGTGCTTCGGAGCCGAGAGGTTTGCGGACCGGGGACCGGGCTGTGAACTCCGGGCGACCCCGCCGGCGGGCGGTCTCCCGCCGAGGGGGCGTCCGCGCGCGCGAGAATGACCGGCATGAGTCCCCTCTTCCGCCGGAAGCCCGCGCGGCCCGCGCAGCCCGAGCCCCCTGAGCACTCCGAGAACCATCTCGTCACCCTCATCCGCAAACCCGGCTGTCATCTGTGTGATGACGCACAGTCCGTCGTCGAGAAGGTCTGTGCCGAACTCGGCGTCCCCTGGGAGGGGAAGGACATCACCGAGGACCGCCAACTCCACGACCAGTACTGGGAGCAGATTCCGGTCGTGCTGGTCGACGGACGGCAGCACACCTTCTGGCGTGTGAACGAGGAACGGCTGCGCAAGGCACTGACCGATCAGTACAAGTAGTCCGTATGGTCGCTTAGGATCGATGGTGACCAGGTCTCGGGGGCGTTGATCGTGAGGAGCGTGTGCGGCTTTGCCCCCGATGAGTGAGGGACGAGGGTCTGTATGCGCCGGTTCCCGTTCCGTGCGCCGGGGGCGCGTGACCCCGGTCACGTTGGCCGGGCAAATCGGACACCATCTTTGTGCACGCGTTCACAAAGACATAGCCTGCATTCGACGGGGCGGTCATGTAGGGACGTATGACCGCCTACAGCCCCGCTCTACCCGCAGGAGCACCGTGGCAACTGGCCGAACACACCGACCGGCGACCCGCAGCCGAGGGATTCCCGAGGCCACCGTCGCCAGGCTTCCGCTGTACCTCCGCGCGCTGACCGCGCTCTCCGAGCGCTCGGTGCCCACGGTCTCCTCCGAGGAGCTGGCCGCCGCCGCGGGGGTCAACTCCGCGAAGCTGCGCAAGGACTTCTCCTACCTCGGCTCCTACGGGACGCGTGGCGTCGGCTACGACGTCGAGTATCTCGTCTACCAGATCTCCCGTGAACTCGGCCTCACCCAGGACTGGCCGGTTGTGATCGTAGGAATCGGTAACCTCGGCGCCGCGCTCGCCAACTACGGCGGGTTCGCCTCCCGCGGTTTCCGGGTCGCCGCGCTCATCGACGCCGATCCGGGGATGGCCGGAAAGCCCGTGGCAGGCATCCCGGTGCAGCACACCGACGAGCTGGAGAAGATCATCCAGGACGACGGTGTCTCCATCGGTGTGATCGCCACCCCCGCCGGTGCCGCCCAGCAGGTCTGCGACCGCCTCGTGGCCGCCGGTGTCACGTCCATCCTCAACTTCGCGCCGACCGTGCTGAACGTTCCCGAGGGCGTCGACGTGCGCAAGGTCGACCTCTCCATCGAGCTGCAGATCCTCGCCTTCCACGAGCAGCGCAAGGCGGGTGAGGAGGCCGCGGGCGACGCCGGCGTCGTGCCGCCCGTCGCCGCCCGCAAGCAGCAGCACGCCACCGGCTCCGCCGACCAGGGACCCGACGGGGACGTACCCGCCGTGATGCCGGCATGAGCCTCCTCGTCGTCGGGCTGAGCCACCGCAGCGCGCCGGTCAGCGTGCTGGAGCGGGCCTCCCTGAACGCGGACGCGCAGCTCAAGCTGCTCCAGGACACGGTCGCCGCCGAACCGGCCGCCGAGGCCGCGGTCCTGGCCACCTGCAACCGCATCGAGCTCTACGCCGACGTGGACAAGTTCCACGCCGGTGTCGCCGAGCTGTCCACGCTGCTCGCCCAGCACAGCGGGGTCGGCCTGGAGGAGCTCACTCCGCACCTCTACGTGCACTACGAGGACCGGGCCGTCCACCACCTGTTCTCGGTGGCCTGCGGACTGGACTCGATGGTGGTCGGCGAGGGCCAGATCCTCGGCCAGATAAAGGACTCCCTGGCCCGCGCCCAGGACCTGCACACCGCCGGACGGCTCCTGAACGACCTGTTCCAGCAGGCGCTCAGGGTCGGCAAGCGCGCCCACTCCGAGACCGGCATCGACCGCGCCGGACAGTCCCTGGTCACCTTCGGCCTGGAGCAGCTCTCCGCCGGGGCCGACGTCCAGCGGTGGGCGCGGGGCAAGAAGGCCCTGGTGATCGGCGCCGGTTCGATGTCCTCGCTGGCCGCCGCCACGCTGGCGCGGTCCGGGGTCGCCGAGATCGTGGTCGCCAACCGCACCTTCGAGCGGGCCGAGCGGCTCGCCCAGATCCTTTCCGAGGGCGACGACACGGACGTGCTGGCCCGCGCGGTACCGATGGACTCGGTGCCGGTCGAGCTGACACGTGCCGACGTGGCCGTCTCCTGCACGGGTGCGACCGGGCTCGTCCTCACGGCGGACGACGTGGCGGCGGCGGTGGAGGGGCGCACCGGCGCGCCGGCCGTCGAACCGGCCGCGACCGGGCGGCCCGCCGAGGACACCGCCGTACGGGCGGCCGCTGAAACGCCCCTGCCGGGTGCCGGGGCCGCGACCGCCGGCGACGAGAACTGCCCCCTGGACCTGTCCGCCGTCCCCTCCGGTTTCTCCGTCATGGGTGAGGCCGCCGTGGCCGGCATGGACGCGGCGACGCTGGAGCAGCACGGGGCCTGGGCCGCGGGCGGTACGGCCGTCGACCGGCCGCGCGAGACGGGCCGGCCGGGACCGGAGGCGGACGCCGAGCTGATCGGCGCGCTCGCCGCGACGGCGACCCGCGTCGGCCGCGTCCCCGAGCGCCGCCGCCCGGAGCCGGTCGCCGAGGTGCCGCGTCCCGAGCCGGTGCTCTTCGTCCTCGACCTGGCGATGCCGCGCGACGTCGACGCCGCCGTGCACCGGCTGGCCGGGGCGCGCCTGGTGGACATCGAGTCGCTCGCCGACGCCTCCGCCGACGCGCCGATGGCCGCCGACGTCGACATGGTCCGCCGGATCGTCGCCGACGAGGTCGCCGCCTTCGGCGCCGCCCAGCGTGCCGCGCGCATCACGCCCACCGTGGTCGCGCTGCGCAGCATGGCCGCCGAGGTCGTGGCCGGCGAGATCGCCCGACTGGAGGGGCGGCTGCCGGGGCTCGACGACAAGCACCGCGCCGAGATCACCCAGACCGTCAAGCGTGTGGTCGACAAGCTGCTGCACGCGCCGACGGTACGGGTCAAGCAGCTTGCCGCCGAACCCGGCGGCGCCGGGTACGCGGACGCGCTGCGCACCCTGTTCGACCTCGACCAGGAGACGGTGGCCTCCGTCTCCCGGGCCGGGAACAGCACCACCACTGAGAAGAACCGAGGGCCGGCATGACTGAGAAGGCACTGAGGCTGGGGACCAGGCGCAGCAAGCTCGCCATGGCCCAGTCCGGGCAGGTGGCGGACGCCGTGAGCCAGGTGACCGGTCGGCCCGTTGAGCTGGTCGAGATCACCACGTACGGCGACACGTCGCGTGAGCACCTGGCGCAGATCGGCGGCACGGGCGTGTTCGTCGCCGCGCTGCGCGACGCGCTGCTGCGGGGAGAGGTGGACTTCGCGGTTCACTCGCTCAAGGACCTCCCCACCACGCCCCACGACGACCTGGTCGTGGCCGCGATCCCGGAGCGCGAGGACCCGCGGGACGTGGTCGTCGCCCGGGACGCGCGCAAGCTGACCGACCTCCCGCGCGGGGCGCGGATCGGCACGGGCGCGCCGCGCCGCATGGCGCAGCTGAACGCGTACGCCCGCACCCACGGCATGGAGATCGAGACGGTCCCGATCCGGGGCAACGTCGACACCCGCATCGGATACGTCCGCAGCGGGGAACTGGACGCCGTCGTACTGGCCGCCGCCGGGCTCAACCGGGTCGGCCGCATCGACGAGGTGACCGACTTCCTGTCGGTCGACACGGTTTTGCCGGCCCCCGGCCAGGGGGCACTGGCGGTCGAGTGCGCGGCGGACGACGCCTCGCTGATCGCCGCGCTCGCCGAGCTCGACGACCCGTTCACGCGGGCCGCCGTAACGGCCGAGCGTTCACTGCTCGCCGCCCTGGAGGCCGGCTGCAGCGCACCCGTCGGAGCGCTGGCCGACCTTCTGGCCGACGGGCAGACTGTCAAGGAAATGCGCCTGCGCGGCGTCGTCGGCACGACCGACGGCTCGACGCTGGTGCAGCTGTCCACCACCGGTCCCGTGCCCGAGACGCACGAGGCGGCAATGGCACTCGGTCGCGACATGGCCACCGAGATGCTCGCCCAGGGCGCGGCCGGTCTGATGGGGGAGCGAGCACATTGAGCCCCACCACCCTTCCCGCCGGTCCGGAACACGGGCACGTCACCTTCCTCGGTGCCGGACCCGGAGATCCGGGACTGCTGACTCTGCGCGCCGTGGAGGCGCTGGCCCACGCGGACGTCCTCGTCGCCGAGCACGAGGTGCTCGACGTCGTGCGTACGCACGCGAGGCAGGGCGTGTCGGAGGTGCACACGGATGCCGATCCGGCGGATCCGGGCACAGGCGCGCCCCAGCTGACGGTTGTTGACGGTGCGTCAACGACCCTCGGCGCCCCCGCTGTGCGGGATGCCGCACATCTTGTCATGGAGGCCGCGCGGGGCGGCAGGCGGGTGGTGCGTGCGGTGACCGGTGACCCCGGGCTCGACGCGTACGCCGCCGAGGAGATGCTGGCGTGCGCCGCGGCCGGGGTGCCGTTCGAGGTCGTCCCGGGCATCGCGAACGCCGTCGGCGTGCCCGCGTACGCCGGTGTGCCGCTGCGGGACGCGGAGGGCGCGGACGTGCGGTTCGTGGACGCCCGTACAGCGTCGGACCGCTGCTGGACCGAGGTGGGCGCCTCCGACGGCACGGTGGTGGTGTCGACGACGCTGGACTCGGTGGCCGCGGCGGCCGGCGAGCTGGTCTCGGCGGGCCGCAAGCCGGACACCCCGCTGACGGTGACGATCGCCGGTACGACGACGCGGCAGCGCACCTGGACGGCGACGCTGGGCACGGTCGCCCAGACCCTGAAGCAGGCGAAGGTGCTGCCGTCCCCGGACGGCGGCCGCCCGGTGATAGCCGTGGTCGGCGAGCGCAGCGCGACCGCCCGGCGCGACCAGCTGTCGTGGTTCGAGTCCAAGCCGCTGTTCGGCTGGAAGGTCCTCGTCCCGCGTACGAAGGAGCAGGCGGCGTCGCTCTCCGACCAGTTGAGGTCCTACGGCGCGGTCCCGCACGAGGTCCCGACCATCGCGGTGGAGCCGCCCCGCACCCCGCAGCAGATGGAGCGCGCGGTCAAGGGCCTGGTCACGGGCCGCTACGAGTGGATCGCTTTCACGTCGGTCAACGCGGTGAAGGCGGTCCGCGAGAAGTTCGAGGAGTACGGCCTGGACGCCCGCGCCTTCGCGGGCATCAAGGTCGCGGCGGTCGGCGAGCAGACGGCCAACGCCCTCATCGCCTTCGGCGTGAAGCCGGACCTGGTCCCGAGCGGCGAGCAGTCGGCGGCGGGCCTCCTGGAGGACTGGCCCCCCTACGACCCGGTCTTCGACCCGATCGACCGCGTCTTCCTCCCCCGCGCCGACATCGCCACCGAGACCCTGGTCGCCGGCCTGATCGAGCTGGGCTGGGAGGTCGACGACGTCACCGCGTACCGCACGGTGCGCGCCTCGCCGCCCCCGGCCACGACCCGGGAGGCCATCAAGGGCGGCGGCTTCGACGCGGTGCTCTTCACGTCGTCGTCCACGGTCCGCAACCTGGTCGGCATCGCGGGCAAGCCGCACAACGTCACGGTGATCGCCTGCATCGGCCCGGCCACGGCGAAGACGGCCGAGGAACACGGCCTGCGCGTCGACGTGATGGCCCCCGAACCGTCCGTCCACAAGCTGGCGGAGGCCCTGGCCGACTTCGGCCTGCGCCGCCGGGCTGCGGCCCTGGAGGCGGGGGACCCGGTGACCCGGCCGAGCGAACGGCGGCCGGGGTCGCGGAGACGGCGGTCTTCGACCTGAGGTGAATGCGGGGCGTCCCTGGTTTCAGGGGCGCCCCGTCGTCGTTGCCGGGAACGCCGTGCAGGCGGCCGGAGCCCTTCCAGACCTGCGACGGCGGCGAGCGTGCCCTCCGCGTCCCGCGCCCCGGTCGCTGCCGTGACGGCCGGTCGGGCCGGCCGACCGGCCACGCGCCGCCGGCGGCCTGAGCGGGGTTACGGGCGCCCCGCCGGGCCGTGCAGTCCGGTCAGGTCCAGTGGTGGCGCCGGGGGAAGGGGTCCCGGGCGGGACGGCGGGTGGGCCTGGAAGGACTGGAAGAGGTAGGTGAGGAGGCGGCGGGCGGCGGGCAGGGCGGTTTCGGGGGGTTGGGCCGCCAGGCCGCTCACCGCCAGGAGGAGGAGAGGGATGTCGGCCGGGGCGAAGTCCTCGCGGAGTCGGCCGGCGTCGCGGGCGCGCCGGATCAGGAGGGACAGGCGGTCCTCGGCGATGGCGCGTTCCCGGTCGTAGTCCAGGGCCTCGGGGAAGCCGGCCAGGAAGACGGTCTCGAAGCCGCGGTCGGTGACCAGGGTGGTGCACACCTTTTCCAGGAGCGCGTACAGGCCGTGGCCCGGGTCGGGGTCGGCCAGGGCCTCCTCGAACGCGGTCGCGCACACGGCCAGCTGGTCCTCGAAGGCGGCGGTGACGAGGGCGGACCGGGTGGGGAAGCGGCGGTAGAGGGTGGCCACGCCGACGCCGGCCCGGCGGGCGACCGCGCTCATCGGGGCGTCCACGCCCTGGGAGGAGAAGACCTCGCGCGCGGCCTCCAGGACGCGTTCGCGGTTGCGGCGGGCGTCGGCGCGCAGGGCGTCCGGCGGTGGGGTTTCGGGGGTGTGCTCCGGGGGGTTGTGAGAGGGCTGGGCAGGCATGTTTCTCACTTCCGAGGTAAGTGGAGGGGGTCTTCCACTTATGGGTCTAGCGTGAGATTAGCAGCGGATGCGGGCCTCGTCTCCGTGCTTTCCGAACGCGAAGTGGATGGTGGGTCATGGGTGAGATGAAAGCGGTTCTTTTCGACCGTTTCGGGCCTCCGGAGGTGCTCTACGTCGGGCGGCGGCCGGTGCCGGCCATCGGGCCCGGCGAGGTGCTGGTGCGGGTGCGTGCCGCCGCGGTCAACGGGGGCGACCTGCACGACCGGACGGGGAAGGTGCGCCTGGTGACCGGACGGACCTTCCCCAAGGGGTGCGGCCTCGACTTCGCGGGGGAGGTGGCCCGGGTCGGGTCCTCGGTGCGCGGGGTGCGGGAGGGGGAGCGGGTGTGGGGGCTGCTGGGGCGCCGTACCGGCAGCATGGCCGAGTACGTCGCCGTCAGCCCCGGGCGGATCGCGCCCGCGCCCGGGAACCTCACCCCGGAGGAGGCCGTCTCGCTGCTCGCGGGTGCCACCACGGCGGTGACCGCGTTGCGCGACAAGGCCGCCCTGCAGCCCGGTGAGCGGCTGCTCGTGCGGGGCGGGAGCGGGGGCGTGGGCAGCGTTGCCGTGCAGGTCGGCAGATTGCTCGGGGCGCGTGTCGTCGCGCTTGCGGGTGGGAAGAACCTGGACTTCGTCCGAGGGCTGGGGGCCGAGGAGGCGCTGGACCACCGGACGACTCCGCTGTCCGCCGCGCTCGGCCGCTTCGACGTCGTCCTCGACACCGTCGGCACCGAGCAGGCCCGGCTGCGGCGGCTGCTGGCGCCGGGCGGACGGATGGTCGCCGTCGCCCTCGACCTCGAACGGCCACTCGCGTCGATGGGCACCGTGCTCGGCTCCGTCGTGCACGGCAGGGGGCGGATCCGCTTCTTCAGCGGGAATCCGGACAGCGCGCTGCTCGCCGAGGTCGCCCGGCTCGCCGAGCACGGAGACCTCGTCCCCGTCGTCGACACCGTCCACCCGCTCGACCGGGTCGCCGACGCCCAACGGGCCCTGGAGGCCGGGGGTGTTCGGGGCAAGCACGTCGTCCGGATCGCGTAGGCGGGCAGGGGTGCGGGCCGGTCCGGGCCCGCGTTGACAGTCCGGCGGGCCGGTGCGTGTAATGAGGGTGGTGCCGCGTGGCGTCGGTCAAAGAGCAGTGGGCCGGTCGGCGACCGGGCGAGCGCCCTTCATGCAAGGGGTACGTGATGCGTTCATACTCCGCGCCCTGATTCCGAGGTGTCCGACGCAGCGCTTCCGCGCGTCGGTCTCGTGCTTGCCCCCTCATTCCTCGCATGCCGCGGCGCGTGACGTCGCCGTTGCCGTGGCCTGCCGTCCTGGAGACTCAGAACCGTATGCCCACGTCGTTCCATCAGAACGTCATTGACGAATTCCGCGCCAACGAGGGGAAGGTCGGCGGTCCCTTCGAAGGCGGGGAGCTGCTTCTGCTGACCACCACCGGCGCCCGGTCGGGGGCCTCGCGGACCACGCCGCTCGGTTACGTCCGTCACGGGGACTCCCTGCTCGTGGTGGGGTCCAACCTCGGGGGCCCGCGGCATCCCGGCTGGTACTACAACCTGCTCGCCCATCCCCTGGTCCGGGTGGAGGTGGGCACGGCGAGCTTCGAGGCGCTCGCGGTGCCCGCAGAGGGGGAGCGGCGCGAGGAGCTGTTCGCGCACGTCGTACGGGAGGCGCCCGGGTACGGCGACTACCAGGCCGGCACCAGCAGGCCCCTGCCGGTCGTGGTGCTGGAGCGGGCCGAGCCCGAGGAGTGGGTGGGGCGACCCCGCGAGGTCCGCACTCTCGCCGACAAGCTGCTGGAGGTGCACACCTGGTTGCGGGGGCAGTTGAGGCAGGTGCGGGCCGAGGCCGAGGCCCACTTCACGGCGCCCGGGGCGGCCGGCGCGCCGCCGGGTCTCGGGCTGCAGATCCGGCAGCGGTGCCTGGCGTTCTGCCAGGTGCTGGAGTTCCATCACGACAGCGAGGACGGGCACTTGTTTCCCGGGACCGCCCGGCACCACCCCCGGCTGGCGGACGTCTTCGACCGGCTCGCCGAGGAGCACCGCACGGTCGCCCGTGTCCAGGGAGAACTGGCGGCACTGCTGGCGGGTGTCACCGTCGCCGAGCCGGGGCGCTTCCGGCGCGAACTCGCGGCGATGTCCGCGGAGCTGAACGCGCACCTCGACTACGAGGAGGAGATGCTGCTTCCGCTGCTGGCCGACGTGCCCTGGCCGCCGGTCGCGCCTCCGGCAGGGCCCCCGGCCACACGTTAGGCGGACTCCAGCAGCTCCTTGAGCCGGGCCAGGTCGGCGGCCACCATGCCCGCGTCGCGCTCGAAGTCGGCGTCGGTCGTCCCCGGCTGCCGGCGCAGGGTGAACACCACCTCGCTCGCCGTGCCGTCGGCGATGACGCGGACCGGGTTGTAGACGGTCTCGCCGGAGGGGAGCGTGACGTGGTGGTCGAGTACGCCGAGGTCGTTGCGCGGGACGAAGGCGACCTGGACCCGGCCCAGGGGTGAGGAGTCCGCGATCCATCCGTCCGCGACCTTCTCGATCGACCCGCCGAGGCCGTGGGCCCACGCGGGCAGGTTGGCCGGGTCAGAGGCGTAGGCGTAGACGTCGTCGACGGGGCGGTCGACGCGGACGCTCAGGTGGCGGGACTCGCTGCCGGTGCCGTTCATGGGGCCGACGGTAGCGGGTCGTCGTCGCCGTTCTCTTGAAGGAATCGGACAGGTCCGGGCCGCAGGGGCCCTAGTGGTGCCAGGCCCGGCCGCCCGTGTTGCGGATGAAGCGCTGGAGCACCTGCAACGTGGTCAGGTACTCCTCGTCGGAGATTCCGGCGTGGCGTTCCTTCCACAGGTCGTCCTGGACGGCGGCGGCCCTCTCGAAGAACGTCCTGCCCTCCGGAGTCAGGGAGAGCCGGTCGTCGGGGGCGGTCTGGGCGATCCAGCCCGCTGTGATCGTCGCGTCGATCTCCGACTCCATCGCCTCCGGACCCGTGTCGAGGTAGTCCCGCAGGAGGCCGGAGACCTCGGCGCGGGTCCTCGGGGTGCCGGCACGGGCGACCTGGGCGAGTACCCACCACTGGGGCTGGGTCGTGCCGAGTCCGGCGAGGGCCGCCCGGGTCCGGGTGACGACGGCCTTGTACGCCGCCCAGCTCCAGTAGCCGACGGGCTGGCGGATCAGTTCGGCGTCGGTGTGCGAGTAGTCCATGGCGCCGACCGTAGAAACTGAAGTCTGGTTGAGGTCAAGCGGTCGCCCGGGGCCGGCGCGGGCCGACTCACCGTCGGCAAAGGCACGGGTGGGGCGGGCGTAGCGTAGGTGGTATGACGACGTACGGATCCTTTCCCGGCGCCCGGCCCCGGCGGCTGCGGACCACCCCCGTGATGCGTCGGATGGTCGCCGAGACCCGGCTGCACCCCGCCGACTTCATCCTTCCCGCCTTCGTCCGCGAGGGCGTGGGCGAGCCGGTGCCGATCGCGGCGATGCCCGGTGTCGTGCAGCACACCCGGGACACGCTGAAGAAGGCCGCCGTGGAGGCGGTCGAGGCCGGGATCTCCGGGATCATGCTCTTCGGGGTGCCGGAGGAGGAGAAGAAGGACGCCGTCGGGACGACCGGGACCGATCCCGACGGAATTCTCCAGGTCGCGCTGCGTGACGTACGGGCCGAGGTCGGGGACGAGCTGCTCGTCATGTCCGACCTCTGTCTTGACGAGTTCACCGACCACGGGCACTGCGGGGTGCTGGACGACCAGGGGCGGGTCGACAACGACGCCACGCTCGAGCGGTACGCCGAGATGGCGCAGGTCCAGGCGGACGCGGGCGCCCACGTCGTCGGGCCCAGCGGGATGATGGACGGGCAGATCGGGGTCATCCGTGATGCCCTCGACCAGATCGGTCGGGAGGACGTCGCGATCCTCGCGTACACCGCCAAGTACACCTCCGCGTTCTACGGGCCCTTCCGCGAGGCCGTCGGGTCGTCGCTCAAGGGCGACCGGAAGACCTACCAGCAGGACGCCGCCAACGCGCGCGACGCGATGCGCGAGCTGGCGCTGGACCTGGAGGAGGGGGCCGACATGGTGATGGTCAAGCCGGCCGGGCCCTACCTCGACATCCTCGCCAAGGTCGCCGAGGCCTCCGACGTGCCCGTCGCCGCCTACCAGATCTCCGGCGAGTACTCGATGATCGAGGCCGCCGCCGAGAAGGGCTGGATCGACCGCGACCGGGCCATCCTGGAGTCCCTCACCGGGATCAAGCGGGCGGGCGCGCGCAACATCCTGACGTACTGGGCGACCGAGGTCGCCCGCACGCTGCGCTGAGCGACCTGTGCCGGCCCTTCCGGCAGGGCGAGCCGGTGCGCTCACCCCTTCAGTACTCGAGGGCGTTGGACGCGCTGGTCTGCCAGTACGTCACCGTCAGCGCGGTGTCGACGTACACGCCGCCCGACGGGAGCTTGACCCGGGCGATGGAGCCGTCCTCGAAGGGGATGGTGAGGGCGGTCGTCTCGTACCCGTTCCCGCCGCTGCCGTCGCCCGACGACAGGCGCACCCCGGCGTAGCCGGACTCGCCGGGGGCCAGCGTGGTCAGCGACTGCGGCTTGCTGGACTCGGCGACGGGCGGCACCGCCTGGGCCTCGCCGAACCGCGCCGCCGGGTACGGCGGCAGCGCGCACGTCTTCGAGCCGGTGTTCGTAGCGGTCAGCAGCAGGTGGTTGATCGGGCGGGGAGCGTTCGCCGCGGTGATGCGGACGTCGGCCGCGGAGCACGCGCCGGGGGCTTCCGAGCCGGAGCCGTCGGAGGCGTTGTCGGCTCCGGTGCCGGAACCCGACGCCTTGTCGTTTCCGGCGGAGCCGGCCGAGCCCGTGGACCCCGTGGAGCCGGCCGAGCCCGAGGAGCCCGTGGAGCCGGCCGAGCCCGTGGAGCCGGCCGAGCCGGTGTCACCCGCGTCCTCCTTCGCGCCGCCCGCCGGCCGGGCGCTGTTGCCGTCCGCCGACGCGGAGGCGGAGGACTCGGGCGCCGGGGAGCCCGTGAGTTCGTCGCCCTCGCAGGCCGTCAGGGAGAGCGCGGCCAGCGCGACCGTGGTGGCGGCGAACAGGCGGGTACGGGTGATGCGGCGTGCGGACATGGAAGTTCTCCTTCGACCGTGGGAGTTGGGGCGAGCCGCTCGACCGTTCGGCGGGAGCGGCTGCTTTGATGACCACAGCTTGCGGTCGTGCTCGTCCCGGCCGCCAGCGACGGGGGAAGATGCGGGACGGTGGGACACCGGGAACGCCCTGACCTGCGGGAACGGGGTCCCTCTGGGATGCGGTACGGGGATGCGAGGAGAGGGAGGAACGGTGGCGGGGGACGACTTCGCGGGACTGCTTCGGGAGCTGAAGGAGCGGTCCGGACTCAGCTACGGGGCACTCGGCAAGCGGCTGCACATGAGCGGCTCGACCCTGCACAGGTACGTCAGCGGGGAGGTGGTCCCGGTCGAGTTCGCGCCCGTCGAACGCCTCGCCCGGGTGTGCCGGGCGACACCCGAGGAACTGCTCGAACTCCACCGCCGCTGGATCCGCGCGGACGCGCTGCGGGGCGTGAAGAAGGAGGAGACCGAGGGCGGGGACGGCGGCCCGGGCGCAGGGGGTGCCAAGGACTCTGAGGGCTCCGGGGGCTCCGAGGCCGGCAAGGGGGCCGAGAGGCCCGAGGACTCGGAAGGCCCCCAGGGCCCCGGGAACTCCGAGGGCACCGCGGGCTCCGCAGGTTCCGAGGGCCCCGGGACTGCCGAGAGTGCGGAGCCCGCGGTCGCGGACAGCACCCCGGCCGTGCCCGTCCCGGCCGCTCCGCCCCGCCGTCGCGTCCCGCGTGCCGCGCTCTACGCCGCGACCGGTGTCGTCGCCGTCAGTGCCGCCGTGGCGCTCGTGGCCAACCTCGTGTCGTCCCCGGACGGCACCGAAGGACACCGCCGCCCCGCCGGGGCCGTCGCGCACTCCTCCGCGTCGTCGTCCGCCACCGCGACGGCGTCCCCGAGCGCGAGCCCCTCCACGTCGCCCTCGCCGTCCGTCTCCAGCTCCCCGTCCCGGCCCCCCTCGGGGTCGCCGACGCGGACGGGCGCCGCCGCACCGAGCCGTCGGGCGCCGTCCACCGGGACCCCCTTCACCGTGTCGACCAACCCCTACTACTGGTACCTGCCCTGCGACCACGCCTTCCTGGTCGACCGCAGCCCGGAGAACGTGCCGAAGCCGCCACCGCAGCAGGGCGCCGTCGGCTGGGCGGAACCCCTCAAGGCGGTCTCCGCGAACCGGCAGGAGGTCGTCCTCACCGTGCAGGGCACCGGTCAGGAGACGGTGATCCTGCAGGACCTGCACGTCCGGGTGGTGAGCAGCGGGCCGGCGCTGGACTGGAACCAGTACGTGATGGGCAACGGCTGCGGCGGCGAGGTGGACACCAAGTCCTTCGACGTCTCGCTCGACCTGGGCACCCCGACCGCGACGCCCATCGGGGGCCAGCGGGACTTCCCGTACAGCGTCAGCGAGTCCGACGCGGAGGTCTTCCACGTCACCGCGCACACCGGCGGGCAGGACGTGCGCTGGTACCTGGAGCTGGAGTGGTCCAGCGGCGGCCGGCACGGGGTCACGCGCGTCGACGACCACGGGCGGCCGTTCCGCACCAGTGCCTCCCGGGACGCCTCCTACTACGCGTACCCGCTCGGCGGCGACGGCGGCTGGGAGCTGGTCGAGGGCGAGTGAGGCGTGCCGGGCGCGGCAAGTCCGGTCGGGGGATAGGTTGTTGACCATCGGACGTTCGCTTCGTCAGGCGACATGCGAAAGGTGGGACACCCGTGCCCGGTGACGCCCTCAGCCAGGACCCCGCGGAGCTGCGGAGGAGGATCGACAGCAGCAAGGCGCATCCGGCGCGCGTCTACGACGTCTTCCTCGGCGGCAAGGACCACTACCCCGCCGACCTCGACGCGGCCGCCGCCGGCCTCGCCGCCAACCCGCGCGGCTATCTCGACGTACGGCACAACCGGGACTTCCTTCGGCGGGCGGTGACCGCGCTCGCCCGCGAGGACGGCATCCGGCAGTTCCTCGACATCGGCACGGGGCTGCCGACCGCCGAGAACGTGCACCAGATCGCCCAGCGCATCGCCCCCGAGTCGCGGGTCGTCTACGTCGACAACGACCCGGTCGTCCTCGCCCACGCCCGCGCCCTGCTCACCAGCGGTCCCGAAGGGCGTACGGACTACATCGACGCCGACCTGAAAAGCCCGGCGCGGATCCTCGAACAGGCTGCCGAGACCCTCGACTTCGACCGGCCCGTGGCGCTCTGCCTCGTCGCCGTCCTGCACTTCGTGGAGGACGCCGAGGCCTACCCGATCGTCCGCGAACTGGTCGACGCGCTGCCCGCCGGGAGCCGGCTCGTGCTCAGCCACCTCACGGAGGACCTCAACCCGGAGAACATCCGCGCGGTGCAGCGGACGTACACGGAGCGGGGGTTCACCTTCGTGCTGCGCTCCCGCGACGACGTCGGCCGCTTCTTCACCGAGTCCGGTCTCGAGATCGCCGAGCCGGGGGTCGTGCCGGTGCACCACTGGCGACCGGACCACGCGGCGCCGGTGCCCGAGCAGCCGGAGGAGTCGTACCTCGCCGGGCTCGACGACATCGAGAAGGTCCGGTACAGCGACATCAACGACGTCACGGACGCGGACATCAACGTGTACGGCGGGCTGGGCGCCAAGTCCTGACGCCCCGGCTGCCGTGTGTCGCGTCGCACGGGTGTCCGGATCGCGGAAAGGCGCTTGTAGACGGCACGTACTTCTTTACGCTGCGCGCATGACCGTGACTGAGAACGCGCCCGCCGCCACCGCCACCGTGACCGCTCCGACGCCGCCGCTGGCCGCGCGGGCCCGGGCGATCGGCGGTTCGCCCGTACGGGACATCCTCGCCGTCACCGCCCGCCCCGAGGTGATCAACTTCGCGGGCGGGCTGCCGGCCCCCGCACTCTTCGACGCCGACGGCATCGCCGCCGCGTACCGGGACGTTCTCGCGGAGCAGCCCGCCCGCGCCCTCCAGTACTCCACGACCGAGGGCGAGCCCGGCCTGCGGGCCGCGCTCGCCGCCCGCACCTCGGCACGCGGACTGGCCACGGACGCCGACGACATCCTCGTCACCACCGGCTCCCAGCAGGCCCTGTCGCTCCTCGCCACCGCCCTGCTCGAACCCGGCGACACCGTCCTGGTCGAGCGCCCCTGCTACCTCGCCGCGCTCCAGGCCTTCGGCTTCGCGGGCGCCCGGGTGGTGCCCGTCCCCGGGGACGAGGACGGCATCGATCCCCGGGCGCTGGAGGAGCTGGTGGTGCGCGAGCGTCCCAAGCTGCTCTACACGGTCCCCACCTTCTCCAACCCCACCGGCCGCACCATGCCCGCCGCCCGCCGCGCCGCCGTCGCCGAGGTCGCCGGGCGGTGCGGCCTGTGGATCGTCGAGGACGACCCGTACGGCGAACTGCGCTTCGAGGGCGAGCGGGTGCCGTGGATCGCCTCCTACGAGGGTGCCCGGGACCGGACCGTGCTGCTGGGCTCCTTCTCCAAGGTCATGGCGCCCGGTCTGCGGCTGGGCTGGCTGCGGGCACCCGCCGCACTGCGCCGGGCCTGCGCGGTCGCCAAGCAGGCCGCCGACCTGCACACCCCCACCGTCAACCAGCTCGCCGCCGCCCGCTACCTCGCCGACCGGGACCTGGACGCCCACGTCGCCCGCGTCGCCGCCGCCTACGGCGCACGCCGGGACGCCATGCTCGCGGGCCTCCCGGACGCGCTCCCGGCGGGCGCCACGTGGACCCGCCCCGAGGGAGGCATGTTCCTGTGGGTCCGGCTGCCGGACGCGTACGACACCACGGCCCTGCTTCCCGAGGTCGTCCGGCACGACGTGGCGTACGTCCCCGGCGCCCCCTTCTACGCCGACGAGCCCGACCGCGCCACGCTGCGGCTCTGCTTCGTCACCCAGACGCCGGACGAGATCGCGGAGGGGCTGCGGCGGCTGGGAGAGGGGCTGGCCGAGGCGCGTCCGGAGGTCTAGGACCAAGGGCGGAGGCGGGGGTGTCGTCGCCGCACGTACGGTGATGCCATGTCTGACAGTGCCCGGACGACGACACCCTTCTCCCTGGACGCCTACCTCGAACGCATCGGCTGGGCGGGCGGGCGGCGCCCCGACGCGGCCACACTCCGCGGCGTGCAACTCGCCCACCTGAGGGCCATCCCGTTCGAGAACCTCGACGCGCTGGGCGGCCGGGCCCCCTCCCTCGACCTCGCCGACCTGACGGCCAAGCTGGTGCACGGCCGCCGGCGCGGCGGGTACTGCTACGAGCACAACACCCTCTTCGCGGCGGCCCTGGAGGCGCTCGGCGTCCTGGTGACCCGGCTGACCGCGCGGGTCGTCGTCGGCGCGGACCGTTTCGAGGACCGCCCGCGCACCCACATGGCCCTCCTCGCCGAGCTGCCCGGCGACCCGCGGCCGTACCTGGCCGACGTCGGCTTCGGCGCCCTCGGCTCCCTGCTGGAACCGGTGCCGCTGGTCGCGGACACCGAGTTCCACGACGCCGGACGCCGGCACCGGCTGGTGCACGCACCGCAGCGGGGGCCGCTGGAGACGTGGGTGCTCCAGGCCTGCGCCGCGGGCGGCTGGGAGGGGCAGTACGCCTTCACCGTGGAGCCGTTCGAGCCGTCCGACTACGAGGTGATCAACTGGCACATCGCCACCAACCCGCGCTCGCCGTTCTCCCGGCGCCCCTACGTGCAGCGCCTCACCCCGGACGCCCATCTGCTCCTGGACGGCGACCGCCTCACCGTGACGCGCACCGGCGACGGCACGGTCACCGAACGGAAGCTGTCCGACGAGGCGCAGGCCCGCCGGGTGCTGGCGGAGGAGTTCGGCATCGACGCCCCGGAGGGGCTGACGCTGCTGCGGTGAGGACGGGAACCGAGCCCCGCCCCCACCTCGGGCTCAGAGCCGCTCGGGCGTCCGGATGCCCAGCAGGGACATGCCCCGGTGCAGGGTGCGGGCCGTGAGGTCGCACAGGAACAGGCGGTTCTCGACCTGCGCCGGAGTCTCGGCCTTCAGGACCGGGCACTTGTCGTAGAACGTCGTGTACAGCGACGCCAGCTGGTACAGGTACGCCGCCAGCTTGTGCGGGGCGTACTCCGCGGCCGCCTCGAAGACCGTGTCCCCGAACGCGTCCAGGTGCAGGCCCAGCGCGCGCTCCGCCTCGTGCAGCTCCAGCTCCGGGTGGGCGGCGGGGCGGACCTCGCCGGCCTTGCGGAGGATGGACCGGATCCGGGCGTAGGCGTACTGGAGGTAGACGCTGGTGTCGCCGTTGAGCGAGACCATCTGGTCCAGGTCGAACTTGTAGTCGCGGCTGGGCGAGGTCGACAGGTCCGCGTACTTCACGGCGCCGATGCCGACCTGCGCGGCCCGCTCCCGGATCTCCTCCTCGGTGAGGTCCCGCGCCTTCTCCCGCACGACCTCGGCGGCCCGCTGCACGGCCTCGTCCAGCAGGTCCTCCAGGCGCACGGTTTCGCCCGCACGCGTCTTGAAGGGCTTGCCGTCGGCGCCGAGCACCGTGCCGTAGGCCATGTTGTGCGCGGTGACGTCGTCGTTCAGCCAGCCGGCCCGGCGGGCCGCCTCGAAGACCATCTTGAAGTGCAGCGACTGGCGCACGTCCACGACGTACAGCAGCGTGCTGGCGTGCAGGTCGGTGACCCGGTTGCGGATCGCCGTCAGGTCGGAGGCCGCGTAGCCGAAGCCGCCGTCGGCCTTCTGCACGATCAGCGGGACCGGCTGGTCGTCCTTGCCGCGGATCTCGTCGAAGAACACCACGAGCGCGCCCTCGGAGCGCACCGCGACGCCCATCTCCTCCAGGAGGCGGGCGGTCTCCGGCATGCCCTCGTTGTACGCGGACTCGCCGACGATCTCCTCGTCGCGGATCTCCATGTCGAGCTTGTCGAAGACGGAGTAGAAGTAGACCTTCGACTCGTCCACGAACTGCTGCCACAGCTCCAGCGTCTCCTTGTCGCCGGACTGCAGGGCGACGACCCGCTTGCGGGCCCGCTCCTTGAACTCCTCGTCCGCGTCGAAGACCGCGCGCGAGGCCTTGTACACCCGGTTCAGGTTCGACATGGCCTGCTCGCCGTCGACGTCGCCGGCCGGGGCCAGCTCGCCGGGGTGCTCGAACAGGTACTGGATGAGCATGCCGAACTGGGTGCCCCAGTCGCCGATGTGGTGCCGGCCGATCGTCTTCTCGCCGGTGAAGTCGAGCATGGCGCGCAGGGCGTCGCCGATCACCGCCGAGCGCAGGTGGCCGACGTGCATCTCCTTCGCCACGTTCGGCTGGGCGTAGTCGACGACCGTGACGCCCGCGTCCGCCTTCGGGGGCACGCCGAGGCGCTCGCCGTCCGCGAGGCGCGCGGCGAGGTTCTCGGTGATCGCCCGGTCGGCGACCGTGATGTTGAGGAAGCCGGGGCCCGAGACCTCGACGTCCTTGATCAGCTCGTCGCCGGTGGTGATGTGGGCGACGACCTCGGTCGCCAGCTCCCGCGGGTTGGCCTTCGCCTTCTTGGCCAGCGCGAGGATGCCGTTGGCCTGGTAGTCCGCCCGGTCACTGCGTCGCAGCAGCGGGTCTGCGCCGGCGGCCTCCGGCCGGGTGGCCGTGAGGGCGGACGCGAGCTGCTGCTGGACGGAGTCGGTGAGGGACGTGACCGAGGCCATGGAGTGGCTGCCGTTCTGCTCGGGTTCGTGGAAGTAGTACAGAAACCGAGTATCCCATGCGGTGAAAAGCGGTTTTCGCGGATGCGGGCCGGGCTGGGAGAATGGAGCGGTCAGCCGTGCGACCGTACCGGCTGTCCCCGGAGCGGTTCCGGGGGGAAGTTCCAGGAAAGAGGACGTGCCGATCGTGGCTCAGAGCACCGAGACCACCGACTGGGTCTCCCGTTTCGCGGATGAGGTCATCGAGGAGTCGGAGCGTCGGGCCCCGGGCAAACCTGTGGTCGTCGCGTCCGGGCTGTCGCCCTCCGGCCCGATCCACCTGGGCAACCTCCGCGAGGTCATGACCCCCCACCTCGTCGCCGACGAGGTCCGCCGGCGCGGCCACCAGGTCCGGCACCTGATCTCCTGGGACGACTACGACCGCTACCGCAAGGTGCCGGCCGGTGTCCCCGGCGTCGACGAGTCCTGGGCGGAGCACATCGGCAAGCCCCTGACCTCGGTCCCCGCCCCGAAGGGCTCCTCCTACCCGAACTGGGCCGAGCACTTCAAGGCCGCGATGACCGCCTCCCTCGCCGAGCTGGGCGTGGAGTTCGACGGCATCAGCCAGACCGAGCAGTACACCTCGGGCGTCTACCGCGAGCAGATCCTGCACGCCATGAAGCACCGGCGGGACATCGACGCCATCCTCGACCAGTACCGGACGAAGAAGGCGCCCGCGAAGAAGCCGCAGAAGTCGCAGAAGCCCGTCGACGAGGCCGAGCTGGAGGCCGCCGAGGGCTCCGGCGCCGCCGCCGAGGACGACGGCAGCTCCGGCTCCGCCGGGTACTTCCCGTACAAGCCGTACTGCGGCAACTGCGAGAAGGACCTGACGACGGTCACCGCGTACGACGACGACTCGACCGAGCTGACCTACGCCTGCACCGCCTGCGGCTTCTCGGAGACGGTGCGGCTGAGCGAGTTCAACCGCGGCAAGCTGGTCTGGAAGGTCGACTGGCCGATGCGCTGGGCCTACGAGGGCGTGGTCTTCGAGCCCAGCGGCGTGGACCACTCGTCGCCGGGGTCGTCGTTCCAGGTCGGCGGGCAGATCGTCGGCATCTTCGGCGGCAAGCAGCCGATCGGGCCGATGTACGCCTTCGTCGGCATCAGCGGCATGGCGAAGATGTCCTCCTCCAAGGGCGGGGTGCCCACCCCGGCCGACGCGCTCCGGATCATGGAGCCGCAGCTGCTGCGCTGGCTGTACGCCCGCCGCCGCCCCAACCAGTCCTTCAAGATCGCCTTCGACCAGGAGATCCAGCGGCTCTACGACGAGTGGGACCGCCTCGACGCCAAGGTCGCCGACGGCTCGGCCCTCCCCGCCGACGCCGCCGCGCACTCCCGCGCCGTCCGCACGGCCGCCGGCGAGCTGCCGCGCACGCCCAGGCCGCTGCCGTACCGCACGCTCGCCTCCGTGGCCGACATCACCGCCGGCCACGAGGACCAGGCGCTGCGCATCCTCGGCGAGCTGGACCCGGCGAACCCGATCGCCTCGCTGGACGAGGCCCGGCCGCGCTACGACAAGGCCGAGGCGTGGATCAACACCCACGTCCCCGCCGACCAGCGCACCATCGTCCGCCAGGAGCCCGACGCCGAACTGCTCAAGTCCCTCGACGAGCAGAGCCGGCAGTCGCTGCGGCTGCTGCTCGACGGGCTGGCCGACCACTGGTCCCTGGACGGCCTCACCCACCACGTCTACGGCGTCCCCAAGGTCCAGGCGGGCTTCCCCGCCGACGCCACGCCCAAGGAGCTGCCGCCGGAGATCAAGACCGCCCAGCGGACCTTCTTCGCCCTGCTCTACCACCTGCTCGTCGGCCGCGACACCGGCCCGCGCCTGCCCACGCTGCTGCTCGCGGTGGGGCAGGACCGGGTGCGGACCCTGCTCGGGGGGTAGGCCCGGCCGCCGGTCCTACGGCGAAGGGGGCGCCCGGTACTCGCCGGGTGCCCCCTTCGCCGTACGGGCCGTCCTCGCCGTGGTCGCCGTCAGGCGATGTGCTCCTCCTGAAGCTCGCGCATGTGGCGCTCGGTGAACGCCTTCACCATGCGATCGGCCTCGCGCGGAGCCAGCGGCACTCCGAAGGTCGCCTCCACGTCGTTGCGGAACTGGGCGAGCGTGGGGTAGCTGCCGTCGATCGACTTCCGGAAGACCGTGTAGTAGTCCTCCTCCGTCGGTGCCGGCTCGGCCGTGCCACCGCCCTCACCCAGCTCGCGGGTGCGGCCCGGAGCGACCGGGATCGGGAAGCTGCCCGTCTCCTCCGGCGAGGGCTCCTGGAGCGGCGGCTCCTCCTCGTACTGGTCCCGGTACTGGTCGGCCCGCTGCTGCTCCTCGTACCACTGGGCGTACTGCTCGGCCGGGTCGTACGTGGGGTCGTAACCGCCCTGGTAGGCGACCTGGCGGGTGTTGAACCAGGGGCTCTGCTCGGGGTCGTCCGGGACGGGTTGCTCCTCGGGGGGCTGCTGTTCGGCGGGCTGCGGTCCGGCCTGCCGCTGCCGGGCTTCGAGCTCCGGCCGCTGCTCGGCGTGCGGTGCCCCGGCACCCACCTGCGCCGCGTCGGCGGCACGACCGTCCGCGACCGCCTCCGACTCGGGCGCCGGCGGGAGCAGGGCCGGTTCGATGCCCGCGGCCGCCAGCCCGGAGGGGGCCGTCTGCGCCAGCGGAACGCCGTAGCGGGCCAGCCGCAGCGGCATCAGGGACTCCACGGGGGCCTTGCGCCGCCACGCGCGGCCGAAGCGGGAACGCAGCCGGGCCTGGTAGACCAGCCGCTCCTGCTCCAGCTTGATCACCTGCTCGTAGGAGCGCAGCTCCCACAGCTTCATGCGGCGCCACAGCAGGAACGTCGGCACCGGCGACAGCAGCCAGCGGGTGAGGCGGACGCCCTCCATGTGCTTGTCGGCGGTGATGTCGGCGATCCGGCCGATCGCGTGCCGGGCGGCCTCCACCGACACCACGAACAGGATCGGGATCACGCCGTGCATGCCCACGCCCAGCGGGTCCGGCCAGGCCGCCGCGCCGTTGAACGCGATCGTCGCCGCCGTCAGCAGCCACGCCGTCTGCCGCAGCAGCGGGAAGGGGATGCGGATCCAGGTCAGCAGCAGGTCCAGGGCCAGCAGTACGCAGATGCCCGCGTCGATGCCGATCGGGAAGACGTAGCTGAAGTTCCCGAAGCCCTTCTGCAGGGCCAGCTCCCGCACCGCCGCGTAGGAACCCGCGAAGCCGATCCCGGCGATGATGACGGCGCCGAAGACGACCATGCCGATGAGAACGCGATGCGCCCGTGTCAGCTGAAGTGGCGCGGCCACCCGTACTCCCCTCCCAGTGCCTGTTGTTGCGCGCAACAGAGTGGCACATGTGTACGGGGAACGGGTGGCCGGTGGGTCGAAGAGACCGTCAGCCCGACTTCTCGGGCGACGCGGAGGCCGACTGGGAGGCCGCGTCGGAGGGGGACTTCGAAGCCGACGGCGAACCGCTGGGCGTGCCGCTCGACTTGCCGCCGTCGGCGCCGCCGTTGGCCTTCGTCACCGCGGCCACGGCCTCCTTGGCCGCCTTCTGCGCGTCCTTCGCCAGGCCGTCGGCGTCCGGGGTCTTGTCGCCCGCCAGGCCCGCGCCGTTGTAGTCGACGGTGACGACGACGTTCTCGACGCGTGTCACGACCGTCTGCTGCTTGAAGGTGCCTTCCTTCTTCTTCAGGTCGTAGCGCACCAGCGACGCCTCGTCGCCCGTGCCGCTCACCGCCGCCGTCTTGACGCTCTTCGCGCCCTCGACGCCCTGCGCGTCCTTCAGCTGCTTCTGGTAGTAGTCATGCGCCAGCTTGTCGCCCTCGCCGCGCGTCACGTCCGACTCGAAACGCAGCATCGACACGCTCAGCCAGCGGAACTGAGAGCCCTTCACGCCGTTGTCGTCGAGGCTGTCCCAGGAGCAACTGGCCCGCACCGCCGTGTCGTTGGACGAGCCCTCCTTGCCGGAGTCGCCCTTCGGCACCAGGTCGTCCAGCGTCTTCTTCGTCACCACCGAGCACGGCTCCGGAAGCTTGCGGAACGCCGCCGCCTGCACCGTGGGGGACGGACTCGCGGACTTGGACGCCGCGGACTCCTCCGCGGCCTTGTCCTTGCCGTCGCCGGAGCCGGAGTCCGAGGAGCAGCCGGCCGCCACCAGCATCACGGGTACGGCGGCCGCGCCGACAAGGACGCGGGTGAGTCGCTTCGCTCGCTTCGCTTGCGGGTCTCGCTGGTCACGCTGGGCTCGTAGCTGCATGGTTCCTTCACTCATGGCACTCGGGGGTTCCTGCGTTCGGAACGGGTCCGAGGGGCCACGGTACGCGGTGAGGAAATCACGCGGTCCCGGTTCCGGACCACCTCGCGCGGGCGCGGGGAGGGCCGGGGCGGGCTCAGCCGCCCAGGGAATCCGCCAGCTGGGACGCCAGTTTCCGCGCCTTGTCCTGCATTTCCTCGCTGTCCGGCACGACGCCGAGCGTCGCCGACTGCTCGGCGTACTCGATGGTCACCATGACGTTCGACGTGCGGAACGCCACAGTCACGGTGCGCCGCTTCGCCGTCGAACCGGAGCTGCTGAGCGCGTCGTCGACGAACGCCTCGTCGCCCAGGTCGTCCAGGAGCCGGGGCTGGACCTCTGCGGGCGTCGCGTCGGGGGACGCGCTCGACGAGGCGGAGGGGGAGGAGGACGAGGAAGCGGAGGCCGAGGGGGTGCCGCCCGCGCCGGAGGCCGGCTCGCCGGAGGACGGGGCGCCCGACGGGGAGTCCGGCGCGGACCCGGACTCCCCGGACTCCCCGGAGTCCTCGGACTCCGAGACCACCGGTTCGGGCAGGTCGGCCGCCTCCACCTGCTTCGCGAACAGCTGCTCGGCCTCGCTGTCGTCGCTCACGGCACCGTCGTACGACACCACCCGCTCGAAGTCGACGAAGAGGTGGTTGGTGGCCTGTGCCGACTCCACCTTCCAGCGGCAGCCCACCTTGCGGTCGGTGTCGTACGCGAGCGTCGGCTCACCCGCGTACGCCTTCTCCCGCTGCTCCTCGTCGGTGATCTCCTCGATGCCGGGCAGGAGGGAGTCGAGCGCCTTGTCGCCGACCGCGCCACACGGATCCGGAAGGGTGCGGTACTTGCCCGGTTCGGCCGCCTCGGTCGCGACGCCGGGCTGCCCCGGGTTCGAGTCGTCCGCCGTGGCACCGCCCTCCGAGCCGCCGGTGCAGCCGGCCAGCAACGCCGCGAGAAGGGCGGCGACGCCGGGTACGTAGGCCTTCCGCTGCACGGTGCGGCTCCTCTCGCCGGGGTGGCTGTGGTTCGGGAGGGTACGGGACTCCAGTGTCCCCGCCGGTTATTCGCTTGCCGCACGGGGGCGGCCCCTGCAGACAATGTGTATCGCACGCGCTGCCGTGAACGCCGGTCGATCGTCCCTTTGGCCGACCTTGGCGCCGGTTCTGCGCTTTGAGACTTCTGTATGTTTTCCGGGGGAATGAGGACGATATGTCGTACGTGGAGATACCGGGCGCGAAGGTGCCGATCCGGATGTGGACCGACCCGGCGACCGTCGAGGAGGGCGCGCTCCAGCAGCTGCGCAACGTCGCGACCCTGCCGTGGATCAAGGGCCTCGCGGTCATGCCGGACGTCCACTACGGCAAGGGCGCCACGGTCGGCTCGGTGATCGCGATGCAGGGCGCCGTGTGTCCGGCGGCGGTCGGCGTCGACATCGGCTGCGGCATGTCGGCGGTGAAGACGTCCCTGACGGCGAACGACCTTCCGGGCGACCTCTCCCGGCTGCGCTCGAAGATCGAGCAGGCGATCCCGGTGGGGCGCGGGATGCATGACAGCCCCCTCGAGCCGGGGCGGTTCCACGGGCTGGCCACGGCGGAGTGGGACGACTTCTGGGCGCGGTTCGACGGAGTCGCCGAAGCGGTCAAGTTCCGGCACGAGCGTGCCGGAAAGCAGATGGGGACGCTGGGAAGCGGCAATCACTTCGTCGAGTTGTGCACGGATACGACCGGTTCTGTGTGGCTGATGCTGCACTCCGGTTCCCGCAACATCGGCAAGGAGCTGGCCGAGCACCACATCGGCGTCGCCCAGAAGCTCCCGCACAACCAGGGCCTGATCGACCGAGACCTCGCGGTGTTCGTCGCGGACACACCCCAGATGGCGGCGTACCGCAACGACCTGTTCTGGGCGCAGGAGTACGCGAAGTACAACCGCACCCTGATGATGGCGCTCTTCAAGGACGTGGTCCGCAAGGAGTTCAAGAAGGCCAAGCCGGTCTTCGAGCCGGAGATCAGCGCACACCACAACTACGTCGCCGAGGAGCGGTACGACGGGATGGACCTGCTGGTGACCCGCAAGGGCGCGATCCGCGCGGGTTCCGGTGACTACGGGATCATCCCCGGCTCCATGGGTACGGGGTCGTACATCGTGAAGGGCCTCGGCAACGCCAAGTCCTTCAACTCCGCGTCCCACGGAGCCGGCCGGCGCATGAGCCGGAACGCCGCCAAGCGCCGCTTCTCCACCAAGGACCTGGAGGAGCAGACGCGGGGCGTGGAGTGCCGCAAGGACTCCGGCGTGGTGGACGAGATCCCGGGCGCGTACAAGCCGATCGAGCAGGTCATCGACCAGCAGCGCGACCTCGTGGAGGTCGTGGCGAAGCTGAAGCAGGTCGTGTGTGTGAAGGGCTGACCGACGACGGCAAGCTCACCCGCGCCTACCGTCCGCAGACCAACGGCAAGGTCGAACGCTTCCACCGGACCCTGCTCGACGAATGGGCCTACCTACGGCCCTGCACCAGCAACACCGAACGAACGGCAGCCCTGGCAGACTTCCTGCACGCCTACAACCACCGCCGCTGCCACATCGCACTCGGCGGCCACCCACCGATCAGCCGCGTGAACAACCCTGCGGGTCAATACACCTAGGGCTTGCGTCCGACGGCCCCGTAGGAGTCGACGTGCTGGGCCGGGGCGCCGGGTTCCGGGCGCCACTGGGTGCACGAGGCGACGCCGGGGGCGACGAGGTCGAGGCCGTCGAAGAAGGAGGCGATGCCCTCGGGGGTGCGGAGGCGGTACTGGACCGGGGTGCGGTCGTTGTGCTCCTGCTGGGCGGAGCGCAGCTCCTCGTTGGTGTCGGTGCCGTCGCAGACCAGCAGGTGGCTGCCGGACGGGAGCGGGGCGAGCAGGCGGCGGACCAGGTCGCGGGCCTCGTCGTCGTCGAGCACGTGGCCGAGGATGCCGCTGAGGATGAGCGCGACCGGCTGCTCGAAGTCGAGGGTCCGGCGGGCGGCCTCCATGATGGCCTCGGGTTCGCGCAGGTCCGCGTGGAGGTAGTCGGTGGCACCCTCGGGGGCGCCGACCAGGAGGGCCCGGGCGTGGGCCAGGACCAGCGGATCGTTGTCGACGTAGACGATGCGGCACTCCGGCGCCACCCGCTGGGCGAGCTCGTGGGTGTTGTTCTCGGTGGGCAGGCCGGTGCCGACGTCCACGAACTGCCGTATCCCCGCCTCCGCCGCGAGGTAGGTGACACCGCGGCCCAGGAACGCCCGGAAGGCGCGGGCGTTCTCGGCGATCTGGGGGAAGGACGCCTGGAACTGTTCGGCGGCCTCCTGGTCGGCCAGGTAGTTGTCCTTGCCGCCCAGCCAGTAGTTCCACATCCGCGCCGAGTGCGGTACCGAGGTGTTGATCTCCGGCGTCGGCGGGACCGGCCCCGAGGAGGGCATCACCATGTCGCTTGACTCCTGTCCCACGAGAAAACCGATGGAACCCGCATGATACGCAGGGGAGTTGCCCTCGTATCGCCGCAATCCCCCGAGTCGCTCGCCTCCGTCAGCCCTCCCGGTGCACCTTCGTGTTCGAGGCCTGGGCGCGGGGGCGGACGACCAGCAGGTCGATGTTCACGTGGGCGGGGCGGGTGACCGCCCAGGCGATGGTGTCGGCGACGTCGTCGGCGGTCAGCGGGTCGGCGACGCCCTGGTAGACCTTGGCGGCCTTGTCCCGGTCGCCGCCGAAGCGGGTCAGGGCGAACTCGTCGGTCTTGACCATGCCGGGCGCGATCTCGACGACGCGGACCGGGCGGCCGACGATCTCCAGGCGCAGGGTCTCGGCGAGGACGTGCTCGCCGTGCTTGGCGGCGACGTAGCCCGCGCCGCCCTCGTAGGTGGACAGGCCGGCCGTCGAGGAGACGACCACGACCGTGCCGTCGCCGCTCGCCTCCAGCTTGGGGAGCAGGGCCTGGGTGAGGTTGAGGGTGCCGATGACGTTCGTCTCGTACATGCGGCGCCAGTCGTCCGGGTCGCCGGTGGCCACCGGGTCGGCGCCGAGCGCGCCGCCCGCGTTGTTGACCAGGACGCCGACCGTCTTGAACGCGGTCGCGAACTCGTCGACCGCGGCTCGGTCCGTGACGTCCAGGGGGTACGCGGTCGCCTTGTGGCCGGCCGCCCGGATCTCCTCCGCCAGCGCCTCGATGCGGTCCTTGCGGCGCGCGGTGAGGACCACCCGGTAACCGGCGGCGGCGAGCTGCCGGGCCGTGGCGGCGCCGATGCCGCTGCTCGCGCCGGTGACGACGGCGATGCGGGAGGCGGCGGACGGGGCGGCTGCGGTGGCCATGGGCTGCTCCTGTGTTCGTGCGGCGGTGCCGGTCGCCGACCAGGGTAGTCAGCGTGCCGGCCGGCCCCCGTGGTCAGCCGCCGTTGCGCGGGGCCCACATGATCAGGGCCATCCCGGCGAGGCAGACCAGTGCCCCGGCGATGTCCCAGCGGTCCGGGCGGTAGCCGTCGGCGACCACGCCCCACAGGATCGAGCCGGCCACGAAGATCCCCCCGTACGCGGCGAGGATGCGGCCGAAGTGGGCGTCGGGCTGGAAGGTGGCGACGAAGCCGTAGGCCCCGAGGGCGAGGACCCCGCCCGCCGCCCACAGCCAGCCGCGCTGCTCGCGCACCCCCTGCCACACCAGCCAGGCGCCGCCGATCTCGAACAGGGCGGCGACGACGAAGAGGGCGGCGGAGCGCAGGACGAGCATGCGGGCAGCTTCCCACGCACCGCCTCGGTGCCGGGCGGCGGACCTGCGGAATATCGGCCGGAGGTGCTCCGTTCCACGGGTATAGTTGAAGCGTCAACAACCTGGAGGTTGAGCGATCATGCAGTTCGGCATCTTCACCGTCGGCGACGTCACGCCCGACCCGACCACGGGCCGTACGCCGACCGAGCGTGAGCGCATCAAGGCCATGGTCGCCATCGCGCTCAAGGCCGAGGAGGTCGGACTCGACGTCTTCGCGACCGGTGAGCACCACAATCCGCCCTTCGTGCCGTCGTCGCCGACGACCATGCTCGGCTACGTCGCGGCCCGCACCGAGCGGCTGATCCTGTCCACCTCCACCACCCTGATCACCACGAACGACCCGGTGAAGATCGCCGAGGACTTCGCGATGCTCCAGCACCTGGCCGACGGCCGGGTGGACCTGATGATGGGGCGCGGCAACACCGGGCCGGTCTACCCCTGGTTCGGCAAGGACATCCGCGAGGGCATCAACCTCGCCGTCGAGAACTACAACCTGCTGCACCGCCTGTGGCGCGAGGACGTCGTGAACTGGGAGGGCAAGTTCCGCACCCCCCTCCAGGGCTTCACCTCCACCCCGCGCCCGCTGGACGGCGTCGCGCCCTTCGTCTGGCACGGCTCCATCCGCTCGCCGGAGATCGCCGAGCAGGCGGCCTACTACGGCGACGGCTTCTTCCACAACAACATCTTCTGGCCCGCCGACCACACCAAGCGGATGATCGAGCTCTACCGCAACCGCTACGCCCACTACGGGCACGGCACGCCCGAGCAGGCGATCGTCGGCCTCGGCGGCCAGGTGTTCATGCGGAGGAACAGCCAGGACGCGGTCCGCGAGTTCCGGCCGTACTTCGACGTCGCCCCGGTCTACGGGCACGGGCCGTCGCTGGAGGACTTCACCGCGCAGACGCCGCTCACCGTCGGCTCCCCGCAGCAGGTGATCGAGAAGACGCTCGCCTTCCGCGACTACGCCGGCGACTACCAGCGCCAGCTGTTCCTGATGGACCACGCCGGGCTGCCGCTGAAGACCGTCCTGGAGCAGCTCGACCTGCTCGGCGAGGAGGTCGTCCCGGTGCTGCGCGAGGAGTTCGCCAAGGACCGCCCGGCGAACGTGCCGGACGCGCCGACCCACGCGTCCCTGCTGGCCGCCCGGAAGAACGCCCCGTCCCAGCAGGCCGGGGACGAGGAAGGAGTACGCGCATGAAGCTCGTCGTCGTCTCCGCGGGGCTGAGCGTCCCGTCGTCCACCCGGCTGCTCGCCGACCGCCTCGCCGCGGCCGCCGCCCCGGCCGCCACCGCGCCCGAGCCCGCCCCGGCCGACGTCCGGGTGATCGAGCTGCGCGACCTCGCCGTGGAGATCGCGCACACCTTCACCAACGGCTTCCCGGCACCGGCGCTCGCGGACGCGTTCGCCGAGGTCGCGGCGGCCGACGGGCTGATCGTCGTCACGCCGGTGTTCTCGGCGTCGTACAGCGGGCTGTTCAAGTCGTTCTTCGACGCGCTCAGCGTCACCGACGAGGAAGCCCTCACCGGGAAGCCGGTGCTGATCGGCGCGACCGGCGGCACCGCCCGGCACTCCCTGGTCCTCGACCACGCGCTGCGGCCGCTCTTCTCCTACCTGAAGGCGGTCGTCGTCCCCACCGGCGTGTACGCCGCCTCCGAGGACTGGGGCGCGGAGGGGCTCGACGCCCGCATCGGGCGGGCCGCGTCCGAGCTGGCCGCGCTGATGGCGGGGCCGTCCGGGCGCCCGACGGGCCGCTCGCTGCCGAAGCGGGACTCCTTCGAGGAGGTCACGCCCTTCGAGCAGCGGCTCGCCGCGCTGAGCGTTCCGGGCCCGAGCCCGGCGTCCCGAGCGCGGTAGCCGCCGAACCGTCGGCATCGCCGTATCACCGACGTCGCCGCACCGCCGCACCGCGGCACCGCGGCACCGCCGCACCGCCGCACCGCCGTGTCGCACCGTGAGCCGTCGACCGGGTTCCACCGAGCCCGTCGGCGGCTCACCGGCATTCAAGCCCCGGTGAACGCTTCCGGAAACCGGCAATGCGCACAGGTGGCACGCTCACGCATCATGAGTGCACGGGGAGCACTGCGGAAGGGGGCGGACGATGACGACAAGGGTGACGAAACACAGTCCCTGCGTCCGTTCGCCCCACCCGCTCGACCGGCTCCGACCGGACGAACCCGGCCACGCCTCTCGCGTCGCCGGTGCCGCGGCACAGGACCGCCGCGCCGTCTGACAGCCGTTTCTCGCGCCCCTGCCGGGGCCCGGCTCGGGCATGGCGAAGGCCCGCCCTCCCGGAACCACGCCCGTCCGCACGGGCGTCACCACACCAACAGCCGCGGCGGCCGGCCGCGCTCGGCCGGCCGCCCGACAGCCGTCACTTGCCGTAAGGACGTGTCCCATGGAAGTCATCGGTGTCCTCGCCGTCGTCTGCGTGCTCCTGATCGTCATCGTGCTGTTCGGCGTCTCGCGGCTCTTCCGCAAGGTGGAGCAGGGCAAGGCGCTGATCGTCTCCAAGATGCGCAAGGTGGACGTGACCTTCACGGGTCAGGTGGTGCTGCCGGTGCTGCACAAGGCCGAGGTGATGGACATCTCGGTGAAGACGATCGAGATCACCCGGGCCGGCAAGGAAGGGCTGATCTGCCGGGACAACATCCGCGCGGACATCCGCATCTCGTTCTTCGTCAAGGTCAACAAGACCGTCGAGGACGTCGTCAAGGTCGCCCAGGCGGTCGGCACCGCCCGCGCCAGCGACCGGGACACGCTGCAGGAGCTGTTCCACGCGAAGTTCTCCGAGGCGCTGAAGACCGTCGGCAAGCAGATGGACTTCACCGACCTCTACACCAAGCGCGAGGAACTGCGGTACCGGATCATCGAGGTCATCGGCGTCGACCTCAGCGGATACCACCTGGAGGACGCGGCGATCGACTACCTGGAGCAGACGCCGCTGACCCAGCTCGACCCGGCCAACGTCCTCGACGCCCAGGGCATCCGGAAGATCACCGAGCTGACGGCCGTGGAGCACGTGCGCACCAACGAGGCGCGGCGCACGGAGGAGAAGGAGATCACCCGGCAGAACGTGGACGCGCGCGAGGCCGTACTGGAGCTGGAGCGCCGGCAGGCGGACGCCGAGATCAAGCAGAAGCGCGAGATCGACACGACCCGGGCCCGCGAGGAGGCCGAGACGGCACGCGTGGTGGAGGAGGAGCGGCTGCGGGCGCAGACGGCCTTCCTGCGCACCGAGGAGCAGCTCGGCGTGCAGCGCGAGAACCAGGCCCGTGAGGTCGCGGTGGCCGCGAAGAACCGCGAGCGGGTCATCGCCGTGGAGAACGAGCGCATCGAGAAGGACCGCATGCTCGAGGCGATCGGCCGCGAGCGGGAGACGGAACTGACCCGGATCGCCGCCGAGAAGGAGGTCGAGGCGGAGAAGCGCAACATCGCCGAGGTCGTCCGCGAGCGCGTCGCCGTGGACCGCACGGTCGCCGAGCAGGAGGAGTCCATCAAGAAGCTGCGCGCCGTGGAGGAGGCCGAGCGGGAGCGGCAGGCCGTCATCATCGCCGCCGAGGCTCAGGCGCAGGAGCAGCTGGTCAAGGACATCAAGGCGGCCGAGGCCGCGGAGGCGGCGGCCACCCACCGCGCCGCCGAGGAACTCACCATGGCCGAGGCCCGGTTGAAGAGTGCCGACCTGGAGGCGCAGGCCAAGCTGCGGATGGCCGAGGGAATCCAGGCCGAGGCGGCCGCGGCGGGCCTCGCGGCGGTCCAGGTCCGCGACAAGGAGGCCGACGTCATCGAGAAGGCCGGCCGCGCCGAGGCGCAGGCCACCGAGGCCCGGATGCGGGCCGAGGCCGAGGGCGCGCGGGCCAAGGCGCTCGCCGAGGCCGAGGCCATCAGCGGCAAGCTCAAGGCGGAGGCCGCCGGACTCACCGAGAAGGCCGCGGCGATGGCCGCCCTGGACGACGCCTCGCGCGGTCACGAGGAGTACCGGCTGCGGCTGGAGGCGGAGAAGGACATCCGGCTGGCCGGCCTCGACGTGCAGCGGCAGGTCGCCGAGGCCCAGGCCACGGTGCTCGCGACCGGTCTGGAGAACGCGGACATCGACATCGTGGGCGGCGACTCGGTCTTCTTCGACCGCCTGATGTCCTCGGTGGCGCTCGGCAAGGGCGTCGACGGGTTCGTCAAGCACTCCGAGACCGCGCAGGCCCTCGCCGGGCCCTGGCTGGACGGCTCGTCGAGCTTCACCGACGACCTGACCCGGGTGCTGGGCTCGGTCTCCACGTCCGACGTGCAGAACCTGACGGTGTCCGCGCTGCTGATGAAGCTGATGAAGTCGGGCGGCACGGACGCCGGGCAGGTGCAGCGCCTCCTGGACCGCGCGGGCGAACTGGGCCTCGCCGACACGCCGCTCACCGCGCTGAACGGCAAGACCAGGGTCTGACCGGCCACCACGACCGGCCACCACAGACCGGGTGCCGAGGCCGCCGTACGGGGGTCGGCGGCTTCGGCACCCCTCGCATCCTGGAAGGGACCAACCGCTCATGGGCACCGCTGTGGAGACGGGCACGACGACGCCCGTCACGGGTACGGGCGCGTACGACACCGCCGACGCCGGCGCGTACGAGGTGCTGCGCGACCGCCTCGCCGCGCAGACCGCGGACCTCGCCCACCGGGCCGAACTCCTCAACGCCCGCCGCGTCGAGGAGTTCGGGTCGGCCCGGCTGGAACTCGCCTCCACCGAGCGGCTGCGCACCGAGCACCCCGTCGTGCCCTGCGACGTCGCCGCCGTCGGCGACATCCTGCTGCTGGGCTCCACCGGCCGCCCGGGCCACCGCGAACGGGTCGCCGTGGGCGACGTCTTCACCCTCTACGACCGCGACCTGAACCCGCTGTCCGAGTCGGCCGTGCCCGGCCTGCTCGACGACCCGTCCTTCGTGCGGGAGTTCACCGACCTGCACCGCTACTACCGGCAGGCCCGGCTGCTGCGGCTGCGCCCCGTCGACGGCCGGCTGCTCGCCGTCTTCCGCACCGGCGAGAAGGCCGACGACATCCGCGTCCTGCGCTGGGAGCTGACCGAGGACGGGCGGGCCGCCTTCCTCGACGCGCGCGGCGAACGCGACGACGTGTTCCCCCCGGCCCACGACGTCGAGTGGACCGCGGCCACCCGCGAGGACCACGTCCTGGGCCGCCACCCGCACGTGTCCGTGCGCGGCGAGTTCTACGTCAGCGCGGTGGGCGGCACCCTCACCGTCAAGCTGGAGGACGACACCGAGACGGCCGAGGGCATCCACTCCGAGCCCGTCGACGAACCCCTCCAGTCCCTGGCCGACGCCGACATCGCGCACGCCCGGGTCGGCGCCCTGATCCTGCTGCGCGTACGCCCCTACAAGGAGGACACCGACCGGCACCTGGTGTTCAACACCCTCACCAAGTCGGTGGTCCGCCTGGACGGCATCGGCGCGGCCTGCCGTCGGCTGCCCGACGACCAGGGCATCGTCTTCCCCGGCGGCTACTGCCTGGCCACCGGCGCCCACAAGACGTACGAACTCGACGCGACGGGGCTGGAGTTCGAGCGAGAGGTGCGCTCGCCCAACGGCGAGGACGTGCTGTACGCCTTCCACGCGCGCGGCGAGAGCCGGCGCCTGCTGCTGTCGTACAACACCATCCGCAAGGAGGTCGCCAACCCGCTGCCCTGCCGGGGCTGGGCCCTCACCGGCGACGGCACCTTCACCGTGCTGCGCGCGGACGGCGACGAACCGGCCCAGGTGCACCCGGTGCAGCTGTGGCACTCGCCGTACGTCTCCGACACGTACGCCGCCGCCTCGCCCACCGGGAGCGGTCCGCTGGCCCGGGTCGGCAACGCCGACCTCGTGCGCGGCATCTCCGCCTGCCTGTCCGTCGCCGCGGCCGTCGGCGAGGGCATCTCCACCGCCGAGGGCTACCGGGCGCTCGCCGCGTCCTGCGTGCGCGCCGCCGACGCCCACCACTGGCTCGACGAGGAGGAGCTGGGCGACCTGGCCGGCGCGCTGGCCGCCGTCCGGGAGACCGCCGAGCAGGTGCTGGCCGAGTTCGAGAGCGTACGGGACCTGACCCGGCGGGCGGCCGAGGCCCGCGACGAGGCCGCCGAGCGGGTCGCGGCGGTGGTGCGGCGGCTGCGCGGCGAGGCGCCCAAGGAGGCCGCCGCCTGGGTGCGGGGCCTGACCGAACTGCGGCACGCCCACGGGCACCTGCTGAACGTCAAGGAGATGCGCTACGCCGACCTCCCCGGCATCGACGCCCTCGCCGAGGAGGCCGAGGCGTCCCTGGCCGAGCTGGGGCGGCGGGCCGTCGCCTTCCTCGCCCGCGAGGACGCCTTCGACGCGCAGCGCGCGGACGTCGAAGCGCTCGTCGCCGACGCGGAGTCCATCGCCACCGTCGCCGAGGCGGGCCCCGTCGCCGCCCGGCTCGACGAACTCGCCGACGGGCTGCGCACGGTCACCGACGTCGTCGCCGAACTCGACATGGGCGACGCCACCGTCCGCACCGCCCTGCTGGAGCGCGTCGCCGGCGTCCTGGGCGGCGTCAACCGCGCCCGAGCCACTCTCGACGCCCGCCGCCGGACCCTCCTCGACCACGAGGGACGCGCCGAGTTCACCGCCGAGACGGCCCTGCTCGGCCAGGCCGTCACCGCCGCGCTCGCCGCCGCCGACACCCCCGAGCACTGCGACGACCAGCTGGCGCGGCTGCTGGCCCGGCTGGAGGACCTGGAGTCCCGCTTCGCGGAGTTCGACGGCTTCCTCGCCGAACTCGCCGACAAGCGCACCGAGATCTACGACGCGCTCGCCGCCCGCAAGCAGGCCCTGTCCGACTCCCGCGCCCGCCGCGCCGAACAGCTCGCCGCGTCCGCCGCCCGCATCCTGGAGACGATCACCCGGCGGTGCGCCGGTCTCGCCGACGCCGACGCGGTCAGCACGTACTTCGCCTCCGACCCCATGCCGGCCAAGGTCCGCCGCACCGCCGACGAACTGCGCGCCCTCGGCGACACCGTCCGCGCCGAGGAACTGGACGGTCGCCTCAAGTCGGCCCGGCAGGAGGCCGCCCGCGCCCTGCGCGACCGCACCGACCTGTACGCCGACGACGGCCGCACCCTGCGCCTGGGCACCCACCGCTTCGCCGTCAACACCCAGCCCCTCGACCTCACCCTCGTCCCCGACGGCGACGGACTCGCCTTCGCCCTCACCGGCACCGACTACCGCTCCCCGGTCGCCGACCCGGACTTCGCGGCCACCCGCGCCCACTGGGACCGCACCCTCCCGTCCGAGTCCCCCGAGGTCTACCGCGCCGAGCACCTCGCCGCCCGCCTGCTCCGCGAGCACGGCGCGAGCGCCCTCGCCGAGGCCGACGACCTGCCCGCCCTCGTCCGCGAGGCCGCGCGGGAGGCGTACGACGAGGGCTACGAGCGGGGCGTGCACGACCACGACGCGACGGTCGTCCTGACCGCACTGCTGCCCCTGTACGAGAGCGCGGGGACTCTCGTCCACGAGCCGGCCGCCCGCGCCGCCGCCCAGCTGTTCTGGACCCACGGCACCACGCCGGAAGCGCGCGAGGCGTGGACCCGGCGCGCCCGCTCCCTGGCCCGGGCCCGGGACACCTTCGGCCTCTCCGGGGCGATCGCGGACCTGGAGGAGGAGCTGGCGGGAGCCGTCGACGCGTGGGCCGCGCGGACACGTCCGGAGACCGGCGAGGACACCGGCCGCGCCGCCGCCGCGTACCTCTTCCACGAACTGACCACCGCCCCCGACGGCTTCGTCCTCGGCGCGGGCACGCGCACGCTGCTGGAGAAGTTCCGCCGCACGGTGGGCGGCCCGGCCTACGACGAGGACCTCGCCGCCCTCGACGACCCGGCCGCCCGCGCCCAGCTCGCCGAGGCGTGGATCTCGTCGTACGCCGCGGCCTCCGGCACCGAACTCGCCCCCGGCGACCTGGCCGAGGCGGTCGCCGCGGAGCTCTGCCCGGACCTGCCCCGCTACGACGGCGACACCGCTCCGACGGCCACCGCGGAGGGGCTGCTGGGCACCCACCCGCGCGTCACGGGCGGCCGGCTGCCGCTGCGCCTGGACGAGTTCCTGGCCCGTACCGCCCGCTTCGCGGACGAGGACGTCCCGGCGTTCCGCGCCTACCAGCGGCGCCGCACCGCCCTGGTGGGCGCCGAACGCGAGCGGCTGCGGCTGGACGACCACCGCCCGCGCGTCATGTCCGCCTTCGTCCGCAACCGGCTCGTGGACGAGGTCTACCTCCCGCTCGTCGGGGACAGCCTCGCCAAGCAGCTCGGCACCACCGGCGACGGCAGGCGCACCGACACGGGCGGCCTCCTGCTGCTCCTGTCCCCGCCCGGCTACGGCAAGACCACGCTGGTCGAGTACGTCGCCGAGCGCCTCGGTCTGATGCTGGTGAAGGTGAGCGGCCCCGCGCTCGGCCACGCCGTCACCTCGTTCGACCCGGCCGACGCGCCCAACGCCACCGCGCGCCAGGAGGTCGAGAAGATCAACTTCGCGCTGGCGTCCGCGAACAACACGCTGCTCTACCTGGACGACATCCAGCACACGTCCCCCGAGCTGCTCCAGAAGTTCATCCCGCTGTGCGACGCCACCCGCCGCGTGGACGGCGTGTGGGACGGCCGCCCGCGCACCTACGACCTGCGCGGCAAGCGCTTCGCCGTCTGCATGGCCGGCAACCCCTACACCGAGTCCGGCGCCCGCTTCCAGGTCCCCGACATGCTCGCCAACCGGGCCGACGTGTGGAACCTGGGCGACGTCCTGACCGGCAAGGAGGAGGCCTTCGCGCTGAGCTTTCTGGAGAACGCGCTCACCGCGAACCCCGTCCTGGCCCCGCTGGCCGGCCGCGACCGGGCCGACCTGGAGCTGCTCGTCCGCCTCGCCGCCGGGGACCCCACCGCCCGCGCCGACCGCCTCGCCCACGCCTACCCGCCGGCCGAGCTGGAACGCGTCCTGTCCGTCCTGCGCCACCTCGTCGCCGCCCGCGAGACGGTCCTGGCCGTCAACGCCGCCTACATCGCCTCCGCGGCCCAGTCGGACGACACCCGCACCGAGCCCCCGTTCCGGCTCCAGGGCTCCTACCGCAACATGAACAAGATCGCCCAGCGTATCCGCCCCGTCATGAACGACGCCGAACGCGACGCCGTCCTCGACGACCACTACACCGCCGAGGCGCAGACCCTCACCCACGGGGCCGAGGCCAACCTCCTCAAGCTCGCCGAGCTGCGCGGCACGCTCACCCCTGAGCAGGCCGCCCGCTGGGCCGAGGTGTGCGCCGCCCACGTCCGCGCCCGCACCCTCGGCGGCCCCGACGACGACCCCCTCGTCCGTGCCGTCGCGGCCCTGGGCCTGCTCGCGGACCGCGTCGCCGCCGTGGAGTCCGCCATCACCCGCGCCGCCGACCCCCGCCACCTCCTGGCCAACCCGCACGCGCGGCACGCGGCCGGCGATACGGAGCGGTGAGGGCGTCGGGCGCCGCTCACAGTTCCGCGGCCTCCGTCACGTCGAACACGTTCATCAGGTCCGCCGCGTCCGCCGACGGGCCTCCGTCGAGCCGCTGCTCGGACCAGATGGTCTTGTCGTGGCGGCTGTGCCGTACGCCCCAGTGGGTGCTGAGCCGCATCACGATGAACAGCCCGCGGCCGCCCTCGTCGCTCTCCCGCGCCCGGCGCAGGTGGGGGCTCGCGCTGCTCGCGTCCGTCACCTCGGTCAGCAGCCGCCCCTGGTCGCGGATGAGCCGCAGCCGCACCGGGCCCCTGCCGTAGCGGATGGCGTTGGTGACGAGTTCGCTGACGACGAGTCCGGTGGTGTAGGACGCGTCGTCCAGCTCCCAGGCGGCGAGCTGCCGGTCGACGAGCCGGCGTGCCGTGCCCACCACGGAGGCGTCGGCGGGCAGCGTCCAGTCCGCGACGTGCTCCGGCGGCAGGGCACGGGTGCGCGCGAGCAGCAGGACGGCGTCGTCGTGGCGGGAGGGCGCCATGTGGTACACGGCGGTGTCGCACAGCTCCTGCAGCGGCCGTGTCGTGGAGGCGAGGATGTGCTCCAGACGGCGCCTGGCGGCGTCCCCGTGCTCACCGTTTCCCTTGGTGAGGCCGTTGGTGTGCAGGGCCAGCAGGGTGCCCGGCGCCAGTTCGAGCACGGCCGGGGTGAAGACGTGCCCGCCGCCCGTCCCGAGCGGTGGCCCCTGCGGCACCTCCACGGTGCGGGGGGCGCCGTCGGGGTCGATGACGACGGGGGCGGGGTGTCCCGCGCGCACCATGGTGCAGTGCCGGGAGACCGGGTTGTAGACGGTGACCGCGCAGGTCGCCACCGGCTCGCTCGCACCCGGCCCGGAGGCGTCCGCCAGCTGGGCGGCGACCTCGTCCAGGTGGGTCAGCAGCTCGTCCGTCTCCAGGTCCTGCATCGCGAGGGTGCGCACCGCCAGCCGGAGCTGGCCCATCGTGGCCGCCGCCTCGATGCCGTGCCCCGACACGTCACCGACGACCAGGGCGACGCGCGTGCCGGAAAGCGGGACGACGTCGAACCAGTCGCCGCCGGCGCTCTCGGGCAGGTAGACGTGGGCGGTCTCCACCGCCGAGAGCCGGGGGATCGCACCGGGCTGCAACCTGCGCTGGAGCGCGGCGGCCACGGTGTGCTCGCGCCGGTAGCTGTGCGCGTTGTCCATGTGCACGGACGCGGTGAACGCCGCCTGCCGGGCCACGTCCAGATCGGCCTCCTCGAAGGGGTCGGTCCGGTGCCGGTACAGGGTCAGCAGCCCGAGCACGGTGTCCCGGGCCGTCAGCGGGACGACGAGCATGGAGTGCACGCCCGCCCTGATCAGCGGCGCGAAGCCGTCCGGGTCGGTGGCCAGCCACGGGTCGTCGGCCGAGACCCGGACCAGGCGGGCCCGCAGGTCGTTGAGGACCTGCGTGTACGGGGTGGGGAAGGGCAGCGGACGGCTCTCGCCCTCCTTCCTGCTCACCTCGGCGGTCGGCGGGGCGAAGGACACCCGGCGCAGCGGGACCTCCGTCGGCGGGGGACCGGCCGGGCGTTCGGCCGCGGCGACCCCGTCGTCCAGCAGGTCGACGGTGGCCGCGTCGGCGAAGGCGGGCACCAGCGCCCCCACCAGCTCGCGGGCCGTGGTCAGCGCGTCCAGTGTGGTGCCGACGGCCGCGTGCACCTCGCTGAGCACGGCGAGCCGGTCCGCCGCGGCCTGCCGCTCGGTGACGTCCTCGACCACGCCCACCAGGCCGGGGCCGCCGTCGCCGAGGTCGCGCAGGGGGGAAGAGGGACACCTCGACGGCGAGGGTGCGCTGCGGCTCGGACGGCGACCTGCCCCGGACCAGCCGGCCCCGCAACGGCTCGCCCGTCGCCAGGACCTCGTCGATCAGGCCCCGGAGCTCGGCCGCCTCGAACCCGGGGGCGAAGTCCTCGATGCCCTGCCCGACGACGTCCTCGGCGGACAGCCCCCGCACGCCCCGGCCGGCCGGGTTGTAGCGGGCCACCCTCTGCTCGGAGTCGAAGACGAACAACCCCTGGGGCGAGTTGGCGAACAGCGCGTTGAGCACCGCGGTGTCGCTGATGGGGTCGCCGCTCACCACACGCTCCCTTCGAGGCCGTGCCCCTCACCTTCCTCACCTTCTCGCATCGGCACCGCCCGGCAACTCGGCCGGCGGGTGTGCTTGAGTCGAGGCGGCCGCGACAACCGTGGCGGGACCGCGAGAAGCCGGGGAACCCGGGGAAGGTGGGAGGCCTGCCGTGCACGTGCTGATCCTCGGCGGGACCACGGAGGCCCGCCGCCTGGCCGAACTGCTGGCGGCCGGGCACCCGGCCGGGCTTCGTGTGACGAACTCCCTGGCAGGACGGGTCTCCGCGCCCAGAACCCCGCCGGGCGAGACCCGCGTCGGCGGCTTCGGCGGTGCCGAGGGACTCGCCGCCTGGCTCCGCGAGCACGCGGTGGACCTCCTCGTCGACGCCACGCACCCCTTCGCCGACACCATCACCCGCAACGCGGCCCACGCCGCCGCCACGGCCCGCGTCCCCCTCCTCGCCCTGCGCCGCCCCAACTGGCGGCGGGCCGAGGGGGACGTCTGGCACGACGCCGGTTCCCTGGCGGAAGCCGCCGAGCTGCTGCCCGCCCTCACCGCCCGCCGGGTCTTCCTGACCACCGGACGCATGGGCCTGGCCGCCTTCGCCCCGCTGTCCGGCCCGTGGTTCCTCGTACGGTCCGTCGACGCGCCCGAGGGCCCCTGCCCGCCCCGCATGGAGGTACTGCGGGCCCGCGGCCCCTTCGGCCTCGACGGCGAGCGCGAGCTGCTGCGCCGGCACCGCATCGACGTCCTGGTCACCAAGGACAGCGGGGGAGCGGCCACCGCCCCGAAACTGACGGCCGCCCGCGAGGCGGGGCTGCCCGTGATCGTGGTGCGCAGACCGCCGGTGCCGGAGGGAGTACCGGTCGTGGCCGAGCCGGAAGAGGCGGCCCGGTGGGTCGGCGAGGCCCGGGCGAGGCACGCGCGGGGCTGTCAGCTCACGTACGAGCCCAGAACCCCGCCGCTCACTCCTCCTCGCTGGCGATCGCGTTGATCGCGGCGGCGGCCATCGCACTGCCCCCGCGACGGCCCCGTACGACGAGGTGCTCCACGCCCGAGGGGTGGGCGGCCAGCGCGTCCTTGGACTCGGCGGCGCCGACGAAGCCGACGGGGACACCGATGACGGCGGCCGGGCGGGGCGCCCCCGCGTCGATCATCTCCAGGAGCCTGAAGAGCGCGGTGGGCGCGTTGCCGACGGCGACGACGGCCCCCTCCAGCCGGTCGCGCCACAGCTCGAGGGCGGCGGCGCTGCGCGTGGTGCCGAGTCTCGCCGCCAGTTCCGGGACGGCCGGGTCGGACAGCGTGCACAGCACGTCGTTGTCCGCGGGCAGCCGCTTGCGGGTCACGCCGCTGGCCACCATCCGCACGTCGCACAGGACGGGCGCACCGGCCCGCAGCGCCTCGCGGGCCCGGGAGACGACGCCGGGCGTCCAGGACAGGTCGCGGACCAGGTCGACCATCCCGCAGGCGTGGATCATCCGGACCGCGACCCGGCCGACGTCCGCGGGCAGCCCGGAGAGGTCGGCCTCCGCGCGGATGGTCGCGAAGGACTGGCGGTAGATGGCCGCGCCGTCCTTCTCGTAGGCGTACTCGTGCTCGTACTCGCGGTCGTACGGGGTCACAGTGCTCTTCTCGCTGCTCTCGGTCGGCTGACGGCCACGGCCGGGAGAGCATACCGAGTACCGATCACCGGGCTTCCGAGTCCCTGGCCTCCTCCGCCGGAGCGGCCCCGCGACGACCAGGGGCGGGCAGGTCGAGGCGGACACCGCCGGCGCGATGCCGGCGACGAGGGCGAAGGGCCGGGACCACGCGGCGCGGCGTGTCGCCGCGGACGGCGACGACGTCGATCTCGTAGCCGGCCAGGAAGACCGGCATGGACAGCCCGAGGACGGCGAGCGTGCCGACGGCGTCACCCGCCGGGCGGGCCCGGACCACCCGGCGTACGCCGGACGCAGGAGCGCAGACTCCGGCGGGCCTTCCCCGGCGAGCAGCGGTCAGGCGGCCGGCGCGGGACGCGGTTCGCCGTGGAAGACCTGGCGGGCGTGCCAGTCGCGGTGGACGGCGGCCACGGGGCGCGCACCGGGCTGGGGGCCGCCGAGCGGCCGGCCCGCGAGAGCGGTGACGTGTGCGCGGGCGGCGGGGCTGTGGCCGACGAAGCGCTGTGAGACCAGGATGCGCAGATCGTCGCCCACGCCGAGGACGCCCTTGTCGAAGAGCTTGTGGTGCAAGGAGCACAGGCAGAGCCCGTTCTCGACGACGTCGGGCCCGCCGAACGCCCACCAGCGGACGTGGGCCGCCTCCAGCCCGACCGGTACGGCACCGATCCTGCCGTCGTAACCGCAGAAGGCGCACCGGTACTCGTAGGCGGTCAGCACCAACTCCCGCATCCGCCGGTCCCGCTGCCCGCGTACCGCCGAGAGCCGCTGCGCCTTCGCCGGCTCCGGCTCCAGACCGACCGCCTCGCACAGTTCGCCGTGCAGCGAGGGCGGGAAGTGCCGGTCGAGCAGCAGCCGAGCGATTCTGCCGAGCAGTTCCGGTTCGCGGCGCAGCGCCGCTCTCAGGCCGGGTGCGAGCCGACCGGTGGCGCCCGTCGCGCGGAGGTCCCCCACCCCGCTTCCGGGGCTGCCGGGCCCGCGATCGGTGCGCACCTCCCACACGTCGTCGTTGACGAGGTGGTGGAACGGGTAGGCGGGCGTCGTCCTGTGGGGCGGCCCGTACTCGGTCAGCAGCCGCTGCAGGTCGTGCTCCACCGCGGTGTAGCGCAGGCCGCCGTCGGCATCGTCCTGGAACCGGCCGAGGGCGTACAAGAGCAGCAGCGGTTTGTGCGGCGCCCGGGTGCCGCTCCTCGTCCACTGCCGCAGGTTCGCGATCCGCTCCAGCCAGTCCATGGCGGCAGATCGTAATGCCGTGCCCGGTCGTACGGATGCCGACCGGGAACGGGGGCAGGCGAAGGACGATGCCTCCGCCCGCTGCCACCCGGTGATGCCATGACCTCGTCCATACGTCCCGGCGACCACCCCCCGTCCGTGCCGGCAATGACCGACGAGCTGGTGAGGGAACTGGAGCGAGTACGGGCGGAGAACAGACAGCTCGAGCGGGCACTCGTCTCCCACGCCACCGTCGACCGGGCCATCGGCGTCCTGACCGTCCTGGGCCGGATCAGCCCCGACGACGGGTTCACGGTCCTGCGGGAGATCTCCCAGCACACCAACATCAGGCTCTCCGCCGTGGCCGAACACCTCCTCGCGCACGCGCGGGGCGCGGCGCTGCCCGACGTCCTGCTCGGGGAACTGCACGCGGCCCTGGCCCGCCACGCCGACCCACGCGCCCGTCCTTGATCCGTCAGTGGTAGGCGTGGACGACGGCGTGGCCCTTGCCGCGGCCGATCATCCACTTGTTGACCGGCGTGGTGATCAGGAACGCCACGGCGAAGCCGCCCAGCAGGGCGTACCAGAACAGTCCGTCCGACAGGTGCGCGTCCATCGCGCCCGGCACGAGGGCGACGATGCCGTTGTCGACGAGCTCCATCACCGCGATGGAGACGGTGTCGGCGGCCAGCGCCACCTTGACCGCGGCCTTCACGGACACCCCGGCGCGCACGACCGCGAAGAGGGTGAGGGAGTAGCCGAAGACGAAGGCCAGGGCGATGGCCAGCACCATGGTCGGTACGTTTCCCCACATCAGCGCGGTGCCGACGACCATGCCGAGGATCTCCCCGATGGCGCACCCGGTGAGGCAGTGCAGCGTCGCCTTCATGGCCGTCGCCCATGTGGTGCCGTGGCCGTGCGCGGCAGCGGAGTGGTGCGTGCTGTGGTCCATGGCGTCCCCTCTCCATTCGAGCGTTCCGCAAGGCCTCTGGCAGCCCCACCACGGGAAGTATATACCCCTGGGGGGTATGAGGGGTCGGAGAGTGACCCGGACTCGCTGTCGGGCGAGGAGGAGCATCCACGTTCGCCGGCCGTCGGCGGCCGGGCCGGTGCGGGGTGGACGGCTCGGCGTGCACCCCGCACCGGCGTGGGGCTGTCAGCCCTTGCCGAGCAGCTCGTTCATCTGCTCGATCTCCGCGCTCTGCGAGCTGATGATCTCCCCGGCCATCCTGGTGGCCGGTCCGTGGGCACCGTCGGCCTGCTCGGTCTTCGCCATCTCGACCGCGCCCTCGTGATGCCTGATCATCATCTCCAGGAAGGCGGTGTCGAACGCCTTGCCCGAGGAGTTCTCGAGCCCGGTCATCTCGTCGGCCGTCATCATGCCGCCCATGTCATGGGTGGAGTGGTCCATGGCACCCTCGGCGGGCACTTCCTCGCCCCAGGAGGTCAGCCACCCGGAGAGCGTCTTGATCTCCGGGTCCTGGGCCTTCTCGATGGCTGCGGCGAGCTTCTTCACCTCGGCCGACTGCGCACGGTCGGGCGCGAGGCCGGCCATCTCGACGGCCTGGCGGTGGTGGGGGATCATCCCCTTCGCGAAGGCGACGTCGGCGGCGTTGTGCTGCCCCTGCGATGCCGACGCCGACGCCGACGCCGACGTCGAGGGGGAGGGCGAAGCGGTGGCGCCGTGGCCGTTGTGTCCGGCCGTGTTGTCGCCGTCGCCGCTGCCGCCGCAGGCGGCCAGGACGAGTGTCGCCGCGCCGGCGGCGGCGAGGGTGGCGGTACGGCGGACGAGGGAACGCTTGCGGGACATGTGGTGCAACTCCTTGGCGGCGCGCCGTTCGCGGCGCGCGGTGGGAAGGGATGTGAGGGCAGGCGAAGGCGCGGCACCCGTCACCGGGAGGGGAGACACCGGCTACCGGGGTACCGAGCGGGCCGCTCTATATCCGCAGGAGTTGCAGCTCGGACAGGTCGGGTGGGGCCCGGCCGTCATGCGGCGCCCCCGGCATCGCCGCGGCGGGCGCAGGCGCGGGCGGCGCGTCCAGCAGGGCGCCGGTCAGCGCGGGCGGCGCGTACGCCGACCCGATTCCGGCGGCCGCGCACGTCCCGTCGGCGTGATCCAGGTGACCCGATCCGCCATCCGTGTGCCCACATCCCCCGCCCGCATGCGGAACACCCTCCGCCGCGGCCGTCGCCATCTCGTGGCCCGCGCCCGCCCGCACGGCCGGCGCCGCCCCGGGGGCGAGGCCGTGCATGCCCAGCACGCCGGCCAGCACCGCCATCACCAGCAGCAGGAACAGCCGCCCGGCGGGGCGGCTGCTTGATCGGTTGCGGCTGGTCACGCGCCCATCGTACGGGCCCCCCGCGGAGGCGCCCTGCGGTTGCCCGAGGCCAGGGAAGCGAGCGCTGCCGCCCTCGCGCGCCGCACCGGTCGCACTACCGAACCGCCGAAGCCGCGCACCCGCCCGGCGATGACGTCCCGCTGCTCATGACCGTGTCCACCGGCGTCGTCATGGGCCTCGTCGCCCGCCCCGTCGTCCGGCGACCTCACGCGGGGACGTCGAGCGGCGGGTGCTCGAGCACGCGCGGCTTGTACTCGACCAACTGGATGCCGCCGTCGAAGGTGCGGTGCCCGGTCATCGTGAGGGCGACGTCCGGATAGCCGTCGTAGATGCGTTCCTCGCCCGTGGCGCCGGTGATCACCGGGAACATCACGACCCGGAAGCGGTCGACGAGTCCGGCCCGCAGCAGTGACCGGCACAGGCTGAGGCTGCCGATCGTGCTGAGGAGCCCCGAGCCGCTCGACTTCATGGCCCGGACCGCCTCGACGGCGTCGTCGCGGACGAGCGTGGAGTTGGCCCACGTCAGCGGCGCCTCGAGGGAGGAGGAGAACACCACCTTGGACGCCCGCGTGAGTTCGTCGACGGATGTCTCCTCCTCGGGCCTGAACTCGTCCTGGCCGCTCGGGACGCTGCCCGCGGCGAAGCCCGACATCAGGCGGTAGGTGTTCGCTCCCATCAGATAGGTGACCTCGGGCTGCTCACCGAGCCACGCGAGGTACTCCGGGCTCTCGAGGCCCCAGAAGCCCGGCCATCCCCGCCCCGACGCGAAGCCGTCGAGGGAGGTGATGAAGTCGACGAGAAGCTCCGACATGGCGGCGTCCTTTCCTCGGGTGTCACGAGCTTGGACCGCCCGGGCGCCGCAAACTCATCGGCCGCGCTGCGGAGCAACGGGAAGACCCGTGCCACTCCAGTCGATCGGCCCCCCCGGCGCGGGGTCACGCCTCCCGCTTCTCGTCGATTTCGGTGATTTCGGCGATGAGGGATTCGACGCGGGCCCTGATCGCGTCGCGGATAGGGCGGACGGCCTCGATGCCCTGGCCGGCCGGATCCTCCAGCTCCCAGTCCAGGTAGCGCTTGCCGGGGAAGACCGGGCAGGTGTCGCCGCAGCCCATGGTGACGCACACGTCCGACTCGCGGACCGCGTCGACGGTGAGCATCTTCGGTATCTCCTCGGAGATGTCGATGCCGGCCTCGGCCATGGCCTCGACGGCGGCCGGGTTGACCCGGTCGCCGGGGGCGGAACCGGCGGAGCGGACCTCGACGCGGTCGCCGGCCAGGTGGGTCAGCCACGCGGCGGCCATCTGGGAGCGGCCGGCGTTGTGGACGCAGACGAACAGGACGGACGGCTTGTCGGCCATGAAGGTGGTTCTCTCCCGTCGCACGGCGGCACCGGGCCGCCGATGACTTCAGCCCTCGCTGGTATCAGCGAGCGATGATGTGAAAGTATCAGCGCATGCTGACTTCAGTCGATCCTGACGTGATCCGGGTGCTGGGCGATCCGCTCCGCCTTCGGATCGTGACCCTCCTGGCGCGCGAGACGCTCTGCACGACGCACCTGGTCGAGGAGACCGGAGCCAGGCAGACCAACCTCTCCAACCACATGAAGGTGCTGCGCGAGGCCGGGATCGTGGAGACCGAGCCCTGCGGTCGCTACACCTACTACAGGCTCAAGCCCGAAATCCTGACCGGTCTGTCCGAGCAGTTCGCCGAACTCGCCGCCTCCGCCCGCGCCGCCGCCGAGAACAAGAGGGCCTGCCCGTGACCTCCGCCGAGCCCGCCGCCTCCGCACGGACCGGGGGCGGCGACGACTCGGTCGTCGGTAAGCTCTCCACCCTCGACCGCTACCTCGCGGTCTGGATCCTCCTCGCCATGGCCGTCGGCCTCGGGCTCGGACGGGCCGTTCCGGGGCTGAACGGCGCGCTGGCGAAGGTGGAGGCCGACGGTGTCTCCCTGCCGATCGCGCTCGGCCTGCTCGTGATGATGTACCCGGTCCTCGCCAAGGTCCGCTACGACCGGCTGGACGCCGTCACCGGCGACCGGAAGCTGATGATCACCTCCCTGGTCGTCAACTGGATCATCGGACCCGCGGTGATGTTCGCCCTGGCGTGGATCTTCCTGCCGGACCTGCCCGAGTACCGCACCGGCCTGATCGTCGTCGGCCTGGCCCGCTGCATCGCCATGGTGATCATCTGGAACGACCTCGCCTGCGGCGACCGCGAGGCCGCGGCCGTACTGGTCGCGCTGAACTCGGTCTTCCAGGTCCTGGCGTTCGGCCTGCTCGGCTGGTTCTACCTCGACCTGCTGCCCGGCCTGCTCGGCCTCGGTGACGGAGAGCACCTGGACGTCTCGATGTGGAAGATCGCCCTGAACGTGGTCGTCTTCCTCGGAGTCCCGCTGCTGGCCGGCTTCCTGACCCGCCGGATCGGTGAGCGGAGGATGGGCCGCGAGGGCTACGAACAGCGCTTCCTGCCGAAGATCGGGCCGTGGGCGCTGTACGGGCTGCTGTTCACGATCGTCGTCCTCTTCGCCCTGCAGGGCAGGACCATCACCTCCCAGCCCCTGGACGTCGCCCGCATCGCGCTGCCGCTGCTGGTCTACTTCGCGGTCATGTTCTTCGGCACCTTCCTGCTCGGCAAGGGCCTGGGGCTCGCCTACGACCGCACCGCCACGCTGGCGTTCACCGCGGCGGGCAACAACTTCGAGCTGGCCATCGCGGTCGCCATCGCCACCTTCGGCGTCACCTCCGGCCAGGCCCTGTCCGGCGTGGTCGGCCCCCTCATCGAAGTCCCGGTGCTGATCGGTCTGGTCCACGTCGCGCTGGCCTGGCGCCGGAGGTTCGCCGCCGGGGCGGCGACGGCGCCGTGACGCGGTGCACGGACGTGGTGGTGGCCGGCGGTCAGCCGCGCAGCTCGAGCATCGCGGCCATGGCCGCCACCACGGACGGCGCGACCCGGTAGTAGACCCACGTGCCGCGCCGCTCGGAGGTCAGCAGACCGGCCTCGCGCAACTTCTTCAGGTGGTGGGAGACGGTCGGCTGGGACACGCCGACGTCCGCGATGTCGCACACGCACGCCTCCCCGCCCGGGTGTGAGGCGATCTTGGAGAACAGCCGCAGGCGCACCGGGTCCGACAGCGCCTTGAACATGGCGGCCATCTTCTCCGCGTCCGCCCGGGACAGCTCTCCGGCGGTGATCGGCGGGCAGCACGGTACGACGTCACCGTCCCGCGGGGCGGAGAGCTCCACGACCTCTGAATTCGACATGCGTCTATGTTGACACTCGTCGATATGAGAGGCAAGCTCCGAGGTGTGGACGGTATCGACAGACATCGAAGCAAGAGGTCGTCGCCGGCGTCCGCTTCTGCGACGGCTGCGCTCGGGCCGGCGAGAGCCACGCGGCCGCCCAACGGCGGCAGCGCACCCGGTCGACAGCTTCCGCCCACGCCCGCTGACCCCCTTCGCCCCTGGAGGAGACCGAGCATCATGAGCACCCAGCAGCTCCCCGTCGTCGTCATCGGGGCCGGCCCCGTCGGGCTCGCCGCCGCCGCTCACCTCGTCGAGCGAGGCATCGAGCCCCTCGTCCTGGAAGCGGGCGCCCGGGCCGGCGCGGCCGTGCGTGAGTGGAGCCACGTGCGCCTGTTCTCCACCTGGGGCGAGGTCGTCGACCCGGTCGCCGAGAAGCTCCTCGCCCCCACCGGCTGGGCGCGCCCCGACCCGGCGGCGTATCCCTCCGGCGGAGAGTGGGCCGAGCGGTACCTGCGGCCGCTCGCGGACGCCCTCGGCGACAGGGTCCGCACCGGTGCCGCGGTCACCGGTGTCTCTCGCGCCGGCCGCGACCGGATCGTCGACGCCGACCGGGAGCGGCAGCCGTTCGTCGTGCACGTCGAGTACACCGACGGCCGCGAGGAGCGCATCCTCGCCCGCGCCGTGATCGACGCCTCCGGCACCTGGACCACACCCGCTCCGGCCGGCGGCAGCGGCCTGCCCGCGCTCGGCGAGAAGGCGGCGGCCGACCGGATCACCTACCGCGTACCGGACCTGAAGAACCCGGCCGTCCGCGCCCGTTACGCGGGTAAGCGCACGGCCGTCGTCGGCTCGGGCGCCTCCGCCTTCACCGCGCTCGCGTACCTCGCCGAGCTGGCGGAGTCCGCCGACGGCGCGGGGACGAAGGGCGTGTGGATCCTGCGCCGGGGCATCTCCGGGTCCACCTTCGGCGGCGGCACCGCCGATCAGCTGCCCGCCCGCGGCGCCCTCGGCCTCGCCGCGAAGGCCGCCGTCGACGAGGGGTACGCGGACGCGGTCACCGGCTTCCGCACCGAAGCCTTCGAACGCGACGCCGACGGCCGCCTCGTCCTGGTGGGTGAGGACGGCCGCCGTCTCGACCCGGTGGACGAGGTCATCGTGCTGACCGGCTTCCGCCCCGACCTGTCCTTCCTGAACGAGCTGCGCCTGGGCCTGGACGAACGCCTCCAGGCCCCGCTCGCCCTGGCCCCGCTGATCGACCCCAACCAGCACTCCTGCGGCACCGTCTACCCGCACGGCCACCGCGAGCTGTCCCACCCCGAACAGGGCGTCCACCTGGTCGGCATGAAGTCCTACGGCCGCGCCCCCACCTTCCTGGCCATGACCGGCTACGAGCAGGTCCGCTCCGTCGCCGCCGCGATCGCCGGCGACCTCGACTCCGCGGACCGGGTCGAACTCACCCTCCCCGAGACCGGAGTGTGCGGTGGCGCGGGCCTCTTCGACACCCCGGACACCCGGCAGGCCGACGGCGGCGGATGCTGCGCCGCCCCGGAACCGCAGCTCGTGCAGCTCGACGCACCCACGGCGGCAGGCACGGCTGCCGAGGCCCCGGATCAGCCCCAGTGACGGTTTCAGGTCCTACGGGAGATCTCCCAGCACGCCGACATCGGGCTCTCCGTCGTGGCTGAGTATCTCCTCGAACACGCGCAGGGTGCGGCTTTGCCCGCCGTTCCGCTCCAAGAGCCGCACGCGGTCCTGGCCCGTCACGCCGGCCCACGCGCCCGTCCCCGAGCGCAGGCGGCCGGCTGCGTCCCGTGCGAGGGGCGGTGTGTGTCAGGCGGCGGCGCTTCCCAGGCCGGGTGCGTCCAGGAGGGCTACGCCGACGCTGATGCGTTTGCCGACCGGCTCGCGCCGCGCCTCGAAACTCTGGGCGACGGCCATGACGATTTCCAGCCCGTGCTGTCCCACCCGGCCGGCGTCCGCGGCGCGGGCCACCGGCAGTACCGGATCGGAGTCCCACACCGAGATCTCCACCGTCTTCCCCGTGATGCGCAGGGCCATCAGTATCGGGCCCGGTGCGTATTTGCGGGCGTTGGTCACGAGTTCGCTGACCACCAACTGCGTCAGGTCTATGGCCCGTCGCGACACCGGCAGATCGTGCTCGGCCCGTGCCTGGACGAGGAAGGCCGCGGCCTTGTGACGGGCTTGGGCGATGCACGGTCCGTCGCCGGCCAGCATCACGGTGGTGTGTGCCGCTCGGCCGTCCCGTGTCGTCCCGCCTTCCTCCGCCGAGTGCGGTCCTGCCGCCTCTTCCCTCATTCGCTCCCCCGTTCACAGTGCTCGCCCCATACCCCGGTCGCCGCAGGCCATGCCTTCCGAGGTCTGTCGTCTTCGCCACGTCGCAAAGCGGCCTCGGTCGTGCCGGGTGGCCCTTGGGCAGGGACTCGGTGTGCCAGGATCACAGGCATGACGGAGGGGAAGAAGACGGGCATCGAACGCGCCGACCAGACCGGCCGGTTGTCGGTTGTGGCCACGGCCACCGAAGGCATCCGTGTGGTGGCGCCGGCCGGGGAGATCGATCACGACTCCGGCGACGCCCTCCGCCGGGCGTTGGACGCCCGTGACGATCCCCGTCCCCGGATCGTGGTCGACATGCGCCAGGTCACCTTCATGGACTCCAGCGGCATCAACATCTTCATCGCCGCTCACCGTGCGGTCAGTGAGGCCGGCGGCTGGTTGCGTCTGGCCGCACCCGGCGAGACGGTGCGGCGCACGCTGAGCCTCGTCGGTGTCGACGCCGTGATCGATTGCCGCGACACGCTCCGCCAGGCGCTCGGCGACTGACACCGTCGGGCCGGAGCGCCCCACGTTCGACTCAGGGGTGCACCTCCGTCGCGGTGGCAAGGTGACGGGCACGCCGGGAGCACCGCAACGGTGCCGTCCGACGGAGCGTCAGAGAGCTGTCTGACCAGGGGTCTCGTCCCTCTTCGGACGATCCCCCCTGCCGGTGCGGTCCGCGGACCGAGCGTCCCGGGCCTGTGGGCCTCCCGGCCCGGGACGCGGCTGCTTCGGACCTACTTGCCCATGGCTTTGCGGACGGTGTCCTTGGTGCGGTCCATCAGGGCGGCGACCGGTCCGAGGGCCATGTTCTTCGCCCCGGACTCGACGCCCGGGTGGGGGCGGGTGGGTGCCATGGCCTCGGCGGCCTTGATGGCCTTGGCCATCGAGGCGAGGTTGGTGACGTCGGTGCTGCGGCGGATGTGGGTGAACTCGTAGCGTTCCTCGGCCCGCGCGTGGGCCTGGACGTCCTTGCGCAGCTTGAGCAGCCGCGGCATGAACTTCGGGTCGTCGGTGTCCAGTTCGTCGAGGGCGGCCAGCGTCTCCTTGGCCGCCTTCTCCTCGGCGAGACGGTCCTTCACCACCTGCTCGCCGCCGGGGAAGCCCTTGCGGGCGAAGGGGTGGACGACCTCCTCCTCGGCGGTCTCGTGCACCGCGAGCAGGCGCACCAGGCGGCGGAAGGCGTCCCGGCGCTCCTCGCCCGTGGCCGCCTCGACCTCGTCGAAGAGGTTGCGGATGTCACCGTGCTGGCGCATCAGCAGGGAGACGACGTCGTCGTCCTCGGCCATGTCGTCCCCGGCGTGCGGGGTGTGCAGTCCGGACATCTCGGCCTCCCCTACTTCTCGCGCTGCGTCGGGTCGGGGTGCTCGCCCTCGGACTGGACGCGGTACTCGCGGCCGAACATCTCGTCGTGCTCGGTCATGACCCGGTCGCTGGGAGGCGCCTCGCCACCGTGGATCTGCTCCTGCATCTGCTCGAACCGCTCGTGCGCCTCCCGCACATAGCCGGCGCCGAGCGTCGTGAGGTCCATCTGCGTGTCCAGCAGCTCGCGCAGGTAGCCCTTGTTCGGCTCGAAGGTGAGCACGTTGGGCAGCTCGGGAGCCAGCACCGAGGCGGGGTCGCGGCCGTCGTGGCGGCGCATCAGGTCGCAGGCGGCGTGCAGGTGCTCCAGCTCCATGTTCAGGTGCAGCTCCCAGATCGCCTTGACCCTGGGATCGCTCTCCTGCTCCATGAAGGAGTAGTACAGGTAGCACTCGTTGTACTCGTGGTTGACGAGCTGCTCCCACCACGTCTCACCCGGGTCCACCAGGGACTCGTAGTGCGTGACGTGCTCCTCCTCGATCAGCCCGATCTCCTGGTAGAGCTGACGCGCGATCGGCTCCATGTAGGTCGGGCCGGTGTTCATGTAGAAGTTCATGGTCTGCTGCTCCGCCGACATGATCGTCAGCGCGTGCAGCTTCGACAGCGGGTTCGCCTGGTCCTTGGCGTACGGGTCGCGGACGTTGTCGTAGGCGTCCCGGTGGTGGTACCGCGTGGGCCGGCCGGGCATGACCTCGGTCAGGCCGTCCACGATCGACTCCGCCTTGCGGTGCTCGATCATCTCGTACAGGTTCGCGTACCGGTACAGGTGGTCGAAGTCCTCCAGCACACCGAACTGGTACGCCTGCTTCAGGTACGGGTCCGGCTCCATCCGCGCCACCCACGCCGTCAGGTCCACCGCCACCTGCTCGTACGCGATCGTCGTCTCCAGCACGGAGGAAACGCCCGGGAGCAGCCAGTTCACGACCTTCTGCTGCTGCGCCTCGATGTAGCGCACCCGTGCCAGCTGCCGCTTGATCTCGGGATCGACCGTGTGGCGGGCGAGCTGGTGGCTGAACATGATCGCCTCCACCTCGATCCCGTTCATCGTGATGATCCGGCACCGGGTGTACGGGTCACAGTGGTCCGGGTCGATCGGAGCCACGTTCAGCTCACGCCAGTTGCGTACCTGGCGGTCCAACGGGATACCCCGTTGTTCCAGCGGATTGAACGTCATGGGGCGTGCCTCCTGGGGCCGAGGGGGGACTCGCGCCGCCGGGGTACCCCGTTCTCGGGCGACGAGCGCAGACGTGGCTCCCAGTCTGTTCAGCATCGGTGCTTTCCAGCCACCGCTCACGCCCGCACGCCGCACGGTTCCCTCTGGTGGGTCAACCGAGCGAGCGGACCGGCCGCCGGCCGGGGCACAGCTCCGCCCCCGGCGAAACCGCTGTGCCGTCCATGTGCCCTGGCCGCCTGACGGCCCCTCCCCGGCAAGCAGAAGGGCGAGACCCGAAGGCCCCGCCCGACCGCTACAAAACCCCGGATCAGGGCCACACCAGGCAGTACGGCTGATGCCCCGCCTCGTGCAGCCGGTGGCTGAAGTCCTGCCACTCGTGCAGCAACTGGTACACGTTGAACGCGTCCCGCGGCCCGCCCCGGTCGGGGACCGTCGACCATATGAAGGCCGCGGCGCCGACCGCCTCCTCGCCGATGCCGCGCAGCGGGTCGACGACGGTCATCGGGAGCTTCACGACCGCGTAGTCGGGGTGCAGGACGACCAGTTCCAGCGGGGGCACCTTGTGCAGGGGGACGCCCTCGATGCCGGTGAGGACCATGGCGGCCATGGTCTCCGGCTTGATCTTGGTGAACATGCCGTTCATGCCGAGCTCGTCGCCGCCCAGTTCCTCGGGGCGCATCGAGATCGGGACGCGGGCCGCGGTCGCGCCGTCGGGCGCGCCGAAGTACTTGTAGGTCACCCCCACCCGACCACCATTCCTGCTCCCCGCCCCCAGCCGGTCGGCCCGCCCGGAGAGCCGGTCGGGCTCGCCGGGAGTGCCGTGTGCCTGACGTGCTTCGGACGCTTCCTCCGCCTCGCGTCGGTGCCTTCCCCGCCGGGCACGTCGAGGACCCAGGTCGTCGGTCCCCTCGCCCAGTCCGCCACCGCGATGCATATCTCCACCCGACTGCTTTTCTAGGACGCGTGGCCCCCGCCGCGCAACCCGATCATCGTGTCAGTGACCTCCCCCACGGCCGCTCGCCGAAACGTGCGGTGAAACATATGTACGTCATATGTCGGCCGTGCGTTCGCGGGGCGGCCGACAGCCGCGCCCGTGCCGCCCCGGTGAGCTGCGTGGATGGGCTCCAGTCTGGCAGACGGCACGGCATTCGGGGCGGTTGTCTACCCTTGTCGAAGTCACCCTGGGCAACCAGCGGCCGAGCGGGACCCGCGCAGGGTCCGATACGTCGGAGAAGGTCGAGAAGGTCGGAGAAGTCGCAGGTCATGAGCGAACTGGCATATCCATACGAAGCACCGGCCTCGCAGGCTCTGTTCGACCGCGCGGCGGCCGTCACGCCCGGCGGCGTGAACTCCCCGGTGCGCGCCTTCCGCGCCGTCGGCGGCACGCCCCGGTTCATGGTGTCCGGCAGCGGGCCGTATCTGACGGACGCGGACGGCCGTGAGTACGTCGACCTCGTGTGCTCCTGGGGGCCGATGATCCTCGGGCACGCGCACCCCGAGGTGATCGCCGCCGTGCAGGAGGCGGTCGCGCGCGGGACCTCGTTCGGCACGCCGGCCGAGGGCGAGGTCGCGCTCGCCGAGGCGATGGTGGAGCGGGTGGCGCCGCTGGAGGAGGTGCGGCTCGTGTCGAGCGGGACCGAGGCCACCATGTCGGCCATCCGGCTCGCCCGCGGGTTCACGCAGCGCACCAAGGTGATCAAGTTCGCCGGGTGCTACCACGGCCACGTCGACTCGCTGCTCGCCGCGGCCGGTTCCGGCGTCGCCACCTTCGCACTGCCCGACACCCCCGGTGTCACCGGCGCCCAGGCGAGCGACACGATCGTGCTGCCGTACAACGACCTGGAGGCCGTGTACGCCGCCTTCGCCGCCCACCCCGGCGAGATCGCCTGCGTGATCACGGAGGCGTCGCCCGGCAACATGGGCGTCGTGCCGCCGCTGCCCGGGTTCAACCAGGGACTCAAGGACGCCTGCGCCGCGAACGGCGCGCTGTTCGTGTCCGACGAGGTCATGACCGGGTTCCGGACCAGCCGCGCCGGGTGGTTCGGGGTCGAGGGGGTCGTGCCCGACCTCATGACCTTCGGGAAGGTGATGGGGGGCGGGTTCCCCGCCGCCGCGTTCGGAGGACGGGCGGACGTCATGGCGCACCTGGCGCCGGCCGGGCCCGTCTACCAGGCCGGCACCCTCTCCGGGAACCCGGTCGCCACCGCCGCCGGGCTCGCCCAGCTGAGGCTCCTCGACGACGCCGCGTACGAGAAGGTCGACGCGGTGTCCGCGCGGATCCAGTCGCTCGTGACCGAGGCGCTGGCCAAGGAGGGCGTCGCGCACACGCTGCAGACCGCCTCCAACATGTTCTCCGTGTTCTTCACCGACCGGCCGGTGCGCAACTACGAGGACGCCAAGGCGCAGGAGTCCTTCCGGTTCACCGCCTTCTTCCACTCCCTCCTCTCCAACGGCGTCTATCTGCCGCCGTCCTCCTTCGAGTCCTGGTTCGTCTCCACCGCCCACGACGAGCGGGCCGTCCAGCGCATCGCCGACGCCCTCCCGGCGGCGGCCCGCGCGGCCGCGGAGGCGACGGCATGAGCAACGGGAACCACGAGAACGGCGAAGAGCTGACCGTCGTCCACGTCATGCGGCACGGCGAGGTCGAGAACCCCACCGGTGTCCTGTACGGGCGGCTGCCCGGCTACCACCTCTCCGAGCTGGGCCGGCGCATGGCGGAGCGGGTCGCCGAGCACCTCGCGCCCCGCGACGTGACGTACGTCGTCGCCTCCCCGCTGGAGCGGGCGCAGGAGACCGCGACGCCGATCGCCAAGACGCACGGGCTCGACCTCGACACCGACGCGCGCCTCATCGAGGCCGAGAACGTCTTCCAGGGCAAGACCTTCGGCATCGGCGACGGAGCGCTGCGCCGGCCGGCCAACTGGAAGCACGTGGTCAACCCGTTCAAGCCGTCCTGGGGCGAGCCGTACGTCGACCAGGTGGTGCGGATGAAGGGCGCGATCGACGCCGCCCGGGACCGGGCACGCGGGCACGAGGCCGTGGTCGTCAGCCACCAGCTGCCGATCTGGATCCTTCGGTCGTACGTCGAGCGGCGGCGGCTGTGGCACGACCCGCGCAAGCGGCAGTGCACGCTGGCGTCCCTGACGACGTTCACGTACCGGGGCGACCGGATCGTCTCCGTCGGCTACACCGAGCCGGCCCGCGACCTCGTCCCGGCCCACCTGCTCGCGGGCGCCAAGCCCGTGAAGGGGCAGGGGAAGGCCTACGGGGCCTGACGGTCGCCCCGGTCCCGGGCACCCGCCGGTTCGGTCTCCGGTCCGGTCCCGGGGCTCCAGCCGGTTCGCCGCCGCGGAACCGTTTCTGTGGGGTCGCTGTTACCCAACCCGCACATATTTCCGGAACCCGCACGTTCGTCGCGTCCTCTCACCCAGTGACCACCCAAGGACGCGACGAACGAGGTTGCGATGCGCACTACCAACCGCACTCTCACCCGCAGGGGGATACTCGGACTCGGCGCGGGGGCCGCGGCGGCGGTCGGGCTCTCGGCCTGCGGCACCGGCTCCCACCCCTCGACGGACGGCTCGCACCAGGCCGGTGGCTCCGGGGACGCCGGGAAGCCGTCGCCCTCCGGCAGCGGCAAGGCCCCGGCGAAGCCCATCGGCGACGGCTCCACGTCGTACACCGGCAAGCAGCCGCACCAGCCCGGCGCACCCGTGCCGCTGGAACCCGGCCAGACGCCGCCGCAGTTCGTCGTCTTCTCCTGGGACGGGGCAGGCGAGGTCGGCAACGGGCTCTTCCCGCGTTTCCTGGACCTCGCCCGGGAACACGGCGCGCACATGACCTTCTTCCTCTCGGGCCTGTACCTGCTGCCCGAGTCGAAGAAGCGCCTCTACGACCCGCCGAACAACCCGCGCGGCGCCTCCGACATCGGATACCTCACCGACGAGCACATCAAGGCGACGCTGAAGAACGTCCGCCGGGCCTGGCTGGACGGGCACGAGATCGGCACCCACTTCAACGGCCACTTCTGCGGGGGCGGCGGCAGCGTCGGCAACTGGACGCCCGCGCAGTGGCGCAGCGAGATCGACCAGGCGAAATCCTTCGTCAAGGAGTGGAAGACCAACAGCGGCTGGACCGACCTGCCCGCCCTGCCGTTCGACTACGACAAGGAACTCGTCGGCGGCCGCACGCCCTGTCTGCTCGGCCAGGACAACCTGCTGCCCACCGCCCGCGAGCTGGGCTGGCGCTACGACGCCTCCTCGCCCGGCGGCCGCCAGGTGTGGCCGGTGAAGAAGGACGGGATCTGGGACCTGCCGTTGCAGCAGATACCGTTCCCCGGCCACTCCTTCGAGGTCCTCTCGATGGACTACAACATCCTCGCCAACCAGTCGGTGAACTCGACCAAGGCCCCGGCGTACAACTACCCGGGCTGGCGCGAACAGGCCACCAAGGCGTACATATCCGGCTTCAAGCGGGCGTACGAGACGAACCGGGCACCCTTCTTCATCGGCAACCACTTCGAGGAGTGGAACGGCGGCATCTACATGGACGCCGTCGAGAACGCCCTCAAGCACATCGCGCGGGAGAAGGAGAAGGGCGGGGACATCCGGCTCGTCTCCTTCCGGCAGTTCACGGACTGGCTGGACGTGCAGAAGCCCGAGGTGCTCGCCAAGCTCCGTACGGTCGAGGTGGGGCAGCGGCCCGCCGGGGGCTGGAACGCCTTCCTCAAGGACACGTCCTCCGCGGGCTCCACACCCTCCGGGAACGCCGCCTGAGATGCGGGTTTCCGCCCGTGAGGGGGGTGCGAAAGATCCCCGGAACGGACATGCGAAACTTTTCACATGAGTGCCGCCAGCCGCGCCCCCCTGCGCTCGAACCGCACGAACCGCACCGCCGGCCGCGCGTCCGGCCGTGTCCGGGCCCGCGTCCGCAGCCGGGCCGCCCTCGCCGTCGGCGCAGCCGCCGCGGCGCTCCTCGTGTCCGCGTGCAGCTCCGGCGGCACCTCGGGCGGCGGCGGCCAGACGGGCTTCATCACCGGCTCCGACGGCATCGCGACCGCGAAGGAGGGCGAGCGCGCCGACGCCCCCGAGCTGTCCGGCGAGACCGTCGACGGGGGACAGCTCGACGTCGCCGACTACGAGGGCAAGGTCGTCGTCCTCAACGTCTGGGGCTCCTGGTGCCCGCCCTGTCGCGCCGAGGCCAAGAACTTCGAGAAGGTCTACCAGGACGTCAAGGACCAGGGCGTCCAGTTCGTCGGCATCAACACCCGAGACACCTCCACCGGCCCGGCCCGCGCCTTCGAGAAGGACTACGGGGTCACCTACCCGAGCCTCTACGACCCGAGCGGCAAGCTCCTGCTCCGCTTCGAGAAGGGCACCCTCAACCCGCAGGCCGTCCCCTCCACGCTCATCATCGACCGGGAGGGCAAGGTCGCCGCGCGCACCCTCCAGGCACTCAGCGAGGAGAAGCTGCGCAAAATGCTCGACCCGTACCTCGGCGACGAGTCCGACGGGTCCGCCGACTCCGCCAAGCCGGAGAAGTGACGTGTCCGCAGCGATCACCCTCGCCGAGACGGCGGGCTACAACAGCACGGTGTTCAGCGGCGCCCTGCTGGTGGCCCTCCCCATCGCCGTGCTCGGCGGTCTCGTCTCCTTCTTCTCCCCCTGCGTCCTGCCCCTCGTCCCCGGCTACCTCTCCTACGTGACCGGGGTCACCGGAACCGACCTCGGCGAGGCCCGGCGCGGCCGCATGGTCGCCGGAGCCTCCCTCTTCGTCCTCGGCTTCACCGCGGTCTTCGTCTCCAGCGGCGCGCTGTTCGGCTACTTCGGCCAGACGCTCCAGGAGAACCGGAGCGTGCTGACCGACATCCTGGGCGCGTTCATGATCCTCATGGGCGTGTTCTTCATGGGCCTGATGCCCTGGCTCACCCAGCGCGAGTTCCGCTTCCACAAGAAGCCGGTGAACGGCCTGGTCGGCGCCCCGATACTCGGCGCCCTGTTCGGCATCGGCTGGACGCCCTGCATCGGCCCGACCCTCGCCTCCGTGCTGGCACTCTCCGCCGACCAGGGCACCGCCGGCCGCGGCGCCGTACTGACCGTCGCCTACTGCCTCGGTCTCGGCGTCCCCTTCGTCCTCGCCGCGGTCGCCTTCCGCAAGGCGCTCGGCGCCTTCGGCTGGGTCAAGCGGCACTATGTCTGGGTGATGCGCGTCGGCGGCGTCATGATGATCGCGACCGGCCTCCTGCTGCTGACCGGCGTGTGGGACACCCTCGTGCAGGACATGCAGACCTGGTCCAACGGCTTCACTGTGGGGATCTGACCGATGAGCACCACTTCGAAAACCACCCCCGGTACCGACCCCGGCAAGCAGCCGAAGGCCGAAGGCGGCGACCAGGATCTCGGCGCCGCCGGCTCCCAGCTCTCCACCGCCCCCGCCGAGGAGGCCCCGAACCTCCCCTCGCTCGGCGTGATCGGCTGGGCCCGCTGGTTCTGGCGCCAGCTCACCTCGATGCGCGTCGCGCTGATCCTGCTCCTGCTGGTGTCGCTGGGTGCCATCCCGGGGTCGCTGATCCCGCAGGACGGTATCGACGCCGTGAAGGTCGAGGAGTTCCGCCAGAACCACGACATCCTGGCGCCGGTCTACGACAAGCTCGGCCTCTTCCACGTCTACAGCTCGGTGTGGTTCTCCGCGATCTACATCCTGCTGTTCGTCTCCCTCATCGGGTGCATCGTCCCGCGCACCTGGCAGTTCGTCGGCCAGCTCCGCGGCCGCCCGCCCCGCGCCCCCCGCCGCCTGGACCGGCTGCCCGCCTACACCACCTGGCGCACCGCGGCCGAGCCCGAGGAGGTCCGCGAGGCCGCGCTGAAGCTGCTGAAGAAGCGCCGCTTCCGCGCGGACGCCGCCGGTGACGCGGTCGCCGCCGAGAAGGGCTACCTGCGGGAGGTCGGCAACCTCGCCTTCCACATCGCGCTGATCGTGCTGCTGGTCGCCTTCGCGTGGGGCCAGCTGTTCAAGTACGAGGGCAACAAGCTGATCCTGGAGGGCGACGGCTTCGCCAACACCCTCACCCAGTACGACGACTTCAAGTCCGGCAACCTCTTCGACCCGGACCACGACCTGGCCCCCTTCAGCTTCACCCTGAAGGACTTCCACGGCACCTACGAGGCGACCGGCCCCAACCGCGGAACCCCGCGCGTCTACGAGGCCAAGGTCACCTACAGCGAGGGTGCCGACGGCGCCGAGAAGCCGAAGACCATCGAGGTCAACAAGCCGCTGAACATCGACGGCTCCAAGGTGTACCTCGTCAGCCACGGCTACGCGCCCATCCTCACCGTCAAGGACGCCAAGGGCGACGTGGTGATGGACAAGCAGGCGGTGGCCCTGCTGCCGCTGGACGGCAACGTCACCTCCTCCGGCGCCGTCAAGGTCATGGACGGCTACCGCAACGCCAAGGGCGAGAAGGAACAGCTCGGCTTCAACGCCTTCTTCCTGCCGACCTACGGCGGCGAGGGCAGCGGCATGCGCTCCACCTTCCCGGCGCTGATCAACCCGATGCTCGCCCTCTCCGCCTACCACGGCGACCTCGGCGTGGACGCGGGCATCCCGCAGAGCATCTACCAGCTCGACAAGACCAACCTGAAGGAGTTCAAGGACTCCGACGGCGAGCTGTTCAAGAAGCAGCTCAAGGTCGGCGAGACCATGACCCTCCCGAACGGCGCCGGCTCGGTCACCTTCGACGGCGTCCAGGAGTGGGCCGGCTTCCAGGTCACGCAGCAGCCCGGCAGCGGCTGGGCGCTCGGCGGCGCGATCGTCGCCATCTTGGGCCTGGCCGGCTCGCTGTTCATCCAGCGCCGCCGCGTCTGGGTGCGGGCGGTGCGCGGTGCCGACGGCGTGACCGTCGTGGAGATGGCCGGCCTCGGCCGCAGCGAGTCCGCGAAGGTCCCCGAGGAGCTCGGCGACCTCGCCGGGGTCCTGTACGACCAGGCACCCGGCGCGTCCGGCCCCGGGACAGCCCCGGAGCCGGACGATGCGTCCGGCTCCGACTCCGCGTCTGAAGGGGCTGAGAAGAATTGAATCCTCTCCCCCGCGGAACAAGGGAGATTCCCGGCTCTCGCCGCCCAGCGGGCCAGCGGCCCTCAAGGTCTTCCACGATCAACGCCGGCCGGGTTGAAACCAGCCCGGTAACACGCACGCCATCCTGCTGCAGACTCCACCGCCCGACCACCTGGTGCCGGGACGTTCACCCGAAGGAGTGCTGAGAAGTGACTCTCGCCGCCGCAACCAACGAGCATCTCGCGAACGTCAGCAACACGCTGATCTACTCCGCGATGGCCGTCTACACCCTGGCCTTCTTCGCGCACATCGCCGAGTGGCTCTTCGGTAGCCGCAGCAAGGTCGGCCGCACCGCCGCCGCGCTCACCGCCACGAGCCAGGCCAAGGCGGGCGCCGCCAAGACCGGCCCGGCCGTGACCGTGAAGAAGGCCGGCGGCACCGCCGTACTGGAGCGCCCCGAGGTCGTCGTACGCGCCGCCTCCGGCACCCGCGACGTGCCCGACGGGCCGGGCGCGCACGGCGGCACCGAGAAGGGCGACCTCTACGGGCGGATCGCCGTCTCGCTCACCGTGCTCGCCTTCGCCATCGAGGCCGGCGGCGTCCTCACCCGCGCGCTGTCCGTGAAGCGGGCGCCGTGGGGCAACATGTACGAGTTCAACATCACCTTCACGACGGTCGCCGTCGGCGTGTACCTCGTGCTGCTCCTGCTGAAGAAGAACGTCCGCTGGCTCGGCCTGCCGCTGGCCACCACGGTCCTGCTCGACCTCGGCCTCGCCGTCACGGTCCTGTACACGGCGAGCGACCAGCTGGTCCCCGCCCTCCACTCGTACTGGCTCTACATCCACGTCTCGACCGCCATCCTCTGCGGCGCGGTCTTCTACGTCGGCGCGGTCGGCACGATCCTGTACCTCTTCAAGGACAACTTCGAGAGCAAGCTGGCCTCCGGCGGCACCCCCGGCCGCTTCGCCAGCTCCGTCCTGGACCGGCTGCCCGCCGCCGCCTCCCTCGACAAGTTCGCCTACCGCGTCAACGCCGCCGTCTTCCCGCTGTGGACGTTCACGATCATCGCGGGCGCCATCTGGGCGGGCGACGCCTGGGGCCGGTACTGGGGCTGGGACCCCAAGGAGACCTGGTCCTTCATCACCTGGGTCGCCTACGCCTGCTACCTGCACGCCCGCGCCACCGCCGGCTGGAAGGGCCGCAAGGCCGCCTACCTGGCCCTGGTCGCCTTCGCCTGCTGGATCTTCAACTACTACGGCGTCAACATCTTCGTCTCCGGCAAGCACTCCTACGCCGACGTCGGTCTCGGTGCCCTTCAGTCGGTGGGCTTCTGACCGACCGAGGTGACGACGTCCCGCAGCCGCTCGACGTACAGCCGCAGGTTCTTGTGGGCGACGTCGGTGTCCGGGTAGCGGCTGGCGAACCACAGGCCCTCCGGGAGCCGGGTGACCCAGGCGCACACCTGGTCGCCGTAGGAGACCCGGAGCAGCGCGTACGCCGTCCGGTCCGGCCAGCTGTCGGCGCCGGGGACGCCGCGGGCGTCGACGTACGACACGATCGAGTACAGGTCGGGTGAGGTCGGCCGGAAGTCCGTGCCGAGCAGGCGCAGCACCCGGTCGATCGGCATCCGGGACATCCGCCGGTTGGCCTGGAGTTCGGCGCGGACCGTGCGCAGGGCGGCGGGGAAGTCGCGGGCCCGGTCCACCGGGACCTCGATCGGCGCGCCGCCCACGTACCAGCCGACGGACTCCGTCCACTGGGACCGCGACCGGGTGTGGAAGGGCACGACGGTGCGGTAGACGGGCTCGCCGCCGATCTCGTGGACGATCAGCGCGGTCGCGGCCAGCACGCCGACGAGGCTGCCGCCGTAGGGACGGCAGTACGCCTCGAACGCGGCGGCGTCGGCCGCGTCCACCAACGGCTCGCGCAGCATCCGCTGTTCGGGCAGCGCCCCGCCGGGCGTGAGGCCCAGGTCGACGGGGAAGGACGGCAGCCGCCCGTCGCAGCGCCGGATGAACTCCCGCCAGCGGGCGACGATGTCGTGGTCGCCGTCGATCCGGTCCGCGTCCGCCCGCTCCGCCTCGCAGAAGTCGACGTAGGAGCCGACCCGGGGCTGCGGCACGGTCCGCCCCGCCAGACCGGCGGTGTACAGCTCGCCGACCTCGGCGGGGATGCGGTAGATGGAGTAGGCGTCGACGTTGCTGTGGTCGAAGGCCATGTAGACGCTGACGCCGTCGTCGCGGACGACCGCCGTGTAGATGAGGTTGGGCCAGCGCAGCGCGTCGGCGACCCGGTCGAAGCGGTCCTGGAGGTGCCGGGCCAGTACCTCCGCGTCGGGGAAGTCGCCGACGTCCTCGCGGTGCAGGGCCACGGCGTCCGCGTCGAGCGTGAACCGGCGCATCGCGTCACCGCTCCCGCCGCTCCACCGGAATCCGCTGCGCAGCGTCTCGTGCCGCAGGGTCCAGGCGCGCAACGCCTCCTGGAGCACGTCGAGGTCGACCGGGCCGGGGAGGTCGAAGGCCGCGCCGAGCCAGGTCGGCACGAACAGGCCGTCCTCGCGCACCGACCGTGCCGTGCGGATGTGCGACTCCTGGATGTACGCGGGCGGTCGCGTGTCCTCGGGCAACGCCGCCGCGATGTCGAGCGTGCCGGGGCTGAGCGTCCACTCGACGAGGCGCCCGGGACGGATCTCGCAGCGCTGGATGTCGGTCATTCGCACGAGGGGTCTCCGTTCGCAGATGTACAGACCCGACCAAGGGAATGCCGTCTCCGCGACCACGCACCGGGTGTGTCGACACTGTTCAACGGAACGGATGGCCTCTCGAACGCCGATCCGGCCCCGGGGCGGGGCCCCTTCACGCTTCCCCCGTGCCTTCTCTGTGCGGCCTTCACCCCTGCTCCAGGTAGGCGTCGAGGGCGGCCGCGCCCGCCAGCATCGCCCGGGTCCGTGCGGTGAGCGCGTGCCCGCGGGTCTCGATCGCCGCCCGCAGCGCCTCGCTGCTCCCCTCGCGCCGCAGGTCGTCGAGGACGGGCCGGATCCGGTCGAAGAGGTGGTGACTGCGGCGCAGGGTGCGCACCACGCGCGCGTCCCGCACGTCGGCGGGCCCGTACACGCGGTACCCGGTGCCGCGTTCCCGTCCGGGCACGAGCAGCCCCGCCGCCTCCCACACCCGCAGCGCCGACGTCCGTACACCGATCAGCGCGGCCACCTCACCGATGCGCAGCCCGTGCGGTTCGGGCGCCCCGTGCCGTCCGTACTGCCCGTCGCCGGAACGAGCCGGTTGCGCGGACGCCTCCCGGCCGGCCAGGGCCTCCAGTGCCTCGCTCGCCGTCCGCAGCGCGTCCCGCTCCTCGTGCAGCGCGGCATGCGCGGCGTCCACCAGCGCGAGTGCCCCGGCCACGTCCCCGTCGTGCACGGCCCGCATGATCCGCGTGGCCGTCACCGCGCCGTACCCGGGCTGCAGCGCCCGGTACGTCAGCAGCGCGTCCCGGTGCCGCTCGCCGAACATCCGGTAGCCGGCCTCGGTCCGTGCTGCCGGGGGCAGCACACCGGCGTCCTCGTAGTTGCGGACCTGCTGCGTCGACAGCCCGACGGCGCGGGCCAGATCGACGGTGCGCAGCCGCCGCTCGCCGTTCTTCACCGTGCGCAGCCTAGGCGGGGACCGGCGAGCCCATCATGCTGAACCGCATCCTGACGGACGAGCCCGACCTCCAGCCCCTCAGGGACCTGGACGGCGAACTCGCCGACGTCGTCGCGTCCTGGACAAGGACCACGAGGGACGGCCGACCGCGGTCGAGCTGCTCGCCACCGCCGAGCGGCACGGACCGTACGAGCCGCCGCCGTGGCCGAGGGCCGTGGCCGAGTCCCTGGCCGAACGAGCCGCGTTCGTCACGGAGTGGATCCCCGGCTCCGGATCCACCCTGAAGAGCGTCTTCAACCACGGCTGTCTCGCCCCGGGCTTCGGCGGCGAGACGTCCTCGCAACACTGCCGACCGGGAACGGCCGCCCAGCGCTGGACGCGGATCTAGGGGGCGTCCCCCGCTCGGCGGGCACCTTCCCGTCGGGCGGGGGACGTGCGGGAGGTTCCGTCACGCCTGGCGCGACCGGGGCGGTCCTTCCCCGGCCGGCCGGTGCCGCGCCGCGTCCCTGAGCCGGTCCGCGAGGTCCGCGACGAGAGCGCGCAGCTCGTCCGGCCGCTCCACGACGAACGGGCGGTCCAGCGAGGCGAGCAGCCCTGGCAGCCAGTCGAGCCGCTCGGCCCGAATCTCGACCTGGCACCAGGGCTCCGCGCCGCCGCCGGACCCGGGAGCGGTCTCGGTCCCGGCCCGGGGAGCGGCACCGGTATCGGGCTTGGGCTCGGGGCAGTCGGCGTCCCAGGATGCGGGGAAGCCACCGCCCCCGGACTCGGGTGAGCCGTCGTCCCCGGGCTCGGGGGAGGCCTCGGCTCCGGGCTCCGGTGAGCCGCCGTACCGGGACCCGGGTGAATCACCGCCCCCGCACCCGGGTGAGTCATTCCCCCGGGACCCGGGGGAACCACCGCCCCCGGACCCCGGCGGGGCCTCGCCCCCGCCCGTCTCCGCGGTGACGGTCGCCACGCTCGCCGGCAGCAGGCCGCGGACCTCCTCGGCCGTCCCCCGCACCCGTACCGTCACCTCGTGCCGGTAGGGCGCGGTGGCCAGTGCCGTCAGCACCCGCTCCGCCGGGTCCGGGCCGGGCGGCGGTTCGAAGGTGCCCGGCAGCACCCTCGCGCCGGCGATGCGGTCGAGGCGGAACGTCCGGTCTGCGGCGACCGAGAGGTCCCGGCCCGTCACGTACCACCGGCCCCCGTGCGCGACGAGCCCGTACGGGTACAGGGTCCGTTCGCCGCCCCGGCCGCTGCCGCCGGTGTACCGCACCGACACCGGCCGGTGATGCCGTACGGCGTCGGCGATCGGGAGCAGCACGGCGGCCCGAGGGGCGGCCGACTCGGCCGGCGCGGTCGTGAAGGTGACGGAGTCGAGCACCGCGTCCAGACGCCGGCGGAGCCGGTCCGGCAGCACCCGGCGGACCTTCGCCGCCGCCGTCTCGCCCGCCGTACCCGCCGCCGCCGTGATCCCGGTCCGCCGGCCGGCGACCAGGCCCAGCAGGACGGCCAGCGCCTCGTCGTCGGTCAGCATCAGCGGGGGCATGCGGTGGCCGGGGGCGAGCCGGTAGCCGCCGTAGCGGCCGCGCACCGACTCCACGGGGACGTCGAGGTCAACGAGGTGGTCGACGTACCGGCGCACCGTGCGCTCGCCGACGCCGAGCCGGTCGGCGAGTTCGGCCACGGTCCGCACGCCGCCCGCCTGGAGCAGTTCGAGCAGGGTGAGCACTCGGGACACGGGACGGGACATGCCCCAAGTCTGCCGCCGATACCGGCCGGAAAGTGACCGGTATCCCTCCTAGCGTGTGAAGGACAGCACCGGCCGAACTGGAGTGAACCCATGAATCTCGTATCGATCCGCGTCATCACGGACGACGTCGCCCGCCTGGTCGGCTTCTACGAACGCGCCACCGGCCTGCGCGCGGCCTGGGCCACCGAGGACTTCGCGGAACTGCGCAGTCCCTCGGGCACCCTCGCGATCGGCAGCACCCGCACCGTGCCGCTCTTCGCCCCCGGCTCCGCCCGCCCCGCCGACAACCGCAGCGTGATCGTCGAGTTCCTGGTGGACGACGTGGACGCCGTGCACCGCAACCTCACCGGATGGGTCACGGACTTCGTCAAGGAGCCCACGACCATGCCCTGGGGCAACCGGGCGCTCCTCGTGCGCGACCCCGACGGCAACCTGGTCAACTTCTTCACGCCGGTCACCCCGGCCGCCGTCGAGAAGTTCGCCGACGCCGCCCGCTGACCACCCCCCTATGCTGGATCCGCCCGCAGGGGCGAGAACCGCATGCCGGGAGGGATCTGTGTCAGCGCTGGAGCCGGACGACCCGCGCTCCGTCGGGGAGTACCGGCTGCTGGGCCGGCTGGGCGTGGGCGGCATGGGCCGGGTCTTCCTCGGCCGGTCCCCGGGCGGACGGCTCGTCGCGGTCAAGGTGGTGCACGCCGAGCTGCTGCGCAGACCGGAGTTCCGCGACCGCTTCCGGCGCGAGGTCCGGGCGGCCCGTGCGGTCAGTGGCGCCTTCACCGCCCCGGTCGTCGACGCCGACCCGGACGCGCCCCTGCCCTGGCTGGTCACCAGCTACATCGCCGGGCCGTCGCTGGAGCAGGCGGTGGCCGAGCGGGGGCCGTTCGAACCGCAGGCGGTGCTCACGCTGGCCGCCGGGCTCGCCGAGGCGCTGGTGTCGATCCACGCCGCGCACCTCGTTCACCGCGACCTCAAGCCGTCCAACGTGCTGCTCGCCGAGGACGGACCGCGCGTCATCGACTTCGGCATCGTCCGCAGCGTCGACGCCGACTCCCTCACCGGCACCGGGCACATGGCGGGCTCCCCGGGCTTCATGTCCCCGGAGCAGGTCAACGGGGACGAGGTCACCTGGGCCAGCGACGTGTTCTGCCTGGGTGCGGTACTGGCCTTCGCGGCGACCGGCGCCAATCCCTTCGGCGCCGGACCGACGCCCGCGCTGCTCTACCGCGTCGTGCACAACGCCCCCGACGTGGACGCAGTCACCGATCCGGCGCTGCGCTCCCTGATCGCCGACTGCCTCGCCAAGGACCCGGCCCGCCGTCCCGCCCCGCGCGAGATCCTCGCCCGCATCGGACCGCTGGGCGGCGAGAGCGCGACGGCCCTGCCGCACGCCCAGCAGTGGACTCCGGCCGTCCGCCCGACCCGCGCGGACGCCGTGCCCACCCAGGTCGTCCCGCCGCCCGCCGCGCCCGCGGCCCCTCCGCGGACCCGGGTCGAGCCCGCACGCCCGCCGGTGCCCGCAGCGCCGGAGGCACGCCCGACTTCGGCCGGGACCGACGGCCGCCGCAGCCGGCGGGCCTTCCTGCTCTCCGGCGCGGGCGCGCTCGCCGCCCTCGGTGCCGGAACCGGGTTCTGGCTCAACCGCCCGGCCGGCCCGGACACGTCGGACGACTCCGCGCCCGAGCCCTCACCCTCCTCCGCGACCCCGCCGCCCTTGGTACCGGCCGGGCTGTGGCACCTCGACGAGGCCTCCGGCCGGATCGCGCGGGACGCCGCGGGCGGCCACGACGGCACCGCGACCGGCGTCGCCTGGCAGGACGCCGGGGGAGGCGCCCTCTTCGACGGCACCGGCAGCCAGATCGTGACCGACGGCCCGGTGCTGCAGACCGGCGCGGGCCACAGCTTCACCGTCGCCGCCTGGGTCCGCCTCTCCCGGGTACCGGACCTCTTCGCCACCGCCGTCAGCCAGGACAGCGGCGACGCCAGCGGCTTCTACCTCCAGTACTCCAGCGAGGACCACGGCTGGGCCTTCGCCCGCCCCGGCCTGCGCGCCGTCGGCCGCAGCGCACCCGCCGCGCACGTCTGGACCCACCTGACCGGCGTCTGCGACGGCCCGGCCCGCAAGCTGCGCCTGTACGTCGACGGCGTCCAGGAAGCCGTCGTCGAGGACACCGCCCCCGCCCCCGCCACCGGCGCCTTCATCATCGGCCGGGCCTCCTTCGCCGGAGAGCCCCGCGACTTCTTCCCCGGCGCCATCCGCGACGTACGGGCCTTCGACCGGGCGCTTGCTCCGGCGCGGATCGCGAGGCTCGTGCGACCCGACTGACGCGGAGTCATCCGTGTTCCTCGGTACGGCAGTTGGGGCGTCCGTGCTAAAGATGTAGCTTCCGAGGAGTGGCCGCGACTCCCGCACGGAGCGCGCGGCGCCGGCGAACGGGGAGAGAGTTGAACGGGGAAGCCGGATCGGGCCTCACGGGCAGTGGCGCCGAGCCGTTGGAGGACGACGACCCGCGCCGGATCGGACCGATCCCGCTGCTGGGCCGGCTCGGGGCCGGCGGCATGGGCCGCGTCTATCTCGGCGTCCACGAGGGCCGGTACGCGGCCGTCAAACAGGTGCTGCCGTCGGTCGCCGGAGAGGACGAGGAGTTCCTGCGCCGCTTCGGACACGAACTGGACAACCTCGCCCGGCTGCCCGACGAGGCCACCGCGCCGCTGCTCGCGGGGGACCGGGACGCCCGGCCGCCGTGGTTCGCCACCGCGTACGTCCCCGGCATCACCCTGCGCGAGGCCGTCGACCTGCACGGCCCCCTGCCCGCCGAGGCCCTGTGGCTCATCCTGCGGGAGGCCGCCACCGGACTCGCGGCCGTGCACGCGCTGGACATGGTGCACCGGGACCTGAAGCCGTCGAACGTCATGCTGACCCTCGACGGACTCACCCTCATCGACTTCGGCGTCGCCCGGGCCGCCGACCAGAGCCAGTTGACCCGGACCGGCATGGTGGTGGGCACGCCCGCCTACATGTCGCCCGAACAGGCCTCCGGCAAGCGGGCGTCCAGCGGCGTCGTCGACGTCTTCGCGCTGGGCTCGGTGCTCGCGTACGCGGCGTCGGGCCGTCCGCCCTTCGGCGACGAGTCCGGACACGCCGTGCTGTACCGCATCGTCCACGAGGAGCCCGATCTCGGGCCGCTCGGGGACCTGGACCCCGAACTCGCCGACGTCGTCGCATCCTGCCTGGACAAGAACCACGAGGGCCGTCCCACGGCCGCCGAACTCGTCGAACGCGCCGCCGCGCACGGCCCGTCGGCCGCCACGCCGTGGCCGCAGGACATCACCGAGCGGCTGACCGAGCGGGCCGCCTTCGCCGCCCGGGCCCCGGAGCACGTGCCCCCGCCCGAGCCCGACGAGGCGGGCGGGCAGGGCCGGGCGGGCGGGCCGGACGAGGCCGAAAAGGCGGCGCCCGCAGCCCCGTCCGTCCCCGTGGTCACCGGCGGACGGCCGGAGAAGCGTGAACGGCGGGCGCGTACGAAGGTGCTGGCGTTCGTGATCCCCGTCGTCGTGACCGGGGCGACGCTCGGATTCACGCTGCTGCCGTACGTGATGGACGACGCGGACCGGGACGGGAACGCGGCCGGGCCGCCCGCGGCCGGCCGGACGGCCGCCCCGGCCCCCACCGGCTCCGCCACCGGCACGGGCAGTCCGAGCGCCTCGGCCTCCCGCGGCGACGACGGGAAGAAGGACGGTCGGGACAAGGACGGGGACGAGGGCAGGGGCAAGGACTCGGAGAGCGGGAAGGACGGCGACGGCGGTGCGTCCGGCGGAGGCGGCAGCGGGGACGCGGCCGCCGCCGCGCAGGGCGCGTCCGGCGGCGACTCCGGCCCGGGGGGATCCGCCGGCGCGGGCGGGGCGTCCGACGCGGGCGGATCGTCCGGCTCGGACACGTCCGCCGGTTCCGGAAGCGGGCCGGGGGAGAGCGGGTCCGGCGGTGACGGACCGGACGGCGGCGGGGCCGCGTCGGGCAGCTTCATGCTGAAGAACGGATCGAGCGGGAAGTGCATGTACGTCGGCACCCCCGTCGACGACGGCGACTGCGCGGGCGACGTCGCCGTCTTCCGCTTCCAGGACACCTCGGGCGGGGCCTTCCGGATCCTCAACGTGGGCACGGCCCAGTGCATCCACTCCAGGTCCGCGAACGCCTGGCTCGTCAAGGACGCCTGCGGCTCGTTCGGCGGAGAGTGGAAGCAGGGGGCCAACGGCTCGCTCAGGAACCTCAACACCGGTGGCTGCCTCGACCTCAACCGCCGGGCGTCCAGGATCGGTCTGACCACCACGACCTGCACCGGCTCCGCCTCCCAGCGCTGGACCAGGGTCTGACGGAGCGGAGCGTCAGGGCTCGTCCCGCCTGCCGCCGCTGCGGTCCTCGTCGTCCTTGTCCTTCTCACCGTCCTTGCCCAGGGACTTCAGGAAGTCGGGGTTGTCGTCCGGCGCCACCCACTGCCGCCGCCCGCCGCCGCCCTGCCAGGGCGAGGAGCCGGCGGGCTGCCGCTTCTTGCCGGCGATGATCCACGAGATCGATCCGACCAGCGGGAAGAGCAGGACGAGGATCGCCCACAGCGGCTTGGGCATGTGGCGGATGTCGGCGTCCTTCGTGCTGATGCAGTCGATGAACGCGTAGACGCTCAGGGCCAGGGGGACGAGGAACATCAGCACCCGGAGCATGGGGCCTCTCCAGCGGGAAGCTAGGGGTGGGGACGCGTCATGGCCCCCAGGTACAGGGCCAGGGTAGCCGCTCGGGGATACTGGACGGCATGGCTTACGACGATCTTCGCTCCCTGCTCAGGGCGCTGGAGCGCGAGGGCGACCTCAAGCGCATCAAGGCCGAGGTGGACCCGTACCTGGAGGTCGGGGAGATCGTCGACCGGGTGAACAAGGCAGGCGGTCCGGCGTTGCTCTTCGAGAACGTGAAGGGCTCCGACATGCCCCTCGCGATGAACGTCTTCGGCACCGACCGCCGCCTGCTCAAGGCGCTCGGCCTCAAGTCGTACTCCGAGATCTCGGACAAGATCGGCGGGCTGCTCAAGCCCGAGCTGCCCCAGGGCTTCGTCGGCATGCGCGAGGCCTTCGGGAAGCTCGGCACGATGACGCACGTGCCGCCGAAGAAGGTGAAGCCGGGCACCGCGCCCGTCCAGGAGGTCGTCCTGCACGGGGACGACGTGGACCTCGACCGCCTCCCCGCGCTCTTCACCTGGCCGGACGACGGCGGCTCCTTCTTCAACCTGGGCCTGACCCACACCAAGGACCCCGAGACGGGCATCCGCAACCTCGGCCTGTACCGGCTCCAGCGCCACGACAGGCGCACCATCGGCATGCACTGGCAGATCCACAAGGACAGCCGCAACCACTACCAGGTCGCCGCCCGCCGCGGTGAGCGCCTGCCCGTCGCGATCGCCTTCGGCTGCCCGCCCGCCGTCACCTACGCCTCCACGGCCCCGCTCCCCGGCGACATCGACGAGTACCTATTCGCCGGGTTCCTGCAGGGCAAGCGGATGGAGATGGTCGACTGCAAGACGGTCCCGCTCCAGGTCCCCGCGCACGCGGAGGTGGTCCTGGAAGGCTGGCTCGAGCCCGGCGAAATGCTCCCCGAGGGCCCCTTCGGCGACCACACCGGCTTCTACACCCCGCAGGAGCCCTTCCCCGCCCTGAAGATCGACTGCGTGACGATGCGCAGGCGTCCGCTGCTCCAGTCGATCGTGGTCGGGCGGCCCCCGACGGAGGACGGGCCACTGGGGAGGGCGACCGAACGTTTCTTCCTCCCGCTCCTCAAGATCATCGTCCCGGACATCGTGGACTACCACCTACCCGAGGCCGGCGGCTTCCACAACTGCGCGATCGTCTCGATCGACAAGAAGTACCCGAAGCACGCCCAGAAGGTCATGCACGCCATCTGGGGCGCGCACATGATGTCCCTGACCAAGCTGATCGTGGTCGTCGACGCCGACTGCGACGTCCACGACCTGCACGAGGTCGCCTGGCGGGCGCTCGGCAACACCGACTACGGCCGGGACCTCACCGTCGTCGAGGGCCCGGTCGACCACCTCGACCACGCCTCCTACCAGCAGTTCTGGGGCGGCAAGGCGGGCATCGACGCGACGAAGAAGCTGCCCGAGGAGGGGTACACGCGCGACGGGGGCTGGCCGGACATGGTGCTGTCCGACCCGGATACGGCGGCGAAGGTCGACCGCCGCTGGAAGGAGTACGGACTGTGACGTCGGCTTCCGCCGCGCTACCGCAGCAGCCGGGGCGCACCAAGGCGTTCCTGCGCCTGGTGATGATCGAGCACTCGGTCTTCGCGCTGCCCTTCGCCTACATCGCCGCGCTGACCGCGATGTACGAGTGGGACGAGAACATCCACTGGGGCCGGCTGCTCCTGGTCACCGTCGCCATGGTCGGCCTGCGCACCTTCGCCATGGCGGTCAACCGGATCATCGACCGCGAGATCGACGCCCGGAACCCGCGCACCGCCCACCGCGAGCTGGTCACCGGCGCCATGTCGGTCAGGCACGCCTGGACCGGCGCGCTGATCGCCCTCGTCGTCTTCCTGGGCGCGGCGGCCCTGCTCAACCCCCTCTGCCTGGCCCTCGCCCCGGTGGCCGTCGTGCCGATGGTGGTCTACCCGTACGGCAAGCGGTTCACGAACTTCCCCCAGGCCATCCTCGGTCTCGCGCAGGCCATGGGCCCGATCGGCGGCTGGCTCGCGATCACCGGCGAGTGGTCCTGGGAGGCCGTGATCCTGGGTCTCGCGGTCGGCATCTGGATCGGCGGCTTCGACCTGATCTACGCCTGCCAGGACGTCGAGACCGACCGGCAGGTCGGCGTCAAGTCCGTCCCGGCCCGCTTCGGCGTCCCCGCCGCCATCTGGGGCGCCCGCGCCTGCCACACGGTCACCACCGCCCTGTTCGTCTGGTACGCCCTCGCCACCGACGCCGGCGCGTTCTTCTGGCTCGGCCTGGTCATCGTCGCGGGCGCGTTCCTCTACGAGCACACCATCGTCCGCCCCACCGACCTGACCCGCCTCAACAGGGCGTTCTTCAGCGTCAACGGCTTCATCGGCATCGCGCTGTTCGTGTGCGCGCTGCTGGATCTGCTCGTAAGGGGCCTCACGGTCTGAAAACCCTGAGCCTGCGACTAGGCTCGGCATCATGAAGCCAGGACAGACGCAGCGCGTGCCTTGGATCGTGGGGGTGTCCGGGGCGTCCGGCACCCCGTACGCCGCCGCCGTGCTGCGTGCGCTGCTCGCCGCCGGCGAGAGTGTCGACCTGGTGGTCAGCCGGGCCTCGCGGCTCACCCTGCTCGACGAGACCGGCATCTCCTTCCGCGACGCCCACTGGCAGCAGGACCTGCGCGAGTGGCTGGCCCGCGGAGCCGACGGCAAGCCGGACACGTTCGACGTGGACGTCTCCGGCGTACGGCACTGGAGCGCGGGCGACCTCGCGGCCGGGCCGTCCTCGGGGTCGTACCCGACGAAGGGCATGCTGATCGTGCCCGCCTCGACGGCCTGCGTCGCGGGCGTCGCGCTCGGGCTGTCCAAGGACCTGCTCCAGCGCACCGCGAGCGTGACGCTCAAGGAACGCCGCAGGCTCGTCGTGGCCGTACGGGAGACCCCGTTGGACGGCCGGACGCTGCGGCACCTGGTGACCCTGGACGACGCCGGCGCGAGCGTGGTGCCGGCCTCCCCGGCCTTCTACGCGGGGGCGACGCACATCCAGGACCTGGTGGACTTCGTCGCCGGACGCGTCCTCGACGCGGCGGGCGTCGGACACGACCTCTACCGCCGCTGGCGCGGCGACCTCGGCGGGGCCCGCCCCACCACCTGAGCACCACCTCCCCCCACACGTTTGTTACCCACATCTTCAGAATTCTTCAGTGGAAGGCTTCGATCGCATGGACGCGGTGGACAGGCAGCTCATCCAGGCCCTGAGGGAGAACGGCCGGGCCTCCTACGCCGAGCTGGGGCGCCTCGTCGGACTCTCGGGCCCCAGCGTCACCGACCGCATCAACCGGCTGGAGGCGGCCGGTGTCATCACCGGCTACCGGGCCACCGTCGACTCCGCCTCGCTCGGCCTCGGCGTCACCGCCCTGATCGGCGTCTCGCTCTCCGACGCCGCCGACCACGAGGACGTGGCCCAGCGCCTGAAGGAGCTGCGGGAGATCGAGGACTGCTGGTTCATCGCCGGCGACGACTCCTACATGCTCAAGGTGCGCGCCGCCGACGTCGACGGCCTGGAGAGCATCATCCGGCGGCTGTCGGGCACCAAGGGCGTGTCCCGGACCCGTACCACCATCGTTCTCTCCACCAAGTGGGAGAACCGGGTGGGTGAGCTGCCCGAAGAGGTCCAGTAACCGGGGCGTACGGTTGTCCCGTCTGTCTCAGAAAGAGGTATCGCATGGACGCCGGGCTCAAGCGCGAGCTGGAGCAGAAGGTCCGCTCCGGTGAGCGGCTGACCCGCGAGGACGGCATCGCGCTGTACGAGTCGGACGATCTCGCCTGGCTCGGCGGCCTCGCGCACGAGGTGCGGACGCGGAAGAACGGCGACGTCGTCCACTTCAACGTCAACCGCCACCTCAACATGACCAACGTGTGCACCGCCTCCTGCGCGTACTGCTCCTTCCAGCGCAAGCCGGGGGAGAAGGACGCCTACACGATGCGCATCGAGGAGGCGGTGAAGCTCGCCAAGGAAATGGAGGGCGAGAACCTCACCGAGCTGCACATCGTCAACGGCCTGCACCCCAACCTGCCGTGGCGCTACTACCCGCGCTCGCTGCGCGAACTGAAGGCCGCGCTGCCGGACGTCGCGCTCAAGGCCTTCACGGCGACCGAGATCCACCACTTCGAGACCATTTCCGGGATGTCCGCCTCCGACATCCTCGACGAACTGATCGACGCCGGTCTGGAGTCCCTCACCGGCGGCGGCGCGGAGATCTTCGACTGGGAGGTGCGGCAGCACATCGTCGACCACCGCACCCACTGGGAGGACTGGTCCCGCATCCACCGCCTGGCCCACGAGAAGGGCCTGAAGACCCCGTGCACCATGCTCTACGGCCACATCGAGGAGCCCCGCCACCGCGTGGACCACGTGCTGCGCCTGCGTGAGCTGCAGGACGAGACGGGCGGCTTCCAGGTCTTCATCCCGCTGCGCTACCAGCACGACTTCGTGGACATGAAGGACGGCAAGGTCCGGAACCGCCTCCAGGCGCGTACGCAGATGGCGACCGGCGCGGAGGCCCTGAAGACCTTCGCGGTCTCGCGCCTGCTCTTCGACAACGTGCCCCACGTGAAGGTCTTCTGGGTCATGCACGGCGTCCAGACGGCCCAGCTGGCCCTCCAGCACGGCGCGGACGACATGGACGGCTCGGTGGTCGAGTACAAGATCACCCACGACGCGGACGACTTCGGCACGCCGAACAAGCTGACGCGTCAGGATCTGCTGGACCTCATCCGCGACGCCGGGTTCCGGCCGGTGGAGCGGAACACGCGGTACGAGATCCTCCGGGAGTACGAGGGTCCCGACCCGGCGCGTCGGGAGTCGCCGCAGCCGATGCGGGTCTGACACGGGCGGTTCGGTTGTTCGCCGGGTGCGGGCCGGTGGGGGCCGTTCGCGCGGTTCCCCGCGCCCCTCGAGGTGCGTGCACTGCACGCGCCTGAAAAGGGGGGAGGGGAACCGCGCGACCAGCCACGGACCACCCGCACCCGGCATCGGATCCGAATCGTCCACGGCGGGTACCCGCACCCCCATGGCCACCGAGGACGACTACACGGCACGACCCTTCGTTCCCGCACACGGCGGCCTCCCCGCCCTGCGCAAGGCAGCCGCCGACTGCCGCGGCTGCCCCCTGCACCGCGACGCCACCCAGACCGTCTTCGGCGCCGGGAAGGCGACCGCCCGCCTCATGCTCGTCGGTGAGCAGCCCGGTGACCAGGAGGACCGCCGGGGCAAACCCTTCGTCGGCCCCGCCGGCAAGCTCCTCGACCGGGCGCTGACGGACGCCGGCATCGACCCGGCCGACGCCTACGTCACCAACGCCGTCAAGCACTTCAAGTTCACGCGGGCCGAACCCCGCAAACGCCGTATCCACAAGGCGCCCACCCTGCGCGAAACGACCGCCTGCGGTCCCTGGCTGGCCGCCGAGCTGGACCGGGTGGCGCCCGAGCTGATCGTGGTGCTGGGTGCCACGGCCGGCAAGGCGCTGCTCGGCTCGTCCTTCCGGGTCACACAGGTGCGCGGCACGGTGCTGGAGGAGGAGATCCACGGGCGTCCGGAACGGCTGGTGCCGACCGTGCACCCGTCGGCGGTGCTGCGGGCCGACGACCGGGACGGGGCCTACCGGGGACTCGTCTCAGACCTTGAAATCGCGGCACGGGAACTCGGGTAATAGCTACTATGGCCCCGTGTCCCTTACTTTCACCTTCGATCCGGCCGTCACCCCCGACCTCCGCGACGGCGTCCTCGACCTGTGGACCGACGTCACCAACGCCGGCGGCTCCGTGGGCTTCGTGCCGCCCGTGACCCGGGAGGACGTCCGGCCCGAGCTGGTCAAGCACATGGTGGGCATGGCCGAAGGGCGTACCCGTCTGCTCGTCGGTCACGACGAGGAGGGGCGGGTGGCCGCCACCGCGTTCCTCGCCCTCAACACGCACCGGCTGATGCGGCACTGGCTGTGGCTCTACACCGTCATGGTCCACCCGCGCCACCAGGGCCGCGGCTACGGCCGGGACCTGATGTCCGCCGCCGCGGACGCCGCCCGCTCCTGCGACGGCATCGAGGCGATACGGCTCACCTGCCGGGGCGGGCTCGGCCTGGAGCGGTTCTACGAGTCCTGCGGCTACAAGGAGGTCGGCCGGGTCCCCGGCGCGATCCGCGTCGCCCCGGGTGACGACCGGGACGACGTCTTCATGCTGCTGCCCCTGGGCTGACCGCTGCCCCGGTCCACCCCCCTGCAAGATCGACGGACCGGCATGTTTCACTGGACAGTGCCTCTTTGTGCCAGAAACGGAAGAGTGGATTGAGATGCTCCGCTACACGCTGATGCGCCTCGGGATCTTCGCAGGCTGCCTCGTGGTCGTCTGGGGGCTCGTCTACGCCGGAGTGTTCCCGCGCGGCCTCGGCGACTCCAACGGCATGTGGATCCTCCTGCTCTCCCTGGTGATCTCCGCCCCCATCAGCTACGTCGCGCTGCGCAAGGAGCGGGACCGGGCCTCGGAGCAGGTCGCCGGCCGCGTCACCCGCATGAAGGCCAACCTGGAGGTCAACCGCGGCCAGGAGGACATCGCCGACGACACGGCGCGGGCCCAGGGCCAGACCTCGTAACGTCCGTCACGCACTCGTACGCCCCGGCTTCCGAAAACAGCGGAAACCGGGGCACTTTGCGTTCTACGGGCGGGAGCTCGCTCCCACCTCTCAAAGTATGGCTTTGAGTGTCTCAAAGCACGGGTGTTAAAGTCGTGTGCATGAAGCAAGCAGCCGCGCCCACCACACCACAGCGCCTCGCGCTCGTGGCGCGCCTGCACGTGGACCTCTGCCGGAACGCGTCCGCGAACTGTCGCCCCTGACGTTCCCCCCTCATCCAGTCGTCCCCACGTCAGCTCAGCGCATCCCATCCCGCGTCCCGTCCCCCTACGGAGCATGTCCGTGTCTTCACCCACGTCTTTCGCGAAGTACCTCAAGGTGCCCTTCTGGGCCCAGATACTCGCCGGTCTCGTCCTCGGCGTCCTGCTGGGCTGGCTGGCCCGCAGCCAGGACATATCGTGGCTGGTCACCACCCTGGAGAAGGTCGGTGACACCTTCATCGGCCTGCTGAAGCTGGCCGTCGCCCCGCTGGTCTTCTTCGCGATCCTGGTCTCGATCACCAACCTGCGGAAGGTCAACAACGCGGCCCGCCTGGCGTCCCGCACCCTCCTCTGGTTCATGATCACGTCGCTGATCGCGGTGGCCATCGGCCTCGTCATCGGCCTGGTCACCAACCCCGGCGCCGGCACCGGTCTCACCCCGGCCGACGGCGCGAAGCCCGACCACACCGGGTCCTGGATCGACTTCCTGACCGGCATCGTGCCGACCGACGTCATCACGCCGTTCACCGAGCTGAACGTCTTGCAGATCGTCTTCATGGCCGCCGTCGCCGGCATCGCCGCCCTCCAGCTCGGCGAGAAGGCCCAGCCGATCCTCACCCTGAGCGAGTCCGTCCTCGAACTCCTCCAGAAGGCCCTGTGGTGGGTCATCCGCCTCGCCCCGCTCGGCACCGTCGGCCTCATCGGCAAGGCCATCGCCACCTACGGCTGGGACCTCATCGGCAAGTACGCCACCTTCACCGCCGACATCTACGTCGGCTGCGCCCTCGTGATGTTCGTGGTCTACCCGACGCTGCTCGCCACCGTCGCCAAGGCCAGCCCGCTCCAGTTCTTCAAGGGCGCCTGGCCCGCCATCCAGCTGGCCTTCGTCTCCCGCTCCTCGGTCGGCACCATGCCGCTCACCCAGAAGGTCACCGAGCGCCTCGGCGTGCCGAAGGAGTACGCGTCCTTCGCCGTGCCGTTCGGCGCGACGACCAAGATGGACGGCTGCGCCGCGGTCTACCCGGCGATCGCCGCGATCTTCGTCGCGCAGATCTTCGGCATCGACCTCGGGGTCGGCGACTACCTGCTGATCGCGTTCGTCTCGGTGGTCGGCTCCGCCGCCACGGCCGGCCTCACCGGCGCCACGGTCATGCTCACCCTGACCCTCTCCACCCTGGGCCTGCCCATGGAGGGCGTCGGCCTCCTCCTCGCCATCGACCCGATCCTGGACATGATGCGGACGGCCACGAACGTCGCCGGCCAGGCCCTCGTCCCGGTGATCGTCTCGGCCCGTGAGGGGCTGCTCGACCGCAAGGCGTACGACGAGGCGCACGCCTCGCCGATCGACGAGCCCGAGCGCGAGAAGCAGGACGCGGAGCCGGTTCCGGTCGCCGCCTGACCGTCCCGTCCCGGGCGTCGGCGTCCGGGACACCGCCGCACGGACCGTACGCTGATTCGCATGGGTGCAGGGAAGACCAAGCGGATGCCGCGTGCGGTCCGTGAGCAGCAGATGCTGGACGCCGCCGTGAGCGTCTTCGGCCGGCGCGGGTACATGGCGGCGTCGATGGACGAGATCGCCGAGCTGGCGGGCGTGTCCAAGCCGTTGGTGTACCTGTACCTGAACTCGAAGGACGACCTCTTCAGCGCCTGCATCAGCCGCGAGGCCCGCGCCCTCACCGAGGCGGTGCGGGCCGGCGTGCGTCCGGGGCTGTCGGCCGACGGACAACTCTGGTCGGGACTGCGGGCGTTCTTCACCCACACCGCGCGGCACCCGGACGCCTGGCGGGTGCTGCACCTGCACGCCCGTACGCACGGCGAGCGGTTCGCCGCCGAGGTCGCGGCGATGCGCGAGGAGATCGTCGCGTTCGTGACGCAGCTGATCGCCGCCGCGGCGCGGGACGCGCACCGGGACCCGCACCTGCCGGAGGGCGAGGTCGCCGGGCTGGCCGAGGCGCTGGTCGGCGCCGCCGAGTCGCTCGCCGACTGGGCGGGCGCCACCGAGGGCGTCACCGCCAAGCAGGCGGCGGCGACCCTGATGAACTTCGCCTGGGCCGGCCTGGGCGACCTGATGACCGGACGGCCCTGGTCCCCGCCGGAGGATTCCGAGCCGGTGCCGGATCCGGATGCCGAGCCCGCGGCTCAGGCCACCGGGTAGGGCCCGGCCTCGCCGGACAGGTGCAGCCGCCCGTCGCGGGCACCGCGCAGCTCGAACCGGCCGCCCGCGCCGCCACCCTCGTCGCCCTCGGCGCCGTAGGCCACCGTCCCCGGCAGCAGCACCGGGGCCCGGAACTCCGCCCGCACCACGGCCGCGTCCGGCGTCCCGTGCTCGGCGAGGCAGCGGGCCACGGTCCACATGCCGTGCGCGATGGCCCGGGGGAAGCCGAACAGGCGCGCGGTGAACGGGTGCAGGTGGATCGGGTTGCGGTCCCCGGACGCGGCGCCGTAGCGGCGTCCGACGTCACCGGCGAGCCGCCACTCGGCCCGGGCGGGGAGGGGCTCAGGCGGGCCGGGAGAGACTTCGGGCGGGGCCTCGGACGGGCGGGCGGCGGCAGCCGTGGCGGTCCGGTGCCGGGCCAGGTACGTGCTGCGGGACTCCCATACGACGTCCGTGCCGTCCCGCACCTCCGTGACCACCGACGCCTCGGTGCCGCGCCGGTGCGAGGCCAGCCCCTCGACGTACACGCAGAGTTCGTACTCCGCCGTCGCGGGCATCGCGGTCCGCCGGGTGATGGCGATCGAGGTGTGGACGAGCCCGAGCAGGGGCAGCGGGAAGTCCCGGCCGCTCATCAGGCGCATGGCCAGCGGGAAGCCCAGCACGTGCGGATACGTCACCGGAAGCGCGTCCGCGCCGGTCGCGAAGCCGCACACCCGCTCGTAAGCCGCCAGCCGCGCGAGGTCCACGCGCAGACCGGGCAGCACCAGCCGGGTGCGGGGGAAGCCCGCGTCCGGACGGGGGCGCTTCAGCGGGGACAGAAGGGCGCCTCGCGCGAGGAGCGGTGCGAGGGCGGGGACGCCGTTCAGGGTGCTGGTGGTCGGTGGCGCGGTCGTCATCAGGCCCCCAGCAGGCTCTGGCCGCAGACCCGTACGACCTGGCCGTTGACGGCGCCGGAGGCCGGGTGGGCGAGCCAGGCCGTGGTCTGGGCGACGTCGACGGGCAGGCCGCCCTGGGCGAGGGAGTTCATGCGGCGGCCGGCCTCGCGGATGAAGAGCGGGACCGCCGCCGTCATCCTGGTCTCGATGAATCCGGGCGCCACCGCGTTCACCGTCACCCCGTGCTCGGCGAGCGCGCGTGGCGCGAGCGAGCGGACCAGGCCGACGACGCCCGCCTTGCTCGCGCCGTAGTTGGTCTGGCCCGCGTTGCCCGCGAGCCCGGCGATGGAGGCCGTCGCCACGATTCGGCCGCCCCGGTTGACGGCGCCCGCCGCGAGCAGCGCGTCCGTGGTGCGCAGGACGCTCGCGAGGTTGACGTCGAGCACGGAACTCCAGCGTTCGGCGGGCATGTTGACCAGGCGCCGGTCGCGGGTGACGCCCGCGTTGTGGATGAGGACGTCGAGGCCGCCGGGCAGCGCGGCGGCGATGCGCTCGCCCGCGTCCGCGGCGGTGATGTCGAGCGCTAGGGCGGTGCCGCCGAGGCGTTCGGCGGCCCGGCGTGCCGCGTCCTCGGCCTGCGGTACGTCGAGGACGACGACCTGGGCGCCCTGCCCGGCCAGCGTCTCGGCGACCGCGGCGCCGATGCCCCGGGCGGCGCCGGTGACCAGGGCGGTACGCCCCGCGAGCGGCAGGTCCCAGTCGTCGGGTTCCACGCCCGCGCCGGACGTCCCGACCTCGATCACCTGGCCGCTGACGTAGGCGGAGGCGGGGGAGAGGAGGAAGCGCAGGGTGGACTCGGCCGGGGCGGCGTCGGTGAGCCGTACGAGGTTGACCGTCCTGCCCCGGCCGATCTCCTTGCCGAGCGAGCGGGTGAAGCCCTCCAACGCCTGCTGCACGGCGGCCTGGTGATGGTCGGCGGCGTCGAGCGGGGCGCCGAGCACGACCACGCGTCCGCTCGCGGCGACGGACCGTACGACGGGGTGCAGGGCGGCGTGCACCTCGGCGAGGGCGTCGACGTCCCGGACGCCGGTGGCGTCGAGGACGACGGCGGCGGGGCGGCCGTCGTCGTCGGCGGCGAGGCCCGTGCGGGCCAGGACCGGCGCGAGGCCGAGGTCCGACTTGCCGGCCGTGAGGTGGAGCAGGCCGCCGTCGAACGCGTCGCGCCGCAGCGGGGCGGGCTGCGGCAGTCCCAGTCTGCGGGTGAGGAATCGGCCGGGCGCGGTGCCGGTGAAGCTGAGATAGCGGTCGGCCATGTCTGTCTCCCAGGCGGCTGCGACGTGTCCAGAGGGCGGCGGTCGGGCTCGCGGCGCACACAACTGCTTACTCTGGAGTAAGGTTACCGGAGGTAAGCCTATGTCACGGGTGAGGAGCAGGTCGAGATGAGCCCTCTGGCAGCGCAGCCCACGCGCCGCGTCGCGGTCCTCGGCGGCGCACGCGTCCCCTTCGCCCGCTCCGACGGGCCGTACGCCACCGCCTCCAACCAGGAGATGCTGACCGCGGCCCTGAACGGACTGGTCGAGCGGCACGGACTCCAGGAGCCCGGCTCGGTCGGCGAGTTCGTGGCCGGCGCGGTCCTCAAGCACAGCCGCGACTTCAACCTCGCCCGCGAGACGGTCCTCGGCTCGGCCCTCGACCCGCGCACCCCCGCCTACGACATCCAGCAGGCCTGCGGCACCGGCCTCCAGGCCGTGATCGCGGCCGCCAACAAGATCGCCCTCGGCCAGACCGAGTCGGCGATCGCGGGCGGCGCCGACACCGCGAGCGACGCCCCGCTCGGTGTCAACGACCGCCTGCGCCGCATCCTGCTCGAGGCCCGCCGGGCCAAGTCCACCGGCGGCAGACTGAAGGCGCTGGCGAAGGTCCGCCCGGGTCACCTGGTCCCCGACATCCCGCGCAACGCCGAGCCGCGCACCGGCCTGTCGATGGGCGAGCACGCCGCGGTCACCGCACGCCGGTGGGGCATCACCCGTGAGGAACAGGACGCGCTGGCCGCGACCAGCCACCAACGGCTGGCGGCCGCCTACGAACGCGGCTTCTTCCGGGACCTGGTGATCCCCTTCCGCGGCCTGGCCCGCGACCAGAACCTGCGCCCCGGCTCGACGGTGGAGAAACTGGCCGCGCTGAAGCCCGTGTTCGGTCTCGACGCCCCCGGCCCCACGATGACGGCGGGCAACTCCACGCCCCTGACGGACGGCGCCGCGACGGTACTGCTCGCGAGCGAGGAGTGGGCCGAGGCCCGGGGCGTCGAACCCCTCGCGTACCTCACGGCGTACGAGACGGCGGCCGTGGACTTCGCGGGCGGGGACGTGGCCGGCGGGGAGGACGGACTGCTGATGGCCCCGGCGTACGCGGTCCCGAGGATGCTGGAGCGGGCCGGGCTCGGGATCGGGGACTTCGACCTGGTCGAGATCCACGAGGCGTTCGCGTCCCAGGTGCTGGCCACGCTGGCCGCCTGGGAGCAGCGGGGCCTGGAGCCGGTGGACCGGGCCCGCCTGAACGTGGCGGGCTCCTCCCTCGCCACCGGCCACCCCTTCGCCGCCACCGGCGCCCGGATCGTGGCGACCCTGGCCACGCTGCTCGCCGAGCGGGAAGGCCCGGGGCGCGGCCTGATCTCCGTCTGCGCGGCGGGCGGTCAGGGCGTGACGGCGATATTGGAACGAACGTGACTTACCCTCAGGTAACCCCCAACACTGCACACGCCCGGCGCGGGAAGATCGTGAAACGCGCACCAAGTCCCCACGTGAGCACCGTACGATCCCGGAACTGACCGCCGGTAACCCCTGTCCACGGGACCGGCGATGAACGCCTCGGCGCGCGAGGCACGTACCTCATGCAGCAGAGCGGCGACCGCGGAAGCAGTGACCGCGCAAGCAGCGACCGCAGAAGCAGAAGCCGTGGCTTTGCCGCACGTCCCAGGAGCCGCCCGTGTCCACCCCGCTTCCCTCCTTCGCCGCGTCCGCCGCCTACGCCGACTCGCCCGGCCCCACCCTGGTGGCGCCCGAGACGCGGACGCTGGACGGGGCCGTAAGGGAGGCGTACGTACCGCCCTTCGCGCCCCCGGTGCGCCGCGGGTCCCTCGCCGACCTGCCCTTCGACAACGCGGCGGCGGTCCCGGGTCAGGTCGTCCTCAGCCGCCGCTCGCCGGACGGCGACTGGTCCGAGGTGACGGCGGCCGAGTTCGCCGGGCAGGTGCTGGCGGTGGCCAAGGGCATGATCGCCGAGGGTCTGACGCCGGGCGACCGCATCGCGATCATGGCGCGGACGACGTACGAGTGGACCCTGCTGGACTTCGCCGCGTGGGCGGCCGGCCTGGTCACCGTCCCGATCTACCCGACCTCCTCCCTCTTCCAGACCCGCTGGATCCTCCAGGACTCCGGCGCCGTCACCCTGGTCACCGAGACCACCGCGCAGGCCGCCGCCCTCGGCCCCGAGCTGGACCGCATCCCCGACCTGGGGCACCTGTGGGTCATGGAGAAGGGGCACGTGGAGCGGCTCGCGGAGCTGGGCGCACGGGTGCCGGACGCTGAGGTGGAGGTGCGCCGCGGCATGCTGAGCCCGAGCACCCTGGCCACCCTGATCTACACCTCGGGGACGACCGGCCGCCCCAAGGGCTGCGCGCTCACCCACGGCAACTTCTTCGCCGAGGTCGACAACGCGATCGAGCTGCTCTACCCCGTCTTCAAGGCGGAGACCGGCGAGGAGCCCTCGATCCTGCTCTTCCTTCCGATGTCCCACGTCTTCGGCCGCATGGTCGCCGTGGCCTGCGTCCGCGCCCGGGTCCGCCTCGGCCACGCACCGAGCCTGAAGCCGGAGGACCTGCTCCCCGACCTGGCCGCCTTCCGCCCGACCTGCCTGTTGACCATCCCGTACATGCTGGAGAAGGTCTTCAACAGCGCCCGCGCCAAGGCCGAGTCCGGCGGCCGGGCCACGGTCTTCGACCGCGCCGTCTCGGTGGCGGTGCGCTACGGCGAGGCCAAGGAGGCCCGCCAGAGCGGCACCGGCGGCGGCCCCGGCCGCGGTCTGAAGACCTCCCGCTCCTTCTACGACCCCCTCGTCTACCGCAAGATCCGCAACGCCATGGGCGGCCGGGTCAAGTACGCCATCTGCGGCGGCTCCCCGCTCGGCCGCCGCCTGGCCGCCTTCTACGCCGGGGCCGGCATCGAGATCTTCGAGGGCTACGGCCTCACCGAGACCACGGCCGCGGCCACCGTCACCCCGCCGCTCAAGCCGCGCCTCGGCACCGTCGGCTGGCCCCTGCCCGGCACCCGCGTCCGCATCGCCGCCGACGGCGAGATCCTCGTCGCCGGCGAGCAGGTCCTCCACGGCTACTGGGACCCGCAGGCGGGCGGCGTCGTCCCGGCCGCCCCCGACGGCTGGTTCGCCACCGGGGACATCGGCAGCCTGGACGACGAGGGGTACCTGACGATCACCGGCCGCAAGAAGGAGCTGCTGATCACCGCGGGCGGCAAGAGCGTCGCCCCGGCCCCGCTGGAGAACTGGCTGCGTTCCCACCCCCTGGTCTCCCAGTGCATCGTGCTGGGCGACCGCCGTCCCTACGTCTCCGCCCTGTTCACCCTCGACCCCGACGGCCTCACCCACTGGCGACGCATGAACGGCAAGCACCCGGTGCCGCCGGAGCTGCTGGTGGACGACGAGGAGGTCCACGCCGTCCTCCAGCGCGCGGTCGACGAGGCCAACAAGCTGGTCTCCCGCCCGGAGTCCATCCGCCGCTTCGCGATCCTGCCCAGGGACTTCACCGAGTGGGAGGGCCATCTGACCCCCTCCATGAAACTGCGCCGCGACGTGATCATGCGGGACTTCGCGGGGGCGGTGGAGGGGCTGTACGAGGGGCGGGACGGCCGGGGGATCAGCGGCGGGCGATGAGGCAGGCCTGCGGGACCCGTGAGGACGCGCCCGCCTCCTGAAGGCGCACCGTCCGGGACAGCACGGTGAAGCCGGCCTGCTCCAGCAGCCGAGCCATCGGCTCGGGCTGCCGCCGTTCGAAGCCCAGGGCGACCGGGTGCCCCCAGGGCCGGTCGTGGTGGAGGGGCTCGTCGCCGACCTGGAAGCCGAGCAGCAGGTGCCCGCCCGGGGCCAGCACGCGCCCGATCTCCGCGAAGAGGCCGGGCAGCCGCTCCCACGGAGTGTGGATCGACGAGTACCAGGAGACGGCCCCCGCGAGAGCGCCGTCGGGCAGGTCCAGCTCCAGCATGGACCCCTGCTCGAACCGCAGGCCCGGATTCTCCCGGTGCGCGATCGCGAGCATCGACGCGGACAGGTCGAGGCCGAAGACCCTGAGCCCCAGCGAGGCGAGGTGCGCGGTGACCAGCCCGGGCCCGCAGCCGAGGTCGGCCACCTCCCCCTCCGGTCCCACCAGCTCGGCGAAGGCGCCCATCAGCGCCCGGTCCAGTGGGGAGTCGTCGAGCGCGGTGCGGAAGCGGGCGTGGTAGTCCTCGGCGACGGCGTCGTAGAAGGTCCGGGTGGTGGCCACGAAGGCGGGGTCGATGGTCATGGGCGGACCCTAGTGGCGGCCACTGACACAGCCGCTGGCAGCCGCCGACGCAACCACTGGCGCTCACCGCCACAACCACTGGGAGGCACCGCCACAACCACTGGGAGGCACCGCCACAGCCACTGGGGCACCGCCACAACCACTGGCAGGCACCACCACAACCACTGGCGGCCACTGACACAGCGATGGCCAGCCCGGCTCCGGCGGGAAATTCACGGAGAATTCAGAAAGGGCAGGAGCCCCGTCACCGAAACGGCGCGGGGCTCCTTGGGTACTGCTGTCAATCAGACAGGAGTGACATTCTCCGCCTGCGGACCCTTGGGGCCCTGCGTGACGTCGAAGGACACCTGCTGGTTCTCCTCGAGGGACCGGAAGCCGGTCGCGTTGATCGCGGAGTAGTGGACGAAGACGTCGGGGCCGCCGCCTTCCTGGGCGATGAAACCAAAGCCCTTTTCGGCGTTGAACCACTTCACGGTTCCGGTAGCCATAAGCCCTCCTTGGGCTCAAAGGGTTGCCCTGCTCCAGAACCAGCAAGTGTGAAGACTGTGAATGCCGCACAACTGCATACGTCTAGGAACGACGAGAGCCCGCGGTCACATGCTCCGCAGGCTCTGTACTGCAAGGGAAACCAAACTGCAACTTGCTGTGAGCCTAGCACGCAGGGACCCCGGCGCAACAGAGGTCAAGATCACTTCACCCGAACGTTTGAACCCCTGCGCCGTTCGGCTGACGCCGGGGGTCGGCGACCGACGGATCCGGGGGGAGGGCTAGCCTCGCGATGTGGACAATTCTCGCACCCGGCCGCGCGTCGGCCACATCCAGTTCCTGAACTGCCTGCCCCTCTACTGGGGGCTCGCGAGAACAGGCACGCTTCTCGACTTCGAGCTGACGAAGGACACCCCGGAGAAGCTCAGCGAGCAGCTGGTGCGCGGTGATCTCGACATCGGTCCCGTCACCCTGGTCGAATTCCTGAAGAACGCCGACGACCTCGTCGCGCTTCCCGACATCGCCGTCGGCTGCGACGGCCCGGTGATGTCGTGCGTGATCGTCTCGCAGGTCCCGCTGGAGCGCCTCGACGGCGCCCGGGTCGCCCTGGGCTCGACCTCGCGCACCTCCGTACGGCTGGCCCAGCTCCTCCTGGCGGAACGGTTCGGCGTCCAGCCGGACTACTACACCTGCCCGCCGGACCTGAGCCTGATGATGCAGGAGGCCGACGCGGCCGTCCTCATCGGGGACGCGGCCCTGCGCGCCAACATGATCGACGGACCGCGCTACGGCCTCGACGTGCACGATCTGGGCGCCCTGTGGAAGGAGTGGACGGGCCTGCCGTTCGTCTTCGCGGTCTGGGCGGCCCGGCGGGACTACGTGGAGCGCGAGCCGGTCATCGCCCGCAAGGTGCACGAGGCGTTCCTCGCCTCCCGGGACCTCTCCCTGGAAGAGGTGGAGAAGGTCGCGGAGCAGGCCGCCCGCTGGGAGGCCTTCGACGAGGACACCCTCGCGAAGTACTTCACCACGCTCGACTTCCGCTTCGGCGGCCCGCAGCTGGAGGCGGTCACCGAGTTCGCCCGCCGCGTCGGCCCCACCACGGGCTTCCCGGCGGACGTGAAGGTCGAGCTGCTCCAGCCCTGACACGCCCGGGTTACCCGGCCCGGGCGGCCCACTACCCTGCTGGCAGGTACCGGCCGGCGTACGGGGGAGGGGTGGCGCCATGCGGCCGCTCGACGACGACGAACCCACCGTCGTGGGGCCCTACCGGCTGCTGGGCCGGCTGGGCTCCGGCGGCATGGGCCGGGTCTACCTGGGCCGCAGCGCCGGGGGCCGCACGGTCGCGGTGAAGATCGTGCACCCGCACTTCGCGCTGGACGAGGAGTTCCGGGCCCGGTTCCGGCGCGAGGTGGATGCCGCGCGGCGGGTCGGCGGCGCCTGGACCGCGCCGGTACTGGACGCGGACCCCGAGGCGCGCGTGCCGTGGGTCGCCACGGCGTACGCGGCCGGTCCCTCCCTCACGGCGGCCGTCGCGGACGGCGGCCCGCTGCCCGCCCACTCGGTACGAGCGCTCGGCGCCGGCCTCGGCGAGGCGCTGGCGGCGGTGCACGGCCTGGGCCTCGTCCACCGCGACGTCAAGCCCTCCAACGTCCTCCTCACCCTCGACGGCCCCCTCCTGATCGACTTCGGCATCGCCCGCGCCACGGACGGGACGGCCTCGCTCACCTCCACCGGCGTGTCGATCGGCTCCCCCGGCTACATGTCGCCCGAGCAGATCCTCGGCAAGGGCGTGACGGGGGCGGCGGACGTCTTCTCACTGGGCGCGGTACTGGCGTACGCGGCGACGGGGCAGCCACCCTTCCCCGGGGACTCCTCGGCCGCGCTGCTCTACAAGGTCGTCCACGAGGAGCCCCGGCTGGACGGCCTCGACGGCCTCGCCGGTCCCGACGGAGACCTGCGCGAGGTGGTCGCGTCCTGCCTGGCCAAGGACCCGTCCGCCCGCCCGGCCCCCGGGGAGGTGGCCCGCCGCCTGGCCCCCGAGGGCGCGGCCAGCCTGGTGACCGGCGGCTGGCTGCCGGGGGCGCTGGTGGAGCGGGTCAGCCGCAGCGCCGTACAGCTGCTGAACCTGGAGGCGGCGGCGTCGGGGGCGGGGGCGGGCGCGGGGGAGCCCGGGGCATCGGGACCCGTGGGCTTCAGCCGCCCGTCGATCACGGCGGCTGGCGGGACCGCGGCGGAGGCGTCCCCGGGGCCGGTGGGCGGCGGGACCGGGCCGGGGGACTCCCCGGGGCCGGTGGGCGACGGGCCAGGGACGGACGCCTCCCCCGGAACCTTCGGTCCCCCGCCGGTGATGCCGACGCCCGCCCCGCCTTCCTTCGCGTCGCCTGGGCCCGTGCCCTCGCCCTCGCCCTCGTCCGTCCCCGGCCCGAGGGATCCCGAGCCCGGCGCCGACCCGGGCCCGACGCACCCTCCGGGCAGGCTCGCCCTCTCCGTCGCGGCGACCTCCACGCAGGGCGCCGGCGGACGGGGCCGACGGCTCAGCTGCACGGTGGCGCTCGCGGTGGCGGGCGCGCTGGCGGCGGTGACGGTCGGGACGGTGTTCGTCCTGGACCTGCTGCCGGGCCCGGGCGGCGACGCGAGCAACGCGGGCGGCGACGACGGCTCCCACGAACCGCCCGCCGCCACCGCCGGCACCCTGCCCGGGCGTTACCTCGGCACCTGGGAGGGCCAGGCTGCCGCCCTGAACGGCAAACTGCCGCTGGGCACCTTCCGCATCACCATCGAGCAGGCCGACGTCGGGGAGGAACTGGGCAGGCTCCGCCAGACCGACGCGCTGGGCGGCGTCTGCGTCGACGTGATCACCCTCAAGAAGGTCACGGAGAAGCAGATCGTCGCCGCTTCCGTCGGCGCCGAGGGCAACCACGACGGCTGCAACCCCGCGCCCACCACCGTCACCTTCACCCCGGTCGGCGACGACCTCGACTACGCGTCGAAGAGCGAGGAGTCGGGGCGCCCGAAGGCACGGCTGTCGAAGGTCAGGTAGCGGGTCGGGGCCCCGCCCACCCACTGCCTCGCCGCGACAAGCCCCTGCGATGTCTCCACCCCCTACTTACTACTGTGTCTGCGACACGAACATCCGGCCATGGGATGACTGTTCGTCAAGGTTTCGCGACGGGGAAGGCCCGCTATGGAGACACTGCAATCGGACGATCCGCAGGAGCTGGGCAGTTACCGCCTCCTGCGAAGGCTTGGCGCCGGTGGAATGGGCCGCGTCTACCTCGCCCGATCGCCTGGTGGCCGTACCGTCGCGGTCAAGGTGGTCCGTCCCGATCTCGCGGCGGACCACGACTTCCGCGAGCGCTTCCGGCACGAGGTCGAGATCGCGAAGGCGGTCTCCGGTCGGTTCACCGCCCCCGTCGTGGATGCCGACCCGGACGCGCCTCTGCCGTGGCTTGCCACGTCGTACGTCCTCGGCCCCGATCTGACCGACGTGGTCGGGGCTCACGGGGCGTTGCCCGAGCGCACGGTACGCGCGTTGGCCGCCGGTCTGGCCGCCGCCCTGCAGGACATTCACGCGGCAGGCCTGATGCACCGGGATCTCAAGCCTTCCAACGTCCTGCTGGCCGCCGACGGACCTCGGCTCATCGACTTCGGCATCGCACGGGCGGTGGACGGCAGCCGCATGACCCAGACGGGAGTGGTGGTCGGCTCGCCCGGTTACATGTCGCCGGAGCAAGCGATGGGCAAGGACGTCGGTGTCGCGGGCGATGTCTTCTCCCTCGGCTCCGTACTCGCGTTCGCGGCCACCGGGCGGGGTGCCTTCGGCGACGGCACGACCTCCCACGCGGGGCTCCTCTACCAGGTCGTGCACGGAGAAGCCGACCTGACGGGCGTGCCCCCGTCCTTGCTGGGGCTCGTCCGCGCCTGCCTGATGAAGGACCCGACCCAGCGTCCGGCGCCAGGTGAGATCGTCGCCGCGTTGGCCGGGCAGGGCATCGACGCCGCCCTCCACGACTGGCTGCCGTCGGCCGTGGCCTCGACCATCGCGACCCACGCCGCAGGGATCCTGGACCTGGAGGCACCCGAGACGCCGCGAACCGTTCCCCAGTCACAGGAGCGGGCGACAACGGGATTCGGCCCGGCACCCACCATGCTCGACGGCTCGCCGTCGACCGGAACGACCGGTCATGGCCCGGCGCCCGGCGGGACCCCGGTACCCGCGTACGGGACGCCCCTGCCCGGCACCGTCCGACTCGGCGAGGCCCCACCATCCGCTCCTGCCCGGTCCCGTCGTCGGGTACTCGGCATGGCCGTGGGAGGCGCGGCAGCCGTTGCGGTGGTCGGCGGCGGCGTCGCGTGGGCCCTCACCTCCGGCGACGGGTCCGAGGACGCGACGGGGGCTTCGGGCAGCCGTGCTGAGGCCGAGCCGGTGGAGGAGAATTTCACGACACCGCCCGCCGGGGTGGCCCCGCAGCCGCTGTGGCACGAGTCGGCCGAGGAGGACAGCACCAGTCCGCGCGTACCACTCCTTACCCACGAAGGACTGCTCCTGATCAGCGGCGACCCGCTCGTGGCCTACGACGTCCGGACCGGCAAGGCCCGCTGGACCAAGGCGGGCATCTGCCGACCCGGAGCCCAACTCCTCTTTCACGACGGCAAGGTGTTCCTCGCCGACGGCGACTACGAGGGTGCCCTGGTCGCCTACGACGTCAAGACCGGCGATGAGGCCTGGCGCAGCCGCCTCGGCAAGCAGTTGTCCGTCGAGGACACGATCGCCATCGACGACAAGAACGTCTACGTCACTGCGACCGACCACGGTCAGGCGAAGAGCGCCACCGAGTACCGTACGGCCGTCGCGGCCGTCAGCCACACCACGGGAAAGACGGCGTGGGTCGAGCACCGGGACTGGGGCACGAAGGACTACGACGTCCAGGGCACCGCCTCGGGCAAGTACCTGGTCTACGCCGACTCCAACCTCAACCTCACCGTCCGGGACACCGCCACCGGCGGTCAGGTGTGGACCAGGAAGATCGGTGACGAGTGGTCCTGGCAGCCCACGGTCGCGAACGGCCTGGTCTTCCTCCCGGGCGATGAACTCACGGCCGTCGACGTGGAGAAGGGCACGACGGTCTGGACACTCGACCCTGCCGGACGACGCGGCTTCGACAACCCAACGGTCGCCGACGGCGTGCTCTACGTCAGCGACCACGACGACGGCGTGTGGGCCGTCAACGTCAAGACCGGCAAGCGGAAGTGGCTCTGCGACGAACTGGACGTCGACGGCCCGGAGTCGTTCCGCCGCGTGGGTTCGACCCTCTATGGAGCAACCGGCGCCGTCGACGGCGGCATCGTCGCCCTGGAGACACGCACGGGCAAGCTCCGCTGGACGTACACCGACAGCAAGGCCGCCGGCGAGCCGTGGCAGGTCGCCCTCGCGGGCAACCGACTTCTGGCGACGCACGGCCACGAGATCTACGCGCTCCCGGCGGTGTAGCGAGGACGACGGGCCGCAGCGGCGCTTCGCCCCCTGCGGCCCGTGTGGGCACGGGAGGGGTGCTCGTCTTGGGATCCGCGGGGGGCGCGGTGCGCGGTGTGCGGGACGGCGTCGACCGGGCGACGTCGCGCAGCGTGTGGGCAAGTTCGCGGATGTGGCCCGGATCGCCGGGCCTCGGGCCCGTGTCCAGGCCGAGTACATGCGAGTCCGCCGGCTCATGGCTCGAAGTCCTCACTGCGGGCATTGCCCTCCCGCCCCCGACACAGTCACGTCACCGCAGTCCGGGGCACCCCCTAGGCGGACGGACTGTCCGCAGCCGGGGCCGGGGCCGCCTCCGTCGCGGGGCCCGGAACGTGCCCGGTGGAGTACCGCGCCCTTCGCCAGGGCAGAAGCAGCGCGCTCCCCAGGCAGAGCAGGCCGGCGATGAGCAGGGTGCCGCGTACCCCCGCCGCGGCGGCGAGGAGACCGCCGGCGATCACGAAGGCGGCCTGGGACGCCTTCGAGCCGACGGACCAGGACGTGCCGACGCGGGACATGAAGGCGTCCGGTGTGGCCGCCATGCGATACGTGGTGAACGACGGGTTGAAGACGCCAGCCGAGAAGAGCAGGCCGAAGTCGGCCGCCACGATGACGAACACGCCCAGTGCTCCCGAGGGCGTCAGCGGCAGCAGGACCGTCCACACGGTGCGTGCGACACCGGACAGCAGCAGAACCCGACGCTCTCCGAATCGCCGGGTGAGCTGCGGAGTCAGGCGGGCGCCGAGCACGCCGCCCAGGCACGGCAGTCCCAGGGCGAGTCCGTACTGCCACGCCGCCAGGCCGAGGTCGTCCAGCATGAGGACGGCCATCAGCGGCGACGTCATCATGACGGACCCGCCGAAGAGCAGCGAGTTGAAGAACAGCGGTCGCAGCCCCGGATGCCGGAGGAGATACCGCCAGCCGGCGGCGATGTCGCGGCGCAGGTGAGGAGCGGTGGCGCGTGCCGGCGGCGCGGGCTCGGGCTGCCGGATGAGGCGGATGCCCAAGGCCGACCCGAGGAAGGACAGCGCGTCGACCACCAACGTGGCGGCCGCGCCCAGTGCCCCGATCAGCAGTCCTCCGACGGGCGGGCCGGCGCTGACGCTGATCCATCTGGTCGTCTCGAACAGGCTGTTGGCGTGGATGCGGTGCTGGGGCAGGACGAGTGTCTTCAGGTGCGCCCCACTCGCCGCGTCGAACGCGACGGACGCCGCCGTCTGGAGAACGCCGACGACGCACAGGTGGGTGAAAGTGAGCCCGTCGAATGCCATGGCGGCGGGAACGCTCGCCAGCACCGCGCAGCGGACCAGGTCGGCGGTGATCATGACCGGGCGCTTGTACCGGTGCTCGATGCGCACACCGAGCGGCAGAGCGATCACCCCACTGGCCAGCGCGGACAATGCGGCGAGCGCGGAGACCTGGAACGCGGAGCAGTCCAGCACCAGCAGAGCGATCAGCGGCAACGCCCCCATCCCGACGGCACTGCCGACCGCGCTGACCGTGTAGGCGCCCCACAGCCGCCGGAAGTCCTGTCCCAGCGCGCTCCGCCCTGCCAACCGAACCTCCCGGGGTGTGAAGGCGCTCAGCGTAGTGGCTCCGACCGCCCGTTACTCGGCTTATCCGGGTCGGATACCGGTCAGGCAGAGGATCCCTTCAGCGGTTGATGGACTGGATCTCGAAGTGGCCTCTAGAAGCCGAAGACCAGCTTCAGGCCGTCGGGCAGGCTCACGTCGCGGCGAAGGTGGCGGCGGCCATGGTGAGTACGCTGCGGCCCACTGGTTTCCCCCGGGAGGTACGGCGCGTACGACGGGGAACGAAGCTGTCAGGGGTGCGTACGCGGCCTCTTGCCGCAACGGCGGGCAAAGGTCGTGAAGCGGACGGACGTTGTGGGGTGGGCCTTCCTCGCCCCCTTCGCCGCCGTCGGTGGGAGTCCATAAGATCTCGGTAGGCTCAGCGCACCCCTCTTGCCGGACGCCCTCGCGACCTTCTCGGCCCGCGATCACGACCACGACCCAGGACTCCGCCCATGCCGCGACGCCGCACATCCAGCTCCCCGAGCTCGACGGCCCCCTCGGCGTCCTCCGCTTCGAGGAACCGCACCCCCCCGCCCATGCGGGGGCGGCGGTCGGCCGCTGCCGGATGAGCATCGACACCGTCATCGACATCGATCTCGTGGTCGTCCTCGTCGCCGCGCTCTGGGGCGTGGCGACGGGCGCGGTGCTGCCGCGTGCCGCCTATCGCTTCTCGGCGCCCTCCGGGGAGGCGTGGCGGGAGCTGTGTCCACGGGAGCACCCCGTCCGGGGGTGGCTCGGCCCGGCCAGGTGCGGGCAGTGCGCGGCCGGCCAGACCTCTTACGGCCCCCGCACCGCCTCCCTCGCCACCGTCACCGCCCTCGTCTGCGCCGCCCTCGCCGCCGCCACCGGCACCCGGCCCGAGGCCGCCGTCTGGCTGCTGCTCGCCCCCGTCGGCGTACTGCTCACCGTCGTCGACCTGAAGGTACGGCGGCTGCCCGACCCGCTCACCCTGCCGCTCGCCGGCGCCGCACTCGCCCTGCTCGGGCTCACCGCGCTCGTGCCCGAGCACGCGGGGGAGTGGACCACCGCCCTGCTGGGCGCCCTCGCCCTCGGCGCCGGCTACCTCGTGCTGTTCCTCATCAACCCGGCCGGCATGGGCTTCGGCGACGTCAAGCTCGCCCTCACGGCCGGTGCCGCCCTCGGCTGGTACGGCTGGCCCACGCTGATGCTGGGCACCTTCGCCGGGTTCCTGCTCGGGGCGTTGTACGGCGGCGCCCTCCTCGCCGTCCGGCGCGCGGACCGCAAGACGGCCATCCCCTTCGGCCCGTTCCTGATCGCCGGCGCCTTCCTCGGCGTCCTGGCCGGGGCGTACGCGGCCTGACCACGAGCGGGCGAAAGGCCTGGCGTACGCTGGGCAGGTCCGTCCACAACCCTTACGAACCTTGCGAAAGGGACGCCGGTGACCGAGAAGGCCGACCTTCAGCCCATCCTCGACCGCGCCGCCGCCGGTGGGCGGATCACTCCCGAAGAGGCGCTCGACCTGTACCGCGACGCCCCGCTGCACGCGCTGGGCGCCGCCGCCGACGCCGTACGCCGGCGCAGGTACGCCGGTACGGAGCACATCGCGACGTACATCATCGAGCGCAACATCAACTACACGAACGTGTGCGTCACGGCGTGCAAGTTCTGCGCGTTCTACGCGGCCCCCAAGGACACCAAGAAGGGCTGGAGCCGCGACCTCGACGACATCCTGCGCCGGTGCGCGGAGACGATCGAGCTGGGCGGCACCCAGATCATGTTCCAGGGCGGCCACCACCCGGACTACGGCGTCGAGTACTACGAGAAGCACTTCGCCGCCATCAAGAAGGAGTTCCCCGAACTCGTCATCCACAGCCTGGGGGCGAGCGAGGTCGAGCACATGGCGCGGATCTCGGGTGTCTCGGTCGAGGAGGCCATCACCCGTATCCACGCCGCGGGTCTCGACTCCTTCGCCGGTGCCGGTGCGGAGCTGCTGCCCGAGCGCCCGCGCAAGGCCATCGCGCCGCTCAAGGAGTCCGGCGAGCGCTGGCTGGAGATCATGGAGATCGCGCACAACCTGGGCGTCGAGTCGACCTCCACCATGCTCATGGGCACCGGCGAGACCAACGCCGAGCGCATCGAGCACCTGCGGATGATCCGGGACGTGCAGGACCGCACCGGCGGCTTCCGCGCCTTCATCCCGTACACCTACCAGCCCGAGAACAACCACCTGAAGGGCCGCACCCAGGCCACGCTCTTCGAGTACCTGCGGATGATCGCCATCGCCCGCGTGTTCCTGGACAACGTCGCCCACATCCAGGGCTCCTGGCTGACCACCGGCAAGGAGGTCGGCCAGCTCTCCCTGCACTACGGCGCGGACGACCTCGGCTCGATCATGCTGGAGGAGAACGTCGTCTCCTCCGCCGGCGCCAAGCACCGCTCCAACCGGATGGAGATCATCGACCTCATCCGCAAGGCGGGGCGGGTGCCCGCCCAGCGGGCCACCACGTACGAGCACCTGGTCGTGCACGACGACCCGGCGAACGACCCCGTCGACGAGCGGGTCGTCTCCCACATCTCCTCGACGGCCATCGAGGGCGGCACGGCCCACCCCGAGCTGAAGCTGCTGGCCTCCAACTGACGCCGCCGTGCTGACGATCCACGTCGCCGAGGCCTCTCCCGAGACGGCCGTCCTGGCCGACGGCGCGCAACTCGCCGCCGTCGGCCCGTTCGAGACACTGGCCGCCGACCACCCGCGGGCGCGGGTGCGCCGGTGGCCCGGCATCCTGACGCCCGGACTGCTCAACCCGTACGGCCCGGAACTGCTGGAGCAGGCGTACCACCCCGACCCGCGTGAAGCGGACCGGCTGGGCACCGAGCCGGTCTTCGGGGAGCGCGCGCGGGCACTCCTTGCCGCGAACGCGTCCGCGCGGGGCGCCAGCGCGCGCCGAGGGGTACAACGTCTGCTGGCGCACGGCACGGTCGCCGTCGCCGGCGAGCTGCGCAGCCGCGCGGCCCTGGACGCGGTGCGCGGAGCGGGGCTCGCCCTGGCGGGGCGTCCGGCCGGCCTGCCCGGTCCGGCGTCGTTCTCACCGGTGCCGCTGGTGCTGCTGCCCGGGCTCGCTCCCGGGAAGCCGGCGCGGTTCGCGGTGTTCGACGTACCCGACCGCTCCGCGCTCGTGCGGGACGGTGCGTCCACGTGCGTGGCCACCGTCGTGGGCGGCCGGCTGGTCTACCGGGGGCGCTGAGCGCGCGGCCCGCGGGGCTCGTCCGACGGTCCTACGCACCGAACGCCGCCCCGAACGCCCCGTCCTCCTGCTCCACGCCGCTGCACGTGGTGAGCGCGTCGGCGGCGGTCGCGTCCCCGCCGCAACGCTTGTCCCGGAAGGCCGCCCACACCGACACCCAGGCGATGCCCTTCTCCTCGGCGAACGTGCGGACCTCGGCCGCGTCGTCGAGCGTGAAGGTCTCCCCGGCGACGTCGTTGACGCCGAGCATCGAGGTGAGGGCGATGCCCCGCCAGGCGTCCGTGTCGGAGGTGCCGAAGACGTCCCGGAGCTGGGTGTGGGCGGCCTTCGCCGAGGCCAGGGCGTAGTCGCCCATGTCGTCGGTGTACGACTCGCCGTAGTTCATGGTCATGAGGTTGACCGTTGCGACCCGTACGCCGTGGTCGTTGGCGGACGCCAGCAGTGCCAGGCCGTCGGTGTCCAGTCCGGCGGGCATCACGGGGAGGGTGAACGAGACCTCCAGATCGCTCCGTTGCTCCTGGAGCAGCGCGATCGCCTGCGAGCGCAGGGCGCGGGAGTCGGCGTCGGCCAGCTCGTCGCCCTCAATGTCGAAGTCCGCCTGCGTCGAACCGGCCGCGTCCAGGGCCGCGCCGTACGCCGCCGCGAGGGCCGGGGCGTTGTCGCAGGCCGCCGCCAGCTCCGTACCGGAGGCGCCGCCGAAGGAGACGCGGACGGTGGCGCCGGACGACTTGAGCTTTTCGACGCGGGCGGCGACGGAGGTGTCGTCGATGTCCTGGACGCCGTTCCAGCGGGGGGTGCAGCCGTCGTCCTCGCCGGACGCTATGACGAACGCCAGGTTGTACGTCGCCGGGGAGCCCGCCGTGTCGGTGGCGGAGGCCGTGCCGGCGCTGACGTAGGGGGCGTAGGCGGTCGCCGGCGACGACGACTCCGACGGTGCGGCGGGGGCCGCGTCGCCGGTGCCGTCCGGTCCGGCGCAGCCCGCGGTGGCCAGGGCGAGCAACAGGGCGCACCCGGCTGCCGCGTTCCGGTGGACCCTCATGAGCGCACTCTCCCGTTGTCGTCCGTTGTCGTCCGTTGTCGTCGTCGGACAAGTGAAGGTGGCACGCGTTCCTGGGTCCTCGCTGAGGAAAGGACACGATTCCCTGCCCTCTCCCAGGAAACGGACAGGACGGGGCGCTTTTCACCGGGACCTCTCAAGAACTTGCCAGTCGAGGACAGGAAAGGCTCCCTAACGTCCCGGGGCATGCACTCCGAGCCTGTCTCCGCCTCCCGCGCCGCCGTGCGCGGTCGCCGTCGCAAACCCGACAAAGGGTCCGCCGAGGGGCCCGTGTTCGTCGACAGCACCGGACGACGGGCCCGGCTGCTGCGCCGGCTCGGGCTCCTGCTCGGGGCCGTGTGCCTCGGCTACACGGCCGTCCTCGGCCTGGCCTTCATGGGCGTCGGCATCTCGGTCAACCCGTCCTCGCTGCTGCCCTTCGGCGCCGGTGGAGGCGGTGGACCGGAGGGCGGTCCGGGCCCCGGCGGCGGCACGCGTCCACAGGGCGGCGGCGCCGCTCCCACGGATGTCCCGCCGACCCCCGCACCCTCCGCCTCCTCGAGCGCGGTACCCAGCACCGCTCCCAGTGCCGCTCCCAGTGCCGATCCCACCTCCGCACTCACCGACCGACCGGACGCCCCCACCCCATGACCACGCCCACCACGCCCACCACGCCCACCACGCCTCCCGCCGGCCCGCCCGCGCGGGGCCGCCGCCGTGCTCCCTCACGCATGGAACGGGCCGCCGGCCGGGCCGCCGCGCTGCAACGCCCGCGCGTCCTCCTCGCCCTGCTGCTCCTTCTCGCGCTGACCTGCGTGATGCTCCTCGACGGCTATCTGCGCGCGGAGGTCGGCGGCGACCAGCGCGTGCGCACCGGTGCCTCGGCGAGCGACGTCCCCGAGGACGTACTCGACGGCGGGCCCATCCTGTCCTTCCCCGGCGGGCAGGCCACCACCGTCTCCGTCCCGGACAAGACGATCGTGCTGACCTTCGACGACGGTCCGGACCCCACCTGGACGCCGCAGGTGCTGGACATCCTCCAGAAGTACGACGTGCCCGGCACGTTCTTCCTGGTCGGCTCGATGGTCTCGCGCCACCCGGGCATCGTGCGGGACATGGTCGAACAGGGCAACGAGGTGGGCGTCCACACCTTCACCCACGTCGACCTCTCCTACCAGAGCCAGGCCCGCGTCACCCGCGAGATCGAGCAGACCCAGCTGGCCCTGGCGGGCGCGGCCGGCATCACCACCACACTCTTCCGGGCGCCGTACTCCTCCCAGACGGACGCCATCGACGACTACAGCTGGCCCGTCTACGAGAGCCTCGGTCAGGACGGCTATACGAGCGTCTTCATCGACACCGACAGCGACGACTGGAAACGGCCCGGCGTATCGAAGATCGTCGAGTGGGCCACGCCGGAGGACGGCGAGGGCGCCTCCGTCCTCTTCCACGACGCCGGCGGCGAGCGGTCGCAGACGATCGAGGCGCTGCCGAAGTACATCGAGAAGATGAAGGCGAAGGGCTACACCTTCACCACCGTCAGCGGCGCCACGGCCGAGCAGCGGCCTGCCTCCGGCGCCGCGGACTCCACGGGTTCCGGCGACGGTCTCCAGGCCGCCCACCACGAGGCCACCGGCGCCACCCTCTACGAGGGCAAGGCGCTGATCGCGGCCGTCGCCGTCGCCGAGTGGACAGTGCCGGCGCTGTCGGCCGGGCTGGTGATCGTGGGCGTGGCCGTCATGGGCCGGTTCGCGTTGATGCTGGTCCTCGCCCGTCGCCACCACCGGCGGCGCAACGGACGCCGCTTCGGCTGGGGCCCGCCCGTCACCGGGCCGGTCAGCGTGATCGTCCCGGCGTACAACGAGAAGGAGTGCATCGAGGCCACGCTGAGATCCCTGGCGCGCAGTACGCACCCGATCGAGATCATCGTCGTGGACGACGGTTCGACGGACGGCACGGCGGACATCGCCGAGTCCCTCGGACTGCCCGGCGTCCGCGTCGTGCGGCAGGCCAACGCGGGCAAGCCCGCCGCCCTCAACAACGGCGTCCGGCACGCCCGCTACGACATCGTCGTGATGATGGACGGCGACACCGTCTTCGAGCCGGACACCGTGCGGCACCTGGTGCAGCCCTTCGCCGACCCCTCCGTCGGCGCGGTCGCGGGCAACGCCAAGGTCGGCAACCGGCGCACCCTCATCGGCGCCTGGCAGCACATCGAGTACGTCATGGGCTTCAACCTCGACCGGCGCATGTACGACCTGCTGCGCTGCATGCCCACCATCCCCGGCGCGATCGGCGCCTTCCGGCGCGAGGCCGTCCTCCAGGCCGGCGGCATGAGCGACGACACCCTCGCCGAGGACACCGACATCACGATCGCCCTGCACCGCGCGGGCTGGCGGGTGGTCTACGAGGAGCACGCCCGTGCCTGGACGGAGGCGCCCGGGTCGCTCGGTCAGCTCTGGTCGCAGCGCTACCGCTGGTCCTACGGCACGATGCAGGCGCTGTGGAAGCACCGCCGGTCCCTGACGGACAAGGGGCCCTCGGGCCGCTTCGGGCGGGTCGGGATGCCGCTGGTGGTGCTCTTCCAGGTGGTCACGCCACTCTTCGCCCCGCTCATCGACGTGTTCACCCTCTACTCGATGCTCTTCGTCGACTTCCGCGCGGCGCTCCTGGCGTGGCTCGCGGTGCTGGGCGTGCAGCTGGTGTGCGCGGCGTACGCCTTCCGGCTCGACCGGGAGAAGTACCGGTACCTGCTGATGATGCCGCTCCAGCAGCTGGCCTACCGGCAGATGATGTACCTCGTCCTCATCCACTCCTGCGTCACCGCGCTGACCGGCGGGCGACTGCGCTGGCAGAAGCTGAAACGGACGGGAGAGGTGGGGACCGGGGCGGGGGCCGGGTGATGGGGGCGCACAGCAAGGGCGCCGTGCGGGCGGTGCACACCGTGCGGGCCGAGGGGGACGCCGCCCCGGCGGCGCGGGACCGGTACTTCGACACCCTGCGCGCCCTCGCCCTCGTCCGCGTCGTCGCGTACCACGCCTTCGGCTGGCCCTGGGCGGGGCTGGTCTTCCCCTCCATGGGGGTCATGTTCGGGCTGGCCGGCACCCTGATGGCCCGGTCGCTGCGGCGGCGGCCCGCGGGCGTGGTGGTCCGGAGCCGGCTGCGCCGCCTGCTGCCGCCGTTCTGGTGCTGGGGCCTGTTCGTGGCGGGCGCGATGCTGGTGCGCGGCTGGATGCCGGGGTGGCAGCTCGTCTACTGGGTGGTGCCGCTCGGCGACCCCCCGGGCAGCGCCTGGGGCGAGCAGGCCTGGGAGATCCTCTGGTACCTGCGGACCTACCTGTGGTTCGTCCTGCTCTCGCCGCTGCTGCTGAGGCTCTTCCGGCTCGCGCCCGTGGCGGTGCTGCTGCTGTCCCTCGCCCCGATCGCCGTCCTCCAGTTCCTCTGGCAGCCGCCGGACGACCGCTTCGGCACCGGGCTGCTCGACCTGGCGACGTACCTCTTCTGCTGGATGCTGGGCTTCGCGCACCGCGACGGTGTCCTGGACCGGCTGAAGCCGGTCGCCGTCGTCGTCCCGTCGCTCGCGGCGCTCGCCTGCGGTGCCTGGTACGCGTTCGCGCACCGGGCCGAGTACGGCACCTACGACCTCGACGACATCCCCTTCGCCCAGGCCCTCTGGTCGGCCGGGTTCGTGACGCTGCTGATGTACTCCAGGGCGCGGCTCGGGGTGGACTTCTCGGGACTGGCCCGGCTGCGGCGGCTGCACCGGCTGGTGACCGTGTTCAACGCCCGCGCCGTGACGCTCTACCTCTGGCACGAGCTGGCCCTCGTCCTGGCCGTGCCGCTGATCGACCGGCTCTGGGACGTGCCCGCCTTCGAGGCGTACCTGCCGCTGGAGAGCCAGTGGTTCCTGCTGGGCGTCGGGTGGGTTTTGATCGCGGTGTTCGTGCTGCTCTTCGGGTGGGTGGAGGACGTCGCCGCGCGGAAGAGGGCCCGGCTGCTGCCGTGAGCCCGTCCGCGGCGGCCGGGGGAGGTGCTGCAACAATGGGCGCGTGACCCGCGCTTCCCTGAACAAGCAGCCGCACGAAGTCGCCTCGATGTTCGACCACGTCGCGCAACGGTACGACCTGACGAACGCCGTGCTCTCGCTCGGCCAGGACCGGGCGTGGCGCAAGGCGGTCGCCCAGGCCGTCGACGCCCGCCCCGCGCAGAAGGTCCTCGACCTCGCGGCCGGCACCGCGACCTCCTCGCTGCCCTTCGCCCGCACCGGTGCCTACGTCGTCCCCTGCGACTTCTCCCAGGGCATGCTCCGGGTCGGCAAGGAACGGCACTCCTGGCTGCCGTTCACCGCGGGCGACGCGACCCGGCTGCCGTTCAAGGACGACGTCTTCGACGCCGTCACCATCTCCTTCGGGCTGCGCAACGTGCAGGACACCGACGCCGCGCTGCGCGAGATGTACCGGGTGACGCGGCCCGGCGGCCGGGTCGTCATCTGCGAGTTCTCGCACCCGACCTGGGCGCCGTTCCGCACCGTCTACACCGAGTACCTGATGCGCGCCCTGCCGCCGGTCGCCCGTGCGGTGTCGTCCAACCCCGACGCGTACGTCTACCTCGCCGAGTCCATCCGGGCCTGGCCCGACCAGGCGGCGCTCGCCGGGCGGCTCGGCAAGGCCGGCTGGTCGAAGGTGGCCTGGCGCAACCTGACGGGCGGCGTGGTGACGCTGCACCGCGGGTTCAAGACGAGCTGAGCGAGGCCCGCCCCGGGGGCCTCACGGCAGGCCGGCGGCGGCGCAGTACGGCGGTGCCTCCCCCGGCTCCGCCAGCTCCCGGCGCGGCCCGCCCAGCGGCGGACGCGGCAGGCGCGGCTCGCGGATGCCCCCGTCGCCCTCGCCCTCCCCGAAGTCGAACCACACGTACACCGTCGACTCCCGCGGCACCTGCGCCCCGGGCCGCGGATACTGCCGTACGACGTGGTCGACGACGGCGACCCGGAGGTCGGGCCGGTCCGGTGCGTGCAGGGACAGGCCCCGCACGCGGGCGGTCTCGTACGCGTCCACGGCCATGAGGCCGACCAGGCGCGGGACGCGGACATCGGGCTTCTCGGATACCAGGCGCACGGACGTCACCCCCAGCGGTACCCGGCAGAGTAGCGCCGCCGGGCACCACCCGGAAGCGTCAAGTGGCTGACCGTGACAGTCGGTTGCGCTGCGTCACGAGGGGGCCCGGTTACGGGTGCAGGGAGAGGCGGTAGCAGTGCCCCCGCCGCTCGGAGGACGGGATCGTGAAGACCTCGCCGAGCCGCATGCCCAGGCGTTCCGTGACCGCGATGGACCGGGCGTTGCGCGCGTCGACCATCGCGACCACCTCCGCCACCCCGGCCGCCCGAACCCGTTGGAGGGTCTCCCGGGCCGCCGCCGTGACGTAGCCCCTGCCCCAATGTGCCCGCCCGAGCCGCCAGCCGATCTCGATCTCGCCCTTGGGGCCCCAGTCCCCGGGCCACGGCTGGGCGCCGGTGAAGCCCATGACCTGCCCGGACTCGTCCACCACGGTCCACAGGCAGAAGCCGTACTCGGCGTCGTGCCGGCGCTGACGGGCGGTCAGCTCCTCGTAGACGGACAGTTCCGCGGGCCGCCCACCGTGGAACTCCATGACGTCGGGGTCGTCGAAGATCCGGTGCCAGACGACGGCGTCCTCGTCGGTGGGAACGCGCAACCGTACGGCGGGGAGAGGTCGCTTCACTGGGCAGCCCTTCAGCCGGGTGATCGGTGACGCTGAATAGACTGCCCATGACCAGTGCCGGTCGGCACGCAGATTCCGAACTTGGGGAGATCCCGCCGTGACCGTCGAGACTGAGCCGCTCTCCGAGAACACCGCCGACGTCATCGTCGTGGGCGCGGGGCCGGCAGGCTCCACCACCGCGTACCACCTGGCCAAGTCGGGACTCGACGTCCTGCTGCTGGAGAAGACCGCCTTTCCCAGGGAGAAGGTCTGCGGCGACGGCCTCACCCCGCGCGCGGTCAAACAGCTCGTCGCCATGGGCATCGACATCTCCGAGGAGGCCGGCTGGCTGCGCAACAAGGGCCTGCGCATCATCGGCGGCGGCTCCCGCCTCCAGCTTGACTGGCCGGATCTGGCCTCCTTCCCCGACTACGGACTCGTCCGCAAGCGCGACGACTTCGACGAGCAGCTCGCCCGGCAGGCCGAGAAGGCGGGCGCCCGGCTGTACGAGCGCTGCAACGTCGGAGCGCCGATCGTCGACGACCGCACCGGCCGCATCACCGGCGTGAAGGCCAAGCTGGGCGAGGACAAGCGCGAGGTCACCTTCCACGCCCCGCTGGTCGTGGCCGCCGACGGCAACTCCACGCGGCTTTCCCTGGCGATGGGCCTGCACCGCCGCGAGGACCGGCCCATGGGTGTCGCCGTGCGCACGTACTTCACCTCGCCCCGCCACGACGACGACTATCTCGAGTCCTGGCTGGAGCTGTGGGACCGGCGCGGCCCGCAGGACCGTCTGCTGCCGGGGTACGGCTGGATCTTCGGCATGGGCGACGGCACCTCGAACGTCGGGCTCGGCGTCCTCAACACCTCCGCCGCCTTCAAGGAGCTGGACTGGCGCGAGATCCTCAAGGCCTGGTGCGCGTCCATGCCGGAGGACTGGGGCTACACGCCGGACAACATGACCGGCCCGATCCGCGGCGCCGCCCTGCCCATGGCCTTCAACCGCCAGCCGCACTACACCAAGGGCCTGCTGCTGGTCGGCGACGCCGGCGGCCTGGTGAACCCCTTCAACGGCGAGGGCATCGCCTACGCCATGGAGTCCGGCCAGATCGCCGCCGACGTCATCGTCCAGGCCCACGCACGGGCCACACCGGCCCAGCGGGAAATCGCCCTCCGGCGCTACCCGCGCGTCCTGAAGGACACCTACGGCGGCTACTACACGCTGGGCCGGGCCTTCGTGAAGCTCATCGGCAACCCGAAGGTCATGCAGATCGCGACCCAGCGCGGCCTCACCCACCCGGTCCTGATGAAGTTCACCCTGAAGATGCTCGCCAACCTGACGGACCCGACGGGCGGCGACGCGATGGACCGCATCATCAACGGACTGAGCAAGGTCGCGCCGAAGGCATGACTGAACCCACGGTCTGAATCCGCGGTCCGAGCTCACGGCCCGGCCGCCGGCCGGGCCGTGGGGGCTGCTCAGGCCGAGGCGGTGAAGGCCGCCGCGTTGGCGGTCCGGCGCGCGAAGACCTCCTCGCGCCGGTCCGCCGACTGCCGCAGGGCCGCCTTCCGTTCCCGGCCGGAGAGCCGGTCCAGGTAGACCTGCCCGTTCACGTGGTCGGTCTCGTGGGCGAGGCAGCGCGCGAAGTAGCCGGTGCCCTCGACGACGAGCGGTGCGCCGTCCTTGTCCAGACCCCGTACGACGGCCCGGTCGGGCCGCGGTACGGCCATGACGGCGCCCGGCACCGACAGGCACCCCTCGCCCTCGTCCAGCAGCCGGCGCGCGGCCGGGTCGAGGGGTTCCAGCACCGGGTTGACGATGTGCCCGACATGTCGGACACCGTCGTCGTCCGGGCAGTCGTAGACGAACAGGCGCAAGTCGACCCCGACCTGATTGGCCGCCAGCCCGGCCCCCTCCGCGACGTACATCGTGCGGAACATGTCGTCGATGAGCGCGGCGAGGTCCGGCCCGAACTCCGTGACGTCGCGGCACGGCCGGTGCAGCACCCCCTCACCGACCTCCGTGACGCGCCGCACCGATCCGCGCCGGGCCTCGGGCGCGAACGGGGGGTAGGAGGCGGTGGGCCGCCCCTGTACGAACACACTCGGCATGACGTTCTCTCCTTGGCTCGTGGACGGGCCGGAGGCGACCGGCCCGCGCCCGAGCATGCCAGGAGCCCGCGAAGGGCCGCAGCCCCCGAGCGGCTGCGGCCCTTCGCGTGTACGCGTGTGTACGGGTGGGTGCGGGTTACAGCACGCGCACCGCGCCGCTCGGCGGGTCGTAGGACAGCGGCCTCTCGACGACACCGGTGGAGGAGTTCTGCGCGCCGACGAACATGCCGCCGCCGACGTAGACGCCCACGTGGTAGGCGCTGCCCGCGCCGCCCCAGTAGAGGATGTCGCCCGGCTGGAGGTTGTCCAGGCCGACCTGGGTGCCGGCCGTCGACTGCGCCTGGGAGACGCGGGGCAGGCTGATGCCGACCTGCTTGAAGGCGGCCTGCACCAGGCCGGAGCAGTCGTAGGCGGACGGGCCGGTGGCGCCGGAGACGTACGCCTTGCCGACCTGCGCCTGCACGAAGGAGACGACGGCGGCGGCCGAACCGGTGGCCGTGGAGGTGCTGGTGCTGGTGCTGCTGCCCGTGCCGGTGGAGGAGGAGCCCGTGTCCGCGGAGGCGCTCAGGGTGGTGCGCTCGGCGGCACGCGAGGCGCGCTCGGCGGCCTCCTTGCGCGCGGCCTCCTCGGCCTTCTTCTTGGCCTCGGCGGCCTTCTTCTTGGCCTCGGCGAGGTCCGCCTTGGCCTGCTTGGCGGCCTTGGCGGCCGCCGCGTCACGCTCGGCCTGCAGCTGGTAGCTCGCGGCCGCCTGCTGCGTGACGTCCGCGGACTGGGCGACCTGAGCGGCCAGGTCGGCCGTCAGGGTGGGCAGTTCGAGGGTCTGCGTCACCGGTTCGGCCGCGTGGGCCGCCCCCGACGCACCGGCCACTGCCAGGGTGCTGAGGACGCCACCGGCAACTCCGGTCCGCATCGCGATCGTCGACGCGCTGCGGCGGGGCTTCCGGTGGCTGCGTATGTGAGCGGTGTGGGACATAGGGACAACCGGTATCAGTAGCTCCTCCATACCTTCAAGAAACGTGTGCTGCGCCACAGTTGTTCAATCGGGCCACCGAATCCCGGGCGTGTCGCTCTTTATTGACGCCGTAACGGACATTGCGGACGGGCCGTAACCGGCCTGTGATCACGGTCTTTGATCGTTACGCCCGAATTGCCCCGCGCTTACCACTTGTTGGGACACTTGGCCAAGCCCGGTTCTCAGACGCCTCTCATGAATGTGGCACAGGTCACGGAACGGTTACCCCGGCGCACGCGTCCGTCGCGTGCGAGGTCGCCCCCGGCCCGCCGCCTGCGAACGGTCGCGCGCTCGTGAACGCGTGCACGTGTCCACATCGCCCCCCGGCCCTCCCTCTGACGTGTGAACGCCTCCTCTATCAAGGGTCGGCGCCCAGCGCCAATTTGCATGCAAGGGAACCATCTTGATATTGAGACGCCCCTTGCTCGGCCCCTCTGGCCAGCGGTGACGAGCGAAATTGTCACCTCTGGTGATCAGGTGAACGCTTCTTGTGTGAAGATCACTGCTCATCCGACTTCATGATCGTTCGTCAGGTGGTGGAGATCACAAAGCTTGTGCAATACCCCGTGTCGCAGATCACAGAGTGTCGGGCATAGGATGCGAGGCAGTTGGGCTTGTGACCTGCTTCACATGTTCGCGATCTTCGTCGGGACGGGCGTGGCTCGCGGGGCTGTTGGGGCGGCTGTGAGTCCAGTGCAACCGCCAGCAGTCAGTGCCGACTGAGAGGAGCGAGGAGCGGTGAACGCGTATGCGCCCATCCTCGTACTGGGAGCCCTCGGGGCAGGCTTTGCGATCTTCTCCGTGGTGATGGCCACGCTGATCGGTCCGAAGCGGTACAACCGGGCGAAGCTCGAGGCCTACGAGTGCGGCATCGAGCCGACCCCCACGCCGGCCGGCGGCGGGCGCTTCCCCATCAAGTACTACCTGACGGCGATGCTCTTCATCATCTTCGATATCGAGATCGTCTTCCTCTACCCCTGGGCCGTCACGTTCGACGCCCTGGGGATTTTCGGGCTCGTGGAGATGCTGCTCTTCGTGCTCACCGTCTTCGTCGCGTACGCGTACGTATGGCGGCGCGGCGGCCTGGAATGGGACTGAGGGGCCTTTGACATGGGACTCGAAGAAAAACTGCCGAGCGGCTTCCTGCTGACCACCGTCGAGCAGGCCGCGGGCTGGGTGCGCAAGTCGTCCGTCTTCCCGGCCACGTTCGGCCTCGCCTGCTGCGCCATCGAGATGATGACCACCGGTGCCGGCCGCTACGACCTGGCGCGCTTCGGCATGGAGGTCTTCCGCGGCTCGCCGCGGCAGGCGGACCTGATGATCGTCGCGGGCCGGGTCAGCCAGAAGATGGCGCCGGTGCTGCGGCAGGTCTACGACCAGATGCCGAACCCGAAGTGGGTCATCTCCATGGGGGTCTGCGCCTCCTCCGGCGGCATGTTCAACAACTACGCCATCGTCCAGGGCGTCGACCACGTCGTCCCGGTCGACATCTACCTCCCCGGCTGCCCGCCGCGGCCCGAGATGCTGATGGACGCCATCCTCAAGCTCCACCAGAAGATCCAGGGCTCCAAGCTCGGGGTGAACGCGGAGGAAGCGGCCCGCGAGGCGGAGGAGGCGGCGCTCAAGGCCCTGCCCACGATCGAGATGAAGGGGCTGCTGCGGTGAGCGACGCGAACAGCACCGCGGGTGACGCGGGCGACGTCAATCCCGAGAAGGAACTGTCCGCCGAGAACCTCCCGGGCCAGCGCGGCCAGGGCGGCGAGGAGATCCGCGTCCAGCGCGGCATGTTCGGCGCCAACAACGGCGGCGACACCTCCGGCTACGGCGGCCTGGTCCGCTCCGTCCGGCTCCCCGGACCGGCGACCCGGCCCTACGGGGGGTGGTTCGACGAGGTCGCCGACGAACTCGAGGGCGCGCTGGAGGAGCAGGGGCTCCTGCCCGACAACGCCATCGAGAAGACGGTCGTCGACCGCGGCGAGCTGACCTTCCACATCGAGCGCGAGCACCTGGTCCGCGTCGCCCGCACCCTGCGCGACGACCCGGCCCTGCGCTTCGAGCTGTGCACCGGCGTCAGCGGTGTCCACTACCCGCACGACAAGGGCCGCGAGCTGCACGCCGTCTACCACCTGCGCTCGATCACCCACAACCGGCTGATCCGCCTCGAAGTCAGCGCGCCCGACGCCGACCCGCACATCCCGTCGCTCTTCGCGGTGTACCCGACGAACGACTGGCACGAGCGAGAGACGTACGACTTCTTCGGCATCGTCTTCGACGGTCACCCGGCCCTGACGCGGATCATGATGCCGGACGACTGGCAGGGCTTTCCGCAGCGCAAGGACTATCCCCTCGGCGGCATCCCCGTCGAGTACAAGGGCGCCCAGATCCCGGCTCCGGACCAGCGGAGGTCGTACTCGTGAGCACTTCCCACGCCTCCCCGAGGGAGACGACCGAAGGCACCGTCTACACGGTCACCGGCGGCGACTGGGACGAGGTGGTCCAGTCCGCGGCCCGTGCCGACGACGAGCGCATCGTCGTCAACATGGGCCCGCAGCACCCGTCCACCCACGGCGTGCTCCGCCTCATCCTGGAGATCGACGGCGAGACGGTCACCGAGGCCCGCTGCGGCATCGGCTACCTGCACACCGGCATCGAGAAGAACCTCGAGTACCGGACCTGGACGCAGGGCACCACGTTCGTGACGCGCATGGACTACCTGACGCCGTTCTTCAACGAGGCGGCGTACTGCCTGGGCGTCGAGAAACTCCTCGGCATCGAGGACCAGATCCCGGACCGGGCCTCGATCATCCGGGTCATGCTCATGGAGCTGAACCGGCTCTCCTCCCACCTGGTGGCCATCGCCACCGGCGGCATGGAGCTGGGCGCCACCACGATCATGATCTACGGCTTCCGTGATCGTGAACTCATTCTCGACATCTACGAGCTGATCACCGGCCTGAGGATGAACCACGCGTACATCCGCCCGGGCGGACTCGCCCAGGACCTGCCGCCGGGCGCGGTGGACCAGATCCGCGAGTTCGTGAAGAAGATGAAGAAGAACCTCCCGGAGTACGACAAGCTCGCCACCGGGAACCCCATCTTCAAGGCCCGCATGCAGGACGTCGGCTACCTCGACCTCGCCGGCTGCATGGCCCTCGGCGCCACCGGCCCCGTCCTTAGGTCCACCGGCCTCCCGCACGACCTGCGCAAGACCCAGCCGTACTGCGGCTACGAGACGTACGACTTCGACGTCCCGACCGCCGACACCTGCGACTCCTACGGCCGCTTCCTGATCCGGCTGGAGGAGATGCGCCAGTCGCTCAGGATCGTCGAGCAGTGCCTGGACCGGCTCCAGCCCGGCCCGGTCATGGTCGCCGACAAGAAGATCGCCTGGCCCGCCCAGCTCGCCCTGGGACCGGACGGACTGGGCAACTCCCTCGACCACATCAAGAAGATCATGGGCACCTCCATGGAGGCCCTGATCCACCACTTCAAGCTGGTCACCGAGGGCTTCCGGGTGCCGCCGGGACAGGCGTACACGGCGGTCGAGTCGCCCAAGGGCGAGCTCGGGGTGCACGTCGTCTCCGACGGCGGCACCCGCCCCTTCCGGGTCCACTTCCGCGACCCGTCCTTCACCAACCTGCAGGCCATGGCCGCGATGTGCGAGGGCGGCCAGGTCGCCGACGTCATCGTGGCCGTGGCGTCCATCGACCCCGTGATGGGAGGCGTCGACCGGTGACCACCTCTTCTTCCGAGCGGGGCGTCAGCCTGGGCATGCCGGAACTGCCCGCGCCCGCCTACCCGGACGACGTCCGGGCCCGGCTGGAGGCCGACGCGCGCGAGGTCATCGCCCGCTACCCGGACTCCCGGTCCGCCCTCCTGCCGCTGCTGCACCTCGTGCAGTCGGAGGAGGGACACGTCACGCGCACCGGGATGCAGTTCTGCGCGGACATGCTGGACCTCACCACCGCCGAGGTCACCGCGGTCGCCACCTTCTACACCATGTACCGGCGTCGGCCGAGCGGCGACTACCAGGTCGGCGTGTGCACCAACACGCTGTGCGCGGTGATGGGCGGCGACGCCATCTTCGAGTCCCTCCAGGAGCACCTGGGCGTCGGCAACGGCGGGACGACCGAGGACGGCAAGGTCACCCTGGAGCACATCGAGTGCAACGCGGCCTGCGACTTCGCCCCGGTCGTGATGGTCAACTGGGAGTTCTTCGACAACCAGACGCCGGAAAGCGCCCGCGGCCTGGTCGACGACCTGCGCGCGGGACGGCCGGTGACGCCCACGCGCGGTGCGCCGCTGTGCACCTTCAAGGAGACCGCCCGGATCCTGGCGGGCTTCCCCGACGAGCGGGACGGCGCCGTCGCGGCCGGCGGCAGCGCGGGTCCCGCCTCCCTGGCCGGACTCAAGCTCGCCAAGGGCGAGGCCTCCGCGGCGCGCGTGGTGCACCCGCGGGACGGCGGACCGCACGACGCGCCCCGGGACGTACACGACCCGTCCCCCACGGAACACCTCAGCTCGCACGACGCGCCGCAGGACACATCGGCATCCGACCCTTCCCACCCGGCAGGGCCTACCGCCGAGGAGGGGGAGTGATGACCGTGGCAGCCGAGATCAGGGGCAGCAGCCCGGAGAAGCTGCTCGCACCCGTGCTGTCGGCCTTCTGGGACGAGGACGAGTCGTGGACTCTCGACGTCTACCGGAGGCACGAGGGGTACGAGGGGCTCCGCAAGGCGCTGGCCATGGCGCCGGACGACCTGATCGCCTACGTCAAGGAGTCCGGTCTGCGCGGACGCGGCGGTGCCGGGTTCCCGACGGGGATGAAGTGGCAGTTCATTCCTCAGGGGGACGGCAAGCCTCACTATCTAGTTGTCAACGCCGACGAATCGGAGCCGGGGACCTGCAAGGACATCCCGCTCCTCTTCGCGAACCCGCACAGCCTCATCGAGGGCATCGTCATCGCGTGTTACGCCATCAGGTCTTCGCATGCCTTCATCTACCTGCGTGGTGAAGTCGTCCCAGTGCTGCGGCGGTTGCACGAGGCCGTGCGCGAGGCCTACGCGGCCGGCTTCCTCGGCGAGAACATCCTGGGCAGCGGACTCGATCTCGAACTCACCGTGCACGCGGGCGCGGGCGCGTACATCTGCGGTGAGGAGACCGCACTGCTCGACTCGCTCGAAGGCCGCCGGGGTCAACCGCGGCTCCGTCCCCCCTTCCCTGCCGTCGCGGGCCTCTACGCGTGCCCGACTGTGGTGAACAACGTCGAATCGATCGCTTCGGTTCCCGCGATCCTGAACAAGGGCAAGGACTGGTTCAGGTCGATGGGCAGCGAGAAGTCCCCGGGCTTCACGCTCTACTCGCTCAGCGGCCACGTCGCGGGCCCCGGTCAGTACGAGGCCCCGCTCGGCATCACGCTGCGCCAGCTCCTCGACATGAGCGGCGGCATGCGGCCCGGCCACCGCCTGAAGTTCTGGACGCCCGGCGGCTCCTCGACGCCGATGTTCACCGACGAGCACCTCGACGTCCCCCTCGACTACGAAGGAGTGGGCGCCGCCGGATCCATGCTCGGCACCAAGGCGCTCCAGTGCTTCGACGAGACGACCTGCGTCGTGCGGGCCGTCACCCGCTGGACCGAGTTCTACGCCCACGAGTCCTGCGGCAAGTGCACGCCCTGCCGCGAAGGCACGTACTGGCTGGTCCAGCTGCTGCGCGACATCGAGGCCGGCAAGGGACAGATGTCCGACCTCGACAAGCTGAACGACATCGCCGACAACATCAACGGCAAGTCCTTCTGCGCCCTCGGCGACGGTGCCGCCTCGCCGATCTTCTCCTCGCTCAAGTACTTCCGCGAGGAGTACGAGCAGCACATCACGGGCCGCGGCTGCCCCTTCGACCCGGCCAAGTCGACGGCCTGGGCCGACCGCACGGAGGTGAAGGCATGACAGTGACCACCAATGCTCCCTCGGGAGGGGGAGAGGCGGCGGTCCCGCCGGAGGACCTCGTCACGCTGACCATCGACGGCGCCGAGATCAGCGTGCCCAAGGGCACCCTGGTCATCCGGGCCGCCGAGCAGCTCGGCATCGAGATCCCCCGGTTCTGCGACCATCCCCTCCTCGACCCGGCCGGCGCCTGCCGCCAGTGCATCGTCGAGGTCGAGGGCCAGCGCAAGCCCATGGCGTCCTGCACCATCACCTGCACCGACGGCATGGTGGTGAAGACGCAGCTCACCTCGCCCGTCGCGGAGAAGGCCCAGCACGGTGTGATGGAGCTGCTGCTCATCAACCACCCGCTGGACTGCCCGGTCTGCGACAAGGGCGGTGAGTGCCCGCTGCAGAACCAGGCCATGTCGCACGGCCAGGCCGACTCGCGCTTCGACGGCAAGAAGCGGACCTACGAGAAGCCCGTGCCGATCTCCACGCAGGTCCTGCTCGACCGCGAGCGCTGCGTGCTGTGCGCCCGCTGCACCCGGTTCTCCAACCAGGTCGCGGGCGACCCGATGATCGAGCTGATCGAGCGGGGCGCGCTCCAGCAGGTCGGCACCGGCGAGGGCGACCCCTTCGAGTCGTACTTCTCCGGCAACACCATCCAGATCTGCCCGGTCGGCGCACTCACCTCGGCGGCCTACCGGTTCCGCTCCCGCCCCTTCGACCTGATCTCCTCGCCGTCCGTGTGCGAGCACTGCTCCGGCGGCTGCGCGACCCGCACCGACCACCGGCGCGGCAAGGTCATGCGGCGCCTCGCGGCCAACGAGCCCGAGGTCAACGAGGAGTGGATCTGCGACAAGGGCCGCTTCGGCTTCCGGTACGCGCAGCAGCGGGACCGGCTCACCACGCCCCTGGTGCGCAACGCCGAGGGCGAGCTGGAGCCGGCCTCCTGGCCGGAGGCGCTGCAGATCGCCGCGCAGGGACTGCTCGCCTCCAGGGGCCGCACCGGCGTCCTGACCGGCGGGCGGCTCACCGTCGAGGACGCCTACGCGTACAGCAAGTTCGCGCGCGTGGCGCTCGACACCAACGACATCGACTTCCGCGCGCGCGTGCACAGCACCGAGGAGGCCGACTTCCTGGCCTCCTACGTCGCCGGGCGCGGCCGTGACCTCGACGGCGCGGGGGTCACCTACACGTCGCTGGAGAAGGCGCCCGCCGTCCTGCTGGTCGGCTTCGAGGCCGAGGAGGAGGCGCCCGGCGTCTTCCTGCGGCTGCGCAAGGCCTGGCGCAAGCACGGCCAGAAGGTCTTCTCGCTGGCCACCCACGCCACGCGGGGACTGGAGAAGGCGGGCGGCACCCTGCTCCCCGCCGCGCCCGGCACCGAGACCGAGTGGCTGGACGCCCTCGCGAGCGGTGTCGGCCTGGAGGAGGGCGGCGCACAGGCGGCCGAGGCCCTGCGCGCCGAGGGCGCCGTGATCGTCGTCGGCGAACGGCTGGCGTCCGTGGCCGGCGGCCTCACCTCCGCCGTACGGACCGCCGCCGCGACCGGCGCCCGGCTGGTGTGGATCCCGCGCCGGGCCGGTGAGCGGGGCGCGATCGAGGCGGGCGCGCTGCCGTCGCTGCTGCCCGGCGGACGCCCGGCGACCGACCCGCGCGCGCGTGAGGAGGTCGCCGCCCTGTGGGGCCTGGCCGACCTCCCGCACCGCTACGGCCGCGACACCGGCGAGATCGTCGAGGCCGCGGCCCGGGGCGAACTCCAGGCCCTGCTGGTGGCGGGCGTGGAGGTCGCCGACCTGCCCGACCCCACGCGCGCGCGTGCGGCACTCGACGAGGCCGGGTTCGTGGTGTCGCTGGAGCTGCGGCCCAGCGAGGTCACCGAACGCGCCGACGTCGTCCTGCCCGTCGCCGCGGTCGCCGAGAAGCCCGGTACCTTCCTCAACTGGGAGGGCAGGGTGCGCTTCTTCGAGGCCGCGCTCAAGCCCGACCAGATGACCCGCCGGCTCGCTCCCACCGACGCCCGCGTCCTGCAGATGCTGGCCGACGCCATGGACGTACACCTGGGTCTGCCGGATCTGCGCACCACGCGCGCGGAGATCGACCGGCTCGGTGCCTGGGACGGGCCGCGGGCCGGTGAGCCGCTGCAGACCGCGGGCGCGCTGCCGCGGCCGGCCGCCGGAGAGGCCGTACTGGCCGGGCACCGGCTGCTCCTCGACCAGGGGCTGTTGCAGCAGGGAGACGAGGCACTCGCCGGCACCCGGCACGCCGCACGCGCGCGCGTGTCGGCCGCCACGGCCGCCGAGGCGGGCGTCAAGGACGGCGACGTCCTCGCCGTGACCGGTCCCGCCGGAGCCGTCTCGTTCCCGCTGCAGATCACCGAGATGCCCGACCGGGTGGTCTGGCTCCCGCTGAACTCGGCCGGCACCGGCGTCGCCTCCGACGCCGGTGCGCTGCCCGGAACCCTCGTCCGCATCGGTCCGGCGACGCCCGAGGGCGCCGCCCGCAAGGAGGTGGAGGCATGAGCCCGTACCTCGCCGCTGAAGACCTGTCGATGTTCGGCACCGACCCCTGGTGGCTGGTGGTCGTCAAGGCGGTGTTCTGCTTCGCCTTCCTGATGGTGACCGTGCTGTTCTCCATCGTGTGGGAGCGCAAGGTCGTCGCCTGGATGCAGCTGCGCATCGGCCCGAACCGGCACGGCCCCTGGGGCATGCTCCAGTCGCTCGCCGACGGCATCAAGCTGATGCTCAAGGAAGACGTCGTCGTCAAGCGCGCCGACAAGGCGGTCTACGTCCTCGCGCCGATCGTCGCCGCCATCCCCGCCTTCATGGCGATCGCGGTGATCCCCTTCGGACCGGCCGGCAACGAGATCTCGATCTTCGGCCACCGCACCGCCATGCAGCTCACCGACCTGCCGATCGCCATGCTGTTCATCCTGGCGGTCGCCTCGGTCGGCATCTACGGCATCGTGCTCGCCGGCTGGAGCTCCGGCTCGACCTACCCGCTGCTCGGCGGACTGCGTTCCTGCGCGCAGATGATCTCCTACGAGATCGCGATGGGCGCCGCGTTCGCCTCGGTGTTCCTCTACTCCGGGTCCATGTCCACCTCGGAGATCGTCGCCCAGCAGAGCGACCGCTGGTACATCGTGCTGCTGCCGGTCTCCTTCATCCTCTACATCGTCACGATGGTCGGCGAGACCAACCGCGCCCCCTTCGACATGCCCGAGTCCGAGGGCGACCTGGTGGGCGGCTTCAACACCGAGTACTCGTCGATCAAGTTCGCGATGTTCATGCTCGCCGAGTACGTGAACATGGTGACGGTCTCCGCGGTCGCCACCACGCTGTTCCTCGGCGGCTGGCGGGCTCCCTGGCCGATCAGCACCTTCTGGGAGGGTGCCAACCACGGCTGGTGGCCGCTGCTCTGGTTCGTGGTCAAGGTCCAGTTGCTGCTGTTCTTCTTCATCTGGCTGCGCGGCACCCTTCCCCGGGTCCGCTACGACCAGTTGATGAAGCTCGGCTGGAAGGTCCTCATCCCGGTCTCCCTGGTCTGGCTGATGCTCGTCGCGACCGTGCGGGCCCTCAGGAACGAGAACTACGGCTTCAGCGACATCGCCCTCTACATCGGCGGCGGCGTCCTGGTCCTGCTGCTGTTGTCCTTCCTCGCGGACATGTACCGCGACAAGGGCGCGAAGGCCGAGCAACCGGCCGAGGACGAGACCGCGTTCGACCCGATGGCCGGCGGATTCCCCGTGCCGCCGATGCCCGGACAGCAGGTGCCGCCGGTGCCCAGGCGCCGTCCCCGCCGGGAGCGGGAGCTGATTGTCAGTGGCGGGCCCGATACTCACAGTGACGGACCCGTGGGCGGATCTACGGATGGAAAGGAGGCGTCCGATGGCTGAGGAACGCAAGGGACACGAAGAGAACGCGCAACACCGGGACAACGCGGAACACGGTGAACACAAGGGAACCGACCCCGGTTTCCTGAACCCGGTGGCCGGCTTCGGCGTGACCTTCAAGGCCATGTTCAAGAAGCGGCTGACCGAGCAGTACCCGGAGCAGAAGAAGACCACCGCTCCGCGCTTCCACGGACGGCACCAGCTCAACCGCCATCCGGACGGCCTGGAGAAGTGCGTCGGCTGCGAGCTGTGCGCATGGGCCTGCCCCGCCGACGCCATCTACGTGGAGGGCGCGGACAACACCGACGAGGAGCGCTACTCGCCGGGCGAGCGGTACGGCCGCGTCTACCAGATCAACTACGCCCGCTGCATCCTGTGCGGCCTGTGCATCGAGGCGTGCCCCACGCGCGCGCTGACGATGACCAACGAGTTCGAGCTGGCCGACTCCAGTCGCGCCAACCTCATCTTCACCAAGGACCAGCTGCTCGCCGGTCTGGAGGAGGGCATGGTCGACTCGCCCCACGCCATCTACCCGGGCACCGACGAACAGGACTACTACCGGGGCCTGGTCACGGAGGCCGCTCCCGGCACGGTCCAGCAGGTCGCCCACTCCAAGGGCGAGGTGGTCCAGGAGGGCGACTCGACCTTCGGCGGGACCGAGCCGGCGTCGGAGGAGGTGATCCGCCGATGAGCGCGCAGCTCGCCGCTTACGCGACGTCCACCGGAGAGGCCGTCCAGTTCTGGATCCTCGGCACCGTCGCGGTGATTGGCGCCCTGTGCACCGTCTTCATGAAGAAGGCCGTGCACAGCGCGCTGTGCCTCGCCGGGACCATGATCGTCCTGGCGGTGTTCTACCTCGCCAACGGCGCCTACTTCCTCGGCATCGTGCAGATCGTCGTCTACACCGGCGCCATCATGATGCTGTTCCTGTTCGTGGTGATGCTCGTCGGCGTCACGGCGGCGGACTCCCTGAAGGAGACCATCAAGGGGCAGCGCTGGCTCGCCCTGCTGTCCGGGCTCGGCTTCGGCATCCTGCTGATCGCGGGCATCGGCAACGCCTCCGTCACCGAGTTCACCGGCCTCGCCCAGGCCAACGCGAACGGCAACGTGGAGGGCATCGCGTCCCTCATCTTCACCAAGTACGTCTTCGCCTTCGAGATCACCGGCGCGCTGCTCATCACGGCCGCCGTCGGGGCCATGGTGCTCACCCACCGCGAACGCACCGAGCGCGCACGCACCCAGCGCGAGCTGTCCGAGCAGCGGGTCCGCGACGGCAAGTACCTGCCGCCGCTGCCCGCCCCCGGCGTGTACGCCCGGCACAACGCGGTCGACATCGCGGGCCTGCTGCCCGACGGCACTCCCTCCGAGCTGACCGTCAGCAAGACGCTGCGGGAGCGCGGCCAGATCCGCGACGTGTCGATGGAGGCGCTGAACGACCTGAAGGCACTGGAGCAGCGGGCCGAGGAACGGCTGGAACGCAAGGCCGTCGGCCCGGCGGGCTCCGGACGGCCCGACACGCGGCCCGACTCCAAGCGGTCCGAGGAGGCGTCGAAGTGAACCCCGTCAACTATCTCTATCTCGCGGCCCTGCTGTTCACGATCGGCGCCACCGGCGTGCTGGTCCGGCGCAACGCGATCGTGGTCTTCATGTGCATCGAGCTGATGCTCAACGCCTGCAACCTCGCGTTCGTCGCGTTCTCCCGGATGCACGGAAACCTGGACGGCCAGATCATCGCCTTCTTCACGATGGTCGTCGCCGCCGCGGAGGTCGTGGTCGGGCTCGCGATCATCGTGTCCCTGTTCCGTTCCCGCCACTCGGCCTCGGTCGACGACGCCAGCCTGATGAAGCTGTGAGGGGCTGAAGTGGAGAACCTGATTGCGCTGCTGGTGGCGGCGCCCCTGCTCGGAGCGGCCGTCCTGCTGTGCGGCGGACGCCGGCTGGACCGTGTCGGCCACTGGATCGGCACGCTGCTGGCCGCCGTGTCCTTCGTGATCGGCCTCGTGCTCTTCGCCGACCTGCTCGGCAACGGCGCCGAGGACCGCACCCTGACACAGCACCTGTTCAGCTGGATCCCGGTGGAGGGCTTCCAGGCCGACGTCGCCTTCCGGCTCGACCAGCTGTCGATGACGTTCGTCCTGCTGATCACCGGCGTCGGCTCGCTCATCCACATGTACTCCGTCGCGTACATGGAGCACGACGAGCGCCGCCGCCGCTTCTTCGGCTACCTGAACCTGTTCCTCGCGGCGATGCTGATCCTGGTCCTCGCCGACAACTACCTGCTGCTGTACGTCGGCTGGGAGGGCGTCGGTCTCGCCTCCTACCTGCTGATCGGCTTCTGGCAGCACAAGCCCAGCGCCGCCACGGCCGCGAAGAAGGCCTTCCTGGTCAACCGCGTCGGCGACATGGGCCTGTCCATCGGCATCATGCTGATGTTCCTGTGGTTCGGCACCTTCGCCTTCGGGCCGGTGCTCGGCGGCCACGGGGAAGCCGGACTCGCGGCCGGGGCGGACGAGGGCAAGCTCACCGCGATCGCGCTGATGCTGCTGCTCGCCGCGTGCGGCAAGTCCGCCCAGGTGCCGCTGCAGTCCTGGCTCGGTGACGCGATGGAGGGCCCGACCCCGGTCTCCGCCCTCATCCACGCCGCGACCATGGTGACGGCGGGCGTGTACCTGATCGTCCGGTCCGGCGCCATCTTCAACGGCGCGCCCGACGCGCAGTTGGTGGTCACCATCGTCGGCGCGGTCACGCTGCTCTTCGGTGCGATCGTCGGTTGCGCCAAGGACGACATCAAGAAGGCGCTGGCGGGTTCGACCATGTCGCAGATCGGCTACATGGTGCTGGCCGCGGGCCTCGGCCCCATCGGCTACGTCTTCGCGATCATGCACCTGGTGACGCACGGCTTCTTCAAGGCCGGGCTGTTCCTCGGCGCCGGCTCCGTCATGCACGGCATGAACGACGAGGTCGACATGCGCCGCTACGGCGGACTGCGCAAGTACATGCCGGTCACCTTCGTCACCTTCGGCCTCGGCTACCTCGCCATCATCGGCTTCCCGGGCCTGTCCGGCTTCTTCTCCAAGGACAAGATCATCGAGGCGGCGTTCGCCAAGGGCGGCACCGAGGGCTGGATCCTCGGCGCCTGCGCCCTGCTGGGCGCGGCCATCACCGCGTACTACATGACGCGCGTGATGCTGATGACGTTCTTCGGCGAGGAGCGCTGGCGCAACGCCCCGACCCCGTCGCCGGCCAAGCCCGACGTGGAGCCCGCCGCCGAGACCCGCGGCGCGTACGAGCCGCCGCACCCGCACGAGTCGCCGGGGCTGATGACGATCCCGATGATCGTGCTGGCCGTCGGGTCCGTCGCGGGCGGTGCCTTCTTCAGCATCGGCGACCGCTTCCTGCACTGGCTGGAGCCCATCACCGGGCACAGCCACGGCGACGCGCCGATCAGCGCCGGCACGGTCACCGGGGCGACGGTGGCCTGCATGGTCGTCGGCGTCGCCCTCGCCTGGGCGCAGTACGGGCGCCGTCCGGTCCCGGCCGTCGCCCCGCGCGGATCGCTGCTCACCCGGGCCGCCCGGCGCGACCTGCTCCAGGACGACTTCAACCACGTCGTCCTGGTCCGCGGCGGCGAGCACCTCACGCGCTCCCTGGTCTACGTCGACCACACCCTGGTCGACGGAGTCGTCAACGGCACGGCGGCCTCGTTCGGCGGCCTGTCCGGGCGGATGCGCAAGCTGCAGAACGGCTTCGCGCGCTCGTACGCGGTCTCGATGTTCGGCGGTGCGGCACTCCTGGTCGCCGCGACCCTGCTGATGAGGGCGGTCTGATACCGATGTCCTTTCCCCTGCTGACAGTCACGGCGGCCCTCCCGGCCGTCGGGGCGATCGCCACGGCAGCCGTGCCGGCCGCGCGACGCACCGCGGCCAAGTGGCTGGCGCTGCTGGTCTCGCTGGCCACGCTCGCGCTGGCGATCACGGTGCTGGTCCGCTTCGACCCCGACGGCGACCGCTACCAGCTCACCGAGTCCCACGCCTGGATCGCCGACTTCGGCGTCCGGTACGAACTGGGCGTGGACGGCATCGCGGTGGCGCTGATCGCGCTGACCGCCCTGCTGATCCCGTTCATCATCCTCGCTGGCTGGCACGACGCCGACCCGCTGGAGACCGGCAGCAGCCGGTGGCGGCCGACTCAGGGCTTCTTCGCCCTGATCCTGGCCGTCGAGGCGATGGTGATCATCTCGTTCGAGGCCACCGACGTCTTCCTCTTCTACATCTTCTTCGAAGCCATGCTGATCCCGCTGTACTTCCTGATCGGCGGCTTCGGGGACCGGGCACACGAGCACGGCGAGAAGACGGCGGCGACCCAGCGGTCGTACGCCGCGGTGAAGTTCCTCCTCTACAACCTGGCCGGCGGTCTGATCATGCTGGCCGCGGTGATCGGCCTCTACGTGGTCGCCGGGAACTTCTCCCTCACGGAGATCGCCGAGGCGCGGGCCAACGGTTCGCTGGACATGGCGACCAGCACGGAACGCTGGCTCTTCCTCGGCTTCTTCTTCGCCTTCGCGGTGAAGGCGCCGCTGTTCCCGCTGCACACCTGGCTGCCCAACGCCATGGGGGAGTCGACGGCGCCGGTCGCCGTGCTCATCACGGCGGTCGTCGACAAGGTCGGCACCTTCGCGATGCTCCGCTTCTGCCTCCAGCTCTTCCCGGAGGCCAGCAAGTGGGCGACCCCGGTCATCCTGGTCCTGGCGGTCATCAGCATCATCTACGGCGCGCTGCTCGCGGTCGGCCAGCGCGACATCAAGCGGCTGATCGCCTACGCGTCGATCTCGCACTTCGGCTTCATCATCATGGGCATCTTCGCGATGACCAGCCAGGGCCAGTCCGGTGCCACGCTGTACATGGTCAACCACGGCATCTCGACCGCGGTGCTGATGCTGATCGCCGGATTCCTGATCTCGCGGCGCGGCTCGCGGCTCATCGCCGACTTCGGCGGTGTGCAGAAGGTCGCCCCGATCCTGGCCGGGACCTTCCTGATCGGCGGCCTGGCGACCCTCTCCCTGCCGGGCCTCGCGCCCTTCGTCAGTGAGTTCCTCGTCCTGGTCGGCACGTTCACGCGCTACCCCGTGATCGGCATCATCGCCACCCTCGGCATCGTCCTCGCCGCCCTCTACACCCTCGTCCTCTACCAGCGGACGATGACGGGCCCGGTGAAGGCCGAGGTGAACGGCATGCCCGACCTCCGGGTGCGCGAGCTGGTGGTCGTGGCACCGCTGGTGGCGCTGCTGATCTTCCTGGGCGTCTTCCCGAAGCCCGTGACGGACATCGTCAACCCCGCGGTGGAGCAGACCATGTCCGACGTACACAAGACGGACCCCCAGCCTGAGGTGGAGGCGGCCAAGTGAGCGCAACAGCCGTCCACAGCCTGTGGACAACGGCGGCGACGGCGGCCGACCCGATCGCCAAGATCGACGCGCCGAAGATCGAGTACGGGCAGCTGTCGCCCGTCCTCATCGTCATCGGCGCGGCGATCGTCGGAATCCTGGTCGAGGCCTTCGTGCCGCGCAGGTCCCGGTACTACGCCCAGATGTTCGTGTCGGCCGTCGCCCTGATCGCGGCGTTCGCGGCGGTCGTCGCGCTCGCGGCGCGCGGGTACGGCACGACCAAGGCCGGCATCACGGCGATGGGCGCCGTGGCCGTCGACGGACCCGCCCTGTTCCTTCAGGGCACCATCCTGCTGACGAGCCTGGTCGGCCTGTTCACCTTCGCCGAGCGGCGCCTCGACCCGGAGCAGCACGGCAACCGCGTCGACTCCTTCGCCGCGCAGGCGGCCGCCGTACCGGGCAGCGAGAGCGAGCAGAAGGCGGTCAAGGCGGGCTTCACCACCACGGAGGTCTTCCCGCTCCTGCTCTTCGCCGTCGTCGGCATGCTGGTCTTCCCGGCGGCCAACGACCTGCTGACGCTCTTCGTGGCACTGGAGGTCTTCTCCCTCCCGCTGTACCTGCTGTGCGCGCTGGCCCGCCGCAAGCGGCTCATGTCGCAGGAGGCCGCGGTCAAGTACTTCCTGCTCGGTGCCTTCGCCTCCGCGTTCACCCTGTTCGGCATCGCGCTCCTCTACGGCTACGCGGGCTCGATGTCGTACGGCACGATCGCCCAGGTCGTCGACGGCACCGTCCAGAACGTCACCCCGGCGCTCGCGAACACCATGGGCAACGACGCGCTGCTGCTCGTCGGCTCCGCGCTCATCGTCATGGGCCTGCTGTTCAAGGTGGGCGCCGTGCCGTTCCACATGTGGACGCCGGACGTGTACCAGGGTGCGCCGACGCCGGTGACCGGTTTCATGGCGGCGGCGACCAAGGTGGCCGCCTTCGGCGCCCTGCTCCGCATCCTCTACGTCGTCCTGCCCGGCCTGCGCTGGGACTGGCGGCCGGTGATGTGGGGCGTGGCGATCGTCACGATGCTGGCCGGTGCGATCGTCGCGATCACGCAGACCGACATCAAGCGGCTGCTGGCGTACTCGTCGATCGCGCACGCGGGCTTCATCCTCGCCGGTGTCATCGCGACCACGCCGGAGGGCATCTCGTCCGTCCTCTTCTACCTGGCCGCGTACTCCTTCGTCACGATCGGCGCCTTCGCGGTCGTCACGCTGGTGCGCGACGCGGGCGGCGAGGCGACGCACCTGTCGAAGTGGGCGGGGCTCGGCCGCAGGTCGCCGCTGGTGGCGGCGGTGTTCGCGGTGTTCCTGCTGGCCTTCGCCGGTATCCCGCTGACCTCCGGGTTCTCGGGGAAGTTCGCCGTGTTCAAGGCGGCGGCGGAGGGCGGCGCCGCCCCGCTGGTCGTGATCGGTGTGATCTCCTCGGCGATCGCGGCGTTCTTCTACATCCGGGTGATCGTGCTCATGTTCTTCAGCGAGCCGCGCCCGGAGGGCCCGACGGTCGCGGTGCCGTCCCCGCTGACGATGACGGCGATCGCCGTGGGCGTGGCGGTCACGGTGGTGCTCGGTGTGGCGCCGCAGTACTTCCTGGACCTGGCGGGCCAGGCGGGGGTGTTCGTGCGCTGACGCCGCGCTCGCGGCTTCGTGGTTTCACGGCTGTGGTCCGGCGCCCCGTTCACAGGGGCGCCGGACCACAACCGTGTGTGCCGGACCACTCGCCGGCGCGGCGCGGCTTGATGGCGGTCAGGTCCAGATCCACAGGGAAGGGCGCGCTCGTCTTCATGCGTTCGCGGAAGATGCCGACGCTGGTGTAGGCGCCGGTCGTGGGCTCCAGCTCGAAGGCGTGGACGACGGCGAGGCCCTTCTCGTTCTCCACCCGCCAGTAGTGGGCGATGCCCGCCCGGGCGTGCTTCAGGAACTTGGTCTCGCGGTCGCGGGACACCGATTCGGGGGAGACGACCTCGACGGCCAGAGTGACGGCCTCGGCGGGGTAGCGGGTCTGCTCCGGGTCGTCCACCACGTCGCCCCGCACGACGATCACGTCCGGCTCGCGCCGGTTCTGCCGGTCGATGTCGATGGTGAACTCGCGGATGACCTCGAACTCCGCCGGTGCGAGGGACTGGAGCTGCCATTCGAAGAAGCTCACAGCGCGTGAGTGGAAAAGAGTCCGCGGACTCACCTTGACGAAGGCTGCGCCGGGCAGCCTGTGGACAACTCCGGGGCTGTCGGCGCGGACCCCTATCGTGGAGGCAGTGGTCGGGGCAGGACGGACCAGACGGACCGGACGGGCGAGGCAGTACGTACGGGGGACGAGACGATGGGCGGGACGGGCGTGATCGGCGAGATGACAGGGACGGAGCCGGTGAGGGACGGGGACAGCGAGGCGCTGGCCACCCTGCACCGGGTCTTCGGGTACGACGCCTTCCGCGGCGAGCAGGAGGCGATCGTCGAGCACGTGATCGCCGGCGGTGACGCCGTCGTGCTCATGCCGACCGGTGGCGGAAAGTCCTTGTGCTACCAGATCCCGTCCCTGGTCAGGCCCGGCACCGGCATAGTGGTCTCGCCGCTGATCGCGCTGATGCAGGACCAGGTCGACGCGCTGCGGGCGCTCGGCGTGCGGGCCGGGTTCATGAACTCCACGCAGGACTTCGACGAGCGGCGCGTGACCGAGGCCGAGTTCCTCGCCGGCGAGCTGGACCTGCTGTACCTGGCGCCCGAGCGGCTGCGCCTGGACAGCACCCTCGACCTGCTCTCCCGCGGCAAGATCTCCCTCTTCGCCATCGACGAGGCGCACTGCGTGTCGCAGTGGGGCCACGACTTCCGGCCCGACTACCTCGCCCTGTCCCTGCTCGGCGAGCGCTGGCCGGACGTGCCCCGCCTCGCGCTCACGGCGACGGCCACCGACGCCACCCACCGCGAGATCACCGAGCGGCTGGACATGCCGGCGGCGCGCCACTTCGTGGCCAGCTTCGACCGGCCCAACATCCAGTACCGGATCGTGCCGAAGTCCGACCCCAAGAAGCAGCTCCTGAGCTTCCTGCGGCAGGAGCACCCCGGGGACGCCGGCATCGTGTACTGCCTCTCGCGCAACTCGGTCGAGAAGACCGCCGAGTTCCTCTCGCGCAACGGGGTCGAGGCGGTGCCGTACCACGCGGGCCTGGACGCGGGGACCCGCGCCGCGCACCAGTCGAGGTTCCTGCGCGAGGAGGGCCTGGTGGTCGTGGCGACCATCGCCTTCGGCATGGGCATCGACAAGCCGGACGTGCGGTTCGTCGCCCACCTGGACCTGCCCAAGTCGGTCGAGGGCTACTACCAGGAGACCGGCCGCGCGGGGCGGGACGGCCTGCCCTCCACGGCATGGATGGCGTACGGCCTCAACGACGTCATACAGCAGCGCAAGCTGATCCAGTCCGGCGAGGGCGACGAGGTCTTCCGCCGCCGCGCCCAGTCCCACCTGGACGCCATGCTCGCCCTGTGCGAGACCGCCCGCTGCCGTCGCGGCCAGCTCCTCGCCTACTTCGGACAGGAGCCGGACGGGGCCGGCTGCGGCAACTGCGACACCTGCCTGACCCCGCCCGAGACCTGGGACGGCACGGTGGCGGCGCAGAAGGTGCTGTCGACGGTGGTGCGGCTGAAGCGCGAGCGCGGGCAGAAGTTCGGCGCCGGGCAGATCATCGACATCCTGCTGGGCAAGCGCACCGCCAAGGTGATCCAGTTCGACCACGACCAGCTCTCCGTGTTCGGCATCGGCGAGGAGCTGACCGAGGGCGAGTGGCGGGGCGTCGCCCGGCAGCTGCTGGCCCAGGGCCTGCTCGCGGTCGAGGGGGAGTACGGCACGCTCGTGCTGACCGAGGCCAGCGGCGAGGTCCTGCGGCGGGAGCGGGAGGTGCCGCTGCGCAAGGAGCCGAAGAAGCCCGCCGCGGCCAGGTCGGCGGGTGGCGGACGAGGGGAGCGCAAGGCGAAGGCGGCCGCGGCCGAGCTGCCCGCGGAGCTGGTCCCCGCCTTCGAGGCGCTGCGTGCCTGGCGTGCGGAACAGGCCCGCGAGCAGGGCGTCCCGGCGTACGTCATCTTCCACGACGCCACCCTCCGGGAGATCGCCACCGTCTGGCCCACCTCGGTGGCGCAGCTCGGCGGCATCAGCGGGGTGGGTGAGAAGAAGCTGGCGACGTACGGGGAAGGCGTGGTCGGCGTGCTGGCCGGGCTGGAGGGACCGGACTCCGCCCCGGCGCCCACGCCCGCCCCGGCGCACGAGCCGGCCCCGGCGGACGGATCGGGCACCGGCTCCCGTGCGTACGACGGTGCGGACGACTGGCCCGACCACGAGCCGGAGGACTGGATATAGGGACTCGCCCGGGGAGTCTCCGGTGCCCGTCCCCGGGACTACAGCGCCCGGGCCGCGTACGCCCTGACGTCGGCGTCCGTGTCGCCGGTGACGGTCGCCAGCGCCGTACGGGCGTCCTCGGTCGCGGCCGTGTGCCGGGTCAGGGCGAGGACGGCGGCCTTGCGGACGTCGGCGTTACGGTCGGCGAGGGCCTTGGCGAGGACGGGGACCGCGCGGTCGGCGTCGGCGGCGGACAGCGCGGTGGCCGCGCCCGCCCGCACCTGCCAGGCGGGGTCGGACAGCGCGGTGACCGCACGGACCGCAAGGCGTGCGGGGCAGCCCGTGTCCGCCAGCGCCGCCAGGGCGGCGCCGCGGACCAGGACGTCGGGATCCTCGGTGAGCCGGTCCAGGGCACCGCCGGCCCGGGGCGTCGCCCGCAGGGTCCCGAGCGCCTTGGCGACCGCGACCCGCACCTCCCGGGAGGGATCCCCGGCGGCCGGGGAGAGCGACTCCGCGGCGTCCAGGGAGACCAGCCCGCGCACCGCCTCGATGCGCACCGGGGCGTCGGGATCGCCAAGGGCCGTGGCGAACGTGCCGGTGCTGCCCAGCCGCAGGACGCGCAGCAGGTCGAGGGCGGTGGCGCGGACGACGGGGTCGGTCTGGGCCAGGGCCTCGCCGAGGAGGCCGCGCAGGGCGGCCTCGGGCGTCAGGGTCTCGGCCAGTTCACGCAGGGACGCGGCCGCGGCGGCGCGCACCTCGCCGTCGGCGTCGGACAGGGCGGCGGCGAGCGCCGGACCGGTACCGGCCGGGACGGTCTCGGTGAGCACGGCGACCGCCGTGCGCCGGACGGCCGGCTCGGGATCGGAGAGGTAGGGGCGGAGGGCGGGGAGTTCGGGCTCGTCCTCGGCCAGCGCGAGCAGCTCGAGGAGCCTGGGGGAGCCGACGGCGCCGGGCTCAGGGGGCGCGGCGACCGCCGGGGCCGTCGGGTGGGCTCCGCCGGCGAGGGGCGCGGTGTCACGGTCCCCGGCCGTCGCGACCTGCTCCGGGTGCACCTCGCCGAGGTGCCGGGAGGGGCCGCCGACCGGCGTGAACTCGTCGACCGGCACCAGATAGGGAGCCACGGGACGTGCCGTGAACTCCATCGCACCGGAGGGGGACTTGTGGAGATCGAGGTGGTGGAACCAGGAGGCGTCGTCGCGCTCGGGGATGTCGACGCGCTCGTGGTAGAGGCCCCAGCGGGACTCCGTGCGGGCCAGGGAGGCCCGGGCGGCCATCTCCGCGCAGTCGCGGATGAAGGTGACCTCGGCGCACCGCATCAGTTCGTGCGGGGTGCGGGCGCCCATGGCCGCGATGTCCGCGCGCATCCGCTCGAAGGACTCCAGCGCCAGCGACAGCCGGGCGCCGGACTTCGGCGGGGCCACGTAGTCGTTGACGAAGCGCCGCAGCTTGTACTCGACCTGGGGCTGCGGGGGGCCGTCGGGGTTGCGCAGCGGGCGGTAGACCAGCTCGTGCGCCTCGCGCAGCTGTTCCGGCGGCAGCTGACCCGCGTAGGCCGTGTACTGGGCGGCGTCCGCGCCCGCCAGGTCGCCGAAGACGAACGCGCCGATCATGTAGTTGTGCGGTACGCAGGCCAGGTCGCCGGCCGCGTAGAGGCGGGGCACGGTGGTGCGGGCGTGGTCGTCGACACGGACGCCCGAGGCGGAGTGACCGCCGCACAGACCGATCTCCGAGATGTGCATCTCGACGTCGTGGGTGCGGTAGTCGTGCCCGCGGCCCGCGTGGAAGGTGCCGCGCGTCGGGCGTTCGGTCGAGTGCAGGATCGACTCCAGGGCGGAGACGGACTCCTCCGGGAGGTGGCTGAGCTTCAGGTACACCGGACCGCGGTCGCTGGCGACCTCCGCCGCGAACTCGGCCATCATCTGGCCCGACCAGTAGTCGGAGTCGACGAAGCGCTCACCGTGCCGGTTGACCTGGTAGCCGCCGAAGGGGTTGGCGACGTAGGCGCAGGCCGGTCCGTTGTAGTCCTTGATCAACGGGTTGATCTGGAAGCACTCGATGCCGGTCAGTTCGGCGCCCGCGTGGTAGGCCATGGCGTAGCCGTCACCGGCGTTGGTGGGGTTCTCGTAGGTGCCGTAGAGGTAGCCGGAGGCGGGCAGCCCGAGCCGGCCGGCGGCGCCGGTGGCGAGGACCACCGCGCCCGCGCGGACGGTCACGAACCGTCCGGTGCGGGTGTTGAAGCCGGCCGCGCCCACCGCCCGGCCCCCGGCCGTCAGGATCCGCACCGGCATGACGCGGTTCTCGATGCGGATCCGCTCCCGCATCTCGCGCCGCCGCAGCTGCCGGTACAGGACCTTCTTGACGTCTTTGCCCTCCGGCATCGGCAGCACGTAGGAACCGGACCGGTGCACCTGGCGGACCGCGTAGTCGCCGTGCTCGTCCTTCTCGAACTTGACCCCGTACGACTCCAGCCGCTGGACCATGGCGAAGCCGCGGGTGGCGGTCTGGCGGACGGTGGACTGGTCGACGATGCCGTCGTTGGCGCGGGTGATCTCGGCGACGTAGTCGTCGGGTTCGGCGCGGCCCGGGACGACGGCGTTGTTCACGCCGTCCATGCCCATGGCGAGGGCGCCGGAGTGGCGGACGTGGGCCTTCTCCAGCAGCAGTACGTTCGCGCCGTGCTCGGCGGCGGTCAGCGCGGCCATGGTGCCGGCGGTGCCGCCGCCGACGACGAGGACGTCGCAGGAGAGTTCTTCGGCGTCGGTGAGGGCGGGAATCTCCACCAGGGGGCCTTTCAGGTGCCGAGGGATGTGAGGACGTCGCGCCGCAGCGCCACGTGCGCGGGGTCGCCGTACGCGGTGCGGTCCCGGGGGCGGGGCACGGCGCGGACGGCGGTGGCGCGGCCGGCACCGAGCAGGGCGACGCGGTCGCCGAGGAACAGGGCCTCGTCCACGTCGTGGGTGACGAAGACGACGGTGGCTCCCGTACCGCGCAGTACCTCCACCAACAGGTTCTGCATGCCGGTGCGGGTCTGGGCGTCGAGGGCACCGAAGGGTTCGTCCATCAGGACGGCGCGGGGACGCCCGGCCAGCGCACGGGCCAGCTGGGCGCGCTGGCGCTGTCCCCCGGAGACCCGGTGCGGCAACTGTCCGGCCTGCGCGGCGAGTCCGACCCGCTCCAGCCAGGCCGTCGCCTGCGACCGGCGTTCGGTGCGGGGCAGGCCCTGGACGGCGAGGGGCAGTTCGACGTTGGCACGCAAGGTGCGCCAGGGCAGGAGGGCGTCCTCCTGGAAGACCAGGGCCCGGTCCGCGCCCGGACCTTCGATCGGATGCCCGTCCTGTTCCGCCGTTCCGGCCAGCGGCGGCAGCAGACCGGCCAGCGTGCGCAGCAGCGTCGACTTGCCGCAGCCCGAGGGGCCGACCACCGTGAGGATCTCGCCCGGGGCGACGTCGAGGTCCACGTCGCTCACCGCGGCGGCGTCCGGCCGGCCCAGGGTGGCGCCGCGCAGGGTGAGCCGGGTGCCGCGGGGAGACGCCCCGGAGCCTCCCGTGGTCCTGGTCTCAGTCGCGGACGAGGTGCTCATCGCGTGCCTCCTCGGGCTGGGCGCGGGTGTCCTCGGGCACGGCGGCGCCGGCGGGCGACACCGCCGCACCGGCTGCCCGCGCGGGCTTCGGACGGGCGGCGGTGGGGACGTACGACGTGCGCGGCAGCCAGTGGGTCAGACGGCGGCCCAGCAGTTCCACGGTCGTGGAGGTCAGCCAGCCGAGCGCGCCGATGGTGACCATGCCGACGAAGACGCCCGGGTAGTCGACGACCGTGTAGTCCTGCCAGGTGCGGTAGCCCACGCCGTACTGGCCGGAGATCATCTCGGCGGAGATCACACAGATCCACGAGACGCCGATGCCGACCGACAGACCGCCGAACACACCGGGCAGCGCGCCCGGCAGGACCACCGAGCCGAGCACCCGCCACCGGCCGCCGCCCATGGTGCGGACCGCCTCCTCCCACACGGGGGCCAGTGCCCGTACCGCGTGCCGGGTGGAGACCAGGACGGGGAAGAAGGCGGCGGCGCAGGTGATGAAGACGATGCCCTGCTCGTTGGAGGGGAAGAGGAGGATCGCCACGGGGACGAGGGCGATGGCGGGAATGGGCCGGACCACTTCGAGGACCGGGCCCAGCAGGTCCTCGGCGAGCCGGGAGCGCGCCACGAGCACGCCCGTGGCCACGCCCAGGACGGCCGCGAGCAGGAAGCCGCTGAGGATGCGGGTCAGGCTGTCGGTGAGGTCGGTCCAGTAGTCGGGCCCCGCCAGCCGGTCGGCGAAGGTGCGGGCCACGTCGGTGACGGTGGGGAACTGCGAGAAGCGCAGCCACACGTCGATGTCCCGGCTGGTCAGCAGCTGCCACAGACCGAGCGCGACGGCGAGCGAGACGAGCCGCAGCGCATACCGGACGGGGCGGGTCACGCGGCACGCTCCAGTGCCTCGTCGTACGTGACGACGCGTGCTCCGCCGTGCCCGGCGACGTACGCCCGTGCGGTCTCCGACGCGACGAACGGCAGCAGGGCCGTGCCGTCGGCCACCCACACCGCCTGGTCGGCGAACCACGGGGTGCCGGTGGTGGTGTCGGGGACGTAGGCGGCGCGGACCTCGTCGCGGTGTCCGGCGACGTGCCGCAGCAGCGCTGTGGGGGAGGAGAAGGTCAGCGTCTTGCGCGCGCCCTCCGGCCAGACCTCACCGGCCGGCTTCGGGGGCGCGGCGGCGAGCCGCTCGGCGTACTCGGCCGGGCCGAGGGCCTTCTTCACGTACCGGTCGTCGACGAAGGCGTCCACGTCCACGTCGCCGGTGAGTTTCGCGTCCTTGAGGATCGAGACGTCCTCTTTGAGGGCCGCGACCAGCTGTGGCTTGACCGCGGGGTCGAAGGTGGCGATGCCCTGGGCGCCGTTGTAGAGGTAGACGGCCTCGGCGGGCAGACCGGTGGCCTTCGCGACCTTCTCGGCGGCATCCACGGGACGGTCCCTCAGATAGCCGGTCGCCTGTGCCTGGGCCTTCAGGAACGCCTCCAGGACGGCGGGGCGCTTCTTCGCGAAGTCCTCGACGGCGGTGACGCCGTGGAAGGTGGGCAGGTTCAGCCGCGCTCCGTCGTACAGGACCTTCGCCTTGCCCTGGTGGGCGAGCAGGCCGGGCCAGGCGACGAACTGCGACAGGGCGTCCGTGCTTCCCGCGTCCAGCGCCGAGGCGCCCACCGCGGGCTGCTGGTTGAGCTTCTCGATGTCCTTCGCGGGGTCGAGGCCGGCACGTTGCAGGGCGCGTACGAGGGTGCCGTCGGCGGCCGAGCCGACGCTCGTCGAGACCTTCCTGCCCTTGAGGTCCTTCAGGGAAGTGAGGGAGGAACCGGGGGCGACGACGATGGTGTTGAGGCCGCCGCGGAGGTTGTAGCCGGTGACCGAGACCAGGCGGGTCGGCTTGCCGAGCTGCTTGCCGCGGGCAGCGTTGATGAGCAGGGGGAAGTCGCCCATCGAACCGATGTCGATCTTCCCGGCGGTCATCTGGGCGGTGATGGGCGCGCCGGTCGCGTAGTCCTGCCATTCGACCTTGTAGGTGACGCCGTCGCCGAGGGAGTCGAGCTGCTTCTCGAAGTAGCCGAGGGAGCGCAGGAGGGTGCCGGCGGTGACCGTGTTGATCGTCCTGGACTGGTAGCCGACCGTCACGGTGACCGTGGAGCCGTTCCCGCCGGCCGTCGCGTCGCCGCCGCACGCGGTGAGGGGGAGGAGCAGGACCAGGGCGGCCGCTGCCGCGGCAGGAGTGACGGGAAGCGCGGTGCGTCGGGGTTTCATGGGGAGTCGGCCTCTCACCGGAGCAGGTAGGGCATGTTGACCGTGACCGCCCCGGTGGGGCAGCGGGCGGCGCACGGGCCGCAGTACCAGCACTCGTCGACGTGCATGTACGCCTTGCCGTTGCGCTCGTCGATGGCCAGGGAGTCCAGGGGGCACATGTCCACGCAGAGCGTGCAGCCTTCGATGCACTTCGACTCGTCGATGGTCACGGGCACGTCGGCCCGCTGGGGCGCCAAGGGCATGGCTGTCTCCAGGGAGGGTGCGCGAAAGGGGGTCAGCGGGTCACAGGGACCGGTGCAGCAGGCCGCTCATCGTGATGCGGTCGCCGCGGAAGCGGATGAACTCCAGGTCGACCGGGCGGCCGTCGGCGAGGTGGGTGAGCCGTTCGAGCATGAGGACCGCCGCGCCGCGCGGGGCCTCCAGTACGGCGGCGGAGTGCGCGTCGGCGGTGACGGCCTCCAGGGTGATCCCGGCGTGGCCGAGTGGCCGGCCGGTGACGGTCTCCAGGAGGCGGAAGACGTCGGTGTTCTCCAGGTCGGCGCCGAGCAGGGCGGTGCCGATGTCGAGGGGGAGGTAGGTGAGGTCCAGGGAGAGGGGGACGCCGTTCAGGCGGCGCAGGCGCTCGATGTAGAGCACGTCGGCGCCGGACGGGACGCGGAGGCGTTCGGCGACCGGGGCGGGGGCCGGGACGGGGACGGCCGTGCGGACCTCGTTGGTGACGCGGCCGTGTTCGTGCAGGGTTTCCGCGAGGCCCATCAGCCGGTCGAGCCCGTGGGCGTACTTGCGGGCCACGACCACGGTGCCGATCCCGGGCTGACGTGCCACGAGGCCTTCGGCGCGCAGCAGGTCGAGCGCCTGACGGACGGTGTTGCGGGTGGTGTCGTAGTCGGCGGCGAGGGTGTCCTCGTGGGGCAGCGCGCCGCCGGGGAAGGCGTCACCGAGGAGCTGACAGCGGAGCAGGTCGGCCAGTTGACGGGCCCGGTCCGCGCGCAGCCGACGCCGCGTGCGGTGGGCGGTGACGGTGGTCGCGCCCTGGCCGGCGTGGTCTCGGAAGCGGTCGGTGGGCGGCATGGCTGGAACCATACAGAGGCGGTGCCGACAGTGGTGTTGCCGCAATGTTGCGCCACCTGGAACTCCGCCGGTGACGGTGCTGAGCTGGGCTTTTTCGCTGAACGGGGAAGATCTGCCACCGCTGCTCGCGGGGCGCCCTCGCCGGGCAGGGGGCGCGCGCGGCGGGTGGGGCGCGGCGGCCGCGAATGTGTCTAGGCCAGGGCCGTCAGCCCCGGGGCGAAGGTGATCAGGAGAGGAAGAAGGGGGACCAGGGCCGCAGTCGCCGTGGTCAGCGCGCGGTGGCGGCGGGGCAGGCGGGGCCGGGGCTCCAGGAGGCGGTCGACCCGTTCACCGAGCAGGCGGTGGCTGGACGCGCAGGAGAGGACGCCGCGGTGCTGGTTCAGCTCGATCAGGGCCAGGGCGGTGGTCAGATGGCCGCAGCGGCGGGAGGCGGTGTCGTCGGCCGAGAGCTCGACCAGGCGGTGGGTCTGGTCGCAGAAGTGGGTGAAGAGCGGCACGCTGGGGAACCCGGTGGCCAGGGCGGTGGACAGGTGCAGCAGCCAGTCGTGGCGGGCCCGGGCGTGGCCGCGCTCGTGGGTCAGGACGGCGTCCAGCTGATGGTCGGTGAGCCGGTGCAGGGCGCCGGTGGTGACGATCAGCTGCGGCGGGTTGCCGGGCATCCACCAGGCGTCCGGGTACTCGTCCTCCAGGACCAGCAGGGGACCGCGGGCGGCGGGGAGCCCGGCGGGCAGGTCGGGGGCGCGCTCGCGCAGGTGGGCGCGTGAGCGGGCGCGCCGTCGGCGGGCCTCGACCAGTTCGCGGGCGAGCATCGCGGTCGTCCAGGCGGCACCGCCCGCCAGAAGGAGGGTGAGGACGGCCGCCCAGACCGGTCCGGCGGAGAGGTTGTACGCCGCGGTCACCGCGGGCGGCGCCGGAGCGAAGAGCTGGGCGCGCACGGTGCCGAAGACGGCGGTGGCGCCGAGGACGAGAGCCGTCAGGCAGCACAGCAGCACGGTGGCGACCAGGCACTGCCACACCCACAGCGCGACCACGGGATCCCGCTCGGGCCACGCGGAGCGGGTCAGCGCGCGGGGCACCGGCACCGCGGCGGTCACGGCGACGACGAACAGCAGGAGCAGGCAGACGGTCATGCCACTGGCTCCGGATCCTGGTCGAAGGATGGGCGGCTCTGGCTGTACAGGGGCTGTGCTGTGCTGAGTCGGGTGGTGCCGGGCCCGGGTCGTTCCGGACCCCGGGCGCACACCGCCCGACGCCAGTATGACGGGGCCGGGCGGTGTGAGTCAGGTGTCGGCGGGCACCGGATGCGGAATCCGGGCGCAGGCCGTGCGGGCACGTGCGGGCGCACGGAGAGGGAGAGCCCCGTCGGACGCCGGTCAGGCCTCCCGGCCGGACGTCCGTCAGGCCTCCCGCCCGACCACCCGTCCGGTGACCTCGCCCAGCCCCACCCGGACGCCGTCCGGCCCCGGAGCCCAGGCCGACAGGGTCACCACGTCGCCGTCCTCCAGGAACGTCCTTTTGCCGTCGGGGAGTTCCAGCGGGTCGCGGCCGTTCCAGGTCAGTTCCAGCAGCGATCCCCGCTCCCGTTCGGTGGGCCCGCTCACCGTGCCCGAGCCGTAGAGGTCGCCGGTGCGCAGCGAGGCACCGTTGACCGTCATGTGGGCCAACTGCTGGGCGGCCGTCCAGTACATGGTGGAGAACGGGGGCTCGGAGACGACGTGCCCGTTGACGGCGACGGAGATCCGCAGGTCGTACCCGCCGGGGCCGTCCTGGTCGTCGTTCGTGTCGTCCAGGTAGGGCAGCAACTGGTGCGTACGCTCGGGCGGCGCCACCCGGGCCTCCTCCAGAGCGTCCAGCGGCGTGATCCACGCCGACACGGACGTGGCGAAGGACTTGCCGAGGAACGGGCCGAGCGGGACGTATTCCCAGGCCTGGATGTCCCGCGCCGACCAGTCGTTGAGCAGGCAGAGCCCGAAGACGTGCTCGCGGAAGTCGCCCAGCCCCACCGGGCTGCCCAGTGCGGACGGCGCGCCCACCACGAAGCCGACCTCGGCCTCGATGTCGAGACGGACGGACGGGCCGAAGACCGGAGCGGCGTCGGCCGGGGCCTTGCGCTGCCCTGACGGGCGTACGACGTCCGTGCCGGAGACGACGACCGTGCCGGAGCGGCCGTGGTAGCCGATCGGCAGGTGTTTCCAGTTCGGGGTGAGGGAGTCGGCGGCGTCGGGACGGAAGATCTGGCCGACGTTGCGGGCGTGGTTCTCGGAGGCGTAGAAGTCGACGTAGTCGGCGACCTCGAAGGGCAGGTGCAGGGTCACCGACGACAGCGGGTGGAAGAAGGGTTCGAGGGCCTCGCGGTGGGAGGGGACCGTCACCCACGCCGTCAGCGCCCGCCGCACGTCCGACCAGGCGGTACGCCCGGCGGCCAGCAGCGGGTTGAGGGTGGGCCGCGCGAGCAGGGACGCGTACGGCGAGCCGAGCGCGTGGGCCGCCGCGCCCGCGTCGAGGACGTGGTCGCCGAGCCGGACGCCCACCGTCGGTTCCGTCCGCTCCTGTGAGCCGGGGATCGAGAACACGCCGTACGGAAGGTTGTGCGGGCCGAAGGGGTCGCCCTCGGGGACATCGAAGGGGGGCATCGGGTGCTGCCTCGCTTTCGTGCTCGCCATGTGCGCCGTGCGCGCTGTGTGCCGTGCGGGCCACGTTACGGGTGACCCACCGGTCTTGGGCAGTGCGGCCAAAGGCGGCGTCCGGCAGGTCGTGCCGTCGTCGACCGGTGCACGGGGCCCGGACCGGCCTCGGCTGATGATCTATCAGGTAGTGAGCACGATCGGGCGTCGGTGTGCATCCGCGGCCGGGTCCGAACGCACTCGCTACGTCCTCGTTCGGAAGCGGTCGCGGGTGAGTCGGACGGGTGCGGTGTCCGTATTCTCTGATCATGGACCGCACCGCATATTCACTCGTCGCCACCGACCTGGACGGCACGCTGCTCCGCGGCGACGACACCGTCTCCGAACGGTCGCTGGCCGCGCTGGCGCGGGCCGAGGCGGCGGGGGCGCGGCACCTGGTGGTGACGGGACGGCCGGCCCCCCGGGTGCGCTCTCTGCTCGACCGCCTCGGCTGCACGGGGCTCGCGGTGTGCGGACAGGGCGCGCAGGTGTACGACGCGGGCGCGCACCGCATGCTGTGGTCGGTCACCCTGGACCGGGAGCTGGCCGAGACCGCGCTCGGCAAGATCGAGGCCGAGGTGGGCCAGGTGCACGCCGCCGTCGACCAGGACGGTGTCGACGGGCTGACGCTCATCGAGCCGGGCTATCTGATGCCCCACCCCGCCCTGCCCGCGGTGCGCGTCGAACGGCGCGAGGAGTTGTGGCGCACGCCGATCACCAAGGTGCTGCTGCGCCATCCCGAGCTGACGGACGACGAGTTGGCGGCGACGGCGCGTGCGGTGGTCGGTTCCCTCGCGACGGTCACCATGTCGGGGCCGGGCACGGTGGAACTCCAGCCGTGCGGCATCACGAAGGCGACCGGCCTGGCGCTGGCCGCCGAGCACCTGGGCCTGCGGCGGCGCCACACGATCGCCTTCGGGGACATGCCCAACGACATCCCCATGTTCCAGTGGGCGGCCCACGGCGTCGCCATGTCCGGAGCCCACCCCGAACTCAAGGCGGTGGCCGACGAGGTCACCGCGACGAACGAGGACGACGGCGTGGCCGTCGTCCTCGAGCGGATCTTCCCTGCGTCTCAGGGGCGCGCCGTCTAGGGGCGCCCCGCCTTGGTGCGCGCCGTTCTGGTGGCGCGGTGCGGCTCAGTACGCGCTGAAGACGTTGTCCATCGAGCCGTAGCGGTCGGCCGCGTAGTTGCAGGCGGCGGTGATGTTGGCGACCGGGTCGTACGGGTCCCAGGAGGTGCCGGGAACGTGGTACGCCTGGAAGGTCGGGTCGATCACCTGGAGCAGGCCCTTGGACGGGGTGCCGTTGATGGCGTTGATGTCCCAGTTGTTGATGGCGTTCGGGTTGCCGGAGGACTCCCGCATGATGTTGCGGTAAATGCCGTCGTAGGTCCCGGGGATGCCGTGCTGGGCCATGATGTCGAGCGACTCGCGGATCCAGCCGTCGAGGTTGTTCGGGTACGTCGTCGCCGCCGTGGTGGCGGTCGTGGCGGCGGCCGGGGTGGCCGCGGAGGCGGTGGTGGCGCCGATGAGCGGCAGCGCGAGCACCGCGGCACCGGTGCCGGCCACGGCGAGCTTGCGGGCGAGGCGGCCGGTGAAGGCGTGACGGATCTGACCGTTGGCAGACATGCTGTGTCCCTCTCCTTACGCCTACGAGGTGAGCTGTCGGGTTCGGGCGGGGAGGTGCCCGGCCGTGCCCTGACGGGTACGGCTTCACCCCTAGCCGCTCCGGTGGTGACCGGTGCGGCGACTTACCTGGGTCCCCCGCTCCTGCCGGCGAGTGTGTTGGGTGGATGACTGTGCGACGGGCGGTGGCAGGATTCGGCGTCCGCCCGACAGGCCGGGAACGTATGCGAGAGCACATGTCCGGAACAAGTGCAGGAATCACCCAACGCGCCTGTTGACCTTGGTCTGGGGTGTTTGTGGCTCTTGATCCTTTGCGGCCGCCAACCCTCAACTGGCCTGCGGGGCAAAGGGAGGGCACAGGTTCCGGCGAGGTTGCCCGCGGGGCGGTCCGAGTGAGCCAACTCACTGGCCTCAACAAGCACGGCAAAACGGGCATTAGCCTCAATCGTTAGCCAACCGGCCCTCGATCGGGACGGCTTCGGGTGTCGAGGGAGGGTGAGGGGGAAGCGGGGAAGGGTGGCCTGCGAGGCGGGGCCGGCGGGGCGGGTCGGCGCGACGGGCGCCTCCGGCCTGCGGGACGGGCGTGCGCGCCGATCGGGTGACGTTCTCGAAGTGCGGGCCGTTGTGAGGAGTGGTGGGATCTTGGACGGCGGCTTCCGGCCCGCTCGCCCTCCGGGGCCCGGTTCACCCTCTGGCGATATCGATCAAAATCTGCTCATATCACCTGATCAAAAACATACCGTTCATGATCTGATACCGACCGGCCTGTAACGGTGGGCGCTAGCGGTGATCGAAACGTGACCGGATACGCTGACTTGAGTGGTGGCAGCGACCTATCGACAAACCAGGTAATCGCCAGTAGACACCAGCAGACAGGAGACCCCTCGTGACCGTCGTCGGGCCGTTCGGGCTGAGCGTGCGGGACCAGGCTCTGGAAGCCGATGTCCAGGCCGGATTGGTTGCTGTCGAGGAAGGGTTGCTTGAGGCAACCAAAAGCGAGGTGCCGTTCATCACGGAGGCCGCCCAGCACCTGGTGCGGGCCGGCGGGAAACGGTTCCGGCCGCTGCTGGTGATGCTCTCGGCCCAGTTCGGCGACCCCTACGCCCCCGGAATCGTGCCCTCGGCCGTGGTCGTGGAGCTGACCCACCTCGCCACGCTGTACCACGACGACGTGATGGACGAGGCCGCCGTGCGGCGCGGGGTGCCCAGCGCCAACACTCGCTGGGGCAACTCGGTCGCGGTCCTCACCGGCGACTTCCTCTTCGCCCGCGCCTCGCAGATCCTGGCCGACCTCGGCCCCGAGGCGGTCCGCGTCCAGGCCCTCGCGTTCGAGCGGCTGGTCACCGGCCAGATCCTGGAGACCGCCGGCCCGCAGGACGGCCGCGACCCCGTCGACCACTACCTGGACGTGCTGGGCGGCAAGACGGGCTCGCTGGTGGCGGTCTCCTGCCGGTTCGGCGCGATGATGTCCGGCGCCGACGAGACGGTGGTCGACGTGCTCACCCAGTACGGCGAGCGGCTCGGCGTCGCCTTCCAGCTCGCGGACGACGTCCTGGACATCGCCTCCGACTCCGACGAGTCCGGCAAGACGCCCGGCACGGACCTGCGCGAGGGCATCCCCACCCTGCCCGTGCTGCGGCTGCGCGAGCGGGCGGCCCGGCTCGGGCTCGCCGAGGACCTCGCGCTGTGCGAGCTGCTCGACTCCGACCTGAGCGACGACGCGCGGCACGCCGAGGCGCTGCGTCTGCTGCGCGCCCACCCCGCGCTGGAGCAGGCGCGTGCGGACACGGTCCGGTACGCCAAGGAGGCCCGGGCCGCGCTGGCCCCGCTGCGGGAGTGCGACGCGAAGGCCGCGCTGGTGGAGCTGTGCGACGCGGTGGTGCACCGCGCCGGGTGACCGCCGCCCTGCCCCGCGTCTCACGGCCGTCCGCCCCGCCCGCGTCTCACGGCCGTCCGCCCTGCCCCGCGTCTCACGGCCGTCCGCCCTGCCCCGACTGACACGTGCCGTCCGCCGGGTGCCGTACGCGGGCCCCTACGGGCCGGGGGAGCCGTCGCCCCTCCGTGTCATCCCGCAGGAGTAGGCGGAGTTGAGTCCGCGGTCTGACGCCTGTGCTCCGGTGATTTGGTCAGATGGACACTACGGACACACACCAATCCTCACCGATTCGGGTGAGAATGGCGGCTCACGGGTGAACACGTGCGAGGTCGCGAGACAGCCGCCGCCGACGACGGAGGTAGGGCACACATGGCACCGATCGATTCCGACGACAACAGGACCGCCGGGGAGGGCGAGGAGCTGCGCGCCGGGCGGCGCAAGGCCGCGCGGTACGTCGTCCCGGTCGCGGTGATGGGAGTGGCGGCCGCGACGATCGGGCTGGTTCCCGCGCTCGCCGACTCCGGGGACCCCGACCTGCCGAAGGTCACGGCGGAGCAGCTCATCGAGAAGATCGCCAAGTCGGACGTCCAGCAGATGTCGGGCACGGTGCGGATCAACACGGATCTGGGGCTGCCGGACCTCGGCGGGCTGGAGAGCGGCTTGATGTCCGGCATGTCCGCAGGTCCGGGCGCGGGCGGGGACGGCGAGGGATCCGCCGCCGACCCGTCGGCCAAGCTCACCGAGCTGGTGTCCGGCAGTCACACGCTCCGTGTCGCGGCCGACGGTCCCGACCGGCAGAAGCTCTCCCTGCTGGAGAACGCCGCCGAGTACAGCCTGATCCACAACGGCGACGACCTCTGGGGCTACGACAGCGAGTCAAACGAGGTCTACCACTCCACCGCCTCCGGCGGCGACGGGCGGCCGGAGAAGGACGCGCCGGAGAAGGACGTGCCGGCCACGCCGAAGGACTTCGCCGAGCAGGCGCTCAAGGCGGTCGACGACACCACCTCCGTGACCGTCGGCGGCACCGCCCAGGTGGCCGGCCGGGACGCGTACCGCCTGGTCGTCGAGCCCAAGCAGGACGGTTCCACGGTCGGTGCGATCACCGTGGCCGTGGACGCCGAGACCGGCACGCCGCTGAAGTTCACGCTGACTCCGGCGAGCGGCGGCGCCGCCGTGGTGGACGTGGGCTTCACCGAGGTCAGCTTCGCCAAGCCGGACGCGTCGACGTTCGACTTCACGCCGCCCGCGGGGGCGAAGGTCACCGAGGGCGACGCGAGCGCCGAGGCTCCCGAGCACGGGCGCCCGGCCGAGGGCGGGCCCGCCGAGGGGCTGGACGGCCTCGAGGTCATCGGCGAGGGCTGGAACGCGATCGCCACCTTCGACACCGGCGCCCGGGGCGGCCTGCCCACGGCATCACCGGACGGCGACCTCGGCGCTCTCGGCGGCTTCCTCGGCTCCTTCGGCGACCAGGTCAAGGGCGACTTCGGCTCGGGCACGGTTTTCAAGACCCGCCTCGTCAACGCCCTGATCACGGACGACGGCAAGGTCTACGCCGGTGCGGTCACCAAGGACGCGCTGGTGAAGGCGGCCGAGGCCGCGCGGTAGGACGTACGCGGCACGACCACGCGTAGCGTGCGGAGGACGAAGCGAGGGAAACGAGGGAGCCGATGGCCGAACCGTCCGCCATGGAGCCGGAGCGCCCGGGCCGGGAGCCGGACCGGGGGGAGAGTGCGGACGGCGCCGTCATCGCCACCCGCGGGCTCACCAAGCGCTACCGCGGCGGGCAACTCGCCGTCGACGGTCTGGACCTGACCGTCCCGGCGGGCAGCGTCTTCGGCTTCCTCGGACCCAACGGCTCCGGCAAGACCACCACCATCCGCATGCTGATGGGGCTGATCGAACCCACCTCGGGCAGCGCCCGGGTCCTCGGCCTGCCCATGCCGCGGGCGTCCCGCACCGTACTGCCCCGGGTCGGCGCCCTCATCGAGGGCCCGGCCCTGTACGGCTTCCTCACCGGGCGGGACAACCTGCTGCGCTACGACGCCGCCGACCCGACCGCCGACCCGCGCACCCGGCGCGAACGCGTCGCCGCGGCGCTCGACCGGGTCGGCCTGGCGGCCGCCGGCGGCAAGAAGGCGAAGGCGTACTCACTCGGCATGAAGCAGCGGCTCGGCCTCGCCGCGGCGCTGCTCCAGCCACGCCGGCTGCTCGTCCTGGACGAGCCGACCAACGGCCTCGACCCCCAGGGCATGCGCGAGATCCGCACCCTCGTGCGCGAACTGGCCTCCGACGGCACCACCGTCTTCCTCTCCTCCCACCTGCTGGACGAGATCGAGCAGGTGTGCACCCACGCCGCCGTGATGGCACAGGGGCGGCTGATCACCCAGGGCGCGGTCGCCGACCTGTCGGCCGGGGCGCGCGGCCGGCTGGCGGTGACCACGCCGGACCCGGGCGACGCGGCCCGGGTGCTGAAGGAACAGGGGGCGTCCGACGTGGTCGTCGACGGGGACCGGGTGACGGCCGAGCCACCGGAGCGCGACCTCGCCGAGGTGAACGCGGCGCTGGTCGCGGCCGGGGTCCGGGTCAGGGGCTTCGCCCTGGAACGCGCCTCGTTGGAGGACGCGTTCGTGGCGCTGACGGGAGAGGGATTCGATGTCGCGGGCTGACGTGCGGGGCGAGCCGGTGAGGGAGGCCGAGGCCACCGCGCCCGGTACGGTGGCGGTCCCGGGTGCCGTGCGGCGCCCGAGCCCGCTGTGGTCGCTCGGGCTGCTCCGCAGCGAACTGCTGATCACGTTCCGGCGCTGGCGCACCCTCGCCCTGCTGGCCGTGCTCGCCGCCGTGCCGATCCTGGTCGGCATCGCCGTGAAGATCGAGACGAGCGACGGGTCCTCGCTCGGTGGCGGCGGCGGTGGCGGCGAGGGACCGGCGTTCATCTCGCAGATCAGCAACAACGGGCTGTTCCTGGTCTTCACCGCGCTCGCCGCGACCCTCCCGTTCTTCCTGCCGATGGCCATCGGCGTCGTCGCGGGCGACGCGATCGCGGGCGAGTCGAGCGCGGGCACGCTCCGCTACCTCCTGGTCGCCCCGGCCGGCCGCTCCCGGCTGCTGCTCACCAAGTACGCGACGGTCCTCGCCTTCTGCCTGGCCGCCACCCTGGTGGTCGCGGTCTCGGCGCTCGCGGTCGGCGCGCTGCTGTTCCCGGTGGGCGACCTGGTCACCATCTCCGGCACCCGGATCACCTACGCCGAGGGCCTGGGGCGGGCGCTGCTGATCGCCCTGGTGGTGGCCGCCTCGCTCGTCGGCGTCGCGGCCCTCGGCCTGTTCGTCTCCACCCTGACGGGCAGCGGCATCGCGGCGATGGCGACCACGGTGGGGCTGCTGATCACCGTCCAGATCCTCGACCAGATCCCGCAGCTCGACGCCCTCCAGCCGTACTTCTTCTCGCACTACTGGCTGTCCTTCGCCGACCTGATGCGGGAGCCGGTCTACTGGGACGACCTGGTCAAGAACCTGGGCCTCCAGGCCCTCTACGCGGCGGTCTTCGGCTCGGCGGCCTGGGCCCGGTTCACCACCCGCGACATCACGGCGTGAGGCGCGGCGGCCTCAGCGGGCCTGGCGCACCGACAGGAGCAGGGCGTCGTCGTCCCCCCGCCGGACGAACAGCGCCCCCTTGTCCAGCGCGGCCGCCGGCACCAGGGTGTCCCCGGGCAGCGCCTCGGGCGTCCCGGTGCCCTTCGGCACCACCACGCCCGTCCCCGGGCCCGTGGTGCCGTACGCGGTGCCGTCGTCGGCGACGGCGCTGACCGTGACGCCCGGTCGGTCGCCCTCGGCGGCCAGGCACCGGCCCGTGCCCGCCCGGACGTCGAACAGGACCGCGCCGAGGCCCAGCCGGGTCCCGTTCGGCGAGGCCACCGGCGCGCTCGGGGTGTCCGGACCGTCGTCGTCGCAGACGGTGCTGGCCAGCAGCCGGCCGCTCGCCAGGTCGTGCGCCGACCACACGTAGGAGCCCGCAGAGCCGGCCGCCCGCCAGCGGGCGACGAACATGCCGTCGCGGACGCCGGCGAGGGTGCCGTTCTGCTCCCCGCTGACGAACGTCCGGCCCGTCTCGACGCCCTCGGGCGCGATGTCCTCACCGCTCCAGCCGCCCGGCACCCGGATACCGCCCGACGCGCCGCCCACCACGGGCCCGTCGGGGGTGACGGCCACCACGGTGCTGCCGGCGCACATCGCCGAGTCGCAGTCGGGGATCAGCCCGGCGGCATCGTCGTACCGCGTCACGCGGCCGGTGCCCAGGTCCACGGCGGCCCGGTGGTCGCCGGCCGACCGCCAGGAGAGCAGCAGCCCGGCGCCGCCGTCCCGGGCCTGGACCGAGCCCTCCTGCGTGTTCACCGGGATCTGGACCTCGTGGAGCGGGGCGACGGAGCCGCCGGAGGCGTCCAGCGGGTAGACCCCGATCCGGACGGTCTCCTTCTCCTTGCTCAGGGCGCCGTCGGTCCGCTCGCCGACCGCCCACGCGGCCAGGTACGTGCGGTCACCCTGGCGTACGGCGGTCAGCCGGGGCGCGGCGGGGCCGCCCGGGGCGTCCGGGTCCGTCGCCGGGACCCGGTAGGCGGCGCTGGTCCAGCGCACCTCGCCCGTCGCCGCGTCCCGGACCCGGACCGTGTAGCCGTCGCCGGAGGGCTCGACGTGGGCGACCGTGCCGCCGACCGCGACGACCGGCTCGGCTCCGGCGTCCGAGGGCACCCGGCCCGCTTCCTCGTCCCAGCCCTTCCCCCCGTCGAAGGCGGGGGGAACGGAGAGCCGGGGCGTGGTGTGGCCGCCGTCCGGTCCCTTCCCCGCGCCGTCCCGCTCTCCGTCGTCGCCCGAGCCGCACCCGGCGAGCAGTACCGCGGCCAGGGCGGCCGCCAGTGCGGTCCTCGTGGTGCGCATCTTCCGTTCCTCCGTGCTGGCTCGTCGTCAGGTACCCCGGACGCGGATGCGCCGGGCGGCGCGGCCGTCGGCCGTCACCGGGCGGGTCCGCCGCCCCCGCCCGGCTGCGGCGGTTTCGGAAGCCGGGGCGGTGTGGCCGGACCACCGGCGGCCGGCCCGGCCCCGGGCGCGGTGCCCGGACCGGACGGTCTGCGCCCGGACTGGAGGCGGGCCGCGCCCGCGACCGGGTTGGTGCCCGCGCCGGCGACCGGGTTGCTTCCCGTTCCGGCGGCCGGGGGAGTGGTGCCGGTCCTGGCCGCCGGCGCGTTGCCGGACTGCTCCGCGCGGTGCTTGGCCAGGTGGGAGCCCTGGAGTGCGGTGGCCATGAAGCCGGCCGCCACGTTGCCGCTCTCCGGCGGCGCCGTCCTGCGGTCGACGACGGCCAGCCTGGCCATGTCCTTCTCGCTGAAGACGTTGCCGGGCAGCATCCGGGAGGCGGCCCCCGTCACGTCGACGGTGTGCTGCCGGTCACCCGCCTGGAAGTGCAGCCGGTAGCCGAGGTACTGCTCGCTCTTGTCGAAGAGCAGCTCGCCCTTGACCTGGCCGCCCTGCCGCCGGGCCCAGGCGTCGAGGGTGTCGGCGGCCTGCGGCAGCCGGGCCACCCGGCCGAGGCAGGCAACGTAGGCGTCCCCTTCGACGTCGCGGGCCTTGAGCCGGACGCCGCCGTCCGGGGTGCGGACCGTCTCGACGGCGCCCAGCCGCTGGTTGGGCACGGTGACCAGACGTCCGTTGCCGCCGAGTTCGGCGTCGTACTGCCGGCGCATCGCCAGGTACTGGGAGTCGTTGTGGAGGACCCAGGGCGCCGCGGTGCCCACCATGGTCACCCGGGCGTTCGGGTTGCCCTCCAGGATGATCTCCGTGTTGGCGATGGCTCCGCCGCCGATGCCGGCGATCACCCAGTTGTCGGCGACCGTCGGGTCGTAGGCCCCGTCGCCGACCTCGTCCCCGAGCAGGACCCGCCCGGGAGCCTCGGCGGTCGCCTGCTCCCACTTCGCGGTCGCCTCGACGGTCTCCCTGGCCCGGACGGCCACCGAGTCGTCGCCGGCCGCCCGCAACGCGTCGGCCACCGCCGGTTCGGCCAGGATGTCCAGGGCGGCGGCGGCCCGGCCCGGTCCCTCCGGCAGCGCGGCCAGCCGGTCCCGGGCCTGAAGCGCCTCGGGGGTGGCGACCGTGCCGAGGTGGTCCCCGATCGCCCGGGCGGCCTCGTCCATCGTCGGCACCTGCCGGTTCACGCCCGGTATGACCTCGGGGGGAACACCCGTGGCCACCAGCGGGGTGCCCACCACCTCGACGGTGACCGGGGGCGAGCCGTCGGCCGGGGAGATCTCGGCGAGCAGCCGCCCGTCGTCGGCGAGGTTCAGCGAGGCACGCCCGTCGACCAGCGGCCCGCGGGCGGCCGCGGTGTCCTCCCACAACTGGAGCGCCGCCAGCGAGACCCGGTCCTTCGGGTCCCCGAACTGGTACGGGTCCCAGCCCACTTCGCGCAGGTGCCGCACCTGGTCGGCGGACTGCACGATGCCCTTGATGGGGTCCACGTGCCAGCGGCCCCGCGAGTCGACCAGCAGGACGTCGGGGTCGCGGCCCGCGAGCGCGGCCCCGCCGCCGATCATGACCTCCCGCTGCGGGTACCGGCCCTCGGGCAGGGTGGCCGCCTCGGCGCGCAGCTCCTCCAGCGTCCGCAGCCCGGTGTCGGTGCGCTGCCGGGCCGCCTCGTCCCGGGCGGCGCCGAGCTGCTCCCGTGGGATCGGCGTGCCGTCGGGGCCGAGGCCCGGCAGCGGGAAGGCGGGGGCGGAACCCAGCGGGGCGCTGTTCGCCCGGCCCTCCGCGACCCGGGCCCGGTGCTCCTGGAGCACCTGCGCGTCGGCGGGGGCCAACTGGTCGATCGGCCTGCCCAGCTCCCGCAGGGCCCGCCGGGCGTCGGTCGTCAGGTGCCGCCCCACCGTGTCGGTGCGGATCGCGACCGCGTACTGCTCCAGCGTCCGGGCGGCCGCGTCGTCGGCCGGCGCGCCGACCCGCAGGCCGGTGTGGTCGATCAACTGGGACAGCTCGCCGCGTGCCTCGAGGCGTTGTGCCGCGGACAGCGCCCCGTCGTTCATGCGTTCCGCGAGGTAGTTCAACTCGCCGACCCGGCCCAGGTCCTCGTCGGACAGCCGCGGCCGCTCCGGCAGTGCGGCACCGCGGCCCAGCATGTCGGCGGCGGCGGGCGCCTCGGCGCGCTCGGCGCGGTCCCGCACGGAGAGCAGCTCGTTGACCTCGTGGCTCAGCGCGCGGCCGATCTGCTCGGGCGCGATGCGGTCGGAGAGCTGGACGACGTGGTTGTCGGAGGCGGTGTTCACGAAGCTGCGCGCCACGGTGCGCTCGGGCAGCGACGCGGACTCCAGCCGGACGGTGAGGGTCCGGGCGTTGTCGTCGGACAGCGAGAAGAAGCGGCGTCCGTCCTCCTCGACGATGCCGTTCACCCGCAGCCGGTCGGCGTACAGCGCCTGGACCACCACGGGCAGCGCCGCCTCGGCCTCGGCGAGGACGCGCTCGTGCGGAAGGCGGGTGCCGCTGTCCGCCCGGAAGCCGGTGCCGAGGACGTCCGTGGCCGTGATGACCGTCTCCTCGGGACGTTCCCTCTCGTCGCGCTGGTTCACTGACGTCTCCCCCCTGCGCCTATGAGCCCCGTAGAATCCTGCCATGTTGATCGCTCGTTCGTTGCAAGAGGCGCACCTCTACATCGACCTCCACCCCTGTGCGTGCGGCGCCGAGCAGTTCGCGCGCGAGCACCGGCTGGAGGATCACGACGGCGCCCTCACCGCGGTCTTCGAGGGCACGTGCCCCCAGTGCGGGCGCACCCGGTCCTTCGAGTTCCGCATGGCGGACGAACTCCCGCCCGCACCGCCCGCGTTCGGGGGCGAGGAGCCCTCGAGCATCGTCGACCCGGGCGAGTTCATGTGGGTCAGCGACGAGATCTCCACCGAATCCGGCCTGCGCCTGCTCAACACCGCGCCGGCCGAGCACCGGGCGATGCGCCCGGCGACGGCGTACGCGATCGCCGCGTTGGAGGAGGTCGCCAAGTTCCTTCCCCCGGGCCGGGACCGGGTCCCCGAGGACCGCTTCGTCTCGGAGCGCGGCCGGGCCCTGTACGCCAAGGACCCCGAGCGGTTCACCCGGGAGGAGATCGGGGCGGCCCTCGAGCTGAAGCGGTCCATCCTCGCCGGCATCGACCACTTCAGTCCGCCGCGGGGCTGAGGTCCAGCAGCAGCGCCATGACGCCGGCCAGCGTGGCACTGCTGACGATCTCCCGGCGGGCGATCATGGCGCCGATCCGGGAGAGCGGGATCCACTCCAGCCGGTCCGACTCGTTGCGCTCGGTCGGTTCGCCGATCCGCACGGCGTCGTCCGTGCGGAAGACGAAGTGCCGGGCGTCGGTGATGCCGGCCGCGGGCTCCGCGTAGACCAGCTCGCGCACGGTCCCCGCACGCCATCCCGTCTCCTCCTCGAGCTCGCGCGCGGCCGCCCGCGCGGGCTTCTCGCCGTCCTCGACCAGCCCCATGGGCAGCTCCCACGCCCAGGTGTCCGTGACGAAGCGGTGGCGCCACATCATCAGCACCCGCCGCTCGCCGTCCACCGCCGCAGTCACGGCGACGTCGCGCAGCCTGACCACGTGGTAGTCGGTGCGGGTGCCGTCCGGCTGCTCCACGTCCAGCGCGCGCAGACGCACCCACGGGGTGTCGTGGACGACGCGTTCGGTGTGGACGGTCCAGCGCATGAGGTCCTCCCTGGTCTGTTCGCCGGATGGGTGCCGCGGGTGCGTCAGCCGTCGTACGCCTCGACCGACGGTGCCTCTTTGGGCCGGTGGCCGCCGGGCCGGCACCCGGCGAACGGGCCGTTGGGGGCGCGGAGTTCGGTCATCACCGGGCCGAGGTGGTCCCGGTGCCAGACGGCCGGGCCCGAGGCGCCCGCCTCCGGGTCCGTGTACTCCTGCCAGGCCAGCCACAGCGCGTGCAGCCGGGCGACGGCCTCCAGGTGCTCCCACCAGCGCGGGCACCAGGGCTGCGCGGAGGTGACCTCCCGGCCGTAGACGGGGAGCAGCAGGTCGGAGACCCACAGGGCCAGGTTCCGCATCTCCTCGGCGTACTCCTCGCCGTCGAGGTAGAGGATGAAGGCCGGAGCCTGCGGCTGCTCCGGCGTGGGGTCCGCGTCGTGGGCGGGGGTCATGGTGGTCACGGGAACGCCTTTTCTGCGGCTCGGGCGGTGATGGCCTTCACTTCGGCCTGGGCGGCGGCCTGGATGCGGTCGGCACCGGGCTCGGCGTACCAGGGGCGGAGCCGGACCAGGGCCGGCCGGACACCGGTGGCCAGCAGCAGCGCGGTGCCCTTGGGCAGGGCGCGGATGCGGTCGGCGGGCATGATGCGCTCCAGGCGGTAGGAGGTGGAGCGCGACCGGCCGTCCCTGCTGCGGGAGACGCTGACCGTCGACACGTCGTGTTCGCCGACCAGCCGGGAGACCTTCTCGACGAAGTCGGCGTCGTCCAGTCCGGCGCCCAGCAGTTTGATGGTGGCGGCGCCCCACAGCGCGTCCATCCCGGCCTCGCCCCAGACCCGTACGCCCTGCCGGTAACTCTGCAGCAGCGTGACGATGTTGATGCCGCGCGAGCCGAGGTGGGAGTAGAGGTCGGGCAGGTCGGAGATGCGGCAGACGTTGGCGGCCTCGTCCAGCACGGCCGTCATCGGCGGGTCGAGGCGGCCGCCCAGCCGCTCGGCGGCGACCACACCCGCGCGCAGCACCGAGTCCGCCGCCGCCGCGATGACGCCCGCCGCCGAGCCGCCGCCGTCCTTCGAGAGCAGGTACAGCGTGTCGCGGGACAGCGCGTGCTGCTCCGGACGGAACTGCGGCACCGCCGCGTCCGGCGTCACCCAGGCGGCGATGGCCGGGTCGAGGAGGCAGGCCACGCACTGGCGGGCCGTCTCGTAGATGCCGTCCCGGGTCTCGACGGCGCCCTGCACGGTGCCCTGCAACTGGTCGGCGAGGGCCGGCATGGCGGCGTCGCGCAGCAGGTCGACGGGGGTGCGGTCGGCCGGGTCGGCCAGCCAGGACAGGACGTCGGTCACCCCGCGCCCGCCGCGGTTGGCGGCGTGGAAGAGCGCGGTGAGCGTGTTCTGCGCCGCCGAGATCCAGAAGTCGCGCTTGGAGGCGTCGTCGTTGACCGCGCCGACGAAGTGGCCGGCCAGGCGCCGGGCGCCCTCGATGGTGGCGGCGTCGGCCAGCATGTCCCACCACATGCCGCGGTGGGTGTGCGCGATGCCCTGCGGATCGAACACCCAGACCCGGCCGGTGCGTTCGCGTTCGGCCCGGGTGACGCTGTAGACGTCGGACTTGTTGGAGGTCAGCAGGACGCTGCCCTGGGCGCGCAGGACGCGGGGGACGGCGATGCCGGTGGACTTGCCCGCACGCGGGGCCATCAGGTCCAGTTCGACGTCCTCGAAACTGGACCGCAGTTCGGGGCCGTTCGGCTCCAGGTCGCCCAGCAGGTTGCCGGTCTCGTCGGGTTCCAGCCTGGCGGCCTTGGACAGGGACGGGCGCAGTTCCCTGGCCCGGGCCCCGGCGCCCTTGGGCAGCAGTGCGGCCAGTTCCCTGCGGCCGGCGAGACCGTCGGGGCGCCGGCCGCGGCCGCGCACCAGGACCACCACGGTGACCACGAGGGCGAGGAACACGCCGAAGAGCACGGCGATGCCGGCCGTCACCGCACCGCTCGACGCGTCGGGCCACAGTGCCCCCGGGCCGTCCTGGACCAGGGTGGCCAGGCTGGACAGGGTGAACGGCGGCGGGTGCCAGCCGCCGCCGGCCAGCGCCGCGCCGAGCGTGCCGCCCAGCCAGGCGCCGGCGAAGACGCCGCCGACGAGGACGGCCACGGCCGGGATGATCCACGCCAGCAGGTCGTCCCCGGTGCCGTGGCCCTTGCGCGTGGGGCGCGTGCTCATCTCGCTCCCTCCCCTTGCTTGGCGAGGTTCAGCTCGTTGCCGGTCCAGCGGGTGTTGGTGTCGTGCAGGGCGCGCTCGGTGTCGGTGATCGACACCTTGATGGGGATGCCGGGGCGTCCGCCGACCTTGATCAGGAAGCGGCCCCGGCCCGGCGGCTCCTCGTTGATGCCGGTGCCCGCCCAGCCCGGCGGGGACGACCAGGAGGAGACCAGTTCGATCTCGCGTTCCGACATGCCGACGATCTCGCCCAGCTCCCGCATCTCCGTGCGCGGCAGCCCCGCGCACACGACCATGCCGGCCCTCTCCACGAAGCCCCGCGCCTTGGCCCGGTCGGCCTCGCTGCCCAGCGCCTCGGCGTCCTTGAGGGTGTGGGTGATCTTGGCGTCGCCGAGTCCGAGGGAGCGGTTGAGACGGGTCAGGGCGTCGATCCGCTCGACGATGCCGGAGGCGGCGCGCAGCGGTCGCCACAGCTCGTCCAGGACCGTGAAGAACCAGCGCTGCGGGGCGAGTCCGGCGTCCGCGAGCGCGTGCGCGGCGGCCACCGTGCCGAGCCCGTCGGACCAGGCGGCGAGCATCGCCGCCGCGGTGAGCTGGGTGTCGGCCTCGCCGATGCGGGAGATGTCCACGCAGACGGCCGGTGACGCGGGGTCGATCCGCGTCGAGGTCTCGGTGGCGAAGGTGTCGCCGAGCGGACCGTCCAGGATGCCGAGCAGCGAGCGGTGCAGCGGGTCGACGGCCTCCTGGTAGCGGCCGATGTCGCCCCGGTCGAGCGTGACGGCGCGCACCCGGTCGGGGCCCTCGTCCAGGACCCGCAGCAGGTCGGGCAGGAGCGGGGCGCGGCCGCGCTCGGTGCGGTCCACGAGGTGGTGCAGGCAGGCGGAGAGCACCGACTGCTCGTGGTCGTCCATGGGCCGGCCGCGGACGATGGTGATGAGCGCGGCGACCATGTTGAGCACCCGGCCGTGGGCCTCGGCGGCCAGGACCCGGCCGCGTTCGCCGCCGAGCCGCACCGCCGCCTCGCCCATGGCGCCGGGGTCGAGGACGTTGATGCCGCCGACGCCGCGCCCGATGGAGATGACCTGGCCGCCGAGGGCGCGCACGGTGTCCGCGTAGTCGGGCTTGAGGTCGCCGAGCACCAGCGGGGTGACGCCGGTCGCCGTGAGGCCGATCAGCATCCGGTTGATCAGCGTCGACTTGCCCAGGCCCGGCATGCCCAGCATGAACAGGGAGGGGTTGGAGATGTAACGGGCCCGGGTGAACCAGGAGATGGGGTCGCCGCAGACCGTCGCACCGGTCTGCAGGTGCTGGCCGAGCGGCACGCCGGTCATGGGGGCGCCCGACCCGGCCGCGAACGGCCACAGACCGCAGGCCTGCACGGTGGTCGCCCGCCACATCGCGGGCGGGTCCACATGGGCGACCTGGCCGCCGCCGGGGCCGGGCCAGCCGCGCGCGGGCACGGTGGGCGCGCGGGGCGGTTGCTTCTGCTTGCTCACAGGGCCTCCCGGATCTGGTACGGAACGAGGGTGTGCTCCCACGGCAGCAGCCCGACGGGCAGCGTGCAGGTGAACGCCGAGGCCTGCATCCGGTCGGCGGGACGCAGCACGATGCGGGAGGACGCCTGGAGGTTGCGCATGGTGACCGCCGCGTCCTCCAGGTCCTGCTCGGAGTCGACGGTGACCGTGGCCATCAGCGAGAACTCCACCAGTCCGGCACCGGACGCCTCCTCGGCCGCCGTCTGCTCGGCCGCCCGCACCTCGGAGCTGGCGCGGGCCTGTACCAGCCCGCCGCGCGAGCCGGCCATGAAGTGGGCGGAGCGGCGGTCGGACTCGACGATGCGGGCGGAGGTCGCCGGGTCGATCGGCCGGTAGATCAGCGAGATCCGCTTGCGGCGGGTGCCCGCCGCGGGTTCCAGCAGGCCGCGCAGCACGCTGGAGCGGACGGTGCCGCGCGGCGCGAGCGTCAGCATCCAGGTGCGGGAGACGCCGGAGTCGTGCTTGTAGGCGTTCACGGTCTCGACGGCGGCGGCCGGCCCCGCGTCGTCCCACTCGATGCCGGTCGAGGTGTGTTCGGCGCGGGTGCTGAGGACGTCGGGGGCGACCGCGGGGTCGTAGGCGACGCGCACGATCTCGGCGAGGCGTTCCGCCGACAGCGGGTAGGCGGAGCCGCCACCGGCGGCGATCAGGCCGGACAGCAGGCCCGGCAGCCGCATGGACAGGTCGGTGACGACGTCGTCGGTGCTGCGCTTGGGCCCGGTGGTCGGACCGTAGGTGAGGGCGACGTACGTGTGCATCTCCGACGAGGCGGCGGGATAGCGCTCGACGACCTCCTCCATGACGGCACGGGCCGCGGCCGGGGCGTCGGGCGTGATGCGCGGCAGGACCTCGGCCGCGAGCCGGGTGCCGGTGTCCGGGGCGGTCTCGACCACGACCTGGGCGCCGCGCAGACCGGGCTCGTGGGAGAGCCGGGCCAGCCAGTCGCCCCAGGACGCCACCCAGATGTCGACCTGCTCGGGGTCGACGAGCGAGCCGCCGTCCGGATCGCAGCCGATGACGAGCGTGTAGAGGTTGCGGCCCGGGTGGTGGAGCACGGCGAACGGACGGTCGTAGGCGTCCCGGCCCTCGTGCATCTTGGTGCGGGCGAGGAGGCCGGGGGGCTGGAAGCGTCCGCCGGGACGCCGCGAGAGCGGGCCGGAGACGTAGGTGGTCGAGCCGTTGGCCTTGCGCCTCATCCAGCCGATGCGGACGGCGAGGACCTGGTAGACGTTGCGGCCGTCGGCGGTGCGCAGCGCCAGCGGGGCCAGGAAGATCCCGACCGGGACGAGCACGGCGACGGCGAGCATCAGGGAGACCAGCGAGGCCAGCAGCGCCAGCAGGAGCCCGCCGAAGGCGACGACGGTGCCGAGCAGGCCCAGCGGGCCAAGACCGGGGCGGCGCGGCCGCCGCCAGTTCCCGTAGGTGGGACGCGTCATGGCGTCGGTGGACATGGTTTTCCTTCTTCCGGCTTCTGCTTGGTGAGCGGCGTGGTCGGGCGGGTGGGACGCGGCGTTGGAACGCGGCGGTGGGACACGGGCCGGGAGGCGGGGCGGGAGCCGGGCCGGGAGGGCGTCCCGGCCCCGGCCCCGTCCCCGCGCCCCGGCCGGCTACTGGTTGTGGCCCTTCATCCCGTCGTTGTCGTCCAGGGAGTTGGCGACCTCCGAGGCTGCGGCGACCTGGGTCTGCACGACGACCGCGGCGGCCTGTGCGGCCAGTGCCACTCCGCCGGTGGCCGCTCCGGCAGCCGCACCTCCCGCGGCGCCTCCCGCACCTCCCGCGGCGCCCCCCGCGCCCCCGGCTCCGGCGCCGCCGCCTGCTCCGGCTCCGCCACCGCCCGCTCCGGCCCCGGCGGACGGGGAGCCCTGCGGGGCCGCGGACGAGCCTCCGCCGCCACCCCCGCCCCCGCCGCCCCCGCCGGCGGATCCGCCCGCGATGCTCACGGCGCCGCTGGCGAGGTTGTTGACGGCGTTGAGGGTGACCGTGCCGCCGGAGGTGCCGCCGAGTGCCGCGGTGGCCGGGACGATGAGCTTGAGCAGCGCGGGCAGGGCGAAGACCGCCAGGATCAGCATGCCCATGCCGGCGATGGTCCGGGTGAGGTCCTTGGTGCCCCTGGCGTCCTCGGTCATCGCCGTCGCCGAGAAGATGATGAGCGCGGCGGCGGGTTTGTAGAGCAGCCAGGCGGCCAGCCAGCCGACGTGCTTCTTCCACCAGCCCTCACCCCATCCGGTCATGGAGGCGGACGCGGCCAGCGGAAGGGTGCCGATCAGCATGATCATGACGCCGATGCGGATGTACATGAGCACGATCTGGACGAACGCCGACAACATCACCAGCAGACCGAAGACCAGCACGAGACCGGGCTGGCCCAGGGTCATCACGCCGAGCAGCTCGGAGGCCTGGCCGCCCAGGTCGGACTTGGCGTAGACCTCCTCGGCATAGGCGTCCGAGGCCCGCATCAGCGCCCCGGCCGCCGGGACCGCGATGGCCCCGGCGAGGAGTACCTTCCACATGCCCATGAAGGCCACCTTCATGGACTGGCCCCGGCGGTCCAGGGCCATCCGTATCGCCGCCATCAGCAGCGAGGCCACGGCCACGTAGCCGACCAGCCAGTTGAGCTCGCCCTGAATGGTGTTGATGGGGCCGCCGGTCTCGCCGGCCTTGATGCCCAGCCACACGCCGTTGAGCGACTTGAGCACTTCGGACGCGGCCTCGCCGATGGCCTTGGCGAACACCTCGACGGCTCCGCTGGTGACGCCCTCGCCGATCTCGCCGAGGCCCCACTCCAGGCCCTCGCCCACACAGTCGTAGACCTTCCAGGTACAGGCCATGTCAGGCCTCCCAGGTGACGAAGCCCTGGGTGCCACTCACCTGCGCCATGCCGGAGTACACCGAACCGTCGGCACCGGGCACGATCTTCCAGTCGCCCTCGTGCCACCGCACGGTGACAGAGGCCGTGCCGTACACACCCGCGTTGGGTCCGCGGAGCAGGAGCATCACTGTCGCCTCTTCCTTGTCGTACGCCAGGATCGAGAAGCCCGCGTAACCACCGGCGTCGGCCTTGCCCGAGGTGGGCTTGTCCTCTTCCTGCGAGCGGCTGGAGACCAGCGCGTCGCGGCCCGGGCCGGGGACGACCTGCCGTTCCATCACCTCACGCCAGCCCGGATAGCTGAAGTGGTCCGTGATGGCCTGGGCGGCGAGCACCGCACCCGTCGGGGTGTGCGCGTAGCAGGACCAGACCGGGCCGTCGTAGGTGCGCGGACCGGCGGTCTCGGAGACCGGCACGAGGCCCGTTCCGTTGGCCTTCCACTCGAAGTCCTCGGGAACGGCCGTCGGCCTGGTCTGGTCGCTGTCGTCGGTGCGGCAGCCCGCGGGCCGGGCATCCGGCTTCCCGCTGCCGCTCGGCGTGGGTGTGGCCGGCGGCGGCGTCGGACCGCCGTCGGCGCGGTCCGACGTGCCGCCGCTGCTCATCAGCGCGATCAGGCCGATGACCAGCAGCGTCGCCAGGAACCCGGCCGACAGGATCCAGCCCCGCTGCTGCCAGAAGGGTTTCTCCCACTCCCCGCTGCCCCCTCGGGATCGACCGGGGTTCACCATGTCGGTACTTCTCTCTGTTGGGACGCGGGGCGCGTCAGCCGAAGACGAAGGTGACGACGGGGCCGGCGGTGGCCACCAGGACACAGCCGCCCAGCACCATGCCGAGGCGGCCCATGTGCTCGGAACCCTCGCCGCGGCGCATGGAGATGGCCATCATGGCGCCGGTGATCAGCACGCCGGCGACGCCGGCCGCGGTACCGGCCCAGGCCAGGATGCCGAGCACGGTGTCGACCTTGCCGGTGAGCGCGCCCGGAGCGTCGCGGGTGGGGTTCGGTACGTCACCGTCCGCCAGGACTATGGTCCGGTGTGCCTTGGTGACGAGCGTGTCCAACATGGTCTCTCCCCGATGCGGTCGGCCTGACGGCCGATCAGATGAACGCTGTTTCCTGTGATTCGGCCGGTACTGGTGCCGGCCGGCGGCGTCGACGTGAGTCTTGTGATCCCCGTGGCGTCGCGCCATGTCGTGTGACGAATCAGCACCACGCTGTGACATGTACGTGGCATTCGAGACGGGAAGGTGCCCGTCCGCCTGCCGACCTGGTGCCGACTCGTTCTTGGTGCTGGTGCTGGTGCTGGTGCTGGTGCTGGTGCTGGTGTCAGTGTCAGTGCCGTCGTGCGGCCCGTTGTCCCGTCATCCGTTCAGGAGGAACGACACCAGCGGCCCCGCGGAGGCGCCGATGACGCAGGCGCCCATCACCGTCAGGAACTCCCGCAGGTGCTCCTCCACGTCGCCCGTCTTCACGGCGAGCGCCATGCGGGTCCCGACGATGATCAGCCCCGCGACGCCGGCACAGGTGACCAGCCAGGCCATCCAGCCCAGCACCGTGTCGAGTTCACGGGTGACGTCCGCACCGACGGCGAGTACGGCCGTCGTTCCAGTGCTCATCGGATACTCCTCATGACATGCGTACGGGTGGGGCGGCCAGCAGGGCGGCCAGCGCGGCCGTCTCCTTGGGCGCCGGAACGTTCAGGTCCCCGGTGCGCCACGCCGGCGTCCAGGGCACGCGGTACACGTCCGCCACCGAGCCGATGACCTTGATGCGCTGGTGCAGCGGCCGGGGCAGGCGCCCCGGCGCGTCCGCGACCAGGACCACGGCGACGAGCTCCAGGCCCGGCGGCTGCTCCCCGCGCCGGAACACGTCCAGGGCGCGGGAGACCGCCTGCAGGCCGGCGGCGTGTGTACGGCCGACCAGCAGTACGCCGTCGGGCTCCCCCTGCTCGGGCCGGGGCCAGGTGCGTCCGCCGTCGACGCCGCCGAGGACGGTCGCCAGGGTGGACGTGCCCGCGCCTCCGTGCGCGCCGACCCAGGCCAACTGCCGGGCCGGCGGCGCCGCTCGGGGGTCCGGGCCGGCGTCCTGCGACGGGGCGCCCCCGTCGAGGGGACCGCGAGTCCAAATCTCCGGTCCCGTCAGCGCGTTGCTGCTCACCGCCAAATCTCCCCCCGTGTCGGTTCAGCGGAACACCGTGTGATCATCACTGATGACCGGGTGGCTGATAACACCCTGTGAGGCTCTGGGACGAGTCTGTGACGAAGCGGTGACCTGCCGGGGCATCGCCTGCGGGGAGACTCAAGCAGTCTTTTCACGACCGGAGTTGGACCCGAGGGGGGTTGATGTCGCAGAACGGGGGAAGCGCGGCGGCCTGGGTGATCGGCGGTTCGGTCGCCCTGGTGCTGACACCCGTGATCATGATGGTCGCGGTCAGCGGCGGCTCGAGTGCCGCGGGCGGCGGCGCCGGCAGCGGGGTCGGCGGGGGCCTGAAGGGCGGTGCCGTGCCCGCGCAGTACGTTCCGTGGGTGCTCAAGGCCGGTGCCCTGTGCGACGTGATCAAGCCGGCCGTCGTGGCCGCGCAGATCGAGGCCGAGTCCGGCTGGAATCCGAACGCGGTGTCCCCGGTGGGCGCCGAGGGCCTGTCCCAGTTCATGCCCGGCACGTGGAAGACGTGGGGCCGCGACGACGACGGCAACGGGCGTGTGTCGCCCTACGACCCCGGCGACGCGATCATGGCGCAGGGCCGCTACGACTGCGCGCTCGCCGAACAGGTGGAGGGCTACAAGAAGCGGGGTGAGGCCTCCGGCGAGACGCTGGACCTGGCCCTGGCCGCCTACAACGCGGGCCCCGGAGCGGTCCAGCAGTACCACGGCATCCCGCCGTACACCGAGACGCGCAACTACGTCGCCCGCATCAAGTCCCTGATACCCAAGTACGAGTCGGTCGACGACCCGCCGGGCAAGGTGCCGCCGGGGCAGCGGATGGCCATGCCGCTGCGCGGCAACCCGCCCGTCACCTCGCCCTACGGCATGCGCTTCCACCCGATCCTGCACGTCAACAAGCTGCACACCGGCATCGACTTCGGCGCGACACAGGGCACGCCGTTCCTGGCCGCACGGGACGGCAAGGTCACCTTCGCCGGCTGGTCCAACGGCTACGGCAACCGGGTGGTCATCTCGCACGGAACCATCGACGGCAAGGAGGTGTCGACCACGTACAACCACATGTCGGCCTTCAGCGTCTCGGTGGGGCAGCGCGTCAAGGTGGGCCAGCAGGTCGGCGCGGTGGGCTCCACGGGCTACTCGACCGGTCCGCACGCGCACTTCGAGGTGATACAGAACGGCGACTACGTCGATCCCGCACCATGGCTGGGGTTGAAGTGACGGCACAGGCCAGGGGGACACGATGAGAAAACACTCCGCACGGGCCCTACGAAGGTCCGCGGCCACCGCGCTCACGGTGGCCACCGGCCTCGCCCTGCTCTCCGGGTGCGGCCTGTCCGACCACCGCGAAACCGGCGCCGGCGGTGCCGGTACCGGATCGGTGCAGCCGTCCATCGCCCCGAAGGCACCGGTGCCGCCCGGAAAGCCGCTGGGACCCGACGCGCACGTGCCCGACACCGGGGTCGTCGACGAGAACGACGCCACGGCGGTCTCCACGGCCTGGGCCGAGACGACCTACGGCTACGACACCGAGTACGACACGAGCCCCCAGGACGCGGTGCTGCGCGGCGTCCGGTGGTGCACGGAGCGCAAGGCGGCGGCCGAGCGCGGGTACCGGCCCGCCGGCGGCCCCGGGAACGAGTGGATCACCTGGGCCCGCCACCGGGCCTGGACCACCGTGGACGTGACCAGCGAGCTCGAGGACGACGCCCCGCCGGACGGGGAACGGATCGCCTACCGGTCCCTGGTCGTGTCCGGCACCGCGCACGGCCGGGACGGCTGGGAGGGAACCGGGCCCCGCCTCAACGCCTACGTCAAGCTGGTGCGCGCGGCGGTCGGCAAGCCGTGGCGCGTGGACGACGTGACGGTCGTCGAGGCGGCGAGACCACCCTCGCCGAGCATGTCGGCGACCGCCGGTTCACCGTCCGACGATCCCAGGCAGTGAGGGAACCGATGCCCAGATTCAGTCGCAGCGAGAACAAGCGGCGGAAGAGCCAGGCCGCACGGGAACAGGCGCCCGCCTCCGGACTCAAGCCCATCGAGGTGCGCGTCACGGCCGACGGGAGAGCCACCGTGGGCGGCCTGCCGGTCGTCGCCGGTGCGGGTGAGAGCGTCCAGAGCGCCGTGCTGGACTACCTCCACCGCCTGGTGCTCGCCACCGGTCACGCCGTCGCGGCCGCCGTGCACGACGAGCGGATCGGCTACCTCACGCCCGTCCGCGTCGAGGCGGACGGGTCCAGTGCCTTCGCCGGGGAGCCCGTCCCCCTGCCCCGGGACGTGGTGGCGGCCGCGCGGGCCGTGGCCGAGGAGCACGTCTCCGAGCGCGCCCAGGCGGTCGGCGGGCCGGCGGCCGCAGCCGTGCCGGACGAGCACCCGGTGGTGCGCGAGCAGCCGGTGGTGCGCGAGCAGCCGGTGGTGCGCGAGCAGCCGTCCACCATGCCGCTCAGGGCCGTCGCGGCCTCGGCGCAGCCCGTCCGGGACAAGTCGACGAGGGCCCTGCGCGCGGTGCCGGACCCTGCTCCCGGCGAACCGCTTCCCGCGGTGCGGGAGCCCGAACGGGGCACGGCGACGGCACCGGTCCCGGCGGCGGAGGCGAATCCCGACCCGCGTCCCGGGGCACGGGGCGAGACCCGGCCGGAGGCTCGGCCGGAGGAGCGGTCCGAGGCGCCGTCGTCCGGGCGGGCGGCGCCGGTGGACCCGGCGCCGGCGGATGCCAGGAGTCCGTCCCTGCTGGCGGAGCCCGTCCAGCGGATCAACGAGGCCGTGCGCATGGGCCGGATCGAGTCGGCCGCCGCCATGGCGGAGCAGACCATCGCCTCCGCGGTGCAGCGGCTGGGCGCCGAGCACCCGGAGGTGCTGCAGCTGCGGGAACTCGCGGCCTACATCGCCTACCTGGCCGGCGACGCACACCGCTCCTTCGTGCTGTCCATGGCGCTCGCCCGGGTGCGCCGGGGCAGCGACGACCAGGGCGCCTTCGGCAACGTGATGAGCGCGGCGGCCGCCTGGCGGGCGCTGCGGGATCCCGCGCTGGGGCTGGCCCTCGGACACGAACTGATCGCGCTGTGGGACGCGATGGCCGCGGCGGGCGGTGCCGCGGCGGCCGACCCCTCCCAACTGGAGGCAGCCCGGGCCCGGATGGGACGCCTCGCCGAGCGGGCGCGCGGCGTGGGCGAAGGCCCGAGGGAAACGGAGGGACCGCGTGCGCAGGACCGGTGACGCCGCCCCGGGCCCGGGCGGGGGCCGCCCCCGCACGCCGTCCCCGCGTGGCCCCTTCACTCGTCCGGGCCCACCGGGGCGGTCCGGCCCGGCCGCCGCTTCTCCCGTCGAGCAGCGGAACCGGAGCCCTCGGCGGGAGGCCGCCCTGAGGCGCTCGCCGCGCCCGCGCGTCGAGGTGACGTTCAACGAACTGACCGGCACCGCGAGCTGGCGCACCGTCACACCTGGCGGCGGCCCGTCCCGGCACGGACGTGCGGGGGCGGGCGGCAGTGAGGCGTACCCCGGTGCGTCGCGGGCGGCGGCACTGCGCTCGCCGGGCGGCGGCCCGCCGGGAGCACCCGCCCGGGGCGCCGCACCGATCCCCGTGCGGCCCGCGACCGTACGCGCGGTCGTGAGCACGGCGGGGGTGTCCGCCTCGGGGGACCGGCAGGGCGCGCGGCTGGCGCAGACCGCCCTGCTCCGGTCGCAGGTCCAGGGCGACCTGTCCCGGGCCGCGCGCATGCCGCGGGCCGTGGCGGCCCGTCTCGGCACCACCGTGCCCGCCCACCTCACGGCCCTCTCCGCGGCCCGTGCGAACACCCTCCGCACGGCCGCCGGAACCCCTCGCCCGGCCTCACCGGCGCCCCCGTCCCCAGCCCGCCGAGGCCCGTCCGGCCGCTGATCCGCCGGGAAGCCGCCGACGGGCGTGCCTGCCCGCCGACGGCTTCCCCGCACCTGGAACGAGCCTGTGACACCCCGGTGACGTGAGAACCGGGAGCGAGCGGAGAGACTCGACGGTAGGTGCACGACAGGCATGACAGGCTCTGGACGGCAGGGAACGCACACCGCCGACGGAAGCCGCCGATGAGTGGGGGAGCGATGTCTCGACTCGGCAGCGACAACCAGTGGGAGCACGAGCACGCCGAGCGCTCGCCCGATTCCGCGGCGACGCCGATCGACGTCCGCGTACCGGAAGGGGGCCCCGGCGTGCGCGGCGCCTCGGTCGACGGTGCACTGGTCGTCGCGGCCCCGGGCGAGGAGATCCAGAACGCCGTCCTGAACCGCCTCCACCGCCTCGCCCTCGCCGCCGGCCGTCCCGTCCTCGCCACCATCCACGACCGGCGCGTCGGCTACTCCGTCCCCCTCCGGGTCGATCCGGACGGCTCCAGCCACCTCGCGGCGGACCCGATGCCGACGGACCCGGCCCTGGAGGAACCCGAGGAGGCTTCCGTACGGCAGGACCGGCGCACGCGCGTCCTGCGCTCGGTGGCGCCGGCCGGGGACAGCGCGCCGACCTTCACGCTTCGCGCCCTGCCGGAACCGGCCGCGGACAGCGCGCCGACCTTCACGCTTCGCGCCCTGCCGGAACCGGCCGGGGACAGCGCGCCGACCTTCACGCTCCGTGCCCTGCCGGAACCGGCCGGGGGCACGCCGCCCGGCACGGTGGCACCGCCGACGGGTGTCTTCGGTCCGCCGCCCCGCATGGACGGTGCAGCCACGACCGGCGCCCCGGAAGACGCCGAGCCGCTGCCGGTACCCGGCCCGGTCGTCGGAGCCCGGCAGGGCGACGAACGGAAGGGCGACGAACGGAAGGCATCCGCCGAACCGAAGCCACCCGCCGACCCCGCACCCGCGGCACCCACACCCACACCCGCACCCGTGTCCACGGGGGCCGCCCCCGCCCCGGATCCCGGCCCCCGCCCCGACCCCTGGTCCGACCCGGACCCGAAGCCCACCCCCGCCCGCGGGTTCGACGCCGTGGCCGAGGCCGTGCTCGGGGACGCGCCGCTCACCGCGCCGGGCGACGCCACCGCCCCCGCGCTGCTCGCGGAGCCGACGGCCCGAATCAACGAGGCCGTCAAGGAGGGCCGTACGGAGGCCGCGGCGCGGCTGGCGGAGCGGACGGTGGCGGAGGCCTCGGCCACGCTGGGGCCGGAGCACCCCGAGGTACTCCGGCTCCGCGAACTCACCGCGTACATCGCCTACCTGTCGGGCGACCCGGACCGTGCCTTCGAGCTCTCCCTGGAGCTGGCCCGGATACACCGGCGGTCGGGCGACGCCGAGGCCGCGTACGGCAATGTGCAGAGCGCGGCGACCGCCTGGCGCGGCGTACGCGACCCCGCACGGGGCCTGGAGCTGGGGCACGACCTGGTCGGCCTGTGGGGCGAACTCGCCGCCGAGGACGGCCCGGCCGCCGAGGACGCCGAGGAACTGGAGTCCGCCCGCACCCGTATGGGCCGCCTCACCGAACGCGCCCGCGCCCGTGCCCAGGTGGGCTGACCCGGACCCGGGCGGGCCGCCGGTTCCTACCGCGACAGTTCCCAGACCGCGTACGCGATGGCGTCGCTGTTGTGGTCCAGGGCCGTGTCGTCGATGTTGGCGGTCGTGTCGCAGGACGAGTGGTAGCAGCGGTCGAAGGGCTGGCCCACGGTGCCGCCCCACTTGGCCGCCTGCGCGGACGTCTTGCGGTAGTCGGCGCCGCTGAAGAGGCCGCCCACGGGGACGCCCGCGTTCTTGAAGGGCGCGTGGTCGGAGCGGCCGTCGCCCTCGGTCTCGATCTCCGTGGCGATGCCGAGGCCGGTGAAGTAGTCCTTGAACGTCTGCTCGATCGCGGGGTCGTCGTCGTAGACGAAGTAGCCGGGGTTGGGGGAGCCGATCATGTCGAAGTTCAGATAGCCGCTGATCTTCGCGCGTTCGGCCGAGCCGAGGCTGTTGACGTAGGAGCGGGAGCCGACGAGCCCCAGCTCCTCCGCGCCCCACCAGGCGAAACGCAGGTGCTTGCCGGGCTGGTAGCCGGACCGGGCGACGGCGAGCGCGGTCTCCAGGACCGCGGACGAGCCGGAACCGTTGTCGTTGATGCCGGGCCCGGAGGTGACGCTGTCCAGATGTGACCCGGACATGACAACCTGATCCGCGTCGCCGCCGGGCCAGTCGGCTATCAGGTTGTAGCCGGTGCGGCCGGAGGCGGTGAACCGCTGGACGCGGGTGGTGAACCCGGCGGCGTCCAGCTTGGCCTTCACGTAGTCGAGCGAGGCCTGGTAGCCGGCGCGGCCGTGGGCGCGGTTCCCGCCGTTCGCCGTGGCGATCGACTGCAGTTGCGCCAGGTGGGCCTTGACGTTGGCGAGCGGTATGTCGGGCGCCGCGGCGGCCGCCGGGTGCGCCGGCGCGGACGCCGCGCCGGCGGCGGAACCGCCGGTCACCAGTGTGGCGACGGCGACGGCGGCGGCCGTCAGCGTGCGTCCGGAAAGGAGGAGCTTCATGTGGGGGGCTCCGGATTCCTAGGGGGTCCCTGGGGGAGGACTCCGCAGTGAATGGGGTGCCTGGATGGTGCGGGCGTGACTGACCCGCCGTCAAGACCGCTATCCGGCCACGGAGTCGCGCATACCGGAGTCCTCCGGACCCGCCTCGGACGGCACCGGTCCCTAGTGGACGCAGAACTCGTTCCCCTCAGGGTCCGTCATCACCACCCACTCCCCGCCCGGTTCCTTCACCTGGCGCTGCACACTCGCCCCCAGTGCCTGCAGTCGGGCGACCTCCTCCTCGCGCCGCCCGTCCGCCGCGTGCACGTCGAGGTGGAGCCGGTTCTTGCCGGTCTTGGTCTCCGGCACGCGCTGGAACAGCAGCCGCCGCCCCAGCCCGGTGCCGCTCTCCTCCTGGACCGGGTCGTCGGGGTGCCGTACGGCGGCCAGGTCCCGCCAGGCGCGCCGCCCGTGGGACTCGACGGTCAGCTCCGCCGGTACCGCCCCGAAGCCCAGCAGTTTCTCGATGAGCGCGCTGTTGTCCTCCACCTCGTAGTGGAGGGCCGCGGCCCAGAAGTCCGCCTGTGCGTGCGGGGCGGCCGCGTCGACGACGATCTTGAAATGCAGAGGGGCGGGCCTCGAGGTCGATGTCATGTAACCACTTATACTGGTTTCATGAGGGAGCGCGTGGGGGAATCGCCGAAACCGCCGGAACGGCGGGCGGGGGCGGCACGACCGGGAACGGATCGGCGGGAAGCCGCGAGGCCGTCCCCGGGGCGTCCACCCGGACTGACGCTCGTGTCCCACGAGGGCAAGCCGTACCGCTTCGACCCGGGTGCGCTCTGCCTCGAACTGCTGACGACCGGAGGACCCGGCGCCTTCGCGCGCTGGGAGGTGCTGCACGAGCCCGCCGACCTGGTGACCTGGGCCGACCGCAGTCGGCTGCCGGACGGGCTGGACCTGACCGTGGACCGGACGGACGTGGCACGGGCCAGGACCCTGCGCGACGCCCTCTTCCTCCTCACCGCCGACCGCGCCCACGGACAGCCGCTCCACCCCGGCCACCTCGCTTCCGTCAACGCCGCGGCGGCCGAGCCCCCGCTCGTCAGCCGCCTCGAACCCGACGGCACCCGCGGCTGGGCCCCGGGTGCCACGGGCGCCCGCCTGCTGTCGACGGTGGCGCGCGACGCGATCGAGCTGTTCACCGGTCCGTACGCGGACCGCATCCGCGAGTGCGGCGCCCACGACTGCTATCTGCTGTTCGTCGACACCTCACGCCCCGGACGCCGCCGCTGGTGCGCGATGGAACACTGCGGCAACCGGGAGAAGGTACGGGCGCACCGCGCGCGGCAGCCACCGGAGCGGCGCTGACCCGGCACCCCGCAGGGAGCTACGGCTTGGCCGCCCCGACGTCGTGCTGCTCGGACGCGTCCGACGAGTCCGACGCATGTGCGGCAGCCGGGGCGGCGGGGCCGGCGGGGGAGACGCTGGAAGCGGGGGCCGGCGTTCCGGAGGCCACGACGCCCTGCTCCCGCGCGGCGGCGTCCCCCTTGACCGGCGCGACGCCCGCGCCCGCCCGGTCCAGCTGCTCCCGCAGAGCCCGCGCGGTCCGGCGAGCCGTGCGCAGCGCGTCCCAGGTGAGCAGCGTCAGCGCCAGCCAGACCAGTCCGAAGCCGGCCCAGCGTTCGGGCGGCATGGCCTCGCCGAAGTACAGCACGCCGAGCAGGAACTGGAAGACCGGCGCCAGGTACTGCAGCAGCCCCAGCGTGGACAGCGGCACGCGGATCGCCGACGCGCCGAAGCAGACCAGCGGGATCGCCGTGACGATGCCGGTCGCGGCGAGCAGGGCCGAGTGCCCGAGACCTTCCGTGGTGAAGGTCGACTCGCCCTGCGAGCCCAGCCACAGCAGGTAGCCGAGCGCCGGCAGGAACTGGATCGCCGTCTCGGCGGCGAGCGACTCGACGCCGCCGAGGTTGACCTTCTTCTTCACCAGGCCGTACGTGGCGAAGGAGAAGGCGAGGCAGAGGGAGATCCACGGCGGCTGCCCGTAGCCGATGGTGAGGACGAGCACGGCCGCGAATCCGGTGCCCACCGCCGCCCACTGCACGGGCCGCAGCCGCTCCTTGAGCAGCAGCACGCCCATCGCGATGGTGACCAGCGGGTTGATGAAGTACCCGAGCGAGGCCTCGACGACGTGGCCGCTGTTCACGGCCCAGATGTAGACGCCCCAGTTGACGGTGATGACCCCGGCGGCCACCGCGACCAGGGCGAGCCTGCGGGGCCGGCGCAGCAGCTCGCCGGCCCAGGCCCAGCGCCGTACGAAGATCAGGGCGACGGCGACGAAGGCGAGGGACCACACCATCCGGTGGGCGAGGATCTCACCGGCCCCGGCGGGCTTGAGCAGCGGCCAGAACAGGGGGACGAGCCCCCACATCCCGTACGCCGCGATGCCGTTCAGCAGGCCTATGCGCTGCTCACTCCTGGACGACCCGGCCACGGGCACCTCCTTCTCGCACACGGCATGCCGGAGACGGGGAGGCATGCCAGGACGAAGGTAGCGCCGCACCCGGCCGTCTGTCATGTCCGTACCGCGATACGGTCATGACAGGCGGGTGGGCGGCCCTCGGGGTCCGGGGGTCAGCCCTTGAGTGCGGCGGCGACGGCCTCGGCGAGCGGCGTCGTCGGGCGGCCGGTCAGCCGGGACAGGTCGCCGGTGGAGACGACCAGCTCGCCCTTGGCGATGGCGGCGTCCACGCCCGCGAAGACGTCCGCGAGCGGTCCGGGCACCCCGGCGCCGGTCAGGATGCCGGTGTAGGCCTCGACGGAGACGGGGTTGTAGACGATCTCCCTGCCCGTCTGCCGGCTGAGCTCGGCGGCGTACTCGGCGAAGCTCCACGCCTCGTCGCCGCCCAGCTCGTAAGCGGTGTTCTCGTGTCCCTCGCCGGTCAGCACCGCGACGGCGGCGGCCGCGTAGTCGGCGCGGGAGGCGGAGGAGACCCGGCCCTCGCCGGCCGCCTGGACGACGGCGCCGTGCTCCAGGACCGGGGCGAGCTGCTCGGTGTAGTTCTCGTGGTACCAGCCGTTGCGCAGCAGCACGTACGGCACGCCGGAGCCGACCAGCACCTCCTCGGTGGCGCGGTGGTCGTCGGCGAGCGCCGCCTTGAGGCTCTCGGGGGCGCTGGTGTAGGCGAGCAGGGCCACGCCGGCCTTCTTCGCCGCGTCGATCACGACCGTGTGCTGCCGCACGCGGCCCTTGTCGAACTCGTTGCCGGAGATCAGCAGGACCCGGTCGCCGGCGGTGAACAGGCCGTCGAAGGTCTCGGGGGCGTTGTAGTCGGCGACCGCGAGCCGTACCCCGAGGGCGGCGAGGTCGGCGGCCCGGTCGCGGTCCCGGACGACCGCGGTGACCCGGTCGGCCGGCACCTTCTCCAGCAGTTGCCGCACGACGTGGCGGCCGAGGTGTCCGGTGGCTCCGGTGACGACGATGCTCATGGTTTCAGTGCTCCTAGTGGGGGTGCGTTGCCACTAACCCTAAGGGAAGCGCTAACCACAGGAAAGTGCCCACTTTGAAGTAAGGTACTTACCCTTACGTAAGCCGGAGGGGCCCGGACGATTACCGTCCGGGCCCCTCCCTCGTGCCGTGCTGGCCGCGTCAGCCGACGACCGTCCAGGTGTCGTTGCCGGCGAGCAGCGCGGCGAGGTCGCCCTTGCCGTTCTGCTCGACGGCGGTGTCGAGCTGCTCGGACATGAGCGTGTCGTAGACCGGGCGCTCGACCGAGCGCAGCACACCGATCGGCGTGTGGTGCAGGGTGTCCGGGTCGGCGAGGCGGGAGAGCGCGAAAGCCGTGGTCGGGGACGCGGCGTGGGCGTCGTGGACCAGGACGTCCGCCTCGTTGTCCGCGGTGACGGTGACGACCTCCAGGTCACCCGTGCGCGGATTCCGTACGACGCCCTTGGCCCCGTCGGTGCCGAAGCGGATCGGCTGCCCGTGCTCCAGGCGGATCACCGCCTCCTCGGCCTGCTCCTTGTCCTTGAGGGCCTCGAAGGCACCGTCGTTGAAGATGTTGCAGTTCTGGTAGATCTCGATCAGGGCCGTGCCCGGGTGCTCGGCGGCCTGCCGCAGGACCTCGGTGAGGTGCTTGCGGTCCGAGTCGACGGTCCGGGCGACGAAGGACGCCTCCGCGCCGAGGGCGAGGGAGACCGGGTTGAACGGCGCGTCCAGCGACCCCATCGGCGTCGACTTGGTGATCTTGCCGACCTCGGAGGTCGGGGAGTACTGGCCCTTCGTCAGGCCGTAGATCCGGTTGTTGAACAGCAGGATCTTGAGGTTGACGTTGCGGCGCAGGGCGTGGACCAGGTGGTTGCCGCCGATGGAGAGCGCGTCGCCGTCGCCGGTGACGACCCACACGCTCAAATCGCGGCGCGAGGCGGCGAGCCCGGTGGCGATGGCGGGGGCGCGGCCGTGGATGGAGTGCATCCCGTAGGTGTTCATGTAGTACGGGAAGCGGGAGGAGCAGCCGATGCCGGAGACGAAGACGATGTTCTCCTTCGCCAGGCCGAGCTGGGGCATGAAGCCCTGCACAGCGGCGAGGATGGCGTAGTCGCCGCAGCCGGGGCACCAGCGCACTTCCTGATCGGACTTGAAGTCCTTCATGGACTGCTTGCCCTCGGCCTTCGGCACGAGCTGGAGCAGTGCGTTGGTGTCAGCCATCGATGGTCTCCTTCAGGACGGTGGCGAGCTGTTCCGCCTTGAACGGCATGCCGTTGACCTGGTTGTAGGACTGCGCGTCGACCAGGTACTTCGCCCGGATCAGGGTGGCGAGCTGACCCAGGTTCATCTCCGGGACCACCACCTTGTCGTACCGCCGCAGCACCGCGCCGAGATTGGCGGGGAAGGGGTTGAGGTGACGCAGGTGGGCCTGGGCGATCTCCTCACCGGCGGTGCGCAGCCGGCGCACGGCCGCGGTGATGGGGCCGTACGTCGAGCCCCACCCCAGCACGAGCGTCCGCGCGCCGTCCGGGTCGTCGACCTCCAGGTCGGGGACCTCGATGCCGTCGACCTTGGCCTGCCGGGTACGGACCATGAAGTCGTGGTTGGCCGGGTCGTACGAGATGTTGCCGGTGCCGTCCTGCTTCTCGATGCCGCCGATCCGGTGCTCGAGACCCGGGGTGCCCGGCACCGCCCAGGGCCGGGCGAGGGTCTGCGGGTCGCGTTTGTACGGCCAGAACACCTCGGTGCCGTCGTCCAGGGTGTGGTTGGGGCCCTGCGCGAACCGCACCGCCAGGTCCGGAAGTTCGTCCGGCTCGGGGATCCGCCAGGGCTCGGAGCCGTTGGCCAGGTAGCCGTCGGAGAGGAGGAAGACGGGTGTGCGGTAGGTCAGGGCGATGCGGGCCGCCTCCAGGGCGGCGTCGAAGCAGTCGGCCGGGGTGCGCGGGGCCACCACCGGCACCGGCGCCTCGCCGTTGCGCCCGTACATCGCCTGCAGCAGGTCGGCCTGCTCCGTCTTGGTCGGCAGCCCGGTGGAGGGGCCGCCGCGCTGGATGTCCACGACCAGCAGCGGCAGCTCCAGGCTCACCGCGAGCCCGATCGTCTCGCTCTTGAGCGCCACACCCGGACCGCTCGTCGTCGTCACCGCCAGCGAGCCGCCGAAGGCCGCGCCGAGCGCCGCGCCGATCCCGGCGATCTCGTCCTCCGCCTGGAAGGTGCGCACGCCGAAGTTCTTGTGCCTGCTCAGCTCGTGGAGGATGTCCGAGGCCGGGGTGATCGGGTACGAGCCCAGGAACAGCGGCAGGTCCGCCTGCCGGGACGCGGCGATCAGTCCGTAGGCCAGGGACAGGTTCCCCGAGATGTTGCGGTAGGTGCCGGGCGGGAACGCCGTCGCCGCCGGTGCCACCTCGTACGAGACCGCGAAGTCCTCCGTGGTCTCACCGAAGTTCCAGCCCGCGCGGTAGGCCGCGATGTTGGCGGCGGCGATGTCGGGCTTCTTCGCGAACTTCGACTTCAGGAACTTCTCCGTGCCCTCGGTGGGCCGGTGGTACATCCAGCTCAGCAGCCCGAGCGCGAACATGTTCTTGGAGCGCTCGGCCTCCTTGCGGCTGAGGTCGAACTCCGTGAGCGCCTCGACGGTCAGTGTCGTCAACGGCACCGGATGCAACCGGTAGCCGTCGAGGGAACCGTCCTCCAGCGGAGAGGTGTCGTAGCCGACCTTCTGCATCGCCCGCTTGGTGAACTCGTCCGTGTTGACGATGATCTCCGCGCCGCGCGGGAGGTCGCCGACGTTCGCCTTCAGCGCGGCGGGATTCATCGCCACCAGCACGTTGGGCGCGTCGCCCGGCGTGAGGATGTCGTGGTCGGCGAAGTGCAGCTGGAAGGACGAGACACCCGGCAGGGTGCCGGCGGGTGCCCGGATCTCGGCCGGGAAGTTCGGCAGCGTCGACAGATCGTTGCCGAACGACGCCGTCTCCGAGGTGAAACGGTCGCCGGTGAGCTGCATCCCGTCGCCCGAGTCCCCCGCGAACCGGATGATCACCCGGTCGAGCCGGCGGACGTCCTTCGCCCCGGCCGGTTTGCGCTGCGCTCCCACGACGGTCTCGTCGGCTCCGTCGGTCTGCTCCGCTGGGCTGCTGACCTGGCTGGTCACTTACTGGACCTCCCTCGGGACGGCTGTCCGGGGACTGGTCTCCCACCGACCGTCCCGGGATCAACACTACGTCCGCACGCCATGACTTCCGGTGGACATTCGCATGATGGACACGACTTCGAGACGGCCCGCAGCCCTGTGTTTCCAAGGCTTCCCGCCCCCGGCACCGGCGAGGACGCACCCCTGCCGTCCTCCGGTTTCTCATTCGTCCGGATGAGCACCGGGGGACCGGGCAGGGCCGGTGCTTCCGAGGCGTGGGCCGCCGATGTCAGGAATTGAGATACGTGAGTACGGCGAGCACCCTGCGGTGATCACCGTCGCTGGGGGACAGACCCAGTTTCATGAAGATGTTGCTGACGTGCTTCTCGACGGCCCCGTCGCTCACGACGAGCTGCCGGGCGATCGCCGAGTTCGTCCGGCCCTCGGCCATGAGCCCCAGCACCTCCCGCTCGCGCGGGGTGAGCCCCGCCAGCACGTCCTGCTTGCGGCTGCGCCCGAGCAGCTGCGCGACCACCTCCGGGTCCAGTGCCGTGCCGCCCTGTGCCACCCGCACGACCGCGTCCACGAACTCCCGCACCTCGGCCACCCGGTCCTTGAGCAGATAGCCGACGCCCCGGCTGGAACCGGCCAGCAGCTCCGTCGCGTACCGCTCCTCCACGTACTGCGACAGCACCAGCACGCCGAGACCGGGATGCGCCTTGCGCAGCCGCACCGAGGCCCGTACCCCTTCGTCGGTGTGCGTCGGCGGCATCCGTACGTCCGCCACCACGACATCCGGCAGCTCGCCCTGCGCGTCCAGCTCGGTGATGGTCTTGATCAGTGCCTCACCGTCGCCGACACCGGCCACGACCTCGTGCCCGCGGTCGGTCAGCAACCGGGTCAGCCCCTCTCGGAGCAGTACTGAATCCTCGGCGATGACCACCCGCACCCTGTCCTCCACGATCCTCGGCCCCCCACAGCCCGTGCACCCCACGGTCCGCGCGGCCCGCGCCGCGTCCACGAACCGTCCGTGCGACAGGTCCAGCATCCCAGCATCCGAGGCGGGATGCCCGCCTTCAGGCAACGGAAAGGGAACGGGAAGCCCTGGGCGCCGGTCCGGGTTCGGCCGCACAATGGCCGGTTCTCGACCACGCCGAACCAGCCGGGACGGCCCGGGGGTGTAGGCCGACGGGGAGAAGCCGGGGAGGGGAGGCGGGGGGGGAAGGGGGGGGAGGAGGAGATGCTGGGGCGAGCCGATCGGCAGCGGTTGGCGCCCGGTGGCGGCCTCCGCCTGCGCGCGGCCCGGGTCGCGCCGGGGCCGAGCGGCGGCGCCGGGCCGGGGTCACCGGCCAGCGCCCGGCCCGGCGCGGGTGCCTGAGCCGGGACGGGAGCCGGGGCCGGGGCGGGCGGGGTGCCGGGGCCGGTACCCCACCGAGGCCCGATGTCGGGCCTCGGGCGGCTCAGACGGTGGTCGGCTCGGTCCGCCACGGCAGCTCCGCCGTGACCCGCGTCGGCCCTCCGGCCGGTGAGTCCACCACGAGGATCCCGTCCACCGCGTCGAGCCGCTCCGCCAGGCCGGCCAGCCCGGAGCCGGCGGACGCGTGCGCGCCGCCCACGCCGTTGTCCACGACCTGGAGCAGCAGCCGGTTCTCCACCCGCCACACCTCGACCGCGGCCGACGTGGCCCGCGCGTGCTTGCTGATGTTCTGGAGCAGCTCCGAGACCGTGAAGTAGGCGATGCCCTCGATCGCCGACGCCGGGCGCTCGGCCAGGTCGACCTCCACCCGCACCGGCACGGTGCAGCGCGAGGCGACCGCCGACAGCGCCGCGTCCAGACCGCGGTCGGTCAGCACCGCGGGGTGGATGCCCCGAGCGAGGTCCCGCAGTTCCTGGAGTGCCGTCTTCACCTCGCCGTGCGCCTCGTCCACCATGACGGCCGCGGCCCGGGGGTCCTCCTTCAGCTTCTCCTTGGCCAGCCCCAGATCCATGGCGAGGTTGACCAGGCGGGCCTGTGCCCCGTCGTGCAGGTCGCGCTCGATGCGCCGCAGGTCGGCCGCGGCCGTGTCGACCACGACCCCCCGGTCCGACTCCAGTTCCACGACCCGCGTCGCCAGCCGGGACGGCCCGAGCAGCCCGTGCACCATGACCCGGTCCACGGTCGTCAACGCCCGTACCAGCCACGGCGTCGCCAGCGTGACCAGCAGCCCGATCAGCGCCGTCACGGTGATCTCGAACGGGTTGTCGAGGTAGACCCGGTGCGTCTCGTCGCCGTACAGCTGAAGCCCGTCCTGGCCGGCGTACATCGGGAACACCCAGAACCACAGCGGGTACGTCAGCATCGCCCACCCCACCGCCCAGAAGTTCACGGCGACGACGAACGAGAACACCGACCACGGGAACTGCACCAGCGCGTACAGCAGGCTCCGCCATGAAACGCCGCTCTTGAGTACGGCCCCCATCCAGCCCATCGCACCCTGCTTCCTCAGCCGCAGCGGTTCCGGGTCGGACACCCGCAGCCCCAGCAGGGCCCGGGCCCGCGCCCGCTCCATCGCCCCGAAGCCCCTGCACCCGGCGAGCGCGGCCGCCAGCACCGGCACGCCCAGGAACGTCACGAGCAGGCCCGCCCCCAGCGACACCATCGTGACCGCGTAGGTGAAGAGCAGGATGCCGACCGGCAGACCCGCCAGCACATAGCCGAACTCTCGCCAGCTGCGAGCCTCGAACGGCGCCCGCAGCCCCACCGGCAGCCGGTGACGCCGCGCACCGGTGTCCCCGGGGAAGCCGGACCCGTGTCCGAGTCCGTAACTCTGTCCGTAATCCGTGGCCATCGGTGCCGTCCCTCTCCTCGTCGCCCTACGGCTGAGCTGTCGTACCTCCACCCTCCTGGACCCCGCCGCCCCGGCCAATGGAGCCCGTCGGCGTCTGGGGAGGGGGGTTTTCCCTACCTTCCGGGCGCGGAGCCGGCCGTGTCGGCCCGCGTACGGTCGCGCCACGGCAGCTCGGCCGTGATCGTCGTCGGGCCGCCTTCCGGCGAGTCGACGACGAAGAGACCGTCGACGGCGGACAGCCGGTCGGCGAGGCCCTTCATCCCCGTCCCGCCGTCGAGGCGCGCGCCGCCGCGGCCGTCGTCCCCCACCTGTATGAGCAGTCGGTTGGACGACCGCCACACCTCCACGGAGGCCGACCTCGCCCCGCTGTGCTTGCTGATGTTCTGGAGCAGCTCCGAGACCGTGAAGTAGGCGATGCCCTCGATGGCGGCCGCCGGGCGCTCCGTCAGATCGACGGTCACCTCGACCGGTACGGTGCAGCGGGAGGCGACCGAGGAGAGCGCCGCGTCCAGACCCCGGTCGGTCAGGACGGCGGGATGGATGCCCCGGGCCAGGTCCCGCAACTCCTGCAGGGCCAGCTTCACCTCGCCGTGCGCCTCGTCCACCATGGCCGCCGCCGCGTCGGGGTCCTCCAGGAGCTTCTCCTTCGCCAGGCCGAGCCCCATGGCGAGGTTGACCAGGCGGGCCTGTGCCCCGTCGTGCAGGTCGCGCTCGATGCGCCGCAGGTCGGCCGCGGCCGTGTCGACCACCACCCCCCGGTCCGACTCCAGCTCGGCGATCCGCCGCTCCAGCTCGTCGGACGGCGACAGCAGCCCGCGCACCATCGCCCGGTCGACGTTGGTGAGGGCCCGCGCGATGAAGGGGAGCACCGGCCACAGCACGAACAACGACGTCAGGGTGGTGACGAAGGTGAGAACGCCCCAGGGAAACCGGATGACGTCGTACAGGACCGTGCGCCAGCCCACCGGGTCCTTCAAGGACATCCACAACTGGGCGAAGAAGCCGCGTCTGCCCCGCCACGGCAGCGGACTCGGTTCGTCCACCCGCACTCCGAGCAGCGCCCGGGCCCGCGCCCGCTCCAGCTTGCCCAACTGCCGCGCGCCCAGCAGACCGGCCGCCAGCAGCGGGAGCCCGATCACCGTGACCGTCAGCCCCATACCGACGGACAGCATCGTCACGGCGTAGACAAAGCCGAGCAGCGCCGCCGGGAAGTTCGCCAGCAGGTGGGCGATCTCCTTCCAGGTGTGCCGGTCGTAGGCGAAACGGGCCGGCGGCAGGCGGTCGTCGGCCGCCGCGCCGGTGGCCCGGGCGAGGCTCGATGTCGAGAGGCGTTCGGTCATACACGTCAGCGTGCCGTGCGGCGCGGCGCGGCGCCATGAGGTGGACCGCCGGGACGCACTGAGGAAAACCCCACCCCGCGTCTCAACGTACGACGGGCTGCTTACCGTCTCTTTATCAGGCTCTAGACTCCCGTGCGTACAGATCGTCGAACGGCAGCACCACGAGGAACAGCGGCTTCACGACGTTTCACCACGTTTCACGACGTGCACGACAGGGAGCGAGGGGCGCACGTGCCGGAACCGACCGTCGGCGAGGCGACCGCCGGTGCCGTGACCACCGCCGATGCGACCGTCGGGCTCGCCGCGGACTACTTCCGGTCCTACTCGGTCGTCGGCCTGCTCGCCGTCGTCGGCGTGCTCTTCGTCGCCGTCGCCTTCGGCGCCGGGCGCCTGCTGCGCCCCGTGGTCCCGACGCCCGAGAAGCTGCTCACCTACGAGTGCGGCGTCGACCCCGTCGGAGAGGGCTGGGCGCACACCCAGGTCCGCTACTACGTCTACGCGTTCCTCTACGTCATCTTCGCCGTCGACTCGATCTTCCTCTTCCCCTGGGCGACGGTCTTCGCCGACCCTGGTTATGGCGCCACGACCCTCGTGGAGATGTTCGTCTTCCTGGGATTCCTCGCCGTGGGCCTGTTGTACGCATACAAGAAGGGCGTCCTGTCGTGGACGTGAACCCCTCAGCTTCCGCACCTGCCGCCGGACCGGTGCCCGCCACCGCGCCCGGGCCCGTGCCGCTGCCCGAGCCCAAACGGCTGGGCACGCTCGCACGCCTCGCCCCGGAGCCGATGAAGGTCGTCCTGAACTGGGGCCGCCGGTATTCCCTCTGGGTCTTCAACTTCGGTCTCGCCTGCTGCGCGATCGAGTTCATCGCCGCGTCGATGGCCCGGCACGACTTCATCCGGCTCGGCGTCATCCCGTTCGCGCCGGGCCCCCGCCAGGCCGACCTGATGGTCGTCTCCGGCACGGTGACCGACAAGATGGCGCCCGCCGTCAAACGCCTCTACGAGCAGATGCCCGAGCCGAAGTACGTCATCTCCTTCGGCGCCTGCTCCAACTGCGGCGGCCCCTACTGGGACTCCTACTCCGTGACGAAGGGCGTCGACCAGATCATCCCCGTCGACGTCTACGTTCCCGGCTGCCCGCCGCGCCCCGAGGCGCTGCTCCAGGGAATCCTCAAGCTCCAGGAGAAGATCGCGCGGGAGTCCCTGGGGGAGCGGTACGGCGCTTCGCCCCGGCCGTCCACGGCCGCGCTCCGGAGCGGCCTGGTGCGACCGCCCGCCCCGCCCTCCGACGCGGGGGAGGGACGATGACCGCGGTCGGCTGGCTGCCCGCCGACGCCGAGGAACTCTTCGGTACGGACGCCGCGGCGGAGGAGTCGTACGACCTCCTCACCGTCGACGTGCCGCCCAGCTCCTGGATCACCGCCCTGGAGACGGCGCGTGACCGGCTGGGCTGCACGTACTTCGACTGGCTGAGCGCGGTCGACGAGCCGGGCACCGGCTTCCGCGTCGCGGCACACGTCGCCGCGCTGGGACCGGTACGCCGACTGCTGCTGCGTACGACCGTCCCGCACGAGGCACCGGTCCTGCCCACCGCCGTGGGGGTGTACGCGGGCGCCGCCTGGCACGAACGCGAGACCCACGAAATGTTCGGCGTCGCCTTCGAGGACCACCCCGCACTCGACCACCTGCTCCTGCCGGAGGGCTTCGAGGGCCACCCGCTGCGCAAGGACTTCGTCCTCGCGGCGCGCGTGGCCAAGGCCTGGCCCGGGGCCAAGGAGCCCGGCGAGTCCGACCACGGTGGTCCGCGCCGGCGTCAGATGCTGCCGCCGGGTGTCCCCGACCCCAACGAATGGGGCCCGCTGAAGGGCCAGCTGCCGCCCGCCCCGGCACGCCCGGCACGAGGCGCGGGACGGGCGGCGGGGGAGCGCCCGGCCCGTCGTACCCGTACGGCCGCCGAGGGCTCGGTCGGCCGGCAGACGCCCGGTACCGAGACGCCGGCCGCACCGCGCCGCTCCCGTACGGCGGCCGAGGGCTCGGTCAGCCAGGCCTCCCCGGCGGGCGGGCCGACGGCCGCACCGGCGCCCCGGCGGTCGCGCAGCGCGAGCCAGGGCTCCGCGTCCCAGCGAGCGGCCGGCCCGGCCGGCGGCGCGTCGGACAGCTCGGCGGGCAGTACGACGAGCAGCTCGACGGACACTCCGGCGGGCAGCCCGACGGACGGGTCGACGGCCGGACCCACGGCTGGCCCCATCGCCGGCACCGCTGCCGAGCAGAGGGGCGCAGCCGGGAACGTCCGTCCCCGGCGTACCCGGAGCGCCTCGCAGGGCTCGGCGAGCCAGCGGGAAGCCCCGGACGTCGGACGGCCGGACGACGACGCCGGCTCCCGCAGTGCTCCCCGGGGCGGCGACGGGACCGGCGCCGACTCCTCGTCCACCGAGGAACCGGCCCGCAAGCCGGCGCCCTCGACGCCGCGCAGTCCGGACGCCCCCTGGCACCACGCCCGCCCGGCGTTCGACGAGCCTGAGGCGGTGGAGGGGGATCCCGGACCCGAAGGACCGGACACCTCCGAAGGATCGGACACCTCCGAAGGGTCGGACACCTCCGAAGAGCCGGACACCTCCGAAGAGCCGGATGCATCCGCAGGTCCGGACACATCCGAAGAGCCGGACGCATCCGAAGGTCCGGACACATCCGAAGGACCGGACACATCCGCAGGTCCGGACGCTTCCGCAGGCCCGGACGCTTCCGGAGCGTCCGACAACGCCGGTGAGCCCAACGCGCCCCGCACCCCGCCGAACCCTCCAGGAGGCCAGCAGTGAACGACGCGCTCGACGTCACCCTGCGCCTCCTGGTCGTCTTCGTCGTCTTCCTCGCGTTCCCCCTGATCGTCGGCCAGACCGAACACAAGGTCATGGCCCACATGCAGGGCCGCCTGGGCCCGATGTACGCGGGTGGCTTCCACGGCTGGGCCCAGCTCGTCGCGGACGGCGTGAAGTTCGCGCAGAAGGAGGACGTGGTCCCCGCCGACGCGGACCGGCGCATCTTCCAGCTCGCCCCGGCCGTGGCCCTGCTGCCGTATCTCCTGGTGCTCCTGGCGATCCCGGTCGGGCCCGGAGAGGGCGCGGTCGGTCAGGTCGTCGACGCGGGCGTCTTCTTCGTCCTGGCCGTCATGGGCGTGGGCGTCCTCGGCTCGCTCATGGCCGGCTGGTCCTCCGCCAACAAGTTCTCCCTCCTCGGCGGCCTGCGCACCGCCGCCCAGCTCCTCGCGTACGAACTGCCGATGCTGCTCACCGCCGCCTCCGTGGCGATGGCGGCCGGCACCGTCTCGCTCGTCGGCATCCTCGACGCCTTCGAGTGGTGGTGGCTGCCCTGGCAGATCGTCGGCGCAGTCGTCTTCTTCGTCGCCGGGCTGGCCGAACTGCAGCGCCCCCCGTTCGACATGCCGGTGGCCGACTCGGAGATCATCTTCGGGGCGTACACCGAGTACACCGGTCTGCGCTTCGCCCTGTTCCTCCTCGCCGAGTACGCCGGGATCGTCGTCCTGTGCGGACTGACCACCGTCCTCTTCCTGGGCGGCTGGCACGGACCCTGGGGGGCCGACGGCCTCGGCTGGGTCTGGACCCTGCTGAAGGCGGCCGTCCTCGCCTTCGTCGTGATCTGGCTGCGCGTGACCTACCCGCGGCTGCGCGAGGACCAGCTCCAGAAGCTGTCCTGGACCCTCCTCGTCCCCCTCTCCCTCGCCCAGATCGCCCTCACCGGCATCGTCAAGGTGGTGATCGCGTAATGGCCCCCGTCCCCGGCAGCGGCCTGGCCAAGGGCCTGGCCGTCACCCTGCGCACGATGACGAAGAAGACCGTCACCGAGCAGTACCCGGACGCCCAGCCGGAGCTGCCGCCCCGTACCCGCGGCGTGATCGGCCTGTTCGAGGAGAACTGCACGGTCTGCATGCTGTGCGCCCGCGAGTGTCCCGACTGGTGCATCTACATCGACTCCCACAAGGAGACGGTCCCGGCGGCCACCCCCGGCGGACGCGACCGCAGCCGCAACGTCCTCGACCGCTTCGCCATCGACTTCGCCCTGTGCATGTACTGCGGTATCTGCATCGAGGTCTGTCCTTTCGACGCCCTGTTCTGGTCCCCGGAGTTCGAGTACGCCGAGACCGACATCCGCGACCTCACCCACGAGCGCGACAAGCTGCGCGAGTGGATGTGGACCGTGCCGGCCCCGCCCGCACTCGACCCCGGCGCGGAGGAGCCCAAGGAACTCGCCGCCGCCCGCAAGGCCGCCGACAAGCTGGCCGCGCAGCAGCAGCCGCAGGAGCAGGAGACGGACGGGCCCGGCCAGGAGGACCGGACATGACCCTTGCCGCCGCATCACACGGATTCCTCTCCCCGACCGGTGTCGAGATCGCCTTTCTCCTCGTCGGCCTGGTCACCTTCGGCGCCGCCGTCGTCACCGTGACCACCCGTCAGCTCGTCCACGCGGCGCTCTGGCTCGTGGTGGCCCTCGGCGGCCTGGCCGTCGAATACCTGTTGCTCACGGCCGAGTTCATCGCCTGGGTACAGGTCCTCATCTATGTCGGTGCCGTCGTCGTCCTCATCCTGTTCGGGCTGATGCTCACCAGGGCGCCCATCGGCCGGTCCCCGGAGGCCGACTCCGCCAACCGCTGGGCCGCTCTCACCGTGGCCGTGGCCTCCGCGGCGGCCCTGGTGTGGGTCGTCGTCGACGCGTTCCGCACCACCTGGATCGACCTGGACGGCCCCGCCGCCGGTTCCACCGCCGTGACCGGAGCGAGCCTGTTCCAGAACTGGGTCCTCCCCTTCGAGGCCCTGTCCGTCCTCCTCCTCGCCGCCCTGGTCGGCGCCATCGTCCTCTCCCGCAAGGCCAGGCCGGCCCGCGCCGGCGAAGCGTCCCCGGGCGGGGCCTCCCCGTCCGGCGCTTCCCGCTCCGGCACCTCCCAGACGGGCGGTGCCCGCTGATGCACCTCGCCTATCCCGCCGTCCTCTCGGTCCTCCTCTTCTGCACGGGCCTCTACGGCGTCCTCGCCCGCCGCAACGCGATCCTGGTCCTGATGTCGGTCGAGCTGATGCTCAACGCCGTCAACCTCAACCTGGTCGCCTTCGACGTCTGGCTCAGCAGGGCCGCGGAAGAGCGCCTGCACTCCGGCCAGGCCCTGACCCTGTTCACCATCGCCATCGCGGCCGCCGAGATCGGCATCGGCCTGGCGATCGTCCTCGCCGTCCACCGCAACCGCGGCACCTCGGACATCGACAAGCTCCGCGACACCGCCGAGGGCCACGAGCCGGACGGCCCCGACACCGACACCCCCGCGACCGGGACGGCCGCCGAGAAGGCTGAGGCCACCGCGTGACCACGACCACCCTCGCCGTACTCGTCCCCCTCCTCCCCTTCCTCGGGGCAGTCGCCGGCCTCCTGCTGAGCCGGACGGCGCCCGGGTTCGTCCGCCCCCTCGCGGTCCTGCCGACGACGGCGGCACTCGTCCTCGCCGTACTCGTCGCGGCCCGCCAGGGCGGCGGCGGGGCCGTCGACGCCGTCACGGAGCTGACCCCCACCGGTTCGGTCCCCGTCGAACTCGCCCTGCACATCGACGGCTTCGCCGCCCTCGTCGCCGTCCTGGTCGGCACCGTCGCCACCTGCGTGCAGCTCTACTCGACGGGCTACCTGCGCGACGACCCGCGCTACGCCTCGTACGCCGCTCTCGTCTCCCTGTTCACCTCCGCCATGTTCCTCGTCGTCTACTCCGGCGACCTGATGGTGCTGCTGGTCGGCTGGGAAGTCATGGGCATCTGCTCGTACTTCCTGGTCGGCCACTACTGGGAGACCCCGGAGGCGCGCGCCGCCTCCCTCAAGGCCTTCCTGGTCACCAAGCTCGGCGACGTCCCCTTCCTGATCGGTCTGCTGGCACTGGCCACCGAGGCCGGCTCCTTCCGTATCACCGAGATCCTCGGAGCGGTCGCGAGCGGCTCGCTCGACCACCCGACGCTGATCGCGCTGCTGCTCCTGGCCGGTGTCGCGGGCAAGTCGGCGCAGTTCCCGCTGCACACCTGGCTTCCCGACGCGATGGCGGGCCCGACGCCCGTCTCCGCGCTGATCCACGCCGCGACGATGGTCGCCGCCGGTGTGTACTTCGTCGCCCGGCTCCTTCCGCTCTTCGAGGCCTCACGGGCCGCGATGGTCGTCCTCGCCGTCATGGCCGCCGTCACGATGGCCGGCTCCGCGCTCGCCGCCCTCGCCCAGGACGACATCAAACGCGTCCTGGCCTACTCGACCATCGGACAGCTCGGTTACATGACCGGTGCCCTCGCCACGGGCGACCGGGGTGCCGCCGTCTTCCACCTCCTGTCCCACGGCGCCTTCAAGGCGCTCCTCTTCCTCGCCGCGGGCGTGATCATCCACGCCGCCGGCACCAACTCGCTGGCCGCCATGTCCCGCATGCGGAACCTGCGCGACCGTGTCCCGGACGCCTACTGGACGATGACCGTGGCCCTGCTCGCCCTCGCCGCGATCCCGCCCTTCAGCGGCTTCTTCTCCAAGGAGTCCGTCCTCGGCGCCGCGGAGCACGTGGCCACCGGCCACACCGAACACGCGCCCGGCGCCGCGGGCTGGACCGTCCTCGTCGCCGGCCTGGTCACGGCGCTGCTGACCGCCGCCTACGCGACCCGACTGTGGCTGCTGGCCTTCCGCGGCCGAGGCGCCGAGGCCCCCGACCACGGCAGGCAGCCGCTGGTCATGAACGCCGTGCTCTGGGTGCTCGCCATCCCCTCCCTCGCGCTGGGCGGACTCGCCTTCCGCCTGCTGCCCGACTGGTTCGACGGCCACGACCTCACCCCGACCCTCACCACCTCCGTGCTCGGCACGGGAGTGGCCCTGGTGGGCGGCATCGTCACCTACGCCGCCTGGCGCCACACCACGGCGCTCGCCGCCCGCACCCCGCTGGGCGCGGTCGCGGCCCACCCCGAGGGCGACGCCGCCCTGGTGGAGGCCGAGGCCATCGCCAGCCACCGGCCCGCCTACGGAGACCTCGCCTCCGCGCCCGACCCGTCCGACCCGGGGCGACTCCTGCTGGGCCCGGTGCACCGGCACGCGGCGGCCGGCTTCCACCTGGACGCCGTGTACACGGCCCTCTTCGTCCGCCCGGTCCGGGCCGGAGCGAGCCTCGTCCGGTTCCTCGACCGCGAGGTCGTCGACACCTACGTACGCGCGGCGGGCGCCCTGCCCCGCTTGCTCGGGTCCGCCGTACGACGTGCCCAGACCGGCAATGTGCAGACCTATGTGAGCGCGCTGCTCGCCGGCACCGTCGTCCTCGCGGTCGCCGCCGTCCTCGTCGCCACGGGAGCGTGAGCAGGCGTGATCGATATCAACGAGTCCGTGATGCGGGTCCTTCTCGCGTTCGTCGTCGTCGGCCCGCTCCTCGGCGCCGCCGCCGCCCTGCTGCCGGCCCCGCCCGGACTGAAGGGCAAGTCACCCGAACAGGCCGTGCTCCGGCACGGCGTCACCGTCACCGGCGCCGTCCTCCTCGCGGCCGTCGTCCTCGTGCTCGGCTTCGACCACGACCACCCGTCGAAGATGCAGGCCGGAACGGACATCAGCTGGATCCCCGCACTCGACGTGCGCATCCACCTCGGCATCGACGGCATTTCCCTCCCCCTGCTGGTCCTGACCGCGCTGCTGACCTTCCTCTGCGCGCTCTACTCGTACTTCAAGATGCCTTCCGGCCCGAGCCCGAAGGCCTTCGTCGCGCTGCTGCTCGTCCTGGAGTCCGGCACCCTCGCGACCTTCGCCGTCCTCGACCTGGTCCTGTTCTTCCTCGCCTTCGAGACGGTCCTCATCCCGATGTACTTCCTCATCGCCCGCTGGGGCGGCGAGGGACGGGCCGGGGCCGCCTGGAAGTTCATCCTCTTCACGCTCCTCGGCTCCGTCGTCATGCTGCTCGGCCTGCTCCTGATCGGAATCACGGCGGGCACATTCGACATGGTGGCACTCGCCACTGACAACGGCCGGTCACTGACCGCGTCCGTGCAGGTCATCGCCGTACTGGCGATCGGGATCGGGCTCGCGGTCAAGACCCCGATGTGGCCGCTGCACAGCTGGCTGCCCGACGCCCACACCGCCGCGCCGACCGTCGGCTCGGTCCTGCTGGCCGGCGTCCTGCTGAAGATGGGCACGTACGGGTTCGTCCGGATCCTGCTCCCAATCGCGCCTGACGGCTTCCGCACCTTCGCGCCCTACCTCGCGGCCTTCGCCGTGGTCGGCATCGTCTACGGCTCCCTGGCCTGCCTGGCCCTCGCCAGGAGAGGCGCGAAGGGCGACCTCAAACGCCTCATCGCCTACTCCTCCGTCGGCCACATGGGCTTCGTCCTGCTCGGCGTCGCGACCATGACCCCGACCGGGGTGAACGGTGCCCTGTTCGCCAACATCGCCCACGGCCTGATCACCGGCCTGCTCTTCTTCGTGGTCGGCGCGCTCAAGGACCGCACCGGAACCACCGACCTCGACACCCTCGCCGAGGAGTCCGGTCACGCCCTGTACGGCAAGGCGCCCCGCCTCGGCGGTCTGCTCGCCTTCGCCGCGGTCGCCTCGCTGGGTCTGCCGGGCCTGGCCGGGTTCTGGGGCGAGATGCTCGCGCTGTTCGGCGCCTTCGACCCCGCCCAGGACCTCAGCCGTCCCGCCTTCCTCACCTTCATGGCGATCGCCGCCTTCGGCACCCTGCTCACGGCCGCGTACATGCTGATCGTGGTGCGCCGCGTCTGCATGGGCGCCGTACCGCAGGACGCCCCCCAGCCGCGACTCGCCGACGTGCGCACGTACGAGTTCGCCGCCTGGACCCCGCTCGTCGTCCTCACCGTCGTCGCCGGACTGTGGCCCAGGACCCTCCTCGGGCTGACCGACCCGGCCGTGCAGCAGCTCCTCTCAGGAGGCACCCGATGAGCTCCCCGGCCCAGCCCCTCGCCGAGGCGGCCCTCGCACAGCAGCCACTGCAGCCGCTGGCCCAGAACCTCGTCCAGTCCGTCGACTGGCTCGCCATCGCGCCGCCCACCATCACGGCCGTCGTGGGCCTGGTCGTCCTCGTCACCGACCTGTTCGTCAAGGACGCCCGCAAGAGCCTGCTCGGCTGGATCTCGGTCGCCGGACTCGCCGCCTCCGCCGTCATGCTGCTGCCCCTGGTGAACGACGACCGCTCGACGTTCTGCCGGAACGGCGAACCCGGCGTCTGCAGCTACACCGCGGACACCTTCACCCTCGCCATCCAGTTCCTGGTCCTCGGCGGCGCCCTGCTCACCGCCCTCCTGTCGGTCACCGCCGTGAAGGACGCCGACCGGGGACTGCCCGAGGGCGAGTTCTGGTTCCTGCTGCTCTCCTCCGCCGCCGGAGCCGCTCTCCTGCCCGCCTCCCGCGACCTCGCAACCCTGATCGTCGCCCTGGAAGTCGCGTCCCTGCCCGCCTTCGCCCTGGTCGGCCTCCGCCAGGGCGACCGCAGGTCCTCCGAAGCGGCCCTGAAGTTCTTCCTGTCCTCGGTCACCGCGACCGCGGTCAGCCTCATGGGCATCAGCTTCGTGTACGCCACCACCGGCACCCTCTACCTCACCGAGGTGGCCGACCGCATCCAGCACGTCGACGGGCAGTTCACCACCCTCGCCCAGACCGGCGTCGTCCTCACCCTCGTCGGCTTCGCCTTCAAGACGGCCGCCGTCCCCTTCCACTTCTGGGTGCCCGACACCTACGTCGGCGCACCGCTGCCGATCGCCGCCTACCTGTCCGTGATCGGCAAGGCGGTCGGCTTCTCCGGCCTCATCCTCGTGACGGTCGTCGCCCTGCCGTCCTACGCCGACGTCTGGGGTCCCGCCCTCGCGGCGCTGGCCGCCCTCACCATGACCGCCGGCAACGTCGGCGCCCTCCGACAGCAGGCCACGCGCGCGTACAGCGCGGTCCGGCTGCTCGCCTGGTCGTCCGTCGGCCAGGCCGGCTACCTCCTGGTGCCGATCGCCGCCGCCGCGTACTCCGACGACCCGGAACGCTCGATCGGCTCCACGGTCGCCTACGCGCTCATGTACGCCGCGGTGAACCTCGGAGCCTTCGCGGTGGCCGCGCTCGTGGGCCGCGCGAGAGCCCTGAACCGCGTCGCGGACTACCGCGGCCTGTACGCCTCCAACCCCCTCACCGCCCTGCTCCTGGCCTTCTTCCTGCTCTGCCTCGCCGGACTGCCGCCCGGCATCATCGGCCTCTTCGCCAAGGTGACGGTGTTCTCCGCGGCCGTCGACGCCGGACTCGGCTGGCTGGCCGTCGTCATGGCCGTCAACGTCGTGATCGCGCTCTTCTACTACCTCCAATGGACGGCACTGCTGTTCCGGGCGCCCGAGGAGGCGACCGCCGGCCACCGGGTCCCGGCTCCCCTCACGGCCGCGATCACCGTGACCGCGGTCCTCGCCGTCGCCCTCTCCGGGGCACCCCAGCTGATCCTGCGTTTCGCCGACACCGGGCTCTTCTGAGCGCGGGCGCCGCGCACACGCGCGTGCGACCTTCGCCTTCCACGCGTGCGTGCCGCCGACGACGGCGGTCACCCGAACGGTCCACACGCGTCGCGCCGGGCGCCGGGGAACTGGTGGCCCTCGCCTGGCGTTGACCAGTACGGAAGGGTCCACTGGACGTGTCACCCACGGCACCGGTGGCAACCGGAGACCGGGAAGCAACCACAGCGAGCGAGACCAGCAAGCAAAGGGTTCCCCTGCTGCACGACTTGGAGGGCGTACCGTGCACCGCCGGCACAACGGGCTCAGGACCGCAGTACTCCTCGGGGGACTGTCCGCGCTCATCATCGTCATCGGCAGCTTCTTCGGCCGAGCGGGGCTCGTCGTCGCCGTCCTCGTCGCCCTGGGCACCAACGCGTACGCGTACTGGAACAGCGACAAGCTCGCACTGCGTGCGATGCGCGCCCGCCCGGTCAGCGAGTTCGAGGCCCCGGCGCTCTACCGCATGGTCCGCGAGCTCTCCACCCAGGCCCGCCAGCCGATGCCCCGTCTGTACATCTCACCGACGGAGGCACCGAACGCCTTCGCGACCGGCCGCAACCCGCGCAACGCGGCCGTGTGCTGCACCGAGGGCATCATGCGCCTGCTCGACGAGCGCGAGCTGCGCGGCGTCATCGGGCACGAACTCAGCCACGTCTACAACCGCGACATCCTCATCTCCTCCGTCGCCGGCGCCCTCGCCTCGGTGATCATGTTCCTGGTCAACTTCGCCTGGCTGATCCCCGTGGGCCGGTCCAACGACGACGACGGACCCGGTCTGCTCGGCATGCTCCTCATCATGCTGCTCGGACCGCTCGCCGCCACCGTCATCCAGCTGGCGATCAGCCGCTCCCGGGAGTACGAGGCCGACGCCTCCGGCGCCCAGCTGACCGGCGACCCCCTCGCCCTGGCCGGCGCCCTGCGCAAACTGGAACTCGGCACCAAGCAGCTCCCGCTCCCCCCGGAGCCCCGGCTCGAGACCGCCAGCCACATGATGATCGCCAACCCCTTCCGGCCGGGGCAGGGGCTCTCGAAGATGTTCTCCACCCACCCGCCGATGGCGGAGCGAATCGCCCGACTCGAAAAGATGGCAGGTCGTCAGCAGTGAAGACCATCCTCAACGTCATTTGGCTCGTGCTCAGCGGCTTCTGGCTGTTCCTCGGCTACCTGTTCGCGGGCGCGCTGCTCTGCATCACGGTCATCGGAATCCCGTTCGGCATCGCGGCCTTCCGTATCGGTGTCTACGCCCTGTGGCCCTTCGGGTACGCGGCCGTCGAGCGCCGCGACGCCGGGGCGCCCTCCTGCATCGGAAACGTGCTGTGGCTCGTCCTCGCGGGCTGGTGGCTGGCGCTCGGCCATGTCGTCACCGGCGTCATGCTGTGCGTCACGATCATCGGAATCCCGCTCGGCATCGCCAACTTCAAGTTGATCCCCGTCTCGCTGCTCCCGATGGGACGCGAGATCGTGCGCACCGACCAGCCCTTCACAGCGGCGGCGGGAACCACACAGCGGACCGGCTGGTAACGGCCTCCGCCGCCTTGGTTGTCCACAGCCACCGGATTGTCCACAGGCCCGCCCCGATGTCCGTGGCGGCCCGCATCATGAATCCATGACCGAGACCGAGCAGTCGCCGGGCCGGGTGGCCAGCAAGGCGAGGAACACGTGCAGAGACCGGGGCGCCCGCTCCCTGCCCGCGAGACGCTTGCCCACGGCGGCTTACCGCGACACCTGCTGCCCCCGCACGCCGTACGTCACCACGCCCACCGCCAGGACACCCACGCCCACGACGACCGAGACGGCCGGCAGCGAGAAGGCGAGCACCGCACAGCCGGTCAGGCCCAGCGCGGGTACGACGCGGGACATCCTCGATGGGCCGAGCGTCCAGGCCGAAGCATTGGCCACGGCGTAGTACGCCAGTACACCGAAGGAGGAGAATCCGATCGCCCCACGTACGTCCACCGTGGCCGCCACGACGGCGACCACCGCGCCCACGGCCAGCTCCGCCCGGTGCGGCACCTGGAAACGCGGGTGCACCGCGGCCAGTGCGCGGGGCAGATGACCGTCCCGGGCCATGGCCAGCGTCGTCCGTGACACGCCCAGGATCAGCGCCAGCAGCGAACCCAGCGCGGCCACGGCGGCGCCCACCCGTACGACCGGCGCCAGCCCCGGCAGGCCGGCCGCCCGTACCGCGTCGGCCAGGGGTGCCGTCGCCTGCCCCAGACCGACGGAGCCCAGCACGGAAAGGACGGCCACCGCCACACACCCGTAGACGACCAGCGTGAGGCCCAGCGCCAGCGGGATCGCCCGCGCGATGGTGCGTCGCGGGTCCCGCACCTCCTCGCCGAGGGTCGCGATGCGCGCGTACCCCGCGAACGCGAAGAACAGCAGGCCGGCCGCCTGCAACACCCCGCCGGTGCCGCCCGAGAGCCCGATGCCCAGCCGCCCGGCGTCGGCCGGCCCCGATCCCAGGCACACCACCACCACGGAAGCGAGGACAGCGAGGACCACCGCCACGATCACCCGCGTCAGCCAGGCGGACTTCTGGATTCCGCCGTAGTTCACCGCGGTCAGCGCCACCACCGCCGCGACCGCCACCACGTGCGACTGTTCGGGCCAGACGTACACGCCCACGGTGAGCGCCATGGCAGCACAGGAGGCCGTCTTCCCGACGACGAACGACCAGCCCGCGAGGAACCCCCAGAACTCCCCGAGCCGCTCACGTCCGTACACGTACGTGCCACCCGAGGCCGGATACCGCACGGCCAGCCTCGCCGACGACATGGCGTTGCAGTAGGCGACGACCGCTGCCACGGCGAGGGCGAGGAGCAGCCCCGAACCGGCGGCGCGCGCCGCCGGAGCCAGGGCGGCGAAGATCCCGGCGCCGATCATGGAACCGAGTCCCACGACGACGGCATCGCCCAGACCAAGGGTGCGACGCAGCCCCGAACCCGCAGGTGTCATGGGTCGCACCCTACTGACCGGCGCAACCACCCGGCACGGCCGGAACGTCCTCTCCACCAAGACGACATGAACACCGCGGAGGAACTGGCCCGCACCACGGGCACAGTGTGGGCGCAGCGAGAAAGGGCAGGGTCACGGCATGACCGTCATCAGCTGGATCATCCTCGGACTGTTGGCCGGAGCCATCGCCAAGTTCCTGCTGCCGGGCCGCGACCCCGGCGGGCTCATCGGTACCACGCTCATCGGAATCGCCGGCGCCTTCATCGGCGGCTGGATATCGGCCCGCTGGCTGGACCACCCGATCAGCAAGGACTTCTACGACGGCACGACCTGGGCCGCGGCGATCGGCGGTTCGCTGGTGCTCCTGGTCGCCTACCGGCTCCTGTTCGGCAACTCGCGCGACTGAACACGCGCGGACCGGACGAGAGAGGGTGGGCACCCCGCGGTGCCCACCCTCTCTCGTCGCCGGCTCAGCACATCACCGGTAGTTCACGAACTGCAGCGCGAAGTCGAAGTCCTGGCCCTTGAGGAGGGCGATCACCGTCTGCAGGTCGTCCCGGCTCTTGGAGGAGACCCGCAGCTCCTCGCCCTGCACCTGGGCCTTCACACCCTTGGGCCCCTCGTCGCGGATGAGCTTGGCCACCTTCTTCGCGTTCTCCTGGGAGATGCCCTCTTGGATCGACGCGAAGATCTTGTACTCCTTGCCGGAGAGCTGGGGCTCGCCCGCGTCCAGAGCCTTCAGCGAGATGCCGCGCTTGATCAGCTTGGACTGGAAGACGTCGAGGATTGCGTTCACCCGGTCCTCGGAGTTGGCCTCCATGAGGATCTTCTCCCCGGACCACGAGATCGAGGCGCCCACGCCCTTGAAGTCGTAGCGCTGCGAGATCTCCTTGGCGGCCTGGTTGAGGGCGTTGTCGACCTCCTGCCGCTCGACCTTCGAGACGATGTCGAAACTGGAGTCGGCCATGTCCTGTGGCTCCTTGTATCTGGGTGCGTGTCGGGCCGCGTATCGGGTCCGTACCGGCATACGTGGGCGGCCACCGGGCCCGGCAGGGTCCTCGGCCGCATCCGGACAAGCCTAGCCACCCGCCGCGGTCCGAGCGGCGATCAATCGGGTGGCGAAGCACCCCTCCGCATCGGGTATTGTTTACGTCGTTGCCACGGAGCACCGCCCCAAAGCGGTTCGACGGGCAGCAAACCCCGGCGGTGTGCCCGAGCGGCCAAAGGGAGCAGACTGTAAATCTGCCGGCTCAGCCTTCCCAGGTTCGAATCCTGGCGCCGCCACACGGGAACGAAAGGGCCCCGTGACCTGCCCGAATAGCAGGTCACGGGGCCCTTCGTCATGGGCGGATCCGGGAGGGTGGCCCGTGGGGCGGCTCTGGGGCCGCGCCTGGCGGGCAGACTGGGGTCATGGCCTCGTCCTCCCGTCGCAGAACCTGCCCCGAGTGCCGTCGCGAGATCGCCGTGGTCGCGGGGCGATACGCGCGCCATGATCCGCCCGGCGCACGGGGGAGCGGCGAACTCGTCTCCTGTCCCGGTTCGCGCCGACCGGCGCAACTGGGGGCGGCGCAGCCGTCCTTGGACGGCTACGTCGTCCCTGATTTCCCGGGGCAGCTGCCCCTCTTCTGACCGCTCGTCACACGCCCCCCGGAGTACCGCGCCCGCCCCGAGCCGCCGCCCTCAGTTCCCGGCCACCGACTTCACCGCCACCGACACGGGCGTCGAACCGCTGATCAGCTCCAGGGTCAGGCCGTTGGTGGCCGGGGTGTCGACCAGTTCCGCCAGGACGGCGGCGACGTCGTCGCGCGGAACGGGGCCGCGGCCGGTGTGCGCCTCCAGGCGCACGAGGTTCGTGCCCGCGTCGTCCGTCAGGGCGCCGGGGCGCAGGATCGTCCAGTCCAGGGCCTCCAGGGAACTGACGTACGCGTCTGCCTCGCCCTTGGCACGCAGGTAGACGTCGAAGATCTCGTCCCCCTGGTGCCGGGGGTCGGCGCCCATGGACGACACGATGAGGAAGCGTCGTACGCCCGCGCGGACCGCCGCGTCCGCGAAGAGGACCGCGGCCGCCTTGTCCACCGTGTCCTTGCGGGCCGCCCCGCTCCCCGGGCCCGCCCCTGCCGCGAAGACCGCCGCGTCCGCGCCCCGCAGCCGCTCCGCCACCTCGTCGACCGAGGCCGACTCCAGGTCCAGCACGACCGGTTCGGCGCCCGCCGCACGCAGATCGTCGGCCTGCTCGGCCTTGCGGACGATGCCCGCCACCTCGTCACCGCGCGCGGCGAGCAACCGCTCCAGCCGCAGCGCGATCTGACCATGACCACCAGCGATGACAATGCGCATGTCTTCGACCGTACGCCCCGACGACCGCCCCCGCCGCCCCGACGGCCGCCCCCGCCCCACGACTTCGCCCCGGGGCCGTGCGCGGCCCTCAGCCTTCAGGGCATGTCTCCCGGCCCGCGGTGCCCGTCGGGTCCGCCGTGCCCGTCGCGTCGCCCGCGCCCGCCACGCCCCTGCCGGGGCAGTCCCAGGTCGGTCGCGCCGGTCGAGTCGCCGTACTCCCGTACCGCGCTGGTGCGTGCCACCACGCGTCCCCGGTGCACCACGATCCGGCTGTAGGACAGCGACAGCGCGCCCGCCAGGCGGTCGCCGCGTACGGCGACGAGTTCGGCCGGGAAGCCCGCCTCCACCCGGACCTCGGGCAGCCCGAGGGCCGCCCGTGCCGCGGCGCTCACCGCGTCGTACGCCTCCTCGGGGCGCAGCCCGTGACGCGAGGCCAGCAGGTACGCGGCCTCCAGGGGGTCGCCCCGCCCCACCGGGTTGGACACGTCCCGCAGCGCACCGCTCCCCGCGGTGACGCGCACCCCGGCCGCCCGCAGCAGCCGTACCGGAGCCGTGCCGCCGGGGTGGTCCGACGCCCCGCAGGCGCCCTGCGGCAGGCAGACCACCGTCACTCCGGCCGCCGCGAGCCCGTCCGCGGCCCGGGAGACCACCTCGGCGGGGAGCCGGCCCAGACCGTCGCAGGGACCGACGGCCACCCCGGGACGCAGCCCGCCCGCCATGGCGGCGAGGCGGGCCAGCCGCGCCGGGTCGGCGGCGTCCGTGTGCAGGTCGACCGGGCAGCCGTGCTCGGCGGCGACCTCCAGGACGGCCTCCACGTACCCCGTCGGATCGGGGTCCAGATCCGGACACCCGCCCACCACGTCCGCGCCCATCTTGACCGCGTCCCGCAGGATCGCCAGTCCGTCGGCACCGGCCACGCCGGTCAGCACCCTGGGCATCGCCACCGCGGTCAGTTCGGCGAGCCCGCGCAGTGAACGCCGGGTCCGCAGTACGGCGGTCAGCGCGCCCAGCCCCGCGACGTCGCCCACCCGTACGTGCGCCCGCGACGCGGTGGCACCGTGTCCCAGCTGGAGCAGAGCGGCCTCGGTGGCCCGGCGCTGGACGTCCTCGGGGTCGTAGGAGACCGGGCCCGGGACGTCGGCCGTGAGGGCCGTGTCGGCGTGGACGTGCGGATCGGCGGGGGCGGGGAGGAGCAGGTATCCGCCCAGATCCAGCCGACCGCCCGGGCCGGGGTGGCCACCGGGGTCCCGGCGACCGTCCGGGTCCGGGTGGCCGTCCGGGTCCCGGTGGCCGCCCGGATACGGCCGGCCGCCGGGACCGGGAGCGCGTCGTGGGGTCAGGCTGCCGGCCGTGCCGACGGCCTCGATACGCCCGCCGTGGAGCCGTACGTCCACGGTCCGGCCGTCGGCGAGCCGGGCGCCGGTGAGCAGGAGGGAGCCGGGGCCGGCGGAGTCCGAGGGGGAGGGCGAGTGGGGCGGCTGCGGCTGGCTGTCGGGCATCGCGCTCCTCTGGGCTCGGGGCTGCGCAGTGGGGGACGCAAGATCACGCAGAGTGAGTCGAGCCTAGGACGGTGGTCAGCCCGTGGTGCGGAGGAGCGCAATAGTCGTACCGGTGCCGTCCGCGCGGTCGGGGCCGCCCCGCAGTGGTCCGGACGGGACGGGGCAGGGTCGGCGAAACGGATTTGGGCGAACGGCGGGCGACCGTGTAATGTCTTCATCGCTCGCCCCAATAGCTCAGTCGGCAGAGCGTCTCCATGGTAAGGAGAAGGTCAACGGTTCGATTCCGTTTTGGGGCTCTGGTGTGAGAGGTTCCCGTCGCGAGGCGGGGCCCGATCGCATCACAGCGGTGTAGCTCAGTCGGTAGAGCAAGCGGCTCATAATCGCTGTGTCACCGGTTCAAGTCCGGTCACCGCTACTCTCAGTAGCCGATTGCGGGGTCGGTCCTTCAATCGGCTACTCTTTCCTGCGTTAATAACATCAATCCGTTCGTCAAGGAGCACTCACGTGGCTGCCACCGACGTCCGCCCGAAGATCACGCTGGCCTGCGTGGAGTGCAAGGAGCGGAACTACATCACCAAGAAGAACCGGCGTAACAACCCGGACCGACTGGAGATGAAGAAGCACTGCCCGCGTTGCAACGCGCACACCGCGCACCGCGAGACGCGATAAATCAGGCTCGTACACGAGGCCGTCCCCGAAGCTGGGGGCGGCCTCGTGTCGTTGGTACGGTCGGCCGTTGCCACGGTCGGCCGTTGGCGCAGTCGGCCGGTGCCACAGTCGTCGTTGTCACAGAAACGAAGAGCAGCAGCAGGAGGTTGCGAGCCCATGGCGCTCGACCAGTCGTTCGTGGGGCGGAATTATCCGCCGACCGCGCCTTATGAGGTGGGCCGGGAGAAGATCCGTGAGTTCGCGGAGGCGGTGGGCGACGCCAATCCGGCGTACACCGATGTGGAGGCCGCGAAGGCGCTCGGTCATCCGGATGTGATCGCTCCGCCGACCTTCGTGTTCTCCATCACGTTCAAGGCGGCCGGTCAGGTCATCGAGGACCCGCAGCTCGGGCTGGACTACAGCCGGGTGGTGCACGGCGACCAGAAGTTCTCCTACGTCCGCCCGGTGCGGGCCGGTGACCGGCTCACCGTCACCTCGACCATCGAGGCGATCAAGTCGCTGGCCGGCAACGACGTCCTGGACATCCGCGGCGAGGTGCACGACGAGGCCGGCGAGCACGTCGTGACCGCCTGGACCAAGCTCGTGGCCCGCGCGGCCGAGGAGGCGTGAGCACGCATGACGAAGATCGCGTACAGCGACGTCGAGGTCGGCACCGAACTGCCCGCGCAGAGTTTCCCCGTGGATCGCGCCACGCTCGTCCGGTACGCGGGCGCCTCCGGCGACTTCAACCCGATCCACTGGAACGAGAAGTTCGCCAAGGAGGTGGGCCTGCCGGACGTCATCGCGCACGGCATGTTCACCATGGCCGAGGCGATCCGCGTGGTCACCGACTGGACCGGCGACCCGGGTTCGGTCGTGGAGTACGGCGTCCGCTTCACCAGGCCCGTCGTCGTCCCGAACGACGACCGGGGTGCGGTGATCGAGGTCAGCGGCAAGGTGGCGGCCAAGCTCGACGGCAACACCGTCCGCGTCGACCTCACGGCCACCAGCGCCGGCCAGAAGGTCCTCGGCATGTCCCGGGCGGTCGTACGACTGGGCTGACGGGCCCGTCCGGTCCCGCCCGGGCCGGTCTCGTCACACGGTGCGGCCGGCCCGGGCGGACGGACCGGCATCAGTCGACGGCGGCGCGTACCGCCGTGGTCGCCAGCGTCGTGTAGCGCATCGTGAAGCGGCCGCCCAGGGCGTCGACGGCGTGGCCGACCGCGCCCAGAATCGCGGCCAGCTGATCGGGGCGCAGCCGGGTGAGACCGCCGGTGGTGGGAAGCAGTTCCAGCCACTCCTCGCGCGTGTAGGACCGCTCCCAGTCGAATCGCCACTGCTCCGGGTCCCCGAAGTGCCCGGTCTCGCGGATCCGGTCGGCGATCTTCGCGTACCCCGCCTGATACGTCTCCAGCGGGCGGCGCGCCGGCTGACCGCTGAACGGCGAGTCGGGCGCCGCCCGGCGGTAGGCGGCCGCGAACGGCTCGGCCACCTCGGCCGGCGGCTCGAAGACGTGCCCGAAGACGGTCAGGCGCCCGCCCGGGCGCAGCACCCGGGCGGCCTTCTCGGCGCCGGCGACCGGGTCCACCCAGTGCCACGACTGAGCGGCGATCACCGCGTCGAAGGTGCGGCCGGCGGGCTCCCAGGCCTCGAAGGTCGCCACCTCCACCGGCAGGCCGGTGGCCCGCGCGAACCCGGCCATCCGCGCGTCCGGCTCGACACCGAGCACGGTGCAACCGGCGGCTGTGAACTGACGGGCCGCTATGCCCGTGCCGCAGCCGACGTCGAGGACGTCGGGTCCCGGGCTCCCGGCGACGACCCGCGCCACCAGGTCGTCGGGGTAGCGTGGCCGGGCCCGGTCGTAGCGTTGCGCGTCCGTGCCGAAGGACTCGGCCGTGTGCCGGGCCTGATGCAGTGGCACGGGCTGCGGGTCGGGTTCCGGCTGCGAAGGCATGGGCTCTGGCTGCTCGGGCGACGGTAGAATGGGCATGCGTTCACTTTAGTGGGCAAGCGCCCACGCGCCAATGGGCGGGCAAGCGGCAAGTGCTGAGAGTGCCAGGAGCACCTGGCGTGAGGGAGGTTCCGCGAGTGCCGACCGGAGTGCATCTTCGCGACGCGCGGCAGCAGCTTTTCGACGCCGCCGAACGCGTACTCCTGCGGGACGGCCCGAACGGGCTGACCAGCCGGGCCGTCACCGACGAGGCGGGCTGTGCCAAGGGTGTCCTGCACCGGCACTTCGCCGACTTCGACGCATTCCTCGCCGAGCTGGTGCTCGACCGGGCCGCGCAGCTCGAGACCCAGGCGCTGGGGCTGCGCGAGGCCGTGGGGACCGGCACCGTGGCCGCCAACCTCACCGATGCGCTGACCACTTTGTTCGGGCCGGTTCCGGTGGCGATCATCCCGCTCATCACTTTCCGGGACGAGCTGCGCGTACGGCTGCGGGAGGCCATGCCCGGAGGCGGCATCGCGATCCTCTCGCAGGTCACGGCCGCCGTCTCCGCCTACCTGGCCGACGAGCGCGCGAGGGGGCGCATCTCGGCCGACGCCGACATCGACTCGCTCACCCTCTCCCTGGTCGGAGGAGGGCACCTCCTGTTCGCGGACCGCGATCCCGGCCCCCCGGCCGCGGCGACCGTCGGCAAACTGGTGAACACGGTGCTCGCCGACGTGGTGCAACGGCGCCCGCGCTGACTCGCCGCAGCTTTTCGCCGCCTCCTCCCGCCGCCCCCTTGGGCGTAACCGCTTGACCTAGTTAGTGATTGAGTACTAACTTAGCTTCATGGTCAGGATGAGCGCAGAGGAACGGCGCGAGAGCGTCATTCGCGCGGCGACGAGCGAGTTCGCCCGGGGCGGCTACCACGGCACGTCCACGGAGGTCATCGCCAAGCGCGTGGGCGTCTCCCAGCCGTACCTCTTCCGTCTCTTCCCGGGAAAGAAGGCGATCTTCCTCGCGGTGGCGGAGCGCTGCCTGCGCGACACGCGCGAGGTGTTCGAGAAGGCGTCCGAGGGCCTGCACGGTGAAGAGGCCCTGCACGCCATGGCCGAGGCCTACTCGCAGCTGATCGCGGACCAGCCCGAGAAGCTCCAGATGCAGTTGCAGGTGTACGTCACCGTCGCCGCCGCCGAGGCGGCCGGGGACCACGAGTTCGGCGAGATGGTGCGCAAGGGCTGGCTCGAGATCTGGGACACCGTGCACCTGCCGCTGGGGGCGGACATCGAGCAGACGACGACCTTCCTGGCCTACGGCATGCTGATCAACACCCTGGTCGGCATGGGGTTCCCGCCGGGGCACCGCGTCTACGGCGGCATCTACGAATCCGGGCAGGCCAAGTCCGGCCGGGAAGGCGCGTAGGGGCGGGCGAACGGGTGCCGGGACGGGTGTTCGCCGCTCACGCACGCCCGTAAAAGTTAGTCATCAATTACTAATCAATCACGCCACGGCAAGTGCACACCCTCTGGGGGAGAGATGTCACAGCACGGAGCACGTCGGACCACACACCACACCCGGCGCGGGGGAGTCGTCTGGGCCCTCCTCATCACCAGCGTGGCCGGCTTCATGGCGGCCCTGGACAACCTCGTCGTCACCACCGCCCTGCCCTCCATCCGCGAGGACCTCGGCGGCGCGCTGCACGACCTGGAATGGACCGTGAGCGCCTACACGCTCACTTTCGCCGTCCTCCTGATGTTCGGCGCGGCACTCGGGGACCGCTTCGGCCGCCGCAGGCTCTTCCTCGTCGGCCTCACCGTCTTCACCGGGGCCTCCGCCGCCGCGGCCGTGGCACCCGGCATCGACTCGCTCATCGCGGCCCGCGCGGTGCAGGGCGTCGGCGCGGCGATCATGATGCCGCTGACGTTGACCCTGCTCACGGCCGCGGTACCCGCCGAGCGCCGCGGCATGGCGTACGGCATCTGGGGCGCGGTCAACGGGCTCGCGGTGGCCTCCGGGCCGCTGGTCGGCGGCAGCCTCACCGAGCACATCTCGTGGCAGTGGATCTTCTGGCTGAACGTTCCGCTCGGCCTGGCCCTGCTGCCCCTCGCCCGCCTCCGCCTCGCCGAGTCGCACGGCACCGGCGCCCCGCTCGACATCCCCGGCACCCTGCTCGCCAGCGGCGGACTGTTCGGCATCGTCTACGGCCTGGTCCGCGGACCCGTCGACGGCTGGACCGGCGCGGTGGTGCTGACCGCCCTCTTCGCCGGGGTCGCGCTGCTGGTCGGTTTCGTCCTCTACAGCACCCGCGCCAAGAACCCCATGCTCCCCATGCGGCTGTTCCGCTCCCGCGCCTTCTCCGGCGTCAACGCGGCGAGCCTGCTGATGTTCCTGGGGATGTTCGGCTCGATCTTCCTGCTCAGCCAGTACATGCAGCTCGTGCTCGGCTACTCGCCCACCGAGGCGGGCCTGCGCATGCTGCCCTGGACCGGCATGCCGATGCTGGTCGCGCCGATTGCCGGCATCCTCTCGGACCGCATCGGAGGCCGCCCGGTCGTCGCCGCCGGACTCGTCCTCCAGGCGGCCGGGCTCGGCTATCTGGCCTCCGTGATCACGGCCGACGCCTCCTACGCGATCCAGCTGCCCGGTCTGATCGTCAGCGGAATCGGCATGGCCCTCTACTTCGCCCCCGCCTCCGCGCTGGTGATGTCCAGCGTCGCCGCGAAGGAGCAGGGCATCGCCTCCGGCGCCAACAACGCACTGCGCGAGGTGGGCGGTGCGCTGGGCATCGCGGTCATGTCGTCGATCTTCGCGGCGCAGGGCGGCTACGAGTCGGCGCAGACCTTCGTCGACGGACTGCGGCCCGCGGTCGCCGTGGGCGCCGTGGTGGTGGCCCTCGGCGGTCTCGCCGCCCTGGCGATCCCGGCGCGCCGCCGGACCGGCGACGGGGGACGGGGCGCCTCGGCGGCACCGGGGACGGAGCCGGCCGCGGCAGCGGAACCGGCCCTCGCCACGACAAGTCCGACGACCCCCCGCTGACCGCGCGACATCAGAAGCCCGAGCACAACGGGACACGAGAGGAGCACGACATGCCCACCCTTCCCTGGACCGTGCCGAACCAGCCTCCCCGGGCCACCGAGGTCCACGTCTTCGCCTCCCGCTTCGAGACCCGCACCCTGTGGGAAGCACTGAAGTTCCTGGTGCGCACCCCGGCCGTGTGGCGGCAGGTCGGGAGCGCACCCGGCGCGTACGGAGCCTCCCTGAAGGCGGAACCGTTCAAGCGGACCTTCTGGACACTCTCCGCCTGGGAGTCGCCCGAGGCCCTCAAGGCCTTCGCCCACTCCGGCACCCACGCGCCGACCTCCCGCAGGCTGTCGGCGCAGATGCGGGACGCGAAGTTCGCCTCCTGGCCGGCCTTGAGCGACGAACTCCCGGTGAGCTGGGCGGAGGTGCGCAGGCGCCTGACGTGAGGACGGGCCCGGGCACCCGCCCGCCGACGCCCCGGCCGGCCGGCCGGGGCGTTCCCGCGTTCCCCGCTGCTCGGTGCCGTGGGTGCTGCCGGTCGTCTCGTAGTCTTGAGCGCGTGCAGGAACTCCACGACGCCGCCCTCGCCCCGCTGACCACCTTCCGACTGGGCGGGCCCGCGACCCGGCTGGTCACGGCCACGACCGACGCCGAGGTGATCGCCGCCGTCCGCGAGGCCGACGACACCGGTACCCCGCTGCTGCTCATCGGCGGCGGATCCAACCTGGTCATCGGCGACAAGGGATTCGACGGCACCGCCCTGCACATCGCCACGCGCGGCTTCCGTCTCGACGGCACGACGCTCGAGCTGGCGGCCGGCGAGATCTGGACCGACGCGGTCGCCCGCACCGTCGAGGCCGGTCTGGCGGGCGTCGAGTGCCTGGCCGGCATCCCCGGCTCGGCGGGCGCGACCCCGATCCAGAACGTCGGCGCGTACGGCCAGGAGGTCTCCGCCACGATCACCGAGGTCACCGCCTACGACCGCCGCAGCCGCCGGACGGTCGCCCTCTCCAACGCCGACTGCGCCTTCTCCTACCGCCACAGCCGCTTCAAGGCCGAGCCCGAGCGTTACGTCGTCCTGCGGGTCCGCTTCGAGCTGGAGGACGCCGGCGGACTCTCCGCGCCGCTGCGCTACGCCGAGACGGCCCGCGCCCTCGGCGTCGAGGCGGGCGACCGGGTGCCGCTGGCGGCCGCCCGGGAAACGGTGCTGAAGCTGCGGGCGGGGAAGGGCATGGTGCTGGACCCCGAGGACCACGACACCTGGTCGGCCGGGTCGTTCTTCACCAACCCGATCCTCACGGACGAGGCGTTCGCCGCGTTCCGCTCCCGCGTCGCCGAACGCCTGGGCGACACCGTGGAGCCGCCCGCCTTCCCGGCCGGTGAGGGGCACGTCAAGACCTCCGCGGCCTGGCTGATCGACAAGGCGGGCTTCACCAAGGGCTACGGCGCCGGGCCCGCCCGCATCTCCACCAAGCACACCCTCGCCCTCACCAACCGCGGCGAGGCGACCACCGAGGACCTGCTGGCGCTGGCCCGCGAGGTCGTCGCCGGAGTCCACGAGGCCTTCGGCGTGACGCTGGTCAACGAACCGGTGACGGTCGGCGTCAGCCTCTGACGGCCCGCGCGGTTCCGGCGGCGAAAGCTGCCGCCGGCCGCCCGGCCGGAACCCGGCACCCGGCCGGCCGTCCTCAGTAGGCGACACCCACCCCCCGCTTCACGGTCCCCGCGTCCTCGGTCATCGAGAGCATCGCGTGGGCCACGTCGGCGCGTCCGATGTAACGCCCCTTCTCGGGGAAGCCGTCGGTCACCGACCGGTACCGGCCGGTCAGCGGCTTGTTCTGCAGCCGCGGCGGACGGACGACCGTCCACTCCAGCCCGCTGCGCGCCACCTCCTCCTCCATGGCGCGCAGATCGACGTACATGTCCTTCAGCAGGGCGGAGACCATGCCGCGCACGGTGCGGTCCAGGAACCCGTCCTCGCGCGGTGCGGGACCCACCGGGGCGGCACTGACGACCAGCAACCTCCCCACGTCCTCGGCCCGCATCGCGTCGAGCACCGTCCGGGTCAGCCGGGTGGCGTCCCCCGCGTCCTTCCGGCTGCGGGCGCCGAGCCCCGACAGCACGGCGTCCCGCCCGGCCACCGCGGGACGCACCGCCGCGGGGTCGGACAGCTCCGCGCGGAACACCTCCAGGCCCTCGCCGGTCACGGTCAGCCGCGCGGGATCCCGTACGACGGCGGTCACCCGATGTCCCGCGTCGAGCGCCTGCCGGACGATCTCCCGGCCGATTCCTCCGGTGGCACCGAAGACGGTGAGTTTCATGACATACCCCATCGACAGCGTGGTGGGTGAGTACTCACTCACCCCTGCGCCCTCTAGAGTGAGCAAGTACTCACCCCGGAGTCAACCCCCGACTGGAGCAGTCATGTCGGCCATGTCCTCGGCCAAGCCGGCGAGGGAACGCATCCTGGACGCCGCCCACGAGCTGATGCTGACCGTCGGGCTCACCCGCGCCACCACGAAGGAGATCGCCAGAGTGGCGGGCTGCTCCGAGGCAGCGCTGTACAAGCACTACGCGAGCAAGGAGGAGCTCTTCATCCGGGTCCTGTCCGAACGGATGCCCCGCCTGACCCCGCTGCTCCGGGGCCTCGCGGCCGAGCCCGGCCGGGCCCCGCTCGAGGACAACCTCACGGAGGTCGCCCGCCAGGCAGCGCTCTTCTACGAACAGAGCTTCCCGATCGCCGCGTCGCTGTACGCCCAGACGCAGCTCAAACGGCGGCACGACGACGCGATGCGTGACCTCGGCACCGGGCCGCACCTGCCGATCGAGGGACTCGCCGCCTACCTGCGGGCCGAGCAGGCGGCGGGGCGGGTCAGGGCCGACGCGGACACGTTCGCGGCCGCGTCGCTTCTGCTGGGGGCCTGTGCGCAACGGGCCTTCGCGTACGAGGCGGCGCCGGCCGGCGCCCGCCCGCCGGTGGACGAGTTCGCACGCCGCCTGTCCCGGACCCTGCTCGGCGGGCTCGTCTGACCACACCCGAAGCCACACCCGAAGCCACAGCCGACAGCCGCCGTCCGGCCGCCGGTGTTCTCCCCTAAGCCGCCAGCCATTCGTCCACCCCCGCCAGCAGCTTCCCCTTGACCTCCTCCGGCGCCGCCGACCCCCGCACCGACTGGCGCGCCAGCTCCGCCAGCTCCGCGTCCGTGAACCCGTGGTGCTCGCGCGCGATCTCGTACTGGGCGGCCAGCCGCGCCCCGAACAGCAGCGGGTCGTCCGCGCCCAGCGCCATTGGCACCCCCGCCTCGAACAACGTCCGCAGCGGCACGTCCTCCGGCTTCTCGTACACGCCCAGCGCGACGTTCGACGCCGGGCACACCTCGCACGTCACCTGCCGGTCGGCCAGCCGCTTCAGCAGCCGGGGGTCCTCCGCCGCCCGCACACCGTGCCCGATCCGGTCCGCCTCCAGGTCGTCCAGGCAGTCCCGCACCGACGCCGGACCGGTCAGCTCACCCCCGTGCGGCGCGCTCAGCAACCCGCCGTCCCGCGCGATCGCGAACGCCCGGTCGAAGTCCCGGGCCATGCCCCGCCGCTCGTCGTTCGACAGCCCGAAGCCGACGACGCCCCGCTCCGCGTACCGCACCGCGAGCCGTGCCAGCGTCCGCGCGTCCAGCGGATGCTTCATCCGGTTCGCGGCCACCAGCACCCGCATCCCGATCCCGGTGTCCCGCACGGTCGTCTCCACCGCGTCCAGGATGATCTCCAGCGCCGGGATCAGTCCGCCCAGCCGCGGCGCGTACGACGTCGGGTCGACCTGGATCTCCAGCCAGCCCGACCCGTCCTTCAGATCCTCCTCGGCGGCCTCCCGGACCAGCCGCTGGATGTCCTCCGGCTCCTGGAGGCACGACCGCGCCGCGTCGTACAGCCGCTGGAAGCGGAACCAGCCCCGCTCGTCCGTCGCCCTCAGCTTCGGCGACTCCCCGCGGCCCAGCGCCTCGGTCAGCGTCTCGGGCAGCCGCACGCCGTGCTTGTCGGCCAGTTCCAGCAGGGTGGTGGGCCGCATCGACCCGGTGAAGTGCAGGTGGAGATGGGCCTTGGGCAGTTCAGAGACATCACGTACACGCTCCATTCCGTGATCCTGCCGTACGACACGCCCGGCCCGACAGCACTTTCCCCGTACGTGGTCTTGCTCGCACAAACAAACAGGGCCACACCGGAACGTTCCGGTGTGGCCCCTTTGCGCGGGCGGGGGACGGTCAGTCCCGCGCCTCCGCCAGCAGCTTCTGGATCCGGCTCACGCCCTCGACGAGGTCCTCGTCCCCGAGCGCGTAGGACAGCCGCAGGTACCCCGGCGTGCCGAACGCCTCGCCGGGCACCACCGCGACCTCGGCCTCCTCCAGGATGAGCGCGGCCAGCTCGACCGAGTCCTGCGGACGCTTGCCGCGGATCTCCTTGCCGAGCAGCGCCTTCACCGACGGGTAGGCGTAGAACGCGCCCTCGGGCTCCGGGCAGAGGACGCCGTCGATCTCGTTGAGCATCCGCACGATGGTCTGCCGGCGCCGGTCGAAGGCCTCCCGCATCTTCGCCACGGCGTCCAGGTCGCCGGAGACCGCGGCCAGCGCCGCCGCCTGGGAGACGTTGGAGACGTTGGACGTGGCGTGCGACTGGAGGTTGGTCGCGGCCTTGACCACGTCCTTCGGGCCGATGACCCACCCGACCCGCCAGCCGGTCATCGCGTACGTCTTCGCCACGCCGTTGACCACGATGCACTTGTCGCGCAGCTCGGGCAGGAGCGCCGGCAGGGAGACCGAGACGGCGTCGCCGTAGACGAGGTGTTCGTAGATCTCGTCGGTCAGCACCCACAGGCCGTGCTCCACGGCCCACTCGCCGATCGCCTTGGTCTCGGCCTCGCCGTACACGGCACCCGTCGGGTTCGACGGCGACACGAACAGGACGACCTTGGTCTTCTCGGTGCGCGCGGCCTCCAACTGCTCCACCGTCACCCGGTAGCCGGTCGTCTCGTCGGCGACCACCTCGACCGGGACACCGCCGGCCAGCCGGATCGACTCCGGGTACGTCGTCCAGTACGGCGCCGGGACGATGACCTCGTCGCCCGGGTCGAGGATCGCGGCGAAGGCCTCGTAGATGGCCTGCTTGCCGCCGTTGGTGACGAGGATCTGCGACGGGTCCACCTCGTAGCCGGAGTCGCGCAGCGTCTTCGCGGCGATGGCGGCCTTCAGCTCGGGCAGCCCGCCTGCGGGGGTGTAGCGGTGGAACTTCGGGTTCTTGCACGCCTCGACGGCGGCCTCGACGATGTAGTCCGGCGTCGGGAAGTCGGGCTCACCCGCGCCGAAGCCGATCACGGGACGTCCGGCGGCCTTGAGGGCCTTCGCCTTGGCGTCCACGGCGAGGGTCGCGGACTCGGAGATCGCGCCGACTCGGGCGGAGACCCGGCGCTCGGTGGGAGGGGTTGCAGCGCTCATGGGCCCATCGTTCCAGACCGGAAACCTCACGGGCACACGGGTTTCACGGACTGAACCGGACCGGTCCACGCCCTGAACTCCAGTCCGGTCCAGGGCCTGAACATCAGTCCGGACGTGCTTTCTGTTCGACGCCCGGCCCGGGAACACGTACACTCTCACCTCGTTGGCCTTCAGCGGCGGCGATCACCCGGTGCACTCCAAGCATCCGGGCGGATGCGGTACGTTGGGGGACGAACAAAGGGTCGTAGCTCAATTGGTAGAGCACTGGTCTCCAAAACCAGCGGTTGGGGGTTCAAGTCCCTCCGGCCCTGCTACACACACCATCGCCAGGATGTGTGCGCATGTACGTACAGCAATGCACCGCCGTGCGGCTCCAACCGGGCGCGGCACGGCCACGACCCGGAATCAGGTGAGGACGAGTGACGGACGCCGTGGGCTCCATCGACATGCCTGATGCCCAGGACGAGGCGCCGGACTCCAAGAAGAAGTCCCGCAAGGGCGGCAAGCGAGGCAAGAAGGGCCCGCTGAAGCGGCTCGCGCTCTTCTACCGCCAGATCGTCGCGGAACTGCGCAAGGTCGTCTGGCCCAGCCGCAACCAGCTGACGACGTACACCACCGTGGTGATCATCTTCGTGGTCATCATGATCGGCCTGGTGACTCTGATTGACTATGGCTTCTCTCACGCCGCCAAGTACGTCTTCGGCTGAGTCGAGAGCGAAGGGCGCCGAGGTACCCGGCGCCCCTTTCGCGTGTTCCACCCCTATGTATCCAGGAAGAAGCAGCCACAGTGTCTGACCCGAACGTGAACGACGCCATCGAGCCGGTCGAGTCCGTCGAGGACGAGCTCGGCACCGTCGAGGGCGCCGACAACGAGGACACCGAGGCCTCCGCCGAGGCCGAGGCTGCCGACGACAAGGTCGTCGCGGAGACGGACCAGGCGGACGAGACGGACGCCGAAGCGGACGAGACCGCCGAGACGGCCGGCGAAGCCGGGACCGAGGCTGCCGACGAGGCCGAAGCCGGGGCCGACGAGCCCGACGTCGACCCGATCGAGAAGCTCCGCCAGGAGCTGCGCGTCCTGCCCGGCGAGTGGTACGTCATCCACACCTACGCCGGTTACGAGAACCGCGTGAAGACCAACCTCGAGCAGCGCGCCGTCTCGCTCAACGTCGAGGACTACATCTTCCAGGCCGAGGTGCCGCAGGAAGAGGTCGTCCAGATCAAGAACGGCGACCGCAAGACGATCCGCCAGAACAAGCTCCCCGGCTACGTGCTGGTCCGCATGGACCTCACCAACGAGTCCTGGGGCGTCGTCCGCAACACCCCCGGCGTCACCGGTTTCGTCGGCAACGCCTACGACCCGTACCCGCTCACGCTGGACGAGATCGTCAAGATGCTCGCCCCGGAGGCCGAGGAGAAGGCCGCCCGCGAGGCCGCCGAGGCCGAGGGCAAGCCGGCGCCGCAGCGCAAGGTCGAGGTCCAGGTGCTGGACTTCGAGGTCGGCGACTCGGTCACCGTCACCGACGGCCCCTTCGCCACCCTCCAGGCCACGATCAACGAGATCAACGCCGACTCGAAGAAGGTCAAGGGCCTCGTCGAGATCTTCGGCCGCGAGACCCCGGTCGAGCTGAGCTTCGACCAGATCCAGAAGAACTAGTACCCCACCGGTACTCCTCTGGACGTACTGCTTCCGACCAGGTCAGGCGCCCGCTCGTGCGGCGTCTGACCTGCTCGGTTTTTGGCCGCGCATCTATACCCGTTATCGTTGTGCGGTATGCCTGTGTCCGGGTAGCTCCCGAACGCGGGCAGGACCCGAATCGAAAGGACCCGGAGAGCTATGCCTCCCAAGAAGAAGAAGGTCACGGGGCTCATCAAGCTCCAGATCCAGGCCGGTGCCGCGAACCCGGCCCCGCCGGTCGGCCCCGCGCTGGGTCAGCACGGCGTCAACATCATGGAGTTCTGCAAGGCCTACAACGCCGCGACCGAGTCGCAGCGCGGCTGGGTCATCCCGGTGGAGATCACGGTCTACGAGGACCGCTCCTTCACCTTCATCACCAAGACGCCGCCGGCCGCCAAGATGATCCTCAAGGCCGCGGGCGTGGAGAAGGGCTCCGGCGAGCCGCACAAGACCAAGGTCGCGAAGATCACGCGTGACCAGGTCCGTGAGATCGCCACCACCAAGATGCCCGACCTCAACGCCAACGACCTGGACCAGGCGGAGAAGATCATCGCCGGTACCGCCCGTTCCATGGGCGTCACGGTCGAGGGCTGACCTCCACCCCCGTAAGCAAGCAGAAGTGGCAGGGCCTGCTCGGCCCGGACCACGACTCCTAAGAAGCCACAGGAGCAGTAGTGAGCAAGCGCAGCAAGTCTCTCCGCGCTGCGGACGCCAAGATCGACCGGGACAAGCTCTACGCCCCGCTCGAGGCCGTCCGTCTCGCCAAGGAGACCTCCACCTCCAAGTTCGACGGCACCGTCGAGGTCGCCTTCCGTCTGGGTGTCGACCCGCGCAAGGCGGACCAGATGGTCCGTGGCACCGTGAACCTCCCGCACGGCACCGGTAAGACCGCCCGGGTCCTGGTCTTCGCGACCGGTGACCGTGCCGAGGCCGCGCGTGCCGCGGGCGCCGACATCGTCGGCGCCGACGAGCTGATCGACGAGGTGTCGAAGGGGCGTCTGGACTTCGACGCCGTCGTCGCCACCCCGGACCTCATGGGCAAGGTCGGCCGCCTCGGCCGCGTGCTCGGTCCCCGTGGTCTCATGCCGAACCCCAAGACCGGCACCGTGACCCCGGACGTCGCCAAGGCTGTCAACGACATCAAGGGCGGCAAGATCGAGTTCCGCGTCGACAAGCACTCGAACCTGCACTTCATCATCGGCAAGACGTCGTTCGACGACACCAAGCTGGTGGAGAACTACGGCGCGGCGCTGGAGGAGATCCTCCGTCTGAAGCCGTCCGCCGCCAAGGGCCGCTACATCAAGAAGGCCGCCATCAGCACCACGATGGGCCCCGGCATTCCGCTCGACTCCAACCGCACCCGCAACCTCCTCGTCGAGGAGGACCCGGCCGCGGTCTGAGCGAGCAGCTCGCCCCACCGGTTCACGGGCCCCGCACCTTCCGAGGTGCGGGGCCCGTCCCCTTTGGCGCGTCCCTTTCGCCCCGTCCCCTTTTCCGCCGCCCTGGGTTAGCGTGCGGGCACCGGACCCGCGCATGGGGCGCAGGAGCCGTACGGGGCGCAAGGGGTGGGCGGATGACGGGTACGAGGACACGCCGTACGGTCGTCTCGATCGCGGTGTCCGCCGCGCTGGCGTGCGGCAGCGCGTGCACCGCCGGCGAACCGCCCGCACCCGCCCCGCCCACCTCCGCTCCGCCGCGGCCGACCGACCCGTCCTCTCGGCCGTCCGCCCTCCCCGGCCCCGCGGCGGACGCCCTGCGGTCCGTCGAGCGGGCCACCGGGCGGGCCGGGTCGGCACGGGTGGAGTCCAGGACCGTGATGGGCCGGGAACTGTCCCTGGAGGCCGAGGGCGCCCTCGGCTGGCGCGACGACGGCCTCACCGGCACCCTGACGATCACGTACACCGGCGGCACGACCGCCGAGACCATGCGCGGCCTCGGCACCACCGCGATGGAGGCCCGGTATCTGCCGGACGCCTACTACGCCAGGATGGGCGACGAGTTCGCCGACCGGGTGGGCGGAAGGCACTGGATCAAGTACGTGTACGAGGACCTGGAAGACCTCGGTGGTGCGGGCGCCGGGTTCGCCGAGCAGATGCGCAACACGACGCCCAACCAGGCGGTGAAGCTGCTGCTGACGGCCCGGGACGCGCGCAAGGTGGGCGAGGAGACGACGCGCGGCCGGCGCACCACGCACTGGTCCGGCACGGTGGGCGGGGAGACCGCCCAGACCGTCGACATCTGGGTCGACGACCGGGACCTGCTGGTCAAGAAGGTCGAGCGCGGACGCACGAAGACCGGCGAGCTGACCCAGACCGCCTACTACAGCGACTACGGCGTCACGGTCTCCGCCGAGCGCCCGCCGGCCGCGGACACGGCGGACTTCAAGGAGCTGCTCAGGTCACAGACGGGTTGAGGTTCGTCCGGCGGCGTGGGAATTCACAAGATCGTTCGAACCGATTCGGATACTCTCGCGTCCTTGTCATGGAGAACTCCTGTGGAGCAGCGGTGTGTTTCCTGTGACGGCCGCGCCCCTTGTGCTCCCTGAATCCCGTGGGGGGATACCGATGAAGACTTCCGTACGTGTGCCCGTGGGCGCCGGCCTCACCGCGCTGCTGCTCGCCGCCGGGGCGGTGGGCTGTGCCAAGGACGACTCCGAGTCCCCGGAGATGACGCCCGCGGCCGCCGTCGCCAAGGCGGCGAAGAACTCGGAGGAGATCAACTCCCTCCGCTACCGCCTGACCGGCAAGACGCCCGAGGAAGGCCGCGTCAAGGCCGAGGCCGAGATGCAGATCAAGCCGACGCTCGCGATGAGCATGAAGATGACGGCCCTCGACCAGGGTGCCGATGGGACCGCGGAGATCCGGCTCGTCGACAAGGCCATGTACATCGGCGGCGGCCCCGAGGCGGCCAAGGAGATGGACGGCAAGCGCTGGATCAAGTTCGACCTGTCCGGGACGGGCGTCGACGAGCAGATGAACGAGCTGGGCAGCGCCTCCCAGGCCGACAAGAACCCGGCGACCGAGTCCACCTTCCTCACCGGGGCCAAGGACGTCGAGAAGGTCGGCACCGAGACCGTCGAAGGCGTGAAGACCACCCACTACAAGGGCACCGTCACCCTCGCCGACCTGGAGAAGACCATCGGGGACGAGGGAGAGGCCACCCGGGAGAAGCGCCAGAAGAGCCTCGACCAGTACGAGAAGATGGGCGTCGACAAGCTCACCATGGACATGTGGGTCGACGGCGACGACCAGACCAAGCAGTTCCGCATGCGGGCCGACGCGGACAAGGGTCCGCTGGACATGACCTTCACCTTCCTCGGCGTCAACGAGCCCGTGAAGGTCACCGCCCCGCCGGCCGGGGAGGTCGCCGACCTGGCCGAGATGATGGAGGAGGCCCAGCAGGGCTGAGGCGCCGCGCGCCCGGCCCGCCCGGGTCGCCGCTGGGGCGGATTTGCCTGACACTGCCCCGTTCACGTACGCTGCCACGGAAGCCAAAGACCGCTGGTCGTTGCCGTGTGTTCGAAGGAGGACACGGTGGCCGAAGGATCCGCTGAACTGCGGACGACCCGCGCAGGTGACTGTGGATGAGCTCCCGGAAGTCCCCGCCCCGTGCGGATGGCGAACGGTCGAGCCACGCCCCGAGCGCCTGCGCCGGGGCGTTTCGTTTTCCCCAGTCCTCCTTCGGGTCCGCGCGGTCAGAATCACCCGGAAGGAGGCCGAGGCTCTATGGCGACGCCCGAAAAGGCTGCCGCGGTTGCCGAGCTGACGGACAAGTTCCGCAGCTCCAACGCCGCCGTGCTGACCGAGTACCGCGGTCTCACCGTGGCGCAGCTCAAGACGCTGCGCCGGTCGCTCGGTGAGAACGCCCAGTACGCCGTGGTGAAGAACACGCTGACCAAGATTGCGGCCAACGAGGCCGGGATCACGCTCGACGACCAGCTCTTCGCTGGTCCGACGGCCGTCGCCTTCGTCACCGGTGACCCGGTGGAGTCGGCGAAGGGTCTGCGCGACTTCGCCAAGGACAACCCGAATCTCGTCATCAAGGGCGGTGTCCTTGACGGCAAGGCGATGACCGCCGACGAGATCAAGAAGCTTGCGGACCTCGAGTCCCGCGAGGTTCTGCTCTCCAAGCTGGCCGGTGCCTTCAAGGCGAAGCAGTCCCAGGCTGCCTCCGTCTTCCAGGCGCTGCCCTCGAAGCTCGTCCGCACCGTGGACGCGCTCCGTGCCAAGCAGGGCGAGCAGGGCGGTGCCGAGTAACTCGGCTCGCTTTCTGATCCGGGCCGCCTGAGCGCGGCGCGGGTCGCAGCGGGCCGACGTACGCCCGCCACACCCCGTACATCCGGCACCTGCCGAATTAGTGGAAGGACCGCCATCATGGCGAAGCTCAGCCAGGACGACCTGCTCGCCCAGTTCGAGGAGATGACCCTCATCGAGCTCTCCGAGTTCGTGAAGGCCTTCGAGGAGAAGTTCGACGTCACCGCCGCCGCGGCCGCCCCGGTCGTCGTCGCCGGTGGCGGTGCCGCCGCCGGTGGCGCCGAGGCCGCCGAGGAGAAGGACGAGTTCGACGTCATCCTCACCGGTGCCGGCGACAAGAAGATCCAGGTCATCAAGGTCGTGCGCGAGCTGACCTCCCTGGGTCTGAAGGAGGCCAAGGACCTCGTGGACGGCGCCCCGAAGCCGGTCCTCGAGAAGGTCGCCAAGGACGCCGCGGACAAGGCCAAGGAGTCCCTCGAGGGCGCCGGCGCCACCGTCGAGGTCAAGTAAGACCGCACCGGCACCACGGATCCGTCAGGGTCTGTAACGCCGTAGCACCGAAGAGCGATCATCCATCCGGGTGGTCGCTCTTCGGCGTATCCGGGGTCCGGCGGCGGCTGCCTTGCACCTGTGACGGTGAAGAGTAGGGTGATCATCGTCGTGCCGTCTCCGGGGCCCTGAGAGCCGCTGGAGGCAACCGGTTCGGGCCAAGGGGGGCCTTGACGAACCGCACGCAGCGCGCAATTCTCAGGGCGTCGTCAAAGGATCCGAATCCGAGGCATGGATCGACGGCGAAGAGGGCAGTATCTGGGTGCGTTGAGGGCGAGGCCTTGCCGCACAGGTGGTGAGAACAACGAGGAGCGAACACGGTCCCCGAGAACCGCACTGGACATCAGTGGGCCAAGTGGCTACACTGACCCTTTGCGCTGCCTGTTAGCTGCCCCCTGCCCGTCACCAGGGGTCTGCCCTCGCCCGAGCACTGACGACCAGAGCATGCCTGACCTGGCTCTTTAGCCACATCAGGCACCCCCTGTCTCCGTGCGAGGAAGAGGGGCCGGTACGCGCGTAGTGAGTCCGAGCCCTCGGAAGGACCCCCTCTTGGCCGCCTCGCGCAATGCCTCGACCGCGAATACGAACAACGCTGCCAGCACCGCCCCGCTGCGCATCTCCTTTGCAAAGATCAAGGAGCCCCTCGAGGTTCCGAACCTCCTGGCGCTGCAAACCGAGAGCTTCGACTGGCTCCTCGGCAACGACGCCTGGAAGGCTCGCGTCGAGTCGGCTCTGGAGTCCGGTCAGGACGTCCCCACCAAGTCCGGTCTGGAGGAGATCTTCGAGGAGATCTCCCCGATCGAGGACTTCTCCGGGTCGATGTCGCTGACGTTCCGCGACCACCGCTTCGAGCCCCCGAAGAACAGCATCGACGAGTGCAAGGACCGCGACTTCACGTACGCGGCCCCGCTCTTCGTCACCGCCGAGTTCACCAACAACGAGACCGGCGAGATCAAGTCCCAGACGGTCTTCATGGGCGACTTCCCGCTCATGACGAACAAGGGCACCTTCGTCATCAACGGCACCGAGCGTGTCGTCGTCTCGCAGCTGGTCCGTTCGCCCGGCGTCTACTTCGACTCCTCCATCGACAAGACGTCCGACAAGGACATCTTCTCCGCCAAGATCATCCCGTCCCGGGGTGCCTGGCTGGAGATGGAGATCGACAAGCGCGACATGGTCGGTGTGCGCATCGACCGCAAGCGCAAGCAGTCCGTGACCGTCCTCCTCAAGGCCCTCGGCTGGACCACCGAGCAGATCCTCGAGGAGTTCGGCGAGTACGAGTCCATGCGCGCCACCCTGGAGAAGGACCACACCCAGGGCCAGGACGACGCGCTGCTCGACATCTACCGCAAGCTGCGTCCGGGCGAGCCCCCCACGCGCGAGGCCGCGCAGACGCTGCTCGAGAACCTCTACTTCAACCCGAAGCGCTACGACCTCGCCAAGGTCGGCCGCTACAAGGTGAACAAGAAGCTCGGCGCGGACGAGCCGCTGGACGCCGGCGTGCTCACCACCGACGACATCATCGCCACGATCAAGTACCTGGTGAAGCTGCACGCCGGTGAGACCGAGACGGTCGGCGAGTCGGGCCGGGAGATCGTCGTCGAGACCGACGACATCGACCACTTCGGCAACCGCCGCATCCGCAACGTCGGCGAGCTGATCCAGAACCAGGTCCGTACGGGTCTCGCCCGTATGGAGCGCGTCGTGCGCGAGCGCATGACCACCCAGGACGTCGAGGCGATCACGCCGCAGACCCTGATCAACATCCGGCCGGTCGTCGCCTCCATCAAGGAGTTCTTCGGCACCAGCCAGCTGTCCCAGTTCATGGACCAGAACAACCCGCTGTCGGGGCTGACGCACAAGCGTCGTCTGAACGCCCTCGGCCCGGGTGGTCTCTCCCGTGAGCGGGCCGGCTTCGAGGTCCGCGACGTGCACCCGTCGCACTACGGCCGCATGTGCCCGATCGAGACGCCCGAAGGCCCGAACATCGGTCTGATCGGCTCGCTCGCCTCGTACGGCCGGATCAACCCGTTCGGCTTCATCGAGACGCCGTACCGCAAGGTCGTCGACGGCCAGGTCACCGACGAGGTGGACTACCTGACCGCCGACGAGGAGGACCGCTTCGTCATCGCGCAGGCCAACGCCACGCTCAACGACGACATGCGGTTCGCCGAGGCCCGCGTCCTGGTCCGCCGCCGCGGCGGCGAGGTCGACTACGTCCCGGGTGACGACGTCGACTACATGGACGTCTCGCCGCGCCAGATGGTGTCGGTCGCGACCGCCATGATCCCGTTCCTCGAGCACGACGACGCCAACCGCGCCCTCATGGGCGCGAACATGATGCGTCAGGCGGTGCCGCTCATCAAGAGCGAGTCCCCGCTGGTCGGCACCGGCATGGAGTACCGCTCCGCCGCCGACGCCGGCGACGTGGTCAAGGCCGAGAAGCCGGGTGTGGTCCAGGAGGTCTCCGCGGACTACATCACCACGACCAACGACGACGGCACGTACATCACGTACCGCCTGGCCAAGTTCTCCCGGTCCAACCAGGGCACCTCGGTCAACCAGAAGGTCATCGTCTCCGAGGGCGACCGCGTCATCGAGGGCCAGGTCCTCGCCGACGGTCCGGCCACCGAGAACGGCGAGATGGCGCTCGGCAAGAACCTGCTGGTCGCGTTCATGCCGTGGGAGGGCCACAACTACGAGGACGCGATCATCCTGTCGCAGCGCCTCGTGCAGGACGACGTCCTCTCCTCGATCCACATCGAGGAGCACGAGGTCGACGCCCGTGACACCAAGCTCGGCCCCGAGGAGATCACCCGGGACATCCCGAACGTCTCCGAGGAGGTCCTCGCCGACCTCGACGAGCGCGGCATCATCCGCATCGGTGCCGAGGTCGTCGCCGGTGACATCCTGGTCGGCAAGGTCACGCCCAAGGGCGAGACCGAGCTGACGCCGGAGGAGCGCCTGCTCCGCGCGATCTTCGGTGAGAAGGCCCGTGAGGTCCGCGACACCTCGCTGAAGGTCCCGCACGGCGAGATCGGCAAGGTCATCGGCGTCCGCGTCTTCGACCGCGAGGAGGGCGACGAGCTTCCCCCCGGTGTGAACCAGCTGGTGCGCGTGTACGTCGCGCAGAAGCGCAAGATCACCGACGGTGACAAGCTCGCCGGCCGCCACGGCAACAAGGGCGTCATCTCCAAGATCAACCCGATCGAGGACATGCCGTTCCTGGAGGACGGCACGCCCGTCGACATCATCCTGAACCCGCTGGGTGTCCCGTCCCGAATGAACCCGGGACAGGTACTGGAGATCCACCTCGGCTGGCTCGCCAGCCGCGGCTGGGACGTCTCCGGCCTCGCGGAGGAGTGGGCGCAGCGCCTCCAGGCGATCGGCGCCGACAAGGTCGAGCCCGGCACCAACGTCGCCACCCCGGTCTTCGACGGTGCGCGCGAGGACGAGCTGGCCGGCCTGCTCCAGCACACCATCCCGAACCGGGACGGCGAGCGCATGGTGCTCCCGTCCGGCAAGGCGCGGCTGTTCGACGGCCGCAGCGGTGAGCCGTTCCCGGACCCGATCTCGGTCGGGTACATGTACATCCTCAAGCTCCACCACCTGGTCGACGACAAGCTGCACGCCCGGTCGACCGGCCCGTACTCGATGATCACCCAGCAGCCGCTGGGTGGTAAGGCCCAGTTCGGTGGTCAGCGCTTCGGTGAGATGGAGGTGTGGGCGCTGGAGGCTTACGGCGCCGCGTACGCCCTCCAGGAGCTGCTGACGATCAAGTCCGACGACGTGACCGGCCGCGTGAAGGTCTACGAGGCCATCGTCAAGGGCGAGAACATCCCTGAGCCCGGCATCCCCGAGTCCTTCAAGGTGCTCATCAAGGAGATGCAGTCCCTGTGCCTCAACGTGGAGGTGCTGTCCTCGGACGGCATGTCCATCGAGATGCGTGACACCGACGAGGACGTCTTCCGCGCTGCGGAGGAGCTCGGCATCGACCTGTCACGGCGCGAGCCGAGCAGCGTCGAAGAGGTCTGACGGGAGTCAGGCGGGGTCTCCCACCCGGAGGCCCCGCCGATCCCGCGACCCCCGTTTCAGACCACAGACTTACAACCCTGAGAGGGATTGACGCATAGTGCTCGACGTCAACTTCTTCGACGAGCTCCGGATCGGTCTGGCCACCGCTGACGACATCCGTCAGTGGAGCCACGGCGAGGTCAAGAAGCCCGAGACCATCAACTACCGCACCCTCAAGCCCGAGAAGGACGGACTCTTCTGCGAGAAGATCTTCGGTCCGACCCGGGACTGGGAGTGCTACTGCGGCAAGTACAAGCGCGTCCGCTTCAAGGGCATCATCTGTGAGCGCTGCGGCGTCGAGGTCACTCGCGCCAAGGTGCGCCGTGAGCGGATGGGCCACATCGAGCTGGCCGCGCCCGTCACCCACATCTGGTACTTCAAGGGCGTCCCGTCGCGCCTGGGCTACCTGCTGGACCTGGCGCCGAAGGACCTCGAGAAGGTCATCTACTTCGCCGCGTACATGATCACCTTCGTGGACGAGGAGCGCCGCACGCGCGACCTGCCCTCGCTGGAGGCCCACGTCTCCGTCGAGCGCCAGCAGATCGAGCAGCGCCGCGACTCCGACCTGGAGGCCCGCGCCAAGAAGCTCGAGACCGACCTGGCCGAGCTGGAGGCCGAGGGCGCCAAGGCCGACGTGCGCCGCAAGGTGCGCGAGGGTGCCGAGCGCGAGATGAAGCAGCTGCGCGACCGTGCGCAGCGCGAGATCGACCGCCTCGACGAGGTGTGGAACCGGTTCAAGAACCTCAAGGTCCAGGACCTCGAGGGCGACGAGCTGCTCTACCGCGAGCTGCGCGACCGCTTCGGCACCTACTTCGACGGCTCGATGGGCGCCGCCGCGCTGCAGAAGCGCCTGGAGTCCTTCGACCTGGAGGAGGAGGCCGAGCGCCTCCGCGAGATCATCCGCACCGGCAAGGGCCAGAAGAAGACCCGCGCGCTCAAGCGCCTCAAGGTCGTCTCCGCGTTCCTGCAGACCAGCAACAGCCCCAAGGGCATGGTGCTGGACTGCGTGCCGGTCATCCCGCCGGACCTGCGTCCGATGGTGCAGCTGGACGGTGGCCGCTTCGCGACCTCCGACCTGAACGACCTGTACCGCCGTGTGATCAACCGCAACAACCGCCTGAAGCGGCTTCTCGACCTCGGCGCGCCCGAGATCATCGTGAACAACGAGAAGCGCATGCTCCAGGAGGCCGTCGACGCGCTCTTCGACAACGGCCGCCGCGGCCGCCCGGTCACGGGCCCCGGCAACCGTCCGCTGAAGTCGCTGTCCGACATGCTCAAGGGCAAGCAGGGCCGCTTCCGTCAGAACCTGCTCGGCAAGCGAGTCGACTACTCGGCGCGTTCCGTCATCGTCGTCGGCCCGCAGCTGAAGCTGCACCAGTGCGGTCTGCCCAAGGCCATGGCGCTGGAGCTCTTCAAGCCGTTCGTGATGAAGCGCCTGGTCGACCTGAACCACGCGCAGAACATCAAGAGCGCCAAGCGCATGGTCGAGCGCGGCCGCACGGTCGTGTACGACGTCCTCGAAGAGGTCATCGCGGAGCACCCGGTTCTGCTGAACCGTGCGCCCACCCTGCACCGCCTCGGCATCCAGGCCTTCGAGCCGCAGCTGGTCGAGGGCAAGGCCATCCAGATCCACCCGCTCGTCTGCACCGCGTTCAACGCGGACTTCGACGGTGACCAGATGGCCGTCCACCTGCCGCTGTCCGCGGAGGCGCAGGCCGAGGCCCGCATCCTGATGCTGTCCTCGAACAACATCCTCAAGCCGGCCGACGGCCGTCCGGTGACGATGCCGACCCAGGACATGGTCCTCGGTCTGTTCTTCCTCACCACCGACGGCGAGGGCCGCGACCTCAAGGGCGAGGGCCGTTCCTTCGGTTCCGCCGCCGAGGCGATCATGGCGTTCGACGCGGGCGACCTGTCGCTCCAGTCGAAGGTCGACATCCGCTTCCCGGTGGGCACCATCCCGCCCCGCGGCTGGGAGCCCCCGGCCCGCGAGGAGGGTGAGCCGGAGTGGCAGCAGGGCGACACCTTCACCCTGAAGACCACGCTGGGCCGCGCGCTCTTCAACGAGCTGCTGCCCGAGGACTACCCCTTCGTCGACTACGAGGTCGGCAAGAAGCAGCTCTCCGAGATCGTCAACGACCTCGCCGAGCGCTACCCGAAGGTCATCGTGGCGGCGACGCTCGACAACCTGAAGGCGGCCGGCTTCTACTGGGCGACCCGTTCCGGCGTCACCGTGGCCATCTCCGACGTCGTCGTTCCCGAGGCGAAGAAGGAGATCGTCCGCGGCTACGAGGCGCAGGACGAGAAGGTCCAGAAGCAGTACGAGCGCGGTCTGATCACCAAGGACGAGCGCACGCAGGAGCTCATCGCGATCTGGACCAAGGCGACCAACGAGGTCGCCGAGGCGATGAACGACAACTTCCCGAAGACCAACCCGATCTTCATGATGGTGAACTCGGGTGCACGAGGCAACATGATGCAGATGCGTCAGATCGCCGGTATGCGTGGTCTGGTGTCGAACGCGAAGAACGAGACGATCCCGCGTCCCATCAAGGCGTCCTTCCGTGAGGGCCTGTCCGTGCTGGAGTACTTCATCTCCACGCACGGTGCCCGTAAGGGTCTGGCGGACACCGCTCTGCGTACCGCCGACTCGGGTTACCTCACGCGTCGTCTGGTCGACGTCTCCCAGGACGTCATCATTCGCGAGGAGGACTGCGGCACCGAGCGCGGCCTGCGCCTGCGGATCGCCGAGCGCGGCGCCGACGGCGTGCTGCGCAAGGCGGAGGACGTCGAGACCAGCGTCTACGCCCGCATGCTCGCCGAGGACGTCGTCATCGACGGCAAGGTCATCGCGCCGGCCAACGTCGACCTCGGTGACGTGCTCATCGACGCCCTGGTCGCCCACGGCGTCGAGGAGGTCAAGACCCGCTCGATCCTGACCTGCGAGTCCCAGGTCGGCACCTGCGCCATGTGCTACGGCCGCTCGCTGGCCACCGGCAAGCTGGTCGACATCGGTGAGGCGGTCGGCATCATCGCCGCCCAGTCCATCGGTGAGCCCGGCACCCAGCTGACGATGCGTACCTTCCACACCGGTGGTGTGGCCGGTGACGACATCACGCAGGGTCTGCCGCGTGTCGTCGAGCTCTTCGAGGCCCGTACCCCGAAGGGTGTCGCCCCGATCTCCGAGGCCTCCGGCCGCGTCCGGATCGAGGAGACCGAGAAGACCAAGAAGATCGTCGTCACCCCCGACGACGGCAGCGACGAGACGGCGTTCCCGATCTCGAAGCGTGCCCGTCTGCTGGTGGGCGAGGGCGACCACGTCGAGGTGGGCCAGAAGCTCACCGTGGGTGCCACCAACCCGCACGACGTGCTGCGCATCCTGGGTCAGCGTGCCGTCCAGGTCCACCTGGTCGGCGAGGTCCAGAAGGTCTACAACTCGCAGGGCGTGTCGATCCACGACAAGCACATCGAGATCATCATCCGGCAGATGCTGCGCCGTGTGACGATCATCGAGTCCGGCGACGCCGAGCTGCTGCCCGGCGAGCTGGTCGAGCGGACCAAGTTCGAGACCGAGAACCGTCGTGTGGTCCAGGAGGGCGGTCACCCGGCCTCCGGTCGTCCGCAGCTGATGGGTATCACCAAGGCCTCGCTGGCGACGGAGTCCTGGCTGTCGGCCGCCTCCTTCCAGGAGACGACCAGGGTCCTGACGGACGCGGCGATCAACGCCAAGTCCGACAGCCTCATCGGCCTCAAGGAGAACGTCATCATCGGTAAGCTCATCCCGGCCGGTACGGGTCTGTCCCGCTACCGCAACATCCGGGTGGAGCCGACCGAGGAGGCCAAGGCCGCGATGTACTCGGCCGTCGGCTACGACGACATCGACTACTCGCCGTTCGGCACGGGCTCCGGCCAGGCCGTTCCGCTGGAGGACTACGACTACGGTCCGTACAACCAGTAAGCGGGCAGTTCGAACGAAGGGCGGTCACCCCGTGGGGGTGGCCGCCCTTCGGCGTGGGTCAGTGCAGGACCTCCCACAGGGCGACGGCGACGCCGGCCGTCGCGGCGAGCGCGGTGATGCTCGCGAGGGGCCAGCGGGAGCGTTCCAGCGTGTCGAGCCGGGCCTCGTGGTCGGCGAGCTGCTTGTCGGTCTGGTCGCTGCGCTGCACCAGGAGGGCGAGCTGGCCGTCGGCGCGGGCGAACCCGGCCTCCAGGCTGCCGCGCAGACGCTCCAGTTCCAGCGCGACGGCGACCGGATTGTTCGGGTCAGTCTCCGTCATGGGCGGCTCCCGACGATTCGGCTCCGGGCGGCCCGGTGCGCAGCCACGCCGGGAGCAGGGCCTGCACCCCGGGCACGGCCATGACCCGGGTCAGCGCCCCCGCGACGGCCAGGGCCCCGGCGATCCAGGGCAGGGACGCCGGGAGTCCGGCCGCGTCGACAAGCGCGGGCAGAAGCAGGGCAAGGGCGACGGCGGTCTGGACGACGGTGCGGGCGGTACGCCTGGCGGCGTCGGACATGGCAGGCTCCTCACTTCGTGTACGGGACCTTGAGGGCGTTCCAGGAGGTACGGCCCGGAATGCCGTCGGCGTCGGCGCCCCGGAAGCCGAGCTTGCGCTGCCAGGCGGCGTAGGAGCGGCGGTCGGCGTCGGTCCAGCGGGGGCCGGGTCCGACGGCGTACTCGGAGCAGCCCTCGGCGACGAGCCGGCGGCCCATGGCGGTGATGACGGGGGAACTGGTCCGGCCGGTGAAGAAGCCGGCGCCGGGGAAGGGCTGGTGGCGCGGTGCGGCCGGCCCGCCGGACGGGCGGGTCTGGGATGTGCCGCCCTTGCCCGCCCCGCTCGCCGGGGAGCCGAGCCGGGCGGCGACCCGGTCCCGCAGGGACGGCATGGTGAAGCCGCGCGGATCGACCTTCCAGTCGGACCACTCCAGGTGTCCGACGACGCTGCGGGCGCTCCAGCCGTGGGCCCGGCAGATCGCCGCCGAGACCCGCTCGATCGCGTCCAGCTGGGCGGCCGGCCACGGGTCCTCGCCGTCGCCGAGGTTGACGCACTCGAAGCCGTAGAAGCGGGCGTTGCCGTCGACGGAACCCGCGCTGCCCTCGTGTTCGCGCGGGGCGGGCGGCCGGTCGCCGTAGTCCTCGGCGATCACCCGGTCGAGCACGTCGGGGTCGCCGCCGCCGGCGTGGTTGGCGCGGCCGTTGCCGACCAGGTGGACGGTGCCGGCCTTGTCGACGACGCCGTGGCAGAGCGGGCCGGGGAGGGCGGAGTGGCCGTTGTAGCACAGGGCGACGGAGGACTCGGTGCCGCTGCTGACGGTGTGGTGGATCATCACGCCGTGCACGGGGCCCCAGGCGCCCTTGTGGTTGCGGTTGTGGGTGCGCCAGGAGCCGTGTTCGACGACGTCGAGGCCTTCGGCGCGCAGTGCGGCGAGCAGCCGGTCGGCGCTCAGGGGAGTGGCCACGAGGGATTCCTCTCGTTTCGGATGCGCGAAGGCCCCGCACCGCTCGGGTACGGGGCCCGGGCACGGGCGGCGGGTCAGGACAGGGCGGCCCAGATGGCGTTGGAGTCGGCCACCACGGTCCCCGGGTCGAAGGCGGTGGGCAGCGACGTCTGGCCGGTGACGCCCAGCCGGCCGTGGCGGATGAACTTCCCCGGCATCCGGGCGCTGCCGCCCGGGGCCTCGCCCATGCTGGCGCCCCGCATGAAGGCCGGGCCGTTGGTGTTCGGGCTGGGCCCGTTGACGACGAGGGCGACCCAGTACAGGCCGGGCTGCGCGTCGTACTGGGCGGACAGCGGGCAGATCACGGTCCGGCCCTCGGTGGCCGGGATCAGCGTGGTCAGCGACGCGGTGAGGCCGACCCGCTTGCCCGCCGCGGTGTACAGGCCCGCGTACGAGGAGGAGCTGAGGGCGTTGTTGCCCGCGTAGCCCGGGACGTAGAACACCACGTTCTTCACCAGGGCGGGGGCGTGCAGCGGGATGCCGATGAGGTACACCCAGCCGTTGATGCAGTACTGCACCGAGTTGGCGGAACTCGCCGCCGGGTCGAAGGACCAGCCGTGGAAGCCCATCGCCGACGGGGACCAGGTGCCGGCGGCGGACACCGCGTCCACGTAGCCGCGCCGGGTCAGCGCGTCGTCCGTGGCGGGGGCGGCCGCGGTGGCCGGTGGGACGGCGAAGGTCTTGGTGCCCTCGACGGTCTGGTCGCCGGCCAGCAGGACCGCCTCGCCCGCGGGCACCGCCGTGACGTCGGCCGCGGTGAGGACGACCTCGCCGGTGAGGCCGTTCACGGACCGTACCGGGGCGGCGCCCAGCGCCACGTAGCGGGCGTCGCCCGCCGCCGGGGTCAGCGCGCCCAGGCCGTCCGCCGTCAGCCGGACGTCCCCGGTCATGCCGTTGACGGAGGCGACGGCGCCGCCGCCGGCCGGGAGCTGCGCGGCCGGCACCAGCCCGTCCGCGCCGAGGGTGGCCACACCGCCGGGCGCGCCGGCCGACGCGGCGGCGAGGGCGGACACGTCGGCGGCGCCGAGCACGATGTCGGCCTCGGTGTGACCGTTGACCGAGTGCACCGCGCCGGCCGGGCCCGCCGGACCCTGCGGGCCGAGCTCCCCGGCGGGTCCCGGCGGCCCCGGCACGGCCACGTACTGCGGGGTGCTCGGATCGGCCGGCGCGATGTCGGCGAGGTCGACCGCGGGGACCGACGCCGCCAGCGCGATCTGGTACGTGCGTCCGCCGCGGGCGAGCCCGGCGAGCTTCTCGGTGACGGTGTACGTCCAGGCCACGGGGTTCCAGCCGGGCGCGTCGGTGGCCGGCAGGACGACGCTGATCCTGCCGTCGGCGTCGAGGGTGGCGCGGGTCGGGCCGCCCAGGAAGAGGTCCGCCTCGGCGTGGGTGAGCAGCGCCGGGGGCCGGAACTCGACGGTGCCGCTCATCGGGCGGCCGTCGGGGGTCAGGTAGCGGGCGGTGAGGGTGACGGTGGGGATGTTCTCAGGCAGCACGCGGGTGCCCTCCTCGGTGGTGGATGGGGTGCCGTCCGCGGGGCGGGACGGGGCGCCGGACGTGGTGTGGGGCACGGCACCGTCCGCGGGGGCGGGCGGGTGGCCGGGTCAGGACTGGACGCCGTACAGGGCGAGGGGGCGGCAGCGGACGGTGTCGCCCGCGGTGGCGACCCTGGCCTGGATCTCGAAGGTGACGGTGGCGCCGTACGCGGCGCGCATCCGCTCGGTGAGGACCAGGCCGTCGCCCGGGCCGCCCACCGGGCCGAGCTGGACGCCGTCGACGAGCAGGCGCACCTCGGCGCCCGCACCGCCCTCGGCGGCGACCGCGCAGTACAGCCTGGGGTGCTGGACGATGCCGGGGCCGCGGTGGAGCGTCGTCCAGTCGGTCGCGCCGGTGGACTCCCACCGGTCCGCGGCGGCGGGGCCGGGCAGCGGGTACGGGACGTAGGGGCGGGCCAGGCCGCCGAGCGCCGCGTCGTCGGCGAGGACGACGTTGCCCCGGCGGTCGATGACCTGCACCGGCTGCACCGGCAGGGTGTCGGGCGCCGCCGTCCACACGGTCAGCGCAAGGGACCCGTCGTCACGGCGCACGACGAACCCCTGCTGGGGCTCGTCCTCGCCCCGGTCCGGCTGGACCCGCCCCAGATAGAGGAGGTCCTGGTCACCGGAGGTGCGCACCCGCAGCCGTCCCTGCTCGCCGATGACCACCTCGCCGCCCATGATCCGGTTCTGCGCCGGCGTGGTGTTGGCGCTGCCCATCAACTCCCTGACCTGGCGCTCCAGCGCGCGGATACGGTCCAGCAGGTCGGTGGGGATGATCGCCACGGGTCACACTCCTTCCAGGTAGAGGACGGCGGTCTCGGCCTTGGTGCGCTGGGGCGGGGTCACCGCGATGCCGACGATCCGGTACGTGGTGTCGAGCCCCTCGTGGTGCCACAGGTCGTGGATGCGCAGCCGGATGCCGGCCCCCAGCAGCGCGGGCGTGATCCGCCCGTCCAGCAGCACGGTGAGCTCGGGGATGACCTCCGGGCGGTTCTGCCGGGCGAGTTCGGCGCGGGCCAGCGAGCGCAGGGTGGCCTCGTCCGCGACCCCGCCGTGGTCGGAGGTGGCCTCCAGGCGCGGCCAGCCGCCCGCCAGGTCGCCGGGGAACTCCTCGCGCGCGGTCAGCGGCTGGGAGTCCTGGGACTGGTCGGTGTTGGCCGACTCGCCGCGCGCCACCCACACGTTCGCCTGCACGGTGGAGTCCGTCGGCAGGCTGTAGGTGAGCACGGGCCCGGGGTGGTCCAGGACGATGTCCGTGTGCCCGGTGCGGATCCGCGGGTGGCCGAGCTGGAGCCGTTTGACCCGGCGGCCCTCCGCGTCCCGGTAGCAGCGGATGCGCCATTCGAAGCCGTCGCTCAACTGGCCGAGCTTGTCGAGCAGTTCCCGGACCCGGGCCAGCGCGGAGTAGGCGTACGCGTAGTCCCGCACCACCCCGGAACGCTCGTGGCCGAGGCTGATCCCGATGTCGCCGCCGGCCTGCTCCTGGGCGTGGGCGATCAGGGCCCGGGCGATGTCGAACTGGTCCAGGCCGGTGCCCGCCAGGTCCTGGCCGAGGATGCGGTGGTCCAGGTAGGAGTCGAAGGTGCCGGCCTGGAACTCCACCTTCAGCCTGCCCTGCTCGTCGGAGACCGGCGTGCAGGTCCACAGGACGCCGCCCCACCAGATGTCCCCGTCGCGCTCCAGCCAGACCGCGGTACGGCCCGGCTGGAGCGCGGCCCGCGCCCGGGCGGCCAGGGAGCCCTCGGGCAGGGGGACGGTGGCGCTGAGCGAGCCGGGCTTTCCTATGTAGTCGTCGAACTTGGTCTCCGTGAGCGGCAGTACGTCCAGGAGCCGGTCGGTGCGCAGGTCGCAGAAGAGCGCCCGGTAGACGGGTGTGGTGACGGATGCGGTCATGGGTGTCCTCACCGTCCTCACACGAGCGGGTCGACGCGGATGTAGCGGTTGTCGAACCAGCCCCGGTTGCTGGTCGCGGAGGAGCAGTAGGCGGAGACGGCGGTGTAGACCTCGCCCGCCTTGAGGCCGGTGACGCGGAAGGTGTCGGACACGGACGTCAGGGTCTTGGAGCCGGCCGACGCCGACCGGACCTCGTCCGCGCCGAGCACCAGGACGCCGTCCTTGCGGATGTTGACGCTCATCCGGCACCACTGGCCCTCGACGCCGTTGTTGCCCATGAAGCCCACCGTCACCAGGACCGCGCCGGTGACCGGGACGGTGAACGTGGCGGTGACCGTGGGGCCCTTGGTGTCCTGGACCGCCTCCACCCAGGCGGTGGAGGTGCAGTAGCCGCCGTCGTTGTTGTAGGCCCAGGCGGTGGACGGGACGGCGGGCCGCCACACGGTGCCGTCCCAGCGCTGCAGTGCGCCGGCCTCGTCGCGGTACTGGCCGGTGTACTCGCCGGCGGCGAGCGCGCCCTGCGGGGCGATGCCGCCCACCTGGCGGGGGTAGTCGGCCCAGCGGGTGCCGTCCCAGCGCTGCAGGGTGGCGACGGTGTCGCGGTACTGGCCCGGGTAACCGCCCGGCACCTCGCGGTTCCAGGACTCCGGCTGGATGCCGCCGGCGGCCACGGTCGGGGTGCGCAGGTCGTAGACGTCCGTGTCCCAGTCGATGCCGTCGGTGCCGGCCGAGGCGCCGGCGGGCACGGTGATCCGGGCCAGCGGCAGCGAGGCCGGCGGCGTCTGCGGCGGCTCGGGGGTGGCGGAGGCCTTGCCCTTGACGACCTCCAGGGCGGCCTCGGTGCGGTCGCCGCCGTCGAACTGGGCGTCGTGGACGCGCAGTACGACGAGGTCGATGCGCGGGTTGGAGGCGTCGCCGTCCTCCAGGAGCAGGCTGGTGTAGTCGGTGAGGACGACCGGGTAGGCCCCGGCCGGCCCCTGGCCCTGGATCACCGCACGGCCCGGCGCGACGGTGGCCCGCATGCCGGCGCTCTCGCCGAACACGTACAGCCCCGACATCAGGTGCTGGCCGGTCTGGGACCCGGGAAGTACGCCGCCGAGGCTGGTCAGGGCGCCGTTCGGGCTCATGGTGCCGACGGGGGCGAGGCGGGTGTCGGCCCGGGACTGGCCGGAATCGGTCTCGGTGCGGTTGATCAGCCAGGCGCTGCGTACGGGCATGGTGTCCTCCTGAGTGGTGTGGGAACGGGAAGCCGGACCGGAGCCCGGTTCACCAGTGGGCGTCGCGCCAGCGCAGGGTGGCGGAGGCCCTCGGGTCCGGGGTGGTGTCGCTGGAGCGGAAGGCCAGTTCCGTGGTGCCGGGCGGCAGCTGGAACAGCTGCTCGGGCGCGGAGTCGGGGCTCGCGGTGTAGAGCCGGGACGCGGTCCCGTTGAGCAGGACGGTGCCGGACTCGGTGTCGACGGTCAGCACGTCCTGCGGGCCGAGCACGATGTCGTACCGCAGCCGTCGCCCGTCGTCGAGCCGGGACAGGGTGGGCCGCAGCACCGGGCCGCGGAACTCGATCACCGGGTGGGCCGCCGCCTCGCCGCCGTTGACGGCGGTGCAGGTGCCGGCGGCGCCGGTGACGCCCCATTCCAGCGGCCAGGCGAGCCCCGCCGGGGTGGCGCCGGGCTCTGCGGGCCAGTCCAGGCCCGGTTCCGCGCGGGGCAGGGTGGTCCGGGCCTCCCGCAGGACGGTACCGAAGCGGCGCGGGTCGGTGGCGGTCCACTGGAGACTGGTCCGGGACGCGCCGTGCACCACGAAGGAACGGTCCTGCGGTACGACCCGGCGGCTCACCCGGGCCCGTACGGCGAGGGTCTCGCCGTGCAGCCGCACGGCGAGCCACTGTTCGCCGCCGCCGACGCCGGTGGCGGCCCGGAAGGCGCCGACGACGTCGCGGGCCCGCGCGGCGGCCGGGGGCAGCAGCCAGACGGAGGCACCGACCAGCCGGGGCTGTGCCCAGCGGGCACCGGGCCAGGCGCCGTGCTGGTCGGGGCGGACGATGTCGCCGGTGTCGAGCACCGGCAGGTCGTCCCAGCCGGTGATGCCGGTGCGGTCGATCTCGTAGGGCGTGCCGGGGCCCATCAGCAGTCCGGCCCACTGGATCTGCCCGTCGCGGGTGATCAGTGAGCCGGGTTGGGTCTCCTGCGGGTATGGGTTTGTCGTCTCGGCCATGGAGGGCCGTCACCTCGCTTCATCGGTGGGGCGGGCACGGGCTCATGCCGCCGCGTGCAGGAACAGCAGGTCGGCGGCGACGGCGAGCGGACCGTTGCCCTCGGCCGCCCGGTAACTGCGCAGCCGGGCACGGTCCGGTGCGGCGACGGTGCCCCGGGTCCTCGGTGCGGCGGCCTCGGCGGGGCGCAGCCGGCTGAGCGCGGAGAGCGGCAGCACGGAGGGGGCGCCGCCGGTGCCCGCGGGCTGGACGACGCCGCCCTCGGCGAGCTGGGGGATCTTGGGCAGGTCGACGCCGAACTTCTTGCCGAAGAAGCTGAAGCTGAGCTTGTTCAGGCCGTCGATCACCCAGTTGGCGAACGAGATCAGGGCCTTGACCGGCCCGGTGACGGCGGCCATGACGCCCTGCATGCCGGTGCTGAGGAACCGGCCCATGCCGCCGAGGGTCCTGGACACGGCGTCCTTGACCCGCTTGAACTTGTCGGGGATCTTCCTCGTGATCCAGTCCAGGACGGGCTGGACGGCCGTGCGGAAGCCGCCGAAGGCGCGGCGGACCAGGCCGGACAGGGCACGGGTGGCCGAGGTGGCGGCGTTGCGGGTGCCGTTGAAGCCCTTGGACAGGGCGGCGCCCACGACCTTCAGGACCGTCGTGACGATCTTGACGTAGGCCTTGAAGCCGGCCGAGATCACGGTGGCGTACGCCTTGAGGACGGGACCGAGGAACTTCACGATGTCCCGGAACACCTTCAGGACCTGGTCGAAGACCTTCTTGATGATCCGTTGCCCGGTCTCGGAGTTGACCGCGTAGTCGATCAGGTAGCCGACCAGCGGGGCGACCAGGCCGAGCAGGAACCCGAGCGGGTTGGCGCGCATGGCGACGTTGACGGCGGTCATCGCGCCGGAGGCGACGGTGAGCGCACCGCCGAAGAGCCCCATGAGCTGGGAGACGGTGCCCGAGCCCTTGCCGAGTGCGCCGACGAGCCTGCTGAAGGCGGCGCCCTCGGAGGCGATGGAGTTCAGCGGCGCGAGGGTGGCGCGGGCCTTGCCCCGGCCGGTACGGAGCTGGGTCGCCGTACGGCCGGATGTGCGGCCCGTCTTGGTGAGGGACCGGCCGGCGGCGTCCGCGCGGGTCTTGACCCGCTTGACCGCGGTGCCGGCCGAGGCGGCGGAACCCCTGATCCGGTCGGCGGCGGCCCCGGCCCGGCCGACGCCCTGCGCGACGGACCGCACGGAGCGGGCGGCGCCGGTGACGCGACCGCGGAAGGAGTTCAGCGCCCCGGCGGCTCCCGCGAGCGGATTCGCACCGGCACCGATCGCGGCGGCGCTCATCCGCGGGCCTTGGACAGGAACAGCAGGGCGGCGGCGGTCTCCTGGAGGTCGGCCGAGGACGCCTCGTAGTAGTTCTCGATCTGGAAGCCGGAGACGGCGCCGGCCGTCGCGTTGACGGTGTCGGCGCGGCTGCGGCGGGCGGTGTGCCGCAGCAGCCGGTCCAGCTTGGACAGCGGCAGTACGGCCTCTGCCTCCCCGGCCTCGGCGACGATGGTGTGCACGCCGCCGCTGCGGGGCTGGACGATGCCGCCCGCGGCGAGCCGCGGGATCTGCGGCAGGCTGATGCCGAAGGACTTGCCGCCGACGCCCGGGACCCAGCCGGGGATCTTGACCTTGATGCGGTTGAGCCTGCCGATGGCGGAGTTGATGATGCCGATCACGGAGTTGACCGGGCCCTTCACCGCGTCCTTGATCTTGCCGAAGGCGCGGCTCGCGATGCCCTTGAGACCGCCCCAGATGCTGGACAGCTTCTCCTTGACCCGGCTGAAGGCCTTCGGGATGACGGTGCGGATCCAGTTGACGACGGGTGTGATGATCTTCTTGATGCCGTTCCAGACGCTGGAGACGACCTTCTTGACGGCGTTCATCACCGTCGTGATGATCTTCTTCCAGGCGTTGAAGTAGGTCTTGATGACCTTGGCGACGGCCTTGACGACGACGGTGATCGCCTTCTTGATGCCGTCCCAGACCTTCTTGATCAGCGCGGCGCCCTTTTTCATGATCGGGCCGATGACCTTCATGGCCGCGCTGATGACCTTCTTGATCGCGGCGAAGGCGACCTTGAGGACCTTCTGCATGGTCTTCGAGCGGGCGGCCATCTCGACCACCTTCTGGACGAGCGGCGCGAGCAGCGACAGCAACTGGCCGACGAGGTTGCCCTTCATCGACTTGTTGAGCCCTTTCATGCCCTTGGACGCCTTGTCGGCCCCGGACTTGAACTTCCCGACCTGGCCACCGCTCTTCTGCCCGGTCTTTCCGGCCTTCGCCATCGACCGCTCGGCCTTGTCGGCGGCGCGCTGGATGTTCTGGAACTCGCGGGCGGAACCCTGGGCGGAGGTCTTGAGTTTCGCGACGCCCTTGTCGGCGGTCGCCACTTGCCGGCCCAGCCCGGAGGCCGAGCGGGCTGCGGTGTCGGACGCGCGGTGAAGACTCTGGAGTGCGCTCGACCCGCGTTTGAGTGAATTAACCAGTGTCATGGGAAACCCATCGTGGTGTCAGGAGTCGGCTATCCAATTCTGGAGGCGAGACGATCGACTTCTGTCCGGAGGCGTTGGATGGACTGACCCGCACCGATGGCGCCGCTTTCCAAGTCCCCGGTGCGGGTCTCCAGCCGCGCCGCGCGGTGATGCGCGGACGTCAGACCGCGCGCGGCCTTGTTGGTGAACTTCTCCAGCCGGACCAGCCGGTTCGCGTGGAGACCGATTTTGAGTTCGATCGCTTCGAGCCGGCGCTCTGACTGGAGCGACTCCGTGATGAAACGGCCTCCGCTGCGCCGGGCTCGCCAGTTGTCGTAGCGAGAAGTCAGGTCCTTGTTCGTCGAGAACAGCTGTGGTTCGAAACGCAGCAAGGGTTTTGCTTCGATCTTGATCGGCGACCAGGCGAGGGTGGCACCGACGACTCCCGCCGACAGCGCCCCCGTCGCCGCGGCCAGCGCGACGGCTTCGGACTTGGCGGTGATGCCCGCTTCCTCGTGCAGCTTGGTCTTGTCGTCGGCGTCCGCCTTGAGGGCCGCGACTTGGTCCTTCAGGGCCGATATATCCGCCTCGACAGAACTTTTTTCCGGTTTGTCCTTCTTATCCCCCGGAGGGTCGCCCTTGGCTTCGAGTGCTTGAATTCTTGCTTCGAGTTCCTGTGGCGTCGCGGTCATGGTTCACTCCTTCGTGACAACGCGGGTGCCGCGCGGCAGCCCTCTCATAGGGCGGCTGATGCTGCGGAAGGGCGACAACATATGAGAAGGCAGGGGAAGGCCATGGCGGGAACTCCCGGAAGAACAGACCCGGGATGTCTGGGATACGTCGCCGTGCTGGTCATCACAGCGTTCTTCGCCTGGATTCTCTACTTCTGGTACTTCGCTCTACGGGCACTGTTCGCAGGTGGCTCATGCGGGAGCAGATATGGGACGGCATGCGGGTCCGGGACTGGCTGGAACATCTGGATCGTCACCCTTCTCTTTCCGGTGATTTGCATCTCCATATCCGTTCTGAACAACGGCATCTACCGGCCGGAGCGATTGGGGCACGAGTTCTACCGAATGGTTCTGGCCGTTCTTCCGGTCGTAGCTCTTGCCGATCTCTTCGTGCGTTCCGACTTCGGTTTCTGGACGCTGCCGGCCACAGCCCTTTGTCTTGCTCTGCTCGCGGTCGTCGGGACATGGACGGTTCGGACGGTGGGACTTCGCGGGTCGTTCTGGTTGATGAAGCCGGAGAGGATCACGGCGCTGGGAGCGGATCCGGCGGTGCGGACTTTGTCGACGACGCAGAACGTGATGTTCCTGGCGGCCAACTCCGTGGGAGCAGCCTCGGGGGTCGCGCTGGCCTGGTACGTCAGCGATCTCATCGGATGAGGGGGTTGTCCCTCGGGCGGTGGCGAAGGGCGGGCGGCGGTCGCGGGAGCGGTGGGTGCGGCTCTCCTCGGGCTGGGGCCGGCCTTCGCGTGTGAGCCGCGGTGAGAGCGTCACCGGTTCGCGACGGCCTCAGCCGAAAAAGCGCAACAGGTCGGCCGGGGTCGGTTGCCCGGCTGTTTCGTCGGCTGTGGCGGCCACGGCGTTGTCTCCCGGCCGGGGCACCGGCACCGGCGGCTCGGGCGGTTCGGAGTCCTCGTCGGTGTTGACGGAGGCGAACATCCAGTTGGCGGCGGCCAGGTGGTCGACGGCGGCGGCCAGGAGATAGTCGGTGACCGTCCACTCGGCACCGTCGCCGTGGAGTTCCCGGTTGACGGCGCTGTCGCGTGGCATGTGCTTGACCAGCACCGCGAGCCGGCGGGAGGAGAGCCGGCCGCGGTGCCAGTCGAGCAGGTCCACACCGAAGTGCCGCAGCAGGTCGGCTTCCAGAGCCTCGGCGTGTTCTTCGACGAACGCGTCGAGGCTCAGCCTTCCCCCAGGCCGAGCCCGGTCTCCTTGCCGTACGCCTCCAGGATCGCGGCGATGTCCTGCATGGTGACGTCGTGCCGCTCGAAGCGGGCGAACTGCTCGTCGCCCAGCAGCAGTTTCAGCAGCCCGTCGACGTCGTTGTCGTCGAGGCCGCGCAGCGCCCTGGCGGTGGCGCGGCTCAGCTCGGTGGGCAGTTCGAAGGCGTCGCCGTCCAGGGCGAACGACCAGGAGCGGCCGACCGCCTCCATGCGCTGGGCGCGGGCGGCGTTCACGTCGAATGAGGCCATGGGTGTCTTTCTCCGTCCGTGGTGGGGTGGGGTGTGCGGGGCCCGGCCGGGCGGGGGCCGGGGGTGCGGGCCGGCCCCCGCCCGGCGGGGATCAGGTGGTCGGCGTCGAGGCCGGGACCGCGTAGGCGGCGTCCTTCATGACGAAGGTCGCCAGGGCCTGGCCGTCACCCGGGGACAGCGCGGTGAAGGTGACCCCGAGCAGCGCGGCCGCCTTGCGGGCGAGCTTGATGTCGTCGGTGGCCGTCACCTGGCCGCGCGGGATGACGAAGCGGTAGGTGACCGCCGAGCCGTCGGTGAACTCCAGGCCGAGCGCGCGCTCGTCGAAGGTCGGGCCGTCCGGCACGTCGAACTGGACCGCGCCGGAGGTGGCGTCCCGGCGGAAGTCCGCCGACTTGCCGCCCAGGAAGAAGGGCAGCGTGTCCTCGTTGAACTGCAGCATCGAGAACTTCAGCGTCAGGTCCCGGTCCGCGTAGACGAACCGGGCCGGGCTGATCGACTGCCACGTCTCGACCGGGTCCAGCTTGTCCTTCTTGGAGAAGGTCACGCCGTCGGTGGAGGTGTAGCCGAGGTCGATCCACCCCGACCCCCAGTCGGCCGCCGGGTTGTCGGAGAAGGCGGCCGGGAGGGCCGCGCCCACGTCCGCGATGAGGACGCGGCCCGTGCCGGCGACGCGGATCTCGGACGAGTTGTTGCCTGCCATGAATGTCTCCTTGGGATGGGTTTCCGTGGGTGGTGCATGGGTGGCGCCTGGGTGGTGCCCGCCGTGGGTACGGCGAAGGCCCCGCCGGTCGGCGGGGCCTCGTCACTGGGGAACGCGGGGTCCGGCCCGCGCCCGGGTGGTCCGGTGCTGCCGGTGTCAGCCGATGCGCAGCGAGACGCGCAGCACGCAGAGGTAGCGGTTGGCCGCCGGGTACAGGTACTCCGGCAGCCAGCGCGGGCCGTCGGCCTCGACCACGTCGCTGATCACGACGTTCGTCCCGTACGTCCGGCCGGCCGCCGCGAGCAGTTCGGCGCGGGCGGCGTTCGCCAGGCGGTGGGCCGTCGGCTTGTCAGGCCCGTAGGCCTCCAGCTCGATGAGCGGCTGGTCCAGGTGGAGGTCGTCGATCCACGCGCCGCCGCGCCGGGAGACGATCACCGCCGGCTGGGTGCCGTCGAAGCCCGGCGGCGGAGTCTCGTCCACGACCGCCTCCGCGAGGTCCGGGCGGTCGGAGAGGAGTTCCACGACGATGGCCTCCACGTCGGGGAAGGTGCTCGGAGAGGAACTCATGAGAGGGCATCACTCCTGTCGGTGGTGGGGTGCCCGCAGCGGGTGGGGCGAGGGCGGGAACGCGAACGGCGGAGCGGTGCCCGGAAGGGAGGGATGGGCACAGCTCCGCCGCTGCATCTATTGTGACGCAGTCTGTGCGTGTGCGCAACTAACTAGCGCGCCCGCGCAATCAATCGCCGGTGAGAGGGGTCGGCGCACCGCGTCCGTAACTCCCGCATCACGGTGCCCCGTTTGTTAGTCTGCCCCTATCGAACAGGTATTCGAGTGAGGCGATTCGGAAGGTGGCGGTTCTGAAGCGGGGAGCGCCGTGACGCGGCGCGAGCACGAAGGAGCTGCGGCGGGGTGAACGGAGCGTGATGGTGATCAGTGCCCAGGAACGGCTGGACGACGTCGTGGTCGCGGTGGTCGAAGTGGCCGCGGAGGCGGGGGAGTCGGGTACGTACACCGCCGACGTCGCCCGCACACTCGCCGCCGTCGTCGGCAAGGTCGGGGCGCGGATCGCCGCCGAGGCGGAGACGCGGGGGTTCCGCTGCGGCTGGCGCGAGGCGGTGGTCCTGTCGGCGGACGGAGCGCAGGACGGGGCCCGGGTCTTCCGGATGCCCGCCGGGCCGGGGAATTAGCAGCGCGCACATGAAGAGGGGGCGGTCCGGGTGGACCGCCCCCTCTTTCCCTTTGCATGTCTTACGCGCGTGTGCCCTACGCGTCCCGGCCGGACGTGCAGGGCCGCCCGCCCCGACCGCCCCGCCCGCCCCGGGCGTCGCGCTCGGCGGCGAAGACGTCCTCCAGCCGGAACAGCTGGGCCCGCCCCTGCTTGCCGGCGGGGGAGAGGCGTCCCAGCTGGACCCACTTGCGGATGGTCGCCGGGGACACGCCCGCCTCGGCCGCGGCCAGCGCCCCCGTGAGCAGGGTCGGCGTCGTCATCGGCGTACCTCCCGGTCCGCGGTGTCGGTCGCCGAGCCGGTCAGTTCCGCGAGGTCGGCACCGGACTCGGCCGCCAGCCGGGCCCACTCGCCGACGCCCCAGGCGTGCCGGTGCGCCGGGTCCGTGCGGCAGTCGCAGTCCTGGTCGGCGCATCGGCAGGCGGGGTTGACGCAGAGCACCGCGCGCCGGGCCGGCAGGGCCCGCAGGGAGACGGAGTCGCACCACGGGCAGCGGCCGCTCACCCGGACCACCGGTTCCGCGGCGCCCAGTGCGCGGGTGCAGCGCCGGGCCATCCGGCGGGCCTCGTCGCGGACGTGCTCGATCAGCAGTGTGTCGTCGGCGGCCCGGCCGAGCAGCGCGGCGACGCGCAGCAGCCGCCCGGCCACCCGGGCCCGGCGGGGGCGGGGCAGCCGGAGCCGGTCGTGCACGGCCTCGTCGAGCTCCACCACGCCGTCGGTGATGTCGCGGACGGCGTCGGAGACGTGCAGACGCAGGGGTGCGGTGGAGGGTCCCGACGGGGTGATGCCGTGCAGTTGCTCGGCTCGCAGCGCCTCCTCCCGTTCGGCGCGGGTGCGGCCCGGGGCCGGGGCGGTCGGAGGCACCGCGGCCGGCGGCGGAGCCGAGGGGGAGTGGTGGGCGGGCGCCAGCTCCGCCAGCAGCTCGGGGAACTGCCGCAGCAGCAGTTCGATCCAGAGCAGGGCGTCACGGGCCGGCTGGGCCGTCTTCGCGTCGTCGTTCGGTGCGGACATCGGTGGTCCTTTCTCCCCGGGCAACGTGGTGTTGCGAGCCCGCACACTTACATGTTGCGCTCTCGCGCGCAAGGGGCATATGCCGATCCGGCCGGATCCGGCCAATCCCCGCCGCAGGGGCCCCTGCTCGGCACGGCCCGACTCGACAAAACCCTCACAAACGAGACGACGTAAGCCGGTAATTCCTTGCGCGCAAGCGCGATACGCTGATATCCGCTCTGGAGGGAGGCGACCGCACGTGAGCACAGGAGAACTCGACCGCTTCGCGGCCTGGATCGAGGAGCTGATCCGCCGACGCGGCTTCGACATCGACAACCCGCGTGGTGGCGGGAAATCCCGCCTCGCCGACGAGGCCGGGGTGCACCGCGCGGCCATCACCCGGCTGCTCCAGCGGCAGAGCATGCCCGACCTGGAGACGACGCGCAGGCTGGCGCACGTCCTTCAGGTGCCGGTGCGCGACATGCTCATCCGCTCCGGCCGCCTCACCGAGGACGACCTCCCCCTGCCGGCGGCACCCGCGGCCGGTGCCGCCCACGAGCGGCGCCTCACGCTGGAGGAGGCCGCCGACGGGCTCGGTGTCGCCGCCGAGCAACGGGAGATGTTCATCAGGATCGCCGGCCAGTTCCTCCCCGACGCGTCGGCGTCGGCGCGCGAGGAGCGGACCCCGCTGGCCTCCGACTGACCCGCCCGGCGGCCCGCGCCTCCCGCGTGTGGATCTTGCCGCGTGCCTGGCCGAGGGGGCCGAAAGGGCTGCCCGTAAACTGTGCGGGCCTGTCCCCCCACCCCGGCAGGCGCAAGCATCAGCGTCGGCGCACGCCCTTCGGGCGACGGGGTGCGCGCGCCGTCCTGACTCGGATCTGCCGCGAACGCAACGTCGGCACTTCGCGTGGGACGGGGGGACTCCTCATGGCCGAGCAGGGCGACCCGCCCCTCCCGCCCTCCGGCGACCCGGCCCCCGCGCCCGGCGACGCCCCGCCCCCCTCCGCCGGCGACCCGACGGCCCCCCTCGCGGGCGCCCCCGGCCCCGACGACTACACGGGGCTCCTCGCCATGCTCGGCCACTACCTCGACCGGCATGCGCCCGACGAGGTGGTCGTGCTGCTCCGGGCGGAGCTGGACCGCCGCGAGACGGCGGCGTACGCCAGCGGCTGGCGGGACGCCGCGGCCCGGTACGAACCCGTACTGGCCGAGGCGAGGGCCGCGAACGGACGTGCCTTACGGCTGGTACGGCGCGCACCGGGCCAGGCGGTCGTGATCCCGCTGCGCCAGGAGGGGCCCGAAGCGGTGGGAGCGGTGGGCCGCGACACCGACGAAGCCCGCGCGAACGGCGACGGAACGCGTGCGAACACCGACGCCGGGAAGCCACGGAAGCGGAGTGGCCCCGGCGGGCCCGGCGGACCGGCGCGACAGGGGAGCGCGGCAGACGGCCGGCGGTCCGCCGCACCGCCCGCACTGGTCCCCAAGAGCCCCGGCTCCCGTGCGCCCACCATTCCCCGGCTGCGCACCAACCGCCGCCGGCCGGACGACGACGGACGCGCCGGCGCGCCGGACGGCGACGCGTTGTGAGCGTGAGCCTCCTGCCGATCGGGGCAAAACCCGCCGCACCGGGCGGGGCCGCCGGTGTCGCCCATTTGTTTTGACCGCAGCGAATGCGCTAGGTACGCTCAGACCTTGTGCCTGGGGTGTGCCCTGGCCTCGTGCGTGCCTACGACCGCACCGGGGCCGTATGTGGCCACCGCATTTCGCGTCTCCCACCGCCTCGCGGGCGGGGCTCGCGGTTTCGACACACCCGACCGCGTGGGTCGGTGACGTTCCAGGTTAGCTTCACCATTCGGCACACAGAAACCGGAGAAGTAGTGCCTACGATCCAGCAGCTGGTCCGCAAGGGCCGGCAGGACAAGGTCGAGAAGAACAAGACGCCCGCACTCGAGGGTTCCCCTCAGCGTCGCGGCGTCTGCACGCGTGTGTTCACGACCACCCCGAAGAAGCCGAACTCGGCCCTGCGTAAGGTCGCGCGTGTGCGTCTGACCAGCGGGATCGAGGTCACCGCTTACATTCCGGGTGAGGGGCACAACCTGCAGGAGCACTCCATCGTGCTCGTGCGCGGCGGCCGTGTGAAGGACCTGCCGGGTGTTCGCTACAAGATCATCCGCGGTTCGCTTGACACCCAGGGTGTGAAGAACCGCAAGCAGGCTCGCAGCCGCTACGGCGCCAAGAAGGAGAAGTAAGAATGCCTCGTAAGGGCCCCGCCCCGAAGCGCCCGGTCATCATCGACCCGGTCTACGGTTCTCCTCTGGTGACCTCCCTGATCAACAAGGTGCTGCTGAACGGCAAGCGCTCCACCGCCGAGCGCATCGTCTACGGTGCCATGGAGGGTCTGCGCGAGAAGACCGGCAACGACCCGGTCATCACGCTCAAGCGCGCTCTCGAGAACATCAAGCCGACCCTCGAGGTCAAGTCCCGCCGTGTCGGTGGTGCGACCTACCAGGTCCCGATCGAGGTCAAGCCGGGCCGTGCGAACACGCTCGCCCTGCGCTGGCTCGTCGGTTACTCCCGCGCCCGTCGCGAGAAGACCATGACCGAGCGTCTGCTCAACGAGCTCCTCGACGCCTCCAACGGCCTGGGTGCCGCTGTGAAGAAGCGCGAGGACACGCACAAGATGGCCGAGTCCAACAAGGCCTTCGCGCACTACCGCTGGTAGTCGCTACCCACATCGAGACCGAGAGAAGACTGAAGCCTTATGGCTACCACTTCACTTGACCTGGCCAAGGTCCGCAACATCGGGATCATGGCCCACATCGACGCGGGCAAGACGACGACCACCGAGCGGATCCTGTTCTACACGGGTGTGTCGTACAAGATCGGTGAGGTCCACGACGGCGCCGCCACGATGGACTGGATGGAGCAGGAGCAGGAGCGTGGCATCACGATCACGTCCGCTGCCACCACCTGCCACTGGCCGCTCGAGGACAACGACTACACGATCAACATCATCGACACCCCGGGGCACGTCGACTTCACCGTCGAGGTGGAGCGTTCCCTGCGTGTGCTCGACGGTGCCGTGACCGTGTTCGACGGTGTCGCCGGTGTCGAGCCGCAGTCCGAGACGGTGTGGCGTCAGGCCGACCGTTACGGCGTGCCGCGTATCTGCTTCGTCAACAAGCTGGACCGCACCGGCGCCGAGTTCCACCGCTGCGTGGACATGATCTCGGACCGTCTGGGCGCCCAGCCGCTCGTCATGCAGCTCCCGATCGGCGCCGAGGCCGACTTCCAGGGCGTCGTGGACCTCGTCCGCATGAAGGCGCTCGTGTGGTCCGCCGACGCGGCCAAGGGCGAGATGTACGACACCGTCGACATCCCGGCCACGCACACCGAGGCCGCCGAGGAGTGGCGCGGCAAGCTGGTCGAGGCCGTCGCGGAGAACGACGAAGAGATCATGGAGCTCTTCCTGGAGGGCCAGGAGCCCACCGAGGAGCAGCTCTACGCCGCGATCCGTCGTATCACCATCGCGTCCGGCAAGTCCGACGAGACCACGGTCACCCCCGTGTTCTGCGGCACCGCGTTCAAGAACAAGGGCGTCCAGCCCCTGCTCGACGCGGTCGTGCGCTACCTGCCGACCCCGCTCGACGTCGAGGCCATCGAGGGCCACGACGTCAAGGACCCCGAGGTCGTCGTCAAGCGCAAGCCGTCCGAGGACGAGCCGCTGGCCGCGCTCGCGTTCAAGATCATGAGCGACCCGCACCTCGGCAAGCTCACCTTCGTCCGGGTCTACTCGGGCCGCCTGGAGTCCGGCACCGCGGTGCTGAACTCCGTCAAGGGCAAGAAGGAGCGCATCGGCAAGATCTACCGCATGCACGCCAACAAGCGTGAGGAGATCGAGTCGGTGGGCGCCGGCGACATCGTCGCCGTCATGGGCCTGAAGCAGACCACCACCGGTGAGACGCTGTCCGACGACAAGAACCCGGTCATCCTGGAGTCCATGGACTTCCCGGCGCCGGTCATCGAGGTCGCGATCGAGCCCAAGTCCAAGGGCGACCAGGAGAAGCTGGGTGTCGCCATCCAGCGTCTCGCGGAGGAGGACCCCTCCTTCCAGGTGCACACCAACGAGGAGACCGGCCAGACCGTCATCGGCGGTATGGGCGAGCTTCACCTCGAGGTGCTGGTCGACCGGATGAAGCGCGAGTTCAAGGTCGAGGCCAACGTCGGCAAGCCGCAGGTCGCGTACCGCGAGACGATCCGCAAGACCGTCGAGCGCGTGGACTACACCCACAAGAAGCAGACCGGTGGTACCGGTCAGTTCGCCAAGGTGCAGATCGCGATCGAGCCGATCGAGGGCGGCGACGCCTCGTACGAGTTCGTGAACAAGGTGACCGGTGGCCGCATCCCGAAGGAGTACATCCCTTCGGTGGACGCCGGTGCGCAGGAGGCCATGCAGTTCGGCATCCTGGCCGGCTACGAGATGACGGGCGTCCGCGTCACGCTCATCGACGGTGGCTACCACGAGGTCGACTCCTCCGAGCTCGCCTTCAAGATCGCCGGTTCGCAGGCCTTCAAGGAGGCCGCGCGCAAGGCTTCGCCCGTGCTCCTGGAGCCGATGATGGCCGTCGAGGTCACCACGCCCGAGGACTACATGGGTGAGGTCATCGGCGACATCAACTCCCGCCGTGGCCAGATCCAGGCCATGGAGGAGCGTGCGGGCGCCCGCGTCGTCAAGGGCCTCGTGCCCCTGTCGGAGATGTTCGGCTACGTCGGCGACCTCCGCAGCAAGACGTCGGGCCGCGCAAGCTACTCGATGCAGTTCGACTCCTACGCCGAGGTTCCCCGGAACGTCGCCGAGGAGATCATCGCGAAGGCCAAGGGCGAGTAACGGGCTACTCCGTTTAACGGACCCCGTTCTCACGCTTTAGGCTTGACCCCGGAGCCTGCAAGGGGCATTCCGCCGCCAACCCGGTGGAATGCCCCGGGCCCGGGTTTCCCAGCAAAGATCACCTGGCGCCGATGAGTAAGGCGTACAGAACCACTCCACAGGAGGACCCCAGTGGCGAAGGCGAAGTTCGAGCGGACTAAGCCGCACGTCAACATCGGCACCATCGGTCACATCGACCACGGTAAGACGACCCTCACGGCCGCCATTACCAAGGTGCTGCACGACGCGTACCCGGACCTGAACGAGGCCTCGGCCTTCGACCAGATCGACAAGGCTCCCGAAGAGCGCCAGCGCGGTATCACCATCTCCATCGCGCACGTCGAGTACCAGACCGAGGCGCGTCACTACGCCCACGTCGACTGCCCCGGTCACGCGGACTACATCAAGAACATGATCACGGGTGCGGCGCAGATGGACGGCGCCATCCTCGTGGTCGCCGCCACCGACGGCCCGATGCCGCAGACCAAGGAGCACGTGCTCCTGGCCCGCCAGGTCGGCGTTCCGTACATCGTGGTCGCCCTGAACAAGGCCGACATGGTGGACGACGAGGAGATCCTGGAGCTCGTCGAGCTCGAGGTGCGTGAGCTCCTCTCCGAGTACGAGTTCCCGGGCGACGACGTTCCGGTCGTCAAGGTCTCCGCTCTGAAGGCCCTCGAGGGCGACAAGGAGTGGGGCAACTCGGTCCTCGAGCTCATGAAGGCCGTGGACGAGGCCATCCCGGAGCCCGAGCGCGACGTCGACAAGCCGTTCCTGATGCCGATCGAGGACGTCTTCACCATCACCGGTCGCGGTACGGTCGTCACCGGCCGCATCGAGCGTGGTGTCCTCAAGGTCAACGAGACCGTCGACATCATCGGCATCAAGCAGGAGAAGACCACCACCACGGTCACCGGCATCGAGATGTTCCGGAAGCTCCTCGACGAGGGCCAGGCCGGTGAGAACGTCGGTCTGCTGCTCCGCGGCATCAAGCGCGAGGACGTCGAGCGCGGCCAGGTCATCATCAAGCCGGGCTCGGTCACCCCGCACACCGAGTTCGAGGCCCAGGCCTACATCCTGTCGAAGGACGAGGGTGGCCGTCACACCCCCTTCTTCAACAACTACCGTCCGCAGTTCTACTTCCGTACGACGGACGTGACCGGCGTCGTGACCCTCCCCGAGGGCACCGAGATGGTCATGCCGGGTGACAACACCGAGATGAAGGTGGAGCTCATCCAGCCCGTCGCCATGGAAGAGGGCCTGAAGTTCGCCATCCGCGAGGGTGGCCGGACCGTGGGCGCCGGCCAGGTCACCAAGATCAACAAGTAAGTTCCGCTTGCTTGTCGGTCACCTGACCTGACATGGGCTGATGCCTGAGGAAGGGCCCGTACGACTTCGGTCGTACGGGCCCTTCCGTCGTGTCGTGGTGGTGGCCGCGACCCGATGGCGTCGGCGGTCACGGGCGGGAAGTCACTCGTCCGCGGGGTCCTCGGCGTATCTCTGCGGCCAGTGCCTCGGCGGCTCCAGGTTCCGACGCACGGTCGGTTCATCCCACGAGAGGCTGCACCGGATCTTCCGCCGAGGACATTCTGCTTCTGCTGGAGGATCGGGGGGCGAGGTGTCCGAGGTGTCGGGGCGTCCGGCGGCGGCACAACTCCCGGTCATTCGCGGACGAGCGCGTGGCGGCGCGCCAGCAGGGCGGCGGATGTGAGCGTCGCCGCCACGGTGAGCGTCGCGCAGGCACCCGCGACCGTCGCGACGGCCGCCCACGGGAGGACCGGGGCGACGGGTACGGCGAGCAGGTTCAGGGCCGCCCCCATGCCCGCGAGGTTGATTCCGGCGACCAGCAGCCCCAGCAGGGTGCCCACCGCGGTGACCGTCAGTGACTCGGCGGCCAGCAGCCGAAACACCTGCCCGTCGGTGGCGCCCGCGAGCCGCAGGACCGTCAGCTCGCGGACCCGGTCGGACGTCGCCGTCAGCATCGTGTTGACCAGGGAGATCCCCGTGTAGAGCAGGGCGATGCCCAGGACCAGGAACAGACCGGCCCGCGTCGTGTCCTTCGAGCCGGGGGAGGCGGCCGCGGCCCACTCGTCCCCGCTCGCCACCCGTCCGCCCACCGGCGTCACCGCCTCGCGCAGCCCCGCCGCCACCGCGTCGGCGTCGGTGCCGTCGGCGAGGGCGACGTCCACCCGGTCGACGGGGGCGCCGGCGGCGTTGGCCTCGGTGACGTAGACGCCGTTGTCGCCGGTGCCGGTGTGCATCACGGCGGCGATGCGCAGGGTCCTCCGTGTGCCGTCCCCGAGCCACACGCGGACACTGCGGCCGACCCTGTGCTCCTCCCACTCCTCGTTCACGATGATCGAGTGGTCGTCCAGGTCGGACACCTTGCCCGCGGCGAGCGGGAGCCGGGTCGTGGCGCTGAAGGCCTCGGGGTCGGTGACGGCACGCATGTCGGACCTGAGGAGGGCCACGCCGTCCTCCAGGGTGTACACCGCGCCCGACGAGGTCGGAGAGATCTCCGTCCCGGTCACCGCGCGCAGGCGGTCCAAGGCCGCCGCGTCGAAGCCCGTACCGGACGGCGCCGTGACCACGAAGGCGGCGGCGGTACGCTCACGGACCTCTGCGGCCTTCGCCTCGTTCAGGGTCGCGACGGCGCCGAGCAGGGAGCCCGTGAGCGCCACCGTGACCAGCACCGGCGCCGCGACGGCCGCGGTACGGCGTACACCGGCCGCCGTGTTCTCCCGGACCAGCAGGCCCGTGGCGCCGGGCAGGCGGGCCGGCAGCCAGGTGAGCAGACGCGTCGCCGGGCGCACCACGACCGGTGCGAGCAGCGCGGCCGCGCTGATCAGCAGCATCGGGCGGGTCACGTACGTCTTGCGGTGCAGCAGGTCGCCCGGGTCGCCGGCCAGCGAGACACCCAGCGTCACGAGCGCGGTCAGCAGCAGCCCCGCCCCGCACACCCACCGGCCCCGGGTCATCGTCCCGGTGTCCACGGACGCCTCGCGCAGGGCCTCGACGGGGCCGGTGCGTCCCGCCCGCCACGCCGCCGCCGTCGCGCCGCACAGGGCGACGACGAGCCCCGTCCAGAAGGCCAGGTGGTACGGCCGGCTGGACTCGCCGATGGTGAACCAGGCCGGTGCGAGGCCGCTGTCCACCACGTGTGCCGCCAGAAGCGGCGCGGCGTACGCGCCGAGCACGCAGCCGGCTCCGGACGCGAGGGCGCCGACTCCGAGCGCCTCGGTCAGCACCATCCGGCGCAGCTGCCCCGGCGCCGCCCCGGCCGTGCGCAGCAGCCCGAACTCCCGGCGCCGCTGTGCCACCGCGAAGGCGAACGCGGACGCCACGACGAACACCGACACGAACGCGGTGACGCCGCCGGCGGTGCCGAACAGAGCGTTCAGGGCGGTCAGCGCCGCACGGTCCCGGTCGGGATCGGCGTCCGCGTACCGGCGTTCGTCTCCGGTGAGCACGCGGACGCCCGCGCCGGCCGGCGCCGAGTCCCGTACGGCCCTCCGAACCGCGGGCGCCTCCGCGTCGACCACCAGCTGCGCGCTGACGGGCGCGAGCCGGGAGGCCCGTACGTCGGTGAAGAAGACGGCGTCCTCGAACCCGAGGCCGGGCACGGTACCCACCACGCGCAGCGCGCCCCGGTCCGTGCGCAACCGCTCGCCCGGAGCGGTCCAGTCGCCGGTGACGACGACCTCGTCGGCGGTGCGGGGCGCGCGGCCGGCGTCGAGGCGGTACGGGGCGAACGCGGCGGTGGACCACGGGTGGCCGACCAGGTCGGCGGGGGCGTGGCGGCTGTGGCCGCCGTGGAGGCGGACCGGGAAGGAACGGTCCTCGACGACGGTGCCGAGCCTTTTCAGGCGGGTCACGAGCGGCGCCGGTACGGGGTGCGGTCGCGCCAGTTTCTCCGTCTTCTCACCGGAGGGCGTCGGCACCCGCAGGGTGTCCTGTCCCCGTACCACCACCGGTGCGGTGGCGAACCGCTCGGGTGCGCGGTCTGGCGCGTCCAGTGTGGCGGTCAGTGCCAGGCCCATCACCGTCAGGAGCGCTACTCCGAGCGCGAGGGCGACGAAGCTCCCGGTGAAGGCGGGCCAGCGGGTGCGCAGGGTGCGCAGGGCGGTGATCAGCAAGGGTGGCCTCCGGCCGGGGTGGGGTGGATGGTGCCGGTGTGAGCGGGCGTCACGGGGTGCCTCCCCAGTGCCTGAACGGCCTGGGAGGCGCCCCCAGCGCCCGCCCGTGCCGCCCCAGCGGCACGACTGCCCGCAGCGACGGCGGCACGGCGACTGCCTGCAGCTACGACCGCAGTGCCTCCAGCCCGGTCAGGTGGGTGGCGATGGTGGCGGCGGCCGGGGCGGCGAGGTCGCCGTGTACGTGGCCGTCGGCCAGGAAGACCACGCGGTCGGCGCAGGACGCGGCCACCGGGTCGTGGGTGACCATGACGACCGTCTGGCCGGTGTCGTCGACCATGCCGCGCAGCAGGGCCAGCACCTCCCGGCCGGTCCGGGAGTCCAGCGCCCCCGTCGGCTCGTCGGCGAACAGCACCTCCGGGCGGGTGATCAGCGCGCGGGCGAGGGCGACGCGTTGCTGCTGGCCGCCGGACAGTTCGGTCGGCCGGTGCCGGGCGCGGTCGGCGAGGCCGACCTGGCGCAGTGCCTCGCGCACCCGGCCCCGCGGAGGGCGACGGCCGGACAGCCGCAGCGGGAGCGCCACGTTCTGCGCGGCGGTCAGGGACGGCAGCAGGTTGAACGCCTGGAAGACGAAGCCGACGCGCTCCCGGCGCAGCAGGGTCAGCCGCCGCTCGCTCAGCCCCGTCAGCTCCGTGCCGCCGACCACGACCGATCCCGACGTGGGCCGGTCCAGACCGGCCGCGCACTGCAGCAGGGTCGACTTGCCCGAGCCGGACGGTCCCATCACCGCGGTGAACGTGCCTCGCGGGAAGGTGAGGGAGACGTCGTCGAGGGCCGTCACCGCGCCGTCGCCCGCCCCGTACCGCCGGGTGACGGAGCACAGCCGTACCGCGTCGTCGTTGCCGTTCATGTGGTCCCCACTCACCGGTGCCGTATCGCTCGCTGACCGGCCCCACACAACCGTTCGCGACCACGTCGGCGCAGTGCGGCAGGGGAGAGAAGAGGGGTAGGGCAGGCCATACCCCCGAGACGCCCACGGGGCCGATGGCCCCGGCGCGCGCACCGGTTCTACGGTGATCCGCATGCGTCCCCGCCCCCGCACCGTGTGGCAGGCCCTGCCCGCCCGCGGCTACCTGCTCTCGCCGTGGCCCTGGCGCGCCCTCGCCTACCTGGTGACCGGAGCGGTGGCCGGAGCCGCGACCCTGGTGGTCGTCGTGACCGCGGTCGCCGTAGGGGGCGTACTCGCCGTCGTCCTGGTGGGGCTGCCGCTGCTGGTGCTCACCGCCCTCGTCGGCATCCCCGTGGCCCGCCTGGAACGGCACCGGCTGCGCCTGATCGACCGCGCCCCCGCCCCCGCCCGGCCCGTGCGGCAGCCGCCCGCCACCGGCCCGTGGCCCTGGCTGATCACACGGCTGCGCGAGCCGGCGACCTGGCGGGAACTCGGCCACGCCCTCCTCTTCGCCCTCGTCCTGTGGCCGTTGGACGCCCTGGTCGTCGCGTTCGCGCTCGCCGCGCCCCTCCATCTCGCCGTCACCCCGCTGTTGATGGCCACGGCCGGCGGCGGCGAGGAGGCGAAGGTACTCAAGCAGTGGACGGTCACCACCTGGCCGGCCGTGTCCGGCATCGCGGTGCTGGGGCTGCTGCTCCTCGCCCTCGGCGGCTACGCGCTGGGCCTGGCGGCGGGCGCGCGGGCCGAGCTGACGCGCGTGCTCGTGGGCGCCCCGCGCGAGGAAGACCAGGAGGCCAGGGTCGTCGAACTCGCCCGCTCCCGCGTGCGGTTGGTGGACGCCTTCGAGGCCGAGCGCCGCCGCATCGAACGCGACCTGCACGACGGCGCCCAGCAGCGCCTGGTCGCCCTGACCATGGCCCTCGGCCTGGCCCGCCTGGACGCGCCGCCGGGACCGCTCGCCGACCAGCTCGCCAAGGCGCACGGCGAGGCGGGAAAGGCGCTGGAGGAGCTGCGCGAGCTGATCCACGGCATCCACCCGAAGGTTCTCGCCGACTACGGCCTGCCCGCGGCCGTCGCCGACGCCGCCGACCGTTCCGCCGTCCCCGTCGACGTCACCCTGGAACTGCCCGGACGGCTGCCCCAGGCCGTGGAGGCCGCCGCCTACTTCGTGGTCTGCGAGGCCCTCGCCAACATCGGCAGGCACAGCGGCGCCACCCGCGCGGCGGTGACCGGCGGCCACCGTGACGGACGGCTCGTGCTGCGGGTCCGGGACGACGGCCGGGGCGGGGCGGACGCCGCGGCGGGCAGCGGGCTGACCGGACTCGCCGACCGGGTGTCGGTCCTGGATGGCAGACTCTCCCTGTCCAGCCCGCCGGGCGGACCGACCCTGCTGAGCGTGGAGATTCCGTGCGAGCCCTGCGATCCCCGCGACCCCCGCACGCGGACCGATCCCTGCGCGTAGTGCTGGCCGAGGACAGCGTGCTGCTGCGGGACGGCCTGACCGGCCTGCTCGCCCGCTTCGGTCACGAGGTCGTGGCGGCCGTCGGCGACGCGGACGCGCTCGTCACCGCCGTGACGGAACACGCCCCGGACGTCGTCGTCACCGACGTCCGCATGCCGCCCGGCTTCCAGGACGAGGGCCTGCACGCGGCCGTGCGCCTGCGCGAGGAGCGGCCCACGCTGCCCGTCCTCGTCCTCAGCCAGTACGTGCAACGGACGTACGCCGCCGACCTGCTGGACTCCGGCGACGGCACCGGCGTCGGCTACCTGCTCAAGGACCGCGTCGGCCAGGTCGAGGAGTTCGTCGACGCGCTGGCCGAGGTGGCCGGCGGCGGCACGGTCGTCGACCCCGAGGTCGTACGCCAGTTGCTGCGCCGCCGTCGTGACCCGCTGGAGCGGCTGAGCCCGCGCGAGCGCGAGGTGCTTGCCCTGATCGCGGAGGGCCGGTCCAACGCGGCCATCGCCCGCGAACTCGTCGTCTCCGAGGCGGCCGTGGGCAAACACATCGGCAGCATCCTCACCAAGCTCGACCTGCCCCCGGCGACCGAGACCCACCGCAGGGTGCTGGCGGTGCTGACCTACCTGCGGGCCTGACCCCCCGTTTCGTCGGGCGGCGGCGGAGGAAGGTGTACGGGTTCGGTCACAAGTACCGCACGGAACGGCACCTCGTCTCCACGCGGCGGCACGATGGAGCACCGCAAGCCCTCGATCGCATCGCACCGCGTCACCAGGAAAGTGAGCCCGTGAGTTCCGTCCCGCCTCCCGACCGTTCCGACGACGAACCGGCCCCCTCCCTCTCCGACGAGGAGTTGGAGTCGTTCCTGCGGGAGTCCGCCGAAGGCGGTGGGGCCCCCGCGCCCAAGGAGCCGTCGGCGCGGGCGCGGATGGTGGCGGCCCGGCTGCGCGAGCAGGAGGAGCCCGCGCCCTGGCGCGGCCCGCAACCCGCCCCGAAGCCCCGGCGCCGCTGGGGCGCGGTCGTCGGCGTGGTGGCGCTGGCGGCGGTCGCGGTGATCGCCCTGCGGCCCTCCCTGGTCACGGACCGCTTCCCCGGCGGAGAGGCGGAGGCCGCCGCGTCGCCTGCGCCGCTGCCCGCCGAGACGGTGCGGCCGACCGGTGCTCCCGGGGACCCCGCCGGGTCCGAACAGGCCACGCTCGACGAGCCGTTCCGGGGCTCGCCCGCCCTGCGCTGGGCCGAGGGCGCCGACGCCATCGAGCTGCCGGAGGCCAAGGCGGTGGCCGGGATGAGCGAGGCCGACGCTGAGCTGGCCCTGCGGCGCACCAAGGAGCTCCTGGTCGCGGCCAACCTCGACCCGGACGTGATCGCGGGCGGGCGGCCCGACGAGGCGCTCGGCCTGCTCGACCCCGAGGCGCAGAAGGACCTGCTGCCGGACCAGCGGCGGGGGCTGCGCGAACCGTCGCGCGAACACGACCCCGTCGGGCTGTTCAGCCGGTTCGACCCGGACGAGGTGCGGCTCGCGGGCGACGTCGTCAAGGTGCGCGGCCGCATGACGCTGTCCGGGGGGAAGCCGGGCGAGATCGAGGTGCACGCCGACTACACGTTCGTGTATCCGCTGGTGAAGGCCGCCGGCGGCGACCACGTCGAGCGCACCATCGTGCGCCGTGAGATCACGACGCTGCTGCTGGACCCCGACCGCTGGTACGCCACGCCGGGCAAGCTGGCGATCCGGGAGTACAAGGTCAACACGTTCAACACCGCGTGCGCGGTGTACGACGGCTACCTGCACCCCGTCTTCCCCGAGGACCGGGAGCGGGCGACCGGGCCCACCGTCGACCCGTACGACCGCAGCGGGGAGCTGAGGGACACGCAGGGCGAGGAGTGCGGCACGGTCAGCCGCACCTGAACCCCGGGACCCGTACGACGACGCGACCGGGCCCGGGCGCTCTCCCTCACGCACGCCCGGACCCGTCCCCCGTTGTCCCCTGTGGGGGTCAGTGGGGCTTCACGCCGTCACAACCGTCGCACCGCACACGTCACACCCGCTGCCACAGCGCGGGAACGTTGGACGGCTCCCAGCCCGGCTGGGCCTGGTGGCCCTGCAGGCAGCGGTAGGTGGCGCCGCCGTACGTCACGGTGTCGCCCGGCTGGTAGACCGTGCCGGCCGCCCAGGTGCCGCCGGGCTCCTCACCGCCGTCGTCACCGCCGCCGTCGTCACCGCCGCCGGTCGTCTTGAGCGTGAGCCCGTAGTTCTGCAGCAGCGCGTTGATCGGCTGGAAGAAGGTCTCGCCGCCACTCCGGCAGTCGCCCGAGCCGCCCGAGGTGACGCCCTGCGCCTGGCTGCCGGAGATGTAGGAGCCGCCGGAGTCACCGGGCTCGGCGCACACCGTGGTCTTGGTGACCGGCGAGATGGTGCCTTCCTGGTAGGTGACGCTGGTGTTGAGCTGCGTGATGGTGCCGCAGTGCCAGCCGGTCGTCGAGCCGGAACGGCACACGGACGCGCCGACCGGAGCCGCCGTGGACCCGGTGACCTGGACGTTCTGCCCGCCGGCGCCCAGGACGTACGGGGTCGCCGTCCAACTGGAGTTGGTGGCCACCCACGCCATGTCGCGCCCGGGGAAGATCGAGCCCTGGAAGGTGCCCTGGGCCACCCGGTTGGCGCCCGTCGTGCCGGCGCCGGCCCGGCCGCAGTGGCCCGCGGTGGCGAAGCCCTGCTGGGTGCCCTTGGTGATCGGGAAGCCGATCGAGCAGCGGCTGCTGTTGTTGATGTAGTACGCCTCGCCGCCGCGCAGGTCGTAGAAGGTGCGGGGCCGCTCGGTGCGGCTCTCGACCCGGGCCAGGGAACGGTCCACACCGGCCGCCGCCAGCAGCGAACGCGCCGCCGCCGGGCGTATCGCCTCCACGACGACGGTGTTGGTGCGCGTGTCGACGTACCAGACGGGCGCGTCGGCGGTGTCGTGCTTGGCCGCCGCCCTGTCCAGGCGGGCCTTGGCCGCGTCCAGGTCGGCGAGCGAGTGCCGTACGACCTTCGCCTCGGCGCCCCGGGCCTCGATGGCGGAGACGTCGCCCGCGTCGGTCGTCGCGACGGTCAGGGTGCCGGACTCGGCACCGGTCACCCACGCCCCCGCGAAGTCGCCGCCGAGCGAGGCGCGCAGCCGGGCCGCGGTGGCCCCCGCCTCGGCCTCGTTGGACAGGCGGTGCTCGGCCTGCCGGCGGTCGAGGCCGAGGTCCCGCTGCATGGCCTTCAGCAGAGCGGGCGGCGCGGCGTCGGTGCGCAGCGTCTCGGCCGCGGTGGGGGCGGCGTCGGCGGGTGCCGTCCCGGCGCTCGCGGAGCCGCTGAGCCCGGCCACGAGCAGGGCCGCGGTCGCGGCGACGGCGGCACCCACGGCTCTGCGGGGTCGGTGTCGGTGGTGCATGGGGGATCTCCTCGGTCTCGGTGGGGAGGTGCCGAAACCGTAGGGAGGGACGCCCGGCCGTCATAAGAGCTCAGTCGTCCCTCTCCCCGGCGTTATGGAACGCCGGCGCAGCGGTTTCACGGAACCCGGTGCGCCGACATCCACTCCGTGTAGCTGTCGCTGTTCGCCGCCACGCTCGCGTGCGCCATGCGCGCCTGCGAGAGCACGGCACCGGCGGTGTCCTGCCGCTGCGTCGCCGCGTGCCAGCCCAGCAGGTGCCGCCAGGTCAGCGGGGTGCCGGTGAGCGGCCGGGTCGCGATCCCGGGTGTGGTCGGGAAGGTCGCCCGGCACAGCCCGACCGCCCGCCCCACCTGCACCAGGTGCACGAGCGACGCCGTGTCCGTCTCGTACATGCGACGCGGCGTGAAACCGGCGCGGGCGCAGGACGCGGTGAAGCAGTCGCCGAAGCAGCCGTCGCCCGGCACGCAGGCCCACTCCTCGTCCGCCAGCTCGGTCAGGTCCACCTCGGCGCGGTCGGCGAGCGGATGCCCCTCGGGCACCATGACGAACACCGGGTCCACGGCGACCTCCCGCCACACCAGCCCCTCGCCCGCGGGCGGCGCGGCGGTGCCGCAGGTCCCGGCCAGCGCGAAGTCCAGCCGCCCCTCGGCGAGCTGCCCGGCCAGCTCACGCTCGGACCAGGACGTGCAGGTCGTCATCCGGGCGTCGGGCGCCACACCGGCCAGCCGGTCGAGGAGGGCGCCCAGTAAGGGCCCGTGGGTGCCGCCGATCCGCAGCCGCTCCGTCGTACGCGGCGCCCGGGCGAACCGGGCCGCCTCCTGCTGCAGCTCGGTCACCGCGGGCAGCACGATCCGGCTCCGCTCCAGCACCAGTTCGCCCAGGGCGGTGGCCCGTACGCCGTGCCGTCCCCGGACGAACAGCGCGCCGCCCAGGGCTCGTTCGATCCGCTTGAGCTGTGCGCTCAACGCGGGCTGCGCGAGCCCGAGAGCCGTCGCCGCCCTGGTGAGACTGCCGGCGTCGGCGATGGCCCGGACCGTCTTGAGATGCCGCAACTCCAGCTCCATGAGGGGAGCTTGCGACGCGGAGAGGACGGGGGCAAGGGGTTGGTACAGACCAGTCTGGGCGAGGAGTGCTCAGCGGTACCGAATCAGGTGCAGGCGATGGACTCCCGTGGGGTCGAAGGAGACCGGGTCGCCCGACGATCCGTCGACCACCATCACGCCGCTCTCCAGACGGAGGACGTTCAGCAGGCGGCCGACCGCCTCGCGGCCCCGGCCATCCGTGCGCCGCGCCCAGATCAGCGCCCGCGCTGCGACCGGCAGCGCGTCGGCGGCCTCCATCACCGCCGCGAAGTCCTGATGCTCGGACACCGACAGAACGGGCCCGAGTTCGGCGAGCGTCGGCTCGAACCACGCCGCGTGCGCCGGGGCCGGCGGCTGCTCGAGTCCCGCTGTTCCCGGCTCGGTGCCGGCGTCCCAGCGTGCCAGCCACGTCCAGGGGTCGGTGTTGGGCAGACCGAATGGCGCCGACTCGTCCTTCGGGACGACCACCGTCGCGTCGAGCATGGCGTCCGACCAGTTGCCGTCCCGCAGGAAACGCGTGGTGTTGCAGGAGAAGACCCAGCCCCGCGTGGTCTCGTCCTCGGCCGTCGGGGCGTGCAGCTCCACGGCACCGCCGTAGGCGCCGCGCAACCAGTGGCGGGCCTTGTCGACAGCGGCCGCGAAGTCGGGAGCTGCCCGTTCCCATCCGGCGCGCCGCGGCGTGAGCGCCCCCGGGAGAGCGCGGACCAGCACCAGCTCGCGGACCAGCGGGTCGTCGAGCCGGGCGAGAGCGGAGGTCAGGGGGTCCAGCAGCACCACCTGGCCCTTGTTGTTGTGCGCGTACAGCAGGTGGCCCGTCGCTTCGTGACCCGCGACCGCCCGCCGTACCCACACCACGCCACGGGTGTCCGGACCCGGCTCCGCGACCGCCTGAACCACGTCGTCCCAGCCGTTGACGGGCACCCGGGCGAACTCGGGGAAATACCTGCGGGTCAGCCGGTCCCACCAGCCGGGAGCCTCGTCCGCGGGCTTCCAGGGCAGCGCCACCGACGGGGCGCCGCCTATGGCGGAGTGCAGTGCGATCACGCAGCCCCGGGCGTTGACCCGCCTGGCCTGGTGCTCGGCCCGGGCGGCGGCCTCCCGGGGTGGTGCCGGCTCGAGGTCGGCGAGCGGAGCGCTCGGCGCCGGGTGGAAGGGGGCGCTTCCGTCCTTGGGTACCACGACCGACGCCGTCATCATCGGTGTCTCGGGGTAACCGGGTTGCGGCAGGGGACGACACGCCATCAGCCACGCAGAGGAGGTCTCGTGCACGGGATGAGGCACGGTCAGCTGGACCAGGCCGCCGTAGGTGGCGTTCAGCCAGGCCGTAGCCGCTTGATCGGGCCCCGGCATCTCACTGCCCCTTCTGCGTTGGCCAGTCACCCGACACCCGTAGCCCCATGTACTTCTCCACCGGCAGGTTGGTCGGCGGGAAGTGGGGGTCCGATCCGTCGTGGGGGACGACGACGACCGATGTGAAAGGCGCCTGGGTCCTGTCGCCCGTCTCGATGTGCTCCTTGAAGTCGAAACGCACCGCCCAACCATACGGATAATCGATCCCCAGCTCAGGAAGCATCACAACGGACTCCGCGCGGTCCGGGTAAGCCTCCTTCTGGAGGAAATCCAAAGCCGCTGACACTGCTCCGTTCCGGCTGAGCATTTATTGACTCCCATTTCGGTAAGGGATGTGCCCTATGGAGGACACGTTGTTCTCCAGAATTCCGAGTGTGCCGCTCTGGCCGTCGAGGAAGACCACTCCGTTTTTGGTGTTCACGGCGTTGAAGACGTGGGCGCTGCCATCGGGCCTGCTGATGTATACAGCGCTTCTGGACCCTTCGCCCCGCTTCTCCAGATCCGCGATGATGTCATCGTAACTGTTGACCATGTCGTAGTGGCCCTTGGCCCGGTTCGGCAGTCCGAGCTGCTCCGGGGGAATGTGGTCGGGAGTCTTCTTGGGGGCCGCGCTGACCTCGATGTCATCGAGTCTGCGGTCCACGGTCACCACATTGTGGCTGCAGTTGTCTCTGTATCCCGGTACGTTGGTGTTGTTGACGTCTTTGAGCCATGGATACTCGCTGTCCAGGAATTCCTGGGCCTTGTGCGGGTCGACGGATTCGTAATGAATTGCCTTCTTGCTCACATGGTCCGTGGACCGTGCGAGGTCGCTCCAGTCCTTGGGAGCCGCGCCGGCGGCCTCGTCCGCGTACTTGGCCCCGCCGGCCGCGGCCTTCGCGGTACCGGCCTCCAGCCCTTCCTTCGCCGCCATCCGAACTCCGCCGCGGACCAGGCCCGCACCCTTGGTGCCGATCAGCTCAGGCACCAGGCGGCCGATGAACTCGGAGGGGTCTTTCTTGAAGCCCTCCACCGCGGCGTTCAGCGCTCGCTCGGGGTGGGCGGCGGTCGAGACCAGACCGGACAGCGTCATCGAGACGTTCTGGAGGTACTCGGCCGGGTGGGTCAGGTTGTAGGGATCCACGGGGTTGAGGCCCCGGGCGAAGTTGACCAGACCGGCCGTCCCCTTGACGACGCCACCCGCGAAGTGGGTGAGTTCGACGCCGGTCGCGACGAAGCCGTCGACGACGTTGTTGCCGATGCGGTCCAGCGGCGGTGGCTCTGCGGGGGCGTGGGCCAGGGCCTTCCTGATGCCGGCCTCGGCGTCGGAGGCGGCGGTGTTGCGTTGCCTGCGCGCCTCGGCGAGTTTCTCGCGGGCCCGCTGGATGGTCGCCTTGCCGGGGTCCTGGAAGGGAGAGGGAACCGGGCCGGGATCCTGGTCGGCCTTGATCTTGGCGTTGTAGGCGTCGATCTGCCTGTTGTACTCCTCGACGGCCCGCTGGGATGCCTGCTTGCCCCGCTTGTACAGCTCGGCCGCCTCACGAGCCTGCTGCTGGGCCCACGTCACGGTGCCCGCGTAGCTCTCCAACGCTGTCGCCGCAGTCTCGCAGGCGTCGGCCGCGTGCAGCCACTTGGTGGGGTGAACACCGAACTTCTCGCGGAAGGTGTCACCGCCCTTGCCACGCCAGCTGCTGGAGTCCACCTTCTTCATCCCGGAGCCGACCTTCTCGAAAGCGGTCGAGAAGTCCCGCAGGTGCTTCGCGCTCGCCCGGATCTTCTCCGCGTTGCCGTGGACGAGCTCGTTGGCCTCCTCGGTCTCGCCGAGCTGCTGCTCGCCGGGTGTGGCGCCCAGGTCGGACGCGACACCGTCGCCCCAGTCCTCCACCGCGTCCGCGGCGCCCTCCAGGCCGACCTTGTCGAGGCCGTCGCCGAGCCGGTCGGTGCCCCAGTCGATTCCCTCACCGAGGGCCTTCTTACCGGCGTCGACGCCGTCCTCCACGATCGTCAGACCGTGATTGACACCATCCTTGAGCTTTCCGAGGCCGCTGCCGATGTCGTCGAGGACGCCCATCAGCCCTCACCCCCGCTCTGGGCGCGAGCGCGTTCCTCGGGCGATGGGCCGAACGACGCGTCGAGGAACTGCTCGTACTGGGCATCCGTGACACCGAATTTTTCGCGCGCCGCCTGCGGTCCCAGGCCGGGCAGGCCTACGGTCTCGGAGGTCATGACGTCCCGGCCCGCGTCCCGCCAGCCCTGGACACTGTTGTCCCAGGCCTGCTCGAAGGACTCCTTGCTGTAGTCGGCATCCCTGACCTGGGTGACCACGTTGTTCGACAGGACCTCGTTCCAGCCCTTGCCGGTGATCTCGTCCTCCGAGGCGTACGGGTTGCCCATCAGGGAGTTCACGCCGACCTTCATGGCGCCTTCTACGTACTGGTCGGTCTCGTAGTACGTGCCGGCCGCCAGCCCGGTCTTGAGCGCGAAGCCGTTGCCTTCGTAGATCAGCGACCGTACGCCCCACTCCCACCGCTCGCAGAAGGAGCCGAAGGCACTGGTCAGACCCTCCGCGCCCAGATCGAGCCCGGAGAGGGCGAGGTCGCCGAAGCCGCGGCCCGCGCCGGCCTCCCCGACCATGCCGAGTTCTTTCAGCTCGCCCAGTGCGAGCGTCAGCCCTTTGGCGATGTCGTCGAGGCCGATCGCGGCCAGGTCCTTGCCCACGCCACCCCCGGTCACCACGAGGCACCCTCCGGCCGCATCCGGTCCACGGCGAACGCGTCGGGCACCACTCCGGTGACCGGCGGCAGCAGCACCGCATGTTCTGTGCCGTCAGCCGCGTCCAGTGCCACACCACACGGCATACCGGCCCCTGGCACGGCCGCGTCGAGCAGCTTCGCTCCAAGTACCGCCCGGTACGGCCACTCCAAGTGCGCCTCGTCGCGGGCGATGGCATAGCGGGCCATCGCCGACTCGTTGGAGAAGGCGAGGATCCAGCGCACGCCGCCGAAGTCAACGGTCAGCCAACCGCCATTGCGCAACGGGACGAGTACCGCCGTGTCCCGGAACGTCTCCAGCAGTTCGGCGAACTCCTGTCGGCGAGCCGTCACTTCCTCATCGGAGGGCTCGGGACGCCGTTCCTTCTCCGCCGGACGGTCCAGCGCCCGAGGCGGCCGCTCGGCGGCAGCCGCTCCGGGCGGCCGAGCGGCCGTCTGCGGCCGGCTGGACGGACGGGGCGTATCTGCATAGTCGGCGAGCCGAGAACGCCGTACCGGCGTCCCAGCGCCACCCCCGGAATCACTCACGGACCCAGCCTGGCACATCGCTTGCCTGGTATTTCACGGGGTGTGGACTGAATACGGCCCTCACACGCGGAGGCACTCTCATGTACCTGCGTCCTCGTGCGCGGCGAGCAGCTCCCGCGTCCGGCGCAGCAGCGTCTCCCGTACGGAGTCGGGTGCCAGGACGCGCAACGGCGTGCCGAGACTCGCCAGATACCCGGCCAGCCCCTCCGCGCTGGACCCGCCGACCTCGACGACGGTGGCGTCCGGACCGTCGGCCCGGTGCAGCCCGACCGTGGCGGGAATCAGCCGCAGAGCGTGCTCCATGGGCACCGGCAGCCGGACGGTGGCCAGCACCGCGTACGGCCCGGTCGCGCTCGCGCGGGACACGAGGAGCGCCGGATCGGGCAGCGGTTCGGTGAACTCGACCGCCCGTCCGGTCGGTTGCAGCCGCTCGACCCGGTCGGCCCGGAAGGTCCGCCACTCACCCCGCGCGACGTCGAGCGCCACGAAGTACCAGCGCCGCCCGGTGTGCACGAGCCGGTACGGATCGACGTCCCGCACACTGGCCCGTCCCTCCCAGTCCCGGTACGCCATCCGCGCCCGCTCGCCCCGCCGGCACGCGGCCGCCAGCTCCAGCAGCGTCCCGGCCGCGACCTGCGGTTCCCCGGCCGCCCTCGGCGTCTGCACGAACGCGTCGTCCATGTCCCCGAGCCGCTCCGCGACCCGTCGGGGCAGCACCTGCCGCAGCTTCAGCAGCGCCGACAGCGCGGCCTGGTCCCCGCCGAGCGCCCCGCTCAGCGCGGCCTCCCGCAGCCCGACGGCCACGGCGAGGGCCTCCTCGTCGTCCAGGATCAACGGCGGTGTCCGCGTCCCCGGCCGCAGCCGGTACCCGCCCCACGGGCCGGGGTCGGAGTCGACGGCGTACCCCAGCTCCCGCAGCCGGGCGACGTCCCGCCGCACGGTCCGGTCCGTGACCTCCATCCGCTCGGCCAGCTCACCGCAGGTCCAGGCGGGACGGACGGCGAGCAGGGAGACCAGCCGCAGCAGCCGGGCGGAAGTACTGAGCACGGTGGTGAAGTCTGCCACCGAACGGCGAGTGACCAGGACCGAACCCGTCCTGGTCACGTCCTACGGTTCCTCCCATGACGACAACGGAGAACACTCCCGCGCCTTCCGCCCCGGCCTTCCGCTACTCGGCCGTCACCTTCGACTGCTCCGACCCCGCCGAGATGGCCCGCTTCTGGGGCGAGGCCCTCGGCCTCACCGTCACCTTCAACACGGACGACTTCTACTTCCTCGGCGGCAAGGACGGCGCCCCCGGCCTCGGCTTCAACCGCCTCCCCGACTACCGCCCGCCGGCCTGGCCCGGCACCGGCCAGGAGAAGCAGGCCCACATCGACGTCGGCGCCGACGACCTGGACGAAGGGGAGGCCCGCCTGCTGGCCCTGGGCGCGACGAAGCCCGACTTCCAGCCGTCACCGGACCGCTGGCGGGTCCTGCTGGACCCGGCGGGGCATCCGTTCTGCGTGTCCACGGTGGCCTGAGAGCACACCGGAGGACGATCAGTAGACGAAGCCACGCATGATGCCGGTCACGTTGGGGGAGCGGAAGTCCGGAGTGGCGGCATCGGCGGGGACCACCCCGACACAGACCTCGTACGAGGTCCCGCGCACCAGCTTCACCTCCACGACGTGTTCTCTCCGCCGAGGGGTGGGGTCGGCCCGCATCTTGTAGTACGCGTACGGCTTGTTCCTGGCCGCCACGTAGTCGACGACCCTCTTCGTCGCCGAGTCCTCCAGCCACATGTACACATCGACCAGCCGTGGCGTCTCCGTCCCGGCCAGCTCGTAGATCATGTATACGTCTTCGCCCTCTTGCCGGACACACACGTCGACGGTCACGCCCTCGACAGCCGTCCGACCGCGGCAGTTCTCCGTCTGTTCCTCCTTCGGAGACGGGGCGGACGACGAGGGGGCTTCCGCCGGTGGGGCGGCGACGCCGGAGGCGGAGGATTTCGGGGCCGGTTCCGACTGGACGGCGGGCGGCGCCGCGGAGTCCTTCGCCGCAACGGTGGGCTGAGCCGAGACGGAAGGGCCGGCGCTGGGGCTCGCCGACGAGGAGACCTTCGCGGCGGCGGTGCTTGGTCGTCGCCGGCTGCCATGGACCGAAGGCCCACAGAGCCGCGCCGCCGCCACCGAGTACGACGGCCAGTCCCGCGGCGAGCAGCACCCGCTTCGGCAGGGACATGGCGGGCTTCGGCGTGCCGGGTGGCGTGCCGTGGTAGTGGTACTCGGTGATGTGCTGAGCCCCGCCCGTCTGGCAGGTCCGGGCCTGGTCCTCGGGCGTCGCCTCGTACGTCACCGACTTGGGGTCGGGAGGGGTGTCGCTCATCGCTCGGTGATGTGCTGGTCGCGAGCAGACTGGTAGACGCAGGCGTTGCCCGACGGGCTGGCGTTGAACACGACCGACGGCTGGTGGTCCGAGGGCCGCGTGGGCACGGTCAGCTCTCGTCGATCATGCGGCGCAGCTCCGGTGCGAGTTCCGGATGACGGGCCAGGAGCCGTACGAAGCGGGCCCGCCACGCGTCGACTGCGGCCGCTCGCAGGGGGTCCACGTCCGCGTCGGAGGCCGGGCCCTCGGAATCGGAACCCTGCCGGGAGCCCCGCTGCTGTCCGGTCTCCGTGCGCAGCAGTTCGCGGTCCTCGGCCAGGTCCGACTCGACATCGGCGGTTCGGCCCGGCTGGACCCGACGCCACAGGCCGACAACGGCGTCCCGGCCGCGTTCCCAGGTCTCGGAGGCCAGCACGTTCACCAGAGCCGTGCCCGCCACCGACGCGAGAGTCAGCAGTTCGGCTTCCATGGGTGGTATCCCCCTCGTGATTCGCCACCCCGCGCTGTCGGTGCCGACGTGTCCGCCGGGCGCGGTCGTGCGCAAGCAGGCCAAGCCATATGGCACCTGCCGTCTCGCCGAAGGCGCCGACATCAAGGGACGCCGGGTGCCGGTCGTTGAGGATGTGGTCACCAGCGGAGGACAGATCGTGCTGTCGACCGCGGACCTGCGTGGCCTGGGGGCTGTGGTGCATGAGGCTCTGTGCGTGATCGACCGGGAGCAAGGCAATGCCGATGCTCTCGCGGCCGAGGGCATCGCACTGTTGTCGCTGCTGACGGCAGCGGACCTGCGGGCCGCTGCCGCCTGACCGGCGGTACGGCTGGGGCCGTAGTGGGGGACAAGGGACGCCACGTTCCGTGCCTGGGCGTGTACCGGCTCAGAAGCCCAGGTAGGTGATCTGGACGACGTAGACGCGTTCGTCCCGCACGACGATCTGGTAGGTGAACATCCCGCCGGGGACCGCGATGTCGCCGCCCCTCGGATCGCCTTCGCTGTACGCACGGCCGTGCAGGTACTGGGCTTCCGCCGCTCTGACCAGCTCGGCGGCCTTGCGTTCCACAGCGGTGAGAAAGACGGGCGGGGCGGTGCGGGCGGCTTCCTCCGCGCCGAAGGCGTACTCCCAGGCCCAGCTCAAGCGTGTACAGCCTTCATCGCCTCGTCCAGGACCGCACTGAGCTCTCGCAGGGCTTCACGGGCCACGTCCGCGTCCTCGTGTTCCAGGTTGTCCTTGGCCCGGGTGTGGCGGGCCGCGAGGTCGGGTCGACGGGCGATCTCGATGTCACGGGCCCACGCCAGGGCCCAGCTGCGTACCGGGCTGAGGGACTGCCATTCCAAAGCCTTGGCGAACGCTTCTTCCTTGGTCTGCTGCATCTCCGGCAGACGTCCGGGCGCGACGACGGCAAGGGCGGCGCGCAGCGCGTCCGGCGTCTGTTCGGGGCGGGGGACCAGCTCGTGTCCGTGGTCGGCCTGAGTGCTCATGAAGTCCTCCCGGGAGTGCACTGGCCAGGGTAGTCGCCCGGGAGGGCTGGGGAATCGGGACGCGAACATCGAGGCGTGTTTTTCCTGGTCAACGAGCGGGTGAAGGGACATGCCCAGGGGGCGTCCCGGGTGGTGCGTCGCCTGTGGTCGTGCGGCAGTCGCAGCAGCGGCTCTCGGGGGCGGGCGCCCGGAAGCCGCGCTCGCAGCCCTCGCAGTTCTGGAGTGGGTGGCGCGGCGGCGGTACGGCGGCCGACGGCGTGCGGAACGGCGGCGGTGGTGGCAGCCGGTCGGCGAGGCGGTGAGCCAGGAGGGCGGCCGGGCGGCGCAGGGGCTCGTCAGGGAGGCCGGTGGTCAGGGCGTCCCGTACGGCGCCGGGGGGCGACGTCCCGCTCCAGCCAGGCCGTGACCCCTGGGACCAGGTGAGCCGTGTCCGTCGCGGAGAGCAGCAGCCGGGCGTCGCGTCGTCGCAGGTCGGCCAGGAGGTCGAGGGCCGTCTGAAGGAGGGCTGGGGCGGTGCTGCTCGGCCGCGGTACGGCGGGGAGCGCCTTGGGTCCCGCACGGCGTGGCGGCGGAGGCGTGCGCTTCGCGGGCGGGCAGCCCGTGTCGGCCGGTTCGCGGCGGCTCGCGTGGGGCTGGTTGCAGGAGACCGTGCGGGTGATGATCCGGCCGGTCTGCGTGCGGTGGCGTTCGCGGCGCAGGTAGCCGTGGGCCTCCAGCTCGCGCAGGGCGGCGGCGATACGGGTCGGGCCCTCCGGAAAGCGGGCGGCGAGCGACTTGATGTCGGCGCCCGCGCCGGTGGGCAGCGACTGGAGGTGGCAGCTCAGGCCGATCGCGAGGAGCGACAGCTCCTTGGGCTGGACCAGGTGGTTGCCGATCACCACGAAGCGGGTGGTGTGGCGGGTGTTGTCGTGGGTGATGCCGCCGCCGAGGCGACGCGTACGGGTCGGATTGTCGGCGGGGGCTGACTGGGCGTGCGGGGGCGCGCTAGGGTTTTGGACATCCATCGGGAAGGTCCTTTGCTTTGCTTCCTGGGTGGTAGGCCCTCGCACCGGGATGCCAGTCCCAGCGGGGGCCGATGTCTTTTCGGTTGTTCGCGCTGAGAGCAGGGGAGTTGGGGACCCGGGAATCCAGCTCAACCGGTGATGTTCACCCACCCGAGTGACGACGCGCCTCGGGCGGGAGGGGTGGGGCTTGGTTGGGGTCATTTCCCCCGGTTTCTTGTCTTGGTAGGGCGCCGACGGCACCGGAACCTCAGAACGTGGGTTCCGGTGGCGTACAGCGCAGTTCCGCCCAGACCGTCTTGCGCGGGAACCGGCCCTCGGTCACTCCCCAGCGGTGCGCCAACGCCTCCACCAGCAACAGGCCGCGTCCCGATTCCGCGTCGGGGGACGGCTTCTGCGGGGCCGGGAGGTGCCGGCCCCGGGTGTCGGTGACCTCGATGCGGAGGATGTCGCCGACCACGTAGAGCGTGAGCCGGAAGTCGCGACCGGGGACGCGTCCGTGGTCCGCCGCGTTGTTGGCCAGCTCGGCGACGAGCAGGCGGGCCGGGTCCAGGGGCAGGCCCCAGGAACGCAGCTGCTCGGTCGCGAGCAGGCGGGCGAGTCGGGCGCCGCGTGGGGTGGGGGACAGTTGCACGCTGAAGTTGCGGACGGACGCGGTGAGTTCGGTGGTGGATTCCTGATTCACGTCACTCAGCGTGGCGGTGTGTGCGTACCGTGAGAAGTGACTCAGCGGGTACGTACGGTGACTGTCCGGCGCTTGTCCAGTGGTGTCGGAGCTGTCGGGGAAGGGGCAGGGGATGGCGGTCGAGACGGACGAGTCGGGGTGGGAGGTCGACCCCGACGACGAGTGGGGCGTCGCGGTCATCACCACGGTGGGACGGCAGTTGAAGCTCCGCCGCGAGGCGGCGGGCATGCGGGCCGGCGACTTCGGCGTGGCGGTCGGGTACGGCGAGGACCTGGTCTACAAGGTCGAGGGCGGCAAGCGGATTCCCCGGCAGGAGTATCTGGACAGGGCCGACGAGGTGCTGGGCGCCGATGGGCTCATCTCGGCGGCCTGGGAGGACGTGAAGAAGGTCCGGTACCCGAAGAAGGTTCGGGAGCTGGGGAAGTTGGAGGGCAAGGCGGTCGAGATCGGCATCTACGAGTGCAACAGCGTCCACGGGCTCCTGCAGACGCCGGAACACGCTCGCGCGCTGATGGAGGCGGCCCAACCGCCGTACTCCGCGGACGACGTACAGCGCATGGTGGCTGCCCGCCTGGCGCGACAGTCGGTCTTCGAACGCGATCCGGCGCCGTCGATCCACTTCGTCCTGGAAGAGGCGCCGCTGCGACGGCCGGTTGGCGGCACAATGGTGTGGCAGCAGCAGCTCGAACGCCTGTTGGAGGTGGGATCGTTGAACCACGTCTCGCTTCAGGTGATGCCGACAGACACTGATGCCCACCCGGGCGTGGACGGCAAGATCGAGCTGCTGAAGTTTCCGGACGGCACGGCAGTGGGGCGTAGCGACGGTGCGTTCAACGGTCGACCGACTGCCGAGCCCAGGGAACTGCGCATCCTCGAGCTGCGGTATGGCACCATCCGGGCGCAGGCTCTCCCACCGAGAGAGTCACGCGCCTTCATCGAAGAACTGCTGGGAGAAACATGATCCGCGAGACCGAACTGGTGTGGTTCAAGAGCAGCTACAGCAGCGGTACGGACGGCAACTCCTGCGTCGAACTGGCCCTCACCCCCGGCACCGTCCACGTCCGTGACTCCAAGACCGCCGACGGTCCCCGCCTGACGCTCACCCCCGCTGCCTGGGCGACGTTCCTGCCGTACGCGTCGCGGCGCTGACCGTCGGCTCGACGACCTCCTGCGTGCCGACCACCGACAGCAGCTCCAGCAGCCCCGCGCTGTCGGTCCCGACGGCCGGGGTGAACCAGAGAAGCCGCTGGCGCCCGTCCTCGCTGAAGAGGTGGAGGCAGTTGACCTCGATCAGGCCCAGCGTGGGATGGACGAGGCGTTTGCGGTCCTCCCGCCGTCGGAAGGCCACGTCGTGGTCGGCCCACAGCGCGGCGAACTCGGGGGAGACGCGGAGCAGCGTGCGGACCAGCGAGCCGACCTCCGCGTCGTCCGCGTCCCGGCGCCCGGCCGCGGCCCGCAGGTCGGCGACGAACGAGCGGGACTTCTCCTCGTGGTCGTCCTCCGGGTACAGGCGCCGGGCTTCGGGCTCGGTGAACCACCGGTGGACGAAGCTGGCCCTGGGCCCCCGGAAGCCGGAGTGGTCCCCGAGCAGCGCCACCGCCAGCGGATTCTGTACGAGGGTGACGTGCAGGTCGGTGATCACCTGCGCCGGGGTCGAGTCCAGTCGCCCCAGCAGGTCCAGCATGCCGGGGTGGACGTGCGACGCGGCCCCGCCCTGCACGGGCACCGGCCGGTCCGCGATCCGGTACAGGTAGTCCCGCTCGTCGCCGGACAGCCGCAGCGCACGCGCCAGCGCGGCCAGCATCTGCTCGGACGGCTGAGACCCGGCGCCGCGCTCCAGCTCGTTGTAGTAGTCCACGGACGCTCCCGCGAGGTGGGCGACCTCCTCGCGGCGCAGCCCCGGCACCCGGCGGCGCGGCCCCGCCGGAAGCCCGACGTCGGCCGGGCGGATCCGCTCCCGCCGCGACCGCAGGAACGCTCCCAGCTCGGCGTACTTCACAGCGCTCATGCCGTCCATTCTGCGCCGGGCCGGGCCGGTGACCCAGGGGATGGCATCCCCTGGCTGCGCGGGCGGGCCGGGCGCATCGTGGACGCATGACCACGAACACGAACCAAGAAACGGCGGCGGTCACCCGCGTGGCGATCGTCACCGGCGGCTCGCGCGGCATCGGCCGGGCCGTGTCGCAGAAGCTCGCCGAGGACGGCCTGGCCGTCGTCGTGAACTACGCCCGGGACGCCTCGGCCGCCGACGAGACCGTGGCGGCGATCACCGCGGCCGGCGGACGCGCCGTCGCCGTACGGGCCGACGTGGCGGAGGAGAAGGAGACCGCCGCGCTGTTCGACCGGGCGGAGCAGGAGTACGGCGGCGTCGACGTCGTCGTGAACTCGGCCGGCCGCATGAGCCTGTCGACCATCGCCGACCTGGACCTGGCCGACCTGGACGCCATGCACCGCACCAACATCCGCGGCACCTTCGTCGTCGCGAGGGAGGCGGCCCGGCGCCTGCGGGCCGGGGGCTCCTTCGTGGGCTTCTCGACCTCCGTCGTCGGCACGCAGTTCCCGACCTACGGCGCGTACGCGGCGAGCAAGGGCGCCGTGGAGACGATGACGATGATCCTGGCGCGCGAGCTGCGCGGCCGGGACGTCACCGTGAACACGGTCGCCCCCGGCCCGACGGCCACGGACCTGTTCCTCACCGGCAAGACCGAGGAACAGATCGACCGGCTCGCGAAGACCCCGCCCCTGGAACGGCTGGGCACCCCGGAGGACATCGCCGAGGTGGTCGCCTTCCTGTCCAGCCCCGCCGGTCACTGGGTGAACGGCCAGATCCTGCGCGCCAACGGAGGAATGATCTGAGATGCCCTTCGCACACTTCAAGGTCCCCGCGGACACGCTCACGGCCGAGGACAAGAAGAAAATCATCGAGCGCACCACCGACCTCTACGCCGAGATCTACGGCGAACGGGCCCGCCCCACGACCGTCGTCCTCGTCGACGAGGTGCCCGACGGCGGCTGGGGCGTCGCGGGCAACGTACTCACCGCCGAGATGCTCAACGGCGGGGGAGACTGACGGGCCGGCGAGCCCCCGGACCGTGGCGCTCCGTGCTCGCTATCACCCGTTATGCGAAAACTGTGTCTCACATAGTGGTCGCACTCTGCGCCGGGTGCTGGCGTGGATGTTTACATGCGCGTAACACTTAAGTGTCCCGCGCGCGGCAACGGCGCCGAGCGCCCACCACCGGACCCGACCGGACAGGCGTGCCATCCCGTGCACCACGCGTGTGCGCCGGCGCATCACGTGGACGTGTGCCCCGTGCCCCCTGCCCGGTCTCCGGTGTCCAGCCGTGCCAGAAAGGGCCCACGTGACGACGCGAAGCGAGACGCAGACCACCCTCACCCACCTGCTCACCGAGATCGAGCACCGCAACCCGGCCCAGCCCGAGTTCCACCAGGCCGCCCACGAGGTCCTGGAGACCCTGGCCCCGGTCGTCGCGGCCCGCCCCGAATACGCCGAGCCGGGCCTGATCGAGCGGCTGGTGGAGCCGGAGCGCCAGGTGATCTTCCGGGTGCCGTGGCAGGACGACCAGGGGCGCGTCCACGTCAACCGGGGCTTCCGCGTCGAGTTCAACAGCGCGCTCGGCCCCTACAAGGGCGGTCTGCGCTTCCACCCCTCCGTCAACCTGGGCGTCATCAAGTTCCTGGGCTTCGAGCAGATCTTCAAGAACGCGCTGACCGGCCTCGGCATCGGCGGCGGCAAGGGCGGCAGCGACTTCGACCCGCACGGGCGCAGCGACGCCGAGGTCATGCGGTTCTGCCAGTCGTTCATGACGGAGCTGTACCGGCACATCGGCGAGCACACCGACGTCCCCGCCGGTGATATCGGCGTCGGCGGCCGCGAGATCGGCTACCTCTTCGGCCAGTACCGCCGGATCACCAACCGCTGGGAGGCCGGCGTCCTCACCGGCAAGGGCCAGGGCTGGGGCGGCTCGCTGATCCGCCCGGAGGCGACGGGCTACGGCAACGTGCTCTTCGCGGCGGCGATGATGCGCGAGCGCGGCGAGGACCTGGAGGGCCAGACCGCGGTCGTGTCCGGCTCCGGCAACGTGGCGATCTACACCATCGAGAAGCTGGCCGCCCTCGGTGCCAACGCGATCACCTGCTCGGACTCCTCGGGCTACGTCGTCGACGAGAAGGGCATCGACCTCGACCTGCTCAAGCAGATCAAGGAGATCGAGCGCGGCCGCGTCGACGCGTACGCCGAGCGCCGGGGCGCCTCGGCCCGCTTCGTCGCCGGCGGCAGCGTCTGGGACGTCCCGGCCGACCTGGCCCTGCCGTCGGCCACGCAGAACGAGCTGAACGAGGCCGACGCCGAGACCCTGATCCGCAACGGCGTGAAGGCGGTCTCCGAGGGCGCGAACATGCCGACGACCCCCGAGGCCGTCCACCTCCTCCAGAAGGCCGGCGTCGCCTTCGGCCCCGGCAAGGCGGCCAACGCGGGCGGCGTCGCGGTCAGCGCCCTGGAGATGGCGCAGAACCACGCCCGTACGGCGTGGACGGCCCAGCGAGTGGAGGAGGAGCTGGCGTCGATCATGACCAGCATCCACTCCACCTGCCACGACACCGCCGAGCGCTACGGCGCCCCCGGCGACTACGTCACCGGCGCGAACATCGCCGGCTTCGAGCGGGTGGCCGACGCGATGCTGGCCCAGGGCGTCATCTGACGGACGCGTCCGGGAGGACAGGGGCGGCGGCTCGCCGGCGAACACCTCGAACGCGCCGCCGCCTCCTTCGCCAAACAATCCCTGCGGAATGCGCACCCTTAAATCTGTATCCGCGGTACCAGGGTTTTACGGAACATGCGGACAGTTTCTCTGGGGCGGCGCACGCGGTGGAATTGCTGGAGGTACGCGGGGCTCCACAGCGTGCTACTGTCGTTATCAGTTGCAGTTGTGGTTCCCGAATTTAAAGCTCTTTCCAGCGGTCTCCGTACCGTTGGAAGTGCACTTTGACACCGGTCTTCTCCGGTCGGGGTGATCATCGCGGCGACACGGCGTCCGTACAGTGCGGGCGCCGGTGCACTGCCCCGAAGGAGACAAGACATGGCTACTGGCACCGTGAAGTGGTTCAACGCGGAAAAGGGATTCGGCTTCATCGAGCAGGACGGTGGCGGCGCGGACGTGTTCGCCCACTACTCGAACATCGCCGCCCAGGGCTTCCGCGAGCTGCTCGAAGGCCAGAAGGTGAACTTCGACATCGCGCAGGGCCAGAAGGGCCCGACGGCCGAGAACATCGTCCTCGCCTGACGCCGGCGCGCCCACGGGCGCGCACTCGCAGCTGGGGCCCGCATCCTTCGGGGTGCGGGCCCCAGCTGTATCTGTGAAATCCGTGAATTCACGTACGCGGAGTTCCGTACGCCACTCGGTCTGTTCTGCGATTCCCCGAGCTCATCCGCTGCGGAAATTCATCGACACGTGCTTCGTCGCGGCGGCCTGGAACCGTCCTGACCGGAAAGCCGGCCCATCCCAGCAGGAGGCACTTCTTGACGCTGCTCCAGACACATCCCCGCCCGGCGGGCGCCCATTCCGTGCACAGGACGGTTGCCGACGCCATGGACGCGGCCGGACCGCAGGTCTGGGACGACATGACCGTCGAGGTGGCGCTGTCCGTCATGGTCGCCGCCCGCACGGGTCACCTCGTCGTCTGCGACGAGGACGGCCGGTGCACCGCCCTGGTCACCCGCGGTCGGCTGACGGACGTACGGAACGGCTCCGCGTACACGGACCGGGTCCGCCTGCGCGACGTCGCCGCCGACGACGGGCCCTTCGCCTCGCCGACGGCCACGGTGGCCGAAGCCGAGGAGGCGATGAGGGACCGGCAGCTCGGAGCCCTGCCCGTCGTCGACGCACACGGCAACGCCCTGGGCGTCCTCGCCCGCTCCTGCCTCAGTGGTCGGAGTAGCTGAAGTCGCCCACGGTCCAGGCGCTGACATCCTCGATCGCCACGCGGTACATCCCGCCCGTCTCCGGGATCCCCATCGTGCCCTGGAGGATCCGGGCGACGTGGAAGTGCAGGTGTGTGGGTGCCGCCGCCGTATCCGTCGGAGCGTCGAACACGGCGGAGAAGGCACCCAGGTCCGTGGAGCCGGTCAGTACCTCCGACACCCTCTGACGCCACACGGACTCGGGGGCCAGACGACCGGTGATGACAGCGCCGTGGGTGACCACGGTCAAGGACATCCGACTGCTCTGCGCGGACTCCACACGGGCGGCAATGTCCAGGAGCAGCTCATCAGGCTTCGACATGGGTGCGGATTTTATCCGCAGGCCCGTCCGTCCGAAACGGCCGGCCGGTGGCACTACCGGGCAGGGCGGGCGGTACTTCCCGGCTCGCCCCCGGACGCTCCGGCGCCACCGCGGCGCAGCTCCTCGTTGATGCGCTGAGCCTCTTCGAGCTGGTCTTCCAGGATGATGATGCGGCAGGCCGCGTCGATGGACGTTCCCTGGTCCACCATCTCTCGGGCGCGAGCGGCGATGCGCAGCTGGTAGCGGGAGTAGCGACGATGTCCGCCCTCCGAGCGCAGGGGCGTGATCAGCCGGGCCTCGCCGAGGGCGCGCAGGAAGGCGGGCGTGGTGCCCAGCATCTCGGCCGCCCGCCCCATGGTGTACGCGGGGTAGTCGTCGTCGTCGATCGGGTCGAGCGGTGTGTCTGCGGTCATCTGCACCTCTGTTTGCGGAACGCGTCGAGGGGCCTTGGCGCCGTACGGCACCAAGGCCCCGAGGGATTTGTAACACCATCTGCCGGCCTACTGCACGGCCGGCCTTCTGTTGCGGGATCGCGGATGCGTGACCGTGAGACCACCTTCCGTTCCGGGGTCTGCGGTACCCGGTGAGAACGTGCTCGCCGGGCGATCCTGATGGCGTCCTCCTCCTTCTTCTCCTCTGTTCGCATGCGGGCAGTTCGTCTCTGCCGCGCCCTACGGACTTTCTTGGCTACGACAGAAGACTAACCACAGCGACAGCCGCATGTCTACATCGGCCACTACAGATTTTCCCCCAAGCGGGTGAGCGACTTTCTGTACCGGGGGAGCATGTGGCGCCTGCCGGGGCCTCCGTACCGGACATCGCGCGCCGCCGGGCCACCGATCGGTGGGACGATGACGCTTCAGCCGATCGAGCGACGCGCGGGGAGGCCGGGCACGACATGGCCCGTTACACCGAGGCACTGACCGTCGAACGGGGCGGTTTCCGCATCAAGGTCCCGGAGTCCTGGTGGGAGTTCGACGTACGCCCGGAGTCCCGGGACGACTCGATCCGCCGCATGGTCGACGACCGAATACGCCAGCACCCGGAACTGAAGCCCTCCCGGTCCGCGTACGTCACCTTCCTCCAGAAGGCGGCGTCCGACGCGTGGAAGTCGGGTGCGCTGTACTGCGGTTGCATGGCCGAGAGCTTCGGCGGCGACACCCCCATCACCGGCTCGGTCACCGTCTCCCTGGTCGGCGGCCGCACGTCCTCCGGCGACCCCCTCCCCACCGACCCGGCCGCCATCGCCGGCCAGTTGGCCGTCAAGGAAGCCAGGAAGCCCGGCGACTCCTGGCGCAAGGTCACCACGGTGGACATCCCCGGCGTCGGCCCCGCCGCCCGCACCCGGGGCGTCGAGGACATCCCGGTCCCGGACGACGCCCTGAACCGCACGGTCCGCGCGGTCCTCATGCAGACGTACATCCCGGTCCCCGGACAGGAGGGCAAGGTCGCCCTGGTCGCGGGCAGCAGCCAGGTCCTCGACCTCGCGGACTCCTTCTTCGACATCTTCGACGCGATCACGTCCACGTTCCGGTTCGTGGGCTGAGGGGAGCGGGAGAGCGGTGACCGCGGAGTTCGTCCTCGACCTGGACGAGGGCATGCTGGAGTACTTCCGCGAGATGGCGGACGTCCTCGTGGACCGCTGCGGCATCTCCCGCCCCGAGGCGGTGGCGAGGATCAACCGCCAGTACGCGGATCTGGAGATCGCCCCGTACCCGGACCTCATGTGCCACGAGGCCCCGGAGTTCTGGGCCCTGTCCGCCTACTACGGCCGCGGCGACCACCTGCTCCCCCCGACCGGCGACCCGGACGCCGACGCCCACATCGACTTCTCCCGGTTGCCGGTCCATCCGGCCCCGGCCCGGGACTCGCGCTTCTGGACGCTGCCGCAGTGACTCCGGCGTGGGGCGAGTTCATCGAGAAGTTCCCGTCAGCGCTGTCGCGCCGGCCCGCCGAGCCACACGACCTGAATCGCGTCGAGCGGCTGCTGGAGATCGCCCTCCCGGCCGCACTCAGAGCGTTCCTCTCGGAGAGCGACGGGTTGCTGGACGAGTACGGCACCGAGGTCGTCTGGCCGGCGGAACGGATCCTCGGCGACAACCTTGCCTTCCGCAACGACGACCAGTACCGGTCGCTGTACCGGCCCTTCGACTCCCTCCTGTTCTTCGGCGACAACGGCGGCGGCGACCAGTTCGCCTTCACTTGCCGGCCTCCTCGTGACGAGGTGCTCGTCTGGGACCACGAGACGGACGAGCGGGCCCTGGTGTCGCCGAGCCTCGAATCGTTCGTTCGCAGCGCTCTCACAAGTGACGGAGAGGACTGGTACCGGTGACCCCCGACGATGTCCAGCGACCTCGCCGTGCTGACGGTGGGACGACTGCGGGACGCCCGGTGTTCGGGACACACGCGCGGCGTGCAGATGCCCGAGCAACTCGGGCCCGGACCTGGTTCCGTGCTCGGCGACCACCACGAAGGGACTGACCGGTGCCCCAACCCGTTGATCTCACCCAGTCCCTCGAACAGCTTGAGGATGTCCGCTGGCCCGGCCCGCCGCAGGACACTACCGCCCTGGTCAACGCGGTCCACGAACTGCGCCGTCGCCCGATTGGTGACCTCAGGCCCGAGGATCTCGCCCGGCTGATCACCCAGGACGTCGGACTGACCTGGTTGCTGCCGCTCGCCGTCCGGCACCTCAGGGACACCGCGCCTCGGCAGGCCGCCGGCGGTTGGTACGACGACGACCTGCTGTATGCCGTCGTGACCCGGGGGCCGCAGGTGTGGGCGAAGTCCCCGGAGTTGGCCCACGAACTGCGGACGGCCGTCGCCATGCTGGTCGACCTCTCACGCCACCTGCGTGACGAGGTGGAGAGCTTCCTCACCTCGCTGCCCGGGGAAGCACGGGGGTGGCAAGGATGATCGTCTTTCCCAGGCTCCTGAGCGACCTGCTGGACCAGACCGCCCCCTCCCGTGCCGCACATCACGCGCTGGACTTCACTCAGCATGTGCTCGACCTCGAACGGGCCGAGACGGCGGAGCCGGTGCTGGATGCCTGCCTCGGGTTCGTCGCAGCGGCCCACGAGGCCATTGACCTCGGTGAGACACACATGCGGTACGCGCGAGCGTGCACGGTCCGTCTGGTGGACCACGCCGCAATGCCGACCCGCCGCTTCCGCGATGTCCGTCTTGCCGCGGAGTGTCCGTCCGCCGCGGACCACTCGTCGCGATGAGGTACGCCCGTCCCGTTCCTGCCCGGTGCCTTCGCAGGGTGGTGACCACGACGCCGTCTGTCACGGATCGGTCGAGCCGGCGCCCCTGGCTCAGGGTGCTGCGTCTCCCGGGTTTGATCTCCGTCACCCCCGGGGTATTCTCTCCGGCCCGATTGGCCAGCCCCGCGCCCCGTATGGCAGACTAGCGGGGTTGCTCGGTCGAGTGCCGATGCTGCGCGCCTCCCGCCGGGGGGACCGGAAGCGAGTCCCACAGTACTCGTCGTCCCTGCTCAGGGGCGGACGTACGGGAATCTTCCGGGAAGCGTCAGCGGGGTGCCGGCCAGGCACCCGGTGGGCCTCTCGCCCCCGGTCCGCGGTTCCGGAAGGGCCCGCACTCCCATTGCAGGGAAGTCCCGAAAAGGGACATCCATGTCAGCGGGAGCGCGACACGCCCGACCGCGTGGGTCGGAGGGGGAGCGGAATGGACAAGGACCACCGGGTCCAGAGCGTTACGAGAGACAGGACTACTGAGTAGCCATGGCGGGACAGAAGATCCGCATCCGGCTCAAGGCCTACGACCACGAGGTCATCGACTCCTCGGCGAAGAAGATCGTCGAGACGGTGACCCGCACTGGTGCGTCGGTCGCGGGCCCGGTGCCGCTGCCCACTGAGAAGAACGTGTACTGCGTCATCAAGTCGCCGCACAAGTACAAGGACTCGCGCGAGCACTTCGAGATGCGCACGCACAAGCGCCTGATCGACATCCTCGACCCGACCCCCAAGACCGTTGACTCTCTGATGCGACTCGACCTCCCGGCCGGTGTCGACATCGAGATCAAGCTCTGAGGCCGGTGATCTGAGAGATGACGAAGCAGATCAAGGGCATCCTGGGCGAGAAGCTCGGCATGACGCAGGTGTGGGACGCGAACAACCGCGTCGTTCCGGTCACCGTCGTCAAGGCCGGCCCCAACGTCGTCACCCAGGTCCGCACGAACGACGTCGACGGCTACGAGTCCGTCCAGATCGCGTTCGGCGAGATCGACCCGCGCAAGGTGAACAAGCCCCTCAAGGGCCACTTCGCCAAGGCCGACGTCACCCCCCGCCGCCACCTCGTCGAGATCCGCACGGCCGACGCCTCCGAGTACACCCTCGGTCAGGAAGTCACCGCCGAGGTCTTCGAGGCCGGTGTCAAGGTCGACGTGACCGGCAAGAGCAAGGGCAAGGGCTTCGCCGGTGTCATGAAGCGTCACAACTTCAAGGGCCTCGGCGCCGGACACGGCACCCAGCGCAAGCACCGCTCGCCCGGTTCCATCGGTGGCTGCGCCACCCCGGGCCGCGTGTTCAAGGGCCTCCGCATGGCCGGCCGCATGGGCAACGAGCGGGTCACCACCCAGAACCTGACCGTCCACGCCGTTGACGCGGAGAAGGGTCTGCTGCTCATCAAGGGCGCGGTTCCCGGTCCGAACGGCGGCCTCGTCCTGGTCCGCACCGCGGCCAAGGGGGCCTGAGGTAACCGATGAGCACTGTTGACATCCTTTCGCCGGCCGGCGAGAAGACCGGAAGCGTCGAGCTGCCCGAGGGCATCTTCGGCGTGGAGAAGGTCAGCATTCCGCTGATCCACCAGGTCGTCGTCGCCCAGCTGGCCGCTGCCCGCCAGGGCACGCACAAGACCAAGACCCGCGGCGAGGTCCGTGGTGGCGGCAAGAAGCCGTACCGCCAGAAGGGCACCGGCCGCGCCCGTCAGGGTTCGACCCGTGCGCCGCAGTTCGCCGGCGGTGGCGTCGTCCACGGTCCCGTGCCGCGTGACTACTCGCAGCGGACCCCGAAGAAGATGAAGGCCGCGGCCCTGCGCCACGCCCTCACCGACCGGGCCCGTCACAACCGCATCCACGTCGTCTCCGGCGTCATCGAGGGCGAGACCCCGTCCACGAAGGCCGCCCGGACGCTGTTCGGCAAGATCTCGGAGCGCAAGAACCTGCTCCTGGTCGCCGACCGCAGCGACGAGGCCGCGTGGCTGTCCGCCCGCAACCTGCCCCAGATCCACATCCTGGAGCCGGGCCAGCTGAACACGTACGACGTTCTCGTCTCGGACGACGTGGTCTTCACCCAGGCCGCCTTCGAGTCCTTCGTGTCCGGCCCGAAGGCCAATGACACCGAAGGGAGCGAGGCCTGATGGCTACGCGTCACCCGAGCATCGCCTCCAAGGCGGCCAAGGCCGCCAAGGCCGCGCGCGTCGCCAAGGCGCGCCGCCACGAGGCCGAGGGCAAGAACACCGTCGTCACCCCGGCCAGCAAGGCGTTCACGGACCCCCGTGACGTGCTGCTGAAGCCGGTCGTGTCCGAGAAGAGCTACGCGCTCCTCGACGAGAACAAGTACACGTTCATCGTCGCGCCGGGCTCCAACAAGACCCAGATCAAGGAGGCCGTCCAGGCGGTCTTCTCGGTCAAGGTCACCGGGGTCAACACGATCAACCGCCAGGGCAAGCGGAAGCGGACCCGCACGGGCTTCGGCAAGCGTGCCGACAGCAAGCGCGCGATCGTGACCCTCGCCGAGGGCGACCGTATCGACATCTTCGGCGGTCCGACCTCCTGACGGAGGTCCGGATCGTCCGGAATCGGACGAGGACTGAGAAATGGGAATCCGCAAGTACAAGCCGACGACGCCGGGCCGCCGTGGCTCCTCCGTCGCCGACTTCGTCGAGGTCACGCGGTCCACGCCGGAGAAGTCGCTGGTCCGCCCGCTGCACAGCAAGGGCGGCCGTAACAACGCCGGTCGTGTGACCGTTCGCCACCAGGGTGGCGGACACAAGCGCGCCTACCGCGTCATCGACTTCCGTCGGCACGACAAGGACGGCGTGCCGGCGAAGGTCGCGCACATCGAGTACGACCCCAACCGCACCGCGCGCATCGCGCTGCTGCACTACGCCGACGGCGAGAAGCGCTACATCCTCGCCCCGCGCAACCTGCAGCAGGGCGACCGCGTCGAGAACGGTCCCGGGGCCGACATCAAGCCGGGCAACAACCTGGCGCTCCGCAACATCCCGGTCGGTACCACGATCCACGCGATCGAGCTCCGTCCCGGTGGCGGCGCCAAGTTCGCCCGCTCCGCCGGTGCCTCCGTGCAGCTGCTCGCGAAGGAGGGCTCGATGGCCCACCTGCGCATGCCGTCCGGAGAGATCCGCCTGGTCGACCAGCGCTGCCGCGCCACGGTCGGCGAGGTCGGCAACGCCGAGCAGAGCAACATCAACTGGGGCAAGGCGGGCCGCAAGCGGTGGCTGGGCGTTCGCCCGACCGTCCGTGGTGTGGTCATGAACCCGGTGGACCACCCGCACGGTGGTGGTGAGGGCCGGACCTCCGGTGGTCGTCACCCCGTGTCCCCGTGGGGCAAGAAGGAAGGCCGTACTCGTTCGCCCAAGAAGGCGTCGAACAAGTACATCGTCCGCCGCCGCAAGACGAACAAGAAGCGCTAAGGACGGGTTGAGATGCCTCGTAGCTTGAAGAAGGGGCCCTTCGTCGACGACCACCTGATCAAGAAGGTGGACGCCCAGAACGAAGCGGGCACCAAGAACGTCATCAAGACCTGGTCCCGTCGCTCGATGATCGTCCCGGCGATGCTCGGCCACACGATCGCGGTGCACAACGGCAAGACCCACATCCCGGTGTTTGTCACCGAGTCCATGGTCGGCCACAAGCTCGGCGAGTTCTCGCCGACGCGCACCTTCCGGGGTCACGTCAAGGACGACCGGAAGTCGAAGCGCCGCTAACAGCGGGGTGGAATGACCATGACAAACACTGAAGGGACAACCATGGAAGCCAGGGCCCAGGCGCGGTACATCCGCGTCACGCCCATGAAGGCCCGCCGCGTGGTGGACCTCATCCGTGGCATGGATGCCACGGAGGCTCAGGCGGTCCTGCGTTTCGCCCCGCAGGCCGCGAGCGTGCCGGTCGGCAAGGTGCTGGACAGCGCCATCGCCAACGCCGCGCACAACTACGACCACACCGACGCCGACAGCCTCTACATCTCCGAGGCGTACGTCGACGAGGGCCCGACCCTGAAGCGGTTCCGTCCGCGCGCCCAGGGCCGCGCCTACCGGATCCGCAAGCGGACCAGCCACATCACCGTGGTCGTCAGCAGCAAGGAAGGAACCCGGTAATGGGCCAGAAGGTAAACCCGCACGGGTTCCGGCTCGGTGTCACGACCGACTTCAAGTCGCGTTGGTACGCCGACAAGCTGTACAAGGACTACGTCAAGGAAGACGTCGCCATCCGTCGGATGCTGACGTCCGGCATGGAGCGCGCCGGCATCTCCAAGGTCGAGATCGAGCGCACCCGTGACCGCGTCCGCGTGGACATCCACACGGCTCGTCCGGGCATCGTCATCGGCCGCCGCGGTGCGGAGGCCGACAAGATCCGCGGTCAGCTCGAGAAGCTCACCGGCAAGCAGGTCCAGCTGAACATCCTCGAGGTCAAGAGCCCCGAGACCGACGCTCAGCTGGTTGCCCAGGCCGTCGCCGAGCAGCTCTCCTCCCGCGTCTCCTTCCGTCGCGCCATGCGCAAGAGCATGCAGGGCACGATGAAGGCCGGCGCCAAGGGCATCAAGATCCAGTGCGGTGGCCGCCTCGGTGGCGCCGAGATGTCCCGCTCGGAGTTCTACCGCGAGGGCCGTGTGCCCCTGCACACGCTCCGCGCGAACGTGGACTACGGCTTCTTCGAGGCCAAGACGACCTTCGGCCGCATCGGTGTGAAGGTCTGGATCTACAAGGGCGACGTCAAGAACATCGCCGAGGTCCGCGCCGAGAACGCCGCCGCCCGCGCCGGCAACCGTCCGGCCCGTGGCGGCAGCGACCGCCCGGCCCGCGGTGGCCGCGGTGGCGAGCGTCGTGGGCGCAAGCCGCAGCAGCAGCAGGCTCCGGCCGCCGAGGCCCCCAAGGCCGACGCGCCCGCCGCTGCCGCTCCGGCTGAGAGCACCGGAACGGAGGCCTGACCGTCATGCTGATCCCCCGTAGGGTCAAGCACCGCAAGCAGCACCACCCCAAGCGCCGTGGTATGGCCAAGGGCGGTACGCAGGTTGCGTTCGGCGAGTACGGCATCCAGGCCCTCACGCCGGCGTACGTGACCAACCGCCAGATCGAGGCGGCCCGTATCGCGATGACCCGCCACATCAAGCGTGGCGGCAAGGTCTGGATCAACATCTACCCGGACCGCCCGCTCACGAAGAAGCCGGCCGAGACCCGCATGGGTTCCGGTAAGGGTTCTCCGGAGTGGTGGATCGCGAACGTGCACCCGGGTCGGGTCATGTTCGAGCTGTCCTACCCCAACGAGAAGATCGCCCGTGAGGCGCTGACCCGTGCGGCCCACAAGCTGCCGATGAAGTGCCGGATCGTCAAGCGCGAGGCAGGTGAAGCGTGATGTCGGCCGGTACCAAGGCGTCCGAGCTGCGCGAGCTGGGCAACGAGGAGCTTCTGGCGAAGCTCCGCGAGGCCAAGGAAGAGCTGTTCAACCTCCGCTTCCAGGCGGCCACGGGTCAGCTCGAGAACCATGGCCGTCTCAAGGCGGTCCGCAAGGACATCGCCCGGATCTACACCCTCATGCGTGAGCGTGAGCTCGGCATCGAGACGGTGGAGAACGCCTGATGAGCGAGAGCAACGTGACTGAAGAGACGAAGGCCGCCCGCGGCTTCCGCAAGACCCGTGAGGGTCTGGTCGTCAGCGACAAGATGGACAAGACCGTCGTCGTCGCCGTCGAGGACCGCGTCAAGCACGCGCTGTACGGCAAGGTCATCCGCCGTACCGAGAAGCTGAAGGCGCACGACGAGCAGAACGCCGCGGGCGTCGGCGACCGCGTCCTCCTCATGGAGACCCGGCCGCTGTCCGCGACGAAGCGCTGGCGCGTCGTCGAGATCCTCGAGAAGGCCAAGTAAGAGATCTCCTGCGGGGCATTCCCCACAGGACAGTTCCGCCAGGCTCCGGGAGCCGCTCACCCAGGTGATCGGCTCCCGGGGAACCGGCAGACATTCAGGAGATAGACGTGATCCAGCAGGAGTCGCGACTGCGCGTCGCCGACAACACGGGTGCGAAGGAAATCCTCACCATCCGTGTGCTCGGTGGCTCCGGTCGCCGCTACGCGGGTATCGGTGACGTCATCGTCGCCACCGTCAAGGACGCGATCCCCGGTGGCAACGTGAAGAAGGGTGACGTCGTCAAGGCGGTCATCGTTCGCACCGTCAAGGAGCGCCGCCGTCCGGACGGCTCGTACATCCGCTTCGACGAGAACGCCGCCGTCATTCTGAAGAACGACGGCGACCCTCGCGGCACCCGTATCTTCGGCCCGGTCGGCCGTGAGCTGCGCGAGAAGAAGTTCATGAAGATCATCTCCCTCGCGCCGGAGGTGCTGTGAGCATGAAGATCAAGAAGGGCGACCTGGTCCAGGTCATCACCGGCAAGGACAAGGGCAAGCAGGGCAAGGTCATCGCGGCCTTCCCCCGCGAGGACCGCGTCCTGGTCGAGGGTGTCAACCGGGTCAAGAAGCACACCAAGGCCGGTCCGACCGCTCGCGGTTCGCAGGCCGGCGGCATCGTGACCACCGAGGCCCCGATCCACGTCTCCAACGTCCAGCTGGTCGTGGAGAAGGACGGCAACAAGGTCGTCACGCGCGTCGGTTACCGCTTCGACGACGAGGGCAACAAGATCCGCGTTGCCAAGCGGACGGGTGAGGACATCTGATGGCTACCACCACCACTCCGCGTCTGAAGACGAAGTACCGCGAGGAGATCGCGGGCAAGCTGCGTGAGGAGTTCTCCTACGAGAACGTCATGCAGATCCCCGGCCTCGTGAAGATCGTGGTCAACATGGGTGTCGGCGACGCCGCCCGTGACTCGAAGCTGATCGAGGGCGCGATCCGCGACCTGACCACCATCACCGGTCAGAAGCCGGCCGTCACCAAGGCCCGCAAGTCCATCGCGCAGTTCAAGCTGCGTGAGGGTCAGCCGATCGGTGCCCACGTCACGCTCCGTGGCGACCGCATGTGGGAGTTCCTGGACCGCACCCTGTCGCTCGCGCTGCCGCGCATCCGCGACTTCCGCGGCCTGTCCCCCAAGCAGTTCGACGGCCGTGGCAACTACACCTTCGGTCTCACCGAGCAGGTCATGTTCCACGAGATCGACCAGGACAAGATCGACCGCACCCGGGGTATGGACATCACCGTGGTGACCACGGCGACCAACGACGCTGAGGGCCGTGCGCTCCTCCGTCACCTCGGCTTCCCCTTCAAGGAGGCGTGAGCGAGATGGCGAAGAAGGCTCTGATTGCCAAGGCTGCTCGTAAGCCCAAGTTCGGTGTCCGCGGCTACACGCGCTGCCAGCGCTGCGGCCGTCCGCACTCCGTCTACCGCAAGTTCGGCCTGTGCCGCGTGTGCCTTCGTGAGATGGCTCACCGTGGCGAGCTGCCGGGCGTGACCAAGAGCTCCTGGTAATCCGGTAATCCCGGGTTATTCAGACTCTCGGTAAGCATCTGGGTCGGCAGAAGCCCGCCCGCGCATGCCTTAGGCTTGCGGGGTTGGGCGTCTGCCGCCCGTACGACTTACTACGCCGTAGGTCCACCGCGCCGCACCCGTCCCGTCTCGGATCGGGGAGAGGGATGGCGCACCAGGAAACCCCGGCGAGAGAGGCCGAAGGCCAATTCATGACCATGACTGATCCGATCGCAGACATGCTTACGCGTCTGCGGAACGCGAACTCGGCGTACCACGACTCCGTGACGATGCCGGCGTCCAAGATCAAGTCTCACATCGCGGAGATCCTCCAGCAGGAGGGCTTCATCACGGGCTGGAAGACCGAGGACGCCGAGGTCGGCAAGAACCTCGTCCTCGAGCTGAAGTTCGGCCCGAACCGTGAGCGCTCCATCGCGGGCATCAAGCGGATCTCCAAGCCCGGTCTCCGGGTGTACGCGAAGTCCACCAACCTGCCCAAGGTGCTGGGCGGCCTCGGCGTGGCGATCATCTCCACGTCCCACGGGCTCCTCACCGACAAGCAGGCCGGCAAGAAGGGCGTAGGCGGAGAAGTCCTCGCCTACGTCTGGTAACGGAAGGGAACGGAGGAAACAGCTATGTCGCGCATCGGCAAGCTCCCCATCGCGGTTCCCGCCGGCGTGGACGTCACCATCGACGGCCGTACGGTCTCGGTCAAGGGCCCCAAGGGCACGCTGACCCACACCGTCGTGGCGCCGATCGACATCGCCAAGGGTGAGGACGGCGTTCTGAACGTCACCCGCCCCAACGACGAGCGTCAGAGCAAGGCCCTGCACGGCCTGTCCCGCACGCTGGTGGCGAACATGATCACCGGCGTGACCCAGGGTTACGTGAAGAAGCTCGAGATCAGCGGTGTCGGTTACCGCGTTGTCGCCAAGGGTTCGAACCTGGAGTTCTCCCTGGGCTACAGCCACCCGATCACGGTCGAGGCCCCCGAGGGCATCACCTTCAAGGTGGAGAACCCGACCCACTTCTCGGTCGAGGGCATCGACAAGCAGAAGGTCGGCGAGGTTGCGGCCAACATCCGCAAGCTGCGCAAGCCCGACCCGTACAAGGCCAAGGGCGTCAAGTACGAGGGCGAAGTCATCCGCCGCAAGGTCGGAAAGGCGGGTAAGTAAGCCATGGCATACGGACAGAAGATCCTCAAGGGCGACGCCTACAAGCGCGCCGCGATCAAGCGCCGCCACATCCGGATTCGCAAGAATCTCTCGGGTACGGCGGAGCGTCCCCGTCTGGTCGTTACCCGCTCGAACCGCCACATCGTCGCCCAGGTGATCGACGACATCAAGGGTCACACCCTTGCGTCGGCGTCCACCCTGGACACGTCGATCCGCGGCGGCGAGGCCGACAAGTCCGCGCAGGCCAAGCAGGTCGGCGCCCTGGTCGCCGAGCGCGCCAAGGCCGCCGGTGTCGAGGCCGTCGTGTTCGACCGTGGTGGCAACCAGTACGCCGGGCGCATCGCAGCCCTGGCGGACGCCGCCCGCGAAGCCGGTCTGAAGTTCTGAGCCGGTTCCGTAACGCTAGCGGAAACAGAGAGAGGTAATTCCAATGGCTGGACCCCAGCGCCGCGGCAGCGGTGCCGGTGGCGGCGAGCGGCGGGACCGGAAGGGCCGTGACGGTGGCGCAGGTGCCGCCGAGAAGACCGCTTACGTTGAGCGCGTCGTCGCGATCAACCGCGTCGCCAAGGTTGTGAAGGGTGGTCGTCGCTTCAGCTTCACCGCGCTGGTCGTGGTGGGCGACGGTGACGGCACCGTGGGTGTCGGATACGGCAAGGCCAAGGAGGTGCCGGCCGCCATCGCCAAGGGCGTTGAGGAGGCCAAGAAGCACTTCTTCAAGGTCCCCCGCATCCAGGGCACCATCCCGCACCCCATCCAGGGTGAGAAGGCTGCCGGCGTCGTGCTGCTCAAGCCCGCGTCCCCCGGTACCGGTGTTATCGCCGGTGGTCCGGTGCGCGCCGTGCTCGAGTGCGCCGGTATCCACGACGTGCTGTCGAAGTCGCTCGGCTCCGACAACCAGATCAACATCGTGCACGCGACCGTGGAGGCCCTCAAGGGCCTGCAGCGTCCCGAGGAGATCGCGGCCCGCCGCGGTCTGCCGCTCGAGGACGTCGCTCCCGCGGCTCTTCTCCGTGCGCGTGCCGGGGCGGGTGCGTAATCATGGCGCAGCTCAAGATTACGCAGGTCAAGTCCTACATCGGCAGCAAGCAGAACCACCGTGACACCCTGCGCTCCCTTGGTCTCAAGGGGATCAACACGCAGGTCGTCAAGGAGGACCGCCCCGAGTTCCGCGGCATGGTGCACACCGTCCGCCACCTCGTGACGGTCGAGGAGGTCGACTGATCATGGCGGAGCAGAACCCGCTCAAGATCCACAACCTCCGTCCGGCCCCCGGCGCCAAGACCGCCAAGACCCGTGTCGGTCGTGGTGAGGCGTCGAAGGGTAAGACGGCCGGTCGTGGTACGAAGGGCACGAAGGCCCGTTACCAGGTTCCGGAGCGCTTCGAGGGTGGCCAGATGCCCCTCCACATGCGCCTTCCGAAGCTGAAGGGCTTCAAGAACCCGTTCAAGACCGAGTTCCAGGTCGTGAACCTCGACAAGCTGGCCGCGCTGTACCCCGAGGGTGGCGAGGTCACCGTCGAGGGCCTGGTGGCCAAGGGTGCCGTTCGCAAGAACAGCCTCGTCAAGGTCCTCGGCCAGGGCGAGGTCTCCGTGGCGCTGCAGGTGACGGTCGACGCCGTCTCCGGCTCCGCCAAGGAGAAGATCACCGCCGCGGGCGGTACCGTCACCGAGCTCGTCTGAACCCATCAGGCGTCTCGATGACTTGAGCGATCCCGACCGGGGATGCCCCACAAAAGGGGTATCCCCGGTTGGTCGTTCCAAGGGCATAGGTCCCGCCGGTAAGGTGGCCTGCGCTGCCCTCTTTCACGGGTGCCTCACATGAGGCACTCTGGGCGGCGGTTCAGCGTTACCCACTTAGCCGTCCACTTATCAGTCGTCAGTCGAACCTCAAGACCGTCACCCTTGACGCAGTAGCGCGGGGGTCGCAGGAGGCACCGTGCTCACCGCGTTCGCCCGGGCGTTCAAGACGCCCGACCTGCGCAAGAAGCTGTTCTTCACGCTCGGCATCATCGTGGTGTACCGGCTCGGTACCCACATCCCCATTCCAGGCGTCGACTACAAGAACGTCCAGGAGTGTGTGGACCAGGCGTCCGGCAACCAGGGCCTCTTCGGCCTGGTCAACATGTTCAGCGGTGGCGCCCTGCTGCAGATCACGGTCTTCGCGCTCGGCATCATGCCGTACATCACGGCGAGCATCATTCTTCAGCTGCTGACCGTCGTGATCCCGCGCCTCGAAGCCCTCAAGAAGGAGGGCCAGGCCGGCACGGCGAAGATCACGCAGTACACCCGCTACCTGACCGTCGCGCTCGCCATCCTCCAGGGCACCGGCCTGGTGGCGACCGCCCGCAGCGGCGCGCTGTTCTCCGGCTGCACCGTCGCCGGCCAGATCGTTCCCGACCAGGCGATCTTCACCACCATCGTCATGGTGATCTGCATGACCGCCGGTACGGCCGTCGTCATGTGGCTCGGCGAGCTGATCACCGACCGCGGCATCGGCAACGGCATGTCGATCCTGATGTTCATCTCGATCGCCGCGACCTTCCCCTCGGCCCTGTGGGCCATCAAGACCTCGGGTGACCTCGCGGGCGGCTGGATCGAGTTCGGCACCGTCATGCTGGTCGGCTTCGTCATGGTCGGCCTGGTCGTCTTCGTGGAGCAGGCCCAGCGCCGCATCCCGGTGCAGTACGCGAAGCGCATGATCGGCCGCCGCTCCTACGGCGGTACCTCGACGTACATCCCGCTCAAGGTGAACCAGGCGGGCGTCATCCCCGTCATCTTCGCCTCGTCGCTGCTCTACATCCCGGCGCTGATCGTCCAGTTCTCCGGCTCGACCTCGGGCTGGGCCGTCTGGATCCAGAAGAACCTCGCGGACACCGCGGCGACGCCGCACATCATCCTGTACTTCTTCCTGATCGTCTTCTTCGCCTTCTTCTACGTGGCCATCTCGTTCAACCCCGAGGAAGTCGCGGACAACATGAAGAAGTATGGTGGCTTCATCCCGGGCATCCGGGCTGGCCGACCGACCGCTGAGTATCTGAGCTACGTACTCAACCGGATCACCTGGCCGGGTTCGCTGTACTTGGGTCTGATCGCTCTCGTCCCGACAATGGCGTTGGCTGGTTTCGGGGCAAACCAGAACTTCCCGTTCGGCGGCACCAGCATCCTGATCATCGTGGGTGTCGGTCTCGAGACGGTGAAGCAGATTGAGAGCCAGCTCCAGCAGCGCAATTACGAAGGGTTCCTCCGCTGATGCGAATCGTCCTCGTCGGGCCTCCGGGTGCCGGAAAGGGAACGCAGGCCACCCGCCTTGCCGAGACGCTGCAGATCCCGCACATCTCCACGGGCGACCTGTTCCGCGCGAACATCAGCCAGCAGACCGAACTGGGCAAGCTCGCGAAGTCCTACATGGACGCCGGCAATCTCGTCCCGGACGAGGTCACCATCGCCATGGCGAAGGACCGCATGGAGCAGCCCGACGCCGAGGGCGGCTTCCTGCTGGACGGTTTCCCGCGCAACGTCTCCCAGGCCGAGGCACTGGACGAGCTGCTCGAGACCGAGGACATGAAGCTCGACGCGGTGCTGGACCTGGAGGCCCCGGAGGACGAGGTCGTCAAGCGGATCGCCGGCCGGCGCGTCTGCCGCAACGACTCGGCCCACGTCTTCCACGTGACGTACACCCCGCCGAAGAAGGAAGGCGTCTGCGACGTCTGCGGCGGCGAGCTGTACCAGCGGGACGACGACTCCGAGGAGACGGTCCGCAAGCGGCTGGAGGTCTACCACACGCAGACCGAGCCGATCATCGACTACTACAAGTCGCAGGGCCTGGTCGCCACCATCGCGGCGACGGGTCCCGTGGACGAGGTCACCCGCCGCGCGCTGGAGGCGCTCAAGCGCGACCAGTAGTTCTCGACTCCGGCTGCAGCCGCGGTCCCCGTCCGGGGCCCGCGGCTGTGCTGTGCGGTGGGGGTGGCCCCCGCCCCGTATCGTTGGAAGCGTTCCCCAGACCCTCCGGTCCAGAAAGGCCGCAGCCCCCATGGTGCAGATCAAGAACCCCGAGCAGATCGCCAAGATGCGCGAGGCGGGGCTGGTCGTCGCCGCCATCCACGCGGCCACCCGCGAGGCCGCCGTACCCGGTGCGACGACGAGGGACCTGGACCAGGTCGCCCGCAAGGTCCTCGCGGAGCACGACGCCAAGCCGAACTTCCTCGGGTACGGCGGCTTCCCCGCCACCATCTGCACCTCGGTGAACGAGGTCGTCGTCCACGGCATCCCGTCCGACGACGTGGTCCTCAAGGACGGCGACGTCATCTCCATCGACTGCGGCGCGATCATCGACGGCTGGCACGGCGACGCCGCGTACACGGCCTTCGTCGGCTCCGGTCACTCCCCGGAGCTGATCGAGCTCTCCCGGGTGACCGAGGAGTCCATGTGGGCCGGCATCGCGGCCATGAAGCAGGGCAACCGCCTGGTGGACGTCTCCCGCGCCATCGAGACCTACATCCGCCGCCAGCCCAAGCCCGGCGGCGGCAAGTACGGGATCATCGAGGACTACGGCGGCCACGGCATCGGCACCGAGATGCACATGGACCCGCACCTGCTGAACTACGTGGACCGCAAGCGCGGCAAGGGCCCGAAGCTCGTCCCCGGCTTCTGCCTCGCCATCGAGCCGATGGTCTCCCTCGGCACCCCCCGCACCGAGGTGCTCTCCGACGACTGGACCGTCATCACGACGGACGGCACCTGGTCCTCCCACTGGGAGCACTCGGTGGCCCTGACGGAGCAGGGCCCCCTGGTACTGACGGCCCCGGACGGTGGCAAGGCCAAGCTGGCGGAGCTGGGGATCACGGCGGCCCCGGACCCCCTTGCATAACGATCTCGCATCCGGGGCAGACTTCCTCGTTTCGCCTTTCCGGGTCCGCTGACGTAGACTGACTCGTCGGCTCACGTGTGCCCGCATGCCTGGTGGTTCGCCCCGGGGATGCACGGCCCGCAGGAGCCGATCAAGGTAGTCGATTCGAAGGGCGAAGCGTGGCCAAGAAGCAAGGTGCCATCGAGATCGAAGGCACTGTCGTCGAGTCTCTTCCGAACGCCATGTTCAAGGTGGAGCTCCAGAACGGCCACCAGGTCCTGGCACACATCAGCGGCAAGATGCGCATGCACTACATCCGCATCCTCCCTGACGACCGGGTCGTGGTGGAGCTGTCTCCGTACGACCTGACGCGTGGCCGGATCGTCTACCGGTACAAGTAGATCTTGCCCACGTCCCGCGTGCCCCGCGCGCGGTTCCGCCGGCAACTGACCCGGAGAACCTCACACCCATGAAGGTCAAGCCGAGCGTCAAGAAGATCTGCGACAAGTGCAGGGTGATCCGCCGTCACGGTCGGGTCATGGTCATCTGCGACAACCCGCGCCACAAGCAGCGCCAGGGCTGACGCCTGACCGTTCCCTCCGCGATTCGCATGACTTCGCGCGACGCGAGCTGAACATGTTCATACGCAGGACCCGGGCGAGTGATCGCCCGACACCCCCGGTTCGGAGGCCGGGGACCCGGTTCGTACCTCATACGGCGGCTGGGATCCGGTTCTGTGGAAGACCTCCGACAATCAACTGGAGCCATTGAATGGCACGCGTTTCCGGTGTTGACATCCCGCGCGAAAAGCGCGTGGAGATCGCCCTCACCTACGTGTTCGGCATCGGCCGGACCCTCTCGCAGCAGACGCTCGCCGCCACCGGCGTGGACCCGAACACCCGTGTCCGGGACCTCTCCGAGGAGCAGCTCGTCGCGATCCGCGAGTACGTCGACAACAACATCAAGACCGAGGGTGACCTCCGTCGCGAGATCCAGGCCGACATCCGCCGCAAGGTCGAGATCGGTACCTACCAGGGTCTCCGTCACCGTCGCGGTCTGCCCGTCCGCGGTCAGCGCACCAGCACGAACGCCCGCACCCGCAAGGGCCCGCGTCGCGCCATCGCCGGCAAGAAGAAGCCGGGCAAGAAGTAGTCCGCAGCGGACTCGCCGTCCAGCGGTCTTCGCTGTAGGACCGACCACCTCCCGTAGGAGAACGACATGCCCCCCAAGGGACGTCAGGGCGCGACCAAGAAGGTGCGCCGCAAGGAAAAGAAGAACGTCGCTCACGGCCACGCGCACATCAAGAGCACGTTCAACAACACGATCGTGTCCATCACGGACCCGACCGGCAACGTGATCTCCTGGGCCTCCGCCGGCCACGTCGGCTTCAAGGGCTCCCGGAAGTCCACGCCGTTCGCCGCGCAGATGGCCGCCGAGTCGGCCGCCCGTCGCGCGCAGGAGCACGGCATGCGCAAGGTCGACGTCTTCGTCAAGGGCCCGGGTTCCGGTCGTGAGACCGCCATCCGCTCCCTGCAGGCGACCGGCCTCGAGGTCGGCTCCATCCAGGACGTCACGCCCACCCCGCACAACGGCTGCCGTCCGCCGAAGCGTCGTCGCGTCTGATCTCGCTTCAGCGCTTCACCAGGGTTTTCCGGGCGGTACGGCTCTTTCGGGTCGTATCGCCCGTACCCTTGCAGTACTAGTCGGGCGTCAAATAGCGGGCGCCCCTGACTGAAGGATCACCACATGCTGATCGCTCAGCGTCCCTCGTTGACCGAAGAGGTCGTCGACGAGTTCCGCTCCCGGTTCGTCATCGAGCCGCTGGAGCCGGGCTTCGGCTACACCCTCGGCAACTCCCTCCGCCGCACCCTCCTCTCGTCGATCCCCGGCGCTGCTGTCACCAGCATCCGCATCGACGGTGTCCTGCACGAGTTCACCACCGTGCCGGGCGTCAAGGAGGACGTCACCGACCTGATCCTCAACATCAAGCAGCTGGTCGTCTCCTCGGAGCACGACGAGCCCGTCGTGATGTACCTGCGCAAGCAGGGCCCGGGTCTGGTCACCGCCGCCGACATCGCGCCCCCGGCCGGTGTCGAGGTGCACAACCCCGACCTCGTCCTGGCCACGCTCAACGCCAAGGGCAAGCTGGAGATGGAGCTGACCGTCGAGCGCGGTCGCGGCTACGTCTCCGCCGTGCAGAACAAGCAGGTGGGCCAGGAGATCGGCCGTATCCCGGTCGACTCGATCTACTCGCCGGTTCTCAAGGTCACGTACAAGGTCGAGGCCACGCGTGTCGAGCAGCGCACCGACTTCGACAAGCTGATCGTCGACGTCGAGACCAAGCAGGCCATGCGTCCCCGCGACGCCATGGCTTCCGCCGGCAAGACCCTGGTCGAGCTGTTCGGTCTCGCCCGCGAGCTGAACATCGACGCCGAGGGCATCGACATGGGTCCGTCCCCGACGGACGCCGCGCTGGCCGCCGACCTGGCGCTGCCGATCGAGGAGCTGGAGCTCACCGTTCGGTCGTACAACTGCCTCAAGCGCGAGGGCATCCACTCCGTGGGTGAGCTCGTGGCCCGTTCCGAGGCGGACCTGCTCGACATCCGCAACTTCGGCGCGAAGTCGATCGACGAGGTCAAGGCCAAGCTCGCGGGCATGGGCCTGGCGCTCAAGGACTCGCCTCCCGGGTTCGACCCGACCGCCGCGGCGGACGCGTTCGGCGCGGACGACGACGCGGACGCGGGCTTCGTCGAGACCGAGCAGTACTGAGTACTCGGGTTCGACGGTTCGTTATCGGCTGCCGGCCGGCTGCGGCCGGTCGTGCAGTTCCCCGCGCCCCTTTTGGGGCGCGGGCCTTCCGGGGCGCGGGAAAAGGCGCCCCGGATCTCCGACAGGCGGCCGCCTGCTCGGATACTGACTCCGGTACCTGATACGGCCGGGGCAGACACCTAGGAGAAACATCATGCCGAAGCCCACCAAGGGTGCCCGTCTGGGCGGCAGCGCCGCGCACGAGAAGCTGCTCCTCGCGAACCTCGCGAAGTCGCTCTTCGAGCACGGCAAGATCACGACCACCGAGGCGAAGGCGCGCAAGCTGCGTCCGTACGCCGAGCGTCTGGTCACCAAGGCGAAGAAGGGCGACCTTCACAACCGCCGTCAGGTGCTCCAGGTGATCACGGACAAGAGCGTCGTCCACACGCTCTTCACCGAGATCGGCCCGCGCTACGAGAACCGTCCCGGTGGCTACACCCGGATCACCAAGATCGGTAACCGCCGTGGCGACAACGCGCCCATGGCCGTCATCGAGCTGGTCGAGGCGCTGACCGTGGCGCAGCAGGCCACCGGTGAGGCCGAGGCCGCGACGAAGCGTGCCGCCAAGGACGCCGAGGGCTCCGCCGAGGCTGCCGAGGCCAAGGTCGACACGACCAAGGGTGACGACGAGGCTGCGGCCGAGGAGTCCAAGGACGCGTAAGCGTCTGCCGGGGGCTGTGCGTCGGCGGCTGCGGGTTCGTCGTGGCTTGTCGCGCAGTTCCCCGCGCCCCTTGAAAGCAGGGCGTTGGCGGGTCCGTTCCTTTCGAGGGGCGGGCCCGCTTTCGTGTGGGTGAGAGGATTTCTGGGTGAGTGACGAAGTGCAGCCCGGTCATGTCCGTGTCCGTCTCGATCTCTCCTATGACGGGGCCGAGTTCTCCGGGTGGGCCAAGCAGGCCGGGGGGCGGCGGACCGTGCAGGGGGAGATCGAGGACGCGTTGCGGACGGTCACCCGGTCGCGGGAGACGTACGAGCTGACCGTGGCGGGGCGGACCGACGCCGGGGTGCACGCGCGGGGGCAGGTCGCGCACGTCGATCTGCCGCGCGAGGTGTGGGCCGAGCACCACGTGAAGCTGCTCAAGCGGCTCGCCGGGAGGCTGCCCAGGGACGTGCGGGTGTGGGCGCTCAGGGAGGCACCGAGCGGCTTCAACGCGCGGTTCTCGGCGATCTGGCGGCGCTACGCCTACCGGGTCACCGACAACCCCGGCGGTGTCGACCCGCTGCTGCGCGGGCACGTGCTGTGGCACGACTGGCCCCTCGACGTGGACGCCATGAACGAGGCCGCCCGCGGACTGCTGGGGGAGCACGACTTCGCCGCCTACTGCAAGAAGCGGGAGGGGGCCACCACGATCCGGACGCTGCAGGAACTGAGTCTCGTGCGGGGCGAGGACGGGATCGTCACCGCGACCGTGCGGGCCGACGCCTTCTGCCACAACATGGTGCGCTCCCTCATCGGGGCGCTGCTGTTCGTCGGCGACGGGCACCGCACGCCCGACTGGCCGGCGAAGGTGCTCGCCGCGGGCGTACGGGATTCCGCCGTGCACGTCGTGCGGCCGCACGGGCTGACCCTGGAGGAGGTCGGCTACCCGGCCGACGAGCTGCTGGCGGCCCGGAACAAGGAGGCGCGCAACAAGCGGTCGCTGCCGGGGGCCGGCTGCTGCTGAGGCCGGCCGTCAGCCCTCCGCCGCCGCCGATGCCTGGGCCTCGCCGCGCCGGCGGATCTGCCGGAAGGCGAACTCGGCCAGGTCGTCACCGGCCCGGAACACGCCGGTGGACTTCTCCGTGACGTTCTCGCCGCTGGTGAAACCGGCGACGGTGAAGTAGGCGTAGCGGCCGTAGGAGTTGGTGGTGGAACGGCAGATGGCGCCGGTGCAGAAGGACTTGACGCCGCCGCCGGACAGGGAGCGCACGATGCTCTCCTTGTCGGCGTCCTTCTTCGCCTTCGACGCCTGTGCCTCCGTGTCGAAGACGGCCACGCCGACCGTCACGGCGGTGTCGCCCTTGGTGTAGGTGACGCGGAGCAGGCGCGTGCACTTGTTGGCGTCGAGGACCTTCGGCAGGGTGCCCTGGGCGGCGGAGCCGCAGGTGCGGGTGTCGGCCGTCGGGCCCTTCTTGTACACCGTCTCGCCCATGGTCAGTTGGGTGCCGGGGAAGAGCAGGTCCGGGCTGAGCGGGGCCTTGTCCTTCTTGGCGCTGGAGACGAAGTCCTTCGGGTCCAGCGGCGGCGGGGCGCTGGTCGGGGCGAAGGACGGCTGGGTGGCCGTGGCGCTGGGTATGTCCGCCGTCGAGGGGAGCTGCGAGGACGGGCCGTCGGAGGCCTGGCCGGAGCCGTTCGCCGAGACGACGGCCACCGCGACGGCCCCGGCTATCACCACGGTGGCCAGCGCGCCGCCGCCGATGAAGAGCAGCCGGCGCCGCTTGGCACGGGCCTCGGAGGCCTCGGCGAGGGCGGCCCAGTCCGGGGTGTTGTCACTGTTCCCGCTGTTCCAGGGCTGCTGCGCCTGCGGTTGCTGCGGCCGCTGCTGCGATTGCGGTGTCCAGGGATCCCACTGCGACTGAGGTCCCCCCTGCCCAAAGCTCATGGGCGGCATCTTAGACGGGCCTATGGGCGTGCTGGTGCCGGGACTTGGGGGCCGCAGGGCCTAGCGTTCCGTCCATGCGGACGGGCAAAAGCGACATCTCCGGGTGGTTGGTACGGCCGGCGCGAGGGCATCTGTGGGCGGTGCTCGCGACGGTGCTGGCGGCGTCCGCCGCGCACGCGGCGCGGGCGGCCCCGGACGGCGGGATGGACAACGCGATCGTCGTGCGGGCCGCCCGGACCTGGCTGGCCGGCGGCTCCCCGTACGACGATCCGCACTTCCTCTATCTGCCGAGTGCCGTCCTGGCCGCCGTCCCGCAGGCGCTGCTGCCCGGGGCCGTCCTGCGGGTGCTGGTGCCATGCGCGGTGACGGCCTTGCTGGCGCTGGCCTGGGCCTGCGCGCTGCTGCTGCACCGGGTGCCGCTGGGCAGCCGGCTCGCGGCCCTCGGGCTGACCGGGCTCGCGCTGGGCTTCGCGCCCTTCGGTCACCTGGTGCGGCTCGGCAACTGGACGGTGACGGCGGCGGTGGCGCTGCCGCTGGCCCTGCTGCTGGCGAGCCGGGGGCGCTGGACCGGGGCGGGGGCCGTCATCGGCGCGGCCGTGGCGCTCAAGCCGCTGCTCGCGCCGGTCGTCCTGCTCTTCCTCTTCGCCGGGCGGTGGCGGGCACTGGCCGCCGCCGTTCTGGTGCCCGCGCTGGCCTCCGCCGCGGCGGCGCTGGCGATGCCCGACCCGGCGGGCTTCTTCACCCGCACCCTGCCCTTCCTGCTGCACGGCGACGACGGCTTCGTCCGTCTTTACGAGGCCTCCCCGGCGGCCGTGCTGCCCCGGCTCGGGGTGCCGTCGGCGCTCGCGCAGGGGCTCGCGGTGGCCGCCGCGTGCGCCGGAGTGCTCTGCGCGTACCGGCGCTGGCGGCGCGCCGACCCCGGGCCGCTGCGGCTGGCGGAGACCGGCGCGGGGCTGATGCTCTCGGCGTTCCTGGTCTCCCGGCCGTCCTACGACCACTACCTCCTGGTCGCCCTGCCGCTGCTGCTCGCCGGGCTGCCGTACGCCGGGTCGGTGGCCCGCGGGGTGTGGTTCTGGATCGCCCTGGTGCCCCAGGTGCCGGGGCTGACCTGGCCCTGGCTGGAGGGGGAGCGGCGGCGGGCCTTCCGGGACGCGTTCACGCTCTGTGTGCTGGCGGTGACGGTCGCCCGGCAGGCCGGGGCCGCCGCGGCGGGGGCCGGGGGACGGGTGCCGCCGGGCCGGGCGCCGGAGCCCGAGCGCGCCCCCGCGGCCCCGTTTTGACCGGGCCGCCGGGGCCCGGGTATTCTGCACAGCTGTATGTGTATTGGCTTGCTCATTCTCACGTGAGGGGCCCTTACACCGGTCCACCGGGACCGATGACCAGCGACCTGCACGCGGTTTGCGTCACCGCGGTGCGGTCAGGGCTGTCGTGATCGTCTTCGGTGACCATGTCAGGACCACTCACTGAAGAAGCGAAGGCTACGAACCGTGCGTACGTACAGCCCCAAGCCCGGCGATGTGACGCGCCAGTGGCACGTCATCGACGCTCAGGACGTCGTCCTGGGTCGTCTCGCCACCACCGCTGCCACGCTGCTGCGCGGCAAGCACAAGCCGATCTACGCGCCGCACGTCGACGCTGGTGACTTCGTCATCATCATCAACGCCGACAAGGTGCACCTCTCCGGCAACAAGCGGACCCAGAAGATGGCGTACCGCCACTCCGGCTACCCGGGCGGTCTGCGCTCCGTGCGCTACGACGAGCTGCTCGACAAGAACCCGGAGAAGGCCATCGAGAAGGCCGTCAAGGGCATGCTCCCGAAGAACTCCCTGGGCCGTCAGATGCTCTCGAAGCTGAAGGTCTACAAGGGTGACCAGCACCCGCACGGCGCGCAGCAGCCGCAGCCGTTCGAGATCACCCAGGTCGCGCAGTAAGTCCGGCCACCCCCTAAGACTGAAGAGAATCTGAGGAGCATCGTGGCCGAGACCACTGCCGAGCAGCCGCTCGAAGAGCTTGACATCGACAGCTACACCACCGAGTCCGAGGTCCCCGTCGAGGGCGAGTACACCTCGGAGTCCCTGGCCTCCGCGTTCGGCGAGCCCCAGCCGGCCGCCGGCCTGGGCCGCCGCAAGAACGCCATCGCCCGTGTCCGGATCGTCCCGGGCACCGGCAAGTGGAAGGTCAACGGGCGTACGCTCGAGGACTACTTCCCGAACAAGGTGCACCAGCAGGAAGTCAACGAGCCCTTCAAGGTGCTCGAGCTGGACAACCGTTACGACGTCATCGCCCGCATCTCGGGCGGCGGCGTCTCCGGCCAGGCCGGTGCGCTCCGTCTCGGTGTCGCGCGTGCGCTGAACGAGGCCGACGTCGACAACAACCGCGGCCCCCTCAAGAAGGCCGGTTACCTGACCCGTGACGACCGTGCGGTCGAGCGGAAGAAGGCCGGTCTGAAGAAGGCCCGCAAGGCTCCGCAGTACAGCAAGCGCTAAGTCGTACCGGCTGGTCCGGCTGTACTCCGAACGCCCCGGCGGCACGCCACTGTGCTGCCGGGGCATTCGTTTATCCCTGCCGTTGGGCGTATAACGGCACAAGACGTTCTAAGGCTTATGTGATCGATGGTCGGGCGCCGCGCGCCCGGGCCTTCGGGAGCCGACTGCGTGGGCCGCTGCGTGGGCCGCACTCATCGCCAGCCGCTTCCGGAATTGACGTTTCCTCAGGAGGACAAGTGGGACGACTCTTCGGCACGGACGGTGTGCGCGGTGTCGCCAACGCGGATCTGACGGCCGAGCTGGCGCTCGGCCTCTCCGTCGCCGCGGCGCACGTACTGGCCGAGGCGGGCACCTTCGCCGGGCACCGCGCGACCGCGGTGGTCGGCCGGGACCCGCGCGCCTCCGGGGAGTTCCTGGAGGCCGCCGTGGTCGCGGGCCTGGCCAGCGCCGGCGTGGACGTGCTGCGGGTCGGTGTGCTGCCGACGCCCGCGGTCGCCCACCTCACCGGCGCGCTCGGCGCCGACCTCGGCGTGATGCTCTCCGCCAGCCACAACGCCATGCCCGACAACGGCATCAAGTTCTTCGCCCGCGGCGGCCACAAGCTCGCCGACGAGCTGGAGGACCGCATCGAGGCCGTCTACGCCGAGCACCGCACCGGCGCCCCCTGGGACCGCCCGACCGGCGCCGGCGTCGGCCGCGTCCGCGACTACGACGAGGGGCTCGACCAGTACGTCGCCCACCTCGTCGGCGTCCTGCCGAACCGCCTCGACGGACTGAAGATCGTCCTCGACGAGGCGCACGGCGCGGCCTCCCGGGTCTCCCCGGAGGCGTTCGCGCGGGCCGGCGCCGAACTGGTCACCATCGGCGCGGTGCCCGACGGCCTCAACATCAACGACGGCTGCGGCTCCACCCACCTCGACCTGCTCAAGGCCGCCGTCGTCGAGCACGGCGCCGACCTCGGCATCGCCCACGACGGCGACGCGGACCGCTGCCTGGCCGTGGACCACACCGGTGCGGAGGTCGACGGCGACCAGATCCTCGCCGTGCTCGCGCTCGCGATGCGGGAGCGGGAGGCGCTGCGCTCGGACACCGTCGTCGCGACCGTCATGTCCAACCTGGGCTTCAAGCTCGCCATGGAGCGCGAGGGCATCCGGTTCGTGGCGACGTCGGTCGGCGACCGGTACGTCCTGGAGGAGATGAAGGAGCACGGCTACGCCCTGGGCGGCGAGCAGTCCGGCCACGTCATCATCCTCGACCACGCCACGACCGGCGACGGCACGCTGACCGGCCTGATGCTGGCGGCGCGGGTCGCGCAGACCGGCCGTACGCTGCGGGACCTCGCGTCCGTGATGGAGCGGCTGCCGCAGGTGCTGGTCAATGTGCCGGACGTGGACAAGTCGCGGGTGAGCACCTCTGCCGAGCTGGCCGCAGCGGTGGCCGAGGCGGAGCGGGAGCTCGGCAGCACCGGGCGGGTGCTGCTGCGTCCCTCGGGGACGGAGCCTCTTGTGCGGGTGATGGTGGAGGCGGCGGATATCGAGCAGGCTCGGGCTGTGGCGGGGCGGCTGGCCGATTCGGTGAAGTCTGCGCTCGGTTAGTTCTCGGTGCCGGGTTCGGGGTGGGGGGTTCTGCGTGATGCGGGGTGCGGCGCCGTCGTGGCTGGTCGCGCCCGCGCGGCGGAGCCGCAAACCGACACAGCCCCGCGCCCCTGGGCCGGTGACCTCACCCGGCGTTGTCGGGTTTGGTCAGTCGGTTGCGTTGGGTTGACCACAAAGCCTTCTGGGTCAGCAACGTGAGGGTTCCGGCGACCACGATCCCTGCCAGGTTGAGCAGGAGTTGTTCGGTGGAGCCCACCGTCTGCTTCGTGTCGCCGAAGCTCAGGGCCACGGCCGCGTTCGCGGCGGCCGGGACCGTGGTGACCGAGATGGCCACGCCCACCAGGGCGCCGGACTTCGCCGAGGTGAGGGACAGCGTGCCCGCGATACCGGCGAGGATCGCCACCACGAAGGAGAAGGCGTCCGGGGCGTAGACGAAACCGGTGTTGGGCCGGTCGCCCTCCAGCCGGCCCTCGCTGAACAGGCCGAACGCGTCCATGATCCAGCTGAAGCCCACCGTCACCGCCATCGCCACCGCGAAGCCCACCAGCAGGGCGATCAGGGAGCGCAGGGCGAGGCGCGGCGCCTTCTGGACGATCGCCGTGCAGATCCCGGCGAGGGGGCCGAACTCGGGGCCGACCGCCATCGCGCCCACGATCAGGATCGCGTTGTCGAGGACCACACCGCAGGCCGCGATCATCGTGGCCAGCGTGATGAAGGCGACGTAGGTGATGGAGAGCGTCGACTCCTCGTGGGTCGCCTCCTCCAACTGCTCCCACAGCACGGCGTCGGCGGCCTCGCCGGGCGCGTCCCGCTCCGCCCGGTCGGCGCGCTCGGACAGCGACAGGTCGATGTTCTCGGCGGTGATGGCGCCGCAGCTTTCGAGGTCCAACGCCCGCAGGCGGTTGATGAGTTCGTCACCGGCCTCGCGGGCCACGTCGCACATGACGACGTCGCCCTCGGGTTCGCGGGCGGCGCCCGGCAGGACGACGAGGTGGGTGGTGCCGACCGTACGGTCGATCATGCGGACCACCTCGTCGGTGCGGTCGGCCGGGGTGATCAGGCGCAGATGCAGCATGGCGGCAGCGTAGCGATGCGGGGCGGCGCGTCCGATCGGTGCGACGGCAGCGGCCTCACCGCCACCGGTCCGTGATCATCGGTCTCCCCACCGGAGGCGCTCGACACGCCCCGCCCGCGCCCCGAGAGCACGCCCGGAGCGGATCCGGAGCTCCGGCAGGCCGTCGAGGACTCGTTCACCGACCCGGTCGGGGAACTCACCTGCGGCCCCGCTCCCCGACCGGCGCGGACGGCCGGGCTCACAGCTTGCGCAGGCTCAGGCGCTGCACCTTGTGGTCGGGGCCCTTGCGCAGCACCAGGGTGGCCCGGCCCCGGGTGGGCGCCACGTTCTCCACCAGGTTGGGCTTGTTGATGGTCCGCCAGGTGGTGCGGGCGTAGTCGAGGGCCTCCTCCTCCGACACCTGCGTGTACTTGCGGAAGTACGAGGACGGGTTCTGGAAGGCGGTGGCGCGCAGCTTGCGGAAGCGGTTGAGGTACCAGCGCTCGATGTCCTCGGTGCGCGCGTCGACGTACACGCTGAAGTCGAAGTAGTCGGCGAGTCCGACCCTGGTGCGGCCGTCCTTGCCGGGCAGCGCGGGCTGGAGCACGTTCAGGCCCTCGACGATCAGGATGTCGGGGCGGCGCACCACGAGCCGCTGGTCCGGGACGATGTCGTAGATGAGGTGGGAGTAGACCGGCGCGGTCACCTCCGCCTTGCCCGCCTTGATGTCGGCGACGAACCGGGTCAGCGCCCGGCGGTCGTACGACTCGGGGAAACCTTTCCGCGACATCAGGCCGCGTGCCTCCAGCTCCCGCGTCGGCAGCAGGAAGCCGTCCGTGGTGACCAGCTCCACGCGCGGGTGCTCGGGCCAGCGCGACAACAGCGCCTGGAGCAGGCGGGCGACGGTGGACTTGCCGACCGCGACCGAGCCGGCGACCCCTATGACGAAGGGGGTGCCGGACTGGGAGCCCTGCTCGCCGAGGAAGGTGTTGAGCGCACCGCGCAGGCCGTCGGTGGCGCCGACGTAGAGGTTGAGCAGCCGGGAGAGCGGGAGGTAGATGTCCCGCACCTCGTCGAGGTCGATGACGTCGCCGAGGCCGCGCAGCTTCTCGACCTCCTCGGCGGTCAGCGGCAGCGGCGTCTTGTCGCGCAGCGCGCTCCACTCGGGGCGGGTGAGGTCGACGTAGGGAGTCGCCTCCGGCCGCTGCCGGTGGGCGCTCCGGGATATCGAGGGGACCGGAGAGATCACAGTCCATTGTTAACGGAGTACGAACGGGGCGGCAGGTGGGGTGTGTCACGCCCCGGCGAGATCACGGTCGGGTCTCGGGTGGCCTGTTTCGATCGTACGTGCGATTGCCGTAGGTAAGGTGCGGGCAAAGTCGACCGGATCCGAACGCCGTTGTCGACGCGACTCCCCAGACTCCGACGCGATCGGACGTGGCCCGACTCGGCCACGTCCTCGCGCGCATCCACGAAAGAGTGCCGACGTGAGTTCGACCGCTGTCCGCCGTACCGCCCTCGCGGCGTCCGCCGCCGCCCTGGCCCTGCTCGCCACCGCCTGCGGCGGCTCCTCCGACGACGACGGCGCGGCCGGTGACGGCAAGGCGAAGGCGGAGCAGTCCGCCCCGGCGGGCGGCGCCGGCCAGTCCGCCCCCGCGGGCAAGGCGCTGACCGCCGCCGAGCTGGAGAAGGTCGCCCTCGCCCAGGCCGACGTGAAGAACGGCGAGGTCGCCACCGAGCTGTCGGCGGACGACAAGGTGGCCAAGAGCGAGATCTCGACGGACGACAAGGCCTGTCTGCCGCTCGTCCACGTCCAGGGTGCCCTGGCCCAGGGCGAGCCGGCGGCGGACGTGCAGCGCTCCTGGCAGGGGCAGACGGAGTCGCCCTCCGAGAGCAAGGGCCCGGACGGTCAGGACATGACCGACGTCGACGTGAACAAGATCCTGCTGAACGTCGCCTCCTACGCGGACGGCGGCGCCGAGCAGGCGATGGCGGGGCTGAAGACGGCCGTCGAGAAGTGCGCGGGCGGCTTCGAGACCACCGTGGGCGGCGACAGGATGCGGATCACCGAGGTGAGGGGCGTGGACCGCCTCAAGGCCGGTGACGAGGGGCTCACCGTCAACGTCGGAGTGGCCACCGGTGGGGACGGCAGCGGGCTCATGAAGCTGGTCGCGGTCCGCAAGGGCTCCAGCCTCGCCACCTTCAGCGTGGTCAACCTCTCCGCGATGATGACCGGCGCGGACTTCGAGGTCCCCTCGGACGTCGTCGACGCCCAGGTCGCCAAGCTCGGCTGAGACACCGGAGTCGGGCGGGCGGTGTTCGTACCCCGGTGGGAATTTCCGATTTCGGGCACAGAATGGCCCCTTCTGGATCGCTTTACCGCCGATCTTGCTCGTAGGCTGCCGCGTATGTGCGGAATCGTGGGATACGTAGGGCCTCAGTCGGCACTCGACGTCGTCATGGCCGGCCTGAAGCGGCTCGAGTACCGGGGATACGACTCGGCGGGCGTCGCCGTGCTCGCGGACGGGGGCCTCGCCACCGCCAAGCGGGCCGGCAAGCTCGTCAACCTCGACAAGGAACTGTCCGAGCACCCGCTGCCGTCCGCCGCCACCGGCATCGGCCACACCCGCTGGGCCACCCACGGCGGCCCCACCGACGCCAACGCCCACCCGCACCTCGACAACGCGGGCCGGGTCGCCGTGGTCCACAACGGCATCATCGAGAACTTCGCGCCGCTGCGGGCCGAGCTGGCGGAGCGCGGTCACGTGCTGGGCTCGGAGACCGACACCGAGGTCGTCGCCCATCTGCTCGCCGAGGAGTACTCCGCCTGCGCCGATCTCGCCGAGGCGATGCGGCTGGTCTGCGGGCGGCTGGAAGGCGCGTTCACACTGGTCGCGGTGCACGCGGACGCTCCGGACGTGGTGGTGGGCGCCCGCCGCAACTCGCCTCTCGTGGTGGGTGTGGGGGAGGGCGAGTACTTCCTCGCCTCGGACGTCGCGGCCTTCATCGCCCACACCCGGGACGCCGTCGAACTGGGCCAGGACCAGGTCGTCGAACTGCGCCGGGACGGCGTCACCGTCACCGCCTTCGACGGCACCCCGGCCGACGTCCGCTCCTACCACGTCGACTGGGACGCCTCGGCCGCCGAGAAGGCCGGTTACGCCTCCTTCATGCTCAAGGAGATCGCCGAGCAGCCGAAGGCCGTCGCCGACACCCTCCTCGGCCGCATCGACGCCTCCGGCACGCTGAGCCTGGACGAGGTGCGCATCCCCGCCGAGGTGCTCCGGGAGGTCGGCAAGGTCGTCGTCGTCGCCTGCGGCACCGCCTTCCACGCCGGGCTGATCGCCAAGTACGCCATCGAGCACTGGACGCGGATCCCCTGCGAGGTGGAGCTGGCCAGCGAGTTCCGCTACCGCGACCCGATCCTCGACCAGCAGACCCTGGTCGTCGCCATCTCCCAGTCCGGCGAGACCATGGACACCCTGATGGCCCTGCGCCACGCCCGCGAACAGGGCGCCCGGGTCCTCGCCATCTGCAACACCAACGGCTCGACCATCCCCCGCGAGTCCGACGCCGTGCTCTACACCCACGCGGGCCCCGAGGTCGCCGTCGCCTCCACCAAGGCCTTCCTCACCCAGCTCGTCGCCTGCTACCTGGTCGCCCTCTACCTGGCCCAGGTGCGCGGCACGAAGTACGGCGACGAGATCCGCGACGTCGTCCGCGACCTGTCCGGCATCTCCGGCGCCGTCGAACGGGTGCTGGACACCATGGACCCCGTACGGGAGCTGGCCCGCTCCCTCGCCGGCAAGGACACGGTGCTCTTCCTCGGCCGGCACGTCGGCCACCCCGTCGCCCTCGAAGGTGCCCTCAAGCTGAAGGAGCTGGCGTACATGCACGCCGAGGGCTTCGCGGCGGGCGAGCTGAAGCACGGACCGATCGCGCTCATCGAGGAGGACCTGCCGGTCGTGGTCGTGGTGCCGTCCCCGCGCGGCCGCTCGGTCCTGCACGACAAGATCGTGTCCAACATCCAGGAGATCCGCGCCCGCGGCGCCCGCACCATCGTCATCGCCGAGGAGGGCGACGAGGCGGTCGTCCCCTACGCCGACCACCTCGTCCGCGTCCCGGTCACCCCGACGCTGCTCCAGCCCCTGGTGGCGACGGTGCCGTTGCAGGTCTTCGCCTGCGAGCTGGCGACGGCCCGCGGCAACGAGGTGGACCAGCCGCGCAACCTGGCGAAGTCGGTGACGGTGGAGTAGCCCCGGAGGGGCCGTCAGCCGACGGTGCCGGGCAGCACGGTGACGACCCGGAAGCGTTCCAGGACCGCCGGTGTCGTGTCGTCCACCGTGAAGTCCGGGTCGCCCAGCGCCGCGCGCATCTCCTCGCCGTGCCAGAACCGCTCGTGGTCGGCGCGCCACTCGGCCACGCTCGTGTGTCCCTCGCCCTCGTCGACCGCGTGGGCGAGGTCCACCTCGGCCAGCGGGACGACGCGCACCTGCGTCACCTCGATGACGGCGACCGGGCGGCCGGAGGAGTCGACGACCACCTCACGGTGCCCGGGCCGGGGCAGCGGGTCGCCGGCGTGCTCGTAGTCGGCGACCAGGCCCGTCGTCGAGGTCTTCGAACCGTCGAGGACCGCGGCGACCAGCCGGTCGCGCAGCGGACCGGGGAACGCGAACTCCGCCCTGGGGAGCGCGTCGAGGTCCGGGAGGGCCGGCTCCGGGGCCGGTGCGGCGGTCATGGGCTCACCGTACCGGCGAGACCCGCACCCGGGCCCGCGGTTTCACTCCCCCCGCACGTCCCGCCAGGCCCGTGGGATCGCCTCCGCCACGTCATGCGCCCCCGCCGGTGCGCCCTGTGCCGCGAAGCGGCCCGCGAGGCCGTGGAGGTAGGCGCCCGCGCTCCCCGCGTCCACCGCCGACAGGCCCGCCGCCAGCAGTGAGCCCGCCAGGCCGGACAGCACGTCCCCGCTGCCGGCCGTGGCGAGCCACGAGGTCCCCGTCGCGTTGACCCGGACGGGACCGCCCCGCGCACTGGCCACCAGCGTCGTCGAGCCCTTCAGCAGCACCGTCGCGCCGTACCGCGCCGCCAGTTCGCGCACCGAGGCCAGCCGGTCCCCCTCGACCTCCGCACGGGCCACCCCGAGCAGCGCCGCCGCCTCCCCGGCGTGCGGGGTCATCAGCGTCGGTGCCCTGCGCGCCCGCACTGCGTCCGCCTCGGCCAGCCGCAGCCCGTCCGCGTCGATCAGCACCGGCACCTCGGCCGCCAGCACCTGGGCCACCGTCGCCGCGTCGTCACCGGCGCCCGGTCCGACCACCCACGCCTGCACCCGCCCCGCCCGCTGCGGCCCCCGGTCGGACACGAGCGTCTCCGGGAAACGGGCGATCACCGCGTCCCCCGCCGGCCCGACGTACCGCACCGCCCCGGCCCCGCCCCGCAGCGCGCCCGCGACGGCGAGCACGGCCGCCCCCGGATAGCGGGCCGAGCCGGCCGCGATGCCCACGACCCCGCGCCGGTACTTGTCGCTCTCGGCCGTCGGCACCGGCAGCAGCCGGGCCACGTCCGCGTGCTGCAACGCCTCCAGTTCCGCCCCTTCCCGGGGCAGGGGCAGGCCGATGTCCACCAGCCGCACCGACCCGGCGTACTCCCGCGCCGGGTCGATCAGCAGCCCCGGCTTGTGCGCCCCGAACGTCACCGTCAGGTCGGCCCGCACCACGTCCCCCGGGACCCGGCCGGTGTCCGCGTCGACGCCGCTCGGCAGGTCGACGGCGACCACGGCGGCCCGGGAGCGCGCGGCCGCGTCCGCCAGCGGTACGGCCTCCTTCCGCAGGCCGCCCTTGCCGCCGATCCCGCCGATCCCGACGATGCCGTCGAGGACCAGGTCGGCCCGCGCGATCCGTTCCGTCACCGCGGCCGAGGCCGCCCCGGCGTCCAGCGTCCGCCCGCCCGCCCGGCGCAGTGCCGCCAGCCCGCCGCCGTGCGCCCGCTCCGGCGCGAGCAGCACCGCCGTCACGCCCGCGCCCCGCCGGGCCAGCCGCGCGCCCGCGTACAGGGCGTCGCCGCCGTTGTCGCCGCTGCCGACCAGCAGCACCACCCGGCTGCCGTAGACCCGTCCGGCCACCCGGCCCAGCACCTCGGCGCAGGCGGCGGCCAGCCCGGCCGCGGCCCGTTGCATCAGCGCCCCCTCCGGCAGCCGTGCCATCAGCTCCCGTTCGGCGTTCCTGACCGTTTCCACGCTGTACGCAGTCCGCATGCCGTCGAGTCTTCCCCGTACGCCGGGAACACGCACGGTCCCCGGCCCGCAGTCCCCTCCGGGGTGCGCGATGGGGGACAGTGGTCCCATGACCGGCGGTGACGACGAGACGGCACAGGTGATGACCTCGCTCGGGGCCCGCCTGCGCGCCATCCGGCGGGCCCGCGGGCTCACCCTGGCCCAGCTCGCCGCCGTCACCGGCATCTCCGTGAGCACCCTGTCCCGGCTGGAGTCGGGGCAGCGCGAGCCGGGGCTGCGGCACCTGCTGCCGCTGGCCCGGGCGCACCGGCTGCCCCTGGACGAACTCGTCGGCTCGCGGACCGGCGACCCCCGTGTCCATCCCCGCCCCTTCACCCGGCACGGACAGACGTGGGTCCCGCTCACCCGCAACCCGAACGACGGTCTGCACGCCTACAAGCAGATCCTCCCCGCCCCGGCCACCCCGCGGAACGAGTGGACCCCTCGCCCGGCGCAGGGCTCGCACGAGGGCCACGAGTGGCTCTACGTCCTCTCCGGCCGCCTCCTCCTCGCCCTCGGCGAGCACGACCTCGTCCTGACGGCGGGGGAGACGGCGGAGTTCGACACCCGCGTCCCGCACGGCATCGCCAACGCCGGGGACCAGCCCGTGGAGTGGATCGCCCTCTACGGCGCCCAGGGCGAACACATGCACATCCGGGTCCGCCCGACCGCCGACTGACCGCACCGAGGCTGCGGGACCGGGCCACGGTACGGCGGCCCACACCGCGGTCACGGGCCCGGCTCGCCCGGCCGCGCGCCCGGGTGCCTGGCCGTGCCCGCACCGCGGTCACAGGCCCGGCTCGCCCGGCCACGGGCCCGGGTGCCTGGCCGCCACGGGGCCGGGGCGCCTGGCGCCATGGGACCGACCCGTCCGGCCACGGGATTACCGCCGCGCCTCCGCCGCTCCCGCCTCCCGTGCTTCTTCGCTGCCGGGTTTCCGGTGCCGTGTCCGTCGCGCCTCCCCGCCGCCGGGCCTTCCGCGCCACGGCCGTCGCGCCTCTCCGCCGCCCTCGTCCGCCGTGCCCGTGGACGGCTCCGGGCCGCGATCCCCCTCGACGCCGACGACGGGCCCGCCGCGGCCCGGTCCGCCGAACGCCCCTACCCCTCCGCGATCACCACCGCCGACGCGATCCCCGCGTCGTGGCTCAGGGACACGTGCCACGACGCCACGCCCAGCTCCGCCGCCCGCGCCGCCACCGTCCCCGTCACCCGCAGCCGGGGCTGCCCGCTGTCCTCGACGTACACCTCGGCGTCCGTCCACAGCAGTCCCGCCGGTGCCCCTAGCGCCTTGGCCAGCGCCTCCTTCGCCGCGAAGCGGGCGGCCAGCGAGGCGACGCCCCTGCGCTCACCGCTGGGCAGCAGCAACTCGCTCTCCAGGAAGAGCCGCCCCGCCAGGGCCGGTGTGCGCTCCAGCGACGCCCCGAACCGCTCGACCTCGGCCACGTCGATCCCGACCCCGATGATGCTCATGCCGGGAACCCTAGCCATTGCCGGGCGGCGTCGGACGGCGGCCGCCGGGTGCTCTGAGAGACTGGGGGCAAGATGAGCGAGACACCTGCTCGGCCGGACGCGGTACTGCGCGCCCGGGCCGAGATCGACCTGGCCGCCCTGCGGGCCAACGTCCGCGCCCTGCGCGAACGGGCCCCCGGGGCGGCTCTCATGGCCGTCGTCAAGGCGGACGCCTACGGCCACGGCGCCCTTCCCTGCGCCCGCGCCGCCGTCGAGGCCGGGGCCACCTGGCTCGGCACCGCCACCCCGCAGGAGGCCCTCGCCCTGCGGTCGGCGGAGGCCGGACTGCCGGACGACGTACGGATCATGTGCTGGCTGTGGACGCCCGGCGGGCCCTGGCGGGAGGCGGTGGAGGCCCGTCTCGACGTGTCCGTCAGCGGGATGTGGGCCATGCGGGAGGTCCTCGCGGCCGCCCGGGCGGCCGGGGCCCCCGCCCGTGTACAGCTGAAGGCCGACACCGGCCTCGGCCGGAACGGCTGCCAGCCCGGCGCGGACTGGGAAGAGCTGGTCGGGGCCGCACTGCGGGCCGAGGAGGAGGGGCTGCTGCGGGTCACCGGGCTCTGGTCCCACTTCGCCTGCGCCGACGAGCCCGGCCACCCCTCCATCGCCGCCCAGCTCACCCGTTTCCGGGAGATGACGGCGTACGCCGAGCGGCAGGGCCTGCGCCCCGAGGTGCGGCACATCGCCAACTCGCCCGCCACCCTCACCCTTCCCGACGCCCACTTCGACCTCGTACGCCCCGGCATCGCGATGTACGGCGTCTCGCCCAGCCCCGAGATCGGCGCCCCGGCCGACTTCGGGCTGCGCCCCGTGATGACGCTGTCCGCCTCCCTGGCCCTGGTCAAGCAGGTCCCCGGGGGCCACGGGGTCAGCTACGGGCACCACTACACCACCCCCGGCGACACCACCCTCGGCCTCGTCCCGCTCGGCTACGCGGACGGCATCCCGCGCCACGCCTCCTCCACCGGTCCCGTCCTGGTCGACGGCAAGTGGCGCACGGTCGCGGGGCGGATCGCGATGGACCAGTTCGTCGTCGACCTGGGCGGTGACCGGCCCGAACCGGGCGCCGAGGCCGTGCTGTTCGGTCCCGGCGACCGGGGCGAACCCACCGCCGAGGACTGGGCCCAGGCGGCGGGCACCATCGCGTACGAGATCATCACCCGGATCGGAACCCGCGTTCCGCGCGTCTACGTCAACGAGTGACGGGAACGAAGCGACAGGCACGCGTGACACGAACGCGCGACAAGACCGCGTGACAAGACCGTGTGACAGGAACGAGCGACAGGCCGTACCGGCGCGCGGCCAGGTGGAACGGCGACGAGCAGCGGGTGGCGCACAGCGGCCCGGTGAACCCGGCGAAGAGGAGCGGTGCACGTGAGCGAGAGCAGCGGGGAGGCCGTCGCGGCGGCCGTCGCCTCCGCCACGGAGGCCGCCACCGAGGCCGCCGCGGGCGGCTGGCGCCGGGCGACCGGCATCGCCGGGGCCGCGATAGGCGTGGTCGCGGCGGGCGCCGCGGCCGGCGTGGCGATAGAGCGGCTCACCGTCGGCCGCGGAATGCGCCGGAAGGCCCGCCTCGCCCTCGACTCGGCGGGCCCGTACGGCGGACTGCGCGGCACCCCCGGCACCGCGTACGCCGAGGACGGCACCGAGCTGTACTACGAGGTCGACGACCTCGATCCGGAGATCGACGCCGAGGTCCACCGCGCCCCGCGCCGCAGGCGGCTGTTCGGCCGCAAGGCGCCCGCGCCCGTCACCGTCGTCTTCAGCCACGGCTACTGCCTCAACCAGGACTCCTGGCACTTCCAGCGGGCGGCCCTCAGGGGCGTCGTCCGCACCGTCCACTGGGACCAGCGCAGCCACGGACGGTCCGGGCGGGGCGTGGCCCAGACGCGGGACGGCCGGCCGGTCAGCATCGAGGAACTGGGCCGCGACCTGAAGGCCGTCATCGACGCGGCCGCGCCCGAGGGCCCGCTCGTGCTCGTCGGGCACTCCATGGGCGGCATGACCGTGATGGCCCTGGCCGACGCCTTCCCCGACCTGATCGGCGAGCGCGTCGTCGGCGTCGCCCTCGTCGGCACGTCGTCCGGACGGCTCGGCGAGGTCAACTTCGGACTGCCGGTGGCCGGCGTCAACGCGGTGCGGCGGGTGCTGCCGGGCGTACTCAAGGCGCTGGGGCAGCGGGCCGAGCTGGTGGAGAAGGGGCGGCGGGCGACGGCCGACCTGTTCGCCGGGATCATCAAGCGGTACTCGTTCGCGTCCCGGGACGTCGACCCGGCCGTGGCCCGGTTCGCCGAGCGGATGATCGAGTCGACCCCGATCGACGTCGTCGCCGAGTACTACCCGGCCTTCAACGACCACGACAAGACCGAGGCCCTCGCCCGCTTCGCGGACCTGCCCGTGCTCGTCCTGGCCGGGGTGCGGGACCTGGTGACGCCGAGCGAGCACAGCGAGGCGATCGCCGACCTGCTGCCGGACGCGGAACTGGTGCTCGTCCCCGACGCGGGGCACCTGGTGATGCTGGAGCACCCGGAGCTGGTCACCGACCGCCTCGCCGATCTGCTCGCCCGCGCGGGCGCGGTGCCGGCAGCGGCTAACGTGGACGGTTATGGAAGCACCAGCAGCGCAGGGCCCGGCTGAGCCCTCCGGTCACTCCTCCGGCCCGTCCGCCGACGTCGAGATCACCGTCACCTCCCCCGAGCAGATGCGGGAACTGGGCCGCAGGCTCGCCAAACTGCTGCGCGCCGGTGACCTGGTGATGCTCAGCGGGGAGCTGGGCGCGGGCAAGACGACCCTGACGCGCGGCCTCGGCGAGGGCCTCGGCGTGCGCGGTGCCGTCACCTCCCCGACCTTCGTGATCGCCCGCGTGCACCCCTCGCTCGGGGACGGACCGCCGCTCGTCCACGTGGACGCCTACCGGCTGTCCGGCGGCCTGGACGAGATGGAGGACCTCGACCTCGACGTCTCCCTGCCCGACTCGGTCATCGTGGTCGAGTGGGGCGAGGGCAAGGTCGAGGAACTGACCGAGGACCGGCTGCGGGTCCGCATCGACCGGGCCGTCGGCGACACCACCGACGAGGTGCGGCACGTGACGGTGACCGGACTCGGCGAGCGGTGGGCCACGGCCGACGTGAGCGTCCTCGCGGGCTGAGCCGCGCCAGGCGCGCCCCCCGGGCCGGACTCCCCGGACCGGACTCCCCGGACGGCCACTCCCGACCAGAGTCCCGGACGGCAACTCCGGACCAGAGCCCCGGACCGGACTCCCGGACCGGACCCCCGCGCCGGATTTTCCGACAAAGCGTCGGCAAAAGATTGCGTTGGGGGTCTTGCACGTGGTCACATGGTACTCAGCTCGTAGTTAGGCATGCCTTACTGCGCCCGCCCCCGAGCTTCAGGAGGCGTCCATGTCGTCCTTGTCCCAGGCCCAGCCGCAGGGCCGCCCCGGGCCCCAGGCGTCCGCGCCCGCCGGGGTGTCGATGCGCGACCTGCTCGCCTCCTGTGCCGCCGCGGCGGCGGTCTCGACACCGCCGAGCGCCCCCGAGCCGGAGACGCGCCGCCCGGTCCGCGACCGTCCCGGCGGCCGCGAACAGCACGGCGGTCACGACCACCGCGAGGCGGCCTGACGCCTGCGTGCCCCGTGGGTCCGGTGGGTCCCGCGGGGCGTCGATCCCGCGTGTCCCGTGTTGTCTCGCGGTCCCGTGCGTTCGGCGGTCCCGTGCGTTTCGCGGTCCCGTGCGTTCCGCGCGCCGTCAGCGGACGACGACGACCGGCCGTCCGATCGTCGCGAACTCCCACATCGCGTCGCCGTCCGCTCGCGACTCGCGGATGCCGCCCGTGCGCCGGTCCGGGTCGGGCTTCGCGGTCGAGCCGTCGACCGCCGCGCTGAACCCGACGGCCACGCCCTGGGCGCTGGTGAAGCGCACCACGTGCTCGACCGGGACGCCGTCGGACCCGGTGACCCGGTTGGACCGGGAGGTGACCGTGTAGGCGCCCGGCGCCGGATCGACCGTGCTGGGCGTGACCTCGAAGGTGCGCCGCACCTCGTTCCCGGGGCCGACCAGCCACACGCGGTCGTCGTCCACCGAGTACACCACCCGTTCACCCGTTCCGGACCCCGCGGGCAGGGCGTCCGGGTGCCGCCGGTCGCGCGGTGCCTTGACGGCGCCCGGGGCGGGACTGGTGGTCGCGCGGGCGGGGCCGAGGTCGGCAGGGGCGCTGACGGACGCCTGGTGGGCGAGGACGCCGATCGTCACGAGGGCGGCCGTGACGAGGCCGGTGACGATACCGGCGCTGCTGCTTGCCACGGGCGACCACCTCGTCGTCGTACTTGTGCGTCCTGCGTGCCGTCCCCCCCGGGCGACGGTAGCAGTACGTGAGCGGGTGAACGCGGTGTGCGACACGGAGCGGACGGGTCGTGCGGGACGGGCGTCTCCGGAGTTGTCCACAGGGCGTCCGACGGGGGCCGTGCGGCGCCGTAGGCTGTTTGCGTGCTCTTGCTCGCTCTGGATACCGCCACGCCCGCCGTGACCGTCGCACTGCACGACGGTACGGACGTCATCGCCTCGTCGAGCCAGGTCGACGCCCGCCGCCACGGTGAGCTGCTGCTGCCCGCCGTCGACCGGGTGCTCGCCGAGACCGGCCTGCGGCTCGACTCCGTCACCGGCATCGTCGCCGGCACCGGCCCCGGCCCGTACACGGGGCTGCGCGTCGGCCTGATGACCGCGGACGCCTTCGGGCTCGCGCTCGGCGTGCCCGTGCACGGCGTGTGCACGCTGGACGGCCTCGCCTTCGCCGCCGACCTGGAGGGCCCCTTCGTGGTGGCCACCGACGCCCGCCGCAAAGAGGTCTACTGGGCGCGGTACGCCGACTCCCGCACCCGCCTCACCGACCCGGCCGTCGACCGGCCCGCCGACATCGCCGAGCAGGTGGCCGGGCTCCCGGCCGTCGGCGCGGGCGCGCTGCTCTACCCGGACACCTTCCCCCGGGCGCACGAGCCGGAGCACGTGTCCGCCGCCGCCCTGGCCCGGCTGACCGCCGAGAAGCTGGCCGCGGGGGAGGAACTGCCCGCGCCCCGGCCGCTGTACCTGCGCCGGCCCGACGCCCAGGTCCCCAAGAACTACAAGGTGGTCACCCCGAAGTGACCGAGCCAGCCACCGCCGAGCCCGCACCCGCCGTGCTGCGCGAGATGCGCTGGTGGGACATCGACCCCGTGCTCCGCATGGAGCGCGAGCTGTTCCCGGAGGACGCCTGGTCCCGGGGGATGTTCTGGTCCGAACTGGCGCACGCGCGCGGCCCCGGGGCGACCCGGCGCTACCTCGTCGCCGAGGAGGACGGCCACGTCGTCGGCTACGCGGGCCTGGTCACCTCCGGCGAGCAGGCCGACGTGCAGACCATCGCCGTCGCCCGCGACCACTGGGGCACCGGGCTCGGCGCCCGGCTGCTCACGGAGCTGCTGCGCGCGGCGACCGCCTTCGAGTGCACCGAGGTGCTCCTCGAGTGCCGGGTGGACAACACCCGCGCCCAGCGGCTGTACGAGCGCTTCGGCTTCGAGCCCATCGGCTTCAGACGCGGCTACTACCAGCCGGGCAACGTGGACGCCCTGGTGATGCGCCTGACCGACCCTTCCACCTCCGTACCGGGAACCGAACGAGGAACCGACAACCATGGCTGACTCACGCGACGAGCCTCTCGTCCTCGGGATCGAGACCTCCTGCGACGAGACCGGCGTCGGTGTCGTGCGCGGCACCACCCTGCTGGCCGACGCCGTCGCGTCCAGCGTCGACGAGCACGCCCGCTTCGGCGGGGTCGTGCCGGAGGTGGCGAGCCGCGCCCACCTGGAGGCGATGGTCCCCACCATCGACCGAGCCCTCAAGGAGGCGGGGGTGAGCGCCCGCGACCTCGACGGCATCGCCGTCACCGCGGGACCCGGCCTCGCGGGCGCCCTGCTGGTCGGCGTCTCGGCGGCCAAGGCGTACGCCTACGCACTGGGCAAGCCGCTCTACGGCGTCAACCACCTCGCCTCGCACATCTGCGTCGACCAGCTCGAACACGGCGCGCTGCCCGAGCCGACGATGGCCCTGCTGGTCTCGGGCGGACACTCCTCGCTGCTGCTCTCCACGGACATCACCTCCGACGTCCGTCCGCTGGGCGCCACCATCGACGACGCGGCCGGCGAGGCCTTCGACAAGATCGCCCGCGTGCTCGACCTGGGCTTCCCCGGCGGCCCGGTCATCGACCGGTACGCGCGCGAGGGCGACCCGAACGCGATCGCCTTCCCGCGCGGACTGACCGGCCCGCGCGACGCGGCGTACGACTTCTCCTTCTCCGGCCTGAAGACGGCCGTGGCCCGCTGGATCGAGGCGAAGCGGGCGGCGGGGGAGGAGGTGCCGGTGCGCGACGTGTCGGCCTCCTTCCAGGAGGCGGTCGTGGACGTGCTGACCCGCAAGGCGGTGCGGGCCTGCAAGGACGAGGGCGTCGACCACCTGATGATCGGCGGCGGCGTGGCCGCCAACTCCCGGCTGCGCGCCCTGGCCCAGGAGCGCTGCGAGGCGGCCGGCATCCGGCTGCGGGTGCCGCGCCCCAAGCTGTGCACGGACAACGGGGCGATGGTGGCCGCGCTCGGCGCCGAGATGGTCGCCCGCAACCGGGCCGCCTCGGACTGGGACCTCTCGGCCGACTCCTCCCTCCCCGTGACGGACCCGCACGTGCCGGGGCAGGGCCACGGCCACACGCATACGCACGACCACGTGCACGAGGTCAGCAAGGAGAACCTGTACTCGTGACCGTCGCGCTGATGTGGGAGGCGCGGGCCGTGCCCGGCGGGGGCGCAGAGCTGCTGGACTGGGCGCGGCGGCAGGAGCTGCCGCTGCGGCCGCTGCGCCGGGAGACCCTGCGCGCCCCGCAGGACCGCGTCCTCGTCATCACCTGGTGGGACGCCGCCTACGACGCCGAACTCCCGGAACTGCCCGAGCCGGACGAGGGCCTGGTGACGCGCGCGGTGCACCGGTGGCGGTTCGAGTCGGTGGGTGAGTGACCGTCGCGCCGCACCGGTGCGGTGACTGATTCCTTACGCAATGCATCGATCCCGTAACCGAGTTGGGAAAGATCGCCACCGAAGTCACCGTCGGCGACGACAATATGAGGCGTGTCCACTACACCTGACCTCACGCTCGACGACGGCAGCCCGGTCCGGTTCCTGCTCGCGCCCGCCGACGGCACGCCTGCGGCGCCGTCCGACGACGACCTGCCGGAGGGCATGGGGCGGGCGGTGCCCGTGGCGCGCGGAACGGGCACCGTGGCCCGGTTCGCGGCCGGGGCCCTGCGCGGTGCGCTGAGCCCGCTGGGACCGCTGCTCCAGGAGGTCCACGACGCGGCCACGGCCGTGCCCGACCCGCCCACCGAACTGAGCGTCACCTTCGGCGTCCAGGTCGGCCAGGACCTCAAGCTCGGGATCGTGGGCGGCACGGGAACGGCCCACCTCACCGTCACCGCGAGCTGGAGCCCGACGGCGCCCGCGACCGGTCCGGCAGCCACGGGGGAGTGAGGCGTGGGGTGGTTCGGGACCGCGGCGAGCGATGTCGAAGACCCCGTCCGCCACGTGGTGTCCGTACGCGGGGCCGAGACCGGCAAGATCGTGGGCGGGGGCTTCCTGCTCGGCCCCGCGACCGTGCTGACCTGCGCCCACGTCGTCAACGCGGCGCTGGACAGGCCGATGCTGGAGCCGCGGTCGCCCGGCCTGGGAGAGGTCGCCGTCGAGATCCGCGACGACGCCGGCGGCGCACGGCGCTTCCACGCGAGCGTGGCCCACTGGATCGCCCCGCGCACCCGGGACGGCGGGCCGGTGCCGGCGGGAGCCGACGAGTGGCTCGGTGACCTCGCCGTGCTCCGGATCGCGGGCTCCCCCGGCGGTCTGCCCGTGCCCCGGCTGACGGCCATGGCGCCCGGTCAGCGGGTGACGGCCTGGCACGGCAGCGGCGAGCCGGCCACGTACGCCTGGCTGACGGTCCACGGACCCGTCGATGCCCGCGCCTACCTGGACGGCGCCCCCACGGGCATGGCGGTGGGCCCCGGATACAGCGGCGGCCCGCTGTGGTGCCGCACGGAGCAGGCCGTGGTCGGACTGGTCGTCGCCCACTTCATGCCGCCGCGCGACCGGGCCACCGGCGCCGCGCTCCCGCACAGCCCCCAGCACATGGTGCGGCGCAGTTGGTGCGTGCCCTGGCAGCGCGTCCAGGACGAACTGCATCCTCTGGGCGTGCTGGACGACGCGGCACCCGGGGCACCCGACCCCGACGATCCCGCCCTCCTGCTGCTGACGGAGGCGATCGAGGACGCCTTCCCCTCGTCGAGCAGCCTCGTGGCGGGTGCGCAGCGGCTGGCCCGGGCCTGCGGCGTCACGCCCGGCAGCGACGTGGTCCCGCCCACGCCGCAGGAGTTCGCGGTGTTCCTGCTCAGCCACCCGCGGGCCCTGGCGGCGCTGTCCGGCACCCTGCGGCGCGGCGCCCCCCAGGACGCCGACCGCGTACTGGCCGCCGGCGGACTCTCGCACACCCCCAAGCTGCTGTCCCCGCAGGAGCACACCGCCCTGCGCGGACACCTGCGCACGTTGCCGCCCGAGGTGCTCGCCCGGTTCCCGGAGGCGGTCCGCGCCGCCCTCCCGCATCTGGCGGCGCTGCCCGACGGGGACGGCGCGGAGGCACTGCTCGACCACCTGGAGGCGCTGCCCGGCGACGGCCGCGCACTCAGCGGCGAACGCCGGGTCCCCGCGCTGCTGCGGGTGATGGAGTACGTCGCCGCCCTGTGCGGCCCCCGGCGGGCCGCGCTGCGGCTGTGGTCGGACGGAGTGGCGGCCCGGCTCGGCATCGAGCGCGCCGCCCTCGGCGAACGCCGCTTCGACGCCCAGGAGTGGGCGCGTTCCCTGCGCGCCCGCGTCTTCCGCGTCCGCGTCCTGGTCCAGGTGAACCCCGCCGGGCAGGGCCGCCACCGGCTGCGCATCTGGTGCGACGAGGGCGCGGGACCGCGCCAGGTCTCCACCGACAGCGTGCGCTCCTATTCCGCGCCGGAGGCGGCCCGCGAGGTCCTGCGCGTCCTGGACTCCCTCACCCCGCCCGCCGAGGACGAACGGCCTCCCCTCGTCGAGGTGCTGGTGGACCGCGCCGGGCTCAACCTGCCCGTCGACGAGTGGACCGTCCGGGACCCGGACGCGCTGGTGCCCGGGGTGCTCGGCGTGGAGTTCCCGCTGGTCGTGCACTGCCCCGAACTCCTGCGCAGGCACGGGCGGTTCATGTCCCACTGGCGCAGCCGCTGGAACCGGCTCGACTCGGGCAAGACCTTCGTGGTCTCCGAGGCCATGGACCGGGAGACCATCTACTCCCGGCTGGTCAACCAACTCGACACCGTGCGCGTCTGTGTGGACGTACCGCCCGGCCCGCGGGACGGCATCGTGCAGACCTGCCTCGCCCTGGGCATACCGGTAGTGGTGTGGGACCGGGGCCGGGACGGCGCCGCGCACACCGTCCGCTACATGGCGGAGGTGGCCACCCGCGAACTGCCCGACGGTGTGCGCGACTACCGCGCGGGTGCCAAGGCCAGCCCGCCCGACTACCCCGGCCGCCCGGTCCTCGCCTGGGCGGACGCCGACCGCACCGTGCCCCGTCTGCGCCTGACCGAACCCCAGGAGAGCACATGACGTCCGCTGCCGACGCCGAGTGGCGCCTCTTCCGCGGCGACGGCGAGCCCCGGCCCGTCGCCCTGCCCCAGGCACCTCCGTGGCGGCGCTTCGTCCCCCTCCGCACGACGCGCCCCGAACTGCCCTACGTGATCGCCCCGCAGCACGCCGACGTCGTCAACGCCGCGCTGCACCTGCGCCGTCCGCTGCTGGTGACCGGGCCGGCGGGTACCGGCAAGTCCTCCCTGGCCCGGGCCGTCGCCCATGAACTGAGCCTGGGCGAACTGCTGCGCTGGCCCGTCAACAGCCGCTCCACCGTCAAGGACGCGCTGTACCAGTACGACGCGATCGGCCGGCTGCGCGAGACCACCCTCAGCCGGGACCGCGGCGAAGGAGAGCCGTCCATCGGCACGTTCATCCGGCTCGGCCCGCTCGGCACCGCGCTGGTGCCGTCGGCCGTGCCGCGCTGCCTGCTCATCGACGAGATGGACAAGGGCGACGTCGACCTCCCCAACGACCTGCTCACCGTCTTCGAGGAGGGATTCTTCGACATCCCCGAACTCACCCGGCTGCCCGAGGACATGGCCGACGTGGAGGTGCAGACCCACGACCACCGGGGCACCGTACGGGTGCACCAGGGGCTGGTGCAGTGCGCCGAGTTCCCCGTCGTCGTCATCACCAGCAACGGCGAGCGGGACTTCCCGCCGGCGTTCCTGCGCCGCTGCCTGCGCCTCGACCTGCCGCTGCCCGACGAGGAGCGGCTGCGCACCATCGTCGTCGCGCACCTCGGCGAGGAGGCCATGCGTGAGGCGGACGACCTGATCGAGGCGTTCCTGCGCCGCCGCGCCCTCGGGGAACTCGCCACCGACCAGCTGCTCAACGCGGTGTTCCTGCGCGCCGGCGGCGTCGACCTGGACGCGGAGGGCCTGCTGGACGCCGTCCTGCACCAGCTCACCGGGGCGATGTGACCGTGCCCGCCGGGGGAGAGCGGCTCGCCGAGGTGCTGCGGCTCCTCGGCGCCTGCCGGGTGGACCTGGACGCCGACCAGGTCCTCGACGTGCTGTGGCTGGCCCGGCAACTGCCCGCGGGCCCCGAAGCGCCCCTCCACCGGCAGGCACCCGACCGCGCTCCGGAGCAGCCCGCGTCGTCGGACGGCTCCGGAGTCTGCGAGCGGCCCGTGCCGCGACGTCCGCCGCCCGAGCCCGGCGACCCGGACCTGCCCGACCTGACCAGCCCGGCCACCCTGCACGCGGGCGCCCGGACCGCTCCCGAGCCCGCGCCCCGGTTCACGGCCACCGGCCACGAGCCCCGCAGGGCGCTGCCGGTGCGCGTCCCCGAGGAGAAGGCACTCGACGGCGAGCTGGCGCTCGGACGGTCGCTGAGGCCGTTGCGGCGCCGCCACGACAGCCGCCACCGCACGGAGATCGACGAGGACCGCACGGCCGCCCAGCTCGCCGAGACCGACCTGCCCGACGTCGTGGAACGGCCGGTGCGGGAACGCTGGCTTGACCTCACGCTGCTCGTCGACGACGGCCTGTCGATGCTGCTCTGGCACCGGCTCGCCACCGAGCTGCGCACCCTCCTGGAACGCCTGGGGGCCTTCGCGGTCACCCGCGTCCTCGGCCTGGACACGGGCAACGCGGCAGGACCACGCCTGCACGCACGGCCGTTCGCCCAGGCCGGTACCGAGCTGCCGCTGACCACCGTCAACGACCCCTCCGGCCGCACCCTGCTGCTGGTCGTCAGCGACGGCATGGGCCCGGCCTGGCGCTCGGGCGCCGTACACGCGCTGCTGGCCGAACGGGCGGCGCGCGGTCCCGTCGCGGTCCTGCACACCCTGCCGCCCGACATGTGGGAGGCCTCCGGGATCGCCGCCGAACGCTGGCGGGCCACGACCCGCCGCGTGGGCGGGGCCAACACCTCCTGGAAGGTCGTCGACCCCGTACTGCCCCCGGAGCTGAGCCGCTTCGACGACATCCCGGTCCCCGTCCTGGAACCCACCGTCGGCTCCCTCGGCGTGTGGGCCCGGCTGCTCGCCTCGCCGGGTGCCACCGTGGAGCTTCCGCTGCTGGCCAGCCCCGACCGGCACGCGGCCGTCGCCCCCGCCCGGGACCCCGGCGGAGCCCAGCACTTCCGGGACGCCGCGACCCCCGAGGCGTACCGTCTGGCCGCCCACCTCGCGGCGGTCGCCCCGCTGTCCGTCCCCGTGATGCGGCTGGTGCAGAGCGCCGTTCCCTGGGCCGCCACGACCTCCCACCTCGCGGAGGTGTTCCTCGGCGGCCTGGTCCGGCCCCACCCGGCGCCCGTGTCGGGTCCGCTGCCCGCCAAGCACCGGGTCTTCGACTTCTCCGACACCGCCAAGGCCGTACTGCTCGACGCGGTCCCGCAGGCCGAACTGCTGCGCACCGGCCGCCGGATCGGACGACGGCTGGAGGAACTCGCCGGCAACTCCCCCGACTTCCCGGCCTGGCTGCTCCACCCCGACGGCTCCGACACCCTGCCCGGCTCCCAGCAGCCGTTCACCAGCGTCGAACGCAGGCTGCTCGCCCGGTTCGGAGTGTCGGTCGGCAGGGCCTCACCCGCCCTCGGCCGCGGGCCGAGCACGGCCGGTACCGGAGCCCGGACCGGCGGCGGACTCTGGGAGCCGCTCGCCGACGACGACCCGGCCCGCCTCGGCGGCTACGAGCTGCGCGGCCGCCGGCGCGGCCGGCGCACCCTGCTCTACCAGGGCGTCGACGGCCGCGGCAACGCGGCCGTCCTGAGGGTGCCGCGCCCCGACCTGCCCGCCGTCAACGCGCAGCTCGTCACGGTGGAGGCCGAGGCGCTGCGCCGCCTCCAGGGACAGTACGCGCCGGTACTGCTCGCCGCCGGGCTCCAGGACTCCCCGCCCTGGCTCGCCATGACCCCGATCGCGGACGAGGGGGACCCCGACGTCCAGCCCACCCGGCTCACGGAACTCTTCGACCGGGCCCTGACCGACGGCACCGCCCCCTTCGACACCCTGCGGGGCCTGCTGGTCTCCTGCTACCTCGCCAACGCGGTGGCCCTGTGCCACCTCAACAACCTCGTGCCCGCCGCCCTGGACGCCGACAGCGTGTACGTCCTGCGGCGCACCGTCGTCCTGGGCGACCTGTCGGACTGCGCCGTCGACGGCGTGTACCTGGGCTCGGGCCCGGCGCCCACCCGGGAGGACAACGTACGCGCGCTGGGGGAGCTGCTCCAGGTCATCAGCAGCAAGGCAGGCTGGGACCTGCCGTCGCTGCCGGAGGGCATGCACCTGTGGCAGGGCGACACCTGGGAGCAGTTGCGGCGGCTGGTGCTGCGCTGCGTGGACCCGGATCCCGCCGAGCGGCCCACCGCGAGCGAGGTCGCCGAGGTCCTCGCCCGGTACGTGGCCCGCACCCGGCTCCAGCTGGCCGGGGCCGGCCCCGCCGCCGAGTGGGAGAGCCGGGCCCCGCGCGGTCCGCTCGCCCCGCCCGCCCCGGACGCCCACGCCCCGCGCCCGGAGCTGCGGCTGCCGCGCTTCGGCGCCGCCCACAGGCAGGCCCTGCACCGCCTGGACCGGCTGCGGGCGCCCCTGCCGCGCAGCAGGCGGCTGACTCTGATCGGCGCCTACCACTACAGCGGACGCGCCACCACCACGATGGTGCTCGGCTCCCTCCTGGCCGCCGCGCGGGGAGAGCCGGTCCTGGCCCTCGACGGGTCCCCCTCCGAGGGTTCACTGGACGCCTTCCTCACCCGTCGCAACCCGGCCGTCGTACGGGATCTGGCGGCGCTGCCCGCCGACGTTCCCTACGAGGAGATCCGCGCCCGTACCACCCGGCTGCCCTCCGGCCTGGAGGTGGTCGCCCACCGCAGCGGGCACTTCAGCCCCAACCCGGCGCACCAGCAGGAGTACGTGCGCGTCCTGGCGCAGACGGCGCACTACTACCCCTTCGTCCTCACCGACTGGGCCCCGCTGCGGCTCGACGGGTCGGCCGCCGCCGTCCTCGACCACACCGACCGGCTGATCCTGTGCTGCGGCACCGCCGACTGGTTCCTGGACGCGGCCGTGCGCGTCCTCGCCCTCGTCCGGGGCGCCGGCCGGGAGCGGCTCGCGCGCACCGCCCTCGTCGTGGTCACCGACACCGACGGGCCGTCCGTACGGGAGCTGCCGGAGTCCTTCGTCCCACGGCTGCGCGTCGGGCCCGAGCAGGTGGTCCGCGTGCCCTTCGACGGCGCCCTGCAGTCCCCGGGCTGGGAGCTGCGCAGGCTGCGTCGGGCCACCACGGAGGCGTTCCTGAACCTCGCCGACCTGGCGATGCGTGACGACTGAGCCGTCGAATGTTTCGAATTCAACGCCTAAAGTTTTGGCGGCCCTGAGTGGCCGACGTCTTCGCCCTGGGAGCGCGTGGGGTTACGATCGCCGCCATGACATCCCCGCAGCCTGCTGAGACTCCGACGCGAAAGCGGTCCGCGCAGACCGCGACCCTCGCCGAGATCGCGCGTGAGGCCGGTGTGTCGGCGCCGACTGTTTCGAAGGTGCTCAACGGCCGCGCCGACGTCGCCCCGTCGACCAGGGCCCGCGTCGAGGAGCTGCTGCGCGTGCACGGCTACCGGCGCAGGCGGGCCGAGTCGACCCGCTCGCCCCTGATCGACCTGGTCTTCCACGAACTGGAGAGCGCCTGGGCGATGGAGGTCATCCGGGGGGTGGAGAACGTGGCCCGGGACACCGGGCTCAGCGTCGTACTCTCCGAGAGCGCGGGCCGCCTCACTCCCGGCCGGACCTGGGCCGACCAGGTCGCCGCCCGCCGTCCGCACGGCGTGATCCTCGTCCTGTCCGGCCTCGACGAGTCGCAGCGGGCCCTGCTCACCAGCCGGTCCATCCCGTTCGTGGTGATGGACCCGGCCGGCGACCCGGGCGCCGACGTGCCGTCCATCGGCGCCACCAACTGGCAGGGCGGACTCGCCGCCACCCGGCACCTGGTCGACCTCGGCCACACCCGCATCGGCGCGATCAGCGGCCCCACCCGCATGATGTGCAGCCGCGCCCGCGTCGACGGCTACCGGGCCGCCCTGGAGACGGCCGGGCTGCCCGTCGACCCCGGCCTGATCGTGACCGGCGACTTCCACCACGAGGCCGGTTACCGGCAGGGCCTGGAACTGCTGCGCCGCCCGGACCGGCCGACCGCCGTCTTCGCCGGCAACGACCTCCAGGCGCTCGGACTGTACGAGGCCGCGCGCGAGCTGGGGCTGCGCATCCCGCAGGACCTGAGCGTGGTCGGCTTCGACGACCTGCCGGTGGCCCGCTGGGTGGGCCCGCCGCTGACGACCGTACGGCAGCCGCTGATGGAGATGGCCGAGGCGGCGGCCCGGCTGGTCCTGGACCTCGGGCGGGACGACGGTTCCCCGACGGCGACCCGTGTGGAGCTGGCCACCAGCCTGGAGGTGCGCAGCAGTACGGCGCCGCCCCGGGAGGCGTAGCCCGCCGCACGCGCCCCGGGCCCGGGGGTGCTCGGCGGCCTGCGAAGTCTGAGAATTTCCGCAGAAGCCCGGCCCACCTGTTCCAGTTTCAATAATTCGGACTTATGTTCCTCCCGGCGGGGCATCCGAGTGGGGACGCGAACGAGACGGGCGGGGCGGGGGCTGACGCATGGCGGCGCGGGGCGTGCAGGAGGGCCGGGACGGCCGCCGGCGGGGGTTCAAGGTGGCCGGCCTGGCCCTGACCGGCGCCCTGCTGCTCGGCGCCGGGGCGGCGGGCTGGGCCTACTGGCACCTCAACGGCAACATCAAGAGCGTCGACATCGACGGCGCGCTAGGCGACGACCGCCCCGCCCGCCCCGTCGCCGTGCCCCCCGCCTCGCCCTCCGCGTCCCCGGTGCCCACCGGCGCCCTGAACCTCCTCGTCCTCGGCTCCGACTCGCGCAGCGGCGAGGAGAACCGGGAACTCGGCGGCGGCGACAGCGGCGGCGCCCGTTCGGACACGGCGATGGTCGTCCACCTCGACGCGGGCCGCACCGCCGCCACCGTCGTCAGCATCCCGCGCGACACGCTCGTCGAGCGGCCCGCCTGCCCGCTGCCGTCGGGCGGTACGACCAGGGCGGCGAGCGGCGCGATGTTCAACACCGCCTACGAACTGGGCGGTCCCGTCTGCGCCGTCAAGACCGTCGAGTCGCTCACCGGCGTCCGCATGGACCACTACGTCGAGGTCGACTTCTCCGGCTTCGCCGACCTGGTCGACGCGCTCGGCGGGGTCACCGTCACCACGGACGTGGACATCGACGACGACAAGAGCCACCTGCACCTGGACGCCGGCACCCACCACCTCGACGGCACCGAGGCCCTCGGCCTGGCCCGCACCCGGTACGGACTGGAGGGCGGCAGCGACCTCGCCCGGATAGAGCTCCAGCACAAGCTGGTCAAGGCGCTCCTCGAGCAGATCTCCGCCACCGACCTGCTCGCCGACCCCGCGCGCCTCTACCAGGTCGCCGACGCCCTCACCGGCAGCCTCACCACCGACACCGGCCTGGACTCGCTGGGCGAGCTGACGAACCTGGGCCGCAGCCTCGGCGACCTGGACGCGGACGACGTACGCACGCTGACGATGCCGGTGCTGCCCGCGCCCTCCGACCCCAACCGGGTGGTGGCGGACCAGCCGGACGCGGCCGAGCTGTGGGAATCGCTGCGCTGAGAAATCCTTCGGGAAATCCCGCGGCCGGTGTCGATCCGGGGCCCGCCCGTTCGACGCAAGGGGTGAGAGGCCGGGGACACCCGGCCGCCGCACCACCACCCCGAGGAGTCACCATGCCCCGCTACCTGTCCCTGATCCGCATCGAGGAGTCCGACACCCCCGCCGGCGGCCCCAGCCCCGAGCTAATCCAGCGGATGGAGAAGCTGATGGACGAGATGACCAAGGCCGGCGTCCTGCTCGACACGGCCGGGCTCACCCCGACCGCCCAGGGCACCCGCGTTCACTACGAGGGCGGCCGGATCTCCGTCACCGACGGGCCCTTCACCGAGTCCAAGGAGGTCATCGGCGGCTACTCCCTCCTCCAGGCGAAGGACCGGGCCGAGGCGGTCGAGTGGACCAAGCGGTTCCTGAAGGTGCACGAGGAGCACTGGACGGTGACCTGCGAGGTCCGGGAGCTGATGGAGGGCTGAGCCGGCGGACCGGGCCCGAGCGCCGTTTTGCCCCGGCGGTTCGAGGGTGTTCCATGGTGGGCTGTGGAAGCGCAGCCCACCGCCGCCCTCGAAACCGTCTTCCGGCTGGAGTCGCCCCGCGTGATCGCCGGTGTCGCCCGGCTCGTCCGGGACGTCGGCATCGCCGAGGAGCTCACGCAGGACGCCCTGGTCGCCGCCCTGGAGCAGTGGCCCGGGGACGGCGTGCCCGACAACCCGGGCGCCTGGCTCATGGCCACCGCCCGCCGCCGCGCCGTCGACCTGATCCGGCGCCGGGAGACCTACGCCCGCAAGCTCGCGGAGATCGGCCGGGAGCTGCCCGCCTCCGCGCCCCCGCCCGAGGAGCCCGCCGACCCCGAGGACATCGACGACGACCTGCTGCGGCTGGTCTTCACCGCCTGCCACCCGGTGCTGTCCGCCGAGGCCCGCATCGCCCTCACCCTCCGCCTGCTCGGCGGCCTGACCACGCCCGAGATCGCCCGCGCCCGCCTCGTGCCCGAACCGACCGTCGCCCAGCGGATCGTCCGCGCCAAACGCACGCTGGCCAGGAAGAACGTCGCCTTCGAGGTGCCGTACGGACCGGACCGCGAGGCCCGGCTCGGCTCGGTCCTGGAGGTCATCTACCTGATCTTCAACGAGGGCTACGCGGCCACCGCAGGCGACGACTGGCTCCGCCCCGCCCTGTGCGAGGACGCCCTGCGGCTGGCCCGCGTCCTGTCCGCCCTGATGCCGAAGGAGCCCGAGGTCCACGGGCTGGCCGCACTGCTGGAGTTCCAGTCCTCCCGCACCGCCGCCCGTACCGCCCCCGACGGCGAGCCGGTGCTGCTGAAGGACCAGAACCGCCACCGCTGGAACCGCATGCTCATCGCCCGCGGCGTCACCGCCCTCGGCCATGCTCACGCCACCACCGGCTCCGCCGCCCCGGGCCCGTACACCCTCCAGGCCGCGATCGCCGCCTGCCACGCGACGGCCCACACCTACGAGGAGACCGACTGGCCGCGCATCGCCGCGCTCTACGGCCTGCTCGCGGCCCGGGCCCCGTCCCCGGTCGTCGAACTCAACCGCGCGGTCGCCGTCTCGATGGCCGAGGGGCCGGCGCCCGCCCTGGCCCTCGTCGACACCCTCGCCGCGGAACCCGCGCTGCGCGACTACCACCTGCTGCCCAGCGTCCGGGGCGACCTCCTGCTCCGTCTGGGCCGCACGGCCGAGGCCCGCGAGGAGTTCGAACGGGCCGCGTCCCTGGCCCGCAACGCCCGCGAACGCGCGCTGCTGCGGCGCCGGGCACAGGAGGCGGCCGGTTAACGCGCCGGGTGCCCGATCAGCATCGTCGGCGCCCCCGCGACCCGCGTCAGGAACACGGTCGCGGCGTTCGGCCCCTGCGGCTTGACCTTCCTGCGCAGTTCCTCCGGCTCGACCGCCGAGCCCCGCTTCTTCACGGTCAGCGTGCCCACCCCGCGCTCCCGCAGCAGCGCCTTCAGCTTCTTGACGTTGAACGGGAGTTGATCGGTGATCTCGTAGACGGTGGCGTACGGCGTGCGGTGCGGCTCGTCGGCGGTGACGTAGGCGATGGTCGGGTCGATCAGCCCGCCGTCGAGGTCGTCGGCCACCTCGGCGACCAGGTGGGCGCGGATGACGGCGCCGTCCGGCTCGTACAGGTACCGCCCGACCGGCCGGACCGCGGGGTCCGGGAGCATGGTCTCGGGCGTCGCGTAGACAGCCGCCTCGGCGGGCAGCAGCGTCGCCCGCCGCGCGCCCGGCGTCACGTCCGGGCCGAACCACAGCATGGCCTCCTTGACGTCCCCGCCGTCCGAGACCCACTCGGCCGTCGCCTGCGGGGGGATCGCCTCGTGCGGAACGCCCGGCGCGATCTTCAGCAGGCCGATCGGCGCCCCGAGCGCGGCGGACACGGCCCAGGACAGGGGCGGGGAGTAGGCCTCCGGATCGAAGATCCGGCCGCGCCCGGAGGAACGCCGGGCGGGATCCACGAACACGGCGTCGTATCCGGCGGTGTCCACCTCCGTCACATCGGCCTCGCGCACCTCGATCAGGTCGGCGAGACCGAGCGCGTCGGCGTTGGCACGGGCCGCCGCGCAGGTCAGCGGGTCCCGGTCGACGGCCAGGACCCGGATCCCGGCGCGGGCGAAGGCGATCGCGTCGCCGCCGATCCCGCAGCACAGGTCGGCGACGGACCGCACCCCGAGTGCCTGGAGGCTCTCCGCGCGATACGTCGCCACACTCGCCCGCGTCGACTGCTCCACCCCGTTCGGTGTGAAGAACATCCGCCGGGCGTCCTCGGCGCCGAACTTCGCCACCGCCCGCTGCCGCAGCCGCGCCTGCCCGAGCGCCGCCGAGACCAGCCCGGCGGGGTGCGTGCGCCGCAGCCGGGTGGCGACCGCCAACTCCCGCGCGGGGTCGGTGTCGCGCACCTCGTCGAGCAGCGCGCGGCCCTCGGGGGTGAGCAGGGCGTGGAGGGAATCGAGGTCGTTCACCGGGACATTGTGGGCCAGTCGGTGGACGGTGTGCCTCCGGCGCGGTGTCGGACCGGGTTCGGCGTCCGGGTCCTGCGAGGATCCGGCACCATGCGAGCAGTCGTACAAAATGACAAAAGTCGGGCGTCGCGTCGCGTGTCCCGGGCATCCCGTCCCGCACTCCGGGGGGTCCGCCGCAGAGCACTGCGCCGGCGCGGGACGGCGGCCGCCGCCGTCCTCGCCGTCGCCGCCCTCGCCGGCGGCTGTGCGCAGGGCGACGGCCGCGGCGAGCGGGGCGCCGCCGGCCGGCAGGGCCCGGAGGCTGCCCAGGCCCGCGCGGCCGACGCCGCGGCCAAGGCGCGCGAGGCCCGGGCCGCCCTGGTCGCCGCCGCCAAGCGCTGGAACCTCGAGAAGGTCCCGCTGACGGCCCCCGCGCCGCCCGAGAAGAAGCCGGTGATCAAGGCCCGCGAGGGCTTCGAGGTCGACGGCCAGGAGGAGGACGGCCTCCCGCCGGTCTTCACCACGGTCCCCACCAAGGAGAAGGTCGTCTTCCTCACCATCGACGACGGCGCCGAGAAGGACCCGGCGTTCCTGAAGATGATGAGCGAGCTGAAGATCCCGTACACCGTCTTCCTCACCGACGAGGAGATCAAGGACGACTACGGCTACTTCAAGAAGATGCAGGCCCGGGGCGTCACCCTCAACAACCACACCCTGAGCCACCCCTACCTCCCCGCGCTCTCCTACGAGGAGCAGAAGCAGGAGATCTGCGGCATGCAGGACGTGATGGAGAAGCACTACGGCAAGCGCCCCGTCCTCTTCCGCCCGCCCTTCGGCAACTACAACCGCGACACCCTGCGCGCCGCCAAGTCCTGCGGCATCGAGTACGCCCCGATCTGGAGCGAGGAGGTGTACGTCGACCACTGGGAGTACCGCGAGTGGGACCAGGACCTGCACCCCGGTGACATCGTCCTCACCCACTTCCGGGGCGAGAACGACTGGGACGGCACCATGACCGACATGGCGCGCCGCTTCCTGGACCGGATCACCGCCGACGGATACGCGGTGGCCCGCCTGGAGGACTACCTGTGAGGCGAGGGCGGTCCCGCCCGGCAGGCACCGCCCCGGCCGCCCTCCTGCTCCCGTTGATCCTGCTGCTCCCGCTCACCGCCTGCGACCGGCTCGCCGCACCCGCCGAACGGGCGGCGGCGGCCGGGGACCCCGCCCAGGACGCCGACCGGGGGCGCCGGCTGCCACCCGTCGTGGACCACGTCCGCACCGACGACCCGGTCGTCTTCCTCACCTACGACGACAGCGCCGAGCGCGACCCCGCCTTCGCCGGCCTGATCCGCGAGCGGCGGCTCCCGGTCACCCTGTTCCTCACCGACACGGTCGCCGGACCGGCGTACGGCGACTTCGCCCGGCTGCGCCCGTTCGGCGCGAGCCTGCAGAACCACACCCTGGACCACCGCTTTCTGCGCGGCCTGCCCTACGCCGGCCAGCGCGCCGAGATCTGCGGCCAGCAGACCAAGCTCAAGTCCCGCTTCGGCGTCCGCGCCCACCTCTTCCGGCCGCCGCACGGCACGTACGACACCACGACCCTGCGCGCCGCCGCCGACTGCGGCATCACGGCCCTGATCCTGTGGCGCGCCACCCTCGACGCCGCCGGCGACCTCACCTACACCCGGGGCGAGCCCCGCCTCCACCCCGGCGACATCATCGCCGTGGACCCGGACCACCCGACGGCCACGAACCTGACGGCCCGCACGGAACGTTTGCTGGACACGATCGAGGAGCAGGGGCTGAGGGTGGGCGACCTGGAAAAGTACCTCTAGTCACAGCCGGTCCGGCGTTTGAGGACAAGGCCCGTTCAGGGCCGAAGCGGGGGCCTGGGGGCGGCAGCCCCCAGCGACGCCCACACCCACGCAGGGTGCCTCCACAAACCGGCGTTCACCAGAAATCCCCGCCGACGCGCCGCCGGCATTGGCACTCCGCTTGACCGAGTGCTAATCGCGGTCATAGTCTCGGGTCTGGCACTCCCCACCGGAGAGTGCCAACAAAGCGACGGGCAGGTCCGGCACCCGCGACGACGGATCGACCTGGTCGCCACCTCAGACAGTTAACCCCGTGAGATCTCCGAAGGGGGAGGTCGGATCGTGACGACCGCCAGCTCCAAGGTTGCCATCAAGCCGCTCGAGGACCGCATCGTGGTCCAGCCGCTCGACGCCGAGCAGACCACGGCTTCGGGCCTGGTCATTCCGGACACCGCCAAGGAGAAGCCCCAGGAGGGCGTCGTCCTGGCCGTGGGCCCGGGCCGCTTCGAGGACGGCAACCGTCTTCCGCTCGACGTCACCGTCGGCGACGTCGTGCTCTACAGCAAGTACGGCGGCACCGAGGTGAAGTACAACGGCGAGGAGTACCTCGTCCTCTCGGCCCGCGACGTGCTCGCGATCGTCGAGAAGTAGAAGTAGCACTTCATCTCGAAGCACCTTGCTTTCCAGCTGCGCCCCTGGCTCCCGCGACCATAAAAAGCCGGGCGTCGGGGGCGCAGTTGCCGTATAACCCCAAGATTTCCGGAAGAGGGCTCACGCTCCCATGGCGAAGATCCTGAAGTTCGACGAGGACGCCCGTCGCGCCCTCGAGCGCGGCGTCAACAAGCTTGCCGACACGGTGAAGGTGACGATCGGCCCCAAGGGCCGCAACGTCGTCATCGACAAGAAGTTCGGCGCCCCCACCATCACCAACGACGGCGTCACCATCGCCCGCGAGGTCGAGGTCGAGGACCCGTACGAGAACCTCGGCGCCCAGCTGGTGAAGGAGGTGGCGACCAAGACCAACGACATCGCGGGTGACGGCACCACCACCGCCACCGTGCTCGCCCAGGCGCTCGTGCGCGAGGGCCTGAAGAACGTCGCCGCGGGTGCCTCCCCGGCGCTGCTCAAGAAGGGCATCGACGCCGCCGTCAAGGCCGTCTCCGAGGACCTCCTCGCCACCGCCCGCCCGATCGACGAGAAGTCCGACATCGCCGCCGTGGCCGCGCTGTCCGCCCAGGACCAGCAGGTCGGCGAGCTGATCGCCGAGGCGATGGACAAGGTCGGCAAGGACGGTGTCATCACCGTCGAGGAGTCCAACACCTTCGGTCTGGAGCTGGACTTCACCGAGGGCATGGCCTTCGACAAGGGCTACCTGTCGCCGTACTTCGTGACGGACCAGGAGCGCATGGAGGCCGTCCTCGACGACCCGTACATCCTGATCAACCAGGGCAAGATCTCCTCCATCGCGGACCTGCTGCCGCTGCTGGAGAAGGTCATCCAGGCCAACGCCTCCAAGCCGCTGCTGATCATCGCCGAGGACCTGGAGGGCGAGGCGCTCTCCACCCTCGTCGTCAACAAGATCCGCGGCACCTTCAACGCGGTGGCCGTCAAGGCCCCGGGCTTCGGCGACCGCCGCAAGGCGATGCTGCAGGACATGGCCGTCCTGACCGGCGCCACGGTCATCTCCGAGGAGGTCGGCCTCAAGCTCGACCAGGTCGGCCTGGACGTGCTCGGCACCGCCCGCCGCATCACCGTCACCAAGGACGACACCACCATCGTCGACGGTGCCGGCAAGCGCGACGAGGTCGAGGGCCGCATCGCCCAGATCAAGGCCGAGATCGAGTCCACGGACTCCGACTGGGACCGCGAGAAGCTCCAGGAGCGCCTCGCGAAGCTGGCCGGCGGCGTGTGCGTGATCAAGGTCGGCGCCGCCACCGAGGTGGAGCTGAAGGAGCGCAAGCACCGTCTGGAGGACGCCATCTCCGCGACCCGCGCCGCGGTCGAGGAGGGCATCGTCTCCGGTGGTGGCTCCGCGCTGGTCCACGCCGTCAAGGTCCTCGAGGGCAACCTCGACAAGACCGGCGACGAGGCCACCGGTGTCGCGGTCGTCCGCCGCGCCGCCGTCGAGCCGCTGCGCTGGATCGCCGAGAACGCCGGCCTGGAGGGCTACGTCATCACCTCCAAGGTCGCCGAGCTCGACAAGGGCCAGGGCTTCAACGCCGCCACGGGCGAGTACGGCGACCTGGTCAAGGCCGGCGTCATCGACCCGGTGAAGGTCACCCGTTCCGCCCTGGAGAACGCCGCCTCCATCGCCTCCCTCCTGCTGACGACCGAGACCCTGGTCGTCGAGAAGAAGGAAGAGGAAGAGCCGGCCGCCGCGGGCCACGGCCACGGCCACGCCCACTGAGCGCTGCGCTGAGTTGAGCTGAGCGAACGGTGCCCGGTCCCCTGCGGGGGGCCGGGCACCGTTTCCTGGTACCGCAGGGTCGGGGCCGTTGCGGCGGGTCGCGCAATTCCCCGCGCCCCTTGGGGCGTTGCCCTGACGAACCTCAGGAAGGTGCCGTCACAGCAGTCCGCTCAGCGGCAGTACGCGCTCGGCGAGCCGTCCCCGCAGCCGTCCCCCGGCCGTGTCGGCGTCCTCCTCGAGCCAGCCCGCGGCGGCCAGCAGTCCGGCGTGCTCGGCGACGTCCTCGGGCCGCAGGCCGCAGAAGGAGGCCACTGTCTCCAGCGCGAGCCCGTCACCGTCCTCGACGGCCTCTCCCAGACACCCGTCGGGACGGCTGTGGGCCGCGGTGTACACCGCGAGGAGCCGAGTGGCCGGCCCCGCCTTCTTCTTCCGCAGCTTCCGGTCGCCCACCACCTTCTGCGCCCACCCCGACAGCCGCGCCCGGGTGACCTTGCCGAAGAAGAACGGGCGGGGCTGGGTGGGAATCAGAGTGGGCACCGTGACCTGCGTGGGCTCCTCGGGCCGGGACATCAGCGCGTCGTCGGGGGCGACGTCCTCCGGCAGGAGCAGCCACCCCATGTCGGCCAGCGCCTGGAGCACCCGCTCGGCGTCGCCCTGCAACCAGCCGCTGAGGTCCTGCCCGGTGACGTTCCCGGTACCCGCACGCGCGGCCCGCAGGGTGATCATCAGCACCGCGAGCCGCGCCTCGGCCTCGGGGAGCGGTGAGGTGACCCGGAGGTGCTCCAGCACATTGCGGGCGTGGACGCCCTGGCCCCGGGTCAGCAACCGCTCGACCAGCGGTCCGTCTTCACCCACCGGGACGCCGTGCCGGTTGGCGTCCATCTCTCGGGTGGTCCGCGCGGCCGCCGCAGCCCGGTCCGCCTCCTCGCGCAGGGATGCGTCGCCGGTGACGTCGGCCCACAGGGCGAAGGCGCGGGCCTTGCGGTCGTGGAGTTCGGCGAGGGCGGCGAGGTCCGGCTCGGGGTGCCGCTGGTACGCGCGGAACGCGTCCCCGAGCTCGGTCAGCTCCACGCGCAACACCTCGGGCTGGAGGTCGTCCGGCACGATCCGCTGCCCGACCTTCGCCCACCGCCCCGTCTTCCGGGCCTTCCCCGCCTTCCCGGCCTTCCGGGACTTGGCAGGGACGCCGTCGGGCCCGGGGCGCGGGGCGGGCCGAGCGCGAGGGACGGAGGCGGCCCGGGCACCGGCGGCGTCGGGGGCGGCACCGGGACGGTGGCCCGGGGCCGGGACCGCCGGCGCCGGTCCACTCCCACCGCCGGGAGCGTCGGAGAACATCACCGTCCCCCCGCCGGTCACGGAACCTCGGCCCGCCTTCGCCCCGCCCGTGCGCCCCCCGTCGGAACCGTCGACGTACAGCTCGTCCCCGTCACCAGTGCCCGCGTTCACGCGATGCCGCCCTCTCCCTCGCCGAAACCTGCGACCTCCCGCCTGCTGCGGGCGCAGCCACCCGACGCTAAGTCGCACCGGTACCTCGCCAGGAGCAGACGGGGATGGACCACACGTTCGGGTGACGCCCCGGTTCAAGATCCGGAACTGGGCCATCCGGGTGAAGCGCGCCCTAAGATCCGTGCCGTGCCGTGCCGGTGAATTCAGAAGAACACCACTTCGCCCACGCAGCACTGCGCCACTACCAGGACGCCGTCTTCCTGATGGACGGAGCGCGGCTGCCGCAGTAGCCGTACTCGGACTGGGACAGGCCGCGAGAAGCTGCTCGGAGCGGACAAACGAGTGCTGGCAACGGGCAGCTCTCAGGGCGGAGAGATCCTCTCGTCCGAGTACGGAGGCCTCGCCGGACACTGCTTCGCCTATACGTAGTTCACAGGCGTCCCCGCCGGTGAGGACTCCTACTTCGTTGTCTCGGGCGAGCGGTTGTACACGGTCGACGGCGAGGAACTGGGACCGGTTGAGGCAGCAGAGCCCTCACTGCGTGAGTCCATGTCCGAGGCCAAGAAGCACTGGGAGAACTTCCAGGAGCCTGCCGACTGACCTCTGCGGCGCACGTCGGCATCCACGCGGTGGCGTTCTGCGCGCCCTGACGTCTCAAGTCCCTTGCTGTGGCGACGATCGACTCCATAACATCACCTTCACAACTGCGAATTGATGGTCGTTCCGGCGGGGGGCTGGCGTGACGTTGATGATGGCGGTAGCGGCTGTCTGGGGTGTTTTACAGCTCTACGCCGTTTCATGGCCGACGCGGTCCGTGCGTCTTTCCACTGTGCTGCTGGCCGTCGCGGTGGGGGTGTACGGGTGTGGAGTGGCCACGGCGGTGGTGGAACTCGCCTACACGCGCCTCTACGCGGACCAGTCGGGGCAGTCGCTGATCACGGTGGTGAACACCACCAGCTACACGGTGGCGCCGTGGGCAGAGGAACTGATCAAAATCGCCCCGCTGCTGCTGGTGGGATGCAGCCGCCGGGTCCGCCGGCAGTGGGGGCTGAGCGACTTCACGGTGCTGGGCGGGGCGCTGGGCGCTGGATTCGGACTGCTGGAGGCGGTGCTCCGTTTCGGTCTGGACGCGGACCGGGCGATAGCTCGTGGTGAGGGCTGGATCATCCCTGACAGCTTGTCTCCTTCCCTATGTCCCCGGCTTGGGCCAGGTGCTTACCGCCTGGCTGCCCGCACCGTTCAGCCAACTGGGCACGGCCGGACCTCCGGCCACAGAGACGTTTCAGCATCTGGTGCTGTCGACCCTCGCGGGGTTCGGGGTCGGACTGCTGTGGGGTACGTGCGGGTGGGTGCGCCTGTTGTCGGTGGCCCCCTTCGCTGCGGCTGTCTTTCACCACACGGTGAACAACTACGCGGCGCGGGAGCCGGGCAGTAAGGCCGAACAGTGGCTCGAGAACCTGAACGCGCACGCATGGGCTGCGCCACTCGTGTGTCTGGCCATCGCCCTGATCGTCGATCTGGGCCGCCTCCACAGGGGCAAGCGGTCCGTGCCCGGCGTACTGCTTGCCACCGAACGCGCCGACGGAGACAGCGTGGCAGCGCTGCTCCGCTATACGACCTGGCGGGCGCCCTGGAGCCTGCTGGTCGGGCTGCGCTACATCAGGCTTCGGCGTTCCCTGCTGTACGCGGCCACATCGGCGCCGACCGTCGAATCCGAAGAACTCCGCCGTGTCGTCGCCGGGATCACCGTGCGGATGGACGCATCCGACAACCAGCAGGCCTGGCAGACGGTCAACCTCCGAACGTGGCTGAAGGCAGCCCGGAGAGCCCGCCGCCCCCGCGACCGTTGGCTGCTGCTCGTGCCGTGCCTGCTCGCGGTGCCGGCACTGCTGTTCCTGGGTGTCGGCTCCTTCAAGGACACGGCCGGTCTCCAGGAGTTCTTCACCACCGGGCCGGGCCCGAAGATCATGATGGGGTTCGGCATCGCCGCCCTCGTCTGGATCGCCTACCAGCTCACTGTGCTGCTGCGTACCTGGCGGGCCGTGACGGCACAACCCGTGGCGGAACTGCTGGTCGCGCACCGATTCCGCCTCGGAACCGCACTGGGGGCGGCCACTACGGGGACGTTCCTGCTGTGGCAGGGACTGGGCGAGGTGGGCCCCGACGGCAAGTCGATACGGACGGTGCATCTGCTCGACGCGCTGAACACGTTTCTGGTGTACCTCGGGTTCGCTCTTCTCCTGCTCTCGCTGCTGGCGCTCTTCCCTCCCGGAGGGTTTGCGCTGGCGGGAGGCGGAGCGGCCGGAGCGCTCACCGCTGAGGCCGCCCTCAGCGCCGGTGTCCTGGGCTCGGCCGGGCTCGTCCTCATGGGGCTGGGGGCCACGAACGGCTCCGACGGTGACTACAACGCGTGGCCCAGAAGCAAACGGAAGGGCCGTACGAAACCCGAGCATCGAGCGGATGTCCGCGGTGACGAGGGCAAGAGCCTTGGGGGCAGGAGCAAGGCCCACACCATCGACAAGCACGTGGACAAGACCATTGACGGCATGCGCAAGCGACTGCGGGAAGATGCCGACCTCGCCGCCGACTCACGCTACGTGGACGTCGACGCCGCACAGCGTTTCACCGACAGGACTCTCACCATTGCAAGCAACCAACGGAAGATCTCGGGCTGGCTGGCCAAGGGGGCGAAGGGGCCACTGCGGCTGGAAGCGAAGTTCGACGAGTACACGGGGCTGCATCTCACTCGCTACGACTTCACGCACGGGCAGCCGACGAAGTGGGTGAAGGGGGTACGGGTGATCCTCAAGGCCGACCCGTCGGCGCCGTCCGGATATCGCGTCCTCACCTCGTTCCCACAGCCCTAGCACCCGCAATCGGAGCAGCTGATGAGTCATTCCCTGCCGCCAGGACAGCGTTTTTACGAGCTCAGCGACCTGCTGGAGTCGTACGCCAACGTGGACTTCGCATTCTCCGACACCGCGGAAGTCCCCGGGCCGGCTCTCTCCGCCTATCTCCGGATCGCCGCACGGGACCCCGCGCGTGCGGCGACGGCGATCCGGCAGATCGACGACCTTCTCTCCGTCGGCCTGTTCTCCGACGAGATCGCGGACGAAGTGGAGTACCTTCCGCACATTCAACCACCAAGGGGTACGACCGTTGAGGACTGTCTGCGCGTGGTGAGAGGCCACCTTGACCGCCTCCTGCACGATCCGTCACGCGTTCCGCAGGCGACCCCGCGAACGTCCTGGGAATGGAACGAGCGCTTCCCTTCCCTGGGCCAGTTGCTCGGCGCCTACTTCCACCAGGACTTCTCCTACCTCTACGCGTCCCGCGAAGAGGCCCTCGACGAGTACGTCGGCGAGACCGATTCGGAGGACCGCGCACGAGCGGCTCAGGAAATCGGCGAGCTGCTGGAAATGGTGTCGTCGGATCGGGAGCTCCGAGCCGCGACCAGTGCGTTGGGCCTCGAGCTCCTGCCGCCTGGAGGGATGTCCCTGCGGAAGTGGCTCGAAGCGATCCGCCGAAGGGTCACGGCAGCGTAGTGGCCGCTGTCGTCGTGTCAGCTCTCTGCCTCGCGACAGGCGCCACGGCTGCTCCCCTCGCCGGCCCGCGTCCTCACTGCGGCCCGTACTTGCGCCCCGTCCGCGACGTGATCCCGCCCAGCAGGCCCCGTGGCACCAGCTTCGCCGCGCCCATCAGGGTCTTGTAGCGCGGGTCGGGGATCGACAGGGACTTGCCGCGGGACAGGTCGGCGAGGGCCGCCGCGACGACGTTGTCCGCGTCGAGCCACATCCAGTTCGGGATGTTGTCCGTGCCCATGCCGGCCCGCTCGTGGAACTCGGTGCGCACGAAGCCGGGGGCCAGGGCCATCAGCCGTACGCCGCTGCCGGACAGGTCCTTCGCCACGCCCTGGGTGAACTGCACGACCCACGCCTTGGAGGCGCCGTAGGTGCCGCGCGGCACGAAGGCGGCGACCGAGGCGACGTTGACGACGCCGCCGCGGCCCCGCTCCCGCATCGCCTCCACCGCCGCCGAGGTCAGCCGGAGCACCGCCTCGCAGTGCACCTTGAGCATGGTCAGCTCGTCGGCCATGGGGACCTCCAGGAAACGGCCCTTGTTGCCGAACCCGGCGTTGTTGATCAGCAGGTCGACGGGGCTCCTGCGGTCCGACAGCCGAGTGGCCACCGCGTCGATGCCGGCGTCCGTCGACAGGTCCGCGGTCAGCACCTCCGCCTCGATGCCGTGCCGGTCGTGCAGTTCGGTGGCCTGTTCGCGCAGCCGCTCGGTGTCGCGGGCCACCAGCACCAGGTCGTGCCCGTCGGCCGCCAGCCGGCGCGCGAACGCGGCGCCGAGGCCCGCCGTCGATCCCGTAATCAATGCCGTTGTCATGGCGCAAGGTTAGGGGGCGGGATCACGAGTGCGGACCGAGCACGTCCGCTTTGCTCAGGCCCCGTACTCCGCCACGTACTTCCGCGCCGACGCCAGCGCCTCCGGGTGCAGCGCGTCACCCGCCGCGAGCAGCCGGGGGAGCAGCTCCCGCTGGGTCGTCACCGCGCGGAACTGCAGGGCCACCGTCACCTCGTGGGCGGGCCGGTGCACGATGCGCACCGGGTCGCCCGCACGGATCTCACCGGGTTCGAGCACGCGGAAGTAGGCGCCCGGCGCACCCTTCTCCGTGAAGCGCTTCACCCAGCGCGGCTCGCCCAGGTGACCCTGGAAGGTGCGGCAGGGGATGCGCCCGGACGTCACCTCCAGGAGCAGCTCGGGACCGATCCGCCAGTGCTCGCCGATGAGGGCGCCGGCGAGGTCCAGGCCCGTGGTGGTGAGGTTCTCGCCGAACGAACCGTTCGGCAGTTCGCGGCCCAGCTCGCGCTCCCAGACGTCCATGTCCTCGCGCGCCATCGCGTACACCGCCTGGTCGTCGCCGCCGTGGTGCCGCGTGTCGCAGACGGCGTCGCCGGCGAGTCCGCTCGCCCCGAAGCCCTTCGCCCCGGGCGCCGCCACCCGTACGGGCCCGTCCGCGGGCCGCTTGTCGATGCCCGTGACGCCCTCGGGCTGGTCCGTGTAGGGCACCGCCCTCGCGCGGCCCAGGTTGACGGACAGAAGCCTCATGGCGGGAAGGTGCATGCGAGAACGGTAGGCCATGCGCGCTCAAAGCGGCGACCCATTATTCGGCGTCCGGTCAAAGGGTCGCTTATCCTCGGGGGTGTGATCGAGGCTCGTCATCTCCGTGTCCTGCGCGCCGTGGCGTCGACCGGTTCCTTCTCCGCCGCCGGGCGCGAGCTGGGCTGCACCCAGCCCGCCGTCAGCCAGCAGATGAAGGCCCTGGAGGCCTCCGTCGGCACGCCCCTGCTCGTGCGCACCGGACGCGAGATGCGGCTGACCCAGGCCGGAGAGGCGCTGGTGCGGCACGCCGCCGGGATCATCGCCGGGCTCACGGCGGCCGAGGAGGAGGTCGCCGCGATCGCCGGGCTGCGCGCCGGGCGGGTCCGGCTGGTCTCCTTCCCCAGTGGCAGCTCCACCCTCGTACCGACCGCCCTGGCCGCCCTGCGCGCCGCCCACCCCGGCACCCGGGTCTTCCTGGAGGAGGCCGAGCCGCCGAAGTCCGTCGAGCTGCTGCGCGAGGGCGACTGCGACGTGGCGCTCGCCTTCCGCTACGAGGGTGCGGCCGGTGCGGAGGAGTGGGACGACCTCGTCGTACGGCCGCTGCTGACCGACCGGCTGGTGGCGCTGGTCCCCGAGGAGCACCGGCTCGCCCGTACCCGAGGGGCCGTGGCCATCGGCGAGCTGGCCCGGGAGTCCTGGATCGCGGGCTGCCCGCGCTGTCGCGGCCAGCTGGTCGAGGTGTGCGAGGGGGCCGGGTTCTCGCCCCGCATCGATTTCGCGACCGACGACTACCCGGCGGTGGTCGGCCTGGTCGGCGCGGGGCTCGGGGTGGCCGTACTGCCCCAGCTCGCCGTCGAGTCCGTGCGGCCCCGGGGCGTACGGACGGTCACGCTGGAGCCGGCCGTGCGGCGGGAGATCGTCGCGCTCACGCTGCCCGACCTGGCGCAGGTGCCCGCGGTGACGGCGACCCTCGACGAGCTGGCCCGGGCGGGCGAGCGCCAGCCGGCGGCGCGCTGACCGCGTCGGGACTCCGGCGCCGGGGCTCTCGGGGCGTCTGCGCGTATGTCCGGGTTTCTCCGGGTCCTGCTTCGGGTTCTCCGTCGAATCCTTCCTCGAGCCGTTCCTCGAGCCGCTTCAGAGAAACGTTCCTTCAGTGAGGTGCGGCCGCCTCCCCGCCGGACGACGCCGAGGCCGTCGCCGCCACCAGGCGGTTGCGGGCCCGGCCCATGAGTTCCTCGCGCTCGTCCTCGGTCAGCCCGCCCCACACGCCGTACGGCTCACGCACCGCCAGCGCGTGCGCCGCGCACTCGGCGCGGACCGGGCACCTCATGCAGACCTCCTTGGCCGAGTTCTCGCGAGCGCTCCGTGCCGCACCGCGTTCGCCTTCCGGATGGAAGAAGAGCGAGCTGTCCACCCCTCGGCACGCAGCCAGGAGCTGCCAGTCCCACAGGTCCGCGTTCGGTCCGGGAAGGCGGGAGAAATCTGCCATTGCGTGACCCCTTGTAGCCGTTCTGGGTGGATACGGTGTCCACGACCGTACAACTACGATCTAAGGAGATGAAAATATGACTCATTGCGAATCTAGCCGCAGACACCGCCGAAGCGGAAGAAAAGCGGCTGAATGGGGCACCGCTTGTGATGAAACGGCGCGGGTCCCCCGCGCATGTCTGCTGCGTGGCCGCCCCCTCACGTAGAGTGCCGAAGACGACACACAGCCCCGTAACTCTTTCGAGTGACCATCGTTGAGAGTGCGGAGGCGGTTGAAGGAACAAGTGCTCGGGCGGGCGTCCGGGACGGTCGACCGCACAGGTGACGATTTCGTACCAGCCTGGAGGCTCAACGTGACGCGCAAGAGCTGCGGAGGACGGCCATGACTTCCGTCCTCGTCTGCGACGACTCCCCGCTTGCCCGAGAGGCGCTCCGCCGCGCGGTCGCGACCGTGCCCGGCGTCGAGCGCGTGACGACGGCCGCCAACGGCGAGGAAGTCCTCCGCCGCTGGGGAGCCGACCGCTCGGACCTGATTCTGATGGACGTGCGCATGCCCGGCCTGGGCGGCGTCGAGACCGTCCGGCGGCTGCTGTCCGCCGACCCCGGCGCGCGCATCATCATGCTCACCGTCGCCGAGGACCTGGACGGCGTGGCCCTCGCGGTGGCCGCCGGTGCCCGTGGCTATCTGCACAAGGACGCCTCGCGCGCCGAGCTGCGCGCCACCGTGACCCAGGCCCTGGCCGACCCGACCTGGCGGCTCGCCCCGCGCCGGCTGCGCTCGGCCGAGATGGGTGCGGCGCCCACGCTCACCGCGCGGGAGATCCAGGTCCTGGAGGGCATGAGCCACGGCCGTTCCAACGCGGAGATCGGCCGCGAGCTGTTCCTCTCCGAGGACACCGTCAAGACCCACGCCCGCCGGCTCTTCAAGAAACTCGGCGCCTCGGACCGGGCACACGCCGTGGCGCTCGGCTTCCGGTGGGGCCTGGTCCGCTAGGGGCTCCCCGTGCGATGGAGTCCGAAAGGGCCCGTCGGGGACGTGACGATCCCCGCTTATCGCGAGGTGAGCGGGGGTGACAAGGCGACCCGCCGGGTGCCCGCTGCTCGTTTCGGCGCGGATGACGCATCCTTGAGGTGTGGAGTTCCTCGGGGACGAGTCGGTCGAGCGGAAGGGGAGGGCGCAGGGGATGAGTTCCGGCGCACCTGCTCATAACGCTTCGGTGCACAACAACGGGCACGGAGCCACGGATCGGACGGCCGCAAGGCACCATGGACCGATGCGTGACGACGAGGCGCCCCCGGACCAGGGGACGGTGGGTGGGCTCGTCCACCGCGCCGTGGACGGGGACGAGCAGGCCACGCACGACCTGCTCGCCCATGTTCACCCGCTGGCGCTGCGCTACTGCCGCACGCGGCTGTCCCGGCTGCCCGGCGACGCCCGGCACTTCGTCGAGGACCTCGCGCAGGAGGTCTGCGTGGCGGTACTGCTCGCGCTGCCCCGTTACAAGGACACCGGACGCCCCTTCGAGGCGTTCGTCTTCGCCATCGCCGCCCACAAGGTCGCCGACCTCCAGCGCGCCGCGATGCGCCACCCCGGCTCGACGGCCGTCCCCTCCGACGAGATGCCCGAGCGGCCGGACGACTCGCTGGGCCCCGAGGAGCGGGCACTGCTCAACAGCGACGCCGCCTGGGCCAAGAAACTGCTGGCCAACCTGCCGGAGAACCAGCGCGAGCTCCTCCTGCTGCGCATCGCGGTCGGGCTCACCGCCGAGGAGACCGGGCAGATGTTGGGAATGTCACCGGGGGCCGTACGGGTCGCCCAGCACCGGGCGCTGAGCCGGCTGCGGGCGCTGGCGGAGCAGTAGTTCGGGCGACGCCCCGCGTCCGACCCGCGCGGCGACCCCTCTCGTACAAACGCACGAAGGTCGCACGCTTCCTTGATCGTGGAATGACCCACGTCCACTTCCCGTTAGCATGGACATCCGCACCGATCAAGGCCATTTGGGGAAGGTGTCATGACTGCCAACGTCGACGGAGTGCCCGAGAAATTCGCGACACTCGGGCTGACCTACGACGACGTGCTGCTGCTGCCGGGCGCCTCCGCGGTGCTTCCGAACGCGGTCGACACCTCGTCCCGCATCTCCCGCAACGTGCGGGTCAACATCCCGCTGCTCTCCGCGGCCATGGACAAGGTCACCGAGTCCCGGATGGCCATCGCCATGGCCCGCCAGGGCGGCGTCGGCGTCCTGCACCGCAACCTGTCCATCGAGGACCAGACCAACCAGGTCGACCTGGTGAAGCGCTCCGAGTCCGGCATGGTGGCCAACCCCATCACCATCCACCCGGACGCCACCCTGGGCGAGGCCGACGCCCTGTGCGCCAAGTTCCGCATCAGCGGCGTCCCGGTCACCGACGGCGCGGGCAAGCTGCTCGGCATCGTCACCAACCGCGACATGGCTTTCGAGACCGACCGCAGCCGGCAGGTGCGCGAGGTCATGACGCCGATGCCGCTGGTCACCGGCCAGGTCGGCATCTCCGGCGTGGACGCCATGGAGCTGCTGCGCCGCCACAAGATCGAGAAGCTGCCGCTGGTCGACGGCGACGGCGTCCTCAAGGGCCTCATCACGGTCAAGGACTTCGTCAAGGCCGAGCAGTACCCGCACGCCGCCAAGGACGCGGAGGGCCGCCTGCTCGTCGGCGCCGCCGTCGGCGCCAGCCCCGAGGCCCTCGACCGCGCCCAGGCCCTCGCCGAGGCCGGGGTGGACTTCCTCGTCGTCGACACCTCGCACGGCCACAACAGCAACGCGCTGAGCTGGATGTCGAAGATCAAGTCGAGCGTCGGCGTCGACGTCGTCGGCGGCAACGTCGCCACCCGCGACGGCGCCCAGGCCCTGATCGACGCCGGTGTCGACGGCATCAAGGTCGGTGTCGGCCCCGGTTCCATCTGCACGACCCGCGTCGTCGCCGGCATCGGCGTGCCGCAGGTCACCGCCATCTACGAGGCGTCCCTCGCCGCCCGCGCCGCCGGGGTGCCCCTGATCGGCGACGGCGGCCTCCAGTACTCCGGCGACATCGGCAAGGCGCTGGCCGCCGGTGCCGACACCGTGATGCTGGGCAGCCTGCTGGCGGGCTGCGAGGAGTCGCCGGGCGAGCTGCAGTTCATCAACGGCAAGCAGTTCAAGTCCTACCGCGGCATGGGCTCGCTGGGCGCCATGCAGTCCCGCGGCCAGGCCAAGTCGTACTCGAAGGACCGCTACTTCCAGGCCGAGGTCGCCTCCGACGACAAGCTCGTGCCCGAGGGCATCGAGGGCCAGGTGCCCTACCGGGGCCCGCTCGCCAACGTCCTGCACCAGCTCGTCGGCGGCCTGCGCCAGACCATGGGCTACGTCGGTGCCGCCACCATCGCCGAGATGGAGTCCAAGGGCCGCTTCGTCCGGATCACCTCCGCGGGCCTCAAGGAGAGCCACCCGCACGACATCCAGATGACGGTCGAGGCGCCGAACTACAGCCGCAGCAAGTAAGCACAGCGGGCAGCGGCCTTCCGAGGGCGGCTCCGGAGCAGCCGGGGCCGCCCTCTGCGGTGCCCCGGCGCACCCGTCGGGGATACTGGAAGGCGCTGCAACGCATCAGGGAAAGGCCACAGACGTGACTGAGATCGAGATCGGGCGCGGCAAGCGCGGCCGCCGGGCGTACGCCTTCGACGACATCGCCGTCGTCCCCAGCCGCCGTACGCGGGACCCGAAGGAGGTCTCGATCGCCTGGCAGATCGACGCCTACCGCTTCGAGCTGCCGTTCCTGGCCGCTCCCATGGACTCGGTCGTCTCCCCGGCCACCGCCATCCGCATCGGCGAGCTGGGCGGCCTCGGCGTCCTCAACCTGGAAGGGCTCTGGACCCGGCACGAGGACCCGCAGCCGCTGCTCGACGAGATCGCCGAGCTGGACACCGACAACGCGACCCGCCGCCTCCAGGAGATCTACGCCGCTCCCATCAAGGAGGAGCTGATCGGGCAGCGCATCAAGGAGGTGCGCGACTCGGGCGTGGTCACCGCCGCCGCGCTCTCCCCGCAGCGCACCGCCCAGTTCTCCAAGGCCGTCGTGGACGCGGGCGTCGACATCTTCGTCATCCGCGGCACCACCGTCTCCGCGGAGCACGTGTCCGGCTCGCACGAGCCGCTGAACCTGAAGCAGTTCATCTACGAGCTCGACGTGCCGGTGATCGTCGGCGGCTGCGCCACCTACACCGCCGCCCTGCACCTGATGCGCACCGGCGCCGCGGGCGTCCTCGTCGGCTTCGGCGGCGGCGCCGCCCACACCACGCGCAACGTGCTGGGCATCCAGGTGCCCATGGCCACCGCGGTCGCCGACGTGGCCGCGGCCCGCCGGGACTACATGGACGAGTCCGGCGGCCGGTACGTGCACGTCATCGCCGACGGCGGCGTCGGCTGGTCCGGCGATCTGCCCAAGGCCATCGCCTGCGGCGCCGACTCCGTGATGATGGGCTCCCCGCTGGCCCGCGCGACCGACGCGCCGGGCAAGGGCAACCACTGGGGCATGGAGGCCGTCAACGAGGAGCTGCCGCGCGGCAAGAAGGTCGACCTCGGCACGGTCGGCACCATCGAGGAGATCCTCACCGGCCCGTCCCGCAACCCCGACGGCTCGATGAACTTCTTCGGCGCCCTGCGCCGCGCCATGGCCACCACCGGCTACAGCGAGCTGAAGGAGTTCCAGCGCGTCGAGGTCACGGTCGCGGACTCGCAGCACCGGCGGTAGTCACCCGAACGCCGTACCCAGGGGCCCGGAGCCGACGCTCCGGGCCCCTCGTGTGTCCGCACGGCGCGGTCAGAGCCGGTGCGCCGCCCCCGTCGGCGTGGCCCCCCGCGTGTCCAGGAGGAGCTGGGCCTTGACCGACAGGCCCTGGAGGTCGTACGTGCGGTGCTGCTGGAGCAGGATCGTGAGGTCGGCGTCGGCGGCGGCCTCGTAGAGGGAGTCGGCGCGCGGGACGGGGCGGTCGGCGACGTTCCAGGACGGGATGTGCGGGTCGTGGTAGCTCACGGCGGCGCCCATGGACATCAGGCGGGTCGCGATCTCCTCGGCCGGGGTGGCCTGCTGGTCCGCGAGGTCGGCCTTGTAGGTGACACCGAGGAGGAGGATCCGGGCGGCGCGCGCGGACTTGCCGTGCTCGTTGAGCAGGGCGGCGGCGCGCTGGACGACGTAGCGGGGCATCTGGGCGTTGACCTGCTGGGCCAGCTCCACCATGCGCAGGCTGTGCGGGGCCCGGCCGGTCAGGTCCTGGGGGACGGAGTGGCCGCCGACGCCGGGGCCGGGGCGGAAGGCCTGGAAGCCGAACGGCTTGGTCTCCGCGCAGCGCAGGACGTCCCACAGGTCGACGCCGAGGTCGTCGCAGAGCACGGCCATCTCGTTGACCAGGGCGATGTTCACGTGCCGGAAGTTGGTCTCCAGGAGCTGGACCGTCTCCGCCTCCCGCGGTCCGCGCGCCCGGACCACCTTGTCGGTGAGCCGGCTGTAGAAGGCGGCGGCCGACTCGGTGCAGGCCGGAGTGAGGCCGCCGATGACCTTCGGCGTGTTGGCCGGGGTGAAGTCGCGGTTGCCGGGGTCCACGCGACTGGGGGAGTAGGCGAGGTGGAAGTCGCGGCCGGCGCGCAGCCCGGAGCCCCGCTCCAGGAGCGGGCGCAGGAAGTCCTCCGTCGTCCCGGGGCGCACCGGGGACTCCAGGATCACCGTGGTGTGCGGGCGCATGTGGGCGGCCAGGGTGTGCGCCGCGGCCTCCACCTGGGTGAGGTCCAGGCCGCCGTCCGCTCCCGGCGGGGTGGGCGCGCAGATGACGGCGGTGCGGACGCGGCCCAGCTCGGCCGGCCCGGACGGCCCGCTCGGGGTGCGGAAGCCCGTGGCGAGCATCCGGCGGACCTCGGCGGGCGTGAGCGGGTCGGCCTCGGGGCCGGTGCGGTAGCCGAGGGTGGGGATGCCGGCGGCGACGGCGGCCTGGGCCAGGGGCAGGCCGTACGGGCCGAGTCCGATGACGGCGAGATCTGCGGGCATGGCGTGGGCCGTCCTTCCCAGTAACCGAAGCGGGGCAGGTGCGCAAGCCCGGTGGACAGGATGGGCGAGCACAACGTCAGACTAGGAGTAAATATGACCGATTTGCGGGATTGATCTGCGGAGTTTCGGCGAGTGTCGACGGCGCGCCGCCTGCCGGTACGGGCCCGGGGGGAAGTTGTCCACAGGTTCGGGCCTGCGTCTGCCGAAGTCGGGCAGGAAGGTCAGAATCTGGGCATGGTGGGTACCAGGAACCGGGCTCGCCCGACGGGTGCGGCCGACGCGACCGACAGCGGGAGGCAGCAGTGAGGACAGCGACCCTTGGGCCGGCGCAGCGCGCCGAGTCGCTCGCCGCCATGGCCGAGCGCGAGCTCGACGTACTGGTGGTGGGCGCCGGCGTGGTCGGTGCGGGCACCGCACTCGACGCCGTGACGCGCGGCCTGTCCGTCGGCCTGGTCGAGGCGCGGGACTGGGCCTCGGGCACCTCCAGCAGGTCCAGCAAGCTGATCCACGGCGGGCTGCGCTATCTGGAGATGCTCGACTTCGTGCTCGTGCGGGAGGCGCTGAAGGAGCGCGGACTGCTGCTCGAACGGCTGGCGCCGCACCTGGTGAAGCCGGTGCCCTTCCTGTACCCGCTCCAGCACAAGGGCTGGGAGCGGCTGTACGCGGGCTCCGGCGTCGCGCTCTACGACGCCATGTCCATGGCCCGCGGCCACGGCCGGGGGCTGCCGCTGCACCGGCACCTGACCCGGCGTCACGCCCTGCGCGTGGCACCCGCGCTGAAGAAGGACGCGCTGGTCGGCGCGCTGCAGTACTACGACGCCCAGATGGACGACGCCCGCTTCGTGGCCACGCTGGTGCGCACCGCGGCGGCGTACGGCGCCAAGGCCGCCAACCGGGCCCGGGTCACCTCCTTCCTGCGCGAGGGCGAACGGGTGGTCGGCGCGCGGGTGCGGGACGTCGAGGCGGGCGGCGAGTACGAGGTCCGCGCCAAGCAGGTGGTCAACGCGACCGGGGTGTGGACCGACGACACCCAGGCGATGGTGGGCGAGCGCGGCCAGTTCCACGTCCGGGCCTCCAAGGGCATCCACCTGGTCGTGCCCAAGGACCGCATCCACTCCAGCACCGGGCTGATCCTGCGCACCGAGAAGTCCGTGCTGTTCGTCATCCCCTGGGGCCGGCACTGGATCATCGGCACCACGGACACCGACTGGGACCTCGACAAGGCCCACCCGGCCGCCTCCAGCGCCGACATCGACTACCTGCTGGAACACGTCAACTCGGTGCTGTCGGTGCCTCTCACGCGCGACGACGTCGAGGGCGTGTACGCCGGGCTGCGCCCGCTGCTGGCCGGCGAGTCGGACGCCACCAGCAAGCTGTCGCGCGAGCACACCGTCGCCCATCCCGTGCCCGGCCTGGTCGTCGTGGCGGGCGGCAAGTACACGACGTACCGGGTGATGGCCAAGGACGCCGTGGACGAGGCCGTGCACGGACTCGACCTGCGGGTCGCCGACTGCGTCACCGAGGAGACCCCGCTGCTGGGCGCCGAGGGCTACCACGCGCTGTGGAACGCGCGGGCCCGGATCGCCGCCCGCACCGGACTGCACGTCGTACGCGTGGAGCATCTGCTGAACCGTTACGGCGCGTTGACGGAGGAGCTGCTCGAACTCGTCGCCGCCGATCCCTCCCTGGGCGAGCCCCTCACCGGCGCCGACGACTACCTGCGCGCCGAGGTCGTCTACGCCGCATCCCACGAGGGCGCGCGGCACCTCGACGACGTACTCACCCGGCGCACCCGCATCTCCATCGAGACCTTCGACCGGGGAACGCAGTGCGCCCGCGAGGTCGCCGAGCTGATGGCACCGGTCCTCGGCTGGGACAAGGGCCAGGTCGAACGGGAGATCCAGCACTACGAGAAGCGGGTCGAGGCCGAGCGCGAGTCGCAGCGCCAGCCCGACGACCTGACGGCCGACGCGGCCCGGCTGGGGGCGCCGGACATCGTGGCGCGGTAAGGAGGGCGGGCGGGAACCCTGCGGGCACCCTGGGCGTAGAGCACTTGTCGGGTGAGGGACAATGAAGGCTCTGTCAGGGCGGGTTGCATGAGGGGACGCATGTCGGAGGCGGAGCGGGCGGGGACATCCCGTACGGACAAGAGCGCACGTCTCCTCGCCGGGCGGTACCGGCTGGGAGACGTGCTCGGCCGCGGCGGCATGGGGACGGTGTGGCGCGCGGAGGACGAGACCCTCGGACGCACGGTCGCCGTCAAGGAGCTGCGGTTCCCGGGGAATATCGACGAGGAGGAGAAGCGGCGCCTGATCACGCGTACGCTGCGCGAGGCCAAGGCGATCGCGCGGATCCGCAACAACAGCGCCGTCACGGTCTACGACGTCGTCGAGGAGGACGACCGGCCGTGGATCGTGATGGAACTCGTCGAGGGCAAGTCGCTCGCCGAGGCCATCCGTGAGGACGGTCTGCTGGAGCCGAAGCGGGCCGCCGAGGTCGGGCTGGCCATCCTGGACGTGCTGCGCTCCGCGCACCGCGAGGGCATCCTGCACCGCGACGTGAAGCCGTCGAACGTACTGATCGCCGAGGACGGCCGGGTCGTGCTCACCGACTTCGGCATCGCCCAGGTCGAGGGCGACCCTTCCATCACCTCCACCGGCATGCTCGTCGGGGCCCCCTCCTACATCTCCCCGGAGCGCGCCCGAGGCCACAAGCCCGGCCCGGCCGCGGACCTGTGGTCGCTGGGCGGGCTGCTGTACGCCGCCGTCGAGGGCATCCCGCCCTACGACCGGGGCTCGGCGATCGCGACGCTCACCGCGGTGATGACGGAGAACCTGGAGGAGCCGAAGAACGCCGGCCCGCTGCGGGACGTCATCTACGGGCTGCTCACCAAGGACCCCGACCAGCGGCTCGACGACGCGGGCGCCCGCGCGATGCTCAACAAGGTCATCCACGCCCAGGAACAGACGGCCGGGGGCGAACCGGTGGATGCCACCAAGGTGGTGCCGCTGCCCCCGCAGCCGGAAGGGCGCGGGCGTCGGGGCGGCTCCGCGGGCACTGCCAAGCGGGCCGAGGAGGCCGGGGAGAAGCTGCGCGGAGCGCTGCGTTCCGTGCGCAAGGCCGCCGTCGGGGCCGGTGCCGCCGGTGCGGCGGCCGCCTCGCGGGCCCGGCCGGGCGAAAGCGGCGGGACGACGGCGGGTGCCACGCGCGCGACGGGTGCCTCGGGTGCTGCTGGTGCCGCGGGTCCGGCGCGGGCGACTGGTGCCGTGCCCGCGCCCCGGGTGGGCCCGGGTGCCGGTGCCGCCGGCGGCACGGCCGGTTCGGGGGCCGGTGCGTCGGCCGGCGCACCGGGTGCGAAGAGTTCCGGGTGGCCCGTCGTGCCGCCGCCGGACCTGCCGGCCCGGTCCGTGCCCCGGGCGCCGCTCACCGACGTGGTGCCGCGCCGGACGCTGATCATCATCGCGGTGGTCGTGGCCCTGGCCGTGCTCGGCACGGTGCTGGCCCTCACGCTCGGCGGGGGCGACGAAGACCAGGGCGCCGAGGGCGGCAGCGGCGGCAAGGCCGTGGCCTCCGCCGGAGCGAGCGGCGACACCAAGCAGGACGAGGGGAGCGGCACCAGCACGGACGGCTCCGCCTCCGACCCCACGACCGACGGGCACGCGAGCGGCGCCCCGGACACCGGAGCGAGCGCCTCCGGTGAGGACGGGGGCGAGTCGGACGACGCCGGGAAGTCCGACGACGACGAGAACGTGGCCGCCACCCACCAGGGAGACCAGGGCTACCGCATCGGACTCCCCGACGGCTGGAAGTTCGCCTCCACGGGCTCCGCGGGCGACCGCTTCACCGGGCCCCGGGGACAGAAGCTGCTGGTCGCCTGGACCTCCACGCCCAAGGGGGACCCCGTCGCGGACTGGAAGAACCAGGAGCGGTACATGGTCCGCTCCAACTACGAGAAGATCCGCATAGAGAAGGTGGGTTACCGGGGCTGGAACGCGGCCGACTGGGAGTTCACCTACACCGACGGCGGCACCAAGTACCGGACCGTGGACCGGGGGTTCGTCGTCAACGACCACCAGGGCTACGCGCTCATGTACACCGCGAAGGCCGCGGACTGGGGCGAGGATCTGCGCCGGGACACCTGGCGGACCCTGTCGAAGACCTTCGAACCCAAGTCCTGAGCGGAGGGGACCCGGTGCCCGGGCACCGGGTTCCGGGTTTGACCCGCCCGATATCTGGCATCAGCTCATTGCGGGTTGCCTCCGGCACGTATCGTGAGTGGTTGCGGACCGTACGCAGCCGGAACGGCCCGCCGGGCGAACGGATTTGACCGACGGCTGCCGGGGGTGGCGACGTGGACGACTACGCGGGACGGGTACTCGCCGACCGCTACCGCCTGCCGCTGCCGCCCTCCGACGAGTACGAACTCACCGAGAGCCGGGCCTTCGACACCTACAGCGGACAGGAAGTCCTGGTCCGCCAGGTGCCGTTGCCGGAAGTCGTCGAGGCCGAGGTGCTCGACGCGGACGGCCTGCCCGACGGCTTCACGGCCCGGGACGGCGGCGTCCGCGGCACCGGCCGGCGGTCACCGGCCGCGCGCGGCGGCCCCGGGCGGCCGGCCGATCCGGTGGTTCGGCGTGCGGTCGAGGCCGCCCAGGCCGCGGCGGCGGTGCCCGACCATCCGCGCCTGGACCAGGTCTTCGACGTGTTCGCCGAGGGCGGCTCGCTGTGGATCGTCAGCGAGCTGGTGGCCGCGAGGCCGCTGGCCGCGCTGCTCGCCGAACAGACCCTGACGCCGTACCGGGCGGCCGAGGTCGCCTCCGACGTCCTGCTGGCGCTGCGGGTGCTGCACTCGTACGGCTGGGTGCACCGCAACATCACCGCACGCACCGTGCTCGTCTGCGACGACGGGCGCGTCATGCTGACCGGCCTGGCCGTCGGCGCGGCGGAGGAGGCGCTGTGCGGGTACGACCCGGTGCCCCGGCCGCCCGACGAGGAGCCGGTCCCCGCGGCCGACCCGAACGGGACCTTCGGCCCGGGCGGCGGCGTCGCCCGGACCGCGGTCTTCGGCCCGGGCGACGCCGACCCCGAGGCAGCGCGGCGGGCCGCCATCGAGGCGCGGGGCGTCGGCGGGCTCCCGGTGACCGGGGGCCCGGGGCCCGGCGGGCCCCCCGCCCCGCTCGCACCCGCGTCGCTCGACGCCGGCGAGGACGTCCGCGCCGCCCGCGCCGGTGCGATCGCCGCCTACCGCGCGGGTGCCAGGGCCGCGGCCCGCGTCCAGGAGGCCCAGAACGGGCGCGCGGCCCTGCCGGGCGCCCGCCCCGCCCCCGACGCCGCCGCGCGGGCCGACGGCCCCGGCACGGACAGCGGACGACCGGGACTCACCGCCGGTCCCCGCCCCTCGTACGACGACGCCGACGGCCGGGAGGGCGCCGGGGCGGCCGCTGACCCCGCGTCGTCCGACGACCCGGTCCCGCCCGGGCGGATCGCCGACCCCTACGGCGTACGCACCACCTCCTGGCACGGCGCCGCCCCCCGAACGCCCGGGGACCCGGCGCCCCCCGCAGCCCGGCGCCCCGGCGCCCCGGCGTTCCCCGCCCCCCGCCCGGACGGTGAACCGGCAGCCGCTTCCGGGCCGGTCGTCGCCCCTCGGGAGGGCGTCGGCGGGCCGGGCGTGCCGGCGCAGGACGGTGGGGCCGCGTCCGCCGCGCGCTGGGACGACCTGGTGGCGCGCACCCCGGTGGCGCGCGGTCCGGCCACCGCGCTCGCCGCCGAGCGGTCCCGGCAGACGCGGATGGCCGTGGTCGGGCCCGTGACCGAGCGCTGGGCGCCGGAGCAGGCCGGGCCCGTGCACGAGAACTGGCAGCTCGCCGCGCCCATCGGCCCCGCCACCGACCTGTGGGCCCTGGGCGCGCTGCTCTTCCGCGCCGTACAGGGCCACGCGCCGTACCCGGAGGAGTCGACCGCCGAGCTGGTGCAGATCGTGTGCGCGGAGCCGCCCGCGTTCGCCGAGGAGTGCGGGCCGCTGCGACCGGTCGTGGAGTCGCTGCTGCGTCAGGACCCCACCGAGCGCATCGAGTTCGAGGAGCTGAGTGGCTGGCTGCGTTCGCTCGTACGGTCCGCGCCCGAGCCGGAGGCCGGCCTGCACGTCATCTCCGCACCGCCCGTCGAGACCGGCCGGCTGCCCATCGTGCGCCGTCGCGGCGAGCTGGTGCGCAGGCGCCGCGCCGGGCTGCCCGCGCACCACGGACGTCACAAGCGGGGCAGGGAGGAGACCGGCCGCTCCCCCCGCAGTCTCGGCCGGACACTGCTCCTGCTGATACTGCTCGCGCTGGCCGGTGCCGTCGCGTACGCCATGTTCTTCATGCCCGAGAACGACACGAGCGGAGCCGGAGGTGCCGACCGGACGGGTGCCGCCGGCGAGGCGAGCCAGGCGCCGCCCGCCAAGTCGCCGGAGGCCGACGGCGAATCCCGGCCGGACCGGACGTCACCGGCGCCCGACCCCGAGGCCTCGCGGACGGCGGGCGGCCCCGAGACCCAGTCCAACGTCGCCGACGGGTTCACCCTGCGCAAGGACGCGGAGGGTTTCCGCATCGCCGTCGCCGAGGGCTGGAACCGGACCCCGCGCAACGGCAGCGGCCAGGTCGTCTACGGCAAGGGCGACTTCGAGCTGATCGTCGTGCCCGGCCGTGACCGCGCCTCCGAGTTCGGCGACGACCCGATGACCTACCAGCGCGACAGCGAGCCCGAGTTGGCGTCGTACCGCGCCTCCAGCTGGGCCACCTCCAGCGGCCTGAGGACGATCGAGGTCGGCGGACGGACCATGGCGGAGGGGCAGTTCACCTGGACCGGCGCCGACGGCGAGCTGTACGTGCGCAACGTCGCCATGCTCATCGACGGGCGTTACCACGTGCTCCAGGTCCGCGGCCCGGCGGCGGAGCGTGACGAGGTGACCCGGCTGTTCGAACAGGCCTCGACGACCTACCAGTACACACGCTGACGGCAGTTCGGCCCGATGGTTGCCTGCCGTCACGGAAAGCGACAACCGTCACAGAGCGGTTTCCATACCACCCCACCCGTTCCCCGGACGGTGGCCGGTCCCTAGTCTGACCCTGACAAGACCATTGCGGGGCAACGTGAATCAGATGCAGGGCCGGCTCGTCGCGGATCGCTACCGGCTCGGGGAAGCCATCGGCAGCGGCGGCATGGGCCGGGTGTGGCGCGCACACGACGAGGTGCTGCACCGGACCGTCGCCATCAAGGAGTTGACCGCCGCGCTCTACGTCTCGGAGAGCGACCAGGCCATCCTCCTGGCGCGCACCCGGGGCGAGGCGCGCGCGGCGGCACGGATCAACCACTCGGCCGTCGTCACGGTGCACGACGTCCTCGAACACGACGGCCGGCCGTGGATCGTGATGGAGCTGGTCGAGGGGCGCTCGCTGGCCGACGCGGTCAAGGAGGAGGAGCGGGTCGAACCGCGGGAGGCGGCCCGGATCGGCCTGTGGGTGCTGCGCGCCCTGCGTGCCGCGCACACCGCCGGGGTCCTGCACCGCGACGTCAAGCCGGGCAACGTGCTGCTCGCCGACGACGGACGCGTCCTGCTCACCGACTTCGGCATCGCGCAGATCGAGGGCGACTCCACCATCACCCGGACCGGAGAGGTCGTCGGCTCCGTCGACTACCTCGCGCCCGAACGCGTCCGCGGCCACGACCCCGGCCCGTCCTCCGACCTGTGGGCGCTCGGCGCGACGCTGTACACGGCGGTGGAGGGCAGGTCGCCGTTCCGCCGCACCTCCCCGCTCACCACCATGCAGGCGGTCGTCGAGGAGGAGGCGGGCGAGCCCCGGTACGCCGGGGCGCTCGCGCCCGTCATCAGCGCCCTGCTGCGCAAGGATCCGGCCGACCGGCCCGACGCGACCGAGGCCGAGCACCTGCTCGCCCAGGCGGCCGAGGGTCGGCGCCCGAACGAGGCCCAGGCCTACGTGCCGACCACCCGCCACACGGGACCCCCGCCGCGGGCCGGCGACACGGTCCACCAGGGGATACCCGGGGCGCCGGGGACCGCGGGGACGCACGGAACGACCACACCCGGTGCACCGGGCGTGCCGGGAGCCCCGGGCCCGATGGGCGCAAGCACCGCCACGCCGTACCCGCCGGTGACCGGCCCCACCGCGGTCGGACCCGCGGCGACGGGGCACACGGTGCCCGGTTACGCGGCCACCGGAGCCATGGCCGCAACGGCGGGCGGCGTCGCTCCCCGACGCCCCCGGCGGGCGCGGATACGCACGCTCGCCCTGGTCGTCGCCGTCGCCGCGCTCATCGGCGCGGGCACCGCCGTGGTGCTGCAACAGCGGGACGGCGGCGGCGCGTCGGCCGGCTCCGACCCCACCCACGCGCCGTCCGGCTCCGCTTCCCCGTCCGCCTCCGGCAAGGCGGGCCAGGGTCCCGGCGGAGCCGTCCCGGCCGACTGGGTGCGCCGCGACGACCCGCTGGGTTTCAGCCTCTACCTGCCCGCGAACTGGCAGCGCAGGGACTTCGACGGCGACAGCGGCGAACTCCGGCAGATCGACTACACCCCCGACGGCGGCGAGCACGTCATCCGCATCTCCGTGGACACCGCGCCCGACTACAGCGACCCGTACGCGCACCAGCAGGACCTGGACGCGCAACTCGCCGGGCGGCTGGTCGGCTACCGGCGCATCGCCCTGGAACGCGCCACCTACCGCGACCGCGACGGCTCCCGGTGGGAGTACGGCTGGACCGCGCTGGCCAAGGACACCGAGTTCCCCGGCCCGCGCCGGGCCGTGTCGCAGTCGTACATGTCCCGCGACGGCGTCGAGTACGCCCTCAACATGACGGGACCGGCCGGCGACTGGGCGACCACGCAGCGGCGGTTCAAGGCGGTGCTGCAGAGCTGGCAGGAGAAGACCGGCTGAGCCCGCGGCGGCGACGGCACACCCACGCACCCGTCGGTTGTCGGCCACCCGTGTGACAGCGGTCCGGAGCCGGTGCGTCCGGTGGGGCATGATGGGACGCATGGTGACCGAGGGGGCGGGCGGGCGTGTCATCGCGGGCCGTTACCGGCTCCATGAGCGGCTCGGCAGCGGCGGCATGGGCATCGTGTGGCGGGCCACCGACCAACTGCTCGCCCGCGAAGTGGCCGTGAAGGCGCTTCCCCTCGACGAGACCCTCTCCGCTGCCGAGGCTCGACGGCGCCGTGAACGCACCCTGCGCGAGGCCCGCGCGGTCGCGCAGTTGCGGCATCCGCACGTCATCGTCGTGCACGACGTGGTCGAGGACGACGAACGCGCCTACATGGTCATGGAACTGGTCGACGGCGGCTCGCTCGCCGACCGGGTCGTCGGCCGCGGCCCCGTCGACGCCGCCGAGGCCGCCCGCATCGGCATCGCCCTGCTCGACGCCCTGGACACTGCCCACGCGGCGGGGATCCTGCACCGGGACGTGAAGCCGTCGAACGTGCTGCTCGCCGAGGACGGCCGGGTCGTCCTCACCGACTTCGGCGTGGCCCAGGTAGCGGGCTCCACCACACTCACCGAGAACGGCTCCTTCGTCGGTTCCCCCGAGTACACCGCCCCGGAGCGGATGTCCGGTGCCGGGACCGGGCCGGAGTCCGACCTGTGGTCGCTGGGCGTGCTGCTGTGCGCGGTCCTCAGCGGCGCGTCCCCCTTCCACCGCGACTCGCTGGGCGGGGTGCTGCACGCCGTGGTCACCGAGGAGATCCGCCCGCCCGCGCAGGCCGGACCGCTCCTGCCGGTCGTACGGGGACTGCTGGAGCGTGATCCGCGACGGCGGCTGGACGCGGCGTCGGCGCAGCGGATGCTGCGCGCCTACCTCAGCACGGGCCGTACGCCCGCGACCGCGGCGGCGGCCGCGACCGGCGGGCCCCCGCGTGCGCGACGGAGCGTGAAGCGGAGCGTGCTCATGGCGGTGCTGCTGGTCGTCGCCGCGGCGGGCGCCGGGGTCTCGGCCGCCGTACTGCTCGTGGACGGAGGCGACGACGGGAGCGGTACGCCGGCGACCTCGGTGCCCGCGACGCCGACGACCCGGACGGCGCCGACGGATCGGCCGACGTCGGCCCCGTCCGAGCCGTCGGGGACGCAGCCGCCGCCCTCCGTGACCGGCTCCGATACCTGAAAGACCCAAAAGGGAGATAAGCGGCACCCCGCGTCACGGGTCTGTGACCGCCGTCCACCGGCGGTGGAAAGGGGCGGGCCCGGCGCGGTATGGATGGACCCATGAGCGACAACGGGGGATCACGCGGCAGGCCGGACGAGCCGACGAGTTTTGGGCTGCAACCGCCGAACCGGCCGGCCGCCGTGCCGCATCCGGGCAATCCGTACGCGGTTGAGACCCAGGTCGTACCGTCGCCGTCGCAGCCCCCGGCCGTGAACGCCGCCGGGGCCCCGTCGCCGGAGCGTCCGTCGCCCCGTCCTGCGCCCGCACCGGCGGCTGCCTCCGCCGCCGCGCAGGACCCGGGCGCCGGGCGGCTCATCGCCGGACGCTACCGGCTGATCGCCAAGCTCGGGCACGGCGGCATGGGCACGGTGTGGCGCGCGAAGGACGAGACCGTCGACCGCGAGGTCGCCGTCAAGGAGCCGCGCGTCCCCGATCACCTTCCCGAACGCGAACGGGACAACGCCTACGAGCGGATGCGCCGCGAGGCGCGCGCCGCGGCCCGGCTCGACCACCCCGCGGTGGTCGACGTGCACGACGTGGCGGTCGTGGACGAGCAGCCGTGGATCGTGATGGAACTCGTGCGCGGGCGTTCGCTGGGCGACGTCCTCCAGGAGGGCACGCTGGGCGCGCGCGAGGCCGCCCGGATCGGCCTGGAGGTGCTCGGCGCGCTGGAGGCCGCACACGCCGCCGGAGTCCTGCACCGGGACGTGAAGCCGGACAACGTCCTGCTCGGCCGGCACGACCGGGTCGTCCTCACCGACTTCGGCATCGCCCAGATCGAGGGCGAGACCAGCCTGACCGACACCGGCGGCTTCGTCGGATCCCCCGAGTACATCGCTCCGGAGCGGGTCCTCGGCCAGCGTCCGGGACCGGCGAGCGACCTGTGGTCGCTGGGCGTCGTGCTGTACGCGGCGACGGAGGGCGTCTCGCCGTTCCGCCGCAGCAACACCCCCGCCACGCTCCAGTCGGTGCTGAACGCCACGCCGGCGCCGCCCGCCTCCGCGCAGGGCCCGCTGGCCGAGGTGATCACCGGCCTGCTGGAGAAGGACCCGGCGCGCCGCCCGGACGCCGCCGGGGTCCGCGCCCTGCTGGACGCCGCCGCGAACCCGCCCGCGCCGCCACCCACCCAGGTGGTCCGGGTCGACGCTCCCCGGCAGCCGGCCCCGGCGCCCGTGTCCCGGTGGAGCGTCCGGCTGGGCCGCAACGCGTGGATCACCCTCGGCGCGGCCGTCGTCGCGGCGGCGGTGGCGTCGTACCTCGTGGTCGCCGACCCCTTCGCGGGCACCCTGCCGGAGGGCTGGAAGCAGCACGAGCTCGACGGCAAGGTGGGCATGAGCGTCGGTGTGCCCGCCGAGTTCGTGAAGGCGAAGCACCCGGACGACTGGGACGGCACGAACGAGACGTTCGCCGACCCGAGCGGCGCCGTCACCGTCTTCGTGGACCGGGACGTCAAGGCCGACGACGAGGACGGCAAGATCCCGGACACCGCCGGCGCCAACGCCTGGGCGGACTGGGAGATGCTCAAGGACGGCGAGTACTCCTGGAACTTCGCCTCCGACCCCGCCCCCAGGGGGGAACCGAGCGAGACGGAGTACCGGGGCGAGAAGGCCGCCGAGAACACCATCGCGTACACGACCGCGGACACCCAGAACCCACGCGCCCGCGAGTTCCGCATCCTGTACTACCGGGCCGGCAACGGCGACATGTGCAAGGTGTCGGTCGACTACCCCCGCGAGGGCTACTTCGCCGACGAGGGCCGGGAGATCGCCCGGGCGGTGATCGCGAACTGGGAGGTCGGGAAGACCGGCGGTCCCGCGACGTAACGCCCTGATCAGCGGGTTTGTTGCCAGCGATCACTGGCGTCATGTGAGCACTCGGTGAATCACGGTGAATCACCGTTACCGACGGGTACACAAAGCCCGCCCGGCGTCATACCCTGCGGCTCATGACGGACGCGCAGGCCACGGAACTCACCGGCACGAATCCCCTCGCCCCCGCCCCGAAGGGCGCCCGCACCGCGGCCGACGTGGTCACGCCCGAGCTGGTCGCCCAGCTCACCAAGGGCGTGGCCGGGTCCGGCCGCACCGCCAACCACACGCCGTTCACCGGCGACAAGCTGGCCGACCTGCCCGAGTCGACGCCCGAGGACGTGGCCGCCGCCTTCGAACGGGCCCGCGCCGCCCAGGCCGTCTGGGCCCGCACCCCGGTGCGGCAGCGCGCCGCCGTCCTGCTGCGCTTCCACGACCTGGTCCTGGCGCGCCAGGCCGAGGTCCTCGACCTCATCCAGCTGGAGACCGGCAAGGCCCGTCTGCACGCCCACGAGGAGGTCCAGGCCGTCGCCGTCGCGGCCCGCCACTACGGCCGCAAGGCCCCCGCGTACCTGCGGCCCAAGCGGCACACCGGCGCCGTACCGACCCTCACGAAGGTGACCGAGCTGCGCCACCCGCGCGGCGTCGTCGGCCAGATCGCCCCCTGGAACTACCCACTGGAGCTGTCCGTCGGCGACGCGCTCCCCGCGTTCGTCGCGGGCAACGCGGTCGTCATGAAGCCGGACACCGAGACCTGCCTGACCGCCCTGTGGGCCCGTGACCTGCTCATCGAGGCCGGGCTGCCCGCCGAGGTCTTCCAGGTCGTCCTCGGCGAGGGCCCGGTCGTCGGCCCCGAGGTCGTCAAGCACGCCGACTACGTCTCCTTCACCGGCTCCACCCGCACCGGCCGCGAGGTCGCCCGGGGCGCCGCCGCCCGCCTGGTCGGCGTCTCCCTCGAACTCGGCGGAAAGAACGCCATGCTCGTCCTCCAGGACGCCGACATCGAGAAGGCCGCGGCGGGCGCCGTCCGCGCCTGCTTCTCCTCGGCCGGCCAGCTCTGCATCTCCATCGAGCGGCTCTACGTCCACGAGTCCGTCGCCGACGCCTTCCTGGAGCGCTTCGCCGCCCGCACCAGGGCCATGCGGCTCGGCGCCTCCCTCTCCTACGGCGCCGACATGGGCTCGCTGGTGGGGGAGCGGCAGCTGGAAACCGTGAAGGCCCACGTGGCGGACGCCGTGGAGCGGGGCGCCAAGCTCGTCGCCGGCGGCGTCGCCCGCCCGGACATCGGCCCGTACTTCTACGAGCCGACCATCCTCGACGGCGTCACCGCCCCCATGGCCGTGTGCACCGAGGAGACCTTCGGCCCGGTCGTCTCCGTCTACCGCTTCACGACCGAGGACGAGGCCGTCGAGCACGCCAACTCCACGCCGTACGGCCTGAACTCCTCGGTCTGGACGAAGGACGCCCGGCGCGGCCGCGACGTCGCCGCCCGGCTGCGCACCGGCACCGTCAACATCAACGAGGGGTACGCGCCCGCCTACGGCAGCGTCCAGTCCCCGATGGGCGGCATGAAGGACTCCGGCCTCGGCCGCCGGCACGGCTCCGAGGGCATCCTCAAGTACACCGAGGCCCAGACGGTCGCCCACCAGCGCCTGCTGCCGATGGCACCGTCGCTGGGGATGGACGACGAGAAGTACGCGGCGTTCATGAGCCGCAGCCTGCGCCTGATGAAGGCGTTCCGCCTCCGCTGACCCACCCAACCACCGCCCGTTCTCAACGAGGAGAGCACGTGTCGCAGGAGAACTCTGTCCAGACCCGGGACGAGAACGGGTACGACTACGACGTCCTCATAGTCGGCTCCGGCTTCGGCGGCTCCGTCTCCGCCCTACGCCTCACCGAGAAGGGCTACCGCGTCGGCGTCCTGGAAGCCGGCCGCCGCTTCACCCGCGAGACCCTGCCCCGGAACTCGTGGGACCTGAAGAACTACCTCTGGGCGCCGAAACTCGGCATGTTCGGCATCCAGCGCATCCACCTGCTCGGGAATGTCATGGTCCTGGCAGGCGCGGGCGTCGGCGGCGGCTCCCTCAACTACGCCAACACCCTCTACGTGCCGCCGAAGCCGTTCTTCGACGACCCCCAGTGGCGTGACATCACCGACTGGCAGGACGAGCTCGCGCCGTACTACGACCAGGCCCGGCGCATGCTCGGAGTCCGCCTCAACCCGACGATGACCCCCTCCGACGTGCACCTGAAGGCCGCCGCCGAGAAGATGGGCTGCGGCGACACCTTCCACATGGCCCCCGTCGGCGTCTTCTTCGGCGACGGCGAGGACGCCGACGGCAAGGCGAAGGCCGAACCGGGCGAGCAGGTGCCCGACCCGTACTTCGGCGGGGCGGGCCCCGACCGCAGGGCGTGCAACGAGTGCGGCGAGTGCATGACCGGCTGCCGGCACGGCGCGAAGAACACCCTCAACGAGAACTACCTGTACCTCGCCGAGAAGGCCGGCGCGGTCGTGCACCCGATGACGACGGTCGTCTCCGTCACGGACGACTCGCGCGGCGGCTTCGCGATCGCCACGCTGCCCACCGACCGCAAGCAGCGCGGGGAGCGCGGGAGGACGGACGCGGGCCGCACCTTCACCGCACGCCGCGTGGTCATAGCCGCCGGCACCTACGGCACCCAGACCCTGCTGCACCGCATGAAGGCGGGCGGACAGCTGCCCCACCTGTCCGACAGGCTCGGCGAGCTGACCCGCACCAACTCCGAGGCACTCGTCGGCGCCCAGACCGACGACCGGCGCTACCGCGGCGCCACCGGCGAGCCCCGGGCCGACTTCACGCGCGGCGTCGCCATCACGTCCTCGATCCACCCGGACGCCAACACCCACATCGAGCCGGTGCGTTACGGCAAGGGCTCCAACTCGATGGGCGGCCTGTCCATCCTCCAGGTCCCCTACGCCGGGCAGACCGCCTCCGGGGCCTCCCGCGTCCTGGGCTTCCTGGGGCACGCGGCCAAGCACCCGCTGCTGGTCCTGCGTTCGCTCTCCAACCGCAAGTGGTCCGAGCGGACCATCATCGGCCTGGTCATGCAGTCCCTGGACAACTCACTCACCACACACCTGAAACCGACGGGTGTCGGCAAGGGCCTGCTCACCGCCCGCCAGGGCCACGGCTCGCCCAACCCCAAGCAGATCAAGGCCGCCACCGAGGGCGCCTCCGCACTCGCCGCCGAGATCAACGGCTTCGCCGGCTCCAACGTCGGTGAGCTGATGGGCACCCCGCTCACCGCCCACTTCCTCGGCGGCTGCCCCATCGGCGCGTCCCGGGAGACCGGTGTCATAGACCCGTACCACCGGCTCTACGGCCACCCCGGCATCTCGGTCGTCGACGGCGCCGCCGTCTCGGCGAACCTGGGGGTCAACCCGTCCCTCACCATCACGGCGCAGGCCGAGCGGGCGATGTCGTACTGGCCGAACAAGGGCGAGGAGGACCCGCGACCCGCGCAGGGCGCCGCGTACGAACGACTCGCCCCCGTCGAGCCCCACGCCCCGGCCGTCCCCGAGAAGGCCTTCGGCGCGCTGCGGCTGCCGTTCCTGGACGTTCCCGCCGTACCGCCGAGGAAGTAGGAGAAACGAAAAGGTGAGTGGGACCCGCACCCCCCTCCGAGCGCGGGTTCCACTCACCCGGCCTGTGTCACGCCACCGGCGCGGGCGTCACGTGTCCGAGCCGGCCTTGCGCCGCCGCACCACGAACACCGCACCGCCGCCGGCCACCACGGCGAGTCCGCCGACGAGGCCGATCATCGGGAGCGCCGAGCCGGCGCCGGTCGAGGCGAGGCTCCCGGTGACCTCCGGGACGTTCGCGGGCGCCTTCTCGACGGTGACGGGCGCGAGGGGTGCCTTGCCGCCCTCCTGCGGCCGGGTGCCCTCCGTGTCCGTGCCGGGGGCCACGATCCGGAACTTGTAGGCGACGTCACCGAAGCCGGTGCACTCGCCGTCCGCGTCGCCGTAGATGGTCGCGCCGAGCGTGAAGCCCGCACCGACCGGAGCGTCGGCCCGCACGTTGATCCGCATCGGGATGGCGACCTCGTAGTCGGGGGCCAGCTCGTCGGTGTACCCGATGTATCCGACCGCGTAGCCGAGTTCGTCGAGGTCCTCCCAGGACTCGTCCTGGGGGTTCCAGGCCTGGAGGCCGACCTTCTCGCTCTCGAACAGCTCCTCGCCGTCGAGGTCGGCGGAGGCGCCGGCCAGGTACTCGAGGTTCTGCAGCGTCGAACCGGAGGTGTTGGCCACGTTCAGCGAGAACTCGTGCCAGCCGCTGCCCGCCGCGATCTCGCCGGGCAGGCCCTCGATGTCGACGTCGACCTTGGTGTCCTCGCACACGGACGGCTCGGGGTCCGGGGCCTGCGATTCCTCCGATTCCTCCGGAGCGGAGGCGCCCGGGGACGGGACCGCGGGGGCGGACGTGGTCGACTCCGAGGCGCCGGGGGCGGGAGTCCCCTCCTCGCCGGACCCCTCCTCGCCCTTCTCCTCCCCGTCCGTGTCCTCCGTCGCGCCCGGGGAGCCCGTCGGGCTGCCGGTCGCGTCGCCGGGAGCGGGGTCGGTCGCGGTCTCGCCCGCCGTCTCGTCGGTCACGTCGGTCACGTCCGTCTCGTCCGTCTCCGGTGAGGCAGACGTGGAGGCGGACGGGGATGCCGACGTGTCACCGGTCGCATGGGCGCACGGGGCCGCGAGGAGCGCGGCGGGGGCGACCACCGCCGTGACGGCGGCTGCGGCCAGAGCGCGACGAAGCTTCATGCCCGGTGTGATCAACGAAACCTGTGAATGGTTGTCCTCACATTCACAGAATCCTTATGTGGCCTGCGTCACTTAGGCGGCGATGGCGGGCGGCACGACGAAGGGCCCCGCGGAACTGCGGCCGCAGGGCCCTCCCTCTCAGCCGGCACCGGCGTCAGGGCAGCGCCGGTGCCTCGGGAGCGGCGCCGGGGGGTTGCGCCGCTTGCCTCGGATGCTTGTCGCCTTTGTCGTTTGCTCGAACGTGGGACCCGTTCCGTCGGCCGGCCCCGGGCGTCCCCGGAGCCGGCCGTTCTCTTGGGTGACCGGGCTGCTGTCCCCTGCCGTCCGGTCACTTCCTGGAGCGAGGTCCCACGACGTACGGCACGATCCGTACGTCTCATCGCTCCAGCGAGCCACGCGTGGTTCTTTCGGGCCCGCCCCTGGCTGACACGGACACCGGGACCAACGAAGCCGCTCGCCCGCCGGTCACGCGCCGTACGGGTGAGAATCCGCCCGAACTCAGATACGACCCCCGCCGGGGCACGGCCACGCCCCGGGGGGTCACACCCGCCCGCGGCACAGCTCCAGCATCGTCATCGCCAGCGTCGTGCCCGGCTTGCCCAGCGCCTGCCGGTAGTGGTCGAGCACCTCCATCTCGCGCGAGAGGTTCACGCGCCGCCCCCCGGAGGTGATCCGTGCCTCCTGGATGACGGCGGAGACGGCCATCCGTTCCTGGATCAGTCCGATGATGCGGTCGTCCAGGGCGTCGATGCGCTCCCGGGCGCCGGTGATCACGTCGGCGGCCTCGGGGGTGTGGGCGCCGGTCTTGTCGGCTGCGGTGACGGTCTTGTTCGCTGCGGTGACGGTCATGTCGGTGGCTCCTCGCCGAAGACTGGCGGCACCCGGGACCGGCACGGTCCGCAAACGCCAGGCGCCCCGGACCTTGTCGGCCCGGGGCGCCTGGGAAGTCGCTTGTCAGTTGCTCAAGCAGCACGACCATGGCAGCCGGTGGGCCGGTTGCCATAGGTAAACAGGAAGGTCTGGTGCTTGCGCATGGGCCCAGTATGCCCCGGCGACGATCGGTGTCCAAGCCGGTTCGCATGGTGAGACCGTCCCCGGCACCCGGCGGCGGGCCGGGGCACCCGCCCACCTCGGTAGAATCGGGGGTACAAACCCCGCCCGACCGCCGGAAGGCACCCCGTGTCATCAGCGACTCCCGCTGCCGCCGCCCCCGACACCGTCCTGGTCGTCGACTTCGGCGCGCAGTACGCCCAGCTCATCGCCCGCCGTGTCCGCGAGGCGCGGGTCTACAGCGAGATCGTGCCGAGCTCCATGCCGGTCGAGGAGATGCTCGCCAAGAACCCGGCGGCCATCATCCTCTCGGGCGGCCCCTCCTCGGTGTACGAGCCGGGCGCCCCGACCCTCGACCGCTCCCTGTTCGAGGCCGGCGTCCCCGTCTTCGGCATGTGCTACGGCTTCCAGCTCATGGCGCAGACCCTCGGCGGCACCGTCGACAACTCCGGCGCCCGTGAGTACGGCCGCACCGACCTCTCGGTGTCCAAGCCGTCCTCCACCCTCTTCGAGGGCACCCCGGCCGAGCAGGCCGTGTGGATGTCGCACGGCGACGCCTGCTCCGCCGCCCCCGAGGGCTTCACCGTCACCGGCTCCACGGACGTCGTCCCGGTCGCCGCCTTCGAGAACGACGAGAAGAAGCTCTACGGCGTCCAGTACCACCCCGAGGTCATGCACTCCACGCACGGACAGCAGGTGCTCGAGCACTTCCTGTACCGGGGCGCGGGCCTGAGCCCGGACTGGACCACGGGCAACGTGATCGAGGAGCAGGTCGCGGCCATCCGCGAGCAGGTCGGCGACAAGCGCGCCATCTGCGGCCTGTCCGGCGGCGTGGACTCCGCCGTCGCGGCCGCCCTCGTCCAGAAGGCCATCGGCTCCCAGCTCACCTGCGTCTACGTCGACCACGGCCTGATGCGCAAGGGCGAGACCGAGCAGGTCGAGAAGGACTTCGTGGCCGCGACCGGCGTGCAGCTGAAGGTCGTGGACGCCGAGGAGCGGTTCCTCAAGGCGCTGGCCGGAGTGTCCGACCCCGAGGAGAAGCGGAAGATCATCGGCCGCGAGTTCATCCGGGTCTTCGAGCAGGCGCAGCTGGAGATCATGCAGGAGGAGGGCCCGGAGGTCGCCTTCCTCGTGCAGGGCACGCTCTACCCGGACGTCGTCGAGTCCGGCGGCGGCACCGGCACCGCCAACATCAAGTCGCACCACAACGTGGGCGGTCTTCCCGACGACATCGAGTTCGAGCTGGTCGAGCCGCTGCGCCAGCTGTTCAAGGACGAGGTCCGGATGGTCGGCCAGGAGCTGGGCCTGCCGGACGAGATCGTCCAGCGCCAGCCCTTCCCCGGCCCGGGTCTCGGCATCCGCATCGTCGGCGAGGTCACCAAGGAGCGACTGGACCTGCTCCGCGAGGCCGACGCCATCGCCCGCGAGGAGCTGACCGCGGCCGGCCTCGACCGCGACATCTGGCAGTGCCCCGTGGTGCTGCTGGCCGACGTCCGCTCCGTCGGCGTCCAGGGCGACGGCCGCACCTACGGCCACCCGATCGTCCTGCGCCCGGTCTCCTCCGAGGACGCCATGACGGCGGACTGGTCCCGGCTGCCGTACGACGTGCTCTCCAGGATCTCGACCCGGATCACCAACGAGGTCAAGGACGTCAACCGCGTCGTGCTCGACGTGACCTCGAAGCCGCCGGGGACGATCGAGTGGGAGTGACCCCAGAGCCCCGGGAGGGCGCTGCCTACGTGCGCCTGATCGTGCGCACGGGCTGACCGGGCTGCCAGATCTCCACGACGAGGTACTCGTCGTCCTCGACGGAGGTCCGCACGACCTCCGTCAGCTCGGTTCGGAAGAGGTGGAACGGCTCCGGCGGTTCCACCTCTTTCACGTACCCGGCCTTCGTCGCCGGGTCCTCCACCTCGATCGCCCGCCCGGCGATCCGTACGTCTCCGCCGCCCATGCCGGTGCCGTCCCCCGGGTTCGCCTGGAGTGCGAAGCGCGGGTCGCGGCGCAGGTCGAGTGCCTTGAGCGAGCCCGGCATCATGCCGAACCACAGCTCGCCGTTCAGGAATCGCACCTCCAGGCCGGTGGTGCGGGGCGAGCCGTCCTTGCGCAGGGTGGCGAGGACGTGGTGCGTGTACGCGCCGAAGCGCGCCTCCGCGGTGCGGGCCAGCGCGGGTTCGGCGGCGGTGAAACGGGCCCAGTTCACGGGTGTGGTCACGGGTTCGGGCACAGGTGTTCCTGACGTCATACGCCGAGTGTGGACCCGAATGCCGACACCTCCTGTCGGGATACGCCGGCATCTCGTGCCGGGGGCCGGTCAACACGACGATGCGCGCTTCACCCGCGCTGAGCAGACGTAAGGCGGGGCGACGGGCGGGAGGGGGCCGGCGTGCGGCACAATTCGCTGTCGTCCCAAGGGACTTAGAGGCTCCCATGGCTTCTTCCCACGGTCGCTTGTGACGGGTTCTTTCACGGGTGCGGGCACAGGGAGCGGAAGGCGGGCGTCGGGCGTGGCGGTGCAGGAGGCGAGAGGCGCGAGCGGCTCGGACAGGGGCGCGTACGAGGCGGCCGCGCACGGTGGTGGCTGTACCTGCGGGGACTGTCCGCACGGCGCCCGCGAGGGGCACCGCAGGGCGGTCGCCGCGTTTCTGCTGCGGCGGGACGAGTTCGCGGCCGGGCAGGGCCTGCCGGCCGCGGTGGCCCACTCGGCCTCCGCCTCCCGCCAGTGGGTCTCGGAGGAGCTGACCCAGTCCGCGGAGGCCGTCGCCGAACGCGGCCGCGCCGAGGGCGACGCCTGGCTCGCGGGGCTGGGCCGGCGTACGGCGGTCGCCGTGTGGGCGGCGGTCGTCCTGCTGCTGCTCGGGCAGTGCCTCACCGCCGTCGGCGCGGGCTGGTCGGCGGCGCGCACCGCGGGCCTCGCGGCGGCCGTGGTGGTGGCCGGCGCGCTGACGGCGGCGTCGTGGTTCCACCGGGCGCGGGGCGGGGCGCTGGCCCCGGTCATCGGCGAGGACAACCGGCTGTCCACCTCACGCGCCGTGGCCGCGGCCTGGGTGCTCTTCGTCGCCTACGCGGTCCTCGTGCTGGCCGGACAACTGGCCGTCGCATCCGGCCACGGCCGGCGGGACGCGCTGATCTCCGGTCTCGAACTCGGCCGGGGCGCCGGCGCCGTGACCGTCCTCGCGGTGGTCTGCGGAATCGCCGTCCTGGTGCGGAGGGTAGTCGGACTGCGGGTGCTGGGCCAACGGCTGCAGAAGGTACGCGCCGACCGGCCGCGCGCGTCCGACCTGCTGACGGACGACGCGGGCCGCGGGGCCTTCGCCGACATCCAGTACGTCGTGATCAGCGCCGTGGCCCTGGTGTTCGCGGCGGTACGGCTGGCCCGGCGCCCGGAGCAACTGCCCGACCTGCCGTGGGGACTGGCGGTCGTGGTGCTGGTGTCGGCGGCGACCTACGTGGCCGGGAAGTACGCCGAGGGCGGCCGGCCGGTGATCCTCTCCGTGGTCCGGGCCCGGGAGGCCGGCGACCTGGACGCGCCGATCCGCACCGGCGACGACATCGAGATCCGCGGCGCGGGCTTCGTGCCGCCGGGCGCCCAGCGGGCGGACCGGCTCTCCCGGATGGTCGTCCGCATCGGCGCGGTCAACGTCCACGTCCCCCTGGTCCCGGTGACGGGCGGCTTCAGCAACCCGTCGGACGACCTGCTGACGGTCCCCGTCCCGGCGGACGTCGAACCGGGCCGGGTGGAGGTCCAGGTGGTCACGGGCGCGGGCGTGGAGACCAACCGGTACCCGATCGACGTCACGGACTGACACCTCGCGGCCTCGCCGCGCCCCCGGTCCGGACGGCCGGACGGCCGGGCCGGAATCCGATCGGCAACCTGTCGAAACCGACAGCAAGAAACCGGTTGCCGAGGGTTGAGCAGGGCCCCTGTGCCCTACGTATGGTCTGGTGGGGGGTCTGGGCATGGGCGGCGAGAGGCGGCTGGCAGTGATGACTCACGGGATGCGTACGGATGTCTACAGCTCACCCGAGAGCGGGGGCAGGGGAGACTGGCGGGACAACGCCGCCCGGTACGCCCTCCTTCCCCTGCGGATCTTTCTCGGCGTCACCTTCGTCTACGCCGGTCTGGACAAGCTCACCGACGGCGCCTTCATGAAGGACGCGGGCGCCGGTTCCGTCGGCGACATGATGCGCGCCGTCCGCGACTCCTCGGCCGTCCCCGCCCTGATCGACCTGGCCCTCAAGAGCCCGGTGGGCTTCGGCTACGCCATCGCCCTGGGCGAGCTGGCCGTGGGCATCGGCGCCCTGCTCGGCCTTCTCACCCGCCTCGCGGCGCTCGGCGGTGCGCTGATCTCACTGAGTCTGTGGCTGACCGTCAGCTGGGCCGCCGATCCGTATTACTACGGCAACGATCTTCCCTACCTCATGGCCTGGCTCCCCCTCGTCCTGGCGGGCGCCCCGCTGCTGTCGCTGGACGCCGTACTGCGCTCCCGGCGGCGGGGACGGACCGGCGGCGGGTTCCGGTAGCCCGGGCCGTCACCCGGGGAGGTCCGCCCGGGGATCGTCGGGCTTCGCCGCGCTCGGCGCTCCGCGGCGCCGGTGCGCGGACCGGGCCACGACCCCGACCGCACCCGCGAGGCAGAGCCCGCCCGTGACGACGGGGACCAGCACGAACCACGGCGTCTCCCAGAGGCCGCCCGCGTCGCCGGCGTAGATGACCCCGGCCAGCATCAGGAAGACACCGGCGACCAGCCGTCCCGGCTGGAATTCATGACGCAGCACGGGTCACCTCCGCCTGGCCGACGCCGACCTGGAGGTCGAGGTCGACGGTGCCGGCGTCCTTGCCGCCCTTGGTGGGGGACAGGGTGATCTCCTTGTGCTTGCCGGGTGCCACGTCCACGTCCTTCTCGTCGTCGCCGGGCAGCTGGATGTCGCCCACGCCCACGTCGACGCTCAGCCGCACGGTCACGTCCTGCGGCACGACGACCCGTATTCGGCCCATGCCCACGTCGGCCCGCGTGCTCACCGTCTGCCCCTCGGCCAGGTCGAGGCCGGACAGGTCGAGGGTGCCGCTGCCCGCACCGATGTCGTACTGATCGCGCACGTCGGTCACCGCCGTGGGCTCCCAGGTGGTCCGCACCCACTCGGTGCCCACGTTCGCGGGAATCGCGGCCGTCCCGGCGAGCAGGCCGGCCGTGATGATCGCCAGGAAGACCGAACCGGCCCCCGTGCGCCCGAGGAAGGCACTGACCGCGATACCGAGGCCGAAGACGGCGAGCGCGCACGCCAGGCCGGTCTGCAGACTGGTGCCGAGCGGATGGTCGTCCCAGGTGAGCCGGGTCCCGAGGAAGCCGGCGAGCAGGGCGAGGAGGAACACCCAGCCGCCGATGCCGCGGGGCCCGCGCGTCTGCACGACCCGGGAGCGCCGGTCGCCCGCGAGGGCGTGGTCGCGGCGTCCCGGAATGCCGCGACCGATGGTGACGGCCGCCGCGATGTCCCGCTCCACGGAGTCGGGCGGGCCCCACATGTATCCCGTCCCGCCGTCGTGGGTGCCGTCCTTGACGATGGGGTCGCGCCACCAGGAGGGCCAGGTGTACATGATCGGGGGCGCCTTGGCCTCCGGCGGGGCGTCGGCGACGGTCTGGGCCGAGAGCGGGTCCGGTTCGGGCGTTCTGCGCTGCCGGGACCAGTAGCCCGCGCCCGCGAGGAGCAGGGAGAGGACGACGGCGAAGGTGAGCACGCCGCCGTTGTTCAGCATGGTGAGGAAGACCCCGCAGCCGACCAGGGCGAAGAGCACGGCCGCCAGTGCCTGGCCGTCGACCCGGCCGGTCAGCAGCTTGCGCACCTCGTTCTCCTCCTCGTCGTCGTAGGGGACGAAGAGCCAGGCGAAGCCGTAGAAGATCAGGCCGATGCCGCCGGTCGCGGAGAGCACCGCGAGCGTGATCCGGAAGATCACCGGATCCAGGTCGCACTGCCGCCCGAGGCCGGCGCACACACCGGCGAGCGACTTGTGCCGCCGGTCGCGCCGGAAACGGTGCGGCGGTCCCGCCGCGGCCTGCCCGGGGCCTCCGGGGGCGTCCGCGCCACCGACGGCGCCGGCGCCGCCCGCACCGCCCCCCGCGCCCGCACCGGCATCCGCGGCGGGCGCGGCATCCTGCGGCCCGGCGCCCTGCGGGCGGCGCGGGCCGGAGCCGGGTCCCGGACCCGTCGCGGCGTGCTCGTGATCTGTCATGAGTCCATGGTGACGGGCGCGGCGCCCTGACGGCAGCCGGTTCGACCCTGGTCGGACCCTGATATCGGCCCTGACTCCGTGCCCGGGGAGCGTTCGAGCCCCGCGCCGTCCTCCACGGCCCGAAGATCAGGGGCGAGTGGGGGAACGACCCTGATGCCCCGGCTCCCGCACCCGTGTGAATATCGGTGTCATGCCGGAAGCCGCAGCAGCACCCGTCGTCGAACCGCGGCCGCCGCGCAAGCTCTACCGAAGCAGCGACGGACGCTGGCTCGGTGGTGTGGCGCGGGGGCTCGCCGGGCATCTCGGGCTGCCCGTCATCTGGGTCCGGTTCGCCTTCGTCGGCCTCTTCATGGCCGACGGCCTGGGCGCGCTGCTGTACGCGGCCTTCTGGTTCTTCGTGCCGCTGGGCGTCGGGGGAGTGGAGGCGCAGAAGCCGCCGTCGCTCGTCACCTCCGAGACGGGCCCCGACGGCCGCCGCAGACTCGTCACGCGCAAGCCGGACAAGGGCCAGATAGTCGCCCTGCTCCTCATGGTCGTCGTGGCCCTGGTCTTCGTGGGCAACGTCGACCTCGGCGGCGGAGCCAAGGCCTACCTCTGGCCGACCGTGCTCGTCGGCGCCGGCGTCGCCCTCGTCTGGCGCCAGGCGGACAACGCGCGCCGGGCCCGCTGGGCCGAGGTGGGGCGCCACCGCCGTACCGTCACCCTGCTGCGCTCCGTGGCCGGCGTCCTGCTGGTGACGGCGGGTGTCACGGGCATCTTCGTCCTCCAGGGCTCCGCCGCCCACCTCGGCTCCGTCCTCCAGGCGGCCCTCGCGGTCCTCGTCGGCATAACGCTCCTCGCCGGCCCCTACCTGGTCCGGATGACCCAGGACCTCTCCGAGGAGCGGCTGATGCGCATCCGCGCGCAGGAGCGCGCCGAGGTCGCCGCCCACGTCCACGACTCGGTGCTGCACACCCTGACCCTGATCCAGCGCAACGCGGAGAACGCGGGCGAGGTGCGCCGGCTGGCCCGCGCCCAGGAACGCGACCTGCGCGCCTGGCTCTACAAGCCGGAGGGCAACGGAAAGGACGAGGACGACGAGCCCACCACCCTCGCCGACGCCGTCAAGCGCAATGCCGCGGAGGTCGAGGACAAGCACGGCGTCCCCATCGAGGTGGTCGTCGTCGGCGACTGCCCGCTCGACGAGAGGACCAGCGCACAGATGCAGGCCGCGCGCGAAGCGATGGTGAACGCGGCCAAGTACGGTGGCGAGGGCGGCGCCGTACAGGTCTTCGCCGAAGTCGAGGGCAGGACGGTCTTCGTGTCCGTCCGGGACCGCGGCCCCGGCTTCGACCTCGACTCGATACCCGCCGACCGCATGGGCGTCAGAGAATCGATCATCGGCCGTATGGAGCGCAACGGCGGCACGGCGCGGCTGCGCGCGGTGCCGGACGGCGGCACGGAGGTCGAACTGGAAATGGAGAGGGCGGAGAAGACGTCATGAGCGACCCGACCGAGGCGAACGGAACCGCGGGTACGGCGGGGGCGGGCGAGGCCGCGCAACCGGCCGCGGGCAGCGGTGCGGGGGAGCGCCGCGTACGCGTGGTGCTCGTCGACGACCACCGCATGTTCCGCACCGGAGTCCAGGCCGAGATCGGCCAGACCGCCGAGACCGGCGTCGAGGTCGTCGGCGAGGCCGCCGACGTCGACCAGGCGGTCACGGTCATCACCGCGACCCGCCCCGAGGTCGTCCTCCTCGACGTCCACCTCCCCGGCGGCGGCGGAGTCGAGGTACTGCGCCGCTGCGCCCCCCTGATGAGCGACACCGAGCGGCCCGTCCGCTTCCTCGCCCTGTCCGTCTCGGACGCGGCGGAGGACGTGATCGGGGTCATCCGCGGCGGCGCCCGCGGCTACGTCACGAAGACCATCACCGGCACGGACCTGGTCAACTCCGTCTTCCGCGTCCAGGAGGGCGACGCCGTCTTCTCCCCGCGCCTGGCCGGCTTCGTCCTCGACGCCTTCGCCTCCACCGACGCCCCTCCGGTCGACGAGGACCTCGACCGCCTCACCCAGCGCGAGCGCGAGGTACTGCGCCTGATCGCCCGCGGCTACGCGTACAAGGAGATCGCCAAGCAGCTCTACATCTCGGTCAAGACCGTCGAGTCCCACGTCTCCGCGGTCCTCCGCAAACTCCAGCTCTCCAACCGCCACGAGCTGACCCGCTGGGCGACGGCACGCCGGCTGGTGTGACGGTCCTGCGGCGCGGCGTCTCACACCACCCGCGCAGCCCCCGCGAACGGCATCTCGTCGACCGGGGCGACGCGGACCGGGGCCGACGGGTTCGGGGCGTGGATCATCCGGCCGTTGCCGACGTAGATGCCGACGTGGCTGATGCCCGAGTAGAAGAAGACCAGGTCACCCGGGAGCAGTTCGGACCGTGAGACGCGGCGGCCCGCGTCGATCTGGGCGTAGGTCGTGCGGGGCAGGGAGACCCCTGCGGCGCGGTAGGCGGCCTGGGTGAGGCCCGAGCAGTCGAAGGCGTTCGGGCCGGTCGCCCCCCACACGTAAGGGCTGCCGAGCTTCTGGTAGGCGTAGGCGACGGCCGCCGCCGCGCGGGAGTTGGGTGCCTGGGCGGAGGCCGACAGGCCCTCCCTGGGGCCGGAAGAAGAGGCGCGGGAGGCGCGTTGCCCCGTTCCCGCGCCGACGCCGGCGCGTTCCTCGGCGGTCAGGCGGGAGAGCAGGCGGCGGGCCTCCGCCAGCTTGCCGGTGACGGTCTCGCGGTGACGTTTCAGCTCGGCCCGGCGTGACTTCAGCGAGGTCACCTCGATGCGGGCGGCGCCGCGCAGTTGCTCGATGTCGCGGAGTTCCTTGCGCACGCGGCCCACCTCGGCCTGCTGCCGGCTGCCCGCACGCTCGGCGAAGGCGGCGCCGTCGAGATACCGGTCCGGGTCGGAGGAGAGCGCCAGTTGCAGCGCCGGGTCCAGGCCGCCGCTGCGGTACTGCGCCGCCGCGACCGAACCCAGCGCCTCCCGTGCCGAGTTCAGCCGGTCCTCCTTGCGGGCGGCCTCGTCCCGCAGGTCCTCCAGGCGCTGTTCGGCGGCGTCCGCCTTCTCCTTGGCGCCGTTGTACTTCTCCGTGGCCACCTCGGCCTCCTGGTAGAGCTTGTCCACCTTGGCCCTGACCTGCGCCGCCGTCGGCTGCGGATCGGCGTGCACGGTCGTCCCGCCCAGGCCCGTCGCGGTGGCCGCCCCCGCGAGGGTGATCGTGGCCGCCGTACGGGCCCTGCCGCCGCCCTTCGCGCGCTGCCGCGGCCTGCGGTGCGTTCCCACCTGCGATCCACGTCCTTCCCACGACTCGACTCCGGCCCGCGCCGGGTCGGCTCCGGTTCACTCCGGTCGCCTGGGCCAGGACGCTAGGCGCGTCGGTAACGGTCCGGTGACGGGATGCGCGGAAGTGGCGCGAGGGGATCGGCCGGCGACCGTATGTGATCACCCTTCGCTCCAGAGGCCGTCTCCTTCACGCTGGGTGATGACCGATAGGCCGGATCCGGAGGCGGGCGGGGGACGGGAGCTGTTATGGGCGCCCGGGCGGGCGGGGCGGGCCGGTGTCCGGGCGCGTCCGGGCGCTCATTAGGCTCCGGCCTCATGGACGTACTCATCCACATCTTCGTCGGCCTGCACATCATCGGTATCGCCGCGCTCCTCGGCGGCTTCCTGACCCAGATGAAGGCGATGGGCCGGGGCGCGGCCCGGTTCACCCCCGCGATGCTGCACGGCGCGCTGACGATGCTGGTCACCGGTGCCGTCCTGATCGGCCTCAACCAGGCCCAGGACTACTCCGTCGACAACGTCAAGATGGGCGTGAAGCTCGCCGTGCTGATCGTGATCCTCGGCCTGGTCTACGTGAAGCGCGACGAGGAGAAGGTGGAGAAGCCGCTGTTCGGCCTGGTGGGCGGGCTGACCCTGGTGAACGTCTTCATCGCGGTGCTGTGGACCTGACCGCCGCCCCGGAGCCCGCTGCCGCGGACCGCAGCCCGGAGCGGGCCCGGACGACCGCCCCCGTGGCGACCGCCAGCCAACCGGCCACCGCGATCCACAGCAGCGCCCGGCCCGGCGCGTCCAGCCACGGGACGTCGACGACGGCGGACACCGACAGCGTCGCCGCCGCCGTCATGCCGAGCGGGAAGACCGTCGACCAGCGGCGTACGTCGTAGCCGAGACGCGGCCAGGCGATCTCGGCGGTCAGCAGCACGGCGTACCAGGCGAGGTCCAGGGCGAGCAGGAAGACGGTCAGGTCGTGCAGGACGGCCTGGTCGTCGGCGTTCCACAGGTACATGCCGGTCCCGGCCGCCGCGAGCAGCTTGGCCCCGGCGAGGGCCGAGATGGCGAGCGCGCCGCCCGCCACCCAGTGGTCCCCGGCGCCCCGGGCCACCTGCCGCAGGTCGAAGCGGAACAGCGCGATCAGATAGAGCACGATCCCGAGCCAGAACGGCACCAGCGCCGCGTGCGCCAGCCAGGGCGTCGAGGTGGCCGCGGACAGCGTCGCGGCGAGCACGGCGAGTCCCTCCGTGGCCACGCAGCCCAGGAACACCGCCCCGGGCATCCGCCGCCCCCAGTGCCGCACCACCAGGAGCAGCAGCCACGGCCACAGCACGGCCGCCAGCGCCAGCAGCACCGAGGCCAGGAGCGACCAGCCCAGCAGCGCGAAACGGGTGCCGACCACGGTCGTCGCGGCGACGGCCGTCAGCGCGCCCGGCGTCCCCGCCCGCTCGATCCACTGCGGCCGGTCCGCGAACAGCAGGTAGACGAAGTTCGCGGCCAGTATCAGCCAGGCGACACAGGCCAGGACCAGGGCGATCCGGGACAGGACCTCGCGGCCCGTCAGATGCAGGGCGACCGACACGATGCCGGTCGCCATCACCGCGGCCCCGGCCGCCGGTGGACGCCGCGCCAGCCAGGTGCGCAGCGCGGAGGGGTGGTGGGTGGCCGATGACATGGCCACGATGGTAGAGAACAGTGCTGGTCAGGCGGGGCGCACCACGCTGTAGATCGACGACTCGCCGTCGTAGAAGATGGACTCCTCGCGGACGTACGCGCCCGGCTTCGGGGCGTGGATCATCATGCCGTCGCCGATGTACAGGCCGACGTGGCTGATGTCGTCGTAGAAGAAGACCAGGTCACCGGGTTGTGCCTGGGAGACGGGGACGGTCGTGCCGGCGTTGACCTGGTCGTAGGTGACGCGCGGCAGCGTCACGCCCGCGGCCTTCCAGGCGGCCTGGGTGAGGCCCGAGCAGTCGTAGGAGTCGGGGCCCGTGGCGCCCCAGACGTACGGCTTGCCGATCTGGGCGCGGGCGAAGGCGATCGCCTTGCCGGCCTTGGTGCCGGCCGAGGTGCCCGGCGTCGACGAGCCCGAGGAGTCCGAGGAACCGGCGCCGCCGGAGGTATCCGCGGATCCGGAGCCGCTCTCCTGCTGCTGGGCGGCCTCCTCCTGCCGCTTGCGCTCGGCTGCCTCCTCCGCCTGCTGCTTCGCCAGCTCGGCGGCCTTGCGGGCGGCCTCCTGCTGCTTCTTCTTCTCGATCGCCGCCAGCCGGGCCTTCTCCTCGGCGGTCAGCTCGGAGAGCAGCTTCCGCGCGGTGGCGAGCTTCTTCTGGACGGTCGACTTGGCCGTCTTGAGGTCGTTCTGCGACTCGGTGAGCGTCTCGAGGCTCTCGGTGGCCTCCCGGCGCTTCTTCATCGTCTCGGACTGCTGGGTGACGTAGTCGTCTACGGCACTCTTCTGCCGGCCGGTGAGCCGGTCCATCAGCTGGTTCTGGTCGAAGTAGTCCTGCGGCGAGTCCGCGAGCAGCAGGGTCGCGGTCTCCGGGACCGCGGCACCCGTGCGGTACTGGGCGGAGGCGAAGGAGCCCAGCTCCTCGCGCGCGTCGTTGAGCTTCTGGGTGCGCTTGGCGACGTCGTCGAGGAGACCGTCGACCTTCTTGCGCTGCTTGGAGGTCTTCTCCTTGGCCGCGTTGTACTTCTCGGTCGCCGACCCGGCCTGGCGGTAGAGGTCGTCGACCTTCTTCTCGACCTCTTCGAGGGTCGGCCGGTCGTCCGAAGGCGTGGCGTTGGCCGTCTGGGACAGCAGGGCGACGGAGGTGAGGGCCGCGGTGGCCAGGGCCGGGGTCCGTATCCCCCCGACGCGGGTGCCGGTGGGACGCGACTTGCGGTGCGACGCCAAGGAGGCGACTCCTTCCAGTGCTCCGCCTACCGGGTTAGCTGTCGGGTTCGGGCGGTGTGGCGCGGAAGGGTTGCCCTACGGCGGGCCGCCCTCATGGTCTCGGCGAGGGCGGTGCGGCCGATTCACCCCAAGGTCTCGGTGGGTCCCCGGCTCCGGATGCCGTGCGGGCAGGCCGGACTCGGCGGAGGCCGCGCGGCCCGGCGAGGTTCGCCGGAGGGGGTCGAGCGGCCTGCCCCGCACCGTAGCCAACTCGTGTGGCCGCTGTGAAGGTTGGCGGGTGATATGCCCGATACATTTTCGTGACCTTTCGCGGGGGTGCCTCCGGGGCGGTGGTGGGCGTCACTCTTCGTGGTTCCGCTGGTCGCAGGGCGTGTCCGCGCCGGGTGGCGGTGGGCGTTTTCCGGGGTGGCACCGGGATGTCGGTGGGGCGCCCTAGACTCGGAGAGCGATGAGCAGCCTCTTTGACGACAGCTTCCTGGCGAGCCTCCAGACCCCCCGGGGTCACGAGGAGGAACCTCCGCCGCCGCCCGAGGGCGATCACGGACCGGAGCCGGTTCCGCACGATCTGTTCGGCGGGAAGTTCGACGTGCCTCCGGACCGGGACACCCACTACCGGGACGGCGCCCCGCGCCCGGCCCTGGACCCGGCCGCCCTCCTGGAAGGGCTGAACGAGAACCAGCGGGCCGCCGTCGTCCACTCCGGCTCCCCGCTGCTCATCGTGGCCGGTGCCGGCTCCGGCAAGACCCGCGTGCTCACCCACCGCATCGCCCACCTGCTGGCCGAGCGCGGCGTCCACCCGGGCCAGATCCTCGCGATCACCTTCACCAACAAGGCCGCGGGCGAGATGAAGGAGCGCGTGGAGCAGCTCGTCGGCCCGCGCGCCAACGCGATGTGGGTGATGACCTTCCACAGCGCGTGCGTGCGCATCCTGCGCCGCGAGTCGAAGAAGCTCGGCTTCACCTCGTCGTTCTCGATCTACGACGCCGCCGACTCCAAGCGGCTCATGGCACTGGTCTGCCGCGACCTGGACCTGGACCCCAAGCGCTTCCCACCCAAGTCGTTCAGTGCGAAGATCAGCAACCTGAAGAACGAGCTGATCGACGAGGAGGACTTCGCCGCCCAGGCCGCCGACGGCTTCGAGAAGACCCTCGCCCAGGCCTACGCCATGTACCAGGCACGGCTGCGCGAGGCCAACGCCCTCGACTTCGACGACCTGATCATGACGACGGTCAACCTGCTCCGCGCCTTCCCGGACGTCGCCGAGCACTACCGCCGCCGCTTCCGCCACGTCCTGGTCGACGAGTACCAGGACACCAACCACGCCCAGTACGCCCTGGTGCGCGAGCTGGTCGGCGGGGCCTCGGAGCACCCCGTCGACGTGCCGCCCGAGGCCGAGGTGCCGCCCGCCGAGCTGTGCGTGGTGGGCGACGCCGACCAGTCGATCTACGCCTTCCGCGGCGCCACCATCCGCAACATCCTCCAGTTCGAGGAGGACTACCCGGACGCGACGACGATCCTGCTCGAGCAGAACTACCGCTCCACGCAGACCATCCTCAGCGCCGCCAACGCGGTCATCGAGCGCAACGAGTCACGCCGTCCCAAGAACCTGTGGACCAACCAGGGCAGCGGCGCGCGGATCACCGGATACGTCGCCGACACCGAGCACGACGAGGCGCAGTTCGTCGCCGACGAGATAGACCGCCTCACCGACGCGGGCGAGGCCAAGGCGGGCGACGTCGCGGTGTTCTACCGGACCAACGCCCAGTCCCGTGTCTTCGAAGAGGTCTTCATCCGCACCGGCCTGCCCTACAAGGTCGTCGGCGGCGTCCGCTTCTACGAGCGCAAGGAGGTCCGGGACGTCCTGGCCTACCTGCGGGTGCTGGCCAACCCGGAGGACTCGGTGCCGCTGCGCCGCATCCTCAACGTCCCCAAGCGCGGCATCGGTGACCGCGCGGAGGCGATGATCGACGCCCTCTCCCAGCGCGAGAAGATCAGCTTCCCGCAGGCGCTGAGGCGCGTCGACGAGGCGTACGGCATGGCCGCGCGTTCGGCGAACGCCGTCAAGCGGTTCAACACCCTCATGGAGGATCTCCGCACCGTCGTCGAGTCCGGCGCCGGACCGGCGACGGTCCTCGAGGCGATCCTCGAACGCACCGGGTACCTGGCGGAGTTGCAGGCCTCCACCGACCCGCAGGACGAGACCCGCATCGAGAACCTCCAGGAACTCGCGGCCGTCGCCCTGGAGTTCGAACAGGAGCGTGCCGAGGGCGAGGAGGCCGGGACACTGGCCGACTTCCTGGAGAAGGTCGCGCTCGTCGCGGACTCCGACCAGATCCCCGACGAGGAGGACGGCGACGGCGTCGTCACCCTGATGACCCTGCACACCGCCAAGGGCCTGGAGTTCCCGGTCGTCTTCCTCACCGGCATGGAGGACGGCGTGTTCCCGCACATGCGCGCCCTCGGCCAGGCCAAGGAGCTGGAGGAGGAGCGCCGCCTCGCCTACGTCGGCATCACCCGCGCCCGCGAACGCCTCTACCTGACCCGGTCGACGCTGCGCAGCGCCTGGGGCCAGCCGTCGTACAACCCGCCCTCGCGGTTCCTGGAGGAGATTCCGGCGCCCCACCTGGAGTGGAAGCGCACCGGGGCGAACGGCCCCGCGCCCTCCGCGCCGGTCTCGGGCGTGGCGGCCTCGCTGTCCTCGTCCCGTTCCCGTTCCTCGGCGTCGGGCGTGTCCGGCTTCGCCACCCGCCGGTCGGCCGGCGCCGAGCAGCCGACGGTCTCGCTGGCGGTCGGCGACCGCGTCACGCACGACCAGTTCGGGCTCGGCACGGTGGTCGGGGTCAAGGGCACCGGGTCCAACGCCGAGGCGACGATCGACTTCGGGGACACCAAGCCGAAGCGGCTGCTGCTGCGGTACGCGCCGGTGGAGAAGCTCTGAGGACGTGTTGCGGGGCGGTGCGGTGAGGTCCCGGGCGCCGGCCCGGGCCGCCCGTCACCGCCCGGCCGGCTGCTGAGACGTTACGGCGTCACGACGGGTTGAGGCCGTGGCTGCGCAGCCACGGAAGCGGGTCGATCGACGAGCCGCCCGCGGGGCGCACCTCGAAGTGCAGGTGCGGGCCGGTGGAGTTGCCCGAGTTGCCGGAGAACGCGATCGCGTCGCCCGCCTTCACGGTGGTGCCGGAGGGGACCTGGTAGCTGGAGAGGTGGCAGTACCACGTCTCCGTGCCGTCCTTCGCGGTCACGATCATCATGTTGCCGTACGCGCTGTTGTACTGCGTCCGCACGGTGCCGTCGGTCGCCGCCATCACCTTCGTCCCGTACGACACGGGGAAGTCGATGCCGGTGTGGACGGACATCCAGTTGATGCCAGCCTGTCCGTAATACGCACTGAGGCCGTGCTGCGCCACCGGAAGCGCGAACTTGGGGCGCAGCCGCTCCTTGCGGGCCGCCTCCTCCGCCGCGCGCCTCTTCTCGGCGGCCTGCTCGGCCTTGAGGTCGATGCGCTCCTGCGTACGGCTGGCGCGGTCCGCGAAGTCGTCGGCTCCGGCGGCGAGGCTCGTGAGCTGGGTGTCCAGTTTGTTGTTGGCGGCGGACGGTTTCACCGGCGCGGCCTTCGCGTTGCCGGGGTCCGGTGCGGAAGCCGCGGTGTCCGTGCCCTCGTCGCCGGTCAGGCTGCCGACTGAGGCGGCCGCGATACCGGCGACGCTCATCACGCAGGCCGAGGGCACCGCGATGGTCAGCAGCGCGGAGCGCTTGGCGGGCTGGCGGCGACGGGAACGCGTCCCGGCGCGGGAGGGGCCGGTGCGTGCGGCAGGGATCCGTGGGGCCGACGTGACCTCTTCCTGGTCGTCCAGGAGCGCGGTCACGGTGGGGAGTTCGCCGGTGGCGGCCAGCTCGCCGTCGTACGAGGGGGGTCGGGTGTCCCCGGATGCGGGAGCGTCGTCCGGCGTGGCGTCGGGTGCGGGGTGCTCGGCCGGTCGCGCCGGCTCGTCGACCGCGTCGGTGACGGTGCCGTCCGCGTTCCACTGCGTGGCGTCGTAGGCGCCGGTGTCCACCGGGCCGCCCGCGAACGCGCCGGTGTGGAGCGTGCCGACCGCGAAGGCGCTCGTCTCGAAGGCGCCGGTGTCGTGTGTGCCGGTCGCGAAGGAGCCGGTTTCGAATGTGCCGGTCTCGAATGCGGCGGTCTCGAACGCGGCGGTCTCGAAAGTGCCGGTTTCGAAGGTCTGCGTGCCCCAGTGCCACTGCTGGGTCCCGTCGGCCGGGTCCGCCGACTGGTCCGGCGGGCTCCAGGCGCCGGTGTCCCACTGCCCGGTGGCCTCGGTGCCCGTCGCCTGCGGCGACACGGAGCCCGGCTGCTGGTACCCGGCCGTCCAGGTCGTCGTGTCGTAGGCGCCGGTGTCGTAGGCGGCTTGGTGCTGGGCCGCGTACGCGTCGTAGTGGAGGGTCTGCGCCCCGCCGGTGGACCACTGGGTGGCGTCGTACGAGCCTGTGGCCTCGTGGGTTCCGGCATAGTGGCCCGGCATGCTGCCGAACAGGGGGTCCGCGTCGAAGGCCGAGGTGTCGGAACCGCCGGTGGCGAAACCGGTGGCGTCGTATCCGCCGTACGTGGTGAGGTCGCCGTACTGGGCCTCCCCTGTGCCGTACGACGCGTACTGCGCCGAATCGGCGTCGGAGGCCGAAGCCGGGGTGTTCCTGGTCCCCGACGGGTGACGGTCGTTCACCAACTTCTCTTTCGCCTCGACAACAGGGGCTGCGAGAGCAGTGCGGCGACTGTACCCGGCGGTATACGGGCACGACAATCTTCCGCAGGTTTCGCGCGCGAAGGAAACGGGCAATCGGCCGTGTTTTGGGGGAGGGCGGGCACGGGTTTGGGTTTGTGTTCGACCCTTGTTCGAGTCCGAACGGGTTGTTTCGCGTTCTGCTCCGCCCTCTTGCTCCGTCTCCCGCCTCTCCTGTTGCTTCCCCTGGTGCCCGGCCTCAGGCGACGGTGAGCCCGCCGGCGGGCTTGCCCGGTCCCGTGCCCGTTCCGGTTGCCGTCTCGGTTCCCGTTTCCGGTTCGGCGGTGTCGAGCGCCTGCCGTATCCCGGTGGCCACGGCGGGGTGCACGGGCAGCGCGAGGTGTCCGATGCCGCTCACCCGTACGTTCTCCACGGTCAGGTCGGGGTGGTCGAGGCAGGCCGTCTCCAGCGGGTCCATCACGTGGTCCAGGTCGCTCCAGAAGCTGACGAACCGCGTACGGCAACCGGGCGCCGGCCGGGTCAGCTCCTCGATCACCGGCGACCCGGGGCGCATCTGGCGCACGATCGGGTGCGCGTTCGCCAGGGGGACCACCTTGGTGCCGGCGTGCGGAGTACCGAGCGTCACGAGGGTGCGCACCCGCCGGTCTCCGCCGAGACGCTGCACGTAGTAGCGCGCGATCAGGCCGCCGAGGCTGTGCCCGACGACGTCGACGCGCTCGCTGCCCGTCCGCTCGCAGATCTCCTCGACGTGCCGGTCGAGCAGCTCGGCGGCGGTGCGGATGTCGCAGGTCAGGGGGGAGTAGTTCAGTGACTCGATCTCGCGCCTGCCGTGCTGGGCCAGGCTGCGGCGCAGCAGCAGGAAAACCGAGCGGTTGTCGATGAAACCGTGCAGCAGGACGACCGGGGGACTGGCGGGGGCCGGGAGTCTGGGGGCCGGGGGCGAAGGCTGCGGGGCGTGGGCGTCCGTCGGACGGACCGCCTGGGACGGACGGCGCTCCTGGATGATCCCGGACGGATACAGGAGAAGGTGCCCGGCGAGGATCGCCGCCTCCAGGGCGCTCGCCTTCAGGAGGGTCAGGGAAAGCCCGGTCAGTCGTCCTGGAAGCGCTGCCACGTCGGACAGTCCCGGAATCGAAGGGAGCCCGGGGATCGCGGGGAGCCCTGGAATCCCCGGCAGATCGGGCAGGAGACGCTGGAAAAGCGGGAGAAGGGGCAGTGCTGCCGTGGTGACCTTCATGGGCCGACCTCCTGTCGGCACGCGCAGGGACGCCTCTGTCCTCCGTGTGCCCTCGTGGAGCGCCGTGACACCAGTGATGGGTGATGTTCGCGAGGTTCAGGCAGGTCTCAGAGCCCAGTGGGTCACGCGAGACCTGTGGATCGCATGGGGTGCATGGTGTGTGTGGGGTGGGTCGTCTGCTGGGTCCGTGTGGTGAGCTGAAACGGCGACGAGGCTCGCTCGCCGCTGTGCTGTGCCGTCCTCGCTGTGGCGCTCCGTGCGCAAGTGCCGCCGCGCCCGCTGAGCGGTGCGTGGCGAACGTGTCCCACCGTGTGATTTCCCCCTCTGTATCCACCGCGAAACTGCCGGTTGCGGGATGCTGGCGATAACGTTCGTTCACTTCCCCGGACACCGTGGTGCGGGGTCTCCGCGCCGCGAGACGCGAAGTGTGCGGTACTTGTCGGTACGGATGGATGTAGTCGCTTCATGGAGGCAGTGATGGGTGTGGCAGCCGGTCCGATCCGCGTGGTGGTGGCCAAGCCGGGGCTCGACGGCCACGATCGCGGGGCCAAGGTGATCGCGCGGGCCCTGCGCGACGCCGGTATGGAGGTCATCTACACCGGGCTCCACCAGACTCCCGAGCAGATCGTCGACACCGCGATCCAGGAGGACGCCGACGCGATCGGGCTGTCCATCCTCTCCGGTGCGCACAACACGCTGTTCGCCGCCGTGATCGAGCTTCTCCGGGAGCGGGACGCGGCCGACATCCTGGTCTTCGGCGGCGGGATCATCCCGGAGGCGGACATCGCTCCGCTGAAGGAGAAGGGCGTCGCGGAGATCTTCACGCCCGGTGCGACCACGGCGTCCATCGTGGACTGGGTGCGGGCGAACGTGCGGGAGCACGCGGGGGCGTAGCCCCGGCCGCCGCCGACCCGCCGGGCCGGTGCATCCCGCACCGGTGCCGCCGGGGTGCGCCGTCTCGGACCGCCGTGGCCCGCGGTGGCGTCCCTGTGGAGAGCGCGCCCGGGAGGGAACAACGGCGGGCCCGTGCGCCGACGGGTGCGGAACCGTGTGCCACGGCTGCGGAACCGCGCTCCGGTGGGTGTGGAGCCGCGTGCCGGTGGGCATCGGCTACCGGGCGCGGAAGGCGTCGGGAGCCGTCGGTGGGCGTCGCGGTGCCTGGCTCGCCGGCCCCGCTCCGTCGCTGCCGGGCCCTGTGCGACGGCACGTCCCGCGCCGATCGCGGCGCCCTCCCTCTACCCCGCCCGGAGCTCTTCGGCCATCGTCGCCCGCAACCGCAACGTCCTGACCAGTCGTTGGAACGCCTCCGCCCAGTACCCCCCGGCCCCCGGCGACGCGTCCTCCGGCTCGTCCGGTATCGCCAGCAGGCCGTCGAGGCGGCCCGCCTCCGAGGGGTCGAGGCAGCGCTCGGCCAGGCCCATGACACCGCTGAAACTCCACGGATAGCTCCCGGCGTCCCGGGCGATGTTGAGGGCGTCGACCACTGCCCGGCCGAGCGGCGCGGCCCACGGCACCGCGCACATGCCGAGCAGCTGGAACGCCTCGGACAGCCCGTGCGTCGCGATGAACCCCGCCACCCACTCGGCGCGTTCACCGGCGTCCAGCGTGCCGAGCAGCTTGGCCCGCTCGGCCAGCGACACCGCCCCCGGACCACCGGCCTCGGGTGCCGTGGGCGCTCCCAGCAGGGCCCTCGCCCAGGCGCCGTCGCGCTGTCGTACCGCCGCGCGGCACCACGCGGCGTGCAGCTCGCTCTGCCATCCCTCCGACACCGGCAGAGCGACGATCTCCTCGGGGGTGCGCCCCCCGAGCCGGTCCGGCCAGGTGCCGAGCGGGGCCGCCTCCATCAACTGGCCGAACCACCAGGACCGTTCACCCCGGCCGGCGGGCGGCCTGGCCACCACGCCGTCCCGCTCCATGCCCGCGTCGCACTCGTGGGGCGCCTCGACGACGATCGCCGGCGGGGCGAGGGTGCGGTCGAGGGACACGCACGACGCGGCTCGCGCCCCCATCCGCGCGGCCAGTGCCGAATGCGGCAGTGCCGACAGCAACTCCGCAGCCGTGGCCCGAACGTTGCGGCTGCGGTCGGCCAGCGCCTGCTCCAGGAACGGTTCGTCCGCCGCTTCCAGCCCCGTCCGCAGCGAGTCCAGGAACATCAGGCGGTCCTCGGCCCGTTCCGTCGCCCAGGTCGACGCGAGCAACTCGCGTGCGCCGGCGGGGTCGCGGGCGCGCAGGGACGCCAGGACGGCGACCCGCTCGGCGAACAAGCCCTCGTCCCACAGCCGCCGCACCCGCTCCGTGGCACCGGCACCGGACAGCGCGGCAACGCCACCGTGTGTCGCGCGCAGGGCGAACCGCCAGTCCGGATTCAGCCGGGCCAGCCACAGGGCACGGGGCCCCGCGAAGGTCAGCGCCGCCGGCCGCAGGTCCGTACGGCCTCGCGCCGCGTCCAGCAGCGCCGGAAGGGCCTGGGGCGGCGCCGCGAAACCGCGGGCGTTCGCCGTCGCCAGCCACTGGGGCAGCAGCTCCATCAGGTCGGGCGTGCTGCCTCTGCGGCCGCCGCCCGCCGTGCCGGGGCGGTCGGTGAGCAGCGTCGTGAGCCGTCGGGCAGCCGCGGCGGGCAGCGGCGGACGGGGGTCCTCGGGTGCGGTTTCGAGGCGCCGGGCCGCGCGGGCCGGGCGCAGTCCTGCGCGCCGGCGAACGGTTTCCGCGGCCGCGGCGTCCAGCAGCGCCGCGGCGGCACCCGGCCCGCGTTCGCCGCCCGGTGGGGTACGCCGGTCCGTACCCAGCAGTGCCGAGGTGACCAGCCCCTCCCACACGCCGGGCCCGGAAGCCTGCGCGGGTGGGGCGCCACCCTCCGCGGGCGGGGCCGAGGCCGCCGCCGGTGGGCGGCCCGACGCCGACCGGGTGAACGCCTCGGCCCCCGCCCCCCGTACGGAGACACGTACGGAGACACCCTCCGGCGGCGTGCCGGGAGCGGGCGCGGCGGCTCCTGGCGCCGGGGAGGTCGCAGAGCGGATGCCGGGTGCAGATACGGGTGGCGGTGCCGACACCGGCACCGGTCCTTGTGCCGGAAGGGGCCCGGGGCCGGACGCCGGATCGCGGCTCGATTCGGCCGCGGGTTCTTTCGCCGCCGTTGCCTGGACGGCGGCGGTCCGGGGGGTGGCGCCAACCATGGGTGTGGCGTCAACCGTGGGTGTGGCTCCTGCCCGTCGCGCGATGCCTGCCTCGGGCGCGAGGGACCCCACGGCCCCGTCGGCCGGTGTCGAGGCCGTGGGTTCGACGGCTGACCCCGGCACGGTGGCCGTCGGTGCGGACGTGTCCGTGGGGGTGGGCGTCCTGGTCAAGTGGTTCCCCTCCGTTCCGTTCCCGTCCCGTCGCCCGGGGCGGGTCAGCTCAGCGGTACTGCCGGGCCCGGCCCGGCCGGCCAGGCCGTCAGCGGTCTGAAGCCGCGGTGTCCGCACTCGCCGAAGACCGTGACGGGCGCACCGCCCGACAGGGCGACCAGCCGCCACAGACCCGACTGGTTCGCGGCGGTCCGAGTGAGCGGCAGCGCCGTGTCCCCGTCGGCGTCCGCCAGTTGCCAGCCGTCGCCGTCCGGTACGGGAACCACCCGGTCCAGGGCCACCGGCACCGAGTCCAGCCACGGGTCGGCGCGGAGAGCCTCGCCGTAACGGACGGCCGCCTGCGCGGTCGTGAGCCCTCTCGGGCGTACCGGCGTGGGCTCGGGCGGTGCGAAACACCGGCCGAGGGCCGCCCGCTGCCGTCCCGCACCCGGATACGCCGAAAGCTCCGCGTCCAGGGCCAGCCCCACCGGCAGCGTCAGCTCCGGCGCCCGGCCCGCCGCTCCGTAGGAGAGGAGCAGCGCCGTGCGGTCCGACTCCGCGCCGTGCAGCCAGACGCGACGGGTCGTCAGCCGGGCGTCCGCGGTGTCGTACTGGGCGAGGACCAGCCAGTGGTCCCGCACCGGCGGGCCGTCCGCGGCCGCCTTCAGGCCTACGCGTGAACGGACCGTCGCCGCCAGGCCGTCCGGCAGTCGCTCGCGGCGCAACCAGCCCTGGCCGAGAAGGTGGAGCAGAGCGCACTCCTCGAGCAGCCGCACCGGCCAGCCGGGCCCCGACGACGGTATGGACCCCAGCTCCCGTACACGCGAGGCCAGGCCGGGCGCCTGGGCGTCGACCATGCGGGCCGCCGTCTCCTCCCACAGCCCGTGCCCCGCCTGTTCGGCGCCGGCCAGACCGCCGCGCAGGAGATCCACGAGGCGCTGCTCCAGCTCCGTCGCGCCCGCGGTGATCCGCTCGGCCCGCCGCTCCGCCCGGCGCCGCGCCGCCTCGGGGTCCCCGGTCACGGCCGTGGACGCGGCAGCGGGCGGGCCCGCGGACGTCGTCTCCTCCGCGTGCTCGTGCCGTCCGCCGACGCGCCGCTCCCCTCCGACCGGCACCTCCGCCTTTGGCACCGCACCCTCCCCGTCCGGTTTCTGCACGGCCCTCGCACCTCCCCTCGTCGTGTCCCCGCCTCGGACCGCGGCGTTCGCCGTGCCGAGCTCGCCGCCCAGCCTGCGTGGCGCCGTGTCAGATGCCGGTGCCGGCACCCGGGTCGTGGTCCGGCGGCACCCGTCGCCGAGCCATGCCATCGAAGGTAGATCCCGCCACTGACAATGGCCTGATCGGCAGCATTTGTGCAGGTCAGAGCGATTGTCAGTGGCGTGGTGCACCGTGGACGGCAGATCGAACCGGCTCAGCTGGAGGGGGAATCAGCCATGCCCGCACACGTGGAGCAGACGTCCGGGGCCGAGGTGTTGCGGCCGCACGCCGAGCACGCCTTCGCGACCGAACTGGCCGCGCTCGCCGCGCAGGACGACCGTCCGCGTCCGGACCGCTGGAAGCTGTCGCCGTGGGCGGTCGCCACCTACCTGCTCGGCGGCACCCTGCCCGACGGCACGGTGATCACCCCGAAGTACGTCGGCCCGCGCCGCATCGTCGAGGTCGCCGTCACCACGCTCGCCACCGACCGCGCCCTGCTCCTGCTCGGCCTGCCCGGCACCGCGAAGACCTGGGTGTCCGAGCACCTCGCCGCGGCCGTCAGCGGCGACTCCACCCTGCTGGTGCAGGGGACGGCCGGCACCCCGGAGGAAGCGATCCGCTACGGCTGGAACTACGCGCAGCTCCTCGCCCACGGCCCGGGCCGGGACGCCCTCGTGCCCAGCCCGGTGATGCGGGCGATGGCGGAGGGCATGACCGTCCGGGTGGAGGAATTGACCCGCATCCCGGCCGACGTCCAGGACACCCTGATCACCATCCTGTCGGAGAAGACCCTCCCGATACCGGAGCTGGGCCAGGAGGTGCAGGCGGTCCACGGCTTCAACCTGATCGCCACCGCCAACGACCGCGACCGCGGGGTCAACGACCTGTCCAGCGCCCTGCGCCGCCGCTTCAACACCGTCGTGTTGCCACTGCCGGAGAGCGCCGAGGCCGAGATCGACATCGTCACCCGCCGCGTCGACCAGATCGGCCGCTCCCTCGACCTGCCGTCGGCGCCCGACGGCACCGACGAGATCCGCCGTGTCGTCACCGTCTTCCGCGAGCTGCGCGACGGGCTGACCGGCGACGGCCGTACGAAGGTCAAGTCGCCCAGCGGCACGCTGTCCACGGCCGAGGCGATCTCCGTCGTCACCGGCGGGCTGGCGCTGTCCGCCCACTTCGGCGACGGGGTGCTGCGGCCGGGCGACGTCGCGGCGGGCGTCCTCGGCGCGGTGGTCCGCGACCCGGGGACCGACCGTGTCGTCTGGCAGGAGTACCTCGAGACGGTCGTGCGCGAACGCGACGGCTGGCAGGACTTCTACCGGGCCTGCCGGGAGGTGTCCGCGTGAAGGGCACCGGGCCGTGGACGGGACGTGGGGCAGCGGCGGCCGCTGTGACGGGGGACGACGGGGACTCGAGCTGGACCCGTAGGCGAGGGGGACGGCATGGCGGGCACTGACCGGGCCGGGGGACGCCTGAGCGGCGCATCAGGCGGGCCGGACGGTACCGGTGGACCAGAGGGCCGCCCGCTGCTGCTGGGCGTCCGTCACCACGGGCCGGGATCGGCCCGGGCGGTGCGAGCCGCGCTCGAGGCGGCCCGGCCGGGGGTCGTGCTGGTCGAAGGGCCGCCGGAGGCCGACGCCCTGATCCCGCTGGCCGCCCACGAGGACATGCGGCCGCCGGTCGCACTCCTCGCCCACGCCGTGGACGAGCCCGGCCGCTCGGCGTTCTGGCCGCTGGCCGAGTTCTCCCCCGAATGGGCGGCCCTCCGCTGGGCCCTGGAACACGACGTCCCGGCCCGCTTCATCGACCTCCCCGCCGCGCACACGCTGGCGTTGCGGGCGGCGGACGAGGACGCGAAGGGCCGGGCGGACGGCCGGAACCCGCAGGGCGAGTCCGGTTCGGCTCCCCCGGACGTCCGGGACGACCCGCTCGCCGTCCTCGCCGCGGCCGCCGGGCACGACGACCCCGAGCGCTGGTGGGAGGACGTGATCGAGCACCGGGGCGCGGGACGGGGGGACGTGTTCGCTCCGTTCACGGCGCTCGAGGAGGCCATGGCGGCGCTGCGCGAGACCGAGGCGGACGGCGAGGAGGGCGGCGCGTTGGACCGGGACCTCGTGCGGGAGGCCCACATGCGGCTCCAGGTCCGTGCGGCGCGGCGGGAGTTCGACCGGGGCGTGGCCGTGGTCTGCGGGGCCTGGCACGTGCCCGCGCTGAGACGCAAGGCGGCCGTCGCGGCCGACCGGGCCCTGCTGAAGGGGCTGCCCAGGACCAAGGTGGACATGACCTGGGTGCCCTGGACCCACCGCAGACTGTCCCGGGCGGGCGGGTACGGGGCGGGCATCGAGTCGCCGGGCTGGTACGGGCACCTGTTCGCCGCGGCCGACCGGCCCGTCGAGCGATGGCTGACCAGGGTGGCCGGACTGCTGCGCGAGGAGGACAGGGTCGTCTCACCGGCGCACGTGATAGAGGCGGCGCGGCTGGCCGAAGCGCTCGCGGTGCTCCGTGGACGGCCGTTGCCCGGACTGAGCGAGACGACGGACGCCGTACGGGCGGTGCTGTGCGACGGCTCGGACGTGCCGCTGGCGCTGGTGCACGACCGGCTGGTGGTGGGGGACGTGCTGGGCGAGGTCCCGGCAGGGGCCCCGGCGGTGCCCCTGCAGCGGGATCTGACCCGCACCCAGCGGCGGCTGCGGCTCAAGCCCGAGGCGCCGGAGCGCGAGCTGGAACTCGACCTGCGCAAGGAGACCGACGCCGCCCGCAGCAGACTCCTACACCGGTTGAGGCTGCTCGGCGTCGGCTGGGGCGAGCCGGTCGCGTCCCGCAGCACGGGCACGTTCCGGGAGACGTGGCGGCTGCGGTGGGAGCCCGAGCTGTCGGTGCGGGTCGCCGAGGCGGGGGTGTGGGGCACGACCGTGCTCTCCGCCGCCACCGCCAGGGCAGAGGCGGACGCCGTCACCGCGCAGGGCCTCGCCGAGGTCACCGCGCTGGCCGAACGCTGCCTGCTGGCCGAACTGCCGGACGCGCTCTCGCCGGTGATGCGGATACTCGCCGACCGGGCGGCACTCGACACGGACGTGGGCCACCTCGCCGAGGCCCTGCCCGCCCTCGTCCGTGCGCTGCGCTACGGCGATGTGCGCGGCACGGACACCGGAGCGCTGGCCGAGGTCGCCGCAGGCCTCGCCGAGCGCGTCTTCGTCGGGCTGCCCGCGGCCTGCGCGGCCCTGGACACCGACGCGGCCGAGGAGATGCGCCGCCACGTGGACGCCGTACACACCGCCGTGGGCCTGCTCGGCGACGCCCCCACGCCCCGCCACGGCGACCTGCGGTCCCGCTGGCGAGCCGTGCTGCGGACCCTCTCCGCGCGGGACACCGTGCCAGGCGTCGTCCGCGGGCGCGCCGTACGGCTCCTGCTGGACGACGGCGAGCTGGCCCCGGACGAGGCGGGGCGGCTCATGGGCCTGGCGCTGTCCCCGGGGACGCCGCCGGCGGACGCGGCGGCCTGGATCGAGGGCTTCGTCGGCGGCGGCTCGGGCGGCGGCATGCTCCTCCTGCACGACGAGCGGCTGCTGGCCCTGATCGACGCCTGGCTGACCGGCGTGCCGGCGGACGCGTTCACCAACGTACTGCCCCTGCTGCGCCGCACCTTCTCCGCCTACGAGCCAGGGGTGCGCCGCAGCCTCGGCGAGCTGGTCGGACGCGGACCGGCGGCGCGGGGGAGCGTGACGGCGGCCGGTTCCGGCATACCGGGCTTCGCGGCCGTCCTCGACACCGCGCGGGCCGACGCGGTGCTGCCGGTGGTCCGGCTGCTGCTGGGCCGGGACCCGGCCGGGGGCGACGGCTCGGCCAGGGGCGATGACCCGGCCGGGAACGAAGACGCGGCCGGGGGCGACGGCTCGGCCGGGAACGAAGACTCGGCCGGGGGCGACGACTCGGCCGGGAGCGACGGCTCGGCCGGGAACGAAGACTCGGCCAGGGGCGAAGACTCGGCCAGGGGCGATGACCCGGCCGGGAAGGAAGACTCGGCCAGGGGCGCCGACTCAGCCCGGAACGAAGACGCGGCCAGGAGCGACGACCCGGTCAGGAACGACGAGCCGGCGAGGGACGACGACCCGGTGGGGGTGGAGACATGACGGGCCACGTGCCTCGGCAGGCGACCGGACACCTGAGCGCGCGCACGGCCGCACGCACGACCTCGACCGGGCCGGAGGACGGCGGCGCGGCCCAGGAGCGGCTGCGGCGATGGCGTCTCGTCCTCGGCGGCGACCCGGCCGACGGGACCGGCCACGCGCTCTCCGGACGGGACGCCGCGATGGACGGCGCGCTCACCGCGCTCTACGGGAAGGGCGGCGGCACACCCCGGCCCGGGAGGGACCGGGCGGCGGGCCTCGGAGCCTCCGCACCGGCCGTGGCGCGCTGGCTGGGGGACATCCGGAGCTACTTCCCCTCCTCCGTCGTCCAGGTCATGCAGCGGGACGCGATCGACCGGCTCGGGCTCGCCACCCTCCTGCTGGAGCCGGAGATGCTCGAGGCGGTTGAGGCCGACGTGCACCTGGTAGGCACCCTGCTCTCCCTGCACCAGGCGATGCCCGACACGACGAAGGAGACGGCGCGTTCCGTCGTGCGCAAGGTCGTCGAGGACCTGGAGAAGCGGCTCGCCACCCGCACCCGTGCCACGGTGACCGGCGCGCTGGACCGCAGCGCCCGCACCGGCCGGCCCCGTCACCACGACATCGACTGGAACCGCACGATCGCGGCCAACCTCAAGCACTACCTGCCGGAGCACCGGACGATCGTGCCGGAGCGGCTCGTCGGTTACGGCCGGGCGGCCCGCTCGGTGAAGAAGGAGGTCGTGCTCTGCGTCGACCAGTCCGGGTCGATGGCGGCGTCCGTCGTGTACGCGTCCGTGTTCGGCGCGGTGCTGGCGTCCATGCGCTCGATCGACACCCGGCTCGTCGTCTTCGACACGGCCGTCGTCGACCTCACCGACCAGCTCGACGACCCGGTCGACGTGCTCTTCGGCACCCGGCTGGGCGGCGGTACGGACATCAACCGCGCCCTGGCGTACTGCCAGTCGCGGATCACCCGGCCCGCGGACACGGTGGTCGTGCTGATCAGCGACCTGTACGAGGGAGGCATACGCGACGAGATGCTCAGGCGGGTCGCGGCGATGAAGTCGGCGGGCGTGGAGTTCGTGGCGCTGCTGGCCCTGTCCGACGAGGGGACGCCCGCGTACGACCGGGACCACGCGGCGTCGCTCGCCGCGCTCGGCGCACCGGCCTTCGGCTGCACGCCCGACCTCTTCCCCGAGGTGATGGCGGCGGCGCTCGAGAGGCGCCCCCTGCCGACCCCCGACGCCGGGTGACGATTTGTCGATCCGGGGCGACCCGATTCCCGCGGTCAAAACGGATATGACGGCCCATCGGCGGGAGGGCGCTTGCGCAACCCGCGGATCCCCGTGCGAGTATCGCGCGGCGTGTCGATGCGACGTTCGACGCGTGGCCCGTTCCGCCGCACGGGAGGTACCTCCCCCTCTTGATCTGGTCAGCAGTCCTGCCCGGTGCCGCCCTGCGCGTCCTGCGCACGGCGGCCGGGCGGCGTGCGCTGCACGTGGCGCTGCTGGTGGGCGGGCTGTGCGTGCTCGGCCTGCTCTGCGGAGGGCGGGCGCAGGCGGCCGAAGGAGCGCCGGGAGCCTTGTCGGACACGGTCGGGCGGGTCCTCGACGCCCCCGCGCAGACGGGAAGCCGGCCCGGGACACGGAGCCTGCCCCGGACACGGAGTCACTCGGGCCTCCGTGCCGACGCTGGCCTCCGTACCGGTTCGGGTCTTCGTGCCGACGCCGGCCTCCGTACCGGTGCGGGTCTTCGTGCCGACGCTGGCCTCCGTACCGGTTCGGGTCTTCGTGCCGACGCTGGCCCCCGCACCGACTCGGGCCTTCGTGCCCACGCTGGCCCCCGTACCGACGCCGGTCTCCATGCCCTCTCCGGCCTGCGTCCCGTCTCCGAGGAACTCGTCTCTTCCGGAGCCGTCCGGGCCGTGCGGGACCGGGTCGTGCGACCGGTCGGTGACGTGGTGGTGCAGACGGTGACAGAGGGCTTGGAGGGCATCGAGTCAGCGGTACGGACCGACGTGCCGCCGTCGCGGCTCCTTCCCGCCCCGTCGGGCCTGATCGACGCGCCCGGCCCGATCGACGCGCCGGACCTCACCGGTGGGTCCGACCTCGCCGACGTCACCGACCTCACCGACCTCACCACCCCCTCCACCTCTGCGGCGCCGGACGTCCGGGCGTCGCGGACCGAGCCCGCGCCGGGGGCGAGGACGGACACCTCGGGCGCCGAGGACCGGTCCGGTGCCGTCGGCTCCCCGGTCGTCGGGGGAGGCGGAAGCCCGGCACACACTGTCGGCCACGGCCCCGGGCCCGGCCTCGGGGCGGCCCCCGCCGCGCCCGCGCGCACTCATCCGGCCGGGATCTCGCCCACCGAGTACGCCCCCGCCCGCCCCGGACCCACCGGCGACCCCGACGGCGCCCTCGGCACCGCGTCCGGCGCCGACCAGGGGACGCCGCGCCACGGGGACGCACGCGCGGTCGCCCCGCAGCCCCGGATCACGTTCCGGCTCGTGCCCGGCGCCCCGGAGCGAGCCGACGCGGCCGGGGTCCGGGAACCGTACCGGGACATCCCCGTCTCTCCCGCCTAGAAACGGTCGCTTCGCCGCCGCGCCCGTCACGCAGGCCGCCGTATCCGCCGATCCGACGCACCTGACGCCCGACGTGCCCACCGGAACCCGCCGCAGCGGGGGACACAGGGCGCGGACGTCCCGCGTCCGGCTCCACGGTTCGACGTCCCCGCCCGGCGCGCCGGACACCCCGCCCGGTGTCCGGCGCACGCCATCGGCACCCTCGTGGCCCCGTTCCCGCGGCACACACCGACCCCGCGGGGGCGCCGGCCCCGGACGGCCGAAAGCCGTCGGCCGCCGGACGGCCGCAACCCCCGCGGCCCGGGGCGGCCGGTCCCCATTGGGGTGGGGACCGGCCGACCCCACCCCGGAGGGCCGCACTCACGCGGCGCCCGGGGGAGCCACGGGCCTCACCGGGCCAACCCCAGCCCGGTGAGGCCCCTCACCGGGGGCCAGAGCACCCCCGCTCGCCGCTCACTCCCGGCACCCCGTGCCAGTGAGGGCGGCATCATGTGACAGGCATCACCGCTCAGGTGTGACCCACGATTTAGAGACCCCCCGCAAGCGGCGATAACCTGCGAGACGGACATGCCGCGCGCTCGGACACCGTGTGCGCCCCCCTTGTGACTCACAGCGGACGTCACGTTGCCCTTCGCGGCACGCCCACGCATCCAACGAACCGCGAGATCACTGATAGGGACGGAAGCGCGTGGACCTGTTCGAGTACCAGGCGAGGGACCTCTTCGCCAAGCACGATGTACCGGTGCTGGCCGGTGAAGTCATCGACACGCCTGAGGCGGCGCGCGAGATCACCGAGCGTCTGGGCGGCAAGTCCGTCGTCAAGGCCCAGGTGAAGGTCGGTGGCCGCGGCAAGGCCGGTGGCGTGAAGCTGGCCGCCTCGGCGGACGAGGCCGTCGCCCGTGCGACGGACATCCTCGGCATGGACATCAAGGGCCACACGGTCCACAAGGTGATGATCGCCGAGACCGCCCCCGAGATCGTCGAGGAGTACTACGTCTCCTTCCTCCTCGACCGTGCCAACCGCACCTTCCTCTCCATCGCCTCCGTCGAGGGCGGCATGGAGATCGAGGAGGTGGCGGCCACCCGTCCGGAGGCCGTCGCCAAGACCCCGATCGACGCGATCGACGGTGTGACGCCCGAGAAGGCGCGTGAGATCGTCGAGGCCGCGAAGTTCCCGGCCGAGGTCGCCGACAAGGTCGCCGACATCCTGGTCAAGCTGTGGGACACCTTCATCAAGGAGGACGCCCTCCTGGTCGAGGTCAACCCGCTGGCCAAGGTCGCCTCCGGCGACGTCATCGCCCTCGACGGCAAGGTGTCGCTGGACGACAACGCCGAGTTCCGTCACCCCGACTTCGAGGCCCTCCACGACAAGGCCGCGGCCAACCCGCTCGAGGCCGCCGCCAAGGAGAAGAACCTCAACTACGTCAAGCTCGACGGCGAGGTCGGCATCATCGGCAACGGCGCGGGTCTCGTCATGAGCACCCTGGACGTCGTCGCCTACGCCGGTGAGGCGCACGGCAACGTCAAGCCCGCCAACTTCCTGGACATCGGTGGCGGCGCCTCCGCCCAGGTCATGGCGAACGGCCTGGAGATCATCCTCGGCGACCCGGACGTCCGCTCCGTGTTCGTCAACGTCTTCGGCGGCATCACCGCCTGCGACGAGGTCGCCAACGGCATCGTCCAGGCGCTGAAGCTCCTCGAGGACCGCGGCGAGAAGGTCGAGAAGCCGCTCGTCGTCCGCCTCGACGGCAACAATGCCGAGCTGGGCCGCAAGATCCTCACCGACGCCAACCACCCGCTGGTCCAGCGCGTCGACACCATGGACGGCGCGGCCGACAAGGCCGCCGAGCTGGCTCACGCCGCCGCCAAGTAAGCACTCAGGACGAGGACACCAACACACCATGGCTATCTGGCTCAACAAGGACAGCAAGGTCATCGTCCAGGGCATGACCGGCGCCACCGGCATGAAGCACACCAAGCTCATGCTGGGTGACGGCACCGAGGTCGTGGGCGGCGTGAACCCGCGCAAGGCGGGCACCACCGTGGACTTCGACGGCACCGAGGTACCGGTCTTCGGCACCGTCAAGGAGGCCATCGAGAAGACCGGCGCCAACGTCTCCGTCATCTTCGTGCCGGAGAAGTTCACCAAGGACGCCGTCGTCGAGGCCATCGACGCCGAGATCCCGCTGGCCGTCGTCATCACCGAGGGCATCGCCGTGCACGACTCGGCCGCCTTCTGGTCGTACGCCGGCAAGAAGGGCAACAAGACCCGGATCATCGGCCCGAACTGCCCCGGCATCATCACGCCGGGCCAGTCCAACGTCGGCATCATCCCGGGCGACATCACCAAGCCGGGCCGCATCGGCCTGGTCTCGAAGTCCGGCACGCTGACGTACCAGATGATGTACGAGCTGCGTGACATCGGCTTCTCGACCGCCGTCGGCATCGGTGGCGACCCGATCATCGGCACCACGCACATCGACGCGCTCGCCGCGTTCGAGGCCGACCCCGAGACCGACCTGATCGTCATGATCGGCGAGATCGGCGGTGACGCCGAGGAGCGCGCGGCCGACTTCATCAAGGCCAACGTGACCAAGCCGGTCGTCGGCTACGTCGCCGGCTTCACCGCGCCCGAGGGCAAGACCATGGGCCACGCCGGCGCCATCGTCTCCGGTTCGTCCGGCACCGCCCAGGCGAAGAAGGAGGCCCTGGAGGCCGCCGGCGTCAAGGTCGGCAAGACGCCGACCGAGACGGCGAAGCTCGCCCGCGCCATCCTGGCCGGCTGACACCTGCCAGGCACGCGGGCCGAGCGCCCGTGCCGCACCGAGTGGCCCGCCCTCTGTCCGCAGGGGCGGGCCACTCGGTGCTTCCGGCCGCCGGGCGGGCCACGTCATTCGAGCCGAGGGCTCAGCCGCTCCGGCCCGTCCTGCAACTGGTCCCGCAGCTTCTGCCGCAGCTCCAGCTCCTCGTCCGACAGGGAGCCCGGCGCCACCCTGGGCGGCACCCCGCGTACCGCCTGCCCGGGGGACACGGGTGGTTCGTAGTGCGTGGGCGCGGTACGTACGGTCAGGGCCGTGGTCCCGATGAGGGCGACCGTGAAGGCGATGGCCGCCCGGGTCCGGAACCTCGCCCGGCGTTCGCCGCCCCTGCGCACCGACGGCGGCCGTGCCGCGCCCAGCCGCTCGTTCGACGCCAGTTCGGCCAGCCGCTGGTGCAGCACCTGCGGGTCGGCCAGTGCGGGGAGGCGGTCGGCGACGGCCTCGCGGGCGCGCAGCAGCCGGTGGGCCGCCGCCGGGGTGCTCGCCTCCGTCTCCGCCGCCGTCTCGGGCAGGTCCAGGCCCACACCGTCGTACAGCACGAGCGTGCGGCGGTGTCTCGGGGGAAGTCTGAGCAGGGTGTTCAGCAGGGTGCGGTCGCCGGGGTCGGCGGGCGGCGGCTCCGGGTGCCGGTGGCGCGGGCGGAAGCGTTGCCAGGGCGAGAGCGCGTACTCGTACGCCGTCGCCCGCACCCAGCCCACCGGGTCCCGGTCGCGGGCCACCTCGGGCCAGCGCTCCCAGGCCGTCTGGAACGCCCGCTCCACCGACTCGCGCGCCTGCTCCCGACGGCCCGTCAGCAGGAAGGTCTGGCGCAGAAGGGCGGGCGCACTGAACTCGTACAGCGCGTCGAAGGCCTGAGCGGGCGTCAGCGGGGTGGGCGCGGGGCGCGGCTCGGGGACGGGGCCGGGGGCCGAATCGCGGGCCGGTTCGGAAGCCGATTCGGGTTGCGGCTCGGGCGCCGGCTCCTGCTTCGGCACCGGCTCCGGGCCTGCTTCAGCTCCCGGGCCGGCTCCCGGTCCTGATGCCTGGTCAGGTGCCGGTTCCGTCTCGTGCGGTGGTGCCGGCTCCGGCGTCTGCGTCGCCTGCCGTGCCGCCTCTTCCTCGGCCAGCGTCTTCAGCAGCTTCGCGTACGCCTCGCGCTTGCGGCCTCGCGGAGTCGTACGGCCGCTCTCCCACGCGCGGACCGTCCCGGGAGCGACGCCCACCCGTTCCGCCAGCTGAGTCTGTGTCAGCGCCGCGGTCTCCCGCAGGCGTCGGCGCGCCTTGGGGGAGGGAAGCGGAGTCGCGGGGCTGCGGGTCACAGGACGCCCCTTCGTACGAAAAAGTACATAAACATATATTGAGCGACACAACGGGGCTTCGCTCGTTACGCCGGGAAAGCGCGTGTCGTTGGGAGCATGTCGGGCGTGATCCAGACGACCGCCCGCCCGGCCCCGTTCTCCCGCCTGCGCACCCGGTGGCGCGACCGTGCGCCCGGGCTGGCCGCCGGGCTCCTGGGAGGCGTGTTCGCGGCGCTGCTGGGACTGGCGGCGTGTGCCGCGCTCGTGACGCTGCTGTGGATCAGTTCGCCGTACCCCGACAGTGGGCCGGGCGGCGCCCTCCACGTCGCCGCCGCGCTGTGGGTGCTGGCACACGGGGCCGAACTGGTGCGTGCCGACACGCTCTCCGGCACCCCCGCGCCCGTCGGCGTCACCCCCTTGCTGTTCGTCCTGCTGCCGGTGTGGCTGCTGCATCGCGCCGCCCGGGACGCCACGGACCCCGGGGACGGTGTGGGCGTGGCCGTCGGTGCGGCTCCGAAGGCGGGAGCCGGTGTGCGCCCGGCGTGGATGGCGGGCGCCGCGGACTCCGGGCCGCCGCCCGTCTCCGCGCGACTGGCCTGGACCGGGGTCGTCCTCGGCTACCTCGGCGTCGCCGCGCCCGTCGTCCTGTACGGGCAGGGGGGCGCCCTGCGGCCCTCGTTGTGGTGGGCGCTGGTGTGTCTGCCGCTGGTCGCCATGGGGGCGGCGGGCGCCGGTGTGTGGACGGCGTTCGGCCGGCCGGGCGGGCCGGTGGGGCGGGCGCTGCGGGTGCTGCCCCGGAAGCTGCGGGAGCTCATGGTGGAGCCGGATGCGCGCCTGGGCGCCTCGACGCGCGCCGCGGGCGCGGGTGCGGCGGTGCTCGTCGGGGGCGGCGCGCTGCTGCTCGCGGTGTCGCTGGTGTGGCACGGGGCCGCCGCGGGGGAGGCCTTCCTGCGGCTGACCGAGGGCTGGTCGGGGCGGTTCGCCGTGCTGCTGCTCTGTCTGACGCTGGTGCCCAACGCGGCGGTGTGGGCGGCGGTCTACGCCCTCGGTCCCGGCTTCATGCTGGGTGCCGGGCATGTCGTGGCCCCCGCCTCCTCCGCTCCGGCCCCGCTGCTGCCGCCGTTCCCGCTGCTGGCGGCGGTGCCGGACGCGGGGCCCGGGACGCCGCTGCACTGGGCGGCCGGGGCGGTGCCGCTGGTCGCGGGGGCGGTGGTGGGGTGGTTCACGGCGCGGGCGGCCACGACGGATGCGGCGGGCCGGGAGGCCGGGCCGGCCGAGGGGGCGGCCGTGGCCTGGTCGTGGCGGCGGACCGCCGGAGCCGCGGTCGTGGCCGCCGTTCTGTGCGCGGTCCTCGTCGCCCTGCTGGCCGCGTTCGCCGGCGGACCGCTCGGGAGCGCCGCGCTCGCCAGGTTCGGGCCGGTGTGGTGGCAGGCCGGGGGCGCGACGGCGGTGTGGATCGGTGCGGTGGCGGTGCCGGTGGCGGTGGTGGCGCGGGCATGGCGGTGCCGGGGTGCCGCGGCGCGGGGGGACGGGGACGGTGAGGCTTCCTTGCCCTCCCGGCGGTACCCGCCCTCTGCGTCCGCCAGGTTCTCCGTGCGCTCCGTGCGCTCCGTGCGCTCCGTGTTCTCAGGGCTTTCCCCGGGGCGGTGGTGGAGGCGGAGGGCGAAGGACGGGGAGGGTGGTGGTGGGGCGGGGCGGGAACCGGGGTCGTTCGGGTTGTACGACGTCGATGACGACGGTGGGGTCGCGTACGACCTGCTGCCCGTCGACGGTGCCGAGGGGGCGGCTCGCGGTGGGGAGTGACGGTGGGTGAGGGCGGTGCGGAGGGTTTTCTTCGCCCCCGCCGCCCCTTCCCTCTCCCGTCCCTGAGGGCTGCCGCCCCCCAGACCCCCGCTTTCGGTCCTGGACGTGCCTCGTCCTCGAACGCCGGACGGGCTGAGAGATCTCAGTCGCCCGAGCCCAGCAGGTCCCGCAGCTGTTCCGGCAGGTGGCGTTCGCAGGACTGTTCCGCCGCGTGGGTCAGGGCGTCCTCGCGGCAGGTGTAGTAGTCGCTGTAGACCAACTGGGCACCGAAGGACGCGGCGACCAGGACGATGGCCAGGGACGACGTGACCAGGCCGCTGATCGCTGCGGTGCGCTGCGGACGGCCGGTCTGCTCGGCGGGCGGGGCCGGGGTGTTCGGGTCGGAGGCGGCGCGGGGCTTGGTGCGCAGGGCGCTGATGCCCCAGTACAGGGCCAGGGCGCCGAGCAGCAGGGCGACGTACGGCCAGGTGAAGAGGGCGAAGAAGAGGGCCCACATGCCGCTCAGCAGGGCGTAGCGGGCACGCCGCTGGGCGGGGTCCGTCGGGTCCCAGCGCGGGCCCTGGCCGCCGCCCGGAGCCTCGGGGCCGCCCGATCCGCCGGGCCGCTCGCCGAAGCCGCCGGAGGACCGGCCGGGCTGCCGGTCGCTCCACCGGCCGCCCCAGGGAGACCGCTCGCCGTCGCCCTCGGAGCCGCCGTCACCCGAGGGGTGCCGCGGCTGCCAGGGGCGGTCCGGCGTGCCCTCCGGGGGCGGTGCGAACGGGTTGTCCTGGTCGGGGGCGCCGTCCTGCCCGCCGCCGTTCTGCCGGTCCGAGGACGAGTCGGGCGGTGACGAGGGGCGCTCCCGCAGCAACACGGTGCTGCGCTCCCCTGGCTGCGCCGACTGCTGGGGGAGGGTGAGCAGTCGCAGGCTGCGGTCCGGCATCAACTGAGCGTCTTCCCCTTGGCGACGGTGGGCGGCTGGAACGGGTGGACTGGCGGGCGGGCGGGCGGAACGGACGTGCTGTGGAGCGCGCGAACCGGTCGGTACACCCGGTGAACGCGTGACCCACGGGCGGCGTTCCCGCCCCCGCTCCACGCAGACGCTACCTTCCGGTCACGCCCCCGTCCCGAGGGGGCCGTCCGGTGTGCCGGTATCGTTGCTGACGGTCGGCCGCTTCGTAGACTTCCCCGTATCCCGGGACGCGAAGCATTCGTACGACCGTACAAAGAGATCGCTTTCCCGAGAAAGGCCCCCACCGTGGCCGCCAAGCCAGTGGACCGGCGAGCCAGGCGCCTCGTCGTGCTGGTCTCCGGATCCGGCACCAACCTCCAGGCGCTCCTCGACGAGATCGCCGCCACCGGCGCCGAGACCTACGGGGCCGAGATCGTGGCCGTCGGCGCCGACCGCGACGGCATCGAGGGACTCGTCCGCGCCGAGCGTGCCGGGGTGCCGACCTTCGTCCGCAAGGTCAGGGACTACGGGACCCGCGAGGAGTGGGACGCGGCGCTCGCCGAGGCCGTCGCCGCCCACGAACCGGACCTCGTCGTCTCGGCCGGGTTCATGAAGATCGTGGGGAAGGAGTTCCTCGCGCGGTTCGGCGGGCGGTTCGTCAACACCCACCCAGCACTCCTCCCCAGTTTCCCGGGAGCCCACGGTGTGCGCGACGCGCTCGCGTACGGCGCCAGGGTCACCGGCTGCACCGTCCACTTCGTCGACGACGGCGTCGACACCGGGCCGATCATCGCGCAGGGCGTGGTGGAGGTCCGGGACGAGGACTACGAAGACGAAGGTGTCGCTCTGCACGAGCGCATCAAGGAAGTCGAGCGAAGGCTGCTCGTCGATGTCGTGGGGCGGCTCGCCCGCAACGGCTATCGCATTGAGGGACGAAAGGTAGTTATCCAGTGACCGCCACCGCCACCGCCGGGAGCAACAAGCGGGCCATCCGTCGCGCGCTCGTCAGCGTCTACGACAAGACCGGGCTCGAGGACCTCGCCCGCGGGCTGCACGAGGCCGGCGTCGAGCTGGTCTCCACCGGGTCGACCGCCGGGCGGATCGCCGCCGCCGGCGTCCCCGTCACCAAGGTCGAGGAGCTGACCGGCTTCCCCGAGTGCCTGGACGGCCGGGTCAAGACCCTGCACCCCAAGGTGCACGCCGGCATCCTCGCCGACCTCCGCCTGGAGAGTCACCGGCAGCAGCTCGACGAGCTGGGCGTGGCGCCCTTCGACCTGGTCGTGGTCAACCTCTACCCGTTCCGCGAGACCGTCGCCTCGGGCGCCACCGCCGACGAGTGCGTCGAGCAGATCGACATCGGCGGCCCCTCGATGGTGCGCGCCGCCGCCAAGAACCACCCCTCGGTCGCCGTCGTCACCAGCCCCGCCCGGTACGCCGACGTGCTCTCCGCGGTCAAGGACGGCGGCTTCGACCTGGCCGCCCGCAAGCGGCTGGCCGCCGAGGCCTTCCAGCACACCGCCGCGTACGACGTGGCCGTCGCCTCCTGGTTCGCGAGCGAGTACGCCCCCGTGGACGACTCCTCGTTCCCCGACTTCCTCGGCGCCACCTACGAGCGCGCCCACACCCTGCGCTACGGCGAGAACCCGCACCAGCCCGCCGCGCTCTACACCTCCCCCCAGGGCGGCGGCCTCGCGCAGGCCGAGCAGTTGCACGGCAAGGAGATGTCGTACAACAACTACACGGACACGGACGCCGCCCGCCGTGCCGCGTACGACCACGCCGAGCCCTGCGTCGCGATCATCAAGCACGCCAACCCGTGCGGCATCGCGGTCGGCGCGGACGTCGCCGAGGCGCACCGCAAGGCGCACGCCTGCGACCCGCTGTCCGCGTTCGGCGGCGTGATCGCGGTCAACCGCCCGGTCTCCAAGGAGATGGCCGAGCAGGTCGCCGAGATCTTCACCGAGGTCATCGTTGCGCCGGACTACGAGGACGGTGCCCTCGAAGCCCTCACCAAGAAGAAGAACATCCGCGTGCTCCGTGCCCCCGAGGCCCCCGCCGCCCCGGTCGAGGTCAAGCCCGTCGACGGCGGCGCCCTCCTCCAGGTCACCGACCGCCTCCAGGCCGAGGGCGACGACCCGGCCACCTGGACCCTCGCGACCGGCGAGGCCCTGTCCGAGGCGGAGCTGGCCGAGCTGGCCTTCGCCTGGAAGGCGTGCCGGGCCGTCAAGTCCAACGCGATCCTCCTCGCCAAGGACGGCGCCTCCGTGGGCGTCGGCATGGGCCAGGTCAACCGTGTCGACTCCGCGAAGCTCGCGGTGGAGCGGGCGGGCGCCGAGCGCGCGCAGGGCGCCTACGCCGCCTCCGACGCGTTCTTCCCCTTCCCGGACGGCCTGGAGATCCTCACCGCGGCCGGCGTGAAGGCCGTGGTCCAGCCCGGCGGTTCGGTCCGCGACGAGCTGGTCGTCGAGGCGGCGAAGAAGGCCGGCGTGACGATGTACTTCACGGGCACGCGGCACTTCTTCCACTGAGCGGCACGCACAGGGCGGCCCGCCGGCGGTACACCCCCGTACACCGGCGGGCCGCGCCGTGCGTCCGGGGGCTCGGCACGGCCGGCGCCCCGGCGGCCGCGGGCACGGCCATGGCGACTTTCGCGTCGGCCCAGCACCCGGTGAGTGCCCGGGCCGCCGTGGCTCTGGCGACGACCACCTCGGGCCGGACACCGCCCACCATTCCCCAGTCCAACAAGGGGCAGCGTACGGGGGGCGGGTGAGGGCGGCCCAGGCATTCGGACACCCCGGCGGGACGGCGAAACGGCGGCCTCCGGCCCCTCCGAGGAGGGAACCGGAGGCCGCCGGGGAGCGGACCCGGTGAGCGGGTCACGCCGGACGAGCGGGCCCGGGTGAGCGGGTCAGCAGGGGCGCAGCGACCAGATCGGGTCCCAGGTCGCCCGGCCCGCCTCGTAGGCCGTCGACGTCCAGCGGACGCTGCCGTCCCGGTTGAAGAACTTGGCGACCGTGCCCGGCGTCTGGTTGTTGGTGAACGGGCCGTCGCCGGTCCAGTTGGTCAGGTTCCACGTCTGGCACTTGTAGAAGTCGAACTTCGTGCCGTTCACGATCATGCAGAGGTGGCCGTAGCCGCAGGCCAGGTCGCGGGCGCCCAGGGTCTTGGGCGCGTCCGTCACGGTCAGGCCCTCGTACTCGACCGCGTCGGCGGTCACGCGCAGGGGCTTCGGGCTGTCGGCCAGCACCTGGCCGGCCTTCTGCTGGAGGCCGGTCACGCGGGTGCCGTCCGGGCTGTCGGCGGCCGTGGCCGCCACCGTGGAGCTCGCGGCCAGGGCCGTGGCCGCGAAGAGGAGAGCTGCGGGCTTGACGATGTTCATGGTTGTTCCCCCGTGAACGTCGGAGTCGTACCGGTCGCACCGCCGAAGCGGTGTGCTCACACCGTCCCCCGGACGCCCGCCGCGCGGTACCTCGGAATTCTCAGGGTCACTTCCCGCCCCGGGGCGTGTACTCCTTGAGGTGGTGAGCGACGCGGTCGGCGTAGTCGCGGTACTTCGGGGGAACCCCGCCCGCGTCGTTCACCTTCCGGTACGACGTCCGGTACGCGACGGCGACCAGCACCCGGCGGTCGCCCGGCAGGCCGGCGTCGAGGCGGGGCGTGATCCAGCACAGGTAGCGGCCCATCGCCGGGATGGACTCGGCGGGCGGGAACGGCGGCTCGGGCACGGTCTCGCCCGGGGTGCCGTCCTCGTTCATCCACCAGCGCAGCACGCTCGGGGTCCAGCGGGCGATGCCGTACTCGTCCTTGGCCGGGTCGGCGAGGTCCGGGTCGAAGCCGCTCTCGACCTTCAGCATGGCCGCGATCAGGGCCGCGCTGACCTCCTCGTGTCCGCAGTCGTGCGCCGTCTCCACGATCAGCAGCCGGTAGGCGGGCGGCACGTCCCGGTCGGTGCGCAGCTCGGCCGCCCCGTAGGAGGCGGCGGCCACGGCGCTCGCGGTGCCGCCGGGACGCGCGCCCGCGCCGGGCTCCCGGCCGTCGCCGGCCCAGCGGGAGAGGCCGTACCCGAGCGCGGCGACGGCGAGCAGTCCCGCCGCCGCGCCGGCCAGGACCCGGCGCCGGGGGCGGGCCCGGGCCCGCAGCGGCCACCCGGCCGGGCCGCCCGCGTCCCCCGTCGCGTCCGTCACCCGGCGCAGCAGGTCGTCGGTGCCGATCCGGTCGGCGTGCGTACGGGTCAGGCACGCCCGTACGGTCTCCCGCCACGGCGACGGCAGTTCGGGGGACAGGCGCAGCTCGTGGGCGCCGCGGGAGTACGCGACGGCGGCGTCGCGGCGGGCCGTCGGGGTGCCGCCGGGCAGCGGGAAGGACCCGGTGAGCACCAGGTGGGCCAGGACGCCGAAGGCCCACACGTCGGCCGAGGGACGGATCCGGCGGCCCCGTTCACCGATCTCGGACCACAGGAGCTCGGGCGGGGTGTAGTCCGGGGTGGAGAAGGCGGGCGTGTAGGCGTGGGTGCCCTCCAGTTCGGCGGCCATGTTGAAGTCGGCGAGCCGTACCGAACCGTCCTTCATCAGCAGGACGTTGGCCGGTTTCAGGTCGCCGTGCACCCAGCCCGCCCGGTGCAGCTGGTCCAGGCCCTCGCAGACCTGCGAGAGCAGGGCGGGCCCGGCCGGCGGGCGGGGTGTGGCGGCGAGCAGCGCGGACAGCGAACCCTCGGCCCGCTCCAGGACGAGCACGGTGGCGCCGTCGAGCCGGGGGCGGCCGGGGGCGTTGACGGTGAGGGTCTCGTACATCCGGATCAGCCGGGGCCGCCGCAGCCGGCGGAGCAGCCCGACCTCGCGCTCGACCAGGTCCCGCAGGTGCGACAGCTGCCGCGGGGTGCCGGTACCCGTGGGCAGGAACTTCAGGGCGGCCGTCTCCGGCGGGCCCGGCCCGGCGTCCACCCGGCGCGCCGCGTACACGCTGGCGAAGGCGCCGGTCGCGATCGGCTCGCGCACCTCCCAGCCGCCCACCCGGTACCCCCGGGGCACCGGGACGGCGTACGGCTCGGTCATCGCAGCGCCTGTCCGGACGGCGCCGCGAGGACCACCAGGTCGTCCTCGCGGACCAGGTCGAAGCGGAGCGCCAGGGAGACCAGTGACTCCTTCTTGCCGTTCAGCCGGGGACCGGGCTCGGCGGTCTCCGGGCCCGGCTTCAGCCGTAACTTCACGGCGAGGTAGTCGATGTTCCACTGCACCGACGTACGCGAGGCGGCCGGCCAGGCCGGGCGGAGCCGCTCGACGACCTGGTCCACGGTCGGCAGCGGCGCGTGCGGCGCCCCGCGCAGCCTCGGCTCGCACAGCGCGGCCAGCACCGCGAAGTACCGCTTGGTGCGGTCGACGGAGAACGCCGGGGCGGTCGGCTCGCCGTCGGTGCCGTCCTCGCCGCGCAGATAGTCGTGGCGCGGCGCCCACACCTCGAGAGGCAGCAGGTCGCCGGCGGCGGGCAGCACGATCCGCGAGAACTCGAACGGCACCGGGGCGTCGAGGCGTCCCGGCGCCACCTTGATGTGCTCGCCGGCGCCCTCCGGGTTCTCCACCACGTAGGTCTGGTGGGCGGAGAGGTTGCTCACGGTCCAGAAGGTGCCGTGCGCCGTGATCTCACCGGCTCTGCGGGAGACCCCGTCGTGCCCGATCAGGAGCCCGCCCTCGGGCACGGACCGCCCGAAGGCGAGCCGTTCGCCGGGCGCGAGCCGGTACTGGGTGCTGGTGTTGTCGTCCTCCGTGGTCGGCGGAGGTACCACGATGATGCTGTACAAGGTGCGTCTCCCCGTGCCTGACGGCTACCCAGGCCAGACTAGGGCGACGCACCAGGGCCGTGCCCCCCTCGTACGGGTGAGACACGGCCCTGCGTGGTGATTGGCGCGAAAGCGCTCCGCGCCGGTCAGTAACGGGGGCGCTTGAACCAGGCAGCGCCCTTCGCGTTGCCCACGAACACGGCGATCAGGATGCCGAACACGAGGTGGACGATGCCCGCGATGGTGAACGGGTACAGGGCGAGGATCGCGGTGAGGATGCCGAAGACCAGGGCGGTCACGCGCAGGCCGTTGCCGCCCGAGTTGAACTTGGCGGCCAGGAACGCCGCCCAGACGCCCCATATCAGCGCCAGGACCATGAAGCCCCACAGGACACCCGTCGGGTAATCGGCCAACTCCTCGAAGGCGGCGTCGTCCTTGGCCTGGTCGACGGCCGCCGCCGAGATGCCGAACAGCGCCGTGCCGATGACCTGGAAGCCCACCATGATCCAGAGCAGCACTCGCGCGGTGTTGACCGTACCGGGCATGGTCGTGGGAGCGGCACCGTACGGCTGCTGCACCGGCGGGGCCTGCGGGTAGCCGTAGCCGGGCTGGCCCTGCTGCTGCGGGTAGCCGTAGTTCGGCTGCTGGCCGCCCTGCGGCGGGCCGTAGGGGTTGTTCGGATCGCCGAAACTCATGGCGGGTCTTCCTCCGTCGCTGTCAAGTGCGGGGACGACGCGCGGCTGGCTCGGAGGAGATGCTTCGAAGCGGTTCGTCCCCCCGGTACGGCCCCGCGGCACTGTGCTGCCCAATCGTTCTTGACCGAACTCTTACTTGTCCAGCCCGTTCGCAAGGCGTTGTGCAAGTGCAACAACGTCGATCATGAGCGGACAGGGCGGGACGTGTCCCGTGGTGTCCCGAAGGTCCCCGCGCGGTGCCCGCATGCCGACCTGATTGGAACCCGGGGCCGGTCATCCGGGAGGATGGGGGGTATGACCGCCCAGATTCTCGATGGCAAGGCCACCGCAGCCGCGATCAAGTCCGAACTGACCGCCCGCGTGGCGGCGCTGAAGGAGAGGGGTGTCACACCCGGTCTCGGCACCGTCCTGGTCGGCGAAGACCCGGGCAGCCAGAAGTACGTCGCCGGCAAGCACCGCGACTGCGCCCAGGTCGGCATCGCCTCCATCCAGCGCGAACTGCCGGCCACGGCGACGCAGGAGGAGATCGAGGCGGTCGTCCGCGAGCTGAACGAGGACCCGGCCTGCACCGGCTACATCGTCCAGCTGCCGCTGCCCCGGGGCATCGACGAGAACCGCATCCTCGAACTGATGGACCCGGACAAGGACGCGGACGGCCTGCACCCGATGAACCTGGGCCGCCTCGTCCTGAACGAGCCGGCGCCGCTGCCCTGCACCCCCAACGGCATCCTCACCCTCCTGCGCCGCTTCGGCGTCGAGATCAAGGGCGCCGAGGTCGTGGTCGTCGGCCGCGGCGTCACCATCGGCCGCCCGATGCCGCTGTTGCTCACCCGGCGCAGCGAGAACGCCACGGTGACCCAGTGCCACACCGGCACCCGGGACCTGGCCGCCCACCTCAAGCGCGCGGACATCGTCATCGCCGCGGCCGGCTCCCCGCACCTGGTCCGGCCCGAGGACGTCAAGCCCGGCGCGGCGGTCCTCGACGTCGGCGTCTCCCGCAACGCCGAGGGCAAGATCATGGGCGACGTCCACCCGGGCGTGGCCGAGGTGGCGGCCTGGATCTCCCCGAACCCCGGCGGCGTCGGCCCCATGACGCGGGCACAGCTGCTCGTCAACGTGGTGGAGGCGGCGGAGCGCAGTGCCGGCTGAGGACATCAACTCCCCCGAACGGCAGGGCGGCACGGGGACCCCGGCGCCGGAGGAAGCGGGGCCCGAGCGGACCTCGGCCGACTCGGACGACGCCGGGGGCGCGGGAGCCACCTCGGGTGCCACGCGCGAGGACGGCCTCACCGTCCGCGATCCCGTCAGCGCGCCCGACGCCGAAGGGCGGCCGCGGCGGGTCACGCGCCGCTTCCCGCTCTTCACGCGTGACACCGCGCGCCCCGAGGGCGGCGGCCGGGCCGCGGCCCGCGACGCCCCGGCGCCCGCCCGGCAGTGGCCGGTGCTCGCGGTGGTGCTGCTGGTCGGAATCGGCCTGCTGCTGACCGCGCTGGACGTCTTCCGCTGGGGCACGCTGCTCATCGGCGCCGCGCTGCTGGCGGGCGCCGCGCTGCGCTGGGTGGTGCCCGACGTCGGCATGCTCGCCGTGCGCTCCCGCTTCACGGACATCACGACCTACGGCGTCCTCGGCCTCTCCATCGTCCTGCTGGCGCTGATGGCCCAGCCGAAGCCGGTGCTGGAGATCCCGTTCCTCAAGGACACCCTGCACTTCACGGTCAGCTAGCGCCGGAGCGCTTCTCCGTACGACGGCCCGTCCTCACCCCCGTGGAAGGACGGGCCGTCGCCGGGACCAACCCTCCTGCACGGGGAACGCCCTGTTCAACGCCTGTCAGGGCGCTGTGGCACGGAAGTGACCGTTCCGCTACTCCGCTACGCGGCTCGTTCCCGGGGTTCCGTACCGGGCGGGGCGACGCCGGTGGGACACTGGACCACGGGTCGGTGGGCGTGCGACTGTGCACGCTCACGGCCTCTGTGCTCCTGTGCGCCCCCACCCCGGGAACTGAGATCCTGACCGGGCGCATCCCTGTGGGTAGCCAGAACCAGGTGCCGCGCGCAGGACTCCGCGCGCGGCAACCAGCGGGGGAACGACCAGCACGTCACCGGGGGAAGAGGGGGAAGCAGTGCCTCGTTGGAAGGCCTTGCCGGATGAACTCGATCCGCAGATCAGGGAGTTCACCAGCCAGTTGCGTCGGCTCGTGGACCGCAGCGAGCTGAGCGTCGCCTCGGTGGCCGACGCCACGGGCTACAGCAAGACGTCCTGGGAGCGCTATCTGAACGGCCGCCTGCTGGCGCCCAAGGGTGCCATCGTGGCGCTGGCCGAGGTGACGCGGACCAATCCGGTCCACCTGACCACCATGTGGGAGCTGGCCGAGCGTGCCTGGAGCCGCTCGGAGATGCGCCACGACATGACCATGGAGGCCATCCGGATCTCCCAGGCGCGTGCCGCGCTCGGCGAACTCGGCACGCCCGCGGCCAAGTCCGGCAACTCCGCGGCCAAGGCGGGCGGCGGCGACCGGAGCGGCGGCACGGCCGGCAGGGGAAGCCGGACCGGCCGCCACGGCGGTGGAGCCCCGGCCGCCTCCGGGATCGCCGGTCCCGCCGGGGTGTCGCCCACGCTGCCGCCGACGGTGCCGGCACAGCCGACCGCCGCCGACAGCCCCGACTCGGTCCTCGGCGCGGTCCGGGGCGGCGGTGGCCCCGGCGCCCCCGCCCCGTCCACCGGCGGAGCGACCGAGGGCAACTCGTGGGGGCTCGCCGGATACCGGGGGCCCGCGCCGACCGGCGATCGCACGGCCCGGCACCGGACCGGTACCGGAGCGGCGGCGAGGCCGGCCGGGCCCGACGAGACCAGCGTGCTCGGCCCGGTCGCCGGCCCCCCGGGCACCGGCCCGTCGGGCACCTACGGCGAGCCTCCGCGCGGCGGCAGCCCCCGTTCGTCCGGCCGGCCCCCGGGCGGCGGCAACAAGCGGATGACGACGCTCGTCGCGGGCGTCGTCGGCGTGCTCGTCGTGATCGCGGGCGCCTTCTTCCTCCTGAACGACGGCGGCGACAAGAAGAACGAGGGCACCAAGCCCTCCCCGTCGCCCACCGTGCGCAGCGAACCGAAGCTGCCGCCGGGCGTGAAGTGCGGCGGCGACGCCTGCACCGGCAAGGACCCGGAGGTCATGGGCTGCGGCGGCGACCTGGTGACCACCGGCGCGACCGCCGTCGTCGGCACGGCCTCCGTCGAGGTGCGGTACAGCAAGGTGTGCGGCGCCGCGTGGGCCCGTGTCACCCAGGCCGCGCAGGGCGACGAGATCCGGGTGAACGCCGGCGGTGCGAACGAGCAGCGGGCGACGGTCGGCAACGCCGGGGACACCGTCGCGTACACCCCGATGGTCGCCGTGGACTCCGCGGCCGACGCCACCGCCTGCGCGACGCTGGCGTCGGGCACGCAGGGCTGCACGAAGTAGCCGGGCACCCCGGCCGCAGGCGGGAGGCGCAGCGGCCGGGCACCCCAGCGGCACGAAGCAGGGCCGCGAGGGGCCGCAAGGGGGCCGCGAGGGGGCGGACCGAGAAAACTTCGCCCTCGGCAGGCATGCCCCGCGGTGTCACGGGCACGCGAGAAGTACCCCCACGGGAGTCCGGCAACGGTATCCCCGAGCGGCGGTCGCCTTCGTCCCCCCTCTCCCGGACAGGCGGCCGCCTCTTTTCGTATGAGTCCTGGCCCGGGACACGCCTGCGGGTTCCGCGTCCGGGTGCTCCGTCCAGGTTCCGCGCCCGGGCACTCCGTCCTGAACCGGCCGCCCTGTGGGCCGGGCCACACCGACCCGGACGTGCCGGACACCACGGGCGCGATAGCCTGACGGCTGGATGGATCTCTTGATACCAAGAGATCGATCAAACGCCCGGGGCCGGGACGCCCCACCCGCCAGCTGTCATACGGAGAACGCCATGACCCGCACTCCCGTGAACGTCACCGTCACCGGCGCGGCCGGCCAGATCGGTTACGCCCTGCTCTTCCGCATCGCCTCCGGCCAGCTGCTCGGCGCGGACGTGCCGGTCAAGCTGCGCCTCCTGGAGATCACTCCGGCGCTCAAGGCCGCCGAGGGCACCGCGATGGAGCTGGACGACTGCGCGTTCCCGCTCCTCCAGGGCATCGAGATCACCGACGACCCGAACGTCGCCTTCGACGGCGCCAACGTCGCCCTCCTCGTCGGCGCCCGTCCCCGCACCAAGGGCATGGAGCGCGGCGACCTCCTCGAGGCCAACGGCGGCATCTTCAAGCCGCAGGGCAAGGCCATCAACGACCACGCCGCGGACGACATCAAGGTCCTCGTCGTCGGCAACCCGGCCAACACCAACGCCCTGATCGCCCAGGCCGCCGCCCCGGACGTACCGGCCGAGCGCTTCACCGCCATGACCCGTCTGGACCACAACCGCGCGCTGACCCAGCTCGCGAAGAAGACGGGCTCGACGGTCGCCGACATCAAGCGTCTGACGATCTGGGGCAACCACTCCGCCACCCAGTACCCGGACATCTTCCACGCCACCATCGCCGGCAAGAACGCCGCCGAGACCGTCAACGACGAGAAGTGGCTGGCCGACGAGTTCATCCCGACGGTCGCCAAGCGCGGCGCCGCCATCATCGAGGCCCGCGGCGCCTCCTCGGCCGCCTCCGCCGCCAACGCCGCCGTCGACCACGTGTACACGTGGGTCAACGGCACCGCCGAGGGCGACTGGACCTCCATGGGCATCCCGTCGGACGGCTCCTACGGCGTCCCCGAGGGCATCATCTCCTCCTTCCCGGTCACCACGAAGGACGGCTCGTACGAGATCGTCCAGGGTCTGGAGATCAACGAGTTCTCCCGCGCCCGCATCGACGCCTCCGTCAAGGAGCTGTCGGAGGAGCGCGAGGCGGTCCGCGGTCTCGGTCTCATCTGAGTCGCCTCCGCGCCCGCACGGGCCCCGCTCCGGTTCAGACCGGGACGGGGCCCGCGCCCGTTTCCGGACGCCCATGACATCCCGTTCCGTCCCTTTCCTTCGTGATGCGCCGCACTTTCGGCCGCCGATTCGGCATGCAAACGGGGCCGCGGGGCAGGGGCTCCCGGTCCCCGAGAGCGGCACGTGGGTGACGCAGGGGGATCGATCAGGAACGGAAGGCAACACCGACCATGGCGAACAGCACGCACACCCCGGCGGAGCAGGCGCACCGGACCATTCACGCGGGAGGCGAGTGGCTCGCGGCGTCCTCCGGCGCCACGCGCGAGATCCTCGACCCCGCGGACGCCCTGCCGTTCGCCGTGGTCGCGGAGGGCGACGAGAAGGACACCGACCTCGCGGTGGCCGCCGCCCGCCGCGCCTTCGACGCGGGGGACTGGCCGCACACGCCGGTCACCGAGCGCGCCGCCCTGCTGCGCCGCGTCGCCGACCTGCTCGTGCGCGACCGCGAGAAGCTCGGTCTGCTGGAGAGCCGCGACGCGGGCAAGACCGTCGAGGAGGGCCGCGTCGACATCGACTGCGTCGCCGACGCCTTCCGCTACTTCGCCGACCTCGTCGCCGGTGAGGCCCCGGGCCGGGTCGTCGACGCGGGCTCGCCCGACATCCACAGCGTCGTCGTGCACGAGCCGGTCGGCGTCTGCGCGATGATCACGCCCTGGAACTACCCGCTCCTCCAGGCCAGCTGGAAGATCGCCCCGGCGCTCGCCGCCGGCAACACCTTCGTGATCAAGCCCAGCGAGATCACGCCGATGACGACCGTCGCCCTGATCGACCTGCTCGTCGAGGCCGGCCTCCCCACCGGCGTAGCCAACATCGTCACCGGCCCCGGCCACACCGTCGGCGCCCGCCTCGCCGAGCACCCCGACGTCGACCTGGTCTCCTTCACCGGCGGCCTGGTCAGCGGCACCAAGGTCGCCCGGGCCGCCGCCGTCACCGTCAAGAAGGTCGCCCTCGAACTCGGCGGCAAGAACCCCAACGTCGTCTTCGCCGACGCCTGCGAGACCGAGGAGGGCTTCGACACCGCCGTCGACCAGGCCCTCAACGCCGCCTTCATCCACAGCGGCCAGGTCTGCTCCGCGGGCGGCCGCCTCATCGTCGAGGAGTCGGTCCGCGAACGCTTCGTCGCCGAACTGGCCCGTCGCGCCCAGAAGATCCGCCTCGGCCGCGGCACCGAGGACGGCGTCGAGTGCGGCCCGCTCGTCTCCGAGCAGCAGCGCGCCAAGACCGAGGACTACGTCGCCTCGGCGCTCGCCGAGGGCGCCGAACTCCGCTGCGGCGGCAAGCGCCCCGAGCCGTCGCCCCAGCGGCCCGAGTCCGGCTACTTCTACGAGCCGACCGTCCTCGACCACTGTCACCGCGAGATGCGGGTGGTGCGGGAGGAGGTCTTCGGGCCGGTCCTCACCGTCGAGACCTTCCGTACCGAGGACGAGGCCGTAGCCCTCGCCAACGACACCGAGTACGGTCTGGCCGGTGCCGTCTGGACCGCCGACGCGGGACGGGCCCGCCGGGTCGCGGGCCGGCTGCGGCACGGCACCGTGTGGATCAACGACTTCCACCCCTACCTCCCGCAGGCGGAGTGGGGCGGCTTCGGCAAGAGCGGCGTCGGCCGCGAACTCGGCCCCGCGGGCCTCGCCGAGTACCGCGAGAGCAAGCACGTCTACCAGAACCTCGCGCCGAAGCCCGTCCGCTGGTTCTCAGGCTGACCCTCCCGCATCCGTTCACACCCGTCGCATCCCGTCCCCAGCCCCTTCTGGAGTACCCCCATGTCCGAAACCACCCAGGTCTACGACTACGTCGTCGTCGGCGGCGGCACGGCAGGCTCCGTGATCGCCTCCCGGCTCACCGAGAACCCGGACGTCACCGTCGCCGTCATCGAAGGCGGGCCGAGCGACGTCGGCCGCGACGACGTGCTGACCCTGCGCCGCTGGATGGGCCTGCTCGGCGGCGAGCTGGACTACGACTACCCCACCACCGAGCAGCCGCGCGGCAATTCGCACATCCGGCACAGCCGCGCCCGCGTCCTGGGCGGCTGCTCCTCGCACAACACCCTCATCGCCTTCAAGCCGCTGCCGTCCGACTGGGACGAGTGGGAGGCCGCCGGCGCCGAGGGCTGGGGCGCGGTGCCGATGGAGGCGTACTTCGCCCGGCTGAAGAACAACATCGTCCCGGTCGACGAGAAGGACCGGAACGCCATCGCCCGCGACTTCGTCGACTCCGCGCAGAAGACGCTGGAGGTCCCCCGGATCGAGGGCTTCAACAAGAAGCCGTTCACCGAGGGCGTCGGCTTCTTCGACCTCGCCTACCACCCGGAGAACAACAAGCGTTCCTCCGCGTCCGTGGCCTACCTTCACCCCGTGATGGACGAGCGCGCCAACCTCACGCTCATGCTGGAGACCTGGGCGTACAAGCTCGAACTCGACGGCACCCGCGCCGAGGGCGTCCGCGTCCGCACCAAGGACGGCGAGGAGATCCTGGTCAAGGCCCGTAACGAGGTCGTCCTCAGCGCCGGCGCGGTCGACTCCCCGCGCCTGCTGCTGCACTCCGGCATCGGCCCCAAGGAGCAGCTGGAGGCCCTCGGCATACCCGTGGTGCTCGACCTGCCCGGCGTCGGCGAGAACCTGCTCGACCACCCCGAGTCGGTGATCGTGTGGGAGACCAACGGCCCCATCCCGGACAACTCCGCGATGGACTCCGACGCCGGCCTGTTCGTGCGCCGCGACCCCGAACACGCGGGCCCGGACCTGATGTTCCACTTCTACCAGATCCCCTTCACGGACAATCCGGAGCGACTGGGCTACGAGCGCCCCGAGTTCGGCGTCTCCATGACCCCGAACATCCCCAAGCCCAAGTCCCGCGGCCGCCTCTACCTCACCAGCGCCGACCCGTCCGTCAAGCCCGCCCTGGACTTCCGCTACTTCACCGACGAGGACGACTACGACGGCCGCACCCTCGTCGACGGCATCAGGATCGCCCGTCAGATCGCCGAGTCCGAGCCGCTGGCCGGCTGGCTCAAGCGCGAGGTCTGCCCCGGCCCGGACGTCACCGGCGACGAGGAGCTGAGCGAGTACGCCCGCAAGGTCGCCCACACCGTCTACCACCCGGCGGGCACCTGCAAGATGGGCGCCGCCACCGACGAGAGCGCCGTCGTCGACCCCGAACTGCGCATCCGCGGCCTGCAGGGCATCCGCATCGCCGACGCCTCCGTCTTCCCGACCATGCCCGCCGTCAACCCGATGATCGGCGTCCTCATGGTCGGCGAGCGCGCCGTCGAGCTGATCGGCGGTGACGCCCGATGAGCACGACCGCCAAGGGCACCACCGCCGCCGCCACCGACACCGTGGCCGAGCGACCCCCGGTCTTCTCCGTCGACGGCCTGTGGAAGGTCTTCGGCCCCAAGGCCGCCCGGATCCCCGCCGACCCCGGCCTCACCGCCCTGACCCCGGCCGAGCTGCGCTCCCGCACCGGCTGCACCGCCGCCGTCGCGGACGTCTCCTTCGACGTGCGCAGGGGCGAGGTCTTCGTCGTCATGGGCCTGTCCGGCTCCGGCAAGTCCACCCTCGTACGCTGTCTGACCCGCCTCATCGAGCCGACCGCCGGGTCCATCGCCATCGACGGCGAGGACGTCCGCGCCATGGACAAGTCCCGGCTGCGCGAACTGCGCCGCCACCGCGCCGCCATGGTCTTCCAGCACTTCGGCCTGCTTCCGCACCGCACGGTCCTGGACAACGTCGCCTACGGCCTCGAGGTCCAGGGCATGGGCCGGGCCGAGCGCCGGGAACGCGCCGCCGCCGTCGTCGCCAAGGTCGGCCTGGAGGGCCTCGAACACCGCCGCCCCGGCCAGCTCTCCGGCGGCCAGCGCCAGCGCGTCGGCCTCGCCCGCGCCCTCGCCGTCGACCCCGAGGTGCTGCTCTTCGACGAGCCGTTCAGCGCGCTCGACCCGCTGATCCGGCGGGACATGCAGGAGGAGGTCGTCCGGCTGCACCGCGAGGAGGGCCGCACGATGGTCTTCATCACCCACGACCTCCAGGAAGCCCTCAAGCTCGGCGACCGCATCGCCCTGATGCGCGACGGCCGCGTGGTGCAGCTCGGCACGCCGGAGGAGATCGTCGGCTCGCCCGCCGACGACTACGTCCGCGAGTTCGTCCGCGACGTCCCGCGCGAACAGGTCCTCACCGTCCGCACGGCGATGCGCCCCGCCAGCTCCGCCGACGAGGCGGGCACGGGGCCGGCGATCCGACCCGAGGCCACGGTCTCGGAGGCCATCGAGGCGGTGGCGAGGGCGGGCTCCCCGGCCCGAGTGATGACCGACGGCCGCTGCCTGGGCGTGGTCGACGCGTCCGACCTCCTTTCGGTGGTGGCAGGTACAGACCCGGCTGCGGGCAGTCGTGCCGCCGGGGCGGCTCCCGTCCCACAGAAAGCGGCACCGGCCCAGCACCGTGAGCCGCCCGCCCCCGCCGAGCCCACCACCGAGGAGCCGGCGTAATGGCAACGATCACCGCACCGACGTCGCGGAAGGCCGCCCCGCCAGGCATCCTCACCCATCCCGCGACCCGCAAGCTGCTCACCCTGGCGGCGCTGGCCGCGATCCTCATCCCCATAGCCGTCACGCAGTGGCCCGGCACCACCTGGCCGAGCGCGCTGACCGTCGACGTCTCCGAACCCCTCGGCAAGGCCAGCGACTGGATCATCGACAACCGGGACAGCCACCCCCTGTTCCTCTACTTCTTCGGCCACGTCAGCAACATCGTCGTCATCGCCGTACGCGCCGTGTACCTCGCCCTCCTCGCCGTCGGCTGGGCCGGGGTCACCGCGATCGGCGCCCTGGTCGCCTGGCGGGTGGCCGGCGTGAAGCTCGCGGCGGGCACCGCCGCCGCGTTCCTGGCCTGCGGCCTGCTCGGCATGTGGGTGCCGACGATGCAGACCCTCGCCCTCATGGTGGTGGCCGTCCTCGCGTCCGTCGCGGTCGGCGCCCTGCTGGGCCTGGCCGCCGGTCTCTCCGACCGGATGGACCGCGTCCTGCGCCCCGTGCTGGACACCATGCAGGTGCTGCCCGCCTTCGCCTACCTCCTCCCCGTCGTCCTGGTCTTCGGCATCGGCGTCCCCGCCGCCGTCCTGGCCACCGTCGTCTACGCCGCCCCGCCCATGGCCCGGCTCACCTCGCTGGGCCTGCGCGGCGCGGACAAGGAGGTCCTGGAGGCCGTCGAGTCCCTCGGCACCACGAGCCGCCAGCGCCTGCTGACCGCCCGCATCCCGCTGGCCCGCAAGGAACTCCTCCTCGGCGTCAACCAGACGATCATGATGGCGCTGTCGATGGCCGTCATCGCCTCCGTCATCGGCGCCGGCGGCCTCGGCGACCGGGTCTACCAGGCACTCGCCTCGGTCGACGTCGGCGCGGCCCTCGCGGCCGGCATCCCGATCGTGCTGCTCGCCGTCGTCCTGGACCGCGTCACCGGCGCGGCCGGGGAGCGCCTCGGCGAGTCCGGGAAGTCCCCGGTGACCTGGCTGTACGCGCTCGTCGTCGCCGCGGCCGTCGCGCTCGCCGGACGCCTTGCGGGCTTCCTCGACTGGCCCGACGGCTGGGAGCTGAACATCGCCGAGCCCGTCAACCGGGCCGTCGACTGGATGACCGCCCACCTGTACTCCGGCGTCCCCGTCGTCGGCGGCACCGCCGACTGGGCCGCGCACTTCACCAGCTGGGTGCTCAACCCGCTCCGCGACGGCCTCCAGTGGCTGCCCTGGTGGTCCGTGCTCCTGATCGTCGCCGCCCTGGCCTGGCTGATCGGCACCTGGCGCACCGCGCTCACCGCCGTCCTCGCGATGGCCGCGATCGGCGTGCTCGGCGTGTGGAAGCCGTCCCTGGACACGCTCTCGCAGGTCCTCGCCGCCGTCGCCGTGACCCTGGTCATCGGCTTCGCCACCGGTGTCGCCGCCGCCCGCAGCGACCGCTTCGAGCGCCTGCTGCGGCCCGTGCTCGACGTCTTCCAGACGATGCCGCAGTTCGTGTACCTGATCCCGGTCGTCGCCCTGTTCGGCGTGGGCCGCGCGCCCGCCGTGGCCGCCGCGGTCGTCTACGCCCTCCCTGCCGTCGTCCGCATCACCGCCCAGGGGCTGCGCCAGGTCGACCCGGCCGCCATGGAGTCGGCCCGCTCGCTCGGTGCGACCAGCGGCCAGCAGCTTCGCCAGGTCCAGCTTCCGCTGGCCCGCCCGGCCCTGCTGCTCGCCGTCAACCAGGGCGTCGTCCTGGTCCTCGCCGTCGTCATCATCGGAGGTCTGGTCGGCGGTGGCGCCCTCGGCTACCAGGTCGTCTTCGGCCTCGCCCAGGGCGACCTGGCGACCGGCCTGGTCGCGGGCGCCGCGATCGTCTGCCTCGGCCTGATGCTCGACCGGGTCACCCAGCCCACCCAACGCCGTACGACGAAGAAGGGAGCCTGAGATGCGTGTACGCGTCACCACCGCCGTGGCCTCGGCCGCCGCTCTGACCCTGCTCACCGGCTGCGGCGCCGCCGACATGACCAAGCAGGCGTCCCCGTTCGCCAACGCCCAGGGCGCCAGGACGGTCACCCTGTCCGTGCAGTCCTGGGTCGGCGCCCAGGCCAACGTGGCCGTCGCCCAGTACCTGCTGGAGCACGAGCTGGGCTACCGCGTCGACACCGTCCAGGTCGACGAGGTCCCCGCCTGGGACGCGCTCAGCCAGGGCCGGGTGGACGCGATCCTGGAGGACTGGGGCCACCCCGAGCAGGAACAGCGCTACGTCGAGGACAAGAAGACCATCGCCGCCGGCGGCGGCCTCGGCGTCACCGGGCACATCGGCTGGTTCGTCCCGACGTACTTCGCGAAGAAGCACCCGGACGTCACCGACTGGAAGAACCTCAACAAGTACGCCGACCTGCTGCGCACCGCGGAGAGCGGCGGCAAGGGCCAGCTCCTGGACGGCTCCCCGTCCTACGTCACCAACGACAAGGCCCTGGTGAAGAACCTGAACCTGGACTACCAGGTCGTCTTCGCCGGCTCCGAGGCCGCGCAGATCACCCAGATGCAGCAGTTCGCCAAGGAGAAGAAGCCCTTCCTGAGCTACTGGTACACCCCCCAGTGGCTGATGGAGAAGGTGCCGATGACCGAGGTGAAGCTGCCGCCGTACGAGGAGGGCTGCGACGCCGACCCGGCCGAGGTCGACTGCGCCTACCCGGTCACCCCGCTGCAGAAGTACCTCAACGCCGACTTCGCGAAGAACGGCGGCGACGCGGCCGAGTTCCTGAAGAACTTCACGTGGACGACCGAGGACCAGAACGAGGTCTCCCTGATGATCGCCGAGAAGAAGATGCGGCCCCAGGTCGCGGCGGAGAAGTGGGTGGAGAGCCACAAGTCCGTCTGGAAGAAATGGCTCCCCTGAGCATCACCCCGGCGGCCGGCCGGCGAGCCGGTCCGCGTGCTCCCGCACCGCCTGCTCGGCCTGCCGCTGGAGGCCCGGGCCGAACGTGATCCGGGTGGCCCCGAGTCCGCCGAGTTCGGCGGGCGAGGGGCCCTGGCCGGGACGCGCCAGCACGTTCATCGGCCCCCGGATCCCGGCCCGCAGCCGCGGCAGTACGGCGACGGGGGCGGCGATCGGGTACACGCAGTCCGCGCCCGCGGCGACGTACGCCGCCGCCCGCTCGATCGCCGCCTCCGGAGCGTCGACGCCCCGGATGAAGGTGTCGATCCGGGCGTTCAGGAACAGCCGGCCGCCGGCCGCCTCCCGCACCCCGGCCAGCCACTCGGCGTGCTCCGCCGGGTCCCTGAGCCCCGCGCGGGTGGAGTCCTCCAGGTTGCAGCCGACGGCGCCCGCCTCGAGGAGGCGTTCCACCAGCTCCTCCGGCGCCAGCCCGTACCCGCCCTCGACATCCGCCGACACGGGGACGTCCACGGCGCGCACGATCCGGGCGACCGCAGCGAACATCTCGTCGGCCGGGGTCGCCCCGTCCTCGTACCCGAGCGAGGCCGCCACCCCGGCGCTCGGCGTCGCGAGCGCCGGGAAGCCGGCCGCCGCGAACACCCGGGCGCTCGCCGCGTCCCAGGGGCCGGGCAGCACCAGGGGGTCGTCCGCGGCCCGCCCGTGGTGCAGCGCACGGAACCGCTCGGCGCCGTCCGCCCCGGTCACCACTGCGTGCTCCCGGCGGGAATCCGGCGGGCCACCATCAGACGGTTCCAGGCGTTGATCGTCGCGATCAGCGCCAGCAGGTGGGCCAGTTCCGCCTCCTCGAAGTGGGCCGCGGCCTGCTCGTACACCTCGTCGGGCACGAAGCCCTCCGTCAGCACCGTCACCGCCTCGGTCAGCGCCAGCGCGGCCCGCTCCCTGGCGTCGAAGACCTCACCGGCCTCCTCCCAGGCGGCGAGCAGGTCCAGCCGCCTCCCCCAGTCCCGGCTGCGCTCGGCCGGGGGGACCCCCATGCCCACCCCCTGCTCGCGCGCGAGTCCGAGATGCATGTCCAGGCAGAAGGCGCAGTGGTTGAGCTGCGAGGCCCGGATCTGCACCAGCTCGGCCAGGTCCGCGTCCCCCAGCCCCCGCTTGGCGGCGGCGCCCACCGTCCGCAGCGCGGAGCGGACGCGGTCGTCCAGACGGGTCGTACGGGCTGTCATCCGTGCTGCCCCGGGCGGTAGTGGCCCGGCGCCATGCGGCAGGTCACGCCGAACCGGTTCCAGGTGTTGATCACCGCGATGGCGGAGATCAACTGGGCCAGCTCCGCCTCCTCGAAGTGGGCCGCGGCCTTCGCGTACACCTCGTCCGGCACGAAGCCGTCCGTCAGGACGGTGACCGCCTCGGTCAGCTCGATCGCCGCCAGCTCCTTCTCCGTGTAGAAGTGCCGCGACTCCTCCCACGCGCCGAGCTGCACGATCCGTTCCACGCTCTCGCCGGCCGCGAGCGCGTCCTTGGTGTGCATGTCGAGGCAGAAGGCGCAGTGGTTGAGCTGCGAGGCGCGGATCTTCACCAGCTCGTACAGCTTCGGGTCCAGCCCCCGCCTGGCGGCGGTGTCGAGCCGGAGCATCGCCTTGTAGACCTCGGGGGCGTGCTCGGACCAGTTCAGCCGGACGGGCGGCTCGGCGGCGTAGGCCGTGGTCTTCGTGTCATCAGTGGTCGTCGTCATGCCGTCGAGCCTAGGAACGAAGCAGCCCACCGGTATGGTCCATTCCCATGGCGAATCCCTGGGCCACTCTCGGCATCGACCTCCACCTGGAACCGGCCGGGCCCGGCCTGCGGCGCGGCCTGACCGACGCCCTGCGCGAGGCCGTCCGCACCGGCCGCCTGACCCCCGGCACCCGCCTGCCCTCCTCCCGCACCCTCGCCGCCGACCTCGGCATCGCCCGCAACACCGTCGCCGAGGCCTACGCGGACCTGGTCGCCGAGGGCTGGCTCACCGCACGCCAGGGCTCCGGCACCCGCGTCGCCGACCGCGCGGTCGTGCCGCCCGCCGACACCGCCCCCCGCCCCCGTGCACCGGCCCGCCCCGCCTACGACCTGCGCCCGGGCTCCCCCGACCTGGCCTCCTTCCCGCGCGCCGAGTGGCTCAGGGCCGCCCGCCGCGCCCTCACCGCCGCCCCCAACGACGCCCTCGGCTACGGCGACCCGCGCGGCCGCCCCGAACTGCGCGGCGCCCTGGCCGACTACCTCGCCCGGGCCCGCGGCGTCCGCGCCGACGCCGAACGCGTGCTGATCTGCGGCGGCTTCGCCCACGGCCTGACCCTGCTCGCCGCCGTGCTGCGGGCCCGCGGCGTGCACACCGTCGCCGTCGAGTCGTACGGACTGCACGTCCACCGCGACCTGCTGACCGCCGCCGGACTGCGCACCGTCCCGCTGCCGCTGGACGCGCACGGCACCGACCCCGACGTCCCGCCGGGCACGGGCGCCGTGCTGCTCACCCCGGCCCACCAGTTCCCGCTCGGCATGCCCCTGCACCCCGACCGGCGGGCGGCCGTCGTCGACTGGGCGCGGCGCACCGGCGGCCTGGTCCTGGAGGACGACTACGACGGCGAGTTCCGCTACGACCGTCAGCCCGTCGGCGCCCTCCAGGGCCTCGACCCCGACCGCGTCGTCCACCTCGGCACCGCGAGCAAGTCCCTCGCCCCCGGCCTGCGGCTGGCCTGGATGGTGCTGCCGCCCGGCCTCGCCGACGACATCACGGCCACCCGCGGTGGCATGGACACCAGCGGGGTCCTGGACCAGCTGACCCTGGCCGAGTTCCTGACCTCCGGTGCCTACGACCGCCACGTCCGCTCCGCCCGCCTGCGCTACCGGCGCCGCCGCGACGCCCTGGTCGCCCACGTCGCCGCCCGCAACCCGGAGGTGCGGGTGACCGGCATCGCGGCCGGCCTGCACGCCGTACTGCGCCTGCCGCCCGGCACCGAGCAGTCGGTCGTCCGCGCGGCGGCCTGGCAGAGCCTGGGCCTGCACGGCCTGTCGGTCTTCCGCCATCCCGACGCCACCGCCGACCCCATGGACGCCGTCGTCGTCGGCTACGGCACCCCGCCCGACCACGCCTGGGCGGGGGCCCTCGAAGCGCTGGGCCGCACCCTGCCGTAGAGTCCGTCCCCGGTGTCGGCCGTACACTCGATCAGTCCAACTGACGTACGGAAAGCAGAAGAACGCACAACGGGGGAGTTGCGGACATGGCGGAGACCCGGCGACGGCTGCGGTCGAGCACCGTGGTGCTCGGCGGCATGGGAGTGCTCGCGGCGGCCCTCAGTGCCTGCGGTTCGGACCCGGACCGCCGCTGCGTGGACCGCGACAGCTACGACTACCTCAACGGCTACAAGGTCGTCGCCGACAAGAACTGCAAGTCGGGCTCCTCCGGCAGCGGTTCGTCCGGCGGTTCGTACGGCAAGGGCGGCCAGAAGACGGGCTCGTCGAAGTCCGTGGGCGACGCCGACTGGTACTACGACGCCGACGTCAGCAACGGCTGGGCCGACTACGGCACCTTCAGCCGGTCCGAGGCCGTCGACCGGGGCGGCTTCGGCTGCTCCGGCTCCGGCAGCGGCGGCGGCTGAGCCCGGCCGTGGAACGCCGCACCACCGACCCCCGCCCCGGCTGGCAGCAGACCGTCGAGGAACAGGGGCTGATCTACCCCCTGACCCGCTACCCCGACGGTTCCCTGCGCCCCTACTGGGACGAGAGCGCCTACTACGTCTTCTCCCTGCCCGAGGTCGAGGCGCTGGAGGAGGTCGTCGAGGAACTGCACCGCATGTGCCTGGCGGCCGCCGAGCACATCGTCACCGCGGACCGCTTCGCCGACCTCGGCATCACCGACCCGCGCGTCGTCCGCGCCGTGACCGAGGCCTGGCACCGCCGTGCCGAACTCCCCTCCGTCTACGCCCGCTTCGACCTGCGCTACGACGGCACCGGCCCCGCCAAGCTCCTGGAGTACAACGCGGACACCCCGACCTCCCTCGTCGAGGCGGCGTCCCCGCAGTGGTTCTGGATGGAGGAGCGCTTCCCCGGCGCCGACCAGTGGAACAGCCTCCACGAGCGTCTCGTCGACGCCTGGCGGAAGCAGGCCGCGCTGCTGCCGCCCGGCAACCCCCTGTACTTCGCGCACTCCTCGGACGACGAACTCGGCGAGGACCTGATGACGGTCGCCTACCTCAAGGAGACCGCCGAGCAGGCCGGCCTGGAGACCGACTGGATCTCCATGGAGGAGATCGGCTGGGACCGCCTCTCCGGCCGCTTCGTCGACAACAGGCTGCGCTTCATCCGCAGCCTCTTCAAGCTCTACCCCTGGGAGTGGCTCACCACCGACCGCTTCGCCGGCCACGTCCTGGACACCCTCGACAACGGCGGCGGCACCGGCAGCACCCTGTGGATCGAGCCCGCTTGGAAGATGCTGCTCAGCAACAAGGCCCTGCTGGCCGTCCTCTGGGAGCTGTATCCCGGCCACCCGAACCTCCTCCCCGCCTTCCTGGACGGCCCGCGCGACCTCGCCACGACCACGGGCTGGGTCGCCAAGCCCCTCCTCGGCCGGGAGGGCGCCGGCGTCACGGTCCACGAACCGGGCTCCGACCCGGCCCCCCGCCCCGAACCCTGCTGCTACCAGGAACTGGCCCCGTTGCCCGACTTCGACGGCAACCGCGTCGTCCTGGGCGCCTGGGTGGTGGAGAACGAGTCGGCGGGCCTGGGCATCAGGGAGTCGTCGGGCCTGGTCACGGACGAGTACGCCCGCTTCCTGCCGCACGTGATCCTCTGAGGACGGACCCTTCCGCATCACGGACACCCACGGCACGTCCCCACCCCACCCGGTAACCTGGCCCGCGGGCCGTGACTGGCGCGCAGGGATGGGTCCAACCATCGGGGAGCGGCCCGACGAGAACACGTGCCGTGCGCCTGGGCCGACCTGAACGCTGCCTGCAACGTCCGGAGGACCCCCGTGCCCGCAGAGATCTCCCCCGAGTCCACCGCCTACCGAGCCGCGCTGGACGTCATCCGAACCGTCGAGCCCCGCGTCGCGGACGCCATCGGCCAGGAGGTCGCCGACCAGCGCGAGATGCTGAAGCTGATCGCCTCGGAGAACTACGCCTCCCCGGCCACCCTCCTCGCGATGGGCAACTGGTTCAGCGACAAGTACGCCGAGGGCACCGTCGGCCGCCGCTTCTACGCCGGCTGCCGCAACGTCGACACCGTCGAGTCCCTCGCCGCCGAGCACGCCCGCGAGCTGTTCGGCGCCCGCCACGCCTACGTCCAGCCGCACTCGGGCATCGACGCCAACCTGGTCGCCTTCTGGGCCGTCCTCGGCGCCCGCGTCGAGGTGCCCTTCCTGGAGCAGGCCGGTGCCCGCCAGGTCAACGACCTGACCGACGCCGACTGGGCCGAGCTGCGCCGGGCCTTCGGCAACCAGCGGATGCTCGGCATGTCCCTGGACGCCGGCGGCCACCTCACCCACGGCTTCCGGCCGAACATCTCGGGGAAGATGTTCGACCAGCGCTCCTACGGCACCGACCCCGCCACCGGCCTGATCGACTACGAGGCCCTGCGCGCCTCCGCCCGCGAGTTCAAGCCGCTGATCATCGTCGCGGGCTACTCCGCGTACCCCCGGCTGGTGAACTTCCGGATCATGCGCGAGATCGCCGACGAGGTCGGCGCGACCCTCATGGTGGACATGGCGCACTTCGCGGGCCTCGTGGCGGGCAAGGTGCTCACCGGCGACTTCGACCCGGTCCCGCACGCCCAGATCGTGACGACCACCACCCACAAGTCGCTGCGCGGCCCGCGCGGCGGCATGGTCCTGTGCGACGACTCCCTCAAGGACCAGGTCGACCGCGGCTGCCCGATGGTCCTCGGCGGCCCGCTCCCGCACGTCATGGCCGCCAAGGCCGTCGCCCTCGCCGAGGCCCGGCAGCCCGCCTTCCAGGACTACGCCCGGCGCATCGTCGACAACGCCCGCGCGCTCGCCGAGGGCCTGACGAGGCGCGGCGCCACCCTGGTGACCGGCGGCACGGACAACCACCTCAACCTGATCGACGTGGCGTCCTCCTACGGCCTCACCGGCCGCCAGGCCGAGGCCGCCCTGCTCGACTCCGGCATCGTCACCAACCGCAACGCCATCCCGGCCGACCCGAACGGCGCCTGGTACACCTCGGGCATCCGCATCGGCACCCCGGCCCTGACCACGCGCGGTCTGGGCACCGCCGAGATGGACGAGGTCGCGGGCCTGATCGACCGCGTCCTCACCACCACCGAGCCCGGCACCACCAAGTCCGGCGCCCCCTCCAAGGCCTCCCACGTCCTCGACGCGAAGGTCGCCGACGAGATCGCGCAGCGCGCGACCGACCTGGTGGCAGGCTTCCCGCTGTACCCGGAGATCGACCTCGGCTGACGGCCGTCGGGCTCTAGAGGTCGATCAGCTCCTGACGAGGCTCCCCGCGCGGCGGGCCGGCACGGTACCGGCCCGCCGCGCGGCGTATCAGCAGCGTCCCCGCGGCCCCCGCCCCGAGCCCGGCAGCGGCGGCCCACCACACCGCGTGCCGCCCGCCGTCGTCCCCCTCGGCGCCCGTGCCGCCCGCCGCGAAGAAGCCCTCGTCGGCCATCAGCTCGTAGGCGCGCCGCGGCGCGCGGTGCCAGCGGATGTCGTCGTCGGTCAGGTCCGGCGCCGGGTCCGAGCGCACCCACGGGGTGCCGTCCTCGGCCAGGAAGAACTGGTCCTGACGCAGCATCGCCACGTCGCCGCCCGGTGCCCGCCGGGTCTGCGGCCAGCCCCCGACGCCGGTCAGCCCCCACATCACCGTGAACCGCACCGGGGGCCGCCGGTCCTCCGTCCAGGCCTCCGGGACCCGCTCGGTGCCCGTGCGGACCGGGTCGAGCAGCCACCGCAGCCGGTCGAAGCCGGACTCGCCCGCGTGCCAGGACGCGGTCCGCCCGGTGTCCGCCCAGACGACCACGGCCACGTCCGGCTCGTCGACGGCGCGGCCCCCGTCCGCCGCTGCCGCCCCCGTCGGACCCGCCCACCACACCGCCGCAGCCGCCGCCACCGCGCGCACCCACCGTCGTCGCACAGGACCCCCTCCCGCCCGCTCCCCCCTTGTTACACCCCCGGGAACGGAATGGAGCCCCCCTGTGCCGAACCAGTGCCCGACCGCCCCGCCGAGCCTGAGAGAATGGTGAGCATGGCCAACGAACGTCCCCGCGTGCTCTCCGGTATCCAGCCGACCTCCGGCTCGTTCCACCTCGGCAACTACCTCGGCGCCGTCCGCCAGTGGGTCGACATGCAGGACACCCACGACGCGTTCTACATGGTCGTCGACCTGCACGCGATCACGGTCCCGCAGGACCCGAAGGAACTGCGGCAGAACACCCGCGTCGCCGCCGCCCAGCTCCTGGCGGCCGGTCTCGACCCGGACCGCTGCACCCTGTTCGTGCAGAGCCACGTCCCCGAGCACGCCCAGCTCGGCTGGCTGATGAACTGCATCACCGGTTTCGGCGAGGCGTCCCGGATGACGCAGTTCAAGGACAAGTCCGCCAAGCAGGGCAACGACCGCACCACCGTCGGCCTGTTCACCTACCCGATGCTGATGGTCGCCGACATCCTGCTCTACCAGGCCGACCAGGTCCCCGTCGGCGAGGACCAGCGCCAGCACCTGGAGCTGACCCGCGACCTCGCGGACCGCTTCAACCAGACCTACGGCGACGCCTTCACCGTCCCGAGCGCCTACATCCTCAAGGAGACGGCGAAGATCTACGACCTTCAGGACCCGACCGCCAAGATGAGCAAGTCGGCGGCCACCCCGAAGGGCCTGATCAACCTCCTCGACGAGCCGAAGGCCACCGCGAAGAAGGTGAAGAGCGCGGTCACCGACACCGACACCGTCGTCCGCTTCGACCGCGAGACCAAGCCCGGCGTCAGCAACCTGCTGACGATCTACTCCACCCTCACCGGCGCCGAGATCGCCGAGCTGGAACGCAAGTACGAGGGCAAGGGCTACGGCGCGCTGAAGACGGACCTCGCCGACGTCGTCGTGGAGTTCGTCACGCCCTTCCGCGAGCGCACCCAGCAGTACCTGGACGACCCGGAGACGCTGGACGCGATCCTCGCCAAGGGCGCGGAGAAGGCCAGGGCCGTCGCCGCGGAGACCCTCGCCCGGGCGTACGACGCGGTGGGCTTCCTGCCCGCCAAGCACTGACCCGCGCCGCCGCCCGCCGCACCGCCCGCGACCTCGCCCGGGGCGCCCGACCGGGCACCGTCCGTGCGCCCCGGCATGCCGCCGTAGCGCTGCACATCACTCCGGTTGCGCCTGCCCAGGGCACGGCCGTGGCCGTACAGTCGATATCCGGGTGTCCGGCCGAAGGACACACAACGACAGGAGACGAAGTGGGGACCGTAACGATCGGCGTGTCGATCGCGGTCCCGGAGCCTCACGGCAGCAAGCTCCAGCAGCTGCGCGCGGGCTTCGGCGACGCCGCTGCTCACGGCATCCCCACGCACGTCACCCTGCTGCCGCCGACCGAGGTCGACGGCGCCGCGCTGCCCGCGATCGAGGCGCACCTCGCGGAGGTGGCGGCCCGCGGCCGGCCCTTCCCGATGCGGCTGTCCGGCACCGGGACCTTCCGCCCCCTCTCGCCCGTCGTCTACGTCCAGGTGGTCGAGGGCGCCGCGGCCTGTTCCTGGCTGCAGAAGCGGGTGCGGGACGCCTCCGGCCCGGTCCCGCGCGAACTGCAGTTCCCGTACCACCCGCACGTCACCGTCGCGCACGGGATCGACGAGGCGGCGATGGACCGCGCCTACGAGGAGCTGTCCGACTACGAGGCCCAGTGGCCCTGCACCGGCTTCGCGCTGTACGAGCAGGGCGCCGACGCGGTGTGGCGCAAGCTGCGCGAGTTCCCCTTCGGCAGCGCCACCGTGCCCCCGCAGGCCGGCCGCGTGGAGACCGGCTCCCTGCCGAGCCGGTAGCCGGTAGGGCCGGGTCCCCGCCTCAATCCGGCAGCCGGGAAGGGCCGGGTCCCCGCCTCACACCGGTGGCCGGGAAGGGCCGGGGCCGCGCCTCACACGGGCAGCCGCCGGAACACCGACCGCGGCAGGTGCCGCACCGCCGACATCACCATCCGCAGCGCCCCCGGCACCCACACCGTCTCCGAGCGCCGCCGCAGCCCCAGCTCGATCGCCGTGGCCACCGCCTCCGGCGTCGTGGCGAGCGGCGCCTCCTCCATCCCCTCGGTCATCCGCGACCGCACGAACCCGGGGCGTACGACCATGACGTGCACGCCGGTGCCGTGCAGCGCGTCGCCCAGGCCCTGCGCGAAGGCGTCCAGGCCGGCCTTGCTGGAGCCGTAGATGAAGTTGGCGCGGCGGGCCCGCTCCCCGGCGACGGAGGAGAGCACCACCAGCGAGCCGTGCCCCTGCGCCTGCAGCGAACGGGCGGCGACCAGCCCCGCCGAGACCGCGCCCGTGTAGTTGGTCTGCGCGACCCGTACGGCGTTCAGCGGCTCGCGCTCGTCGTGCGCCTGGTCGCCCAGGATGCCGAAGGCCAGCAGCACCAGGTCGATGTCGCCCTCGGCGAACACCTTGCCGAGCGCCGCCTCGTGGGACTCGGGGTCCAGGGCGTCGAAGGCGACGGTGCGCACCTCGGCGCCGAGGCCCCGCAGCTGCTCGGCGGCCGCGTCCAGGGCGGGGGAGGGGCGCCCGGCCAGCCACACCGTGCGGGTGCGGCGGGCCACCAGGCGGCGCGCGGTGGCGAGCGCGATCTCGGACGTACCGCCGAGGACGAGGAGGGACTGGGGGAGGCCGAAGGCGTCCTTCACGGCTGCTCCAGACAGGTCGGTGGGGGCAGGGGCGTCACAGCGCGAGGCGGCGGGCCAGGTCGGAGACGAACACCCCGCGCGGGTCCAGCTCCGCGCGCAGGGCGCGGAAGTCGTCCAGGCGGGGGTACATCGCGGCGAGCATCTCCGGCCGCAGCCGGGAGTCCTTGGCGAGGTAGACCCGGCCGCCCGCCCGCGCGACCTCCTCGTCCAGCTCGTCCAGGAAGGCCCCGAGCCCCGGCAGTCCCGCCGGGATGTCCAGCGCGAGGGTCCAGCCGGGCACGGGGAAGGAGAGCCAGCCCGGGTCGGCCGCGCCGAAGCGCTTGAGGACGGCCAGGAACGACGGGCAGCGGCGCGCGGAGATGCGCCGCACGATCGAGCGCAGCGCCTCCTCCCGGCCGTGCCCGACGACGAACTGGTACTGCACGAAGCCGCCCCGGCCGTAGACCCGGTTCCAGTGCGGGACGCCGTCCAGCGGGTGGAAGAAGGTGGAGATCCGCTGGAGCCGGCCCCGGCTCACCCGGGGGGCCTTGCGGTACCAGAGCTCGTTGAACAGGCCCACCGTCGTCCGGCTGAGCAGCCCGCCCGGCAGGAAGTCGGGGGTGGCGGGCAGGCGCGAGGTGCGGAAGGCCAGCGGCTCGCGCCGGGCGCGCGAGCGGGCGGGCACCGCGTCCAGCGGTGCGTGGTCGCCGCGGGTGAGCACCGCGCGCCCGGTCGCCCGGCCGCGCGCGAGGAGGTCGATCCAGGCGACCGAGTAGCGGTAGCGGTGGTCGGTGGCGGTCAGCCGGGCCATCAGGTCGTCCAGGTCGCCGGCCCGCTCGGTGTCCACGGACATCAGCGCCGTCTCGACCGGCTGGAGCCGCAGCGTCGCGGTGAGGATCACCCCGGTCAGCCCCATGCCGCCCGCGGTCGCGTCGAACAGCGGCGTGCCCGGGGCGACGGTGCGGACCCGGCCGTCGGCGGTGAGCAGTTCCAGGGAGAGCACGTGCCGCGTGAAGGACCCCGACACGTGGTGGTTCTTGCCGTGGATGTCCGCGCCGATCGCCCCGCCCACCGTCACGTAGCGGGTGCCGGGCGTCACCGGCACGAACCAGCCCAGCGGCAGCAGGACCTCCATCAGCCGGTGCAGCGAGACCCCCGCGTCGCACAGCACGGTGCCGCCGGCGACGTCGACGGCGTGCACGCGGTCCAGGGCCGTCATGTCGAGCACGGCACCCCCCGCGTTCTGCGCCGCGTCCCCGTACGCCCGTCCCAGCCCCCGCGCGATGCCGCCGCGCACCCCGCAGTCCCGGACGGCGACGGCGGCCTCCTCGTACGTCCGCGGACGTACGACGAGCGCACCGGTGGGCGCCGTACGGCCCCAGCCGGTAACGGTGTCCCAGTCGGCGTCGGGGCCCCGGTCGGTGTCGCGAACGGTGTCGGCAGACATGGCGGTGACCGTATCGCCCCGCCCGTCCCTGAGTGAATGATTAGTTCCAAAACATTCTGAGCATCCCTGAAACGGGTGATTAATGGTATGTCGCCCCGGCGTGCCCGACTTCCCGTGCCGCGGGCGTGGACAGTGAGTCCACATGGACGACCTCGACGACATGGACCACCGGATCGTCACCGTGCTCAGGGCCTGCGGCACCGACCCGCGCGTCGCGGGCGCGGCGCGCGCCCTGTCCTGGGCGGGGGAGCACGGCGCGCTGTGGCTCGCGGCCGGCCTCGCCGCGGCCGCCGTGGACGCGCCCCGGCGCACCGCATGGCTGCGCGGCACCGCGCTCACCGCCGGCGCCCACGTCGTCAGCATGGGCGTCAAGCGGGTCGTACGCCGCCCCCGCCCCGCCCACGTCGTCCCCCTGGTGCGCACCGCGGGCCGGCACTCCTTCCCCAGCTCCCACGCCACCTCGGCCGCCGCGGCCGCCGTCGTCTTCGGGGCGCTCGGGGTGCGGGCCGTCTGGCCGCTCGCCGCCGCCGTGTGCGCCTCCCGGCTGGTCGTCGGCGTCCACTACCCCTCCGACGTCGCGGCGGGCGCCGCCCTGGGCGCGCTCACGGCCCGCCTCGGCGCGGACTGGATGCGCGGAGGCACCCGTTGACCGACACGGCCGTCACCGACACCGCCGTCCTGCGCCAGCGCCCCCCGGAACAGGAGCGGGAACCCGTACCGCCCCGCGCGGGAGGTGTCCTCGCCGGGCTGCTGCGCACCGCCCGCCCCCGGCAGTGGATCAAGAACGTCCTGGTCGCCGCCGCCCCGGCCGCCGCCGGCGAGCTGTTCTCCGTCCCCGCCCTCGGCCGGCTCGCGCTGGTCTTCGTCCTGTTCACCGCCTGCGCCGCCGCCGTCTACCTCGTCAACGACGCCCGCGACGCCGAGGCCGACCGCGCCCACCCCGTCAAACGGCACCGCCCCGTCGCCGCCGGACAGGTCCCCGTCCCGCTCGCCTACGCCGTCGGCGGCGTCCTCGGCGTCCTCGCGCCCGTCGCCGCCGCCTGGCTGTGCCCCCCGCCCGTCGCGGGTCTGCTCACCGCCTACCTGGTGATGCAACTGGCGTACTGCGTCAGCCTCAAGCACGTCCTGGTCGTCGACCTCGCCGTCGTCACCACCGGCTTCCTGATGCGGGCCATGATCGGCGGACTCGCGCTCGGCATCCCGCTGTCGCGGTGGTTCCTCATCACCACCGGCTTCGGCGCCCTGTTCATGGTCGCCGCCAAGCGCTATTCCGAAGCCGTGCAGATGGCGGGAAAGGAGGGCGCCACGCGCGCGTTGCTCACCGAGTACACCACCGGCTACCTCCGCTTCGTCTGGCAGCTCGCCGCCGGCGTCGCCGTCCTCGGCTACTGCCTGTGGGCCATGGAGGAGGGCGGCGTCCCGCACACCAGCGTGCTGCCCTGGCGCCAGCTCTCCATGATCGCCTTCGTCCTCGCCGTCCTGCGCTACGCCGTCTTCGCCGACCGCGGCACCGCGGGCGAACCCGAGGACGTCGTCCTGCGCGACCGCGCCCTCGCGCTGATCGGCGTGGTCTGGCTCGCGATGTACGGCCTGGCGGTGGCCAATTGGTAGCCGGCCGGCGCGAACTGCTGGGCTTCGCCTCGGCCGGGCTGCTCGCCTACGCCGTCGACCTCGCCCTCTTCACCTGCCTGCGCGGCCCGGCCGGCCTCGACCCGCTCACCGCCAAGGCGCTCTCCTTCGTCGCCGGCTGCTCCGTCGCCTACGCGGGCAACGCGCTGGGCACCTACCGCCACCTCCACCGCCCCCGGGGCCTGCGCCCCTGCGCGGTGTTCTTCGCCGTGAACGCCGCCGGTGCCGCCGTACAGCTGCTCTGCCTGGCCGTCAGCCACTACGGCCTCGGCCTCACCTCGCAACGCGCCGACACGGTCTCCGGCGCCGGGGTCGGCATGGCCCTGGGCACGATCCTGCGCTTCTGGGGCACGAGAACACTGGTCTTCCGGCCCGGCGACGCGCCGGAAGGCCGGACGAGATCATGGAACGGGACGAGCGGGGGCAGGGTCGGATCATGGACTGGCTGAAGAAGCTCCCCGTCGTGGGCCCCTGGATCGCGCGCCTGATGATCACGCACGCGTGGCGCTCGTACGAACGCCTCGACCGGGTGAAGTGGTCCCGGCTGGCCGCCGCCATGACGTTCACCAGCTTCGTCGCGCTCTTCCCGCTGCTGAGCCTCGCCGCCGCCGTCGCCGCCGCCACGCTGAGCAAGGAGCAGCAGGACAAGCTCCAGGACACGCTCGCCGAGCAGATCCCGGGCATCTCCGACCAGCTGAACATCCAGGGCCTCGTCGACAACGCCGGCACCGTCGGCGTGATCTCCGCACTCCTGCTGCTGTTCACCGGCATGGGCTGGATCGAGGCCACCCGGGGCTGCCTGCGGGCCGTCTGGGAACTGCCCGACGAGGAGGAGAACCCGATCCTGCACCGGGCCAAGGACGCGGGTGTCCTCGTCGGTCTCGGCGGGGCGCTGCTGATCACCGTCGGCATCTCCACCGTCGCCTCGGCGCTGGTCGGCTGGATCATCCGCACCATCGGCCTCGCCCAGGGCGGTGTCGGCGGCGTCCTGCTCTACGTCGCCGCCTTCGCCGTCGCCGTCCTCGCCGACTTCCTCCTGCTGCTGTACGTCCTGACCCTGCTCCCCGGCGTCCAGCCCGCCCGCCGCCGCCTGGTGGTGGCGGCGCTGATCGGCGCGGTCGGCTTCGAACTGCTCAAGCTGCTGCTCAGCGGCTACATCCAGGGTGTCGCCGCGAAGAGCATGTACGGCGCCTTCGGCGTGCCCGTCGCGCTGCTGCTGTGGATCAACTTCACCGCCAAGCTGGTGCTGTTCTGCGCCGCCTGGACGGCGACGGGCAGCAAGGAGCAGGAGCTGGGCGGGGAGGGCGCCGGAAACGACGGCGGCACCGGCGGTCCGGACGTCAAGGACGGGTCCGGCGGCGGACCAGGTCCGGCAGCGGCCACTTCCGGTTGATCAGGAACGCGCCGCCCGCGAGCAGCACCAGCACCCCGGCGGCGATGCCGGCCGCGACCCCGACCCCGCCGGAGCCGTCCGCGACCGGGGCACCCGCCACCGGCTCCGTGCCTCCCGCACCCTTCCCGGTACCGCCGGCCTCACCGGAGGCCTCCGCCGACGGGCTCGCCTGAGCGGCGCTCCTCGGGGCCACCAGCTGCCCCACCGGACGCACCTTGCCGGCCGCCTTGAACCCCCAGTCGAACAGGCGGGCGGTCTCCTTGTAGACCTCGTTGTGCTCGTCCTTCGCCGGGTTCATCACGGTGACGAGCAGCACCCGGCCGTCGCGCTCGGCCACGCCCGTGAAGGTGGCGCCCGCGTTGGTGGTGTTGCCGTTCTTCACGCCGGCGATGCCCGGGTAGACGTCGACGTCGTAGTCGCCGGCCAGGAGCCGGTTGGTGTTCTGGATCTCGAAGGGCTTGCGGGTCGTCTTGCCCTTCTTGTCCTTCTTCGTCTCGCCCGGGAACTTCGCCCGGACGGTCGAGGCGTACTCGCGGAAGTCCTTCTTCTGCAGCCCCGAACGCGCGAACAGCGTCAGGTCGTAGGCCGAGGAGACCTGCCCCGGCATGTCGTAGCCGTCGGGGCTGACCGCGTGCGTGTCGAGCGCCTGCAGCTCCTCGGCGTGCGCGTTCATGTCCGCCACGGTCTTCTCGACGCCGCCGTTCATGGCGGACAGCACGTGCACCGCGTCGTTGCCGGAGCGCAGGAAGACCCCGAGCCACAGGTCGTGGACGGTGTAGGTCTCCTCCTCCTTGACGCCGACCAGGCTGGACCCGGAGCCGATGCCCGCGAGGTCGGACACCTCCACCTTGTGCTTCGTGGTCTTCGGCCACTTCGGCAGCAGCGTGTCGGCGAACAGCATCTTCAGGGTGCTCGCCGGGGCCAGCCGCCAGTGCGCGTTGTGCGCGGCCAGCACGTCGCCCGACTCCGCGTCCGCCACGATCCACGACCGGGCGGTGACGTCCTTCGGCAGTACGGGCGCCCCGCCGGCCAGCTCCACCTGCGTCACGGGCTTCCCGAGCCGCGCGCCGCCGACCGTCGACATCGACGCCGGCGGAGTGGCCGACGGGCTCGCCGACGGACTCGCCGACGGGCTCGGGGCGGCGAGCGCGGCGGGGGAGAGGAGGGCGAGAGCGGTCAGGGCGGCGGAGGTGACCGTCAGGGATCGCCTGAGGGCCTTCTTGGGAGCGGGCACGAGCGGAAACGTACCCCCAGTGATCGCGTCGTTCCCACCCCCCTCCCCACCCCGCGCACGGATCCGGACACGGTGCGGCGATACTGAACGCATGAAGCTCAGCCGCCCCGTCTCCTGGTTCCTGCTCGCTTTCGGGGTGTGGAGCTGGATCATCTGGATCACTTTCGTCAAAAACCTGGTCAAGGACGGCAGCGGGCTCGCCTTCGAGGACGGCGACCCCACGGCGTACTTCTGGGTGCACCTGCTGCTCGCGATCGTCTCCTTCGTATTGGGGACGGTCGTCGGGGTCATCGGGTTGCGCGGCGTGCGCGCACTGCGCCGAACGTCATAGGCGTCGAGGACGTCACAACCGAGGGGATACGACGGCATGGTGGTCGTCTTCGTGCTGGTCGCGTTGCTGATGGTGGGCGTCATCGTGACGGCCAACTGGTACGTGTGGCGGCGTCTGTTCCGCGACACGACCGGCGCCCCGGGCCCGGTGCGCCGGATCGGCGCGGCGGTGATCGCCGGAGGCTGGCTGCTGGCCGTCGGCGCGCTGGTCGCCGAGCGCACGGGCGCCCCGTTCTGGCTCCAGCGGGTGCTGGCGTGGCCCGGCTTCCTGTGGCTGGCCCTGTCGATCTACCTCCTGCTCGCGGTGCTCGCGGGCGAGGTCGTCCGCCCGCTGCTGCGGATGTTCGTGGAGCGCCGGGCGGCCGCGCGGCGGACGCAGGGGGCCGAACAGCCGGCGGCGTCCCCGGCCGCGGACACGGAGCGCATACCGGCCGGGACGGCCCCGCCGAAGGAGCAGCCCGAGGAGCCCGAGGAGCCCGGGGCACCGGACCCGGGACCCGGGAACGCGCCCCCGAGCCCCCTCGCCCTTCCCTCCCGCCGCCTCTTCGTCTCCCGCGTCGTCGCCGGTGCCGCCGCCGCGGCGGCCGTCGGCACGGTCGGCTACGGCACGTACGGCGTGCTGAACGGCCCGGGCGTGAAGCGCGTCACCGTGCCGCTGGCCAAGCTCCCGCGCGCCGCACACGGATTCCGCATCGCCGTCGTCAGCGACATCCACCTGGGCCCGGTGCTCGGCCGGGGCTTCGCCCAGAAGGTCGTCGACACCGTCAACTCCACGCAGCCCGACCTGATCGCCGTCGTCGGCGACCTGGTCGACGGCAGCGTGAAGGACCTCGGCCCGGCCGCCGCCCCGCTGGCCGGGCTGAGGGCACGGCACGGCGCGTACTTCGTCACCGGCAACCACGAGTACTTCTCCGGCGCCGAGCAGTGGGTCGCCGAGGTGCGGCGGCTCGGGCTGCTCCCGCTGGAGAACGCCCGCACCGAGCTGCCCCACTTCGACCTCGCCGGCGTCAACGACGTGGCGGGCGAGGACGAGGGCCAGGGCCCCGACTACGACAGGGCCCTCGGCGACCGGGACCGCTCCCGCGCCTGCGTGCTCCTCGCCCACCAGCCGGTGCAGATCCACGACGCCGTCGACCACGGCGTCGACCTCCAGCTCTCCGGCCACACCCACGGCGGCCAGCTCTGGCCCGGCAACCTCATCGCCGGCGCCGCCAACCCGACGCTGGCCGGCCTGGAGCGCTACGGCGACACCCAGCTGTACGTCAGCCGCGGCGCGGGCGCCTGGGGCCCGCCCACGCGCGTGGGGGCGCCCTCGGACATCACGGTGATCGAGCTGGCGTCCCGTCAGGCCTGAGGACCGGGATCCCGCGACGGCTTCTTCGCGGGGTCCGGCATCATCCTCGTCATACCCGGCAGGAAGTCCGTGAACAGCTCGTGCACCTCGCGCACCAGCGGGCGCAGCACCCGGAAGCGGGCCAGCACGACGCCCCGCGCGGTGAGCCGGGCGCCGCGTTCGGCGAGGCGGTAGCTGCGCTCGCGGCCCTCGGTGCGGTCGAAGATCCAGTACAGGACGAGGCCCATCTGGGAGAGCCACATCAGCTCCGGCAGGATGTCCCGCAGCTCCTCGGGCACCTTGGTCTTCGCCCCGGCGAGCACCGCGCGGTGGATGCTGATGGCCTCCACGCGCGCGTGCTCCGACTCCGGGGAGAAGGGGCTGAGCGGGCTGTCCGGGTCGGCGGCGTTCTTGAAGAACTGCACCGCGAACTCGTGGTACGGCGTGGCGATGTCCAGCCAGACCTTCAGCACGCCCGCCAGCCGCGCCTCCAGGTCGGTCTCCCGGGCCAGGACATCGCGGACCGCCGCCTGGTGCTCGGCGGCGATCCGGTCGTAGAAGCCCTGGATCAGGTGTTCCTTGCCGGCGAAGTAGTAGTACGCGTTGCCGACGGAGACCCCGGCCTCCTGGGCGATGGCCCGCATCGTGGTCCGGTCGTAGCCGCGTTCCTGGAACAGCCGCATGGCCGTCTCCAGGATCAGCGCGCGGGTCTGCTCGGACTTGCTGAGGTGGGCACCGTCGTCGGCGCCGTCGTGGGTCGCAGGCACGGGTCCAGAGCCTATCCAGTGGCGCAGGCGCCGTCGTCACAGCCCGGCCCCGCGTAGATCCACCCGAGGCCCGGCTCGTAGACCCAGCCGTCGGCGCGGCGGTACCCGTTGCCGCCCCACTGGCGCTGCCCGGCGCGCCACTTGGCGGCGGCCAGGACGGCCCCGCGGGCCAGCAGGGCGCCCTTGGGCGTGCTGAGCCGGTGGGCGAGCCTGCGGTACCGGCGCAGCGCCCACAGGACGACGACCCAGGCGGCGGCGCCCCGGTAGACCTGTCCGGCGTCGCCCACGACGGTGACCTCGTCGAGGGTGGCCCGGTGGTCGAGGCCGGGGAAGCGCCGGCGCGCCTCCTGGGACGCGGCCGGGACCAGCTCCAGCGGCACCAGCCGGGGCTGGCGCAGCAGCCAGTCCCGTACATGGGTGCACAGGGCGCATTCGGCGTCGTAGAGGACGGTGAGCCGGCGCACGGGGGCGCCGGCCGTCGTCCCGGGAGCGGGAGCCATCGGCTCAGGCCCCGGTCGTGGGGGCCACCCAGCCCTGCGGCGGGACCGGGGGCAGCTGCTCCCGCTCCATCATGCCGCGGCGCCGGATCTTGTTGAGGACGTACACGTTGCCCAGGTGCATCACGCCGAGCACCAGCAGCACCACGCCGAGCTTGGTCGAGAGCGCCTCGAAGATGCCCCGGGTGTCGGCGATGGTCTCGTCGCCGCTGAGGTACAGGGCGACGAAGCCGAGGTTGACGAGGTAGAAGCCGACCACCAGGAGGTGGTTGACGGCGTCGGCGAGCTTCTCGTTGCCGTGCAGGACGTCGGCGAGGAAGACCCGTCCGTTGCGGCTGAGCGTGCGGGCCACCCAGACGGTCAGACCGATGCTGACGACCAGGTAGATGACGTAGGCGATGACGGTGCGGTCCATGCCCCACCCCTTCTTGAACGCGTTCAAAACGCTGACAGGGGTGACTGTAGACCTGTTTTTGAACACGTTCAAGCCGGATCCGGCGGCAGTCGGCGGCTCAGGGGCGACGGCCCAGCTCCGGGCGTTTGGAGTAGTCCGTGAGGCCGATGACGTTTCCCCACGGGTCGGCGAACTCGACGGTCCAGCCGGTGGCCACGGGGAACGGCTCGTCGAGCGGCGGCACCCCGGCCTCTCGCAGCGTCCGGGCGGCCAGACGGGCGTCGGTGACCTCCAGCCACACCCGCGCGGAGGGCCACATCGGCGGCTGCCGGCCGAACTCCTCCTCCACCCGCAGCAGCAGCCCCGGCGTCTCGGCGCCGACCTTCAGCAGCGCGATCCCGGCCTCGTCGAGCCGGTAGGCGACCGGGAACCCGGCCCGCTCGTAGAACCCGACGGCCTCACCGAGGTCCCCGACGGGCAGCAGTACGTTGTCGAACCCGAGCAGTTCGTACGACTCGTCATCTGACATGGCGTCAGGCTAGGACGGTCATCGCCCGGAACAGCTGATTGTCAGCCCTCGTCGGGCGTGCTCTTCGTCCGTCCGGCGGCACGGATCTCGCCGACGTCCAGGGTGACCTCGGCGCCGGGGAGCCGGGGAGGGTGACGGTCTCGCCGGGGGAGTGGACGCGGCGGGCGCAGTGGTCGGCGCACCTGCGCCGCCGCCGACCCGATGGTGTGGCACATGCGTGAGGGCCCCGCTTCCAGGGGAAACGGGGCCCTCACAGCCGTGAGACGGCGTGCGCCGACGGAGTCTCAGAAGCGGCGCGTGATCAGCGCTCGCTTCACCTCCGCGATGGCCTTGGTGACCTCGATGCCGCGCGGGCAGGCGTCCGTGCAGTTGAAGGTCGTGCGGCAGCGCCAGACGCCGTCGCGGTCGTTCAGGATCTCCAGCCGCTGCTCGCCGGCCTCGTCGCGCGAGTCGAAGATGAAGCGGTGGGCGTTGACGATCGCGGCCGGGCCGAAGTACTGGCCGTCGTTCCAGAACACCGGGCACGAGGACGTGCAGGCGGCGCACAGGATGCACTTGGTCGTGTCGTCGAAGCGCTCGCGGTCCTCGGCGGACTGAAGGCGCTCACGCGTCGGCTCGTTGGTGTCCTTCGTGATCAGGAAGGGCATCACGTCCCGGTACGCCTGGAAGAACGGCTCCATGTCGACGACCAGGTCCTTGAGGACCGTCAGGCCCTTGATGGGCTCGACCGTGATCGGCTTCTCGGGGCTGATGTCCTTGATCAGCGTCTTGCAGGCGAGGCGGTTCTTGCCGTTGATCCGCATGGCGTCCGAGCCGCAGATGCCGTGCGCGCAGGAACGGCGGAAGGTCAGACTTCCGTCCAGGTCCCACTTGATCTTGTGCAGCGCGTCGAGGACGCGCTCCTTCGGGTCGATCTCCAGCTGGAAGTCTTCCCAGGTCGCCTCGGCCGAGACCTCCGGGTTGAACCGCCGGACGCGGAAGGTGACCGTGATGTAGGGGGAGTCGGCGAAGCCCGGCTCGGGGGCCTGGTCGCTCTTCTCCATGACAGGGGTAGCCATCAGTACTTACGCTCCATCGGCTGGTAGCGGGTCTGGACGACCGGCTTGTAGTCGAGCCGGATGGACTCGGTGCCGTCGTCGCCCACCTCGCGGTACGCCATGGTGTGGCGCATGAAGTTGACGTCGTCGCGGTTGGGGAAGTCCTCGCGGTAGTGACCGCCGCGCGACTCCTTGCGGGCGAGCGCGGAGACCGCCATGACCTCGGCCAGGTCGAGCAGGTTGCCCAGCTCGACGGCCTCCAGCAGGTCGGTGTTGAAGCGCCGGCCCTTGTCCTGGATCGACACGTTCTTGTACCGGGCGCGCAGTTCGGCGATCTTCTCGACGGCCGTCTTGATCGTCTGCTCGGTGCGGAACACCATGACGTTGGCGTCCATGGTCTCCTGCAGCTCGCGGCGGATCGTCGCCACCCGCTCGGTGCCGGTGGAGGAGCGCAGCCGCTCGATCTGCTCGACGACCAGGGACTCGGGGTTCTCCGGCAGCTCGACGAAGTCCGCCTTCTGCGCGTACTCCGCGGCGGCGATGCCCGCGCGGCGGCCGAAGACGTTGATGTCGAGCAGCGAGTTGGTGCCCAGGCGGTTGGCGCCGTGCACGGACACGCAGGCGACCTCGCCGGCCGCGTACAGGCCCGGGACGACGGTGGTGTTGTCCGCCAGGACCTCGCCCTCGACGTTGGTCGGGATGCCGCCCATGGCGTAGTGCGCGGTCGGCTGGATCGGGATCGGGTCCGTGTAGGGCTCGATGCCGAGGTAGGTCCGCGCGAACTCCGTGATGTCGGGCAGCTTGGCGTCCAGCTGCTCCGGCGGGAGGTGGGTGAGGTCGAGGTAGACGTGGTCGCCCTCGGGACCGCAGCCGCGGCCCTCGCGGATCTCCGTGTAGATGGAGCGGGAGACGACGTCGCGCGAGGCGAGGTCCTTCATGACCGGCGCGTACTTCTCCATGAAGCGCTCGCCGTCCTTGTTGCGGAGGATGCCGCCCTCACCACGGGCGCCCTCCGTCAGCAGGATGCCCATGCGCCAGATGCCGGTCGGGTGGAACTGGAAGAACTCCATGTCCTCCAGCGGCAGCCCGCGCCGGTACACGGCGGCCTGGCCGTCACCGGTGAGCGTGTGCGCGTTGGACGTCACCTTGAAGAACTTGCCGGTGCCGCCGGAGGCGTAGATCACGGACTTCGCCTGGAAGACGTGGATCTCGCCGGTCGCCAGCTCGTAGGCCACCACGCCGGCGGACTTCTTGACGCCGTCGACCTCGGTGATCAGCTGGTCCAGGACGTAGAACTCGTTGAAGAACTCCACGCCCTCCTTGACGCAGTTCTGATAGAGCGTCTGGAGGATCATGTGACCGGTGCGGTCGGCCGCGTAGCAGGAGCGGCGGACCGGGGCCTCGCCGTGGTTGCGGCTGTGACCGCCGAAGCGGCGCTGGTCGATGGTGCCGTTCGGCGTCCGGTTGAACGGCAGGCCCATCTTCTCCAGGTCGAGGACGGAGTCGATGGCCTCCTTCGCCAGGATCTCGGCGGCGTCCTGGTCGACCAGGTAGTCACCGCCCTTGACCGTGTCGAAGGTGTGCCACTCCCAGTTGTCCTCCTCCACGTTGGCCAGCGCGGCGGCCATGCCGCCCTGCGCGGCGCCCGTGTGGGAGCGGGTGGGGTAGAGCTTCGTCAGCACGGCGGTGCGGCTGCGCTTGGTCGACTCGATGGCCGCGCGCATGCCGGCGCCACCGGCGCCGACGATGACGGTGTCGTACTTGTGTACCTTCATGATTTTCGCAGCCCCGTGCCTAGCGGATGTTCGGGTCGAAGGTGAAGATCACCAGCGTGCCCAGCAGGATGGTGAACACCGTGGCGGTGTAGAGCAGGCCCTTGAGCCACAGGCGGGTGTTCGGGCGCTCCGCGTAGTCGTTGATGACCGTGCGCAGGCCGTTCGCGCCGTGCAGCATCGCGAGCCAGAGCATCAGCAGGTCCCAGACCTGCCAGAACGGCGAGGCCCAGCGGCCGGCCACGAAGGCGAAGCCGATCTTGGACACGCCGCCGTCCAGGACCAGCTGGATCAGCAGGTGGCCGAGGACCAGGACGACCAGCACGACGCCGGACAGGCGCATGAAGAGCCAGGCGGCCATCTCGAAGTTGCCGCGCGTGGACTTCGGGGACTTCTTGGTCCGCTTGCGGGGCGGCTCGATCAGCGGCGCCGGGTTGTCCACGGAGTAGACGGAGGCGCCGGCGCCCTCGACGGGGCCGATGCCGGAGGCGGTGGTTTCAGTGGTCGACATGCGCGTCAGCTCCCGAACAGTTCACGAGCGGCGTGGCCGAGGACGGGGTAGATCGCCCCGAGCATCAGCACGACCCACAGGGCGACGACGGTCCAGAGCATCTGCTTCTGGTAGCGGGCGCCCTTGACCCAGAAGTCGACGGCGATGACACGCAGGCCGTTGAGCGCGTGGAAGAGGATGGCGGCCACGAGGCCGTACTCCAGCAGCGCGACGATCGGCGTCTTGTACGTGGCCACGACGGTGTCGTAGGCCTCGGGGGACACCCGTACGAGAGCGGTGTCCAGCACGTGAACGAACAGGAAGAAGAAGATGAGGACGCCGGTGACTCGGTGAGCCACCCAGGACCACATTCCTTCCCGGCCGCGGTACAGCGTTCCAGCCGGCACGGAAATTTCCTCCGGGAGCGGGGATTGGGGCCGCGCCGGCTTTCCTTGTCGGTCGGGCCCGGCCGGGTACGGTCCACCGGCCCCCAGCATGGTAGCGACGGTTGCCTGCGGCGCTTACAGGGGGCCTGCCGGTGTGATCAAAGTTGCACTCAAAGGAGCAGCGGTGGTGCCGCGGGGTGGCCACCGAGGTGGGGGTTTGGTGCGGTTTGCCGGGTGCGGGTGGTCAGGGGTGGCTCGCGCCCGGGGCGGAGCCGCTGGTGTCACAACCCCGCATCCCCAAGGGTGTTGGTCAGCCGTGTTCTCGCCAGGTGCCGGAGTTCTTCCGCCGCCACCAGGCGTTCTTCGTCCGGGTCGTTGCTCAAACGTGACCGGATGGCTGCCAGGACGTGGTTGAGGGTCTCGTCCGGGGACAGACCGTCCAGGCTGATGACGAACACGTGTCCGAAGCGGGACTCGTAGGCCGCGGTGGCCGCGCTCAGGGCCGTGTGGGCCGCCGCGTAGGTGTCCTCGGGGAGGGCGGGCAGCGTCTCCGCGGTCAGGGCCTCGGTCAGGTCGGCCGGGGAGAGGTCGTAGGACGCCTCGTCCGCCGCCGCGAGGAGGGCGGGGAGGTCCGGGTAGGGGCGGTGGGCGGTGAGGCGGCGGGCCCAGGCGTGACTGTGCAGGCAGGCGAGGAGGGTCCGGGCGGCCTCGTCGGCGGGGGCCGTGTTGAAGCGCTCCAGCGGGGCGGCGGTTGCCGGTGTGGCGCGTGTTTGCACCGGTACCGGTATGGCCACTCGGCGGGGGAGGTCTGGGAGACGGTGCGCAGGCAGCGTGTGTCCTCGTGGGCTTCACGTGTGTGTCGGCAGGGGATTGTGCGAAAGATGTGGCGTCACGTTATCGAGTGACGGCAACACGTGTCCGTCCGCTGCCCGAATTTCACCCGAACGGGAGAGTTTCAGAACATGTGGTGGACGCATGACGGCAACGGCGGCCCTAGGTTGGCGCTGTGAGCCAGCACGGAGGCCGGACACCGGCACACCAGGTGAGACAGCGGGCCGTGATCGCCGGCGCGGTGGTCGCCGCGCTCGGCGTGGGAGTCGGCCTGTGGGCCACGGACGGCGGCGACGGTGACGGCGGCCGGGAGGGTTCCGCCACCCGCTCGGGCGAGGCGGCCGCGCCCAGTCCCAGCCGGTCCTATCCGCTCTCCGAGGAGCCACGCACCATACCCTCCGTGCGCGAGCACACCGCGGCCCGCGGCCCCGGCTGGCAGCCCGAAAAGGGGAACCGGGTCGTCGTCGCCGACGCCGGCCTCGCCGACGAGGGCAAACAGGTCGCCGGCGAGCTGGGGATGACGTACGCGGGGGAGAAGGACGACGAACGGGCAGGGGACCTGCTGCTCGACGTCAAGGCCGACAAGGGCGCGAACCCGGAGTCGTACACCATGACCGTGCGCGACGGCCGTGTCACCGTCACCGGCCCCGCCGAGGCCGGCGTCTACTACGGCACCCGCACCCTGAAGCAGGAGGTGGCCGGCGGCGGCACCGCGCCGGAGGGCGTGGTGAAGGACGCGCCGGCCAAACCGAAGCGGGGCTTCTCCCTCGACATCGCCCGCAAGCACTACAGCGCCGACTGGATCAAGGACCGGATACGCGAGCTGGGCGACCTCAAGTTCAACGAACTGGGCCTGCACTTCTCCGACGACCAAGCCTTCCGCATCGAGTCCGACTCGCACCCCGAGATCGTCTCCGACGAGCACCTGACCAAGGCCGAGATGAAGGAGATCATCGATCTCGCCTCCTCGCGCCACATCACCGTCGTGCCCGAGATCGACTCGCCCGGCCACCTCGGCGCCGTGATCGCCGCCCACCCCGACCTCCAGTTGCGCAACGCCCAGGGCACGCCCACCCGCGGCGCCATCGACATCTCCAAGCCGGAGGCCGCGCGGATCGTCGACGACCTGCTGAACGAGTACGCCGACCTCTTCCCCGGCTCCCAGTTCCACCTGGGCGCCGACGAGTACCAGGCCCTCGTGGTGCCGGACCCGGAGGCGTCCTACCCGACCCTGGCCGCCGCCGCCCGCAAGGCCTACGGCTCCGACGGCACCGTCGCCGACCTCACCACCGGCTGGCTCAACGGCCGGGCCAAGACGGTCATGGCCCACGACCGCACTCCGCGCGCGTGGAACGACGGCTTCTTCAAGGACACGTCCGTCGAGCCGCTCGAGGAGATCAAGGTCGCGTACTGGACGGGCAAGGAGATCGGCGCCCGGCCGCCGACGGAGTACCTGAGCGAGGGCCGCCAGGTCCTCAACTACAACGACGAGTTCCTCTACTACGTGCTCGGCCAGCCGCAGACCTTCGTCTACCCGACCGGCGAGCGCATCTACGAGCAGTGGACGCCGCGCGTCCTGCGCGGCACCACGGCCGTCGACGCCAAGTACGACGACCAGATCCTCGGCGGCAGCTTCGCGGTCTGGGGCGACATCCCGAGCGCCCAGACCCAGGCCCAGGTCGCCGAGGGCATCCGGCTGCCGCTGGCCGCGACGGTCCAGAAGCTGTGGGACGACGGCAAGCCCGAGCTGTCCTGGGCGGAGTTCAAGGCGCTGGCGGGCCGCCTCGGCTGACGCCTGCCGCCCCGGGCCTGCCGCCGGGGCGGCACGCCGATTGCCCGATCCTGCTGCGAACGCCGGTACGGCTGTGGTGGTCTTTTGCCGAGCCGAACCGACACGCCGGGGGGACCGGGACATGGGCTACTGGGGGTACTTCGTCGTCGGCCGCGCCGAGCGGCCGCTCGCGGAGCTGGAGGCGCTGGCCGGCGCCGGGGACATGACGCTGCGCCAGAGCGCGCCGGGCGGGTGGCAGGTGTGGGAGTTCCCGGGCGGCGACGGAGACGTCGGGAACATGAACGACCTGGCCGGGCAGACCGGCGCGCCCGCGCTGTTCGGGTACGTGATGGACAGCGACTGCGTGGTCGTGGAGGCGGCGGCGCCCGAGAGCGGGGCGTGGACGACCTGCCTGGCGCGGACCGCCATGGCCGGGTACCTGGGCGCCGAGCGGGACGGGCTCACCCTGGAGGACTACTTCCTGGAGCCCCGCGACGCCGCCGAGCGCGCCGTCGCCTGGGCCGCGGAGGCGGGGTGCGCCGCGAACGCCGGGGAGCTGGCCGAGGTGCTGGCGGACGATCCGGGTCCCGGCGCGGGTGTGGAGGCGGGGGCGGGTGGGGGTGCCGGGGCAGGGGCACCGGCGGGGGCGGGTGGGGCCCTGGGCCCCGGGGCCGACTCCGGTCCGGTGGCCGAAAACCTCTTCTTCCGGTTCCTCGACCGGCTGGGCGTCGTGCCGCTGTGACACTCCCGGTCCGCCGCACGCAGTAAGGGGCAGTGCGGGCCCCGTGGCGCTGAGCGGGGCGAAGCGGCAGGAACAGGGAGGCACCCGATGAGCCTGGTGGAACTGATCGCGCGGGCCGACGCACGCGCACTCGCCGCGAGCGGGCTGGCTTGTTTGGACCGCTGCGTCCCGCTCCTCGACGGCGACGACGAGGCCCTCAGACCCCTGTGGGCGACCCTCGCAGACGACACCGGCGACGAGGCCGGCCCCGACTGGGCCGCGAGCCTGACACAGGTGCGGGACAAGCTCGCCGGCCCCGACGCCACCGGTGAGGACGAGGCCGTGGTCCTGGCCCGCCGCATGCTGCAGGCCGCGCCGGCCGAGTGTTCCGGCCCGGCGATGCGGACGTGGGCCGACGCATGTTCCGTCGCCTCGCTCCGGATCCACCGGCTCCTCGACCCCGCGGCGGGCACCGCCCCGGAGGCCGACGTCCCCCGCGACGGCGGTACGCGGGGACTGCCCCCGCTCGTCGCCGCCGAACTGCGGCGCCAGGCCGGCGTCCTGGAACTGCTCGCCGAGCGGGGCGCGGCCGGGCTGCGCCCGGCCCTGGAGGTCTCCACGGAGGGGCGCCGGGTACTGCGCGCGGTGGTCTCCCGCCGGGCACGGGGGCGAGGCTGACCCCGGGCCAGACGCCGGTTTCCTGTGACCGTCCTGCGGGGAACGCGCGGTGGCGGTGCGGCGGACGTGGGGGAGGTGGGGCGGTCCTGTACCGGTTGCGGAACGGCCGGTTCCCGCGTGTGACGCAACCCCGTCCCGCGACGCTTTAGCCCATGTGACGACTGTGACCAGGGGAATGACCAGCGGATCGACGAGCGGGCCGGCGAGCGCGCAGCAGACCCGCCCGGCGGCCGCCGCGAGGCCGGTGCGGTGGGCGGCGGACGCGGTGGCCACGATGCGCGAGGGCGCCCGGCTGCGCCTGGACTACTCGGCCGAGAGCCTGTGGCGCGTCGACCGGGTGATCGACGGCATCCGGCGCGAGGGGCCGCCGTACGCCGCCGTGGAGACGGCGCTGCGCGGCCTCGGTGCCTACGCGGGTGAGGTGATCGTGCGCCAGTCGGGCGGCGAGTGGTGGACGACCGGCGGGGACCACTGGGTCCGTACGCCGGACGGCCGCCTGTGGGACCCGATGGACGAGGCACGCCGCTGCTTCGCCGGAGACGGGTCGCTGCGCCTGCTGTGCCGGGACGCGACGGCGGGCCCGTGACGCCGGGCCGGGACCGACGGGCTCCCGGCACCCTGTGACACTTCTGTGCGCGCGGACGCTGATGACCTTGGGGGGCGGGCTCACCCGAGCGCGCGGAGGACTCGGTACGGACGAGGACGGTTCTTGGGCCAGCGAGGGGAACCCCGCCGCGTGCAGGCGCACGACGGGGAACTGGGCGCGGCGGTCGCGCGGGCCCAGCACGGTGACGAGGCCGCCTTCGCGGTCGCCTACCGGTTCGTGCAGCCGGGCCTGCTGGGCTACCTGCGCGGGCTGGTCGGGGACGACGCGGAGGACGTGGCGGCGGACGCGTGGCTGGAGATAGCCCGTGACCTGCGGCGCTTCCGGGGCGACGGGGCCGGTTTCCGGGGCTGGACGGCGACGATCGCGCGACACCGGGCACTGGACCACCTGCGCCGCCAGAAGGTGCGGCCCCGACCGACCGGGCTCGAACAGGACGTACTGGACCTGCCCGGCCCGCACTCGACGCACGACCAGGCCCTGGAGACGCTCTCCACGCGCACCGCGCTGAACCTGGTCGCGGGGCTGCCGCCGGACCAGGCCGAGGCCGTACTGCTGCGGGTCGTCGTCGGTCTCGACGGGCCGTCCGCCGCCCGCGTGCTCGGCAAGCGGCCCGGCGCGGTGCGCACGGCGACGTACCGGGGGCTGAAGCGGCTGGCACGGCAGCTGGGCGCCGACGGTGTGACGGATGACGGTCCCAGGACGCTGGGGGAGTCGACATGAGGGGCGCCGAGGACGGCGGCCCGGCGGAGCGAGCGGGAGCGGAGACGGACATGGGCGCACGGCACGGGGAGGGCCGCGGCCGCGACGCCGGCCCCCGGCCCGCCCCCGGCGACGCCCCCGGCACCGAGGCGCTGCTCGCCGCGGCGTTGCGCGGCGAGGGTACCGACGTCGAGGGCGAGCGGCGCGCCGTGGCCGCATTCCGGGCCGCACGGGACGCGGAACCCGGCCGGGCCGCGCGCACCCGGCGGCGGGACGACTGGCGGCCGCGGACCGGGCGAGACCCGGGACGCTCGCTGAAGACCGCGCTCTCCGTCCTGCTGGCGAGTCTCACCCTGGGCGGCGTCGCCTACGCGGCCATCGGCGGGGGCGGCTCCGGCGACGACGACGGCGGCGGCCCGGACCGCACCCGCCCGCCCGCCGCCACCGACGACGCCTCGGCCCGGCCGGCCGCGACCCCGCCGGCCGCCACGCGGGTCCCCGCCGCCCCGGGCCACGCGACCACACCCCCCGGCGGCACCGCCTCCCCGGGAGCCTCCGCGCCCCCCGGTGCCTCCCCGCCGCCGGACCGCCCGGCCGCCGGCCGGGACCCCGAGGCCCAGTGCCGCGCCTACGCGCGAGTGACGGGCAGCGGAAAGGCGCTCGGGGCCACGGCCTGGCAGCGGCTCGTCGCGGCGGCGGGCGGTGCGGACCACGTCGAGGCCTACTGCACCGAGCTGCTCGCCCGGCCGACCGGGCAGGGGGCGTCGGCCGACACCGGGAACGGCGCCGCCGGGAACGACGCCGGGAACGGCCGTGCGGGCGACACCGGCGCGGGAATCGGCGCCGACGGGACCGTCGGCGAAGGAGGCGTCGAGGTGGAGACCGGCGGCAGTGCCGCGGTGCGGGTCCCGGACCAGGACCTCCCGTAGCCCCCACCAGGGACGATCGCGGCGGCCAAGGCAACGGCCGGGGCCGCCACCCCCCACAGGAGAGGCCCCGGCCGTCGCGCGGCACGGGCCGCGCGGCGGCCCGTACTCCCTTCAGCGCCGCGACTGCGTTTTCTGTCACACCTCACCGCGTCACGGGTTAGTTGCATCTTGTACGGCAATGCGAGGCGGACATGGACGAGTGGCGGTTTCACGACGTAACGTGCCATTCGCGCCGATCAGCGGGGGCTCGCTCCCGCGACGGGTTGCGGGAGACCGCCGCGGCCATCAATGGAGAAACCACGAGGGCGAGGACCACGTCCGCGAGAGCGGCGCCGGTTCAGGCGCAGAAAGGCTTCTCGGTGCTGGGGGACGACGCGGAGCTGACCACCGCGGTGCGTGCGGCACAGACCGGGGACGAGACCGCGTTCCGGACCGTCTACCGCTCCGTGCATCCGCGACTGCTGGGATACGTGCGCACGCTCGTCGGCGATCACGACGCCGAGGACGTCGCCTCCGAGGCCTGGCTGCAGATAGCCCGCGACCTGGAACGGTTCGACGGGGACGCCGACCGGTTCCGCGGCTGGGCCGCCCGCATCGCCCGCAACCGCGCGCTCGACCACATCCGCATGCGCGGCCGCCGGCCGGTGATCGGCGGCGACGAGACGGAGCTGACCGGCAAGCCGGCCGAGTCCGACACCGCCGGTGAGGCCATGGAGGCCCTGGCCACCGGCAGCACCCTCTCCCTCATCGCCCGGCTGCCCCAGGACCAGGCCGAGGCGGTCGTCCTGCGCGTGGTCGTGGGCCTCGACGCCAAGAGCGCCGCCGAGACGCTGGGCAAGCGGCCCGGTGCCGTCCGTACGGCGGCGCACCGTGGCCTGAAGCGCCTGGCCGAGCTGCTCGGCGGCGATCCGGAATCGGACGGCGGGCTCGACGCCCTGCCGCCGCAGCGAGAACCGCGCGACCGCGCGGTGACGTCCGCGAGTGTGACGCATACGCGTGCGCGGACGCAGAAGGACATGTGATGGCCGACGAGCAGGACAAGTGGCTGGACCGCGAAACGGCGGAACTCTTGCTGCGCGGAGAGCCACTGGAGGGGCTGGAGAGCGCCGACCCGGCGACGCGCGACCGGGCCGGACGACTGGCGGCGGCCCTCGGCGCGCTGTCCGCCCCGCCGGCGCCGCCCGGCGAGGAACTCCCCGGCGAGGCCGCGGCGTTGGCCGCCTTCCGCAAGGTACGCGCGGAGCGGGCCGACGCGGCGGCGGATGCGCCGGGTACCCGCGGGCACGGCACCGCCCCCGGGCCCTTGGACGCCGGTCTCGTCCGCATCGGCCCGCGCGGTGACGGCGCCCGGCGGGCGCGCTGGAGCCGTCCCCTGCGCCTCGGGCTGGCCGCCGCGCTGACCGTCGGCATGGTCGGCGGTGTGGCGGTGGCGGCCGGAACCGGAGTGCTGCCGACGCCGTTCGACGGCACCGAACCGGAACCTGCCGCGACCGTCTCGGCCGCCGCTTCCCCCGACCGTCCGCCCGTCCCGCCCTCACCGCTGGACGGCGTGCAGGGCGGGTCGGACCCGGGCACCGCCTCGGGCACGCCCGGCGGGGGCACCGCCCGGGACGGCCGCGGGGCCGGGAACCGTGACGCCGACGACCGGGACCCGAACGGCGGCTTGGACGGGCGTCGGCCGGACCTCGCCGCGTCCTGCCGCAAGGCCCGCGACGGCGGGCGGCTCGACGCCGCGCAACGGCACGCGCTGAAGGAGGCGGCCGGGGGAGCGTCCCGGGTCGCGAAGTACTGCGGCAACCTCCTCGCCGGCACCGGCGGCGGCCGGGACGGCGGAGAGCACGGTGATGCCGCAGAGGCGCCCCACGAGGGCGAGCTCCGCGGGGACACCGGCGACGACCGGAGCGGCAAGGGCGGCAAGGGCGGCAAGGACGACAAGGGGAGCAAGGGGAGCAAGGGCGACGGCGGAAAGAAGGGCGAGGGCGGCCACGGGAACCGGGACGAGGACGGTGACGACGGCGGCACGGGCGGAAACGGCGGCAACGGCGATGACGACGACGCCGGCATAGCCCCGCCCGCCCACGGTCCCCACCGCCCCCACGCCCCGTCGGCCTACGAGCCCCGGCCGCAGCGGCCGCCCGCCTACGCACCCCACGCCGCGCACTCCGCGACCCCCGTCTGACCTGCGCTTTCGTGTCCGACGAAGATTCCCTCGCCGAGGGTGTGACACTTTCGGACGCCGGGACGCAGTAGTGAGTGAGCCGACTGGTCATCGGCTTCTTGCACCGAGCCGGGGTTCCCCCCGTACCTGCGGCTCGTGCACCTCGGCGCGGGCGGGACACGTTCCCCCGGTCCCGCCCGCGCCCCATTCACCGCACGGCGTGCTCACCGCCCCGCCGCCTCACCGGTACACGACGACCTTGTCGCCGTTCCTCACCTGCGCGTACAGATCGGCGATCGCCCCCTCGTCCCGCACGTTGACGCAGCCGTGCGAGGCACCCGCGTAACCGCGGGCCGCGAAGTCGTAGGAGTAGTGCACGGCCTGGCCGCCGCTGAAGAACATGGCGTACGGCATGGCCGAGTCGTAGAGCGTCGAGACGTGGTGGCGGGATTTCCAGTAGACCTGGAAGACGCCCTCCCGGGTCGGTGTGCGCTGCGAGCCGAAGCGCACGGACATCGTGGACACCGTCCGCCCGTCGATCATCCAGCGCAGCGTCCGGCTCGACTTGCTGATGCACAGCACCCGGCCCCTCGTGCAGCGCGGGTCGGGCGCGGCGGCGGGCTGGCCGCCCATCAGGTACAGCTCCCACTTGCCCGGCTCGTGCGACATCCCGAGCAGCCGCTGCCAGGTGACGGTGTCCGTCCGGCCAGTCCGCGGCAGCCCGCGCTTGCCCTGGAAGCCGCTGACGGCGCGCTCGGTCAGATCGTCGTACGTCCCGGTCGGCCCGTCCACGAGCCACTCGACCTGCCGCAGCCGGGCCTGCAGCTCACGGACGTCCCGGCCCGTGTCACCCCGCTTCCACAGCACCCTGGCCGCCTTCGTCGTGCCGGTGGACGGCGCGCCCGGCGACTCCCGGCCCCGGGACGGCGCGCCCGGCGACCGCCGTTTCCCGCTCGGCGTGCTCTTCGCCGGGGCCCCGGTGGTGACGTCTATGCGCACCGGCGCCTGCCCCTCGCCGTCCGGTCCGGTGGTCCGCACGGTGCAGCCGCCCGCCACCAGGACCGCCCCCAGGGCGACGGCGACCGCCCGTTCCGTGTTCCCCATGCCCGTCATCCGCATCACGGCCCCCCGTCGTCTCACGGCCCCGCACCGACGTCCCTTGAGTTGTTCCCGCGGATGACGCGCCGCGAACGGCGCGGCATCGTTGTGACCGGGACCGCACCGAGGTTGTGAGGAAGGTCCCAGCGTGGGCCACTCCACCGGGTGCACGCGCGCGGATACAGTCCGTCGAAGTGCCGGACTGTACCGGCGGGTAAACGGCGGGCAGTTCGAGCAGTACGAAGCAGCACGCAGGACGAAGCAGTACGAACATGTGCTCAGCGGGAGGCATCACACCATGACGCGCGAGTCCGAGTCCGGGCTGCCCATCGAACCGGTCTACGGGCCCGACGCCCTGACGGACTGGGACGCGGCCGAGAAGCTGGGCGAGCCCGGGAAGTACCCCTTCACCCGGGGCGTCTACCCGTCGATGTACACGGGCCGGCCGTGGACGATGCGCCAGTACGCCGGTTTCGGCACGGCGACCGAGTCCAACGCCCGCTACAAGCAGCTGATCGCCAACGGCACCATGGGCCTGTCCGTCGCCTTCGACCTGCCCACCCAGATGGGCCACGACTCGGACGCCCCGATCGCGAGCGGCGAGGTCGGCAAGGTCGGCGTCGCCGTCGACTCCATCGACGACATGCGCGTGCTGTTCGGCGGGATCCCGCTGGACAAGGTCTCGACGTCGATGACGATCAACGCCCCGGCCTCCCTGCTGCTCCTGCTCTACCAACTCGTCGCCGAGGAGCAGGGCGTGAGCGCGGACAAGCTCACCGGCACGATCCAGAACGACGTGCTGAAGGAGTACATCGCGCGCGGGACGTACATCTTCCCGCCCAAGCCCTCCCTCCGCCTGATCGCGGACATCTTCAAGTACTGCAAGGCCGAGATCCCGAAGTGGAACACCATCTCGATCTCCGGCTACCACATGGCCGAGGCGGGTGCCTCGCCCGCGCAGGAGATCGCGTTCACCCTCGCGGACGGCATCGAGTACGTGCGCACGGCGGTCGCGGCCGGCATGGACGTGGACGACTTCGCGCCCCGCCTGTCCTTCTTCTTCGTGGCCCGCACGACGATCCTGGAGGAGGTCGCCAAGTTCCGCGCGGCCCGCCGGATCTGGGCGCGGGTGATGAAGGAGGAGTTCGGCGCCAAGAACCCCAAGTCGCTGATGCTGCGCTTCCACACCCAGACCGCCGGCGTGCAGCTGACCGCCCAGCAGCCCGAGGTGAACCTGGTCCGCGTCGCGGTGCAGGGCCTGGGCGCGGTCCTCGGGGGCACGCAGTCGCTGCACACCAACTCCTTCGACGAGGCCATCGCGCTGCCCACCGACAAGAGCGCGCGCCTGGCCCTGCGCACCCAGCAGGTCCTCGCCTACGAGACGGACGTGACGGCGACCGTCGACCCGTTCGCCGGGTCCTACGTCGTCGAGAAGATGACCGACGACGTGGAGGCGGCGGCCCTGGAGCTGATGGGCAAGGTCGAGGACCTCGGCGGCGCGGTCAACGCCATCGAGCACGGCTTCCAGAAGAGCGAGATCGAGCGCTCCGCCTACCGCATCGCCCAGGAGACCGACTCCGGCGAGCGGGTCGTGGTCGGCGTCAACCGCTTCCAGCTCGACGAGGAGGAGCCCTACGAGCCGCTGCGCGTCGACCCCGCCATCGAGGCCCAGCAGGCCGACCGCCTGGCCCGGCTCCGCGCGGAGCGCGACCAGGCGGCGGTGGACTCGGCGCTGGCGGCCCTGAAGAAGGCGGCCGAGGGCGAGGACAACGTCCTCTACCCGATGAAGGACGCGCTACGTGCCCGCGCGACGGTGGGCGAGGTGTGCAACGCGCTGCGGGAGGTGTGGGGGACGTATGTGCCCTCGGACGCGTTCTGAGGGCGGCTGAGCCGGGGCGTTACCTCGTATGGGTGATCGAAGGCGGGAGTCCGACGTTCCCGGTTACTCTCGTGGCGAGCGGGCCTTGGAGGAGGACGCTATGGCCGTACTGCAGCAGGAGCTGACTCTGGGCGAGGCTGCCGACCAGCTCGCCCGTGCACTCCCTGGCCACCGCGTGGAAATTCTCCAGGGGAGGCTCACTGTGACACCGCCGCCGGATGGTTCGCATCAACTGGCGTTGACCAAGATCGGCCGGGCGTTCGATCGTGCCGGTATCGCGGCCGCCGGGTACGAATACGTTCAGGGATCCTCGACGGCGACGGCTGACCCGGACGGGGCCCGGTCCGGGCCTCAGCCCCCCAGCCCGAACCGGCCCGCGTACCCGGCCAGCCCCTCCGGCGTGTCCCCGGCCCAGCCCACGTACCCGTCCGGCCGCACGAGGAACAGCCCCGTCCCGTACGCCCCGTGCGCGCCCCCGCGCACCACCGGTACCGCCGGCCCCACCGCGCCGTCGGGCGCGTCGACGCCCAGCGCCAGCAGCGTCCAGTGCGGTCCCCGGAAGGCGTCGAAGAGCCGTACGCCGTCCACCCGGCCGTCGGGCGCGCGGTCGCCGGCCCGTACCGCGTCCTCGCCGACCGCGCCCCGCGTCTCCGCCGTCAGCGACGAGTCCCGGTAGCCGATGCCCAGCTGCCGGGTCGCCCCGCCGCGCCGCACCTCGCCGCGGTGGACGGCGGTCGACAGGTCCAGCATCTGCGCGGCGATCGGGCGCCGCTCCTCCTCGTAGCTGTCCAGGAGCGAGTCCGGAGCGCTGCCCGACAGCACCGCGCCCAGCTTCCAGCCCAGGTTGTAGGCGTCCTGGACGCTGGTGTTCAGCCCCTGGCCGCCCGCGGGCGAGTGGACGTGCGCCGCGTCGCCCGCGAGGAAGACCCGGCCCGCGTGGAAACGGTCGGCCAGGGCCGCCCGCGGCCGGAAGTCCGAGACCCAGCGGACCTCGGTCACGTCCTCGGCGGCGAGGTGCGAGCGCTCCGCGACGACCTTGCGGACGCCGTCCGGGGAGGTGTCCACGTCGGCGCCCTCCGGGAACCGCGCCATCACCTGGAAGTCCTCGGTGCCGGCCAGGGGGCATATGGCGAGGAGCTCGGCGCCGTCGCCCGGCGGAAAGATGTGCCAGTTGTCGCGGTCCAGGCCGTTGATCCGGACGTCCGCCACCAGCGTCGGGCTCGGGTCGACGGTCTCGCCGGTCATGCCGATGCCCAGCGCGCGGCGTACCGCGGAGCGGCCGCCGTCCGCGGCGACCAGGTAGCGTGCGCGCACCGTCCCGCCCGAGGCGAGGTGTGCGGTGACAGTGCTCTCGTCCTGCTCGACACCGGCGACCTCGTGGTGGAAGGCGACCTTCCCGCCCAGCTCCCCGAGCCGTGCCGCCAGGATCTCCTGGGTGCGCCACTGCGGCACCATCCACGCCCGGTTGTACGGCGAGTCCTCGCTCGGCTCGGCCGGGTCGAACATGTGGTGCTCCCCGACCCGCGCGCCGTTCTTCCAGACCATGCCGACCGGGTACGTGCCGCCCGCCGCGTGGATCGCGTCGACGACGCCGAGATCGTCGAAGACCTCCATCGTGCGGGGCTGGAAGCCCTTGCCCCGAGAGCCCGGGAACAGCTCCCCGGCGGCCTCCAGGACCAGCGCGTCCACCCCGCGCCGGGCCAGGTCGATCCCCAGGGCGAGACCGGTGGGGCCCGCGCCGACGATCAGTACGTCCGTGTCCAGCGCATCCCGGTCCAGGGCATGCGTATCCATGACATTCACGGCAACTCTCCTTAACGTCGTTAAGTCCCGTGCGTGTCCGAGGATGGCCCTAACGCCGTTAAGGTGTCAAGCGTGAGTACGGAACGACGCGCTCCCCTCGACCGCCGACGGGTCGCGGACACGGCGCTGAAGCTGCTGAACGAGGTCGGTCTGGACGGCCTGACCCTGCGCACCATCGCCAGGGAGCTGGACGTCAAGGCGCCCGCGCTGTACTGGCACTTCAAGGACAAGCAGGCCCTGCTCGACGAGATGGCCACCGAGATGTACCGGCGGATGGTCGCCGGGACCCCGCTCGACCCGGCCGACACCTGGCGGGAACGGCTGCTCAAGGCCAACCGCGGCCTGCGCGCGGCCCTGCTCGCCTACCGCGACGGTGCCAAGGTGTTCAGCGGTTCACGCTTCACGGGCGCGGTGCACGCCGAGTACATGGAGGGCACGCTGCGGCTGTTCACCGCCGCCGGGTTCACCCTCGCGCAGGCGGTGCGGGCGACCACGACGACGTACCTGTTCACGCTCGGCTTCGTCACCGAGGAACAGGGCGTCGAGCCCCTGCCCGGCGAGCGCCGGGAGGGCTTCGACGTGGACGAACGCGCCCGCCTGCTGGCCGACTACCCCCTGACGGCCGCGGCGGGCGCGGAGATCTTCACGGACTACGACCGGCACTACGAGGAGTCGCTGGCCCTGGTGATCGAGGGTGTCGCGGCGACCTACCGCCGCGACTGAGCCGCACCCGCCGCCCTGCCCGCACCGCCCGCGCCGCTCGCCTTCGCCCGCTGCGCCGCCCGGTACCGGCGCACCGCCCGCGTGACGACCGGCGGCAGCAGGTCCAGGGCGAGCCGCCGGGTGCGCTCCCGCGGGACCGACGCGCGGGCCGCACGGACGGCGCGCGCCGCCGGTCGGGCCGGCGCGGTCTGCCCCGGCACCGGTGCGCCGTCCGGCCGGCCCGCGCCCGGCGCCGGGGTGGGCACGGGGGCGGGCGCCGGGTGGCGCGAGGACGGCAGCGAGGGCGGCCGCAGCCGCTTGCCCTTGGCGCGGGTCCGCACCAGCCGGTGCCCGGCGGCCTGCTCCACGGTCACCGCGATGTCGTCGCGGCCGCGCAGCGCGGCGATCAGCTCCTCCCGCACGGGCTCCGGGTCGCCCCAGGTGCCGTACAGCTTCTGGCTGCTCAGGCAGACGGGGCGCAGCCCGCGGTTGAGCACCGCCTCCCAGGCCGCGACGGCGACGCCCGGTGTGTGCTCGCTGCGGAAGTCGTCCAGGACGACGATGCCGTCCGGCCCCAGCAGCCGCTTGGCCGCGCCGATGTCGCCCGCGACGTGCTCGTACAGGTGCGAGGCGTCGACGTGCACGAAACGGCAGCTGCCGGGCGCCACCTCGTCGACGACCGCGGAACTGGGCGCCTGGATGATCGTCGGCAGGGTGTCGTGGAAGGAGAGGTAGTTCCGTTCGAAGGCCTGGCGGGTGAGGGAGGAGTACGACTTGGCCGCCTCCGCCCGGTTGGCCGCGTCCGGCGGCTCGGCCCCGAACAGGTCGCAGACGGTGAGCTTCTCGCCGTCCCGCAGTCGGTGCCCGAGCAGGATCGCGCTCTTGCCCAGGTAGGCGCCCAGTTCCAGCAGGTCGCCGCGGGTGTCCAGCCGCTCCTGCCGCTCCAGGAACCAGGAGAACAGCACCTGGTCGAGCGGCCAGAACCAGCCGGGGACGTCGTTCAGCTCACCGGGGTACTCGTGCGTCTCTTGCGCAGTGGCCATGAGGGGAGGATGCCTCCTCGTTGGCCGAAATGGAGGGGGTACGCGCGATCCGACGGTCAGAAAATCGCACGTATTGCCCAATGTGTGCGGCCCCACACCCTGCGCAGCCCCCTCACGCCGCTCGCAGAAACGCCGAGCGGGCCGCCTTGCCCAGGAAGGTGAAACGCGTCTTCCCCCTCAGGCGCTCGTCCAGGGCGTCCTTGATGCCCGGCCAGCCGGGGTCGTCGTAGTCGTCCAGGACGACGATCGCGCCGGGCACGGCTATCTCCTCGGCCCACTCGAGATCCCGGGCGACGCCCTTGGCCGAGTGGTCGCCGTCCACGACGATCACGCCGTAGCCGCGGTCCGAGACGGCCGCCCGGGTCTCGGGGTCCTCGGAGAATCCCCGCCGGATGCGCGCCGCCGCGCCCGCCGGACCGGCGAGGGCGAGATTGGTGCGCACGGCGTGCTCGTCGACCGGTGCCCCCGTGGGGTCCGTGCGCTGGTCGGTGCCGGGCTGGAGCTGCACCCCGGCGAAGGGGTCGACGATGGTCAGGCTCGGGCTGCGGCCGTCGCGCTCCATCATCCGGACGAGCCCGGCGGAGAACATGCCGTACAGCGTGCCGATCTCCAGGATCTCGTCGTTCGGCGGGTCCAGCAGGGGGATCGTGCCGAGCTTGCCGCAGATGTTCATGGTGCCGCCCGCGATCCGGCCGACGCCCAGCGACTCCAGCGCCACCAGCAGCCGGAAGGCGGCGGCGACGTTGCGCTCCGCCGCGCCGCGGTCGCCGGACAGGGCCGCGACCTCGGAGTAGAGGTGCTCCAGCGAAGCCTCGCCGACCATGCGGGAGACACCGCGCCCGCCGGGGCCGAGCAGCAGTTCGAAGGTGAGCTGCCGATGCCGGAGCGCCTCGACGTCACGGACCAGCCGCTCGGCGTCCCGTGCGGCCGGCGTCGCCCGGACCCCGGTGCGGCGGACCGCCGAACGGACCTGCCGTTCGATGCGCTGGTCTATGAGGTCGGCGACGGGGCGCAGCAGACGCCGGGAAACCGAGCTGTGGAGCAGGGAACGGCTGTTCATGGAGCAAGAGCCTCTATCCGTCATGGGGGGGGCGCACGAAGTGCGTGGAGCACGTGGGAGGTGGCGCAGAGGCTAGCCTAGGAAAACGCCGCCGAATTTCATCGGTCAGACCGTCAGGAAAGACGGAATTAACCCCCGCGTCATTTCCCGTACGCGTGCCGTCTTCCTCCGGTGCGTCGGTGTGCGCCTGGAATTGATCATTTCTGTGGGCTTCGCGCGCATTCGGTCATTAATCATTCGTCCACTGTTCACCGGCGATTGCACAACTAGGGGGGAATACCCCCGGTCTAATCGATCGGACAAGCGCACAGGGAGTTGACGTCCCCGTACGAGGCGCTGAACGCGACGAATTTTGCTTGGGGCCCGCCGAGAATGAATCGCTCAACCCTGCGCGGCAGACCGCGACCGGCAGCCGCGCTGCTCGCGGCGGCCATCACCGTCACCGCGTTCTGCGCGGCCGACGCCGTCGCGCGCAGCTACCCCTTCGGCCCGCGCACCCGCGCGGTCAACGATCTGGGCAACCAGTACGTGCCGTTCCACGCCCACCTGTGGGACCTGCTGCACGGCCGGGCCGACGGCGGCCTGCTCGTCAACTGGCAGTCCGGGTTCGGGTCCAGCTTCCTGCCCGACCTCGGGACGTATCTGAGCAGCCCGTTCGCCCTGCTCGTGGCCCTGTTCCCGAGGGACGAGATCGACCTCGCCGTCTACGTGGTCACCGTGCTGAAGACCGCCTGCGCCGGCGCCGCCATGGCCTGGCTGCTGCTCCGGCTGCGCCCCGGCCGCTGGTGGGCGGCGGGGCTGCTGGGCTCCGCGTACGCGCTGTGCGGCTGGTCGCTCGCCGACGCCTCCTACAACCCGATGTGGCTCGACGGCCTCGTCGCCCTGCCGCTGCTGTGCCTGGTCGGCGAATGGGCGCTCGCCGGACGGCACCGGCTGCCCGGCGTGCTGATCGTGGCGCTCGCCTGGATCGCCAACTTCTACACCGCGTACATGGCCACCCTCGGCGCCGGACTCCTCCTGCTGCTCCGGCTGTGGCTCTCCGGCCTCCCGCGGCGCCGGGCCCTGGCGGTGGCCGGCCGGGCCACCGCCACCGTCGCCCTGGGCGTCGGTCTGGCCGCCCCGCTGGTCACGGTCGTCTACTTCGGCACCAAGCACGCCTACCCGGGGCGGGTCACGCACTTCTCGCCGGTCGCGACGGAGGACGTGCTGGCCCGGCTGCTGCCGACGACGTACGGGTTCGGCAGCCCGGCGCTCTTCGTCGGCACGACCGCGCTGCTGCTGGCCCTCGCCCTGCCCTTCCACCGGGCCGCCCCCGTGCGGGTGCGCGCCGGCTGGAGCGTGCTGGTGGCCGCGGTCGCGCTCTCGATGCAGTGGACGCCGACCCACCTCGCCTGGCACGCCTTCGCCACCCCCAACGGCAGCCCCTACCGCCAGACGTTCGTGCTGTGCGCGCTGCTGGTGATCGCGGCCTGGCACACGCTGTCGTACGGCGTACCCGCCCGGCGCGCGCTGGCCGCGGCCACCGCGCTGCTCGCCCTCGCGGCCGCCGTCGCGAGCCGCAGCGGCCTGGTGCACTCCTACGCCTGGCCGGTGCTGCTCCTGGCCGTCACCGGAGCCCTCGGCGGCCTGCTCCTGCTGCGCCACACGGAAGCGGCCCGGTCCACCGCGCCCGCGGACCGTCCCGGCGCAGGGGAGGGCTCCGAGGCCGCCGGGAACGGGCCCGCCGCAGCCGGGAGCGGCTCCGCCGCAGGGGAAGATCCCGCGGGCACGGGGAGCGGCTCCGCCGCCGGGACGGGCGACACCGTGCCGGGGAGCGACCCCGGCACCAGGACGGACATCGCCGCCGGGGGCGGTGGGCCGGGTGGGCGCAGGCGCGGCGTGCTCGTCGGGCTTGCCGTCGTTCTCCTGGTCGGTGCCCAGGTCGGCGAGGCCGCCGCCACCTCCGCCGCCGCCACCCGGCTGCGCCTGGACCACCTGGACGACTACGCGCCCTGGGGGGACCGGCAGCGGAGTCAGTCGGAGGCCGTGGCCGAGGCCGACGGCTGGCCCGCCTACCGCACCGACCCCGGCCGGGAACAGACCGTGGGCAACGACCCGATGACGGTGGGCGGCCAGGGCGCCCAGTACTACAGCAGCCTCACCGCCGACGTCCTCAGCCGTACCCTCACCGCCCTCGGCGGCGGCTGGACCTCGCGCGGGCGGAACCTGCAGAGCCTGGACAACGCCGTCACCGACGCGATCTTCTCCGTGGGCGCCCGGGTGCACTCCCCGCCGGACCAGCACCAGAAGTGGAACCCTCGCGACAGCACCCCGGTGACCGTGTCCCGGCAGGACGTACCGCCACTCGTCACCGTCCGTCCGGCCGCCGGGCCCGGCGCCCGCACCGGCGTCTCGGCCTTCGGCCCGTCGCCCTACCGCAACCAGGAACTGCTGCTGGGCACCCACGTCTACACCGTGCCCGCCCTGACCGTACGCACCGCCGACGGCGAGCAGCCCGAACGGACGGCCGACGACCGGGCGAGCACGGTGATCGAGGTGCCCCGCGGGAAGGACTCCGGCGCGAAGGGCGCCCGCGGCACGGCCGCCGCTTCCCGGCCGTCGGTCGCGGCCCGGTGCCCGGCCGGCAGCGAGGTCTACCTCTGGGCACCCCACTTCTCCGGCACCGCCCGCCTCACCGACACCCCGGCCCGCCCGCTGACCGGCCGTTTCACCTCCGACGCCGCCAAGATCGCCGCGATGCAGCGGCTGGGCACCGCCCCGGCGTCGGGCCGGGTGCGGATCGAGCTGTCGCCCACCCGGACCGGCACCGTCCCGGACGGAGCGGTCGGCTGCCTGGACACCGCGCGGCTGCGCACCGCCGTCCAGCGGCTCAAGACCACGGGCGCCGACGAGGTGACCGTCTCCGACGGCACCGTCCGCGCCCAGCTGCCGGCCGGCAGCACGGGCACCGCAGTGCTCGCCGCCCCCCGCATCGCCGGCTGGCGGTGCGCCGCCGACGGGGCCGAGGCCAAGCCCGCCGAGACCTACTACGGCCTCGTCGCCGTCCCCCTGGACGGCTCCGCGACCAGCGTCACCTGCACCTTCCACCCGCCCGGCCTGCGGCTGGGCGCGGCCGTCGGGGGCGCCTCGCTCCTGACCCTCGTCCTGCTCGGCACCCTCACCGCCGTCCGCCGACGGCGCTCCGCACACCACCCCGCGCTCCGCACGGCCGGCGCCACCGGCGCCCGCCCGCGCGAGCGCACCACCAGCGCCCTCTGACCGCGCCCCGGAGACCCTGATGCTGATATCGATCGTCGCCCCCTGCTACAACGAGGAAGACGTCATCGAACGCTTCCACGCCGCCGTGCAGAAGGTCGCCGACGACCTGCTGCCGCTCGGCCACGACATGGAGTTCGTCTACGTCGACGACGGCAGCCGCGACCGGACGCTCACCCTCCTGGAACAGCTAGCCGAGCGCGACCCGCGCGTCCGCTACGTCTCCTTCAGCCGCAACTTCGGCAAGGAGGCCGCCCTCCTCGCGGGTCTGCGCCACGCCTCCGGCGACTCGGTGGTGGTCATGGACGCCGACCTCCAGCACCCGCCGGAGCTGATCGGGCAGATGGTCGAGCTGCGCGGCCAGGGCTACGACCAGGTCCTCGCCCGGCGCAGCCGGCGCGGCGACCGGTTCACCCGCACCCTCACCGCCCGCCTCTACTACCGGCTGGTCAACCGGCTCGTGGACGTCGAACTCGTCGACGGCGTCGGTGACTTCCGGCTGCTGTCGCGGCGGGTGGTGGACGCGGTGCTGGCCCTGACCGAGTACAACCGCTTCTCCAAGGGCCTGTTCGCGTGGGTCGGGTTCCCCAGCACCACCTTCGAGTACGAGAACGCCGTACGCGAGCACGGCCGCAGCTCCTGGACCCTGAAGTCCCTGCTCAACTACGGCCTCGACGGACTGCTGTCGTTCAACAACCGGCCGCTGCGCGCCGCCCTCCACCTCGGTATGACCCTGCTGACCTGCGCCGGGCTCTACACGGCGTGGATCGTGGGCGCCGCCCTCGTCAACGGCGTGGAGACACCCGGCTACGTCACCATCATCACCGTCGTCACCGCGCTCGCGGGGGTGCAGATGGTCATGCTGGGCGTCGTCGGGGAGTACACCGGACGGATCTACTACGAGGTCAAGGGACGCCCGCACTTCCTGGTGAAGGCGACCAACGTGGAACGGGAGCCGAGGCCCGCGACGAAGGACCTCATCCGCTGATGCCCCCTCTCGCCACGACCCGCCCGATGGCGCGGCAGATCGCGGTCTTCGCCGTGGTCGGCGTCGTCAACACCGGCATGTACTACGGCCTCTACCTGCTGTTCCTCACGCGCCTGCCCTATCTCCTCGCGCACGTCCTCGCGTTCCTGCTCAGCATGGTCGGGTCCTTCTTCCTCAACGCCCGCTTCACCTACCGGACCCGGCCCACCTGGCGGAAGTTCCTGCTGTTCCCGCTGACGAACGCCGCCAACTTCGTCATCACCACGGTCGGTGTGTACGTGATCGTCGACGTGCTGCGGGCCGGCAGCCGGTTCGCCCCCCTGCTGGCCTCCGCCGCGGCGATCCCGGTGACCTTCGTGGTCTCCCGCTGGATCATGCTGCCGAACGCGGGCAGCGCGCCCGCGCCCGAAACGACGAGGGCGTCCGCCGAGGCGGACGCCCTCCGGTGACCGGTACCGGCCCTCACCTCACCGCTTGATCGAGCGCCGGATGGCCCGCGCCCGCCGCACCACCCTGCGGGCCGCGGCGTTGCGCGGCAGGAAGGCCAGCCGCTCCGGAACCCCGCCGGGCAGGCCCAGCGACGTCAGCCGCCGCTTCTTGAAGTACCGGCGGGTGCGGGCGTTCAGGTTGCCCCGCAGGTACTCCTCGGCCGCCGGGCGCAGCTCGGGGACGATCTTGGGCTGCATCGCGAACCCGACGGCCCGCACCAGGGCGGTGAGGGCCTCGGTGTCCAGGCCCCGCCGTCCCTCGGCTACGGCGTCCCGGTCGGCCGGCGCGGGCAGCAGCGCGTCCACGATGGTGACCGGGACGCGGTTGCTGTTCTCGTACGGCGTCAGCCGGTCCAGCAGGGTCTCCGTGCCGACCCGGGCGACCGGCAGCCCGTACAGCGCGGACGCGGTCAGCAGGGCCGTGGAGAAGCAGCCGACGACCAGCGCCGGGCGCGTCCGCTCGTACAGCACCTCCGCCAGGACCGGCGTGTCGAGGACGGTCAGCTCGACGCCGAGCTTCTCCGCCTCCTGCTCCAGGGTGCGGGCGAAACGGGCCGGGGCCGTGGGATGCGGCTTGAACACCACCCGGGAGTGACCGAGGCCGACCGCGCCCGTCAGCATCTGGACGTGCAGGTCCTCCTCCTCCTCGGCGGAGAGGATGCCCAGTGCCGACAGGTACTGGCCGAGCAGCAGCGCCGCCCCCTCGTCCCCGGGCAGCCCGGCGTCCGTGTCCGCCAGCTCGGCCAGCACCTTGGTGAACGCCGGGGTCGGCACGACCTGAGCGGGGACGTCGAACTCGGTCAGCAGCAGGGGCGCCAGCCCCGGGACCAGGTCGAGGTGGAGCAGCCGTTCCACGCGGGTGCCGACCAGCGGGTCGAGCTTGTTGCGGGTGGGGCCGTAACTCATCAGACCGTCGGCGTACACCGTCAGGGGCGCGTCGGTGAAGATCTGCGCCACGCCGAGCGCGGGGTGCACCTGGATCGACTCCACGGCGAGCGACACGTCGTCCTCGCCCAGGTTCCACAGCAGCCGCAGATGCCGCTCCCACAGGGGCGCGTCCTCCACCCGCGGCTGCCAGCCGCCGGGATGGAAGGGGAAGATCGTCTCGTTCCAGGACAGCACCTCGTCGAAGCGCGGCCGCAGCCGCTCGAACCCGGGCATCTCGTCCAGGGCGGGCGTCGTCTCGGGCGTCGCCGCGTTGTTGGAGACCAGCAGGATCCGCCGGTCGGCCGGGGGGAAACAGCCCGCGTCCAGGGCCGCGGCGAGCGTGGCCGTGCCGTACAGCGTCGACGCCAGGAAGATCTGCGTGCTCACGCCGCCACCTCCGCACCCGGCACCGCACGGCGGCGCAGCCGGCGCAGCAGCGTGGCGCGCTCGGTGTCCATCGAGCCGAGCACCTCGTCGAGCGCGTCCTGCGGCATCCGCCGCAGAGCGGCGGCGCTCATCGCCTTCAGTTTGCGGGCCACGGCAGGCTCGAACCTTTCGACGGAACCGAGATGGTGGGAGATGATCGCGCAGTACGTGCGCACGGCCTTCGGCAGCAGCCGCGCGGCGTCGGCGTCGCCGGCCGCCCCCGCGACGACCTCGTCGAAGGCGCGGATGAAGTCGAGCTGGCGGACATCGCCGATCTGGGTGAGCGAGGACGCCACCCCGCGCCGGTAGAAGACGCCGAGCAGCCCGGTCACCGCGAAGGACTCCGCCTCCCGGTGCAGCTTCCAGATCCAGGGCCGGTCCTCGGCCGTGCGCAGCCCGTCGGTGAAGTGCAGCAGCCCCCGCTCGGCCAGCCGGCGGTGGTAGACGCCGGCCCACGCGTAGGCGTAGTCGACCGAGGTCGACCGGTGGGCGGGGAGTATCGCGTCGCGCGGGCGCATGACGACGTTTCGCCGGCCGTGCGGCACCCGGTGCACGACCCGGGCCCGTACCGTGCACTGGACGTGGTCGGTGCGCACGAAGTCGCAGCCCAGCCCCTCGATGGCGGCGACGAGCCGCTCGTAGTGGCCCGGGGCCAGCCAGTCGTCGCCGTCCAGGAACGTCAGGTACTCGCCGCGCGCCCGGTCGATGCCGGTGTTGCGGGCGGTGGCCAGACCGCCGTTCTTCTCGTGTCGGACCAGCACCGCCCCCGGCAGCTCGGACTCGGCCCGCGCGAGAAGGTCCGCGGTCCCGTCGGACGAGCAGTCGTCGACGAGAATGAATTCGAAGTCGTCGCGCGCGTTCGCGCGCAGACTCCGCAGAGTGTCGGGAGCGTATTGCCGCACGTTGTAGAACGGCACGATGACGGAGAGCTTTGGCACGTGAATGACGTTAGGTGCCGGCCCGGCACCGGGCTTTACTTGAACCTTGACACGCGGTGAACGAGGCGTGGCGAAGCGGTGAAGCGCGCACTGTCCGGTTCTCCCGGCGGCTCGATTCGCCATTCGGCGATGTGCTGTTCACCGTTTGTTGGATTCCGGTTGGGCGGTTCCTAGAAATGCCTTTTTAGCGTCTACGACGTGCCAGCAAGTGCAACGAAGGCCCTGCGAGTCGCCGTCCTGGCGGACTCCGACACCCGGTGGAAATGGGGCGCGCTCACCGCGAGCCGCGTCTGCCCCGGGGACACGGAGATCCACCTCGACGGATACCTCCTGCGCGGCCGCGCCACCCCCACCGCCCGCCAGCTGCGGGAGGTCGGCGTCGGTGCGGACTCGCTCCGCGAGGTGACCGCCCTCGAGTTCCTGCGCGCCATGGACGGAGCGCCGGGCGAGGAGCCCTACGACGTCCTGGTCCTCGCCCTGGTCGGCGGCGGCGTCCAGGCCATGCTGCACGGACTCGGCCACGTCTGGCGGGACCGCGCCGAGCGGCCCGTGGTCGTCACCGGCTACGTCGGCGTCGTCTACGAGAAGCTCGCCGACGGCCTGCTGCTGCGCCACGGCGCCGACCTCGTCCTCGCCAACTCCCGCCAGGACGCCGAACGTTTCCGCGCCGTGTACGAGGGGGTCGGCGCCGATCCCGCCGCGGTGACCGAGGTCGCCCTGCCCTTCCTCGGCGGAGCCGCCTACGCCGGCGAGCGCGACCCGTACACGGTCGTCTTCGCGGCGCAGCCCTCCGTGCCGGACAGCCGCAAGGACCGTACGTACCTGCTGGACCGCCTGATCCGGCACGCCCGCCTGCACCCCGGGCGCGAGGTGCTGCTCAAGCTGCGCTCCAAGCCCGGCGAGCACACCACGCACATCGAGGAGCTGCCCTACCAGAAGCTGGTGCAGCGGGCCGACCCGCCGCCCAACTTCCGCCTGGTCTACGGGCACATGGGCGACGTCCTCGACCGCACCGACCTGCTGGTCACCGTCAGCTCCACGGCGGCCCTCGAATCCCTGCACCGCCGTATCCCCACGGTCGTCCTGACCGACCTGGGGGTCCGCGAGGCGCTCGGCAACCACCACTTCGTGGGCTCCGGCTGCCTCGCCTCCTGGGACCAGCTCGACGCGGGGCACCGCCCGGTGCCCGACCCCGAGTGGGTCGCCCGGCAGGGCGTGGCGGCGGACGGCGGCTACGACACCGCCTTCGACGAGGCCAGGAAGCGCATCGCCGCCCTCCTCGCCCGGCCCGCCGAACTGCCGCCCCTCGCCCCCTACTACACACCGGCCACCGCCCCCGGCTACCTCCCCGGCATCCTCGCCCGCCACCACCTCGCCCCCGACGGCACGCCGCTGCCCGGCGCCCCGGCCGCCGACCGGCCCCCCGGGCCCGTCCGCCAGGTCGTGCGCCGCGCGGCCCGCGGCGCGTACCGGCACGGCGTCCAGCGCGTCGCCCCGGTGATCCGGCGGATGGGGGAGCTGTGACCGGCCCGATACGGGGAACCGCCCCGACACCTGCGCAAGGAGCAGACCCCATGTCCAACCGCCCAGCGGGCCACGGCGCTTCGGTGCGCCGGGTGCTCGCCGTGATCCCCGCGCGCGGCGGCTCCAAGGGAGTGCCCGCGAAGAACCTCGCCGCCGTCGGCGGCGTCCCCCTGGTGGTCCGCGCGGTGCGCGAATGCCGGGCCGCCCGTCTCGTGACGGACGTCGTCGTCTCCACCGACGACCACGCCATCGCCGCCGCGGCCCGCGAGGCCGGCGCCGAGGTCGTCCTGCGGCCCGCCGCCATCGCCGGGGACACGGCCACCTCCGAGGCCGCCGTACTGCACGCGATGGACGCCCACGAGGCCCTGCACGGCGCCGCCGTCGACGTGGTCCTGCTCGTCCAGTGCACCAGCCCGTTCCTGGTCCGCGAGGACGTCGACGGGGTGGCCGGCGCGGTCGCCGGGGGCGGTGCGGACACGGCCGTCACCGTCGCCCCCTTCCACGGCTTCGTCTGGCGGGACGGCAGCGACGAGCCGGACGGGACCGACGGCGGTCACGGCGTCAACCACGACAAGGCTCACCGCCCCCGCCGCCAGGACCGCCCCCAGGACCTGCTGGAGACCGGCGCCGCCTACGCCATGGCCGCCCCCGGCTTCCGCGAGCACCGGCACCGCTTCTTCGGCCGCACCGAACTGGTCCGCACCGACCCGGCCCGCGTCCTGGAGATCGACGACCCGCACGACCTGGCCCGCGCCCGCGCCCTCGCGCCGCTCTTCGACGCGGCCCGGCCCGGCGCCCTTCCCACGGCGGCCGACATCGACGCCGTGGTCCTCGACTTCGACGGCACCCAGACCGACGACCGGGTGCTGATCGACTCCGACGGACGGGAGTTCGTCTCCGTGCACCGCGGCGACGGACTCGGCATCGCCGCCCTGCGCCGCAGCGGCCTGACGATGCTGATCCTGTCCACGGAGGTGAACCCGGTCGTCGCCGCCCGCGCACGCAAGCTCAAGCTGCCCGTGCTGCACGGCATCGACCGCAAGGACCTCGCCCTCAAGCAGTGGTGCGAGGAACAGGGCATCGCGCCCGACCGCGTGCTCTACGTCGGCAACGACGTCAACGACCTCCCGTGCTTCGCCCTCGTCGGCTGGCCCGTGGCGGTCGCGAGCGCCCACGACGCCGTACGCGGCGCGGCCCGCGCGGTCACCACCGTCCCCGGCGGCGAAGGCGCCGTACGGGAGATCGCGACCTGGCTCCTGGGCCCGTCACTGGACGCCCTCGACCCCCTCGACACCTCCCTCGAAACCCCCACGCTCACCCAGTCCAAGTAAGGAACCCCCTGCCATGAGCACCAACTCCCGCATCCGCACCTTCGGTACGCGCGAGGCCGGCCCCGGCCGCCCCGTCTACATCACCGGCGAGATCGGCATCAACCACAACGGCGACCTCGACAACGCCTTCAAGCTGATCGACGTGGCCGCCGAGGCGGGCTGCGACGCCGTCAAGTTCCAGAAGCGCACCCCGGAGATCTGCACCCCCCGCGACCAGTGGGACATCGAGCGGGACACCCCCTGGGGCCGGATGACGTACATCGACTACCGCCACCGCGTGGAGTTCGGCGAGGACGAGTACCGGCAGATCGACGACTACTGCAAGACCAAGAACATCGACTGGTTCGCCTCCCCGTGGGACACCGAGGCCGTCGCCTTCCTGGAGAAGTTCGACGTCCCCGCCCACAAGGTCGCCTCCGCCTCGCTCACCGACGACGAGCTGCTGCGCGCCCTGCGCGCCACCGGCCGGACGGTCATCCTGTCCACCGGCATGTCGACGCCGAAGCAGATCCGCCACGCGGTCGAGGTCCTGGGCAGCGACAACATCCTCATGTGCCACGCCACCTCCACCTACCCGGCGCAGGCCGAGGAGCTGAACCTCCGGGTCATCAACACCCTCCAGCAGGAGTACCCGAACGTCCCGATCGGCTACTCCGGCCACGAGACCGGCCTGCAGACCACGCTGGCCGCCGTCGCCCTCGGCGCCACCTTCGTCGAGCGCCACATCACCCTCGACCGCGCCATGTGGGGCTCCGACCAGGCCGCCTCCGTCGAGCCGCAGGGCCTGACCCGTCTGGTCCGCGACATCCGCACCATCGAGGCCTCCCTCGGCGACGGCGTCAAGAAGGTCTACGACTCCGAGCTGGGCCCGATGAAGAAGCTGCGCCGCGTCCCCGGCGTCGTCGCCGAGGCCGAGATCGCCGCCGCCGCGGGCGAGCCCGTCACCGTCTGACCGCCGGCCACCGAGTCACTCACCACGGGACGGTCCCCCACCGATGAGCCCCCGCGCCGGGAACGCCGGCCCCCGCACTCTCGCCTTCGTCGAGAGCCCGGTACAACTGCTGAACGTGCTGGAGTGGGCGCACACCCGCGCACCCGGCGCGGAGCTCACCCTCGTGGTCCTCTCGCCCGTCGACCCGATGACCCGCGGCCAGCTGCGCCGCATGGCGGAGCTGGCCCGCAAGGAGGGCCACGACATCCGCTGGGAGGAGGCACGCGGCGGCGCCACGGCACCCTTCCGCACGATCGGCGGCCTGACGACCCTGCTGCGGCAGGCGGAGCGGATCGTGCTGGGCGACCCCTTCTCCCGCTACGTGCAACTGCTCCTCACCATCACCCGCGCCCACGACCTCGTCGTCGTCGACGACGGCACGGCCACCATGGAGTTCGTCACCCAGCTGGCCCACGGCGAACGGCTGGTGCGCTGGCACCGCAAGGGCAGCCGCCCCGGCCCGCGCGACCTGCTCTTCGCCCCCGTCTCCCGGTCCGCCCGCCACCGCCTCACCCCGACCCCCGACCGGCAGGTCTCGGTCTTCTCCTCCATGCCCATGGCGGACGTCCCCGAAGGGGTCACCGTCACCGCGAACGACTTCGCCTGGACCCGGGACCGCTTCGGCCCGCCCCGCGTCACCAAGGGCGCGGACATGGTCGGCACGTCCCTGGTGGAGACCGGCGTCGTCGACGCCGACCGCTACGTGGCCGCCGTACACGCCCTGGCGAAGACCCACGGCGCGGCCCGCTACTTCGCCCACCGCCGCGAGAGCGCCGAGAAGCTGCACCGGCTGTCCGTGGAGACCGGCCTGCAGATCGTCCGCCCCGACCTCCCCCTGGAGCTGATCGCCCGCCGCGGCCCCATCGGCCGTACCGTCCTCAGCTTCCCCTCCACCGTCGTCCACACCCTGCCGCTGGCCCTCGCCGGCACCGAGGTCCGCGTCGCCGTCTGCGACATCGACCCCGCCTGGCTCACCGAATCGGCCTCACCGCGGGCCCGCGGCTTCCTGAACGGAGTCACGGGCTCCGCGCGGGACGTGCACCGGCTGCCGGCGGTGGCGGGCGGCGCGCCGTGAGCTGAGCCGGACGGGCCTGCGCCGTGCCGGGCCCCGCGACCCCGGCAAGATCCCGCGCTCGCCGCCGCGCGCAGGGCGTCGCTGGTACCGGGGCCGGCGAGGATCCGATGGCCACGCGCGGGTCGTCGACGTCCGTCCCGTCGTAGCGGGAGCCCGCGTCCGACGCCACCGGCGCCGCGTCGGCGGCGAAGGAGGGCGTGGAGAGCAGCAGGGCAGGTGCGAGGGCGCCGGCGGACAGAGCGAGCGTCGCGCGAGTCGGTCTCGTCGGTCGCGCGGAGTCAACCACCTTGTGCCGTGGACGTGTTGTGCCGTGGTCGCATCGTTCCAGGGATCGGCGGGCGTGATCACTGCGGGAACCGCGCAGGCTTCACGGGTCCTTCGTTGCCGAGCGCCCTCACGACCGGGTGGCGCGTGGGGAGGTCGTTGCGTGGTACCTGTACACCGAACGGATGCCACCGGGCGGTGTGTGCCGATTCCGGTGGATCTCCCATGATCGACCCGGCCCGAAAGGCGGAGGATTTTACCCAGGCGAGACAGTGGCTATGCGTAGGGCGGCCGACGTTTCTTCCCCTAACGGGCTGAATTTTTGTTGATCGTGGGTCCACCGGCCGCTCGGGCGCCCTACGCTGCAAAGGGTGAACGTGTTGATGTCCCCAGAGTCCGAGGCCGGTACTTCCGGCGAAGCCGTGCTGCCCGGCACCCTGCCGGACGCGCTGCGCGCGGAGCTCGTGGCCTTCCGCCGCGACCTGCACATGCACCCCGAGCTGGGCAACCAGGAGTTCCGCACCACCGCCGCGATCAAGGAACGGCTGGAGCGGGCCGGCCTCAAGCCGCGTGTGCTGCCCATCGGCACCGGGCTCGTCTGCGACATCGGCACCGGCACCCCGTCGGGACAGTGGTCCGGCGGGCCGCGCATGCTCGCCCTGCGGGCCGACATCGACGCGCTGCCCATCCCGGACACGAAGAGCGAGTGCGCGTACCGTTCGCAGGTGCCCGACCGCGCCCACGCCTGCGGCCACGACGTGCACACCACCGTCGTCCTGGGCACCGGGCTCGTGCTCGCCGCCCTGCACGAGCAGGGCCTGCTGCCCCGCCCCGTACGGCTGGTCTTCCAGCCCGCCGAGGAGGTGCTGCCCGGCGGTGCCGCCGACGCCATCGAGGGCGGCGCGCTCGACGGGGTGCGCCGCATCCTGGCCGTGCACTGCGACCCCAGGGTGGACGCCGGGAAGATCGGGCTGAGGGTCGGTCCCATCACCTCCGCCTGCGACCGCATGGAAATCGCCCTGAACGGCCCCGGCGGCCACACCGCCCGCCCGCACCTCACCACCGACCTGGTCACCGCCGCCGCCCGCGTGGCCACCGACGTGCCCGCGCTCGTCGCCCGGCGCGTGGACAGCCGCAGCGGGCTCGCCCTGACCTGGGGACGCATCGAGTCCGGTCACGCGCCGAACGTCATCCCGCAGCACGCCGAACTCGCCGGCACCGTGCGCTGCCTCGACCTCGACGCCTGGCGGCAGGCACCGGACCTGGTGATGGGCGCCATCGACGAGATCGCGAACCTGTACCGGGCCAAGTCCGAGATCACCTACGTCCGCGGCGTCCCCCCGGTCGTCAACGAGGTCACCAGCACCGAGCTGCTCCAGGCCGCCATGGTCGCCCGGCGCGGCACCGACGCCGTCGAGGGCACCGAGCAGAGCCTCGGCGGCGAGGACTTCTCCTGGTACCTGGAACACGTGCCCGGCGCCATGGCCCGCCTCGGCGTCCGCCCGCCCGGCGAGCGCACGATCCGCGACCTCCACCAGGGCGACTTCGACGTGGACGAGCACGCCATCACGGTCGGCGTGGAGATGTTCACCGCGGCGGCGCTCATCGACGCGGTGCAGTAGCCGCGCGGCGGCCGTGAGGCCGTCACGGCGCCGTCGTCCGGCCAGCGGCACGAATGGATAACGGCGCCGCGCAACCCCGTTCCCAGGAGTTTCTACGCGCGTTAATGTGCGCCGAACCGAGCGCCCGCTGCGGGGCTTTGGAGAATGGGGAACTTCAGATGCGTCGGACATCAAGACTGATCCGCGTCGCGGTGGGGGTCGCGTCGCTCGCACTCGCGGCCACGGCCTGCGGCGGCACCAGCGGCGGCAGCGGCGACGGCGGCGGTGACGACAAGGGCCTCGCCATCGCGTACGACGTCGGCGGCAAGGGCGACCAGTCCTTCAACGACGCCGCGTACGCCGGTCTGGAGAAGGCCAAGAAGGAGTTCGGCTACAAGACCGCCGACATCGAGCCCACCGACGGCGAGACCGACGCCGACAAGGAGCAGCGCCTGACCTCCCTGGCCAAGCAGGGCTACAACCCCGTGATCGGCGTCGGCTTCGCCTACGGCCCGGCGATGAAGGCCGTCGCCGCCAAGTACCCGGACACCACCTTCGGCATCGTCGACTCCGTGGTCGAGGGCAAGAACGTGGCCTCCCTCGTCTTCGCCGAGAACGAGGCGTCCTACCTGGCCGGTGTCGCCGCCGCCAAGGCCACCAAGACCAAGACCGTCGGCTTCGTGGGCGGTGTGAACGTCCCGCTGATCCACAAGTTCCAGGCCGGTTACGAGCAGGGCGTCAAGGACACCGACCCGAAGATCAAGGTCATCTCGCAGTACCTGACGCAGACCGCGGAGGAGGGCGGCTTCTCCAGCCCCGACAAGGGCAAGGCCGCCGCCGAGGGGCAGATCGAGAAGAAGGCCGACGTCGTGTACGCGGCGGCCGGTCTCTCCGGGCAGGGCGTGATCGAGGCCGCCGCCAAGGCCAAGATCTGGGCGATCGGCGTCGACTCCGACCAGTACAAGCAGGAGGCCCTCGCGGCCTACAAGGACTCCATCCTGACCTCCGCCCTCAAGGACATCGAGGGCGCGGTCTTCGCCCTGGCCAAGTCCGTCGAGGACGGCAAGCCGCTCTCCGGCACCCACACCTTCGACCTGAAGTCCGACGGCGTGGGCCTGTCCGACAGCAACCCGAAGTTCGCCGAGGTCTCGGGCGCCAAGGAGGCCGTGGAGAAGGCCAAGGCGGGCATCGTCGACGGCTCCATCAAGGTCGCCGCGGAGTAGTCGCGACGGCACAGGACCCGACGAAGCGGACGGGCGCCTTCCGGGTGCCCGTCCGCTTCGGCGTGCCGGCGGCGCCGGAGCCCGCGCGCCCCCCTGCGCATGCCGCGCCTCCGAGGCCCGGGCGTCACCCTCCGCCACCCCTTGTTTGCGTCCGGCAAGCCCGGTACCCCCATTCGGGCCGCCTTGCTCACGGCCGGATAACAAGGTGGACAGAAGGGGTTTTCAGGCAGGTCTACGCGCGTTAATCTGCGGCGAAAGCCAGCGCCGCAGCCGAACCGTCCCCGGCGCTTGTACGACAGGAGCACCAGACATGCGCCGGATTTCCCGGATCACGGTCGCAGGCGCAGCGACCGCCTCCCTGGCCCTCGCCCTCGCCGCCTGCGGTGGTACCTCGACCGACTCCGGTTCGGAGTCCAAGGGGGACAAGGGCCTCGCCATCGCGTACGACGTCGGCGGCAAGGGCGACCAGTCCTTCAACGACGCCGCGTACGCCGGTCTGGAGAAGGCCAAGAAGGAGTTCGGCTACGAGACGGCCGACGTCGAGCCCACCGACGGCGAGACCGACGCCGACAAGGAGCAGCGGCTCTCCTCGCTGGCGAAGCAGGGCTACAACCCGGTCGTCGGCATCGGCTACGCGTACGCCAACGCCATGAAGAACGTGGCGGAGAAGTACCCGGACACCACCTTCGGCATCGTGGACGACGCCACCATCGAGGCGGACAACGTCGCGGACCTGGTCTTCAACGAGCAGGAGGCGTCCTACCTGGCCGGTGTCGCCGCCGCCAAGTCCACCAAGACCAACACGGTCGGCTTCGTGGGCGGTGTGAACGTCCCGCTGATCCACAAGTTCCAGGCCGGTTACGAGCAGGGCGTCAAGGACACCAACCCCAAGGTCAAGGTCATCTCGCAGTACCTGACGCAGACCGCGGAGGAGGGCGGCTTCTCCAGCCCCGACAAGGGCAAGACCGCCGCCGAGGGCCAGATCGAGAAGAAGGCCGACGTCGTGTACGCGGCGGCCGGTCTCTCCGGCCAGGGCGTGATCGAGGCCGCCGCCGCCAACAAGGTCTGGGCGATCGGCGTCGACTCCGACCAGTACAAGCAGGAAGCCCTCGCCAAGTACAAGGACTTCATCCTGACGTCGGCCACCAAGGACGTCGCCAAGGCGGTCTACAGCCTCGCGAAGTCGGTCGAGGACGGCAAGCCGGAGACCGGTATCGTTCGGGGCGATCTGAAGTCCGGCGAGGTCGGTCTCTCGGACTCCAACCCGAAGTTCGCGGACGACGCCGAGCTCCAGGCAGCCATCAAGACGGCCAAGGAGAAGATCATCAGCGGCGAGATCAAGGTCAAGAGCAGCTGAACGGCTGAGTAGCACCTGCAACACCTCGAACAGCGTGTAACCGCGCCGGTTGCGCCGCGCGGCGGGGTACGGGAAGAGCGGCCCGGAAGGCGCCCTCCCCGTACCCCGTCGCGTCGATGCGCCGCCGCCGCTTTTAGATGCCGTAGGGGCGCTACGCGCGTAGACGGCCCCCGTCCCCAGGAGAGTGCGCCATCAACGCGTCCAGCAGCCCTCCGGCCGGAGCGGCGGTCAAGGTCAACGAACCGGTGACCGCCGTCGAACTCGCCGGAATCACCAAGCGTTTCCCCGGAGTCGTGGCCAACCACGACATCCACCTCACCGTCCGCAAGGGCACCGTCCACGCCCTCGTCGGCGAGAACGGCGCCGGCAAGTCGACGCTGATGAAGATCCTCTACGGCATGCAGAAGCCGGACGAGGGCACCATCGCGGTCGACGGCGAGAAGGTCTCCTTCTCCTCGCCCGCCGACGCCATCGTGCGCGGCATCGGCATGGTCCACCAGCACTTCATGCTCGCCGACAACCTCACGGTCCTGGAGAACGTGGTCCTCGGCAGCGAGAAGCTGTACGGCATCGGCGCCAAGGCCCGCCGCAAGATCAAGGAACTCTCCGACCGCTACGGCCTCGGTGTGCACCCCGACGTCCTGGTCGAGGAGCTCGGGGTCGCCGCCCGGCAGCGCGTGGAGATCCTCAAGGTCCTCTACCGCGGAGCCCGCACGCTGATCCTCGACGAGCCCACGGCCGTTCTGGTGCCGCAGGAGGTGGACGCCCTCTTCGACAACCTGCGCGAGCTGAAGGCCGAGGGCCTCTCGGTCATCTTCATCTCCCACAAGCTGGGCGAGGTCCTCTCGGTCGCCGACGAGATCACCGTCATCCGCCGCGGCACCACCGTCGGCACGGCCGTCCCCGCCGAGACCACGCCCCGCCAGCTCGCCGAGCTGATGGTCGGCAGCGAACTGCCCACCCCCGAGACGGCCGAGTCCACGGTCACCGACCGCCCGGTCCTCACCGTCGACGCGCTGCGTCTGGCCGCCCCGAGCGGCAAGGCCCTCCTCGACGACATCTCCTTCACCATCCACGCCGGTGAAGTGCTGGGCATCGCCGGTGTCGAGGGCAACGGCCAGACCGAGCTGGTCGACGCGCTCATCGGCCTGCGCCACGCCGACTCCGGCACCATCCGCTTCCTCGACCAGGACATCACCGCGCTGCCCACCCGCAAGCGCCGCGAACAGGGCGTCGGCTACATCCCCGAGGACCGCCACCGCCACGGCCTGCTCCTGGAAGCCCCCCTCTGGGAGAACCGCATCCTCGGCCACGTCACCGAGAAGCCCAACAACAAGGGCGTCTGGCTGGACCTGAAGAGCGCCCAGCAGGACACCCGCCGCATCGTCGAGACGTACGACGTGCGCACCCCCGGCATCGACGTCACCGCCGCCTCCCTGTCCGGCGGCAACCAGCAGAAGCTGATCGTCGGCCGCGAGATGAGCCACAACCCGCGCTTCCTCATCGCCGCCCACCCCACCCGCGGCGTGGACGTCGGCGCACAGGCCGCGATCTGGGACCACATCCGCGAGGCCCGCCGCGAGGGCCTGGCCGTGCTGCTGATCTCCGCCGACCTGGACGAGCTGATCGGCCTGTCCGACACCCTCCGCGTGATCTACGACGGCAAGCTGGTCGCGGACGCCGACCCGGCCACCATCACCCCCGAGGCGCTCGGCTCGGCGATGACCGGCGCCGCCTCCGGTCACCTGGAAGACGAAGAGAACCCCGCGCCCCCTGAGAACCCCGAGGGCGCGACCGGCTCCCCGAAGTCCGCGGCGCCCCCCGCGCCGCCCGCGTCCCCCGAGTCTCCGGAAGACGAGGCCCGCTGATGAAGAAGTTCGACAAGGAGCGCGTGCTCCTCGCGGTGGCCGGACCGGTCATCGCGCTCGCCGTGGCCTTCGTGCTCAGCGCGATCGTCCTGATCGCCTCGGGCAAGAACCCGGTCGAACCGTTCGCCCTCATGCTCGAGCAGGCCGGGTTCTCCGACATCCAGGTCCTGATCGTCAACCAGGCCTCGCTGTACTACATCGCGGCCCTCGCGGTGGCCATCGGCTTCCGGATGAACCTGTTCAACATCGGCGTCGACGGCCAGTACCAGCTCGGTGCCTTCATGGCCGCCGTCGTCGGTGCCCACGCGAACCTGCCGGCGTTCCTCCAGGTCCCGCTGCTGCTCCTGACCGCCGTCCTCACCGGCGCCTTCTGGTCCGGCATCGCCGGTGTCCTCAAGGTCACCCGCGGGGTCAGCGAGGTCGTCGCGACGATCATGCTCAACGCGATCGCCACCTCGCTCATCGTCTACATGTGGAAGCCGGACGTCTTCGGCGTCAAGGTCGGCAACAACAGCACCACCGGCGAGATGCACGAGTCCGGCTGGATCCCCGGCATCGACATGGGCGCGGCCGGCGAGATCTACGGCCTGGTGATCCTCGCCGCGCTCCTCGGCGTCGGCTACTGGGTCGTCCTCAACCGCACCCGCTTCGGCTTCGACCTGCGCGCCTCCGGTGCCTCCGAGTCCGCCGCGGCGGCCAGCGGCGTCGACCCCAAGCGCATGGTGCTCACCGCGATGCTCATCTCCGGCGGCCTCGCCGGTCTCGCGGGCCTGCCCATCCTGATGGGCGACACCCACACCTACAGCCTCAACTTCCCCACCGGGGTCGGCTTCCTCGGCATCGGCATCGCCCTCCTCGGCCGCAACAGCCCGGTCGGCATCGCCTTCGCCGCCCTGCTGTGGGCCTGGCTCGACAAGGCCTCGCCCGAGCTCGACTACCACGGCTTCGACAAGGAGATCGCGGTCATCATGCAGGGCCTGATCGTCCTCTCGGTCGTCGTCTCCTACGAGGCCGTCCGTGAGTGGGGCCTGCGCCGCCAGCAGCGCCGCGTCGGCGCGGAGCTGGCCGCCGGTCACGTCCTCGGCGCCACCGACAACCCGAAGAAGGAGGTGGCCGGCCGATGACCGCTCCGACCACAGCGACCGACGTCAACCAGCCCTCGCTGGAGCACGCACCACGCACCGGCCGCCGGATGTCGTGGCCCGTGCTGCTCCTGGTCATCGCCGGAGCCCTGGCGCTGACCTCGATCGTGCGCCTGATCACCGGCGCCAACGGCATCACCAACGTCAGCCAGATGTCCACCGCGCTCCAGCTCGCCGTACCGATCGGCCTCGCCGGTCTCGGCGGTCTGTGGGCCGAGCGGGCGGGCGTCGTCAACATCGGCCTCGAGGGCATGATGATCCTCGGCACCTGGTTCGGTGCCTGGGCCGGCTTCCAGTGGGGTCCGTGGACCGGCGTGCTCGTCGGCATCGTCGGCGGCTGCCTCGGCGGCCTGCTGCACGCCATCGTGACGATCACCTTCAACGTCAACCACATCGTCTCCGGCGTGGCCATCAACATCCTCGCCCTCGGCGCCACCCGCTACCTCGCGCCGCTCGCCTTCGAGGGCCACCAGGGCGGCTCGGCCAAGCAGTCCCCGCCGGTCGACTCCCTCGGCCACTTCTCGATCCCGGGGCTGTCGGACTGGCTGGAGAGCCTCAACGACCAGCACTGGTTCTTCGTCTCGGACATCGCGGGGCTGCTCGGCGGCCTGGTCACCGACGTCTCCTGGCTCACCCTGCTCGCGGTCGCCCTGATCCCCGCCACCTGGTGGATCCTGTGGCGCACCCCGTTCGGCCTGCGCCTGCGCTCCTGCGGCGAGAACCCGATCGCGGCCGAGTCCCTCGGCGTCAACGTCTACAAGTACAAGTACCTCGCCGTGATCATCTCCGGCGGCCTGGCCGGCCTCGGCGGCGTCTTCCTGTCCATCGTGGCCAACCCCTTCTACCTGGAGGGGCAGACCAGCGGCCGCGGCTACATCGGCCTCGCCGCGATGATCTTCGGCAACTGGATGCCGGGCGGCCTCGCCATCGGCGCCGGCCTCTTCGGCTACACCGACAGCCTCAACCTGCGCGGCGGCTCCGCCAACGTGCACGCCCTGCTGCTGCTCGGCGCGCTGCTGCTGGTCGCCGGCGCCATCTGGCTGGCGATCCGCAAGAAGTACGTCAAGGCCGCGATCACCTTCGTCGTCGGCGCCCTGGTCTTCGCCTGGTACGCCGGCACCAACGAGGTCCCCAACCAGGTCGTCTCCGCCACGCCGTACGTCGTCACCCTCGTCGTCCTCGCCCTGTCCGCGCAACGGCTGCGGATGCCCAAGGCGGACGGCATGCAGTATCGGAAGGGACAGGGCAAATGACCGACGTCGACTGGGGCGCGCTGCGCACGACGGCACGGGAGGCGATGGCCCGTGCCTACGCCCCCTACTCCGGGTACGCCGTGGGCGCCGCCGCCCTGGTCGACGACGGCCGCACCGTCACCGGCTGCAACGTGGAGAACGCCAGTTACGGCATCGGCCTGTGCGCCGAGTGCGGGCTCGTCTCCCAGCTGCAGCTGACCGGCGGCGGCCGGCTGACGCACTTCGTCTGCGTCGACGGCGCGGGCGACGTCCTCGTCCCCTGCGGCCGCTGCCGGCAGCTCCTGTACGAGTTCGGCGGCCCGGAGCTGCTCCTCGAGACTCCGGAGGGGATCCTGCCCCTGTCCCGGATGCTCCCGCAGGCCTTCGGCCCCGACCACCTCACCAAGTAGCAACTCGCGTTAGGAAAGCCAGACATGGCCATGGACGTCATCTCAGTCATCCGCACCAAGCGGGACCGCGGCGAGCTGACCGGTGAGCAGATCGACTGGGTCATCGACGCCTACACGCGCGGTGAGGTGGCCGACGAGCAGATGTCCTCGCTCGCGATGGCGATCCTGCTCAACGGCATGAACCGCGGCGAGATCGCCCGCTGGACGGCCGCGATGATCGCCTCGGGCGAGCGCATGGACTTCTCGTCCCTGTCCCGCCCGACCGCCGACAAGCACTCCACGGGCGGCGTCGGCGACAAGATCACGCTGCCGCTGGCGCCCCTGGTGGCGGCGTGCGGCGCGGCCGTCCCGCAGCTCTCCGGCCGCGGCCTCGGCCACACCGGCGGCACCCTGGACAAGCTGGAGTCGATCCCCGGCTGGCGCGCCCTGCTCTCCAACGAGGAGATGCTGGACGTCCTGGACACCACCGGCGCGGTGATCTGCGCGGCGGGCGACGGTCTCGCGCCCGCCGACAAGAAGCTGTACGCGCTGCGCGACGTGACGGGCACGGTCGAGGCGATCCCGCTCATCGCCTCCTCCATCATGTCGAAGAAGATCGCCGAGGGCACCGGCTCGCTGGTCCTGGACGTGAAGGTCGGCTCCGGCGCCTTCATGAAGACGATCGAGGACGCCCGCGAGCTGGCCTCCACCATGGTCGGCCTCGGCACCGACCACGGCGTGAAGACCGTCGCGCTGCTCACCGACATGGCGACACCCCTCGGCCTGACCGCGGGCAACGCCCTGGAGGTCCGCGAGTCGGTCGAGGTCCTGGCCGGCGGCGGCCCCTCCGACGTGGTCGAGCTGACGCTGGCCCTGGCCCGCGAGATGCTCGACGCGGCGGGCCTGAAGGACGCCGACCCGGCGAAGGCGCTGGCCGACGGCTCCGCGATGGACGTCTGGCGCCGCATGATCGCGGCCCAGGGAGGCGACCCGGACGCGCCGCTGCCCACGTCGAAGGAGCAGCACGTGGTGAAGGCGGGCGCCTCCGGCGTCCTGACCCGCCTTGACGCCTACGACATCGGCGTCGCCGCCTGGCGCCTGGGCGCGGGCCGCGCCCGCAAGGAGGACCCGGTGCAGGCCGCCGCGGGCGTCGAACTCCACGCCAAGCCCGGCGACACGGTCACCGAGGGCCAGCCCCTCCTCACCCTCCACACGGACACCCCGGACCGCTTCGCGTACGCGCTGGCGGCGGTGGAGGGCGCGTACGACGTCGCCCCGGCGGGCACGGACTTCAGCGCCTCGCCGGTGGTGCGGGAACGTATCGCCTGACCTGCGGTTTCCTCAGTCGGGTGAACGGGATCGGTAGACCAGTGCCGGTCCCGTTCGGCATGCTGGGACCGGTGACGCACCGATAGGAGAACCGCCATGAGCGCACTCACCGTGAGCCAGGAGCCCGACCAGAACTGGGACGACCTCGTCCGGTTCTGGGAGGAGATGGATCGGCCCGAGGGCAGCAAGGTGGAGATCATCGAGGGGATCATCACCGTGTCACCAGCTCCGGGACTGCCTCACAATGTGATCGCTGCACGCATTCAGCGACGTTTGTATCCGGTGATCCCGGAGGACTGGGAGATCTTCCAGACACTGGCGATCGCCGTTCCGTCCCGCCTCGGAATGCTCATCCCAGACCTCGTGGTCGCGCCGCTGCCGGACCACACGGAGTCCGACACCCACATTCCCGCCGCGCTCGCGGAACTGGTCGTCGAGGTCACCTCCAAGTCCAACGCCCGGCACGACCGCGTCAGCAAGCCCGCCGCCTACGCCACCGCGGGGATCCCCCTCTACCTCCTCGTCGACCGCTGGGCACCCGGCGGCCCCACCGCGACGCTGTACGGCGAACCGAAGGGTGACGTCTACCGGGTGCTGAGCGCCGCGAAGTTCGGCGACCCCCTCACGCTCCCCGCACCCTTCGACCTGACCATCGACACCGGCGAGTTCCCCGAGGCCTGACTCACCCCAAAACCGTCGCCACCCCCACCAGCACCGGCACCGACACCACCGTCGACACCAGGATCGCGTCGCGGGCCAGGCGCTCGCCCACCCCGTAGGTGGACGCGTAGGTGTACAGGTTCTGCGCGGCAGGCAGCGCCGACGTCACCACCACGTCGAGCAGTTGGGGGCCCCGCAGACCGAAGACCCCCGACGCCAGCGCCCATGCCACCGCCGGCTGCCCCACCGCCTTCAGGGCGACGGCGAGCAGCACCGGCCGCCGTTCCACGCCCCGCAGCGGCATCGTGGAGCCGCACAGGCCGATGCCGAAGGCCAGCAGCACCGCCGGGACCGACATGTTGCCGATCAGTGTCACCGGGTCCATGACCGCGTCCGGCACCCGCAACCCGCTCGCGGCCACCGCGACCCCGGCGAGCGAGCCCAGCGCGATCGGATTGCGCAGCGGCGTCAGCAGCCGCCGCCACAGCGGGCCCTTGGCACCCCCGCCCGACGACAGGTCCAGGATCGTCACCGCCACCGGCGTCACCAGCACCAGTTGGAACAGCAGCACCGGCGCCACCAGCGAGGCGTCGCCCAGCACGTACACGGCGATCGGGATGCCGAGGTTGCCGGAGTTGACGTAACCGGAGCAGAGCGCGCCGATCGTCGTACGGCCCACACCCCAGCCGCGTACGACGCCCACCGCGACGAACGCGCCGGCCACCGCCAGCGTGGACAGGGCCGTCACCAGCAGCCGGGCGGAGAAGACCACCGACAGGTCGGCCGTGGCCAGGGTCGTGAACAGCAGGGCCGGTGACGCCACGTGGAAGGCCAGCTTGGTCAGCACCTCCCGGCCCTGGGGGCCGAGGTGGCCGCGCAGGCCGAGCACATAGCCGACCGCGATCACCACCGCGATGACCGCGAACCCGGTCAGCACCCCCTGCACGGCACCCCCTCGCGGACGGAGAGGCGGGTACCGGGCGGCGCGGCGGGGGCGGGAGAGGATATGTGGGGCATACAGCGAACCCTCTGGTGGAGGGCCCGCCCAGGTCAATGTGATCCCCGACGGCCCCGGCACCGATGATTTCCCGGCCCGTGCCGGGTCTACCGCACGTGGACGCCGTGACACCCGCCGTACTCGTGCTGCCGGGGCCCGTCTCCCGTGGGGAGGCGCCTCGGTTCTGCGACGAGGTGCGCGCGCTGCTGGAAAGCACCCGGGCCGGGGTGGTCGTCTGCGACGTCGGCGGCCTCGGGCCGCCGGGGCTCGCCGTGGTCGACCTGCTGGCGCGCCTGGAGCTCACCGCCCGGCGGGCCGGGGGCCGGATCCGGCTGCGCGACCCCGATCCGGCCCTGCACGCCCTACTGGACCTCGTCGGCCTCCGCTTCGAGACGGAGGGGCAGGTCGAACAGCGGGAACCACCGCTTGGTGTCGAGGAAGCAGTGGAACCCGGTGATGCGGCCGTCTGAGATCTCCAGGACCTGCACCGCCCACGGCGCGAAGCCGCCCGCCTCCGGGTCCGGCTTGTAGTGCGCGAAGGCCGGCAGCCCGTTGGCCTCCACCCGCAGCAGCCGGGAGCCCGCGCACGCGGCGCCGAGCGTCGTCATGAAGCCGGTGATGTCCGCCGGGCCGGCCAGCCACAGGTCGAACGGCGGCATCGTCATGACCGCGTCCTCGTGCAACAGCGCCGTCAGCGCCGTCATGTCATAGCCCTCGAAGGCCGCGACATAGCGCTCCAGGAGCTTCTGCTGCTCCTCGTCCAGCGGGTCGGACACCGCCGCGTCGGCGCCCCGGTCCTCCCGCTCGGCGAGCGTCGCGCGGGCCCGCTGCAGGGCGCTGTTGACGGAGGCGACCGACGTGCCGAGCAGCTCGGCGACCTCGCTCGCCCGCCACGCCAGCACCTCGCGCAGGATCAGCACCGCCCGCTGCTTGGGCGGCAGCTGCTGCAGGGCGGCCATGAAGGCGAGCCGCACGGACTCCTTGGCGACCGCGGCCTCCGCCGGGTCCGCGGTCTGCGGCAGCACACGGGCGTCCGGCATCGGCTCCAGCCAGGTGTGGTCCGGGCGGGGCGACAGGGCCGCTTGGGCGAGCGGCGTCGACTCCGTCAGGTCCATGGGGCGCGCCCGCTTGTTGCCCGCGCTGAGCATGTCCAGGCAGACGTTGGTCGCGATCCGGTACAGCCAGGAGCGCAGGCTGGAGCGGCCCTCGAACTTGTCGTAGCTCCGCCAGGCGCGCACCAGGGTGTCCTGCACGGCGTCCTCGGCCTCGAAGGAGGAGCCGAGCATCCGGTAGCAGTACCCCGTCAGCTCGGGCCGGTGCTTCTCCAGCGCCGAGTCCAGCTCCGGCGTCACGGTGCCGTTGGTCATCGTCCGTCCACCCACCCCTGTGGCGTCCCGTAGTGCGCGTCTTCGCGCCTCGCACTTCGGAAGCTACCGCAGGGGACTGACAATGGCCTGCGCAGTCAAGAAAGGCGCAGGTCAGCGAGGCAGGCTCAACGCCCTCACCGGCGCGCCGGCGGCCCGGCGCGCCGCCAGCGACCCGGACACCGTGATCACCACGACGCCCAGCACCGCGAGGACACCGACCCCGACCGTCCCGGCCCAGCCGCCGGAGTGGAAGGCCACCGCGCCGACCGTGCTGCCCGCGCTGGACCCCACGTAGTAGGCGGACTGGTACAGCGCCGAGGCCTGGGCGCGGCCGTGCCGGGCGGTCTTGCCGACCGCCGAGGAGGCCACCGCGTGCCCGGCGAAGAAGCCCGCCGTGATCAGCACCAGGCCGAGCAGGACCAGCGGAAGGAACGGCGCCAGGGACAGCAGCAGGCCCGCCGCCGTCGTACCGGCGCCCAGGTAGAGCGCGCCGCGGCGGCCCAGGCGGCTCACCAGCCGGCCCGCCGTCGACGCCGAGACCGTGCCGACCAGGTAGACCAGGAAGATCGAGCCGATCAGGCCCTGCGGGAGGGAGAAGGGCGCCTCGGTCAGGCGGTAGCCGATCACCGTGTAGACGCCGCCGAACACCGTCATGAACAGCGCGCCGATCGCGTACAGGCGGCGCAGCAGCGGGTTGGCGAGGTGGTCGCGGACCGTGCGGACGAGGACCCGCGGGCGCAGCGAGCCCGGCGTGAAGTGCCTGGGCGCCGGCAGCAGCAGCCGGAAGGCCACCGCGCACGCCACCGCCACCAGGCCGATGACCCCGACGGCCACCCGCCAGCCCCACTCCTGGGCGACCCAGCCGGTGATGACCCGGCCGCTCATCCCGCCCACGCTGTTGCCCGCCACGAACAGGCCGATCGCGCTGACCAGCGCCCGCGGCCGCACCTCCTCCGCGAGGTACGCCGTCGCCGAGGCCGGCAGCCCGGCCAGCGCCGCGCCCTGCACCGCCCGCAGCGCGACCAGCGCCGGCAGCGACGGGGCGAAGGGGACCAGCAGCCCGACGGTCACGGCGACCGCCAGCGAGGCGGTCATCACCGTACGGCGTCCGAACCGCTCCGACAGCGCGCTCATCGGCAGCACGAAGAGCGCGAGGCCCCCGGTCGCGGCGGCCACCGTCCAGCTCGCGTCGCTCGCCGTGACGCCCAGATCGCCGGAGATCAGCGGCAGCAGGGCCTGGGTGGAGTAGAGGAGCGCGAAGGTCGCGACGCCCGCCAGGAACAGCGCGAAACTCATCCGGCGGTAGCCGGGGCCGCCCGGGGCCATGCGCGAGTCGGGGGATTCGACGGGGTCGGGGACGGCGGAGGCGGCGGATGCGGCGTCCACGTCCGTGGACGCCCCGGTATCGGCGGGAGTCATGACACGACGATACGAAGGCCCTCACTCATCCGTCCAATGCATGGAATGGCCATAATCGTTCCCATGCTGCATCAGCAAAGCTCACGGCCCCGCCTGTCACCCTCCGGTGACACGGAAGACATCGTGGCGCTGCTCGCGCCCCGCCTCGCGCACTTCGCCGGCGTGGCCCGCACCGAGCACGTCACCCGGGCCGCGCAGGAGATGAACGTCCCCCAGTCGACCCTCTCGCGCGCCCTCGTCCGCCTGGAGGAGGACCTCGGCGTCGACCTGTTCGTGCGCCGCGGCCGCACCCTCGCGCTGACCGTCGCCGGGCGCACCTTCCTCGGCTCCGTGGAACGCGCCCTCGCCGAGGTCGAGCGCGCCGCCGACGAGGTCCGCGCCGATGCCGACCCGGCCACCGGCAAGGTCGCCTTCGGCTTCCTGCACACCATGGGCGCCGAGACCGTCCCCGGTCTGCTGCACGCCTTCCGCGCCGACCACCCCCGCGTCCGCTTCAGCCTGGTGCAGAACTACGGCGAGGCCATGCTGGAGCGGCTGCGCGCCGGCGAGTTGGACCTGTGCCTGACCTCCCCGGTGCCCGACGCCCCCGACCTGGTCGCCCGCCGCCTCGACGAGCAGAAACTGCGCCTGGTCGTCCCGGCCGACCACGCCCTGGCCGGCCGCAGGCGCATCCGCCTCGCCGAGGCCGCCGACGAGAACTTCGTGACCCTGGAGCCCGGCTACGGCCTGCGCCGCATCACCGACGCCCTGTGCAAGGAGGCCGGTTTCCGGCCCAGGGTCGCCTTCGAGGGCGAGGAGGCGGAGACGCTGCGCGGCCTGGTCGCGGCAGGACTCGGCGTCGCCCTGCTGCCGCCGCCCGCCGTGCCCCGCCCCGGCGTGGTCGAACTGACGGTCACGGCCCCGCGCGCCGCCCGCGAGATCGGCGTGGCCTGGCTGGCGGGGCGCACGGACACGCCACCCGTGGCGGCGTTCAAGAAGTTCCTGCTGTCCCGGCGGGGCAGCCTGCTGCCGTCCTGAGCCTCCCGCGCCGGGGCGGACGCGCGCTACCGTCGCAGCGACTTGCCGAACCCCGCCGCCAACGGCATCCGCAGTCCCAGCGGCGGGGGAGCGGCCAGGGCGTCCTCCACCGGGCGCGAGAAGGACCTCCCGAAGAGCACGCCCATCACGAAGTCCTCCGCCAGCGCGGCGACCTCGTCCCGGTACTGGCGCAGCCCGTGGCCGTCGGAGTGCACCTCGAACCGGCACACGGCACGGTTCGCCTTCTTCGCCCGCGAGGCGAGCCGGAACGACAGCTCCGGGTCGCTGTGCCCGTCGTTCGTGCCGTGCACGATCAGCACCTGCCGCCCGGCGAGCTGTTTCACCGGTTCGGGTGGCGCGGCGACGTCGTCCTCCGGCAGCCAAGGGGCGACCGCCAGCACCGAGTTGACGGCCTCGTGCCCGGCCGCACGCAGCGCCGCCCGGCCGCCCATACCGGTGCCGAGCAGGCACAGGGGCACGTCGCCGTAGCGCCGGACCGCCTCGTCGGCGGCCCATTCGGCGTCCCGGGCGAGGTGCGCCTCGGCGCCGTTCCAGCCGCGGTAGCGGTAGTGCACGACGTGCGTGGCCAGCCCCTCCTCCCGGCCCGCGCGTGCCAGCCGGCGCCCCAACGCGCGTACGGACGCGGCCGCGAGCAGCGCGGAGGGCCTGCGGTCGGAGACCTCCTCGCCCCCGGGGAGCAGCAGCACCACACCGCTCACCGCCGTCCCCTCCGGACCGAGCGTCCGCCCCAGCCGGGCCCGACGGACCGGCGTCGCTTGCTGTGCCATGGGAGCAGATTCTCAGAAGACCGGGTGTACGGAACCCGTCCGCGCAGTCACCGTTACATATCGGGGAGTCCGTACACCGCCCGCGGCATCGAATCCGGCCGCCTGGCCGGAACGCGTCGCGTCCCTCGGGGCCGTGCGGATCCATGAGGGGGCGCCCGGATCCATCGGGATCCATGAGGGGCCGTCCGGATCCGTCGAGACCCATCAGGATCCGTGCGGGTCCGTGCATTCGCCCGGTGTTCTACGCGCGTAGGAGTTAGAGTGCGGAAATGACGAGCCAGAGCACCGAGAAGAGCGCCGCGGCGAAGACCGCGACGGTCTCCAAGACACCGTCGCCGGACCGCATCCGCCGGGCGCCCAAGGTTCTGCTGCACGACCATCTCGACGGCGGGCTGCGTCCCGGCACGGTCGTCGAACTCGCCCGCGAGACCGGTTACCCGGACCTCCCGGAAACCGACGCCGACCGGCTCGGCACCTGGTTCCGGCAGGCCGCCGACTCCGGGTCCCTCGAGCGGTACCTGGAGACCTTCTCCCACACCGTCGGCGTCATGCAGACCCGCGACGCCCTGGCCCGGGTCGCCGCCGAGTGCGCCGAGGACCTCGCCGAGGACGGCGTCGTCTACGCCGAGGTGCGGTACGCGCCCGAGCAGCACCTGGAGAAGGGGCTGACGCTCGAAGAGGTCGTCGAGGCCGTCAACGAGGGCTTCCGGCAAGGGGAGCGGCGCGCCCGGGAGAACGGCCACCGCATCCGGGTCGGCGCCCTGCTCACCGCCATGCGGCACGCCGCCCGCTCCCTGGAGATCGCCGAACTCGCCAACCGCTACCGCGATCTCGGCGTCGTCGGCTTCGACATCGCGGGCGCCGAGGCCGGCTACCCGCCCACCCGGCACCTGGACGCCTTCGAGTACCTGAAGCGGGAGAACAACCACTTCACCATCCACGCCGGCGAGGCCTTCGGGCTGCCGTCCATCTGGCAGGCCCTGCAGTGGTGCGGCGCCGACCGGCTCGGACACGGGGTGCGCATCATCGACGACATCCAGGTCCACGAGGACGGCTCGGTCAAGCTCGGACGGCTCGCCTCCTACGTCCGGGACAAGCGGATCCCGCTGGAGCTGTGCCCCAGCTCCAACCTCCAGACCGGCGCCGCCGACTCCTATGCCGAGCACCCCATCGGGCTGCTGCGCCGGCTGCACTTCCGGGCCACCGTCAACACCGACAACCGGCTGATGTCCCACACCGGCATGAGCCGCGAATTCGAGCACCTTGTCGAGGCCTTCGGTTACACGCTCGACGACATGCAGTGGTTCTCCGTCAATGCGATGAAATCAGCGTTCATTCCTTTCGATGAACGACTGGCCATGATCAATGACGTCATCAAGCCCGGATACGCGGAGCTGAAATCCGAATGGCTGTTCCAGCAGACGGCCTCCACCAGCGGAAATGCGGACAGGGAGGGGTGACCAGGAGGCGACGGTAATACGGAAACGCGGACAGGCGTTCACAATCCGTCCGCATTTCGATGTTTGCCGCGGGGGGTGAAGCGTGTTTACGGTCGAGCACCGCTCACATCCCCGTCACCCCATTACGAGGACGCATTTCCATGAAGCAGTCTGCTGCCAAGACCCTCGGTGTCGCCGCCCTCGGTGCCGCCTTCGCCGCCGCCGGCGCCGGCGCGGCCACCGCGGCCCCCGAGCTCCCGGACACCGCGCAGACGGTGGACTCCGTCGCCCGCACCCTCCCCGCGGAGACCGTCTCCCAGGTGGCGCCCGGCGCGGGCAACGCGCTGGAGCAGGGCCGCAGGATCGCCGGCACCGGTCTGACCGTCGCGCAGCCGGTCGTCGAGCAGGTCGTCGCCGAGCAGCTCGCCGAGGGCCCGACCGAGCCGGTCGCCAAGCTGCTCGGCGGAGTGCCGCTGAAGGGCCTGCCCACCCAGGGCCTGCCGGTCAACGGTCTGCCGATCGGCGGCTGACCCCGCGCCTCCCCCATGCGCCGAAGGGGCGCGCCCGGTGTCGCCGGGTGCGCCCCTTCGGCGTACCAGAGGGGAGGTACGTCTTTCACCAGGCCGTGCGGGCGGCCTTCTCCTCGGACGGGAGCAGGATCCACAGGGCCAGGTAGAGCAGGAACTGCGGGCCGGGCAGCAGGCAGGAGACCAGGAAGATCACCCGCATCGTGCCGGCCGAGGTGCCGAAGCGCCGGGCCAGCGCGGCGCACACTCCGCCGATCATGCGGCCGTGGGTGGGGCGGGCGAGGCGGGACATCGCGGCTCCTTCGTGAGCGTCTGGGTGGGGCTGCCCTCCGGCTTCCCCTTCATCTGCCCTCCACGCTACGGAGACGAACGGAACAAAGCGTCGCTCTACGGGGCGATACCGACCCTGGGAATCGTCGGGGTCCGACCCTGAGCGGGCTCCTCCTGAGGTACGTCCTCCCGCCCGTCCCGCCGGTACCGGCGACGGAGCCGGGCCCGGCCCGCGGGGACGACGACGAGGTGCGCGAGGGCCACGCCCACCGTGTTCAGCAGCACCGAGTCGATGTCCACGACCTGACCGGGCACCCCGGTCTGCAGCAGCTCGATGCCCACCGACAGCAGGGCGGCCGCGGCCGTGGTGCGCAGCACGGACGCCAGCGGTGAGACGGTCAGCCGGCCGCCGGCCATCGGCAGCAGTACCCCCAGCGGGGCCAGCAGCGCCAGCCCTCCGGCGAGCGAGCGCACGGCCTGGACTCCGCCCAGCGTCAGGTCGGCACGGATGCCGGCGAGGGGTTCGAGATTGGGAGGCAGCACCCAGGGAACGTCGAGCGGCCGCAGCGCGTACCAGGCGACGAACGCGAGATGCGCGACGAGGAGAACGCCTCCCGTCACACGGATGCGGAGCGCGGCGCTGCCGCCGAGGAACCCATGACGCTGCACGTCCCCCTAGACGCGGCCCGCACCGCGCACGGTTCCGGCCCCCTGCTCCGCAAGGGTGAGGCTTGCGCCACACGCCCCTCGTACGGGCTACCCGGCCCCGATCCGGTCCCGCACGGCCCTCTTCCCGTCCCTCGTGCGGGCACCGCCCGCCCGGCCGGACGTCAGCCGGTCGTGACCCCGTCGGCCGGTGGTTCGTTGCTGCCGGGACGGGCCCGGACCTCGTCCGTGCAGGTGTAGCGGCGGGCGGACCGGTCGGCCGGGCCGGCCAGCACCACCGAGCCGTCGCCCTCGGCCGCGGCGGAGTCGGAGAAGGTGCACACGACCTGCGCGAGGGCGTACGAGGTGAGGTCGTCGGGATCGGTGCTCAGCCGCAGCGTGTCCTCCGGGTCGCCGGAGCGCGGTCCCGTCACGGTGATCCCGCGGCGTACGTCCGACGTGTACCCGGCCTCCTTCTCCGCGGCCGACGGCTGCTCCGCCAGCTCGTTCAGCAGCCCCTGGGCCACCAGCACGCGCCGGCCGGAGTCCGACGCGCCGTCCGGCACCCGCACCGTGCGGTCCACGGCCACCAGCGAGGAGCCGCACAGCAGGAACACCCGCGCCGGCAGCCCGGGGGTGGTCCGCGTCGACACGTCCGACTCGGCGAGCGAGCAGCGCACCCGGGAGGGCGCGGGACCGTAGTCCGTGGGCACCTCGGTGGCGCGGATGCCGCACCCGGTCAGCAGCACGGCCAGTACTCCGAGCCCGGTCAGGGCCGGCAGCCGGCGTACGGTCATCAGACCTGTCCCTTCGCGTCCTTGCCCTGGTCCTCGGTGCCCTCGCGGTCCTCCCCGGCGGGCGGGGACGGGTCCTGCGGCAGCCGCAGCGTGAAGACCGCCCCGCCCTCCGGGGCGTTCTCGGCGGATATCTCGCCGCCGTGGATGTGCGCGTTCTCCAGGGCGATGGACAGGCCGAGCCCGCTGCCCTCGGAGCGCGGCCGGGAGGCGCTCGCCTTGTAGAAGCGGTCGAAGACGTGCGGCAGGACGTCCTCGGGGATGCCGGGACCGTTGTCCCGCACCCGGATGACGATCTCGTCGTCCGCCCGCGTCACCGACACCCTGACCGGCGACCCGCCGTGCTTGAGCGCGTTGCCGATCAGGTTGGCGAGGATGACGTCCAGGCGGCGCGGGTCCAGGCGGGCGTGGATGCCCCGCTCGGCGTCCAGGTCGACGGCGTCCAGCCAGGCCCGGGCGTCGATGCACGCGGTGATCTGGTCGGCGACGTCCACGTCGTCCAGGACCAGCCGGGCGGTGCCCGCGTCGAAGCGGGTGACCTCCATCAGGTTCTCCACCAGGTCGTTCAGCCGCCGCGTCTCGCTCACCACCAGCCGTACGGCGGGCTCGACCATCGGGTCGAAGCTCCCGCCCTCGCCGTCGCCCTCACCCGCGTACTCCAGCTCCTCCTCCAGCACCTCCGTCACCGCGGTGAGCGCCGTCAGCGGCGTGCGCAGTTCGTGACTCATGTCCGCGACGAAGCGCCGCGAGGCCTGCTCCCGGTCCGCCATGTCCGCGACCCGCTTCTCCAGGTTCTCGGCGGCGTTGTTGAACGTACGGGACAGGTCCGCCAGTTCGTCGGTGCCGGACACGCGCAGCCGGGTGTCCAGCTTCCCCTCGCCCAGGCGCCGCGCCGCGACCCCGAGCCGGTGCACCGGCTTCAGCACGGTCGTCGCCAGGGCCTGCGCGAGCAGGGCGGAACCGAGCAGGGCCAGCCCGGTGGCGATCCCCAGCGACCAGGCGAGCGAGTTCAGGTCCTTGGCCTCCGGCTCCAGGGACTTGAGCATGTAGCCGGTCGGTCCGCCGCCGATCACCTTCGTCCCGGCCACCAGGTACGGGGTGCCGTCGTCGGTGATGCGCTGCCAGTACAGGTGGTACGGGTGCTTGTTGGCGGAGGTGAGTTTCTGCTCCTTGTTCACCGCGGCGCGCAACGACTCGGGCACGTCGGCCAGCGCGAAGCCGCCCAGGCCCCCCGAACTGCCGTACACGGCCCCGCCGTCGGCGCTCTCGGCGACCAGCAGCACCGTGAACCGCTGGCTGCTGTTGGCCATCTGCCCCGCGGTGTGCTGCAACTCGTCCTGCGTGGGGTGCTCGGGCAACGCCCCCGCCCGGCTCTGCATCTCCTGCTCGAAGTCGCGCAGTACGGCGTCCTGGGTGCGGGTGAGCACCGCCTCGCGGTTGAGCCAGTACGCGATGCCGGACGCGGACACGGCGGCGGTGAGCGCGACCAGACCGAAGACGAGGACGAGCCTGAGGCGCAGGCTGGTGAAGCGCAGCCCGGACCAGACTCCCTTGCGAGCCGCGGCCAGGCCGCGGTTACCCCCTGGGTGTTCCTTGGTCACTGAGGCGGATCCAGCCGGTAGCCGACACCCCGGACGGTACGGATCAGGGTCGGGGACGACGGCACGTCCTCGACCTTGGCGCGCAGCCGCTGGACGCACGCGTCCACCAGCCGGGAGTCGCCGAGGTAGTCGTGTTCCCACACCAGCCGCAGCAACTGCTGCCGGGACAGCGCCTGTCCGGGCCGCCGGCTCAGTTCGAGCAGCAGCCGCAGCTCGGTCGGCGTCAGCTGGAGGTCCTCGCCGTTCTTCGTCACGGTCATCGCCGAACGGTCGATGACCAGGCTGCCGAAGCTCGCCGAGTCGGTGGACTCCCGTTCCCCGCGCCGCAGTACGGCCCGGATCCGGGCGTCCAGGACCCGGCCCTGGACGGGTTTGACGACGTAGTCGTCGGCGCCCGACTCGAGACCGACGACCACGTCGATGTCGTCGTTGCGCGCGGTCAGCAGGATGATCGGCAGCTGGTCGGTGCGCCGGATGCGACGGCACACCTCGAAGCCGTCGATGCCGGGCAGCATCACGTCCAGCACGATCAGGTCCGGCCGCTGCTCGCGCAGCAGCTTCAGACCGTCCTCACCACTGGCAGCGGTGGCCACCCGGTGGCCCTGGCGGGTCAGGGAGAGCTCCAGGGCCGTGCGGATGGCGTCGTCGTCCTCGATCAGCAACAGGGAAGGCACGCGCTCATTCTGGCCCATGAGGGGGTGCGTGTTCGACCTGTGGGTGCGGTTGGGGCCCGACCACGCCGCCGGACCCTGTGAAGGAATGGTGCCGCGACGGTGACGAACCCCTGTGACAGCTCTGTGACAGTCGGCGGACACGGCCATGAAGTGACCGGGGCAAGCTTTTCGTCACAAGCAACCGGCAGTCCACGACGGGGGGCGCGAGATGAACACGCTGAAGGGCACCAACACCAGCGCAGTGCTCACGCGTCTGCACGACGTGCACGCACACCGGGGTTCCGAGAAGTCCGGTGCCGTGAGCGGGCGGGGGTGCGCTCGCGGCACCGGGCGTCAGCACACCGCGTACATGACGGTGGTTGACGCGAACACGGGGGAAACGGGGAGCACGGGGGACCGGGGGGAGCGACGTTCCCTGTCGGAGGCGGAGTTCACCGCCTACGTCCAGGAGCGCCGCTCCTCCCTGTACGCGACCGCCTACCACCTGACCGGCGACCGCTTCGAGGCCGAGGACCTGCTGCAGAGCGCGCTGTTCTCGACCTACCGGGCGTGGGACCGCATCAGCGACAAGGCGGCGGTCGGGGGATACCTCCGCCGCACCATGACCAACCTGCACATCAGCGCCTGGCGGCGCCGCAAGCTCAACGAGTACCCGACCGAGGAACTGCCGGAGACGCCCGGCGACACGGACGCCATGCGCGGCACCGAACTGCGCACGGTCCTGTGGCAGGCGCTGGCCCGGCTCCCCGAACTCCAGCGCACCATGCTGGTCCTGCGCTACTACGAGGGCCGTACGGACCCGGAGATCGCGGACATCCTCGACATCAGCGTCGGCACGGTGAAGTCCAGCATCTGGCGGTCGCTCCGCCGGCTGCGCGAGGACGAGGTCCTCAGCTTCGGCCGTGACCGTGAGGACGCCTTCGGCGAACTGGTCGCCTGAGGGCAGGGGGCGGGGGCCCCGTGAAAAAAGTTCGAGCCGGGGTGTATCAGGGGGCGGGACCCGGACTCTTACTCACGGGGAAGCACCACGGGGGACACGGGGGAACAACGGGGGACGGGGATCACGGGGGATCCACGGGGGAGTGGAAAGGGAGCGGGACTGGAGGGCCGGGGGGTCCGTCCAGTCCCGCTTCCGCGTCTGCGTGCGGGTACGAGTACGGCCGGCGTTACACGGTCGTACGGCTGGTGGCGCACCGGCCCGCCGCCGCGGCGGCCAGGCGGCCCATCGCCTCGTCCCGGTCGCACACGTGGGCGCCGAGGGCGGACTGCCGGGCGATGACCGACCGTTCCTGCCGCATCAGCCGCCAGCCCCTGCGCAGCAGGAACGGCACCGACTTGCGGCTCTCGCGCAGGTCCCGCAGGAACCGGCGGCGGAAGGTCGTCAGCGGGCCCCGGCTCAGGCACAGCGCGTCGGCCAGCACGCCCAGTTCCCGGCAGCGGTCCACCAGTTCCGCGGCGAAGATGCCCTCCGCGAGGAACAGCGGCGTCCGCCCGATGTCGACGGACTCCTCGCCGGTGCGGGCGCTCATCGAGATGTCGTAGACGGGCACGTCGGCGCGTCCCGTGCGGCACAGCTCCCCGATGGCGGCGAGGGCCGCGTCCGCGTCCCAGGACGCCGGGTGGTCCCAGTCGATGTCGGAACTCTGGGGCACCGTCGGCAGCGTCGGGTCGGTGCCCTCCTTGTAGAAGTCGTCGAGACGCAGCACCGGGAGGCCGGAGTGCGCGGCGAGGAGGGACTTGCCGGAGCCGGAGGGGCCGCAGAGCAGCACGACTCGCGTCGGTATGGGCGGATGGGAGCTCACGGGACACCAGTCTGAGGCATCGAACGGCTGTCGTAGACCCCGCGGGTGGACTTTGCAGCGGGCGTCACATCTCGATGGCGCTGTGCGGTGACCTGATCACGGTGTGCGCTGTTAACAGGGCAGTCCGTAGCAATCCACACCAAGAGGTGGCAGCAGCGATGGCCCGACACGCGTCCCCCCGCACCCCGCACGCACAGCGCGCCCTGGTCGCCCTCGCGACCGCCGGGGCCGCCCTGGCCGCAGGAGCGGCGTCGGCCTCCGCGGCGGACGGCGGCGGCGACACGATCGCCGGCCTGGCCCACACCCGCCCCACCTCGCTGGGCGACATCGACCCGCAGGCGGGCGTCCAGGCCGTGACCGGCATCGTCGGTTACGTAACCGGCCCGGTCGCCGACCTCAAGCCCAACCCCCTGGCCGGCACCGGCGTCGACCCGCTGGACAACGGCGTCGGCACCAAGGTCGCCGACTTCCAGCCCCTGACCTCGACGGCCCTGACGGGACCGGTCGCCCAGGCCCAGTCCCTCGGCAGCGTGCCGGTGCTGGGGCAGGTGACGGAACTGCTGCGCTGACGGTACCGGCCCGGCGGGGTCAGGCGGTTCGACCGAGGTGGGTCACCAGGATGCGAATGACGGCGACGTCGATGGCGTAGAGAACCCGGTACTCGCCGATACGCAGCCGCCGAATGTCGCCTGATCCGTACGGAACCGAACCGACGGGTCGGGGGTCCTCCGCCAATTTGTCGATGGTGTCCAGTACCACGGTGAGACCGCTCGGGTCGTCCTCAAGGAACCGAGCGGCGGCGTTGAGAGCCTGTGGCTCGAAGTTGATCTCGTAGGTCACTTCTGCTCGAGCCCCAGCCGCCTGCGCACCTCGGCCATGGGGATGCCTTCTCCGAGCGTCCCCTCCGCCTTGCGTCGCTGATAGTCCGCCACTGCCAGCGCGTCCTCCAGATCCTCTATCACCTGCGGCGATACCAGAAGGGCAGCCACGTGCCCGTGGTCGGTGAGGGCGATGGTCTCGCGGCCGTGGGCGGCGCGGCGCACGAGGTCGCCGAGTTGAGAACGGGCGGCGCTGATGGCGATCTGAGTCATGCATGCATGGTGTCACAAGATTTCACTTGTGAGTGATTCATCTATGAAGTGGTCAGGCTCCCTGTGCTGCCGGTTGGAGGCCCAAGTCGTTCCGTAGAACCGGAAGGAACATGGGTGGACTGTCGGGATAGCCTCGTCGCGGCGCTTCTCGGAACGAAGCGTTGTCTGCCGAACCCGAGAATCCAGGGGGAGTCCGTGGCGTACCCGGTCCAGGTCCGGAATCTGCGGAAAAAGCTGATAGAGCGTTTCCGGCCGTTGGTCGACATGGATGATGTCGCAGGGCGCCCGGACGAGGAGCAGATGTTCCTCAGCAGGGCGGTGGCCGCCCTGGCGGTCAAGATCGAGGCAGCGTGCTCCGACGAAGAGGCCGCCCGTTCCGTGATCGACAGCTCCACGGACAAAGGTGTCGATGCGGTCGCCGTGCAGCAGCGGGGCGACCGGCAGCACGTCACGCTGGTGCAGGCGAAGTGGAGTGACAAGGGCGAAGCCGGCTTCGGCGAGCATGACGCCGCCGCGGTGATGCGGGGGCTCGACTATCTGCTGGAACTGGAGTTCCACCGCTTCGGCAGCAAGATCGACCGGCATTCGGCCGCCATAGACGCCGCCCTCAACAGCCCCTCCCCCAAGGTGACCGTGGTGCTGGCCCTCGTGACCGGCACCGATCTGCACCAGAACACAAAGAGCTTCCTCAATGAGGTGGTGGACAAGCACAACCTGGATGACGACCTCGTGGAGTACAAGGTCGTCAACCTTCGCGACCTGCACCGGGAGATTCTGGGCGAGCACGCCGAGCGTAAGGTCGACCTGGACATGCAGGTCGACGGCGTCGGCAAGATCGAGTCTCCGTACACCGCCTACTACGGGACGGTTTCGGCGGAGGCGATTGCCGGGTGGTACGACGAGCACGGACGCCATCTCACTGCGCGCAACATCCGCGATGCCCTCGACCTCAGCGACGTCAACGACAAAATTCGCGCCACCCTGGTCAAGGAGCCCGAGCACTTCTGGTACCTGAGCAACGGGATCACGCTGCTGTGCGACCGGATTCGGAAGCATGGCAAGGGTGCCCCGGTTGCAGGGGCCGGTGCCGGCTTCAGGCTGGAGGGCGCCAGCCTCATCAACGGTGCGCAGACGGTGAGTGCGGTGCACCGGGCCATGCGCCAGAAGCCAGGCAAGGCCTCCCTCGGGCGGCTCCTGGTGCGGATCATCTCCCTGGAGGACTGCCCCGAGGACTTCGGCGACCGTGTCACGGTGGCCGCCAATACGCAGAACCCCACCCAGGAGCGGGACTTCCGGTCGCGCAGACCGGAGCAGTTCGACCTCCGGCATGACTTCGCGCTCTCACTGGGTCTCCAATATGTGATCAAGCGAGGAGAGCCCGACCCCGCGTCCGAGGAGGGCTGCACCATGGAGGAGGCAGCGATCGCCCTCGCTGCTGTCCACTCTCCCGAGCTCGCAGCTCAGGCCAAGCGGGACGCCTCAACTCTTTGGGGGGACCGCTACTACCGGCAGCTCTTCGGGCAGCGGCCGACCGCCCACCGGGTGTGGCGGTGTGTCCGGCTGCTGCGCAAGGTGCGGGAGTCCCTGGAACGGGAGAAGGAGAGTGCCGTGGGCCGACTGGCGGGGGCCGCCTCCTACGGTGACCTACTGCTCACTCACGTTCTCTACCGCGCGACGGACACCGCGGACATCGACGACGAGAGCGACGAGGCGAACGTGGCGTGGGAAGCTCGCCTGGCCGGGGTGCCGGACCGGGTGCGGCGGGCCCTCGCCTGGATGGTGATCGTCATCGATGGCGCCTACGGCCGGAACAGCCAATTGGGTACGGCGGTCAAGGCGGAGGACCGTGCCACGCTCGTGGCCGACGGTCTGTACGGCCGAGTACTGGGCGATGAGGAACCGCCCAGTGACGCTGGCTCCAGGCTGGACCAGGAGTCCGGCGCTGGCCGGCTGACCAACGCGGTGCGTGTGATTGTCGATGCGGGCCGGATCCAGGCCGGGACCGTCCTGGAGTTCCGTCCGGTCACCGGTCCGGAGCGTCGGCAGTTGCCGCGGTGGATCGAGGAGGATCCGCGAAGGGCGCGGGCCACCTGGCAGGACAACAAGACCAAGCCGCTCGTGTGGAGTGTGGACGGCAAGGCATACGCCCCCTCGACCCTGGTGCGCCAGATGCGCCGGATGGCAATGGGCAATGATCAGCAGGTCCAGGGCACCTTGCACTGGCACGTTCCGGAGGTCGGTTCGCTGGTCGAGATCGCGCGCGGTGCGCGGGTCGCGGCAGAGACCGGTGACTGATCGGCCGCGGTGACGGCGGGTGGTCGGCGCGGAGCGGTGAGGAACCGGTTCCGCGCTGTCCTACTCTTGGGCGGTGCCGCCCGCGTGTAGCGGGTTGTGTGAAACGTGGCAATACGGAACAAGGTGGGCGCGGAGACAATGGGTGAGGAACAGCTGGGCTTCGACATCCCCGGAGAGGGGCAGCGAAGGCTGGCGCCGTCGGCCAAGGCGACACGGAAGACGCCCGACAAGGGGCGCGCGCAGTCGGCGCCGGAGGAGGGCGCGGAGCCGCGCAAGCTCCAGGACGACGAGATCTTCGACTACATCTCCGGCGGCGACAAGGTCGTCAAGCACACCCCGATGGAGGAGGTGCGGCAGCGCATCGCCCGCGCGCTCGTCTACCAGTACGGTATCGACCCGCGCGACATGCGGGCCGACTTCCCGCTCCAGGTGGAGAACCGGAAGACGGGCCGCAAGTCGCGCAAGCGCGTGAGTATCGCGATCTTCGAGCACGGCTCGATCCCGGAGGGCGAGGAGCCGAAGCGGGAGGACATCCGCCGGATCGTGGTCATCAAGCCGCGTCCCAGCGACAGCCGTACCGTATCCAAGATCCGCACCTTCGCACGGGCCAAGGAGCAGGTCGACGAGGTCGCCGACCTGATGCACGCGGCCGGCCCCGAGTGCCTGTACGGGATGTGGACGGACGACAAGGACCTCTACTTCATCCGCCGGGACCCGAACCGCTTCGAGGACGAGTACCTTCCGCTGGCCAACTGGCCGCGCGGCGACGCCACCCTCTTCGACGTCCAGGGCAACCTCTCGTCGCTCGGCATCATGCGCAGCGCCGACGAGACGATGCTGCGGTTCGCGTTCCGCCGCTGCCACGACTTCATCCACGGTAACGAGGGTCTGCCCAAGGACGCCGCATTCTGGCAATTCCTCTACGTCCTGTTCGCCAAGCTGCACGACGAGAAGCTCATGCGCGAGCAGGGAAACGACCCGAAGTTCTACGTCGACACGTCGGAGCTGGCCGCCCTCGCCAAGGAAGACGCGGGAAGCCCTGCCGTGGCTCAGCGCGTGAAGGATCTCTTCACGGAGGTCAAGCGGGCGCATCCGGACCAGTTCACCGAGTACGACCGGCTCACCCTCAACGACGCCGCGCTCACCTTTATCACTGGTGAACTGTCCACCTACACCCTGCACGGCACCTCGCTCGACGCACTGGGCACCGCCTATCAGGAACTCGTCGGCGAGAACCTGCGCGGCGACCGCGGACAGTACTTCACCCCGAACGTCGCCACCCGCTTCATGGTCGAACTGCTCGATCCGCAACTCGACGAGACCGTTCTCGACCCCTGTTGCGGTACCGGCGGCTTCCTGCGGGAGACCCTGCTGCATGTGCTCCACCGCGAGTGGATGCCGAACTTCGGGCGCGGCCTGTCCGCGAAGCGGAAGGCCGAGCTGGAGACCGAGCACCGCCCGGACCTCGCCCGGTATGCGCGCGACCGGGTCTTCGGCCTTGACTTCGACCCGTTCCTGACACGGGCCGCCTCCTTCGGCGTCATGATGCTGACTGAGGAGAAGGGCAACACCTTCCAGGTGGACTCCCTTCAGTTCCCTCGCATGGGACAGCACCAGCCCGGCTACCAGGCGGCGATGAAGCACCGCGACCGCATCCACCCCGGCCAGGTCGATGTCCTTCTCACCAACCCGCCCTTCGGTACCGACATCCCGGTCACCGGTCCGACGCTGGAGCTGTTCCGGGTAGACGAGTCCGGCGTAAGGAAGCCCAAGAGCGTCGCCTACGACTGGAGCCGGGACAAGGTGGACGGCTCGCTCAAGCAGGGCAAGGACGCCTCCTCTCTCCCGCCCGAGCGGCTGTTTGTGCAGAAGTGCGTGGAGTGGCTCAAGGAGGGGGGCCGGATGGGCATCGTCCTGCCCAACGGCATCCTCTCCAACCCGGGCCCCGACGACGAGGCCGTACGGCGGTACATCCTCGACGAGTGCTGGGTCATGGCCAGCGTCGAACTGCCCATCGAGCCGTTCGTGGTGGGTGCCGGCGTCAACATCCTCACGACCATGCTCTTCCTGCGGAAGAAGACCGAACGGGAGAAGGCCGAGGAGCGGTTGCACGGAAGCGGGAACTACCCGGTTTTCATGGCAGTCGTAGAGAAGGCCGGCATGGACCGGCGCGGGAACCAGCTCCATGTACGCAATGCCCGCGGCGAGTACGAGTGGCGCGACGAGTACGAGGACGACGACATCTACGTCAAGAGCGTCGTCATCCCGCGACGGATCAAGGTGCGGAACAAGGTCGTCGACAACGACCTGATGGACCTGCGGGAGCGGCCTGAGGACTACGACCGGCCCAACGTCCACGACGAGTACCAGAGGTTCCTCAAGGAGTACGGGCACGAGCTTCCGTGGCGGAAGGGGGAGACGGCGTGAAGGTCGCCGAAACCGGGAATCCGGCGCGGCGGGGGTGGTTCGATCGGCAAGGGCTCCGACTCGACGCCAGGCCCTATCTGTCTGGGGCCTTTGCCACACAGCGCTTGTTGGAGCGTCTGCCTGGAGAGACGGTTCCGTTGAAGGACGTCACGGCGGGGCATGCCGGGGGTCTCTATAACGGGCCGCAGTTCAAACGGGTGTATCTCACCGACCCCGATCACAGCGTGCCGTTCGTCGGCAGCAAAGACATGCTGATCGCCGACTTCGGTGCGCTGCCCCGGCTGCGGAAGAGCGACGCACTGTCGCGGCAGCTGAGCTATTTGAAGCTGGAACCGGGCATGACGTTGATCTCCTGCTCGGGGTTCAACGCCGGTCGGCGGTCGTACGTCCGCCCGGACATGGACGGCTACTGGTCGTCGCAGGACGTGCTCAAGGTCGTGCCGGACGCTGACCGGATCCAGTCGGGGTACCTGTACGCCTTCCTGGCGAGCCGGTTCGGAGAGGCACTCGTCAAGGGCAAGGTGTACGGGTCGGCCGTCAAGCACATCGAGCCGCACCACATCCAGAACCTGCCGGTGCCGCGCTTCGGGGACGCCGTGGAGAACGAGATCCACGAACTTGTCCAGGGTGCGGCCGACTTGAGGGCGGAATTCCAGGCGGGACTGGAGGCAGCGACGCGGGACCTCTTCCGTACGGCCGGGATCGAGGAGCTGCTGGATCTTCGGTGGCACGAGCAGGGGCGTGACCTGGGATTCGATCACCGAGGTGTCACGGCGACCAGTTTGCGGGCACTCAACTTCCAGCCGAGGGCGAGGCGGATTCTGGACCGGTTGAGGGAGCGGGAGTGTGTGTCGTTGGGGGAGGTTTGTGAGGGCGGCGTGCTGGGGTCAGGGGTGCGGTTCAAGCGCATTGACGCGGAGCCCGGTCACGGAGCCGTTCGACTTATTGGTCAGCGTCAGGCGTTCTGGCTGCGACCGGAGGGACGCTGGATCAGCCCGGATCAGGCACCGCCGGGCATCTTCGCTTCGGACGAAACAGTGATGATCGCGGCGCAGGGAACGCTCGGCGAGAATGAGGTGTTCTGCCGGCCGTTCCTGGTGACCGGTTCCTGGCTCGACCACGCGTACAGTCAGCACTTCCTGCGTGTCCTGCCCGGTGATCCGCGTTTCTCAGGAGCCTATTTGTTTGCGTTGCTCCGGTCGGAGCCGGTGTTCCGGCTCCTCAGGTCCATGTCCGTCGGCGGCAAACAGCAGGACCTTCACGAGGAGCTGCGCAAGAGCGTCCCCGTCCCTGTCCTCACTCAGCCGGACCGCGAGCGCATCGCCACCACCGTCCGCGCCGCGTACAAGAAGCGTGACGAAGCCGACCGCAAGGAGGACCTGGCGTTGGTGAAGCTGGAGGAGGCTGTGTCGGGCTGAGCGGCCAGCCGTGCTCCTTGTTCCGGAGCGGGTTCTGGAACACCACCAGGACCTGCTCCGTGTAACCGTCCTACAAGGAACCACCCTTGATGCCGTCGACGAACGGTACCCAAGCGGTGGCGTTCAGCAACAGGACAGGGCCGGTCGTGGCCTTGCTGTCACGGACAGGTACAGCACCGGGGAGGTCGTCACAAACCTCCACACAGGCATCCCCCTGTTCGTTCCCGCTGTAGGAGGACTTGCGCCAGCGGGCGGTGCTCAGGGGTGAGGTGACTGACATGGCTGGTACTTCTCCATCGTCGCTTCGATAAGCCTCGCGGACCCCCTCGGTGAGAGCGCGCACGCTTTCATGTGATCGTACCCTCGCACACGGCGCAGGACGATTTTCCGGTCGTCAAATGTCTCTCCGTACCCGAGTCCTTCTTGGTACACGGTGGTGGAGCTGTCCGGGAGCGTGAGCAGGATGAGGGTGCCGTTCATCAAGGCCATCGCTCCCACCTCGAACGGGGCGATCTGGATCGTCGAGCAGTGCGACCGTACCAAGGGGAGTAGTGCCGCGAGCTGGCCGTACATCACCGCCGAGCCGCCGACGGCCTGTCGCAGGGCTGCTTCGCCGAGGATCCACCAGAAGTCCGGTGGGCTGTCGCGCCGTAGGATCTCTTGACGGCCCAGGCGGGCTTCCACCAAGCCGTCGATCTCCGTAGGGGGCATCTCGGGGTTGCCCTCGGTGAACAGTGCCCGCATGTATGCCGGGGTCTGCAGCAGTCCAGGGACGACACCCGCGCAGAACTCCTGAATCCGCACCGCCTTCGCCTCCAGCTCCAAACAATGGTCGAACCGCCTCGGCGTGTGCTCCCGCTTCACCACCCCCCACAGCCCCTGGAACAACTCCCCCGTCCCGAAGGCCACGTCCAGCTTTTCCGAGAGCGGCGGCAGGGGAAGCCGTTCCCCCGTCTCCACACCGTGCAGGTGCGTCTTGCTGTAGTTGACGATGTCGGACAGCCGGTCCAGCGACAGACCGGCGGCCTGGCGCTGGCGGCGTAGCTCGACGCCGTACAGGTCGCGGGCGGAGTGGGCGGGTTCGAGGTCCCGGGCGGGCTGGGTCATGGTCGGTGCTCCCTTGCCGTGCGCTGTGTGCCGTGGCGGCGTTCCGTTCCGCCCTGCCGGGAGGAATAGGCACCGCGAACCAACGTAGTCGCGGACGGTGACATGGTGACCGCGAAACGTAGAACATGCCAGGTGGTGGCCGTTCCGTAGCCCGGTTCGGAACGCCGTCACCCTGGCCCGCACCGCCGCCCTGCCGGAACGCTGGACGGCGTGAACAGTGAGAAGCGGCGCGAAGCCGCCCCCGCCTCCTCCCGCGCCGGGCGTCCCGACCTGGAGGCGACCCGGCTTCCGGTCGGTGAACTCGCCCGCGACGTGCGGCAGGAGAGGTGCGGAATCGTCATGGACCACCAGGACGGACTGGTGTGGCTGCGCCCGGAGCGCGGAGGTACGGAGTGGACGGCGGTGCCGGGCGAGGTACAGCCGCTGAACGTCCACGAACGGGCGGAGGAGCTGATGCGGACGAGGCTGACCAGGGCGAACGCCCGCAGCAGAGGGGAGGTTCTCTGATGGTCACGGACAACGTGCGAGACGCCGAACGGGCGTGTGAGGAGTTGCGCGACGCGCTCAAGGCGGCCGGGGTCACGCTGCCGTCCCTCGGACTCGACGCCGTCTCGTGTGCCGGGTCTGCTCCGCTCGCGCTGATCGATCTGGGGCGCTGCAACGTGGCCGCGGCGCGAGCGCTCGCCGCCGCGCTCCGGTCCGGCCGGGAGGAGGGGGCCACGGCGTGATGTTCGCCCCGTCCGTCGAGCGCCCGTGGCGGGACGTGTGGCCGGTGGCGGCACAGGCCGGTGACGGCAACGCCTGGGTGACGGGCGCGTGCTGGCTGTACTGCCGGCGTGAAGGTGTGGCCGTGCTGTGGATCGGGTCCGTGACCACGCCCGGTGCGACGGGTGACGTGTACGCGTGCGGCCCGTGCGTCGCGGAGCTCGACCACATGGTGCGCGTGCAGTCGCGTCAACGGGACCGCGTCGCCGCCCGGCCCTCTCGTCCGTACCCTCTGTGACGGGATTTGTGCGCGTTGTCAGTGGGGCGTCCTAGAGTGATTCACGACAGAGTTGTCAGCGCATGTGCCGCCGGAATACCCGTGCGATCGCGTATGCGGGGCACGGGGCGAGGATGGGGGAGCGGGGCGATGGCGCGGATCATCCCGATCGGGGAGCCGGCCAACGAGGCCGAGCGCATGGTGCTGCGTCACCTGCGGGAGCAGGCGCCGGACGACTGGATCGTGGTGTCCAACTTCGAGCTGCCGTACGGGCCGGGGCGTCCAGTGTTCGAGGTGGACCTGGCGATCGTCGCGGACCACGCCGTGTACCTGGCCGACACCAAAGGGGTGCACGGCAGGGTTCAGGTTCGCGGCGGACGCTGGTATCCCCGGGGTGCGCCGTTCCCCAGCCCGGCGCGCAAGATCCGCAACCACGCCCGGGTCGCCGGTGACCTGCTGGCGCGCTCCCGGGCGGCGGGCGCCCGGCTCGGGTCGGTGTGGTGCGAGGGGCTGGTGATCCTGCCGTACCAGGGCGCCACACTGTCCGACCCGGACGGTCGCGACGAGGTGAGCACCCATCACCTCGACGACCTGATCGCCTTCCTGCGACGGCACCGGCCACCGGGGCACGAGCGGCGTCCCGGTGGCGGCGACATCTCCGCGCTGCGCGAGAACATCGCCAGGGTGTTCCAGGCGGAGACCCGGCCCCCGTCCGGGCCGCGCCGGTTCGGGCATTACGAGGTCGTCGAGACACTGTACGAGGCGTCCCCCGCCGACCTGGCCGACCAGAACGGGGACCCGGCCCGCAGGGTGTCCGTGTACCGGGTGCGGCTGGCGGACCAGCCGCGGTCGGGGACCCGAATCCTCCAGGCCCACGCCGTCGACCCGCTGCTGCCCGAGGCCGCGCGGTCCACGGCCTACGCGAGGATCGGCAACCCGGTCCAGGCGCTCAGCAAGCTGCCGTCCAGCCCGTACATCGTGCCGTGCGAGACGTCATTCCCGCTGGACGAGGACGACGGGTACGCCGTCGTCCTCAAGGACGTGCCTGCGGAGGCGCTGCGGGTCAGGCTCGACGCCCGGGGGCCGGGCGCGCTCGGCGCGGACGCCCGGCGGCGGGTGGTCGACGGAGTGCTCGGTGGCCTCGCCGTCGCCCACGCCCACAACGTGGTGCACCGCCACCTTGGTCCGGACACGGTGCTAGTGGGGCGCAACGGGACCGCCATGCTCACCGGCTTCGACTACGCGCACCCCGGGCCGCCGCGCCCGCGCGACGAGTCCCGGGGCATCGAGGCGTACGCCCACCAGTCGCCCTCCTACCTCGCTCCGGAGTGTCACGTGCGGCCAGGGACCTTCTCCCGGGCCACCGACCTGTACGCGGCCGGAGTCCTCTTCCACGAGCTGTACGCCGGAGAGGAGCCGGCGCTCGGTGCGGGCGGCGTCCCGCTCGACAGCCTCGACGACGTGGACCGGATGGACCCCACCCTCAAATCGGTCGTCCGCGACCTGCTCGCCGCGGACCCGGCCGCACGGCCGTCGGCGGGTGAGGTCATCCGTCGTCTCGCGGGTGCCGACAGAGGGCGGGCACGCACACAGTCACGGCGCGGGCGGCACGAGGAGTCTGGTGCCTTCGACTGGGACGACCCGCACAGCTACACCGACCTGCCCGAGGGGTTCCGCCTCACCGAGAAGTTCCGGGTGCGGGCCCCGCTCGGACACGGACAGTTCGGCGTCGTGTACCGGGTGTTCAACACCCTCGACGACACCGACGAGGTCGTGAAGATCATCACGCGGGACCGGGAGTCGGTGCGGGCCCGCCTGGAGAGCGAGTACCGCGTCCTCCGCCGGATCGCCCCGCACCCCAACCTGGTGCGGCTGATCGACGCCGAGTTCCTGCCCCGGGGCGAATTCCCCTACCTGCGCATGGAATACGTCGAGGGACAGGACCTCAAACGGGTCCTTGACCAGGGGCGGCCCCTCGGCCCCGCGGACGTGCGCAAGCTCCTCGACGACTGTCTGGCCGGCCTAGCCCATCTGCACGCGGGCGGTGTCTTCCACTGTGACATCAAGCCCAGCAACCTGCTGTGGACCGCCGACGGCGCCCGCATCCTCGACTTCAACGCGGCAGTCTCCACCGACTCCACCCTCACCCCCACCCTCGGCTCACCCCGCTATCTGGCGCCCGAGGCCACCGCCCTCACCCGGCCCGGACGCGAAGAACTCACCGACCTCGACCTGTTCGCCCTCGGCGTCTCCGCCTACGAGGCCCTTACAGGCGGCTACCCGTGGCCGGGCCGGGGCACCCCGCCACGCGGCGGGCAGCCGCTCGACCCGCGGCGGCTGCCCGGCCTCGCCGACCTGGACCCGGACTTCACCGCTGTTCTGCTTCGCGCCGTCGCCCCGCGCCGGCACGAGCGCTACCGCGACGCGGACGCCTTCCGCGCGGCCCTCAGCGCGGTCCGCGAGGTGCGTCTCGTGCCACCCGCCCCCGACCCGGAGGAAGCCGCACCAGTCACGTCCGCCGAGACCGGTGCGGACCGAGCGGGCGCCAACCCGTTCGTCGGCCACCTCCAGACGCTCTACAGCCAGAACGCCCGTACCAACGCGGGCACCCGCGGCCTCGACCCGGACGCCTACCCCCTCTACGTCGCCACCGCCCTCGACGACCGGTTGCGCCCGGACGTCCTCGCGGGCCGCCACCGCCTCGTCCTCATCACAGGAAACGCCGGGGACGGCAAGACCGCGTTCCTCCAGCACCTCGCCGACGAGGCACGCCGGCGGGGTGCCCTGTTCGGTGAGGCGCGGGCCAACGGCGACGACTTCACTCTCGACGGCCGGTCCTTCCACACCAACCACGACGGCAGCCAGGACGAGGGCGACACCGACAACGACACCGTCCTCGACACCTTCCTCGCGTCCTACCGGGGCGCCGACGCCGCAGCCTGGCCCGACGACGTCAGCCGGCTCGTCGCCGTCAACGAGGGCCGCCTCGTCGACTTCGTCACCCGGCACCAGGAGCACTACCCGCTGCTCGCGGCCACCGTCGGCGAGGCGCTGACCACCGGGAGCACCGCCCACGGAGTGGCCGTCGTCAACCTCAACGCCAGGGACGTCCTCGCCGACCCCGACGGCACGGGATCGATCATGCACCGGATGGTCGCCGCCCTCACCGACGAACGGCACTGGCAGGCGTGCGGCTCCTGCGCGCTCGCCCCACGCTGCTACGCCCCGCACAACGCCCGCACCTTCTCCCACCCCACGGCGGGCCCCCAGGTCACCGAACGCCTCGCCACCCTCTTCCGTATGGCCCACCTGCGCGGACGCCTCCACATCACGCTCCGGGACCTGCGCTCCGCTCTCGCCTACACCCTCACCTCGGGGCGCGACTGCGCCCAGATCCACACCCTCTACGGACGCGAGGACCCTGGGGCGGCACAGGAGATCCTCGACAGCCTGTACTTCACCAGCTGGACCGGAACCCACACAGGCGGCGGAGTGGACACGCCGCGGGATGCGGCCACCGGCGCCTCCGGCTCCCGGAGCGGCCCGGGCCCCGCGGACGCGCCGCGTCCGGACGAACGCGACCGCCTCCTCACCCAGCTGCGCGACCTCGACGTCGCCGCCGTCCCCGACCCGCAGCTGGACCGGAAGCTCGACTACACCGGCCCCGCCGCCGGCCATGCCCTCGTCTCCTTCGACCAGCGCGGCGACCTCGACGAACGGCTCCTCACCGACGCCTTCACGGCACTGCCCCGCACCCACCAGGCCGACCGCGCCCAGATCTCCGCCCACCGCGCCTATCTGGCCGCCGCCCGGCGCCGCTTCTATTTCGAAAGCCTCGACGACACCCGCTGGCGCCGACTGCTGCCGTACCAGGCGGCCGACCGCTTCCTGCGTCTGCTCGCAGGCGGGCAGCCTGGCCCCGAGGAGCTGACCCGGCTCGTCGAGGCCGTCAGCCGTGGCGAGGGCATGCCCCGGGGACTCGACCCGGACAGCGGCCAGGACCTCGCGCTCCAGGTGCGTGCCGTCCCGGGCGGCACCGTACGCAGCCACCGGCTGTTCCCCGCCGGGCAGTTCACCATCGGTGTCGCGGGTCCGCCCGCCTCCCGGTACGTCGAGACCGGCCCCCGCGAACTCGTCGTACGCCACCGTCCCGAGGACGGCCGCGCTCACCGCGCCCAACTGACGGTCCGCCTGGACCTGTACGAACTGCTCGACCGGCTGCATCGCGGACATCAGCCGGGAGTCGAGGACCGACAGGGACAGAACCTCGCCCTGGCCGTCTTCAAGAACGCCCTCGCCGCCACCTCCTACCAGGAAGTACTCCTCAACGCACCCGGTTCACCCCCCTACCGGCTGCGTCGGCTGCCGGACGGAGCACTGTGCCTGGCCCCCGCCACCCGACCCGAAAATCCCTCGAACCCGAACCCGAACCCGGACTCGGACCCGGAGCCCGGGACGGACCCGGAAGGAGCACGCTGATGGCGCTGCGCCGCCGTGACACCGAGTTCAAACACCTCGGCGTCTCCTACCTGGATTTCAAACGTGTGCAGATGGACCGGGTCCTGACCGGCTTTCTCATGCGGCTGAACCACAAGGGCCTCACCAGCCGCCTCGTGCGACGCAACGCTCTGTCCGCCAAGGAGTTCGCCGCCGAGTTCACCGACGCCACCAACGCCGACCGGTTCCAAGGCTTCGCCGACCACTCCGACATGGCCAGGCGCTGGGTGGAGACCCAGCTCCTGGATGTGGTCAACCGGGGCAGGCCGACCCAGGCGGTGGCCGGTCTGCGACCGCTGCACGGACTCACCTACCGGTTCCGCAGCAGCTACCACTCCCGGCCCTACGGCGCCGACGCACAGCTCTACGAAATGCTGCGACACGCGCGGGGCCCTCTGGGCGCCCTCGCACTGGAGCAACTGCGGGCGTTCTTCTTCACCGGCCTCGGCGGCGCGGGGCCCGCTCCCGCACAGCGGGTGCCGGTGGACATCGAGACCCAGGCGGTACTGCACCTCAACAGCCAGGTCAAGGCGGACAGCCCGCACAACATCAAGGGCTGGTACTCGGCACCCCCGCTCTGCGTGGGGCAGGCCGACCTCCTAGCCGACGACGTCGTACGGCTGCTGTCCCTGAAGGACCTGCTGCCCCGCATCACCATGGTTGAGTATCTGAAGATCCTCTTCGCCTTCCACCTCGCCCTCGGCCTGTTCAAGACCATGAAGCTGCTGCCCGTCGCCGTGGCCCGGTCGGCCGCCGACCCCGCCTGCGGCCACGACCGCTGCCCGGCATCCACCGCCGCACAGGACCCGTTGGCGGGTTGCCCCTTCCGGGTCGGGCTCTTCGTGGACGTGGCCGGGGTGCCCGGCACCCCCGTCGCCGCGCTCGCAGAGCGGAGCGCCGAGCACTGGCTGCGCCGCATCCCCGACTTCGTACGCGCCGGATACACGGTGCGGAAACTGGACGAGTTCGCCGAACACCTGGTCGGCCAGGGCAAGGAGAGTCGCCCTTCGGCCGGGCACTTCACCGTCCCCGAACTGCTCCGCTTCGGCACCGACGCCTACGGCCGGGCCCGGGACGAGTTCTTCGGCTCCAGGCTGACGGCGATCCTGGACGACACCCCGGTCGCCGAGCAGCCTGAAGAGGTCCGCCCCCTGCTGGACGAGTCCATGGGTCTCGCCCCGTTCGAGAAGTACCTCGAAGTACTGATGGCCTACCGGGGGCCCTACCACCACAAGTACGTCATCGACACTATCGACTCCCTCCTGCTCAAGAACCGCTCGGGCGCCGCCATAACGCAGCCCCACGGGGGGCGCCGCCGCTTCGTCCTCGACAGCGCGCTGCTCGAAGTACTGGTGCAGGTGGCGCTGCTGCGCCTGAACCCCCAAGGCAGCGCCTCCCCGTACAGCCATCACACCGTCTCGCTCCGGCTGGACGAGTTCCTCGCCGTGCTGCGCGACCGGTACGGGCTGTACGTGGACCGCCTGCCCGCTGCGGACGGCTTCGGCCCCGCGGGCCTGGACGAGGAGTCCGCCCTCAGGGCCAACGCCGAGGCGCTCACCACACGCATGCGGGAGATCGGCTGTTACGACGACCTGTCGGACGCATATCTCACCCAGGTGATCACACCGAGGTTCGCCCTCACGGAGGACGGCACGGTGTCAGCGGGCGGACGGTAGAGGAAACCGCACGGGGCGGAAGGAAACCGGTCAGGCATGAGGTCGGGCATGAGAGAGACGGGGGTCGAAGGACTATGACACGCGGACTGGTGGAGATCACCGAGACCGACTGGCGGCGTGCGCTCGAGCACGTCGCGCTCCCGGGCCTCGCGGATCTCCTGCGCGGCAGGCAGGCCGGGCACTGCATGAGGGTCGGCGGCCTCGACGCCGAGCTCGCCGCCCGGCTCACCCGCGGTCTGCGCGAGGCCGTCCCGGACGCGCAGGTTCATGTACTCGCGGCGGGCCCCGCGGTCGGCGGTGACGACACGACAGTCAGCAGCACCAAACTGGTCGAACTCCGCAACCCCGACGAACGCGGACGCCTGCGACCCCCACTCCTGGTGTTCGTGCCGCCAGGGACCAGGGCCAGCGCGGAGGACTCCTTCTCGGTAGCGACCTTCGAGGAGGTCTCTCTCCACGAAGTGCACGCCCGACTCAGGCGGAATCTCCTCAAAGGGGTACCCGAACCGCTGCGCGCGGGCGTCGAACGGCTTCTCGCCGAGAGCTCTGCCGCATCGGACCGGGACGCGGCACGCTACCTGCTCACCCTGCGCGAGAACCAGCACGACCCGCAGGCCGCCGGAGCCGCGATCCACCTGCTGGGGCTCATCCCGGACTTCCACCTCTTCACCGACCCTTCCCTCCTCGTCACCAAGATTCAGCGCAACCGCCGCACCGTCGACCGGCTCACCGACGGTCCCGCCACCGACCGCCAGCGCGTCCTCGCCCTCGGACTGCCCCGCAACTCGGACGAGCACCAGCGCTTTCTGCGCCGTCTCGTCGCCTTCGCCGCTGCCACCGGCCTGTCCGACCCCCGGCACTGGTGCCGGGCGATCGCTGCGGACCCGGACAACTGGCCGCTCGCCTTCCATCACTGGCCGCAGGAGCACGATCCCGCCGACCAGACCGTGCGCATCGAGGTTGACGACCTGACCGCGCTGCCCAAGGCCGGGGAGAACGCGGAGGACCAACGCAACCATCCCGCCCTCGACCGGCTCTTCGGCCAGCCGTACCTGCTGCCCGGAGGACTCCCCTCACTCCCGGTCACCTTCTCCGTGGACCGCGACCAGCGGGGCGTGACAGGCCTGAAGCGCTTCAAGGTCGAGATCCTCGCCGAGACCGGCGAGGAGTCGGGAGACGAGGACAGCGGAGACCCGGCCGCCCCGCTGGCCAGCCCGACCGGGCTGGTGGTAACCGTCCCGGTCGGCGTCCGTTTCAAGCCCCAGTACAAGGCGAGCATCAAGCTCCGCAAGGGGCGCCGTGCGCCGGACTGGGAAGAGGGATGGCACTTCGTCCGCGTCACCCCACTGGACGGGAACGACGACCCGATGCACGCGGCGGGCAGCGGGCAGACGACAGGCCGCCGCCCCTACGAGAGCGACCGCTTCTACGTCGTCCCCGACGGAGAGTTCGACGAGCCGCCCACCCCGCGCGGTCACCACGCACCCGGCCTCGCCCAGGCGATCAACCGGCTGCGCTTCTCCGCACTGGCCGAGGGCCGCGACCCGGCACGTGTGCAGTGCCGCGAGACCGGCTGGGGGCCCCGAGGCACCAGCGTGAAGTACCGATCCGTGCGCGCCTCGTTCGGGCCCGCCGGCCTGGTCACCATCGACCTGCCGCGGCTCCTGGCGGAGGCCGAGCAGCACATCCTGCGCAGCCCCCGCAGCCTTCACGGTCCGGCAATCGAGGTGGACCCGGCCGGAGCCGCCCGGCTCACCCCGGCGCAGGATGTGGTGCCACACGCCGAGGAACCGGAACCCGGAGCGGTGGGCGCGGACGCTGTCCTCGACTACCTACGCGCACGAGCGGAGCTCTTCGGCCGCCTCGCAGTGCCCGAGGCCGGGGACGCCACGTCGGATGTCCTGGTCGTGGAGGCGGCGGACCCGCGTGTACTGCGGGGCGCCGTCGAAGCGTACGGGGAGGCGTACCTAACCGCCGTCACCGCCTGCCTGCGGGCCCTGGACCGTCCCGGGGTGCCGCACGCGGACCAGTGGCGGGCCCGCCTGTACGGACTGCTGCGCACCGACACCCTGACCGTCCGCCTCCGCGACACGGACGGCAGCGGACGCACCGTCGTCCTGGTCGCCCCCACACATCCGCTGCGCATGCTGTGGTGGAGCGGGCAGGCAGCCCTCGCCGACCACTGGCTCGAACAGCTCCAGCACGCTGCGGCGGGAGTGGTCAAGGCCCGGCTGGACAGTCTGGAACGCAGGCTGGCGCCCCTGGGCTATCCGCTGGCCGTACCGCTGGATTCCGGAGAACTCGCTTTCGCCAGCAGCCCGCTGACGGACTACTGGCAGGTGTGCCTGCCCAGTGAGGCGCACGACCCCCGTGAAGTCCTGGCCCGGGTCGCGGACGCACTCGGCGCCGACGTTGCGGCCGCGTCGGGCGGGGTGACCGGTACGGAACTCGCCGACCGGGTGGAGAAGTACGTCCGCCTGCATCCCTACGCGGACAGCCTTGTGCTGAATGCACTCGGCGCGGGGCAGGGCGAACTGCTCGCCGACATGCTGGTCGCCCTTCAGGAACGCCGCCACCTGTCCCACCTCCACTACACCGTGCGGCTCTTCGCCACCGCACCGGACGACCCGTGGACAGGTGCGGCGCTGACCGACCTGATGGTCCCGGCGAGCGGCCCGCGTTCGGCCGCTGCGGAGGCGTTCGCCACTCCCGGGGACCCCCTGCGGCCCAAGCTCTCCGTCGTGATCCGCGACGCCCGGGAACTATCGGGAGCCGCGGAGGACTTCTCCGCTCACCTCACCTTCCTGTTCAACCCCTTTGGCGGAGAGAGCCACGACATTGCACCAGGCCGTGACGGCACCGGCCGGGTCGCGGTGCACGGTCTGGTCCAGGAGATGAGCGGCGACTACCAGGAGGACGACGACAGCGTCGAGTGGACCCGCAGGCCCCGGCACGGCGTCACCGACCCTGTGGCCGGCGCGGAAACGACTGGTGATCTGCTCGCGGCCCTGCCCCGGACTCTCTCTGCAGCCCTGGTCGCGGTCGGCGTGGGCGAACACCGGCCGGGCATGCTGCCGCAGATAACGGTCCGCCTCACACCGGAGGACCGGGCGCTCCTGCACGACGTGCACGGTATGAGCGACTGGGTCGTCACCGTGGATCGCACGCTCGGAGCGGAGTACTTCGACCACGGGCGGCGCGGGCGTACCGAGTACGTCATCGACCACACCGACACGTCCCACGGGCTCGGTCACCAGATCGTGGTTTCCTCCCGGTCGCTGGACGAGATGCGAGCCCTGCTCACTCCGGTGCTCGCCGACCGGTCGCTCGACATCCCCGAACGGCACATCCGTACCTTCTTCGACCAGCTGCGGGAACTGTCGGGCAGCCTGGTGTTCAAGCTGGCGGCGCTCGGCGAGAGCCAGCGCACCGAGGTCCTCGGCTTAGCCCTCGCGCGCCGGTATCTCGGTGCCCGGGGCGCGCTGCGCGATCAGATCCTCGTCCCCCTCGACGCGCATCCGGAGCTCTACGAGGAGGAACGCGGACGGCTTGCGGCAGGAGACACCGAAGTACGGCTCCAGCGCACTGACCTGGCTCTCTTCGATCTCGACGCCGAGCGGCGGACCGTCGTCTGCCGTCTCCTGGAGATCAAGTGCCACACGGGTGGAGGTCTCGGCGCCTACCAGGGCAGACGCCAGCAGATCATCCGACAGACGCGGAACACCGAGCGAATCATCGCCGACCGTTTCGACCCGGGCCGGGGACGCACCGACGGTGCGCTGCAGAACATGGCCCTGCGCATGCTGCTGGAGAAGTACCTTTCCCGGGCGGACCGGTACGGGCTCTTCGGCGAGCGCGCGCTGGCCGAGGCTCGCTGGTTGCTGGATCGCCTCGATCACGGCTACCGCCTTTCCTTCACCCGTACCGGCCTGGTTTTCGACCTTTCCAAAGACGGGTTCGACACCGACGACGAGGAGGGGGTGGCGTTCCACCGGATCGGCCGCGATCAGGCCGTGCGGTTGTTTGACGACATCGAGACGGAATACCGGACCACCCCGGAGGGCCCGGAAGGGAGTGCCGGGGCACCGGAGCCGGTCCTGCCGGGGCTGGAGGACCTCAGCGCCGACGACGGGCACGCGGTGCCGCTCACCGCCACCGTCCAACTGCGTCCGCGTGCACGCGCCCGAGTGATTCCGGAGGAGCTCGCCCCCTTGACCGGCGATCCGGAAGAGGCCGAGTCGGATCCCGTCGGGGCTCCGGACCGACCGTCCCCCACCGAGCCCCGCACGACCGTGACGAGCCGGCCCGGAGCGAACGACACCCCCGACCCAGTGGAACACGAGCCCGCAGGCGTGCCGGCAAGCGCCGCCGAAGAGCCCGGCCGGGGAAACGGGGAGCCCGACCTCGCCGAAGGGCCCGCCGGCCCGGCGGAGGCCCTAGGGGCAGGGGATCATCCTGGGGTGGGCGATCCCAAGACCGGCGGCCCCGAGACCGGGAACCCGGACATTCACCTCGGTGTCTCGGGAGCGTCTGCGCAGTTCGGTCTCCTGGGGACGAGCGCGGGCCGTACCGTCGCCCTGGACCTCAACGAGACCCACGCCATCAGCCTGTTCGGCGTTCAGGGGGGCGGCAAGAGCTACACCCTGGGCTCGGTGCTGGAAATGGCGAGCCTGCCGGTGCCCGGTGTCAATCGGCTGGCGAGCCCGTTGGGAAGCATCGTCTTCCACTACAGCGAGGACTCGACGTACCAGCCCGAGTTCCTGAGCATGATCCATCCCAATGACGACGAGGGACAGCGAGACGCGCTGCACCGCCGGTTCGGGGCACTGCCTGCCGGTCTCTCCGATGTCGTACTGCTGGTTCCCGAGGAATACGTAGAGGAGCGTCAGGCCCGGTACCCCGGTGTCCTTGTACGCCCCCTGGCCTTCGCAGCAGCCGAGCTGAAGATCGCTCACTGGAAGTTCCTCATGGGTGCCGTCGGTAACCAGTCCGGGTACATCCGGCAGATTGGAAGGATCATCAAGGCGAACCGCGCCGCCCTCACGTTGGACGCGGTGCGCCGGGGGGTCGAGGACTCGACTCTCGACGAGCACCTGAAGAGGCGGGCCAGGGAACGGCTCGATCTTGCGGGCGACTTCATCAACGACACAGTGCGGATCAAGGATCTGGCGCGTCCGGGGCGTCTGATCATCGTGGACCTGCGGTCCGACGACATCGAGAAGAGCGACGCGCTCAGTCTCTTCGTCGTTCTGATGCATCTCTTCTCGGAAGCCACGCACGACGGGCGTTCCTTCAACAAACTGGTGGTCTTCGACGAGGCGCACAAATACGCGAACAGCGGTGAACTGGTGACAGGACTCGTCTCCAGCGTGCGCGAAATGCGGCACAAGGGGATGTCGGTACTGGTCGCCAGCCAGGACCCACCCTCTGTGCCCTCCGAGCTCATCGAGCTCTCCACACACATGGTGCTGCACAGGTTCACTTCTCCCGCATGGCTGAAGCATTTGCAGAAGGTCAACGCGGCGTTGTCGGGCCTCAACCCCGAGAAGCTGGCGGCGCTCAGGCCCGGGGAAGCGTACGTGTGGTCGGGGAAGGCAACGGACGAGGCGTTCACCAGGGGGGCAGTCAAGATCGACTGTCGGCCGAGGGTCTCCCGGCACGGAGGTGCGACCCGGACCGCACTGGGACGGTGATCGACGGCACCTTGTAGGGAAAGGCTGTGGCTCCTGCGGCAGGACGGGAGTCCGCAGCCCCGCAGGACGTGTTCGGAGAGTCCGGTGCCCGGCTGGGCCCCGTTCCACGCCGGGAAGCGGGACTCTGTGCTTCCGGATCGGGCCTGTTGTGCCGGTTGGCCTTGCTTGTCCTCGTGCGGATTCTCCGGGCTGCCAGGGCTGCCGTCTAATCTGTGGTGATCCACGTTTCGCGCAAGAGGTGCCAGGGGGCCGGGTGCACAACGACGACGGAATCAAAGGGACCGGTGGCAGTGCCGGCGGGCGTCCCGAGGAGCGTGCTTCGGCCCCCCACATGGTGATCGAGGGCCGCTACGAGCTGCTGGAGCCGATCGGCAGCGGTGGAATGGGCGAGGTTTGGAAGGCCCACGACCGGCGGCTGCGCCGGTTCGTCGCCGTGAAGGGGCTTCTCGACCGCAGGGCCATGACCCCGGACACGCAGAAGGACGCGATGCAGCGGGCCCGCCGGGAGGCGGAGGCCCTCGCCAAGATCGAGCACCAGAACGTGGTGACGGTCCACGACCAGATCGAGACCGCCGACCAGGTCTGGATCGTCATGAAGCTGCTCGAAGGGCGGTCGCTGGCCGACCTGTTGAAACGTGACGGAGTCCTCGGCGTGCCCAGAGCCGCGGAGATCGGCCTCCAGATGGCCCAGGGCCTTCGGGCCGTCCACGAGGCGTCGGTCCTGCACCGTGACGTCAAGCCGGGCAACGTCCTGGTACGGGACGGCGGCCAGGTGGTTCTGGTGGACTTCGGCATCGCCACCTTCGAGGGCGCGGACCGGGTCACCCGACACGGCGGCATCATCGGCACGCCGCCCTACCTGGCGCCCGAACTCTTCGCCGCCGCCTCCCCCGGCCCCACGCCCGCCTCCGACCTGTGGGCGCTGGGCGTCACCCTGTACGAGATGGTCGAGGGACGCCTGCCCTTCGGCGGCAACGAGGTCTGGGAGGTACAGGCGAACATCCAGCAGTCGCCCGACCCGCTCCTCCGGTACGCCGGTCCCCTCGGCCCGGTCATCCAGCGGTTGCTGATCACGGACCCCGACCGGCGCCTGGACGCGGCTGCGGCGGAGGAGATGCTCCGGGACGTCCTCGCGGACCCGGACACGCCGGCCCGCGCCCAGGCCGCCACCCCCGAACACCCGCCCATGGCCGGACCCACGCCGCCGCCCTCTGAGCCCGCGTCAGAGCCCCGGCCGGCGGTGACGACGCCGGCGCCCGAGGTCTCCTCCTCCGCGGTCTCCGCTGCTTCGCCCGCCGAAGGAGGCGATCCCGAAGCCGCCCTGTCCACAGGCGGTCCTTTCGGAGATGTTCCGGCCCAAGCCCCACCGGCGGCGTCGCGCCGCGGCTGGAAGGTGGCGGCGGCTGCCGCGTGCGTCGTGCTGCTGGCCGGGGGCGGCTGGCTCGTCTCGCGCGGCGGCGGATCCGGGGGCGAGCAGGACGACGCCTCCGCCGCGCAGGGTGCGGGTACCGGCAAGGGGGACGCGGAGCAGGCGTGGGAGCAGTGGCGGGCCGCCAAGAAGAGGCTGACGATCGGCGCCAAGGAGGACCAGCCCGGCCTGAGCCTCCACAACAAGAAGACCGACGAGTGGACCGGCTTCGACATCGACATCGCCTACGCCCTCGCCGCCGAACTGGGTTACGGCAAGAAGCAGGTCGACTTCTACGGCGTGACCACGGCCAACCGGGCGAGCAAGCTGAAGAACGGCGAAGTGGACCTGGTCATCGCCTCGTACAGCATGACGCCCGAGCGCGAGAAGAAGGACGGCATCACCTTCGTCGGCCCCTACTACAAGGCGGGCAGCAGCCTCCTCGTGCGCAAGAACTCCGCGAAATACGAACTCAACGAAGCCGCCGACGTGGAGAAGAACCAGGTCGAGGTATGCACGGCGCGGGATTCCACGTACGCGGGCAGGCTGCAGCAGGAGGGGTACACCACCGGGAAGTGGCAGCCCGACACCTACAAGGAGTGCGTGGAAAGGCTGCTGGACAAGCACTCGAGCGTGTACGCGGTCGCCTCGGACGACGTACTCCTCGCCGGGTACGCCCGGAACGATCCGAAGCATCTGAAACTGCTGCCCAGCGGCGCGGGCACGGAGCCCTACGGGGTGGCGATGCGGCAGGGCGATCCTCTCCTGAAGAGCAAGGTGTGCTCGGGGCTGAAGGAGATCCTGGCCGGAACGGAGTGGTCGAACATGTATATGAAGGATCTGGCTCCGCTGACGGGCCGGAAGACCGCGCCGAGGAAACCGGAACTGATGCCGTGCTCGGGTGAGTGAGTGACGCCGGCGGGCCGCGGCTCCTCCGGACGGGGAGGAACCGCGGCCCAGTCGGTGCCGGTCAGTACGACGAACCCGACGCGCCCAGCGCGCCCGTCGGGTGCCAGACCGTCTTCGTTTCCAGGAACGCCGTCATGCGCTCGGTGCCCGGGGTCGCCGACCAGTCGACCTCGTCCACAGGCTGTGGACGCAGGACGCGCTTCAGGTTGTCCGCCGCCGCGATCTCCAGCTCCTTCGCCAGCGCCTCGTCGGCGCCCGTGAGGTCGATCGCGTTCACGTCCTGGTGTGCGGCGAGCGGCGTCGCGATCTCCGCGGTACGGCCGGAGAGGACGTTGACCACGCCGCCGGGGAGGTCGGACGTGGCCAGCACCTCGCCGAGGGAGAGCGCGGGGAGGGGGGACTTCTCCGACGCCACCACGACCGTCGTGTTGCCGGTCGCGACGACCGGGGCGACGACGGACACCAGACCCAGGAAGGACGACTCCTGCGGGGCCAGGACGGCGACGACGCCGGTCGGCTCCGGGGAGGAGAGGTTGAAGAACGGGCCCGCGACCGGGTTGCCGCCGCCGACCACCTGGGCGATCTTGTCGGTCCAGCCCGCGTACCACACCCAGCGGTCGATCGCGGCGTCCACCTGGGTCGCCGCCTTCGACTTCGACAGGCCCTCCGCGTCGGCGACCTCCGCGACGTACTGGTCGCGGCGGCCCTCCAGCATCTCGGCGACGCGGTAGAGGATCTGACCGCGGTTGTACGCCGTCGCGCCGGACCAGCCGCCGAAGGCCTTGCGCGCGGCGACCACCGCGTCACGGGCGTCCTTGCGGGAGGAGAGGGGGGCGTTCGCCAGCCACTTGCCCTTTGCGTCGGTCACCTCGTACACCCGGCCGCTCTCGGAACGCGGGAACTTCCCGCCGACGTACAGCTTGTAGGTCTTGAAGACACTGAGTCGCTCAGACATCGAGGTACGCCTCCAGGCCGTGGCGGCCGCCCTCGCGGCCGAAGCCCGACTCCTTGTAGCCGCCGAACGGCGACGTCGGGTCGAACTTGTTGAACGTGTTGGACCAGATCACACCCGCGCGGAGCTTGTTCGCGACCGCCAGGATGCGCGAACCCTTCTCCGTCCAGATGCCCGCCGACAGGCCGTACGGGGTGTTGTTGGCCTTGGCGACCGCCTCGTCCGGCGTGCGGAAGGTGAGGACGGACAGCACCGGGCCGAAGATCTCGTCGCGGGCGATCGTGTGCGCCTGGGTGACGTTCGTGAAGAGCGTCGGGGCGAACCAGTAGCCGGAGGAGGGGAGTTCACAGGCCGGGGACCAGCGCTCCGCACCCTCCGCCTCGCCCTGGTCCGCGAGCGCGGTGATCCGGGCCAGCTGCTCGGCGGAGTTGATCGCGCCGATGTCGGTGTTCTTGTCCAGCGGGTCGCCCAGGCGGAGGGTGGTGAGCCTGCGCTTGAGGGAGTCGAGCAGCTCGTCGTGGATCGACTCCTGGACCAGGAGGCGGCTGCCCGCGCAGCAGACCTGGCCCTGGTTGAAGAAGATGCCGTTGACGATGCCCTCGACGGCCTGGTCGATCGGGGCGTCGTCGAAGACGATGTTGGCGCCCTTGCCGCCCAGTTCCAGGGTGAGCTTCTTGCGGGTGCCCGCGACGGTGCGCGCGATCTGCTTGCCGACCGCCGTGGAGCCGGTGAAGGCGACCTTGTTCACGTCCGGGTGCGCGGTCAGGGCCGCACCGGCGCGGCCGTCGCCGGTGATGATGTTGACGACGCCCTTCGGGAGGCCGGCCTGGCGGCAGACGTCCGCGAAGAACAGGGCGGAGAGGGGGGTCGTCTCGGCGGGCTTCAGGACCACCGTGTTGCCGGTCGCCAGGGCCGGGGCGATCTTCCACGCCAGCATCAGGAGCGGGAAGTTCCACGGGATGACCTGGCCCGCGACACCCAGCGGGCGCGGGTTCGCGCCGTAGCCGGCGTGGTCGAGCTTGTCGGCCCAGCCCGCGTAGTAGAAGAAGTGCGCCGCCACCAGGGGCAGGTCGGCGTCGCGGGTCTCCTTGATGGGCTTGCCGTTGTCCAGGGTCTCCAGGACGGCGAGCTCGCGGCTGCGTTCCTGGATGATGCGGGCGATGCGGAAGAGGTACTTCGCGCGCTCCGCGCCGGGCAGTGCCGACCACTTCTCGAAGGCCTTGCGGGCGGCCTTCACGGCGCGGTCGACGTCCGCCTCGCCGGCCTCGGCGACCTCGGAGAGGACCTCCTCGGTGGCGGGGGAGACCGTCTTGAAGACCTTGCCGTCGGCCGCGTCGGCGAACTCGCCGTCGATGAACAGGCCGTACGACGGCGCGATGTCGACGATCGCGCGGGACTCGGGTGCCGGTGCGTACTCGAATGCGGATGCCATGGTGATCAGTCCACCGTCACGTAGTCGGGGCCGGAGTAACGGCCTGTGGCCAGCTTCTGGCGCTGCATCAGCAGGTCGTTGAGGAGGGAGGAGGCGCCGAAGCGGAACCAGTGGTTGTCCAGCCAGTCCTCGCCCGCGGTCTCGTTGACCAGGACCAGGAACTTGATCGCGTCCTTCGCGGTGCGGATGCCGCCGGCCGGCTTCACCCCGACCTGGACGCCGGTCTGCGCGCGGAAGTCGCGGACCGCCTCCAGCATGAGGAGCGTGTTGGCGGGCGTCGCGTTGACGGCGACCTTGCCGGTGGACGTCTTGATGAAGTCCGCCCCGGCCAGCATGCCGAGCCAGCTCGCGCGGCGGATGTTGTCGTACGTCGACAGCTCGCCGGTCTCGAAGATCACCTTGAGGCGGGCCGACGTGCCGCACGCCTCGCGCACGGCGGTGATCTCGTCGTACACCTTCATGTAGTGCCCGGCGAGGAAGGCGCCGCGGTCGATGACCATGTCGACCTCGTCCGCGCCCGCCGTGACGGCCTCGCGCACGTCGGCCAGCTTGACGGCCAGCGAGGCGCGGCCGGCCGGGAAGGCCGTGGCCACCGAGGCGACCTTCACGCCGGAGCCGGCGACGGCCTCCTTCGCGGTGGGCACCATGTCGGGATACACGCAGACGGCGGCGGTGGCGGGGGCCGTGCGGTCGGCCGGGTCGGGACGGACCGCCTTCGCGCCGAGCGCCCGGACCTTGCCCGGGGTGTCCGCGCCTTCCAGCGTCGTCAGGTCGACCATCGAGATGGCCAGGTCGAGGGCGTACGCCTTCGCGGTGGTCTTGATGGAACGGGTGCCGAGGGAGGCGGCGCGCGCCTCCAGGCCGACCGTGTCGACGCCGGGCAACCCGTGGAGGAAGCGGCGCAGCGTGCTGTCGGACGCGGTGACGTCGGCGAGTCCGTGTGCGGGGCCGTTCACGGGGCCCTGTGCGGCGGGTGCGGTGGTGGGCATGGTCACCAGGTGAGCATATCTACGCGCGTAGCGGTCTGTACAGCCCCGTAGACGGGTTCGGTGGTACGGCACCACATGTGAGCGTCCGCCGGGCTGTCGGGCACAATCGGCTGCATGACGACCCCGGAGCCCCAGTCGCCCTCGCCGCAGCCGTCGGCACCCGTGTCCAAGGACCGGGTCTACCGCTCGCCCGCAGGCATGGCCGGAGGCGTGCTGGTCCTCGCCCTCGCGCTGTGGCTCGGCATCGACGCCCTGGTCGTGGGCGAGGGGAACACCCGCTGGAAGGCACTGGCGGCGCTGCTCTTCCTCGTGCCGCTCGTCGCCGCCTACACCGTGCGGCCCGCCGTCTTCGCGAACGACGACCGGCTGCGGGTGCGCAACCCGTTCCGCGTGATCGTGCTCCCGTGGGGGGAGGTCGGATCCTTCCGGTCCGCCTACTCCAACGAGGTCTTCGCCGAGGGCGGCGACAAGTACCAGCTGTGGTCCATTCCCGTCTCGCTGCGGGGGCGCAAGAAGGCCGCGCGACGAGAGGACCGGCGGGCGGCCGGTGCTGCCGGTGGTGGTCGCGGGCGCGGCATGCTCGGCGGCATGGGTCAGCTGCAGTTCGGTGCGCGGACCGACGGATCGGGGGCCACCGCCGTGGAGGCGGACGGGCCGGTGCGGGCGCAGGGCGACAAGATCATGGACGAGCTGCGCGAGCTGTGGGAGGCCCGCAAGGACGCTGCGAGCTCCAAGGGTGAGGTCACGGTGCGGTGGGCCTACGAGATCGTCGTGCCGGTGGTGGTCGGGGCGGTCGCGCTGGCGGTGCTGCTCGGGATGGGGTGAGGGTCCTCCCGCGGGGTTGGGTGAGAGTCCTCCGGCGGGGGTGGGGCGAGTCCGACGGTTGGGCGTGAGTCCGACGGCTGGGTGCTAGTCCGACGGTTGGGCGTGAGCCCGACGGCTGGGTGTGAGTCCGACGGGTCTGGTGAGTGTGGTCCGGGGGCCCTGAGGGCAGCCCCTGAGGGCCCCCGGTTTCGTCAGATGCCGGCTGCCGTCGACAGGTCGCGCTTGAGTGCGGTCAGCAGGTCCGTCGCCTTCGCCCGGGCCGTCGGGAGGTCGGCGTGCGTGGCGACCGGGACGACCACCTCCAGGTAGCACTTCAGCTTGGGCTCCGTGCCGCTCGGGCGGACGATCACCCGGGCGCCGTCGAGCGTGTAGCGCAGGCCGTCCGTCGGCGGCAGCGTGTCCGTGCCGCGGGTGAGGTCCTCGGCCTCGGTGACGGGCAGGCCCGCGAGAGTCGTCGGGGGCTCTTCGCGCAGGCGGTGCATCGCGGCGGCGATCAGGGACAGGTCGTCCACGCGGACCGAGAGCTGGTCGGTGGCGTGCAGGCCGTGCTCCACGGCGATGTCGTCGAGGAGGTCCAGGAGGGTGCGGTTCCGGTTCTTGAGGGTCGAGGCCAGTTCCGTGATCAGTAGGGCCGCGGTGATGCCGTCCTTGTCGCGGACGCCCTCCGGGTCGACGCAGTAGCCGAGGGCCTCCTCGTAGCCGTAGCGGATGTTCTCCACGCGGGCGATCCACTTGAAGCCGGTCAGGGTCTCGGCGTGGGGGACGTTCGCCTTCGCGGCGATGCGGGCGAGGAGGGAGGACGACACGATCGACTCCGCGAACGTGCCGGTCGCTCCGCGGGTGACCAGGTGGGCGGCGAGGAGGGCGCCGACCTCGTCGCCCCGCAGCATGCGCCATCCTGCGGCGGTCGTGGGGTCGGGTACGGCCACCGCCAGGCGGTCCGCGTCGGGGTCGTTGGCGATGACCAGGTCGGGGGCGGGGCTCGTTGCGCGGGCCGTCGCGAAGGCGAGGTCCATCGCGCCGGGCTCTTCCGGGTTGGGGAAGGCGACGGTGGGGAAGTCCGGGTCGGGGTCGGCCTGCTCGGTGACGAGGGCGGGCCGCGGGAAGCCGGCTCGGTCGAAGGCGGCGAGGAGGGTGTCCCTGCCCACGCCGTGCATCGCGGTGTAGACCGTGCGTGCGGTGCGGGGGGAGCCGGGGGCCAGGACGGCGTCCGTGCGGGTGAGGTAGGCGTCGAGGACGTCGTCGGTGAGCGTCTGCCAGCCGGTGGTGGGGCGGGGGACGTCGTGGAGGGAGCGTACGGCGTCGATCTCCGCGGCGATCTCGGCGTCGGCCGGGGGCACGATCTGGGAGCCGTCGCCGAGGTACACCTTGTAGCCGTTGTCGCGGGGCGGGTTGTGGCTGGCGGTGACCTCCACGCCGGCGACGGCGCCGAGGTGGCGGATCGCGAAGGCGAGGACGGGGGTGGGCAGGGGGCGGGGGAGTACGGCCGCCCTGAGGCCGGCGCCGGTCATGACGGCTGCGGTGTCGCGGGCGAAGTCCGCCGATTTGTGGCGGGCGTCGTAGCCGACGACGACCAGGCCGTTGGGGTGGCCCTGCTTCTTCAGGTACGCGGCGAGGCCGGCGGCGGCGCGGATGACGACCGAGCGGTTCATGCGCATCGGGCCGGCGCCGAGTTCGCCGCGGAGGCCCGCGGTGCCGAACTGGAGGGTGCCGGAGAAGCGTGCGGTGAGCTCGGCGCGGTCCTCGGCGTCGATGAGGCCGGCGAGTTCCGCGCGGGTGTCCGCGTCGGGGTCCTCGGCCAGCCATGCCTTGGCTCGTGCGAGGAGGTCGTCGTCGTTCGCGTCTTGCACGTCGGTCAGCCTCTCGGGTGTGGGTGGTGGGTGGTGCGGGTGCCTCCGGCGGTGGCGCGGGATGCCTGCGGCGCCGGTGCGGGTTCGGTGGGGGTGCGCGTAGCGCCTTGGGGCGCGTTGTGGGTCGGGGTCGGGCCGGGGGGTGTCCGTCCTCGGAACGGCGCGGAATCGGTGGGCCACAGATCTGTGCGGCGTTGACGCGCCAACCGCTGCGGGCGGACACCCCCCGACCCGCCCCCTCCTCGCCGTACGCGGCTGCCGGCCGCCCCACGCCGCTGCCCCGTCCCCGCCGTACGCGGCTCTCCGCCGCCCCAGCTGCGGGCAGTCGTGCCGCTGGGGCGGCACGGGTGGGCGGTGGGGGTACCGCCCAGGCCGTTCGGGCACTGGGGGAGGCACCCCGTCGGCGCCGGGCGCGCTCCCCACCCCCGCACCCACGCCGGGTGACCGGGTAGCCCCGGGCCTCTGGGCCCACCCCGCACCCGCGCCGGGAGGGGCAGCGGGCCCCGGGTCCCTTACAGGCGGCCCAGGACCTGCGTCAGCAGTGTTCCCATGCGCGCGGCGGAGTCGCGGCCCGCCTGGAGGACCTCCTCGTGGTTGAGGGGCTCGCCCGTCATGCCGGCGGCGAGGTTGGTGACCAGGGAGATGCCCAGCACCTCCGCGCCGGCCTCGCGGGCCGCGATCGCCTCGAGGACCGTGGACATGCCGACCAGGTCGGCGCCGATGACGCGGGCCATGCGGATCTCGGCCGGGGTCTCGTAGTGCGGGCCGGGGAACTGGGCGTAGACGCCCTCCTCCAGCGTGGCGTCGACCTCCTTGCACAGCGCCCGCAGGCGGGGCGAGTAGAGGTCCGTGAGGTCGACGAAGTTGGCGCCGATGATGGGGGAGGTGGCGGTGAGGTTGATGTGGTCGCTGATCAGGACCGGCTGGCCCGGGCGCATGCCCTCGCGCAGGCCGCCGCAGCCGTTGGTCAGGATGACCGTCTTGGCGCCGGCGGCGACGGCGGTGCGGACGCCGTGGGAGACGGCGGCCACGCCGTGGCCCTCGTAGTAGTGGGTGCGGCCCAGGAAGACCAGCGCGCGCTTGTCGCCGATGGAGTACGAGCGGATCTTGCCGCCGTGCCCCTCCACTGCGGGCTTGGGGAAGCCCGGCAGGTCGGTGACCTTGAGCTCGGCCTCGGGGGCGCCCAGAGCGTCCACGGCCGGTGCCCAGCCGGAGCCCATCACGAGGGCGACGTCGTGGGTCTCGGCGCCGGTGAGTTCGCGCAGGCGGGCCGCGGCGGCGTCGGCGGCGGCGTACGGGTCGCCCTGGATGTCGTCCGGAAGAAGAGATGCGTTCACGCCGAAGAGGGTAGCCGGTTTGCGGCTACGCGCGTAGATGGCGGAGGTCACGGGATGGTGGTTTTTGGGTTGGAGGTTTTGACGGGGCGGTGCTCAGCAGGGGCGTTTGCGGAGTTCCATGACGTAGTCGTGGGGGGCGCCGGCCGATTCGGCGGCGTCGGCGATCTCGCCGAGGTAGCGGGCCGAGGGCAGGCCGCCCTCGTAGGCGTTCAGGACGTAGGTCCAGGCCCCCTCCTCGCCGTCGAGGGTGTGGACGCGTACGCGGGTGCGGCGGTAGATGTCCAGGCCCACGCCCTCCCAGCGGTCGAGGGAGTCCTCGTCCATCGGGGCGATGTCGTAGAGGGACACGAAGACCTGGGAGATCGGGTCCTCCACGAGGGTGGCGAGTGCTCCCTCCCAGCCCATGTGCTCGCCCCCGAAGGTCAGCCGCCACCCGTTCAGCCAGCCGGTGGCACGCAGCGGCGAGTGGGGGGCGCGGCGGGTCATCAGCCGCGCGTCGAGGTTGCCGGCGTAGGCGGCGTAGAGCGACATGGGGGGAAGGGTACGCGCCGTTCCGGTAACGGTGGTGGCCCCGGGCGGCCGGTCGTTGAAGGGTGCGGGACAATGGAGTACGTGACTCGGATCGTGATCATTGGTGGCGGACCCGGCGGATACGAAGCGGCGCTGGTGGCCGCTCAGCTCGGCGCGGAGGTGACCGTCGTCGACTGCGACGGTCTGGGCGGGGCGTCGGTGCTGACCGACTGCGTGCCGTCCAAGACCCTCATCGCCACGGCTGAGGTGATGACCACCTTCGATTCCTCCTACGAGGAGCTGGGGATCATCGTCGCCGACGACACCCCGCCCATGGAGCAGGCCGCCCGGGTGGTCGGCGTCGACCTGGGCAAGGTCAACCGGCGGGTGAAGCGGCTCGCGCTGGCACAGTCGCACGACATCACCGCCTCGGTGACCCGCGCCGGTGCGCGGGTCGTGCGGGGGCGCGGGCGGCTGGAGGGCATGCAGGCCCTCGACGGGTCGCGCAAGGTCGTGGTGCGGGCCGCCGACGGGAGCGAGGAGACGCTGACCGCCGATGCGGTGCTCATTGCCACGGGTGGGCATCCGCGGGAGCTGCCGGACGCGCGGCCCGACGGGGAGCGGATCCTGAACTGGACCCAGGTGTACGACCTGGACGAGCTGCCCGAAGAGCTCATCGTGGTCGGCTCCGGTGTGACCGGTGCCGAGTTTGCCGGGGCCTACCAGGCGCTCGGGTCGCGGGTCACGCTCGTGTCGTCGCGGGACCGGGTGCTGCCCGGTGAGGACCCGGACGCGGCGGCCGTGCTGGAGGACGTCTTCCGGCGGCGCGGGATGAACGTCATGTCGCGGTCGCGGGCCCAGTCCGTCAAGCGGGTGGGGGACCGGGTCGAGGTGACGCTGTCGGACGGGCGGGTCATCGGCGGGACGCACTGTCTGATGGCCGTCGGCGCCATTCCCAACACGGAGGGGATGGGGCTCGAGGAGGCCGGAGTCCGGCTCAAGGACTCCGGACACATCAAGACCGACCGGGTCTCGCGGACCTCGGCGCCCGGCGTGTACGCCGCAGGTGACGTCACCGGCGTCTTCGCGCTGGCCTCGGTGGCGGCCATGCAGGGGCGCATCGCCATGTACCACTTCCTCGGCGACGCCGTCACTCCGCTGAATCTGAAGACCGTGTCCGCGAACGTCTTCACCGATCCCGAGATCGCCACCGTCGGGTACTCGCAGGCCGACGTGGACGCCGGCAAGATCGACGCCCGCGTGGTGAAGCTGCCGCTGCTGCGCAACCCGCGCGCCAAGATGCAGGGCATCCGGGACGGCTTCGTCAAGATCTTCTGCCGGCCCGGTACCGAGATCGTGGTGGGTGGCGTCGTCGTGGCGCCGCGGGCCTCGGAACTCATTCATCCGATCTCGATCGCCGTCGACAACAATCTGACGGTCGAGCAGATCGCCAACGCCTTCACCGTGTATCCCTCGCTTTCGGGGTCGATCGCGGAGGTGGCACGGCAGTTGCACACCCGGAAGGCCGGCGGGGAGCAGTAGTCCGGCGGGCGCGGCCGGAATCGACTCCCCGCCGGTCACGGGGAGTCGCGGCGCTTGCGGGCGGCATAGGCGGCCGGGGTAGGCGCGTATACCACTTCCGGTGGTGGCATGCGAACAACTTCTGTTATTCGGCGCATACTGCTGAAAGCAGACGGTCGTTGGGGTTACTGTCAGTTTCGTGTTCGCTGCAGAACGTCGCCAATTGATCCTCGAAATGGTGCGAGCGAACGGGGCCGTGTCGCTCCGTGAGCTCGCCCGCGTCGTCCAGACCTCCGAAGTGACCGTACGGCGGGACGTGCGCGCACTGGAGGCAGAAGGACTCCTCGACCGCCGGCACGGCGGTGCGGTACTGCCGGGCGGGTTCACGCGAGAGTCCGGCTTTCCGCAGAAGTCCCATCTCGCGACCGCCGAGAAGACGGCCATCGCCGATCTCGCCGCGGGCCTCGTCGAAGAGGGCGAAGCCATCGTGGTGGGCGCGGGTACCACGACGCAGGAGCTGGCCCGCCGGCTCGCGCGGGTGCCCGGGCTGACCGTCGTCACCAATTCGTTGCTGGTGGCCCAGGCCCTCGCCCATGCCAACCGGGTCGAGGTGGTGATGACCGGAGGCACGCTCAGGGGGTCGAACTACGCCCTGGTGGGGTCCGGGGCCGAGCAGTCCCTGCAGGGGCTGCGGGTCTCCAAGGCCTTCCTGTCCGGGAGCGGGCTGACCGCCGAGCGGGGGCTGTCCACGTCCAACATGCTGTCGGCCTCCGTCGACCGGGCGCTGGTGCAGGCCGCGGCCGAGGTGGTCGTCCTCGCCGACCACTCCAAGCTGGGTACGGACACCATGTTCCAGACCGTGCCCACCGACGTCATCACCCGTCTGGTCACCGACGAGTCGCCGGCCCACGACGACCGCGCCGCCACCGAGCTCCAGGCCCTGGCCGACCAGGGCGTGCAGATCGCCGTGGCCGGGTCCCCGGGGGGTGGTGCGGTGAACGGCAGCGGGACACCGGGGGCCTCGGGAGGTGAAGCCGTGGCCCGTCAGCAGCGCCGGGACGTGCCGCTTCCGGGGCCACGCCGACAGGTTCCGGGCGCGGCGGCGGGCCTGCGGTCGGCCGGCGCCCTCGGAGACCAGGGCGGCGGGGCGGAACGGGCACGCGTCGCCGACCTGCGTCGCCGGTAGGACGGGCACGGAAGCGTCCGGCGGTCCCCGTCCGCCGGGCAGTGACAGGGGCGCCCGGCGGGCCGTGTGAGGTGGTCCGCCGGGCGCCCCTGTGTGGTGCGGGTGCCGCTCAGTCCTTGATTTCGCAGATGGGGGCGCCGGAGGTGAGGGAGGCGCCGACTTCGGCGCTCAGGCCCTTGACGGTGCCGGACTTGTGGGCGTTGATGGGCTGTTCCATCTTCATGGCTTCGAGGACGACGATCAGGTCGCCCTCGGCGACTTCCTGGCCTTCCTCGACGGCGAGTTTGACGATGGTGCCCTGCATGGGGGAGGCGAGGGTGTCGCCGGAGGCCGCGGGGCCGGACTTCTTCGCCGCGCGGCGTTTGGGGCGGGCGCCGGCGGCGAGGCCGGTGCGGGCCAGGGACATGCCCAGGCTGGAGGGGAGGGAGACCTCCAGGCGTTTGCCGCCGACCTCGACGACGACGGTCTCGCGGCCGTTGTCCTCGTCCGTCTCGGTGTCGGCGGGTGCGGTGAAGGGTTTGATGTCGTTGACGAACTCCGTCTCGATCCAGCGGGTGTGGACCGTGAAGGGGTCGGTGGAGCCGGTCAGCTCGGGGGCGAACGCGGCATCGCGGACGACGGTGCGGTGGAAGGGGATGGCGGTGGCCATGCCCTCGACGGTGAATTCGTCCAGGGCGCGGGCGGCGCGCTGGAGGGCTTCCTTGCGGGTGCGGCCGGTGACGATGAGTTTGGCGAGCAGGGAGTCCCAGGCCGGGCCGATCACGCTGCCGGATTCGACGCCGGCGTCCAGGCGGACGCCGGGGCCGGTGGGGGCCTCGAAGCGGGTGACGGTGCCGGGGGCGGGCAGGAAGCCGCGGCCGGGGTCCTCGCCGTTGATGCGGAACTCGAAGGAGTGGCCGCGCAGGGCGGGGTCGTCGTAGCCGAGTTCCTCGCCGTCGGCGATGCGGAACATCTCGCGGACCAGGTCGATGCCGGCGACTTCCTCGGTGACGGGGTGTTCGACCTGCAGGCGGGTGTTGACCTCCAGGAAGGAGATCGTGCCGTCCGCTCCGACGAGGAACTCCACCGTGCCGGCGCCGACGTAGCCGGCCTCCTTCAGGATGGCCTTGGAGGAGGCGTACAGCTCCGCCAGCTGGGCCTCGGAGAGGAAGGGGGCGGGGGCTTCCTCGACGAGTTTCTGGTGGCGGCGCTGCAGGGAGCAGTCGCGGGTGGAGACGACGACCACGTTGCCGTGGGTGTCGGCCAGGCACTGGGTCTCCACGTGGCGGGGCTTGTCGAGGTAGCGCTCGACGAAGCACTCTCCGCGGCCGAAGGCCGCCACGGCCTCGCGGACCGCGGAGTCGTACAGCTCGGGGACCTCTTCGAGGGTGCGGGCGACCTTCAGGCCGCGGCCGCCGCCGCCGAAGGCGGCCTTGATCGCGATGGGCAGGCCGTGTTCCTTCGCGAAGGCGACGACCTCGTCCGCGCCGGAGACGGGGTCGGGGGTGCCGGCGACCAGGGGGGCGCCGGCCCGCTGGGCGATGTGGCGGGCCGCGACCTTGTCGCCCAGGTCGCGGATGGCGTGCGGGGGCGGGCCGATCCAGATCAGTCCGGCGTCCAGGACCGCCTGCGCGAACTCCGCGTTCTCGGAGAGGAATCCGTAGCCGGGGTGGATGGCGTCCGCGCCCGACTCACGCGCGGCTTTCAGGACCTTGGCGATGTCCAGATAGCTGGTCGCGGGGGTGTCACCACCCAGGGCGAACGCCTCATCAGCGGCGCGGACATGCAATGCGTCCCGGTCCGGGTCCGCGTAGACGGCCACGCTCGCGATCCCGGCGTCCCGGCAGGCCCGGGCCACGCGGACAGCGATTTCGCCACGATTGGCGATGAGCACCTTGCGCACGATTGAGGCTCCCTCCTTGAAACAAGCCGAGTTTAGGGACTGCCGACACGGCACTTCGACCCGTCCCCAATGGTGAGCTTGCCCACACGGAGCGTGATCCGAGGCTCGCTCGAGCCACGAAGGCCCTTGTAGTACCGCCCTGCGCAGGACTCCTGGGGGAAACCCTAGCCCTCCTGTGTGGTCAAGGTCTCTGTAAGGGCGTGCTGCGGGCCACTCGGTTTCTTTGTGGAGTCCCTACTAATGGCCCAATGATTCTTTGCTCGTGCCCGAACCCTTGTGGTGCGCATTACCCGTTAGTAGCGTTCCTCGGGTCTCGAACGTACTTGGGGTAACAGCTGTCCTGTGCGGCAGCGGTCGAAAGTGGGTGGGGACCGGTGTCAGTGCGCAGGCCGGTGGCGTGGATCGTGGCGGTCGTGCTCTTCGTGGAGGCGGTCGGCGTCGCTGCGCTGAACTGGTTCCTGGCGATCGTCGTCGACCGGCAGGACATGTCCCTCGCCGGTCTCGACCCGGACATGATGTCCGTCTCCTCGAAGATCGGCGGGGTCGTCTTCGGGCTGTACTTCGCGCTGTGCGGCCTGGTCGCGCTGCTCGTGGCGGTGCGCGACCGCGCCCCCGCGGGGCTCGGCCGGGTCCTGCTGATCAGCGCCGCCGTGGTGCACGGGCTGCTCGGCGCCTTCACCTGGGGGCTGGTGGGACCCGGCGCCTTCGTCTTCATGATCGTCGTACTCGGGCTCATCGTGCTGCTCCTGATGACGTACGACGCACGCGAGGAGCCCGCCGCACCCGGGCCGCGACCCGGGGGCGGCGACGGCGGCAAGGGCGGCGACGGCTCCCCGGTCAGCTCTCCGCCGGCGCCCACAACTCCGTGATGCCGGTCCCGAGCTCGGCGAGGAGCCGCCGCAGCAGGGGCAGGCTGAGGCCGATCACGTTGCCGTGGTCGCCGTCGATGCCGTCGATGAACGGCGCCGAGCGGCCGTCCAGGGTGAACGCCCCCGCGACGTACAGGGGCTCCCCGGAGGCCACGTAGGCGGCGATCTCGTCGTCGGTCGGCTCGCCGAAGCGGACGACGGTGGACGCGGTCGCCGAGACGTGGCGGCCTGAGGCGGTGTCCCAGACGCAGTGGCCGGTCTGCAGCGTGCCCGCGCGGCCGCGCATCGCCTTCCAGCGGGCGGTGGCCTCCTCGGCGTCGGCCGGCTTGCCGAGCGCCCGGCCGTCCAGGTCGAGCACCGAGTCGCAGCCGATCACCAGGGCGCCGTGCACCTCGGGCCGGGCGGCCACCACGGACGCCTTGGCCTCGGCCAGGGCGAGGGCCAGCTCGGCGGGGGTGGGGGCGGTGACGGCCTCCTCGTCCACGCCGCTCACCAGCACCTCGGGGGCGAGGCCGGCCTGACGCAGCAGGCCGAGCCGGGCCGGGGACTGGGAGGCGAGGACGAGGCGGCGGCGGGGCCGGGCAGCAGTCATGGAGTCAGATTAGCCACCGGGGCCGGGGCGGCTCACCCCAGGCCGAGGACGATCATCGCCAGGACCATGGCCAACGCCAGGAAGAGGCTCAGCCGCCGCAGCATGGCCTGCGTGTCGCGCAGTTCCTTGGGCGGCTCGTTCTCGGGGTCGGACCACAGCATGCCCCTAGCGTGCGGCTTGGCCGCTGGAGGGCGCTTGAGTACGGGTACCTATATCGGGGCGCGGGGTTGCCGCTGGAGTGCGCTCACGCGGCGGAGCCGCACATCGATACAGCCCCGCGCCCCTGTGAGCGGGTTGTTCTCAGCTCGGCCAGTAGGTGCGGCTCCATGAGGTCGGGCCGGGCTGGGGCAGGTGTGCTGCCGCGATGCGGGAGGGGTCGGACCACGCGTCGCGGGGCCGGTCGGGCGCGGACGGCTCGGCTTCCGTCGCTGCCGCGCGGGCCCTGACCACCGTCAGGGCGGCGGCGAGTTCTTCCGGGGTGGGGTTGCCCCGTACGACCTTGATGGTCACAGCGGCTCCTTACAGGGGGATGTTGCCGTGCTTCTTCGGGGGCAGGTTCTCCCGCTTGGTGCGCAGCTGGCGCAGGCCGCGGACGATGTGGCGGCGGGTGTCGGACGGCATGATCACCGCGTCGACGTAGCCGCGCTCGGCCGCCGTGTAGGGGTTGAGGAGGGTGTCCTCGTACTCCTGGATCAGGCGGGCCCGGGTCGCCTCGGCGTCGTCACCTGCGTCGGCGATGGTGCGGCGGTGCAGGATGTTGACCGCGCCCTGGGCGCCCATGACGGCGATCTGGGCGGTGGGCCAGGCCAGGTTGAGGTCGGCGCCCAGGTGCTTGGAGCCCATGACGTCGTAGGCGCCGCCGAAGGCCTTGCGGGTGATGACCGTGATCAGCGGGACCGTGGCCTCGGCGTAGGCGAAGATCAGCTTGGCGCCGCGGCGGATGATGCCGTCGTGCTCCTGGTCCACGCCCGGCAGGAAGCCGGGGACGTCCACGAAGGTGAGGACGGGGACGTTGAAGGCGTCGCAGGTGCGCACGAACCGGGCCGCCTTCTCGGAGGCGGTGATGTCCAGGCAGCCGGCGAACTGCATCGGCTGGTTGGCGACGATGCCCACGGGGCGGCCCTCGACCCGGCCGAAGCCCGTGAGGATGTTCGGCGCGAACAGGGGCTGGGTCTCGAAGAACTCGCCGTCGTCGAGGACGTGCTCGATGACGGTGTGCATGTCGTAGGGCTGGTTCGCCGAGTCCGGGACGATCGTGTCCAGCTCGGCGTCCTCGTCCGTGACCGCGAGGTCCGCCTCCTCCGGGAAGGCGGGAGGCTCGGAGAGGTTGTTGGACGGCAGGTACGACAGGAGCTGCTTGACGTACTCGACTGCGTCCTTCTCGTCGCCGGCCATGTGGTGGGCCACGCCCGAGGTCGAGTTGTGGGTGCGGGCGCCGCCCAGCTCCTCGAAGCCGACGTCCTCGCCGGTGACGGTCTTGATGACGTCGGGGCCGGTGATGAACATGTGGCTGGTCTGGTCGACCATGACCGTGAAGTCGGTGATCGCGGGGGAGTAGACCGCGCCGCCCGCGCACGGGCCGACGACCAGGCTGATCTGCGGGATGACGCCGGAGGCGTGGGTGTTGCGGCGGAAGATCTCGCCGTACGCGCCGAGGGAGGCCACGCCCTCCTGGATGCGGGCGCCGCCCGAGTCGTTGATGCCGATGACCGGGCAGCCGGTCTTCAGCGCGAAGTCCATCACCTTGACGATCTTCTGGCCGTAGACCTCGCCCAGCGCGCCGCCGAAGACGGTGAAGTCCTGGGAGAAGACGGCGACGGGGCGGCCGTCGACGGTCCCGTAGCCGGTGACGACGCCGTCGCCGTAGGGGCGGTTGGCGTCCAGGCCGAAGTTGGTGGAGCGGTGCCGGGCGAACTCGTCCAGCTCGACGAAGGAACCCTCGTCGAGGAGGAGGTCGATGCGTTCACGAGCCGTCAGCTTGCCCTTGGCGTGCTGCTTTTCGACGGCGCGTGCGGAACCGGCGTGCGTCGCCTCCTCGATACGGCGCCTGAGATCCGCGAGCTTGCCCGCGGTCGTGTGGATGTCGGGCTGCTGCTCTTCCGGCTCGGACATCGGGATGCGGCTCCCTGCCTGCTCAAAAGGGGGGACGGTTACTCGTTCGTAGAGTAGTAGGGGCCCTTCCGATCGGCAGTGCGGTCTTTCCCACACCTAGGGTGGGTTGCATGACGCCCCGAGATCCTTCCGACTCTCCGCACGACGCCTCGAACGACGCCTCGAACGGCCGGTGGTCCGACCTGGACCGGCCGCCCCTCAGCGGCATGTCCCTGCGCCGGGGCCTGGTGCGGGAGGGAGGCCTGTGGCGGCAGGTGGACGTCGTGCAGCGCACCGGGTCCACCAACTCCGACCTCGTGGCCCGGGCCGCCGGGGGAGACCTGGCGGAGGGTGTCGTCCTCGTCGCCGAGGAGCAGAGCGCCGCACGGGGGCGCCTGGACCGGCAGTGGACGGCGCCGCCGCGCTCCGGGCTGTTCTTCTCCGTACTGCTGCGGCCCGCCGAGATCCCCGTGGACCGCTGGGGCTGGCTGCCCCTGCTCACCGGCGTCGCCGTGGCGACCGGGCTGTCCCGCGTGGCCGGGGTCGACACGGCTCTGAAGTGGCCCAACGACCTGCTGGTGACCGTCGGCGACGAGGAGCGCAAGGCCGGCGGCATCCTGGCCGAGCGGGCCGGCCCCGACGGCGTCGTCATCGGCGTCGGCATCAACGTCTCGCTCCGCGCCGAGGAGCTGCCGGTCGCACGGGCCGGGTCGCTGGCGCTGGCCGGGGCCGCGAACACCGACCGGGACCCGCTGCTGCGCGGGGTGCTGCGGTCGCTGGAGGACTGGTACGGGCGCTGGCGCGAGGCCGGCGGCGACCCGGCGGCCAGCGGGCTCCAGGAGACGTACGCGGCGGGGTGCGCGACCCTCGGGCGCACGGTGCGGGCGGAGCTGCCCGGCGACCGGTCGCTCGTGGGAGAGGCGGTGGCCGTGGACGGCGACGGGCGGCTGGTGCTGGCGACGGAGGCGGGGGTGCAGGAGCCGGTGGGCGCGGGCGACATCGTGCACTTGCGGTTGGCGTGAGCCACGACCCGGGGGAGGGCCAAGGGCACGGGCCGCGCGAGGACCGTGGCCCCAGGGCCCGTGCGGAGCTGGACGCACGGGAGTGAGCTGGGGCACACCTGACGTAAAGTTGGGGCCGGTCGAACCTGACCGCGGCAGATCGGAAAGGCAACAGGCGTGACCGTCGACGACACCGGCTCCGGCGCGGACGGGGACGGCCGGGTGGACCCCGAGCCCGCCCCGGACTCCGCCGACCCCGGCGAGGACCCGCTCGCGCTACGCCTGGAGGGGCTCATCCTGGGCGCCGAGCGCCGCTACACGCCCTTCCAGGCCGCCCGCAGCGCGGGCGTCTCCATGGAGCTGGCCTCCCGTTTCTGGCGGGCCATGGGCTTCGCCGACATCGGCCAGGCCAAGGCGCTCACCGAGGCCGACGTCCTCGCCCTCAGGCGGCTGGCCGGTCTGGTGGAGGCGGGGCTGCTCAGCGAGGCGATGGCCGTCCAGGTCGCCCGGTCCACGGGGCAGACCACCGCCCGGTTGGCCGAGTGGCAGATCGACTCCTTCCTGGAGGGTCTGACCGAGCCCCCCGAGCCCGGGATGACGCGCACCGAGGTGACGTATCCCATCGTCGAACTGCTCCTGCCCGAGCTGCAGGAGTTCCTCGTCTACGTCTGGCGGCGCCAGCTCGCCGCCTCGGCCGGCCGGGTCATCCAGGCCGGGGACGACGAGGAGATGGTGGACCGGCGGCTCGCGGTCGGCTTCGCGGACCTGGTCGGCTTCACGCGGCTGACCCGGCGGATGGAGGAGGAGGAGCTCGGCGAGCTGGTCGAGGCCTTCGAGACCACCTCCGCCGACCTGGTGGCCGCGCGCGGCGGACGGCTGGTCAAGACCCTCGGCGACGAGGTGCTCTACGCCGCCGACGACGCCGGTACGGCCGCCGAGATCGCGCTGCTCCTCGTCGAGACGATGGCCCACGACGAGACCATGCCGGAACTGCGCGTCGGCATCGCCTTCGGCACGGTCACCACCCGGATGGGTGATGTCTTCGGCACGACCGTCAACCTGGCCTCCCGGCTCACCTCGATAGCGCCGAAGGACGCCGTCCTCGTCGACTCCGCCTTCGCGGAGGAGCTGATCCGCACCGGGGACGCCCCCGCCTCGGAGGCCGCGGCCGCCGAGGCGGCGGCCGCCGCGGAGAAGGAGGGCGAGGAGCCGCCGGTGTACCGCTTCGCGCTCCAGCCGATGTGGCAGCGTCCGGTGCGCGGTCTGGGCGTGGTCGAGCCGTGGCTGCTCACGCGCCGGGGCGACGGCGGCGGGGAGTCGTAGAACGCCGGACGCGGGAGCCGGGTGTTCAGTCGCCGAGCAGGTCGACGCAGAGGCCGATGACCGGCACGCACAGGCCCGGGTCGTCGGGTTCCGGCGCCGGTGCGGGTGCCGACGGCGTGCTGTGGCCCGGCGGCGGGGTCGGCGGCGTGGGGCGCGGCGCGGGCCGGTCGGAATGCGACGGCTGCGGCGTGCCCGGGGCGCGGTCCCGCTCTCCCTCCCCTTCCTGCTCCTGTTCCTGCCTTTCCCCCGGCCGCCCGCCCTCGGAGGCGTCCGGAGCGCCCTGAGCGACCGGCGCGGTCGTCGGGGCCGGGAGCGGGGCCGGTGGGCCGCTCGCTGAGGGGCCGGGTGCGAGATCGGGTATGAGACCCGGTTCGGGGGAGCCGCTCAGGCCGCCCATGCCGGACGTCGCCGAAGGGCTCGCCCCGGGCGTCCCGCCGTCGGCGCCCGTGGAGGCGGACGCCGTCTCCCGGTCGTCCGAGGCGGTGTCCCGGCCTCCGCCGTCCCCACGCGGTGCCGCCTCGGCGCCGAAGCCGACGCCCCCGTCACCGCCCGGCTCGGGCAGCAGGCGTACGACGCTCAGGGCGGCGGCCGCGAGGGCGAGGCCGCCCGCGACCAGCAGCACCTTGCGGGGGCGGGGCCTGCGGTGCCGGCCGCGGCGCCACCACGCGTACCGCGGCTCGGTCCGCACGTCGGTGGCCGTGCCGGTGGCCGGACCGCCGGTCGCCGGTGTGCTGCTCTTCGTCATGGTCCCTCCCCGGTGCGCACGCGCCCCCGCTGCGCCGTGGCGGAGCGAGGCTACGGTCTGCCGTCGGCCGGGGTGGGGCGGTCGGCCGTATGTCACTCGAACGGGTGGGCGGGGTCGGTGCGGGGAGCGGCGCGTCCGGGCTTCCCCCGCGCGGGCCCGCCTGCGATGATCGAGCGGTCGACTTGTTAACACACGTTAACCGGAGGGTGTCATGAGCGAGGAGCGGTTCGGAGAGTTCGTCCTGGTGCGGCGGCACGGGGACGGGCATGTCGCGGAGCTCGCGCTCGACCGGCCGAAGGCCATGAACGCCGTCTCGACCGCCATGGCCCAGTCCCTGAGCGCGGCCTGTGCGGCGCTGGGCGAGGACCGGAACGTCCGGGTGGTGGTGCTGACCTCGACCCACGAGCGGGCGTTCTGTGTCGGGGCGGACCTGAAGGAGCGCAACTCCTTCTCCGACGCCGACCTGCTGCGCCAGCGACCGGTGACGCGGGGGGCGTACACGGCGGTGCTGGAGCTGCCGCAGCCCACGGTCGCGGCCGTGCACGGGTTCGCGCTGGGCGGCGGGTTCGAGCTGGCGCTGTCCTGCGACGTGATCGTGGCCGACCGTACGGCCGTGGTGGGGCTGCCGGAGGTGTCGGTGGGCGTGATCCCGGGCGGCGGCGGCACGCAGCTGCTGCCGCGCCGGGTGGGGGCGGCGCGAGCGGCCGAGCTGGTGTTCACGGCGCGGCGGGTGCCGGCCGAGGAGGCGCGCGGGCTGGGGCTCGTGGACCAGTTGGCGGAGGAGGGCCGGGACCGGGAGGACGCCCTGGAGCTGGCCTCCCGGATGGCCGCGAACTCCCCCGTGGGCCTGCGCGCGGCCAAGCGGGCGCTGCGCCTCGGGCACGGGCTCGACCTGCGGGCGGGCCTGGAGGTCGAGGACGCGGCGTGGCGGTCGGTGGCGTTCTCGGGGGACCGCGCGGAGGGCGTGGCGGCGTTCAACGAGAAGCGCGCGCCCCGCTGGCCGGGCGAGTGAAGCAACCCCCCCCGGTCGCGGTCACCGCCGTCCGGCGCCACCGGTTCCCGTGGGGCCGCGTGCCCGGGTGCGCCGTCGGCCGCCCGCGCCGTGTGCTGCGGCGCCCGTCGGCCCTCGTCCCGCGCTGCCGGCGCCCGGGCGCGGCTTCCGGCGCGGTTCCGCGCCGGCTGTCGTGGGCGTCGTTCGCCCGCCGTGGTCGGTGCGGCTCGCCGTCGTGCGGCCTGAGCCGTCGTGTGCCCGCCCTGTGCCGCAACCCCGGCCGGGCGCCCGCCACGGTCGACACTCGCCCGGTTCGCCCCGTTTGAGTAACGTTTCTTCGTGAATCTCCCTAGCCTGGAGTGATGGGTGACGACAGGCGGCTCGCGGCCGTGGTGGCGCTTGCGCAGGGGATGGCCGCCGCGCACAGCGCGCGTGAGGCGTGGCGGGCGGCGGCCGTGGGCGGGTGCCTGGCGCTGGGCGGCAGCTTCGCCGCGCTGTCGGTGTGGGAGCGGGAGCTGGGCCGGCTGCGGGTCCTCGTGAACGTCGGGCGGCGCGCCGAGGACGAGGAGGAGTTCCCCGAGGACGAGTCCTACCCCGTGCACCAGTTCGCGGAGATCACCGAGTTCCTGCACGAGCGCTGGGCCGGCGGCGGTGAGCCCGACGCCTGGGTCGAGACGGCCGAGGGGCCCGCCGCCGGGCGCCCCGGGTACGTCCACCAGCGCGTCGCCGCCCTGCGCCGCCGGGGCCGCGGCTGCTGCGTCGTCGCACCGATCGTGCTGCACGGCAGGGCGTGGGGCGAGCTGTACGTGGCCCGGCCGGTGGGGGAGCGGGTCTTCGAGCGGGCCGACGCCGACTTCGCCACCGTACTGGCCTCCGTCGTCGCCGCCGGGATCGCGCAGACCGAGCGTCTCGAGGAGGTCCGGCGCCTCGCGTACACCGACGCGCTCACCGGGCTGGCCAACCGCCGCGCCGTCGACTCCGCGCTGGACGAGGCCGTGGAGCGGCACCGCGTCGAGGGCGTCGTCGTCAGCCTCGTCGTCTGCGACCTGAACGGCCTCAAGCGGGTGAACGACACGCACGGTCACGCCGTCGGCGACCGGCTCCTGGAGCGGTTCGGGTCGGTGCTGTCGCTGTGCGGGGCGATGCTGCCCGGGGCGCTCGCCGCGCGGCTCGGCGGGGACGAGTTCTGTCTGCTCGCGGTCGGGCCGCCCGCCGACGCGGTGGTCAAGGCGGCCGAGGAGCTGTGCCGCCGGGCGGCCGAACTGGAGCTGGGCGACGGCGTGGCCTGCGGGGTCGCGTCCACGGAGGACCCGGTGGGGCCGGTCCGCTCCGCCCGTCGGCTGTTCCGGCTCGCGGACGCCGCCCAGTACCGCGCCAAGGCGGAGCGGGCGGCCGGGCCGGTCGTCGCGGGACGCGAAGGCCCCGACGACCCCGTCGTACGGCTCGCGGACGAGCCCTCCCGGGAGGAGGACGGGGAGCGCAGGCGGTTCCGGGGGCGGCACTCGCCGTGACGTCGAGCCGGTTCTGGGGCGGCACTCGCCGTGGCGCCCGGCCGGTAAGGGGCGCAGGCCGCGCGCATCCGTGACGTACCCCCTCGTGACATCATCGAATTCACTGCGTACGCTCCTGAATATGGATATGCACACTGTGGTGGTGGGGACGGCCGGGGTCACCGCGTCCGACGTCCTCGCCGTGGCGCGCGGCGGCGCCCGGATCGAGCTCTCCGGCGACGCGGTCGCCGCCCTGACCGCGGCCCGCGGCATCGTGGACGCGCTGGCCGCCAAGCCGGACCCCGTCTACGGCGTCAGCACCGGCTTCGGTGCCCTGGCGACCCGGCACATCAGCCCCGACCTGCGGGCGCAGCTCCAGCGCAACATCGTCCGCTCGCACGCCGCCGGGATGGGCCCGCGCGTCGAACGCGAAGTGGTGCGCGCGCTGATGTTCCTGCGGCTGAAGACCGTCTGCTCCGGACACACCGGGGTGCGCCCCGAGGTCGCGCAGACCATGGCCGACGTGCTCAACGCCGGGATCACCCCGGTGGTGCACGAGTACGGCTCCCTCGGCTGCTCCGGCGACCTCGCCCCGCTCTCCCACTGCGCGCTCACCCTGATGGGCGAGGGCGACGCCGAGGGCCCCGACGGGACCGTGCGCCCGGCCGGCGAGCTGCTCGCCGAGCACGGGATCACCCCGGTGGAACTGCGCGAGAAGGAGGGCCTCGCCCTCCTCAACGGCACCGACGGCATGCTCGGCATGCTGGTCATGGCCCTCGCCGACCTCGACACCCTCTACAAGTCCGCGGACATCACCGCCGCCCTGACCCTGGAGGCCCTGCTCGGCACCGACAAGGTGCTCGCCCCCGAGCTGCACGCCATCCGTCCGCACCCGGGGCAGGCCGCCAGCGCCGCCAACATGGCCGCCGTGCTCAAGGGCTCGGGCCTGACCGGACACCACCAGGACGACGCCCCCCGCGTCCAGGACGCCTACTCGGTGCGCTGCGCCCCGCAGGTCGCGGGCGCCGGACGCGACACCATGGCCCACGCCGCACTCGTCGCCGAGCGCGAGCTGGCCGCGGCGGTGGACAACCCGGTCGTCCTGCCCGGGGGTACCTCCCAGGCTTTCGGCACTGGGGGAGGGCGCGTGGAGTCCAACGGCAACTTCCACGGCGCCCCCGTCGCCTACGTCCTCGACTTCCTCGCCGTCGCCGTCGCCGACCTCGGCTCCATCGCCGAGCGCCGCACCGACCGGCTCCTCGACAAGAACCGCAGCCACGGCCTGCCGCCGTTCCTCGCCGACGACGCGGGCGTCGACTCCGGCCTGATGATCGCCCAGTACACGCAGGCCGCCCTGGTCAGCGAGCTGAAGCGGCTCGCCGTGCCGGCCTCGGCGGACTCCATCCCGTCCTCCGCCATGCAGGAGGACCACGTGTCGATGGGCTGGTCGGCGGCGCGCAAGCTGCGCACGGCCGTCGACAACCTCACCCGCGTGATCGCCGTCGAGCTGTACGCCGCCACGCGCGCGATCCAGCTCCGCGAGGGACTGACCCCGGCCCCGGCCTCGCAGGCCGTCATCGACGCCGTGCGGGCGGCCGGCGTCGAGGGCCCCGGCCCGGACCGCTACCTGGCGCCCGACCTCGCCGCGGCGGACGCGTTCGTGCGCGCCGGGCACCTGGTGGCGGCCGCGGAGACGGTCACGGGGCCGCTGCGCTAGCGGCCGACGGGGACATGACCGAGGGGCCCGGCGCGCCGCCGGGCCCCTCGGGCCGCCTCCGGGCGCACCGGACGGAACGTCAAGTCTTGTTAAAGCCCGACGCGTTCCCGGCGGACCGAGTAGCCCACGAAGCCGGCGCCGAGGCCGAGGCAGAGGGCGCCTCCGACGACGTACGGCGTGCTGTCGAAGCTGCCGGTGTCGGCCAGCCGGGTCGTGCCCTCGCCGGTCGCCGCCGTGTCCGTGGAGGCGTCCGTGGACGCCGCTCTCGCCTGGGCTGTGACCTGCGGAGACGGCGTCGCGGCCGCGGACTCGAGGACCGGTGCCTCGGGTGTCGCGTTGGCCGACGGGACGAACCACAGGGCACACAGCAGACCGCCCGCGGCGGTGGCGGTCAGCAAGGAACGGCGAGCGGATGACACGGAATATCGATCCCCTTGTGGCGCTGGCGAATTGGCCGTGTGGGCAGATGTTAGTGAAAGGCGCGGGTCACAGGAAAGTCACGGGAGGGGCCGGCCTTACGCTCCGGGCATGAGCACTCCAGAGACATCACGGTTTGTACGGATTCGCGTCGAGCTGGTCCTCGAGATCGACGACGAAGAAGCCGTCACCGGGGCCGCGCTGCAGGCCCTCGCCGACGACACCGACCTGTCCGACGCGGAACGGACCGACTCCGAGCGCGCTGTGACGGAGGACACCGCCGAGGCCCTGGCGCACCTGGTGGACCCGTTCGACCTGGTCGGCGCGGTGCCCGGGGTCGAGCTCCGGCAGGCCTCGTGGAGCAGTGAGCAGATCGACTACGACCCCGACTCGCCCGAGTGGGACCTCGACGAGGATGATGGCGACGAGAACGACCCGGAAGACGATGAAATGACGGTCGGCTGACGCGGTGTGGGGAAATTCCTGACCCCGGACGGCAACCGCCGCCCGGGGTTTCGTCGTCTCACGGTGCGCACAGACCGACACCTCCCCGCACCGCCCCCGCCCTCGGCGGCGAAACGTGGCATGCCCCACACCGGTGAGCGATGTGGAACGGGACGAACCGGTCGTAGCGTTGAAAGTTATTGACGGGGTATCTCGGGGTTTCGGGAATCGGCAACGATGGAGAAGCGTGTGATGACGGACGGTAAGCGGCGCAAGGGCCTGGCGGCCGCGTCCGCACTGCTCGGCGGTGTGCTGGTGCTCTCGGCATGTTCCAGTAGCGACGCCGACACCTCCGGGGGTGGGGACGGCAAGACCTCGCAGGCCGAGGTCGACGAAGCGGCGGCCAAGAAGACGTCCGAGGCCCAGATCAAGATCACGCCCAAGGGCGGCTCGGACAACGCCTCCATCAACAACTCCGCCGGCGTCACGGTGAGCAAGGGCACGCTCACCGAGGTGAAGATGACCGCGTCGGACGGCACCGTGGTCAAGGGCGAGATATCCGCCGACAAGACCAGCTGGAAGCCCAGCGGGCAGCTGGAGCGAGCCACCAAGTACTCGATCTCGGCGACCGCACAGGACTCCGAGGGCCGCGCCGCCCACGAGAACACCTCGTTCACCACGGTCTCGCCCCAGAACAGCTTCATCGGGACCTTCACCCCGGACGACGGGAAGACCGTCGGCGTCGGCATGCCCGTGTCGATCAACTTCGACAAGGAGATCACCGACAAGGCCGCCGTCCAGAAGGGCATCACGGTCAACAGCAGCAGCGGCCAGGAGGTCGCCTGCCACTGGTTCTCCACCCAGCGCATGGACTGCCGTCCCAAGGACTACTGGCAGGAGGGCTCGACCGTCACCCTCAAGCTGGCGCTCGACGGGGTCGAGGGCGCCGACGGCGTCTACGGCGTCCAGCAGAAGTCGGTCACCTTCAAGATCGGCCGCAACCAGGTCTCCTACGTCGACGCGAAGACCAAGCAGATGAAGGTCACGCAGGACGGCAAGACCATCAAGACCATCCCGATCTCCGCGGGCTCCCCGGAGAACAAGACCTACGAAGGCCAGATGGTGATCTCCGAGAAGTTCAAGGAGACCCGGATGGACGGCTCGACCGTCGGCTTCACCGACGACGACGGCAAGGGCGAGTACGACATCAAGGACGTGCCGCACGCCATGCGCCTGAGCACCTCCGGCACCTTCATCCACGGCAACTACTGGGGCAAGGGCATCTTCGGCAGCGTCAACACCAGCCACGGCTGCGTCGGCCTGCAGGACGCCAAGGGCGCCAACGACCCGAACACGCCGGGCGCCTGGTTCTACAACAACTCGATCATCGGTGACGTGGTCGTCGTCCAGAACACCGGCGACAAGACCATCGCCCCGGACAACGGCCTCAACGGCTGGAACATGGACTGGGCCCAGTGGAAGGCGGGTTCGGCGGTCTGACGCCGAACTCTCCCAGAGCCGACGGCACTTCGCACGGGCGCCCGCCACTTCCCGCCGGGGGAGCGGCGGGCGCCCGCGCCGTATGAAAACGCGCGGGCGCGGGCAGACGGTCATGAGGGATCATGCGGCATGAGTCCGGATGACTGGTACCTCACCGAAGACGTCGACGACTTCCTCGCCCGCGCCACAGACTTCCTGCACTCGCGTCCCGCCCTGCACACCGTCCCGCTGACGGTGACCGAGGCGCTGCGCGCCTACGGGGCGGACGCGTACGGTTCCGACGCCCCCGTCTTCGGCGTGCTGCAGCGGTCGGGAGAGGTCCGGGCGACCTTCTTCCGCACCCCGCCGCGCCGCCTGACGGTCACCCCCCTCACCCCCGAAGAGGCCGACTGCCTCGCCGCCCGCCTGGCCGGGCTCGGTCATCCGCTTCCCGGCGTCAACGCGGACCGTGACACCGCCGCCTCCTTCGCCGGGGCCTGGCGGCGGCACACGGGTGACGTGTCGACGCCACACGAACGCATGCGCCTGTACCGGCTGGGCACGCTCACACCGCCGGAGCCGTCCCCCGAGGGCCGGGGCCGAGTCGCGGGCGCGGAGGACCGGGAGCGACTCGTGCGCTGGCACCGGGAGTTCGTCGACGACATCGGAGGGTCTCCCGACGCGGACGACGGCGCGTGGGCGGACACGCGCATCGCCGAGGGACGCGTCACGTTCTGGGAGACCCCGGACGGCACGCCCGTGTCCATGGCCGGTGTGACGCCGATGGTCGCCGGTCAGATCCGGGTGGCGCCCGTCTACACCCCGCTCCACCTGCGCGGCCGCGGTTACGGGGGTGCCGCGACGGTCGAGGCGAGCCGGGCGGCGCTCGAAGCGGGCGCGGCGGAAGTGCTGCTCTTCGCCGACCTGGCCAACCCGACGAGCAACGGCCTCTACCGGCGGATCGGGTACCGCCCCGTCGCCGACTTCGCGGTGTACGACTTCTCGCGCGGTGTGCCGGAGGCCCATTGAGGACGCAATGACGCAGGGCCGGCCGGCGCGGCGGTCACGGCGAGCCCCGGTGGAGCGTGCTCAGTGCAGCAGGAGGCCGACGGCGGTCGTCATGCGTTCGAGGTAGAACTCGCGCGACGCGGCCTGGTGCTTGAGTCCGATCGACGTGCTGATCATCGTCTGGGCGAGGGGGAGCGCCCCCTCTCGTCCCGACTCGGCGGAGAGGGCCTCCGTGATCAGTTCCTCGAAACGCCGCGGCGCGGTCTCGACGACCTCTCCGAGGACGTCGGGATTGTCCTCGACGACCGTCGTGACGTCGCGTGCCAGCGGGCCGATGTAGCGGCCCGCCCACTGGTCGAACGCCTCGACGAGGCGCTCCGCGAGGGGGCGGCCGCGGTCGGCCAGGACCCGTTCGACCGCGGTGATGTCCCGTTCCAGGGCCTGGGTGACCGCGGCGCGGAACAGAGCCTCCTTCGAGGAGAAGAGGAAGTAGAGCCCGGGGCGGGAGATGCGTGCGGCCCGCGCCACCTCCTCCATCGTGGTCTTGCGGTAACCGAAGCGCGCGAACGTGGCCATGGCGGACTCCAGGACCATGGCGCGGCGGCCGGTGTCGGCGACGGTCGACGGCGCGTGGCCGCCGTCGGGGCTGCTCATGGAGCGAGCGTATGAGCCTGATACGCGCTATACAAATCAAGTCAAGTGCGTATAGTTGCCGTCATGAGTGCTCGCCGGCTCGTCTCCACGCCCTTCAGCTCCTCCAGCACCGCGGACGAGGTGCTGGCAGGCATCGACCTCACCGGCGTCCGCGCGATCGTGACGGGGGCTTCCTCCGGACTCGGCGTCGAGACGGCTCGTGCGCTGACCGCGGCCGGGGCGGAGCTGACGCTCGCCGTCCGGAACACGGCTGCGGGGGACGCCGTCGCGGAGACGATCGGGAGGACGACCGGAGGGATCCGGCCCCGCGTCGTCCGGCTCGACCTCGCCGACCGGGCCACCGTCACGCGGTTCGTCGACGCGTGGGACGGCCCGCTCCACCTGCTCGTCAACAACGCCGGGGTCGTCACCGGTGGCCTCGAACGGACCCGCGAGGGCTGGGAGCTGCAATTCGCGACGAACCACCTCGGCCACTTCGCGCTGGCCACCGGCCTGCACCGCGCCCTGGCCCGGGGCGCGGCCGACCGTGGTGGAGCACGGATCGTCTCGGTCAGCTCGACGGCGCACATGCGCTCCGGCATCGACTTCGACGACCTCCACTTCGAGCGCCGCGGCTACGACCCGCAGATCGCCTACGCCCAGTCCAAGACGGCCAACTCCCTCTTCGCCGTCGAGGCAAGCCGTCTGTGGGCGCCCGACGGAATCGTCGCCAACGCGGTGAACCCCGGCGGTGTCGCGACGGGACTGCAGCGCAACTTCACGCCGGAACAGAAGGCGTCGCTCGACGCTGCGGAGGCCGCCGGAGTCTTCACGTACAAGACGGTCGAGCAGGGGGCCGCCACCACGGTCGTCGCGGCGGCCGCCCCCGAGTTCGCCCGTTCCGGCGGCCACTATCTCGACGACGGGCAGGAGGCCTACACGGTGCCGAACGACGCCGACCTCGGGCAGCACCCGCACGGCGTCAAGCAATGGGCGCTCGACCCCGCCGCCGCCGAGCGCCTCTGGACCGTGTCCACCGGCCTGCTCCGCCTCCCGCCTGCCGGCTGACCCGGGGGGCGCCGGCCGCTCACGTCGGCAGTGAGGCCGCCGCGTCCGTTCCCCGGCTCGCCAGCAGGCGCAGCGCGTCCGCCGCTGCCCGGGCTTCTCATCCTCCTCTTACGCGGCCCTTATCCCGCCATCACGGGCCGTACCTAGCTTGCGCCCATGTTCTTCACCTACCTGAGGCGCGAGCTGCGCCGCCGCAGAAAGGCGGCCCTCGTCGTCGCCTCCGGACTGGCCCTGGGCATCGCGCTGGTCATCGTCGTCGACTCGGTCTCCTCCGGCATGGGCCGGGCCCAGGACAAGGTCCTGCAGTCCCTGTACGGGCTCGGCACGGACATGACGGTCACCAAGGCCGCCCAGGCCTCCTCCGGAAGCACCGCCGAACGGCCGCGCTTCCGCTTCGACGCGCAGGACGACGGCTCCGAGGAGGAGCAGAGCACCGACCGCGTCATGGTGCAGGGCTTCCAGACGCTGGCGAGTTCCACCGTCGGCAAGGTCGCCGGGCAGAGCGGTGTCGCCGACGCGGTGGGCGGTCTGAGCCTCCAGGTCGTCAAGGTCAGCGGCGAGTTCTCGCGCGGCCAGTTCAAGCAGGACGCCTCCGGCGGCGGCGCGGGCGGCGCGGGCCAGGGCGGTGGCCCGGGCGGCGGCCAGTCCCCGCAGGGCCGCGTCCAGGGCGGTGGCGCCGACTTCGACGTCAACAGCTACTCCGTCTACGGCACCGACGTCACCGAGCCCGCCCTCGGCCCGCTGACCACGTCCACCATCACCAGCGGACGCACCTTCAAGGAGTCGGAGACCGACGCCAAGGTCGCCGTCGCCGACTCGGCGTACGCCAAGGAGAAGAAGCTCAAGACCGGCAGCACGGTCACCGTCAAGGACACGGAGTTCGAGATCGTCGGCATCGCCACGGCCGACAGCGGTGACGCGGCGGCCAACCTCTACGTGCCGCTGAAGCAGGCCCAGACGCTGGGCGACGCGAAGGACAAGGTCACCACGATCTACGTCAAGGCGACCGACTCGCAGCGGATCGAGGGCGTCAAGTCCGCGATCCAGAAGAACATCTCGGGTACGACGGTCACCACCTCCGCCGACCTCGCCGACACCGTCTCCGGCTCCCTGTCCACCGCCTCCTCGCTCGCGACCGGCGTCGGCAAGTGGCTGTCGGTCGTCGTCCTGGCGGCGGCCTTCCTGGTCGCCGGTCTGCTCACCTCCTCCGCCGTCTCCCGTCGGGTGCGCGAGTTCGGCACGCTCAAGGCGCTCGGCTGGCGCTCGGGCCGGGTCACCCGACAGGTGATCGGCGAGGCCGTCGTCAACGGCCTGGTCGGCGGCGTCCTCGGCATCGCACTGGGCCTCGCGGGCGCCTGCGCCGTCACCGCCGTCAGCCCGACGCTGCAGGCCCAACTGGGCGGCGGCACGGGCGGCGGCGGGGGCGCGGGCGGGCCCGGCGGCCTCACTGGGGGCGGCATGGGCGGCCCTGGTCGGCAGGCCGCCGCCAAGACCCTGGACATCGCGCTGACCGCACCCGTCAGCCTCACCACCGTCGCCCTCGCGGTGGGCCTCGCCGTGGCCGGCGGACTCGTCGCCGGTGGCTTCGGCGGCTGGCGCGCCTCGCGACTGCGTCCGGCGGACGCCCTGCGCCGCGTCGAGTAGCGCCCCCTTTCCCCGTACTCCAGGAGTAGCACCATGTACGAACTCAGCGGCGTCACCAAGCACTACACCCGCGGCAAGGCCACCGTGCACGCCCTCGACGGCGTCGACCTGACCATCGCCGACGGCGACCGGCTCGTCATCCAGGGCCCCACCGGCGGCGGCAAGTCCACCCTGCTCCAGATGCTGGGCGCCCTCGACCGGCCCAGCTCGGGCCGGATCGTCCTCGACGGCACCGACCTCGCCACGCTCCCCGAGGCCAGGCTGACCCGGGTGCGCAGCGAGAGCATCGGCTTCGTCTTCCAGTCCTTCAACCTGATCCCGACCCTGACCGCCCAGGAGAACGTCGAGACCGCCCTGGTCCCGCTCGGCGTCAAGGCGAAGGAGCGGCGCGAGAAGGCAGCCGAGGCCCTGGCCTCCGTCGGCCTGGGCGAACGCCTCGGCCACCTCCCCGGCGAGATGTCCGGCGGCCAGCAGCAGCGCGTCGCCATCGCCCGCGCCCTGGTGAAGCAGCCCAAGGTGCTCCTCGCCGACGAACCCACCGGAAACCTCGACGAGTCGACCCGCGACGAGATCATGGACGTGCTCGACCGCATGTGGAAGGAGCTGGGCCTCACCTTCGTCATGGTCACCCACGACTCGGCGATCGCCAGGAAGGCCCCCCGCGTGGCCACCATCCGCAAGGGCCGCATCACGGTCAAGGAGAGCTCATGTAGGCAGTGAGGCCGCCGCGTCCGTCCCCCAGCTCGCCAGCAGGCGCAGCGCGTCCGCCGACGGGGAGCCGGGCTCCGCGTGGTACGTGACGAAGGCCTGCTCGTCGTCGTCGACCAGGCGGAACGTCTCGAAGGACAGGGTCAGGTCACCGACCAGCGGATGCCGCATCCGCTTGACGCCGTAGCTCTTCTCCTTGACGTCGTGCGTGGCCCACAGGCGGCGGAACTCCTCGCTCTTCACCGAGAGCTCGCCGACCAGCGCGGACAGGCGCGGGTCGTCCGGATGGCGGCCCGCGTCCATGCGCAGGAAGCTGACCATGTCGTACGCCTTCTGGTCCCAGTCGACGAACAGCTCGCGGTAGTCCGGGTTCAGGAAGACCAGCCGCGCCCAGTTGCGCTCGGCGGCCGGCAGCTTGCCCCAGTCGCCGAAGAGGGCCGCGGCCATCCGGTTCCAGGCGAGGATCTCCGAACGGCGGCCCGTCACGTACGCGGGCACCGTGTCGATCGACTCCAGCAGCTGGAGCAGCGCCACCCGCACCGGTCGCTGCTGGCTCCGACCCGCCGACGCCCGCCTGCGCTGCTGCTTCGGCCGCGCCAGGTGGGTCAGGTGCGCCTGCTCGGCGTCGGTCAGCCGCAGCGCCCGGGCGATGGCGTCCAGGACCTCCGCCGACACGTTCTGCCCGTTGCCCTGCTCGAGACGGGTGTAGTACGCCACCGACACCCCGGCGAGCTGCGCCAGCTCCTCCCGCCGCAGCCCGGGCACCCTGCGCTGGCGTCCGTAGGACTCCAGGCCCACGTCCTCCGGCTTGAGCCGGGCCCGCCGGGTGCGCAGGAACTCGCTCAGTTCGGCCCGCCGGTCAAGCTGTCCATCCATGCTCTCCAGTATCACCGGACGTATTCCCGGTCGTACGCACACGAGCCTGTCCCCGCCAGTGGTACGCACGCCGGTCGTACGCAAAGCCGTGGTCTGGGTGGATCAGCGGGCACCGGGCAGGGTGGAAGCATCACCCAGTCACGTCAAGAGAATCCCGGAGAACCCGGCATGACCACTGTCGCCGCGTACGCAGCACCCGCCGCCAAGGCGCCGCTGGAGCGCACCACCATCGAGCGGCGCGAGGTGCGTGAACACGACGTCCTGATCGACATCAAGTTCGCCGGCATCTGCCACTCCGACATCCACCAGGCCCGTGAGGGCTGGGGCGAGGCCATCTTCCCGATGGTCCCCGGCCACGAGATCGCGGGCGTCGTCTCCGAGGTCGGCCCCGGCGTCACCAAGTTCAAGGTCGGCGACCGGGTGGGCGTCGGCTGCATGGTCGACTCCTGCCGCGAGTGCGAGAACTGCCGGGCCGGCCGGGAGCAGTACTGCACCAGCGGCAACACCGGCACCTACAACGCCGTCGGCAGGGACGGCGAGGTCACCTACGGCGGCTACTCCGAGAAGGTCGTCGTCGACGAGAACTTCGTCCTCCGCATCCCCGAGGGCATCTCCCTGGACGAGGCCGCGCCCCTGCTGTGCGCCGGCATCACCACGTACTCCCCGCTCAGGCGCTGGAACGCCGGTCCCGGCAAGAAGGTCGCCGTCGTCGGCCTGGGCGGCCTCGGTCACATGGCCGTCAAGCTCGCGCACGCCCTGGGCGCCGAGGTGACCGTGCTGTCGCAGTCCCTGCGCAAGAAGGACGACGGCCTGAAGCTGGGCGCCGACCACTACTACGCCACCAGCGACCCGGCCACCTTCGAGGAACTGTCCGGCACCTTCGACCTGATCGTCTCCACGGTCTCGGCCCCGCTCGACCTCGGTGCCTACCTGGGGCTGCTCAAGACGGAGGGCACGCTGGCCAACGTCGGCGCTCCCGAGGAGCCGGTCTCCCTCAACCTCTTCGCGCTGCTGGGCGGCGGCAAGTCCCTCTCCGGCTCCATGATCGGCGGCATCGCCGAGACCCAGGAGATGCTGGACTTCTGCGCGGAGCACGGCATCGGCGCCGAGATCGAGCTGATCGCCGCCTCCGAGATCAACGAGGCCTACGAGCGCGTCCTGTCCAGCGACGTGCGCTACCGCTTCGTGATCGACACCGCGACGATCTGATCCTCCCGGGAGAGCCCGGAGAAAAAATTTCCCCGGATTCTTCCCCGATCCCTGTCACACAGCCGCCCCGCCCCGGGTCATACCGCCACGACACACACGGCGGACGTCCGGGCGGGGCGGCGGTGCATCGGCACCGGCCCCCGTTCCCCGGACGCCACGGACACCGGGAGCAGCAGCCATGACGCACCACGCCTCGACCCCCAGCACCCCCCTCCTGGTCACCGGAGGCACCGGCACCCTCGGCGGCCACGTCGTCCCGCTGCTGCGGGAGGCCGGCCGCGACGTCCGCGTCCTCACCCGGCAGACCCGCCCCGCCACCGGTGACGGCGTCACGTACGTCACCGGCGACCTGCGTACCGGCGAGGGCGTCGAGGCCGCCGTCGACGGCGTGCACACCGTGCTGCACCTGGCGGGCGGTCCCAAGGGCGACGACGAGGCGACCCGCACCCTGGTCCGCGCCGCCGCCCGCGCGGACGTACGGCACCTCGCGTACATCTCGGTCGTCGGAGCCGACCGCGTTCCCCTCGCCTGGCTGCGCACCAAGCTGGACTCGGAGCGGGCGATCGCCGACTCGGGCCTCGGCTGGACGGTGCTGCGGGCGGCCCAGTTCCACGAGCTGACCCTGACGATGATCGAGAAGATGACCCGGCTGCCGGTGCTCCCGGTGCCCGGCGGGCTGCGTCTGCAACCGGTCGCCGCCCGCGAGGTCGCCGTACGCCTGGCCGAGCTGACGCTTGCCGAGCCGTCCGGCCGGGTGCCCGACATGACCGGTCCCGAGGTCCTCGATCTGGCCACGCTGGCCCATTCCTATCTGGACCTGCGCGGCGGGCGCCGGCGCCCGAAGCTGCCGGTGCGCATTCCCGGGAAAGCGGGGCGCGCGTACCGTTCTGGCCAGAATCTCACTCTGGAAGACGCGCTGGTCGGCAAGGTGACGTGGACGGAATTCCTGGCGGAGAGAGTGGCCGTATGAGTTGTCCGGGCCTTTCTGGCCGAAACTCGGCGCAGCTGAAGAATATGCGCATGACAACAATTGCAAAGTGGACCAAAACCTTCCCCCCCTCCTCCGCAAAGGCTGAAGAAATACCGTTTCTGCAGTGGATTCCGGCGAGATGCTGAATGCGGCACACAGCGTGCCCGCCGTATTCCGGCGGGCATTGCTCCGTCGCGTCCGCAAGGAGATGGCAGCGTGGTGCGAAGCAGGGCGAAGGCCGCGGCCGACGCCGCCGACCGGCTTCTGAAGGCAGGTCGGCTGCTGCGGAGGTCCCCGACCACCCTCGATCTGAGGGCCGTGTACCGCACGGACCAGAACGTCAACGACCGTCCTTATCGTGAGCGGTGGGCGCATGACAAAGTCGTGCGCTCCACTCACGGCGTCAACTGCACGGGATCGTGTTCGTGGAAGGTGTACGTCAAGGACGGTCTGATCACCTGGGAGACCCAGCAGACGGATTATCCGAGCGTCGGCCCCGACCGGCCCGAGTACGAGCCGCGCGGATGCCCGCGCGGCGCCTCCTTTTCCTGGTACACCTACTCGCCCACCCGTGTTCGCCATCCGTTGGCCCGCGGCGTCCTCGTGGAAATGTACCGGGACGCAAAACGCCGGCACGGCGGCGATCCCGTGGCCGCCTGGGCCGAGCTGACCTCCGACCCCGAAAAGCGCCGCCGCTACCAGTCGGCCCGCGGTCGCGGCGGCTTCGTCCGCGTCGACTGGGACGAGGCGCTGGAGATCGCCGCCGCCGCCCAGGTGCACACCATCGCCGAATACGGCCCCGACCGGGTCGCCGGGTTCTCCCCGATCCCCGCCATGTCCATGGCCTCGCACGCGGTCGGCGCCCGCTACCACTCCCTCATCGGCGCCCCGATGATCTCCTTCTACGACTGGTACGCCGACCTGCCGATCGCCTCCCCGCAGGTCTTCGGCGACCAGACCGACGTACCGGAGTCGGGCGACTGGTGGGACGCGGCCTATCTGATGCTGTGGGGCTCCAACGTCCCCGTCACCCGCACCCCCGACGCGCACTGGATGGCGGAGGCGCGCTACCGGGGCCAGAAGGTCGTCGTCGTCTCGCCGGACTACGCGGACGCCACCAAGTTCGCCGACGAGTGGCTGCACCCGCACCCCGGCACCGACGGGGCGCTCGCCATGGCCATGGGACACGTCCTGCTCACCGAGTTCTTCGTGCGCCGTCAAGTTCCGTACTTCACCGACTACGTCAAGCGCTTCACCGACCTGCCCTTCCTCGTCGCCCTCGACGAGCACGCGGACGGGCACGCGGACGGGCCCCGCGAGGGGCGCACGGCGGACCGCTACACGCCCGGCAAGTTCGTCACCGCGGCCGACCTCGGGCTCGGCCGGCACGCCGACGCCGCGGCGCGGGCCTGGATGCCGGTGCTGATCGACGCCGACACCGACGACGTGGTCGTCCCGAACGGCACCCTCGGCGACCGGTGGGGCAAGGGCGGCGAAGGGCGCTGGAACCTCGACCTGGGCGGCACCGACCCGCTCCTCACCCTGCACGGGCACACGGGCGGCCGCGGCGACGACGGCGTCGAGGTGGTGCTGCCCCGCTTCGACGAACCCGGCGCCACCGTCGTGCGCGGCGTACCGGCCCGGGAGATCGGCGGCCGGCTCGTCACCACCGTCTACGACCTCCTCCTCGCCCAGTACGCCGTCGCCCGCCCCGGCCTCGCCGGCCACTGGCCCACCGGCTACGACGACGCCGAGCAGCCCTGCACCCCCGCCTGGCAGGAGCGCCTCACCTCCGTCCCGGCCGGGGCGGCGGTCCGCGCGGCCCGGGAGTTCGCGCGCACCGCCGAGCAGACCCGCGGCCGCTGCGTGATCGTCATGGGCGCCGGCACCAACCACTGGTTCCACTCCGACACCATCTACCGTTCCTTCCTCTCCCTGCTCATCCTCACCGGCTGCCAGGGCGTCAACGGCGGCGGCTGGGCGCACTACGTCGGCCAGGAGAAGGTCCGCCCGTACACCGGCTGGCAGCAGCTGTCCACGGCCGCCGACTGGGTCCGGCCCTCGCGGCAGATGGCGGGCACCCCGTACTGGTACCTGCACAGCGGCCAGTGGCGGTACGAGTCCCACGCCGCCGACGCCCTCGCCGCGCCCACCGCGCCCGGCTCCCTCGCCGGGCTGCACACCGCCGACCTGGTCGCCCAGTCGGCCCGGCTCGGCTGGATGCCGTCGTACCCGACCTTCGACGCCAACCCGCTCGACCTGGGCCGCCGCGCCCGAGAGAGCGGTCAGGAGCCGGGGGAGTGGATCGCGGAGCAACTGGCCTCGGGCGCCGTCGACTTCGCGTGCGAGGACCCCGACGCGCCCCGCAACTGGCCGCGCGTGCTCACCGTGTGGCGGGCCAACCTGATCGGCTCCTCCGCCAAGGGCAACGAGTACTTCCTGCGCCACCTGCTCGGCGCCCGCGACGGCGCCACCGCCGACGAGGCGCCGCCCGAGCACCGGCCGCGCTCGGTGGCCTGGCGGGACGACGCCCCGCAGGGCAAGCTCGACCTGCTGCTCAGCCTCGACTTCCGGATGACCTCCACGACGCTCTTCTCCGACCTCGTGCTGCCCGCCGCCACCTGGTACGAGAAGCACGACCTGTCCTCCACGGACATGCACCCCTTCGTGCACGCCTTCAGCCCCGCGATCAACCCTCCCTGGCAGGCCCGCACCGACTTCGAAATCTTCCACTCCCTCGCCCGCCGCCTGAGCGAACTCGCCGCCGGCCGCCTCGACACGGCGTACGACCTTCTCGCCACCGCCCTCCAGCACGACACCCCCGGCGAGACCGCCCAGCCGGGCGGCCGGGTCACCGACTGGCGCGACGGCCGCACCCCCATCGAGCCGGGCCGCAACGCCCCTCGGGTGACCCTGGTGGAACGGGACTACACGGCCGTCGCCGACCGGCTCGCCGCCTTCGGCCCGCTGGCCGAGGAACACGGCATGACCGTCAAGGGCGTCACCGTCAACCCGCACGACGAGGCCCGTTGGCTCGCCGCCCGCTGCGGCACCGCACCCGCCGGACCGGCCCGGGGGCGCCCCCTGCTCGACACCGACGTCAAGTTCTGCGAGGCCATCCTCGCCCTGTCCGGCACCACCAACGGCCGCCTGGCCGCCGAGGGCTTCGACCGGCTCGCCGACCGCGTCGGCCCCGGCGCCGGGCTCGCGGAGCTGGCCGCGTCGGTGGCGGAACGGCGCGTGGTCTTCTCCGACACCCAGGAACGGCCCGTGCAGGTCGGCGCGAGCTTCGAGTGGTCCGGCAAGGAGGGACCCGACCGGCGCTACTCGCCGTTCACCGTCAACACGGAGCACAAGAAGCCCTGGCACACCCTCACCGGCCGCCAGCACTTCTACGTCGACCACGACTGGATGGCCGAGCTGGGCGAGCAACTCCCGGTCTACCGGCCCCCGCTGGATCTCGCCGAACTGGGCGACGCGCCGACGTCGGCGGGCGAGGGCCGTGCGGTCACCGTCCGCTACCTCACCCCGCACGCCAAGTGGTCCACCCACAGCGAGTACCAGGAGAACCTGCTGATGCAGACCCTGGCCCGCGGCGGCCCCGTCATCTGGATGAGCCCCGCCGACGCCGACGCGATCGGCGCCGCCGACAACGACTGGGTCGAGGCCGTCAACGCGCACGGCGTCGTCGTCGCCCGCGCGATCGTCTCCCACCGCATCCCCGACGGCACCGTGCTGATGTACCACGTGCAGGAACGCCTGGTGAACGTGCCCAAGTCGGAGGCGAACGGCCGCCGGGGCGGCGTGCACAACTCCCTGACCAAGCTGCTCGTCAAGCCCACCCACCTGATCGGCGGCTACGGCCAGCTCTCCTTCGCCCCCAACTACTACGGCCCGACCGGCAACCAGCGCGACGCCGTCACCACGATCCGGCGCCGTTCCCAGGAGGTCACCTACTGATGCGCGTCATGGCACAGGTGGCGATGGTCATGAACCTCGACAAGTGCATCGGCTGCCACACCTGCTCGGTCACCTGCAAACAGACCTGGACCAACCGCACCGGCACCGAGTACGCCTGGTTCAACAACGTCGAGACCCGCCCCGGCCAGGGCTACCCCCGGGGCCACGAGGACCAGGAGAAGTGGAAGGGCGGCTGGCGGCTCAAGGGCGGGCGCCTCGTCCCGCGCAGCGGCGGCCGAGCCCGCCGCCTGGCCCGGCTCTTCGCCAACCCCGAACTCCCCACCCTGGACGACTACTACCAGCCCTGGACCTACGACTACGAGAACCTCACCACCGCCCCCCTCGGCGACGACATCCCCACCGCCCCGCCCCGCTCGGCGATCGACGGCCACCCCACCGCCATCATCTGGGGCCCCAACTGGGACGACGACCTGGGCGGCGGCCCCGCACAGCTCGCCGCGGACCCCCTCCTCGCCCGGATGAGCGAGCAGGTCCGCCTCGACTACGAGCGGGCGTTCATGTTCTACCTGCCCCGCATCTGCGAGCACTGCCTCAACCCGTCCTGCGTCGCCGTCTGCCCCTCCGGCGCCCTCTACAAGCGCCTCGAGGACGGCATCGTCCTCGTCGACCAGGACCGCTGCCGGGGCTGGCGGATGTGCGTCAGCGGCTGCCCGTACAAGAAGGTCTACTTCAACCACGCCACCGGCAAGGCCGAGAAGTGCACCTTCTGCTACCCGCGCATCGAGGCCGGCGACCCGACCGTCTGCTCCGAGACCTGCGTCGGCCGCCTCCGCTACCTCGGCGTCATGCTCTACGACCCCGACAAGGTCGGCGCCGCAGCCTCCGTCACCGACGAGAAGGACCTGTACGAGGCCCAGCTCGGCTGCTTCCTCGACCCCGACGACCCCGAGGTGGCCCGCGCGGCCCAGGCGTCCGGCATCCCGCACGACTGGATCGAGGCCGCGCGCCGCTCCCCGGTGCGCGCCCTGATCAGCCGCTACCGCGTCGCGCTCCCGCTGCACCCGGAGTACCGCACCATGCCCATGGTCTGGTACGTCCCGCCGCTCTCCCCGGTCGTCGACGCCCTCACGGGCACCGGCCACGACGGGGAGGACCCGGCCGCCCTCTTCGGCGCGATCGACACCCTCCGCATCCCCCTCGGCTACCTCGCCGAACTCTTCACCGCGGGCGACCCGGGGCCGGTCGAGGCCGCCCTGTGCCGGCTGGCGGCGATGCGCTCCCACATGCGGCGCGTGAACCTCGGAGAGGCACAGGACCCGCGGATCGCCGAGGCGGTCGGCCTGGACGAGCCCGGCATCCTGGAGCTGTACCGCCTGCTCGCCCTCGCCAAGTACGACGAGCGGTACGTCATCCCGACCACCTACACCGGCTCCGTCCCCGACCCCGACGGGACCGGCGCGGGCTGCAGCCTGGACGGCGAGGGCGGACCGGGGATGATGCCGGACGGTGCGGGTGCTGGAGCGGGCGCGATGTCGCAGGCCCGGGGGTTCGACCCGGAGGCCTTCCACGCGCCGCCGACCGCCGACACCTCCGGCACGTTCACGTCCCTGCGCGGATCCACGTCCCTGCGCGGCCGGGTCAACCTCCTGAACTGGAACGGGAAGGGACGCCCGGACGGCCTCTTCCCGCGCGCCCGCCGCTCCGTGCGGACGGAGCCCGAGCTGTGAGCCGCGGCCGTGCCGCAAGCGCCCCCGTCGCCCCGGTCGTCTTCCAGGCGGCCTCCCTGCTGCTGGCCTACCCGGACCGCGACTGGCCCCGCCGCCCGCGCACCGTCCGCGAGACGGTCGCCGCCCTCCCCGGCCCCGAGATCCCCCTCCTCCTCTCCTTCTGCGACCAGGCGGAGCGGGAAGACCCCCTGGCCCTGGCCGCCCGCTACGTCGCCACCTTCGACCGCAGCCGGCGCCGCTGCCTCTACCTCACCTACTACACCGACGGTGACACCCGCCGCCGGGGCGCTGCACTCGCCCGTATCAAGTCCGCGTACCGCGCCCACGGCTGGCTGCCCCCGGACGACGAACTGCCCGACTTCCTGCCGTTGTTGCTGGAGTTCGCCGCCCGCACCCCCGACGCGGGCACCGCGCTGCTGACCGAGCACCGCGCGGCGATCGAGGTCCTGCGCTACGCCCTGGAGGCGTACCACAGCCCCTACGCCGCCCTCCTCCAGGCAGTCTCCCGGTGCCTGCCGGGCCAGGCACCGGCCAGCCGTGAGGAGGCCCTGCGCCTGGCCCGTACCGGCCCGCCCGCGGAGGCGGTGGGCCTGGACGTGCCGGGCGCCTTCCCCGCCCGGTCCGGGCAGCCGGGGCCGTACGGGCGGTCGGAGCCGTACGCGCAGTCGGGGCCGTACGGGCAGTCCGGGCCGCACGACGAAGGAGTCCGCCGATGAGGCACCTGCACACCGCCCTGTGGGGCGTCCTGCCCTACCTGAGCCTGGTGGTGCTGGTGGCGGGCACGGCCTGGCGCTATCGCTACGACCGCTTCGGCTTCACCACCCGCTCCAGCCAGCTGCACGAGAGCCGGCTGCTGCGCGTCGCCGGCCCGCTCTTCCACTACGGCCTGCTGTTCGTGATCGCGGGCCACGCGGCCGGTCTCCTGGTCCCCGAGGCGCTGACCGACCGCCTGCGCATCAGCGAGGAGCTGTACCACACCAACGCCCTCCTCGCGGGCGGCACGGCGGGTTTGGCCACCCTGGCGGGCCTCGCCCTCCTCCTGTACCGCCGCCTGCGCACCCCGGCGGTCCGGGCCGCGACCAGCCGCGGCGACCGGGTGGTCTACCCCCTGCTGATCACGGTCGTCCTCGCCGGACTGACGGCCACCGCGTCCGGGGCGACCGCGGCCTCGACGTACGACTACCGGCTCGGCGTCTCGGTCTGGTTCCGCAGCCTGTTTGTCCTGGACCCGGACGTGACCGCGATGGCCGGGGCGCCGCTGGTCTACCGCCTGCACGCGCTCCTCGCCATGGCCCTCTTCGCCCTGTGGCCCTTCACCCGCCTGGTCCACGCCTTCACGGCACCGCTGGGCTATCTGGTGCGGCCGTACGTCGTGTACCGCTCCCGGGGGCGCGGCGGGGTGGCGGCGGGCCGGCCGGGACGCTGACCGCTCGGCGGGCGCCGCTCAGCGGGTCGCCGGCCGACGCCGGCGGCGCAGCGCTGGGTCGAGCAGCGCGGGCGTGGCGTCGAACTTCTCGTGCGCAGCCAGGTCCGTACCCGGCGCGACGACGGCGTCGATCGCGTCGAGGACGTCGTCGGAGAGCACGGTGTCGGCGGCGGCGAGCTGGGAGCGCAGGTGGTCCAGGGTGCGGGGCCCGACGAGCGCGCCGGTCACGGCCGGGTGGGCGGTCACGAAGCCGAGCGCGAGCTGGATCAGCGTGAGCCCGGCCTCGTCGGCGACGGCGGCCAGCTTCTCGACGGCGTCGAGCCGGGCCTGGTTGGCGGGCACCGAGGGGTCGAAGCGCTCGGGCATGAACCCGGACCGGTGCGTGGTGACCTCCCGGCCCGCGCGCACCGCGCCCGACAGCCACCCCGAGGCCAGCGGGCTCCACACCAGCACGCCGAGTCCGTACTGCTCGGTCACGGGCAGCACGTGGCTCTCGATCCCGCGCTGGAGCATGGAGTAGCTGGGCTGCTCGGTGACGTACCGGCTCAGCCGGTGCTCGCGGGCGGCCCACTGCGCCTCGACGATCCGGTACGCGGGGAAGGTGGAGGACCCGAAGTACCGGATCTTCCCGGCGCGTTGCAGGTCGGTGAGCGCGGACAGCGTCTCCTCGTCGCTGGTGTTCGGGTCCCACCGGTGGATCTGGTACAGGTCGACGTGGTCGACGCCGAGCCGCCGCAGGCTGTTGTCCAGCTCGGTGACCAGCCAACGGCGCGAAGAGCCCTGGTGGTTGGGGTCGTCGCCCATCGGCATGTTCGCCTTCGTGGCCAGCACGATGTCCTCGCGACGCCCGGCGATCGCCTTGCCGACCATCTCCTCGGACTCGCCGGCGCCGTACATGTCGGCGGTGTCGATGAGGTTGATCCCCGCCTCCAGGGCGGCGTCGACGATGGCGGTGGCCTCGTCCTGGGTGGTGCGCCCGATGCTGCCGAAGTTCATGGCGCCGAGCGCGAGCGAGCTGACCTGCACTCCGGTGCGGCCCAAGGTGCGGTACTGCATGACGTGTTCCTCCACTGCGGGTGGCGTGACGTGGCATGGCTTGGTGGCGGGCTCGACGCTCTGGCATCATGGAGAGCCCAAGCGGAACACCGTCCCGTTTACTCGTCCGACGATACGGAACGCTGTCCCGTTTATCAAGCGGTGAAGGGAAGAGCACGGTGAAGGACGGCGAAGCGGCGACGGGGCGGGCGGCCTCGCGGCCCAAGCGCGCGGACGCCCGGCGCAACGAGGAGACCCTGCTCGACGCGGCCGCCGCGGTGTTCGTCAGATCGGGCGTGGAGGCCCCCGTACGCGACATCGCGGCCGAGGCCGGCGTCGGCACGGCCACGATCTACCGCCACTTCCCGACCCGCGCGGACCTCATCATCGGCGTCTACCGCCACCAGGTGGAGGCCTGCGCCGAGGCCGGCCCCGCCCTGCTGGCGAGCAGCCCGACCCCGTACGCCGCGCTCGCGAGCTGGATCGACCTCTTCGTCGACTTCCTGGTCACCAAGCACGGCCTCGCCGCGGTCCTCCAGTCCGACAACGCCGGCTTCGAGACCCTCCACGCCTACTTCCTCGACCGCCTCGTCCCCGTCTGCACCGACCTCCTCACCGCCGCGACCGCCTCCGGCGAGATCCACACCGACGTCGGGGCCTACGCCCTCATGCGCGGCGTCGGCAACCTCTGCATCGGCGCGGAGACCCCCAGCCCGCAGTACGACGCGCGGGAGCTGGTGCGGGTCCTGGTCGCGGGGTTGCGCGGGGTGGGGTGATCCGGGCCCGGCGGGCGTTCCGGGTCAGGTTCGTCCGCTCAGCGCGTCCACAGCGACAGGTCGCTGCTCGTCGCCACGGCGATGGTCCGGCCGGAGGGCGAGAAGCCGGCCGCCCGGAAGGTCGAGTAGTCGGCGTGGAAAATGTGCCACCAGCCCTCCCCGTGCGGACCGGCGTGCGGGAGTCCGCCGTCGCGGGACAGCAGGACGCGCTCGTTCGGCCAGGCGGGGGTGACGACCTCCAGCTCCCATCCGTCCCGGGTGCCGGTGTGCAGGCCGCCACCGAAGAGGCCCGCGATGTGCACCCTGCTGCCTTCGACCGGCCCCAGCCCGGGACAGGAGAGATCGGCCGCCTCGTCCGGTGTGCTGCTCTCGGGATCGGGGTCCCGGTCCCTGGCGATCTTCTCCCCGGTGACGGCGTCGAAGAGGCCGTGACCGTCGTGCGAGACGACCATGACCAGGTCGCGTCCGCTCTCGGGATGCGAGGCGAAACCGATGCCGAGCAACCCGCCGACCGCTACGAAGGCGACGGATCGCCAGGGCTCGGGCGCGGCCACCACGGGCGCCGCGAGCAGCCGGTCCCGCATGGCTCGCTGGTACGCCGAAAGCTGCGGCTCGTGCACCGACGGCTCGGTGAGGGGCGACTTCTTCGCCCTGGACATGGTGACTCCCTCAGAGTCCGGAAGGCCGGCTGGACAGCCAGTCCGCGTGACGGCCGCGAAGCCGGTCGCGCTCGCCGGGCGTGGCGAGAACGACGTCCGCACCGCCGTCGTACGGGTGGTGGATGCGGCGGAGTTCCGTGTCCGTGACGAACACGTCGACGAGCGCCTCGTCGGCCACCGCGCGCAGCAGGGCGTCGACGCAGCCGTGCCGCCAGGGACGCAGGTCCGCGTAGAAGCGGGTGTGGGTGTGAAAGGCGGGGTCGGGGTCGTCCTCGTCCGAGTCGGTCCACCAAGGGACGCCATTGGGGTGCAGCTCCCGCCGTGGCGTCGGGAACGCGGCCGGTCCGTCGGGCGCACCGGACCACTCCGAGGTCACGACGTACACGTGGCGGTCTGCGAACAACTCGTCGAGCACCGTGTTGTACCGGTGCAGCACGACCGCGTACTCGTCCTCGGACTCCGGATAGCGCTTCGAGCCGGGGAGGCTGTGGAATCGGACCCAGCGGTCGGCGTACGCACTGCGGAACGTGTGCGCGACGGGCGGCCCCGACGGGCGCCGGGCGCGCCACAGGGCGGCGAGCGCGCCGGGGGAGTGGTCCGTCACGGTCGTAGGTTACTCAGCAGTTCTTCCGCGGCGGGGTACGGCTGCTCCCGGGGCAGCAGGGCTCGCGCCGCGTCGAGGTCGTCCTTCCGCACGAGGGCGTGGATCTCGTGGGCGAGCGGGGTCACGTCCCGGATGGCGACCGTCCACTCGTCGGCGTAACCGCGTGCGGCCTCGCCGGAGAGCCCCAGTTGCAGGGAGCGGTACGGCAGGGGCCGCAGACGCAGGTCGCGCTCCGGGTCCCACTGGACGCGGGTGGGCGAGCGCTTCAACTCGCGTTGCCAGGTCTCCCGGTCGGGGTGCACGCCGGGCGCGTAGCTCGACAGGCACGCGTTGCGCAGGGCCCAGTCGAAGCCGTCGCGGCCGATCTCGACGGCCAGGACGGTCTCCTGGCCCTCCTTGGTGGCCCATCCGCAGCGGTACATCATCCACAGGAACGACGGCTTGATCCACGTCATCCTGTCCCGCTTCCAGGCCGCCGGAAAACGTCCCTCCCGGGCGGCGGGGAGGCCGATCTCCGGGGAGTACGCCTGGTAGACGGTGACGGTGGACGCCGTGTGAACCGCCCGGATCTCGCGCTGCGCTTCGTACATGCCGTACAGCTTCGACCGGAGGCCACGCCCCGGGCCATCGGTTTTCGACGGGGACGGCTACAGCGCGTCGAACGGGGGGATGAATCGGACGACGATGACCAAGGGACCCCGCGGTGCAACCAGGAAGTAGAACCACCCGCCGGCCGCATCCATCCTTCGCAGTCCGCCCGAGCACGGGCCGTTGCCGAGATCGCTGATGTCGACACCCGTACTGGCCAGGTCGATCAGTTGTCCGGCCAGGCGTTCCCCTTCCGTCACGAGGTGGCCGGGAGACCGCCTGCCACGTGGTCGTAGTCGGGGTCGTACTCTCATCGCCGCTCCACAGTCATCGGGAGTGAAGACCGACGGCTGCGTGCGCCTGGTCGAGGATGCGTCCGATCTCGGACGCGGCTTGGCGCGCCTGGGCAGCGTCGCCGGATGCGGCGCGGTCCTCCCAGGCGCGCAGGTCTGCTGCCAGGCCCGGCTGGCGTTGGATGTAGACGTAGGCCGCCCACTGGGCGACGAACCGTTGCAGGGGTGCCAGATCCGAGCCCTGCCGGGACTGGTCTGCCGCCTGGTCCAGCTCGCGTGTGAACGCGGGCAGCGCCGCCGGTGTGATCTGCCCGACGGCCTGACGCAGGGCGGCCACCGTTGCGGAGGGCTGGGGAATGAGTGGTTGCCCGGCGGCGGAGATGGTCATCGCTGCTCCCATGGGCGCGATTCTGGTCCCGCGCCTCGGGCTGTCCGGCAGGGGCGCCGAGGCACCGCTCGAACAGGTGAGGCATAACCGATACGCCCCGTCCGGCGGCGCGGAATCGTCGGGGCGCCCCGAGCGTTGCACGCAACGTGGGCATGCAGGCCGGTGACGTACGGGCCGAGTGGCCCGGACGACCGAGCCGAGAGATTTTGGAGGGTGCCGCGATGGCTGCGCAGACGCAGAGGGCCGTGCTGGCGGGCGGATGTTTCTGGGGCATGGAGGAGCTGATCCGCCGGCTCCCGGGCGTGACCGCGACTCGGGTCGGTTACACCGGGGGCGACGTGCCGAACGCGACGTACCGCAACCACGGCACGCACGCGGAGGCCATCGAGATCCTCTTCGACCCCGAGGTGACCGACTACCGCGCGCTCCTGGAGTTCTTCTTCCAGATCCACGACCCGAGCACCAAGAACCGCCAGGGCAACGACATCGGCCTCAGCTACCGCTCGGCGATCTACTACGTGGACGACGAGCAGAAGCGGATCGCCGAGGACACCATCGCCGACGTGGACGCCTCCGGGCTGTGGCCCGGCAAGGTCGTCACCGAGGTGGAGCCGGTCGGCCCCTTCTGGGAGGCCGAGCCCGAGCACCAGGACTACCTGCAGCGCTACCCGGACGGGTACACCTGCCACTTCCCGCGCCCGGGATGGCGGCTGCCCGCCCGTACCGAGGGCTGAGGGACTCGCGGAGCGGCGGCCCGGCCGGGATCGGCCGGGCCGTCCGCGTGAGCGCGCCCGGCGCTCAGTGCGGCAGCGTGGCCGGGCTTCCGCCGTTCGCCTCGTACCCCGCCACCGCCAGCGCGCGGTAGACCGCGAACTCCGCCGCCGGGTCGGCCGACAGGGTCCAGGGCAGCGCGCCGACGTGCCCGTCTATGACCGTCAGCTGGTTCATGGCCTCGGCCCAGCGCTCGCCGCGGACCAGGAAGAAGACCAGGAGATGGCGGACGTGCGCCTGCATCGGGTCGTCCGGGCGGGCCGAGTGCACCGCGTGCAGCGCGCCGTGGACGGCCTTGGTGACGACCTCGCTCTGGTAGAAGCCGCTGACCAGGTTGACCTCCGGCAGGTGCTCGAAGACCGCGAAGAGCGGCATCGCCGCCAGGAGCGAGCCCCGCGGGGCGCGCGCGGCCGCCGCCTCCGCGAAGGAGTACGCCAGCGCGCGCGAGCCGTGCCACTTCTCGCACCAGTACTGAAGGGCGGCCAGGTGCGCGCCCATGTGGTGGGGGGCGCGGTCCAGGATCTTCAGCCAGAGCTGCTCGAACTCCTCGCGCGGGTAGCCGAGACCGCGGGCCACCGACAGCTCGACGATGTACGGGATCGGGTCACCGGGCGCGAGGAGGGCCGCCTCGCCGCAGGCGGCCTTCGCCTCCTCCATGATGATCCGGAACTCGTCCGTGCCCGGCGTCGCCGTCCGCCACGCCTGCTGCACCAGGAACTCGGCGTGCACCGCCGCGCCGCCCGCGTCCTTGGGCGCCTCCGCCCGCCACACCCGCAGCCACTGCCCGCCCGGCGTCTCACCCACGCCGCCGGGCCGCTGCCGCAGCTCCAGCGACGCGGCGCCCGCGAAGGCCTGCACGCGCTGCCAGCGCCGCTCGCCCTCCGCCTCCGTGCCGGCCAGCAGCTGCTGCGCCCCCCGGTAGTCCTGGGTGCGCTGCACCAGGTCGAGGACGTCCAGGAAGTCCTGGTCGGGACCGGGCATGCGGACGTCCAGCTCCTCCTCGCGGGCGAAGCCGTAGTTCGCGGGGTCGGCGGCGTCCGGGTGGCCGGGCTCGACCAGGCCGACCGCACCGCGCCGGCGCCGCGAGAGTTGGAGCAGCACGAAGCCGAGCATGACCAGTGCCATCAGGACCCAGAGAATCTCCATGTCTCAAGCGAACCAGACGCCGCCGACAATTGGCCAACCTGTCCCGCGCCCTGTGGAAAACGCGCGAGGCGTTCCGCACGGCTACCCTCGGTGCCCATGAGCGACAGGCACATCAGTCAGCACTTCGAGACGCTCGCGATTCACGCGGGCAACACCGCCGACCCCCTGACGGGCGCGGTCGTCCCGCCCATCTACCAGGTGTCGACCTACAAGCAGGACGGCGTCGGCGGACTGCGCGGCGGCTACGAGTACAGCCGCAGCGCCAACCCGACCCGCACGGCGCTGGAGGAGAACCTCGCCGCCCTGGAGGGCGGCCGTCGCGGTCTCGCGTTCGCGTCCGGACTGGCGGCCGAGGACTGCCTGTTGCGTACGCTGCTGCGTCCCGGCGACCACGTGGTGATCCCGAACGACGCGTACGGCGGCACCTTCCGCCTCTTCGCCAAGGTCGCCACCCGGTGGGGCGTGGAGTGGTCGGTGGCCGACACGAGCGACCCCGCCGCCGTGCGGGCCGCCCTCACCCCGAAGACCAAGGCGGTGTGGGTGGAGACGCCCTCCAACCCGCTGCTCGGCATCACCGACATCGCGCAGATCGCGCAGGTCGCCCGCGACGCCGGCGCCCGGCTCGTCGTCGACAACACCTTCGCCACCCCGTACCTCCAGCAGCCGCTGGCGCTGGGCGCGGACGTCGTCGTGCACTCCCTGACCAAGTACATGGGCGGTCACTCCGACGTCGTCGGCGGCGCGCTGATCGTGAACGACCAGGAGCTGGGCGAGGAGCTGGCCTTCCACCAGAACGCGATGGGCGCGGTCGCCGGGCCCTTCGACTCCTGGCTGGTGCTGCGCGGCACCAAGACCCTCGCCGTGCGCATGGACCGGCACAGCGAGAACGCGACCAAGGTCGCCGAGATGCTCTCGCGCCACGCGCGCGTGACGAGCGTGCTCTACCCGGGGCTGCCCGACCACCCGGGGCACGAGGTCGCCGCCAAGCAGATGAAGGCGTTCGGCGGCATGGTCTCCTTCCGCGTCGAGGGCGGCGAGCAGGCGGCCGTCGAGGTGTGCAACCGCGCGAAGGTCTTCACGCTCGGCGAGTCCCTGGGCGGCGTCGAGTCGCTGATCGAGCACCCGGGCCGGATGACGCACGCCTCCGCGGCGGGCTCGGCCCTTGAGGTGCCCGCCGACCTGGTGCGGCTGTCGGTCGGCATCGAGAACGCCGACGACCTGCTGGCCGACCTCCAGCAGGCGCTCGGCTAGGAGGCGGGGCTCACCAGCCCTCCCAGCCGGTCACGGGTGGGGTCGTCTCCGAGGGCGGCTCCACCCACGGCTGCACGGTCAGCGCCCACACCGCGAACGCCACGGCCGCGGCGCCCAGGAGCAGCCACGCCAGCCGCCGGACGGCCCTCCTGCGCCGCAGTATGCGGCCGCCCCGGCGGACGGCCTCCGCACACAGGTCGGGCGGCACCCTCGGCGGCGACTGCTCCATGATCCGTCGTGCGGCGGCCTCGCGCCCGGCGCGGTTCACCGGCACCCCCGCCCGCGCCACGCGTGCGTGGCGGTCCTGGCGGGGCCGGTGCCCTTCGCGTACGTCGTCGTGGCCGTGCCCGTACGGCGGCCGCCCCTCCCACCCGTCACGGCGTCGCCGCCTTCGTCTTCGCCGCCACCGGCCGGGGCGCTGCGGGCGGCGGGTGCAGCAGGGTGGCCGTCGCCCGGTCGCAGATCGTGCGGATGCGGTCCACCGGCAGGCCCAGCAGCGCGGACGTCTGTTCCTCGGCGACGCCCTCGTACAGCCTGAGCACCAGGATCAGCCGTTCGTGCGGGGCGAGTACGCCCAGCGTGCCCTCGGGGCGCCGGCGGATCCGGTCGAGCACGCCGTACCGGTGCCAGATCTCGCGGGCGAAACGGGTGGCCAGGTACTGGCGGGCACGGTCGTACGGGTCCTCCCCGTGCAGCCGGTCCCAGCCCGCGTAGGTGTGGGCCAGACTCAGCGCCAGCAGGCGCCGGGCGCGCGGGTTGGCGTCCGGGGCCTCGGCGGTGAGCAGGGTGGCGGCATGCAGCAGCCGCCCTGCCGCGCCCGCGACGAACGCCTCGAACTCGCGGGCCCGACGGGCACCGTGGGACGCATGCCGGTCTCGCACCGCGCCTCCCGCCCAGACGGCGACGACCCCTGAGGTCTCATATCAGGCCAGCAGCGGCCCGCCGGTCAAGGGTTCGGTCGAACCCCGCCGTCGAAAGCTCCCGGAACCTGGCACCCCGTCCCCGGAAGGTCGTTCAGGAGCCCGAGGCCGCATCCGTGGCCGCCGCGCCGGAGGGGGCCATACGGGCGGACAGGGCGCCGTTGAAGCGAGACAGGAGCGTGCAGAACGCCTCGCGCTCCTCCGGGGCCCAGTCGCGCGTCAGCTCGGCCATGAGCTGACGGCGGGAGGAGCGGACCTCCTCGAGCCGTGCCACGCCGCGCGGGGACAGCTGGAGGACCACCGCGCGTCCGTCCTCGGGGTGAGAGGTGCGCTTGACGAGTCCGGTGTCGACCAGCGGGGCCACCTGCCGGGTGACCGTCGAGGAGTCGATGCCCATGCTCGCGGCGAGCGCCTTCACACCCATCGGGCCCTCTGTGTCGAGGCGGTTGAGCAGCAGGTAGGCGGCGCGGTCCATGGAGTTGCGCACCTGCCCGACCCCGCCGAGCCGGGTCTGTTCGGCCCGGCGGGCGAAGAGCGCGACCTCGTGCTGGAGCGTCTCGAGAAGACCGGTGTCACCGGCGGTCGTCATGTCCATCGACATTTCAGGCGTTGTGGGCATGGCCGGGGGCTCACTTCGTGGAGGGCTGCTAATTGGGGGACAGGGTACGCGGCCGGACGGCAGGGCGTACCTGCGCGGGACAAAGCGGGTCTCGGAGGTTGGTCACAACGCCGCGCGGCGGCCCGGAACTGCGATGCTGGAGGTATGAGCTACAGCACGGCGCCCCGCGTCGCTCCCGTCACCCTCGACGACGTGCGCGGAGCCCAGAAGATGCTCTCGGGCGTGGCGCGGGTGACGGCGATGGAGGGCAGCCGGCACCTGTCGCAGCTGGTCGGCTCGCCGGTGCACTTCAAGTGCGAGAACCTCCAGCGGACCGGCTCCTTCAAGCTGCGCGGCGCCTACGTGCGGATCGCCGGACTGCTGCCCGAGCAGCGGGCCGCGGGCGTGGTCGCGGCGAGCGCGGGCAACCACGCGCAGGGCGTGGCGCTGGCGTCGTCGCTGCTGGGCGTGCGGTCGACGGTGTTCATGCCGAAGGGGGCGCCGCTGCCGAAGATCAGCGCGACCCGCGAGTACGGCGCCGAGGTGCGGCTGCACGGCCAGGTGGTGGACGAGACGCTGGCCGCCGCCGAGGAGTACGCCGAGCGGACCGGCGCGGTGTTCATCCACCCCTTCGACCACCCCGACGTGATCGCCGGGCAGGGCACGGTCGGGCTGGAGATCCTGGAGCAGTGCCCCGAGGTGCGGACCGTCGTGGTCGGCGTCGGCGGCGGCGGGCTGGCGGCCGGCATCGCGGTCGCGGTGAAGGCGCTGCGGCCGGACGTGCGGATCGTGGGCGTGCAGGCGGAGGGCGCGGCGGCGTACCCGCCCTCGCTGGCCGCGGGGCGCCCGGTGGCCGTCCAGAACCCGGCGACGATGGCCGACGGCATCAAGGTCGGGCGGCCCGGTGACGTGCCGTTCGGGATCGTCGGCGAGCTGGTGGACGAGGTCCGCACGGTCTCCGAGGACGAGCTGTCGACCGCCCTGCTGTTGTGCCTGGAGCGGGCCAAGCTGGTCGTGGAACCGGCCGGGGCGAGCCCGGTGGCCGCGCTGCTGAGCGCGCCGGACGCCTTCGCGGGGCCGGTGGTGGCGGTCCTGTCCGGCGGCAATGTGGACCCGGTGCTGATGCAGGGTGTGCTGCGGCACGGCATGGCCGCACAGGGCCGCTACCTGGCGGTCCGGCTGCGGCTGACGGACCGGCCGGGGGCCCTCGCCACGCTTCTGGGGGTGTTGTCAGTGGTCGACGCTAACGTCCTCGATGTGAGCCACGTCCGAACCCACCCGCGGCTCGGGCTCACGGAGGCGGAGGTCGAACTGCACCTGGAGACGAAGGGACCGGAGCACTGCGCCGAGGTCGGCCGGGCCCTGCGCGAGGCGGGCTACACGGTCATCGACTAGCCGCCTTCGGGCCGACTGTGCCCCCGAGCAGGGGGCGGCAGAAACTTCGTCACTCGTTCGAGCAACTGCATTGTGAGACGCGATACATCGCGTTATGGTGTGTCGTAAATCGCTCGCTGAGCGCGGCGAAACGCACAAACCTAGGCTTTCCGAAGAATCCCCGACGACGTGGAGACTCATATGCCAGGCGCCATCTATGCCGAAGGCTTGGTGAAGACCTTCGGTGATGTAAGGGCTCTGGACGGCGTCGACCTCGACGTGCCCGAGGGCACGGTCCTCGGCCTGCTCGGGCCGAACGGCGCGGGCAAGACCACCGCCGTCCGCTGCCTCACGACCCTGCTGCGCCCCGACAGCGGCAAGGCGGTCGTCGCGGGCATCGACGTCCTCAGGCAACCCAACGAGGTACGGCGTTCCATCGGCCTGTCCGGCCAGTTCGCGGCGGTCGACGAATACCTGACCGGCCGGGAGAACCTGCAGATGGTCGGGCAGCTCTACCAGATGAAGAGCAGGGCCGCGAAGGCCCGGGCCGGCGAGCTGCTCGACCAGTTCCACCTCTCCGACGCCGGCGACCGCCCGACGAAGACCTACTCGGGAGGCATGCGCCGCCGGCTCGACCTGGCGGCCGCCCTGGTGGTCTCCCCGCCCGTCATGTTCATGGACGAGCCCACCACCGGCCTCGACCCCCGCAACCGGCAGGAGCTGTGGGAGGTCATCAAGCAGCTGGTCGCCGGCGGCACGACCCTGCTGCTGACCACGCAGTATCTGGAGGAGGCGGACCACCTCGCGCACGACATCGCCGTGGTCGACCACGGTCGCGTCATCGCCCGTGGCACCTCCGACCAGCTCAAGGCCCGCACCGGGGGAGAGCGCGTCGAGGTCGTGGTCCACGAGCGCGACCACATCGGGACGGCCTCCGAAGTGCTCGCCGGATTCGGCAAGGGCCCGACCACCGTCGAGGAGCACACCCGCAAGCTGACCGTCCCCGTCACCGGCGGTGCGAAGCTGCTCGCCGAGGTCATCCGCGAACTCGACACCCGCGGCATCGAGATCGACGACATCGGCCTGCGCCGCCCCACCCTCGACGACGTCTTCCTCTCCCTCACCGGCCACGTGGCCGAGGCGGAGGGCGAGTCGAACGGCCCGGCGGGCGACGCCGGCCACGAGCAGCAGAAGGAGACCGCCAAGTGAGCGCCGCCACCGACGCGCCGCCGGCCACGGCGCCCGCCAACCCCATCGGCCAGTCCCTGCGCGACTCGCTGGTCATCGCCCGCAGGAACCTGATCCGGATGACCCGCATCCCGGAGATGGTCCTGTTCGGGATCATCCAGCCGGTGATGTTCGTCATCCTGTTCACATACGTCTTCGGCGGTTCCATCAAGGTCGGCAGCACCACCGACTCGGACGTCTACAAGGACTTCCTGATGGCGGGCATCTTCGCGCAGACCGTCACCTTCGCCACCGCCGGATCGGCGGCCGGCATCGCCGACGACATGCAGAAGGGGCTCGTCGACCGCTTCCGGTCCCTGCCGATGGCACGAGGCGCGGTGCTGACCGGGCGGACGGTCGCGGATCTGGTGCAGACGTCGATCACCCTGCTCGTCCTGGCGATCGTCGCGCTGCTCGTGGGCTGGCGCACCGGGTCCGCGGAGCCGACCAACATCGGGAGGGTGCTCGCGGGCTTCGGGCTGCTTCTGCTCCTGGGGTACGCCTTCACATGGATCGGCGCCCTGATCGGACTGTCCGTCCGGACACCGGAGGCGGCGACCTCCGGAGGGATCATCTGGCTGTTCCCCGTCACCTTCGTGTCCAACGCCTTCGTGGACCCCACCCAGATGACGCCGTGGCTCCGCCACGTCGCCGAGTGGAATCCGTTCAGCGCGGTCGTCCAGGCCTGCCGTGAGCTGTTCGGTAACCCGGGCGTCGTGCAGTCGGACGCCTGGCCCATGCAACACCCGGTCTGGGCGACGCTCACCTACTCGATCGTCATCGTCCTGATCTTCAGGACACTGGCGGTGCGCAAGTACCGCAGAGCGGCCGGCTGACGACCGGACGACGACGAGCCCCCGGTGTCACGGAGACACCGGGGGCTCGTCGGCGGTGGGCGGGGGGTCAGCCGTTGTACGGGTCCGCCTTGAGGATCTTCACCGAGGCCATCTTGCCGTTCGGCAGCTCGTACTCGGCGTCGTCGCCGACCTTGTGGCCGATGACGCCCGAGCCCAGCGGGGACTGCGGAGAGTAGGTCTCGATGTCCGAGCTCGCGTACTCGCGCGAGGCGAGCAGGAAGGTCAGCGTGTCGTCCTCGTCACCGTCGAAGGCGATCGTGACGACCATGCCGGGCGCCACCTCGCCGCCGGCTGCCGGGGCCTCACCGACCTTGGCGCTCTCGAGCAGCTGGGTCAGCTGGCGCACGCGGAGCTCCTGCTTGCCCTGCTCTTCCTTCGCCGCGTGGTACCCGCCGTTCTCACGCAGGTCCCCCTCCTCGCGAGCCGCGGCGATCTTGGCAGAGATCTCGGTGCGCGCAGGACCAGTAAGGTATTCAAGCTCCTCCTTGAGCTTGTTGTACGCCTCCTGGGTCAGCCAGGTGACGTTCTCGCTGGTCTGGGTCACGGGTGCTCCTCGTTGGTACTGGGAATACAAATCAACGCCCTACCCAGAAGGATGTTCCTTCACGGAAGGGCGAAACCACGAGCCTAACAATTGAGTGGCCAAAGGGGGAGGACATAAGCCACCAGATTCATGTCACCGCAGGTCAGGTGAGAGGTATTGGCGCCCGGGGCCCCGCCGGATCACTCCGGATGGCAGCCGAGCAGCTCGGCCGACGTCCCCGCGGCCTTGGTCCTGAGGGTGACGACCTTGTCGATGCGGGTCTCGTCCCCGGCGAAGCGGAAGTCGGCCCGGCCCACCTCGTCGCCGTCCTCCGCCTGGGAGCGCACCGTGCAGTAGCCGGTGACACCGGCGTCCTTGCGGACTTCCAGGTGCACCTGCACCGAGTCCTCGGCGAGCTCGAACCCGATCAGCTCACCGCTGATCTTGTTCTGGCCGACGTAGTGGTAGCCGAACCAGCCGATCAGGGCGAGCAGGAGCGCGCCGAGCACGGCGCCGACGACCTTGAGCGTGCGGTCGGCCTGCTCGTCCGAGGAGCGGCCGTAGCGGCCCTGAGGAGTCCGCGTGCTCGCCGTGCTCATGATCGTCCTCTCCGCGCGAGCGGGTCCGGGTTCCCGGGCCCCGGAATTATTCCGCTCCCGATTCGGTCACTATAGAAGCCTGCGATTGCGCCGCTGCACGCCGGGGCGCCGACTGACCGAGGATTGAGTCTTGACTGACCAGCTGCGACTGATGGCCGTCCACGCCCACCCCGACGACGAGTCGAGCAAGGGCGCGGCCACCATGGCGAAGTACGTGTCCGAGGGGGTGGACGTGCTGGTGGTGACCTGCACGGGCGGGGAACGCGGCTCCATCCTCAACCCCAAGCTCCAGGGAGACGCGTACATCGAGGAGAACATCCACGAGGTGCGCAAGAAGGAGATGGACGAGGCCCGGGAGATCCTGGGCGTGAAGCAGGAGTGGCTCGGCTTCGTCGACTCGGGCCTGCCCGAGGGCGACCCGCTGCCGCCGCTGCCGGAGGGCTGCTTCGCCCTGGAGGACGTCGACAAGGCGGCCGGTGAGCTGGTGCGGAAGATCCGCTCCTTCCGGCCCCAGGTGATCACCACCTACGACGAGAACGGCGGTTACCCGCACCCCGACCACATCATGACCCACAAGATCACGATGGTGGCCTTCGAGGGCGCGGCCGACACCGAGAAGTACCCGGAGAGCGAGTACGGACCGGCGTACCAGCCGCAGAAGGTCTACTACAACCAGGGCTTCAACCGGCCCCGCACCGAGGCGCTGCACAACGCGCTGCTGGAGCGCGGCCTGGAGTCCCCCTACGAGGACTGGCTCAAGCGCTGGGCGGAGTCCGAGCGCAAGGAGCGCACCCTCACCACGCACGTGCCCTGCGCGGACTTCTTCGAGATCCGCGACAAGGCGCTGATCGCGCACGCCACGCAGATCGACCCCGACGGGGGCTGGTTCCGGGTGCCGATGGAGATCCAGAAGGAGGTCTGGCCCACCGAGGAGTACGAGCTGGCCAAGTCCCTCGTGGAAACCTCCCTCCCCGAGGACGACCTCTTCGCGGGCATCCGGGACAATGCCTGACATGAGTGCAAGCGCAAGCCTGGCAATGACGCACCTCGTCACTCTCGCCGAGCTCGACGAGGACAAGGTCACCCCCGGCGTCCTCGGGTTCATCGTGTTCGCGGTGATGGCCCTGGCGGTGTGGGGACTGATGAAGTCCATGAACCGCCACATGGGCAAGGTGGACTTCAAGGAGCCGGCCGAGCCGGACGTCTCCGGCGGCCCGGAGGCGAAGCCCCAGCGGGGCTGACCCCGCGAGCCGTCCCGAGGGCGGGCGGGCACGGTCTCAGGCCGTGACCGCCACGCCCATCACCTCCCTCGCCTGGCGGCCCGGGACCATCCCCAGGCGCCAGGCCTGCCAGCCGGCCTCCAGCTGTACGCCGCGCTCCAGGAGGAGCTGGTAGGCGTCCACGTAGTCGTCCAGCTTGGTGTCGCGGGCGCTGTGCCGGGCGCGGGCCAGCTGGGCCAGCTCCTCCTGCGCCACCGCCGTGCCGACCTCCACCCCGCCGGGGGCGGCGTACGGCAGCAGCGTGCAGCGCAGGAAGCGGGCCCAGTCCTCGCCCCGCCGGTCGCCGTACCCCGCGAAGAGGGCGGCCGCCTCGTCGCACAGGGCCAGGGCCTGCGGCGTACGGGCGTTGCCCGCGTCCACGACGGCCAGCTCCAGGCACGTCCACGCCTCGCCGTGCCCGACGCCGATGCGCTGGAAGTCGGCGCGGGCGTCGACCAGGAGCTGCCGGGCGAAGCCGGAGTTGCGCAGCGAACCGGTCTGGGCGGCCCGCTGGTCGCGGGTGACGCGCGCCGAGTGGTGCCGGGCGCAGGCCAGGCCGTACACGTCCCGCATGCGGGAGAACATCGTGCGGGAGCGTTCCAGCTCGCGCACCGACTGGTCCAGGTCGCCGGTCTCCTCCAGCGCCTGGCCCAGGTAGTAGACCGTCCAGGCCTCGCCACGGGCGTCCTCGTTCTCGCGGTGCCGGGCCGCCGCGCGCCGCAGTTCCTCGACCGCCTCCAGGGCGTCGCCGTCCACCAGGCGGGCCCGCGCCAGCTGGGTCAGCGCCCACGCCTCGCCGCGGGCGTCCTGGGTGCGGCCGTACAGGTCCAGGGCCGCCCGCAGATCCGACTCGGCGCCCGGCACGTCGCCCCTGCGCAGGTGCAGCTGACCGAGCTGGAAGTGGGCCCACGCCTGACCGTGCACCGACTCGCCCGCGCGGTGCAGCACCAGCGACTCGGTGAGCAGCTCCAGGGCCTCGGCCAGCCGGGCCCGGTCGCGCTGCACCGCCGCCAGCGCGTGCAGCGTCCACGCCCGGTCCGTGGCCAGCTCCGGCGCGGCCTGCAGGTCCAGCGCCTCCTGGAGCTTGGCCGCCGCGTCGGTCAGGTTGCCCTGGTGGTGCAGCGTGATCCCCAGCGAGCACAGGGCGCGTGCCGCACCGGCGTCGTGGTGGGCGTCCCGGTACAGATCGACCACGGAGGCCAGCGTCGTACGCGCCTTGTCCAGCTCGCCCAGCTGCCGGGCCGCGATACCGGTGCGCCACTGCACCGAGCGCACCAGCAGCCCCTGGTCCACGGACTGCGCCAGCTCGCTGATCTCACCGAGCCGGTAGAGGTCGCCGCGCAGCAGGCAGTAGTCGCACAGCGCGCCCAGCAGGTTCAGCACCGCGCCCTGGTCGACGCCCTCCGCGTGCCGGAGCGCCGCCGTGATGAAGCTCGACTCGTCGTCCAGCCAGCGCAGCGCCTCGTCCAGGGACGTGAAGCCGTACTGCCCGAACTGGTTGGAGCGGGTCGACATGTTGCCGTCGACCAGGCGCAGCACGGAGTCGGCCAGCTCGGCGTAGTTCGCGATGAGCCGTTCCTGCGCGGCCGTCCGCTCGCCGGGTTCCTCCTCGTCGGCGAGCCGGGCGCGGGCGAAGCCGCGCACCACGTCGTGCAGGCGGTAGCGGCTGCCCCGCACGTGGTCGATCAGCCCGGCCCGCGACAGCGCCGCCAGCTGCCGGGACGCCTCCGCCTCGTCCGTGGCCAGCAGGGCGGCGGCGGCCGCGGCACCCAGCGAGGTGCGCCCCGCCAGCGCCAGCCGGCGCAGCAGCCGCCGGGCCGGCTCCGACTGGTCGGTGTAGCGCAGCCACAGTGCCCGCTCGACCGGCTCCACGGGACCGTAGGCGCCCAGGTCGGTCGCCAGCGCGCGCGGTGAGCGCGGGCCCAGCGCCGACCCGGCGATCCTGAGCGCCAGCGGCAGCCCGCCGCACAGCTGCCGGATCAGCTCGCTCGACTCGGCGTCGTACGGCCCCGACGCGTCCTCCGCGGCGGCGCCCAGCAGCTCCTCCGCGCCCGCCGCGTCCAGCGCCTCGACGGGCAGGTCGTACACCCGGGCGGGAAGGTCGGGCGGGAGCCGCAGCGGCTCCCGCGCGGTGACCAGCACCAGGCTGTCCGAGCGCTCCGGGACCAGCGCCCGCACCTGCTCGGGGTCCGAGGCGTCGTCGAGGACGACGGTGACCGGGACGCCCGTCAGATGCTGGTGGTACAACTCGCCGAGCCGCTTGACCTGCTGGTCCGCGGAGGACCGCTCCCGGAACAGCAGCTGCTCGCGCGGCGCCCCGAGCCGGTTCAGCAGGTGCAGCAGCGCGTCCCGGGTACTCAGCGGCGACCCACCGCCCGTCCCCGAACCGCCCGCTCCGGAGCCGCCCGCCCCGGACCCGGTCCCGCGCAGGTCTACCAGGCAGGCGCCGCGGAAGTAGTCCCGCAGCTCGTGGACGGCCCGCACGGCCAGCGTCGTACGGCCGCTGCCCGGCGGTCCGTGCAGGACCACCACCGTCGGCTTGGTCTCCGTGCTCGCGCGGGCCGCCTGCACCCACTGCCGCAGCCGCGCCATCTCCTGCCGCCGTCCCGCGAACGGCCCCTCCGCCACGGGAAGCTGCGCGAACGACTGCTCCAGCGCGCTGCGCCCCCGTGCGGCCGCGCTCTTGTCGGCACCCCGCAGCTTCGGCCCGGTCTTGGCCGGTCCGGTGGACGCGGCGAGCATCCGCTGCTGGTCCAGGAACGGACGGATGCCGCGCACCTCCAGCGCGGTGAGCCACTGCAGCCGCAGCTGCTCGGGCCCGCCGGGCTGGCTGACCGCCCCGGCGCGGTGATGGGCGGCCGGCACATGGGTGCCGGCCACCTTCAGCACGGTCGCCGCCGAGCCGACGACCCCCACCGCCACTCCCGCGCCCACCGCGGTGCCGGTGCCCGTGCCGAGCGCCACGTCGGCGATCACCGCGGCGACGGCCGCCACGCCGGCCACCAGCAGGGGCGTGCCGGCGCCCTCACGGGCGTAGCGCTCGCGGAAGGAGAGCTGTCCGGCGGCGGCCTCGTCGAGGGCGTGCGTGTAGGCCGCGTACTCCTCGCCGGCCGTCCCCGCCATCGCGTCCAGTGCCGCGCGGGCCCGGGAGAGCAGCACGTTCCCGTCCGTGCGTCCGCCCGAGCGCCGTACCTCCTCCTCCACGGCCCGCCTGAGCAGCCCTTCGGCCTCCGCCCGATGACTGTCCCGCATGTCGCGCCCCCTCCGGCGGCATCGGTGTCCTGCCGGTCCGCCCCGGGCGCCCCGGTGGCCCCAGGCGTCCCAGGGCCCTCCCGGCCCGTTCCCGGGTCCTTCCCCGGTTGCACGTCGCTCAAGTGTCCTGCGGCGAGGAGACCCTGGGGAGAGTGTCCGGCACCGCTTTCGTGCCCGCGCCTCTCCCGGCGGGGAAAATCGACGAATTCCTCTCTTGACCCCGGTGACCGAAGCCACTAATTTGCCAGAGAAGCAGACCCATGACTACCGACAGGAGGCGATCGGCGGATGAACACCAACTCCGATCTGAGTCGCCTCGCCCGCCGCACCGTGTGGGTTTCGGGCCGGGTCGCGCACGGCTGCTGACACGCCGTCCCCTGTGCCCTGACGGGGCACGTCTCGGGTTGCCCCCGCACAAGTGCTGCACCCGCGCACCTGTCACCTGTGCACCTGTGCACCTCTTCTGAACCTCTTCACGGCATGCCCCTGTCGCGTGCCGATGTGCGCTCGCTTTTCTTGCGCGGCGCGTCCGAACAGAGAAAGCTGCCTGAAATTGGCGAACATGATGAATCGACGTGTCCCGAGTCGAAATGAAGGTCGGTCATGACAGCGGCACGGATCACCGTCAACGGAAAAGAAGCGCCGATCGCACCGGCCGCGCCCCACACCACGGTCCTCGACTTCCTGCGTGAGCGCGGCCTGACCGGCACCAAGGAGGGCTGCGCCGAGGGCGAGTGCGGCGCCTGCTCGATCCTGGTGGCCCGCCCCGGGGTGAACAAGCCCACCGACTGGGTGCCCATCAACGCCTGCCTGGTCCCGGTGGCGGCGCTCGACGGCCAGGAGGTCGTCACCTCCGAGGGCCTCGCCACCGTCGAGGCGCCCGGCACGCCGCCCGTCCTGCACCCGGTGCAGGAGGAGATGGCGGTCCGCGGCGGCTCCCAGTGCGGCTACTGCACGCCGGGCTTCGTCTGCAGCATGGCGGGCGAGTACTACCGGCCCGACCGCTGCGCGCACGCGGAGCGGGGTCCGGACGCGGCCGAGGGCGCCGCCGGCACCGACGCCGAGCACGGCCCGAACGGCTTCGACCTGCACGCGCTCAGCGGCAACCTGTGCCGCTGCACCGGCTACCGGCCCATCCGCGACGCCGCCTTCGCCGTCGGCGCGCCCACCGACGACGACCCGCTGGCCCGGCGCCGCGAGGAGGCCCCGCCCGCGCCGGTCCCCACCGAGTACCGCCAGGACGACAGCGCCTTCGTCCGCAAGGGCACCCTGGCCGAGACGCTGCGGCTGCTGCGCGAGCGGCCCGACGCGATGGTGGTCGCCGGAAGCACCGACTGGGGCGTCGAGGTCAACATCCGCTCCCGCCGCGCGGACTGCGTGGTCGCCGTCGACCGGCTGCCCGAACTGCGGGAACTGCGCGTCGAGTCCGACCACGTCGAGATCGGCGCGGCGCTCACGCTCACCGAGATCGAACGCCGCCTCGACGGCACCGTCCCGCTGCTGGCGCAGCTGTTCCCGCAGTTCGCGTCCCGGCTCATCCGCAACGGCGCCACCCTCGGCGGCAACCTGGGCACCGGCTCGCCCATCGGCGACAGCCCGCCGGTGCTGCTCGCGCTGGAGGCCTCGCTGGTGCTCGCCGACGCCGACGGTGAGCGCGAGGTACCGCTGGCCGAGTACTTCACCGGGTACCGGCAGAGCGTGCGCCGTCCCGGCGAGCTGATCCGCGCGGTGCGCCTCCCGCTGCCCCTGTCGCCGGTCACCGCCTTCCACAAGATCGCCAAGCGGCGCTTCGACGACATCTCCAGCGTCGCCGTCGCCTTCGCGCTCGACGTCGAGGGCGGCACCGTCCGCAAGGCGCGCATCGGCCTGGGCGGCGTGGCCGCCACCCCGGTCCGCGCCCTGGCCACCGAGGCCGCCCTGGAGGGCCGGCCCTGGACCGCCGAGACCGCCGAGGCCGCGGCCGAGGTGCTGCGGGGCGAGGGCACGCCGATGAGCGACCACCGGGCCAGCGCCGGCTACCGCGCCGCGATGCTCGGCCAGAGCCTGCTGAAGCTGTACGCCCAGACCACCGAGGCGGTGCCGTCATGAGTCACCTGTCCGAGCGTCCCGAGAAGCCCGTCGTCGGCGTCTCCATGCCGCACGAGAGCGCCGTCCAGCACGTCACGGGCACCGCGCTCTACACCGACGACCTGGTCCAGCGCACCAAGGACGTGCTGCACGCCTATCCGGTCCAGGTCATGAAGGCCCGCGGCCGGGTCACGGCCGTCCGCACCGAGGCCGCCCTCGCGGTGCCGGGTGTCGTACGGGTGCTGACCGGCGCCGACGTGCCCGGCGTCAACGACGCCGGCATGAAGCACGACGAGCCGCTCTTCCCCGACGAGGTCATGTTCCACGGCCACGCGGTCGCCTGGGTGCTCGGCGAGACGCTGGAGGCCGCCAGGATCGGCGCCGCGGCCGTCGAGGTGGACCTCGACGAACTGCCCTCCGTGATCACGCTCCAGGACGCCATCGCGGCCGACAGCTACCACGGCGCCCGTCCCGTCATGACGCACGGCGACGTCGACGCGGGCTTCGCCGACTCCGCGCACGTGTTCACCGGCGAGTTCCAGTTCTCCGGGCAGGAGCACTTCTACCTGGAGACGCACGCGGCGCTCGCCCAGGTCGACGAGAACGGGCAGGTGTTCATCCAGAGCAGCACCCAGCACCCGTCCGAGACCCAGGAGATCGTCTCGCACGTGCTCGGGGTGCCCGCCCACGAGGTGACCGTGCAGTGCCTGCGGATGGGCGGCGGCTTCGGCGGCAAGGAGATGCAGCCGCACGGCTTCGCGGCCGTCGCCGCGCTCGGCGCCAAACTGACCGGCCGCCCCGTCCGGTTCCGGCTCAACCGGACCCAGGACCTGACCATGTCCGGCAAGCGGCACGGCTTCCACGCCACCTGGAAGATCGGCTTCGACGCCGAGGGCCGCATCCAGGCCCTCGACGCCACCCTGGTCGCCGACGGCGGCTGGAGCCTGGACCTGTCCGAGCCGGTCCTCGCCCGGGCGCTGTGCCACATCGACAACACGTACTGGATCCCCAACGCCCGTGTCGCCGGGCGCATCGCCAAGACCAACACGGTCTCCAACACCGCCTTCCGCGGCTTCGGCGGACCGCAGGGCATGCTGGTGATCGAGGACATCCTGGGCCGCTGCGCGCCGCGCCTCGGTCTCGACCCCCGGGAGCTGCGGGAACGCAACTTCTACCGCCCGGGCCAGGGCCAGACGACGCCGTACGGGCAGCCGGTCACGCAGCCCGAGCGGATCACCGCCGCCTGGCAGCAGGTCCTGGACCGGGCCGGCTTCGCCGACCGCGAGCGCGAGATCGCCGCCTTCAACGCGGCGCACCCGCACACCAAGCGGGCCCTCGCGATCACCGGCGTGAAGTTCGGCATCTCGTTCAACCTCACCGCCTTCAACCAGGGCGGCGCGCTGGTGCTGATCTACAAGGACGGCTCCGTCCTGATCAACCACGGCGGCACCGAGATGGGCCAGGGCCTGCACACCAAGATGCTGCAGGTGGCCGCGACCACGCTGGGCATCCCGCTGCACAAGGTGCGCCTTGCCCCGACCCGGACCGACAAGGTGCCCAACACCTCCGCCACCGCGGCCAGTTCCGGCGCCGACCTCAACGGCGGGGCGGTCAAGAACGCCTGCGAGCAGCTGCGCGAACGGCTCCTCCGGGTGGCCGCCTCGCAGCTCGGCTCCAACGCCTCGGACGTGCGCATCGTCGAGGGCGTCGCGCGCACCCTGGGCAGCGACCGGGAGCTGGCCTGGGACGACCTCGTACGCACCGCGTACTTCCAGCGGGTCCAGCTCTCCGCGGCCGGCTACTACCGGACCGAGGGGCTGCACTGGGACGCCACGAAGTTCCAGGGGTCGCCGTTCAAGTACTTCGCCATCGGCGCCGCCGCGACCGAGGTGGAGGTGGACGGCTTCACCGGCGCCTACCGCATCCGGCGGGTCGACATCGTGCACGACGTCGGCGACAGCCTCTCCCCGCTGATCGACATCGGTCAGATCGAGGGCGGCTTCGTCCAGGGCGCGGGCTGGCTGACGCTGGAGGACCTGCGCTGGGACACCGGCGACGGCCCGAACCGGGGCCGGCTCCTCACCCAGGCGGCGAGCACGTACAAGCTGCCGAGCTTCTCGGAGATGCCCGAGGAGTTCAACGTCACCCTCCTGGAGAACGCCACCGAGGAGGGTGCGGTGTTCGGCTCCAAGGCGGTCGGTGAGCCCCCGCTGATGCTGGCGTTCTCGGTGCGCGAGGCGCTGCGGCAGGCCGCCGCCGCGTTCGGGCCGAAGGGGACCTGCGTCGAGCTGGCCTCGCCCGCCACGCCGGAGGCGGTGTACTGGGCGATCGAGTCGGCCCGGCAGGCCGGCACCGCCGACAACGGCGGCGCCCGCGACGAAGCGGCCGTCGGCGGCGCGGCCCGCACCGGCGCGGAAGCGCTGAGCGGTGCCTGACATGACGTGGATCGCCGCGGTCGCGCGGTTGCGGGCACGCCGGGAGTCCGGCGTGCTCGTGACCGTCGCGACCGTGCGCGGCCACGCCCCGCGCGACGCCGGGGCCAAGCTCGTCGTGGGACACACCGAGACGTGGGGCTCGATCGGCGGCGGCAACGTCGAGGCCGTGGCGATCGACCGGGCCCGGGAGATGATCACCACGTCCAGGGCCGAACCGGAGCTGCTCGACTTCGCCCTGAACGACAAGGTGACCAACCAGCACGGCGTGCAGTGCTGCGGCGGCGCCGTCTCGGTACTGCTCGAACCGCTGCCGGTGGTCCGGGCGGTGGCGATCTTCGGCGTCGGCCACGTCGGTCTCGAGCTGGCGCGCATCCTGGCCCGCCAGGACCTCGACCTCCACCTGGTCGACAACCGCTCCGACATGCTCACCGAGGAGCGCCTCGGCGTGCTGGCGGACGCGGTGGCGCAGGTGCACACGCACCACACGCCGCTGCTGCCCGAGGAAGTGCTGGCGCGGCTGCCGCGCGGCACCCACGTCCTGATCATGACCCACGACCACGCCGAGGACGCCGCCCTGTGCGACGCGGCCCTGCGCACGGACCACCTCGGGTCCATCGGCCTGATCGGCTCGGCGGCCAAGTGGGCGCGGTTCCGCAAGCGGCTCGCCACCGAGGGCGGCCACGACGACGCCGTCATCGACCGGATCAAGACGCCGATCGGGCTGGCCGACATCACCGGCAAGGAGCCCGCGACCATAGCCGTGAGCGTCGCGGCCGACCTGCTGCGCACCTTCGAGGCCGACGGGGAGTGACTCCCCTCGGGTCCGGCCGCCGGGCCTTGTAGGAACCTACGAGCCGCCGGTCGCAGCCCGTCCGTAGTTCATGTTTTCGGCCCCTGGCCGGGCCTCGCCGCCGAGCGGTGTACTGCTCCTACGCCTCCTCCCCCGTGAAGCGCCCGGCCCGCACGCCGTACTCCCGCACGCCGCATGCCCAAGAAGGAGCACGCATGACCACCGACACCCTCGAGACCGGCATCCGCGAGTTCGAGCGCGCCTGGATGGAGAAGGCCATCGACCTGGCCACCACCAGCGTCCACAACGGCGGCGGCCCCTTCGGCGCCCTCATCGCCAGGGGCGACGAGATCATCGCCCTCGGCAACAACCAGGTCACCGCCGGCCTCGACCCCACCGCCCACGCCGAGGTCAGCGCCATCCGTGCCGCCTGCAAGACGCTTGGCACCTTCAGCCTGCAGGGCTGCACCCTCGTCACGTCCTGCGAGCCCTGCCCGATGTGCCTCTCCTCGGCCCTGTGGGCCCGCGTCGACCGCCTCGTCTTCTCCGCCGACCGTCACGACGCCGCCGTGGCCGGCTTCGACGACCGCAAGTTCTACGACCTGTTCGAGAAGCGGCCGCAGGCGAACTGGCCCATGACCGTGGAACACCTCGACCTGCCCCACCGCACCCAGCCGTTCGACGCCTGGATCGCCAAGACCGACCGCGTCGACTACTGAACCGGCCCCGCGAAGAGCCTCTCCCGGGGCTCCCGCCGCCCCGTCCGTGCGCCACTCCCACCGTGGCGTTCGTCCGGGGCGGCGGCGCGTGCGCGAGGATGGAGGCATGCCGAACCGACTTGCGCAGGCGACGTCCCCCTACCTCCTCCAGCACGCGGAGAACCCGGTCGACTGGTGGCCGTGGGAAGCCGAGGCGTTCGAGGAGGCCCGGCGGCGCGACGTCCCCGTGCTGCTGAGCGTCGGCTACAGCGCCTGCCACTGGTGCCACGTCATGGCCCACGAGTCGTTCGAGGACGGGCCCACCGCCGAGTACCTCAACTCGCACTTCGTGAGCGTCAAGGTGGACCGCGAGGAGCGCCCCGACGTCGACGCCGTCTACATGGAGGCCGTGCAGGCGGCCACCGGCCAGGGCGGCTGGCCCATGACCGTCTTCCTCACCCCGGACGCCGAGCCCTTCTACTTCGGCACCTACTTCCCGCCCGAGCCCCGTCACGGCATGCCCTCCTTCCGCCAGGTGCTCCAGGGCGTCCAGCAGGCCTGGGCGGAGCGGCGCGGCGAGGTGAGCGAGGTCGCCGGGAAGATCGTGCGGGACCTCGCCGGGCGGGAGATCTCCTACGGCGACGCCGAGGCACCCGGCGAGGAGCAGCTCGGGCAGGCGCTGCTCGGCCTCACCCGGGAGTACGACGCCGAGCGCGGCGGGTTCGGCGGGGCGCCGAAGTTCCCGCCGTCCATGGCGATCGAGTTCCTGCTGCGCCACCACGCCCGCACCGGTGCCGAGGGCGCCCTCCAGATGGCGGCCGACACCTGCGAGCGGATGGCCCGCGGCGGCATCTACGACCAGCTGGGCGGCGGATTCGCCCGCTACTCCGTGGACCGCGAGTGGGTCGTACCCCACTTCGAGAAGATGCTGTACGACAACGCGCTGCTGTGCCGGGTCTACGCCCACCTGTGGCGGGCCACCGGATCGGACCTTGCCCGCCGGGTCGCCCTGGAGACCGCCGACTTCATGGTCCGGGAACTGCGCACCGCCGAGGGCGGATTCGCCTCCGCGCTGGACGCCGACAGCGACGACGGCACGGGCCGGCACGTCGAGGGCGCGTACTACGTGTGGACGCCCGCGCAGCTCACCGAGGTCCTCGGCGCCGAGGACGCGGAGCTGGCCGCCCAGTACTTCGGCGTGACCCGGGAGGGCACCTTCGAGCACGGTGCCTCCGTACTGCAACTGCCGCAGCAGGAGGGCGTCTTCGACGCCGCGCGGATCGCGTCGGTCCGGGAACGGCTGCTGGCCGCGCGCGACGGGCGTCCCGCCCCCGGCCGGGACGACAAGGTGGTCGCCGCCTGGAACGGCCTCGCGATCGCCGCGCTCGCCGAGACCGGCGCCTACTTCGAGCGCCCGGACCTGGTCGAGGCCGCCGTCGCCGCCGCCGACCTGCTGGTGCGGCTGCACCTCGACGAGCAGGTCCGGCTCACCCGCACCAGCAAGGACGGCAGGCCGGGTGCCAACGCCGGAGTGCTGGAGGACTACGCCGACGTGGCCGAGGGCTTCCTCGCGCTGGCGTCGGTCACCGGGGAGGGCGTCTGGCTGGACTTCGCCGGCTTCCTGCTCGACCACGTCCTGACCCGCTTCCGGGACGAGTCCGGCTCCCTCTACGACACCGCCGCCGACGCCGAGCAGCTGATCCGCCGCCCGCAGGACCCCACCGACAACGCCACGCCGTCCGGCTGGAGCGCCGCCGCGGGCGCCCTGCTGACGTACGCCGCGCACACCGGCTCCGAGCCCCACCGCACCGCCGCCGAGCACGCCCTCGGCGTGGTGAAGGCGCTCGGCCCACGCGTCCCGCGCTTCATCGGCTGGGGCCTGGCCGCCGCCGAGGCGCTGATCGACGGCCCCCGGGAGGTCGCCGTCGTCGGACCGACGCCCGCCGACCCCGCCGCACGCGGCCTGCACCGCACGGCGCTGCTGGGGACGGCGCCCGGGGCGGTCGTCGCCTTCGGCACGGAGGGCGGCGACGAGTTCCCGCTGCTCGCCGACCGGCCCCTGGTGGGCGGGGCGGCGGCCGCGTACGTCTGCCGGAACTTCACCTGCGACGCGCCGACCACCGACCCGGAGCGGCTGCGCGCCGCGCTGGGCGGCTGAGGCGGCCGGCGAGCACGTCAGGCTCCGGCGAGGATCAGCGCGCCCAGCGTCAGCTGCGCGCCCCACTGCAGGAGGACGGCCGCGCACCTGGCGGGGGCCCACCGGGTGCGGGGCCAGGCGAGCGCCAGCACGCCCAGGGCGGCCGAGGCCCAGAAGCAGGCCCACAGGGCGTCGCCGGGAACGTGCGAGCACTGCTCGCCGTACGTCAGGCAGCGGCTGCCGCGCTCGGAGGCGAGCACGGCGATCCAGGCGAGGACGACGGTCGGCAGCAGCAGGACGAGCCCGGTCACGGAGCCGATGGTCAAGGCGCGGGCGGACAGCTGCGCGTGAGTGAGCTGCGCGGCCGGGAGGCGGGACGAGGCGGTCATGCCGTCCATTCCACCGCGCCGGCCGGCCTCCGGTGATCGGCGGAACCGCTCAACCGCCCTGAGTACTTCTGCTCACGGCGCGCTCCACGATCGCCTCCAGCTGCTCGTGGTGCGCGCCCCGCCAGTAGGCCCGTCCGCACGTCGTGCACTGGGCGAAGACGTCGTAGGACCGCTGCGTCCCGCCCTTGAGCTGCTGTGCCACCTCTTCCTTGGCGGCCGGCCGGAGCAGTCCGTTGCAGGCGGTGCACCGCGTCCACGGGCGCAGGCCGGGCCGGAAGCGGTCCAGGACCTCCTGGAGCTGTTCGTCGGGGCGGGTGCTGTAGACGTAGGCGCCGGACCACAGCTCGCGGCGGCGCAGCAGGCCCCGGTCGCGGCTGAGCATGACCCGCTTCTCGGCCGCCGACAGCGCGGCGAGCGCCGGGTCGCCGAGGTCCGTCGACTCGTACGCCGTGTCCACGCCGAGCAGCCGCAGCCGCCGGGCCAGCGTGCCCAGGTGCACGTCGAGCAGGAACCGCAGGGGAGCGCCGGGGACGTGCTGGGGGTACCGCACGGGCCGTACGCGCACCGACTCGCCGCCCGCCGGGATGTGCCCGGGCGGCACCTCACGGCCGTCGACGAGCAGGGTGCCGACCTCGGTGAGCGGGACGCCGAGGGACTCGACGAGGTGGCCGAGGGTGGAGACCCCGTCGGTGGTCGCGCGGACGGCGCCGGCGGTGCGGGCACGCGGGACGAACAGGTGCAGCTCGGGGGCGAACTCGACGTGGATCTCGGGACCGTTCACCAGGTCAGGATGCCACGGGGGCCGCCTCCGGCCCCGGCGTTTTCGTGCCGCCGGACCGCTAGTAGGCGACCAGCGAGATCCCCACGTAGTGCGCGATGAAGGCGGCCAGGGTGAAGGAGTGGAAGACCTCGTGGAAGCCGAACCAGCGCGGTGACGGGTTGGGACGCTTGAGGCCGTAGATCACGCCGCCCGCGCTGTAGAGCACACCGCCGACGATCACCAGGACCAGGACGGCGATGCCGCCGGCCCGCATGAACTCGGGCAGGTAGAAGACGGCCGCCCAGCCCATGGCGAGGTAGCAGGGGGTGTAGAGCCAGCGCGGGGCGCCCACCCAGAAGACGCGGAAGACGATGCCGGCCGCGGCGGCCGCCCAGATGCCCCACAGCAGCCACTCGCCCTTGGCGCCGGGCAGCAGCAGCATCGTGAGCGGGGTGTAGGTGCCCGCGATGATCAGGAAGATGTTGGCGTGGTCGAGACGGCGCAGGACGCCGTCCATGCGCGGGCTCCAGTTCCCCCGGTGGTAGAGGGCGCTGACGCCGAACAGGAGGCAGGCCGTCAGTACGTAGACGCCGCAGGCTATGCGGGCCTCGGCCGACTCGGCGAGGGCGGTGAGCACCAGACCGGCGATCAGGACCGCCGGGAACATGCCGAGGTGCAGCCAGCCGCGCAGCTTCGGCTTGACCGGGTGCGGGAGGGAGAGCGCGACAGGGCCGCGGCCGCCGGCCGGGGCGTCCTGGGGCGCGTCGGGGACGGACGCAGTCATGGGCGCATCGTACCTACGGTTCCGTAAGTTACGCATCAGTACGGACGGCTGCCGCGCGGCGAGTGGCCATCGTCTCACGGGGAACCCGGCGGTGCACTCCCGGTCCGGGCACGTGGCGATCCTCACGCCGCTCAGGTGTGACGCCCTCTGGACAGATGGGCGCTCGCGTCGGATGATCAAATGAGTGCGGTCGACACCGGATGAGCGCCCACGAGGTCAACGTCACGCATCCGGGTCGCAGCCCCCACGGGGCCTCCCAACAAAAAACCCCTCATTTAGGAGCAATCGTGGCGCGCGACATCGCGGCTCCCCCCGTCCCCACCCACCACCAGGAACTGATCTCGTGGGTCAACGAGATCGCCGAACTGACCCAGCCGGACTCCGTGGTCTGGTGCGACGGATCCGAGGCCGAGTACGAGCGCCTGTGCGGGGAGCTCGTCGAGAAGGGCACCTTCCGCAAACTCGACCCGATCAAGCGCCCCAACTCCTACTACGCGGCCTCCGACCCCTCCGACGTCGCGCGCGTCGAGGACCGGACCTTCATCTGCTCCGCCGAGGAGGAGGACGCCGGCCCGACCAACCACTGGAAGGACCCCGCCGAGATGCGGGAGATCTTCACCGGTGAACAGGGTCTCTTCCGGGGCGCGATGCGCGGCCGGACCATGTACGTCGTGCCCTTCTGCATGGGCCCCCTCGGCTCCCCGCTCTCCGCGCTCGGCGTCGAGATCACCGACTCCGCGTACGTCGCCGCCTCGATGCGCACGATGACCCGCATGGGACAGCCGGTCCTGGACGAGCTGGGCGACGACGGCTTCTTCGTCAAGGCCGTGCACTCCGTCGGCGCCCCGCTCGCCGAGGGCGAGGCGGACGTCCCCTGGCCGTGCAACAGCACCAAGTACATCTCGCACTTCCCCGAGGACCGCGAGATCTGGTCCTACGGCTCCGGGTACGGCGGCAACGCCCTGCTCGGCAAGAAGTGCTACGCCCTGCGCATCGCCTCCGTCATGGCCCGCGACGAGGGCTGGCTCGCCGAGCACATGCTGGTGCTGAAGCTGACGCCGCCCACCGGCGAGCCCAAGTACGTCGCCGCCGCCTTCCCGTCGGCCTGCGGCAAGACCAACCTCGCCATGCTGGAGCCCACGATCTCCGGCTGGACCGTGGAGACCATCGGCGACGACATCGCCTGGATGCGCTTCGGCGAGGACGGCCGCCTGTACGCCATCAACCCCGAGGCCGGCTTCTTCGGCGTCGCGCCCGGCACCGGTGAGCACACCAACGCCAACGCGATGAAGACCCTGTGGGGCAACTCGGTCTTCACCAACGTCGCCCTGACCGACGACGGCGACGTGTGGTGGGAGGGCATGACCGAGGAGACCCCGGCCCACCTGACCGACTGGAAGGGCAACGACTGGACGCCCGAGTCCGGTACGCCCGCCGCGCACCCCAACGCCCGCTTCACCACGCCCGCCGCGCAGTGCCCGATCATCGCGCCGGAGTGGGAGGACCCCAAGGGCGTGCCGATCTCGGCGATCCTCTTCGGCGGGCGCCGCGCCACCGCCGTCCCGCTGGTCACCGAGTCCTTCGACTGGAACCACGGCGTCTTCCTCGGCGCCAACGTGGCCTCCGAGAAGACCGCCGCCGCCGAGGGCAAGGTCGGCGAGCTGCGCCGCGACCCCTTCGCCATGCTGCCGTTCTGCGGCTACAACATGGGCGACTACATGGGGCACTGGGTCGACGTGGCCAAGGACAAGGACCAGTCCAAGCTGCCGAAGATCTACTACGTCAACTGGTTCCGCAAGGACGACGACGGCCGGTTCGTGTGGCCCGGCTTCGGCGAGAACGGCCGCGTCCTGAAGTGGATCGTGGAACGCCTGGAGGGCAAGGCCGACGGCGTCGAGACCCCCATCGGCATCCTGCCGACCAAGGAGTCCCTCGACACCGACGGCCTCGACCTCGCCGACGCCGACCTGGAGTTCCTGCTCAGCGTCGACAAGGAGGTCTGGCGCGAGGAGGCCGCCCTGGTCCCCGAGCACCTGAACACCTTCGGCGACCACACGCCCACCGAGCTGTGGGACCAGTACCGGGCACTGGTGCAGCGCCTGGGCTGACCGTCCGCACCACCAAGCTCCGTGGCCGGTCCGACTAGCCCTGACCCGCGAAGTCGTCACGAAGGCCGGCCACGAGGGGGTCTCCCCGCGCTCCAGTAGCTCAGCAGTGCCCGGGGCGCGGGAAGGTCCCGCTCGGGCCGGGTCGCCGCACAACGGCGTGCGGAGGACCCGGCCCTTCGGCATGTCCGGCGACGTGCCCCGCCGCACGGCCGGTGCGGCTGAGCGTCGGTGCCCGTTCACCGGAAGGAAGGCCACCGGGGGGCGGTGCCTCGGGCGGGCCGGCAGACAGAACTCGTTGCCGAGAGACCAGACGGCGGGCGTAGCCCCCGATGCCGACGGATCGGGTCAGTCGTCGTACGACGCGAGGTCCCACGGCGCCGACGCGTGCCGTTGGCCGGCCCCACGCGGTGAGTGGCGCCCGGCCCGCGCGTCGCTGCGGGTGCGCGCGGGCCGGGGCCGTCGAAGGAGCCCGGAGGGCTCAGCGGGACGCGAGTTCGCGCGGCTCCAGGGCCGCGGAGTGCGCGTCCATGCGCTCGGCGGTCAGGATCGCGACCGCCGTGTCGGCGCGGGAGGCCGCGACCACCAGGGCGCGGGCCGCCAGCGTGTGCGCCCGCCGGTGCAGCGCGGCCGGGCACGGCCGCGGGTCCGCGGCGGCCACCTGCAGCCGGACCGGCGCCTGGCCTCCCCGCAGCCGGGCCACCTGCCCGGCGAGCCGGTCGGCGGCGGTGTCCAGGCCGGGGTCGGGCTCCAGCGCGCGCAGTTCGTCCGTGACGGCGAGCAGTGCCGCGAGATGGCCCGCGAGCTGGATGTCCAGCTCCTCGCCCCGGGAGCGGTGGGGGAAGTCCGTGGTGTCGCCGGCCATCGTGCTGTGGACCGACTTGTTGCGGATCGGCTCGTACATGGGATGGCCTCCTGAGTGCTTCAGGAAGCCATCCTACATTAGATCCAATCTAAAGTTGACGCCGTTCGGGGTGCCGCCCCGGACCGGGCTCAGGGCTGGCCGTACCCGTCCAGGAAGTTCCCGATACGGCCCACCGCCTCGCGCAGGTCCGCGGCCGTCGGCAGGGTCACCACCCGGAAGTGGTCGGGCTCGGGCCAGTTGAAGCCGGTGCCCTGGACGACCATGATCTTCTCCTGGCGCAGCAGGTCCAGGACCATCCGCCGGTCGTCCTTGATCTTGAAGACCTTGGGATCGAGCCGCGGGAAGAGGTACAGCGCGCCCTTCGGCTTCACGCAGGTCACGCCCGGGATGCTGGTCAGCGCCTCGTGGGCGGCGTCCCGCTGCTCGCGAAGCCGCCCGCCGGGCAGCACCAGCTCGTTGATGGTCTGCCGCCCGCTGAGTGCCGCGACCACGCCGTGCTGGCCCGGCATGTTGGCGCACAGGCGCATGTTCGCCAGGATCGTCAGGCCCTCGATGTAGGACTCGGCGTGCGCGCGCGGTCCCGAGATCGACATCCAGCCGACCCGGTAGCCGGCCACCCGGTACGCCTTCGACATGCCGTTGAAGGTGAGGGTCAGCAGGTCGGGGGCGATCGCGGCGGTCGGGGTGTGCGTGGCGTCGTCGTAGAGGATCTTGTCGTAGATCTCGTCGGAGCAGACCAGCAGGTTGTGACGGCGGGCGATGTCCGTCAGCCCGCGCAGCATCGCGTCGTCGTAGACCGCGCCCGTCGGGTTGTTCGGGTTGATGATCACCAGTGCCTTGGTGCGGTCGGTGATCTTCCGCTCGACGTCCGCGAGGTCGGGCATCCAGTCGGACTGCTCGTCGCAGCGGTAGTGCACCGCCGTGCCGCCGGAGAGCGAGACGGCGGCCGTCCACAGCGGGTAGTCCGGGGCCGGGACGAGCACCTCGTCGCCGTCGTCGAGCAGACCCTGCATCGCCATCACGATCAGCTCGGAGACGCCGTTGCCGATGAAGACGTGCTCGACGTCCGTCTCGATGCCGAGGGTCTGGTTGTGCATGACGACCGCCCGGCGCGCCGCCAGCAGGCCCTTCGCGTCGCCGTAGCCGTGTGCCGTGGAGACGTTGCGGAGGATGTCCTCCAGGATCTCCGGAGGGCACTCGAAGCCGAAGGCGGCCGGGTTGCCGGTGTTCAGTTTCAGGATGCGGTGCCCGGCCGCTTCCAGCCGCATCGCCTCCTCGAGCACCGGGCCCCGGATCTCGTAACAGACGTTGGCGAGTTTGGTCGACTGGATCACCTGCATGCCCGTGAGCTTACGACCCGGTTACGGTCCATGGGTCGTGTTATCCGCCACTTGAGACGTGCGGTATGGGCGGATTTCGTCGCTCACCCGTCACTCACCGGGGGCTCCGCCGCACCGACCGGCCCGCCAGTACGTCCGTGCGCCGCCCGTCCTCCATCACGAACCGCCCGTCGACCAGCACGTACGGGATGCCCGTCGGCAGCACCCGCGGCTCCTCGAAGGTGCTGCCCGCCGCGACCGTCGCCGGGTCGAAGAGCACCAGGTCGGCCCGGTACCCCTCGCGCACCAGCCCCCGGTCCGGCAGCCGCAGCCGGGCCGCCGGGCGCGAGGTGAGGTGGGCGACGCACTCCTCCAGCGAGAGCACGCCCAGCTCGCGGACGTAGTGGCCCAGGTAGTGCGGGAAGGTGCCGTAGGCGCGCGGGTGCGGCTTGGCGCCCTGGAGGATGCCGTCCGAGCCGCCGGTGTGGACCCGGTGCCGCATGATCGCGCGGACGTTCTCCTCGTGGCCGACGTGCTGGAGGATGGTCGGCGCCAGCCGGTCCGCGAGCAGCAGGTGCCGGGCGACCTGCCACGGGCTTTCGCCGCGCAGCCGCGCCGACTCCAGGACCGTCCGGCCGACGTACTCCGCGAGCGCCGGGTCGCCCGTTCCGGAGATCTCGATCGTCTCCCACTCCATGGGCACCCCGTGGGAGCCGTCGGAGCCGATCTCCTCCATGTGGTGCCGGATCCGCTCGGCGGTGTCGTCGTCCGCCAGCCGCTCCAGGATCCGCTCCGGTCCGCCCTCGCTCGCCCAGCTCGGCAGCAGCGCCACGAGGGTGGTGCAGCCGGGGGTGTAGGGGTAGGTGTCGAGCGTGATGTCGGCGCCGTCGGCCAGCGCCTCGTCGAGCAGGGTCAGCAGCTCGGGCGCCTTGCCCTTGTTCACGCCGAAGTTCATGGTGGCGTGGGCCAGGTGGAGGGGGCAGTCCGCCTCCCGGGTCAGCTGCACCATCTCCTCGTACGCCTTGAGGGCCCCGGCGCCGTACGAGCGGTGGTGCGGGCAGTAGTAGCCGCCGTACCGGGCGACCACCCGGCACAGCTCGGTCAGCTCGGCGTCCTTGGCGTACATGCCGGGCGTGTACGTCAGCCCGGACGACATGCCGACCGCGCCCTGCTCCAGGCCCTCGGCGACCAGGCGCCGCATGTGCTCCAGCTCCGCCTCCGTCGCCTCCCGGTCGTCCCAGCCGACGGCGAGGGCGCGCACCGTGCCCTGCGGGATCAGGTACGCGGCGTTCACGGCGATGCCGCGGTCGAGCCGGTCCAGGTACTCGCCGACCGACCGCCAGTCGAAGTCGACGTCGTCCCCGTGGCCGTTCCACCCGGCGATCGCCCGGCGCACCTCGCCGAGGGTGCGGTCGTCGACCGGCGCGTACGACAGCCCGTCCTGGCCGATGACCTCCAGGGTGACGCCCTGCGCGGCCTTGGCGCTGTGGTCGGGGTCCCGCAGCAGCGCCAGGTCGCTGTGGGCGTGCATGTCGACGAAGCCGGGGGAGAGGACCAAACCCTCGGCGTCCAGCTCGCGGCGTGCCTTGGGGCGCTGGCACCCGGCGGCCGCCGCCTCCTTGACGATCGAGACGATCCGGCCGCGGTCGACGACCACGTCGGCGCGGTAGGAGTCGGCGCCGGAGCCGTCCACGACGTCGGCGTCCCGGATGACCAGCTCTTCCATGCTTCTGCTCCCTCTTCTCCCTCGGACCTCGGATGTCTCAGAAGAACGTGCGGACGTAGTCGACGACCGTCCCGTCCGCCTCGGCGACCGGGATGAGCTGCCACTTGTCGAAGGACGTGCAGGGGTGGGACAGCCCCAGGCCCACCCAGTCGCCCACCTCCAGCTCGGCCTCCGGGCCGGTGCGCAGCCAGGCGTGCTGGTCGGACAGGCCGCTCACGGCGATGCCGGCCGCGGGGCGCTCGGGGCCGCCGTCGGCCGGGCGGACCACCTGGGCGAAGGGCAGGTCGAGGTCGTACGCCGCGTCCCGCTTGCCCGCGTTGGCGAAGGCCTGCTCGGCGGAGGGGCGGGAGACCACCTGCGTCCACAGCCGGAACGCGGGCTCCAGGGCGCCCTCGGCGGGGACGCGGTTGAAGGGGGTCACCTCCCGGTAGTGCCCGTCGTCGTGGGAGACGTACGCGCCGGAGCGCAGCAGCTTGAGCACGGGCCGGGAGAGGCCGGGCACCTCGGCGAACACGTCGGCCACCGCGTCGAACCACGCGCTGCCGCCCGCGCTCAGCAGGATCTCCTCCAGGCCCTCGAACCGGCCCGCCTCGTCGAAGTCGGCCGCCAGCGCGACCAGCCGCCGCAGCCACGCGTGCACGCGCTCCGGGTCGGCGTCCGGCACCTCGCCCTCGTACCCGGCGACGCCCGCCAGCCGCAGCGTCCGCGTCCCGGCCACCGCGTCGGCGACCGCCGCGCAGTCCGCCTCGGTACGCGCCCCGGTCCGCGCGCCCTCACCGGCGCCCAGCTCGACCACGACGTCCACCGGGCGGGCGGCCCCCGCCGCGGTCAGGGCCGCGTCCATCAGCTCGACGCCGCGCACGGAGTCGACGTAGCAGACGAAGCGGAACTCCGGATCGGCGTCCAGTTCGGCCGCGAGGCGGCGCAGGGCGGCGGCGTCGACCAGTTCGTTGGCCAGGAAGATCCGCCCGATGCCGAAGGCCCGCGCCACCCACACCTGGTGCGGCACCGCGAGGGTGATGCCCCAGGCGCCGTGCTCGATCTGGCGGTGGAAGAGCTGCGGGGCCATGGAGGTCTTGCCGTGCGGCGCGAACGCGAGGCCGTGCCGGGCGGCGTACGTCTCCATCAGCTTCAGGTTGTGCTCCAGGCGCTCGGCGGACAGTGCGAGCACGGGGGTGGCGAAGCCGTCGGTGAAGAGGTTGCGGCGCTGTCCGGCCAGTTCGGCCAGGGTCAGGCCGTACGCGTCCGGCGGGAGGCCCTTGAAGCGGTGGTCGACGCGTTCCCCGGCCAGCTCGGCGAGGGCTTCGCGGCCATGGACGGGGCCGTTGTCGAGGGCCATGGAGCCTCCCTGATCTGATCTGTTGCAAAGCTTGCAACAGTCGTTGCGTATATCGCTTACTGCTGTCTAACATCTCGGCGAACGCGGGGTCAACGGAGCCGCCGCCCGCGAGACGCAGAGGAGCCAGGACCATCGTGACCGTCGACGGACCCCGCAGCACCGCCCCCGACGTCGTGGACGTCGTCGCGCTCGGCGAGTCCATGGTCACCTTCCTCCCCTCCGTACCCGGCCGCCTCGCCGACGTCCCCTCCTTCGAGCGGGCCATCGGCGGCGCCGAGTCCAACGTGGCCTGCGTGCTCGCCGCCGCCGGACACTCCGTCCGCTGGGCCGGCCGGGTCGGCGCCGACGGCTTCGGCGACCACCTCGTCGAGGCGATCGGCGCCTACGGCGTCGACGTCTCCGCCGTCCGCCGGGACCCCGCCCGCCCGACCGGCGTCTACTTCCGCACCGCGGGCGACCGGGCCACCGACGCCCACGAGGTCGCGTACTACCGGGCGGGCTCGGCCGCCTCCGCGATGTCCGTCGACACCATGGACCTCGACGCCGTCCGCTCCGGCCGCGTCCTGCACCTGTCCGGCATCACGCCCGCGCTCTCCGCCGGCTGCCTGGGCCTGACGCGCGAGCTGACCGCCCGCCGCCCCGGCCGCCCCCTCGTCTCCTTCGACGTCAACCACCGCCCCGGCCTGTGGCGCGACGCCGGTCACGGCCACGGCCCCGAGGTGCTCCTGGAACTGGCCCGCGGCGCCGACCTCGTCTTCGTCGGCGACGACGAGGCACGGGACGCCTGGGGTCTCGACGGCCCCGAGGCCGTACGCGCGGCGCTGCCCGAGCCGGAGGTGCTCGTCGTCAAACAGGGCGCGACCGGCGCCACCGCGTTCCACGGGGACCACGTCACCTCCGTGCCCGCCCTGCACGTCGGCGTCGTCGCCGCCGTCGGCGCGGGCGATGCCTTCGCCGCCGGGTTCCTCTCCGCCACCCTGCGCGAGAAGCCCGTGCGCGAGCGCCTGCGCCACGGCCACCTCTGGGCCGCCGCCGCCCTCACCGTCCCCGGCGACCTCGCCACGCCCCCCGCCCGCGACCACGCCGACCGCCTGGCCGCCCTCGACGACGCCGCGTGGGGGAGACTGCGACTCGGCCCCGGCTGGACACACGCCGAGGAAGGGGCCGACGAGGAGGTACGCACACCATGAGTCAGACCGTCGACCGCGCGCTCAGCATCCTGCCGCTGCTCGCCGAGGGCCCCGCCGACCTGGGCCGGGTCGCCGACCGCCTCGGCGTGCACAAGTCCACGGCCCTGCGCCTGCTGCGCACCCTCCACGACCACGGCTTCGTCTACCGACAGGAAGACCAGCGCTACCGCCTCGGCGCCCGGCTCATCTCCCTCGCCCAGGAGGCGATGGAGAACCTCGACGTCCGCGAGATCGCCCACCCCCACCTCGTACGCCTCAACGAGCAGGTCGGACACACCGTCCACCTCGCCGTCCACGAGGAGGACGAGGTCCTCTACATCGACAAGGTCGAAAGCCGCTACCCGGTCCGCATGTACTCCAGGATCGGCAAGCCCGTCGCGATCACGGTGGCGGCCGTGGCGAAACTGCTGCTCGCCGACCTCCCCGAGAACGAACGCCGAGCCGTGGTCGAGAAGCTCGACTACCCCATGTACACAGCCCGTTCGACCCCGAACGCCGAAGGGTTCCTCAAGGAACTGGCCAAGGTGCGCGAACAGGGCTGGGCCACCGACCTCGGTGGCCACGAGGAGTCCATCAACTGCGTCGCCGCGCCCATCCGGGGCGCCGACGGCCGGGTGGTCGCCGCCATGTCGGTCTCCGCGCCGAACGTGGTCGTCACCGCCGACGAACTCCTCACCCTGCTCCCGCTGGTGCGCCGTACGGCGGACGCCATCAGCGGCGAGTACTCCGGCAGGACCCCAGTCAAGGAAGTCACCGCATGACCGACAAGATCGCTCTCGTCCCCGCGACCCACACCGTCCCCCCGGCGAAGTTCTCCCACGGCGTGAAGAAGGGCAACATCCTCCAGGTCGCCGGCCAGGTCGGCTTCCTCCCCCACGAGGACGGCAAGGCCCCCACCCCGGCCGGCCCGACCCTGCGCGAGCAGACCCTCCAGACCCTCGCCAACGTCAAGGCGATCCTGGAGGAGGGCGGCGCCTCCTGGGACGACGTGATGATGCTCCGCGTCTACCTCACGGACGTGGACCACTTCGCCGAGATGAACGAGATCTACAACGCCTACTTCGAGGAGCAGGGCCTCACCCAGCCGCCCGCCGCGCGCACGACCGTCTACGTCGGTCTGCCCGCCGGACTCCTCATCGAGATCGACGCGCTGGCCGTCCTGGGCTGACCCGCCCCGGCCGCACCCTCTCTCCGCCTGTCGCACGGCACGGCGCCCTTCCCCCTTCAAGGCGCCGTGCCGCGCCCCGCCCTGCCCGAAAGCAGTATGTGTTTACCCCGAGGACCCCCGTATGTCCTATGCGTCCCTCCACCTCGCCGCCGCCTCCGAGACCCCACCGCACACCGGCGGCCTGCTCACCCTGATCGACGGCACGGCAGGTCTGCTGACCGTCGCCGCCATCGGCATCGCGCTCCTGCTCTTCCTCATCATCAAGGTGCGGCTGCAGCCCTTCGTCGCGCTGCTCGCCGTCTCCATAGCCGTCGGCCTGCTCGCCGGCCTGTCGGTCACCGAACTCTTCGGCACCGTCCAGAAGTCCGACGCCGTCTCGACCATCGAGTCCGGCATGGGCGGCATCCTCGGCCACGTCGCCATCATCATCGGCCTGGGCACCATGCTCGGCGCGATCCTCGAAGTCAGCGGCGGCGCCCAGGTGCTGGCCTCGCGCCTCCTCGGCCTCTTCGGGGAGAAGCGCGCCCCGCTCGCCATGGGCCTCACCGGCCTGATCTTCGGCATCCCGGTCTTCTTCGACGTGGGCATCTTCGTCCTCGCGCCCATCGTCTACGCCGCCGCCAAGCGCTCCGGCAAGTCGATCCTGCTCTACTGCCTGCCGCTGCTGGCCGGCCTGTCCATGACCCACGCCTTCCTGCCGCCGCACCCCGGGCCGGTGGCCGCCGCGGGGCTGCTGAACGTCAAGCTCGGCTGGATCATCCTCATGGGCATCGTCTGCGGCGTCCCCGCCGTCCTCGCCGCCTGGGTGTTCTCCGCCTGGATCGGCCGCCGCATCTTCGTGCCCGTGCCGCAGGACATGGTCGAGGCGTCCGAGGAGGCCAAGCAGGCCGTCGTCGAGGAGCAGCGCAAGGCGGGCGTCGCGCCGCACGAGACCCCGGTCGCGCTCGGCACCGTCATCGGCATCATCGGCACCCCGCTGATCCTGATCCTCGCCGCGACCTTCTCCTCCATCGCCCTGGACCCGTCCACCCTCCGCTCGGTGATCGAGTTCTTCGGCAACCCGTTCGTGGCCCTGACCATCGCCCTGCTCCTCGCCTACTACCTCCTCGGCATCCGGCGCGGCTGGTCCCGCAAGTCCCTGGAGACCGTCTCGACGGCCTCGCTGAAGCCGGTCGGCAACATCCTGCTGGTGGTCGGCGCCGGCGGTGTCTTCGGCGCCGTCCTCAAGGCCAGCGGCGTCGCACAGGCCCTCTCCGACACCTTCAACGACGTCGGCCTGCCGGTGATCGTCCTCGCCTACCTGATCTCCCTGGTGCTGCGGGTCGCGCAGGGCTCGGCGACGGTGGCCATCGTGACGACGGCGGGCATCGTGGCGCCGCTGCTCGCCGAGGGCGACCACTCGCAGGCGTTCGTCGCCCTGGTCATCATGGCCATCTCCGCGGGCTCCATCTTCGCCTCGCACGTCAACGACGGCGGCTTCTGGATGGTCGCCAAGTACTTCGGCATCAGCGAGCGGGACACGCTCAAGACGTGGACCGTGCTGGAGAGCGTGCTGTCGGTCGCCGGGTTCGTGGTGGCCGCGGTGGTGAGCCTGTTCGTGTAGGGAGGGGCGCCCGTACGACTCGTCGGACTCGAACGACTCGTACGGGCGGCTCGTGTAGGCGTCTCATAACGAAGTCGGGGCTGGCTGTGCCCGACACAGGATCGTCGACCATACTGCCCGCGTGGAGCAGCGCAGAGGATCGACGAGCCAGCCCCTGGAAGGCGCCGGATTCGACCCGGCATTCATCCCCGGGCTCACCGCACCCGTGTCCGGTGAGCCGGAGGACGCGAGACGCGACGAGGCGGTGAACGACGCCGCCGCGGAGTCCGAACAGCCCTCGGAGTCCTCGGCCGTCGGCGAACCGCTCGCCGCGGACGCCGCGGAACCGGAGGACGAGGCCCCCGTGGACGGTCCGGTCTTCGAGGCCTCCGACCGCCGCGCCAGGATCGTCGCGGACCACAAGGGCGTACGTCTCTCCCTAGACGACCAGAGCTGTGAGTTCCGCTGGGACGAGGTCGGGGCCGTCGAGACGGAGACGGGACGCTTCGGCAAGCGGTTCACGGTGACGGTGCACACGCCCGACCGCCGCTGGTACCCGATCGAGATCGAGGCCGCGTCGCGCAGCCTCTTCCCGGAGTGGGAATCGGCCCTGGACGAGGTCCTCGACGCGTACTTCGAGGACGGCGAGGCGGAGACCGAGCCCGAGTCCGAGACCGAGTCCGAGCCCGAGACGGAGACCGAAGCGGGCGGGGAAGCCGAAGCCGTTTCCCGGGACGCCAAGTACGCCAAGGACGCCAAGGACGCCAAGGACGCCAAGGACACGAAGGACGCGAAGGACGCCGAGGAGGCCACCGCCCGCGCCGAGTAGGCGCATCAGGTGAAGATCCGTGCACGCCCTCTTGTCGCACCGGCGACCATGGGCTTTCTTGACCCCCATGGCGGACACCACGGGCAACACCTCAGACGCGGGCGTAACGGTGGGTGCCGACTCGGCTCCCCGTAAGTCCAGTTGGCGCTACATCGGCCCCGGCATCGTCGTCGCCGCGACCGGCGTCGGCGCCGGCGACCTCGTGGCCACCCTCATCGCGGGCAGCAACTTCGGCTACACCCTGCTGTGGGCGGCGGTCATCGGCTGTCTCGTGAAGATCTCCCTCGCCGAGGCGTGCGGCCGCTGGCACCTGGCCACCGGCCGCACACTCTTCGACGGCTGGGCCAGCATCGGCCCCTGGACCACGTGGTTCTTCGCGGTCTACGCCGTGATCTGGGGCTTCGTCTACGGCGCCGCGGCGATGTCGTCCAGCGCCCTGCCCCTCCAGGCCCTCTTCCCGGACGTGATGGGCCTGGAATGGTGGGGCATCGCCTGCGGCCTGGTGGGCCTGGTCTTCGTCTGGTTCAACAAGTACAACGTCTTCGAGAAGGTCATGACCGTCCTGGTGGGCGTCATGTTCGTCGTCACGGTGTACCTGGCGATCCGCGTCACGCCCAACCTGGGCGACGCCTTCGCCGGACTCCTCCCGGTCCTCCCCGACGAGAAGGACTCGGTCCTCAACACGCTGGGCCTGATCGGCGGCGTGGGCGGCACCATCACGCTGGCCGCGTACGGCTACTGGGTCAACGCCAAGGGCTGGACCAGCACGGGCTGGATGAAGGTCATGCGCCTGGACAACCGGGTCGCCTACGCCACGACCGGCATCTTCGTCGTCGCGATGCTCTTCGTCGGCGCCGAACTGCTCCACTCGGCAGGCATCGCGATCGCGAGCGGCGACAAGGGCCTGATCCAGCTCGGCGACATCCTGGAGGAGGAGTATGGCACGGCGACCGGAAAACTCTTCCTCATCGGCTTCTTCGCCACCTCGTTCACCTCGCTGATCGGCGTCTGGCACGGCGTGAGCCTGATGTTCGCCGACTTCCTGGCCCGCCGCGGCGGCGAACGGGAGGCGCGCGGCGACGAGTTGGCCTCGGGCCGCCGCGAACGCTCCTGGGCCTTCCGCGCCTACCTGCTCTGGCTCACCTTCCCGCCCATCATCCTGCTCTTCCAGGACGAGCCCTTCCGTCTGATCATCATCTACGGCGTCCTGGGCGCCGCCTTCATGCCCTTCCTCGCCCTCACCCTGATGTGGCTCCTCAACTCCTCCCGCACCCCGCGCGAGTGGCGCAACGGCAGCCTCAGCAACGGCATGCTGGCCGTCGCCGGGCTGCTGTTCCTGGTCCTGTGCGTGAAGCAGATCTGGGACCAGCCGTGGTCGGAGTTCTTCTAGCCGTCCCCCTCCCGTCTATCGCAGCTTGTCCCACTCCTCGCTGAGCGCGATCTCCCGCAGCCGGTCCATGGTCAGCGCGGGAGCATCGCGGGTGGGCCGGCCATGGGCGGAGCCGTTGTTGAACTCGCTGACCACGACGCGGAACCCGTCGTCACCGGCGCGCATGGTGTCCACCGTCCACATCAGAACCCCCGGGACCCGGTCGTCGCCGACCCCTTGATGCGTGGCGATGCGGGTGCCGTCGAGAAGGGTCTCACCGGAGGCGTAGAGCTGGCCGGCGACATCGTCCATGCCGTGCTGCACATTGACCTGGACGAGACTCGCGCCACGCCCGTCGTCGACGACGACGTAGGAGAACTCGGTGTCCTGGCCCCCCTTCTTGACCACGTCCAGCCCGGCGGGGAGCAGCCCGGCGAGCGTCTGGGTGATGTCCTTGCCCGAGACGGCGGGCGGCCGTTCGCGCTCGGAGGAAGGGGCGGAGCCCGTGGGCGCCGGCCGCACCGGCGTGGCCGCCACCACGTCGCGCCACACGTCGGCCGTGACCAGCTTCTTCAACGCCTCGGTCGACAAGGGCGGGTCCTCCCGCGTGACGGGCGCCCCCTTCTGGGCGGGGGAGTTCCACTCACTCACACTGACGTGCTGCCCCTCGGCCGTGACGAGGTCGGCGGACCAGAGCTTGGTGTCGACCCGCCGGTCGGGATACTCGTAGCCCTGCAGCAGCCTCAGCGTCGAGCCGTCCTCCAGCCGGCCGGAGTCGCAGGAGTCGTAGGGGACGAAGGTCTCGTCCGGACACCGGGTGAGCTGCCCCACCTCCGAACCCCCGGGCTCGACCCGCCCGAAGCCCAGACTGATCGCGGCCGCGCCCTCGCCGTCGTCGAACACGACCTGCGCGTACGGCCCCGGTTTCTCATCGGATCCCCGGGCGTCCTCCTCGCTGACCTCGCCCTCGGGAAGCAGCTCCTTCAGTGACTTGAGGATCGTGTCGCCGGACACCGGTTCCGCAGCGGCCGAGGCGGAGGCACGGGCGGTGGCCCGGGACGCCACGGAGGACTGCTCGCCGTCGTCGGAGCCCCCCGACGGAAGCAGCATCGCCCCGCCCACTCCGATCAGGGCGACCCCGGCCACCCCGCCCAGCACGCCGGTACGGCGCCGCGTCAGCGCCCGGCGCCCGCGGTTGCGTCCCGCGTCGACCAGGGCCGTGCGGTCGACGGCCCGGAACGCGCCGCCGGTGTCGCGCAGCGCGGCGGTGAGCCGCTCCTCGAAGGGATCCTGGTGCTGCTTTTCGGGCATGGCGAACCACCCTTTCCGCATGGGTGAAAAGAGATGAGAGAAGTCGACGAGAAGGAAACGACGGGATGGATGAACGAGAAGGAGACGACGGGATGGATGGACGGGAGGAAGGCCGGGACGGAAGGACGGGACGGGACGGAAGGAGATCGGACCTCAGGGTCTGGCGTACTCGGCGAGATCCTCGCCCAGCAGTGCCCGCAGCCGGCCGAGCGCACGCGAACAGCGCGTCCGCACCGCCGCCGAACTGACGCCGAGCACGTCGGCGGCCTGCTCGACCGAGCGGTCGTCCCAGTACCGCAGGACGACGACGGCCCGGTCCTTGGCGGGCAGCCGCGCGAGTGCGTCCAGCAGCGTCAGCCGCAGCGGCGCGTCCCCGTCACCGGCACCGGGCAGATCGGGGAAGACATCGGTGGCCCGTTCTCCGCTGCTGCGCCGCCGCTGATGGGCGAGGAAGGCGCGGGTGAGCACGGTCTGCGCGTAGGCGGCCGGGTTCTCCACCCGTGACACCCGCCCCCACCGCACGTACAGCCGCCCGAAGGTCTCCTGCACGAGATCCTCGGCCAGATGCGTGTCCCCGGCGGTGAGCAGACAGGCGGACCGGTACAGATGCCCGGCCCGCGCCGTCGCGAACTCGGCGTACTCGTCCGACCGTCTCTGCCGTGCCATACCCAGCGCCCCCGATGTCTGCAGCCTCCACCTCGTCAATGCGGTGGACCCCGGGAAATGTTTCACACGGATTCCACGGAAAGTGGCCGGCCTCCCCGCCTCGATGTCGGCGATCAGGCGCCGCAGGGCCTCCCGGCTGCCGGCGAGGGGCGTCGTCCCGACCGTGCCACGGCGAAGCGGGCGTCGCCGGAGGCGACGTCCCGGACGGAGTCGCGGGGCGCCCGCGGAGACGGGGGACGCCCTGCGTCCAGTCCGGTCCGGACGCGTACGGCACCTCGGGAGCGCGAGAGGCCCCCGCCCGCACGTGTCGGCGGGCAGGGGCCGGGTCGGACCGGTCGGTTCCGGGCTACGGCATCGCGTCCACGTGCGCACCCACCGCGTTCGACCACGCGTTGCCCGCCGTGGCGTCCCAGTTGGTGGACCAGGTCATCGCGCCCCGCAGGCCGGGGTACGTCTTCGAGGGCTTGAAGGAGCCGCAGTTGGTCGCCTTGGTGAGGCAGTCCAGGGCGGCGTTGACCACCGACGGGGAGACGTAGCCGCCGCCCGCCGCGCGGGTGGAGGCCGGCAGGCCCAGGCCCACCTGGGACGGGTCGAGGCCGCCCTCGAGCTGGATGCAGGCCAGGGCGGTGAGGAAGTCGACCGTGCCCTGCGCGTACACCTTGCCGTCGCAGCCCAGCATCGTGCCGCTGTTGTAGTACTGCATGTTGACGACCGTGAGGATGTCCTTGACGTTCAGCGCGGTCTGGAAGTAGCCGCCCTGCGTCGACTGCATGTCGATGGTCTGCGGGGCCATCGTCAGGATCATGTCCGGGCCGGCCTTCGCCGACAGGGCGCGCAGGGCCTGGGTCATGTAGGTCGGGTTGATGCCGTTCTCGAGGTCGATGTCGACGCCGTCGAAGCCGTACTCCTGCATGAGGGAGTAGACCGAGTTGGCGAAGTTCGTCGCGGAGGCGGAGCTGTTCACCGAGACGGTGCCCTTCTCGCCGCCCACCGAGATGATGACCTTCTTGCCCGCGGCCTGCTTGGCCCGCACGTCCGCCTTGAACTGGTCGACCGTGTACCCGCCGAGCCCGGCCGAGTCGAGGTTGAAGGTGACCGCGCCCGGCGTCGTGGTCGCGTCGGCGAAGGCCACCGCGATGATGTCGTACGCCGACGGCACGTCGGAGATCTTCTGGACCGTCGCACCGTTGTTGAAGTTCTGCCAGTAGCCGGTCACCGCGTGCTTGGGCAGGTCGCCGCCGTTGCCGCCGCCGTCGTCCGGCGCCGTGGTGCGGGCCGTGACCGCGGCCGACTTCGCCGACTCACCGGCCGCGTTCGTCGCCGTGACCTGGAAGGAGTACGAGGTGGAGGCCGCGAGGCCGGTCACCGTCGCCGACGTGCCGGTCACCGCGGTGACCTTCGTGCCGTCGCGGTAGACGTTGTAGCCGGTGGCGCCCGAGACCGTGTTCCAGGTGAGGGAGGCCGAGTTCGGGGTCGTACCGGAGACGCTCAGGCCCGCCGGGGCCGACGGGACCGTGGGGTCGGGGTTCCCGTCGTCGCCACCGCCCCCGTCCGGGCCGAAGACGGACAGGTCGTCGACGTAGTACGCGGACTGCCCGTACCAGCCGTGCGTGTAGACCGTCACGGAGGTCGTCGAGGAGCCGGTGCTGAAGGTGGTCTTCAGCTGCTTCCAGGAGGTCGAGTCCGGGGTCCAGGTCGAGACGTCCGTGGTGCCGGTGCCCGTCACGCCCAGGTATGTGTAGCCGCCCTGCACCCACGCGCTCAGCGTGTACGTCGAGTTGGGCCGCACCGCGACGCTCTGCGAACAGCGCGCGTTGTCCTGCCCGGCCGGGGTGGCCTTCAGCGCGGCGGAGCCCGAGTGCGCGGGGGAGGAGACGGTGGTGCCGCTCCCCGCCGAGCACGTCCAGTTGCTCAGACCGGACTCGAAACCGGCGTTCTTGGCGTTGTTGACGTCGGCGGCCGATGCCGGGCCGACGGCCGTGAACGCGAGGGCCAGCGCGGCGGTGACGGCGCCCGTCAGGGAGCCGAGACGTCTTCCGCGCCGTCTGCGTACGGGGTCCACTGCTGCCTCCGGTGTGGGGTGGGGCGGGATGGGGACGGTGGCCACCGCTGACGTACAAGGTGGTCCAGACCAATTGAGAGTGTCAAGAGGTAGGTACGGACCAAGTTCGCGACCGGGCCGGGGTGGTCGGCTCGGCCGTGAAAATGCTCAACCTGTCCCGTTTTGGCGCACCTTGTGCAACACAAGTTGTTCCACAGCTGCGGAAACGCTGTTCTCCGGTCACAGACGCGTGGATACAGTGCTCAGGTAGTCACGCAGTGAAGTCATCCGGGTGTGCCGGAGTAACACCGGCGGGCCGACGGGCATGGGAGACGGGGAGCCGCGCGTGCCAACTGCCATTGCCGTGACCAGTGCCGACCTGGCACTGCCGCCGCAGGACGAACGGACGCTGCCCGCGGCCGTGCTCCAGGACGTCGGCCGGCGTCCCCTGGAACAGGTGCTGACCGAGCTGCAGACGCTGGTCGACCAGTGCGGGCACGTGATCGTGGTGTGCTCCCAGGCCGTCCCGGCAAGCGTGGAACGACGGCTCCACACGGTCCGCGCCCTCCTGGAAACCGACCGCATCGCCCTGTTCCGGCCGCCCCTCCCGCCGCTCGGCATCGCCGTGCTGGCCCGCCAGTTGCGTCAGCTGGCCTCCTGCGACCTCGGTGCCGGCGTCCTGGCCTCCGCCGGCCGCCTGCTCACCCACTACATCCACGCCGGCGCCCTGCTCGGCTCCGTCGCCCGGCTCGACCGCGTTCCGGTGGACCTCAAGGCGCACGCCAGGTCCTGGGTCCCCGGCAGCCAGTTCGGCGTCGTGGCCCACCCCGAGCCGCAGCTGGTGCGGATCGGCCCCGAAGCCGCCCTGTCCGGACCCGAGTTCGGCACTTCGCTGCTGGTCGCCAAGGGGCAGCTCCCGTCCGACTGGGTCACCGGCACCCTCGCCCCGTCCTGGCGCGTACAGGGGCTGCGCGAGACGGCGCTGCCCGCGGAGTCCGCCGACTGGTGGGGGACGGGCCGGCTGACCGAGTTCTGCGCCTACCTCCCCGATCTCTCGGTCCTCTACCAACTGGTCACGTCCGTACGGCAGAGGGCCTGCCACTGGTGCGGCATCGACGTCATCGGCGACCGCTGCGTGTTCTGCTCCGCGACGCCGCCGGTCTACGACGGCGGGGGCGGCGGCGCCGCGGGCAGCGCACCGGAGCGCGCGCTGGGCCACCGCCGTGATCCCGCCCTGGGCCGCCGTCGTGAGAGACGCGCCCTGACTGGGTAGGTCGGTACCGCCCAGCCGTCGGCCCCCGTTCCGATCCCGAGAGCTCCCGTCAGTCCCCGTCAGCCGCCATCCGTCCGTCAGGACCATCCGACCACCCCCCCAATGAGGTTGCACCGGCCCATGAACTCCCGTCAGCGCCGCGGCATCATCCTGCTGATCCTGTCGGTCCTCTGCGCCCTCGGCGCCTTCGCCGGCGTGCTGTCCGTCATCAACGACGTGAAGTCGAAGGTCGGCCCCGAGGTGACCGCGTACCGGCTGAAGTCCGACATCGAGCCCTACACGGAGCTCGGCGCGGCGCAGTTCGAGAAGATCGAGATGCCCGAGCGCTGGCTGTCCGAGAACGCCGTGACCGACCTGTCCCAGGTCCGCGGAAAGATAGCCGTGACCAAGCTGAAGGCGGGCTCGCTGCTCCAGACCGACATGATCGTCGACACGCCCGCCCTACGGCCCGGGCAGCAGGAGGTCGCCATCATGATCGACGCGGCGACCGGCGTCGCCGGCAAGATCACCCCGGGTGCCACCGTCAACGTGTACGCCACCTTCGAGGGACAGCGCGAGGGCGACCCCGACCAGTCCAAGATCATCGTGACCAACGCCAAGGTCATCGACGTCGGCGAACTCACCTCGCTGGAGCCCGACGAGGACAGCCGCGACCGCGAACCCACCGACGCCGTCCCCATCACCTTCGCCCTGTCCACCATCGACGCCCAGCGCATCACCTACGCCGAGTCGTTCGCGCGGCGCGTCCGGCTCGCGCTGGTGGCCCCCGGCGGCGACACCACGGTCCCCGACAAGGACCGGACGTACGAACTCGCGAAGGACAAGTGAGAGCCGTATGGCCACGAGGATCCTCCCGGCAGTCGGCGACCCGGACGCCGTACGGTCCCTCACGTCGCTGCTCAGCCAGCTCCCGGACGCCGAACCGGTAGCCCCGGTCACCGACTCCACCCAGCTCGTCGACACCCTCGCCCGCCTCGCCGCCGAGTCGGTGGACGAACTGCCCGAGGTCGTGATCGTCCACGAGCGCATCGGCCCGGTCCCGGCCCTGGAGCTGATCCGCGAGGTCGCCCTGCGTTTCCCGGCCGTCGGCGTCATCCTCGTCACCTCCGACCCGGGCCCCGGCCTCTTCCAGGCCGCCATGGACTGCGGCGCCCGCGGCCTGGTCGCCCTCCCGCTCGGCTACGAGGAACTCGCCAGCCGCGTCCAGGCGGTCGCCCAGTGGTCGGTGGGCGTACGCCGGCACCTCGGCGGCGCCGTCGACGTGTTCACCGGTACCGGCGGCACCGTCGTCACCGTCAGCGGCGCCAAGGGCGGGGTGGGCGCCACGCTCACCGCCATCCAACTGGCCCTGGCCGCCCAGGCGTCGGGCCGGTCCACCGCACTGCTCGACATGGACCTCCAGACCGGCGACGTCGCCTCCTACCTGGACGTCCAGTTCCGCCGCTCCGTGGCCGACCTCGCCGCCATCACCGACCTCTCCCCGCGGGTCCTGGCCGACGCCGTCTTCCGCCACGACAGCGGGCTCGCCCTGCTGCTCGCCCCCGGCGACGGCGAACGCGGCGAGGAGGTCACCGACCGCGCCGCCCGCCAGATCGTCGGCGCCCTGCGCTCCCGGTACGAGGTCGTCGTCATCGACTGCGGCGCCCAGCTCGGCGGCGCCGGCGCCGCCGCCGTGGAGACGGCCGACACCGCGCTGCTGGTCACCACCCCGGACGTGGTCGCCGTGCGGGGCGCCAAGCGGGCGGTGCGGATGTGGGACCGGCTGCAGATCCGCAAGGCGGAGGAGACGACCGTCGTCGTCAACCGGCACACGCGGGGTACGGAGATCCAGCCCCCGCTGATCCAGCGGATCACCGGCACGGCGATCGCCGCCACGACCGTCCCCGCGAACTTCAAGGAGCTCCAGGGCGCCGTGGACGCGGGCCGCGTGCACGAACTGGACGGCAGGAGCACCGTGAAACAGGCCCTGTGGACGCTCGCGGGCGAACTGGGCCTGGCCGGCGCACCCGAGGGCGGCCGGAAAGGCCACGGACGCCTGCGGGGAGACCGGGGCGCCACCGGCTTCCGGCGGCGGAAGGACGGTGCGGGGTGAACTGGTTACGCGGCCGGAGACCGGCCCGGGACGGGGAACGCGGCCAGGTCACCATCGAGTTCCTCGGCATGACCCCGGTGATCGTCGCGACGCTGGTGGTGCTGTGGCAGCTCGTCCTCGTGGGATACACGTACACGCTCGCGGGGAATGCTGCGGACGAGGCGGTTCGGGCGGCCACGGCGGCCGAGCGCGGGGCGCGGGACGGCGCGTGCCGGGAGGCGGGCCTGGACAAACTGCCGGGCTCCTGGGAGGGAGGCGCCGAGGTGGGCTGCGACACCGGGGGCGGTTACGTCACCGCCGACGTGCGCCTCGAGGTCCCCCTCCTCTTCCCGGGCACCCTCAGCGTTCCGTTCACCGTGCACGGGCACGCGGGGGCCGTGGAAGAGGAGGACGACTGAGATGCCGTACTCCCGCGAGGGACGGGCGAGGGACCGGGGCCAGGTGGCCATCGAGTACCTCGGCTTCCTGCCGATCCTGGTCGTCGTCGGCATGGCCGTCGTACAGCTCGGCCTGATCGCGTACACCGCCCAGCAGGCCGGTACGGCGGCCAGGGCCGGAGCGCGCAGTGCCTCACTGGGGGAGAGCGCGGGCGCGGCGTGCGCGGCGGCCGTCAGCGGCCGGCTGGCGGACGGGACGCGGTGCTCGCCCTCGTACAGCGGCGACGAGGTGACGGTCACCGCCACCGTCGACATCCCGTCGATCGTCCCCGGCTGGGACTTCGACCCGGCCCGCAAGACCGCCACCATGCCGCTGGACCACTGACCGAGGAGCGAAGGACGCATGAGCCTGCGCGCACGCATCCACTCCCCCGAGGAGCACGGCAGCCGGGGCGAGGACGGACACCTGGTCGCCTCCTACCGGGCCAAACTCCTGGAGGAGATCGACCTCGCCGAGATGAGCGCGCTCGCGACGGCCGAGCGCCGGGCCCGCCTGGAGCGGGTCCTCGGGCACATCATCAGCCGCGAGGGCCCGGTCCTGTCGACGGTCGAACGCTCCCAGCTGATCCGCCGGGTCGTCGACGAGGCCCTCGGCCTGGGCATCCTGGAACCGCTCCTCGAGGACGCCTCGATCACGGAGATCATGGTCAACGGCCCCGACGCGATCTTCGTCGAACGCGCCGGCCGAGTCGAACAACTGCCGCTCCGCTTCGCCTCCCACGACCAGCTGATGCAGACCATCGAGCGCATCGTCTCGACGGTCAACCGCCGCGTGGACGAGTCCAACCCGATGGTCGACGCACGCCTGCCCTCCGGCGAACGCGTGAACGTCATCATCCCCCCGCTCTCCCTCACCGGTGCGACCCTCACCATCCGCCGCTTCCCGCGCTCCTTCACCCTCCACGAGCTGATCGGCCTCGGCTCGCTCGACGAGAACATGCTCTACCTGCTGGCAGGCCTGGTGCAGGCCCGCTTCAACATCATCGTCTCGGGCGCCACGGGCACCGGGAAGACCACCCTCCTCAACGCCCTCTCCGGCCTGATCCCCGAGTCCGACCGCATCATCACCATCGAGGACTCGGCCGAACTCCAGCTCCAGCAGGCGCACGTCATCCGCCTGGAGTCCCGCCCGCCCAACGTCGAGGGCCAGGGCCGGGTGACGATCCGCGACCTGGTCCGCAACTCGCTGCGCATGCGCCCCGACCGCATCGTCGTCGGCGAGGTGCGCGGCGGCGAGTCCCTGGACATGCTCCAGGCCATGTCCACGGGCCACGACGGCTCGCTGGCCACCGTCCACGCCAACAGCGCCGAGGACGCCCTGATGCGCCTGCAGACCCTGGCCTCGATGTCGGACGTGGAGATCCCCTTCGTCGCCCTGCACGACCAGATCAACAGCTCCGTCGACGTCATCATCCAGCTCACCCGCTTCGCCGACGGCGCCCGCCGCATCACCGAGATCGCCCTGCTGGCCAGCCACGGCGGGGAGCCGTACCGCCTGGCCACGGTCGCCCGCTTCAACGCCCGCCCGATGACCGCCGACGGCCGCGTCGCCGGCGCGTACGAGTACCACCCGCTCCCGCACCGCACCGCCGAGCGCCTCTACATGGCGGGCCAGCCCATCCCGCAGGCCTTCGGCGTGGCCCACACACCGGACCAGCTCACCACCCGAGAAGCCAGGTAGGACCGCCCGATGGAACTCGACACGCTCGTCACGCTCACCACCGGCATCGCGTTGCTGACCTGCGTCCTGGCGGTCATCGGCCTGCACTCCTACGCCGCCGGCAAGGCCCAGCGCGCGGCCCTGGTCGACCGCCTCACCGCGACCGGCCAGGCACCGGCGGCCGGGCGCCGACGCCGCTTCCCGACCCTGGACCGCCGCCTGCGCCGCACCAAGCTCGGCCGGAACCTGGAACGCCGCCTGTCGGCGACCGGCCTGGACGTGACCCCGGGGGAGTTCTTCGCCTACATGCTGGCGACCGTCGCGGGCCTGTGGCTGATCGGCCAGGCGGCCCTGGCCCCCTTCTTCGGCCCCCTGGCCGGCCTCCTCGGCATCGGCGTGGCGATCCAGTTCCTCAACTGGCAGCGCCAGAAACGCATCGAGAAGTTCATCAACCAACTCCCCGAACTCGCCCGCATCCTCGCCAACGCCACCCAGGCCGGCCTCGCCCTGCGCACCGCCATCGGCATGGCGGCGGAGGAACTGGAGGCCCCGGCCGGCGAGGAACTCGGCAAGGTCGCCGACCAACTCGCCATCGGCGCCTCCATGGACGACGCCCTCGGCGAACTCGCCGGCCGCCTGCCCTCCCGCGAACTGGTCGTCCTGGTCACCACCCTCGTCCTGTCCAACCGCGCGGGCGGCCAGGTCGTCAGCGCACTGCGCAACCTGACGGAGACCCTGGAGGAACGCAAGGAGACCCGGCGCGAGGTCCGCACCCAGCTCTCCCAGGTCACGATGACGTCGTACGCCGTCCCCGTCCTGGGCATCGGCTCGTTGCTCCTCATGAACGGGGTGAAGGACGGCGCCCTGGAACGCATGACGGGCTCCCCGGCCGGCCAGGTCGCGGTGATCACCGCCTTCGCGCTGTACGCCGTCGGCTTCGTCCTCATCCGCCGCCTGTCCCGCATCGACGTCTGAGAGGAGGGAAGACAAGGACATGGGCCTCGCACTCCCCGGAATACTCCTCGCCCTCCTCATGGCCCTGGGCGTCTGGGGCGTCTTCGCCGGGATCCGCATGTACCGGGCGGAGGCCAAGCTCCCCGACGACCTCGCCCTCGCCCTGGAGGTCGGCGCCACCCGCACCGGCGCGGCGCACTCCCTCATCGACCGCATGGGCATGCGCTACGCCCCCGCCGTACTGCGGCTGATGGGCCCGGCCCTGGTCGCCCGGTACCGCCGCAGGATCGACCTGGCCGGCAACCCCGGCGGCCTCACCATCGACCGCTACGCCGCCCGCCGCGCGGTCTACGGCTTCCTGGGCGCCCTCGGCTTCCTCGTCTTCCTCCTGCGCGGCCAGTACCTGGTGGCCCTCCTCCTCCTCGCCTTCGGCGCGTTCTGGACGGAGGTGGGCATCTGGTCGGCGATCCGCATCCGCAGGGACGTCATCGAGCGCACGCTCCCCGACTTCCTGGACGTCCTGGCGGTGGTGGTCAGCGCGGGCCTCGGCTTCCGCCAGGCCCTGGACCGGGTGTCCACGCGGTACGAGGGCCCCTGGGCCGACGAACTGCGCATCACCCTCCGCCAGATGGACCTCGGCATGAGCCGCCGGGAGGCCTTCACGGAGCTGCGCCGGCGCAACGACTCGGAACAGGTGGCGATGTTCGTGACGGCACTCCAGCAGGGCGAGGAACTGGGCGCCCCCATCGTCGAGACCCTGGTCTCCCTGGCCAAGGACATGCGCCGCACCGACGCCCAGAACGCCCGCCGCAAGGCCGCCCGCGCGGTCCCCAAGGCCACGCTGATGATCACGACGTTCATGGTCCCGGCGACGATGATCCTCCTCGGCGCGGGCCTGATCCTGGGCTCGGGGACGGACTTCGGCACGATCACGGGCGAGTAGGAGAGTGCGATCGCACATGACCAGAGAACATCAACTAGCGGGCTCCAGTAACTCATTCGCCCCACTTCACCGGAACACCTTTCGCACTTGCAATCACCTGTGGGACAGTCGTTGCCTGGTACTCCCGACAGGTCGAGGTCCCAACCGAGCGCAAGGGAGGTGGAGATCGTGGACACCATGACGTCCGGCACGACCAGCCAGCCGATCACCGCCGCCCACCCACACGTTCCGCACGAGGAACGCGACTTCGCCCACCCTGGAGGGGAACACCATGACCAACTGGCTCCACACCGCCGCCGCATACCTGCACACCCACACCGCCAACCGCAAGGACAAGGGCCAGACGGCGGTGGAGTACCTGGGGATCATCGCGGTGGTGGTGGCGATCGTGCTGGCCATCACGGGGACGGATATCGGGCAGACGATCTACAACGCGATCAAGGACAAGATCACCGAGGTGACCGGCGGTTGATGCCCTCTCGTGCGTACAGAGACGCAGGGCAGGCATTCCCCATCTACATCACGGTGGTGGGAGGCCTCCTTCTTCTGGCGCTCGCGTACTTCGCGGTAGGTCAGGCCGCTGCGACTCGCAGCGAGGCGCAGACGGCAGCGGACGCCGCGGCACTCGCGGCGGCTCTGGAAACCCGGGACCGCCTCGCGGACCTGTGGGTCGACAAGGTTCTGGAGCCGGAAGCATGGCAGCACATCTTCGAAGGAAAGGTGTTCGTCCCCGACGCGTGTTGGCGAGCCACCGAGTTGGCGGCGAGAAACGACGCGAGCGTGGAGTGCGAACCGGACGGGCGCATGGTCTACAGAGTCTCCGCCGAAACCAATGACACCGTCGGGGACACGATCGTGCCGGGCACGGAGGAACAGAAGGCAACGGAGAACGCGACCGCAGTCATCGAAGCTCGCTGCTCGCCGAAGCCGCCCGCCGAGGGGGCGGACGAGGACACACTGCCGAGCCTCACCTGCAAAGGCGGTGAGGACTGGGACTTGAAACCGGACGACCTTTCGAACCTACCCAAGCCCGAGGACCTGTTCGATGTCCATCTGGCCGACAGCTGACAAGCGAACGATGAGGACGAAGGAAGCTGAGTCATGAGCATTCGGTTCACAACGAGGGCCCGCGGGAGACTGTCCGCATGGCCAGTTGCGATCGTGCTGGCCTTCGGCCTGGTGGCTTGCAGCGGTGGAGGCGGAAACGATGAGGACAAGCCCGGGGCGTCGACGGCTGCTTCCAAGAGCAGCGAGTCCAGGCCGGACGCCCAGGAGGGAGACTCGGCAGAGACGCTGGCCGAGCTGAAAGGGCCCAGTGGTCTCTTTCTCAAGATCACCGAGTCGGAGCGGGACGCGGGGGGATTCGTCACGATCAGTGGCGACTTGAAGAACGACGGTGACAAGACCGTCAACGTTCCCGCTCAGCTGAGCGGGAACGAGACCGAGATCATCCGGAACGGTAGCTCTCTCGGTGGTGCGACTCTGGTGGATCCCAAGGGCAAGAAGCGTTATTACGTACTGCGTGACACAGACGGGCGCCCGCTCACGACCACGAACTTCCCTGCTCTGAAGGCAGGTGAATCCCTCCCGGTCTTCATGCAGTTCCCCGCGCCCCCCGCCGACACGGCCGAGGTGACCCTCCAGCTGCCGATGTTCACGACCGGCACGATCGAGATCTCCGGGTGAGGCCGGCCATGACCTCACCCCCGCGCCTGCTGGCCGCAGTCACCCTCATGCTCGCCACCACCGTCTACGGCACCACCACGGCCCATGCCGACGACGACCCCAACGACCCCCCTGGCACGGAACCGTCCGCCTCCGCCCCCGTAGAGGTCGATGCCAACGACCCCGACCTGAAACTCCCGGACGGCGCCACGCTCGCGCTGGCGAAGGTGTTGGACATCAAGTCGGTGGTCGAGGAACAGAGCGGCGACGAACGCCGGGAGGACACCAACACGAGCGTGACACTCGCGCTCCAGGCCGAGGTGCTGTTCGGCAAGGACAGCTCGAAGCTCGGCGCGGAGGCGAAGGCCCGCATCAGGGGCATCGCCGACGAGATCAGGACCCAGAACGCCACGAGGGTCCGCGTCTTCGGGTTCACCGACAACCTCGGCTCCTCCGCCCACGGCGACGTACTCTCCAAGCGCCGCGCCAACGCCGTACACGACGTCCTGTCTCAGTCCCTCAACGACGCCGACATCACCTACGAGGTCCGCGGCTACGGCGAGCAGTACCCCATCGCGGACAACGCGACGGAAGCCGGCCGCAAGAAGAACCGCAGGGTGGAGGTCTCCTTCCCTCGTACGGAGTCCTGACCACCCATGAGCAAGCGCACCCGAGCCCGCGCCGCACTGACGACCCTGGCGGCACTGACGGCGCTCACCACGGCCGCGTGCAGCAGCACCAACACACACGGAACCGACGAGGCGCCTTCCGCACCCCGGACCAGGCCGACAACTTCCCACCACGCCACACCCGAGCCGCCCCCGCCGTCCGCAGCAGACGGCACCGACGCCAACGCCTGCACCGACGGCGACTGCGAGATCACGGTGACCAAGCCCGTGACCCTCCACTTCCCGGCACCGGGCGGCAGCGGCCGGGCAACGTTGTCGGTGACCGAGGTCGGCCCGAACAAGATCGAGTACGAGGTGAAGTCGGGCGACAACAGCTCCCAGGGCGCCGCGACCGGCCCGGGCCGGGGCTGCCGGACGTACCTCCGCGCACACGGCAGCGGCAACTCCTGCGGCACCCTGGACAACACCCGCCCCAGCCCGCGGGCCCACACCGTGGTGATCCAGGCGACGACGAGCACGCACGGCACGCCGCTCCTGCACATCGTCTCGCCCTGAGAGACGGCCCACCGGCGACCACACCGTGGACGTCACGGAGGAACGACACCGCCGGCCGGCTCTGCCGGGCCCTCCACGATCTCCACCCGCGTCCCCGCCCGCACCCCCCACTCACCCATCGCCCCGGCCTCCGCCTCCAGTACGTGCCGAGCCCGCGGCCTGGGCAGCCCCAGCCTGCCCGGCAGCATGGTGCGCACGGCGATGACGGTGAGCCGCCGGTCGAGGTAGGCCACGTCGATGGCCATCCGCATCCGGAAGGTGTGCACGCTGTTGGCGGGGCTCAGCAGCATCGCCCCCTCGACCGAACTGCGCCCCAGCAGCCCCCTGGTACGGGCGCGGTAGGAGCCCGCGATCTCCAGCGGAACGCGAACACGGCCACCGTCCTGCCCCACCACGGCCAAAACCCCCGCTCCGTCCCGCCAGCGCCGCCGCCTCACACGATCCCCTCACCTCAGCCCGTCGGCCCCGCCTTCCCGCCGAAGGTATCCGACGCGGCATCGGGGAACATCGCGGTGGCACGACCGCCGTACGGCTCGCCTGCGCCGGTAAGGTCTACGGCTCGTGACTGCTTCCGACTCCCACGTCAACGCCTTCGCCGAGATCGCTCTGGCTGCGGGCCACGGTCACGTGGAAGGGCGTCGTCGTTCTTCTAAATCTTCCTGCGGAGCCGCACTCCAGTCCTCCTTGAATGCCTCGCACGCCGAGTCCAGCTCATCCGTGCCCATCCCCTTCCACCGGTCCACCACACCGATGAGGACCCCGCCGGGGCCGGGCTCGTAATGGTGTTGTCCAGTGGTCGACGCCGGAGGTAGGAAGGCACCATGACTGGATTCGGTGCCGTATTCCGTCCTCAGCTGGCCCCCGAGCGGCTGCGTGCCGTGGTGCGGGTGGCCGACGAGGTGGGGCTCGATGAGCTGTGGCTGTGGGAGGACTGCTTCCGTGAAGGCGGGATCTCCACGGCCGCCGCTGCCCTCGCGTGGACCGAGCGGGTGCGGGTCGGCGTCGGGCTGCTGCCCGTGCCGTTGCGGAACGTGGCCCTCACCGCGATGGAGGCCGCCACGCTGCACCGGATGTTCCCTGGACGCGCCGTCCTCGGCGTGGGGCACGGGGTGCAGGACTGGATGGGGCAGGTCGGGGCGCGGGCCGAGTCGCCCGTCACCCTGCTGCGGGAGCATCTTCTCGCGCTGCGCTCCCTACTGAGGGGAGACAGGGTGACCGTGAAAGGGCGCTACGTCCAGCTCGACGGCGTCGCGCTCGACTGGCCCCCGCAGCAGGCCGTCGAGGTGTTCGCCGGTGCCACCGGGCCCCGTTCGCTGCGGCTGGCCGGTGAGGCCGCCGACGGGACCGTGCTCACCGCGAACACCGCACCCGACGGGGTACGCCGTGCCCGGCGGCTCGTCGACGAGGGGCGCGCGGCGGCCGGACGGGACGACGACGCGCACAGGGTCGTCGTGTATCTCCTCACCGCCACCGGAGCCGGCGCCCGGGAACGGCTCCGTGCCGAACTCGTCGCCGAAGGCGTCGCGGACGTGCCCGGCCTCGGCGTCGCGGGGGACGCGCAGGCCGTTGCCGACGCCGTACTGCGGTTGGCCGAGGCGGGGGCCGACACCGTCATCCTGCAGCCGACCGGTGACGAGCCCGACCCGGAGGGATTCGTGCGGTTCGCCGCCGAGCAGGTCCGGCCCCTGGTGGTGGTCTAGCGGTGGCCGACGTGCGCTCCTTCGACGCACTCGTGGCCGAAGGCGCCTCCGTTCCCACCGAAGGGTGGAACTTCTCCTGGTTCGAGGGGCGGGCCACCGAGGCGCGGCCGTCGTGGGGTTACGCGCGGTCCATGGCGGGGCGGCTGGCCGGCGCGACCGCCGTACTGGATGTGCAGACCGGGGGAGGGGAGGTGCTGGACTTCGCCCTCCAGGCCGCCGGGCCCGACCGGGCCCCGCTCGTCGTCGCCACCGAGGGCTGGGCACCCAACGTCGCCGAGGCCACCCGGCTGCTGCGCCCGCGCGGTGTCCCGGTGGTCGCTTCGGCCGACGACGCGCCCCTGCCGTTCGCGGACGGCGCCTTCGACCTGGTCGTGAGCCGCCACCCCGTCGAGCCGCACTGGGACGAGGTCGCCCGTGTGCTGGCGTCCGGCGGCGCCTACTACGCCCAGCACGTCGGGCCCGCCAGTGTCTTCGAGCTCGTGGAGTACTTCCTCGGGCCGCTGCCGGAGGAGACGCGTCGGCACCGTCATCCCGAGCACGAGCGTGCCGCCGCCGAGGCGGCCGGGCTCGAGGTCGTGGAGCTGCGGGCGGAGCGGCTGCGGATGGAGTTCTTCGACATCGGTGCCGTCGTCCACTTCCTGCGCAAGGTGGTGTGGATGGTCCCCGGGTTCACCGTCGAGGCGTACCGCGACCGGCTGCGCGACCTGCACGCGCGCATCCAGGCCGACGGCCCCTTCGTTGCTCACAGCTCCCGTCAGCTCTTCGACGTGCGCAAGCCGTAGGCCGACGGCCGGTACGCCTGCCCGTTCGGGCGAAGATGACCGGGAACTGTCGTTCGAAGTGCCCGGTACTCGCCACCGGCCAAGTGATGCCCCGCGTTCTCGGCATGAGTCCGTGTCAGGGAAAGAGCCGCGCATCGTGGAAGTTCCGGGCGCAAGCCTCACGCCATCGCAAATATCCGCGTCCACGACCGCAGGGTGCCAAATCAGTCACCGATCCTCACAGGGTTTCCACATCGTTATTCACCGGTGTCCTCCTCGGGTCGAATCCGAGCCGCTCGGTCGCGTAGGTTCGGACCAGGTAATTCGCGTGAGCAAAGCTACGCGCGTGGCACCGCGCAGTGGAGGGGGCTGCGCGGTGCCGGGTCAAGTCCGGGTGCGTCGGTGGCGTCGCCCGAATGGGGGACACGGGGCCCCGTTCCGGTGTGCCCCGGCGCCGGCGGACTCGGAGGGCCGGCCCGCATCTTTCGTCACTTCACTCACTCGACTCACGCGTGAATCGGACGCCCGGTCGGGGGTTCACCGTGATTTGGCCATGATTCGGGCCGGAATGAGGGCTTCCGTGGCATCCGGGCGTTGCCGGGCGACTTCGGAGAGTAGTTGTGGCACGCCGATGCACGCAGCATCACTTACGAAGGGTTATGGTGGAAACCCCCCCCTCGGGCCGGTCCGTCTCCCCCCCCACGGACCGGCCCGTTTTTCTGTCCTCGGTCCGCGGTGCAGCCGTAACGAGGAGTTCACCGGTGCGCCGTCCTGTGTCGTGGCATGGCGGTGCTTGTTCGAGGGCATAACCCAAGCAGGTCGACGCCCGATCCACGGGTGTCGGATCTCAGCGGGCGGCACGGGGCCGTCCGCCCGGGAGGCCCTTTGCACCAGCCCCACCGTGCGGTCACGGCACGGAAGACGCGGCGGAGGGCCGGTCCGCGGCCCGCGCCAGTGCAGGGCGGCCCCAAGGGTCTGCACGACAGGCCCCGGACCGGCCGGCTCGGCCGGACCGGCCGGCTCGTTCCAGCCCTCCCGGTCCAGCTCCACTCCGTCGCTCCCCGACCTCTTCCGAGGGGGTACGTCCTTCCGTGGTGACCAGCACAAAGCGCCACAAGCCCGACCGGCGCACCTACGTTCTCGACACCAGCGTCCTGCTGGCCGACCCGAACGCCCTGAACCGCTTCGACGAGCACGAGGTCGTGCTCCCCATCGTCGTGGTGACGGAGTTGGAGGCCAAACGGCACCATCCCGAACTCGGCTACTTCGCCCGGCAGGCCCTGCGCCTGCTCGACGAGTTCCGGGTACGGCACGGTCGCCTCGACGCCCCCATCCCGATCGGGGACCTCGGCGGCACCGTCCGCGTCGAGCTCAACCACTCGGACCCCAGCGTGCTGCCCACCGGCTACCGCCTGGGGGACAACGACTCCCGCATCCTCGCGGTCGCCCGAAATCTGCAGGCGGAGGGGTTCGACGTCACCGTCGTCTCGAAGGACCTCCCGCTCAGGATCAAGGCGTCGTCCGTGGGCCTCCTCGCCGAGGAGTACCGCGCGGAGCTGGCCATCACGGACGCCTCCGGCTGGACCGGAATGTCCGAACTCACCCTGCCGGGCGAGCAGGTGGACGTGCTCTTCGAGGAGGGCCGGGTCCACGTCCCCGAGGCCGCCGAGCTGCCCGTGCACACCGGGCTGACCATCCAGTCCGAGCGCGGCAAGGCCCTCGGGCGGGTCACGCCCGACGGCGGCGTCCGCCTCGTGCGCGGCGACCGTGAGGCGTTCGGCATCAAGGGCCGCAGCGCCGAGCAGCGGATCGCGCTCGATCTGCTCCTCGACCCGGACGTCGGGATCGTGTCGATGGGCGGCCGGGCCGGCACCGGCAAGTCGGCGCTCGCGCTGTGCGCGGGGCTGGAGGCGGTCCTGGAGCGCCGGCAGCACCAGAAGGTGATGGTCTTCCGTCCGCTGTACGCGGTGGGCGGGCAGGAGCTCGGCTATCTGCCCGGCTCCGAGGCCGAGAAGATGAGCCCCTGGGCGCAGGCCGTCTTCGACACGCTGTCGGCCGTCACCAGCCGGGAGGTCATCGAAGAGGTGACCGCGCGCGGGATGCTGGAGGTGCTGCCGCTCACCCACATCCGGGGGCGCTCGCTGCACGACGCCTTCGTGATCGTGGACGAGGCGCAGTCCCTCGAGCGCAACGTCCTGCTGACCGTGCTGTCCCGGATCGGGGCCAACTCACGGGTCGTACTCACCCATGACGTGGCCCAACGGGACAATCTGCGGGTCGGCCGGTACGACGGGGTCGTCGCCGTCGTCGAGAAGCTGAAGGGGCATCCGCTCTTCGCGCACGTCACCCTGACGCGCTCCGAGAGGTCCCAGATCGCGGCGCTCGTGACCGAAATGCTGGAGGACGGTCACATCTGACGCTTCCGTGAAGTCCGACCCGTGAAGGGTCGATTGCCCGCAGGAGAGCCGGTTACCCGTCAGTTCGGCGCCGTCCGGAAAGGCCCAGAGCCTAGCCGGGCGGCGCCTCGGCATGTGCGGATTTCCGTGAATCCCCTGGGCCAAACGGGATGTGAGCTTTCACACGCAACACAGAATTGCCTCACCCCGCCGGGTTACGGCAGAGTCTCATTCCTGTCAGGCCCCGCATACGACACAGCCGTACCCCCAGCGGTACGGCGCCCCAGAAGCACCAGGTCCAACTCCATAGTCGAGTCGTATGCCGCCCGAGCACCACGCGGCGCTCCCCGCAGGGGAGTTGTCCACCGGGCCCGTGCCTCCCGTGACCCGTAGTTGGGGAGGCCAGTGCCAGGGGCACGATTGCGTCCGCGAGGGTCACCGAAGCGGGCGATGCTGGAAGGAAACCGTGTGAGCCGGATCTCGGTCCGGGGATTCGCAGTGGCCTCGGCCACGGCGGTCACCGCCGTCGGAAGCGTCGTCGGAGTTGCCTCGGGCAGCGTCGCGCAGAACAACGACGACGCGGAGGCGACGGCAGCAGGCACGACGCTGCTCGCCGACATCCCCATGGGTGAGCAGGCGCAGGTGCAGACCGCGTCCCTGACGCATCAGGCCGACGTGCAGGCCATCGCCGCGGACGCGAGCGCCAAGAAGGACGCCGAGGAGGCGGCCCGCAAGGCGGCCGCCAAGACCGCCGTGGCCAAGCAGGAGAAGGCCAGGCAGGCGGCCGAGGATGCCAAGGAGCGCCAGGCGAAGCAGGAAGCGGCCAGCCGCGACGCCAAGCGCGACGCCACCAGCTTCGCCGTCCAGAGCTCCTACAGCACCAGCCAGATCCAGGCGATGGCCCGGCAGATGGTGCCCAGCGGCCAGTTCCAGTGCTTCAGCAACATCGTGGACCACGAGTCCAGCTGGAACTACCAGGCCGTCAACGCCTCCTCCGGCGCCTACGGCCTCTTCCAGGCACTGCCGGCCGGCAAGTACGCCTCGGCGGGCGCCGACTGGCGCACCAACCCGGCCACCCAGATCAAGTGGGGCCTCAGCTACATGGACAACCGCTACGGCAGCCCGTGCGAGGCCTGGGCCTTCTGGCAGGCCAACCACTGGTACTGAGCCCCGGCGACCGGGCCTGTCGGCCCGCGCTCAACCTCGCGGAGCCCCTCACCGTCCTATGGTGAGGGGCTTTCGCGCTCCCGCCATGTACGGTCGGACCGGAACGACTCCAGGGGGGAGTGGTGGGGAAGGACGGGGGAAGAGGACGGATCATGTCACGAGTGCCAGGGTGGCTCGGTCGGCTCGGCGCCGGACTGACCCAGATGAGCGAGCGGTTGGAGCAGCGCCGGGAAGAGGCGCGTCGGCACGACGCCGACGACGGACCGGGGCCGGCCTCCGACCACGTGCCGCACACCGCGGAGCACTCGGCCGAGGACGCGGCCGCTGAACACCTCGCCGCGCACCGTACGGTCGCCGTCGCCGACCGCCCCGACCCGGCGCAGGCCGTGCCCTGGGGAGTACGGGTGGCCGCGGAGGCCGGATGGCGGCTCCTGGTGCTCGCGGGCACGCTGTGGGTGCTGATGCGCATCATCAGCGCCGTGCAGTTGGTGGTGCTGGCGTTCGTCGCCGCGCTGCTGATCACCGCGCTGCTGCAGCCGGCCGTGGCCTGGCTGCGCCGGCACGGGGTTCCCCGGGGGCCGGCCACCGCCCTGACGGCGGTCCTGGGCTTCGTGGTGATGGGACTGATCGGCTGGTTCGTCACCTGGCAGGTCATGGAGAACATCGACAACCTCTCCGACCAGGTCCAGGACGGCATCGACGAGCTGCGCAACTGGCTGCTGAACAGCCCCTTCCACGTCACCGACAAGCAGATCAACGAGATCGCCAAGAACCTGCGGGAAGCGGTCGGCGCCAACACCGACCAGATAACGTCGGCGGGACTCGAGGGTGTCACGGTCGTCGTCGAGGCGCTCACCGGCATCCTGCTGGCCGCCTTCTCGACGCTCTTCCTGCTCTACGACGGCAAGCGCATCTGGCAGTGGTCGCTGAAGCTGGTGCCCGCCGCCGCCCGGCCGGGCGTGGCCGGGGCGGGTCCGCGCGCCTGGCGGACGCTGACCGCCTATGTGCGCGGCACGGTGATCGTCGCGCTGATCGACGCCATCTTCATCGGTCTCGGCATCTACTTCCTGGACGTGCCGATGGCCGTCCCGCTGGCCGTGTTCATCTTCCTGTTCGCCTTCATCCCGCTCGTCGGCGCCGTGGTGTCGGGCGCGCTCGCGGTCGTCGTGGCGCTGGTGACGCAGGGCGTGTTCGCGGCGGTCATGACCCTCGTCGTGGTACTGGCGGTGCAGCAGATCGAGGGGCACATCCTGCAGCCGTTCATCCTCGGGCGCGCGGTGCGGGTCCATCCGCTGGCGGTGGTGCTGTCGGTGGCCGCCGGCGGCATGGTGGCCGGCATCGGAGGCGCCGTGGTCGCCGTACCCCTGGTGGCGGTGACCAACACCGTCGTGGGCTATCTGCGGGCGTACTCCCGTGAGGCCGCCCTGCGGCAGAAACCGAAGCCGCACGGTGCCACGTCGAGCGACGCCGCCCCGGCGATCGGCCGGACGCCGGGTGCGGCGGAGCCCCAAGGGCCCCAGGGGCCCCAGGGGCCCCAGGGGGCTCAGGGCTCGCAGGGCTCTCAGGACCCCTCGGAGAGCGGTCCGCCGTCGGACACCTCCCCGGCGTAGCGCGCGAAGCCCTCGGGCGGCAACGGCACGCGAACGGGCCCCGCCCACCTCCCGGTGAGCGGGGCCCGTGCCGTGCGGGTCGTGCGGGGCGACTACTGGTCGGCCAGGACCGCCTCGGCGTCCAGCGTGGCGCCGACGGCCTCGACCACGGCGGCGATCTTGAACGCCTCCTGGATCGTCTCGCGGTCCACACCGGCCTTGCGGAGCACCTGCTCGTGCGAGTCCAGGCACATGCCGCAGCCGTTGATGGCGGACACCGCGAAGGACCACAGCTCGAAGTCGACCTTGTCGACGCCCGGGTTGCCGATGACGTTCATCCGCAGCCCGGCGCGCAGGGTGCCGTACTCGTGGTCCGACAGCAGGTGCCGGGTGCGGTAGAAGACGTTGTTCATCGCCATGATGGCGGCGGCCGACTTGGCGGCCGAGTACGCCTCGGGCGTGAGGTTGGCCTTCGCCTCCGGCTCCAGCTCGCGCAGGACGATGGGGGAGCGCGAGGCGATGGCGGTTGCCAGCACGGTGCCCCACAGCTGCTGCGCCGGGAGGTCGGAGTTGCCGATGACCGAACCCAGGTTGAGCTTCAGGTCCTTGGCGTAGTCCGGTATGGCGGACTTCAGGGAGTCGAGGGACACGTCAGCTCACTCCCCCGACAGCAGCGCGACCGGGTCGAGGGTCTCGTCGCCCTTGCTCCAGTTGCACGGGCAGAGCTCGTCGGTCTGCAGGGCGTCGAGGACCCGCAGGACCTCCTTGGGGTTACGGCCGACGGAGCCGGCGGTGACCATCGTGAACTGGATCTCGTTGTTCTGGTCCACGATGAAGACCGCGCGCTGCGCGAAGCCGTCCTCGCCCTCGATGCCGAGGTCACGCATGAGCTCGTGCTTCGAGTCGGCCATCATCGGGAACGGCAGGTCGGTCAGGTCCGGGTGGTCCTTGCGCCAGGCGTGGTGCACGAACTCGGAGTCGCCGGAGAAGCCGAGGATCTGGGCGTCACGGTCGGCGAACTCGTCGTTCAGCTTGCCGAAGGCGGCGATCTCGGTCGGGCACACGAAGGTGAAGTCCTTGGGCCACGCGAAGACGACCTTCCACTGACCCTCGTAGGTCTTGTGGTTGATCTGCTGGAACTCCTTGCCCTTCTCCAGCGAGACGCAGGCGGTCAGATCGAACTCGGGGAACTTGTCACCGACAGTGAGCACGCGCTCTCCAATAGTGCAGCGAAGAAACACCCGTTTTGCGAGTGTTTCCCATGGGTTGGACGGTGTTGATGTTGGCACAGGGTGCATTGATTAGGGAAATAGCTACACTCGGTCGGGTTGATCGGAGGTGGCTATTAGTGTCCGGGAAGAAGAGGCAGCCCAGCCTCGCCCAGCTGCGGGCTTTCGACGCGGTCGCCGAGCACCTGCATTTCCGCGACGCCGCCGCCGCGATCGGCATGAGCCAGCCGGCGCTCTCCGGAGCCGTCTCCGCCCTGGAGGAGGCACTGGGTGTCACTCTGCTGGAGCGTACGACGCGCAAGGTGCTGCTCTCGCCCGCCGGTGAACGGCTCGCGGTGCGGACCAAGGCGGTACTGGCGGAGGTCGGCGCGCTGTTGGAGGAGGCGGAGGCGGTGCGGGCGCCCTTCACCGGCGCGCTGCGGCTCGGCGTCATCCCGACCGTGGCGCCGTATCTGCTGCCCACGGTGCTGCGCCTGGTCCACGAGCGCTACCCCGACCTCGACCTCCAGGTCCACGAGGAGCAGACGGCGAGCCTCCTGGAGGGCCTGACGACCGGGCGGCTCGACCTGCTGCTGCTCGCGGTGCCGCTCGGCGTCCCCGGCGTCACCGAACTCCCGCTCTTCGACGAGGACTTCGTCCTGGTCACGCCGCTCGACCACCGGCTCGGCGGCCGGGAGGGCCTCGATCGCTCGGTGCTGCGCGAGCTGAAGCTGCTGCTGCTCGACGAGGGGCACTGCCTGCGCGACCAGGCGCTCGACATCTGCCGGGAGGCGGGCCGCGCGGGCGTCCCGGCCACGACCACGGCCGCCGGTCTGTCGACGCTGGTGCAGCTGGTGGCGGGCGGCCTCGGGGTGACGCTGCTGCCGCGCACCGCCGTCCGCGTGGAGACCTCCCGTTCCAGCCAGCTCCTCACCGCCTCCTTCGCCGACCCGGCCCCCACCCGCCGCGTCGCCCTCGCCATGCGCACGGGCGCGGCCCGCTCGGCGGAGTACGAGGAACTGGCGGCGGCCCTGCGGGAGGCGATGGCCGACCTGCCGGTGCGGACGGTGCACGGCTGAGGCGCGTGACTCAGCGGCCCGACGGAGGTGCACGCCCGAGGCGCACGGCTGAGGCGCACGGCTGAGGCGCACGGCTGAGGCGCACGGCTGAGGTGCACGCCCGAGGCCCACGGCTGAGGTGCACGGCTGAGGTGCACGGCTGACATGCACGACGGAGCGGCCGCCCGGCGGGGCGGCCGCTCCGTCGCTCGGTCCGTCGCGGCGTACCGGCGTGGCTACTCCGTGCGCAGCCCCTCCGGCCGCATCAGCCGCAGCAGCGGCGGCAGGCTGCACAGCGTCACCACCAGGACGACCGCCGCGCCGATGCCGGTCATGGACAGAACGCCGGCCCAGTCGACGCGGACCGGGGTGCCCGTCATCTTCAGCAGCACCGTGCCGAGCGTCAGGCCCACGATCATGGAGAGCAGCAGCCCGAGCACGATCGGAATCGCCGTCTGCCACAGCACCGAGAGGCTGAGCGTGCGGCGCCGGGTGCCGAAGGCGACCAGGGCCGACAGCAGCTTCTTCCGCTCGCGCAACTGCTCCAACTGCGAGACCAGCAGACTGGCGCCGATCAGCGCCAGCACACACGCCGCGCCCACGAACAGGCCGGTGCGGATGGCGTCGAACCGGTCGGTGCGCTCCGTTGCCGCCCAGGTCATGGCGTTCGCCAGCGGGTCGATGGCCGCCGTGGTGTTCCGTACCAGGTCGTGCACGTCCGGCACCGACTCGTCCAGCCGCAGGTAGGCGTGCCCGTCCAGCGCCGGCGCGAGCGCGTCCGGCAGCGCCTTCGGCGTGATCAGGACGCCGCCCCGGTCGGTCCCGGCCAGCAGACCGGTCCGCGGCTTCGCCGCCTTGACGCCCTCCGGCACCGTCCAGGGGATCTCGTGGCTCTTCGGGCCGCCCTCGTAGGACGGGTCCAGGTAGAGCTTCCGGCCCGGCGTGACCAGCTTCGCGACGTCCTCCCCGGCGTCCCACTGGGCGCCGTGCACGGCGAACACGTCCCCGTCGGCGCACGAGGGCAGGCCGGCGATCTCCCGGAGCGACGCGCAGTCGCCCACGGTCACCGTCGTACCGTGATCCGGGTCCTGGCGGCGGTCGCCCAGCCAGCCCTCGGAGAAGGTGAAGACCCCCTTCACACCCTTCGTGTCGCGGAACTTCTCGGCCGCCTGGTCCATGGGGACCCCGCTCGGGAGGATCGCCTCCATCTGCGCCCGCGAGACGTCCTGCCCGGTCGACTTGGTGTAGTCGTCGTCCACGCCGGCGAACAGCATCTGCAGCGCGATCGCCCCGGCCACGGCCACCGCGATGCCGTTGACCATGCGGGCCGCCGTGCCGCTGCTCAGCTGCAGCCTGCGCACGGCCAGTTGCCAGGCGACGCCGCCGGAGCCGAGCCGGGCGACGACGCTCTCGACGATCCACGGCAGCAGTGCGGTCACGCCCACCAGGAGCAGGACGACACCGCCGGTCACCAGGTACTGGTTGAAGTCGCCGTTGTCCCGGCCGTTGCCGATCATCGGGTAGAGCATCGCCAGTCCGGCCAGCGGCAGCAGCAGCCGCCACCACAGCCGGCGCCGGGCCGGGCGCCCGGCACGCACCACGCCGAGCGGCTCGATGACCACCCCGCGCAGCGCGAACAGCGTCACCAGCACCGCCGCGGCCGGCACCGCCACCGCGACCAGCAGAGCCAGCAGCGGCGAGGGGTTGAGATAGCTGGGGAACACGCTGATGCGGAACACCTCGGCACTGCCCGCGAGTTGCCGTCCGACCATGAAGAACCCGGCGCCGAAGAGCAGCCCGAGGAACGCGCCGGCCATGGCCTCGCCGGCGGCGATGCGCCGGGTCATGCGGCTGTCGGAGCCCACCAGACGCAGCGCCGCGAGCCGCCGGTCCCGCCGCTCGCCGCCGAACCGCACGGCGGCGGCGATGAACACCGCGACCGGCATCAGCAGCACCACGAAGACGACGAGGATCAGCAGGAGCAGCACCGGGTCGGACTTCTCCTCCCCGGGCTCCGGGTCGCCGAACCGGTCGATGCGCTCGATCCGGCCCGAAGTGATCTGCTCGGCGAGCCCTTCCGCGCCCCGGTAGTAGGCGAGTTCGGCCGAGCCGATCAGCCCCTCCTCCGCGATGGTGCCGACGATCCGGTCCGGCAGGCGCTCGCGCAGCAGCGCGCCGGAGTCCGACTCCAGCAGCTCCTTCAGGGCGGGGGAGACCACCATCTCGCCCACCGCCGGGAACTTCTCCACCCCGGGCGGCAGCGGCGCCCGCGGACCCTCCGGCTCCAGGGCGCGGCCCCGGACGTCCTGGTCGCGGAAGCTGTTGTCGGTGTCGGCGATCACCAGCGTGTCGTTCGCCTTCGGCATCGGCTCGAGGGCGAACGTGATGTCGGAGCGCGCCGCCTCCCGCTCGTGCCGGACGGTGAGCGCGTTCGGGATCGCCGTCGTCAGCAGCAGCAGCGCCACGCCGAGCCCGACGCCGACGGCCGTCAGCACGGCCCGCGTCCAGCCCTCCCGGCCACCGGTGAAGGCGAAGCGGACGCCCAGCATCAGGTCCGCGGCCCACTGACGCACGCTCATACGACCCGCTCCATGTCCCGGGACTTGCCGTCCCGTACGACGATCTCGCGGTCGGAGTAGGCGGCCACCCGTGCCTCGTGCGTGACCAGGACGACCGCGGCGTTGGTGGAACGGGCGGCGTCCGTGAGCAGCTCCATCACGCGCTCCCCGTTCAGGGAGTCCAGCGCGCCGGTCGGCTCGTCCGCGAAGAGGACCCGCGGGTTGGTGACCAGCGACCGCGCCACCGCGACCCGCTGTCCCTGGCCGCCGGAGACCTCGCCGGGCCGCTTCTTTCTGAGGTCATCGACCTCCAGCCGCTCCATCCAGGTCAGCGCGGCCCGCTCGGCCTCCTTGCGGGACGTGCCGTTCAGCCGCAGCGGCAGGGCGACGTTCTCGACGCACGTCAGCTCCGGCACCAGCTGGCCGAACTGGAAGACGAACCCGAAGTCCGAGCGGCGCAGCGCACTGCGCTGGGCGTCGGACATGGCGGACAGCTCGCGCCCGTTGTACGTGATCGTCCCCGAGTCGGGCGTCACGATGCCGGCGAGGCAGTGCAGCAGCGTCGACTTGCCGGACCCGGAGGGGCCCATGACGGCGACGACCTCGCCGGGGTGGATGGAGAACTCGGCGCCGTCGAGGGCGAGGGTGGGGCCGTAGGCCTTGCGGAGCTGGTCCGCCGAGAGCAGGGAGCCTGCGGGGGGAGTCATCGGGTTACCGCCTCACGGAGCTTGTCGAGGCGCGCGGCGGTCAGTTCCAGCCAGCGCAGGTCGGCCTCGAGGTGGAAGAGGGCGTGGTCGCAGATGAGCTGGTCCGCGAGGTCGCCCTTGCGCTTGCGGTCCGTCAGGATGCGCATGCTGCGCAGGTGCTCCGAGCGCTGGGTGTCGAGGATGTCGGCGGCGTCCCGGTGGGTGAGCAGCGCGAGGACGACCTTGGTGTACAGCGTCGACTGGAGATACGGCTCGGGCTTCTCCGGCGTGGCGAGCCACCGCTGTACGTCGGTGATCCCGTCGTCGGTGATCGCGTACCGCTTGCGCTCGGGACCGCCGCCCGCCTCGATGCCGTCGACCACGACGAGGCCGTTCTTCAGCAGGCGGGACATCGTCGAGTAGACCTGACCGTAGTGCAGCGGCCGGTCGTGACCGAACTTCTCGTCGAAGGCGCGCTTGAGGTCGTAACCGTGGCGCGGCCCGGACTCCAGGAGTCCCAGGAGGGTGTGACCGATGGACATGCGGAGCACTCTACACACGGTGTATACGCCCTATGTATACGCACGGTGCAGAGGTCGTGGCGGCGGGTGCGGGCGGGGTGCGGGAGCCCAGGTCGGGGCCGATTGTCACGGTTCCGCTACGGCGCGGGCGGCGCCCGGCGCCGCAGGGTGTTCGGCTGCGACGGCGCCCGGCGCCGCAGGGTGTTCGGCTGCGACGGAGGCGGGGCCCCCGACGGTGTTCGGCTGCGACGGAGGCCGCGTCCGGCGCCGACGGTGTTCCGCCACGACCGATGCCGGCCCCGTGCCGTACGGTCAGGAAGGTGCCGCGGCCCCCGGGCCGCCGCCCTTCGGCGGGCGGCCCCGGCGCGGCAGCGGTCCGGTGTCGCCGGGCAGCCGGCCGGCCTCCGCCAGCGCCCTGCGGAGCAGGAACTCGATCTGGGCGTTGGCCGAGCGCAGTTCGTCGCCCGCCCAGCGGGCCAGCGCCTCGTACACCTGCGGGTCCAGCCGCAGCAGCACCTGCTTGCGCTGCTGCGGCCGGCGCTTCGGAGCCGTGCCCCGGGGCGCCTCGGAATCCTCGGACGGGGTCGTCACTGGTAGAGGGTCCCCGTGTTCAGGACCGGCTGGGCGGCGCGGTCCCCGCAGAGCACGACCATCAGGTTGGAGACCATCGCCGCCTTGCGTTCGTCGTCCAGCTCCACGATGTCCTGCTCGCTGATCCGGGCGAGCGCCGCCTCGACCATGCCGACCGCGCCGTCCACGATCTGCCGCCGCGCCGCGACCACCGCACCGGCCTGCTGCCGCTGGAGCATCGCCGAGGCGATCTCCGGCGCGTACGCGAGGTGCGTGAAGCGGGACTCGATGATCTGCACGCCGGCCGCCTCCACGCGCGCGTGCAGCTCGACGGCGAGCTTCTCGGTGATCTCCTCGGCGTTGCCGCGCAGGGAGAGGCCGTCCTCGTCGTGGGCGTCGTACGGGTACTCGATGGCGATGTGCCGCACGGCCGCCTCGGTCTGGGTGGAGACGAACTCGACGTAGTCGTCCACCTCGAAGGTGGCCTGCGCGGTGTCCTCCACCCGCCACACCACGACCGCCGCCAGCTCGATCGGGTTGCCGTAGGCGTCGTTGACCTTCAGGACGGCCGTCTCGTGGTTGCGCACGCGCGTCGAGATCTTGGTGCGGGAGGTGAAGGGGTTGACCCAGCGCAGACCGTCCTGCCGGATCGTCCCCCGGTACCGCCCGAAGAGCTGGACCACACGGGCCTCGCCCGGCGCCACCATGTTCAGTCCGCACATCGCGAGGAAGGCCGCCAGGGCGATCAGAACGCCCCCGATGATCAGCGCGGCCTTCGCACCGGTCGCGTCGACCGCCGTGGCGGTCGCGATCAGACCGGCGCCGACGAGCAGTCCGACCAGCCCGAGCAGCAGCGCGAACCCGCCGCCGATGCTGTGGGCCTGGTTCTCGCGGACACGCGGTGCCGGCATCTCGGGCACATCGGCGGTGACCTGCGGGGCATCGTGCGTGGACATGGGTGGTCCCCCGTTCTTTCGTTGCACTCACTCTGCTCACTAAGTGATATCACTTTACCCGCCCATCACAACCCTGAACCCCTCTCGTACGTCGGTTCCTGTGGAGCGGGTGCTGATTCTCACGTCCGTACAAGGCTGGATCGGTTGCCCTTTGTCATATCTCCCGGTGTTAGCTTTCTGAGCTGACCTGAGCGACGAACCTGTGTGACACGTGAGCGAGACGTGCCCACAGATGACCGAAGCGGAGCGGATCGAACCCATGGGGCGAGCGGAAGAGAGAAGAGCGCGACAGCGCGGTGGACGCCGCGCGGCGCCGAAACGCCGCCGTTCGTCGGGCGCGGCCAGGGCTGCGGGCGGTGCCGCGGGCGGCAAGAGCCGCATACGCCGGCTGTTCACCTGGAAGAAGATCCTGGGCACCTTCTTCGGCCTCTGCCTGCTCGGCATGGGCGCCTTCATCGTGCTGTACATGATGATCGACATCCCCGAGGGCAACCCCGAGGCCGAGCTGCAGAGCAACGTCTACAAGTACAGCGACGGCAGCATCATGGCCCGCACCGGCGAGCGCAACCGGGAGATCGTCGACCTCGCCAAGATCCCCAAGGACGTCCAGCGCACCTTCGTCGCCGCCGAGAACAAGACCTTCTACAAGGACGCGGGCGTCGACCTGAAGGGCACCGCGCGCGGTGTGCTCAACACCCTCTCCGGCAAGGGCGCGCAGGGCGGTTCGACGATCACCCAGCAGTACGTCAAGAACTACTACCTGTCCCAGGAACAGACGGTCTCGCGCAAGCTGAAGGAACTGGTCATCTCTCTGAAGCTGGACCGGGAGAAGTCCAAGGACTACATCCTCGCCGGCTACATCAACACCAGCTACTACGGCCGCGGCGCCTACGGCATCCAGGCCGCCGCCCAGGCCTACTACCGCGTCGACGCCGAGGACCTGACGGTCGAACAGGGCGCGTACCTCGCGGCCCTGCTCCAGGCGCCGAACCAGTACGACTGGGCGATCGCGAGCGAGACCGGCAAGAAGCTCGTCCAGGAGCGCTGGAACTACGTCCTGGACAACATGGTCGAGCAGAAGTGGCTGAACGCGGGCGACCGGCAGGGCATGAAGTTCCCGACGCCCAAGGAGCCCAAGGCCGCCGCCGGGATGGACGGCCAGACCGGATACCTGGTGGACGCGGCCAACTTCGCGCTCAAGAAGCAGCTCGTCGCCCAGGGCGCCGCCGAGGACATGGAGCAGGCCAAGGCCCTGGTGGACCTCGGCGGGTACACCGTCACCCTCAACATCGACAAGAAGAAGCAGGCCGCGCTGGAGGATGCGGTCAAGGAGAAGCTCACCAGCAAGCTGGACCCGGACAAGCGCAAGGTCGACGCCGACGTGCAGGCCGGCGCCGTCTCCGTCGACCCGAAGACGGGTTCCGTCGTGGCGATGTACGGCGGGGTGAACTACCTGAAGCACTTCACCAACAACGCCACCCGCGACGACTACCAGCCCGCCTCCACCTTCAAGCCCGTGATCCTCGCCGCCGCCGTGGACCAGGACGCCGAGACCCAGGACGGCGTGCCGATCACGGCCAACACCATGTACGACGGCGACAGCGAGCGCCCCGTGATGGACGGCGACCAGGAGGTCGGCTTCGCGCCGCCCAACGAGGACGACAGGGACTACGGCGAGATCGACGTCCAGGAGGCGATGAACAAGTCGGTCAACTCCGTCTTCGCGCAGATGGGCGTCGACGTCGGGATGACCGAGGTCATGAAGGTCGCGGGCGAACTCGGCATGGACACCGAGGGCGAGCAGGCCGTGCCCGCGCAGACCCTGGGCAGTATGGGCGCCAGCCCCCTGGAGATGGCCGGCGTCTACGCCACCTTCGACAACCACGGCAAGAAGGTCACCCCGGCGATCGTGAAGTCGGTCGAGCACAAGGACCGCAACATCGAGATGCCCGACCCCATCGGCGAGCGGGTCATCAGCCGGGAGGCCGCCGACACGGTGACCTCCGTGCTGACCGGCGTGGTCGACGACGGTACGGCCAAGACGTCCGTACGGGAGAACCCGCTGCGGGACGGCCAGCAGGTGGCCGGCAAGACCGGTACGTCCGACAACAACAAGTCGGCCTGGTTCACCGGCTTCACCCCCAACCTGGTCACCTCGGTCGGCCTGTTCGGCGAGGACGACAAGCCGCCGCACCCGCAGGTCCCGATGTACAAGGCAGCCGGCGTCGACTACCGCGTCAACGGCGGTGGCCCCCCGGCGGAGATCTGGGCCGCGTACACCTTCGGCGTCATGGAGAAGGTCACCAAGTTCGACCTGGAGACCAAGCAGGGCGCCGCGGTGAAGCCCAGCAAGTCGGTGACCACCTCCGAGTCGCCGAGCCAGTCGCCGTCCCGGGAGGAGACGAGCGAGGCACCGCCCCCGTCCGACGACCCGACGAGCGAGGCACCCCCGTCGAACGACCCGACGACCGAGGAACCGCCCGAGTCGCCGACGCAGTCGCCGTCGAACAGCCCGTCCACGGAACCACCGCCGGACGGCGGTGGGTCCACCGAGTCGGGGAAGCCGGACTTCCCCGACGGGGACCGGCTGCCGTAGACCGGCCGAAGTCGCCAAGACGCGCGAAGGGGCGCCCGGTGCTCACCGGGCGCCCCTTCGCGCGCTGTGCCCTCTCAGCCGTAGGTCAGCCGCGGTTCAGCTCGAACCACACCACCTTGCCGGTGCTCAGCCGCGTCGCGCCCCAGCGGCGGGCCAGCCGGTTCACCAGGTACAGCCCGCGCCCGCCCTCGTCGGTCGCCCGCGCCTGCCGCAGCCGGGGCAACTGCGGCACGTCGTCGCCGACCTCGCAGCGCAGCACGTCCGTGCGCAACAGCCGCAGGGTGACCGGCTTCGAGGCGTACCGCACCGCGTTGGTCACGACCTCGCTGACGAGCAGCTCCACGGCGTCCGTCAGGTCCTCCATCCCCCAGCGGGCCAGCGCCCGCCGGGCCAGGCGGCGGGCCTTGCCGGGGGCCGCGTCCTCCGGGTCCAGGAACCAGTACGACACGTCGCTGGGCGCGATGCCGTCGAAGCGGGCGGCGAGCAGCGCGATGTCGTCGTCCCGGTCGCCCGGGCCGAGCATGTCCAGCACCTCGTCGCACAGGGCTTCCAGGGGCGGCGGATGGTCGGGGCCGGTCAGCTGGGCCGTCGCGGCCAGCCGCTCCCGCAACTGCTCTATGCCGGTCCACACGTCCCGCAGCCGGGACTCGACCAGCCCGTCCGTGTACAGGAGCAGGGTCGCGCCGGCCGGGGCGTCCAGCTCCACGGCCTCGAAGTCCACGCCGCCCACGCCGATCGGGGCGCCCGCCGGCACCCGCAGCACCTCGGCCTCGCCGCCCAGGTGCAGCAGGACGGGCGGCGGGTGGCCGGCGTTGGCGACGGTGATGCGGTGCGCGACCGGGTCGTACACGGCGTACAGGCAGGTCGCCATGCGGTCGGTGCCCAGGCGCTGGGCCTGCTCGTCCAGGTGGTGCAGCACCTCCTGCGGCGGCAGGTCGAGCCCGGCCAGGGTCTGCGCGGTGGTCCGAAGCTGGCCCATGATGGCCGCCGACGTCATGGAGTGGCCCATCACGTCCCCGACGACCAGCGCGACCCGGCTGCCGGGCAGCGGGATGGCGTCGTACCAGTCGCCGCCCACCCGCGCGGTCTCGGCCGCCGGCAGGTAGCGGGAGGCCAGCCGGACGCCCGTGCAGCGCGGCAGGTTCTCCGGGAGCATCGTGCGCTGCAGCTCGTCGGCGATGTACGCCTCGCGCCCGTACAGCACCGCCTTGTCGATGCCCAGCGCGCTGTGCGTGGCGAGCTGCGCGGCCACCAGCAGGTCGTCGGCCTCGAAGGCGACGCGCTCCGGGCCGCGCAGGAACAGCGCCGCGCCGATCACCCGGCGGCGGCCCCGCAACGGCGCCAGGATCGCCCGGCGTCCCTCGGGCAGGGCGAAGTCGCGCTCCTCCCCGAGCAGTTCGGGCAGCGCGGCACAGGCGGACGGGGTGTCCGTGAAGACCGGACGCACCCCGCGCAGCACCTCGGCCAGCGCGCTGCCCGGCCGCACCTCGCACAGTTCGGCGCCGACCGTCTCCAGCTCCGAGGGCTCCGGCTGGGCCGCCGGCGCGAAGCCGCCCTCGGTGTCCCGCTCGGCCGGTATGCGGTCGGAGCGCCGCAGTCGCAGCACCAGGGGACCGGTGGGGCGCTCGTCGCCGACCGGCAGCGGCTCGCGCAGATAGACGAGGATGGCGTCCGCGAACGTCGGCACGGTGGCCCGGCACAGCCCCATCACGATCTCGTCGAGGTCCATGCCCCGGGCGATCCGCCGGGTCGCGGCCCCGACGAACCGCAGCCGGTCCCCGTCCCGCCGCATGGGCGTGGGCTGCCCGGGCGCGGTGGGCTGACCGGTTCGCCGGTCCGGCCCCAAAGTCCCGCCGTGCCGGCCCCCGGTGTCGGCCGGCACCCCGGACGCCGGCCGCACCGGGCCGGCCTGCCGCCCGCCGTCCGAGGCCGCCTCACCCGGGCCCGTGTCACCTGGGGCCGTGTCACCTGGGGCCAGGTCACCCGAGTCCATAGCTCCCGCGGCCGCCTCACCCGAGGCCGCGGCGCACGCCGACGGCAGGTCGCCCGACCGCACGCCGGTCGCCGACCGCGCGCCGTCCGGCTGGACCGGGACGCCCTCGGACCCGGGCCGCGGACGGTGTCCGTCGGCCCCGGCGGCCTGCTCGGCGCCCGGCTGGGAGTGCTCGGACGTCCCCGGGGAGCCCGCGCCCGCGTCGGGCGGCGTCTGACCGGCGCACCCCTGGGCCGGTAACGCCGACCCGGAGGGCCCCGGTGGCACGGGGGTACGCAGGAGCGCCCCGCGGGGATCCGTGGGGTCGGCGCCCGTCGAGGGGCGGTCGCAGGATGTCGGGTGCTCCGTCACGCGTGTCGAATCCATCCGTCCGGGACTGCGCGCGGCGCGTGCAGTTCGTCCCGCAGAAATCCCGATACCCGCAAACCGGGCCCAAGGAACGGGATTCCCGCGTGGTCAGAGGCAGTTCCTGTGCCACCGGCGGACCGTCTGCGGCCCGTCGGCGTGTTGCCCTCGTACCCCTCGCTCACGTCCTGCCGCCCCTCGGTGACGATCGGTCAGGCCCAGTGCACACTGTGCCGGTTGCCGCTGCCGCGGTCTTTGCGGAGGACGATCCTACGTTTGCTGCCGGGGGGCACATCAAGGGTCTCATGAGGACACGTGCGCGGGCGTGCGATCCCAGTTCCCCGGCAGGGCGGGTACCGGCCACGCCGGATCGGGCCGCCAGTCCTCCCAGCCGTCGGTGAACGGGGACCCCCAGGCACGGATCTCCGCGACCGCGGCCCGGCCGGCCCGGCGCACCCGTTCGGCCTGTGCCGGGTCCATCAGCCGGTCCCGCTGGGCCTGCGCGAACTCGTCCTCGTCCCGCCAGTGCCAGGTGCGGTCCGGGTGGACGGAGATGTCCAGAAAGTGGTCCTCGGAGTCGACCCCGCCCTCCCAACGGGTCAGCGGCTCCTCCAGGTTCACGTACCAGTTCTTGAACCGCCAGCCCGGGTCCCAGAACAGCCACACCGACCAGGCCTCGCCCGGCCGCGCCAGCTTCAGCACCCCCGTGCCGAACCACCGGTCGCGCTGCACCGTGCGCGGCTTGGTGTAGCGCGAGGACAGCGGTTCCAGGTGCACGGGCGTACCGTCCGCGAGGACCGGCTTCACACACTCGGTGCCGGGCGCCAGCCACACGGCGAGCAGCTCGGCGTCGTCCCGTACGACGGTGACGGGGCGCGCGATGTGCACGTGCGGACCGCCGTTCTCCCGGTACCGCCACAGGATGTGACTGCCGGGCGCCCAGTAGTCCGCCGGGCCCGCCGGGCCGTCCGTTCCCGGCCCCGTCGTCGCCGCGCTCACCGCTTCACCGTCTGCCATGGACAGATATTAGGTGCCGTGGCCAATCGACGCGCCGAAGATCGCGCGAGCGCACGCCGGCGTGCGCCCCCGGGATCTCCGGCACCTCTCACGGACGGGTCATCCGCAGCACGTCGAGCGCCTCGTCCAGCTGCTCCCCGGTCAGGTCGCCGCGTTCGACGTACCCGCCCTCCAGCACCACCTGGCGGATCGTCTTCCGCTCCGCCAGCGCCTTCTTGGCGACCTTGGCGGCCTCCTCGTACCCGATGTACTTGTTGAGCGGCGTGACGACGGAGGGGGACGACTCGGCGTACTCGCGGGCCCGCTCCCGGTGCGCGACGATCCCGTCCACGGTCCGGTCGGCGAGCAGCCGGGAGACGTTGGCCAGCAGCCGCACCGACTCCAGCACGTTCTTGGCGATGACCGGCAGCATCACGTTCAGCTCGAAGTTGCCGGCCGCTCCGGCGGCGGCGACCGTCGCGTCGTTGCCGGTGACCTGGGCGGCGACCATGAGGACCGCCTCGGGGATCACCGGGTTGACCTTGCCGGGCATGATGGACGAGCCCGGCTGGAGGTCGGGGAGCGCGATCTCGGCGAGCCCGGTGCGCGGCCCGGACGCCATCCACCGCAGGTCGTTGGCGATCTTCGTCAGTCCGACGCCGATGGTCCGCAGCTGCCCGCTCGTCTCGACGATGCCGTCCCGCGCGCCCTGTGCCTCGAAGTGGTCGCGCGCCTCGGTCAGCGGCAGCCCCGTGACGCGGGCCACCTCGGCGATGACGGCGGCGGAGAAGCCGGGCGGCGTGTTGATACCGGTGCCGACGGCGGTGCCGCCCAGCGGCAGCTCGGCGAGCCGGGGGAGCGACGCCTGGAGCCGCTCGACGCCGTACCGCACCTGCGCCGCGTACCCGCCGAACTCCTGGCCCAGCGTGACGGGCGTGGCGTCCATGAGGTGCGTACGCCCGGACTTCACCACGTCGGCGAACTCCTCCGCCTTGCGCTCCAGGGCGCCGGCGAGGTGGTCGAGGGCCGGGATCAGGTCACGGGTGACGGCGGCGGTGGCGGCGATGTGGATCGAGGACGGGAAGACGTCGTTGGAGGACTGGGAGGCGTTGACGTGGTCGTTGGGGTGCACGTCGCGGCCGAGCCGCTCGGTGGCCAGCGTGGCGAGGACCTCGTTGGTGTTCATGTTGGACGAGGTGCCGGAACCCGTCTGGAACACGTCCACGGGGAAGTGCTCGTCCCACTTCCCCTCGGCGACCTCGGCGGCCGCCTCCTGGATCGCGCCCGCGACGTCCTCGTCGAGCACGCCCAGCTCGGCGTTGACCTTCGCCGCCGCGCCCTTGATCCGCGCGAGCGCCTCGATGTGCGCGCGCTCGATGCGCTGCCCGGAGACGGGGAAGTTCTCGACGGCACGCTGGGTCTGCGCGCGCCACTTGGCGTGGGCGGGGACGCGGACCTCGCCCATGGAGTCGTGCTCGATGCGGTAGTCGCTCATAACGGGTACAGCGTGCGGGGCGGGACGGATGTTCCTGGACCGGGCCGAACGGGTGCCGGTCCGCGGCGCGGCCGGGAGACGGATCGGAGCGGGCCGGAACGCGGCTCGGAGACGGCCGGCCCACGGATGGGCCGGCCGTCACGGGTCGGCCTTCCTGGACGCGGGTCAGCCTTCCCGCAGGCTCACGTCGTCCAGGACGAAGCTGGTCTGCAGACTGCCGTCCTCGCTGCCGGTGAAGCTGAGGGCCACCTGCCGGCCGGCGTACGCGCCGAGATCGACCGTGCGCTGCACATAGCCGCTGCGGGCGTCGGCGTTGGACAGCGTGGCGAGCGTGGTGCCGTCGGCCTTCACCCTGAAGGTGTCGTACGCCGTCGACCCCGACTCGTCGGTGTCGATGTGCAGCCAGTACGTCAGCCGGGTGCACCCGGTCGGCACGGTCACCGTCTGGCCGACCGACTCGGTGTGCGTGGAACCGTAACCGGCGAGCCACGAGAAGCGCGTTCCGGAGTGCGCCGCCTGGCCGGAGTGGGCTCCGATCGTGCCGGTGTCCCCGGACCACGGCGAAGTGCCGCTCTCGAAACCGCCGTTGACGACGGGGTCGGTGTCGCAGCCACCGCCGTCGCCGCCGCCGGTGTCCACGGCGCGCTGCCAGATGGTGTACGCGATCCCGTCCGACGCGCGGTTCAGGCCGGTGGTGTTGATGTTGTCGAGGTTGTCGCACGACCGGTGGTAGCACGGGTCGTACGAAGCCCCGGCGGTGCCGCCCCACTTGGCCGCCTGCGCGGAGGTCTTGCGGGCACCGGCGCCCATCGCGTAGCCGGAGGTCGGGATGCCGTACTGCTCGAAGGAGTAGTCGTCGCTGCGCCCGGCGCCCTCGGTGTTCTCCTCGGGCTGCAGGCCCAGCGAGTCCCAGTACGCCTTCATCGGCGCGGCGGCGGCCGAGGTGACGTGGTTGATGAAATAGCCGCCGTTGGTGGAGGCGACCATGTCGAAGTTGTAGTACGCCGTGATGGCGGACCGCTGCGCCGAGGAGAGCGAGCGGACGTAGAAGTCGGAGCCGTTGAGTCCCTGTTCCTCGTCGGTCCACCAGGCGAAGCGGACCCGGCCCTTCATCGTCGGGTTCTGCTGCGCCAGGGTCAGGGCGTTCTCCAGGAGGGCGGCCGAGCCCGAGCCGTTGTCGTTCATGCCGGGGCCCGCCGAGACGCTGTCGAGGTGGGCGCCGAACATGGACACGTTGCCCGCGTCGCCGTGCGGCCACTCGGCGATCAGGTTGGGCCCGGCGCCGCTGGTGCAGCCGGAGGTGCACGGCTGCTCGGTGACGGTGTATCCGGCCGCCTGCAGCTTGCCCTTCACGTAGGCGACGGAGTCGCGGTATCCCTGGCCGGTCGAGCGGCGGGTGCCGCCGTTGCGTCCGGCTATGGAGTTCAGCTCGGTCAGGTGCGCCTTCACCTTCGTCACGTCGATGTCGGGCGACTGGACGGCGGCGGGCGCGGAGTCGGCGGCGACGGCGGGGAGTGTGCCGAGGCCCAGCACGACGGCGAGGGACAGGCTCGCCACGGCGAATCTTCGTTTCACCTTGGTCCTCCGGAAGTGGCTGAGGGGTGGCCACGCATGGCATGTCCATGCAGGAGCGGCGAAAGACTCACAGCGGGAGGACGGACAGTCAATGGAACGGACGCCCGGGAGGGCAGGTTGTCCGAAAACAGAACGCGCCGTTCGCTCTCCGGACGGCGGGCGGGGACCGGAGCGGCCCACGGAGGGCGGAGGGCACGCGAAAGGCCGGCCCGGACGGATCCGGACCGGCCTGCTGCCGTGACGCGTGACGCGTGACGCGGGTTACGCGAGCCCCGGCCCCCGCACGGGGATCGTCGTGAAGGTCGGCGCGGGCGCCGGGTCCTGGAAGAAGTCGTTGCCCTTGTCGTCCACCACGATGAACGCCGGGAAGTCCTCGACCTCGATCTTCCAGACCGCCTCCATGCCGAGCTCCTCGTACTCGACGACCTCGACCTTCTTGATGCAGTCCTGGGCGAGCCGCGCCGCCGGACCGCCGATCGAGCCCAGGTAGAAGCCGCCGTGCGTGTCGCACGCGTCGGTGACCTGCTTGCTCCGGTTGCCCTTGGCCAGCATCACCTTCGAGCCGCCCGCCGCCTGGAACTGCTCCACGTAGGAGTCCATGCGCCCGGCGGTGGTCGGACCGAAGGACCCGGAGGCGTACCCCTCGGGCGTCTTGGCCGGGCCCGCGTAGTACACCGGGTGGTCCTTCAGGTACTGCGGCATCTCCTCGCCCGCGTCCAGCCGCTCCTTGATCTTGGCGTGCGCGATGTCGCGGGCCACGACCAGCGGGCCGGTCAGCGACAGCCGGGTCTTGACCGGGTGCTTCGTCAGCTCGGCCAGGATGTCGTCCATGGGCTGGTTGAGGTCCACCTTGACGACGTCACCGTCGGCGTCGAGGTGCTCGTCCGTGGTCTCCGGCAGGAACCGCGCCGGGTCGGTCTCCAGCTGCTCCAGGAAGACGCCCTCCGCGGTGATCTTCGCGACGGCCTGCCGGTCGGCGGAGCAGGACACGGCGATGGCGACCGGGCAGGACGCCCCGTGCCTCGGCAGGCGCACCACGCGCACGTCGTGGCAGAAGTACTTGCCGCCGAACTGCGCGCCGATGCCGATCTTCTGGGTCAGCTCGAAGACCTTCTCCTCCAGCTCCTTGTCCCGGAAGCCGTGCCCGAGCTCGGAGCCCTCGGCCGGAATCTCGTCCAGGTAGTGCGCGGAGGCGTACTTGGCGGTCTTCAGCGCGTACTCGGCGGACGTGCCGCCGACGACGATCGCCAGGTGGTACGGCGGGCAGGCGGCCGTGCCCAGCGAGCGGATCTTCTCCTCCAGGAACTTCATCATGGAGGACTCGTTAAGGACCGCCTTCGTCTCCTGGTAGAGGAAGGACTTGTTGGCGGAGCCGCCGCCCTTCGCCATGAACAGGAACTTGTAGGCGCCGCCGTCGGTCGCGTACAGCTCGATCTGGGCCGGGAGGTTGGAGCCGGTGTTCTTCTCCTCCCACATGGTGAGCGGAGCCATCTGGGAGTAGCGCAGGTTCAGGTTCTTGTAGGCGTCGTAGATGCCCCGGCTCAGGGCCTCCTCGTCGCCGCCCGCGGTCAGCACGTTCTGGCCGCGCTTGCCCATGACGATCGCCGTGCCGGTGTCCTGGCACATGGGCAGCACGCCGGCCGCCGCGATGTTCGCGTTCTTGAGCAGGTCCAGGGCGACGAACTTGTCGTTGCCGGACGCCTCCGGGTCGTCGATGATGCGGCGCAGCTGCGCCAGGTGCGCCGGGCGCAGGTAGTGCTGGATGTCGTGAATGGCCTCCTCGGCCAGCTTGCGCAGCGCCTCCGGCTCCACCTTGAGGAACGTCCGCCCGTCGGCCTCGAAGGTGGACACGCCCTCGGCGGTCACCAGCCGGTACGGAGTGGTGTCCTCACCCTGGGGGAGCAGATCGGTGTACGCGAACTCAGGCATCTCGCCCATTCCTCACTAGACATCACGCGCGACTGGGCTTCGCTGGATCTCCGGCGGATCCCTCGGCGCTTCTCCCAGCAACGACGGCTGGCCTCCATTGGCAGCGTCAACCAGCGTAGAACCTGCCCGAGACGCCGAGCCTGTGAGGTAAGGCTCAGTCGGTCGCTTCCGGCGGTGGCGGCGGGGTGGACAAGGTTGTCCACAGGGCTGGTCGCGATCTATCGCGTTTCGGTACGCTACGGCCGTGGACCTTCAGAAGCACGCCCCCGCCGCACCGCGTACCTCCGAGCTGCGCGCCTCGGACGCCGACCGCGACCGCGTGGCCGACATGCTGCGCGAAGCCCTCGCCGAGGGGCGGCTCACCGCCGACGAGCACGCCGAGCGCGTCGAGGGCGTGCTGGCCGCCAAGACCGTCGGCGAGCTGGACGTCTTCGTGCGGGACCTGCCCGCCGCCCACCGCGGCCGGGACACCGCCGCCCCGGCCCCCACCGCCCCACCGCCGGCGCCATCCCGGCGGAGCCCGACGAGAACGTGGTGGCGGTGTTCAGCAGCGCCGTCCGCAAGGGCCGCTGGCGGGCCAATCGCCGCGTCCACGCCTACGCGGTCTTCGGCAGCGTCGAGATAGACCTCAGCGAGGCGGTCTTCGAGTACCAGCAGGTCGTCATCAAGGCGTTCTCGGTCTTCGGCAGCGTCGACGTGCGCGTCCCGGAGAACGTCTCGGTGCGCGGCGCGGGCGGCAGCGTGCTCGGCAGCTTCGAGGTCCACACCCACGACTCCGACGAGGCCGAGGCGCCCGTGATCTACGTGGACGGCTGGTCCGTGCTCGGCAGCGTCGAGGTGCGGCCCAAGCGCGGCAAGATCGTCGCGGACATCCTGGACCGGGTGCACCGCCGGGTCGAGAAGGGCTTGCGCAAGCACCTGTAGCGCGGCCCCGGCAGCGGTTGGGAACCCAGTGCATAGGCACGCGTACAACGGGTAAGCCTTGACGCATCGTCTCTCGCTAGCGAAGCCGTCGTCAGGAGTAGACCCGTGCTGCAACCGCCGCATTCGTCCCTGCAGGTAGCTGCCGTTCCGGCCCAGCGGGTGCCCGTGCGGGACAGGGACCAAGACGCTCCCTGGCACACCGAGGCGGTGTGCCGGCGCGACGAGGCCGGACTGTTCTTCGCCCCCTCCAAGGAACCGACCGCCGCCCGGCTCTCCCGGGAAGAGGCCGCCAAGCGCGTGTGCGCGCGCTGCCCGGTCATGGTCGAATGCCGCGAGCACGCCCTCCTGCAACCCGAGCCCTACGGCGTCTGGGGCGGCCTCACCGCCGCCGAACGCCGCGTCGTCCTGGCCCGGCGCCGCCGCCGCGACGTGGAACTCAAGAACGCCGCCCGCACCACGGGCCGCATACCCGCGGCCGGCTGAAGACCCAGACGAACGAAAGGGCACCCTCTCCGCACAGAGGGTGCCCTTTCAACACGAAAAACGCTTCACGCCAGGCCTACGGCACTTCCCGCCCCGGAGCGCGACCGGCGGTCACCTTTCCGGCGTCGGGCGGGACAGGCCCCAGGGGCGCGGGGAACTGCGCGACCAGCCACGACGGCGCCGCACCCGCCACCCGACAGGCACGCCCGACTCAGTGGGCGCCCCGCGAAACCGACGGAGTCACTTCGCCCGGTCGAAGTCAATCGCGCTGTACGCCCGCAGCTTGCTCAGCCGGTGCTCGGAGTCGATCCGCCGCACCGTCCCCGACTTGGACCGCATCACGATCGAGTCGGTCGTGGCCGTCTCCGACCGGTACCGCACCCCGCGCAGCAGCTCCCCGTCGGTGATGCCGGTGGCGACGAAGAAGACGTTGTCCCCGGAGACCAGGTCGTCGGTGGTCAGCACCCGGTCCAGGTCGTGCCCGGCGTCCACGGCCCGCTGCCGCTCCTCGTCGTCCTTGGGCCACAGCTTGCCCTGGATGGTGCCGCCCAGGCACTTCACGGCGCAGGCCGAGATGATGCCCTCCGGCGTGCCCCCGATGCCGAGCAGCAGGTCGATGCCGGTGCCCTCGCGCAGGGCCAGGATGGAGCCCGCCACGTCGCCGTCGGAGATCAGCTTGATCCGGGCGCCCGTCTCCCGGACCTCCTTGATGAGGCCCTGATGCCGGGGCCGGTCGAGGATCACGACGGTGACGTCCTCGGGCGTGCGGCGCTTGGCCTTGGCGATCCGGCGGATGTTCACCGACACGGGCGCGTTGATGTCGACGAAGTCGGCGGCCTCGGGACCGGTGACCAGCTTGTCCATGTAGAAGACCGCGGACGGGTCGAACATGGACCCGCGCTCGGCGGCGGCCAGCACGGCGATCGCGTTGGTCATGCCGTTGGCGGTCAGCGTGGTGCCGTCGATCGGGTCGACGGCGATGTCGACCTCCGCCCCGGTGCCGTCGCCGACCCGCTCCCCGTTGAAGAGCATCGGCGCCTCGTCCTTCTCGCCCTCGCCGATGACGACGACGCCGTTCATCGAGACGGTGTGGACGAGGGTGCGCATGGCGCGCACCGCGGCACCGTCGGCGCCGTTCTTGTCACCGCGCCCTACCCAGCGGCCGGCGGCCATCGCCGCGGCCTCGGTGACCCGCACGAGTTCCATGGCGAGGTTGCGGTCGGGGGCCTCCGAGGGGACGTCCAGCTCGGAGGGCAGATGATGCTCGGTCATCGGAACGCACCTTTCTGATACGACGACGGCCGGATGAGGGTGTGGCCACGACTCTATCGTCAGTCCGACAAAATGAGCAGGGGACCCCACGTATGAGCACATGGGGGACCTGCGACGATAGGACGCGTGGCAGGTACGAAAGGCAAGCAGAAGACAGCCCGGGACATGGTGCTGTCCCTGGGGGTCATCCTTCTCGCGGGACTGGTCATGTGGCTCTTCATCCCGCACGACGACGGCGACGGGCCGGACATCAAGCGGGTGGACTACACGGTCGAGCTGACCACCGCGCGCCGCGCCGCACCGTATCCGGTGGCGGCGCCCGAGGGGCTGGCCAAGGAGTGGAAGCCGACCTCCGTCCGCTACCGCGGCGCCGAGGACAACGCCTGGCACCTGGGCTACCACGCCCCCGACGGGGAGTACGTGGCGGTCGAGCAGTCGACGGGCAAGCCGGCCGAGTTCATCGAGGAGGCCAGCCAGGGCGGGCGGAAGACCGGGACCACCGAGGAGATCGGCGGCCGGACGTGGACCCGTTACACGGGCGGCCGGTACGAGGCCCTGGTGCTGCAGGACACCGGCGGCGTCAAGGGCGCGACGACGGTCGTGGCCGGCACCGGGTCGTTCGAGCAGCTGGGCAAGATGGCGGCGGCGCTGAAGCTGGCCTGACCCGGCGCCGTACCCGCACGGCTCCTCGCGCGAGCCCCCGCGCACACGACGAAGCCCCCGGTGGAGTGCACCGGGGGCTTCGTGACGCTCGTCGGTCTCAGACCGTGGTGACGACCTGGTCGTAGGCCAGGCGCGGGGAGCGCGGGAACCAGGCGTCCGGGCCCGGACGGCCGATGTTGACGACCATCAGCGGGGTGTGGTCGTCGTCCAGGAACTCCTTGCGGACGCCCTCGAAGTCGAGGCCCGTCATCGGGCCGGCGGCCAGCCCGGCGGCGCGGACGCCGACGATGAAGTACGCGGCCTGCATGGCGGCGTTCAGAGCGGCGGCGCCCTCACGCACCGGGCGCTCGCTGAAGAACGCGTCCTTGGCCTGCGGGAAGTGCGGGAAGAGCTGCGGCAGCTCCTCGTGGAACTCGTTGTCCGCCGACAGGATCGCGACCAGCGGGGCGGCCGCCGTCTTGGGCTGGTTGCCCTCGGCCATGTGCTTCACCAGGCGCTCGCGGGCCTCGGGGGAGCGGACCAGCGTGATGCGCAGCGGCGACTGGTTGAAGGCGGTCGGGCCGTACTTGACCAGGTCGTAGATCGCCTGCACCTGCTCGTCGGTCACCGGCTCGTCGGTGAAGGTGTTCGCGGTGCGGGCCTCGCGGAACAGCAGGTCCTGGGCGGCGGGGTCAAGAACGAGAGACATACGTGATCTTCCTTGCGGGGTGCGTCGGCTCCGCGTGACGTGGGGGCCGGAGCCGTTGACGACGACGACACTACGGCAAAGAAGTTCAACCTTCAATCAAAACGGGACCGCGGTGATCCGCTTCACATGATCATCTTCATGGTGATGTGGATCACCATCGCCGGGCGATCGCTTTCCGGGCCGCCGACGGTCCTACACGGCAGTGCACCCTCGCCGACCCAGGGAGATCACCGACATGAGCAGCAGCACAGTGAAGGGCCCCGCTTCCTACTTCCCGTCCATCGAGAAGAAGTACGGCCGCCCGATCGCGGAGTGGAAGGACCTCATCCGCTCCTCGCCGCTCACCAAGCACATGGAACTGGTCACCTGGCTCAAGACCGAACACGGCCTGGGCCACGGGCACGCCAACGCGCTCGTCGCCCACACGCTGGCCGAGGACACGGCGAAGGAGGGCTGACGGAGGAGGGGCGGCTAGGAGGCCGCGCCCTCGTCCTCCGGGTCCGCCTCCTCCTCGGCCAGGGCCGCGTCCAGGCGGGCCCGGGCGCCGTCCAGCCGGCGCCGGCAGACCTTCGCCAGCTCCTCGCCCCGCTCCCACAGGGCGAGGGACTCCTCAAGCGTCGTACCGCCGGCCTCCAGCCGCCTGACGACCTCGATCAGCTCGTCCCGCGCCTGCTCGTACCCGAGCGCCTCGGACATGGCCGTCGGCTGCTCCACCTCGCTGGTCATCCACCCACCCTATGCGTCGACTCGTACGGAGAAATCGCCCTCGGACACCCGGGCGCGCAGCGTCTCGCCCGGCTCCACCTCACCGGGATCGCGCACCGCGTGGCCGTCGGCCCGCTGGAGTACGGCGTACCCGCGCTTGAGGGTCGCGGCGGGGGAGAGGGCCACCACGCGCGCGTGCGTGTGCGTCAGCTCGGAGTCGGCCCGGTCGAGGTGGTGCCGCAGGGCACGGCGGCCCCGCTCCAGCAGAGCCGTCACCTGCTCGGCCCGCTCCTCGATCATCCGGTGCGGATCCTGTATCGACGGTCGGGCCAGCGCGTGCGCCAGCCCCCGCTCCTCGCGGTCGACGAACGCCGCCACGCACCGCCGGGCGCGGTCCCGCAGCAGCCGTACCCGCTCGTACTCCTCGCCGACGTCCGGCACGACCTTCTTCGCGGCGTCGGTCGGGGTCGAGGCACGCAGGTCGGCGACCAGATCGAGCAGCGGACTGTCCGGCTCGTGGCCGATCGCCGAGACGACCGGCGTACGGCAGGCGGCGACCGCCCGTACCAGCTGCTCGTCGGAGAACGGCAGCAGGTCCTCCACGCTGCCGCCGCCCCGCGCGACGACGATCACGTCCACGTCGTCCAGCGCGTCCAGCTCCTTCACCGCCTGCACCACCTGCGGCACCGCGTGGACGCCCTGCACCGGGACGTTGCGCACCTCGAAGCGGACGGCGGGCCAGCGGTGCCTGGCGTTCTCCAGGACGTCCCGCTCCGCCGCCGACGCCCGCCCGCACACCAGGCCGATCAACTGCGGCAGGAACGGCAGCGGCTTCTTCCGCTCGGCCGCGAACAGTCCCTCACGCGCGAGTGCCTTCTTCAGCTGCTCCAGCCGCGCCAGCAGCTCCCCGACGCCCACCGGCTTGATCTCGGCCGCCCGCAGGGACAACTGCCCGCGCGGCGCATACCACTCCGGCTTGGCGTGCACCACCACCCGCGCACCCTCGCCGACCACGTCCGCCACGGCGTCGAACACCTGCCGGTAACAGGTGACGCTCACGGAGATGTCGTACGACGGGTCGCGCAGCGTCAGGAACACCACACCGGCGCCCGGCCGCCGCGACAGCTGCGTGATCTGCCCCTCGACCCACACCGCGCCGAGCCGGTCGATCCAGCCCCCGATCAGCCGGGACACCTCGCCCACGGGCAGCGGGCTTTCGGGAGTCGAGTTGGCAGCCATGCGCCCGAGCGTAACGGCCGGGTCGGACAATCACGCCCTTCGCGTCCGCCCCCGTCGTCCGTCGCCCGGCCCCTCCCCTGTCACGCCCCCGCCGCCTTCGCGTCCCCGCGCCGCCCCCACTGCGCCGCCAGCACCACCAGGCCCACCGCCAGCCAGATCGCCCCGACCACCTGCGCGGTCCCGGACGCCTCCACGATCACCGCGATCGTGATCGCCGCACCCAGCACCGGCACCAGCAGATGCCGCCACCAGCTCACCGCACCGCCCCCGCGGCGCCGGACCACGAACCAGCCCACCACGCTCGCGTGCAGCAGCGTGAACGCGGTCAGCGCACCGACGTCGACCACCGAGACCAGGTGGTCGAGACCGTCGTCCCGGCGCGCCGCCCACACCGCCGCCGCCATCGTGATCACGGCCGACACCAGCAGGGCCACACGCGGCACCCCGGAGTCCGTCCGCGACAGCACTCCCGGCAACCGCCGGTCGCGGCCCATCGCGAACAGCAGCCGCCCGGCCGCCGCCTGCCCGGCCAGCGCCGCGAACGCCGCGCCGATCGCCTTGCTCACCGCCACCAGGTCGTGCAGCCACGTGCCCACCGACGCGTCCACGGCGTCGTAGAACGCCGACCCCTGCCGCTCCGGCTCCGCCGCCAGTTGCGCCGACGACACGGGCTCGAGCAGCGCCACCAGGTACGTCTGCGCCACGAACAGCACACCGGCCAGCGCCAGACAGAACAGCAGCGCCCGCGCGACCTTCGCCGATCCGCCGGTGACCTCCTCCGCGAAGGTGGCGATCGCGTCGAAGCCCAGGTACGACAGCACCGCCACCGACACCGCCCCGACCACGGCCGACAGCGCGAACGCCCCCTGCGTGCCGTCCCCGGACAGCGGCGACAGCCAGTCGCGCTCGGTCCCGTCCTGCGCCAGCACCACGATCGCGGTGACCACGAAGACGACGAGCACGACGATCTCCATGGCGAGCACCAGGAAGCCCACCCGGGCCGCCGTCCGCACCCCCCACAGGTTCAGCAGCGTCGTCACGACCACCGCGATCGCCGTCCACACCCACCGCGACACCTCGGGGACCAGGGCCTCCATCGCGATGCCGGAGAACAGGTACGCCACCGCCGGGATGAGGACGTAGTCCAGCATCGCCATCCACCCGGCGATGAACCCGGCCCCGTTTCCGAGCCCCGCGCGCGCGTACGCGAACACCGAGCCCGCCTGGGGGACCACCCGCACCATCTGCGCGTAGCTGAATGCGGTGAACGCCATCGCGATCGTGGCGACGATGTAGACGAGGGCCACCGCACCGTGCGACTTGGCGTCCAGCGTGCCGAACACACCGACCGGCGCCATGGGCGCGATGAACAGCAGCCCGTAGACGACCAGGTCCCTGAAGCCCAGACTGCGCCTCAGCCGGTGTTCCTCGCCGTCCCCCGGGGCGGCCGTCGTACCGTTCTGTCCGCTCTGCGACATCGTTCCTCCGCCGGCGCCTCGGACTCCGTCTCCACACGTTCCCGCCAGTCTCCCCGGCAACGCCGCGCCGCCGCGATCTTTGACCCGCCGAACGCGGCCTTACGATGGGTGCCATGACTGCTTCGCCTGGCCGCCGTGTCCTGCTCGCCGCCCCCCGTGGCTACTGCGCGGGTGTGGACCGCGCCGTGATCGCCGTCGAGAAAGCCCTGGAGCAGTACGGGGCTCCGGTGTACGTCCGGCACGAGATCGTCCACAACAAGTACGTCGTGCAGACCCTGGAGAAGAAGGGCGCGATCTTCGTCGAGCGGACGGAGGAGGTTCCCCCGGGGAACATCGTGATGTTCTCCGCGCACGGCGTGGCCCCCGTCGTCCACGAGGAGGCCGAGCGCGGGAAGCTCGCCACCATCGACGCCACCTGCCCGCTGGTCACCAAGGTCCACAAGGAAGCCGTCCGCTTCGCGAACGACGACTACGACATCCTGCTGATCGGCCACGAGGGCCACGAGGAGGTCATCGGCACCTCCGGCGAGGCCCCCGACCACATCCAGCTCGTCGACGGGCCCGAGGACGTGGCCAAGGTCGAGGTCCGCGACCCGTCGAAGGTCGTCTGGCTCTCCCAGACCACGCTCTCCGTCGACGAGACCATGGAGACCGTCGACGCCCTCAAGGACAAGTTCCCGCAGCTGATCTCCCCGCCGAGCGACGACATCTGCTACGCCACGCAGAACCGTCAGCTCGCCGTCAAGCAGATGGGTGCCGAGGCCGAGCTGGTGATCGTCGTCGGTTCCCGCAACTCGTCCAACTCCAAGCGCCTCGTCGAGGTCGCCAAGCAGGCCGGCTCCCGCGAGGCGTACCTGGTGGACTTCGCCGACGAGATCGACGAGGCCTGGCTGGAGGGCGTCACCACGGTCGGCGTGACCTCCGGCGCGTCCGTCCCCGACGTCCTGGTCGAGCAGGTCCTGGAGTGGCTCTCGCGGCGCGGCTTCGAGGACGTGGAGATCGTCAAGGCCGCCGAGGAGTCGATCACCTTCTCGCTGCCCAAGGAGCTGCGCCGCGACCTGCGCGAGGAGGCGGCGTCCCTGGTGGCGGAGCGGGGCGGTTCGGGTACCGCGGGAGCGTGACTGTCAGTCGTCCGTCGTAACGTAGGGCCATGCAGATCTTCGGCGTGGACATCGGCGGATCCGGGATCAAGGGCGCCCCTGTGGACCTCGACAGGGGCGACCTCGCCCAGGAGCGCTGCAAGGTGCTGACCCCGCACCCGGCGACTCCGGACGGGGTGGCCGAGGGGGTCCGGCAGGTCGTCGAGCACTTCGGCTGGACCGGGCGGGTCGGCCTCACCTTCCCGGGCGTCGTGACGGGCGGCGCGACGGTGCGCACCGCGGCCAACGTCGACAAGAGCTGGGTCGACACCGACGCCCGCGCCCTGTTCAGCGAGCGGCTGGGCGGACTGGACGTGACGGTGGTCAACGACGCGGACGCGGCGGGCGTCGCCGAGATGCACTTCGGGGCCGGCCGCGGCCGCAAGGGCACGGTCGTCCTGCTCACCTTCGGCACCGGCATCGGCAGCGCGGTGTTCACCGACGGGGTCCTCGTCCCCAACACGGAGCTGGGCCACCTGGAGCTGGACGGCCACGACGCGGAGAAGCGCGCCTCCAGCAAGGTCAAGGACGACAACGACATGTCGTGGGAGCACTGGGCCCGCCGTGTCCAGAAGTACCTCGCGCACGTCGAGATGCTCTTCTCGCCGGAGCTGTTCATCATCGGCGGCGGGGTCAGCCGCAAGTCCCACAAGTTCCTGCCCCGCATCGAGGGCATCCGGGCGGAGATCGTCCCCGCTCAGCTTCAGAACAACGCGGGGATCGTGGGCGCGGCGATGCGCGCGGCGGGCTGAGCGTCAGCCCGTGTCGGCGCGCGAGCGCGGGGAGGCTCAGGCCGGGGGCCGGTTCCGGGCGGCGGCCCGTCGCCGCACCAGCCGGATCCGGCGGACGATCACGGCCGTCCCGGCGACCAGCGTCCCGCCGTACAGCCACCCCGCCTCCGTGGCCAAGGCGGTCACGAGCCCCATCAGCCGCCCGCCGAGACCGTCCCCGCTCTCGGCCACGGGGACCAGCCCCACGGCGAAGGCGATCGGCACGACCACGGGCGCGGTCAGCAGGTCGCCCCGGCGCACCCAGAGCGCGGTGAGCAGGCTCACCGGCACGAACAACACCCCGTACACGGTCAGGGACGCCCCGAACAACAGCTCGTCGAGGAAGCCCAGCAAGGTCATCACGGCCGCGCAGAACAGACCGCTGCCCAGCCCCGTCAACCGCGGATTGGGCATCCCGCGCAGGGCACGCACCACCCGGGCCACCCGCGAACCGGGCGGCCCGGAATCCGCCCGCACCGGTGCCGGTCGCTGGCGCACCGGCCGCCCGATCCGCCCCGCCGGAGGCTGTGCGGCAGCGGCGCCGCCCCGCCCCTGGGCGGGCAGCGGCGACCGGTTTCGTCGCGGTCCGTACTGCGCAGGTCGCGTCCTGTATTGCTCCACTGGACCAACTTAGGTCGGTTTATGTGCCGAATAGCCCGACAGACACGCCGTCGGGCGCGCCTTGGCCAAGCGTTCGACTCCGCGCGGGTCCGGTACGGCACACCCCGTAGACTGGTGGATCGGCCCATGCCTGCCCTGCCCCACCCGGCCCCATCCCACCCATCCCTCCGCATCTCACGTACGGGAAGTCGCAACGTGTCGCTCACGATCGGAATCGTCGGTCTGCCGAATGTCGGCAAGTCGACCCTGTTCAACGCCCTGACCAAGAACGACGTGCTCGCGGCCAACTACCCGTTCGCCACGATCGAGCCGAACGTCGGCGTCGTGGGCGTCCCCGACCCCCGACTGGCGAAACTGGCCGAGATCTTCTCCTCCGAGAAGATCCTCCCGGCCACGGTCGACTTCGTCGACATCGCGGGCATCGTGCGCGGCGCGAGCGAGGGCGAGGGCCTGGGCAACAAGTTCCTGGCCAACATCCGCGAGTCCGACGCGATCTGCCAGGTCATCCGTGCCTTCAAGGACGAGAACGTCGTGCACGTCGACGGCAAGGTCTCGCCGAAGGACGACATCGAGACGATCAACACCGAGCTGATCCTCGCCGACCTCCAGACCATCGAGAAGGTCCTCCCGCGCCTCCAGAAGGAGTCGCGCATCAAGAAGGACGTGGCTCCCAAGGTCAAGGCGGTCGAGGAGGCCAAGGAGATCCTGGAGAAGGGCGACACCCTCTTCTCCCAGGGCATCCTCCAGGGCACCGAGCGGGCGGAACTCCTCCACGACCTGCACCTCCTCACGACGAAGCCCTTCCTCTACGTCTTCAACGTCGACGAGGACGAGCTCACCGACGACGAGTTCAAGAACGAGCAGCGCGCCCTGGTCGCCCCCGCCGAGGCGATCTTCCTCAACGCCAAGCTGGAGGCCGACCTCGCCGAACTGGACGAGGACGAGGCCCTCGAACTCCTCCAGTCCGTCGGCCAGGACGAGCCCGGCCTCGCCACCCTCGCCCACGTCGGCTTCCGCACCCTGGGCCTCCAGACCTACCTGACGGCCGGCCCCAAGGAATCCCGCGCCTGGACCATCAAGAAGGGCGCCACCGCCCCCGAGGCCGCCGGTGTCATCCACACCGACTTCCAGAAGGGCTTCATCAAGGCCGAGGTCATCTCCTTCGACGACCTGGTCGCCACGGGCTCGGTCACGGAGGCCCGCGCCAAGGGCAAGGCCCGCATGGAGGGCAAGGACTACGTGATGCAGGACGGGGACGTGGTGGAGTTCCGCTTCAACGTCTGAGCTCCACCACTTCGCTGACCCGGGGAACCAGGGAGCCGCTCATCCGCGAGGCGCCGGTCCGCGAGGCGCTGGACGGTGTGCTGACCGGCGACCGGCTCCCCGCGGCCGCCGCGGTGGGCGGCTGCCGGACCCGCACCGGCGACGTCGAGATCGATGTCGTCGGGCGGACCGTGCTCCCGTCGCCGGGCAGCTTCTCTTCCTCGGCTCCGTCATGTGGCTCGGTGCGGCGCGTGCTGCTGCGAGTGCGCTGGTACGGGGTCCGGCAGGGCGTTGTCGACCACGTCGCGCAGTTGGGAGCGGGCGGTGATGCCGAGCTTGGGGAAGACGCGGTAGAGGTGGGAGCCGACCGTGCGGGGGGAGAGGAACAGCTTCTCCCCGATCTCGCGGTTCGTCAGGCCGCGGGCCGCGAGCCGGACGATCTGTTGCTGTTGCGGGGTGAGTCGGGTGAGCGCGCCGGGTGTGACGCCGTTCGCCTCGACGCCGGCGGCCCGGAGTTCCGCCTTCGCGCGTTCGATCCACGGGCGGGCGCCGAGCCGGCGGAACGTGTCGAGGGCCCCGGTCAGCAGCGGGCGGGCCTCCGCGATACGGCGTCGGCGGCGCAGCCATTCTCCGTAGTCCAGCCGGGTCTGTGCCCGTTCGAAGGGCCACTGCTCGCCCGTTTCGCCCGCCAGCGCCGCCCGGAAGTGCCGTTCGGCCTCCTCCGGTTCGGCGAGCAGGGCGCGGCTTCGTTCGACCAGCGCGGAGGCACGTGCCGACAGACCGGTGCCCAGGCGCCGTGCCGATCGCTCCAGTAGGACCGCGGCGGATTCGCGTTGGTCCCGGCGGACGGCCGCCGCGGCGAGTTCGGCCAGGACGGTGTGGGAGACGTGGTAGTGGACCGGGTCGCCGTCCTCGGTGAAGGTTGAGCGGAACTGCGCGTACGCGGTGTCGTAGTCTCCGTCGGCCACCGCGGCCAGGCCCAGGGCGCGGTGGGCGAAGACCGCGACGGAGCGGCTCTCCAAGGGATCGACGAGGGCCAGTGCCCGTTCGGCGTTCCGGCGTGCCTCGGCCAGGTCACCGAGCAGCGCCAGCACGGTCGCGTCGAGGGCCCGTGCGCACGCCTCGGCGTGAACCAGTCCGGCCTGCGAGGCCACCTCCGTGATCTCGGCGGCCACCGTGCGGGCCTCGGCCCAGCGGCCCTGCTCCAGATAGGCCCAGCCCGCGGCGCAGGCCAGACCGGCCGGCAGCGGACCGAGGGCCTGCCAGCGGCCGAACGCCTCGTCGAAGGTCCTGGTGGCCAGCGTGGTCCGGTCGAGGAGCCAGGCCGCGACGGCGAGGGCGGTCAGGGATCCGGCGTCGTCCCCGGCCGCGGCGATCAGCCGGGGCAGCGCCGGTCCCAGGGACGCTCCCGCGCCGGTGGGATCGGAGACGGCCAGGGTCCAGGCGCGCAGCGCACCACCCGCGGGGGAGTCCGGCACCTGGGAGAGCAGCGCCTCGATGCGCTGCCGCTGGGACTCCTCGCCCGAGTAGTAGCGGACCACCGCCGCCGCGGCGAGGGCGTCCAGCAGGTGGGGCGCCCGGGCGTCCGCCGCCTCCCCGGCGATGCGCGACAACAGCGCGAAGGCGGCCGTGTGGTGCGCCCCCACGGTCATGAGCTGCCCCGTCGCCAGCGCGGCCCGGCTGAGCAGCGCCGGGTCGTCGGTGCGCTTGCGCACCTCGGCGGCCAGGTGCTCCACCCAGCCGAGCTGGCCGGTGAGGACGGCCGTGCCCGCGGCGTCGGCCAGCAGCCGCGCCTGGTCCGCGCGGCGCGGGCTGAGGCGCGCGGCGCGCTCCAAGGCGGCGGCCGCGGCCGCGTGGCCGCCCCGGCGCCGGGCCCGGCCGGCGGTTTCCAGGAGGGCCGCCGACACCTGCGCGTCGGGCCGCACGGTCGCGGCGGCGAGGTGCCAGGCGCGCCGGTCGGGCTCCTCGCCCAGCAGCCGGGCCAGGGCCAGGTGGGCACGTCTGCGCTCCTCGAAGGGCGCGGCGTGGTAGACCGCCGAGCGGACGAGCGGGTGGCGGAAGACGACCCCGCCGCTGTCCCGTCGTACGAGACCGGCCCGTTCGGCGGGCACCCACACCGTGTCGGGCGCCTCGGGCAGGCCTCGTGCGGCCGCCGGGGCGTCCGCCGCGTCGGTGGCGGCGAGCAGCAGCAGGGCGCGGCGGGTGGTGTCGGGCAGGTGCCGCAGGTGCCGCGCGAAGATCCCTTCCAGCCGGTCGGTGACGGGCAGCGGGCCCTCCCGCCCGGCGTCCCCCGGCTGTCCGCTCGCGGCGGCGCGGGCCAGCTCGACCAGGGCCAGCGGGTTGCCCGCCGCCTCCTGGAGGATCCGGGCCCGGATGCGGCCGGTGGGCGGTCCCGGCTGCTCGTCGAGCAGTCGGTTCGCCGCCTCCCCGCTCAGGGGACCGACCACCAGGTGCTCGTGCTCCTTGTCGAATCCGGGCAGCGCGGCGTCGGCGCGCACGCCCATCAGCAGCGTCACGGGTTCGCTGTCCATGCGCCGGGCCACGAAGGAGAGAGCGTCCAGTGACGCACGGTCGATCCACTGGGCGTCGTCGACCACCACCAGCAGCGGCGCCGGTTCCGCGAGATCCGACACCAGGGTCAGCACCGCCAGGCCGACGAGCAGTGCGTCGGGAGGCGCGGCACGGTCGGCCAGACCCAGCGCGGCCCGGAGCGAGGAACGCTGCCGTGCGGGCAGTGCGTCCAGGTCGCCGAGGACCGGGCGGAGCAACTGGTGCAGACCGGCGAAGGCGAGATGCTGCTCGGACTCGCTGCCCACCGCTCGCAGCACCCGGTGGCCGGCACCGCGCGTCCGCCGTACGGCGAGGTCGAGCAGGGTGCTCTTGCCGACACCCGGTTCGCCCTCGACGACCAGCACCGCGCTGCGGGTCCGGTCGGCGGCGACGCGCTGCATGAGGTCCGCGGTCTCGGTTTCCCGGCCCACCACGGTCGGACCGAGGTCCTCGGCCGGATACCGGGCCGCTCGAGCGCTTCCACCGTTCGCCACAGATGCTCCAGAAACTGGGATTTCTCCGACAGTAGCGGGACGGTGCCGCGGCCGTGGGGCGGGGGCGGGGGCGGCGGTTCCGCCCGGCCCCGGTTCCACACGGCACGGGCCGGGCCGGCACGCCGGGCCGCCGCGGTCAGGTGCAGTCACGTGACGCATACCGCCGCCCCGGCACCGCGACGCACCCTTGCGGAAGAACTGATCGAACTGGAGCGCACCATGGACACCATCACCCTGGGCGACGTCACCGTGACCCGGGTCCGGGAGTACTACGGTCCCGTCGACCTGACGCCCGAGGCGTTCGTCCCGGACAGCCCGGCTCAGGCGTGGGACGCGCACCGTTCCTGGCTGGTGCCGGACTTCCTGGACGCCGAGACCCGTATCGTCAACACCGCGATCCAGACCTGGGTCCTGCGCAGCGAGGGCCGGACCATCCTGGTCGACACCGGCGTCGGCAACCACAAGGACCGGCCGTACGCACCGGTGTGGAGCCGCCTGGAGACCGACTTCCTGGGCAATCTCGCCCGCGCCGGGGTGCGCCCCGAGGACGTCGACATCGTGATCAACACCCACCTGCACGTCGACCACGTCGGCTGGAACACCTACCTCGACGGGCGGACCTGGGTCCCGACCTTCCCCAACGCCACCTACCTGATGGCCAAGGCGGACTTCGACTACTGGAACCCGGCCAACGAGATCAAGACCCTGCTCGGCCGCGGCAACCAGAACGTCTTCGAGGACAGCGTCGCCCCCGTGCACGAGGCCGGTCTCACCCTGCTGTGGGAGGACAGCCACCGGATTGACTCCCACCTGCGTCTCGACCTCGCCCCCGGCCACACCCCGGGCTCGTCGGTGCTGCGGCTGGAGTCCGGATCCGACCGGGCCCTGTTCGTCGGCGACCTGATGCACAGCCCGATCCAGATCCACGAACCCGACGCCAACAGCTGCTTCTGCGAGGACCCCGCCGAAGCCCGCGCCACCCGTCGCAAGCTCCTGGGTACGGCGGTCGACACCAACGCCCTCGTCTTCCCCGCCCACCTCGGTGGCCACGGCGCCGCCGAAGTCGTCCGTGCGGGGAGCAAGTTCGCCATCAAGGGCTGGGCGCCCTTCGCCAAGTACACCGAGGCCGAGCAGGCGTGATGCCAACGGAAGGCATGGCGAGACAGCCACGCGAGACGGACCAGTGACACGGACATGCGAGACGGACCAGTGACACGGACACGCGAGACCGACCAGTGAGAAAGACACGCGGCATGAACCAGCACCCCGGACCCGTCGTCACCACCGCGCAGGGCGCCGTCCGCGGCCTGCGCCAGGGCGACACCCGCACCTTCCTGAACATCCCGTACGCCGCCCCGCCCCGCGGCACGGGCAGGTTCGCCCCGCCGCAGCCGCACGAGCCGTGGGACGGCGTACGGGACGCCACCGTCCCGGGGCCCAACGCCCCGCAGTCCGCGCGCAGGCTCGGCGACATCGACATGACCCCCTACTTCGGCACCGGCTGGAGCCGCGGCGAGGACTACCTCACCGTCAACGTCTTCGCGCCCGCCGCCGGAGGCGACGCCCTGCCGGTCATGGTGTTCGTCCACGGCGGCGGTTTCGTCGCCGGATCGACGCGGGCCGCCCTGTACGACGGCACCGCGTTCGCCCGTGACGGTGTCGTCCTCGTCACCCTCAACTACCGGCTCGGGATGGCCGGGTTCCTCGACGTTCCCGGAGCGCCCGCCAACCGCGGTCTGCTCGACGTCGTCGCCGCGCTGCGCTGGGTCCGGGAGAACATCTCCGCCTTCGGCGGCGACCCGCGCAACGTCACCCTCTTCGGCCAGTCGGCCGGGGCGACCATCGTCGGCGGCGTCCTCGCCACCCCGGAGGCCGCCGGGCTGTTCCGCCGGGCGATCGTGCAGAGCGGCAGCGGCCTGGGCGCGTTCACGCCCGAGCAGGCCGCCCGTGTCACCCGCGCCGCGGCCGGGGTCCTGGGCATCGAGCCCCGCGTGGACGCCTTCGGCGGCATCCCGGACGAGCGGCTCGTCGAGGCGGCCGCCGAGCTGACGGGCATCGACCTGCGGACCGGGACCCACGGCGACCCGCTGATCGGCCTCAGCCCCTTCAGCCTGGTCCTGGACACCCAGCCCGCCGCTTCCGTCGCCGCCGGTCGCGCCGCCGACGTCGACCTGCTCGTCGGCACCAACGCCGAGGAGGGCAACCTCTACCTGGTCCCGGTGGGCACGTACGCCTCCTCGACCGCCGCCGACGTCGAGGAGGCCGCCGCACGCTCGCACCCCGATCCCGCGCGGCTCGTCGAGACCTACCGCGCGGCACGTCCCGGAGCGTCCTTCGCGGAACTGCGCTCCGCCATCATGGCCGACGCCCTGTTCGGCGCGGGCAGCCGCGCGCTGGCCGACGCCCACGCCGCCCACCCGCGGTCCGGCACCTATGCCTACGAGTTCGCCTGGCGCTCCCACGCCCTGGACGGAGAACTGGGCGCCACCCACGCGGTCGAACTGCCCTTCGTGTTCGACCTCGCGGACCGGCCGGAACTCCACGGCCCGGGCGCCCTGCTCGGCCCCGACGAGGCCCCCGCGGATCTCGCCGGCCGCGTCCACGAGACCTGGATCCGGTTCGCCCGGACCGGCGACCCCGGCTGGGACCCGTACGACACCGACCGCCGGGCCACCATGCGCATCGACGCCGAGTGGACGCGGGTCGACGACCCCCGCGGCCGGGAACGGCGGGCCTGGAGCTGAACGCGGCAGTTTTGCTTCCCGGGCAAAAAGGGGTCGTCGGACGCAGAACGAGGGCGCTAGCGTTCTTGGCTGTGGCTGTGGAGAATCCCAAGGATCTGGTGCGGCGCGGGTACGACGCGCTTTCGCTGCGTTACGACGAGGCGTACCGGTCCGATACGAAGTACCCGTCGTGGATCGCGAGCCTGAACGCGCGCCTCGTGGACGGCAGCAGGGTGCTGGACCTGGGCTGTGGCAGCGGAGTACCGGTCGCGCGTGACCTTGTGAGGGCGGGACACCACGTCACCGGCATCGACATCAGCGAGGTGCAGATCCGCCGGGCTCGGGAACTCGTGCCCGACGCCGACTTCATCACGGCAGACGCCACGGCGGTGGACTTCCCGGACGGTTCCTTCGATGCCGTGGTGTCCCTCTATGCCCTGATCCATATCCCGCTGGAGGAACAGCCTCCGTTGCTGGAGAGGATTGCGTCGTGGCTGCGGCCTGGTGGCTGGTTTCTCTGCAGCACCGGTCAGCACGAGTGGACCGGCACGGACGAGAACTGGCTGGACAGCGGTGTCGCCATGTGGTGGAGCCACGCGGATGCCGACACCAACCGAGCCTGGCTCACCCGGTCGGGCCTGACGGTCGAGCAGGAGGAATTCGTCCCCGAGGGGAACGGCGGGCATGCGCTGTTCTGGGCGCGACGTCCGCTGTGACGGTGTGCCCCAGCGCGCACTCCGCCGCCGCCAGCACCGTACGGGTCTGGAGTTCCACCTGGGCGTGCACGGGGACCGGGCGCAGGCGTAGGGACTGCTCGAAGTCCGTGCACCAGGTGGTGAAGAGGCCGTCGAGTTCGTGGTGGAGGGCGGCGGACGCCGGGTCGTCGGCCGCGTCCAGGAGGCGTAGCAGGAGCCCCGCCGCGCGCAGCGGCTGTCGGCGGGCGACGACCTCCAGGGCGCTGATTCCGGCCGTCGTTAGCGCGGGGGAGCCGGGGGCCGAGTGTGCCTGGTCGGCGAGGGGTTGCCAGGCGTCGGCGACCAGGTCGTACAGGTCGTCGGCCATCCACTCCAGTACGCGTCTGGGCGGGCTGTGCTCGGCCGGGGGCAGGAAGCCGCGGGCCTTGTCGAAGACGGCGGTGACCTGACGGCCGCCTTCGCGTACCAGCGCGGACAGGTCGCGCAGGGCACGGGCGGGGTCCGGGTGCGGGGTCCGGTCGTCGGCCGGGGCGGTGGCCCACAGGGGGACCTCGACGATCGCCGTGACGCCGCCGTACCGCTGGGGTGCGCACCAGGTGGACAGGGCGATGTTCTCGGAGCCGGCCGCCAGGCGGGCGGTGCTGTCCGGCGGCGGCAGGACGTGGACGCCGGGGGCCGGGTTCTCCCAGTAGAGGGCGTCGTACGTGCCGTGCTGGACCGGGATGTCCAGGGCCGAGGCGGACGTCGCGTAGGGGGTGGCGAGGCCGGGGAGGTCGCCGGTCAGCTGGACCCAGGTGCCGCCCGCGTCGACATTGTGCAGGGAGCACTGGAGGACCGGGCGGAGCTCGTCGATCACCGCGAACAGGGCGCGGCTCTCGGGCAGTCGGCGTCCGACGATCGGTGCCCACTCCGGCTGCTCCGCCGCGACCGGGCGGAAGGCGGCTCGGTAGTAGCGGGCCAGGGCGGGGTCGGGGCCGGCCGTGGCCGCCTCGATGCCCTCGCTGAGCGCGGCGCCGTCCGGGTCGAGGCACAGGACGATGTCCCAGGTGACGGTGTCGGGGTCGGTCGCCGGGGAGTGCCGGTCGCCGGCCGCGGCCCGCTCCGCCAGTGCCAGCGCCGTCGCGCCGCCCACCGGTTCGTCCGGGTGCGGCCGGGCCACCACCAGGACGTGGCGCGGCCCGTGCCCCACCGACAGCATCGGGATCGGCCGTCCCGCCCGGGACGTGCCGATACGGCGCAGGCGGCAGGCCCCGGGGAACCGGAAGACCAGCCGCCGCGCCGCCTCGGTGACTTCCGCGACCGTGGGGTAGCGGTGCATCGGGCGCGTCCGGTCAGGAGCCGCCGTTGCCGCCGCTGTCGCCGGTGGTCTCCTTCTTGTCCAGCGGACGGATCTCGATCTTGTTCGCCATGTCGTCTCCTTCCGGTGGTGACCCTGGTGATGACCGATGTGCCGATGTGCCGTCGTGCCGCTGGGCGGTCGTGCTGTGGCCTGAGGGGCACGTTGTGCTCTTGTCAGCGTTCGCTCGCCCGGTCACTGTTGTCAATGTCCGTTGTGGGGCGCGTAGGTGGGGATGGCGAGGTTGGCGCGAAAATGACGGTGCACGCGATGCGGCGGCCCCGGATCAAACCGGAGCACCGCGCCTACCGGACCGTGGACGGTCACGTGCGGATCGGCAGTGTGGTCCACGGCATCGGAGCCGAGGTGCGGGACGCCGACGGCTGGGTCTGGTCCCTGGTGCAGGCCATGGACGGGACGCGGAGTGCCACGGACGTCGTCGCGGAGGTGTCCCGACGCCATCCGGAACTGCGGCTGCCGGAGCCGGACATCGCCCAGGCGATGACGGACCTCACCGACGCCGGGTACGTCGAGGACGCCGGCGCCGAGCCGCCCGCGGAACTGTCCGAGCGGGAACGCGAGAGGTACAGCAGGGGCATGACCCTGCTGCGCTGGATGGACCTGCGGCCCAGGAGCAGCGCCTGGGAGCCGCAACTGCTGCTGCGCAGGGCACGGGTCCTGCTGATCGGGGTCGGCGGCACCGGCTCGGCCGCCGCCCGGGACCTGGTGGCGTCCGGCGTGGGGCGGCTGCACTGCGTCGAACCGGACGTGGTCGAACTGTCCAACCTCAACCGGCAGACGCTCTTCCGCGAGGACGACCTCGGCAAGCCGAAGCTCGACGCGGCGCTCACCGCCCTGCGCGCGCTGAATCCGGACACCGAGGTCACCGGCGAGCGGCGCGAGGTGCGCGGCCCGGCGGACCTCGAAGACCTGCTGACCGGCGCCAACAGCGGAAGCCCCGACGGCCCCGCTCGCGCGCCCGGTTACGACGCGCTGCTGCTCGCCGCCGACCGTCCCGCCGCGATCCGCAGGTGGGCCAACCAGGTCTGCCTGTCCACGGGCACGCCGTGGGCCGAGGCGGGCTACCGCGGGCCGCTGGTCAGCGTCGGCGTCTTCACGCCCGGCCGGGGCGCGTGCTGGCAGTGCCTGCGCGACGCCGAGGTCGAACGGCGCGACCTGCGGCTCGGCCCCGGCCAGGACGAGGACGCGGCCTCGCCCCGCATGCCGTGGAACCCGGCCAACGCCGTGACCGCCGGCCTGTCGGGCGGGCTGCTGGCCCACGCCGCCCTGATGCTCCTGTGCGGCGTACCGCCCGTCGAACCCGGATGCCGGTTCGGCCTCAACCTCATGATGCCGGGCGACCCCGTCATGCAGCGCGCACGGCGGCGCCCCGACTGCCCGGCCTGCCGCCGGGCGGAGCCCGTCCCGGTATCGGACCCGGTTCCGGACCCGGTACCGGCCGCGCGTTCCGGCTCCGGCGACCGGGACCCGTCGTGACGGACACCGCCGCCGACGTCCCTCCCCGGATCGGGCCGACGACCCGCGTCGTCCTGCACGACCTGGCGGTACGACCGGACCGCGACGAGTGGATCGTGGGCCGCATGGCCACCCGGACCTTCGTCGCCCTCCCGGCGGCCGGGGCACGCGCGGTGGAACTCCTGCGCGCGGGGCGGAGCGTGGCACGCACCGAAGAGACGCTGCGTGCCGAGACCGGGGAGGAGTTCGACATCGCGGACTTCGTCGGGGACCTGGCCGCGCTGGGCTTCGTGGCGCGGATCGGCGACCGCCCGGTCCCGGATGCCGAACCGCCCCGGGCGTCCCTGCCGTGGCTGCGCCCCCGCCACGTCCGCCTCGCCCTGCACCCGGTGCTTCCGCTGCTCGTCGGAGCACTGCTCGCGGCCGCCCTCGCCGTGCTGGTGCGCCGTCCCGACCTGCTGCCCGGCTACCGCGACCTGTTGTGGAGCCGCCACGGCAGCGTGGTGCTCCTGAGCGGGGCTGCGGCCGGGTGGGCGCTGCTGCTGGCCCACGAACTGGCACACCTGGTCACCGCCCGGGCGGCGGGTGTGCCGGGGAAGATGCGGCTGGGCACCCGGCTGCAGTTCCTCGTCATGCAGACCGACATCAGCGGCATCGAACTCGCGCCCCGCCGCCACCGGCTGACGGCCTATCTGGCCGGTATCGCCCTCAACCTGTCCGTCGCGTCCTCCCTCGTCCTGGTCCTCGCCGCGACGGAGACCGGGACGACGGCCCACCGCCTGCTGGCCGCGGCCCTGCTCCTCGCCCTGCTGCCGCTGCCCTTCCAGTGCATGGTCTTCACCCGCACCGACCTGTACTTCGTCCTCCAGGACCTCACCGGCTGCCGTGACCTGTACGGGGACGGTCTGGCGTACGCGCGGTACAGGTTCCGGCGCGCCGTGCGGCCGGTGCGGCGTGGCCCGCGTACCGAGGCGGCACGGGAGGACCCCAGTACCCGGCTGCCCGCGCACGAGCGGCGGGCCGTCCGGATCTACAGCGTCGTCCTCGTGGTCGGCACGGCGGCCTGTCTGACGTTCATGGCCGCGGTCACCCTGCCCGTCGACCTCGCCCTCCTCGTCCGCGCCGTGCGCGGCCTGGGGCCGGAACACGGCCTGGCCGGCAACGCCGACGCGGTGACGGTGCTGGTGGTCCTGGGCGGCGTCAACGTCCTCTGGCTGGTCACCTGGTGGCGCAACCGCCGCTCACGCCGGTCCGCGAGCGCGGGCTGAACGAGGGCCACGGCACGGGGCCGTGCGGGTCAGCGTCCCGTCGTGCCGTCGATCAGCTCGCGGAGGATGTCCGCGTGACCGGCGTGGCGACCGGTCTCCTCGATCATGTGGGTGAGGGCCCAGCGGACGCTCGGGGCGGGGCGGCCCGGACGGGGCCCGGGGAGCGGTGCGCCGAGGTCGGTGCAGGTGTCGAGGACGCGGTTCGCAGCGTCGACGGCCTCGCGGTAGCGAGCGACGACCTCGGCCACGCCGTCCTGCGGCGCGGCGCGGAACGTCGCCGGCCAGCTCCGCACCTCCTCCCCGAGGAAGACGGCTCGTTCGACGTGGGTCAGGTGGTTGAGCAGCCCGAGCAGGTTGGTGCCGGACGGCACCGCGGCCGTGCGGACCTGTGGCTCCGGGGCACCCTCGACCTTGCCGGCGAGCGAGGTCCGCACGTAGTCGAGGAATCCGCGCAGGGTCCCGGCCTCACTGTCTCCGGTGCGGGGCGGCGGGGTGTCCCGACGGCGGGTGGGGGACATGGTGGCCTCCTTGCGGGCGTGCGCCCTCAGCTCGCGCGCCGGACGAGCAGGACGTGGTCGACGACCTCGGCGGTACGCCCGTCCGGGCCGGTCGCGGTCCGGCGCGCGGCCTCGGCCCGTTCGACCCGCCACGTCGCCGGGTCGAGGGCGAGGCCTGCCGCCACCTCCCCGGGGGCCGGGTACCGGACCTCGGGGTCCTGGTCCCACGACCACGGCGCGGTCGAGCCGTGGTCGACGACCAGCAGCCGCCCGTCCGGTCGCAGCGCGTGCGCGGCCGTACGCAGCACCGCCGCCCGGTCCAGGTCGAAGGGCGTGTGGAGGTAGTGCGCGCAGACCAGGTCGAACCGGCCCTCGGGGAACGACGCGCGCAGATCGAGCCGTACGGCGTCCACCCGGTCGCCGAGGCCGTGGGCGCGGGCGTGCCCCGCGAGCCGGCCGGCCGCCACGCCGGAGACGTCCACGGCCGTGACCCGCCAGCCCCGCCGGGCGAGCCACAGCGCGTCGCCGCCGCTGCCGGACCCCAGGTCCAGCGCGTCGCCTGGAGACAGGTCGGAGACCGTCTCGACGAGACGGACGTTCGGCCGCGGGGCGTCGGACGCCGGTCGGGCCGCGTACACGCCGTCCCAGAACGTGACCGCGTCGGTGGCGCTCATCGGAACTCCTTCGGTCGGGCTCGGCCGGCCGGCCGAGCGCAACGGATGCGGCCAGTCTCGGCAGCGGCCGCACGGTCCGGCACGGAATCTTGCCGTTGTGGCAAGGTGGCCCGATGGACGCCGCAACGGACGACGTGGACGACGTACTCGGCGCCGTGGGCCCCCGTCTGCGCGCGCTGCGCCGCGAGCGCGGCATCACCCTCGCCCGCCTCTCGGCGGCGACCGGGGTGTCGGAGAGCACCCTGTCCCGGCTGGAGAGCGGACGGCGCAGGGCGACCCTGGAACTGCTGCTGCCGCTCGCCCGGATCTACGGCGTCCCCCTGGACGACCTCGTCGGCGCCCCGCGCACGGGCGACCCGCGCATCCACCTGAAGCCGGTCAAGCGCTTCGGGATGGTCTTCGTACCGCTCTCCCGGCGACCGGGCGGCACCCAGGCCTTCAAGATGATCATCCCGAGCCGTCCCGCACCGCTCGAACCGACCCCGCAGACCCACGAGGGCTCCGAGTGGCTGTACGTGCTCAGCGGCCGGCTGCGGCTGCTGGTCGGCGAGCGCGACCTGACGCTGACCCCCGGTGAGGCGGCCGAGTTCGACACGTCCCTGCCGCACTGGCTGGGCAGCGCCGACGGCGGCGCGGTGGAACTGCTCGTGCTGTTCGGTCTGCAAGGAGTGCGCGCACACGTGCGCGACCGTGGCGACTGACGGCCCGTTCAGCCCCCGGCCGCCGCCCGGCGGCAGGCTTCGGCGTAGTCCCGGACCGGTGCCCGGCCCTCGTCCTCACGGCGCCGGGCCAGCGCGTAACGGCTGGGCGTCAGGCCGCGTACCGGGCGGGTGGTGACGCCGCCCGGGGTGACCGGCGGGGCGTTGCGGCACACCCGGCGCGGGGGGAGCCGGCGGGTCGCCCTGGAGGTGCTGTGGTTCGGTGCCGGGGCCGCCGCTCTGGCCGCGTCCGGGAGAGCGGGCCGGGCGGTGGCCTTCGGAGGTGTCCACCTGGTCAACGCGGCGCTCGGACCGCTGTGGAAGCAGTGACGGCGCCCGGCACGACCGCGCCCGGTACGACCGCGCCTTGCAAGTCCGCGCCCGGCACGACCGCGCCCTGCAAGTCCGCGTCCGTGCCCCGCCCTCCCTTCCGGCCGCGCTTACGATGCGCGAGGCCGCATCCGCCGCCGCACCACCCTCGTGAACAGGAGCAGGGCACCCGTGTCGATACCGCCTCCGCCGGGTCCGCAAGGGCCGTACCCCCAGGGCCCGTACGTCCCGCAGTGGGGTCATCCGCTCGGGCCGTACCCCCGGCCGGCCCCCGTGAACGGGTTCGCCGTCGCCGCGTTCGTGCTCGGGGTCCTGTGCTTCGTGCCGGCGGTCGGGCTCGTGCTGGGACTGATCGCGCTGGCCGGGATCCGCAAGCGCGGCGAACGGGGCAAGGGATTCGCGGTGGCCGGCTGTGTGCTGTCCTCCGTCGGGCTGGCCCTGTGGGTGCTCACGCTCTCCACGGGCGCCGCCGCCGACTTCTGGGACGGCTTCCGCGACGCCGCACGCGGCGAGGGGACCGCCTACTCCCTCGAGAAGGGCCAGTGCTTCACCACGCCGGGCGGCTCCCTCGAGGGGGTGACGTACGACGTCGACGTGGTGCCCTGTCAAGGCCCGCACGACGGCGAGGTGTTCGCCGTGTTCGACATGCCGGGCAGCGGCTCCTACCCGGGCGACCACGCGGTCACCACGGCGGCCGACGCGCGCTGCTACGGCCTGGTGGGCGGGTACGCCATGGACACCTGGGCCCTGCCCGCCGACGTCGACGTGTACTACCTGACGCCGACCGCGCGCAGCTGGCGGTCGGGCGACCGGGAGGTCACCTGCCTGTTCGGCAGCACGGACGAGGGGGCGAGCCTGACGGGTTCGCTGCGCAGCGACGGCACGACGCTCGACGCACACCAGCTCGCGTACCTGGAGGCGGCCCGGGTCCTGGACGGGGCCCTGCAGTCGACGCCGGAGAACGAGTACTTCGAGGACGACCCGGTCGCGCAGCAGGCCTGGGCGGGCCGGGTGGAGAACGCGCTGACCGAGGAGATCGGGATGCTGGGCGCGCACACCTGGCCGTCCGCGAGCGAGCGGCAGGTCACCGAGCTGGTCGCCGACCTGGAGGCGGCACGCGAGGAGTTCGGCGCGGCGGAGGTGACCCCCGACGCCGACGCGTTCTACGAGCACCTCTACCAGGGCTACGCGCTCATCGACGGCGACACCACGGTGACCGCCCGCGAGTCCCTCGGCCTCGACTCCACGCCGCCGGAGTACGGGGAGCCCGGTGACGGCGGAGGAGAGAGCCCCGGCAAGGAGGTGTGACGGCGGCCATAGCGGGGAGAAAGTGCCTGCGTAAAGCCCCCGGGCAGCACAAGTCATCACTTCGAGTGATTCTCTGGCCTTTGCTTGCCCGGCCGAACCTACGGTTGCCACGCTGTTGCTGTCTGTACAACCTGATGGGAGCGGCCAGTGACATTCGGTGAGCAGCCGGCGTACCTGCGTGTCGCGGGTGATCTCCGCAAGAAGATCGCCGACGGCCTGCTGCCGCCCCATACGCGCCTCCCGTCGCAGGCGCGGATCCGCGAGGAGTACGGCGTCTCGGACACCGTCGCCCTGGAGGCCCGCAAGGTGCTGATGGCCGAGGGCCTCGTCGAGGGACGCTCCGGCTCCGGCACCTATGTGCGCGAGCGGCCCGTCCCGAGGCGCGTCGCCCGCTCCGGGTACCGGCCCGCCGGTGGCGCCACACCCTTCAGGCAGGAGCAGGCCGACGCCGACGCGCGCGGCACCTGGGAGTCGCGCAGCGAGCAGGCCGAGGCGAGCGGCGCCGTGGCCGAGCGGCTCGGCATCAAGCCCGGTGACCGGGTGATGTGCACCCGGTACGTCTTCCGGGAGGCCGGTGAGGCCGTCATGCTCTCCACCTCCTGGGAGCCGCTGGACCTGACCGGGCGCACGCCGGTGATGCTGCCCGAGGAGGGGCCGCTCGGCGGCATGGGCGTCGTGGAGCGGATGGCCGCCATCGACGTCGTCGTCGACAACGTCACCGAGGAGGTCGGCGCCCGCCCCGGCCTCGCCGAGGAGCTGCTCGCGCTGGGCGGCGTACCGGGACACGTGGTGCTGGTCGTCCAGCGCACGTTCTACGCCTCGGGGCGCGCGGTGGAGACCGCTGACGTGGTCGTCCCGGCCGACCGGTACCGGGTGGCCTACCACCTGCCCGTCAGGTAGTTCATCAAGTCGCGCACCACCTGGGGGAGTTCGCCGCCCCGCTGTGTGAGATGGCGCACGCCCGTCGTGCGCCTCCCGCGCCTCTTTCCTCCGGACGCACATCCGTTCGCACGCCCGTCGCCTCTCAGGTGCCCTCCGCACGGCGCCGGAATCCGGCCGTTCCCGCAGGTCGCTCGGCCCGACCCCGGCATGCCTGTGACCGGAGGCATCGGCGTGCGGAGACGGCGCGTTCCGCATCGTGCGCCCCCTGCGTTTCTGGCTGGTTGCGTACCTCTTTGTGCAAAGTCGTATTCGCTCCGTGAAGGTTGGGCGTAGGCTCGGGCATATGCGGATTGCGGTTTCCTTGGCGGGCGGGGCGCGGCGGATGCCGTGGACGGCGGGAACGGGAGGCGGAGGGGCGCCATGAACGACAGCGGGGTCACTCTTCCCTGGCTGGTCTTCCGGCAGGACGACAACGGCAATCGCTACCGCGTGGGCAGGTACGCGACCCGGGCCGAGGCCCAGAAGATCGCGGACACCCTCGACGGTCGCGGACACAAGCAGCTCTACTGGATCGAAAGGCTCGGTGCGGCGGGCACGGGCACGGCGGACTGATCCACCGGGGCCCGTCGGCCGGTCAGGCCGTAGGCTCCGGCGCATGACGGAACGGATCGTGGTGGGCGCCGCCCTGGTCGACGGCGGGCGCCTGCTCGCCGCACGCCGCAGCGCACCCGCCGAACTGGCCGGACGGTGGGAGCTGCCCGGCGGCAAGGTCGAGGCCGGTGAGACGCCCGAGGCGGCGCTCGTGCGGGAACTGCGCGAGGAACTCGGGGTGGCGGCCGAGACCGGTGAGCGCGTCCCGGGACAGTGGCCCCTCAGGGCGCCGTTCGTCCTCCAGGTGTGGACCGCCCGCCTGCTCCCCTCATCCGCCGCCCCCGAACCCCTCGAGGACCACGACGCCCTGCGCTGGCTGACCCCCGCACAGGTCTGGGACGTGCCGTGGCTCGAGCAGGACGTGCCGGCCGTCGAGCGGGTGCTCGCACACCTGCGACTCCAGACGAGGGGCGCGACGCGCGGTACCGGGCCCGGATAAGGGGTATGTGCCCATTAACCCCATGAAAAGGGACACCGGTGGGGGTCGTCGGCCGGGGAAGTGATCGGCGTGAGCGACAACGAGGGTGACTGCGCCGAGTGGGTCTTCCCCGCGGCACCGGACGCCGTGCGGACCGCCCGCTCCCTGGTCCGGCACACCCTGCGCGAGTGGGAACTCGACAGCGTCGTGGACGTCGCCGCCCTGCTCGTCAGCGAGCTGGTCACCAACGCCCTGCGGCACGCCACCGGGCCCATCGGCGTCCGCGTGGTGCGCGGGCCCGCCGGAGCCGCCGGGGTCCTGCTGGTGGAGGTGTCCGACCCGCTGCCCGACCCGCCCCGCGAGCGCGTCGCCCGCCCCGACGACGAGGACGGCCGGGGTCTGCAGCTGGTGGCCTCCGCCACGCGGCGCTGGGGCACCCGCCCCGGTGAGGCGGGCAAGACGGTGTGGTTCGAACTCGCCCTGCCGCACTGACGCCACGGTTTCGTGACACACCGTGGCCGTCGTCTCGGTCGATGTCCGAAATGACCCCGTTCCTCCCAACGCTCGGACCGTCAAGCGGTTCAGGCCACTGGCAGTTTGGAACTGCGTGATTCGATGCCGTGTCCGCTGGTTAGAAGACTGGAAGTGTTGTCACGGTCCGGACCGAAAACCATCGGGACCGTGCTGTGATCGTGAACACCGTGTCGTGCGGCGCCGTAGTGCTGGATACTGCGGGCAGCCGCCTCCGGTGACCGGTGCCGGACGCGGTGAGCTGGAGGGGACGGTTCGCGTGAGCGAGATACCAGCGAGGGCCGAGACGCCCACGGAGTCCACGGAGCCCGAGGGCCCGTCGTACCAGGCGCCACTCGGTGACGCGGTGTGGCAGAGCAGCCCGCCCGGCTCCATCTACGACTACATCAAGGTCGCCTCCTTCTCCATCGGCCCCGACGGGCTCGTCGACCAGTGGAGCCTGCGCGCCGAACAACTGCTCGGCATCCGGGCGGAAGACGCCGTGGGCACCGACCCGATCGAGACCTTCATCGACCCCGACCTGCGCGAGCGCGGCCAGCGCAAGATGACCGAGATCCTCGACGGCCGGGAGTGGACCGGCGTGGTCCCCTTCCGGACGCCGGACGACATCCGGACACCCGGCGGTTCCCGGACGCCGGACGACGCGGCGGGGACGACCGGGCCGCGTGCGGGCGGCCGGCGCGGACAGCGAGGGCTGGCCGAGGTGTACGTCATGCCGACGCGCACCGAGGACGGGGAGAAGGCCGCCGTCTGCATCGTCGTCGACGTCCGCGTCCTGCGCAGCATCGAGACCGACCTCGCCGCCTCGCAGGCCATATTCGGCCAGTCTCCCTTCGGGTTCCTGCTGATCGACCCCGACCTGAGGGTGCGCCGCGCCAACCAGCGGTTCGCCTCCACCTTCGGCGGCACCCCCGACGACCACCGCGGCAAGGGCGTCCACGACTACCTGCCGCGCGCCGAGGCCGACCGGGTCTCCGCGACCCTGCGCCGGGTCCTGGAGACCGGCGAGTCCATCACGGACATGCACGTCACGGGCTTCGTGCCGGGCTCGGAGGAACACCGCCACTGGTCCGTCAACCTCTACCGCGTGCACAGCGGTTCCGGCCGGCCCATCGGCGTCGCCTGGCTCGGCACCGACATCACCGCACGCCGCCAGGCCGCCCGCGAGGCCGCGGCCGCCCGGCGCAACCTCGCCCTCCTCAACGAGGCCGGCGCCCGCATCGGCAACTCCCTCGACCTGGAGACCACCGCCCGCGAACTCCTCGACGTCGTCGTCCCCGGCTTCTGCGACCTGGCCACCGTCGACCTCTACCAGGGCCTGCTGGTGGGCGACGAGACCCCGCCCGGCCTCGCCGACGGCAGCGCGGAACTGCGCCGCGTCGCCTTCTCCAGCGCCGTGTCCGACGCCCCGTTCCTCGGCACGGGCGAACGCGTCAAACTCGGCGCCGTCCACCACTACCCGTTCAACTCGCCCTGCGCGGACGCCCTGCGCACCGCCCGGCCGCGCACCGTCCCCGCCGAGGACGGCGGCCTCGTGCAGTCCACACTCGCCGTGCCGATGGTGGCCCACGACACGGTCGTCGGACTCGTCCAGTTCGCCCGCACCAAGGGCAGCGAGCCGTTCGGCGACCGGGACCGCAACCTCGCCGTGGAACTGGCCGCGCGCGCCGCCGTCTGCATCGACAACGCCCGCCTCTACCGCCGCGAACACGAACGCGCGCTGATCCTGCAGCGCTCCCTGCTCCCGCCCGGCGATCCCGAGGCCTCCGGACTCGACATCGCCTGCCGCTACCTGCCCGGCAACGCGGCCACCGGCCGGGCCAGCGAGGTCGGCGGCGACTGGTTCGACGTGATCGAACTCCCCGGGCACCGCACCGCGCTGGTCGTCGGCGACGTCATGGGCCGCGGCCTGCGCGCCGCCGTCGCGATGGGCGAACTGCGCACCGCCGTACGCACCCTGGCCCAGCTCGACCTCGAACCGGCCGAGGTGCTCGGCCACCTGGACGAGATCGCCCGCGGCCTCGGCGCACCCGGAGGAGTCCAGCAGGCCACCCGCGCCGCCCGCCGCCCCCGCGAGGCCGACCTGTCCGAGGTCTACCTGGCGACCTGCGTGTACGCCGTCTACGACTCGGTGACCCGGCGCTGCACCTTCGCCAACGCCGGCCACCTGCCGCCGGTCCTGGTCGAGCCCGGCGAGTCCGCGCTGATGCTGGACGTGCCGCCCGGCCTGCCGCTCGGCGTCGGCGGAGAGCCCTTCGAGGAGGTGGAGGTCGAACTGCCCGAGGGCGCCCTGCTGGCCCTCTACACCGACGGCCTCGTCGAGAGCCGCGACCACCCCCTGGACGAGGGGCTCCAAGCCTTCGTGGGCGCCCTCACCGACCCCGCACAGCCCTTGGAGGACGTCTGCGACCAGGTCCTCAACACCCTCGACAGCCACCACGGCGAGGACGACATCGCCCTGCTGATGGCCCGCGTCCAGGGCCTGCCCGGCGACTCCGTCGGCGACTGGACCCTGCCGCGCGAGCCGCGCAGCGTCGGCCGCGCCCGTGAGTACGCCCGCGCCCAGCTGCTCGCCTGGGACATGGAGTCCCTGGTCGACACCACCGAACTCCTCGTCAGCGAACTGGTCACCAACGCGCTCCGCTACGGCGAGGGCGAGATCAGACTCCGCCTCCTCCTCGACCGCACCCTGGTCTGCGAGGTCTGGGACTCCGGCCTGGTCCAGCCGCGCCGGCGCCGGGCCCGCGACACCGACGAGGGCGGTCGCGGCCTGCAACTGGTCGGCCTGCTCAGCGCGGCCTGGGGCTCACGCCGTACGCCGCGCGGCAAGACGGTCTGGTTCGAGCTGCCCCTGCCGGGCGCCGACACCCAGCTCACCGACCCGGCGGAGGCCCTGCTGAGCCTGTTCTGACCCGGCCCGGAGTCGTCCGGGTACGGGTCCGCCGGGTGCGGCGCACATGCCCGTACCCGGCCAGCAGCAGGGCCGCCCCGGCCGTGACCAGGGGCGGCACCAGATCGGCGGAGATCATCCCCGCACACCCCTGACCGCAACCGGAACGCCGGTTCGAGTCGTCCCCGCAGGCAACACGCTCGCAGCGTATGCACGATTTCCGGCCGGTGCGAGCCGGGGCCGGACCACAGGGAGGGGACACCGTGGAGGGCACGGACCGCACAGACGCCGAACCGAAGCCCGATCCGACGACCGAGGCGACGGCCGCCGACGGCGATCAGCCCCCGCAAGGGCCACCCGCACGCGACAAGGAAAGCGGCACCGGCGGTGCGGGCGGGAAACCAGAGAAGAAGAAGCGGCTCCGCAGGACCCGCCGGACGGCCCTCACCGTCCTCCTCGTCCTGCTCCTCCCCCTCCTCACCGCCGAGACCGCCCTTCGCATCAACTACATGGGCGACCCGGCCGACGGCACCCACACCCGCGACCGCGACGCGATGTGGCTCGGCCACGCCTGGGTCGACGGCCGCAAGAAGGACGCGGACCTCACCGCGCTGGCCCGCAGCCTCAGGACCACCGGAATCCGCGACCTGTACGTCCACACCGGCCCGATGGAACACGACGGCACGTTGCCCGAGTCCCTCTACCCCAGGGCCCGCTGGCTGATCGACGGCGTGCACCGCGAGCTGCCCGGCGTCCGCGTCCAGGCCTTCCTCGGCGACGTCCTGGCCACCGAGGGCCCCGACGGCATGCGCCTGGACAAGGCCGCCACCCGCGCCGCCGTCGTCGACTCCGCCCGCCAGGTCCTGGACGTGGGCTACGACGGAGTCCACCTGGACCTGGAGCCGCTGCACTCGGGCGACCGGAACTACCTCTCCCTCCTGGACGACGTACGCGCCGTCACCCGTGCCCGCGACGCGCAACTCTCCGTGGCCGCCCACCAGATCGACCCGCTGCCGGCCCTCCACTCCGTCTTCGGGCTGTTCACCAAGCACCCCAAGTGGTGGTCGCAGGAGTTCTTCGGCCAGGTCGCCCGGCGCGTCGACCAGATCGCGGTGATGTCCTACGACACCGCACAGCCGCTGGAGGGCACCTACGGCGGTTACGTGGCCCAGCAGACCTCACTCGCCCTCGAGGTCACCCCGCCCACGACCCACCTGCTGATGGGCCTGCCCTTCTACCACGAGAGCAACTTCGACCACTGGGGCCACGCCGAGACCGTCGCCGCCGCCGTACGCGGCGTCCGCCTCGGACTGTCCCGGACCGACGCCGACCGCGAGCTCTTCGGCGTCGCCCCGTACATCGACTTCGCGGCCACGGACGCGAACTGGAAGGAGTACCGGGACGGCTGGGTGCGCTAAGCCCGGTCGGACCGGCGCCGTCCGATCTTCGACCCCAGCCACACCAACGGGTCGTACTTGCGGTCGACGGCCCGCTCCTTCAGGGGGATCAGCGCGTTGTCCGTGATCCTGATCCCCTCGGGACAGACCTCCGTGCAGCACTTGGTGATGTTGCAGTAGCCGAGGCCGTGGTCGTCCTGGGCGGTGCGCGACCGGTCCAGGCCGGTGTCGGCGGCGGCGTCGAGCGGGTGCATGTCCAGCTCGGCGACGCGCATGAGGAAGCGCGGGCCGGCGAAGGCGGGCTTGTTCTCCTCGTGGTCCCGCACGACATGGCAGGTGTCCTGGCACAGGAAGCACTCGATGCACTTGCGGAACTCCTGCGAGCGGTCCACGTCCTCCTGCATCATCCGGTACTCGCCCGGCCCCAGGTCGGCGGGCGGCACGAAGGCCGGGACCTCGCGTGCCTTGGTGTAGTTGAAGCCGACGTCCGTCACCAGGTCCCGGATCACCGGGAAGGCGCGCAGCGGAGTGACGGTGACCGTCTCCTCGCGGGTGAAGACGGACATGCGGGTCATGCACAGCAGTCGCGGCCGTCCGTTGATCTCCGCCGAACACGACCCGCACTTGCCCGCCTTGCAGTTCCAGCGCACCGCGAGGTCGGGGGCCTGGGTGGCCTGGAGGCGGTGGATGATGTCGAGGACCACCTCGCCCTCGTTCACCTCGACCGTGAAGTCCTCGAGGCCGCCGCCCTCCACGTCACCGCGCCACACCTTGAAGCGGGCCTCGTAGCCGCTCATTCGGACAGGCCCTCCAGTTCCTCGTCGGCGAGGTACTTCACCAGCTCCTCCTTCTCGAAGAGGGCGAGCAGGTCGGGCCGGATCGGCTCGGTGGTCTGCCGCTCCAGGGCGATCCGGCCGCGCTCCGGGTCCGTCGCCGCGAGCCCGCCCGACGGGTCGGCCAGCGAGCAGACCAGGTTGGCCGGGCGCCAGCGCCGGTCCATCGACGGATGGTCCTCGCGGGTGTGCCCGCCGCGCGACTCGGTGCGCTCCAGCGCGGCCCGCGCCACGCACTCGCTGACCAGCAGCATGTTGCGCAGGTCCAGGGCCAGGTGCCAGCCCGGGTTGAACTGCCGGTGCCCCTCCACCCCGGCCCGGCGGGCCCGCGTCCGCAGCTCCGCCAGCTTCTCCAGGGCCTGCTTCATCTCCGCCTCGCGGCGGATGATGCCGACCAGGTCGTTCATCGTCTGCTGGAGTTCCTGGTGGAGGGTGTACGGGTTCTCCGGCGGGCCGTCGGCGGGCTCGTGCGCCTCGGCGGAGAACGGCCGCAGCGCCTCCGCGGCGGCGGCGTCGACCTGCGCGTCGTCGACCCGGGCGCGCGTGCCCTCGTCCGTCTGCCCCGCCGCGTACTCGGCCGCGTACCGGCCCGCCCGGCGGCCGAACACCAGCAGGTCGGAGAGCGAGTTGCCGCCCAGCCGGTTGGAGCCGTGCATCCCGCCGGCCACCTCACCGGCCGCGAACAGCCCCGGCACTCCGCGGGCGGCGGCGGTGTCGGAGTCGACGGCGATCCCGCCCATCACGTAGTGGCAGGTGGGCCCGACCTCCATCGCCTCCGCCGTGATGTCCACGTCCGCCAGCTCCTTGAACTGGTGGTACATCGACGGCAGCCGGCGCCGGATCACGTCGGCGGACATCCGGGTCGACACGTCCAGGAAGACCCCGCCGTGCGGTGAACCGCGGCCCTCCTTCACCTCGGCGTTGATCGCGCGGGCGACCTCGTCGCGGGGGAGCAGCTCCGGAGGGCGGCGGTTGTGGTCCGGGTCGTCGTACCAGCGGTCGCCCTCCTCCTCCGACTCGGCGTACTTCTCCTTGAAGACGTCGGGGATGTAGTCGAACATGAACCGCTTGCCCTCGGAGTTGCGCAGCACCCCGCCGTCGCCGCGCACCGACTCGGTGACGAGGATGCCCTTGACCGAGGGCGGCCAGACCATGCCCGTCGGGTGGAACTGCACGAACTCCATGTTGAGCAGCGGCGCCCCGGCCAGCAGCGCCAGGGCGTGGCCGTCACCCGTGTACTCCCACGAGTTCGAGGTCACCTTGAACGACTTGCCGATGCCGCCCGTGGCGATCACCACCGAGGGTGCCTGGAGGACGAAGAAGCGGCCGCTCTCGCGCTCGTAGCCGAAGACCCCGGAGACCCTGCGGTCCTCCTTGAGCACGCGGGTGACCGTGCACTCCTGGAAGACCTTCAGCCGGGACTCGTGGTCCCCGGTCTCGCGGAAGTCCTCCTGCTGCAGCGAGACGATCTTCTGCTGGAGGGTGCGGATCAGCTCCAGGCCCGTGCGGTCGCCGACGTGGGCGAGGCGCGGGTACTCGTGGCCGCCGAAGTTGCGCTGCGAGATCCGGCCGTCCTTCGTACGGTCGAACAGCGCGCCCCAGGTCTCCAGCTCCCACACCCGCTGCGGGGCCTCCTGGGCGTGCAGCTCGGCCATCCGCCACTGGTTGAGGAACTTGCCGCCGCGCATGGTGTCGCGGAAGTGGACCTGCCAGTTGTCGCCGGAGTTGACGTTGCCCATGGAGGCGGCGATGCCGCCCTCGGCCATCACGGTGTGCGCCTTGCCGAACAGCGACTTGCAGATCACGGCCGTACGCGCGCCCCGCTCGCGGGCCTCGACGGCGGCGCGCAGCCCGGCGCCGCCCGCGCCCACCACGACGACGTCCCATTCCTGCCGGTCGACCACGGACATCAGAAGGCCTCACTCATCAGAAGAAGCGCGGATCGTCGAAGACACCGGACGCGACGAGGTACACGTAGAAGTCGGCGAGCGCCACGCTCACCAGTGACGCCCAGGCGAGCTGCATGTGCCGGGCGTTGAGCCGGCCGGCCAGCTGCCACATCCGGTAGCGCACGGGGTGCCGCGAGAAGTGCTTCAGCTTGCCGCCGACGATGTGCCGGCAGGAGTGGCAGGAGAGGGTGTACGCCCAGATCAGCACGATGTTGGCCAGGAACACCAGGGTGCCGAGCCCCATGTGCCCCCACGCGTAGTGCTCGTCGCGGAAGGCGAGCACGGTGTCGTAGGTGAGGATGCCCGCGACCAGGAGCGCCGCGTAGAAGAAGTACCGGTGGACGTTCTGCAGGATCAGCGGGAAGCGGGTCTCGCCGGTGTACTTCTTGTGCGGCTCGGCCACCGCGCAGGCGGGCGGGGACGCCCAGAAGCCCCGGTAGTAGGCCTTGCGGTAGTAGTAGCAGGTCAGGCGGAAGCCGAGCGGGAAGACCAGGATGACGATCGCGGGGGAGATGCCCCACCAGGTGCCGAAGAGTTCCCAGTTGGGCCCCGAGCGCATCGGCTCGCAGTTCTCCGCCAGGCAGGGGGAGTAGAAGGGCGAGACGTAGGGGGCCGCGTAGTAGTCCGCGCCCGCGAAGGCCCGCCAGGTCGAGTAGACGACGAAGGCCAGCAGGCCCGCCGCGGTGGCGGCCGGTGCCAGCCACCAGCGGTCGGTGCGCAGGTGCGGGGCGCGGATGGCGGCGCGCGTCGGGGTGTGCACGCCGCCACGCGTACGGGGGTCGGTGGCTGGGGGTTCCGTACCAGTGGCCACTGGGCGACTCCGGTCGGTCGGGTCGGGTTCAGGGGGCGCGGCGGTCGCGGGCGCCGAGGCCCTCGTCGTCCGAGTCCGTCCACAGCGAGCCGTCGTAGGGCGTGTCGGGGATCGGTACGAGGTCCGGACGCTTCGGCGCGTCCGGCGCGGCAGCCGCCGCCCGCAGCAGCGCGAGACTCTCGCGCAGGTGGTCGGCGTCGGTGCGGACCCGGCGGACTTCCAGGCCGCCGCTGCCCAGCTGCTGTTCCAGCCGGGTCACCGTCCGGGCCAGTTCGTCGAGGCTGCGCTGCACGGATGACAGATCGTCGTGCACGGACAAGACGTGACCTCACTTCCGTCGGACACGGCAGACAGTCGCCGGGCCGGGCTCGGGGGCGACGCGCATGCGCCTGAGAGTGTCGCGCGTCACACCGGTCGCTGGGAAGGGACGTGCACCGATTGGCCGGGGCGTGTCGGCGCAGCGCGGGTGGTGTTGAGCCGCACGGGTGAGCTTACGCACCGTCGTCGCCGTGTCTCCCGGCGTGGCCGAACCGTTTCCCCTTCAGTGGCCGCATCCCCGTCCGGATACAAATGATCAACTTGAATACCGCACATACGGCAAATACGGCACCACGCAGCAAACGCGGCCTTCCGGAGGTAGCAGAGATGTCCCACGTCGGCGTCGGACCGCGCGCGGTCATGCGTTCGGTCGCCTTCCTCTCCGCGGGTGTCCTCGCGGTCCCCGCGCTGGCCGGCTGCACCTCCGAGGACCCGGCCGGCAAGCCGCTCGCCGCACAGGACGTCGCCGCCGCGACCCGCGCCTCCGTCTCCGACGGCGGCACCCTGCGCTGGGCCGTGGACTCCGTACCGGACACGCTGAACACCTTCCAGTCGGACGCCGACGCGACCACGACCCGCGTCGCCCAGGCCGTGCTGCCCTCGATGTACCGGATGGACGAGAACGGCAGTCCGGTGCGCAACCCCGACTACCTGGAGTCGGCCGAGGTCGTCGACACCGAGCCCAAGCAGGTCGTCGTCTACAAGCTGAACCAGCAGGCCGTCTGGAGCGACGGCCGGGAGATCGGCGCCGCGGACTTCGCCGCCCAGTGGCGCGCCCTGTCCGGCAAGGACAGCGCCTACTGGACCGCCCGCAACGCCGGCTACGACCGCATCGAGAAGATCGAGCGCGGCGCGAACGACCTCGAGGTCAAGGTCACCTTCAGCCGGCCCTACGCCGACTGGAAGGCCCTGTTCTCGCCGCTGTACCCGAAGGACGTGACGGGCACCCCCGACGCCTTCAACGACGGCGCGCGGCGGTCGCTCAAGGTCACCGCCGGGCCCTTCACGGTCAAGAAGGTCGACACCAAGGCCGACCAGGTCGTCCTCACCGGCAACCCGCGCTGGTGGGGCGAGCCGGCGAAGCTGGACAAGATCGTGCTGCGGGCCGTACCCCGCGACGAGCGCGTCTCCGAACTGGTCGCCGGCAAGCTCGACCTCGCGGAGATCGACCCGGAGACCGCCGACGAGGTCACCCTGGCCGCGGCACCCCGGGACCCGGCCACCGGCGCCCCGCTGATGGGTCCGCAGGGCTCCCCGGCCGCGGGCGCCCCGGGCGGGTCCGCCGCCGAGGCGCTGCGTTCCTGGGCCGTCGCCAACGGCTCCGACGAGGAGGCCGCCGAGGAGGAGATCCTCGCCCGCGAGGAGCGGCGCGAGGCCGAGGCGAAGGCCGCACGCCGGCAGAAGGCGCTGAGCGGCTTCGAGGTCCGCAAGTCCCTGGAACCCGCCTACACCCAGCTCGCCCTCAACGGCTCCGGCGGCCCCCTCGCCGACGAACGCGTCCGCAGGGCCGTGGCCCGCGCCCTGGACCGCGAGAAGCTGGCCGAGGCGGTGCTGAAGCCGCTCGGCCTGCCCGCCGAGCCCGTCGGCAGCCACCTCGCCCTGTCCGGCCAGCCCGCCTACGCCGACGGCAGCGGCGCGCTGGGCGAGCAGAACGCCAAGGAGGCCCGGGCCCTGCTCGCGGACGCAGGGTGGGTGCGCGGCGGCCCGGTGAAGAAGGACGGCGAGAAGGCGGCCGGCGCCGAGAAGGACGAGAAGGACGAGGAGAAGAAGAAGTCCGAGGGCGACGACGACGGCACGTACATCGTCGGCGAGGACAACAAGAACGCGGAGCGCAAGAGCGACGACGGCGCCGACCTGGAAAGTGGCGAGAAGCACAGCAGCGGCAAGAACACCGCTCAGGGCGGCGCCCCCGGCGCCTACGCGCCCAAGGGCACCGCGGCCCCCGCCGGCTCGGCGGCGGCCCCGCTCGCCAAGGACGGCAAGGCACTCACCCTGCGCTTCGTGCTCCCCTCGGGCCCCGGCTCCGAGACCCTGCGGACCGTGGCCGACCGCATCACGGACATGCTGAAGGAGATCGGCATCGGCACCGAGATCACCAAGGTGCCGGACGAGAGCTACTTCAAGGACCACATCGCCGCCGGCGAGTACGACCTGGCGCTCTACTCCTGGCCCGCCTCCGCCTTCCCGGCCACCGACGCCCGCCCCATCTACGCCAAGCCCGTCCCGGCCGCCGACGGCTCCCTGAACGTCGCGCAGAACTACACCCGGGTCGGCACCGACCAGGTCGACCAGCTCTTCGACCGGGCCATGACCACCCTGGACCAGAAGGAGGCCCGGGACCTGCTGCGCAAGGCGGACTCGCGGATCTGGGCCGCGGCCGGCTCCATCCCGCTCTACCAGCGCCCCGAGCTGACGGTGGCCCGCAAGAACCTCGCCAACGCGGGAGCCTTCGGCTTCGAGACGCCGGTCTACGAGGACATGGGCTTCCTCAAGAAGGGCGCCCAGGGCTCCCGTCCCTCCGCCCCGTCCACGTCGTCCTCCTCGTCCGCCTCCTCCTCCTGAACCCTCCCGGCAAGCCGCAGTCTCCGGAGCCCCGTACCATTGGGTGAGGCCGTGGCATGTACCGCCCGGCAGGCCCGCGTGACACGGACGTCCGCGAGGGCCGTCATCACACCCTCCGGGAGTACGCCTCATATGACCGCGTCCACCACGCGTCACGACATCCGCAACGTCGCCATCGTTGCCCACGTCGACCACGGCAAGACCACGATCGTCGACGGAATGCTCAAGCAGGCCGGTGCCTTCGCCGCGCACCAGCTCGACTCCGTCGACGACCGCATGATGGACTCGAACGACCTGGAGCGTGAGAAGGGCATCACGATCCTCGCCAAGAACACCGCGGTGAAGTACCACCCGAAGGACGGCGGGGACCCGATCACGATCAACATCATCGACACCCCCGGCCACGCCGACTTCGGCGGCGAGGTCGAGCGCGGTCTGTCGATGGTCGACGGTGTCGTGCTGCTCGTGGACGCCTCCGAGGGTCCGCTGCCGCAGACCCGCTTCGTGCTGCGCAAGGCGCTCGCCCAGCGGCTGCCGATCATCCTGTGCATCAACAAGACGGACCGCCCGGACGCCCGGATCGACGAGGTCGTCAACGAGACCTACGACCTCTTCCTCGACCTGGACGCCGACGAGGAGCAGATCGAGTTCCCGATCGTCTACGCCTGCGGCCGCGACGGCGTCGCCTCCCTCACCAAGCCCGAGGACGGCACGGTCCCCGCCGACTCCACCAGCCTGGAGCCGTTCTTCTCGACGATCCTGGACTACATCCCGGCGCCGACCTACGACGCCGAGGCCCCGCTCCAGGCGCACGTCACCAACCTGGACGCCGACAACTTCCTCGGCCGCATCGCGCTGCTGCGCGTGCACCAGGGCGAGCTGAAGAAGGGCCAGACCGTCGCCTGGATGAAGCGCGACGGCTCCGTGCAGAACGTGCGGATCTCCGAGCTGATGATGACCGAGGCGCTCACCCGCAAGCCCGCCGAGAAGGCCGGCCCCGGTGACATCTGCGCGGTCGCCGGCATCCCCGACATCATGATCGGCGAGACCCTGGCCGACCAGGAGAACCCGGTCCCGCTGCCGCTGATCACGGTGGACGAGCCCGCGATCTCCATGACCATCGGCACCAACACCTCCCCGCTGGTCGGCCGCGGCGCCACCGGCAAGGGCGCGGACAACAAGGCGGCCGTCAAGGACCGCAAGGTCACCGCCCGCCAGGTCAAGGACCGCCTGGACCGCGAGCTGATCGGCAACGTCTCGCTCCGCGTCCTGGACACCGACCGGCCGGACGCCTGGGAGGTGCAGGGCCGCGGTGAGCTGGCGCTGGCCATCCTGGTCGAGACCATGCGCCGCGAGGGCTACGAGCTGACCGTCGGCAAGCCGCAGGTCGTCACGCGCGAGATCGACGGCAAGGTGCACGAGCCCGTCGAGCGCATGACGATCGACGTGCCCGAGGAGCACATGGGCGCGGTCACGCAGCTCATGGGCGTCCGCAAGGGCCGGATGGACAACATGTCCAACCACGGCTCGGGCTGGGTCCGCATGGAGTTCGTGGTGCCCTCGCGCGGTCTGATCGGATTCCGGACGGAGTTCCTCACCCAGACCCGCGGCACCGGCATCGCCCACTCCATCCACGAGGGTCACGAGCCCTGGTTCGGCACCCTGACGACGCGCAACAACGGCTCGCTGGTCGCCGACCGCTCCGGCGCCGTCACCGCGTTCGCGATGACGAACCTCCAGGAGCGCGGCGTGCTCTTCACCGAGCCCGGCACCGAGGTGTACGAGGGCATGATCGTCGGCGAGAACTCCCGCGCCGACGACATGGACGTCAACATCACCAAGGAGAAGAAGCTCACCAACATGCGGTCGTCCACGGCCGACGTGACCGAGTCGATCGTCCCGCCGCGCAAGCTCTCGCTGGAGCAGTCGCTGGAGTTCTGCCGCGACGACGAGTGCGTCGAGGTGACCCCGGAGGCCGTTCGCATCCGCAAGGTGAACCTGGACGCCCGCGAGCGCGCCCGCGCCGCGAGCCGCGCCAAGCACGGCTGATCCGGCTGCCGCACGGCGGCACACAACGGAGCCCGGGTGCCCCCATCGTGGGGGTGCCCGGGCTTTTTCAACTGGTTTTCCGAGCGCCGGAGGCCCCGCGATGACCCTCCGGGAGGCGCCTTGTGTCCGAAACGCGGAGAGCGACGCCCGATACCCATGTAACACGTCCGTTTCGCGGTCTTCTCGTCCCGAACGGTTTGTCCAGATTTTGGAAGATCCACCCCTGAGCTGTGACTGAATTGAGATTTAAAGACGGTGGTCGGTTCTTCTGCTCATGGCAGATAGTTAGCCGCGTAACGCTCGGGTCAATGGGTCAAGCGCTGTGGGGACAGTGCCCGACTCACGAGCACCAGGGGTCGGCTGAGCTTCCGTCAGGGGTGTCGGAAGCCGGATGAACGCCCCCTCCTGTCGGTGAACACGTGGAGTCATGAGGAGGAGTCCCATGCGCGGTGTCACGAACACCAGGTGGGTCACACGGTCCGTCGCCCGCAACTGCGCACCGTCGGACGGCGACCGACTCTGAGGAGCGGGCCGGCCGCTGAAGTCCGGGCATCCGGCTACGCGCGTCCGGCTGCGGGTTTCCGGTGTCCTCCGGAACGTCCCGACGCTTCTTCATGATCCGTACCGCGATGGCGCACACCCCGCGCCAGTCGCCGGTTCGGCACACCCACACCTGTGAAACGGACGAATTGTGACAAGTCCAATCGACATTGAGGACGGCGGAACCGCAGCCGTCGCCGACGATGCTCCCAAGCCCGCCAAGACGGGGGAGGAGAAGGGTCACGAAGGCCGGTCACCAGGGCAGTTGATGTGGCTCCGGTTCAAACGCGACCGCACCGGGGTGGTCTCCGCCTGCGTCGTGCTCCTCTACTTCGTCGTCGCCGCACTCGCCCCGCTCATCGCGAAGGCGTACGGGAAGAACCCCTACACGCTGTACTCCCGGGAGCCCGAATACCCCTTCCTCCTGGACGACTTCGCCATGCCCTCGGGCTCGTTCGGCGGCATGTCGGGCGACTTCTGGTTCGGCGTCGAACCCAAGCTGGGCCGCGACGTGTTCACCATGCTGCTGTACGGCATGCGCACCTCCCTGTACATGGCCGTGCTCGTCACCACGCTCTGCGTCGTCACCGGCGTGCTCATCGGGATGGTCAGCGGCTTCTTCGGCGGCCGGGTGGACTACTGGCTGGGGCGCGTCACCGACTTCTTCCTGGCCTTCCCGCAGCAGTTGTTCTTCATCGCCTTCATGCCCGTCGTGACCGCGATGTTCGTATCCCCGCAGGACGAGACCCCCACCTACCTCAGAGCCGTGGCCATCACCCTGGTGATGTGGTTCCTCGGCTGGATGGGGCTCGCCCGGCTGGTGCGCGGATCGGTACTGACCCTGCGTGAGCGGGAGTTCGTGGAGGCGGCCAAGGTGTCCGGGGCCTCTCCCTGGCGCATCGTGCGCAAGGAGATCCTGCCGAACATCGTCACACCGATCCTGGTGCAGGCCACCTACATCCTCCCGAGCACCATCCTGTCCATCGCCTTCCTGTCCTACATCGGTGTGGGCTTCGTCGAACCGACCCCGGACTGGGGCCGCATGTTCGCCATCGGTGCCGACGTGTACGAGCAGGACCCGATGTTCATGTTCTTCCCGGGAGTGGCGCTGGTCGTCTTCGTCCTCTCCTTCAACCTTCTCGGCGACTCCGTCCGGGACGCATTCGACCCCAAGACCGGACGCTAACCGTCCATTGGTGGGTGGGGGCGCTGCCACCCCCGTGCCGGGCTTCCGGACCGTCAGGCAGCACTCGTGGACAACTATCGACAGGCAGGTGGATCGGCATCATGAAGCCCATCAGAACCCGCACCACGCGCACGACGCGCGCCATAGCCGTGGCCATCGTGGCCGGCGCGCTGGTGCTGACCGGCTGCTCCGGCGACAACAACGGCGGCGGCAAGGGCAAGAGCGACGCCAAGAACCAGAAGGACGCCGCCGAGCAGCAGGACCCCGTGTCCTACGGCGACGCCGCCGCGTCCAACGGTCCGGCCGAGGACGTCCCCGGCGCGAAGCCCGGCGGGTTCATCAACGTGTACATGCAGTCGGACCTGACCCACCTCGACCCGGGCCAGATCTACGTCAGCGACGCCGGCCAGTTCGCCAACCTGATCCACCGCGGCCTGACGAACTACCAGGAGGACGAGAAGGGCAACCTGACGGTCGTCGGCGACCTCGCCACCGACTCCGGCCAGTCCTCCGACGGCGGCAAGACCTGGACGTACAAGCTCAAGGACAACATCAAGGACGACCAGGGCAACGCCATCACCTCGGCGGACGTCCGGCACAGCATCGAGCGCCTGTACTCGAAGGTGATCTTCGACGGTCCGACCTACATCCAGTCCTGGCTCTCCGGCAACGACTACCGCAAGGCGCTGCCGGACGGCCCCTACAAGGGCAAGCACCTGCCGGACTCGGTGCTGGAGACGCCGGACGACAAGACGGTCGTCTTCCACTTCGACCAGCCGCGCCCGGACCTCCCGCAGGCCCTCGCCATGGCCGGTTACGCCATCGTGCCCGAGAAGCGGGACACGAAGGAGAAGTACGACGACGCCCCCGCGTCCCTCGGCCCCTACAAGATCGCCGAGTACAAACCCGGCAAGTCGATGAAACTGGTCAAGAACGACCAGTGGGACCCGAAGACGGACTCGGTGCGGCACCAGTACGTCGACGGTTACAACTTCACCAGCACCATCGACCAGGCCAGCCAGACCAAGCGGCTCATCGCCGACCAGGGCGAGGCCAAGAACGCCATCCAGTTCACGGACTCGGTCGACCCGGCCCAGATGTCGAAGGTCATCAGCGACCCGGCGACGAAGAAACGTACCATCCAGGGCTACCAGGTCTACGTGTGGCAGCTCACCTTCAACCTGGACCGCCTGAAGGACAAGAAGGTCCGCGACGCGATCACCTACGCGATCCCGAACGAGTCCATGGTCCAGGCGGACGGCGGCCGTTACGGCGGCGAGGTCGCCGGCGGCCTGCTCGCGCCGACCCTGCCGAACTTCGACCCGAAGTACGACCCGTTCGGCAAGCTCAAGAAGCCCAACGGCGACCCGGAGAAGGCCAAGCAGCTGCTGAAGGAGGCGGGTGTCCAGGAGGGCACGAAGCTCACCTACGCCTACTCCAACACCCCGCGCGGCCAGGCCCAGATGGTCATCATCAAGGACGCCCTGGCGAAGATCGGCTTCGATGTCCAGGCCAAGGAGATCGACCGGGCCAGCTTCTACGAGCAGGTCGGCAAGCTGAAGAACCCGTACGACCTCTACATGACCGGATGGGGCCAGGACTGGCCCAGCGCCTCCACGGTCATCACCCCGGTCTACGACGGTGAACTGGTCGCCGACGGCGCGTCCAACTACTCGCACATCAACGACGCCGAGGTCAACGCGCTGATCAAGAAGGCCCTGACGCAGGAGCCCGAGGAGGCGGCCAAGACCTGGGAGGAGGCCCACCACCGGATCGTGGAGGAGATCAACCCGGCGGCCCCGGTCTACTACTCCAAGCAGATCCAGCTCTACGGATCGAACATCGGCGGTGCCCGGTACAGCAACGAGTCGAGCTACATCGACATCAACGACCTGTACCTGAAGCAGCCGTAGCCCGCCGGCCCGGCTGACCGCGGGGGTGCGCGCCGACCGGGGCGCACCCCCACGGGGGTCGTCTCCGTCCGCCGTCGCGTTCCCGAAGAGAGCATCCACCTGCCATGCTTCAGTTCCTCGTTCGCAGGTTGATCGGCGCATGTGTGATCATCTTCCTGATCGGCGCCTTCACCTTCTTCCTGTTCTATACGATCCCGCAGGACTTCGCCGAGCTGTCCTGCGGCCGAAACTGCACCCCGCAGAACATCGAAGTGATCCGCGAGAACCTCGGTCTCGACAAGCCCATCACCTCCCAGTTCTGGGAGTTCATGGCGGGCATCGTGAACGGCCGGGACTTCAGCCAGGGGCACTGCTCCGCGCCGTGCCTGGGGGTGTCCTTCGACACCGGAGAGTTCGTCTGGGACTCGATCCTGGACCGGTTCCCGCTCACCCTCTCCCTGACGCTCGGCGGACTGGTCATCTTCCTGTTCCTGGGCCTCGGCTCGGGTCTGCTGGCCGCCTGGAAGCGCGGCACCGTCGTGGACAAGGCCGTCAGCGGTGCCTCGATCGTCCTCAGCTCGTTCCAGATCTACTTCCTCGGCCCGATCGTCCTCGGCATCTTCGTCTACCAGTCGGGGATCATGGACAACCCGAGGTACGAGCCGTTCACGGAGAACCCGATCGCCTGGATGGTCGGCATGATCATCCCCTGGTGCGTGATGGCCACCATCTTCACCGCCCAGTACACCCGTATGGCGCGCTCGACCATGATCGAACAGCTTCAGGAGGAGCACGTCCGCACCGCACGGGCCAAGGGAATGAAGCAGCGCTACGTCTTCTTCCGCTACGCCTGGCGCGGTTCGCTGATCCCGATCGTCACCATTCTCGGCGTGGACCTCAGCGCGCTGCTGTCCGGGGCGGTGGTCACGGAGTTCACCTTCGACCTCGCCGGCATCGGCCGGCTCGCGGTCGACTCGTCGCTGACCAAGGACCTGCCGGTGACGATGGGCGTCATGCTGTTCGGGGCCTTCTTCATCCTGATCCTGAACATCGTCGTGGACCTCGCCTACGCCTACATCGACCCGCGCGTGCGGCTCAGCTAGGAGAAATCCGTGACCACTTCGACCAGGACCGAAGGCACGCCGGCCCCCACCGGGCCGGAGTCCTTCTTCTCGGTCCGCGACCTCCGGGTGCGGTTCTCCACCGAGGACGGCATCGTCAAGGCGGTCGACGGCCTGTCCTTCGACGTCGAGCGCGGCCGGACCCTCGGCATCGTGGGGGAGTCGGGCTCCGGCAAGTCCGTCACCAACCTCACCGTGCTCGGCCTGCACAACCCCAAGACGACCACGGTCGACGGCGAGATCGTCCTCGACGGCAAGGAACTGGTCACGGCGACCGAGAAGGAGCTGGAGAAGCTCCGCGGCAACAAGGTCGCCATGATCTTCCAGGACCCCCTGACCGCGCTGTCGCCGTACTACACGGTGGGCCGGCAGATCGCCGAGCCGTACATGAAGCACACCGGCGCCTCCAAGAAGGAAGCGCGGGCACGGGCGATCGAGATGCTGACCAAGGTCGGCATCCCGCAGCCGCGGTCCCGGGTGGACGACTACCCGCACCAGTTCTCCGGCGGTATGCGCCAGCGCGCCATGATCGCCATGGCCCTGGTCTGCGACCCCGACCTGTTGATCGCCGACGAGCCGACCACCGCCCTGGACGTGACCGTCCAGGCGCAGATCCTGGACCTGCTCAAGGACCTGCAACAGGAGTTCGGCTCGGCCATCGTCTTCATCACCCACGACCTCGGCGTCATCTCCGACATGGCCGACGACCTGCTCGTGATGTACGCGGGACGGGCCGTGGAGCGCGGCAGCGCCGCCGAGGTGCTGCGCAGCCCGCGGCACCCCTACACCTGGGGCCTGCTGAGTTCGATGCCGCGCCTGGGCGGCAGCCTCGACCAACCGCTCAGCCCGATCCCGGGATCGCCGCCCAGCATGCTCACCCCGCCGTCCGGCTGCCCCTTCCACCCGCGCTGCGCGTTCTCGGGCGAGGTGGGCGGCGACCGGTGCGCCACGGTGCGCCCCCCACTCGGCGAGGGACGCGCCGCGGCCTGCCACCTGACGGCGCAGCAGAAGCAGACCATCTTCATCGACAAGATCCAGCCCCGGCTGCGCTAGGGAGACCGAGACATGAGCGACGAACTCACCCTTCCCGCACAGCAGGGCCCGGCCTCCGCGTCGCCCGAGGTACTGCTGAAGGTCCAGGGTCTGACCAAGCACTTCCCGGTCTACGGGGGCTTCCCGATCAAACGCAAGGTCGGCGCCGTCCAGGCCGTGGACGACGTCGACCTGACCGTCGGCGCGGGCGAGAGCGTCGGCCTGGTGGGCGAGTCGGGCTGCGGCAAGTCCACCACGGGCCGGCTCATCACCCGGCTCCTGGAACCGACCGGCGGGAAGATCGAGTACGCCGGCCGGGACATCAGCCACGCCTCGCGCAGGCAGCTGGCGCCCGTCCGGTCCGAGATCCAGATGATCTTCCAGGACCCGTACTCCTCGCTGAACCCCCGGCAGACCGTCGGAACGATCATCAAGTCGCCCATGGAGGTCAACGGGATCGACCCGAAGGGCGGGCGGGACAAGAAGGTCCGCGAGCTGCTCGAACTCGTCGGTCTCAACCCCGAGCACTTCAACCGCTTCCCGCACGAGTTCTCCGGCGGCCAGCGCCAGCGCATCGGTGTGGCCCGGGCCCTGGCCCTCAACCCGAAGCTGATCGTGGCCGACGAGCCGGTCTCCGCGCTCGACGTGTCCATCCAGGCCCAGGTCGTCAACCTGCTGCAGAAGGTGCAGCAGGAACTCGGCATCGCCTTCCTCTTCATCGCCCACGACCTGGCCGTCGTACGGCACTTCTCGCAGCGCGTCGCCGTCATGTACCTCGGCAAGGTGGTCGAGGTCGGCGACCGGGTCTCCATCTACAGCAGGCCCCGGCACCCCTACACCCACGCCCTGCTGTCGGCGGTGCCCGAGGTGTCGACGGTCGACGAGCCGGAGGACCGCGAGCGCATCCGCCTCGCCGGCGACGTCCCCTCACCGATCATGCCGCCCTCCGGCTGCCGCTTCCGCACCCGCTGCTGGAAGGCGCAGGACAAGTGCGCGAACGAGGTGCCTCCCCTGGTCCGCCTCGAAGGCAACCACGAGGGCCACCTGACCGCCTGCCACTTCCCGGAGGAGCCGACGACCGCGGCCCGCGACGAGGACATCGTCCTGGACCCGGCGCTCACCGCGCTGGAGGACCCGGGCAAGGACTGACACCGCCGCAGCGGGACAGACCGAGGGCCCGCGCCGGGGAGGCGCGGGCCCTCGGTTCCCTGGAAGCGGACGGTCCGGGCTCGGGTCAATGGGCCTTGGACGATCCCTTCCGGGGGCGGTGCCGACAGAAAAGGGGTGTTGTCAGGCGGCCGCCCCGGGGCTCTTGGTGAGACGGGGAGAGGGTACGTCATCCGTCTCGGGGTAGTGACACGCGGTCAGGTGCCCGGCCTTGTTGCCCTCCACCTGGACCAGCGGCGGAGCCTCGGACGCACACTTCTCCGTCGCCTTCCAGCAGCGGGTGCGGAAGCGGCAGCCCGACGGCGGGTTGATCGGCGAGGGCACGTCGCCGACGAGCCGGATGCGCTCGCGGGGCGTGTCCTCCACCGTGGCCTCGGGCACGGCGGAGAGCAGGGCGCGCGTGTAGGGGTGACGCGGGTTGTCGTAGAGGTCGTCGCGATCGGCGATCTCCATGATCTTACCCAGGTACATGACCGCGACGCGCTGCGAGAAGTGGCGTACGACCGCGAGGTCGTGGGCGATGAAGACGAACGCGATGCCCAGTTCCCGCTGCACCTTCTGCAGCAGGTTGACGACCTGGGCCTGGATGGACACGTCGAGCGCGGAGACCGGCTCGTCGGCCACGATCAGCTTCGGGTCGAGGGCCAGGGCCCGGGCCACACCGATGCGCTGGCGCTGGCCGCCGGAGAACTCGTGCGGGAAGCGGTTGAAGTGCTCGGGGTTGAGACCCACGATCTCCAGCAGCTCGCGCACGCGCTTCTCGCGGCCGCCGGCCGGGTTGATGTTGTTGATCTCCATCGGACCGGAGATGATCTTGCCGACCGTCTGGCGCGGGTTGAGGGACGCGTACGGGTCCTGGAAGATCATCTGGATCTCGGACCGGATCGGCGCGAGCGCCCGGCGCCCCGCGTGCGTGATGTCCTGGCCCTTGTAGAGAACCTTGCCGCCGGTGGGCTCCAGCAGGCGCGTGATCAGCCGGCCGGTTGTCGACTTGCCGCACCCGGACTCGCCGACCAGACCCAGGCTCTCGCCCGCGCCCACCGTGAAGTCGAGGCCGTCCACGGCCCGGACCGCACCGACCGTGCGGGAGATCGGGAAGCCGCCCTTGATCGGGAAGTGCTTGGTCAGGCCGCTGACGTCCAGGAGCGTTTCCGCGTTGCTCATGATGGTGAAGTCCTGTCTCTTGTACGTCAGTTGTGCCGGATTGCGGCAGATTCGGCGAACAGCTCCTTGCGCTGCTCCTTGGGCAGGTGGCAGGCGGACCCGCGGCCGTCGAGGACCGCGAGCACCGGCTGCTCCGAGGAGCACAGCCCGCCCCCGACCTTCTCGACGAAGGCGCACCGCGGGTGGAACCGGCAACCGGTGGGCGGGTTGAGCAGCGAGGGCGGCGAGCCGGGAATCGGCTCCAGCGGCACGTCGACCGGTCCGTCCAGGCTCGGCATGGAGCTCATCAGCCCCAGTGTGTAGGGGTGCTGCGGGTCGCGCAGCACCTCTTCCTTCGTCCCGCGCTCCACGCACCGGCCGCCGTACATCACCAGGACGTCGTCCGCGATGTCGGCGATGACGCCGAGGTCGTGGGTGATGAAGACGATGGCGGTGCCGAACTCCTGCTGGAGGTCCTTGAGCAGGTCCATGATCTGCGCCTGGACCGTCACGTCGAGGGCCGTGGTCGGCTCGTCCGCGATGAGCAGCTCGGGGTCGCAGACCAGGGCCATGGCGATCATCGCGCGCTGGCGCATACCGCCGGAGAACTGGTGCGGGTAGTCGTCCACCCGGACCTCCGGCTGCGGGATGCCCACCCGGCGCAGCATCTCGATCGCCCGCGCCCGGGCCTCCTTCTTGGAGGCGCCGGTGTGCTTGCGGTACGTCTCGCCGATCTGCTTGCCGATGGTGTGGTACGGCGACAGCGAGGCCAGCGCGTCCTGGAAGATCATGGCCATCTTGTTGCCGCGCAACCGCTCCAGCTCCCGCTCGGTGGCGGTGAGGAGGTCCTTGTCGTCGAGGAGGATCTCGCCCTCGATCGAGGTGTGGTCCCGGTCGTGCAGGCCCAGGATCGTCAGGTTGGTGACCGACTTGCCGGAGCCCGATTCGCCGACGATGCCGAGCGTCTTGCCCTTGGCGAGGTCGAAGGAGAGCCCGTCGACGGCCTTGACGATGCCGTCCTCGGTGGAGAAGTGGACCTTCAGGTCCCTGACGGAGAGGAAGGGCTGCTGTTCGGTGCTCGTCACGGGGACGCTCCAGGAGGTGATGCGGGGGGTAGCCGGGTGGGGCGGTGGGAGGTGGCGACTACGGCGGAGGTCAGGCGAGCCGGATCCGCGGGTCGATGAGGGCGTAGACCGCGTCGACGATGATGTTGAAGATCACGATGGCGCCGGCCGCCAGCACGGTGACGCCGAGCAGCATGGGCAGGTCGCTCTTGAACACGGACTCGATCGCGAGCCGGCCGATGCCCTGGAGGCTGAAGGTCGTCTCGGTGATGATGGCGCCGCCGATCAGGACACCGAGGTCGACGCCGAAGATGGTGACGATCGGGCCCATCGCGCCGCGCCAGGCGAAGCGGAAGAAGACGTTGCGCTTCGACAGGCCCTTGGCCCGCGCGGTGCGCACGTAGTCCTCGCTGAGCTGCTCCACCATCTGGGAGCGCGTCATACGGGTGTAGTTGGCGGTGAAGATGATCGACAGCACCAGCCAGGGCAGCAGCAGGCCGGACACCCAGGCGACCGGGTCGTCGGTCAGCGGCGTGTACGACGGCTGGCTGAGGATGCCGAGCTCACCGACCAGGAAGAACATCGCGATGTAGCCGACGAAGTAGATCTGCAGCGAGGAGCCGAGCAGCGACACGGAGCTGGCGAACTTGTCCAGGAACTTGCCCTGCTTCGAGGCCGCGAGCATGCCGGCGCCGATGCCGATGATCAGGAAGAAGACGGCCGCACCGAAGGCGAGCGAGAGGGTCAGCGGCAGCCGGTCCATGATCGTGCCGTAGACGGGCTGGCTGTTGGCGAACGAGTAGCCGAGGCACGGCGCGTCGCAGTAGCCGTAGCCGGCGTAGTCGCGGCCCGCGAAGATGCCGGAGAGCCAGTGCCAGTACTGCATGACGATCGACTCGTCGATGCCCAGGTTCTTCCGGATCTGCTCAAGGTTCTCCGGCGTGCAGTTCTTGCCGCAGGACATCATGGCGGGGTCGCGCGGTACGGCGTAGAAGAGCCAGAAGGTGATGGCGCTGATGATCAGCAGGATGACCAACGCACCGAAGACTCGGCGGACTAGGAAGCGGAACATGGGGCGTGACTTTCCGGACGGGGCGCCGTCGCCGGGGTGAGAGGGGGGTGGGCCTCAGGGGGGCGGCCATAAGGGTGGTGGCCGCCCCCCTGTGCGTCTGCGCGCTTACTTCTTGACGTAGAGCTTGCAGAGCGCGATGCAGGTGTTGCCGTAGTCGAACACGACGTTGCCGATCTTCGATCCGTACATCCAGTTGCGGATCGAGTGGTAGTCCGGCACGACCGCCGCGAGCTCCATGATCTGGCGGTCGATGGCGCCCCAGGCCTTGTTGGCCTCCTCCGCGTCCTCGATCTTGGACGCGGCGTTGATCGCCTTGTTCACGCTGGGGTCGTCCAGCTGGGCGTAGTTGCTGCGGCCGTTGCCGATGTTCTCGCCGCTCCAGCACGGGTAGAAGACCGAGTAGCCGTTCGGCCAGTCCGGGCTCCAGCCGGCCGCGAACAGGTCGTAGCCGTTGTCGATCTTGCCGATCTGCGTGTAGAAGGTCGACTTGTCGAGCTGCTTGTTGACGACCTTGAAGCCCGCCGCCTCCAGGGCGTTCTTGATCGCGACGGCCTGCTTCAGCGCGTTGTCCGAGGTCTGGTACGCGATGACCAGCTTCTGGCCGACCTTGCCGGCCTCCTTCAGCAGCGCCTTGGCCTTCTCCGGGTCGCCGCCGGGCTTCTTCTCGACGCCGTACAGGTCGAAGTCCTGGTAGCCGGGGGTCACCGGGCTGAGGATCGTGGTGGCGAGCTCGCTGGAGGAGGCGCCGCCGCGGATCGTCTGCAGCTGCTGGTGCGGCCAGGCCCAGTTGATGGCCTGACGGACCTTGACGTCCTTGATGCGGGTGGTGTTGATCGGCCAGTAGTAGGTGACCGTGTCGACCGCGGTGAGGACGCGCTTCTTCAGGTTCGGGTCGGTGAGCACCTTGGCGATGCGCTCCGGCGCGACCTCGTTGAAGATCGCCATGGCCTGCTGGTCCTCGCCCGAGTCGGCGATGAAGCGGTCGGTGGCGGCCAGCGGCTGGTAGCCGAACCGGAAGCGGTACTCGTCCGGGTAGGCGTTGCGGATCGCGTCCGTCTTCGGGTCCCAGTGCTCGTTGCGCACGTAGGTCAGGGACTTGCCGACGCTGCGCTCCTTGATCTTGTAGGGACCGCAGGAGAACGGGCGCTGGTCGTACTTCTGCTTGGTGTCCTTCGCCTTGGGCACGAGGGAGAAGCCGCGCATGGCCAGCGTGAAGTTGAAGTCGGCGCGGGGCTCGTTGAGGCGGAAGGTGATGGTCTTGCCGTCGATCTCGATGGAGTCGAGGTGCTTGCCCTCGTACGGGCCCTTGTACTTGTCGCCGCCGACGAGGAACTGCTGCACGTAGCGCGGGCCCTCGGTGACGAAGTCGGCGAAGAGGCGCTCGAAGGTGTGGCGGACGTCGTCCATGGAGAGGTCGGAGCCGTCCTCCCACTTCACGCCGTCCTTGATGGTGAACGACCAGGTCTTGCCGCCGTCCTTCACCGTGCCGGCGTCGGTGGCGACGTCGCCGACCAGGGTGCAGCCGCCCTTGTCGTCGAGCTTGTAGCCGGTCAGACCGCGCATGATCGGCACGGTGATGGCGCCCTCGGTGGAGACGTAGATCTGCGCCGGGTCCATGTGGTCCATGTCGAACTGGTCGAGCGAGTGGACGATCCCGCCCTTCACCGCGCCCTTGACCTCGGGCGCCGGACCGGTGGAGTCGGCCTTCGTGCCGACCAGGATCTCGACGGCCTTGGAGCCGGAGACCTTCGGGGCCTCGCTCTTGCCGCCGCCACCCTTGTTGTCACTGCCGCCACAGGCGGTCAGGACCGAGGAGGAGGCCGCGACGACACCGGTCGCTATGAGGAAGTTTCTGCGGGAGAAAGCCATGGTGAACCTACCAAGGGTGGTCATACGGGACGGAGATGGCCGGCCGGACTCCTGTGTACGGACCGGGGACAGAACGGATCAGCGCTTGGTCTTCGGGTCGAGCGCGTCGCGCACCGAGTCGCCGAGCAGGTTGAAGGCGAGGACGAAGATCACCATGGAAAGGCCCGGGAAGAGCATGAAGGTGAGGTCCTCGGTGTAGAACTGGGCGCCGCGCTGGATCATGACGCCCCAGTCCGGCGTCGGGTCGATCATGCCGACGCCGAGGAATGCCAGTCCCGCCTCCGCGGTGACGAACATCGGCAGCATCAGCGTGGTCTGGATGATGATCGGAGTCCAGAGGTTCGGCAGCAGTTCCTTGAAGACGATGCGCCAAGGAGACGCTCCCGTGACCTTCGCGGCCTCCACGAACTCCCGCTCGCGCAGCCCGAGTACCTGACCGCGCAGCAGTCGGGCGAGGGAGGCCCAGCCGAAGCCGGACAGCACGATGATGAGGGAGATGGCGCGCAGAGAGGTCGGAATGTTCTCGTCCGGTGCGACGAACAGGCCGTAGATGACCGGCATGAACGCGATGAAGAACAGCGTGGACGGGAACGACAGCAGAATGTCGATGACCCGGCCGACGAAGTAGTCCGTCTTGCCGCCGAGGTAGCCCGCCGTGGTGCCGATGACGACGCCGAGGATGGCCGTGACCACCGTGGCGGCCAGCGCGAGACCCAGCGAGGTCCGGATGCCGTAGAGCAGGAAGGTGAACACGTCCCGGCCGAGCTGCGGCTCGATGCCGAACCAGAACTCCGAGCTCATACCGCCGTTGGGGCCGGCCGGGTAGGAGAAGGCGTCGAGCAGTTCGGGTCGCTGGCTGGCGTACGTGGTGTACGGGTCCTTGCCGTACAGCTTGGCGATGAGGGGCGCCGCGAGCGCGATCACGAAGAAGAAGATCACGATGCACGCCGATATGACGCCCGTGCGGTCGCGCTTGAAGCGCTTCCAGGCCAGTCGGCCCGGCGAACGGCTCTCGCTGCCCTTGGGGGTGGCGGGCGTGGGTGACTTGTCGACGGTTTCGTCGGTCACCTCGAGCGGGGCGGCCGCTGATGGAGTTGGGGGGGTCATGGTGCTCCTGGCCCAGAGGAGGGTCTGATGACTCCGCAGGGCGTCCCCCTACGGGCTACGCCGGACTTTTTCAACGCAATTCGTTCAAGGTCAATAAAAACTGACTCGAGTTGACTTTCTCTTTACCTTCTTTACCCTGCCTTGGTCATTCCGTAGTTACGCGTGTAGCGCCTCGTGATCGATCCGTGCTTTACATCGGGCTAAATTCGCAAATCGGGCAAGGCGTTCGTTATGCGGACGTGGAGTGGTCGGAATGCGTACACCGGAGGTTCGTAATCCAACGGTTTCGTATCGGAAGGTGAAGATCCGTTGCGTCGACCGTTCAAGATCCTTTACGGCGGCGGAGCGGACCGGCTTTCGTCGGCGCCCCGACCGCCGCACCGCGGGTGTCGGGTTCCTCCAAAGGGAGGTATGCGTGTGCGAGGTGCACCTTTTGCCCTGATGCTGACCGGTAATGGATCAGCGGACGAGTCAGCGAACGAGCCGGACGAGTCAGGGCACGAGGAGGCACTCCATGCGCGGAGCCACGCACGCCAAATGGGCCGCTTGCGCGGCGGCGGTAGTCCTCGCGGCGACGGCCTGCGGCGGCGGGGGCGGGGACGGCGGCAGCGGCGGGGACGGCGGCGGAGTGCTCAGCTCCTCCTGGGGCGACCCCCAGAACCCGCTGGAGCCGGCCAACACCAACGAGGTGCAGGGCGGCAAGGTCCTCGACATGATCTTCCGGGGGCTGAAGAAGTACGACCCCGAGAGCGGCGAGGCCCAGAACATGCTCGCCGAGAAGATCGAGACCTCCGACTCGCAGAACTTCACCGTCACCGTCAAGGACGGCTGGACCTTCAGCAACGGCGAGAAGGTCACCGCCCAGTCCTTCGTGGACGCCTGGAACTACGGCGCGAGCCTGAAGAACAACCAGCGCAACGCCTACTTCTTCGCCTACATCGACGGCTACGACAAGGTGCACCCCGAGAGCGGCTCGCAGAGCGCCGACACGCTCTCCGGGCTGAAGGTGACCGGCCCCCGCACCTTCACCATCAAGCTCAGCCAGAAGTTCTCCACGTTCCCCGACACCCTCGGCTACCCGGCCTTCGCACCGCTGCCCAAGGCGTTCTTCGACGACCACGACGCCTGGCTGAAGAAGCCCGTCGGCAACGGCCCGTACCAGGTCGACAACTACACCCGAGGCTCGCAGATGTCCCTGCGCAAGTGGGACGACTACCCCGGCCCGGACAAGGCGCAGAACGGCGGCGTGGACCTCAAGGTCTACACGGACAACAACACCGCCTACACCGACCTGATCGCGGGCAACCTCGACCTCGTCGACGACGTGCCCGCCTCCCAGCTCAAGAACGTCAAGAACGACCTCGGCGACCGGTACATCAACACGCCCGCCGGCATCATCCAGACCCTCGCCTTCCCGTTCTACGACGACGACTGGAACAAGTCGGGCTCCGAGAAGGTCCGCAAGGGCCTGTCCATGGCCATCGACCGCAAACAGATCACCGACACGATCTTCCAGCAGACCCGCACCCCGGCCACCGACTGGACCTCGCCGGTCCTCGGCAAGGACGGCGGCTACAAGCCGGGCCTGTGCGGCGACGCCTGCGAGTACAACCCCGAAGAGGCCAAGAAGCTGGTCAAGGAGGGCGGCGGACTCCCCGGCGGCCAGGTCAAGATCACGTACAACGCGGACACCGGCTCCCACAAGCAGTGGGTGGACGCGGTCTGCAACTCCATCAACAACGCCCTGGACAACGACCGCGCCTGCGCCGGCAACCCGGTCGGCACCTTCGCGGACTTCCGCAACCAGATCACCGACCAGAAGATGAGCGGCCCCTTCCGCGCCGGCTGGCAGATGGACTACCCCCTCATCCAGAACTTCCTCCAGCCGCTCTACTACACCAACGCCTCCTCCAACGACGGCAAGTGGTCCAACCAGAAGTTCGACGACCTGGTCGACAAGGCCAACGGCCAGACCGACACCGCCGAGGCCGTCAAGACCTTCCAGCAGGCCGAGGAGGTCGTCCGGGACAACATGGCCGCCATCCCGCTCTGGTACCAGAACGGCAGCGCCGGCTACTCGGACCGGCTCTCCAACGTCAAGCTCAACCCGTTCAGCGTCCCGGTCTACAACGAGATCAAGGTCGGCTGAGGGGGCGGGCTCCATGGGACGCTACGTCGTCCGGCGGCTGCTCCAGATGATCCCGGTCTTCATCGGGGCCACGCTGCTGATCTTCCTGATGGTCAACGTGATGGGCGACCCCATCGCGGGGCTGTGCGGCGACCGGGAGTGCGATCCGGCGACGGCCGCGCAGCTGCGGCACGAGTTCGGCCTCGACCAGCCCGTGTGGCAGCAGTACGCCACCTACATGGGCAACGTCTTCACCGGCGACTTCGGCACCGCCTTCAACGGCCAGCCGGTCACCGAGCTGATGGGCACGGCGTTCCCGGTCACCATCCGGCTGACCATCGTCGCGATCCTCTTCGAGATCATCGTGGGGATCGTCCTCGGCGTCGTCACCGGCCTGCGCCGCGGCCGCCCCGTCGACACCGGCGTACTCCTCCTCACCCTCGTCGTCATCTCCGTCCCCACCTTCGTCACCGGCCTGCTGCTCCAGCTGCTGCTCGGCGTCAAGTGGGGCTGGATCGACCCGGCCGTCTCCTCCGAGGCGGCCTTCGGCGAGCTGATCGTCCCCGGCCTGGTCCTCGCCTCGGTCTCGCTGGCGTACGTCACCCGGCTGACCCGCACCTCCATCGCGGAGAACCGGCGCTCCGACTACGTCCGCACCGCCATCGCCAAGGGCCTGCCCCGGCACCGGGTCATCACCCGGCACCTGCTGCGCAACTCCCTCATCCCCGTCGTCACCTTCATCGGCACCGACATCGGCGCCCTGATGGGCGGCGCCATCGTCACCGAGCGGATCTTCAACATCCACGGCGTCGGCTACCAGCTCTACCAGGGCATCCTGCGCCAGAACACCCAGACCGTGGTCGGCTTCGTCACCGTCCTGGTCCTCGTCTTCCTCGTCGCCAACCTCGTCGTCGACCTCCTGTACGCCGTACTCGACCCGAGGATCCGCTATGCCTGATCAGGAACCCTACGAGCCCGAACGCGCCGTCGCCGGCACCGGCATGGGCGGCACGATGGACCTCGGCGCCAGCGAGGCGGTCACGCTGGAGCAGCCGCCGGGCCCCGACGGCGCCGACCCGCGCGAGAAGCCGCGGAGCCTGTGGTCCGACGCCTGGCACGACCTGCGCCGCAACCCCGTCTTCATCATCTCGGCCCTGGTGATCCTCTTCCTGATCGTCATCTCCCTGTGGCCGTCCCTGATCGCCTCCGGCAGCCCGCTCAAGTGCGACCTGGCCAAGGCCCAGGAGGGCTCCCAGCCCGGCCACCCGTTCGGCTTCAACGGCCAGGGCTGCGACGTCTACACCCGCACCGTCTACGGCGCCCGCACCTCGGTGGCGGTCGGCATCCTCGCCACCCTCGGCGTCGCCGTCCTCGGCAGCGTCCTCGGCGGCCTCGCCGGATTCTTCGGCGGCGCCGGGGACGCCGTCCTGTCCCGCATCACCGACATCTTCTTCGCGATCCCGGTCGTCCTCGGCGGTCTCGTGCTGCTCTCCGTCATCACCAGCAACACCGTCTGGCCCGTCATCGGCTTCATCGTGCTGCTCGGCTGGCCGCAGATCTCCCGCATCGCCCGCGGCTCCGTCATCACCGCCAAGCAGAACGACTACGTCCAGGCGGCCCGGGCGCTGGGCGCCTCCAACTCCCGCCTCCTGCTGCGCCACATCGCGCCCAACGCCGTCGCCCCCGTCATCGTCGTCGCGACCATCGCGCTCGGCACCTACATCTCCCTGGAGGCGACCCTGTCCTTCCTCGGCGTCGGCCTCAAGCCGCCCAGCGTCTCCTGGGGCATCGACATCTCCTCCGCCGCCCCCTACGTGCGCAACGCCCCGCACGCCCTGCTCTGGCCCTCCGGAGCCCTCGCCATCACCGTCCTCGCGTTCATCATGCTCGGCGACGCGGTGCGCGACGCCCTCGACCCGAAGCTGAGGTGAGCGACCGCATGCTGCTCGAAGTGCGCGACCTGCACGTGGAGTTCCACACCCGCGACGGCGTCGCCAAGGCCGTCAACGGCGTCAGCTACGGCGTGGACGCCGGCGAGACCCTCGCGGTGCTCGGCGAGTCCGGCTCCGGCAAGTCCGTCACCGCCCAGACGGTCATGGGCATCCTCGACATCCCGCCGGGCAGGGTCACCGCGGGGGAGATCCTCTTCGAGGGCCGGGACCTGCTGAAGCTGAAGGAGGAGGAACGCCGGAAGGTCCGCGGCGCCGAAATGGCGATGATCTTCCAGGACGCGCTGTCCTCGCTGAACCCCGTCCTGACCGTCGGCGCCCAGCTCGCCGAGATGTTCACCGTGCACCGCGGCATGTCCCGCAAGGACGCCCACGCCAAGGCCGTCGAGCTGATGGACCGGGTGCGCATCCCGGCCGCCGGGGAGCGGGTCAAGCAGTACCCGCACCAGTTCTCCGGCGGCATGCGCCAGCGCATCATGATCGCGATGGCGATGGCCCTGGAACCCAAGCTCATCATCGCCGACGAACCGACCACCGCCCTCGACGTCACCGTCCAGGCCCAGGTCATGGACCTGCTCGCGGAACTCCAGCGCGAGCTGCACATGGGGCTGATCCTCATCACCCACGACCTCGGCGTGGTCGCCGACGTCGCCGACAAGATCGCCGTCATGTACGCGGGCCGCATCGTGGAGACGGCCCCGGTCCACGACATCTACAAGGCCCCCGCCCACCCCTACACCCGCGGCCTCCTGGAATCCATCCCCCGCCTCGACCAGAAGGGCCAGGAGCTCTACGCCATCAAGGGCCTGCCGCCCAACCTCACCCGCATCCCGCCCGGCTGCGCCTTCCACCCCCGCTGCCCGATGGCCCGGGACGTCTGCCGCACCGACGTACCGCCCCTGTACGACGTGACGGAGTCCGACGCCGGGCGGGGCAGCGCCTGCCACTTCTGGAGGGAGTGCCTGCATGGCTGAGACCACCGAGCCGATCCTCGAAGTCCGCGGCCTGGTCAAGCACTACCCGCTGACCTCCGGCATCCTCTTCAAGAAGCAGGTCGGCGCGGTCAAGGCCGTCGACGGCGTGGACTTCGAGCTGGCCCGCGGCGAGACCCTCGGCATCGTCGGCGAGTCCGGCTGCGGCAAGTCCACGGTCGCCAAGATGCTGGTCAACCTGGAACGGCCGACGGCCGGCGAGATCCGCTACAAGGGCGAGGACATCACCCGCCTGTCCGGCAAGGCCCTGAAGTCCGTACGCCGGAACATCCAGATGGTCTTCCAGGACCCGTACACCTCCCTCAACCCCCGCATGACGGTGGGCGACATCATCGGCGAGGCGTACGACATCCACCCCGAGGTGGCGCCCAAGGGCGACCGGCGGAAGCGGGTCCGGGACCTGCTGGACGTGGTCGGCCTGAACCCGGAGTACATCAACCGCTATCCCCACCAGTTCTCCGGCGGCCAGCGCCAGCGCATCGGCATCGCCCGCGGCCTGGCGCTGCGGCCGGAGATCATCGTCGCCGACGAGCCGGTCTCGGCCCTCGACGTGTCCGTGCAGGCCCAGGTGATCAACCTGATGGGCCGCCTCCAGGACGAGTTCGACCTGTCCTACATCTTCATCGCCCACGACCTGTCGATCGTCCGGCACATCTCCGACCGGGTCGGCGTGATGTACCTGGGCCGCATCGTGGAGACGGGCCGGGACGCGGAGATCTACGACCACCCGACCCACCCCTACACCCAGGCGCTGCTGTCCGCCGTGCCGGTGCCCGACCCGGAGGCCCGGGAACACCGGGAGCGGATCATCCTGTCCGGCGACGTGCCGTCCCCGACCAACATCCCCTCCGGCTGCCGCTTCCGCACCCGCTGCTGGAAGGCGCGGGAGCGGTGCGCGCTGGAGGTGCCGGCGCTCGCGGTGCCCGCCGAGTTCCGGGGCGTCTCCGGACCCGCGGCCCACGACTCGGCGTGCCACTTCGCGGAGGAGAAGCGGGTGGTGCCGCCGGAGGAGACCGGAACGGCCGGGCCGCCCGGGCCGCCCGGAGGCCGCGGCCCGGGCGGTTCGCACCGGGAGGACGCCGAGGACGCGTGACCTACGCCGGTCCGGGCAACGACCGCTTGAGGAAGTCCACCTGGAGCAGCAGCAGGTTCTCGGCGACGGACTCCTGCGGGGTCATGTGCGTGACACCGGACAGCGGCAGCACCTCGTGCGGCCGCCCGGCGGCCAGCAGCGCCGAGGACAGGCGCAGCGAGTGGGCGACCACCACGTTGTCGTCCGCCAGCCCGTGGATGACCATCATGGGCCGGTGCGGCTCGGCGGCGTCGACCAGTCCGGCGTCGTCGATCACCGAGTTGCGGCGGTAGACGTCCGGCTGCTCGCGGGGGTCGCCGAGGTAGCGCTCCTCGTAGTGGGTGTCGTAGAGCCTGAGGTCGGTGACCGGGGCGCCCACCACGGCGGCGTGGAAGACGTCCGGCCGTCGCAGCGCCGCGAGCGCGGCCAGATAGCCGCCGAAGGACCACCCCCGGATGGCGACGCGGTCCAGGTCCAGCGGAAAGTCGGCGGCGAGGGCCTGGAGGGCGTCCACCTGGTCCTGGAGCACGACGGCGGCCACGTCGTCCCTGACGGCCTTCTCCCAGGCGGGCGAGCGCCCCGGAGTGCCCCGCCCGTCGGCGACGACCACCGCGAACCCCTGGTCGGCGAACCACTGGGAGGTGAGGTGGGCGTTGTGCGCGGCGACGACGCGCTGGCCGTGCGGACCACCGTAGGGGTCGAGGAGGACGGGGAGGGGGGTGTCACCGTGGTAGTCCGTTGGCATAAGCACGGCGCACGGGACACGCCGTGCGCCCCCATGGGTGAGGGTCACGCGCGGGGACAAACCGGGGTCTTCCGCATAGGAGGCGACGGTCGCCGCCGGCTTCCCGTCCCGCAGCACCTGGACCCGTGCCCCGGGCCGGTCGAGGGTGGCGGACACGAGGACGGTCACGCCCCCCGCGCGTACCGCCGAGTGCACGCCGGGCTCCTGCGACAGGCGCTCCACACCGAGTTCGTTCACCCGGTACACGTGCACCTCGCCGATCTCCGCCTCGGCCGCCTCCTCGCCCGCCGAGGCGGAGACCAGCACGTCGTCGGCGCCGACGTCCAGCACCGCCCGCAGATGCAACTGGGCGCCGGTGAGCGGACGTTCACCGACGGCCAGCACCCGCGCCCCGCCCTCGTCGGCGATCCGCACCAGCTGCCCCGAGGGGCTCCAGCAGGGCACGCCGGGGAAGAGTTCCAGCCAAGTTGGATCTTCGTCGGCGTGCACCATCCGCGTCGTGCCGGACTCGGTGTCCACCGCCAGGTAGAGCTGGCTGCGCTGGTCGCGCGCCTGTACGAGAAGCAGCGGTGCGCCAGCCGCTGACCAGTGCACTCGCGCCAGATACGGATACCGGGCCCGGTCCCAGAGAACCTCCGTGCGCCCCCCGTCGAGACCGACGACGAACAGCCGTACGTCCGCGTTCGGGGTGCCCGCCGCCGGATACCGCACGTGGTGTGGATCACGTTCGGGGTGGGCCGGGTCGGAGATCCACCAGCGTTGCACCGGCGTGTCGTCCACGCGTGCCACCAGCAGCCGGTCCGACTCCGGGCTCCACCAGAAGCCCCGGCTGCGGGACATCTCCTCGGCCGCGATGAACTCGGCGAGCCCGTACGTGACGCCCTCGCCGTCCGCCTCGGCCAGCGCCCTGTCGCCGTCCCCCTCGGCGCCCACGACGCGCAGGGCGCCCCCGGCGACGTAGGCGACGTGCCGGCCGTCGGGGGAGGGGCGGGGGTCGATCACCGGCCCGGGGACGGGCAGTTCGCGTGCGGTGCCGACCCGCAGCTCGGCCGCGAAAAGCCGCCCCGACAGCGCGAAGGAGGCCAGCTCGACCGCCGCGTCGGTGGCATAGCCGACGATCCCGGCGCCGCCCTCGCGGCTGCGCTCACGCCGGGCCCGTTCCTCGGGCGACAGACGCTCCCGGGCGCCGCCGAGCAGGGCGCGCGGGTCGGCGGCGACGCGCTCCCCGCCCTTCTCGACGTCGAGGATCCACAGGGCGTTGGCCCGGTCCGTACCGGTGCCGGAGCGCAGGAAGGTGACCCGTGAGCCATCGGGTGCCACGGTGAACGAACGCGGCGCGCCGAGCGTGAACCGCTGGGTGCGGGCGTGCCGTTTGGGGAAGGAGTCGGACTCGGTCGTCATGCCTTGACCATATTGGCCATGCGCCCCCTTGTGCGGCCGTGCGCCGAGAGATGCGCGCGTACGGATAGTTATGATCACTAGCACATAGTGGGTATCAACCAGGTGCCCGCTGCGTGGATTTATCTGCCCCGAGCTCCGACTGCGACCGACCCCCCGTGACCCTGGGCCCATTGGAGGTGAGCCGCCGTGGCACTCTCGATTTCGGCGGTTGTGCTGCTGGCGATCATCGTCTTCCTGCTCGTCAAGAAGTCAGGCTTGAAGGCGGGGCATGCGGTGGTGTGCATGCTTCTCGGCTTCTATCTGGCCTCCTCGACGATCGCACCCACGATCAGCGAGCTGACGACCAACATCGCGGGGATGATCGGAAGCATCAACTTCTGACCGTGCCGGCCACGAAGCGGACCCGGGCCTCGGGCGCCGGCGCGAGGTCCTTCCCGTACCCGATCGCCGCCGCGAGGCCGGGAGCCCGCATCCCCGCCGCCTCCCGGCGCAGCCGGAGCCGCCGGCCCGCCGTGGTGATCACGGCCGGGGCCCAGTCGTCGTCCCGGTCCACCTCCCGGCCCGGCTCGTCGACCTGGCCCGTCCCGGCGTCCACCGACATGGCGCACCCCTCCTCGCCCCCGCGTCGCACGGCGTGCCCCACCCGGGACGACGCCGACGACGGTGCCGACCGGCACCGGACAAGGCCTGGACGGTTCCGTACGGCCCGTGCGGGCGTGAGGACGGGATCCGGGCCTCATAGGGTGGGGGCATGACGGATCTCCCCGGCCGGCGTCTGCTGCTGGTGCACGCGCACCCGGACGACGAGTCGATCAACAACGGCGTCACCATGGCCCGGTACGCGGCCGAGGGCGCGCACGTGACGCTGGTGACCTGCACCCTCGGTGAGCGGGGCGAGGTCATTCCGCCCGAGCTCGCCCATCTGTCCGGCGCCGCCCTGGGCGGGCACCGCAGGGGTGAGCTGGCGGACGCGATGCGCGCGCTCGGCGTCGACGACTTCCGCCTGCTCGGCGGGCCGGGGCGGTTCGCCGACTCCGGGATGATGGGCCTGTCCGACAACGACGACCCCGGCTGCCTGTGGCAGGCCGACGTCGACGCGGCCGCCGCCCTGCTCGTGGACGTCATCCGCGAGGTGCGCCCCCAGGTGCTCGTCACCTACGACCCGAACGGCGGCTACGGCCACCCCGACCACATCCAGGCCCACCGCATCGCCATGCGCGCGGTGGAACTGGCGGCCGGGGCCGGGTGCCCCGTCGCCAAGGTCTACTGGAACCGCGTGCCGCGCTCCCACCTCGAGGACGCCTTCGCCCGGCTCCGGGACGAGCTGCCCGGACTGCCGTTCGACAAGGCGGCCGAGATCGAGGACGTACCGGGCGTCGTCGACGACGCCCTGGTCACCACGGAGATCCATGGCGACGGCACCGTGTACGCCGCCGCCAAGGCCGCCGCGATGCGCGCGCACGCCACCCAGATCACGGTCGCCGAACCGTACTTCGTCCTCTCCAACGACCTGGCCCAGCCCCTTCTCACCACCGAGTACTACGAACTGGTGCGCGGTGAACGGGGCGCCGGCGACGGACGCGAGAGCGACCTGTTCGCCGGGATCACCGCGACCTCCGAGAGCGGGGTGGCCCCGTGAGCGGCCGCGACGAGCCCGCGGGCTCCGCACTCGCCCAGCCGCTGCGCCCGCCCTCGCCCGGCCGGGCCCTCCTGTACGTGGGGCTCTTCGTGCTCGGTGCCGTCATCGGTGCCGCGGGCGCGCTGCTGCAGCCGGCCTGGTTCCCGGGCGGGCTGCTGCTCGCCCTGGCCGCCGAGGCGGGACTGTGCCTCGGGGCGGGCCGTGCCGTGGGGCGCCGGGGCGGGGCCGTCGCACCCGCTCTCGGCTGGGCCCTCGCCGCGGTGCTGCTCACCACCAGCCGGCCGGAGGGCGACTTCCTCTTCGCCGCCGGCATCGGGTCCTACTTCTTCCTGCTCGGCGGGATCGCCGTCGCTGTGATCTGCGCCACCCTCGCGCCGGTACGGCAACCGGACGGCGACTCCGCCCGACTTCGCAAGTGACGTACCGCTTCGCCGTGCCGCGGGCGTGCGAGTCCCGTGTGGGTTTCCCCGGCGGTCCCGGGATACGCGTGAGAAGTGGCCAGTATGGTGGTGCGCGCCGCCGAGCCGCCCGCTGATGGTGTGACGGGCGGCGGAGCCAATCGGGAGAACCTGCCTTGAGTCGTGAAACTGACAGTTCGTCCTCCGGGCCCCACGGGCGCGGCGGAGCCGCATACCCCTCGGGTACCCCGCCCTACGGGACACCCACGGCTTCCGACACCGGTGCGGACGCGGGCCGTTCGGCCACGCGACCGGAGGAGCGCAAGACCGAGACGACGCTGACGACCCGGATCCGGATCAACATCCCCGGGTCGCGGCCCATTCCGCCGGTCGTCGTGCGCAAGCCCGTCGCGGACGGCGATGACGCCGCTGCCGACGGCGCGGAGGCCACCACGACGGGTGAGCGGCCCGCGCCGGCATCGAGCGCCGCCGCGCCCGCGGGCGGCGCCCCCGAGGCTCCCGCCGAGCCCGCTCAGTCCGCCGAGGAGAAGCCGACCAGCGACTGGTTCGCGCCCCGCAAGTCGGGTCAGGGCAAGGGCACTCAGGGCGGCGGCTCCACCAACGGGGCCGGTCTGCCGGGCGGTTCGCAGGCGCCCGCCGCGGCTCCGGGTGCGCCGGGCACCCGGGGTGCGGGAGGCGCGGGTGCTTCCGGTGCCGGCGCGCGACCGGGCGGCGGGAGTGGCCGTCCCGGTGGTGTCGTCGGCTCCATGAGCGCACCCGGCGGCTCCCGCGCCGGTGCGACCGGCGGGCCCGTGGCGCCCGGCCACGGTGGCGGCACCGGTTCCTTCGACGTGACCGAGGCGCTGGCGGCCGGCCCGCTGGGCGGCAACGGCAATGGCAACGGTCCCCGGCCGGGCGCCGGCGCCGGGAGCGAACCGGGCCGCGACGACCTGCCGGACTTCGCGGGGGAGCGCGGCACCGACCAGGGGCCCGGCGCCCCCGGCGGGCAGCACAACGGCCTGAACGGGCAGTCCCCGTACGGCACCGGCCCCCAGGGCCCCGCCGGTCCGACGAGCGGCCCGGCCACCGGCGACAGCCGGCTGACGCCGCCCCCGGCCGGCGACCTCGGCCGCCCCGGAGCTCCGGGCGGGCAGCGAGAGGCCGCCCCGAACGGCCTGCACGGCCCCGGGAACCTCGGCGGTCCGGGCGGTCCCGGCGGTCCGGGCGGTCCCGGCAGGCCGGTGGGTCCCGACGCCACCCGCCCCGGCCCCGGCGGCGGGCTCAGCGACGACACCGCGATCCTCACCCCGCAGCGGCCGGCTCCCCCCGGCATGGGCAACCCGGACAACGTCTCCGGCAACACCGTCACCAGCGGCATCCCCGTCGTACCGGGCGGGCGCAACGAGCCGTTCCGGGCCGCGTCCGGGGACGGACCGCTCCCGCACACACCGCCCAAGCTGCCCGAGCCGGTCTCCGCGCCCCCGGCGAGCTCCGCCAAGCCCGCCAAGAAGAAGGGGCGCAAGAAGCTCCCGCTGCTCGTCGGCGGCCTGGTCGTCGTCGCCGGTGTCACCTACGGCGCCGGCCTGCTCATGAACCGTTCCGACGTGCCCAAGGGCACCACCGTGCTCGGCGTCGACATCGGCGGCGGCACCCGGGACGACGCCGTCGAGAAGCTGGACAAGGCCCTCGGCGCCCGCGCGGCCAAGCCGCTGAAGCTCACCGTGGGCGGCGACACCGTCTCCCTCAAGCCCGACCAGGCGGGGCTCCAGCTCGACACCCAGGCCACGGCCAGCGACGCGGCGACGAGCGACTACAACCCGATGTCCGTGATCGGCTCCCTGTTCGGCCAGAAGCGGGTCGTCGAACCGGTCATGCCCGTCGACGAGGAGAAACTGCACGCCGCCCTGGAGGACGCCGCCGGCGGGGCCGGTTCGGTGACCGAGGGCACGATCAAGTTCGAGTCCGGCAAGGCCGTCCCCGTGTACGGCAAGGCCGGCAAGGGCATAGACGTCGCCAAGTCGACCGAGGCCGTGCAGGCGGCGTACCGCACCCAGGTGGAGACCGGCACCGCCACCGCGGTGAACGTGCCGACGACCACCAAGCAGCCCACGGTCTCCAAGGCCGAGGTCGACCGGATGATGAAGGAGTTCGCCGAGCCGGCGATGTCGGCCCGCGTGACCGTGCAGACGGACCCGGCCCACTCGATTCCGCTCAGCCCCGAGAAGTCGCTGTGGAAGTTCCTCAGGGTCACGGCCGTCGACGGCAAGCTGGTCGACAAGCCCGACCTGAACGCCCTCAAGGAGCTGTACGGCCAGACCTTCGACGGCGTGCTCATCACCCGCGCCAACGGTGACAAGACGCCCGTCACCCCGCAGGACGTCTACGGCGCCATGCGCCAGGCCCTGAAGAGCAAGACCGACCGGGTGGCGGTCATCGACACCAACCCGAGCTGACGTCACGCCACGGCGGGGGCGCCCGGCGATCCGCCGGGCGCCCCCGCCGTCGTACGACGGCCGTGCGGCGCACTGTCGGCGCGGGCAAGCGCCCCCGCCCCCGCCCGCACCCCCACCGACGGTCAGTTCAGCATCGCCCGGGCCGCCCGCGCCTCGCCCCGCAGCTCCTCCGCGACCGCCTCGTCCACCGCCGACACCACCTCCGCGTACGCCTCCAGCTCCCCGGCCCCCGCCAGGAACTCCCCCCGCTGCACCAGCAACCGCGCCCGCTCGTACCGCAACCGGGCCGCATGCGCCGGCAACAGCAGCGCCAGGTCGATCGCCCACAGCCCCACCGCCGACTGCTCCGGCCGCCCCGCCGCCCACGCCCGGACGTTGTTCAGCACGCGGGACACCACCTCCAACGGCGCGGCGGGTTCCAGCATCGAAGGCCGCAGCTCCGCCCCCGTCGCCCCGGCGACCAGCACCTCCGCGTCCTTCCCGTCGAGCAGCCGCCCTCCGTCGAACGGATCGACGAGCACCCGCTCCCCGGCCGCCGCGTGCTCCGCCCCGAGCCCGACCACGAAGTGCCCCGGAAGCGCCACCCCGTACACCGGTGCCCCCGCCCGCCGGGCCACCTCCAGCCACACCACCGACAGCAGGATCGGCAGCCCGCGCCGCCGCCGCAGCACCTCGTGCAGCAACGACGACTCCAGCCGCTGGTAGTCCGCGGCGACCCCGTGGAACCCGTACCGCTCGCCGAGCAGGTCCCGCAGCGCCTCGGCCCAGGCCCGCGGCGTACCCGGCCGGAACGGCAGCTCACCGGCCAGCCGGTCCAGCTCCACCTGCGCGGCGTCCAGCCCCGCCTCGTCCAGCGCCCCGTCCGCCTCCGCGCCCATCAGCAGGCACAGCGTGGCCAGGTCGGGCCGCTCGGACCGCGCCTCCTCGGCGAACCGACGCCGCACTTCGGCCGAACGTTCCGGCGACGGGGGCTGGAGGGGATGAGGATGACGCATGGCCGGCTCGTGCCCTTTCACAGTGCTGTCGAGACGAGGTGGGGCGAGGTGGGGAGGGACAGTCGGTTACCGGTCCGTCCCGGTGGCTCCGGGCTCCCGGTAGTGGTGGTAGGCGTGGTGCGCGGCGAAGCCCATTCCGGCGTACAGCGCCCTGGCCCCGGCGTTGTCCGTCTCCACCTGGAGCCACGCCGCCGACGCGCCCTCGTCCAGCGCCCGCCGGGCCAGCGCGGCCATCACGGCGGTCGCCAGCCCCCGCCGCCGCTGCGCGGGGTCGACCTCGACGGCCGCGAAGGACGCCCAGCGCCCGTCCACGACACACCGCCCGATCGCCGCCGGGACACCCGGGCCGTCCGCGTCCGAGCCGGGCACGGCGGCGAACCACACCGACGGCCCCCCGCCCAGCACCCGCAGGGCCACGTCGCTCACGCCCTTGCGCTGGTACCGGGCCAGCCACGCCTCGTCCGCCTCCCGGGACAGGACCACACCGGTGCCCTCGGCCAGGTCGGCGACCGGTGCGAGCCCGCCGGTCCACACCTCCGCCGTCACCTCCCGGACCCAGCCCCGCCGCTCCAGTTCCGCGCACAGCGGCTCCTGCGTGCCGGCGGCGCCGGTGGCGGTCTGCACGTACGCGGGCAGCCCGCGCTCGCCGTACCAGCGTCGTACGGCCGTCAGCGCCTCGTCCAGCGGCAGTCCCGGATCGCCGAGCGGCAGCGCGGAGTTGGCCCGTCGGGTGAAGCCGCCGGCCGCCCGCAGCTCCCACGCCCCGAGCCGCTCGCTCTCCACCGGGGGCCAGGCCCGCGCGGCGACCCGCGCCAGCTCCTCGTAGGACGCGGCGGGCCCGCGCCGGCGGGCGGGCGCGGCCGGCACGACCTTCCCGGCGACCAGGTCGGACTCGGCGACACGGACACTCTCGCCACTCTTTCGTGTGATCAGCAGCACACCATCGGTCCATGATGTGAGAACACCGACCGTGTCGGTGAACCTCTCACCTGCGACACCAGTGTCGCTCAAGCGCCTTACGGAGACTCGTTTGCCCACGTCAGCAGCGGTGATACGGACCTCAAGTCGCCCTGCGGCAGAGATTTCCACGGGTCTGTCCACCCCTCCTGTTCGGATCATGCCCAGGAACGGAGATACTAGGGGCGGGCATCGACGACGCCGCGCTCCCGCGCGCCAGGCGGCGGAGCCTACGGAGGCCCGCCAGCGCCCTATCGAGGAGGAACGACAGCGTGACCTACGTCATCGCGCAGCCTTGTGTCGACGTGAAGGACAAGGCGTGCATCGAGGAGTGCCCGGTCGACTGCATCTACGAGGGCCAGCGGTCCTTGTACATCCACCCGGACGAATGCGTCGACTGTGGTGCCTGTGAGCCGGTCTGCCCGGTCGAGGCGATCTTCTACGAGGACGACACTCCCGAGGAGTGGAAGGACTACTACAAGGCGAACGTCGAGTTCTTCGACGAGCTCGGCTCGCCCGGCGGCGCCAGCAAGCTGGGGCTGATCGAGCGCGACCACCCGTTCGTCGCCGCGCTGCCGCCGCAGAACCAGTAAGAGCGGCCCGCACACGCGCCGCCTCGGTCCCGTACGGCCCGGTCCCCCCGATCGGCGCCGCACGGGACCGAGGCGTTTGCCGCAGCACCGCGCGCCGACGAGCAAAGGGAGCCACCCACCGTGTCCGCAGTCTCCGACCGACTTCCCACCTTCCCCTGGGACAAGCTGGAGCCGTACAAGAAGACGGCGACGGCCCACCCCGGTGGCATCGTCGACCTCTCGGTCGGCACCCCGGTCGACCCGGTACCCGAGCTGATCCAAAAGGCCCTGGTCGACGCCGCGGACTCCCCGGGCTACCCGACCGTCTGGGGCACCCCGGCACTGCGCGACGCGATCACCGGCTGGGTCGAACGCCGCCTCGGCGCCCGCGGCGTCACCCACCGCCACGTACTCCCCGTCGTCGGCTCCAAGGAACTCGTCGCCTGGCTCCCGACCCAGTTGGGCCTCGGCCCCGGCGACAAGGTGGCCTTCCCGCGCCTGGCCTACCCGACGTACGAGGTCGGCGCCCGCCTGGCCCGCGCGGAGTACGAGGCGTACGAGGACCCCACCGAGCTGGACCCGGCGGGCCTGAAGCTCCTCTGGCTCAACTCCCCGTCCAACCCGACCGGCAAGGTCCTCTCCAAGGCCGACCTGACCCGGATCGTGGCCTGGGCCCGCGAGCACGGCGTCCTCGTCGTCTCCGACGAGTGCTACCTGGAACTGGGCTGGGAGGCCGACCCGGTCTCGGTCCTCCACCCGGACGTCAACGGCGGCTCGTACGACGGCCTGGTCGCCGTCCACTCCCTCTCCAAGCGCTCCAACCTCGCCGGCTACCGCGCGGCCTTCCTCGCCGGCGATCCGGCCGTCCTCGGCCCGCTCCTGGAGATCCGCAAGCACGGCGGCATGATGACCTCGGCGCCCACCCAGGCGGCCGTGGTGGCGGCTCTCGGCGACGACGAGCACGTCCGCGTCCAGCGCGAGCGCTACGCGGCCCGCCGCACCGTCCTGCGCGAGGCCCTGCTCGGCCACGGCTTCCGCATCGAGCACAGCGAGGCCAGCCTCTACCTCTGGGCCACCCGCGACGAGTCCTGCTGGACCACGGTCGCCCGCCTGGCCGACCGAGGCATCCTGGTGGCCCCGGGCGACTTCTACGGCCCGGCGGGCGAGAACTTCGTCCGCGTGGCCCTGACGGCCACGGACGAACGCATCCGAACAGCGGCAGACCGCCTGAAGGCCTGACCTGGCTGTAGGCAGTCGTTCCGCCCCGCCCGCCCCGGCTGTGGCCACTCGCCCCGCCCTGGCTGTGGCCACTCGCTCCGCCCCGGCTGTGGGCAGTCGTTCCGCCCCGGCTGTGGGCACTCGCTCCGCCCTGGCTGTGGGCAGTCGTTCCGCCCTGGCTGTGGGCAGTCGTTCCGCAGGGCGGAACGGGTGGGCACAGCCCCCGACGCCGGGCCACGGCCAAGACACGCCCACCGCACCGACGTAGGCAAGCAAAACGCCGGGGCCTGGGAACCCCAGACCCCGGCGCCGCGCCGCTCAAGCCCGGCGCTCAGCCGACCGGCAGACCCTGGACCGGCAGCCCGCCCTTACCCAGCGCGTCCGTCGGCAGCCCGCCCTGCGTCGCCGTCGAAGCCGTGTCACCCACGATGTCCCCGGCGGCACCCGCCGCGTCCCCCGCGGCGTTCTGCGCGGCCGGCGTGGCCTTCTTGACGGCCGAGCCACCGGTCTTGCCCGCGGCCGGCACGGCCTTCTTCACGGCCTTGCCGCCGGTGTCGCCCGCGGTCTCGGTGACGTTCTGGGCCGCGGAGGCGGCGGTGTTGCCGACGTTCGCCCCGTCCAGGGCGGTCAGTCCCCCGAGGTTCGGGGTGGCCGGCAGTTCGGGAGCCGCGCTGGCGGAGCCGGCCGCACCGACCCCGGCAGCCGCTCCCGCAGCGACGAGCAGCGCGGCACGGGCGATCCGGCGGGTCAGGGGGAGGGACATGATGCTCCTTCGACGGAAGTCAACGATGGGGAATCGACCGTGCCCGGGAGCGATCGGAGAGTGATCGACCGGGCTCGGACGCAGTGACTACCGCTCGAGAGCCACGAAGGTTGCGGCGGCCCAACGTAAAGAGTTGGTAATGCGTCGCATTATCAGGTGCACAGAAAAACGGGCAAAAGGGCGCCGGTCGGAAAGTCTGCTGAATCCTTACGGCCCTTGATTTTCCTGGGCCCTGACGCATCCGGGGGTGAGGGTGCGCAAACCCGTGACCCGCGTCGACCTCGTGCCGACGCGGGTCACTCGCGGAGGTGACGGTTTCGTACGGGCGCGCTACCAGCCGGACGTGATCCGCACCGGCCCGGCCGCCCGCTCCGCACCCTTGGTGCCTTCGCCGCCCGCCGGTGACCACTTGCTGTCGGTGTTGCCCGCGGTCCACTCCCGGCCCGCGTAGCTGACCCGCTGGATGTGCAGCGAGGAGGCGTTGGCCACCGCCCAGTGCGCCACCTGCCAGCCGCGCCGCTCGGTCTCCCGCTGCCCGCCCGCACCGGTGCCGCCGGTCACGGGCACCGTCACGGTCCGCTCGTCGGAGGCGCCCGCGGAACGGGCGGCGCCCGGGTCGGCGGTGCTGTCGTCGGACACCTCCGCCCCCGCCGGTTCGAGCACGGCGTGCCCGAACTCCCGCACCAGCGCCGCGCGTACCGCGTCCGGCCCCTTCCGAGGGGCCGAGCCGGGGCGCCCGTCGCAGGTCAGCGTCGCCGCGGACCGTCCGGTGAGCGCGGCGGCGAGCAGCTCGGCGTCCGGTTCGTGCTTGGCGTACGCGTCCGGGAAGCCGCTGCGCTGCACGCGCTGGGCGGCGACGGTCAACGGCAGGTCCTGATAATCCGGCACCTTGACCAGGTGGTCGTAGAACTCGCCCGCCGCGTACGCGGGGTCCATGATCTCCTCCGGCGTGCCCCAGCCCCACGAGGGCCGCTGCTGGAACAGGCCGAGCGAGTCCTTGTCGCCGTAGTCCAGGTTGCGCAGCGCCGACTCCTGCAGCGCGGTCGCCAGAGCGATCGTCACGGCCCGCTCCGGCAGCCCCCGCGCGGTGCCCACGGCGGTGATCGTCGCCGCGTTCACGGCCTGCTCCGGCGTGAACTCGTAGGTCGTACGGCCGTCCTCGCCGGCGGCCACCTTGCAGCCCGGAGCGCCCGCGCCTCCGGTGACGTACTGCACTGCCAGGTAACCGGCGACCGCGAGGAGGGCCACGGAGGCGGCGCCCGAACGGGCGAGGCGGCCACGGCGTTTGCGGGATGGGGACGGCTGAAGCACGCGTACAAGGTACTGGAGGGTAGGGTCCGGTGTCCGCCGGGTACGCACACTGCCCGAAAGGGCAGGGCGCTAGGGTCGGGGCCATGGCCGATACCCCGCTTGACCTCACGCTGAACGCCGCGGAGCTTACCGCGCGGCTCGTCGACTTCCCGTCCGAGAGCGGCACCGAGGAGCCGCTGGCGGACGCGATCGAGAGCGCCCTGCGGGCCCTGCCCCACCTGTCGGTCGAGCGGTACGGCAACAACGTCGTCGCCCGTACGGAACTGGGCCGCGCGGAGCGCGTGATCCTGGCCGGCCACATCGACACCGTGCCGATCGCCGGCAACGTCCCCTCCCGGCTGGACGAGGACGGGGTCCTGTGGGGCTGCGGGACCTGCGACATGAAGGCGGGCGTCGCGGTCCAGCTGCGCATCGCGGCCACCGTCCCCGCCCCCAACCGCGACCTGACGTTCGTCTTCTACGACAACGAGGAGGTCGCCGCGGAGCTGAACGGCCTGGGTCACGTCGCCGAGGCCCGTCCCGAGTGGCTGGAGGGCGACTTCGCGGTGCTCCTCGAACCCTCCGACGGCCAGGTGGAGGGCGGCTGCCAGGGCACCCTGCGGGTGCTGCTCAAGACGGCGGGGGAGCGGGCGCACTCGGCGCGTTCCTGGATGGGCTCCAACGCCATCCACGCCGCCGCCCCGATCCTCGCGCGCCTGGCGGAGTACAAGCCCCGGTATCCGGTTATCGACGGCCTGGAGTACCGCGAGGGACTCAACGCGGTCGGCATCACGGGCGGGGTGGCGGGCAACGTCATCCCCGACGAGTGCGTGGTCACCGTCAACTTCCGCTACGCCCCCGACCGCAGCCCGGAGGACGCCCTCGCCCACGTGCGCGAGGTCTTCGCGGACTGCGGGGTGACGGACTTCGTGGTCGACGACCACAGCGGCGCCGCCCTGCCCGGCCTGTCCCACCCGGCCGCGGCGGCCTTCATCGAGGCGGTGGGCGGCACCCCGCAGCCCAAGTACGGCTGGACGGACGTCTCCCGCTTCTCGGCGCTCGGCGTGCCCGCGGTCAACTACGGCCCCGGCAACCCGCACTTGGCGCACAAGCGCGACGAGCGGGTCGAGGTGGCGAAGATCCTCGCGGGCGAGGAGCGCCTGCGCTCCTGGCTGACGGCATGATCCACGGCGGTGGCGACGGGTTTATGCCGCAGCGTGGCGGACATGCTGAGGTCCCTCGCACGTAACCCGCGTAGATCTACGCTGAGGTGGATGAATCTGCAACTGGAGGGAGCGCGCATGGCTACCGGCAACCCCGAGGGCAAGAAGCGGCCACCGGAGGAGCAGCGCATGGGCCCCGTCCTCCGGCGGCGGGACCAGGTGCAGGAGAGCACCACGGACCAGCGCCTGCTGGACGAGCGTGCCCCGACGGACTGGGTCCACACCGACCCCTGGCGGGTGCTGCGCATCCAGTCGGAGTTCATCGAGGGCTTCGGCACGCTGGCCGAACTGCCGCCCGCCATCAGCGTCTTCGGCTCCGCGCGCACGCCGGTGGACTCACCGGAGTACGAGGCGGGCGTGCGGCTGGGCCGCGGCCTGGTGGAGGCCGGCTTCGCCGTCATCACCGGCGGTGGGCCCGGCGCCATGGAGGCGGCCAACAAGGGCGCCCTGGAGGCGAAGGGCATCTCGGTCGGCCTGGGCATCGAGCTGCCCTTCGAGCAGGGGCTCAACCCCTACGTCGACATCGGCCTGAACTTCCGCTACTTCTTCGTCCGCAAGATGATGTTCGTGAAGTACGCGCAGGGCTTCGTGGTCCTGCCCGGCGGCCTGGGGACCCTGGACGAACTGTTCGAAGCCCTCACCCTGGTGCAGACCCAGAAGGTGACCCGCTTCCCCATCGTCCTGTTCGGCTCCGAGTACTGGGGCGGCCTGGTCGACTGGCTCCGGGGCACCCTGGTCGCCCAGGGCAAGGCCGCCGAGAAGGACCTCCTCCTCTTCCACGTCACGGACGACGTGGACGAGGCGGTGGCCCTGGTCTCCAAGGAGGCGGGCCGCTAGGGCCTGTCCGGCGGGTCAGGTCGCAGGACAGGCACGGCAGCTCGTCGACGCTGGTGAGCGGGGTCTGGTGCGTGCAGCCGCAAGGCGGAGGAGGGCGTCGACGCGGAGCGTCGGCGACCGACGACAACGCCACGGACGCGCGTGCCGGGCCCCGCGTCTGGGGCATGATCCGCCGGACAGGCCCTAGGTGTATTGACCCGCAGGGTTGACACACCCAGGCCCGTCACGGGCGGGGGCGAGGTCCTACGCCAGCCCCCGCCGGGCCACCGCGGGCTCCCGGTGCCCGGCGATCGTCGCCACCATGTCCAGGACCTGCCGGGTCTCCGCCACCTCGTGGACCCGGTACACCCGCGCACCCAGCCACGCCGAGACCGCCGTCGTCGCCAGCGTGCCGATCACCCGCTCCTTCACGGGCCGGTCCAGCGTCTCTCCGACGAAGTCCTTGTTCGACAGGGACACCAGCACCGGCCACCCCGTCTCCACCATCTCCCCGAGCCGCCGCGTCGCCTCCAGGCTGTGCCGCGTGTTCTTCCCGAAGTCGTGCCCGGGGTCGATCAGCACCGACTCCCGCGGTACCCCGAGCCCGACCGCCCGCTCGGCCAGCCCCAGCGTCACCTGCAGGATGTCGGCCACGACGTCGTCGTACGTCACCCGGTGCGGCCGGGTCCGCGGCTCCGCGCCGCCCGCGTGCGTGCACACCAGCCCCACGCCGTACCGGGCCGCGACCTCCGCGAGCTTCGGGTCGACGCCGCCCCACGCGTCGTTCAGCAGGTCCGCCCCGGCCTCGCACACGGCCTCGCCGACCTCGTGCCGCCAGGTGTCCACGCTGATCACGACGTCCGGGAAGCGCCGCCGCACCTCCGCGACGAAGCCCACCGTCCGCCGCGCCTCCTCCGCGGCCGACACCTCGTCCCCGGGGCCGGCCTTCACCCCGCCGATGTCGATGATCGCGGCGCCCTCGGCCACCGCCTGCTCCACGCGCGCGAGTGCGGGCTCGTCGCGGAAGGTCGCCCCCTGGTCGTAGAAGGAGTCGGGGGTCCGGTTCACGATCGCCATGATCACCGGCTCGTGCGCCGTGAACTCACGCCTGCCCAGCCTGAGCGTCCCCTGTGACATCTTCTCGTCCATACCCGTTCTCTCGTCCCGCTCTCGACCCCGGGTGCGCGGTCCTTCGACGGCCGCGGCCCGGACTGTCAGACTCGCATGGCACGATCGGACCCGACACAACCGACTCCGACACAACCGATTCCACCGACTCGGCCGACTCCGACTCGGTGCGGACTCCGACCCGACCATGGGGGCCCAGCGATGGTCATGTTCCTGTTCCTCGTCATCGCGCTGGCCGTCGTCGTGGCCGCGGTGACGCTCGCCGTGGTGGGCGGCGGCGACAGCGGGCCGCTGCCCGAGGCCGCGCCCGAGCGGGTACGGGACGCGCTGCCCCCGGACCGCCCGGTGGGGCGCGGCGACGTGGAGCGGCTGCGCTTCCCGCTCGTCGTCCGCGGCTACCGCATGGCGGACGTCGACGACGCCCTCGGCCGCCTCGGCGCCGAGCTGGCCGAGCGCGACGCCCGGATCGCCGACCTGGAGTCCGCGCTGGCCGGTGCCCGGGCCGCGGCCGCCCAGCGCCACGTCGTCATGGACAAGCCGGCCCCGGAGGACCAGCAGTGAGCGCCGGGGAGGCCGTCGCGGGCCCCGACGGCGCGCTGCGCTGCCCCTGGGCGCTGTCCACCGCGGACTACGTCGCGTACCACGACGAGGAGTGGGGCCGCCCGGTCCACGGCGACGACGCCCTGTACGAGCGGCTCAGCCTGGAGGCCTTCCAGTCGGGCCTGTCCTGGATCACCATCCTGCGCCGCCGCCCCGGCTTCCGCAGCGCCTTCGCCGGCTTCGAGATCGCCAGGGTCGCCGCCTTCACCGACGCCGACCGCGAGCGCCTGCTCGCCGACGCCGGCATCATCCGCAACCGCGCCAAGATCGACGCGACCCTCGCCAACGCGCGCGTACTGGCCGACTGGGCCGCGGGCGACCTGGACGAGCTGATCTGGTCGCACGCCCCGGACCCGGCCGGCCGGCCGGTCCCGAAGACCCTCGCCGACGTCCCGGCCGTCACACCGGAATCGACGGCGCTGTCCAAGGCCCTGAAGAAGCGGGGCCTGCGCTTCGTCGGCCCGACGACGGCGTACGCGCTGATGCAGGCGTGCGGACTGGTCGACGACCACCTGGCGACGTGCGTGGCCCGCCGCGCCTGAGCCACCGGTCGCCCGCCTTTGGCGGTACGCCGCTGCCGGTCGCCCGCAAACCGGCCCCCGGACGCCCGCTGCCGGCCAGGCGCGGGGGCGTATGCCGCACCGGCGTGCCTTCCCCGCCCGGTCGCCCGTGACGGCCGGCCGCCTCCGTCGGCGGCCTACCGGCCCAGGTATGTCGGCTTCGCCTTCTCCACGAACGCCCGCACCGCGATCGCGTGGTCCTCGGAGGACCCCGCCCGCGATTGCAGCTCGTCCTCCTTGTCGAGCGTCTCGGAGAGGGAGTGCGTCAGCCCGTACCCCACCGCCTCCTTCATCGCCGCGTACGCCACCGTCGGACCCTCGGCCAGCGTCCGCGCCGTCTTCTCGGCCTCGGCGCGCAGGTCGGCGGCGGGGACGACCCGGCTGGCGATGCCCAGTTCGTACGCCTCCCGCGCCTTGATGCTGCGCGGGAAGAGCAGCAGGTCGGCGGCGCGCCCGGGACCGACGACGCGCGGCAGCGTCCAGGAGATGCCGGAGTCCGCGGTGAGCGCCACCCCGGCGAAGGAGGTGTTGAACGCCGCCGTGTCCGCGACGATCCGGTAGTCCGCCGCCAGCGCGAAACCGAGGCCCGCCCCGGCCGCCACGCCGTTCACGGCCGCGACCACCGGCTTCGGGGCCCCGGCGAGCGCCCGCACGATCGGGTTGTAGTGCTCACTCACCGTGCTCATCGTCCGGCCCGAGCCGCTCTCCCGGTCGGCGGCCAGCAGCCCGATGTGCTCCTTCAGGTCCTGGCCGACGCAGAACGCCCGCTCGCCCGCCGCGGTCAGCAGCACCGCCCGTACGGCGTCGTCCGCCGCCGCGGAGCGCACCGCCTCCCGGAGCGCGACCTTGGTCTCGATGTTCAGCGCGTTCATCGCCTCGGGGCGGTTCAGCGTGATCGTCGCGAGCCCGTCGCTCACCTCGTAGAGCACGGTGTCGGCCATGGAGATCCCCTCCGCGTAGTGGCATGCAGTGGTCTGCGTCCGGCGTGTGTCCGTGAGACAGCATGACGGAGATCACCGGGAACGGATCGCCCGGGCGATGTGACCTGCGTCAAAGAATTCCGGTCCGTATCCATTCGGCGGAAGTGGGCGAGGGCGCGCAGTATCGCAGTCACATCGCCGAATTGAGTGGTTTTGCTCGCGCGCGTTGCCCAAGCGATGCCGACTGATGTTGGTCATCGGGTCCTGGGATGCGGGATAATGGCTGGGAAGCAATGTGTTCGATGCCGGTGTCGCGCGTCCAAGCCGGATTGCGCGTGCCCTCAGGGGCCGTCGGCGGTGACGGTGAGCTGGTATCAGGAAGGGGAACGAGCATGGCGGCCATGAAGCCGCGGACGGGCGACGGCCCGCTCGAGGTGACCAAGGAGGGGCGGGGCATCGTCATGCGCGTTCCGCTCGAAGGCGGCGGGCGGCTCGTCGTCGAGCTGACCCCCGATGAGGCCGACGCGCTCGGCGACGCCCTCAAGAAGGTCGTCGGCTGACGCGCGAGCGACCATACCCGTTCAGTCGCCCCGGTACCGCACCTGGTGCCGGGGTGATTGTTTTGTGACGGCATTCTCCGGAGCCCCGGGCATTCCCCGGCGCTCCGCGCAATTCCTCAGCGCTTCACGGCGCACAGCAGCCCGTCGCCGACCGGCAGCAGGGACGGCACCAGTTCCTGGCTCTCCCGCACCGCACGCAGCAGTTCCCGTACCCTCAGCACCTCGGTGGGCTGCGGTCCCGAGTCGATCGTGCGGCCGGCGCCGAAGACGCCCTCGAAGGCGACGAGGCCCCCCGGACGCAGCAGGCGCAACGATTCAGCGAGGTAGTCCAGGTACTCCAGGCGGTCGCCGTCGCAGAAGACGAGGTCGTACCCGGCGTCCGCGAGGCGGGGCAGCACGTCCAGGGCGCGGCCGGGGATGAACCGGGCCCGGTTGCTGGCGAAGCCCGCGGCCCGGAAGGCCTGGCGGGCGAACTGCTGGTGCTCCGGCTCCGGATCGACCGTGGTCAGTACGCCGTCCGGCCGCATGCCGTGCAGCAGATGGATCCCGGAGACGCCGCAGCCGGTGCCGATCTCCGCGACCGCCTTGGCGTCCACGGCGGCGGCGAGCAACCCCAGGGCGGAGCCCGTGCCCGGGGTCACCGAGCGCAGGCCCGCCTCGCGGGCCCGGTCGCGTGCCCAGAGCAGCGCGTCGTCCTCGGCGACATAGGCGTCGGCGAACGCCCAGCTCGTCTGCCGGTTGCCGGTAATGACCCTCTCCTGTCCCCGTCGTTGCCTCGGCGTGACTGTATCCGTTGGCGTCGGGAACCCGCAGATGGGACCAGTCGTTTAAAGGGGGGAAGCAGCAGACGGGCGAAGAGGCGGGCGAGCGGCCGCGGCCGCGACGGGGGAGGACGGCGATGGAGCAGAGCGCCGGGCACGCGGCGACGCGGGCGGACGAGCCGTACCGGCCCAGATCAAATTCTCGTAAAACCGCTTATCCGGAGCTAACGGGCGAGGTGGCTATGGTAGGGGCTCCACTGGACACCACCAGAGCCGACAGGGGAGGTGCGGCCGCACCCGCGGATCGGGGCGGAGTGCTGAGGCGCTTCCTCGGATCGGCAGGCAGGCCGAAATCCGTGAACGACACCGCTGCTGACCACCGCCACGCCGACGGTCCCACGGGACACGGCCAGACCGCGACCTTCGCAGGCGACGCGGACGGGCCTGCGTGGACTCCGCCCTCCTGGGAGGAGATCGTCAGCACCCACAGCGGCCGGGTCTACCGCCTCGCCTACCGCCTCACGGGCAACCAGCACGACGCCGAGGACCTCACCCAGGAGGTCTTCGTCCGCGTCTTCCGCTCGCTGTCGACCTACACGCCGGGCACCTTCGAGGGCTGGCTGCACCGCATCACCACCAACCTCTTCCTCGACATGGTCCGCCGCAAGCAGCGCATCCGGTTCGACGCGCTCGGCGACGACGCGGCCGAGCGGCTGCCGAGCAGGGAGCCCACCCCCCAGCAGCTCTTCCACGACGCCCACTTCGACGCGGACGTCCAGCAGGCCCTGGACACCCTCGCGCCCGAGTTCCGTGCCGCCGTCGTCCTGTGCGACATCGAGGGCCTGTCGTACGAGGAGATCGCCGCGACCCTCGGCGTCAAGCTCGGCACGGTCCGCTCCCGCATCCACCGCGGCCGTTCCCAGCTGCGCAAGGCGCTCGCCCACCGTTCGCCGAAGGCGCGCGCCGACCGTCGCTCGTTCGCGGTCGGCGTTCCCGCACTGGGAGGAGGGGGCACGAGCGCGTGAGTGGATCACGGCCTCAGTCCGAGGGACACCTCGCAGAGCAGCATCTGGGAGACCGACTCTCCGCCCTGGTGGACGGAGAGCTCGGTCATGACGCGCGTGAGCGCGTGCTGGCGCACGTGGCGACCTGCCCGAAGTGCAAGGCGGAGGTCGACGCGCAGCGCCGGTTGAAGAACGTCTTCGCCGAAGCGGCCCCGCCGGCCCCGTCCGAGAGCTTCCTGGCCCGCCTCCAGGGGCTCCCCGGCGGCGGTGACACGGACGGCGGCGGCTCGCCGTTCGCCGGGCTGCCCGGTGGGTTCGGGGCCTCCGCGGACTCCGGCGTCTTCGGCACGCGGCGGGGCGAGCGGTTCGAGTTCGACTACGTCCCCGCCGGGTCGCACGCCTCGGTTCTGCCGGCCTCCTCCCAGGGACGTGGCGGCTTCCGGATCCACGACGTGCACAGGCAGGAGTCCGAACGCTCGGCCTCGCGCGGTCTGCGGTTCGCCTTCGCCGCCGCCGGGGCGGTGTCGCTGGCCGCGATCGCACTCGGCGGCGTCACCCTCGGTACTCCGGACACCACCACCGAGGCCCGCGGCTCGGGCAGCGGCAGCAACGTGACGCCGATGCGGACCCCGGGCTCGGCGGCGGCCACCGGGTCCGAGAGCCAGCGCCGCCGCACGGGCGGCCCCCTGCTCGGGCAGGGCCAGCGGACTCTGGGCGACACCCCCGTAGCCCCCACCGAGGCCGCCGCACCGCTGCTGCCCGGGATGCCCGCCCCCGCCGCAGGCGACGCACGACAGCAGGCCGTGCGGGCACTGACCACTCCGGTGACGGCCGGCGCCGCCGCCATGTCCCCGCTGATACGCCCGCTGGAGGCGGTCCCGCCGCTCTCCCTGAGCTCCTGGGCGGCGGCCGACGAGGTCAGGCCGCCGCGCTTGCTCGCCGCGCCCGACGCGGTGCCCTCCCCCTACCCGGCGGCTTCCCCCGCCGCGTCCTACCCTCCGGTTCGCTGAAGGGATCTGCGCGCCGGTCCGCGAACCTGATTGAATCCGGGGTGGCGCCAGAGCCCTGGGCCGACAGGACCTGGGTGCCGACGATCTGCGGTCAGCTGCGGGGGAGAACATGAACGAGGGGAAGCCCACGAAGGCGAAGTGGTGGAGTCGTCCCCGCGCGTCCGAAGACGCACCCGACGGCGACTTCGAACTGGAACGCCCCCGCCCGGCCGCCCCCGAGGGAACGGCCGCGGGTGCGGTCCCCGACGACGGGGACGCCGAGGCCGGCGACTTCGAGCCGGAACGCCCGATGCCGCCCCGCGCGACCGACGAGGGGGACTACGAGCTGGACCGTCCCCTGTCCGACCGGAACGAACCGACGGACGCCCGGCCGCGTCAGCGCACCGACCACGACCGCGACGACGACAGCCATGCCGTCGCCGGCACGGCTGCGGAGGCGGTGGACGCGGGCGTACACCGGCAGGCGGACGCCGACGCCGGTCCGGTGGTGGACACCGGCTCGCAGGCACCGGCGGAGAGCGGCCCCGCGCCGGGCGTCGACGGAGCGTCGGCCGCCGAGCGTCCCAAGCCGCTCCACGAGCCCGACCCGTACAGCACCCCGCCGTACGGTGAGCCGGGCCCCTGGGCCCCCGCTCCGCCGGTCCAGCACCCGGCGGCGGCCACACCGGCGCACGGCACGGTCACGGCGGCTCCGCACGAACCCGCCCCGCACACACCGGCCGTACCCGCACCGGCCGTACCGGCACAGGCCGTACCGGCACAGGCCGTACCCGCACCGGTCGTACCCGCACCGGCCGTACCGGCGCCGTCTGCGCCTCCGGGCGTGGCGCCCGCCCCGGCCGTACCGGCACAGGCCGTACCCGCACCGGCCGTACCGGCGCCGTCTGCGCCTCCGGGCGTGGCTCCCGACCCGGCGTTCGCGGACCCGCCGTCGGCCCCCGACCCGTGGGCGGGTCCGGCGACCCCGGCACCCGGGGTCGAGCCCTCCGCCGATCCGTGGGGGCGTTACGACCCCTGGGCCGCCTCCGCGGCCCGGCACCAGGAAGCGGCCGGCCAGCCGCCGAGGCGGAGGGGCCGGCGGGCGACGAGGACGCTGGTCGGCGGGGCCCTGCTCATCGCCCTGGTCTCCGGCGGCCTCGGCGGCGCCGTGGGCGCGTACCTGGAACGCAACGGCGGCATGGGCACGGTGGAGCTGCCGCAGGCCGCTCCCGAGGCGGCGGAGCGGGCTCCGGACAGCGTCGCGGGCATCGCCGCGCGGGCCCTGCCCAGCGTGGTGACCCTGCACGTGAGCGGCAGCGAGGCGGCCGGCACCGGCACCGGGTTCGTCCTCGACGACCGCGGCCACATCCTCACCAACAACCACGTCGTGGAGCCCGCCGGCTCCGGCGGCGAGATAACCGTGACCTTCAACAGCGGCGACACCGCCGAGGCCACGGTCGTCGGCCGGGACAGCGGGTACGACCTCGCCGTGGTGAAGGTCAAGGGCGTCAGCGGCCTCACTCCGATGCCCCTCGGCAACTCCGACAACGTACGGGTCGGCGACCCCGTCGTCGCCATCGGCGCCCCCTTCGACCTGGCCGGCACGGTCACCTCCGGCATCATCAGCGCGAAGGAACGGCCCATCACCGCCGGCGGCGAGGAGGGCGACGGCAGCGACGTCTCCTACGTCGACGCGCTCCAGACCGACGCGCCCATCAACCCCGGCAACTCCGGCGGCCCCCTCCTGGACGGCCAGGGCCGGGCCATCGGCATCAACTCCGCCATCCGCTCCGCCGACAGCGGCAGCGCCGAGTCGGACGGCGGCCAGGCCGGTTCCATAGGCCTCGGCTTCGCCATCCCCATCAACCAGGGCAAGCGCGTCGCCGAGGAACTGATCAACACCGGCAGGGCCACCCACCCGGTCATCGGCATCACCCTCGACATGGGCTACGCCGGTGACGGCGCCCGCGTCGGCGCCAAGGGCAGCGACGGGGGACCGGCCGTCACCCCGGGCGGCCCCGGCGCCAAGGCCGGCATCGAGCCGGGGGACGTCATCACCGCGGTCGACGGACAGCGTGTGCACTCCGGCGAGGAACTCATCGTCAAGACCCGCGCCCACCGCCCCGGCGACCGTCTGGAGCTGACCCTGGAACGCGAGGGCGAGGAGACGAAGGTCTCACTGGTGCTCGGCTCGGCCGACGGCGACTGACCGTCGCGCAGGTCCCGACAAGGCGCCAGGAAGGCAAACAATTCGGAAAGCGGTCACGTACACCCGCTCGGGGCCCCCGGGACGGTACCGGTCGGACGGGGTCGGCGGGTACCGTGGTGGCGGCCCGGACATTCCAAGGAGCTTCAGGTGTTCAATGACATAGGCGCACTAGAGCTGGTGACGCTCGTCGTCCTCGCCGTGCTCGTCTTCGGTCCGGACAAGCTCCCCAAGGTCATCCAGGACGTGACGCGCACCATCCGGAAGATCCGGGAGTTCTCGGACAGCGCCAAGCAGGACATCCGCCAGGAGCTGGGCCCCGAGTTCAAGGACTTCGAGTTCGAGGACCTGAACCCCAAGACGTTCATCCGCAAGCAGCTGGACAACGACGAGCTGGGGCTCAAGGAGATCCGCAACGGCTTCGACCTGAAGAAGGAGATGGCCGAGGTCGCGGACGCGGTCCACGGCCGTGACACCGAGGCCTCGTCCTCCGGTTCGTCGTCCTCCGGCTCCGGCAGCGGCCGTATCGACATGTCGAAGAAGCCCGAGACTCCCGCGAAGCTCGACAAGCCCGCCGACGACCGCCCGCCCTTCGACGCGGACGCCACCTGATCCACTCCACCCGATCCACTCCTCCGCGTCCCGCCGCCCGCGCGTCCGGCCTCCGCGTCCGGCCCGCACCCAGCGAACGTGACGTGTCTCATACTCCGGACGGGGCGCACAAGACCTGAAGGCGACGCCCGCGCGGCCCACGCGCCGGGCGATTCCCCGGTTGCCGCCAGCGGTGTGGCTATGCTGCCCGAGTTGTTGTGCGGACCGGACGAGTGCGCCCGAAGGGGGGCGGGCACGGTCCGACGAGAGCGAGGAGGCGTCCGGGCACATGGAGACGACGAGTCGGGCAGTCGCGCAGACGCCGGCCGCGGAGGGCGGACCGCAGTCCTCCGCGGGCCGGCAGACGGTCGACGGCTACCTGCGTGCGCCCTTCCCCTGGTACGGCCTCGACGAGGCCTTCACGGGACCGCGGCGGCTGATGCAGATCGGTACGGCGGCCGACGGGGCGGTGGAACACGGTTCGATCGGGCACGGCGACGAGCCGTCGGTGCGCAACGAGCACGTGGCGGGCGACGAGCAGGACGCCAAGGAGAAGTTCGCGGTCGTCGTGACCGTCGCGGCCAACCCCGACCGGCGCAGCGCCGACGGCACCGGCCTGCTGGAGGCCACCTCGGTGTCCACGGCGGCCTGGCTCGCCGGAGTGGGGCTGCTGTCCTTCACCTGGCCCGGCCAGATGGACCACTCCCTGCGCGACGACTGGCTGGAGCAGCAGACCGAGACCGCGTGGGTCCTCGCGGACGACCTGGACGGCGAGGCCTGGACGACGCTCTCCCTCCCGGTGGACGGCGTGCCGACGCCCTTCCACTACCGGGAGTCCGAGTTCGGCTGGGTGCTGGCCGGCTCCACCGATCAGGGCGTCCACCTCGGCGCGTACGGGCGGGGCATGAGCGCCTACGGGCTGGCCTTCGCCGTCGTCAAGGACATCGCCGCGTACGCCTGACCGGGGCCCGCCCCACAGCCGTACGTACGACGAGGGGCGCCGTCCCGGCGGACAGCGCCCCGTTCCCGTGTCCCGTACGGAACGTCAGAACTTGTTCTTCGGCGTGATCCCCAGCGACAGCCCCGAAAGGCCCCGCTGACGGCCCCCGAGCTTGCCCGCGATCGAGCGCAGGGCCGCGCCCGCCGGGGAGTCCGGGTCGGACAGGACGACGGGCTTGCCCTCGTCGCCGCCCTCGCGCAGCCGGACGTCGATCGGGATGGCGCCGAGGACCGGCACCGACGCACCGGTCGTGCGGGTCAGGCCGTCGGCGACCGCCTGCCCGCCGCCGGTGCCGAAGACGTCGACCATCTCGCCGCAGTGCGGGCAGGGCAGCCCGGACATGTTCTCCACGACGCCGACGATCTTCTGGTGGGTCTGCACCGCGATGGCACCGGCCCGCTCCGCCACCTCGGCGGCGGCCTGCTGAGGGGTCGTCACGACCAGGATCTCGGCGTTCGGCACGAGCTGCGCCACCGAGATCGCGATGTCGCCGGTGCCGGGCGGCAGGTCGAGCAGCAGCACGTCCAGGTCGCCCCAGTACACGTCCGCGAGGAACTGCTGGAGCGCGCGGTGCAGCATCGGGCCGCGCCAGACCACCGGCGCGTTGCCCGGGGTGAACATGCCGATCGAGATGACCTTCACGCCGTTGGCCGAAGGCGGCATGATCATGTTCTCGACCTGGGTGGGACGCCCGTCGGCGCCCAGCATGCGCGGCACCGAGTGGCCGTAGATGTCGGCGTCCACGACACCAACCTTCAGGCCGTCGGCCGCCATCGAGGCCGCCAGGTTCACCGTCACCGAGGACTTGCCGACGCCGCCCTTGCCGGACGCCACCGCGTACACCCGGGTCAGGCTGCCCGGCTTGGCGAAGGGCACCTCGCGCTCGGTCTGCCCGCCGCGCAGCGCGGCGGCCAGCTCCTTGCGCTGCTCGTCGCTCATCACGTCCAGCTCGACGTCGACGCGCGTGACGCCCTCGACCCGCGACACCGCGTCGCTCACGCGCTGCGTGATGGTGTCCCGCATGGGACAGCCGGAGACCGTCAGGTACACGGCGACCGCGACCGCTCCGTCCGCGCCGATCTCCACCGACTTGACCATCCCCAGCTCGGTGATGGGCCGGTTGATCTCGGGGTCGTTCACCGTCGCCAGTGCTTCGCGCACCGCGTCTTCCGTAGCCATAGACACGATGGTACGGCGCTGCCCACGGGGCGCGGAAAGCCCCGTCAGCGGTCGTGTACGTCACGCCCCGCGGACCGATCCGCCGGGAATACCCCGCGGTCGGGGTGATGGCCGTTCTGCCGCTCCTCCAGGTCCTTGACCAGGTCCTGCAGCTCCGAGCGGATCCAGTCCCGCGTGGCGACCTCGCCGAGCCCGATGCGCAGGGCGGCGATCTCCCGGGTCAGGTACTCGGTGTCGGCGATCGACCGCTCGTTCTGCTTGCGGTCCTGCTCGAGGTTGACCCGGTCCCGGTCGTCCTGCCGGTTCTGCGCGAGCAGGATGAGGGGGGCCGCGTAGGAGGCCTGCAGGGACAGCATCAGCGTCAGGAAGATGAACGGGTACTCGTCGAAGCGCAGCCCGCTCGGCGCGGACACGTTCCACACCACCCACACGATGATGACGACCGTCATCCAGACGATGAACCGCCCGGTGCCCAGGAACCGCGCGATGCGCTCGGAGAGCCTGCCGAACGCCTCCGGATCCCACTCGGGCAGCAGCCTGCGGCGCGGCGGGCGGGGCTGGTCGAGGCGGGCCCGCGCCCGGGAGGACGCCGTCGCCCCCGACGCTGCGCGCTCCCGGGTCGTCGTCTCGCGCTCAGGCACCACCGGCGCCCACCTCCCCCGTCGTCCCGGCCGAGTCGCCCAGGTGGTACTCGGTCTCCCGCCAGTCGTCGGGCAGCATGTGGTCCAGTACGTCGTCCACGGTGACCGCGCCCAGCAGCGCCCCCGAGTCGTCGACCACGGGCGCCGCGACCATGTCGTACGCCGCGAAGAACCCGGCGACCACGGGCAGCGCGGCGTCCGGTTCCAGGGGCTGCAGGTCGTCGTCGAGGATCGAGCCGACCAGCGTGTACGGGGGGTCCCGCAGCAGGCGCTGGAAATGGACCGTGCCCAGGTACTTGCCGGTCGGGGTCTCCTCGGGCGGCCGGCAGACGTAGACCTGGGCGGCGTGGGCCGGGGAGAGGTCGGGGTTGCGGATGCGGGCCAGGGCGTCGGCGACGGTCGCGTCGGGCCGCAGCACGATCGGCTCGGTCGTCATCAGACCGCCGGCCGTGTGCTCCTCGTAGGCCATCAGGCGTCGCATGTCGGCCGCGTCGCCGGGCTGCATCAGGCTCAGCAGCCGCTCCTTGTCCGCCTCGGGCAGCTCGCCGAGAAGGTCGGCGGCGTCATCGGGGTCCATGGCCTCCAGGACGTCCGCGGCGCGCTCCTCCTTGAGCTTGCCGAGGATCTCGATCTGGTCGTCCTCGGGCAGCTCCTCCAGCACGTCGGCCAACCGGTCGTCGTCGAGGGCGGCGGCGACCTCGGCGCGGCGCTTGGCGGACAGGTGGTGCAGGACGTTGGCGAGGTCCGCGGGGCGCAGCTGCTCGAAGGTCGCCAGCAGGTTCTCGGCACCCTGCCCCTGCTCCTCGACGGAGAAGCCGGTCACGCCGGACCACTCGACGGTGAGGGTCTCGCCCTTGTTGCGCCGGAAGGCACCGCCCTTCCTGCCCTTGCGGACGAAGACCTTGTCGATCTCCCAGTTCCGGCGGGCGGGCAGCTGCTGCACCGACAGGTCCAGCACCGTGACCTCCTCACCCGTCTCGGTGAGCGTGACCCGCCGGTCGAGCAGCTCGCCGAAGACGAGGCGTTCGGTGGGCCGCTGCTCGAAGCGCCGGACGTTCAGGACGCCGGTGGTGATGACCTGGCCGGACTCGATGCCGGTGACCCGGGTCATGGGCAGGAAGATCCGGCGGCGCGTGGTGAGTTCGACGACCAGCCCGAGGACACGCGGGGGTTTGCGGCCGACGCGGAGCATGACGACCAGATCGCGCACGCGTCCCACCTGGTCACCCGCCGGGTCGAAGACGGCGATGCCGGAGAGGTGGGAGACGAAGATCCGGGGGGCGCCCGCTGCCATGGCCGCGGCCTCCTTTCCGCACGCTCCGTGGAGCCGAGCGAGAGTTCGTGCAGGTCGAGAGAGTCGAGTGAGTGCGTGAAAGCTGATTCGTACGGTGTCTCTTTTCCGAATTGCCCGCTCGGACGCGCTTCAGGCTAGCCCGTCCCGATCGGCCTCGCCCTGGTGGCCGGTCCGGACGGACTGGCTCCGTCGGCCCCGCACCGCCCCGGTACGCTGCGGCCCAGGCTCCGTCGGCTCGCCGCCGATGCCCGTCGGACTCGTGTCAGCCCTGTCAGAAAGGCAGTTCCACCTGTGTCTGTGACTCCCCGGCGCCGAATCAGCAGGGCCGCCTGGCTGGGCGTGTGTGCCCTGGCCGTGACGGGAGCCGGGCTGACGGGATGCGGCAGCGAGGACCCCGACGCGGGCACCAACGGCCTCGGGAAGCTCACGCCGGACAAGATCCACGCGAAGGCCACCACGGCCGCCGAGGCCGCCGAGACGGTACGGCTGCACGGCACCGTGGACGCCGGCGGCAGCAAGTACACCCTGGACATGCGGCTGAAGGCCGACGGGGGGACCGGGTCGGTCGCCGCCGAGGGGACGACGTTCGGACTGCTGCGCGTCGGCGAGCAGCTCTTCCTCAAGGCCGACGCCGAGTTCTGGAGCCACGACGACGGCGACGCCAAGGCGGCCGACAAGCTGGCCGGCAAGTACGTGAAGGTGCCGCAGAGCGACCCCGTGTACAAGAAGTTCAGCGGCTTCACGGACAAGGACGTCCTCCTCGACGGTCTGCTGACCCTGCACGGCACGGTCAAGACGGACGGCCGCCACGAGCAGGCGGGCGTGCGCACCATCCGGATCACCGGCGACGACGGCGCGGGCGGCTCGCTGGACGTCTCGCTGGAGGGCAAGCCCTACCCGCTGCGGCTGGTGCGGGCGGGCAGCGCGGGCACGATCGGCTTCTCGGACTGGAACAAGGACTTCGCGCTGGAGCCGCCGGCGAAGGAGGACACCCTGGACTACGGCAGGCAACTGCCGTCCTCCTGAGGGGCCTCCCTTCAAGGACCCGGCGCCGTCAGCGTCGCTTGCGTCGCTTCAGCAGCAGCCGGGGCAGCCCCGCCGGCACCGGCAGCCGGGTCGTCGCCGGGCTCGGCAGCGGTGCCTCGGCCAGCGAGGTGTCGGGCAGCGGCGCCGTGCTCCCCGTCGGCTCCAGGCGCAGTACCCGGCACTCACGGGCCCAGCGGCCGGTCATCGCCTCGCCGTCCGGGGCGTTCAGCCGCTTGCCCTTGAGGTCGCCGACGGCCGCCTGCCACGCCTCGGAACCGGACGGCAGCTCGACGACGCGCGCGGCCCAGGAGACCAGCCGGCCGCCCTTGTCCTTGCTGCGCACCGTGACCTCGGCCGCGGCTCCGTCGGCAAGCCCGGGCAGCGGCTGCTCGCCCGGCCCGTCGCCGACGACGCAGGCCGCGCCCTCGTGCCAGACGTGCCACAGTGCCCGTGCGGGCATCCCGGGGCCCTTGACCCAGATGAGGCCGGACTTCTTCGTGGCCTCCTCGACGAGGGCCTTGTCGAGCAGCTCGCTTGTCATGCGGTCAGCCTATCCAGCGGCCCGCGGCCGGGCTCAGAGCCAGCCGTTGCGCTTGAGCGTGCGGTGGATGCCCAGACAGATGCCGACCGTGATCGACAGGACCAGCGGGTAGCCGAACTTCCAGTGGGTCTCCGGCATGTAGTCGAAGTTCATGCCGTAGACCCCGCACACCATCGTCGGCACGGCGATGATCGCGGCCCAGGAGGTGATCTTGCGCATGTCCTCGTTCTGCGCGACGGACGCCTGGGCGAGGTTGGCCTGGAGGATGGAGTTCAGCAGTTCGTCGAAGCCGATGACCTGCTCCTGGACCCGCGCCACGTGGTCGGCGACGTCCCGGAAGTACTTCTGGATCTCCGGGTCGACCAGCCGCATCGGCCGCTCGCTGAGCAGCTGCATGGGGCGCAGCAGCGGCGCCACCGCCCGCTTGAACTCCAGCACCTCGCGCTTGAGTTGGTAGATCCGGCCGGCGTCCGTGCCGCGCGGGGTGCCCTTGCGGCCCGGCGAGAACACCTCGGTCTCGACCTCGTCGATGTCGTCCTGCACCGCGTCGGCGACCGCGATGTAACCGTCGACGACGTGGTCGGCGATGGCGTGCAGCACCGCCGAGGGGCCCTTGAGCAGCAGCTCGGGGTCCTCCTGGAGCCGGCACCGCAGGGCGCGCAGCGAGCCCTGGCCGCCGTGCCGGACGGTGATGAAGAAGTCCCGCCCGGTGAAGCACATGACCTCGCCGGTCTCGACGACCTCGCTGTTGGCGGTGAGCTGGTCGTGGTCGACGTAGTGGACGGTCTTGAAGACCGTGAACAGGGAGTCGTCGTAGCGCTCCAGCTTGGGCCGCTGGTGGGCCTGGACGGCGTCCTCCACGGCCAGCGGGTGCAGCCCGAACTCCCGGGCGATACCGGCGAACTCGGCCTCGGTGGGCTCGTGCAGACCGATCCACACGAAGCCGCCGTCGCGGCGCACCTGGCGCATCGCCGTGTGCGGGGTCAGCGGCACGTCGGTCTCGACGCGGGTGCCGTCGCGGTAGACGGCGCAGTCGACGACGGCGGAGGCGGTCGCCGGGTCACGGGTGGTGTCGTAGGCGCCGCCGTCCTTGCGCAGGGAGACGCGGGACGGGCGGACCACGGCGCGCAGGTCACGGATCATCGACATGGCAGGCTCCTTCGCGGCGGGCAGCGAAGGAGGCCGGTGACGGATGGAACCGCCCGGAATGAGGACGTCCTGACCACGCGTGCTCGGCGCGTCCACAAAGCGGGGGGCACCGCACCGTCGCGGTGGCCGGCTTCGCTGCTGATTCAGCGGCTGATCCGGACCGGCGGCGGACCGACGGCCGGGTCAGGCAAAACGAGACGAAGTGCTCTTCCGTGGGGGCGCGCGGACGAAAAGCGGCGACGGAAAGAAAACCGGCGAGGCTGCGTCAGCGGCCGGAAGAGCGGGTGGTACTGCACGGTCGACTTCGGTCCATGCCAGCCCCACCTCCTCCGGCCGGTCCCTCGTGAGGGACGATCCATTCCCCTTGTTTAGAGGGGTTCCCCGTAGGGGAGATTCCACAGCGTCGGGGACTTGATCGCGACGCGCTGCGTGCTGCCCCGAACCGCTGGCCCAGAGTACCAGTCGCCCGACGTGTCAAGGCGCCGCTTTGCCTCTTTGCGACGAGTTCTATGCTCGCCGCATGGCTGATGTTCTTCCTCTGGTCGAGGCCCGGTTGCACAGTGCGCTGGGCGAGCCGGACGCGCGCGCGGCGGTCACCTTCCTCGGCACCGACCGCATCGAGGTGCTGCGTTTCCCCGCCGCCGGCCAAGAGGGCGACGTCGTCCGCTACGCCACCCTCGGCATGTCGGCTCAGCCCATGGCGGACCCCACGGCCGTGCTCGCCGACCCGGTCAAGGGCCCCCGCGCCGAGCTGGTCCTCTCCGTGCGGGCCGGGGTGGCCGACACCGACAAGGTGCTGCGCCCGCTCGCCGTGCTGGCCGCGTCCCCGCAGGTCGAGGGCGTGATCGTGGCGCCGGGAGCCTCGCTGGACGTCGGTGAGCCGCTGTGGCCCGGGGCCCCGTTCACCTCCGTCCTGGTCGCCGAGCCGGGTGGCCTGGTGGAGGACCTGGAGCTGGACGCCCCGCTGGACCCCGTGCGGTTCCTGCCGCTGTTGCCCATGACGCCGAACGAGGCCGCCTGGAAGCGCGTGCACGGCGCGCCGGCCCTCCAGGAACGCTGGCTCAGCCACGGAACGGACCTGCGCGATCCGTCGCGCAGGTCCGTTCCCCTGGACTGATCCGGCCGGGTGACGCAACTCACGGGTCCCCTCTCGTGAGTTGGCGCGGCGCCGGGTGGTCGGCGAAGGTGGTCGGCCGGCGAAGCCGGTCAGTCGGCGAAGACCGTGACCGAGTCCTCGGTGGCGTGCACGGGCTCCAGCTCCTGCGCCTCGTGGGTGAGCGCCCGGCGGCGTACGACGACCACGGCCGCGCCGAGCACGGCGGTCACCGCCGCCACCACGAACGGGATGTGGACGTCGGTCCACTCCTCGATCTTCGGCGCGAAGTAGGGCGCGGCCGCCGCGGCGAACCAGCGCACGAAGTTGTAGCCCGCGCTGGCCACCGGGCGCGGCGCGTCCGAGACCCCGAGAGCCAGCTCGGTGTAGACGGTGTTGTTCACGCCGATGAACGCGCCGGACAGGATCGTGCAGACGATGGCCGCGGTGTGGTTGCCGTATCCGAGGACGAGCACGTCGGCCGCGAGCAGCACCAGTGAGCCGCCGAGCACCTTGAGCGAGCCGAAGCGCTTCTGCATGCGCGGGGCCACCAGCACCGAGAAGACGGCGAGCAGCACACCCCAGGCGAAGAACACGGCGCCGGACTTGTACGGCGTCATGTTCAGCACGAAGGGGGTGAAGGCCAGCACGGTGAAGAACGTGTAGTTGTAGAAGAACGCCGATACCGCCGCGGAGGCGAGGCCGCCGTGGCCCAGGGCCCTGATCGGGTCGAGCAGCGAGGTCTTGCGGGCCGGCTTCGGCTGTTCCTTCAGGAACACCGAGATGCACAGGAAGCCGATCGCCATCAGGAAGGCCGTGCCGAAGAACGGGTAGCGCCAGCTGGCGTCGCCGAGCAGCGCTCCCAGCAGTGGACCGCAGGCCATGCCGAGGCCCAGGGCGGACTCGTAGAGCAGGATCGCGGCGGCGCTGCCGCCGGCCGCCGCACCGACGATCACCGCCAGGGCCGTCGAGACGAACAGGGCGTTGCCCAGTCCCCAGCCGGCCCGGTAGCCGACGAGCTGGCCGACGGTGTCGGAGGTGCCGGCCAGGCCCGCGAAGACCACGACGAAGGCCAGGCCGAGCAGCAGGGTCTTGCGGCCGCCGATGCGGCTGGAGACGAAGCCGGTGACCAGCATCGCCAGGGCGGTGATGAGGAAGTACGAGGTGAACAGGAGCGAGACCTGCCCGGCGCTCGCGTCCAGGCCCTTGGCGATGGACGGGAGGATCGGGTCCACGAGGCCGATGCCCATGAAGGCCACGACCGACGCTCCCGCGGTCGCCCACACGGCCTTGGGCTGCCGCAGGATGCCGCCCGCACCCGCGTCGAAGGGATCCATTGCTTGCTCTCCAATGCCGACGAGATGGGTGCCAAATGGTTGGCGTATACACATAGTAAGTTAGCTGAGCTAATTAATGCAACATGCAGCTAGTTCTGCGGACGGGTGATCGTCCTTGACGTGGGCGGGTGAGGGTAGGACCGTGGGGCTCTATGAGGGGCGAACCCAGTTGCCCGAAGTGTGGTGGCCGGGTCAGGGCTCCCGGCCTCTTCGCCGATTCCTGGCAGTGCGACCTGCACGGCACGGTGCACCCGGTGCAGCCCGTACTCCCGCCCAGCGTCGAGGCGCTCGGCGTCGTGGTGCACCGCACGCAGGTCCCGGTCTGGATGCCCTGGCCGCTGCCGGTCGGCTGGCTGTTCACCGGCGTCGCGTGTGCGGGCGACGACCGCAGCGGGGGGCGGGCGACCGCCGTGGCCTGTTCCGGACCCGGCCCGCTGGGTGGCATCGGTGAGCTGATCCTGGTCGCCGAGGAGATCGGCGTCGGCCTCGGCGCGCGGTACGCGGGCCTGGACGCCCCGGACCCCGGCCCGTACCTGGACGTCGAGAAGCCGCCCCAGGTCAAGGTCCTGGCCGCGGGCCGGCCCACCCCCCTGTGGCACGTCTCCGGCGGTCCCGTCGACCGTGCCGTCTTCGCCGGGGAGGCCCTCGGGATGTGGCTGTGGGCCGTCGTGTGGCCCGAGCGGTCGGGGCTGCTGATGTACGAGGAGCTGGTGCTGACCGACCTGCGGGACGCGGGCGCCGAGGTGGACCTGGTGCCGTGCGGGGCGCTGTCGCCGCGGCTGATCGAGCCGACGGTGGCGTAGCGCTGCCGTGATGCCGTGGCGCTCTGCGGTGATGCCGTGATGCCGTGGCGCTGCCGTGATGCCGTGATGTCGTGATTCCGTGGTGCCGTGGCGCTATCGCGGTGCCTGGCGCCGTCGCGGTGTCGTGGGTGAGCGGGGCGCGTAGGGGGTGCAGGGGTCCTGCGGGTGTGACGGTGGGGGGTCTGGTTCCGGTTATCCTTGAGCGTCCCCTTCCGTCCCGTCACCGCTTGGAGTCAGCGTCGTGCGCATCGATCTGCACACCCACTCCACCGCGTCCGACGGCACGGACACCCCGGCCCAGCTGGTGCGCAAGGCCGCCGCGACCGGCCTCGACGTCGTCGCGCTGACCGACCACGACACCACCCGGGGCCACGCCGAGGCGGTCGCCGCGCTGCCCGAGGGGCTCACCCTCGTCACCGGCGCCGAGCTCTCCTGCCGCCTCGACGGCGTCAGCATGCACATGCTGGCCTACCTCTTCGACCCCGAGGAGCCCGCCCTGCTCGCCGAACGCGAGCTGGTCCGGGACGACCGGGTGCCCCGGGCCCGGGCCATGGTCGCCAAGCTCAACGAGCTCGGCGTGCCCGTCACCTGGGAGCAGGTCGCCAGGATCGCCGGTGACGGCTCGGTCGGCCGGCCGCACGTGGCCTCCGCCCTGGTGGAACTGGGCGTCGTCCCGACCGTGAACGACGCCTTCACCCGGGACTGGCTGGCCGACGGCGGCCGGGCCCACGTGGAGAAGCACGAGACAGACCCCTTCGAGGCGCTCCGGCTGATCAAGGGTGCGGGCGGCGTCGCCGTGTTCGCGCACCCGGCCGCCGCCAAGCGCGGCCGCACCGTGCCCGAGGCCGCGATCGCCGACCTTGCGGCCGCCGGGCTCGACGGCATCGAGGTCGACCACATGGACCACGACGCCGAGACCCGGGCCCGGCTGCGCGGCACGGCGAAGGAGCTGGGGCTCCTGGTCACCGGCTCGAGCGACTACCACGGCAGCCGGAAGACCTGTGTGCTCGGCGAGTACACGACCGACCCCGAGGTGTACGGGGAGATCACGCGCCGGGCGTTCGGGGCGTTCCCCGTGCCGGGGGCCGGCGGGGCCTGACCTCACCCCCGCGCGCCTGCGTCGCCCTTCCCTCGGGCGGGCTTCCTTCCACTCTTCTCCCTCTTCCGCAAGGCCAGTAGCACACCCATGTTCGACGTCGCCGTCTTCGGCTCTCTCTTCCTGACCCTTTTCGTCATCATGGATCCCCCCGGGATCACCCCGATCTTCCTCGCGCTGACCGCGGGCCGACCCGCCAAGGTGCAGCGCCGGATGGCCTTCCAGGCCGTCTGCGTCGCCGGTGGCGTGATCACGGTGTTCGGACTGCTCGGGCACCAGATCCTGGACTACCTGCACGTCTCCGTGCCCGCCCTGATGATCGCGGGGGGACTGCTGCTTCTGCTGATCGCCCTCGACCTGCTCACCGGCAAGACGGACGAGCCGAAGCAGACCAAGGACGTCAACGTCGCCCTCGTACCGCTGGGCATGCCGCTGCTCGCCGGGCCCGGGGCGATCGTGTCGGTCATCCTGGCCGTGCAGAAGGCGGACAGCGTGACCACGCAGGTCTCGGTGTGGGCGGCGATCCTCGCGATCCACGTGGTGCTGTGGCTGGTGATGCGCTACTCGCTGCTGATCATCCGGGTCATCAAGGACGGCGGCGTGGTCCTGGTGACCCGCCTGGCCGGCATGATGCTCTCCGCGATCGCCGTGCAGCAGATCATCAACGGCGTCACGCAGGTGATCCAGGGCGCCTGAAACGACCGCAGGGCCCCCGCACGGTGTCGTTCCGTACGGGGGCCCTGCGCATGTGCGAAGGGTCCGCGCTACAAGGCCGAGGTGTCGGCGGGGCGGATCCACAGGCGCTGCCCGATGGCGGCGGCCTGCTGAACAATGCGGTTCACGGAGGCGGCGTCCACGACAGTCGTGTCCACGGGGGTCCCGTCGACGTCGTCGAGTCGCATGACTTCAAAGCGCATGGCCTCTCCCTTGATCTGGTCATCCTCCTGCGGAGAACTACTGGTGTGGCTCCTGGGTCGTCGGTGCCCGGGCTTCCGTAGTGGTCAACGGGATGCCCTCTGCAAACATTCCCTACGCTAAGGAAATTTTTCGCACGACTAATTACTGACAGGTAAGTCGCTTGTTACAAGGTGAGGGGTGCTTGTACGAGATGAGGGTCGGGGCAGGGGGCGGTCCCGCCCGATAGGTGTCTGATGCAAGACTGACCGGGACCGGTTGTGTTCGTAGCGTGACGGCCGGGACAATGGGTGGCGATGAACGACGACCTCGCGCCCCTCCACGCTCGCATCGATCGCACGAACGAGCTGCTCCAGCGCATGCTCGCCGAGGTGGCGAAGACTCCCTCGACCCACGCGATCTTCGTCGACGCCGGCTACCTGTACGCGGCGGCGGGGCGACTGGTGGCCGGGACCGAGGACCGCAGGGCCTTCGACCTGGACGCCGAGGCCCTGATCGAGGCGCTCATCGACAAGGCCCGCAGCGTCTTCGCGGACAGCCGCCTGCTGCGCGTGTACTGGTACGACGGCGCCCGGCGCCGCATCCACACCGCGGAGCAGCAGTCCATCGCCGAGCTGCCGGACGTCAAGGTCCGCCTGGGCAATCTGAACGCGAACAACCAGCAGAAGGGCGTCGACTCCCTCATCCGCTCGGACCTGGAGTCCCTCGCCCGGCACCGGGCCATCAGTGACGCGGCCCTGCTCGGCGGCGACGAGGACCTGGTGTCGGCGGTCGAGGCCGCCCAGGGATACGGCGCCCGCGTCCACCTGTGGGGCATCGAGGCCCCCGAGGGACGCAACCAGGCCGACCCGCTGCTCTGGGAGGTCGACAGCCAGCGCACCCTCGACCTCGACTTCTTCAAGCCGTACGTCTCCCGGCGCACGACCCACTCCGTCGAGGGGACGGTCGCCCTGCGCCCCGCCCGCGAGGACGTCCGCTTCGTGGGCGCGCAGATCGCGGCGAAGTGGCTGGCGGCGCGGGGCCGCGACGCCCTGCTGGAACTGCTCCCCGGTCATCCCTACCTCCCCGGCTCCGTGGACCAGGACCTGCTGGTGGAGGCCGAGGGGCTGCTCCAGTACTCGCTGCGCGGCCAGGCCGACCTGCGACGGGCGCTGCGCGACGGCTTCTGGGAGCACCTGCGGGCGCAGTACTAGGCGTGCCGGGCGCCGCGGGGCGGGCGGGTCCGGTCCACGGTCGGACGGGCCCCGGCCGGTAAGCGGCTCAGGGGGTGTGCGTCGGCCGGTCTGACGCGGGGTGGTCGTTCCAGAAGCCGGCGAGGGCGCGGGCGGTCGGCAGGGGCTGGTCGGTGTTGGGGGAGTGCTCGGCGCCCGCGACGACCGTCCGGCGCGCGTCCAGCCGTACGGCCATCTCGTCCAGGAGCGGTACGGGCCAGGTGTCGTCGTAGGCGCCCGACAGCACGTGGATCGGCAGCGGCACTGCGGCGAGTTCGGCGACACGGTCCGGCTCGGTGCACAACTGGTGTCCGGTGGCGAGCAGTTGCGCCGGCCTGGTGCCCAGCCAGCGGTCGCGCAGCCGTACCGGGTCCTCCGGGCCGTGGGCGGGGGCCGGGGCGCCCGCCTCCTCCGGCGGCCCCATGGCCTGCATCACGTCCCAGACCTCGGCCATCGTCATCGTGGCCAGCGCGTCGCGCAGCAGCTTCACCCGCTGCCGCTGGGACTCGGAGATCCGCGCCGGGCCCGAGGACATCAGCGTGAGGGACAGGAACGGCGCGTGGTCGAGCAGGACGGCGGCCCGCGCGATCTGGCCGCCCAGCGAGTGCCCGACGAGATGCACGCGCGTCCCGAGGGCGGCGACCTGTGCCAGCACGTCCCGGGCCAGTTCGGGCCGGGCGTACGCGGCCTCGTCGTGCTCGGGCCCGGCCGACTCGTACTGCCCCCGGCCGTCCACGGCGACCGTGCGGTACCCGCGCGCACCCAGCGGCCGGTGCAGCAGCGTGAAGTCCTCCTTGCTCCCCGTGAAACCGGGCAGCATCACGACCACGCCCTTCGGCGCGACCCCGTCGGCCACCGGCGAGTCGACGACGGCGAATTCACCGCGCGCGGTGCGCAGCCGGTACGCGCGTGCGTCCGGGGGCGGGCTGAAGGAGGCGTTCCTGCTCACGGGCAGAGGTTATCGGGCGGAGACCGGCGGACGGAGGCACGGGTGCGGCCCGACGACGCCGTCGGCCCGGCCCCGCGTGGAGCGCGGGACCGGGCCGACGGCGCGGGACGAGCGGCGTGGATCAGCTCTCGCCGGCCTCCGCGGACTGCGTGACGGCCGTGGCCGCCTTGCGGGTGCGGCGGGCCTTCGGCTTCGCCTCCGCCGTGTCGCCGGCCTCGGCGGGCGCCGCGACGGCGGCCGCGGCCTTACGGGTCCGACGCCGCGGTGCGGCCTCCGGCTCCTGCGAGGCCTGCGCCGGAATCTCGGCGGCGGTCTCGGCCGCGGCGGCGGTCTTGCGGGTGCGGCGTGCCTTGGGCTTGGCCTCGGTGCCTTCGGCGGTGTCGGCGGCGCCTTCCGCGGGGGCTTCGGCCTTGGCGGCGGCGGTCTTCCGGGTGCGGCGGGGCTTGGCCTCGGCCGTTGCCTCTGCCTCTGCCTCCGGAGCCGGCACGGCGGCCTCGGCGGCCGCAGCGGTCTTGCGGGTGCGGCGTGCCTTGGGCTTGGCCTCGGTGCCTTCGGCGGTGTCGGCGGCGCCTTCCGCGGGGGCTTCGGCCTTGGCGGCGGCGGTCTTCCGGGTGCGGCGGGGCTTGGCCTCGGCCGTTGCCTCTGCCTCTGCCTCCGGAGCCGGCACGGCGGCCTCGGCGGCCGCAGCGGTCTTGCGGGTGCGGCGTGCCTTGGGCTTGGCCTCGGTGCCTTCGGCGGTGTCGGCGGCGCCTTCCGCGGGGGCTTCGGCCTTGGCGGCGGCGGTCTTCCGGGTACGGCGGGGCTTGGCCTCGGCCTCGGTCGTCGCCTCTGCCTCCGGAGCCGGTACGGCGGCCTCGGCGGCCGCGGCGGTCTTGCGGGTGCGGCGGGTCCTCGGCTTGGTCTCGGCCGGCTCCGCCGCGGGCTCGGTGGCGCCCTCGGCCGTGTCGACCGCCGTCTCGGCGGTCGTGGCCTTGCGGGTGCGGCGGCGGGGCTTCGCGGCGGGAGCCTCGGCAGCAGGCGCCTCGACGACCACCGATGCCTCCGCAACCGCCGGGGCCTCGACGACGGCCTGGGTCTCCACGGCCGTCGCCTCAGTGGCCGCCGGAGCCTCCGCGGCCTTGCGGGTGCGGCGGCGGCGCGGCTTCGCGACCTCGGCCGCCTCCGTGACCACGTCGACCGCGGCCTCGGCAGGCGCCGGCGCGCTGTCCTCGGCGGCCTGCGGCGCGGGCACGTCGGTCGTCGCGGCCGACTCCGGGTGGCGCGACGGCTCGCCGCCGCGCGTACGGCGCCGGCGGCGCAGCGTGCGGGGACCCTTGGCGGCGTCGGCGCCCGCGTCGGCGGCCCCGTCCGTACCGCCGGTCACGACCTCGGCGGTCGCGGGGCTCGCGGCGGCCTCCGCGTCCACCGGCGCACCGCCGCGCATCCGACGGCGGCGGCGCGGCGTACGGGACGAACGGTCGCGCTCGCGGTCGCTGGAACGCGCGTCGTCGCGCCCGCCCCGGCCACCACGGTCGCCGCGCCCGCGGCCACCGCGTCCGCCCGGCTCGCCCAGGTCCTCGAGCTCCTCCGCGTCGAGCCCGGCGCGGGTGCGCGCGGAGCGCGGCAGGACGCCCTTGGTGCCCTCGGGGATGCCGAGGTCGGTGTACAGGTGCGGGGAGGTGGAGTAGGTCTCCGCCGGGTCGTTGAAGCCCAGGTCCAGCGCCTTGTTGATCAGCTGCCAGCGCGGGATGTCGTCCCAGTCGACCAGCGTGATCGCCGTACCCTTCGCGCCCGCGCGGCCGGTGCGGCCGATGCGGTGCAGGTACGTCTTCTCCTCTTCCGGCGACTGGTAGTTGATGACGTGTGTCACGCCCTCGACGTCGATGCCGCGGGCGGCGACGTCGGTGCAGACGAGCACGTCCACCTTGCCGTTGCGGAAGGCGCGCAGGGCCTGCTCGCGGGCGCCCTGGCCGAGGTCGCCGTGGACGGCGCCGGAGGCGAAACCGCGCTGCTTGAGCTGGTCGGCGAGGTCGGCGGCGGTGCGCTTGGTGCGGCAGAAGACCATGGCCAGACCGCGGCCCTCGGCCTGCAGTATGCGGGCCACCATCTCGGGCTTGTCCATGTTGTGCGCGCGGTAGACGAACTGCTTGGTGTTCGCCACCGTGGCGCCCGCGTCGTCCGGCGAGGTGGCGCGGATGTGCGTGGGCTGCGACATGTAGCGGCGGGCGAGTCCGATGACCGCGCCCGGCATGGTCGCCGAGAAGAGCATGGTCTGGCGCCGGGCCGGCAGCATGTTGATGATCTTCTCGACGTCGGGCAGGAAGCCCAGGTCGAGCATTTCGTCGGCCTCGTCGAGGACCAGGCACTTGACGTGCTTGAGGCTCAGCTTCTTCTGGCCGGCGAGGTCCAGCAGGCGGCCCGGGGTGCCGACGATCACGTCGACGCCCTTCTTCAGGGCCTCCACCTGCGGTTCGTAGGCCCGGCCGCCGTAGATCGCGGTGACGCGGACGTTGCGCACCTTGCCGGCGGTCAGGAGGTCGTTGGTGACCTGCTGGCACAGCTCGCGCGTCGGGACGACGACGAGGGCCTGCGGGGAGTCGGTCAGGGCCTCGGGCGCCGCGCGGCCCGCCTCGACGTCGGCGGGGACGGTGACGCGCTCGAGGAGCGGAAGGCCGAAGCCCAGCGTCTTGCCGGTGCCGGTCTTGGCCTGGCCGATCACGTCCGTGCCCGACAGGGCCACGGGGAGCGTCAGCTCCTGGATCGGGAACGGGGTGGTGATGCCGACGGCTTCGAGGGCTTCGGCGGTCTCGGGGAGGATCCCGAGGGATCGGAACGTCGTAGTCAGGGTGCTGCCTCTTCTGTGTACGTGGTGCGAGGCGAGCGCGCGGGTCGTGCCGGACCGTGTCGGGGACGTCGGCTGCCTTACGGGTGAGCCGTAGGACACGGGACCTCTGTCGACGCTCCAGCGCTCGTACCACTGAGGGTCCCCCTCCGGGCTCCGTACGCAGTTCGTCGTACGGCAGGAGGGCTGTCGGGTCGGAGCCGATCGGGCCACCGACCGGGCATCCTCATGCGTGCGGCCCGACGACGATGTCACGTACCCGTACGTCACATACTCGGCAGGCGCATTACCACCATACCCCGGATTCCCGCACATGCGATGGCCGATTTGCTCACGTAGTCGTCGTCACACTGACTGACCAGGGCCTTACCATCGCCGAGGAGCGGGCTATTGTGCGCTGCATGACGAGCTCTGACAAGCCTGGCACCGCCGCAGACGCACCCACCGAGACCGCTGCAACCGCCGGTACGGCCGGAACCGCCCCGGTCGCCACCCGCGACTGGGAGTCGGCCGCGGCCGACCCGCAGTACCGCGCCGCGGTCGTGGACCTGCTCGGCGCGCTCGCGTACGGCGAGCTGGCGGCGTTCGAGCGGCTCGCGGAGGACGCCAAGCTGGCGCCCACGCTGGCGGACAAGGCGGAGCTGGCGAAGATGGCGTCCGCGGAGTTCCACCACTTCGAGCGGCTGCGCGACCGGCTGGCCGAGATCGGCGAGGAGCCGACGGGAGCCATGGAGCCGTTCGTGGCAGCCTACGACGGCTTCCACAAGCAGACCGACCCCTCCGACTGGCTCGAGGGGCTCGTCAAGGCCTACGTCGGCGACTCCATCGCCAGCGACTTCTACCGCGAGGTCGCCGCCCGCCTCGACACGGACACCCGCGAGCTGGTCCTCGCCGTGCTCGACGACACCGGGCACGCCGGTTTCGCCGTGGAGAAGGTGCGCGCGGCGATCGACGCCGACCCGCGCGTGGGCGGGCGGCTCGCGCTGTGGGCACGGCGGCTGATGGGGGAGGCGCTCTCGCAGTCCCAGCGGGTGGTGGCCGACCGGGACGCGCTGTCGACGATGCTCGTGGGCGGCGTCGCGGACGGCTTCGACCTGGCGGAGGTCGGCAAGATGTTCTCCCGGATCACCGAGGCGCACACGAAGCGGATGGCGGCGCTGGGGCTGGCCGCCTGACCCTCTGTCGAGCCGGGGGCCTCGATTCGCCGCGGCGGCTGCGTCAGACGGTCGCCGAGCTGCGGCGGAGTCTGCCCGCCGGGCGCAGCAGCAAAGACAGCGAGGCCGCGCAGAGCGTCGCCGAACCCAGGAGGACCAGCAGGAAGCCTCCGGCGCCCAGGGCGGTGTGCGTCACGAACGCCCCGAAGAGGGCCCCGGCGACGCCGGTCGGCAGGACCAGGAGGCGGGCGGGCAGGCGGTGGGGCAGACGGTGCGCGGCGGCCCATGCCAGGGCGAGGCCGAGGATTGCGGCGCTGAGCGCTTCCAAGAGCATGTCGGGGTCCCTCCCACATGGCCGGCCTGCCCCAAACGGTCACAGCCGACTTACCCCTGACCTGCGGAACACAATCCTCCCCCTGTGGGTGAACTGTGCCCGGTCCGTGAACCGGAGTGGGTACGGGAACGCGAACGCGGGCGGGGCCCGGCGGAGATCTCCGCCGGGCCCCGCCCGCGTTCGCGTTCGTCGTCCGCCTCGCCGACTACAGCGCGCCGAAGCCCACCTTGCGCGGAGCCGGCTCACCGATCTCGACGTAGGCGAGACGGTCGGCCGGCACCAGGACCTTGCGGCCGTGCTCGTCCACCAGGCTCAGCAGCTGCGACTTGCCGGCCAGCGCCTCGCCCACCACGCGCTCGACCTCCTCGGCGCTCTGACCGCTCTCCAGAACGATCTCGCGGGGCGCGTGCTGCACGCCGATCTTGACCTCCACGGCTATGTCCCTCCGACGGTCAGTGAGTGCGCGATCTTCCGCGCCGTACCAGCACACATTAGCCCGGTGAGGGGACGTACACGCTGCGCCGGAGAACGCCAGGAGCGAACAGCCGACGGGAACAGGACCCGTCCCCCGCGCTCAGTGCTGCTCGGTGCCGTGCAGCGGGAAGCCCGCGATGCCCCGCCAGGCCAGCGAGGTCAGCAGCTGGACCGCCTGGTCGCGGGGGACACTGCGGTCGCTGTGCAGCCAGGAACGCGCCACCACCTGCGCGAGGCCGCCCAGCCCCGAGGCGAGCAGCATCGACTCCGCGCGCGAGAGACCGGTGTCCTCGGCGATGACGTCGCAGATCGCCTCGGCGCACTCGTTGGTGACCTTGTCCACGCGCTCGCGCACGGCGGGCTCGTTGGTCAGGTCCGACTCGAAGACCAGGCGGAAGGCGCCGCCGTCGTCCTCGACGTACGCGAAGTACGCGTCCATCGTCGCCCGGACGCGCTGCTTGTTGTCGGAGGTCGACGCGAGCGCGCCGCGCACGGACTGGATCAGCGCCTCGCAGTGCTGGTCCAGCAGGGCGAGGTAGAGGTCCAGCTTGCCGGGGAAGTGCTGGTAGAGCACCGGCTTGCTGACGCCTGCGCGCTCGGCGATGTCGTCCATCGCGGCCGCGTGGTAACCCTGGGCGACGAACACTTCCTGTGCGGCGCCCAGCAGCTGGTTGCGTCGGGCTCGGCGGGGAAGGCGTGTGCCCCGCGGGCGTACCGCCTCTGTCTGCTCGATGGCTGTCACGCCGCCTCCCATAGTCGTCCTCGTGCGGTGTGCGCCGCGTCGACATCGTACTTTTCGGTAACCGTGGTGTGGGTGCTGCGAGCGCAGAATTTCACGGACCGGACGGTGGCGAAAGCCGCACAACAGGTTTCAAAAGGGCTCAGGCCGGGCAAAGATCGGCCTCCCTCGCTGTCCGACGACCGTCCGGCGAGGCTCCTCTCAGCGGTAGTCGTCCTCGTCCTGCGAGACGACCCGGGCCTGCTCGGCCAGGTCGGCCTCGTTGGCGCGGTCAGGCTCGACGCCCGTCAGCGGTTCGTCGCGCTCGTGTCCGACGGCTGCCCGCTGCTCGGCCGTGTCGGCGTCGGGTGCCTCCACGCCGCGTTCCTCCGCTTCCGGTGCCTCGTCGTCGAAGGTCTCGGGGTCGGTCGGGTCGACGGTCATCCTGGGCTCCCTTCCTATGAACGTCCCTGGGGTGCAGGGGCCACACGCGGGTGCCCACTTCACGAGCGTAGGAGACACCCGATCCGGACGCCATGCGTCGCCCGGTGTCCGGACGTCGTGCGTCGCCCGGGGTGCGTACCCGTCCGTACCCGTCCGTACCGCGTCCGTGCCCGGTCCGTACCGCGTCCGTGCCCGGTCTGTGCGCCGTCGCGGTGCCGCCTGTGACGGCGAACACATGAGCCACTGCGTGATCGTCTCGTAACATTGCCGCATGCCTTCGACCGAGCCGCCGCCCGTGCCGCCCGCCAACGTGCTGCCGAAGGTCGCGGCCGTCAGGGTCGCGGACGGGGAGCGGCTCAGGTCGGTCCGCCTTCCCGGGATCACCCTGACGGTGCGGTCGAGACCGCCCGCTCGGGAAGGGCTGCCGCCGGCCCTCTACGTCCACGGTCTCGGCGGCTCCTCGCAGAACTGGTCCGCGCTCATGCCGCTGCTGGACGGCGTCGTCGACAGCGAGGCCCTCGACCTGCCCGGATTCGGCGACTCCCCGCCACCGGACGACGGCGACTACTCGATCACCGGCCACGCGCGCGCGGTCGTCCGCCATCTCGACGCGGCCGGACGCGGCCCCGTGCACCTCTTCGGGAACTCGCTCGGCGGCGCCGTGGCCACCCGCGTCGCCGCGGCACGGCCCGACCTGGTGCGGACGCTGACGCTCGTCTCGCCCGCCCTGCCGGAGATCCGGGTGCAGCGCAGCGCCGTGCCGACGGGGCTGCTGGCACTGCCGGGGGTGGTGCGGCTGTTCAACCGGCTCACCCGCGAGTGGACGGCCGAGCAGCGGGTCCGCGGTGTGACGGCGCTCTGCTACGGCGACCCGGGGCGGGTGACGCCGGAAGGCTTCCGCAACGCCGTGGAGGAAATGGAGCGGCGGCTGCGGCTGCCGTACTTCTGGGACGCGATGGCGCGTTCCGCACGCGGGATCGTCAACGCGTACACGGTCGGCGGCCAGCAAGGACTGTGGCGACAGGCCGAGCGGGTTCTCGCACCCACGCTCCTGGTCTACGGTGGACGCGACCAACTCGTCGGCTACCGCATGGCCCAGCGGGCTGCCCGCGCCTTCCGCGACTCCCGGCTGCTGACCCTGCCGGACGCGGGACACGTGGCGATGATGGAGTATCCGGAGGCCGTGGCCACGGCGTTCCGTGAACTCCTCGCGGACACCGAGGCCGCCGCGCCCACCGTGGACGCCACGGATGGCCCGGGTGCCGTGGACAGCGGGAATCCGACGGGTGACGAGAGGACCGACGGGGCCGTCGACGGCGAGCCCGCCAACCAGACCACAGGAGGCTGAGGCGCGACGTGGGACGCCACAGCCGTCGCGGGCCCGCCCCCAAGGCCGACGCCGCGGACGACGCCGCAACACGCCCGGACCGGGCCGCGCGGGCAGCTGACCCGCGGCGCCCGGCGGACGGGACTCCGCAGCAACCGCGCGGGCCGCGGGAGCCTTATGGGGCGCACGAGCCGTATGGGGCGCACGAGCCTTACGGGGCCCAAGAGCCGTATGCGTCCCACGGGCCCCGCGGGGCGCAGGAACCGCATGCGAGGTTTCCCGACGGTACGCCCGCCCGCGGCGTACCCAGGTACCCCGACGGCACCCCGGCGCAGGGCGTGCCTCGGGTCCGGGGTGGCCACCCCGAGCAGCGTGAACCGGGGGGAGGCTGGGGCGAGTTGGGCGGCCGGACCGGTCCGGGACCCGGAACCGGGACGGGACCGCACACCGCCGCCCCCGGCTCCTTCGCGCCGTCGTCGCCGCAAGGGCCGTCCGTACCGCCGGCTCCCTTCCCGCGGCAGCGGCAGGCGCCCCAGGCAGGGCCCCGGCAGGACTACCTCGACGCCTTCGACGAGGGCGACGACGTCTTCGCGGCCCGCCCCGCGCGTCGTACCCCCGAGCCGCCCGCCGACCCGTATGCCTCCGTCACCGACTGGAGCGCTGCCGACGCGGGCGCCGTCGGGCTCGGTGGCGGGGGCGGCGGTGTCCCCGACGGTGCCGACGACCCGTCGCCCGCGGGTGAGCCCGCACCGGCCAAGGGCGCCAAGGGCCGGACCTTCACCGGTATCGCGGCGGCCGCCGTCACCACCGTGCTGGCCGTCGTCGTGGCCGGCCAGGTGGCCGACGGGTCGGACGGGGACGACGCGCGCTCACACTCCGCCGCCGAACAGGCCCGGGGCGCCCACGACCCCGCGTCACGGGACGACGAACGGCCGACGCCCTCCGCGTCCGCGTCGGCGAAGCCGCTGACGTACGAACAGAAGATGGGCCGGACGTACCCGCTCGGCGCCACGCTCAAGGGCTCGGGGAAGTTCGACGCGATCCCGGGCATAGCCAAGGGGACCGGGAAGGGGCAGAAGTACACCTATCGCGTGGACGTGGAGCAGGGGCTCGGCCTCGACGGCGAACTCTTCGCCGAGGCGGTGCGCAAGACGCTCAACGACGACCGGAGCTGGTCCCACAACGGCGCCCGCACCTTCGAGCGCATCGAGTCGGGGCAGCCCGACTTCGTCATCACGCTGGCCAGCCCCGGAACCACCGCCGAGTGGTGCGCCAAGTCCGGCCTGGACACCACCGTGGACAACGTGTCCTGCGACTCGGCCGCCACCGAGCGGGTGATGATCAACGCCTACCGGTGGGCGCAGGGCGCCAAGCCCTACGGTGACGCGATCCACGCGTACCGCCAGATGCTGATCAACCACGAGGTCGGTCACCGGATCGGCTTCAACCATGTCACCTGCGACAAGGACGGCGAACTCGCCCCGGTCATGCAGCAGCAGACGAAATTCATCGACCACGACGGAATCGACTGCCGCCCGAACCCCTGGGCCTTCCCGAACGGGTGACCGGACAGCTGACAGCTGACAGCTGACAGCTGACAGCTGACAGGTGAGAGGCGGCAGGTGCCCCGGCGACAGGACAGGTCGGGCCTATGCATCACACCTGGTGACTGACTGATCTCTTAGCGCGACCGAACGCGTGTCGCACGGGAAAGTTACGACCGTTCACCCCTTTTGGTGGCGCGATGGACAACCGTCCGTCGCGCCACCTCCTTGTCCGCATACGTTCGTCCCGCTGCGAGCCGCCGGGCCAACGGCGGCTCACCAAACGGGAGATCGGGGGTGCGCGCGTGCGCATCGGACTGCTTACGGAGGGTGGCTATCCGTATGTGAGCGGTGAGGCCGGGCTCTGGTGCGACCGGCTCGTGCGCGGGCTGGAGCAGCACGAGTTCGACGTCTACGCCCTCAGCCGCACCGAGCGGGAGGAGGCCGAAGGCTGGGTTCCGCTGCCGTCGCAGGTCGGCCGGGTACGCACCGCTCCGCTGTGGGAGACCGTGGACGACGGAATCGTCCACGGACGGCGCGCGCGTCGGCGCTTCGCCGAGTCCTACGGCGATCTGGCCATGGCCCTGTGCACCGGTGCCCCCGGTGACCCGTCCGCAAGTCTGGCCGGAGAGCCGGGCGCCGGCCCGGCCGAAGGTCCCGGCGAGGGTCCGGGGCGGGAGTCGGCGGAGGCGTCGGAAGGTCGGTCGGCCCTTGAGGCGGACCGTTTCGCCAGTGCGCTGTACGGCCTTGCCGAACTCGCCCGCGACGAGGGCGGACTGCCCGCCGCGCTCCGCTCGGAGACCGCCGTACGCGCCCTGGAGCGCGCCTGTCGCGCGCCCGGCGCCCACCGCGCGGCACGCGAGGCGCGCGTTCCCGACCTGCTGACCGTCGCCGCGCGCCTCGAACGCGCCCTGCGCCCCCTGTCGCTGGACTGGTACGAGGACGACGACCTCGGTTCGGTGGACCTGTGCCACGCCACCTCCGGCGGCACGGCCGCCCTGCCCGGCCTGCTCGCCCGGCACTTCTGCGACGTCCCCCTGCTCGTGACCGAGTACGGCGTGCGGCTGCGGACGCACTACCTGACGGAACCCGACTCCTCGCCCGCGATACGGGCCCTGCTCGCCGCCTTCCACGGCCGGCTGGCCACCGAGACCTACCGCCGCGCGGCAGTGATCACGCCCGGCAACACGCACGCACGCCGCTGGCAGGAGCGCTGTGGTGCCGACCGCGCCAAGCTCCGCACGGTCCACCCGGGCATGGACGCGACCCCCTTCGCGGAGGCGGGGGAGTTCCCGGACTGCGCCGACCCGCAGACCCTCGTCTGGGTCGGACGCGTCGAGCCGGCCAAGGACCTGGTCTCGCTGCTGCACGCCTTCGCGGAGGTCCGCAGGGCGGAGCCCGCGGCGCGTCTCAGGATCGTCGGCACCCCCTCCGGGCCGGAAGGCGCCGCCTACCTCGCCCACTGCAAGGGGCTGGCCGCGCAGCTCTTCCCCGACGAGGCCGACGGCCCGCACGCCGTCGGCCGCAACCCCGTCTCCTTCGAGGAGATCGGCGGACCCGAACTGCCGTCCCGCGCCGACGCGTACGCCGCGGGCGCCCTGGTGGTGCTCTCCAGCGTCGTCGAAGGGTTTCCGTCCGGGCTCGTCGAGGCCATGCTCTGCGGCCGCGCCACGGTGTCGACGGACGTCGGCGCGGTGGTGGAGGCCATCGGCGGCACCGGACTCGTCGTGCCCCCGCGCAATCCGCGGGCGCTCGCCGAGGCGTGTGTCGCGCTGTTGCGCGACCCCGAGCGCCGGGAACGACTGGGCGCCGCCGCGCGTGCCCGCGCACTGGAACTGTTCACCGTCGAGCAGAACGTCGCGGCATTTCACGGCATTTACCTGGAGATCCTCGCGCGGACCCCGGTACGCCGCGTCCTCCTGGACGACACCGGTGAACCCCTTCCCTTCGGCGTACCCGCCGAGGCTCACGTCCCCGGCCGCTGGAGCGACCCCGTGGCCCGTGTCGCGGCCAGGGGCGGTCCCGGTGAGCCCCGGAGCGGTCCTCCGGGCTGGGCCACGGACGGTCCGGTCCGCGCCACGGCACCGGTGTCGGCGACCGAGGGAGCGGCCCGATGAGCGGCATCGGTGAACTGGACCGGCCCGAGACGCCGCGCAGCCCGGGCGCCTGGGACCCACGCTCACGGACCTGTCCGAGCGACGGGACCGTCACGGCCGAGTCGTCCGACGGCGATGCCTCGCACCCCGGCGTCGCCGAGACGGATCGTGGACGGGGCGTGCCTCCGGCGGAGGACCGGCGTCCGGAGCGCAGCGGACGACCTCGCGCAGGAGCCGGCCGCGACGGCGTCGGTCTTGGGTGCGACGGTCACGGTCATGCGGGCGGCAGCCGTGACGGTGCCGGTCGCGAAGGTACCGGGGCCCGCGAAGGGGGCGTCGCCGGCGGAGAGATCCGCGACGGCAGGCGGTCGCCGTCCCCGTCCGCAGGGCGCCGCTCCGCCGCGGACCCCGTGAAGGGGCTGCTGCACCGGCACCGCGACCTGTGCGAGCGCGCCGTGGACCCGCTCGAGATCGCGGCGGGTCTGGAGGCGCACGGTCTCACCGACCGCACCGCCGCACGCTTCCGCCACCGGGACGTCTTCTCTCTCGCCGAAGAGATGTACGCCCGTGTCCCGCGCGGTGGCGACACCCCGGCCCGCACCGAGGACGCACCGGCACCCCGACCGGGCGGGCCACGCGCGGCCGGGGTCGTCCTCGCCGTGCTGCCCGGCGTGCTGTGTGCCGCCGCCGTGGTCGGCCTGCGCCTCAGCGACGGCCGACCGCGCCTGATCGTCGCCGCCGTCGGTGTCCTCGCGGTGATCCTGGCCCTCGGCGCGGCACTGCGGCGCGGGCCCCTGAGCTCCGCGACGCGCAGCACCAGCGCCTGGACCTGCTGGCTCGTCGGCTACGCCCTCCTCGGCGACGGACTCCTCCGCGACGCCGTCACCGGCGGACCCGACGGCCTCCCCGACGGCTCCGCCGCCGGCCCGTGGCCCGTCACCGTCGTTCCCGTCCTGGCCCTTGCGCTGTCCTACGCGCCCGCGGTCGGATGCGCCCACCTCTTCGTCGCCGGCGCACGCCGCAAGCTGTCCTCCAGCCGGGGACTGGCCGACTTCTCGGCCTCCGTACGGCCCCTGCTGCTCGGCACGTTCGCCCTGTACATGGGGGCCCTCGCGGCGCTGCTCGCGCTGACCGGCGCCGCGCTCGGCGAGCCTGCCGCCCATCCCCAGGCCCTCACCCTGGGCGCCCTGCTGCTGCTCGCCCGGCTGCTCACCGTGCACGGTCACACCCACGCCGCCACGCTCGTCCTCGCCGCCACGGCCACCGCCGAGGCGGCCGCCCTGGCCACACTCTTCGCCGGCCGCCTCCCCGGTTTCGGCCTCCTCAGCGCCCCCGTGGAGGCGCTGGTCGCCGTCTGCGGACCCGCCGGTGTCCCGACGGCCGCCTGCGGGATCGGCGCCGTGACCCTGCTGGTGCACGCGTCCCGTCGGCTGACCAGGGCTTCGGCCCACGCGCCGACGGAGCGAACGCCGTGAGCGCGCGCACGGACAGCCACTCACACGTCCTCGAAACCCTCGCATCACCCCTTGAAGGAGCCCCCAGATGACCACCTCCCGACCCGACGCCTCGGCACCGGGAGCCGCCCGATGAGAGTCCTGCTGATCGGAGCCAACGGCTACATCGGCCGCTTCGTCGCCGACCGTCTCCTCGCCGACCCCGCCGTCCAGCTCACCGCGCTCGGCCGCGGCGACGACGCCGACGTCCGCTTCGACCTCGCCACCGGCAGCCCCGGCGCCCTCACCCGGTTCCTCGACGCGGTCCATCCCGGGGTGGTCGTCAACTGCGCGGGCACCACCCGCGGCGGAGCCCGCGAACTCACCCGGCACAACACCGTCGCCGTCGCCACCGTGTGCGAGGCCCTGCGCCGCAGCGGCTGCGGCGCTCGCCTCGTCCAGGTCGGCTGCAGCGCGGAGTACGGCCCCAGCCAGCCCGGCTCCTCCACCGCGGAGGACGCAGTGCCCCGCCCGGGCGGCCCCTACGGCGTCAGCAAACTCGCCGCGACCGAACTCGTCCTCGGCTCCGGCCTGGATGCCGTCGTCCTCCGTGTCTTCTCGCCCGCGGGGCCCGGCACGCCCGCCGGCTCCCCACTCGGCCGCCTCGCCGAGGCCATGCGGCGTGCGATGCAGTCCGGCGACGGAGAACTCCGCCTCGGCGGCCTCGGCGCCCAACGCGACTTCATCGACGTCCGAGACGTCGCCCGCGCGGTGCACGCCGCTTCGCTCTCCGCCGCCCAGGGCGTCATCAACATCGGCTCCGGCCGAGCCGTCCGCCTGCGCGACGCCGCCGCCACCCTCGCCCGGGTCGCCGGCTACGGCGGCGCCCTGCACGAACTCGACGGACCTCCCGGTGCCCTGCGGCCCACCATCGGCCACCCCCGCGCCGAGTCCGTCGCCCACCGCGTCGACGCCCTCGGCCACCACCGGGCCGAGGCCCTCGGCCACCACCGCCCGGACCCCCTCGGGGGCCGCGGCGAGCGCAGCGACCCCGAGCACGCGGCCCCGGCACCCCACCCGTACCCCGACGGCTGCGGCAGCTGGCAGCAGGCCGATGTGCGCACCGCACGCGACCGGCTCGGCTGGCGGCCCCGGATCGCCCTCGAAGAGTCCCTCGCCGACATCTGGATGGAGGCGGCATGCCGCATCTGACCAGCACCAACACGAGCACCACCGGCAGCACAAGAACAGGCGTCGCGAACACCGGCCTCCGCACCGGCTTCGGTGTGCCGGGACTGGCCCACCCCCTCGTCGCCCCCGACGAGTGGATCGGTCTCACCCGCCCGGGCACCCCGCTGCACTGGGTCGTCCTCAACGTCGCCGGCGGTCCCGGCGCCCACCCCGATCCGCGCTGCCTGGAGGCCGCCGGCCGCCTGCGCAACGCGGGCGTACGCGTCCTCGGCCATCTCGACGCCGTGTACGGAGCCCGCAGCCTCGGTGAACAGGTCTCCGACGCCCGCCGGTATCTCGACTGGTACCAGGTCGACGGCTTCCTCCTCGACCGCTGCCCGTCGGAACGGGCCGCCCTCCCCGAGGTCCGCCGCACGGTCGGCACCCTCCGGGCGATCCGTGACGATGCCCACATCGTCCTCGGCCACGGCACTCACCCCCACCCCGGCTACGCCGAGAACGCCGACCAGCTCGTCACCTTCTCCGGTTCCTGGGCCGACTACCGCTGGTCCCAGGCGGCCGAGTGGAGCGCGGACTATCCGCCCGACCGCTTCTGCCACTTGGTCCACGGGGTGCCGCGCGGGCACCTGGAGGAAGCGCTGCGCATCGCCCGCTGGCAGGGAGCCGCAACGATCTACTTCACCGACCGCACGGATCGCGGCGGCCGCGCGGACCCCTGGGAGACGATGCCCGGCTACTGGGACGAAATCGTCTCGCGAGTCGGGACGGGTGTCTCGGAATGAAAAAGGCCGTGGCAGTGTTACTGGCAGAACAACCGTAATTACTGACCGATCAACGGAGTCCCCGTGTCGCTGCCACCCCTGGTCGAGCCGGCTGCCGAGCTCACCGTAGACGAGGTCCGCAGGTACTCCCGCCACCTGATCATTCCCGATGTGGGGATGGACGGGCAGAAGCGGCTGAAGAACGCCAAGGTGCTCGCCGTGGGCGCGGGCGGCCTCGGCTCGCCGACCCTGATGTACCTGGCGGCAGCCGGTGTCGGCACGCTCGGCATCATCGAGTTCGACGAGGTCGACGAGTCGAACCTGCAGCGTCAGGTCATCCACAGTCAGGCCGACATCGGCCGGCCCAAGGCCGAGTCCGCCCGTGACACCATCAAGGGCATCAACCCGCTGGTGGACGTGGTCCTTCACCAGGAGCGGCTCGAGGCCGACAACGTGATGGACATCTTCAGCCAGTACGACCTGATCGTCGACGGTACGGACAACTTCGCGACCCGCTACCTGGTCAACGACGCCTGCGTGCTGCTGAACAAGCCCTACGTCTGGGGCTCGATCTACCGCTTCGACGGCCAGGCCTCCGTCTTCTGGTCCGAGCACGGGCCCTGCTACCGCTGCCTGTACCCCGAGCCCCCGCCCCCCGGCATGGTCCCCTCCTGCGCCGAGGGCGGCGTGCTGGGCGTGCTGTGCGCGTCCATCGGGTCCATCCAGACCAACGAGGCCATCAAGCTCCTGGCGGGCATCGGCGAGCCGCTGGTCGGCCGCCTCATGATCTACGACGCCCTGGAGATGACCTACCGCCAGGTCAAGGTCCGCAAGGACCCCAACTGCGCGGTCTGCGGCGAGAACCCGACCGTCACCGAACTCATCGACTACGAGGCCTTCTGCGGCGTCGTGTCCGAGGAGGCCCAGGCGGCGGCCGCCGACTCCACGATCACTCCCAAGCAGCTCAAGGAGTGGATCGACGACGGCGAGAACATCGAGCTCATCGACGTCCGTGAGCCGAACGAGTTCGAGATCGTCTCCATCCCGGGCGCCCGCCTGATCCCGAAGAACGAGTTCCTCATGGGCTCCGCCCTCGAGAGCCTTCCGCAGGACAAGAAGATTGTCTTGAACTGCAAGACGGGTGTCCGCAGTGCGGAAGTCCTCGCGGTGCTCAAGTCCGCCGGCTTCTCGGACGCCGTCCACGTCGGCGGCGGCGTGATCGGCTGGGTCAACCAGATCGAGCCGGAGAAGCCCGTCTACTAACCGGCTCCCGGATCCGCTTCCCGGACGGCGGGGGTTTCGCGCACCGCAGGTGCCCGAAGCCCCCGCCGCCGTCATGAGCAGACCTTGCCGTCCTTCGGCACCGCCCCCTTCAGCAGGTAGGCGTCCACCGTCGAGTCGACACAGTCGCTCCCGCTCCCGTACGCGCCGTGGCCCTCGCCCTCCCAGGTCAGCACCACTCCGACGTTCTTGCCCAGCTCGTCCGCCATCCGCTGGGCGCCCTCGTAGGGCGTGGCCGGGTCGCCCGTGTTGCCGACCACCAGGATCGGGGCCGCGCCGGGCGCGCTCACCTCCGGGGTCTCGTGCTGACCGGCCACCGGCCAGTCGTGGCACCATCCGGCCGTGTCCCAGCCGAGGAAGGCGCCGAAGACCGGCGAGACCTCCTCGAATCTCGGGAGCAGCCTCTTCGTCTCCGCCGCGGTCGGCCGCTGCTTGTCGTCCAGGCACGATATGACCCGCTGTGAGTGGGTCGTCGTGCCGTAGCGCCCCGAGGGATCGCGCTCGTTGTAGCCGTCGGCGAGCGCCAGCAGTTCGGAGCCGTCGCCCTCCTCGGCCGCCTCCAGCGCACTGGTCAGCGCCGGCCAGCCGCTCTCGCTGTACAGCGGCAGCACGATGCCGGTGAGCGCGAGCGTCTGGGTCAGCTCGCGCCCCGGTGAGGACGTGGGCAGCGGCTCTGCGTCCAGCCGCTTCAGCAGGTCGGCGATCTTTCGCGATCCCTGCTCCGGGTCCTGGCCGGTCGACTTCAGGTAGTCGTCCAGCGCGCGCTGGAAGCCCCTGGCCTGGTTCTCGGCGTGGCCCATCGTGTCGGCGCTGGGGTCCACCACGGCGTCGAGGACCACGCGTCCCACGTGCTTCGGGAACAGGTGGGCGTAGACGCCGCCGAGTTCGGTGCCGTAGGAGATGCCGAAGTAGTGCATCTTCTCGTCGCCCAGGACGTAGCGCATCAGGTCCATGTCGCGGGCGGTGTCCGTGGTCGAGACGTGCTTCATGAGCTTGCCGGCGGCCTTCTCGCAGCCCTTGCCGAAGTCGGCGGCGTCCTTCAGATACGCCTGTTCCTCGGACGGGGTGTCCGGCGTGGAGTCCACCGACTCGGCGGCCTCGATCGCCTCGTCGGAGCGGCAGCGGACGCCCTCGCTGGCCGCCACCCCACGCGGGTCCCAGCTCACCAGGTCGTACCGCTCGTGCAGGGAGGAGACGGTGTCGGCGTAGGACGGCATCATCGAGATGCCGGAGCCCCCGGGGCCGCCGAAGTTGAACAGCAGGGAGCCGATGCGGTCGTTGCCGCTCGCCCTGGACCGGATCAGCGCGAGATCGATGGTCTCGCCATCCGGATCGGACCAGTCCAGCGGCGCCTTGAGTGTGGCGCACCGCCAGTCGCCGTCCGGTGCCGGCGCGTCGTCCGTGCCCTTGCAGCGAGCCCAGTCGAGCGTCTGGGACGCCAGCGCCTTCGGCACTCCGGAGGGCGCCGCCGCCGTGGGTCCCGCGCTGCTCCTGCCCCCGTCGTCCTTGTCCTCGTCGGACGAACCTGCGCTGCAGCCCGCTGTCAGCAGTGCTGCTGCGGCCGTCAGAGCCGTCCACCTCGTGAGACGCGCCATGTCCTCTCCCCCCTGGCAAGCCGTCCGCACCGTGCGGCGGACGGCATCGATGCCATGGTAGGTGGAGCCGACGGCGTCCGCCGAAGCCTGTGGACAACGTTCTGACCTGCCGATTCGACACTCTGCCGACGCCGTCCGCGGTCAGGAGCACACGGTCCCGGCCGCCGGCACCTTGCCGTCGAGCAGATAGCCGTGCACCGCGTCCTGCACGCACCGGTTCTTGCTGTCGTAGGCTCCGTGCCCCTGGCCCCTGTAGGTCAGTTCCACGCCGACGCCCTTGCCCAGCGCGTCCACCATCCTGCCCGCGCCCTCGTAGGGCGTCGCGGGGTCGCCGGTGTTGCCGATCACCAGGATCGGCGGCGCACCGGGCGCGCCGACGTCGGGATGGTCGGCGGCTCCGGCGACCGGCCAGTCGGTGCAGCCGAGCATGGACCAGGCGAGGTAGTCGCCGAACAGCGGTGACGCGTCCCGGAACTCGGGCAGCTTGCGTTCCACGTACGCGGTGTCGTATCGCGGCTTGTCGTCGGCGCAGTTGACGGCGACGTTGGCCGCGGTGATGTTGCTGTACTGGCCGTCCTCGTTGCGCCCGTTCAGCGCGTCCGACAGGACCATGAGCACCCGCCCGTCCCCGTCGTACGCCTGCTCCAGACCCTCGGTGAGGTACTCCCAGAAGTCCTTCGAGTAGAGCGCCTGCGCGATGCCGCCGGTCGCGGCGGTCTCGGTGAGTTCGCGGGGGAAGACGCCCGGGATCGGCTTGCGGTCGAGGTCCTTCAGCAGCCGCGCGATGCGTGCCTTGACGTCGTCCGCCGTGTCCCCGATGGGGCAGTTCTCCGCCTTCGACACACAGTCCTCGGCGAAGTTGTCGAGCGCGAGCTGGAATCCCTTCGCCTGGCCCAGCGAACTCTGTTCCGCGGTCTGCGTCGGGTCGACCACCGCGTCGAAGACGGCACGGCCCACGTGCTTCGGGAACAGGTGGGCGTAGACGCCGCCGAGTTCGGTGCCGTAGGAGATGCCGAAGTAGTACAGCTTCTCGTCGCCCAGTACCTGGCGCATCAGGTCCATGTCGCGGGCGGCGTCGGTCGTGCGCACATGCGGAAGGATCTTCTTCGAGTTCTTCTCGCAGGCGGCGTTGAACTTCTCCGTGTTGTCCACGAACTCGGTGCGCTCGGCCCGGTCGTCGGGGGTGGCGTCCTGCTGGAAGTAGGTGTCGAGCTGTTCGTCGTCCAGGCACTCCACGGGGTCGCTGCGGCCGACGCCGCGCGGATCGAAGCTGACCAGGTCGTAGCGGGTGCGCAGTTTCGCGTAATCCTGGCCGAACGCGGGCAGTGTGGTGACGCCCGATCCGCCAGGCCCGCCGAAGTTGAAGACGAGCGAGCCGATCCGCCGGTCCGCCTCGCCGCTGGCCCCGGCCCGGATCAGCGCGAGGCCGATGGTGTCGCCCTCGGGATCGTCCCAGTCGAGCGGTGCCTTCATGGTGGCGCACTGCCACTCGTCACCGTCCGGCAGCGGGGAGGGGGCGGCGCCGCCGCCCTCGGCCTCGGACGGCGCCGGGCAGTCCTTCCAGTCGAGCTTCTGGCCCGTCAGGTCAGCGTCGTCCTCCTGGGTTCCTCCGCCGCAGCCCGCCAGCAGGACGGAGAGCGTGACGGCGGTGGCGGTCAGGGCGGCGGCGCGCAGCCGGGAGGGATTCGGCATGCGTCCATCGTGCGGTCGCGCGGGAGCACACGCTCGGGACCAGGGCCGTACGAGGGACGGGCGACGAGCCGGACGAGCGCGGCCGTGCCCGGTTACAGCGCCTCTTTGCGTGTGAGGTGGTTGAAGAACAGCCAGCCCGGCAGTACCGGCAGCCACAGGGTGAGCAACCGGTAGAGCAGCACCGCGGGCGCGGCGACCTCCTTGGGGAGGCCGACGGCGATCAGACCGACCGTCAGCGTCGCCTCCACCGCACCCACACCTCCCGGCGTCGGCGCGGCGGATCCCAGCGCGTTGCCCGCGAGGAAGACGACCGCGACGCTCGCCAGACTGATCGACGAGGAGTCGTCGCCGAAGGCGCGGATCGAGGCGTCCAGGCACATCACGAAGCACGCGGTGAGCAGCAGCATGCCGCCGATGCCGGTGATCAGCTTCTGCGGTCGCTGCAGCACGTCCAGCATGCGCGGCACGACCCCGGCGAAGAGCGACCGCACGCGCGTGACGACGAATTTGCGCAGGAACGGCACGGAGGTCACCACGAGTACCAGCACCGCCACGGTCAGCAGGCCCGCGATGACCGTCCGGGACGGCGACAGCGACGGCGTCTTCTCGGTACCGGTCAGATAGCCGAAGGACAGCAGCATCAGGATGTGGCAGCCGAGCCCGAACAGCTGGGACGCGCCGACGCTGGCCACCGCGAGCCCGGGGCGCACGCCCGCGCGCTGCAGGAAGCGGGTGTTCAGGGCGACGCCTCCGACCGCCGCGGGGGCGACGATCTTCACGAACGACCCGGCGACCTGCGCCGCCACGGTCCGCAGGAAAGGCACCCGCTCGGGTACGAAGCCCAGCAGTGCCATCGCCGCCGCGACGTAACTCGCCGCCGAGAACAGCACGGCCGCGGCGACCCAGCCCCACTGGGCGTTCGAGACCAGCGGGCCGAACTCGATGTGCGTGAGCTGCGTCAGCAGGAAGTAGGCGCCGATCGCGCCGGCGATGAAGCTGATCAGCGTGCGCGGTCGCACCCGCTCCAGGCGGGCCGGTTCGACGGGGGCCTGCGGCCTGATGCGCAGCACCGCGTGGCGGATCAGGGTGAGCAGATCCTCCTCGCGCGCCTCCTCGATGGCCTCGTCCACGGCCCGCTTCTCGGCCCGCTGCTCGGCGCGTACGGCCTTCTTGTCCGGCTTGTCGGCCTGATTCGGCCTGTCGGTTTTCCCGGACGCGGGGCCTGCGGCGTCGGCCGCCTCCGCGCGGGCCAGCTTCGCCTGGCGGGAGGACTCCAGGACCGCCTCGCGCTCGCGCTGGGCCCGTTCCCGCGCCAGCTTGCGCAGGGTCGCGCGCGTGGAACGGCTGAGCGCGATGGGCTGGAGCATGGGCAGGCAGTCCGCCACGGTGTCGGGACCGAGCACACCCACCGCCGACGCGACCGCCCGTTCGGCACCGACCCGCAGGCCGAGTGTCACCAGGAGCTGGGAGACGTCCATACGCAGCAGCAGGTCGCCGGCGGCGATCTCGCCGATGCGCAGATCGGTGAGGATCACCGTGCCGGAACGATCCACCAGGATCGCGTCGCCCACCAGCCTGCGGTGCGCGATGCGCCGGGACTGCAGGGCCCGTACCTGCTCCCAGGTGTCGCGCAGCAGGTCGTCGGTGATCTCCTCGTCCGCCAGCGAGTCCAGGGAGCGCCCGCCGGTGTGCTCGTAGACCAGCATCACGGCGTCCGGACCCAGCTCCGACGTCGCGATCAGCTTGGGGGCGTTGGCGCCCGCCGCGATGGCCGCGTAGGCGAGCAGCGCCTCCTGCTCCAGGGCCTGCCGCAGGGAGGGAAGGCTGCTGCGGGTGGCGAAACCGCGCAGGGTCAGATTGCGCCACGCCCGGTAGAAGAAACCCTGCGCCTGCTGTTCCCGGTCCACCACCGTCACGTCGAGCGGCCGGCCGTCCTCCAGGGTGACGAAATAGCGGCGGCCGCGGTCACCGGTCTCGACGCTGTCCGACGGCGCCTCCTGCCGGGCGGCGGTCACCGGCCGGAAGCCGACGTGACGCAGGCCCGCCATCAGCGTCCGGCCGGTGGGGCGGACGTTGGGGGAACCGACCGCGTACAGGGTGCCGTAGGCGACGGTCCAGCCGATGAGGACGGTCAGGATGATCGAGAACGGCGTCGTGTACCCGGTGACGAGCATCGAGAAGGCGTCGAGGAGCAGCACGATCCACAGCACCGCGCGCCAGCGGGGTCTGCGGGACATGCCGACCGCCGTCATGTACGCGATGACCGGGGCGAGGTAGCCGTGCACGGGGTCGGTCAGCGCGTGGACGTCGCCCGGCGACGGCTGGGTGAGCGCCTCCTGGATCGAGCCGGGGGCGGCCCTGGCGACCCACAGGTCGGTGGCGAGGGTCACTCCGTGCGCGAGGACCGCCGCCAGCACGCCGTCGGCGATCCGCAGTCCGTCCCGTTTGATCAGCCGCTCGATCGCGAACGCGACGGGCACCAGGAGGATCGCGATGCTGGAGGCCAGCCCCGCGATCTTGATGAGCAGGTCGGGAGCCTGCCCGGTGCCCTTGTTGATGTCCTGTTCGAGGCCCGAGGTGGTGCCGTGCGCGAAGGCGGCGATGGCGAGGAGCACGGCGACGGCGAGCACGCCCACCAGGAGGCGCACCAGGTCGGAGGGGCGGTGCACGCGCGCGGGGAGCAGCGGTTCGTCGCCTTCGACCTCGTCGATGTGGGCCACGTCGTCGGGATCGGCGGCCGTCGCCGAAGGGCCTTCGGCCGCCCGCTCGCCGATCTTTCCGCCGTCCGCCTCCGCGGTGTCCGGGCGCGACGAAGAGTCAGAGGTGCCCTCGGCGTCCTCGGGGTGCACACCCTGCTGTTTCATCGCCTCTTCTTGCTCTCGTATCACTGGTCACTGCCCGCACGATGGTGGCATGCCGCTTCGGCCTCGGCAGGCATCAGGGTGCCCGTGCGGGCCGCACAGTCTGCCCGAAGCGCCGCTTCCGGGCGAGGGAGGCGGGCCCTCGGGAGTGCGTCGCGCTGTCGGCGGAGTGCGGCACCATGGGGCGGATGAGCGAGCAGAGCCTTCCGGACGGCGTCCGTCCGGAGAACGCGGACGCGCTGCCCGAGTACGCCGAGCGGGTCCTCGACGTGACCGAACTGATCCCGCCGGGCCGCGTCATGACCTACGGAGACGTGGCCGAGTACCTCGAGGAGGGGGGACCCCGCCAGGTCGGCCGGGTGATGTCCCTCTACGGGGGAGGCGTGCCCTGGTGGCGAGTCGTCCGGGCGGACGGGGTCCTGCTCGCGGGGCACGAACTGGAGGCGATCGACCGGTACCGCGAGGAGGGCACGCCTTTGAAGGAGGCGAGCAGGGCCGCCGAGGGGCACCTGCCGCGCCTCGACCTGAAGCGGGCGCGGTGGGACGGCGGCACGGGCGCCCAGGGGCACGGTGGACGTGCACCGGGGAGCAGCGGACGCGCACAGGGTCACACCTGACAGCTTCCGCCATGCGACCGGCCGGTGTGTGCCCTGTGATCCGTACGAGGTAAAGCGGGCGCTTCGGGCATGTCCGTGGCATGACGTACGTTCGTGGGGCAGGGGACGTCCGTGCCACGAGTGACGAGAGGGAAGAAGAGGAAGGGCTCCTTCCGCCTCTTCCGTCGGCGTAGCGTCGGCCGCGCGCGTCCCCCTCATCCCGCGGCCACCGCCCCGCCCGCGGCGCGGACGGCCCACCAGCACACCCACCAGGACCGGCGAACCACGTGAGCTCCTCTTCCTCCAGCGGACACCCGCCGCACCCCCAGGTGCGGCGGGGGAGCCGTGGCGCTTACCGACTGGTGCGTACCCCGCCGACGCGCGTGGATCCCCCTCGTCTGGACGCCGCACAGCGTGCCGTGGTTGACCACCGGACCGGACCGCTGCTCGTCCTGGCGGGGCCGGGCACCGGCAAGACCACCACCCTGGTCGAGTCGGTGGCCGACCGGATCGCCAAGGGCGGCGACCCGGAGCGCATCCTGGTGCTGACCTTCAGCCGCAAGGCGGCCGTCGAACTGCGCGACCGGATGGCAGTGCGCGTCGGCGCCGCGCGGGCCCCCCGGGCGACGACCTTTCACTCCTTCGGTTACGCCCTGGTCCGCGCCCACCAGGACAGCGACCTGTTCGTGGAACCCCTGCGGCTGCTCTCGGGCCCGGAGCAGGACGTGACGGTGCGCGAGCTGCTCGCCGGGCAGGCCGACCTGGAGCGGCTCGGGCTCGCCCACGTGCGCTGGCCCGACGAACTGCGCGCCTGCCTGACCACCCGAGGCTTCGCCGACGAGGTCCGCGCGGTACTCGCCCGCAGCCGCGAACTGGGACTGGGCCCGGACGCGCTCGGGGCCTTCGCCCGTCGCATCGGCCGCCCCGACTGGCGCGCCGCCGCCGTCTTCCTCGCCGAGTACCTCGACGTGCTCGACCTCCAGGGCGTGCTCGACTACGCGGAACTGGTTCACCGCGCGGTGCTCCTCGCCGGCCGCCCCGAGGTCGCCGCGCACCTGACCGCCCAGTACGACGCGGTGTACGTCGACGAGTACCAGGACACCGACCCGGCCCAGGTCAGGCTGCTGCACGCCCTGGCGGGCGGCGGGCGCACCCTCGTCGCCTTCGGCGACCCCGACCAGTCGATCTACGCCTTCCGGGGCGCCGACGTGAACGGCATCCTGAACTTCCCGACCGCCTTCCCGCGCGCGGACGGCAGCCCGGCGCCGGTCGCGGTGCTGCGGACCTCACGCCGGTCCGGGGCCGCCCTGCTGGCCGCCACCCGGCTCCTGACGCAGCGCATGCCGCTGACCCGCCTCCCCGCCGACAAGGTCCGCGCCCACCGCGAGCTGACCCCGGTACGGGACGGCGGGCGCGTCGAGGCGTACACGTACCCGACGTCCGGCACCGAGCTGGACAACATCGCCGACATCCTGCGCCGGGCGCACCTGGAGGACGGCGTCCCGTGGCGCGACATGGCCGTCCTGGTGCGCGCCGGCGCACGCACCATCCCCACGCTCCGCCGCGCCCTCACCGCGGCCGGCGTCCCCCTCGACATCGACGGCGACGACCTCCCGCTGCGCCACGAACCCGCGGTGGCACCCCTGCTGACGGCGCTGCGAGCCGTGGCGGAGGCGGAGACGGGGGCAGGGCCGGGGGAGCAGCCCGGGGCGGGCGCGGGCCCGGCGCGGGACGCGCTGCCCGACCCGGCTACGGGCACGCGCGACCTCGGCGAGGCCGTGCCCGCGGAGCATGCCGCCGACGCGCCGGGCACGACGGACGCCGACGCGCCGGGCACGACGGACGCCGACGCGCCGGGCACGACGGACGCCGACGCGCCGGGCACGACGGACGCCGATGCCACCCCCGACACGGTCGCGAAGGCAGAAGCCGCCCCCGACACCGACGCCGGCACGGAGGCGAACCCCCCGCGCGGTGAACGCGAACACCCCGCGGACGATCCGTGCTGGCTCCCCACCGAGACCGCCCTCACCCTGCTCGCCTCGCCCCTCGCCGGCATGGACGCCGCTGACCTGCGCCGCCTCGGCCGTGCCCTGCGCGACGAGCAGCGCGCCGCCGGCAACCCGCTGCCGCCGCCCTCGGACGAACTGCTCGCCCGGGCGCTGGCCGAGCCGGAGCGGCTCGCCGTGCACGACCCCGCGTACGCGCGCGGTGCCCAGCGGCTCGGCGCTCTGCTCCGCAAGGCCCGTGAGCGCCTGGCGGGAGGCGGCAGCGCCGAGGAGGCGCTGTGGGACCTGTGGAACGGCACCCCGTGGCCCAGCCGCCTGGAACGCTCCGCCCGGCGCGGCGGTGCGGCCGGACGTAACGCCGACCGGGACCTGGACGCCGTGTGCGCGCTGTTCGCGACGGCCGCCCGCGCGGAGGAGCGCACCGGCGGCCGGGGCGCCCTGAACTTCCTGGAGCAGATCGACGCCGAGGACATCGCGGCCGACACCCTCGCACGGCGCGCCGTCCGCCCCGACGCCGTCCGCCTGATGACCGCGCACCGTGCCAAGGGGCTGGAGTGGCGGCTGGTCGTCGTGGCGGGTGTCCAGGAAGGACTGTGGCCTGATCTGCGCCGCCGCGGCTCGCTGCTCGAGGCCGACCGGATCGGCCGTGACGGACTCGCCGAGCCCCTCACGCCAGGAGCCCTGCTCGCCGAGGAGCGCCGCCTGTTCTACGTGGCCGCCACGCGCGCGCGGGAGCGGCTCGTCGTCACCGCGGTGAAGGCACCGGCCGACGACGGCGACCAGCCCTCCCGGTTCCTGACCGAACTCGGCGTCGAACCCGCCGACGTCACGGGCCGCCCGCGCCGCCCCCTCGCCGTCGCGGCGCTCGTCGCCGAGTTGCGCGCCACCACCGTCGACCCCCGTGTCTCCGCACCCTTGAGGGAGGCGGCCGCCCGCCGTCTGGCCCGCCTCGCCGCCCTGGCGGACGACGACGGACGGCCCCTGGTGCCGTCCGCCCACCCCTACCGCTGGTGGGGCATGTGGGACCCGACCGAGAGCAAGGTCCCGCTGCGCGACCGCGATCAGCCCGTCACGCTCTCCGGCAGCGCCCTGGACCAGCTGGCCAACACCTGTGCCCTGCAGTGGTTCCTGGGCCGTGAGGTGAAGGCCGACGCGCCGGCGACCACCGCCCAGGGCTTCGGCAACGTGGTGCACGTACTCGCCGACGAGGTGGCCTCCGGACACACGCCGGCCGACCTCGCCGTCCTCATGGAGCGACTCGACTCCGTGTGGAACGCGCTCGCCTTCGACGCGCCGTGGAAGTCGGAACAGGAGAAGGCCAACGCGCGCGTGGCGCTCGAACGCTTCCTCAAGTGGCACGTCATGGACCGCGCCGGGCGCACTCCGGTGGCGAGCGAGCACGACTTCGACGTGACCCTGGCGGCGGGCGACTACGAGGTCCGCATCCGCGGCCAGCTGGACCGCGTGGAGAGCGACGGCGACGGCCGCGCCTACGTCGTCGACTTCAAGACCGGCAAACAGGCGCCTACGTCCGCGGAGGTGGCCCGCCACCCCCAGCTCGCCGTCTACCAGCTCGCCGTCCGCGAGGGCGCCGTCGACGAGGCCTTCGGCGGCGTACGCCCCCGGCCGGGCGGCGCCGAACTCGTCCACCTGCGCCAGGGCGCGCCCAAGCGGGACGGCGGCGAGACCCTGCCCAAGGTCCAGGTACAGGAGTCGCAGGAGGGGCCGGAGGGCGAGTGGGTCGGCGACCTGCTGGCCACGGCCGCCGGCAAGGTCCTCGACGAACGGTTCACCCCGACCACGGGCCAGCACTGCACCCACTGCGCCTTCCGCGCGTCGTGCAGCGCACGGCCCGAGGGGCGGCACGTCGTGGAGTGAGCGCCGGCAACCGGGAGCAGCCGGCGTGCGACGCCGGTGGGCCCGGGCGGGCAGCGGAGCCGAGTGGCCGGTGTGACACGTCGCACCACACGGGCTGACCTGCGCTTCTCTCGCTCCCCGAGGACATCCGGCATCCGCTGTCGGTGACCGCCGCTAGCCTCTGTGACGTGCCCGCCCACCTCACCGATCCCGAGCAGCTCAAGGAGCTCCTCGGCATCCCCTTCACCCCGGAGCAGACGGCCTGCATCGTCGCGCCGCCCGCCCCGCAGGTGATCGTGGCCGGAGCCGGATCGGGCAAGACGACGGTGATGGCGGCACGCGTGGTCTGGCTGGTCGGCACCGGCCAGGTCGCACCGGAACAGGTCCTCGGCCTCACCTTCACCAACAAGGCGGCCGGCGAACTCGCCGAACGCGTCCGCAAGGCCCTGATCCGGGCCGGCGTGACCGATCCGGACGCGATCGACCCGGACCACCCGCCGGGCGAGCCGGCGATCTCGACCTACCACGCCTTCGCCGGCCGCCTCCTCACCGACCACGGCCTGCGCCTCGGGCTGGAACCGACCTCCCGCCTGCTCGCCGACGCCACCCGCTACCAGCTCGCCGCGAGGGTCCTGCGCGAGGCTCCCGGCCCCTACCCCGCGCTCACCCGGTCCTTCGCCGACCTGGTCAGCGACCTCCTCGCCCTCGACGCCGAACTCGCCGAGCACCTCGTACACCCCGAGGACCTGCTCACCTGGGACGCCCGCCTCCTGGACACCCTGGAGGGCGTCCGGCTCAGCAACGCCGACCTGCGCAAGGTCCCCGAGGCCGCCGCCGCCCGCCGCGCACTGGCCGACCTGGTGATCCGCTACCGGGCCGCCAAACGCCGGCAGGACCTGCTGGACTTCGGCGACCAGATCGCCCTGTCCGCACGGCTCGCCGGGCTCCCCGAGGTCGGCCGCATCCTGCGCGACGAGTACCGGGTGGTGCTGCTCGACGAGTACCAGGACACCTCGGTGGCCCAGCGCATCCTCCTGGCGGGCCTGTTCGGCGGCGGCACCGGCCATCCCGTGACCGCCGTGGGCGACCCCTGCCAGGCGATCTACGGCTGGCGCGGCGCCTCCGTCGCCAACCTCGACGACTTCCCCGAACACTTCGCCCACGCCGACGGACGGCCCGCGGCCCGTCAGGCGCTCAGCGAGAACCGCCGCAGCGGCGGCCGCCTCCTCGAGCTGGCCAACGGCCTCGCCGAGCCCCTGCGCGCCATGCACGCGGGTGTGGAGGCCCTGCGGCCCGCCCCGGGCGCCGAACGCGACGGCACGGTCCGCTGCGCCCTGCTGCGCACCCACGCCGAGGAGATCGACTGGATCGCCGACTCCGTCGCCCACCTCGTACGCACCGGCACGGCGCCCGGCGAGATCGCCGTCCTGTGCCGCACCGCGACCGACTTCGCCGAGATCCAGGGCGCGCTGGTGGCGCGCGACGTCCCCGTCGAGGTCGTCGGCCTGTCCGGGCTGCTGCACCTGCCCGAGGTCGCCGACCTGGTCGCCGTCTGCGAGGTCCTCCAGGACCCGGGTGCCAACGCCTCCCTGGTCCGGCTGCTCTCCGGCCCGCGCTGGCGCATCGGCCCGCGCGACCTCGCCCTCCTGGGCCGTCGCGCCCGGCTGCTCGTGAGCCACGCGCGCGTGGCGGGCGACGACGACCCCGACCGCAGGCTCGCCGAGGCCGTGGAAGGAGTCGACCCGTCCGAGGTGATATCGCTCGCGGACGCCCTCGACACCTTCCTGGAGACGCCGCTGGACGGCACCGGGGACGACGACGGGCTGCCCTTCTCACCGGACGCGCGCGTGCGGTTCGCGCGGCTGGCCACCGAGCTGCGCGAGCTGCGCCGGGCCCTGTCCGATCCGCTCATGGACGTCCTGCACCGCGTCCTCGCCGTCACCGGTCTGGAGGTGGAGCTGTCGGCCTCCCCGCACGCCCTGGCCGCCCGCCGCCGCGAGACCCTGTCCAACTTCCTCGACGTCGCCGCCTCCTTCGCCGCCGGCGACAACGAGGCCACCCTGCTGGCCTTCCTGGGCTTCCTGCGCACCGCGGCGCAGTACGAGAAGGGGCTGGACAACGCGCTGCCCGGCGGGGAGAACACCGTCAAGGTGCTCACCGCGCACAAGTCCAAGGGCCTCGAGTGGGACGTGGTCGCCGTGCCCGGCCTCGTCACCGGCACCTTCCCCAGCGGCCAGGGCCGCGAGAAGTGGACCGCCCAGGGCAAGGTGCTGCCGCACGGCCTGCGCGGCGACGCCGAGACCCTGCCCGACGTCGCCTCCTGGGACTCCCGCGGCCTGAAGGCCTTTCACGAGGCCATGAAGGACCACCAGCACACCGAGGAGCTCCGCCTCGGCTACGTCACCTTCACCCGCCCCCGCTCCCTGCTCCTCGGCTCCGGCCACTGGTGGGGACCCAGCCAGAAGAAGCCCCGCGGACCGTCCGACTTCCTCACGGCCCTGTACGAGCACTGCGCCGCCGGACACGGCGAGATCGAGGCCTGGGCGGACGAACCGGCCGAGGACGAGGAGAACCCGGCCCTGCACCGGGCGACCGCCGACGAGGTCTGGCCCCTGCCCCTGGACGACGAGGCACTCGCCCGGCGCCGGGCCGCCGCGGAGACGGTCCTCGCCCACCTGGACGCCCTCGCCACCAGGCGGGAAGGCCCTTCCGCGGCCCCCGACACCTGCGACGACCCGGACTGGCCGCCGCCCCCGGAGGACGACGAGGCGCCCCCGGAGGAAGCGGATCCCGACGGGGCCGGGGACCCCGCCGACTGGAACACCTGGACCACGGGCCGCCCCACCGCCGACCCGGATCGACCCGTGGCCGCGGACCGTACCGCCGACCGCATGGGCGGCCCCGCCGTCCCGCGCCAGGCGACACCCGCCGAGCGGCATCAAGGCGGCGCCCCCGTTCCCGCCCCCGCGCGCCTCACCCCGGAGGAGGCCCGTACCGTCGCCTCCTGGGACCGCGACCTCGACGCGCTCACCGGGGAGCTCCTGCGCGCCCGCGAGAGCGTCACCGAGGTGCCCCTTCCGGCCTCGCTGACCGCCTCCCAGCTGCTGAGTCTGGCCGCCGACCCGGACGGGTTCGCCCAGGAGCTGGCCCGGCCCATGCCCCGCCCGCCCCAGCCCGCGGCCCGCCGGGGCACCCGTTTCCACGCCTGGGTGGAGGCCCGGTTCGAAGCACTGAAGCTGCCCCTGCTGGAACCGGAGGAGCTGCCGGGCGGCGACGCGGAGATCGCCGACGAACAGGACCTGGAGTTCCTGAAGGACGCCTTCGAACGCACCGAGTACGCCCGCCGCACACCGTTCCGCGTCGAGGCGCCCTTCCAGCTCTCGCTGGCCGGCCGGGTCGTACGCGGCCGCATCGACGCCGTCTACAAGGAGGGCGACGGGGAGTCCGCGACGTACGAGATCGTCGACTGGAAGACGAACCGCGCCGCCACCGCCGACCCGCTCCAGCTCGCGCTCTACCGCATCGCCTGGGCCGAGCAGCAGGGCGTGCCGCCCACCTCGGTGACGGCCGCCTTCCTGTACGTACGCACCGGAGAGGTCGTACGGCCCGAGGGGCTGCCGGACCGTACGGCGCTCGAGAAGCTGCTGCTGGCCGAGCCGGTCGGTGACGAACCGCACGACCGGGGTGCCCGCGCGGGCCGATAGGCTCGTAAGCATGAGCCACCCCGTTGACAATGCTGTCAGCGCTGTCCGCACGTACATCGAACAGCACCGCGCCGCCTTCCTCGACGACCTCGTCGACTGGCTGCGGATTCCGTCCGTGTCGGCGCAGCCCGACCACGCGACCGATGTACGCCGCAGCGCCGACTGGCTCGCCGCCAAACTGAAGGAGACCGGCTTCCCGACCGCCGAGGTCTGGCCCACCCCCGGCGCCCCCGCGGTCTTCGCCGAGTGGCCCTCCGGCGACCCGCAGGCACCGACGGTCCTCGTCTACGGCCACCACGACGTACAGCCCGCCGCCCGCGAGGACGGCTGGCACAGCGAGCCCTTCGAGCCCGTCGTCCGCGAGAACCGTCTCTACGCGCGCGGGGCGGCCGACGACAAGGGGCAGGTGTTCTTCCACACACTCGGAGTCCGCGCCCACCTCGCGGTCACCGGCCGCACCGCCCCCGCGGTCAACCTCAAGCTGCTGATCGAGGGCGAGGAGGAGTCCGGTTCCCCGCACTTCCGCGCGCTCGTCGAGGAGCGCGCCGAGCGGCTCACCGCCGACGCGGTGATCGTCTCCGACACCGGCATGTGGTCCGAGGACACCCCCACGGTCTGCACCGGCATGCGGGGCCTCGCCGAGTGCGAGATCCGGCTGCACGGCCCCGACCAGGACATCCACTCGGGCTCCTTCGGCGGCGCGGTCCCCAACCCCGCCACCGCCGTCGCCCGCCTCGTGGCCGCCCTGCACGACGAGCACGCGCGCGTGGCGATCCCGGGCTTCTACGACGGCGTGATCGAACTCACCGACCGCGAACGCGAACTCTTCGCCGAGCTGCCCTTCGACGAACAACAGTGGCTGCGCACGGCCAAGTCGTACGCCGCCCAGGGAGAAGCCGGACACACCACCCTGGAGCGCGTCTGGGCCCGCCCCACCGCCGAGGTCAACGGCATCGGAGGCGGCTACCAGGGCCCCGGCAGCAAGACGATCATTCCGTCGTCCGCCATGGTGAAGCTCTCCTTCCGCCTCGTCGCGGGCCAGGACCCGGACCACGTGGAGAAGGCCGTCCGCGCCTGGGCCGCCGAGCAGGTGCCCGCGGGCATCCGCTGCGAGATCACCTTCGGCTCGGCCACCCGCCCGTGCCTGACGCCGCTGGACCACCCGGCTCTGCAGTCCGTGGCCCGCGCGATGGGCCGGGCCTTCGGCACACCGGTCCGCTTCACCCGCGAGGGCGGTTCCGGTCCGGCGGCCGACCTCCAGGAGGTCCTCGGCGCCCCGGTGCTGTTCCTCGGCATCTCCGTCCCGTCCGACGGCTGGCACGCCCCCGACGAGAAGGTGGAACTGGACCTGCTCCTCAAGGGCGTCGAAACCTCCGCCCACCTCTGGGGCGACCTGGCGGAGTACTGGCGTCACGCGCCCTGAGCACCGCGCACGGTCCGGGACCGGACCGGCAGCGCGCGCGGCACACTGGAAAGACCGCCGCGCGCCGCCGAGCCCTCCCGGACCCGGTCACCACCCGCCGTACGAACCGCTGAACCGCCTGTCGAACCGAACCGCTCACCGGGGGAGTTGGAACCACTCGTGACCACCTGGACCGACCACACCGCCGACCGTCCCATCTCGCTCACCGCCCCGAGCGGCATCGACCGCGCCGCCCACCACCGCCTCGACGAGGCCTGGCTCGCGGCGGCGTGGAGTCACCCCTCCACGCGCTGTTTCGTGGTCTCCGGCGGCCAGGTCCTCATCGACGAGACGCCCGACGGGGCCACCGAACTCGTCATGACCCCCTCCTTCGAGGCCCCGCTCACCGAGGCGCACCGGTACTTCCTCGGCATCGACGAGGACGGGACCAGCTACTTCGCCCTCCAGAAGGACTCCCTGCCCGGCCGCATGGACCAGTCCGCCCGCCCGGCGGGCCTGCGCGAGGCCGGCCTGCTCCTGTCGGACCGCGACGCCGGGCTGATGGCCCACGCGGTCGCCCTGGAGAACTGGCAGCGCCTGCACCGGTTCTGCTCCCGCTGCGGCGAGCGCACCGTCATCGCCGCGGCCGGTCACATCCGCCGTTGCCCCGCCTGCGGCGCCGAGCACTACCCGCGGACCGATCCCGCGGTGATCATGGCGGTAACGGACGGCGAGGACCGCATCCTGCTCGGCCGCCAGGTGCACTGGCCCGAGGGCCGCTTCTCGACCCTCGCCGGGTTCGTGGAGCCCGGGGAGTCCATCGAACAGTCGGTGCGCCGCGAGGTCCAGGAGGAGGTCGGCGTCACCGTCGGCCCGGTCGAGTACGTCGCGAGCCAGCCGTGGCCCTTCCCGTCCAGCCTGATGCTGGGCTTCATGGCCCACGCCACCTCCACCGAGATCAACGTCGACGGCGACGAGATCCACGAGGCCCGCTGGTTCTCCCGCGACGAGCTGGGCGCCGCCTTCGAGTCCGGCGAGGTGCTGCCGCCCTACGGCATCTCGATCGCGGCCCGCCTCATCGAGCTCTGGTACGGCAAGCCCCTGCCGACCCGCGGCGCCTTCTGAACCCGGCAGCACGAAGGGCGGCCCCCCCGTTGCGGGGAGGGCCGCCCCTCTGCGAGTGCCGTGGCCGACCGGGCCGTGGCCTGCTGGGCTACGCGCCGATCTTCTGCTTCACCTGGGCCAGCGACGGGTTCGTCAGCGTCGAGCCGTCGGGGAAGAGCACGGTCGGCACCGTCTGGTTTCCGCCATTCGCCTTCTCCACGAACGCGGCGGACTCCGGGTCCTGCTCGATGTTGACCTCGGTGTACGCGATGCCCTCGCGGTCCATCTGGCTCTTCAGCCGACGGCAGTAGCCGCACCACGTGGTGCTGTACATCGTCACAGTGCCCGGCATGTCTCTCGTGCTCCTTCGGCGACTCGGGGAAGCGGCGGCTCGGGATGAGGTCGCAGCAGGAGAACGTCCGCGGCGGCGCCACCATTCCCGCCTCGCCCATGCCGCGTGACGCCTGTCGCATCGGTACGACTATCGGTGCGTGCCTGTGGACAACCGGCTCAGCCGTCTCGTGAGACCTGGCAGCATGGCGGTGTGACAGCAGCAACGCACTCCACCCTCTTCCCGCAGGTACCGGACTCGGCCGACGCGGTGCTCGAAGGGCTCGACCCCGAGCAGCGCGAGGTGGCGACCGCCCTGCGCGGTCCGGTGTGCGTGCTGGCGGGAGCCGGTACGGGCAAGACCCGGGCGATCACCCACCGCATCGCCTACGGGGTGCGCGCCGGGATCCTCCAGCCCTCCAGCGTGCTCGCCGTCACCTTCACCAACCGTGCCGCCGGGGAGATGCGCGGCCGGCTGCGCCAGCTCGGTGCGTCCGGTGTGCAGGCCCGCACCTTCCACTCGGCGGCACTGCGGCAGCTCCAGTACTTCTGGCCGAAAGCGATCGGTGGCTCGCTGCCCCGGCTCGTCGACCGCAAGATCCAGCTCGTCGCCGACGCGGCCGCCGCCTGCCGCCTCCGCCTCGACCGGGGCGAGCTGCGCGACGCCACCGCGGAGATCGAGTGGTCCAAGGTGACCCAGACCGTCCCCGCCGACTACGCCCTGGCGGCGGCCAAGGCAGGCCGCGAGACTCCTCGCGACCCGGCGGAGATCGCGCAGCTGTACGCCGCCTACGAGGACCTCAAGCGCACGCGCTCCGTCATCGACTTCGAGGACGTGCTGCTGTTGACCGTGGCCGTCCTCCAGGACCGGCACGACGTCGCCGAGCAGGTCCGCGCCCAGTACCAGCACTTCGTCGTCGACGAGTACCAGGACGTCAGCCCCCTCCAGCAGCGGCTGCTGGAGCTGTGGCTCGGGGACCGGGACGACCTGTGCGTGGTCGGCGACGCCAGTCAGACGATCTATTCGTTCACGGGAGCAACCCCCGACCATCTGCTCGACTTCCGTGTCCGCCACCCCGGCGCCACCGTCGTCAAGCTGGTCCGCGACTACCGATCCACCCCCCAGGTCGTCCACCTCGCCAACGGCCTGCTCGCACAGGCCCGGGGGCGGGCGGCCGATCACCGTCTCGAGCTGGTCTCCCAGCGCCCCGCGGGCCCCGAGCCCGTCTACACCGAGTACGCCGACGAACCGGCCGAGGCCGAGGGTGCCGCCCGCCGCATCCGTGAGCTCCTCGACTCGGGCGTTCCGGCCGCCGAGATCGCGGTCCTGTTCCGCACCAATTCCCAGTCCGAGACCTATGAGCAGGCGCTCGCCGACGCCGGGGTTCCCTACCAGCTGCGGGGCGCGGAGCGCTTCTTCGACCGGCCCGAGGTGCGCAGGGCCGGCAGCGCCCTGCGGGCCGCGGCGCGCTTCGGCGGCAACGACTCCCTCCTCGACGACGCCGTCGACCTGCCCTCGCAGGTACGCGCGGTGCTGTCCGGAGAAGGCTGGACGACTGAGCCCCCGGCCGGGTCGGGGGCCGTCCGGGAGCGCTGGGAGTCGCTGGCCGCCCTGGTCGGCCTGGCCCAGGACTTCGCCGCCGCCAGACCGGGAGCCACGCTGAGCGACCTCGTCGTGGAACTCGACGAGCGGGCGGGCGCCCAGCACGCCCCGACGGTGCAGGGCGTCACCCTCGCCTCCCTGCACTCGGCCAAGGGCCTGGAATGGGACGTCGTGTTCCTGGTCGGTGTCGCCGAGGGCATGATGCCGATCACCTACGCAAAGACCGACGAGCAGATCGAGGAGGAACGGCGCCTCCTCTACGTCGGGGTCACCCGTGCGCGGCAACGCCTGCACCTGTCCTGGGCGCTGGCCCGGTCGCCCGGCGGCCGGCCGAACCGCAGGCCCAGCCGCTTCCTCAAGGGGCTGCGGCCCGGCTCGGGCACGGCGGGCGGGCGGGGGGCCGCCACCGGCGCCGGGGGCGTGGAGCGCGGGACCCGGGGCGGCGGTGGCGGTGTCGCGGCCCCCGCACCGAGACGGGCCCGGCGGACACCGGCCCGCTGCCGGGTCTGCGGGCGCACGCTCACCGAGGCCGGGGAGATGAAGCTGATGCGCTGCGAGGGCTGTCCGTCCGACATGGACGAGGGGGTCTACGAGCGGCTGCGCGAGTGGCGGGCGGTGCAGGCGGAACGCAGCGGACAGCCCGCGTTCTGCGTCTTCACGGACAAGACACTGATGGCGATCGCCGAGTCCGTCCCGGAGGACGAGCGGGAGCTGGCCCGGATCCCCGGGGTCGGGATGCGCAAGCTCAACCGCTACGGCTCCGACGTTCTGGCCATCTGCGCAGGCCAGGAAGGCGTGGGGCTTGACGAGGGCGACTGATACGAACTCGTCGAAAAAATAGTTTGCGCATGCCCCGGGAATCCCCATAGGTTCTTGGTCACGGGAACAGCGGCCTTCCCGGAGGCCCTGAATCCGTGTTGTACTTGCATATCCGCGGACTGGTTCACCCCAGTCCCCCGAGACGCCGAGAGGAGGCGAGTCCAGTGATCAGCATCAACAGCAGCTCCGTCGCCAGCTCCACCGCGAAAATGACCGATCGCTCGGCCGTCTCCCTGTGCATCCTCGGCGCTTCTCACTCGGGCACCGGTCTGTCCGGCATTCGTGCCGTGCGTCCGGCTGCCGCCTCCGTTGCCCCCGCGGGCCTTCCCGTCCGCGAGCGCAATGAGCGACCGACCAAGGCACTGGAAGCAGCAGTAGCGGCACAGGCGCAGGCCTATGCCTTTACGGCGACCGGTGCCGGATTCCGGAAGCAGACGACGCAGCACCACCTGATGTGGGCCTTCCGTGGGCCAGAACCCTGGAGTGATCCAGCCTGATCGCCGATCAGGCCGGCGCCTTCAGGGCCGCGGAACCCCACCCGGGATCCGCGGCCCTTCTGTTTGTCCCCGAACGGGGGCGACAGCACGAAGGAGCCTCGGGACAAGAAAAGAACCCGGTACCAAGCCGCCACCCGGTCAACCGGCCGGAACGAACAGACGAGGAAGACCACCCGTGCAACTCGAAGCGCACGCCCCGTCCGTACCGCCTTCCGACACGATCCCCAAGCCCTGTTCCACGGAGGACTCCACCTTGACCCCGCTGACCGCGCTCACCGCGCTCGACGACGCCATCGAGAACCTCGGCGTGCCCGTCCCCTGCCGCTCCTACGACCCGGAGGTCTTCTTCGCCGAGTCGCCGGCGGACGTCGAGTACGCCAAGTCCCTCTGCCGCACCTGCCCGCTGATCGAGGCCTGCCTCGCCGGCGCCAAGGAGCGGCGTGAGCCCTGGGGCGTCTGGGGTGGCGAGCTGTTCGTCCAGGGTGTCGTCGTCGCCCGGAAGCGGCCCCGCGGCCGCCCGCGCAAGAACCCGGTTTCGGCATGAACACCGCAGGAACGATCGACCGTCCCCTCACGTACGACCCCCAGAAGCAGGCCCCGATGAAGCCGTTCACCCACGACATCGCAGGCACCGTGCCTGAAGACTTCACCACCAGCGGCGCGAAGGACTCGCGTCAGAACAGGACCCGTGAAATGCAACTCATCCCAGAAGCCCTGGCGCGTGCGCATATGCGCGACCGCCTGCATGAGGCCGAGCGGGAACGCCGGGCGCTGCGCCTGGCGACCGCTCGCCGGATGCAGCGCCGGGCGGAGCGCGCCTCGATGCGTGCCCGGCGTGCGCTGGCCATGGCCGTCATGCAGTAACCGACACACCTGAAGCGGTGGTCTTCCGACGGGAGACGAGGCTTCGCGCGTGGGGGCCGGTCCGGCCGAACGGACCGGCCCCCACGGCGCGTTCGCCAGCCACAGGGCACGTTCGGTCGTCGCGGCTCAGGCCTCCGCGGCGGCCTCCTCCGCCTCGTACACGGCTTCGGCCTCCCCGGCGTCGTCCTCGGCCGCTTCTTCTGCCGCGTCCTCGGCGACGAACCCGACCAGCCACTCCTCCAGCTCGTCGCGCAGCCGAACCGTCGCCCCCAGCTGGCACAGCACCCCGATGGTGCTCAGGGTCACGCGATGGATCAGCAGATAGGCCGGCGGCAGGTTGAGCTGCTTGGCCAGCCGGTACGCGGGGGAGCGGGGATCACCGATGCGGGCGGCCTGGCTCCGCATCCAGCCGCGGGTGAAGGTGAACGCGTCGACGCGGGCCGGCTCGATGATGGGCAGGAGGTAGTCGAGAACGGCGTCGGGGTCCAGCTCTATCGACTCCTTGACGAACCCCTCCGCGCAGAGCATCTCGTAGACGGCCTCCGCCTCGCCGTCCAGCGTCATGCGCAGGGCTTCCCCGATGGGCTCGGGCAGGCCGCCCGGGAGGCGGTCGACCGTGCCGAAGTCCAGCACCCCCAGGCGCCAGTCGTCCTCGCCCTGAGGCCCGCCGGGCAGCAGACGGAAGTTGCCGGGGTGCGGGTCGGCGTGCAGCAGTCCGGTGCGCGCGGGACCGGAGAAGAGGAAGTGGGCCAGCAACTGGCCGGCCCGGTCCCGCTGCTCCTGCGTGCCGTCCGAGATGATCTCCGACAGGGGGATGCCGTCGATCCACTCGGTGATCAGCACCTGCTCGCACTGATGGACGACGTCCGGCACCACGATGTCCGGGTCGTCGGCGAACACCTCGGCGTGGGTCCGCTGGGCCTCGGCCTCCAGGTCGTAGTCGAGCTCCTCCGAGACCCGGTCCTTCAACTCCGTGATCAGCGGCTTGATGTCCATGCCGGGGACCAGCGGGCCGAGCAGACGGGCGAAGCGGCTGAGCTGGTTCAGGTCGGAGAGCAGCGCCTCGCCGGCGCCCGGGTACTGCACCTTGACCGCCACCTCGCGGCCGTCGTGCCACACCCCCCGGTGCACCTGGCCGATCGAGGCGGCAGCGGCGGGCTTGTCCTCGAACTCCAGGAACAGGTCCTGCCAGCCCTCTCCGAGCCGCTCGGTCAGCACGGCGTGCACCGTGCGCGTCGGCATCGGCGGTGCCGCCTCCTGCAGCTTGGTCAGTGCCGCCCGGTAGGGGCCCGCGACCTCCTCGGGCAGAGCCGACTCGAAGACGGACAGGGCCTGCCCGAACTTCATCGCTCCGCCCTTGAGCTCGCCCAGCACCTTGAACAGCTGGTCCGCGGTGCGCTGCTGCAGCTGCTGGCCGACGATCTCCGCGGACTCGCCCACGATTCGCTTGCCCAGCCCCCAGGTGGCCCGCCCGGCGAAGCCGAGCGGCAGCGCGGCGAGCTTGGCGGTCCGGGTGACCGCCTTGCGCGGAAGATCAGACATGCGCCCTCCAAGTCCCAGCCGGCCGCGCCGGTTCCGCCTCCTGGCGTACTTCCGCTGACGGCCCTTGCCCAGCCATTGTCGCGCGCCACCCCCCGTCCTCGGGGATGTGTTCCTGCTTACCTTTTCCGGCCGCCCCGCAGGGGCACGCCGGGTGTGCTCGCACCGGCCGGGCGCGCCAGTGCAGCGCGGGGAGCGATACCTCCCAGCGCGCACCGGTGCTCGCAGGCGTCCGGCCGTCCAGGAAGGCGAGTGCGTGAGCCGCCGCGAGCCCGGCGACGGCCGCCGCGAGCGTGAGGTCGCAGGGAGGGACTTGGCGCCGGCGGCCGGAGCGCCACTGCGCCACCAGCCGCGGCCAGACCGGGTCGCGGTCGGTGCGCCCGGCGTGCAGGCAGCCGGCACAGCCCGTCTCGCCGGGCAGCACGAGGGGGCCGACGACGCCGGTTCCCTCCACGACTCCGGCGTACAGATGGGGCGTGCCGGAGGCCATGAGGGACTCCGCGGTGGCGGGGTCGGGCGTGTGCACCGCTACGTCGTCGCGTGGGGCGACGATCACCAGGGAGAAGCCCGGAACGGCCTCCTCGTGCGGAGTCGTCGGACTTCGGCGCGGTGGCCGGTCGGGGGAGGCCCGGCGCACGACACGACGGGCCGCCTCGTCCCGGCGGTCGCCGATCGATTCGGGCGGCAGACCGCCCGGAGCGACGTCCCAGGGCTCGACGCGTCCGCTGTCGCGCACGTCGACCTCCCCAACACCCGAGCCCGACAGCAGGCCCGCCAGTACCGCACCCACCCGTCCGGCACCCCGCACGCCCACCCGCAGAGCGCGTCGGGCGGCCAGGTGTCTCATGGCGTCGCCCGGTGCGGAGGTGGTCAGGGACAGCGAGGCGAGGTCGGGGCGGAGCCGGTCGAGGACCTCCTTCTTCTCCCGCAGGGCGTCTGCGGCCGGCCCGCCGCCCCGGGAGTCGTCGAGGAGACCGGCCCGCGCCAGCCGTTCCACCACGCGGTCCACATGCCCGTCCGGCAGGTCCATGCGGTGCCCCTCCTCGCGCAGGAGCGCCGGGCCGCGGGTGCCGTTGAGCAGTTCCAGGAAGCTGCCCGTCGCGGTGTCCACCGGTGCCAGCGTCAGCGCGTGCGCCGGTGTCATCCCGAACTGCACGGTGTTCAGGTCCCGCCAGCCGCGCTTGAGCGCGGGCTTCACCATCGGATGCATTCCAGGTCCCCCGTACCTCTTCCGGTGTCCGTGTGCGGTCCCGCGGTCGGTCGCGAATCCGCCGGCGAGTGCCAGCATGCCCGGATGCGCGGAAAGGCGTCGAAAGTTGTCCACAGGGGGTGGGTGTTCGTCGTACGAATCAGCCGCGCACCTCCCAGGACGGGTGGCGGATCGGCACCGAAGCGTCCCGGAGCCGGGACTTCCCCCTGTGCAGCGGGTAACGTCGTGGCGTGTCCGCCGACCCACTGCACCGTGCCGGGGCGCCCCCGCGCACACCGACGAATCCGCCGCCGAGCGGCCCGGGTACGAGCCCGATCGAGGTGCGCAGGAGCACCCGGCGACGCCGGACGGTCTCCGCGTACCGCGAGGGCGACCGCACCGTCGTGCTGATCCCCGCCCGTATGTCCGAGGCCGAGGAGCAACGCTGGGTGAGCGTCATGCTCGACAAGCTGGCCGCGCAGGAGAGCAAACGCGTCCTCGGCGACGCCGAGCTGGCCGAGCGCGCGGAACGCCTGTCGGGTCAGTACTTCGACGGCCGGGCCCGGCCCGCCTCGGTCCGCTGGGTCACCAACCAGAACACCCGCTGGGGCTCGTGCACCCCGTCCGAGGGAAGCATCCGGCTGTCGCACCGCCTTCAGGGGATGCCCGAGTACGTCGTCGACTACGTCCTCCTGCACGAACTGGCCCACCTGCTGGTCCCCGGGCACGGACCCCGGTTCTGGCGGCTCCTCGAGGCCTACCCGCGCACCGAGCGCGCCCGGGGCTACCTCGAGGGTGTGGTCGCCGCGGACCGGCTGCCGCACGTGCCCGGCGCCCGCGGCGAGTAGCGCGCGCGAGCGGGGCGGGCGTCCGCCACGGCCCCGCACGGGTTTCGTACCGGGTCTGTACCGGCTTCCTCCGGTGTCGGTGTTTGCCGTTAGCCTGTCGCGACGCACTCACATTCGGATGGGGGACGGTCGTAACGCATGGCCAGGGAATTTCAACGCGGCCACAAGGCCAGGATCAGTGATCTCACCGCGGGCACGGATCTGTACGTAGGCGTGCAGATCTCCGGGCCCGGGCTGAGCTTCGACATCAGCTGCTTCGGTCTCGACGCCGACGAGCGGTTGTCGGACGACCGGTACTTCGTGTTCTTCAACCAGCCGAAGACCCCCGAGGAGTCCATCCAGCTCCTGGGTGCGCAGGCGGGTGACACGGAGTCCTTCCGGGTCACCCTCGACAGCATCCCGCCGCAGATCCGGAAGCTCTCCTTCACCGCGACCATCGACGGCGCGGGACAGATGTCGCAGGTCGGCCCCGGGTACATCCGGATCGTCGCGGGCGGCGAGGAGGTGGCACGGTATCCGTTCAGCGGTTCGGAGTTCTCCACCGAGCGCGCCGTGATGCTGGGCGACTTCTATCTGAAGGACGTGTGGCGGTTCGCCGCCGTCGGGCAGGGTTTCGACGGCGGTCTCGACGCGCTGCTGAGGAACTTCGGCGGTGAGGTGGCCGAGGACGAGGCACCCGCGCCGCAGCAGGCGCAGCAGCCGCAGTCCGGCGCCGCCCCGGGCTTCGCCCCGCCCGCCCAGGCCTCGGCGCCCCCGGCCTTCGGCGCACCCGCCGCCTCCGCACCGGCCCCCGCGCCGCAGCCCGCCCAGCAGGGCTTCGCGCCGCCGCCCGCCGCCCCGCCGCCACCGGCGCCCGCGCCGCAGCCCGCGCCGGACGTACACGCCGCGCAGACCGTCGTCGCGCCCATGAACACGCCGCCCGGCGGCGCCCCGGTCCCGCCCCCCGCCCCGGCGCCCGCGCCGTACGGCCAGCCGGGCCAGCCCGGTCAGCAGCCGCCGTACGGCCAGGTTCCCGGCCAGACCGCGCCGCCGCCCCCCGGATACGGCCAGCCCCAGGCACCCCAGGCGCCGGCCCCGCCGCCCGGTTACGGCCAGCCGCCCGCGCCCGGCGGTTACGGGCAGCCCGCCCCGCCCCCGGGCTACGGCCAGCCGACGCCACCGCCCGGCTACGGCCAGCAGCCGCCCCAGGGCGCACCGCAGGGCATGCCTCAGGGCGCGCCGCAGGGCGCCGGTGTGACCGCGGCGCTCCAGCAGTTCCGGGAGACCGCGACCGGGCAGCGCTGGACGCAGCAGAACAAGAAGCTGGTCCGCGTCGACCTGGGCGCCGAGGGCCAGCCCGTCCTCGCCCGCCAGGGCAGCATGGTCCTCTACCAGGGCAAGGTCGACTTCAGTTACAAGGGCGCCGGGTTCGCCGGCCGGGTCGTGGGCAACGCCACCGGCCAGGAGATGCAGCTGATGCGCTGCACCGGCAAGGGACAGGTGTTCCTCGCGGACAACTCCGCGATGCTCCACCCCATCGAGCTCCAGGGCGACGCCGTCTGCGTCTCCGCGGAGAACGTCCTCGCCTTCGACGAGAGCCTCCAGTACGAGGTCCGCCGCATCGAGGGACACGGCATCCCGGGTGGCGCGCTGTTCACGATGCAGTTCCAGGGCACCGGCACGATCGTCGTCAAGACGCGCGGCGTGCCCGTGGTGCTGCCGGTCACGCCCACGACGTTCGCCGACTGCAACGCCGTGGTCGCCTGGTCCGCCGCCGCACAGGTGGTCGTCTCCAGCCAGGTGCGGATGCGTCGCAACTCCTACGCGGGCGACACCGGCGAGAGCGTCAACCTGCAGTTCCGGGCCGCGCCCGGCAGCTTCGTCGTCGTCCAGCCGTACGAGATCTGAGGGAGAGCCTGACATGAACCAGCCGCTCGCGGGCTACGCTCCCGCACCCGTCGCCGCCCGCATGGAGAACCACGGCAACCACATGCTGAAGGTCGCCATGCAGACCGGAAACGACCTCCTCGCGCGCGTGGGCTCGATGGTCGCCTACGAGGGCTTCGTCCAGTACGAGCCCAACCCGCCGGCCGTCCGCCAGATCGCCAAGGACTGGATGACCGGCGAGGGCGCACCCCTGATGAAGTGCTCCGGCGACGGCCTGCTCTATCTTGCCGACTACGGCGCCAACGTCGTGGTCATCAACCTCAACGGCGACGGGATCTCCGTCAACGCCACCAACCTGCTCGCCTTCGACGCCCACCTCACCTGGGGTGTGGAGCGGGTCAAGGGGCTGGCGAAGTTCGCCGGGCAGGGCCTGTGGAACACCAGGATCTCCGGCCAGGGCTGGGTCGCGCTCACCTCCCGGGGCAAGCCGATCGTGGTCGACTGCGGCGGTGGCGAGGACGAGACCTACGTCGACCCGGACGCGCTCGTCGCCTGGTCCCCGAACCTGAAGGTGAAGGGCAAGCGCAGCTTCAAGGCGCAGTCGCTGATCGGCCGCGGCAGCGGCGAGGCCTTCCAGATGGCCTTCTCCGGTCAGGGCATCGTCGTCGTCCAGCCCAGCGAGGACAGCACCGACCGCCTCCGGGTCCGGGGCTGAGGGGGAGCCAGAACATCATGCAGAGCCCGATTTTCGCCTACAACGACCAGCAGACCCAGGAAGCCTGGAGCCTGCAGAACAAGCACATGCTCCGCGTCGCCCTGACGGGCCACGACGACGTGCTCGCCCGCAAGGGCACGATGGTCGCCTACCAGGGGCTCGTCGAGTTCGACGCCGAGTACCAGAGCAACAGCCAGTCACGCGCGCGTGCGCACACCGGTGAGGGCCTGGACCTGATGCGCTGCCACGGGCAGGGCACGGTCTACTTCTCCAACCTCGCCCAGTGCGTCCACGTGGTCGACGTCGACCAGGACGGTCTCACCGTCGACAGCAGCTACGTGCTCGCGATGGACTCGAACCTGCACCACGAGGTCATCGCGGTGGACAGCCTCTACGGCATCTCCGGCTCGGGGAAGTACCAGCTCAACATCACCGGCCGGGGCAAGGTCGCCCTGATGACCTCCGGTTCCCCCCTGTTCCTGCAGGTGACGCCCGACAAGTACGTCAACTGCGACGCCGACGCGATCGTCGCCTGGTCCACCGGTCTGCGCGTGCAGATGCAGGCCCAGACGCACTCCTCCGGTGTCTGGCGGCGCCGCGGGAACACCGGCGAGGGCTGGGAGCTGAGCTTCATGGGCAGCGGCTTCGCGCTCGTCCAGCCCAGCGAGCTGCTGCCGCCGCAGAACGCGCAGGTCGGCTCGGGGCTCGCCGCCCAGTACGGCATGGGCCAGCAGGGCGCCCGCGGCCAGAACCAGGGCAACGTCTGGAGCTGAACGCGGGACACGGCCGCAGTTCCGCAAGGGGTGATCGCAAGGGCGGTCACCCCTTACCGGTCACAGCCGGGCGCGGGTCGCCTCCAGCAGACGTACGACCGACTCGTCGGCCACGTCCGCGACCTCGGCGTACGGGAACCAGCGCAGATCGAGGGACTCGTCACTGATCGCCTCCACGGCCCCCTCGGGGGCCACGGCCGCGTACTGCACGTCCAGATGCCAGGCGCAGGGCGTGTGGTGGCGGTCCAGGCGCACGGGACCGCCCGGAAGCAGCGTCAGGCCGGCGATGCCCGACTCCTCCGTGCCCTCGCGCAGGGCCGCCCGGGCGAGCGTCTCGTCGATCGGCTCGCAGTGACCGCCCATCTGCAGCCACATGCGCAGCTTCTTGTGCAGGGTCAGCAGGACCCGCCCCCGCGAGGGGTCGATCACCAGGGCGCTCGCGGTGATGTGCCCGTCCGCGCAGGCCTTCCACATGCCGTCCGGGTGCGTCGCGAGATGGTCCAGGTAGACCTGGCGCAGCTCCTCCTGGCCCTCGTGTCCCTTCAGGACCAGGACCGCGTCGTCGTGGAGGCTCACTCGCCCTTGTCGCCCTTGTCGCCCTTGGCCTCGCCCCGGCCGTCCTCGCCGCCCTCGTCCTTCTTCTTCAGGTCGGGCTTGCCCGCCGCCTCGCCGAGCATCTTGTCCAGCTCGGAGAAGTCGAGCTGCTCACGGTGCACGAAGCCGTCCGGGTCGTCCAGGTCGGTCGCGGTCGGCAGCATGTCCGGGTGCGCCCACAGACCGTCCCGGCCGTCGACACCGTGCGCGTCCGTCAGGGACGCCCACAGGCGGGAGGCGTCGCGCAGCCGGCGCGGGCGCAGCTCCAGGCCGATCAGCGTGGCGAAGGTCTGCTCCGCGGGGCCGCCTGAGGCGCGACGGCGGCGCAGCGTCTCGCGCAGCGCGTCGGCGGAGGACAGGCGCGGCTTGGCGGCCGCGTGCACCACCGCGTCCACCCAGCCCTCGACCAGCGCCAGGGCCGTCTCCAGACGGGCCAGGGCCGCCTTCTGCTCCGGGGTGTCCTCGGGCTGGAACATGCCCTGCTGGAGAGCCTCCTGCAGCTGCTCCGGATTCTGCGGGTCGAACTGGCCGACCACGTCCTCCAGCTTGGCCGTGTCCACCTTGATGCCCCGGGCGTAGCCGTCGACGGCGCCGGACAGGTGCGAACGCAGCCACGGCACGTGCGCGAAGAGGCGCTGGTGGGCCGCCTCGCGCAGGGCGAGATACAGCCGGACCTCCTCCTGCGGCACGCCGAGGTCCTTGCCGAACGACTCGATGTTCGCCGGCAGCAGCGCGGCCTTGCCCGCCGGGCCCAGCGGCAGGCCCACGTCGGTCGAGCCGACGACCTCGCCGGCGAGCACGCCGACGGCCTGTCCGATCTGGGTGCCGAACATGGCGCCGCCCATGGACCGCATCATGCCGATGAGCGGGCCGGCCATGGCCTGCATCTCCTCCGGCAGCACGTCGCCCATGGCGTTGCCGACGCGCTCGGCGACCGGGTCGACCAGCTCGCGCCAGGCGGGCAGGGTCGCCTCGACCCACTCCGCGCGGCTCCACGCCACGGCGGTGCCCGCGCCCGAGGGCAGGGCGGTCGCGTCGTCCAGCCACAGGTCGGCCAGGCGCACGGCCTCCTGGACGGCATTGCGCTCGGCGGGACCGACGCTGGCGTCCTTGCGGCCGTCCGGGGTGCCCTGGGAGACCGTCTGGCGGGCGATCTGCTTGGCCATGTCCCAGTTCACCGGGCCGCCCTCGTAGGAGAGCATCTGGCCCAGCTGCTGGAACGCGGCGCCCAGGTCGTTGGGGTTCATGGAACCGAACATGGCAGCGAACGGGTTGTCCGCGCCGGGGCCGCCCAGGCCTCCGGCTCCGGACATCCCGAAACCGAACGGGTTGGCCGGTCCCTGACCACCGCCGCTCTGCTGGTCCTTCTTCTTGCCCTCGTCGCCGTCGTCCGGCTCCTCCGGCGGAAGGCCGAATCCGAATGGGGTGTCACTCACGGGGTTCCTCGGCTGGTAGGGCCGCCGGTTCTTTCCGGCGGCACGGCTGCCCGACTTCACCACCCAGCGTAGACACCCGAAGCCGATCGGGCCTCGGTGCTTCGCCGACTGACGGCCTGCGGCAGGATGGATGCCACCTGGTACGCACGCGTCGCTCGCGCTCGTACTGAAGACAACCTCTGGAGACGCCCGGTGAGTTCCCCAGATCCGCAGGTTCGCGCAGCGCGAAACCAGTCAACCAGTTCCGCCCGCCCCGGCGCGCGCGGACCCGTCGTAGCGGTCACCGGTGCCGCGTCCGGGGTCGGGGCGCTGCTCACCGAGCGGCTCGCCGCGTCCGACGAGGTCAGACAGGTTGTGGCCATAGACGAACGACGCGGTGGGTGCGAGGCGGCCGAGTGGCAGATCCTGGACGTACGGGACCCTGCCATCGCCGAGAAACTCCGAGGTGCGGACGTTGTGGTGCACCTGGCGCTCGACCTCGACCTGGAGACCGACGCGGCCGCCCGTACGGCTTACAACGTCCGGGGGACCCAGACCGTTCTGACCGCCGCGGCGGCCGCCGGTGTGCACCGGGTCGTGCTGTGCACCTCCGCGATGGTCTACGGCGCTCTCTTGGACAACGAGCTGCCGCTGTCCGAGGACGCCGAGCTGCGCGCCACGGCCGAGGCCACGGGCGTCGGGGACCTGCTGGAGATCGAGCGGCTCGCGCGGCGCGCACCGCGGGCGCATCCCGGCCTCAACGTGACGGTGGTCCGGCCCGCCGTGCTGGTCGGCGGCATGGACACCGCGCTGACCAGGTACTTCGAGTCGCCCCGGCTGCTGGTCGTGGCCGGGTCGCGGCCGGCCTGGCAGTTCTGCCACGTCGACGACCTGTGCAGCGCCCTGGAGTACGCCGTCCTGGAGAAGGCCGACGGCGAGCTGGCCGTCGGGTGCGACGGCTGGCTGGAGCAGGAGGAGGTCGAGGAGCTCAGCGGCATCCGGCGCATGGAGCTGCCCTCGGCGGTCGCTCTCGGCGCGGCGGCCCGACTGCACCGGATCGGACTGACGCCCTCCCCGGCCGGGGACCTGGCCTACACGATGTACCCCTGGGTGGTGAGCGGCAGCCGCCTCCACGATGCCGGCTGGCGGCCGAAGCACACGAACGAGGAGGTCCTGGCGGAGCTGCTCGAGGAGGTCTCGGGGCGGCACACGGTCGCCGGCCGGCGCCTCGGGCGCAAGGACGCCACGGCTGCGGGAGCCGCGGGCGCGACGGTGGCACTGCTGGGTGCCGCCGCGGTGGTGCGCCGCGCGCGGAAGGCCCGGCGCCGTATCTGAGGCGGTCCGCCCCGTCGGCGCCCCGTGCGGGAGGCCGCTGTAGGAGGCTCCAACGCCGCACGCGCGCGTGCCGGGCGATCACGCTATTCCGCGCCGTCCGCGGCGTGGGGCACGATGGACGCATGGCAACCACGAACGACCACCCCGGTGAGCGGGCCGCAGCCGACCCCGTCAAGCTGATCGGCATCCGTGAGACGCCCCTGTCCGTGGACGAGGTCTTCGGCGCGGTCGGAGACGACGCGTCGGGCGGTACCGCGCTGTTCGTGGGAACCGTGCGCAACCACGACGGCGGCACCGACGTCGACCGGCTCGGGTACTCGTGCCACCCGAGCGCCGAGGCCGAGATGCGCCGGATCGCCGAGAAAGTGGTCGCGGAGTACCCCGTACGGGCGCTCGCTGCGCTGCACCGTGTGGGGGACCTGGAGATCGGGGACCTCGCGGTGGTCGTCGCCGTGTCCTGTCCGCACCGGGGCGAGGCCTTCGACGCCTGCCGGAAGCTGATCGACGACCTCAAGCACGAGGTGCCGATCTGGAAGCACCAGACGTTCTCCGACGGCACCGAGGAGTGGGTGGGCGCGTAGCGCCCTCGGTGGTGGTCGTGGTCGGGCGACGGGAGGGCGGGTGGGGCCTGCTGATCACGGGTGTCACCTGCGCGGATCCGGTTGCGTAACCCGCCCCCCGGCGTGAGCGTTGTCACTGCGAATGGTTAATCTTCTGATCAGTCAGTCGCGGACGCTCATGGGGTTGGGAGGTCGGCATGGCGGCGCTTGCCTGGTTGCTGATTCCGCTGGTGGCCGCTGTCGGTGCGGGCCTGTGGGGCAGTTGGGCCAACCGGACCCGCAAGGCACGGAGCGACGGTCCCGAGCTGGACGGGTACGCCCGCTTCCGTGAGGCGATGGAGAAGCCCCGCACGGGTGCCTGACGCCCGTCCGACGAGCGCCTGACGACCGCAGCCCTGACGGTGTTCCGACAGCCACGTCCCGTACTGTCGTGCCATGCCACGCCGCACCGCGACGATGCTCGCCTCCACCCTGATGCTGATCGCGCTCCTGTGCGCGGGTGTTTTCATCCCCGTGCCCTACTCGGAGATGTCCCCCGGGCCGACGGTGAACACGCTCGGGGACCACGACGGCGAGCCGGTGCTGCAGATCTCCGGTCACAAGACCTATGAGGCGAGCGGCCATCTGAACATGACCACCGTCCGGGTCACCAGCGCCGAGTACAAGATGAACCTCGTGGAGGCCGTCTACGGCTGGCTCTCGCACGACAACAGCGTGGTGCCGCACGAGACCCTCTACCCGGACGGCAAGACCGAGGAAGAGGCCACCCAGGAGAACGCGGAGGAGTTCAGCCACTCCCAGGAGACCGCGAAGGTCGCCGCCCTGAAGGCCCTCGACATCCCGGTGAAGTCCTGGGTGGTCGTCTCCACCGTGGTCAAGGACTCACCGGCGCAGGGCAGGCTGCACGCCGGGGACGTGATCAAGGCCGTGGACGGCACGGCCGTCAAGAAGCCCGCGGACGTCGCCGAGCTGGTGACCAAGCACAAGCCGGGCGAGGACACCGTCTTCACGATCGTGCCCGCCAAGGAGCAGGCCGCCGCGGAGAAGGAGGGCCGGACGGCGACCAAGACGCAGAAGGTCACGATCACCACCGAGACCTCCGACGACGCCGGCGAGAAGCGTGCCGTCGTCGGGATCTCCGCCGGGACCGATCACACCTTCCCGTTCGAGATCGACATCAAGCTGGCCGACGTCGGCGGTCCGAGCGCCGGCCTCATGTTCGCGCTCGGCATCTACGACAAGCTCACCCCGGGCGACCTCACCGGCGGCAAGTTCGTCGCCGGCACCGGGACGATCGACGACAACGGCGAGGTCGGCCCGATCGGCGGCATCGGCATGAAGACCATCGGCGCGCACGACAAGGGCGCCCAGTACTTCCTGACCCCCGCGGACAACTGCGCGGCGGCGGCCGAGGACACCCCCGACGGGCTCACCCTCGTGAAGGTCGACACCATCGACGACGCCCTCGGCGCACTGAAGGACATCCGCTCCGGGAAGACCGCCGACCTGCCGAAGTGCACCGAGGGGTAGGCCTCCCGGCACAGGCCTCCGGCAGCCCGGCGACTGGGGGACCTACTCCGCGAAGGTCGCCGTCAGGGCGTCGGCCAGTCCCGGCACCAGGTCGGAGCCCGTCAGGACCTCCGTCGCGGTGTCCTTCTCCCGCAGCCGCAGGGCCGAGTCGCGGGCGCCGTCCCGCAGGACCGCGACCGTCATGCGGACTTCCTGACGGTCCGGGTGCTCCGCCACCCACTGGGCGAGCTTCTTCTCGTTCAGGCCCTCGGGCACCTGGGCCTCGGCCGAGGGCGGCAGCATCAGGCGCTCCACGGCGAGCGCACAGCCGACCACGGCATCGGGCCAGGCGATGGTGCCCAGGAACTCGTCGAGCGCCTGGTCCGTTGGAATCTCGTCCTGCTCGATCGGGGTGAGGCCGGAGGACTCCGCCTCGTCCTGCAGACCGAGCCGGTCCGCGAGGGAGGGCTGGTCGGCCCTCAGACGTGCGGTGTCGACAAGTGCGAAGAGGCGTGCGGGCTGGTCCCAGCCGAGGCCGGAGACGTACTCGTCGATCTCGAGTACGGCCCGGGTGAGGGGGCTCGCTGCCATGGGGGTGTTGGACATGGTCACAATCCTGCCTCGTTCATGGCCGGAATCGGGAACCGAGTAAACGATGAGTAAGTTGCATAAGTGTGGGCCCACGATCACGGGGGCGCACGGGGGGCCCGCGAACCCGAGGGCCTGACGGATCAACAGCGAACTTCGAGGTGCGCACCTTGGCTTTCCAGATGCCGGACCGCGGCGGAGGCCCCCCGACGGGGCCGCGGATCAGAGTGGGCCGCCCGTCCCGGCGTGTCCGAACCCTGCTGCTGACACTTGGTGTCCTCGCCGTGCTCCTCATGGCGTTCACCATGTTCGCGGGATTCTGGACGGACTGGCTCTGGTACCGGTCGGTCAACTACTCGTCGGTCTTCACGACGACCCTGTGGACCAAGATCGGTCTCTTCTTCGTCTTCGGCCTGCTGATGGCGCTCGCCGTGGGGTTCAACATCTGGTTGGCCCACCGCCTGCGGCCGCCGCTGAGCGCCATGTCGATGGAGCAGCAGAACCTCGACCGGTACCGGATGGGCATCGCCCCGTACAAGAAGTGGCTGCTGCTCGGCATCACCGCCCTGGTCGGCCTGATCGCCGGCGCCTCGGCCTCGGGGCAGTGGCGGACCTGGCTGATGTGGGTCAACGGCGTGCCCTTCGGCCAGAAGGACCCCCAGTTCAAGCTGGACGTCGCCTTCTACGCCTTCGACCTGCCCTGGTACCGCTTCCTGCTCGGCTTCGGCTTCGCAGCCGTGATCATCTCCGTGATCGCCGCCGCGCTCACCCACTACCTGTACGGCGGGCTCCGCGTCACGAGTCCGGGTGCGCGCGCCACGGCCGCCGCCACCGGCCACCTGTCGGTGCTCATCGGCGTCTTCGTCGCCCTCAAGGCAGTCGCCTACTGGCTCGACCGGTACGGCCTCGCCGTGAAGTCCAGCGACTTCAAGGCGACCGACAACTGGACGGGCCTCAGGTACGTCGACGCCAACGCCTACCTGCCGGCCAAGACGATCCTGTTCTGCATCGCGGTCATCTGCGCGCTGCTGTTCTTCGCCACCCTGTGGCGGCGCACCTGGCAGCTGCCCGTGATCGGCTTCGGCCTGATGGTGCTCTCGGCGATCCTCATCGGCGGCCTGTACCCGGCGCTGGTCCAGAAGTTCCAGGTCCAGCCGAACGAGCAGGCCAAGGAGGCGCCGTACGTCGAGAAGAACCTCGCGGCCACGCGCGAGGCCTACGACATCCAGGGCACCCAGGTCACCGAGTACCCGGGCAAGAGCGAGACCAAGGACAAGACGAAGCTCCGTGACGACGTGGACGCCGCGGCGTCCATCCGCATCATGGACCCGAACGTCATCTCGCCGACCTTCCAGCAGCTCCAGCAGATGCGCAACTACTACGCGTTCCCGACCAACCTGGACGTCGACCGGTACGCCAAGGACGGCAAGGACCAGGACACGGTCATCGGTCTGCGCGAGCTGAACCTGGCGGGCATCCCGAAGAAGAACTGGATCAACAACCACTTCCGCTACACCCACGGCTACGGCGTGGTCGCGGCCAAGGGCACCCAGGTCGACTCCGAGGGCCGCCCGGTCTTCACCGAGTCCAACCTGCCGTCGGAGGGCGACCTCGGTAAGTACGAGCAGCGCATCTACTACGGCGAGAAGACCACCACCTACTCGATCGTCGGCGGTCCCCAGAAGGAGATCGACTACTCCGACGACACCGGGGAGAAGACGTTCAGCTACAAGGGCGACGGTGGTGTCGACCTGTCCAACCCGATCAACCGGGCGGCGTACGCGGCGGCGTTCAGCGAGCCGCAGATCCTCTACTCCGGTGCGATCGGCGACGGTTCGCGGATCCTGTACAACCGCACGCCCAAGGAGCGCGTCGAGGCGGTCGCCCCGTGGCTGACCATCGACGGCGACGCCTACCCGGCGGTGGTGGACGGCCGCATCCAGTGGATCGTCGACGCGTACACCACGACGAACGGCTATCCGTACGCCAGCCGTACGACGCTCGGCGACACCACGGCCGACTCGCTGACCGCGAACAACAACTCGCGCGCGGTGGTGGCCCAGCAGAACCAGGTCAACTACATCCGCAACTCCGTGAAGGCGACCGTCGACGCGTACAGCGGTGACGTGAAGCTCTACGAGTGGGACACCCAGGACCCGGTCCTGAAGACCTGGAAGAAGGCCTTCCCGGGCACCGTGCAGGACAAGAGCGAGATCTCCCAGGAGCTGATGGCGCACCTGCGCTATCCGCAGGATCTCTTCAAGGTCCAGCGCGAGCTGCTCACCCGCTACCACGTGAAGGACGCCAACACGTTCCTCAGCGGCAGCGAGGTGTGGCAGGTGCCGGACGACCCGACCAACAAGTCGGGCGACGCCGTGCCGCCGTACTACCTGAGCATGAAGATGCCCGACCAGAAGGCCCAGGCCTTCTCGTTGACGACGACGTTCACACCCAACGGGCGTGACAACCTCAGTGCGTTCATGGCGGTCGACGCCGAGGCGGGCACCAGTGACTACGGCAAGATCAGAATCCTGAAACTGCCGACGAGCACGACCGTCGACGGGCCCAAACAGGTACAGAGCCAGTTCAACTCCGAACAGGACATCGCCGAGTCCATCAGGCTGCTGAGAGGCGGCGACTCGGAGGTGGAGTACGGCAACCTGCTGACGGTGCCGCTCGACGGCGGGCTGTTGTACGTCGAACCCGTCTACGTGCGCGGTGGTGACCTCAAGTACCCCTTGCTGCGCAAGGTCCTGGTGAGTTACGGGGGCAACACCGCCTTCGAGAACACGCTCGACGAAGCCCTCAACAAGGTCTTCGGAGCCCAGGCCGCCGAGAACGAACAGCCACCGGCGGACGAGGGAGACGACGACACCACCCAGCCGCCGCCGTCGTCCACCAACCCGACGGTCCGGGAAGCGCTGAGCGATGCGCAGAAGGCCTTCGACGCGGGGCAGAAGGCCCTCGAGCAGAAGGACCTGGCCGCGTACGCCGAGGCGCAGAAGGACCTGGAGGAGGCGCTCCAGCGGGCCGAGGACGCACAGGCCAGGGCCGACCAGAGCGCCGGGGACAAGAACGGCGACAAGAACACCGGCGACAAGAACGGCGGCGACAAGGCCGGGGACGACAAGGCCAGTCCGGACGCGACCCCGACCGGTGACGCCGGCGGAGGGTCGGACACCGGCTGACCGCCCGCCTCGCGCCGGGCGTTCGCGTCAGGCGTTCAGGCTGGTCAAGGCCCATTCCGCGCCGTGCTAGGGTTGTACACACAACGGCGCGGGGTGGAGCAGCTCGGTAGCTCGCTGGGCTCATAACCCAGAGGTCGCAGGTTCAAATCCTGTCCCCGCTACTGACGTCGTGAGCTGGTTGCGAACGACCACGAAGGCCCGGATTCCCACAAGGAGTCCGGGCCTTCGTGATGTGCGAACGCATGTACCGGGGGACACGACGGCCGCGCCGCCAAGGGGAGTTGGGCAGATCTGTGTTTGACTTGTCTCCCTGTGGGCATGTCGACAAAACGCTGAAGTGACCTCACTGACTGCGGTATACCGGATGTACCGAGGTTGCGGGTGGTGCGACGATGAACGTTATGGGGGACATGGCAAATCTGTTCGGGACAGGGCGTTTTGCGCAGCCGTCCGGTCAGCCGTCGGATCAGGAGGAAGCCGCGGACGAGGCTCAGGAAGCAGCCGACGAGGCCGCCGAGGAAGTGCGTCTGCGGCTCGCCGTCGAGGGCGGTGACGTCGAGGCCATGAGCGTGCTCGGCGCACTGCTGCTGCGCCGCGGGGACTTCGACGGGGCCGAGTCCCACCTGCGTGCCGCCACCGCGGCCGGCGACCGGGCCGCCGCCAACAACCTGGGCGTCCTGCTGCACCAGCGGGGGTACGCCGACGAGGCCGCCGGATGGTGGCGCATCGCCGCCGTCGCCGGATCCGCCGCCGCCGCGCATGCGCTGGGCCGGCACTTCCGCGAACGGGGGGACGAGCCCGCCGCCGAGTACTGGCTGTGCCAGTCGGCCGAGCAGGGCCATGTGCTCGGCGCCTACGCGCTCGCCGACCTGCTGGAGCACCGCGGCGACGACACCGGGTCCGAGCGGTGGATGCGGGCCGCCGCCGAGCGCGGGCACCGGGAAGCGGCGTACCGGCTGGCGCGGACGCTGGACCGGCGGGCCGGGCGGCGCGATGGCGGTGACGACGAGGCGGCCGCTCTGGCCGCCGACGAGGCCGAGCAGTGGTACCGGCAGGCCGCCGCGCGCGGGCACCGGCGGGGCGCACTGCACCTGGGCACGATCCTGGAGAAGCGCGGCGAGCTCAAGGAGGCCGGTCGCTGGTACCTCGCGTCCGCCAAGGACGGCGAGGCCCGCGCCGCCTGTGCGCTGGGCTTCCTGCTGCGCGACGCCGGGGACACGGAGAGCGCCGCCGTGTGGTGGCTGCGTGCCGCCCAGGACGGCGACGGCAACGCCGCCAACGCCCTCGGCGCGCTGCACGCCGAGCGCGGCGAGACCCAGACCGCCGAGCGCTGGTACCGCGCCGCGATGGACGCCGGCGACGACAACGGCGCCTACAACCTCGGCCTGCTCTGTGCCGAGCAGGGGCGCACCACGCAGGCCGAGCAGTGGTACCGGCGGGCCGCGTACGCCGGACACCGGGAGGCCTCCAACGCGCTGGCCATCCTGCTGCTGCGGGCCGGCGACGAGGCCGGTGCGGAGCCGTGGTTCTCCAAGGCCGCCGAGGCGGGCAGCGTCGACGCCGCCTTCAACCTCGGGATCCTGCACGCCGGGCGGGGCGAGGAGCGGGCGGCGCTGCGCTGGTACGAGCGGGCGGCGGCGGCCGGGCACACCGAGGCCGCGCTCCAGGTCGGGATGGCCCGGCTGCGCGGCGGGGACGAGCGCGAGGCGGAGCGGTTCCTGCGCTGTGCGGCGGGGGGCGGCAGCGCGGAGGCCGCGTACCGGCTGGCGACGGTGCTGGACGCGCGCCGGCCGCCCGCGCCCGCCCACGAGCTGGGTGAGCCGGCGCAGGAGAAGTCCGAGTGCGAGGAGTGGTACGAGCGGGCGGCCTCCCAGGGGCACCGGCGGGCCCAGGTGCGGGTCGGGATGCTCTGCGCGGCGCGGGGCGACGTGGTGGAGGCCGCGCGGTGGTACCGGGAGGCGGCGGAGGCCGGGTCGCGGAACGGGGCGTTCAACCTGGGGCTGCTGCTGGCCCGTGAGGGCAGCGAGCCCGAGGCCGTGGTGTGGTGGCGCCGGGCGGCCGATGCCGGGCACGGGCGGGCGGCGCTGCGGCTGGCGCTGGTGTTCGCGCGGCGGGGGGAGCTGGCGGAGGGGCAGCGGTGGGCGGACCTCGCGGTGTCGCTGGGGCCGGCGGAGGTGGGGGAGCGGGCGGCGCGGTTGCGGGACGCGCTGCGGCAGGAGCTGTCGGCGTGATGCTGCGCTGAGCTGGGGCGCCTCTCGAAGGTGTCGTGGCGCTGGGGGGACTGGGGTGAGCGGGCCGGTCTTGCCGGGCCCGCCCGTGCCGCCCCAGCGGCACGACTGCCCGCAGCTACACCTAGGGCCGGAATCCTTGTGGATTCCGGCCCTAGGGCTTCAGTAGCGGGGACAGGATTTGAACCTGCGACCTCTGGGTTATGAGCCCAGCGAGCTACCGAGCTGCTCCACCCCGCGTCGATGAATGGAACACTACGTCAAGGCGAAGACGAGAAGCAAATCCGCGCTCACGCCGCCGCGCAGTTCGGGCAGGTGCCGCGGTACGTCACCTCGACCTCCGACACCGTGAAGCCGAAGCGCTCGGAGTCGGGGAGGTCGGCCAGCGGGTTTCCGGTCGGGTGGACGTCGCGGATCGCGCCGCACTGGGCGCAGACCAGGTGGTGGTGCGGCCGGTGGGCGTTCGGGTCGTAGCGCTTGGCGCGCTTGTCCGTCGCGACCTCCAGCACCTCGCCGAGCGAGACCAGCTCGCCCAGGGTGTTGTAGACCGTCGCCCGGGAGATCTCGGGGAGCTTGTCCACGGCGCGGGAGTGCACCTCGTCGGCCGTCAGATGGACGTGTTCGCCGTCGAGGACCTCGGCCACCACGCGCCGCTGTGCGGTCATGCGCCAACCGCGACCGCGCAGCCGTTCCAGAAGGTCACTCATACCGACCAGCCTAACAGCAAGGGGGACCAGGTCCCGAACAGGTGTGACTTTGGAGACTTGCTTGACTTAGACATTGTCTATTGTAGGATCGAGACCGGCATTGGCCAAGGAACAGAACGTGCAGTACTGCCAGGACTGGCACAGGAGGAGCTCGTGACTCAGGGACCGCTCACTACGGAGACAGGTGCTCCCGTAGCCGACAACCAGAACAGTGAGACGGCGGGCGTCGGCGGCCCCGTGCTCGTCCAGGACCAGCTCCTTCTGGAGAAGCTGGCCCGCTTCAACCGTGAGCGCATCCCGGAGCGCGTCGTGCACGCCCGGGGTGCCGGCGCCTACGGCACCTTCACGGTCACCGCCGACGTCACCCCGTACACCCGCGCGGCCTTCCTCTCCGAGGTCGGCAAGGAGACGGAGACCTTCCTCCGCTTCTCCACGGTGGCCGGCAACCTGGGCGCCGCGGACGCCGTCCGCGACCCGCGCGGTTTCTCGCTGAAGTTCTACACCGAGGAGGGCAACTACGACCTCGTCGGCAACAACACCCCGGTGTTCTTCATCAAGGACGCCATCAAGTTCCCCGACTTCATCCACACCCAGAAGCGCGACCCCTACACGGGCTCGACCGAGATGGACAACGTCTGGGACTTCTGGAGCCTGTCGCCGGAGTCGACGCACCAGGTGACCTGGCTGTTCGGCGACCGCGGCATTCCGGCGTCGTACCGCCACATGGACGGCTTCGGCTCCCACACCTTCCAGTGGAACAACGAGGCGGGCGAGGCCTTCTGGGTCAAGTACCACTTCAAGACCGACCAGGGCATCAAGAACCTCACCCAGGCGGAGGCCGACAGGCTCGCCGGTGAGGACCCCGACTCCCACCAGCGCGACCTGCGCGAGGCCATCGAGCGCGGCGACTTCCCGTCCTGGACCGTCGGCGTGCAGATCATGCCCGTGGCCGAGGCGGCGACGTACCGCTTCAACCCGTTCGACCTGACCAAGGTGTGGCCGCACGCGGACTACCCGATCGTCTGGTTCGGCAAGCTGGAGCTCAACCGCAACCCGGAGAACATCTTCGCCGAGGTCGAGCAGTCGATCTTCTCCCCCGCGCACTTCGTGCCCGGCATCGGCCCGTCCCCGGACAAGATGCTCCAGGGCCGCCTCTTCGCGTACGGCGACGCCCACCGCTACCGCGTCGGCATCAACGCCGACCAGCTGCCGGTGAACCGCCCGCACGCCACCGTGGCGCGCACCAACTCCCGCGACGGCCACCTGTACGACGGCCGCCACAAGGGCGCGAAGAACTACGAGCCGAACAGCTTCGGCGGCCCCTTCCAGACGGACCGGGCCCTGTGGCAGCCGGTCCCGGTCTCCGGCGTCACCGGCGAGACCGAGGCGCCCTCCCACGCCGAGGACGACGACTTCGTCCAGGCGGGCAACCTCTACCGGCTGATGACCGAGGCGGAGAAGGAACGGCTGATCGGCAACCTGGCCGGCGCCCTGTCCGGTGTCTCGCGCGACGACATCGTCGCGCGTGCGATCGACAACTTCCGTCAGGCCGACGGTGACTTCGGCAAGCGGCTGGAGGCCGCGGTCCAGGCCCTGCGCGGCTGACATCCAGCACTGGACCGCTTGCCGTAGCGGCGGGCCGGATCCCCGGGAAGGGGGTCCGGCCCGTTTGTCGTACGAATCGTGTGTCCCGGTCCACTGTGCGTCCCGGTCGGCCGTGCGTACGTCGCTCCGTTCCGTCAGGCGGTCACCACCGGTGCGGGATGCGGGGCGCGGGCCGGCGCCCAGCGGCGGATGATGTCGCGCACCGAGACGATGCCGACGGGCTCACCGCCGTCCAGGACGATGAGGTGGCGGAAGCCGCCGTGTGCCATCGCGGCCGCCGCCTCCTCCACGGTCCAGGTCGGTGCGGCGAAGACGACGTCGGTGGTGGTGTGGCCGTGGGCGCGCTCGGCGTCCGGGTCCTGGCCCCGGCCCACGGAGACCAGGACGTCGCGTTCGGTGAGGATGCCGATGCCGTCGGCGTCGGGGTCGTAGACCACCGCCGCCCCGACGCGGCGGGCGGACATCAGGGCGGCGGCCTGGCGGAGCGTGTGGGCGGGACCGATGGTGAGGACGACCGTGCTCATGACTTCGCGGACGAGCATGGGTGGAGCCACCTCCTGCCGGTGATCCATGAGTTAGTTCATGGATTCACAAGTTCACAAGTGGGGGAACTCTCAGAGTGGCAGGTAAAGCGGGGGTCAACAAGGGGGCGCGGAGGGCGAGTCGGCGGGCGCTCAGTAGCGCTGGTTGAGGTAACCGAGCAACTCGTCGTGGAGCCGGCCGTTCGACGCCGCCGCGTTGCCGCCGTGCGGGCCGGGGCGGCCGTCGAGACCGGTGAAGGTGCCGCCGGCCTCCGTGACGATGATCGCGTTCGCCGCCATGTCCCAGAGGGAGAGCTCGGGTTCGGCGCAGATGTCGACGGAGCCCTCGGCGACCATCATGTACGGCCAGAAGTCGCCGTACGCGCGCGTGCGCCACACCTCGCGGGTCAGGTCGAGGAAGCCGTCGAGGCGGCCCTGCTCCTCCCAGCCGCTCAGCGAGGAGTACGCGAATGAGGCGTCGGAGAGCGTGGAGACCTGGGAGACGTGGAGCCGGGAGGCGGAGGTCAGGCTGCGGCCGGTGAACGCGCCGTGGTCCTGCACCGCCCACCAGCGCCGGCCGAGGGCGGGCGCCGAGACGAGCCCGACGACCGGCTGGTAGCCGCCCTCCTTCGCCTCCATCAGCGCGATGAGGGTGGCCCAGACGGGGACGCCCCGCACGTAGTTCTTGGTGCCGTCGATCGGGTCGATCACCCAGCGGCGCGGGCCGGTGCCCGCCACGCCGAACTCCTCGCCGTGGACCGAGTCACGGGGGCGGGCGCGGGCGAGGTGACCGCGGATGAGTTCCTCGGCGGCCTTGTCCGCCTCGCTCACCGGGGTCATGTCCGGCTTCGTCTCGACCTTCAGGTCGAGTGCCTTGAAGCGGTCCATCGTCGCGGCGTCGGCGGCGTCGGCGAGCACGTGGGCGAGGCGGAGGTCGTCGAGGTAGTCGGGCATGCCGTCACGCTATCTGTCCCGGGCGGGCCGGGGCCACCAGGGGTTTGGCGGGCGTGGCGGAGCGCGGGAATGCGGTGCGAGGCCCCGCCCGGCGGGTGCGAGAACCCTTGACAGTGCCCGCATACCCGTCAAATCTGGCAGCGAGTCGCTCGGCACGACTGGCAGCGAGTCGCTCGGCCCGAGGGAGGCGAGGGTGCCTGCAGCCCGGGAGTCCCTGCTCGACGCCGCGTACACGGCGCTGGCGCGCCGGCCGTGGTCCGCCGTGCGGATGGTGGACGTGGCGGCCTCCGCCGGGGTGTCCCGGCAGACGCTCTACAACGAGTTCGGCAGCAAGGAGGGCCTCGCCCGGGCACTGGTGAGGCGCGAGGCCGACGGCTATCTCGCGGGAGTGGACCGGGCACTGTCCGGGGCCGGCGACCCCTGCGAGCGGCTCGCCGCGACCGCCGAGTGGATGATGTCGGCGGCTCACGACAACGCGCTGGTCCGGGCCATGCTCACCGGTTGCTGGAGCGAGCGGCTGCCCTCACCGGCCCTGACGGCGGTGCCCTCCTCCTCCGCCGTGCCGGCCCAGCGGCGGGCCGACGGTCCGCTGCCCTCGCCCGGCGACCTGGTGAGCCTCGTCCGCGACCGTGCCGTGGCCGTGCTCCACGGAGCGGGCCCGCCGCCGGACGTCGCCGAACTGGCCCGCTCCTGCGAACTGGCCGTCCGGCTCGCCCTCTCCTGCGTCGCGGCACCGCCGGCCCAGGGAGGAGTGGCCGACCTGCTGCGCAGCGCCCTGCCCTCCCGGCTGACGGCGTAGCGGCGCGCGGGTCAGTGGGCCGAGCCCGACAGTTGCAGCCCGATCACACCGATGATGACGAGGCTGATCGAGACGATCTTCAGGGTCGAGACCAGGTCGCCGAGGAAGACCATGCCGTAGATGGCGGTGCCCGCCGCGCCGATGCCGGTCCACACCGCGTAGGCGGGACCGACGTCGAGCTTCTTCAGGGACATGGTCAGCAGCCCGAAACTGCCCAGCGCGAAGGCGCAGAAGGCGATGGTGGGCCAGAGCCGGGTGAATCCGTGCGACAGCTTCAGACAGACGGCGAAGCCGGTCTCGAGCACTCCGGCCACTATGACCAGCAGCCACGCCATGTCTCGTCCTCCCGTAGTCCCGTACCGTGACCGCTGCGTCGGCCGGTGCCGAGCAGGCGTCCGTGTCGGTCAGTGGCTTCGTCCGGCAATGACCCCGCCCGGCAAGCGACCTCGCCCGGCGACGACTTCGCCGGGTTTTGCTCGGGCTTGGTTCCGGCTTGGTGCGATTATGCACTTACCGGCCGCACCGCACGGCAAACAACGCGGTGGTCAGTCGCCTTCCTTGCGTTCCCGTGTCGACAACAGCCGGCGCAGGGAGTACAGCCGCGCCGGGTCGGCGTGCCCCTCGGCGACCCAGGCGTCCAGCGCGCAGTCGGGCTCGTCGTGACTGCACGCGCGCGGGCAGCCCTCGGTGCCCGGCACCAGGTCGGGGAAGGCGTTGATCACCCGGGACGGGTCGATGTGGGCCAGCCCGAACGACCGTACGCCCGGGGTGTCGACGACCCAGCCGCCCTCGGCCGAGGACAGCGGCAGGGCGAGCGCCGAGGTCGTGGTGTGCCGGCCGCGCCCCGTCACCGCGTTGACGTGGCCCGTCACCCGGCGGCGGTCCTCGGGCACCAGGGTGTTGACGAGGGTCGTCTTGCCGACGCCGGAGTGGCCGACGAAGGCGGTGATCCTGCCGTCCAGGTGCTCGCGCACAAGGTCCGCGGCGGCGCCGTTCTCCAGGCCCTCGCGGCTGGTGACGACGTACGGGATGTCCAAGGCGCCGTACAGCTCCAGGAGTTCGTCCGGCGGGGCCAGGTCCGACTTGGTCATCACCAGCAGCGGGGTGAGGCCGCCGTCGAACGCCGCGACCAGGCAGCGGTCGATGAGGCGGGGGCGCGGCTCCGGATCGGCGAGAGCGGTGACGATGGCGAGCTGGTCGGCGTTGGCGACGACGACGCGCTCGTACGGGTCGTCGTCGTCCGCCGTACGGCGCAGTACCGACGTGCGCTCCTCGATGCGGACGATGCGCGCGAGGGTGTCCTTCTTGCCGGACAGGTCGCCGACCAGAGCCACCCGGTCGCCGACCACCGCGGCCTTGCGGCCCAGTTCACGGGCCTTCATCGCCATGACGACCCGGTCCTCGACCAGGCAGGTCAGCCGGCCGCGGTCCACCGTGAGGACCAGGCCCGCCGCGGCGTCCTCGTGCTTGGGCCGGATGTGGGTGCGCGGCCGGTTGCCCTTGCGGTTCGGGCGGGTGCGGATGTCGTCCTCGTCGGTGTGCTTGCCGTAGCGGCGCATGGCGGACCGTCCCTATGCCCCGAGCATCCCGGTCCACAGGTCGGGGAAGTCGGGCAGGGTCTTGGCGGTGGTCGCCACGTTCTCGATCTCCACGCCCTCGACCGCGAGGCCGATGACGGCGCCGGCGGTGGCCATGCGGTGGTCCTCGTAGGTGTGGAACACGCCGCCGTGCAGCCGGCGCGGGCGGATGTGCAGGCCGTCGGCGGTCTCGGTGACGTCACCGCCGAGTTCGTTGATCTCCTTGGTGAGCGCGGCCAGCCGGTCCGTCTCGTGCAGCCGCAGGTGGGCCACGCCCCGCAGGGTGGAGGGGGAGTCCGCGAGGGCGGCGACGGCCGCGATCCCCGGGGTCAGCTCGCCCACCTCGCTCAGGTCGACGTCGATGCCGTGGATCGCTCCCGATCCCGTGAACACGAGCCCGAAGTCCGTCAGTTCGCAGGAACCGCCCATCTCGGTGAAGATCTCGCGCAGCCGGTCACCGGGCTGCGTGGTGCGGGACGGCCAGTCGGGGATCACCACCTTGCCGCCGGTCACCAGCGCCGCCGCGAGGAAGGGCTGGGCGTTCGACAGGTCCGGTTCGATGGTGAGGTCCCGGCCGAGCAGCGCGCCCGGCGTGACCCGCCAGACGTTCGGCTCGCCGCCGGACTCCGGGGTGTCGACCTGGGCGCCGACCGCGCGCAGCATGTCGACGGTCATCCGGATGTGCGGCATGGACGGCAGCGCGGAGCCGGTGTGGCGCACTTCGACGCCCTGGTTGAAGCGCGGCCCGGACAGCAGCAGGGCACTGACGAACTGCGAGGAGGACGACGCGTCGATCTCGACCGGTCCGCCCTCCAGGGCGCCGCCGCCCTGCACGGTCAGCGGCAGGGAGCCCCGTCCGTCGTCGTCGATCCGGGCGCCCAGCACGCGCAGCGCGTCGATCACGCCGTGCAGCGGACGCTCGTACGAACGCGGGTCGCCGTCGAAGCGGACGGGACCGTCGGCGAGCGTGGCGACCGGCGGCAGGAAGCGCATCACCGTGCCGGCGTTGCCGACGTCGACCGTGGCCGGGCCGCGCAGGCCCGCCGGGATGACCCGCCAGAACTCGCCCGTGCCGTCCGGGCCGACGCCCTCCTCGATCTCGACGCCCATCGCGCGCAGCGCCCCGGCCATCAGCACGGTGTCGCGGGAGCGCAGCGGGCGGCGCAGCCAGCCGGGTTCGGAGGCGAGGGCGGCCAGTACCAGGGCGCGGTTGGTGACCGACTTGGACCCGGGCACGTGGACGGTCGCGTCGACGGCTCCGCTCGCGTGCGGGGCGGGCCAGAGGGTGGTGTGCGCGGGGTTCACGGTCATGGGCCCCACTTTAATCGCTGGGGACGGCCGGAGATCTTGATCAGAAGCGGCCGAACACGACCGGAACCGCAACGGTGCACTTGCCCTGCATATATGCGGGCGCCGGGACGTTTCCTCTCGGGTGCCGTGAGGTGTGCGCGCCTCAGAGCTCCAGCAGCCAGCGGCCGCCGCCGATCAGCGAGCACAGGGACACCGCGTGGAAGAGGAAGAACCACACCCCCGCCGGCGCGTGTGTCAGCCGCGCCAGCTGGTCCGCGTCCGAATCCCCGGCCCCGCCCCGCGCCCGCTTGGCCTGCAGCTCGAACGCCGGGCGCACCCCGCCGAGCAGCAGGAACCAGACCACCGCGTACGCGAACGCCGCCTGCACCTGCGGCCCGGCCAGCCAGGACACCAGGACGAACGTGCCCCCGGTGACCACCACGGTGAGCACCCCGTACGCGTTGCGGACCATCACCAGCAGGGCCACGAGCAGCGCCGTCGCCAGCCACAGCAGCAGCGTGATGCGCCCCGCGGCCAGCAGCGCGGCGCCGCCGAGCCCGAGCAGCGGGGGAGCGGTGTAGCCCGCGAGGGCGGTGAGGATCATCCCGAGGCCGTGCGGCTTGCCCCGGCTCACGGTCAGGCCGCTGGTGTCGGAGTGCAGGGTGATCCCGGTCAGGGTGCGCCCGGTCAGCAGGGCCACCAGTCCGTGACCGCCCTCGTGGGCGATGGTGATCGCGTTGCGGGCCATGCGCCACGGCCCGCGGGTCGCGACGACGGCGAGCGCGGCCACCAGGGTCGCGATCACCACCCACAGGTCGGGATCGGGCTGCGTGCCGGAGACCTCGTCCCACAGGGAGGTGAGCGAGGCCGTTGCGAGGTGGTCCATGTTCGGGGAGAGCTCCTCGTGGAAACGGTTGAGCGGGTGCGGCGCGAAGCGCCTCGTCGAGGGGTGGTGGCCGGGAGACGGGCGGGCCTGGCAGTGTGGCACGTATGTGCGGACGGTATGCGGCGAGTCGTCGACCCGAGGATCTCGCGGGAATCTTCGAGATCGAGAAGTGGGAACCCGAGGAGAGCCTGGAGCCCGACTACAACGTGGCCCCCACCAAGGAGGTCTACGCGGTCCTGGACCGCCCCCTGAAAGACGTCGAGGACCCGAAGCCGGTTCGCCAGCTGCGGAAGCTGAAGTGGGGCCTCGTCCCCTCCTGGTCCAAGACGCCCGAGGGCGGTGCCCGGATGATCAACGCCCGCGCGGAGACCGTCCACGAGAAGCCCTCCTACCGCCGGGCCTTCAGCACCCGGCGCTGCATCCTGCCCGCCGACGGCTACTACGAGTGGGTCACCGGCAAGCAGGAGCGGGACCTGGAGGTCGAAGGGCGCAAGAAGCGGCCCCGCAAGCAGCCCTACTTCGTCACCCCCGCCGACGGCTCCGTGTTCGCGATGGCCGGGCTCTACGAGTTCTGGCGGGACCGGACGCTCCCGGACGACCACCCGCAGGCCTGGTGGGTGACGTGCTCGGTGATCACCACCGAGGCCGAGACCACGCCGCTCGCGGTCGCCCCGGCCGACGGCCCGCACGCCCTGGCCGACATCCACCCGCGGATGCCCCTGATGCTGACGCCGGACCGCTGGGACGACTGGCTCGACCCGAAGCGCACCGACCCCGACGAGCTGACCTCCCTGCTGGCGCCCCCGCCCGCCGGGCTGATGCGGGCGTTCCCCGTCTCCACGGCCGTGAGCAACGTCCGCAACAACGGGCCGGAACTGCTCAAGGAGCTGGAGGCACCGGAAGAGGGCACACTCTTCTGACGTGACGGATGCGACAGAGGTTGTGACAGAGGCGGTCGAGACGGACGCGGGTCCCGCCCGCATCACCTGGCACCGGGCGAACAAGCCCCGGCTCGTCCTCGCCGTGAGCCACGGCGCCGGCGGTGGCATCGAGGCGCGCGACCTGCAGGCGCTGGCGGCCGCACTGCCGGCCCACGGGGTGAGCGTCGCCCTCGTCGAGCAGCCCTGGCGGGTGGCCGGCAAGAAGCTGGCGCCCGCGCCGAAGACGCTGGACACCGGATGGCGGGGCGTCTGGCCCGCGCTCGCGGCGCCCGGCCTGCCGGTGATCTCCGGCGGCCGCAGCGCAGGGGCCCGGGTCGCCTGCCGCACCGCCGCCGAACTGGGCGCCCGTGCCGTCCTCGCCCTCAGCTTCCCGCTGCACCCGCCGGGCAAGCCGGAGAAGTCGCGCGCCGACGAACTGCTGGGGGCCGGGGTGCCCACCCTCGTCGTCCAGGGCGGCAACGACCCCTTCGGCAGACCGGCGGAGTTCCCCGAGGCGCCCGAAGGAACCTACGACCTGGTCGAGGTGCCGTACGCCGACCACGGCTTCGCCGTGCCCAAGCGGGCGGAGACCGGCCAGGACGAGGCGCTGGAGCTGATCACCGACGGCGTCCTGAAGTGGACCGGCTCACTCGGCTGAACGCCCGGGAATGACCGGCGGACGGCCGCTGTTGTGCGGTGCATACGTTGCTGAGAATCAGCACCGACGCCGTAGGAGAGGAAGTCCGCCGCATGGGTTCAGCCTTCTGCCCGAGTCGCAGCAGCCGCGCCGACCTGGACTGGACCGTGCTGCATGCTGCCAAGACCGCGCCTATTCGGACGGCGGGCGGACCGGATCGGCAAGCGCCCCGGACCGCAGGTCGTCTATCCTCCGATTCGAGTGAGACCGCTCTCGGTTTCACGACGACACTGGAGGAGGTGGGTCCGGTCACTGGGACCGACGCAGGGACCGAACACGGCCAGGCGGAGCAGCCCGAGGGCCGGGGTACGGGCGCGGAGTCGGCCGTCGAGCGCAGTGCGCGCTTCGAGCGGGACGCGCTGGAGTTCCTCGACCAGATGTACTCGGCCGCGCTGCGCATGACGCGTAATCCGGCCGACGCCGAGGACCTGGTGCAGGAGACCTACGCCAAGGCGTACGCGTCCTTCCACCAGTTCCGCGAGGGCACCAACCTCAAGGCGTGGCTGTACCGCATCCTCACGAACACCTTCATCAACTCGTACCGCAAGAAGCAGCGCGAACCCCAGCGCAGCGCGGCCGAGGAGATCGAGGACTGGCAGCTCGCGCGTGCCGAGTCGCACATGTCGACGGGTCTGCGCTCCGCGGAGTCGCAGGCGCTCGACCACCTGCCGGACTCGGACGTGAAGCAGGCGCTCCAGGCGATCCCCGAGGAATTCCGCATCGCCGTGTATTTGGCGGACGTCGAGGGCTTTGCCTACAAGGAGATCGCGGACATCATGGGGACACCCATCGGTACGGTGATGTCCCGGCTGCACCGTGGACGCCGTCAGCTGCGCGGCATGCTGGAGGACTACGCGCGCGAGCGCGGACTGGTCCCCGCCGGCGCCGGAGAGTCGAACGAAGCGAAAGGCTCGGGGTCATGAGCTGCGGAGAGCCGCACGAGACGGATTGCAGCGAAATCCTCGATCATCTCTACGAGTTCCTCGACAAAGAGATGCCGGACTCGGACTGCGTGAAGTTCGAGCACCACTTCGAGGAGTGCTCGCCCTGCCTGGAGAAGTACGGGCTGGAGCAGGCCGTGAAGAAGCTGGTCAAGCGGTGCTGCGGCCAGGACGACGTGCCGGGTGACCTGCGTGCCAAGGTCATGGGACGGCTGGACCTGATCCGGTCCGGGCAGTCCGTGCCCGAACACGACGTCACGGCCACGCCTTCGGCACCGCAGGAGTCCTGAGCCGTCCCCAGCCGCTGCGAGTCTTTCGTACGTCACGCATACGTCACTCGTACGTGCTAATCCGCGGGTTATCTGCCCGCGGCCTCCCCGTCGCCGCCCTAGGCTCCGAGCCTTACAGGCGTGGCCGGGGAGGGGCTCATGGACGCGGTACCCGCACGCGCGCGTGCGTACGTCGTTTGCGTCGCCCTCGTCGCCCTGCTCTGTCTGCGGCCCCTGCCGTCGGTGCACGCGCCCTGGTGGGCGGTGCTGCTGCTGGCCGGGCTGTACGCGGGCTCCGAGCTGGTCGCGCGGTCCCGCTTCGTCGGGACCTGCTACCCCGTCCTGCTCGCCGGCGCCTTCCTGCTGCCGCCGCCCGCCGCCGCGCTCGTGGCGCTGCCCGGGGCCCTGCTGTCCCAGGTGCCCCGGCGGCCGTTCGGCCTGCGGCGTGTGTGGCGGGCCGCGCAGCTGACCCTCGCCGTGTGGGCCGCCGCCTGCGTCCACTGGCGGCTCGGCGGCCGGGACGCGGTCGTGGAGCCCGCCTTCCCGTACGCCCTCGTGCCGGCCGGGGCCGCCGTCCTCGCGTTCTGCCTGGTGCTCACCGTCCTGGACGGCGGGATCCTCACCCTGGCCGACCGGGTGCCGCCGAGCCGGGCCTGGCGGGGGCTGTTCTCCCGGTCGCTCGCGCCGATCGCCGTGCACGGGCTCGCCGGGCTGATGATGGCGGTCCTGTGGCGCAGCCCGTACGGCCCGGTGGCCGCGCTGCTCGTGCTGCTGCCGATGTGCGTGGCGTGGTGGGCCTTCGCCCAGTACCACCGCGAGCGGGCCGCGCACCAGGCGACCATCCGGGCGCTGGTGCAGGCCGTCGACATCAAGGACGGCTACACCCGCGGCCACAGTGAACGCGTCGGCCAGGCCTCCATGATGATCGCCCGCGAGCTGGGCATGGACGACGAACGAGTCGAGACCCTCCGCTTCGCCGGGATCCTGCACGACGTGGGCAAGCTCGGCGTCCCCACCCGGCTGTTGCGCAAGGACGGGCCGCTGACGCCCGAGGAGCGGCGGGTGATCGAACTGCACCCCGAGTACGGGCACGAGATGGTGCGCGGCATCCGCTTCCTCGGAGAGGCCCGTGCCGCCGTCCTCCACCACCACGAACGGCTGGACGGCAGCGGCTACCCCTACGGGCTGGCCGGCGACCGGATCCCCGAGTCGGCCCGGGTGGTGGCCGTGGCCGACGCCTTCGACGCGATGACCTCCACGCGCTCCTACAGCAGGGCCAGGCCCGTCGCGGTGGCGCTGGAGGAGCTCCAGCGGTGCGCCGGGACGCAGTTCGATCCGCGGATGGTGCGGGCGCTGGTCCACGCCCTCGGACGCCACGGCTGGCGCCCTTCGGTGACGGCGGACGGCACACGGGCCCCTGCCGACCCGATACCGGGCGGCGGCCGGAGCGCGCGGGACCGGGTCGGCAGGGGGGCGTCATGACGAAGGAGGGGCTCTCGGCGCGCCTCCGCCGGTCCTCCCACCCGCGTCGCGTCCGCCGCGTGCGGCCTGCCGGGCGCCTTGGCCCGGTTCTCCGGCCGTGCGCTGCCGGGCACTTCCGGGGGGCCTGCCGCCTGCGCCGGGCCCGGCGTCCGCGTGGGGTCTGCCGCCTGCGCCTGGGCTGCCGCCCGTGCCGGGTCTGCCGCCCGTGTCGGGTCTGGCGCCTGCTTCTGGTCTGCCGCCCGCGCCGGGTCTGGCGTCCGCGGCTCGTCGGGCGTCTCGGTCCGGTCCTGAGTCCCTGTCCTGCGGAGGGTCTCGGGCGCCCTCCGGACCGCCTCCGGCGCGCCCGCCGCCCCGAAGGCCGCCGTCCTCGCCGGCCCGGTCACCCGGGCCGCGCCCGTCGTACGCGTGCCGTCGGCCTACTCGGGTGCGCCCGGCGCCCGGGGCGTGACCGGAGGGCGGCACCAGCCGCACACGGCCGGGGGCCGGGCCCGGTGTGTGCAGCGGCGCGGGGCGTCCGCGCGCGCACGGGGCCCACGGGCCGGCGGTTCCCGGCGCCCCGTGACCGGAGGGCGGCACCGGCCGCACACGGCCGGGGGCCGGGCCCGGTGGGTGCAGCGGCGCGGGGCGTCCGCGCGCACACGGGGCCCACGGGCCGGCGGTTCCCGGCGCCGGGGCGCGGCACGGAGCGCGGGGAGCCCGTGGGCGGGGGTGCGCCGTGACGTCCTTCCGGCCGCGGGCCACCTCCTCCGCCCCGTCGTCACCGCCGCGGCGGGGGCGCCCGGTCGCGCTCCCGGGGCCCGGGAGAGGAGGAAGACACCGTTCCCCGGCTCCGGCGGCGCTGCTTCTCGTACCCGGCTGTGCCGGGCTCCTCGCGCTGGGGTGTCTGGCCTCCGTGCTGGTCTCGGGGCCCGTGCAGCGTCCCGTGGCGCTCGTCTTCGGGGGCCTCGTCGCCCTCGGCGAGCTGACCCGGCGGACCGGCGCCGAGGCCAGGGAGGCGGCGCCGCTCGGGGCCGCGGGCGCGCTGGCGTACGCGCTGCTCGGGGACGTCGCCGGGCAGCCCGCGCACCACGGTGTCGCGCAGACCGTCACCGTCGTGCTCGCCGCCTCGCTGCTGGGCAGCGTGCCCTACGTCGCCCGCGGCAGCGGTCCCGTCCTCGACCACCTGGCGCGGCGCGTCCTCACCGTCGCGTTCGCCGCGGTGTGCTTCCGGCCGCTGTCCAACCAGGGCGTCTTCGACTACTGGAGCGGCCCCGCCTACGCGCTGCTCCTGATCGCGCTGCTCGCCCTGACCACGCTGTGCGACGCCGTGCTCGCCGCCGCACCCGCGCACGCGCGCACCGGCTGGCCCTTCGGTCCGCTGCTGCGCGAAGAGCTGCGCGGCATGGTCGGGATCACCTCCGCGGTGTGCGCGACCGGCGCGGTGATGGCGCTCGCGGTGAGCGTCGCGGGACTGTGGGCGCTCCCCGTCTTCTCCGTGCCCCTGCTGCTCGCCCAGCTCTCCTACCGCCGGTACGCGGCCGTCCGGGCCACCTACCGGCAGACCATCGCCTCCCTGGCCCGCGCCACCGAGATCGCCGGGTACACCCCGGCCGGGCACGCCCGCCGCGTCGCCGGACTCGGGGTGGCCGTCGGACGGGACCTGGGACTGTCGGGGGCCGAGCTGACCGTGCTGGAGTACGCGGCCCTCATGCACGACATCGGCCAGCTCAGCCTGGTCGACCCGGTCCCGGCGGGAGCCACCGCGGACCTGCCCGTCACCGAGCAGCGGCGGATCGCGCTGCTCGGCGGGGCCGTCGTCCGCCAGACCGGCGTCGACGCGGCGGTCGCGGTGGTGGTGGAGCGGCAGGCCGACCCGTGCCGGGAGCAGCCGGTCGCCGCGCGGATCGTGCGGGTCGTGAACGCCTACGAGGAGAAGGCGCGGGACGCGGGCCCCGGCGGCGCCCTGACGGCGCTGGAGGAGCTGCGCCTGGCCACCGCCGGTGACTACGCTCCCGAAGTGGTGGAAGCGCTGGCCCGGGTCCTTTCCCGGAGCAGCCATACCGGGCCCGCGGCTGGGTAACCCATGGGTAATGAGCGCCTCCGCAGCCGTACGTGGTTTGATGCCCGGGAGAGGGTGTCCGGGGGCGCGAAAGGCACAGCCAGCCCACTGAACGGAACTGGCAGGCGGGAATCGTGAGGATCTTCGGCAAGGCACGGCACCGGCCCTCCGCCTCCTGGCGGCAGGCCACCGACCGGGCGTTCACGCTGATCGGCGACGGTCGCTACGACGACGCGGGTGCGCTGCTGACGCGGGCGGCGGACCTGGAGCCCTGGCTGTCGGAGTCCTGGTTCAACCTCGCGCTGCTGCACAAGTTCCGGCACGACTGGGAGCAGGCCAGGGCGGCCGGCCTCAGGGCGGTCGCGCTGCTCGACCGGGACGCCGGCGCCCCCGACTGGTGGAACGTCGGCATCGCCGCCACCGCCCTGCAGGACTGGCCGCTGGCCCGCCGGGCCTGGCAGGCCTACGGGCTGCGCACCCCGGGGGACGCCACGGACGCCGGTGAGCCGCTCGGCATGGACCTCGGCAGCGCGGCCGTACGGCTGTCCCCGGAGGGCGAGGCCGAGGTGGTGTGGGGGCGGCGGCTCGACCCCGCCCGCGTCGAGGTGCTGTCCATCCCGCTGCCGTCCTCGGGGCGGCGCTGGGGCGAGGTCGTCCTGCACGACGGCGTACCGCACGGGGAGCGGACGACCGGCGCCGGGCACTCCTACCCCGTCTTCGACGAGATCGAGCTGTGGGCGCCCTCGCCCGTGCCCACCTGGGTGGTCCTCCTGGAGGCCGCCACCGAGGCCGACCGCGACGCCCTCGAGCAGCTGGCCGCCGACGCCGGGTTCGCCGCCGAGGACTGGTCCTCCTCCGTCCGGCTGCTGTGCCGGATGTGCTCGGAGTCCCGGATGCCGTCCGACGAGGGCGAGGGCGAGCACCTCGACCCGCACGACCACAGTGAGCCTGGACACCCCGGGCCCCTGGGGCACCGCACCGACGGGCAGCTGTGGGTGCCGGAGCGGGAGTGCGGGGTGGCCGCGCCGGCGGGGCTGGTGAAGGGGTTGCTGGACGGGTGGGTGGCGGACAGCCCGGACTCGCGTGACTGGCGGGACCTGGAAGAGGTCTGCTGAGCGGCCCCGTAGTCTTTGTCAGGACACTCCAGCAGTAGTCGGCATCACCCTTGGTTGTACGAGGAAGGCATACGTCGGTCATGGCCCAGCAGGACACCGATCAGCAGCACCCGGGCGTGCTCCCCGTGGACGACGAGGGGTTCGTCGTCGACACCCAGGACTGCGAGGAGCGTGAGGCCGGCTGGCGCGGGCGCGGCACCTCGCGCCCGATCACGGTGGTCGGCAACCCGGTGCTGCACAAGGAGTGCGAGGACGTCACCGACTTCGGCGAGGAGTTCCAGCAGCTGGTGGCCGACATGTTCGCCAGCCAGCGCACCGCCGAGGGCGTGGGCCTGGCAGCCAACCAGATCGGCGTCTCCAAGAAGGTCTTCGTCTACGACTGCCCCGACGACGAGGGCGTCCGCCACGTCGGCGTGGTCTGCAACCCCAAGCTGGTCGAACTGCCCGCCGACCGCCGCCGCCTGGACGACAGCAACGAGGGCTGCCTGTCCGTGCCGACCGCCTACGCGCCGCTCGCCCGCCCCGACTACGCCGAGGTGACCGGGCAGGACGAGAAGGGCAACCCCGTCAAGGTGCGCGGCACCGGGTACTTCGCCCGGTGTTTGCAGCACGAGACGGACCACCTGTACGGGTACCTGTACATCGACCGGCTCTCCAAGCGTGAACGCAAGGACGCGCTGCGGCAGATGGCCGAGAACGAGCCCCGCTACCCCGTGGTCGCGAACGACTGACACCGCTCCACCCGCCCCACATCTCCCTTGCGTACGGCGTCTGTTCGGGTCTTCCCCGAGCAGGCGCCGTTCGTCTGTGCGCGCGCACGGAAAGCCGCCACACAACAGGAGAATTCCGGCACCGGGGGTAGTGAATGAAGCAAATCCGTTCCCAGAACGGTCAGTTGTGGTGCTGAATGGGAAGTGCGGGGATACGCAACGGCGCACGCCCCGCTCAGGGAGAGGGGTGCGCCACCGGCGGCTGAGAGGGGTTTGTTCGTGCATGCTTTCTCACACGGCACCACAGCGACACCGACCGCGATCGCAGTACCGTCATCACTTCGTCTTCCGGTGATCGAGGCGGCATTTCCCCGGCAACTGCACCCGTATTGGCCCAGGCTCCAGGAGACCACCCGCGCCTGGCTGCTCGAAAAGCGGCTCATGCCGGCGGACAAGGTCGAGGAATATGCCGACGGTCTGTGCTACACGGACCTCATGGCGGGCTACTACCTGGGCGCTCCCGACGAGGTCATGCAGGCGATAGCGGACTACAGCGCGTGGTTCTTCGTCTGGGACGACCGGCACGACCGCGACATCGTCCACGGCCGTCCCGGCGCCTGGCGGCGGCTGCGCGCCCGGCTGCACACGGCACTCGACTCACCCGGGGACCACCTGCACCACGAGGACACCCTGGTGGCCGGGTTCGCCGACAGCGTGCGGCGGCTCTACGCCTTCCTGCCGGCCACCTGGAACGCCCGGTTCGCCCGGCACTTCCATGCGGTGATCGAGGCGTACGACCGTGAATTCCACAACCGCACCCGCGGAATCGTGCCCGGCGTCGAGGAGTACCTCGAACTGCGCCGGCTCACCTTCGCGCACTGGATCTGGACCGACCTGCTGGAACCGAGCTCGGGCTGCGAACTCCCCGACGCCGTACGGAAACACCCGGCATATCGCCGGGCGGCGCTGCTGAGTCAGGAATTCGCCGCCTGGTACAACGACCTCTGCTCGTTGCCGAAGGAAATAGCGGGAGACGAGGTCCACAATCTCGGAATCAGTCTCATCACCCATCATTCACTCACGCTCGAAGAAGCAATCGGAGAAGTCCGGCGACGCGTCGAGGAATGCATCACCGAGTTCCTCGCCGTGGAGCAGGACGCTTTACGGTTCGCCGACTCGCTCGCCGACGGAACCGTACGCGGAAAGGAACTCAGCGGCGCCGTGCGGACCAACGTCGGCAATATGCGGAACTGGTTCAGTTCCGTCTACTGGTTCCACCACGAGTCCGGCCGGTACATGGTCGACAGCTGGGACGACCGGTCCACGCCCCCGTACGTCAACAACGAAGCGGCAGGTGAGAAATGACCGTCGAGTCCGTCAACCCCGAAACCCGCGCCCCGGAGGCAACGGAGCTGCGCGAACCGCCCGTCGCGGGCGGCGGCGTGCCGCTGCTCGGCCACGGCTGGCGGCTGGCCCGCGACCCGCTCGCCTTCATGTCCCAGCTGCGCGACCACGGCGACATCGTGCGCATCAAGCTCGGCCCCAAGACCGTCTACGCGGTCACCAACCCGGAGCTGACCGGCGCCCTCGCCCTGAACCCCGACTACCACATAGCCGGCCCGCTGTGGGAGTCGCTGGAGGGGCTGCTCGGCAAGGAGGGCGTGGCCACCGCCAACGGCCCGCTCCACCGCCGCCAGCGGCGCACCATCCAGCCGGCCTTCCGGCTCGACGCCATCCCCGCCTACGGGCCGATCATGGAGGAGGAGGCCCACGCGCTCACCGAGCGCTGGCAGGCCGGCCGGACGATCGACGCCACCTCCGAGTCCTTCCGGGTCGCCGTGCGCGTCGCGGCCCGCTGCCTGCTGCGCGGGCAGTACATGGACGAGCGGGCCGAGCGGCTCTGCGTCGCGCTCGCCACCGTCTTCAGGGGCATGTACCGGCGCATGGTGGTCCCGCTCGGGCCCCTGTACCGGCTGCCGATTCCGGCCAACCGCCGATTCAACGACGCATTGGCCGATCTGCATCTGCTGGTCGACGAGATCATCGCCGAGCGCCGCGCATCCGGTCAAAAGCCGGACGATTTGCTCACGGCATTGCTGGAGGCGAAGGACGACAATGGCGACCCGATCGGGGAACAGGAGATCCACGACCAGGTGGTCGCGATACTCACCCCCGGCAGTGAAACCATCGCGTCCACGATCATGTGGTTGCTCCAGGCACTTGCCGACCATCCGGAACATGCCGACCGCATACGCGACGAAGTCGAAGCGGTCACCGGCGGGCGTCCCGTGGCATTCGAGGACGTCCGGAAGCTCACGCACACCGGCAATGTCATCGTGGAGGCCATGCGTTTGCGCCCCGCCGTATGGGTATTGACGCGGCGCGCGGTGGCCGAGAGCGAACTCGGTGGCTATCGCATTCCGGCCGGTGCCGACATCATCTACAGTCCGTACGCAATCCAACGCGATCCGAAGTCGTACGACCGCAACCTGGAGTTCGACCCGGACCGATGGCTCCCGGAACGCGCGAAGAATGTGCCGAAATACGCCATGAAGCCTTTCAGCGCGGGCAAGCGGAAGTGCCCCAGTGACCACTTCTCGATGGCCCAGCTCACGCTGATCACGGCCGCGCTCGCCACGAAGTACCGCTTCGAGCAGGTGGCGGGCTCCAACGACGCGGTCCGCGTCGGCATCACGCTGCGCCCGCACGACCTGCTGGTCAGGCCCGTGGCGCGATGACGCGACCGTGACGGATCAGGCGGCGGCCTCCGGGCCCCGGAAGGTGCGCCGGTAGGCGTGCGGGGTGGTGCCCAGGGTCCGGACGAACTGGTGCCTCAGGGCCGCCGCCGTGCCGAAGCCGGCGCGCCAGGCGATCGAGTCCATCGTCTCGTCCGTCGCCTCCAGCAGCCGCTGGGCCAGCAGCACGCGCTGGCGCAGTATCCAGCGGTAGGGAGTCGTTCCCGTCTCCTGCTGGAAGCGGCGGGCGAAGGTGCGCGGGGACATGTGGGCCCGTGCCGCCAACTGCTCGACGGTGACCTCCTCGTCGAGGTGCTGCTCCATCCAGGCCAGCACCTCGCCGACGGTGTCGCAGGAGGAGCGCGGCAGCGGCCGTTCGATGTACTGCGCCTGCCCGCCGTCCCGGTGGGGCGGCACCACCATGCGCCGGGCGATGCGGTTGGCGACCTCCGGCCCCTGCTCCTTGCGCACGATGTGCAGGCAGGCGTCGATGCCGGCGGCCGTTCCGGCGGAGGTGATCACCGGGTCCTCGTCGACGTAGAGCACGTCCGGCGCGACCTCGGCCCGCGGGTACTGCCGGGCCAGCTCGGCCGCGTGGTGCCAGTGCACCGCGCACCGCCGCCCGTCCAGCAGACCGGCGGCGGCCAGTACGAAGACGCCGGAGCACACGCTCAGCACGCGTGTGCCCCGGGCCGTCGCCCTGCGCAGGGCGTCCAGCAGCTCGGGCGGGTACTCCCGGCGGACGAAGTCGCTGCCCGCCGGCACCGCGATCAGGTCGGCCTCCTCCAGCCGCTCCAGACCGTACGGCGTGGAGACGGTCAGCCCGCCGACGTGGGTGCCCAGCGTGGGGCCCTCCGCGGAGACCACCGCGAAGTCGTACCCCGGCAGGCCCTCGTCGCTCCGGTCGATGCCGAAGACCTCGCAGATCACGCCGAGTTCGAAGGGGTGTGCGCCGTCCAGCAGGACGGCGGCCACGTTCTGCAGCATGCCGCCAGTGTGCCTCGTCGATGGCAGGAAATCGAGGTCTTACGGCAGTCCTGCCACTGACGGTAAGGAGTCTCCGGCGCGACAGTGGTGTCATGACCGGAAACCAGATAGAAGGCCTTGTCGGAATGCTCGCGACCTTCGGACTCCTCGTCCTCATGGTCCTCCCCTCGGTGATCGGCATCGTGCGCGACAGGCGCATCGACCGCCAGATCAGGGAGGCCCGGGAGGGGAGGATCCAGGAGGGGAGGAGCCGGGAGAAGGAGGCTCAGAAGTCCTCGTCCAGGTCGACGGTGCCCTCCACCGCCACCTGGTACGCCGAGGGACGCCGCTCGAAGAAGTTGGTCAACTCCTGAACACCCTGCAGCTCCATGAAGGAGAAGGGGTTCTCGGAGCCGTACACCGGAGCGAAGCCGAGCCGCGTCAGACGCTGATCGGCCACGCACTCCAGGTACTGCCGCATCGAGTCGGTATTCATCCCCGGGAGGCCGTCGCCGCACAGGTCGCGCGCGAACTGCAGCTCGGCCTCGACGGCCTCCCTCAGCATGTCGGTGACCTCCTGCCGGAGCGCGTCGTCGAACAGCTCCGGCTCCTCCTTGCGCACGGTGTCGACGACGTCGAACGCGAAGGACATGTGCATCGTCTCGTCCCGGAACACCCAGTTGGTGCCGGTGGCCAGACCGTGCAGCAGGCCGCGGCTGCGGAACCAGTAGACGTAGGCGAAGGCGCCGTAGAAGAACAGGCCCTCGATGCACGCGGCGAAGCAGATCAGGTTCAGCAGGAACCGGCGCCGGTCGGCCTTGGTCTCCAGGCGGTCGATCGACTCCACCGAGTCCATCCACTTGAAGCAGAACTCGGCCTTCTCCCGGATGGACGGGATGTTCTCCACGGCCGCGAAGGCGGCGGCCCGGTCGTCCGGGTCGGGCAGGTAGGTGTCCAGCAGGGTCAGGTAGAACTGGACGTGGACGGCCTCCTCGAAGAGCTGGCGGGACAGGTACAGCCGCGCCTCGGGGGAGTTGATGTGCTTGTAGAGGGTGAGCACCAGGTTGTTCGCGACGATCGAGTCGCCGGTGGCGAAGAAGGCCACCAGCCGGCCGATCAGGTGCTGCTCCTCGGGGCTGAGCTTCGCCAGGTCGGCGACGTCCGAGTGGAGGTCGACCTCCTCCACGTGCCAGGTGTTCTTGATGGCGTCCCGGTAGCGCTCGTAGAAGTCCGGGTAGCGCATGGGGCGCAGGGTCAGCTCGAAGCCCGGGTCGAGCAGGTTCTTGGTGGCGGGGTCGGCGGGGGTCTCGGTGGTCATCACTGGCAGGCCTCGCAGGACTCGGGGTTTTCCAGGGAGCAGGCGACCGCTTCGGGGTCCGGGCCGGCCTGCACGGGGACGGGAGCGGTGGCTCGGGCCGCGGCGCGGGCGATCCGGGTCGCCGGGCGCGAGCGCAGGTAGTACGTGGTCTTCAGGCCCTGCTTCCATGCGTACGCGTACATCGAGGAGAGCTTCCCGATGGTCGGCGTCTCCAGGAACAGGTTCAGCGACTGCGCCTGGTCGAGGTACGGGGTGCGGGCGGCGGCCATGTCGATCAGGCCGCGCTGCGGGATCTCCCAGGCGGTGCGGTACAGCGCACGCACGTCCTCGGGAATCCAGGAGAAGCCCTGCACCGAGCCGCCCGCCTCGCGCAGCGCCTCACGAGTGCGGGCGTCCCACACGCCGAGCCGCTTGAGGTCGTCCACCAGGTAGGAGTTGACCTGGAGGAACTCGCCCGACAGCGTCTCGCGCTTGAACAGGTTGGAGACCTGCGGCTCGATGCACTCGTAGACACCGGCGATCGAGGCGATGGTCGCGGTCGGCGCGATGGCCAGGAGCAGGGAGTTGCGCAGCCCGGTCCTCGCCATGCGCTCGCGCAGCGCGGCCCAGCGCTCCGGCCAGGCGGGCGCCACGTCGTAGTGGTCGGGGTGCAGCACACCCTGGGCCGTACGGGTCTTCTCCCAGGCCGGCGCGGGGCCGCCCCGCTCGGCGAGGTCGGCGGAGGTCTCGTACGCCGCGAGCATGATCCGCTCGGCGATGCGGGTCGACAGGGCCTTCGCCTCGGCGGAGTCGAAGGGCAGGCGCAGCCGGAAGAAGACGTCCTGGAGACCCATCGCGCCGAGGCCGACCGGGCGCCAGCGGGCGTTGGAGCGACCGGCCTGCTCGGTCGGATAGAAGTTGATGTCGACGACCCGGTCCAGGAAGGTCACCGCGGTGCGGACGGTGGCGTCGAGGCGCTCCCAGTCCATGTCGCCGCTCGCGGGGTCGACGAAGGCGCCGAGGTTGACCGAGCCCAGGTTGCAGACCGCCGTCTCCCCGTCGTCGGTGACCTCCAGGATCTCCGTGCAGAGGTTGGAGGAGTGGACGACGTGGCCCGGGGTCGCCGTCTGGTTCGCGGTGCGGTTGGCGGTGTCCTTGAAGGTCATCCAGCCGTTGCCGGTCTGCGCGAGGGTGCGCATCATGCGGCCGTACAGCTCGCGGGCGGGCAGCGTCTTGCGGGCGAGCCCGGCCTCCTCGGCCCTGCGGTAGGCGGCGTCGAACTCCTCGCCCCACAGGTCGGTCAGTTCCGGCACGTCGGCGGGGGAGAACAGCGACCAGGTCCCGTCGGCGTCCACGCGGCGCATGAACTCGTCCGGCACCCAGTGCGCGAGGTTCAGGTTGTGCGTGCGGCGGGCGTCCTCGCCGGTGTTGTCCCGCAGCTCCAGGAACTCCTCGACGTCCGCGTGCCAGGTCTCCAGGTAGACCGCCGCCGCGCCCTTGCGCCGGCCGCCCTGGTTCACGGCGGCCACCGAGGCGTCCAGCGTCTTCAGGAACGGGACGATGCCGTTGGAGTGCCCGTTGGTGCCGCGGATCAGCGAACCCCGGGCGCGGACGCGGGAGTAGGCGATGCCGATGCCGCCGGCGTGCTTGGAGAGGCGGGCGACCTGGTGGAGGCGGTCGTAGAGGGAGTCCAGCTCGTCCTTGGGGGAGTCCAGGAGGTAGCAGGACGACATCTGGGCGTGCCGGGTGCCGGAGTTGAAGAGGGTGGGGGAGGAGGGGAGGTAGTCGAGGCGGCTCATCAGACCGTACAGGGCGGCGACCTCGTCCACGGACCGCGCGGTGTCGTCCTCGGCGAGTCCGGCGGCGACCCGGAGCAGGAAGTGCTGGGGAGTCTCGACGGCCTTGCGGGTGATCGGGTGGCGGAGCAGGTAGCGGCTGTACAGGGTGCGCAGCCCGAAGTAGCCGAAGCGGTCGTCGGCGTCCGGGTCGATCAGCGCGTCCAGGCGGGCCGCGTGCTGCCGCACGAAGGCGGCCGTGCGGTCGGCGATCAGGCCCTCGCGGTGGCCGGTGGCGACCGAGTCGGTGAAGGTCACGACGCCCTGGGAGGCGGCCTCGGCGCGGATGCCGATGGTCAGCAGCCGGGCGGCCAGCCGGGAGTAGACCGGGTCCTCGGAGATCAGACCGGCGGCCGCCTCGGTGGCCAGCTCGCGCAGCTCGGCCTCGTCGGCGTGCGCGGACCGGCCGCGCAGCGCGGCGGCGGCCACCCGGCCGGGGTCGGCGTCGGGAAGGTCGGCGGTCAGCTCGGTCAGGGTCCGCAGCAGGGCGGCACCGGGGCCGTCGGGTTCCCCGGTGGCGGGGTCCGTGGATCCCGGGGTGGCTGGAGCCGTCGCCGGTTTCGCTGAAGCCGGGTCCGCTGGCGCGATGGTCATGTGGAGCACTCCCTCGCTCGGCACGGGGCCTGGGGGAGGGCAGGGGGCAGCTCACGAGCGCGCACGGCGTCGCGTCCACCGGCCCACTCCACGAGGCCCGGACGTCATGGCACCCGGGCCAAGGCGGCCGGGCGCACTGTCGGCAGGTCCTCGGACTGGACAGGCGTGCGCGCACGTGCGAAGACGTACGGATGCACGCAAGTACACCGTTGCGGGACAGTTCCGGATTCGCACCGGATTCCCCTGCGGCGACAGCGAGCATGAGCATACATCTTGTGCCGGGCTTCGCCAGCACCCCCAGATGTTGTGTCAGCGCGTCAGTTCACCGCTGGGGCTCACAGCGTCAGCTCATAGGCGAGCAGCATGATGTCGTCCAGCTCCGGCAGGGGGTTCCAGTCGCGGCCGGGCGTGCGGACGAAGCCCAGGCGCTCGTAGAGGCGGTGCGCGGTGCGCATGGCGGTCTGCGTGGACAGCACGACGCCCGTACACCCCGGCACGGTCCGGGCGCGGTCCACGCAGGCCCGCACGAGGGCCTCGCCGGCCCCGCGGCCGCGTGCCTCCCGGGCGACGGCGAGCATGCGTATCTCGGCCTCGCCGGGGCGCGCGATGTCCGCCATGGGGCCGCCGGACGGCACGAAGGTCACGCCGCCGAGCACCCGGCCGTCCGCCGCGGCGACCAGCACCTCCGCGGCCGCCGCCCGCTTGGCCACGTCGCGCAGCTCGTACAGGTACGCGTCGCTCTCCCCGAAGTCGAGGAGCCCGTCGCGCAGGTAGGCCTGCGCGGTGATCTCGCCGAGGGTGTCGTACTCCTCGGCCGTCGCCCGCCGGATCACGAAGTCCATGCCGCCGAGTGTGCCCCACGGGTACGACAACGGGCCGCCGGATTCCTCCGACGGCCCGCTGAAGAGAGCGCCGCTAGTGCGAGCTGCCCGCCGTGGCCGGCGGCAGTTCCACCTGGACGCCGGGGTCGCCGGCGTCCGCCGTGTAGTCGCCCGGCCGGGTCTCGTCGACGCCGTCGGGCGCCTTGACCGCCCTCAGGACGAAGGTCAGGACCACGGTGACCAGGACGTTGAGCACGAAGGCGGTGAGGCCGATGTAGCCGATCTCGCCGATGCCGGGGATCTCGTCGGAGGAGCCGCCGAAGTGCTTCTGCGTCGGCGAGGCCACACCGTAGGCGGCGACCGTGCCGTAGACCATGCCGACCGCCCAGCCGGCGAGCAGTGCCCAGCGGTGGAACCAGCGGGTGAACAGGCCGCCGACCAGGGCCGGGAAGGTCTGCAGGATCCAGATGCCGCCCAGCAGCTGGAAGTTGATCGCGACGGTCTTGTCCATGCCCAGGACGAAGATCAGCGCGCCCACCTTCACCAGCAGCGACACCAGCTTGGAGACCTTGGTCTCCTGCTGCGGCGTGGCGTCCGGCTTGATGAAGTCCTTGTAGATGTTGCGGGTGAAGAGGTTCGCGGCCGCGATGGACATGATCGCCGCCGGGACCAGGGCGCCGATGCCGATCGCGGCGAAGGCCACGCCCGCGAACCAGTCCGGGAACATGTTCTCGAAAAGCTGAGGGATCGCCAGCTGGCCGTTCTCCACCTTGACCCCGGCCGCGATCGCCATGAACCCGAGCAGCGCCAGCAGGCCCAGCATCAGCGAGTACAGCGGCAGGATCGTGGTGTTGCGGCGGATCACCTCACGGCTGCGCGAGGACAGCGTGGCGGTGATCGAGTGCGGGTACATGAAGAGCGCGAGGGCCGAGCCGAGCGCGAGCGTCGCGTACGTCCACTGGCCCCCGGAGTCGGGCACCACTCCACCCTTGCCCGACTCGGTGAACTTGTCGCTCGCCGACGCGAAGATGTCGTCGAAGCCGCCCAGCTTGATCGGGATGTAGATGATCGCCACCGCGATGACGATGTAGATCAGCGTGTCCTTCACGAACGCGATCAGCGCGGGCGCCCGCAGCCCCGACGAGTACGTGTACGCCGCCAGCACGCCGAAGGCGATCAGCAGCGGCAGGTCCTTGACGAACCAGTTGGTGTCCTCGCCGCCGCCGACGCCCATCACGTCGAGGACGGCCTGGATGCCGACCAGCTGGAGCGCGATGTACGGCATGGTCGCCAGGATGCCGGTGACGGCCACCGCCAGCGACAGGCCCTTGGAGCCGAACCGGCCGCGCACGAAGTCCGAGGTCGTCACGTACCCGTGCTTGTGGGAGACCGACCACAGGCGGGGCAGGAAGGTGAAGATCAGCGGGTAGACCAGGATCGTGTACGGCACCGCGAAGAAGCCGGACGCGCCCGCCGCGTAGATCGCCGCCGGGACGGCCACGAAGGTGTACGCGGTGTACAGGTCGCCGCCCAGCAGGAACCAGGTGACCCAGGTGCCGAACGAGCGGCCGCCCAGGCCCCACTCGTCGAGGCTGTGCTCGTTCTCCGCCTTGCGCCAGCGGGCGGCCATGAAGCCCATGGCGGTGACGAGGACGAAGAAGAAGATGAAGACGCCGAGTGCGACGCCGTTCACGCCGTCGTTCATCGCGGCTCACCGCCCTTCGAAGCAGCGGGAGCGGAGTGGGCGGCGGCACGTCCGCGCTGGTCGCGCTGCCACAGCTTGTACGCGGTGACCGTGAGCAGGGTGGAGATCAGCACCCAGGCCATCTGGTACCAGTAGAAGAACGGGATGCCGATGAAGGTCGGGTCCGTCTTCGCGTACGAACCGACCCAGAGCATGGCCACGAACGGTGCGACGAGACAGAGCCCGATGACGACGCGCACCGGCGTCACCACCGGCTCTCTGCTCACTTCTGTGTCTTCCGGCATGCGCGGCTCCGTCCCCTCGCTGATCACCTCGTGCAGTGCGCACGAAATGTAGGTGACGGCGTCAAGACAGCGGAAGACCTCGTCCGTATATCGGTCCTCAACCGCAATCTGGGGCCCGAGTGAGCGGGCTCTGGTCTAGTCCTGGGGCCGCTTGAGGCGGGCCACGAACTTGTAGCGGTCGCCCCGGTAGACCGAGCGCACCCATTCCACCGGCTGGCCGGTGCGGTCCTGCGAGTGCCGGGAGAGCATCAGCATCGGCAGGCCGACGTCGGTGCCGAGCAGGCCTGCCTCGCGCGGGGTGGCCAGGGAGGTCTCGATGGTCTCCTCGGCCTCGGCGAGGTGGACGTCGTAGACCTCGGCGAGCGCGGTGTACAGGGACGTGTACTTCACCAGGGAGCGGCGCAGCGCCGGGAACCGCTTCGCACTGAGGTGGGTGGTCTCGATCGCCATCGGCTCGCCGTTGGCCATGCGCAGCCGCTCGATGCGCAGCACCCGGCCGCCGGCGGTGATGTCCAGCAGCCCGGCGAGCCGGTCGTCGGCGGTGATGTAGCCGATGTCCAGCAGCTGCGAGGTGGGTTCGAGGCCCTGGGCCCGCATGTCCTCGGTGTACGAGGTGAGTTGCAGTGCCTGCGACACCTTGGGCTTGGCGACGAAGGTGCCCTTGCCCTGGATGCGCTCCAGGCGGCCCTCGACGACCAGCTCCTGCAGGGCCTGGCGCACCGTCGTGCGCGAGGTGTCGAACTCGGCGGCCAGCGTGCGCTCGGGCGGGACCGGCGTGCCCGGCGTCTGGGTCCGGGTCATGTCCAGCAGATGCTTCTTCAGACGGTAGTACTTGGGCACGCGCGCGGTACGGACGGTCGCCCCACCCTCGTTCTCCGCACTGCTGACGTCGGTGCTCATGCTCTGCCTTCCCGGCTCCGGGTGCCGAAGCGACCGCTTCCCTGTCGGCCACGGCTCACATCGTGGCACGGCTTCGTGCGGGGATGGCCCCGCACGCTCCGTGATCCCTTCTGTATACCCGTGGGAACACCCTTGGTCTAGTCCACAGCAGGGCCGGAGGTCGCTGGTACGCGCGTTCGGGGGCCGGTCGGCACGCCATTCGGTGGGGGGTGGTACACCCGGTCCCGGTGCGCCCGTTCTGTCGCTTGCGCAATGAAAGGTCCCTGCATATCTCGGTCGCATCACGGACGGACCGACTGGGTTTGAACACCCTTGACAGGCCTATTGGTCTGGGCCAAGCTCCCCCTACTGGTCTACACCATTGGTCCAGGTCCCGGCCCCAGGAGCGGTACGCGTTCACGCTTGAACCGCAGGGAGGCAGGGGGGTTTGTGGCATCCCTGAGGAGGGTGGCGTGAAGCGCAAGCTGATAGCCGCGATCGGTATCGCGGGCATGATGGCAAGCATCGCGGCGTGCGGAGGCTCGGACGACGACGCGTCCAAGCAGGACCCGAAGGACCGCAAGGGCGAACTCACCGTCTGGCTGATGGTGGACGCCCAGAGTAGCTGGCCCGAGCTGGTCAAGCAGGCGAACACCGAGTTCAACAAGAAGTACCCCGGGGTCAAGGTCAACGTCCAGTACCAGCAGTGGGGCGACAAGACCAAGAAGCTCGACGCCGCCCTCTCCGGCGACTCCTTCCCCGACGTGGTCGAACTCGGCAACACCGAGACCATGACGTACATCCTCAACGGCGCCCTCGGCGAGATCGACGCCAAGAAGTACGACAACTCGGACACCTGGATCGAGGGCCTCAAGGACACCTGCTCCTACGAGGGCAAGCTCTACTGCGTCCCGTACTACGCGGGTGCCCGCGTGGCGATCTACAACAAGGACATGTTCAAGGCCGGCACGGGCTCCGACCAGCTGCCGAAGACCGAGGACGAGCTGCTCAAGGCGCTCGACAAGGTCCAGGACAAGTACAAGAAGGACAACGCGTTCTCCGCGCTGTACCTGCCGGGCCGCTACTGGTACGCCGCCATGTCCTACGTGGCCGCCTACGGCGGTGAGATCGCCACCTACGACGAGGGCAGCAAGGAGTGGAAGGCCGCCCTGTCCACGCCCGAGGCGCAGAAGGGCATCCAGCACTTCATCGACCTGGTCAAGAAGTACAACCACGGTGACCAGACGAAGGACGAGCAGGACCACGCCAACGTCATGGCCAACGAGAAGACCGCCCTTCTCTACGGCAACGCCTGGGAAGCCGGCAGCGTCGTCGACTCCAAGACGAACGGCAACCCCAAGCTGAAGGACAAGATCGCCACGGCCGGCATGCCCGGTCCGGAGGGCAAGGCGCTTCCGTCCTTCATCGGCGGTTCCGACCTCGCGACCATCTCCAAGTCCGACCAGCAGGACCTGGGCCAGGAATGGATCTCGCTGTTCACCAACGAGAAGTCCCAGGCCGCCCTGGCCGAGAAGAACATCCTGCCGAACAACACCAAGCAGCTCGAGCCGCTGAAGGCCAAGCCCGAGACGGCGCCGATCGCCAACGCGGTCCCGGACGCCTGGTTCACCCCGATCGCGCCGGGCTGGTCCGCGATCGAGAAGAAGGAAACGCTCGAGACGATGCTCCTCGACATCCTCAAGGGCAAGTCGGTCGCCGAAGCCACGAAGGCCGCCGACGCGGAGATCAACTCCCTGATCAACGAGGCCTCCTGAGCCTCCCCGCTCGAAACCTCGTTGACCTCCGGTGCCTTGTCCGGCCGCTCGGCCGGGCAGGGCCGGTTGGGCGGCCGGCCGCCGCGGGCGTGCCGGCCGCCGACTCGATGCAGAACCCTTCGAACGGAAGGCCAGCACAGTGAGTGCCGCCGACATCAAGACAGCCGGCCCGGAGGTGTCCGCCTCGCGGCCGCCTCGCGGTGACGGCCCGGCGCCGTCCGCACCCCGGCGGAGCCGGTGGACGAACGGGCCGTTGCTGCCCTATCTGCTGATCGCGCCGGCTGTCGTGGCCCTCGCCGCGGTCTTCGTCTGGCCGCTGATCAAGACCGTGATCATGTCCTTCCAGGACGTCGGCCGACGGGAGCTGTGGACCGGCCAGGCCGCCGAATGGGTCGGCTTCGAGCAGTTCACCAACATCCTCGGTGACAGCGAGTTCTACGACGTCGTCTGGCGCACCGTGCTGTTCATGGTGGTGTGTGTCGTCAGCACGCTGGCCATCGGCCTCTTCCTCGCCCACTCCATGCAGCGCATGACCAAGGCGGTGCGCCTGCTGCTGACCGGCGCCCTGATCGCGGCCTGGTCGCTGCCCCTGCTGGTCGCCACCTCGATCTTCCGCTGGTTCGCCGACTCCGACTACGGCGTCGCCAACATGGTGCTCACCGAGTACCTGGGCCTCGACTTCCAGGGCCACAACTGGTGGCTCGACCCGAAGCAGGGCTTCCTCATGATCGGCGCCGTGGTGGTCTGGGGCGCCGTGCCGTTCGTCACCGTCACCCTGTACGCCGCCCTCACCCAGGTGCCGAGCGAGCTGGAGGAGGCGGCGGAGCTGGACGGCGCCGGGCGCGTCGGCGTGTTCCGCTACGTGACCTGGCCGGTGATCAAGCCCGTCTTCCAGATGGTGGCCACCCTCTCGGTGATCTGGGACTTCAACGTCTTCGGCCAGGTCTTCCTGATGCGCGGCAACAAGCCGGAGGAGGAGTACAACCTGCTCGGCCTCTACTCGTACGAGAAGGCCTTCGAGTCGAACAGCTTCAGCCAGGGCGCCGCCATCGCCCTGATCACCGTGCTGCTCCTCTCCGGCGTGGCCGTCTACTACCTGCGCCAGCTGCTCAAGATCGGAGAGGTCGAGTGAGCGACACGACAGCCCCCGGCGCCACGGCGCCCGAGTTCCGCCCCGACCGCAAGAAGCGCAGCCGGCACGTCTACAACCTCGTGGGTCTCGTCACCTTCGTGGTGATGGCCTTCCCGGTCTACTGGCTCGTGGTCAGCGCTCTGCGCCCCAACAACGAGATCCGGTCCTACGACCAGAAGCTCTGGCCGAACTCGATCACCTTCGACAACTTCAGCCGGGCGATCGACGCGCCGAACTTCGGCACCGCCATCCAGTCCAGCCTCATCATCTGCGTGACCGCCGTCCTCGGCGCCATGGTGCTCTCCACGATCGCGGCCTTCGCGATCGGCCGGTTCCGGTTCGCCGGCCGCAAGGTCTTCATGATCGTGCTGCTCGTGGTGCAGCTGCTGCCGCCCACGGCCATGCTGATCCCCCTCTACATCCAGCTGAACGACCTGGGGGCGATCAACGAGTACTGGGGCGTCATCATCATCTACCTGGTGAGCACGCTGCCCTTCGCCACCTGGATGATCCGCGGCTTCGTCGTGAACATCCCGCTGGAGCTGGAGGAGGCCGCGATGGTCGACGGCTGCTCCCGGATGGGCGCGTTCTGGCGCGTGATCTTCCCGCTGCTCGCCCCCGGCCTCGCCGCCGCGTCGATCTTCTCCCTGATCAACGCCTGGAACGAATACCTGCTCGCCTACATCGTGCTGCAGGACAACGACAAGTACACGCTCAACGTCTGGCTCATGAATTTCACCACCTCGCACGGCACCGACTACGGCGCCCTGATGGCCGCCTCGACGATGATCGCGATACCCGTCGTCGCCTTCTTCATGATCGTGCAGAAGAAGATGGCCGCCGGCCTCACCTCCGGCGCCGTGAAGGGATAGCCCACCCATGACGACCCTCGCCAGGGCCACCGACACCCTCACGCGCGACGCGCTCACCGTCCTCCAGCCCGGCTTCGCCGGGACCACCGCCCCCGACTGGCTGCTGCGCCGGCTCGGCGAGGGCCTGGCGTCCGTCGCGCTGTTCGGGCGGAACGTCACCTCGCCCGAGCAGGTGGCGGCGCTGACCGCACAGCTGCGCGCCGAGCGCGAGGACGTGCTGGTCGCGATCGACGAGGAAGGCGGTGACGTCACCCGACTGGAGGTGCGCACCGGCTCCTCCTTCCCCGGCAACCACGCCCTCGGCGCGGTGGACGACGTCGGGCTCACCCGGGCGGTCGCCGCGGAACTGGGCCGACGGCTCGCCGCCGCGGGCGTCGACTTCAACTGGGCGCCGTCCGCCGACGTGAACTCCAACCCGGACAACCCGGTCATCGGCGTACGCTCCTTCGGCGCCGACACCGACCTGGTCGCCCGGCACACCGCGGCCTACGTCACCGGCATGCAGTCCGCCGGCGTGGCCACCTGCACCAAGCACTTCCCGGGCCACGGCGACACGGGCATCGACTCCCACCACGCCATGCCGCGCATCGACGTGGACGCCGACGTGCTCGCCGAACGCGACCTGGTCCCGTTCCGCGCGGCCGTCGCGGCCGGCACCCGCGCGGTGATGAGCGCCCACATCCTGGTCCCGGCCCTGGACCCGGACCTTCCGGCAACGTTGTCCCGCCGCATCCTGACCGACCTGCTCCGGGGCGAGATGGGCTACGACGGGCTCATCGTCACCGACGGCATCGAGATGAAGGCGATCGCCGGCACCTACGGCATCGAACGCGGCACCGTCCTGGCCATCGCGGCCGGCGCCGACGCGATCTGCGTGGGCGGCGGCCTGTCCGACGAGGGCACCGTACGGCGGCTGAGCGACGCGCTGGTCGGGGCGGTCCGCGCGGGCGAACTCCCCGAGGAGCGCCTGGCCGACGCGGCGGAGCGGGTCAGGGCGCTGGCCCGCTGGACCACGGCGAACCGGCCGGGCCAGGGGGCTTCGGACACCGCGGACGGCGACGTCGGCCTGCGTGCCGCCCGCCGCGCGCTGCGGATCACCGTCGCGGGGGAGTCCGCGCCGCTCACCGAGCCGGCGTACGTCGCCGCGTTCACCCCGGTGGCGAACATCGCGGTGGGCGACGAGACCCCCTGGGGCGTGGCCGCCGAGCTGGGCCGCCTGCTCCCGGGAACCGAGACCGGCAGCTTCAACGGTGCCGACGCGGGTCGCGAGGCACTGGCCGCGGCGGGCTCCCGGCGCATCGTCGCCGTCGTGCGCGACGAGCACCGGCACCCCTGGATGGCGGCCGCCCTCGACGTCCTGCTGGCGGCCCGCCCGGACACGATCGTCGTCGAAATGGGCGTCCCGCGCGCGCAGGCCCGCGGCGCCCTCCACCTGGCCACCCACGGCGCGGCGCGCGTCTGCGGCCGGGCGGCGGCCGAGGCCATCGCCGGCGTCTGACGACCACCCGCCGCCGCACGGAAGGCGCCGGTCCCCTGACGGGCCGGCGCCTTCGGTGTGCGTGGCCGCGCACGGCCTTTTGGCGAAGGGCGGGCGCGCGAGCCCGGACGGTGGGCGAGGCAGGCCGTCGCCGCGCGGGTGCGGGTGCGCGCCGGTGGTGACGGGAGTACGGGTCCGGGTGCCGGTACCCGGGGCGGTGTCGCCGGGATGGGGGCGCCGTGCCGGTGGTGGTGCGGGTACGACGAAGGCGCCGGGGCCCTGTGACGGGATCCGGCGCCTTCCGCGCGCGTGGGTGTCCGCCCCTGTGGTGCGGGGACGGGCCGGGTCAGATGCCCTGCCAGTCCGGCTTGTGGGCGTAGGTGTGCCGGAAGTAGTCGGCGAGCTTCAGCTTGGACGCGGCGGCCTCGTCGACGACGACCGTGGCGTGCGGATGCAGCTGCAGGGCGGAGGCCGGGCACACCGCCGCGACCGGGCCCTCGACGCTCGCGGCGACCGCGTCGGCCTTGCCCTCGCCGGTGGCGAGCAGCACCACGTGCCGCGCCTCCAGGATGGTGCCGATGCCCTGGGTGATCACGTGGTGCGGCACCTGCTCGATGTCGCCGTCGAAGAAGCGCGCGTTGTCGACGCGGGTCTGCTCGGTCAGGGTCTTGATACGCGTCCGCGAGGCGAGCGAGGAGCACGGCTCGTTGAAGCCGATGTGCCCGTCGGTGCCGATGCCCAGCAGCTGGAGGTCGACCCCGCCGGCCCCGCTCAGCGCCCGGTCGTAGGCCTCGCACGCGCCCTGCACGTCCGCGGCCGTCCCGTCGGGGCCCATGAACGCGTCCATGCCGATGCCCAGCGGTTCGAGCACCTCGCGCCGCAGCACCGAACGGTAGGACTCCGGGTGCTCCGCGGGCAGCCCCACGTACTCGTCGAGCTGGGCGATCCGGGTCCGCGCGGTCTCCACGGCACCCGAGCGCACCTTGGCCGCCAGCGCCTCGTACACGGGCAGCGGCGTCGAGCCGGTGGCCACCCCGAGCAGGGCGTCGGGCTTGCGCCGGAGCAGCTGCGCCATGGCTTCGGCTATGAGCTCGCCGCCCGCCCTGGCATCGGGAACGATGACAACTTCCACGCTGGCCTGCCGTTTCGAAGAGAGGACTCACCCGGGGTCCGGGACTGGCTATGTGGTTTAGACCAATCTAACAGAGTGGGGCCCCGCGGTCGCGCCGAAACGGTCAGGTGGGTGGCGGTGTCCGGGCGGTGGCGTCAGGTCAGGGAACCTCCCGTGGCGTCCACCCAGCTTCCCGTGACCCACCGGCCCTCCCGCGAGGCGAGGAACGCGACCACGTCGGCCACCTCGGCCGGCGTCCCCACTCCGCCCAGCGCCGAGAGCGCCGCCGCCCGCTCCCAGCCGTCGGGGCTGCCGTACAGCAGCGCCGCCGTGTTGTCCGTGTCGATGATGCCGGGTGCCACCGAGTTCACCGTGATGCGGCGGGTGCCCAGCACCTTGGAGAGGTCGCGCGAGAGCACGTCCAGCGCGCCCTTCGTCATCGCGTACGCCATGTTGTCCGGCATCACGGCCGTGCGGGCCAGGCCCGACGAGACGTTGACGACCCGGCCGCCGTCGCGCAGCCGCGCCATGCCGTGCTTGAGGATGAAGAACGGCGCCTTCACGTTGACCGTGAAGACCGCGTCGTACTCCGCCTCCCCTATCTCCCCGATGGGGCGCGTGTTGCCGATTCCCGCGTTGTTCACCAGGACGTCCAGGCCGTCGGCGTGTCTGTCGAACTCCTCCCACAAGGTCTCGGCGGCGCCGGGGGCGCGCAGGTCCGCCCGGATCGTGAACGCCGATCCGCCGGCCGCCTCGATCGCGGCGACCGTGTCCTTCGCCGCCGCCTCGTTGCTCCCGTAGTGCACCGCGACCCGGGCGCCGTCCCGGCCCAGGCGCTCCGCGATGCCCCGCCCGATGCCCCTGCCGGCCCCCGTGACGAGTGCCGTCCTGCCTGCAAGCGCGCCCATGCCGGCGCCCCCTTCGCTTTCGCTAGTGGTCGTTACAGAAATGACCGTACAGCAGCCGGGAGGCTTTTATCTAGTGGACGCTATAAAATGCACTCCATGGTGAGCGGCGAGAAGACCGAACGATCCGAAGCCCCTGCTCGGAGCGGAGCGCGCAGGGCTCGCGGGCGCCCCCGCTCCTTCGACCGGGCGACGGCACTGGAGGCGGCGCTGCTGGCGTTCTGGGAGCACGGCTACGAGGCCACGTCCGTCTCCGACCTGACCCGGGTCATGGACATCGGTGCCCCGAGCCTGTACGCCGCCTTCGGCGACAAGCGCTCGCTGTTCGAGGAGGTCGTCCGGGAGTACGGGGTGCGGTACGGCTCGTTCGGCGACCGCGCCCTCGCCGAGGAGCCGACCGCGCGTGCGGGCATAGAGCGGATGCTGCGCGAGGCCGCCGCCGAGTACACGGCCCCCGGCCGGCCGCACGGCTGCCTCGTCGTCCACGCGGCCGCCAACTGCTCGACCGCCGAGGTCGAGGAGTCCCTGCGGGAGCGGCGCAACGCCAACATCGCGGCGATCGAGAGCCGGATCGCGGCCGACGTGGACCGGGGAGTGCTGCCGCCGGACACCGACGCCGCGGCCCTCGCCCGGTACACCGGCGCGATGATCCAGGGCATGTCGCAGCAGGCGCGCGACGGCGCGACCCGGGCGGAACTGGAAGCGCTCGCGGAAATTGCCCTGGCGGTCTGGCCCCGTGGTTGAGCCAACAGGGTTAGGCTTCTGGCGGCTGCCCGGCAGGGATGCAGTCGGTACGAGCCATCGACAACAAACAACGTCCACCGCATGGACACGGTAAGTGGTCTAGTCCAGAATGGTCGCTGAGACACTGACCGTGTCACTCACGCAAGGTGATCGTCGGGCTTCCGTCCTCCCCGCACAGGAGGACGGACCGAGGAACCGGAGCTCTCTGCCCTGACTGCCCCGGCTCCTCATCCTTCGGCCGACCGGGACCGCACACCCCACGGCCGATGTTGCTCCGGGCTGCGGTGCCGGGAGGGTTGAGGGTCCCTCTCAGGCGCCGCGGCCCGCGGGTGTTTCCGGGGGCCGTCCGGGCCGGGTCGGAGGCGAGGGCGGGGGAGCCGTGGACCGTGGCTGGTTTCCGTCGCCGTCCGTACCGCCAGGTACGCTCAGCCCCGTGCCCTCCATGAACGAACTCGTACGCCAGCACACCGCGCTCGACGACTCCGACCTCGAGTGGCTCCATCTGCTGGTCTCGGAGTGGCAGCTGCTGTCCGACCTCTCCTTCGCCGACCTGGTCCTGTGGGTCCCCACCCGCGACGGCACGCGCTACGTCTCGGTCGCCCAGATGCGGCCCAACACCGGCCCCACCTCGTACCAGGACGACATGGTCGGCCACCTGGTCCCGCGTGGCCGGCGCCCCATGCTGGACGCCGCCCTGGACGAGGGCCGCATCGTGCGCGAGGGCGACCCGGAGTGGCGCGAGGAGGTCCCCGTCCGCGTCGAGTCCATCCCCGTACGCCGCCAGGGCCGCGTCCTCGGGGTCATCGCCCGCAACACCAACCTGCTCACCGTGCGCACCCCGAGCCGGCTGGAGCTGACCTACCTGCAGAGCGCCTCGGACCTGGCCCAGATGATCGCGGCCGGCGCCTTCCCGTTCGAGAACCAGCAGGTCGACATGGACGCCTCGCCCCGCGTCGGCGACGGCCTGGTCCGGGTCGACGGCGACGGCATCGTCCAGTACGCCTCCCCGAACGCGCTGTCGGCCTACCACCGCATGGGCCTGGCAGCCGACCTGGTGGGCCAGCACCTGGGCCGGACCACCGCCGAACTGGCCCCCTCCCGCGGACCGGTGGACGAGGCGCTCGCCAAGGTCGCCAGCGGCTGGGCGCCGCGCGAGTTCGAGATCGAGGCGCACGACGGGGTGATCCAGTTCCGCGCCATCCCGCTCAAACCCAAGGGCACCCGCATCGGTTCGCTCGTCCTCCTGCGCGATGTGACGGAACTGCGCCGTCGCGAGCGCGAGTTGATCACCAAGGACGCCACCATCCGGGAGATCCACCACCGGGTGAAGAACAACCTCCAGACGGTGGCGGCCCTGCTGCGCCTGCAGGCCCGGCGCATCGAGTCCGACCGGGGTCGCGAGGCGCTGGAGGAGGCCGTGCGCCGGGTCGGCTCGATCGCGATCGTGCACGAGACGCTCTCCCAGAACCTGGACGAGCGCGTGGAGTTCGACGAGATCGCCGACCGGGTGCTGGCGATGGTGGCCGAGATCTCCCCGGGCAGGGTCACCGGCCGGCGCACCGGCCGCTTCGGCATCCTCGACGCCGAGGTCGCCACCCCGCTCTCCATGGTGCTGACCGAGGTGCTGCAGAACGCCCTGGAGCACGGCTTCCGGGACAACGACACCGGCACGGTCGAGGTCTCGGCGGTCCGCGGCGGTACGACCAAGGAGGCCCGGCTCCTGGTCACCGTCCAGGACGACGGCGTGGGCCTGCCCGAAAACTTCGACCCGCACCGCTCCGGCAACCTCGGTCTGCAGATCGTCCGCACCCTGGTGGAGGGTGAGCTGGGCGGCACCTTCGACATGGTCCCGGCCTCGGAGCGGGGCACGCGGGTGATCCTCGACATCCCGGTGCCGGCCGGGAAGTAGCAGCCGTCACACGACGGGCACAGCCGGGTGGTGGGCACAGCAAAAAGCCCCGGACCCGTGAAGGTCCGAGGCCTGTGCTCGTGCGCTACATCGTCCGATGCGCATCGGGGGTACTGCGCGCTGCGGCTCGGGAGCGGGGGATGCGTACTCGCTGTACGCGCCGCCAAGCTGAGGCTGTCAGTAGGGGTGGGTTGTCAGGCGGAGGCCTGACGAGCCCGGTTGCGGGCGGCACGGCGCTTCATTGCGCGGCGCTCGTCCTCGCTGAGACCACCCCAGACGCCGGAGTCCTGACCGGACTCGAGCGCCCACTGCAGGCACTGCTCCATGACGGGGCAGCGACGGCAGACGGCCTTGGCTTCCTCGATCTGCAGCAGCGCGGGACCGGTGTTGCCGATGGGGAAGAAGAGCTCGGGGTCTTCCTCGCGGCAAACGGCGCGGTGACGCCAGTCCATGGCTGCTACCTCTCCTTGGTAATACATGCTGGGATGCTTGTGAATGTGAACGCTTTCACGAATCCCTCAACAAGGGAAGGGCCTACCGCCAGGTTCCCTGGCGTGGTCCTGTGGTTTGAAGAGGGGTTCCGGTGATCTGTGGATGCCGGTCTTGCGGGCTGTCCCGATCGCCAAGAAGAGACTCGCAAACCTCGGCGGCGGATACAACCCCTTCCGGAAAGTTTTTTTTGATTCTTCGGTGTCGACTAGGTCACAGCCGTACTTCCATGGGGTGGATCCTGGTCTAAACGTTCGAGTGAAAGGACTTTCGCCCCTTCTGCTCACACAATCACACGCAGTGCACGGCGTACGCCTGTGAACGTCACGCTGGTACGCAACCCCAGGTGGTCACCGTCCATCTGAAGGGGCAGGGGCACCTTCGAATGCAAGGTGAACTCGGTCAGATCGTGCAGGGAGACCGCGTGCCGACCGCGCGGCCCGCGCTCGGGGGACGAAGTGAGCAACTGGGTGCCATACCGGGCAACCGCGGCCGTCGACAGCCGGCTGAGGCCGAAGACGTCGAGCGCGGTGTCGAACGAGGCCTGGGGAGAGGCGTAGATCGGGCGGTTGCCGAGGAACGTCCAGGGACAGGTGTTCGAGACTATGGACAGCACCAGATCGGTGACCGGGTCCTCGCCCGGCCGCTCCAGTGTGATCGTCCCGCTGCGGCGGTGCGGCTCGCCGATGAGCTGGCGCACCACCTGACGGACGTAGAGGGCGTGTGTCGACTTCCTGCCGCGCTCACGGTGCTGCTCGACGCGGCCGACCACGCCGGCGTCGAAGCCCAGTCCGGCGTTGAAGGTGAACCAGCGGGCCGGGACCGCCTCGTCCTCGGTGCCCGGCGTACCGGATGCCAGGCCGAGACCGACGGTCCGCTCGCTGCCCTCGCGCAGCGCGTCCAGCAGCGCTCCGGTGGCCTCCACCGCGTGGTTGGGCAGGCCGAGGGCGCGGGCGAAGACGTTGGTGGAACCGCCCGGGACCACGGCGAGACCGGGCAGGTGCTCCGGGTCGGGGCCCGCGTGCAGGAGGCCGTTGACGACCTCGTTCACCGTGCCGTCGCCGCCGAGGGCCACCACCAGGTCGACGTCGTCGCTCTGTGCCGCCTGCCGTCCGAGGTCGCGCGCGTGGCCGCGGTACTCGGTGGTGACCGCCTCCAGCTTCATCTCGCTCGCCAGCGCGTGGATCAGCACGTCGCGCGTACGCGCACTCGTAGTGGTTGCCGCCGGATTGACCACGAGAAGTGCACGCATGGTGTGCAGCGTACCTACCGGGCGGTACTCGGCCCAGACCGGAGTGAAGATCGCCACCCGGGCCCGCCGCGCGTGATACGCCCGACACCCGGGCGGGCGCGGGCGGAGGCGGGCCGACGGCTACCCTGCAGGGGTGAGCAGTGAGCAGACCCCCGACCCCGTCTCCGCAGTCGCCGAGGAGGCAGAGCCTCGCCCCGCCCGGGTGACCGCCGCCGCCGCGATCGCCGGGCTGGAGGGCCTGGCGCTCGTCGTCGGCGGCGCCTGGATGCTCGTGGGAGGCCTCACCGGACACCCCGACGACCGCACCTCGGCCGTCACCGGCGGCGTCACCCTGATCGTCCTCGCCCTGCTGCCGCTGCTCGCCGCCCGCGGACTGCTCCGCCTGCGGGGGTGGAGCCGGGGCCCGGCCGTGATCACGCAGATCATGGCGCTGCCCGTCGCCTACAACATGGCGGGGGCCGACAGTTTCGCCGTCCCGGCGGGCGCCGTGCTCGGTGTCGCGGCGCTCACCGCGCTGTACCTGCTCATCAACCCCGAGACCACCCTGGCCCTCGGCATCCGGGGACCGGGCAACGCCGGCAAGCGGCCGTAGGGCGACCGCCGGCCGGCTGCTACTCCTCGACCAGCAGCTTCTCCCGCAGCTGTGCCAGCGTGCGGGCCAGCAGCCGGGACACGTGCATCTGCGAGATCCCGACCTCCTGCGCGATCTGGGACTGGGTCATGTTGCCGAAGAAGCGCAGCAGCAGGATGCGCTTCTCCCGCGGCGGGAGGTCCTCGAGCAGCGGCTTGAGCGACTCCCGGTACTCCACCCCTTCCAGCGCCTCGTCCTCGGCGCCGAGGGTGTCGGCGACCGCCGGGGACTCGTCGTCGGTGTCCGGGACGTCCAGGGACAGCGTGGAGTACGCGTTGGCCGACTCCAGGCCCTCCAGGACCTCCTCCTCCGAGATCGACAGCTTCTCGGCGAGTTCGTGGACCGTGGGGGAGCGGCCGTGCAGCTGGGAGAGCTCCGCCGTGGCCGTCGTCAGGGCCAGCCGCAGCTCCTGGAGCCGGCGCGGGACGCGCACCGCCCAGCCCTTGTCCCGGAAGTGCCGCTTGATCTCACCGACGACCGTGGGCGTCGCGTACGTGGAGAACTCCACCCCGCGGTCCGGGTCGAAGCGGTCGACCGACTTGATCAGGCCGATGGTGGCGACCTGGGTGAGGTCGTCCAGGGGCTCGCCGCGGTTGCGGAAGCGGCGCGCGAGGTGCTCGACGAGCGGCAGGTGCATGCGGACCAGCCGATTGCGCAGCTCCGCGTACTCCGGGCTCTCCTTCTCCAGCGTGCGCAGCTCGGCGAACAGCAGGCGCGCCCCGCTGCGGTCCTGCGGGTCGTGCCGTGTGCCCTGCGTGCCCCGTGCACCCGGCGCGTGGCCGTCGGCGTGTCGCTCGTGCTCGCTCATCGTCCCGCCCGTCGCCCTTTCCCGAGCCCGCGCCTCCGCTCGGACGGGCCGGACGGGGGTCCCCCCGGTCCGCTGCCCGTCGCCCGGAACGACGGCCTCGGGCGAGGTCTCGTCCTCCGGATGCGGCCGGGCCTGCTCGGGGATGCCGTCGATGCCGTCCGCCGTGCGTCGCGCCTCGTTCTCAGAACGTGTGCCCTCGGCCGGCAGCTCCCGTGTACCGCGCTCTTCGTCCCGCACCGGCCCGTCCCCGTCCCTCACGTCGGCCCGGGTCCCGCGCCGCGCTGTTTGTAGAGGCTGATCGAAACGGTGTTGTCCTCGTCCACGGCGGAGGAGACCTTGCCCGCGAGGGCGGAGAGCACCGTCCAGGCGAACGTGTCCCGCGAGGGGGCGTGGCCGTCCGTGGTCGGCGCCGAGACGGTGACCTCGAGCGAGTCGTCGACGAGGCGGAAGACACAACTGAGCACCGAGCCGGGCACGGCCTGCTGGAGCAGGATCGCGCAGGCCTCGTCGACTGCGATGCGCAGGTCCTCGATCTCGTCGAGGGTGAAGTCCAAACGAGCTGCGAGGCCGGCCGTCGCCGTACGCAGCACCGACAGGTAGGCACCCGCGGCCGGCAGCCGGACTTCGACGAAGTCCTGGGTCGCGGGCTCGCCTGCGATCTGGGACACCCTCACCTCCAAGGTGGTACAAGCGTTGCAGGGCCGAGGGACGCCCCCTCGGACAACGCGATGCATGGTTCAGCGGTGACGTTATCGCGCTCCGAAGTTTCCTGTCCCCAGGACCCCAACCCCGTGCTGTCACTCATAGTAAACACGCGAACACGCACAGTGGCTAGGGGGTTGGCGGGCCCAAATCGGAAGAGCGCGCGCCGGGTTGACGTACCCAGACGTCAGACGTTCGAACCGTCCCCGGCGGAGGTCACACGAGGACGTGATCGACGAAGCACCAACGCCAGCTCTCCCCGGGCTCGAAGGTCCGCATCACCGGATGTCCGGTCTCCTTGTAGTGCGCCGTCGCGTGCCGGTTCGGCGAGGAGTCGCAGCAGCCGACATGGCCGCAGCTGAGACACAGCCTCAACTGCACCGGGTCCGTGCCCTCGGCCAGACACTCCGGGCAGGTCTCGCCGCACGGCTCGGGTTCCGGGTGCGGCAGCGCGTCGGCGTGCGTGCACTGTTTCATGATTGCCAGGTTACGACGGCTGTGCGGGAGACCGCGCGGAAGAACGAGGGCGGGCGAGGACGATGGACGTGATGCCGCTGCTGTTGCTGGTGGCCGGCAGCGCCGCGGTCGCCGCGGCGGGACGGCGGGTGCCGGTGCCGGTGCCGCTGCTGCTGGTCGCGGCGGGCCTGGCGGTGAGCTACGTCCCGGGTGTGCCCGACTACACCCTCGACCCGCACATCGTGCTGCCCCTGCTGCTGCCCCCGCTGCTTTACACGGCGGCCACCGACAGCTCCTACCTCGACCTGCGGGCACAGGCCCGGCCCGTCGCGCTGCTGTCCGTGGGCTACGTCCTGTTCGCCACCTTCGTCGTCGGCGGCGCGGCCTACCTCATCGTGCCGGGCCTGCCGCTGACCGCGGCCCTGGTGCTCGGCGCGGTCGTGGCGCCGCCGGACGCCGTCGCGGCCACGGCGGTCGCCCGCCGGGTGGGGCTGCCCTCCCGCATCACCACGATCCTGCAGGGCGAGTCCCTGGTGAACGACGCCACCGCGATCACCGCCTTCAAGGTGGCGCTCGCGGCGGCCGTCGGCGAGGGCGCCACCTGGGCCGGCGGCATCGGCGAGTTCCTGATCGCGGCGGTGGGCGGCGTCGGCGTCGGGCTGGTGCTGATGGTGCCCCTGCACTGGCTGCGCACCCACCTCACGGAGGCGCTGCTGCAGAACACGCTCTCCCTGCTGATCCCGTTCGTCGCCTACGCGGTCGCCGAACAGGTGCACGCCTCGGGGGTGCTCGCGGTGGTCGTCGTCGCGCTCTATCTGGGCCACCGCGCGTGGGAGGTGGATTTCGCCACCCGGCTCCAGGAGGAGGCGGTGTGGAAGATGGTGGCGTTCGTCCTGGAGTCGGCCGTGTTCGCCCTCATCGGACTCCAGCTGCCGGTCGTCCTCAAGGGCCTGGGGGAGTACGAGGGGACCGACGCCGCCTGGTACGCGCTCGCCCTCTTCCTGGTGGTCGCCGTGGCGCGGTTCGTGTGGGTGTATCCGGCGACCTTCCTGCCCCGGCTGTCGGCACGCGTACGCGCGCGCGAGGGCGACCTCTCCTGGAAGGGGCCGTTCGTGATCGGCTGGGCCGGGATGCGGGGCGTGGTCTCCCTGGCCATCGCCTTCTCCATCCCGATGACCGTGCACGGCGGCGAGCCGTTTCCGGAGCGCAACCTCATCCTGTTCCTGACCTTCACCACCGTCATCGGCACGCTGGTCGTCCAGGGTGTCAGCCTGCCGCCGCTGATCCGCCTGCTGAAGTTCCCCGCGCACGACGTGCGGGCCGAGACGCTGGCGGAGGCCAACGCCCAGGCGCAGGCCTCGCGGGTCGCCGAACAGCGCCTGGACGACCTGCTCGCCGACGAGCGCAACACGCTGCCGGCCCCCCTCGCCGACCGCCTCCGCACGGTGCTGGAGCGCCGTCGCAACGCCGTCTGGGAACGGCTCGGCCAGGTCAATCCGGTCACGGGCGAGACCGTCGACGACACCTACCGGCGGCTCTCCCGGGAGATGATCAGCGCCGAGCGAGAGGTCTTCGTCCGCCTGCGGGACGGCCGCTACATCGACGACGAGATGCTCCGGACGCTGCTGCGCCGGCTGGACCTGGAGGAGGCGGCGGCCTACCGGGAGACCACATGAGCCGGCGCTCCGGCCCGGGCAGGCGCTGGGGGAAGGGGCAGGCCCTAGGGAAAGGGGCGGCCGGTGACGACCGCCGCCAGGGTCGTCCCGCGCGGGAAGGCGCCCTCCTCGGTGAGCGCGAGCAGGGCGTACAGCAGCTTGGCGACGTAGACGCGCTCGACTGCCAGGCCGTGGCGCTGCTCGAAGTCCTCGGCGAAGGCGTCGAGGCCGGGCGTCGTGCGGGCGTAGCCGCCGTGGTGGAAGCGGTCGTCCAGGCTCCAGGTGCCGCGGTGCCCGCCGAACGCGCGTTGCTGGAGCCGCCGTATGTCGTCCTCCAGGAAACCGCCCTTGAGCACGGGTATGCCGAGGGCCCGCCGCCCCGGAGGGAGCCCGGCGGCCAGCCCCGCCAGCGTGCCGCCGGTGCCGCAGGCGAGGGCGGCCACGTCGGCGTGTTCGCCCAGCTCCTCGCCCAGGGCGCGGCAGCCGCGGACGGCCCGGGCGTTGCTGCCGCCCTCGGGGACGACGACGGCGTCCTCGGCCTCCACCGCGCGCAGCAGGGCGGCCAGGGTCTCCGGTTCGGCCTTGCGGCGGTACGTCGAGCGGTCGACGAAGCGCAGCCGCATGCCGTCGGCTGCGCACCGGGCCAGCGAGGGGTTGAGCGGCAGGTCCGCCAGTTCCTGACCGCGGACGACACCCACCGTGGGCAGCCCCAGCAGGCGCCCGGCGGCAGCCGTGGCCCGCAGGTGGTTGGAGTAGGCGCCGCCGAACGTGACGACCGTACGGCCGTCCGCCGCGGCGAGATTCGGCGCCAGTTTGCGCCATTTGTTGCCGACCAGTTCGGGGTGGATCAGATCGTCCCGCTTGAGCAGCAACCGGACACCGTGCCGCTCGAAGCGTCCGTCCGCCACCTCCCGCAGGGGAGAGGGCAGACGGGGCCGCAGGGCGGCGAGGTCGCGGGTGTCGGTGCCGGTCACCCCGCCATTGTCACGCCACCGCGCGCGGCGAACACCTCGCGTCCGCCGGTCCCCGGGTTCGGCCGCGGCGAACGCCTCGCGTCGGCCGGTCCCGGACCACTTCGGGCGGTCCTCGGTCACTTCAGCCGGTCGCGGATCCGCTCCCGCATGGAGTCCATCGTGAACCCGCGCGGATCCACCTTCCCCGGCTGCCACTCCAGGTGGCCGATGACGGACCGCTCGTTCCAGCCGTGGTGGCGGCACACGGCCGCGGCGGCCCGCTCGATCGCCTCCAGTTGCGCCGCCGGCCACGGATCGTCGCCGTCGCCGAGGTTTTCGCACTCGAAGCCGTAGAAGTGCCGGTTGCCGTCGGTGCCTGCCTCGTTGTCCCGGGGCAGCGCCTTCTGGGCGATCACCGCGCGCAGGACGTCGTCGTCGCCCGGGCCGGCGTGGTTGGCGCGGCCGTACCCGACCAGATGGACCCGGCCGTCCTTGGTGACGACCCCGTGGCACAGCGGGCCGGACAGAGTCTCGTGGCCCTTGCGGCAGACGTCCACCGTCCGCGCGCTGCCGCTGGTGGCCGTGTGGTGGATCATCACACCGTGCACGGGCCCCCAGGGCCCCTTGTGGTTGCGGTTGTGCTCCCGCCAGTCACCGACCTCGACGACGGTGAGGCCCTCGGCCTTCAGTGCCTTGAGGAAACTGCTCGCGGACATGGGTGAGGCCACGGCCGGCTCCTTCGCGCTGCGCGACGACCGCCCGACGCGACCGCCTCGTACGGAGCTTGTACCGAAACGGAGTGCCTCCTATTGCTTGTTCGCTCCGGCCGTTCCGTGTTCGGCCCGTGTGCGAGCGGTTTCGGACACTCCCGTCCCGGCGCGGAGCCGCCGAAGTGGGCGGCTCCGCGCCGGACTTGTCACCCGGACGCCGAACAAGCCCCCATATCTGCCCCGGCCGCGCGTGATCCATTCCCGCTCTTTCGTGTAATAGCACCGGCACGCTCCGTGAGGAAGGCTGGTCCACGCACATCGATGCCGGGCGCAGTCGTCCGGCATGACCGGGAGGGCAATTCCTTATGTCGGTAGGCGAAGAGGTCCGCACCGAGCAGACCAGGCCGCAGCAGAGCCTCGGCACGGCGGCCGCGCGGAACCTGGCCACCACCACCAAATCCGTTCCTCAGATGCAGGAGATCAGCTCGCGCTGGCTGCTGCGCACGCTCCCCTGGGTGGACATTCAGGGCGGCACGTACCGGGTGAACCGGCGTCTGACCTTCGCCGTCGGCGACGGCCGCGTGACGTTCGTGAAGACCGGAGACCGCGTCGAGGTCATCCCCGCCGAGCTGGGTGAGCTGCCGGCCCTGCGCTCGTACGAGGACGAGGAGGTCCTGTCGGAGCTCGCGCAGCGCTGCGAGCAGCGGGAGTTCGGTCCCGGTGAGGTGATCGCCTCGTTCGGCGGCCGTGCCGACGAGGTCTACCTGCTGGCGCACGGCAAGGTCGAGAAGGTCGGTACCGGTCCCTACGGCGACGACGCGGTGCTCGGCGTTCTCGCCGACGGCGCCTACTTCGGCGACCAGGCGCTGCTCGACGGGGACGCCATCTGGGAGTACACCGCCCGCACGGTGACCGCCTGCACGGTGCTCGTGCTGCCCCGCCAGGAGGTGGAGCAGGTGGCGGAGCGCGCCGACTCCCTGCGCGAGCACCTGGAGCAGCGGCGCGCGATCCCGGAGCAGCGCACCAACAAGCACGGTGAGAAGGAGATCGACCTCTCCGCCGGTCACAGCGGCGAGCCGGACATCCCGCACACCTTCGTCGACTACGAGGCCCGGCCCCGCGAGTACGAACTGAGCGTCGCCCAGACGGTGCTGCGCATCCACTCGCGCGTGGCCGACCTGTACAACCAGCCGATGAACCAGACCGAGCAGCAGATCCGGCTGACGGTCGAGGCGCTGAAGGAGCGTCAGGAGCACGAACTCATCAACAACCGTGAGTTCGGCCTGCTGCACAACTGCGAGTACGACCAGCGCATCCAGCCGCACGACGGCGTGCCCGGCCCGGACGACCTCGACGAACTGCTCAGCCGCCGGCGCGGCACCAAGCTGCTCCTCGCCCACCCGCGGGCCATCGCCGCCATCGGCCGCGAGCTGAACAAGCGCGGACTCGTCCCGGAGACGATCGACATCGCCGGGAACCGCATCCCGACCTGGCGCGGTGTGCCGATCTACCCGTGCAACAAGATCCCGGTCACCGAGGCCCGCACGTCCTCGATCATCGCGATGCGTACCGGCGAGCAGGACCAGGGCGTCATCGGTCTGCGGGCCACCGGCATCCCCGACGAGATCGAGCCGAGTCTGTCGGTGCGTTTCATGGGCATCAACGAACAGGCCGTCATCAAGTACCTGGTCACGACCTACTACTCGGCCGCGGTCCTCGTGCCGGACGCGCTCGGCGTCCTGGAGAACGTCGAGATCGGCCGCTGGCAGTGACGCCACTGTCCGCAACGCCGTGTTCCCGCCCCTCGGGGCGGGTACACCCCGGGGGTACGGACGGGCCCAGGGGGAAGGTGAGTCCATGACGGAGATCGGGAGCGGTGCCACCGTGACGCGCCGTTCCACCGGAACGCCGGAAACGCACGGACCCATCGGCACACAGCGGGACAACGAGCCGGGGGAGTCGTCAGGGGGGCAGGGGCAGGGGCCGGTGGCGGAAGGACACGAGGCGGCCGTGCTCCTGAGGGAGTCACGCGCGTCGGTCGACCCCGAACTGCGCTCCGCCATCGCCTCGCTGCCCGACCGGATGCGCCGGATCGCGCTCTACCACTTCGGCTGGCAGCACGCGGACGGCACGCCCGCGACGGGCAACGCGGGAAAGGCGATCCGCCCCGCGCTCGTCCTCACCGCGGCGACCGCGCTCGGCGGGCCGGCGGCCCGTGCGGCGGCCGGCCGGGCCGCGGCAGCGGTGGAACTGGTCCACAACTTCACCCTGCTGCACGACGACGTGATGGACCGGGACGCCACCCGCCGTCACCGGCCGACCGCGTGGGCCGTGTTCGGCGACGCCGACGCGATCCTGGCCGGGGACGCCCTTCAGGCGCTCGCCCTGCGGCTGCTCGCCGCGGACCCGCACCCGGCGTCCGCGGCGGCGGCCGCCCGGCTCGCGGACTGCGTCATGGAGCTGTGCGAGGGCCAGCACGCGGACACGGCCATGGAAGGGCGTCCGCCGGGCCAGGTCACCCTCGACGAGACGCTCGCCATGGCCGAGGCGAAGACGGGGGCACTGCTGGGCTGCGCCTGTGCCCTCGGCGCGCTGTACGCGGGTGCCGCCGCGGAGGACGTCGAGGCCCTGGACGCCTTCGGCCGCGAGGCCGGGCTGGCCTTCCAGCTCATCGACGACGTCATCGGCATATGGGGCGACCCGCGCCACACCGGCAAGCCGGCCGGTGCGGACCTGGCCGCCCGCAAGAAGTCGCTGCCGGTGGTCGCCGCCCTCACCTCCGGCTCCCCGGCCGCAGCCGAACTCGCCGAGCTGTACGCGGCGCCGTACGACAAGGACAAGGAGGACCTGGAGCGCACCGCCCTGGCCGTGGAGCGGGCGGGCGGCCGGGACTGGGCGCAGGCCCAGGCGGCCGACCGGATGGCGAGGGCCATGCAGGAGCTGGCCCGTGCCGTACCCGACCCGGAGGCGGCGGGCGGTCTGCTCGCGCTGGCCGAGTTCGTGACCCGGCGCAGCACCTGACGGCCACCCGGCCGCGCAAGACCCCGGAGCCCGTGCAGGGCCGTACGGCACCTGACCGACGTACGGCCGCACCGCCGCCGGCTCCGGACCGGCGGGTCCCGCACTTCCCCACGGTGTGCGGGGCCCGCCTCCTGTCTCTCCGGCCGGGCGCGCGGAGTCACCGGATAGGCTCAACCGCCGTACGTGCGAGCGAAGTTGAGTCGAAGGGGCTGGGTATGGGTGTGCTGATCCGGACGGCGGGCGAGGACGACCGGGCGCTGGTCGTCCGGCTGCTGGACGAGGCCTTCCAGAACGATCCGGTGAGCAGTTGGGTCTTCCCGGGCCAGGAGTACCGTCGCCGGACGCACCACCGGCTCATGGCCGCGTTCACCGACGCCGTCCTCGCCGACGGGCGCATCGACCTCACCGAGGACGGTGCCGCCTGCGCGCTGTGGCTGTCCGTACCGGCCGACGGGCATGCGGGTGACGAACCGGACGACGGGTCCGGGGACGAGGGCGAGGACATACCCGCGCGGATCCGCGAGGCCGTCGACCCGGAGAACGAGCGCGTGGAGTCGATAGCCCGGCTGACGGACGGCATCCACCCCTCGGGCCGCGCCCACGAGTACCTGTGGATGATCGGTGTCGTCCCCGAACGGCAGGGCGAGGGGCTGGGCACCGCGTTGATCGAGAGCGTCCTGGACCGCTGCGACCGCGAGGGCCTGCCCGCCTACCTGGAGGCGAGCAGCGCCCGGGGAAAGGTGCTGTACGAACGCCTCGGCTTCGAGTTCACGGGACGGGCCCTCGATCTGCCGGACGGCCCCCGGATGTGGCCCATGTGGCGCGAGCCCCGGATCCGTTGATCGCTCAACCGCGCTCAATCCGCACGTACCACCGGAAGCGCTGAGCCGCCATTCGGCCTAGCCTGGGGGTATGGACAGCGACACGTACGTCTGTCCCCAGTGCGGACAGCCAGTCGAAGCAGTCGTCCGGCGCCACAAGACGCTGGGCGCGTGGGTCCCGACGTGGGCCCCCGGTCCGTGCCACAACCCGAAGTGCACGGCATGTTCCGAGCCGAACGCCCGGACCGCCGAGGGCGGGGCGCCGACCGAACCGGTGCGACACCGCCGAGGGGCGACCGCGGAGACGCCCTGAGGGAGCGACCGGGCACCGGGCGGAGAGGACGCCTGCCCCGGGGCAACCGGAAGGGGCCCGGCCGGGATACGGCCGGGCCCCTTCGGGGTCTCCTGCGGCCTGCGATGGTGCACCGATCGCCGGCCCCGGGGCGTGGACCTTCGTCAGGCCTTCTTGGTCTCCCAGAAGATCTTGTCGATCTGGGCGATGTAGTCCAGGGCCTTCTGACCGGTCGCCGGGTCCTTCGAGCCCTTGGCGGCCGACAGGGCCTTCAGGGTGTCGTTGACCAGCTGGTGCAGCTCCGGGTACTTCTCGAAGTGCGGGGGCTTGAAGTAGTCGCTCCACAGCACGGAGACGTGGTGCTTCGCGAGCTCGGCGCGCTGCTCCTTGATGACCGTGGCGCGCGTCTGGAAGTGCGGGTCGTCGTTGCCGGCCATCTTCTCCTGGACGGCCTTCACCGACTCCGCCTCGATGCGGGCCTGGGCCGGGTCGTACACGCCGCAGGGCAGGTCGCAGTGGGCGCTGACCGTGACCTTGGGGGCAAACAGGCGGGAAAGCATGAAGCGTTCCTTCCTCGTGATCGTCTTCTCAGGGGGGACATTACTCCCTGGGAGACCCGATTTCGCGAGTGCCCCCGTGGGCTTAGGACAAAAGTCCGGGGTGAGACTGAGACTGGTGGAGGAAAGACCGGGGAGGTGCCGGGTGATGCCGGAGCAACTGTCGCAGGAGACCGAGCGCGCCAGAGGGGCGCTGCCCTTCGGGCCGGCCGAGGTGACCGGGCCGTCGATGGTGCCCACGCTGCACCACGGCGACGTGCTGCTGGTGCACTGGGGGGCGCGGGTCCGGCCGGGGGACGTGGTGGTGCTGCGCCACCCCTTCCAGCAGGACCTGCTCGTGGTCAAGCGGGCGGCCGAACGGCGCGGGACGGGCTGGTGGGTGCTCGGGGACAACGCCTTCGCCGGCGGGGACAGCACCGACTACGGGGTCGTGCCGCAGGACCTCGTCCTGGGCAGGGTCCGGTTCCGGTACCGGCCGCGGGCGGGTCAGCGCTCGCCGTTCTCCGTGGTCCGCTGGGCGCTGTCGGCGGTCAGGCCGGTGCTGGCCGACCGGTCGGCCTCCAGGCGCTTGCGGGCGCGGTAGGCCGCCACGTTGGCGCGGGTGGCGCAGCGGTCGGAGCAGTAGCGCCGGGAGCGGTTGGTCGAGGTGTCCAGGTAGGCGTTGCGGCACGGGGCCGCCTCGCACAGGCCCAGCCGGTCGACGCCGTACTCGGTGAGGTGGAAGGCCAGGCCCATCGCGGCGATGGCCGCGAAACCGGCCGTCGCGTTGGAGGGGTGGTCCGCCAGGTGCATGTGCCACAGCGGGCTGCCGTCCTCCGCGCGCTGGTCGTGCCCGGAGATCTGCGGGCTCACCGGGAACTCCAGGAGCAGTGAGTTCAGCAGGTCCACGGCGAGGGTCTCGTCGCCGCCGTCGGCCGCCTCGAAGACCGCGCGCAGCCGTCCCCGGACCGAGCGGAACCGCGTCACGTCGGCGTCGGACGCGCGGCGGGCCGCCGACTGGTTGGCGCCGAAGAGTTCGCGGACGGCCTCCACCGAGGTCAGGGAGTCCTGGCCCCGCGAGGGTTCCTCGGTGTTGACGAGACGTACGGCGTAATCCGAGTAATAGGCCAGTTCCACTTGTAGTCCTTACGAAGGGGCTCTAGGGTCGTGCCTGCGGCCAGTAATGGCTGATCGTGCTTCCAGGGTATTACGTGACGCAGGCATGGAGGGGCTCGATGACGGACGCGGACGCCACGACGACTACGGCGACCACGGTGACCACAACGACGGCCGCGGCGGCGGGTGCCGACTGGCAGGCCTGGCAGGAGAGCTGGGACCGGCAGCAGGAGTGGTACATGCCGGACCGCGAGGAACGGTTCCGGATCATGCTCGACATGGTCGAGGCGCTCGTCGGCCCCGCGCCGCGCGTCCTCGACCTGGCCTGCGGCACCGGCACCATCACGGCCCGGCTGCTCGCCCGGTTCCCGCAGGCCACCAGCACCGGCGTGGACCTCGACCCGGCGCTCCTCGCCATCGCCGAGGGCACCTTCGCGGACGACGACCGGGTCTCCTTCGTCACCGCCGACCTCAAGGACCCCGACTGGCCGGCGAAGCTGCCGTACGACGCGTACGACGCGGTGCTGACCGCCACGGCCCTGCACTGGTTCCACGCCGAACCCCTCGCGGATCTCTACGGTCGGGTCGCGGGGCTGGTCCGCGACGGTGGTGTCTTCATGAACGCGGACCACATGATCGACGACACGACGCCCCGGATCAACGCGGCCGAGCGCGCCCAGCGGCACTCACGGATGGACGCCGCCAAGGGCGAGGGCGCCCTGGACTGGTCCGAGTGGTGGCAGCTCGCCGGCAAGGACCCCGTGCTCGCCGGGCCCACCGCCCGCCGCTTCGAGATCTACGGCGAACACGCCGACGGGGACATGCCCCCGGCGGCGTGGCACGCGCGCGTACTGCGCGACAAGGGCTTCGGCGAGGCGCGCCCGGTGTGGTGCTCGCCGTCGGACACCCTGCTGCTGGCCGTGAAGTGAGCCGCTGAAAGCGGCCAGGGGCGGTACGGGAGATCCGTACCGCCCCTGGTGCGCACCTGGTCTCAGAGGACCTTGGACAGGAACGCCTTCGTCCGCTCGTGCTGCGGGTCGGTCAGGACGTCGCGGGGGTTGCCCGACTCGACCACCACGCCGTTGTCCATGAAGACCAGGCTGTCGCCGACCTCGCGGGCGAAGCCCATCTCGTGGGTGACGACGACCATCGTCATGCCGGACTCGGCGAGGTCGCGCATGACGTCGAGGACGTCGCCGACCAGCTCCGGGTCGAGCGCCGAGGTCGGCTCGTCGAACAGCATCAGCTTCGGGTCCATCGCCAGGGCCCGCGCGATGGCGACGCGCTGCTGCTGGCCGCCGGAGAGCTGCGAGGGGTAGTTGCCGGCCTTGTCGCCCAGGCCCACCCGCTCCAGCAGAGCCCGCGCGCGCTCCCGGGCCTGGGACTTGCCCATGCCCTTCACCTGGACCGGCGCCTCCATGACGTTCTCCAGGGCCGTCATGTGCGGGAACAGGTTGAAGCGCTGGAAGACCATGCCGATGTCCCGGCGCTTGAGGGCGACCTCGCTGTCCTTCAGCTCGTAGAGCTTGTCGCCCTTCTGGCGGTAGCCGACCAGCTCGCCGTCGACGTAGAGACGCCCGGCGTTGATCTTCTCGAGGTGGTTGATACACCTGAGGAAGGTGGACTTGCCGGAGCCGGAGGGGCCGATGAGGCAGAACACCTCGCCCTGCTTCACCTCCAGGTCGATGCCCTTGAGGACCTCGACGGCACCGAAGGACTTGTGGACGCCCTCGGCCTTGACCATGGCGGTCATGCCGCACCTCCCGTCGTGCTGGAGCGGTTCGACAGGGAGAACAGGTTCGCCCTGATCTTCTGCATCGGGGTGGGCGGCAGGCTGCGGCTGGAGCCGCGGGCGTAGTAGCGCTCCAGGTAGTACTGGCCGACGCTGAAGACCGAGGTCAGCAGCAGGTACCAGGCCGCCGCGAGGAACAGCATCTCGGCCGGGGCGCCCGAGGTCTGGCCGATGTCCTGGGCGACTCTGAACAACTCGGCGTACTGGACGACCGACACCAGCGAGGTCGTCTTCAGCATGTTGATGACCTCGTTGCCCGTCGGCGGCACGATCACGCGCATCGCCTGCGGGACCACGATCCGGCGCAGCGTCTTGGTGTGGCTCATGCCGAGCGCGTGCGCCGCCTCGGTCTGGCCCTCGTCGACCGCGAGCAGACCGGCGCGGCAGATCTCCGCCATGTACGCCGCCTCGTTGAGGCCGAGGCCGAGCAGCGCCGTCAGGAACGGCGTCATGAAGTCCGACCACTCGTCGCGGTAGAACGGTCCGAGGTTGATGTACTCGAAGACCAGGCCGAGGTTGAACCAGACGACCAGCTGCACCAGGACCGGCGTGCCGCGGAAGAACCAGATGTAGAACCACGCGATGGACGAGGTCACCGGGTTCTTCGACAGCCGCATCACCGCCAGCAGGATGCCGCCGACGATGCCGATCAGCATCGCGAGGACGGTGATCAGCAGTGTCTTGCCCATGCCGGTCAGGACACGGTCGTCGAAGAAGTAGTCCGGGATCGCACCCCAGTTGATCTTGCCCTGGGAGAACGCGTACACGACCGCGGCCAGCAGCGCGATCGCGACCACCGCGGAGACGTACCGCCCGTAGTGCCGCACCGGGATGGCCTTGATGGCCTCCGGCCGGGTCGGCGGGGTGCCGGGCGGGCCGCCCGCCGTCTTGTCGATGTCAACAGTCACTGACGTTGCCTTTCAGCGCCCGCCGCGCGGTCACTTGCCGCCGTTGACGGTGGCCTTGGTGACGGCGCCTTCCGCCACGCCCCACTTGTCCATGATCTTCTTGTACTCGCCGTTGGCGATCACCGCGTCCAGCGCCGCCTTCAGGGCGTCGCGCAGCTGCGTGTTGTCCTTGGCGACCGCGATGCCGTACGGGGCCGCCTCGACCTGCTCGCCGACGAGCTGGAAGTCCTTGCCGCCGCCGGAGGTCTTCACGGCGTACGCCGCGACCGGGAAGTCGGACGAACCGGCGTCCGCGCCGCCCGCGCGCAGGCGGGTCTGGGCCTGCTGGTCGTTGTCGAAGGCCTCCATGGAGATCTTCTTGCCGGCCGGGCACTTCTCGTTCTCGGCCTTGGCGAGATCCTCGGAGACCGTGCCGCGCTGGAGCACGAGCTTCTTGCCGCACAGGTCGGACCAGGTCTTGATGCCCTGGTCCTCGCCCTTCTTGGTGTAGATCGAGACGCCGGCGGTGAAGTAGTCGACGAAGTCGACGCCCTGGCCGACCTTCTTGCCGGTGTCGGCGTCGATGCCCTCCTGGCGGTCCTTGGTGTCGGTCATCGCGGACATGGCGATGTCGTACCGCTTGGATCGCAGGCCGGTGATCAGCGTGTCGAAGGTGCCGTTCTCGAACTCGAACTTCACGCCGAGCTGCTTGCCCAGGGCGTCCGCGAGGTCGGGGTCGATACCGACGGTCTTGCCGGAGTCGTCCTTGAACTCGACCGGCGCGTACGCGATGTCGGAGCCGACCTTGACGACGCCCTTGTCGCGGATCGACTGCGGCAGCTTGTCGGCCAGCGGGGCGCCGCCCGAGGACTGGTTGTCGCTGCTGCCGGAGCCGCTGCTCTCGGTCTGGTCGCCGCATCCGGTGAGCAGCAGTGCGCCTGCGACCGCGATCGCACCGACCGCTGCTAGCCGGGAGTGCGCGGCGGTCGTACGACGGGTGGAGCGTGCGGTCATGGTGGTTCCTCCGGCGGATGAGGGAGTAGCCGATGGGGACGGGTGGGTTCCGGTGGGACGGAACGCCGGCCGGGGGCCGGCCGGCATCGTGAGGCGACGAGAGCACACACCTTCGAGTGCCGCGACCTCGTGCGATTACGGCATCTTGCCATTCGGACTCGGCCATTCAGGGGGACCGTCATGTCAAAATCGGATAACGGGTCACCCCCCGAACCGCATCAGGTCGGTACATAACGACCGAACCTTTGCGGGAATCTGCCCTTCCGGCCGGAAGATCTACGGAATTTCTCGTTATCCGAACATGGATGGCGAGTGATCAAGGTCGTTGAACGTGGTGCTTGCGCGTCTGTCAAGAGGTTCCGAGAGGTTGTCCGGAACCGTGGCTATGAGCCATGTCACCGACATGCGGCGTTCGGGGTCCGGCATGTGAGCTTGCGCTTATCGGACTCGTCGCGAGGGCCGTCCGTCGGGTAAGAAGGTTCTTTACACCCCTCATCAGGGGCTCAGGGCGCGTGTGCGGCGCGCCCGTCGCGCAGGGGCCTCGTGGCCCGGACAGCCATCTCCCTGTGCGGTGCCCGCCCATTCCTCACCAGGAGTGGACAAACCCTCAATCCATGAACTCTTAAGGGGTAAGACAAAGTGGCAGCGGAGATCGTCAATCCTCGCAGCGACAGCGACGCAGGTGCGGAGCAAGGGGAGGGCGCCGAGCCGCTCGACTCCTTCGACCCCGCGTTCGCGCTGCACCGCGGCGGCAAGATGGCCGTGCAGGCCACCGTGCCGGTCCGCGACAAGGAAGACCTGTCCCTGGCGTACACGCCCGGCGTCGCGAAAGTGTGCAGCGCGATCGCCGAGCAGCCCGACCTCGTCCACGACTACACCTGGAAGTCGTCGGTCGTCGCCGTCGTGACGGACGGTACGGCGGTGCTGGGGCTCGGGGACATCGGGCCCGAGGCCTCCCTTCCCGTGATGGAGGGCAAGGCCATCCTCTTCAAGCAGTTCGGCGGTGTGGACGCGGTCCCGATCGCCCTGAACTGCACGGACGCCGACGAGATCGTCGAGACCGTGGTGCGGCTCGCGCCCTCCTTCGGCGGCGTCAACCTCGAGGACATCTCGGCACCGCGGTGCTTCGAGATCGAGCGCAAGCTCCAGGAGCGCCTGGACATCCCGGTCTTCCACGACGACCAGCACGGCACGGCCGTCGTGACGCTGGCGGCGCTGCGGAACGCGGCGCGGCTGAGCGGGCGGACGCTGGGCGAGCTGCGGGCGGTGATCTCGGGCGCGGGCGCGGCCGGGGTCGCCATCGCCAAGATGCTCGTGGAGGCCGGCATCGGGGACGTCGCGGTCGCCGACCGCAAGGGCGTCGTCTCGGCCGACCGGGACGACCTGACGCCGGTCAAGCAGGAACTGGCCTCCTTCACCAACAAGGCCGGGCTGTCCGGCTCGCTGGAGGCGGCCCTCGCGGGCGCCGACGTCTTCATCGGCGTCTCCGGCGGTACGGTGCCGGAGCCGGCGGTGGCCTCGATGGCGAAGGGCGCGTTCGTCTTCGCGATGGCCAACCCGAACCCCGAGGTCCATCCGGAGGTCGCCCACAAGTACGCGGCGGTCGTCGCGACGGGGCGCTCGGACTTCCCGAACCAGATCAACAACGTGCTCGCGTTCCCGGGCATCTTCGCGGGCGCGCTGCAGGTGCGGGCGTCGCGGATCACCGAGGGCATGAAGCTCGCGGCGGCGGAGGCGCTGGCCTCCGTGGTGGGCGACGACCTTGCCGCGGACTACGTGATTCCGTCGCCGTTCGACGAGCGGGTGGCGCCGGCCGTGACGGCGGCGGTGGCCGCGGCGGCTCGGGCGGAGGGGGTTGCGCGCCGGTGACGGCGGACGCCTTCGGTGTGATCCCTGCGGTGTGGTGAGCGGCCTCGTCCTTGGTGGGCGGGGCCGCTCGGCTTTTGGTGCGGGTGCGGGTGCGGGTGCGGGTGCGGGGCCGGTGGGGTGTCGGTGTCGTGGCAGCGCGGGTGCGCTTGGGCTGGGCTGGGCTGTGCGGGGGTGGGGGCTCTGTCCGGCGGCGGGCGGGTGCCTCTCCCAGTGCCCGAACGGCCCGGGAGGTGCCCTCAGCACCCACCCGCGCCGCCCAGCGGCACGACTGCCCGCAGTTGGGGGAGGGCGGCTGGCAAGAGGGGGTGTGTCACACGGGGCTGCGGTTCCCGTTGGGCGGCGGGGAACCTATCGTCAAGGTCATGTTCGCTGTCTACGCCGCCCGAATCGACCGCGACCAGCCGTTGGCCGGCCTGGAGTTGGGAGAGCTTCCGGCTCCCGAGGCCCGGCCCGGCTGGAGTGTCGTCGATGTCAGGGCCGCCTCCCTCAACCATCACGACCTGTGGTCCCTGCGCGGCGTCGGCCTCCCCGAGGACCGGCTGCCGATGATCCTCGGCTGCGACGCCGCCGGGGTCGACGCGGACGGCAACGAGGTCGTCCTGCACTCCGTGATCGGCCAGACCGGCCACGGGGTCGGCCCCAAGGAGCCCCGCTCCATCCTGACCGAGCGCTACCCGGGGACGTTCGCCGAGCGGGTCGCCGTGCCGACCTGGAACATCCTGCCCAAGCCCAAGGAGCTCTCCTTCGAGGAGGCCGCCTGTCTGCCGACCGCCTGGCTGACGGCGTACCGGATGCTGTTCACCAACGCCGGGGTGCGTCCCGGTGACTCCGTGCTGGTGCAGGGCGCCGGCGGCGGGGTCGCCACGGCCGCGATCGTCCTCGGCAAGGCCGCGGGGCTGCGGGTCTTCGCAACGAGCCGGGACGAGGCCAAGCGCAAGCGGGCCCTGGAGCTGGGCGCGGTGGAAGCCGTGGAGACCGGTGCGCGGTTGCCGCAGCGGGTGGACGCCGTGATCGAGACCGTGGGCGCCGCCACGTGGTCGCACTCCGTCAAGTCGCTGCGGCCCGGCGGCACGCTGGTCATCTCCGGTGCCACCAGCGGCGACCGGCCCTCCCACGCCGAGCTGACCCGGATCTTCTTCCTGGAGCTCAAGGTCGTCGGCTCCACGATGGGCTCCAAGGACGAGCTGGAGGACCTGCTGTCCTTCTGCGCCGCCACCGGTGTGCGACCCGTCATCGACGAGGTGCTCCCGATGGACCGGGCCCGTGAGGGGTTCGAGCGGATGGCTTCCGGGGAGCAGTTCGGCAAGATCGTGCTCAGCAACTCCTGAGTCCCGTCCTCCAACGCCCCGTCCTCCGACGTCTTCCTCCGCCTGCGGCGGGTCCGGTGCTCCGGGCCCGCCGTTCGCGTGTGCCGCAGCCGCTCCCTCAGGTGTCAACCACGGTTGACATTCGCCGATTGTCAACCTAAGTTGACTGCATGAGTGAAGCAACGGATCTCGCCACGCGTGCGGGTGACCGCGACCCCCGGATCGGGCTGCGGGCCGTCGCCGCACTCCGGAAGCTCGTGGAGCAGCTGGAGGCCGTACAGGTGCGCAGTGCGCGCCATCAGGGGTGGTCGTGGCAGGAGATCGCCACGGAGCTGGGAGTCAGCAGGCAGGCCGTGCACAAGAAGTACGGGAGGCATTGATGTTCGAGCGATTCACGAAGGACGCCCGGGCGGTCGTGCAGGGGGCCGTCGAACACGCCGAAGCGGCGGGGGCGGGGACCGTCGAGCCCGAGCACCTGCTGCTCGCCCTGCTGGACCGGGAGGGCAGCCGCGCCTCCTTCGCGCTGGCGGCGCTCGGCGCCGGTGAGCACCAAGACGCGGTACGGCAGGAGCTGCGGGACGCGCGGCGCCGGGCCGGTCTGTCCCAGGCCGAGACGGAGGCCCTTGCCGGACTGGGGATCGACGTCTCCGAGATCGTCGCCCGGGTGGAAGAGGCGCATGGCGTCGGTGCGATGTCCGGCGACCGGAAGGACAGGCGTTGGTGGTCTGGGCACCGCAGCTTCAGCCGAGGTGCCAAGGACGTCCTGGAGAAAGCCCTCCGGGTCGCCGTCGCCCGGAGGGACCGGCACATCGGTGACGAGCACCTCCTCCTCGCCCTGGTCCTGCGCCCCGGTGTGCCGGCCGAGGTGCTCGCCGGTCATGGGGTCACCCACGAGTCGCTGACCAGGGTGCTGGGCGACGGAGCGGGCGAGGCCTGCGCCTGACCGGCGCTTCACTTCGGTGCGATCGCTGCGATCGCAGCGATCGGTCGTCTGCCGGTGCGCGGCGCTCCCGAAGGGAATTGCGGGGCGCCGCGACTCGGCTCAGCTCTTCGGTGCCCGGAGGATCGCCCCGATGTGCGCCGCGGCCTCCGACAGGCGGCGGCGGCTCTCGCGCAACTGGTCGGCCGTCACGCCGTGGTCCCGGGCGGCGTCGCGGATGTCGTCCCGGAAGCGGTCGAGCAGCCGGTCCAGGTCGCGCGCCGGGTCGCCGGTGGACTCCGCGGCGTCCTCGTGGGCCCAGCTCGGGGCGTACCCGGCGGGGAAGTCCTCCGGCGTGACGGAGTACTCGGCGCCGGGGGAGCGGTCGGTCCGCGAGCCGGAGCCCCCGGAGTCGGTGCGGGCGGAGTCGGGGCGGCCGAAGCCCCAGTCCTTGCCGAACTCCTTCCCGAAGTCCTTTCCGAAGTCGCCGACCTCCTTGGCCAGTTCGCTCAGGCCCTCGCGCAGTCCCGTCGGCCAGTCGCCCCGCGAGAAGTGGTCCTGCACCTGCTCCTGCACGCGCTGGGCGATGCGCTGGACCTCCTCCTGCGCCTGGGCCCGGGCCCGCTCCTGGGCCTCCTTGGCCTGGCGCCGGGCCCGCTGCGCCTCGTCACGGGCGCGGCGGCTCTCGTCCTTGGCGCGACGGGCCTGCTCCTTCCACTCCTGCTTGACCCGCCGCATCTCCTCCTTGGCGGCCCGCCACGCCTCCTTCTCGTCGACGTCCCCGGCACCGCCCGCCGAGCCGCTCCACTCCTCGTGAGTCCCGGATCCGGTGCCCCGGCGGGCGGCGGTGGCCGCGGCCCGCATCTCCCGCCGCAGATCGCCGGCCGCGCCCCGCACGTCGGCCCGGATCTCGGCGGCCAGCTCGGCGACCGACTCCCGGATCTCCAGCTCCAGGTCGGCCAGCTCCCCGCTGCGGTCGGAGAGCTCGGCGCGGCCCGCGTCCGTGATGGCGTACACCTTGCGGCCGCCCTCGGTGGTGTGGGTGACCAGGCCCTCCGCCTCCAGCTTGGCCAGGCGCGGGTACACCGTGCCCGCGGAGGGGGCGTAGAGGCCCTGGAAGCGCTCTTCGAGGAGCCGGATCACCTCGTAACCGTGGCGCGGGGCCTCGTCCAGGAGCTTGAGGAGGTAGAGGCGGAGTCGGCCGTGGGCGAAGACGGGGGGCATGTCAGAGCACCTTCTTGTCGGTCGTGCCGTCGGAAGGGGCACCGGTGGCGCCCTGGTCCCGGACGGAAGCGGAATTGTCCCCCGAGTCGCTCTGTACGTGGTCCACCGGGCCGGTGTCCTGTGGCTCCGGCTCCCCCGGTGTGTCCTCCGTCGCCGGACGGCGGAGCAGGGCGATCGAGCCGGAGACCGTGGTGGCCCTCAGCCGGCCGTTGCCCGCGCCGAGCCGGCCGGTGATGCGCTTGGCCCCCCACTGGCCGCCCACCCGGAGGTCCTCGAAGGCGCTGCTGACCGTGCCGCTGGCCGTGTTCGCCTCGACCCGTGCGTCGGCCGGCTGGGGCAGGCGGATGGCGATCTCGCCCGAGACGCTGTTCAGGCTGATGTCCGTGGGCCCGCCGGCCGGGTCCAGATCGACGATCATCGACCCGCTCACCGAGTCGGCCCGCACGGAAGAGCCCGCCTCCACCACCGTCAGGTCGCCGGACACGGAGTTGAAGCGGAGGTCGCCGGTGAGGGCCTGGGCCTCCACGTTCCCCGAGACGGTGTCGGCGCGGACCGGGCCGGCCAGGCTCACCAGCGTGGTGTCACCGGAGACGCCCCTCACCTCGGCGGGGCCGTCCAGGCCGGAAACCACGGCCGCGGCGCTGACCGCGCCCACCTCCACGCGGGTGCCGGTCGGCACCGCCAGGGAGACCACCGCGCTGCGGCGCCAGCCCTTGCGGTCCAGCCACTTGAGGAAGCCCTTCCAGGGCAGGTCCTCGTACGCCACCGTCAGCACGCCGTCCCGGTGGGTCACGATCAGAGGTGGTCCTTCGATCTCGGAGACCTCCAGACGGGCGGAACCTTCGTCCGTGCCCACCACGTTCACTGTTCCACCGACGATGCGTACGTGGAGCCGGTCCACGGACTCGTCGAAGGTGAGCTTCCTGGGCTCCGCGACGGACCACTCGGACATGGTGACGACCTCCTCGACCGAACGCGCCATATCGCGTCCTCCGCAATTCACGATATATCGCGGAAGGGAAAAGTCAAGACACCCGTTCTGGTGATCAAAAAGGGGCCGGGCGGGTCGAATCGCCCTAGTTTGAAGCCGTGTCGACGGAAAAGTTCGAGCGTGGTCTCGCTCCCGGTGCCCTGCTGCTCTGCCGCGCCGAGCCGGACGCCGTCGCGGCCGTCGCCCCGCTGCTGGGCGAGCGGATGCCGTTGCTCCGGGCCGGCGAGGGCTGGAGCGTGATCGTGCCGGAGGGCGGGCCCTGGCGGGACGGCGGCGAACCGGTCGACCGTGTCGTCACCGGCTGGGCCGCGGCACTCGCCGTCGGCGCCCCCTGGCCCGTACTCGCCCTGTGGTGGGACGCCGACCGGGCCGGGTACACCCTCGCGTCCGGCTTCCGCCGCCCGGTGGGCTACGTGTGGCTCGCGAACGGCACGCCGGCCGGCGAGGACGAGGCGATGCGCACCTTCGCCGCCCGGCTCGGTCTCGACCCGGTCCTGGACGTGCAGTCTCTGGACCGGCTGACCCGGCCCGACCCGGACGCCGATCGCGAACCCGGAGCGGCCGGTGCCGGTGCGCGGTCCAGGCTGCGCGGACTGCTCGCGGTGCTCACGCGCGCGGGGATCAGCCTCCCCGCCGGGCTCGACCCCGGCGAAGGCGCCGAGCGTCTGGGTGCGGCCGCCCGAGCCCTGCCCGGCGTGCGCCGGACCGGGACCGCCGGACGCCGCCCCGCCGAGGGAACCCTCCCGACCGCCGCCGGACGCCGCCCGACCCTGGACGGGAGCCGCCTGGCCGGCCGGCTGACCCGGACGGTTGGCCATGGGGGCCGTGCGCCGGCCCTGGCCCAGATGGCGGTGGGCCTGCCGCTCACCGTCTGGGGCCTGCGGCGCCACAGCGGAGGCTGGACCGTGGCGGGGGCGCTGCTGCTAGGACACGGCGCGCTCGGCGTGGCCCACGCCCTCTCCGGGCGCACCTGACGGTTCCGCCGCCACGACCGTTCCGGGCGCCGCCGTGCAGCCGAGGCGGGTCCGCCGTGCGGTCCGGCGGCGCCGGGAGCCCGCCCGCCCCTACGCGCTCCTTCTCGGCGCCCGTGCGCCCCTGCTCTCTTCGTCTCCCGGCGTGCTACTCGTCCTCGTCCTCGTCGTCCAGCCGTGCCAGCCACGTGGCCAGGCGCTCCACCGGGACTTCGAAGTCGGGGTTCAGGTCGACGAACGTACGCAGCTGCTCGGCGAGCCACTCGAAGGTGATCTCCTCCTCGCCGCGCCGCTTCTCCAGCTCCTCGATGCCGCGGTCGGTGAAGTACATGGATCGTGCTCCGTCGGGTCTTCGCAGGGTTGAGAGCCTCCCGTGCGGGAAGAAACCTGTGCCTGCGGGGTGGAGAGATGGGGTCTTTCCGTCGGTTGTGAAAAGACAGCACAAGGATAGGCGTCCACGGGGCCGTGCCTTCCGGGGCCGTCGCGGGGGCGCGGGGACGGGGGCAACGCATGGGACAGGAAGCGACGCGCGTCGCGCGCATCGTGCTGCCGGACGGCACACCGGTCTGGGCCCGGATCTCGGGCGCGGGGGAGCTGCCGGCACCGTCCGGGCAGCTGTCGTTCAGCGACACGGGCTTCACCGAGCGGATCGAGGCGAGTGCAGAGAGCCTGAGCGCGCTCGTCACCGGCGTCGCGCGCTCGCTGGCGGAACCGTTGCGCGCGGTGCGGCCGGACGAGGTGAGCGTCCAGTTCGGCATCGAGCTGACGGCCAAGGCCGGCAAGGTCGTGGGGCTCCTCGCCGACGGTGAGGCCAAGACGGGCATCTCGGTCACCCTCACCTGGAACGGCGGTCCGCCCGACCCGCTGGCGCCCGACGCCCGCGCCCCGGACGCTGAGCCCCCCGACGGCGGCGCCCCGGACGGTGAGCCCCGCGACGGCGCTCCGGGTGGTGAGCCCCCGGACGCCACGGCCGACGCGTCCGCCCGCGCTCCGGGGCACGGCGGGGCCGGTGACGCCGTTTCCGGGAGCGGGGGATGACGCACGGACGCGCCCCCGGCGCACCGGGGGCCCACGACGCGGCCCGCCGTGCGCTGCGTGGCCTCGTCATGGCGGCGACCGTCCGCATTCATCGACCGGACGCCGGGTATGCCCTGGACGAACCCGGAACGTTCCTCGGCAGTGGCTACTTCGTGGCGCCGAGCTGGGTTCTGACCTGCGCACACGTGGCATGCGGCGGTGAGGGGGACGAGGTCGTGGTGGTGTACGAGCCCGCACCGGGCCGCGGCATGTCCGCGGTCTCGGGCCACGTGGCGGCGGCGCTGCCCGAGGGCGCCGGACCCGTGCCCGGCAGCTGGCCCGCCCCCGACCTCGCGCTGGTGCGACTGAGCGAGCCCGTCGACCACGAGTGCGTGTACCTCTCCGAGCGCCCGGCGGCCTACTTCGGCGAGGGCAAGGTCCTGTACGCGGGCTGGACGGTGGTCGACGGGCGGCTGACCATGCTCGACGGCACCCTCACCGTGCAGGGCACCATGGGCGGCTGGACCACGGACGTCCAGATGCGGCTCGGGGACAACGACCTGCCGGACGGTGTCTCCGGCGGCCCCGTGATCGATCCGGAGCGCGGCGAGGTCATCGGCGTACTGAAGTCGCGCGCCGGCCATGGGCGCGGGGGCACCTCCACCGGGCTCGAACAACTGCGGACGCTGCCCGCGCCCTCCGGTGAGCTGAAGACGGAAGCCGACGACCTGTACCAGGCGGTGGTGCACGCCCACGACCGCTACCACCGTGACCGGCAGCGTCATCCGGACGCCCGCCGTCACACCTGGGCCGACGTGCAGAGCCAGCTCGGTGCCCGGCCCGGCCGGACGCTGAGCCCCGACGAGCGCGTCCAGTTGCTCGGGCGTCTCGCGGATCTGCCGCCCCCGGCCAGCACCCGTTCCCTGCTGGACCTCCTCGACTCGCTGCCGGACTTCGAAGCCCCGGCTCCGCTGCCCGCCCCGCGCGGCTGGCGCGACGGACTCGGTGCCCTGTACGAGTACGCGCGCGACGACGGCGCCCTGTACCTGGTGCTCGACTACGCGGTGCACGCCATGACCGCCGACCGCCCGTTCGTCGCGTCCAGCACGCCGGCCGCCGAAGACGCCCTGTGGGCAGGGGTGCGGCAGGCAGCCCAGCGGCTCGGCCCCGGCCGCCGGACCGCCCTCGTCGAACGGCGGAAGACCAGGCTGGAGGCGCGCGGGCCGGCCCCGGCGGCGGACACCCGGCGTACCGGAGCGCCCGCCGGTGGTCCGGGAGGGGCGGCGGCCGGGCAGTCGTCCGTGCTGCTCGAGATCGTGCGGCGGGGCTGGGAGCCGGACCGCTGCGACTGGTCGGTCTTCGTCGTGCGCGCCGACGGTGAGGCGAAGCGTCTCGAGGAGGTCCAGCGCGTCCCGCTGGCCGACCTCGCCACCCACCTGTCCGCGCCCCTCAAGGAGGCGTTCCGGCAGTGCGACACGCCGGGCCGGCCGGCGGTCCTGCAGGTGGCGACGGAGCACTCGCTGCTGGCACTCGACGTGGACGAATGGCGGCTCGGCCCCGAGGAGGAGCGACTCGGCACCCAGCGCCCGGTCGTCCTGCGCTGCTCCGACCGCGACCAGTTGACGGAGAACGGCGACCACGGCGGGTACGCCGAGTCCGGCGACCACGGCGACCACGGCGGCTATGGCGACCACGGGGATCAAGGGGGCCACGGGGGGCACGGGGAGATCGACGGAGCCGGCGGAATCGGCGGAGCCGGCGGGAGGCGTGGGACCGGCGCAGCCGGCGCGCAGTCGGCGGCCGCCTCGAACGGCGACTACCGGCTGGACATCGACGAGGAACGCAGAGCCCGCTGGCGCTGGCTGCACGCGCACCCCGTGACCGCCGCGGTCCTCGACTGCGACGACGGCCTGCGCAAGCCGGTACCGCCGGTCGAGGAGTTGCGGGGCCTGTCGCACGGCACGGTCCCGGTGCTGTGCCGCTTGGACCCCAACGGCCGCGAGGGCGACACCGAGGGGCTCGCCCGGCTGGTGCGCGGCGGTTTCGGCGTGGCGCTGTGGCGCCGTAGGCACGGGCTGCCGGAGGCGGTCTGCGGCGAGTTCCACCGCGGCACCCTGGACCAGATCGCGGGCCCCGTCGGCGCCCACCGACTGCCCGAGGCCGTGCGCGACCTGCGCTTCAAACTGAGATCGGGACGGCCCGAGACCTTCTGGGCGCACGGCATAGCGCTGTTGTACGACGATCCGCACCAGCCCCTGCCCGGCACCGGTGACCTGCTGGAGGCACCGTGACCGCGGCCCGCGCGTGCCCCCGTCGGCGGCCCGCCCTGGCGTTTCAAGTCCCTTTGCCGAGGCACCCGTTGGGTGATGTGCCTCTTACCAGTCCCGTTCAGGATCGATACCGTGATGGACGCCCCCGCGACGACCGCGCGCCCGGACGAGTGACGACGAGGATTGGATCATGACCGAATCCAGCGAGTGGCTCATCTACCGGGGCGCCGGCGAACCCCACGACGGCCTGGACCGGCTTCCCGCCCCGCCGCCGTGGCGGGACTTCACCAGCCGGGACGCGGCGGGGTCCGGCGACGGGTCGCAGGACCGCAGGCTCGGCGCCCACCGGCACCTGGCCGAACTGCACCGGCCGGGCGCCGAGGAACTCGAGATGATCAACGCCGCGCTGTACCTGCGCCGGCCGCTCCTCGTCACCGGCAGTCCCGGCGCGGGCAAGAGCACACTGGCCCACTCGGTGGCGTACGAACTGGGCCTGGGCAACGTACTGCGCTGGTCCATCGTCAGCCGCTCCGAACTCCAGGACGGCCTCTACCACTACGACGCCATCGCGCGCCTGCAGGACGTGCAGATCGCGGCGCAGGCGGACCACGCCCCCGGATCAGGGGCGCCGGGCGCGGTCGAGGGCATCGGCGGCTACATCCGGCTCGGTCCCCTCGGCACCGCCCTGCTGCCCTCCGACAAGCCACGCGTCCTGCTCATCGACGAGCTGGACAAGAGCGACATCGACCTGCCCAACGACCTCCTGAACGTACTGGAGGAAGGCGAGTTCGCCATCCCCGAGCTGGAACGCATCGCGGACCGGCTGCCGGACCGCACCGCCGAGGTGCTCACCGCGGACGGTGTGAAGGTGCCGGTGCGCGACGGCCGCGTGCGCTGCCGCGCCTTCCCCTTCGTGGTGCTCACCAGCAACGGAGAACGCGACTTCCCGGCCCCGCTGATGCGGCGCTGCATCCACCTGGAGCTCGGCCGCCCGGACCACAACCGGCTCGCCACCTTCGTCCGGGCCCACCTGGGCGACGAGGCGGCCCGCGCGGGCGACGACCTGGTCACCCGGTTCCTGGAGCGGTCCCGCAGCGAGCTGCTGGCCACGGACCAGTTGCTCAACGCGATCTATCTCACCGACGCCGCCGCCACGCCCAGCCGCGACCGCCTGGCCGACCTGCTCATCCAGCGGCTCGATCGCCCGAGGTGACGCGATGCCCGACGAGACGGCGCGTCACGGTCCCGGCCACCGAGGCACCCCCGGCGACGAGGGTCCCGGCGCAGGGCACGCCGCCGTGCCCGCGGGTGAGGGCTCCGGGGGAGCGCACGCCGCCGTGCCTGCGGGCGAAGGCCCTGAGGGAGCGCACGCCGCCGTGCCCGTGGACGGGGGCCCCGGGGGAGCGCACGCCGACGACCCGCTCGCCCGACTCGTCCTGCGGCTGCGGGAGATCGGCATGGACCCCGACGCCGAGCAGCTCTGCGACGCGCTCTGGCTGGCCCGGTGGACCCGGTCCGACGACGCCGCGGACGCTCCTCCCGTCCCGGGCCCCCTCCTCGCGCCCCCGGTGATCGGGCCGCCCGTCGGGCCCGTCGCACTGCCACCGGGCGCGACCCGGGCACCCGCGCCCGAGCAGCCCGAGGCTCCGGCCGCCCGGCGGGTGGCCCTCTACCCGCTGCCCCCCGGTGAAGGACCCGGGGTGCGGGGAGCCGGCCGGGCCCGCGCGCTGCCGGTGGGCGTGCCCGCCGCGCCCGTGCTGCCCGCGCCGCTCGAACTCCAGCGTTCCCTGCGCCCCTTGCAGGGCTACCGGAGTCCGGCCACACCGCTGCGGTCCGAACTGGACGAGGTCGCCACAGCGGAGGTGAGCGCCCGGGCCGGCGGACTGATCCTTCCCGTGCGCCGACACCTGTCCCGCCGCGACGCCCGGCTGCAACTGGTGCTGGACGCCTCCTCCTCGATGCGGGTGTGGGGCCGGCTGTTCGCCGAACTCGCCCAGATCTTCAGCCGGCTGGGAGCCTTCTCGGACGTCCAGGTCAGCCACCTGCACCAGGGTCCGGACGGGGAGCCGGCCGTCAGCCGCAGCGCCGACCCGCTCGGTGCGCCGCTGCACGCCGCCGACCGGCTCAGCGATCCGACCGGACGCCGGATCGTCGTCCTGGTCAGCGACTGCGCCGGCCCGCTGTGGCACAGCGGCCACGCCCACCGGCTGCTCCACCACCTGTCCCGGCAGGGCCCCGTCGCCGTACTCCAGCCGCTGCCGCAGCGCATGTGGAACCGCACCCGGCTGCCCGTCACCTTCGGCGCCCTGTCGCGCGGGGACACCCTGGGCGGCGGTGCCGTGCTGCGGGTGCGCACCGCGTCCGGCGCCTCCGCCGAGGCTCGCAGGGGCGCGCTGGCCGTCCCCGTACTGCCTCCGGAACCCGTGGCCCTCGGCTCGTGGGCGCGTCTGCTGTCCGGTGCCGGACCGGTCCCGGGCGCCGTGGGCTGGGTGCGTGCCGACCAGCCGGCCGCCCCCGCGGCCCGCCCGGACCGCCGCCGCACGCCGCTGGAACGGGTCAGCAGGTTCAGCGCCGGAGCGTCGCCGGCCGCCGCGCGCCTGGCCGTCTATCTCGCGGCGACCCCGCTCTGCCTCCCGGTGATGCAGCTGGTCCAGCGGACGATGCTGCCCGGGTCCGGCCCGTCCGAACTTGCCGAGGTGCTGGTCGGCGGCCTGGTCACCCGGGCCCGTGCGGACCACGGCGAGGACGGCTCCCAGTGGTACGACATCGACCCCGAGGTCCGCGAGGCCCTGCTGTCCCGGCTCGGGCGGGACGAGGCCATGCTGGTCCTCAAGCACTGCTCGGAGTACATCGAGCAGCACTTCGGCAAGGGCGGCCCCAACTTCCCGGCGCTCGCGCTCGCCCAGCTCGGCGACGACGGGCCCGGACGCCCGCACGCCCCCGGCGCCGAACCCGGGTACCCGGGAGAGAACGGCCGCGACGGCGGTGCGGCCCCGGTCCCGCAGCCCTTCGCGGAGGTCGCGGCCAGGATCCTGGAGCGGTTCATGCCGTTGCCCGAGCAGTTCGCGACGTACGACGGCCGGACCGGCCCGCGGATCACCGAGGAGCGGCCCACGCACCAGGCGGTCGTGCGTGCACGCGCCCTGCTCGCCCGGTTCGACGGCGAGGGCATGGTCCAGGACGTCATCGACGCCGTGCAGCTGCTGCGCGGCGCCACCGAGCAGGAACGGCCGGCCGGCGCCGACCCCGAGCTGTGGGGCGAGTACGCACGCTGCACCCTGCGGCTGTGGGAGGTGCAGGGCGGCGCCGCGCTGCTGCGGGAGGCCACCCGGGCCGCCGAACGGGCCGCAGCGCCTCCGCACGCCCTGCGCGAACGCGCCGTCCTCGCGCGCGTGCTGCACGCCGCCGCCACCGACGCGCGACGGCGCGGAGACCGGTCCGGCGCGCTCGACCTGCTGCGCCGCGCCGACCGGGAGTACGCGGTCGCGTGCGCGGCACCCGGCCTGGACGAGGGGGAGGCGCTGCGGCTCACCCTGGAACGGGTCGCCTCCCTGGAGACCCAGTGGCGCCTGGGCGGCGACAGCGCGCTCCTGCAGAGTGCCGTCGGCATGCTAGAGGCGTTCGCCGACGCCTGGCCCGACCGGAGCGACCGCCCCGCCGAGCTGCTCCTGGCGCACGGCCGTACCCTGCTGCGTCTGTCGGAGGTGACTGCGGACCCGGTCCAGGCCAGGCTGTACGCGGAGCAGTCGGCGCGGTCGCTGCGCCGGGGGCTGGACTCCGGTCCGGAACAGGACACCGCCGAGTCCGTCCGCGACCGCGTCCGGGTGCTGATCGACCTGGTCGACGCGCTGCTGGCGGCGGGCGGCCCGCTGGACGAGGCCCAGTCCCGGACCGACGAGGCCCTCGGCGGCGTACGCGAACAGGCACAGCGCGCGGCGTTGCTGGTCCGCGCCGGGCGAGTGGCCCTCGCACGCTACGCCGAGTCGGGGGAGCCGCCCGAACTGCACGGGGCAGCCGACCGTTTCGCGCAGGCGGCGCACTGGATGTCACGGGACGCGCCCGCGCACGCGGACGTGCTCGCCGAGTGGGGGAGCGTACTGCTCCGGCTGGCCACGCTGGAGCCCGCCCACCGGCGCCAGGACCAGCTGTCCCGTGCGATACGGGTGTTGCGGGACTGCCGGATGGAGACCCCGGCGGGCAGTCCGCGCGTCGCCCACCGGCTGCTGCTCCTCGGACAGGCGCTCATGCTCCGGTACCAGGCGCGCGGCGACCGGGTCGACCTCAGGGAGGCGGAGCACCTCTTCGGGCTCGCCGCGGCCGACGCGGAGGACCCGTTGCTGGCGACGCGCTGCCGACTGGAGCTGGGGCAGGTCCAGTTCGAGGCGTTCCAGAGTCTCGGCCGCGCGGCGCGCCTGGACGTGGCGGTCGACGCCTTCCGGGCGGCCGGCGAGTCGGCCCGCCGGGCCGAGGAGGAGGCCGAAACCGAGCGCCGGCGCCAAGAAGCCGTGGAGCTCGCCGCACAGGCGCACCACTGGCGGGGTATGTCCTTCGAGGCGGCCGGCCGGCCCCGCGCGGCCCGGGACGCCTACGCGGCGGCGCGGGCGCAGTGGGACCGGTTGCCGGACGACCGGCTGGCCACGGGGGAGCCGACCGCGCGGCAGACGGCGCAGCGGCTCGCCGACCTGCAGTGAGGCGGGCGCCGGGGAAGCCGGACGCGAGGGCCGCAGACCTGGTCCGAAGGGGCAGCGGAGCTGCATGGCGGAGGAGAGGAACGGGGATGGACGCACAGGACGAGGCCGGGGCGGAGCAGGCGCTCACGGGCGCCGGGGAGCCGGCGGGGGAGCCACTGCCGGACCTGCTGGAACTGGACCTCGCACGGCTGGGCACCATCGAGCATCCGGTGCTGCGCGAGGTGCTGGGGGAACTGAGGGCGCGCGCCGCGGAGCCGAGCGAGATGCTGTGGGGCTTCGACAACTCCTTCTGATTCCTTCTGATTCCTTCTGGTTCTTGCTGGCTCCTGATCCTTCTGTTTCCTCCGGCCCGGAGGCCGCGGTCATCTTGGCGCCTGAAGATATGTGAATAGGACAACTTCCGCGGCGTCGAGTTTCGGGCACCCGCCGCGCCGGGAATGCGGCTCCGTGCGGCACGGGGCCGTGGCGCCGACTCGCGGCGGCACCGGCCGGACCGTTACGGCATGGGGGGTGCTGGAGTGTCGGAACAAGCCATGACCGGTCCGGCCCCCGCCGTTTCCGGCCTGCGGCCCGGTCCCGAAGGTCCCTTTCCCTTCCGTCAGTTCATCGTCAAGATGCACGGCCGCTGCAACCTCGCGTGCACCTACTGCTACCTCTACGAGGGCCCCGACAGCAGCTGGCGCGACCGTCCCGCCGCCGCCTCCCCCGCCGTGCTGGACCGCACCGCCACCCGCATCGCCGAGCACGCCGCCCGGCACGCGCTGCGCGACCTGGCCCTGGTGCTGCACGGAGGCGAACCGCTGCTCGCGGGGGCCGCTCCGCTCGCCGCGCTCGCCGGGCGGGTGCGGGAGCTGGTCCCGCCTGGGTGTCAGGTCCACGCCACCGTGCAGACCAACGCCACCCTGCTCACCGAGGAACGCCTCGCCGTGCTGGCCGACGCGGGCGTCCGGGTCGGCATCAGCCTCGACGGAGGCACCGCCGTCCACAACCGACGGCGGGTGGACCACGCGGGCCGCCCGTCCTGGCCCGCCGCGGCACGGGGGGCCCGCCTGGCCGCCGAGCGCTACCCGGAGGCGTACGCGGGTCTGCTGACCGTCGTCGACCCGACGCTGGACCCGGTCGAGACCTACGAGTCGCTGCTCGGTCTGCGCCCGCCCGCGCTGGACCTGTTGCTGCCGCACGGAAACTGGTCCGCGCCGCCGCCCGGCCGGACCGGCGTACGGTACGGCGACTGGCTGTGCGCCGTCTTCGACCGCTGGTGGTCCGCCGGGCGGCGTGAGGTCCGGGTGCGGCTCTTCGAGGAGTGCGTGGCGCTTCTGCTGGGTCTGCCCGCGGCCACCGAGGCGCTGGGGCTCGCGCCGTTCGACGCGGTCGTGGTGGAGACCGACGGGTCGATCGAGCAGGTCGACTCGCTCAAGTCGGCCTATCCCGGCGCCGCGCGGACCGGCCTGGACGTGTTCCGCCACACGTTCGACGATGCGCTGCGGCACCCGGGCGTGGCCGCCCGGCAGGCGGGCCCCGCCTCGCTCGCGGAACAGTGCCGGGCCTGCCCGCTGTTGCGGGTCTGCGGAGGCGGGCACTACGCGCACCGTTACCGCGCCGGGCACGGTTTCAGGAACCCGTCGGTGTACTGCGCGGACCTCCAGCGCTTCATCCGCCACGTGTCCTCGCGGCTCGCCGCGGCCACGAGTGCGGCGAGTGCGGCGGCTACGGGCGACTCGTCCGCGAGGTGGCTGCCCGGGGCAGGTCCGCCCGGGGCGGCGGGTCTCTCCGCGACGGACCAGCCCCGGACCGGCCACGGCGGGAGCGGCCAGGCGGGGACCGGCCCGGCCGGGACCGGAGCCGAACCAACCGGAGCCGAACCAACCGAAGCCGAACCAACCGGAGCCGCACCGGTCCCAGCCGAAGCCGCACCCGCCACGGGCGAGTCGCCCGAACCCCCTGAACCGGCGGAACCAACCGCTCCGACTCCGGTCCCTCCGGCGTCGGCCGGTGGGGCGCCGGCCGGTGGGGCGCCGGCCGGTCACGTTCCGGCCGGCGGGGCTTCCGCACGGCCGGTCGCGAGCGGCTCGGCCCGCGCCGGGACGGTCTCGACCGGAGGGGGCGCCTGGTGATGTTTCCGGTGGTTCCCGAGCGGGCGCTTCTCGAACTCGCCCGGACCGAAGGCGGCCCCGACACGCTGGCGCTCCTGGTGCGGGACCAGGACACGCGGCGGTTGCTGCTGCTGCGAGCCGTGCTCGACGCGGCAGAGGCGGCCGAGCGATCCGTCTGCACCGGTGCCCAGAAGGCGAGACTGCGCGAGGACTGGGCGCTGCTGTCGGAGGCGGACCGGCTCGCGGCGGCGGACGAGTGGTTCGCCAACCCGGCGCGTGCCCGGCTCTTCCACCCGCTCACCGGACCCTGGGCGCGTTCCTGTCTGCGGGGCCTCGACGCCGCACCCGGGCCGGCGCACGGAGAGCGGGCGCGACGGCTGCGGCGCGACCTCGCGCACTTCAGCGCGATCGCCGCGGTCGTCGCAGCCGGGGCGGGCATCCCCTTCCGCACCCGGCTCACGGCCCGCGCCGGAGTCCTCGCCCTCCCGTCGCTCGGCGCGCTGCACACGGCACGGTCCGGGGACGTACCCGTCGACGTCACCTGCACCGAGGGCCGCCTGGTCCTGCGTCAGGCCGACGCCCCCGACGTGACCGTCCACCTGGAGAGCGGAGTCGGCGCCTGGTCAGGCGCCCTCGCCTGGACGCCCGCACACGCCCTCCCCGGCCTCACCCGGACCGCTCCGCCGCTGCCGCTCGACGACCTCGACCCGTACCGCGAACTGCCCGACGGCCCCAGCCACGGCAACCTGCGCACCCCGCTCGCCCTCGACGACGCGGAGCGCAAGAGGTGGCTCCAGGCCTGGTCCGGCACGGCCCTCGCGCTCCGCTCGGGCGGCGCTCAACGCCTCGCCGAGGCCGGCACGCTGCTGCGCTGCCTCGTCCCGCTGGAGACGCCGCCCGACGTCGGCACCGGCCGCGGCAGTTGCAGCGCCACGCGCCGTGAGGCGTTCGGCGCCCTCCTCAGCAGCACCCCGCCCGACGCCGTGACCCTCGCCGCCACCCTCGTCCACGAACTGCAGCACGCGAAACTCGCCGCCCTCAGCGACCTGGTGACACTCCACCGGGCCGGTCCCGCGGCGCGGTACTTCGCCCCCTGGCGCACCGATCCCCGGCCCTACGACGGCCTGCTCCAGGGCACGTACTCCCACCTCGCGATGGCCGCGTTCTACCAGCGCCGGGCGCTCGTCGGCGGGCTGCCGGACCGGGACTGGGCCTGGGCCCAGCACGCGCGCTACCGCGCCCAGGTCGGGGCCGCCCTGCCCGCCCTCGTCGGCTCGCCCGACCTCACGGTGCGCGGGCGCCGGTTCGTCGACGAGATGGCCGCCACCCACGAACGGATGGCCGAACACCCCGCACCCAGGGGCCACGTCGCACGCGCACAGGCGTACGTGGCCTCCGCGCGCGCACTGTGGGCCCAGCGTCACGCGTCCGCGCTCCCGCCCTCTAACGGATGAATGCCCGTACACCGCGGGCCGGGTACGGAAAGATCGTCCGTACAGGGGGTGTTGCCGTCGGTCGGCGGACTTACGCGCGACGCTCCGGAGTCCTAGGATTTTGCGGTACTACGTGCTGGAGGCCACTGCATGTCTGGAGCTCGCAAGCCGGTCGAGACGGCCGAGAGGGGGACCGCCAGGCAGACGGTCACGATCCACTTCGCAGGCTTCAACCGGGCCTGGGCGGCCTGGATCGGGGACCGGCTGGAGCGGCGCGGCGTACGGGTGGTGCCGCTGCGCTGGGACTCTCCGGCCGACGTCCCTCTGGTGGACCTGCTGCGCGACCTGACGCTCGCCGAGGGCCGGGTCCTCATCATCGTCAGCGAGTGGTACTTCCAGCTCGGACCGCGCACCCACGAGGAGTGGAACGCGGCCCTGCGCGAGATCGTCGCCCCCGACCCGTCCCGTTTCGCCGCCGTGTCGGTCACCACGGCGGCGGTCCCGGCCGCCGCTGCCGTACTGGCACCGGTCGCGCTGACCAACATGGGCGCCGAGGAGGCGGAGCGCCGCCTGCTCGACCGGCTCGACCTGCCGCCCGACGCACCCGCCGAGGGCACGGCGGAGTCACGGCGCGGGCCGCGGTTCCCGGCCGCGATGCCGGACGTGTGGGGCGTGGTACCACGGCGCAACACCCGCTTCACCGGCCGCGAGCCGCTGTTCAACGAGGCCTACCACCTCCTGCAGAGCGCCGAGCCCGGCGCCGGCGTGCTCACCCTGCACGGCATGTCCGGTGTGGGCAAGACCCAGTTCGCCGCCGAGTACGCGCACCGGTTCGGTTCGGAGTACGACGTGGTCTGGTGGGTGAACGCGGAGAAGCGCGTCACCTACCGGCGGCAACTGGCCGAGCTGGCACCGAAACTGGGCCTGCGGACCGGTCAGGAGTACGGCGAGCGGCTGCGAGCCGTGCGCGACGCGCTCCGCCGCGGGGAGCCGTACTCGCGGTGGCTGCTGATCCTCGACGGGGCGGACGAGCCGGAGCAGATCTGGGACCTGCTGCCGACCGGCCCCGGCCACGTCATCGTCACCTCGCGCAACCCCGAGTGGAGCGAGCACAACAGCAAGCTGCTCGAGGTCCGGGTCTATCCCCGCGACGAGTCGGTCGCGTTCATCCGCCGCCGCGCCCCCCGCCTGTCCGAGGCCGAGGCCGACCAACTGGCGGAGGCGCTGGGCGACCTGCCGCTGCTGCTCGACCAGACGGCCGGCTGGCTCAACGACTCCGACCTGTCGGTCGACGAGTACATCGCCCTGCTCGAAGGCGGTATCGACAGCGATGTGGTCAAGGTGTCGGCGGACTTCCCGCTGGCCTTCCAGACCGCCTGGTCGATACTGCTGAACAAGCTCCGGGAGACCGTCCCGGAGTCCGTCGACCTCCTGCGCCTGTGCACCTTCTTCGCACCGGGTTTCATCCCCGTGCGCCTGCTGAAGGAGATGCCCGTCGACGAGCTGCCCGAGCAGCTCGCCGGACTGCTCAACGACCCGCTGCTGTGGAACAAGGCGATCAACCAGCTGCGCACCTACTCGGTGGTCCGGCTGGAGTCCCACGAGGCGTCCCTGGACGAACCGGTCTCCGCCGGGGAGTCGCTCTACCTGCACCGCATGGTCCACCAGATCGTGCACAAGGACATGCCGGACGCCGACCGGAGCGAGTTCATCGACGTCGTACGGCGGGCCCTCGCCGCGGCCGACCCGGGCCGGCCGACCGAGACCCGGCTGTGGCCCGGTTACGCCGAGATCGTGCCGCACCTCAAGTACGCGGACGTCCTCAAGAGCAAGGACGCGAAGGTCCAGCGCCTGGTCCTGAACTGCCTGCGCTACATGTACTTCTCCGGCGAGTACCGGGCCGGCATCAAACTCGGCGAGCGCGCCCTCACCGCCTGGCGCCGCCTCCTCGGTCCGACCCACGCGCGCATCTGGGAGCTGACCTACCACTACACCAACCTGCTGCGCGCCATGGGCGACTACGCCCGCACCGAGTCCCTCAGCCGCGACGCGGTCGAGCACCTCAGGGAGGAACGCGGGCCGCAGGACCTGGACCACCTGCGCGCCGCCGCGGGCCTCGGCGGCGACCTGCGCGGCCTGGCCCGCTACGACGAGGCCCTGGAACTCTCCCAGTGGGTCCTGGCGGCCTACCGCGAACTCCTCGGCGACCAGGACTCCAGGACCCTGAACGCGCAGAACAACCTGGGCGTCTCCCTGCGCCTGCTCGGCCGCTACGAGGAGACGCTGGAAACCGACCGGAGCACCATGGAGGCGCGTCGGCAACTGCTGCGCGCCCGCCATCCGTGGGCGCTCAGTTCCGAGATCACGTACGCCATCGATCTCCGTCTGCTGGGGCGCTACGCCGACGCCGAGTCCCTCCAGGCGAAGAACGTGCGTGAGAACCGCCTCGTCATGGGCCCGGACAACCCGCAAACCCTCAAGGCCGAGTACAACCTGGCGCTGTGCCGGTACCGCCTCGGTGAGCGGGCCCCTCGCGGCGAGGAACCGGGGGCGATGCTCAGCAGCGTTCTGGAGCGGGGTGAGCGGGTGCTGGGCGAGACCCATCCGCTGACGCTGATCTTCGCGACGGGCCAGAGCTGCTACGCCCGTGAACACGGCGACATCGACCAGGCGCGGGAGCTCAGCGAGGCAGTCGTGGCCCGTTACGAGATGATGCTTCCCGCCGGGCACCCGTTCATCGCCGGGTCCCGCGCCAACCAGGCCCTGATCCTGCGCAACGTCGGCGAACGGGAGCACGGTCACGTCCTCGTGGAGCAGGCGCTGGCCGAGATGACGCAGGCCGTCGGCGAGGGTCACCCCTGGACACTCGGCTGCGCCCTGAACGCCTCCGCGCTGCGGAACCTGGTGGGCGACACCGAGGGTGCCGCCGAGCTCAGCCGGGACTCGGTGGCGCGGGCCATCGAGTCGCTCGGTCGCACCCACCCGCTCACGCTGTCCACCCGTATCGCGTACGCGGCCGACCTGCGCGGCCTGCGGGACCGCCAGCAGGCGGAGAAGGTCGAGCAGGAAGCACTGTCCGACCTCGACGCGACCCTGGGCAGCAAGCACACGCACACCGTCTCCGCCCGTTCCCGCAACCGCCCGTACTGGGACTTCGAGCCCCAGACCACCTGACGGCGCGGAGGACGGGACCGGAAGGTCACGTCCGTCGGCCCGGGGCGCATAACCCCCCGCGCCCCGGGGAAGAACACGGGTCCACTCAACACACCTGTAACACAAGCGAGTTGGGCCAGGGGGAACGTGTGGTGATCTTATTGGGACCCGTGCCCGCGGGCGCGGACGGGCCCATACCGGTCGAGGTCGACGCGCAGGTCGACCCGTCCGCCGTCGACGGGCTCGGCCTCGTTTTCGGCGACGAGGTGACCCGGGACGGCGCCGGACAGCGGGTCGTCCGGGTGGCACGGGACGTCTACACCGACGGGCTGGACCTGGCCCGCAGGTGCGCCGCCCAGGCCGTACGGCGCTTCGGTGAGCTCCAGGAGGGGCTGCGGCCGGACGAGATCGAGATGCAGCTCGCGATCAAGATCGACGCCGGGGTGGCCACCCTCGTCAAGAGCGGGGCCGAGGCCCAGCTCCAGATCACCCTCCGCTGGCAGACCGCCCCAGCCCCGGCCGCCCCCGCCCCCGATCCGGCCCCCGCCCCCGGTCCCGCCCCCGACGGCCAGGCGACCGGCACGGCGGACGGGGCCGGTTCGTGAACCGCGTGGTGCCGGGCCCGCGCATCCTGCCGTACTCCCGCGTCGTGGCCCAGGAAGAGCTGAAGCTGGCACTGGAGCTCCACCACGTCGTCCCCCGTATCGGCGGCGTGCTCATGGCGGGACCGCGTGGCACGGCCAAGTCGACGCTCGTACGGGCCTTCGCCCTGATGGCCCACGGCGAACTGCCGGTCACCCTGCCCATCAACGCGACCGACGACCGCGTCGTGGGCGGCTGGGACCTGGACGCGCTCATCCGCGGCGAGCCACGACCGCAACCCGGGCTGCTGGAGGACGCGGCGGACAAGGGGCTGCTCTACGTCGACGAGGTCAACCTCCTCGACGACCACCTCGTCGACATCATCCTGGACGTCGCCGCCACCGGGTACCTGTCCGTGCAGCGCGAGGGGCTGGACACCGCCAAGCACCTGTCGTTCGGGCTGGTCGGCACCATGAACCCCGAAGAAGGCGGCCTGCGACCCCAACTGCTCGACCGCTTCGGACTGATGGTCACCGCCGAGACCCTGGGCGCGACCGCCCGACACCTGCTGCTGCGCACGGTGCTCGACTTCGAGCAGGAGCTGGGACGCGAGGACTCCGCGTGGCTGTCCGCCGCACGGCGGGACGACGCGCGCACCCGGGAGCGGCTGACGGCCGCCCGGCGCAGGGTCGGCGACGTCGACGTCCCCGACCGGGTCCTGGAGCTGTGCGCACGGGCGGCGGAACGGACCGAGGCGGTGGGCCAGCGCGGAGAGATCGTGGCCGTGCTGGCGGCCCGGGCACTGGCCGCCCTGGAGGGCGCGGACCGGGTGACCCCCGCGCATCTGCGGCGGGTCCTGCCGATGGCGTTGCGGCACCGGCGCCCGGAAGTGGTGCACGGCGACACCTTCGACTGGGAGAGCGACGAGGCCCGCCTCCAGGACCTCTTCGAGGCCTGACCGAGATGGCAGCCGACCCCGGCCTCCCCCACCTCCCGCCCGCGTCGCCGAGCCGGCCACCGGTGGACGGCACCGCCGCCACCGGCGCGGTGCCGTACGACGACCCGGCGCACCGGCTCGGTCTCGCCCTGGTCTGCGCGGCGGCCGAGCCCGCCCTTTCCGGGGTGCTGCTCCTCGACCTGGACCCCCGGCTCGTCGATCCGGTCGCCCGGATGTTCGGCGCCGTACTCGCCGGAGCCGCCGAACCGGCGCGCCCGCCGCTCGTGCTGGGCGCCGCGGACCGGGACGAGGACCTGTGGACCCGCACCAGGATCCGCGGCGGCGAGCACGGCATCACCGTCCTCACCGAACCCGGCCCCCTGGTCGAGGGGGACGACGCCGACGGTGCGCCGCCGTTGGTCGTGGTGCCCGACCTGGCGCGGCTGAGCGTGGCCGGGATGCGCGCCGCGGTGCAACTGCTCGGCGCCGACGTCGTGACCGTCGCACGCGCTGGGCCGCACCGGACGGTCCGGCCCCGGGCCCGCTGGCTGGCCGTCTGCCGCGGCGCCGACGTGGGACGGGTGAGCCGGCACCTGCTGGACCGGTTCGCCCTGCGGCTGTCGATGGCGGGGCTGCGACCGCCCGGCCCCGGCGAGGCGCTCGCGGCACCGGAGGCGGGTGAGGTACGGGAGGCACTGCTCGCCGGGCTGCCGGACACCTGGCGTGCGGCGGTGCACCGAGGCGTCCGGCCTGTGCCCGTCGGCGACGCGGCGATCGGCCGGGCGCGGGAGCTGCTCGGACCCGACGCCGGGGTCCGCCGGCAGCTGGCCCTCCTGCGGCTCGCCCGTACCCTCGCGGCGCTGGACGGCCGCCCGTCGGCCTCGGCCGAGCACAGCGACGCCGCGGCCCGGCTCATCGGTGTGGCCGTGCCGCAGAGCGCGCCGGACCGCCCGGAGAGCGACCCGGAGCCGCCCGGTCCGGAACCGGGAGCGCCGGGCCCGCCCGGCACCCTCCCGGAACGTGGCGGCGCCGGCGGGCACGGCGGGCCCCGGACACGTGACGGCGACCGGGGGCTGCTGGACACCGGACCCGCCGAGGGAATCGGCACCGCACCCGGCGTCGCTCCCTCCCCGGCCGCGGGAAACCCCTACCCGGAGGACGAACCGGCCGCCGTGCGGGACGCCGTGCCGCTGAGCGGCCCCCGGCGGCGCACCACCGGGCCCGTCGCCACCCGGGGCATCGTGATCGGCACCCGCCGGGCCACGGACCTGCGGGACATCGCCCACGTCCGCACGGTGCGCGAGGCAGCCGTCCACCAACGGGCCCGGCGCACCGACCGGTTCACCGTCTCACCCGTCGACCTGCACGGCAACGTGCGCGCCGCCGCCCCCGAACGGGTTCTGGTACTGCTCCTGGACCACACCTGCCGGGACGGGACCGGGGACGACGGACACTGGCAGCAGGTCCTCGCGCCCTTCCTGCAGTGGGCGTACACGAGCCGGGCCACGGTCCAGGTGATCGAGGTCGGCGCGGCGGACGCGGCCGACGAACTGCGCGCGGGCTCCTTCACGGCCCGCAGCGTTCTGGACCCCCGGGTGCCGGGAGCGCTGTACCGCCGGGCCGGGCGGGCGACGCCCCTCGCCCACGGCGTCGAACTGGCGGCGCAGGCGCTGCGCAGGCTGTTCCGCCGGCCGGGCACCGGGCCGGCGGAGGCGTGGCTGGTGGTCGTGACCGACGGCCGCGGCAACGTACCCCTGCGGGTCAGTCACACCGGACGGCCCGCCGGGGAGGTGGCCGCCACGGGGGTCGAGGACGCGGTGGAGGCCGCCGCCCGGATCGGGACCATGGACCGGACGCGGCTGCACGTGGCGGTCGTCGACCCGGGCCGGGAACCGTACGGCGACCTGCCGTACGTCCTCGCCGACCGGCTCGGGGCGATCGTCGTCGACGGCCGGCACGGGTCCGGGGCGGAGGCCGCCGGTGAGTGAGCCGCGCCATGGGTCCCGCAGACTCCCGGGCAACGGCACCGCCGGGCTCCGTGCGGCCCTGCCGGGACTGAAGGCCGTGACCCGCCGCCCCGCCGCGTCGGTGCTGAACCTGCGCCGGACGCAGGAGCCGCCCGCCGGGCTCGGCGGAACCGACGCACGGCCCGGCGCGCGCCTGGAGGACGGCTTCGCCGTGCTGCGCGTCCTGCGCGCCGACGGGGCCGACGGGCTGCCGGGCTACCGGCTGCAGGGCTGGTGCGGCGACCTGTCGGTGAACTGCGCGGCCGGTCCCACCCGCCGCCCCGCTCCCGCCGTCAGCCTCGCCCGGCTGCGGCAGGACGGGGAGGGGCACTACCCCTCGGAGGTGCTGCGGGGCATTCACCTGTGGTCGGAGAACCAGCACGAACTCGCCCACTGGATCAACAGGATCCGCGCCCGGCACGGCGACGACCTGCACCTGGTCGTGTGGGACGACACCGGGTACGACCTGCCCTGGGAGCTGCTCCTTGTCCCCGGGGACGCCGCGCTGGACCTGGTGGGCGGCCCGCTGGGCGCGTTGGTCGCCGTCGCCCGCTGGACCACCGTGCGTGATCCGGGCCAGGACGGCCTGCCCGCCGATTCCGGCGACTGCCACGGGCGCGTGCTCGGCTACCTCCACCAGGACATGGCGGACGACGGCCGCCTCTTCACGTCGTACGCGCACCGGCTGCACCGGCTCATGACGCCCTTCCTCAGCGACCTCGACACCCAGGACGACCGCACCGGGCTGGTCTACCTGGGCTGTCACGGCACCTACGGCGACACCGTGCCGGGCCTCACGCTCGGGGACCGGACCTGGGCCGAGCTGAACGGCGAACCGATGTCGGCGCTGCGTCGGGACCGCTCGCTGGTCTGCCTCAACGCCTGCGACTCCGGCCGGTTCGTGGACAACCGGGCCCAGGGGGAGGAGGCGTTGCGCGGGTTCGCGGAACTCTTCCTGCGCAAGGGTGCGGGCGGCTGCATCGTCAGCTCCGGGAAGGTCGGTGACCTGGAGGCCCGGGCGATGGCACGGCGCCTGGTGCGCGAGGTCGCCGAGCACCCGCGCCGCCCGGTGGCGCGGACGCTGCGGGGCTTCCGGGCGCGGGCACTGGAGGAGTTCGGGTCCCTGGCGGAGATGCCGCGGGTCCGCAACGATGACGGGCAAGTCGACGTCGTGGGCCAGAAACGGGTACTGCGGCTCCTGTACGCGTTCATGTTCCACTACTACGGGCATCCGAGGACGGCGCTGCGGCTCACCGCGGTGGACGCGCTCGGCACCGAGGGGGGAGGCCGCCAGTGAGCGCCGCCGGACGGCCGTCCGGGCAACCCCCGCTGCTGATCGAGCCCGTCGTCGCGTGGCCCCGGCAGGCGGCGGCCGGGGCCGACTACCTCGTCACCGTCGATCTGCGCGGCCCCCTGCCCGCCCCGGACGGCACACCGGCCCAGTGGCCCTACCCCGAGGAGGAGTTCACCTTCACCGTCACTCTGGACGGCGCCCCGCACTTCGCATGCTCCGCCCTGGACGAACCGAACGTCGTCCTGCACCGCTTCGGCGGCACCTACGGCCCCGCCCGGTTCCGGGTCTCCGCGGGCACGGACCCCGGGCCCGCCTCACTGTGGCTGACCGTCACCAACCAGTGGGGCGTGCCGGTCCGCAAGGCGGAGCTGCGCAGTGAGATACGCGCGGCCGGCGCCGAAGCGGCGGTGCGGATCCCCGGCGGACCCAGGCCGCGGTCCGTCGCACGGGCGCGCCCGCCGCACCAGCCCCCGGCCACCATGCGACCCGCCCCGGACCGGCAGACGGTCACGATCAGCTTCGCCGGACTCGACCGCGCCTGGGCGGCCTGGATCGGGGACCGGCTGGAGCGGCGAGGGGTGCGGGTGGCGCCGCTGCGCCGGGGCGCCCCGGCCGACGTCCCACCGGCGGCCCTGCTGCGCGACCTGACCCTGGGGCCCGGGCGTGCCCTGCTCGTCCTGAACACCCCCTACTTCGGCCACGGCACGCATCCGCCCGAGGAGTGGAACGCGGCCCTGCGGGAGGTCGTGGCCCCCGACCCGTCCCGGTTCGCGGCCGTGTCGGTCACCGGCGATCCGCTCCCGTCGGAGGTCTCCCTGCTGGCGCCCGCCGCACTGCACGGTCTGCGGGCCGAGGAGGCCGAGCGGCGCCTGCTGGACCGGCTCGGCCTGTCCTCCGAGCCGGTGGCCGAGGACCCGGAGCGGGCACGGACCGCGCCGCGGTTCCCGGCGGGCACGCCGGACGTGTGGGGCGCCGTACCGCGCCGCAACACCCGGTTCACCGGCCGTGAGGCCCTGCTGGACCAGATCCACGACCTGCTGGGCGGTACGGGGCCGGGGACGCTGACGCTGCACGGCATGTCCGGTGTGGGCAAGACACAGCTCGCCACCGAGTACGCGCACCGGATCGGACCCGAGTACGACGTGGTGTGGTGGGTCAACGCGCGGGACCGGGCCGACTGCCGCCGCCAGCTGGCCGAACTCGCCCCCCGGCTGGGTCTGCGGACCGGCCAGGAGTACGGGGAACGACTGCGCGCGGTACGGGACGCGCTGCGCCGCGGCGAGCCGTACTCCCGGTGGCTGCTGATTCTGGACGGTGCCGACGAGCCCGAGGAGATCGAGAACCTGGTGCCGACGGGCCCGGGGCACGTTCTCGTCACGTCGCGGAACCCGGAGTGGGCCCGCTACGGCACCGGTCTGCTGGAAGTCCCCGTGTACACCCGTGCCGAGTCGATCGCCTTCATCCGCCGCCGCACGTCCGGTCCGACCCCGTCCGAGGCCGACCGGCTCGCCGAGGCCCTGGGCGACCTGCCGCTGCTTCTCGCCCAGACGGTGGGCTGGCTGAGCGACTCGGACCGCTCGGTGGACGCGTACCTGGCCCTGCTGGCGGACGGCGACGGCGCCGAGGGCGATGCGCGAACCGTGGCCGAAGACTTCCCGCCGGCCTTCCGGACCGCCTGGTCCATCCTCCTGGCCGAGCTGCGCGAGACCGCTCCGGAGTCCGTCGTCCTGCTCCGGCTGTGCACCTTCTTCGCCCCCGGCCTCGTCCCCGTTCACCTGCTCAGGAACATGCCGCACGACGGGCTGCCCGACTCCGTCGCCGGACTGCTGACCGACCCCCGGCTGTGGGAACGCGCCGTCGGCGAGCTGCGACGGCACTCCGTCGTCCGGGTGGAGCCGGACCCGGAGCAACCGGAGCGCGAGTACCTGTACGTGCACCGGGTCGTCCACCAGATGGCACACAACGCGATGCGGGAAGAGGTCCGCCGCGAACTCGTCGACGTCGTACGGCGGGCCCTGGCCGCGGCGGACCGCGGCCGGCCCTCGGCCCCCGAACAGTGGCCCGGATACGCCGAGATCGTGCCGCACCTCAAGTACGCCGACGTCCTCGCGACCACCGACGAGGCCGTGCAGACCCTCGTCCTCGACTGCCTGCGCTACCTGTATCTGTCGGGCGAGTACGGGGCGGGCGTCCGGCTCGGCGGCCACGCCACCCGGATCTGGCGTTCGCTGCTCGGCGACCAGCACCCCCTCGTCTGGGAACTGGCCCACCACTACGCCAACCTGCTGCGCGCGGCCGGCGACTTCCACCGGACGATGGAGATCGAGCGGGCGGCCGTCCGGCAGCTGAGCGAGCAGCGCGGGGAACGCGACCCGGGTCTGCTGCGGGCCCTCGGCGGACTGGCCGCGGACCTGCGCGGCCTCGGGCACTACGCGGAGGCACTGGAGATCTCGGAGCGGGTGCACCGCACGTACCGCGAACTCCTCGGCGACCAGGACACCCGCACCCTGAACGCCCAGAACAACGTGGGCGTCTCGCTGCGGCTGCTGGGCCGCTACGAGGACGCCCTGAACGTCGACCTGCCCACCCTGCGGGAGCGCCGCCGGCTACTCGGCGACCGGCACCCGTGGACGCTGGGTTCGGAGACCGCCTGCGCCGTCGACCTCCGGCTGCTCGGCCGCCACGAGGAGGCCGTGTCGCGGCAGGACGCCAACTGGCGGCTGGTCCGCGAGGCGCTGGGCGCCCACAGCAGGCAGACCCTGCTCGCCGCGCACAACCTCGCCCTGTGCCGCTACGCGGTGGGCGACACCGACGAGGCGGCGCACCACGCCGGCCAGGCGTTGGAGCTGGCGGAGCGGGTTCTCGGCGACAGCGATCCCCTGGTGCTGATGCTGCTCGCCGGCCGGAGCTGCCTCGCCCGGGAGCAGGGTGACCTCGATCTGGCCCGTGTGCTGAGCGAGCGCGTCGTCGGCCGTTACGAGGAGACGCTCACCGCCGGCCACCCCTACGCGGCCGGAGCCCGCGCCAACCATGCCCTGCTGCTGCACCGGGCGGGCGAGGGCGAAGGCGCACCGGCCCTCGCCGACGCCTCGCTGGCAGACATGGCCGTCGCCGTCGGGCCCGACCACCCCTGGACGCTGGGCTGCGCGCTCAACGCGGCGATGCTGCACGGGGAGGCCGGAGACACGGACCGAGCCCTCACCCTGAGCCGGGACACGGCCGGCACGGCGGCGCGCGTCCTCGGCGCCGCCCACCCCCTCACGCTGGCCGTGGGCGTGGCCCTCGCGGCCGAACTGCGCGTGTACGGGCCGAGCGGGCAGGCCGACGCCGTCGAGCGGCGGGCCCTGGAGGGGCTGGCCGCCGTCCTCGGCCCCCGGCACCCGCGCACCCTGGCGGCCCGTGCCCGGCAGCGCCCGTTCTGGGACTTCGAACCCCAGCGGACCTGACCGGCCCCCGCGGGGTCCGGAACGCCGAAGGGCCCGGCCCCGGAGAGTTCCGGAGCCGGGCCCTGCACGGTGTGGTGGCCGTGGGCGGTGTCAGTGGCTCACGCCTCGAACACCTCGCGCACCAGCTGCTCCTGCTCGGCCTGGTGCCGCTTGGCGGAACCGACGGCCGGGGACGAGCCGTGCGGCCGCGAGATGCGGCGCAGGCGCTCGCCGTGCGGGACGTCGGCGCCGACCGCCAGGTCCAGGTGGTCGATCAGGTTGAGGGCGATGAACGGCCAGGCACCCTGGTTCGCCGGCTCCTCCTGGGCCCACAGGTACTTCTCGGCGTTCGGGTACTTGGCGATCTCCGCCTGGAGCTCGGCACCCGGCAGCGGGTACAGGCGCTCGATGCGGATGATGGCCGTGTCCGTGACGCCGCGCTTCTTCCGCTCGGCGTCGAGGTCGTAGTAGACCTTGCCGGCGGTGAAGACGACCTTCTTGACGGCGGCCGGGTCGACCGAGTCGTCGCCGATGACCGGGCGGAACTGGCCCGTCGTGAACTCCTCCGCCTTCGAGGACGCGGCCTTCAGGCGCAGCATCGACTTCGGGGTGAAGACCACCAGCGGCTTGTGGTGCGGGTTGTGCACCTGCCACCGCAGGAGGTGGAAGTAGTTCGACGGCAGGGTCGGCATCGCGACCGTCATGTTGTTCTGCGCGCAGAGCTGGAGGAAGCGCTCGATGCGGGCCGAGGAGTGGTCCGGTCCCTGGCCCTCGTAGCCGTGCGGCAGCAGGAGGGTGACGCCGGAGGTCTGGTTCCACTTCTGCTCGGCCGACGAGATGAACTCGTCCACGACCGTCTGGGCGCCGTTGACGAAGTCGCCGAACTGCGCCTCCCACATCACCAGCGCGTCGGGGCGGGCCAGCGAGTAGCCGTACTCGAAGCCCATCACGGCGTACTCGGAGAGCAGCGAGTTGTAGACGTTGTACCGGGCCTGGTCCTCGGACAGGTACAGCAGCGGCGTGAACTCGTCGCCCGTCTCGCGGTCGATGACCACCGCGTGCCGCTGGCCGAAGGTGCCGCGCTGCGAGTCCTGGCCGGACAGCCGGACCGGGACGCCCTCCAGTAGGAGGGAGCCGACGGCGAGGGTCTCGCCCATGCCCCAGTCGATCGTGCCGTCCTCGACCATCGCCGCGCGGCGCTGCAGCTGCGGCAGCAGGCGCGGGTGGATGGTGACGTGGTCGGGGATGTTGACCTGGGACTCGGCGATCCGCTTGACCGTCTCGGCGCTGACCGCGGTGTTCACGGCGACCGGGAACTCGGCCTGCGGGTCCGAGGGCTCCGCGGCGGACGGCTGGGAGACGGCCTCGCGGACCTCGGTGAAGACCTTCTCCAGCTGGCCCTGGTAGTCCTGGAGCGCCTGCTCGGCCTCCTCCAGGGTGATGTCGCCGCGACCGATGAGGGACTCGGTGTAGAGCTTGCGCACCGAGCGCTTCTTGTCGATCAGGTCGTACATCAGCGGCTGGGTGAAGGCCGGGTTGTCCGACTCGTTGTGACCGCGGCGGCGGTAGCAGATGAGGTCGATCACCACGTCCTTGTTGAACGCCTGACGGAACTCGAAGGCGAGCCGCGCGACGCGGACCACGGCCTCCGGGTCGTCGCCGTTCACGTGGAAGATCGGGGCCTCGATCATGCGGGCCACGTCGGTGGCGTACATCGAGGAGCGCGAGGACTCCGGGGCGGCGGTGAAGCCGACCTGGTTGTTGATGACGACGTGGACCGTGCCGCCGGTGCGGTAGCCGCGCAGCTGCGACATGTTCAGGGTCTCGGCCACCACGCCCTGGCCCGCGAAGGCCGCGTCGCCGTGGATCGCCACCGGCAGGACGGTGAAGTCCGTGCCGCCCTTGTTGATGATGTCCTGCTTGGCGCGGGCGACGCCCTCCAGGACCGGGTCGACCGCCTCCAGGTGCGAGGGGTTGGCGACCAGCGAGACCTTGATCTGCTCGCCGTCCAGGCCGGTGAAGGTGCCCTCGGCGCCCAGGTGGTACTTCACGTCGCCGGAGCCGTGCATCGACTTCGGGTCGAGATTGCCCTCGAACTCGCGGAAGATCTGCGCGTACGACTTGCCGACCACGTTGGCCAGGACGTTCAGCCGGCCGCGGTGGGCCATGCCGATGACGACCTCGTCCAGGCGGGACTCGGCCGCCGAGTCGATGACCGCGTCGAGCAGCGGGATGACGGACTCGCCGCCCTCCAGGGAGAACCGCTTCTGACCGACGTACTTGGTCTGGAGGAACGTCTCGAAGGCCTCGGCGGCGTTCAGGCGGCGCAGGATGCGCAGCTGCTCCTCGCGCTCCGGCTTGGTGTGCGAGCGCTCGATGCGGTCCTGGATCCACTTGCGCTGCTTCGGGTCCTGGATGTGCATGAACTCGACGCCGGTGGTGCGGCAGTACGAGTCGCGCAGCACGCCGAGGATGTCGCGCAGCTTCATCAGGGACTTGCCGGCGAAGCCGCCGACCGCGAACTCGCGCTCCAGGTCCCACAGGGTGAGCCCGTGCTCGGTGATGTCCAGGTCGGGGTGCTTGCGCTGCTGGTACTCCAGCGGGTCGGTGTCGGCCATGACGTGACCGCGGACCCGGTAGGAGTGGATCAGCTCGAAGACGCGGGCGGCCTTGGTGACGTCGTCGTCGTGCGAGGCGTCGATGTCCTTGAGCCAGCGGACCGGCTCGTAGGGGATGCGCAGCGCCTTGAAGATGTCGTCGTAGAAGCCGTTCTCGCCGAGCAGCAGGTTGGCGACCTGGCGCAGGAACTCGCCGGAGGCGGCGCCCTGGATGACCCGGTGGTCGTAGGTCGACGTGAGCGTCATGACCTTCGAGATGCCGAGCTTGTTCAGGGTGTCCTGGCTGGTGCCCTGGAACTCCGCCGGGTAGTCCATGGAGCCGACGCCCAGGATGACCGACTGACCGGGCATCAGGCGCGGCACGGAGTGGACGGTGCCGAGGCCGCCGGGGTTGGTCAGGGAGACCGTGACGCCGGTGAAGTCGTCCATCGTCAGCTTGTTGTCGCGGGCGCGACGGACGATGTCCTCGTAGGCCTGCCAGAACTCGAAGAAGTTCAGCGTCTCGGCCTTCTTGATCGCCGCGACGACCAGCTGGCGGTCGCCGTTGGGCTTGACCAGGTCGATGGCGAGGCCGAGGTTGATGTGGGCCGGCTTGACCAGGGTCGGCTTGCCGTCCTTCTCGCCGAACGAGTGGTTCATCGACGGCATGGCCTTGATGGCCTGCACCATCGCGTAGCCGATCAGGTGCGTGAAGGAGATCTTCCCGCCCCGGGCACGCTTGAGGTGGTTGTTGATGACGATGCGGTTGTCGAACAGCAGCTTCACCGGGACCGCGCGCACGGACGTGGCCGTGGGCAGCTCCAGCGAGGCGTTCATGTTCTTCGCGACCGCGGCGGCCGGGCCGCGCAGGGTCACCAGCTCGGGGCCCTCGGCGGCGGCGTCGGCGTCCTTGGCGGGCGCGGCGGCCTTCGCCTGCGGCTTGGCGGCGGGCTTGGCCGGGGCGGCGGCGGGCTTCGCCGCCGGAGCGGCGGGCGCGGCGGCGGGCTGCGCGGCCGGCTTCGCGGGAGCCGGGGCGGCCGCCTTCGGCTGGGCGGGGGCGGAGGCCTGCGCCTGCGGGGCGGGCGCGGCCTGCGGCGTGCTGCCGGAGTCCGTGGTCACCGCGCCGGAGGCCGGCTGGGCCGCCGCTCCGGGCTTGTAGTCGGCGAAGAAGTCCCACCAGGCTCGGTCCACGGAGTTCGGGTCCTGGAGGTACTGCTGATAGATCTCGTCGACGAGCCACTCATTGGCACCGAACGCGGCCGCGGGGTTCTTTCCCGCGGTGCCCGCTTGGTCGGTGTCGGTCGAGATGCTCGAGTTACTGGGGGACTGTGGCGACACGGCGAGAACCGCCCTCTTCCGCTTCACAAGATGGTGGACAGCGGGAATCAAGGCTACGCCTTGCCGACCCCGAAGGTCAGACCGGGCCCGTTCATCGTCGCGTAAGTCACATCACAGACCGCGTTTCGGCGCTGGAAATGGCGGGAAACAAGCGAGGTTCCGCTGTGTGAGGGATCGGGAGACCGAGGCCCGGCGCCTCGAAAACGCGGGCCTGTGGCTGATCACACGTGTCCGCCAGCGCGGATGCCGTGGATCTTGACGCTCCGCTTCGAACCCTACGTCAACCGGACCGCGACGGCAGGCCCGGAAGAGTGATGAGAATCCGGCAGCCCCGCTCGGATTCGGCCACTCGGATCCGGCCGCCGTGCAGATCCACCGCCCAGCGCGCGATCGCGAGGCCCAGACCGGTGCCTCCGTCGCTGCCCGGACCGTGCGGCCGCGACACCGAACCCCGGTTGAACCGCTCGAACACCCGGCGCCACTCCGAGCGGGGGATGCCCGGCCCCTCGTCGAGCACCTCCAGCTCCAGCGACTCGGGCAGCTCGCCGCGCCGGGCCCGGACGGTGACCCGGCCGTGCGGCGGGCTGTGCTTGACGGCGTTGTCGATGAGGTTGGCGACCACCTGGTGGATGCGCTCGGGATCCGCGTGCGCGGTCAGGTCGCCGGGGAAGACGTCGAGGGCCAGATGGACGTCGGTGCGGGTGTGGCTGCCGGAGCCGGAGGCGATGCCCGCGCGTGCCGACGCCACCATGTTGGCCTCCTTCAGCACGCCCGCGAGGTACGGCCACACCTCGAAGCGCCGCTTGCGCAGCGGTATGACGCCGTTGTCCAGGCGGGAGAGGTCGAGGAGCGTCTCCACCAGCCGGCCGAGCCGCTCGGTCTGCCCGAGCGCCGTGCGCATGGTCTCCGGGTCGGCCTCGGTGACCCCGTCGACGATGTTCTCCAGCACCGCCCGCAGGCCCGCGATGGGGGTGCGCAGCTCGTGCGAGACGTTTGCCACCAGCTCCTTGCGCTGGAGGTCCTGGGCCTCCAGGTCGTCGGCCATGCGGTTGATGGTGACGGCCAGGGCGCCCAGCTCGTCGCGGCGGTTCTCACTTACCCGCCGGGTGTAGTCGCCGTGCGAGATGGACCGGGCGACGGCGTTCATCTCGTCCAGCGGCGCGGTCAGCGAGTGCGCCACGAACTGCGTGATCAACAGCGTGGCGATCATCGAGAACACCGTGATGAAGCGCAACTCCGTCTTGGTGTGCACCGCTATCACCGACAGGCCGGTGGTGATCAGCACGGACGTGACGACCAGCGCGCCCAGCTTGGTCTTGATCGAGAACGGGCGTACGCCACCCCAGAGATCCCCGGTTCTCCGGGGGCCGGGGTTCCTCCGTGCGGCTTCCCGTCCCCGGCTCATGGCGTCGGCGTCTCCAGCGCGTAGCCCACGCCGTGCACGGTGCGGATGCGCTCGGCGCCGATCTTCCGGCGCAGCGCCTTGATGTGGCTGTCCACGGTCCGGGTGCCGGAGGCGTCCGCCCAGTCCCACACCTCGGCGAGGAGCTGCTCGCGGGAGAGCACGGCGCGCGGGGTGTTGGCCAGGCAGACCAGCAGGTCGAACTCGGTCGGCGTGAGGTGGACGTCCTCGCTGCGCACCCGCACCCGGCGCTGCGCGTGGTCGATCTCCAGCTCGCCCAGGCGCAGGATGCCGCTGCGCGGGGTGGAGGCGGCCACCACGGCGCGCTCGACCCGCCGCAGCAGCACGTGCACGCGGGCGGCCAGCTCGCGCATCGAGAACGGCTTGGTCATGTAGTCGTCGGCGCCGACGCCGAGGCCGACCAGCATGTCCGTCTCGTCGTCGCGCGCGGTGAGCATCAGCACCGGCACCGGCCGCTGGGCCTGCACGCGGCGGCAGACCTCCAGGCCGTCGAAGCCGGGCAGCATGATGTCGAGGATCAGCAGGTCGGGCTGCCACGCCTCGGCCGTGTCGACGGCGGACGGACCGTCGCCCGCCGTCTGCACCAGGAAACCCTCGGCGCGCAGGCGGGTCGCGATGGCGTCCACGATCGTCTGATCGTCCTCGACCACCAGGACCCGGCGCTGGGCGCCCTGGGTGGCCGTGCCGTTGTGGGAGGTCTGTGTCTGCTCCATCGCCCGCCCCTGAGGTGTGCTTTCCGGAATCCGTGGGGTGATCCCATGACTGCGCTTGACGCTTGAATGATCCGCGTCAGGGCAGCAGCGTACGGGGAGTCACCGCGCCTTTGCTATCCAGGCCCGACGCCGATGTGCACGACGTCCGGAACGCCCCGGGCAACGGGGATCTCTTCGGTACGCACCTGCTGGAAACCGGCATTACGCAAGGTTTCTTCGAATTCCGGAGAGGGCTGCGCGGACCACACGGCGAGCACCCCGCCGGGCCTCAACAGCCGCGCGCAGCCCGCCAGTCCGGACGGCGCGTACAGCCCGTCGTTGCCCTCGGTGACGGTCCAGCCGGGGCCGTTGTCGATGTCCAGGCACAGGGCGTCGTACGTGTCGGAAGTCTCATTGACGTAGTCGACCAGGTCCGCCTCGACGATCTCCGTGCGGGGGTCGTCCAGGGCGCCGGCGGAGAGCGCGGCCAGCGGTCCGGTGCGGTGCCAGTCGATGATGGCGCCCTCGCGTTCGACCACCGCGATCCGGCCCCAGCGGGGATCGGCGGCCGCGTGGACGAGGGAGAAGCCGACGCCGAGTCCGCCGACCAGCAGGTGCGGTGCGGTCCGCCCGCCGGCGGCGGCCAGGGCGTCGGCCGCCGCGTCGATCAGGCGCCGCTCCGAACGTCCGTCGGAGGTGTCCATCAGGAAGCAGCCGTTCGCGATGATCTGCAGCAGTGTCCCGTGCCGGCGCAGGACCACCTCGCCGTACGGACCGTCGCGCCGGTCCAGCACCTCGGGGGCCTCGGGGAAGTCGTGGTTAGGGAGGGGCATCGGCCCATCCTGGCACTCGGCGGGCGGCGGAATGCCGGACGGTCCGGCGATGCTGACCCGACAGGGTGCCCGGCGTGCACGGGCCCGGAGTTTTGATCGCTCAGAGCGAACACCCCGTGGGGAACAATCACGGACTCCCTTTCATTGAGTCGATGTAACTCAACTTGACTGCCGAAGGGGAGATCATGGCTGCTGAGTCCGCCGCCTTCACACCGCTCACCCTGCCCGTGCTGCCGCTCGACGACGAAGTGGTCCTGCCCGGAATGGTCGTCCCCCTGGACCTGAGCGACGCCGAGGTACGGGCCGCGGTGGAGGCCGCCCAGGCCGCCGCGAGGTCCGAACCCGGCAAGCCCCGCGTCCTCCTCGTCCCGCGCATCGACGGCACCCACGCCGCCACCGGCGTCCTCGGCACGGTCGAGCAGGTCGGCCGCCTGGCCGACGGCGACCCCGGCGCCCTGATCCGCGGCCGGGGCCGGGTGCGGATCGGCGCCGGCACCACCGGCCCCGGCGCCGCGCTCTGGGTCGAGGGCACCCGCGTCGACGAGACCGTCCCCGATCCGCTGCCCGGACAGGTCGTCGAGCTGGTGAAGGAGTACAAGGCGCTCGCCACCGCGTGGCTGCGCAAGCGCGGTGCATGGCAGGTCGTCGACCGCGTCCAGGCCATCGACGACGTGTCCGCGCTCGCCGACAACTCCGGCTACTCGCCCTTCCTCAGCACCGAGCAGAAGGTCGAGCTGCTCGAGACCACCGACCCGGTCGCCCGCCTCAAGCTCGCCACCCAGCAGCTGCGCGACCACCTCGCCGAGCAGGACGTCGCCGAGACCATCGCCAAGGACGTCCAGGAGGGCGTCGACAAGCAGCAGCGGGAGTTCCTGCTGCGCCGCCAGCTCGAAGCCGTACGCAAGGAGCTGCGCGAGATCAACGGCGAGCAGGAGGGCGAGGAGTCCGACGACTACCGCGCCCGCGTCGAGGCCGCCGACCTGCCGGAGAAGGTCCGCGAGGCCGCGCTCAAGGAGGTCGACAAGCTGGAGCGGTCCTCCGACCAGTCGCCCGAGGGCTCCTGGATCCGCACCTGGCTCGACACGGTCCTGGAGATGCCCTGGAACGAGCGCACCGAGGACGCCTACGACATCCGCGGCGCCCAGTCCGTGCTCGACGCCGAGCACGCGGGCCTGGAGGACGTGAAGGAGCGCATCACCGAGTACCTGGCCGTGCGCAAGCGGCGCGGCGACCGGGGCCTCGGCGTCGTCGGCGGCCGGCGCGGCGGTGCCGTGCTTGCCCTGGTGGGCCCGCCCGGCGTCGGCAAGACCTCGCTCGGCGAGTCCGTCGCCCACGCGATGGGCCGCAAGTTCGTCCGCGTCGCCCTCGGCGGCGTCCGCGACGAGGCCGAGATCCGCGGCCACCGGCGTACCTACGTCGGCGCGCTGCCCGGCCGGATCGTGCGGGCGATCAAGGAGGCGGGGTCCATGAACCCGGTCGTCCTGCTCGACGAGATCGACAAGGTGGGCTCCGACTTCCGGGGCGACCCGGCCGCGGCCCTGCTGGAGGTCCTGGACCCGGCCCAGAACCACACCTTCCGGGACCACTACCTGGAGGTCGAGCTGGACCTGTCCGACGTGGTCTTCCTCGCCACCGCCAACGTCCTGGAGGCCATCCCGGAGGCCCTGCTCGACCGCATGGAGCTGGTCCGCCTCGACGGCTACACCGAGGACGAGAAGGTCGTCATCGCCCGTGACCACCTGCTCCCGCGCCAGCTGGAGCGGGCCGGACTCGACGCCGACGAGGTCACCGTCGACGAGGGCGCGCTGCGCAAGCTGGCCGGCGAGTACACCCGCGAGGCGGGCGTGCGCACCCTGGAACGGTCGATCGCGCGGCTGCTGCGCAAGGTGGCGGCCCAGCACGAGCTGGGCGAGCGGGAGCTGCCGTTCACCGTCACCGACGCCGACCTGCGCGGCCTGATCGGGCGGCCGCACCACGTGCCCGAGTCCGCCCAGGACCCGGCCGAGCGGCGCACCGCGGTGCCCGGCGTGGCCACCGGCCTCGCGGTCACCGGCGCGGGCGGCGACGTCCTCTACGTCGAGGCGTCGCTCGCCGACCCGGAGACGGGCGCGGCCGGGCTGACCCTGACCGGTCAGCTGGGCGACGTGATGAAGGAGTCGGCGCAGATCGCGCTGAGCTTCCTGCGCAGCCACGGCGCCGAGCTGGAACTGCCGGTCGGCGACCTGAAGGACCGGGGAGTCCACATCCACTTCCCGGCGGGCGCGGTCCCCAAGGACGGCCCGAGCGCCGGCGTCACCATGACCACCGCCCTCGCCTCGCTGCTGTCCGGCCGGCTGGTGCGCACCGACGTGGCGATGACCGGCGAGGTCTCGCTGACCGGGCGCGTGCTGCCGATCGGCGGGGTGAAGCAGAAGCTGCTCGCCGCGCACCGGGCCGGGATCACCACGGTGATCATCCCCAAGCGCAACGAACCCGACCTGGACGACGTCCCGGCCCAGGTGCTGGACAAGCTCGACGTCCACGCCGTCACCGACGTCCGCCAGGTGCTGGAACTGGCGCTCGCACCGGCGACCAGCGGTGCGCAGCCGGAGGTTCCGGTCGCGGCGTGACGGACGCGACCGGATGAGAAAGGGGGGAAGGCCCGGGTTCCGGAGAGGAACCCGGGCCTTCCCTGTGCCATGGGGCCCGTCAGCCGTTCGCGAGCGCCTGGACGCGGTCCAGCGCGCCGTTGAACTTGTTGTGGTCGCCGACCGTCGGACCGGACGACGTGTACTGCCACATCGTGTAGTAGCCCCAGCCGGCCGGCAGCGTGCCCACCGTCGAGGCGTACCGGGCGATCCAGAGCGGGTTGTTCGAGGCGAAGCCGCCGTAGTTGCCGGTGCACTGGGTCCACCAGCTGGTCGCCGTGTAGATCACGGCGTCCCGGCCGGTACGGGCCTTGTAGGTGTTCAGGAAGTCGCGGATCCAGGAGACCATCCCGCTCTGCGACTTGCCGTAGCAGGTGGCGCCGTACGGGTTCCACTCGATGTCGAGCGCGCCCGGCAGGGTCTTGCCGTCCCGGGACCAGCCGCCGCCGTGGTCGACGAAGTAGTTGGCCTGGGTGGCGCCGCTCGTCGTGTCCGGGGTGGCGAAGTGGTACGCGCCGCGGATCATGCCGACGTTGTAGGAGCCGTTGTACTGCTGGGCGAAGTAGGGGTTGGTGTAGTACGTCCCCTCGGTGGCCTTGGCGTAGGCCCACTTGACGCCGCTGTTCCACAGGGTCGACCAGGCGACGTTGCCCTGGTGGCTGGAGACGTCGACGCCCTCCGTCTGGACCGCGCGGCCCGGGACGGGGGTGCCGTGTTCGCCGTCGTGGGCCGCGACGCCCATGCCCATGTGGGCGGAGCCGCGCGGCGGGACGTCCGCGGACGACGAGGCGTCGGCGGGAAGCGTGAACACGAGGGAGAACGCGGCGAGCAGGATCCCGGTGACGGCGAACCGCCGCCCGCGGGCCGATCCGGATCTGTGCACGAGCATGACGTGCCTCCGATGGCTCGGTGGTGCTCGGTGGGGGATGCGCGAGTGGGGAGAACCCCTGGAGGGCACGGGACTGGCGTGCGCATGCCATCCGGAGGTCCGGTGAAGACTCTACGCACGTAGAAACGGCGGGTGGAAGAGGACCGGGAGCCGCCGTTGGTCTAAGCCTGCGAAATACTTGGCGAGCTGCGGCGATGGCGGCCGGTGGCGGAAACTTTCAGGACCGGAAAATCGAGGCAGGGGCTGACGTGCACGAAGACGGGAACGGCGGCGGTCGCGGAGCTGAATCCCACCTGTCCGGCAGTGGTGTGAACCAACCGGAGTTCCTGGCCCTGGAGCGGGAGATGACCGTCCTGCTGCGACGGGCCCGGGCCAACCAGGGCGAGATGGCCCGGGAGGTCCACCCCGACCTGGAGTCGTCGGCGTACGGCCTGCTGGTCCGGCTCGGTGAGTGCGGCGGCCAGCGCGCCACCGACCTCGCCGCCTTCATCGGCGTCGGCAAGGCCACGATGTCCCGCCAGCTGCGCGCCCTGGAGGAACTCGGCCTCGTCGCCCGCGAGCCCGACCCCGCCGACGGGCGGGCCTGGCTGGTCAAACTCACCCCCGAGGGCCAGGAGCGGGTCGGCCGGGTCCGGGAGGCCCGCCGCGCCCGGTACGCCCGCCGGCTCGCCGACTGGGACCCGCGCGAGGTGACCGAACTGGCCCGGCTGCTGCACGAACTCAACCGCGGCATGGAGAAGTAGCACCGGCCTCAACCGGGGAGGGAGAAGTGGCACCGGCGCGCTCCGTCCCTCTCACAGCTCGGCGTAGACCACCGTCGCGTCGTCGTGCGTCTTGCCGCGCCCGAGGAACGCCCGGTCGCCGGCCGCGTCCGCGCGCTCCAGCTCCCGCACCCGGTCCACCAGCGCCTGCGCACCCTGCTTGCGGACCAGCGCCAGGCAGTCCGCCCAGTCGCCCTGCCCGAACGTGTCCACCCACCGCGCGGCCCCGTCCGTCAGCGCCGCCAGCGACCGCACCCCCTCGCGCGGCAGCGTCCCCGTCACGGCCCGCGCCGCCACCCCGGGATCGGCCGCCGCCGTGAAGAAGCCGCCCTCCTTGTTGCGCAGGCGGGCGTCGACCATCGCGTCGGTCGCCAGGGCCGAGCGGGGCAGCCGGGCCAGCCGGTCGTCCAGGACGGCCGTGAGGGTGCCGTCGGGGGCCTCCAGGAGCAGGGCGGAGTCGGACAGGACCAGGTACTCGACCGCGGCCGGGGACCAGCGGGCGAGGACCACGGTCGCCTGCGGCGTACGCGGGTGAGAAAGGTCACAGGTTTCCGCGTGTGCCGCCGCGGTACGAGCGAGGGCGCGGGACAGGGCGTCGGCGAGGGGGAGATCCGGGAGTGAAACGGTCAGTTCGGTCAGCGCTCCACCCAGGCGCGCCGTGAACCAGGGCACGGAATGCAGACACCCCGTCGCGGTCCGCGGCGGGGTCACACCGTCCAGCACGACGAGTGAACCACCTTGCCCCGAGGCCGGTAGTCCGACGCTCGCGAAGTCCTCGTTGGGCCGGTCGGCGAGGCCTGGTTCCGAGACGAGTTCCGTACGCATCCGGCCAGTCTGCACGACCCCTTCACAGCGTTCGCCAAAGGCTGGCACCTTCCTCGACTTCTCCCGGAATCGGCGAGGCGACGCAGGTCAGGCGCCGGATTTGGGAGGGAATTCCATTCTCCGGCGGCACGCGGCGGCACATAGTGCCACCGCCCGTCGCAGACGTCCAACCGGCTCGCCGCGCGACCGTGCGGCACGAGCCAGCGGAACTTGCCCCCCAACTCCCCTCCGGGGTTCACTCCTTCGGGTGGCGGGTCGGATGATGCGCGCTCACCGCCCACCGGCACTGGGAGGGTCGGGAACCGGTGGGGGGCCTGCCCCGCTCACACGGTCTCCCCGCCCGACGCGCTGCCGGCCGGGGAACGTGCCGACGTCCGGCGGAGGGTGCCCGCGCCCCCGGCCGGCCAGTTGACGGAGCGCCACCCGGGCCCACGGGTACACGAGTCAGGAATGCGAGCACCGGTGCAGAAGACGCGGCCTCGTCGCACAGGCAAGCAGACGGCCCCCGCGGGGAGCGCGGAGCACACCTCCGGCACCGCCGGAACCTCCACCCCTCCGCCGCCGCAGGCCCCCGTCGGCAAGGGTCGCCCGACCCACGTACGCAACCGCCTGATCGTCGCGGTGGCGGTCGTGGCAGCCGCCGTCGCCGGGGCCGGAGCACCGTCGGTCGTGGCCGCCTCCGGCCAACTGCACGACTCCCAGGAACTGGTGACGCTCGCCGAGCAGACCCAGGGCGCGCTCACCCTCGCCCACTCCCTCGCCGACGAACGCGACGAGGTCACCCCGTACATCGCGGCCGGCCGCCCCGAGTCCAAGGCGCCCTCCGAGCAGCGCAGCGCCCGCGTCGACCGCCAGGTCGAGGAACTGCGCGCCGACCCCGACACGCCCGCCTCCCTGCGCGAGGACCTCGACGCCGTCGCCGCGCTGCGCCGGGCCGCACTCACCGGCAAGAGCACCGCCCTGGAAGCCCACGAGGCGTACTCCGAGGCGATCACCGAACTCCACGCCCTGGCCGAGAAGCTGGGTGAGGAGATGCCGCCGCGCGCGGGCTCCGGCGCCTACGCCCTCGCCGAACTGGACACCGCAGTCCAGCAGGCCGCCGCCACCCGGGGACTGCTGCTCGCGGCCCTGAGCGTGCCCAGCACCACCCAGACCGTCATCGACCCGATCACCGGCCTGCCCACCGAGACGTCGACCACCTCGGACGCCGACGCCGAACAGCGCGACGCGCTCTCCGCCGCCGCCCAGCAGGCCCGGGTCCGCTCCGACGCCGCCCTCGCCGACTTCCGCGAGGGCGCCCCCAAGGAGGCGCGGAGCAGCTTCGACGCGACCGTCGCCGGACCCGACGTCAACTCCGCCGAGAAGTACCTCGCCGGCCTCACCGACGAGCCGACGCTCTCCGACGGCGACCTGCGCACCAGCACCAAGCGGCTGAACGCCGCGCTCTCCGCCCGCGTCGACGCGATGCGCGGCGCCGAGGCCGCCCTGTACGAGAAGCGCGTCAAGGCCCTGGAGCAGCTGCGCGACGACGACGTCACCGCGCTGGAGATCCGGATCGCCGTCCTCGGCGCCCTGATCCTGCTCGCGGTCGGCATCGCCACCGCCCTGGCCCGCACCCTCACCCGCCCGCTGTCGGTCCTGCGCCGCGGCTCGGCCCGGCTCGCCGGCGCGGAGGACCCGACGGCCGAGGAGCCGGTCGCCTTCACCGGCCGCAACGACGAGTTCGCCCAGGTCGTCCGCTCGGTCAACGCCCTGCACGCGCACGCCGCCACGCTCGCGGGGCGGGTCGCCACGCTGGAGTCCGACCGCAAGCACCTGGTCGGCCAGCGGCAGAAGATGGCCGACGCCCGCGAGGAACTGCGCGCCGAACTCGCCGAGTCCGCCGCCCGGCTGGAGGTGGTGCGCAAGAGCATCGGCTCCACCTTCGTCAACCTCGCGCTGCGCACCCTCGGCCTGGTCGAGCGCCAACTCGCGGTCATCGAGAGCCTGGAGGAGCGCGAGCAGGACCCGGACCGGCTCGCCACCCTGTTCAAGCTCGACCACTTCGCCACGGTCATGCGCCGGCACAGCGAGAACCTCCTGGTCCTGGCCGGCACCGAGCACGTCCAGCACAGCGCCACGCCGGTGCCGCTGGTCGACGTGGTCCGGGCCGCGGTCAGCGAGATCGAGCGGTACGAGCGGGTACGCATCGCCGCGCTGCCGCCGCACGCCCACGTGGCCGGTTTCGCCGCCGACGACCTCTCCCACCTGCTCGCCGAGCTCCTGGAGAACGCCACCTCCTTCTCGCCGCCGGACCTGCCCGTCGAGGTCTCCGGATGGCTGCTGGAGAACGGCGAGGTGATGCTCTCCGTCCAGGACGAGGGCATCGGCATGGCCACCGAACGCCTCCAGCGGCTCAACGCCCGCCTCACCGACTTCGACCCGGAGGCGCCGTACGAGCGGGAGGGCGAGGAGGGCGAGGACGGTCTCGGTCTCGGCCTCTACGTCGTCGCCCGGCTCGCCCACCGGCACGGGGCGCGGGTACGGCTGCGGGAGCAGAAGCAGGGCGGGGTCGCGGCCGTCGTCGTGCTCCCGGCCCCCCTGCTCGCGGCGGCCCCGCCGGCCGCGCTGGCCCCGACCGTGCCGGTCTCCGACGGCACCGGCTCCTTCACCCTGCCCGGCGCCGACGCGGAGGCCAACTCCAACGTCCTGCACGGGCGGGCGGAGAAGTCGGAACAGGCGGACCCGGACGCCCCGAAGGACGCCGGTCCCGACGCGCAACCCGGCACCGACCCGTTGGTGGCCTCGGCGGAGGCGGCCGTACGCCGTGCCGGGGTGGACACGGACGCGTCCTCCGGCGAACCGGTCCCGGACACGCCGCACACGGAACCCGACTCGGACGCGCCCGCGCCCGGCGCCGCCGGACCGGGGCCGGAGCGCCCCGAGTCCCGGAGCCGGGAGGCCGCGGACTCGGCAACGACGAGCGGGCAGGCCCCGAGCCAGGCGGATCCCGGCCCGGAGTCCGCGCACGAGGAGGCCGCGAGCCGGCCGGCCGCCGGTCCGGACACCGCGACCCGGGAGCGCCACGGACGCGAGACCTCGGCCCCGGGGTCCGCCGACGGGGACGCCCCGGCGCAGCCCGGGCGGGAGGCGGCACTCCCGGCGACCGGGGCCGCCCCCGGCAGCGATCTCCCCGACGACGCCACGATGGCGCTCTTCCTCCCGGCCCTCGCGGAGCCGGAGACGCGGCCGGAGCCCGGCCGCGACCCGTTCGCCATCGGCCCCGACGCCCACGACCGCACACCGGACGAAGCCGCGGCTCGAACGCCGGACGCGCCGGACACCTCGGACGGGCTGGGCATCGGGGACGGACCGGCCACCCCGGACGGATCGGCCACCCCGGACGCACCGGACGCGGCCGCCCCCGAACCGGAGCCCCGCCGGCCCGAACCGCACGCCGACCCCGTCACCGACAAGGGCCTGCCCAAGCGGACCCCGAAACTCACCACCCCCGCCGCGGTGCCGCGCCCGCGCACGTCGGGTTCCGTCGACGCCGACGCGCTCCGCCGGCGCCTGGGCGGATTCCGCCGGGGGGCGGAGGCCGGCCGCCGGGACGTCGAGGCGGAGATCGCCGATCGCACCGGACAGAACCGAGTGCCGGACGCCGCGGCGGACACAACCGAAGAAACCACGGGGGGCACTGTCGAGGAGGCAAGCAGTTGACCGCGCCCAGTACCTTCGGACTGAGCAGTGAAGCCCGCAATCTCCACTGGCTGCTGACCAACCTCGTCGAGGAGGTGCCCGGCATCCGGTCGGTCGCCGTCGTCTCCTCCGACGGGCTCCTGCTCCTGTCCTCCGACCCCGGCCGCAACGAGGAGGCCAGGCAGGCCCGCGAGACCACCCGCTCGGGACCGCGGGGCTCCGCCGCCGACCTCGCCACCGTCGTCTCCGGCGTGGGCAGCCTGACCGTCGGCGCCGCCCGGCTGATGGACTTCGGCACGGTGAAGCACACGATGGTCGCCATGGACGAGGGCAGCCTGTTCGTCATGTCGATCAGCGACGGCTCGCTGCTCGGCGTGCACGGCTCCGCGGAGTGCGACATGAGCGTCGTCGCGTACCACATGGCGCTCTTCGTCGGCCGCGCCGGCCACGTCCTGACCCCCGAACTCCGCAGCGAACTGCGCAAGTCCCTGGAGTCCGAGTCGTCCGAGTCGTCCGAGCCGACGGGGAGCGCCCGATGAGCAGCAGTCCCGGAAAACCCGGCAAGAACGGCCGGGGCAGCCTCCCCGTGCGCGGCGCCGATCGCAAACCCGCCCGCGTACGCCCCTACTCGCTCACCGGCGGCCGCACCCGCTTCGGCCACGTCCTGCTCGTCGAGACGTTCGTCGGCGCCACGGCCGGCACCGCCGCGCTCGAAGCCGCCGAGGAGCGCAAGGAACTGACCAACGGCGGCCTCACCTCCCGCGTGATGCCGGAGATGCGGGCCATCGTCGAACTGTGCCGCCGCATGCGTACGGTGGCCGAGATCGCCGCGCTGCTGAAGATGCCGCTCGGCGTGGTCCGCGTCCTCATCAGCGACCTGGCGGACCAGGGAAAGATCCGTGTGTACGGCACCGGGACCGGCCACGGCACGGGCCGCCCGGACCGCGCTCTGCTCGAAAGGGTGCTCAGTGGACTCCGTCGTCTCTGACGCCGCCGCGTTCGGCGTCCCCCCGCTCGTCGACACCGACGGGCCCGTGCAGCCCTGGCAGACGGATCCCACCCGCGCTCCGGTCGCCACGAAGATCGTCGTCGCGGGAGGGTTCGGCGTGGGCAAGACCACGCTGGTCACCGCCGTCTCGGAGATCACGCCCCTGCAGACGGAGGCGCTGATGACCGAGGCGAGCGAGGAGACCGACGACCTCACCGCCACCCCGGGCAAGCTCACCACCACCGTGGCCATGGACTTCGGCCGCATCACGCTCGACGACGACCTGGTGCTCTACCTGTTCGGCACCCCGGGCCAGCAGCGGTTCTGGTTCATGTGGGACGACCTGGTGCGCGGCGCGATCGGCGCCGTCGTGCTGGCCGACACCCGGCGTCTGAAGGACTGCTGGCCGGCCCTCGACTACTTCGAGAGCTGCGGACTGCCGTACGTCGTCGCGGTCAACCACTTCGACGGCAGTGAGCTGTTCGAGGCGGAGGACGTGCGGGAGGCGTTGACGATCCCGGCGCACGTACCTGTAATGATCATGGATGCGCGCCGCCGGATCTCGGTCATCGAGACCCTTCTGTCCCTCGTGGGCCACGCGCTCGACGAAACACCCGAGTAGACGAACCCCGAGTAGGAGGCGGAAGAACCGCATGCGGAAGATACTCGTCGTCGGAGCCGGCCAGTCCGGTCTCCAGCTCGCCCTCGGCCTGCAGTCGCACGGCTACGAGGTCACCCTGATGTCCAACCGGACCGCGGACGAGATCCGCACCGGCCGGGTCATGTCGACGCAGTGCATGTTCCACACGGCGCTCCAGCACGAGCGCGATCTCCAGCTGAACTTCTGGGAGTCCCAGGCCCCGAAGATCGAGGGGCTCGGCGTCTCGGTGGCGGCCCCCGGCTCCTTCGATCCGGGTCCCTCGCAGCGCGCGATCGACTGGCTGGGCCGGCTCGACGGCTTCGCGCAGTCGGTCGACCAGCGGGTGAAGATGGCCGGCTGGATGGAGACCTTCGCGCAGCGCGGCGGCCAGCTGGTCATCCACGGCGCGGCCGTCGGCGACCTCGACTACTTCTCCCGCGCCTACGACCTCGTCCTGGTCTCCGCGGGCAAGGGCGAGCTGGTCCAGATGTTCGGCCGCGACGCCTCCCGCTCCCCGTACAGCGAGCCGCAGCGCGCCCTCGCCGTCGCCTACGTCCACGGGATGGGCCCGCGCCCCGAGCACCCGGACACGGAGGCCGTGCGCTGCAACCTGGTGCCCGGCGTCGGCGAGATGTTCATCATGCCGACGTTCACCACCTCGGGCCGCGCCGACATCCTGTTCTGGGAGGGCATACCCGGCGGCCCGCTCGACGCCTTCAAGGACGTCAAGGACCCCTCGGAGCACCTCTCCCTGACCCTGGAACTCATGGAGAAGTTCCTCCCCTGGGAGTACGCGCGGGCCACCAAGGTCGAACTGACCGACGCCGGCGGCACCCTCGCCGGCCGCTACGCCCCGACCGTCCGCAACCCCGTCGGCCGCCTCCCCGGCGGCGGCGCGGTCCTCGGTGTCGCCGACGTGGTCGTCGCCAACGACCCGATCACCGGCCAGGGCTCCAACTCCGCCTCCAAGTGTGCCGCCTCCTACCTCGCGTCGATCATCGAGCACGGGGACAAGGAGTTCGACGAGGCCTGGATGCAGCAGACGTTCGACCGCTACTGGGAGACCGCCCAGCACGTCACCAAGTGGACCAACACCATGCTGGCCCCGCCGCCGGAGCACATCCTCAACCTGTTCGGCGCGGCGACGCAGCTCCAGCCCATCGCCGACCGCTTCGCCAACGGCTTCAACGACCCGTCGGACTTCGAGAACTTCTTCTACGACCCGGCGAAGACCGAGGGCTACCTGGCCGAGGTCTCGGGCGCCGCGGGAGCGTAAGCGGCCGCGTACCCCTCGTCCGACCCGTCCGCCGCCCCCGCGGGGAGCCTCGGTGGCGTGTAGCGCCGTACGGGCTCTTCGCCGGGGTCGGGGCGTACGGCGCCGAGCACCGGGTTGGCGGCGATCGGCGACACCTTGACCTCGGCGCCGGGTCGGGGTGCCTGGACGACCATGCCGTCGCCGAGGTACAGCGCCACGTGGGTGGCCTCCGGGAAGTACACGACCAGGTCACCGGGGCGCAGCCGGTCCAGCGGCACGTGCTCCAGCCGCGCCCACTGCTCCTGGCTGGTCCGCGGGATCGGGGTCCCGGCCCGCTCCCAGGCCACCGAGGTCAGCCCGGAGCAGTCGTACGACGCCGGGCCCTCGGCGCCCCACTCGTACGGCTTGCCGAGCTGCTCCACCGCGAAGCGCACCGCCCGGTCGCCCTCGGCGGACGGTTTGGCGTCGTCGCCGAGCGCGCCGGACGCCAGGAAGCGCTCCTGCTGCTCGGCGATCCCGCTCTTCTCCAGCTCCGCCAGCGCGGCCAGCTGCTCGGGGGTGAGCGAGGCGAGCAGCTCCTCGACGGCGCGCAGACGGTCGCGCACGCCGTCCCGTTCCTTCGCCTGGCGTTCGGCGAGGGAGGCCTGCCGGGCCAGCGCCTCGCGCGAGCGCCGGGCCAGCTCCTCGGCCTTCTTCTCGTCGCCCGCCAGGCGGCCCACCGTCTCGACCCGCTCCCGGGCCAGCCGGCCGATCACACGACCCTGGTCGATCGCGTGCTGCGGGTCGCGGGCCAGCAGCAGCCGCAGGTAGGGGGAGAGGTCGCTGCGGTTCTGGTACTGCTGCCGGGCCAGCCGCCCGGCCGCGCCGCGGCTGTCGTGCAGGGACGTGCGGGCCCGCGCCAGCTCGGCGTCCAGCCGCCGCACCTCGGCACGCTGCTTCCGCAGCCGCTCCTCGGTGCCGTTGTAGGTCTCGGTGGCCCGCTCCGCCTCCCGGTACAGCCGCTGAAGGTCCGTCAGCAGGTCCGCCACGGTGCGGTCGTCGGTCGTCGCGGGTGCCGGTTCGGCGGCGGCGGACACGGGCGCGAGGACGATCCCGGCCGCGAGTGCCGCCGTACACGCCAGACGCGTAAGCCTTCCTGACACATCATCACCTCCCGTGCGAGGCGGTGGGTCCGCTTCGCACGGCGAGCATGTGGCGGGTCCGCGGGCTTCGCGCGCCGAGTGTGCGCGGACCGGCGCAACGGGGTCACCCGTCCGCGTCGTCCGGCTTGCCGTGCGGCGTGGCGTCTGGATCGGCGGCCGCCGGGCGGTCCGGTTTCGACCAGGGCCACTTCCGGCCGGAGCCCTTCCTGCCCGAGGGGTCGTACGTGTACTTCCACCGGGCGAACCGGAGTCCGCCCCGGGGGTCCCGGGGCTCCCTCCGGTACACGAGCACGGTGGCCGGGCCGCCGTCCGGGTCCGGTACGGGGATGCGGTACGTCTTCGGCGGGTGCCCGGTCATCCCGACCAGGACGGGCAGTACGCGTCCGTCCATGGGGCCGCCCTCGAAGGGGGTGTCTTCGCTCTTCACGGGACCAGTGTCGGCGATCGGCGCACCGGTGCCGGCGGCCGGCGCCCGGGCCGGCGACCGGGGTCCGGTCTCAGAGGTCCGCCGACAGCGCCTCGACCAGGGTCGCGGTCTGCGGGTCGCGGCGGGCGGTGACCGTCAGCACGGCGAGGAACTGCTCCACCAGCCACTCCCGCAGTTCGTCGAGGGGCGGCTGCTTGTCCTCGTCCAGCCAGATCAGTGAGGCCGCCTCCACCGCAGTGATCCACATCCGGACCGTCATGCGCAGCCGGGGTCCGGGGTCGGCGACGTCCAGGTGGCTCATGATGTGGTCGGCGGCGGCCCGGCGTACGCCGTCGACGATGCCCGAGGTCTGCGAGGTCTCGACCACGCTGCCGCCGCGCAGCAGGGCGCTGAAGCCGGTGTCGTGCTCGTCGACGAAGGCGAGGTAGCGGTCCAGGGCGCGGGAGAGCCGGGCCAGCAGCGGTCCCACGCGGGGCTCGTCGAAGCACAGGCGGAGCTCGTCGGCGGCGGAGCCGAGCGCGGCCTCGTACAACTGCTGCTTGCCGCCGGGGAAGTACCGGTACACCAGCGGCCGGGAGACCCCGGCCTGCTCGGCCACGTCGTCCAGGGAGACCTCCTCCGGGGGCCGGTGCGCGAAGAGGGCGAGCGCCGCGTCCAGCAACTGGAGGCGGCGCTCCTCGACGCTGAGGCGGCGGTAGGCGGGGGTGGAGGCCTGCGGATTCATGTCCGCAGGGTAACCGCGTGGCCCGGCGTCGCGGGGGCGGCCGAGGGGCTTACGCGAGCAGCCCCGAGGACCGCCACAGCTTCCGGCCGACGCCGCGCAGGACGCCGATGTCGTCCAGGAAGTCGGTCAGGCGCTTCGCGCCGGTCTGCATGATCTCCTTGCGGTGGCCGCTCGCCTTGACCTGGGCCAGGGCCTCGCGCTTGTCCAGGCCGACGTTCGTGTACACCTCCGGGTTGATGAAGGCGACGGAGAAGACGCGGGCGAACTCGCCGGAGGTGACCCGGGTGAACTCCTGCGACCACTTCGGTGCCGTCACCATCTGCCGGCGCAGCTCCTCGCGGGCGTAGCGCACGTGCCGGGCCTCCTCGACGACGTGGATGCGCGTGACGCCCCGGATCAGCGGCTGGACCCGCTCGTCCGGGAAGGTCAGCCGCTGCATCCAGTCCAGGACCTCCTCGCCGAGCAGCGTGGCGGTGAAGGAGCCGGGCGTGGTGGAGATCGTCTTGAAGAGGCGGCCGAGGTGCTGGTGGACCGGGCTCACCGGGTACCAGGGCGTCTCGCCGCGGGATATCAGCCGGGCGAACATCTTCGAGTGCCGGCACTCGTCCTCGATCTCGGTCAGCGCGTAGCGCACGTGGGCGCTCGTCGCCGCCTTGTCGTAGATGTGCCGGACCAGGAGCTGCATCAGGATCAGCTCGAACCAGATGCCGAGCGAGGCGAGCGCGGCGGCCTCGTGCTGGGAGAGGAGGATGCGCTGCTCCTCGCTCATCCGCCGCCACAGCGGGGTGTCGTACAGCGACACCAGCTCCGGCGGCCAGAACCACTTGCCGTCCTCGAACGGCGCGTCCCAGTCCAGCTCCTTGTCCGGGTCGAAGGAGTGCTTGGCGGACGAGTCGAGCAGCCGTTCGGCCACCTGCTCCCGGTCCTTGAGCAGGCCGAGCGCGTCGCGCAGGCCCTCGAGCGCGTCGGCTTCCGTCAGGGTCGTCATGGCTGTGTCCCACCTCGTCGAACGGATCGTGTTACCCGCGGTCACTCCAGCGTGCTGCGTCTTATGAGACTGCTTGTCAGCAAGCTCGTCAATCCCCTGCGCGCAACTTGTTGACTGCGAGTAAAGAAGTGAGACCTGCTCAGGTTCTCAGAGCGAGCAGCCCAGCCCCTCCGGTACGTCGCCGAGCAGGGGCGCCGACGCCCCCGCCGGGTAGGACGTCCGCAGCGTGAAGGCGTACGGTGTCGGCCCGTGGGTGCGCAGGTGGAGCAGCCGGGACTCCGCCTCCGCGACCGTCGGGCGGTGGCCCGCCGGCACCCACCACAGGGTCGTGACGGCCTCCGTCGGCCTGTCGAACCACTCCCGGCGCCGCGCCAGCATCTCCCGGTGCCGCCCCTGGTACATGAACGCCGTCAGTGCGTTCGCGTCCCGCCACACCGTCAGGTTGACGATCAGCCAGGAGTCCCCGAAGACCGGGATGTCGGTCGCGTCGCCGCCCTCGCTCTGCAGACGCCAGACGAAGCCGTCCGCCGCGTCGGCGGACGCGTTCACCGGGTCGAGCGCGTCCACGAAGTCCTTCAACTGCGGTGAGTCCAGGGGGGCCTTGAGGCGGGCGATGTTGACCTGGGCGAGTTCGTACACGGCGTCGTCAGTCATGGACCGAACGTTAGGTCGGGCGGCTCGGGAGGTGGTACCCCCGTCTCATCCAGCGAGCACCGCCTCCATCACCGCCCGGGCGATCGGCGCCGCCAGCCCGCCCCCGCTGACGCCCTCCCGGTCCGCCGCCGAGCCCTCGACCACCACCGCCACCGCGACTTTCGGCTCCATGTCCCCGTCGCCTCGCGCCCAGGAGACGAACCACGCGTACGGCGAGCCCGAGTTGCCGACGCCGTGCTGGGCGGTGCCGGTCTTGCCGCCCACGGTGGCCCCCGGGATCGCGGCCTTCGAGCCGGTGCCGTTGTCCACGACGCCCGTCATCAGCTCCTTGAGCAGGGCCGCCGTCGAGGGCCGCATCACCTCCCGGGAAGGACGCGACCCGGCCGCCGCCACCAGGCTGCCGCCCGCCCGCAGCGTCCGCTCCACCAGGTACGGCGAGCGCACCTGGCCGCCGCCCGCCACAGCCGCCGCCACCATCGCCATCTGCAGCGGAGTCGCCCGGGTGTTGTACTGCCCGATCGACGACAGGCCGAGCTGCGCCCGGTCCACCGTCGTGTCGAAGGTGCTCCGCGCGACCGGGAAGGGGACCCGCAGCCCGTCGTCGTTGAAGCCGAAGGCCTCCGCCATCGCCGTCATGCCGCGCACGCCCACGTCCACGCCGAGCTTGGCGAACACCGTGTTGCAGGACCACTCGAACGCCTCCCGCAGCGAGGCGTTCCGGCACCCGTCGGCCTCGTTGGTGAGCTTCGTCCGCGTCCCCGGCAGGGTGTACGGGTCGGGGGAGCGGGTCGGCGCGTCCAGGTCGCGGACCACGCCCGCGTCCAGCGCCGCCGCGGCGGTGACCACCTTGAACGTCGAACCCGGCGGATAGGTCCGGCTCACCGCCCGGTTGAGCATCGGCTTGTCCGGGTCGGCGTTCAGCCGGTTCCAGGCGCGGGTGGCGGCCGCGCTGTTGCCGGACAGCACCTGGGGGTCGTAGGAGGGCGTGGAGACCAGGGCTAGGACGCGGCCCGTGGCCGGCTCGATCGCGGCCACCGCCCCCTTGCGCCCGCCGAGCCCCTCGTACGCCGCCCGCTGCGCGGCCCCGTCGATCGTCGTCACCACGTCGCCGCCAGGGTTGTGGGCGCCCGTGACGTCGTTCCACAGCGGGAGCGGCGCGAGCATCGGGTCGGCGCCGGACAGCAGGCCGTCCTCGGCGTGCTCCAGGAGCGTCGTCCCGTACGCCTGCGAGGCGAAGCCGGTGATCGGCGCGTACATCGGGCCGTCGGCGTAGGTCCGCTCGAAGCGCAGGTGCTCGCCGGTGTCCCGGGAGCCGGTGACGGCCCTGCCGCCGACCAGGATGTCGCCGCGCGGCTGCTGGTAGCGGGCGATGTCGGGGCGGCGGTTGGCCGGGTTGTCGTCGTACTCCGGCTTCTGCACGATCTGCACCCGGGCCGCGTTGACCACCAGCGCGACCAGCAGCAGCGCGCAGAAGACGGCCGCGTGCCGGATGTTCCGGGTCACGAGGGCGTCCCGCGCCGGGCCGCGTGGCTCACCCGGATCAGCAGGGCCACGATCGCCCAGTTGGTGACGACCGAGGACCCGCCCTGCGCCAGGAACGGCATCGCCATGCCGGTCAACGGGATCAGCCCGGTCACCCCGCCCGCGATGACGAACACCTGGAGCGCCACGATCGAGGAGAGCCCGACCGCCAGCAGCCGCCCGAAGGGGTCGCGGGCGCCCAGGCCCGCCCGGTAGCCGCGCTCCACCAGCAGCCCGTACAGCAGGAACACCGCGGTCAGTCCGAGGAAGCCCAGCTCCTCCCCGGCCGTCGCCAGGATGAAGTCCGACTTGACGGCGAAACCGATCAGCACGGAGTGCCCGAGCCCGAGACCCGTGCCGGTCACCCCGCCCGCCGCGAAGGCGAAGAGGGACTGGGCGAGCTGGTTGGGGCCCCGGCCCGCCTCGATGGACGCGAAGGGGTGCAGCCAGTCCTCCACCCGGCTGTGCACGTGCGGCTCCAGCCAGCCCACGGCCACCGCGCCCAGCGAGGCCAGCAGCAGGCCGACGGCGATCCAGCCGGTGCGGCCGGTGGCGACGTAGAGCAGGACCACGAACAGGCCGAAGAAGAGGAGCGAGGTGCCCAGGTCCCGCTCCAGGACCAGGACGCCGACGCTGACCAGCCACACCGCCACGATCGGGCCGAGCACGCGCCCGGTGGGCAGCTGCAGCCGCCACACCCGGCGCCCCGCGTACGCCAGCGCGCTGCGGTTGGCGGCCAGGTACGCGGCGAAGAACACCGCGAGCAGCACCTTCGCGAACTCGCCGGGCTGGATGGAGAAGCCCTCGATCCGGATCCAGATGCGGGCGCCGTTCACCGCCGGGAAGAAGATCGGCACGGTGAGCAGGGCGAGCGCGGCGGCCACGCACACGTAGGCGTAGCGCTGCAGGACGCGGTGGTCGCGCAGGAGCAGGACGACCACGATGAACAGGGCGACGCCCAGCGTGGACCACACCAGCTGGGTCGGGGCCGCCCGGTCGCCCGGCGTCTCCAGGTCGAGCCGGTAGATCAGCACCAGGCCCAGGCCGTTGAGCAGCACGCCGATGGGCAGCAGCAGCGGGTCGGCGTACGGGGCGCGCAGTCGTACCGCCAGATGGGCGAGGAGCGCGAGCACCCCGAGCCCGGCGCCGTAACCGGCGGCGCCGGGCGGGAGGGCGTCGTGCTGCGCGAGACCGACGTTGCAGTAGCCGAACACCGACAGCAGGACGGCCATCAGGATCAGCGCGAGTTCGACGCCCCGGCGCCGGGGGAGTCGGGCGACGGGAGCGGGAGTGTCCGCCTGTGCCACGGTGAGTCCGGTTCCGGTTCCGGCCTTGGTCATGTCCGGAACTTACCCAAATGGTGTGGTCTGCGCGCCGTCTTGCTCAGCACCAGCGCGGCGCGGGGCCGATGTTGTCGATGTAACGGGCCGCGCCCCAGGCCCAGGTGCCGTCCGTGAGGAGGTACCAGAGGGGGTTGCCCTGCACGTTGCTGCCGGGCGTCTTGCAGTAGATGGAGACGACCTCGCCCCGGCGGGCGTAGCGGATGACGTCCGAACCGCGGGCCGGCGAGGTGTGCAGCGCCAGCCGGCTCGCCGTCACGACGCCCCGGTAGCGGCCCTGCTCCTGGCGGCCGTCGCCCCCGCCCCACGCGTCGCCGCCGTTTCCCCCGCCGGTGACGCCGGACGTGGAGGACGTCTCGCCGCCGCCCCTGTCGTCGTTCGCGACGGCGGGCGTGACGGCGACGGCGGTGGCGAGCGCGCCGGCCGCGAGGGCGGTGGCGAGGCCGCGGACCAAGGGAGAGCGCGAGGCCGGTGCGGACAGGAGCGACATGGGAGTACCTCCCGGGAGCGAACGGGTTTTCAGGTGCCTTCAGGCGTCTTCCGTCGTCTTTCGCCGACTTCAGGCGTCTTCCGCCGTCTTCAGGCGTCTTCGGGTCACTAACCGCCACATTAGGAGCGCCCCGGACGCACCGCCCGCCGCACTGAGCCATCGGGGAAAGTGCCGTGGTCAGGGCTGCTGAGGCAGCGTCAGCCGGGCCAGCGCCCCGCCGTCCGGCGGGTTGGTGAACTCCAGCCGCGCGCCCAGCACCTCGGCCTGCCCCAGGGCGATCGTCAGCCCCAGACCGTGCCCCTTGGTCCCGCCCTCGGTGCGAAAGCGCTGCGGCCCGTGCGCGAGGAGGTACTCCGGATAGCCGTCCCCGTGGTCCCGCACGGTGATGACCGCGCCGTCCACGGTCAGCACCACCGGTGCCCGCCCGTGCCGGTGCGCGTTCGCGACCAGGTTGCCCAGCACCCGCTCCAGGCGCCGCCGGTCGGTCTCCACCCGCGCGTCGCGTACGACGTCCACACGGGTGCCGGTGCCCGAGCCCCGCACCACCCGCCGGGCCAGCGCGCCCAGCTCCTCCGGCTCCGTCGCCGGCCGCTCCCGCCCGCTCTCCAGGCGGGAGATCTCCAGCAGGTCCTCGGTCAGCGTGCGCAGCGCCGCCACCCGGTCCCGCACCAGCTCGGTGGGGCGGCCCGGCGGCAGCAGCTCGGCCGCCGCGTGCAGGCCGGTGAGCGGGGTGCGCAGCTCGTGCGCCACGTCGGCGGTGAAGCGCTGCTCGGCCAGCAGCTTGCCCTGCAGCGACGCCGCCATGGAGTCCAGCGCGGCGGCGACCGACGCCACCTCGTCCTGCGGGCGCGTCGGATCCTGCGCGCGCGGATCGCCGACCCGGGCGTCGAGGTCCCCGGCGCTGATCCGCCGCGCCACCCGCGCCGTCGTGTGCAGCCGGCGCGTCACCCGCGTCACCGCGAACGCGCCGACCAGCAGCGTCGCCCCGATCGCCAGCGCCGACGCCCACACCAGCGTGCCGTCCAGACCGTCGATGGTGGCCTGGCCCTGGGAGTGGTCGACCCGCACCGCCAGCGCCCGGCCGCCGTCGGCGGGGCCGGCCGCCCACATCGTGGGGCGCCCCTCGTAGTCGGCGACCATCGTGCCGCGCCGCCCCGACACGGCCAGCTCGCGCAGCCGACGCGGCAGCCCCGGCGGATCGATGCCGGCCCCGCGGCGCAGCGGGTCCCCCGCCTCGTAGGCCTCCGTGGCGTCCCGCAGCCGGGACAGGGCCACCTCACGCGCCTGCCCGACGGTCCGGTCCGCCACCGAGACGTGCACCAGGACGCCGAGCAGCGCGGCGAGCGCGCAGCACATCACGGTGATGAACACGGCCGCCCGCACCGCGAGAGGTCCGGCCCACCGGGGAAGGGCGAGCCTCACCGGGCGCTCGCCGGGGACGACGAACCGGAGGACGGCGAGGCGGAGGACGGCGAGGCGGAGGGCGACGAACCGGAGGACGGCGAGGCGGTGGCCGAGGGGGACGGCGACGTGGACGGCCGCTTCGTGTGCCGTCCGCCGTCGTCGGTGCGCAGCATCTCGTCGCTGGTCAGCAGCATGGCCCGCTGATCGGCGTCCCAGGTCCACTGCAGGCGGTACTCGTAGCCGGCCACCTCCGAGGGCGAGCGCACGATCACCGTCCGCCCGGCCAGCTCGACCGCGCTCACCGCGTCCTCGTAGGACATGACCCGCACGAGCCGGTCCTTCTCGACGGTGTAGACGCGCACGGCGGTCAGCTTCGCCGGCAGCAGCCGGAACCCCAGCGTCATCTCGGGGCGCCCGTCGCCGGTCAGGTCGCGGTAATACGGCCGCAGCACCGGGCAGCGGCCCTCCCCGGATCCGTCCGTGCCGCAGTCCGCCATCCGCACGGACGTCTCGTGGTACGGCGCCTTCGCGGCCGCGTAGTCGTCCGGGTGCGCGGCGATCTCGGCCCGCACCGCGGCCACCGGGTCCGCCCTGCGGATGTCGCCGCCGGGGACGGCGACGCCCTCGACCACCGCGTGCTCCACCTCGCCGATGTCGTACGCCGGACTGGACGCCGGCGTCAGCCCGGGCCAGAGCCGGGCCGGATTCCGCGCGGCGGGCGTCGCCCCGGCGGCGCGCAGACCGCCGGTGTCCCCGCAGGCGGCCAGCGCGCCGGCGGCGGCCGTGGTCGCCAGGAGCAGCGCGAGGGCGGCGGGGACGCGGGCGGGGAGCCCGCGGCGGCTCGGGAGCACTGCACTCCTGGGGTCGGGGACCGGCGATCGGTGAACGGCGGCCGGCGTCGGCTCGGCCGCGCGGCCGCGGGCGTCGCCGTACGCGTTCTCGTACGGAAGGCCATTTTGCGTGCGGGCGGGCCCGCCGGGCCACTCGGCCACCTCCTCCGGCTGCCGCACGGTGCGCAGACCCGCCCGCAGCTACGCCACGAACCGGTCGTCGTGCAGCGCCCACGGCGAGCGCCGGGACCGGATCACCCGGATCGCGTCCTCGGCGCTGCGGCCCCGGCGCATCAGGGTGTGCGCCACGACGAGTCCGGAGCGGTCGTGGCCGTGACCGCAGCGGACGAGGACCTTCCGGCCTCCGTCCAGCGCCTCGCCCGCCGCCCGGGCCAGCCGGATCACCCCGGCGAGCCGGGTGCCGTCCACAGGGCCGTCGGGGAGGGGGCACACAGGGTGCTCGACGCCCTCGTCCGGGCCGTGCCGGGCAGCCGCAGCAGCGTCTGCACGAGGTCGAACTCGTCCCGCACCACGGCGAACTCCAGCAGCCCGGCCGCCTGCCCGAACTCGTGCCCGCCCCTCCGCGGCCCGGGCACGATCTCGTCCACGGCCGGTCCGGAGCCGGCACGTCCGGACCTTTCCACGGGTACGCGAAGGCACCTCCCCAGTCCCGCCCAGGGCCTGCCCGACTCCACCCGAACGCAGCCGGGTTCTTGCCCCGGCAGCACCCCTCCTGGTCCCATGGAAGGGGGTGTTGTGCGTGGACGGACTGCGCGTGGTACCGAGTCGGCGGCACGGCCGGGAACGGCTCTACGTCTGTCTCCCGGACGGCGGGAACGTCGCCTGGTACGACCGTGAGGCGGCCCGCGTCAACCTGCTGAGCGACGACCGCAGGGACGACGTCCTGCAGGCCCTGGCCCCCTTCCTCACCGGCCAGGTGGCCGTCGGCCCGCCCCCGGTCCCGACCCCGGCCGAACTGGCCCGGCTCACCCTCCACCCGGACGACGACCTCGCCCCCAACCGTCCCGGCGAGGCCCTCCTGGTCGCCCTGGAGCGCGAACCCGGACCGGCGCACCGGCTGCGTCCCGACCCACGCCGCCGCGCGCTCGCCGCCGAGCAGGCGACGGGGGAGGCACTCGACCGCCTCGACGGCGCCGGCTGGCACACCCTGCACTCCCTCCCGCTGCCCGGCGGCGACCGCCTCCACCACCTGCTGATCGGGCCCGGCGGCCTCTTCGCCCTCCACGCGCTGCCCGCCCGCAGACAGCGGGTGCGGATCGACGACCCCCTGGTGACGCCGGGCCGCCGCGCACCGCTTCCCCTGCTGCGCCGGGTCCGCGCCGACGCCGACCGGGCCTCCTACGCCCTGACGGCACAGGTGCGCCCCGTCCTCGTCCTCGTCGAACCGGCCCACGTGAGCGTCACCGCCCCGCCCCGCTCCGTGCGCGTCCTCACCGACCGGGAGCTGCCCGAGCTGGCCCGGACGGGCGGGATGCTGAAACCGGCCGACGTGGAGGCCCTGCACGCCATGGCCCGCGACCGCGCCACCTGGGCCCGCCTGTGACCGGCGCCGGGCGTCAGGGCAGCTTCGCCGCCCGCCGCCGGTCGAACAGCGGCGCCAGCAGGTCCCCGAAGTCCTCCACCCGCGGTCCGACGTCTCCCGGCCGGAACACGAACTGCTCCGCCCGCCCGCACCCGGCGACCTCCTCCCACGTCACCGGGGTGGACACGGCCGGCACGTCGCGGGCCCGCACGGTGTAGGGGGCGGCCGTGGTCTTGCGGGCCGCGTTCTGGCTCCAGTCCACGAACACCTTCCCCGGCCGCAGGCTGCGCGTCATCCGGTGTACCACCAGCTTCGGCAGCGCCCGTTCCGCCTCCACCGCCAGCGCCTTCGCGTACTCCGACACCCGCTCCGAGGACGACCCCCGCACCCCTGCCAGCAGGTGCAGCCCCTTGGCCCCCGAGGTCTTGGCGTACGCCTCGACACCGTCCGCCGCCAGCCGCTCCCGCAGCCACAGCGCCACCTCGCAGCACTGCACCACGGTCGCGGGCGCTCCGGGGTCCAGGTCGAACACCAGCCGGTCGGCCTCCCCGGGATCGTCCGCGGTCCACTGATGGGTGTGGAACTCGGTCACCAGGTTCGCCGCCCACATCAGGCTCGCCAGGTCCTGCACCAGCACCATCCGCGCCGGGCCCTCCGAGCGGGGCACCTCGGCCGTGGTGACCCAGTCGGGCGTACCCGGCGGCACGTTCTTGGTGAAGAACACCTGGCCGTCCGGGCCGTCCGGGTACCGCAGGAAGGAGACCGGACGGTCGCGCAGGTGCGGCAGCAGCACCGGGGCGGTCGTCGCGTAGTAGTGCAGCAGCTCGCCCTTGGTGAGGCCGGCCGCGGGATACAGCACCTTGTCCAGGTTGCTGAGGGCCACCCGCCGCCCCTCCACTTCCGTCATCGGCGCCATACCATGAGAATCTCATAGAACACGGACAAAACGCCTTGAAGCGCCCGAAAGGAACGGTGCTGCACGTGCGATCCATCTGGAACGGCGCCATCTCCTTCGGCCTGGTCAGCATCCCGATCAAACTGGTGAACGCGACCGAGAGCCACGCGGTCTCCTTCCGCCAGATCCACACGGAGGACGGCGGCCGGATCCGCTACCGCAAGGTGTGCGAACTGGAGGACCGCGAGGTCACCCAGGCCGAGATCGGCAAGGCCTACGAGGACGCCGACGGCTCGATGATCCCGATCACCGACGAGGACCTGTCCCAGCTTCCCATCCCGACGGCCCGCACGATCGAGATCGTGGCCTTCGTGCCCGAGGACCGCATCGACCCGCTCCAGATGGGCTCGGCCTACTACCTCGCGGCGAGCGGCGCCCCCGCCGCCAAGCCGTACACGCTGCTGCGCGAGGCGCTCAAGCGCAGCAACCGGGTCGCGATCGCCAAGTTCGCCCTGCGCGGCCGGGAGCGCCTCGGCATGCTCCGGGTCGTCGGCGACGCCATCGCGATGCACGGCCTGCTGTGGCCGGACGAGGTGCGGGCCCCCGAGGGCGTCGCGCCGGAGGGCGGCGTCACCGTGCGTGACCAGGAACTGGACCTCGCGGACGCCCTCATGGACACGCTCGGCGAGATCGACCTGGACGACCTGCACGACGAGTACCGCGAGGCCGTCGAGGAGGTCGTCGCCGCCAAGGCCGCCGGCGAGCGTCCCCCGGAGGCGCGCGAGGAGGCGGCACCCGGGAAGGTGCTCGACCTGATGGCCGCGCTGGAGAACAGCGTGCGGGCGGCCCGCGAGTCCCGGGACGGCGAGGAGACCGCGCCGGCCGAGGAGGCCGAGGTCAGACCGCTGCAGCAGCGCAAGACCTCGTCCCGCCGGGCCCCCAAGGAGACCGGCGGCAAGAAGTCGACCTCCACTGCCGCGAAGAAGACGGCGGCGAAGAAGGCGGAGCCGAAGAAGTCGACGGCCAAGTCCCGCACGTCCGCGTCCACGTCCGCGTCCGCGAAGAAGACGGCGGCCAAGGGCGCCGCCAAGAAGGCCGCCGGCCGCAGCGCGGCCAAGGAGACCGCCAAGAGCACGGGCAGGAGCACCGCCAAGAAGACGGCGTCCCGCAGGCGCAGCGCCTGACGCCCGCGGGCGAGCGCACCCGCTCGGCGTCGGCGGGTGCGCTCGCGCGTCCGGAACCTGAAGACGACCAGCCCCACCGCGCTGAACCCGGCCACCCAGACCAGTCCCGGCCCGAGGTGCCCCCACAGCGCCGTGTCCGCGCGGACGCGTCGCCCGCCGCGAACCGCATCGGGCCGAAGGACGGGAACCACTGCAGCACCGGCTCGTTGCAGTGTCCAGGAGGCTGTTTGTTCAGGAGGAGGCGGGTGCCCGGGGTATCGCGGAGGGTGCGGGGTCGAAGACGGCGGGGCTCGCGGCGGCCGACTCGGTCGGGGCGAGGGACTCCGCGAGAGAGTCCGTGGGAGAGCCGGCGCCGGAGCCCGTTCCCGAGCCCGCCGAGGGCAGGGCGGGGCTCTCCTCCAGCCGCTGCCCGATCGTTTCGGCGGGGCCGCTGCCCGGGGTGACCGGGCCGGTGGTCAGCTGCGACCACGCGGTCAGGCCGAGGGCGACCGCGGCGGCCGTGCCGAGCACCCGGCCGGCCCGCCGCACCCGGGCCCGGCCGTCCAGCTCGCGCCAGGCATGACCCGCCCACCGGTCCTCCGGACGCCACGCCTCGCCGACCGTGTCGGAGGCGCGCGGGGAGGGGGAGTGGGAGGGGGAGGGGCCCGGGCGGCCGGGCCGGCCGGCGGGGGGCTCCGGCTGCCGGCCGGGGAACCGGTCCCGTGCGGCCGGCTCCCTGGGGGCGGACGCCCGGATGGCGCGCTCGTCGTCCTCCAGGAACAGCCGCCAGACGTATTCGGGCACGGACGGCGTGCCGTCCGGCTGGTCCGGGGTGTCGCCGCTGCCCGGTCCGGAAGCGGTCATGGTCCCGCTCTTCCTGTCGTCGGCCCCGGGAGGGCGAGGGCAGGAGGAGGGGACGGCCCGCCCACCACCGGTCCCGGCACCGGATGGTCATGGCCCGGCGGACTCCGTCGGCCGCCAACCCCTAAGAACGCGCGGGCGCCGGGGCCCGTTCCCCGCGCCTTTGGTCGTGACGCGGTCGTGATGGTGCCGGTGCGGGACGCCGGACTCGGCAGGCCGGTCGTGCTCGCGCGGCGGCGCCCGGACCCGCGGGGCCGACGGTGCGCGCCCGGCGGTGCTCCCGGACTCAGGAGGCCGCCGGGGCCGGAGTGGGCGTCGGGGAGGCGGTGTTCACGTTCAGGTCGGGGCGCGGCTTGAGTACCAGCACCTGCTCGCCCGGCTGCGGCGGGGGCGGGGTGACCTTCTCCCGGGGCAGCTTCGCCGGGCCGGTCTGGTTGAAGGTGACCTGGTCGTACTCGACCAGCCCGGTCTTCTCCAGCACCGTGATGTGGTCCAGCACGGTGTCGTTGGCGAGATCCGCCAGCTGTCGCACGAGGGTGTTCTTCGTGGACGCGCGGATCTTCGCGATCGCCGGGAAGATCTGGCCGTGCGTCACCCGCATGATGTTGACCGCCGCCGAGTCGAACTCCTTGCCGCTCTTGGCGTCCACCGTCGCCACGAACCCCTCCTGCTGCGGAGAGGCCCGGTTGGGCAGCGTGATGCCCAACTCGGGGGAGATCTCGCGGCACATCGCGTCGAGACCGGCGTGCCCGACGACCAGGTGCTCACCGGCCGTCTTCATCGCCTTCGTCGTACCGCGCTCCATCACCATCTCGCCCAGCGGGTACTCCCACAGCCCGGCGGCGCGGACCTTGACCACGAAGTCGCGGTCCGCCTCGGTGAGCGGACCGAACTTCGTACTGGCCACCACCCGGCTCTGGTTGCCGTCGGGCTTGTCCAGACCGAGCACGGCCGGGAAGGCCAGCGCGGTGAGGGTCAGGGCCATCGCACCGAACAGGACGACGACTCCGATCCTGCTGCGGGACAGGCGCATGGTGCCTCCAGGGGCGACGCGAGGGACGCGCACGCGTGCCCGTGTTCGTGCTCGCGCGCGTAGCGGTACGCCAGGAGGTACGGAAACGGCGGGCGGATCAATCACCGCTCCGGCACGGAACTTGCGGAACCCGGGAGAGGCCCGCCGCGACGCCGGTCCCGGTTCGGCCCCGGTCCCCGGCCCCGTCCCGGTCAGCCGATGTCGGCGCCGTACACGCGCTCGACCGTGATGGTGAGCAGCACCCGGCGGTCGGACACCATCGTCGCCCGGTACTCGTCCCAGTCCGGGTGCTCCCCGGACGCGGCGCGGTAGTACTCCACCAGCGCCTCGACCTCCGGCCCGTGCGGGTCGGTGCCCGGCCCGGTGAGGGTGGCGACGCCCTCGGCGGTGGCCCAGGACCTGCCGTCCGGGGCGGTCACCTCCAGCGTGGCCCGCGGGTCCCGGCGCAGGTTCGCCGTCTTGGCGAGTCCCTCGCGCGTCGACACCCGGATGACGTCGGCCTCCGGGTCGTAGGCGGGCATCACGGGGGAGAGCTGCGGGCGGCCGTCCGACTTGATCGTCGCCAGGACACCGAGCCGGCTCTCGGCCAGCAGGGTACGGGGATCGAAGCGCGGTGTGGTGGTCATGGAGCGATCATCGCCCTCGTCTCCGCGGCCTGTCCCGCGAACCGTCCGCCGAACAGGCCCCGCCGACGGCTCAGGGCACCGACGGGCCGCCCAGGTAGTCGCCGTCCTCGTCGTACGGCCAGGCGTTGGCCACGCACCCCTTGAGGCCCTTGATCTGCTGCATCATCGCCGGCGCGGGCCGGCCGGCGCCGGGGCACGTCTCGTGGCCGTGGCCGATGCGGTGACCGACCTCGTGGTTGACGATCAGAGCCCGGTACTCGTGGATCGGGCCGTCGAACTCCGGGGAACCCAGCACCCAGCGCTTGAGGTTCACCACGACGTCCGTGCCGACGCTGCAGTTGACCTCGCCCCGGGTGAGCAGGCCCGCCGCGCCGCAGATCCGGTCCACGGTGCCCGGCGTGGCGATCTTCACCACGAAGTCGTACGAACCGCTGCTGACCAGCCGGAAGGAGTTGGTCCCGTCCTGGGTCCAGCCGCGGTCGTCGGCGAGCACGTCGGATATCTCGGCGGCGGCGGCGCTCGGCCGGACGTCGATGCCCTCCTCGACCAGGACCTTGTAGCGGCGCACGCGACTGCCGGTGCCCACGGTCGTGCCGTCGGCCTGGGCGGTGACGAAGGTGCCGGGACCGGTCGCCGGAATGGCGATGGTGGAGGGGGAAGCGGAGGCGGAGGGCGAGGCCGAGGGCGACGCGGAGACCTTCGGCGAGGCGGACGCAGAGGGGGAGGAGGAAGCCGACGGCCTTCCCGTCGAGGCGTCCAGGGCGTCCGTGACGTCGGCCACCTGGTCGTCCGTCACCGGGGGCCGGGTGTCCCGCCAGTACGCGACGGCGGCTCCCGCCCCGAGCAGCACGGCCCCCAGGGCGACGAACGCCGGCACCGCCCGGACGGGGCCGCGGCGTCTGCGTCTGCGCGAGCGGGATCTGTGCCCGGCACCGTCCTGCCCGGTTCTTCGGCCGGCTCGGCGGGCGGTGGATCGGCCCACGGTGTGCGTCCTCTCTTCTGGTCGTCGGGGCACGCACGGCGGACTCCGGTGTGCTGTTGTACCCCCAAGATCCAAGCGGACGCACGTGCGAAATCATCACCGTTTCCGCAGTGTCCCTTCTCACGCCGGCATTCGATTGCTGGGGGCAACCGATCGGCCTTCCGGAACGTCTTCGTCGGGGTCACCCGGTTTCCGCCCGGTGACCCCGACGTGTGCGGGGAGGAAGTGCCGTCAGCCGGTGGGGCCGTCGGCAGACGGTGCCTCAGCCCGCGGGCGTCCGCTCCCAGCGGTAGAAGCAGCGCGCCATCGCGTCCTTAGGACCGCGCCAGGTCGCCGGGTCGTACGCCGAGACGTACGGCTCGAGCCGCTCGCTGACCTGGCGGAACTCGGGGTGCCCGGTCAGCCTGCCGATGGCGGGCGCCGGGTCCTCGTCGCTCTCGATGAGGTGCAGGTACACGCCGTCACCGAACTCGAAGAGGCTGCGCCGGTTGACGCCCACCAGGTGCGGCAGTTCGCCGCTGTCGGACTCCGCGAACACCTTCGCGATGTCCGGTGCCGCGCCCGGCGCCATCCGGGCGACGATCAGTGTGTGGTGCATGAGGGTGCTGCCCTTCGCCGTCGTCCGTACGTGTCAGTCGGCGAGCACCGACGCCGTGCGCCGCTCACCCGCCGCCTGCTCGATCCGGTCCCGGATCAGCGCCATCTGCGTACGGGAGTTGCGGTTGATGTTGTCCGTCATCCAGGCGTCGTCCACGGGCGCGTCCGGCTTCATCGCGAAGTCCTGCGTCCAGCGCATGACGGTGCCCTCGGCGGTCTCCGCGTACTCCCAGACGATGTTCATGTACTGGAAGGGGCCGGTCTCGACCCGCTGGGCGCGGACGGTGCGGGTGACCGGGTCGGCGACCCGCTCGGAGACCCAGCTCCACACCTTGCCGTCGGCGTCCGGGTGCATGGTCAGCCGGAAGGTGACCTTGTCCTCGTCGCGGTCGAGCACCTCCACGGAGGCGTACTCGCTGAACAGCCTGGGCCAGTTCTCGATGTCGTTGGTCATGTTCCAGACCAGCTCCATCGGGGCGGCGATGGTGATCTCGTTGTCGGTGTGCCCTGCCATGTCACACTCCCGTCTTCAGGGCGCCGTTGACCAGCGCGAGGAAATCGGCGGGCGTCTTGCAGCGCTCGGCCTGCTCGGGCAGGCCCAGGCCGTACCGCTTCTCCAGCTCGGCCACGATGCCCAGCAGGCCGAGGGAGTCCAGGCCGAAGGTGTCGAAGCCGTCGTCGGCCTGCTGCCGGAGGGTGACCGGGTCGACGTGGACGCCGGCGGTGCGCTTCATCAGCGCCGACAGCTCCTCGACGGTCACCTGGTAGTCCAGTTGGTCGGTCATGGTGTCCTCCTTGACTCGGGTGGACGGTCACGGACGTCCTCCGTGACGGTCGGGGGTCGGTGATCGGTGGTGGATCGCCGGTGCGGGATGCCGGTGGTCCGGGACGGGCCGTCGGACAGTCCGTCGGCCGGTCCGTCGGCCAGTCCGTCGGTCAGTGGCCCGCGGGCGGTACGGCGCCCCGGCGCAGGACGAGCGCCGAGTTGGACCCCATGAGCCCGCGCGCCAGCACCAGGGCCGTGCGCGGCTCGGCGGGACGGGCCCGGCCGGTCACCACGTCCAGGTCGTGGCACACGTCGACCACGTGCGGGGTCGGCGGGATCAGCCCGTGCTCCATCGCGAGCACCGCCGTCGCCACGTCCAGCACCGGCGCGGCGCAGTACGCCCGCCCGGTCCCGGTCTTGGGCGCGGTGACCGGCACCCGGGCGGCATGCGGGCCCAGCGCGTCGGCCAGGGCCAGCGCCTCGGCCCGGTCGGCCTCCGGGACCCCGAGGGCGTCCGCGAAGACCACGTCCACGTCCTCGGGCCGGCAGCCCGCCTCGGCCAGGGCGCCCTCGATCGCGCGGGCCAGCCCCTCCCGGGACCGCTCCCAGCGGCCGGGGCCGGTGAAGGTCGCCGCGTGCCCGGCCACCGTCGCCCGCACGTCCGCGCCCCGCTCCCGGGCCGCGCCCTCCGCCTCCACGAGGAGTACGGCCCCGCCCTCGGCCGGTGCGAACCCGCAGGCGGCGTCGGTGAACGGACGGTAGGCGCGGTCGGGTTCGGCGGCCGCGCTCAGCTCGGGGTAACCCAGCTGGCAGACGATCGAGTACGGGGCCAGCGGCGCCTCCGTCGCGCCGCAGACCACCGTGTCGGTGCCGTTGCGCACCGCCAGCGCCGCGTGCGCAAGGGCGTCCAGGCCGCCCGCCTCGTCGGCGGCCACGACCCCGCAGGGACCCTTGAAGTCGTTGCGGATGGAGACCTGGCCGGTGCTGGCCGCGTAGAACCAGGCGATCGACTGGTACGGGCCGACGTGGCGCGAGCCCTGGCCCCACAGGTTCTGCAGCTCCCGCTGCCCGAACTCGCCGCCGCCCGAACCCGCCGCGGTGACCACGCCGACCGAGAACGGCGAGTCGACGTCGGCCCGGCCGAACCGGGCGTCGGCCAGCGCGTGCTGGGTGGCGGCCAGCGCGAAGTGCGTGAACCGGTCGGTCTGGACGAGGAAGCGGTCCTCGACCGTGTCGGCCGCGTCGAAGCCGTGCACCTCGCCCGCGACCCGCAGCGGCAGGTGGTCGCAGCCCTCCCGGGTGACGGGCCCGAGACTGCTGGTGCCGTCGGCGACCGCCTTCCAGTGCGCCTCGACACCCGTGCCGTGCGGCGACACCACGCCGAGACCGGTGACGACCGCGCGCCGGGGTCCGCCCTTGGTGCGTCCTGGTCCGCTCATCGCTGCCCTCCTTCGCTGCCGCTCAGTACGACCGCGGACTGGAAGCCGCCGAAGCCGCTGCCCACCGACAGCACGTGCCGCAGCGTCCGCTCCCGTGCCTCGCGCGGCACGTAGTCCAGGTCGCACTCGGGGTCGGGGGTCGTGTAGTTGGCCGTGGGCGGCACCACCTGGTGGGCCATCGCCAGGACGCACGCGGCCAGTTCTATGGAGCCGATCGCGCCGAGCGAGTGGCCCACCATCGACTTGATCGAGCTCATCGGCGTCTTGTAGGCGTGCGCGCCCAGCGAGCGTTTGACGGCCGCGGTCTCGTGCCGGTCGTTCTGCTGGGTGCCGGAGCCGTGCGCGTTGACGTAGTCGATCGCCGAGCCGTCGAGTCCGGCCATGTCCAGCGCCGTGTCGATGGCCCGCGCCATCTCCAGGCCCTCCTTGGTGAGCCCGGTCATGTGGTACGCGTTGCCGAACGTGGCGTAGCCGGATATCTCGCAGTACACGTCCGCGCCCCGGGCCCGGGCGTGTTCCAGGTCCTCCAGGACCAGCACCGCCGCGCCCTCGCCCATGACGAAGCCGTTGCGGTCGGCGTCGAAGGGCCGGGAGGCGTGCGCGGGGTCGTCGTTGTTCGGCGAGGTCGCCTTGATGGCGTCGAAGCAGGCCATGGTGATCGGCGATATCGGCGAGTCCGCCGCGCCCGCCAGGCACACGTCGACCCGCCCCTCGGCGACCGCGTGATAGGCGTAACCGACCGCGTCGAGACCGGACGTGCACCCGGTGGACACGGTCTGCACCGGCCCGCGCACCCCGAACTCCTCGGCGACCGCGGAGGAGAGGGTGGCGGGCGTGAACGCGCGCTCCAGGTGCGGCTCGGCCCGCCGGTCGTCGACGTCCCAGCGCGAGCCGCGCTCGCTGACCAGGACGTAGTCGTGTTCGAGCCGGGTGGTGCCGCCGACCGCCGTGCCGAGGGTGGCACCGGCCCGCCAGGGGTCCTCACGGTTCATGTCGAGGTTGGCGTCCCGGACCGCCTCGGAGGCGGCGACGAGCGCGAACTGCACGTACCGGTCGCACCGTTGGGCGGTGGCGAGGCCGAGCCCGTGGTCGGACGGCTCGAAGTCGCACTCGGCGGCGATCTGCGAGCGCAACCCGGCCGGGTCGAAGAGGGAGATGCGGCGCGTCGCCGTACGGCCTTCGGACAGCAGCCCCCAGAACTGGGGCACGCCGATCCCGCCCGGGGCGACGACGCCTATGCCCGTGACGGCGACCCGGCGCCGGGTCATGACACCACCTCGGCCGCCGGGGCGGGCCGCTCGTGCCCGGCACCACCCGCGTGCGCGTGCGCCCCGTCGCACGGGAGCGGGTTGCCCTGCGCGTCCTCCGTGTCGACGTGGCCCAGCTCCGGCCGCGGGGCCAGGGGCCCCAGGTGGAACACGAGCCGCGCCTCGACGTCCCCCGTGTTGCGGAAGCGGTGGCGCATGTCCTGCGGGATCAGCAGCCCCTGTCCGGTGGCGAGCGAGTGCGGCACCCCGTTCAGGTCCACTTCGAGGGCGCCCTCCGTGACGTACACGAACTCCTCGGAGTACGGGTGGTAGTGCTCGGCGATGCGGTCGCCGGGCTGCACGATGGCCACGCCCATGAAGCCGCTGGTCGACCCGGCGGTGGTGGGCGTGAGAAGGGCGCGGAGGTCTCCGCCGCGGCGGCGGTTGGGCGCGATGTCGCCGAGGGAGACGATGCGTACCTGCTGGTCTGTCATGTCGTTCACTCCGGGGTGACGGGAGGAAGTGGGGGAGAAGAGGCCGGGAGAGGCCGGGAGAAGCCATGGGTAGGGGGATCCGCGCGCACCTGCGGGCACACCGTCGGGCCCGCCGGCCGCGCGGTCGGGGGAGTGGTTCAGGAACCGGCGGAACGCCGGTCGGTGAGCGGCGTCATACGGACTCGCCCCAGCAACCGGGAGAGCGTGGCCGCCTCGCCCGGCGACCCGTCGACGCCGACCGCGGCCGTGTCCAGCAGCCGCTCGGCGGCCGCGGCGCCCTCGGGCCCGTGCAGGCCCAGGACGGCGGCGGGCGCGGCCTCCGGGTCACCGGCCACGTCGACGAGCCGTACGACGAGGTCGTCGCGGTGGAAGACGGTGGCCGCCAGCACGGGACCGTCCGGGTCCTGCGCGGCGGACGCGTCCTGGCGGGCCAGCAGCCGGGCCAGCTCCCCGCCGGCACCGGCGCGCACCGGGTAGAGCAGCGCCAGCCGCTCGGTGCGTGCCCCGGCCCGGTCACCGGACGTCGCGTGGTGGACGGACGTCGCGTGGTGGACCGCCGGCATGGCGGCCCGGGTGAAGAACCGCCGGGCGGACTGCGGGTCGGCGAGGTCCCGGTCCTGCTCCAGATACGGGTTGAGGGCCTCCTCGACCGCCCGTACGCCGGGCTGCCGGGCGACATGGCGCAGCGCGGTCTGCAGGTCGCCCCGCACCTCCACCGCGCGCACGATCCGGTTGCCCTGCATGAAGAGCGAGGTGCGCAGCAGCCGCGTGGAACCGTCCACGTGCGCGTCGGGCGACACGTACTCGGACAGCAGCCGGGCGGTCTCCGCCTCGCTGCCGGGCCGTACGGTGAAGGTCAGCGCGTGCCGTACGACGTTGCCGCCGATCCGGGGCGCCGAGCGCGGCTCACCGGGCGCCGGCTGCCCGCCCTCGGTCTCCCGCAGGACGCTGTAGCGCAGCGAGTGGGTGTCACGGACGCAGGTCGCCAGCGGCTCGACGGTGTCCAGGTGCTCATCGCTGTTGACCCAGGCCAGGAAGGGCGCGGCGCTCTCCCACTCGCTGGTCAGCAGCCACTGGGTCGGGTTCTCCAGGGACTGGCACAGCTGGTCGCTGACGTGTCCCGGAACGGCGGCGACCCGGTCGCGGATGCGCTCGTAGGCGTCCAGGAACTCCTGCTGCATTCCGTCGTGGACGTCCAGCATCAGGACGACCCGCACGCGGGATCCGTCGAACGCGGATATCGACACGCCGCCCGCGTCCGCCGCCACGGCCCTGGTGGTGCGTATGGCGTCCGTCGCGTCCGTGGCATCCGTGGTCGGGGCATCCGTCGCTACGACGGGAGAGACCGTCATCCGGCCCACCTCTTCTCGGGGTCTTCCTCGTGGACTGGGGCGAACGTCGGCGGCGCCCACCGGGCAGGCGGGGCGCGACGGCCGCGTAAGCACGATCGTGAGCCGTGCCCGCGGGGTCCGCGAACCAGGAGGGTTAAGCGGGTGAAGCCTGCGCCGCGGCGGGCCCCGGCGCCCCGTACGGGGCATGCATGAAGGCCCCGGCGCACACCTGTCGCGGGGCGTGCCCGTCACTCACACAGGGCTGTCGCGGGGCGCGTGTGTCACGGGGTGCGTCCGTCACCCACGTCCCTCATCCACGTATGTCACTCACGTCTGTCGCAACGGAGGACGAGCAACCATGAACGAAAGAGCCGACCGGTCCGGCGGTACCGATCCCGGAGCCGCCCCTGGGGCCGGCCGGACCCACCGCGTCCCGGTCCTCGTCGTCGGCGGGTCCCTGGTGGGCCTGTCGATGTCGGTGTTCCTGGGACGGCTGGGCGTCCGGCACACCCTGGTCGAACGCCACGCCGGCACCTCCATCCACCCCCGGGGACGCGGCAACAACGTCCGCACGATGGAGATCTTCCGGGTGGCCGGCACCGAGCCCGACATCCGCCGGGCCGCCGCCACCCTGGCCGACAACCACGGCATCCTGCAGACGCCCACCCTGGTCGGCGACGCGGGGGAGTGGCTGTTCAAGCAGATCGACCCCGGCAACGGACTGGCCCGCTTCAGCCCCAGCTCCTGGTGCCTGTGCAGCCAGAACGACCTGGAACCGGAACTCCTCACCCACGCCGTCAACCTCGGCGGCGACCTCCGCTTCGGCACGGAGCTGCTCTCCTTCGAGACGGACGCCGACGGCGTGACGGCGATCGTGAAGAGCCGGGAGACCGGCGAGCACACCACCATCCGCGCCGACTACCTGGTCGCCGCCGACGGCCCCCGCAGCCCCGTCCGCGAACAGCTCGGCATCGGCCAGAGCGGCCCCGGCGACCTCTTTCACAACGTCAGCATCACCTTCCGCTCCCGCCGCCTCGCCGACGTCGTGGGCGACCGCCGCTTCATCGTCTGCTACCTGACCGACGAGAACGCCGACGGCGCCCTCCTGCCCGTCGACAACCGCGAGAACTGGGTCTTCCACGCCCCCTGGCACCCCGAACAGGGCGAAACGGTGGAGGACTTCACCGACGAGCGCTGCGCCGCCCACATCCGCCGCGCCGTCGGCGACCCCGACCTCGACGTCGAGATCACCGGCAAGGCCCCCTGGCACGCCGCCCAGCGCGTCGCCCGCAGCTACCGCTCCGGCCGCGTCCTGCTCGCCGGCGACTCCGCCCACGAGATGTCCCCCACCGGCGCCTTCGGCTCCAACACCGGCATCCAGGACGCCCACAACCTCGCCTGGAAGCTGGCGGCGGTACTGGAGGGCTGGGCGGGCGAGCCCCTCCTGGACACCTACGACACGGAACGCCGCCCGGTAGCGGAGGCCACCAGCGCCCGCGCCGCCCATCGTTCGGTCGAGCACAGCCACCCGGGGTTCGCGCCGCCGGCGGGGATGGGGGGCGCCGGGGGCCCGGACGGTGCGCCCGGGGGCGGCAGGGGCTCGGGTGGGCCTGGCGGTGCGCCCGGGGGTGGCGGTCCCGGCGCGTCAGGAGCTCCCGGCGGTGCGGCTCGCGGCGGCCCGGGCGGCGCACCCGGGCGTGGCGGTCCCGCCGGTACGCCTGGCGGTGCGCCCGGGGGTGGCGGTCCCGCCGGTGCTCCTGGTGGCGCCCCGGCCGGTCCTCCCGGCGGCCCGCAGCGCGGCATCCTCAACGTCGCCCTCGGCTACCGCTACCCCCAGGGCGCCGTGGTCGGCGCCGACCCGGCGACCCCGGTGGTCCCCGAGGGCCTCGACCTCACCGGCGCCCCCGGCAGCAGGGCACCCCACCTCTGGCTCCGCCGGGGCGAGGAGCGCCTGTCCACCCTGGACCTCTACGAGGACTCCCTCGTCCTGCTCAGCGACGCGGCCCAGCCCACCGGCTGGCACGAGGCGGCGACCGAGGTGGCCGCGGCACTGCGCGTCCCGCTGAAGCCGTACCGCGTGGGCGGCACCCCCGGCGCCGACCTGGTCCCGGACGACGAGGAGACCGACTGGGCGCGGGCCCACGGAGTGACCCGGGGCGGCGCGGTCCTCATCCGCCCCGACGGCTTCGTGGCCTGGCGCTCCCCGGGCCCCGCACCCGACCCGGAGGCGATGCTGCGCCAGGTGGTGGCGACGGTACTGGCGCGCACCTGAGGTCCGCACGGTCGCGGACCGGTCGACGCCTCGGCCGGCCGGCGTCTCGGCCGGCGTCTCCACGGCATTCCCCACCGTCACCCCCAAGTCCGGTGGAAGGCGAGGTACGCGAACCCCTCGCCCTCCCGGGGCGCCCGCGTCCAGGACCGGGTGGTGAAGGTGGGGAGCCGGCCGTGGGTGAGCGCGAAGCGGGGCAGGGAGAGCCCGAGTTCGCCGTGCAGGGCCTTCAGCGCCCGCAGATGCCCCTCCTGCCCGGAGTCCCCCGGGCGGAACAGCCGGTCCGGATCCAGCGCCTCGGGTAGCGCACCGGACCGCTCGACGTCCGCGCCCCACAGGGTGAACCCGTACAGCTGCTCGCCCCCTTCGGCCACCGACAGATGAAACGCGTCCGGCCGGCCCCCGGCGGACGCGTGCCCCGGCTCGCACCACACCACCACGGCCCGCCCGCCGGCGGAGGCGTCCGCGACCGGCGACCGGAACAGCTGACTCATGTGATGCAGCCCGTACCCGTCGAAGGCGAAGGACCACGCCCCTTCCGACCGCCCGACGGCGACCACGGCCCGGTCCTCCCACAGTTCCACGCCCTCGTCCTCCCGCTCGTGCGGCCTGCGCGCCGACCGGGCCACGTCCAACGGCCGCACGGGACCGCTCAGCACCGCACCGTCCTCCCCGATCAGCTCGGGCAGCCGCTCGGGCCCGACCCCCTCGACCCAGACACAGCGGTACGCACCACCGAACGACCCACGGAACCCGCCGGGCTCCGCCAGCCACGCGAGCCCCGGCGGATCGAGATCCGGCACCGGCTCCGGGACCGGGCCCGTCTGCCCGCCCCGAGGCGTCGCCAGAACCTCTCGCCCCCGCTCCGGAGTGACCAGCGGCCCCAGCACCGGATCGGCGAGCAGCCCGAGCGGAACGACGAGCAGCGGTCCGGGCTGCTCCCACCGCGGAAGCGCGTCCCGCAGTACCCGCCACGCCGCGTCGCACGCACCCCACCGGGCCGCCTTGCGAGCCTCGCCGACGGCCCGCCCCCAGGCACCGGCGGGCGCATAGCGGTAGGTCCCGTCCCGCACCGCGCCCAGCGCCGCCTCGGCCGCCTCCCGCCCGGCGCCACGGGCGGCCATCATCCCCAGCCAGTGCTCGTCACCGCCCACCCGCCACTGCTCCTGAGCCGGCCCGAGGGCCTCCACGGGCAGCACCTCCGGCAGGTAGCGCCGGTCGGCCACCAGGCCGCCGTGGCTCCGGGACTGGCCCGGAGCCAGGAAGTGCCGTATCTGGCCCAGCAGATCGGCACTGTGTGGCCGCCCGAACCCGGCCGCCTCCTCCAGCAGCGGCACGGCCTCCTCGTACCGCCCGCGCAGGACCAGCACCCGCGCCCGCTCCACCCGGGCATCCTGCTCCCGCGTGGTCGCGTTCACGAAGTCGGACCGCTCGGCGCGGGTGGCGTGGAAGTGGCGGTACATGGCCTCCATGTACGCCCGGAAGGACGGGTACCGGTCCGGGAACTCACCGCCCCAGCCCTGGTACACGTAGAGCGCCCACTCACCCTCCTCGTCCCGGTCCCCCGGATCGAGCAGCGCGTACGACGTGTCGGAGTCCGTCTCCAGCCGCAGCGCCCGCCGCCACATCCCGGCCAGCAGAACCGCCTCCCGCGACGGATCGTCGTCCAGGAACCCCTCGTACACGGACGTCATGTCGTACGGATCCCCGAACCAGTCGATGTCCGCGACACCGCCGAGCCGGTACACGCCGGCCATCTGATCCACGTACCACCCGTCGCTCACGGCCAGGAACTCCCGGTACGACGGCGGCAACCGCCGCCCCAGCCGCTCCTCCGCCGCGACGATCGCAGCCTCCCCGGCCCCGTCCCGCCCCAGGACGACGGACCGGGACCCGCCGTCCTCCTCCTGGTCGAGCCGGGGCATCCATTCCTCCTGCCAACGCCCGAGGAACTCGCGCCAGTTGAAAGACCCGTCGGAAGAAATACCGCTCATGCCCGCATGCTGCCACCGGCCACCGACAACGGAGCCGCAAGTCACCCTTGGGACTCCGGCAGACCGGACACCTCATCGATCAGAGGCTGGACCCGATACGGAACGACCGCACTCAGCGCGACGACCGTCGTACTGCGCCGCACACCAGGCACCGCGAGCACATGGTCGATCACTTGCTGGACGTGCTGGTTGCTGGTCCCGGCGATACGGCACCAGATGTCCCCCGGCCCCGTCACGACATGGGCCTCGAGAATCTGCGGAACCCCCCGCAGCCGCGCCGCGATGGCCGCACGGGCCGGCTGGTCCACCTCGAACGTCGTGAACGCCTGCACCCCGTGCCCGAGCGCGGCGACGTCCACGTCCGGCCCGTACCCGGTCACCACACCGGCACCGGCCAGCCGATCGAGCCGCGCCTGCAACGTACCGCGGGCGACCCCGAGTTGCCGGGCGACCTCCAGCAGCCCCTCCCGCGGACGCTCCCGGAGCAGCCGCAACATCCGCCCGTCAAGCTGATCGAGCCCGCGCCGTGCCGCCACCGTAGAACCTGCCGATCTGCCACCAAAAAGGCACTGAGAAACCACTTTCCCTGCCGAATGGGCAATGGACTCGCTCCCCTGTTGCCCATCCGACACAGGCTGCCTCACCCTAAGTGCTCCAGTCCACGAGGAGACCCGTGAGCCCCATGAAACCGGTGAGACCCGTGAGGCAGCACACGCACCCGTTCATCCCGTACCGGCCGAAGCGCTACGACGAAGCCGAGATGCTCCGCCGGGGCAGGGACTTCGTCTCCTTCGTCGACCGCCGACGCAGTGTGCGCTTCTTCAGCGACGAACCGGTCCCGCGCGAGTGCGTCGACCTGGCGATCGCCGCGGCCAACACCGCACCCTCCGGCGCCCACTTCCAGCCGTGGAAGTTCGCCGTGATCGGCGACGCCGAGACCAAACACCGCATCCGGGTCGCCGCGGAGGCGGAGGAACGGGTGAACTACGAGGGCGGCCGCATCCCGCCCGAGTGGCGCGCCGCACTCGCCCGCCTCGAAACGGACTCGGACAAGAGCTTCCTCGACGTCGTGCCGTGGATCGTGGTCTGCTTCGCCGAGAAGAGCACCGCGATGCCGGACGGCTCGCTGCGCAAGAACTACTACGTGAACGAGAGCGTGGGCATCGCCTGCGGCCTCTTCATCACGGCCCTGCACACGATGGGCCTGAGCACCCTCACCCACACCCCCAACCCGATGGCCTTCCTCACCAGAATCTGCGAACGCCCCGCCAACGAACGCCCGTACATCCTCTTCCCCGTCGGCTACGCATCCCCCGACTGCGAGGTCCCGGACCTGACCCGCAAGCCCCTGACGGAGGCGATCGCGACGCCCCCGGGCGAACGCTGACGTCACCGGAGGCGCCTGCGGTCAACGCGACCCGCCGGAGCCCTCCAGCTCACGCAGGCACGCCACCGCCTCGGGAATCTGCTCCTCGCTGAAGACCCGCACCCCCGCCCGCCTCAACAGCGCCGTGGTCACACCCTGCCCCGGCACCCGCGCCCCCGCGAAGCGCCCGTCATAGACACGAAGCGACCCGCAGGACGGACTGGACTCCTTCAACAACGCCACACGAACCCCGGCTCCCCGGGCGGCCTCCAGCGCAAGACGAGCCCCCCGAACAAAGTGCCGGCTGACATCCTCCCCACCCTCGGTGAGCACCCGGGCAACACCGTCCAGCACGTCAGCCCCGTCCCCACCCACGATCTCCGCCGCAGGCCGAGGCACGGGCAGCCCACCAGACACCTCCGGGCAGAAGACCACCACCCGCCCCTCGTCCCGCCACCGCCCGACGACCGCGTCCCCGACCGGCTTGGCACCCCCGTCATAACGCACGGGCCTGCCCAGCAAACAGGCACTCACCAAAATCCGCTCCACCACACCAGGCTACGAGCCCGGAAGAGCGACCGGACGAACGGTCCGCACGCGCGAATCTCCCACGGACGTCGGAGCGGAGGTGCCAGTGGCATCCTCGGTACCGGTGGGGGAGAGTTGCGGCATGACACTGGGACGCAAGGGCGCGCGGCTCGTCGTCGTCGACGGCACGGCCTACCGCTGGAGGCTGCGACGCAGGCCGACCTACGTCCAAGGCCTGGCCTGGTCGCCCTGCACATAGCGGCCGAACACGCGGACACCCCGAAGTCCTTGCTGGTGGTCACCTCCAACCACACGGCTCCGGAGGCCAGGTGAGAGCAGGACTCCGCCGGGGCCCCGACTGCACCGGAGGCTCTGAGCAGGCAGGCGCCAAGCAAGATCATTACGCCCCTATTACGTGGGCCGCCTGTCGGCTGGGGACTCCGGGCCGTATCTTCGAAGCATGATCTCGGGCAGCGATGGGGGACCGGTCGACGGCGGCACGGACTTCACGGCGGAGGGCCTGGCGCCCATCCTCCATGAGGCGTGCGAGACGGCCGGACTTGACTCCCGTGGCGCCGAGTTGCTGCGGCTGGGGTCGAACGCGGTCTACCGCTTGGCCTCGTTGCCGGTCATCGTCCGTATCGCATGCGATCCGGCGGTGCTGGCGGAGATGGAACGGGCCGTGAACGTGGCCCGATGGCTGGAGGCAGAGAGCTTTCCGGCTGCCCGAGTGCCGGCCTCGGTGAGTCAGCCGGTGGTCGTCGGCGGCCTGGTGGTCACCTTCTGGGAGAGCGTTCAGGAGAACGAGGAGTACGCGACGCTCGGCGAGCTGGCCGACCTGCTGCGCCGCCTGCACTGGCTGGAAGAACCTGAGTCGCTCGGCCTGCCGTACTTCGATCCGATGGCCAAGCTGATGGCGTCCCTCGACGGGCTGGACGGCGTGGCCGAGGAAGACAGGGCCTTTCTGGAGGAGCGAGCGGCCAGGCTCTCCAAGGACTATGACCGGCTGGACTTCGTCCTTCCCTTCGGCATGATCCATGGAGACGCCAACATCGGGAACATCCTCCGGCACCGCGAGGGACAAGCGGTACTCATCGACCTGGACGGCTTCGCGCTTGCTCCACGCGAGTGGGACCTGATCCTGACGGCGATCTACCACGACCGATACGGGTGGCACTCGAAGACGGAGTACGCGGAGTTCGTCCACCGGTACGGCTTCGACCTCATGAACTGGCCAGGCTACGAGACCTTGGCCGACCTCCGAGAACTCATGATGGTGGCATGGGTCGGTCACCAGGCCGGAACGAGTGAACGTTCTGCCGCCGAGTTCGCCCGGCGTGTGCGGTCACTGCGGACGGGCGAGGGACGCGAGGCGTGGAAACCCTTCTGAGGGCGCCCAGACGATGCTCGCGTCAGCGCATGGTCAGCTGTACTGCTCCGAAGCAATCCACAACCTGTGTTCGCGGGCCTGCTCTGCAAGCTCATGCGCCGCGCCGCTTCGGCCGGCCGCGCTGAGATTGCGGCGGAACTCGGCGAGATAGCTGATGCATCGGGCCGACTTGAGTTGCTCTCCGAGATCTAACGCGTCGAGCGCCACGCGACAAGCCTCCTCGACGTCTCCGGCCCGAAGGTGGGCGTCGGCCAAGACCGTGGTGGCGAAGAAGTCGCTCCGTACGTGGCTGCCGCTCATGGCGTTCTCGGCGTGGGCGACGGCTCGGCGGGCGCTGTTCACGTCACGGAAGCAATGGGCGGCCTCGGCGGCAAGCTCGGCTTCGTCGAAGTAGCTGATCCACTCCGGCTCGTCGTCGTTGTTCCGGCTTTCGAGGGCCTTGGTCGCCGCGCTCAGGGCAGCCTCGCAGGCGGCGACATCGCCAGTACGCGCCAGGGCTCGGGCCTCCATTGCATGGAACTGTGCGCGCAACGTCGGTGTAGCTACCGGAGAGATGCCCATGAGGGCGGCCCGCGCGAGAGTAGCGGCCTCGGTGTACCGCCCCAGGAAGGTCGCCTGGTGGCTCATCGCTGACAGGATGCTGCCCGCAAGCCGACGATCGTTGGCGTCCTGGGCGAACCGGAGGGCCTGGAGAAAGTACCGCTGCGCGAGTCCGTGGTAACCGGCGTCGTAGGACATCCAGCCGGCGAGGAGAGTCGCTTCCGCCACGGTGGAGAAGAGAGCTCGTCCTACCTGCTCGGTGTACCGGCCTCGCAGGAGTGGGGCCACATCGTTGTTGAGGTACTGGATGACAGAGTGACGGGCGTGGTCTCCGCCGAACTGGTCGTCGAGCTGGGCGAACATATCCGCCGTGGTCTTTATGGCTGCCACGTCGCCGAGACCGACTCGGGCGCCTTCTGTCCGAGGCTGGGGGATGCTGGGCTCGGGGGCGACCAACCATCGGAGGGACGCTTCGTTCCATGCGGGCGCGGACGGCTTCGCGGTGAGCAATGGGTCGTACTGATTGAGGTCGGCACGCCACAGCTGGCCGACCGTCCGAATGGCATCATGCGGGCTCGCGGGATACGCGGCGTCAAGTAGAGCGCTGTCGGTGATTTCTCCGTGACTCAAGCCGAGCTCAGCCGCGCTGGTGCTGAAGACGTCACACAGAAGTGGGCCGTAGAAGTCGTCCGGGGCGCTGTGGCCGTTCTCCCAACTGGCGATACGGCGCTTCACGCTGGCCTCTGAGGGGAGTTGGTGCCCGCGCTGGGCGGCAGCCTGCCGTAGTTCCCTTACCAATCGCGACTGGCTCCAGCCTCGACCCGTGCGAGCCTCACGTAAGAGGACACTGCTCGGCTTCAAGGCGCCTTTCACTCCCTGCGTGATGCCGGTGCGACAACTCGGGGTTCTGTTACTGAATGTACGTGCTGGTCATCGCTTCGTGCAGGCAGTAACCGGAGATCATCTGCAAGAGAAGAGGAGGACGGGGGGTGACGCATTGCGCGTGGACGCGTCATCCCCCGTCACCCCTCGTCATCTGCCCTGACCAGGGGCCGGACCGGAAGTCTGGAAGTGCTGCGGCACCGGGGCCGCAACGTAGTCCGACTGAAGGTGAGACGTCATGCAGAGGATGACCAGGCGCGGTATCGAGTGGCTGTCTGCGGCAGCGGACGATCCCGCTCAGTGCCGGCAGATCTGGGCGGATGATCCGAGGATGCCTTGCCTGCTCGCGACGGGGCGCCTCTTCGACGTGGTGAGCGTAGACCAGCGCCTCGGCCTGGAGATGTTCGACCGGCTCTTGCGCAGTGGCTTGCCGTTCGGCCCTTCGGTCGTCGACCGCAAAGCACAGCGCGTTGGCTTCTTCCTCGGCTCGAACAGCCGCGACACTTTCTCGCACTTCCTCGGACGAGAAACGCCCTCCCCGCCGCCGTACCGGTACCTCGGCCATGGTTCCGCCGTCGTAGTGCCTGGACCCATCCCGCTCTCCGCGGACCGATACCAGTGGCTCCGCGCGCCGACGCGCCGGCCGGACGCCAACCCGCTGCGCCCGGTCGCCCTCGCGACGGCTCTTGTGGCCTCCGCGGAACTCCTGGCGAGGATCGACCGCTTCGACGAGCAGTACCCGACTCCGTATGCGGCGGTCGCTGCACTCCCCGAGGAGACCACCACCGATGCGGGATGAGCCGACCAGCGGGCACGACTTCGCCATGTGGTCGCCCCTCGACAGCGACGGATGGTACGCGGCCCGAACCGCCACCACGGCACTACGGGACGTTTTGGTACGCGCAGGTCTGGAGAAGGACTTCCCCTACCTGCGTGCGGATTTGAACGCTTTCGGGCACGGCCTCGTCGAGCTGGGCCGAGTGTCCCCCGACACGGCCGAACGCCTCGCGGAGCTCTTGCGCTTGGCGCTGGCATGCGGCCTGGGCGCGGACCGCGACGTCTCTGAAGCTGCGCAGAACACTACCGATGAGCACAGGGGAAGGACCTGACGTCATGACCGACCGGCGAGGAGTGGTGGCCAAGTGCGCGGAGGACCTTTCGCTTGGCGTGCCCTACGTCCGCGGCTGGAACCGCGCTCGGCGAAGCGCTGGGACTCTAGCCGAGCAACTGGTGCTGCTCGGACTGGACTGTGACTTCCCCGGCCTGGCGGCTGACGTCAACGTCTCCGGTGATGGGTTGGTGCAGTTGGGAGCCATTCGCCCTGAGGCGGCCGAACTGCTGGCACGGTTGATCATGGCAGGGCTGGAAGCGGCGCACCGTGGCCCGATGGGTGAAGCGCCTATGACCACTCGACGAGAAACGCCGGCTGCTTGAACCGCTGCCCGGACGCCGGTTGCGCCTCATCTGGAGGCAGTCCCCGCATTCAGACGACCGGGCCCCTTGGTGCTCTCCGGTGCTTTCCATGGCCTGCCGCTCGGCCGGGACCGGCGCCCAGCGCCGCAGCCCGGACGAACGGCAGGCCGTGTATGACATCAGCTTGGGAAGCTCGGCTCCTCTATGGCTGGTCGCAGGGCTGACCTGCGGCGGAGCGAGCCGGGGGCCTGACTGACCGGCGGCCTAGTCTCCGCCATTCCCCGTTGTTCCCCGCACGATCTGGCGCGCGTCTGGCACGGGCGGCCGTCTGAATTGTCCTGTCGCCCCGCTGGCGGCTACCGCTTCAGGGGTCGTTTCAACTGGCTTGATTACGTCCTTGGGACACGGGCGATCGATGAGGCCGCTGTGGGTGCGAAATGGCAAGATGAGCCCGTAGTCGCGTGACTGATAGACCGAAAAGCGGAACAGCCGGGGGGCAGCGCCAGTGCGCGAGGTTGTCTACTTGTCCGAGGGCAAGCTGAGCGGGTTCCTGCCGGAGCCCCGGCGGGCCCTTCCCACCATCAAACTGCACGCCGGCGTATCGATTGCTGGGATCAACGTGGAGAGCCCCGGGCCGGACCACGACCGGGACCTGTTGCGCCACCTCAAACGAGTGGAGAAGGAGCTGGAGCGGCACGCGCCTTCACACCTGGAGCCTGACCTTGCTCCCGGCCGTTGGGTGCAGTTCGAGGCCCCGCTGAGCTGGATCACGCTCCGCGGCAGGTACCAGGACCTCGTGCTGTTCGTGGACCCGGCCCCCAGTCCTCCCGAAGCTGGCGTCACCCGTCGCCTGCTGCTCCACGGGCCAGCCCGACACCTGAGCGGCCGTCCCCCCGTCCAGATCGACGGACCCGCGCTGACAGACCTAGAAGGCGGAGGCCACAGTGCCGGTACTCTATTCGTCACGCAGGCTGGGCACGTCCTCGCGGCATTGGCCCAGGCCCAGGGTCCGCTCGGCCCCGACGCACGGGACGGCGACAGTCCGCTAGGACCGGCCACATCCCTGTCCCGGGCCGGCATCCGCGAGCTCCTGACAGCCCTCGACGCCGAGAGTGCCGAGGTCAGCACCTCCGCACTCATGATCGGCTATGCCCGGGTGAGTGCCCTGCTGCCCGCGACGGCCACCGAGGGAAGCTGTTTGGTTGCGAGCCCCTTGTTCGTGGAGTACGTCAGCTAGTGTGCCGGCCGGGCGGAGCCGAGGAACGCGCCGCGCGGAGCCGAAGCGTTCCAGAAGGAGCACGCCATGGAACACGGGAGTGAGGCCCTTCGCGGTACTCCCCTAGAGGTCCGGCAGATCCGTGCCGCCTTGCTACGGGAGTTCGTCGGCCTGCTCGACATGACCGACGTCACGCCCGGATCCCCGGCACAGCGCGAGAGGGCCTTTCTTTCCCGGACCCTGGCCGCGAAGGCGGTGCAGCTGGTCGCGGACTGTACGGCGGCGGAGGCGGCTGCAGCGGTCGTCGACGGAGCGGACGACCAAGGTATCGACGCCGTGTTCGTCTCACCAGCAACCACGGAGATCTGGCTGATTCAGGCGAAGTGGAGCGAGCAGGGCACCGCCCGGCTGGACAGCGTCGCCGTCCAGCAGTTTCTCCACGGTGTCCAGCAACTCCTCGACTTCCGGTACGACCAGTTCAACACGAAGCTCCAACAATTGGTCCCCAGGATCGATGCGTTGCTCAGCGAGGCAGCCCTTCGGGTCCACCTGGTTTTCGCCGTCCTGGGCGACGAGGGCATCTCGCTTGAGGCAGACGACCTGTTGCGCGAAGGCGTAACGGCGTTCAATCAGTTCGGGGAGCTGCTGGACTTCCGGATCCTGGGCGTGCCTGACTTGCACGCCATCGTACGGAGGGAGTCCTTGCCCGAGCCCGCGACGATCACCGCCACGCTGTCGGACGGCTGGCACATGAACTCGACCCCTTATCAGACGTATCTCGGCACGGTGAGCGCCGAGGAAATGGTCGGGTGGTACGAGCAGTTCGGCATGCGGCTCTTCGATCAGAACGTGCGCTTCCCACTGGGTGCAACCGACGTCAACGCGACCATGGTCGACAGCCTGCTTAACGCCCCGCAGGAGTTCTGGTATCTCAACAACGGCATCACGGTGTTGTGCGACTCTGTCCGGACCACGTATGTCGCCCGACGCGCTCAAGGTCAACCGGTTCAACTGGAATTGGGTAACGCAAGGGTCGTGAACGGTGCGCAGACGGTAGCCGCCGCCCGTCAGGCATACGAGCGGGAACCGCAGGCGCTTGCCGACGCGCTCGTCGCGGTCCGCCTCATCTGCCTGGACGGGGCGCCGAACGACCTGGCACAGCGGATCACTCGAGCGACCAACACGCAGAACCACGTGGAAGCGCGGGACTTCGCCGCGCTGGACCCCCAGCAGGAGCTCATCCGTCAGGACCTCGCCCTGTCGCTGGGCAAGTCATACGTCCTCAAACGCGGCGGCCCGGAGCCGTCACCAGCCGCAGGGTGCACCATGGCGGAGGCGGCGCTCGCCCTAACCTGTGCCTACCCCGATGCCGCTCTGCTCGCCCGGTACCAGGCGGACGGCGATGTCATGTGGCGCCGCGGCTCGGGCGGCTTCTACTCCCGGCTGTTCGACAATCGACCGGGCGCGTTGCAGATCTGGCGCTCCGTCAACCTGTTGCGCCATGTCCGTGACGAGCTGGCGGTCCTGGCCGATGGCCTGGAAGGACGCGAGCGCGTGGTCGCCGACCGAGCCGGACTGCTGGTCGCTCACGCAGTCTTCCAGTTGATCGGCGGCGACGGAATCGATGAGCCGGGGGATGACTGGGAAGCCCGGGGCCAGGGCGCCGTGAAGCGCACCGCCGAGGTCCTTGCCGCTCTGACCGACCACCTGGACGCTCGCTATGGCCAGCACGCCTTCCTCACCAGGATCTTGCGCGACGAGCAGAGTTGCCGACACCTCGTCTCGGACGTCTTGCAGACCCTGCGACACGGAGCGGGAAGAAGACTCGTCGCTCCGCCGCGTCCGAACCGTGGGCGACGTCCCAACGCAGTGCCCCTCCTCGTCCAGTATCGGCTCATCGACGATGGTGCCCAGCTGATCTACCGTCCGGGCACCGTCACGGAGCGGGACGCCGTGAGCGAGTGGCTCAGCGGGGGCCCTGAGCGGTACCTGGCCGCCTGGGTCAACGACGCGCGCAAACCCCTGATCTGGGCGCTGGACGGCCAACGTTACTCACCGTCCGGACTCGTGCTAAGGATCTGGGAAATGGCCGAGTGGGCTGAACAGCCTGCGGCAGTGCAAGGTACGAGGCGGTGGTACCTGCCTGGCGAAGGCACACTGGCCGATCTCGCCGGCGAGCTGCTGGCGGACATGGAAGCGGCGGGCGACGGTCCTGGTGTGGAGTGAGGGGCAGGTCCTGGACGAGCGCTACGAGCTGCGCCGACGACTCGGCCGTGGCGCCATGGGGGAGGTCTGGCGGGCGTACGACCGCCGATCACGGCGAGCAGTGGCCGTCAAAGGCATCCATCGGGAACTCCTCGACCCTCATCACCCCGGGGAACTGATCCGGCGCTTCACGCTTGAGGCCAATCTGCTGGCGGGCTGGAAGCACCCGGGCATCCCGGCGTTCCTCGACGCACGCGTGGATTCCGTCGCAAGTGACGCCTACCTGGTGATGGAGCATGTCCTCGGGAGGGACCTTACCCAGGTCATCGCGGAAGGGCCCCCCTTGTCCGAGGACGAAGTCGTGTCCCTTGCTGTCCAGATCTGCGACGTCCTCGAACACACCCACGCGATCCCCGTTATCCACCGGGACCTCAAGCCCGCAAATATTATGCTGACAGACCGTAACCGAGTCGTGGTGCTGGATTTCGGCGTGGCCAAGGTGTTCAGGACGGATCAGACACGGCTGACCCAGAACAACCGGGTCCTGGGCACCGTCGCCTACATGTCGCCTGAGCAGTGTGAGGGACGCGAGGTCCATCCGCGCAGCGACCTGTACTCCCTTGCCTGCGTGCTCTACGAACTGCTCACCGGCATAACGCCCTTCCCCGACGTGGACGTCGCCCGAGCCATGCATCATCATCGGTACAAAATGCCGGAGCCGGTCAGTCTTCTGCGTCCCGGTGTCTCGCCGGCGCTGGAGGCCGTCATCATGGCCGGACTGGCGAAACGGGCGAGCGACCGTCCGGCCAGCGCCAGCGAATTCCGGAGACGACTCGAGTCGCCGCACGAGGCCCTCGCCACCTCCCCGCCCGCCTCCTCCCACTTGCTCCCTCCACTCTCCGACCCAGCCGGTCCGACGCTCGAGTCGCTCTCCACTGCCGTGCGGATCACACGCGCGCAAGCGCTCTTTCAACAGGGGTTTATTGCACAAGCCATGCTGGCGTACGCCCGCCTCGCACAAGACCTGGCAGATCTCGGTCCGGAGCACTCCGAAGACGTGGTGCGGTGCCGCTTCGGTCTCGCGCGGTGCCAGAGGCACCTCGGTTACCTGGAAGAGGCCCTCAAGACCCTCACGGCACTCGCGGATGAGTTGCGGTCCCGGTCACCTGACGACCGCCTGCTGCTCGAGGTCCGCTTCCATGTCGGTCAACTGTTCCTCGACCTGGGTGACGAACATGGCATCGCCGAACTCGCCGAGGTCTACAGGACCCTGACGGACGCCGCTCGTCAGGAAGATGAGGCATTAACCGAAGAGGTTGGTCAGGCACTTACCCGCGCCACACTGGGGTGATATCTGGACAGCTCCAGATCGCTCTTCCCTGCAGGAGAGTCAAACTCAGTGCCTTCGGCCATACATCAGGGCGGTTGCCGCCCTGCAGCAGCCCCAATCCCGGCCCAGAGTTCCAGCGCGTCTAGGCTCGATGAGCAAGCGGGACAACCTCTATAGGAGAGAGGCTGGGTGATCTGCGGGCTGAGCTGCGGCTTCGCTGGCCGAGGGAGCGAGCGGCTACTGAACCGCGGGGCACCGGTGTTGACCATGGCTAACCCCTGCATCTGGCACGGTTGTGGCACGAACCTCAGCCCATGAAAGCCAGCCTCGACGGCGGGTGCGCCGACCTACCAGGCACGCGTATGCCTCGCTGCACCCCCACCTACCCCAGCCACGCTACCGGATGTCGCCGGCCAGTCCCTCCGCGGCGAGTGGAGCGGCACACGACTCGGGAGGGCCCGTGCGGCTGGTCCGGGCTTGTCCGCAGATAGTTCGCGACGCACCAAGACCTGGTCGTCTCAGAGCGGCTGGACACCGACGGGGCACGCCTGTTGAGCACCCCCATGCGCCCCCTGTGCGTCTGCTGCCATGACAAGAGGAGATAAAGGCTTGACATGGCGTGAATACTCCCAGCTAGTAAAAAACTTGAGAAACATCCGCAACACCGATTACTTATTTTCCCTCAAGCGACAATACGGCCTTGTGACCCAGTGAAACTATCCGTACTCTCCCAACGCATCTAATCAGCGATTCGGAGTACGGGGGCGCTGTGACCGACGGACAGGGCGGTACAGGGGGGCACGCGCACTTGACCGGAGGAGCTACACCCACTCCTCCTGCGTTGACGGACGAGGAAGAAAGAAGCCTGCAAGAAGAGTACCGGCAGCGCGTAAAAGTTTTCGACGAGATCGAAGACGACTTGCGCGCCTCGAGAACCTTTCAGCGCATTTTCGTCCTATGCTTATTCGGTGCTATCGCGCTAGCCTTTTTGCTGGGATACACGGTTGTAGTTGGACTTTGGCAATCGAAGCCAGAGTTTACACGCTGGGCTGGACTGGTAATTGTCCTGGGGCTCTGGGTTGCCCTAACCTGGACCATTTGGAAGAACCGCAAGAAGATTGTTGATCGCGCCGGATCCCTCCGTAATGCCTTGCAAGACCGACAGACAGCCGCAGCCCGCCTGCCGCTGGACTCTCCATCTGGGCTTCGAATCTACCGCGAAGCATCACTCGATTTGATCGCCCAATACCGAAAGGGGGCCAGCCGGAATAGGCGTGTACATAACATATTCCAGCTGGTGATCATCAGTGGTTCGATCGTAACATCGACGCTCACCGCCATGAATGAAGGCAGTAACAAAGCTCTCGCTGTCGCCACTTCGGCCCTAAGTGCTTTGGTCGGCATCTCGGCTGGTGTTACGGGATACTTCAAGTTTCGGGAGCGCGGCTACAACCTGCAATCCACCGCAGATGAGATCGAAAAGCACTACAACGCTTCTCAATTTATGCTTGATGATTACGCGAGCCAGAACGGAACTCCCTTGGCTGAAGCGGACCGTCTGCGTCTGTTCGCGAGATGCGTGGAGCACCTTAAGGAAGAGCAGCGAAAGCGTGAACTGCAACTAGAGCAGTCCAGCTCGGCTCGCGAGGAACGAGCCAGTTAAATCCCGCTAAGCACGCTGGCGAGCCTACGGAGAAGAGTCCGTGATTGCAATGTGGCGGTGGTTGCTGGCACCGATAAGCCAGTGGCGCGCTCATCGATTAGTGAAACATCACGGTCCATCGCTTGATTACAGAACAGCATGGTGCCTGGTATTGCTAGCTCAGGATCCGGCATCCCTTCCTTACGTGCGTCGACTACGGATTGAAGATGGAAGCAGCAGTTCCCGAATAGGCGTCGTGGTGGACGTCTGGGTTCAAATTAATGAGGCGGAGAGGAAAAGGCGGATTAAGTGGCTGCAGCGATATTCGGAGACGCCCTTGTACAGGCTAGGAATCACGGAGGAGCTGATCGAGTTAGCTGCTCTTTCTGTCACGGAGTGGTCCTTACCACCTAAGTGCCCAGCTACGTCCATTGTGGTTCAGCAACGAGGCGGGAGGCCTGAGTGACTATGACGCGTCTGAATCGACTGCCTTCGAAGAGCTGACAGTCCGCCCTGCTGCTCAGTGAACCCCGAGCCGGCCGACTCCATGAGCTTGCCGTTCTCTGGACACCAGTGGCCTCATGATCTGCGGCGCACCGAATGGTGATGTTTGCCGTGGCTGACCCCTGCATCTGGCACGGTTGTGGCACGAACCTCAACCGCCGACAGTCAGCCAAGATTGTAGGGGCGCCAACCGACCTCGGCCGCGCTATCGGGCTGCCGACTACAGCAACCCGCGACGGCCTATAGATTCGGCGGCCAGGGAGGGCTCAGATGGGTAGCGTGGTAGGCCCAAACAGAGTGTGCTGTCGATCTCGGTCGAGAGGATGGGAGCGCGCGAGGCGAGGTTATTCAACCTTGTTCTTCGATTTCATCATTCACCTCAATCGTCACGCCTTCGGCTGTACCCTGGACCAAATTCAAGGCTGGACGATACAGGAATGGCACCCAAAATTCGGGGTCGATGAATGTTCCCCGCTTCTCGAAGAAGCCGATATCCACTAGCCTTAGCGCGACCTCTTTAGCCTTCTCTTCTGATTCTCTCCAGATTGCAGTCAGGCTCTGCACGCTGTGATTCGTCTTCTGCCCTTCCAGCATTTCCAAGTAGTTGCGAAGATGTGGGTATTCAGCGTAAAGAGTTTTCGTTAGGCGAACATCCGAAACGGCGGGAAGTGCTTCCTTTAGAGCGCCCCGCTGAAAAAGAGGCTCTCCTTCGGGCTCCGCCTCGCCAATTTCCAGCCATTTCATCTGGACATCACGCGTCTCGGTGAGCAAATGGATCAGTTCCCGCGGAGCGGTCAACCGACTACCGTCACGCGTACGACTAAGACACCAGTCGAAGGTCTGTGGCTTGTTCGGGCCGCCTTCAACTTGGAGTGGATAAACCCTCTTGAAGAGAGCAGTCTGCGCCTGGGTGTCGGTTTTCACGTCAGAAGGCGACACATTGTAGTGCTGGACGAGTCCTGGGTTGCGTACAAGCCGCTGGGCAACCAACTGAAGCAGGGCGCCTCTATCCCACTTCAATACCAATTCGCGGGTGATGTGGCTTGCTTCCCTAAATCCCGAGCTGGTAATTGCCTTCCAGATGTCAGTCCGCAGAAATATTTTGAGACGGACGTGCTGTAGGTCGTTCAGATCCAAGTAGACCTTGAAGAGTGCCCTTAGCGCATTTCTTTCGAACTCGGGACTTCCCACAAATGCTACGTCGAGTCGATCGAGGAGGAGCCAGATGTCGACGTCATCATCTGCGAGGGCTCGGTCTGCTGCGGCGTAGAGCTCATCAATGTAGATGTCGCCCTGGGCTCGCTCTGCAGAGCTAGGTTCACTGAACTGAATTCGCGTACTCAAGCCAGTTAGGCCACCTGTGGCCGGATCGAGCGCAAGAGTCGGCTCAACCTCTGTAGGTCGCAGTATTCTACGGACGTAATCCAGAGCGTTCTTAACGTGCGTGCGGAGCGAGATTTTTCCAGCAGGGCGAAGTCGCGCATCATTCAGAAGTCGAATTACGCGCTTTGCATCTTCACCCTTGACTGAGTACTCTTCGAAAGCATCTGCGATCAGGCCCAAGAAGTAGAGTTTCCATAGACTCATGAACTCAACTTCGCTGAGCGGAGGATCCTCCACCAGGCTAGAGAAGGCGGGTGTTCCACGGGGTGACTCAGCAGCGCGGATCAGGATTCCGCGATCGAAGAGCTGGTCTTCTCGAGAAACGAGCGTTGAGTAGATGGCACTTTTTCCAGAGCCTTTAGGGCCATAGACCACGTCCACGTCACCGCGCCACACACGGTTCCATTGCTCGGTCTCGACGAAGTAGGTCGCAAGTTCATCGACTTCGTCTTCGGCCACTCGTTGTCCGAGTGAAAAATCCTTCAGCACGTCGCGCTTGATGACGTACCCCCCCTGCACGCTCAGTGGTGTCACTGTTACACAGTAAAGGTGCTGGGGCCGAGCAGTCTACGACTCCTGACTGTTCCGGCACTTGGCAACTAGAGCCAGCGAGGCTCGTGCCGAGGCGGCTACGCAAAGCCGTGGAGCTCTGGCGTCGGACGGCCGACTGTTACGCCGCGGCACGGGTGCCGACCGGGCTGGAGCGGGACGGAGGCAGGAGCGCAGGCCCGGCCGGGGGCGGGCCGCTCGCGGGGAGCGGAGCGAGTCACCTTGATGACGTGGAGAAAATCTGAGCCAACTCGGGCCGTGCTACAGCCGGAACGACAACTCCAGCTCGTCCCCGGGAAGGTGGAACTCCTCCAGGGCGAGAGGCCTATCTGACGCGGTGAGGGTCACGCGGATGGCGTGGAGCAGAGGGACCCCGTCGGCCAGGCGCAGCGCTTGGGCCTGGTCCGGTAGGGGCATGCGCGTGCGGACGTACTCCGTGAAGTGGAGTTCGTGGCCCAGGCCCGTTAGCGCCGTGTAGAGCTCCGGCGCCGGCGGTGGTGCCTCCTCCTCGTACTTGGTGTCGATCAGTACCGAGAACGGGATGTACGTGCGGTGGAGCTGGCGGAGCTGGCCGTGATCCGCGGTCTGCAAGGCGTCGTACGTGTACATCGGACGGCGTCGTCGGGGTCCCTCCCGGGGAACGGCAGTGATCGCCCGTACGACGGGCTCCCGACGGGGCGCGAAGTCGCCAAACCCGACCCCGTCAGGAATTCACTCCATCCGCCACGTGAGCAGTGAAAGGAGCACTCACACTTTGTCCACCGCGCACCATTCGCGCGCATCCCCGTTCCTCGACTGCGAACTCTGGCAGCGTGACGCGCAGGTCGTGACCTGCGCCGGACGGGAACAGATCATTCTCGTCGAATTCGACGGAACCGAGCAGTGGCTGTGCCCCGCGCACGCGGCGGCCGTCTGGCTCACGGACCCGACGCTTCGCTTCAGCGCCAAGACTCGGCCCGAGGGGATCTCGGCCGTGATGGGGCAGGCGTTCGGCGGCGGGGGTGGTCGCCGATGACCACTGCGCTTCCGCAGGGCGTTGCGGCTCTCGTAGGCAAGGCGTCGGATTCGGAGTTCACGGCCTGGCGCCGGAACATCATCCGTCTCGGGGGCTGTACCAACCCGATTCATCTGGTCGGCGCGGCAACCGTCTACGACGCGACGACCGGCGCAGCCCTTCTCTCCTACAGCTCCGACGTCTATGGAGGGCGGCTGCTCACCGCGTGCGGCAACCGGCGTGCGACGGTCTGCCCGGCCTGTTCGGCTGTGTACCGGGCGGACACGTACCAACTCGTCCGCGCCGGTCTCGTGGGAGGTAAGGAGGTGCCGGAGGCGGTAGGCGGTCACCCGCAGGTGTTCGCCACGCTCACCGCTCCCGGCTTCGGCCCGGTCCACACCCGCCGGGAACGGGACGGGCATGTGCGGGTCTGCCGGCCTCGTCGGATCGAGGAGCGTTGTCCGCACGGCAACCCGGCCGGATGCCGAGGCCGGCACCCGGCGGACGATCCCCGTCTCGGGGGACCGGTCTGCCCACGCTGCTACGACTACGCGGGAGCCGTGCTGTGGCACGCGCTCGCCGGTGGGCTCTGGCACCGGTTCGGGTTGGAGCTGCGGCGGGAGGTCGCCCGGCGGGCCGGTTTGACGCGCTCGGTTCGGGGAGGTCGCCCGGCTCTCGTACGCGAAAGTCGCCGAGTACCAGCGGCGGGGACTAATTCACTTCCATGCCGTCATCCGGCTCGACGGTCCGGACGGCCCTGGCTCGGCTCCGCCCGGCTGGGGCGACCGTGCCGCTCCTGATGGCCGCGGTACGGGCTGTTGCCGGTCGGGTGCGGCTGAGCGCTCCCGGTGCGGGCGTGGTCGGTCCGCGAGTGCTGCGCTTCGGCACTCAGGTCGATGTACGGCCGGTCACCTCATACGGACGGAGCCCGGGGGAGCGGCCCGCTTCTGCGGGGGCCGTGGCGGGCTACATCTCCAAGTACGCGACCAAGGGGGCGGAGGCCGCCGGCGCGGTGGACGGCCGCATCCATCACGCGCGAGACATGGTCACGCTGCCCGTGCGCTCACACGTGCTGCGCATGATCAGCACGTGTTGGTGGCTCGGCGGCCTGCCGGAGTTCGAGCCGCTGGGGCTGCGCCGCTGGGCCCACATGCTCGGGTACGGCGGCGACTTCTCCACCAAGTCGCGTCGGTACTCGACGACGTTGACCGCGCTTCGGCAGGCCCGTGCCGACCATCGTGCGGAGCAACAGCGGACCGCCCTCGGCCTGGCCGACTGCCCCACGGTCACGATTGGCGAGTGGCGCTACGCCGGGCGCGGCTACTCACCGGAAGCGGCTCTCTTGGCTGCCTCGGTGCGGGAGGGCGGTGGTCTCCATGGCACGTGACAGCAGTGCGAAGTCGGCAGAGCTGCTCACGGTCCGGCAGGTGCTCGACGAACTGGGCGGCGTCTCCCGCCGCTCCTTCTACCGCTGGCGGGAACTGCGCCTCGCTCCCGTCTGTATCCGGCTGCCGAACGGGGAGCTGAGAGTTCGCCGTGACGTGCTCGATGAGTGGCTGGAGGAGCGGGCAGAGGGGGCGGCGTCGTGAAGTCGTACAAGGCTTCCGTCTGGAAGCTGTCGGTCAACAAGACCACCAAGAAGCCGACCTACCTGGTGCGCTGGGCGGTCGACGGACAACCGTTCAGCGAGTCGTACAAGACCAAGACACTGGCCGACCGTTTCCGGGCCAAGCTGGTGCGCGCTCTCGACAAGGGCGAGCCGTTCGACACCGTCACCGGTCTGCCCGACTCGCTGCGCGGCGGCAAGGCGGCGATGTCCTTCCTTGACCTGGCAGTGAGGTACGTGGATGCCCGGTGGGCGGAGGCGTCGGCCAAGCAGTGGGACAGCATGACCGATGCGCTGGCGACGGTCGTTCCCGTTCTGGTGAAGCCGGGGCGGGGGGCGGCCCGCTCCCGAGGTGCTGCGGCGTGCGCTGCGGTCGTACGTCTTGCCTGTGCCTCGTAGGGAGCGTGAGAGGCCTGAGGAGATCAGTACGGCGGTGAAGTGGATTGAGAAGGCGTCGCTGCCGGTGGCGGAGTTGCAGGAGATCACCCGTGCGCACGACCTGATCGATGCGCTGAGTCGGCGGCTCGACGGCAAGCCTGCGGCGACGCAGACCTACCGGCGGCGGCGCGCCGTGGTCTTCAACGCGCTTGAGTACGCCGTGGAACTGGAGTATCTGCCCTCCAACCCGTTGAGCAGGGTTCGGCGTAAGCGGGGCAAGCGCGCGTTGCAGGAGGTTGACCGCCGGGTGGTCGTCAACCCTCGGCAGGCACGGGAACTGCTGACCGCGCTCACGTACGTGGGTGGCTACGACCGGGCGAGTGGCCGGCGGCTACGGGCGTTCTTCGGGTGCTTGTACTACGCGGCCACGCGACCTGGGGAGGCCCTCGGCCTTCGCCGCTCCGACTGCACGGTTCCGGCGTCAGGCTGGGGCCGCATAGAGCTGGCGGAGACCCGCCCCACGGCGGGTAAGGCGTGGACGGACTCCGGGGAGGCGCACGATCGGCGCGGCCTGAAGCAGCGGTCCCACGGCGAGGTACGGACCGTGCCGATTCCGCCTCCGCTGGTGCGGCTGCTTCGCGAGCACCTGGAGGAGTTCGGCACGGCGACGGACGGCCGACTGTTCTCCAGTGAGCCGGGCAACGTGATCGCGGCGTCCTCGTACTCCCGAGCGTGGAAACAGGCGCGGGAACTGGCGCTCGTGCCCGATCAAGTGTCCTCGGTCCTGGCCTTCCGGCCGTACGACCTCCGGCACGCGGGCGTCTCCCAGTGGCTCAACTCCGGAGCGCCGGCGCCGGAGGTCGCCGCTCGTGCGGGCCACTCGGTGGACGTGCTGCTGAAGATTTACGCCAAGTGCATCGACGGCCAGGAGCAGGAGATGAAGGACCGCATCATGCAAGGGCTGGGGGAGGGGACGAACCTACGGACTGACAGCCGACCATGACAGACCGACCCAAGCCCCGGACCGTAAGAGGTCCGGGCTTCGGCCTGTCCACGGGTGGTCCACAGGGCTACTCTCAAGTCCGGCGAAACGGCATGTGACCAGCAGCGAGGCCCTCCAAAATCAACACGCTATTACAACGTGATCACTGGCAAACAGCTGCTTTCGACGGCATTCGCCTGCACACACGACAAGACCCCGCACTCAGCAAACGCGCTGATGGCGGGGTCTTTAGGCACTTACTGCGTAGTGCCCCCGGCAGGATTCGAACCTGCGCACACGGCTCCGGAGGCCGTTGCTCTATCCCCTGAGCTACGGGGGCGTGTCCGTCGCGGTCGGTGTTGCTCGCGGCGACGGGTAGAACACTACCAGCTCGCCCGGGGTGGTCATGAACGGGTTTTGGCGGGTCGTGGGGGGAGGGTGGCGTCGGGCGTTGTCCCTCGCGCGGGGTGGAAGTGGGGAAAACCCGGACGCGGTGGCCGAGGGCGACCTACTCTCGAGTTGTGCCTAGGGCGTCCGGCCGGATTCTTGTTGTGGACGACAACAAGGTCATCCGGCAGCTGATCAGGGTCAACCTCGAGCTGGAGGGCTTCGAGGTGGTGACCGCGGGCGATGGTGCCGAGTGTCTGGAAGTCGTCCATCAGGTGCGGCCCGACGTCGTCACGCTGGACGTGGTCATGCCTCGGCTGGACGGGTTGAGGACCGCTGCTCGGCTGCGTGCCGATCCGCGTACCCGGGATCTTCCGATCGCGATCGTCAGCGCCTCTACGCAGTACGAGGTCGAGGCCGGGTTCGCCGCGGGGGCCGACGCGTTTCTGTCCAAGCCGTTCGAGCCCGCCGAGCTCATCGGGCTCGTACGGCAGTTGGCCGAGCGGGGGGCCCGCTCCGAGCCCGGGGCGGGGGCCGTCGGCGACTCCTTGCCGCGGGTGCATGGGGTCGCCGGGGAGAGTGAGACGCCCGCTCAGGCGTGAAACCGCAGCCGCACCCGGTTGCGTCCACATCCCGGGACTCCCGGGAAACGGTTCGCCTGGTCACCCCCCTCCTCCCATACGCTTGTCCCGTGACCCCCGTCGAGCTCTCCCGCACCGTGCTGCACGCCGTGCGTCGCGCCGTTGACGCGGGGGAGCTGAGCGTGGCCGTGCCGACGCGGGCCGTGGTCGCGCCGCCGGGGCCCGGAGGGTGCGGGGACTACGCCACCAGCATCGCCCTCCAGCTGGCCCGGCCGGCCGGGCAGACGCCGGTCCGGGTCGCCGAGGTGCTGCGGCCCTACCTCGTGGGGACGGACGGGATCACCGACGTGGTCCTCACCGGGCCCGGGTTCCTCAACATCAGCCTCGACCGGGCGGCCGCAGGCGTCGGGCTCGTCGGCGAGATCCTGCGCCGTGGGGCCCGGTACGGGTACGCCGAGCAGCCGGACGGGCGTGTCGTGCAGCTCCACTGCCCCCGCGACCTGCGTGCCGTCGTCGTCGCCGAGGCGTCCGCACGGCTGCTCCGCTCCCAGGGCGCCCTCGTCCGCGTGACCGCCGAGGGGTTCGAGGACGTCTGGACCTCCGTCCTGGGGGTGACGGTCGACGCCGTCGGGGTCGCTCCCGCCGCGCTCCCCGTCAACGTCCGGCCCGTGCCCGTCCCCGCCTCCGAGGCCGCCGACCTGATGTCCCTCGGCCGCGACGCCGGACGCTGGGCCCTGCTCCACCCCGCGGCCCACGACCGCCCCCGCACCGGCGACGAGCTCCTCGTCCAGCGGGAGAGCAACCCCCTCTTCCGCGTGAGGTACGCCCACGCCCGCGCCCGCGCCGCCACGCGCAACGCCGCCGACCTCGGCTTCACCGCCGAACCCGGCCCCGTCACCGGTAGCGGCTGCGGCACCCCGACCGGCTCCGGCACTCCGGCCGGCACCGGTAGCGACACCGGCACCCCGACCCGCTCCGGCACCCCGGCCGGCCCCGCCACCGGCACCCCGGCCGGCACCGCCCCCACCCCCCTCGCAGACGCGGCGCCCGAACTCCTCGCCGCCCTCGCCGACCACCCCCGCGTCCTCGCCGCCGCCGCGGAGCACCGCGCCCCCGACCGGCTCGCCCGGCATCTCGTGGCCGTCGCCGATGCCGCGCTGCCCTTCCTGCTCACCGTGCTGCCGCGCGGCGGGGAGAAACCCTCGGCCGCCCACCGTGCCCGGCTGGCGCTTGCCGAAGCCGTCGGGGCGGTGCTGGCCGGCGGCCTGGACCTCCTCGGCATCGACGCACCCGACCACCTCTGAGAGAGCGCAGAAGACGCCATGAGCCGTTCCGCACACCCCGCCGGGGCCCGTCACGCCGATGTCCTCCCCGAGGGGCACTACACCGCCCCGGCGGAGGACCTGAACGCCCTCGACCCCAAGGTCTGGGCCCACACCGTCGGACGGGACGCGGACGGTGTCGTCACCGTCGGCGGGATCGCCGTCACGCAGCTCGCCGAGGAGTACGGCACCCCCGCCTACGTCCTCGACGAGGCCGACTTCCGGGACCGGGCGCGGGCCTGGCGCACCGCCTTCGGCGCGGACGCCGACGTGTTCTACGCCGGCAAGGCCTTCCTGTCGCGCGCCGTCGTGCGGTGGCTGCACGAGGAAGGGCTCAACCTCGACGTGTGCTCGGGGGGCGAGCTGGCCACCGCGCTCTCCGCCGGGATGCCCGCCGAGCGGATCGCCTTCCACGGGAACAACAAGTCGCCGGAGGAGATCGAGCGCGCCGTCCGGGCCGGGGTCGGGCGGATCGTGCTCGACTCCTTCCAGGAGATCGTGCGGGTCGCTCACGTCGCCCAGACCCTCGGCAAGCGGCAGCGGGTGCAGATCCGGATCACCGTCGGCGTCGAGGCGCACACGCACGAATTCATCGCCACCGCGCACGAGGACCAGAAGTTCGGCATTCCGCTGGCCGGCGGGCAGGCCGCCGAGGCCGTGCGGCGGGCGCTGCAGCTCGACGGGCTCGAGGTCATCGGGATCCACTCCCACATCGGGTCGCAGATCTTCGACATGTCGGGGTTCGAGGTCGCCGCGCACCGGGTGGTGGGGCTGCTCAAGGACATCCGGGACGAGCACGGGGTCGAGCTGCCCGAGATCGACCTCGGCGGCGGGCTCGGGATCGCCTACACCAGCGACGACGACCCCCGCGAGCCGCACGAGATCGCCAAGGCGCTGACCGAGATCGTGACGCGCGAGTGCGAGGCCGCCCGGCTCGCCACACCGCGCATCTCCGTCGAGCCCGGACGGGCCATCGTGGGGCCGACCGCCTTCACCCTGTACGAGGTCGGCACCGTCAAGCCGCTCGACGGACTGCGGACCTACGTCTCCGTCGACGGCGGGATGTCGGACAACATCCGCACCGCGCTCTACGACGCCGAGTACAGCGTCGCCCTCGCCTCCCGCACCTCCGACGCCGAGCCGATGCTCGTGCGCGTCGTCGGCAAGCACTGCGAGAGCGGGGACATCGTGGTCAAGGACGCCTTCCTGCCGGGGGACCTGGCGCCCGGCGACCTCATCGCCGTACCGGCGACGGGGGCGTACTGCCGCTCCATGGCCAGCAACTACAACCACGTGCTGCGCCCGCCGGTCGTCGCCGTGCGGGACGGCGAGGCGCGGGTGATCGTGCGGCGGGAGACCGAGGAGGATCTGCTGCGTCTCGACGTGGGGTGACACTCCGGGGGGAGCAAGGGAGGGGCGGGCGGAGATCCTTCGTGAAGATCCTTCGGCCCATACCCCGTCCGAAAATGAAATAAACGTCTCACGATCCGGACGAAAGGCAGAAAATCCCGTCCGGTGCGTGAGACTGGTCCAACCGTAGACGGTAAGAGGAAACGAGGTCGGATGATGCGTACGCGTCCGCTGAAGGTGGCGCTGCTGGGCTGTGGAGTGGTCGGCTCAGAGGTGGCGCGCATCATGACGACGCACGCCGCCGACCTCGCCGCCCGGATCGGGGCTCCCGTGGAGCTCGCGGGCGTGGCCGTACGGCGGCCCGACAAGGTGCGCGAGGGCATCGACCCGGCCCTCGTCACCACCGACGCCACCGCGCTCGTCAAGCGGGGGGACATCGACGTCGTCGTCGAGGTGATCGGCGGGATCGAGCCCGCGCGGACGCTCATCACCACCGCCTTCGCGCACGGCGCCTCCGTCGTCTCCGCCAACAAGGCGCTCATCGCGCAGGACGGCGCCGCCCTGCACGCCGCCGCCGACGAGCACGGCAAGGACCTCTACTACGAGGCCGCCGTCGCCGGTGCCATCCCGCTGATCCGGCCGCTGCGCGAGTCCCTCGCCGGCGACAAGGTCAACCGGGTGCTCGGCATCGTCAACGGGACGACCAACTTCATCCTCGACGCCATGGACTCGACCGGGGCCGGTTACCAGGAGGCGCTCGACGAGGCCACCGCCCTCGGGTACGCCGAGGCCGACCCGACCGCCGACGTCGAGGGCTTCGACGCCGCCGCCAAGGCCGCCATCCTCGCCGGGATCGCCTTCCACACGCGCGTGCGGCTCGACGACGTCTACCGCGAGGGCATGACCGAGGTCACCGCCGCCGACTTCGCCTCCGCCAAGGAGATGGGCTGCACCATCAAGCTGCTCGCCATCTGCGAGCGGGCGGCGGACGGGGGATCGGTCACCGCGCGCGTGCATCCCGCGATGATTCCGCTCAGCCACCCGCTGGCCAACGTGCGCGAGGCCTACAACGCCGTCTTCGTGGAGTCCGAGGCCGCCGGCCAGCTCATGTTCTACGGGCCCGGTGCGGGCGGCTCCCCGACCGCCTCCGCCGTGCTCGGCGACCTCGTCGCCGTCTGCCGCAACCGGATCGGCGGAGCGACCGGACCCGGTGAGTCCGCGTACGCCGCGCTGCCCGTCTCCCCGATGGGAGACGTCGTCACGCGCTACCACATCAGCCTCGACGTGGCCGACAAACCGGGCGTGCTCGCCCAGGTGGCGACCGTGTTCGCGGAGCACGGTGTCTCCATCGACACCGTGCGGCAGTCCGGCAAGGACGGCGAGGCCTCCCTCGTCGTCGTCACCCACCGCGCGTCCGACGCCGCCCTCGGCGGTACCGTCGAGGCGCTGCGCAAGCTCGACACCGTGCGGGGTGTCGCCAGCATCATGCGGGTTGAAGGAGAGTAACCAGCAATGACCCACCAGTGGCGCGGAATCATCCAGGAGTACCGGGACCGGCTGCCCGTCTCCGACAGCACGCCCGTCGTGACGCTCCGTGAGGGCGGCACCCCGCTCGTGCCCGCGCAGGTGCTCTCCGAGCGCACGGGCTGCGAGGTCCACCTCAAGGTCGAGGGCGCGAACCCGACCGGGTCCTTCAAGGACCGCGGCATGACCATGGCCATCAGCAAGGCGAAGGAGGAGGGCGCGCAGGCCGTCATCTGCGCGTCCACCGGGAACACCTCCGCCTCCGCCGCCGCGTACGGTGTGCGGGCCGGCATGGTCTCCGCGGTGCTCGTGCCGCAGGGCAAGATCGCGCTCGGCAAGATGGGCCAGGCCCTCGTGCACGGCGCCAAGATCCTCCAGGTCGACGGCAACTTCGACGACTGCCTCACCCTGGCCCGCGCGCTCAGCGACAACTACCCGGTGGCCCTGGTCAATTCGGTCAACCCGGTGCGTATCGAGGGGCAGAAGACGGCCGCCTTCGAGATCGTCGACATGCTCGGCGACGCGCCCGACATCCACGTCCTCCCGGTGGGCAACGCGGGCAACATCACCGCGTACTGGAAGGGGTACCGGGAGTACGCCGCCGACGGGGTCAGTACGAAGCGGCCCCGCATGTGGGGGTTCCAGGCCTCCGGCTCCGCCCCGATCGTGCGCGGCGAGGTCGTCAAGGACCCCTCCACCATCGCCACCGCCATCCGGATCGGCAACCCCGCCTCCTGGGACTTCGCGCTCGCCGCGCGGGACGAGTCGGGCGGCGCCATCGACGAGGTGACGGACCGTGAGATCCTGCGCGCCTACCGGCTGTTGGCCTCCCAGGAGGGCGTCTTCGTGGAGCCCGCGTCCGCCGCGTCGGTGGCCGGTCTGCTGAAGGCCGCCGAGCAGGGCAAGGTCGACCCGGGGCAGCGCATCGTGTGCACCGTCACCGGCAACGGGCTCAAGGACCCGGACTGGGCCGTCGCGGGTGCCCCGCAGCCGGTCACCGTCCCGGTCGACGCGGCGACGGCGGCCGAGCGGCTCGGCCTCGTGTGACATGCGGCCGGCGCGTGACGCGTGACCGGCGTATGAACGCGACCGACGTATGAACGCGACCGGCGTATGAGGGCGTAAGCGACGCCCAGCCGGGAAAGCCACATACGGGGGGTGCACAGGGGGCTTACGACACGCATCGTGCGCCTCCTGTGCGCCCTATGTCGCCACAGAACCTTCCTTCGATAGGCTGTACCTCATCCGCCTGCCGCATATGCCGCGGGGCCGCGCCGTCTCCGCGGTCGGTACGGGCCGACCGTTCGACAGGAAGCGGCGAGCCCCAGGATTCCGTACGTCGTCGAATGTCGTTCGACGGTCCGGGCGGTCCCGAGGTCCCGACAATTTCGACAGCTCGACAGTTTCGACAGTCCCGCAGCTCAAGGAGAGTCATCTAGCGATGGCCGGTCCAGCGTTCCGCGCCGCCGCCGTCAGGGTGCGCGTCCCCGCCACCAGCGCCAACCTCGGTCCGGGCTTCGACGCCCTGGGCCTCGCGCTGGGTCTCTACGACGACGTGGTCGTCCGGGTGGCCGACTCCGGGCTGCACATCGACATCGCGGGTGAGGGCAGCGAGACCCTCCCGCGCGACGAGAAGCACCTCCTCGTGCGCTCCCTGCGCACCGCCTTCGACCTGCTCGGCGGACAGCCGCGCGGCCTGGAGATCGTCTGCGCCAACCGCATCCCGCACGGCCGCGGCCTCGGCTCCTCCTCCGCGGCCATCTGCGCCGGCATCGTCGCCGCGCGCGCGGTGACCATAGGCGGCGAGGCCCGCCTCGACGACGCCGCGCTGCTCGACCTCGCCACCGAGATCGAGGGCCACCCGGACAACGTGGCGGCCTGTCTGCTCGGCGGTTTCACCCTGTCCTGGATGGAGTCCGGCGCGGCCCGGGCGATCAGGATGGAGCCCGCCGATTCCATCGTTCCGGTGGTTTTCGTACCCGGTAAGCCGGTACTGACCCAGACGGCGCGCGGACTGCTCCCGCGCAGCGTCCCGCACGTCGACGCCGCCGCCAACGCCGGCCGCGCCGCGCTGCTCGTCGAGGCCCTCACCAGGCGCCCCGAGCTGCTGCTGCCGGCCACCGAGGACCGCCTCCACCAGGAGTACCGCGCACCGGCCATGCCGGAGAGCGCGGCGCTGGTGGAGCGGCTGCGCGGCGACGGCATCCCCGCGGTGATCTCGGGCGCGGGGCCCACGGTGATGGCCCTGGCCGACGCCGACACGGCCGACAAGGTCGAGGCGCTGGCCGGAACGGACTGGGCGGCCAACCGGCTCAGCCTGGACGGGCAGGGCGCCAGCGTCCTGCCGCTGGCGACGTCCGGCGACATCTAGACGCGCAAGCGGTTGCCGGATTTCGAGAGGGGGAATGTTTGTTGGATCCGGTAGTGTTAACCTCAAGTCTGCACCCGACCCCACCATGGCGAGGTGCCTCGTGTCCCCGTCCGGGACAGACATTCTTCCGGGAGCCCCCCAAGCCGCATCGTGCAGTGGATGTCGTACGTGATCAGTACGGCCGACACGGGCATTGAGCGGCCCGCCGGTGGGGGTCACCCCCTCTGGGGGAGTTTCGGAACCGGTGCGACCACGCCGCATGACACAGACACCGGGTGCCACGGCTAGGGGAAGCGCCATCACCAGATATCTCTTCCGCCGTTCAGGCGGACCACCGCCCCGGCACGGTTCGCACAGCAAGGACCGAAGCCGGACAGCACAACCGGTCGCCGAGCCAGACAGGCCGACGTCCGCTCCAGGGAAGGACCCTTCGTGAGCGACACCACCGATCTGATGGGCGCACGTGTCGAGGAGACCGCTGCCGCGCCCGCCACGGACGCCTCCGCGCCTGCCACCGGTGCCGGCTCCCGGCGGCGCCGCGGTACCGGCCTCGAGGGCATGGTGCTGGCCGAGCTGCAGCAGGTCGCATCCGGCCTCGGCATCAGGGGCACCGCGCGGATGCGCAAGAGCCAGCTGATCGAGGTCATCAAGGAGGCGCAGGCCGCCGGGGGTGCCCCCGCCAAGGCCGCGCCCGCGGACACCGCCGGCGAGACCAAGCCGAAGCGCCGCAGCACCTCCCGGGCCCGTACGGGCGACGAGGCCCCCGCCGAGAAGGCGGAGCGGGCGGAGAAGGCCGGCAAGGCCGACAAGAAGGCGGACAAGGCGGACGCCGACAAGGCCGCCGCCCAGCAGCAGATCGAGATCCCCGGTCAGCCGTCCCCCAAGGTCAACACCGCGGCCGAGCAGGCCGCCCCCGCCGACGACGCCCCCTCCGAGCGCCGTCGTCGCCGGGCCACCGCCGACGCGGGCAGCCCGTCCGGCGGCACCGACACGGTGACCGTCGAGTCGCGCACCGAGCAGAAGGCGGACGCGTCGGGCCAGCAGCAGTCGCAGCAGCAGGGTCAGGGCCAGCAGCAGGGCCAGGGCGACGCCCGTTCCGACGGCGAGGGTGGCGAGGGCCGCCGTCGCGACCGCCGTGACCGGGGCGACCGCGGTGACCGCGGCGGCCGCGACCGGCGCAACAAGGGCGACGACCAGAACCAGGGCGGCGGCCGTCAGGACCGCCAGCAGCAGGGCGGCGGACGCCAGGACCGTCAGCAGCACGACGACGGCTACGACGACGACGGCGGCGGCCGCCGCGGGCGCCGGGGCCGCTACCGGGACCGCCGGGGCCGTCGCGGACGCGACGAGATCCAGGAGCCGCAGATCAACGAGGACGACGTCCTCATCCCGGTCGCCGGCATCCTCGACATCCTCGACAACTACGCGTTCATCCGGACCTCCGGCTACCTGCCCGGCCCCAACGACGTGTACGTCTCCCTCGCCCAGGTCCGCAAGAACGGCCTGCGCAAGGGCGACCACCTCACCGGTGCCGTGCGCCAGCCCAAGGAGGGCGAGCGCCGCGAGAAGTTCAACGCGCTGGTGCGCCTGGACTCGGTCAACGGCATGGCCCCCGAACACGGCCGCGGCCGCCCGGAGTTCAACAAGCTCACCCCGCTGTACCCGCAGGACCGCCTCCGCCTGGAGACGGACCCCGGCGTCCTCACCACCCGCATCATCGACCTCGTCGCGCCGATCGGTAAGGGCCAGCGCGGTCTGATCGTGGCCCCGCCGAAGACCGGCAAGACCATGATCATGCAGGCGATCGCCAACGCGATCACGCACAACAACCCCGAGTGCCACCTGATGGTCGTCCTGGTCGACGAGCGTCCGGAAGAGGTCACCGACATGCAGCGGTCGGTGAAGGGCGAGGTCATCTCCTCGACCTTCGACCGCCCGGCCGAGGACCACACCACGGTCGCCGAGCTGGCCATCGAGCGCGCCAAGCGCCTGGTGGAGCTGGGTCACGACGTCGTCGTGCTGCTCGACTCGATCACGCGTCTGGGCCGTGCGTACAACCTCGCCGCCCCGGCCTCCGGCCGCATCCTGTCCGGTGGTGTCGACTCGACCGCCCTGTACCCGCCGAAGCGCTTCTTCGGTGCGGCCCGCAACATCGAGGACGGCGGTTCGCTGACCATCCTCGCCACCGCCCTGGTGGACACCGGGTCCCGCATGGACGAGGTCATCTTCGAGGAGTTCAAGGGCACCGGCAACGCCGAGCTCAAGCTCGACCGGAAGCTCGCCGACAAGCGCATCTTCCCGGCGGTGGACGTCGACGCGTCCGGCACCCGCAAGGAGGAGATCCTGCTCGGCAACGAGGAGCTCGCCGTCACCTGGAAGCTGCGCCGGGTGTTGCACGCCCTCGACCAGCAGCAGGCGATCGAGCTGCTCCTCGACAAGATGAAGCAGACCAAGTCGAACGTCGAGTTCCTGATGCAGATCCAGAAGACGACCCCGACGCCCGGCAACGGCGACTGAGCCACCGCCGGTCCTCCGGATCGCAGCCCGAGGTCCCGCTTCGTCACACCGGTGACGGGGCGGGACCTCTGGCTTGTAGGATCAGCGCACCGCAGTGGGGGGGAACGTATTTTCGGATACGCCCACGGGGCGACCGGCGGTCCGTGCTGCCTTCACGGACCCTGCCGCCCGCCGGGCGCTTCTCTCCTGCCTGCGTCTACAGCGACAGGAGACCTGAGTGACATCTACCCCTCGAAGAGCCCGGCTGGCTCTTCCCGCGGCCACCGCCGCACTCGCCCTGTCGGGCGCGGTCCTCGCGGCCGCCCCCGCCCAGGCGTCCGGCGGGACCCCCGTCCCGCCCCGGCCGGCCGTCACCGAACGGCCCGCCACCGCGTCCCCGGCCGAGCTGGCGCAGCGGGTCGAGGACTCCGGGGCCGCCCTCAAGGACGGCGACACCGCCCCCGGCACGCAGCCGAAGGCCACCGAGAGCGCCCAGGCGCCCTCCGGCAGGATCGACCCGAAGATCATCGGCGGCAAGGACGCGTCGATCTCCGAGGCGCCGTGGATGGTGCAGCTGCACTACTACGACGACAAGGGCACCGACGACACCGCCGACGACGAGGGCTACTTCTGCGGCGGCACCCTGGTCGCCCCGGCGAAGGTCCTCACCGCCGCCCACTGCGTGTACGGCCTGGACTGGGCGGAGAACGGAGCCGTCCTCGCCGGCACCGCCCAACTGCCCGACGGCACCGACCTGCACGGCGGCCGGGTCGCCGGCGTGTGGAGCCAGTGGGTCAACCCCACGTACCGGCCGAGCACCACCTCGGGCGGCGACCTGGCCGTGCTCACGCTGGCCGAGGCCCTGCCGTACAAGACGCTCCGGCCGACGACGAGCGACGACACCGCCTCCTACTCCAACGGGACCCCGGCGACGGTGTACGGCTGGGGGCGCACCAGCTCCACCAGCCAGGACATCTCGCCGACGCTGAAGAAGGCGACCGTGCCGATGCGCCCGGACGCCTCCTGCACCTCGTACTGGGGCTCCGACTTCGTGCCCGGCCAGATGGCCTGCGCCGGCGACGCGGCCTCCGGCCAGGACGCCGGTACGGTCTCCCCGTGCAACGGCGACTCCGGCGGCCCGCTCGTGGTCAACGGCCGGATCGCCGGCGTGGTCTCCTGGGGCGTCGAGGACTGCGTCGCCTCGGGCGCCTACGCCGTCTACGCCAAGGTCAGCTCGTACGTCGGCGAGGTCAACTCCCGCGTCGACGACACCGACCTCGACTTCGACGGCCTGGCGGACCTCTTCGCCCGCACCCCGGGCGGCGAGGCGTACGAGTACTACTCGCTCGGCAACCAGTGGCCCTACCTGGGCAACCGCCTCTCGCTCGGGGACTGGAGCGGGGTGAGCCTGGTGCGCCAGGGCGACCTGGACCGCGACTCCTGGCAGGACTACGTGTACCGCGCCTCGGACGGCGTGCTGTACACGCTCGCCTTCAACGGGGAGGACCGTTACGAGTCGATCCGCGTCGGCGGCGGCTGGAACGCGATGAAGGACCTCCGTGTCCCGGGCGACCTCTCCGGCGACGCCCTGCCCGACCTGGTCGCCAAGGACAAGGACGGCGTCCTGTGGCTCTACCCCGGCAAGGGCGACGGCACGTTCGGCAGCCGCGTCCGGATCGGCGGCGGCTGGGCCACGTACACGATCACCGGCAAGGGCGACTACAACCGCGACGGCAGGCCCGACCTGCTGGCGCGCGACGGCTCCGGCGTCCTGTGGCTGTACCCGGGCACCGGGAAGGCCGCACCGGCCCTCGGCAGCCGGGTCAGGGTCGGCGGCGGCTGGAACGCCTACAGCGCCTTCGCCACCGCCGGTGACACCACCGGTGACGGCAGGCCCGACCTGCTGGCCCGCGACAGCTCCGGTGTGATGTGGCTGTACAAGGGCACCGGGAAGTCCGGCACGGCCACGTTCCACACCCGCGCCCGGGTCGGCGGCGGCTGGAACGCGTTCAATCTCTTCGGCTGAGCGAAGCTCCCCGCCGGGGCCGCCCCCACCTCGGGGGCGGCCCCTTCGCCGTTCACCGGGACCGCGGCTGCGACCTTCGCCACACGGGACGCCCCGGGCGGCGTCCCGGCGGGATGGGGCCGGTGCCCGTGGACACCCAGGTCAGCGCCCCGGACCCCCGCACCGCGAACACGCTCCGTCACCGTTTTTGCACCGGTTCGCCACAGTCCGTTGTGTAACCCTGTCCCGAGTTCCGCCGTCTGAGCTACGGAGGGACCATGGTGAGGACCGGCGCCGAACCCGCCGCCGGAACCGACCGCCCCGACCCTGAGCGCAGGGGGTAACCGACCGGACGAACACCGAGGAGCCCATGTCCGCCGAGAGCACGCCGGATCCCGCGATACCCGGCCCCGGCCAGTCCCGCACCACCGGACCCGGCCACCGGGGCAAGGGCCGCCGCCGCAGGCCCAGAACGGGCCGCCGCAAGGCCCTGCTCGTCGCGGCCTGGAGCGCCGCCGGCATCGTGGTCCTGGGCGGCACCGGAGCCGGATTCCTGTACTTCAAGCTCAACGGCAACCTCACGAGCGTCGACATCGACGCGGCACTCGGCGCCGACCGGCCCGAGAAGGCCGACAACGGCTCCGAGAACATCCTGGTCCTGGGCTCCGACACCCGCTCCGGCGGCAACAAGAAGCTCGGCGGCGGCACCGACGACGGCACCGCCCGCTCGGACACCGCGATGATCGTGCACGTCTACAAGGGCCACAAGAAGGCCAGCGTGGTCTCCATCCCGCGCGACACCCTCATCGACCGCCCCGACTGCACCGACACCGACGGCACCGACCACCCCGCCGCCGAGGGCGTGATGTTCAACTCCGCCTACTCCACCGGTGGCGCCGCCTGCGCCGTGAAGACCGTCGAGTCGATCAGCGGCCTGCGCATGGACCACTACCTGGAGGTCGACTTCAGCGGCTTCCAGAACCTCATCGACGACCTCGGCGGCGTCGAGGTCACCACCACCGAGGACATCAAGGACCCCGACAGCCACCTCGACCTCCGGGCCGGCACCCACCGGCTCGACGGCGAGCAGGCCCTCGGCCTGGTCCGCACCCGGCACGGCGTCGGCGACGGCTCCGACCTCGGCCGCATCCAGCTCCAGCAGGCCTTCGTCAAGGCCCTGGTCCACCAGGTCAAGGACATCGGCCTGCTCGGCAACCCCAAGAAGCTGTACGACATCGCCGACACCGCCACCAAGACCGTGACCACCGACTCCGACCTGGGCTCGGTGAACTCCCTGATGTCCTTCGCGACCGGACTGAAGGGCATCGGCCCCGACAAGATGCACATGGTCACCATGCCGGTGGTCTACGACCCCGCCGACCCGAACCGGGTGCTCCTGGAGAAGACCAAGGCCGACCAGGTCTGGACGGCCCTGAAGAACGACCGTCCGATCCCGAAGTCGGCGACGGAGGGAACGGCCACCGGTGAGGCCAAGGGCGTCGTGAACACCGGGGAATAGTTCCCGGCGCCCCCCGGTTTTGGGGGATGGCGCCAGTCCTGGCAGACTGGTACGTCGGCTCCGGTTCACGCTCCCGCATCCCGCGGCTGCGACCCGGCGCCCTCCCGGAACAGTAGGAGACACCTTGAAGCGCGACATCCACCCCGAGTACGTCGAGACGCAGGTCAGCTGCACCTGTGGCGCGTCGTTCACCACCCGCAGCACCATCGAGAGCGGCACCATCCGCGCCGAGGTCTGCTCCGAGTGCCACCCGTTCTACACGGGCAAGCAGAAGATCCTCGACACCGGTGGCCGCGTGGCCCGCTTCGAGGCCCGCTTCGGCAAGGCCGCCGGCTCCAAGAAGTAGCGAGCCTCCAACCGCCGGTCCACGGCCGCATCCCCTGCCCGGGGAGCGCCGGGACCGGCGTTTTTGGTCGCCCGTCTTCCCTTCCCACGCAGTAGCAGGAGCCCAAGATGTTCGAGGCCGTCGAGGAACTCGTCGCCGAGCACGCCGACCTGGAGAAGAAGCTCGCCGACCCGTCGGTCCACTCCGACCAGGCGAACGCGCGCAAGCTGAACAAGCGGTACGCCGAGCTGACCCCGATCGTCGCCACGTTCCGCTCCTGGAAGCAGACCGGCGACGACATCGAGACCGCGCGCGAGTTCGCCGCCGACGACCCGGACTTCGCCGCCGAGGTCAAGGAGCTGGACAAGCAGCGCGACGAGCTCACCGAGAAGCTGCGCCTGCTGCTCGTCCCGCGCGACCCCAGCGACGACAAGGACGTCATCCTCGAGATCAAGGCCGGCGCCGGCGGCGACGAGTCGGCGCTCTTCGCCGGCGACCTGCTGCGCATGTACCTGCGCTACGCCGAGCGGGTCGGCTGGAAGACCGAGATCATCGACTCCACCGAGTCCGAGCTGGGCGGCTACAAGGACGTCCAGGTCGCCGTGAAGACCAAGGGCGGCCAGGGCGCCACCGAGCCCGGCCAGGGCGTCTGGGCGCGCCTGAAGTACGAGGGCGGCGTGCACCGCGTGCAGCGCGTGCCCGCGACCGAGTCCCAGGGCCGGATCCACACCTCCGCGGCCGGCGTCCTCGTGACCCCCGAGGCCGAGGAGATCGACGTCGAGATCAACCCCAACGACCTCCGCATCGACGTCTACCGCTCCTCCGGACCCGGCGGCCAGTCCGTCAACACCACCGACTCCGCCGTGCGCATCACGCACATCCCGACCGGAGTCGTCGCCTCCTGCCAGAACGAGAAGAGCCAGCTGCAGAACAAGGAGCAGGCGATGCGTATCCTGCGCTCCAGGCTGCTCGCGGCGGCGCAGGAGGAGGCGGAGAAGGAGGCCGCGGACGCCCGGCGCAGCCAGGTCCGCACCGTCGACCGCTCCGAGAAGATCCGCACGTACAACTTCCCGGAGAACCGCATCTCGGACCACCGCGTCGGCTTCAAGGCGTACAACCTGGACCAGGTCCTGGACGGCGACCTCGACTCGGTGATCCAGGCGTGCGTCGACGCGGACTCGGCGGCCAAGCTCGCCGCCGCGTAAACCCCGTAGCCGCACCGTACGCCCGTACCGGACGAACAGCTCAGCCCCGGAGGACCAGCGTGAACCTGCTGCTCGCGGAGGTGGCCCAGGCCACCCAGCGGCTGGCCGACGCCGGCGTGCCCTCGCCGCGCACCGACGCGGAGGAGCTCGCCGCGCATCTCCACGGCGTCAAGCGGAGCGAGCTGCACACCGTGCCGGACGCGGACTTCGACGCCCGGTACTGGGAGGTCGTGGCCCGCCGGGAGGCGCGCGAGCCGCTCCAGCACATCACCGGCCGCGCCTACTTCCGCTACCTGGAGCTCCAGGTCGGCCCCGGCGTCTTCGTACCCCGCCCCGAGACCGAGTCGGTCGTCGGCTGGGCCATAGACGCGGTGCGCGCCATGGACGTCGTCGAGCCCTGCATCGTCGACCTGTGCACCGGCTCGGGCGCCATCGCCCTCGCGCTCGCCCAGGAGGTGCCGCGCTCGCGCGTGCACGCCGTGGAGCTGTCCGAGGACGCCCTCAAGTGGACGCGCAAGAACATGGAGGGGTCCAGGGTCGAACTGCGCCAGGGCGACGCCCTGACCGCCTTCCCGGACCTCGACGGCCAGGTCGACCTGGTGGTCTCCAACCCGCCGTACATCCCGCTCACCGAGTGGGAGTACGTCGCCCCCGAGGCCCGCGACCACGACCCCGAGCTGGCCCTGTTCTCCGGCGAGGACGGCCTCGACCTCATCCGCGGTCTGGAACGCACCGCGCACCGCCTGCTGCGCCCCGGCGGCGTGGTCGTCGTCGAGCACGCCGACACCCAGGGCGGCCAGGTGCCCTGGATCTTCACCGAGGAGCGGGGCTGGGCCGACGCGGCCGACCACCCCGACCTCAACAACCGGCCCAGGTTCGCGACGGCCCGCAAGGCGCTGCCGTGAACACCCCGACGACCCCCAACCCGCAGTACGTGTACGAGGAGGCCAGCTAAATGGCACGGCGTTACGACACCAACGACGCGACCGACCGAGTGACCGGTCTGCGCGAGGCCGCGTCCGCCGTCCGCCGTGGCGAGCTCGTGGTGCTGCCGACGGACACCGTGTACGGCATCGGCGCCGACGCCTTCGCCGCGGAGGCCGTCGGCGACCTGCTGGAGGCCAAGGGACGCGGCCGCAACATGCCCTCCCCGGTCCTCATCGGCTCGCCCAACACCCTGCACGGCCTGGTCACGGACTTCTCCGAGCTGGCCTGGGAACTCGTCGACGCCTTCTGGCCCGGCGCGCTGACCCTGGTCGCCAAGCACCAGCCGTCCCTGCAGTGGGACCTCGGCGAGACCCGCGGCACGGTCGCCGTGCGGATGCCGCTGCACCCCGTCGCCATCGAGCTGCTCACCGAGGTCGGCCCCATGGCCGTCTCCTCCGCCAACCTGACCGGCCACCCGGCCCCCGAGGACTGCGACGCCGCGCAGCAGATGCTCGGCGACTCCGTCTCCGTCTACCTCGACGGCGGCCCCACCCCCGGCAACGTCCCGTCGTCCATCGTCGACGTCACCCGCGAGGTGCCGGTCCTGCTGCGCGCGGGCGCGCTGTCGGCGGAGGAGCTGCGGAAGGTAGTACCCGACCTCGAGGTGGCGAATTGACGGCCCCTGGGACGGGGCGTGGCATAGGCAACGGGGAACGCGCCGCGGAGATCACGACCACGTTCGTCGGACTTCCGCGCGACAGCTTCCGCATCCTCCACGTCAGCACCGGAAACGTCTGCCGCTCGCCCATCACCGAGCGGCTGACCCGGCACGCGGTGCAGGAGCGGCTGGGCGTCCTCGGCGGCGGGCTGATCGTGGAGAGCGCCGGCACCTGGGGCCACGAGGGCGCCCCCATGGAAGCGAACGCCGAGACCGTCCTCACGGACTTCGGCGCCGACCCGGCCGGGTTCACCGGCCGCGAGCTGCTCGACGAGCACGTGATCCGTGCGGACCTGGTCCTCACCGCGACCCGGGACCACCGGGCCCAGGTCATCTCCATGGGCCACTCGGCGGGCCTGCGCACCTTCACCCTCAAGGAGTTCACCCGCCTGGTCAACGCCATCGACCCGGCGACGCTGCCGCCCCTGGAGGACGGCGTGGTCACCCGCGCACGCGCCCTGGTCCGCGCGGCCGCCGCTCTACGCGGGTGGCTGCTGGCCCCGACGGCGGAGGCGGACGAGGTGTACGACCCGTACGGGGCCCCGCTGACGTTCTTCCGCTCGATCGGCGACGAGATACACCAGGCGCTGGACCCGGTGGTGACGGCGCTGACGGGCGTTCCGGCGCGAGCGTAGGGCGGGACCGGCAGGGGGCCGGTGAACCGGCGGGCGGAGTCCGTCGCAGAGCGCCGGCGCCCGGGAGGCCCGCCGGGACCGAGCGCGTGCGAGGGACGCGCCGGGTGCCCGGTCGCGACGCCCGCGCCGCCGAGAGCGCCCCGCGCCGTCCCGGGGCCGTGCGGAACCCCGTGCGCACGCCGGGCGGCTTCGCCGTGCCGGGCCTACATTGGTCCTACGTCACCGTCGACGCACGCCCGGAGCGCACCATGTCGGTCACCCACGACATCCTCGAGGCCGATGACAGCTCGCTCGGAGTCCTGCCCCGTCAGGATCCCGAGCTGGCCGAGATCCTGTACGCCGAAGGCCGCCGGCAGTCGACCACCCTGCAGCTGATCGCCGCCGAGAACTTCACCTCCCCCGCCGTGCTGGCCGCCCTCGGCTCCCCGCTGGCCAACAAGTACGCGGAGGGATACCCGGGCGCCCGGCACCACGGCGGCTGCGAGATCGTCGACGTCGCCGAGCGGCTGGCCGCCGAGCGCGCCCAGGCCCTCTTCGGCGCCGAGCACGCCAACGTGCAGCCCCACTCCGGCTCCTCCGCCGTCCTGGCCGCCTACGCCGCCCTGCTGCGCCCCGGCGACACCGTCCTCGCCCTCGGCCTGCCGTACGGCGGTCACCTCACGCACGGCTCGCCCGCCAACTTCTCCGGCCGCTGGTTCGACTTCGTCGGCTACGGCGTGGACGCGGAGACCGGGCTGATCGACTACGACCAGGTCCGCACCCTGGCCCGCGCCCGCCGGCCCAAGGCGATCGTCTGCGGCTCCATCGCCTACCCCCGCCATCTCGACTACGCCGCCTTCCGCGACATCGCCGACGAAGTGGGCGCCCACCTCATCGCGGACGCCGCGCACCCGATCGGACTGGTCGCCGGGGGAGCGGCGCCCAGCCCGGTGCCGTACGCCGACATCGTCTGCGCCACCACGCACAAGGTGCTGCGCGGACCCCGCGGCGGCATGATCCTGTGCGGTAGCGAACTGGCCGAACGGGTGGACCGGGCCGTCTTCCCGTTCACCCAGGGCGGCGCCCAGATGCACACCATCGCCGCCAAGGCCGTCGCCTTCGGCGAGGCGGCCACCCCCGCGTACGCCGCCTACGCCCACCAGGTGGTCGCCAACGCCCGCGCGCTCGCCGCCCACCTGGCCGCCGAGGGCCTGGCCGTCACCACCGGCGGCACCGACACCCACCTCCTCACCGCCGACCCCGCCCCGCTCGGCGTCGACGGGAAGACCGCTCGGGGGCGGCTGGCGGCGGCCGGGATCGTCCTCGACTGCTGCGCACTCCCGCACGACGACGCCCGTGGCCTGCGCCTGGGCACGGCGGCGGTGACCACGCAGGGCATGGGGGAGCGGGAGATGCGGGCGGTGGCCACGCTGCTCGCCGGGGTGCTGCGCGGCACCACGGACCCGGCCGCGGCACGGGCCGACGTACGGGATCTGACCGCGGAATTCCCCCCGTACCCGGACTGAGGACGGGTAGGCGTAGAGGCGTACCCGGCCACACGTGCAACCATCGTCGCTACCCGGAAGTCCTCAACCGTATGCGTTGCATTGCCATGTGCATCGCTAGGGTGTGAGGTTGAGGATGGCCAGCGAGACCTGTGGGGAAGCCCGTGCGTGAATACCTGCTGACGCTCTGCATCACGGCCGCGGTGACGTATCTGCTGACAGGGCCGGTACGGAAGTTCGCGATCGTGGCGGGAGCGATGCCGGAGATCCGGGCACGTGACGTGCACCGGGAACCCACTCCGCGGCTCGGCGGGATCGCGATGTTCTTCGGGCTGTGCGCCGGCCTGCTGGTCGCCGACCACCTCACCAACCTCAGCGAGGTCTTCGAGAAGTCCAACGAGCCGCGCGCCCTGCTCTCCGGGGCCGCGCTGATCTGGCTGATCGGCGTCCTGGACGACAAGTTCGAGATCGACGCCCTGATCAAACTCGGCGGCCAGATGATCGCCGCCGGCGTCATGGTGGTCCAGGGCCTGACCATCCTGTGGATCCCGCTGCCGGGCGTCGGCACGGTCGCGCTCACCCAGTGGCAGGGCACCCTGCTGACGGTGGCCCTCGTCGTCATCACCATCAACGCCGTCAACTTCGTGGACGGTCTGGACGGTCTCGCGGCGGGCATGGTGTGCATCGCGGCGGCGGCGTTCTTCATGTACGCCTACCGGATCTGGTACTCGTACGGCATCGAGGCCGCGGCGCCCGCGTCGCTCTTCGCGGCCATCCTCATGGGCATGTGCCTCGGTTTCCTCCCGCACAACATGCACCCGGCCCGGATCTTCATGGGCGACTCCGGCTCGATGCTGATCGGGCTCGTGCTGGCCGCCGGCGCCATCTCGGTCACCGGGCAGGTCGACCCCGACCTGATGAACCTGTTCTCCGGTTCGGAGCGCAACGCGGTCCACCAGATGGTGCCGGTCTACATCCCGCTGGTGATGCCGCTGACCATCATCGCCATCCCCGCCGCCGACCTGATCCTCGCGATCGTGCGCCGCACCTGGCGTGGCCAGTCGCCGTTCGCCGCGGACCGGGGGCACCTGCACCACCGGCTGCTGGAGATCGGCCACTCGCACAGCCGCGCGGTGCTGATCATGTACTTCTTCTCGGCGCTGATCGCGTTCGGTGCGCTCGCCTACTCCGTGAACGCGGCGTCGATGTGGATCGTGCTGGGCGTCGTCTTCCTCAGCGCGATCGGCCTGGTCCTGCTCCTGCTGCCGCGGTTCACCCCGCGCGCCCCCCGCTGGGCCGAGAGCTTCGTGCCCCCGCGCTACCGGCGCCGCAGGGCGGCCACCGTCACCGCTCGCGAGACCGAGGCGGTCGCGAACGAGCTCGCGGATGAGGAGCGGGTTCCCGTCGCCGCGGGCGCCTCGGGCGTCAACGGAGCGACCGCCCTCGGATCCCGTTCGCGGACGAGGTAAGCACGGCTAAATGCCGCATTACCAGACAAGTTGGCGTTGTAATTGCACAAACGCGCACGGTCACTCTCACGTGTGACAGCAAGCACACCCAGAGGTAAAGACCTCATCAAATAGTTTGTGATACGGTTCACGAGTATCCCCCGGGTAGAGCCCAAGGACCGTAGTGCGACGGTCTCTTGTAAGTGAGGACCTCGTCCGGCTCGGGGCTACGCTCGTCCATGACGACACCTGCCCCCTGTGTGTTGAAAGCGGAGTTGCCGCCATGCCGTCCAATGACGTCCGGACCTTGCTTCAGGCTGCCGTGCCCACGGCTGCCGTCGGCGCCGTAGCCGCCGTCGTCAGCGCCGTGCTCGCCGGCGGCAAGGGCGCGATCGGAGCCGTCGTCGCGACCGTGGTGGCGATGCTGTTCATGGGAATCGGGCTCTACGTCCTGCAGCGCACCGCCAAATCGCTTCCGCACCTTTTCCAGGCGATGGGCCTGATGCTCTACGCGGCACAGATCCTGCTGCTGTTCGTCTTCCTCGCCGCGTTCAAGAACACGACGCTGTTCAACCCCCGGTCCTTCGCGATCACTCTGGTCGCCGTCACGCTCGCGTGGATCGCCGCGCAGACGCGTGCGCACATGAAGGCCAAAATCCTCTACGTCGAGCCCGAGTCGTCGAGCGGGAAGCCCGAGAAGACGGGCCACCCGTCGTGAGGGGTAGGGCCGGGATAAAGAGGCATGTGAAGTCCTGCTATCGTCCGGTGCCAACTGCGGCATCGCGGGCGCGGGCATCCGAGCTGACGCCTGACGAATCGCGAGGCGAGATGCCCCACAGCCGCCCCCACACCCGAAACACCAGTCCCGTGCCGAACAGCGGCCCCGCGCCGCGCCGACACAACGAGGTTGCCGTATCCATGCGCCACGCTGAAGGAGCCCGCGGTGAGTGCTGACCCGACGCAGGTGCTCGCCTTCGAGACCGACTGCCACATCTTCGACGGATGTGGCTTCCCGGCTCCCGGCCTGCACTCGTTCCTCTTCGAGCCGCTCTGGGGCAACGCAGACGGCAACGGCCTGTACTTCAACAAGCCGATGCTGCTGGCTCTGCTCGGCTCGCTCATCATCGTGGGCTTCTTCTGGGCCGCCTTCAACAAGCCGAAGGTTGTCCCGGGCAAGCTCCAGATGGTCGCCGAGGCCGGCTACGACTTCATCCGCCGCGGCGTGGTCTACGAGACGATCGGCAAGAAGGAAGGCGAGAAGTACGTCCCGCTCGTCGTGACGCTCTTCTTCTTCGTCTGGATGATGAACCTTTGGTCGATCATCCCGGTCGCCCAGTTCCCGGTGACCTCGATCATCGCCTACCCGATGGTCCTCGCCCTGATCGTCTACGTGCTGTGGGTGTCCCTCACCTTCAAGCGCCAGGGCTTCGTCGGCTTCTTCAAGAACGTCACGGGTTACGACAAGAGCCTCGGCGCGGTGCTGCCGCTGTCGATGACCATCGAGTTCTTCTCGAACCTGCTGGTCCGCCCCTTCACGCACGCCGTCCGGCTCTTCGCGAACATGTTCGCCGGTCACACGCTGCTCCTGCTCTTCACCATCGCGAGCTGGTACCTGCTCAACGGCATCGGCATCGCCTACGCAGGCGTCTCGTTCGTGATGACGATCCTCATGACGGCCTTCGAGCTCTTCATCCAGGCCGTGCAGGCGTACGTGTTCGTGCTCCTCACCTGCACCTACATCCAGGGCGCGCTCGCCGAGCACCACTGAGTCCCGCCCGGCCTCACACCCCAGCCGTCCGGTGGCCAACCCCCACCGGTCCGTAAAGAAAAGGAAGAACTGGCATGTCCCAGACCCTTGCTGCCGTCGAAGGTTCGCTCAGCTCCGTCGGTTACGGCCTGGCCGCCATTGGCCCCGGCGTCGGCGTCGGCATCATCTTCGGTAACGGCACCCAGGCCCTCGCCCGTCAGCCCGAGGCGGCCGGCCTGATCCGCGCCAACCAGATCCTCGGCTTCGCCTTCTGTGAGGCGCTCGCCCTGATCGGTCTCGTCATGCCCTTCGTCTACTAAGACGAAGACTGACGACCGACCCTTTCGACGAAAGGCATTGATGTGACATCCGCCCTGGTTTTCCTGGCGGCTGAGGGTGAGAAGGAGAACCCCCTCATCCCGCCGTGGCCGGAGCTCGTCATCGGCCTGATCGCCTTCGTCATCGTCTTCGGCTTCCTCGCCAAGAAGCTCCTCCCGAACATCAACAAGGTTCTGGAAGAGCGTCGCGAGGCCATCGAGGGCGGTATCGAGAAGGCCGAGGCCGCGCAGACCGAGGCCCAGAGCGTCCTCGAGCAGTACAAGGCGCAGCTCGCCGAGGCCCGGCACGAGGCCGCGCGACTGCGTCAGGAGGCGCAGGAGCAGGGCGCCACGCTCATCGCCGAGATGCGCGCGGAAGGCCAGCGACAGCGTGAGGAGATCATCGCCGCCGGTCACGCCCAGATCCAGGCCGACCGCAAGGCCGCCGCGTCCGCGCTGCGCCAGGACGTCGGACAGCTGGCGACCCAGCTGGCCGGCAAGCTGGTCGGCGAGTCCCTCGAGGACCACGCCCGCCAGAGCCGTGTGATCGACCGCTTCCTGGACGAGCTGGACGACAAGGCGACGAAGGCAGAGGCAACGCGATGAACGGAGCGAGCCGCGAGGCCCTTGCCGCCGCACGTGAGCGTCTCGACGCGCTGACGGACTCCACGTCCGTGGACGCCGGCTCGCTCGCCGACGAGCTGGCCGCCGTCACCGCGCTCCTCCACCGCGAGGTGTCGCTGCGTCGGGTCCTCACCGACCCGGCGCAGTCGGGCGAGGCCAAGGCGGAACTCGCCCAGCGTCTCCTCGGCACCCAGGTCAGCGGCCAGGCCGTCGACCTGGTGGCCGGCATGGTGCGCTCCCGCTGGTCGCAGTCCCGCGACCTGGTGGACGCGCTGGAGGAGCTGGCGAACACCGCCGACCTCACCGCCGCCCAGAAGCGGAGCCGGCTCGACAACGTGGAGGACGAGCTGTTCCGGTTCGGCCGGATCGTCTCCTCCAACACCGAGCTGCGCGCCGCGCTCACCAACCGGTCGGCCACCACCGCGGCCAAGAGCGAGCTGCTGCGCGGCCTGCTCGGCGGCCGGGCGGAGCGGACCACCGAGCGTCTGGTGACGCGCCTTGTCACCGCGCCCCGGGGACGTAGCCTGGAGTCGGGACTGGAGTCCCTGTCCAAGCTCGCCGCCGAGCGGCGCGACCGGATGGTCGCCGTGGTCACCTCGGCGGTGCCGCTGAGCGACACGCAGAAGCAGCGCCTCGGCGCCGCCCTCGCGAAGGTCTACGGCCGTCCGATGCACCTCAACCTCGACGTGGACCCCGAGGTCCTCGGCGGAATCCGGGTGCAGGTCGGTGACGAGGTCATCAACGGCTCCATCGCGGACCGCCTGGAGGACGCCGGCCGCCGCCTGGCGGGCTGACGCTTCCCGCGACGGCAGTCGCGACAACAGCAAAGCAACAGCAGTAGCAGTACGTACTTACGACGGCCCTGGTTGGGCCGTGCAGAGGATTCACCTCTCATTGGGGGGAGTCCCGACTCGTGGAATACCCCCCAAGTGAAACTTCGGGCCCAACAAGGAGAGCAGGGAACTCAGATGGCGGAGCTCACGATCCGGCCGGAGGAGATCCGGGACGCACTGGAGAACTTCGTCCAGTCGTACAAGCCGGACGCGGCCTCGCGCGAGGAGGTCGGTACGGTCACCCTTGCCGGCGACGGCATCGCGAAGGTCGAGGGTCTGCCCTCGGCCATGGCCAACGAACTGCTGAAGTTCGAGGACGGCACCCTCGGCCTCGCCCTCAACCTCGAGGAGCGCGAGATCGGTGCCATCGTCCTCGGTGAGTTCAGCGGCATCGAGGAGGGGCAGCCGGTCTCGCGTACCGGTGAGGTCCTCTCCGTGGCCGTCGGCGAGGGCTACCTCGGCCGCGTCGTCGACCCCCTCGGCAACGCGATCGACGGCCTCGGCGAGATCGAGACCTCGGGCCGCCGCGCCCTCGAGCTGCAGGCCCCCACGGTCATGCAGCGCAAGTCGGTGCACGAGCCGATGGAGACCGGCTACAAGGCCGTCGACGCCATGACGCCGATCGGCCGCGGCCAGCGTCAGCTGATCATCGGCGACCGTCAGACCGGCAAGACCGCCCTGGCCGTCGACACGATCATCAACCAGCGCGACAACTGGCGCACCGGCGACCCGAACAAGCAGGTCCGCTGCATCTACGTCGCCATCGGTCAGAAGGGCTCCACCATCGCGTCGGTCCGCCGCGCGCTGGAGGAGAACGGCGCGCTGGAGTACACGACCATCGTCGCCGCCCCGGCGTCCGACCCGGCCGGCTTCAAGTACCTGGCGCCGTACACCGGCTCGGCCATCGGCCAGCAGTGGATGTACGAGGGCAAGCACGTCCTGATCATCTTCGACGACCTGTCGAAGCAGGCCGACGCCTACCGTGCCGTGTCGCTGCTGCTGCGCCGCCCGCCGGGCCGCGAGGCCTACCCCGGCGACGTCTTCTACCTGCACTCCCGTCTGCTGGAGCGCTGCGCGAAGCTCTCCGACGACATGGGTGCCGGCTCGATGACCGGTCTGCCGATCGTCGAGACCAAGGCCAACGACGTCTCGGCGTTCATCCCGACCAACGTCATCTCCATCACCGACGGCCAGTGCTTCCTGGAGTCCGACCTGTTCAACGCCGGTCAGCGTCCGGCCCTGAACGTCGGTATCTCGGTCTCCCGCGTCGGTGGCTCCGCCCAGCACAAGGCGATGCGCCAGGTCTCCGGCCGACTGCGCGTGGACCTCGCCCAGTACCGCGAGCTGGAGGCGTTCGCCGCCTTCGGTTCCGATCTGGACGCGGCCTCGAAGTCGCAGCTGGAGCGCGGTCAGCGCATGGTCGAGCTGCTCAAGCAGAACCAGTACGAGCCGATGGCCACCGAGGACCAGGTCGTCTCCGTCTGGGCCGGCACCAACGGCAAGATGGACGAGGTTCCGGTCGGTGACATCCGCCGCTTCGAGAAGGAGCTGCTGGAGTACCTGCACCGCCAGGAGCAGGGCCTGATGACCTCCATCAAGGAGGGCGCCAAGATGTCGAACGACACCATCCAGGCCATCGACGACGCCGTCGCCGCGTTCAAGAAGCAGTTCGAGACCTCGGACGGCAAGCTGCTCGGCGAGGACGCCCCGTCCGTCGCCAAGTGACGTAAGGAAGGGACCTGACTCATGGGAGCCCAGCTCCGGGTCTACAAGCGTCGCATCCGATCCGTCACCGCGACCAAGAAGATCACCAAGGCGATGGAGATGATCGCCGCCTCGCGCGTCGTCAAGGCGCAGCGCAAGGTGGCGGCCTCCACGCCGTACGCACGGGAGCTCACCCGCGCGGTCACGGCGGTCGGCACCGGGTCGAACACGAAGCACCCGCTCACCACGGAGGCGGAGAACCCGACCCGTGCCGCGGTCCTGCTCCTCACGAGCGACCGCGGTCTGGCCGGCGCCTTCAACTCCAACGCCATCAAGGCGGCGGAGCAGCTGACCGAGCGCCTCGAGCGTGAGGGCCGGCAGGTCGACACGTACATCGTCGGCCGGCGCGGTCTGGCCCACTACAACTTCCGCGAGCGCAAGGTCGCGGAGTCGTTCGCGGGCTTCACCGACGAGCCGACGTACGCGGACGCCAAGAAGGTCGCGGCACCGCTGATCGAGGCCATCGAGAAGGACACGGCGGAGGGCGGCGTGGACGAGCTCCACATCGTCTACACCGAGTTCGTGTCGATGATGACCCAGACGGCGGTCGACTCCCGGCTGCTGCCGCTGAGCCTCGACGAGGTCGCGGACGAGTCCGGCACGAAGGACGAGATCCTTCCGCTGTACGACTTCGAGCCGTCGGCGGAGGACGTCCTCGACGCCCTGCTGCCGCGCTACGTCGAAAGCCGTATCTACAACGCGCTGCTGCAGTCGGCTGCCTCCAAGCACGCCGCCACCCGGCGCGCGATGAAGTCGGCCACCGACAACGCGGGCGAGCTGATCAACACGCTCTCCCGTCTTGCCAACGCGGCCCGCCAGGCCGAAATCACCCAGGAAATCAGCGAGATCGTCGGTGGCGCCAGTGCCCTGGCCGACGCGAACGCGGGGAGTGACAACTAATGACCACCACTGTTGAGACCGCGACGGCCACGGGCCGCGTCGCCCGGGTCATCGGCCCGGTCGTCGACGTGGAGTTCCCCGTCGACGCGATGCCGGACATCTACAACGCGCTGCACGTCGAGGTGGCCGACCCGGCCAAGGAGGGTGAGCTCAAGACGCTGACCCTCGAGGTCGCCCAGCACCTCGGTGACGGCCTGGTCCGCACCATCTCCATGCAGCCCACCGACGGCCTGGTCCGCCAGGCCCCGGTGACCGACACGGGCTCGGCCATCTCCGTCCCCGTCGGCGACTTCACCAAGGGCAAGGTGTTCAACACCCTCGGTGAGGTGCTGAACGTCGACGAGCAGTACGACGGCGAGCGCTGGCCGATCCACCGCAAGGCGCCCAACTTCGACGAGCTCGAGTCGAAGACCGAGATGTTCGAGACCGGCGTCAAGGTCATCGACCTGCTGACCCCGTACGTCAAGGGCGGCAAGATCGGTCTGTTCGGCGGCGCCGGCGTCGGCAAGACGGTGCTCATCCAGGAGATGATCTACCGCGTCGCCAACAACCACGACGGTGTCTCCGTGTTCGCCGGTGTCGGTGAGCGCACCCGTGAGGGCAACGACCTCATCGACGAGATGAGCGAGTCCGGCGTCATCGACAAGACCGCGCTGGTCTTCGGTCAGATGGACGAGCCGCCGGGCACCCGTCTGCGCGTCGCGCTGGCCGGCCTGACCATGGCCGAGTACTTCCGCGACGTCCAGAAGCAGGACGTGCTGTTCTTCATCGACAACATCTTCCGCTTCACCCAGGCGGGCTCCGAGGTGTCGACCCTGCTCGGCCGCATGCCCTCCGCGGTGGGCTACCAGCCGAACCTGGCCGACGAGATGGGCCTCCTCCAGGAGCGCATCACCTCGACCCGGGGTCACTCGATCACCTCGATGCAGGCGATCTACGTCCCCGCGGACGACCTGACCGACCCGGCCCCGGCCACCACCTTCGCCCACCTCGACGCGACGACGGTTCTGTCCCGTCCGATCTCCGAGAAGGGCATCTACCCGGCCGTGGACCCGCTGGACTCGACGTCCCGCATCCTCGACCCGCGGTACATCGCGGCGGACCACTACCAGGCCGCGATGCGCGTGAAGAACATCCTGCAGAAGTACAAGGACCTGCAGGACATCATCGCGATCCTCGGTATCGACGAGCTGGGCGAAGAGGACAAGCTCGTCGTCCACCGCGCCCGTCGCGTGGAGCGCTTCCTGTCCCAGAACACCCACGTCGCCAAGCAGTTCACCGGCGTCGACGGGTCGGACGTCCCGCTGGACGAGTCGATCGCGGCCTTCAACGCGATCTGCGACGGCGAGTACGACCACTTCCCGGAGCAGGCGTTCTTCATGTGCGGTGGCATCGAGGACCTGAAGAACAACGCCAAGGAGCTGGGCGTCTCCTGAGCCTCGGCTCGCGGTGAGCCGCACGGCTCACCACCCGGAGGGGGCGGGCGCGTCCCGTCCCCTCCGGCACGCCCCTTAGACTTGTAACCAACACCCGGCTGACCGGCCGGGTGGTGACCCGAGGAGCCACCTTGGCTGCTGATCTGCACGTCGCGCTGGTCGCGGCCGACCGAGAGGTCTGGTCCGGCGAGGCCACCCTGGTCGTCGCGCGCACCACGTCCGGCGACATCGGCGTCATGCCCGGTCACCAGCCGCTGCTCGGTGTGCTGGAGTCGGGCCCGGTGACCATCCGTACGAGTGACGGCGGGACGGTCGTCGCCGCGGTGCACGGCGGTTTCATCTCGTTCGCCGACAACAAGCTGTCGCTGCTGGCCGAGACCGCCGAACTGGCGGACGAGATCGACGTCCACCGCGTGGAGCGCGAGCTCGAGCGCGCGAAGGCGGAGGGCGACGCCCACGCCGAGCGCCGCGCGGACGTCCGACTGCGCGCTGCGGCGGGACGCTGATCCACAGCACAGTGCGATAGCGTCGTGCCATGACGTCACTCAGCCGCGGCTGGGACCGGAGCCATCCGGACCCGGCCGCGGCTGAGGCAGATCCGGGTGTTTTTTCCGTTCCGTTACCTAGGAGACGAGGAGGTCGGTGTCGATGGCCCTCGCTCTGACTGTGTGCGGAATCGTTGTGGCCCTGGTGGTGATCGGGCTCTTCGTCTTCGGTTTGCGCCGCCGGCTGATCCAGCGCTCGGGCGGCACCTTCGACTGCTCGCTGCGCTGGGACGCCCCGCAGGAGGACGACACCGCCGGCAAGGGCTGGGCCTACGGCGTGGCCCGCTACAACGGCGACCGGGTCGAGTGGTACCGGGTGTTCTCGTACTCGCCGCGCCCACGCCGTGTGCTGGAACGCTCCGCGATCGAGGTGGTCGGCCGCCGGCTGCCGGACGGCGAGGAGGAACTGGCGTTGCTCTCCGACGCCGTGGTCCTGGCCTGTCTGCACCGGGGCACACGGCTCGAACTGGCGATGAGCGAAGACGCGCTGACCGGATTCCTCGCGTGGCTGGAGGCAGCCCCGCCCGGTCAGCGCGTCAACGTCGCTTAGCGGCTCTTACCGCTGTTCTTACCGCACTTCTTGCGGCCGGTCCTACTTGAGGCCGCTGTCGATGGCGCTCACCAGTTCGCCGTTGGCGGTGTCGCCGCTGAACTCCCAGAAGAAGGCGCCGCCGAGGCCCTGCTGCTCGGCCCAGTCCATCTTGGACTTGATGGTGGCCGGGGTGTCGTAGGACCACCAGTTGGTGCCGCAGTGGGCGTACGCGGTGCCGGCGACGGTGCCGGTGGCCGGGCAGCTGTTCTTGAGGACCTTGTAGTCCTCGATGCCCGCCTCGTAGGTGCCGGCCGCCGGGCCGGTTGCGGTGCCGCCGGGCGCGGACTGCGTGACGCCGGTCCAGCCGCGGCCGTAGAAGCCGATGCCGATCAGGAGCTTGTCGGCCGGCACGCCCTTGGCCTTGAACTTCGCCATCGCGTCGGCGGTGGTGAAGCCCTGCTGCGGGATGCCGTCGTACGCGGTCAGCGGCGAGTGCGGAGCGGTCGGGCCGTTCTTCGCCCAGGCGCCGAAGAAGTCGTACGTCATCACGTTGTACCAGTCGATGTACTTCGAGGCCTCGCCGTAGTCGGCGGCGTCGATCTTGCCGCCGTCCGAGCCGTCGGCGGTGACGGCCGCGGTGATGAGGTAGTCCTGGCCGAACTCGGCGCGCATGGCCTTCATCATGCTGCTGAAGGCGTTCGGGGCGCTGGTCTCGTCACAGCTGAGACCGCAGGCGTTCGGGTACTCCCAGTCCAGGTCGATGCCGTCGAAGACGTCGGCCCAGCGCGGGTCCTCGACCAGGTCGTGGCAGGACTTGGCGAACGCGGCCGGGTTCTTCACGGCGTCGGGGAAGCCGCCGGACCAGGTCCAGCCGCCGAAGGAGTAGAGGATCTTGATGTGCGGGTACTTGGCCTTCAGCTTGCGCAGCTGGTTGAAGTTGCCGCGCAGCGGCTGGTCCCAGGTGTCGGCGACGCCGTCGACGGACTGGTCGGCGGTGTAGGCCTTGTCGTAGTCGGCGTAGGCGTCGCCGATGGTGCACTTGCCGCCCTGGACGTTGCCGAAGGCGTAGTTGATGTGCGTGATCTTGTCGGCGGAGCCGGAGGTGACCAGGTTCTTCACGTGGTAGTTGCGGCCGTAGACGCCCCAGTTGGTGAAGTAGCCCATCTTGACTTCGTCACCGGTGCCGGGGTTGCCGCCGTCGCCACCGCCGGTGGTCGTGACCTTCACGGAGCCGCTGGCCGGACCGGTCTGGTCGGCGGTGTCGCGGGCCTTGACGCTGTACGAGTAGGCGGTGCCCTTGGTGAGGCCCGTGTCCGTGTAGGTGGTGCCGGTGACGGTGGCGACCTTCGCGCCGTCCCGCAGGACGTCGTAGTTCTTGACGCCCTTGTCGTCGGTCGCCGCCGACCAGGACAGCTTCACCGAGGTGTCGGTGATGTTGGAGGCGGTGGGCGTGCCGGGCGCGGAGGGGGCCTCGTCGCCGGGGACCGAGGTGCCGTCGCAGCTGCCGCCGTTGAGCTTGCAGTTGGACGGGGAGCCGGGGCCGCTGCCGTTGAAGCCGAAGGAGACCGAGGCGCCGGGGGCGAGCGTCCCGTTCCAGCCGACGTTCTTGGCGGTCCAGTGGTCGCCGGAGTTGGTGACGGTGGCGTCCCACGCGGAGGTGACCTTGGTGCCGGAGGGGAAGTCCCACTCGACGGTCCAGGAGCTGAGAGAAGTGGTGCCGGTGTTCTTCACCGTCCACTTGCCGCCGAAGCCCGTGCCCCAGTCAGAGGTCTTCTGGAAGGTGGCCGTCGCGCTGGTGGCCGCCTGGGCCGGGCTCGCGAGGCCGACCAGACCGGCGAGGGGAAGCGCCAGGGTCGCAGCGAGTGCCGCGGCTTTGTGTCTGAAGCGCATGTGCGCCTCCTTTTATGGGGATGTTGTCGAGGGCATGACTGAGCCTCATGCCCGCAGTGCGGCGAGAATAGAAAGGTCTGGACCACAGGTCAATAGGTCTGGACCAATGTGGCGGCCAGTGGTTGAACCCTTGATCGACAGGGAAAACTAGATCCCCAACTCCTGTGCCAGCACCGCCGCTTGCACCCGGCTGCGCAGGCCCAGCTTGCCCAGCAGCCGGCTGACGTGCGTCTTCACCGTCGCCTCGGCCATCTCCAGCCGCTCGGCGATCGCGGCGTTGGACAGACCCTCGCCGAGGCAGGACAGCACCTCGCGCTCACGCCGGGTCAGATCCCGCAGCACCGCCGGGTCGGTGGCCGGTTCCCGCACCGGCTTCGCGGCGAACTCGGCGATCAGCCGCCGCGTGACGGCCGGCGCGACGATCCCCTCGCCGCCCGCCACCGTGCGCACGGCCGAGATCAGGTCGTTCGCCTCGGTGTTCTTCAGCAGGAACCCGGCGGCCCCCGCCCGCAGCGCCCCGAAGACGTACTCGTCCAGGTCGAAGGTGGTCAGCACCAGCACGTCGGCGAGCTGCTCGCCGACCACGATCCGGGTGGCCGACACCCCGTCCAGACGCGGCATCTGCACGTCCATCAGCACCAGGTCGGGCCGCAGCTCGCGGGCCAGCTCCACCGCCCGCTCCCCGTCCGCGGCCTCCCCGACCACCTCGATGTCCGGCGCGCTGCCCAGGATCAGCACCAGCCCCGCCCGGACGGCGGACTGGTCCTCGGCGACGAGGACGCGGATCATGCGAGGTCTCCTTCGGTCAGGGGAAGGGTGGCGCGTACGGCCCAGATCCTGTCGCCCGGCGAGGCGGGGTCCGCCACCACCCCCGCCTCGAACGTGCCGTGCAGCAGCGCGGCCCGCTCCCGCATCCCGACCAGACCGGCGCCGGAGCCCGGGGCACGCGGGGTGTCCCGGTCACCGTACGGGCTGGTCACCCGGATGCGCAGGGCGTCGTCGTGCCGGTCGAGGCGGACCCGGACGGCGCCCGTCGAGCCGTGCTTCAGCGCGTTGGTGAGCGACTCCTGCACGATCCGGTACGCGGCCAGCTCGACCGGGGCGGGCAGGTTCTCGCCGGGGGAGGCGTCCAGGGTGACGTCCAGCCCGTTGGCGCGGGCGCCCTCGACCAGTGTGCCGAGTCCTTCGAGGGTGGGTGCGGCGGCGGGCTCGGTGTCCCCTCCGTCGTCCCGCAGGATGCCGATCAGGCGTCGCATCTCGGCCAGTCCCGCCACGCTGTTCTCGCGGATCACGCCGAGCGCCTGCCGGGTGGTCGCCCGGTCGTCGAGGGAGAGCGCGGCCGTGGAGTGGATGGCGATCGCGGAGAGGTGGTTGGCGACCATGTCGTGCAGCTCGCGGGCCATCCGGGCGCGCTCGGCGGTCACCGCCTGCGCCCGGTCCATCTCGGCGAGCAGGGCGGTCTGTTCGGCCCGCAGCAGCGCGGCGTCGGCGGCCTCGCGGTGGTTGCGCACGATGAGGCCCGTGGACGCCGGCGCGAACGTCACGGCGCCCATGACCACCCCGATCAGCAGCGCCTCCGGCACCCGCAGCACGGCGAAGGGGATCAACGTCGCCGCGATCGACAGCATCCCGGTGACCCACGGCAGACGGCGTGCCGTGGTGGGCGGTCCGTAGAGGACGGCGGCGTACATCAGGTCGGTGTACATCACGATCGTGGCGATGCTGCCCTGCGTCGTGAGGTCTGCGGCCAGCGCCAGCGTGCCGGTCAGCAGGGCGGTGCGCGGGGCGGTGCGGCGCAGCAGTTCGCAGCCGGAGACCACGACGAGCGGCACGAGGAGCGGTCCGCCGCCGTCGAAGAGGACCTGGGGATCGCCCGGCCCCCGCAGGCCCAGCCCGGATCCCCACAGCAGCAGTCCGCCGGCGAGCCCGGCGAGCGCGGCCCACAGGTCGAAGCGGGGCGGGCGGGGGAGTCGTGCGGCCATGCCACCATCCAACACGGCCCGCGCCCCGCCCGCCTGATCCCGGGGGAGGGTCCCGCACTGCATCTTTCGATGTACCGGAGGTTCGTCACCGCCGACGACGAACCCGGCGGATTCCGACGGGAGCCTGGAAGGGTGAACGAAGGGAGTGCGTCGTGGTCGTCGCGTTGATCATCGCCTGCGAGGTCGGCTTCTGGGTCCTGCTGGCCCTGGGGCTGGGCGCCCGCTACCTGTTGAAGTGGCGGCGCACCGGTGTCGTCCTGCTGCTGTGCGAGCCCGTCCTCGAACTGGTGCTGTTCGCCGTGACGGCGTACGACCTGAAGAACGGTGCCGAGCCCGGCTGGGAGCACGGTCTGGCCGCGTTGTACATCGGCTACACCGTCGCCTACGGCCACTACACGATCCGCTGGCTCGACGGCCACGCCGCCCACCGCCTGGCCGGCGGCCCGCCCCCGGTCAAGCCGCCGCGCTACGGCATGGCCCGGGCCCGGCACGAGGGCCGGCTGTGGCTGCGCACGGTGCTCGGCGCCGCCGTGGCCTGCGCGCTGCTCCAGGGCGCGGTCTGGTACGTGGGCGACGACGGCGACGTCTCGTCGCTGCGCTCCTTCCAGTGGACGGCCCTGCGCGTCGTCGGCATCCACGGCCTGATCGCCCTGACGTACCTGATCTGGCCGAAGAAGGGTCCGGCGAGCACACCCGGGGCCCCGGCCGAGCGGCGGAAGCAGGAGGCACACCGGTGACCCGGACGTCCAAGAATCTGCTGGAAGGCGCCGTCACCCTGCTCGCCGGCCTGGCCCTGTGGCTGTTCACGGGGGACGTGGAGGTCCCCGTCGTCACCCTGACGAAGGTGGGCGCCGTACTGATGTGCGTCGGCGGCGCGCAGACCGCGTGGGGCGTGTACGGCGCCGCGCGCCGGTCGCTCTAACGTTCCCCGCCCGGCACCCACAGCACGTCTCCGACCTCCTTGTTGGCCACCCGGGCCAGGATGAAGAGCAGGTCGGACAGCCGGTTCAGGTACGTGGCGGTGAGCGGGTTCATCGTCTCGCCGTGGGCCTCCAGCGCCGCCCACGTCGAGCGCTCGGCCCGGCGGACCACCGTGCACGCCTGGTGCAGCAGGGCCGCGCCGGGGGTGCCGCCGGGGAGGATGAAGGAGCGCAGCTTCTCCACCTCCGCGAGGTAGCGGTCGCAGTCCGCCTCCAGCTTGTCGACGTAGAACTGCTCGACCCGCAGCGGCGGGTACTCCGGGTCCTCCACCACCGGTGTGGACAGGTCCGCGCCCACGTCGAACAGGTCGTTCTGGACGCGGACGAGGACCTTGACGACGTCCTCGGACAGCCCGCCCAGGGCGATGGCGGTGCCGATCACCGCGTTCGCCTCGTTGGCGTCGGCGTACGCGGAGATCCGCAGATCGGTCTTGGGCACCCGGCTCATGTCGCCGAGGGCGGTGGTGCCCTTGTCGCCGGTGCGGGTGTAGATGCGCGTCAGGTTGACCATGGGGCCAGCGTAGTTACGCGCCGGCGGTGCGGAACACGCGTGTGCCCACCGTCACGGCCAGCGCGGTGAAGCCCAGGGCGACGAGGACGCCGTAGAGCATGTGCGCCGTCGCGTAGGAGCCGACGTAGGCGTCCCGCACCGCGTCCACCAGATAGCGGAAGGGCATCAGGTGCGAGAGCACGTCCAGCCACACCGGGCCCAGCGTCATCGGGAGCATCAGGCCGGACAGCAGCATCGACGGCATGGTCAGGGCGTTGATCGTGGGCCCGAACTCCTGCGGGGTGCGGACCTTCATCGCCAGCGCGTACGACAGCGACGCCAGCGAGACCGTGAGCAGCGCGACGAACGCGAAGCCGATCAGCACGCCGGGCAGCGGCGCCCGCAGACCCATCACCAGCGCCGCCAGGACCAGCAGCACCGCCTGGAAGGCGAAGACGGTGGCGTCCCGCAGGACCCGGCCCAGCAGCAGTGCCAGGCGGCTGACGGGCGTGACGCGCATCCGCTCGACCACGCCCTGGCTGTTCTCGATGATGATCGAGAAGCCCGCGAAGGACGCGCCGAAGAGGCCCAGTTGCAGCAGCAGGCCGGGGACCAGCACCTGCCAGGAGCTGCCCCGCCCGCCGAGCGGCAGGTCGGTCAGCAGCGGGCCGAAGAAGAGCAGGTACAGCAGCGGCATCAGCACGCCGAACAGCAGCGCGAAGCGGGAGCGCAGGGACTGGCGCAGATAGCGGCCGTAGATCAGGCCGGTGTCGTGGAGCAGCATCGGGAATCCTCGAGAGGTCAGACGGCGACGGGGGCGGCGTCGGCGGCCGGAGCCGCGCTGCGGCCGGTGACGGCCAGGAAGGTGTCCTGGAGGGACGCGTCGGGCGAGCCGCCGTACTCGAGCTTCAGGGCGGCCGGGGTGCCCTCGGCGACCACCACACCGTCGTCCACGACGACCAGGCGGTCGGAGAGGGCGTCGGCCTCGTCCAGGTAGTGGGTGGTCAGGAAGACCGTGGTGCCGTGCTCGTCGCGCAGCCGGCGGACCAGGTCCCACAGGCCGGCGCGGCTGCCCGGGTCCAGGCCGGTCGTCGGCTCGTCCAGGAAGAGCACCTTCGGGCGGTGGGTGAGCGCCATCGCGATGTCCAGCCGGCGCCGCTGCCCGCCGGAGAGCGCGCCGCACTTCCGGTCGAGCAGTCCGGTCAGGTCCAGGTCGCGGGCCAGCTCGTCGGCGCGCTCGACCGCCCGCGCCCTGGACAGCCGGTACAGGCGGCCCTGGGTGACCAGCTCCTCCCGGGCCGTGATCTGCGTGTCCACCCCGCCCGACTGCGCCACGTACCCGCACGCCGCGCGCACTCCGGCCGGGTCGGTCGCCAGGTCGTGCCCGGCGACGGTGGCCGCCCCGCCGGTGGGCGCGAGCAGGGTCGTGAGCATCCGCAGGGTGGTGGTCTTGCCGGCGCCGTTGGGGCCGAGAAAGCCCAGGATCTCGCCCTCGCGGACGGTGAGGTCGATACCGCGCACCGCCTCGACCGGACCGCGCTTGGTCGCGAAGGTACGGGCCAGTCCGGCCGTACTGATGATTGCCATGCACCCCAGAAAAACAGAGACGCTGAAATTTTGCAATGACACCAAGTTTTCACCGGCACCAGTCAGTGGTGCCGGCGCGGCTAGGATGCGGGGATGGCCGAGGGACTCAGGGAACGGAAGAAGCGGCAGACCCGGCAGTACATCTCGGATGTCGCCACGGGGCTGTTCCTGGAGCGCGGCTTCGAGGCCGTGACGGTGGCGGAGGTCGCGGACGCCGCGAACGTCTCCGTCAACACGGTCTACAACTACTTCCCGGCCAAGGAGGACCTGTTCCTCGACCGCTCCAAAGGGGTCGTCGACCGGCTGTCGCGCTGGGTGCGCGGGCGGCGCGACGGGGAGTCGGCGGCGTACGCCGTCCTGCGGGAGCTGCGCGAGGAGGTCGAGTCGGTGTCGCCGCGCATGGGCCTGATGGACGGATACGCCGGGTTCATGAAGGTCGTCCACGAGTCGCCCGCCCTGCGGTCCCGGATGTGGGCCATCGGCCAGGAAGTCCTCGTCAACCTGGAGCAGACCCTCAGGGAGGAGACCGGCGCACCCGGCGAGGACCCGCTGCCCACCCTGATGGCCGGTCAGATCAACTGGCTGCACGGCACCGTGATGGTGGAGATCGGCCACCGCATGGTCGCCGGCGGAAAGCCCTCCGAGGTCTCCCGCGAGGTGCTCCTGCTGCTGGACGAGATGGAGGACCTGTTGAGCGAGAAGGTGCTCAACTACGCCGTACGAGGCGCCGAGTGACACCCGAATGGCACCCCTCGGTGTGACGTCCGTCATTTGAGACGTGACGCGCGTTACTAACCGGTCACACAGCGCCTCACGCCCGCTAATCTCCGGCCGAGAGACGAGAATCAGCGCGTATCAGGGGAGTCGCACAGTGGCACGGAAGCTCGCCGTCATCGGAGCCGGTCTCATGGGATCGGGCATCGCCCAGGTCTCCGCCCAGGCGGGCTGGGACGTCGTCCTGCGCGACGTCACCGACGAGGCGCTGCGGCGCGGCACCGACGGCATCAAGGCGTCGTACGACAAGTTCGTCGCCAAGGGGAAGCTCACCGCCGACGACGCCGGGGCCGCGCTCGGGCGCATCACCGCGACCACCGACCTGGACGCCGCCGCCGACGCGGACGTCGTCGTCGAGGCCGTCTTCGAGAAGCTGGAAGTCAAGCACGAGATCTTCCGTACCCTGGACAAGCTGGTGAAGGACGGGGCGATCCTCGCGTCCAACACCTCCGCGATCCCGATCACCAAGATCGCGGCCGTGACGGAGCGCCCCGAGCGGGTCGTCGGCACCCACTTCTTCTCGCCGGTCCCGATGATGCAGCTGTGCGAGCTGGTGCGCGGCTACAAGACCAGCGACGAAACGCTCGCCACCGCGCGGGAGTTCGCCGAGTCCACCGGCAAGACCTGCATCGTCGTCAACCGCGACGTCGCCGGCTTCGTGACGACCCGTCTCATCTCCGCCCTCGTCGTCGAGGCCGCGAAGCTGTACGAGTCGGGCGTCGCCACCGCCGAGGACATCGACCTCGCCTGCAAGCTGGGCTTCGGCCACGCCATGGGACCGCTGGCCACCGCCGACCTCACGGGCGTCGACATCCTGCTGCACGCCACGGGCAACATCTACACCGAGTCCCAGGACGAGAAGTTCGCCCCGCCGGAGCTGATGCGCCGGATGGTGGACGCCGGTGACATCGGCCGCAAGAGCGGGCAGGGCTTCTACAAGCACTGAGGTCGCGTCGGCCCCGGCAGACATCACACGCCGGGGTGAATTCGGTATCGGTTCGCTTACAGGCGGCAACCTCCGGTCGTTTCGGCCAGTCAGAGGGTGCAACACCTGATATCGCCGAGAGACCACCACGCAGAGACGACGAAGAGAAGACCCACGCCGGGGAGCGCATATGCACATCAGGGGCGACCACGTCGAGCTGGTCGTCGGGGGCCGCCTCGACGTCCGCAGCGCGGCGGACGCCCGTACGGTCCTGCACTCGGCCGTCGACGACGGAGTCGGCGACCTGGTGCTCGACCTGTCCGAACTGGACTCCTGGGACGCCACCGGACTCGGCGTGATCATGGGAGCCCACCGGCGGGCCGGCCGCTGCGGCCGGCGCCTGGTGCTGCGCGGCGTGCCGCCGCAGATGCAGCGCCTGCTGGTGGCCACCCGGCTGCACCGGATCCTGGCCATCGAGGGCGGGATCGGTGTGGAGACTCTGCCCCGGGTGTAAGTGAGGGTTCACACCTCCGACACACGCAATCCTCACGAGACCGTGACCTCTCGGACGGTCCGGCACCCCGGACTGTCGGAGATACTGAGCGAAGGTTTAGGGTCTGGCTGCCCGCTGCCTTTGCAAACCCGCCGGCGGGCCCGGACCAGAAGCGACAGCGCGGTGTGCGGCAAGGCCGGGAGGGTGGTCCCTGCCGGGGCCCTGCACACGACGCTTTTGGGGGGCTTGAACCAATGGACCCGAACAACCGGGGCCCTGAGGAGTACGGCCAGGACGGCGACCACCAGGCGCCGCGCCCGCGCCCGCACAGGGACCCCATCACCTCCGACTTCGGACAGCACGCGCCCGCGCTCGCCCGCACGGTGCGACTGGTGTCCGGCGACTTCCTGCTCACCGTCAACCCCGTCGACGGCAGCGAGATCGAGGTCTGCCCGCCCGCGGAACGGCCCGCCCGGCCCGAGAAGCTCACCGCGGCCGAGCGCGCCGAGGCGGAGCGAGCCGCACGGCCGCCCGTCCCGCCGGGACCGGTCCGCACCGTCCTGGGCCTGCTGGCCCGCGAGGACGAACGCGAACGCCTGGTCCGGCTCCTCGCCCGCGGCCGCTCCGTCCGCCTCACCGGCCCCGCCGGCTCCGGCCGCACCAGCCTCCTCGACGTCGTCGCCGAGGACTGCGCGGGCCTCGCACCCGACGGCGTCGTCCGCCTGAGCGGCCACCACCGCACCGCCGACGACCTGCTCCACGACCTCTTCCATGCCGTCCACCGCGCGCCCCTGCACCGCCCGGACCGGACGGAACTCCTCGCACATCTGCGCGAGGTCGGCGCGGTCGTCGTCCTGGACGACGTCGAGTTCGGCGGCAGCGCCCTCGACGAGCTCCTCGACGCCACCCCCGAGTGCGCCTTCCTCCTCGGCGCCACCCCGGACGTGCCCGCGCCCTCCGCCGACTCCGCCGTCGAGGAGGTCTTCCTCACCGGCCTGGACCGCGCGGACGGCGTGGAACTGCTGGAGCGCGCCGCCGGCCGGACGCTCACCGAGGAGGAGGCGAACTGGGCCGGCGACCTCTGGTTCGAGTCCGAGGGCCTGCCGCTGCGCTTCGTCCAGGCCGGCGCCCTGCTGCGCCGCCGGGACCGGGAACGGGCCGGCGCCGACGCCGTCGACGAGTTCGGCGTCTTCGCCGACGCCCGCCCGGACGACGACACCCCCTACGACGCCACCGACGCCGACGACGTACCCCTGCCGTCCCTCGGCGAGGCCGCCGCGCCCGCACCGCTGCTCGCCTCCCGGCTCAGCGCCTCCGCCCGCGCCACGCTGGAGTTCGCCGTCGCACTCGGCGGCGAGGTGCCGCACCAGGCCCACCTGCCCGCCCTGGTCGGCGACACCCACGCGGACGCCGCCCTCGGCGAGCTGGCCGACTGCGGACTGGTCTCCCCGGTCGGCTCCCGCTACCGGCTGGCCGCCGGGGTGCTCACCCAGCTGGAGAGCGCCGGATACACCGACGGCCTGCGGGAGCGGGCGCGTTCCGCGGCCCAGCACTACGCCTGGTGGGCCGGGCACCCCTCGGTCACCCCCGAGCGGGTCTGCGCGGAGGCCGACGCCGTACTGGCCGCCCTCGCCGCCCTGGTGCCCGCGACGACCCCGACCGCCGAGGACGAGGACAGCCCGGCCGTCCAGCTGGCCCGCACCGCGGCGCCCGCGTTCGCCGCCGGACTGCACTGGAGCGCCTGGCAGCGGGCGCTGCGCTCGGGCACCGAGGCCGCCCGGCTCGCCGGCGACGTCGCCGAACAGGCCTACTTCCACCACGAACTCGGCGTCCTCGCCCTGTGCGAGGACCAGCTGGACCGGGCGCGCGCCGAGCTGGAGGCCTCCATCGGCCTGCGCGGCGCCCTCTCCGACAAGCGCGGCGCCGTGGCGGGCCGCCGCGCCCTCGCGCTGGTCGCCGACCGCACCGGGGACACCCCGGGGCTGGGCAGCAGCGGTGCGGGCGCCTTCGGTGGCGCGGGCGCCGTCGCCGGGTTCGGTGCCGGGCTCGGGCCGACGGTGGGGGAGGAGGTGCCCGACGCCCGCAACGAGGAGTCGGTGTCGCCGTCCGCGGGCGTCCCCGCGCCCTTCCCGCCGCTCCAGCCGCCGCCCCAGTCCCCGACCCTCGTCACCCGCCGGGAGCCCGACGACGAGCCGTCCCGCACGGTCGCGGGCGGCATCAAGGGCTTCGCCCGGCGCAACCTGGTGGCCGCCGGAGCGGGCGCGCTGCTCGTCGCCGTGCTCGGCACGGTGGTCACCCTCGGGGCCACCTCCGAGAACGACGCGGGCGACCCGTCCAACGAGGTCGGCGGCACCCCCTCGGCGAGCCAGGGCATCGACGACGGCAGCCTCGGCGCGGACCGGCCCACCGACGACGGCAAGGACCGGGAGACGCCCGGCAGCCCGGCCGACTCCGGCCCGGACGGCACGCCCGGCACGTCCGACGACCCGGCGCCGACGGGGTCGGGGGAGCCTTCGGACGGGCCGAGCAGTACGGGCAGCAGCGCCCCCGGCGATGACGAGAGCCCGGACGATCCGGGGTCGCCGGACGAGCCGAGTGATTCGCCGACTCCTACGCCCACCGGCCCCAGCACTCCGCCGTCTTCCTCCAGCTCGCCGCCCCCCAGCCCCACGACCAGTGCACCGACGGATCCCGAGCCGTCGGAAAGCGACTCGACCGGGACGACGTTCCCCGAGACTTCCACCAGCGCCGGCGACACCATCGCGCCCACAGCGGCCAGCTCCCCCGTGGCCACCCCCACCGCCACCCAGAGCAGCACCGGCACCGGCGCGTCCGGCGCGGACGACCCCGAGGCCGGTCAGATCATCTGATCCTGCCGGTCGAGCACCGACACACGAAACCGCCGCACGAAGGAGGGCCGGGTCCACCCGACGGACCCGGCCCTCCTCGCGTCGCAGGACGTGACGCCGCCTCAGAACAGCCGCAGCTTGTCGTCCTCGATGCCCCGCAGGGCGTCGTAGTCCAGCACCTGGCAGCCGATGCCGCGGTCCGTGGCGAGCACGCGGGCCTGGGGCTTGATCTCCTGGGCGGCGAACACGCCCCGCACCGGCGCGAGATGCGGATCGCGGTTCAGCAGTTCCAGGTAGCGTGTGAGCTGTTCCACGCCGTCGATCTCGCCGCGCCGCTTGATCTCGACCGCGACGGTCCCGCCCTGGGCGTCCCGGCACAGGATGTCGACGGGGCCGATGGCGGTCATGTACTCGCGGCGGATGAGGGTGTAGCCCTCGCCCAGGGTCTCGATGCGGTCGGCGAGCAGCTCCTGGAGGTGCGCTTCCACGCCGTCCTTGATCAGGCCGGGATCGACACCCAGTTCGTGCGAGGAGTCGTGCAGGATCTCCTCCATCGTGATGATGAGCTTCTCGCCCGCCTTGTTGACGACGGTCCAGACGCCCTCCTCGTCGCCCGCGCCCTCCTTGAGGGTGCACGGAGGCGACATCCAGTTGAGGGGCTTGTAGGCCCGGTCGTCGGCGTGGATCGAGACGCTGCCGTCCGCCTTGACCAGGATCAGCCGGGGGGCCGAGGGCAGGTGGGCGGTGAGCCGTCCGGCGTAGTCGACGGAACAGCGGGCAATGACGAGACGCATGGTCGGCAACGCTACTCGACGCGCCCGGCCCGACGCGATTCGCCCGTGCCCGAGCGCCCCGCGGCGCACCCGCACGCTGTCCCACTTCTCCCATTGGCCCCGTTGTGCGCACTGGCCGATTGTGGGCCTACCGGATGGTGTCCATCTGGGCATTCTCCTGGTGCCGTCACGATCGGTTGCTTACGGTATTGAACGGGAGGTCGCGAACTGTGTACGCAGCGTGTTCGGAATCGCGCACTCCCTTAACTGTCCGGCAACCCCTGCTGGTCGGGGGTGCGAGAGGAGAACCCATGTCGCTCGACGTCTCACCGGCCCTACTCGAACAGGCCGAGCGAGGCGAGGTCGACGAAGCAGACTTCGTCGACTGCGTCCGGACCTCCCTGCCCTACGCATGGGAGATGGTCAGCTCCCTGGTGGCACAGCTGAAGGTCGACGGCGGAGCCTTCGCCGACAACCAGACGCCCCCGCCGGACGAGCAGGCGCGCGGTCAGCTCCTGCGTGCGCTCGCGAGTGACGCCATACGCGGTGCACTGCAGCGGCACTTCGGGGTGCGGCTGGCCTTCCAGAACTGCCACCGGGTGGCGGTGTTCCCGTTGGACTCCTCCGTCGACGAGACGCTGACCAAATTCACCTCGGTGCGCAGCCAGTTGCTGAACCAGTCGCCCGAACTGCGCGACTGCTGAGGCACCCAGACCGCCCGCTTGCCGCTCCGTACGTGGGAGGTGCAGCTTTTGTACCGGAGCGGCAAGCTCCGCGCCCGACGGTTCAGCCGAGCTGGGGGAGTACCTCGGCCCCGAGCCGCCGTACGTTCTCCTCGGTCGCCGCGAGGTCTCCCGAGCCCTCGACGAGCAGGGCGAAGCGGGAGATGCCGGTCCGCTCGCCGGTCGCCGCGAGCCGGTCCGCGCACAGCCGGGGCGTGCCCACCGGGTGCAGCCCGCAGAGCAGTTCGGTGTACGCGTGCGGGTCGCGCATCCGCCGCTCCCGGCCGTCCACCGTGACATGGGCGCCGAGCCCCTGCCGCAGCCAGCCCGGCATCGCCTTGAGCAGGGTCTCCGCCGCGTCCGCGCGCCGGTCCGCGATCTGGCAGACACCGGCCGAGACATGGGCGGCTGCGTGGACCTCCGCGGCCGTCCGCCCGGCCTCGCGGGCGTGCCGGCGCCACAGGGCGACCATCTCCGCCTTCTCCTCGTCGCCGACGTGCATCCCGAGGAGCATCGGCAGCCCCCGCTCGGCCGCCATGCGCACGCTCGACGGCGACGTGCAGGCGACGACGACCTCCGGGCCCGGTTCCTCGGACAGGGACTCCGACGGCCGCGGCACGACGGGCACTTCGCGGAAGCGGTAGCGGTCCCCCGAGGCGCCGACGGCCGGTTCGCGCAGCCAGCGCAGCAGCAGGTCGAGCGATTCCGGAAACCCCGTCTCGTACGCCTCCAGACCCGCGCCGAACACCTCCAGGTCCACCCACGGACCGCCGCGGCCCACGCCCAGCGAGAAGCGGCCGCCGCTCGTGACGTGCAGCAGTGCCGCCTGCTCGCCGAGCGCCACGGGGTGGACGGTGGGCAGCACGCTGACCGCGGTGCCCACCCTCAGGCGCCGGGTGCGGCCCAGCAGCAGTGCGGCCAGGGTCACGGCCGACGGACACGTGCCGTACGGCACGAAGTGGTGTTCGGCCAGCCAGACCGAGTCGAGCCCGGCCTCCTCGGCGACCTCGGCCGAGCGGACGGCGCGGTGCAGCGCCTCGCCCTGGCCCTGGCCCGGGAACTGGGCCCCCAACACGAAACTTCCTACGCGCATTGCCTTTTCCTGCTTCCTCGGCCCCGACACGGAGCTCCCCCACAGGGCATAACCGCCTGACACGTGCCGAGGACACGGCCGGACGAAGGACTTTGCGGATTGTCTGCAGAATCGGCCGTTGTGGGACGGTGCCCCGGGCCCGGTCGGAATCCCCGCGCGGGGGGAGTTGCGGTGTTCGACGGCGTATGCGTACCCGTGTCCGTGCCGCGTAGGCTGGATGCCGCCCTGCTTCCTGTATAGCTCCGTGAGGTGTCCTGTGTCCCCGCGTCGCAACCGACCCAAGGGAGCCGGTTCCTCCGGCCGGAGCGCCGAGGAGGACGGCTCCGGCCGCTACGGCGGCTGGCAGTCCTCGGAGAGCTGGCAGGGCGAGGAGTGGAGCGTCCGGCACGTGGCGGGCGCGAGCGCGCAGGGGAAGTCGTACCGCTGCCCGGGGTGCGACCAGCTCATTCCGGACGGAGTCCCGCACGTGGTGGCCTGGCCCGCCCACGCGGGCGTCGACGACCGCCGGCACTGGCACAAGGCGTGCTGGAACGCGAAGGACCGCCGCACCACGCGGGTGCAGCGGTCCCGTAACGCGCCGAGGTTCTGAGGGCCGGTCCGGCCGCCCTACACGTCCCGCTTCTCCAGCAGGACGAAGGCGGCGGCGAACACGGCCGCCGTCACGCCGAGCACGATCCACAGCGGGTCCCAGCCCGAGGGCCCGGACTCGGAGAGCGAGTTGGCGTAGAAGATGCTCATCTGGTTCGGGATCGAGTACTCGAACAGGGCCTGCTGCACGTCCTTGAGCGACTCCGAGAACATGAACAGGGCGATCACCAGCGGCGCGAGCAGGACGCCGATCATGATGGTGATGGCGCCCGCCGAGTGCCGGATGATCGAACCGACGGCCAGCGAGAGCAGCCCGAGCAGCGCGACGTAGAGCGAGACGCCGACGGTGCCCTTCAGCCACTCCTCGCCGGTGGGATCGCCGGCGCCGTGGCCCTCCAGCATGGACACGTGGACGAGGCCGATCAGCGTCGCCGACACCAGGGTCACCACGAAGGCGACCAGGAAGAACACGATGCCCTTGGCCGCCAGCACCCGGCCGCGGCTGGGGCAGGCCGTCATCGTCGTGCGGATCATGCCCGTGCCGTACTCGGACGCCGTGGTCAGCACGCCGAGGGTGATCACGCAGATGCTGCCGAGCAGCAGCCCGAAGAAGCCGAGGCTCAGCGCGCTCTCGCCGGCCAGGTCGGAGTCCGAACTCGCCACCACCGCGCCGGTCAGCAGCCCGATGCCGAGGACCAGCAGGACGAACACGCCCAGCGTCCACATCGTCGAGCGCACCGACTTGATCTTCGTCCACTCGGAGGCCAGGGCGTGCAGGAGGGTCGTGCGCACCACCGGGATCGGCGAGGTGTAGGTCGGGTACGGCGAACCGGGCGCCGCGTGCCAGTCGGGCGCGGCCTGCTGCGTCGGGGGCTGGGGGGTGCTCATCGGGCGTCCTCGGGCTTGGTCGGGTCGGTGACGGGCGCGGAGGCGGGCGCCGGGGCGGCGGTGGGGGGTGCGGGAGCCGCGGCGGGCGGCTGGGGCGTCTGCGGGGCCGGCTGGGCCTGCGGCGCCTGCTGCGCCGTGTACGGGTTGGCCGGCTGACCGCCCGGCAGCGCGCCGGGCGCCTGCGGGGCGCCGTACGGGCCCGCCGGGGCCTGGCCCGGGGCGCCCTGCGGCGCGGCGAAGGGCTGACCGCCCTGCTGGGGCGGCGGCGGGGCGTACCACCCCGGCTGACCCTGCCCGGGCACCGGCATCGGAGGCTGCGCACCGGGCGGCAGGGGCTGCTGGAGCCCCGCCTTCTGGTCGGCGGTCGACCGGTAGTCCACGGCGCCCTGCGTCATCCGCATGTACGCCTCCTCCAGCGAGGCCTGGTGCGGCGACAGCTCCCACAGCCGTACGTCGGACTCGTGCGCGATGTCGCTGATCCGGGGGAGGGCGAGGCCCGTCACCCGCAGCGCGCCGTCCTGCTCGGGCAGCACGTGGCCGCCCGCCTCGGTCAGCGCGGAGGTCAGCTTCTCGCGCAGCTGCGGCTCGGTGTCCGGCGTGCGCACGCGCGCGAAGTCCGCGGAGTTGGCCGAGATGAAGTCCGTCACGCTCATGTCGGCGAGCAGCTGGCCGCGCCCGATGACGATCAGGTGGTCGGCGGTCAGCGCCATCTCGCTCATCAGGTGCGAGGAGACGAAGACGGTGCGTCCCTCCGCCGCGAGCGCCTTCATCAGGTTGCGCACCCAGTGGATGCCCTCCGGGTCGAGGCCGTTGACCGGCTCGTCGAAGAGCAGCACCTGGGGGTCGCCGAGCAGCGCGGCGGCGATGCCGAGCCGCTGGCCCATGCCGAGGGAGAAGCCCTTGGAACGCCGCTTGGCCACGTCCTGGAGGCCCACCACGCCGAGCACCTCGTCCACCCGGCGGGCGGGGATGCCGGACAGCTGGGCGAGGCTCAGCAGGTGGTTGCGGGCGGCCCGGCCGCCGTGCACCGCCTTGGCGTCGAGCAGCGCGCCGACGTGGCGTGCGGCGTTGGGCAGTTTGCGGTACGGGTGGCCGCCGATCGTCACGTGCCCCGAGGTGGGGTTGTCCAGGCCCAGGATCATCCGCATCGTCGTCGACTTGCCCGAGCCGTTGGGCCCCAGGAAGCCGGTGACGGCACCGGGCCGCACCTGGAAGGAAAGGTTGTACACAGCGGTCTTGTCGCCGTAGCGCTTGGTCAGGCCGACTGCCTCGATCATGCTCCGCACCCATCGGAAGGTTCAGGGACAGCAGGGCACACGCCCCCGTAAGGGTTAGGAGGATATCCACGCGCTGACGGTTCCGTTCAAGCCCGGGCAAAATCCGACGCGCCGAGGAGTCTCTTCTAGGCGTCCCTGCGCTTCAGCACCGCGTACCCGCCCACGAGTGCCGCGATCACCCACAGTGCCATGATCCCGAGGCCGCCCCACGGCCCGTACGGCACGTCGTCGTCGATCGGCGTGACCACCTGCATGATCTTGCTGCCGGCCTGGTCGGGCAGGAACCGGCCGACCTTCTCCGTCGCGGGGACGTTGCCCAGGATGTTGGAGATCAGGAAGAAGAACGGCATCAGGATGCCCAGCGACAGCATGGGGGAGCGGAGCATCGCGGCGACGCCCATCGAGAACATCGCGATGAGGGTCATGTAGAGGCCCCCGCCGAACACCGCGCGGAGCACGCCGGGGTCGCCGATCGACGCCTTCAGGTCGCCGAGCATCGCCTGACCGAGGAAGAACGTGGCGAAGCTGGTGACCATGCCCACGACCAGCGCCAGTGCGGTCGCCACCGCGATCTTGCTGAACAGGAACGTGCCCCGTTTCGGCACGGCGGCCAGCGAGGTGCGGATCATGCCGGTGCTGTACTCGTTGCCCACCACCAGCACTCCGAACACGATCATCGCCAGCTGGCCGAGGCTCGTGCCCGCGAAGCTGATGAAGGTCGGGTCGAAGGAGAGCTGGTCCCGCCGGCTCATGTCGGAGAACTCGTTCTTCGACAGGGCCGAGATCAGCATGCCGAGGGCGATGGTGACGACCACGGCGAGGCCCAGCGTCCACACCGTGGATGCGACCGACCGGATCTTGGTCCACTCGGATCGGAGGACCTGTGTCGCCGCCATGCTCAACCCCTCTTCCAGTCGCTGCCCCACTGCCGCGGCGGCTGCCCCGGTGGCTGTTGCTGCTGCGGCAGCGTGCCGGGCGGCTGCCCGTCGTGGGCGTGGTACTCCACGGATTCCGCGGTGAGCTGCATGAACGCCTCCTCCAGCGAGGCGCGCTGCGGGCTCAGCTCGTGCAGCACGATCTGCCGCCGCGCCGCCAGCTCGCCGACCGCCTCGGACTTGTCGCCGTCCACCTCCAGCACCCCGTCGCCCGCCTCGACGACCGGGACCCCGGCGTCGTGCAGCGCGTCGAGCAGCTGCTCGCGCTGCGGGGTGCGGATCCGGACGTAGCTGCGGGAGTTCTCCGCGATGAACTCGGCCATCGAGGTGTCCGCGAGGAGCCTGCCCTGGCCGATGACGACCAGATGGTCGGCGGTCAGCGCCATCTCGCTCATCAGATGGGAGGAGACGAAGACCGTCCGGCCCTGGGAGGCCAGGGTCTTCATCAGGTTGCGGATCCAGTGGATGCCCTCGGGGTCGAGCCCGTTGACCGGCTCGTCGAACATCAGGATCCGCGGGTCGCCGAGGAGCGCGCCGGCGATGCCGAGCCGCTGCCCCATACCGAGGGAGAAGCCCTTGGTCTTCTTCCGGGCGACCGCCGACAGCCCGACCGTGTCCAGGACCTCGCGCACCCGCTTCGCCGGAATGCCGTTGCTCTGCGCGAGGCACAGCAGGTGGTTGTAGGCGCTGCGCCCGCCGTGCCACGCCTTGGCCTCGAGCAGCGCGCCGATGTACGTCAGCGGATCAGCGAGTTCGTCGTAGTGCTTGCCGTCGATCCGCACGTCGCCGGCGGTGGGCCGGTCCAGGCCCAGCACCATCCGCATGGTGGTCGACTTGCCCGCGCCGTTGGGGCCGAGGAAGCCCGTGATGATGCCGGGTCTGACGGTGAAGGAGAGGTTGTTGACCGCCACCTTCTCGCCGTACCGCTTGGTCAGCCCCTCGAGCTCGATCATGGCGCCCACGCTAGAACGGGACGAGGCCCGCTGCCACCCCAGTGACAGAAGGCCTCGTCCTTCTTCGTACGTATTCAGCAGGCGTCCGCCCCGCGTGGGCCGGACCGCCTCAGCGGGACTGCTGGGCCGGCACCCCGCGGGAGACCGACTCGTCCTCGACCGCCGGAGCGGCGGCCACCGCGGCGCCCGTGAGGGACGCCAGCATCTCGCGCACGTTGGTCAGCTGCGCGTTGATGGAGTCGCGGCGGTTGGTGAGGGCGGCCAGCTCGCGCTCGGACTCCGAACGGATCCGGTCGGCCTTGGCGTTGGCGTCGGCCACGATGTCCTCGGACTGGCGCTGGGCCGTCTCCACGGTCTGGCGGGCCCGGCGCTCGGCGTCCGTGCGCAGCTTCTCCGCCTCCAGGCGAAGCTGCTCCGCGCGGTGCTCGATCTCCGCGAGCCGCTTCTCGGCCTTGGCCTGACGGGAGGCCAGGTCCCGCTCGGACTGCTCGCGGCGCTTGGCGAGGTTGGTCTCGAAGTCGGCGGCGGCCTGCGCGGCCTTGGCGCGGGTCTCCTCGAAGAGCGCGTCCGCCTCGTCGCGCTTGGACTGCGCGTCCTTCTGCGCCTCGGAACGCAGCTGGGAGGCGTCGCCCTTGGCCTTCTCGACGATCCGGACGCCCTCGTCCTCGGCCTTGGCCTTGCGCTCGGCGGCGTACGACTCCGCGTCGTTGCGCACCTGCTGGGCGGCCGACTCGGCCAGCTCGCGGTGCTGCTCGGCCGCGCGCCGGGCCTCCTCGCGCAGGTCCTTCGCCTCTTCCTCGGCGAGCCGCAGGATCTTCTCGACCCGGGCACCGAGGCCGGCGTACGACGGCTCGGCGTCGTTGACCTGGGCCTGGGCGTTCTGAGTCTCGAGGTGGAGCTCCTCGATGCGCTTTTCCAGAGCGGTGATGCGGGTGAGAGCGCTGTCACGGTCGGAGACGAGCTTGGAGATACGTTCGTCCACCTGAGCGCGGTCGTACCCACGCCGCACAAGCTCGAAGCCGTAGGGGGAAGTGTCGCTCATGGGGTTCCTGTCGAAAGAGACCGGGTGAGGTGATAGAGGGAATCCTAGGCGCCAATGCGGTGTGTCATCGAGCGGATGCACGTTTGATACGGAGAATGACACCTCTTTTGAGTGGCTGACCCTCGGATGGCTTGCCAAAGCCTTGGGCAAGGGTCCCGTCGGGACTCGGCCAAAGATCTCCAGCAGACACCCAAATCACTCCGGATGCTAGCCGTCTGACGACTTGCCACCCGAACGTGGGGCGCCCACCGTGGCTCCGGCCTTCACGCCGTTGTCCTTCGCGCCCCCGGGCGCCTCGAACGACTCCAGTGCCTCCAGCACGTCCTGCACCCGGGAGATCTCCGCGTTGATGTCCTCGCGGCGCCGGACCAGGACCTCCAGATCGCGCTTGCCCTCGTCGACCGTGGCCCGGGCCTCGCGGACGGCCTCCGCCTTCAGCTCCTCGGCCTCGCGGACCAGGGTGGCCTTCTTCTGCTCGGCCTCCTTGAGCAGCCCCTCGGCCTTCTTGACGGCGGCGATGCGCACCTTGCCGGCCTCGGAGTTGGCCTCCGACACCAGCTCCTTGGCCTTCGCCTCCGCCTTGGCCAGCTGCTCCTCGGCCGCCTTGACGAGCGCGTCGCAGCGGTCGCCGGCCGACTTCATCGTCTCGGCGGCCTCGCGGCGGGCCCGCTCGTGCAGCTCCTCGATCTCGGAGGTGAGCCGCTCGCGCAGCTCCTCCGCGCGCTCCCTTATGGCGGTCGCGTCCCGCCGGGCGCCGACCAGCAGCTCGTCCGCGTCCGTACGGGCCTTCTCCACCCGGGTGTTGCCCTCGACCGTCGCCTCCTGGAGGATCCGGTCGGCCTCCGCACGGGCCGCCCCGACCATCGTGTCGGCCTGCGACTCGGCGTCCGCGGTGGTCTTCTGGGCCTGCTTCTGCGCCTCGGTGAGCAGCTTGTCGGCCTCGGCGGTGGTCTCCGTGATGAGCGTGTCGACCTGCTCGGCCGCCTCCGAGCGCCGCTTGTTGGCGTCCTTGCGGGCCTCGTCGAGGGTCCGCTCGGCCTCCTCGCGGGCGGCCGTGGTGACCCGCTCGGCCTCCGCCGCCGCCTCGGTCCGCACCCGCTCGGCCTCGGCGCGGATCCGCTCCGCGTGCTGCTGGGCGGAGCCCACCGTGTCGGCGGCCTCGGCGCGCAGCCGCTCCGCCTCCCCGGTGGCATCCGAGACCAGTTGCTCGGCCCGGGCGCTCGCCTCGGCGCGCACCCGCTCGGCCTCGGCGGTCGACTCGGTGCGCAGCCGCTCGGCCTCGGTGGCCGCCTCGGTCCGTACCCGCTCGGCCTCGCTCGCCGCCTCGGTGGTGACGCGCTCCGCCTCCGCGAGGGTCTCCGTGCGGAGCCGGTCGGTCTCGGCCACCGTCTCGGCGGTGAGCCGCTCCGCCTCGGAACGCGCCTCGGTGATCAGGGTGTCCGCCTGCGTCGCCGCGTCGGACCGGATGCGGTTGGCGTCCTCACGGGCGTCCGCCCGGGTGCGCGACGCGGACTGCTCGGCCTCGGCGATGGCGTCGGAGGCCTCGGTGCGCACCCGCTGGGCGTGCTCGGCGACGTCCGCGCGGATCCGGTCGGCCTCCGCGATGGCCTCCGAGACCGTCCGCTCGGCCAGTGTCTTGGCGGCCTCGGTCTCCTCCTGCGCCTCGCGCCTGAGGCGTCCGGCGTCCTCGCTCGCCCGCTCCCGCTCCGCGTAGGCGTCGGCGCGGACCCGGTCCGCCTCCTCCTGCGCCTCGGTCCGGGTGCGCTCGGCGGCGTGCTCGGCGGCGCTGCGCAGCCCGGTGATCTCCTCCTGGGCCTGCTCGTGCAGCCCGGCGACCGACTCGCGGACCTGCTGCGCGTGCTGCTCGGCGGCCGACACCATCTCGGTCGCCCGGCGGTCGGCATCCTCGACCAGCCGCACCGCCTCGGCCTGCGCCTCCTCCACCCGATTGCGCGCCGAGGCCAGCAGCCCCTCGCTCTGCTCGCGGGCCTGCGTGCGCTCCTGGTCGGCCTCCTGCCGCGCGGAGCCGAGCAGTTCCTCCGCCTCGCGGCGGCGCCGGGCGGCCTCCTCCTGGGCGGCGGCCAGCGCCTCCGACGCCTCGGCCGCGATGCGCTCGGCGGCGCTCTGCGCCTCCGCCCGCACCCGGTCGGCGCTCTCCTGCGCCTCCGACTTCAGCCGCTCCGCCTCGCTGGACGCCTCCGAGCGCAGCCGTACGGCCACGGCCTCGCCCTCCGCGCGGGAGGCGGACGCGTCCGCGGCGGCCTCGGTGCGCAGCCGCTCGGCCTCCGTCTCGGCCTGCTGCTGGAGCGTACGGATCCGCTCCGCGGCCTCGGTGCGCAGCCGCTCGCTCTCCTCGGCGGCCTCGCGACGGATCCGCTCGGCCTCCTCGCGGGCCCCGGACAGCGCCTCCTCGGCGGCGGTACGGCGCTCCTCGGCCTCGGCGTGCAGCCGCGTCAGCTCCTCGGCGGCCTCCGCCTGCCGTGCCTCGACGGCGCGCTCGGCCTCCTCGCGCAGCTCACGGGCGGCACGCTCCGCCTCCGCCTGGAGCTCCGCCACGCGCTCGGCGGCCTCCGTGCGGTGCCGCTCGGCCTCCGCGCGGGTGCGCTCCAGCGTCTCCTCGGCCTGCCGGCGCAGGGTCGTCGCCCGCTCGATGGCCTCGGCGCGGACCTTCTCGCCGTCCGCCGTCGCGCTCTGCCGCAGCTCGTCCGCGTCCGCCTTGGCCTTGGCGAGCAGCTCCTCGGCGGACTTCGCCGCCTCCTCGATCTGCGCCACGGCCTCCTTGCGGGCCTCGGCGCGGATCTTCTCGCCCTCTTCGACCGCGTCGGCCCGCAGCTGCTCGGCCTCGCCGCGCAGCCGGCGCGCCTCCTCCTGCAGCTCGACCGTCTTGGCGCGGTACTCCTTGGTGTCGTCCTTCGCCGCGCCCTTGAGCTGCTCGGCGATGTCGTGCGCCTCGCCGCGCAGCCGGTCCGCCTCGGCCTCGGCCTCGGAACGGATCCGCTCGGCCTCCTCGGTGGCCGCCTTCGTGGTGCGCTTGGCGTCCTCCGACGCCTTGTTCAGCACCTCCTCGGCGGTCCTGGCCGCCTTGGCGAGCTGGGTGGCCGACTCCTCGGCCGTGACCGTACGCGCCTTCTCGGCCGCCTCGGCGACGATCCGCTCGGCCTCGGCGCGGGCGTCCGCGACCACCTGCTCGGCCTCGGACCTGGTGTTCTCGGCGTCCTTGGTGGCCTCGCCGACCAGCCGGGCGACCTGCTCCTTGGCGGTACGGGTGCGCTGCTCGTTGGTCGCCTCGGCGCTCGACAGCGCCTTGGCCGCGGCCTCCTCGGCCTCGGCGACCACCTTCTCGGCCTCGGCCTGCGCCTTGCGCAGCGCCTCCTCGGCCTCCGCCATGCGCTGCTCGGCGGCCCGGCTCAGCTCCTGGGCCTCGCGGCGGGCGGACTCCGACTCGGTGGCGGTGGAGCTGCGCAGCTGCTCCGCGTGGTCGGTGGCCTCCTGGGCCTGGGTGGAGGCGGCGTTCAGCAGCCGCTCCGCGTCGGTGCGGGCCCGGCGCAGGATCTGCTCGGCCTCCGCGCGGGCGCTCTCCGCCTCGCTGCGCAGCCGCTGACGGGCCTCGGCGGTCAGCCGCTCGGCCTCCGCGCGGGCGGCGCTCATGGCCTGCTCGGCCTCCGCGCGGGACTCGTCGAGCAGCCGGCGGGCCTGCTGCTCGGTGCGGGCGCGCAGCTGCTCCGCCCACGCCACGTTCTCGTTGACGTGCGACTCGACGGTCTGCCGGCGCTCGGCCAGCTCCTGGTCCAGCTGCTGGCGGCGGGTCACCGCCTCCTGGTGCAGCTCGGCCTGGAGCCGCGCGGCCTGCTCCGCGTGCTCCTGGAGGATGCGCTGGGTCTGCGCGCGGGCCTGGCTCAGCTCCCGCTCGGCGTCGGCGCGCAGCTGGTCGGCCTGCGTCTGCGCGTTGCGCAGCAACTGCTCGGCCTGGTACCCGATGTCGCCGCCGTCGAAGGCGGGCCGGGACATGATGGTGCGCCGCGCCTCGTGCAGCTTGGCGCGCAGCACCTCGACCTGGTAGCCGAGGTCCTCGGCGTGCTGGATCGCCTTTTCCCGCTCGGTCTTCAGCCGCTTCATCTCGGCCTCGAACCGAGAGAGGTGGTCGACGTCAGCCGCCGGCTCTCGCTCCTGGCTCTCGTAGCCCCGCACTGCGCGGTCCCATCCGTCCCCTGGTCGCAAATATTCCCGAACGAGCTCCGTCCGTCCGCCGGACGGTGCCCCCGGGGAATGGTGTCAGATCAACGGCGGAGCATGTGCTGCTGCCCCGTCGCCGACCCCCCGAAACACGACCCCGGCGGTCCCGGCGCCCAGGGCGACAGGACCGGGTCACCCTGGACTGAGCGGCGACCGCACCCAACCCTACCGGCCCTTATGTACGAGGGTCAGTGCTCAGGTGACTCAACGGCCGCCGATGTGACCAGTTCTGTCAGTACGCCATGGCAGTCCTTGGGGTGCAGGAAGGTGATCCGCGATCCCATCGAACCGCGCCGCGGCTCGTCGTACAGAACGCGTACGCCCTTCTCGCGGATGTCCGCGGCGTCCGCGTCCACGTCCGCCGTGCCGAAGGCGATGTGGTGGACGCCCTCACCGTTCTTCGCGAGCCACTTGCCGACCGCGGAGTCCTCGCGGGTCGGCTCGAGGAGCTGGAGGTAGGAGGCGCCGCCGTCCGAGGTCTCGTTGATTTTGAGCATGGCCTCGCGGACCCCCTGCTCCTCGTTGACCTCGGTGTGGAACACCTCGAAGCCGTACGTGGCACGGTAGAACTCGACGGTCGTGTCCAGGTCGTGGCAGGCGATTCCGATGTGGTCGATTCGCGTCAGCATGGATTCAGTGCAGCGCCCCGGAGGTGGTTACGCAACGTGCGCGCGATCACACCGACCGCCGGGTGACGGGCGGCATACCGCTCAGTACATTCGAGTAAACCCTCGTTCACTCCGCGGCCTGTGCGGGCCGGAAAAGGGGATCGCAGCCCATGACCTCTGCAGCTTCTGGAACGTCCGGAACCTCCGGCAAGAACGGCACGACGTCCGTCATCGTCGCGGGTGCGCGCACCCCGATGGGGCGGCTGCTCGGCTCCCTGAAGTCCTTCTCCGGGGCCGACCTCGGCGGCTTCGCGATCAAGGCCGCCCTCGACCGCGCGGGGATCGGCGGCGACCAGGTCCAGTACGTGATCATGGGCCAGGTGCTCCAGGCCGGCGCCGGGCAGATCCCCGCCCGCCAGGCCGCCGTCAAGGCCGGCATCCCCATGAGCGTCCCGGCGCTCACGATCAACAAGGTCTGCCTCTCCGGCCTCGACGCCATCGCACTCGCCGACCAGCTCATTCGCGCGGGTGAATTCGACGTGGTCGTCGCCGGCGGTCAGGAGTCCATGACCAACGCCCCGCACCTGCTTCCCAAGTCCCGCGAGGGCTACAAGTACGGCGCGGTGCAGATGATCGACGCCATGGCCTACGACGGCCTGACCGACTCCTTCGAGAACGTCGCCATGGGCGAGTCTACGGAGAAGCACAACACCCGGCTCGGCATCGACCGCGCCGCCCAGGACGAGATCGCCGCCCTGTCCCACCAGCGCGCCGCGGCCGCCCAGAAGAACGGCGTCTTCGACGCCGAGATCACCCCGGTCGAGATCCCGCAGCGCAAGGGCGACCCGGTGCTGTTCGGCAAGGACGAGGGCATCCGCGGCGACACCACCGTCGAGTCGCTGGCCAAGCTGCGCCCGGCCTTCGCCAAGGACGGCACGATCACCGCGGGCTCCTCCTCGCAGATCTCCGACGGCGCGGCGGCCGTGGTGGTCATGAGCCGGGCCAAGGCGGAGGAGCTGGGCCTGGAGTGGATCGCGGAGATCGGCGCGCACGGCAACGTCGCGGGTCCGGACAACTCTTTGCAGTCGCAGCCGTCGAACGCCATCCGGCACGCCCTGAAGAAGGAAGGGCTCGAGGTCGGCGACCTCGACCTCATCGAGATCAACGAGGCGTTCGCGGCCGTCGCCGTCCAGTCAATGAAGGATCTCGGTGTTTCCACCGAAAAGGTGAACGTCAACGGCGGTGCCATCGCCCTGGGTCACCCGATCGGCATGTCCGGCGCCCGGCTGGTGCTGCACCTGGCGCTGGAACTGAAGCGGCGCGGCGGCGGGGTCGGCGCGGCGGCGCTGTGCGGCGGCGGCGGCCAGGGCGACGCGCTGATCGTGCGGGTGCCCGGGGCCTGACCCCGGGAGCCACGACTTCTCACGGAACAGAGCTGAACGGAGCTGAACGGAGCTGTGATGCAGGACGTCTCCTCACTGGTGGCCCAGGCCCGAGAAGGCCGGCCGCGGGCCGTGGCCCGGCTGATCTCCCTGGTGGAGGGGGCGTCCCCGCAGCTCAGGGAGGTCATGGAAGCCCTCGCGCCGCTCACCGGCAACGCGTACGTCGTCGGTCTGACCGGTTCGCCGGGCGTCGGCAAGTCGACCTCCACCTCGGCGCTGGTGACGGCCTACCGCAAGCAGGGCAAGCGGGTCGGCGTTCTCGCCGTCGACCCGTCCTCGCCCTTCTCCGGCGGCGCCCTGCTCGGCGACCGGGTGCGGATGTCGGAGCACGCCTCCGACCCGGGCGTCTACATCCGCTCGATGGCCACCCGCGGCCACCTCGGCGGCCTCGCCTGGGCCGCGCCGCAGGCGATCCGCGTCCTGGACGCGGCCGGCTGCGACGTGGTCCTCGTCGAGACGGTGGGCGTGGGCCAGTCGGAGGTCGAGATCGCCTCCCAGGCCGACACCTCCGTCGTCCTCCTCGCCCCCGGCATGGGCGACGGCATCCAGGCCGCCAAGGCCGGAATCCTGGAGATCGGCGACGTCTACGTCGTCAACAAGGCCGACCGGGACGGCGCCGACGCCACCGCCCGCGAGCTGAACCACATGCTGGGCCTCGGCGAGGCCCGCGCCGCCGGTGACTGGCGCCCGCCCATCGTCAAGACGGTCGCCGCGCGCGGCGAGGGCGTCGACGAGGTCGTCGAGGCGCTGGAGAAGCACCGGGCGTGGATGGAGGAGCGGGACGTGCTGGCCGAGCGCCGGCGGGCCCGTGCGGCGCGCGAGGTCGAGACCATCGCGGTCACCACGCTGCGGGAACGCATCGGAGACCTGCACGGGGACCGGCGGCTGGGCGCGCTGGCGGAGCGGATCGTCGCGGGGGAGCTGGATCCCTACCGGGCGGCGGACGAGCTGGTGGCGGGGCTGACGGAGGGCTGAGGGGCCGGGCTGACGGTCCTGACGGAAATTCCCCGCGGAGCCGGACCCCACGGGCTAAAGTGACGCGCATGTTCCTCCTCTTGGCATAGGGCACGCCCCGCACGCGACCGCCGGATCCGGCCGTCGCGCGCATCGGCGTCCCCTTGTCGCCCTCCCGTGAGGAACTTCCGCGTGTCCACGCGCTCTCCGCGGCCCTCCTATGCCGCCCTGCTCCGTGTCCCCCATGCCCGCCGTACGTTCGCGGCCGCCCTCGTCGGGCGGCTGTCGTACGGCACGGTCTCCCTCGCCCTGATGCTCTCCCTGACCCGGTCCACCGGGTCGTACGCCGTGGCCGGGCTGGTCATGGCGCTCTTCGGCGCCACGGGCGTCTTCCTGTCGCCCTACCGCGCCTCCCTCGTCGACCGGCACGGTCCGCGCCGGGCCCTGCTGCCCATGGCCCTGCTGTACGCCGCCCTGCTCTGCGCGCTGGCGGCGGCCTGCCGCCGTCCCGGCACGTCCGAGGCAGCCCTCGCGGTGATCGCCGCGTTCGCGGGCGCCTGCACGCCCCCGCTCGGCCCCACGATGCGCGCGGTGTGGGCGGAGCTGCTGCCCGACCGGGCCCTGCTGCAGCGCGCCTACAGCCTGGACGGCGTCGCCGAGGAACTGCTCTTCGTCTCCGGCCCGCTCCTGGTCGGCGGCATCGTCGCCGTGGCCCCGCCGACCGCCGGCGTCGTGCTCAGCGCGGTGCTGGTGGCGGTCGGCACCCTCGCCTTCGTCACCTCGCCGGCGGCCGCCGCGCTGCGTCCGGCGGGGCGGGAGAAGAACGACGGCCCCGCCGCGGAGGGCCGTGCCGACGGGCAGGCCCGGGCGCTGTTGCAGCCCGTCCTCGTCGCAGCCGGCGTCGGCGTCTCGGTGAGCGCCGTCGATCTCCTCGTCGTCGCCTACGCGGGGGAGCGCGGCCTCGGGGACGGCGCCGCCGCCTGGGTGCTCGCGGCACTGTCGCTGGGCAGCGCGGTCGGCGGTCTCGTCAACGGCGCCGTCGCCTGGAGCTCGCCCACCCGCGCCCGGCTCCCGTACCTCGCGGCCGGACTCGGCCTCTGCCTCGCCGCCGCGGGCCTCGCGCCCGGCCTCGGCACGCTGCTGGCGGCCGTGATGTGCGCGGGCCTGTTCGTGGCCCCGGCCCTGACCACGGCGTACCTGGTCGCCGACGAGAGCGCGGCGCCCGGTTTCCGGGTCCGGGCGGGCACCTGGTGCAACACGGCGGTGAACGCCGGAGGTTCCGCCGGGGCCGCCGCCGTGGGGCTGCTGGTGGAACGGCTGCCCGTGCCGGTGTGCTTCGCGGTGTCCGGCGCGGTCGCCGCGGCGGCGGCACTGGTGCCGGGGCGCCGCTTCGGGGCCGCCCGACGCGCCGGAGGGGCCGGTCAGTCGTCGTCGGCGTCGTCGGCGTCGTCGGCGTTTCCGGCGTCGTCGGTGTCGTCCGAGTAGCGAGAGCCGTGCGCGTCGTGCGAGCGGTCGGCCGTGACCTTGCCGGTCCTCGGGTCGACCCGCCAGTCCTGCTCGCCCTTGCCGGAGGCCTGCGTCTCGACCTCCCAGGCGGGCTTGCCGTCGCCGTAGTGGCCGTCCTCGTCCAGCTCGACCGAGGTCACGGTGGCGTGCCCGGCCGCCGCCGTCGCCTTCGCGGCCTCGGCGGCGTCGACGGAGGCGCCCTTCAGGGCCGCCCGCACCTCGGCGGTGTCGTCCTCGTCGTCGTCCCGCTCCGCGCCGAGGACCTTGCCGGTGGCCGGGTCGACCCGGACGCTGTGCCAGGTGCCGTCGCCGGAGAGGACGTCGACCTCCCAGGCCGCGCGCTCCCGGCGGTCGTCGCCGTCGTCGTCCCCGTCGTCGTCCCCGTCGTCCAGCTCGGCGGAGACGGCGGTGCCCGGCGTGTCCGCCAGCGCGGCGGCGACGGCGTCGGCCGCCGTCACCTTCGCGGAGGCGGCACGGGCGGCGTCGTCGTCACGGTCGTCGGCCTCGTCCCGTACGCCGCCGTCGTCCGACACGCTCACGTCAGCCCTGGGTGCCGTCCCCCGGTCGTCGTCCCCTGCGGTCGCCAGGGCCGTCGCCGTACCGCCTCCGACCAGTGCGGCGGCGGTGACGGCGGCGATCACGATGTTGCGCTTCATGCGGTTTCCTCCGAGTCGTCGGACCTCGTCCACAGTCCAGTGGCTTTCGGTGACTTCACTGTCGCGGACCGACGCTGAGGCCAGGCTGAAGCCGCCTGAAGGGATCTTCAGCTCGGCTTTGGGACCCTCTACACATGCGCCCACCCGTCGCCCACCACCACCCTGCCCGAGGCGCTTCGCGCCGCCCCTCTCGATTCTTGATCGTGGAGGACGAGAAGCGCCTCGCCGTGTCGCTCGCCAAGGGCCTCACCGCGGAGGGGTACGCCGTGGACGTCGTCCACGACGGCCTGGAGGGACTGCACAGGGCCGGCGAGGGCGCCTACGACCTCGTCATCCTCGACATCATGCTGCCCGGCCTCAACGGCTACCGGGTCTGCGCCGCCCTGCGCGCCGCCGGGCACGACGTGCCGATCCTGATGCTCACCGCCAAGGACGGCGAGTACGACGAGGCCGAGGGCCTGGACACCGGCGCCGACGACTACCTCACCAAACCCTTCTCGTACGTCGTCCTCGTCGCCCGGGTGAAGGCCCTGCTGCGACGGCGGCAGGGCGCCGGGGCCTCGCCCGTCCACGTCCACGGCGACCTCAGGGTCGACACCGCCGCCCGCCGGGTCTTCCTCGGCGAGGACGAGGTCACCCTCACCGCCAAGGAGTTCGCCGTCCTGGAGCAGCTCGTGGTGCGGGCCGGACAGGTCGTGTCCAAGGCGGAGATCCTGGAGCACGTCTGGGACTTCGCCTACGACGGCGACCCCAACATCGTCGAGGTGTACGTCAGCGCGCTGCGGCGCAAGCTGCGCGCCGGGCTCATCCGGACCGTGCGCGGCGCGGGCTACCGGCTGGAGACCGGGCGATGAGCCGCCTCTTCGCCTCGGTGCGGGCCCGCGCCACGCTCGCCGCGACCCTCGTGGTCGCCGTCGCCCTCGTCGCGGCCGGCACCGCCGTCCTGCTGTCCCTGCGTTCCAACCTGCTCGGCGAGGCGGGCACCCAGGCGGAGCGCTCGGCGCGGGACGTGGCGACCGCCCTGGCCGTCGGGACGCGGTACACCGAACTGAACCTGGACGACGACGACCGCCCCGTGCAGGTCGTCGACGAGGAGGGAACGCTCGTCGCCGCCAGCGAGGACCTGGAGCGGATCACCGGTACCGGCGTCGACGCGGTGACCCCCCGGCCGTCCGCCTCCCCGAACGACGACGACGACGGCGACGATGACGACTCCGGCGAGTCGCTCGAGGCCGGAGAGATCGGCGAGCCGGCCACCGTCGGCGACGGCACCGCGACCGTCGACGGCGACACGGAGGACTACCGCTTCGTCACCGTCCCCGTGGAGACCCGGCGCGGAGACCGGCTCACCGTCTACGCCGGCGCCCCGCTCTCCGCCGAACACGGCGCCGTGAACACCGCGCTGACGGTCATGCTGATCGGCTTCCCGCTGCTGCTCGCGGTCGTCGCGTGGGTGACCTGGCTGGTCACCCGGCGGGCGCTGCGCCCGGTGGAGGGCATCCGGCGGGAGATGGCCGCGATCACCGCCAGCGAGGACCTGGCCCGCCGGGTTCCGGTGCCCGGCACCCACGACGAGGTGGCCCGGCTCGCCTCGACCACCAACGAGACGCTGGCCGCGCTGGAGTCCTCGGTGGAGCGGCAGCGCCGGTTCGTCGCCGACGCCTCGCACGAGCTGCGCAGCCCGATCGCCTCGCTGCGCACCCAGCTGGAGGTGGCCGCCGCCCATCCCGAGCTGCTGGACCTCGACGGCGCCGTGGAGGACACCGTGCGGCTCCAGCGGCTCGCCGCCGACCTGCTGCTGCTGGCCAGGCTGGACGCGGGGGAGCGGCCCGCCGACGCCCGGGTCGACCTCGCGGCGCTCGCGCGGGAGGCGGCCGAGGGCCGTGCGGGTGTGGGCGTGCGCGGGGACGCAGCCGTGCACGTGGCCGGGTCGCGGGGGCAGCTGGGGCGGGTGCTGGCCAATCTGCTGGACAACGCCCAGCGGCACGCCCGCTCGACGGTGGAGGTCTCGGTGCGCCGGGACGGGGAGGCGGCGGTGGTCGCCGTGGCCGACGACGGCGAGGGCGTGCCGGCGGCCGACCGGGAGCGGATCTTCGAGCGGTTCGTACGGCTCGACGCCGCCCGCAGCCGCGACGACGGCGGGGCCGGTCTGGGGCTGGCCATCGCCCGGGACGTCGCCGTGCGGCACGGCGGCACGCTCACGGTGCACGACGCACCGGCAGGCGGCGCCCTGTTCGAGCTCCGCCTGCCGGGTGCCTAGACCTTCACGGTCGTCGAGGACGTGATCAGGGACGTCCCCGCTGCCCGCGCAGGTGCTCGGCGATGGGCTTGAGCGCCTTGTCCAGCTCCGTCAGGTCCTCCGGGGCCAGCAGGTCGATGAAGTGCCGGCGGACGGAGGCCACGTGGTGCGGTGCGACCTTCCGCATCGTCTCCAGGCCGTGCTCGGTGAGGACGGCGAAGAGCCCCCGGCGGTCGGACTCGCAGTTCTCCCGCCGGACCAGGTTCGCGTTCTCCATGCGGGTGATCTGGTGGGAGAGGCGGCTCTTGGACTGCATCGTGGCGGTGGCCAGATCGCTCATCCGCATTCTGTCGCCCTCCGACTCGGAGAGGTTCACCAGAATCTCGTAGTCGTTCATCGTCAGGCCGAACGGCTGCAGGTCCTTCTCGAGCTGGTGCGTCAACAGCCTGTTGACCTCCAGGTGGGTGCGCCAAGCACACTGCTCCGTATCGGTCAGCCAGCGAGTGGCCGTCTCGGTCTCCATGAATGAAGTCTACCTAAAATGTTGAAAGGCGAACTAGTGAGGGGTTTGCCGTGACGGTGACGGTGCGCACGCGTTCGATGTCACACTCCGCAGGTTACCGCTCACAGCCCGAAGCGGCGCTGGAGGTCCCCCAGCTGTCCGGGAAGCCCCGGTACCCCCGAGCGGCCTCCCGGCGCTCCGGAGGGCCCGCCGCCGGGCACGCCCGGCTGCTGCGGCGGAGCCCCCGCGGCCTGCTCCGCCATGAGCGCCTCGCTCGACTGCAGCAGCACCGTCCCCGCCCCCACGAACTCGAACTGGTGCTCCTCCCCGGAGGCGCCGCCGAGCCCCGTCATCGCACGTAGACCGCCCAGTAGGCCGGTCATGTACCCGTGGTCGTAGTGGTGGCACGGGGACGGGCAGTCCGCCCAGCCGACCAGGGCCTGCGGGTCGACCCGGAGCGGCGGTTCCATGAACACCACCGGACCGTTGGACGCGGCGACGAACTTCCCGGTTCCGATCAGCGTCAGAAAGCCGGGCACGATCGACTGCTTGAGTGCGAGGCTTGGCTGAAAAGCGAGCAGGTTGCCCGAGCGAATGGTCAGGTTGCCGTCTTCGAGGTCGTACGAATTCACGTCGAAGGCCCGGTCGGCGAGGAGCATCTTGCCCGAGCCCTCGGCCACGACCCAGTCGCTCGCGTGCAGAGGCGAATGGAACGACGTGCGCACCAGACGGTCCAGCCGGCCGTGCCCGATGCCGTTGAAGTCGATCGTCCCGTAGTAGGCGATCATCTTCCCCTTCTGCAGGAACCACTGGCTCCCCTTGAGCTCCACGCAGAAGGTGTACGCGTTGACGTTGTCGTCGGCCGGCAGCGTCGCCGGGTCGTGGTGGACCGTGCTCACAGCTTCTCCTCGGACGCCTGGACGAACACCGTGCCGCTGCCGCTCAGCTCCAGCTGGAACGCCTCGCCGGAGCCGCGTCCCACCATGTCCCGCCAGCCCAGCGCCGTGGACAGCTTGTTGCGCACGTCCCCGTGGTGGGCGACGTAGGCCTGCGGGTCGACGCGTACCGGACGCTGCGGGGTGATGGGCACCTCGAAGACGCCGCCGTGGGCCATCACCGCCACCGAGCCGTGCCCCTTGAGGGACGTGGTGAACAGCCCCTGCCCGCTCACCTGGCCCCGCACCATGCCCATGACGCCGCCCTGCGAGCCCAGGAACACGGTGCTCTGCTCCAGGGTGCCCTCGAAGGCGAGGAGGCGGTCCGCCTCCACGTACAGGGTGTCGCCCGACAGGTTGATCACCTGCACGTGGTGGCCGCCGTGCCCGAAGAACACGGTGCCGCTGCCCTCCACGGTCATCAGCGGCGTGTCCTCGTTCGCCACCCGGCGGCCGATCATCGACATGACCCCGCCCTGGCCGCCGCGCAGATTGGGGGTGAAGGACACCTCGCCCCGGTAGGCGAGCATGGCCCCGCGCTGGCTGAACAGCCGCTGTCCGGGCGCGACGGTCGCCCGGACCATCTTGGAATTGATCTCCTCGAAGGCCATCACACATCCCCCGCGATCGTGTTCCGCTCGCTCGGCTGCACGTACACCAACCCGTCGCCCTCGAAGCGGATCTGGAAGGCCTCCCCGCCGCCCTCCCCGAACAGGGTGCGGAAGGTCACACCCGACTGGAAGGACTGCCGCAGGTTCCCCTGGTGCGCGACGTACGCCCCCGGGTCGACGGTCAGCGGGTACTGCGCGCTGACCCGCAGCACCACCGCGGGACCGTCGGACATGATCGCCGCCTGCCCGTGTCCCTCGATCGTCGTGGTGAACAGCCCGTTGCCCTGGGAGGCGCCGCGCGTGCCCGTGAAACTGGTGCCGGTCCGCAGCCCGGCGTCGGCCGCCAGGAAGTTGCTCGACTCGACGTACAGCTTGTCGCCCTGGAGACCCACGAGGTTGATCTCCGAGGCCCGGTCCGCGAACCAGCAGGTCCCGTGCCCCTTCACCTCCATCACCGTCATCTGCTCGCCGGTGATCCGCCGGGTCACCATCCCCCGGATGCCCTCACCGCCGCCGCTCAGCTTCTTGAAGGCCATCTCCCCGTCGTACGCGACCATCGAGCCGTTCTTCGCCTTGACGGCGTCTCCGGTCATGTCGACGGCGAGGACCTTGCTGCCTTGAAGTCGGAACATCGCCACGTGGTGAAAGTAGACCCGCCACGGGTGGACGGAACAGGTCCCACGGGCGGAGAACGACCCTGAGTCCATCCCTTGGGGCGTTGTTTGCCACAATGGGGCGACGATTGTGCTTCCGTTCACAAGGCGGACCGCACGCCGCCCGCGCCGACGGCGCATCCCTCCCTCCCGAAGGTGACCCGTGGACCTCAAGACCGCCACCGCCCTCCGCCGCCTCCGCCTGGTCTCGGCCCCCGAGGCGATCTCGTTCCTCCTCCTGCTCGTCTGCTCGGTACTGAAGCGGACCACCGACTTCAACGCGGTGCCGGCGATGGGCATGATCCACGGTGTCCTCTTCGTGCTGTACGTGATCTTCTGGGCGGACGCCTGGAACCGCGCCAAGTGGCCGCTGAAGACCGCCGCGCTCTACTTCGTCCTCTCGGTCCTGCCGACCGGCGGCTTCTTCGCCGAGCGCAAGCTCAAGCGCGAGGCCGAGAGCGCGGTCATCGCCTCCCGCGCCCGCCAGGAAGGGATCGTCAACGCATGATCGTCGCCTTCTCCGTGACGCCGCTCGGCGTCGGCGAGGACGTGGGGGAGTACGTCGCCGACGCCGTCCGGGTGGTCCGCGAGTCCGGGCTGCCGAACCGCACCGACGCGATGTTCACGTCCGTCGAGGGCGAGTGGGACGAGGTCATGGACGTCGTCCGGCGGGCCGTCGCCGCCGTCGAGGCCCGCGCGCCGCGGGTCTCCCTGGTCCTCAAGGCCGACATCCGTCCCGGTGTGACGGACGGCCTCACGTCCAAGGTCGAGACGGTCGAGCGCCACCTCGCTCCCTGACCGTGCCGGCGGGCGGTGGTATCGAAAGGCGAGACGGGGCTGACCGGCATATGACCGGCCGGTAAGGTCTGTGGGCGTGCCGAAGCCCCTCAGTCTCTCCTTCGATCCCATCGCCCGAGCCGACGAACTCTGGGCACAGCGCTGGGGCGGTGTGCCCTCCATGGCCGCGATCACCTCGATCATGCGGGCCCAGCAGATCCTCCTGGCCGAGGTCGACGCCGTGGTCAAGCCGTACGGGCTGACCTTCGCGCGGTACGAGGCGCTGGTGCTGCTCACCTTCTCCAAGTCGGGCGAGCTGCCGATGTCCAAGATCGGCGAGCGCCTCATGGTGCACCCCACCTCCGTGACGAACACCGTGGACCGGCTGGTGCGCTCCGGTCTGGTGGCCAAGCGCCCCAACCCCAACGACGGCCGCGGCACCCTGGCCACCATCACCGACAAGGGCCGCGAGGTCGTCGAGGCGGCCACCCGCGAGCTGATGGCGATGGACTTCGGCCTGGGCGCGTACGACGCCGAGGAGTGCGGCGAGATCTTCGCGATGCTCAGGCCGCTGCGGGTCGCCGCGGGGGACTTCAAGGAGGACTGAGCGGCGGCTCCGGGGGCCGGGCGAGGGCCGGCGGGCGGGCCCGGCGGGTCGCCCGACCCGGTCGAAGATCGCGCGAAACGGGCGGTTACGCTCGTAGCCATGAAAAAGAGCGTGCTGACCCGCTACCGGGTCATGGCGTACGTCACCGGTGTGCTGCTGATCGCGCTGTGCCTTGGCATGATCGCCAAGTACGTGCTGGATCTGGGCGGCGCCGCCGACTTCACCCAGGTCGTCAGCATCGCCCACGGCTGGCTGTACGTGATCTACCTGGTCTTCGCGTTCGACCTGGGCTCCAAGGCGAAGTGGCCGGTGAAGAAGCAGCTCTGGGTGCTGCTCGCCGGGACCGTTCCGACGGCCGCGTTCTTCGTGGAGCGGCGGATCAGCCGGGAGCTGGACGCCAAGGTCGCCGCCACCGAGGCGCCCGCCCCCGTCAAGGCGTAACCGGCCCTTCGCGAGCCGTCCCGCCGCCGTACGGACACCCGTACGGCGGTAGCCCATCGACATTTACTTGGACGTCCTAGTAAATTCGAGGGTATGGACGCTCACGCCATAGAAGAGGGCCGCCGTCGCTGGCAGGCCCGGTACGACGCGGCGCGCAAGCGCGACGCGGACTTCACCACGCTCTCCGGAGACCCCGTGGAGCCGGTGTACGGGCCACGCCCCGGGGACGAGTACGAGGGCTTCGAGCGGATCGGCTGGCCGGGCGAGTACCCCTTCACCCGCGGCCTGTATCCGACCGGGTACCGGGGGCGTACGTGGACCATCCGGCAGTTCGCCGGGTTCGGCAACGCCGAGCAGACCAACGAGCGCTACAAGATGATCCTCCGGAACGGGGGAGGCGGCCTGTCCGTCGCCTTCGACATGCCGACGCTCATGGGCCGCGACTCCGACGACCCCCGCTCGCTCGGCGAGGTCGGGCACTGCGGGGTGGCCATCGACTCGGCCGCCGACATGGAGGTGCTGTTCAAGGACATCCCGCTCGGCGACGTCACGACCTCCATGACGATCAGCGGGCCCGCCGTGCCCGTGTTCTGCATGTACCTGGTCGCCGCGGAGCGGCAGGGCGTGGACGCGTCCGTGCTCAACGGCACGCTGCAGACCGACATCTTCAAGGAGTACATCGCCCAGAAGGAGTGGCTCTTCCAGCCCGAGCCGCACCTGCGGCTCATCGGCGACCTCATGGAGTACTGCGCGGCCGGCATCCCCGCCTACAAGCCGCTCTCCGTCTCCGGCTACCACATCCGCGAGGCCGGGGCCACGGCCGCGCAGGAGCTGGCGTACACGCTGGCGGACGGCTTCGGGTACGTGGAACTGGGGCTCTCGCGCGGTCTCGACGTGGACGTCTTCGCGCCCGGCCTCTCCTTCTTCTTCGACGCGCACGTCGACTTCTTCGAGGAGATCGCCAAGTTCCGCGCGGCGCGCAGGATCTGGGCGCGGTGGATGCGCGACGTGTACGGGGCCAAGAGCGAGAAGGCGCAGTGGCTGCGGTTCCACACGCAGACCGCCGGTGTCTCGCTGACCGCGCAGCAGCCGTACAACAACGTGGTGCGTACGGCGGTGGAGGCGCTCGCGGCGGTACTGGGCGGGACCAACTCCCTGCACACCAACGCGCTCGACGAGACCCTGGCGCTGCCCAGCGAGCAGGCCGCGGAGATCGCCCTGCGCACCCAGCAGGTGCTGATGGAGGAGACCGGCGTCGCCAACGTCGCCGACCCGCTGGGCGGTTCCTGGTTCATCGAGCAGCTCACCGACCGGATCGAGGTCGACGCGGAGAAGATCTTCGAGCAGATCAAGGAACGGGGGCTGCGTGCCCACCCCGACGGGCAGCACCCCGTCGGGCCGATCACCTCCGGTCTGCTGCGGGGCATCGAGGACGGCTGGTTCACCGGCGAGATCGCCGAGTCCGCCTTCCGCTACCAGCAGGCTTTGGAGAAGGACGACAAGAAGGTGGTCGGCGTCAACGTCCACACCGGCTCCGTCACCGGCGACCTGGAGATCCTGCGGGTCAGCCACGAGGTCGAGCGTGAGCAGGTCCGGGTGCTGGGCGAGCGGAAGGCCGCGCGTGACGACGCGGCGGTGAGGGGCGCCCTGGACGCCATGCTGGCGGCGGCGCGGTCGGGCGGCAACATGATCGAACCGATGCTGGACGCGGTGCGGGCGGAGGCGACGCTGGGGGAGATCTGCGGGGTGCTGCGGGACGAGTGGGGGGTGTACACGGAGCCTGCGGGGTTCTAGGCGCCGCGTGTTCCGGTGGGTGTCACCAGGGGGCTCCGCCCCCTGGACCCCCGGATTCATGCCCGCCCACCACCCGACTGGGTCGGCCGAGGGGTCACCCGTCGGTCGGTTCGGTCGGTCGGGAAGTCAGGCGTCACCCGGCTCGGTCGGTCGCGAGGTCACGCGTCATCGGGGTCGGCCGGGTCGGTCGGGCGGGAGGTGAGGCCCCACAGCAGGACCTGGGTCAGGCTCCGCACCCAGTCGCCGTTCGCGGCCTCCGCGCTGACCAGGGTGCGGTGCACCACCGCTCCCGCGACCATGTCGAAGATCAGGTCCGCCGTGCGGGCCGCCTCCGCCGCGTCCGGCTCCGGCGGCAGCTCGCCCCGGGTCTGGGCCCGCGCCCTGCCCTCCAGGACCAGCCGTTTCTGCCGCTCGACGATCGACGTGCGGATGCGCTCGCGCAGCGCGTCGTCGCGGGTGGACTCCGCGACCACCGCCATCAGGCCGCTCCTGGCCTCCGGACGGGCCAGGATCGCCGCGAACTGGAGCACCACGCCCTCGATGTCGTCGGCGAGGGAGCCGCGGTCGGGCAGTTCCAGCTCGTCGAAGAGCTCCGCCACCGCGTCCACGACCAGCTCGTTCTTCCCCGCCCAGCGGCGATACAGCGTCGTCTTGGCAACCCCGGCCCGCGTGGCGACGTCTCCCAGGGTGAGCTTCGACCAGCCGAGGTCGACCAGGGCGGCCCGCGTCGCGGCCAGGATCGCGGTGTCCGCCGCGGCGCTGCGCGGGCGTCCGGCACGGCCGGCGGGGGTGCTGCTCTGCATCCCCCGACCTTAACCGGCGGGTAACACGGGGTCCCCCGTGAGACAGATCACCGGGGCGGGGTGTTCCCGCGGGCCCTCATGGCATTACGCTACGACGCGTAGCGAAAGCGCGGGTCCGCCCGCGCCCCAGCGACGACCACGGGCGTGGGGTGGGGACCCGGCGCCGAGCAGTACACACGTCGAACAGCACACATCCGGGCGGGCTTTCGACCCGGTTTTCACACGCGCGCGCCGTACGGGGGAGGATAGACCCATGCAGCCACGGAACATGTCCATGAGCGGGGTCGTCGACCTCGCCGCGGTGAAGCAGGCCCAGGAGGCCAAGGCGAAGGCGGAGCAGGCGCGTGCCGAGGCGGCCCGCCAGGGCGGCGGGACGGGTGCCGTCTCCCCGGCCGACCTCGTGATCGACGTCGACGAGGCCGGCTTCGAGAGCGACGTCCTGCAGCGGTCCACCGAGGTCCCGGTCGTCATCGACTTCTGGGCCGAGTGGTGCGAGCCCTGCAAGCAGTTGAGCCCGGTCCTGGAGCGGCTCGCCGTCGAGTACAACGGACGCTTCCTCCTCGCCAAGATCGACGTCGACGCCAACCAGATGCTGATGCAGCAGTTCGGCGTCCAGGGCATCCCGGCCGTGTTCGCGGTCGTCGCCGGACAGGCGCTGCCGCTCTTCCAGGGGGCCGCGAGCGAGGCGCAGATCCGCCAGACCCTGGACCAGCTGGTGCAGGTCGGCGAGGAGCGCTTCGGTCTGACCGGTCTCGTCGTCGACCCCGAGGCGGAGCCGGGCGCCGCGCACTCCGCCGCCCCCGAGCGCCCGGCGGGGCCGCACGACGCGGCACTGGAGGCCGCCGTGCAGGCGCTGGACGCGGGTGACCTGGGCGGTGCCGTCCAGGCGTACAAGAACGTGCTGGCCGAGGAGCCGGGCAACATGGAGGCGAAACTGGGCCTGGCGCAGGCCGAGTTGCTCCAGCGGGTGCAGAACGCCGATCCGCAGAAGGTCCGTCAGGACGCGGCCGACAAGCCGGGCGACGCCCAGGCGCAGATCGCCGCCGCCGACCTGGACCTGGTGGGCGGTCACGTCGAGGACGCCTTCGGGCGGCTCATCGACACGGTGCGCGTCACCGCGGGCGACGACCGCGACGCCGTACGGCTGCGGCTGCTCGAACTGTTCGAGGTGGTCGGCGCCGACGACCCGCGGGTCACCGCGGCGCGCCGGGCACTCGCCCGGGCCCTGTTCTAGGCGGCTTCCGGCCGGCGCTCCGGAATCGGCGCGCTAAACGCCATACACGTGTGGCGCGTGTGAAGGAGCTGTCGAAGTGGCGTCACCGCGGCCGCGCTTTACCAAAACTTGGTAATCGCGGCCGCTGTTACTGCCAGTAAGTCGACGGCGTCGATCTGTCGGACTCTGTCCATCGATCAATAGTTTTGTTCCGCCCTCAGGGCACACCCAGCGTCGCCGTTCGGGCCCGGTGCGTCGCCCCGCGGTCACACGGCCGCTACTAGCCAGTAACGAACCCCCTTGTGTCGGCGGCGAGAATGCACCACGATCGGCGACGCTCGGTCCATTCCCGTACCCCGACAGCCGGTCGGGTCGCGGGGGTTCCTGGGTCCCCACCGAGCAGGGTCGGCGGCAGTGATGCCGGCCCTTTGGGCAGGGGGGTCTTCGCTCATCCGGCGAAGCCTGTCCAGCAGGGTTGTGCGTGATGCGTGTCAGGCGCGACCAGTGGTTGTCGCTCGGGGGTGATCGCCGGTTATTCGGGCGCGTTGTACGTGCCGCCGAGTGCGGGCGCTCTCCTTCCCGAGGACGTAGCACTTCTCCCATCCCTGCCAGACCGGGCCGCCGAACCGGCGGCCGGCCGAGGCCAGGAGATGTACGTCCGAGAAGGAGGAAATATGGAGTCCCAGGTGCGTGGCGGGACCAGATGGAAGCGGTTCGCTGTGGTCATGGTGCCCAGCGTCGCCGCCACGGCTGCGATAGGCGTCGCGCTCGCGCAGGGCGCCCTCGCCGCGTCGTTCAGCGTGTCGGGTCAGTCGTTCAAGGTGACGGCGGACCGCCTCGACGGCACGGGCTTTATGCAGTACGGCGCGATCGACTCGGGTTACACGCTGAAGGGCGAGAAGACGGCTCACCCCGTCGCGGTCTCGGCGTTCGACTCGGCGCAGATCAAGAACATGTGCCAGTCCGTGGTCACCCCGGACATCCCGCTGATCGGTTCGGTCAGCCTCATGCTGAAGGCCGGCGGTGGCAGCACCCCGGTCAAGGCGGAGAACCTGTACATCGACGTCGAGGACCTCGAGGCCGATGCCACGTTCCGCGGCATCGACATCGGTGTGGCCGCCAAGGACGCCAACAAGGGTCCCGGCATCAAGAAGGGCGACACCACCAACCCCAACGGGTTCGCGCAGCAGGCCGACTCGGCCACGCTGACCAACGTGAAGCAGACGGCGTGGGCGACCACCGCCGGAACCTTCAAGCTCAGCGGTCTGAAGATGTCGCTGTCCAAGGGTGTCAAGGAGTGCTACTAAGCACTCGTTGACGGGCGGGGGAGCCGGTGGCGCCCCCGCCCGTCCACTCTCCGGCCGCGCCTTCACACGCGGACCGCATCTCCACCACAGCAAAGCCGTACCAGGGAGCTGTTTTCCATGAGCGCCGAGACTCCTGCCGCAGCCGGCCAGTTCACCCGCCGGAGGCTGCAGTTCCGCGCCTGGCGAGGCGCGCGGCCGTTCTGGGCCGGCCTGTTCGTCGCCCTCGGCGGACTTCCCATCGCCTACTTCCCGTACGCGAACCTCCAGATCGGTCACCTGACGCTGGCGATGTCCACCACCGCGGGCGCCGGGTCCCTGATCATCGGCGTGCTGCTGGTCGTCCTGGGCATCAGCCTGTGGTTCCAGAAGCACGTCAGGGTCTTCGCGGGCGTCGCGGCGATCCTGCTGGCGCTGGTGTCCATCCCCGTCTCCAACCTCGGCGGCTTCCTCATCGGCTTCCTCTTCGCACTGGTCGGCGGGGCCATGGCCGTGTCGTGGGTGCCGGGTGAGCCGCCGCAGGCCGAGCCGCCGCTGGAGGGCAAGGGCACGGACGACGCGCCCGAGGGCGCGGTCCCCACCGCCGACGACACCGCGTTCCCCGGCTTCCCGGAGCCCGGGACCCAGGCGTCCGGCCCCGCGGTGCCGGGCCCGCGGGGCGGGCTGGACGACGGGAAGCCCTCCCAGGCCCTCACGGCACCGGGGGCGCACGATCTGTCAGGAACGAGCCCGGCCAACGGGGCGAACGGGAGGCACAGTGCCGGCTGACGAGGTGACCCGCGGGACTGACGTGGAGTCGTCCCGTGTGAGAACCGGGCCGCGCCACGCGGCACCCAAGAAGCCGTTGTTCACCAGGTTCCACATGCCGGCCGGCAAGGCGATAGCCATCGCGGCGATGCCGACGGCCGTGCTCATGGGGATGGGGTTCACGCCGACGCTCGCCCTCGCCGACGGCAACGACGCGTCGCCGCCCTCCAACAGCCTGACGGCCGACGAGTACAAGGACTGCGTGGCGGCCATCGAGGACGCCGAGAAGGACCCGTCCGAGTCGCCCACCCCCTCGCCCTCGGCGACCGACGGGGCCGAGGACGGCAAGGACGACGCGAAGGAGCCCGACCCCTCCGCCTCCACCGGGGACTCGGGCGAGGACGCGGACACGGACGCCGGCACGGACCGGGGCGACTCCTCTTCGTCGGATTCAGGTTCCGACGACAAGGGCGCCAAGGACGAGCAGGCCGCACCGAGCCCCTCCCCCTCGCAGAGTCAGGAGGCGTCCGGCTCGACCGCCGCGCCGTCCCCCTCCGAGTCGGAGTCCAAGGGCGGTCTGCTGGAGGGCATCGGCGACACCCTCGAGGACATCTTCACCGGCGGCAAGAAGGCCGACGAGAGCCCGAGCCCCACGCCGACCCCCTCGGCGTCCGAGAGCGCGTCCGGTGCGACCGGCGCGCTGAAGGACACCACCGACGAGGTCACCGGCGCCGCGAAGGACACCGTCGAGGGCGCCACCGACACGGCGTCGAAGGCGGCCGAGGACACCGGGAAGTCGGTGGACAAGGCGGCCGAGGCGGCCAAGGAGGCGGCGGAGAAGGCGAAGGAGGACGCGGCGAGGGCCAAGGAGGACGCCGCCACCGCCACGCGCACCCCCGGCGCCTCCGAGAGCACCGGCACGAACGTCGACGACTGCCCGGTCGCCACCGACGAGGAGGGCGGCGTCGACAACAAGGTGCCGCTGCCCGACGACCCCTGGTACCTCAACGCCAGCTCGCTGCTGCTGAAGGGCGCCTCCTACGAGGGGATCGTCCAGGTGAAGACGGCCAACGGCACCACCAAGAAGGTGCTGAAGTACGTCATCTCCGACGGCACCGACATCGGCGACCTGCACCAGACGGTGAAGGACAAGCAGGCCGGCAAGACGTACCACGTGCAGGCGGCCAAGGGCTCGACGTCCACGATCCGCGACGGCGACACGGTGATGTACACCGAGAGCATCTCGGGCAACCTGCTCGGGCTGATCCCGGTCACCTTCGACCCCGACAACCCGCCGCCGCTGGACATCCCGCTCATCTACTTCACCAAGGTGACGGTCGTCCAGGCCGGCCAGTTCGGCGGCACGCTCCACATCCCGGGGCTGCACCAGTACGTGACCGACTGACGACGCCCGCGCGCCCCGTCGGGCGCCGCAACGCGCCGTACAACGCCCGAGGGCGCCCCCTGCGACAGGGGGCGCCCTCAGCGCCGTACAAGGGCCCCACGGGGCCGCGGGGTGACGTCAGCCGCGCCGGGTCTCGCCCAGGTGGTGCACGCGGACCATGTTGGTGGTGCCGGGCACGCCGGGGGGCGAACCGGCGGTGATCACGACGATGTCGCCGTCGTTGAACCGGCCCAGGCGCATCGTCTCCTGGTCCACCAGGTCGACCATCTCGTCCGTGCTGTTCACGAACGGCACCACGTGCGGCTCCACGCCCCAGCTGAGCGCCAGCTGGTTGCGGGTGGCCTCGTCGGTGGTGAAGGCCAGGATCGGCTGGCAGGCGCGGTAGCGGGAGAGCCGGCGGGCGGTGTCGCCGGACTGGGTGAAGGCCACCAGGCCCTTGCCGCCCAGGAAGTCGGCGATCTCCGCGGCGGCACGGGCCACCGAACCGCCCTGCGTGCGCGGCTTCTTGCCCGGCACCAGCGGCTGGAGGCCCTTGGAGAGCAGCTCCTGCTCGGCGGCGGTGACGATCTTCGACATCGTCTTGACCGTCTCGATCGGGTACGCGCCCACGCTCGACTCGGCGGAGAGCATGACCGCGTCGGCGCCGTCCAGGATCGCGTTGGCCACGTCGGAGGCCTCGGCGCGGGTCGGACGGGAGTTGGTGATCATCGACTCCATCATCTGGGTCGCCACGATCACCGGCTTGGCGTTGCGCCGGCACAGCTCGATCAGGCGCTTCTGCACCATGGGGACCTTCTCGAGCGGGTACTCGACGGCCAGGTCGCCACGGGCGACCATCACGCCGTCGAACGCCAGCACGACGTCCTCCATGTTCTCGACCGCCTGCGGCTTCTCCACCTTGGCGATCACCGGGACGCGGCGGCCCTCCTCGTCCATGACGCGGTGCACGTCGGCGACGTCCTTGGCGTCCCGGACGAAGGAGAGGGCGACCAGGTCGCAGCCCATGCGCAGCGCGAACCGCAGGTCCTCGACGTCCTTCTCGGACAGCGCGGGGACGTTCACCGCGGCGCCCGGCAGGTTGATGCCCTTGTGGTCGGAGATGACGCCGCCCTCGATGACGATCGTCTTCACCCGGGGGCCCTCGACCTCGGTGACCTTCAGCTCGACGTTGCCGTCGTTGATGAGCACCTGGTCGCCCTTGGTGACGTCACCGGGCAGGCCCTTGTACGTCGTGCCGCAGATCGTCCGGTCGCCCGGGACGTCCTCGGTGGTGATGGTGAACTCGTCACCGCGCACCAGCTCGACGGGACCCTCCGCGAAGGTCTCCAGGCGGATCTTCGGGCCCTGCAGGTCGGCGAGGACACCGATGGCCCGGCCGGTCTCCTTGGCGGCGGCCCGCACCCGGTCGTAACGACCCTGGTGCTCGGCGTGGGTGCCGTGGCTGAAGTTGAAGCGGGCCACGTTCATGCCGGCTTCGATCAGCGTGACGAGCTGCTCGTGGGAGTCGACCGCGGGGCCGAGAGTACAGACGATTTTCGAACGGCGCATGGGTGCCATCCTATCGGTTTGTTTCGGCGCGGAATATTCCGTCTGGCGGAAAATACAAAAGGGCGGGATGCCGCTCAGGTGAGATTCTGATTCCCCGGCTCATTCACCAGTGCGTAGCTCTGCGTCGCGATCTCCATTTCCTCGTCCGTCGGCACCACCGCCACCGCCACCCGCGCGTCAGCGGGCGAGATCAGGCGCGCCTCGTCGCCGCGTACGGCGTTCAGTTCGCCGTCCACCGCGAGGCCCAGTCCTTCCAGGCCCGCCACGGCAGCCTCCCGCACCGGCGCCGCGTTCTCACCGACCCCGGCCGTGAACGCCACCGCGTCCACCCGTCCGAGAACGGCGTAATAGGCGCCGATGTACTTCTTCAGCCGGTGAATGTAGATGTCGAAGGCCAGCCCCGCCTGCTCGTCGCCCTCGTCCACCCGGCGGCGGATCTCCCGCATGTCGTTGTCTCCGCACAGACCGAACAGGCCGCTCCTCTTGTTGAGAAGAGTGTCGATCTCGTCGGCGGACATTCCCCCAACGCGCATCAAATGGAAGATGACGGCCGGGTCCATGTCTCCCGAGCGCGTACCCATCACGAGCCCTTCCAAAGGCGTGAGCCCCATGGAGGTGTCCACGCACCGCCCGCCCCGGACGGCCGAGGCGGACGCCCCGTTGCCCAGGTGCAGCACGATCACGTTCACGTCCTCGGGCGCCCGGCCCAGGAGCCGCGCCGTCTCGCGCGAGACGTACGCGTGCGAGGTGCCGTGGAAGCCGTAGCGGCGGATGCGATACCGGTCGGCGATCTTCGGGTCGATCGCGTAGCGCGCCGCGGACTCGGGCATCGTCGTGTGGAACGCGGTGTCGAAGACCGCCACCTGGGGCAGGTCGGGACGGAGCGCCTGCGCCGTGCGGATGCCGGTGAGGTTGGCCGGGTTGTGCAGCGGCGCGACCGGGATCAGCCGCTCGATCTCCGTGAGCACGGTCTGGTCGATGAGGGTGGGCTCGCTGAAGAACTCGCCGCCGTGCACCACCCGGTGCCCGATCGCGGCCAGCTCCGGGGAGTCCAGGCCCAGACCGTCCCGGCCCAGCTCCGCGGCGACCGCCTTCAGGGCGGCCTCGTGGTCGGCGATCGGGCCGTTCTGCTCCCGGGTGTCGCCGGCGGCCACGTGGGTGTGGATCAGCCGCGACGTCCGCTCGCCGATGCGTTCGACCAGCCCGACCGCCAGCCGTTCACCCCCGCGCATGTCGATCAGCTGGTACTTCACCGACGAGGAGCCGGAGTTGAGGACGAGGACACGCGTGGAGCTCACTGGGCGGACGCCTTCTCGGTCGGGGACTGCTGGGCCTGGATCGCCGTGATGGCGACGGTGTTGACGATGTCCTGCACGAGCGCACCCCGCGACAGGTCGTTGACCGGCTTGCGCAGGCCCTGGAGCACCGGGCCCACCGCGATGGCGCCGGCCGAGCGCTGCACCGCCTTGTAGGTGTTGTTGCCGGTGTTCAGGTCGGGGAAGATCAGCACGCTGGCCTGCCCGGCGACCGCCGAGCCCGGGAGCTTGGTCGCGGCCACCGACGGCTCGACCGCCGCGTCGTACTGGATCGGCCCCTCGATGCTGAGGTCCGGGCGGCGCGAGCGGACCAGCTCGGTGGCCTCGCGCACCTTGTCGACGTCCGCGCCGGAACCGGACGTGCCCGTCGAGTACGACAGCATCGCGATCCGCGGCTCCACCCCGAACTGCGCGGCGGTGGAGGCGGACTGCGTCGCGATGTCGGCGAGCTGCTCCGCGTCCGGGTCCGGGTTGACCGCGCAGTCGCCGTAGACCAGCACCTTGTCGGCCAGGCACATGAAGAAGACGGAGGAGACGATCGCCGCGTCCGGCTTGGTCTTGATGATCTCGAAGGCCGGGCGGATGGTCGCCGCCGTCGAGTGCACCGACCCCGACACCATGCCGTCGGCGAACCCTTCCTGCACCATCAGCGTGCCGAAGTAGTTCACGTCCGAGACCACGTCGTACGCCAGCTCCACGGTCACGCCCTTGTGGGCGCGCAGGGCGGCGTACTTCTCGGCGAAGGAGTCGCGCAGCTCGCTGGCGGCCGGGTCGATCAGCTCGGCACCGGCCAGGTCGATGCCGAGGTCGGCGGCCTTCTTGCGGATCTGCTCGACCGGGCCGAGCAGCGTCAGCTCGCACACGCCCCGGCGCAGCAGCACCTCCGCCGCGTGCAGCACCCGCTCCTCGGTGCCCTCGGGCAGGACGACCCGGCGCAGGTCGGAGCGGGCCTGTTCGAGCAGCTTGTGCTCGAACATCATCGGCGTGACGCGGTCGCTGCTGGGCGCGGAGACCCGCTTGTTCAGCTCGGCGGTGTCGATGTACCGCTCGAAGACGCCGAGGGCGGTCTCCGCCTTGCGCGGGGTGGCGGCGTTGAGCTTGCCCTCCAGGGAGAAGAGCTGCTCGGCGGTGGGGAAGCTGGTGCCGGTCACCGACAGCACCGGCGTGCCCGGGGCCAGCCGGTCGGCGAGGGTGAGGATGCCCTCGCCGGGCACCTCGTCCAGGGTCAGCAGCACGCCGGCTATCGGCGGGGTGCCGGCGCTGTGCGCGGCCAGTGTGCCGATCACCAGGTCGGCACGGTCGCCCGGCGTGATCACCAGGCAGCCCGGGGTCAGCGCGGTCAGCAGGTTGGGCAGCATGGCCCCGCCGAAGACGAAGTCCAGCGCGTCGCGGGCGAGCCCGGAGTCGTCCCCGAGCACCACCCGGGCGCCCAGCGTGTGTGCGATCTGCGAGACCGTCGGCGCGGACAGGGCCGGCTCGTCCGGCACCACCCAGCACGGCACCGGCAGCCGGTGCGCGAGCCGCTCGGCGATCTCGTCCCGGTCCTCGCGCGCGACCCGGTTGGTCACCATGGCCAGCACGTCGCAGCCCAGGCCGTCGTAGGCGCGGAACGCGTTGTGGGTCTCGGCCAGCACCGACTCGGCGGTCTGCCTGCGGCCGCCGACGACGGGAAGCACCGAGGCGCCGAACTCGTTCGCCAGCCGCGCGTTCAGCGACAGCTCGTCCGGGAACTGCGTGTCGGCGTAGTCGGTGCCCAGGACGAGGACGACGTCGTAGTCCCGCGCCACCAGGTGGAACCGGTCGACCAGTGCGGACACCAGCTCGTCCACGCCCTGCTCGGCCTGGAGGAGGGAGGCCTCCTGGTAGTCCATGCCGTAGACCGTCGCCGGGTCCTGCGAGAGCCGGTAGCGGGCGCGCAGCAGCTCGAAGAGCCGGTCGGGCCCGTCGTGCACCAGGGGACGGAACACGCCGACCCGGTCGACCTGCCGGGTGAGCAGCTCCATCACCCCCAGCTCGACGACCTGGCGGCCGTCGCCGCGGTCGATACCGGTCACGTACACGCTGCGCGTCACGCGGGCTCTCCGTTTCCTCGGGGTGAGCGTTGCCTCGGGCTGTTCCGCCGGGCTGCTTCGGCCGGCTGTTCCGCCGGGCTGAGCGGGTGGCCGGAACCCTCTTGACAGTACCTCCGGCGACGGTTAGGGCGCCCGTCAAAGTCCACCGCCGTCCGCCGGTCGCGAGTCGGTCGTCCGCCGGTCGTCCGTCGCCGCCCGGGCCGTGAAAGAATTGGATCGGCTCACCGGTGTCAACAGCGAGCAGGAGACACAGCACGATGCGTATCGGCGTACTCACCGCAGGCGGCGACTGCCCCGGCCTGAACGCAGTGATCCGGTCGGTCGTGCACCGAGCGGTCGACAACTACGGCGACGAGGTCATCGGCTTCGAGGACGGCTACGCGGGCCTGCTGGACGGCCGGTACCGCACCCTCGACCTCAACGCCGTCAGCGGCATCCTCGCCCGCGGCGGCACCATCCTCGGCTCCTCCCGCCTGGAGCGCGACCGGCTCCGCGAGGCCTGCGAGAACGCCGGCGACATGATCCAGAACTTCGGCATCGACGCCCTGATCCCGATCGGCGGCGAGGGCACCCTCACCGCCGCCCGGATGCTGTCGGACGCCGGCCTCCCCGTCGTCGGCGTACCGAAGACCATCGACAACGACATCTCCTCCACCGACCGCACCTTCGGCTTCGACACCGCCGTCGGTGTCGCGACCGAGGCGATGGACCGTCTCAAGACCACCGCAGAGTCCCACCAGCGCGTGATGGTCGTCGAGGTCATGGGCCGGCACGCCGGCTGGATCGCCCTGGAGTCCGGCATGGCCGCCGGCGCCCACGGCATCTGCCTGCCCGAGCGCCCCTTCGACCCCGCCGACCTGGTCAAGATGGTCGAGGAGCGCTTCTCCCGCGGCAAGAAGTTCGCCGTCGTCTGCGTCGCCGAGGGCGCCCACCCCGCCGAGGGCACCATGGACTACGGCAAGGGTGCCATCGACAAGTTCGGCCACGAGCGCTTCCAGGGCATCGGCACCGCGCTCGCGTTCGAGTTGGAGCGCCGCCTCGGCAAGGAGGCCAAGCCGGTCATCCTCGGCCACGTCCAGCGCGGCGGCACCCCGACCGCGTACGACCGCGTCCTCGCCACCCGCTTCGGCTGGCACGCGGTGGAGGCCGCGCACCGGGGCGACTTCGGCCGGATGACGGCGCTGCGCGGCACGGACGTCGTGATGGTGCCGCTGGCGGAGGCCGTCACCGAGCTGAAGACGGTCCCGAAGGACCGCATGGACGAGGCGGAGTCCGTCTTCTAAGCACCGAAGCACCTCTACGGGTGCTTCTCCACCGCCGACCAGAAGTGGTCCACGATCCGGTCGAGGAAGTCCCGGCCCCCGGCGCTGGAGTCGGGGGCGCCGCCGCCCCAGCTCAGGGTGGCGGCCATCCGACCCTGGTAGTCCTGGTGCAGCACCTGGAGGACGTTCTCCAGCACCCGCCGGTCCAGCGGCGCCAGCTTGGCGATCGGGCGCACACACCCCTGCCAGCGGGTGGTCACCGCGCTCGTCAGCAGCTCGGCCAGCTTCTCCTCGCGCCCGGTGACCGTCACGAAGTCGGGCAGCGTGAGGCCGAGCACGTCGGCGAGCTGGGCCGACTGCCGGTCGGTGCCGCGCCAGTCGTCCGCCTCCTCCATCCGCTGGTAGGCGGAGAGCCCGAGCCCGACCGCCCGGGCCACGTCCTCCGGCGCCAGCCCGCGGGCGACGCGGTGCTCGCGCAGCGACTGCGGCCGTCCGATCAGCTCGCCCGGCGAGCACCACAGCACCCCCGCGAGCGCGGTCAGCTCCGGGCCCTCGGGGGAGGCCGTCCCCCGTTCCCAGGCGATGACGAGGTCGGGGGTGACGTACGGCAGGCCGTACGAGACCCGTATGCCGTGGGCGACGTGCTCGGGCCCCATGCTGAGGGCGGCACGCAGCCGGCGGGCGGCGAGGGCGTTGAACGGAGGGCCCGAATGGCTCGGGTGAGGTGAGGGTCGGCGCACGCGCCACACCGTAGGGGTCCGGGGCGATGCTGACTACGGGCTGTTCGGCCAGCGATACGTATTGTAGGAACGTACGGGGGGGGACCCACGAGGAATATACGGGCGCAAGCGGACTCGCGCGCGCCCCCTCCTCGGTGATCCCCGCGCCCTACCCCTTCACCGCCCCGCCCAGTGCGAACCCGCCGCCCAGCCGCCGGGAGATCAGGACGTACAGCAGCACGACCGGCGTGGAGTAGACGATCGAGAACGCCGCCAGTTGCCCGTACGCCACCATGCCCCGGTTGCCGAAGAAGTCGTTGATGCTGACCGAGGCGGGCATCTGGTCCGGGGAGAGCAGCAGCATGAAGGGGACGAAGAAGTTCCCCCACATCATCACGAACGAGAAGACGGTCACCACCGCCACACCCGGCCCCATCAGCGGCAGCACGATCCGCAGCAGCGACTGGAACGACGACGCCCCGTCCGTCCACGCCGCCTCCTCCAGCTCCTTCGGCACCCCGTCCATGAAGTTCTTCATCAGCCAGATCGCGAAGGGCAGTTGCGAGGCGGCGAAGAAGAAGATCGTCCCCTGCATGGTGTCGATCATGTTCACGCGGACGAACAACGCGTAGACGGGCACCATGATCGCCGTGATGGGGAGGCTGGTCGCGAACAGGATCGTGAGCAGGAACGGCCGGTTCAGCCGCGACCGGAAGCGGGAGAGCGGATACGCCGCGAGCGCCGCGCACACCACCGTCAGCAGCGTCGCCCCGCCGCACAGGACCAGGCTGTTGAGCAGCGGGGTGAAGGTGATCTCCGGGGTGAGGATCGCGTCGAAGTTCTCCAGCGTGACCCCGTCGGGGACCTTGACCCGCAGGCTCGCGTGCGGGTCGAGGGCGGACAGCACCACCCAGGCCAACGGCAGCACGAAGGCCGCGGCGGCCACCAGGAGCCCGGCGTCGGCGGCCGCACGGCGCCGGTTGCGCCGGGAGGCGGGGGTGCGACGGGCCGTACGGGACGTGACCGTGGATGCCATCTCAGACCTCCGTCCGCAGCAGACGCAGGTACACGACCGAGAACAGCGAGCCGATCAGCAACAGCAGCAGCGCCACCGCCGTGCCGTACCCGATCAGACTGTTCTGGAAGGCCTGCTCGTACATGAGCAGCGGCAGCGTCTGGCTCTTGCCGCTCGGCCCGCCCCGCGTCATCACCCAGATCAACCCGAAGACCGACAGGGTCTGCAGGGTGTTGAGCATGAGGTTGGTGCCGATGGAGCGCCGGATCATCGGCAGCGTGATGTGCCACATCCGGCGCCAGCCGCTCGCGCCGTCCACCTCGGCGGCCTCGGTGATCTCCTTCGGGATCTCGTTCAGCGCGGCCGAGTACACCAGCATCGAGAACGCCGTGCCCCGCCACACGTTGGCGAAGGACACCGCCAGGATCGGCAGCGTGAACAGCCAGTTCTGGGAGGGGAGATGGAGCCAGTCCAGGATGGCGTTCAGGGTGCCCTCGCGCCGGAAGAAGGCGTAGAGCAGGAAGCCCGCCACCACCTCCGGCAGCACCCAGGCCGTGACAACGATGCCACCGGTGAGCGTACGGACCGGCTTCGACGCCCGCTGCATCAGCGAGGCCAGCGCCAGCCCCAGGGTGTTCTGCCCGATCAGCGAGGACAGCACGGTGAACACCAGGGTCAGCCACACGGCGTTGAGGAAGGCCTCGTCCCGGAAGGCGCGGGTGAAGTTGTCGAAGCCGACGAAGGACTCCTGGGCCTGCCCGGTGAGCTGGAGGTCCGTGAAGGCGATGACGACGCAGTAGACGATCGGACCGGCGAGGAAGAGCAGCAGCAGGACGAGGGCGGGGGAGACGGGCAGGGCCCGGAAGAGGGACCGGCGGACGGTACCGGACCGCCCGCCGGAACCGGCGGCCGGGGGCGCCGGCGTTTTCCGCACCCCCCGCCCCGCGTGCTGCGGCGCGGTCGCCGTCACTTGCTCACCACCTGGTTGTCGGTGGCCTCCTTGAGCGCCTCGTCGTAGTCGCGCGCCGCCTCCGCGACCGACTTGTCACCGGTCGTGACGCCCTCCATCGCCTCCTGGATGGCGACGGACACCTTCGGGTACGCCGGGTAGGCGGGCCGGTAGTGGGTGTCGGCGACGAGGTCGGTGAAGAACTTGATGCCGGGCTGGGCCGCGACGTAGGCGGGGTCGTCGGCGACGTCCTTGCGGACCGCGATGCCGGAGTTGGCGATGTACCACTTCTGGGCGTTGGCCTTGGTCTGCATCGTCTTGACGAACTCGAAGGCGAGGTCGGGGTTGCCCGCCTTGGCCGGAATCGCCCAGGTCCACCCGCCGGACATGCTCACGCGTCCCGGTGCCTGGCCGTTCTGCGTCGGCATGGCCGCGAGCCCCAGCTCCTTCGACCACTCGGGCCACTCGTGCCCGCTGCCCTCCAGCCAGTCCTGCGGCAGCCAGGAGCCGTCGAGCGCGATCCCGAGCTTGCCCTGCGGCAGCAGCTCACCGCGCACCTTCGTGCCGAAGTTGGGGTCGAGCGCGTCGGAGACCTCCGGGCCGAGCTTCTCCTTGTACACGGTCTCGACGAAGGCGAGGGAGTCCTTGAACCCCTGCCCCGCCGTGATCCACTTCTTGCTTCCCTTGTCGTACAGCGGATCGGCGCCGCCGTCCCCCGTCCCGTACAGCAGCATCTCGAAGCCCTGCATGGTGGCCGCCTCGCCGGCGGGCTTGCCGGTGTAGACGTTGATCGGGGTGACGCCGGGGACCTTCTCCTTGATCGTGCGGGCGGCGTCGAGGACCTCGTCCCAGGTCTTCGGCTGCCAGTCGGCGGGAAGCCCCGCCTTGGCGAACACGTCCTTGCTGAACCACAGCCCCCGCGTGTCCGTCCCGTCCGGCACGCCGTACGTCTTGCCGTCCTCGCCCTTCGCGGCCGCCTTCGCCGTGTCGATGAACTGGTCCCAGTCCTTCCAGTCGGCCAGGTAGTCGTCGAGCGGCTTCAGATACCCGCTGGTGATGTCGGAGTTGATGAGGAACGTGTCCTCGTAGACCAGGTCGGGTGCGGTCTTGGGGGAGCGGAGCATCTGCTGGAGCTTGGTGTAGTACTCCGAGTCCGGCGCCTTGATCGGCACCAGCTCGACCTTCTTGCCGGGGTTGGCCTTCTCGAACTGCTTCTTGATGTCGCCGAGGTAGGTGTCCATCACCTTGATGGAGTTGTCCGTCGACTGCTTGAAGGAGACCTTCACCGTGTCCGGATCACTGCCGGAGCCGCTCCCGCAGGCGGCGAGCGAGGTGGAGGCGAGCGCGGTGAGGGCGAACAGGACGGTGAACCGGACGGTGGGGCGCACGGGCATGACCTCCTACGGGCGCACGACACTGTGGCCTGGACGGCTGCTCGGCGAACGTAAGAGGAGTGGTCTAGTCAGGTCAATGCGTGTGCGCGGGATTACCCCTGGAGGAGGTGATCGGCCTTGCCGGCCTTGATGTCCCGGATGAGGGTCCGGAGCGCTTCGCGGGTGTCGGTGAGGTAACGGTCCTCCTGCCCGGCGACGGCGATGTAGGCGTTGCCTTCGGGGTCGGTGCCTATGCGGAAGCAGTTGTTGCCCTCGGCACAGAAGGGGTCTTCCCAGGTGATGTCGGGCATGGTGGCCTCTCGGTGGTCAGAGTTGTCGGGCGATGGAATGGATGAGGTCGCGTGAGTCCTCGGGAGCGAGTGTGTGGCTTTGCCACCAGTCCATGTGCGTCCGGTACTTGGCGAGCTGGGCCTCGGAGTGGGTGAACTCGCCGCCGTGGGCGGAATCGAGCTGGACTGTGTCGAGCCGGGAGACCGGGCCGTCCGCGTAGAGCACGGCGTGCCCGGCGCCGGGGAAGGCGCCGGCCTCGACGGGGAGCACGCGCAATTCGACGTTGTCGCGCTCGGAGACCCGGCAGAGATGGTGCAACTGCTCGCGCATGACGCGACGCCCGCCGAACTGCATCCGCAGGGCCCACTCGTGCACGTACGCCACGTACGCGACCGGACTGTCGCGGTCCAGAACCTGCTGACGCCGCAGGCGCTGCACGACGCGTAGCTCGACCTCCGAGTCGGGCAGGGGCGGAGGTGCTGCCGCGAAGACGGCGCGGGCGTACTCGCCGAGTTGCAGCAGCCCCGGTACGTGCACGGTCTGGTAGCTCCGCAGCCGGGTGGCGAACCACTCCAGCTCGGCAACGTCCAGCAGCCCCTGGGGGAGGCTCCCCCGGTACTGCTGCCACCAGCCCCGCTTGCCTACGTCGGCCATGGCGACCAGGGCTTCTACGTACTGCTCGTCCGCGCACTCGTAGTTGCTGGCGAGTATGCGTACGCGCTCCGGTGAGATGGACCGGACGCCCGACTCCATGTTGGACACCTTGGTGCGGTCCAGTCCCAGCAGCCCGGCGGCGTACTCCGTCGTCCGCCCGGCGGCGAGGCGCATAGCGCGCAGCTCGGCACCGAGGCGCTTCTGACGTTCCGTCGGCGCGGGCCGTGTCGGCATCGATGCCCCTTCTTCGTGACTGACGGGGTCAGTCTGCACCGGGTGCGTCACACGAGTCCAACGTGAAGTGGGCAACGTGTGGGAGTAGGTGGCACATGTGCCACGTGGAGCCGTACAGTCAGTGATGCGCCGCTTACGGTCCGACGCCGTTGGAAGTGCATCGCGCGAGCCTGCCCGCGTCCTCCTTCCCTGGGAGGGGCGGACCCGCGCCAGGGAGACAGGCCACCACCGGTCGAGTGGCGGCGCGCTACCGAACACCCGCAGCCAACCTGGGAGTTGCCCATGCCCGCGCTCGCGCCCGGAGCCGTTTTCGCCTGCCCCGTATTCGCCGAGGAGCCGGACATCGCGCCGCCCTCGCCCGACACGCTCACGTACAGCTTCACGCTGCCCGCCGGTCCGACCAGCCCGCGGATCGCGCGGGTCGCCACCCGGGCCGTGCTGCACGGCCACGGGCTGGACGACATGACGGACGCCGTGGTCCAGGTGGTCGGGGAACTCGCCGCCTGTGCCTGCCGGTTCACGCCGAGGGACGAGGTGTACGTGTCACTGCGGTACCGCGAGGGTGCCCTGCGGGTGGTGTTCTACGACGGGCACCGACGTCACGAGCACCCCCGACTGCTCGCGGCCTGCGATGCGCGCAGGCGGGCGGCGTTGCGGGTGCTGGGGTGCGTGGTGCGGGCGTGCGAGGGGGAATGGGGGTTCGGTGAGGCGCGGGAGCCCGGGGGTGGGACGCGGATGTGGGCGGTGGTGCCTCGGGGTGGGGCTGGGCGGTACGTGGGTTGGTAGTGCTTAGGCGAGTTGTGGGCCAGCCACGTCTCAGACAGCTTGCTCGGCGCCGTCGTTCTGAGCGCAGGGCGCCCGAACCATCCCGCCAATCCAGGGAAGTGGTCCGGGCGCTCGGCGTCGACGGGTCATCCGATGGCGATGCGGTCCTTCCAGTAGGAGCGGGATGTGATGATCTCGGATCCTGCGCCAGGGAGTACGTCGGGTTTTCCAGCATAAATCCGGACCGAGCCGTCTGCGCGAACGGTCCAGACGTGTCGTCCGCACCTCGAACGGCACCAGCACTGGCCACACCCGCAACATCCAACTGGCCGACCACCTGGGTACCGCCAACACCACCATCCAGATGGCCGCCAACCAGCCGGTGACCAGGCGGTCCTTCAAACCCTTCGGAGAGGCACGCGGCCCCCAGCCCACCGCCTGGCCGGACAGGCGCAGCTACCTGGGCACCGGCATCGACGACACCGCCACCGGACTGACACACATCGGCGCACGTGAGTACGACCAGGCCAACGGTCGCTTCATCAGCGCGGATCCGCTCCTGGACATCACGGACCCGTTGCAGATGAACGGCTACTCCTACGCCAAGAACAGCCCCATCAGCACCAGCGATCCCGACGGCCTCAGACCGGTCACCGATTGCGAGAGGGGCTGCCAGGACGGCGACAGTACCTACCGGGACTGGATGCAATCGAACGGCGACGGAACTTGGACCTACCGTCACGAAACATCCGTTTACCTCTATGACGCGGAGGGTGACGTCCACAGCATCACCCGAAGTGGCAGTTTCCATCCGCCGATGGGTGCAACGGAAATCATCAAGCCGTACGACCTGTCGGTTCAGAATGCAGCCCTCAAGTTCATAGGGTCCATCGTCATTCCTGACGTGGAGTCATGGAAGAAGGGGCTTTCCGGAGAGGCCAACGGCTGGGACTACTTCGGCATCGTCTCGGACCTCCCGTTCGCGAAGGTAGCGAAACTGGTGCCTGATTCGGTTGTGAAAAAGGGCAAGGAGGCCGTCCAGAAGTGGCTCAATAAATACAGCTCCGGATGTAAGTGCTTCCTTGCCGGCACCGAAGTCCTCATGGCCGACGGCAAGACCAAGGAAATCGAGAAGATCGAGGTCGGCGACGAGGTCGTTGCCACAGACCCGGAGTCAGGGCAGACCCGCCTCCGCAAGGTCACCCGCCTGATCGTCACCGAGGACGACAAGCATTTCAACGAACTGACCATCGAAACACCCGACGGAGCAGGAAAACTCACCGCCACACACGAACACCCCTTCTGGGTCCCAGAGATCGGAGCCTGGGTCGAGGCCCGCAATCTTGCCGCCGGCATGACCCTCAGAACACCTGACGGCACCACCGTCCGAGTCATCAGCAACCGGGCGTACACCAAGCACGCTCGCACGTACAACCTCACGGTCGAAGACCTACACACGTACTATGTGCTGGCGGGCGAGACTCCGGTATTGGTGCACAATGCCGGAGGGGCATGTAAGGAAGTTGCCCTGGATAGCTTTGGCAGCTTCGAACAAGCCCGGAATAAGGCGCTCGACCTGCTGGGTGATATCGATCCGGCGACCCGGCAGCCGTACATTGGCCGCCTCGAATCTTCGCCGACGACCTACGGCAAGGTAGTGGGGTTCACCACTCGGGTGAACGGTGAATTCAAGAGGTTCAGGATGGACTATGACCCGGTGAAGGGTCCGCATATCAACGTGGAAGTCGGTAAAGGTGACTCTGCGCGTAAGTGGGCCGTGCCATGGAATGGCACAGAAGACGACTTCGCGAGAATGCTTGGCGGTAATTCGTGACGCTCGAAGGTGTATACGGAACCAGACCGGACCTTTTGCCTCGATCCATGGTCCGAGTGGTTCGTGCAGATAAGCAGGGTGATCGACGGCTGACTTGGGTTGGGCGACCAGGGGTGCAGTTGCTGAGCCTGGTCCAGCATCTCCAGTACGAGCGTGAAAGTCTTAGCCGTTACCCGCGCAAATCTGATGGTGGGATCGAATGGGGCGCGGTGGCTGATGATTTGGTGCTCTGCTCGATGGAGTCGGATCCCATCGAGCTGAGCACCGTAATTCAGCAGTTCGTCCCGAAAGCTGACAGCCTCATCTTCTTCTGGGAGAGCCTGGCAGTTCCGAGTGTGGAGATGGGGCTCGAATCCTCTATCTCTCACCTGCCAGAGATAACGGAATCTGTGCCGGAACTCTGGATCTATTCTCCCGGTGATCGGATTGTGGTGGAGGTTTCGTTTTCGGGCGTAGTGACTGTGGCGCGCGTGCCTGTGGACGCTGATGACCGGAGTTCTGCGTAACGTCGGTCGACGGCAACGCTGACGGCAACGCAGCCGGACGCCCGAGGCCCCACGAGAAACCTCGTGGGGCCGCGGGCGTCTTCGGCGTGTCACCGCGCAGTTGTGGTGGGAGGCGGGTTGTCAGGGTGGGTGTGCCCTCCCAGAGCGGCGTTGAGGGCGTCAATCGCCTGACGTTGGAGGCGGAGCCTTACGTGGGCGTAGACGTCGGCGGTGACGCCGATGTGGGAGTGTCCGAGGAGTTCCTTGATCACCACGAGGTCGATGCCTTGTTCCAGGAGCAGGGTGGCTGTCGAGTGCCGAAGGTCGTGGAATCGGACCCGCCGCAGACCGGCCCGGTCGAGGAAGCTGCGGGTGTTACCGGGGGCGAGGACGTATCCAGCGGCCTCCCAGCGGCTGTCCTTGCGCTGGTAAACGGTTCCGTCGCCGTTCGCACGGCTGCGGCGGGAGGCGGGGGTGTCGCGGGGCGTGGTCATCAGGCGGCTTCCTGGTCGAGGCGGGTGCGGATGAAGTCGGCCAGCGCGTGGGCGGGGATGCGGCGGGCGCGTCCGAGGGTGATCGAGGCGAGCTGGCGGGTGCGGAGCAGGTCGTAGACGGCGGAACGGCCGAGCTGGAGGCGTTCCATGACCTGGGGCACGGTCAGCAGTTCCTCCGACGCCCTCAGTCCCCGCCAGGTCGGGGCGGGTTCCTGCGCGTTCATCCGCAGCCTCCTTCGGCGATGAACCGGCGTTCCAGTTCCCCGCGGTGCCAGACGTGGGCGGCGAGGAGGGCAGCGTCGGGGCTGTAGCCCGAGCCCTGGTAGTCCCAGTGGCCGACGACGAGGGTGGTGTCCGGGTCGTGCTCGGGCAGGTCGGCGTGGGCGTGGGCCTGTTCGGTGCGCCAGGCGCGGCGGGCGGCGCGCGGATGTCCGTGGCGGCGAGCTTGCTGGGCCTTCCCTCGCTCAGGCCGGGGATGAGGCAGCCGGACATCCGGCATAGTCAGGAGCCACCGTCGGGAGAGAGGGGATCGCGTGCCGGAACAGGACGTCACCGTGGGCCAGTTGCTGCTCGCCGAGTACGAGAGTGTGAAGGGTGAGCAGCGGGCGAGGATCGGGTTCCGGGACAATCTCCTCTACGTGACGCTGGCCGTCGGGGCCGCCGTCATCGCCGCCGCGGCGCAGGCGAAGCAGCCCTCGATGCTGCTGGCATTGCCGCCGGTGTGCGTCGTGCTCGGGTGGACGTACCTCGTCAACGACGAGAAGATCTCGGCGATCGGACTCTACGTCCGGGACGATCTGGGGCCCCGGCTGGCCGAACTCGCCGCGCACGGGGGTCGTTTCGCGACCTTCGGGTGGGAGGCGTACCACCGGACCGACACCCGGCGCCGGTCCCGCAAGGTGATACAGACGGTGATCGACCTGACGGCGTTCTGCGCGGTGCCGCTCGCGGCGCTGGTCGTCTTCTGGTCGAACGGCGATGCCGGCGGGCTGCTCGTCGGGCTTTCGGCGCTGGAGGCGCTGGCCGTCGTGGGGCTCGCCTCGATGGTCGTGTGGTACACGCAGGGCGCGTGAGCGGCCAGCCGACGTGGCTCAACGGCCCCGCACCCACCGGTACACCAACTCCGGCCGTCCCACCTGCCCGTACTGCGGGCTGCGCCCCGCCCGGCCCGCGTCGACCAGGTGCTCCAGGTAACGCCGGGCCGTGATGCGGGAGATGCCCACCGCCTCCGCGACCCCGGCCGCCGTGAGGCCCTCCTCCGAGCCGCGCAGGGCGCCCGTGACCCGCTCCAGGGTCGGGCCGCTCAGGCCCTTGGGCAGGGCCGCCGGGCTCGGAGCGCGCAGGGTGGCGAGCGCGCGGTCCACCTCGTCCTGGCCGCTGGCCTCCCCGGCGGCGTTCCGGAACTCCGCGTAGCGCACCAGGCGGTCGCGGAGGGTGGCGAAGGTGAAGGGTTTCAGGACGTACTGGACGACGCCCAGGGAGACTCCCTCCCGTACGACCGTCAGGTCCCGTGCCGACGTCACCGCTATCACGTCGGTGTGGTGTCCCGCCGCCCGCAGCGAGCGGGCCAGCTGGAGTCCGTGCACGTCCGGCAGGTGCAGGTCGAGCAGGAGCAGGTCGACCGGCGTGCGGTCCAGCATGCGGCGGGCCTCCGCGCCCGTGTGGGCCTTGCCCACCGCCGTGAACCCCGGCACCCGGCCGACGTACATCACGTGCGCGTCGGCGGCGACCGGGTCGTCCTCGACGACCAGGACCCGGATGGGCTGGGTGTCGGCTGTGCTCACACCGCACCCCCGGCGCCCGGTCTGCCCGCCGGGGTGACGGGTGCCGCTGCGGCGCCCAGCGGCAGCCGGGCCTCGAAGCGGGCGCCGCCGCCCTCGGCCTCCGTCACGGTCAGGGTGCCGTCGTGCCGCCGTACTGCCTGCCGGACCAGGGCGAGGCCCAGTCCGCGCCCGCCCTCGCCGGCCGGCTTGGTCGAGAAACCCCGCTCGAAGACCAGGTCCGCGTGGGCGGGATCGACCCCGGCGCCGGTGTCCGACACCCGCAGCACCAGCTCCGACCCGTCGCGCCCGGCGTCCTCCGTGTACGCCGCCACCGTCACCCGCGACGGCACCGCGCCCTGCGCCGCGTCCACCGCGTTGTCCACCAGGTTGCCCAGGATCGTCACCAGGTCCCGGGCGGGCAGCGACGGCGGCAGCAGTCCGTCGTCCAGTCGGCTGTCCTGCGACACCACCAGCTCCACTCCCCGCTCGTTGGCCTGCGCCGTCTTGCCCAGCAGCAGCGCCGCGAGCACCGGCTCGCTCACCGCCGCCACCACCTGGTCGGTGAGGGCCTGCGCCAGCTCCAGCTCCGCCGTCGCGAACTCCACGGCCTCCTCCGCCCGCCCCAGCTCGATCAGCGAGACGACCGTGTGCAGCCGGTTCGCCGCCTCGTGCGCCTGCGAACGCAGGGCCTGCGTGAAACCGCGCTCCGAGTTCAGCTCGCCCGTCAGCGACTGCAGTTCGGTCACGTCCCGCAGGGTCACCACCGTGCCCCGGCGCTCACCGCCGGAGACCGGCGAGGTGTTCACCACCAGCACCCGGTCCGCCGCCAGGTGCACCTCGTCCACCCGTGGCTCCGACGCCAGCAGCGCCCCCGTCAGCTGCGACGGCAGCCCCAGGTCCGCCACCGAGGCCCCGATCACGTCACCGTGCACGCCGAGCAGCTCCCGTCCGCCGTCGTTGATGAGCGCGACGCGGTACTGCCCGTCCAGCATCAGCAGCCCCTCCCGCACCGCGTGCAGCGCGGCCTGATGGTAGTCGTGCATCCGGCTCAGCTGGTCCGCGTTCATGCCGTGCGTGTGCCGGCGCAGCCGCGCGTTGATCACGTACGTGCCGACCGCGCCGAGCAGCAGCGCCCCGGCCGCCACCCCCGACAGGGCCGTGAGCTGCTCCTGCGCCCGTTTGCTGATCTCCTCGACCTTGATCCCCGCACTGACCAGACCGACGATCCGGCCGTCGTCCACGATGGGTGTCACCGCCCGTACCGAGGGGCCGAGCGTGCCCGTGTAGGTCTCGGTGAAGGTCTGGCCCCGCTGCGCGCGCTCGATGTGGCCCTGGAAGCGGTGGCCGATTTGCTTCGGGTCGGGGTGGGTCCAGCGGATGCCCTGCGGATCCATGATCGTCACGAAGTCCACGTCCGTGTCCTCCATGACCCGCACCGCGTACGGCTGGAGGCGGGCCGTCGGGTCCGGGGTGCGGATCGCCTCCGCCACGGACGGCGAGTCGGCGATCGCCAGCGACACCGCCCTGGCCTGGCGCCCGGCGGCCTCCTCCGCCTGCCCCCGGTCGTTGAGGTAGGTGAACAGCGCGTACCCGACCACGACGACCGCTATCAGTACGGCCTGCATGGCGAAGAGCTGCCCGGCCAGAGAGCGCGGGCGGGGTCTCGGAACGCGGAGGTGCATGCCGCCAGTCTCCCTCTTGGCTGGATTGTGAACTAAATGAACGCAAGGGTGACCGCGCTCACATGCCGGGAGATAGTCACCGCATCCCCGATACACACCCCGGACGTGAGCCGCACGCCGGTGATTACCGACGACGTCGTCAAGGAGGGCAGCCGTGACCAGCAACGCCGCTACCGCACCGGCCGCACCCAAAGCCAAGCGGGACCGCACGCACTATCTCTACATCGCCGTGATCATCGCGGTCGCCCTCGGTATCGCCGTCGGTCTGATCGCCCCGGACTTCGCCACCGAGCTGAAGCCGCTCGGCACCGGCTTCGTGAACCTGATCAAGATGATGATCTCGCCGATCATCTTCTGCACGATCGTGCTGGGCATCGGTTCGGTGCGCAAGGCCGCCAAGGTCGGCGCGGTCGGCGGCATCGCCCTCGTCTACTTCTTCGTGATGTCCCTGGTGGCGCTCGCCATCGGTCTGATCGTCGGCAACATCCTGGACCCGGGCACGGGCCTCGCGGTCACCGACGCCGTCAAGGAGACCGGACAGGCGCAGGTCGACGCGGAGGCCAAGGGCACCGTCGACTTCCTGATCGGCATCATCCCGACGACGATCGTCTCGGCGTTCACCGCGGGCGAGGTGCTCCAGACCCTGCTCGTCGCCCTGCTCTGCGGCTTCGCCCTGCAGGCCATGGGCAACGCCGGCCAGCCCGTCCTGCGCGGCATCGAGCACATCCAGCGGCTGGTCTTCCGCGTCCTGGCGATGATCATGTGGGCGGCCCCGGTCGGCGCCTTCGGTGCCATCGCCGCCGTCACCGGCTCGGCCGGCGTCGACGCCCTCAAGAGCCTGGCCGTGCTGATGCTCGGCTTCTACGTGACCTGCGTCCTCTTCCTCTTCCTGGTCCTCGGCACGGTGCTGCGCCTGGTCTCCGGGATCAACGTCTTCTCGCTCTTCAAGTACCTGGGCCGCGAGTTCCTGCTGATCCTGTCCACCTCCTCCTCGGAGTCCGCGCTGCCGCGCCTCATCGCCAAGATGGAGCACCTGGGCGTCAGCAAGCCGGTGGTCGGCATCACCGTCCCGACCGGCTACTCGTTCAACCTCGACGGCACCATGATCTACATGACCATGGCCTCGCTGTTCATCTCCGACGCCATGGGTACGCCGATGTCGATCGGTGAGCAGATCCCGCTGCTGCTCTTCCTGCTGGTGGCCTCCAAGGGCGCCGCCGGTGTCTCCGGCGCCGGTCTCGCCACGCTGGCCGGCGGCCTCCAGTCGCACAAGCCCGCCCTGGTGGACGGCATCGGCCTGATCGTCGGCATCGACCGCTTCATGAGCGAGGCCCGCGCCCTGACCAACTTCGGCGGCAACGCGGTGGCCACCGTCCTGATCGGCACCTGGACCAAGGAGATCGACAAGGACCGGGTGAACGACGTCCTCGCCGGACGGATCCCGTTCGACGAGAAGACCCTCCTGGACGACGGGCACGGCGCCGGCGACGCCGACGGCGACGACACCCCGGACCTGCCCGAGCAGGGCGGCGAGAAGGAGCTGGCGCGGGCCTGACGGCCGTACGACGCCCGCACACGCCGGGCGGCTGAGGGCTCCCCCCGTTGCTCAGCCGCCCGGTCCCCCGAAGAAGCCCCGCGCCTCCCCCCGGCGCGGGGCTTCCGCCTTCGCGGGACTTCTTGCCTTGACGTCCGCGTCAAGGCTTACGTTCGTCCCCATGCGAATCGGCGAGCTGGCCGCACGGGCCGGGACCACCACGCGGACGCTGCGGTACTACGAATCGCGGGGCCTGCTGCCCGCGCGGCGGGGCGACAACGGCTACCGGACCTACGACGAGGAGGACCTGAAGCTGCTGCGGCAGATCAGGACCCTCCAGGACTTCGGGTTCGACCTGGAGGAGACACGCCCCTTCGTGGAGTGCCTGCGCGCCGGGCACCCCGAGGGCGACTCCTGCCCGGCGTCCCTGGTGGTCTACCGGCGCAAGCTGGCGGAGCTGGACACGCTGATCGAGCAGCTCACGTCGGTGCGTGCGCAGGTCGCCGCGCAGCTGACGCGGGCCGAGGCGGCGGTTCCGGGGGGTCCGGAACCCAAGTGCGAACTGGGAGGACACGGATGAGGAGCAACGGGGTGCCCGAGGTGACCGACGCGGATTTCGCGGCCGAGGTGATCGGGTCGGACCTGCCCGTGCTGGTCGAGTTCACCGCCGACTGGTGCCCGCCGTGCCGGCAGATGGCGCCGGTGCTCAGCGCACTCGCCGAGGAGGAGGGCGACCGGCTGCGGGTGGTGCAGCTGAACGTCGACCGGAACCCCGTGACCACGAACGCGTACAAGGTGCTGTCGATGCCGACGTTCCTGGTGTTCCGCGGAGGTGAGCCGGTGAAGTCGATGGTCGGCTCCCGGCCCAAGCGGCGGCTCCTGGAGGAGCTGTCCGAGGTCGTGTGAGACGTGGTCTGAGGCGCGGGCCGACCGGCCGGCCCGGCATACGAAAAAATCCCCTGAGCAATTGCGCTCGGGGGATTTCTCTGCGTATATTCGATGATTCGTGACTTCACATGAATGAGGTCGCGAAGAAGTTCAGTAGGGACAGTATATGCGGCCGGGAGTGGAATTGTCAAACACCGAATTTCCGGACGATGAATTGCGGCACGAGCAGGAATTCATCGACGGGCTGTACGCGCGCGTGGACGCGCTGCGCGGCGACGCCGAGGTCTCGGTGACCGAGGCGCTCGCGCAGGGCAACACCCCCCAGCAGGCCCGGCTGGAACGGGACATCCTGGTCGCGGAGCGCTCCGGGCTGCTCGCCGCGCTCAACGCGGTGGACGGCTCCCTGTGCTTCGGCCGGATCGACCTCACCTCCGGGGAGGGCCACCACATCGGCCGCATCGGCCTGCGCGCCGACGACGCCGAACGCACCCCCGTGCTCATCGACTGGCGGGCCGGTGTCGCCCGCCCCTTCTACCTGGCCACCGGCCACACCCCGATGGGACTGCGCCGCCGCCGGCACATCACCAGCGAGGGCCGCACGGTCACCGCGCTGCACGACGAGATCCTCGACCTCGGCGACGAGACCCGTACCGGCCACGAGGACCCCTCCGGCGACGCCGTGCTGCTCGCCGCGCTCAACTCCGCGCGCACCGGCCGCATGGGCGACATCGTGCAGACCATCCAGGCCGACCAGGACCGCATCATCCGCGCCCCGCACCGCGGGGTCCTCGTCGTCGAGGGCGGCCCCGGCACCGGCAAGACCGCCGTCGCCCTGCACCGCGCCGCCTACCTCCTCTACGAGCACCGCGAACTGCTCGCCAAGCGCGCCGTCCTCATCGTCGGCCCCAACCCGGCCTTCCTCGGCTACATCGGCGAGGTGCTGCCCTCGCTGGGCGAGACCGGCGTCCTCCTCTCCACCGTCGGCGAGCTGTTCCCCGGCGTGAAGGCCACGGCGACGGACACCCCGGAGGCGGCGGCCGTGAAGGGCCGGGCCGACATGGCCGACGTGCTCGCCGAGGTGGTCCGCGAGCGGCAGGCGCTGCCCGACCCGGTGATCGCGATCGAGCACGACCGCGAGATCCTCATGCTCGACGACGACCTGGTCAGGGTCGCCCGCGAGCGCACCCGCGCCGCGAAACTCCCGCACAACGCGGCGCGCGAGCACTTCGAGGGCCACATCCTCAACACCCTCACCGACATGGTCGCCGAACGCATCGGCACCGACCCCTACGACGGCACCAACCTCCTCGACCCCAGCGACATCACCCAGATCCGCGACGAACTCGCCGAGAACCCCGAGGTCTGGTCCGCCATCGACCGGCTCTGGCCCCGGCTCACCCCGCACCGCCTGGTCGCCGACTTCCTCGCCGCCCCCGAGGACTTCCTCCCCGCCGAGGACGCCGCCGCCGTCCGCCGCCCGGTCACCCGGCGCTGGACCGTCGCCGACGTGCCCCTGCTGGACGAGGCGGCCGAACTGCTCGGCGTGGACGACCGGGTGGCCCGCACCCGGGCCGAACGCGAGCGGGAGCAGCAGATCGCCTACGCCCAGGGCGTGCTCGACGTGTCGTACGCCTCCCGGACCTACGAGTTCGAGGACAAGGACGAGGAGGACGCCGAGGTCCTGTCGGCGCACGACATCATCGACGCCGAGCGGTTCGCCGAGCGCCAGGAGGAGGACGACCACCGCAGCGCCGCCGAACGCGCCGCGGCCGACCGCACCTGGGCGTTCGGGCACATCATCGTGGACGAGGCGCAGGAGTTGTCGCCGATGGCCTGGCGGCTGCTGATGCGCCGCTGCCCGACCCGCTCGATGACCCTGGTCGGCGACCCGGCGCAGACCGCCGAGGCGGCCGGCGTCGGCTCCTGGTCGAAGATCCTCGCCCCGTACGTCGAGGACCGCTGGGAGCACACCCGGCTCGGGGTCAACTACCGCACCCCCGCCGAGATCATGGACCTCGCGGCGGCCGTGGTCCGGGCCGAGGATCCGTCCTTCACCCCGCCGAGTTCGGTTCGGTCCACGGGCGTACGGCCCTGGATCCGCGCCACCGGCGACCTCCCGGCCGCCGTCGCCGAGGCCGCCCGCGAACTGACCCCCGAGGAGGGCCGCCTCGCGGTCATCGCCCCGCGCGAGCTGCACCGGGTGCTCGCGCCCCGGCTCGACGGCGTGACCGCGGGCGCCGAGCCGGACCTCACCCACCGGGTCGTCCTGCTCGACCCGCGCCAGTCCAAGGGCCTGGAGTTCGACTCCGTCCTGGTCGTCGAGCCCGGCCGCTACGGCACCAGCGACCTGTACGTCGCCCTCACCCGCGCCACCCAGCACCTCGGCGTCCTGCACAGCGAGCCGCTGCCGAAGGGGCTGGCCGACGCCGGGTGACGCTCAGGCCGGACGCAGCCACACCGTCGCCAGGGGCGGCAGGGTCAGCCGGATGCTCGCCGGCCGGCCGTGCCACCCCCGTGCCTCCGGCTTGACCGGGTGCGGGGTGACCACGTCGCCGCCGCCGTACCGGGCGGCGTCGGTGTTGAGCACCTCGTGCCAGGCCGGGACCTCGTCGGGGACGCCGAGGCGGTAGTCGGAGCGGACCACCGGGGCGAAGTTGGACACCGCGAGCAGCGGGGTGCCGTCGGCGTCGAGGCGCAGGAACGCCAGGACGTTGTCCTCGGCCGCGTCGCCGACCACCCACGCGAACCCGGAGGGGTGGGTGTCGCGCCGCCACAGCGCGGGCGTGGCCCGGTAGACGGTGTTCAGGTCCCGGACCAGGTCGCGCACGCCCCGGTGGTCCGCCGCCGCGCCGTACTCCGGGTCGAGCAGCCACCAGTCGGGGCCGTGCGCCTCCGACCACTCGGCGCCCTGGGCGAACTCCTGGCCCATGAACAGCAGTTGCTTGCCGGGGTGGGCCCACATCCAGCCCAGGTACGCCCGCTCGTTCGCCCGCTGCTGCCACCAGTCGCCGGGCATCTTCGAGACCAGCGACTTCTTGCCGTGCACCACCTCGTCGTGCGAAATCGGCAGCACGTAGTTCTCGCTGTAGGCGTACACCATGGAGAAGGTCAGCTCCCCGTGGTGGTACTTGCGGTGCACGGGATCGTGGCTCATGTACTCCAGCGAGTCGTGCATCCAGCCCATGTTCCACTTCAGCCCGAAGCCCAGCCCGCCGAAGCCGCTCGGGCCCTTGTGGTGAGTGGCCCGCGTGACCCCGTCCCAGGCCGTCGACTCCTCCGCGATCGTCACGACGCCGGGCACCCGCCGGTACAGGGTGGCGTTCATCTCCTGGAGGAAGGCCACCGCGTCCAGGTTCTCCCGGCCGCCGTGCTCGTTCGGCGTCCACTGGCCCGGCTCGCGCGAGTAGTCCAGGTAGAGCATCGAGGCGACCGCGTCCACCCGCAGCCCGTCGATGTGGAACTCCTCGCACCAGTACACGGCGTTGGCGACCAGGAAGTTGCGCACTTCCCGGCGGCCGAAGTCGAACTCCAGCGTCCCCCAGTCCGGATGCGCCGCCCGCAGCGGGTCGGAGTGCTCGTACAGCGGGCGCCCGTCGAACTCGGCGAGCGCCCAGTCGTCGCGCGGGAAGTGCGCCGGCACCCAGTCCATCAGCACGCCGATGCCGGCCCGGTGCAGCCGGTCCACCAGGTACTTGAAGTCGTCCGGGTCGCCGAGCCGGGCCGTGGGCGCGTAGAAACCGGTGACCTGGTACCCCCAGGAGCCGCCGAAGGGGTGTTCGGCGACCGGCATCAGCTCGACGTGGGTGAAGCCCAGGTCGGAGACGTAGGCCGGGAGCTGCTCCGCCAGCTCGCGGTAGGTCAGCCCGGGGCGCCAGGAGGGCAGGTGGACCTCGTACACCGACATCGGCGCCTCGTGCGCGGGCGCGTCCGCGCGGTGGGCCAGCCACTCCGCGTCGCCCCAGGTGTAGTCCGAGGCGTGCACGACGGAGGACGTGGCGGGCGGCACCTCCGTACGGCGGGCCAGCGGATCGGCGCGGAAGGTGCGCGAACCGTCGGGCCGGGTGATCTCGAACTTGTACAGCTCGCCCGCCCCGACACCGGGCAGGAACAGCTCCCACACCCCCGTCGAGCCGAGGGAGCGCATCGGGTGTCCGGTGCCGTCCCAGAAGTTGAAGCCGCCGGCCACCCGGACCCCGCGGGCGTTCGGCGCCCACACCGCGAACCGGGTGCCCGCCACCCCGTCGTGTGTCGTCGGGTGCGCGCCGAGCGCCCGCCACAGCTGCTCGTGCCGGCCCTCGCCGATCAGGTGCAGGTCCAGCTCGCCCAGGGTGGGCAGGAAGCGGTACGGGTCCTCGACCTCCTGCTCCGTCCCGTCGTACGCCACCAGGAGCCGGTGGGCCGGGACCTCCTCCAGCGGCACGAGGCCGGAGAAGAACCCGTCCCCGTCGTCGTGCAGCTCGACCCGCAGCTCCCCGGCGAGCACGGTCACCGCACGGGCGTACGGCCGCAGCGCCCGGAACGCGACCCCGCCGGGCACCCGGTGGGCGCCGAGCACCGCGTGCGGATCGTGGTGCGTGCCGGCGAGCAGCCGCTCCCGGTCGGCGGCGTCCAGGGCGGGGGAGCCGGCGACGGCCGTCCCGGGCGAACCGGCGGTCACCTTCCGGGGCGCCTTCTTCTTCGCGGCGGCCTTGGCGGGCCTCTTCCCGGAACCGGAACCAGAACCGGAACCGGCCGTCTTCTTCTTCCCGGTCGTCTTCTTCGGGTCGGGGCCGCTGGACGAGGGGCGGGGGGTCACGGGAGGAGCCTCCTGGGCGGGACGGGAGCGGGCGGGGGCGTCATGCGGGTTCGGGCACGGACAGGCGGCGCACCGCCGCCAGGGGCACCTCGAGCCAGTCGGGCCGGTGCCGGGCTTCGTACAGGACCTCGTAGACCGCCTTGTCCGTCTCGTAGGCGCGCAGCAGCACCGGGTCGGTGCGCGGGTCGTGGCCGGCGGCCTCCGCGTACCCGGTGCAGTACGCGGCCCGGCAGGACTCGGCCCAGCCCGGCACGCGCACGTCGGCCGAGTGCGCGGCGTAGTCGAAGGAGCGCAGCATCCCCGCGACGTCCCGCACCGCCGGCTGCGGGAGCCGCCGCTCGGCCAGGGGCTTCGCGGGCTCGCCCTCGAAGTCGATCAGCGACCACTCCCCGTCGGGCGAGCGCAGGCACTGGCCGAGGTGCAGGTCGCCGTGGACCCGCTGGGCGGTCCAGGTACCGCCCTCGGCGGCCAGGTCGGCCAGCGCCGTGAACGCGGTCCGCAGCGCGGGCGCGTACGGCCGGAGCAGGGGCACGGCCCGCGCGGCCTCCTCCAGCCGCCCGGTCATGCCCTCGGCGAGCTGCCGCGCCCGGGCGTGGCCGAGGGTGACGGTCGGCAGCGCGCGGGCCAGCGCGGTGTGCACCTCGGCGGTGGCCCGTCCGAGCGCCCGGGCCTCGGCGACGAAGTCCCCGCCCTTGGCCAGCTCGCGCAGCGCCAGCTCCCAGCCGTCGGTCGCGCCCTGCAGATAGGGCTGGAGCACGCCCAGCACCCAGGACCGGCCGGCCAGGTCCGCCACCATCCACCCGGCCGGTGCCGGCACCCGGGGGCAGCCCTCGCGGGCCAGGGCCAGCGGCAGCTCCAGGTCGGGGTTGACACCGGGAACGATCCGGCGCAGCACCTTCAGGATGAACGTATCTCCGTACACGACCGACGAGTTGGACTGCTCGGCGGTCATCAGCCGCGGCACCAGCCCCGCGCGGATGGCGTCGTCGTCCGGTGCCTCGAAGCGGAGCCCCCCGATACGGGCCCGCGTGCGCAGCGCCTCCAGCAGCACCTCGGCGGGGCGGGTGTCGTACAGGGCGTCGTAGGCGGTGCGGCCGGCGGCCGGGCCCTCGGTCACATGGCCGATCAGCGCGGGCGCGAGCCGGGGCGGCAGTGCCTCGCGGGTGCCTATCAGGAGCTGGTAGCAGTCGCCGGGCTCCTGGGCCGAGCCCCCGGCCGGAGCGTGCTGCTGGTGGGCGCGGACCAGGACGTGGTGGAGGCCGAGGCGTGAGTCGGCGGGCAGCAGTTCGGTCGCGGCGACCAGTGAGAAGCCGGTCACCGGACGCCCCTTGCCGGCGAACCAGCGCTGCCGCGGCAGCCACTCCCGCAGCAGTGGGTCGAGGGACGCCAGGAGACCCGGCGGGCTCGAGACGGTGCGTATGACGGCTTCCGACATGGCGTCGCGTCCTTTCCCCGGAGACTCGGGGTGGTTACTGATGCGTGCCCCGGGCGGAACGGTGGAAACCGCGCCGCCCGGGGACGGGGCCGGTGTCTAGACGGCTTCCTTGCGGAGCCGGAACCAGTAGAAGCCGTGCCCGCCGAGGGTCAGCAGGTACGGCAGGTCGCCGACCGCCGGGAAGCGGACCCCGCCGAACAGCTCGACGGGGTGGCGTCCGCCGAAGGCACTGAGGTCGAGCTCCGTGGGCTGCGCGAACCGCGAGAAGTTGTGGACGCACAGCACCAGGTCGTCCCCGTACTCGCGCAGGAACGCCAGCACCGCCGGGTTGGAGGAGGGCAGCTCGGTGTAGGTGCCGAGGCCGAAGGCGGGGTTCTGCTTGCGGATCTCGATCATGCGCCGGGTCCAGTGCAGCAGGGACGACGGCGAGGCCATGGACGCCTCGACGTTCGTCACCTGGAAGCCGTAGACCGGATCCATGATCGTGGGCAGGAACAGGCGCCCCGGGTCGGACGACGAGAAGCCGGCGTTGCGGTCCGGGGTCCACTGCATCGGCGTGCGCACGGCGTCGCGGTCGCCGAGCCAGATGTTGTCGCCCATGCCGATCTCGTCGCCGTAGTAGAGGATCGGCGAGCCGGGCAGGGACAGCAGCAGGGCCGTGAACAGCTCGATCTGGTTGCGGTCGTTGTCGAGGAGCGGGGCCAGCCGCCGCCGGATGCCGATGTTGGCGCGCATCCGCGGGTCCTTGGCGTACTCCGCGTACATGTAGTCGCGTTCCTCGTCGGTGACCATTTCCAGGGTCAGCTCGTCGTGGTTGCGCAGGAAGATGCCCCACTGGCAGCCGGACGGGATCGCGGGGGTCTTGGCGAGGATCTCGGAGACGGGGTAGCGCGACTCCCTTCTGACCGCCATGAAGATGCGGGGCATGACCGGGAAGTGGAAGGCCATGTGGCACTCGTCGCCGCCCGCGGCGAAGTCGCCGAAGTAGTCGACGACGTCCTCCGGCCACTGGTTGGCCTCCGCCAGCACCACCGTGTCCGGGTACTGCGCGTCGATCTCCTTGCGCACCCGCTTCAGGAAGTCGTGCGTGCGCGGCAGGTTCTCGCAGTTGGTGCCCTCCTCCTGGTAGAGGTACGGCACCGCGTCCAGCCGGAACCCGTCGATGCCCAGGTCCAGCCAGAACTTCAGCGCGGAGATCATCTCCTCCTGGACGGCCGGGTTCTCGTAGTTGAGGTCCGGTTGGTGGGAGAAGAAGCGGTGCCAGAAGTACTGCTTGCGCACCGGGTCGTAGGTCCAGTTGGACGCCTCGGTGTCGACGAAGATGATCCGCGCGTCCTGGAACTGCTTGTCGTCGTCGGCCCAGACGTAGTAGTCGCCGTAGGGGCCGTCCGGGTTCTTGCGGGACTCCTGGAACCACGGGTGCTGGTCGCTGGTGTGGTTCATGACGAAGTCGATGATCACGCGCATCCCGCGCTGGTGCGCCGCGTCCACGAACTCCACGAAGTCGGCGAGGTCGCCGAACTCGGGCAGGACGGCGGTGTAGTCGGAGACGTCGTAGCCCCCGTCGCGCAGCGGCGACTTGAAGAAGGGCGGGAGCCACAGGCAGTCCACGCCCAGCCATTGCAGGTAGTCCAGCTTGGCGGTCAGGCCCTTGAGGTCGCCGACGCCGTCGCCGTTGCTGTCCTGGAAGGAACGGACGAGGACCTCGTAGAAGACGGCTCGTTTGAACCAGTCCGGGTCCCGGTCCTTGGCGGGGGTGTCCTCGAAGGTGTCCGGCACGGGCTCGTTGACGATCATGTGGTGGGTGACCCTCCGATCTGCGGGTGGGACGGTCGCAGAACCGTGCAGACGTGCGCGGGCGAACGGCCCGGCTCCAGGCGCACATAGTTGGCCCTGCCCCAGTGGTAGGTCTCGCCGGTCAGCTCGTCGCGGACCGGCACCGACTCGTGCCAGTCCAGGCCGAGTTGCGGCATGTCCAACGAGACCGTCGCCTCCTGGGTGTGGCGGGGGTCGAGGTTCACGACCACCAGAACCGTGTTCGACCCCTGCCGCTTCGAGTAGGCGATCACCTCCTCCTTGTCCGTCGTGTGGAAGTGCAGATCGCGCAGTTGGCGGAGCGCCGGGTTCTCGCGCCGGATGGTGTTGAGGCGGGTGATGAGGGGGGCGATGGTGGTGCCCTCGCGGTCGGCGCGGGCCCAGTCGCGGGGTTTGAGCTGGTACTTCTCCGAGTCGAGGTATTCCTCGCTGCCGTCGCGCAGGGGGGTGTTCTCGCAGAGTTCGTAGCCGCTGTAGATGCCCCAGGCGGGGGAGAGGGTGGCGGCGAGGACGGCGCGGACCTCGAAGGCGGGGCGGTGGCCGTGCTGGAGGTAGGCGTGGAGGATGTCGGGGGTGTTGGCGAAGAAGTTCGGCCGCATGTAGGAGGCGGCGTCCCCCGTCAGTTCGGTGAGGTACTCCGTCAGTTCCTGTTTGGTGTTGCGCCAGGTGAAGTAGGTGTAGGACTGCTGGAAGCCGATCTGGGCGAGGGTGTGCATCATCGCGGGGCGGGTGAAGGCCTCGGCCAGGAAGACGACGTCTGGGTCGGCGGCGTTGATGTCGGCGATGACGCGTTCCCAGAAGGCGACGGGTTTGGTGTGGGGGTTGTCGACGCGGAAGATCCGCACGCCGTGGTCCATCCAGTGCCGCAGGACGCGCACCGTTTCCGCGTGGAGGCCGTCGGGGTCGGTGTCGAAGGCGATCGGGTAGATGTCCTGGTACTTCTTGGGCGGGTTCTCGGCGTGGGCGATCGAACCGTCGGGGCGGTGGTGGAACCACTCGGGGTGTTTGTGGACCCAGGGGTGGTCGGGGGAGCACTGGAGGGCGAAGTCGAGGGCGATCTCCAGACCGTGGCGGGCGGCTTCGGCGACGAAGTGGTCGAAGTCGTCGAGGGTGCCGAGGGCGGGGTGGACGCTGTCGTGGCCGCCTTCGGGGGAGCCGATGGCCCAGGGGACGCCGACGTCGTCGGCGGTGGCGGTCAGGGTGTTGTTGCGGCCTTTGCGGTGGGTGGTGCCGATGGGGTGGATCGGGGGGAGGTAGACGACGTCGAAGCCCATGGCGGCGATGGCGGGCAGGCGTCGGACGGCGGTGCGGAAGGTGCCGTGGGGCCGGTCGGGGGTGCCTTCGGAGCGGGGGAAGAACTCGTACCAGGCGCCGTAGAGGGCGCGTTCCCGCTCGACCAGCAGCGGCAGGGGCTCGGAGGAGGTGACCAGGTCCCGCAGCGGATGCCGGGCCAGGACCGCGTCCACCTCCGGCGTCAACGCCGCCGCCAGCCTGGACGCGGCCGGCCTGTCCTCGTCCCGCAGCGCGTCGACGGCGGCCAGCAGCGCACGCCGGTCCGCCCGCCCGGGCACGTCGGCGGCGGCCCGCTCGTACAGCCGGGCGCCCTCCTCCAGCACGAGGTCGGTGTCCATCCCGGCCGGAATCTTGATCCGCGCGTGGTGCCGCCACGTGGTGACCGGATCGCTCCAGGCCTCCACGGTGTACGACCACAGTCCGGTCTCGCCCGCGGTGACGGTGGCGCCCCAGCGGTCGGTGCCCGGGGCCAGCTCCCGCATCGGCGTCCAGGGACCCGGCCGGCCCCGCGGATCTCTCAGGACGACGTTGGCGGCCACCGCGTCGTGCCCCTCCCGGAACACGGTGGCGGAGACCTCGAACGACTCGCCGGTGACGGCCTTGGCCGGCCTGCGCCCGCGCTGGACGACCGGACGGATGTCCAGGACGGGGATGCGCCCGACGACGGTGCGGGGCTCCGCAGAGGACGCCGGGGAGGCGCCGGCAGCCGGGGATGCGGGGGATGCTGACGAGTGGTGCGTGGCGGGCATGACCGCTCCTGTCCGCGTCAACTGGGTGGGCGGATGACTCTGGGGAGGTGGGTCCTGCGAGGTGCGTGCGGGGCGTACCGCAGGAGCCTTCCCACACTCTTCCGGTGGGCAATCCGGCACTTTGTTAACTACTCGCGCGTATGTCGACAACACGACACACGCGGCGATCTGACCGTCGCTTTCCCGGATGTCGCTCCCGCAATCAGTGCGCGTCGCGACATGTGCAGCTTTCCTCGCGGGCCGAAGCGCCACAAGAAGGCCGAGGGGGAAAGATCCGGCCATATCGACACGCCGTGCGTGTTGGTTTCCGGCCGACGCATCAGGGCGAAGGCCCCAACAAGGGACACATCGCGCGGTAACGTCGTCAGGGTGAAGGCGATCCGTCGACTGACCGTCCGTCCCGTACTCCCCGACCCCCTCCGGCCGCTCAGTGATCTGGCCCGCAATCTGCGCTGGTCCTGGCACCCGGAGACCCGCGACCTCTTCCAGTCCGTCGACCCCGAGTGCTGGACCGCGTCCGGCCGCGACCCGGTACGGCTGCTCGGCACCGTGCGGCCCGCGCGCCTCGCGGAGCTGGCCGAGGACCGGCGCTTCAGGCGCCGGCTGACCGCGGTGGCCGACGACCTCGACCACTACATGACCGGCGACCGCTGGTACCAGGCCCAGCCGGGCCGACTGCCCGCCGCCGTCGCCTACTTCTCGCCCGAGTTCGGCATCACCGCCGCGCTGCCCCAGTACTCCGGCGGCCTCGGCATCCTGGCCGGCGACCACCTCAAGGCGGCCAGCGACCTGGGGGTGCCGCTCGTCGGCGTGGGCCTGCTCTACCGGCACGGCTACTTCCGGCAGTCCCTCTCCCGGGACGGCTGGCAGCAGGAGCACTACCCCGTCCTCGACCCCCACGAGCTGCCGCTGGCGCCGCTCAAGGAGAGCGACGGCACCCCCGCGCACGTCGCGCTCGCGCTGCCCGGCGGCCGGGAGCTGCGGGCCCGCATCTGGCTGGCCCAGGTCGGCCGGGTGCCGCTGCTGCTGCTCGACTCCGACGTCGAGGAGAACGACCCCGGCGAACGGGGCGTCACCGACCGGCTCTACGGCGGCGGAAGCGAACACCGGCTCCTCCAGGAGATGCTGCTCGGCATAGGAGGTGTCCGGGCGGTGCGCACGTACTGCCGGCTCACCGGCCACGCCGCGCCGGAGGTGTTCCACACCAACGAGGGGCACGCCGGGTTCCTCGGGCTGGAACGCATCGCCGAACTGTGCGACGAGGGCCTGGAGTTCGGTCCAGCCCTGGAGGCGGTGCGGGCCGGGACCGTCTTCACCACCCACACCCCGGTCCCGGCCGGCATCGACCGCTTCGACCGCGAGCTGGTCGCCCGCCACTTCGGCCCCGACGCCGAACTCCCGCGCATCGACGTCGAACGCGTTCTGCGGCTCGGCATGGAGACCTACCCCGGCGGCGAGCCGAACCTCTTCAACATGGCCGTGATGGGCCTGCGGCTCGCCCAGCGCGCCAACGGCGTCTCCCTGCTGCACGGCGGGGTCAGCCGGGGGATGTTCGCCGGACTGTGGCCCGGCTTCGACGCCGAGGAGGTGCCCATCACCTCCGTCACCAACGGCGTGCACGCCCCGACCTGGGTGGCCCCCGAGGTGTTCCGGCTCGGGGCCCGGCAGATCGGTGTGCAGCGGGCCGAGGACGCGCTGGCCGTCGGCGGCTCGGACCGCTGGGACTCGGTCGCCGACATCCCCGACCAGGACATCTGGGAGCTGCGCCGCACCCTGCGCGCCCAGCTCGTCGAGGAGGTGCGCGAGCGGCTGCGCGCCTCCTGGCGGCAGCGCGGTGCCGGGACGGCCGAGCTGGGCTGGATCGACGACGCCCTCGACCCGGACGTGCTCACCATCGGCTTCGCGCGGCGCGTCCCGTCGTACAAGCGGCTCACGCTGATGCTGCGCGACCGGGAGCGGCTGACCGAGCTGCTGCTGCATCCCGAGCGGCCGGTCCAGATCGTCGTCGCGGGCAAGGCGCACCCGGCGGACGACGGCGGCAAGCGGCTGGTGCAGGAGCTGGTGCGGTTCGCCGACGACCCGCGGGTGCGCCACCGCATCGTGTTCCTGCCGGACTACGGCATGGCGATGGCGCAGAAGCTGTACCCCGGCTGCGACATCTGGCTGAACAACCCGCTGCGGCCGCTGGAGGCCTGCGGCACCTCCGGCATGAAGGCGGCGCTCAACGGCTGCCTCAACCTGTCGGTGCTCGACGGCTGGTGGGACGAGTGGTACCAGCCCGACTTCGGCTGGGCGATCCCCACCGCCGACGGCGTCGGCACCGACCCGGACCGGCGCGACGCCATAGAGGCCGACGCCCTCTACGACCTGCTGGAGCAGCGGATCACCCCGCGCTTCTACGAGCGGGGCGCGAGCGGGCTGCCCGACCGGTGGCTGGAGATGGTCCGCAGGACCCTCAGCCTGCTCGGCCCGAAGGTGCTGGCCGGCCGCATGGTCCGCGAGTACGTCGAACGGCTCTACGCCCCCGCCGCGGAGGCGCACCGCGCGATGGACCCGGACTCCGCGCGCGGGCTCGCCGAGTGGAAGGCGCGGGTGCGGGCGGCCTGGCCGGGGGTGAGCGTCGACCACGTGGAGACGTCCGCCGCCACGGCAAGCGCCGAACTCGGCACCACGCTCGCCCTGCGGGTGCGGGTCAAGCTCGGCGACCTCGCGCCGGAGGACGTGGAGGTGCAGGCGGTCTCCGGCCGGGTGGACTCCGAGGACCGGATCACCGACGCGGCGAAGGTGCCGCTGAAGCCGGTGGGCGGCCCGGATCTGGAGGGCCGCTGGGCCTACGAGGGCCCGCTCGCCCTGGACCGCACCGGCCCCTTCGGCTACACGGTCCGCGTCCTGCCCGCGCACCGGCTGCTGGCCTCCGGCGTGGAGACCGGTCTGGTCGCGGTGCCCTCGGGCGACCTGGTGGAGGCGGCGGGGCTGCTGATGCGGTGAGCCCCGCGACGGCGGGACGGCGGACGGCGACGAGGAGGGCTCAGTTCTCCTCGTCGCCGCCGCTCAGCCGCCTGAGGACGGTGCCGCAGCGGCGGGCGTACGCGTGCTGGAAGGCGCGGGCGGCAGGCCCGCCGGCCTTGGCGTACCACTTGGCCGGGCGGCTGAAGGCGTGCACGGTCAGCCAGACCGTGCCGTCGCCCGTGCGGTCCACCACGAAGGCCTCCTCGCCGGACTCCGGGTGGCCGGGCAGCGTGCCGTAGGCCCAGCCCGCCCGGCGGCGCTCCTCCAGGGTCCACACCACCCGGCAGGGTGCCTTGATCATGCCGGCGAGGGTGACGGTGACGTCGACGCCCGGCGCGGCGCGCTCCGCGCTCGCCTCGATGCCGACGCCCATCTCCCGGTGCATCTCCCAGGTGAGCAGGGCCTCGGCGGCCCGCCGGAACACCGGTTCGCCCTCCCCGAGGCGGGTGCGTACGTGCATGGGGCGGAAGCCGGGCGGGCAGTGGTCCTGCTCGCGGGTGGCGCCGACGTCGTCGTACGTGAAGGACATGGGGACCAAGGGTAGGGCGGCACCCGGAAACCGATGGTTCCGGGTGCCGCGGGCCGTGTCGGGCGGGACGGTCAGTTCACGTTGACCGAGGTCCAGGCCGCGCCCACCGTCTTGTACTCGGTGCTGTCGGCGCCGTACAGGTCGGACGCCGCGCTCAGGGTGGCCGCGCGGGCGTCGGCGTAGTCGGTCGTCGAGGTCATGTACTCGGTCAGCGCCTTGTACCAGATCTGCAGGGCCTTCTCCCGGCCGATGCCGGTGACGGTGGAGCCGTCGTGGGTCGGCGAGTCGTAGTCCACCCCGTCGACCGTCCGCGCCCCGCTGCCCTCGGCCAGCAGGAAGAAGAAGTGGTTCGCGGGACCGGACGAGTAGTGCACGTCCACGCCGCCGAGACCGGAGTCCCAGTAGTCCTTGGACGCGCCGTCCTTGCTGGGCTTGTCCATGTAGCGCAGCGGGGTGCCGTCGCCGTTGATGTCGATGGCCTCGCCGATGAGGTAGTCGCCCTTGTCGGTGGAGCTGTTCGCGAAGTACTCCACGCCGGTGCCGAAGATGTCGCTGGTCGCCTCGTTGAGGCCGCCGGACTCGCCGCTGTACTCGAGGCCCGCGGTGTTGGAGGTGACGCCGTGGCTCATCTCGTGCCCGGCCACGTCCAGCGAGGTCAGCGGGTTGGTGTTGCCCGAGCCGTCGCCGTAGGTCATGCAGAAGCAGCTGTCCGACCAGAAGGCGTTGACGTAGTTGCTGCCGTAGTGGACGCGGGAGTAGGCCGCCTTGCCGTCGTTCTTGATGCCGTTGCGGCCGAAGCTCTCCTTGTAGAAGTCCCAGGTGACCTGGGCGCCGTAGGCGGCGTCGACGGCGGCGGTCTGGTCCTGGGGGTCGCTGGAGGCGGTGCCGGTGCCCCAGGCGTCGTCGGCGTCGGTGAACAGGGTGCCGGTGCCGGAGGTCTTGCGGGCCAGGTTGTACGTCTTGTGGCCGCCGCGCCCGGTGTCGTACAGCTGGTACGACGAGCCGGACTTGGTGGTGCCGAGTTCGACCGTGCCCGAGTAGAGGCTCTTGCCGGAGCCGGTCTCGATGCCCTGGTACTCGTACAGCTTGGCGCCGGTGGCGGCGTCGGTGATGACGTGCAGTTCGTTGGGGGTGCCGTCGTCCTGGAGGCCGCCGACCACGGTCTCGTAGGCGAGGACGGGCTTGCCCTCGGCGGCCCAGATCACCTTGCGGGGCGCGGAGTCGGCCGCGGTCCTCGACGACCCGGCGTCCTCGGCCGCGGACAGCGCCTGCTGCTCGGCCCTGGCCGCCTTGACCTTCGGCGTGACCGTGGCGACCTTGATGGCGGCCTTCGTCGCCTTGGTGACGCCTCTGGTGGCCCCGGACTTCGACTGGTGCACGACGAGGTCGCCGCCGAGGACGGGCAGGCCGTCGTAGGTGCGCTCGTAGCGGGTGTGCACGGTGCCGTCGCGGTCCTTGACCACGTCCTTGACGACCAGCTTCTCCTTGGCGCCGAGGCCCATCCGACGGGCGGCGTCGGCCGCGCCGGCCTGCTGCTCCCGTATGAGCGCGCTGCGGGCGGTGTCCGACAGGAGGACCGGGGCGCCCGCGAGCGCCGACGGCGCGGTGCTGTCGGCGGCGGCGCTGCCCGCGGTCAGACCGGTGGTGAGCATCGCTCCGGCTGCGACCGCGGTGGCGAGGGCCAGCGTGGTGCGCTTGTGGCGCGCGAAGAGGGAAGACACACAAGCTCCTTCGGTGGGGGGATCCGGTCGGCGTGGGGTGTCCGGCCGGTTGCTGCGAAGTTGTGCGGCGGGTGACGGAAGACTGACACCGAAGGCGCGTACATGTCAGGAGGGCCCGATGATGTTGGCCGAAAATAGTCGGCCGGTTGTGTGCGTGCGAAATGTGAAGGACATGAAGAGGGCGCCACCCCGGAGGAGTCGAACCTCCGGAGCGGCGCCCTGGCTCGGGGTGGTGTGCCCGTGGGCCGGCCGGCCTACGGGAAGGTGAGCCGCCAGGCGTCGATGTAGCCGGTGTCCGCCGGGCCCTGGTCCTGGACGCGGAGCTTCCAGGTGCCGTTGGCCGTCTCCGAGGAGGCGTTGACCGTGTAGGTCTCGTGCACGTCCTCCGCCGGGTCGTAGCCGCTGCTCTTGAGGCGGTACGTCGACCCGTCGGGCGCGACCAGGTCGATCCGCAGGTCACCGCGCCAGCTGTGCACGATGTCCACGCCCACCTGGAGGTTGCTCGGTGCCCTGCCGGAGCGGCCCGTGACCGTGATGGACGAGGTGACCGCCGACCCGTAGTCGGGGATGTTCACGTCCGTGTCGTTCTCGAAGGTGCTGCCGTCCCCGGGGTCGGGGTCGCCGCCACCGGGCCGCGAGCCGACGTTGATGCCCGCCCACGCGTTCGCCACCGCGGTGTACTCGGCGCTGTCGGTGCCGTACAGCTCACCGGCCGCCGCGAGGGTGCCGGTGCGGGCGCCCGCGTAGTTGGTGGTCGACGTGAACTTCGTGGTCAGCGCGCGGAACCAGATCTTCTCGGCCTTGGCGCGGCCTATGCCGGTGACCGGGAGGCCGTCCGAGGTGGGCGAGTTGTAGGTGACACCGTTGATGGTCTTGGTGCCGCTGCCCTCGCTCAGCAGGTAGAAGAAGTGGTTGGCCGGGCCCGACGAGTAGTGCACGTCGGAGTTGCCGATGCCCGAGAACCAGTTGTCGTAGGACGCGCCGTCCTTGCTGGGCTTGTCCATGTAGCGCAGCGGGGTGCCGTCGCCGTTGATGTCGATCTCCTCGCCGATGAGGTAGTCACCGACGTCCGAGGAGTTGTTGGCGTAGAACTCGACCGACGTGCCGAAGATGTCGGACGTGGCCTCGTTCAGACCGCCGGACTCGCCGCTGTAGTTGAGTCCCGCGGTGTTGGACGTGACGCCGTGGGTCATCTCGTGCCCGGCCACGTCGATGGCGGTGAGCGGGTTGGAGTTGTTGATCCCGTCGCCGTAGGTCATGCAGAAGCAGCTGTCCGACCAGAACGCGTTGACGTAGGCGTTGCCGTAGTGGACCCGGCTGTACGCCGCCACACCGTCGCCGCGGATGCCCGAGCGGCCGTGCACGTTCTTGTAGTAGTCCCAGGTCAGCGCGGCCCCGTAGTGGGCGTCGGCGCCGGCGGTCTCCGGGTCGGAGGAGGTGCCGTTGCCCCACACGTCGTCGGAGTTGGTGAACAGCGAACCGGTGCCCGAGGTCCGGCCGCCCAGGTTGTACGTCTTGTGGTTGCCGCGCGCGGTGTCGGTCAGCGTGTACGACGACCCGGACTGCGCGGTGCCGAGCGTCACGGTGCCGCTGTACGTGGTGTGGCCGGTGCCGTTCTCGATGCCCTGGTACTCGTACAGCTTGGCGCCGGTGGCGGCGTCGGTGATGACGTGCAGTTCGTTCGGGGTGCCGTCCTCCTGGAGGCCGCCCACGACCGTCTCGTACGCCAGGACCGGAGTGCCGCTGCCCGCCCAGATCACCTTGCGCGGGGCGCGGTCGGCGTCCGGCTGCTCGGCGCCGGCGGCCTTCGCGGCGGACACCGCCTGCGACTCGGCCTTCGCGGCGGAGATCTTCGGCGTCACGGAGGCCGGCTTGATCGCCTTCGCCGTGGCCTTGACGACCTGCTCGGTCTTGCCCGCGTCACTGGTCACCACGAGGTCGCCGCCGAGGACCGGCAGGCCGTCGTAGGTGCGCTCGTAGCGGGTGTGCAGGGTGCCGTCGCGGTCCTTGGCCACGTCCCGGACGACCAGCTTCTCCTTGGCGCCCAGGCCCAGTTCGTCGGCCGTCTTCGCCTTGGTGGCGTTGGCGTCGCGGATCAGCTCGGCGCGCTGGGCCGGGCTGAGCCTGACCAGCTCGCTGCCCTTCGCGGGCGACGGGTCCGGGGCCGCGGTGGCGGTGCCGGACTGGACCGCCGTGGCGATCAGCGCGGCGACACCGGCCAGCGCGACCGCCGCGGCACGCCGGTGCGTGGCGCGGCGGGAGGTGGTGTGGGAGGTGCGTCTGTGGGGAGTACTGCTGCTCAACACTGACTCCTTCTGCGTGGCCGCGGGTCACGCGGCCAGGGGAGACCGGTCGGCGGGTGGCCGGCCGGGCGGAACTGTGCGGTACGCAGAAACCTGGTGCTAGGAGCTGGCCTCGGCACAGCGCTCGTGGGGAAGCTGTGGGGGCACTGTGAAGGGGCCGACGGAAGAGTGGCAGGAGAAGGCGCTACTTGTCAGGAGCGCGTCACTAAGTTGGCTGGAAATGGTTCGTTGACCGGGCGTTCACGTTCGATAAACGGAATCGTTGCCGTCCGGGGCCGGTTACTGTCCGGCCGGTCAGTACCCGGCGGACGGCTCCCCGTGCCAGGAACCCCACAGGGCCGCGTACGCCCCGCCCGCCGCCACCAGTTCGTCGTGCGTGCCCAGTTCGGTCACCAGGCCGCCCTCCATCACCGCCACCCGGTCGGCGTCGTGCGCGGTGTGCAGGCGGTGTGCGATGGCGACGACCGTACGGCCCTTCAGCACGGCGGCCAGCGCCTGCTCCGTGTGGCGGGCCGTCGTCGGGTCCAGCAGGGCGGTCGCCTCGTCCAGGATCAGCGTGTGCGGGTCGGCCAGCACCACCCGGGCCAGGGCGAGCCGCTGGGCCTGCGAACCGTCCGTGGAGTGCGCGCCCTCCTTCGCCCCCAGCTCGGCGTCGAGGCCCCCGGGCAGCTCCCGCACCCACTCCTCGGCGCCCACCACGGCGAGCGCCGCCCACAACTCCTCGTCCGTGGCGGCGGGCTCGGCGATGAGCAGATTGTCCCGGACGGTGCCCAGGAACACATGGTGCTCCTGGGTGACCAGCACCACCTGCCGGCGCAGCCGCTCCGGACCCAGGGCGACCACCGGCACCCCGCCCACCGTCACCGATCCCTCCGTCGGCGCGTCGACGCCCGCGAGAAGCCGGCTCAGCGTGGTCTTCCCGGCCCCCGAAGGACCGACCACCGCCAGCCGCTCGCCCGGCCGCACCGTCAGGTCCACCCCGCGCAGCACCTCTCCGCCCCGCTCGTAGGCGTACCGCACGCCGGACACGTCGATACGGTCGTCCGCCGGGACCGCCGACTCGTCAGCCCCCGCGCGCGGCGCCCCCGCCAGCCCCTCGACCCGGGCGAAGGAGGCGGCACCGGCCTGCAGTTGCTCGACCCGCATCAGCACCTCGTCCAGCGGCCCGGCCAGCTGCTGGAGGTACACGGCGCAGGACACCACCGCGCCGAGGCTCACCGACCCGTGCGCCCGCAGCACCCCGCCGAGCAGCAGCACACCCGCCACGGGAAGGACGTAGGAGACGTCCACCGCCGGGAAGAACACGCTGCGCAGGAACAGCGTGCGGAACCGGGCGCGCCGCGAGACCTCCAGCGCCTCGCGGTTCGCCCTGACCCTCCGCCCGGCCAGCCCGAACGCCTCGACGGTGCGGGCCCCCGACACCGTGGCCGCCAGACTCTCCGCGACGTCCGAGTTGGCCGCGCCCTCGGCGAGATAGGCCGCCCGCGCCCGGCGCAGGTACCAGCGCAGGGCGAGCCAGGCCGGCGTCAGCCCCAGCACCCCGACCAGACCGAGCAGCGGGTCGAGGACGAAGACCGCGGCGGTGAGGAACAGCGCCTGCACCGCGTTGACCAGCAGCTCCGGGCCCGCGTCGCGCAACGTCGTCCCGACGGCGGTCACGTCGGCGGTGCCGCGCGTCGTCAGGTCCCCGGTCCCCGCCCGCTCCACCACCGACGCGGGCAGCGCCAGCGTCCGGTCCACGTACCGCTCGCGCACCCGGGCGAGCGTCCGCTCCCCGAACCGGTACCCCACGTAGCGCGCCCAGCGGGCCAGCAGCAACTGGGCCAGCGAGCAGATGAGAATGGCGACGGCCATCCGGTCCACCGCGTCCACCCCGCCCCCGGCGCGCACCTCGTCGACGATCCGGCCCAGCAGCCACGGCCCCGCGAGACCGGCCAGCGCGGCCAGCGCGTTGAGGCCCAGGACGACGGCGAAGGACCTCCGGTCGGCGCGCACGAGGCCGACTGCGGCGCGGCGGACGTCGGTGCGGTCGGCGACCGGCAGCTGTGTCATCGGGCCGGTGCCCCTTCTTCGGCGCCCTCGGTGTCCGCGGCGCCCTCGTCGTCCCGCGCGACCAGGGCGCGGTAGCCGGGTTCGGTCTCCAACAGTTCCCGGTGCGTGCCGGTGGCCGCGACCTTGCCGTCGACCAGGTGGTGCACGACGTCCGCGCGGTCGAGGAGCAGCGGTGAGGTGGCGGCGAGGACGGTGGTGCGGCCCTGGCGGGCCTGCTTGAGGCGGTCGGCCACGGTGGCTTCCGTGTGGGCGTCCAGTGCGGAGGTGGGTTCCGCGGCGAGGAGGACTTCGGGGTCGGTCAGGAGGGCGCGGGCGAGGCGGATGCGTTGGCGTTGTCCGCCGGACAGGTCGCGGGCCTGGGCCGCGACGTGGGTTTGCAGGCCGTCCGGGAGGGCGCGGACGATGTCCTCGGCCGCGGCCGCGTGGAGGGCTGCGGTGAGACTCGCCGGCTCGCCCGCCCCGGGCGGTGGTTCCGCGTCTGCGGGTGCGTTGTGACTTGTCGCGCCCACGCGGCGGAGCCGCAGATCGACACTGCCCGCGCCCCTGCTCGGCATCTCCTGAGCGCCGACCACAGTGCTGAGGGGGCCTGCGAAGAGGTCGGCCTCCGGGTCGGCGACCAGGATGCGGGAGCGGATCTGGGGGAGGGGGATGTCGGCCAGCGGGATGTCTCCCCAGGTCGCGTCCGACGGGGTGTAGCGGCCCAGGCGGTCCAGGATCTCGGCGGCGTCGGACGGGCGGGACGTGGCCAGGGCGGTGAGGCGGCCGGGGAGGACGCGGACGCCCGAGGCCGGGTCGTGGAGCACCGAGGGTTCCGCGGGGGCGTCCCGGGTGCCTTCGTCCGGGGCCGGTTCCAGGCGGAGGAAGGCGACGACGCGGCGGGCGGCCACCACGCCGCGGCTGAGCTGGTGGCCCATCTCGATGATGAACGCCACCGGCCAGCCCAGCGCGACGACATAGCCGTACACCGACACCAGTTCGCCCACGCTGATGTGCCCCTGGGCGGCCAGCCGCGCGCCCATCCAGGTCACCAGGGCCAGGAACAGCATCGGCAGCCCCATACCGAGGGCCTGGATCCAGCTGGTCACCGCGCCGACCCGGTAGCCCTGCCCGCGCAGCCGGCCCGAGTCCCGGCGGAAGGCGTCCGCGACCAGGCCCTTGCCGCCCAGTCCGTTCAGGACCCGCAGCCCGCCCGCCAGGTCGCCGATCCGCGCGGTCAGGACGGACTGCCGCTCCCGGTACTCGGTCTCCCTGCCCTGCAGACGGCTCATCAGCGGGCCGAGGGCCACCGCGAGCAGCGGCACGCCGAGCAGCACCACCAGGGCGAGCCGGGTCGACACCGACAGCATCAGTCCGCCGACCGTCGCGTAGGCGACGACCGCCCCGACGCCCGGCCCCACCGCCGTCAGGGACCCGCTGATGGTCTGGACGTCGCCCACCCCGATGGTGACGACCTCGCCCGTGCCCACCTGGGCGCGCAGGGCCGCCCCGAGCCGGGTCGCGTGGGCGACGACCACCTTGACGGTGCGGAAGTTGGCGTCCATCCGCACCTTCGTCATCGTGCGGTGCCGCATCATGCCCAGCCAGGCGTTGACCCCGCCGACGGCGACCATGGCACCCGTCCAGCCCGCCAGCGCGCCCAGGTCGCCGGGCTCCAGGCCCTGGTCGACGGCTCGGGCCATGAGGTACGGGGTCGCCGCCAGCAGCACCATCCAGACGCTGGCCAGCACCGCCCCCGCCAGGCAGCGCGGCCACTGCCGCCGCACCAGCCACGCCAGGTACCGCCAGCCGCCCCGGCGGTCCGGCGTACCCGGGTCCGCGTACGCGTCGATGCTCACGCCAGGCTGTCCCGCCAGGCCCGGTGCAGGTCCGCGAACCGGCCCGTACCGGCGATGAGTTCGTCCGGGGCACCGTCCTCGACGATCCGGCCGTGCTCCATCACCAGTACCCGGTCGGCGATCTCCACGGTGGACAGCCGGTGCGCGATCACGACCGCCGTACGGCCCTTCAGCACCGTCGCCATCGCCCGCTGCACCGCCCGCTCCCCGGGGATGTCCAGCGAGCTGGTCGCCTCGTCCAGGATCAGCACCGCCGGGTCCGCGAGCAGCGCCCGCGCGAACGCCACGAGCTGCCGCTGGCCGGCGGAGATACGGCCGCCCCGCTTGCGCACGTCGGTGTCGTAGCCGTCGGGCAGCGCGGCGATGAAGTCGTGGGCGCCGATCGCCTTCGCGGCCCGCTCGATCTCCTCCCGCGTCGCCTCGGGACGGCCGATGGCGATGTTGTCGGCGACCGTGCCGGAGAACAGGAACGCCTCCTGCGTCACCATCACCACCCCGCGCCGCAGCTCCGGCACGGCCAGGTCGCGCAGGTCGGTGCCGTCCAGCAGGACCCGCCCGGCGGAGGGGTCGTAGAACCGGGCCAGCAGCTTGGCCAGCGTCGACTTGCCCGCGCCGGTCGAGCCGACAACGGCGACCGTCTGCCCGGCCGGGAGCGTCAGCTCGAAGCGCGGCAGCACCTCGCCGCCGGTGCGGTAGCCGAAGCTCACCGACTCGAAGACGACCTCGCGGCCGGGGTGCTCCGACCTCAGCGGCGGCAGCTCCTTCGGCGCGGCCGGCTCGGGCACCGACGGCGTCTGGGCCAGCAGCCCGGCGATCTTCTCCAGCGAGGCCGCCGCCGACTGGTAGGAGTTCAGGAACATGCCGAGCCGGTCGATCGGGTCGTACAGCCGGCGCAGGTACAGCACCGCCGCCGCCAGCACACCGAGCGCCAGCGTGCCGTCGGCGACCCGGTAGGCCCCCCACAGCACGATCCCCGCGACGGCCGTGTTGGCGACCAGGCGGGAACCGACGACGTAACGGGCCATCTCCAGCAGCGCGTCGCCGTTGGTCCGCTCGTGGCGGTGGTTCAGGACCGCGAAGTCGGCGTCGTTGGCGGCCTCCCGGCGGAAGGCGCGCACCGGCCGGATCCCGTTCATGGTCTCCACGAACTTCACGATCACCGCCGCGATCGCCGTGGACCGCTGCCGGTACACCCGTCCCGCGCGGCGCTGATAGAGCCGCACCAGCCCGTACAGCGGCACGAACGACGCCACCGCGACGGCGCCCAGGCCCAGGTCGAGCCAGAGCAGCAGCGCGGCGATGTAGACGAAGGACAGGATGACCGTCACCAGCTCCTGAAGGCCCTCGTCGAGCAGCTCGCGCAGGGCCTCCACGTCGGTGGTGGAGCGGGAGATGAGGCGGCCCGAGGTGTAGCGCTCGTGGAAGTCGACGCTCAGGGCCTGCGCGTGCCGGAAGATCCGCCCGCGCAGGTCCAGCAACGCGTCCTGGTTGACCCGGGCCGCGGCGGCGATGAAGGCGTACTGGAGCGAGCCCGCCGCGAGCGAGCACAGCAGGTAGCCGGCGCCCACCGCGATCAGCGGGCCGTGGTGGTCGTCCCGCAGGGCCGGCACGGCGCGGTCGATGGCGTACGCCACCAGCAGCGGCCCCGCCTGCACGGCCGCCTGCTGGAGCAGCAGGAGGAGGCCGGTGAGGGCGACGCGTGCCTTCATCGGCGCCAGCAGCGAGCGCAGCAGGGCACCGGTCGCGCCCGGCGGGCTGGGCAGGACGTCCCGGTCGAACGAGTCGCCGTCGGCGGCGCGGGTGCCGGTGCCGGTCTCGTCCGGGTCGCCGTGCCCGGGGTCCTCCGGCTGGTCCCTCTTCGGCGCGGTGGCCGTGGGCGCGCTCATCGGCCGTCCCCTTCCTGGGAGCCCTCGGGATCGTCGTGCCCGTCGAGCCCGGACATCAGATGGGCGTACTCGGGGCTGGTGCGCAGCAGTTCGTGATGGGTGCCGACGGCGGTGATCCGGCCCTCGGAGAGCAGGGCGACGCGGTCGGCGAGCAGGACGGTGGAGGGGCGGTGGGCCACGATCAGCGCGGTGGTGTCCGCGAGGACGTGGCGCAGGGCGGCCTCCACGGCGGCCTCCGTGTGCACGTCCAGCGCGGACAGCGGGTCGTCCAGGACGAGGAACCTCGGCCTGCCGACCACCGCCCGCGCGAGCGCGAGGCGCTGACGCTGGCCGCCGGAGAGGCTCAGGCCCTGCTCGCCGACCTGGGTACCGGTGCCCTCGGGAAGCGCGTGCGCGAAGTCGGCCTGCGCGACGGCGAGCGCGCGGTCCAGCTCCTCGCCGCCGGCGCCCTCACCCGCGCCCATCAGCACGTTCTCACCGACGGTGGCCGAGAAGAGGGTGGGCTCCTCGAAGGCCACGGCGACCATCGAGCGCAGCTCCTCGCGGGACAGGGCGGTGATGTCCTCGCCGTCCAGCGTGATCCGTCCCTCGGTCACCTCGTGCAGACGCGGGACCAGCGCGGTCAGCGTCGTCTTGCCGCTGCCGGTGGCACCGACGAGGGCCATGGACTCCCCGGAGCGGATGTGCAGATTGACGTCCGTCAGCAGGGGCGGGGAGTCGGGGGCGGCGTCGGGATAGCGGAACAGGACGTGCTCGAACCGGAGGCCGTCGGCCTCCGCCGCCGCGGGCAGTCGTGCCTTCCCCAGTGCCTGAACGGCCTGGGAGGCACCCCGCTCCGCCGGGCCGCGCTCCCCGCCGCCTCGCGCCGGCGCCGGGTCACCGGCACGACCCTGCGATTCAACCTCCGCGTCCATCACCTCGAAGTACCGGTCCGTGGCCGTCGCCGCCTCCTGGCTCATCGCCAGGAGGAAGCCGATGGACTCCACCGGCCACCGCAGCGCCAGCGCCGTCGACAAGAACGCCACCAGCGTCCCCGCCGACAGCGTCCCGTCGGCCACCTGCACCGCGCCCACCACCAGCGCCGCCCCGATCGCCACCTCGGGCAGCGTCACGATGACCGCCCAGATGGCCGCCAGCAGCCGCGCCTTGCGCAGCTCCGTGCCCCGCAGCGTGTGCGACAGCTCGTGGAAGGCACGGGCCTGGCTGCGGTGCCGTCCGAAGCCCTTGATGATCCGGATGCCGAGGACGCTCTCCTCGACCACGGTCGTCAGGTCCCCGACCTGGTCCTGCGCGCGCCGCGCCACCGCGGAGTACTTCTTCTCGAAGATCCCGCACATGATCATCACCGGGATGGCGGGCCCGAGGATGACCAGCCCCAGCGTCCAGTCCTGCACCAGCATGATGCCGATGCCGACCAGGATCGTGACGCCGTTGACCAGCAGGAACGTGAGAGGGAAGGCGAGGAACATGCGGAGCAGCATCAGATCCGTCGTCCCGCGCGACAGCAACTGCCCCGACGCCCAGCGGTCGTGGAAGGCCACCGGCAGCCGCTGCAGATGCCGGTACAGGTCCGCGCGCATCCCCGCCTCGACCCCCGCCAGCGGCCGGGCCACCAGCCACCGGCGCAGCCCGAACAGCAGCGCCTCCGCCACTCCGAGGAGCAGCAGGTACAGCGCCCCGAGCCACACGCCCGCCGGGTCGCCGTCGGCGACCGGCCCGTCCACCATCCACTTCAGGACGAGCGGGATCACCAGCCCGACGCAGGAGGCGAGGATCGCTATCACCGCGGCCGTGCCCAAGCGCGCGCGGACGGGGCGCACATAGGGCCACAGCCGCAGCAGGGCATGTACGGTGGAACGCTTCTCGGCGGCGTCCGGGGCGAGATCCGTGGCGGGGGCAGGTTTCGTGGGCATCAGCAGCGAGCCTACGGTTCGCCACTGACACTGCCCACCGAGTTTTCGCGCCCGTCCGGGGTCGTACGGAAGCCTCGCCGGGGTCGTACGGGAGCCCCGCGGGGTCGTACCGGCGCATCGACCGATCGGCTGATGCGCCTTCGAGCGCGTCGGCCGATGTGCCGGGCGCCCGGCTGCCGGGACGCTGGTGCCATGCCCGTCATCGAAGTCACCGACCTGCGCAAGTCCTACGGGGGCCGTCCCGTCGTCGACGGTGTGTCCTTCGCCGTCGAGGAGGGCGAGATCTTCGGCGTCCTCGGCCCCAACGGGGCCGGCAAGACCACCACCGTCGAGTGCGTCGAGGGGCTGCGCGTCCCCGACGCCGGCCGGGTCCGGGTCACCGGGCTCGACCCCGTCGCCGACCACCGGCGGGTCGCCGAGGTCCTCGGCGCCCAGCTCCAGCAGAGCGAACTCCAGGCCAAGCTCACCGTCCGCGAGGCCCTTGAGCTGTACGCCGCCTTCCACCCGCAACCGGCCGACTGGCGCCCGCTCGCCGAGCGGCTCGGCCTCGTCCCGATGCTGAACACCCGCTTCGGCAAGCTCTCCGGCGGTCAGAAGCAGCGCCTGTTCATCGCGCTGGCCCTGGTGGGCGACCCCCGTGTGGTCGTCCTCGACGAGCTGACGACCGGCCTCGACCCGCGCGCCCGCCGGGAGACCTGGGAGCTGATCGAGGACATCCGCGCGGGCGGCGTCACCGTCCTGCTGGTCACGCACTTCATGGAGGAGGCCCAGCGCCTGTGCGACCGGATCGCGGTGATCGACCGGGGCCGGGTGGCCGCCCTCGACACCCCGGCCGGACTGATCCGGCGCTCGGCGGGCGCCACCGTCATCAGCTTCACCCCGTCCGCGCCGCTGGACGAGGCCGACCTGCGGGCGCTGCCCGGACTCGCCTCCGCCGGGTTCAAGGACGGCCGCGTCACCCTGTCCGGCACCGACGAGACGGTCAACGCCGTCATCACCCTGCTCGCCCGCACCCGCGTCACCGCCCACCAGCTCCGGGTCACCGACACCACGCTGGACGACGCCTTCCTCGACCTCACGGAGGCCTCCGCATGAGGGCCGGCACGACCACCGACGTCTTCGACACCGCCGTACTGCGGACCGAACTGCGGCTGTTCCGGCGCGAACCGGGCGCCCTGTTCTGGATGCTGGTCTTCCCGACGCTGCTGCTGGCGATCCTCGGCTCCATCCCGTCCTTCCGCGAGGCCGACGCCTCCTTCGGCGGGCTGCGCCCGGTCGACGCCTACGTGCCGGTGGCCGTGCTGCTCGGCCTGACCGTCGGCGGGCTGCAGGGCATGCCGCAGGTCCTCACCGGCTACCGGGAGCGCGGCATCCTGCGGCGGATGGCCGTCACGCCGGTGCGTCCGGCGGCGCTGCTGTCCGCGCAGATGGTGGTGTGCGGCGCCGCCGCCCTGGTCTCCGCACTGCTCGCGCTCGCCGTCGGCCGGCTCGCCTTCGACGTCGCGCTGCCCGAGCAGCCCTTCGGCTATCTCCTGGCGCTGCTGCTGGCCGTGCTCGCCGCACTGTCCCTGGGCGCCGTGCTCTCCGCACTGTCCCGCACCACCAAGATCGCCGGTGCCGTAGGGTCGGCCGCGCTGTTCCCGGCGATGTTCTGCGCGGGCGTATGGCTGCCGGTGCAGGCCATGCCGGACCTGCTGGGCCGGATCGTGGGCTGGACCCCCTTCGGCGCCGCCGCCCAGGCCCTCAACGAGGCGGCGGCGGGCGACTGGCCGGGCTGGTCCCGCCTGGCGGTGCTGGTGGGCTGGACGGTGCTGCTCACGGCGGCGGCCTCGCGCTGGTTCCGCTGGGAATGAGCGCACCGATGGCCCACACTGGCCCGATGACCGACGTGGGCACCGTCGAGCGCCAGTGGACGGCGTTCCACCAGTGGGGGCCGTACGGTCTGCTCGCCGTCGGCACGGCGGTCGCGGCGGCCGCCTCCGACCTGATCGGCATGACCGCGCACGAGTGGTACCTCGCGGGCACCCTGATCGCGGTCGCGGTCGTCGCGCAAGTGGGGTGGAGCACAACGGCCCGCACCCGGCCCGGACCGGCCCCGGCGAGTGTCTGCCTCTACTTCGTGCGCTGCGCCGTCGCCTTCGTCCTGGCCTGGCTCAACCCGCTCTTCGGCTTCTACGCGTACGCCGGCTATTTCGGGGTGGACCGGCTGCTGCCGCCCCGGCTGCGCAAGCCGGGACTGTTCCTGACGGCGGTGACGATCGCCGGCTCGCAGTCGGGCGGGATGCCGCCGGACGACACCACGGGGTGGATGCTGTTCGGCGCGATCCTCGCGGTCAACGTCATACTCCTCGTGGTGTTCGCCCGCCTCGCCGAGGCGGAGGAGGCCCGCAGCCGGGCCCGGGTCGAGACCATCGCCGAACTCGAGCGCACCAACACCGCCCTGCAGCAGGCCCTCGACGAGAACGCCGCGCTGCACGCCCAGCTCCTCGTCCAGGCCCGGGAGGCGGGCGTCGCCGACGAGCGCCGCAGGCTGGCCGCCGAGATCCACGACACCCTCGCCCAGGGGCTGACCGGCATCATCGCCCAGCTCCAGGTCGTGGCGGCCACCCCGGACCAGGCCCTCGGCCGCGAGCACCTGGACCGGGCGCTCGCCCTGGCCCGGCACAGCCTCGGCGAGGCCCGCCGCTCCGTGCACAACCTCTCACCGGTCGCGCTGGCCGACGACGGGCTGCCGGACGCGCTGAAGAAGACGGTCACGGAGTGGGCCGAACGCACCGGCGTCCAGGCCCGGTTCACCGTCACCGGCACCGCCGAGCAGCTCCACGACGAGGTCGCCGCCACCCTCCTGCGCATCGCCCAGGAGGCCCTGTCCAACACGGCCCGGCACGCCGCCGCCGACCGGGCGGGCGTCACCCTCTCCTACATGGGCGACGAGGTCACCCTCGACATCCGCGACGACGGCCGGGGCTTCGACCCGCTCGCCGCGCGGCAGCGCACCTCCGCGGGAGGCTTCGGCCTGGACGGCATGCGGGCCCGCGCCGAGCGCATCGCCGGTTCCCTCACCGTGGAGGCGGAACCGGGGCACGGCACGGCGGTCTCCGCTCGCGTACCGTTGGTCCGCCATGACCGATGACGCAACGCCCGATGGCGCGCCCGACGACGCAACGACCGGCGGCGCGACGCCCGATGACGCCGTGATCACCCTCCTCGTCGTCGACGACCACCCCGTGGTCCGCGACGGCCTGCGCGGCATGTTCGAGTCCGCGCCCGGCTTCCGCGTCCTCGGTGAGGCGACGAGCGGTGCCGAGGCGCTGGACCGGGCCGCCGCGCTCGACCCCGACGTGATCCTCATGGACCTGCGGATGCCGGGCGGTTCGGGCGTGGACGCCATCCGCGAGCTGACCCGGCGCGGCGCCCGCGCGCGGGTGCTCGTGCTGACCACCTACGACACCGACTCCGACACCCTGCCCGCGATCGAGGCGGGCGCGACCGGCTACCTGCTCAAGGACGCGCCCCGCGACGAGCTGTTCACCGCGGTGCGGGCGGCGGCCGAGGGGCGCACGGTCCTCTCCCCGGCGGTCGCCTCCCGGCTGGTCTCCGCCGTCCGCGCCCCGAAGGCCCCCGGCAGCGAGCCCCTCTCCGCCCGCGAGCGCGAGGTGCTCGCCCTGGTGGCGCGCGGCACCTCCAACAAGGAGATCGCCCGGGAGCTGTTCATCAGCGAGGCGACCGTCAAGACCCACCTCACCCACCTGTACGCCAAACTCGGCGTGAACGACCGCGCGGCGGCCGTCGCGACGGCGTACGAACGGCGCATCCTCGGCTGAACCGGCCGCGCCGCCCCCTCAGGGGGAGGGTCCTCACCCCGCCCGCAGCAGCAGCACCGTCCGCCCCGGCACCGTGATCTCCGCCCCCGCCGGGTGCACGGCGCCCGGTGCCTCGTCCTGCTCCTCCCGGCCGGTGTCGACGACCACCTCGTACCGCTCGGCCCACGGAGCGCCCGGCAGCACGAACCCGGCCGGTTCCCCGCCCGCGTGCAGGACGGCCAGGAAGCTGTCGTCGGTGACCGGGTCGCCGCGCTCGTCGCGGCCCGGGATGTCCCGCCCGGACAGGTACATGCCGAGGGTGGCCGCGGGGGCGTACCAGTCCCGTTCCGTCATCTCCGTGCCGCCCGCGGTGAACCAGGCCAGGTCGCGCAGGCCGTCCGCGGAGTGCGCGCGGCCGGAGAAGAAGGCCCGGCGGCGCAGTACCGGGTGCCGGTGGCGCAGGGCGATCAGCCGGGAGGCCAGTTCGAACAGCGGGCGCCACTCCGGGTCGTCCCGCAGGCTCCAGTCCACCCAGCCGATCTCGTTGTCCTGGCAGTAGGCGTTGTTGCTGCCGCGCTGGGTGCGGCCCATCTCGTCGCCCGCGACCAGCATCGGCACCCCCGTCGACAGCAGCAGCGTGGTCAGCAGGTTGCGGAGCTGGCGGCGGCGCAGCGCCCGCACCGCCGGGTCGTCCGTCTCGCCTTCGGCGCCGCAGTTCCAGGACCGGTTGTCGTCCGTGCCGTCCCGGTTCCCCTCCCCGTTGGCCTCGTTGTGCTTGCGCTCGTACGACACGAGGTCGCGCAGCGTGAAGCCGTCGTGCGCGGTGACGAAGTTGACCGACGCGTACGGGCGCCGCCCGCCCCACGCGTACAGGTCGCTGGAGCCCGACAGGCGGTAGCCCATCTCCCGCACGTCCGGCAGCGCGTGCCGCCAGAAGTCCCGCACCGCGTTGCGGTAGCGGTCGTTCCACTCCGTCCACAGCGGCGGGAAGGCGCCCACCTGGTAGCCGCCCGAGCCCACGTCCCACGGTTCGGCGATCAGCTTCACCCGGCGCAGCACCGGGTCCTGCGCGATCACCGCGAGGAACGGGGAGAGCATGTCGACGTCGTGCATCGAGCGGGCCAGCGCCGCCGCCAGGTCGAAGCGGAAGCCGTCCACGCCCATCTCGGTGACCCAGTACCGCAGGGAGTCGGTGATCAGACGCAGCACGTGCGGCTGGACGACGTGCAGGGTGTTGCCGCAGCCGGTGTAGTCGGCGTACCGGCGGGCGTCCGGCTGGAGGCGGTAGTAGCCGCGGTTGTCGATGCCCTTCAGGGAGAGCGTCGGGCCCAGCTCGCCCGCCTCCGCCGTGTGGTTGTAGACCACGTCGAGGATCACCTCGATGCCGGCCGCGTGCAGCGCGCGCACCATCCGCTTGAACTCGCCGACCTGCTCCCCGGTGGTGCCGGAGGCGGCGTAGGCGGCGTGCGGGGCGAAGTAGCCGACCGAGTTGTAGCCCCAGTAGTTGCGCAGGCCGCGCTCCAGCAGATGGCTCTCGTGTGCGAACTGGTGGACGGGCAGCAGCTCCACCGCCGTCACGCCCAGCCGCGTCAGGTGCGCGATCGCCGCCGGGTGTGCGAGGCCCGCGTAGGTGCCGCGCAGCTCGGGCGGGACGTCCGGGTGGAGCTTGGTGAAACCGCGCACGTGCAGCTCGTAGATGACCGAGTCCGCCCACGGCGTCTTGGGCCGGCGGTCGTCCGACCAGTCGTCGTCGTCATGGACCACGACGCCCTTCGGGACGTACGGCGCCGAGTCCCGGTCGTCGCGGACGGTGTCCGCCACGTGCTGCTCCGGCCAGTCCCGCACATGGCCGTAGACCTCGGGCGGCAGGCCGAATTCGCCGTCCACGGCGCGGGCGTACGGGTCCAGGAGCAGCTTCGCCGGGTTCCAGCGGGCGCCGGTCCACGGGTCCCAGCGGCCGTCCACCCGATAGCCGTAGCGCTGCCCGGGCAGGACGCCCGGCACGAAGCCGTGCCAGATCTCGTGCGTCAGCTCGGTCAGCCGCACCCGCCGCTCGCCGGCACCGGGACCCGGCCCGTCGAACAGGCACAGCTCCACCGCCTCCGCCCCGCCCGCCCACAGCGCGAAGTTGGTCCCCGCCACCTGGTCCGGTCCGGTCCGGAAGCGGGCGCCCAGCGGCACCGGGGCGCCCGGCCGGGCCGGCACGGCGGGCGGCGGGGCGGCACGCCGTGCGCCGTTCACCACGACGGCCGGGCGCCCGTCCGCGGTGCCCCGATGGTCCGCGGTGGCCCGCCCGTCACCGGCGGGCCGCTCCCCGGCCACCGCCTCCTGCTCGGCTGCGCTGGACACCTGTCAGCCTCCCACGGCTCGTGGAACGACGTCCGGCAGGAGGGCGTGCGGCGTCCCGGCCGCTGCTCCCCGTCGCGTCGTCCTCCCCACAGTTCTGCCCACCGGGTGGCTCGCACTCACGTTTCCCCAGGGCGGACCGGTCGTTACGGGTGGATGTGAGGCACGTACACGGGCGCGCACGGCGCGCGGGCGCCGCTCTGGCCGCCCTACTGACATGGGCAGGACTGCTGGCCGGGGCCGCCGGATGCACCTCGGACGGTGACGGCATCGGGTCCGGCATCGGCTCGGGCATCGGCGAGATGTTCGGCAAACAACCCGCCGCCGAGGACGTCATCCGCGTCACCCCGGACGACGGGAGCAAGGCCGTCCCGCCGGAGAGGAAACTGTCGGTGCGGGTGCCCGACGGACGCCTGGAGTCGGTGAAGGTCGTCAGGTCGCAGGACGCGCAGGAGACCCCGGTGCCCGGCCGGATCTCCGAGGACGGCCTGAGCTGGCGGCCCGACGACGACCGGCTCGCCCTCGCCGCCAAGTACACGGTCGACGCCGTCGCCCTGGACGGCGGCGGTCACCGCTCGGCCCGGCACACCACCTTCACGACCAAGGTCCCCGAGGAACGCTTCATCGCCTACGTCGCCCCCGAGAACCGCTCGGTCGTCGGCACCGGCATGATCGTTTCGCTGGAGTTCAACCGCGAGATCACCCACCGCGCCGCCGTCGAACGCGCCGTCACGGTCACCGCGGAGCCCGCCGTCGAGATCCGTCCCCACTGGTTCGGCAAGGACCGCCTCGACTTCCGCCCCAAGGGCTACTGGAAGCCCGGCACCGAGGTCACCGTCGACCTGAGGCTGCGGGACGTCGAGGGCGCGAAGGGGGTCTACGGACTCCAGCACAAGAAGGTTTCCTTCACCGTCGGCCGCAGCCAGGTCTCCCGCGTCGACGCCCTCGAACGGACCATGGAGGTGCGCCGCGACGGCACACTGCTGGCCACCGTGCCGATCACCGCGGGCGCGCCGACGACGCCCACCTACAACGGCCGGATGGTGATCACCGAGATGCTCGAGGTCACCCGCATGAACAGCCGCACGGTCGGCTTCGGCGGCGAGTACGACATCCCCGACGTCCCGCACGCCATCCGCCTGACCAGCTCGGGCACGTTCCTGCACGGCAACTACTGGGCCCCCGCCGACACCTTCGGCCGGGCCAACGTCAGCCACGGCTGCATCGGGCTGCGCGACGACAAGGGCGGTGGTTCCGACACCCCGGCGGGCTGGTTCTTCGACCGCAGCCTCGTCGGCGACGTCGTCGAGGTGGTCCACAGCAAGGACAAGACGGTCGCCCCCGACAACGGGCTGGGCGGCTGGAACATGAAGTGGAAGCAGTGGAAGGCGGGCAGCGCGGTGAAGTGACGCGGCCGCCCCTCTCGTCCCCCGGCCGCCAACTCGGTACGGAACGGTGACAATTCACCTGTCCCGCAACCCTTTGGCCTGCGGTTACGATGCGCCAGTGCGCGCGCGAGCGCACTGGGGCGGGGGCCGGACCAGGCCCGGCGAGGGGAGACGAAGTGAAGGTGCGTCCGATAGCGGGGGCGGCGATCGGGCTGCTGATGCTGACCGTCACCGCATGCGGTGGGAGCGGCTCGGGGGCCGGGGACGGCGGGGGAGAGAAGGCCAAGGACGCCACCGCCGCACAGAGCAAGCAGTCCGAGGCCGTCGTCACCATCGCGCCGAAGAACGGCGCCGAGGCGGTCGACACCAGCGGCGCCCTGAAGGTCGGCGCGTCGAAGGGCAGGCTCACCGAGGTCGTCGTCAAGGACGGCAAGGGCGCGAAGGTCGACGGGAAGATATCCGGGGACGGCGCCACCTGGACGCCGTCCACCCACCTGGCCGCCTCCACGACGTACACCGTGCACGCGGTCGCCAAGGACTCCGAGGGCCGCACGGCCGCCGAGGACTCCCGCTTCACCACCCTGACGCCGAAGAACACCTTCATCGGCACCTTCACGCCGGAGGACGGCTCGAAGGTCGGCGTCGGCATGCCGTTCTCGATCCGCTTCACCCGGGGCATCACCAACCCGGAGGACGTCGAGAAGGCCATCACCGTCAAGACCGAGCCGGCCGTCGAGGTCGAGGGCCACTGGTTCGGCAACGACCGCCTCGACTTCCGCCCCGAGAAGTACTGGAAGGCCGGCACCAAGGTCACCGTCGACCTCAACCTCGACGGCGTCGAGGGCCGCGACGACGTCTACGGCAAGCAGGCCAAGACGGTCTCCTTCACCGTGGGCCGCAGCCAGGTCTCCGTCGTGGACGCCAAGAAGCACACGATGAAGGTCGTGCGGGACGGCAAGACCGTCAAGACCATCCCCGTCACCACCGGCGCCCCCGGCTACGAGACCTGGAACGGCCAGATGGTCATCACCGAACGGCTCGCGGTGACCCGCATGAACGGCGACACCGTCGGCTACGGCGGCGAGTACGACATCAAGGACGTCCCGCACGCGATGCGGCTGTCCACCTCCGGCACCTTCATCCACGGCAACTACTGGGGCGGCGACGCCTTCGGCAACCGCAACACCAGCCACGGCTGCATCGGCCTGCGCGACGTGCGCGGCGGCTGGGACAAGGACGCTCCGGCCCGCTGGTTCTTCGAGAACTCGCTCATCGGCGACGTGGTCGTGGTCAAGAACTCCGAGGACGCCACCATCGCCCCGGACAACGGCCTCAACGGCTGGAACATGTCCTGGGAGAAGTGGAAGGCGTAACAACGCGCCCAAAGCCCGGCGGCACCCGCAACCCCACCGCACGTGAACGCCCGCTAACCTGCGGAGCATGACCGTACATCTCGAAGTCGCGGACGGCGTCGGCACGCTGCGCCTGGACCGCCCGCCCATGAACGCACTGGACGTCGCCACCCAGGACCGGCTGAAGGAGCTGGCCGAGGAGGTCACCCGGCGCGACGACGTACGCGCCGTGGTGATCCACGGCGGCGAGAAGGTGTTCGCGGCGGGCGCGGACATCAAGGAGATGCAGGTGATGGACCACGCGGCGATGATCGCGCGGTCCCGTGCCCTGCAGGACTCCTTCACCGCGGTGGCCCGCATCCCCAAGCCGGTGGTCGCCGCGGTGACCGGGTACGCCCTGGGCGGCGGCTGCGAGCTCGCACTCTGCGCCGACTTCCGCATCGCCGGCGAGAACGCCAAGCTGGGCCAGCCGGAGATCCTGCTCGGCCTGATCCCGGGCGCGGGCGGCACCCAGCGGCTGTCCCGGCTGATCGGCCCCTCCAAGGCCAAGGACCTGATCTTCACCGGCCGTCAGGTGAGGGCCGACGAGGCGCTGGCGCTCGGCCTGGTGGACCGGGTGGTCCCGGCCGCCGAGGTCTACGAGCAGGCGCACGCCTGGGCCGCACGGCTCGCGAAGGGTCCCGCCATCGCCCTGCGCGCGGCGAAGGAGGCGATCGACACGGGACTGGAGACGGACATCGAGACCGGCCTCGCCGTGGAGCGCAACTGGTTCGCGGGCCTGTTCGCCACGGAGGACCGCGAGCGCGGGATGCGCAGCTTCGTCGAAGAGGGTCCCGGCAAGGCGAAGTTCCTCTGACGACGGCGCGGGGGAGGCGTCCGTCTTCCGGGAAGTCGCGCCGCACCTCTTGCAGTTGACGCGATGTCTGATCCGGGTCCCTCGATGGGGCGGTTTATGGCAGCCTTAACGCACCATTAAGCGCGCCTTGTCGAGGGAGTCCGTCGCTTGTCTCCGGCCGAGCCGTTCCCGCAGGTCAATGGGCCTGTTTCGGGCCACGAACTGCCTGTGGCATATGCCGATCGACCGTCACCCCGCCCGGTCCCCGCAGGGGCCTATTCCCCGGGAACGGCCCCGGAGCCCCCCGAAGGCGGCCATGATGGGGGAATGGCGGGGCTGGATGGTACGGAACAGCCGCGGGGAGCCGGACGTGCGACCGCGGCGCGCTGGTCGCCGGCGGTCGAGGACGAGCGCGCGCTCAAGGCGCTGGAACTGTTCGGCAACCCGACGGAGCGTGAAGTTCCGTTACCCTCCCGCCCCGAGTCCGCCGCCACCGCCCGCCGGCTGGCCCAGGTCGTCGCCCTGCGCCAGTGGAAGCTCGGCCCCAAGGTCACGGAGGACGCCGTCCTGCTCGTCTCCGAGCTGGTCGGCAACGCCGTACGGCACACCGGTGCCCGCGTCTTCGGCCTCCAGATGCGCCGCCGCCCCGGCTGGATCCGGGTCGAGGTCCGCGACCCCTCCCGGGGGTTGCCCTGCCTGATGCCGGTGCAGGAGACGGACATCAGCGGACGCGGCCTCTTCCTCGTCGACAAGCTGTCCGACCGGTGGGGCGTGGACCTGCTGCCGCGCGGGAAGACCACGTGGTTCGAGATGCGGGTCGTGGACCGCTGAGAGCCCATCTGCCGCGGAAGGCAAGTCCGTTCACCGGACACGCCACCTACGGGTGAGAATCCGGAACGCGTCGCTCCGCAGCCGGGATCGTATCCGCATGATCACCACTCGCCTGCGCCGACGGACCGCCGCCGCCGTCCTGTCGCTCTCCGCGGTCCTCGCCACCACCGCCGCCACCGCCCCCGCAGCCGCCCCGGCTCCGTCGGGCGCCGTTGCCAAGGCCGCCCCGGCCTGCCCCCAGTTCGAGGACAAGACCAAGGCCGCCGCCGACCGGGGCGTCGACGTCGACCGCATCACCCCGGAGCCGGTCTGGCGCACCACCTGCGGCACCCTCTACCGCAGCGACAGCCGCGGCCCCCAGGTCGTCTTCGAAGAGGGCTTCCACGCCAAGGACGTCGAGAACGGCCAGTACGACGTCGAGAAGTACGTCCTGGTCAACCAGCCCTCGCCGTTCGTCTCGACGACCTACGACCACGACCTCTACAAGACCTGGTACAAGTCCGGCTACAACTACTACATCGACGCCCCCGGCGGCATCGACGTCAACAAGACCATCGGCGACACCCACAAGTGGGCCGACCAGGTCGAGGTCGCCTTCCCCGGCGGCATCCAGCGGAAGTACATCATCGGCGTCTGTCCGGTGGACCGGCAGACCAAGACCGAGATCATGAGCGAGTGCGAGAGCAACCCGCACTACCAGCCCTGGCACTGACGCCGACCGCCCCGCCTCAGGGGCGCAGGAACAGCGCCTCCGACCCCACGGGCCGGTAACCCGCCGCCTGGAACGCCCGCAGACTGCGGGCGTTCCCCGCCGAAACCTGCGCCCACACGACCTCACCCCCGGTCAGCCGCCGCGCCGCCGTCACCAGCCGCCGCCCCAGCCCCCGGTGCCGGGCGCCCTCCGCCACCTCCACGGCGACCTCCAGGCGCCCGCCGACCCCGCGGCCCAGCACCAGCACCCCGCCGTCCGCCGCCCACACCCGTACCTCGTCGCGCCGCCGCCGGGCCGCGACCACGCGGGGATGCCCGGGATCGGCCACCTCCTCCAGGGCCACCTCGGGGCGCCCGGTCAGCGGCGCCCCGGTCAGCAGCACGTCGATCGTGTCCGTCGTCCGCCCGGTGCGCTCCGCGAAGGCCGTCAGGAACCGGGAGTTCATGGTCGCGGCCAGCGGGTCGCAGTCCAGCGACGCCAGCGTCCTGCGCACCCACCCCTCCTCCGCGTCGTCGGTGAAGACGACCGAGTGGGCCGTGAAGGCGACGACCCCCGCGTCCCGTGGGCCGTGCTGCGGCACGACGCTCGTCCCGCCGTCCGCCGCCGGGAACACGCCCCGCGCCGCCGCGTCCAGAATGTCCCGCAGGCTCTCCGCCACACCGCGCTCCTTGAGTCTCCCCCCACTGGCTAGCACAGACTCCCAGACCTGACCCAGGACGGCACCGGCCTCATGACCATCGGCGCACCACGCCTCACCGCGGTGACCGACGTCCGGCTCGCCCGCTGCCGGAAGTCGTCGGCGATCGTGAACGGCGCGCAGCCGCCGTCGGCCCACGAGGAACGGTTCGGGTGGGTGGTCGCCGAGCTGGGCGCTCGGGCGGCCGGTTAATCTGACCTGCGTCAGATGGACCCATGCACGAAACGAGGGGCGGACCGGTGGCCGACATCGAGGAAGCACGCAAGCAGTTCGAGCGGATCGACACGGACGGTGACGGCCTCATCACCGCGGCCGAGTTCAAGACCGCGCTCGCCCAGGGCGGCGACTGGAACGTCACCGAGTCGGTGGCCGAGGTGATCATCGCCAGCCGTGACCTCGACGGTGACAAGAAGCTGTCGTTCGACGAGTTCTGGGCCCACCTGAACAAGTAGCGACGACGTGCCGGGAGGGGCGCCCGCCGGGTCACCCGGACGGGCGCCCCTCCCGGAATACGGCAAACCGGCCGGAGGTTGGTGCGGGTCATGGGCGCGAGCCGACGGGCTCCGCACGACACGACCTCCGAAGGGCCAGGCGAGTCAGCATCATGAAGATCGGCATCATCGGCGCGGGGAACATCGGCGGCAACCTCACCAGGCGGCTCACCGCCCTCGGACACCACGTCTCCGTCGCCAATTCGCGCGGACCCCACACGCTCACGGCACTGGCCGAGGAGACCGGGGCCACCCCGGTACCGGTGGAGGAGGCGGCGCGCGGCGCCGAGATCGTGGTCGTCACGATCCCGCTGAAGCGCATCCCGGACCTGCCGTCCGGCGTCCTGGACGGGGCGGCCGACGGCGTCGCGGTCATCGACACCGGCAACTACTACCCCCAGCAGCGGGACGGCAGGATCGCCGCCATCGAGGACGACGGGCTCACCGAGAGCCGCTGGACCGAGCGCCACCTCGGCCACCCGGTGGTCAAGGCCTTCAACGGCACCTACGCCCAGGACATCCTCGACCGCCCCCGTCCGGCCGGCGCACCCGACCGCATGGCGCTCCCGGTGGCCGGCGACGACGAGGCGGCCAAGGCGAAGGTCCGTGCCCTGATCGACGAGCTGGGCTTCGACACCGTCGACGCCGGCGGCATCGACGACTCCTGGCGCCAGCAGCCGGACACCCCGGTCTACGGCCTGCGCGAGGGCATCGACGGCGTCACCAAGGCGCTGGCGGAGGCCTCCCCGGAGCGACCCGCGGGCTTCCGGGGCTGAGGCCCGCCCTCAGGCGCTCTCGGCCCACTCCCTGAGCGCGGCCTTGCTCGCGAAGTCCGCCACGTTGGTGTCGACCGGGTCGTCCGTGTACTGGTGGAAGCGCCACTTCGCCTGGATGCGCGGCTTGCCCGCCGAGACGTAGTCGGCGATCCAGAGACCGTCACCGGCATACGAGGTGGTGTCGATGTTGAGCCAGAAATGCCGGTTGGCATAGAGGACGACCCGGTTGTCCGGCCGCAGCGCCTTCACCTTCCTGATGAAGCTGTCCTTCTCCGCGTTGCTCGGGTGCGTGCCCTCGCCGTTGGTCTCCCAGTCGACGGCGAGGATGTCGCCCTTGCGGTCCGGGGCCTTGGAGACGAAGTACTCGGCCTGGGCGCTGAGGTTGCCCGGCCACAGGAAGTGGTAGAAGCCGACGACGAGTCCGGCGTCACGGGCCCGCTTCGTCTGGGCCGAGAGCTTGGGGTTGACGTACGAACGGCCCTCCGTCGCCTTCACGAAGACGAAGGAGAGGCCGTCGGTGTCGTAGCTGGAGGACTGGTAGGCGCTGACATCGATGCCACGCAGCATGGGGCCTCCCTGAGGAGCTGTGGGGGGACGGGAGTTGGTTATTCCCCACGATGACACGGGCGATCCCCGTCGGTGGCGGAAACGTCGACTTCCCTTCGCCCGGGCGCCATTGACGCGCGTAGCGCGGGTGCCGCACGCTGGGCTCCGGTTCAGGACGACGACTCGACGGTCGGGAGGCCGGGATGTTCAGACGCGTGTCACGCCTGCTTCTCTCATTTGTCATGCTCATGGCTGGAATGGCGGTCGGGGTGGGTGCCACCGCCACCGCCGCGCACGCCGACTCCTGCTACACCTGGAACCGCACCCTCTCCCAGGGCTCCTCCGGCGGCGACGTGACGCAGCTGCAGATCCGCGTCGCCGGCTGGGTCACCTCCGGCGAACGGCTCGCCTACGACGGCCAGTACGGCGCCCGCACCGCCGCCGCCGTCAAGAAGTTCCAGGCCGCCTACGGGCTGGCCGCGGACGGCGTCGCGGGCCCCGCGACCTTCAGCAAGATCTACGCCCTCCAGGACGCCGACTGCACCCCGGTCCACTTCACCTACGCGGAACTCAACAAGTGCAACTCCGACTGGTCCGGCGGCGCGGTCTCCGCGGCCACCGCCAAGTCGAACGCCCTGAAGACCATGTGGAAGCTGGAGGCGATGCGGCACGCCCTCGGCGACGTGCCGATCACCATCTCCAGCGGCTTCCGCTCCCGCGCCTGCAACAACGCCGTCGGCGGCTCGTCCACCAGCCGCCACCTCTACGGCGACGCCGCCGACCTCACCGGCTCGCCCAGCTTCTGCCGGCTCGCCCAGCAGGCCAGGACCCACGGCTTCTCGGAGATCCTCGGCCCGGGCTACCCCGGCCACAACGACCACACCCACGTGGCCTTCGACCCGTCGCCGTACTGGTCGGCCCCGAACTGCGGGATCTGAGCCACCGGCGACCGTACGCCGGGCGTGCGGGCGCCCGGCGTACGGCGGTGGTGAACGCCGGACGGATCAGGGGGCGGAGGAGGCGACCGTGTCCGCCCGGGGGCTCTCCTCGGCGGCGTCGGGCTCGCCCTCGTCCAGGGAGACGTCCTTGGTCTCCTTGCCGAGCAGCAGGGCGGTCAGCGTCAGCAGGGCCATCGCCGACAGATAGACGCCGACCAGCCACGGCGAGCCGTCGCCGGCCTCCCACAGGGCCACCGCGATGAACGGGGCGACGGCCGCGCCGAGGATCGAACTGACGTTGTACGAGATGCCGGAGCCGGTGTAGCGCACGCTCGTCGGGAACAGCTCCGGCAGCAGCGCGCCCATCGGGCCGAAGGTCATGCCCATCAGCGTGAAACCGAGCACCAGCCACAGCACCACGCCGAGCGTGCCCAGGCCGATCAGCGGCACCCAGACCAGACCGAAGACCACGATCGCGGCGGTGATCCAGACCAGCGTGGCACGGCGCCCGTACCGGTCGGCGAGCGGACCGGAGACCAGGGTGAACACGGCGAAGAACAGCACGCCGAAGATCATCATCAGGACGAACGTGGTGTAGCCGTACCCCAGTCCCGGCACGTCGGCGTCCTTCGCCGCACGCCCGTAGCTCAGCGAGAACGTGGTCATCAGGTAGAAGAGCACGTACGTCGCCAGCATGATGAAGGTGCCGAGGACCAGCTCCTTCCAGTGGCCCCGGACGACCGTGGCCAGCGGCAGTTTCCGCACCTTGCCGGCCTGCCGGGTCTTGGCGAACACCGTCGACTCCACGAGCCGCGAGCGCACCCACAGGCCGATCGCGACCATCACGGCGGAGAACAGGAACGGGATGCGCCAGCCCCAGCTCGTGAAGGCATCGGACGGCTGCGTGGGGTCCGCGCCGCCTGCGGACGGCAGCAGGGCCCCGATGATCAGGAACAGGCCGTTGCCGATGATGAAGCCGAGCGGTGCGCCGAGCTGCGGGAAGGTGCCGTACAGGGCGCGCTTGCCCCGGGGCGCGTTCTCGGTCGCGACCAGCGCGGCCCCGCTCCACTCGCCGCCGAGCGCGAAGCCCTGCGCGAGCCGCATCAGCACCAGCAGCGCGGTGGCGACCCAGCCGGCCTGCGCGTAGGTGGGCAGCACGCCGATGAGAAAGGTGGCGATGCCCATGGTGAGCAGCGAGACGACCAGCGTCTTCTTGCGGCCGAGCCGGTCACCGAGGTGCCCGAAGAAGACGGCGCCGATCGGCCGGGCGACCATCGCGGCGCCGAAGACCGCGAACGACGACAGCAGTGCCGTGGTGGGGTCGCTGCTCGGGAAGAAGAGCTTCGGGAAGACGAGGACGGCGGCGGTCGCGTAGATGTAGAAGTCGTAGAACTCGATCGTCGTGCCCATGAGGCTGGCGACGAGGACCCGTGACCGGGGGTTGACGGGTGTCTGGGATGCTGGGCCGGAGGCCGGTGCGGGCATGGCTCGGTCTTTCACGTGCGAAACATGGGCCCTGCAACGATCTCAGGCGTCTTGTTTTTCGGAAAGCGGATGTCACGATGTGAGACGCCCGCTTCCTGCTCCCTCCCCGTCGCGTCGGCCGGTCAGCACTCGATGATGTTCACCGCCAGCCCGCCCCGGGCCGTCTCCTTGTACTTGACCGACATGTCGGCGCCGGTCTCCTTCATCGTCTTGATGACCTTGTCGAGGGAGACCTTGTGGGAGCCGTCGCCGCGCATCGCCATGCGGGCCGCCGTGACGGCCTTGACCGCGGCCATGCCGTTGCGCTCGATGCAGGGAATCTGGACGAGGCCGCCGACCGGGTCGCAGGTGAGGCCGAGGTTGTGCTCCATGCCGATCTCGGCGGCGTTCTCCACCTGCTCCGGGGAGCCGCCGAGCACCTCGGCGAGGGCGCCGGCCGCCATGGAGCATGCGGAGCCGACCTCGCCCTGGCAGCCGACCTCGGCGCCCGAGATGGAGGCGTTCTCCTTGAAGAGCATGCCGATGGCGCCGGCCGCGAGGAGGAAGCGGACCACGCCGTCCTCGTCGGCGCCGGGGACGAAGTTCACGTAGTAGTGCAGGACCGCCGGGATGATGCCGGCCGCGCCGTTGGTGGGGGCGGTGACGACCCGGCCGCCGGCCGCGTTCTCCTCGTTCACGGCCATCGCGTAGAGCGTGATCCACTCCATGGCCAGGGCCTGCGGGTCGCCCTCGGAGCGGAGCTTGCGCGCGGTGTTGGCGGCGCGGCGGCGGACCTTGAGGCCGCCCGGCAGGATGCCTTCGCGGGTCATGCCGCGCTCCACGCACGCCCGCATCACACGCCAGATCTCCAGCAGGCCCTCGCGGATCTCGCCCTCGTCGCGCCAGGCCCGCTCGTTCTCCAGCATCAGGGCGGAGATGGACAGGCCCGTCTCGCGGGCCAGGCGCAGCAGCTCGTCGCCGGTGCGGAAGGGGTACTTCAGGACGGTGTCGTCCAGGACTATGCGGTCCGCGCCCACCGCGTCCTCGTCGACGACGAAGCCGCCGCCGACCGAGTAGTAGGTCTTGGTCAGCACCTCGGCGCCCTCGGCGTCGTACGCCCACAGCGTCATGCCGTTGGCGTGGTAGGGGAGGGCCTTGCGGCGGTGCAGGATCATGTCGTCGTCGTAGGAGAAGGCGATCTCGTGCTCGCCCAGGAGACGGATGCGGCCCGAGGACCGGATCGCCTCGACGCGGGTGTCGGCCGTCTCCACGTCCACCGTGCGCGGCGAGTCGCCCTCCAGGCCGAGCAGCACCGCCTTGGGGGTGCCGTGGCCGTGGCCGGTGGCGCCGAGGGAGCCGTACAGCTCGGCGCGGACCGAGGCGACGGAGTCCAGCAGCTTCTCGTTGCGCAGGCGGCGGGCGAACATGCGGGCCGCGCGCATCGGGCCGACCGTGTGCGAGCTCGACGGACCGATGCCGATCGAGAACAGGTCGAAGACCGAGATGGCCACGGAGGACTCCTCAGAACGGGGGTGGTGCAGAGGGGAAGGTGCTTCGGGCGGGGCGCCGGCTCCGCTTGTGACGGGCGCGGCGCCCCACCTCGGGAGCGGTGTCTACTTGTTCAGACCCGGGTACAGCGGGTGCTTGTCGGCCAGGGCCTTCACCCGGGCCTTGAGCGCCTCGGCGTCGTACGACGGCTTCAGCGCCTCGGCGATCACGTCCGCGACCTCGGCGAAGTCCTCGGCGGTGAAGCCGCGGGTCGCCAGGGCCGGCGTACCGATGCGCAGACCGGAGGTCACCATCGGCGGACGCGGGTCGTTGGGGACGGCGTTGCGGTTGACCGTGATGCCGACCTCGTGGAGACGGTCCTCGGCCTGCTGGCCGTCCAGCTCGGAGTCACGCAGGTCCACCAGGACCAGGTGGACGTCCGTGCCGCCGGTCAGGACGGAGACGCCCGCCGCCTTGGCGTCGTCCCGCACCAGGCGCTCGGCCAGGATGCGGGCACCCTCCAGCGTACGGGTCTGGCGCTCCTTGAAGTCCTCGCTCGCGGCGACCTTGAAGGCGACGGCCTTGGCGGCCACCACGTGCTCCAGCGGCCCACCCTGCTGACCGGGGAAGACGGCGGAGTTGATCTTCTTGGCCAGCTCGGCCGTGGAGAGGATCACACCGCCGCGGGGGCCGCCCAGCGTCTTGTGCGTGGTCGTGGTGACGACGTGGGCGTGCGGCACCGGGTTCGGGTGCAGGCCCGCCGCGACCAGACCGGCGAAGTGCGCCATGTCGACCATCAGGTACGCGCCGACCTCGTCCGCGACCTTGCGGAAGGCGGCGAAGTCCAGCTGACGCGGGTAGGCCGACCAGCCGGCCACGATCAGCTTCGGCCTGGTCTCCTTGGCGAGGCGCTCCACCTCGGCCATGTCGACCTGGCCGTCGTCGCCGACGTGGTAGGGGACGACGTTGTAGAGCTTGCCGGAGAAATTGATCTTCATGCCGTGGGTCAGGTGCCCGCCGTGGGCGAGGTTGAGACCCATGATCGTGTCGCCGGGCTTGAGCAGCGCGAACATCGCGGCGGCGTTGGCCTGGGCGCCCGAGTGCGGCTGCACGTTGGCGTGCTCGGCGCCGAAGAGCGCCTTGACCCGGTCGATGGCGATCTGCTCGACCACGTCGACGTGCTCGCAGCCGCCGTAGTAGCGGCGGCCCGGGTAGCCCTCGGCGTACTTGTTGGTGAGGACCGAGCCCTGGGCCTCCATGACCGCGAGGGGGGCGAAGTTCTCCGAGGCGATCATCTCGAGGGTGGACTGCTGGCGGTCCAGCTCGGCGTCGACGGCGGCGGCGACGTCCGGGTCCAGCTCGTGCAGGGGTGTGTTCAGAAGCGACATGGGGTCGGGACTCCTCAGCCGGCGGTGAAGGCGGTGTACTCGTCGGCGGAGAGCAGGTCGGCAGGCTCGTCCGTGATCCGCACCTTGAACAGCCAGCCGCCCTCGAAGGGGGCGCTGTTCACCAGCGACGGGTCGTTGACGACGTCCTCGTTGACCTCGGTGACCTCGCCGGAGACGGGGGAGTAGAGGTCGGAGACGGACTTGGTCGACTCCAGTTCGCCGCAGGTCTCGCCCGCGGTCACCGAGTCGCCGACGTCGGGAAGCTGCACGAAGACGACGTCACCGAGCGCGTTGGCCGCGTGCTCCGTGATGCCGACCGTCGAGGCGCCGTCCTCGGCGCCCGACAGCCACTCGTGCTCCTTGCTGTAGCGCAGCTGCTGGGGGTTGCTCATGGCCTGAATTCTCCTGTACGCGAGGAAGTGGCTGGTGAAGGGGGTGGTGGGCGAAACACGTCACACGGGGGGCGACGCCGCCCCGGGGCTGCGGGCGCCGACGCCGCCCGGGTCCCTGGGGCCGGTGCCGCCCAGTGTCTACTTCCGGCGCTTGTAGAACGGCAGCGCCACGACCTCGTACGGCTCGTGGCTGCCCCGGATGTCCACGCCGACGCCCTCCGTGCCCGGGGCCGCGTGCGCGGGGTCGACGTACGCCATGGCGATCGGCTTGCCCAGCGTCGGGGACGGGGCGCCGGAGGTGACCTCGCCGATCACCTCGCCGCCGGCGACGACCGGATACCCGGCGCGCGGGACCCGGCGGCCCTCGGCGACCAGCCCGACCAGGACGCGGGGAGGCTCCGAAGCGGCACGCTCGGCGGCCTCCGTCAGCGCCGCGCGCCCGACGAAGTCGCCCTCCTTCTCGAACTTCACCACACGGCCCAGACCGGCGTCGAACGGCGTCAGCGAGGTCGTCAGCTCGTTGCCGTACAGCGGCATGCCCGCCTCCAGGCGCAGCGTGTCCCGGCAGGACAGGCCGCACGGGACCAGACCGGCACCCTCGCCCGCCTTGGTCAGGGCCTGCCACAGCTCGACGGCGTGCTCGGGCTTCACGAACAGCTCGAAGCCGTCCTCGCCGGTGTAACCGGTGCGCGCGATCAGCGCCGGGACGCCCGCGACCGTGCCGGGCAGACCGGCGTAGTACTTCAGGCCGTCCAGGTCGGCGTCGGTGAGCGACGCGAGGATGCCCGGGGACTCGGGGCCCTGCACCGCCAGCAGCGCGTAGGCGTCGCGGTCGTCGCGCACCTCGGCGTCGAAGCCGGCCGCGCGCTCGGTCAGCGCGTCCAGCACGACCTGCGCGTTGGAGGCGTTGGCGACGACCATGTACCGGACTTCCCCCAGCCGGTAGACGATCAGGTCGTCCAGGATGCCGCCGTCCTCGCGGCAGATCATGGTGTAGCGCGCCCGGCCCGGCTTCACGGTGCCGATGTTGCCGACCAGCGCGAAGTTCAGCAGCTCGGCCGCCTGCGGCCCGGTGACGGTGATCTCGCCCATGTGGGAGAGGTCGAAGAGACCGGCACGGGTGCGCACCGCGACGTGCTCCTCGCGCTCGGAGCCGTAGCGCAGCGGCATGTCCCAGCCGGCGAAGTCGGTCATCGTCGCGCCCAGCGCGCGATGCGTGGCATCGAGCGCGGTACGGCGGAGTTCGGAACTGCTCATCGGTCGGTCGTCTCCCAGGACAGGACGTGGCGAGGTCGGTCCTCCCCATCTGTCATCGGAACCTGAGAGGTTCGCCACGGCCACCGGAGTACGGCGATCAGGGCTTGCACCTTGGGTGGGACCGCCGTCGGGGCGGTCCGCTTTTCAGATGTGCCTCGCCCGCGCGGTAACGGTGCCTGAGAGATTCAAGGGAGGGACTTGCTCCTTCGGCGCCCCGGCGCGGCCGGGGACTCTCCCGCGCGGATTCAAACGGCCGGTATGCAGTTGGCGCCGCCATCATTGCACGCCCGGCCCATCCGTGGCAGACCGTGATCTGTAACCGGCTTGTGGCAGTAAGCGAACGAAAACGCGAGACCCGCGCATTACCTTCTCTTTACACTCGACGGGGAGGTACTCGTGTACCGCCCCAGGGGAGGACGATCACGGTGAACAGGACCACGGCGTACGCCACGACCTCGGGACTCCCGCTGCCCAAGCAGCCCGTCTCTCCCGCTCCGGAGGCCTGCGCCCCACTGCCCGCACCCGTCGTCCGGGACCTCAGGGACCGCGACGGCCGCAGCCCGCACGCCCTCCTCTTCGGGCCCCGCGACCTGGTGGTGATCACCGGCCTGCCCGGCAGCGGCAAGTCCACGCTGATGCGGCGCACCGTGCGCGGCCGCCGCATCGACTCCCAGGACACCCGCGACCGCTGGGACCGGCGCATGCCGCGCCTGCTGCCGTACGCGCTCTACCGCCCCCTGGTCCGCCTCGCCCACTACGCCGGACTGCGCCGCGCGCTGCGCTCCGGCGAGGGCGTCGTCGTGCACGACTGCGGCACCCAGGCCTGGGTGCGCGGCTGGCTGGCCCGCGAGGCCCGCCGCCGGGACGGCACCCTCCACCTGCTGCTCCTCGACGTCGCTCCCGGCGATGCCCTGGCCGGCCAGCGCGAGCGCGGCCGGGGCGTGTCGCGGTACGCGTTCCTGCGCCACCGCGCGGCCAACTCCCGCCTGCTGCGCGCGGTGACCGGGGGCACCCTGCCCGCCGGCTGCGCCTCGGCGGTCGTCCTGGACCGGGCGGCGGCCGACACCCTGCGCCGGATCGCCTTCACGGGGTGACGCACGGTAGGGCCGCGGGGCCGAACGGGTTAGCCTTTCAGCCACGAAGCGGCCACGAGGCGGCCGTGAACGGCGGTACCAGGCAGGCGGTAGGTAGGCAGATGGACTTCCCGGCACAGGCGCACCCCCATCCGCACGGCGGGTGGCCCGGCAACGAGCTGGAGGAGGTGCTGTCCGCCTCCCTCGGCGTCCCGACGGCCGGCGGCCGGATCGTGGAGGTCCTCGGCCGCAGCTTCCTGTGGATACCCCTGCCCAACGGCGGCGGCCCGCACAGCGGCCCCCTCGACCTGCCCTCGCTGGAGATCGACGGCCAGGCCTACGTACCGGTGTTCAGCTCCGAGGAGCAGTTCCGCCAGGTCGCCGGTGCGCAGATGGCGTACACCATCGCCCCCGCCGTGGAGTTCGCCCGCGGCCTGCCCCCGCAGGTCGGCATCGCGGTGAACCCGGAGGGTGTGGTGGGCATCCCGCTGCCGCCGCCCGCCGTGGCCGAGCTGTGCCGGGCCGGACGCACCCCGCTGGACGGGCCCGCGTCCGGCGGCCGGGTCCGCCTCTTCGAGCCGGACTGGCAGGACGACCCGGTGGACTTCCTGGCCGCCGCCTCCGCCGAGTTCGCCGCCAGCGGCGTGGTCCGCACCGCACGCCGCTGCCTGGCCGCCGTCGAGACGGCCGACCCGGTCCTGTACGTCGGCGTCGAACTCACCCACTGGGAGGGCGACGCCCGAGCCCTCCCCCTGGACGCCCTCGGCCGCGCCCTGGCCAAGTCCCCCCTGCGCTACCCGGTCAACCTGGTCCTCCTGGAGGCGGCCCAGGACCCGGTCTGCGACTGGATGCGGGAACGGGTCCGCCCCTTCTACGACCGGGACTTGTAAACGCCGGCCGGGGTGAGCGCCCCGAAGGGGCGCGGGGCCGAGACGTGCCGGCACCGTCGCGCGGGCGCGGTCGACCACGACGGACCCGTACCCGCCGGAGGGCGAGGAGCGCCGAGCTCATAGGCCCCCCGCACCCGGTGGAGCCGTAAGCTGGACCCGACACCGGGGGAACTTCTCGAAGGGGCGATACGCGTGAGCGCCAGCGGCACCACGACCGGACAGGTCGAGCACATGCTGCGCCAGGTGACGCCCGGGCGCTACGACGCCTACGAGGCCCTGCTGCGCGCCCTCGCCACCCCCGCCTCCGGCCAGGTCTGGATGCTGCTGTGGCACGGACAGGCCGGCTCCCCGGACGCCCAGTACGGGAACATGGAGGTCGAGGGCTACGGTTACGCGCCCTGCGTGACCTCCGCCCAGGAGCTGTCGGCCAGCGGCTGGAACCGGTCGTACGAGGTGGTCGACGGCCTGGAGGTCGCGCGCGCCCTCTACCCGGACCACTACGGCCTGTGGCTCAACCCGCACGCCCCCGGCGGCGGCGTCGGCATCCCCTGGCTCGACCTGCGCCGTATCGCCTCCGGCCTGGACCGCCAGCCGGCCGGTCCGCTGCGGCTGTCCGAACCGGCCATCGAGATTCCCCAGTTCTACGCCCTGCTCGCGCAGAACGCCCACCGCACCCCGGCGGTCCGCGCGCTGCGCCGCGCCTGGGTGCAGCCGGCGCTCGGGGCGCCGTATCTCGCCATCGGCCTGGACGTGTACGACACCTCCCCGCCGGCCGTCGACGCGGTGCGCGCGATGATGCAGCAGTCCGTCGGCGCGGTGCCGGACGGGCTGCCGGTGTCGACGGTGGCGATGACCGACACCCACGATCCGGTCGCCCTGTGGCTGCGCGCCAACGCCCGCCCGTTCTACGACCGCGAGGCCCACGCGGGTGCCCCCGCCCAGGCACCGGCGGGCGGGTACGGATACCCTCCGGCCGGTAGCCGGTACTGACGGCGGGGGGCCGTCCGCCCGTCGGAAGAGGGGATCTTCGCGCGTAGATGAAGGCGCAAAGCGCCCTCATGTCCCCGATGTCCAACTCGCCCCCGTCCGGCCCCCGTTACCCACTGTCCGGATAACGGAACACCTCGAACAGCATCACGGTTGCGCATCCATTCCCCGTCAGCTCTGGCTACAGATCGCCAAAGCGTTGAAGACTCCCGCAACAAGGGGTGGATGCTCGCCCCTTTGTACGACGGACTGATCACGCCGCTACAGCGGCAAGTGCGGGCCGGCTACCGCCGGTTGAGAGGGGTCCCTGCCAGATGACGGCACCATTGCACGAGCCGACCGCGGAAGCGGCCCCGAGTGCGGCAGAGGAAGCGGCGGTCGCCGGCGCCGAGGCCAAGTCGGTACAAGGCCGCTCCCTGGGCCGGATCGCCTGGGAGCGCCTGAAGAAGGACCGGCTGGCCCTCGCGGGCGGCATCGTGGTGCTGCTCCTCATCCTGGTCGCCGTCTTCGCGCCCCTGATCACCTCCCTGTACGGGCAGGAGCCCAACGCGTACAACGAGGACATGATCGACCCGCTCTTCGGCACCCCCACGGGCTCCCTGGGCGGCGTCAGCGGCGAGCACTGGCTCGGTGTGGAGCCGGTCAACGGCCGTGACATCTTCGCCCGCATCGTCCACGGCGCCCGGATCTCGCTGCTCGTCGGCTTCCTGTCCGCCATGGTCGCCGTGGTCATCGGCACCGTTCTGGGTGTCCTCGCCGGCTTCTTCGGCGGCTGGGTCGACTCCCTCATCAGCCGGATCATGGACGGCCTGCTGGCCTTCCCGCAGCTGCTGTTCATCATCGCGCTGGTCTCCGTGATGCCGGACTCCATGCTGGGGCTGAGCGGCACGGGTGTGCGCCTGCTCATGATGATCGTGGTCATCGGCTTCTTCGGCTGGCCCTACATCGGCCGCGTGGTCCGCGGCCAGACCCTCTCGATGCGTGAACGGGAGTACGTCGAGGCGGCCCGGTCGCTGGGGGCCGGGCGGTTCTACATCCTGTTCAAGGAACTGCTGCCCAACCTGGTGGCGCCGATCATCGTCTACACGACGATGATGATCCCGACCAACATCCTCACCGAGGCGGCGCTCAGCTTCCTGGGCGTGGGCGTCAAGCCGCCCACGTCGTCCTGGGGGCAGATGCTCTCGAGCGCGATCGACTACTACAAGTCGGACCCGATGTACATGGTGGTCCCCGGTGTGGCGATCTTCATCACCGTTCTTGCCTTCAACCTCTTCGGTGACGGCGTGCGCGACGCGTTGGACCCGAAGGGATCCCGCTGACCTGCCGTACCGCAAAGCGACCCGTGGCACCTGCACGGGGTCTCTCATCTAATCCGGAGGATCCGAGATCGTGACTACCCAACGCACCTCAGGGCGGCGCAAGCAGGCTTTGGCCGCTGCCGCAGTGGTCGCCGCGCTGCTGACCACGGCGGCGTGCGGCGGCGGCGGCGACGACGACGGCGGCAGCGGTTCGAAGAACGGCGCGGCCGGCTTCGACGCCGCCAACAACAAGGTCGCCCAGGCCTCCGAGGCCAAGAAGGGCGGGACGCTGAAGTTCGCCAGCACGCAGGACGCCGACTCGTGGGACACCACGCGTGGCTACTACGGCTTCATGTGGAACTTCTCCCGCTACTACAGCCGCCAGCTCGTCACGAACAAGACGGAGCCGGGCAAGACCGGCGCCGAGGTCACCCCCGACCTCGCCACCGACGTCGCCAAGGTCTCGGACGACGGCAAGACCTACACGTACACCCTGCGTGACGGCATCACCTGGGAGGACGGCAAGCCGATCACCTCCAAGGACGTCAAGTACGGCATCGAGCGCGTGTGGGCGCAGGACGTGCTGTCCGGCGGTCCGACGTACCTCAAGGAGGTGCTCGACCCCAAGGACGAGTACAAGGGCCCGTACAAGGACAAGTCCAAGGACAAGCTGGGTCTGAAGGCGATCGAGACGCCGGACGACAAGACCATCGTCTTCCACCTGCCGAAGGCCAACTCGGACTTCGAGGAGATGCTCGCGCTGACCTCGGCGTCCCCGGTCCGCCAGGACAAGGACACCAAGTCCAAGTACGGTCTGCACCCGTTCTCCTCGGGCCCGTACAAGTTCGAGTCGTACAACCCGGGCAAGGACCTGACCCTGGTCCGCAACACCGAGTGGAAGCAGAGCTCGGACCCGGTCCGCAAGGCGTACCCGGACAAGATCACGATCAAGTTCTTCACCAACGCCAACGACATGGACGCCCGCCTGATCGCCGGCGACTACGACATCGACCTGGCCCAGACCGGTCTGTCCCCGCAGGGCCGCACCACGGCGCTGAAGGAGCACAAGGAGAACCTGGACAACCCGGTCTCGGGTTACATCCGGTACGCCGCGTTCCCGCAGAACGTGGAGCCGTTCAACAACCTCCACTGCCGCAAGGCCGTGCTCTACGGAGCCGACCACGTCTCCCTGCAGACCGCGCGCGGCGGCCCGATCGCCGGTGGTGACATCGGCACCAACATGCTGCCGCCCGCCGTCCCGGGCTCCGAGGGCCAGAAGTACGACCCGTACGAGATGGCCGGTGCCAACAAGAAGGGCAACGTCGAGAAGGCCAAGGAAGAGCTGAAGGCCTGCGGCAAGCCGAACGGCTTCAAGACCACCATCGCGGTCCGCAACAACAAGCCGGTCGAGGTCGCCACCGCCGAGTCCCTCCAGGCCTCGCTGAAGAAGGTCGGCATCAACGTCGAGATCGACCAGTACGACGGCTCGCAGTACGCCAGCGTCATCGGTAGCCCCACGAACGTGAAGAAGAAGGGCTACGGCATCATCATCATGGGCTGGGGCCCGGACTTCCCGTCCGTGCAGGGCTACGGTCTGCCGCTGTGGCACAGCGACTACATCCTCGACAGCGCGAACAACAACTTCGCGATGATCGACGACCCGAAGATCGACGGTCTCTTCGCCGACTACCTGACCGCCAAGGACGACGCGGCCAAGGAGAAGATCGCCACCGAGATCAACCACAAGGTGATGGAGGGCGCGTACTACCTGCCCTTCGTCTTCGAGAAGTTCATCAACTGGCGCTCCAGCAACATCGCGAACGTGTACACCACCGACGCCTACAGCGGTATGTACGACTTCGTGAACATCGGCCTGAAGAACCCCAAGAAGTAACCGGTACACCCGCCGTACGGCACGAAAGGCAGGTGAAGGCCGGCGCGGCGTGACCGCGGGCCGCCGGACAACCTCCGGCGGCCCGCGGGGCGCAGCGGGCCGCAACCCGTGCTCGCTTACCTCATCAGGCGGCTGTTCGCCGCCGCAGTGATGCTCGTGGTCATCATCCTGGTGGTCTTCTGCATCTTCTTCCTCGTCCCCAAGTGGGCCGGGGTCGACATCGCCCTGAACTTCGTCGGCAAGCAGGCGGACCCCGCCGCCGTCGAGGGTGTGCGGGAGAAGCTGGGTCTGGGCGACCCGGTCCTCGTGCAGGCGTGGGAGTTCTTCAAGGGCATCTTCGCGGGTCGCACCTACGCGGCCGGCGGCGACGTGACCCAGTGCGCCGCGCCCTGCTTCGGCTACTCCTTCAAGACCGAGCAGTCGGTCTGGCCGGTGCTGACCGAGCGTTTCCCGGTGACCCTGGCTCTCGCGCTCGGCGCCGCCGTGCTGTGGCTGATCTTCGGCGTGGCCGCCGGTGTGCTCTCCGCCCTCAAGCGCGGCACGCTGTGGGACCGCGGCGCGATGGTCGTCGCCCTGGCGGGTGTCTCCCTCCCCATCTACTTCACCGGTCTGCTCAGCCTGGCGATCTTCTCCTACGGACTGGGCTGGATCGACGGTGAGTTCGTACCGCTCGAGGACAGCTTCAGCGGATGGTTCGGCGGCATGATCCTGCCCTGGATCACGCTGGCCTTCCTCTACGCCGCGATGTACGCCCGGATCACCCGCGCCACCATGCTGGAGATCCTCGGCGAGGACTACATCCGCACCGCGCGGGCCAAGGGCCTCAAGGAACAGGTCGTCATCAGCAAGCACGCGATGCGTTCGACCCTGACCCCGCTGCTCACCATGCTCGGCATGGACCTCGGCGCCCTGATGGGCGGCGCGATCCTGACCGAGACCACGTTCAGCCTCCCCGGCCTCGGCCAGAAGGTGCTGGACGCGATCCAGAACCACGACCTGCCCTTTATCCTGGGCGTCGTCCTGATCACTTCTCTCGCGGTGCTGATCGCCAACCTCGTGGTGGACGTCCTGTACGCCGTGATCGACCCCCGAGTGAGGCTCGCATGACCGAACTGAGCAAGAGCGGGGCAGCGGTGGGCGAGCCCACCGCCACCTCGCCCGCGCCGACCGCCTTCCTGGAAGTACGCGACCTCAAGGTCCACTTCCCGACCGACGACGGCCTGGTCAAGTCCGTCGACGGGCTCTCCTTCCAGTTGGAGAAGGGCAAGACCCTCGGCATCGTGGGAGAGTCCGGCTCCGGCAAGTCGGTGACCTCGCTGGGCATCATGGGCCTGCACACCGCCGGCCAGTACGGCAAGCGCAAGGCGCAGATATCCGGCGAGATCTGGCTGGACGGCACCGAGCTGCTGTCCGCCGACCCCGACCACGTGCGCAAGCTGCGCGGCCGCGAGATGGCGATGATCTTCCAGGATCCGCTCTCCGCGCTGCACCCGTACTACACGATCGGCCAGCAGATCGTGGAGGCGTACCGCATCCACCACAAGGTGGACAAGAAGACCGCCAAGCGCCGCGCGGTGGAGATGCTCGACCGGGTCGGCATCCCGCAGCCCGACAAGCGGGTGGACAGCTACCCGCACGAGTTCTCCGGCGGTATGCGCCAGCGCGCGATGATCGCGATGTCGCTGGTGAACAACCCCGAGCTGCTCATCGCGGACGAGCCGACCACCGCCCTGGACGTCACCGTCCAGGCGCAGATCCTGGACCTCATCCGGGACCTGCAGAAGGAGTTCGGCTCCGCGGTCATCATCATCACCCACGACCTGGGCGTCGTCGCCGAGCTGGCCGACGACCTCCTGGTGATGTACGGCGGCCGGTGCGTCGAGCGCGGTCCGGCGGAGAAGGTGTTCTACGAGCCCCGGCACCCCTACACCTGGGGCCTGCTCGGCTCGATGCCGCGGCTCGACCGCGACCAGCAGGAACGCCTCATCCCGGTCAAGGGCTCGCCGCCCTCCCTCATCAACCTCCCGTCCGGCTGCGCCTTCAACCCGCGCTGCCCGTACGCCGACGTGCCCAAGGACGACGTCACCCGCACGGTCCGCCCCGAGCTGACCGAGGTCGGCAGCAAGCACTGGGCCGCCTGCCACATGTCGCAGGAGCAGCGGGAGCGTATCTGGACCGAAGAGATTGCGCCGAAGCTGTGAGCGACCAGGCAGAGGACAAAGCGGTGACCATCCCCGCACAGACCAGCGGCACCACCCTCACCAAGGACGCCGCCCCCGGTGACACCCTGCTGAAGGTCACCGGGCTGCAGAAGCACTTCCCGATCAAGAAGGGCCTGCTGCAGCGCCAGGTCGGCGCGGTCCGCGCCGTCGACGGCATCGACTTCGAGGTCAGGGCCGGCGAGACGCTGGGCGTCGTGGGCGAGTCCGGCTGCGGCAAGTCGACCATGGGCCGGCTGATCACCCGGCTCCTGGAGCCGACCGCGGGCAAGGTCGAGTTCCAGGGCAAGGACATCACCCACCTCGGGGTCGGCGGCATGCGTCCGCTGCGCCGCGACGTGCAGATGATCTTCCAGGACCCGTACTCCTCGCTGAACCCGCGCCACACCATCGGCACTATCGTCAGCGCCCCGTTCAAGCTCCAGGGCGTCGAGCCCGAGGGCGGGGTCAAGAAGGAGGTCCAGCGGCTGCTGTCGGTGGTCGGTCTCAACCCCGAGCACTACAACCGCTACCCGCACGAGTTCTCCGGCGGCCAGCGCCAGCGCATCGGCATCGCCCGCGCGCTCGCGCTCAACCCGAAGCTGGTCGTGGCCGACGAGCCGGTCTCCGCGCTCGACGTGTCGATCCAGGCCCAGGTCGTCAACCTGCTCGACGACCTGCAGAGTGAGCTCGGTCTCACGTACGTGATCATCGCGCACGACCTGTCGGTCGTCCGGCACGTCTCGGACCGCATCGCGGTGATGTACCTCGGCAAGATCATGGAGCTGGCCGACCGCGACCTGCTCTACAAGTCGCCGATGCACCCGTACACCAAGGCGCTGATGTCGGCCGTCCCGATCCCGGACCCGGCCCGCAAGGCGGCCAAGAGCGAGCGCATCCTGCTCAAGGGCGACGTGCCCTCGCCGATCGCCCCGCCGAGCGGTTGCCGCTTCCACACCCGGTGCTGGAAGGCGACGCAGATCTGCGCCACCACCGAGCCGCCGCTGAAGGAGCTGCGGCCCGGCCAGCAGGTGGCCTGCCACCACCCGGAGAACTTCGAGGACCAGGCCCCGCAGGACGTCGTCCTGCTCTCCGCCGCGAAGGAGGCGGCGGAGCTGGTGTCGGAGGAGGCGCTGGCGGAGTCGGCGGCGACCTCGGCGGCCGTGGCCGCGGAGGTCGAGGGCACGGAGGCCGGGTCGGCCGAGACCAAGTCGGCCGAGACCAAGTCGGCCGAGACCGAGTCGGCCGAGACCGAGTCCGCCGAGACCAAGTCGGCCAAGGCCGGGTCGGCCGAGGCCGAGTCGACCGAGAGCGAGTCGACCGAGAGCGAGTCGACCGAGAGCGAGTCGACCGAGAGCGAGTCCACCGAGGCCGCTGAGGGCGAGACTGAGGGCGAGGCCGCTGAGGGCGAGGCCGCTGAAGGCGCCGCGTCGGACGGTGACCAGCCCTCCGCCGGGAGCGGCGACGAGCCCGCCGCCGAGGAGGAGCCTCCCGCCAAGGGGAAGTGACCTCACTCACCCGCACTGCCAGCGAGCCCCTGCCTTTGTTTGTAAGGCAGGGGCTCGCTGGCAGGTAAGAATGGAAGGGTGTACGAGCAACTCTTCAGCCCCACCGTCCAGCACACGCTGGACCTGGTCGGCATCTTCGTCTTCGCCATCTCCGGCGCGCTGCTGGCCGTACGCAAGAACTTCGACGTCTTCGGCATCGCCGTCCTCGCCGAGGTCACCGCGCTGGGCGGCGGGCTGTTCCGGGACCTGGTGATCGGCGCGGTGCCGCCCGCCGCCTTCACCGACCTCGGGTACTTCCTCACCCCGCTGCTCGCGACGCTGCTGGTCTTCTTCCTCCACCCCCACGTGGAGCGGCTCCAGACCGGCGTGAACATCTTCGACGCGGCGGGCCTCGGCCTGTTCTGCGTCGCCGGCACCACCAAGGCGTACGACTACGGCCTCGGCCTGACCGCCTCCGCCTGCCTGGGCCTGACCACCGCGGTCGGCGGCGGCGTCCTGCGCGACGTGCTCGCCAACGAGGTGCCCTCACTGCTGCGCTGGGACCGCGACCTGTACGCCGTCCCGGCGATCGTCGGCTCCGCGATGGTCGCCCTGTGCATCCGCTACGAGGCGCTCACCCCGTTCACCAGCGGACTCGCGGTCGTCACGGCCTTCGTGCTGCGGCTGCTCGCGCTGCGCTTCCACTGGCGGGCGCCGCGCGCCTGGAACCGCAGGTCGACGGTGGTGGAGGGGGACTGACCCGGACCCGCTACGGACGCGGCATGTCCTTGACGAAGACGAGGCCGTCGACCGTGTCCAGGTGGCCGGGATCGAACGGGGCGTAGCCGAACCAGGGGGACACCCGGGGTTCGGGCCGCGGGTCGCCGAGGACGCCGGCCAGCTGTGCGGGCTCGATCACGCAGGGGCTGTCGGGGAGCGCATACAGGAGCCCCTCGACGGTCTCCGGCGGCGGGGTGTCCACGCCGTGGTGCCGGATCGTGCCCAGAGCCGTGGCCACGAAGCCGTACTCCCCGCCGAGTCGGGCGCTGACGAGGGCCCCCGCACTCCACCATTCCAGCGGTCCCTGCCACATCCGCATCGAGCTCTTCTCGCGCTGGAGGTGGGCGTTGTGGGCGTGGACGAGCGTCGGCCCCCGCTCGGCGAGCGCGACGAGGTTGTCGGCCATCATCCGGTCCCGCACGCCCAGCATCCGGGTCATACGGGCGGGGGAGTCGTCGGCCATCGCGTAGTGGTACGCCAGCAGGCCGGTGGCGGTACGTGCGTGCAGGCGGGCCCGCTCCCAGTCGTCCCGCGAGGCGGACGCGATCAGGTGCGGCGTCTGCTCGTCCAACAGCGACGCGAGATCGGCGGCGAGTGTCCGCAACCGGCCGGCCTCGGCCGACCGCCCCACGGACCGGGCGGGGTCCATCATGGCCTCGGGCTCGGTCCACCGGTCGTCGGCGCCGAGCAGGCGGTCCAACGTCTTCGCGGTGCAGGGGAGCAGGTCCGGGTCCACCCACGCCGAGAGACAGCCGTGCAGGGCGGTGAGCGCCTGCCGGGGGCTCTCGGCACCGGTGATCTCCAGCGGGCCGTCGAAGCCGGCGAAACGGATCCGCTCCCGCGCGGGCCGGCCCTCGTTGTACGCGCGCATCCAGCGCACGAGTTCCCGGTTGGGCGCGCTCGGGCCCCAGGGGTGGCTGAATCCGCGTGCCATGACCTCGTCGAGGGTGCCGGCGCCCCAGGTGACGTAGTCGTCCACGAACAGTCCCCGCAGGCAGTCGCTCTCGATCGTGATCGTCCGGTAGCCGTGCCGCTCGACGAGTTGCCGGAAGGCGGCGTTGCGCACGTCGAGCAGGGCGTCCTCGCCGTGCGTGGGCTCGCCCAGGGCGAGCAGCCGGGGCGGGGCGGGGAACAACCGCATGACAGCGGCCGCGTCCAGGGGCTGGGCGATGTCGGCTGTGGTCTCGATGCGTTCGGCCATGGCTTCAACGGTATCGTTGAAGTTTCGGTTGAAACTTCGTCGTGAAAACATGGGAAACATGGCCGCGAACCCTCAAAGCACGGGGAAGCTCAGACCGGTCGACCTGGCTCGCGCGCACGGTCTGTCGGCGCAGGCCGTCAGGAACTACGAGGCGGCCGGCATCCTCCCGGCCGCCGAGCGCACGGCCCACGGCTACCGCGTCTACACCGCGCTGCACGCCCGGGCCCTGGACGCGTTCCTCGCCCTGCTGGCGGGCCACGGTCACCGGACGGCGGGCTCGGTGATGCGGGCCGTGAACGAGGACGCGGTGGACGAGGGGCTCCGGTTGATCGACGAGAGCCACGCCCGGCTGCTCGACGACCGGCGGACGCTGGAGGCCGTGGAAGGCGCACTGCGGGACCTGGTGCCCGAGGCCGCCGGGGACGTGCCGGGTTCGGCGGGCGGCTTCATCGGGTCCCTCGCGGCGGAGCTGGGCGTCCGGCCCGCGACCCTGCGCGCCTGGGAGCGGGCCGGCCTGGTGCGCCCACGGCGCGACCCGGTGACCGGGTACCGCCGCTACGACGAGGCCGACGTCCGGGACGCCCGCCTCGCCCACCAGCTCAGGCGCGGCGGCTACCCGCTGGAGCGGATCGCGTCCGTGATCGCCCAGGTGCGTGCGGCCGGGGGAGTGGAGCCGCTGGAGGCCGCCCTGCGGGAGTGGCACGACCGGGTGTCGGCCCGTGGCCGGGCGATGGTGGCCGGGGCGGCGGAACTCGACGCGTACCTGCGCGCCTGGGAACGGTCGCGAAAAGCTACCGCTTAGTAGTTGCCTGTTGTACCGTGCAGTCATGCCAGAAGCAGCCTCCGCAGCGGCCGTACGGGCCACCATCGGCGACAGCGAGTTCGACCGGGACACCGCCGTCACCCGGCGCGCCCCCGGCGTCTACGACATCGACCTGTCCGCCGGCTGGACGATCATCAACGCCGTCAACGGCGGCTATCTGCTGGCCGTCCTGGGCCGGGCCCTCGGCGACGCCCTCCCGCACCCCGACCCCTTCACCATCTCGGCGCACTACCTCACCGCCTCCCAGCCCGGCCCGGCCCTCGTGCGCACCGAGACCGTCCGCACGGGACGCACCCTCTCCACCGGCCAGGCCTCCCTCTTCCAGTACGACGACGAGGGCAACGAGGTGGAGCGCATCCGCGTCCTCGCCTCCTACGGCGACCTCGACGCGCTGCCTGACGACGTCCGCACCTCGGCCACGCCGCCCGCGATACCGCCGACGGACCAGTGCTTCGGCCCCCAGGACGGTCCCGCCCCCGTCGAGGGCAGCTCGGCCATCACCGACCGGCTGATGCTCAAGCTGGACCCCGCCACCCTGGGCTGGGCGCTCGGGCAGCCCTCGGGCCGGGGTGAGATGCGGGCCTGGTTCGGCCTCGCCGACGGCCGCGACGCCGACCCGCTCTCGCTGCTCCTCGCGGTGGACGCGCTGCCGCCGACCGCCTTCGAGCTGGGGCTCAAGGGCTGGGTGCCGACGGTCGAGCTGACCGCGCACGTGCGGTGCCGTCCGGCGCCGGGCCCGCTGCGGGTCTCCATCACCACGCGCAACCTCGCCGGCGGCTTCCTGGAGGAGGACGCCGAGGTCTGGGACAGCGCCGACCGGCTGGTCGCCCAGTCCCGCCAGCTGGCCCGGGTGCGGCTCGGCTGACCCGGCTGCTCCTCAGTCCAGCCAGTGCCTGCGGCCGACGCTGATCAGCCGCAGTTGCCGCCGTGCCGTCCCGACGGCCCGGCGGCGCTCCTCTTCCGGGGCGTCCAGTGTCTCCAGGAAGTAAGACGCCGTGATCAGCATCTGGTCGACGTAGAGGCCCGCCAGCATGCGCAGGTCGGCGTCGCTCCAGCCCGCCGCCGACGCGTCCGTGGCCAGCTCGGCCTTCACCTCCTCGGCGAACCGCGCCAGTTGCTCCCGTATCGCCCTGCGCACCGGCTGCACCCCGCCGTGCCGCTCCCGCGCGATGAAGCGGACGTGGGCCGGGTGCGCGGCCACGTGCCCGGCGATCAACTCGACCGCGCGGGCGATGCGTTCGTCGTCGTCCTCGGCCGGTGACATCGTCGTGCGGATCATCGGGTGCAGGCTGCCCAGCGCCTCCTCGACCAGCGCCACGCCGAGATCGTCCGTGGAGCGGAAGTGCCGGTAGAAGGCGGTCGGCGCCACCCCCACGGCGCGCGTGACCTCACGCAGCCCCAGGCTGCTCAGACTCTGCTCCTCCAGCAGGCCCAGCGCCGCGTCCAGGAGCGCCTGCCGGGTCTTCTGCTTCTGCGCCTGCCGAACGCCGGGGGTGTGACTCATGCCATGCAGTTAACAACTGTTCTCCGGAATTGAAAAGCCGGACGGCGCGCTAGACTGAGAAGTCAGTGAACAACTGTAACTACAACCGTTCACCGAAGTCCGGAAGGAAGTCCGGAAGTCTGGGGGACCCGTTCCATGCTGTTTCTCGTCGTCGCACTCCTGATCCTCGGGCTGGTCATGGGCACCGTCGCCCACGCCCCGCTCGCCTTCTCGGTCGCGGCCGGCCTGGTGATCGCCGTCTGGCTCGGCATCTTCGCCCTCCGCGAGCGGCACGGCCGCCGACGGAGCACCTCCGCCCACTGACGCACCACCACCGACGCACGGTCCACCGACGCACGGCAGGGAGAACACCATGCAGCTCACCGCACCGGCCGACCGCACCACCGAAGGCCCCCGCACCACCCGTCGCACCGGCATCCACGACACCGACGGCATGGCCGTCGCCTCCTTCGTCCTCGGCCTCCTCGGCCTGCTCGTGCTCAACGTCTTCCTGGGCCCGATCGCCATCGCCCTCGCGAGCATCGCCCTGTGGCGCGGCACCGCCCGCCGAGGCCGGGCCCTCCTCGGTCTCGGCCTGGGCGTCGCCGACCTGCTGGTCCTAGTGGCGTTCATGTCCGCGGACAACACGATGTCCTGGAGCCTGTGAGCCGCCGCACCGCCCTTCCGGGGCCGCTGCGCGACGAGGCCAACCTTGGTCCCGGGCGGGGCGGAACCGCCCCGTAGAATCGGCCGCACCATGGCTTACCTCGACCACGCCGCGACGACCCCGATGCTTCCCGAGGCAGTCGAGGCACTCACCGCGCACCTGAGCGTCACCGGCAACGCCTCCTCCCTCCACGCGTCCGGCCGCCGGGCGCGGCGCACCGTGGAGGAGGCCCGCGAGACCCTCGCCGAGGCGCTCGGCGCCCGCCCCAGCGAAGTGGTCCTCACCTCCGGCGGCACCGAGGCCGACAACCTCGCCGTCAAAGGCCTGTACTGGGCCCGCCGCGACGCCGACCCGGCCCGCACCCGGGTCCTGGCCAGCCCCGTCGAGCACCACGCCGTCCTGGACGCCGTCCACTGGCTCGGCGAACACGAGGGGGCGACCGTCGAATACCTGCCGGTCGACGCGTACGGCCGCGTCCGCCCCGAGACGCTGCGCGAGGCCATCGCCCGCGATCCCGGCGACGTCGCCCTCGCCACCGTCATGTGGGCCAACAACGAGATCGGCACGATCATGCCGGTCCGCGAACTGGCCGACGTGGCCGCCGAGTTCGACGTGCCGCTGCACGCCGACGCGGTCCAGGCCTTCGGCCAGCTGCCGGTCGACTTCGCCGCCTCCGGGCTCGCCGCGATGACCGTGTCCGGCCACAAGATCGGCGGCCCCTACGGCATCGGCGCGCTCCTGCTCGGCCGGGAGTACGCCCCGGTGCCCGTCCTGCACGGCGGCGGGCAGGAACGCCACGTGCGCTCCGGCACCCTCGACGTCCCCGCCGTCGCCTCCTTCGCCGTCGCCGGCCGTCTCGCCGCCGAGCAGCGCGAGTGGTTCGCCCGGGAGATCGGCGCCCTGCGCGACGACCTGGTCGAGGCGGTCCGTGCGGCCGTGCCGGACGCCATCCTCGGCGGCGACCCGACACCCGGGGGCCGCCTGCCGGCCAACGCCCACTTCACCTTCCCGGGCTGCGAGGGCGACTCCCTCCTCCTCCTGCTGGACGCCCAGGGCATCGAGTGCTCCACCGGCTCCGCCTGCACCGCGGGCGTCGCCCAGCCCAGCCACGTCCTGCTGGCCACCGGGACCGACCCCGACCTGGCCCGCGGCACCCTGCGCTTCTCACTCGGCCACACCTCGACCGAGGCCGACGTGGAGGCACTCGCCAAGGCGATCGGCCCCGCGGTGGAACGCGCCAGGGCGGCCGGGCTGTCGTAGGCGCCGCCGCGAGTGCCGGCGTCGGGGCTCAGGCCTTTGTCGGCGGCTTCGACGGGCCGCTCGTGGCCGCCCGCCGCACCAGCTTCAGGTACCGGTCCCAGTCCCAGTGCGGTCCCGGGTCGGTGTGGTCGGTGCCCGGCACCTCGACGTGGCCGAGGACGTGCTCGCGGTCCACTGGTATGTCGTACCGCGCGCAGATGCCCGCCGTCAGCCGCGCGGAGGCGGCGTACATCGCGTCCGTGAAGTCCTGCGGGCGGTCCACGAAACCCTCGTGCTCGATGCCGACACTGCGTTCGTTGTAGTCGCGGTTTCCCGCGTGGTACGCTACGTCCAGCTCGCGGATCATCTGGGTGATCCGGCCGTCCTGCCCCACGACGTAGTGCGCGGCCGCCTTGTGCCCCGGGTCCTGGAAGGCGCGCACGGCGCTGTCGAAGCTGCCCTGGGTGACGTGGACGATCACCATGTCGATGCCGAAGTCGTCCGGGCGGTCCGCCCGCCGCCAGTTCGCCTCGGACGCCGCCACCCAGCGGGCGCCCGCGTAGTCGACGGCGCCCTGCTCACGGGGCCGCTCGACGCCGGGCATCCGCCACCACAGGCGCGACAGCTCGTCGCGGGCCAGCACACCGGTGCCCACGGCCGCAGCCGCACCGCCGACGATCAGCGCCCGCCGCCCGATGCGCCGGTCGCCGTCCCCGGACCCGCCGCTCGCGGACCCGCCCGCGGATCCCTGCTTCGCCCCCATACGATCTTCAACGCATACTCGCGCGCTCCGGTTCCCGCCTCCCCGTACTCTGGAGGGGCTATGACTGACACTCCGCAGCGCACCCGTCCCCTCCGCGTCCTCGCCGCCATGTCGGGCGGGGTCGACTCCGCCGTCGCCGCCGCCCGCGCGGCCGAGGCGGGGCACGACGTGACCGGCGTCCACCTGGCGCTCTCCGCGAACCCGCAGTCCTTCCGCACGGGCGCCCGGGGCTGTTGCACCATCGAGGACTCACGGGACGCCCGTCGCGCCGCGGACGTTATCGGCATCCCCTTCTACGTGTGGGACCTCGCCGACCGCTTCCGCGAGGACGTGGTCGAGGACTTCGTCGCCGAGTACGAGGCCGGCCGCACCCCCAACCCGTGCCTGCGCTGCAACGAGAAGATCAAGTTCGCGGCCCTCCTCGACAAGGCCCTCGCGCTCGGCTTCGACGCCGTCTGCACCGGTCACTACGCCCAGGTGATCCTGCGCGAGGACGGCACCCGCGAGCTGCACCGCGCCTCCGACATGGCCAAGGACCAGAGCTACGTCCTCGGCGTCCTCGACGACCGGCAGCTCGCCCACGCGATGTTCCCGCTCGGCGACACGGTCACCACCAAGGACGAGATCCGCGCGGAGGCCGAGCGCAGGGGCCTCGCGGTCGCCAAGAAGCCCGACTCGCACGACATCTGCTTCATCGCCGACGGCGACACCCAGGGCTTCCTCGCCAAGCGCCTCGGCAAGGCCGAGGGCGACATCGTCGACGAGGCGGGCAACCGGCTCGGCACCCACGAGGGCGCCTACGGCTACACCATCGGCCAGCGCAAGGGCCTGCGCATCGGCACCCCGGCCCCCGACGGCAAGCCCCGCTACGTCCTGGACATCTCCCCGGTGGACAACACCGTGACGGTCGGCCCGGCCGAGGCCCTCGACGTCGACGCCCTCAGCGCCGTCAAGCCCCGCTGGTGCGGCACCGCCCCCACCGGCCCCGGCACCTACACCGCCCAGCTCCGCGCCCACGGCGGCGAGACCGAGGTACGGGCCGAACTGGTCGACGGCACCCTGGAGGTGACCTTCACCGAGCCGGTGCGGGGTGTGGCCCCCGGCCAGGCCATCGTGCTGTACGACGGCACGCGCGTGGTGGGTTCGGCGACGATCGCGTCCACGAAGCGCGCGACGGCCGGCGCCGCCTGAGCCCCGAGCCGACGCCGGGGCGTACGACGGCTCCGGCTCATCCGGCGAGGAACTCCGCCAGCACCGGCGCCAGTACGCCCGGCTCCACCATGTGGGTCTGCCGGTCCACCGTGCCGTAGGTGCCCTCCGGGGCGGCGTCCGCGACCGCGCGGGCGGCCTCGTGCCACCACGCGTCGCTCGCACCGCCCGCGAGGACCAGCAGCGGCGCGGTGATCGCGGCGATCTCGGAGCGGGGCACCCGGCCGTCGCCCAGCACGGCGTCGTCGTACGCCAGACTCGGCGCCACCGACTCCATCCCCGCCCACATGGGGGACTGCCGGGCGCCCCGGATCATGTCCTCGCCCAGTCCGGTGTGGCGCAGGAACAGCTCGACGGCGTCCCCGTGCCGACCCTGCCCCAGCGCCTCGGTCAGCCGCTCGGTGTACTCGGCCGCGGCCCGCACGGCCTCGTCGTCCATGGCGTACGGCACCTCGTACACGGCGGCCCGGCGCACCGGCAGACCGCTCGCCGCCGCCCGCAGCACCAGCGCGCCGCCCGACGACATGCCGTACAGCGAGGCCTCGCCGCCCACCGCCTCGACCAGCGCGGCCAGGTCCTCGATCTCGCGCTCGACCGCGTAGGGCGCGGTGTCACCGCTCTCACCGCGCCCCCGGCGGTCGTACACGACGACGTCGAAACGGTCCGACAGCTCGGCGGCCAGCGGCGCCGTCGTCGCACCGGTCGACATGGCGCCGCTGACGAGCACGACCGCCGGGCCCCGCCCGGAGCGCTCGTAGGCGATGCGGGCGCCGTCACGCGAAACAGTCGTCATCTCCATGCCTGTGCAGACTGCCCTACGGCACCGGATTCATCGCTCAGGACACCTCGACGTCGTAGAAACAGAGGTGGTCCTTGATCTCCGCCACCTCCGGCTTCGGGTCCGGGTACGCCCAGACCAGGTCCGCCGCGTCCGGCAGCGACCAGTAGGAGGCGTCGCCCTTGAAGGGGCAGTGGGTGTGCGTGTCGGACGGGGTCAGGAGGTCGAGGTGCACGTCCTGGGGCGGGATGTAGTACCGGTCGGGACAGCCCGTCTCGTGCAGCACCAGCGCCCCGTCGCTCTCCGCCAGCACCTGCCCGTCGTGCACCACGCGCACGTGCCGGTCGCTCGGCTCGACGGTGATGACGTGTCCCTTGAGTCCCTTGGTCACGGTCGTCCTCCTGGTGGCAGTGGTCTGCGTCACGTACTACAGCGTCCCCGTAGGCCGGGTTCTTCCCCTCCGGACCGGGCCGTACGGTGGACGCCATGAACATCTGCGTCTTCCTCTCCGCCGCCGACCTCGACGAGCGCTACACGGGCCCCGCCAAGGAGTTCGCCGAACTGCTCGGCAAGGGCGGGCACACCCTCGTCTGGGGCGGCTCCGACGTCGGCCTGATGAAGGTCGTCGCCGACGGCGTGCAGGAGGCCGGCGGACGGCTGCTCGGCGTCTCGGTGGACTTCCTGGCGGCCAGGGCGCGCGAGGGCGCCGACGAGATGGTGATCGCCAAGGACCTGGCCGAGCGCAAGCGGCTGCTGCTGGAGAAGGCCGACGCCGTGGTCATCATGGTGGGCGGCACCGGCACCCTCGACGAGGCCACCGAGATCCTGGAGCTGAAGAAGCACGGGCACACCGACAAGCCGGTCGTCCTGCTCAACACCGCGGGCTTCTACGACGGACTCAGGGAGCAGTTCCGCCGCATGGAGGACGAGGGTTTCCTGCCCCGCCCCCTCACCGAGCTGGTCTTCTTCGCCGAGGAGCCGGTCGGCGCGCTCGCCTACCTGGAGGAGAGCCAGGGCATCGAGTAGGACGCCGGTGGTGCGAGCATGGCGGGCATGGCTACACATGTGATCACCGGAGCGGGCTCCGGCATCGGCGCGGCCGTCGCCCGCCGCCTGCACGAACGCGGCGACGAGATCGTGCTCCACGCGCGCGACGCGGGCCGCGCGAAGGAGCTGGCCGCCGCGCTCCCCGGCGCGAAGACCCTGGTCGGCGACCTCGCCGATCCGGCCAAGCTGTCCTGGGCGCTCTCGCACCAGTCGCTGCCCGACCGGGTGGACTCGCTGCTGCACATCGCCGGGGTCGTCGACCTTGGCGCGGTCGGCGACCTCACCCCGAAAACCTGGATCAACCAGCTCAACGTCAACCTGGTCGCCCCCGCCGAGCTGACCCGCCTGCTCCTGCCCCAGCTCCGGGTCGCCCAGGGCCACGTGCTCTTCGTCAACTCCGGCTCGGGCCTCAACGCCCACGCCGGCTGGGCCGCGTACGGCGCCTCCAAGCACGGCCTGAAGGCCCTGGCCGACGCCCTGCGCCAGGAGGAGCACGGCAACGGCGTCCGCGTCACCTCGGTCTACCCCGGCCGCACCGCCAGCCCCATGCAGGCCAAGGTCCACCAGCAGGAGGGCAAGGAGTACGACCCCGCGAAGTGGATCGACCCCGAGTCCGTCGCCACCACGATCCTGATGGCCCTCGACCTCCCGAGGGACGCGGAGGTCAACGACCTGACGGTGCGCCCGGGACGGTAGGGGCTTCCTCGAGACGCCGGTGGAATGTCCAGCCCGTCCGGCGTCTGAGGACGAGGCCGTCCAGGCCGGGAGTCCGGGGGCGGCAGCCCCCGGGGACGGGACAGGGAAGGGGCGGCGGGGGCGAAAACAAGCCCCGCACCCCTGCGTACGCTTGCCCCGTGAACGACACCTTCGCCCCCGCCACCGGCATCGGCAGCCTCCCGGGCCACGACGCCCGCGAGGCCGCCAAGACAGCCACCGGCAGTTTCGAGGACTTCCCCTTCCTGGCCGAGCTGCCCGCCCGCGGCCCCGGCGCCGACATGATCGGCCGTACCGCCGGGATGCTCGTCGAGCTGTACGCGCGCGTGGAGCCCAGCGGCTGGCGGCTCGGCGACCGCCCGGGCCGGGACACGAAGCGCGCCCGCGCCTGGCTGGGCGAGGACCTCGACGCCCTGGAGGAGTTCACCCAGGGCTACGAGGGCCCGCTCAAGGTCCAGGCGGTCGGCCCGTGGACCCTCGCCGCCGCCCTGGAGCTGCGGGGCGGCGAGGCGGTCCTCTCCGACCCCGGCGCCTGCCGCGACCTCGCCGCCTCGCTCGCCGAGGGCCTGCGCCTGCACCTGGCCGAGATCCGCCGCCGCGTCCCCGGCGCCCGCCCGGTGCTCCAGCTCGACGAGCCGTCCCTCACCGCCGTCCTGCGGGGACAGATCCGCACCGCCAGCGGCTACCGCACCCACCGCGCCGTCGACCGCCAGGTGGTGGAGGCGGCTCTCCGCGAGGTCGCCGGGGTGCACGACGGCGGCCCGGTCGTCGTCCACTCCTGCGCACCGGACGTGCCCTTCGCCCTGCTGCGCCGGGCGGGCGTCGCCGGCGTCTCCTTCGACTTCTCGCTCCTCACCGAGCGTGACGACGACGCGATCGGCGAGGCCGTCGAGGGCGGCACCCGGCTGTTCGCCGGTGTCGTGCCGGGCACGGACACCGCATTGTCGGACCCTGCCGGTAGCGTCATGGGTGTCAGGACGCTGTGGCGCAGGCTGGGGCTGCGTCCGGAGCTGCTCGCGGAGGCGGTCACCGTCACCCCCGCGTGCGGACTCGCGGGCGCGTCCCCGGAGTACGCCCGGCGCGCGCTCGCCCACTGCGTCCGGGCGGCACAATCCCTCGCGGACAACCCAGAGTAACGGGAGGACATACGGTGGCCGGCGACAAGCAGGGCGACAAGCAGGCGGAGACGACCAGCGTGCCCGCCGAGGCGCGGGAGCGGCACATGCGGCTCGCCGAGCAGATCGAGGAGCACCGCTTCCGGTACTACGTGAACGACGCCCCCGTCGTCAGTGACGCGGAGTTCGACCGGCTGCTGCGCACCCTGGAGGAGCTGGAGGAGCGGCACCCCGAGCTGCGCACCCCCGAGTCCCCGACCCAGAAGGTCGCCGGTTCCTACGCGACCGAGTTCACGGCGGTGCAGCACCCCACGCGGATGCTCTCCCTGGACAACACCTTCAACGACGACGAACTGGCCGCCTGGTTCGACCGCATCGCCCGGGAGCTGGGCGAGCAGGAGTACCACTTCCTGTGCGAGCTGAAGGTCGACGGACTCGCCGTCAACCTCACCTACGAGCGCGGCCGTCTCGTCCGCGCCGCCACCCGCGGCGACGGCCGCACCGGCGAGGACATCACGCCCAACGTCCGCACCATCGCCGAGATCCCCGATCGGCTGGCGGGCGACAAGGTCCCCGACCTCGTGGAGATCCGCGGCGAGGTCTACTTCCCGATGGAGAAGTTCCAGGAGCTCAACGCCCGGCTGAACGAGGCGGGGGACAAGCCCTTCGCCAACGCGCGCAACGCCGCGGCCGGTTCCCTGCGCCAGAAGGACCCGCGCGTCACCGCCTCCCGGCCACTGCACATGGTGGTCCACGGCATCGGCATCCTGGAGGGGTACTCGGGCATGACCCGCCTCTCCCAGGCGTACGACCTGCTCAAGACCTGGGGCCTGCCCACCTCCCCGCACAACAGGGTGGTCGACGGCCTGGACGGCGTACGGGAGTTCATCGCGTACTACGGCGAGAACCGCCACTCCGTCGCGCACGAGATCGACGGAGTCGTCGTCAAGCTCGACGAGATCCGCCTCCAGGGCCGGCTCGGCTCCACCGCCCGTGCGCCCCGCTGGGCCATCGCCTACAAGTACGCGCCGGAGGAGGTCAACACCAAGCTGGTCGACATCAAGGTGGGCGTCGGCCGCACCGGCCGCGTCACGCCGTACGCGCAGGTCGAGCCGGTCACGGTGGCCGGCAGCGAGGTGGAGTTCGCCACCCTGCACAACCAGGAGGTCGTCAAGGCCAAGGGCGTGCTCATCGGCGACACCGTGGTGCTGCGCAAGGCCGGTGACGTGATCCCGGAGATCCTGGGGCCGGTCGCCGACCTCAGGGACGGCAGCGAGCGGGAGTTCGTGATGCCGGCGAAGTGCCCCGAGTGCGGGACGCCGCTGAAGGCCATGAAGGAGGGCGACATCGACCTCCGCTGTCCCAACGCCCGCGCCTGCCCGGCCCAGTTGCGCGAGCGCGTCGCCTACCTCGCGGGCCGGGAGTGCCTGGACATCGAGCACTTCGGCGGCGTCGTGGCGGCCGCGCTCACCGGCCCGCTGGAGCCGTCCGAGCCGCCCCTGGTGGACGAGGGCGACCTCTTCGACCTCACCGTCGAGAAGCTGCTGCCCATCAAGGCGTACGTCCTCGACCCCGACAGCGGGCTGCCCAAGCGCGACCCCAAGACCGGCGAGGAGAAGATCGCCACGGTCTTCGCCAACAAGGAGGGCGAGCCGAAGAAGAACACCCTCGCGCTGCTCAGGCACATCGAGGAGGCCAAGACCCGCCCGCTGGCCCGCTTCATCAACGGCCTCTCCATCCGCTACGTCGGACCGGTCGCCGCCCAGGCCCTCGCCCGCGAGTTCCGCTCCATCGACCGCATCGAGCAGGCCACCGAGGAGGAGCTGGCGAGCACGGACGGGGTCGGCGGCACCATCGCCACCGCGGTCAAGGAGTGGTTCGCGGTGGACTGGCACCGCGAGATCGTCCGCAAGTGGAAGGCGGCCGGGGTGCCGTTGGAGGACCGGTCGACGGGGGAGGACGAGGGGCCGCGCCCGCTCGAAGGGCTCACCGTCGTCGTCACCGGCACCCTGGAGAAGTTCACCCGGGACGGAGCCAAGGACGCCCTCCAGAGCAGGGGCGCGAAAGTGACCGGATCGGTGTCCAAGAAGACGTCGTTCGTCGTGGTCGGTGACAACCCGGGTTCGAAGTACGACAAGGCGATGCAACTGAAGGTGCCGGTTCTGAACGAGGACGGTTTCGCCGTGCTGCTCGAACAAGGAGCCGAAGCGGCGGCGGGTGTGGCGCTTTCGGCTGAGGAATAGCGGTTGAAGGCCACCCGATCGGCGCATATCAGATGCATACGGGTGGCCGGGTGGCATTCGGGCAACCGTCGACGACCAGTGCCCCTGGAAGCCTTCCGCGGCCTACTGTTGAGGTGTGCGCCCGCCGTACCAGCTGCGGTCGGGGCACCCCCTGCCCCGAGTGACAGGGGAAGGGGTCTCCCAGGCGGAGCCGTTGAAGGTGGTCGAGGCGGGGGCCGCGTGGCGTGGGCACCGCCGGCTGTGAGAGGGACGGGAATGGAACCGACCGAGAGCGCCGCCGCGGGCTCACGGCTGCGCCTGCGTCGCATGGTGGGCGCGTGGCACGTGAGCCGGTGGCACGGGCAACGCGATGGCGGCGCCCCGCCTCCCACGACGGGCACCCGCATGCCGCAGGCCACCGGCCACACCACCGGACACCTCAACGGCCCGGCCGACGCGGACGCCGAACGGCACCTGTCCTGGCCCGCGTTGCCCGCGGCGATCGTCGCGACCGCCGCCTTCGTCCTGGGCGCCGGCTTCTACCGGGCGTTCAGCGACGGCCACGCCCTCTTCCCGTCCGGCACCGTCGGCTGGTCGCTGGCCGTGCTGTCCGGCATCGTCGTCGGCCACCTGGTCATGCTCGGCCGCTCCCGCTGGTGGGGCGGCACCGGCTCGGGCGCCGCCCTCACCCTCGCCGTCCTGCTGCTGTACGGCTGGGTTGCGGCCGGCATGGTCAGCCTCACCGTCGTCGTCCTGGTCGGCATAGCCCGCCGGGGCCGCTGGCGGCAGGGCGTCCTGCACGGCGCGGTGGACATCCTCGGCATCGCGGCGGGTGCGCTGCTCCTCGGTGTCTGCGGCTCCGTACCGTCCGTCGAGCACCCCTGGGACCCCGGCACCTGGGGGGTGTACGCGGCGCCCAAGGTGGTGCTCGTCGCCGTCGCCTACCTCGCCGTCACCCGCGCCCTGTTGTGGTACCTGCAGACCCCGCGCCCCGGCCTGCCCACCGCCGCCCGCACCGCCCTGGTCCGACAGGGCCTGGTCGCCGTCGCCCTGCTCGGCATCGCCCCGCTGGTCTGCGTCGTCGCCGTCGCCAAGCCGCTGCTGCTGCCGCTGTTCGCCATCCCGCTCATCGCCCTCGACTCCACGCTGTGGATCGCCCGCGCCCGCGCCGAGGAGCAGCTGCGCGACCCGCTCACCGGCCTGCCCAACCGGCAGTGGCTCCTGGAGCGCACCTGGAGCGCGCTGGACGACGCCGAACGCATCGGCGCCCGGGCCGCCCTGATGCTGATCGACCTCGACCGTTTCCGGTCGGTCAACGACACGCTCGGACACCTCGCAGGCGACCGGCTGCTGCTGCAGACGGCCGACCGGCTGCGGCAGGCCCTGCCGCGCGGGGCGGAGGCCGCGCGGCTCGGCGGTGACGAGTTCGCCGTCTTACTGCCGGTCGCCGACTCCACCACGTCGGCGACCCGGGTCGCCCGGAGTCTCGTGTCCGCGCTCAGTTCCCCGATGGACCTGGACGGACTCACCCTGGTCCTGGAGGCCAGCGCCGGCGTCGCCGTCTTCCCGGACCACGCGCTGGACGCCGAAGGGCTGCTGCGCCGCGCGGACGTGGCGATGTACCAGGCGAAGCGGGACCGCACCGGCGTAGAGGTCTACGAGTCCAAGCGGGACTCCAACACGCCGGACCGGCTCGGCCTCCTCGGCGACCTGCGCCGGGCCCTGGACGCCCACGAGGTCGAGCTGCACTACCAGCCCAAGGTCCGCTTCGACGGACAGGTGGCGGGCCTGGAGGCCCTGGTGCGCTGGGTGCACCCCGAGCGCGGCAAGGTGCCGCCGGACGAGTTCATAGCCATCGCCGAGTCCTCCGGGCTGATGCCCCATCTCACCGAGTACGTACTGGAGACGGCGCTCGGGCAGGTCGCCCGCTGGCGCTCCCAGGGCCTCTTCGTGCCGGTCGCGGTCAACGTCTCCCCGCGTGACGTGCACACCCCCGGCTTCGCGGGCTCGGTGGCCGCGCGGCTCGCCCGGCACGGCGTCCCCGCGGGAGCGCTCCAACTCGAGATCACGGAACACGTCCTGCTGGAGGACCCGCAGCGCGCGGCCGACACCCTCAACGCGCTGACCGGGCACGGCGTCAAGATGTCCCTCGACGACTTCGGCACCGGCTACTCCTCCCTCGTCCACCTGCGCAGGCTCCCCGTCAGCGAGCTGAAGATCGACCGCTCGTTCGTGGCCCGGCTCGCCATCGACAACGAGGACGCCGAGATCGTGCGCTGCACCGTCGACCTCGCCCACTCCCTCGGTCTGCTCGTCGTCGCCGAGGGTGTGGAGGACGACGAGACGTGGGAGCGGCTGCGGGACCTGCGCTGCGACGCCGTACAGGGATGGCTGGTCGCGGCCGCGATGCCCCCGGAGGAGACCACCGCCTGGCTGCTCGCCCGCGGATCCCGAGGCTGGGTCCGGGCCGCCGCCGCCCTGCCCGCGGCAGCGAGCGACGAGTGACCTGAGCGCCTGAGCGCCCGAGCGCCGTCGGCCGAGGCGCCCTGCCCTCCCGCCCGCGGTCCCGCCGCGCGGCTCGCCAGGTCCGGGCACCCCGTCGCTCGCGCGTCGCCCGGACCGCCTCGTCCTGCCCTGCGCGCCACTCCTTCACCCTCCCCCGCCCACCGTGCGGCCGCGCCGCCCGGTGGGCGCTCGCCCGGGGCCGGCTCGCCTGCCCGGCCGTCCGGCTCAGGCCCGCTCCGCCCGCACCCCGGTGCTCCGTTCAGGCCATCGGGTCCTGCGGCGCGAACCGCTCGACCAGCAGGGCGAGGCGGCGGTCGTGGGCCTGTTCGGGGAGGCGGCCGCTGCGCATCAGGGTCACCAGGCCGTGCAGGCCCGCCCAGAACGTCTCCGTGAGCAGCGCCCGGTCCTCGCCCTCGCGGGCGAACGGCTCGACGGACCGCAGCAGCTCGCCGAAGGCCTCCTGAAGGGGGGCCGGGGCCTCGGGCGTGGCGAACGGCAGGTCGACCAGGTGCGTGAACATCGCGTCGTAGAGCGCGGGCCGCCGCCGTCCGAAGTCCGTGTACGCCCGGCCGACCGCCGCGATCCGCCCGTACGCGCCCTCGGCCGAGGCGGTCGAGGCCCGCAGATCGGCCGTCAGCTCCTCGCAGCCCCGCACCGCGACCGCCGCCATGATCGCGCCCTTCCCCTTGAAGTGGCTGTACAGGACGGGCTGGCTGTACTCGATCTCGGCGGCCAGCCGGCGGGTGGTGACCGCGTCCCAGCCCTCCGCCTCGGCCAGGTCCCGCGCGGCCGTCACGATCAGCCGCTCGCGCTCCGCTCGTTCGCGCTCCCGGCGCGTCTGAATCGACATGACCGTGATTCTAGCAGCGCTAGCCATGCTGTCGTCGCTCTGCTAGCGTCGTTCTCGTCCCTAGCGTTGCTAGCAAGGAGAAGCCGTGACCGTCACCGCGTACACCCTGGCCGTCGTGCTCAACCTGTTCTGCCTGTTCCTGGGGTACCGCTTCCTGTTCCAGCCCGGCCCGGCCGCCACCGGCTACGGCGTCCCGGCCGACCCGGGCGGCGACGCCTCCGCCTACCTGAGGATCAAGGGCGTCAGGGACGGTGTGCTCGGCGTGGTGGGGCTGGCGCTGCTCGCCTTCGCCGGCGCCCGGCCCGAGGCGTGGTTCATGCTCTGCGTCGCCCTGATCCCACTCGCCGACACGCTCATAGTGCTGCGCCACGGGGGTACGAAGGCGGTGGCCTTCGGGATCCACTTCGCCACCGCGGTCGTTGTCCTGATCAGTGCCGGACTGCTCTTCGCGGTCTGAGCGCACCCGCTGCACCCGGTGCACCCGGTAGGTCCATCCGCAGTTCCGTCCGAGGGGGTTCCAGAATGTCGCTGTTCGTTCCGAAGTTCGACGAGTCCGTGGTCGTCCGCGAGGCCGAGGCCGAAGTCGTCGGCCGTGCGCCCGCCACCGTGCGCCTGCTGGCCGACAGCAGCGCCACCGGCGGTGCCCTGTCCACCCAGCGCGTGACCCTCGCCGCGGGCGCCGACGGAGCCGCGCCGCACTGGCACGACAACTCCGCCGAGATGTTCTTCCTCCTCGACGGCGCCGCCGACATCCTCTCCGGCGACGAGGTCCTCACCGCCGGCCCCGGCGACCTCGTGGTGGTCCCGCCCGGCAAGCCCCACGCCTTCGCCGCCGTGCCCGGAGCCGACGCCGATCTGCTCATCGTCCTGACGCCGGGTGTGGAGCGCTTCGAGTACTTCCGCCACCTCCGGCGCATCGCCCTCGGCGAGGCCACCCGGGAGAGTCTGCTGGAGGTCCAGGAGCTGTACGACAACCACTTCCTGAGCAGCCCCGCCTGGGACGCACGACGCCGCGCGGGCGCTCCGGGGGAAACCGTTTAACGGCCCGGGGGCCCGGCCCCATAGGATTGGGCCAAACCCATTGGGCCACACCGACCCGGACAAGCGACTTGCCCCGGCCGATTCGCCCCGACCACACACTCACCCAGAGGAACGCTGCATGCCTGGCATCACGCGCGAGGAGGTCGCCCACCTCGCCCGGCTGGCGCGTCTGGAGCTGAAGCCCGAAGAGCTCGAGCACTTCGCGGGACAGCTGGACGACATCATCGGCGCGGTCGCCCGCGTCAGCGAGGTCGCCGACCAAGACGTACCGCCGACCTCGCACCCGCTCCCGCTGACGAACGTCATGCGGCCGGACGAGGTCCGTCCGTCGCTCACGCCCGAGCAGGCGCTCTCCGGCGCCCCGGCCCAGGAGCAGCAGCGTTTCAAGGTGCCGCAGATCCTGGGGGAGGAGTAAGCCATGAGCGACATCATCAAGCTCACCGCGGCCGAGATCGCCGCGAAGATCGCCTCCGGCGAGCTGACCGCCGTCCAGGTCACCGAGGCCCACCTGGCCCGCATCGAGGCCGTCGACGAGAAGGTGCACGCCTTCCTGCACGTCGACCGCGAGGGCGCGCTGGCCCAGGCCCGCGCCGTCGACGAGAAGCGCGAGCGCGGCGAGAAGCTCGGTCCGCTGGCCGGCGTCCCCCTCGCGCTCAAGGACATCTTCACCACCGAGGGCATCCCCACCACCGTCGGCTCGAAGATCCTCGAGGGCTGGATCCCGCCGTACGACGCGACCGTCACCAAGCGCCTCAAGGACGCCGACGTCGTCATCCTCGGCAAGACCAACATGGACGAGTTCGCCATGGGGTCCTCCACCGAGAACAGTGCCTACGGCCCGACCGGCAACCCGTGGGACCTCACCAAGATCCCCGGCGGCTCCGGCGGCGGTTCCTCCGCGGCGCTCGCGGCCTTCCAGGCCCCGCTCGCCATCGGCACCGACACCGGCGGCTCCATCCGCCAGCCCGCGGCCGTCACCGGCACGGTCGGCGTCAAGCCGACCTACGGCGGTGTCTCCCGCTACGGCATGGTGGCCTTCTCCTCCTCCCTCGACCAGGGCGGCCCCTGCGCCCGCACGGTCCTGGACGCGGCCCTGCTGCACGAGGTGATCGCCGGGCACGACCCGATGGACTCCACCTCCATCGACGCCCCGGTCCCCGCGGTCGTCGAGGCCGCCCGCAACGGCAGCGTGGACGGCATGCGCGTCGGCGTCGTCAAGCAGTTCCGCGGCGAGGGCTACCAGGCCGGCGTCGTGCAGCGCTTCGACGAGTCCGTCGAGCTGCTGAAGTCGCTGGGCGCCGAGATCGTCGAGCTGGACTGCCCGTCCTTCGACCTGGCGCTCTCCGCGTACTACCTGATCGCGCCCTCCGAGTGCTCCTCCAACCTCGCCCGCTTCGACGGCCTGCGCTACGGCGCCCGCGTCGGCGACGACGGCACGCACTCCGCCGAGGAGGTCACCTCGCTGACCCGCGAGGCCGGCTTCGGCCCCGAGGTCAAGCGCCGCATCATGCTCGGCACGTACGCCCTGTCGAGCGGCTACTACGACGCGTACTACGGCAGCGCCCAGAAGGTCCGCACCCTCATCAAGCAGGAGTTCGAGCGGGCCTTCGAGCAGGTCGACGTGATCGTCTCCCCGACGACCCCGACCACCGCCTTCGCGATCGGCGAGCGCGCCGACGACCCGATGGCGATGTACCTGGCCGACCTGTGCACCATCCCCACCAACCTGGCGGGCAACGCGGCCATGTCGCTGCCCTGCGGCCTCGCGCCGGAGGACAACCTGCCGGTCGGTCTGCAGATCATCGCCCCCGCCATGAAGGACGACCGGCTCTACAAGGTCGGCGCCGCCGTCGAGGCCGCCTTCGTGGAAAAGTGGGGCCACCCGCTGATCGAGGAGGCACCGTCGCTGTGAGCGCACTGTCCAAGGCCAAGGGTTTCAAGAAGTCCAAGTCCGGTCTGTACGTCTCGATGGCCACCTCGGCGTTCGGCGCCGTCGGGGTCTACAAGCAGATCAAGAAGGCGCGTGGCGAGAGCGACACGCTGCGGCTGCTCGACGCCGTCGTGACCGGCGCCGCCGTCGTCACCAACCTCGCCATCCTCTACCGCGAGCTGAAGCGCCTCGGCGACGACGACGTCCTGCTGGGCTGAGAGGGAAGTTACACCGTGACCACCACGACCGACCTGGTGTCGTACGAGGACGCACTCGCGTCGTACGACCCCGTCATGGGCCTCGAGGTCCATGTCGAACTCGGCACCAAGACCAAGATGTTCTGCGGCTGTTCGACCGCGCTCGGCGCCGACCCGAACACCCAGACCTGCCCCGTCTGCCTCGGCATGCCCGGCGCGCTCCCGGTCGTCAACGCGACCGGCGTCGAGTCGGCGATCAGGATCGGTCTCGCGCTGAACTGCGAGATCGCCGAGTGGTGCCGCTTCGCCCGGAAGAACTACTTCTATCCGGACATGCCGAAGAACTTCCAGACCTCCCAGTACGACGAGCCGATCGCCTTCGACGGCTACCTCGACGTGCAGCTGGAGGACGGGGAGACCTTCCGCGTCCAGATCGAGCGCGCCCACATGGAGGAGGACACCGGCAAGTCGCTGCACGTCGGTGGCGCCACGGGCCGCATCCACGGCGCCTCGCACTCCCTGCTCGACTACAACCGCGCCGGCATCCCGCTCATCGAGATCGTCACCAAGCCGATCGAGGGAGCGGGCGAGCGTGCCCCCGAGGTGGCCCGCGCCTACGTCCGTGAGCTGCGCGAGCTCATCCGTGCCCTCGGCGTCTCCGAGGCCCGCATGGAGATGGGCCAGATGCGCTGCGACGTGAACCTGTCGCTGCGCCCCCACGGCACCGAGAAGTTCGGCACCCGCAGCGAGACCAAGAACGTCAACTCGCTGCGCTCCGTCGAGCGCGCGGCCCGCTTCGAGATCCAGCGCCACGCGGCGGTGCTCTCCTCCGGCGGCACGATCGTCCAGGAGACCCGCCACTTCCACGAGGACACGGGGTCCACCACCTCGGGCCGTGTGAAGGAGGAGGCCGAGGACTACCGGTACTTCCCGGAGCCCGACCTGGTGCCGGTCGCCCCGTCCCGCGAGTGGGTCGAGGAGATCCGCTCCGCGCTGCCCGAGCTGCCGCTGGTGCGCCGCAACCGGCTCCGCGAGGAGTGGGGCATCTCCGGCAACGACATGCAGTCCATCCTCAACGCCGGAGCGCTGGACCCGATCGTCGCCACCATCGACGCCGGTGCCGACGCGGCCTCCGCCCGCAAGTGGTGGATGGGCGAGCTGGCCCGCAGCGCCAACGAGTCGGGCAAGGCGCTCGACGAGCTGGCGATCACGCCGGTGCAGGTGGCCCGCGTGGCCGAACTGGTGACGAAGGGTGAGCTGAACGACAAGCTGGCCCGCCAGGTCATCCTGGGCGTCCTCGCCGGTGAGGGCACGCCGGACGAGGTCGTCGACAAGCGCGGCCTGAAGGTCGTCTCCGACGAGGGCGCGCTGACCGCCGCCGTCGACGAGGCCATCGCCGGCAACCCGGGCGTCGCGGACAAGATCCGGGGCGGCAAGGTGGCGGCGGCCGGGGCCCTGGTCGGCGCGGTCATGAAGGCCACCCGGGGCCAGGCGGACGCGGCCCGCGTCAAGGAGCTGATCCTGGAGAAGCTGGGCGTCACCGAAGGCTGACACCCGGTCGACCCGGTCCACGACGAGCCCTGGGGGAACGCGCCGAGCACGGCGAGTTCCCCCAGGGCCGTTGTTGTGAAGAACGACACTAAGTCCGCAAAGGATCTCTTCTGCCTGCAAGAGTGATTCCGCATTGCTCATGCGTTCTTTGCGGACCGTTCACACCATGGACGTCCCTTCCCGGTGTTCCCGGCTTTCCGGGTGTTCCCGGTCAAAGATCGACAATCAGACACCCCTGGGAGCACGTTCGTGGCAGCCCTCGCACGCTGGTGTGTACAGCATCGCCTCGCAGCCGTCCTGCTCTGGCTGCTCGCCTTCGGGGGTGTGGCAACGGCCGCGACGGTCGCGGGCTCCGCGTACTCCAACGACTACGGCATCCCGGACACCGGCTCCGACCGCGCCTACCGGCTGCTCGAATCCCGCTTCCCCGACCTCGGCGGCGACAGCGACACCATCGTCTGGCACACCTCGTCCGGCACCGTCCGGGCCCCCGACGTCGAACAGACCATGACCCGCACCCTGGACCGCGTCGCGGACCTGCCCGGGGTGGCCGCGGTCACCAACCCCTACCACGACCCCGACTCGCCCCTCGTCAGCGAGAACGCCGACACCGCCTACGCCACCGTCACCTTCGACGCCGCCTCCCAGGACATCGACCCCGACCAGGCGCGGGCCGTGGTCGACACCGCAGAGGCGGCCGAGACCGACGGACTCCAGGTCGAACTGGGCGGCAGCGCCATAGCGCTCACCGAGTCCGGCGGCAGCCACCTCGCCGAGGCCGTCGGCGTGGCGGTGGCCGCGGTCGTCCTGTTCCTCGCCTTCGGCACCGTCGCCGGGGCCCTGCTGCCCATCGCCACCGCACTGGTCTCCGTCGGCACCGCCTACGCCGGCATCACCCTGCTCGGTCACGCCATGACCGTCGCCGACTTCGCGCCCATGCTGGGCACCCTCATCGGGCTCGGCGTGGGCATCGACTACGCCCTGTTCATCGTCACCAGACACCGGCGCGGACTGAAACGCGGCCTGTCCGTGGCGGACGCCGCCGCCGAGGCCGTGGCGACCACCGGACGAGCCGTCGTCTTCGCGGGTGCCACCGTTTGCATCGCCCTGCTCGGCATGCTGATCCTCCGGCTGAGCTTCCTCAACGGCGTCGCGGTAGCCGCCTCGCTGACCGTGGTCCTCACCGTCGCGGCCTCCGTGACGCTGCTGCCCGCCCTGCTGTCGTACATCGGCCCGCGCGCCCTGAGCCGGCGCGAGCGGCGCCGGCTCGCCGAGCACGGACCCGAACCGGAGGTGCCGACCGGGTTCGCCGCCCGCTGGTCCGCCTTCGTCGAGCGCCGGCCCAAGCTGCTCGGCGCCCTCGCCCTCGTCGTCATCACCGTCCTCGCGCTGCCCACCCTCGGCCTGCGCCTGGGCACCTCCGACCAGGGCAACGACCCCAAGGGCAGCACCACCCGCCAGGCCTACGACCTCCTCGCCGACGGCTTCGGCCCCGGCGTCAACGGCCCGCTCACCCTGGTCACCGAGGTCCGCGGCGCCGAGGACCGCCTCGCCCTGGACAACCTCGACGCCACCCTGCGCACCACCGAGGGCGTCTCCTCGGTGACGCCGGTGATGTACAACTCCGGCGGCGACGCCGCGTACCTCACCGTCGTACCCGAGTCGGCTCCCCAGTCGCAGCAGACCAGCGACCTGGTCGAGCGGCTGCGCTCCGAGGTGCTGCCGCGGGCCGAGGCCGGGACCGCGCTCGACGTGCACGTGGGCGGAGTGACGGCCGGTTACGACGACTTCGCCGACGTCATCGTCGGCAAGCTGCCCCTCTTCGTCGGCGTCGTCATCGGCCTCGGGTGTCTGCTGCTCCTGCTGGCCTTCCGGTCCGTCGGCATCCCGCTCAAGGCCGCCGCCATGAACGTGGCCGCCGTGGCCGCCGCCTTCGGCGTGGTCGTGGCGATCTTCCAGTGGGGCTGGGGGAGCGAACTGCTCGGCCTCGGCAGCGCGGGCCCGGTCGAACCCTTCCTGCCCGTGATCATGGTCTCGGTGCTCTTCGGGCTCTCCATGGACTACCAGGTCTTCCTCGTCAGCCGGATGTACGAGGAGTGGCTGGAGACCGGCGACAACCGCCGCGCCGTCCGGGTCGGGCTCGCGGAGACCGGCCGCGTGATCAACTCCGCCGCCGTCATCATGATCTCGGTCTTCCTCGCCTTCGTCCTCAGCGGCGACCGGGTGATCGCCATGTTCGGCATCGCGCTCGCCGCCGCCGTCGCCCTGGACGCCTTCGTGCTGCGCACCCTCCTGGTGCCCGCCCTGATGCACCTGCTCGGCCGCGCCAACTGGTGGCTGCCGCGCCGCCTGGACGCCCTCCTGCCGCGCATCAGCATCGAGCCGCCCGAGTGCCGGGCCGCCCATGAGAGGCTGGCCGCGGCGACGGACGCCGAAGTGGCGGACGTCCTCGCGGAGGCGGAGGAGGAACGGCAGCGCGATGTACGCGATATCACTGGGTGACGACGGAGCCGAACTGCGACCCCTGGAGACCTGGCACGCCGAGGAGTTCCTGGCCCACCTGGACCGGGGCCGGGAGTTCATCACGCGGCACATACCCTTCGGCGCGAAGGCGACCGACGTCGACTCCGCCCGCGAGGTGCTCCAGTCCTACGCCGACCGGCACGCCGCCGACAGCGGCTTCCTGCACGGGCTGTGGCTGGACGGCGTGCTCGTCGGCGGTCTGCTCTACCGCGTCTTCGACGCCGCCACCGGGGTCTGCGAGATCGGCTGCTGGCTGGAGCCCGCCGGAACGGGCCGCGGCCTGGTCACCCGAGGTGCCCGCGTCCTGATCGACTGGGCCTTCGACGAGCGCGGCATGCACCGCGTGGAGTGGCACGCCTCGTCCGCGAACACCCCGAGTGTCAACGCCGCGCGGCGACTCGGCATGATGCGTGAGGGCGTGCTGCGCGAGAGCGCCCCCTACCGGGGCGTCCGTCAGGACATCGAGGTGTGGGCGGTGCTCGCACCCGAGTGGCGGGCCGCCCGCGAGGCACGCGAGCGTGCCGCTCAAAAGGATCATTAAGGGACCTCTCAGACAGCGTCCGTACGGTGCGAGGCATGGGAACGAAGACAGTGGACCAGACCGGCGTGAAGACCGACGAGCACAAGACCGACGAGGTGACGAACGCCGCCGAGTCCGCCGAGGCCGCTGAAGCCCCCGAAGCGGCCGAGGCCGGCACCCCCGACGGTGCCGGCCCGGAAGCGGACGCCGACGTCACCGACAAGACCGACGACGCCGACGCGGCCGGGGCCGGGCCCACCGGGGTGGGCCAGGGCGCGGGCGCCGTCGTCTCCGCCGGTCTCGGCATCGTCTCCCTGACCGGCAGCTGGGTCGGCACCGTGGCCTCCGCGCGCGAGTCGCTGATGGGCCAGCTGCAGACCTCCTCGTCCTCGAACGTCGGCACGCTGATCGAGAAGGGCTACGGCAACGCCTGGCAGGCCACCGCGATGTGGGGCGGCGTCTTCGCCCTGGTGGCGCTGATCGTCGGCGTCGTCGTGCTGGCCCGCCCCGCGTTCGGCGCGCCGGGCCGCCCGCAGGCCCCGTGGATCAAGTCGGTCGCCTGGGCGGGCGTCGCGCTCGGCGTCATCGGTCTGCTCCTGGCCGTCCTGAAGTACACGGACGTCCTGCTGGGGCTGCCCTCCACCGGCTGACCAGGCACATCCGAGGGGTCTTAGGGCAAGCGCACCCCCGCGACGGGCGCCCTAAGACCCCTCACCCACGTCTAAGGCCCCGAGCGGTGCCGAAGATGCGGAACTTGCCCGATGCGGCGACACCCCCTGGGAGACGAAGGTTGAGGCATCGCGAACGAGCGAAGCCGAAACCGGCACTCACCGAGGGGACACACCGTGTACGAGTACGAGATCCAGCAGTACCGCTCCGCCGAGCTGATCCGCCGTGCCGACGAGGCCCGGCTGGCCCGCGAGGTGGTCCGGGCCCGCCGCGCCGCCCGCCGCCGGGAACGGCAGGGCGCCGTCGAGGCCGAGAGCCATACGCCGCGACAGCGCCGGCCCCGGTTCGCCCGGGTCGCGTGAACGGGGGAGCCGGGGAGGGAGGCCGCACGGCCTCCCTCCCCGCCGTCGTTCCCGTCGCCGTCCGCCTGCCGAAAACCGGTGACCCGATGTCGTACCCCCGTGCGATGCTCGGCTCCGTGGAGACCAGGTCCGTCAGTCCCGTGTTCGTCGGCCGCACCGGCGAACTGGACACGTTGAACGACGCGCTCGCCCGCGCCGCCGGCGGCGCCCCCGGGGCGTCCGCATCCCAAGGAGAGCCGCAGGCGCTGCTGCTCGGCGGCGAGGCAGGCGTCGGCAAGACCCGCCTCGTCGAGGAGTTCGCCGCCGCCGCGGGCCGGCAGGGAGCCGTGGTCGCACTGGGCGGCTGTGTCGAGATCGGTGCCGACGGGCTGCCCTTCGCGCCGTTCTCCACCGCCCTGCGCGCCCTGCGCCGCCACCTGCCCGAGGAGCTGGCCGCCGCGGCCGCCGGGCAGGAGGAGGAGCTGGCCCGGCTGCTGCCGGAACTGGCCGAGGGCGCCCCGGTCACCGGCGGCGGCCGGCACGACGAGGAGAGCATGGCGCGGCTCTTCGAACTCACCGCACGGCTGCTGGAACGCGTGGCCGCCCGGCGCACCGTCGTCCTCGTCCTGGAGGACCTGCACTGGGCCGACGCCTCCACCCGCCACCTGGTCGCCTACCTCTTGCGCACCCTGCGCACCGGCCGCCTCGTCGTCCTCGCCACCTACCGCTCCGACGACATCCACCGCCGCCACCCGCTGCGCCCCCTGCTCGCCGAGCTGGACCGGCTGCGCACCGTCCGCCGCCTCGAACTCGGCCGCTTCACCCGCGACGAGGTGGGCCGCCAGATCGCCGGGATCCTCGCCCACGAACCCGACCCGCTCCAGGTGGACGCGATCTTCGAACGCTCCGACGGCAACGCGTTCTTCGTCGAGGAACTCGCCGTCGCCGCCCACGAGGGCAGCTGCACCGGTCTCACCGACTCCCTGCGCGACCTGCTCCTGGTCCGCGTGGAAGCCCTGCCCGAGAGCGCCCAGCGGGTCGCCCGGATCGTCGCCGAGGGCGGTTCCACCGTCGAGTACCGGCTGCTGGCCGCCGTCGCGCAGCTCGCCGAGGACGACCTCATCGAAGCGCTGCGCTCCGCGGTCAACGCCAACATCCTGCTCCCCGCGCCCGACGGCGACGGCTACCGCTTCCGCCACTCCCTGGTCCGCGAGGCCGTCGGCGACGACCTGCTCCCCGGCGAACGCTCCCGCCTCAACCGGCGCTACGCCGAGGCCCTGGACGCCGATCCCACGCTGGTGCCCGCCGCCGAGCGCGTGATGCGCCTGGCCAGCTACTGGTACCACGCCCACGACCCCGCCAAGGCGCTGCCCGCCGTCCTGGACGCCTCCGTCGAGGCCCGCCGCCGGCACGCCTACTCCGAGCAGCTGCGGCTGCTGGAACGCGCGATGGAGCTGTGGGACTCCGTCCCCGACGACGTACGCGCCACCCTGCGCCCCGTGGACTACACCGAGGTCTACCCTCCCTGCGGCTGTGACCCGGCCACCACACCCCTGCGCTACCTGGACCTGATGGCCGAGGCGGCCGTCGCCGGGCGGCTGTGCGGGGAGCGCGAGCGCGCGATGAAGATCACCAAGCGGGCCCTGCGTCTGCTGGAGGACGAGCAGGACCCGGCCGCCGGGACGGGCGCGAGCGGCCGGGACCCGCAGCGCGCCGCCTGGTTCTGGACCCAGCGCTCGCTCCTCGTCCAGGCCCAGGGCCGCGGCGACGGCTGGCGGGAGCTCGGCATCGCCCAGGAACTGGTCCGCGGGCTGCCGCCCTCCCAGGTGCACGCCGAGGTGCTGGCCATGGCGGCCAACTGGTCGATGCTCCACTCGCCCGGCCCCGACGCGATGACGGCCGCCGAACGGGCCGTCGAGTACGCGCGCATGGTGGGCGCCGACGAGATCGAGCTCAACGCCCGGCTCACGCTGGGCGGCCTAATGGTGGACGCGGGGCAGATCGACGCGGGACTCGCCGAGATGTTCCAGGTCAGGGACCTGGTGGTGGCGCAGGACCGCTCCGTCGTGGTGGCCCGCAGCCACGTCAACCTGCCCTCGTCCCTGGAGAGCGTCGGCCGCTCCCGGGAGGCGCTCGGCATCCTGCGCGAGGGCGTCGACCTCACCCGGCGGATGGGCCTGCTGGAGTCCGAGGCCTGGGTCTGGGGGAACCTCGCCGAGTCGCTGATCTCCCTGGGCCGCTGGGACGAGGCCCTCGAAGCGGCGGACCGGGCCGGGGCGCCGGGCCGCAGCCCCGCACCCCGCGGTGGCGCCGCGCTCAAACGCGCCGCCGTCGCCCTCGCCCGCGGCGAGCGGGCCGAGGCCGCCCGGCTGCTCGCCGAGGCCCGCGCCGCCTACGGCACCCACGACCCCATGCCGCAGTACCAACTGCCGCTGGCCGCCCTCGCCATAGGCATCGCCGCGGCCGAGGGCCGCCTCGCAGACGCCCGCGCAGAACTCGTCCGCGTCCTGGACGCGGGCTTCCCGCCCGGAACCCAGCGCTACGGCTGGCCCCTGCTGCTGTCCGCCGCCGCGGCGGAGGCCGACGCCCGCGCTCTGCCGGCCGCCGAAGAGGGCCGCGCCGACATCCTCGAGCGCCTCGCCGGGGCCGCGAAGCACCTGACGACGGGAGCTCCGGTCTGGGCCGCCCACGAGCGGTGGGTCCGCGCCGAACTCCTCCGGGCCCACGGCCGCGACACCCCGCAGCTCTGGTCGGAGGCCGTCACGGCCTTCGAGTGCCTGGAGCGTCCCTACGACCTCGCCCGCGTACGGCACCGACTGGCCGGCGCCCTCCTGGCCACCGGCGGCGAGGACGAGCGGGCCCGCGCCACGGAGCTGCTGCGGCTGGCCCGTACCGTCGCCGACCACCTCGGCGCCCGCCCGCTGTCCGACGCCGTCGCCCTGCTCGGCCGCCGCGCCCGCCTCACGCTGGGCCACGCCGGCGAACCGGCGGCCCCGTCCGGGCCGACGGACCCGGCCGAGGCCCTGGGCCTCACGGGACGGGAGCGCGACGTGCTGCGGCTGGTCTCCGAGGGCCGCACCAACCGCCAGATAGCCGGGGAACTCTTCATCTCGCCCAAGACGGCGAGCGTCCACGTCTCCAACATCCTGGCCAAGCTCGGCGTCTCCGGCCGCGGCGAGGCGGCGGCCGTGGCCCACCGGCTGGCGCTGTTCCCCGCCGAACGGCTCACGTCCGGTTCGCCGGAGTGAGGCTTACGCTGTAAGGGACGCCGAGCGACGGAGGCACCGTGTTCAACGCGTTCGAGGAACTGTTCAACCCCGGCCGGAAACACACCCGCGACGAGCAGAACCGCCTGGAACTGACCCGCGAGGACGTCGGCGACGGCGACCCGGGCCACGGCCCGATAGACCTCAGCTCGGGCAAGGTCGTCGTCCACCGGCCGCGCGCCGACCGGGCGGAGAGCACGGCCCCGGAGGACGAGTAGCCGGTCGCCTACTTCACCTCCAGCTCCAGGATCCGGTCGTCGTCGCCCTTCGCGTCGCCGCGTCCGTCCGTGTTGCTGGTGACCAGCCACAGCTTGTCGCCGCCCGCCGGGGCCACCGTGCGCAGCCGTCCGTACTCGCCCTCCAGGAAGGCCTGCGGCTCGGCCGAGGCCTCCGTGCCCTTCAGCGGGATCCGCCACAGCCGCTCACCGCGCAGCCCCGCCATCCATACGGAGCCCTCGGCGTAGGCGATGCCGCTGGGGGAGGCCTCGTCGGTGTGCCACTGGGCGAGGGGGTCGTGGAACCCGGAGCCTCCGCCCCTGCCCTCCGCCTCGGGCCAGCCGTAGTTGTCACCCGGCTTGATCGCGTTCAGCTCGTCCCAGGTGTCCTGACCGAACTCCGAGGCGAACAGCCGCTGCTTGTCGTCCCAGGCCAGCCCCTGCACGTTCCGGTGGCCGTACGAGTACACGGGGGAGTCGGGGAAGGGGTTGCCCGGCGCCGGCTCCCCGTCCGGGGTCATCCGCAGGATCTTGCCGCCGAGGGAGTCCTTGTCCTGCGACAGGCCCGTGTCGCCGCTCTCGCCCGTGCCCGCGTAGAGCAGCTTGTCGGGGCCGAACGCGATCCGCCCGCCGTTGTGGATCACACCCTTGGGGATGCCCCGGAAGACCGTGTCCGGCGCCCCCAGCTGCTCGCCCGCCGGCTTCTTGGCGTCGTACAGCATGCGCACGATGCGGTTGTCGGAGGCCGAGGTGAAGTACGCGTAGATCATGTGGTCCGAGGCATAGCCGGGGGAGAGCGCGATGCCGAGGAGGCCGCCCTCGCCGGACGGGGAGACCCCGGGCACCTCGCCCAGCTCCGTCTTCTTGCCCGTCTTCGCGTCGACGCGGGTGATCGTGGCCTCGTCGCGTGAGGAGACCAGCAGGTCACCGCCCGGCAGCGGGGCCAGACCCCACGGGCTGTCCAGCCCCGTGGCGACCGTGCGGAGCACCTTCACCGAGCCCTTCGCGGGCGGTGCCTCCTCGGTGGGCGATCCGCTGGGGGAACCGGCGGGCGAGGACCGCGCCGCCGTACCGGGCGGGGTGGTGCCGCCGTCCGCTCCGGACGGGCCCTCGCCGTCGGAGGAGCAGCCGGCCGTCAGCAGGAGAGCGGCGGCCAGCACGGCCGGCACGGCTCGACGTCGCACCATCTTGGTCCCTTCGACGCGGCGGGTTCTCCCTGTCATACACCGCAGGAGCTCCCCAGGTTCCCGATCGGCGAATCCCGAATCCGGCGGCGGCCCGCACGAGGCGCCGTACGCCTCAGTCCCACGACCCCTGCGCCGGCGGCAGCGCCCGCAGCTCCGCCAGATCCCGCTCGGTCAGCCGCAACTCCGCCGCACCCGCGTTCTGCGTCACCCAGCGCTCCTGCTTGGTGCCCGGCACCGGCACCACGTGCCGCCCCTGCGCCAGCACCCAGGCCAGCGCCACCTGCGCCGCGGTCACCCCGTCGCCGTGCCGGGCGGCGATCCGGCGCAGCGTGGCCACGATCGGCTGGTTGGCGGCCATCATCTCGGCGGTGAAGCGGGGGTGGCGGGCCCGCAGGTCCTCCGGTTCGAAACCCTGGCCCGGCGTCAGTGTGCCGGTCAGGTAGCCGTTGCCCAGCGGCATCGCGGCCAGGAAACCGACGCCGCGCGAGACGCACCACGGCAGCAGGGTCCGCAGCGCCTCCGGCGACCACACCGACAGCTCGGCCTCCACCGCGCTCACCGGGAACACCTGCTGCACCCGCTCCAGCTGACGGATCGTCGCGTCGTGCAGCCGCGCCCCCGGACGCCGGGCCGACCGCGCGCCGACCGCGCAGAGGCCGAGCGCCCGCACCTTCCCGGCCCGCACCAGCTCCGCCATCGCGCCCCAGGTCTCCTCGACGGGTATCTCGGGGTCGGCGCGGTGCAGCTGGTAGAGGTCGATGACGTCCGTCTGGAGCCGGCGCAGGGACGCGTCGCAGGCCCGCTTCACATAGCCGGGACGGCCGTTGGCCACGATGTGCTGCTCGCCCACCAGCAGACCGACCTTGGTCGACACGAAGGCCTCGGACCGCCGCTCCCTCAACACCCGCCCCAACAGCAGCTCGTTGGTGAACGGGCCGTACATGTCCGCCGTGTCCAGCAGGGAGACGCCGAGGTCCAGGGCCCGGTGCACGGCCTTGAGCGACTCGTCGCCCCGCTGCCGCGAGGCGCTGTACGCCCAGTTCATCGGCATGCACCCGAGTCCGACGGCCCCCACCGCGAGTGCCGTCGCGCCGATCGTCCTGCGCTCCACCGGTCGTGACCCTCCCTCGTCAGGCCACCCAACCTAACCTCTGCCTCTTCGCCCCCTGACATAGCCTCCTGACCATGACTGCTGACGTGTGGCTGCCCATCCCCCCGGACGAGATCGAGGGCCTTCCCGAGGGCCCCGCCTACCGCCACTGGGACGGCGAGGAGACCTACCCCGCCGACCCGGCCGACTGCGCCTTCTACGTCGTCCCCTACATGAAGCCCACCGGGATCGGCGTACGCCCGCTGCCCGAGATGCGCTCCGTCCAGGTCGTCCAGACCCTCTCGGCCGGCATCGACCACGTCGAGCCCGGCCTGAAGCACCTGCCCGCGGGCGTACGGCTGTGCAACGCGCGCGGCGTGCACGAGGCCAGCACGGCGGAGCTGACCCTCGCGCTGATCCTGGCCTCGCTGCGCGGCATCCCGGACTTCGTGCGGGCGCAGGACCGCGGCGAGTGGACCGGCGGCGGGTTCCGGCCCGCGCTCGCGGACCGGACGGTCCTGATCGTCGGGTACGGATCGATCGGCGCCGCGATCGAGGACCGGCTCGTGCCGTTCGAGGTCGCGCCGGTCGTGCGCGTCGCGCGCTCCGCCCGTGCCACGGAGCGCGGCCCCGTGCACCCGCTCACCGAACTCCCCGCCCTGCTTCCGCGGGCCGACGTCGTCGTCCTGGCCACCCCGCTCACCGAGGCCACCCGGGGCCTGGTCGACGCCACTTTCCTGGCCCGCATGAAGGACGGCGCCCTGCTCGTCAACGTGGCCCGCGGACCGGTCGTGGACACGAAGGCGTTGCTCGCCGAACTGGAGAGCGGGCGCCTCACCGCGGCCCTGGACGTGACCGACCCCGAACCGCTGCCGCCGGGCCATCCCCTGTGGAATGCTCCCGGCACGGTCGTCAGCCCGCACGCGGGCGGGCCGACCTCGGCCTTCCTGCCGCGCGCCAAGCGGCTGCTGGTGGACCAGTTGAACCGATTCGTGAACCGGGAGCCGTTGCGCAACGTGATCCTGACGACGGGCGCGTAACCCGTCCCGGGCACCCTCCGCAACCCCCCGGCTGCGGTGGGTGCGCGCATATCCGCTGGTCGTCACGGAGCGTAGAGAACCTATGTCCCTGAGTGACGAGACTGGTGTATCGTCCGACAGGGGATGCGCCGCGCACCGTACGGCGCCGGGGATGGACATCTCAGACTGTGAGGGGGGCGACGGGCGATGCACGGCCTATGGACCAACGATCCGACGCGGCGGAACCGCCGCCGGCGACCCTGCCGCACGACGGCGACGACCGCGCGCGAACGGGGTCGGCACAGCCACCCCGGCCGACCGGACCGGCCCTGCCCCCACCCGCGTCGGCCGGGCGAGCGCGGGAGGCAGGAGCGGCCGGTCCGCCGGTGCCGGTGCGCGCGGGACGCGGGAGCGGCGCGGACCGGGAGGCCGCGGTGAGTCCGCCCCCCGTTCCCACGCTGGACGGAACGCTGCGCGGCCAGGCCTCGCCCGGGCCGCTGCTGACCCGGCCGTCCGCCTCCGGCGCGACGCCCCTGGTCCGCCAGCTCGTGCTGGCCCTGGTCTGCGCGGGCTACGCCGTCGGTGCCGCGCTCGGCTGGGGTTCCGAGTACATCGCCAAGATCATGGGCGACTTCGGGCTGAGCGCCGCCGCGGCCGCCGCCGCCGTCTCCTGCTTCCTCTACGCCCGCGGGCGCCGCGTCCGCTTTCGACCGGCCTGGCTGCTCTTCGCCCTCTCCTCGGCGATGGCCTCCCTCGGCAACGCGGTCTGGGGGTGGTACGAGGTCGTGCTGCGGGTGCCGGTGCCCAGCCCCAGCTACGCGGACCTGTTCTTCCTGTGCTTCGCCCCGCCGGCCATCGTCGGACTCCTCGTGCTGGCCAAGCGGCCGGTGACCAAGGCCGGGTGGATCTGCCTGGGCCTGGACGCCTGGCTCATCGGCGGTTCGCTGCTGACCCTGGCCTGGAGCCTGGCGCTCGCCCAGGCGGCGAAGGCCGAGGGCGGGTCGAGCGTCGCCCACTCCGCGCTCTCGGTGGCCTATCCGCTGCTCGACATCGCCCTGGTCAGCATGGTGCTCGCGCTGCACTTCCGACGGTCGCCCGTCTGCAGATCCGCCGTCAACACGGCCATCGGCGCGCTGGCCCTGACGGTGATGTGCGACGCCTTGTTCACCTCACCGCTGCTGCACAACAGCTACCGCTCCGGGCAGTTGCTCGACGCGGGCTGGTTCGCCGGCTCCCTGCTGCTCGCCTACGCCCCCTGGGCCGCCTCCCGGCGCGGGCGGCGGGCGCCGGACGAGGAGGGCTCCGGCGGACACACCCGCGTGGTGCGCGAACACGTGCCCGGCCAGCGCGGCGCCGGGCACCAGCCCGCGCCTCCCACCGTGCCGACGGCCGCACCCCCCGCCCTGCCCGGACCCGGACAGGGCGGCGAGCGGGGCCGCTACCCGGCCGCACGGCCCATCGCCGGGTCGCTGGCCGCGCTCACCCCGTACCTCGCGGCCGCCGTCTGCACCCTGGGCATCCTCTACAACGTGCTCAACGGCCGCAGCGTCGACCGCGTGGTGCTGCTGACCGGCGGCACCGTCGTGCTCGCGCTCGTCGTCCGGCAGGGCATCATGCTGCTCGACAACATCGTCCTCACCCAGGAACTGGCCCAGAAGGAGAACCACTTCCGGTCCCTGGTCCAGGGTTCGAGCGACGTCATCATGATCGCCGCGCCCAACGGCATCCTGCGCTACGTCTCCCCGGCCGCCGCCGGGGTCTACGGACGCCCGGCGGAGGAACTGGTGGGCAGCGAACTGGCCGGTCTCATCCACCCCGAGGACCTCGGCTGCGTGGTGCACGAGGTACGCCGGTTCCTGGCCGCCAACCCGGTCGAGGAGCCCACCACGCGCATCGAGTGCCGCTTCCGCTCCGGAGGGGGCGGCTGGCTCAACGTCGAGTCGACCGTCAACCGGCACCACGGCGGCCTCATCTTCAACAGCCGGGACGTCACCGAAAGGGTGCGCCTGCAGGCGCAGCTCCAGCACAACGCCGAACACGACCCGCTCACCGACCTGCCCAACCGCGCCCTGTTCACCCGGCGTGTCCAGCAGGCCCTCTCCGGCCGCCGCGCCTCCGACCGGGGCGCCGCCCTGCGCGGCACGGCGGTGCTCTTCATCGACCTCGACGGCTTCAAGGGCGTCAACGACACCATTGGGCACCAGGCCGGGGACGAGCTGCTCGTCCAGGCCGCCCGCAGACTCCACGAGGCCGTCCGCCAGGGCGACACCGCCTCCAGACTCGGCGGCGACGAGTTCGCGGCCCTGATCGTCGGGGACGGCACCCGGGACCGGGCCGCCCGCGAGGGCCACATCCGAGAGCTGGCCGACCGCCTCAGACTGACCCTCTCCCAGCCCTACCTCATCGACGGCAACGAGGTGCGGGTCAACGCCTCCATCGGCGTCGCCTTCGCCGAGCCGGGCCTCGGCGCGGGCGAGTTGCTGCGCAACGCCGACCTCGCCATGTACCGGGCCAAGGCGGGCGGCAAGGGGCGCGTCGAGCTGTACCGGCCCCAGATGCAGCAGGACGTCGTGCGCAAGGCCGAGCTGGCCACGCGCCTGCGGGCCGCGCTGCACGACGGGGAGTTCGCGCTGCTGCACCAGCCGGTGGTCTCCCTGACGGACGGCCGGATCGCGTCGGTCTGCGCCCAGGCGCGGTGGCGCTCCTCGCAGGGCGTGCTGTTCACCCCCGCCGAGTTCCTGCGCGTGTCCGAGGACGGCGACAGAACCGCCGAACTGGACCGCTGGGTGCTCCGCGAGGCCGTCGAACAGGCCGCCGAGCGCGCGGCGGCCGGGCTCTCCGTGACCGTGGCCATACGCATCGGCGCCCGCCGCCTGCTGGACCGCTCCATGCCGCTGGGCTCCGTGGAGGCCCTGCTGACCCGCCACGGACTGCCCCCCGGTTCTCTGGTGATCGAGCTGTCGGACATCGACCCACGGGTCGGCCTCGACGAGCTGGACCGCCGGCTGAACGCCCTGCGCAGGGTCGGCGTCCGCATCGCGCTGGACGGCTTCGGCAGCGGCTACGCGGCGATCACCGCACTGCGGCGCCTGCCCGTGGACGTCCTCAAGCTCGACCGGAGCCTGGTCGAGGGCGTGGTGGAGTCCGCGCGCCTGCACAAGATCACCAGCGGGCTGCTGCGCATCGCCACCGACCTCGGGCTGAAGTCCGTGGCCGACGGCGTCGACCTGCCGGAGCAGATCGTCGCCCTGCGCGCGATGGGCTGCACGCACGGCCAGGGCATGGCGTTCTCCGGCGCGCTGGACGAGTACCGGCTGCGCAGAGCGCTCGGAACCGGCCACTACCCGGTGCCGCACGGTCCGGCCGAACCAGTCTTCGCGGGCGGTGGCGCCGGGGTGTACACCAAGAGCGTCGGCGGCCCCGCCGCCGGCCAGGTCGCCGGCGGCGTCGCCTCCGGGCTGCCGGCCGTCCTGAGTGGTGGCACGGCCCTGCGCTCACATAATGAGACTCCCGTCCCACCCACTTGACAGTGAGTGTGCGCCGGAGGGAAGGTCAGTGCCATGCGCACCCGAATTCTCGTACTTGGAAAGCGCGTCGGCTGAAGCTGGTGACGTCCGGACCGACCCGGACTCCCCGCGACCCCCACCGACGCGCTCCCCTCGCTTGCCTTATGGCACGAGGGGTTTTTTGTTGCACAGGCACCTGCCGAGCAACAGCACAGATCGCCCAAACCTCGCAAAAACCCTCAGCATCGAGAAGAGAACGCCGATGACCGAGCAGGCCACCGGGGCTCACCCGCAGCCCCGGCCCCGATCCGGAGGACAGTCCGCCCCCGAGCACGTCACGGGTGCGCAGTCCCTCATTCGCTCTCTCGAGGAGGTCGGCGCCGACACCGTATTCGGCATTCCCGGTGGGACGATCCTTCCGGCCTACGACCCGCTGATGGACTCCACCCGGGTGCGCCACGTCCTGGTCCGCCACGAGCAGGGCGCCGGCCACGCGGCCACCGGGTACGCGCAGGCCACCGGCAAGGTCGGCGTCTGCATGGCGACCTCGGGCCCGGGTGCCACCAACCTGGTCACCCCGATCGCCGACGCCAACCTGGACTCCGTGCCGCTGGTCGCGATCACCGGACAGGTGGTGTCCTCCTCGATCGGCACGGACGCCTTCCAGGAGGCGGACATCGTCGGCATCACCATGCCGATCACCAAGCACAGCTTCCTGGTCACCAAGGCCGAGGACATCCCCCAGGTGATCGCGCAGGCGTTCCACATCGCCTCCACCGGCCGCCCCGGGCCCGTCCTGGTCGACATCCCCAAGGACATCCTCCAGAAGAAGACCACCTTCTCCTGGCCCCCGGTCATGGACCTGCCCGGCTACCGCCCGGTCACCAAGCCGCACGCCAAGCAGATCCGCGAGGCGGCCAAGCTGATCACCGCCGCCAAGCGCCCCGTGCTCTACGTCGGCGGCGGCGTCCTCAAGGCGCGGGCCACCGCCGAGCTGAAGGTCCTCGCCGAACTCACCGGAGCGCCCGTCACCACCACCCTGATGGCGCTCGGCGCATTCCCCGACAGCCACCCGCTGCACGTGGGGATGCCGGGCATGCACGGTGCGGTCACCGCCGTCACCGCGCTGCAGAAGGCCGACCTGATCGTCGCCCTCGGTGCCCGCTTCGACGACCGCGTCACCGGCAAGCTGGACAGCTTCGCCCCGCACGCCAAGATCGTCCACGCCGACGTCGACCCGGCCGAGATCGGCAAGAACCGCGCCGCCGACGTCCCGATCGTGGGCGACGCCCGCGAGGTCATCGCCGACCTCGTGCAGGCCGTCCAGAAGGAGCACGACGAGGGCAACAAGGGCGACTACAGCGCCTGGTGGAAGGACCTGAGCCGCTGGCGCGAGACCTACCCCCTCGGCTACGACCAGCCCGAGGACGGCTCGCTCTCCCCGCAGCAGGTCATCGAGCGCATCGGACAGCTCGCACCCGAGGGCACGATCTTCGCGGCCGGTGTCGGCCAGCACCAGATGTGGGCCGCCCACTTCGTCCAGTACGACAAGCCCGCCACCTGGCTGAACTCCGGCGGCGCCGGAACCATGGGCTACGCCGTCCCGGCCGCCATGGGCGCCCAGGCCGGCATGCCCGACCGCACCGTCTGGGCGATCGACGGCGACGGCTGCTTCCAGATGACCAACCAGGAACTGACCACCTGCGCCCTGAACAACATCCCGATCAAGGTCGCCGTCATCAACAACGGCGCCCTCGGGATGGTCCGCCAGTGGCAGACCCTGTTCTACAACCAGCGGTACTCCAACACGGTGCTGCACTCCGGCCCCGACGACGTCAACCCGGAGGCCCGCGGCACCCGCGTCCCCGACTTCGTGAAACTGTCGGAGGCCATGGGCTGCTACGCCATCCGCTGCGAGGACCCCGCCGACCTCGACAAGGTGATCGAGGAGGCCAACTCCATCAACGACCGCCCCGTCGTCGTCGACTTCATCGTCCACGAGGACGCGATGGTCTGGCCGATGGTCGCCGCCGGCACCTCCAACGACGAGATCATGGCCGCCCGGGACGTCCGCCCCGACTTCGGCGACAACGAAGACGACTGAGCGAGAGAGACCGAAGAGACCATGTCCAAGCACACGCTCTCCGTCCTGGTGGAGAACACCCCCGGCGTCCTGGCGCGGATCACCGCCCTCTTCTCGCGCCGCGGCTTCAACATCGACTCGCTCGCCGTCGGCGTCACCGAGCACCCCGACATCTCCCGCATCACCATCGTGGTGAGCGTCGAGGACTTCCCCCTCGAGCAGGTGACCAAGCAGCTCAACAAGCTCGTCAACGTGCTCAAGATCGTCGAGCTGGAGCCCACCCAGGCCGTCCAGCGCGAACTCGTTCTGGTGAAGGTGCGCTCCGACAACGAGACGCGCTCCCAGATCGTCGAGATCGTCCAGCTGTTCCGCGCCAAGACCGTCGACGTCTCACCCGAGGCCGTCACCATCGAGGCCACCGGGAGCAGCGACAAGCTGACCGCCATGCTCCGGATGCTGGAACCGTACGGCATCAAGGAACTCGTCCAGTCCGGCACGATCGCCATCGGCCGCGGCGCCCGTTCGATCACGGACCGCTCGCTGCGCGCACTCGACCGGTCCGCCTGACAACGGAAACCGTCCGTACTGCGACGGAGACGGTCCGCACCACGACGGAATCGGGCGGCCGCGGACACCCCGGCCGCCCGCATTCCGAGACCCCGAAACTTCCCTTCCCCTCACCGGCATACGGTGGGACGCAACACCTGCACACAAGGAGATAACCCAGTGGCCGAGCTGTTCTACGACGCCGACGCCGACCTGTCCATCATCCAGGGCCGCAAGGTCGCGGTCATCGGGTACGGCAGCCAGGGCCACGCCCACGCCCTGTCGCTGCGCGACTCCGGTGTCGACGTGCGCGTCGGTCTGCACGAGGGCTCCAAGTCCAAGGCCAAGGCCGAGGAGCAGGGCCTGCGCGTGGTGAGCCCGTCCGAGGCCGCCGCCGAGGCCGACGTCATCATGATCCTGGTCCCGGACCCGATCCAGGCCGAGGTCTACGAGAAGGACATCAAGGACAACCTGAAGGACGGCGACGCGCTGTTCTTCGGCCACGGCCTGAACATCCGCTACGGCTTCATCAAGCCCCCGGCCGGCGTGGACGTCTGCATGGTCGCCCCCAAGGGCCCGGGCCACCTGGTGCGCCGTCAGTACGAGGAGGGCCGCGGCGTTCCCTGCATCGCCGCCGTCGAGCAGGACGCCTCCGGCAACGCCTTCGCGCTCGCCCTGTCCTACGCCAAGGGCATCGGCGGCACCCGCGCCGGCGTCATCAAGACGACCTTCACCGAGGAGACCGAGACCGACCTCTTCGGCGAGCAGGCCGTCCTGTGCGGTGGCACGGCCGCGCTGGTCAAGGCGGGCTTCGAGACCCTGACCGAGGCCGGTTACCAGCCGGAGATCGCCTACTTCGAGTGCCTGCACGAGCTGAAGCTGATCGTGGACCTCATGTACGAGGGCGGCCTGGAGAAGATGCGCTGGTCGATCTCCGAGACCGCCGAGTGGGGCGACTACGTCACCGGCCCGCGGATCATCACCGACGCCACCAAGGCCGAGATGAAGAAGGTCCTCGCCGAGATCCAGGACGGCACCTTCGCCAAGAACTGGATGGACGAGTACCACGGCGGCCTGAAGAAGTACAACGAGTACAAGAAGCAGGACTCCGAGCACCTGCTGGAGACCACCGGCAAGGAGCTGCGCAAGCTCATGAGCTGGGTCGACGAGGAGGCGTAAGTCTCACTGCCGGGGGCCGGGGCGATGCCGCTCCGGCCCCTTCGGCGAACCCGGGACAACGCCGGTGTCACGGTGTTGTCCATCCCGTCCGGCCACGGACGGGTGATCCTTCCGCAGAGGCGCAGGACGACCCGCGTCACGCCACTAGACTGCTGCACAACATACGCGTCAGGCCCACAGCGTCGTGCGTCTTCCACGCGGCTCAGCGACACCGAATGCGGCCGTCGGGACGGCCGTCCGCATTGGACTTGTGAGGACTCACGTGAGCTCGAAACCCGTCGTACTCATCGCCGAAGAGCTGTCGCCCGCGACCGTGGACGCGCTCGGCCCCGACTTCGAGATCCGCCAGTGCAACGGCGCGGACCGGGCCGAACTGCTCCCCGCCATCGCCGAGGTGGACGCGATCCTGGTCCGCTCCGCCACCAAGGTCGACGCCGAGGCCATCGCCGCCGCCAAGAAGCTGAAGGTCGTCGCCCGCGCCGGGGTCGGCCTGGACAACGTGGACGTCTCCGCCGCCACCAAGGCCGGCGTCATGGTGGTCAACGCCCCGACCTCCAACATCGTCACCGCCGCCGAACTGGCCTGCGGCCTCATCATCGCCACCGCCCGCAACATCCCGCAGGCCAACGCCGCGCTGAAGAACGGCGAGTGGAAGCGCAGCAAGTACACCGGCGTCGAGCTGGCCGAGAAGACCCTCGGCGTCGTCGGCCTCGGCCGCATCGGCGCCCTGGTCGCCCAGCGCATGTCGGCCTTCGGCATGAAGGTCGTCGCCTACGACCCGTACGTGCAGCCCGCGCGGGCCGCGCAGATGGGCGTCAAGGTGCTGTCCCTCGACGAACTGCTCGAGGTCTCCGACTTCATCACCGTCCACCTGCCGAAGACGCCCGAGACCCTCGGCCTGATCGGCGACGAGGCGCTGCGCAAGGTCAAGCCGAGCGTCCGCATCGTCAACGCCGCACGCGGCGGAATCGTCGACGAGGAGGCGCTGTACTCGGCGCTCAAGGAGGGCCGCGTCGCCGGTGCCGGCCTCGACGTGTACGCCAAGGAGCCCTGCACCGACTCGCCGCTGTTCGAGTTCGACCAGGTGGTCTGCACCCCGCACCTCGGCGCCTCCACCGACGAGGCCCAGGAGAAGGCCGGCATCGCCGTCGCCAAGTCGGTCCGCCTCGCCCTCGCCGGTGAGCTGGTCCCCGACGCGGTCAACGTCCAGGGCGGCGTCATCGCCGAGGACGTCAAGCCGGGTCTGCCGCTCGCCGAGCGCCTCGGCCGCATCTTCACCGCGCTCGCCGGCGAGGTCGCCGTCCGCCTCGACGTCGAGGTCTACGGCGAGATCACCCAGCACGACGTGAAGGTACTGGAGCTGTCCGCCCTCAAGGGCGTCTTCGAGGACGTCGTCGACGAGACGGTGTCGTACGTCAACGCCCCGCTGTTCGCCCAGGAGCGCGGCGTCGAGGTCCGGCTGACCACCAGCTCGGAGTCCCCGGAGCACCGCAACGTGGTGACCGTGCGCGGCACCCTCGCGGACGGCGAGGAGGTGTCGGTCTCCGGCACGCTGGCCGGCCCCAAGCACTTCCAGAAGCTCGTCGCCGTCGGCGAGTACGACGTGGACCTCGCCCTCGCCGACCACATGGTCGTCCTGCGCTACGAGGACCGTCCCGGCGTCGTCGGCACCGTCGGCCGCGTCATCGGTGAGGCCGGCATCAACATCGCCGGCATGCAGGTCGCCCGTGCGACGGTCGGCGGCGAGGCGCTGGCCGTCCTGACCGTCGACGACACGGTGCCCGCCGGGGTGCTGGCCGAGGTCTCGGCGGAGATCGGGGCGACGTCGGCGCGGTCCGTCAACCTGGTGTGAGGCCCGGGGGCGCTGCCCCCGGACCCCCGCTGCGGCCCTGAACGGGCCCCGTCCTCAAACGCCGGACGGGCTGAGTCGGTCAGCCTCTCCGGCGTTTGCCGTTTCCGTCTCCGGGCGCATCCGGATGTGCCGCAGGCCCAGCGCCGCCAGCACCGCCGCCGCGAGGAGCAGCAGCGCTCCCGCGATCGCGGCGCCCCGCATGCCGTCGATGAACGCCTCGCGTGCCGCCGTGGCCAGGGCGTCTCCCGCGCGCCCGGGAAGTTCGGCGGCGACGGCCAGTGCGCCGCCCAGGGTTTCCCGGGCCGGGGCGGGCGCGTCCGAGGGCATGCCGTGGCGGTAGAGGGCCGTACCGATGGAACCGAGGGCGGCCATGCCGAGGGCGCCGCCGAACTCGGTCCCGGTCTCCAGCAGCGAGGAGGCCGCGCCCGCCTTCTCGACCGGGGCGGAACTCAGGGCCAGGTCGGTGAGCTGGGACATCACCACGACGATGCCGGCGGCGAGGACGCCGCACGCGGCCAGCACCAGCCACAGGGAGTCCGAACCGGCCAGGGCGAGGAGTCCGTAGCCGCCCGCCGCGATGGTGAATCCGGCCGTCACGAGGTACGCGCGCTCGACACCGCGCTGGGCGAGTTGGGCGGCGACCGGTGCGGCGGCGCCGATGAGCACCGACGGCAGCAGGCTCCACAGGGCGGCCTCCAGCGCGCTCTTGCCCAGGACCGACTGCAGGTACTGGGTGGTGAAGTACGCCGAGCCCAGCATGCCGAAGGCCGACAGGGTGTTGAGGACCAGTGCCGGGGTGAACCCGTGCCCGCGGAAGAGGGCGGGCGAGATCATCGGCGAGGCCGAGGTGCGCTGGCGGTGCACGAACAGCGCCGCGAAGAGCAGACCGACGGTGATCGAGACGACGTAGCGGACGTTCCAGCCCTCGGAGGGCAGCTCCTTGAGGCCGTAGACCACGGGGAGGACCGCCGCCATCGACAGCGGGACGCTCAGCCAGTCGAAGCGGCCGGGGGACGGGCTCTTCGACTCGGGGAGCAGTACTGGGCCGAGGATCAGCAGCAGGGCCATCGCGGGCAGGTTGACCAGGAAGACCGAGCCCCACCAGAAGTGCTCCACGAGGACGCCGCTCATCACCGAGCCCAGCGCGATCCCGGCCGTCATCACCCCGGACCACAGCCCGATCGCCTTCGCCCGCTGGGCGGGGTCGGTGAACATCGTGCGGACCAGCGCCATCGTCGACGGCATCAGGGTGGCGCCGCCGATGCCGAGGATCGCGCGGGCGGCGATCAGGGTCTCGGCGGTGTGCGCGTAGGCGGCGAGTACGGAGGCTGCGCCGAAGGCCACCGCGCCGAAGAGGAGGAGCCTGCGCCGGCCGATGCGGTCGCCCAGCGCCCCCATCGTCATCAGCAGACCGGCCAGGACGAAGCCGTAGATGTCGAAGATCCACAGCTGTTGGGTGCCGCTCGGGTCCAGGTCGGCGCTGATCTGCGGGATCGCGAAGTAGAGGACGGAGACGTCCATCGAGACGAGCAGCAGCGGAAGCATCAGTACGCCCAGCGCGGTCCACTCGCGGCGGCCGGCCCGGGACGGGTTCGTTGTCATGTCGGAGACTGTACGCACGTCTTATACGCCTGTCTAGAACGCTTGTATAAGACGTGCGTCTGGGCGGATGGCTAGGCTGGCGTCATGGGACACCGTGAGGATCTGCTCGAAGGCGCCAAGCGCTGCCTGCTGGCCAAGGGGTTCGCCCGCACGACGGCCCGCGACATCGTCAAGGAGTCGGGGACCAACCTGGCGTCCATCGGCTATCACTACGGCTCGAAGGACGTCCTGCTCGCACAGGCGTACATCGAGCTGATCGAGGGGATGGGGGGCGCCTTCGAGGGTGAGGGCTCAGCACTCGGCGACACCGAACCGGGCTCGATCGAGCGGTTCCGGCACGTGTGGTCCAACATCATCGGCACCATGCGGGAGCCCGGCTCCGTCTGGCGCCTCAGCATGGAAGTGCTGGTCATGGGTGACCGGATGCCCGAGCTGCGCGACCACCTCGGCCGTGCCCAGCGCGAGGCCGGACGCGGCATCATCCCCCTGCTCATGGGCGGCAGGGAGGAGGACGTCACGGACGAGACGACGGACACCCTGGGGGCGTTCTACGTCACCCTGATGACCGGTCTCATCGCCCAGTGGACCTTCGACCCGAAGAGCGCGCCCGACGCGGACGCGCTGACCGAGGGCCTCCGCCGGGTGATCGGGGCCGCTACAGGCGACGCGCCTTGAGCGCCATGTGCAGCAGCAGCCGGTCCTCGCCGTCGTCCAGGTCCAGACCGGTGAGCTGCTCGACGCGCGAGAGGCGGTAGTACAGCGTCTGACGGTGGACACCCAGCTCGGCGGCGGTCCGGCCGGCCTGGCCCGCGCAGTCCAGGTACACCTCGGCCGTGCGGGCGAGTTCGCGGTGGGCGGGGGAGAGCAGCGCCCGTACGGCGGGATCGTCGGCGGAGCGCGCGGGCAGCGAGGTCAGCAGGCGGAACGCCCCGATCGACGTCCACTGCGCGACCGGCCCGAACCGCGACTCGGCGCGCGCCGCCCGGGCCGCCGCCGACGCCTCCGCCCAGGCCGTCCCCAGGTCCGCCAGACCCGTGCGCGGCGCGGAGACGCCGGCCGCGACGCCGCCCGGCGTACCCGCGGAGCCGCCCGCGCCGCCCCGTGCCGCCCCCGCCCGCTCCAGGAGCCGGCCCGCCGCCGAGGTCGCCGGGGTCTGCACGTCCGCCGAGCGCAGCCGGACCAGCAGCGCCAGTGACACGCCCGAGCCTCCCCACGGCACCGTGCACAGTGCCGTGGCGCCCGGCACCGTACGGACCGACGGCGCGTCGTCGGGATCGGCCGAGGGCCAGGGCGCCACGCAGACCACCGCGTGCGGTGTCTCGGCCCGGGAGCCGAGCGCGCTGCGCAGCTCCGCCACCGCCATGTCCCGCTGCCAGTCCCGCTCGGCCGTCAGCACCGCCCGCAGCTCCCGGCTCAGGTCCGCGCCGTGCTGCGCCTCGTCGGCGAGCAGCGCCCCGATCCGCGCCGTCACCGCCATGGCCGCCGCCAGCTGCGGCTCGGTCGGGCCCGGGTCGGTGTCCAGGAGCCACACGTAGCCGAGGACCACACCCCGATGGCGTACCGGCAGGCAGGTGCGTCCCCGGTACACGCCCGCCTCGGGGGTCGGCGGGATGCGGACCGGGCCGGTCGCCCGGGTGATGCCGAAGCTCTCGAACCACGCCCGGACCGCCGCCGTGGAGCGCCGGGTGAGGATCGAGCGGGTGCGCACCGGGTCCAGGGCGGAGGGATCCAGGTCGCCCTCGCTGTCGTAGGCGCCGAACGCGATCAGCTCGAAGTCGCGGTTCTCCAGGGTCGCGGGCGCGCCCAGCAGCTCGGACAGCTCGTCGACCAGCTCCTGGTAGTCGCCGCGGGCCCCGCCGGAGCCGGATCCTGTGGCACCTCTGGAATCGGACGTCACCCGGGCATTCTGCCGTATTCGTGCGCCCCCTTCATACATCTGTCTGAGATCCTCGGCACGGATGCGTGACAGCTGTCGATGGCCGACGATCGGGGTCGTCCTTAGATTTCACGGTGGTTCTCCGTGCCGTTCCCCTTACGTCGGGCAGCGGCCCCTGTGTTGGTTGGTAAGTGGAGGTGCCCCGTGCTGGGTCCCGTGATTCTCGCCGCGTCGCGCAGCGACCGGATGCGTCGTCTCGTCTCGGCCGCGCCCGTGACCAAGCCGGTCGTCGACCGGTTCATCCCCGGCGAGACGGTCGACCAGATCGTGCCGATCATCCGGGAGCTCACCGATCAGGGCCTGGAACTGACGATGGACGTCGTCGGCGAGGACATCACCACCCCCGCGCAGGCCGAGGCCGCCCGCGACGCCTACCTGGAGCTGATCGACCGGCTCAAGCCCCTGGAGCTCGGCACCCGCGCCGAGATGTCCGTCAAGCTCTCCATGTTCGGCCAGGCGCTGGCCGGCGGCCACGAGCTGGCCCTGAACAACGTCCGCCCGGTCGTCGAGGCCGCCGCCGAGATCGGCACCACCGTCACCCTCGACGCCGAGGACCACACGACCCTCGACTCGATGTTCGCCATCCACGAGGAGCTGCGGAAGGACTTCCCGCAGACCGGCTGCGTCATCCAGGCCTACCTCTTCCGCACCGAGGCCGACGCGCGCCGCCTCGCCGACAGCGGCTCTCGCGTACGGTTGGTGAAGGGCGCCTACAAGGAGCCCGCCGAGGTCGCGTACCAGCAGCGCCACGAGATCGACAAGGCCTACGTGCGCATTCTGCGCACCCTGATGGAGGGCGAGGGCTACCCGATGATCGGGTCGCACGACCCGCGCCTGATCTCCATCGCACAGGAACTGGCCCGCACGGCCGGACGCAAGCTCGACGAGTACGAGTTCCAGATGCTGTACGGCATCCGGGGCGACGAGCACCTGCGCCTGGCCGCCGAGGGCCACCGCATGCGCGTGTACACCGCGTACGGCACCGACTGGTACGGCTACTTCATGCGCCGTCTCGCGGAGAAGCCGGCCAACCTCCGGTTCTTCGCCCGCTCGATGGTCAGCAAGGGCTGAGCCCACCCTCTCGCAAGACCGCTCAGTTAAAGGAGTTACGGAACCCATGGACGCTGTGACCCAGGTCCCCACCCCCGTCAACGAGCCGGTGCACGGCTACGCGCCCGGTTCGCCCGAGCGCGCCCGTCTGGAGGCCAAGCTCAAGGAGCTGGCCGACAACCCCGTCGACCTGCCCTGCACCATCGGCGGCGAGAAGCGGATGGGCGGCGGTGAGCGCTTCGACGTCGTGCAGCCGCACAACCACAAGGCGCGCCTGGGCACCTACGCCAACGCCACCCGGCAGGACGCCCAGGACGCGATCGACGCCGCCCTGGCCGCCGCCCCCGCGTGGCGCGCGATGTCCTTCGACGACCGCGCGGCGATCATCCTGCGCGCCGCCGAGCTGCTGTCGGGTCCCTGGCGCGAGACCATCGCCGCCTCCACCATGCTCGGCCAGTCCAAGACGGCCCAGCAGGCCGAGATCGACAGCCCCTGCGAGCTGGTCGACTTCTGGCGCTTCAACGTCCACTACGCCCGCCAGATCCTGGCCGAGCAGCCCCCGGCCAACTCGCCGGGCGTGTGGAACCGCATGGACCACCGCCCGCTGGAGGGCTTCGTCTACGCGATCACGCCGTTCAACTTCAGCGCCATCGCCGCCAACCTGCCCACCGCCCCGGCCCTGATGGGCAACGTGGTGGTCTGGAAGCCGTCCCCGACGCAGACCCACGCCGCCGTGCTGCTCATGCAGCTCCTGGAGGAGGCCGGGCTGCCCAAGGGCGTCATCAACCTGGTCACCGGCGACGGCATCGCGGTCTCCGAGGTCGCCCTGGAGCACCGGGACCTCGCGGGCATCCACTTCACCGGCTCGACCAAGACCTTCCAGCACCTGTGGAAGACGGTCGGCAACAACATCGAGAAGTACCGCACCTACCCGCGCCTGGTCGGCGAGACCGGCGGCAAGGACTTCCTCGTCGCCCACCCGAGCGCCGACCGCGCCGTGCTCAAGACCGCGCTGACCCGCGGTGCCTTCGAGTACCAGGGCCAGAAGTGCAGCGCCACCTCCCGCGCGTACATCCCGGCGTCCATCTGGAACGACGGGTTCAAGGAGGAGTTCGCCGCCGAGGTCGACTACCTCACCATGGGTGACGTCACCGACCTGTCCAACTTCATGGGCGCGGTCATCGACGAGCGGTCCTTCGCCAAGAACAAGGCCGCCATCGACCGGGCCAAGGAGGACGAGACCTGCACGATCGTCGCGGGCGGCTCCTACGACGACTCGGTCGGCTACTTCGTCCGCCCGACCGTCGTCGAGTGCACCGACCCGGAGAACGAGGTCTTCCGCACCGAGTACTTCGGTCCCTTCCTCGCCGTGTACGTCTACGACGACAGCAAGGCCGACGCGTACGACGAGATGCTGACCCAGATGGAGTCGGTGTCGGACTACGCGCTCACCGGCTCGGTCATCTCCAACGACCGCGCGGCGGCGGCGTACACGATGGAGAAGCTGCGCTACGCGGCCGGCAACTTCTACATCAATGACAAGTCGACCGGCGCCGTCGTCGGCCAGCAGCCCTTCGGCGGCGGCCGTGCCTCCGGCACCAACGACAAGGCCGGCGCCCCGCAGAACCTGATGCGCTGGACGCTGACCCGCGCCATCAAGGAGACGCTGGTCCCGCCGACCGACTACACCTACCCGCACATGGGCTGACACCCGCGCGAAACGCCCGGCGGGCCAGGTCGACCGACCTGGCCCGCCGGGCGTTTTCGCAGGCCGGGGCGGTGTGAGCGAAGGCACCGTCTCAGATAGTAGGAAGTCCGAGTAATTGTGCAGACAGACGCGGCGGGCTCCCTTAACTTTGTAGGAGCCGAACGTCCCGCTCGATCGAGCGAAGGGCGGCCGCGAGACCGTGCCCGTGCAGGCAACCCCTGCGGCACCGCGCTCCCCGCCCCTTCCGGCCTCATGCAATCCCCTTTCTCCGCACCCCCGTGTGCTGTGCCGAAGGAGTCGATTCCCATGGCCGAGACCACCGTCCGCCGCCGAGTCCGCCACCTCTCCCGTTCCAGCGACTCCGACCGCAAGAACGCCGCGGCCGCCCTCCAGCGCGCCCTCGACCGCCGCGACAACGGCGGCGCCACCGGGCACTGAGCAGCCCGGACGGCAGCGGCGTCCGCATGGCGGACGCCGCATGTCATCCCGTGGGACGAGCGATAGGGTGCCGTCATGTCTCGCAGCCTCAATCTCGCAGTGATTCCCGGTGACGGCATCGGCCAGGAGGTCGTGGCCGAAGGCCTGAAGGTCCTCTCCGCCGTCCTTCCGCAGGATGTGAAGCTGGAGACCAAGGAGTTCGACTTCGGCGCCCGGCGGTACCACGCCACCGGTGAGACCCTCACCGACGCCGACCTCGACGCCCTCAAGGGCCACGACGCCATCCTGCTCGGCGCGATCGGCGACCCGTCGGTGCCGTCCGGCGTGCTGGAGCGAGGTTTCCTGCTCAAGCTCCGCTTCGCCTTCGACCACCACGTCAACCTGCGCCCGAGCAAGCTCCTGCCCGGCGTCGCCACCCCGCTCGCCGGCCAGCCCGAGATCGACTTCGTCGTCGTCCGCGAGGGCACCGAGGGCCCCTACACGGGCAACGGCGGCACCATCCGCAAGGGCACCGAGCACGAGGTCGCCACCGAGGTGTCCGTCAACACGGCCTACGGCGTGGAGCGCGTCGTCCGCGACGCCTTCGCCCGCGCCCAGGCCCGCCCCCGCAAGAAGCTCACGCTGGTCCACAAGAACAACGTGCTGACCTTCGCGGGCCACCTGTGGACCGACATCTTCAACAAGGTGGCCGCGGAGTACCCCGAGGTCACCACCGACTACCTCCACGTCGACGCCGCGACCATCTTCCTGGTCACCGACCCGGCCCGCTTCGACGTGATCGTCACCGACAACCTCTTCGGCGACATCATCACCGACCTCGCCGCGGCCGTCTCCGGCGGCATCGGCGTCGCCGCCAGCGGGAACATCAACCCGTCCGGCGACTTCCCCTCGATGTTCGAGCCGGTGCACGGCTCCGCGCCCGACATCGCCGGCCAGGGCAAGGCCGACCCCACCGCCACGGTCCTGTCCGTCGCCCTGCTGCTGCGCCACCTCGGTTACGAGGCCGAAGCGGTCCGTATCGAGGACGCGGTCTCGGCCGACCTCGGCGAGCGCGGCGGTCTGCCCGCCCGCTCCACCTCGGAGATCGGCGACGCACTCGCCGTACGAGTAGCCGGCTGACACCCGCCGCGCCACTCGATCGAATCCGTTTCGAAGCCGCCGGGTCCAAAAACAAGGCACCCGGCGGCTTTCTCCTGCGTCCGCCAGGTGCGACCATCGAATCCTGGGCCGCATTCACCCCGTTTCACCCACCGTGGGCCGCGCGCGATAATCGAACGCGAAGCCGCGACTTGAGGGAATGCTCGGACGTCCTAGCACCGGCCACCGGCCGTACGGGCGTGACCGCGGCCCGTCACAACCCATACCGGTACTGCATCTCCCGGGGGGGCAACCCCCGGACCCCCGGCCGGACACGGACGCCGCCCGCACGTCTGCCAGGAAGCGAAGGACATTCACCTCATGACGACGCCCACGATCGAGCTCAAGCCCTCCGCCAACCCGCTCTCGGACTCCGAGCGCTCGGCGATTCTGGCCAACCCCGGGTTCGGCCGCCACTTCACCGACCACATGGTGACGATCAAGTGGACCGAGGGCCGCGGCTGGCACGACGGCCAGCTCGTGCCGTACGCCCCGCTCTCCCTCGACCCGGCCACCATGGTCCTGCACTACGCGCAGGAGATCTTCGAGGGACTGAAGGCCTACCGGCGCCCCGACGGCTCCGTCGCCACCTTCCGTCCGGAGAAGAACGGCGCCCGCTTCCAGGCGTCCTCCCGGCGCCTGGGCATGCCCGAGCTTCCCGTGGACACCTTCATCGAGGCCTGCGACGCGCTGGTCAGGCAGGACGAGAAGTGGGTTCCGGCGCACGGCGGCGAGGAGTCCCTCTACCTGCGCCCCTTCATGATCGCCACGGAGGTCGGCCTGGGCGTCAAGCCGGCCAACGAGTACCTCTTCCTCGTCATCGCCTCCCCGGCGGGCGCCTACTTCCCGGGCGGCGTCAAGCCGGTCTCCATCTGGGTCTCCGAGGACCGGGTCCGCGCCGTCCCCGGCGGCATGGGCGACGCCAAGACCGGCGGCAACTACGCGGCGTCGCTGCTCGCGCAGGCGGAAGCGGCCACCAAGGGCTGCGACCAGGTCTGCTACCTCGACGCCATCGAGCGCAAGTGGGTCGAGGAACTGGGCGGCATGAACCTGTACTTCGTGTACGGCAACAAGATCATCACCCCGTCGCTCACCGGCTCCATCCTCGAGGGCGTCACCCGCGACTCCCTGCTCACCGTCGCCCGCGACCTCGGCTACGAGGCGGAGGAGGGCCGCATCTCGGTCGACCAGTGGCAGCGCGACTCGGAGAACGGCACGCTCACCGAGGTCTTCGCCTGCGGTACGGCGGCCGTGATCACCCCCGTCGGCACGGTTAAGCGGACCGGAGCGGAGTGGCAGCAGAGCGGGGGCGAGACGGGCGAGGTGACGCAGCGGCTGCGGGACGCGCTGCTGGACATCCAGCGGGGCACCGCGGAGGACACGCACGGGTGGATGCACACGCTGGCGTGATCCGCCCCGGGTGGGGGCGGGACGCCGTGCCGGGGGCTCCGCCCCCTGACCTCCGGCCTACGCCCGCCCACCACCCGACTCGGTCGGACAAGAAGCGAGCAGCCCCTCCTCGGGCGCCGGCGCCACCGCGGCCCCCGGTGTGCACAGCACGTACACCACCCCGCCCACCAGCCCCGACAGCAGGAAGCTGCAGTCCACCCCGCCGGTGAGGGACAGCAGCGGGCCCTCGTACGACGGCAGGGAGACCGCCAGTACGCCGGCCACCGCGCCCACGGCCCAGGCGAACGTCGCGGGGACGTTCCAGCCGGACCGGTACCAGTAGATCCCGCCCCGCGCCCGGCGGTTGAAGACCTGGAGAGCGTCCGCGTCGTAGACCCCGCGGCAGCGGACCGAACCGATCATCGTGATGACCGCCCACGGGGTGCCGATCGCCGTCAGCAGCAGCACGAAGGACGTCATCGCCGACTGCGCCTCCCAGGCGTAGTGCCCGGCGAAGACGCAGGCCGTGGCGACGACGGCGACGGCGCAGGTGGCGCGGGCCCGGGAGGCGCGCGGCAGGATCGCGTCCAGGTCCAGGCCCATCGAGTAGAGCATCAGCCCCGCGTTGCCGACCGAGCCGGCCGAGGCGGCCAGCAGCAGCGGGACGAGGTACCAGGTGGGGGCGGCGTCCACCAGCGGGCCCGCGTAGTCCAGGGCGGCGCGGGCGGCGTACGCGGTGAAGGTGCCGAAGAGCTGGGGGACCAGCAGACCCAGCATCAGCCCCAGCCAGGTCGCGTGCAGCACCCGGCGGGAGGAGTGGCGGGCCGGGGAGATGTAGCGGGTGTAGTCGCCGAGCAGCGTGATGAAGGCGATCGGTCCGGACAGTCCCGCGGCCACGGCGGCCAGCAGCCACGTCGGCCAGAACCCGCCCAGCAGATATCCGCCCGCCTCCGGCAGCGCGGCGGTGGTGAAGTCGGGGGCGTAGGCGATCAGGCCGAGCACCAGCAGGGCCGTCATGCCGTAGGCCAGCACCCGGGACATGGCGAGCAGCACCCGGTAGCCGTAGACGGCGCCCGCGACGGTCGCGGCGGCGAGCAGGCCGTAGACGACGGCGTACGTCGCACCGCCCTGCGGCAGACCGAACAGCCGGCCGAGCACGCCCGCCATCACGTCTCCGCCGATCCACACGGTCAGCGCGGTGTAGCCGAGGGCCAGGAGCAATCCGACCACCGAGCCGACCAGACGCCCGCGCACACCGAACTGTGCGCCGGAGGACGTGGACAGGTTGGTGCCGGTGCGCAGGGAGATCAGCGCCAGCGGGGCCGTGAAGACCGTGCCGACGACCGTCCCCGCGACCACCGCGCTCACCGACGCCCACCAGCCGAGGCCGAAGGACGGCGGCAGCCAGCCGAAGACGATCACGCCCAGGCAGAGGTTGGACCCCAGCAGGATCGAGACCAGATCCCGGGGGCCGCTGGTGCGTTCCGCTTCCGGGATGGTGTCGACTCCGCGCTGTTCTATCGGCATGGCTGGTCTCCTTCGACGGCCGTCCGAGGTGTTCCCGAGGATTAGAGCGACGTTCAATGTGACGTGTGTCCCCGGCGCTCGTCAACGGTTCCGTTGCCTGAATCCCGTGTTTAGAGTGATGTTTACATTTAGAGTGTTGCTCTAAAATCGGAAGGCAAGGAGGTGCCGCGTCGTGAGACTGACCCCCACGGAACGTGACCGGCTGCTGCTCTTCGGGGCGGCCGAGCTGGCTCGCGCCCGCCGGGCGCGCGGGCTCAGGCTGAACGTGCCGGAGGCGACCGCGCTCATCGCGGACACCGTGTGCGAGGCCGCCCGCGACGGAGCGCGGCTCGCCGAGGCCGTCGAGCGCGCCCGGTCCGTACTCGGCCCGGACGACGTCCTGCCCGGCGTCGCCGACGTGGTCACCGAGGTGCACGTGGAGGCCGTCTTCGACGACGGCTCCCGCCTCGCGGTCGTCACCGACCCCGTCGGGGGCGGCGGACTCGGAGCCGACGCCCCCGGTGCCCTGCTGCCGGGCCCCGAACACGCCGGACCCGAGGCGGCGGTGCGTCTCCCGGTCACCAACACCGCGACCGTGCCCGTCTCCGTGACCTCCCACTTCCACTTCTTCGAGGCCAACCCGAGGCTCGCCTTCGACCGGGAGCGCGCCTACGGCATGCGCCTCGCCGTCCCCGCCGGGTCCTCGGTCCGCTTCGGACCGGGCGAGAGCGCCGAGGTGGGGCTGGTGCCGATCGGCGGCGCCCGCGTCGCCATCGGGTTCGCGGGGCTGGTGGACGGGCCGCTGGACGCGCCGGGCGCGAAGCAGGAGGCGCTGCGCAGGGCCGCCGTCTGCGGATACCTGGGAGCCACCGGAGAGGAGGGGCGGCGATGAGCCGGCCCGGAGGACACCCCGCCGAGGCGCGCCGCCTCACCCCGTACGAGTACGCCGCCGCCCACGGCCCCCGGGCCGGCGACCGCCTCCGCCTCGGCGACTCGGGGCTCGTGATCCGCGTCGAGTCCGACGCGCAGCGCCACGGCGACGAGTTCCTCGCCGGCTTCGGCAAGACCGCCCGCGACGGACTGCACCTGAAGGCCGCCGCCGTCCGCGAGACCTGCGACGTCGTGATCAGCAACGTGGTCGTGATCGACGCGGTGCAGGGCATCCGGAAGGTGTCCATCGGCATCCGCGAAGGACGCATCCACGCCATCGGCCGGGCCGGCAACCCCGACACCCTCGACGGTGTCGACGTGGTCGTCGGCACGGGCACCTCGATCGTGTCCGGCGAGGGGCTCATCGCCACCGCCGGGGCCGTGGACACCCATGTCCACCTGCTCTCCCCGCGCATCATGGAGGCCTCGCTCGCGTCCGGCGTGACGACGATCATCGGGCAGGAGTTCGGCCCGGTCTGGGGCGTCGGCGTCAACTCGCCCTGGGCGCTGCGGCACGCCTTCGGCGCCTTCGACGCCTGGCCGGTCAACATCGGCTTCCTGGGCCGGGGTTCCTCGTCCCACGAGGCGCCGCTGGTCGAGGCGCTGGCCGAGGGCGGGGCGAGCGGCTTCAAGGTGCACGAGGACATGGGCGCCCACACCCGCGCCCTCGACACCGCGCTGCGCGTCGCCGAGGAGCACGACGTCCAGGTCGCCCTGCACAGCGACGGGCTGAACGAGTGCCTGTCCGTCGAGGACACCCTCCGCGTCCTGGAGGGCCGCACCATCCACGCCTTCCACATCGAGGGCTGCGGCGGGGGACACGTCCCCAACGTGCTGAAGATGGCCGGCGTCCCGAACGTCATCGGCTCCTCCACCAACCCCACCCTGCCCTTCGGCCGGGACGCGGTCGCCGAGCACTACGGCATGATCGTCTCCGTCCACGACCTGAAGACCGACCTGCCGGGCGACGCCGCCATGGCCCGCGACCGCATCCGCGCCGGGACCATGGGCGCCGAGGACGTGCTGCACGACCTGGGCGCCATCGGCATCACCTCCTCCGACGCGCAGGGCATGGGCCGGGCCGGCGAGACCGTCCGCCGCACCTTCGCCATGGCCGGGAAGATGAAGGCCGAGTTCGGAGCCCCGGACGCGGATCACGACAACGAACGCGTCCTGCGCTACATCGCCAAGCTGACCATCAACCCCGCCATCGCCCACGGCCTCGCCCACGAGGTCGGCTCCCTCGAGGCCGGCAAGCTCGCCGACATCGTGCTGTGGCGCCCGGACCACTTCGGCGCCAAGCCGCAGCTCGTCCTCAAGTCGGGCTTCCCGGCGTACGGCGTGGTCGGCGATCCCAACGCGGCCACCGACACCTGCGAACCGCTCGTCCTCGGGCCCCAGTTCGGCGCGCACGGCGCCACACCGGCCGAGATATCGGTGGCCTTCGTCGCGCAGGCCGCCCTCGACCAGGGACACGACACCATGCCGACCCGCCGGCGCCGGGTCGCCGTGCGCGGCACGCGCGGCATCGGACCGGCCGACCTGCGGCTGAACTCCCGTACCGGCGCGGTCGACGTCGACCAGCGCACCGGCCTGGTCACCCTCGACGGCGACCCCCTGCGCTGCGAACCCGCCGACTCGGTCTCCCTCAACCGCCTCTACTTCCTCTGACTCAACCGCCTCCGCTTCCTCTGACCTGCCTCCGATCTCCCTCCGACCCCCGACCCCCGACCTTCAGGGACACCTCCATGACCTTCCGCATGCCACCCGAGTGGGCCCCGCACGAACGCACCTGGATGGCCTGGCCCGGCCCCAACCCGACGTTCACGAACGACGAGGAGCTGGCCGAGGCGCGGGCGGCCTGGGCGGCCGTGGCCCGGGCGGTGCGCCGCTTCGAGCCGGTGACGATGGTGCACGGGCCCGGCCAGGGCGACACGGCGCGCGAGCTGCTGGGCCCGGACGTCGACCTGGTGGAGCGCGAGCTGGACGACGCCTGGATGCGGGACGTCGGTCCGACCTTCGTGACGGACGGGCAGGGCGGGCTGGCCGCCGTGGACTGGGTCTTCAACGGCTGGGGCGCACAGGAGTGGGCTCGCTGGGAGCACGACTCCAAGGTCGCCCGCCATGTCGCGGACCTGGCCGGCACGCCCGTGCTGAGCAGCCCGCTCGTCAACGAGGGCGGCGCGATCCACGTCGACGGCCAGGGCACGGTCCTCCTGACCGACACCGTCCAGCTCGGCCCCGGCCGCAACGCCGGCTGGACCCGTGAACAGGTAGAGGCGGAGATCCACGCCAAGCTCGGCACCACCAAGGCGATCTGGCTCCCGCACGGCCTGACCGGCGACTACGGCAGGTACGGCACCCGGGGCCACGTCGACATCGTCGCGGCCTTCGCCCGTCCAGGCACCGTCGTCGTGCACAGCCAGCGCGACCCGCGCCACCCCGATTACGCCCGCTCGCAGACGTACCTGGAGATCCTGCGCGGCCAGACCGACGCCAAGGGCCGGCGCCTGGAGGTCGTCGAGGTGCCCGCCCCGACCGTCCTGAAGGACGACAACGGCGACTGGGTCGATTACTCGTACATCAACCACTACCTGTGCAACGGCGGCGTCGTCCTGTGCTCCTTCGGCGACCCGAACGACGAACTCGCCGCGGGCGTCTTCCGCCGCCTGTTCCCCGAGCGCACGGTGACCCTGGTGGACGCGCGTACGATCTTCGCGGGTGGCGGGGGCATCCACTGCATCACGCAGCAGCAGCCGAAGATCTAGCAGACCCGGGAGGGGACATGGCCGGTGGTGGGCGCAGGCAGGCCCCGCCGCGCGAGGACGTCCTCGCCGCCGCCATGGAGATGATCGCCGAGCGCGGCCTGGAGAAGCTCACCATGGCCGCCCTCGGCCGCGAGGTCGGCATGAGCAGCGGCCACCTCCTGTACTACTTCGGTTCCAAGGACGAACTGCTGCTGCGCACCCTGGAGTGGAGCGAGGGCCGCCTCGGCGCCGAGCGCGGCCGCCTGCTCACCCGGCCCGGCACCGCCCGGGAACGGCTCGACGCCTACGTCGACCTGTACGTCCCCGACGGCCACCGCGACCCGCACTGGACACTGTGGCTGGAGGTGTGGAACCGCTCACAGAACGCCCCCGACGAGGCCCGCGACCGACAGGCCGCCATCGAGGGCGCCTGGCACCGCGACCTGGTCGCACTGCTCGCCGAGGGCATCTCGCGCGGCGAGTTCCGTGCCGTCGACCCCGACCGTTTCGCCTCCCGGCTGCGAGCCCTCCTGGACGGCTTCGCCATCCACGTGGCGATCGGCCTGCGGGGCACGGACCGGGAGCAGGTGCTCGGCCACGTACGCGAGTTCCTCGCCGACGGACTCCTGGCAGTGTCCTGATCCGGACGCCCGGCGCTCGCATCCTGAGACGCACGGTGGGGCCGGGGGCGGAATGTGCCAGACTGCCCCCGTGCTCTCGTTCGCCATGATTATTGGCAGCAGGCGCGCCGGTCCGCAGTGACCACCACGTACGACCAGGTACGGGTGGACACCGTCGTCCTCGACCCGCGCGCAGACCTCTCGCACCCGCGAGAGGTTTTTCGCTTTCCTGGCCCACCCCGAGCCGGGAAGAGAGCGCGAGGGATCATGGAGGAACGGTGGAACCGGTCATTCCGGTAGACCGAGATCCCATACAGGAGCCTTCAGATCATGACCGCAACCAGCGAACTCGACGATTCGTTCCACGTCTTCGACACCACCCTGCGCGACGGCGCGCAGCGCGAGGGCATCAACCTCACGGTCGCGGACAAGCTGGCCATCGCACGGCACCTGGACGACTTCGGCGTGGGCTTCATCGAGGGCGGCTGGCCCGGCGCCAACCCGCGGGACACCGAGTTCTTCGCCCGGGCCCGGCAGGAGATCGACTTCAAGCATGCCCAGCTGGTGGCCTTCGGCTCCACCCGCCGCGCGGGCGCCACCGCCGCCGAGGACCACCAGGTCAGGGCGCTGCTGGAGTCGGGCGCCGAGGTGATCACCCTGGTCGCCAAGTCCCACGACCGGCACGTCGAACTGGCGCTGCGCACCACGCTCGACGAGAACCTCGCCATGGTCGCGGACACGGTCTCCCACCTCAAGGCCCAGGGCCGCCGGGTCTTCGTCGACTGCGAGCACTTCTTCGACGGCTACCGCGCCAACCCCGAGTACGCGAAGTCCGTCGTGCGCACCGCCTCGGAGGCCGGCGCCGACGTCGTCATCCTGTGCGACACCAACGGCGGCATGCTCCCGGCGCAGATCCAGGCCGTGGTCGCCACGGTGCTGGCCGACACCGGCGCCCGGCTCGGCATCCACGCCCAGGACGACACCGGCTGCGCCGTCGCCAACACCCTCGCCGCCGTCGACGCGGGCGCGACCCACGTCCAGTGCACGGCCAACGGCTACGGCGAGCGCGTCGGCAACGCCAACCTCTTCCCGGTCGTGGCCGCGCTGGAGCTGAAGTACGGCAAGCAGGTCCTGCCCGAGGGCCGGCTGCGCGAGATGACCCGCATCTCCCACGCCATCGCCGAGGTCGTCAACCTCACCCCCTCCACCCACCAGCCCTACGTGGGCGTCTCCGCCTTCGCCCACAAGGCCGGCCTGCACGCCTCCGCGATCAAGGTCGACCCGGACCTCTACCAGCACATCGATCCCGAGCTGGTCGGCAACACCATGCGGATGCTCGTCTCCGACATGGCCGGCCGCGCCTCCATCGAGCTCAAGGGCAGGGAACTCGGCATCGATCTCGGCGGCGACCGCGAGCTGGTCGGCCGGGTCGTGGAGCGCGTCAAGGAGCGGGAGCTGGCGGGCTACACCTACGAGGCGGCGGACGCGAGCTTCGAGCTGCTGCTGCGCGCCGAGGCCGAGGGCAGGCCGCTGAAGTACTTCGAGGTCGAGTCCTGGCGCGCGATCACCGAGGACCGCCCCGACGGCTCCCACGCCAACGAGGCGACGGTCAAGCTGTGGGCCAAGGGCGAGCGCATCGTCGCCACCGCCGAGGGCAACGGCCCGGTCAACGCCCTGGACCGCTCGCTGCGCGTCGCCCTGGAGAAGATCTACCCGGAGCTGGCCAAGCTCGACCTGGTCGACTACAAGGTCCGCATCCTGGAGGGCGTGCACGGCACCCAGTCCACCACCAGGGTCCTCATCTCCACGTCGGACGGCACGGGGGAGTGGGCCACGGTGGGCGTCGCGGAGAACGTCATCGCCGCCTCGTGGCAGGCCCTCGAGGACGCCTACACGTACGGGCTGCTGCGAGCCGGGGTCGCGCCCGCCGAGTGAGCGGAGCGCTCGACAGCCGTGCACGCGATACCTGTGGACGCGGTACCCGTGGACGCGGTACCCGTGGACGCGGTATCCGTGCGCCCCATACGGGCGCCCTCGACGAGATGAGCGCACCTTATGTCTGATTGATGCGCATTCGGGTACGCCAATCGTATGAGTGGCGTTCGTATGCACCTCCTCATACGCCTCCTGGTCGCGCCGGTCGTCGCCGCGCTGGCGGTGCTGATGGCCGGCGCGTCCGGTGCGCCCGGCGCGCAGGCGCAGACCGACGTCTCCGAGATCGGCGCCGCCCTGCGCGAGAGTCCCGTGTACGTGGACCCGGCCGCGTCCGACCTGCTGTCCAAGTCGGACGCGGACGCACTCGCCGACAAGATCGAGGACGCGGGCGAACCCGTCTTCGTCGCGGTCCTCCCGGCCGGCTACCCGACCGCGGACCTCTTCCAGAACCTCCGCACCGAGACCGGCATCACCGGTCTGTACGGCATCCGCCTCGGAGACCGCTTCGACGCCCGTGCCGACAGCAGCGTGCTGAGCCGCCAGGGCGTGCACAACCTGGTCACCGCCGTCCAGGGCGCGGGCGACCCCAAGGCCCAGTTGAACGACTTCGTCGACGACGCGCTGCGCAGCGTGCGCGGCTCGGCCCCCTCGTCCTGGGACTCCGGCGGTACGTCCGCGCCCACGGGCGCCCTCATCACCGCGGGTGCGGTGGTGGTCGTCGGCGGCGCGGGCGTCTACGCGCTCTCCCGGCGCAACCGCCGTCGCCGCGAGGCGGAGCAGCGGGAGTCGCTGGAGCGGCTGCGGGTGGTGGTCGACGAGGACATCACGGCGTTCGGCGAGGAACTGGACCGGCTGGACTTCCACCCGGCGGAACCGGGCGCCGACGACGCGATGCGCGCGGACTACGAACGCGCCCTCGACGCCTACGAGCAGGCGAAGGCGTACATGGCGGACGCCCGCAAACCGGAGGACGTGCGGGCCGTCACCCAGGCGGTGGAGGACGGCCGCTTCTCGCTCGCTCAGCTCGCCGCCCGCCGCGAGGGCAGGCCGCTGCCCGAACGCCGGCCGCCCTGCTTCTTCGACCCGCGCCACGGTCCGTCGGTCGCCGACGCCACCTGGACCCCGCCGGGCGGCACGACCCGACAGGTCCCGGTCTGCGCCGCCGACCGGGCCCGGTTGTCCGACGGACGGGACCCGATGATCCGCGAGGTGGACACCGAGTACGGCCGCCGCCCCTACTGGGACGCGGGTCCGGCCTACGGCCCCTGGGCGGGCGGCTACTTCGGCGGCGGCATCCTGCCCGGCCTGCTCGTCGGCACCATGCTGGGCAGCATGATGGCCGGTCCGGCCTACGGAGCCGGTTACGGCACCGGGTACGGCGACTTCCAAGGCTACGAGGGCGGTGACGTCTCGGGCGGCGACTTCGACCCCGGTGACTTCGGGGGCGGTTTCGGTGGCGGTGACTTCGGCGGTGGCGGCGACTTCGGCGGGGGAGGCGGTGACTTCGGCGGCGGCTTCTGAGGCGCCCGGAGGGCGTCAGCGCCTGCCCGCCGCCGGCCTCGCGACCGCGGGACGGTCGGTGCCGGACCGTCCCGGCCGAGCGAGCCGCGCGGGCCGCGCGGGCCGACGCGTTCGGTCCGCCCCGTTCCCGCGCCGTACGACGACCACGGCGGCGAGGCCGGCCGCCAGGCCGAGGGCGGTCTGGACCCCGAAGGGCTCGCCGAACATGAGGGCACCCCACACCGCCGTGACGGGGGCCATGAGGAACATGAGGGTGTTGACCTCGGTGATGCCGGACCGGCGCAGGATCAGCCAGTACAGGCCGTAACCGCCGAAGGTGGGCAGCACCACGAGCCAGCCGGTCGCCAGCCAGAACGAGGAGTCGGCGGGCGGGACGGCGGTCCCGAGCGAGGCCGCCAGGACCGAGAAGAGGACGGCGCTGGTCGCGCAGTGGATCGTCATCGACACCCGGGGCGGCACCGGCGCGCACGAGCGGCCCTCCAGGAAGGTGGCCGCCACCAGCGACAGCATGCCGAGGAAGGGCACGAAGTACGCCCACCAGGGCACCTCCGCGCCCGCCGCCCCCGCGTCGGCCAGGGTGACCGTGGCGACGCCCGCCAGGCCCAGCCAGAGACCGAGCCACTGCCGGCGCGAGACGTACTGCCGCAGCAGCGGCCCCGCGAGCGCGCCGGCCACGAGCGGCTGGACGCCGTCGATCAGGGCGGTGGTGCCACTGGAGACGCCGAGCTGGACGGCGTAGAACACGCCGAGCACGTAGCCGCTCTGGGAGAGGGCGCCGACGGCGATCTGGCGGCCGGCGTCACGGATCGTCAGGCCCCGCCATGCCGGGCGGGAGAAGGCCGCGGCTGCCGACAGGACCGCGGCGAGCGGCAGGAAGCGCCACATCAGGAGCGTGCTCGCGTCGGCGGTTCCCGCGCCGAGCTTGGCGCCGATGAAGCCGGAGCTCCAGCACAGGACGAAGGCGACCGAGAGCAGGGCGTTCACGTGGACCACATCCAGAGTCCGGAGTAGACAGATCGGTTTACTCGCCTCGGATGCCCACTATACAGACCGGTATACTTGGCGTCATGGGTCCAGAAGAGAAACCGCGCCGCGTCCGGATGACGCCCGGCGCCCGACGGGTGCTGGAGGCCGCCGAGCGGCTGTTCTACGAGCACGGCATCCACGCCGTGGGCGTCGACCTCGTCGCGGCCGAGGCGGGGGTGACCAAGAAGACGCTGTACGACCGGTTCGGCTCCAAGGAGCAGATCGTCGTGGAGTACCTGGCCGGACGCGACGAGCGCTGGCGCGAACTGCTCGCCGGCCGGCTGGAGGCGGTCGCGGAGCAGGGGTCGGCCGCCCGGATCCTGGAGGTGTTCGAGGCCTCGCGCACGTGGGCCGGGGAGTACGGGCGCAAGGGGTGCAGCATGATCAACGCGCACGCCGAGATCAGCGACCCGGCCCATCCGGCGTACCCGGTCATCACGGGGCAGAAGCGGTGGATGCTCGGCCTGTTCACCCGCCTGGCCGGGGAGATCGACACGGCCGGCGCGGAGCGCCTCGGGCGCACCCTGATGCTGCTGCACGAGGGCGCCCTGGTCTCGTACGGGCTGGGGATCCTGCCCGACCCGTTCGGCCAGGCCCTCGGCCAGGCGCGGGAGTTGCTGGAGAATGCGGCGGCATCCGGGCGGGGCGCACCCCTAGAGTGAGGGCATGCCGTCCACCGCCGCGCTTCTCGTCATCGACATGCAGAACACCACGGTCGCCATGGCGCACCGGGCCGCCGAGACGGTCGCCGCGATCGCGGATCTGAGCGAGCGGGCCCGCGCGGCCGGAGTGCCGGTGGTCACCGTGCGGCAGCGGGGCGAGGGCATGGTGCCCGGCACCGAGGGCTGGCAGATCGTGCCCGCGCTGGCCCCGCGGGAGGGGGAAACGGTCGTCGACAAGACGACCCCGGACAGCTTCCTCGGCACCGGCCTCGACGAGACCCTGAGGGCGCTGGGCGTCACCGAGGTGATCGTGACGGGGTTCGCCACGGAGGTCTGCGTGGACACCACGGCACGGCAGGCGCTGAGCCGGGGCTACGACCTGGTCGTCGTCGCCGACGGGCACACCACGTCGGTGCGGACCGAGGAGGACGTCGACCTCGTCCCGGCCGACCGCTCGATCGCGCAGTGCAACGCCGTCTACCGCATGATCGGCTGGCCCGGCCGCCGTATCCGGGTCCGGGCCGCCGCCGATGTGGACTTCTCCGCCCCCGAGGGGGCACCGGGCGTCAGGCCTGCCTGATCGCCGAGATGTCGAAGTTCAGCTTGATCTTGTCGGAGACCAGTACGCCGCCCGTCTCCAGGGCCGCGTTCCAGGTGAGCCCCCACTCCGAGCGCTTGATCTCCGCCTTGCCCTCGAAGCCGACGCGCTCGTTGCCGAACGGGTCCTTGGCCGCGCCGTTGAACTCCAGGTCGATCGTGAGCGGCTTGGTCGTGCCGAGGATCGACAGGTCGCCGGTGATGCGGTAGTCGTCGCCGCCCAGGGACTCCGCCTTGGTGGAGCGGAAGGTCATCGTCGGGTACTCGCCCGTGTTGAAGAAGTCGGAGCTCTTCAGGTGGCCGTCCCGGTCGGGGGAGCCCGTGTCGATGCTGTCCATCGTGATGTCGAGCGACGCGGTGGACCGGGACGGGTCGGTGCCGTCCAGGTGGAGGGTGCCGGTGAAGTCGAGGAACTTGCCCTTGACGTTGGTGACCATGGCGTGGCGCGCGGTGAAGCCGATCGTCGTGTGGGCGGGGTCGACGGTGTAGTCGCCGGTCAGCGTGGAGAGGTCGGGGGTGGTGGTCATGGTGTCCTCCGGGAACCCTTGAAGTTGAATGTTCAACCAGTCCAACGGGATCGACTGTAGACCTATTCCAGGCCGCCATCAACCGCTTCGCGGCACGTGTCGCGGCGCCGTTCCCCTCCGGTCCTCGACGTGGTAGATGGCATGAGCATGACCCCACAGCGCCCCACCGCACCCACCCGCCGCGCGATCCTGCTCGCGGCGGCCGCGACCGCCGCCCTCACGGCCGTCCCCCGCCCCGCGGCAGCCGCGGCCGACCCCTACGACACCCTCCGCCGGCGCTGGCTCGGGATCGCCCTGGGCACCGGCTACGACCCGGCCGCCGAGCCGTACGCCTCCCGCCTGGCCGAGACCGGCGGGCGCGCCCGCGACCACCGCGCCACCATGGCCCCCACTCCCACCTCCCTGTGGCCCGGCCACCCCTTCGACCCGCCCGCCGGCATCACCTTCGCCTACGGACGCCTGTGGACGATGACCCAGGCGTACGTCCAGGAGGGCACCGGTTCCACCGGCGATCCCGCCCTCCTCGCCGACATCCTGCGCGGCCTCGACCACCTCTCGGCCACCGTCTACAACCCGGCCACCACCCGCTACGGCAACTGGTGGGAATGGCAGATCGGCAGCCCCCGGCTCCTGATGGACATCACGGCCGCCCTGTACGACCACCTCGGCACCGACCGGGTGACCGCCGCCTGCGCGGCCGTCGACCACTTCGTCCCCGACGCGATGCTCGGCGACTACTCCGGCACCTCCACCGGGGCCAACCGCGTCGACCTGTGCCGCTCCGTCGCCCTGCGCGGCATCCTGGGCCGGGCCCCCGACAAGATCGCCCTCGCTCGCGACGCCCTCTCGCCCGTCTTCCCGTACGTCACCAAGGGCGACGGCCTCTACGCCGACGGCTCGTTCGTCCAGCACACCTGGGTCGCCTACTCGGGCACGTACGGCCAGGTCATGCTGGACGGACTGGGTCGGCTGTTCACCCTGCTGGCCGGCTCCGAGTGGGAGGTGAAGGACCCGGGCAGGCAGATCGTCCTCGACAGCGTCGAGCACGCCTACGCGCCCCTGATCCACGACGGACTGGTCATGGACATCGTCAACGGGCGGGCCATCAGCCGGGGTTACCTCAAGAGCGACGACCTGCACGTCATGCGCAGCGACCACTTCCACGGCCAGCAGATCATCGCCGCCATGGCGGTCCTCGCCGGCGGTGCGAGCGACGCCGAGCGCGAGCGCTGGTACGCCCGGATCAAGAGCTGGATCGAACGGGACACCGTCACCCCGCTCCTCACCGCGCCCCAGTTCCCGGTCGCCGACCTGGCCCGGCTGCACGCGATCGCCGACACCCCGGGCGAGGCCGCCCCCGAACCCGTCGGGCACCGTCTTTTCGCCGCCATGGACCGCGCCGTCCACCGCCGCCCCGCCTTCACCGCGGGCCTCGCCATGGCGAGTGACCGCATCGCCCACTACGAGTGCGGCAACGGCGAGAACCCGCGCGGCTGGCACACCGGCGCGGGGATGCTCACCTGGTGGGCGAACGGGAGCGGCGCGGACCGGCCCGGTCGGGCCGCTCGGGCCGCTCGGGCCGCTCGGGCCGATCAGTACACGGACTGGTTCTGGCCGACCGTCGACTGGTACCGGCTGCCCGGCACCACCGTCTCCACCAAGCGCCTGCCCGACCGCGCGGGCGGCGAATGGGGCGAGCCCAAGCCCGACGTGCGCTGGGTCGGGGGCACGACCGACGGCACCTACGCGGCCGTCGGCCAGCACCTCAAGGGCCTCGGCTCCACCCTCGAGGCGCGCAAGTCCTGGTTCTTCCTCGACGACGCGGTGGTCTGTCTGGGCGCCGGGATCACGTGCGCGGACGGCGTCCCGGTCGAGACGGTCGTGGACAACCGCAACCTGGGGGAGGGCGGCACCCAGACCCTCGTACGCGGCCGGCACTGGGCCCACCTGGAGGGCCACGGCGGCTGGATCGTGCCGGAGGGCGGCCTGCGGACGCTGCGCGAGGACCGCACCGGCGCCTGGTCCGACATCAACACCACCAGCACGACCGAGCGCCGCACCCGGCGCTGGCAGACCCTCTGGCTCGACCACGGCACCGACCCGGCAGACGCCGGCTACGTCTACATCGTCATGCCGGGCGCCTCCCGGGGGGCCGTGGCCCGGCGGGCCGCCGACCACCGCTGGCTGAAGGTCCTCGCCAACGACGCCCGCCGCCAGGCGGTCACCGTCCCCTCCCTCGGCCTCACGGCCGCCGACTTCTGGCAGGCCGGCACCGCGGGTCCGCTCACCGCGTCCGCCGGGGCGAGCGTGCTGGTCCGCCGCAGCGGCCGTACCGCTACGCTCAGCGTGAGCGAACCGCCGCGCACGGGACAGCCACTGGAGATCGTCTGGGACCACCCGGTGAGCGCGGTGGCGCGGGCCGACGAGACGGTCGAGATCCTCGCGACGGGCCGCCGACTGCACCTCCGCGTCACTCCAGGGATGGCATGTACCACCCATGAATGTGAGGTGACTCTCAGCTGACGGGTTTGTGTGACCCCTACAAGCCAGAGGCCCTCTGAACAGTCGAAAGGGCTGCATGGGATGGGGGTTCTGTTCAGTGCTACCAGGAAAACGGGCCGGAGACTGTACGGAGTCGACGGCTCGCAATCCTTGGTCGGCTTCGTAGAGTCGCTACATGACCGTTTTGGATGAGGCGCCGGGTGAGCCGACGGACGCGCGCGGGCGAGTGGCCGAGCTGCACGAGATCCGTGCGCAGGCGCTGGCCGGACCGAGCGAGAAGGCGACGGCGGCGCAGCACGCCAAGGGCAAGCTGACGGCGCGTGAGCGGATCGAGCTGCTCCTGGACCCGGACTCCTTCCGCGAGGTCGAGCAGCTGCGACGGCACCGGGCGACCGGGTTCGGCCTGGAGAGCAAGAAGCCGTACACCGACGGTGTCATCACCGGCTGGGGCACGGTCGAGGGCCGCACGGTCTTCGTCTACGCCCACGACTTCCGGATCTTCGGCGGCGCGCTGGGCGAGGCGCACGCCACGAAGATCCACAAGATCATGGACATGGCCATCGCGGCCGGTGCCCCGCTGGTGTCCCTCAACGACGGCGCCGGCGCCCGCATCCAGGAGGGCGTCAGCGCCCTCGCCGGCTACGGCGGCATCTTCCAGCGCAACACCAAGGCGTCCGGCGTCATCCCGCAGATCAGCGTGATGCTCGGCCCGTGCGCGGGCGGCGCGGCCTACAGCCCCGCCCTCACCGACTTCGTCTTCATGGTCCGCGACACCTCGCAGATGTTCATCACGGGCCCCGACGTGGTCAAGGCCGTCACCGGCGAGGAGATCACGCAGAACGGCCTGGGCGGCGCGGACGTGCACGCCGAGACGTCCGGCGTGTGCCACTTCGCCTACGACGACGAGGAGACCTGCCTCGCCGAGGTCCGCTACCTCCTCTCCCTGCTCCCGCAGAACAACCGGGAGAACCCGCCCCGCCACGAGTCGTCGGACCCCGTGGACCGCCGCTCGGACGTGCTCCTCGACCTGGTCCCGGCGGACGGCAACCGTCCGTACGACATGGCCAAGGTCATCGAGGAACTCGTCGACGAGGGCGAGTACCTCGAGGTGCACGAGCGCTGGGCCCGCAACATCATCTGCGCCCTGGCCCGCCTGGACGGCCAGGTCGTCGGCATCGTCGCCAACCAGCCGCAGGCGCTGGCCGGCGTCCTGGACATCGAGGCGTCGGAGAAGGCGGCCCGCTTCGTCCAGATGTGCGACGCCTTCAACATTCCGATCATCACCCTTCTGGACGTACCCGGCTTCCTGCCCGGCGTCGACCAGGAGCACGGCGGCATCATCCGCCACGGCGCCAAGCTGCTCTACGCGTACTGCAACGCGACCGTGCCCCGGATCTCGCTCATCCTGCGCAAGGCGTACGGAGGTGCTTACATCGTCATGGACAGCCAGTCCATCGGCGCCGACCTCACCTACGCCTGGCCGACCAACGAGATCGCCGTCATGGGCGCGGAAGGTGCCGCCAACGTCATCTTCCGCCGGCAGATCGCCGACGCCGAGGACCCCGAGGCCATGCGGGCCCGCATGGTCAAGGAGTACAAGGCCGAGCTGATGCACCCCTACTACGCGGCCGAACGCGGGCTGGTCGACGACGTCATCGACCCCGCGGAGACCCGCGAGGTGCTGGTCAAGTCCCTGGCGATGCTCCACACCAAGCACGCCGACCTGCCCTCCCGCAAGCACGGCAACCCGCCGCAGTGACCCGAGGAGCCACTTCCATGTCCCCTGCCGACATCCGCGTCGAGAAGGGCCACGCCGAGCCCGAGGAAGTCGCCGCCATCACGGCCCTCCTCCTGGCCCGCGCCGCCGCCCGCCCCGCCGAGATCGCCCCGGCCCACGGCGGCGGCCGCGCCCGCGCGGGCTGGCGCCGCCTGGAACGCGAGCCGGGTTTCAGGGCGCCGCACAGCTGGCGCTGACCAGAGACACGAGCGAGGCCCCTCCGCCAGGAGGGGCCTCGCTCGTTCAGGGGCGCGGGGAACTGCGCGACCGGCCACGGACTGCCCGCACCCGGCAAAGAAACCGCCCCCGGCAGCCCGGTGGCCGCAGGGGGCGTCGCGCAACCCGGCGCCAGCGGGCGGGGGGTGCCGTCTGCGCCCACCCGTGCCGCCCTGGGGACGCCTCCCAGGCCCTTAAGGCACTGGGGGAGGCACGACTGCCCGCAGGCTGGGGCGCGGCACGCCTGCCGCAGGCTCGGCGGCGCGTCAGCGCAGGCGGGCCATCAGGGCGTGCTCCACGAGAGTGATGAGCGCCGACTTCGCGTCGGCCCGGTGCCGCGCGTCCGTCGTGATGATCGGCGTGTCCGGGCCGATCTGCAGGGCCTCGCGGACCTCGTCCGGCTGGTACGGCTGCTGCCCGTCGAAGCCGTTGAGCGCGATCACGAACGGCAGGCCGCTGTTCTCGAAGTAGTCGACGGCCGGGAAGCAGTCGGCCAGACGCCTCGTGTCGACCAGCACGATCGCGCCGATGGCGCCGCGCACCAGGTCGTCCCACATGAACCAGAACCGGTCCTGGCCGGGCGTACCGAAGAGGTACAGGATCAGGTCCTGGTCGAGCGTGATGCGGCCGAAGTCCATGGCGACCGTCGTGGTCGTCTTGTCCCCCGTGTGGGTGAGGTCGTCGATGCCCGCCGACGCGGATGTCATCACGGCCTCGGTGCGCAGCGGATTGATCTCCGAGACAGCGCCGACGAACGTGGTCTTGCCCACGCCGAAGCCGCCCGCCACCACGATCTTCGCGGAAGTGGTGGAGCGGGAAGGACCGCCGCTAGAGCTTGCGAAGTCCACTGAGCACCCTTTCGAGCAGTGTCACGTCTGGCTGGCCGCCGGCGCTCTCGTCGCCGCCGGGCTGATGGATGGCGACCAGTCCCGCCTCCGCCAAGTCGGCGACGAGGATCCTGGCCACGCCGAGAGGGATCGTCAGGAGGGCCGAGACCTCGGCCACCGACTTGATCTCCCGGCAGAGGTTGCAGATCCGCTGATGCTCGGGCAGCTGGCCCTGCATCTGGTGCGGCTGCGCGGTGGTGTGCACCAGCGCCTCGATGGCGAGCTGGTACCGGGGCCTGGTGCGGCCGCCCGTCATGGCGTACGGGCGCACCAGGGGGTTGTTCGACGCCCCGGCGGGCGCCGGCTCAGGGGTGCGGCGCTGCGGCTGCACGGGCTGGATGCGCGGAGCCTGCGGCTGGTCGTACGGCGAAGGGCCGGGGCCCTGCGGCGCGTACGGCTGCCGGTGGTTCGGCACGGAGGGGTAGCCGTACCCGTTCGCCGAGCCGTCGCCCTGGCCCTGACCGGGGCCGTACGACCAGTTGCCCGTTGACGGACCGCCTGGGGGTGTTGCCACTTCTTCCTCCTCCGACTGTGCCTGGCACCCATCGCTGTGGAGCCGCGTCCCGAAACTTTACGGCCACGGGACGCCAAAACGCACCGTCTGTCCTTTAGTTGAGAAGGCTCCCTTGGAGCTCCGCCCGCAGATCAGGGGTCAGAACCGTGCCCGCACGGTCCACCAGAAGGGCCATCTCGTACCCAATGAGACCGATGTCCGCCTCGGGGTGTGCGAGAACCGCGAGGGACGAGCCGTCGGAGATGGACATGATGAAGAGGAATCCGCGCTCCATCTCCACAACCGTCTGGTTCACGCTGCCGCCCTCGAAGATGCGCGAGGCACCCGCGGTCAGCGAGGTCAGGCCGGAGGCGACGGCCGCGAGCTGATCGGCTCGGTCGCGGGGGAACCCTTCGGACATCGCCAGAAGGAGTCCGTCGGCGGAGACCACCACCGTGTGGGACACCCCCGGGGTGTTGTCCACGAAGTTGGTGATCAACCAGTTCAGGTTCTGCGCCGCCTGGCTCATCGGGCTCACACTAACGCTCCTGGTTGTAGGTGCTGTCAGGACCACGGTGCTCATTCCTTGTGTCCTGGCCGTTCGTTTCACTGCCTGCGTTGCGGCCCCGTTCGACGCCGCGCCGCAGGTTGCTCAGCCTGCCCCGGACGTCCTCCGGAGCGCGGGAGACCTGGGGGCCTCCCTGGGGAGTGGTCTCGGCCGCGCCCTCGACCAGGTTGGCCTTGGGAACCCGCCGCGGCAGCCCCGAGGAGGTCACCCCGCCCGCCTTGGGCCTGCGCAGCGCCGAAGCCTGCTGCCAGCGGTCGTCGTTGGCCGACCGCCAGGTGCCCTCGCCGCCCGCCCCCGGTGCGGCGGCCGGCGTCTCCTGGCCCACGTGCCCCGCATCGCCCGCGCCGCTCGCGGTGGATCCGCGGCGGGGAAGACCGGCGTCGGTCAGCTCGTGGGCGGCGGAGGGGGCCGGCCCCGGACGGTCGAAGCCTACGCGGTCCGCCTCGTTCACGTCAGCGGCCTGGGCGGATTGCGCCTGCGGGGCACTCGCGGAGTACTGGTCCGGATATCCGTTCTGGTATCCGTCCTGCTGCGGCCAGTCGTCCTGGTGGCGCCGCTGCTCGAAGGGGGAGTGGTTCCCGTTCTCCGGCAGGCCGCCGTTCGGCGCGTAGTACTGCTCGTCGTACGACGCCTGCTGCGGTTCGCGGTACGCCTGCTGCTGGTCGGCGTACGACGCCTGCTGGTCGAACGCGCCGTTGGGCGACTCCCCGTACGCGCCGTTGGGCGACTCCTGGTACGTGCCGTTGGGCGACTCCTGGTACGTACCGTTCGGCTGCTGCTGGTAGCCGTCGAGAGCCTGGTCGTAGCCCTGCTGCTGTCCGGTGAACTGGTCCTGGAAGCCGGTGGCCTCGGTGTTCCCGCCCTCGACCGGGTCCGCGGGGCCGGGCAGCTCGGGCTGCGACTGGGCCTCCAGGGCCGCGCGGCGCTCCTCGCGCATCAGCGAGCGGCCGACCGGGTCGAGTTCGCGGATGTCGTCGGGGATCTCGGCGTAGCGGCTGTCGTCGAAGCCCAGTTCGGCCGCGGTCCGCATGGGCTGGCCGACCTGCGCGAAGCTCTCGCCCCGGAAGTTCTGCTCCGGGATGATCTGCGAGACCGTGAACTCGTCGCGCTGCTGCTGCTCGCCACCGCCACCGTGGGTGATGGCGTCCGGGAGCATGACCAGCGAGGTGGTGCCGGCCTGCTCGCCCGAGGGGCGGAGCTGGACGCGGATGCCGTGCCGGTCGGACAGCCGGCCGACCACGAACAGGCCCATACGCTGCGAGATCGCGGCGTCCACGGTCGGCGGGTTGGCCAGCTTGTGGTTGATGTCCGCGAAGTCCTCGGCGGTCAGGCCGATGCCCTTGTCGTGGATCTCGACCATCACGCGGCCGTCGGGCAGCCGGGTCGCGGTGACGCGGACCTTGGTCTGCGGCGAGGAGAACGTGGTGGCGTTCTCCAGCAGCTCGGCGAGCAGGTGCACGAGGTCGGTCACGGCGCGGCCGTGGATCTCGGCCTCCGGCACACCGGACAGCTCGATGCGCTCGTACTGCTCCACCTCGGAGGAGGCGGCGCGCAGCACGTCCACCAGCGGCACCGGCTGGTCCCAGCGGCGGCCGGGCTCCTCACCGGCGAGGACCAGGAGGTTCTCGCCGTTGCGGCGCATACGGGTGGCCAGGTGGTCCAGCCGGAAGAGGTTCTCCAGCTGGTCGGGGTCGGCCTCGTTGTTCTCCAGGTCGGTGATCAGGCTCAGCTGGCCCTCGATCAGCGACTGGTTGCGGCGCGACAGGTTGGTGAAGATCGCGTTGATGTTGCCCCGCAGCAGGGCCTGCTCGGAGGCGAGCCGGACCGCCTCCCGGTGCACCTGGTCGAAGGCGCGGGCGACCTCGCCGATCTCGTCGGTCGAGGTGATCGGGATCGGCTGCACCTTGGTGTCGACCCGGCCCGGGTCGGTGCGGGAGAGCTGGTCGACCAGCATCGGCAGGCGCTGCTCGGCGATGCCGAAGGCGGCGTTGCGCAGTTGGCGCATGGAGCGGCTCATGCCGCGGGCCACCATGCCGGCCAGGACGAACGCGGCGAGCAGCGCGGTCACGACCGCGGCACCCGTGATGTAGGCGTCGCGCTCGGCGTCGTCGGCGATCGTGGACGCCTCGGACACCGCCTTGTCCGCGAGGTCCGACTCGATCTTCTGGTAAGCGTCGAACTTGAGGGTGTTGACCGCCCACCAGTTTTCCGGCGTGATGCCCTGCTGGGCCAGCTCCGCACGCGCGCTCGTGTCCGTGGACTCGAGTCCGGCCAGCTCGGAGATCATCGTCGTCGGGTTGGACGGCGGCGGCACGTAGTCCGGGTCCTTGGCCTTGGCCTCCTTGGCCATGGCCGCGCCGTCCTCCTTGAGCTTCGCCTCGGCGTCCTCGAGCTTCTGCGCGTCCGCCTCGGTGCCGCCGCCGATGTACTCCTCGACCGCGATGCGCTCCAGGTAGGCGTACGAGGAGAGCGCGACGCGCTGGCTGGCGAGGTGGCCGGGCTCCGGACCCGGCTTGACCAGCATGTGCATGCCGATGGAGCGCTCGAGGGAGAGCGCGGCCTTGGTCAGCGAGATCGCGTAGACGGTCCGGCCGTAGGAGGTGATGTTGCCGGTGCCCAGACCGAGCTCGTTGGCGAACTCCATCAAGGGGTGGGCGACGCCGGTGTAACCCTCCTCGGTCTCCACGCCCTTGAGCTTGGAGGTGTACGCGGCCGCCCGCAGCGTCTGGAGCTTGGGCTCCTGCTCGCGGAACACCTTCAGCCGGCGTTCCAGGCCCGCCTTGTCGGGCATGCCCTGGGCCGCCTGGTCGAAGGTGTCGGCCGCCTCGTCGGTGGCCTGGCGGGCCTTGACGACGGCGGCGTCCTTCTCACCCTTGCCCTGCAGCAGCGGGGCCGCCGTGACGTCGCGCTCGTTGTAGAGGGCGGTGGCGTAACCCAGGGAGGCGCGCACGAGACGCGCCGTGCTCTCGGCGTCCTCGGCGTCCTGCCAGGTGTCGATCGAGCTCTTCACCTGGAAGCCGCCCATGACCAGGCCGACCAGCACGGGTATGAGCAGGATCGCGTTCAGCCGGGTGGTCACCCGCCAGTTCCGCGGCGTGAAACGGCCACCACTGGAGGCGGGCTCGGGCTGGGGTTCCGCAGCGGGGGCGGGGGCGGACGCCGCTGTGCGCGGCGGCGGGGTGAAGTTGCCCCGGGCCGATGGCTCGGGACTGTTCTTGCTTCGCCTCACTCGACCAACAACCTCTCGGCGGTCGGCACCTGTGTCGTGCCGCTGTGTCTCAGAACCCAGTCCGTCATCGAGTACGCGCTACTGCTGAGTACGTCTTTGACCATTGGGCAGTTCTGGCATTCCAGCACGGCGACCAGCGCTCTTCCAAACAGTGGAACGCGGGGGTTACACGTGATGTAAGCCCCACGTAAAACGGTCATAAAGAGCGAGGCCCGTCAAAAGACGGGGCGTTCGTGCGCGCAGCGAGACCACCTGACCGCGTCGCGTGTCGGTACCACCCGATTCCTCTGCCGAAACGTTATGAACAGCGGAGCCGACCGTGTCAAAGGACACAGTCGGCTCCGAACCGTCTACGACAAGTGCCGTAGCGCTCCGCCGACTTGGCTGCGACGGTTGACGGGCCTACCGCAGGCGGGCCATCAGCGCGTGCTCGACCAGCGTGATCAGTGCGGACTTCGCGTCGGCCCGGTGCCGGGCGTCGGTCGTGATGATCGGCGTGTCCGGACCGATCTGCAGCGCCTCGCGCACCTCGTCCGGCGTGTACGGCTGCTGCCCGTCGAAGCCGTTGAGCGCGACGACGAACGGCAGACCGCTGTTCTCGAAGTAGTCGACGGCAGGGAAGCAGTCGGCCAGACGGCGGGTGTCGCACAGCACGACCGCACCGATGGCGCCGCGCACCAGGTCGTCCCACATGAACCAGAACCGGTCCTGGCCCGGAGTGCCGAACAGGTACAGGATCAGGTCCTGGTCGAGCGTGATGCGGCCGAAGTCCATGGCGACCGTCGTGGTCGTCTTGTCCCCGGTGTGCGTGAGGTCGTCGATCCCGGCGCTGGCCGAGGTCATCACGGCCTCGGTGCGCAGGGGGTTGATCTCGGAGACGGCGCCCACGAACGTGGTCTTGCCGACGCCGAAGCCGCCGGCCACCACGATCTTCGCGGAGGTGGTCGCCCGCCCTCCGTCAGAGCTTTCGAAGTCCACTGAGCACCCTTTCGAGCAGTGTCACGTCCGGCGCACCGCCGTTGTTCTCGTCGCCGCCGGGCTGGTGGACCGCGACCATCCCGGCCTCCGCGAGGTCCGCGACCAGGATCCGCGCCACGCCCAGCGGCATCGCCAGCAGGGCCGACACCTCGGCCACCGATTTCACCTCGCGGCACAAGTGGCAGATCCGCTGGTGCTCGGGGAGCAACCCCATGAGCGCTGCCGGGTCGGCCGTCGTACTGATCAGTGCCTCGATGGCGAGCTGATAGCGCGGCCTGGTCCGGCCACCGGTCATCGCGTAGGGACGTACCAGCGGCTGGTCGCCCTCGTCCTCGTACGGCTCCGCGTACGGATCATGAGAGGCGGTGGGCGGGGTCATGAATCCTCCGGGCGGGACAGCAGGTTGGTCAGTCGTGCCGTCTGACGAGGCCGGTGGGGGGATTGTGGCGGCCGGACGGTGATTTGGTAACTCGGGTGGTGCCGGGGCCGATCAGTGGAGCAGACTGCCTTGTAGTTCGGCGCGCAGGTCGGGTGTGAGGACCGCGCCCGCGCGGTCGACCAGGAGCGCCATCTCGTAGCCGACGAGGCCGATGTCGCACTCCGGGTGCGCGAGGACGGCCAGGGACGAGCCGTCCGAGACGGACATGAGGAAGAGGAAGCCCCGCTCCATCTCCACGACCGTCTGCGCGACGTTGCCGCCCTCGAAGATCCGGGACGCCCCGGCGGTCAGCGAGGTCAGCCCCGAGGCGACGGCCGCGAGCTGGTCGGCGCGGTCACGAGGGAAGCCCTCGGACATCGCCAGGAGGAGTCCGTCGGCGGACACGACGACGGTGTGGGACACCCCCGGGGTGTTGTCCACGAAATTCGTGATCAACCAGTTGAGGTTCTGTGCCGCCTGGCTCATCGGGCTCAACTAACGCTCCTGCTGGTGAGTGGGCCGCGGGTAGCTGCCGGTCTGGTTGTTACCGGCCTGCCGGCCCTGTGCGATTCCCCGACGGAGATTGGTCAGCCGGCCGCGCACGTCGTCGGGCGCACGCGAAACCGCCGGACCGCTCTGGTGCGACTGCTGCTGAGCCGTCCCCGGGACGAGGTTGGCCCGGGGCACCCGGCGCGGGAGGCCGGAGGTGGTGACCCCGCCCGCGGCCGGCTGCCTGACGCGCTCCGCCTGCCGGACGAGATCGTCGTTCGGCGAGCTGCGCCAGGAGGAGGTGGCCGGTCGCTGGGGGGCCGCCGGGGTCTGGGGCTGGGGGGCCTGCGGCTCCGGGGCGGCGGCCGGGGCGGCCTGCGGCGCCCTCGACTCGCGGTCCCCGTGGAACCAGTTGGTCTCCAGCGTGTCGTACAGCGGCGTACGTCCGTCACCGGGACCGGAGGCCGGGGGCAGGGCCCATCCGTCCTGGGGCCGCTGCGGGGGAGTTCCGTTGGTGTTCTGGCCCACGGACTCCGGCTGGGCCGGCCGCTGCGGGGCCGGTGGACGCGGGGCGCCGAAGTCGTTGCCGCCCTGCGTGCCGCCCACCTGGGGACGCTCGAACTGCCCGGTGGCCGCCGGGTTCTGACGGGCCGGCAGGTCGTGCTGTCCGGTCGAGCCGTTGTCGTAACCCTGGGCGCCGGCGAAGCGGTCGGCCGAGGGCCCGTTCGGGGCCGCCGGGCCGGGCTGTCCGCCGAAGACGTCCGAGCGGACGAAGGGTCCGCCGTCCTGCTGCGGAGCGGCCGGCTCGGGCCGGGCGAACTGGTCGCCCCGCGAGGCTTCCTCGCCGGACCGGCCGCCGTCGTACCGGCCCCCGTCGTACTGGCCCTGGCCGGGCCCGCCCTGGCTGTACTGACCCTGCCCGAACCGGTCCTGTGCGAACGGGTCCTGGTACTGGTTCCGCCCGTCGTACTGGTTCTGGCCGTCGTACTGGTTCTGGCCGGGCTGGGCGAACTGGCCCGTGTCCTGCGGCTCGTCCCGTCGCGGCGCCGGGGCGTCGAAGTCGGGGCGGGCGAACTCGGCCGTGGCGGCGGGGGACTGGGGCTCGCCGAACCGGGGCACCGCCGGCATCTCCGCGGTCGAGCCCGGACCCTGCCTCTCGTCGAGGCGCGGGGTCAGGTCGGTGCGGGAGCTGTCCGGCTCGTCGTGGCCGCGCGGGGCGTCCAGCGAGGCGCGCGGCACGGGCGGCTGCGCGTTCTCGTCGCTCCAGCTGGGCACGCGGGGCTGGGGGTTGCCGCCGGGCAGCTCGGCCCGGGGACCGCCGCGCGGGGGCAGCTGCGGACGACGGCCCTGGTCGGCGTCGCCGCCCGTTCCGCGCTTGCCGCGCTGCGGGGGCGCGGCCGGAGTGCGGGTGCCGCCGAACATGTCCTGCCCCTGCGAGGCGTTGTTCGTCGGCGCGTTGCCCTGCGGCGCGTTCAGGCCCGCGGCCTGCAGGCCCTGCGGAGCACCGGGCGCCTGACCGGCACCGGCGCCCGCACCGGCCGGAGCCGGACGGTTCTGCCGGCCCGGACCCGCCGGGGACTGGGGTCCGGGTGCGCCACCCGGCGCACCCGGGCGACCGCCCGCGTCGCGCCCGGGCAGTGCGGCCCGCGCTCCCTGACCGGCGCCGAGCCGTCCGCCCGGCGTACCGGCGCCGGGAGCACCGCCACCGAACGCACCGCCACCGCCGAGGGCGCCGCCGCCCTGACCGCCGCGGCGGGCCGCGGCGACACCGGCTGCCGCCTGCGCGGCGGCCGGACCGCCGCTGCCCGCGCCGGGCTGGCCGGGCTTGGGCTGCGGCTTGCGGCCGCCCTGGGCGACGTCGACCGGCAGCATGACCAGCGCGGTCGTACCGCCGGAGTCGGAGGGGCGCAGCTGGATGCGGATGCCGTGGCGCTGGGACAGGCGGCCGACCACGAACAGACCCATGCGGCGGGAGACGGAGACGTCCACGGTGGGCGGCGAGGCGAGCCGCTCGTTGATCGCGGCGAGGTCCTCGGGCGAGAGGCCGATGCCGGTGTCGTGGATCTCGATCAGCACGCGGCCGTCGGGCAGCGCGTGGCCGGTGACCTTGACCTTGGTCTGCGGCGAGGAGAACGAGGTCGCGTTCTCCAGCAGCTCGGCGAGCAGGTGCACGAGGTCGTTGACCACACGGCCGGCGACCTCGGTGCTCGGCACGGACGCCAGCTCGATGCGCTCGTACTGCTCCACCTCGGAGGCGGCGGCGCGGAGCACGTCGACCAGCGGCACCGGACGCGTCCAGCGGCGGCCGGGCTCCTCACCGGCGAGGACGAGGAGGTTCTCACCGTTACGGCGCATACGCGTCGCGAGGTGGTCGAGCTTGAAGAGCGAGGACAGCTGGTCCGGGTCGGCCTCGCGGGACTCCAGTTCGGAGATGAGCGAGAGCTGACGCTGGATGAGGCCCTGGGAGCGGCGCGAGAGGTTGGTGAACATCGCGTTGACGTTGCCCCGCAGCAGGGCCTGCTCGGCGGCGAGGCGAACCGCCTCGCGGTGCACGTCGTCGAAGGCCGCGGCCACTCGGCCGATCTCGTCCCGGGAGTGCACGCCGACCGACTCCACCGAGGTGTCGACGTCCTGCGGGTCGGTCTCGGAGAGCTGCTTGACCAGCTCGGGCAGGCGGTCCTGGGCGACCTTGGTCGCGGTGTCCTCCAGGCGGCGCAGCGAGCGGATCATGGACCGGGCCACGACGAACGCGCCGACCAGGGAGACGCCGAGCACGAGCAGGATGAGGACACCGGAGATGATGGCCTCTCGCTCGGACTCGTTGCGCAGCTCACGGGCCTGCTGCTCCATGTCCTCCAGCAGCTTCAGCTCGATGTTCTTCATCTGCTGGATCTTGGTCGAGCTGTCGTCCAGCCAGTCCTGGTAGGACCGGGACTTCAGGCTCTCCAGACCGTGTTCCTTGCCGAGGGCGCGGCCCGCGTACTGGTCGGACGCCTCGATCACCGGGTTGCCCTCGGTGATCGGCTTGAGCAGGTCCTCCGCGCCCTCGCCGTAGATGCTGCTGAAGCTGCGGATCTCGGAGGTCTGGCTCTGCAGCGCCGACTGGGCGTACAGCCGGTCGTTCTCGGCGAGGTCGCCCTTGTCCGTGTTGTTCGCGGGGAGCGCCGCGGCGAGGACCGCGCGCTGGATGGAGGCGTACTCCTTGGCCGAGGAGAAGGCCGACAGGGCGCGCGTGCGCTGGATCATCTCCGAGTTGCTGGTCGCCTCCGCCATGTCCTGCGAGAGGTCGAGCAGGTGGGTGATCAGGCGGTGGTAGGACTCGACCGTCTGGGTCGAGTTGTCCTTCGCCGTGTACGCCGTGCTGCGGATCTTGGTCAGGTCGTTCAGGTCGCTCGCGATGCCGACGAGGCTGTCCCGGACGCCGACGAGCTGGCCGTCCTTGCTGGCCGCGTCGATCTGCTCGGACTTGTCGAGGAAGTTCTTCAGGGCCCGGTCGGTCTGCTCGCGGTCGCCCTTGACGGCGATGGCGCTGGACTTCGAGCCGTGGGCCAGCGGGCCGGCGGACTGGTCGCGCTCCTCCTGGAGGGCGTGCGCCAGCTCGGTGGCCTGCTTGGTCATCTCGGTCAGCAGCTTCATGTTCTCGAGCTGCTGGATGTCGTCGATCGACTGGTTGATGCGCAGCGCACCCAGCGAGGTCGCCGCGACCACCGGGAGCGCCAGCAGCGAGACCAGACGCGTGGAGATCCGCCAGTTGCGCAGGGCTATTCGCGGGCCGGGGCCGGTCGGGCCCTTGGCCGGCTTGGCGGGCGGCTGCTGGCCGGGCGCGGACGGGTCGGCGGCCTGACCGGCGCGCTCCCCGCCGTCCCCGGGCTGGGTCTGACCCGGGTTCTGGGCGTGCTGGGGCGAGGAGCTGACGGCCTTGGGGCCAGTCCCGCCCTGCGGCTCCGGCTCCGCCGAAGCGCTGCCATCCCTCTTGAAACGTCCCTGCACTAGCGTCGCAACCTCTGGACCAGGCGCCCCTCCGCGTGAACGGCCGGGCACGGTGTCGGCGTCAAAGGGGCGCCCTGAATACGCCCCTGTGTTGGTCGTGAGTGACCGGCGCTGGTTCCCCCTTCTCGCCGCCGCTCGGCGCTGGTGTGCGCCCCCTGTGCGCCGGCTCGATCCTGCGGCGGTCCGTGGAATTCCAGCACAGTGCAGGATCTCCAACAAGGCCCGTGGGGCAGGCCGTGAGATACGTGACAGCACGTGAGGGGCGAGTCACCTGACGTAGAAGATGATCACCCGCAAAGCGGACGTATGTGCGCGAGTCGCCGAGGTGGGGCGGGTGTCCCAGTCGCCATGATCAGCAGCGGAATGATGGCTTCAGGTGTGCAATGTCTGATTGGTCGGAGTGGCGTCGGCGTCGCAATTGACCGGTTTGACCCTTGATAAGTGAGCAAACTCACACCTGGTTCCTGGTCTCCCCCGCGGGCTGCGGGGAATGGCGTGTCTAGCCTGACGCTTTACAGAGAAGGCAAAACCGACAACCCGCGCCCTCGCAGGGGCTCTCCACGCCCTCGGGCGCCCGGACACGACAGGGCTCAGAACAACCGTGAAGACGACGATGATGTTCCACAAGATCGCCAACCCGCGACGCACGACGCTGGCGCACCTCAAGGACGCCGACGAGCTGCGGACGCCGGAGCAGCCGGAGCACGCCGTCGAGCTCCCCGCCCAGACCGCCAACCCCCGCCGCACGATCCTCATGGAAGCCCCGGCCGCGGCGTCGGTCGCAGAGTAGTACGCCTCGGGGCCGCCGTCCGTTCAGCGGCGGCCCGGCCTCCGACGACCTGCCGGGCGGACCAGGCCCACCGCGATAGCCTGGAGCGTCAGACTCCAGCCAGCTCAGTCAAGGGGCCAAGCAACCCGTGCGCATCGCCAGGTTCTCCATCGACGGGAACGTCGCCTTCGGCGCGGTCGAGGGCGACCAGCCGGACCAGCTCGTCCTCGACATCATCAAGGGCATCCCGTTCGCGGACTACGAGCTCTCCGGCACCAAGGTGCCCCTGAGCAAGGTGCGGCTCCTGCCGCCGGTACTCCCCAACAAGGTCGTCGCCTTCGCCCGCACCTACGCCGAGCACACCCGCGAACTCGGCAACGAGGTGCCCGACGCCCCGTTCGCCTTCTTCAAGCCGTCCACCTCCGTGATCGGCCCCGGCGACGCCATTCAGTACCCCTCCTTCACCGAGGAACTGCACCACGAGGCCGAACTCGCCGTCGTCATCGGCCGCATGTGCCGCGAGGTCCCGCGCGAGCGCGTCAAGGACGTGATCTTCGGCTACACCTGCGCCAACGACGTCACCGCCCGCGACGTCCAGCGCCGCGAGAAGCAGTGGGCCAGGGCCAAGGGCTTCGACTCGTCCTGCCCGCTGGGCCCCTGGGTGGAGACCGACCTGGACCCGAGCGACCTGACCATCCAGCTCACGGTCAACGGCGGCCAGCGCCAGCTCGGCCGCACCAGCGAGATGATCCACTCCATCGAGGATCTGATCGTCAACATCTCCGAGGCGATGACGCTGCTCCCCGGTGACGTGATCCTCACGGGCACCCCGGCCGGCGTCGGCCCCCTCAACGTCGGCGACGAGGTCGCCGTCACCATCGAAGGCATCGGCACTCTCACCAACAAGGTTGTCAAGCGTGGCTAGCGCATCCGGCTCCCCCGTACGCGTCCGTTTCTGTCCGTCCCCCACCGGCAACCCCCACGTGGGCCTGGTCCGCACCGCCCTGTTCAACTGGGCGTTCGCCCGGCACCACCAGGGCACGCTGGTCTTCCGCATCGAGGACACCGACGCGGCCCGCGACTCCGAGGAGTCGTACAACCAGCTCCTGGACTCGATGCGCTGGCTGGGCTTCGACTGGGACGAGGGCCCCGAGGTCGGCGGCCCCCACGCGCCGTACCGCCAGTCGCAGCGCATGGACCTCTACAAGGACGTCGCCCACAAGCTCCTGGACGCCGGCCACGCCTACCACTGCTACTGCTCCCAGGAAGAGCTGGACACCCGCCGCGAGGCCGCCCGCGCCGCCGGCAAGCCCTCCGGCTACGACGGCCACTGCCGCGACCTGAGCGCCGCGCAGGTCGAGGAGTACAAGGCCCAGGGCCGCGAGCCCATCGTCCGCTTCCGGATGCCCGACGAGGCGATCACCTTCACGGACCTGGTCCGCGGCGAGATCACCTACCTCCCGGAGAACGTCCCGGACTACGGCATCGTCCGGGCCAACGGCGCGCCCCTGTACACGCTCGTCAACCCGGTCGACGACGCCCTGATGGAGATCACCCACGTCCTGCGCGGCGAGGACCTGCTCTCCTCCACCCCGCGTCAGATCGCCCTGTACAAGGCGCTGACCGAGCTGGGCATCGCCAAGGAGATCCCCGCCTTCGGCCACCTGCCGTACGTCATGGGCGAGGGCAACAAGAAGCTCTCCAAGCGCGACCCGCAGTCGAGCCTCAACCTGTACCGCGAGCGCGGCTTCCTCCCCGAGGGCCTGCTCAACTACCTCTCCCTGCTCGGCTGGTCGCTCTCCGCCGACCAGGACATCTTCACCATCGAGGAGATGGTCGCGGCCTTCGACGTCAACGACGTCCAGCCCAACCCGGCGCGCTTCGACCTGAAGAAGTGCGAGGCGATCAACGCCGACCACATCCGCCTCCTCGAGGTCAAGGACTTCACCGAGCGCTGCCGCCCCTGGCTGAAGGCCCCCGTCGCCCCCTGGGCGCCGGAGGACTTCGACGAGGCCAAGTGGCAGGCGATCGCGCCGCACGCGCAGACCCGCCTGAAGGTGCTCTCCGAGATCACCGACAACGTCGACTTCCTGTTCCTGCCGGAGCCGGTCTTCGACGAGGCGAGCTGGACCAAGGCCATGAAGGAGGGCTCGGACGCGCTCCTGACCACGGCCCGCGAGAAGCTGGACGCCGCCGACTGGACCTCCCCGGAGGCCCTCAAGGAGGCCGTCCTGGCCGCCGGCGAGGCCCACGGCCTCAAGCTCGGCAAGGCCCAGGCCCCCGTCCGCGTCGCCGTCACCGGCCGCACGGTCGGCCTGCCCCTCTTCGAGTCCCTCGAGGTCCTGGGCAAGGAGAAGGCGCTGGCCCGCATCGACGCGGCGCTGGCGCGGCTCGCGGCGTAACGCCCGCGCTCGAGGCGCAGACGGCGGCGAGGGGCGGCACCCGGAACTCCGGGTGCCGCCCCTCGCCGCTCGGTCACCGTACGTCGGCCTCGTCGATGAGGAGGGGCACTCCCGGCGAAGATCTCCGGGACGACGGCCATGACCGCACCGGCCACCGGAGCGCCGAAAGGCACCCGGACCGCCCCGTCCCGGCGTTACCGTCGGATCATGAGCATTCGCGCCGTGGTCTGGGACGTCGACGACACGCTCTTCGACTACACCACCGCCGACCGCGAGGGCATGCGTGCCCATCTGGCCGCCGAGGGGCTCCTCGCCGGGTACGGGTCGGCCGAGCAGGCCCTCGTGCGCTGGCGGGAGATCACCGACCAGCAGTGGGCGCGCTTCTCCGCCGGAGAGGTGGACTTCGTCACACAGCGCCGCGACCGCACCCGGGTGTTCCTGGGCCGTCCGGAGCTGACGGACGCCGAGGCCGACGGCTGGTTCCAGCGGTACGTCACGCACTACGAGGCCGCCTGGTCCCTCTTCCCCGACGTGATGCCCGTCCTGGACGCGCTCGCCGGCAGCCACCGGCACGCCGTGCTCTCCAACTCCAGCCTCACCGTCCAGGACCGCAAGCTGCGCGTCCTCGGCGTGCACGACCGCTTCGAGGCCATCCTGTGCGCCGCCGAGCTGGGCGTCTCCAAGCCGGAGGCCGGTGCCTTCCTCGCGGCCTGCGACGCCCTGGCCCTCCCGCCGTCCGAGGTCGCCTACGTCGGGGACCACCCGGAGATCGACGGTCGCGGCGCCGCCGACGCCGGGCTGCTGTCCGTGTGGATCGACCGCGGCGGCGTCTGCGCGACCGTCGACCCGCCGGCCGGACCGCGCCGTATCGCCTCGCTCTCCGAACTTCCCGCGCTCCTCGGCGCCGATACCCGTTTTGGAGCCCCGTCCACCTTCGGGTAATGTTCTTCCTGCGCCGCCGGAGAGCGGGCCGAACGGCCGGGAACCGGAAGCGCAACGCTAGAACAAGAACCCTCCGGGGCTTGCGTTCCAGTGGCCTATGGTGTAATTGGCAGCACGACTGATTCTGGTTCAGTTAGTCTAGGTTCGAGTCCTGGTAGGCCAGCTCGCAGAGCTAAATCTGCAAAGCCCCCGTTGTGTAGCGGCCTAGCACGCTGCCCTCTCAAGGCAGTAGCGCCGGTTCGAATCCGGTCGGGGGTACAGATCCTTCCCGCGAGGACAGCCCGGGTAGCTCCCACTGTTCTCGATGCAGGATCGCTAGGGCCCCCGTTGTGTAGCGGCCTAGCACGCCGCCCTCTCAAGGCGGTAGCGCCGGTTCGAATCCGGTCGGGGGTACGAACTGGTCTAAACCACATTGGTCTATGGTGTAATTGGCAGCACGACTGATTCTGGTTCAGTTAGTCTAGGTTCGAGTCCTGGTAGACCAGCTCGGATCTGCGGCGATGTAGTATTGAACGCCTGCAAGATCCACGCCCCCGTTGTGTAGCGGCCTAGCACGCCGCCCTCTCAAGGCGGTAGCGCCGGTTCGAATCCGGTCGGGGGTACTCGAAGTCCCGAGGGGGCTTCCGCCGAGGCGGGAGCCCCCTTCGGCGTTCCTCACGCACTTACTCGATGCCGTACCGCCGCGCCGACTCCTCCTCCTGTGCCAGCCGGTGCAGGGCCCGCAGCACCGGCTGGAAGAGCACCGCCGCCGCGACCGCCAGCTCGACCTGCTCCGCCTCCGAGGCGTGGCTCTCCATGAAGTCCAGGTCCCGTCGGGCCACTTCCATCATCAATGCGCCGTAGGGCGCCATCAGTTCCGCGTCCCACGGATAGTCGAGCCGGCGCAGCGCGGCCACCGCCACCACCAGGGAGCGGTGCACGGGGGAGAGCGGTGCCATCTCCCGCGAGGTCTCCCAGCCCAGCAGTTCGAGGAGCCGGTCCACCTCGACGCGGGCGGCGGCCACTGCCGGGTCCGCCTCGTCGGGCTCGGCTTCCTGCGGCAGCGCCCACAGGGCCGCTCCCAGCCGGACGGTGCGGCCCAGCGAGTCGTCGTCGACGTGCCCCAGGACCTCCCGGGCCGCGGCCACCGGCACCTTGCCGACCTGGATCAGCGCCCGCACCAGCCGCAGCCGGCGCAGATGGTCCTCGTCGTACTCGGCCGTGGTCGCGTTGATCTGCCGACCCGGCGGCAACAGCCCTTCCCGCAGGTAGTACTTGATCGTCGCGGTGGACACCCCGCTGCGCTTGCTCAGGTCGGCCAGTCGCATCCCTTGCACCCTCCTTCGGATAGCGCCACTATCCAAGCAGTGGCACTTGGACAGTGCAGCTCACCGACAACGGGGAGGCGTTCATGCCGGGCAAGTCCGCGACCGCGACCCGCACCACCGCCGCCGCCGAGGGGGACGTGACCGTCCTGCTGATCGGCATGCGGATCAACCACTTCTGGGCTGTGCACCACTGGCTGCCGGTCTTCCTCGCCATGCCGCGCATGCTCCGCGAGCTGGCGAAGGCCCCGGAGCGCGGGCTCCTGCACCACGTCCTGCTGACGGCCTCGCCGCGGACGTACTACGTCGTCCAGTACTGGGAGTCCAAGGAGAAGCTCTACCGGTACGCGCACTCGCCCGACATGTTCCACCACCGGGCCTGGGCGGTCATCAACGGCAAGGAGCGCAAGGGCAGGGTGCGCGGGCACGTGGGGCTCTGGCACGAGGCGTACGTCGTGCCCGAGGGGTCCTACGAGTCGATCTACGCCGACATGCCCGCGTTCGGGCTCGCGGCGGCGCACGGCCGGGTGTCCCTGGAGCGGCGGGGCAAGCGCGCCCGCGACCGCTTCGCGTACCGGTCGGCCAAGGCGGCGGACGCGGCTGTGGCGAGGGCCGAGAGGCGCGTCGTCGCCCCGGGGGAGGCCCCCGACGGGGTCTGAGAACGGCGCCGGGCCCGCCGCGGCGTTGAGGCGGGCCCGTGACCGGTCAGCAGCGTTCGGGGGCGGTCAGCCGTTGCGGCGCAGGGCCTCGGAGAGGCGGCCGGCGGCGTCGATGATGGCCTGCGCGTGCATGCGGCCGGGGTGGCGGGTGAGTCGCTCGATGGGCCCGGAGACGGACACGGCGGCCACCACGCGGTTGGAGGGGCCGCGCACCGGCGCGGAGACGGACGCGACGCCGGGCTCGCGCTCGCCGATGGACTGGGCCCAGCCGCGGCGCCGCACGCCGGACAGCGCCGTCGCCGTGAAGCGGGCGCCCTGGAGGCCGCGGTGGAGGCGCTCGGGCTCCTCCCAGGCCATGAGGATCTGCGCCGAGGAGCCGGCCTTCATGGTGAGCGTGGAGCCGACCGGGACCGTGTCCCTCAGGCCCGACAGGCGCTCGGCCGCGGCCACGCAGATGCGCATGTCGCCCTGGCGGCGGTAGAGCTGGGCGCTCTCGCCCGTGACGTCGCGCAGGTGGGTGAGGACCGGGCCCGCCGTGGCGAGCAGGCGGTCCTCACCGGCCGCCGCCGCGAGCTCGGCCAGGCGCGGGCCGAGGATGAAACGGCCCTGCATGTCGCGCGCCACCATACGGTGGTGTTCCAGCGCCACGGCCAGGCGGTGGGCCGTGGGTCGTGCCAGTCCGGTCGCACCGACCAACCCCGCGAGGGTGGCCGGGCCGGACTCCAGAGCGCTCAGGACGAGGGCCGCCTTGTCCAGAACGCCGACGCCGCTACTGTTGTCCATGCAACGATACTCCCGTCTCACTCTGTGAAACGCAAGTTCAATTTTCCGTGGAACCCGCCACTCTGGATGGCACGAAGTCACAACGGCCCGTGACGAGAGGGCCTGGTGGCGGTTGCCCGGAAACACAGGGGTGCGGGCACCGCTTCCCCAAGATCACTAGTTGGGTCGGCGCTTCGTGCCGACCGAAGGGAAAGCGATGGGTAGGACACTCGCGGAGAAGGTCTGGGACGACCACGTCGTCCGGCGCGCCGAGGGCGAGCCCGACCTCCTCTTCATCGATCTGCACCTGCTGCACGAGGTGACCAGCCCGCAGGCCTTCGACGGCCTCCGCAAGAGCGGCCGCCCGGTGCGGCGGCTCGACCTGACCATCGCCACCGAGGACCACAACACCCCGACGCTCGACATCGACAAGCCCATCGCGGACCCGGTCTCCCGGGCCCAGCTGGAGACGCTGCGCAAGAACTGCGCGGAGTTCGGCGTCCGGCTGCACCCGCTGGGCGACGTCGAGCAGGGCGTCGTGCACGTCGTCGGCCCCCAGCTCGGTCTGACCCAGCCCGGCACCACCGTGGTCTGCGGCGACTCGCACACCTCCACGCACGGCGCCTTCGGCGCGCTGGCGTTCGGCATCGGCACCTCGCAGGTCGAGCACGTGCTGGCCACCCAGACGCTGCCCATGGCCCGCCCGAAGACCATGGCGATCACCGTCAACGGCGAGCTGCCCGACGGAGTCACGGCCAAGGACCTGATCCTGGCGATCATCGCGCGGATCGGCACGGGCGGCGGCCAGGGCTACATCCTGGAGTACCGCGGCGAGGCCATCGAGAAGCTCTCGATGGAGGCCCGCATGACCATCTGCAACATGTCGATCGAGGCCGGCGCCCGCGCGGGCATGATCGCCCCCGACGAGACCACCTTCGCCTACCTCCAGGGCCGCCCGCACGCCCCCGAGGGCGCCGACTGGGACGCGGCGGTCGCGTACTGGAAGACGCTGCGCACGGACGACGACGCCGAGTTCGACGCCGAGGTGGTCATCGAGGCCGCCGAGCTGGCGCCGTTCGTCACCTGGGGCACCAACCCCGGCCAGGGCGCCCCGCTTTCCGCGGCCGTCCCCGACCCGGCTTCGTACGAGGACGCCTCGGAGCGCCTCGCCGCCGAAAAGGCCCTGGAGTACATGGGCTTGGAGGCCGGTCAGCCGCTGCGCTCCATCAAGGTGGACACGGTCTTCGTGGGTTCCTGCACCAACGGCCGCATCGAAGACCTGCGGGCCGCCGCGGAGATCGTCCGGGACCGCAAAGTCGCCGACGGGGTACGCATGCTGGTCGTCCCGGGCTCCGCGCGGGTCGGCCTGCAGGCCGTCTCCGAGGGCTTGGACGTGGTCTTCAAGGAGGCCGGCGCCGAATGGCGGCACGCGGGCTGCTCGATGTGCCTGGGCATGAACCCGGACCAGCTGGCCCCGGGCGAGCGCTCCGCATCCACCTCCAACCGCAACTTCGAGGGACGCCAGGGCAAGGGCGGCCGCACCCACCTGGTGTCGCCGCAGGTCGCGGCCGCGACGGCGGTCCTGGGCCACCTGGCCTCCCCGGCCGACCTGTCCGCCGCCGACGCCCCCACGCCCGCTGGAGTCTGAGAGTCATGGAAGCGTTCACCAAGCACACCGGCCGGGCCGTCCCGCTGCGCCGCAGCAACGTCGACACCGACCAGATCATCCCCGCCCACTGGCTCAAGAAGGTGACCCGGGACGGGTTCGAGGACGGGCTCTTCGAGGCCTGGCGCAAGGACCCGGAGTTCGTGCTCAACCGGCCCGAGCGCGAGGGCGCCACCGTCCTGGTCGCGGGCCCCGACTTCGGCACCGGCTCCTCCCGCGAGCACGCCGTCTGGGCCCTGCAGAACTACGGCTTCAAGACCGTGATCTCCTCCCGCTTCGCCGACATCTTCCGCGGCAACTCGCTGAAGAACGGCCTGCTCACCGTCGTCCTCGACCAGAAGACCGTGGACGCGCTGTGGGACCTGGTGGAGAAGGACCCGCAGGCCGAGATCACGGTCGACCTGGAGGCCCGCGAGGTCCGTGCCGAGGGCGTCACCGCCTCCTTCGAGCTGGACGAGAACTCCCGCTGGCGGCTGCTGAACGGGCTGGACGACATCTCGATCACCCTCCAGAACGAGGCGGACATCGCCGCGTACGAGGCGAAGCGCCCGTCGTTCAAGCCGCAGACCCTCCAGGTCTGATCCCCGGAGCCCCCACGCGTTCCCGGGGGTGCTTCGCAAGGTCGAGTTTCGGCCACCCAGCACACCCGCCGTACCCCCGATCAGCCCGATCGGGGGTACGGCCGTTTTCGGATCCGCCCGAGGCCGCCGATGCCGGGCGTGACGCACAACTTCCCACGTTAGAGGCGTTGTTGCCGGGGTACGTGAGGTCGCGAGGACCGGTTTCCGGATGCGCCAGGAAGGCCGTTCGGGGCGGCAGTTGCCCCCTGCGCAGGCGACAACTCGCCCCAGATGGCACAATCTGTGCATGGAACACGACGGCCAACTCGAGCTCTATACGGCGGTCGCGGTCCGGCTCAAGGAAGCGCACACAAGAGTGCGCGCACTGCAAGTCCCGGAGGGCGTACGGATGGCGCTGACCCGGAAGCTGCTGGTCATTACGGCCGCGGCCAAACACGATCTCGCCGGTGCGGCAAGGCGCCTGGACCGGTTCACCGCCGACCTCGACGCGGGCCGATTCCCCGAAGAGGAAGGCTGAACCGGCCGGGCTGCCCGAGTCCGTTGCGGCACAAGGGTGATTAGCCCGTTTCGTGTTTGATTTGCGGTATATATCTGCCTAACGTGCGAAAAAGCTTGAACACATTCGTTCTGGCGAGGTCTCCGAAGGGGAAGACGTGAACAAGGCGCAGCTCGTAGAAGCGATTGCCGACAAGCTGGGAGGCCGGCAGCAGGCCGCCGACGCCGTCGACGCGGTCCTGGACGCCCTCGTCCGTGCCGTCGTCGCGGGCGACCGGGTCTCGGTCACCGGCTTCGGTTCCTTCGAGAAGGTCGACCGCCCGGCCCGCTACGCCCGCAACCCCCAGACGGGCGAGCGGGTTCGGGTCAAGAAGACCTCCGTGCCGCGCTTCCGCGCGGGCCAGGGCTTCAAGGACCTGGTGAGCGGCTCGAAGAAGCTCCCGAAGAACGACATCGCGGTCAAGAAGGCCCCCAAGGGCAGCCTGTCCGGCCCGCCGCCCACCATCTCCAAGGCCGCGGGCAAGAAGGCCGCCGCCAAGAAGGCCACGGGCGCCGCGAAGAAGACCACGGGCGCGGCCAAGAAGACCTCCGCGGCGGCGAAGAAGACGGCCGCGAAGAAGACCACCGGCGCCGCCAAGACCACGGCGAAGAAGACCACCGCCAAGAAGTCCGCCGCCAAGAGCACCACGGCGGCCGCCAAGAAGACCGCCGCCAAGAAGGCCCCGGCGAAGAAGGCGACCGCCAAGAAGGCCCCGGCCAAGAAGTCGACGGCCCGCAAGACCACCGCCAAGAAGGCCACCGCCCGCAAGAAGTAGCAGGCAGCCGCAGCCCCTGCGAGCAGCGGCGGACAGCGTCAGGCGAACGGGCACAGGGCACTCACGCGCCGGGCCGGACTCCCTCTCGGAGTCCGGCCCGCGGCGTGTCCGGGGGGTACGAGGGCCCGCGGATCAGAACGTCTGCAGCGTCACCAGCGTGATCCGGAGTCCCGCGTCCCGGGCTGCGCCTCCGGCCCCGGCGTCGCCCTCCGCCTCGGTCTCGGTCTCGATCCGCACCCGCTGCCCCGGCCGCAGCAGTCTCAGACCCCCCGCGTCGAACGCCGCCGCGTCGAAGGGCACGGGCGTGCCGTCGTCGAGCAGCACCTGCCCGCTGCGGCTTTCGGGGTCGTACGTGTACGCGGTCGCCTGCATGCGCGCAGCCTACTGCCCGGCGATCAGCAGCCGCGCCGCCACCGCGGCCGTACGGGGCCCCACCCCGAGCGCCAGGGCGGAGCGGAGGTCACCGCCGGTGTCGACGTCCTGCCGTACGGAGTCCACGGCGCCCAGACGCAGTTCCACCGCGCCGGACGCGCGGTGGCGGGCCCGTGAATCCGCACCGAATGAGGGGGCCAATTCACGGCCCGGCGCCACCGCCAGCAAGGTGGTGCCGATTCCGGCCGCGTCCGGGAGAAAAGCGCGCGGGAATTGCGCGGCCGCGGCCAGCACCCGAGCCAATTCCGCCGGCCGCAGCGCGGGAAGATCGGCGTTGAGCGCGGCCACCGGGCATTGTGGCCGGACCGCCCGTACCGCGGCGGCTCCGTGCGCCAGCGCGGCGTTCAGGCCGCCGCCGGGTTCGTCCGCGACGATGCCCGCGCCGAGCGCCGCCAGCTCCCGCCCGGCCCGCGCGTCGTCCGTGACGACTGCCACATCCGCGACCGCCGGGCAGGCCAGCGCGGCCGCCACGGTGTCCTGGGCGAACGCCAGCGCGAGCCCCGGCCGCACCCCGTCGTGCGCGGTGTCCGCCAGCCTGCTCTTGGCCCGGGCCAGGTGCTTCACGGGTACGACCAAGGTCCACTGCACGAGGTTCCGTCCTTCTCTCGTCGCCGCCATTGTCACCTGCGAGACCTGGCGGTTCACTCTTCGGGGCGTACGGTGTTCTCGACAGACGGGCGGCCCGGGGCGACACTTGTCCGGCCCCAGGCCCTGGAGGAAAGGTGTCAGCGTGCCCCGCCGCAGAATCGGCTTCTGGTACCGCTTGGCCGCGGTGATCTGCAAACCGCCGCTGGTGGTTCTGATCAAGCGGGACTGGCGGGGAATGGAGAACATTCCGGCCGAGGGTGGATTTATCACCGCCGTGAACCACAATTCGCACGTCGACCCCTTCGCGTACGCGCACTACCAGTACAACACCGGACGCGTCCCGCGATTCCTGGCGAAGAGCGGCCTTTTCAAGAAGGGCTTCGTCGGCGCCGCGATGCGGGGGACCGGACAGATCCCCGTCTACCGCGAGAGCACGGACGCGCTCAGCGCCTTCCGGGCCGCGATCGACGCCGTGGAGCGCGGCGAGTGCGTCGCGTTCTACCCCGAGGGCACCCTCACCCGCGACCCGGACGGCTGGCCCATGACCGGCAAGACCGGTGCCGCGCGCGTCGCCCTGCAGACCAAGTGCCCGGTGATCCCGGTCGCCCAGTGGGGCTGCAACGAACTGCTGCCGCCGTACGCCAAGAAGCCGAACCTCCTGCCGCGGAAGACCCACCGGGTGCTCGCCGGCCCGCCGGTGGACCTGTCGCGGTTCTACGGCCGGGAGATGACCGCGGAGGTGCTCAAGGAGGCCACCGAGGTCATCATGGCCGCCGTCACCCGCCAGCTGGAGGAGATCCGCGGCGAGAAGGCACCCGAGACCCCCTACGACCCGCGCCGCGAGCGGATCGAACAGCGGCGCCGGACACAGGCACAGGCACGGGCGCGGGCGCAGCAGGCAGAGCAGGCAGAAGGGCAGAGCACGTGAGCAAGCCGGTCAAGGCGGCCGTCTTCGGCACCGGATCCTGGGGCACCGCCTTCGGCACGGTCCTCGCCGACGCGGGCTGCGACGTCACCCTGTGGGGGCGCCGCGCCGCACTCGCCGACGCCGTCAACTCCACCCGCACCAACCCGGACTACCTGCCCGGCGTGGAACTCCCCGAGAACCTGCGGGCCACCACCGACGCCGCCGAGGCGGCGCACGACGCCGACTTCACCGTCCTCGCCGTCCCCTCCCAGACGTTGCGCGCGGGACTGGCCGACTGGACGCCGCTGCTGGCGCCCGGCACCGTCCTGGTCTCGCTGATGAAGGGCGTCGAACTCGGTTCGGCGATGCGGATGAGCGAGGTGATCGGGGACGTCGCCAAGGTCGGCCCTGAGCGCATCGCCGTGGTCACCGGGCCCAACCTGGCCCGCGAGATCGCCGCCCGGATGCCCGCCGCCGCCGTGGTCGCCTGCCCCGACGAATCCGTCGCCCAGCGGCTCCAGACCGCCTGCCACACGCCGTACTTCCGCCCCTACACCAACACCGACGTCGTCGGCTGCGAACTGGGCGGCGCCGTGAAGAACGTGATCGGTCTCGCCGTCGGCATCGCGGACGGCATGGGCCTCGGCGACAACGCCAAGGGCTCCCTGATCACCCGCGGCCTCGCCGAAACCACCCGCCTCGGGGTCGCGCTCGGCGCCGACCCGCTGACCTTCTCCGGGCTCGCCGGGCTCGGCGACCTGGTGGCGACCTGCTCCTCGCCGCTGTCGCGCAACCACACCTTCGGCACCAACCTCGGCAGGGGCATGACCCTGGAGGAGACCATCGCGGTCACCAAGCAGACCGCCGAGGGCGTCAAGTCCTGCGAGTCCGTGCTGGACCTGGCCCGCAGGCACGGCGTCGACATGCCGATCACCGAGACGGTCGTCGCCATCGTGCACGAGGGCAAGTCCCCGATGGTCGCCGTGAAGGAACTGATGTCGCGCAGCGCGAAGCCCGAACGACGCTGAGCGACCCCTCCCGGGGCGATCCGGAACCCGCGCGCCACGCGGCCCCGCCGACGCTGTCTCACGGCCCTACGGGCGGGTACGCTCAACGCGATATGAGCACCGAGAACCTCCCCCAGAGCCCCGAGCAGAGCCCCGCGCGGCCGTCCCGCAAACCGCGTGTGGCCGTCGTGTTCGGCGGGCGCAGCTCCGAACACGGGATCTCCGTGGTCACCGCCGGCGCCGTCCTCGCGGCCATCGACCGGACGCGCTACGACGTCCTGCCGATCGGCATCACCCGGGACGGCCGCTGGGCCCTCACCGCCGACGAACCGGAACGCATGGCGATCACCGAACGCCGTACGCCCGACGTCGAGGAACTGGCCGAGTCGACCGAGGGCGGCGTGCTGCTGCCCGTCGACCCCGCCAACCGCGAGGTCGTCTACAGCGAACCCGGCTCGGTGCCCAAGGCGCTCGGCGAGGTCGACGTCGTCTTCCCCGTGCTGCACGGCCCCTACGGCGAGGACGGCACCCTCCAGGGTCTGCTGGAGCTGTCCGGTGTGCCCTACGTCGGCGCGGGCGTGCTCGCCTCCGCCGTCGGCCAGGACAAGGAGTACATGAAGGCGGTCTTCGCCTCCTACGGACTGAAGGTCGGCCCGTACGTGGTGGTCCGGCCCCGCGAGTGGGAGCAGGACCGTGCCGGCGCCCGCAGGAAGATCGTCGACTTCGCCGGGGAGCACGGCTGGCCGCTGTTCGTGAAGCCCGCGCGCGCGGGTTCCTCGATCGGCATCACCAAGGTCGACGACCTCGCGGGCCTCGACGAGGCGATCGAGGAGGCCCGGCGCCACGACCCGAAGATCCTGGTCGAGGCGGCGCTGCGGGGCCGGGAGATCGAGTGCGGGGTGCTGGAGTTCGAGGACGGCCCCCGCGCCTCCGTCCCGGCCGAGATCCCGCCGCCGTCGGAGCACGCGTACTACGACTTCGAGGCCAAGTACATCGACTCCACCCCGGGCATCGTGCCCGCCCCGCTCACGCCCGAGGAGACCGCCGAGGTCCAGCGCCTCGCCGTGGCGGCGTTCGACGCAGCCTCCTGCGAGGGGCTCGTGCGCGCGGACTTCTTCCTCACGGAGGACGGCGAGTTCGTCATCAACGAGATCAACACCATGCCCGGCTTCACCCCGATCTCCATGTACCCGCAGATGTGGCAGGCGAGCGGCGTGAGCTACCCGGAACTGGTGGACCGGCTGGTCCAGGCGGCGCTGCGGCGGTCCACGGGACTGCGCTGACGCGTTCCGCGCCGTGACCACAGAGAAGGCGACTCCCTCGGGGGTCGCCTTCTCGCAGTATGATCAGCGGGTTTCCTGTCCGGTCCGGGAACCGTCACCGACTCGCCGTCGTCTGCTGAGGAACAGCCCGCGTCGGCGATCAACAGGGACGGGACCCAGCGGCGGAGAGGGGGCAGGAGCTAGAGATGGACGACCGGACAGGTCAGGGTGCGGGTGATGCCGTCCACTTGCTGGACCTTGGCGACCACCATGCGACCCAGTTCGTCGACGGTGTCCGACTGGGCGCGGACGATGACGTCGTAAGGTCCTGTCACGTCCTCGGCCTGGATCACGCCGGGGAGCTTGCTGATCGTCTCGGCGACGGTCGACGCCTTGCCGACCTCCGTCTGGATCAGGATGTACGCCTGTACCACGGAACCTCCAGAGCGGCCACGAGGATCATGTGGGGAAAAGGAACGCCACGGTATCGCGTAGCCGCTCTCCGAGGGGAGACCCGCGGGCCGCGGACCTCGCGCGTCGGGGTGCCCCAGGGACACGAGTTGACGATCACGCCGACCGTGGCGACGGTCCATTCGACCGTAACGAGGACAGAGATGACGCGCGACCGGACACGGACGCGGACAGGGACCGGGACAGAAGGGGAGCCAAGGCGATGAAGGGCACTGTTGGTGAGCTGGGGGAGTTCGGGCTCATCAGGGAGCTCACCTCCCGTCTCACCACCACCCCCGCGGTCCGGGTCGGACCCGGCGACGACGCCGCGGTGGTGGCCGCGCCCGACCGCAGGGTGGTGGCCAGCACCGACATCCTCGTCGAGGGGCGGCACTTCCGCCGGGACTGGTCCACCGCGTACGACGTGGGCCGCAAGGCGGCGGCGCAGAACCTGGCCGACATCGCCGCCATGGGCGCCGTGCCGACCGCGCTGCTGCTCGGCCTGGTCGTGCCCGCCGAACTGCCGGTGACCTGGCCGACCGAGCTGATGGACGGGCTGCGCGACGAGTGCCAGGTCGCGGGCGCCTCCGTGGTCGGCGGCGACGTGGTGCGCGGCGACACCATCACCGTCTCCATCACCGCCCTCGGCGACCTGCGCAACCAGGAGCCCGTCACCCGGGCCGGCGCCCAGCCCGGCGACCTCGTCGCGGTGACCGGCTGGCTCGGCTGGTCCGCCGCCGGGTTCGCCGTCCTCTCCCGCGGCTTCCGCTCGCCGCGCGCCTTCGTCGAGGCCCACCGCCGCCCCGAGCCGCCGTACCACGCGGGTCCGGCAGCCGCGGGCCTGGGCGCCACCGCCATGTGCGACGTGAGCGACGGACTGATCGCCGACCTGGGGCACATCGCCGAGGCCAGCAAGGTCAGGATCGACGTGCGCTCCGGGCAGATCGACATCCCGTCCCAGATGAACGACATCGGGCAGGCCGTCGGCGTCGACCCCATGCAGTGGGTCCTCACCGGCGGCGAGGACCACGCGATCGTGGCGACCTTCCCGCCGGACGTGAAGCTGCCCGCCCGCTGGAAGGTCATCGGCGAGGTGCTCAACCCCTCCGCGCTGCCCCAGGTCACCGTGGACGGGGCGCCCTGGACCAGCAAGGGCGGCTGGGACCACTTCGGCGGGGACGTGGAAGCGTGACGGCACTGCCCCTGGTCCTCACCGTGGCGGGCTCCGACTCCGGCGGCGGCGCCGGCATCCAGGCCGACCTGAAGACGATGCTCGCCCTCGGCACCCACGGCATGAGCGTCCTGACCGCGGTCACCGCGCAGAACTCCCGCGGCGTGCAGGGCGCCTGGGAACTGCCGGTGGACGCCGTGCGCGCCCAGTACCGCAGCGTCGTGGACGACATCGGCGTCCAGGCGGTCAAGACCGGGATGCTCTCCTCCGCCGAACTGGTCGAGTCCGTCGCCGAGTTGCTCGCCGGCACCGACGCGCCCGCCGTCGTCGACCCGGTCGGCGTCTCCAAGCACGGGGACGCGCTGCTCGCCGCCTCGGCCCTGGAGTCGGTCCGCACCAGGCTCCTCCCGGTCGCCACCGTCGCCACGCCCAACCTCGACGAGGTCGCCCAACTCACCGGCGTACGAGTCGACTCCGACACCGACCTGCGCCGGGCCGCGGCCGCCGTCCTCGAGTACGGCCCGCGCTGGGTGTTGATCAAGGGCGGCCACCTGGCCGGCGACGCCGTAGACCTGCTCACCGACGGCTCCGAGGAACACTGGCTGCGCGCCCCCCGCCTCGACAACCGCCACACGCACGGCACGGGCTGCACCCTCGCCTCGGCCGTGGCCTGCGGGCTGGCGAAGGGGCAGTCGGTGCCGGACGCGGTGAGCGCGGCCAAGGAGTACGTCACCGGGGCGATCGCGGCCGGGTTCCCGCTCGGCGGCGGCATCGGACCGGTGGACCACGGCTGGGCGCTCAGGCGGGACACTCCCTGAGATCGATGCCGGTGGCCTCCTTCTCCGTGAGCCGCTTGAAGACGCCGGCCACCAGGCGGTGGCCGAGCAGCCGGTACGTGCGGTCCCGGCTGCGGATGCGGCGCTCGGTGGGCGGGGCGAAGAACGGCCCCGCGTGGTCGGCGCTCTTCTGACAGCCCTTGGCGAACCCCCGGATCCGCGTCTCGTACTCGGCGAACGCGGTCCGGCGGTCGCCGCCCGCCAGGGCGATCTCCCCGGCCAGGACCTACGCGCCGACGACGGCGACGCCCGTGCCCCTGCCGCCCATGATGGAGCCGCGCCCGTCGTCGCCGAGCAGGGCGAGTCGGCCTCCTCCAGCGCCTTCAGCACGCTCGGCGCCTCCCAGCCCGTCCCCGCGGGGCCCGGTGCGGAAGCAGGGCGCGGCGCGGAAGTCCGGCACGGAAGTCCGGCACGGCCGGTGTCCGGGTACGGCAAAAAGCCGGCCCACACGAGGTGGACCGGCTCCCTACAGCGGACCAGGCAGTGGCCGCGCGCTCAGCTGATGCGTCAGCGCGAGACCTTGCCGGCCTTGATGCACGAGGTGCAAGCGTTCACGCGCTTCGGCGTCCCGCCCACCACGGTACGCACACGCTGGATGTTCGGGTTCCAGCGACGGGACGTACGGCGGTGCGAGTGCGAGATGTTGTTGCCGAAGCCCGGCCCCTTGCCGCAGACGTCGCAGTTGGCAGCCACGGGTCACTCCAAAGACTTCAGATGCACTTACGGTTGATCCCGGCATGCCGGGATCAAGCTCTCGGACTCGCGAACGGGCCGGGATCTGAGTGGCGGTGCCAGGGGGATGGCCCGACCGGGATCGGGCAACCGGAGCAGCATACAACGGCTGCTCCCGTACAACGAAACTACCACGGCAGCTCAGGGGTCCGTCCCGGCCCTGTTCCGGTGGGCCGGCGGCCCAAGGTCTACGCTGCCAGCCACGTCCGCACTCCAGGGAGGCGCAGGTGGCGCAGGTGCCGCAGAGGTTCTTCGACGCTCTGGCGGTGCGTACCTGGTGCGGCCTGTCGCTGCGCGCGCTGGGACGGGCGCGCGAGGAGATCGACGCGATCAACGTCTACCCCGTCGCCGACGGGGACACCGGCACGAACCTGTACCTGACCGTCGAGTCGGCCGCCGCCGCCGTGGAGGCCGTCTTCGCGGCGCACGAGCTGGACGGGGCGGCCCGGGACGCGGGCGGGGGCACCCTGGACGCGGACGGCGGGCCCTCACTGGCCGACGCCGTGGGCGCCATGGCGCACGGCGCGCTGATCGGCGCGCGGGGCAACTCCGGCACGATCCTCGCGCAGCTGCTGCGCGGCATGGCCCAGGTGCTCGCCGAGCGGGGTGACTCCGCCCACACCGAGGGCCCCGGCCTGCGGCTGGCCCTGCGGCACGCCGCCGCGTCCGCCCGGCAGGCCGTGGCCCACCCGGTCGAGGGCACCGTCCTGACCGTCGCCTCGGCCGCCGCCGACGCGGCCGACGGTGCGGAGGGCGACTGCGCCGAGGTGGCCCGTGCGGCGTACGAGGGCGCCCGCGCGGCGCTCGTCGCCACCCCGGGGCAGCTGCCCGTCCTGGAGCGCGCCGGAGTCGTCGACGCGGGCGGGCACGGACTGGTGACGGTCCTCGCGGCCCTGGTGGAGACGTTCACGGGCCGGGCGCCGGGACCGGTCGCCGTGCCGCACGCGCGCGTGGAGCCCGGCGGTGAGGGTCCCGCCGAGGCCCGGGCGGCGGGGGAGTGCGCAGAGGAGGGCGAGGGCGGCCCCGCCTTCGAGGTGATCTACCTCCTGGAGGCCGAGGACGCGGCCGTGGCCCGGTTGCGGCAGCGGCTCGACGCCCTCGGGGACTCCCTCGTCGTCGTCGGCGGCGACGGACTGTGGAACGTCCACGTGCACGTGGACGACGCGGGCGCCGCCGTGGAGGCGGGCGTCGAGGCCGGGCGGCCGTACCGGATCCGCATCACCCACTTCGGGCAGGGCGACGCGCACACCACCGGCACGGAGCGCCCGCCCCGGGAGCGGGCCCAGCGCGCCGTGGTGGCCGTCGTACCGGGGGAGGGGCTGGCCGCGCTGTACACCGAGGCCGGCGCGACCACCCTGCTCGCGCGCCCCGGCGAGCCGCCCGCGAGCGGCGAGCTGGTCCAGGCCGTACGCAGGGCGCACGCGCGCGAGGTGGTGCTGCTGCCCAACGACGCCGACCTGCGCCACACCGCGGCGGCGGCGGCCGAGCAGGCCCGCACCGAGGGCGTCCGCGTCGCCCTCATCCCGACCCGTTCCGCGGTCCAGGGCATCGCCGCGCTCGCCGTGCACGAGCCCGGGCGGCGCTTCGACGAGGACGTGGTGGCCATGACCTCGGCAGCCGGCGCCACCCGCCACGCCGAGGTCACCGTCGCCGAACGCCAGTCCTGGACCACGGCCGGCATCTGCCAGGCCGGGGACGTGCTCGGCCTCATCGACGGCGACGTGGCCGTGATCGGCGCCGACGTCTCCGAGGTCGCCGCGACCGTCCTGGACCGCATGCTGTCGGCCGGCGGCGAGCTGGTCACCCTGGTCCTCGGCGACGAGGCCCCGCAGGCCCTCGCCGACGGGCTGGAGGCCCGCGTCCGCGAGGCGTACCTCGCCGTCGACACGGTGGTCTACCCGGGCGGCAGGCAGGGCGCGCTGCTGCTGGTCGGCGTGGAGTAGGGAGACCCGCACGGGGCCGGTACGGCGCTTCCCCGGTGCGTTGTCAGTGACGTGGTGTGCAATGGATCTCGTGCCCGCACTGCAAGAACCCCTGAAGAAGGTGCTCGGCCCCGCCACCGCGAAGGTGATGGCCGAGCACCTCGGCCTGCACACCGTCGGCGACCTCCTCCACCACTACCCCCGGAGGTACGAGGAGCGCGGCCAGCTCACCCACCTCGCCGACCTCCCGATGGACGAGCACGTCACCGTGGTCGCCCAGGTCGCCGACGCCCGCCTGCACACCTTCGCCTCGTCGAAGGCCCCGCGCGGCAAGGGCCAGCGCCTCGAGGTGACCATCACGGACGGCAGCGGCCGCCTCCAACTGGTCTTCTTCGGCAACGGCGTCCACAAGCCCCACAAGGAACTCCTGCCGGGCACCCGCGCGATGTTCGCGGGCAAGGTCTCCGTCTTCAACCGCCGACTCCAACTGGCCCACCCGGCGTACGAATTGCTGCGCGGTGACACCGACGGCGAGGAGACCGCCGAGTCCTGGGCGGGCGCCCTCATCCCCCTCTACCCGGCCACCGCCAAGCTGGAGTCCTGGAAGCTCGCCAAGGCGATCCAGACGGTGTTGCCCAGCGCCCGGGAGGCCGTCGACCCGCTCCCCGACTCCCTGCGCGAGGGCCGGGGCCTGGTCTCCCTGCCCGAGGCCCTGCTCAAGATCCACCGCCCGCACACCAAGGCCGACATCGAGGACGCCCGCGCCCGCCTGAAGTGGGACGAGGCCTTCGTCCTCCAGGTCGCCCTCGCCCGCCGCCGCCACGCCGAGACCCAGCTCCCCGCCGTCCCGCGCGAACCCGGCTCCGACGGCCTGCTCGCCGCCTTCGACGACCGCCTCCCCTTCACCCTCACCGACGGCCAGCAGCGGGTCTCCCGCGAGATCTTCGACGACCTCGCCACCGACCACCCGATGCACCGGCTGCTCCAGGGCGAGGTGGGCAGCGGCAAGACCCTGGTCGCCCTGCGCGCCATGCTCGCGGTCGTCGACTCCGGCGGACAGGCCGTGATGCTGGCGCCCACCGAGGTGCTCGCCCAGCAGCACCACCGGTCGGTCGTCGAGATGATGGGCGAGCTGGCCGAGGGCGGCATGCTCGGCGGCGCCGAGCACGCCACCAAGGTGGTGCTGCTCACCGGCTCCATGGGCGCCGCCGCCCGCCGGCACGCCCTGCTCGACCTGGCCACCGGCGAGGCGGGCATCGTCATCGGCACCCACGCGCTGATCGAGGACAAGGTCCAGTTCCACGACCTCGGCCTGGTCGTCGTCGACGAGCAGCACCGCTTCGGCGTCGAGCAGCGCGACGCCCTGCGCGGCAAGGGCAAGCAGCCCCCGCACCTGCTCGTCATGACCGCCACACCCATCCCGCGCACCGTCGCGATGACCGTCTTCGGCGACCTGGAGACCTCCGTCCTGGACCAGCTCCCCGCCGGCCGGTCCCCGATCGCCAGCCACGTCGTCCCGGCCGCCGACAAACCCCACTTCCTCACCCGGGCCTGGGAACGGGTCCGCGAGGAGGTGTCGAACGGCCACCAGGCGTACGTCGTCTGCCCGCGCATCGGCGACGGGGACGACGACCCGAAGAAGGGCGCGAAGCAGTCCAAGCAGGCCCCGGAGGGCGACGCCGACAAGCGCCCCCCGCTCGCCGTCCTCGACGTCGCCGAGCAGCTCGCCAAGGGACCGCTCCAGGGGCTCAAGGTGGAGATCCTGCACGGCCGTATGCAGCCCGACGACAAGGACGCGGTCATGCGCCGCTTCGCCGCCGGGGAGACCGACGTCCTGGTCGCCACCACCGTCATCGAGGTCGGCGTCAACGTCCCCAACGCCACCGCGATGGTGATCATGGACGCCGACCGTTTCGGCGTCTCCCAGCTCCACCAGCTGCGCGGCCGGGTCGGCCGCGGCTCCGCCCCCGGCCTGTGCCTGCTGGTCAGCGAGATGCCCGAGGCGAGCGCGGCCCGGCAGCGGCTGAACGCCGTCGCGAGCACCCGCGACGGCTTCGAGCTCTCCCGCATCGACCTCGAACAGCGCCGCGAGGGCGACGTCCTCGGCCAGGCCCAGTCCGGTGCCCGCACCTCCCTGCGGGTCCTCGCCGTCATCGAGGACGAGGAGATCATCGCGGAGGCCAGACAGGAGGCGGCCGCCGTCGTGGCCGCCGACCCGGAGCTGACCAGCCTGCCGGGTCTGCGCACGGCCCTGGAGGCACTGCTGGACGAGGAGCGGGAGCAGTACCTGGAGAAGGGCTGACAGACTGGCAACGGACACCGTCCGTCCACCCGAGCACACCGACAAGGACGCAGACATGACCCGCGTGATCGCCGGCAAGGCCGGCGGACGTCGCCTGGCCGTCCCGCCGGGAACCGGTACCCGCCCCACCTCCGACCGCGCGCGCGAGGGCCTGTTCTCCACCTGGCAGTCCCTGCTCGGCGGCCCGCTGGACGGCGAGCGGGTCCTCGACCTGTACGCGGGGTCCGGCGCCGTCGGCCTGGAGGCGCTGTCCCGCGGCGCCGGGCACGTCCTGCTCGTCGAGGCCGACGCCCGCGCCGCCCGCACGGTCCGCGGGAACGTCTCGTCCCTCGGTCTGCCCGGCGCCGAGGTCAGGGTGGGCAAAGCGGAACAGATCATCCGCACTCCGGCCCCGGCGGAGCCGTACGACGTCGTCTTCCTGGACCCGCCGTACGCCGTCTCGGACGACGATCTTCGGGAGATCCTGCTCACACTCCGCACTCAGGGGTGGCTCGCGCCGGAAGCGCTCGTCACCGTGGAGCGCAGCACCAGAGGCGGCGAATTCCGCTGGCCGGACGACTTCGAGGCGATCAGGTCCCGTCGCTACGGCGAGGGAACGTTTTGGTACGGTCGCGCCGCCTCTACGTGCGAAGACGCACGATGACCGGACCGGAGAGCGAGGGAACACAAGTGCGCCGTGCCGTCTGTCCCGGGTCATTCGACCCGATCCACAACGGACACCTCGACATCATCGCCCGTGCCTCCAGCCTCTACGACGAGGTCTACGTCGCGGTGATGATCAACCGGTCCAAGAAGAGCCTGTTCGAGATCGATGAGCGGATCGACCTCATCCGCCAGGTCACCGCCGAGTACGGCAACGTCCGCGTGGAGTCCTTCCACGGTCTGCTCGTCGACTTCTGCAAGCAGCGCGAGATCCCGGCCATCGTCAAGGGCCTGCGCGCGGTCAGCGACTTCGACTACGAGCTGCAGATGGCCCAGATGAACAACGGCCTCTCGGGTGTGGAGACCCTCTTCGTCCCCACCAACCCGACCTACAGCTTCATGTCGTCCTCCCTGGTCAAGGAGGTCGCGACCTGGGGCGGCGACATCTCCCACCTGGTGCCGCCGCTGGTCCTCGAAGCCCTCACGGAGCGCCTGAGGAACCGCTGACCGTCCCTCGCGCGACCACCGCCGCAGCCCGCGGGGACTGACAATCCGTCACCCGGTGTCCCCCGGACACCCCAGGGTCGTACAGTCGTCCCGTCCGTCTCCAACACAGCTGTAGAGAGTGGCGAGCACACGGTGGACGTGCAGAACAAGCTCGACGAGATCACCGCGATGGTCTCCGGCGCCCGCGCCATGCCCATGTCGGCCTCGTGCGTGGTCAACCGCGCCGAACTGCTCTCGCTGCTGGAAGAGCTCCGCGCCGAGCTGCCCGGCTCCCTCGCCCAGGCACAGGAGCTGATCGGCGACCGCGAGCAGATGGTCGCGCAGGCCCGCCAGGAGGCCGAGCGGATCATCGAGAGCGCACACGCCGAGCGCGGCTCCCTGATCGCCGACACCGAGGTCGCCCGCCGCTCCCAGGCCGAGGCCGACCGGATCCTCGCCGAGGCCCGCCAGGAGGCCGAGGAGGTCCGTGCCGAGGCCGACGACTACGTCGACTCCAAGCTCGCCAACTTCGAGGTCGTCCTCACCAAGACCCTCGGCTCCGTCGGCCGCGGCCGTGAGAAGCTCCTCGGCACCGGACCCGGCCTCGACGAGAACGGCTACGAGGACGAGGACGCCCCCGAGCGCAGCCACGACCCCGAGACCCTGCGCCGCGACGCCGACGCCTACGTCGACACCAAGCTCGGCGCCTTCGAGGCCGTGCTGGCCAAGACGCTGGAAGCGGTCGGCAAGGGCCGCCAGAAGCTGCACGGCCGCATCGCCACCGACGACCTGGGTGCCCTCGCCGACGACACGACCACCGTCCAGCACTCCAGCGACGCCGACTACCTCGCCGGCCTGGCCGGCCTCGCCGACGCCCCGGCCGCCCCCGCCGAGCAGCCCCAGTACGGCGAGCAGCAGCCCGCCGCCGCCCAGGTGCCCGCGCAGGCCGTGCCGGAGATGCCGGCCCAGGAACCGGCGTACGGCTACGCGGCGCAGCAGCAGCCGGACCCGTACGCGGCGTACCAGCAGACCTACGACGGCGGGCAGGACCCGTACGGCTACCCGCAGCAGGGCACCGATCCGTACGGCTACCCGTACGACGGCGGGCAGCACACGTACGCCGGACAGCAGGGCTACCCCCAGCCCCCGCAGCAGCCCCCGCACGCGGCGCAGGCCCAGCCGCAGGCGCTCGACGAGACCAGCCTCTTCGACACCAGCATGATCAGCGCCGAGCAGTTGAGGGCCTACGAACAGGGCCGCGGACTCTGAGGAGCGAGGGGGTCGCCCGGCCCGGATTGGGCCGAGAGCGAATGGTCCAGTATCCTGGCTCTTCGGTCGCGCGTACGTCCGCGATCGCCGCTGCCCGGGAACACCGAAGGGCGGCGCCCCCCACCCACGAAGACCGAAAGCAGGAATGGTTCTGAACGCGCGCCTCGACCACCGCGACCCCCTCGTGTTCGACACGCACGAGCTGGGGCGGCGGCCCGGTGCGCTCCAGCGCCTGACCCGCACGGTCGACGCCCCCAAGGACTTCGGTCTCCAGGGGGTCATCGGAGTGCCGGAAGGCGCCCCGGTGGAGCTCGATCTCCGGCTCGAGTCGGTCATGGAAGGTGTGCTCGTCACAGGCACCGCCCGTGCCAGGGCCGAGGGAGAGTGCGTAAGGTGTCTGGAGCCGCTCGAGCAGCAGCTCGAAGCGGACTTCCAGGAACTGTTCTCGTACCCTGACGCCGACGACCGTGGCCGCCCCGTGGCGGAACCGGGCGACGACGCCGAGGACGACGAGGACAGGCTCTTCGTCGAGGACGGACTGATCGGCCTCGAACCCGTGCTGCGCGACGCGGTGGTGCTCGCACTGCCGATGCAGCCGGTGTGCCAGGAAGACTGCCCGGGCCTGTGCTCCCAGTGCGGAGTGCGCCTGGCGGACGACCCTGACCACCACCACGACGCCGTCGACATTCGTTGGGCGGCATTGCAGGGACTCGCCGGTTCACTCGGAGACGGCGAGAAGGACGAGATGAGCGGCGACGGGTCGGATTCCGCGGACGCCGCCGAGAAGCAGGAGAAGTAGCCGTGGCTGTTCCGAAGCGGAAGATGTCGCGCAGCAACACGCGCCACCGCCGGTCGCAGTGGAAGGCTGCGGTCCCCACCCTGGTTGCGTGCGAGCGCTGCCACGAGCCCAAGCAGCAGCACATCGCGTGCCCGTCTTGCGGCACTTACAACAAGCGCCAGGTCCTCGAGGTCTGAGCGGCTGGTGAGAGGCACTGTGTCAGTCCCCAAGAAGGCGGAAGACGCCAAGGCGGACCCACCCGCCAAGAAGAAGGCGGACACCCAGGCCTCGTCCCACACGCTTCTGGAAGGGCGGCTCGGCTACCAGCTCGAGTCCGCCCTTCTGGTGCGCGCACTGACCCACCGTTCCTACGCGTACGAGAACGGCGGTCTGCCGACGAACGAGCGGCTGGAGTTCCTCGGTGACTCCGTCCTCGGCCTCGTCGTCACGGACACGCTGTACCGCACCCACCCCGACCTGCCCGAAGGCCAGCTGGCCAAGCTGCGGGCCGCGGTGGTCAACTCGCGTGCGCTGGCGGAGGTGGGCCGCGGGCTCGAACTCGGCTCCTTCATCCGGCTCGGACGCGGTGAAGAGGGCACGGGCGGCCGGGACAAGGCGTCCATCCTCGCCGACACCCTCGAAGCGGTGATCGGCGCGGTCTATCTCGACCAGGGCCTCGACGCGGCCTCCGAACTGGTGCACCGCCTGTTCGACCCGCTGATCGAGAAGTCCTCGAACCTCGGTGCCGGCCTGGACTGGAAGACCAGCCTCCAGGAGCTCACCGCGACCGAAGGGCTCGGCGTCCCCGAGTACCTGGTCACGGAGACCGGCCCCGACCACGAGAAGACCTTCACTGCTGCCGCCCGCGTCGGAGGCGTCTCGTACGGCACCGGCACCGGCCGCAGCAAGAAGGAGGCGGAGCAGCAGGCCGCGGAATCCGCGTGGCGGTCCATCCGGGCCGCGGCGGACGAGCGCGCCAAGGCGACGGCCGACGCCGTCGACGTGGACCCCGACGAGGCGTCCGCCTCCGCCTGACCCACCCACCGCACGGTCCGAACGCCCGCCCCGCCTCCGGGGCGGGCGTTCGGCTCGTCATCCGTCCACCGGTCCCGTCCACCGGCCCACCCGAGGGGAAGCCATGCCCGAGTTGCCCGAGGTAGAGGTCGTACGGCGCGGCCTGGAGCGCTGGGTCGCCCACCGGACCGTCGCGGACGCCGAGGTCCTGCACCCGCGAGCGGTACGCCGGCACATCGCCGGCCCCGACGACTTCGCCCACCGCCTCGAGGGCCACCGCATCGGCACCCCCAGCCGCCGCGGCAAATACCTGTGGCTGCCCCTGGAGGACACCGGCCAGGCGGTACTCGCCCACCTCGGCATGAGCGGCCAGCTCCTGGTCCAGCCGCACGAGACACCCGCCGAGAAGCACCTGCGCGTCCGCGTCCGCTTCGCCGACGCCCTCGGCACCGAACTCCGCTTCGTCGACCAGCGCACCTTCGGCGGCCTCTCCCTGCACGACACGTCCGCCGACGGACTGCCCGACGTCATCGCCCACATCGCCCGCGATCCGCTGGACCCGCTCTTCGACGACGAGGCCTTCCACCTCGCCCTGCGCCGCAAGCGCACCACGATCAAACGGGCCCTGCTCGACCAGTCCCTGATCAGCGGCGTCGGCAACATCTACGCGGACGAGGCCCTGTGGCGCGCCCGCCTCCACTACGAACGCCCGACGGCCACCCTCACCCGCCCCCGCACCACGGAACTCCTCGGCCACGTCCGGGACGTGATGAACGCGGCCCTCGCCGTGGGCGGCACCAGCTTCGACAGCCTGTACGTCAACGTCAACGGCGAGTCCGGCTACTTCGACCGCTCACTCGACGCGTACGGCCGCGAGGGCCTGCCCTGCCGCCGCTGCGCCACACCGATGCGCCGCCGGCCCTGGATGAACCGCTCCAGCTATTTCTGCCCGAAGTGCCAGCGACCGCCGAGGGTCACGCCGTAGGCGTCCGCCGCTCGTCGTACCGCTCGCGCGACGCCAGCACCTCGTCCATCCGTCCCTCGACGCACTCGATGAGCGCGAGCAGCCGTCCGGCCACCTCGCGCCCCAGCGCCGTCAGCTCGTAGTCCACGCGGGGCGGGTTGGTGGGCTGCGCCTCGCGGTGCACCAGCCCGTCGCGCTCCAGCGCGTGCAGGGTCTGCGCGAGCATCTTCTCGCTGACGCCGTCCACCCGGCGCCGCAGCTCGTTGAACCGGAACGACCCCTCGTACAGCGCGCCCAGCGTCAGCGCGCCCCAGCGCCCCGTGACGTGCTCCAGGGTGCCGCGCGAGGGACAGGCCCGGGAGAACACGTCGTACGGCAGGTCCTGCTCCGCCGTCCGCTCCTGCGTGGTCGACATGCCCCCAGCGTACGTGAGCACAGCGCTGCGCCGCAGAGTGCGCAGGGTGGTGGGCAGCAGGAGGCGCGACCTCGGACGCACTCCGCGGCCACCAGTGTGTTGATAGTCTCAACGTCTTCTGACCAGCGAGGCCGCCCCCGGTGCCGGCCCTGGTGGCTGGTCCGCCGGAGGGGTGACGTGATCAAGCAGGTGGGCAAGGGCGCCGTGATCGTGGCTGCCGTCGTCGCACTGTCGGGATGCGGAGGCACCGACCCGGACGGGGCCAAGCCGTCGGCCTCGCCCTCGCCCTCGCCGACGTCGGTCGACGCGATGCTCGGCGGCACCTGGGGTACCCAGTCCGCCACCTGGAGTTCTGGGCCGGGCGGAGTGTTCGTGCTTCGCATCGAGGGCGCGAAGGTCGAACTGACGGGCGACCGCCATTGCCGGGGAAACGCGGCCAGGGAAGACGGGGTGCACGTCATCCGGCTCACGTGCGACGACGGCAACACCGACCGCTCCGTGGGGCGCGTCTACGGACTGACCGCGCACGGCATGACCGTCGAGTGGGAAGGGTTCGGGGCCGACAGCTTCGAACGGGCCACGTGACACCTGCCGTTGGCTCAGTAGCCGAAGAAGTGCGGGGCCGGGTCTCCGACCTGCGGTCATGTAATCGATCAACGCTGCGACCTGCGACTTAGCTGTCGGTGGTTGTCAGCGTTGGTCGTCGTTGAGTACCCCCGCACGGCCCGGGGACGGCCCGAGCGACGACCGTAGTTCAGACCCCGACCACGATCGGGAGCGCGTCCGGTCGGCCGTAGGTGAGGATGCGCGTGAGTGCCTCCCTCATGCGAGCTATGTCCGCGGCCGGTGCATGTAGCACTGCCTCCACTACCGGATCATCAAGGAACAGGGCTTCCAAGGAATCGGGGTCGAACGTGACCCGCAGGATGTCTCCTTCCAGCTCCACCGTGCGCACGCATCCGTACGCGGTGCCCTGGTCGGGGGTGACAACGCAGTAGGAGTCGCAGCCGTTGCGGATGTTCTGCGCATCGGGTTCCTCGAAGCCGCACTGGAACTCAAGCGCGAAGCTTTCTCCGCCGTCCGACTCGGCAACTCCGGCAGTCAGGGCATAGATGTCTGGCCCCGGTTCGTGCCACCCGTAGGCGATATTCGCAGTGAATCTGTAGGTCACACGCGTGTTCTACCAGGGCCTGCAACGGCCGATGACGTGAGGTCGGCGGAGCGGCTTTGGGCTGGAGCTGCTTTGGGGCGAGTGATCATGGCCCCTTAAGCTTCCGGCGAGTCGGGCAGTCTGTGGACCTGCCCGTTGCAGCACGACGTTGGGGCCATGATCTTAGAGGCTCGCCCCAAAGTGGCTGCCTAAAGCCGTGGAGCCGACCGCCCCAGCCACGACGTGTCCTGACCTCATGCCTGTATGCCTGCCTCTTGGGCGGGCACGGGCGGCCGGCGGTGCCGAGCGGGGCGGAGACATGAGCGCGGGCGCCGCCGGCCGCCCGCGCCCGCCCGGAGGAGCGAAGCGACGACGGGTGCTTGATGAGGTAGAGAAACCTGTAACTCGTGCCGGGGTGGCTTCGTGCTTCCGGCTATGCGCGGTCCAGCTCCGAGTGCAGCGTCTTAAGTACAGACTCGGGGTCCCCGTTGTAGACAAGGTGCGGCTCGTCGGGCTCTGGGGCCACGAACCGCTTGCGATAGCGGATCAGGTCGCTTTCGGCGAAGTAGATCGAGTTCGGGTCGTCCTCGTGCCGAGCATTGCGCTTACTGACGCGCGACCACAGCTCTTCGTGACTGGCCTCCAGGTAGACGACCACCGAAATCGCGCCACCTTCGGTAGCGATCGATCGCCAGTGGGCGCGGTCTTCCGGCGTCCAAAAGCCGTGGTCGACCACCACGTCGTGACCGGCCTGGAGCTCCTCGCGGAGTTGGACGGCGGTCTCTTCGAGGATCGGCCGCTCAAGGGTCGGGAACGTCCCTCGGGGGAAGTCGACCCCGTACACCCCATGGCGCCGGAACATCTCTTCGTCCGGGCAGAGCCTGACGAACCCTCGTGCTGTTAGCACACGGGCCAGAGTCGTCTTCCCTGAGCCGGGGAGCCCCACCATGAGGACACAGAACGGCTGGCGCGCGCCGTTCACTGGGTGACTTCCGATTCCGTCTGCCACGTACGACCGGGGCCGCCGAGGTCGACGCCGTATTCAACGACGGCGCCTTCGCTGTCGACGAACCTCGCAGTCATGACGACCACCGGGTCCCGCGGGGCCTTCTGGGGGTCCAGCTCCAACAGCTTCGCGTCCTCGAGGGTGAGCAGTCGAGCCGACGCGGTGTCGAACCGGTGCGTGATAGGGCGACCGGTTACCTGCGCGATGAGTTGCAGTGACGTTCCCCCGGTCAGCCGCTCGCTGCTCGTGAGCTGTGGGATCAGCTCTCCGTACCGGACGGGAATCCATGACGTCGAGTGCGCGACGATGCCGTGTCGGTCACGGTAGACCCGGCTGCGTCGGATCACGTTCGAGCCGGGCTTGAGGTCCAATGCTTGGGCCACCTCTGCGGGCGCCGGCACTACCGAAGCCTGATGCGAGTCGGACCGTTCGCCGGTTCCCCAGCTGGACCCGGTGCGGCGGCCTCGGTCCTGGCGCTGAGCCCCAGAGGACATAGGGGCGGGGCGGTCTAGGACCTCGGTCCCGATGCCGTGGATGCCCCTGACCAGGCCCTCGTTACGCAGCTTCCGCAACGCCTTCTCGGCTGTCGCGGCGCTGACGCTCCACTCTTGCGACAGGTTCTTGATGCTCGGCAGAAGCGAGCCCGGCTGGAGTTCGCCAGACGTGATCAGCTCCGCGTAGTGGGCGGCAATCTGCGCATAGGGCGCTCGATTGTCTGCCTGGTCCGCCATTGCGTCAGCTCCCTTGTCTCAGTGGCTACTTCCCTAGCGTACCGCTTGACACCCTAAGGTGCCCTAGGGAACCTTAGGGATGAGAGATCCAGCACAACATCGCCTGCCCAGGGACGGCGCCTCAACCGCCAAGAAGAACCGCCGCCCCTGGCTCCCTCGAAGGGAAGTCCCATCATGCCCGTGATGCCTGTTGGCTCGCACCCGACGCGGTTAGCCGCTCCGCTGTCCCGCCGTGATGACGCTGTGGTCGTCCCTTCGCCGTGCTGGGCCTGCGGTGCGGTGGGAGGGCTCGACTGGATCAACGTGAACGGCGTCGGCGTCCTGGTCCACGGTCGGGAGCGCTGCCCGGTGGCCCTGCCCTTCGTCTGGGAGACGGGCCAGTCGCTCGCCTCGCTCTCTGGGGCGGTGGCCGCATGAGCACCGCGACGATCACCGGTAATGAGCGGCTGCGTGGCGCCATGGTCGCCGCGAACGTGACGATCGAGGGCCTGGCCGATCACCTCGGCATCGACCCGAAGTCGGTCGACCGCTGGCTGAACTCGGATCGGACTCCGCACGCCCGTAACGCGGAAGCCGCCGCGAAGCTCCTCGGAGCGGACGCCTATCACCTGTGGCCCAAGCTCGGTGAGCGTCACCGCTCCACCCCGACCGCGCAGGATGAGGTCGTCGCCTGCTACCCGATGCGCTCCACCGTCCCCTACAGCCTGTGGCGCTCCACCCTGGCCAACGCGACGACGGTCATCGATCTGGCAGTGTCCAACCTGCTGTTCCTGGCCGATGCGGTCTGGGACCTGCCGACCCTGCTCGCCGAGAAGGCATCGGCCGGTGTTCGCGTCCGCATCGTCACCCCGGAGAACCCGGCCGGACCGGTCACCGGACTGGGCGACGTGTTCCCCTCGCTGCTGGCGGTCCCCGGCCTGCGCCTGTCGACGCACCCCGGTCTGCGGGCCGACGTGATGCGCGCGGATGATGACCTGCTGGTCACGACGCCGATCGACGGACTCACCCCGGCTCTGGCTCCGGTCCTGCACCTGCGCCGGTTGGGTTCGGCCCCGATGGTCGGCGGTTACCTCGCCACCCTCGATCACCTATACGCCACGGCCACCCCGACCCGGCCCGCCACCCTTCACCTGCGGGCGGTGGCCGCGTGACGCACCTGCCCGTTCCCACGGCTGCCGTCGCTGACGTGGCGTCGGCCGTGGGCACCGACCCCCTCACCCTCGCTGACCTCCTGCGGGTCGCCAATACTCCGGGCTTCGACCGCTGGCGCGAGCAGATCCGCCGCACGGGCGGCTGCTCCAACCCGATCCACCTGCAAGGCTCCACGGTCACCCGCGACGCCAAGACCGGCGACGTCCTCTACTCCTACTCCACCGACCAAGAGCCGGGCGGACGCCTCCGGGTGGCCTGCGGCAACCGCCGTGCCTCCCGCTGCCCCGCCTGCGCCTGGACCTACGCCGGAGACACCTACCACCTGATCCGCGCCGGGATCACCGGCGACGAACGCAAGGACGTGCCCGCCACCGTGCGGGATCACCCGCGCGTCTTCGCCACCCTCACTGCACCGTCCTTCGGTCCGGTCCACAACCGGCCCGCCTCCGGCCGCTGCCGCTGCGGTATCCAGCACGGCGAGACTGACCCCGCCCTGGGCACGGCCCTGGACCCTGGGCGGTACGACTACGCCGGGGCGGTGCTGTGGAACAACCACGCAGGGGACCTGTGGCGCCGCTTCACCATCTACCTGCGCCGCGAGATCGCCGCCCGCGCGGGCATCACCCAAGCCGCCCTGCGCGAGGAATGCCGGGTCTCCTTCGGCAAGGTCGCCGAATTCCAGAAACGCGGTGCCGTCCACTTCCACGCAGTAGTGCGCCTCGACGGACCGGACGGCCCCGACACCGCCCCGCCCGCGTGGGCCACCGTCGCTCTCCTGGACGCCGCGATCCGGGCCGCCGCCGCCCGCGTCGCCGTCCCCGTCCCGGCTGCCGGTGACTTCCCCGCCCGCACCCTGCACTGGGGAACGCAGGTCGACGTGCAGCCCATCGGCGCCCTGGGCCACGAGGAACTGACCGAACAGGCTGTCGCCTCCTACGTCGCCAAGTACGCCACCAAAGCCGCCGAGACCACCGGCACCGTGGACCGCCGCATCGGGGAGCTCTCGGAACTCGACCGGCTCGACCTGCCCGCGCACACGCGGCGGCTGATCGAAGCGTGCTGCCTGCTCGATGCCGCCTACCCTGACCGGCTGCTGGCCCGGTGGGCTCACATGCTCGGCTTCCGCGGGCACTTCTCCACCAAGTCCCGCCGCTACTCCACCACCCTCGGCGCCCTGCGCCAGACCCGCGCCGACTACCGCGCACGCCAGGAACACCGCGAACGCGGGCTCTCCGAAGACCTCGACGACACCGACGGCTCCACGCTCGTCCTCGCCCACTGGACCTACGCCGGACAAGGCCACAGCCCCGGCGAATCCTGGCTCGCTGCCAGCATCGCCCGGGACCTGCGCCTGAACCGAGACACAGCACGCGAAGCACTCGCTGACCTGCACGACATGGACGACATGGAGGTGTGGGCATGAAGCGCTCGTTGCCCGACCGCTACCTGACCCCCGTCGACCTGGCCGACCTCCTCGGCATCCCGGTCGAGACCGTCTACCAGTGGCGCCGCAAGCAGACCGGACCGCGCGGCTTCCGCGTCGGCCGGCACCTTCGCTTCGACCCCGAAGACGTCCGCGTCTGGGTCGAGACCCAGATGGAGAGGGCCGCCTGATGGCCGGACACGTGCAAGACCGCTGGTACAAGGTCGACACCGGCACCGACGGCAAGACCGTCAAGGTCAAGACCGACCGCTTCGGCATCGGCCTGCGCTACCGCGCCCGCTACGTCGGCCCCGACGGCTCCGAGAAGTCCAAGAGCTTCCCGGACAAGCAGAAGCGCAAGGCAGAGCAGTGGTTGGCCAACATCGAGGCCGACATGTCGCGCGGCGACTACGTGGACCCCGTGGCTGGCAAGGTCACGTTCGAGCAGTACGCCACTGAGTGGATGGCCTCGCAGATCACTGACCCGCTGACCCGTGAGTCGGTGGAAAGCCGTCTCCGCCTGCATGCGATTCCGTACCTGGGCTCTCGGCCTCTGGCCTCCTTCACACCGTCGCATCTGCGGGTCTGGCTGCGGACGCTGGAGGACCGTGGGCTCTCCGCCGGGTACCGACGCGGCATCTTCGCCCACGTGTCGACGGTGTTCACCTCCGCCATGGAAGACCGGATCATCCGCGCCAACCCGTGTAGCGCTCGGTCCGTGCGTGCGCCGCGTCTGGAGCCTCGCAAGATCAAGCCGTGGCCTGCTGAGCGGATCATGGATGTGCGCTCGGTCCTGCCAGACCGCTACCAGGCGCTTGTGAACGTCGCTGCCGGGTGCGGCCTGCGCCAAGGAGAGGTCTTCGGCCTGGCCGTGGAAGACGTCGACTTCCTCGGGGGAGTGGTCCACGTCGTCCGGCAGGTCAAGCTACTGCGCACACACCGGCCGGTGTTCGCTCCGCCCAAGGGTGGCAAGGAACGTGACGTCCCTCTCCCCAAGTCCGTCGCCTTCGCCCTGGCCGCTCACCTCAAGCGCCACCCCGCGACGCGGATCACGCTTCCGTGGAAGAACCTCGATGGTCCGCCTGTCACGGCATCGCTCATCTTCACTGGTCCTGGCGGGCTGCCGCTCGACCGGAGCCGCTTCAACGATCGCGTGTGGCGGCCGGCACTTCGGGCCGCGAGTGTCGAGCCTGGTCGGGACAACGGCATGCACGCCTTGCGGCACTTCTACGCCTCGGTGCTGCTGGACGCGGGGGAGAGCATCAAGGCTCTCAGCGAGTACCTGGGTCACCACGACCCCGGCTTCACGCTGCGGACCTACACGCACCTGATGCCGTCGAGCGGGACCCGGACCCGGGCTGCCGTGGATCGCGTCTTCTCTGACGAGGAGCCCGCCGCTGACGGCCCGGACGCGGCCCACGAGGGCGCCTAACCCTCTGACCTGCGGTTATCTCAGTAGCCGAAGTCCTGTGTCCACCACGGGCCGCCGGAGCCGAAGTGGACTCCGACGCCCAGGGTGGTGAAGTCGCAGTTCAGGATGTTGGCCCGGTGGCCGGGGCTGGCCATCCAGGCGTCCATCACGGCCTGGGCGTCGGCCTGGCCGCGGGCTATGTTCTCGCCCCCGAGGCCGCTTATGCCCGCCGCGGCGGCCCGGTCCCAGGGGGTCGCGCCGCTGGGGTCGGTGTGGTCGAAGAAGCCCTGGGTGGCCATGGCCCGGCTGAAGTCCCCGGCCAGTTCGCCCAGGGCGCTGTTCGCGGCCACCGGACTGCAGCCCACCTTGGCCCGTTCCTCGTTGACCAGCTTCACCACCTGCGCCTCGGCGACGGCTTCCTCCGAGACGGCCGGGGGCGTGCCGGGCCTGGAGGATTCCCCGGCGGCCGGGCGGGAGGGCGTGGGCTTCGGCTTGGCGCTCGGGGGCGTCTTCGGCGTCCTGGTCTTCGACGGCGTCCCGGCCGGCGCGGCGGGCTTCGAGGCCGGTGCCGAGGCGGCGGGGGAGGACTGCGAGGGGGACGGGGAGTCCTTGGCGGACTCCTTCTCCGCCCCCTGCGACTCCTTCGGCGCGGACGGCGACGAGGAGGACCGGGAGGGGGAGGCGGAGCGGTCGGTGCCGCGGCTCGTGGCGGCGTCGTCGCCCCGGCCCGGGCCGGCGCTGCCCGAGGTGCCGCCCTGCTGGGACGGGGTGTTCGTCGGGACCTCCTGGGCCCGCACCGGGTCGCCGCCGGTGCTGCTGTCGCCACCGATCCGGTAGTTGTCGAGGCCGGGAACCGCGCCCGTGGCCACCGCCACCGTGCCGATGGCGACCGCAGCGGACACGCCGAGGAGACCGGTGCGGACACCGGCGGCCGCCTTCTTGCGGCGACGGCGGCGTCCTCCGCCGGATCCCGAGCCGGCGTCGGGCGTGTACCCCTCGGCGGGGAAGGCGACGGTGCGGCCGGCCTGCGGGGCCTCGCCGTCCGGGCCGTCCGCGAACAGGTAGGCGTCGCTCTTGGCGCGGACCTCGGCGTACGCCTCGGGGTTCAGGTAGGGGGCGATCCCCATCGCGGGGGTCTCGTCCGGTGCCTGCGGGGCGCTGCCCCGTCCCGTCGTCGTACCGGCCGTCTCCTGGCCCCCCGTGGCGCGGCCCGTGGCGGCGCGGCCGGCGGCGGAGCGTCGGTGGCGTCCCATGTCCTGGCCTTCCTCGTCCTCGTCCTCGCGCGGGGGCGGTGCCCTGCGGTCGACTTTGCTCAAGATCAACACGAAACTCACACGATCGAGTGAGTTTCATGTGGGATTCATTGGACCGGGACGGTACCGCATGGCGCCTGGGGGTGAAGTGTCGCGCGGGACATTGACTGGTTAGGTTGCAGTCATGAGCGAGGATGTACGACTGGTCGCGTGGGTGCGCGGACAGGTCCAGGGCGTGGGTTTCCGCTGGTTCACGCGGGCCAGGGCGCTGGAACTCGGCGGGATGAGTGGTTTTGCTCTCAATTTGGGCGACGGTCGAGTCCAGGTCGTCGCGGAGGGCCCCCGCGAGCGCTGCGAGGGGCTGCTCGACTGGCTGCGCGGTGACGACACGCCCGGACGCGTGGACGGAGTCACCGAGATCTGGGACACACCCCGCGGGGGCTACGAGGGCTTCGCCATCCGCTGACGACCGGTCGCGCGAGGGCCCCAGAGCACCGGAAGGACCCCCTCCCGCAGAGGCGGCCGGAACGAAAACGGGCAGGTGGTTGCCAAGGGCGGCCGCCCGTGGGAGGCTCCGCACGCAGAATGATCGCCACGCCCCGAGGGGTCCGCAGGAGTCGCCGCGCCGCCGTTTTCCGGCCGCGTGCCCCCGGGCGCCCGCCGATACGGGGCGTGATCGTGTTGACCGTCAAACTTTTTGGTGAGACGCTGAAAGCCCCGCGCACCTTAGCTGTTTGGCATGGTTGAACGGCAGCAAAACTCCATAGTGCCAAGCACCGCGGGTGCGATTCCCTGACGACCCACACCGCTTCGGTCGGTCACTCATTGTGGAGGACCATCCATCATGGCAAAGGCGCTTCTCGGTTACGTCGGCGGCTCCGACCCTCGACTCCTCGCCGAGATGCGACGGCTCCAGCAGCGCGTCCAGGACCTGGAATCCGAGCTCGGACGAATCCAGGCGGAGAAGGACGCGCTGGCGGCTGCCGCTTCTCACGACAGGATCATGGAGAGCATGGAGAGCGTTGACGCACACCAGGCGGAGCCTGCGCTCACCTGATCACTGCATCGCTCCACTACGGCACAGCAGTGGTTGGGCCCGCCCGTACAACCGCTCAGGTGTCAGAGTCTGCAAGGGACGCTTCGGCGTCCCTTCTTTCTTTCCCGGCCCCCGTCCCTGTCTCGCCGCTCGCCCCGCCGTCCCTGCCCCGCGCAACCTTTCACCCTCTTCAACGTCTGATGTGCCCTGCACGTTCACCGGTGAAACCGCGGCGGTTCACCGGTTCGTGGAGTGAGACAGACCCGAAAGGTAGAGTCCGACGGCGTGCACCTGAAGGCCCTGACCCTCCGCGGATTCAAGTCGTTCGCCTCGGCGACCACGCTCCGGTTCGAGCCGGGCATCACCTGTGTCGTCGGCCCGAACGGCTCGGGCAAGTCCAACGTCGTCGACGCGCTCAGCTGGGTCATGGGCGAGCAGGGCGCCAAGTCGCTGCGCGGCGGCAAGATGGAGGACGTCATCTTCGCCGGCACCACCGGCCGCCCGCCGCTCGGCCGGGCCGAGGTGTCGCTGACCATCGACAACTCCGACGGGGCCCTGCCCATCGAGTACGCCGAGGTCACCATCACGCGGATCATGTTCCGCAACGGCGGCAGCGAGTACCAGATCAACGGCGACACCTGCCGCCTCCTCGACATCCAGGAACTGCTCTCCGACTCCGGCATCGGCCGCGAGATGCACGTCATCGTCGGCCAGGGCCAGCTCGACTCCGTTCTGCACGCCGACCCGATGGGCCGCCGCGCCTTCATCGAGGAGGCCGCCGGCGTCCTCAAGCACCGCAAGCGCAAGGAGAAGGCGCTCAGGAAACTGGACGCGATGCAGGCCAACCTCGCGCGCGTGCAGGACCTCACCGACGAGCTGCGGCGCCAGCTCAAGCCCCTCGGCCGCCAGGCGGCGGTCGCCCGGCGGGCCGCCGTCATCCAGGCCGACCTCCGCGACGCCCGGCTCCGGCTCCTCGCCGACGACCTCGTCCGGATGCGCGAGGCCCTGCGGGCCGAGATCGCCGACGAGGCCGCCCTCAAGGAGCGCAAGGAGGCCGCCGAGCGGGAGCTCGGCCGGGCCCTGCGCCGCGAGGCGGACCTGGAGGACGAGGTGCGCCGGCTCACCCCGCGCCTCCAGCGCGCCCAGCAGACCTGGTACGAGCTGTCCCAGCTCGCCGAACGGGTACGCGGCACGATCTCGCTCGCCGACGCGCGCGTGAAGAGCGCCACCTCGGCACCGCCCGAGGAGCGCCGGGGCCGCGACCCGGAGGAGCTGGAGCGCGAGGCCGCCCGCGTCCGCGAGCAGGAGGCGGAACTCGAAGCGGCCCTGGAGGCGGCCGAGCACGCCCTGGAGGACACGGTCGCCCACCGCGCCGACCTCGAACGCGAACTCGCCGAGGAGGAACGCCGCCTCAAGGACGCCGCCCGCGCCATCGCCGACCGCCGTGAAGGGCTTGCCCGGCTCAACGGCCAGGTCGGCGCCGCCCGCTCCCGCGCCGCCTCCGCCCAGGCCGAGATCGAACGGCTGGCCGAGGCCCGCGACGAGTCGCGGGAGCGTGCCGCCGCCGCCCAGGAGGAGTACGAAACCCTCCAGGCCGAGGTCGACGGACTCGACGCCGACGACCGGGAACTGGCCGAGCGCCACGAGGCCGCCAAGCTGCGGCTGGCCGAGGCGGAGGCCGCGCTGAGCACCGCCCGGGAGGCGGCCACCGCCGCGGAACGCGAGCGCGCCGCCACGCAGGCCCGCCACGAGGCACTGGCCCTGGGACTGCGCCGCAAGGACGGCACCGGCGCACTGCTCGCCGCCAAGGACCGGCTCACCGGCCTGCTCGGCCCGGCCGCAGGGCTCCTCACCGTGACGCCCGGCCACGAGGCCGCCCTCGCCACCGCTTTCGGCACCGCCGCCGACGCCCTCGCGGTGACCTCCCCGGCAGCCGCCGCCGACGCCATCCGCCTGCTGCGCAAGCAGGACGCGGGCCGCGCCGCACTGCTGCTCGCCGGCGCCCCCGACGCCGTACCGGACGACTTGCGCGACACACGTGCGGACGGGCCGCCGTACGCCGCCGACCTGGTCCAGGGTCCCGCCGAGCTGATGCCCGCCGTACGGCGACTGCTGCGGGGGATCGTCGTCGTCGCCACCCTGGAGGACGCCGAGGACCTCGTTTACGCCCGCCCCGGGCTGACCGCCGTCACCGCCGAGGGGGATCTGCTGGGCGCCCACTTCGCACAGGGCGGGTCCGCCGGGGCGCCCAGCCTCCTGGAGGTGCAGGCGTCCGTGGACCAGGCCGCCGCCGAGCTGGAGGAGCTGGGCGTGCGGTGCGGGGAACTGGCCGGGGCGCAGGAAGCGGCCGTCGCGCGGCGCCGGGAGTGCGCCGCGCTCGTCGAGGAGCTGGGGGAGCGGCGCCGGGCCGCCGACCGGGAGAAGTCGTCCGTCGCCCAGCAGCTCGGGCGGCTTGCGGGACAGGCGCGCGGCGCCGCCGGGGAGGCGGAACGGTCCGCCGCCGCTGCCGCCCGGGCGCAGGAGGCGCTGGACAAGGCGCTCATGGAGGTCGAGGAACTGGCCGAGCGGCTGGCCGTCGCCGAGGAGATGCCGGTCGAGGAGGAGCCCGACACCGCCGCCCGCGACCGGCTCGCCGCCGACGGTGCCAACGCCCGCCAGACCGAGATGGAGGCACGTCTCCAGGTCCGTACGCACGAGGAGCGGGTCAAGGGACTCGCCGGGCGGGCCGACTCCCTCGACCGGGCCGCCCGCGCCGAACGCGAGGCACGCGCGCGTGCCGAGCAGCGGCGGGCCAGGCTGAGGCACGAGGCGGCCGTCGCCGAGGCGGTCGCCGCCGGCGCCCGGCAGCTGCTCGCCCACGTCGAGGTCTCCCTCACCCGCGCCGACGAGGAGCGCACCCTCGCCGAGGCCGCCAAGGCCCGCCGCGAACAGGAGCTGACCGCCGCGCGCACCGCCGGACGCGACCTCAAGGCGGAGCTGGACAAGTTGACGGATTCAGTTCACCGGGGCGAGGTACTCGGCGCCGAGAAACGGCTGCGCATCGAGCAGCTGGAGACCAAGGCGCTGGAGGAACTCGGTGTGGAACCGGCGGGGCTCGCGGCCGAGTACGGCCCCCATCAAGAGGTGCCGCCCTCGCCCCCCGCCGACGGCGAGGTGCTCCCCGAGGACCCGGACCACCCGCGCAACCGCCCGCGGCCGTTCGTCCGCGCCGAGCAGGAGAAACGGCTGAAGGCCGCCGAGCGCGCCTACCAGCAGCTCGGCAAGGTCAACCCGCTGGCGCTGGAGGAGTTCGCGGCGCTGGAGGAGCGGCACCAGTTCCTCAGCGAGCAGCTGGAAGACCTGAAGAAGACCCGCGCCGACCTGCTCCAGGTCGTCAAGGAGGTCGACGAGCGCGTCGAGCAGGTCTTCACCGAGGCCTTCCGGGACACCGCCCGGGAGTTCGAGGGCGTCTTCGGCAGGCTCTTCCCGGGCGGCGAGGGACGGCTGATCCTGACCGACCCCGACAACATGCTCACCACGGGCGTGGACGTCGAGGCCCGGCCCCCGGGCAAGAAGGTCAAGCGGCTGTCGCTGCTCTCCGGCGGGGAGCGTTCGCTGACCGCGGTGGCGATGCTGGTGTCGATCTTCAAGGCCCGGCCGAGCCCGTTCTACGTGATGGACGAGGTGGAGGCCGCCCTCGACGACACCAACCTGCAGCGGCTGATCCGGATCATGCAGGAGCTGCAGGAGGCCTCGCAGCTGATCGTGATCACGCACCAGAAGCGCACGATGGAGGTCGCCGACGCGCTCTACGGCGTGTCCATGCAGGGCGACGGTGTGTCGAAGGTCATCAGCCAGCGGTTGCGCTAGTTCGAGCACCCTCAGCGTAAGGCCGCCCGACCACAGTTAACTTCAATTCTTGAACGAGTGGACCCGCCCAGAGCCTCAAAACTCACACCTCTTGCCCTATTGACTTCGAAACTTGAAGGCATAGTCTCTGCAACGTTGCTTTTACCTTCAGGTCCCTTCAGTGGCACCTCGAAGGGCGAACCGCCCCGGCAGCGTTGCCGGTAGCCCGAGGAGTACACGTGGCCAGCACATCGCAGGCACCCAGTCCAGGAGCCAGGACGGCTCACCCCGATCATCTCGGGCACGTCATCTTCATCGCGGCGGCGGCCGCGATGGGCGGTTTCCTGTTCGGCTACGACAGTTCCGTGATCAACGGCGCCGTCGAGGCCATCCGGGACCGCTACGACGTCGGCTCCGCGGTGCTGGCCCAGGTCATCGCCATCGCCCTGATCGGCTGCGCCATCGGCGCCGCCACCGCCGGCCGCATCGCCGACCGCATCGGCCGTATCCGCTGCATGCAGATCGCGGCGGTCCTCTTCACCGTCAGCGCCGTCGGCTCCGCACTGCCCTTCGCGCTGTGGGACCTGGCCATGTGGCGCATCATCGGCGGCTTCGCCATCGGCATGGCGTCGGTGATCGGCCCCGCCTACATCGCCGAGGTCTCCCCGCCCGCCTACCGCGGCCGGCTCGGCTCCTTCCAGCAGGCCGCGATCGTCATCGGCATCGCCGTGTCCCAGCTGGTCAACTGGGGCCTGCTGAACGCCGCCGGCGGCGACCAGCGCGGCGAGCTGATGGGCCTGGAGGCCTGGCAGGTCATGCTCGGCGTCATGGTGATCCCGGCCGTCCTCTACGGCCTGCTGTCCTTCGCCATCCCCGAGTCCCCCCGCTTCCTGCTCTCGGTCGGCAAGCGCGAGCGCGCCAAGGAGATCCTTCAGGAGGTCGAGGGCAAGGACGTGGACTTCGACGCCCGCGTCGCCGAGATCGAGCACGCGATGCACCGCGAGGAGAAGTCTTCCTTCAAGGACCTCCTGGGCGGCAGCTTCTTCTTCAAGCCCATCGTCTGGATCGGCATCGGCCTGTCGGTCTTCCAGCAGTTCGTCGGCATCAACGTCGCCTTCTACTACTCCTCGACGCTGTGGCAGTCGGTCGGCGTCGACCCGACGCAGTCGTTCTTCTACTCGTTCACGACGTCGATCATCAACATCGTCGGCACCGTGATCGCGATGATCTTCGTGGACCGCATCGGCCGCAAGCCGCTCGCCCTGATCGGCTCCGTCGGCATGGTGATCGGCCTCGCGCTGGAGGCGTGGGCCTTCTCCTTCGACCTGGTCGACGGCAAGCTCCCGGCCACCCAGGGCTGGGTCGCCCTGATCGCCGCCCACGTCTTCGTCCTCTTCTTCGCCCTGTCGTGGGGTGTGGTCGTCTGGGTCTTCCTCGGCGAGATGTTCCCCAACCGGATCCGCGCCGCCGCGCTGGGCGTGGCCGCCTCCGCGCAGTGGATCGCCAACTGGGCCATCACCGCGAGCTTCCCGTCGCTGGCCGACTGGAACCTCTCCGTCACCTACGTGATCTACACGGTCTTCGCCGGGCTCTCCATCCCCTTCGTGCTGAAGTTCGTGAAGGAGACCAAGGGCAAGGCCCTGGAGGAGATGGGCTGACCCGCCCGCCCCCCGAACCCGGGGAGAAGGGCCAAGTCCCCGCTGCCCCTCTCCCCGTACCGTCCGCCGCCCCCGACCGGCCATCGCCCGGTCGGGGGCGGCGGTGTCGTGGTACGGGTGCGACGAGATCCGTCCGAACACCTTGGAACACCCCGGAGTGGCTCGCGCCGCCGGGCGCGGCCCGCGTGGCATCCTGCTGCGCGAATCGGTCATTCCGGATCGATCGCTCCGAGAGTCTTCGGCTCGGCCGTCGTAAGCCCTGCCGCCCGGTCGGCCGCCGTGTGCGCCCCGGGAGGACACATTTCCTGCTTCAGTCGGATTACCAGTGCGGCCGTTCATCATCCCCCGCGGCGCCAACCGGTCGCGGAGGTCGAGGAGATGGTGCGCGCCACCAACCCCCACCTGCTCATCGTGGAAGGCGTACTGGAACGCCTCTACGGCCTCGAAGAGCGTCGCGTGGCCCCGCCGGGAACCCTGCCGTCCGACCTCGCGGCCGCGGCGGGCGAGTCCGCGCTGGCGCGGGCCGGGGTGGCGCCGGGCGAGGTCGATCTGTTGATCTTCGCGGGGGTCAGCGAGGACCTGGAGGAACCCGCGACCGCCCACGTGGTCGCACACAAACTCGCCGTGACGGCCCCCGTCTTCGACGTGAAGAACGCCTGCAACGGCGTGCTCAACGCCCTGCAGATCGCCGACGCGCTGATCAGGACCGGGACCCACACGACGGTCCTGGTCGTCACCGGCGAACTGCCCAGCCGGCTGATGCGGCTGCCGGTGGCCGACCGCTCCGGACTCGCCTACGCCATGCCCGCCTACACCGGCGGCGACATGGGCGCGGCGCTGCTCCTGCGGGCCGGTGACACCCCCGGGCTGATCGCCATGCGGTTCGCCGCCGACTCGGCCGGCTGGGACGCCGCGACCATGGTCAACCCCTACTTCGGCACCGACGACCGGCCCGGGTGCCCGCGGATCGACTCCGAGTCCCTCGTGCGTTCCTGCCTGACCTTCGCGCAGGACGGCGCACGGGAGATGGCGGAGCTGGGCTTCAAGATCGGCGACGCCGACCTCGTCTGCGTCCACCAGGCGTCGGTGCCCTTCACCCGCACCCTCTGCGACGCCGTCGGCGCCGAGCGGGACCGCGTCGTCCCGGTCTTCCCGCGGTACGGCAACGTCGGCACCGGCAGTCTCCCGCTGCAACTGGTCGAGGCCGAGAACACCGGGCGCCTCCACCGCGGCGACCTCGTCGCCCTGTTCGGGCTCGCCAGCGGCACGAGCTGCGGCCTCGCGCTGTGCCAGTGGTGAACCGCACCGGCCGCCCCCGCGCCGACGAGGAGCGGCCCCGCGAACGGGACGGGGCGAGCCCGCCGGGCGAGGCCTGGATCTGCTCGGTCCTCGCGACCTGGGAGGGGGACCCTTCCCCGGCCCACCGGTACGTGGACGGGGAGGGCCGCGTCCGGGAACTGTCCAGGGCCCGGCTCCTGGACGAGGTGCGCGACCGCGCCCGGAGGCTGACCGCGTGCGGGACGGGTCCCGGCAGCCGGGTGGCCCTGCTGGCCGACGACCCCGGACGGTTCGTCCCCGCCTTCCTCGGTGCCCTCTGGGCCGGGATGATCCCGGTTCCGCTTCCGCCTCCGCCGGTCCTCGGGCGGCGCGACGCGTGGAGCGAGGGGCTCGCCGCGGCGCTTCCCGCGGCCCGTCCGGACCTCGTCGTCGCCGAGGAGCCGGCACTCGCCCTGATCCCCGGGACGCCGGCCCGCCACCTGTCCTACGAGTCCCTGGAGGACGTCCCGCCGGGGACCGACGTACCCCGCCCCGCCGCCTACCGGCCGGAGCGGACCGCCTACCTCCAGTTCAGCAGCGGCAGCACCGGGCGGCCGCGGGCCGTCGTGGCCACCGCCGGATCGGTGACCGCCAACGGCCTCGCCATCATGCGGCACGGACTGGCCGCGGACCCGGCCCGCGACCACGGCGTGAGCTGGCTGCCGCTCCACCACGACATGGGCCTGGTCGGCTTCGTCCTCGCCCCGCTGACCGTGGGCGTACCGGTGACCCTGATCGCCACCCGGCTGTTCGTCCGCGACCCGGGCGTCTGGATGCGCACCCTGTCCGACGTGCGCGGCACGATCACCGGCGCCCCCAACTTCGCCTACGCGCTGGCCACCCGGCGCACCGACGCGGACCGCCTGGCCCGCCTCGACCTCTCCGCGGCGCACACCCTGCTGTGCGGCGGGGAACCGGTCAGCCCCCGCACCCTGCGGGACTTCGCCGACGCCCACCGGGTGGCGGGTCTCGACCCGGCGGCGCTGCGCCCGTGCTACGGACTGGCCGAGTCCACGCTCGCGGTGTCCCTCGCCCCCCGGGGCGCGGCCTTCCGCCCGGACCGGGTCTCCTGGCCCCGGCTGCGCGACCACGACCGCGCCGAACCGGGCGGCGACGACGAGGAGTCCGTGGAGATCGTGGGCTGCGGCCGCCCCTTCCCCGGCCACGAGGCACGTGTCGTCACGGAGTCCGGACTGCCCGGCGCCGACCGGGAGGTGGGCGAGATCTGGGTGCGCGGACCCTCCGTGTGCGCCGGGTACGTGGACGGGACCCGTGACCGGCCGACCCCGGTCGCCGAAGACGGCTGGCTGCGCACCGGGGACCGCGGCTACCTGGTCGACGGCGTCATCCACCCGGCGGGCCGGCTGAAGGACGTCCTCGTCGTCCAGGGGCGCAACATCGACCCGCAGCGCGTCGAGTGGGCCGCCGAGGCGGTCGACGGCGTCCGCCCCGGAGGCGCCGTCGCCTTCACCCGGCCCGGAACCGACACCGAGGAGGTGGTCGTGGTCGCCGAGTGCCGGCCCCACCGGAGCGGTGACATCGACGGCGCCGTACGGGAGACCGTCTCGCGCCGCCTCGGCCTCGGCCTGGGCGACGTCGTGGCCGTCGCCCCGGGCACGGTCGCGAAGACGACCTCGGGCAAGCCCCGGCGCCAGGAGATGCGCCGCCGTTACCTCCTCGGCCACCTCCCACCCGTAACCACCGACCCCCCAAGGAACGGCCCATGACACCGACCGACATCCCCCAGGTGCTGCACCGGGCATACCGGCAGGTCACCCAGCGCGACCCCGGAGACCTGCACCGGGACACCGACATCCGCGCGCTGGGAGTGGACTCCGTGCAGCTCCTCGAAATGATCGTCGTCGCCGAGACGGAACTGGGCCTGCGGGTCCCGGACGCCGCCCTGGGCAGCGTGGAGACGATCGGGGACCTCTACGACATGCTCGACCGGGCGGCGCCCCAGGCGGAGGCGCAGACGCAGACGCAGACGGAGGCGCAGGCGGGGGCGGAGGCACAGACACAGGCACAGGCACAGACGCAGACGCGGGAGCCCGCATCCGCATCCGGGTCCGTGCCCGCACCCGCGTCCGCTCCGGCCCCGGTCGTGCGATGACCTCGATCGCGCTGCGCGAGGCGTTCCACCGGGAGTTCATGACCTTCTTCGAGCGGGCCGAACGGACCCGCCGCTGGAACGTCTTCGACGACGTGCCCTGGGACCGCCTGGAGGAGGTGCCCGCACAACCCGGACTGGCGCTCGCCGCCGAGACGTTCTGCGGCATCGAGATGTTCCTCCCCGACTACCTCCAGGCCCACCTGTCGCTGCTCGTCGGCGACTACGGGCAGGCGTGGTTCTCCGCGAACTGGGGCTACGAGGAGGCCAAGCACGCGCTGGCCCTGCGCGAGTACCTGCTGCGCAGCGGCCAGCGCACCGAGGCGCAGATGCGGGACTTCGGGGACGCGGTGGCGGCGCGCCACTGGGAGGCGCCGTACCGGACGCCCCGGCAGATGGTGGTGTACTCCGCGCTGCAGGAACTGACGACCTTCGTCAGCTACCGCAAGCAGCGCGAACTCGCCCAGCGGACGCGAGATCCGGTACTGGCCGAGGTCTACCGGCTGATCGGCCGGGACGAGATGGCGCACTGCCGCTTCTACCAGCGGATCCTGGGCCTGCACCTCGACGAGGACCGCGCCGGCACGCTGAAGGACCTCGCCCACGTGGTGCGCACCTTCCGCATGCCCGCCCACGAACTGCTGCCGGACCGCGCGGAGCGCGAGACCGTGCGCACCACGGGCTTCGGCAACGGCGCCTTCATCACGGAGGTCGTCCTGCCCTCGCTCGGCGCGCTCGGACTGACCCGGCACGACCTCTACTCCGCCGCGGCCACCGTGCCCGCGGCCCGCTGAGGCACGCGACCGCGCGGTGCCCTCCCGCCACCGGCGAGGGGCACCGCGCGCAACCGTGCGCTCAGAGCGCGGAGTTCACGTGACCGGCGAACCTGCGGGCCTGCGCCTCCGACTTCCGCAACAGCTCCGCCAGCCGGTCCCGCGCCGCCTCGCCGTCGGCACCGAGCCCGGTCCGGTCGAACACCCGCAGGTGGCGCATCACCGGTACGAGCACCTCCGCGTGGTGGGTCACGGGGGAGTAGACGCCCGAGCGCGCCATCGACATCGACAGGCGCGCGAAGTCGGGCGCCCCGTGCGCGGGGGACCTGAACGTCGCCACCACCGTCGCCAGGGCCCCCACCGTGCGGTCCGGCTGGAGTTCCATCGCCGCCTCGAGGACCCGTCGGTAGAACAGCATGTGCCGGTTCTCGTCCTGCGCGATCCGCTGCAGCAGCGCCACGCACACCGGCTCGCCGGAGATCCGCTTGATGTTGCGGTACGAGATCCGGGTGGCCAGTTCCTGCAGGGTCACGTACACCAGCCCGGCGAGGACGTCGCCGCGGTAGTCGCTGTCGTAGCCCGTCTGCAGGTGCAGGCGGCGGGCGTCCTCCATCGCCACCGGGTCCGCGGTCCGCGTGACGACCAGGTAGTCCCGGATGGCCGTGCCGTGCCGGTCCTCCTCGACCGTCCACCGGTTGACCCAGGTGCCCCACGCGCCGTCCCGGCCGAACAGCTCGGCGATCACCCGGTGGTAGCTGGGCAGGTTGTCCTCGCTCAACAGGTTGTGCAGCAGCGCGTCCCGCACCGCCGACTCCATGGCGCCCTGCTCCGGCGCCCACGGCTCGCCCTCGAGGACGCCCTCGTAGTTGCGGCCCAGCGCCCACGGCACGAACCGGTGCGGGTACCAGTCGTCGGCACCGCGGAAGTGGGCGTCCAGGGCACGCGCCACCACCGGCTCCAACTCCGTGAGCAGCCCGACGTCCTCACGCTCCACCTCTGGCGCACGCATTAACTGCCTCCCGACGATGCCGAAGTGCGGCGGGACCGCCCGTGCTCCGGCGGTCTCCTAGCGGTCACCGGCATGCTCGCCCACCGCGCGGCTCCCAGCCGGTGCAGCGCGCCGGGCGGTCACCGGGAGCCGGTAAGTGTGATGAACTCCAGTGCGCCGCACGGCGGTTCACGTCCGCGGCCCCTGTGGCCCGGCCGGGTGAAGTTCAGGCGTCCGCGCGCCGTCGGCGCGGTCCGGCGGACGGTCCCGCCCTTACCGTGGCGCCATGCCTCCCCCCACGCCGCCGGCCGATCTGCTGCCCGGATATCCGGCGGCCGACCGGTGGCGGCGCGTTCCGCGGACCGGCCAGCACTACGTGGACACGGGCTCGGGCCCGCCCGTGCTGCTGCTGCACGGCAACCCGTCCTGGAGCTACCAGTGGCGCCACCTGATGGCCGCGCTGGCCCCGGACTTCCGCTGCGTCGCCCCCGACCTCGCCGGGCTGGGACTGTCGCCGCGACCGCCGGCACCGGCCGCGCCCCTGGACCGGCACCTGCTGCAACTCGACCACCTCGACGCCCTGTTCGACCACCTCGTCGCCGACCGCGGCGCGCCCCGCGACGGCTGGACCCTGGTGCTGCACGACTGGGGCGGTCCGCTCGGCTGGGCCTGGGCGCGACGCAGGGCCCTGCGCCCGGCTCGTGTGGTGGTGCTCAACTCCGTCTGCTTCCCCTGGCCCGCCGGCTACCGGCTGCCGGTGTACCTGCGCTGGATCCGCGACCACCGCGGCGTCGCGGCCCTGGCGCACGCCACCAACTTCTTCCCCCGGGCCGCCGTACGCGGCGGGGTCGTGGCTCCGCTGGGCCGGGCCGAGCGGCGGGCGTACCTGCTGCCGCTCGCCCGCGGCGCCGACCGGCGCGCGGTCGTGGACTTCGTACGCGGCATCCCGCGCGACGACCGGGAGGAGGCCTGGCGGCTCCTCGAACCGGACGACGACGGGACCGGCCCCGGCACCGCGCCGCTGTTCGTCGGCTGGGGCATGCGCGACCCGGTGTTCACGCCGCTCCTCCTGCGGGAGTGGGAGAGCCGCTTCCCGCACGCGAGGGTCCACCGCTACCCCGACGCCGGCCACTACGTCATGGAGGACGCGGCGGACCGGCTCGGCCGCGACGTCCGCGGGTTCCTCTCGTCCACGGAACGGGGCTGACATGGCACATCTGCACGCCCGGCTCGAACAGCTCGCCGCGGAACGCCCGCACGACACCGCTCTCGTCCACGGCCGCCGCGACGGCGCCGGCCGGGCGGTCACGTTCGCCCGGCTCGTCGACGGATGCCGGGAGGCGGCCGAGGCCTTCGAGCGGGCCGGAGTGCGCCCCGGCCACAAGGCCGTGACCATGACCGGCGACCCGTACCACCTGTTCACCACCGTCCACGGACTGCTCGCGGCCGGGGCCGTCCCGGTCCTGGTCGACCCCGGCCTCCCCCGGGCCGACCTGCGCCAGTGCCTGGACGAGGTGGCCCCAGAAGTGTTCGTCGGCGAGCCGCTCGCCCACCTGGGCCGTACGGCGCTGGGCTGGGCCCGCGGCCATGTACGGACGGCGGTCGTCACGGGTGCCGCCGTACCCGGGCTCCGGCGGCGCCTGCCCCTGCCCCGGCGCGGCAACGCGCCCTCCGGGCCGGCGGCACCGGACGCCGGTCCGGAGGGACACAGCGCCCGCCCGCCGGCACCGGACGGCCTGGCGCTGATCGCCTTCACCTCCGGATCGACCGGTGTCCCCAAGGGAGCCGAGTACCACCACAGCACCCTCGTCGGGCAGGCCGAGACACTCGCCCGCCTGGTCGGCACCGACGGAGCACTGCTCGCCGGCTTCCTGCCCGTCGTCCTGCTCGGTCCGGTGCTCGGTCACCGGACCGTGGCACCCGCGGTCAGCCACCGGGCCCCGGCGCGCACCCCGCCCGAGCGCCTGGTCCGTCCGCTCCTGGAACAGCGGACGGACGTCGTGGTCGGCTCGCCGGCCGTCCTCGGTCTGCTCGCCGAGCACTGCGCGCGCCGACGCCTCACCCTCTCCTGCGTCGACCGCGTGATCTCCTTCGGCGCCCCGCTGCGCGCGGGCCTCGCCGACGCCCTGCACGCCGTGCTGCGGCCGGACGCCGAGGTGCTCAGCGCCTACGGAGCCACCGAGTGCCTGCCCGTCAGCGCCATCCGCACCACCGACGTCCGCCCGCCGGGCACCGGCACGTGCGTGGGCCGGCCCGTCGACGGGGTCGCGGCACGGATCCTGGACGCGGACCCCGACGGCGTCGGCGAGATCGCCGTCACCGGGGCCAACGTCAGCCCCGCCTACCACGCCCGGCCCGAGGCCACCGCGGCGGCCAAGATCCTCACCGGCCAGGGGGTGCAGCACCGGACGGGCGACATGGGCCGCATCGACGCGGAGGGCCGCATCTGGTTCCACGGGCGCCGCAGCCACCGTGTCGTCGGCCCCGGCTACGCCCTGACCACCGAGGACGTCGAGGCCGCCGCCGACACCGTGCCCGGCGTACGGCGCACCGCCCTCGTCGGTGTCGGGGCGCCCGGCAGGCAGCGGGCCGTCCTGTGCGTGGAGCTGACGGGGCGGGGGTCCGGTCGCGCTGCCGCGGTCGCGGCGGTGCGGGAGCTGCTGGACCGCCGTCCCGAAGGGCGGCACGTGGGCGCCGTCCTGGTCCACCCGGGGTTCCCGACGGACATCCGCCACAACTCCAAGATCGACCGCGAGCGGCTGGCCGTCTGGGCCGCCCGGCGCCTGCGCGGCGTCCGGTGAGCACACCCCCGCCCGGCCGGGTCCTCGTCACCGGCGGCAGCGGCTTCCTCGGAGCCGAGATCTGCCGTCAGCTCACCGCCCGGGGCACCGCGACCGTCTCCCTCAGCCGCCGCCCCAGCGCGGCGCTGACCCGGCTCGGCGTGCGCCAGGTCCACGGCGACCTCACCGACCCCGACGCCGTCGACCGGGCGCTGCGGGGCTGCGACGCCGTCGTCCACAACGCGGCCCTCGCCGGGGCCGGCGGCCCGTCGGCCCCCTACTGGCGCACCAACGTCGACGGCACCCGCACCGTCCTCGACCGGTGCCGTCGGCTCGGGGTGCGCACCCTCGTCCACACCTCCACCGCCAGCGTCGCCTTCGGGCCCGGGGGCCTGGAGAACGCCGACGAGCGGCTGCCCCGCCCCCGGCGGTACCTGGCCGCCTACCCGCACACCAAGGCCGTCGCGGAGACGCTGGTCCTCGACGCCCACGGCCCCGGTCTCGCCACCCTCGCCCTGCGCCCGCACGTCATCTGGGGACCGGGCGACCCGCACTTCCTGCCCGGCCTGACCCGCGCCGTCCGCCGCGGCCGCCTCGTCATGCCGGGCGACGGGTCCAACCTCGTCGACACCACCCACGTCCGCACCGCGGCCCACGCCCACCTGCTCGCCCTCGACCGCCTCCACCAGGGGTGCCCGGTCGGCGGCCGGGCCTACTTCGTCGCCCAGGGCGAGCCGCTGCCGCTGCGCGACTTCGTCGCCCTGCTCCTCGCCACCGCCGGGATCCGCGCCGTCTGGCGGCCCGTCCCCCCCGCCCTCGCCCACACCGTGGCGGCCGTGCGCGAAGCCGCCGGCCGGCTGCTGGGGGACCCCGGCACCCACGGCCTGAGCCGCTTCCTGGTCGCCGAACTCGTGCACCCGCACTGGTTCGACCTCACCGCCGTCCGCACCGGCCTCGGCTTCGAGCCGCCGCTCGGCTTCGCGGACGGCGTCCGCGCGGCGTTCGAGGCCGCCGGCCGTCCCGCGTCCGGCGCGGACACCCTCGCCCGCCTCCTGCCGGAGCCGACGCGTCCCCGCGGACAGCGCCCCTCCGGCCCCTGCCCCTCCGGCCCCTGCCCCTCCGGCCCCTGCCCCTCCGGCCCCGGCCCGTCGTGGGGGCCGACCGAAGGGCTCCGGCCGGCGGACGCGTCCCGGCCGGCGGACGCCTCCTCGCCGACCGGCCCGCCGGAGCCGCAGCACCCGCCCGTACCCGCACGTCCCGCCGTCACCGGCCCCGAGAAGGGAACCGCCCAGCCATGACCGACACGTACGACGTGATCCACTCCGTGCTGACCACCACGTTCAAGATCCCCGAGGATCTGATCAGCCCCGACCGCACCCTGGAACAGCTCGAGATGGATTCGCTCGCCCTCGCGGAGTTCGCGCTCATCCTCCAGGAACGCCTGGAGGTCCGGGTCGAGGAGGAGCACGCCACCCGAGCGACCACCCTCGCCCAGGTGACCGAGCACCTCGACACCCTGCGGGCCCGGTCGGTGACCGCGCCGTGACGCCACGCGCCCCCGTCGCGATCACCGGGCTCGGCCTGATCACGCCAGGCGGGGAGGGAACGGCGGCCACCTGGGAGGCGGTGTGCGCGGGAACCGGCACCGCGGCCCCCGACCCGGCCCTCACCGGTCTGCCCGTGGACTTCTCCTGCCGGGTCCCCCTGACCGACGACGAACTGGACCGGCGGGTCGGGCGCCGGTCCTGGCGCATGGGGCGGCCGGCGAAGCTCGCCGTCCTCGCCGCCCGGGAGGCCGTCCGCGACGCCGGACACCGGCCCGCCGACTGGGACGGTGCCCGCGTCGCCACCCTTCTGGGCTGCGGCATCGGCTGTGTGGACAAGTGGGAGGAGCAGGCGCGGCGCCTGGACGGGCGCGGCCCCGAGTTCGTCTCACCGCTCGCCATCCCGCTGGCTCTGCCGAACCTCGGCGCCGGCGAGGTCGCCATCGACCTCGGGGCCCGGGGCGTCAGTCTCGCCCCCGCCACCGCCTGCGCCTCCGGGGCCACCGCCCTCGCCCTGGCCCGCGACCTGCTGGCCGCCGACGTGTGCGACGTGGCGGTGGCCGGCGGCGTCGAGGCCGGCATCAGCCGCCTGTCCACCACGGGTTTCTGGCGCATGGGCGCCCTCTCCGGACGCACGGCCGAGCCCGCCGGGGCGTCCCGGCCGTTCGCCGCCGACCGCGACGGGTTCGTCATGGCGGAGGGCGCCGGCGTCCTGGTCCTCGAACGCGTCGCCGACGCCGCCGCCCGCGGCAGGCCGCCCCGCGCGCTGCTCGCGGGCTGCGGCGCGACCACCGACGCCCATCACCCCACGGCGCCGTCCCCCGACGGGCGCGAAGCGGAAGCCGCGCTGCGCACCGCGCTCGCCGAGGCCGGTCTCGACCCGCACGACGTCGACCACGTCAACGCACACGGCACCTCCACCGCGCTCAACGACGCCGTCGAGGCGGAGCTCGTCTCACGGGTGCTGCCGCACCGGCCCAGCGTCACGGCGGCCAAGGGGGTCCTCGGGCACGCGCTGGGCGCCGCGGGCGGCATCGAGGCGGCGCTGACCGTGCTGACCCTCGAACACCGGCGCGTCCCGCCGATCGCCAACCTGACGGCCCCCGCACCCGAGTTCGACCTCGACTGCGTCGTCAAGGCACCCCGCCGCCAGGACGTCCGCGCCGCGGTCAGCCACTCGCTCGGTTTCGGCGGGCACAACGTCGTCCTCGCGCTGACCCGCCCGTGACCCGACGGGCGGGACGGTCCCGCGCCCCCGGGCGTCCTTCCGCCCCCGTGCGCCGTGGCCCGGTGCGTCCTTCCGCCCCCGGGCGCCGTGGCCCGGCGCGTCCGGGTTCCTCCGCGGCGTCCTTCCCCCGTCCTGCGGTCCCGCCTCTTCCGACGCCCCGAGCGCCCCGGACCCCCGCGCCTCCTCAGACGGACACGGTCTCGTCCTCGTGCCGCTCCGCGCGCTCGGCGGGGGCCGGCGGCACGACCGGCGCCGGCTTGGGCAGCACCGCGTAGAGCAGTCCGGAGATCACCACCGTGGCCACCCAGCCGAGCCCGTACTCGCCGACGAAGTTGTTGGTCGCGAGGGGGCCGGTGAACCAGTCGGACGTGGTGAACATCAGACCGGCGGCCAGGCCCACCGCCCAGGCGACGACGGCGGCGGGGGAGAAGCCGCCCCGGTACCAGTAGGCGCTGGTGCGCGAGGTGTCGGCCATCGCCTCGCCGTCGTACTCCCGCCCGCGCAGCATGTCTGCGCCGAAGACGCCGACCCAGGCCGAGAAGGCGACCGCGAGCAGCGACAGGAAGGCGATGAAGGAGCCCATGAAGCTGGTCGCCACCAGCATCAGCACGCCGCCGAAGACCAGCGAGATCACGGCGTTGACCGAGACCGCCCAGTGCCGCGGGACCTTGAAGCCCAGGGTCTGCGCGGTGAAGCCCGCCGAGTACATCGACATCGAGTTGATCAGCAGCATGCCGATCAGCGCGATCAGCAGGTAGGGCACCGCGATCCAGGTGGGCAGGATCTCGCCCAGGAAGGAGACCGGGTCGGCGGCCGAGGCCAGGTCCGGCGTGGAGACGGCCATGATCATGCCCATCAGGACCATGGGCAGGACGACGATTCCGGCGCCGCCGACCGTGACACCCACGATTCCCTTCGAGGAAGCCGTACGCGGCAGGTACCGGGTGAAGTCCGGCGCCGACGGGATCCAGCTCACCCCGCCGGCCGCGATCAGACCGACGCCCGTGATCATCGCGGCCACCGAACCGGCGGAACGGTCGAAGACCGCGGACCAGTCGGTGTCGACGACCAGGTAGCCGAGGACCAGCACCGAGAAGGCGCCGAAGAGGTACGTCGCGTACTTGTTGCACTTCTGCACGGCGTTGATGCCCAGCCCGGAGATCGCGAAGGTCGCCACGACGAAGGCCAGCAGCGTCACCATGTCCAGCACGCTGTTCGCCCGTATGCCGAACACGATGTCCAGCACGGTGAGCACGGCATAGGCGCCGGTCACCGCGTTGATCGTCTCCCAGCCCCAGCGGGCCACCCAGATCAGCGAACCGGGCAGCAGATTGCCCCGCTGCCCGAACACGGCACGGGACAGCGCCATCCCGGGAGCGCCGCCGCGCTTGCCGGCGATGCCGATCAGGCCCACCAGGCCGTACGACACGACGGGCGCGGCGGCCGCGACGACCAGGGCCTGCCAGAAGTTGAGGTGGTACGCCACGACGAGGCTCGCGCCCATCGTGAGCAGCAGCACGCTGATGTTGGCGCCGACCCAGGTCGGGAACAGCTCGCGGGTCCGGGCGGTGCGCTCGTGGTCGGGCACCTGCTCGATGCCACGGGTTTCCAGGGCGCCTTCGTTCTCGGCGGTCTTGCTCATGTGGGGGGTCCGTGCCTCGATCGTGGGGAAGAGGGGCCGGTCGGGACTCTACGCGCGTTGACGCGTCCTCCTCCATCGTACTTTGCTCCGACTCGTTCCCTCCAGGGCCCTTTGTCCTTCGGACGAAACCACAAAGAGCCGACGAGGGCTCGACGAGGACTGGACGAGAGGCCGACAAGGGGGTCGGCAACGGGGGCCCGTGCCGGAGGTCACGCATACTGGTCCCGTTATGGAAATCGTCATCCTTGCTGTAGTCATCGCCGTGGTCGTGATCGGCGCGCTCGGCGGGCTGGTCGTCGGCAGTCGCCGCAAGAAGCAGCTGCCTCCGCCTCCTCCCGCCACGCCCGACATCACCGCCCCTCCGGCCGAGCCGCACGTCGGTGAAGAGGCCGAGACGCCGCGCGACGAAACGCGCCGGACGATAGAGGAGGTCGACCTCCCGGACGGCGGCACCGCCACCGTCGAGGAGCCGCCCGTCGTCGAAGAGCTCGAGATCCCGCAGATCGAGGTTCCCGAGCCCACCGCCGGCCGACTGGTCCGGCTCCGCGCCCGCCTCTCCCGCTCGCAGAACGCGCTCGGCAAGGGCCTGCTGACCCTGCTGTCCCGGGAGCACCTCGACGACGACACCTGGGAGGAGATCGAGGACACGCTGCTCACCGCCGACGTCGGCGTGCAGCCCACCCAGGAGCTGGTCGAGCGGCTGCGCGAGCGGGTGAAGGTGCTCGGCACCCGCACCCCCGAAGAGCTGCGCGGACTGCTGCGCGAGGAGCTGGTCAACCTCGTCGGCCCCGACATGGACCGCGAGGTCAAGACCGAGCCCGCCACCGGCAAGCCCGGCATCGTGATGGTCGTCGGGGTCAACGGCACCGGCAAGACGACCACCACCGGCAAGCTCGCCCGCGTCCTGGTCGCCGACGGCCGCAGCGTCGTCCTCGGTGCCGCCGACACCTTCCGTGCCGCCGCCGCCGACCAGCTCCAGACCTGGGGCGAGCGGGTCGGCGCCCACACCGTGCGCGGGCCGGAGGCCGGCGACCCGGCGTCCGTGGCCTTCGACGCGGTCAAGGAGGGCAAGGAACTGGGCTCGGACGTCGTCCTCATCGACACCGCCGGCCGCCTGCACACCAAGACCGGCCTCATGGACGAGCTGGGCAAGGTCAAGCGCGTCGTGGAGAAGCACGCCCCGCTGGACGAGGTGCTGCTCGTCCTCGACGCCACCACCGGCCAGAACGGCCTGATCCAGGCCCGGGTCTTCGCCGAGGTCGTGGACATCACCGGCATCGTGCTGACCAAGCTGGACGGCACGGCCAAGGGCGGCATCGTGGTCGCCGTCCAGCGCGAGCTGGGTGTGCCGGTCAAGCTCATCGGGCTCGGCGAGGGCGCGGACGACCTGGCGCCGTTCGAGCCCGAGGCCTTCGTGGACGCCCTCATCGGCGAGTGACGCCGCGCCGCCTGCGCACCTCCGCGTACGGCACGCATGCGAGAAGCGCCCGCCTTCCGGACGACCGGGAGACGGGCGCTTCGCCGTGTGACGCGGCCGGGGCGGGCGGCCCGAAGACGGGTGCGCCCGGGCGTACCGGCGCCCCGGACGGACGGTTACGCCCGGGAGCGATGGGCCACGTACGCCAGCGTCCCCAGGAGCAGCCGGGCCGCCGGCGGCTTCGTGGCCGAGTCCAGGGCCGGGGGCCGCAGCCACCGCACCGGGCCCCGGCCGCCGCGGTCGGAGGGCGGGGCCGTGATGTACGTACCCGGGCCGAGGCCGCGCAGGTCGAGGGCGGACGGGTCGTCCCAGCCCATGCGGTACAGCAGTCGGGGCAGTTCGGCGGCGGCGCCCGGCGCGACGAAGAAGTGGGCGCGGCCCTGCGGCGTCGCCGCGACCGGGCCCAGCGGCAGGCCCATGCGCTCCAGCCGGGACAGCGCCCGCAGGCCGGCCGGCTCGGCCACCTCGATCACGTCGAAGGTCCGCCCGACCGCCAGCATCACCGCGGCGCCCGGATACCGCCCCCACGCCTCGCTCGCCTCGGCGAGTCTCGCCCCGGCGGGAACCTCGGGCGCGAAGTCCAGGGGATGCGCGCCAGGCGCGGGGCAGTCGGGCAGGCCGCAGGAGCAGGCGCCCGCGGCGGTCCGGGCGCCCGGGACCACGTCCCAGCCCCACAGTCCGGTGAACTCGGCCACGACGGTGCACTCCGAGGCGCGGCCGCGGCGACGCGCGCCGGACCGGATCTCCCGCATACCCCGACTGCTGCCGATACCGATCGTGAAGCCCATGCCCCCTCCAACGGGTCCGACCCAGCGGCGGTTACGCAGCGGACGTGAAACGTGACTCTCTGCTTCCAACTCCCCAGCCCGGCGCCGTTCAGACAGCGTCCGGAAGCACTCCGGGTGGTGTGTCCGCGGGTGCACGCCCCGGTGCGCACCGTTGCACCGACTCCCGGTTGGCCTATGTCAAGTGAATCGCGTCCCGGCCACCATGAGTTCATTCGAAGGGGTGGCGAATGGTGGCGATTCCGCAATCGCCATGGCTGAACGAGTGATCGCGGGACTACTTTGTGTGCATGGAGCCTTGGGGCACATGCACTTGCGGGTATGCCGGAGGCAACCCGGTCCTCCGTTCGAAGGGTGTCAACCACCGGACGGTGGGCCGCAACCACCGGCATTCTGATAGGGCTTGGCGCACTCGGCGACAGGTGGTCTCAGGGATGGGGGCGTTCCAGTGAGTGGCAACGGCGGAAGCGGTACGAGCGCGGGGAGCGCGTCGCACGCTGACAAGCGCCCGAACGAGCTGCTCACCTCCTGGTTCGCCCGCAGCGGCTGGTCCAAGGGCGAGCTGGCCCGCCAGGTCAACCGCCGCGCCCGCCAGCTGGGGGCCAACCACATCTCCACCGACACCTCACGCGTGCGCCGCTGGCTCGACGGGGAGAACCCGCGCGAGCCGATCCCGCGGATCCTGTCCGAGCTGTTCTCCGAGCGTTTCGGCGTCGTCGTCTCCGTCGAGGACCTGGGCCTGCGTTCCACCCGCCCCACGCCCTCCGCGACCGGCGTCGACCTCCCCTGGACGGGCCCGCAGACCGTGGCCCTGCTCAGCGAGTTCTCGCGCAGCGACCTCATGCTGGCGCGGCGCGGCTTCCTCGGGAGCTCGCTGGCCCTCTCCGCGGGCCCGTCCCTCATCGAACCCATGCAGCGCTGGCTCGTGCCCACGCCCTCCGCGGGCCCGTCGGCCGACCGCGAGTCCGCCGCCCCCTCCTCCCGTGCGCGCGGCCGGCTCTCCCGGCCGGAGCTGGAGCTGCTGGAGTCCACGGCCGTCATGTTCCGCCGCTGGGACGCCCAGTGCGGCGGCGGTCTGCGCCGCAAGGCCGTGGTGGGCCAGTTGCACGAGGTCACCGACCTGCTCCAGGAACCCCAGACGGAGACCACCCGCGCCAAGCTCTTCAAGGTCGCCGCCGAACTGGCCGAGCTGGCCGGCTGGATGTCGTACGACGTGGGGCTCCAGCCCACCGCCCAGAAGTACTTCGTGCTCGCCCTGCACGCCGCCAAGGAGGCGGGGGACCGGCCGCTGGGCTCGTACATCCTCTCCAGCATGAGCCGCCAGATGATCCACCTCGGGCGCCCCGACGACGCCCTGGAGCTGATCCACCTCGCGCAGTACGGCAGCCGCGACTGCGCCGGCCCCCGCACCCAGTCGATGCTGTACGCGATGGAGGCACGCGCCTACGCCAACATGGGCCAGCCCGGCCGCACCAAGCGCGCGGTGCGCATGGCGGAGGACATCTTCGCCGAGGCCGACGAGTGGGACGAGCCGGACCCCGACTGGATCCGCTTCTTCTCCGAGGCCGAGCTGTACGGCGAGAACAGTCACTCCTTCCGCGACCTCGCCTACGTGGCGGGCCGCAGCCCCGCCTACGCCTCCCTCGCCGATCCCCTGATGCGCCGGGCCGTGGAGCTGTTCGCCAAGGACGAGGAGCACCAGCGTTCCTACGCGCTCAACCTGATCGGCATGGCCACCGTGCACCTGCTGCGCCGCGAACCCGAGGAGAGCACCGTCCTGGCCAAGGAGGCCATGGGCATCGCCAAGAAGGTCCGCTCCGAACGCGTCAACACCCGCATCCGCAAGACCGTCGACACGGCCGTACGCGATTTCGGCGACCTCGGTGAGGTCGTCGACCTCACCGAACGGCTCGCCGCCGAGTTGCCGGAGACCGCCGAAGCGGTCTGAACCCCCACCAGCCCCGGCCGCGGCCGGCCCTCCCGAACTGCCCGACTCGGCTCCCCCATGCCAGGTCATTCGGAGGCCCGCCGCGGCCGGTCCGCGTCCCGGTGCGGACCGTCCCGGCACGACGCGACCCCACCCGTCCGCACCCGGCCGTTCACCTACGCGTAACACGCACCGCGCCTTCGTCACGGCGGCGAAACAGCGAGGGGCCCCCACCGAAACCGCGCTGCGCCAATCTCATGGCGCATAACCGGCCCACCCCTCACTGCCCGCCCAGGCTTCGCCCGCACGGGGCCGTACCAACGACGAGGAGACGCCGATGGCTCCAGCCATCACGCTCGCGGCAGAGACCGAGCTCTCCGCCGCCAACACGGGCTTCATGCTCATCTGCTCCGCCCTGGTGATGCTCATGACGCCGGCCCTGGCCTTCTTCTACGGAGGCATGGTCCGGGTCAAAAGCACCCTGAACATGCTGATGATGAGCTTCATCAGCCTCGGCATCGTCACCGTCCTGTGGGTGCTCTACGGCTTCTCCATGGCGTTCGGCACCGACTCCGGCAGCCTCGTCGGCTGGAACTCCGACTGGGTGGGCCTGAGCGACATCGGCCTGACCGAGCTGTGGGACGGCTACACCATCCCCGTCTTCGTGTTCCTGGTCTTCCAGCTGATGTTCGCCGTCCTCACCCCGGCCCTGATCAGCGGCGCCCTCGCGGACCGTGTGAAGTTCACGGCCTGGGCGCTGTTCATCGCCCTGTGGGTCACGGTCGTCTACTTCCCCGTCGCCCACTGGGTCTGGGGCGCCGGCGGCTGGGCCTTCGAACTGGGCGTGATCGACTTCGCGGGCGGCACGGCCGTGCACATCAACGCCGGTGCCGCCGCACTCGGCGTGATCCTCGTCATCGGCAAGCGGATCGGCTTCAAGAAGGACCCGATGCGCCCGCACAGCCTGCCGCTGGTGATGCTCGGCGCCGGTCTGCTCTGGTTCGGCTGGTTCGGCTTCAACGCCGGCTCGTGGCTCGGCAACGACGACGGCGTCGGCGCGCTGATGTTCGTCAACACCCAGGTCGCCACCGGCGCCGCCGTCCTCGGCTGGCTCGCCTACGAGAAGATCCGGCACGGCGCCTTCACCACCCTGGGCGCGGCCTCCGGCGCCGTCTCCGGCCTGGTCGCCATCACCCCGGCGGGCGGCGCCGTCTCCCCGCTGGGCGCGATCGCCGTCGGGCTGATCGCCGGCGTGGTCTGCGCCATGGCCGTCGGACTGAAGTACAGGTTCGGCTACGACGACTCCCTCGACGTGGTCGGCGTCCACATGGTCGGCGGCATCCTCGGCTCGCTGCTCGTCGGCTTCTTCGCCAGCGGCAAGGGCCAGTCCGACGTCCAGGGCCTCTTCTACGGCGGCGGCCTCGACCAGTTCTGGAAGCAGTGCGCGGGCGTGTTCGGCGTCCTCGCCTACTCTCTGGTGGTCTCCGCGGTCCTCGCCTTCCTGCTGGACAAGACGATCGGCATGCGGGTGCCGGAGGACGTCGAGGTGTCGGGCATCGACCAGGCCGAGCACGCCGAGACCGCATACGACTTCAGCGGCGCCGGCGGCGGCGCCGCCCGGACGACCGCCACGCCGGCCGCCTCCGTGGCCGGGTCGGCCCCGAGCAAGAAGGTGGACGCATGAAGCTCATCACCGCCGTCGTCAAGCCGCACCGGCTCGACGAGATCAAGGAGGCCCTCCAGGCCTTCGGGGTCCACGGCCTGACCGTCACCGAGGCCAGCGGCTACGGCCGCCAGCGCGGGCACACCGAGGTCTACCGGGGTGCCGAGTACACCGTCGACCTCGTGCCCAAGATCCGCATCGAGGTCCTGGCCGAGGACGACGACGCCGAGCAGCTGATCGACGTCGTGGTCAAGGCGGCCCGCACCGGCAAGATCGGCGACGGCAAGGTCTGGGCGGTCCCGGTCGACACGGCCGTACGGGTCAGGACCGGCGAGCGCGGACCCGACGCGCTCTGACACCACCGAAGAACAGGAGTCGCCGGGTGACGCGCACGGACGTGACCGAAGAAACAGAAGGCCCGGAACCCGGCGGCTACGCGGCGGCCCGGCTGCGCCTCCTCACCGAGGGGGAGCGGTCCGGGCCGCCGCGCCGCAGGGCGCTGGCCGAACTGACGGACGACTGGCTGGCGGGCCTCTTCGGCGCGGCCACCGGGGGACACACGGGCGTCTCGCTCGTCGCGGTCGGCGGCTACGGGCGCGGAGAGCTGTCCCCGCGCAGCGACCTGGACCTGCTCCTGCTGCACGACGGCCGCGACGACAAGGCCGTCGCCGCACTCGCCGACCGCCTCTGGTACCCGGTCTGGGACCTGGGCCTCGACCTCGACCACTCCGTGCGCACCCCGCAGCAGGCCCGCAAGACGGCCGGCGAGGACCTGAAGGTGCACCTCGGGCTCCTGGACGCACGCCACCTCGCCGGAGACCTCGGCCTGACCTCCTCCCTGCGCACCGCCGTCCTCGCCGACTGGCGCAACCAGGCCCCCCGACGCCTCCCCGAGCTCCGGGACCTGTGCGCCGAGCGCGCCGAACGCCAGGGCGAGCTGCGGTTCCTCCTGGAACCCGACCTCAAGGAGGCCAGGGGCGGCCTGCGCGACGCCACCGCCCTGCGCGCCGTCGCCGCGTCCTGGCTCGCCGACGCCCCGCGCGAGGGCCTCGCCGACGCCCGGCGCCAGCTGCTCGACGTACGCGACGCCCTCCACCTGGCGACGGGCCGGGCCACCGACCGGCTGGCGCTGCAGGAACAGGACGAGGTGGCGGCCGGGCTCGGCCTGCTGGACGCCGACGCCCTGCTCCGGCAGGTCTACGAGGCGGCCCGCGTCATCTCCTACGCGGGCGACGTCACCTGGCGCGAAGTGGGGCGCGTGCTGCGCGCGCGGTCCGTACGCCCGCGGCTGCGCGCCATGATGAGCGGCAGGAACGGCGGGAAACCGGCCGCCGAACGCTCCCCGCTCGCCGAGGGCGTCGTGGAGCAGGACGGCGAGGTGGTGCTCGCCCGCGCCGCGCGCCCCGAACGCGATTCCGTACTCCCGCTGCGCGCCGCGGCCGCCGCCGCGCAGGCCGGCCTCCCGCTCTCCCTGCACGCCGTACGGCGCCTGGCGGCCACCGCGCGCCCCCTGCCCACGCCCTGGCCCGCCGAGGCGCGTGAGCAACTGGTGACCCTGCTCGGTTCGGGCCGGCCCACGGTGCAGGTCTGGGAGGCGCTGGAGGCCGAGGGCCTGGTCACGCGGCTGCTGCCCGACTGGGAGCGGGTCCGCTGCCGCCCGCAGCGCAACGCCGTGCACCTGTGGACCGTCGACCGGCACCTGATCGAGACGGCCGTCCGCGCCGCCGGGTTCACCCGCCGGGTGCACCGCCCCGACCTGCTCCTGGTCGCCGCGCTGTTGCACGACATCGGCAAGGGCTGGCCCGGCGACCACTCCGTGGCCGGCGAGACCATCGCCCGGGACGTCGCCGCCCGCATCGGCTTCGACCGCGCGGACGCGGCCGTCCTCGCCACCCTCGTACGCCACCACCTCCTGCTCGTGGACACCGCCACCCGGCGCGACCTCGACGACCCGGCCACCGTGCGCGCCGTCGCCGACGCGGTCGGCACCGAGCGCACGCTCGAGCTGCTGCACGCCCTGACCGAGGCGGACGCGCTGGCCACCGGGCCGGCCGCCTGGTCGTCCTGGCGGGGCTCCCTCGTCGCCGACCTGGTGAAACGGGTCGCCGGGGTGCTGGCCGGGGAGCCGGCGGCCGAGGCCGAGGCCGCCGCGCCCACCGCCGAGCACGAGCGGCTCGCGGTCGAAGCCTTCCGCACGGGTGGTCCGGTCCTGGCACTGCGGGCGCAGACCGAACCGCCGGCCGATCCGGCCCGACCGTCCGGTCCGTCCGGTGCGTCGTCCGGGCGCGGCTCGGACGACCCCGGGGCCGACGACCCGGCCGGCACCGTCCCCGAGCCGCTCGGCGTGGAGCTGCTGATCGCCGTACCCGACCAGGCGGGGGTCCTCCCCGCGGTGGCCGGCGTCCTGGCCCTGCACCGCCTGACCGTCCGCACGGCCGAGCTGCGGTCCGTGACGCTGCCGGACGGCGTCGACGGCTCCGTCCTGCTCCTCGACTGGCGGGTCGCCGCCCAGTACGGCTCCCTGCCCCAGGCCGCCCGGCTCCGTGCCGACCTGGTCAGGGCCCTGGACGGCACGCTGGACATCGCCGGACGCCTCGCCGAACGGGACGCCGCCCACCCCCGGCGCCGGGGCGTGGAGCCGCCCCCGCCCCGCGTGACCGTCGCCCCGGCCGCCTCCCGGCTGGCCACGGTGATCGAGGTCCGCGCCCAGGACGCGCCGGGGCTGCTGTTCCGGCTGGGGCGCGCGCTGGAGGCGGCCGGGGTGCGGGTGCGGAGCGCGCATGTGTCCACGCTGGGGGCGAACGCGGTGGACGCGTTCTATGTGACGCGGGGCGAGGGGGTGCCGTTGCCGGGGGAAGAGGCGGCGTCCGTCGCGCGGGAGGTGGAGGAGTCGCTGCGGGGGTGACCGCGAACCGGCGTCCCCGTGCCCGCGGGGCGTCGGTCCCCGTCCGCTTCCTGCGGCGGGCAGGGACGATTTGCTTGCCCGGCCGGATACCCTGGAGGGCGACCCACACCAACGCCGACGCGAGGACCTACGCCGCCGTGTTCGATACTCTCTCCGACCGCCTGTCAGCCACCTTCAAATCCCTCCGGGGCAAAGGCAGGCTGACCGAGGCGGACATCGACGCCACGGCCCGCGAGATCCGCATCGCGCTCCTCGAGGCCGACGTGGCGCTGCCCGTCGTGCGCGCCTTCATCAAGAAGGTCAAGGAGCGCTCCCTGGGCGCCGAGGTCTCCAAGGCGCTCAACCCCGCCCAGCAGGTCCTCAAGATCGTCAACGAGGAACTGGTCGGCATCCTCGGCGGCGAGACCCGCCGTCTGCGCTTCGCCAAGCAGCCGCCGACCGTGATCATGCTGGCGGGTCTGCAGGGTGCCGGCAAGACCACGCTCGCGGGCAAGCTGGGCCGCTGGCTCAAGGAGCAGGGCCACTCTCCGCTCCTGGTCGCCTGTGACCTCCAGCGCCCCAACGCCGTCAACCAGCTCAGCGTCGTCGCCGAGCGCGCCGGCGTCGCGGTCTACGCCCCCGAGCCGGGCAACGGCGTGGGCGACCCGGTCAAGGTCGCCAAGGACTCCATCGAGTTCGCCAAGACCAAGGTCCACGACCTGGTCATCGTCGACACCGCCGGCCGCCTGGGCATCGACCAGGAGCTGATGCAGCAGGCCGCGGACATCCGTGACGCGGTGTCGCCGGACGAGATCCTCTTCGTCGTCGACGCGATGATCGGTCAGGACGCGGTCAACACCGCCGAGGCCTTCCGCGACGGTGTCGGCTTCGACGGCGTCGTGCTCTCCAAGCTCGACGGCGACGCCCGCGGTGGTGCGGCCCTGTCGATCGCCTCGGTGACCGGCAAGCCGATCATGTTCGCCTCGAACGGCGAGAAGCTCGAGGACTTCGACGCCTTCCACCCGGACCGGATGGCCTCCCGCATCCTCGACATGGGTGACCTGCTCACCCTGATCGAGCAGGCGGAGAAGACGTTCAGCCAGGAAGAGGCCGAGAAAATGGCCTCCAAGCTGGCGTCCAAGAAGGGCCAGGACTTCACCCTGGACGACTTCCTGGCCCAGATGGAGCAGGTCAGGAAGATGGGCTCGATCTCCAAGCTCTTGGGGATGCTGCCCGGCATGGGCCAGATGAAGGACCAGATCAACAACCTCGACGAGCGCGACGTCGACCGCACGGCCGCCATCATCAAGTCGATGACCCCGGCCGAGCGCCAGGAGCCGACGATCATCAACGGCTCGCGCCGCGCCCGTATCGCCAAGGGTTCCGGCGTCGAGGTCAGCGCGGTGAAGAACCTGGTCGAGCGCTTCTTCGAGGCACGCAAGATGATGTCCCGCATGGCCCAGGGCGGCGGTATGCCCGGGATGCCGGGAATGCCCGGCATGGGCGGCGGGCCCGGCCGGCAGAAGAAGCAGCAGAAGAAGGCCAAGGGCAAGCAGCGCTCCGGAAACCCGATGAAGCGCAAGCAGCAGGAGCAGGAGGAGGCCGCCCGCCGGGCCGCCGCCGCGCAGGGCGGGGGCGCCCTCGGACTGCCGCAGCAGGGCGGTCAGGACTTCGAGCTGCCCGACGAGTTCAAGAAGTTCATGGGCTGACGCCCGTTCCTGTGTGAGAACGGGGGCAGCCTCCTCGGCCGAGGAGGCTGCCCCCGTCAGCTCACTTCTGCGGGAACTTCCAGACGTACGGCTCGCCGTCCTCCTCGGACCAGTGGACCTCGACGCTGGTGGCGCCCGCGGGGATCACGTAGGTCTCGCAGAAGACGTGGCTCTCGCCCTGTTTCCAGCTCTCGACGTCGTACGGGTCCTCACAGCCCGGCGCGTCCTCGGAGGCGCCGATGAGGACGCCCCCGCGCTGCCCGTCGGCGAAGACCGTGGCGCCGTCGTGCACGTCGGAGCCCTCGGTCAGCGCGGGGCCGCTCTTGTGCGTGTACTTGATGTGCGCGGTGGCCAGCACCTTGCCCTTGGCGTCCGCGGCGTCCGCCACCGCCTTCGCGGCCTCCTCCTCGGTGCCGACGTCGACCTTCTGGGCCAGGACCTCGTACGTGACCTCGCCGGGGTCCTCCGCGACCTTCCCCGTCGCGCTCTCGCCCGTCGCCATGTCGCCGCCCGAGGCGGGCTGGGAGGGCGACGGCGAGGCCTCGGTGGTCGCCGGGCTCTTCGCGTCGGCGTCGGTGTCGTCGCCGCCCCCGCAGGCGGTGAGGGCCAGGGCGAGGACGGTGACCGGCGCGGCGAGGCGCAGTGCGGTCTTGCGGTGCGGCACTACAGGCTCCTGTATGCAGATGTGTCTGTTCCCCCGAACGGTGGATCAGCGTAGAGGCCCAAGATCCACCGGGGGAAACCGCCGAAGCTCCGGTCCGACTTCTTCACACCATTCACACCCGCACCGGAAGAAGTGCGTCACGCGCCGATCGCGTACCGCGGACATGCGATCGGAAGCGGCTGTCAAGGCACCCGGGCGATCAGGTAGCGGAACACGTTCGGCATCCACACGGTCCCGTCCGGCCGCTGGTGGGGGTGGAGGGCCTCCCTCAGCTCCTTGTCGACCTGTTCCGGGTCGGTCGCCTCGGCCGCCGCGTCGAACAGCCCGGTCGACAGCAGTCCCCGCACCGCGCTGGCGGTGTCGGCGTAGCCGAACGGGCAGGCGACCCGTCCCGAGCCGTCCGGCCGGAGCCCGGCCCGCTGGGCGACCTCCTCCAGGTCGTCACGCAGGGCGGGGCGCCAACCGCCGGTACCGCGCATCGGGTCGGCGAGCTTGGCGGCCACCCGCAGCACCGACGTCGTGGCGCACCGCTCGGGCGGCCCCCAGCCGGCCAGCACCACGGCCGCCCCCCGCGCGGCGAGCGGCGTCGCCCGGGCGAGCAGTGTGCCGAGCCCCTCCGCGTCGCCCGCGAGGCACCCGGTGGGCTCGAAGGCGGTGACCAGGGTGAACGCCGGTGCCGTCGGGTCCGCCGCGTCCTCGGGCGAGCCCTCGACGATGCGCGGTGCGCCGGCACGCGCGCCTGTGCCGTCCGTTCCGGGGGACCGCGGCCCCTCGTACGTCCCCGGTTCCTCGGGCGTCCCGGTCGTCAGGCGCCGACGGGCCAGGGCCAGGAGTTCCGGGGAGCGGGAGTCGACCCCGGTCACCGCCGCGCCGCGCGCGGCGGCCATCAGCAGCGCGAGACCGGAACCGCAGCCGAGGCCGAGCATGCGCGTGTCGCCGCCCACGTCCAGTCGCTCGTAGACGGCCTCGTAGAGCGGTACGAGCATCCGCTCCTGTATCTCGGACCAGTCACGCGCGCGTGCACGCAGGTCCACGTGAGGTGTCGCCCCCGCGTGTGATGAGTGCTGCCGCACGAGCGTAGGTGTCATAGGAAAGCGCCCCAATCGCCGAGTGTTGCCGCCGTGCCCGATTCCATGGCCCCCGTGCAGTGCGCTCGCACTCCCCCCGTATGCCAGGTAACTCCGGGCTCGCCGTGGCGTCCAGTGGTAGCGGGGCCCGGTTTGCCCGATCCCCGGCACCCTGGCGAGATTTCACTTCCCGGCAACGTGGGCCTGGCCGCGTCGTACCCGGGGTGGCCCCGTCGGGTGCCCTTGGCCGGATGGCCGGATCGAGTCGCCGGGTGATGACCGTGGGTGGCCACGGGGCCGAGGGAGCGGTTCCGGCCAGGGCCGGCCGGTCCGGCGGCCACCGCGCGGTGCCCGGACGCACCGGGAGGCGGGGCGGTGCCGCACGCCGGCGGGGCACCCGGTAACGTCGCTTCCGGCGACTCGCCCCCTCGGACGGCGCTCCTCCGGCGTGACAGCGGCCGAAACGCCCCTTGCGCCCGCGTGGGTCGCACACACTCCGGCGCGTGGACGGCGGCTACGCGCCGGCGCGTACGTCGGACTACGCACCAGCTTGGTACGAGCTGTGAGACTTCTCCGCAGATCAGCGCACCCGCCCTCGTCGCGACGCATCAGCGGCAACTGACTGGTACGTGCAAATTATTTGGGATGCCCCGGAATAGGAACACAGCGGCACCCCGGCTCGTTGTCATTACGTGAGCACGACACCACCTGTTCTCGCCGCAGAGCTGGCGCAGGCGTGGGCCGACATTCAGCGGCACCACACCGAGCTGCCCGATCTTGCCGCGCCCGAGTCCCTGATCGGAGAGTCGTCGTCCGCCTGCGGGCACGAGCTCTCCTTCGAGCGACTGCTTCACGAGGCAGTCCACGGCATCGCCGCCGCGCGCGGAGTACGCGACACCTCCCGCGCGGGGCGCTATCACAACCGTCGATTCCTCGCGATCGCCGAGGAGATGGGCCTGGACCACCCCGAGGAGCCGCATCCCAGCAGCGGTTTCTCGCTGGTCACGCTCACCCCCGAGGCGAAGCGCCGCTACCGCCCGACGATCGAACGCCTCCAGCGCGCGCTGAAGGCCCACACCGCCGCCACCGCGACCGACACGGCCCGCAGCTTCCGCGGTCCGGCCGCCCGCCACGGCTCCTCCGGGGGAGGGGTGCGCGTGAAGGCGGTCTGCGACTGCGGGCGCAACGTCCGCGTCGTCCCGTCGGTGCTGGCCCAGGCCCCGATCATGTGCGGCGGCTGCGGCAAGCCGTTCCGCATTCCGGAGGTGGTCGGTGCGGGAGTGAGCTGACGGCCCGGCTGCTCGTGGCAGCCGGGCCGGTGCCCGTCGTCGTCCGGAGCAGCGTGGTTTGCCCGCGTGGCGGATCCGGTGCCCTCGGTCCGGTGGGCCTGCCCGCGTGTGGCACAATGGCTAGCTGTACTCGACAGTCGCACAGGACCCCTCTCTCCTCCGGCTGACGCGTCCATCGGGCACTCGGGTACCGCAACCCCACGCGGCTCTCTCGCCGTGCCCACCCACGTCAAAACCAGGAGAACCCACTCCCGTGGCAGTCAAGATCAAGCTGAAGCGTCTGGGCAAGATCCGTTCGCCTCACTACCGCATCGTCGTCGCCGACTCCCGTACCCGCCGTGACGGCCGGGCCATCGAGGAGATCGGCAAGTACCACCCGACGTACAACCCGTCGGTGATGGAGGTCGACGCCGAGCGTGTCGCGTACTGGCTCGGTGTCGGCGCCCAGCCGACCGAGCCCGTGCTCGCCATCCTGAAGAAGACCGGCGACTGGCAGAAGTTCAAGGGCGAGCCCGCCCCGGCTCCGCTGCTCCAGCCGGCCGAGAAGGCGGCCCGCCCGTCCTTCGAGGCGATCGGTGGCGAGGACGAGGGCAAGGGTGAGGCGATCACCCAGAAGAAGAAGGCCGACAAGAAGGACGAGGCCGCCGCCGAGTCCTCCGCGTCCGAGGCCTGAGCATGCTCGAGGAGGCTCTCGAGCACCTCGTGAAGGGCATCGTCGACAACCCCGACGATGTGCAGGTCGCCTCGCGCAACCTGCGCCGCGGACGGGTGCTCGAGGTCCGGGTCCACCCCGACGACCTCGGCAAGGTGATCGGCCGCAACGGCCGCACCGCACGCGCTCTGCGCACCGTCGTGGGCGCCATCGGCGGCCGCGGTGTCCGTGTCGATCTCGTCGACGTGGACCACGTCCGCTGACGCCAATCGCAGCACCGGCTCGGGCCGGGGAGGGCCACTGGGCCGTCCCCGGCCCGCAGTCGTATGAGCCCCTCGTGCGGGCTCGCCGCAGTTCCGACAGGAGATCAAGCACAGTGCAGCTGGTAGTCGCGCGCATCGGCCGCGCCCACGGGATCAAGGGCGAGGTGACCGTCGAGGTCCGCACGGACGAGCCGGAGCTGAGGCTCGGGCCCGGTGCCGTGCTGGCCACCGACCCCGCCTCCGCCGGACCGCTCACCATCGAGACCGGCCGGGTGCACAGCGGCCGCCTCCTGCTGCGTTTCGCCGGCGTCCACGACCGCACCGGCGCCGAGGCGCTGCGCAACACCCTCCTGATCGCCGACGTCGACCCGGGCGAGCGGCCCGAGGACGAGGACGAGTACTACGACCACCAGCTGATCGACCTCGACGTGGTGACCGCCGACGGCACCGGGGTCGGCCGCATCACCGAGATCTCCCACCTGCCCACGCAGGATTTGTTCGTCGTGGAGCGCCCCGACGGCAGCGAGGTCTACGTGCCGTTCGTGGCCGAGATCGTCACCGACATCGACCTCGACGAACAGCGCGCGGTCATCGACCCGCCGCCCGGCCTGATCGACGACCGGGCCGAGATCGCCTCCGCGCGGGACGCCGACGCCGAGGATGCCGGGGACGAGGCGTAATGCGGCTCGACGTCGTCACGATCTTCCCCGAGTACCTGGAACCGCTGAACGTCTCCCTCGTCGGCAAGGCACGCGCGCGTGGGCAGCTCGGCGTCCACGTGCACGACCTGCGCGAGTGGACCTACGACCGCCACAACACGGTCGACGACACTCCCTACGGCGGCGGCCCGGGCATGGTCATGAAGACCGAGCCGTGGGGCGACGCCCTGGACTCCGTCCTGGCCGACGGCTACGAGACGGGGTCCGGCGAGCCCGCCCTGATCGTGCCCACGCCCAGCGGACGGCCCTTCACCCAGGAACTCGCCGTCCACCTCTCCGAGCGGCCCTGGCTGATCTTCACTCCCGCCCGCTACGAGGGCATCGACCGCCGCGTCGTCGACGAGTACGCGACCCGGGTGCCCGTGTACGAGGTGTCCATCGGCGACTACGTCCTGGCCGGCGGCGAGGCGGCCGTCCTGGTCGTCACCGAGGCCGTGGCCCGGCTGCTGCCCGGCGTGCTCGGCAACGCCGAGTCCCACCGGGACGACTCCTTCGCCCCCGGCGCCATGGCCAACCTGCTGGAGGGCCCCGTCCACACCAAGCCGCCCCTGTGGCGCGGGCGCGGCATCCCGGACGTGCTGCTCAGCGGCCACCACGGGAAGATCGCCCGCTGGCGCCGCGACGAGGCCCTGCGCCGCACCACGGCCAACCGGCCCGACCTGATCGAACGGTGCGAGCCCGCCGCCTTCGACAAGAAGGACCGCGAGATGCTCTCCATCCTGGGCTGGCAGCCGGATCCGGACGGGGAACCGTACGGCCGATTTTGGCGCAGGACCCCGGGCATGGAAGAATAGGCGGCTGTTGTGCGTCCGTCCGGAGCGCGCCCCTGCCACAGGGGGAGACGACGCCCGTCCCGACCCGCACGACCCTGATTCCGAAACACCTAGTTTCCGTTGATGACCTGTGGCATCAGCGAAGAAAGCAGACGAAATGTCTCACCTGCTCGACTCCGTCGACGCCGCGTCGCTGCGCAGCGACGTCCCGGCCTTCCGCCCCGGCGACACCGTCAACGTCCACGTGCGCGTCATCGAGGGCAACCGCTCCCGTGTGCAGCAGTTCAAGGGCGTCGTCATCCGCCGTCAGGGCGCCGGCGTGCGCGAGACCTTCACGGTCCGCAAGGTCTCCTTCTCCGTCGGCGTCGAGCGCACCTTCCCGGTGCACACCCCGATCGTCGAGAAGATCGAGCTCGTCACCAAGGGTGACGTCCGCCGCGCCAAGCTGTACTACCTGCGCGAGCTGCGCGGCAAGGCCGCGAAGATCAAGGAGAAGCGCGAGAGCTGAGCGCCCCTCCGAGGTCCGTGCCGGGGCCGGATAGCATCTGGCCCCGATGGACACCGAAGCACAGCACACGGAGCGCGACCGCTCCTCCCGCCCCTCCGACTCCGAGCAGCCCTCGGATGCGGAAGGCCCGGAGGATCGGTCGCGTTCCGCGTTCGGGGGACGGATCACCGACTGGGTGCCGGGCGGCCGGATCACCGTGACCCTGCTGGTCCTCCTGCTGTTCCTGTTGCTGCTCAGCACCTTCGTGCTGCAGCCGTTCCAGATCCCGAGCGGATCGATGGAGCGTGGATTGAGGATCGGCGACCGCGTTCTCGTAAACAAGTTGGCGTACCGTTTCGATGGCCGCCCGCAGCGGGGCGACATCGTCGTCTTCGACGGCACCGGACTCTTCGGGCACGGCGACTACATCAAACGCGTTGTCGGTGTGGGCGGGGACCACGTGGTGTGCTGCGACGAGGAGGGGAGGATCCGGGTGAACGGCCAGTCGGTCGACGAGTCTGCCTTCCTGTACCCGGGAGACCGCCCGTCCACGGTGCCCTTCGACGTCGTCGTCCCCGACGGGACCCTCTTCGTGCTCGGCGACCACCGCGCCGACTCCAGCGACTCCCGCGACCACCTGGGCTCCCCGGGCGGCGGGATGGTCCCGCTGGACGCGGTGATCGGCCGCGCCGACTGGATCGCCTGGCCCTTCGGCCACGCCGGCCACCTCGACCGCCCCGACGCCTACGCACGCGTGCCGGACGCGCAGACGGTCACCGGGGACGCTTCTGACGCCGGGGCCGGGGCCGGGGCCGGGGCCGGGGCCGAGGCCGGGGCCGGGGCCGGTGCTGGTGCGGCGCGCGCCAAGGACGCCGATGGGTAGCCGGGGCAAGCCGAGGGGAGCGCCCAGCAGCCCCACGCAGAACCTGCTGCCCACCGGTTCGAGACGCACCGCCGCGCCGGCCGGCGGCCGCTCGCGCGCCGAGCGCCGCAAGCTCCAGCGCAAGGTCAAACGGCGGCGCAGACGCGGTGCCGTCAAGGAGATCCCGCTCCTCATCGGCGTCGCGGTCCTCATTGCGCTGGTGCTCAAGACCTTCCTCGTCCAGGCCTTCGTGATCCCGTCGGGCTCCATGGAGCAGACCATCCGGATCGGCGACCGGGTCCTGGTGGACAAACTCACCCCCTGGTTCGGCTCCGAGCCGCAGCGCGGGGACGTCGTCGTCTTCCGGGACCCCGGCGGCTGGCTCCAGGGCGAGCAGACCACCAAGAAGGACGACCCCGTCGTCGTCAAGCAGGTCAAGGAAGGCCTCGCCTTCATCGGGCTGCTGCCGTCCGACGACGAGAAGGACCTCATCAAGCGGGTCGTCGGCGTGGGCGGGGACCACGTCAAGTGCTGCGACAAACAGGGTCGCGTCACCGTCAACGGCGTTCCCCTGAACGAGGACTACCTGTACCCCGGAGACGTACCGTCCCGGACGCCGTTCGACGTCACCGTCCCCGAGGGGCGGCTGTGGGTGATGGGCGACCACCGCTCCAACTCCGCCGACTCCCGCGTCCACCAGGAGACCGACTTCGGCACGGTGTCCCAGGACGAGGTGGTGGGCCGGGCCATGGTGATCGCCTGGCCGTTCGGCCACTGGACCACCCTGGACGAACCGAAAACGTACGCGGCCGTGTCCGACTCGGCCTCCGGTTCGACCGCCGCTCCCGAGCTGTCGCATAGGGTTGCCCCCTACGATCCGAACGCGATGGTGGAACTCCCGACCCCTGCGGAACTCCCGCTCGTTATGGGAGTGGTGGGCCTGCGCCGTATCCGGGGCAGGCGGCGGCAGACAGTGAGGAGTTGGCGTGGGGGATGTGGCGGTTGGCGCACGGTCCGGACACGACGGCGAGGAGAACCGCGGACGCCCCGAGGAGGCGGCCGGCCCGGCGGCGGTCGGCGCCCCGGACTCCGGGTACGGCTCCGGAACCGAGGACGGCAGGGTGACGAACGGACACAGCGGCCAGAACGGGCGCAACGGCGGGACCGAGGAGGAGGGGGTCGGCGGGACACCGCCCGCGACACCTCCCGCGGCCAAGAAGCAGCGCTCCTTCTGGAAGGAACTGCCGATCCTGATCGGCATCGCGCTGGTGCTCGCCCTGCTGATCAAGACGTTCCTGGTGCAGGCGTTCTCCATCCCGTCCTCCTCGATGGAGAACACCCTGCAGATCGGTGACCGGGTCCTGGTCGACAAGCTGACCCCCTGGTTCGGCTCCGAACCAGAGCGCGGTGAGGTCGTCGTCTTCCACGATCCGGCCGACTGGCTGGCGGGCGAGCCGACGCCCGACCCGAACGCGCTCCAGACCGTCCTCAGCTGGATCGGCCTGATGCCGTCCGCGGACGAGAAGGACCTGATCAAGCGCGTCATCGGCGTCGCCGGCGACACGGTCGAGTGCAACAAGACCGGCCCGCTCAAGGTCAACGGCAAGGCGCTGAACGAGCCGTACGTCTACCCCGGCAACACGCCGTGCTCGGACGACGACCAGGGCGGCCGGTTCAAGGTCACGGTGCCCGAGGGCAAAATCTGGGTCATGGGCGACCACCGGCAGAACTCCCGGGACTCGCGCTACAACCAGTCGGACAAGAACGGCGGCATGGTCCCGGTGGACGAGGTCGTCGGCCGCGCCATCGTGGTCGCCTGGCCGATGGACCGCTGGAGCACCCTGCCGGTCCCGGACACCTTCGGCCAGGACGGCCTGCAGTCCCAGGCCCAGACCCGGTCCTCGGCCGCCGCCGCGCTCTCGGTCGCTCCCCAGGGTCTGGCCCTCGCCGGCGTGGCTCCGTTCGTCTGGTGGCGCCGTCGCCGCACCGCCCCGGTCGAGACCCGCTGAGCCCACCGCAGCCCGCTGAGGTTCGAACAGCCCCCTTCCGGCCGTCTTCCGGTCGCCGGGAGGGGGCTGCCCCGTCGGCGTACCGCCGGGTAAGGTGCGGCTCCATGGGTGGCGAGAGCACGACACGTACGGTCCCGCGCGGCGGCGCGGCGAACAGGCGTCCGGCGGGCGGCCGGACCGGGCAGCGGCTGTCCGGCATCGCCGTGGCGCTGGGTCTGGTGCTGTTCCTCGGCGGGTTCGGCTGGGGTGCGGTGGTCTACCGGCCCTACACCGTGCCGACCAGCTCGATGACGCCGACCATCGACGCCGGTGACCGGGTCCTGGCGCAGCGCATCGACGGCGCCGACGTCCGCCGCGGCGACGTCGTCGTGTTCAACGACGCGACCTGGGCCAACGCGCCCATGGTCAAGCGGGTCGTCGCCGTCGGCGGGGACACCGTCTCCTGCTGCCAGAAGGGCAAACTGAAGGTCAACGGCAAGGTGATCGACGAGCCGTACCTGCCCGCCGGCACGCCGGCCGAGATCAGCGACTTCCAGACGGTGAAGGTCCCGGAGGGCCGCCTGTTCCTCCTCGGTGACGAGCGCGACAACTCCGTGGACTCCACCGCCCACCTCACCGACGCGGCCCGCGGCACCGTGTCGCGCGGCGCCGTGGACGCCCGCGTGGACGCCGTGGCCTGGCCGATGAACGGCATGCTGGAGCGGCCGACCGGATTCCAGGCGCTGGGGGACCTGTCCTCACCGGGCCCGCTGCGGACGGTCGTGGCGCTGGTGATCGCCGGGGCCGTGCTGATCCTGGGCGGTGCGGCCTACGGTCCGCTGGCCAAGCGGGCCGGGGCCTCCCGCGCCCGAAGGGAAGCGGAGCCCGCCCGTGGCCGCTGAGGAGACCCCGGCGGCACAGGACACCTACGAGGGCGGACTGCGCCGGGTCGCCCGGGTCGTGCTGCTCGACCCCGACGACCGCATCCTGCTCCTGCACGGGCACGAACCGGACGACCCCGCCGACGACTGGTGGTTCACGCCCGGCGGGGGTGTGGAGGGCGACGAGACCCGTGCCGAGGCCGCCCGGCGCGAGCTCCGGGAGGAGACCGGCATCACCGACGTCGAACTCGGCCCGGTGCTGTGGCGGCGCAGGTGCTCCTTCCCCTTCGCGGGCCGCCGCTGGGACCAGGACGAGTGGTACTACCTGGCCCGCACCGCCCGGACCGCCACCGAGGCGGTGGGCCCCGGCCTCACCGAACTGGAGCGGCGCAGCGTCGCCGGAGCGCGCTGGTGGACGTGTCAGGAACTGACCCGGGCACGTGAGACGGTGTATCCGACCAGACTCGCCGAGCTGCTGCGCACGCTGCTCGACGAAGGTCCCCCGGCCGGCCCGGTGACCCTGGACACCGAAATCGTCTAGGGGCGCACGGGACTGGCGCACAATGGGGGGACCGCACGGCTGAAGGGGAACATGCCATGAGCGCCGAGGACCTCGAGAAGTACGAGACCGAGATGGAGCTCAAGCTCTACCGGGAGTACCGCGATGTCGTCGGTCTGTTCAAATACGTGATCGAGACCGAGCGGCGTTTCTACCTCACCAACGACTACGAGATGCAGGTCCACTCGGTCCAGGGCGAGGTGTTCTTCGAGGTCTCCATGGCTGATGCCTGGGTGTGGGACATGTACCGGCCGGCCCGGTTCGTCAAGCAGGTGCGGGTGTTGACGTTCAAAGACGTGAACATCGAGGAGCTGAACAAGAGCGACCTGGAGCTTCCGGGCGGGTGACGGAGTTTTCCACAACCGGTGAGTAGTTCACCGTGAGTGACGGGATCCGCTGCTCTGCGTGATGGTTGGCGCCGGAGGTGGTGCCGACATGAACGCACGAGGTGCGATGGGCGAGTACGGCGAGACGCTCGCCGCCCGCCGGCTGACCGGGGCCGGAATGACCGTGCTGGAGCGCAACTGGCGCTGCGGCAGGACCGGCGAGATCGACATCGTGGCCCGGGACGGAGACGTCCTGGTCGTCTGCGAGGTCAAGACGCGCAGGGGCGGCTCCTTCGAGCACCCGATGGCCGCCGTGACCCCGGACAAGGCGGAGCGGCTGCGGCGGCTCGCCGAACGCTGGATCCAGACCCATGGAGGGGCTCCGCCCGGCGGCGTGCGCATCGACCTGGTCGGCGTCCTCCTCCCGCAGCGCGGCGCCCCCGTGGTCGAGCACGCCCGGGGGGTGGCGTGATGGGGTTCGCGCGTACGTGCTCGGTGGCGCTCGTAGGCGTCGAGGGCGTGGTGGTGGAGGTCCAGGCCGACCTGGAACCGGGCGTGGCGGCGTTCACGCTGGTGGGGCTGCCGGACAAGAGCCTGACGGAGAGCCGGGACCGGGTGCGGGCGGCCGTGGTCAACTCGGGCGCGGAGTGGCCCCAGAAGAAGCTGACGGTGGGACTCAGCCCGGCCTCGGTGCCCAAGAGCGGCAGCGGCTTCGACCTCGCCGTCGCCGCGAGTGTCCTGGGCGCCGCGGAGCGGATCGACCCGCGGGTGCTCGCCGACATCGTGATGATCGGAGAGCTGGGTCTGGACGGCCGGGTGCGACCGGTGCGCGGCATCCTGCCGGCGGTGCTGGCCGCGGCGGACGCCGGGTACGAGCAGGTGGTGGTACCCGAGTGCGCCGCCGCCGAGGCGTCCCTGGTGCCGGGGGTGTCGGTGCTCGGCGTGCGCAGCCTGCGCCAGCTGATCGCCGTCCTCGCCGACGAACCCGTGCCGGAGGAGGAGCAGGAGCAGACACAGCAGGGCCGCCCCGACCCGCTCCTGGCCGGTCTGCGCATGCCCGGCACCGGCGCGGCCACCGGAATGCACAGTGTGGGAGCGGCCCAGCACGACCACGGTCACGACCTCGCCGACGTCGTCGGACAGGAGTCGGCGCGCACGGCGGTGGAGGTCGCCGCGGCCGGTCGCCACCACCTGTTCCTGGAAGGCCCGCCCGGTGCCGGCAAGACCATGCTCGCCGAACGGCTGCCCGCCATCCTGCCCCGGCTGTGCCGGGCGGAGTCCCTCGAGGTCACCGCCGTGCACTCGGTGGCGGGGCTGCTGCCGCCGGGCAAGCCCCTGATCGACGTGGCTCCCTACTGCGCTCCCCACCACTCCGCGACGATGCAGGCCCTCGTCGGGGGCGGCCCCGGAGTGGCGCGGCCGGGAGCCGTGTCGCTGGCACACCGGGGCGTCCTGTTCCTGGACGAGACGCCGGAGTTCAGCAGTCACGCGCTGGACGCGCTGCGCCAGCCGTTGGAGGCCGGGCACGTCGTCATCGCGCGCAGCGCGGGCGTGGTGCGTTTCCCGGCGCGGTTCCTGATGGTGCTCGCCGCCAATCCCTGCCCCTGCGGGCGGTTCTCGCGGACCGACGAGTTGTGCGAGTGCCCGCCCTCGGCGATCCGGCGCTACCAGGCCAGGCTCTCGGGGCCGCTGCTCGACCGCGTCGACCTGCGGGTCGAGGTGGACCGGGTCACGCGCGGCCAGCTGGCGGGCACCGGCCCCCGGGGCGACACCACCGCGACGGTCGCCGACCGGGTGCGCGCGGCCCGGGAGCGGGCGGCCGCCCGTCTCGCGGGCACCCCGTGGCGGTCGAACAGCGAGGTGCCCGGCCGGGAGCTGCGCAGCCGCTGGCGCGCCGCGCCCGGTGCGCTGGACGAGGCGGAGCGCAGCCTGGAACGCGGTGTCCTCACCGCCCGCGGACTCGACCGCGTCCTGCGCGTCGCCTGGACCGTCGCGGACCTCGTCGGTCACGACCGCCCCGAACCGAGGGACGTGGCCCTGGCGCTGCAACTGCGCACCGGGGTGCCGCGCGGCGTCCCGATGGCCCTGGGAGCACTGACGTGAGCGGGGACACCGTGCCGCCGCAGGACGGCGCCCTGTTCGACGGCGACGCCGTGGCCGCTGGCGGCGCTCCGCCCGGAGGCGGCTCTGAGGAGAGCGATGAGCCATGGCGCGTCGACCCTCCGGGCGGCGGCGCATCTGACGCCGGCGCCCCGGCCGGGCCGGACTTCGCGGCCGGCAGGCACGGCGCGGCGAGGAAGCACGGGCCGGCCGGAGCGGGCTGGAAGGCCGGAGAAGACGGCGCGGCCGGAGGGGACGGCTCGGCCGGGCCGGACCTCGCGGCCGGGAAGGACGGCGCGGCCGGAGACGGCGGCGCGGCCGGGAGGGGCAGCGCGCCCGGCGAGGCGGACCTGGACCTCGAGCTGCTCGGGCGGGTCTTCCTCGCCCGGGTTCTGGAGCCCGGGGACGAGGCCGGAGGGCGGTGGGTGCGGGAGCGCGGTGTCGTGGAAGTCGTGCGGCACCTGCGCGAGGGCACACGCGCCCTGCCGGGAGTGAGCGAAAAGCGGTGGGCCGGCCTGTGCGCCCGGGCGGGCATGGCCGACCCGCATCGTGACCTGGCCGCCGCCCGGTCCGCGGGGGTGCGGTTCGTGATCCCGGGGACCGCCGAGTGGCCGGGGCAGCTCGACGACCTCGGTGACGCCCGCCCGCTCGGGCTCTGGGTGCGCGGCGGGCCCAGTCTGCGCATGTGGGCGCTCAGGTCGGTCGCCGTCGTCGGCGCCCGCGCCTGCACCGAGTACGGCGCCCACATGGCCGCCACCCTCGCCGCCGGTCTGGCAGAGCGCGGCTGGGTCGTGGTGTCCGGCGGCGCCTACGGCATCGACGGCGCCGCACACCGGGGCGCCCTCGGCGCCGGCGGCGCCACCGCCGCGGTCCTCGCCTGCGGTGTCGACCGTCCCTACCCTCCCGGACACGCGGCGCTGATCACCAGGATCGCCGAGCAGGGTCTGGTCGTCGGAGAGCTGCCACCGGGCGATCATCCGACGCCGAGCAGATTCGTCCTGCGCAACCGGGTCATCGCCGCGCTCACCCGGGGCACCGTGGTGGTCGAGGCCGCCTACCGCAGCGGTTCGCTGGTCACCGCCCGCGCGGCCCGGCGGCTGGGCCGGCACGTGATGGGTGTGCCCGGACCGGCGACCAGCGCGCTCTCCGCCGGGGTGCACGAGTTGCTGCGCGGCGACGCGGTGCTCGTCGGCGACGCCGCCGAGGTGGTCGAACTGGTCGGCGCCATGGGTGAGCTGCCGCCGGAGCGACGCGGGCCGGTCCTGCCCACCGATCTCCTGGAGCCCCGGACCCGCCGCACACTGGCCGGACTCCCCGGGCGGGGAACGGCGACGGCGGCCGAGGTGGCACGCAGCGCCCAGACCACCAAGGACGACGCGACCGCGAGACTGTACGAGCTTCGAGCGCTTGGTTACGTCGAACGACACGGCGACGGCTGGAAGTTGACACGCCAGGCGATGATCTCGATTCGCGGCGGTCGCAGGCCGTGCTGACGCACCGTGTTCGGCCGTCCGGGGGAAGCCCGACGCCCGTGGGGATTCCGGCAGTTGGGGTATTCGAGTGATCACCCAGAGCGATCACCGTCCCCCCGGTAGAGCGTCCAGCGGAACGTATCTGCGTAGGGTCACCACCCGCTCCTTCGCACACCGCGACAGTCCAGTCACGCTACGCTCACGATGCCCCCACGCAGACGGCCGACAGCAGGTGACCACCAGAAAGCAGACCGGCGGCCTCAAGCACACGACATCACGGCAGAACGGCACTAGGCGACGAATGCCCCAGCACACCTCCGGGTCCGACCGGGCGGCGATCCCCCCAGCCGCCCGCGACGGTGGCAGCGTGCGACCGTCCGCCCCCTCGACGCTCGACGAGCTGTGGCGGTCGTACAAGGCGACCGGCGACGAGCGGCTGCGGGAACAGCTGATCCTGCACTACTCGCCCCTCGTGAAGTACGTGGCGGGCCGGGTCAGTGTGGGACTGCCGCCCAACGTCGAGCAGGCCGACTTCGTCTCCTCCGGAGTGTTCGGTCTGATCGACGCCATCGAGAAGTTCGACGTCGACCGCGAGATCAAGTTCGAGACGTACGCGATCACCCGGATCAGGGGCGCGATGATCGACGAACTGCGCGCGCTGGACTGGATCCCGCGGTCGGTGCGGCAGAAGGCGCGCAACGTGGAACGCGCGTACGCGACGCTGGAGGCACGGCTGCGCCGCACCCCCTCGGAGAGCGAGGTCGCCGTGGAGATGGGGATCGCGGTGGAGGACCTCCACGCGGTCTTCAGCCAGTTGTCGCTGGCGAACGTGGTGGCCCTGGAGGAGCTCCTGCACGCGGGCGGCGAGGGCGGTGACCGGTTGAGCCTGATGGACACGCTGGAGGACACCGCCGCCGACAATCCGGTGGAGGTCGCCGAGGACCGGGAGCTGCGGCGGCTCCTGGCCCGCGCGATCAACACGCTGCCGGAGCGGGAGAAGACCGTCGTCACGCTGTACTACTACGAGGGCCTCACCCTCGCCGAGATCGGGAACGTGCTGGGCGTGACCGAGAGCAGGGTCAGCCAGATTCACACCAAGTCGGTGTTGCAACTGCGCGCCAAGCTTGCCGGCTTCGGCCGCTGACCTGGACTTCCGGCACGAGAACCCCCCGGTCGGCCCGCCCGTCGGCGGGCGTCCGGCCGGTAGGTGACTCCCGTCCCCGGTGCCGCGTCCGTAAAGTGGTGACGTGCCAAGGATTCGAGCGGCCTCTGTGGCCGAGCACCGGTCGATGCAGCGTGCCGCCCTGCTGGACGCGGCACGCTCCCTGCTGTCCGACGGCGGGACGGAGGCGCTGACCTTCCCCGCCCTCGCCGAACGTACGGGTCTGGCCCGGTCGTCCGTCTACGAGTACTTCCGGTCGCGGGCGGCCGTCGTCGAGGAACTGTGCGCCGTCGACTTCCCCGTCTGGGCCGCGGAGGTCGAGGCGGCCATGGAGCGTGAGACGGCGCCCGAGGCCAAGGTCGAGGCGTATGTGCGCACCCAGCTCGACCTGGTCGGGGACCGGCGGCACCGGGCCGTCGTGGCCATCTCCGCGAGTGAGCTGGACGCCGGCGCGCGGGAGAAGATCCGGGCCGCGCACGGCGGGCTGATCGCGATGATCGTCGAGGCGCTCGGCGAACTGGGGCACGACCAGCCGCGACTGGCGGCGATGCTCCTCCAGGGCGTCGTGGACGCGGCCGTACGCCGGATCGAGCTGGGCGCGGCCGAGGAGCCGGCGGCCATCACGGAGGCGGCCGTCTCCATGGCGCTGCGGGGCGTACGGGGCTGACCCCCGCCCGGCCGGGCAACGGCACCCCCAGCACCGGCAGCAGCCTCGACGGACCCGCGTCCAGCAGCCACGGCGGGAGCAGGGACAGCGGGTTCAGATAGACATCGCCCCGCAGCAGGCCCCAGTGCAGGCAGCCCGCGCAGTGCGAGCCCGCCGGCCGCACCGAGCCGAGCACCTCCCCGGCCGCCACCACGTCGCCCTCCTCCACCACCGCCGCGACCGGCGCGTACGTCGTCCGCAGGGGCGGATCGCCCGTCCCCGCCAGCTCCACCGACACCACGCCCCGGCCCGCGACCGGCCCCGCGAACGACACCCGCCCCGCGGCCACCGCCCGCACCGGTGTCCCGTCCGCCGCGGCGAGGTCCACGCCGCGGTGGCCCGGTCCGTAGGGGCTCGCCGGGGGCTCCCAGCCCCGCAGGACCGCGGGCCGGACCCCGACCGGCCAGGTGCGGGCCACAGCCGGTACCCCCGGATCGGGCGCCCTCCGTGCGCCCTCCGGTGCCGCGCCTCTCGGTACCGCGGCCGCCCCACGGCCCGACACGGCAGCCGCGACCGCCACCGCCGGCGCCGCCGTCGGAGTCCGACCCGGCGGCCCCGCGGTCAGAACACCCAGGACGCCCAGTACACCCAGTACGGCCAGTACGGCCAGGACGGTCATGACCGACATGACGGCCGGCGCGGCCGGCAGCACCGGCAGCCAGGCCCGTCCACGCACCCATCGCCTCGTTCGCATGCGAGCACCGTCCCGCACCGGGGCCGATCGGCGCCCGGGCCTGTGGACCGCGCACCGCTTGTGGACAGCCGCGTCACCCGGTACCCCGCGGGTCCCGTACACTTCTGGTGGCGATCCGGGTCACCGGGTCGACTTCGCACGCCCCGACACGAGGCCCGCACAGGTCCGTGTCAGCGCCCCTCGGTCCCTAGTGGCAGGCGCATCCGGGCGTCAGGCGCGGGAGCCGTCCGGCTCGCGCGGCACAACCGAGAAAACCAAGGAGATACGGCCATGGCCGTCGTCACGATGCGGGAGCTGCTGGAGAGCGGCGTCCACTTCGGTCACCAGACCCGCCGTTGGAACCCGAAGATGAAGCGCTTCATCTTCACGGAGCGCAACGGCATCTACATCATCGACCTGCTCCAGTCGCTGTCGTACATCGACCGCGCCTACGAGTTCGTCAAGGAGACCGTCGCCCACGGCGGCACGGTCATGTTCGTCGGCACGAAGAAGCAGGCGCAGGAGGCCATCGCCGAGCAGGCCACCCGCGTCGGCATGCCCTACGTCAACCAGCGCTGGCTGGGCGGCATGCTCACCAACTTCTCGACCGTCTACAAGCGTCTGCAGCGCCTCAAGGAGCTCGAGCAGATCGACTTCGAGGACGTGGCCGCCTCCGGCCTCACCAAGAAGGAGCTGCTGGTCCTCTCCCGCGAGAAGGCCAAGCTGGAGAAGACCCTCGGCGGTATCCGCGAGATGTCCAAGGTGCCCAGCGCCGTCTGGATCGTGGACACCAAGAAGGAGCACATCGCGGTCGGCGAGGCCCGGAAGCTCAACATCCCGGTCGTCGCCATCCTCGACACCAACTGCGACCCCGACGAGGTCGACTACAAGATCCCGGGCAACGACGACGCGATCCGCTCCGTCACCCTGCTCACCCGCGTGATCGCCGACGCCGTCGCCGAGGGCCTCATCGCCCGTTCCGGTGCCGCCGGCGGCGCCAAGGGCGAGAAGGCCGCGGGCGAGCCGCTCGCCGAGTGGGAGCGCGACCTGCTCGAGGGCGAGAAGGCCGAGAAGAAGGACGACGCCGAGGCCGCCGAGAAGCCCGCCGAGGCCCCGGCCGCCGAGGCCGCCCCGGCCGCCGAGGCGCCCGCCGCCGAGGCTCCGGCCGCGGACGCCGAGCAGGCCTGACCCCTCACCACCTTCGGGTTCTGGACGGCGGGGGCCCACGAAGCCCCCGCCGTCCGGCGCCCGTAGATCTTCAGACTTCGAGAGAGATTCCGGAATCATGGCGAACTACACCGCCGCCGACGTCAAGAAGCTCCGCGAGCTCACCGGCGCCGGCATGATGGACTGCAAGAAGGCGCTGGACGAGGCCGAGGGCAACGTCGAGAAGGCCGTCGAGGCGCTCCGCATCAAGGGTCAGAAGGGCGTCGCCAAGCGCGAGGGCCGCTCTGCCGAGAACGGCGCCGTCGTCTCGATCATCTCCGACGACAACACCTCGGGTGTCCTCGTCGAGCTGAAGTGCGAGACGGACTTCGTCGCCAAGGGCGAGAAGTTCCAGTCCGTCGCCAAGACCATCGCCGAGCACGTCGCCAAGGCCGCCCCGGCCGACCTCGAGGCCCTGCTCGCCTCCGAGATCGAGCCCGGCAAGACCGTCCAGGCGTACGTGGACGAGGCCAACGCCAACCTCGGCGAGAAGATCGTCCTGGACCGCTTCGCGCAGTTCTCCGGCGGCTTCGTGAGCGCGTACATGCACCGCACGATGCCCGACCTGCCCCCGCAGATCGGTGTCCTCGTCGAGCTGGACAAGCCCAACGCCGAGATCGCCAAGGGCGTCGCCCAGCACATCGCCGCCTTCGCGCCGAAGTACCTCTCCAAGGAGGACGTGCCGGCCGAGGTCGTCGAGACCGAGCGTCGCGTCGCCGAGGAGACCACCCGCGCCGAGGGCAAGCCCGAGGCCGCCCTGCCGAAGATCGTCGAGGGTCGCCTCAACGGCTTCTTCAAGGACGCCACCCTGCTCGGCCAGCCCTACGCCCTGGACAACAAGAAGTCCGTCCAGAAGGTGCTGGAAGAGGCCGGTGTCAGCCTGAAGCGCTTCTCGCGCATCAAGGTCGGCATCTGAGTCCGTACCGCGACGGACGTACGACCCCGGTAGGGTCGACAGCAGTCGTCGGCGCCGTTCGCGTACGCCGTTGCGTACGCGCGCGTGGCGGCGGACGACAGCAGATCTGACGAGGAGGCCATTGCCGCGTATGGGATGCGAAACCCGCCCCCGCCGGCAGTGGCCTTCTTCGTGTGTGTGACCCACGTAAAAGAGGCGAGATCTCCATGACCACCAAGGCCGAGAAGAGCGACGACGGCAAAGTACGCGGCCGCTTCATGCTGAAGCTGTCCGGAGAGGCCTTCTCCGGCGGTGGGGGCCTGGGCGTCGACCCCGACGTGGTGCACGCCATCGCCCGCGAGATCGCGGCCGTCGTCCGGGACGGCGCGCAGATCGCGATCGTCATCGGCGGCGGCAACTTCTTCCGCGGCGCCGAGCTGCAGGTGCGCGGCATGGACCGCGCCCGCTCCGACTACATGGGCATGCTCGGCACCGTGATGAACTGCCTGGCCCTCCAGGACTTCCTGGAGAAGGAGGGCGTCGACTGCCGCGTGCAGACCGCCATCACCATGGGCCAGGTCGCCGAGCCCTACATCCCGCTGCGCGCCGTGCGCCACCTGGAGAAGGGCCGCGTGGTCATCTTCGGTGCCGGTATGGGCATGCCGTACTTCTCCACCGACACCACCGCCGCCCAGCGTGCCCTCGAGATCGACGCCGAGGCCCTGCTCATGGGCAAGAACGGAGTGGACGGGGTCTACGACTCCGACCCGAAGACCAACCCGGACGCCGTGAAGTTCGACGCGCTCGGCTACGGCGAGGTCATCACCCGCGACCTGAAGGTCGCCGACGCCACGGCCGTCACCCTCTGCCGCGACAACAGCCTCCCCATCGTGGTCTTCGAGCTGTTGAAGGAGGGCAATATCGCCCGCGCCGTCAAGGGTGAGAAGATCGGCACGCTCGTGGGTGACCAGGGCAGCCGGGACTGACCGGAGAACACCCCCCGTCCGCGGACGCCACCTGTCCGGGGGACGGACGGGACGGGACCGGGCCGGGGGATGGACAATGTCCCGCCGGTCGGGAACCGTGCAGGAAGAACGCGACGCAGCCGGCCGCAGCTCCGACAGGGGACCGCAGCCGGGCCTACTCAAGACACGCAGGAGCAAGTGGTGATCGAAGAGACCCTCCTCGAGGCCGAGGAGAAGATGGAGAAGGCCGTCGTGGTCGCCAAGGAGGACTTCGCCGCGATCCGCACCGGCCGTGCGCACCCGGCGATGTTCAACAAGATCGTGGCCGACTACTACGGCGCGCCGACGCCGATCAACCAGCTGGCCTCGTTCTCCGTGCCCGAGCCGCGCATGGCCGTGGTGACCCCCTTCGACAAGAGCGCCCTGCGCAACATCGAGCAGGCGATCCGCGACTCCGACCTGGGCGTCAACCCGAGCAACGACGGCAACATCATCCGGGTGGTGTTCCCCGAGCTGACCGAGGACCGTCGCCGCGAGTACATCAAGGTCGCCAAGGGCAAGGGCGAGGACGCCAAGGTGTCCATCCGCTCCGTGCGCCGCAAGGCCAAGGACGCCATCGACAAGATGGTCAAGGACGGCGAGGTCGGTGAGGACGAGGGCCGCCGTGCGGAAAAGGAGCTCGACGACACCACCGCCAAGTACGTCGCGCAGGTGGACGAGCTCCTGAAGCACAAGGAAGCCGAACTGCTCGAGGTCTGATGAACGACTCTTCCTGGGGAGCGCCGCCACAAGCCGGGTACTGGGGGCCGTCCGACCAGGGACCCGTCCAGGGCGCCGGTCCGGCGGGTCCCGCGTACGATGCGCACTACGCGCAGCAGACTCGCCCCATGCCCATCGTGCCCGACGTACCCGAACACGGCGGAGACCAGGACGACGACGACCAGGGGACTGCTCGGCCGAGCGGTCCCCTGTTCCGGGACGAGCCGTTCCACGACCAGTCCGGTCGCGACGAGCCGTATCGCGACCAGAACCCGTCGGCGCAGCCGTATGCGGCGGTGCCGCAGAATCCGGAGCCCATGCCCGACGCCCCGCAGCCGGCGCAGCCCCAGCCGCCGCAGAAGAAGAGCGCGGGCCGCGATCTGGGGGCCGCGATAGGGGTCGGCGTCGGCCTCGGCGTGGTGATCATCGCGTCGCTGTTCGTCGTCAAGGAAGTCTTCGTCGGCGTGATCGCGGTCGCCGTCGTCGTGGGCCTGTGGGAACTGACCAAGCGGCTGGAGGAGCGCAAGGGCATCAAGGCGCCCCTCGTACCGCTCGCCATCGGCGGCGCGGCGATGGTGGTCGCCGGTTACGCACGCGGCGCCGAGGGGGCGTGGGTCGCCATGGCGCTGACGGCGCTCGCGGTCCTCGTCTGGCGGATGACCGAGCCGCCCGAGGGCTATCTCAAGGACGTCACCGCGGGTCTGTTCGCCGCGTTCTACGTACCGTTCCTGGCCACGTTCGTCGCCATGATGCTGATGGCGGACGACGGTGCCTGGCGCGTCCTGGTCTTCCTGATACTGACGGTCGTCAGCGACACCGGGGCCTACGCCGTCGGCTGGCGCTTCGGCAGGAAGAAGCTCGCCCCGCGCATCAGCCCCGGCAAGACCCGCGAGGGGCTGCTCGGCGCGGTGGCGTTCGCGATGGTGGCGGGCGCGCTGTGCGTGCAGTTCCTGATCGACGACGGCACCTGGTGGCAGGGCCTCCTGCTCGGCCTCGCGGTCGCCGTCAGCGCCACGCTGGGCGACCTCGGCGAGTCCATGATCAAGCGCGACCTCGGCATCAAGGACATGGGCACCCTCCTGCCGGGTCACGGCGGCATCATGGACCGGCTGGACTCCCTGCTGCCGACGGCGCCGGTGGTGTGGCTGCTGCTGGTGATCTTCGTCGGGTCGGGTTGACAGCGATCAGGTAGCCTGGAAGGGCCTGCGGCTTGTGGCTGCGGGCCCTTCCGTGTGTCCCCGCCACTGCGGGGGTCTTCCAGTGAGGTCTCCTGGCTTCGGCATGGTCCTGCCGTCGTCCCCGCAGACGCGGGGGGTTGCCACAGGCCCGCAGTCATGAGGAGTTGTCCGACCGTGGCCCGTCCAGCCCCCGGTGAGCTGACCTTCGCCGCACCCCGCGGAGCGAAGCGGCCCCCGCGGCACCTTGCCGACCTCACGCCCGCCGAGCGCAAGGAGGCCGTCGCCGCGACCGGCGAGAAGCCGTTCCGCGCCAAGCAGCTCTCGCAGCACTACTTCGCGCGCTACGCACACGACCCCGAGCAGTGGACCGACATCCCCGCCGGTTCGCGCGAGCGGCTGCGGGAGGCACTGCTGCCCGAGCTGATGACGGTCGTGCGGCACCTGTCGACCGACCAGGGGACCACGCGCAAGACGCTGTGGAAGCTGTTCGACGGGACGCTGGTCGAGTCCGTCCTCATGCGCTACCCGGACCGGGTCACCATGTGCATCAGCTCCCAGGCGGGCTGCGGCATGAACTGCCCGTTCTGCGCCACCGGCCAGGCCGGCCTCGACCGCAACCTGTCGACCGCCGAGATCGTGCACCAGATCGTCGACGGCATGCGGGCGCTCAGGGACGGCGAGGTCCCGGGAGGCCCCGCGCGGCTCAGCAACATCGTGTTCATGGGCATGGGCGAGCCCCTCGCCAACTACAACCGCGTCGTCGGCTCCATCCGCCGCCTCACCGACCCCGAGCCGGACGGGCTGGGGCTCTCCCAGCGCGGCATCACCGTCTCCACGGTCGGCCTGGTCCCGGCGATCCACCGCTTCGCCGACGAGGGCTTCAAGTGCCGCCTCGCCATCTCCCTGCACGCTCCCGACGACGAGCTGCGCGACACCCTCGTCCCCGTCAACACGCGGTGGAAGGTGCGCGAGGTGCTGGACGCCGGGTTCGAGTACGCGGCGAAGTCCGGGCGCCGGCTGTCCATCGAGTACGCCCTGATCCGCGACATCAACGACCAGGCCTGGCGCGGTGACCGCCTCGGGAGGCTGCTCAAGGGCAAGCCCGTGCACGTCAACCTGATTCCGCTCAACCCCACGCCCGGCTCCAAGTGGACCGCGTCCCGGCCCGAGGACGAGAAGGCGTTCGTGGAGGCGATCGCGGCGCACGGTGTGCCGGTGACGATCCGGGACACCCGCGGACAGGAGATCGACGGGGCGTGTGGTCAGCTCGCCGCGAGCGAGCGGTAACCTGACCGGCGGAAGTACGTCAGCACAGTCACATCTTCATATTCCGACAGGGGAGCGCCACAGCGCTGAGAGTGCGGCACCGGCCGCAGACCCTCCGAACCTGGCCCAGGTCATTCTGGGTAGGGAGATCGGTCACCACTCGAGCTGTTGCGCCCTGCCCGGGACCCTCGCCAGGGGTTCCGGGCGGGGCCGCGTCTTCTCCTGGTCCCCCAGGAGGAATCCAGTGAGCATCACCAAGAAGGTCAGCGTCCTGGCCGTCGGCCTCGGCATGGTCGGCACCCTGGCCGCCTGCGGATCGTCGTCCGACGACGCCGGCGGCGGCTCGGGCGGCGCCAAGACCGTCACCCTCGTCAGCCACGACTCGTGGGCCGCGTCGAAGGACGTCATCGCCGCCTTCGAGAAGGAGTCCGGCTACAAGGTCAAGGTCCTCAAGGACGGCGACGCCGGGCAGGCCGTCAACAAGGCCATCCTGACCAAGGACAACCCGCAGGGCGACGTGTTCTTCGGCGTCGACAACACCCTGCTGTCCCGCGCCCTCGACAACGGCCTGTTCCAGCCGTACGAGGCGAAGGGCTCCGACCAGGTCCGGCCCGAGTACCGGACCGACCAGGACAAGCACCGGGTCACGCCCGTCGACACGGGCGACATCTGCGTCAACTACGACAAGGCCTGGTTCAGCGAGCACAAGCTGACCCCGCCGAAGTCCTTCGACGACCTCGTCAAGCCCGAGTACAAGGACCTGCTCGTCACCGAGAACGCGGGCAGTTCCTCGCCGGGTCTCGGTTTCCTGCTCGGCACCGCCGCCCAGTACGGCGACGGGGGCTGGGAGGGCTACTGGAAGAAGCTCGAGGCGAACGGCGTCAAGGTCGTCGACAGCTGGGAGCAGGCGTACAACGAGGAGTTCTCCGGCTCGGCCGGCGGCAAGAAGGCGGGGGGCGACCGCCCGCTCGTCGTCTCCTACGCCTCCTCCCCGCCCGTCGAGGTCGTCTACGCCGACCCGCAGCCGGACACCGCCCCCACGGGCGTCGCCGACGGCACCTGCTTCCGGCAGGTCGAGTACGCGGGCCTGCTCGGCAACGCCAGGAACCCCGAGGGCGGCAAGGCGCTCCTCGACTTCATGCTGAGCAAGTCCTTCCAGGAGGACATGCCGCTGAACATGTTCGTCTACCCGGTGCGGGAGGGCGCCCAGGTCCCCGAGGTGTTCTCGAAGTTCGGGCCGCAGGCGAAGGACCCGCAGACCCTCGACCCGGCGAAGATCGCCGACAACCGCGACCAGTGGGTCAAGTCGTGGACCTCCCTCGTACTGAAGTGAGCCGGCAGGGCGAGCGGGCGCGGACCGTGCGCGGGAGCGCGGCGCGGCTCGGCCTCGTGGCCGTGCCCGTCGCGTTCTTCGCGGTCTTCTTCGCCTACCCCGTCGCCGCCATCGTCGCGCGCGGCCTCAAGGTCGACGGGGTCTGGCGGCTCGGCCGGATCGGGGACGTGCTCGCACAGTCCGACGTGCGGCACGTCCTGTGGTTCACCACCTGGCAGGCGCTGGCGTCCACCGCGCTCACGCTGCTGGTCGCACTGCCCGGTGCGTACGTCTTCGCCCGCTTCGACTTCCCCGGCAAACAGGTGCTGCGGGCCGTGGTGACGGTGCCGTTCGTGCTGCCGACGGTCGTCGTCGGCACGGCCTTCCTGGCGCTGGTCGGGCGCGGCGGACTGCTCGACGAGCTGTGGGGCCTGCGTCTGGACACCACCGTGTGGGCGATCCTGCTCGCGCACGTCTTCTTCAACTACGCCGTCGTCGTCCGCACCGTCGGCGGCTTGTGGTCGCAGCTCGACCCACGGCAGGAGGAGGCAGCGCGGATGCTGGGCGCCTCGCGGCTGCGGGCCTGGCGGCAGGTGACGCTGCCCGCGCTGGCGCCCGCCGTGGCCGCCGCCGCGCTGATGGTCTTCCTGTTCACCTTCACCTCCTTCGGCGTCGTCCAGATCCTCGGCGGCCCCACCTTCTCCACCCTCGAAGTGGAGATCTACCGCCAGACCTCCCAGGTCTTCGACCTGTCCACGGCCGCCGTGCTGACGCTGATCCAGTTCACGGCCGTCGCCGCCGTCCTCGCCGTGCACGCCTGGACGGTACGGCGGCGCGAGAGCGCCCTCAGGCTGGTCGACGCGGCCACGACCGCGCGCCGGCCGCGCGGAGCCGGACAGTGGGCGCTGCTGGCCGGGGTCCTGGGCGTCGTCGCCGTCCTGCTGGTGCTGCCGCTCGCGGTGCTGGTCCAGCGGTCACTGGGCGCCTCCGGGTTCGGCTACTACCGCGCGCTGACCCGTGAGGACGGCGGCACCTTCCTCGTCCCGCCGATCGAGGCGATCGGCAACTCCCTCCAGTACGCCGTCGCCGCGACCGCCATCGCCGTGGTGATCGGCGCGCTGGCCGCGACCGCGCTCACCCGGCGCGACGCGGGCCGCTTCGTACGCGGGTTCGACGCGCTGCTGATGCTGCCGCTCGGGGTGTCGGCGGTGACGGTCGGCTTCGGTTTCCTGATCGCGCTGGACGAACCCCCGCTGGACCTCAGGTCCTCGTGGATCCTGGTGCCGCTCGCGCAGGCGCTGGTGGGCGTCCCCTTCGTCGTACGCACCATGCTGCCGGTGCTGCGGGCGGTGGACGGGCGGCTGCGGGAGGCGGCGGCGGTGCTGGGCGCGTCCCCGTGGCGGGTGTGGCGCGAGGTGGACCTGCCGATGGTGCGCAGGGCGCTGCTGGTCGCGGCCGGGTTCGCCTTCGCCGTGTCACTCGGGGAGTTCGGGGCGACCGTCTTCATCGCACGGCCCGACAATCCGACCCTGCCGGTCGCCGTGGCGCGGCTGCTGGGCCGGCCGGGGGACATGAACTACGGCCAGGCGATGGCCCTTTCGACGATTCTGATGCTGGTGTGCGCCGTGGCCCTGGTGGTGCTGGAGCGGCTGCGGACAGACCGGAGCGGGGAGTTCTGACATGCCACCCATGCCACCCATGCCGTCGAGCCTGCTGAGCATCGAAGGCGCCACCGTCCGCTTCGGCGGGCGGGCCGTGCTCGACACCGTCGACCTGGCGGTCGCCGCGCACGAGGTGGTGTGTGTGCTCGGGCCCAGCGGCAGCGGCAAGTCGACGCTCCTGCGGGCGGTCGCCGGACTCCAGTCGCTGGACGCCGGGCGGGTGGTGCTGGACGGACGGGACCAGACCGGGGTGCCCGCGCACCGGCGCGAGGTCGGGCTGATGTTCCAGGACCACCAGCTCTTCCCGCAGCGGGACGTGGCCGGGAACGTCGCCTTCGGACCGCGGATGCGCGGCGCCTCCCGGGCCGAGCAGCGGGACCGGGTGGGGGAACTGCTGGAGCTGGTCGGGCTGCCGGACGCCGCCCGCCGGTCCGTCGCCGCGCTGTCCGGTGGTGAGCAGCAGAGAGTGGCACTGGCCCGTGCCCTCGCCCCCCGGCCGCGGCTGCTGATGCTGGACGAGCCCCTCGGGCAGCTGGACCGTTCGCTGCGGGAGCGGCTCGTGGTGGAACTGCGGGAGCTGTTCGGGCGGTTGGGCACGACGGTGCTGGCCGTGACCCACGACCAGGGCGAGGCCTTCGCGCTCGCCGACCGGGTCGTGGTGATGCGGGACGGGCGGATCGCCCAGTCGGGGACGCCTCTGGAGGTGTGGCAGCGGCCGGCGGACGCGTTCGTGGCCCGTTTCCTCGGATTCGACAACGTCGCCGAGGCGTCCGTCGCCGGGCAATCCGCGGACACCCCGTGGGGCAAGCTGCCGGTCCCCGAGGACGCCCCGCAGGGCACGCGGACGGTCCTCGTGCGGCCGGCCGGGGTCCGTGTCGTCCCCGCCGACGAGGGCCTGCGCTGCACGGTCACGGCCCGCACCTTCCGCGGCACCCACGTCGCCGTCCACCTGCAGCCCGAGGACGCGCCCCGCCTGGAGGCAGCCTGCGCGCTGCGCGACGCGCCCGAGGTCGGGGACGCGGTCGGGGTGGAGTTCGACGCGGCCGAGATCGTGGTGCTCGGGTGATCGGCCCGCTCACGGACGTCCTGCCGGCCTTCCACGGCCGCCTGCCGCTGGACGCGCCGGGGCTCGAGGTGCTCGGTGACCGCGAGTTGCTCGAACTCCGGTCGGCGAAGGCGACGTTCGGCTGACACGACGGTGGCCCGCCCCGGACCGGGACGGGCCACCGCTGTGTGAACCGGTGTGCGGGCGTCAGCGGTTGCTGTTCGCTCCGCGACGGCGCAGGCCGAAGAAGACGGCACCGCCACCCACGACGACCAGGGCCGCCGCGATACCGGCGATCATGCCGGTGTTGGAGTTGGCGCCGGTCTCGGCGAGGTTGGAGTCACCGGCCGCCGGGGACGGGGCGTTGTCGTTCGGTGCGGCCGCCGGCGCGCTGCTCTCCGGCTGCGACGGCGCGGGGGCCGACGTGGACGGCTCGGGCGCCGGGGACTCCGTCTCGTCGGACGGGGTCGAGGAGCTCTCCGACGGGGTCGGCGTCGGGGTGTCCTCGGTCTTGCAGGGCGTCGACGGGGTGGTGACGTCCGGCTTGATGAAGTCGTCGACGTACCTGTCGGCCTTGACGTGGACGCGGTACTCCGTGTTCGGCTTCCAGTCCACGGCGAAGTTGACGGTGGTGCCCTCCTTGGAGCCCTTGACCGTCTCCTGGCCGACCTGCTCGCCGGTGCTCTTGAGCGTGACCGTGATGGTGGCCGGAACACCGGTCGGGTCCACGTCGGTGACGGTGATGACACCGTTGTCGCCGTCGCACTGGGCCTTGGCGGAGAACTCGCTGATGTCGCAGGCGAGGGCGGTGCCGGAGGCGCTGAGCGCCAGGGCCGCGGAGGCGGCGACGACGCCGAGGGCGCGGGCGCCGCGGCGGGATGCCGTACGGCTGATTATGGACAGGACTGCCACGTTTGTCCTTTACGGGAGCGCGGATGCGGGGGGTGGAGGGGGCGCCGACGCTCGATGACGCGGCATCAGCACACCCATGAGCCTCACTGGTCTATAAGCGGGGCGTAAGAAGTGTCAACGCATATGCCGCCGAGGGCTGTTGACTTTGCCGTCTTATTAACCGCCGAGACGTTTCAGCGCCTCCGGAGCCTCGTCGATTCGGCCAACCAGTGCGATTCGAGACTCCATTGCCCGGCCCTTCGCCAGCGAGCGCAGCAGTGGCCAGGCCGGCAGGGTCTCGGTCCAGTGCTCCCGGTCCACGAGCACCATGGGGGTGGGCTCGCCGCGCGACTCGTAGTAGTTCGGCGTCGCGTTGTCGAAGATCTCCTGCAAGGTGCCGGCCGCACCCGGCAGGAACACCACGCCCGCCGTGGAGCGGGCCAGGAGACCGTCCTCGCGGGTGGCGTTGGCGAAGTACTTGGCGATGTGCGTGGCGAAGGCGTTGGGCGGTTCGTGGCCGTAGAACCAGGTCGGGATGCCGATCGAGGCACCGCCGTCGGGCCAGCGTTCGCGCACCTCGAACGCGGTTCGCGCCCAGTCGGTGACCGAGGGCGCGAACGACGTGACCTTGGCGAGCAGCATCAGGGCCTCGTCCAGCATGCCGTCGCCGAACGGGGCGGCGTACGCGCCGAGGTTCGCGGCCTCCATCGCGCCGGGACCGCCGCCCGTGGCCACCGTGAGCCCGGCGCGGGCCAGTTCGCGGCCCAGACGTGCGGCACCCGCGTACTCCGCGGTGCCGCGCGCCATGGCGTGGCCGCCCATGACGCCCACCACCCGGGCGCCGGCGACGAGTTCGTCCAGCGCGTCCGAGACGGCGTCGTCGTGGATCGCGCGCAGCATGGAGGCGAAGACGTCCCCGTCGGCCTTGGTCTGCTGGAACCAGTCGTACGCGAGGGCGTCCGGTGTCGCCCCGTAGCCCTCGTCGAGGCGGGCGAACAGCTCGTCGGGGGAGTAGACGCGTCCCCGGTAGGGGTCGAAGGGGAGGCCCGGTATGGGAGGGAAGACCAGGGCGCCGGCGGCGCGGACCCGGGCGGCCGCGCCGGGGTCCATCGGACAGCCGAGGAAGACGGCGCCCGTGGTGTCGGCGGCGAGCAGTGCGTCCGTACGGCCCGTCAGGTCGACGGCCTGGACGCGGTGGTGGGCGAGGGAGGCGGACGCCGAGACGACGCGGTCGAACTCGGCGAGGCTCTCGATCTCCCGGTCGTGCGAAGCGTGGTGGGACTGGAACTGTGACAGTGACGCCGACCCGTGCGGTGACCGGGCCCTGCGCCGGGCGGGTGTCTGATCGGGTGTCTGATCCACCCGCCCATGCTAGGCGTGCGTCCTGATCAGCCCTGGACCGCCGCCGGGTCCATCCAGACGACCTCGAAGGTGTGGCCGTCGGGGTCGTCGAAGGCCCGGCCGTACATGAAGCCGTGGTCCTGGGTCTCGCCGGTGACCGAGCCGCCGGCCGCGACCGCCTTCTCCACCAGTTCGTCGACCTTCTCGCGGCTCTCGGCGCTCAGCGCGATCAGCACCTCGCTGGTCTTCGTCGAGTCCGCGACGTCCTTCTTGGTGAACTGGAGGTACTTCTGCGGCGTGTGCACCATCACGACGATCGTGTCGCTCACCGGGAAGGAGGCGGTGCTGTCGTCGCTGAACTGGGCGTTGAGCTCCCAGCCCAGCCCGGTGAAGAACTTCTTGGAGACGTCCAGGTCGTTGGTGGCCAGGTTCACGAAGATCATCTGCTGGTACATGGGGGCCTCTCCCGTTTCATGCGTTGCGGTCGTCGTGCCGTTCGAAGAGGTAGACGGGAGGCGGCCCCGGAACTCATCGCCGGTTCGCGGACTTTCTCAAGAATATTTTCGCGTCCGGGGTGCGGATCGGTCGTTGCTCAGTGGTCCAACGGCAGCGCCGCCAGCACCGCGACGATCAGCGTCAGCGGACCGAACAGGGCGAGCAGCGCGGCGGCGCGTACCGCGGCGGCGCCGCGCAGGGTCGACGGGGGCGCGCCGAGCCGGAGCAGGGCGTCCGTGGTGTCGGCGCGGGCGTGTTTGGCCGCGACGGCCGCGGTGAGGAGGGTGGCCACCGTGCAGCCCGCCACGAGGAGGGCGCCCAGGGTGGCGAGCGGGCCGAAGGCCGGTCCGTCCCCGTCGTACACCGTGGCGGCCACGTAGGCCGCGGCGGCTACGGCGGCGACGACGCCGAGGGGGCGGCCGATGCGGTGGGACTCCTCCATGAGGACGCGGCCGGCCAGCAGACGCAGCGCGCCGGGGCGGGCGGCCTGCAGCAGCCTGCCGCACAGGTGGGTGAGGCCCGGGCCGGCCAGGGCGAGCCCCAGTGCGGTGAGGGCCCAGCCGATCAGGACGCCGGCGGAGGGGGCGGTGCCGGGGGTGGGGGCGGGGGAGGCGTTGCCGGTGTAGGTCTCGACGGTGAGGCCTGCGGCGAGTACGGCGACGCCCCAGGGGAGGGCGGTGGTGTTCGGGGGGCGGGGAGTGGGCTCGGGGTCTGTCTCCGGCGTCTGCGTGGTGACGTCCGCCGGGTGGGAGGGGACGGCGTCCAGCGTCTGTGTGGCGCCGTCCGTCGCCGCCGGGGGCCGGGGGTCACTCGCCCGCGTTTGCAGGGTGCCGCCTGTGCCCGCCCGTGCCGCCCCAGCGGCACGACTGCCCGCGGCAACGGCGGTGCGGGAGCCGAAGCGGCCGTAGGCGCCGAAGGTTTCGCGGGCCTTGCCCCAGCCGTAGGCACCGAAGCGGCCGTAGCCGCGCGGGGCGGTGGCCGCGGCGGGCCGGGGGTCGCGGGGGCGCAGCGTGTGGGCCACCGCGCCCGAGGCGATCACCGGGACGAGGACCAGCAGGGTCAGGACGGCCGGGGCGGGGAGGGACTGGCCGACGGCCAGGGCGTCCGCCGCCACGCGGCCGGAGGGCGGGCCGCCCGTCAGGTCGCCGCGCAGGTGGAGGAAGAGGAACAGGGCCGCCACCGAACCCAGTACGGCGGACAGGGCCGTCGTCGTCGCCGAGACCGCCATCAGCCGGCCGGGGCCCAGGCCGATCGCCGACAGCCCCGCGCGGGGCCGGGTCCCGGGGTCCGTGCGGGCCACGGCGACCGCGAGGTGTACCGCGGCGGCCAGCGGCGCCGCGCACCAGGCCAGGCGGAGGGCGGCGGCGCCGGGTGTGTCCGGGTGGCTCAGCGCGTAGCCGAGGGCGCACAGCAGCAGGAAGCCCGTGCCCGCCGAGGCCACCGCGACCAGCAGGCGGCGCAGGTGGACGGCGAGGTGGGCGGTGCGGGTCAGGCGGAGAGCGAGCACGCCGCCCGGCCTTCCGTTCCGGGAGTCCCGGCGGCACCAGTGGCCACCGCGGTCTCGGCGAGCGGGGGCAGGTGCACGGTCCGCACCCGCCGTCCGTCGAGCAGTGCCACCGCGCGGTCCGCCAGGGCGGCGGTCTGCGCGTCGTGCGTGGCGAGCAGTACGGTGATGCCGTGCGAGCGGGCCGCCGTGGTGAGCGTCCGCAGCACCTGGGCGCGGTCGGCGCGGTGCAGCGGGGCCGTCGGCTCGTCGGCGAAGAGGACGGCCGGGGCGACGGCGAGGGCGCGGGCGATGCAGACGCGCTGCCGCTCGGCCTGCCGGAGTTCGTGCGGGCGCCGGCGTGCCTTGCCGCCGACGTCGAGGCGGTCCAGCCAGTCCAGGGCGGCGGTCTTGGCCCGGCGCCGGCCGGTGCCGCGCAGCATGAGGGGGAGCGCTGCGTTCTCCCAGGCGTTCAGCTCCGGGACGAGTGCCGGGGTGGGGTCGATCCAGCCGAAGCGGTCGCGGCGCAGCCGTTCGCGGCCGAGCGGGCCCATGGTGTGCACCGGCACGCTGTTGAACCAGACCTCGCCGTCCTGCGGCTTGACCAGGCCGGACAGGCACCGCAGCAGCGTGGTCTTGCCGCTGCCGCGCGGGCCGCTCACGGCGAGGATCTCGCCCTCGCGCACGCCGAGCGACACGCCTTGCAGCGCGGGGGAGCCGTCGTGGTGCTGGAAGTGCAGGGCGCGGGCCCAGAGCACGTCGTTGTCCGGCGGGGCCTCCATGGGCGTACACCTCGGTTCTGATCCGTATTTCCCCGGCTGTGTCGTCCCCCTTCCGGGGGAACGAAGACGGGGCCGATCGGTCACTGGGCACGCTAGGCAGTCCCCGCGCGGGGGCCGGACAGCACGAGGCCCCGGGCCGCCGTGTCTCACTCGAACGGGCGGCACCGGGGCCGGTGATGATCCTCTCAAAACATGATCAGAGGCTGATCGGAGGACGGATCAGAGCTTCGTCCACGCCTCCGTCAGCGTGGCGCGCAGGATCTGCTCGATTTCGTCGAAGGTCTCCTGGTTGGAGATCAGCGGCGGGGCGAGCTGGATGACCGGGTCGCCGCGGTCGTCGGCACGGCAGTACAGCCCGTTCTCGAACAGCTTCTTCGAGAGGAAGCCGTACAGGACCCGCTCGGTCTCCTCCTCGTTGAAGGACTCCTTGGTTGCCTTGTCCTTGACCAGCTCGATGCCGTAGAAGAAGCCGTTGCCGCGGACGTCGCCGACGATCGGCAGGTCGTGCAGCTTCTCCAGGGTGGCGCGGAAGGCGCCCTCGTTGTCCAGCACGTGCTGGTTGAGACCCTCGCGCTCGAAGAGGTCGAGGTTGGCGATGCCGACCGCGGCGGAGACCGGGTGGCCGCCGAAGGTGTAGCCGTGCAGGAAGGTGTTGTCGCCCTTGTAGAACGGCTCGGCCAGGCGGTCGGAGATGATGCAGGCGCCGATCGGGGAGTAGCCCGAGGTCATGCCCTTGGCGCAGGTGATCATGTCCGGGACGTAGCCGAACTTGTCGCAGGCGAAGGTCGTGCCGAGGCGGCCGAAGGCGCAGATGACCTCGTCCGAGACGAGCAGCACGTCGTACTGGTCGCAGATCTCGCGCACCCGCTGGAAGTAGCCCGGCGGGGGCGGGAAGCAGCCGCCGGCGTTCTGCACGGGCTCCAGGAAGACCGCGGCGACGGTGTCCGGGCCCTCGAAGAGGATCTGCTGCTCGATCTGGTCGGCGGCCCAGCGGCCGAAGGCCTCGGGGTCGTCGCCGAAGAGCGGCGCGCGGTAGATGTTGGTGTTCGGCACCTTGTGCGCGCCGGGGACCAGCGGCTCGAAGGGGGCCTTCAGGCCCGGCAGGCCGGTGATGGACAGGGCGCCCTGCGGGGTGCCGTGGTAGGCCACCGCGCGGGAGATCACCTTGTACTTGGTGGGCTTGCCGGTGAGCTTGAAGTACTGCTTGGCGAGCTTCCAGGCGGTCTCGACCGCCTCGCCGCCGCCGGTGGTGAAGAAGACCTTGTTGAGGTCGCCGGGGGCCTCGTTCGCCAGGCGCTCGGCCAGCTCGACGGCCTTGGGGTGGGCGTAGGACCACACCGGGAAGAAGGCGAGCTCCTGCGCCTGCTTCGAGGCGGTCTCCGCGAGCTCCTGGCGGCCGTGTCCGGCCTGGACCACGAACAGGCCGGCGAGGCCGTCGAGGTAGCGCTTGCCCTTGTCGTCGTAGATGTGGGTGCCCTCACCGCGGACGATGGTGGGGACGGGGGCGTTCTCGTACGACGACATGCGGGTGAAGTGCATCCACAGGTGGTCGTACGCGGCCTTGCTGAGGTCCTTGGGGCTGTCGGTGCTCACGATTATCGGGTTCCCCACATATAGGTCTGCTTCTTGAGCTTGAGGTAGACGAAGCTCTCGGTGGAGCGCACGCCGGGCACGGCCCGGATGCGTCGGTTGATGACCTCCAGGAGGTGGTCGTCGTCCTCGCAGACGACCTCCACCATCAGGTCGAAGGAGCCCGCGGTCATCACCACGTACTCGCACTCGGACATGGCCGCCAGCGCCTCGGCCACCGACTCCACGTCGCCCTCGACGTTGACGCCGACCATCGCCTGGCGCCGGAAGCCCACCGTGAGCGGGTCCGTGACGGCGACGATCTGCATCACGCCCTGGTCGAGCAGCTTCTGGACGCGCTGGCGCACGGCCGCCTCCGACAGACCCACGGCCTTGCCGATGGCGGCGTACGGCCTGCGGCCGTCCTCCTGGAGCTGCTCGATGATGGCGAGGGAGACGGCGTCCAACTGGGGACCGCCGTTCCTGGACTCGCGGGAGTCCTTCTGGTCTGCGCTTCGACTGGCCACGGCTTCACTGTGCACGACGTATCGACAGTTTCGCAAGCCCGGATCAATGAAATTCGTTGTTTCGATCGCTTCAAGCTGCGGATATCGCAACCTCGGGGGGAGCGGGGGTGTTGAAAACGTCGGCGCTCCGTCTAGGGTGGGTGTCTCAGTCAATGGACACCCGAACTTGGAGGGCCGGCAGTGAGCACCGAGCTGCGTCGTCTGCGCAATTACATCGACGGTGAGTTCCGGGACGCCGCCGACGGACGGACCACGGAAGTGGTCAACCCGGCCACGGGCGAGGCGTACGCGACCGCCCCCCTCTCCCGGGAGGCGGACGTGGACGCCGCGATGGCGGCCGCCGAGGCGGCCTTCCCGGCCTGGCGGGACCTGGTTCCGGCCGAGCGGCAGAAGGCCCTGCTGAAGATCGCGGACGCGTTCGAGGAGCGGGCCGAGGAACTGATCGCGGCCGAGGTGGAGAACACGGGCAAGCCCATCGGGCTCACCCGCTCCGAGGAGATCCCGCCGATGGTCGACCAGATCCGCTTCTTCGCGGGCGCGGCACGGATGCTCGAAGGGCGCGGCGCCGGCGAGTACATGGAGGGGCTGACCTCCTTCGTGCGCCGCGAGCCCATCGGCGTCTGCGCGCAGGTCGCGCCGTGGAACTACCCGATGATGATGGCCGTGTGGAAGTTCGCCCCGGCGCTCGCCGCGGGCAACACGGTCGTCCTCAAGCCCTCGGACACCACCCCCGCGTCCACGGCCCTGATGGCCGACATCATCGGCTCCATCGTGCCCAAGGGCGTCTTCAACGTCGTCTGCGGCGACCGCGACACCGGCCGCCTGATGGTCGAGCACGAGACCCCGGCGATGGCCTCCATCACCGGCTCCGTGCGGGCCGGCATGTCGGTCGCCGAGTCGGCCTCCAAGGACCTCAAGCGTGTCCACCTGGAGCTGGGCGGCAAGGCCCCGGTCGTCGTCTTCGAGGACACCGACATCCCGGGGGCCGTCGAGGGCATCTCGGAGGCGGGCTACTTCAACGCCGGCCAGGACTGCACGGCGGCCACCCGCGTGCTCGTGCACGAGTCGATCCACGACGAGTTCGTGAGTGCGCTCGCGAAGGCCGCGTCCGAGATCAAGACCGGTCAGCCGGACGACGAGGACGTGCTCTACGGCCCGCTCAACAACCCCAACCAGCTCAAGCAGGTCTCCGGGTTCATCGAGCGGCTGCCCGCCCACGCCAAGGTCGAGGCGGGCGGTCACCGGGTCGGCGACAAGGGCTACTTCTACGCACCGACCGTCGTCTCCGGCCTCAAGCAGGACGACGAGATCATCCAGCAGGAGGTCTTCGGCCCGGTCATCACCGTCCAGTCCTTCCGCGACGAGGACCAGGCCGTCGAGTGGGCCAACGGCGTCGAGTACGCGCTGGCCTCCTCGGTGTGGACCAAGGACCACGGGCGCGCGATGCGGATGTCCAAGAAGCTCGACTTCGGCTGCGTGTGGATCAACACCCACATCCCGCTGGTCGCCGAGATGCCGCACGGCGGCTTCAAGAAGTCCGGCTACGGCAAGGACCTGTCGGGGTACGGCTTCGAGGACTACACGCGGATCAAGCACGTGATGACGTCGCTGGACGCGTGACGGCGCCGGAAGCCGGGCGCCTGACGATGCCCGGCGCCTGACGGCTGAAGCCCGGCTCGCGTGCGGCCCCGGACGGGAACCCCCGTCCGGGGCCGCACCACGTGGACGGCGTGGACCCGCCTGGGTCGTGAACTCGCCCAGGTCGACAGGGTGTCGGGCCTGTACGGGTGCGCTCGACGCAGCGTCGATTGTTCCGGCGGGCGCGGGGCGGGATCCTTCGTGCCATGCCCCTGCTCCCGAAGACGCCCCCGCTGTCCCGTCGTACCCTGCTGCGCGGCCTGGGCGGTTCCGCCGCGCTCGGTGCGCTCGGCACACTGGCCGGCTGCGGCGTGCCCGCCGCGTACGTCGCCCCGGGCGACCGCGCCGCCGCCGACCGGTCCGCCACCGAGCACCGGCTGACCTGGGCCAACTGGCCGCTCTACATCGACACCGACGACGAGCACCCGAGCCGGCGGCCCACCCTGGAGGCGTTCGAGGAGGAGACGGGCATCTCCGTCGAGTACATCGAGGAGATCAACGACAACGACGAGTTCTTCGGCAAGATCAGCCCGTCCCTGATGAACCACCAGCCCACCGACCGCGACCTGATCGTCATCAGCGACTGGATGTGCGGGCGGTTCGTACGGCTGGGCTGGGTCCAGGAGATGGACCGGGACCGCCAGCCGAACGTCACCAAGTACCTGGACCCGCTGCTGCGTTCGCCCGCCTTCGACCCCGGCCGGAAGTTCACCGTGCCCTGGCAGTCGGGCATCACCGGGATCGCCTACAACCGGCGCAGGCTCGGCCGGGAGATCCGGCACGTGTCCGACCTGTGGGCGGCCGACCTCAAGGGCCGCGTGACGCTCCTGTCGGGCATGGACGAGGCCTTCGCGCTGCTGATGCAGGGCAACGGCGTGGACATCACCGACTGGAAGGCGGACGACTTCCACCTGATCTGCGACCAGGTGGAGAAGCAGGTCGCCAAGGGGCAGATCCGCCGCTTCACCGGCAACGACTACATCAAGGACCTCTCCAGCGGCGACGTCCTCGCCTGCCAGGCCTACTCCGGCGACGTGATCCAGCTCCAGGCGGACGACCCGGACATCGAGTTCGTCGTCCCGGAGGAGGGCGCCGAACTGTGGGCGGAGTCCCTCATGATCCCCAACCTGGCCCGCCACAAGACCAACGCCGAGCGGCTGATCGACTACTACTACCGGCCCGAGGTCGCCGCGGAGCTGGCCGCCTGGGTCAACTACGTCTGCCCGGTCCCCGCCGCCCAGGACGTCCTCGCCTCCTCCGACGACGAGGAGACCGCGGCCCTGGCGGAGGATCCGCTGATCTTCCCGGACGCGGCGATGCGCGAACGGCTGGCCATCGCACGGGACATCGCAGCGGGGGAGCGGTCGGAGTTCGCGAAGCGGTGGAACGGGATCGTCGGCGTGTAGCAGACTGCTCACGTGGTGAATTCATCGGACGATGAAAAGGCGGTCGGGGGCTCGGCCCCGCGGGCGCGGCGACGATCGGCGCACACGCGGTGGCGCGGCGGCTGCCGGGGCTACCGCAGCGCGGCCGCGGTGATCGCGTCGGTTGTACGGGTCACGTTCTACGGGACCTCGGTGCGCGCCTCGCCCACGTCGCGCAGCGCGCACAGGACGTCGATGCGGTTGGTCGTGATCGAGTCGACGCCCGCGGCGCGCAGCCGGCGCATCGTGCGGCGGGTGTCCGGGGTCCAGGCGGACAGCAGCAGGCCGTCGGCGTGGACGCGCTCGGCCAGGGCCCGGGTCACCAGGCCGAACCGGTAGTTGAGCCACCGCGGCCGGACCGAGGCCAGCAGCGCGGGCCGGGGCGGGGCCGCCGTCGTCCAGGTCATGGCGATCTCGGCGGCGGGATCGGCGGCCCGCACCGCGAGCATGGCCGCGGCGCCCGCCGTGTAGTACACGCGGTCCCGCGCCCCGCACTCGCGCACCACGTCCACGATGCGCCGGACCGCCCGCTCGCCCGGCCCGCCCGGCAGGTCCAGCATCAGCCGGCTGCCGTCCGTGGCCGCCAGCGCCTCCGCCAGCGTCGGCACCCGGCCCGCCGTCAGCCCGCGCACCTCCTCGGCCGACAGGGACCGCAGCGGCCGGTCGTGCCGCCACAGCCGCTTCAGCGTCTCGTCGTGCAGCAGCACCGGCACGCCGTCGCGGGTGAGGCGTACGTCCGTCTCGACCGCGTCCGCGCCGCGGTCCAGCGCGGAACGCAGCGACTCGATCGTGTTCTCGCGGTACCGGTAGGGGTCGCCGCGGTGGGCGACGGCGGTCAGGGCGCGCGGGGTGTCCATGGCGGGGCAGCTCTCGTCGGGCGCGGTTCTCAGGAGGCGAGCCAGGCGGCGGTGTACGTGTCGATCTCCTCGATGATCCGTGCCTTGCCCGGCGCGTCGAGGAACGACGCCTCGACCCCGTTCTTCGCCAGGCCGGCGAGGCCCCGCTCGTCGAGGCCCAGGAGCCGGGCGGCCACGGCGTACTCGTTGTTGAGATCGGTGCCGAACATCGGCGGGTCGTCCGAGTTGACCGTCACCAGGACGCCGGCGCGGGCGAACTCCTTGATCGGGTGCTCGTCCAGGGTGCGCACCGCGCGGGTGGCGATGTTCGAGGTCGGGCACACCTCCAGCGGAATGCGCCGCTCGGCGAGGTGGGCGAGGAGCTTCGGGTCCTGGGCCGAGCTGGTGCCGTGCCCGATGCGCTCGGCGCGCAGGTCGGTGAGGGCGTCCCACACGGTCTGCGGCCCCGTGGTCTCTCCGGCGTGCGGCACCGAGTGCAGGCCCGCGGCGATCGCCCGGTCGAAGTACGGCTTGAACTGCGGGCGGGCCACCCCGATCTCGGGTCCGCCGAGCCCGAAGGAGACCAGGCCCTCCGGACGCAGCCGGTCGTCGGTGGCGAGCCGGGCCGTCTCCTCGGCGGACTCCAGACCGGCCTCGCCCGGAATGTCGAAGCACCAGCGCAGTACGGTCCCGAACTCGGCCTCGGCCGCCTTGCGGGCGTCCTCGATCGCCTCCATGAAGGCGCCCTCGTCGATGCCGCGCCGGGTGGAGGAGAACGGGGTGATGGTCAGCTCGGCGTACCGCACCTGCTGGCGGGCCATGTCCCGGGCCACCTCGTAGGTGAGCAGCCGGACGTCCTCCGGGGTGCGGATCAGGTCGACCACGGACAGGTACACGTCGATGAAGTGCGCGAAGTCCGTGAAGGTGAAGTAGTCGACCAGCGCCTCGGGGTCGGTCGGAACCTTGGAGTCGCGGTGGCGCGCGGCCAGTTCGGAGACGATGCGCGGGGAGGCGGAGCCGACGTGGTGGACGTGCAGTTCGGCCTTCGGCAGTCCGGCGATGAAGGCGTGCAGATCGCGCGGGACGTCGGGGTCGACGAGGTGCTCGGTCAAGGGTTCCTCCCCAGGGCGGCGCCCCGGGCCGCGCGCGGCGGCGGTGGGGCGCGGGTGATCGGCTGATCGGTCGTTCGGGGATCATCGTAGGCCGGTCTCACGCCCGGCGGCCCGGGACCGTAGCATGGCGGGCACGAACGACCCCGGGGGGACGAGAGATGACGGACGCGATACGGCCCGACGGGGATCCCGCCGGCGGACACGACCCCTGGGCTCCCCCGGAGAGCGGGCCGTCGCTGGACAAGGGCGCCGGCGCCGGACCGGCCCAGGAGCCGCCCCGGCCGCCCGCCTCGGACACACCGCCCGCCTGGCAGCCGCCGCCGGGCGTGCACGACCAGGCCACGGTCACGTCGATGCCGGGCGCCGGTTACACCCCTCCCGACTCCGCGGTGCCGCCTCCGCCGGTCGCGCCCGACGGTGCCGGTGCGCCGGTCGGGTACGGCTATCCCGGGTACGGCCAGGGCTACGGCTGGCCCGGCATGCCGATGGCCCCGCAGAACGGCATGGGCACCGCCTCGATGGTGCTCGGCATCCTGGCCTGCGCGCTGTTCTGCATGTACGGCGTGGTCTCCCTGGTGCTCGGCGTGCTCGCCATCGTCTTCGGGGTCAAGGGCCGCCGGAAGGCGGAGGCCGGCCTGGCCAACAACCACGGGCAGGCCCAGGCCGGGTTCGTCATGGGCATCATCGGGGTCGTCCTCGGCATCGCCGTGATCGTCCTGATCGCCGTCGGGATCACCGCCGCGATCAACGACGACTCGTACTACGACGACCCCTACTACGGCTCCTCGCGCCCCGCGCCGGTCTCCGTGACGGCGGAAAGCTGAGCACCTCCCCCCAGCAGTGCCTCTACGATGTCAAGCGCCAACGAGGGGAGAGCAGTTCATGTCGTACTCCAATCCCGGACCCGGGGGATACGGGTCGCCGCAGCAACCGGGCCAGCCGCCCGCCGGGGGCTACGCCTACCCGCAGTCCGCGCCCGGCTACGGCTACCCGAACCAGGGGGCGTCCTACCCGGCCGCCCCGCCGGTGGGGTATCCGCAGGCCCCGGGCTACGCCATGCCGATGCAGCCGAGCAACGGCATGGGGACCACGGGACTGGTCCTCGGCATCATCGGCGTGGTGTGCAGCCTGACCTTCTTCCTCTGGTTCTTCGGCGTGATCCTGGGCATCCTCGGGATCATCTTCGGCGCGGTGGGCCGGGGCAAGGCCACCCGGGGCGAGGCCACCAACAAGGGCGCCGCGACCGCCGGTCTGGTGCTCGGCATCACGGCCACCGTGATCCTGCCGCTGCTCGGCTTCCTCGCCTTCGCGAGTCTGATGAGCGTCGCCTGAACCCTGCTGTGCGGCAAGGGGGCGGCCCTCGGGCCGCCCCCTCGGCCGCTCAAGAGCCGCCCGGCGGACATCCGGGAATCGCGTCGCTCAGCAGCCGTCCGCGCGCAGCCGCTCACGGGCCGCCATCAGCGCGAAGCCCAGCAGATTCGGCCCGCGCCAGCGCTCCGGGTCGGTCGCCGCCTCGTCGTCCGCGGCCAGACCGATGCCCCACACCCGGTCCACGGGACTCGCCTCCACCAGCACTCTGTCGCCCGTGTTGAGCAGGAACTCCCGCAGCGCCGGGTCCGAGGCGAACTTGTGGACGCTGCCCTCCACCACGATCCGGAACCGCTCCCGCTCCCACACCGTCTCGTCGAAGCCGCGCACCAGCCGGCCCGCCTTCTTCGCCTCGGCGGGATGAGCGGCCGCCAGCACCCGCCGCTCGGCGTCCGGGTCCCCGAAGAGCCGGGCCTTGCCCGCCATCATCCAGTGCTCGGCCGTCCGGTACTCCACCTCCGCCACCGTGAACGGCGACGGCCACCACTGGCTCAGACAGCTCGGTCCGAGCCTGCCGTCGGGGAGCGGCCGGTGCCCCCAGAAGCACAGGTACTTGATCCGCTCGCCCGCGCGGACCCGCCCGGCCAGCGCTTCCCGGCCCGTGCCCTCCACCGCTGCTCCCGTGATCTTCTCCATGCACGCGAGTGTGGCACGCGCCACTGACACTCCGTCCGCCCTTTTCCGTGGCGACTCGACACCTGGTCGACAGATTCCGTCGCGTAACCAAATGGCAACAACGGAATCACTTGTTGGTGGCCTAGTGCTCTGTCAGGATCGGCACTCACATCGAGCCTGAGCCACGCCGGCCCCCACCACGGGGAGACGGAGGAGAGCCGACATGCACAACCCGGGCAACGCCACCCCGGACCGATTCCCGGCCCAGGACCGCTTCGCGGACGGGGCCCAGTACATCGCGGGCCGTCTCACGAAGGGCACCTCCGGACGGACGCACACCGTCGTCGACCCGGCGACCGGCGAGGACGTCCTGACCTATGAACTGGCCGGCCCCGACGACGTCGACGCGGCCGTCGCCGCCGCGCGGGAGGCGTTCCCCGGCTGGGCCGGCGCCACCCCCGGCGAGCGTTCCGACGCCCTGCACCGTTTCGCCGCCGTCCTCGCCGAGCGCGCCGAGGACTTCGCCCGCGCGGAGTCCCTGCAGTGCGGCAAGCCGCTGAAGCTGACGCGGGAGTTCGACGTGCCGGGCACGGTCGACAACGCGGCCTTCTTCGCCGGCGCCGCCCGCCACCTCCAGGGGCAGTCGGCGGGGGAGTACTCCGGCGACCACACCTCGTACGTGCGCCGCGAGCCGATCGGCGTCGTCGGGTCCATCGCGCCCTGGAACTACCCGCTCCAGATGGCCGCCTGGAAGATCCTCCCGGCGATCGCCGCGGGCAACACCATCGTGCTCAAGCCCGCCGAGATCACCCCGCTCACCTCCCTGATGTTCGCCCAGGCGGCGACCGAGGCCGGCATCCCGGACGGCGTGATCAACATCGTCAGCGGCACCGGCCGGGAGGCCGGCGAGCACCTCGTCGCCCACCCCGACGTCGCCATGACCTCCTTCACCGGGTCCACCGCCGTCGGCAAGCGCGTCGCCGAGGTCGCCACCGCCACCGTCAAGCGCCTCCACCTGGAGCTGGGCGGCAAGGCACCCTTCCTCGTCTTCGACGACGCCGACCTGGACGCCGCCGTCCACGGCGCGGTCGCGGGCGCGCTCATCAACACCGGCCAGGACTGCACGGCCGCCACGCGCGCGTACGTGCAGCGGCCCCTGTACGAGGCGTTCGTCGAGAGGACCGCCGCCCTCATGGAGACCGTCCGCGTCGGCGACCCCTTCGCGCCCGGTACCGACCTCGGCCCGCTGGTCAGCCACGTGCAGCGGGACCGCGTCGCCGCCTTCGTCGACCGGGCCCGCTCCTACGCGCGCGTGGTGTGCGGCGGCGAGGCGCCCGAGGGTGACCTGAAGAACGGCGCCTACTACCGGCCCACCCTGATCGCGGACGCCGCCCAGGACAGCGAGGTCGTCCAGTCCGAGATCTTCGGTCCCGTCCTGGTCGTCCTGCCCTTCGACACCGACGACGAGGGCATCCGGCTGGCCAACGACACGCCGTACGGGCTCGCCGCCTCCGCCTGGAGCCGGGACGTGTACCGCGCGAACCGCGCCACCCGCGAGATCAAGGCGGGCTGCGTGTGGGTCAACGACCACATCCCGATCATCAGCGAGATGCCGCACGGCGGGTACAAGGCGTCCGGCTTCGGCAAGGACATGTCCGCGTACTCCTTCGAGGAGTACACGCAGGTCAAGCACGTCATGTTCGACAACACCGCGGTGGCGGCCAAGGACTGGCACCGCACCGTCTTCGGGGACCGATAGTCACGACGAGAGGCCGCCGACCACGGCCGACCCACCCGAAAGGGCAACCACGCGCATGGAGCAGTACGAGCCCGACCGCCTGTCCCCGGCCCAAGTGGCCGCCGTGCGGCGCTCACTCAGGAGCGGCAGGGCCGCCCTCACCCGCCGTTCGCTGCTGCGCGCCTCCACGGGCGGCGCGCTCGCGGCCGGCGGCCTCGGCCTGCTGAGCGGCTGCGGCATCCCGGCGGCCGGCAAGACCGAGGGCGGCGTCTCCGCCGAGGACCACTCCAAGGAGGAGAAACAGGTCCGCTTCTCCAACTGGACCGAGTACATGGACGTCGACGAGAGCGGCCGCCGGCACCCCACGCTGGAGGCGTTCACCAAGCGCACCGGCGTCAAGGTCACGTACACCGAGGACATCAACGACAACAGCGAGTTCTTCGGCAAGATCCAGCCGCAGCTCGCCGCGGGCCAGGAGACCGGCCGCGACATCATCGTCCTCACCGACTGGCTGGCCGCCCGCCTGATCCGGCTCGGCTGGGTCCAGAAACTCGACCCGGCCAACCTGCCGCACGCCTTCGCCAACCTGTCGCCCCAGTTCCGCAGCCCCGACTGGGACCCGGGCCGTGCCTACTCCTACCCCTGGCAGGGCATCTCCGCCGTCATCGCCTACAACAAGAAGGCCCTGGACGGCATCGAGGTGAAGTCCGTCTCCGACCTGCTCGACAACCCGAAGCTCAAGGGGCGGGTCGGCTTCCTCACCGAGATGCGCGACACCATGGGCATGACCCTGCTCGACATGGGCAAGGACCCGGCCCGCTTCACCGACGACGACTACGACGCGGGGATCGCCCGCCTCCAGAAGGGCGTCGACCGCGGCCAGATACGCCGCTTCACCGGCAACGACTACACGTCCGACCTCAGCAAGGGCGACTTCGCGGCCTGTCTGGCCTGGGCCGGCGACGTGGTCCAGCTCAAGGCCGACAACCCGGACATCGACTTCGTCATCCCGGACAGCGGCTACGTCACGTCCAGCGACAACATGCTGATCCCCAACAAGGCACGGCACAAGACCAACGCCGAACGGCTCATCGACTACTACTACGAACCGGGCCCGGCCGCGGAACTCGCCGCCTACATCAACTTCGTCTGCCCCGTCGACGGCGTGAAGGACGACCTGGCGAAGATCGACGAGGACGCGGCGAACAACCCGCTGATCATTCCCGACCAGGCCATGCAGGCCAGGTCGCACTCCTTCCGCTCCCTGAGTTCGAAGGAAGAGACCGCATACGAAGAGAAGTTCGCGAAGCTCACCGGGGCGTGACGACGATGACGACCAACACGACGAAGAACCAGAAGGCCGCGACGGACGGCGGCGGCGACGTCCGCCTCGCCGGCATCACCAAGACCTACGGCTCCTTCACCGCCGTGCACCCGCTCGACCTGACCGTGCCCCAGGGGTCCTTCTTCGCCCTGCTCGGCGCCTCCGGCTGCGGCAAGACCACCACCCTGCGCATGATCGCCGGGCTGGAGGAGCCGAGCGGCGGCACCGTCCACCTCGGCGACCAGGACGTGACCGCGCTGCCGCCCTACAAACGGCCGGTCAACACGGTCTTCCAGTCCTACGCCCTCTTCCCGCACCTCGACATCTACGAGAACGTCGCCTTCGGCCTGCGCCGGCGCGGCATCAAGAGCGTGAAGAAGCAGGTCGGCGAGATGCTCGACCTGGTGCAGCTCGGCGAGCAGGCACGCAAGAAGCCGCACCAGCTCTCCGGCGGCCAGCAGCAGCGCGTCGCGGTCGCCCGCGCCCTGATCAACCACCCCAAGGTGCTGCTCCTCGACGAGCCCCTCGGTGCCCTCGACCTGAAGCTGCGCCGCCAGATGCAGCTGGAGCTCAAGCGCATCCAGACCGAGGTCGGCATCACCTTCGTGCACGTCACCCACGACCAGGAGGAGGCCATGACGATGGCCGACCAGGTCGCCGTGATGAACGCGGGCCGCGTCGAGCAACTGGGCGCCCCCGCCGATCTGTACGAGAACCCGCGGACCACCTTCGTCGCCAACTTCCTGGGCACCTCCAACCTCATCGAGGCCGAGGTCGACACCCGCAGCGGCGACGACGTCGTCGTGAAGGCGGCCGGGGACAAGCTCGTCCTGCCGGGCGCCCGGTGTTCCGCCCCGGCGAAGGCGGGCGGCAAGGTCCTGGTCGGGGTCCGCCCCGAGAAGATCAGCCTCACCCACGCGGACGACGCGGGCGCCATCCCCGAGGGCCGCAACCGCATCACCGGCAGGATCGCCAACACCAGTTTCATCGGGGTCTCCACCCAGTACGTCGTGGACTGCGCGGCCTGCCCCGAGTTCGAGGTCTACGCCCAGAACATCGACCGCGACCCCCGCCTCGCACCCGGCGCCGAGGTCGTCCTGCACTGGAGTCCGGCGCACACCTTCGGCCTCGACGCGGCCCAGGACATCGACGCCGGTGTGGCCGAGGGCGAGGCCGCCTGATGTCCACGTTCACCGAGGCGCCGCCGCCGCTGACCCCGACCGCGCCCGAACAGAAGCCCCCGCGCAAACGCGGCCGCTGGACGCCGTACTGGCTGCTGCTGCCCGGCATCCTGTGGCTGGTCGTCTTCTTCGCGGCGCCGATGGTCTACCAGGCCTCCACCTCCGTGCAGACCGGCTCGCTGGAGGAGGGCTACAAGGTCACCTGGCACTTCGTGACCTACTGGGACGCGGTGTCCGAGTACTGGCCGCAGTTCCTGCGGTCGGTCGCCTACGCCGCCTCCGCGACCGTGCTGTGCCTGCTGCTCGGCTACCCGCTCGCGTACCTCATCGCCTTCCGGGCGGGCCGCTGGCGGAACCTGATCATGATCCTGGTGATCGCGCCGTTCTTCACCAGCTTCCTGATCCGCACCCTGGCCTGGAAGACGATCCTCGCGGACGGCGGCCCGGTGGTCGGCGCCCTGAACACGCTGCACGTCCTGGACGTGACCGGCTGGCTCGGCTGGACCTCCGGCGACCGGGTGCTGGCCACTCCGCTCGCGGTGGTCTGCGGTCTGACGTACAACTTCCTGCCGTTCATGATCCTGCCGCTCTACACCTCCCTGGAGCGCATCGACGGCCGGCTGCACGAGGCGGCGGGGGACCTGTACGCCAAGCCCTCCACGGTCTTCCGCAAGGTCACCTTCCCGCTGTCGATGCCGGGCGTGGTCTCCGGCACGCTGCTGACCTTCATCCCGGCCACCGGCGACTACGTCAACGCCTCCCTGCTGGGCTCGGCCGACACCGGAATGATCGGAAACGTGATCCAGTCCCAGTTCCTGCGGGTGCTGGACTATCCGACGGCGGCCGCGCTCTCGTTCGTCCTCATGGCCGCGATTCTCGCCATGGTCACCTTCTACATCCGTAAGTCGGGGACGGAGGATCTGGTTTAAATGGCCTTCGTCAACTGGCTGAAGCGCAATCTCGTCGTCATCGCCGGACTGCTGACGCTCGCTTACCTTCTGCTGCCCAACGTCATCGTCACGGTGTTCTCGTTCAACAAACCGAACGGGCGCTTCAACTACGAATGGCAGCAGTTCTCCACGGACGCCTGGAAGGACCCGTGCGGGGTCGCCGGGCTGTGCGGTTCCCTCTCGCTCAGCCTCCAGATCGCCCTCTGGGCGACGCTGGGCGCCACCGCACTCGGCACCGCCATCGCCTTCGCGCTGGTCCGCTACCGCTTCCGCGCGCGGGGCGCGATCAACTCGCTGATCTTCCTGCCGATGGCGATGCCCGAGGTCGTGATGGCCGCCTCGCTGCTCACCCTCTTCCTCAACATGGGTGCTCAGCTCGGCTTCTGGACGATCTTGATCGCCCACATCATGTTCTGCCTCAGCTTCGTCGTGACGGCCGTCAAGGCGCGCGTGATGTCGATGGACCCACGCCTGGAACAGGCGGCGCAGGACCTGTACGCCGGTCCCTTCCAGACCTTCGTCCGGGTCACGCTGCCCATCGCCGCCCCCGGCATCGCGGCCGGCGCACTGCTCGCCTTCGCGCTGTCCTTCGACGATTTCATCATCACCAATTTCAACGCGGGTTCGACCGTCACCTTCCCCATGTTCGTGTGGGGATCGGCCCAGCGCGGAACGCCCGTTCAGATCAATGTCGTCGGTACGGCCATGTTCGTGATCGCCGTACTGTTCGTCCTGGTCTCCATGGTCATCGGCAACCGCCGAAACCGCCGCAAGGCATAAAGCATCTCGGTTTGTCTTCGTAGGGAGTTGAAATCATGGCCCCTGGTGCCATGAGCCGCAGCAACGACTGGACGAAATCTCTCTCGGACGCCCAGCCGGTCCCGTACTGGCTGGACGACCCCGGCCGCCCCCGCCCCGAGGCCGCCCTCACCGGCGCCGAGACCTGCGACCTGCTGGTCGTCGGCGGCGGCTACAGCGGACTGTGGACCGCGCTGATCGCCAAGGAGCGCGACCCGGGGCGGGACGTGGTGCTCGTCGAGGGCCGCGAGGTGGGCTGGGCCGCCTCCGGCCGCAACGGCGGATTCTGCGCCGCCTCCCTCACCCACGGACTGTCCAACGGCCTCACCCGCTGGCCCGACGAGATCCACCGGCTGGAGGAACTGGGCGCCCGCAACCTCGACGCCATCGAGGAGGCGGTCGCCCGCCACGGCATCGACTGCGACTTCGAGCGCACCGGCGAGATCGACGTCGCCACCGAGCCCTACCAGGCCCGGGAGCTGGAGGAGTGGTACGGGGAGATCCGCGCCAAGGGCCTCGCCGAGGGCATCGAGTACCTGGACGCCGACGCCGTGCGGGAACAGGTCGACTCACCCACCTTCCGGGCCGGCCTCTGGGACCGGCGCGGCGTGGCGATGGTCAACCCCGCCAAACTGGCCTGGGGTCTCAAGCGCGCCTGCCTCGCCCTCGGCGTCCGCGTCTACGAGCACACCCCGGCGCTCACCCTCAAGCCGTACGGCGCGGGCATGGCCGTACGCACGCCCTACGGCGGGGTCCGGGCCCGCACGGTCGCGCTCGGCACCAACATCTTCCCGAACCTGGTCCGGCGGGTGCGCTCGTACACCGTCCCCGTCTACGACTACGCCCTGATGACCGAGCCGCTCACCGACGCGCAGCTCGCCTCGGTCGGCTGGCAGAACCGGCAGGGCCTCGGGGACAGCGCCAACCAGTTCCACTACTTCCGCCTTTCCTCCGACAACCGGATCCTGTGGGGCGGCTACGACGCCGTCTACCCCTACGGCGGCCGGGTGCGCGCCGAGTACGACGACCGCCCCGAGACGTACGCCAAGCTCGCCGGGCACTTCTTCACCTGCTTCCCGCAGCTGGAGGGCGTCCGCTTCACCCACGCCTGGGGCGGCGCCATCGACACCTGCTCGCGCTTCTCCGCGTTCTTCGGCACCGCGCACCGGGGGAAGGTGGCGTACGCGGCCGGGTACACCGGCCTCGGCGTCGGCGCGACCCGGTTCGGTGCCGAGGTGATGCTGGACCTGCTGTCGGGGGAGCGGACGGAGCGCACCGAGCTGGAGATGGTGCGCAGGAAGCCGCTGCCGTTCCCGCCCGAGCCCTTCGCCTGGACCGGCATCGCCCTCACCAAGTGGTCGCTGGCCCGCGCGGACGCGCAGGGCGGCCGGCGCAACCTGTGGCTGCGCACGATGGACCGGCTGGGGCTCGGTTTCGACAGCTGAGCCGCGCCGGGTGAGCGGGCGTGTGACCCGGTTCACCCCAACGAGGTGCGCCAACCCGCGTAATGCCGCCGGGAGACCTCCCTCTCCCTCGTGACGCACCCCGCGTCGACGAGTGAAAGGGAGGTTTCACATGCCTGGTGCGAAGACGGCGGTCGCGTGGCTGGCATCCGTCGCACCGGATCCCGAGTCCTGCCGCAGGGACTGGGAGCGCGACCCCTCGGGCGTCGCGCTGCTGCCCGCAGGCAAGGCCTGGGACGTGCTCATCCTGCCGAGCCGGCTCGGCTATCCCACCCTGGACGTGCTCTCCCGCGTCCTGGACCAGCCCGGCCCGGTGCTCGCCGACTTCGGCGACGCGCGCACGGGCTTCTTCGTCCCGCCGGGAACGGCCGCCCGCTGGGTCGGCACCGGCATCAGGACCGCCGGGCTCGGCACCTGGATCGTGGTGCCGTACCCCGGTGGACTGTCGACCGGAGGCACCCGCTGGCTGATCCCGCCGGACGGCACCGGCACGCTCACCGACCCCTCGCTGCTGGAGCTGGCGATGCACGAGGCGGCGGCGGCCCTGGCGGGGGAGGAGGGCGAGGGGCGGCGGGAGTGACGTGCACGAGGGGTTGACAACAGAATTGGTCTGGACCAAATTGGGCGCGCTCCACCCTCCCCATCTCCCCCATGTCCGGAGGCACTTGTGGAACGCGCACGCGTACAACGCGCCAGACCTCTCTCCCGTCGCCCCCTCGTCACGGTGCTCACGGCCGCGGCCCTCGCCGCGTCCGGTCTGACCGCGCTCACGTCGGCCGCCCGTGCGGCCGACGCGGACCTCGCCCGCAACGGCGGTTTCGAGTCCGCCCTCGACGGCTGGACCTGTACGGCGGGCACGACCGTGACCTCACCCGTGCACGGCGGCACGGCGGCGCTGAAGGCCACCCCGGCGGGCGCCGACAACGCCCGCTGCGCACAGACGGTGTCCGTCAAACCGGACTCGCAGTACACGCTCTCCGGCTACGTCCAGGGCGCCTACGTCTACCTGGGCGCGAGCGGCACCGGCACCACCGACGTCTCCACCTGGGCCCAGTCCGCCCCCGACTGGCAGCAGCTCACCACCACGTTCCGCACCGGTCCGTCGACCACCAAGGTCACGATCTACACCCACGGCTGGTACGGCACCGGCGCCTATCACGCCGACGACATCTCCCTCACCGGCCCCGGCGGCGAGACGGGTCAGCCCCCGGCGGCCCCCGGCGGCCTGAAGGCCGGCTCGGTGACCTCCTCCAGCGTCGCCCTGTCCTGGTCACCGGTGCCGGGCGCGACGGGCTACGCCGTCTACCGCGACGGCGCCAAGGTCAGCACGGTCACGGGCACCTCCACCACGGTGTCCGGCCTGACCCCCTCGACGGCGTACTCCTTCCAGGTCACCGCGGTCAACGACGCCGGTGAGTCGGCGCGTTCGGCCACGGTCACGGCGACCACCGCCCAGCGCCCGGACGACGGCGGCGGCTCCTCCGACCTCCCGGCGCACGCCCTGGTCGGCTACCTCCACGCCAGCTTCGCCAACGGCTCCGGCTACACGCGCATGGCCGACGTGCCCGACAGCTGGGACGTCATCGACCTGGCCTTCGGCGAACCCACCTCGGTCACCTCCGGGGACATCCGCTTCGAGCGCTGCCCGGTCGCCGAGTGCCCGAACGTGGAGAGCGACGCCGAGTTCAAGGCCGCGATCAAGGCCAAGCAGGCGGCCGGCAAGAAGGTGCTCATCTCCATCGGCGGCCAGAACGGCCAGGTGCAGCTCACCACCACCGCCGCCCGCGACAAGTTCGTCTCGTCCGTCTCCGCGATCATCGACGAGTACGGACTGGACGGCCTCGACATCGACTTCGAGGGCCACTCCCTCTCCCTGAACGCCGACGACACGGACTTCAAGAACCCGAAGACCCCCGTCATCGTCAACCTCATCTCGGCCGTGAAGACCCTCAAGGCCGAGTACGGCGACGACTTCGTGCTGACCATGGCCCCGGAGACCTTCTTCGTCCAGCTCGGCTACCAGTACTACGGCACCGGCAAGTGGGGCGGCCAGGACCCGCGGGCCGGGGCCTACCTGCCGGTCATCCACGCCCTGCGCGACGACCTGACCCTGCTGCACGTCCAGGACTACAACTCGGGCCCGATCATGGGCCTCGACAACCAGTACCACTCCATGGGCGGCGCCGACTTCCACATCGCGATGACCGACATGCTGCTCACCGGCTTCCCGGTCGCGGGCGACGCGAACAACGTCTTCCCGCCGCTGCGCCCGGACCAGGTCGCCATCGGCATGCCGGCCTCCACCCAGGCGGGCAACGGCCACGTCTCCCCGGCCGAGGTGAACAAGGCCCTGAACTGCCTGACCAAGAAGACCGACTGCGGCTCGTACGCGACCCACGGCACCTGGCCCGCCCTGCGCGGCCTGATGACGTGGTCGATCAACTGGGACCGCTACTCGAACTGGGAGTTCCAGAAGAACTTCGACGCCTACTTCGGCTGACCCCCGCCGGGGTCCGGCCGCCGCCCGGGGTCCGGCGGGCCACCGTCCGGACCCCCGCGAGCAGCACCACGCCCAGGCACCAGCTCGCCACCACGTCCAGCGGCCAGTGGTAACCCCGCCGCACCAGCCCGTAGGAGGTGCCCAGCACCAGTACGGCACACAGCACGACCAGCGTCCGGCGTACGGCGGGCGAGCGCAAGAGCGGCAACAGCAGCAGCGTCGCCGTGCCGTACGCGACGACCGCCGTGGCGGTGTGACCGGAGGGGTAGTAGCCGGTCGCCGGCGGCACCGCCGGGGTGCCGGGGCGGTCGGTCCACTCCTTCAGCGGCGCGACCAGCGCCGGCACCAGGGCCATCGCCACCACCCCCGCGAGGGGCGGCACCCACCAGCGGTCCGCACCCGAGGCCCGCCCGTGCCACGCCGCGTACACCAGCGCCACGGCCAGGACCGGCACGGCCACCTGTACGTTGCCCAGGTCGGACAGCAGCTCGGAGAGCCGGTCGGGGTGGACGAGCGCCCCGCTCAGCCGCTCGTCCGCCCCGGCCAGCGGGCCGTCGGCGACGACCTGCCAGGTGATCAGGGCGAAGAGGAGGGCGGGCAGCCCGACGAGGGCGGGCAGGACGCGGGAGCGGGCGGGAACCGGCATGACGCCCAGCTTCGCAGGTCCGCCCTCCCGTATTCTCACCGCCCGTGACGACCATACGAACGGCACGGGACAGTCGGTGGGGAGAGACCTTCGCCCGCCTGAAGGCGATGACCAGTGAGGGGCGGTACGAGGAGGTCGAGGCCGAGGCACGGGCCCTGGCCGCGCTCCCGCGGCGCCCCTGGCGCAGGCGTCCGCCGCACTGGGAGGCGAGGGTGCTGGCCACCGGAGCGGCCGTCATGCACGGCCGGATGGCCGAGGCGCTGGACGAACTGGACGCGCTCGTCGCGGAACTGGAGCCGGTCGGCCTCAACTCGCGGATGCTGCGACTGATCGCCCGCAGCAACCGCGTGGTCGCCCTGTCCGCTCTGCGGCGCTACACGGAGGCGGAGACCGAGGCGAACGGCGTCCTGAGGGAGCTGAACCAGATCGCCCACCGCGCCCCGGTCGCGGCGCTGGAGATCAACACCCTGGGGCACCTGGCCGTCGTGCTGTGCGGGCTGGGCCGCCACGAGGAGGCGGAGGCGGTCGCCCGCGGCAACCTGCCCCGGGCGAAAGGGCCCGCCGCCGGCGTCCTGCACACCACGCTGGCGCACGGGCTGAACGGGCAGGGCCGCTACGAGGAGGCGCTGGCCGAGGTCCGCCGGGGCACGCAGCCGCCGCCCGTTACGCCGGCGGGTACCCGGACCTGGTCACCGCCGAGGCCCTGTACGGACTGGGACGCCGCACCGAGGCGGAGGACGCCGTACGACGGTCGCTGGCCGACTGCGAACGGCAGCTGCACCCGTCCCATCCGCGCACCGGCGAGGCCCGCGCCCTGCTCGCCCGCATCACCGGGGAGGAACCGGGGCGTGAAGCCGGGGGAGTGAAGCCTGGGGAGTGAACACCGAAGGGCCGGCACAAGGGGGGGAGTGTGTCGGCCCTTCGGTGAACCACCGTCCCGAGTGCCGAGGCGGCCGTCCTGACCGGAACGCCGCGCGCCCCGGGGGGTTTGGGGCGGGCGACCGTCCGATCGGTGAGGAAGCCGGAACCCGCGGGCTCCGGTTGTGTGCGCGAGGCACGACCAGGTCGAAGCTGGGGAGGCCCCGTCCTGATGATCCGCCCACAGTCCCCTGTGGGCGGGTCCATCTCTCATCTGCGTAGAACCTACGGCAGGGGGTGCGCTCAGGACAGGGCCATCGGCGTCCTGACATCCACCTCGCACACGTTCTTCACACGCTCTGCCGGTCACTGCGCCAGGCGTGCGAAGCCCAGCTCAGATGCGCGTTCGACCCCTCGCGCAGGCGCTCGCCCGCGCCCCGGCGTACGCCCCGGCGCAATCCCCGGCGGGACGGCCGGCTCCCGGCCTCGCGGGCGGCCCCGCTCAGATACCGGCGAAGGCCTGCTCGATGATGTCGAGGCCCTCGTTCAGCAGGTCCTCGCCGATCACCAGCGGCGGCAGGAACCGCAGCACGTTGCCGTAGGTGCCGCAGGTCAGGACCAGCAGCCCCTCCTGGTGGCAGGCCTTGGCGAGCGCGGCGGTCGCCTCCGGGTTCGGCTCCTTGGTGTCGCGGTCCTTGACCAGCTCGATCGCGATCATCGCGCCGCGGCCCCGGACGTCGCCGATGACGTCGAACTTCTCCGCCATGGCGGCCAGGCGGGACTTCATGACCGCCTCGATGTTCTTCGCCCTGGCGTTGAGGTCCAGCTCCTTCATCGTCTCGATGGCACCGAGCGCGCCCGCGCAGGCCACCGGGTTGCCGCCGTAGGTGCCGCCGAGGCCGCCGGAGTGCGCGGCGTCCATGATCTCGGCGCGGCCGGTGACGGCGGACAGCGGCAGGCCGCCCGCGATGCCCTTCGCCGTCGTGATCAGGTCCGGGACGATGCCCTCGTCCTCGCAGGCGAACCACTGGCCGGTACGGCAGAAGCCGGACTGGATCTCGTCCGCGACGAAGACGATGCCGTTGTCCGAGGCGAACTCGCGGATCGCCGGCAGGAAGCCCTTGGCCGGCTCGATGAAGCCGCCCTCGCCGAGCACCGGCTCGATGATGATCGCGGCCACGTTCTCCGCGCCGACCTGCTTGGTGATCTGGTCGATCGCCTGCGCGGCGGCCTCCGGGCCGGCGTTCTCCGCGCCGGTCGGCCAGCGGTAGCCGTAGGCGACCGGCACGCGGTAGACCTCGGGGGCGAAGGGGCCGAAGCCGTGCTTGTACGGCATGTTCTTCGCGGTCAGGGCCATCGTCAGGTTGGTCCGGCCGTGGTACCCGTGGTCGAAGACGACGACGGCCGGCCGCTTGGTGTACGCACGCGCGATCTTGACGGCGTTCTCGACGGCCTCGGCGCCGCTGTTGAACAGCGCCGACTTCTTGGCGTGGTCGCCCGGCGTCAGCTCGGCCAGCGCCTCGGCGACGGCGACGTAGCCCTCGTACGGCGTGACCATGAAACAGGTGTGGGTGAAGTCGGCGAGCTGTGCGGACGCCTTGCGCACGACGGCCTCGGCGGAGGCGCCGACGGAGGTCACCGCGATGCCGGAACCGAAGTCGATCAGACGGTTGCCGTCGACGTCCTCGATGACACCGCCACCGGCGCGCGCCACGAAGACGGGCAGCGTGGAGCCCACACCCTGCGCGACCACGGCCGTACGGCGGGCCTGCAGCTCCTGCGACTTCGGGCCGGGAATGGCGGTGACGACGCGGCGCTCCTGCGGAAGTGCGGTCATGAGGGCTCCTGGGGTCTTGCGCGATCTGCGGGATCTTACGAACGCTTGCCTTCTTTTCTCGCAGGCTAGGACCGGCGCCGTGGGGTGGGCATGCTCCATGTGGGCGTTGTCCGAGCGGTCGCTTGTCCGACATGGACAGGTGGCCGGAACGGCGACATGTGGACACGTCGACGCGGGCCCGGCCGCGTAAGCGGTGAACTCCCCCTGGGGGCGCGTTAGATTGGCTCGCTGATGGTGGACGGAGCGGCAGGTCAGGGGGCAAGGGCGATGGACGGCGACGGGACCCGGGACGCGCGGGGCACGCATGCGAATCCGGTACCGCGTCCGGCGGGACCTCCCGAGATGCCCGCGGAGGCGCCCGCGGTGCCTCCCCGGCCGGCGGGTGCGCCGGGTGTGCCCGCCGTGCCCGGGCACGCTCCCCGGCCCGCGTCCGCCGTCGCCACCTGGCTCGACACGGAGAGGCCGGCCGCCCGTACCGGGATCTGGCGGTTCGGTTACCGGCCCCCCAAGGAGACTCCGCAGCGGGTCGCACCCGTGACGGTCGTCGGCATGCTGGTTCCGCTCGGCCTGGCGATGCTGGTCTGGTCGCTGTGGCGGCGCGGTGTCACCTCCTACCAGTACGCCCTCCTGCGTCTGTTCACGCCGGACGACTGGTGGTGGGGCGGCACGCTCGCCTCGCCCAAGGTGTTCGAGGGGCGGAACGTGCCCTCTCCGGGTGCCGAAGCCCTGGTGATCTACGAGGGTCTCGCCTTCGCCGCGCTCGTTCTCCTCGTGGCCGTGCTCGGCAGCTGGCGCGCCGTCGTCAGCCACTACGTGGCCCGCAGGCCCCAGCCCGCGCGCGCCCTGATCGCGGCACTTCTGGCCCTCCTGGTCCTGAGCTTCGTCTTCCCCGACGCCTTCCCGGTGGTCGGATGGTCCCCGGTGCCCGTCGTCGATCCGCTGCTCTCCTTCACCGTGCTCGTCTCGGACGGCTACGACCTGATGGCATCCCGCCTGTACACGGACACGCTGTACGTGGTCGTCACCCTGCTCGTGCTGTGGCCGTTCGCCCGCCTCGGAGGCTGGCTGCCGTACGCGCGGACCCTGCTCGCCGCCCGCCGGGCCGTCCCCACCGCGGCCACCCCGCAGGCCCGGCCCCGCTCGCAGTGGCCCGCGCTGCGGGACGTCGGCCAGTACGAGGCCGCCGACCTGCTCACCGGTGAGGTCGTCCGCGGCAGCATGAACGACGTCGACTGCACGCGGGTCGAGCACGCCTTCGCCGCCGCTCGGCGCGGCGCCACACTGGACGCGTTCCGCGACACCGTGCTGCGCCGGGGCGGCGCCGCCTGGACCCACCCGTCCGGTGCCCGGGACCTGCGGCGCCGGTCCGCCCGCCACGACCTGCTGACCGGGCAGGTGCGCATCGGCCGCTGGTCGGCCGCCGAGCAGACCCCGCTGCCCTACCGGGACGCCGGGGCGGCCCTCGACCCGGATGTGCTCGGCACCTCGCTGCTGGCCGTGGGCCCTCCCGGGTCGGGCAAGACCCGCTCCCTCGTCCAGCCGGTGACCGAGGCGCTCGCGCTGCGCGCGCTCACCGGGGGCTGCGCGGTGGTGGTGGTGTCCGCCCCCGGGGCCCCCGTGTGCGACGACGAGGCCTTCGACGTGATCATCCGCATCGGCGACCCGTCCTCGGCGCACGACCTGGACCTGTACGCCGAGTCCGGCGACCCGGACGACGCGGCCGCGATCCTCGCCGAAGCCCTGGTGGGCGACCTCGACACGGTCGGAGCTCAGGGCGCCGTCACCACCCTGGCCCAGTTGCTGGGCCCGTTCCGGGCGGTGCACGGCCGATTTCCCTCCCTGCCGGAACTGCACGCGCTGCTGGAGGGCGAGGAGACGGCGCTGTCCCGGCTCGGGGAAGCGCTCGCGGCGAGCGGGAACGACGTCATGCGCCGCGAACTCGACGCGCGCCTGCGGCAGACCGGCGCGCCGGGTGACGCGGGCCGGGCCCTGGCGGACCGGCTGGCGCTGCTGAACCGCCCGGTGTTCGCCGACTTCTTCGGCGGCCGCGGAACGGCCCGGCCGTTCTCCCTGCGGGCGATCGCCCACCATCCGCTGCGGGTCCGGATCGACGTCCCCGAGCGCGGACACGACGAGGCCGCCCGGCTGATCACCCGGCTGGTCCTCGCGCAGTTCCACGCCGTCGTCAGGGAAGGCCGCCGGGAGCACTTCGTCTGCCTGGTCCTGGACGACGCGACGGGTGCGGTCACGCCGCAGTCCGTGCGCCGCATCCAGGGACTGCGCTCGCAGAACGCGGGTGTGCTGCTCGCCCTGCGCACCGTCGGCGACGTACCGGAGGCGCTGCACGGCCCGCTGTACGGAGCCGTCGGCTGTCGCATGGCCTTCTGCGGGGTCTCCACCTGGGACGGCAGCCGGTTCGCGCAGTCCTGGGGCACCGAGTGGGTGGAGACGACCGAGGTCGCCAAGCACACGGTCTTCGCCGACCAGCCGATGACCCGGTTCTTCCACGCCGTGCGGAAACTGGTGACGGGCAAGGCGGTGACCACGGACGCCGTGACCGTCCGCCAGGTGGAGCGGGAACGCTGGTCGGCCTCCGAACTGGCGCACGCCGTGCCGGCCGGGCACGCCGTGCTGTCGCTGACCAGCGTCAAGGGGGAGCACGCACCACCGCTGCTGGTCGACCTGCACGGGTGAGCCCCATGGGCCGGGGCGGGCACCCGGGGACCGTACAGTGAGGCAGAATCGACACAGGTCGTTCATACGCGGCGGCCAAAAGATCACAGCGACTCCACACCGACCACCGACCCCGCGACAGCCTCACGCCCCCGACGCAGACCCGAAGGCCAAGGCCCCATGCCCCCGACGCTCGCCTCGCTCGTCCACCACTCGGCGCTCAAGCTGACCGTGCGCGCCGGCGAGGACCGCCTCGACGTGCCGGTGCGCTGGGCCCACGTCAGCGAACTCGCCGACCCCGTGCCCTACATGGAGGGCGGGGAGCTGCTGCTGATCACCGCGCTCAAGCTGGACGCCGAGGACGCCGAGGCGATGCACCGCTACGTGAAGCGGCTGGTGGGCGCCGGAGTGGTGGGGCTGGGTTTCGCCGTCGGGGTCAACTACGACGACATCCCCCGGGCCCTGGTGGAAGCGGCCCGGCAGGAAGGGCTGCCGCTCCTCGAGGTACCGCGCCGCACCCCCTTCCTCGCCATCAGCAAGGCCGTCTCCGCCGCCATCGCCGCCGACCAGTACCGCGCGGTCACCGCGGGCTTCGCCGCCCAGCGCGAGCTGACCCGGCGGGCCCTGACCGACGGCCCGGAGGGCCTGCTGGCCGCGCTCGCCGCCCAGGTCGACGGCTGGGCGGCGCTGTACGACGCCTCGGGCGCCGTCGTCGCCGCGGCACCGGAGTGGGCGGGCCGCAGGGCGGCGCGGCTCACCGCGGACGTGCAACGGCTGCGCGAGCGGCCCGCTCCCGCCTCCTCCGTCGTCGGCGGCACCGCGAACGCCGAGCACCCGGAGAACGCCGACCGGGTCGAGCTGCACTCCCTGGGCACCTCCCGCAGGCCCCGCTCCGCGCTCGCGGTCGGCACGGCCGCCGCCCCCGGCACCGCCGAGCGGTACGCCGTCCACTCCGCCATCGCCCTGCTGACCCTCACCACGGAGCGCTCCCGGTCCCTGCACGAGGCGGGGCTCCGCATCGACGGGGCCGTCCTGCGCATGCTGCTGGCCGGCGAACCCGACCACGCGCGCACCGTCGCCGGCGACCTGTACGGCGGCCTGCTGGACGCGCCGTTCCGGATCGCCGTCGCCGAGTCCCCGGCGGCCAGGACCAGGGCCTCCACGGCCGCGCAATCCGCCGGTGACACGGCCGCCGAGACGGGCGGCGACCCCCTCGGCACCCTCACCGAGGTCGTGGAGTCCGCGGCGGCCCGGGCCGGCGAGGCGGTCCTGGTCGTCCCCGACGGCGAACGCCTGGTGGTGCTGGCCACCGACGGGGGCGCGGCCGTCGCCGCCTGCGTCGAGCACGCGTCGGCCCTGGAGGCCGCCCGCCCGGCGTCCGAGTCCCTCGCGGGCGGCGACGAGGAGAGCCTGGTCGTCGGTCTGTCGGCACCGTCCGGACCCATCGCCGCGTCCGCCGCGTACAAGCAGGCCGAACAGGCACTCTCGGTGGCCCGCAGGCGCGGCCGCGTCTGCGTGGAGCACGAGCACGTGGCGGCGGGCTCCGTCCTGCCGCTCCTCGCCGACGACGCGGTACGCGCCTTCGCCGACGGCCTCCTGCGGGCGCTGCGCGACCACGACGCCACCGGCCGCGGCGACCTGGTGGCCTCCCTGCGTGCCTGGCTCGCCCGCCACGGCCAGTGGGACGCGGCCGCCGCCGACCTCGGCGTCCACCGCCACACCCTGCGCTACCGGATGCGCCGCGTGGAGGAGATCCTCGGCCGTTCCCTGGACGACCCGGACGTACGCATGGAGCTCTGGCTGGCCCTGAAAGCGACGGCACCGGACTGACACCCCACCTGGCCACCACGTCGAACACCCCGCCCCCACCACTACACCCCGGACAAACGCCCCTCGCCCCGCCCCGCCCTACCGTGGACCCGCACCCGCAGTCACCACCACCAACAACGCGGAAGGGCCGGGACTCGACAATGACTTCCACCCACGCCTTCTGGCTCGCCGGCCGCCAGGCCACCGGCGAGTCCGGCTTCGACGTCACCTCCCCCTGGGACGGCACCACCGTCGGCACGGTGAGCCTCCCCACCGACGCCCAGGTCGAAGAGGCCGTGGCCGCCGCGTACGCCGTCCGCGAGGACTTCGCCGCCACCCCCGCCCACACCCGCGCCGCCGCGCTCGACCACGTCAGCCGCCGCCTGGTGGAGCGCACCGAGGAGATCGCCCGTCTGATCTCCGCCGAGAACGGCAAGCCGATCAAGTGGGCCCGCGGCGAGGTCGGCCGCGCGGTCTCCGTGTTCCGCTTCGCCGCCGAGGAGGCCCGACGCTTCAACGGCGGCGAGGCCCAGCGCCTCGACACGGACGCCGGCGGTCAGGGCCGCCTCGCCCTCACCCGCCGCTTCCCGAAGGGCGTCGTCCTCGGCATCGCGCCCTTCAACTTCCCCCTCAACCTCTGCGCCCACAAGATCGCCCCCGCGATCGCCGCCGGCGCCCCCATCATCCTCAAGCCGGCCCCCGCCACCCCCCTCTCCGGCCTGATCCTCGGCGAGCTGCTCGCCGAGACCGAACTGCCCGCCGGCTCGTGGAGCATCCTCCCGGTCCCCAACGACCGGATGCCAGCCCTCGTCCAGGACGAGCGCCTGCCGGTCATCTCCTTCACCGGCTCCGAGACCGTCGGCTACGCGATCATGGACTCGGTGCCCCGCAAGCACTGCACCCTGGAGCTGGGCGGCAACGGCGCGGCCGTCGTCCTCGGGGACTGGGCGAGCGACGAGGACCTGGACCGGGCCGCGGCGCGCATCGCGACCTTCTCCAACTACCAGGGCGGCCAGTCCTGCATCTCCGTGCAGCGTGTCATCGCCGACGCCGCCGTCTACGACCGTCTGCTGCCCCGCATCGTCGCCGCCGTCGAGGCCCAGGTCACCGGCGATCCGAACGACGACGCCACGGACGTCGGCCCGCTGGTCAGCGAGGCCGCCGCCGAGCGCGTGGAGGCGTGGGTGCGGGAGGCCGTCGACGCGGGCGCGAAGCTCCTCACCGGCGGCAAGCGCGACGGCGCCTCCTACGCCCCGACGGTCCTCACCGACCTGCCCGCCGGCACCACCCTCGCCCGCGAGGAGGTCTTCGGCCCGGTGCTCAGCGTGCAGAAGGTGTCCGGCGAGGCCGAGGCGTTCGCCGCCGTCAACGACTCCAAGTACGGCCTCCAGGCGGGCGTGTTCACCCACGACCTCCAGGCCGCTTTCCGCGCCCACCGCGCCCTGGAGGTCGGCGGCGTCGTCATCGGCGACGTCCCCTCCTACCGCGCCGACCAGATGCCGTACGGCGGCGCCAAGCAGTCCGGTGTGGGCCGCGAGGGCGTGCGCTTCGCGATGGACGACTACACCTACGAGCGGGTGCTGGTCCTCACGGGGCTGGCTCTCTGACAGCGGGTCACACCCCGCGCCGAGCCGTCGGGGTGCGACTCCCCCGTCAGGTGCCGGGGGCCGTCGGCCGGTGCGCGTGCGGAGGCCGCGGCCCCACCGTGCGGCAGCCCGCCGTACGCCCCGCCAGCAGGTGCCGCAGCGTCGCGTACGAGTGGTCCCAGGACCACTCGGCGCGCACCCGGCGGCGCCCCTCCTCGCCCATGGCCCGGGCGAGCCGGGGATCGCGCAGGAGCCTGATCAGCCGGTCCGCCGTCGCCGCGACCGAACGGCCGTCGACGACGTACCCGGTCTCGCCCTCGAGCACCGTGTCGGGGGCGCCGCCCGAGTCGCCCGCGACGACCGGCAGCCCGGAGGCGGCGGCCTCCAGGTACACGATGCCCAGGCCCTCCACCTCCAGACCGGCCCTGCGCGTACGACAGGGCATCGCGAAGGCGTCGGCGGCGGCGTAGAACGCCGGGAGCGCGTGGTGGGGATGGCCGCCGGCGAAGAAGACCGCGTCCAGAACGCCCTCCCGCAGCGCCAGTTGCCGGAGCCCGGAGCCGTGGGGACCGTCACCGACCAGGAGCAGTACGGCGTCCGGCACCGCCCTGCGCACCCAGGGCAGCGCCCTGATCAGGGTGTCCTGGCCCTTGCGCGGGACCAGCCGGGCCGCGCAGAGGACCACGGGGCGGTGGCCCAGGCCGTACCTCGTCCTGACCGGGGTGCCGTCGACGGCCGGGTGGAAGGCCCCGGTGTCCACGCCGGGGACCAGGCGGGCGGTGCGGGTGCCGGGGGCGAGGGCCGCCTCGATCGGGCCCCGGGTGCTGTCGCCCAGCCAGGTCAGCGTGTCCACCCGGGCGCCGAGGCGGCGCAGCAGGCTCCGGGGTCCCGGCACGCGGGCCCACCACACCTCGTGGCCGTGGGTGGTGGCGACGGCGGTGCGGATCCCCGCCGTACGGCGCAGCCGTCCCGCCATCAGCGCGAGGGGCGCCGCCGCGCCGAACCACACCCGGTCGCAGCCGTACCGGCGGGCCACCTCCGCGGCGTGCTCGGTCGCGCGCGGGGTGGGCAGGAGGGTGCGGGCCGGGTCGCGGATCACCGGGTACGGGAAGCGGGCGTCGCGGTCCGCCGTGGCCGTCGGCGTGGAGGTGAGGACGACCACCTCGTCGGGCGGGAAGCGATCGGCCAGCTCCCGGACGAAGGTCTCGATGCCACCCTGCCGGGGCGGGAAGTCGTTGGTGACGATCAGCGTGCGGCCCCGGGTGCGGGCGTCGTCCGTCATGCGGCGTTCCTCTCGACGGTGCGGCCGGTGACGCCGGTGTCGCGGTGCACCGTCCCGTGGGCCAGGACGGCCAGGACCATCGGGTAGACCAGGTAGCCGAAGCGCGTCGCCGGCATCAGGACCGTCGCCAGGCCCACACCGAGCGCGAGCCGCCCGGCCGCCGCGCGCAGCGTCTCCGGCGGGCGTAGCGCGAGCGAGCCGCCGATCAGCAGTGCGCCGACCGTCAGGAGGGCGAGCGCGATCACCGTGCCGCCGGGTACGTGCGCCGCGAGCAGATGACCGGGCAGCGGGCTGTCGGCGGGCGAGGCGGTGGCGGTGAGCCCGAACGGGAAGGCGACGACGTTCCGGAAGAAGCCCGCGGGATCGGTGAGTGCGACGGGCAGGACCACCGCCGACGCCGTACCCAGGCACGTGCCCGCACACCGCAGCGCGGGCCGGCCGCCCTGCCGTACGGCGATCAGCGCCAGGGCCACCGGCAGCGCGAGCCAGCCGGTCCACTTCAGGGCGGCGGCGGCTCCGAGCGCGAGGCCGGCCCCGCCCGGGCGGCCCCGCCCGGCCTGTGCGAGGCCCAGGCACATCAGTCCGGCCACCGGCAGGTCGACGCCGCCCACCGCGAGGGGCAGCGCGACCAGGGGGCAGGCGAGCAGCGGTCCGACACGGCGCACTCCGGCGGCGACGAGGGCCCCGACGAACGCGCCCCCCGTCCACCAGCGCGGATCACCCGGCAGGACGCCGAAGAGCGCCATCCCCGGCAGGTAGGGGTTGAAGTCGCCCACGGCCGCGGGGGCCGTGACGTACGGGCTCCCGGTGGCGGCCAGCAGCCGCCCGGAGCGCTCGACCACGGCGACCTCGGACTGCCCGAGCCCCGCCGCCACCAGGCCGACGAGCGGCAGTACCGCGGCCCCCGCGACCGCCGCCGCGCGAGCCGCCCGGAGCGGCCCGGGCCCCGAGGCAAGGAGCGCCGCGAGCGCGTACCCCGCCCCGGCCGACCATCCCCACACCCGGTGCGTCGCCGGGCCGGAGACCAGGGCGAAGCCCGTCGCCGCCACCGCGCACCCGGCCCACGCATACCGTTCGACGGGGCGCGGCACGCACCCGGCGACTCGTTCCCCAAAGGTCTTCCCCATGTCCGTCGACGCTAGGAATCCGCAGGTCGCAGGGCGTCAACCGAGGCTCCGCACCCGGGACTCAACCCGTGGTACGACATCCGCACTGAGACTCCACCCGAGCGGTGACGCGCGCCTCGGCCGCGGCCGGGATCATGGGGGGATGAGGACGTCGCCCCAACAGCGGCTGCGCGACTGGATCGCGGCACCCGCCTACCCCTGGATCACCGGCGGCGCCGTGACGGCGGGCGCGGTGGTGGAGCTGATCGCCATTCCGGGCGGCGTGACCACCACCCTCGGAGCGCTGGTGTCCGCGGCCTCGCTGATGTGGCGGCGCTCCTTCCCGCCCGTCGCGATGCTCACGGTCGCGGCGGGGCTGATCGGCTTCGCCGGCGACGTCAACCTGTACGTCTCGATCATGGTGAGCGGGCTGACCGGCTGCTACTCGCTGGGCCGCAACCGGGTGCTGCACCCGGCCCTCACCGTCGCGGGCGGCGCGCTCGGCGCGCTGTGCGTCAACCTGGTCCACATCAACACCTGGTCGCGGATGGACCTGCCGGTGCCGGCGCTGTGGGAGAAGGGGTCGCTGAGCCTTTTCGCCGAGTCGTTCCTGCTCACCGTGGTCGTCTTCGGGGCGGTGATGATGGGCGACGCGGTCCGCTCCCGGGAGGAGACGCGCATCGAACGCGGTCTGGCGCAGGCCAAGTTGATCGCCATGGAGCGGCAGCAGGCCGCCGAGGCGGAACGCGCCGCGATCGCCCGCGAACTGCACGACATCGTCTCCCACTCGGTGTCGATGATCGCGGTCCAGGCCGAGAGCGCCACGTACACCACGCCCGGACTCACCCCGGAGGCCCGCGACGGCTTCCAGCAGATCGCCGGCACCGCCCGCTCCTCGATGGCCGAACTGCGCCGCTTGCTCGGCGTCCTGCGCACGCCCCAGGGCGACACCGGACCCGCCACCCTCACCGCGCCGCAGCCCACGCTCGATCATCTCCCCGAACTGGTCGAGCAGCACCGGGCGGTGGGCGGCACGGCCGAGTTGCGGATCACCGGCGAGCGGGTGTCGCTGCCCGCCGCGTGGGAGCTGTCCGCCTACCGGATCGCGCAGGAGGCGCTGACCAACGCGCGCAAGCACGCCCCCGGCGCCCGTACCGTGGTCGAGGTCGACTACGGCGCCGACCGGCTGCTCACCCTCCGCGTCCGCGACGACGGTCCCCGCACCGGGGCCGGGTCCGGCTCCCGTTCCGCCGGCGGCACGGGGCACGGCCTGACCGGAATGCGGGAGCGGGCCGCCCTGGTCGGCGGCCGGCTCAGTGCGGGGGCGGGACCGGACGGCGGATTCCTGGTGGAGGCGGAGCTGCCGTGGGGGAGCGGGCGAGCGATGGGGGACGAGCAAGGGAGCAGCGCGTGATCAGGGCACTGGTCGCCGACGACCAGGCGGTCGTCCGCACCGGCTTCGTGAACCTCCTGGCCACCCAGGAGGACATCGAGGTCGTCGCCGAGGCGGAGGACGGGGCGCAGGCGGTGCGGGCGGCCCGCGACACCCGGCCCGACCTCGCGCTCCTGGACATCCGGATGCCGCACAAGAACGGCATCGACGCGGCCCGCGAGATCCTGGCCGACTCCGGCGGCGCGACGAAGGTGCTGATGCTGACCACCTTCGGCCTCGACGAGTACGTCTACGACGCGCTCGCGGCCGGGGCGGGCGGCTTCCTGCTCAAGGACGCCACCTTTCCCGAACTGCTGCACGCGGTACGGGTGGTGGCGAGCGGCAACGCCCTTCTGTCGCCGGAGATCACCAAGCGGCTGATCGCCGAGTTCGTGCACGCGCGCGGCTCGCGGCTGCCCGTCCCCGCGGCCGCCGACCTCACGGCCCGGGAGACGGAGGTGCTGACCCTGATCGCGCGCGGCCTGTCCAACGCGGAGATCGCGGCACACCTCACCATCACCGACCACACCGTGAAGACCCACATCAACCGGCTCTTCGCCAAGCTGGAGCTGCGCGACCGCGCCCAGGCGGTGATCGTCGCCTACGAGCTGGGCCTGGTCCGAGCGGGACACGAGTCGGGGGCCCGGGGCCGGTAGCTCTTGGCCACCGGTACCGGGCCCCGTCCCCGTGCCGGACCTCTCCGGACCCTCAACCGGAGAAGCCGACGTGCGCGAGCCGCAGTGAGCCGCGCAGTCTGATGCGGAGGTCGTGGACGCCCCCGGCGGTGAAGGCGCCGTCCAGCTCCGTGTAGTCGTACGGCCCCGCGGTCGGCGCGGCCGGCGAGGGTGCCGCCGTCCACGGCCCTCCGTCGAGGGACATCTCGACGGTGCCGGTGCCCGCGACCGACAGGGTCGTCCGCGTCACACCGGCGCCGAAGTCGCAGGAGCGGTAGAGCAGTTCGCCCGTCCCTCCGGCCGTCGGCATCACCGCGTCACCCGCCGCCTTCGTCCGGTCGACGATCTCCGTGCCGCTCTGCTCGTCGAAGTCGGCCGCCTCCAGGCCGCGTTCGCCGACCGGGCGCGGTGCGGCCGGCTCGCCGTCGACGGTGACGGTCGTCGACAGCCGCACGTCCTCGCTGGAGGCGCCCACCAGCAGGGCGTACGGGCCCGGTTCCAGCCGCCACCGGCCGTGCGCGACGTCCCAGAACGCGAGGGCGGACAGCGGGACCTCGAAGGCGACCCGCGTCGAGGCGCCCGGGGCGAGGGTGAACCGGCGGTGGGCAAGCAGCTCGCGGCGCGGACGCGGAACCGACGGGGCCTCGGCACGGACGTAGAGCTGGGCCACCTCGTCCGCGGCCGTCTCACCGGTGTTGGTGACCGTGAAGGACACGGACACCGTCCCGTCTCCGGCCTCCGCCGCCAGGTCCGCGTAACCGAAGGACGCGTAGGACAGGCCGTGCCCGAAGGGGAACAGCGGCGTCCCCTCGAAGTACAGGTAGGTCTGGCGGCCGCCGATCACGTCGTAGTCGAGGAGGCCGGCGAGGTCGGCGTCGTCGGCGTACCAGGTCTGCGGGAGCCGGCCCGCCGGGGAGACGTCCCCCGCGAGGACCCGGGCCAGTGCGGTGCCGGCCGCCTGGCCCCCGTGCGCGGTCCACAGCACCGCCGGGAGGGAGTCGGCGTCGACCGCGTACGGGTAGGCGGACACCAGCGCGAGCACGGTCGCCGGGTTGGCGGCGCGGGCCGCGCGCAGCAGCCGTTCCTGCTGGCCGGGCAGGCGCAGCGTCGTACGGTCCTCGGTCTCGCGGCCGTTGATGTGCGGGTCGTTGCCCGCGACCACGACGACCACGTCCGCCGCCGACGCCACCCGCGTCACCGCGTCCTCGCCGCGCTCGGCGACGACCACCTCGAAGACCGCGGCGTCCGGGACGGCGGTGGTCTCTCCGGTGTCCGCGGCAACCTTCACGCCGTCGGCGGCGACCTGGACCGGACGACCCGTTCCCGTGTGCCTCAGGAGGTGACCGTCAGCGTGCGGTTCGAGCCGGAACGTCTCCTGCACGATCCAGCCGCCGGGCTGGTCGGCGGAGGCGCGCACGTAGCCGTCCTCGGCGACCGAGAGATAGCGGCCGTCGGGCGCGCGCAGCGTGAGCACGCCCTCGCCCCAGTCGATCATCGCCAGCTCGGTGCCGGTGGCGTCGGTGGTCAGGGGCGGCAGGTCGGTGCGGCCGGCGAGCAGCGCCGGGTCGAGGGCGCCCTCCGTGCCGTGCGCCCCGTCGGGTGCGTCGTCCGAGGGCAGGACGTGCAGGAACGTGCCGTCGGCCGTGCGCAGCCTGACCCGGTCCACGCCCTCGGCGAAGCTCACGCGATCGGCGCCGAACCGCTCGTACAGGCCTTCCAGCGGGGTCGAGCGGTGGATGAGCGTGCCGCTGTACCAGTCGAGCTTGCACTCGTCGGCGAGCAGTCCGACGACGGCGACGCGGGTGCCGGGGGCCAGCGGCAGGACGCCGTCGTTCTTGAGCAGGACGATCGCCTGCTCGGCCGCCTCCCGGGCGAGCGCCCGGTGCTCCGGCGTGTCGAAGTCGCGCACCTGCGCGTACGGGTCGTGCTCCGGGTCGAACTCGCCGAGCCGGAAGCGGACCGACAACTGCCGCCGCACCGCCGCGTCCACGTCCGCCTCCGTCAGCAGACCCCGTTCCAGGGCGCCCCGCACCCGCGCGACGATCTTCGAGGAGTCCGTTCCGTGGTCGGTGAAGCTGTCCACACCGGCCCGCAGCGCGGCGGCGGTGGCCTCCTCGTGGGTGTCGAAGTAGTGCTCCGAGTCGACCAGGTTGGAGGGCGCGCCCGCGTCCGAGCAGACCAGCAGGTCTTCCTCCGTCCAGGTGCGCAGGTGCCGGCCGAGGTGGGGGGAGAGGTGGTTGGGGCGCCCGTTGACCAGGTTGTAGGCCGGCATCACCCCGGCCACCGCGCCCGCCTCGACCGTCTCGCGGAAGGCCCGCAGGTCGTACTCGTGGAGTACGCGCGGGCGGACGGAGGAGGAGGAAGTGTCCCGCGCCGTCTCGTTGTTGTGCGCGAGCCAGTGCTTGAGGACGGGCGCGGTGCGCCAGTACACCGGGTCGTCGCCGCGCAGCCCCCGGGTGTAGGCGGTGGCGATGGCGGAGGTCAGCTTCGGGTCCTCGGAGTAGCCCTCCTCGTTGCGGCCCCACAGGGGGTGGCGCAGCAGGTTCACCGTCGGGGACCAGACGTTGAGGCCGACGCGCTCGTCCCGCGCGCGCATCGCCCGGGCCTCCTTGGACACCGCCTCGCCGACCCGGCGCACGAGATCCTCGTTCCAGGTGGCGCCGAGCCCCACGGCCTGCGGGAACACGGTCGCCGGGCCCATCCAGGCCACGCCGTGCAGTGCTTCCTGGCCGGTGCGGAAGGCGGCGATGCCCAGACGCTCGACCGCGGGCGCGAACTGGTGCAGGAAGGCGGTCTTCTCGTCGAGCGTGAGCCGCGACATCAGGTCGTCGACGCGCTTCGCGAACGGCAGTCGCGGATCACGGAACGGCGGCGTGGGTGCGGTCACGTGGAGGTCCCCTTGCGATGGAGCGGGTAGGACGTCGAAGCGCTTCGATGCTCTGTGCAGCCCTGGGTAAGTGTCAAGACATCGCGCTCAATCCCGCCCCTGCTCGGGCCCAAGTTCGGTATGGCAAGGAGGAGTGTGGTCGAGACCTCTCGCCGTGGCGCCGAGCAGGAATCTTGGGGACGGACCCTTGTGCCCCCTGGGGGGTTAACTTAACCTCGCTGCAACATCGAAGCGCTTCGACACAAACTGGTCCCAGTTCCCTCAAGACACCGCACCCGACGGCCGCCGTCGGGTGTCCGGTGCGCCACGAAGGCACGAAGGGTTGACGCACATGACGCCGAACGCCGCCTCCGGTCCCAGCCGGAGAAGTTTCCTCGCCTCCACCGCGGTCGCCACCGCAGCGGTGGCCGGAGGGGTGCCGCTGCTCTCCGCCTGCGGCGGATCCGACGGAGGCTCGCGTGACGGCACCACGTCGGGCAAGGACGCCGAGAAGATCCTCCCGGCGTACGTGGCGAGCAACGTGGTCGCGCCCGACATCCCCAGCAAGAACGGTTCCGCGGTCGGCTTCACCGGCAAGCTCGACCTGGCGGACCTGAAGACCTCGGTGCCGAAGAAGCTCGGCAAGGGCGGCAAGGTCACCGTCATGTCGCCCTTCTGGGGATCCCCGCCCAAGGAGGACAACGCCTACTACCGGGCGATGAACGACCTCATCGGCGTCGACGTGGTCTGGCAGAACCAGGACGGCAACACCTACGACCAGAAGCTCGGCGCCGTCCTCGCCTCCAGCGAGGTGCCCGACGTCGTGGTCGTGCCCGGCTGGAACATGACCGGCAAGATCCCCAGCGCCATCATCGGCAAGTTCGCCGACCTCGGCCCCTACCTCTCCGGCGACGCGGTCAAGGAGTACCCGAATCTCGCCGCGATCCCCACCGACGCCTGGCAGCGCTCCATCTTCGGCGACAAGCTGCGCGGCCTGCCCATGCCCTCCTCCTACGTCACCGGCATCGTGCCGCTCTACCGCCGGGACATCTTCGAGAAGCAGGGCTACGAAGTCCCGCGCTCGTGCGCCGAGTTCATGTCCCTGGCCAAGGACGCCACCAACGCCAGGGCCAAGCGCTGGGCCTGCCTGGACATGAAGTGGACCGCCTTCAACGCCTTCGGGGTGCTCTCCGGCAACGAGAAGTCCCTCGGCTGGAACGAGGTCGACGGCAAGCTGGTCTACCGCATCGAGACCGACGAGTACCTCGAAGCCCTGGAATGGACGCGCAAGCTGTTCGCGGCCGGCGTCGTCCACCCCGACGCCAAGCTCGGCAAGTCCAACGCCGCCGACCCCGGGCCCAAGTTCGCCGCCGGCGAGTTCCTGATCTACAACCAGGACATGTCGCAGTGGTGGAGCCGCACCGCCGAACAGGCCACCCAGAATCCGGAGTTCGAGATCTGGGGCATGGACGTCTGGGGTCACGACGGGGGTGCCCCCACGCTCTGGGCGCAGAACCCGGCGGGCATCTTCGCCTTCGTCAACAAGAAGGCCTCCGAGGCCGTGATCCGCGACGTGCTGGCCGTCGCCAACGTCACCGCGGCGCCGTACGGCACCAAGGAGTACATGGCCACCAACTACGGCGTGGAGGGCACCCACTACACCGTCCAGGACGGCGTCCCCACCAAGACCGACCAGGGCAACATCGACGTGATGAACGCCTACGTGATGGTGGCGAGCCCCGCCGCGACCATCGCCCACCCCGACTTCCCCCAGGTCGCCAAGGGACAGGTCGAGTGGCAGCAGCGCATGGGCGCCGTCACCAGGAAGCCGTCGTTCTACGGCATGCAGATCACCGAACCGGCCCGCTGGACCAACCTGTCCAACGACTTCGAGCAGCTGGAGGACGACGTCGTCCGCGGCCGCAAGAAGATCAGCGACGTGCAGCAGGCCGTCTCCGACTGGAAGAGCAAGGGCGGCGACAAGCTCCGCGACTGGTACCGGAAGATTCTCGACGAGAACGGATCGGCGGCCGGCTGACCAGGTACCGAGGCAAGGAGAACCCGCCGTGTCCCACAGCACGGTGCCTCGGACCGACACCGAGGCCGAAGAAGGCAAGAAGAACCCTCCGAAGGCGAACGGCGGCGACACCGGGACTCCCGACAGGCCGCCCACCGGCAACCTCAGCCTGCGGCTGAGGTTCCGCCGCGACCGCGTCCTGCTGCTGATGACCCTGCCGGCCGTCGTACTGCTCCTGGTCTTCAACTACGTGCCGATCCTCGGCAACGTCGTCGCCTTCCAGGAGTACGACCCCTACCTCAGTGACAACGGCGTCGTCTCCATCCTGCACAGCCCGTGGGTGGGCCTGGAGAACTTCCAGCGGATCTTCGAGGACTCCGCCTTCTGGAACGCGGTCCAGAACACCCTCGTGCTCTTCGTCCTCCAGCTCCTGCTGTACTTCCCCGTCCCCATCCTGCTCGCGCTGCTCATCAACAGCGTGGTCAGGCCCCGGGTCCGGGCGATCTCGCAGGCCATCCTCTATCTGCCGCACTTCTTCTCGTGGGTGCTGGTCGTCGCCGTCTTCCAGCAGCTCCTCGGCGGTGCCGGGCTCCTCTCCCAGCTGCTGCGGCAGCACGGGTACGACGGGCTCGACATCATGACCGACCCCGAGACCTTCAAGTTCCTGATCACCGCGCAGAGCGTGTGGAAGGACGCCGGCTGGGGGATCATCGTCTTCCTCGCCGCCCTCGCCTCGGTCAGCCCCGACCTGTACGAGGCGGCGGCGATGGACGGCGCGAACCGCTGGCGCCGCATGTGGCACGTCACCCTGCCCGCCCTGCGGCCGGTCGTCGCCCTGCTCCTCGTGCTCCGCGTCGGCGACGCCCTCACCGTCGGGTTCGAACAGATCCTCCTGCAACGCGGCGCCGTGGGACCCGGCGCAGCGGAGGTCCTGGACACCTTCGTGTGGTGGAACGGCGTACGCAACCAGGACTTCGGCTACGCGGCCGCCGCCGGTCTCGTCAAGGGCGTCATCAGCCTCGGCCTGGTCCTGGCGGCCAACAAGGTGGCCCACCTCATGGGCGAGCAGGGGGTGTACAAGAAGTGACCGCCGTACCCGAAGCGACCGCCGTAGGAGAGGCGACGGCACCCGCGGCCGGCGAGCCGGCGCGCCAGCCCCGCCGGTGGGCGGCCCCGCCCCGCCCCGTGTGGGAGGAGAAGCCCAGCCGCGCCGGACTCGCCGGCAAGGGGCTCGTGCTGCTCCTGGCCTGCCTGGGCATCCTCTTCCCGCTGTGGATCGTGATCGTCACCAGCCTGTCCACCCGCAAGACCATCGACGAGGCCGGCGGCCTGGTGATGATCCCCAAGGACCTCACGTTCGTCGCCTACCAGGAACTGCTCAGCGGCGGCCAGGTCACCCGCGCCGCGCTCGTCAGCATCGGCATCACCCTCGTCGGCACCCTGTTCTCCATGGCGGTGTCCGTGCTGTGCGCCTACGGACTCTCGCGCAGCGGCTCGCTGGGCCACCGCTGGATCCTCATGGTGCTGCTCGCCACCATGTTCTTCAGCGCGGGCCTGATTCCCACCTACCTGCTGGTGCAGTCCCTCGGCCTCACCGACAGCTACCTCGCGCTGATCCTGCCGAGCGCGATCAGCGTCTTCAACATCCTGGTGCTGCGCGGCTTCTTCATGGGCATCTCCCAGGAACTGATCGACAGCGCCCGCATCGACGGCGCCGGCGACCTGCGCATCCTGTGGCAGATCGTGCTGCCGCTGTCCCGCGCGGTCGTCGCGGTGATCACCCTGTTCTACGCCGTGGGCTACTGGAGCGCCTGGTTCAACGCCTCCCTGTACCTCAACGACCAGGACATGCTGCCCCTGCAGAACGTCATGATCCAGCTGGTGCAGAAGCAGGAGGCGCCGGTCGGTCTGGGACAGGCCATCAAGACCGGTGAGCTGTCCGGACTCGCCGTGCAGATGGCCGTCATGGTGATGGCCCTGCTGCCGGTCGCCGTCCTGTCGCCCTTCGTCCAGCGCCACTTCAAGAAGGGCATGCTCACCGGGGCGGTGAAGGGCTGATGCCGCACCTGTCCGACGCCACCCGGGGCCGCATCCTCTACGGCGGCGACTACAACCCCGAGCAGTGGCCCGAGGAGACCTGGTCCGAGGACGTCCGCCTGATGAAGGCCGCCGGCGTCAACTCCGTCACCCTCGGCGTCTTCTCCTGGTCCAGGCTCGAACCGCGCCCCGGCGTCCACGACTTCACCTGGCTCGACCGCCTCATGGACCTGATGCACGAGGCCGGCGTCGGCGTCGTCCTCGCCACCCCCACCGCTTCGCCCCCGCCGTGGCTGGGGCACCTGCACCCCGACACCCTGGCCCGCGACGAGGACGGCCGCACCGAGTGGTGGGGCGGCCGGCAGCACTTCTCGCACTCCAGCACCGTCTACCGCCGCCACGCCGCCGCCATCACCGAGGCCCTGGCCGCGCGCTACGCCGACCACCCGGCCCTCACCATGTGGCACATCAACAACGAGTACTGCACCTACGACCACGGCGACGAGGCCGCCACCCGGTTCCGCCGCTGGCTGCGGGGCCGCTACGGCACCCTCGACGCCCTCAACACCGCCTGGGGCACCGCCTTCTGGAGCCAGGGGTACGGCGACTGGGCGGAGATCCTGCCGGCCCGCCGCACCCACTACCTCAAGAACCCGGCGCAGGTCCTCGACTTCAGGCGCTTCACCTCCGACATGCTCCTGGAGTGCTTCACCGCCGAGCGCGACATCGTCCGCCGCCACACCCCGCACCTGCCGGTCACCACCAACTTCATGCCGCTGTGGGCGGGACAGGACGCCTGGCGCTGGGCCGAGGAGGAGGACGTCGTCTCCGTCGACCTCTACCCCGACCCGCGCGACCCGTCCGGCGCCCAGCACGGCGCCCTCGTCCAGGACATGACCCGCTCCCAGGCGTGCGGCCCGTGGATGCTCATGGAACAGGCGGCCGGAGCCGTCAACTGGCGTGGCGTGAACCACCCCAAGCCGCGCGGGCTCCATCGCCTCTGGTCGCTGCAGGCGGTGGCCCGCGGTGCCGACGCCGTCTGCTGCTTCCAGTGGCGGCAGTCCCGGCAGGGCGCGGAGAAGTTCCACTCCGGGATGGTCTCCCACGCCGGTGAGCGGGGACGTACGTACCAGGAGGTGAAGGAGCTCGGCGCCGACCTGGCCCGGATCGCGCCGCACGTCACCGGCAGCCCGGTCGTCGCGGACGTCGCCGTGCTGCACGACTGGCACTCCTGGTGGGCCGGCGACCAGGAGGCCCGGCCCTCCCGCGAGGTCGACTACCCGGAGGTCCTCGGTGCCTGGCACCGCGCGCTCTGGCAGGCCGGTCTCACCACCGACTTCGCCCACCCCGACCACGACCTGACCCGCTACCGCCTCGTCGTCGTCCCGCAGCTCTACCTGCTCACCGACGCGGCCGTCGACAACCTCCTCGCGTATGTGCGCGGCGGCGGCACCCTCGTCTGCGGCTTCCTGACCGGAGTCGCAGACGAGGACGACCGCATACGGCCCGGCGCCATGGACGCCCGGCTGCGCGAGCTGTTCGGCATCCGCACGCTGCACGAGTGGTGGCCGCTCCGGCCCGGCGAGCGGGCCGAGTGCGAGGGCGGCCTGCGCGGCACCCTGTGGTCCGAGGAACTGGAGCCCGACGGCACCGCCGACGAGACCGTGCCGTACAGGGGCGGGGAACTCGACGGACTGCCCGCCGTGCTGCGCAAGGGCCGCGCCTGGTACGTCTCCACGCTCCCCGAGCCGGACGCGCTGCGCGCCCTGCTGGCCCGCGTCGCCGCCGGCGCGGGTGTCCGGCCGGTGCTCGACGCACGCCCGGACGGCGTGGAGGCGGTCCTGCGCGGCGACCTGCTCTTCCTGCTCAACCACGGCCGTGAGCCGGTCACCGTCGACCTCCCGGGCACCCACCACGACCTGCTGACCGGGACGACGGCCACCGACCGGATCACCCTCGGCCGCTACGGCGCGGCGGTGCTGACACCGTGAGCGCCACCCCCGTCCACGGCACCTGGGAGCCCGAGCCCGCCGACCGCTGGGAGGACGCCTTCCTGACCGGCAACGGCCACCACGGCGCCCTCGTGCACGGCGATCCCGACGCCGACCGGGTGATCGTCACCCACCACACCCTCGTCCGCCCGGGCGGCGACGACGAGCACCGCCGCCCACCCGCCCTCGCCGCCCGACTCCCCGCCCTCCAGGACCGCCTGCTGGCCGGGGACCGGGCGGCCGCCGAGGACTTCTCGGACGGCCGCCCCCTGCAATGGGTACGCCCTTTCCACCCGGCCTTCCAGCTCCGCCTGAACAGACCGTCCCCCGACGGCACGGACGCTCCCTACCGCCGCGCCGTCGACTTCACCACCGGCGAGACCACCGCCACCCGCGCCGGCTGGACCAGCCGCGTCTTCGTCTCCCGCGCCGACGACGTGATCGTCCAGCACGTCACCGCCCCGCACCTCACCCTCGACCTGTCCCTCGACCCCCGTCTCCCCGGCGCCCCCGCCGGACTCGGCATCGGCCACGGCGCGGTCCTCACGCCCGAGGGCGCCCTGCTGACCCTGCGCGCCCGCTACCCCGGCAGCGACCTCGCCTACACCGGCGTCACCCTGGCCGCCGTCACCGGCGGCACCACGAGGCTCGTGCCGCCCGGCGTCCTCGTCGAGGGCGCCACCGAGGTGCTGCTGCTCACCCGGGTGCACCGCCACACCGGCGAGCTGGACACGGTCGCCGAGAGCCGCGCCCTGCGTGCCCTGCTGCCCGTGGCCCCGTACGCGGCCCTGCACCCGGCGCCCTGCTCCGCCGCGTACGACGACCTCCTCGCCCGGCATCTGACCCACCACCGCACCGCCTACGACCGCGTCACCCTCGACCTCGCCGCCGACCCCGCCGAACGCGCCCTGCCGGGCTCGGAGCTGCTCGCCCGGCCGCACAGCACCGCCCTGCTGGAACGCCTCTTCGCCGCCGGCCGCTACCACCTGCTGTCGGCGAGCGGCCTGCTCCCGCCCCGCCTCACCGGCCTGTGGACCGGCGACTGGAACACCGCCTGGTCCGGCGCCTTCACCACCAACGCCAACCTCAACCTCCAGACCGCCTCCGCCGCCGCAGCGGCCCTCCCCGAGGTCACCGAGGCCCACGCCGCCCTGGTCCACCGCCAGCTCCCGCACTGGCGGGACAACGCCCGCGAGATCTTCGGCGCCCGGGGAGCGGTCGCCCCCTCCCACACCGACGGGGAGTGCGGCCACACGTACCACTTCAGCCGCGAGTACCCCCTGCACCTGTGGACCGCGGGCGCCGACTGGCTGCTGGGTCCCCTCGTCGACCACGACGAGACCTACGGCACGCGCGACCCCCGCACCACCGCCGCGCTCGCCGAAGCCGCCCTCTTCTACGAGGACTTCCTCACCCGCACCGACGACGCCGGACACCTGGTCGTCGTCCCCTCCTACTCGCCCGAGAACCGCCCCGCGAACGCGAGCTGGGGCGCCCTCAACGCGGCCATGGACCTCTCAGCGGCCCGGCACGCCCTGCTGACCGCCGCCGACCGCCGGCCCGAGCACGCCGACCGCCTGCGCGCCCTCGCCGACCGTCTCCCCCCGCACCGCGTCAACGCCGACGGCGCCCTCGCGGAGTGGGCGTGGCCCGGCCTGGCGGACACCTACGACCACCGCCACCTCAGCCACCTCTACGCCGTCTGGCCGCTCGACGAGATCAACCCGTACGACACCCCCGACCTCGCCGAGGCCGCGCTCCGTGCCCTCGAACTGCGCGGTGCCGAGAACGACTCCGCCCATGGCCACCTCCACCACGCCCTGGTCGCGGCCCGCCTGAGGGACGGCGCCCGGGTCGCCCACGCCCTGGGACGAGTCCTCGACGGGGACTACTTCCACGCCTCCCTGATGAGCGCGCACTACCCCCACCGCGACGTCTACAACGCGGACGCCGCCCACGCCCTGCCCGCCGTGCTCATCGAGATGCTCGTGCAGTCCGCCCCCGGCCGGCTGGTCCTGCTGCCCGCCCTGCCGGACTCCTGCCCGCGGGGCGAACTCAGGGGCGTACGCACCCGGTTCGGGGCGTCACTCGACCTCACCTGGGCCCCGGACGGCAGCGCGACCGCCGTTCTGCGCCCGCACCGCAGCCACCGCATCGAACTCCGGACTCCCTCCGGCGCCGAACCGCTCGACCTCGTCGCCGGGGAGGACCGCGTCATCAGCGTCAGGACGCGGTAACACCCGCGCACCTCCCCCCACCCATGGAAGGAAACGCCATGGCACCACGCACGCGCACCACCCGCACCCGCACGCTGACGGCTCTCCTCGCGCCGGCCCTCGCGCTCGGCGCCACCGTCGGCCTGGCCTCCGCCCCCGCCCAGGCCGCCGTCTGGAACACCTGCGACCAGTGGGGCAACACCACCCTGAACGGCTACACCCTCTACAACAACATCTGGGGCTCCGGCGCCGGCAGCCAGTGCGTGTGGGCCAACTCCGGCACCAACTGGGGAGTGTGGGCCGACCACCCCGACACGGGCGGCATCAAGTCCTACCCGAACGCCAAGAAGGTGATCGACAAGCCGATCTCCGCCCTCTCCTCGCTCACCAGCAGCTACGACGTCACCGTCCCGTCGTCCGGCGCCTACAACACGTCGTACGACATCTGGGACACGGACTACGACTACGAGATCATGCTCTGGGTCAACCACCACGGAGCCGTCGGCCCCCTCGGCACCTCGCAGGGCACCGTCAGCCTCGGCGGCCACACCTGGAACGTCTACAAGGGGGACAACGGCGCCAACGAGGTCTTCTCGTTCCTGCGCACCTCGGACTCGGACTCGGGCACGGTGAACATCCTTCCGATCCTGAAGTGGATCAAGGACACCAAGGGCTGGATGGGCGACGAGACCATCGGAGACGTGCAGTTCGGCTACGAGATCACCTCGTCCGCCGGCGGACTGGACTTCCGCACCGACCGCCTGACGGTCAGCGGCGGCTGAGCGGGACCGCCCGCGCACCGTCGTGGTGCGCGGGCGGACCTCCGGGGCCGGCAGGGCGCTACGGCCGGACGGGCGCCGGTCCGGAGCTGGCCCGGACGGTCAGCTCCGGCGCGAGCAGCACGACCTCGTCGCTCCCGCGGCCGTCGAGCTTGGCGACCAGTTGCTCCACGGCCCGCCGGCCCATCTCCTGCGCGGGCACCGAGACCGAGGTGAGCCGCACGGAGGCCTGGGTGGCGACCTCCTCGGGGCAGACCGCGACCACCGACACGTCCTCCGGCACCGCCCGGCCCTGCTGGCGCAACAGGGCGAGCAGCGGCTCCACCGCCGACTCGTTCTGGACGACGAAGCCCGTGGTGCCGGGGCGTTCGTCGAAGATGCGGGCCAGCGTCACGGCCATCGCGTCGTACCCGCCCTCGCAGGGCCGGTGCAGCAGCCGCAGTTCCAGCTCCCGCGCACGGGTGCGCAGACCGTCGAGGGTGCGCTCGGCGAAGCCGGTGTGCCGTTCGTAGACGGCGGCGGCCTCGCCGATGACGGCGATGTCGCGGTGCCCCAGCCGCGCGAGATGCTCCACGCACAGCGCGCCGGTCGCCCGGAAATCGAGGTCGACGCAGGTGAGGCCCTCGGTGTCGGCGGGGAGCCCGATCAGCACGGACGGCTGGTGGGTGCCGCGCAGCAGCGGGAGCCGCTCGTCGTCCAGTTCGACGTCCATGAGGATCATCGCGTCGGCGAGACCGCTGCCGGTGACGCGGCGCACCGCGTCGGGGCCCTCCTCGCCGGTGAGCAGCAGGATGTCGTACCCGTGGGTGCGCGCGCCGGCCGCGACCGCGATGGCGATCTCCATCATCACCGGCACGTACATGTCGGTGCGCAGCGGGATCATGAGGGCGATGATGTTGGACCTGCTGCTGGCCAGGGCGCGGGCGCCCGCGTTGGGGTGGTAGCCGAGCTTCCGGATGCTCTCCTCGACCCGCTGCCGGGTGGTGGTGGAGATGGACCGCTTGCCGCTGAGGACATAGCTCACCGTACTGGCCGAGACTCCGGCGTGCTTGGCGACCTCGGCGAGGGTGACCATCCAGCTCTCCAAGCTATGTGAAGCGCTTCGACAGCGCGCGGGACCAATGGGTGTAGGTGAGGGTGGTTCGACAGTAGCCGCAGCGAGGATGGCTGTCCATAGCGTGTCGAAGCGCTTCGACAGGCTCCTTTCCCGCGTTTCTCTCTTCCGCCCTCCCCACGCAGTATCGGCCGAACGGCCGCACGAAGGGTGGCCGGGTCGCCCGGGATCGGGTACATACGATCGAGTAGCACCGACAAGTAACGTACGTCCGCCAGTTCGTGCAGGGCGAATCGTGACGAGGTGAGCCTCATGTCCGCACCACCCACCCCCTCTTCCTCCCGACCCACCGTCACCGAACGTGAGGCCCGCCAGGTCGCGGAGGCGGCCCGGGAACAGGACTGGCGCAAGCCCAGCTTCGCCAAGGAACTCTTCCTCGGACGCTTCCGCCTCGACCTCATCCACCCCCACCCGCTTCCCGCCGAGGAGGACGTCCAGCGGGGCGAGGAGTTCCTCGCCAAACTGCGGGACTTCTGCGAGACGAAGATCGACGGCGCGGTGATCGAGCGCGACGCGCGCATCCCCGACGACGTGATCACCGGGCTGAAGGAGCTGGGCGCCTTCGGCATGAAGATCGACACCAAGTACGGCGGCCTCGGCCTGACCCAGGTCTACTACAACAAGGCCCTCGCCCTGGTCGGCTCCGCGAACCCGGCGATCGGCGCGCTGCTCTCCGCCCACCAGTCGATCGGCGTGCCGCAGCCCCTGAAGATGTTCGGCACCCAGGAGCAGAAGGACACCTTCCTGCCGCGCTGCGCCCGCACCGACATCTCGGCCTTCCTGCTGACCGAGCCGGACGTCGGCTCCGACCCGGCGCGACTGGCCACCACGGCCGTCCGGGACGGCGACGACTACGTCCTCGACGGCGTGAAGCTGTGGACCACCAACGGCGTCGTCGCCGACCTGCTCGTGGTCATGGCCCGCGTCCCGAAGTCGGAGGGCGGCAAGGGCGGCATCACGGCGTTCGTGGTCGAGGCCGCCTCCGAGGGCATCACGGTCGAGAACCGCAACGCCTTCATGGGCCTGCGCGGCCTGGAGAACGGCGTCACCCGCTTCCACCGGGTCCGGGTGCCCGCCGCCAACCGCATCGGTCCGGAGGGCGCCGGTCTCAAGATCGCCCTGACCACCCTCAACACCGGCCGCCTCTCGCTGCCCGCGATGTGCGTCGGCGCCGGCAAGTGGTGCCTGAAGATCGCCCGCGAGTGGTCGGCGGTGCGCGAGCAGTGGGGCAAGCCGGTCGCGCTGCACGAGGCGGTCGGCTCCAAGATCTCCTTCATCGCGGCGACGACCTTCGCGCTCGAAGCGGTCCTGGACCTCTCCTCCCAGATGGCCGACGAGGACCGCAACGACATCCGCATCGAGGCGGCCCTCGCCAAGCTGTACGGCTCCGAGATGGCCTGCCTGATGGCCGACGAACTGGTCCAGATCCGCGGCGGCCGGGGCTTCGAGACCGCGGCCTCCCTCGAAGCACGCGGCGAGCGCGCGGTCCCCGCCGAGCAGCTCCTGCGGGACCTGCGGATCAACCGCATCTTCGAGGGCTCCACCGAGATCATGCACCTGCTGATCGCGCGCGAGGCCGTCGACGCCCACCTCTCGGTCGCCGGCGACCTGATCGACCCCGACAAGACCCTCTCCGACAAGGCGAAGGCGGGCGCGCAGGCCGGCGTCTTCTACGCCAAGTGGCTGCCGAAGCTGGTCGCCGGACCGGGACAGCTCCCGCGTTCGTACGCCGACTTCCACCCCTCCGGCCACCGCGACCTCTCCGGCCACCTGCGCTACGTCGAACGCACGGCCCGCAAGCTCGCCCGCTCCACCTTCTACGCCATGTCCCGCTGGCAGGGCCGGATGGAGACCAAGCAGGGCTTCCTGGGGCGGGTCGTCGACATCGGCGCGGAGCTGTTCGCGATGAGCGCCGCCTGCGTACGCGCCGAGCACCTGCGCGCCGAGGGCGACCACGGCCGCGAGGCCTACCAGCTCGCCGACGCCTTCTGCCGCCAGTCCCGCATCCGCGTCGAGGAACTCTTCGGCCGCCTGTGGACCAACACCGACGACCTGGACCGCAAGGTCGTCAAGGGCGTGCTGGGCGGTGCGTACGAGTGGCTGGAGCAGGGCGTCGTCGACCCGTCCGGCGACGGTCCGTGGATCGCGGACGCGACACCGGGCGCCAGCACGAAGGAGAACGTCCGCCGCGCCATCGGCTGACCGGCCCGGCCCACCGGCGGTCACCTCCGGCGCCGGGGCCTCGGCCCGCGGCGCCGGAGGGCCACGCGGGACGGTCCGCCGCCGGCCGGTTCCCGCCCCGTCCGGCGGGGGCCGGGGCGTGGGGGACCGACCGGGGGCTCCAGCGGGCGGTCGCGCGACACCCGACCGAGGGACGCGCTGTCCTCCCGGAGGGCCGTTGCGGACACAATGGGGGGATGAGCGACAGTCCAGCCCCACTCGCCGACCCCCACCTCGTCTACGACCCGGTGGCGGGCGACGGCCCGAAGGACGTGGTGATCCTCGGGTCCACCGGGTCGATCGGGACCCAGGCCATCGACCTCGTGCTGCGCAACCCGGACCGCTTCCGGGTCACCGCCCTGTCCGCCAACGGCGGCCGGGTCGCCCTCCTCGCCGAGCAGGCGTACCGGCTGAAGGCGCGGACCGTCGCCGTCGCCCGCGAGGACGTCGTACCGGCGCTGCGGGAGGCGCTCACCGCCCAGTACGGGACGGGCGAGCCGCTCCCCGAGATCCTCGCCGGACCGGAGGCGGCCACCCAGGTCGCCGCCTCCGACTGCCACACCGTGCTCAACGGCATCACCGGCTCCATCGGACTCGCGCCCACCCTCGCCGCCCTGGAGGCGGGCCGCACCCTCGCGCTGGCCAACAAGGAGTCGCTCATCGTCGGCGGCCCGCTGGTCAAGGCGCTGGCCAAGCCGGGGCAGATCATCCCGGTGGACTCCGAGCACGCCGCCCTCTTCCAGGCGCTGGCCGCCGGCACCCGCGCCGACGTGCGCAAGCTGGTCGTCACCGCCTCCGGCGGCCCGTTCCGGGGCCGGACCAGGGACGAGCTGGCGGCCGTCACCGTCGAGGACGCGCTCGCCCACCCCACCTGGGCCATGGGCCCGGTGATCACGATCAACTCCGCGACCCTCGTCAACAAGGGCCTGGAGGTGATCGAGGCCCACCTGCTCTACGACATTCCCTTCGACCGCATTGAGGTGGTCGTGCACCCGCAGTCGTATGTCCACTCGATGGTTGAGTACACGGACGGATCGACCCTGGCCCACGCCACGCCCCCCGACATGGGCGGGCCCATCGCCGTGGGCCTCGGCTGGCCCGAACGCGTCCCCGACGCCGCGCCCGCCTTCGACTGGAGCAAGGCCTCGACCTGGGAGTTCTTCCCGCTGGACAACGAGGCCTTCCCCTCCGTCAACCTGGCCCGGCACGTCGGACAGCTCGCGGGCACGGCCCCGGCGGTGTTCAATGCCGCCAACGAGGAGTGCGTCGAGGCGTTCCGCTCCGGCGCGCTGCCGTTTCTCGGGATCATGGAGACCGTCACGCGGGTGGTCGAGGAGCACGGCACCCCCCGTACGGGAACCTCGCTCACCGTCGCGGACGTCCTCGAAGCGGAGACCTGGGCACGCGCCCGGGCCCGGCAACTGGCGGCACAGACGGCGGAGGCCCGTGCATGACGACCCTGATGTTCATCCTCGGCATAGTCCTCTTCGCCGTCGGCCTGCTCTTCTCCATCGCCTGGCACGAGCTGGGCCACCTGTCCACGGCCAAGATGTTCGGCATCCGCGTGCCGCAGTACATGGTGGGCTTCGGGCCGACGCTCTTCTCGAGGAAGAAGGGCGACACCGAGTACGGGGTCAAGGCCATCCCGTTCGGCGGCTACATCCGCATGATCGGCATGTTCCCGCCCGGCCCCGACGGCCGCATGGAGGCACGCTCCACCTCGCCGTGGCGCGGGATGATAGAGGACGCCCGCTCGGCCGCCTTCGAGGAACTGCAGCCCGGTGACGAGAAGCGCCTCTTCTACACGCGCAAGCCGTGGAAGCGCGTCATCGTGATGTTCGCCGGCCCGTTCATGAACCTGATCCTCGCCGTGGTGCTCTTCCTCACGGTGCTGATGGGCTTCGGCATCTCCCAGCAGACCACCACCGTCAGCTCGGTCTCGCAGTGCGTCATCTCGCAGAGCGAGAACCGCGACGACTGCACCAAGTCCGACCCGGCCTCCCCGGCCGCCGCCGCGGGCCTCAGGGCGGGCGACAAGATCCTGGCCTTCGACGGCGTCCGGACCGACGACTGGGACAAGCTGTCCGACCTGATCCGCGCCAACCCCGGCGAGGACGTGCCGGTCGTCGTCGAGCGCAAGGGCGAGGAGATCACCCTCCACGCGACCATCGCCACCAACAAGGTCGCCAAGAAGGACTCCAACGGACAGATCGTCCAGGGCGAGTACGTCACCGCGGGCTTCCTCGGCTTCAGCTCCGCCACCGGCGTGGTGAAGCAGGACTTCGGCCAGTCCGTGACCTGGATGGGCGACCGGATCGGCGACGCCGTCGACAACCTCGCCGCCCTGCCCGCCAAGATCCCCGCCCTGTGGGACGCGGCCTTCGGCGACGGACCCCGGGAGGCCGACTCCCCGATGGGCGTCGTCGGCGCCGCCCGCGTCGGCGGCGAGATCGCCACCCTCGACATCCCGCCCACCCAGCAGCTCGCCATGTTCGTCATGCTGGTGGCCGGCTTCAACCTCTCCCTGTTCCTCTTCAACATGCTCCCGCTGCTGCCGCTCGACGGCGGCCACATCGCGGGCGCGCTGTGGGAGTCGCTGCGCCGCGCCACCGCGAAGGTGCTGCGCAGGCCCGACCCCGGGCCCTTCGACGTGGCGAAGCTGATGCCGGTGGCCTACGTGGTGGCGGGCGTCTTCGTCTGCTTCACCCTGCTCGTGCTGGTGGCGGACGTCGTCAACCCGGTCCGCATAACCTGACCGCCGGACGGCCGCCGCAGCCCGGAACGATCACCCGATCCGCAGACCGTCCGACCGATCCGATGAGAAGCCCGATCCGGAGAGCATGTCCCTCCGGACCGGGCTTCACTCGCATCGCCCGGCAGAAGGACGCCATAGGGTGCATCTCCCGTACGCCGCGTGCCCCGCGTTCGCGTCGGTGCCGTAATCTCGGATGCCGGAGCCCGCCGCTGAACGGGACCGGACCTTGATCCACGACTTGGGGTTGCACAGCAGATGACTGCGATTTCTCTCGGCATGCCGGACGTTCCGACCAGGCTCGCGGAGCGCCGCAAGAGCCGGCAGATCCAGGTCGGACCCGTGGCGGTGGGCGGCGACGCCCCCGTGTCGGTGCAGTCCATGACCACGACCCGCACCTCCGACATCGGTGCCACCCTCCAGCAGATCGCCGAGCTGACGGCCGCCGGCTGCCAGATCGTCCGCGTGGCCTGCCCCACCCAGGACGACGCCGACGCGCTGCCGGTGATCGCGAAGAAGTCGCAGATCCCCGTGATCGCGGACATCCACTTCCAGCCCAAGTACGTCTTCGCCGCGATCGAGGCCGGCTGCGCGGCGGTCCGCGTGAACCCGGGCAACATCAAGCAGTTCGACGACAAGGTCAAGGAGATCGCCAAGGCGGCGAAGGACCACGGCACGCCCATCCGCATCGGCGTGAACGCGGGCTCCCTGGACCGCCGCCTGCTCCAGAAGTACGGCAAGGCGACCCCCGAGGCCCTCGCCGAGTCCGCCCTGTGGGAGGCGTCACTCTTCGAGGAGCACGACTTCCGGGACATCAAGATCTCGGTCAAGCACAACGACCCGGTCGTCATGGTCGAGGCCTACCGCCAGCTCGCCGCCCAGTGCGACTACCCTCTCCACCTCGGCGTCACCGAGGCGGGCCCCGCGTTCCAGGGCACCATCAAGTCGGCGGTCGCCTTCGGCGCGCTGCTCTCCCAGGGAATCGGCGACACCATCCGCGTCTCCCTCTCCGCTCCGCCGGTCGAGGAGATCAAGGTCGGCATCCAGATCCTGGAGTCGCTCAACCTGCGCCAGCGCGGCCTGGAGATCGTCTCCTGCCCGTCCTGCGGCCGCGCCCAGGTCGACGTGTACAAGCTGGCCGAGGAGGTCACCGCCGGCCTGGAGGGCATGGAGGTCCCCCTCCGCGTGGCCGTCATGGGCTGCGTCGTCAACGGCCCCGGCGAGGCCCGCGAGGCCGACCTCGGCGTGGCCTCCGGCAACGGCAAGGGCCAGATCTTCGTCAAGGGCGAGGTCATCAAGACCGTCCCCGAGTCCAAGATCGTGGAGACCCTCATCGAGGAGGCCATGAAGATCGCCGAGCAGATGGAGAAGGACGGCGTGATCTCCGGCGAGCCCTCGGTCTCCGTCGCGGGCTGATCCGCCCGGATATGCCGCGTCGCCCTGGGGGCGGCGCGGCATATGCACGACAGGTACAGTGCGGAGACCAGCAGATCTCAGGGTGAGGCCCCCGCACCGTGTTGACGCAGACCACTTCCCGCGTGCTCGAACCGAGCGACCTGGACGCCGCGCTCGCCGTCCTCGACCGCGAGCCGGTCGCCAACGCCTTCGTGACCGCACGCGTCCAGATCGCCGGCCTCGACCCGTGGCGCCTCGGCGGCGAGATGTGGGGCTGGTACGAGCACGGCATGCTCACGTCCCTGTGCTACGCGGGCGCCAACCTCGTCCCCATCTGCGCCACCCCGCGCGCCGTCCGCGCCTTCGCCGACCGCGCCCGGCGGGCCGGCCGCCGCTGCTCCTCGATCGTCGGCCCCGCCGAGCCGACCGCCCAGCTGTGGCGGCTGCTCGAACCGGGCTGGGGCCCGGCCCGCGAGGTCCGCTCCCACCAGCCCCTCATGGTCACCGACCGGCTCCCCGACGACATCGCCCCGGACCCGTACGTCCGCCGTGTCCGCAAGGACGAGGTGGAACGGATCATGCCGGCCTGCGTGGCGATGTTCACCGAGGAGGTCGGCATCTCCCCGATGGCCGGCGACGGCGGCCTGCTCTACCAGGCCCGGGTCGCCGAACTCGTCGGCTCCGGCCGCTCCTTCGCCCGCTTCGACGCCGACGGCAGGGTGGTCTTCAAGGCCGAGATCGGCGCCGCCACCGACCGCGCCTGCCAGATCCAGGGCGTGTGGGTGCACCCCGAGTACCGCGGCAAGGGCCTGGCGGCACCGGGCATGGCGGCGGTCCTGCGCCACGCCCTCGCGGACACCGCCCCGGTGGCGAGCCTCTACGTCAACGACTTCAACACGGCGGCGCGAAGGACGTACCTGCGGGTCGGGTTCCGGGAAGTGGGCGCCTTCATGAGCGTCCTGTTCTGAACTCCGAAGCAGACGGCGGCCCGCACCCGGACGACAACCGGAACGCCCCTGTAGGCTCCCCGGCATGGACCTCGTGATCGGCCCACTGGACCTCTCCGCGCACGTGGACGAGGCGCTGGCCGTCCAAGCCGCCGCCTTCGGCCTCGGCCCCGACGAGGTGGCCGTCCGCCGTCAGATCGTCCTGCGCCACATGACCTACGCGGGCGCCAGGGCCCTCGGCGCCACCGAGCAGGGCCGGCTCGTCGGCTTCGTCTACGGCATGCCCAACGACCGCGCCCACTGGTGGTCCACCGTCGTCGAGCCCTACCTCCGTGCCCGGGACAACGACGCCTGGCTCGACGACTCCTTCGTCATCACCGAGCTCCACGTCCACCCGGCCCACCAGAACCGGGGCGTCGGCCGCGCCCTGATCACCACGATCACCGACGCCGCCACCCAGCCCCGGTCGATCCTCTCCGCGATCGACCGGGACAGCCCCGCCCGCGGCCTCTACCACTCCCTCGGCTACCAGGACCTCGCCCGCAAGGTCCTCTTCCCCAGCGCCCCCAAGCCGTACGCGGTGATGGGCGCCACGCTCCCGCTGCGCAGGCGGTCACCGGCCGGTCGATAACCGATTTCCACCGCACCGGACCGCCCGGCTAACCTCCTAGCACCACCCTTACGCAGCAGGAGACACGAGAACCATGGCCAACGCACCGGTCCAGCGCATGTCGAAGTTGATGGCGAAGACGCTGCGCGACGACCCGGCGGACGCCGAGGTCCTCAGCCACAAGCTGCTGGTCCGCGCCGGCTATGTGCGCCGCACCGCCGCCGGCCTGTGGAGCTGGCTGCCCCTCGGCAAGAAGGTCCTCGGCAACATCGAGCGCATCGTCCGCGAGGAGATGGACGCCATCGGCGCCCAGGAGGTCCAGCTCCCCGCCCTGCTGCCGCGCGAGCCGTACGAGGCCACCGGCCGCTGGGACGAGTACGGCCCCGAACTCTTCCGCCTCCAGGACCGCAAGGGCGGCGACTACCTCCTCGGCCCGACCCACGAGGAGATCTTCACCCTCCTGGTCAAGGACCAGGCATCGTCCTACAAGGACCTGCCGGTCATCCTCTACCAGATCCAGAACAAGTACCGCGACGAGGCCCGCCCCCGGGCCGGCATCCTGCGCGGCCGCGAGTTCCTGATGAAGGACTCCTACTCCTTCGACGTCGCCGACGAGGGCCTCGCCGAGTCCTACGCCCTGCACCGCGCCGCCTACCAGCGCATCTTCGAGCGCCTGGGCCTCGACTACCGCATCGTCGCGGCCACCGCCGGCGCCATGGGCGGCTCCAAGTCCGAGGAGTTCCTCGCCCCCGCCGAGGCCGGCGAGGACACCTTCGCCGACTGTCCGAACTGCGACTACGCCGCCAACACGGAGGCGATCACCTACCCCCTCACGCCGGTCGAGGCCACGGACGTGCCCGCCGCCGAGGACATCCCGACCCCCGACACCCCCACCATCGAGACCCTGGCCGCCTCCCTCGGCGTCGAGGCGTCCGCCACGCTGAAGAACCTCCTGGTCAAGGTGGACGGCGAGATCGTGGCGGTGGGCGTCCCCGGCGACCGCGAGGTCGACATGGACAAGGTCGAGGCGCACTTCGCCCCCGCCGCCGTCGAGCTGGTCACCGCCGAGGACTTCGTCGGCCGCTCCGACCTGGTCCGCGGCTACGTCGGCCCGCAGGGCCTGGGGGAGAAGGTCACGTACATCGCCGACCCCCGCGTCGCGCCCGGCACCGCGTGGATCACCGGCGCCAACAAGGCCGACACGCACGCCAAGAACGTCGTGGCGGGCCGCGACTTCGAGGTCGACGAGTACGTCGACGTCGTAGTCGTCCGCGATGGCGACCCCTGCCCGAAGTGCGGCACCGGCCTGAAGCTGGACCGCGCCATCGAGATCGGCCACATCTTCCAGCTTGGCCGCAAGTACGCCGACGCGCTCAAGCTCGACGTCCTCGGCCAGAACGGCAAGCCGGCCCGCGTCACCATGGGCTCCTACGGCATCGGCGTCTCCCGCGCGGTGGCCGCCCTCGCCGAGCAGCACGCCGACGACAAGGGCCTCGTCTGGTCCAAGGAGGTCGCCCCGGCCGACGTCCACGTCGTCGCCGCCGGCAAGGCGCTGCAGACCGAGCTGGCCCTGGAGGTCTCCGACAAGCTGGCCGCGGCCGGCGTGCGCGTCCTGGTGGACGACCGCGCGGGGGTCTCCCCGGGCGTGAAGTTCACCGACGCGGAACTCATCGGCGTCCCCCAGATCCTGGTCGCGGGCCGCCGCTCCGCCGAGGGCGTGGTCGAACTCAAGGACCGCCGCACGGGGGAGCGCGAGGAGGTAACGGTCGAGGAGGCCCTCGCCCGCCTCACCGGCTGACGCCGCGGTGGGCCGCGTGGCCGCCCGACGTCCCGTGCACCCGGCGGGGGTGTGGGCGGGGTGGGCCCCGGCCCGGGTTGCCCGGTCACCCGGCGTGGGTGTGGGCGCGGGGCCGGTCGCGCGGCCCGGCGCCCGCGGGGTGCCCGGCGTGGGTGCCTGGGTGGGGAGCGCGGCCCGGCGCTGCCGGGGTGCCGCTGCGCCCACCCGTGCCGCCCCAGCGGCACGACTGCCCGCAGCGGGGGCGTCATCACGGCGACGGCCCGCAGCTGGGGCGGCGACGGCGGCCGGCAGCCGCGTACGGCGCGGACCGGGCACCGGCGTGGGCGGCCGGCGGCCGCGTACGGCGAGGAGGGGGCGGGTCGGGGGGTGTCCGCCCGCAGCGGTTGGCGCGTCAACGCCGTACAGATCTGTGGCCCACCGATTCCGCGCCGTTCCGAGGACGGACACCCCCCGGCCCGACCCCGACCCACCCACCGAACCCAAAGCGCTACCCGCACCCCCACCGAATCCGCACAGGCGCCGCAGGCATCCCGCGCCGCCGCCGGAGGCACCTGCACAGGCGCCGCAGGCACCCCGCACCCCCACCGCCCACAGGCACCCCGCACCCCACCAAACCCGTACAGGCGCTGCAGGGACCCCGCGCCCCCACCGCCGGAGGCACCCGCACCGGCGCCGCAGGCATCCCGCGCCACCGCCGGAGGCACCCGGTCCCGTTACAGCCAGCCCGCGAACTCCAGCAGCAGCTCCGCGTCCTGCTCGCGCCCCACCCGCCGGGCCCGCACCCCCGACTCCACCGCCCGGAACAGCGTCCAGCCGCGCAGCCGTTCCTGATCGACCTCCAGCGACTCCGCGAGCCGCTTGATGCGCCGCCGCGTGGTCGACGCCCCCGACGGCTGGGCGATCAGATCCTCCACCCGGTCCCGCACCAGCCGCGCCAGGTCGAACGCGGTCTCCCCGACCACCGGATCGGGCCCCACCGCCAGCCACGGCATCCGATCCCCGGCGAGCACCTTGCTCTGCCGGAACGTGCCGTGCAGCAGCCGCTGCTCCGACGGCCCGGCCAGCAACTCCGCACGGGCCGCCAGCGCCGCGTCGACCAGCGGCGCCACCTCCGCGTCGGCCGCCGCGCCCGCCCGCATGGCCTCGGCCTGCCGCCCGGTCCGCTCGGCCACGGTCTCGAAGGGATGGGAAGCGGGCGGCTCCACCCACAGCCGCCGCAACGTCCCCGCGGCCTCCAGCAGCGCCTTCGCCTCCGGCAACGACCGCACCGACACGTCCGGATGCAGCCGCTCGAGCAGCAGCACGCCCTCCTCGGACACCCCCTCGGCGCCCTCATCGTGCATCTGCACGGCCCCCAGCCCACCCCAGTGCACCAGCGCGGCCCGCTCGCCCTCCGGACGGGCCCGGCGCGGGGCGAGCTTCAGCACCGCGGGGGAACCCCCGGCCGTCCGCACGAGCACCACCAGACTGCTGCGCCCGCCGGGCACCTGCACCCGCTCCACGGTCAGCCCGCGCACCGCCACGGCCCGCTCCGCCGCCTCGGGCAGCTTCGCCAACCAGTCGTCACCGTCCGGTGCCGTCTCGCCGAGCGCTCGGATCAAACGCCGCGGCGGTTCGAAAGCCATGCGCGAGCCGTTCCCTTCCCGTACGGAAAGCCGTACGCGTTACGCAGTCGGTGAAGCCGTAGCCGATGACGTCGCCGTGTCGGAGGCATCCGGGTCAGGACGACCCTGCCCGGTCGGCGTGCCGGCCCGCTCGGCGAGCCCAGGGAAGGCTACGCTCCCGCTCCGCCAGCGCGCCGCGCGGACCGCCGCCTCGCGCAAGGCCCCGGCCGCCGTGGCCCGCCCGTCGCCCTCGGCCGCCCGCACCAGGTCGGAGTAGACCCCGGCCACCCGGTCCTCCAGCTCGGCCGCCAGCCGCACGGCCGCCGCCGAGTCCGGCACCGAGAACGGAAGCGCGTACCCCGCCGCCGCGGCGACCGGCTCGCCGCCCAGGTCCCGCACGTCGCGCGCCAGCGCGTCCCGCCGCGCGCGGTGAGCGTCGTACGCCGCACGCGCCTCGGTGTGCCGTTCCTCGCCGACGCGCCCACCGACGACCCCGTAGCCGTACACCGCCGCGTGCTCCGCCGCCAACGCGGCCTGGAGCGCGTCCAGCCGCCGGTTCTCCGCCTCGCTCACCCGTCACCCTCCGTCAGCAGAAACACGTGGGCCGCCCCGGCCGCGGCGACCGAGGCCAGCAGCCGCGCCGACTCGCCCGGGACGTCGAGCAGCGCCTCGGCCCGCCGGTCGGCGAGCTTCCGCTCGGCGTCGGCGAGCAGAGCCAGAGCACCCTTCTCGTCCCCCGGCACGGCACCGGAGTCACGGGCCGTCGGCCCGGCGGCACGCGCGGAGACCGAGGGCGAGGCCGGCGAGGCCGCCCGCACACCACCGAACGCCTCCGCGTGCCGTACGACCTCGTCCCGCAGCGGCCCCAGCCGCTCCGCCAGCCCGGGATGGGCCGCGATCACCGCCGCGTACCGCTCGGCCAGCGCCTCGCTGTCCCGGGCCGCACGCGCGCGTACCCGGTCGGCGGCCGAGGTCCCGGTCCCGGGTTCGTCGGAGCCCGACCCCCCGGTACAGCCGACGAGCAGCGCGGCCCCGGCGGCCGACGCGAGCAGGCTCCTTCTGCGCGGCCCCCGGGGAGAGCGCGGCGATGGGGAAAGCGACACGGCAGACGACCTCGACAGGCTCGTACGGAAGCGGCGGCGGAGCGACGGGCGACGACGGGAGCGCGATACGGCCTACGGCCTGCGGCCCGCCAGTGATCACGGTACCCGTGCGCCGCCCGACCACCACTCATCGGCACCACGCACGCACCCGCACCGCACCACCCACCCGCACCGCACCACCCACGCACCTCGCGCCGAACCCCCACGCACCCCGCACCCCGCCCGGAACCCCCCCCACGCACCCCGCCCGCACCACCCACCCGCACCGCACCACCCACGCACCTCGCGCCGAACCCCACGCACCCCGCACCCCGCCCGCCCCCCGCGCACCCCGCACCCCGCGCCGAACCCCCACGCACCCCCCCACCGGCACCCCGCCCGAACCGGCACCCCTCGAACCACCCCCCCACCCGCCCCCGGCCGGCGAACCCGCCCCACCCCCGGGGTGGACGGCAACACCCCCCGCGACCGGATACCCTTTGACCAGACACGCGCACCGTCCCACAACAGCACACGCGGCCGAGGAGTCACCCGGATGAGCACCACCCAGAGCGAGAGGCTGCGAGAGCTGCTGGAGCCGCTCGTCGCCTCCCAGGGACTGGACCTCGAAGAGATCGCGGTGGACTCGGTCGGCCGCAGGCGTGTGCTGAGCGTGGTCGTCGACTCCGACACCGGGGCGGACCTGGACCGGATCGCCGATGTGAGCCGCGCGCTCTCGGCGAAGCTCGACGAGACCGACGCGATGGGCGAGGGGGAGTACACCCTCGAGGTCGGCACCCCGGGCGCGGAGCGCTCACTCACCCAGCACCGCCACTACGTGCGCGCCACGGACCGCCTGGTCCGTTTCCAGCTGCACGAGGGCGGCGAACTGGTCGCCCGCATCCTCGCCGTGGACGAGGACGGACTCGACCTCGAAGTCCCGGGTGTCAAGGGCCGCAAGGCCACCACCCGCAGGCTGCCCTTCGGTGACATCGACAAGGCGCGCGTCCAGGTCGAGTTCAACCGCAAGGACACCAAGAACACCGACAGCACCGACAACAACACGAAAGAGGAGGAGGCGTAGCCGTGGACATCGACATGAGCGCCCTGCGGGGCTTGGTACGGGAGAAGGAGATCTCCTTCGACCTGCTGGTCGAAGCGATCGAGTCGGCCCTCCTCATCGCCTACCACCGCACAGAGGGAAGCCGTCGGCACGCGCGCGTGCAGCTCGACCGGAACACCGGGCACGTGACCGTGTGGGCGAAGGAGGACCCCGACGACCTCGAGGAGGGCCAGGCGGCCCGCGAGTTCGACGACACCCCGTCCGACTTCGGCCGCATCGCAGCCACCACCGCCAAGCAGGTCATCCTGCAGCGGCTGCGCGACGCCGAGGACGACGCGACGCTCGGCGAGTACGCCGGCCGTGAGGGCGACATCGTCACCGGCGTGGTCCAGCAGGGCCGCGACCCGAAGAACGTGCTGGTCGACATCGGCAAGCTGGAGGCCATCCTGCCGGTGCAGGAGCAGGTGCCCGGCGAGACCTACCCGCACGGCACGCGGCTGCGGTCCTACGTCGTCCGCGTCGCCAAGGGCGTACGGGGCCCCTCCGTGACGCTCTCCCGCACGCACCCCAACCTGGTGAAGAAGCTGTTCGCCCTTGAGGTGCCGGAGATCGCCGACGGGTCCGTCGAGATCTCCGCGATCGCCCGCGAGGCCGGCCACCGCACCAAGATCGCCGTACGCTCCACCCGCTCCGGCCTGAACGCCAAGGGTGCCTGCATCGGCCCCATGGGCGGCCGGGTGCGCAACGTCATGGGCGAGCTGAACGGTGAGAAGATCGACATCGTCGACTGGTCGGACGACCCGGCCGAGATGGTGGCGAACGCGCTCTCCCCGGCCCGCGTCTCCAAGGTGGAGGTCGTCGACCTGGCGGCCCGCTCCGCCCGCGTGATCGTGCCCGACTACCAGCTTTCGCTGGCCATCGGCAAGGAGGGCCAGAACGCCAGGCTCGCGGCCCGGCTGACCGGCTGGCGGATCGACATCCGCCCGGACACCGAGCAGCCTGACGACCAGCCGTCCGAGTAGGACCGGCCGTCCGAGGCACCCGACGACCGGCCGTCCGAGGCACCGGACGACCGGCCGTCCGAGGCGCCGGGGAATAGATCCAAGCCGCAGGCCGCTGAGATCACGACAGCTTTGCTTGCGGCACGTGTTCGATTCTTGCCCCGAAGGGGTGAGGTCGATCCGGGGAGGTAGACTTAGGAGTGTCTGGCCGGACACGTACCCGAGCATGCCCCGAGCGCACCTGCGTGGGGTGCCGGGAGCGAGCGGTCAAGAGCGAGCTGCTGCGCACCGTCGCGGTCGAGGGTCATTGCACCCCTGATCCGCGCGGTACGCTGCCCGGCCGGGGTGCGTACGTCCACCCCGTGCCGGTCTGTGTCGACCAGGCAGTGCGCCGCAAGGCGTTCCCGCGGGCGCTCCGCGTCCCGGGTCCGCTCGACGTAAAGGCGTTGCGCCACTACGTCGAGCAGGCACAAGGTTGCAGCAAGGCTGCTGAAAGCAGCATGTGAGCAACGTGGTAAGGAAGACATGCCGCGCGGAACCCCGCGCGGTCTGGTACCTCGCGAGTCGAAAGCAGGTCGAGATTGCGATGAGCACTCGATGAGTACGCGATGAGTACGCCCATGAACTAGCGACGGTCCGGACGCAACCCGGACCTCAGAGGAGCGAAGTGGCTAAGGTCCGGGTCTACGAACTCGCCAAGGAGTTCGGCGTCGAGAGCAAGGTCGTCATGGCCAAGCTCCAGGAACTCGGTGAATTCGTCCGTTCGGCGTCTTCGACGATCGAAGCGCCCGTAGTACGCAAGCTGACAGACGCCTTCCAGCAGGGTGGTGGCAACGGCCGGTCCGCCGGTCGTCCCGCGGCCCCGAAGAAGGCTGCCCCCAGGCCGTCGGCGCCCTCCCCGGCGCAGGCGGCCCGCCCGGCTGCGCCCCGTCCGGGCCCCGCGGCTCCGTCGGCTCCCAAGCCGCCGGCCGCCCAGCAGCCCGCGGCACCGTCGGCCCCCGCGCCGGCACCGTCCCAGGGTCCGCGCCCGACGCCGGGTCCCAAGCCCGCGCCGCGTCCGGCCCCGGCCGCCCCGGAGTTCACCGCTCCGCCGGCCGCCCCGGCCGCTTCGTCCCAGGCTCCGGCCGGTCCGAAGCCCGGTGGCGCGCGTCCCGGTGCCCCCAAGCCCGGCGAGCGCCGTCCGGCCGGTCCGGGTCAGGACCGCGGTCAGCAGGGCGGCCAGGGCCGTCCCGGTGGCCAGCGTCCCGCCGCCCCGGGCCAGCGCCCCGGCGGCCGTCCCGGCGGTCCGCGTCCGGGCAACAACCCCTTCACGTCCGGCGGCAACGCCGGCATGGCGCGCCCGCAGGCGCCCCGTCCGCAGGGCGGTCCCCGTCCGGGCGGTCCGGGTGCTCCCGGCGGCGGTCCGCGTCCGCAGGGTCCCGGCGGCCAGGGCGGCGGTCCCCGTCCCCAGGCTCCGGGCGGCAACCGTCCGACCCCGGGCTCGATGCCCCGTCCGCAGGGCGGCGGCGCCGGTCCCCGTCCCGGCGGCGGCCCGCGTCCGAACCCCGGCATGATGCCGCAGCGTCCCGCTGCCGGCCCGCGTCCCGGCCCCGGTGGCGGCGGTCGCGGTCCCGGCGGTGCCGGTCGTCCCGGCGGCGGTCGTCCCGGTGGCGGCGGCGGCTTCGCCGGTCGTCCCGGTGGCGGCGGCGGTCGTCCGGGTGGCGGCGGCGGCTTCGCCGGCCGTCCCGGCGGTGGCTTCGGCGGCGGCGGTGGCCGTCCCGGCTTCGGCGGTCGTCCCGGCGGTCCCGGTGGCCGTGGTGGCACGCAGGGTGCCTTCGGCCGTCCCGGCGGTCCCGCGCGTCGCGGTCGCAAGTCGAAGCGGCAGAGGCGCCAGGAGTACGAGGCCATGCAGGCCCCGAGCGTCGGCGGCGTGATGCTGCCGCGCGGCAACGGCGAGACCATCCGTCTCTCCCGCGGCGCGTCGCTCACCGACTTCGCGGAGAAGATCAACGCCAACCCGGCGTCGCTCGTCGCGGTCATGATGAACCTCGGCGAGATGGTCACCGCGACCCAGTCCGTCTCCGACGAGACGCTCCAGCTCCTCGCCGACGAGATGAACTACACGGTTCAGATCGTCAGCCCGGAGGAGGAGGACCGCGAGCTGCTCGAGTCCTTCGACCTGGAGTTCGGCGAGGACGAGGGCTCCGAGGAGGACCTGGTCGTCCGTCCGCCGGTGGTCACCGTCATGGGCCACGTCGACCACGGTAAGACCCGACTGCTCGACGCCATCCGCAAGACGAACGTCATCGCGGGCGAGGCCGGCGGCATCACCCAGCACATCGGTGCCTACCAGGTCGCGACCGAGGTCAACGACGAAGAGCGCAAGATCACCTTCATCGACACCCCGGGTCACGAGGCGTTCACCGCCATGCGTGCCCGCGGTGCCCGGTCGACCGACATCGCGATCCTGGTCGTCGCGGCCAACGACGGCGTCATGCCGCAGACGGTCGAGGCGCTCAACCACGCCAAGGCGGCCGAGGTCCCGATCGTCGTCGCGGTCAACAAGATCGACGTCGAGGGTGCCGACCCGACCAAGGTGCGCGGCCAGCTGACCGAGTACGGCCTGGTGGCCGAGGAGTACGGCGGCGACACCATGTTCGTCGACATCTCCGCCAAGCAGGGTCTGCACATCGACTCCCTGCTGGAGGCCGTGGTCCTCACCGCGGACGCCTCGCTCGACCTGCGGGCCAACCCGAACCAGGACGCGCAGGGTATCTCGATCGAGTCCCGTCTCGACCGCGGCCGCGGTGCCGTGGCGACGGTCCTCGTGCAGCGAGGCACCCTGCGGGTCGGCGACACGATGGTGGTGGGCGACGCCTACGGCCGCGTCCGCGCCATGCTCGACGACAACGGCAACAACGTCGCCGAGGCGGGTCCGTCCACGCCGGTCCAGGTGCTGGGTCTGACCAACGTCCCGGGCGCCGGTGACAACTTCATCGTGGTCGAGGAGGACCGTACGGCCCGCCAGATCGCGGAGAAGCGCGCCGCCCGCGAGCGCAACGCCGCGTTCGCCAAGCGCACCCGCCGCGTGTCCCTCGAGGACCTGGACAAGGTGCTCAAGGCCGGCGAGGTCCAGCAGCTCAACCTGATCATCAAGGGCGACGCGTCCGGATCGGTCGAGGCGCTGGAATCCTCCCTGCTCCAGCTGGACGTCGGCGAAGAGGTCGACATCCGCGTCCTGCACCGCGGTGTCGGTGCGGTCACGGAGTCCGACATCGACCTGGCGATGGGCTCCGACGCCATCGTGATCGGCTTCAACGTGCGCGCCGCCGGGCGTGCCGCGCAGATGGCCGAGCGCGAGGGCGTGGACGTCCGGTACTACTCGGTCATCTACCAGGCGATCGAGGAGATCGAGGCGGCCCTCAAGGGCATGCTCAAGCCGGAGTACGAAGAGGTCGAGCTGGGCACGGCGGAGATCCGCGAGGTCTTCCGCTCCTCCAAGCTGGGCAACATCGCGGGTGTCCTCATCCGCTCCGGCGAGGTCAAGCGCAACACCAAGGCGCGCCTCCTGCGCGATGGCAAGGTCATCGCGGAGAACCTCAACATCGAGGGTCTGCGTCGCTTCAAGGACGACGTCACCGAGATCCGCGAAGGCTTCGAGGGCGGTATCAACCTCGGAAACTTCAACGACATCAAGGTCGACGACGTCATCGCGACGTACGAGATGCGCGAGAAGCCGCGGGTGTAAGCACCGCGCCTTCCGGGAGTGACCGGTCCGGGGCCGGTCGGCGGAGCACAATATCCGTCGATCGGCCCCGGCCGTTCGTTGTACGGTTCAGATGATCCCGCCCGTTCGCGGCGGGGCCATCGATCCCGGACCGGCGGGTGAACCGGTTTCACATGTATGTGGGGACGCTGTCCTTCGACCTCCTCCTCGGCGACGTACATTCGCTGAAGGAGAAGCGCTCCGTCGTCCGTCCGATCGTCGCCGAACTCCAGCGGAAGTACGCGGTGAGCGCGGCGGAGGTGGAGCACATGAACCTCCACCGCCGGGCGGTCGTCGGCCTGGCCATGGTGTCCGGCGACGCGGGCCACCTCAGCGACGTGCTCGACCGGTGCGAGCGGCTGGTGGCCGGCCGCCCCGAGGTGGAACTGCTGTCGGTGCGACGGCGCTTCCACGGCGACGACGACTGACCAGATCGGGCAGAAGACCAGATCAGGCAAGAGAAGAAAGAACGGGAGACGGACCAGTGGCCGACAACGCGCGGGCGAAAAGGCTGGCGGACCTCATCCGAGAGGTGGTGGCCCAGAAGCTGCAGCGCGGGATCAAGGACCCGCGGCTCGGCTCGCACGTCACCATCACGGACACCCGGGTCACCGGTGACCTGCGGGAGGCGACCGTCTTCTACACGGTCTACGGGGACGACGAGGAGCGCAAGGCCGCCGCGGCGGGCCTGGAGAGCGCCAAGGGCATCCTGCGCTCCGAGGTCGGCAAGGCGGCGGGCGTGAAGTTCACGCCGACCCTGACCTTCGTCATGGACGCCCTGCCGGACACCGCCCGCAACATCGAGGACCTCCTCGACCGGGCGCGCCAGTCCGACGAGAAGGTGCGCGAGGCGTCCGCGGGCGCCACGTACGCGGGCGACGCGGACCCGTACCGCAAGCCGGGCGAGGACGAGACCGACACCGAGGGCGCCGTCGAGGCCGACGAGACGGACGACACCGCTAAATGACCGAGAAGCACACCACGCCCGACGGCCTTGTCATCGTCGACAAGCCGTCGGGCTTCACTTCGCACGACGTCGTCGCCAAGATGCGGGGCATCGCCCGCACCCGGCGCGTCGGGCACGCCGGCACGCTCGACCCGATGGCGACGGGCGTCCTGGTCCTCGGGGTGGAGCGGGCCACCAAGCTCCTCGGGCACCTCGCCCTCACCGAGAAGGAGTACCTGGGCACCATCAGGCTCGGGCAGACGACGCTCACCGACGACGCCGAGGGCGAGATCACGGGGTCGCGGGACGCCTCCAAGGTCACCCGGGAGGCGATCGACGCCGGTGTCGCCAAGCTGAGCGGCGACATCATGCAGGTGCCGTCCAAGGTCAGCGCCATCAAGATCAAGGGAGTGCGCTCCTACAAGCGGGCCCGCGAGGGCGAGGACTTCGAGATCCCCGCCCGCCCCGTCACCGTCTCCTCCTTCGCGGTGTACGACGTCCGGGACGCCGTCGCCGACGACGGCACCCCGGTGCTCGACCTGGTGGTCTCGGTGACCTGCTCCTCCGGCACCTACATCCGCGCCCTCGCCCGGGACCTGGGCGCCGACCTCGGCGTCGGCGGGCACCTCACGGCGCTGCGCCGCACCCGCGTCGGGCCGTACAAGCTGGACCGTGCCCGGACGCTGGACCAGCTCCAGCAGGAGCTCACCGTCATGCCCGTCGCGGACGCGGCCGGTGCCGCCTTCCCGCGCTGGGACGTGGACACCAAGCGGGCCCGGCTGCTCACCAACGGCGTACGACTGGAGATGCCCGAGGAGTACGCGGGCGCCGGTGCCGTCGCCGTCTTCGATCCCGACGGGCGCCTCCTCGCCCTCGTGGAGGAGCAGAAGGGCAAGGCGAAGAGCCTGGCCGTGTTCGGCTGAGCCGGCACACCGCCGGGTCCGCCCGTGGAGCGGCGATCACGGGGACTGCCACTGTCGCCGCTCCACGGTCCCCCCTCGGTTCCCCCACCCCCTAGGGTCTATCCAGCCCACCCCTTTTGTTCACCCGTCCGGGCAGGCGCTCGGAGTGAACCGGGGGAGTGGAAGGGGGCGCGTTGGCCACGGCATCTGTCCCGCTGATCATCACGCGCCTACCGTCGAACACACAGCACGGGTGTACGGCGGGGAGGCTCGACGATGGCGTCGCGGAACCGGTCCCGGGGGGTGACGGGCGGCACGGCGGGGGAGTGGCCCGCGGACGGCTCCCGGGGAGCGAGAGACGGATCCCCGGTCGTCCGGGACTCCGATCCGGCGGAGGAGTATGCGTCCGGTCCGGCCGGATGCGCGTCCGACGACGCCTCCCTGATCCGCTTCCACGACCTCGCCGGCCGTCCCCGCGGCACCGGGTTCGTCGCCGACCACCACGGCACGGTCCTCACCAGCCACGAATCGGTCGACGGACTCTCCCGGCTGGTCCTGAGCACCGCGGGTGACCGGCGGCGCGTCGTGGCCGCCGCCGACGTGACCCCGCTGCCCGCCCTCGGCCTGGCCCTCGTCCGCACCGGGGGCCTCGGCGTCGACCCGCTGCCCCTCACCACGCGGGACCGCGTCGAGGCCGGGACCTACGTCCGCATCGCCGCCGGCGGCTGGCGCGAGGCCCGCGTCCTGGGCGCCACCGACGTGACCTACGCCGCCACCGACCGCTTCCACCTCGTCGGCGACGCCCTGGAACTCGCCGTCGGCACGTCCGGGCGGGACGCCCTGCGACTGGGCGGCGGCGCGGCCGGCGGTCCCGTGCTCGACGTGGCGACCGGCGCCGTCCTCGGCGTCCTCGGCACCGCCCTCAGCTCCGGCCACAGCGACGTCGGCTTCGCCCTGCCCCTGCGCCGCCCGGCGACGGGCCCGCTCGCCGGCCTCCTCGCCGAGAACGAGGCGACGGTCCCGGCGTACGGCGCCGACCTCAACCTGGCCGGTGTGCTGGCCCTGACGGCGACGTCGGTGCGGGAGGGCGGCCCCGCCACCGGCCCCGCCACCGGCCCCGCCACCGGCCCCGGCGGCGGGGCCTGGGCGCCGGAACCGGTCGAACGCGCGGGAACGGCCCGCGAATTCGCCGCCTTCGCCGCGAGCCACGCCCACGTCCTCGGCCTGGTCGGCGAGCCGGGCAGCGGCCGTACGACGGAGCTGGCGGCCCTCGCCGCCCGCCGTGCCGGAGGCCCGGAGGCGGCGCCCACGCTGTGGCTGCGCGGGGCCGACCTGCTCGACGACGACACGTCGGTGGCGGACGCGGCCCGCCGGACCCTGGCCAGGGCGGCCCGCATCGTGGCCGCCTCGGACCCCTCCCGCCCCGCCGGCCTCGGCGACATCACCCCGGAACGCCTCGCCCACCTGGCCCGTGCCGCAGGCCGGCCCCTGCTGGTCCTCCTCGACGGCCCCGAGGAGATGCCGCCCGTCCTCGCCCACCGGCTCCCCGAGTGGACCGAGAGCACGGCCACCTGGCTGCGGGAGACGGGTGCACGGCTCGTGGTGGCCTGCCGCCCGGAGTACTGGGAGCACGCGGGGGCGGAGTTCCCGGGGGAGCTGCTGTACGGGGCGGGGTCGGGGACGCCGCCGTCGACCCCTCGGTCCACCGGTGCGCCGACGTCCGGTCCGGCGACCGCTGCGCGCGGGTCCGGGTGGGTGGCGCAGCTCCCGTCGCCCGGGGTGGCCGCCGCAGGGGGGACGGGGGAGGCGGGTGCCGTCTCCTCGTCCGGAACGGGTCTTTGGGGGCAGGTGCCGGGGGTGGGCCACGGTGCGGCGGCGCACGGGGCGATCGGCGGAACCCGGCCTGCGGAGGCGGCCGGTCATGTGCCGGTCGGTGGTGTGTCGGCCGGCGGTGTTTCCTTCGGTCGGGTGCCGGTGTTCCGGGCGGGGGAGGGGGCGTCGGACTGGGCGGAGGACGGGGCGCCCCTGTCCGGGACGGTCGGCGTCGGAGCCGCCGCGCCCGGGGCACACGGGGAGCCCGGCGGAGCGCCGTGGCCGCGTCGCACCGGTGACGCGGGGGGACCGGAAGCGCCGGCCGGCACGGCCGCCGCAGCCACGCGGGGATCCGAAGCCACCGACCTGCGACCGGTGTCCGCCGAGCCGACGTCCTCGGGGCTGGTGTCTGCTGAGGCGGCGCGCTCGGGGCTGGTGTCTGCCGAGGCGGCGCGCTCCGGGCGGGTGTCCGCCGAGCCGGCGTACCCCGGGCGGGCCTCCGCCGGGCCGACGCACTCCGAGCCGGTGTCCGCGGGCCCCCGGGGACGCGGCCACGCCGGGCTCCCGCCCTGCGTCCGCCTGGACGGCCTGCGCGACGACGAGGCCCGCCGGGTGCGAGCCCGCCTCGGCGTACCGGAAGGGGTCCTGGCGGAGGCGGACGCCGGGCACCCCCTCACCCTCCGCCTGCTCGCGGAGGTCCACGCCGCCCTCCCCGGCTCCCCGGCCCCGGTCCCCGTCACCCGGGACGCGGTCTTCGCGGCGTACCTGGACCTGATGTGCCTGCGCGTCGCCACCCGCCTGGCCGCGGAGAACGGCCTGCGCGGCACCGCCGTGCGCCGGCTCGCGGCGAAGGTCTCCGGACAGGTCCACGAGGCGGCCCGGCGCAGCCTCGGACCCGGGCAGGGCGGACTGGACCGGGAGTCGTTCGAGACACTGTTCCCGTGGGGACCGGCCCCGGCCCGGCTGGGCGGCGGCACCGGCTGGGCGTCGGCCGTGCTCGCCGAAGGTCTCTTCGTCCCCGCGGGCAGCGGCTACCGCTTCGCGCACGAGGCACTCGCCGACTGGATCCAGGGCACCCACCTGGACCTGGACGGGGCCCTGCGCGCCCTCGTCCACCGCCGCGACACCCCGCACGGCACGCGCACCCTCCCCGTCCCGCACCACCGCATCGGCTCCGTCGTCGAGGCGGTCCTGCTCCTCGCCCGGCAGCACGGCGTCCCCCAACTCGCCCTGACCCTCGAGGAGCTGGTGCACGCCCTCGACCTCGACCCGCACTCCTGGTGGGCCGCCCGACTGCTCGCCGGGGTGCTCACCCGCGTACCCGACGCGACGCCGTACACGGAGGTGCTGCGACTGCTCGCCGACGGCATCGCGGAACGGGGAGCGGAAGGGCAGCCGACGCCGCAGGTGTTCGGGCCCGGCTTCTGGACGGCCCTGCGCCTGCCCGAGTCCACCCGCCTGGACCTGCTGCGCCGCCTCGTCCTCGCCGACCGCCCCCCGCACGAGCCCGGCCCCCGCCACCTGGACACCGTGGCCGGGCTGCTCACCGCCGACCCCCCGGCCGTCCAACCGCTCCTCGTCCGCTGGTTCGACGACGAGCGGCCGTTGCCCGCCACCCCGCACGCCACCGTCGCGACGGCCGCGCAGGCACTGCTGCACACCCACCGCCACCGCGCGCTGGACGGCCTCACGGACGTGCTCGTCGACAGCGCGCACCGGCGCGCCGACGAACTGCTCGCCGTCCTGGCCGAGGAAGAGCCGTCCGCGCTCTGCCGCGCCGTGGAGCGGTGGGCCCGCGACGAGCGCCCGGCACGGCAGATCGCGGCCGTCACCCACGGACTGCGCACCGCCCCGCACGCCCGCACCGGCGCCGACCGCACCCTGCTCCGCCACGCCGCCCTGGTGCTGCTCGCCGGCCCCTCCGACAGCCCCCTGCGCGGTGGCGCGCTCGCCCTGCTCGTCCAGGACCCGGGCTGCCGCGACCGCCACCTCCCCAGAGCCCTCGACCACTTCGCCGCCTGCGACCCGTACCTTCCGCCGAGCGCGGTGGCCACCGCCCTGCCGACCCATCCCGAGCCCGTCCTCGAGGCCTTCCGGGCCCGCCTGCTCGGCCCGGACGCCGGGGAGGCGCTGCGCAGGCTCGCCGACGCCACCACGCCCGCGCTGACCCACCGGGTGGCCGCGCTCGTGGGGCGGGCCGTGGCGGAACGCCCCGAGACCGCCGGGCACCTGGCCGCGTACGTCGACCGGCGCCTCGACCGGGACCCGGCACCCCGCGCCGTACTCCTTCCGCTGGTCACCCGCCTCCTGGACGACGGTCCCGAGCCGGTGCGGGCCGCGCTCGCCACCGTCCTCGCCGCCGACGGGGCCGCAGCAGGCGCCCCGCTCCGCCGCGCACTGCGGGAGCACCTGTTCGCCCACGAGCGGGAACCCGCGGTCCTGGACGCGCTGCTGCACGCCGCAGCCCGGTGCGACCGCGGGGAACTGCGCGCCCTCGTCCACCGCATCGGGCTGATCCTGGTCAGCACCCCGGACGGCGCCACCCGCTTCGACCGGGGCCTGGTCGACCTGGCCCGCCACGTCCCCGGGTTCGCCACCCGCCTGACCGGCTGGCTCACCGACGCACCCGAGGACTGGGCCGCGCTGGTGGGCCCGAGCACCCGCCGCACGATCGAGCGGCTGGCGGGCGCCCGCGTCCCGGCCTGACCCGGCCGCCACCGCCCACCGGGCCCGCACGGCGTGCACCCGGTCACAGCGCCGATGCCGATGCGGGCGGGAGCCGGACGGCATGGCACCCTTAGTCCTGCGCAAGGGTCACCACGGAAACCATGGAAACCACGGAAGCACCAAGGAGCGGACACAGTGCAGCGCTGGCGTGGCTTGGAGGACATCCCCGAGGACTGGGGACGCAGCGTCGTCACCATCGGCTCCTACGACGGCGTCCACCGCGGGCACCAGCTGATCATCAGGCACGCCGTGGACCGCGCCCGCGAGCTGGGCGTCCCCGCCGTCGTCGTCACCTTCGACCCGCACCCCAGCGAGGTCGTCCGCCCCGGAAGCCACCCGCCGCTGCTCGCCCCGCACCACCGCCGGGCCGAACTGATGGCGGACCTGGGCGTGGACGCGGTGCTGATCCTCCCCTTCACCAAGGAGTTCTCGAAGCTCTCCGCGGCCGACTTCGTGGTCAAGGTCCTGGTCGACCGGCTGCGCGCCAAGGCCGTCGTCGAGGGCCCCAACTTCCGCTTCGGCCACAAGGCCGCCGGGAACGTGGACTTCCTCATCGAGCAGGGCAAGGTCTACGACTTCGAGGTCGAGGTCGTCGACCTGTACGTCACCGGCGAGGCGGGCGGCGGCGAGCCGTTCTCCTCCACCCTGACCCGCCGCCTGGTCGCCGAGGGCGACGTGGCGGGCGCCGCCGAGATCCTGGGCCGCCCGCACCGCGTGGAGGGCGTGGTGGTGCGCGGCGCCCAGCGGGGCCGTGAGATGGGCTTCCCGACGGCCAACGTCGAGACCCTCCCGCACACCGCGATCCCGGCCGACGGCGTCTACGCCGGCTGGCTGCACGCCCAGGGCGAGGCCATGCCGGCCGCGATCTCCGTCGGCACCAATCCGCAGTTCGAGGGCACCGAGCGCACCGTCGAGGCGTACGCCATCGACCGCGTGGGCCTGGAGCTGTACGGCCTGCACGTCGCCGTGGACTTCGTGGCGTTCGTACGCGGACAGGCGAAGTTCGAGACGCTGGACGCGCTGCTCGTGCAGATGGCCGAGGACGTCGACCGGTGCCGGGAGATCACCGCGGCGGACGCGCCCGAGCGCTGAGCCCAGGCGCTCTTCCCGCCGCCGGGCGACGACGGCGTTCCTCGCCGTCACCGCCGGCTGCCCCGCCCGGCCGACGTCCCGTCAGCCCGGCTGCCGGGCCGCGGGCCGATCCGCCCGGGCCCAGTGGCAGGCGACCTGCGACTCGCCGCCGCCGCGCAGGATCTCCAGCTCCGTGGTCCGGCACGCGTCCGCGACCCCGGCGCGTTCGGCCTCGCCGCCCGCCAGGACCGGGCAGCGCACATGGAAGCGGCAGCCGCCGGGGACGTACGACGGGTCCGGCGGCTCACCGGTGAGCACCACGGGGGTGCCGGGCGCCTCCGGGAGCACGGACAGCAGGGCCCGGGTGTACGGGTGCCGGGGCGCCGTCAGCACCTGCTCCACCGGGCCCGTCTCGACGATCCGGCCGAGGTACATCACCGCGACCCGGTCGGCGATGTTCCAGGCCAGCCCCAGGTCGTGGGTCACCACCAGCGCGGACAGGCCCAGCTCGGTGCGCAGCCGCAGCAGCAGGGCCAGGATCTCGCCGCGCACCGACGCGTCGAGGGAGGCCACCGGCTCGTCGGCGACGAGGAGTTCCGGCTGCAAGACCAGCGCGCCCGCGATGACGACCCGCTGACGCTGCCCGCCGGACAGCTCGTGCGGGTAGCGCAGGAAGAACCGCTCCGGCGGCCGCAGCCCGGCCCGCGCCAGCGCCTCGGCGACCGCCGTCCGCTCGTCCCCTGCGTGCCCGTGGATGCGCAGGCCCTCGGCGACGATGTCGTACACCGTGTGGCGCGGGTTCAGCGAGCCGCTCGGATCCTGCAGGACCAGTTGCGCCCGCCTGCGGTACGCCTTCAGCGCGCGGGCGGAGTACGCGAGGGACGCGCCGTCGAAGGTCACGCGCCCCCCGGTCGGCCTGACCAGGCCGAGCAGCGCACGGGCGAGGGTCGTCTTGCCGCAGCCCGACTCGCCGACCAGCGCGACGATCTCACCGCGCCGGATGTCGAGGTCGACCCCGTCCACGGCCCGCGCGGCGGCCGCCCCGCGCCGTCCGGGAAACGCGACGTGCAGGCCCCGGACGCTCAACAGCGGGCCCTCGGTACCGGTTGTGCTGCCGGCTTCGCTGCCGCTCATGGGGCACTGCTCCTCACTCCGTGGTCCCGTGCCGGCGTGGCCCCGCCGGTCCCGCCCGCCCGGTCGTCGGCGGCTCCGCGCCCGGCCCCCGCCCCGCTCGCGCCGGCGCCCCCGGCCATTCCGGCAGCGCCGTTCCCGGCGGACTCGGCGCCTTCGCCCGGCGGCCCGCCGTCGACGGCGGCGCCGTTCCCGGCAGGTTCCCCACCGTCCGCACCCTTGGCGCCGGTTCCGGCAGCCGTCCCGGTGCGCGCGGCGGCGACTCCGGGCTCCACGCCCCCGCCGTCGGCGCTCCGGGCGCCCGACCCGGTCGCAGCGGCGGCCTCGCCGTGCGCATCCGGGCCGTCGGCGCTCTGGGCGCCCTCGTCGGGCGCCTCGGATTCGGCAGCCGCCCCGTTGCCGCCCGGCGTCCCCGTGCCGTCCGCACCCACGTGCACGCACGCCGCCCGGCGTCCCGGGCCCGCCGGCCGCAACAGCTGGTCCTCGGTGGCACAGAGGTCCAGCGCGACCGGGCAGCGCGGATGGAAGGCGCACCCGGACGGCACCGCCGCCGGGTCGGGAGGGTCGCCCGGCAGGCCGCGCGGCGCGAACCGCGAGGCCGGGTCCCCGATCCTGGGGAACGCCCCGGACAGGGCGCGACCGTAGGGGTGCCGGGCGTCGTCGTAGACCTGCCGGGCCGGGCCCTCCTCGACCACCCGGCCCGCGTACATCACCGCGAGCCGGTCGCAGGTGTCGGCCAGCACCGCGAGATCGTGGCTGATCATGATCAGGCCGACGTCCTGCGCGCCCACCAGGCCCTCGATCAGCCGCAGGATCTGCGCCTGGATCATCACGTCGAGCGCCGTGGTCGGCTCGTCGGCGACGATCAGACGCGGGTCGCAGGCCAGCGCCATCGCGATCATCACCCGTTGCCGCTGACCACCGGACAGCTCGTGCGGGTAGGCACTCGCCCGTGCCGCCGGCAGACCGACCTGCTCCAGCAGCTCCCCGGCCCTCCGGCGCGCACCGGCCGCGGTGGCCCTGCGGTGCAGCACGATCGGCTCGGCGATCTGGTCGCCGACACGGTGGACGGCGTTCAGTGAGTGCATGGCGCCCTGGAAGACGATCGACGCCCCCGCCCACCGGACCGCCCGCAGCCGGCCCCACTTCATCGCGAGCACGTCCTCGCCGTCCAGCAGGATCTCCCCGCCGACCCGCGCACCCGGCGGCAGCAGCCGCAGCAACGCCAGTGCCAGCGTGGACTTGCCGCAGCCGGACTCACCCGCGATGCCGAGCTTCTCGCCCGCCGCCACGGCCAGGTCGACCCCGCGCACGGCGGCCGCACCCCCGGGATACGTCACCTTCAGGTCCCGGACCTCGAGCAGACTCAACGGGACACCCCCAGCCTGGGATTGAGAACGGCCTCCACCGCACGCCCGCACAGCGTGAACGCCAGCGCCACGACCGCGATCCCGACGCCCGGCGGCACCAGGTACCACCAGTCGCCGGAACTCACCGAGCCCGCCTCCCGCGCGTCCTGCAGCAGCCCGCCCCAGGACACCACCGTCGGATCCCCGAGCCCGAGGAAGGCCAGGGTGGCCTCGGCCAGGATGGCGGAGGAGATGATCAGGGTGGTCTGCGCGAGGATCAGCGGCATGACGTTGGGCAGCACGTGCCGCGACATGATGTGCCAGTGCCCGCCCCCGAGCGCCTTCGCCCGCTCGATGTAGGGCCGCGACTCCACCGCCAGCGTCTGCGCCCGCACCAGCCGCGCCGTGGTGGGCCACGTCGTCACGCCGATCGCGAGCACGATCGTGCCGAGCGACCGGGACAGCACCGTCGCCAGCACGATCGCCAGCACCAGGGTCGGCATCACCAGGAACCAGTCCGTGATCCGCATCATCACCGTGGCGTACCAGCCGCGGAAGTGCCCGGCCGTGATGCCGATGAGCGCGCCGATCAGCACGGACAGCGCCGCCGCGAGCAGCCCGACGAGCAGGGAGACCCGCGAGCCCCAGACCAGCAGACCCAGCAGGTCCCGCCCGAACTGGTCGGTGCCCAGCGGGAACCGGCCGCTCGGGCTCTGGAGCGGCTGCCCGGGCGCGTCGGTCACGCTGTCCACGTCCGACCCGACGGTCAGCGGCGCGGTCAGTGCCACGAGCACGAACAGCACCAGCGCGGCCAGCCCGAACACCCCCGCGCGGTGCTTGCGGTACTCCCTCCAGAAGCGTGATACGGAGGCACGGCGCCGCCGCCGCGCGAGGGCACGCGGCCCGGGCGCACCCGGCTTCACAGAAGGCTCGGTGGTCTCGGCGGTCATCGGCCCACCCTCGGATCGAGCATCGGATACAACAGGTCGGCCAGCGTGTTCATCAGGATCACCGCGGCGGCGAAGACGAAGAACAACCCCTGCACCAGCGGAAGATCGGGCACGCTCAACGCCTGGTAGAACAGCCCGCCGAGCCCCGGCCACGAGAAGACCGTCTCGACGAGGATGACCCCCGCCACGGTCCGCCCGAGATTGACGAAGACCAGCGTCACCGTCGGCAGCAGCGCGTTGGGCACCGCGTGCCGGCGCCGTACCAGGTCGTCCCTGAGCCCCTTGGCCCGCGCCGTCGTCAGATAGTCGCTGCCCATCTCGTCCAGCAGCGCCGACCGGGTGACCAGCAGCGTCTGCCCGTACTCCACGGCGACCAGCGTCACCACCGGCAGGACCAGATGGTGCGCCACGTCCAGCACGTGAGCGAGCCCCTCCTCCCGGCCCGACTCCATCCCGCCGGTCGGGAAGAGACCCGGAACCGGGTCCACGCCCACCGACAGCACGATGATGAGCAGCAGCCCCAGCCAGAAGGACGGGATGGAGTACAGCGTCAGCGCCAGACCGGTGTTGAGCCGGTCACCGAGCCCGCCGTGCCGCCAGGCCGACCGGGTGCCGAGGAAGGCACCCAGCGCGGTGTACAGCACGAAGGCCGTTCCGGTCAGCAGCAGCGTGTTCGGCAGCGCCTCGGTGATCTTGTCGACGACGGGCGCGTGGAACTGGTACGACGTGCCCAGGTCCCCGGTCAGCGCCTTGGCGCAGTAGTCCGTGAACTGCTGCCACAGCGGCAGGTCGAGCCCGAACTCCTCCCGGTACACGGCGAGCTGCTCGGCCGAGACCGGGCGGCCGCCGGTCATGAACTTCACCGGGTCGCCGGGAATCAGCCGGAAGAGGAAGAAGCTCGTGACGAGGACGGCGAACAGGGAGACGGCCGCGCCCGCCACCTTGCCCGCCACATACCGCGGATACCCGCTGCGGGAGCGGCCCCGCGATGCCGCGGGCGCGCGCCTCCCGTCCTCCTCGCGCTTCTCGACGACCGGGCCGGTGACGCTACTCACGGTCGTCGGCCGACGCACGGCGGCGGACGGCGAAGAGCACGCCGAGACCGACGAGGACGACGACTCCGGCCGCGATCCCGATCACGGTCCCGGTCGACGACGAACTGCCCCCGGAGTCCCCGGAGTCCGCGGGAACCGCCGACCACCAGCTCCAGTAGCCGTCCTGCCCGTAGATGTTGCCCGCGGCGGAGGGCATCGTCGTGATCGACTCGATCTGGTCCGTGCGGTAGGCCTCGACGGCGTTCGGGTACGCCATGACGTTCATGTACCCGGTGTCGTACAGCCGGGACTGCATCTGCTTGACGATCTCCGCGCGCTTGCCGGCGTCGTACTCGGCCGACTGCTTCGCGTACAGCTCGTCATACGTCTTGTCGCAGATGAAGTTGTCCGTGGCCCCGGTGTCCTTCGGCGTCGCCGGGAGCGCGTCGCAGGTGTGGATGGAGAGCACGAAGTCCGGGTCCGGGTTGACGGACCAGCCGTCGAAGGCGAGGTCGTACTTGCCGGCCAGCCACGGGTCGGTCACGTTGTCCAGGCAGTCGAGGGTGATGGAGATGCCCAGCTCGCCCCACCACTCCTGGAGGTACTTGCCGACCGCCTTGTCGTTCGGGTCGGTGGCGTGGCACAGGACACGGTAGTTCAGCGGCTTGCCGTCCTTGCCGAGGCGCTTGCCGTCGGCGTTCGTCCGGTAGCCCGCCTCGTCGAGCAGCTTGGCGGCCGCCTCCGAGTCGTAGGCGAGCTTCTGGCCGGCCGACGGCTCGAAGAAGTACGAGGAGAAGCGCGGCGGAATGTATCCCGCCCCCTCGACCGCGTGGCCCTGGAAGACCTTGTCGACGATCGCCTTGCGGTCCACCGCCATGAACAGCGCGTTGCGCACCCGCTGGTCCAGCAGCGACGGATCGCCGTCACCGAACTTCGTGCCGTCCTTCGCCCGCGCGCCCGGGTTGGTGGCGAGGGCGTAGAAGCGGCGGCCGGGGGCGTCGTTGACGTGGATGTTCTCCTCGTCCTTGAGCGAGTCGGCCTGGGCCGGGGTCAGCGACGGGGACCCGGCGACGAACGACACCTCGCCCTTGCGCAGGGCGGCGACGGCGGCGTCCTGGTCCTTGTAGTAGCGGAAGACCAGCTCGTCGAACTTCGGTGCGCCGCGCCAGAAGTCCTCGTTGGCCTTCAGCCGCACATAGCTGTCCGGCTTGTAGTCGGTGAGCACGAACGGCCCGTTGCCGACGATCGGGAACTTCTCGTCGTTGTTGAACTTCGAGAAGTCGTCGACCTTCTCCCACACGTGCTTGGGCACGATCGGCACGTCCAGCGCCGTCATCGTGGCCTGCGGCTTCTTCAGCCGGATCACCAGCTGGGTCGGGCTGGGCGCGGTGACCTTCGCGAAGTTGCCGACGAAGCTGCCGTTGGCGGTGGCGGCGCCCGGGTCGGTCATCATCTTGTTGAACGTCCACGCCGCGTCCTCGGCGGTGGCCTGCTCCCCGTCCGACCACTTGGAGTCGGAGCGGATCGTGTACGTCCAGGTCAGCTTGTCCGGCGAGGACTTCCACTCGGTGGCGAGCCCCGGTATGACGTGGTTGTCCTCGGGGTCGTAGTTGGTCAGGTACTCGTACGTCAGCCGGTGGATGCTCGTGCTGAGCAGCCGTACCGCCAGGAAGGGGCTGAGCGAGTCCACGCTCTGCGCCACGGCGACGGTGAGCACCTTGTCGCCTCCGCCGCCCCCGTCGCCTTCCTTCGCCGAGGCAGCGGGGGCGAGCGTCCCCGACGCGAGAAGCAGCGCCCCGGCGCCTGCTGCCGCGAGGAGGCGGGTTCTCCACGGCCGGTGGCCGGTCCGTCGGCTGCCGTGCTGATCCTGTCTGTCCATGACTACCTGACCTCGCGTCATCGCACGCGCAGACGCCGGGCGTCCTCGCGTGGGGCGGGCTTGAACGGTGGTGAACGCGGAATGAAGTGTGTGTCTACCAGCGGCAGTCTGCGCGCGTCAACGGTATGTCAAACCCCATGTGGCCTGCGGAAACGGCTACTTGACCAAGGTGTGACCCTCATTGGTGCAGACCACTGGCGCCTCCCTGGTGAGAGCGTGACGGCTGGGGCGGACGTTGCCGTTCGCACACGCTCGAAGGCCCGCGCCGTCGGGGACGGCGCGGGCCTTCGGAGGTGGTGTCGAGCTACTGCTGGGGCGGCGGAGGGGGTGTCTGCCCGGGCTGCCCCGGGTGCCCCGGCTGTGCTTGCTGCCCCTGCTGCCCCTGCTGCGGATATCCGTAGCCGGGCGGGGCGTAGGGCTGCTGCCCGTAACCGGGCTGAGGGTACGGCTGCTGTCCGGCTTCGGGACCGCCGGGCTGCGGCGGGTAGGGCTGACCCGGCACCGGCTGACCCGGCTGTGCCTGCTGCGGCGGGTACGGCTGCCCCTGCGCCGGCTGGCCGGGCACGGGCTGGCCGGGCGCCGCCTGGCCCGGCATGGGAGGGGCGGCGACCGGCGGCGGGTTCCCGTCGGAGGTCCACAGACCGTGCGACTGCTGGTGGCGGACGAAGTCCTCGGCGACCATCGCCGCGAGGTTGAAGTACGCCTCCCGCACCTTCGGCCGCATCATGTCGAGGTCGACCTCGGCGCCGGCGGCGAGATGCTCGTCGAACGGCACCACGACCACGCCTCGGCACCGGGTCTGGAAGTGTCCGACGATGTCGTCGACCTTGATCATCTTGCCGGTCTCGCGGACCCCGGAGATGACCGTGATCGACCGCGAGACGAGGTCGGCGTACCCGTGCGCGGAGAGCCAGTCCAGCGTCGTACTGGCGCTGCTCGCACCGTCCACGGACGGCGTCGAGATGATGATGAGCTGGTCGGCGAGGTCGAGCACGCCGCGCATGGCGCTGTAGAGCAGACCGGTGCCCGAGTCGGTGAGGATGATCGGGTACTGCTGCCCGAGCACGTCGATCGCGCGCCGGTAGTCCTCGTCGTTGAACGTCGTGGACACGGCCGGGTCCACGTCGTTGGCGATGATCTCCAGACCGGACGGGGCCTGCGAGGTGAACCGCCTGATGTCCATGTACGAGTTGAGGTACGGGATCGCCTGGACGAGATCACGGATGGTGGCCCCGGTCTCCCGGCGCACCCGGCGACCGAGCGTACCGGCGTCCGGGTTGGCGTCGATCGCGAGGATCTTGTCCTGCCGCTCGGTGGCGAGCGTGGAGCCGAGCGCCGTGGTGGTCGTCGTCTTGCCGACGCCGCCCTTGAGGCTGATCACGGCGATGCGGTAGCAGGAAAGCACCGGGGTGCGGATCAGGTCCAGCTTCCGCTGCCGCTCCGCCTCCTCCTTCTTCCCGCCCAGCTTGAACCGCGACCCGGCGGCCGCCGGACGGCTGCTCTTCGCCTTCTGCCGCTTGTTGTTGAGCAGCCGGTCGGACGACAGCTCCACGGCCGCCGTGTAACCGAGCGGCGCGGCCCCCGGGTTGGTGGGCTGGCGCTGGTCGTGCTGCATGGGCTGCGGCCAGGCGGCACCGAGCCGGGGATCGGCGGGCTGCTGGGGCTGGGCCTGGGGGTGAGGCTGCGGCGCCTGCTGCTGCGGCTGGTGGGGCTGAGGCTGGTACTCCGGCTGCGGTGCCGGGGGTGCGGGGTGCTGCCCGGGCTGCGGCATGGGCTGGGGGGCCTGAGCAGCCGCGTGCGCCGCGTTGGGAGGCTGACCCGGCTGGCCCGGTGGGGTCTGTTGTGGCTGCTGAGGCACGCCGGGGTACGGCTGCTGCGGTGCCTGCCCGTGCGGTGGCTGCGGGAAGCCGTACCCGCCGGGCTGGGCGGGGGAGTGCGGCTGAACCGGAGGCTGCGGCTGGGGAGCCGGCGCACCGGGCTGCGGGAAGCCGTATCCGGGCTGCGGGGCCGGAGGTGCGGCCGGTGCGGCCGACCGGTCCGGCGCGGCGGCCGGCTGGTTCCATGCGGCGGGCGCCGGCTGCGGAGCCTGCGGCTGGAAAGGAGGCTGCTGGGCCGGAACCGCCGGCTGCTCGGGAGCGGTGGGCGCGGGCTGCGGCTGGGCGGGCCACTGCTGGGCCGGTGCGGGCGCGGCCGGCGGGTACGACGGAGGCAGCGGCGGCATTCCTCCGGGCGACGGCGAGGGCGCGGCCTGCGGAACGGCGTCCTGGGGCACACCGTCGGCCGGCGGCGCGGCGTCGGAAGGCACCGCGTCCTCGGGCTCGTCCACCGACGGAAGGCCGTCCTCGGGCTCCTCCCCGGTCTCGTCCGCGGGCACGTCCTCGGCCACGGGGGCGGGGTCGGGCACGGCGGCCAGGGCGACCGGCTCCGGCTCGGCGTCCTGGGCCGGCCCGTCGACGCGCGGGGCGTCCACGTCGCCGTCCCCGGCACCGGTGGCGGCCTCGTCGGAGGCCTTCCCGGAGACGCCGTCGGTGTCCGTGTCGTCCAGTGCGGGGGACTCGGGAAGGTCGGCGTCCTCGGACCGGGAGACGTCCTCGGACCGGGAGACGTCCTCGGCACGCGCGGACACCTCGTCCGGAGTGTCGTCGACCGCGTCGGAACCGTCGGCCGACTCCTTCTCGGTGCCGTCTTCGATGCCGTCCTCGGCGGCGGCCCGTTCGGCGATCTCACGCTTGAGCGCGGCCGCGGAGAAGCGCATGGTGGCGCCGCTCTCGAGGTCGCCGTTGCCGAGATCACCGGCGTCGGGCTCGGCGGCTGCCGAGGTCTCGGCGACCGCCTCGGGCTTCGCGGCCGGCGGCGGGGGCGGAGCGGGGGCCTGGAGCTGGAACCCGCCGGCGGGAAACGCCGGCAGGGCGGTGGGAGACCCGAGATCCGCGGCAGGCGCCGGCTCGGCCTCCGGCTCGGGCTCCGGCGTCCGGGCCTGCGGCTCCGGCTCGGCCTCGGGCTCCGCCGGCGCCGCCGGTTGAGCCTGCGGCTCGAACCCGCTGCCCACCGGCAGCCTGGGCACCCCGGCCGGCACCCCGCTCGGCGGCGCGGGCGGCGCGGGCGGCGTGAACGGCGCACCCGGCCCCGGCGGCGGGGGCGGCGTGAACGAGGCCTCCGGCGCGGGCGCCGGCGGCGGGGGCGCCGGCGGCGGGGGCGTGAAGGCGGCACCCGGAGCAGGAGCCGGCGGTGGCGGCGTGAACGGCGCCCCCGGAGTGGAAGCCGGAGCGGAGGAAGCCCCGTTGGGCGTCGCGTGCGGCGGCGGAGTCAACCCGGGCAGCGGCGGAACGGCCGGACCGGAAGAGGAAGAAGGAGTGGCCGAACCGGAGGCGGCAGCGGACGAAGCAGACGAACCGGAAGCGGACCCGGAAGACGGCTCGGACCCCTCACCCCCGCTCTCCGCCTGCCCACCGTCGCCGGACGCGTTCTGCGTGTACCAGGCGGGCGGCGCGTAGTCGATGGTGAACTCGCCGGTCGTCTCGACGGAGGACTCCGCGTCGGATTGGTCATCGCCGGGTGTAGCCCAGCCCCCGCGCATCCCGTCCCGATCGCTGCTCACAGTTCCTCCTGGTGTGGTCGAGCACCCTCAAGCCGTGCTGGGGCGACCCTTGCATGTCATCCGAAGTTGTCCGAGGTCGTCCGATCCACCGGTTCTCCCCCTGAGACGCCGACGCCCGCTGACGGGTTCTGGTGTCGCGCCCGACACCAGCCTAATCATCACGAGCCCCGCCCCGGCAGCCCCCGCCCTCCCCCGAAGTCCCGCCCACCGCGTCCCTGGCGTCTCGTGAGCGTCACACCGCTTCATCTGCCCGCCCCCGTAAGGAGGATGACCCCGCCCGTCACGACCCGGTTCCAACGGGTGATCGTGAACCCGGCATAGTTGGGGACGATCTCGTCGTCCCGTCGCACGAATTCCATGACAGAGCCACCGGAATTCCCAGAAAGAGGAAGAGGCCCCGAGTGAGCTTCGGCCCGCCCCCGTCCATGCCCCCGGGCCCCGCAACCGCCCCCGAGCCCACCGAAAACCGGCACGGCCCCCTCGACGGCGGCGGTGCGGGGCGGAAGAGTCCCCGGAAGCTGCTGATCGGGCTGCTCGCGGTCATCCTCGTCGGGGCCCTGGGCTCCGGCGGCTGGTTGCTCTGGGGGCGCGACGGCGAAGGCTCCGACGCGTCGGGCAAGGCGCAGGCACCGGCCCCACAGGGACCGCTCGACGTCCGCGAGACGGTCGAGAAGAAGCCCGCGAGCACCAGCGGCAAGATGGCGTTCCGGTTCTCCGTGGACGACATGAAGCCCGGGGAGCACGTGGAGATGCCCGGAATGTGGGCCACGGACCGCATCCTCGCCAAGGGCATCAACAAGACACTCGTCGGCCTGAGCATCGGCACCGACGCCGCGCCGGGCGACGAGAAGTGGCGGCTCGCACTCGACGGCCCGATCTGCGGCTACACACGCGACGTCACCGGTGACAACCGCACCGCCGTCCTCTTCCGTGCGAACGACTGGGCGGACGAAGCCCTCTGCAACCAGGTCGCCCTCGTCGACCTCGACGACGGCCGCATGGTCTGGGAGGCCGAAGTCCCCGTCTCCCAGGCCGGACCCGAGTCGGGCGACGCCACGGGGACCGACAAGGACCGGCCCGGCGTCGCCCTCGCGCACGGGACGGTCGCCGTCACCTGGGGCGGCGGCACCCTCGGGTACGACATGGAGAAGGGCGACACCCGGTGGTCCACGACGACCACCGCGCCCTGCCAGGACATGGGGGTGGCGGGGGGCCGCGGACTGATCGTCCGGGAACAGTGCGCGAGCGGCGAGGACCCGCTCTCCGCGGGAACCTGGCGGTCCACCACGTACAAACTGCGCAAGCTGGACCCGGCCACGGGCAAGGCCCTGTGGACGTATTCGCCCGCCAAGGGCGTCCGCGACGTCCAGGTGCCCTCCGTCGACCCGGCGGTCGTCGCCGTCTCCGCCGGCGACAGCGAGATCACCGACCTCATCTCCCTCGACGACCAGGGCCACAACCGCGCCACCATCAGCCTCCGCGACGGCGCCTATGTCGCCGAGTGCCTCCTCACCGACTATCTCCTGATCGACGACTGCCCGACCATCACGGTGGGGGAGGGCCAGGTCTTCATCCGGAGCAAGGACCAGTCGGAGGTGCCGACGTGGAACTGGATCATCGGCTTCGACCTCGCGACCGGAAAGACCACCAAGAAGTTCGACTCCGGCCGGGGCGCACTGCTCTACCCGGTGCGCATGAGCGGTGACCGGCTCCTCGCCCTGAGCGTGAGCGAGGACAACATCGCACCGAACGCGCTGGTCGCCCTGGACACGAGTACGGGCGCGCAAGTGCCGTACCTCTACTTCGGACTGCCCGACGAGGCGCGGCTGATGAGGATGATGGAGCACAACGACATCGTGTACCAGAACGGGCGCCTCTTCTTCGGTGTCAAAGCCGTGGACGGCCCCGCCGACGCCAAGACCAAGCAGTGGAGCTACGTCGTCCTGGGTATCGGAAGCAGCGCACTGCGGAAGCCTTGACGGACCGGCCCGGACCGGCCGGATGATGGGGTGAGGCACCAGTCGATCAGTCCATCCGGCGAGGGGTTCCCAGAAGCCCGGCCTCCACATCGGTCGGCTGCGTCATCACGTACTGCCGGTCCCGTTCTGTACACCACAGGGTGACCCCGTCGGCGAGGGTCGGCAACGCCTCGTACTCGGAGCGGGGCAGGCCGGTCACTCGTCCGATCTCCACCGACTCGTCCGGCGAGACACGCTGCACGCCCACCAGGCGCGCCTGACGCATCAACCGTGGCGCGAGGGGGCTCAGGTAGGGCAGCAGTGTCAGCACGGACTGCCAGGGTGCCGAAACCACCCGTCCGCGGGGCGGACGCATGCCGCAGTCCCGGATGACCAGGACCGGGGCCGTCGCCGACGCGCCCTGGGGAGGGACCCGGCCCACCTCGTGCACGGTCATGCCGGACTGACCGCCGCCGACCGCCTGTACCACCTGTGCCCAGTGCGCCGGGCGGCCCGTCTCCACGGCCACCCGGGCCCCGGTCGCCGCGACGCGCAACGCCAGGACCTGCGTCGTCCACAGTCCGCCGATCAGCAGGATGTCGAAGGGCGTCGGGCGGTTCACCCCGAGCACGGCGGGCTGGCCCTCGCTGTTGACCCCCACCACGACACCGTCGTCCCCGACGGGCAGACCGAGCGTGTCGACCTGCGCCATGGAGAGAGTGTGCCGCGGATGACGCGGGCCCAGGAGCCCGAACCCGGCGCGCAGACGCTCCCGAAGCGTCGTGACCGGCTGCCCGGAGGAGGCCGCCGGGGGAGTGGGAGCGATGGACGGCGTGGCAGCCATCAGCGGGCACCTCCGAGGGGCAGGGTGGCAAGGAGGCCGGGCAGCTGTTCCCGGTCCAGACGTACGAGTCCGGTCCGCGCCTGGCGTGCGAGATTCTCCAGGCCCCGGCGTGCGTCGGCCAGCTCCGTGCTGCTGCGGCCGGTGACCCGCACATGCCCGGTGATCGCCACGTCCTGGTGCCCGCTCGGCGCCAGAGTGAGGCTGAACGTGGTCGCCAGCGCGGGCACCGCGGTCAACTGGGCCACCAACTGGGGCAAGCCGGCACCCTGACTACCCAACTGCGGCCAGCGACGCACCCAGTACGTGGTGTGCCGCCGGTTGTCACAGCGCCAGCTGCGGCTCGACTCCTCGGTCCGCCGCCGGGGCGTGTCGTCCTGCCCCGACTGGACGGTCACCATCGGATTGGCGCACATCGAGGTGGCGAGGGCGGACGACACCTCCTCCTCGGTCAGCAGGTTCACCCGGAAACCAGCACCCGTCAGTCGGCTGGACAGGTGCTCGGCCGACCGCACCAGACACTTCTGCGCGCCGGGCAGTCCGCCGCCCCGCATGGCCACCGCATCGGGGCAGAGTTCGGGATCGAGCTTCAAGGCGATCCACATGATGCGGACGGCGGGGGCGGCGACCTCGGACTGCAACTGCGCGTAGTTGGCCACCACGACCGACTGCCGCGGCAGATGGGGCGCGGGCGCGGTCTGCGTGTGCAAGACGATCTGCGCCGACTCCAGACGAATGCCGTCCACGTCGAGCGCGTCCCGGACCAGCGCCAGAGGCACAGGTCTGCGGCCGCGCTCGGCACGCAGGGCCCCTGCGTCGGCCTCCACCTGAAGCACGGCGGTGAGGAAACCCCCGTCACCCACCATCCCCACGGGCCGACGATCGCGCTCGCCCCGGTGGACGAAGCTGTACGTGCGCAGGTTCGGCTCACACTCCACCGCCGGGACCAGGCCGGCATCGATGCCCTGCGGCACCGGAACCTGTGCTGCGCCTCGTCGACGGGCGCGCAGGGCGAGGTGGCTGGCCAGCCACTCGGGCAGCGAGCGCCGACGCCGACGTACCACCGCCAGCAGCACCAGCACCACGGCGACCACCATCGACGGCACCATCGCCACCGGCCCGCCCAGCCAGCCGCAGACGGCCAGCGCGGCGGCGAACTCGAGCAGTACCAAACGCTGCAGGACGGAAGAACCACCGCGCGCCGGACGCGCCTGCAAGCGCGGTGTGACAGAGGCTCGCGCAGCAGAGGCCGTGCGAGCGGTGTCCGGCGGCGCGTCCGGCTGCGTGCCGGCACGCCGAGGTGCCGGATGCATGCGTGACCGGGTCCGCGACGCGGAAGCCATCACTCCAATTCCCCCGAACTCTCACCGAAGATAGTGTGCTCAGCACACGGCAGCCCCCCGAAGCCTACCCGTGCCACCCGCACTGTCCGGCAACAGGCATAGTAGGGGCCGGGTCCGACAGCCGAGGTTCCGGAGGCAGCCGGAGCGGGAGAGGGAACAGTGGCGACCACTGCGCCCCCGCTCCGCCAAGCCCGCGTACGGGGAGACTACGAACACACATGGCATCACGGCGCGATGAACTGAACGCCTACATCTTCGCGAAGCGCCGCACACTCGCGTCCTTCCTGCAGCCGTCACCCTCCGGTTCGGAGGAAGGCGCTCCCAGGCCGCTGCGGGCGATCGTGCCCGGCGCGGTCGTCGGGGTCGTCGTCCTCGCCGTGTTCGGTGCGATAGGACTGTTCAGCCCGACCGCACCGAAGGGCTGGGACGATGTCGGAGGGCACGTGATCGTGGCCAGCGACTCCACGACGCGGTACGTCGTCCTGAAGACCGATGGGAAGAAGCAGCTGCACCCGGTCCTCAACATGGCCTCCGCCAAGCTTCTCCTCGACCCCGACAAGGACAGCGTCATCACGGTCGACGAGGGCGTCCTCGACAGCGGCGAACCACCGCACGGCGCCACGATCGGCATCCCGTACGCCCCTGACCGCCTGCCCGGCCCCGACGAGGCCGAGAAGGCCAAGCGCTGGGCGGTCTGCGAACGCCCCGGCCCCGGCGGCCGGGCCATCCAGAAGGCGGCGTTCGTACTCGCCGAGAAGGAATGGTCCAGGACGGAGGGCAAGAACAAACTCACCGGCGGCGACCTGATGTACGTCGTCGGACCGGACGGCAAGTCGCCCTACGTGGTCGACTCCCGCGGCTCTGCCTACCCGCTGGCCGACCCGGCCGACAAGGAACTCCTCAAGGCCCTGGACACCCAGGGCCGGGCACCGCAGCGCGTCTCCCAGGACTGGCTGGATACCCTCCACAAGGGTGACCCGATCGAGATCCCCCGGATCAAGGGCACGCCCGGCGCGGACGCGGGAGCCTCCGACGCCCTCGGGCAGTACGACAAGGTCGGCATGGTCATCAAGGCGTACGACGGCCGGAGAATGCAGTACTACGTCGTTCAGAGCGGCGCCGTGGCCCGTATCTCGGAGTTCACGGCCACCCTGTTCCTCAACAGCGGAGCCCTCGTCGACGTCGGCCAGGCCGGAGAGGCCCAGCAGGTCAGCCCCGGGGCGGTCGTCGACAGCGTTGAGTTCGAAGGGCAACGGAACTGGCCGACGTACCGTCCGAAGACGGTGAACGACGGCACCTCCGCGACCTCCGGCCGCAACACCGTCTGCAACGTCCTGCGCGCGGTGGACGCCAAGAACGGCACGACGACCCTGTCCACCTGGGCGAGCACCGACTTCCCGGCCCAACTGCCCACCGGCTCCTCCAGCGCGTACGTGACCCCGGGCTCCGGCCAGCTCTACCGGCAGTTCCAGGGCAGCGAGACGAAGGCGGGCGGTGTCTTCCTGGTCACCGACACCGGGTTGCGTTACGCCCTGCAGTCCAACAGCGACAGCGCCGGCGACGACAAGGGCATCGGCACGTCCGACAAGAAGCGCGAGCGGCAACTGAGCGAGTCCCGGATCGCCCAGACACGGCTCGGCTACGAGAAGGTGGAACCATCACCCGTTCCGGTGCAGTGGTCGACGTTCCTGCCCACCGGCCCACGCCTGTCCGAGGCGGACGCACGCCAGCCGCAGGGCTCGTGACGACCGTGGCTCCCCGGAAGACGGAAACCATGCAGAAGCAGAAGGCCACCCGCGCCGGCGCCCGGAGTATGACGACAGCCATACTTGCCGCCACCGTGCTGGCCGCACCGACCGTACTCACGCTCCTCCCGGCCGCCCCCGCGGCCCGAGCGGCCGACAGCGGACAGTGCACCTTCCCCTCCAAGGACTACGAGGGCAGACCCTGGACCCTCCAGCGCGTCAACCTGGACGAGCTGTGGGCACAGTCGAAGGGCAAAGGCGTCCAGGTTGCCGTGATCGACACCGGCGTAGACGTGAAGAACCCCCAACTCACCGACGCCGTCAACGCCTCCAAGGGCAAGAACTACCTGCCCGAGAAGAACGACAAGGGCGAGAAGATCGACCGGGGTAACGCCCACGGCACCACCGACACCGTCGGCCACGGCACACGCGTGGCCGGCATCATCGCGGCCCGCCCCGCCGAGGGCACCGGATTCGTCGGTCTGGCGCCGGAGACCACGATCATCCCCATCAAGCAGAACGACGCGGAGGGCAACGGCACGGCCGCCACTCTCGCCACGTCGATCCGCTACGCCGTGGACGCGGGCGCCGACGTCATCAACATCTCCCAGGACACGGCCAAGGCGGTGAAACCCGACTCGACCCTCGAGTCCGCCGTCGACTACGCCCTGGGCAAGGAGGTCGTGGTCGTCGCCTCGGCGGGCAACGACGGCCTGGGCGGCAAGGACAAGACGACCTACCCGGCTTCGTACGACGGTGTCCTCGCCGTCGCCTCCTCCGACCGCAACAACGAACGCGCGTCCTTCTCGCAAGCCGGCGAGTTCATCGGCGTGGCGGCCCCCGGCGTCGACATGATCTCCACCGTCCCCGGCGGCGGCCACTGCTCCGACAACGGCACCAGCTTCTCCGCGCCCTACGTGGCGGCGGTGGCGGCACTGCTGAAGTCGGCGTACCCCAAGTGGACCGCCGAGCAGATCGTCGCCCAGATCGAGCAGACGGCCGAACGCTCCATCCCCGGCCACGACCGCCTCGTAGGCTGGGGCGTGATCGACCCGGTCAGGGCCCTGACGGACGTGGACCCGGCCCACCCGGTGGAGTCCCCCACCGCCGAACAACCAGGCACCCTCGCCAAGGCCCCCGACGTCCCACCTCTCCACGTCGGCGAGACCGCAGCGGAACGCAACACCCGCCTCGGAACCTACGTGGCCGTCGGCGCCCTGGTCCTGACAGTCGGCCTGGGCGGCACGGCGGTGGCGGTACGGGACTCGCGGCGGCGGGCGAACCGGAGTTGACGGCGTACTCACCCCGCAGAATTAAGGAGCCTCATAGCCCGCGTTGAGATGGCAGAGCGCCCGGCGTCATCTGGTCACGAGATCAGGAAGAGGTTGATGGGGTGGCTGGAGTGCAGAGTGTGATGGCGTAGGACCTATCCCCTCTATGCTGCCCGCTACACATCAGCAAGCGGAAGACTCCTGGACAGATTTGGTGTAGGCAGTGATCATTTCCTTCATGCTGTCTGCGTCACGATGGTCGGAGCCAGGGAACTGGATGGCGGTGTAGAGGACCTGGCTCGGATGCTCGTTAGAGGTGCATCCTGCTGTTTTTCCAAACGCCTGGTCACCGGAATACGCGTACTTTCCATCTTTCGACTGGTTCGCTTGACTGTCCAACGTCAGGCCACGAGCGAATTCTTGAATGCCCATATCATCCCACCATTCCTGCGAGGTTTGGGCGATCAGCTCCCCGTCGACAGAGATGGCACACTTCTTGGAATTCGGCGTCGGGCTGGAAGCCTTGGTTGTTAGCTTCTCCCCGGAAGGCAAGAAGGCGGAGAACTTCTGCGCGTCAATTTCAGTTCCGCATAGTGAGTCCGGAACCGCGTACTCCCGGTGCTCCTGGTCGCCGCTGCATGCGGAAATAGCCAACAGGAGGAGAGTGGTTCCCGCTGTAACAACAAGACGGGCATGGTGGCTACAATTGCGAAGTCTTGTCACTTTTATTTCACTCGAAGTGCAGAGCTATCCGAAGTTGGTCGTACTGCCAGGGGCCTGACCATCCAACAAGGCGCGTGCGTTGATGAACCCCTGCCTTGCGCCCCCGCGAGCCCAAGCTTCGATGTCGTCGGTATTTCCCAGCCCGTACTGCTCCGCAGTGGTTCTCGCGCCTACGCCTACATAGCTATTATTCTGCGTGAGGGCCGCCTGCCAACGGTCCCCCATTTCGTCAGCAGCTTTATCCAAGGCGTGACCCTCGGCGTCCTTGAAAACCTCCTCGATTACACTCGTCCCGTGCCATGGACGGCTACCTTCCCCGTGTGCAGGACCGTCGACGCCAGTGCGATCGGAGGACGCCGTGCGGTGACCGGACTGTGCCATAACCTAGCAACGGCTGGGCAGGGAGACGTAAGGCCCGGGGGCCAGCCGCGGACACACGAGTCTTCTTCGAGGCTCTCTGAGTGGATCCCTGGCCATGACGCACCCCTCTTGCCCGGCGACAATGTTGGAGAAGGGCAGGCCGCAGGTGCCAGAACTGACAGAGCCGACGATCTCCCTCAGACCCACTGAAAGACGAGGCCCCGGCCGACTGCAACGGTGAGTCGCCAGGAAGGCGGAGCAGGAGGCCCTCGAGCACAATGGCGGGGACGCTCCACAACTGGGTTTGGCCGCCACATCGGTCGGCCCGGCGGTGGCCGACCGGCGCGAGTGTCGCTTCACAGCCGATGGGGGGCAGACGCGGCCTTTTGTAGGGTCCGCGGCTCATATACCGATTACGCCCCGCCGCCTGCCCGGCGTCCGTCGTCACGGCCGTGGGCCGGGTCGCGAAGTCAACTCCGGGTGCTGGACAAGACAACAAGATCTTCGCGGTCACCGCGCCGTGCCGGCCCCGTTCGACCTGACCAGCGCCGTGCTGACGGCCGCCCTGTGTACCCGTCACGAGCACGCGAAACGGCTGGTCCAGGTGAAGAGGCGCATTGCCCCGACACGAGCCACGGCGACGCCCCCACACCCGACCGAACGCTCAACTCCCGCCCCGGTCACGGCAACCAGGAGCGATCCACCTCATCGTGTTAGCCGTTGTTAGGCGCTGTCAGTCCGAAGGTAGTTGCGCGGGAACAGAGGGTTCGTTTCTTGCAGCTGAAATCGTCGACGACCGCCCGTGCCGACTTCAGCAAGTAGGTGAGATGTGTGTTGGTGTCGGTGTCGCCGGTGAGTGCGTCCCGCATGGTCCCCTCGATGGGTACGCCCCGTTCCTGACCTGGCGATGCGTCGGACACCTGGCACTTGACGTAGACGGAGTATTCGAGCGTTCCGTCGTCGTCCCGGGTCACCAGCTTCACATCAGAGTTCACGGATACGACGGAAACAGACGAGTAGATGTCTTTTTCTTCATTGAACGGGTAGTCGAAGGGGAGTATCGAGGCGCCGTAGCTAAGCGACAGAGCTCTCTGTTCGTTGCTCTTGTCGGGCGTCGAAAACCTGCACACCTCTGTGCGGAGGAATGCGGGGGTCTTATCGCTGCCGGGTTTCCAATCCCTTGCATATCGGTAGAAATCCTCCTTGGCGTCCTTCAGGCCGCCACGTTCGGAGGAGTCAGCCTCTTGCCCTCGACTGCGCTCCAGCCATGCGATACCAGACTGTCCGAGCAGCCGCTCGCAAGCGCTCGGTGAACTGCTGTTCTTCGTCCCGGCATCACATGCCGTGGTGGCGATCAGTAGACCGACGAGTGTCGACGTAGCGATGGTGCTCTTACTGTTCAACGTCATTAACCTCGACTGTTGTCGGTGTCGGTGTGATCTTCGCCAATCAGGTACCGAGCCTGTGGGTCCTGGGTCAATCTGCGCACTTCGTGCGGAGACATGTTCTCGTCTTCCGCATAATTCAGGAGCGGCGTCATGGCGTTGCGCTGCCCCTGTTCCTTGGCATCTTGAATCGAATCGATCGATTCCTGGTCGTTCTTGTACTCGTTCTCTTGGAGCCAGTCGATCGTGTGGGTTCCCATGACCGTCTCGCCGGCTCCGCCCAGCGTCTCAAAGCCCAGAGGGACCGCTACGGCCGCCGCCACCCCGGCGGGGATGACGACTCCGGAAGCCACGCCGACACCGACCCCGATCGCGGCACCAGCGGCGAACTTGCACCACTCGCCCTGCTTTTCGAGCGCTTTGTTACGTGCCTCTTCATCATCTACGCCGTGGACGCAGGCGCCGACGTCATCAACATCTCCCAGGACACGGCCAAGGCGGTGAAACCCGACTCGTCCCTGGAGTCCGCCGTCGACTACGCCCTGGGCAAGGAGGTCGTGGTCGTCGCCTCGGCGGGCAACGACGGCCTGGGCGGCAAGGACAAGACGACCTACCCGGCCTCGTACGACGGTGTCCTGGCCGTCGCCTCCTCCGACCGCAACAACGAACGGGCGTCCTTCTCACAGGCCGGCGAGTTCATCGGCGTGGCCGCCCCCGGCGTCGACATGATCTCCACGGTCCCCGGCGGCGGCCACTGCTCCGACAACGGCACCAGCTTCTCCGCGCCCTACGTGGCGGCGGTGGCGGCGCTGCTGAAGTCTGCCTACCCCAAGTGGACCGCCGAGCAGATCGTCGCCCAGATCGAGCAGACTGCCGAACGCTCCATCCCCGGCCACGACCGCCTCGTCGGCTGGGGCGTGATCGACCCGGTCAAGGCCCTGACGGACGTGGACCCGGCCCACCCGGTGGAGTCCCCCGCAGCCGAACAACCAGACGCCCACGCCAAAGCCCCCGACGTCCCACCTCTCCACCTCGGCGAGACCGCAGAGGAACGCAACACCCGCCTGGGCACCTACGTAGCCGTCGGCGCCCTGGTCCTGACAGCCGGCCTGGGCGGAACGGCGGTGGCGGGTACGGGATTCGCGGCGGCGGGACGGACGGGAGAGCCGAGGATGACAGTGCTTCCCGAGCGCTCAGCTGTCCGGAGACGGGTGATCGGATCCAAACTCACTGTGCGGAGTCGACGGCCACGTCACAACGCGCGGCGTCGTGAGCGTAGGACGCAGTTCCCCGGGCCAGGTCGATCAATCCTTGTCGCTGTGCTGCCGCACCGGCGCCGCCTTCCCGTGTCAGGCGAACGATCACACTGAGGTGGCGATTCCTGCCGTGGGACGTACAACGGCTGTAGATGGCGGCGACCTTGTCCGAAGCGACGGACTTCTCACCAGCGGTGAAGGGTTCAAGTGCGTTTTCCGATTCGAAGGGTACTACCGCATCCCTCATCCAATCGTCCGGGTCCTCGTACTCCAGCATCGTCACCCTTGCCGAGAGAAGCAGGGGGCCGTCATCATCCACAAAGCAGGAGCTTTCGTACGTGTCGTCCAGTCCTCCTGCGCGCCGGTCTGTCGTGCTGTCCTCGAAGTCGTAGGACGATGCATCCGGCAAGATCTCGTTGAGAGCGTCGGCAGCAGACTTGTCATCCCCAAGCGTGGCGCACACCGCGTCGGTCCGGATCGCCCCTCGTTCCTTTCCGAAGGGCGGCAAGTCGAGAGCGTAGAGGAGTCCGACGCCAAGGGCCAAGACCAAAGAGATCCCGAGAGGAACGGTGACCATTCGGTCAGTGATCTTCATTTTGTTAGTCTTCCTTGTCGAGTTCTCCAGGGATACCCTCGCCCTTGAGGTAGACCCTTACCTTGTCCCGGGCGGCACTGAAGCCACTTTCTGCAGCTGATCCAACGGATGCTTCGATGAGAGGATGGCGGTTGCCGGCCGCCTTTCCTGCCTTCTGGGAAGCTTCCTCGACTACCTGGTAGGTAGAGTTCCGCGTATCCGCGCCTTACGTGGCGGCGGTGGCGGCGCTGCTGAAGTCGGCCTACCCCAAGTGGACCGCCGAGCAGATCGTCGCCCAGATCGAGCAGACTGCCGAACGCTCCATCCCCGGCCACGACCGCCTCGTCGGCTGGGGCGTGATCGACCCGGTCAAGGCCCTGACGGACGTGGACCCGGCCCACCCGGTGGAGTCCCCCGCAGCCGAACAATCAGACGTCCACGCCAAAGCCCCCGACGTCCCACCCCTCCACCTCGGCGAGACCGCAGAGGAACGCAACACCCGCTTGGGCACCTACGTAGCCGTCGGCGCCCTGGTCCTGACAGCCGGCCTGGGCGGAACGGCGGTGGCGGTACGGGATTCGCGACGGCGGGGAAGTAAGTCGCCGTCACATTGACCGCGGCGATCACGCGCCTAAATCCGCGCACGCGGGCCGGTACGTTACGTCTCCTCCCCAGTCAGCTCAGAGAGATGTCACACTTCGCCTTTTCGTGTGCAAAAAAGGCCGCACTCTTCGCCAGCTCGACAAGACCCGCTCGCGTTTCGGGAGTTCCTGTGCTGCCTGCCTCTTCGAGGTGGATGACGATACTCAAGTTGTACTGGCCGCCAGGGATGTTTCCGGCCGAAGTACAGGGCAGGAAGACGGCAGCCACGGATGACGAGGCAACACCATGGACGTCCGAGGAGAACGGCTTCAGCTGGTCCGTCTTCCCGGCCACTTCGCTATCGATCCAGCTCTGGGTCGGCTCGTCGCGCATCATCTGCGTACGTGCTCCCAGGAGCTGGCGACCACCGGCCGAGACGAAGCAATCCGAGCGGTAGCTGTCGTCGTGGATGTCCACGCGAACGTTCACGTCGTCGTTGAAAGAGTACGACGATTCTTCCGGGAGTACGGACCTCAGTGCGTCGACAGACTTGGATGTCGATCCCAGTGACTCGCACACCTCACTTGCCTCAATTTTCCCCGCATCATCGCTGAACGGCGGGATTTTGAGGAGGGCAGCGGCTGCGCACACGCCTGCGATTGCGACGGCGGCGATAGTGACCACATACCCGTTGCGTTTGGCATTCACAGGTCAGTTTTCCTTTTCCAGCTGCCGAGGAATTCCTTCGCCTTCAAGAGCGTCGTGGACATTCTTCCCTGCATTATTGAAACCTTGCTCTGCTGCTGTAGCCGCAGCAGATACGATCATGGGAGAGGGATTGCCGGTGTTCTCGCCGGCCTTCTTGGCTGCTGACTCGACCAGCATGTAGGTCGAGTCCTTGGTGCCTTCGAAATCCTGCCCATTACGGTAAATGACTTCTTCTGAACTATCCTTGACGGTGCCGCCGATGATGGCGCCGATGATTTCGTCCGCCGCCGTTCCAGCTACGCCGCCTGCAACCACACCGCCAGGTCCAGTGAACGGAGCAGTGCCGAGCCCGACACCGATTCCGACAGCGGTTCCGCCCCAGGTACCGATCTTATCGATGACTGCGTTATAGTCCTCGTCCTTCTTGCCCCCTTCGAGCTCACCTTCGTAGGCTCGACCTGCTCCGATCATTCCCTCGATCTCACCAGCAGTGCGTGCAACATCTTCGATGGTCTTTTTGAGATTCTCATCTGGCGAGAAGTTCGGATCGTTGAGATACGCGTCCGGATGTTGGAAGTGGTACTGCATGAGGCTTGTCGTGTAACTGTGTTGACCCAGGTTGACGGCCGCGTACCCCTCCGGATTTCGGCCCACAGAGTACAGAAAGCGGGTGGTATCCGTCTCGCTAAGTCGGGCTGCCGATCCTGCGACAGGAAATAGTTTTTCCTCACCCTCCACGCCTGGGTGCAGGGCGCGATGCATGTCCGGCATGTATTCGGCAGCGATCTGACCCATACTGTCGGACATATAGCTATTCTTTGTAAGTCGGGACGGGTCGTCAGAGATGGAAGAGACGACACTCTGCATGAGCTTGGCCTGGCCGTCGTTGTGCGCTGGCGTGTCCGCAGTCGGCATCTCGCCCGCCGGGTGTCCTGTGGTCGCTGCCTCCAGGGCAAGCGCCAGATTATTCTGCCCCGTGTGAAGTTCGTCGCCTTTGAGGTTGGCCTCTTGAGGCCAGTCCCGCTCTTCGAACAGGTACTGGAAGTTGGACAAGGAAACCTTGCCCTTGTAGTCGTTGTCGTCGTCGGTGTCGCGCTCGAACGGGTTGTCTGGGTCGTCCTTCGACACGAACTGCTGGTTGAAGAAGTCGGTGGCGGCGTCCGGGCTGTTGGAGAGCCCCTTCAAGTAACCCGTCAGTGGGTCCGATCCGCTGTCGTCCCCGATTCGGTTCAGGTACGGGTCCATACCCGTGCGACGCCACATAAGGTTGGGGTGCTCGCCATTGCCAGTCAGCTTCCGCTCGGTCTCCATGAGCTTGGTGCCGTAGTCCCTGAGGAACCCGTCGTCGTAGTCTCCGGTCCGCATCAGGTTGCTCATGACCTGGAAGCCCATCGGTCCACCCCGGTCGCCGTACAGGGGTTTGTCACCGATATCGATCATCGTGTGCTTCCAGGTGCCCATCGCCGTCGAGTCGCTCTGAGACGCCGTGGCCAGCGTCATGCCCAGACTGCGCTGCAGGTCGTCGAACTTGTCGAGGCGCTCACGCCCCAAGTCCCAGTTCCCCCGCTGCGGGTCGGTGACTCCAGTCCAGAACTCCAACGTCCCCTTGGGGCCCAGCGTCGTGGCGAACCGCTCGGCGAACAGTTCGTCGTCGGCGTACTTCTTGAGTCCCGCGGTGAGCTTGTCGAAGTCCTTGACACTGAGGTCGTCGGGATTCTTCTTCGCCAGTGCCGCCAGCTCTTCGGCTTGCTTCAAGGCCTCGGCGGCGGAGTCCCTGTCCTTGTAGTTGGCGTCGGAGAAGCCCAGCGAGCTCTGGTCGGCGATGGCCTGGAGGACGGTCTTGGCCGAGTTGTCACTCTCAGTGGCCTTGTTGAGAATGCCCTGGATCTGGTCCCGTAGCGCGGTGATGTCGCCCTTGTTGTCCTGGTCCATCTTGCTGCGAGCTTCGGGCGGTGCGTTCGTGGTGACGGTGAAGCCGCCCTCGTAGCCGATGACCGTGAGGTTCTTCTTGCGGCCGCCCTCCAGGGCATCGAGGAGCTGGCGATGGTAGTCCTTCAGTTCCCCGACCGTGTCGTTGAGGATCTTGTAGATGGACTCCGCCTGGGTGTGGGCGTCGGCAAACTCACCCGCCGTCTTCCCGATGAACTCCTTGGACACCTTGGCGTTCACGCCGGCCCAGTCGGCTTTGTTGGCACCCTGGTGCAGATTGTCCTCGGCGTCCTTCTTCATCTCCGCCAGACTGCGGACGAGCGTCGACCAGTCCGTCAGAGCATCGTCGATCAGCTTGAAGTTGGCATCGCGCAGTGCTTCGAGTTCCATCGAGCTATTCGTTCCTCATGAGTCGGAGACGAGGGAGAACCGGGATCGGCCGCGCCCAACGGCGGCGGGCGTGGCGCATCAGTCCTTCTTCTTCTCCTTGCTCTGCTCGCCGTAGATGTCGTTGTGCTTTCCGGGCGGCCCGACTCGCTCGTCGAAACCGGCGTCCAGCGTGGCGATGCTGCTCATCTGCCTCAGGATGTAGCCCTCGTCACCGTCATGGGTCTTCTTGGTGACCTGCATGTGGTTGGAGATCTGGGCGCACGCGTCCATCAGGGACTTCAACTGCTCGTCCCACCGCGTCGACACGTGCTTGAGCCCGGCACCCAGCGCGAAGCCCTGCTTCGACAGATCCCCAGCGGCGCTGTCGCTGCTGACGATGTGGACGCGCGCCTTGTCCCAGAGTTGGTTGTACAGGGTGTGAGCGTCCTTGCCGACCTTGGTCAGGGCATCGTTCTGCACCTTCAGATCCCCGTACTGGCTCGGTGCCCGCACGGGACCACCGCCGTCCAACTGGTTCAACTGCATGTGCGCGGAGCCACCCTGCTGCCGCTCCAACGCGTCGGCCTTGAGCTGCTCCCACTCGTCCCATGCCATGGACGGCTACCTTCCCCGTGTGCAGGACCGTCGACGCCGTCGCTGATCGGAGGACGCCGTGCGGTGACCGGACTGTGCCATAACCTAGCAATGGCTGGGCGGAGCGGCGTAGGGCCAAGGCCAGTCACGGACATACGAATCTGCGCCGACGGCTCTCAGGGGGGTACCTGGCTATGACGCGCCCCCGTGCCCGGCGGCCATGCTGCAGAAGGGCAGGCCACACGTGTCAGAACTGACAGGGCTGGCGATCTTCCTGTTCGTGCTCGCCGCCTTGCTGGTCCTCATGGCCTGCGTCAAGGCGGACCGCGTACGTTCCTGGCGCGAGGTGCTGAACCCCTCCGCTCCTGACCTCCCGGACGCGGCCTTCGTGGTCGGACGAGCTGTCCTGATCCTCATGGCCGCCGTCTGTGTCGTCGTCGGTTTCCAGGGGCTGGCCGTGCAGGACGACGGGGAGTGGAGCGACGACGAACTGACGAGCGCGGTCGAGGGCGCGACGCAGGCCCTGGACGGCAGTTTCACCTACGGAGACCCACTGAAGGACGGAGCGCCGGCAGACTTCGACGGTGAGTACGCCAGGAAGGTCGAGCAGGAGGTCGTCGAGCACGGTGGCGGGGACGCTCCTCAAATGGGCGTGGCCGCCACATCGGTCGGCCCGGCGATGTCCGACCAGGGCGAGTACCGCATCACAGCCGACGGAGCGGACGCGGTCTTCTGCATGGACGTCAAGCGTACGCACGACGGGTACATCGAAACGGTGGCGCCCGGACTCTCCGGCGACGCAGCGGCGGTGAAGCTGCCGAAGTACACATTCGCCGTGTCGAGCCGACCAGGCGATTGCTGAGACGTCCTGGTCGCCACCGCTGGTACTTGTCGCCCCGTCGACGGGACTGTTCCCCGCTCCGCGGAGGATGTCCGGGGCGTGCTGCTCGGTGACGGACGAAATTCCAGACTGTTCCGGTCGTTGGGCAGGATTCAGGGCAGCTGCTGGGGAACGGAGGGTTCATTGGAGTAGTTGATGCTGTCGATGTTGCCTGCCGCGATCTTGGCGAGGCTGTCCCGGACACCGGGCTGGGAGTCGATGATGTCGGACGTCTTGTAGTTGCCCATGACGTCGGAGACGAAGTCCAGGCGGGCCTCGCGGGCCGCGATCTGCTGCTCGGTTTTCATCGGTGGGATCTGCGGGTTCGGATCGTCGTAGGCGTACCCCAGGGCCGCGGACTCCAGTGCGTGGCCGAGGTTGTCGTAACCGATCGGCTTTCCATCGTCGCCCTCCGGCCATTCACGGGCACCCTTTTCGTGCCCGGCGAGGTAGTCGAAGTTGCTCATCTTGTCGTCGCCCTGGCCGGTCGAGGCGTTGAAGAAGTCCAGGGACGCTGCCGAGTTGCGCCCTGGGCAGGCAGGTGCCGGCCTGGCACGACAGCCTCCGGCTGATCGACTCGACGTCGCTGCCCTGTGCTGCGTCCCGCGAGACCGTCAAGCGCTCCGGCCTGGCGGGGCACGCCGGTTACGGTTACTGCCGCAGCCACTCCCGGTTCTTCTGGGGATTCCGGCTCTACCAGGTCACCACCGCCGGGGCATCCCTGTCACCTGGTGCCTGGCCAACCCAAAACTCGGGGAACAAGCGGTGATGACCGCACTGCTGGAACGCGATCATCACCTCGCCCGGGCAGGACAGGTGATCCTGGCCGACAAAGGCTTCGCCGACTGGGAGTTCGAAGCCTTCGCAGGGGACTGTTCTTCAGGCGCCGGATATGTTCCTGGCCCTGGAGGCAGCAACCTCATGGGTGGAGTTCACTCGCAATTCAGTGTTTTGACGGTGGCGGGGAAGTAGGCGCGCATGAACGTTTCGATGTCTTTGCGGTGGCTGCTGTCGGTGAGCTGAATCTGAGGCAACTGCAGAGTGAGAGTGAAGTATTCTCCCTTCTCCGTCTTACATGCAGTCGTCGAGAGTGCGCCGTCGATTCCTGTCATCGAATCTTCTGCAAGGTCGATACGTTGCGGATAATTGATGCCTGCGACTGATCCACTCCGAGCCAGGTACATCAGGTCGGGCTTATCTTCTGTCCACCAGAAACGAAATTCGAGCACCCGCTCCTTGCCGGACAGTAGAACGCATGGAGCTGAAATCATTGTTCCTCGGTTCACCTTATTGTACTCGTTCCATTCTCCGCCGGACTCGACGAGCGTCTCGGTGAGTGCAGGGGCGACGGCGGTCCCACAGATTCTTTCGGGAACTGTCGGGGGTGAGGAATGAGTGCACGATGTCACGGGAAGGATCATCGACAATGCAGCTATTGCCCGCATCGAGTGTCGTTGAACATGTGTAGCGCGCCCTTCTCCGCATCGAGCCGGTCGATCAGGTTCTTCACCTGTGCGCCCCAGGTCTTGTGCGCCGTCTTCAGCGCCGTGGAGATCACCCATCCGTCTCCGTCCTTGGGGCCGAAGGTCTTGACCGCGCTCCCCGTGTCCTCGTCCGCCCACCTCCCGGCCTTGGCCGTGTCGGGCTGGATGTGTTCCTCGATCGCCTTCACTGCGGCTGCCTTCTCTGCAGGCGATGAGGCCAGGTCCTTCTTCCGGCCCGCAGGTCCCGTGACGTCGGTCGGCCCACCTGGATCGGCCGGGAGCTGATTGAGTCTCATACCGACTGTCCCGCCCATTTCAGCATCCACCGCCAACGGCCCCGTTCGGTTAACGGTTGACAACGCATCTGTCGACGCGTGAGTGCATACGGTCACAGCAGAGGAGAGGCTACACGGCGTGGACTCTCGGTCATGGCTCCAGTACGGCCCGCACTTGATGAAGAGCGCAATCGAGCCTCCTGGCTATTGGTCAGAAGCTGATGGGGTCTCATCGAGGACTTAGCGGACGTGCGGGTCGGCGATGTAGCCGCGGACGATGCGCGGCTGGCGCTGGCGTCTGTGGAAGAAGCGGCGGGTCTCGGCGGCGAGTTCGGCCTGATCGCGAGCCCGGTGCTGCTTGGGCAGGCTGTGCTTGAGGTCGGCGTTGATCAGTTCGTCGGGGTGAGCGGCGAGCCAGTCGCGGACCATCTTGGAACGGTGGGCGAGTGTCCGTCGACGACGAGGTGGACCTTGTGGTCGAAGTGGCCGGCGAGCCGGTCCGGGAACGGCATATCACCTCGGCGGTGAAGACCATGAAGTGCATCCGGCCCCTGGTGCTGATCGCCGGCATCGCGTTCACCGAGAACCCGTTCCCGGGCCGCCGCCCACCGGGCGTCTTCCCCTTCTGGCCCCAGGTGCGGCCGGTGACCTGGTCGGAACGGATGCCGACCTGGTCGGAGAACAGAAACTCGCCGCCGTCCCTCTTCGCCTTCGCCCGGATTTTTGGCCAGGTCTCCTCGTGCCAGCGACGCACGACCTGCGGGTCCTGTCCCACGGCCCGCTTGTCCGGGCGCTGGAAGGACAGCCCCCACCGTTTCAGGTACTTGCCCACCCCGGGTTCGGTCAGCCGCACCCGGTACAGCTTCGCGATCAGTCGCCCACCAGCCGCCACGTCCACAACGACCGGAAAGCCCCACGTCACGGAGCCGGTGATCGAGGACGGCCTGCCGCACTGCGGCCCGCTCGGCCGCCCCGAGCACCTGGTGCACCCCGACCGGCTTGCCGCGAGGACGCATGACCAGCGCCTCACGCCCACCCGCCTGCCACTTCGCCCACCAGATGTCGACCGCCCTCAGCGACCCCCCCGAACACCGCCGCTACGTCCTCACGGTCCCGCCCAGCCACCAACGTGGCCACCGCCCGCAACCGCACGGTCTCCTGCGCCGACGGCGACAGATGCCGCGCGTGCCCCACCAGCTCGCTCACACACCACCAGCGACCCAGAACCCAAACCGTTTCGGAGCAATACGTCAATCAGGAACCGAACACTTCTACACGCGGCTGGGTTGGCAGCTGTGAACGAGTCGCAGCGTCGGGCGGCGGCCAGTCGATCGCCGCGTCAAGGTGGTGCTGACGGCACTTGCCCTGGGCGGGCTCGAATTTCAGCAACCCTGCTGCGCATGCGCTTCGCTCCTGTGTAGCTGCGCAGGACACGCTGAGTGTCGCTTACTGGAGGCTGCCCCATACGGCACCGAACGATCGCTCTCCGCACGCAGTGGGGTAGTGGGGAGCCCGGTGACATGGCACCTTTGTAGTGCGGTCGGCACCTGAAGTGAGTACGCATACTCATGGCGCGTCGGTGACGCAACGGTCAGGCTTGGCTCAGGCGCTCTGCTCGTGCAGTTGGGTCGGAGGTGGTTTCCCCGCCAGGGAAGCGTGTCCGGTGCGCTGGGGGCGGGGAAACCGGCCGACAGTGAGGTCGGCGGGAAGCGGCGAGGCTCGACGGCCAAAATAGTAGAACTTGCAACCATTGCGCGATTGCAACAAGGCTGGCACGAATGGCAGTTGGATGCGGGCTACCCGGTGACTACAGTGTCGAAGCCTCAAGGTTACGATCAGTTGTGGGTGGAGCCGTTCAGTCCGGCTCAGCCGATGGGTGTACGGGGAAGCGGGGGAGGTAGCAGCATGCTTCCAGCTGAAATGGCGGGAGGGGTGTCCGCCGCCAGGGCGGCCAACCTGGAGGTCACGGGCGAGGCGCTGTCGACGTTCGTGAAGCGGGTGGACAGCGCGCTTCGCAATCTCGAGGGTTCGGCGGGTGACCCGACGCGCATCGGCGCGCAGAGGATCAAGCCCTCTTCGCTCAACAGCGGCAGTGCGTCCGCCTTCCCGGAGGCCCACGCGTTGTACCTGCAGTACAACCGGGTCCACGAAGAGCTCACCAGCCTCTCGAAGACACTGCACCTTCAGATCGAGGCGATCGGCATCGCCGTCCGGGGCGCGCACGTGGGCTTCGACAACCTCGAAGAGGAACAGCGCCGCCGCTTCGAGTTGATCCAGACCCAGCTCAAGCAGATCGAGGATGCCAGGGGCGGCAAGCAGCGCACCGAATCGACAGTCAGCGGGGGCCTGTAGACATGTCCGACAAGCGTCACGAGGCGGACTACGACCGAATTTCTCGGCAGAACACCGCTGCCGACCTGACGCGGGGCCTGGAAGAACGCCCTTCGTTCGGGCTCTTCGGTGGGATACTGAAGTCTGCTGTCGAATCGACGCCGCTGGGTTCGGCCATGCGAGGCCGGACAAACTTCGAAAATCACGACCTCAACGAGATGGTCGACCTTGTAGAACAGACGAATCCAGAAGATCTGGAGAGCTCCGGCAAAGCGCTGTGGGACGCGCGGGACGCCATCAAAGAGGCAGCCAAGGAGCTGGACGGTCACATCGGTAATGTTCGCTGGGTAGGCGAGGCGGGTGAAGCCTTTCGCAAGTGGGGGCGCGCTCTTGTCACCAGCACGCATGGCCTGAGTGCCTTTGCCGGCGGGGCGGGAGACCAGATCACCGCTGCCGCCGTCGGCCTGGCGAATGTGCGCACGGCCATGCCGGAACGTGATACGAGGCCGACGAGCAAGGCTCTGCGGCCCGAGCAGCTCCCCGCGCCCAAGCAGGTCGAGGGCAACAGCGAGTACGCGGAAGCGGTTCGTGTCGAGAAGAACCGCCAAGAGGCGATCAACCAGATGAATCGGTTGTCGTCCTACTACGCCGTGTCTGAGGAATTGCTCGCGGGGATGGAGCCGCCCAAGTTCACGGCCATGCCGGATGTGGGAGTGCCGAAGCCTCAAAAGGATTACCGAATCGGGATGCCTGATGTTCGCCAACCGGGCCCCGTTCAGGAGCGTGAGAGCGGAAGCTTTACGGGCGATCATTCGCGCACCGTCATGGAGGACAGGGCTCGGCCGAATACAACGGACGGCACCGCTGACGCATCGGGGAGCATCACACAGCCGGCCGTTTACACCGACGTTCCCATTGCGACGAACATCGACAGTGTTGGTACGCCAACGCTCCCTACGGCTCCCGTTCCCGGCCCCGCGTTGCCAACCACGCTACCCCCGGGCGACGGTGGTGGACCGACTGGCCCGTTCGGTCCGAGTTTCGGTTCTCCGCTGCCTCCTGGACGCTCCGGCCGGGCTGATGGCGGACCCGGTCGTACCAGGGCGCCGTTTTCGGCCCAGGGGCGTGTGACTCCTCCCGCCCAGGGCGGGGGCCCGGGGCGTCAGGGCGGCCAGGGGCCCTTCAATCAGGTGGGACGTCCGACGCCTGCCGGGCAGCAGCCCGTCGCGAGGGGAATTGCGTCAGGAGCCAAGCCGTCCCTCATGGGGCCCGGGGTGAGCGGCGGTACTCCGCGTCCTAACCCAGCGATGGCGCCGAGACCGGCGGGCGGCCCGGTCACCGGAGCCGGCCGGACCGGTGGTGTGGTCGGCGGTCGGCCGACGAGCACCACAGGTGCAACGGGACGAAGTGGGCCGAAGCTTCCCCGTGGCACGGTCGTCGGGGCCGACGCCGGGTCTCAGCCGGGCAAGGGTCGCTCCACGGCGAAGCCCGGTATCACCGGTGCGCCTACGGGGGCGGGGTCTGCCGCCCGTGCCGAACGGAACGGCATGACCCGTGGTGGTGCGGGGCTCGTGCGCGGACCGGGCGGGCGTGGGCGCCGTCGTGACGAACGCAGGGAGGAAGGTGCGGAGCGACCCGACTACCTGGTCGAGGACGAAGAGACACACCTGCCTACGAATCCGCGGCGCGACGTGCCGCCGGTTGTCAACTGAGCGCGAGCGAGGACTCACCCCATCATGAAGTCAGCAACACGCCGAGGGCTGCGAGTACGCGTAGCGGGCGCCGTCGCGAGTGCCCTGATTGCCGTTGGCGTGAGCTTCGCTCCAGGTGCCACTGCGGCCGACGTGCAGTCGGAGCAGTGGTACCTGGGACCGATGCAGGCCGAGAAGATGTGGAAGACCAGTACGGGGGAGGGCATCAAGGTCGCAGTAATCGATACCGGAGTTAACCCCGACACGCCTTCCCTCAAAGGGCAGGTTCTGACTGACGAAGTACCGAAGCAAGTCGCGTACGGTGCCACCGACGACTATGCAGGCCACGGGACGACCATGGCGGAGTTGATCGTCGGTACCGGGGCGGGTGGACGACTTCGAGGGTTGGCGCCTGGCGCGGAGGTCGTGCCCTACAGAGTTCCGCTGGGAAACGAGCTCAGCGCCAAGGAGGAGAAACTGGCGCCGACCTCAGCCGAAGCGATCAGGGCAGCCGCGGACAGCGACGCACGCATCATCAGCATGTCCATCGGCTCCGTGGCCTATGAAGCAGAAGATGCAGAAGCAGTGAAGTATGCCGCGTCCAAGGGCAAGATTCTGGTCGCGAGCGTTGGGAACGGTGGCCAGGACAGCGGCTACATTGAATACCCAGCGGCGTACCCATACGTCCTTGGCGTGTCGTCCATCGACGACAAGAGCCGCATCTCAGACTTTGGTCAGTCGGGCAATTACGTCGACTTGGTGGCGCCGGGCGAGAACCTCCCCGCCTATTGCAACGGGAACTTCGAGACGTACTGCCACAACCTCAACGGCACCAGTTTCAGCACCGCCATCACCTCCGCCGCAGCCGCCCTCATCTGGTCCGCGCACCCGGACTGGACGGCGAACCAGGTCACCCGGGCACTGATCGACACGGCCGGTCGCAAGTGGCCGAAGGACAAGCCGACCTCGACCGCCGGCTACGGGACCATCCGCCCCCGCTCGGTGCTGGCGAACCCGGACTACGACCCCGGCGAGCCGTACTCGGACCCGCTGCGTAAGGAGAACATGCAGGAGGGGGAGAAGCTGGTCACGGAGATTCCGCCGGCGTCCGCGGCCGCCTCCGAGGAGCCGTCCGCGGGTGCAACAGCTACGTCACAAGGTGCGGAAGGGGCGCCCAAGGACGGGCAGGCGGCCGCAGGATCGGATGACGCGAAGACCGTGGCGTCCGACGCGTCGAGTGACAGCGGCAGCACGCTGTGGATCGTGCTCGGCGTCGCTGCAGCCGTGGTCGTGCTCGGAGGCGGCGCCTTCGCCGTGCTGCGGGCCAAGCGCGCGAACTGACACCGGCGTCGTCGGTGTCGTAACGAGAGAAGGAACAGGGAGGGCAGGGGCGGATCATGGCCGTCGACCAGAAGCTCGAAGATGCAGCGGTAGTCAAGCTGCAGAAGGACATGTACGAGAAGTTCGAGAACATCCGTAAGCGGGTGCACAACCTGCAGGGTGTGATCGACACCCTTGAGTCCGGTGGTCAGTGGCAGGGCGTCGGCCGTGCCGCGTTCGACAAGAAGCAGCATGAGATCAACACCTCGCTGCAGAACATGGGCCGCATCCTCGCGGAAGTCGTGGACGCGATGACCGCGACGCGCAACATCAAGGACAGCAAGGAAGACGAAGTCCGTGCTGCCGTGAACAAGATCGACGCCTACGACGGTGCTTCCAGCCTCAAGACGTCGCCCCTCAGCTCGTTCTGAGACACGCGGTCAAACAGGCGCCGATGAGCCGCTCGGGCAAGACTCGGGCAAGCTCGGGGCGCAGACATCAGCCACAGCCGGATCACCTCCGGAACGAATCGAGGTAGGCAGAGATGAGCCGTAACGCCGATGGTCTGCAGGTAACGTACGACGGACTCGACTTCGCGGCGACCACCCTCGCCAACGAGGCGAAGCTGCTCGACGAGGACATTCAGCACCTCACCAAGTTGGTGGAAGGCAGCCAGCAGTACTGGGCGGGCAAGGCCCAGGATGCCTTCAAGATCAAGCTGGAAGCCTGGCGCAAGGAGACCAGCGACATCCACCAGGCCCTCATGGGCATCGGACATGTCGTCGGCACCTCCGGCGGTACGTACATGGAGGGCGACCTGGCTGCGTCCAGGTACCTGCAGTAGTCGCGGGGACAGCGGCAAGGACAGCAACGAGGGTGGGCGTGCGCGGGAGACGCCCACCCTCGCGGCGTTTTCGGGGCCGCGGTCAGTCGGGCAGCTCGAGGTTCGCAAAGCCGTGCCGGACCGCCAACCGTTCGGCGAAGGTGTGCAGGGCCGAGCGGAGGAACTGCTCGGCCGGAGCGGCGTAGACCGTCGCGTGGATGCGGTGGATGCGGAAGACGGCCGGAACGCTGCTGTTGGGGCGGGACGCCGTGGCCTGAGCGCTGCCGTGCGTGATGCCCGGTTCCGGCCAGTGCTCGTCATGGTCGGCCGACCGGAGACACTGTGCGTAGGGGCCTAACTGGGCCTCCAGGGAGTAGAGGACTTCGTCCCGCGCCTTCGTCTCGCCCAGCAGACAGCGTTCCAGTGGCGCGCCGTCGGATGCCTCGCTCTCCTGGAGCCAGTCGACCCACTGGGCCTCCGGTATCCGGATACCCTCGCAGGTGCCCGAGGCGGCGGCCGGAGCTGTCTGTCCCTTCGACAGCGAGAGTTCCGGTATGCGTCCACCGAAGGCCGTCTCGCACGATCGCCGGCCGGCTGCCTCGAGAGCAACGGCGGTGGCCAGCTCCGCCACGGCGCGGCTCTCCTCGCCGTTCTCATGCGACGCGTCGCCCGCGACGCTCACCACCACAGACGCGTCCTTGTTGGCGCACGGCGGTACGACTCCCGTGTCGCGCAGAGCCGTGTAGCCGTGCCGGCCGCCGCCCAGCGCGGTGGGCGGGTGGTCTGACGAACCGCTGTCCAGCACCTTCAGCACGCCAGGAGAGACGTCGGACCGGACCGCGTCGGCACGGACCGGGCCGACACTCACCGTGAGGTCCGCGACGCGGCAGGAGTGGAATTCGTCCTCGTCCTACCCGTGTTCCGCGTCATGCGAGAGGCCGACCTCGGTGCTGAGGCCGGTAAGACTGCCGACTCGTCGTGGCGGGATCAGCCCGCCGCAGTACGTCGCGAGCTTGTCCTGGTACCGCCGTCCTCTGCCGGTGTCGCTCACCCGGTACCAGGCCGCCGTCCTCTGCCGGTGTCGCTCACCCGGTACCAGGCCGCCGTGCTCCGCCGGTGTCGCTCACCCGGTACCAGACGTACGCGGCTGTGAGGGCGAGCGCCAGAGGAAGGACGCCGCAGAGCCCGACGCTGCGGAGCGCTCTCAGCGCTGGTTCCCGTCCTCCACCAACCCCACCTGAACCAACGGCTTCCCCCGCCGACGCGACACGAACACGCCCCGGCCCGCCGGCATCGGACGCGGGCGCACCCCGCCCAGCAGGTCACCCTCGGCCGCGTCGCCGCTGAGGACGACACCCTGCGCGCCGAGTTCCTTGAGGCGCTGCATGAAGGCCTCGTAGCCGGCCCTGCCCGCGCCCGCGGTCGAGCGGGCGATGATGAAGCGCACGCCGACGTCCCGCGCGAAGGGCAGGAGCTCGGTGAGGTGGGCCAGCGGGTTGCCGCTCGACGTAGCGACCAGGTCGAAGTCGTCGATGATGATGTACACCGTCGGCCCCTGCCACCAACTGCGGTCGCGCAACTGCTCCGGCGTGACGTCGGCGGTCGGTGTGCGGCGCTGCATCAGCTCGGCCAGCGCCTCCATGTGGTGTTGCATCTGGTTCGACATCGGAACGTACTCGGCCAGGTGCGACGGCGGAGTGAATCCCAGCAGGGAACGGCGGTTGTCGATGACGAACAGCTTGCAGGAGTCGCCGTCGTAGCGCTCGCAGAGCCGTCGGATGAGGAGCTTCAGCAGGTTCGACTTGCCGGACTCGCTCTCTCCGAAGATGAGGAAGAACGGGTCCTGCTCGAAGTCCACGAACACCGGCTCCAGGTTGTCCTCGTCGAGTGCGAAGGACACCCCACGGCGCGGGAACCGGTCGCCCGGGGGAAGCTGTTGCGCCGGGAACTCGCGCGGCAGCAGCCGCACCGCGGGCGCGCCCGGCTGCTGCCAGTGCCGCGCGACCTCGGTCGCGAGTGCCTGCGTGGCCTCGGCGAGGTCCGTGTCGGAGGACAGCCCGTCGATGCGCGGGACCGCCGCCATGAAGTGCTGCTTCTGCGGCGTCTGGCCACGCCCCGGAACGCCCGTCGGCACGTTCGCCGCGACCTTGCGGTCGAACTCGGAGTCCATCGTGTCACCGAGGCGCAGTTCGAGGCGGTTCATCAGGTGGTCCTTGAGGTTGCTGCGGACCTCCATGGAGCGGGACGCGGTGAGGATCACGTGGATGCCGTAGCCGAGGCCGCGCGCAGCCATGTCCAGGACCAGCGACTCCAGGCCCTCGTAGTCCGCGCGGAAGTTGCCCCAGCCGTCGATGACCAGGAAGACGTCACCCCACGGCTGGTCGGTCACCGAGATGTCGCCACGTGCGCGGCGTGCACGGAACTCCGCGATCGACGAGATGCCGGCCGTGCGGAAGTACTCCTCGCGGCGGGTCAGCACGCCGTAGACCTCGGCGGTCGTACGCCGTACCTTCTCGGGGTCGAGGCGCGAGGCCACGCCGCCGACGTGGGGCAGGCCGGCCAGCGCCGACAGGCCGCCACCGCCGAAGTCGAGTCCGTAGAACTGCACTTCGTGCGGAGTGTGGGTGAGCGCGAAGGACGCGACGATCGCGCGCAGCAGCGTCGACTTGCCGGACTGCGGGCCGCCCAGGATCTGCATGTGCCCGGCGGCGCCGCCGAAGTTCAACCAGAGCGGGTCCCGGCGCTGCTCGTACGGCTTGTCGACGATGCCGACGGGCACGACGAGCTGCCCCGCGCCCTCGTACTCGGGCTGGGTCAGACCGCGCCCCGCCACCTGGGCGAGGCCGGGCAGCAGGGTGTCGAGCGACGGCGGGCTGTCCAGCGGGGGAAGCCAGACCTGGTGGGCCGCGGGACCCTGCGCCTCCAGGCGCCGGACGACGACGTCGAGGACGGTGTCGGCGAGGGCGTCGCCCGTCGTGTCCGGAGTCTCCTCGCGCTGCGACGGTATCGCCACGTATCGCACCGGGACCTCGGCGGCGGTGAACAGCACGGGTCGCCGGTCAACCGGTCGCGGACCGCCGGGGGACGCCGCCTGCTGAGTGGTCGTGCGGTACACGCCCGAGACGTACGCGGCCTTGAAACGCACCATCTCGTCCGTGCCGAACTTCAGGAAGCCGGAGCCGGGGACGTTCGGCAGCTCGTAGGCGTCCGGGACACCGAGCGCGGACCGGGATTCGGCCGCGGAGAAGGTGCGCAGACCGATCCGGTACGACAGGTACGTCTCCAGGCCGCGCAGGCGGCCCTCCTCCAGGCGCTGTGAGGCCAGGAGCAGGTGGACGCCCAACGATCGTCCGATACGGCCGATCTGGACGAACATCTCGATGAAGTCCGGCTTCGCCGTGAGTAGCTCGCTGAACTCGTCGATGACGAGGACGAGGGAAGGGATGGGCTGCAGCGCGGCGCCGGCCGCGCGGGCCTTCTCGTAGTCGTGGATGTTGGCGTAGTTGCCCGCGTCCCGGAGCATCTCCTGACGGCGGTTGAGCTCGCCGCGGATCGAGTCGCCCATGCGGTCGACCAGGGTCAGGTCGTCGGCGAGGTTGGTGATCACGGCCGCCACGTGCGGCAGTTGCGCCATGCCGGCGAAGGTCGCGCCGCCCTTGAAGTCGGCGAGCACGAAGTTGAGGGTCTCGGAGGAGTGGGTCACGGCCAGGCCGAGGACCAGGGTGCGCAGCAGCTCGGACTTGCCGGAGCCGGTCGCGCCCACGCACAGGCCGTGCGGGCCCATGCCCTCCTGCGCGGCCTCCTTGAGGTCGAGCATCACGGGACGGCCGTCCTCGCCGACGCCGATCGGCACCCTGAGCCGTTCGGACTGTGAGCGGGGGCGCCAGGTGCGCCGCGGATCGACGGAGGCGGCGTCGCCGAGGTTGAGGAGATCGGTGAACTCCAGATTCGCGAGGAGCGGCTCGTCCTCGTCACCGCCTGTTCCCGCGCGCAGTGGCGCGAGCTGCCTCGCGAGTGCTTCCGCGCTTTCCTGGGAGAGGACGTCGGGGGTGCCCTCGTAGACCGCACCGTGTACGGCCTCCAGGCGCAGTTCATTCGGTCGCACGACGACCGAGAGGTCCCCGCGTCCTGTGGTGAGGGTGCCGGGGATCAACTCGAGGACGCTCACACCCTGCATGCCCTCGGGGCTCGCCAGCAGTGACGTCGGCGGCAAGGAGACCCCGTCGAGCACGACGACCAGGTGCGGTTGGTCGGGTACCGGGCGGCCTTCCGGATGGAACCGGGGCCGGCCCTCGAGACGGGTACCGAGCAGTTCCTCGAGTGCCGTCGGGTCGGTCGTCATCAGGCGCCGGGAGCCCGCGCCGTCCTCCGCTCCGCTGGCCTGTGCGTGCGGGAGCCACTTCGCCCACTCCCACTCCGTCGCCGACTCCTGCCCGGTGGCGACGGCGATCACCAGATCCTCGGGGGAGTGCAATGCGGCGAGCGAGGCGACGACAGCTCGGGCGGTGCCGCGCGCGGTGACCGGGTCGCCGCTGATCGTCAGGTGGTAGAACGCCCGCAGGGAGACCGCCATCGGCAGGTGCTCGAGGGTGCTGTGCGTGGCCAGGAAGCGGTGCATGGCGCCCGCGGTCAGCGGTTCCAGCTCGTCCACCGGCGCGGTCTCCGGCGGCACCAGGGGAGTGGCCAGGGCCTGCGGGCCGAGACCCACGCGCACCTGGGCGAAGTCCTCGTCGCCCGCGCGCCGCTCCCACAGGCGGCTGCCCTCGGCGACCAGTGCCCACAGCTGGTCCGGCGACGGATGCAGGTAGAACTGCGCGTCACGTTGGGCCTTCGCCGTCTCGTTGGCGGTGCGCCTGGTCTGCGACAGATAGCGGAGATAGTCGCGGCGGGTGTCGGCCATCTGCCCCTGGTTGCCGCGGCGGTAGCGCACCAGCATCGCGATGCCCATGGCGATCGTGGACGCGATCATCACCATGCCCATGATCTTCATGATGGGCTGCGCCGAGGGGTTGAAGAAGAACACCACCGACCCGCCCATGCCGAGCATGGGCAGGAGTTGCATCCACGCGCCCTCCTGCTGCCCGCGCGGGAGTTCCGGCGGGGACTGCAGGTGGACCTCCTCCGTGGGCACGTTCTTCGGCAGTGCCCGAGGTGGGCGCTTGACGACGATGTGACTCACTTCGCACCAATTCCCTTGCCGGCCCGACCCGTTCCGTCCACCGCCCGTCTCCCGGTGCACGTCGATCGCAAAGGGCGATCCTACTGACACCTGCGGACGGCGGGGGGCGGTAGGGTGCCGTGAGACGCGTGAGCAGTTGCGAACCCGTCCGGGAGGGAATGAGATCCCGCGGGCGGCGCGACGCTGGACACGGGCTGCTCCCCGCGCAGTGCTGCGGGGCGCCGCCGAACAACCGAGCAGGATCGTTACCGAGAGGCAGGGCGCGCCGTGCCGCACCTTGCCGCCATCACTCACGAGGGGGACGACGGGTGAGCATGACGGCCTCCGCGCCGACCGGCGCGACAGGCGGAGCACGCACGGGTGCCGGAAGCCCGGCCGCAGCGGGTTCGGGGCTCGGCTTCTGCCGGGTCACGATCGTGGCGCCCGACAGCCGTATCGATGTGGCCCTGCCCGACGACGTGCCGGTCGCCGACCTGTACCCGGAGATCCTGCGGTTCTCCCGGCAGAGCCCCGCCGAGGGCGCGCCCGTCGGTTACCACCTCGTACGCCGTGACGGAACCGTCCTCGACAGCGCCCGCTCCTTCGCGGCGCAGCGCATCCTTGACGGTGAGCTGCTCACGCTGCGCCCGTTCGCCGACTCGCTGCCCCCGGCCGTCTTCGACGACGTCTCGGAGGCGGTCGCCTCCGCCGTCGTCCACGACCGCACGCTGTGGGACGGTGCGCTCACCCGGGTGGCCTGCCTGGTGGGGGCGGGGGTCCTCCCCGTCCTGCTGGCGTTCGTGGCCTGGAGTTCCCAGGTCCGTCACGACATGCACAGCCTGCAGGGCATTCTCGCCGCGGTGGCCGGCGTACTGCTCGTGACCTTCGCCTGCGTGCGGGCGCGCGTCTACACGGACCGGGGCTCCGCGCTCGCCCTCGGCCTGGGCGGACTCGCGAACGTGGCCGTGGCGGGCTCCGGACTGCTCCCGCTCAGCGACGGCCAGGGCATTGGTCGGCTCCAGTTCCTCCTCGCCTGCGCGGCGGTCCTGGTCGCCTCGGTCGTGCTCACCCTGGTATCACCGAGCGGCGACAGCGCCTTCGTCGCATTCGTCTTCTCCTCCGCGATCGGTCTGCTCGCGACGTTCGTGGGGATGCTGACGCACCTGAAGCCCATGGAGACGGCCGCGGTGTGTGCGGTCCTGTCCGTGTGCGCGCTGGCGTTCCTGCCGGGTCTGTCGGTGCGCTTCGCGCGACTGCCGATCGGCTTCGAGCCGCCCAACCAGCCGCGCGGCTCCTACGCGTCGGACGAGGCCGCCGCGCCCGAGCCCGTGGACGCCGAGCGTGTCGCTGCCCAGGCCCGTCGCGGTCACGAGCTCCTCGCGGGGCTGGTCGGCGGTTGCGCGCTGGTCTCCGTGGGCGCGTCGCTCGTCCTCGGCTTCACGAACAATGTGTGGGCGCAACTGCTGACGCTCGCCACCGGGATCGCGATGGTGATGCGGGCGCAGCTGTTCCGCTACACCACCCAGGTCGCCGCCACGCTGGCCGCAGGGCTCGCCTGCCTGATCGCCCTCGGCCTGGGGCTGGCGATGAGCCCGCCCGTGGAGTACTGGCGCGACGCGCTCCAGGGCGACACCGCAGCCCTCGACATCCGCAGCGTGTGGCTGGTCGCGGCGGTGGGCGTGGCGGTGGTCCTGGTCACCGCGATCGGTCTGATCACTCCCCGGCGCGGTGTGACGCCGTTCTGGGGCCGGTTCATGGAGATCGCTGAGGTCTTCGTGCTGCTGACGCTGATCCCCCTGGCTCTGGCGGTCTTCGACGTCTACGCCTCGGTACGGTCGATGACGAGCGACTGAGAACGGCGCCCACGCGGCACCGGGCGCCAGGCGGCCGGATCCGCATCTCGCCCTCCCGCCGCGCGGAACGGCGGGCGGGCGGCATCGTGCGCGCCCGCTCCGGGCGTCATTCGACGCCGCCACCCGCCCGCAGCGTCATTCGGCGCCGTTCCCGCTCTCCCGGGGCGCCGGCTCCAGGTCGAACTCCCCGTCCCGCGCGCCCAGTACGAAGGCCCGCCACTCCGCCTCCGTGTACCGCAGCACGGTGTCCGGGTCGAGGGACGACCGCATGGCGACGGCGCCTTCCGGGAGGTAGGCGATTTCGACCCGCTCCTCATGGGTCTCGGTGCCGGGGGCGCTGTGCCATTCGACGCCGGAGATGTCGAGGGCGTAGAGCTCGTCCCGCTCCCGGTCCTTGCGTGCTCGGAGTTCCGTGTCCTCGGCATCGGCCATCGCGGCTGCGGTCCTTCCTGCTGTGCCAACGAACTGTGCGGCTACCCTACTTGCTGCCCATCCCCCTGCCCCGCGGTTCGCGCAGGTCTCACCAGGCCGGGAGTGATGACGCTGTCGACTCCTCGACTCCTCGACTCTCGACCCCTCGAGATGCCGACTCTTTGATGCGAAAGGCGTCCGCCGTGAGTTTCGGGCCACCGCCCACCCCCTACCACGTGCCCGGCTCGGACGCCTCCTCCGGCCCGCCGCCGCGCACCGGGCGCCGAAGGGCGGCCGTCGGTGCGGTCGCGGCCGTCCTGCTCGCGGCCCTGGCCGCCGGAGTGTGGGCGTTCGGACCGGGAGGGGCCGGTGGTGGCTCCCCGTCGGACGCGCGTGCGGCGGCGGGTCGCCAGGCACCGGACGACATCCGGGAGACCGTCGAGAAACGGCCGCCGTCCCCGGAGGGCACCGCGGTCGTGTCGTACGAGGAGACCCTCCGCACCGTCGGGCGGAACGTCTCGGCGATGGGCACCTGGGCCACGGACGAGGTCTTCGCCAAGGGCTTCGGCAACGAGATCAAGGGCTTCCGGCTCGGCGGCTCCCAAGCGTCGGAGATCGCCTGGCGCCTCACCCTCCCGGGACCGCTCTGCGCGGTGACCCGCCATGTCAGCGTGGACGGCCGTACCGCCATCGTCTACGCCGGGGAAGGCGGGGGCGACGGCGGGGACGCGACCGCGGACGGCGGGCCGGACACCGACCCGCTCACCCGCGTCTGCGACCGGCTCGCCGTGTTCGACATCGACACCGGCAAGAAGATGTGGGACACGAGGCTGGCCGGAGCGGGCTCCTCCCTGGCCGTCAACGTGACGATGACGCACGGCACCGTCGTCACCGCATGGGGCGAGGGCTCGGCGGCGTACGAGCTGACCGGCGGCAAGCGGCTGTGGGCGGACACCGACCCGTCGGCCTGCGCGGACGAGGGCTTCGCCGGTGGCCGCGACCTTCTCGCCCTCCTCTCCTGCGGCGACTCGGCGGATCCCGCCTACCGCGTCCAGAAGATCGATCCGCGCACCGGCGACGCCGAGTGGACGTACCGGGTCGCCCGGGGCGTCCAAGGCGTCTACCTGGTCTCCAGCTCACCCGCCGTCGTCGCCGTGGCCGCCGGCGACGTCGTCGTCACCGACCTGATCTCCCTCGACGAGCGGGGCGAGCGCCGCGCCACCATCCGCCTGAACCGGGACCACCAGGTCCTCGACTGCGACCGGACCTTCAGCGCCGTGGTCGAGAGCTGCGGCGCGATCGTCGTCGACGACGACCGGCTGTACCTGTCGGAGGAGGACCACATCGTCGCCCACGACCTGGCCACCGGCCGGCCCGCCGGGAAGTTCGACGCGCCCGCCGGCGGCGAGATGCACCCGCTGAGGATGAGCGGGGAGCGGCTGATCGCCTACCGCCCGGGCCGGGGGCTGGGCCGCCCCGACGCGGTCGTCGCCCTGGACCCCGATTCCGGCGAGGAGACCCTTCTGCTCCTGTTCGCCGGGGGAGCGGAGACCGGCGCACTCGACGACCCGGCGCAGAACGACATCGTGTACGAGCACGGGCGCGTATTCTTCGGCGCGCGCACCGTCGTGGGCCCCTACGACGAGGGCGAGGTCGGTGCGACCGACCAGGTCGCGGTGGGCATCGAAAGCGCCGGGTGAGTGGCGCGTCTCCCGACTGGTACCCTGTGTGACGGCCGTTTGTGTACGCGCCCCCGGAGCCCCGAGCCCTGGAGGTCGCGCCCAGCGGATCCCCGCCTTCCGAGTCGTGGAAGATCCCCCGAGACGTAGACCGGGGGCACTCGGTGGCCCGTCACAGACCAAGAGGAGTACGCGTGTCGCTCGACGCCGCAGTGAAGAAGCAGATCATCACCGAGTTCGGTACCAAGGAGGGCGACACCGGCTCCCCCGAGGTCCAGGTCGCTCTGCTGTCCCGTCGGATCTCCGACCTGACCGAGCACCTCAAGACCCACAAGCACGACCACCACTCCCGTCGTGGTCTGCTCATCCTGGTCGGCCAGCGCCGCCGGCTGCTGCAGTACCTCGCCAAGAAGGACATCCAGCGCTTCCGTGCGCTGGTCGAGCGCCTCGGCATCCGCCGCGGTGCGGCGGGCGCCCGCTAGGACGCCGTGAAGGGAGCGGTTCCCATCGTTCGGGGGCCGCTCCCTTTGCTGTACGTGCGTGCTGTCGCCGCCCCTTTGTAGTGTGGTAACAGAACACAACGACGTATGAGGAGAAGCGGACCCTCACGCCGCCGCCGGTCCTCGGTAGTGGCCCCCGGGGGCAGATCCCCGGGTGCTTCGATCGAAGACCGGCCCGCATTGCACGGAACGCTTCTCCGTACCGTCCCCTCCGCCACACGGGCGGCGCGGGACAAAAGACGACAAGCATCGGAGAAATCACTAGTGGAGAACGAGACCCACTACGCCGAAGCCGTGATCGACAACGGCACCTTCGGCACCCGCACCATCCGCTTCGAGACGGGCCGCCTGGCCCGTCAGGCCGCCGGTTCCGCCGTGGCGTACCTGGACGACGACACCATGGTGCTGTCGGCCACCAGCGCCTCCAAGAACCCGAAGGACCAGCTCGACTTCTTCCCGCTCACGGTGGACGTCGAGGAGCGGATGTACGCCGCCGGCAAGATCCCCGGCAGCTTCTTCCGCCGCGAGGGCCGGCCCTCCGAGGACGCGATCCTCACCTGCCGCCTGATCGACCGCCCGCTGCGCCCGTCCTTCAAGAAGGGCCTGCGCAACGAGATCCAGGTCGTCGCCACCGTCATGGCGCTCAACCCCGACCACCTGTACGACGTCGTGGCGATCAACGCCGCCTCCGCGTCCACGCAGCTGGCCGGCCTGCCCTTCTCCGGCCCGATCGGCGGCGTCCGCGTCGCGCTGATCCGCGGCCAGTGGGTGGCCTTCCCGACGCACACCGAGCTCGAGGACGCCGTCTTCGACATGGTCGTCGCGGGCCGCGTCCTGGAGGACGGCGACGTCGCGATCATGATGGTCGAGGCCGAGGCCACCGAGAAGACGATCAAGCTGGTCGAGGGCGGCGCCGAGGCGCCCACCGAGGAGGTCGTCGCCGCCGGTCTGGAGGCCGCGAAGCCCTTCATCAAGGTCCTCTGCCGCGCCCAGGCCGACCTCGCCGCCAAGGCCGCCAAGCCGACCGGCGAGTTCCCGATCTTCCTGGACTACCAGGACGACGTCCTCGAGGCGCTGACCGGCGCCGTCAAGCCCGAGCTGGCCCAGGCGCTCACCATCGCCGGCAAGCAGGAGCGCGAGGCCGAGCTGGACCGCGTCAAGGGCATCGCCGCCGAGAAGCTCCTGCCGGAGTTCGAGGGCCGCGAGAAGGAGATCTCCGCCGCGTACCGCGCGCTGACCAAGTCCCTGGTCCGCGAGCGCGTCATCAAGGAGAAGAAGCGCATCGACGGCCGCGGTGTCACCGACATCCGCACCCTGGCCGCCGAGGTCGAGGCCATCCCGCGCGTGCACGGCTCCGCCCTGTTCGAGCGTGGCGAGACCCAGATCCTGGGCGTCACCACCCTGAACATGCTCCGCATGGAGCAGCAGCTGGACACCCTCTCCCCGGTGACCCGCAAGCGCTACATGCACAACTACAACTTCCCGCCGTACTCCGTCGGCGAGACCGGCCGCGTCGGCTCCCCGAAGCGCCGCGAGATCGGGCACGGCGCCCTCGCCGAGCGCGCCATCGTGCCGGTGCTGCCGACGCGCGAGGAGTTCCCCTACGCGATCCGCCAGGTGTCCGAGGCCCTCGGCTCCAACGGCTCGACGTCCATGGGCTCCGTCTGCGCCTCCACCATGTCGCTGCTGAACGCCGGTGTGCCGCTCAAGGCCCCCGTCGCCGGTATCGCCATGGGCCTGATCTCCCAGGAGATCAACGGCGAGACGCACTACGTCGCCCTCACCGACATCCTCGGTGCGGAGGACGCCTTCGGCGACATGGACTTCAAGGTCGCCGGCACCAAGGAGTTCGTGACCGCGCTCCAGCTCGACACCAAGCTGGACGGCATCCCCGCCTCCGTCCTGGCCGCCGCCCTCAAGCAGGCCCGTGACGCCCGCCTCCACATCCTCGACGTGATGATGGAAGCGATCGACACGCCGGACGAGATGTCCCCGAACGCGCCCCGGATCATCACCGTGAAGATCCCGGTCGACAAGATCGGTGAGGTCATCGGCCCCAAGGGCAAGATGATCAACCAGATCCAGGAGGACACGGGCGCCGACATCACGATCGAGGACGACGGCACCATCTACATCGGTGCCGCCGACGGCCCGGCCGCCGAGGCCGCCCGCGCCACGATCAACGGCATCGCCAACCCGACCATGCCCGAGGTCGGCGAGCGCTACCTGGGCACGGTCGTCAAGACGACCACCTTCGGCGCGTTCGTCTCCCTGCTGCCCGGCAAGGACGGTCTGCTGCACATCTCGCAGATCCGCAAGCTCGCCGGCGGCAAGCGCGTGGAGAACGTCGAGGACGTCCTCGGCGTGGGCCAGAAGGTCCAGGTCGAGATCGCCGAGATCGACTCCCGCGGCAAGCTCTCCCTCATCCCCGTCATCGAGGGCGAAGAGGGCGACGACAAGAAGGACGACGCCGACAAGTGACGTCCCGTAGCGCCAAGGCGACGGCCCGCACCTCCTCGGAGGCGCGGGCCGTCGCCCGTACCCAAACCCTCATCAAGGGCGAGCACGGCATCGGCACGGTCCGCAGGACGACCCTCCCCGGCGGCCTGCGCATCGTCACCGAGACCCTGCCCTCGGTCCGCTCGGCGACCTTCGGCATCTGGGCCCACGTCGGCTCCCGCGACGAGACCCCGGCCCTCAACGGCGCCACCCACTACCTGGAGCACCTGCTCTTCAAGGGCACCCGCAAGCGCAGCGCCCTGGACATCTCCTCCGCCATCGACGCGGTCGGCGGCGAGATGAACGCGTTCACGGCGAAGGAGTACACGTGCTACTACGCGCGCGTGCTCGACACCGACCTGCCGCTCGCCATCGACGTGGTCTGCGACATGCTGACCGGCTCGCTGATCCGGGAGGAGGACGTCGACGTCGAGCGCGGCGCCATCCTCGAAGAGATCGCGATGACCGAGGACGACCCCGGCGACTGCGTGCACGACCTGTTCGCGCACACCATGTTCGGCGACAACGCCCTCGGCCGGCCCGTCCTCGGGACCGTCGACACGGTCAACGCCCTCACGGCCGACCGCATCCGCCGCTTCTACCGGAAGCACTACGACCCCACCCACCTGGTGGTCGCCGCGGCCGGCAACGTCGACCACACCAAGGTCGTACGCCAGGTCCGCGCCGCCTTCGAGAAGGCCGGCGCCCTCAAGGACCCGGCGGCGCGGCCGCTCGCCCCGCGCGACGGCCGGCGCACCGTCCGTGCCGCCGGGCGCGTCGAGCTGATCGGCCGCAAGACCGAGCAGGCCCACGTGATCCTCGGCATGCCGGGCCTGGCGCGCACCGACGAGCGCCGCTGGGCGATGGGGGTCCTGAACACCGCCCTCGGCGGCGGTATGTCGTCCCGCCTCTTCCAGGAGGTGCGGGAGAAGCGCGGCCTGGCGTACAGCGTGTACTCGTACACCTCCGGCTTCGCCGACTGCGGCCTCTTCGGCGTGTACGCGGGCTGCCGGCCCTCCCAGGTGCACGACGTCCTCAAGATCTGCCGCGACGAGCTGGACCACGTCGCCGAGCACGGCCTCACGGACGACGAGATCGGCCGCGCGATCGGCCAGCTCCGGGGATCCACGGTCCTCGGCCTGGAGGACACGGGCGCGCTGATGAACCGTATCGGCAAGAGCGAGCTGTGCTGGGGCGAGCAGATGTCGGTCGACGACATGCTGGCCCGGATAGCCTCGGTCACGCCGGACGACGTCCGCGCCGTCGCCCGCGACGTCCTGGGGCGACGGCCGTCCCTGTCGGTCATCGGCCCGCTCAAGGACAAGCAGGCGGCCCGGCTGCACGACGCCGTCGCCTGACGGTCCCTTTCCGAGAAGTTCGAGAAGGAAGCATGTGACATGAGCAAGCTGCGCGTGGCCGTCCTCGGCGCCAAGGGCCGGATCGGCTCCGAGGCGGTACGGGCGGTCGAGGCCGCCGAGGACATGGAACTGGTCGCGGCCCTCGGCCGCGGCGACGGCCTGGAGGCGCTGGCCGAGTCCGGCGCCCAGGTCGCCGTCGAGCTGACCACCCCCGTCTCGGTGATGGACAACCTCGACTACTGCGTGCGCCACGGCATCCACGCCGTCGTCGGCACCACCGGCTGGACCGACGAGCGGCTCGCGCAGCTCAACGCGTGGCTCGACGCCTCCCCGGGGACCGGCGTGCTCATCGCGCCCAACTTCTCCATCGGCGCCGTGCTCACCATGAGGTTCGCGCAGATCGCCGCCCCGTACTTCGAATCCGTCGAGGTCGTCGAGCTGCACCACCCGAACAAGGTGGACGCCCCCAGCGGCACCGCCACCCGCACCGCCCAGCTCATCGCCCAGGCCCGGCAGAAGGCAGGCTCCGCACCGGCGCCCGACGCCACTGCCACCGCCCTGGACGGCGCGCGCGGCGCGAACGTCGACGGTGTCCCGGTCCACGCGATCCGGCTGCGGGGCCTGCTCGCCCACCAGGAGGTCCTGCTGGGCGGCGAGGGCGAGACCCTCACCGTCCGGCACGACTCCCTGCACCACAGCAGCTTCATGCCGGGCATCCTGCTGGGAGCCCGCCGGGTGGTCAGCACCCCGGGCCTCACCTTCGGCCTGGAACACTTCCTGGACCTGAACTGAGACCCTCACCCTGATGCGCGCGAAGATCACCTACCTCGTCACGGCCGCCGTCCTGGTCTTCTACTTCGTCCTGGTCGGCAGCCGCGGCGTGCTGCTCATCAAGACCGGCACCCTGCTCACCGTCACCTTCGGCGTCGCGGTGCTGATCCTTCCGGTGATCGGCCTGTGGTTCCTCTGGAAGAACACCCAGTTCGTCCGCCGGGCCAACGCCCTCGCCGCCGAGCTCGACGCCGAGGGCGGACTGCCCGTCGACGAGCTGAAGCGCACTCCGAGCGGCCGTGTCGACCGGGAGTCGGCCGACGCGGTCTTCGCCCTGCGCAAGGCCGAGACGGAGGACCGCCCCGGAGATTGGCGCACCTGGTTCCGCCTCGCCGTGGCCTACCACGACGCCCGCGACACCCCGCGCGCCCGCAAGGCGATGCAACGGGCGATCGCCCTCCACGACGGCAAGCAGGTCGAGGCCGCCTGAGCCGGCAGGAGCCGAAAGGCCGGGGCCCGGACCGCAGCTGTGCGGTCCGGGCCCCGGCCTTTCGGTCTCGGCCGTTCAGCCCCGCCGGTACTCGTCTGCCCACGCCTCCACCGCATCGGCGGCCCGGTTGAAGGCGCCGTCGCGCGCGAGGAAGTCGGAGTTGTGCGTGGTCAGCAGGGGAGCCATGGGCTCCGTGGACCGGCCCTTGCGGACGAGCAGCAGCGCCTGCCCCTGCACCGTGCGCGGCAGTCCGAGCCAGCGCACCGGCTGCTGCACCGTGCGCACGCTCCCGACCTGCTGCCAGGCCACCGTGCGCGTGCTGAGGAAGCCCACCTGACGCACCCCGTGCGCGCTCACCCACGCGCCCATGCGCAGCATCCGCAGGGCGCAGACGATGACGACGACCGCGATGCCGAAGACCACCCCGGCGGAGGACGGGCCGCCCGTAGCCGCGATGATCACCGCCGCGAACAGGACGAACGAGGCCAGCAGCAGCATCAGCGCCGCCGCCCCCACGCGCCACGGCCCCGGGCGGTAGGGCCGGCGCCACTGGTCGCGGTCGTCGTACGGCAGCGCGACGTCGTCGGCCGTGTCAAAGGCGCGGTCGGCCGTCAGGAAGGGCAGGGGCACGGCTGGTCCTCACTCGTTCCATGGCAAGTGTTGTGCCCGGTGAGGCTACCGACCTGTGTCTCCCGTCACCACCCTCGGGGGTCCGGACGGAGCCGGGCCGTCCGCCCCCGCGTACCTCTAGCGCCCCTCGGACGCCTGCGACGGCTGCTTGTGCGGGGAGGGCTGGTCGGCGGACAGGGCGGGCATCCCGATCACCAGGGAACCCACGAGACCGGCGACGACGGTGAGGCCGAGGAGCCAGCGTCCGGCCAGCTGGCCGAAGGACGCCCGCTCGCGCGGCGGGGGTGTGACATTGCTGCGGAACCTGTCGGCCTCGGCGACGAAGGCGAACGGCACGGGTTCACGCCGGCGGATCATAGGGGCTGCGTCTCCCTTCAGGGACTGGAATGAAGTGCTGTTACTCATACAGACGAACGAACGGCCCTCCAGGTGCCCTGTTTCACCGACTTCATTGCGGCACAGCATCGAACGCCCGATTCGGCGCCATGTGGCGGGCCGTAGAGTGGCCTCGCCAAGCGCCGAGATTGACTGGGAAGGCCCTCCACACCGTGACCGACATCCCCGCCGACGATCCCAAGATCGAACTCCGCAGCGACATCACCGTCGAGCTGGTCAAGAGCGCCGCGACCGACTCCGACGTGCTGTTCGCCGCCCGCGTCTCGACCGCCGGGGAGCAGTCCCTGGACGAGCTGAAGAAGGACCCGGAGCGCTCCAAGGGCCTGATCAACTACCTGATGCGGGACCGGCACGGCAGCCCGTTCGAGCACAACTCGATGACCTTCTTCGTCAGCGCCCCGATCTTCGTCTTCCGGGAGTTCATGCGGCACCGCGTGGGCTGGTCCTACAACGAGGAGTCGGGCCGCTACCGGGAGCTCCAGCCGGTCTTCTACGTGCCGGACACCTCCCGCAAGCTGGTGCAGCAGGGCCGTCCCGGCAAGTACGAGTTCGTCGAGGGCACCCCCGAGCAGCACGAACTGGTCGGCGGCGCGATGGAGGACTCCTACCGCCAGGCCTACGCGACGTACCAGAAGATGCTGGCCGCGGGCGTAGCCCGGGAGGTGGCCCGCGCGGTGCTCCCCGTCGGCCTGTACTCGTCGATGTACGCCACCTGCAACGCCCGCTCGCTGATGCACTTCCTGGGCCTGCGCACCCAGCACGAGCTGGCCAAGGTGCCCTCCTTCCCGCAGCGGGAGATCGAGATGGTCGGCGAGAAGATGGAGGAGGAGTGGGCCAGGCTCATGCCGCTCACCCACGCCGCCTTCAATGCCAACGGCCGCGTGGCGCCGTAAGGAGAGCGAGGGCCGGCCTCCGGCGTCGCCCGGCCGGGCACAGATGTACGCATCAACCATCCGAAGTGTCCGGATTGCGGCGTTTGGAGAAGTTCATCTAGCCTGATCAAAGGGACCCGGCACTGCTTGAACCCCCGAGCAGGCAGTGCCGGGCTCCACTTCCGTTCCGACCTGCCGCCTCCCCCGAGGGCAGACCCCGGCCCAGGCAACGAGTAGCGTGTAACCCATGGCTCCGACCTCCACTCCGCAGACCCCCTTCGGGCGGGTCCTCACCGCCATGGTCACGCCCTTCGCGGCGGACGGCGCACTCGACCTCGACGGCGCGCAGCGGCTCGCCGCCCACCTGGTGGACGCAGGCAACGACGGCCTGATCATCAACGGCACCACCGGCGAGTCCCCCACCACCAGCGACGCGGAGAAAGCGGACCTCGTACGAGCCGTCCTGGAGGCCGTCGGCGACCGGGCGCACGTCGTCGCCGGAGTCGGCACCAACAACACCCAGCACAGCATCGAGCTGGCCCGCGCCGCCGAGCGCGCCGGCGCCCACGGCCTGCTGCTCGTCACGCCGTACTACAACAAGCCCCCGCAGGAGGGCCTGTATCAGCACTTCACGGCCATCGCCGACGCCAGCCGGCTCCCGGTCATGCTCTACGACATCCCCGGCCGCAGCGGCGTCCCGATCAACACGGAGACCCTGGTCCGCCTCGCGGAGCACCCGCGGATCGTCGCCAACAAGGACGCCAAGGGCGACCTCGGCCGGGCCAGCTGGGCCATCGCGCGCTCCGGCCTCGCCTGGTACTCCGGCGACGACATGCTGAACCTGCCGCTGCTCTCCGTGGGCGCGGTCGGCTTCGTCTCCGTCGTCGGCCACGTCGTCACCCCCGAGCTGCGCGCCATGGTGGACGCGTTCGTCGCGGGTGACGTACAGAAGGCCCTGGAGATCCACCAGAAGCTGCTCCCGGTCTTCACCGGCATGTTCCGCACCCAGGGCGTCATGACCACCAAGGCCGCGCTCGCCCTCCAGGGACTGCCCGCCGGACCGCTGCGCGCCCCCATGGTCGGCCTCACGCCCGAGGAAACCGAGCAGCTCAAGATCGATCTTGCAGCCGGCGGGGTACAGCTCTGACAACAGACTTCGCACCACCGCACGACCGCACGGACTTCACAACTGAATAAGCGGGCCACCGGTGCCCGCACCCCACAACGACAACTGCTTCTGCACGAACGTCACGCGCGCCACGTGCCACCGGTACGTGGCGCGCGTGGTGAGGAGAGTCTTTTGAGTCATCCGCATCCTGAACTGGGCCGGCCCCCGGCGCTCCCCAAGGGCGGCCTGCGGGTCACGCCGCTGGGCGGCCTCGGCGAGATCGGCCGCAACATGACGGTCTTCGAGTACGGCGGCCGTCTGCTGATCGTCGACTGCGGCGTGCTCTTCCCGGAGGAGGAGCAGCCCGGCATCGACCTGATCCTGCCGGACTTCTCGTCCATCCGGGACCGCCTCGACGACATCGAGGGCATCGTCCTGACCCACGGCCACGAGGACCACATCGGCGGCGTCCCCTTCCTCCTCCGCGAGAAGCCGGACATCCCGCTCATCGGCTCCAAGCTGACCCTCGCGCTGATCGAGGCCAAGCTCCAGGAGCACCGCATCCGCCCCTACACCCTCGAGGTGGAGGAGGGGCACCGCGAACGCGTCGGCCCCTTCGACTGCGAGTTCGTCGCGGTCAACCACTCCATCCCGGACGCGCTGGCCGTCGCCATCCGCACCCCGGCGGGCATGGTGGTGCACACCGGCGACTTCAAGATGGACCAGCTCCCGCTGGACGGCCGCCTCACGGACCTGCACGCGTTCGCGCGCCTGAGCGAGGAGGGCATCGACCTCCTCCTCTCGGACTCGACCAACGCCGAGGTGCCGGGCTTCGTCCCGCCCGAGCGGGACATTTCGAACGTCCTGCGCCAGGTCTTCGCCGGCGCCCGCAAGCGGATCATCGTGGCGAGCTTCGCCAGCCACGTCCACCGCATCCAGCAGATCCTGGACGCCGCCCACGAGTACGGCCGCCGGGTCGCCTTCGTCGGCCGCTCCATGGTCCGCAACATGGGCATCGCCCGGGACCTTGGCTACCTGAAGGTGCCGCCGGGTCTGGTGGTCGACGTCAAGACGCTCGACGACCTGCCCGACAGCGAGGTGGTCCTGGTCTGCACGGGCTCCCAGGGCGAACCGATGGCCGCCCTGTCCCGCATGGCCAACCGCGACCACCAGATCCGCATCGTCAACGGCGACACGGTGATCCTGGCCTCGTCCCTCATCCCGGGCAACGAGAACGCGGTCTACCGCGTGATCAACGGCCTGACCCGCTGGGGCGCCAACGTCGTCCACAAGGGCAACGCCAAGGTCCACGTCTCGGGCCACGCCTCGGCCGGCGAGCTGCTGTACTTCTACAACATCTGCCGCCCGAAGAACCTGATGCCGGTCCACGGCGAATGGCGCCACCTGCGCGCCAACGCCGAACTGGGCGCCCTGACCGGCGTCCCGCACGACCGCATCGTCATCGCCGAGGACGGCGTGGTCGTCGACCTCGTCGAGGGCAAGGCGAAGATCACCGGCAAGGTGCAGGCGGGGTACGTCTACGTCGACGGCCTCTCGGTCGGCGACGTCGGCGAGCCGGCTCTCAAGGACCGCAAGATCCTCGGCGACGAGGGCATCATCTCGGTCTTCGTGGTCATGGACTCCTCCACAGGCAAGATCACCGGTGGACCCCATGTCCAGGCCCGCGGCTCGGGCATCGACGACTCCGCCTTCTCGGCGGTGCTCCCCAAGATCACCGAGGCACTGGAACGCTCGGCCCAGGACGGGGTCGTCGAGCCGCACCAGCTCCAGCAGCTGGTGCGCAGGACCCTCGGCAAGTGGGTGTCGGACACCTACCGGCGCCGGCCGATGATCCTGCCGGTCGTCGTGGAGGTCTGACGGCCCGTCGGACCACCGACAGCGCCAACCTGGAGCGGGGCGCCCCGATTTGCATCGGGGCGCCCCGCTCCAGTACGTTTACATCTCCGCTCGGACGGGCACCCGATCACTTCGTGGTTCGGAGCCGCCCCGGGGGGCGGAAATCCCGACTCAGAATCTCTGATAAAGTCGGACTCGCCGGAAAGGGAAACGCGAAAGCGGGAACCTGGAAAGCACCGAGGAAATCGGATCGGAAAGATCTGATAGAGTCGGAAACGCAAGACCGAAGGGAAGCGCCCGGAGGAAAGCCCGAGAGGGTGAGTACAAAGGAAGCGTCCGTTCCTTGAGAACTCAACAGCGTGCCAAAAGTCAACGCCAGATATGTTGATACCCCGACCTGATCGGTTCGATCGGGTTGAGGTTCCTTTGAAACACACAGCGAGGACGCTGTGAACGTCGGGATTATTCCTCCCGATGTTCCGCTCTCGTGGTGTCACCCGATTACGGGTAAACATTCACGGAGAGTTTGATCCTGGCTCAGGACGAACGCTGGCGGCGTGCTTAACACATGCAAGTCGAACGATGAACCACCTTCGGGTGGGGATTAGTGGCGAACGGGTGAGTAACACGTGGGCAATCTGCCCTGCACTCTGGGACAAGCCCTGGAAACGGGGTCTAATACCGGATACTGACCCGCCAAGGCATCTTGGCGGGTCGAAAGCTCCGGCGGTGCAGGATGAGCCCGCGGCCTATCAGCTTGTTGGTGAGGTAATGGCTCACCAAGGCGACGACGGGTAGCCGGCCTGAGAGGGCGACCGGCCACACTGGGACTGAGACACGGCCCAGACTCCTACGGGAGGCAGCAGTGGGGAATATTGCACAATGGGCGCAAGCCTGATGCAGCGACGCCGCGTGAGGGATGACGGCCTTCGGGTTGTAAACCTCTTTCAGCAGGGAAGAAGCGAAAGTGACGGTACCTGCAGAAGAAGCGCCGGCTAACTACGTGCCAGCAGCCGCGGTAATACGTAGGGCGCAAGCGTTGTCCGGAATTATTGGGCGTAAAGAGCTCGTAGGCGGCTTGTCGCGTCGGTTGTGAAAGCCCGGGGCTTAACCCCGGGTCTGCAGTCGATACGGGCAGGCTAGAGTTCGGTAGGGGAGATCGGAATTCCTGGTGTAGCGGTGAAATGCGCAGATATCAGGAGGAACACCGGTGGCGAAGGCGGATCTCTGGGCCGATACTGACGCTGAGGAGCGAAAGCGTGGGGAGCGAACAGGATTAGATACCCTGGTAGTCCACGCCGTAAACGGTGGGCACTAGGTGTGGGCAACATTCCACGTTGTCCGTGCCGCAGCTAACGCATTAAGTGCCCCGCCTGGGGAGTACGGCCGCAAGGCTAAAACTCAAAGGAATTGACGGGGGCCCGCACAAGCGGCGGAGCATGTGGCTTAATTCGACGCAACGCGAAGAACCTTACCAAGGCTTGACATACACCGGAAAGCATCAGAGATGGTGCCCCCCTTGTGGTCGGTGTACAGGTGGTGCATGGCTGTCGTCAGCTCGTGTCGTGAGATGTTGGGTTAAGTCCCGCAACGAGCGCAACCCTTGTCCCGTGTTGCCAGCAACTCTTCGGAGGTTGGGGACTCACGGGAGACCGCCGGGGTCAACTCGGAGGAAGGTGGGGACGACGTCAAGTCATCATGCCCCTTATGTCTTGGGCTGCACACGTGCTACAATGGCCGGTACAATGAGCTGCGATACCGCAAGGTGGAGCGAATCTCAAAAAGCCGGTCTCAGTTCGGATTGGGGTCTGCAACTCGACCCCATGAAGTCGGAGTCGCTAGTAATCGCAGATCAGCATTGCTGCGGTGAATACGTTCCCGGGCCTTGTACACACCGCCCGTCACGTCACGAAAGTCGGTAACACCCGAAGCCGGTGGCCCAACCCCTTGTGGGAGGGAGCTGTCGAAGGTGGGACTGGCGATTGGGACGAAGTCGTAACAAGGTAGCCGTACCGGAAGGTGCGGCTGGATCACCTCCTTTCTAAGGAGCACTTCTTACCGGTCTTCGGACTGGTCAGAGGCCAGCATGCGAGCGAACGTCTCGCACTGGTTGCTCATGGGTGGAACGTTGACTACTCGGTCGGCACCACGGGTCGGTGGCTGCTAGTACTGCTCTTCGGAGCGTGGAACGCACGATCACCGGACGGGTTGCGGTCGGGCACGCTGTTGGGTGTCTGAGGGAATGAATTTCCTTCAGTTGCCGGCCCCAGTGCACTCGGGAGTTTTTCCCGGGGTGATGGGTGGTTGGTCGTTGTTTGAGAACTGCACAGTGGACGCGAGCATCTGTGGCCAAGTTTTTAAGGGCGCACGGTGGATGCCTTGGCACCAGGAACCGATGAAGGACGTGGGAGGCCACGATAGGCCCCGGGGAGTCGTCAACCAGGCTTTGATCCGGGGGTGTCCGAATGGGGAAACCCGGCAGTCGTCATGGGCTGTCACCCGCTGCTGAACACATAGGCAGTGTGGAGGGAACGCGGGGAAGTGAAACATCTCAGTACCCGCAGGAAGAGAAAACAACCGTGATTCCGGGAGTAGTGGCGAGCGAAACCGGATGAGGCTAAACCGTTCACGTGTGAGACCCGGCAGGGGTTGCGTGTGCGGGGTTGTGGGATCTCACTTCTGTTGTCTGCCGGCAACAGGGCGAGTCAGAAACCGTTGATGTAGGCGAAGGACATGCGAAAGGTCCGGCGTAGAGGGTAAGACCCCCGTAGTCGAAATGTCAGCGGCTTGCTTGTGAGACACCCAAGTAGCACGGGGCCCGAGAAATCCCGTGTGAATCTGGCGGGACCACCCGCTAAGCCTAAATATTCCCTGGTGACCGATAGCGGATAGTACCGTGAGGGAATGGTGAAAAGTACCGCGGGAGCGGAGTGAAATAGTACCTGAAACCGTGTGCCTACAAGCCGTGGGAGCGTCGGATGCGTGCTTGCACGTGTCTCGTGACTGCGTGCCTTTTGAAGAATGAGCCTGCGAGTTTGCGGTGTGTTGCGAGGTTAACCCGGGTGGGGAAGCCGTAGCGAAAGCGAGTCCGAATAGGGCGTTTCAGTAGCACGCTCAAGACCCGAAGCGGAGTGATCTAGCCATGGGCAGGTTGAAGCGGCTGTAAGAGGTCGTGGAGGACCGAACCCACCAGGGTTGAAAACCTGGGGGATGACCTGTGGTTAGGGGTGAAAGGCCAATCAAACTCCGTGATAGCTGGTTCTCCCCGAAATGCATTTAGGTGCAGCGTCGTGTGTTTCTTGCCGGAGGTAGAGCACTGGATAGGCGATGGGCCCTACCGGGTTACTGACCTTAGCCAAACTCCGAATGCCGGTAAGTGAGAGCGCGGCAGTGAGACTGTGGGGGATAAGCTCCATGGTCGAGAGGGAAACAGCCCAGAGCATCGACTAAGGCCCCTAAGCGTACGCTAAGTGGGAAAGGATGTGGAGTCGCACAGACAACCAGGAGGTTGGCTTAGAAGCAGCCACCCTTGAAAGAGTGCGTAATAGCTCACTGGTCTAGTGATTCCGCGCCGACAATGTAGCGGGGCTCAAGCGTACCGCCGAAGTCGTGTCATTCATACAATAGGGCCAACGCCTGTATGGATGGGTAGGGGAGCGTCGTCTGCCGGGTGAAGCAGCACCGGAAGGTAGTTGTGGACGGTTGACGAGTGAGAATGCAGGCATGAGTAGCGATACAAACGTGAGAAACGTTTGCGCCGATTGACTAAGGGTTCCTGGGTCAAGCTGATCTGCCCAGGGTAAGTCGGGACCTAAGGCGAGGCCGACAGGCGTAGTCGATGGATAACCGGTTGATATTCCGGTACCCGCTGTGAAGCGTCAAACATCGAGCATCGTGATGCTAAGGCCGTGAAACCGCCCGCTGTCGGCTTTGCCGTCAGTGGGAGTGGTGGAGCCGCCGACCCAAGCGGTTAGTAGGTGAGTGATGGGGTGACGCAGGAAGGTAGTCCATCCCGGGCGGTGGTTGTCCCGGGGTAAGGGTGTAGGCCGCAAGGTAGGTAAATCCGCCTTGCATACGGCTGAGACCTGATGCCGAGCCGATTGTGGTGAAGTGGATGATCCTATGCTGTCGAGAAAAGCCTCTAGCGAGTTTCATGGCGGCCCGTACCCTAAACCGACTCAGGTGGTCAGGTAGAGAATACCGAGGCGTTCGGGTGAACTATGGTTAAGGAACTCGGCAAAATGCCCCCGTAACTTCGGGAGAAGGGGGGCCACGCCTGGTGATGAGTCTTGCACTCTGAGCTGGGGGTGGCCGCAGAGACCAGCGAGAAGCGACTGTTTACTAAAAACACAGGTCCGTGCGAAGCCGTAAGGCGATGTATACGGACTGACGCCTGCCCGGTGCTGGAACGTTAAGGGGACCGGTTAGCTCAGATTCGTCTGGGCGAAGCTGAGAACTTAAGCGCCAGTAAACGGCGGTGGTAACTATAACCATCCTAAGGTAGCGAAATTCCTTGTCGGGTAAGTTCCGACCTGCACGAATGGCGTAACGACTTCTCGACTGTCTCAACCATAGGCCCGGTGAAATTGCACTACGAGTAAAGATGCTCGTTTCGCGCAGCAGGACGGAAAGACCCCGGGACCTTTACTACAGTTTGATATTGGTGTTCGGTTCGGCTTGTGTAGGATAGCTGGGAGACTGTGAAGCTCGCACGCCAGTGTGGGTGGAGTCGTCGTTGAAATACCAGTCTGGTCGTGCTGGATGTCTAACCTGGGTCCGTGATCCGGATCAGGGACAGTGTCTGATGGGTAGTTTAACTGGGGCGGTTGCCTCCTAAAGAGTAACGGAGGCGCCCAAAGGTTCCCTCAGCCTGGTTGGCAATCAGGTGTTGAGTGTAAGTGCACAAGGGAGCTTGACTGTGAGACCGACGGGTCGAGCAGGGACGAAAGTCGGGACTAGTGATCCGGCGGTGGCTTGTGGAAGCGCCGTCGCTCAACGGATAAAAGGTACCCCGGGGATAACAGGCTGATCTTCCCCAAGAGTCCATATCGACGGGATGGTTTGGCACCTCGATGTCGGCTCGTCGCATCCTGGGGCTGGAGTCGGTCCCAAGGGTTGGGCTGTTCGCCCATTAAAGCGGTACGCGAGCTGGGTTTAGAACGTCGTGAGACAGTTCGGTCCCTATCCGCTGTGCGCGTAGGAGTCTTGAGAAGGGCTGTCCCTAGTACGAGAGGACCGGGACGGACGAACCTCTGGTGTGCCAGTTGTTCTGCCAAGGGCATGGCTGGTTGGCTACGTTCGGGAGGGATAACCGCTGAAAGCATCTAAGCGGGAAGCCTGCTTCGAGATGAGGACTCCCACCCACTTGATGGGGTAAGGCTCCCAGTAGACGACTGGGTTGATAGGCCGGATCTGGAAGCACCGTGAGGTGTGGAGGTGACCGGTACTAATAGGCCGAGGGCTTGTCCTCAGTTGCTCGCGTCCACTGTGTTGGTTCTGGAACCACGAACAATCAGACCGTGTTGGTTACCGGTTGGTTGTCTGTTTCATAGTGTTTCGGTGGTCATAGCGTAGGGGAAACGCCCGGTTACATTCCGAACCCGGAAGCTAAGCCTTACAGCGCCGATGGTACTGCAGGGGGGACCCTGTGGGAGAGTAGGACGCCGCCGAACAATTATTAGAAGGGCTGGTCCCGGAACTTCGGTTCCGGGACCAGCCCTTTTTTGTTTTCCGTCACTTCGAGTTCACGTTGCGCCCCGACCATCCCCGTATGGGTACTGCAGCAATGCTCAGGGCCGCCGGCGTGGGCGTCGGTGACGAGGTCGTCGTACCTGCCTTCGGGAACGTGGAAGTCGCCGAGGCCGTGGCCCTGGTGGGCGCTTCGCCGGTGTTCGCCGACATAGACCCGGTGACGTACTGCCTGGACCCCTCCTTGGTGGAGGCGGCGCTGACGTCCCGGACCGCGGCGATGGTCGTCGTGCACCGGTTCGGTCGGCCGGCGGACATGGGCGCACTGCACCGGGTCGGACAACGGCACGGACTGCTCGTGCTGGAGCAGGGCGAGTCCGAGGCGCCGTACGACGAGATAGCGCGGCGCAGGCAGCGGGCGGCCTACCTCGACGGGAAGTTGAGGGGCGTGCGGACTCCGGACTGGGGCGACGGGCACACCTACCAGCAGTACGTGGTGCGGGTGCCGGGGAACGGGCGGCCGGACCGTGACGCGTTCGCGCGCGCGGTGCGGGGGAGGGGAGTGGAATGCCGGGTGCCGGTGAAGGTGCCCGTGCATCGGATGCCCGGATTCCGGCGTTGCGTGTCGCTGCCGGAGACCGAGCGGGCCGTCGACGAGACGCTCGCGCTGCCTGTCGAGGCCGCGCTGACCAAGCGGGACATGCAACGGATCGTGTCCGCCTGCAATGCGCTCGGGGGACTGCTGCAGCCCGCGTACTGACGGAACGTCCGTGGTTGGGAGCACCGGCTTGTTCGGGGTATGATCTATTCCGTTGCCGCGAGGGAAACCTCGAAAAGCGACAGGCCCCTATAGCTCAGTCGGCAGAGCGTCTCCATGGTAAGGAGAAGGTCAACGGTTCGATTCCGTTTGGGGGCTCGCCATGCGAAAGGCCCCGCCCGATTTGGGCGGGGCCTTTCGCATGGCCGCGATCAGCGGCCGGGGCCGGGCCAAGTCCCGGGGCCGGCACGCTAGTCCGCGTGGGGCTCCGGGACGCGCATCGCGAGGATCGCCATGTCGTCGGACGGGGCGTCCGACGCGAACCGCTCCACCGCGCGCATGATGCGCGCGGCCACCGCACCCGCCGTCAGGCCCGTGCAGGTCGTCAGGACGTCGGCGAGACCGTCGTCGCCCAGCATGCGCGTGCCCTCGCGGCGTTCGGTGACGCCGTCCGTGACGCACAGCAGGACGTCGCCCGGGTCGAGGGTGACCGTCTGCTCGTACAGCTCCAGGTCCTCGATGACGCCGAGGAGCGGCTGCGGTTCGGCGGCCGGTTCGACCGTGCCGTCCTGGCGCAGGCGGAGCGGCAGCGGATGGCCGGCGCAGACCACCTTCAGCTCCGCGCTGCCGTCCTCCTGCGGGCGCATCTCGCCGTACAGCAGTGTGAGGAAGCGGCTGCGGGCGCCCTCGTCCAGGATGGCGGAGTTGAGGCGCTGCAGGACCGCCGGGCCGCTCAGCCCCTCCCGGGCCAGCAGGCGCAGGGCGTGCCGGGCCAGGCCGGTGACGGCCGCTGCGTTGGGGCCCGTACCGCAGACGTCGCCGATGGCGAAGCCGTACGCGTCGTCGCTGATGGGGAAGAGGTCGTAGAAGTCGCCGCCCACCTCGTTGCCCTCGCCGGCCGCGCGGTAGATGACCTCGACCTCGACGCCGTCGATGACGGGCAGTTCCGGGGGCAGGAGGCTGCGCTGGAGGGACTGGCTGATGGCCGTGCGCTCCGAGTACAGGCGTGCGTTGTCCAGCGCCAGGGCGGCCCGGCGGGACAGGTCCTCGGCGAGTTCCAGGATCTCCTGGCGGAAGTGGTCGTCGGTGGGCTTGCCGAGCGTGAGCATGCCGATGACGCGGTTGCGGGCGACCAGCGGGAGGACGACGGTCTCGCCGCCGACGGCGGAGGCAGTGGCGAGGGTCGGACCGATGCCGGTGCTCACCGGCTGGGGCGTACCGCCGCTGAGTCCGAGGTCGCGCATGGAGGTGCGCAGTGCCGCCTGGTGGGCCATCTCGGCGGGAGCCGTCCAGACCCGGGCGCCCGGGGTGGGGACCGGGTCGGGCGGCGCGATCTTCGACAGCAGGGACTTGATGCCGTCGATCAACTCCTCGTCCTCGTGCAGGACGTAGGAGAGGTACGGGTCCGAGGACTGGTCGGCGATGGTGTAGACGGCGCACCAGGTGGCCAGCGTCGGGACCGTCATCTGGGCCATGAGGGCCAGCGTCTGGTCGCGGTCCAGGGTGCCGGCGAGGAGGTCGGAGGCCTCGACGAGGAAGCTGAGCGAGCCGCGGCGCAGCCGCTCCAGCTCGCCCAGGCGCGCCGACTCGACGGCCAGCGCGATGCGGTCGGCGGCGAACTGGAGGCGCAGTGCCTCCTCGTTGGAGTACCGGCCGGGGGCCTCGGCGGCGACGCCGAGGGAGCCGGTGAGGCGGCCCTCGACCTTGAGCGGGACGGTGACGACCGAACGCATGCCCGTGCTGCTGAGCAGCGGAACCGCGCCGGGGACGGCTTCGAGGTCGTCGTGGACGGCGGGCATGCGCGCCGAGCCGTAGCGGCCGGGTCCCGCCTCGACGGGGACGCGGGCGAAACGCTGGCGGGCGGAGGGCAGCCCGGTCGAGGCGCGGACCTCCAACTCCGTTTCGTCGTCGGTGGCCAGGAGCAGGAAGGCGGCGTCGGCGTCGAGCATGTCGCGGGCGCGTTCGACGGTGCGCTGGAGCAGGCCGTCGAGGTCGTCCGGGGCGGGAGAGCCGATGAACACCTCGAAGGGGTCGGTGCTCTGGCCCTCTGCGGACGGGGTGTCGGCGGCCGGCACGCGCAACGGGGTCTGCAGCACCGCGCGTTCGTGGTCGCGGACCAGGAGGCAGACCGTGGACGGCTCGCCGTCGGCGTCGCGGACGCGGAGGTGGGAGGCGTAGACCGGGGTGACGCGGCCGTCGGCGCCCCTTATGCCGTAGCTGCCCTCCCAGCGGGAGAGCTGGAGCGCCTCGGCGATGCCGGTGCTGGTGCCGGGGGTGTGCGGCCAGGCGGCGAGGTCGGTCAGCGGCTTGCCGACGACCTGGTCGGGGGCGTAGCCGAAGAGATCCTCGGCGTCCTCGTTCCAGGACGTGACGGAGCCGGTGCGGTCGATCTGGACGACGGCGACCCGGACCCGGCCGTCGGCGAGCGGCAGCAGAGCGGCCGGGAGGGAGGGGCCGGCGGCGCGGGTGCCGACCGGGCGCTCGGGCAGGTGGAGGTGGAACCAGACGTTCTTGAGCGTGGGCGTGTACTCCACGCCCCAGCGGTCGGCCAGCGCCGCGCACAACTGGAGGCCGCGCCCGCCCTCGCGGTCGAGGCTGCCCATGTTGGCGGGGGAGCCCTGGAGCGGGACCTCACGCTCCGGATAGTGGTCGGCGACCTCGATGCGTACGCCGTCGTCGCTGCGCAGGCACACGACGTCGGCGGTGGTGCCGGCGTGGACCACGGCATTGGTCACCAGTTCGCTGGTGAGCACCACGGCGTCGTCGACGATGTCGGCCTGGCCCCAGCCCTGGAGGGTGTCGCGGACGAAGGACCGGGCGCTCGCCACGGATCGCCCGACGGGCTCGAAGCTGGCGGCCGCGCGCGCGGTGATCACAGAACTCCTCGACCCTCTCTCCCCGTGCACGGCCTCATGGCCGACCGGCTCGTGCCGCTGCTGCGGCAGCCCACCCGTCGGCCCGGGATCCGGGGGCTGCTCCCCCGGGATCAGTCCGGTGGTCATTCCGGCCGCCCCTCCGATGCCCGCTCGTCTCCGTGCCACCGCCCAGACCGGACGGACCGGTACGGCTGGACAGCCTCATGCAAGGTTACTTACCTTCGCCGTCCATCCGGATGCCGGTCTGCAGTGTTTCCGCCCAGAGGGTGTGCGGACGATGTGCGAAGCTGCCGAACTGTTATGGCCTGGTTCGGCCGGGGTGAAACACTGGGCAAGCTGCTTATGAAGGTCCGGGCAGGTGAATGCGTGCCCGGTCGGGTGGGCAGCAGCCCCTGGAAGCGGTCCGGCGTGCCGGGCCGCGGTGCCCGGCAGTACGGGAATCACAGGCGGCAGGAACCGGTCCGCCGAGCGTGGGCGGCCGGGCACAGCGGTATCGGTCGACCCCTGCGGGAGGGACACAGTGGAGTCTGGCGCAGCGACGCGGACCACGAAGACGCGCGCGAAGGGCGGACAGTCCCTGAGCAACCAGGGCAAAACGCGGGGCGGCAGTACCCGGGGCGGCACCACGACGGTGGACACGGCGGCCCTGAACCGGCTGCTCGCGGCCCTCGTGTCGATGCGGGAGGGAAACTTCCGCAGGCGGCTCACGGTGTCCGGCGACGGCGTGATGGCGGAGATCGCGGCGGTCTTCAACGAGGTGGCCGACCGCAATCTGCACCTCACGGGCGAGCTGGCGCGGGTGCGGCGCGTGGTCGGACGTGAGGGAAAACTCACGGAGCGGCTGGAGACCGGCGCCTGCGAGGGGTCCTGGGCGGCCGCGATCGACCACTCGAACGCGCTGGTGGACGACCTGGTGCGACCGGTCTCCGAGGTCAGCCGGGTGTTGTCGGCGGTCGCGGACGGTGATCTGTCGCCGCGCATGGAGCTGCGGACGCAGAGCGAGGAGGGCACCGGGCAGCCGCTGCGCGGTGAGTTCCTGAAGGTCGGCCGGACCGTGAACAACCTGGTCGACCAGTTGTCGACGTTCACGGACGAGGTCACGCGGGTGGCCAGCGAGGTCGGCACCGAGGGCAAGCTGGGCGGTCAGGCCCGGGTGCGCGGTATGTCCGGTTCCTGGAAGGACCTGACGGACTCCGTCAACACGATGGCGTACCGGCTCACCGCCCAGGTGAGGGACATCGCGCTGGTCACGACGGCGGTGGCCAAGGGTGACCTGTCGCGGAAGGTCACCGTGCACGTGGCCGGCGAGATGCTGGAGCTGAAGAACACCGTCAACACGATGGTGGACCAGCTCTCCGCGTTCTCGTCCGAGGTGACGCGGGTGGCCCGGGAGGTGGGCACCGAGGGTGCGCTGGGCGGTCAGGCGCGGGTGCCGGGTGTGGCCGGGGTGTGGAAGGAGCTGACCGATTCCGTCAACACCATGGCGGGGAACCTGACGGCCCAGGTGCGGGAGATCTCCCACGTGACGACGGCGGTCGCCAACGGCGACCTGTCGAAGAAGGTGACGGTGCCGGCCCGCGGCGAAGTCGCGCAGCTCGCCGAGACGATCAACCAGATGACCGAGACGCTGCGGATCTTCGCGGACGAGGTCACGCGCGTGGCGAACGAGACGGGTGGCGAGGGACAGCTCGGCGGTCAGGCGAACGTGCCCGGCGCGGCCGGTATCTGGAAGGACCTGACGGACTCCGTCAACACGGTCTTCCGGAACCTGACCACGCAGGTCCGCGACATCGCCGCGGTGACGACCGCCGTGGCGAGCGGTGACCTGTCGCAGAAGGTCACGGTGGACGTGGCCGGCGAGATGCTGGAGCTGAAGAACACCGTCAACACGATGGTGGACCAGCTCTCCGCCTTCGGTGCCGAGGTCACGCGGGTGGCCCGCGAGGTGGGCGTCGAGGGCGAGCTGGGCGGTCAGGCGCAGGTGCCGGGGGCGGCCGGGACGTGGAAGGACCTCACCGACTCCGTCAACACCGCGTTCCGCAACCTCACCGGTCAGGTGAGGAACATCGCCCAGGTGACGACGGCGGTGGCCAACGGCGACCTGTCGCAGAAGGTCACCGTGGACGTCTCCGGCGAGATGCTCCAGCTGAAGAACACCGTCAACACGATGGTGGACCAGCTCTCCAGCTTCGCCGACCAGGTGACGCGGATGGCCCGGGACGTGGGCACGGAGGGCCGCCTCGGCGGCCAGGCCCGCGTCGACGGGGTGTCGGGGACCTGGAAGGAGCTGACGGACTCCGTCAACTCCATGGCCGGCAATCTGACTTCCCAGGTGCGCAACATCGCCCAGGTCACGACGGCCGTGGCACGCGGCGACCTGTCCCAGAAGATCGACGTGGACGCGCGCGGCGAGATCCTGGAGCTGAAGAACACCATCAACACGATGGTCGACCAGCTGTCGTCCTTCGCCGAGCAGGTCACGCGCGTGGCCCGCGAGGTGGGTACCGAGGGCCGCCTCGGCGGTCAGGCACAGGTGCCCGGGGTCGCCGGCGTGTGGCGCGACCTCACCGACTCCGTGAACGGCATGGCCGGCAATCTCACCGCGCAGGTGCGCAACATCGCGCAGGTCGCGACGGCGGTGGCGCGCGGTGACCTGTCCCAGAAGATCACCGTGGACGCTCGCGGGGAGATCCTGGAGCTGAAGAACACCCTGAACACGATGGTGGACCAGCTGTCGTCGTTCGCCCAGGAGGTCACGCGCGTCGCGCGCGAGGTGGGCACCGAGGGCATCCTCGGCGGCCAGGCGGAGGTGCAGGGCGTCTCCGGCACCTGGAAGGACCTCACGCAGTCCGTGAACGGCATGGCCAACAACCTGACCATGCAGGTGCGCAACATCGCCGAGGTCACCACCGCGGTGGCCAAGGGCGACCTGTCGAAAAAGATCACCGTCGATGCCAAGGGTGAGATCCTCGAGCTGGTCACCACCGTCAACACGATGGTGGACCAGCTGTCGTCGTTCGCGGAGCAGGTCACGCGGGTGGCCCGTGAGGTGGGCACGGAGGGCATCCTCGGTGGTCAGGCGAGTGTGCCCGGCGTCGTGGGCATCTGGAAGGACCTCAACGACAACGTCAACCTGATGGCCAAGAACCTCACGGTCCAGGTGCGGAACATCTCCCAGGTGGCCGCGGCCGTCGCCAACGGCGACCTGACGCGGACGGTGACGATCGAGGCGCGCGGCGAGGTCGCGCAGCTCGCCGACACCTTCAACACCATGGTGCGCACGCTGCGTTCCTTCGCCGACCAGGTGACCAAGGTGGCCCGCGAGGTGGGCACCGACGGCATCCTGGGCGGCCAGGCACAGGTGCCGGGCGTGTCGGGGACGTGGAAGGACCTCACCGAGTCGGTGAACCAGATGGCGTCCAACCTGACCGGCCAGGTGCGCAACATCGCCATGGTCACCACGGCGATCGCGAAGGGCGACCTGACCAAGAAGATCGACATCGACGCGCGCGGCGAGATCCTGGAGCTGAAGACGACCATCAACACGATGGTCGACCAGCTCTCCTCCTTCGCCGAGGAGGTCACCCGCGTCGCCCGCGAGGTGGGCACCGAGGGACAGCTCGGCGGGCAGGCACGCGTGCGGGACGTCGACGGCACCTGGCGCGACCTGACGGAGTCCGTGAACGAGATGGCCGGGAACCTGACCCGGCAGGTGCGGGCCATCGCGCGCGTGGCGACCGCGGTGACCCGCGGCGATCTGAACCTGAAGATCGACGTGGACGCCTCCGGCGAGATCTCGGAGCTGCAGGACTACATCAACAAGATGATCGCCAACCTGCGCGACACCACGATCGCCAACAAGGAGCAGGACTGGCTCAAGGGCAATCTGGCCCGGATCTCCGGTCTGATGCAGGGCCGCCGCGACCTCCAGGACGTGGCCTCGCTGATCATGAGCGAGCTGACGCCCGTGGTCTCCGCGCAGCACGGGGCGTTCTTCCTCGCGATGCCCCTGGTCGACGGGCAGGAGCAGGCGGGCGCCGAGGGCGACGCGTACGAGCTGCGGATGCTCGGGTCGTACGGCTACTCGATGGGGTCGATGCCGACCTCGTTCCGGCCGGGGGAGGCGCTGGTCGGCACGGCCGCCAAGGAGAAGCGCACGATCCTCGTGGAGAACGCGCCGACCGGCTATCTGAAGATCTCCTCCGGGCTCGGCGAGGCCCCGCCCGCGCAGGTGATCGTCCTTCCGGTGCTGTTCGAGGGGCAGGTGCTCGGCGTCATCGAGCTGGCGTCGTTCACGCCGTTCACGCACATCCAGAAGGACTTCCTGAACCAGATCGCCGAGATGATCGCGACCAGCGTCAACACCATCTCCGTCAACACCAAGACGGAGGTGCTGCTGAAGCAGTCGCAGGAGCTGACCGAGCAACTGCGTGACCGCTCCGAGGAGTTGGAGCAGCGGCAGAAGGCGCTCCAGTCGTCCAACGCCGAACTGGAGGAGAAGGCCGAGCTGCTGGCCCAGCAGAACCGCGACATCGAGGTGAAGAACACCGAGATCGAGGAGGCCCGGCAGGTCCTGGAGGAGCGCGCGGAGCAGCTCGCGGTCTCCATGCGCTACAAGAGCGAGTTCCTGGCCAACATGTCGCACGAGCTGCGTACGCCGCTCAACTCCCTGCTGATTCTGGCCAAGTTGCTGGCCGACAACGCGGACGCGAACCTGACCCCGAAGCAGGTCGAGTTCGCCGAGACGATCCACGGCGCGGGCTCCGACCTGCTCCAGCTGATCAACGACATCCTCGACCTGTCGAAGGTCGACGCGGGGAAGATGGACGTCTCCCCGACGCGCATCGCACTCGTCCAGCTCGTGGACTACGTGGAGGCAACCTTCCGGCCGCTGAGCGCGGAGAAGGGCCTGGACCTGTCGGTGCGGGTGTCGCCGGGGCTGCCCGCGACCATGCACACCGACGAGCAGCGGCTGCTCCAGGTGCTGCGCAACCTGCTGTCCAACGCGGTGAAGTTCACCGACTCGGGCTCGGTCGAGCTGGTCATCCGGCCCGCCCGGGACGAGGTGCCGCAGGCCATCCGGGAGCAGTTGCTGGAGGCCGGCTCGATGAGCGACCCGGACGCCGAGCTGATCGCGTTCTCCGTGAGCGACACGGGCATCGGGATCGCGGCCAGCAAGATGCAGGTGATCTTCGAGGCGTTCAAGCAGGCCGACGGCACCACCAGCCGCAAGTACGGCGGTACGGGTCTCGGGCTGTCCATCTCTCGGGAGATCGCGCAGCTGCTCGGCGGCGAGATCCACGCGCAGAGCGAGCCGGGCCGCGGGTCGACGTTCACGCTCTACCTGCCGCTGCACCCCAGCGAGCTGCCGCCGCACGGCTACCAGCAGCCGCTGCCGTCCGTGGAGGGCGGTGAGCCGTCGGCGTCCTCGGCGGCCGTGGCCGAGCTGCCGGGGGCGGAGGCCGAGGCGCCGGCCGAGGTGACGTCGTACCAGGACTCGCAGAACGGAGCGGCCGCGCTGTTCCGGCGCCGCCGCCGGTCGGCCGCTACCGATGCGCTGCCCGAGGTGCGGGAGCGGCAGTCGGACGCCGGACAGGAGCCGGCGCCGCAGTCGAGCCGGGGGATCAGGTTCGGCGGGCAGAAGGTGCTGATCGTCGATGACGACATCCGCAACGTCTTCGCTCTCACGAGCGTCCTGGAGCAGCACGGCCTGTCCGTGCTGTACGCCGAGAACGGGCGGGAGGGCATCGAGGTCCTGGAGCAGCACGAGGACGTGGCGGTCGTCCTGATGGACATCATGATGCCCGAGATGGACGGGTACGCGACGACCACGGCGATCCGCAGGATGCCCCAGTTCGCCGGTCTGCCGATCATCGCGCTGACCGCGAAGGCGATGAAGGGCGACCGGGAGAAGGCGATCGAGTCGGGTGCGTCCGACTACGTGACGAAGCCGGTCGACCCCGACCACCTGCTGACGGTGATGCAGCAGTGGATGCGCGAGGAGTGAGCCAGGGGTCCCGGCGGCGGCCGGGGAGCCGCCGGGAAGCGGCCGGTACGTTCGGACCCCGGGCCCGTAGTACGTTCGGGCACGGTGTCCTCGCATGTTCGGGCACCTTCCGTGCGGCTCGCTCGGGCGGTGTGCGAACGTGGAGTGTGTGCCACGGCGGGAACCTTCGGTTCACGCGGAGTCGCCGACTCGGCGTGCCCGAAGCCGTGTAGGAGCACGGGATTCGGGGAACCTTCTGGTCCCCCGCCGCGTTTCTGCTATGAGCACAGTGACATCACGGTGACAGGGTGTGGCGACAGGCGGGGTGCGGCTACGATGACCGGCACGAGGACGGGCGGCGCAAGGGAGCCGTCCCCCGGGGCGGCACCCGCCGGTGCCGTGCCAAGTCCTGTGGACAGGGGAGGCCCCACGCCGGGGCGAGGAGGGCGGGCCATGGTGCAGAAGGCCAAGATCCTCCTGGTCGATGACCGGCCGGAGAATCTGCTTGCGCTGGAGGCGATCCTCTCGGCGCTCGATCAGACGCTGGTGCGGGCATCGTCCGGGGAGGAAGCGCTCAAAGCACTGCTCACGGACGACTTCGCGGTCATTCTGCTGGACGTCCAGATGCCGGGCATGGACGGTTTCGAGACCGCCGCGCACATCAAGCGGCGGGAGCGGACCCGGGACATCCCGATCATCTTCCTCACCGCGATCAACCACGGCCCCCATCACACCTTCCGCGGGTACGCGGCGGGCGCGGTGGACTACATCTCCAAGCCCTTCGACCCCTGGGTGCTGCGCGCCAAGGTGTCGGTCTTCGTCGAGCTGTACATGAAGAACTGCCAGCTGCGGGAGCAGGCGGCGCTGCTGCGGCTCCAGTTGGAGGGCAGCGGCAAGGCGGAGGCGGGCGACACCAAGGAGCCGGCCGGGCTGCTCGCCGAGCTGTCGGCGCGGCTGGCGGCCGTGGAGGAGCAGGCGGAGGCGCTGTCCAAGCAGTTGGGCGACGAGTCGACGGACGCGGCGGCGGTGGCGACGGCCGCCCACCTGGAGCGCAAGCTCACCGGGTTGCGGCGGGCACTGGACGCCCTGGAGCCGGGCACGTCCGGAGGCCAGGCCGCCGTCAACTGACGCCACGGCCGACGCCCGGATCGCCGTTCACGACTCGGTACGGCGGCCACGGCCGTCCGTGAGGCGGCCCGTGAGGAAGGGTCAGGCGCCGTACCGGAACCGTCAGTTCCGCCGTCGCTCGGACGCGACACGAACGGGTGAAGCGGTGGGCACACGTGTCGACCGCCGTCTCCCCCGGTAACCTCACACCCATGGCCTCACGTCCCTCCGCAGCCAAGAAGCAGCCCGCGAAGAAGGCGGCCGCTCCCGCGAAGGGTCCCGCCAAGAAGGCCGCCGCGAAGAAGGCACCCGCGAAGAAGGCGCCCGCCAAGAAGGCCGCGGCGAAGAAGCCCGCGCCCAAACCGGCCCCGAACCCCACCGGAGGCGTCTACCGGCTGGTGCGCGCGCTCTGGCTGGGGCTCGCGCACGGCGTCGGCGCCGTCTTCCGCGGCATAGGGCAGGGCGCCAAGAACCTCGACCCCGCCCACCGCAAGGACGGCGTCGCCCTGCTGCTGCTCGGCATCGCGCTGATCGTCGCCGCGGGCACCTGGGCCGACCTCAAGGGCCCCGTCGGCGACCTCGTCGAGATCCTCGTGACCGGCGCCTTCGGCCGCCTGGACCTGCTCGTGCCGCTGCTGCTCGGCGCCATCGCCGTACGCCTGATCCGGCACCCGGAGAAGCCCGAGGCCAACGGGCGGATCGTGATCGGCCTGTCCGCGCTCGTCATCGGCGTGCTCGGCCAGGTGCACATCGCCTGCGGCTCACCGGCACGCAGCGACGGCATGCAGGCCATAAGGGACGCCGGGGGGCTGATCGGCTGGGGAGCGGCGACCCCGCTGTCGGCCACGATGACCGACGTGCTGGCCGTGCCGCTGCTGGTGCTGCTCACGGTCTTCGGCCTGCTCGTCGTCACCGCCACCCCGGTCAACGCGATCCCGCAGCGGCTTCGGCTGCTCGGGGTGCGGCTCGGCGTCGTCCACGACCCGCAGGCGGACGGGTACACCGAGGACGACGAACGCTACGACGAGCAGTGGCGCGAGGCGCTGCCCGCCCGGTCCCGCAAGCGCGGGGCACCGGCCGCCGCCGAGCCGTACGACCCCGACGCGGCCGAGCAGGAGGCGCTCAGCCGGCGTCGCGGCAGGCCCCGGCGGTCCGCCGTGCCGCAGCCCGAGATGAACCGGCCGATGGACGCCGTGGACGTCGCCGCCGCCGCGGCCGCCGCGCTCGACGGGGCCGTACTGCACGGGATGCCGCCCTCGCCGCTGGTCGCCGACCTCACCCAGGGGGTGAGCACGGGGGAGCGCGAGACCACGACCCCGACGCCCACGCCCGTGCCGGCGGCGCGGCCGCAGCCGGGGAAGCTCAAGAAGGACGCCGCCAAGGCGCCCGCGGAGGAACCGGCGAGCGGCGGCGTCCCGGACCTGACGAAGACGCCGCTGCCCAAGGAGCGGGACCTGCCGCCGCGCGCCGAGCAGCTCCAGCTCTCCGGCGACATCACCTACTCCCTGCCGTCGCTCGACTTCCTCACGCGCGGCGGCCCCGGCAAGGCGCGCAGTGCCGCCAACGACGCCATAGTCGACTCGCTGACCACCGTCTTCACCGAATTCAAGGTCGACGCCCGCGTCACCGGCTTCACCCGCGGCCCGACGGTCACGCGCTACGAGGTCGAGCTGGGCCCCGCCGTGAAGGTCGAGCGGATCACCGCGCTGACCAAGAACATCGCGTACGCCGTCGCCAGCCCCGACGTGCGGATCATCAGCCCGATCCCCGGCAAGTCCGCGGTCGGCATCGAGATCCCCAACACCGACCGGGAGATGGTCAACCTCGGCGACGTGCTGCGCCTGGCCGAGTCCGCCGAGGACGACGACCCGATGCTGGTCGCCTTCGGCAAGGACGTCGAGGGCGGCTACGTCATGCACTCGCTGGCGAAGATGCCGCACATGCTGGTCGCCGGCGCCACCGGCTCCGGCAAGTCGTCCTGCATCAACTGCCTGATCACCTCGATCATGATGCGGGCGACCCCCGAGGACGTCCGGATGATCCTGGTCGACCCCAAGCGCGTCGAGCTGACCGCGTACGAGGGCATCCCGCACCTGATCACCCCGATCATCACCAACCCGAAGCGGGCCGCCGAGGCGCTCCAGTGGGTCGTGCGCGAGATGGACCTGCGCTACGACGACCTCGCCGCCTACGGCTACCGGCACATCGACGACTTCAACCGCGCGGTGCGCGAGGGCAAGGTCAAGCCCCCCGAGGGCAGCGAGCGCGAACTCCAGCCGTACCCGTACCTGCTGGTGATCGTGGACGAGCTGGCCGACCTGATGATGGTCGCGCCGCGGGACGTCGAGGACGCGATCGTCAGGATCACGCAGCTCGCGCGCGCGGCCGGCATCCACCTGGTGCTCGCCACCCAGCGGCCCTCCGTGGACGTCGTCACCGGTCTGATCAAGGCCAACGTGCCCTCCCGCCTCGCCTTCGCCACCTCCTCGCTCGCCGACTCCCGGGTCATCCTCGACCAGCCCGGCGCCGAGAAGCTGATCGGCAAGGGCGACGGTCTCTTCCTGCCGATGGGTGCGAACAAGCCGACCCGCATGCAGGGCGCGTTCGTGACGGAGGAGGAGGTCGCGCTCGTCGTCCAGCACTGCAAGGACCAGATGGCGCCGGTCTTCCGGGACGACGTCACCGTCGGGACCAAGCAGAAGAAGGAGATCGACGAGGACATCGGCGACGACCTCGACCTGCTGTGCCAGGCCGCCGAGCTGGTCGTCTCCACGCAGTTCGGGTCGACGTCGATGCTCCAGCGCAAGCTGCGCGTCGGCTTCGCCAAGGCCGGGCGGCTGATGGACCTGATGGAGTCGCGGAGCATCGTCGGGCCGAGCGAGGGTTCGAAGGCTCGTGACGTTCTTGTGAAGCCTGACGAGCTGGACGGAGTGCTCGCGGTGATCCGGGGGGAGTCTGAAGGCTAGGGAACGGGTAGCCGACCGGTTCCGCCGGAGTTCCCGCGGCATTCCTCCGGCGGAGGGTCGCGGCGGCCGGGCGGCCGATCGTGACTCACCCGTTAGGGATCATTGAGCAACCGTTTCCCCATGCCCTACGTCAAGTTGAGGGAAGTGACAAACAGGTAGTCCACCATCGGGGTGCCGGGCCATTCCGATGGCGTAAAGGTCGTACCGCCCGGTTGCCCCACCCCTTGGCACCCCTCCTAGACTGAACGCCCAGCACAGGCGGCTAAACGCTCGAAAGGCGCCCCCGTGTCCAACGGCAACTCCCCCGAAGACGAGCGTCCGATCGAAGACGTGTCCCACGACGCCCCTGAAGACGTTTCCGAGGAAGCCCGGCCCTCCGTCGGCCGTGCCCTGCAGCAGGCACGGATCGCCGCCGGGCTGACCGTCGACGACATCACCACCGCCACCCGGGTCCGCATCGCCATCGTGCACGCCATCGAGGCGGACGACTTCACGCCCTGCGGCGGCGACGTCTACGCGCGCGGCCACATCCGCACCCTCGCCAAGGCCGTCGGGCTGGACCCGGCCGAGCTGCTCGCGCAGTACGAGGCCCAGCACGGCGGGCGCCCGGAGCCGACCGCCACCGCGCCCCTGTTCGAGGCGGAGCGCATCCGTCCCGAGCGGCGCGGACCCAACTGGACCGCCGCCATGGTCGCCGCCATCGTCGCCGTGATCGGCTTCGTGGGCTTCACCTTCGTCAAGGGCGGCGACGACGGCGGCAACGAAGCGAGCGTCGCCGAGGGGGCCCAGCCCTCGTCGGGCGAGTCCGCCTCGCCGAGCGCCAAGCCCAAGAAGCCCGCCGACCCGAAACCGGAACCGAGCGACAGCGCCATCGCCGCCGCACCCGCGGACAAGGTGACCGTCAAGGTCAGCGCCACCGACGGGCGCAGCTGGATCTCCGCCAAGGACCACAACGGCCGCCTGCTCTTCGACGGACTGCTCGACCAGGGCGACTCCAAGACCTTCCAGGACAACGAGAAGGTCAACCTCGTTCTCGGTGACGCCGGAGCCATAGAGCTCTACGTCAACGGCAAGAAGATCGAGGACGACTTCCAGCCCGGCGCCGTCGAGCGGCTGACGTACACGAAGGGCGATCCGCAGGTCGGATAGCGGATCGGGCGTGTGCTTCGGCACGGGGGCGGCCGGGGTCGGCCAACCCCGTCGACGTGGGCTGTCGGCGGGACGAAGTAGTCTTGAGCCCATGCCTGAAAGCCGCACCGTCGCACTCGTCACCCTTGGCTGCGCCCGTAACGAGGTGGACTCGGAGGAGCTCGCAGGCCGTCTGGAGGCGGACGGCTGGAAGCTCGTCGACGACGCCGAGGAAGCGGACGTCGCCGTCGTGAACACGTGCGGCTTCGTCGAGGCCGCCAAGAAGGACTCCGTCGACGCCCTCCTGGAGGCCAACGACCTCAAGGGCCACGGAAGAACGCAGGCCGTCGTGGCCGTGGGCTGCATGGCCGAGCGGTACGGCAAGGAGCTGGCCGACGCCCTCCCGGAGGCCGACGGCGTCCTCGGCTTCGACGACTACGCCGACATCTCCGACCGCCTGCAGACCATCCTCAGCGGCGGCATCCACGCCGCCCACACCCCGCGCGACCGGCGCAAGCTGCTGCCGATCAGCCCCGCCGAGCGGCAGGAGGCCGGCGCCTCGGTCGCCCTGCCCGGACACGGCCCGGCCGACCTCCCCGAGGGCGTCGCCCCCGCCTCCGGGCCCCGCGCGCCCCTGCGCCGCCGCCTGGACGGCTCCCCGGTCGCCTCGGTGAAGCTGGCCTCCGGCTGCGACCGGCGCTGCTCCTTCTGCGCCATCCCCTCCTTCCGCGGCTCCTTCATCTCGCGCCGCCCCAGCGACGTGCTGAACGAGACGCGGTGGCTGGCCGAGCAGGGCGTCAAGGAGATCATGCTGGTCTCCGAGAACAACACCTCCTACGGCAAGGACCTCGGCGACATCCGCCTCCTCGAGTCGCTGCTGCCCAACCTCGCCGAGGTCGACGGCATCGAGCGGGTGCGGGTCAGCTACCTCCAGCCCGCCGAGATGCGCCCCGGGCTGATCGACGTGCTGACCTCCACCGAGAAGGTCGTGCCCTACTTCGACCTCTCCTTCCAGCACTCCGCCCCGAACGTGCTGCGCGCGATGCGCCGCTTCGGCGACACCGACCGCTTCCTGGAGCTCCTCGACACCATCCGGAGCAAGGCCCCCGAGGCCGGTGTCCGCTCCAACTTCATCGTCGGCTTCCCCGGCGAGTCCGAGGCCGACCTCGCAGAACTGGAACGGTTCCTGAACCACGCCCGCCTCGACGCCATCGGCGTCTTCGGATACTCCGACGAGGAGGGCACCGAGGCGGCGACCTACGGCGACAAGCTGGACGAGGACGTCGTCGCCGAGCGACTGGCACGTGTCTCCCGGCTGGCCGAGGAACTGGTCTCGCAACGCGCCGACGAGCGCGTCGGCGCGACCGTGCGGGTACTGGTCGAGTCCGTGGACCCCGCCGACGAGGGCGACGGCGTCCGCGGCCGCGCGGAGCACCAGGCGCCCGAGACGGACGGCCAGGTGCTGCTCACGAGCGGCGAAGGCCTGAGTGTCGGTCGTATGGTCGACGCGAAGGTGGTCGGTACGGAGGGTGTCGACCTGGTGGCCGAGCCGCTGCAGGGCTCGCCCGAGCGGAGTGAGGAGGCCGGCAGATGAGCGGAGTCCCGGCGTCCGCGGCGGGCGGCTCCTCCAGTGCGCGCAGGACCGCGCCGCGTGGCACCGTGGGTCCGGCGCACGGACCGGCCGAGCGTACGACTCCGGGGGGCACCGTGGAACGGGACGCGGCGGAGCGGGGTACGGCCGAGCGGGGCGCGACCGAGGGCGGTGCCGGCGGGCGCGGGGGCAAGATCGCGGCCGCCGCGGTCAACCAGGCGAGCCTCTGGAACGTCGCCAATCTGCTGACGATGTTCCGGCTGCTCCTCGTGCCGGTCTTCGTGGTGCTGATGCTCGGCAACGGCGGATACGACCCGGCCTGGCGCTCCTTCGCCTGGGCCGCCTTCGCCGTCGCCATGTTCACCGACCTCTTCGACGGGCATCTGGCGCGCACCTACAACCTCGTCACCGACTTCGGCAAGATCGCCGACCCCATCGCCGACAAGGCGATCATGGGGGCGGCGCTCATCTGCCTGTCCGCGCTGGGCGACCTGCCGTGGTGGGTGACGGCCGTCATCCTCGGCCGGGAACTCGGGATCACCGTCCTGCGTTTCGTGGTCATCCGGTACGGCGTCATCCCCGCCAGCCGGGGCGGCAAACTGAAGACCCTCACCCAGGGCATCGCCGTCGGCATGTACGTCCTGGCGCTCACGGGTCCCCTGGCCACCCTGAGGTTCTGGGTGATGGCCGCCGCGGTGATCCTGACCGTGGCGACCGGACTGGACTATGTGAAGCAGGCCATTGTGCTGCGCCGCCGGGGAATCGCCGAACGCAGAGCGGCGTTGAAGAATGCGTCGAAGGAGTCGGAAGCTTGAGTTCCACGGCCGCCGACGTGGTGCGACTACTCACCGTCAGGGGCGAGACCCTGGCGGTCGCCGAGTCACTGACCGGCGGGATGGTCGCCGCCGCGCTCACCGCGGTCCCCGGTGCCTCCAAGGCCTTCCGGGGCTCCGTCACCGCGTACGCGACGGTGCTGAAGCGGGAACTGCTCGGCGTCGACGCCGACCTGCTCGCAGCACGCGGAGCGGTGGACCCGCAGGTCGCCGCCCAGATGGCGGCAGGTGTACGAGCGAGCCTGGGCGCCGACTGGGGCATCGCGACGACGGGTGTCGCCGGCCCGGACCCGCAGGACGGACAGCCCGTGGGGACGGTCTTCGTGGCCGTGGACGGACCCCGGGGAGCGCGGCGGGGTTGCGCCGATGGCGGAAAAGTGGAGGCGCTGCGGTTGAACGGCGACCGCGCGGAAATTCGTATGGAGAGTGTACGGAGCGTACTCGCACTTCTTTTGAGGGAGCTTGCGAGCGAACAGACCGGGAATGAGCGGGCACAGGATACGGAACGGAACGGGGGGTTTTGATGTTTGCAGCCCTGAGTGAACACGACATCGCTCCCCGCACGGCCGCGGCGCGAGGCGGTACGGTGGGGCGTGAAGGATGCGGTTACACGGTCCGAGGAGGGAGCCACCGATGATTCTGCTCCGTCGCCTGCTGGGTGACGTGCTGCGTCGGCAGCGCCAACGCCAGGGCCGTACTCTGCGCGAAGTCTCCTCGTCCGCCCGAGTCTCACTCGGCTATCTCTCCGAGGTGGAGCGGGGGCAGAAGGAGGCTTCTTCCGAGCTGCTCTCCGCCATCTGCGACGCGCTGGACGTACGGATGTCCGAGCTCATGCGGGAAGTGAGCGACGAGCTCGCCCTCGCCGAGCTGGCCCAGTCCGCTGCGGCCACCCCCAGCGAGACCGTTCCGGCACCGGTGCGTCCGATGCTGGGCTCCGTCTCGGTGACCGGTGTGCCACCGGAACGGGTGACCATCAAGGCGCCCGCCGAGGCAGTGGACGTCGTCGCCGCCTGAGCGCCCGAGAACGTGTGTGTGAGGCCCCGGCCGGGGTCGCTCCGGGAGACCGGAGTGACGCGGTCGGGGTTTTCGCGTGTCCGGGGGCGTCCCGCGCGTGAGTGTGCACGCCGTCGGCGGTGCAGGCGCCGGTTTGCCGGTCCGGGCGGGTGCGGTCATCGTGGAGGAGATGGCCGGGGGGCGACCGACGGAGGCGTGGATGTACGTCGTGAAGAGCCCGTTGTCCGACGCGGACCTGAAGACCGTCTCCGAGGCGCTGCAGGGCGCCCTCGTCGACCTGGTCGACCTGGCCCTGGTGGCGAAGCAGATCCACTGGAACGTGGTCGGCCCGCGCTTCCGCTCCGTCCATCTCCAGCTGGACGAACTCGTCGGCACGGCCCGTACGCACTCGGACACCGTGGCGGAACGTGCCTCGGCGCTCGGCGTCTCCCCGGACGGACGGGCCGCGACCGTCGCCGTGGGCAGCGGGATCGACGTGACCCCCGAGGGCTGGGTCGACGACACCGCCGCCGTGCAGACGATCGTGGACGCGCTGGGTGCGGTGATCGGGCGGATGCGCGAGCGGATCACGGCGAGCGGCGAGCCCGATCCCGTGAGTCAGGACATCTTCATCCAGATCACGGCCGATCTCGAGAAGCAGCACTGGATGTTCCAGGCCGGGAACGGATGACACGGGATGGCGGCGGCGCGCACGGCCCGCCGGACGGCCGCGCTGGGCCTCTGTGCGCTGTGGTGGTGGGCGGTGCTGCGCCTGGCGCTGGAGCCCGGTGCCGGGGTACTGGAAGGGGCGGTCGCGGTCGGCGGCTGGGGGCTGAGCGTGCTGCCCGTGCACTGTGTGCCGCGGCGCCGGGCCGTGGGGGCACTGGGTGCGGGACGGTGGCGGCGGGCTCTGCGCGGGGCCGTGACGCGAGGGCGTGCCCCGGCGCCTGACTCGACGTGGGACCCGGCCCGTCCGGGCGGCTCCGGCCTTCACGGCGGACGCCCGGGGGAGTAACATACAACCAAATGGTTGTAGATGAAGGTGTCGAAGAAGCGGAAGCGCGCACGGACCGCCTGTTCCAGGCGCTGGCCGACACGACCCGCCGCGACATCCTGCGCCGCTGTGTGCGGGAGGACCTGTCGGTGTCACGGCTGGCCGAGGCCTACCCGATGAGCTTCGCCGCCGTGCAGAAGCACGTCGCGGTACTGCAACGGGCCGGCCTGGTGGTCAAGGAACGCCGCGGACGGGAACAGCTCGTGCGGGCCGATCCCGACGCCCTGGGCCGGGCCCGCCGAGCCCTGGACGGACTCGAGGCCGCGTGGCGCGGACGCGTGGAGCGCATGTCCGGCCTGCTCGCCGAGGCACCCGAAACCGAATCCGAAGCGCAGCAATCGACGGAAGGACGGAGCCGATGAGTGTCACCAGCCTGGACAAGGATCCGGACAACCTGACCCTCACCCTGGTCGCCGACTTCGCCGCCCCCGCGGAACGGGTGTGGCAGCTGTGGGCCGACCCCCGGCAGCTGGAACGCTGGTGGGGACCGCCGTCCCACCCGGCGACGGTGGAGGAGCACGACCTGACCCCCGGCGGGGACGTCACGTACTTCATGACCGGCCCGCAGGGCGAGAAGTACCGCGGCTGGTGGCGGGTGGCCACGGTCGACGCACCACGGTCGCTGGAGTTCACCGACGGGTTCGCCGACGAGGACGGGGTGCCGAACGCCGCGATGCCGACGACCGCGAACCGCGTGACGCTCACCGAGCGGGACGGCGGCACCCGCATGGAAATGCGGGCGGTCTTCGACACCCGGGAGCAGATGGACCAGCTCATGACGATGGGCATGGACGAGGGCATGCGCGAGGCGGCCGGCCAGATGGACGCCATCCTCGCCGCCGGCTGAGCCGTCCCGCGGCTCCCGCGGCTCCCACGGCTCCCCGGCCGTTTCCTCAGCGGCCTCCGCGGCGGGCCGACCGGTGCCGTGCCCGTGCGTCCGCCGGGCCGCCCGGGCGTGGCGCGGGTCCCGCCTGGCAGGCCGGGCACCAGTACGTGGGGCGCTCGCGGGAGCCGTCGCCCTGGTCGGCCACCCGGACCGACGTGCCGCAGCGCAGGCAGGGGCGGGGCGCGCGGCCGTACACGAACAGGTCCTGGCCGCGCAGGCCCGTCGTCCGGCGGACCGGACGGTCGCGGTTGGCCTCCAGGAGTTCCCGCGCGAGCCCGGGGAGCCGCGCTGCGCGGTCCGCGGGCAGGTCCCCGACCGGCAGCCAGGGGGTGACGCCGAGGAGGAAGCAGAGCTCGCACTTGTAGACGTTGCCGATGCCGGCCAGATTGCGCTGGTCGAGCAGGGCCTCCCCGATCGGACGGGCCGGATCCGCCCGCAGGTTGTCCAGCGCCCGCGCCGGGTCCCAGTCGGGGCCGAGCAGATCGGGGCCGAGATGGCCGACGGCGCGCTGCTCGTCGGCGGTGCGCAGGACCTCCAGCACCGGGAGGCGGTAGCCGACGGCCGTGCGGTCGGCGGTGGCGAGAACGATCCTGATCTGGTGCGCGGGTCCGCCGCTCCAGCGCTGACCGGGCGCGAACACCTTCCAGGAACCGTCCATGCGCAGGTGTGAGTGCACCGTCAGGCCGCCCTCGACACGGGTGAGCAGGTGCTTGCCGCGCGGGGTGACGTCCAGGACGGTGCGGCCGGTCAGGTCGACCGTGGCGTACCGGGGGACGCGGAAGTCGCTGCGCGTCAGCACCTTGCCCGCGAGGGCGTCGTGCAGCCGTCGCGCGGCCTGTAGGACCGTGTCACCTTCGGGCATGGTTCAAGAGTGACAGGGTCACGCCCTGATGCGCAGACCGCGTGGAGTGGCGACGAAGCCCGCTCCCTCCAGCAGCGGCCCGAAGGGGGAGGTCAGGGCCGCCGCGCCGTTGACCCGCTCCACCGTGACCGTGCCCAGGGAACCGGCGCGTGCGGCCTCCGCGAGGGCCTGCGCCGCCGCTCGCAGCCCCGGGTCCTCGGTGGGCAGCCGGTCGGGGTCGGAGGGCCACAGCAGGAGGGTCTTGCCGCCGCGTTCCATGTAGAGCGCGGGCTCGCCCCCGACGAGGACCACCAGGGAGCCCGCCTTGCGACCGGGCTTGTGCGTGGCACCGGCCGGCGGCTCGGGCCAGCCGAGGGCCGCGCCGTAGGCGTTCGCCGGGTCGGCTGCGGCCAGGACGACGGCCCGCGGTCCGGCGGCGGTGCGATCGCGCCGGCCGGAAAGTCCGGTGTCGTACGGCCCGCGCGAGCCCCCGTAGCCGCCGTGCCCGTGCCCGCCGCCGCGCGGACCGCCGGCGCCCGGCTCGGCGTAGTCGCGCGGCGAGATGTAGTCGCCCCGGGACGGTGAACGGCCCAGGCCGTCGGGGTCGGCGAAGACGTCGTCGGAGTCGTCCAAGGGGCCCGCCGGGGCCGGGCGGCCGGTACCCCGCCGGTGATCGGGGACGGCGCCGCCGGTGGGGTCCGGGGCGCCGGGGCCGCTGCCGGACGCGGAGTCGCGGAAGTCGCCGGGACCGCCGAAGCTGCCCGAGTCCCCGAAGGGGCCGAAGGGGGAACCGGCGACCGGTCCGGCGGGGCCACCGGATGCGGGGCCGGAGTCGAACACGTCGCCCGTGGAGTCCGTCGGAGGGGGCGAGTCGGCACCGCGCTCACGGGCGTTCGCCACCGCGCGCAACCGGTCCACGGCCCCCTCCATGGCGAACTGCGCCGCGCCCAGCCCCTCCACGACATAGCCGCGCCGGGCCTGGCCGCTCTCCTCGAAGGCGGCCAGGATCCGGTACACCGCCGAGAAGCCGCCCTCCACGCCCTCCGCGGCGACCGCGCCGCGGGTCACCACGCCGTGCCGGTCGAGGAGCGTGCGGGCCAGGGCATGGGCCCGCACCGTCCCGTCGGCCTCGCGCTCCGGCAGCAGCGACCAGCGGCCCGCGACCGTCGGCGGGCCGGTGCGGGACGCCGGGCGGGCGGCGGCGGTGAGCGAGCCGTACCGCCCCCGGGGCACCGCGCGCTTGGCGCGGTGGGCGGTGGAGCCGGCGGTGCGCCCGGAACCCAGCAGGGAGCGCAGGGGCGCCAGCGTGTCGTTGGTCAGCCGTCCGGACCAGGCCAGGTCCCACAGCGCGTCGGCCAGCTGCGGATCGGTGGCCTCCGGGTGGGTCGTGGCGCGGACCTGGTCGGCGATCTGGCGGAAGAACAGGCCGTACCCGCCCGAGAGGGTGCTCAGGACGGACTCGTGCAGGGCGGTCGTCTCCAGCGGGTGCGGGGGCGGCAGGAGCAGGGGAGCCGCGTCCGCCAGGTAGAGGGAGACCCAGCCGTCCTTGCCGGGCAGGGAACCCGCCCCCGCCCACACCACCTCACCGGCGGCCGTCAGCTCGTCCAGCATGGCCGGGTTGTAGTTCGCCACCCGGGAGGGCAGGACCAGCTTCTCCAGCGCGGAGGCGGGCACGGAGGCGCCCTGCAACTGCTCGACGGCGCGGACCAGCCCGTCGATGCCGCGCAGCGTGTGTCCCTTGCCGATGTGCTGCCACTGGGGGAGGAACTGGCCGAGCGCGGCCGGCGCCACCGGCTCCAGCTCGTGCCGGAGCGCGGCCAGGGAACGACGGCGCAGCCTGCGCAGTACGGTCGCGTCGCACCACTCCTGGCCGATACCGGCCGGATGGAACTCGCCCTGCACCACCCGGCCCGCCCCGGCGAGCCGCTGGAGGGCGCCCTCGGTGACCGCGACGCCCAGACCGAAGCGGGCCGCCGCGGTGACCGAGGTGAAGGGGCCGTGGGTGCGGGCATGACGGGCCAGGAGATCGCCGAGCGGGTCCTTGACCGGTTCCGTGAAGGCCTCCGGCACACCGACGGGCAGCGCGGTGCCCAGCGCGTCGCGCAACCGGCCCGCGTCCTCGATGGCCGCCCAGTGGTCGGCGCCGGCGATCCGCACCCTGATCGCGCGGCGGGCCGCGGCCAGCTCGGGCGCCCACTGCGGCTCGGCGCCCCGCTCGGCCAGCTCGGCGTCCGTCAGCGGGCCGAGCACCCGCAGCAGGTCGGCGACGCCCTCGGAGTCCTTGACGCGGCGGTCCTCGGTGAGCCACTGCAGCTCGCGCTCCAGCTCGGTGAGCACCTCGGCGTCGAGCAGTTCGCGCAGCTCCGCCTGGCCGAGCAGCTCGGCCAGCAGCCGCGAGTCCAGCGACAGCGCGGCGGCCCGGCGCTCGGCGAGCGGTGAGTCGCCCTCGTACAGGAACTGGGCCACGTAGCCGAAGAGCAGGGAGCGGGCGAACGGGGAGGGCTCCGGGGTGGTGACCTCGACCAGGCGGACCTTGCGGGCCTCCACGTCCCCCATCAGCTCCACCAGGCCCGGTACGTCGAAGACGTCCTGGAGGCACTCGCGGACCGCCTCCAGGACGATCGGGAACGAGCCGTACTCGCTCGCCACCTCCAGCAGCTGCGCCGCCCGCTGCCGCTGCTGCCACAGCGGGGTGCGCCTGCCGGGGCTGCGGCGCGGCAGCAGCAGCGCGCGGGCGGCACACTCGCGGAACCGGGAGGCGAACAGTGCCGAGCCGCCCACCTGGTCGGTGACGACCCGGTCGACCTCGCCCTTGTCGAAGACGACGTCGGCGGCGCCGACCGGTGCCTTCTCGGCGTCGTACTCCAGGCCCGGCTTGGCGGGATCCTGGTCGAGGAAGTCCAAGCCCATCAGGTCGGCGTCCGGCAGGCGCAGCACGATGCCGTCGTCGGCGTGCATGACCTGGGCGTCCATGCCGTACCGCTCGGTCAGCCGGGCGCCCAGGGCGAGGGCCCAGGGGGCGTGGACCTGGGCGCCGAAGGGGGAGTGGACGACGACCCGCCAGTCGCCCAGCTCGTCCCGGAAGCGCTCGACGACGATGGTGCGGTCGTCGGGGACGTGGCCGCAGGCCTCGCGCTGCTCGTCGAGGTACGCCAGCACGTTGTCCGCGGCCCAGGCGTCCAGGCCGGCGGTGACCAGACGCAGCCGGGCGTCCTCCTCGGACAGGGAACCGACCTCGCGCAGGAACGCGCCCAGCGCGCGGCCCAGCTCCAGCGGGCGGCCCAGCTGGTCGCCCTTCCAGAACGGCAGCCTGCCCGGTACGCCCGGCGCCGGGGAGACCAGGACCCGGTCGCGGGTGATGTCCTCGATCCGCCAGGAGCTGGTGCCGAGCGTGAAGACGTCCCCCACGCGGGACTCGTACACCATCTCCTCGTCCAGCTCACCGACCCGGCCGCCGCCCTTCTTCGGATCGGCCCCGGCCAGGAACACCCCGAAGAGGCCGCGGTCCGGGATCGTGCCCCCGGACGTCACCGCGAGCCGCTGCGCCCCCGGGCGGCCGGTGACCGTGCCGGCGACCCGGTCCCACACCACGCGCGGACGCAGCTCGGCGAAGGCGTCGGAGGGATAGCGGCCCGCGAGCATGTCCAGGACGGCGGTGAAGGCCGACTCCGGGAGGGAGGCGAACGGGGCGGCGCGGCGGACGGTGGCCAGGAGGTCGTCGACCTGCCAGGTGTCCAGCGCGGTCATCGCCACCAGCTGCTGGGCCAGCACGTCCAGCGGGTTGGCGGGGATCCGCAGGGCCTCGATGGCTCCGCTGCGCATCCGCTCGGTGACCACGGCCGACTGCACCAGGTCGCCACGGTACTTGGGGAAGACCACGCCGGTGGAGACCGCGCCGACCTGGTGTCCCGCCCGGCCCACGCGCTGGAGGCCGGAGGCGACGGAGGGAGGTGACTCGACCTGCACGACCAGGTCGACGGCGCCCATGTCGATGCCCAGCTCCAGGCTGGAGGTGGCGACCACGGCGGGCAGGCGGCCCGCCTTGAGGTCCTCCTCGACGAGGGCGCGCTGCTCCTTGGAGACCGAGCCGTGGTGGGCGCGGGCGATCACGGGCGGCGCTCCCTGGGCGGCACCGGAACCGCCCATCAGCTCCGCGGGGGAGTGGTGCTCGTCCAGGGGCTCTCCGGTGGCCCGCTCGTACGCGATCTCGTTGAGCCGGTTGCACAGGCGCTCGGCCAGCCGCCGGGAATTGGCGAAGACGATCGTGGAGCGGTGCGACTGGACCAGGTCGGTGATCCGCTCCTCGACGTGCGGCCAGATCGAGGGGCGCTCCGCTCCCTCGTTGCCGTCCGCGACCGGGGAGCCGCCCAGCTCGCCGAGGTCCTCGACCGGGACGACGACGGACAGGTCGAACTGCTTGCCCGACTCCGGCTGGACGATCTCGACCCGGCCGCGCGGAGCGAGGAACCGGGCCACCTCGTCCACCGGGCGGACCGTCGCCGACAGACCGATGCGGCGGGCGGGCTTCGGCAGCAGCTCGTCCAGCCGCTCCAGGGTGAGCGCGAGATGAGCGCCGCGCTTGGTGCCCGCGACCGCGTGCACCTCGTCCAGGATCACCGTCTCGATGCCGGTCAGCGCCTCGCGCGTGGCCGACGTCAGCATCAGGAACAGGGACTCCGGGGTGGTGATCAGGATGTCCGGCGGCCGGGTGGACAGGGCGCGGCGCTCGGCGGCCGGGGTGTCGCCGGAACGGATGCCGACCTTGACCTCGGGCTCGGGCAGACCGAGGCGCACGGACTCCTGGCGGATGCCGGTCAGCGGGCTGCGGAGATTGCGCTCGACGTCGACGGCCAGGGCCTTGAGCGGGGAGACGTACAGGACGCGGCAGCGCTTCTTGGGGTCGGCGGGCGGGGGCGTCGAGGTCAGCTGGTCCAGCGCGGCGAGGAAGGCGGCCAGTGTCTTGCCGGATCCCGTGGGGGCGACCACCAGCACGTCCGAGCCCTGCGAGATGGCCTGCCAGGCGCCCGCCTGGGCGGAGGTGGGCGCGGAGAAGGCCCCCGTGAACCATCCGCGGGTCGCGGGGGAGAAGCCGTCCAGGGCTCGGTGTGCGGAGCTGACCATGGATCCATCGTGCACCCGGCCACTGACAATCGGCCCGCGCCGGGCGTACGGGGCGGGCGGGGGGTTCCGGAACGGCCTGCCCCCTCGACCGGGTCGGACCACCCGGCGCGCGCCCCCGGCTCGTGAAGGGCGGCCGGCCTCGCACACCCGGTCCCGGGCCGGGTCGGACACCCCCTGCCCCGTGCACCAGGCGCCCGGCCCACGGCCGGGCCGGGCGCCTGGTGCGCCGCGGCCGTCGCCGGCAGCCGGGCGCGGTTGGCGGAGAATGGGGGCATGGCGGGATCGGGTGAGCGGGCACGGCACTGGCGTTACGCGGAGCTGCCCGACGTCGACCTGCTCCGTGCCCAGTACATACGGAAGACCTTCGTCCGCCACACGCACGAGCACTTCGTCATCGCCGCCATCGCCGACGGCGTGGAGATCTTCCACCACGGCGGGAGCGACCAGTACGCCGGAGCCGGCTCACTCGCCCTGGTCAACCCGGACACCCCGCACACCGGACGGGCCGGAGTGCCGGAGGGCTGGCGGTACGGGGCCGTCTACCCGGCACCCGAGCTGGTCGCCCGGATCGCGGCCGAGACGACGACCCTGCGCGGCACGCCCGGGTTCGTCCGGCCGGTGCTCGACGACCCGTACGCCGTTGAACTGGTGCACCGCGTGCTGCGCGCCGCCGACGACGGGAACGCGCTCGCCGCCGACACCCTGCTGCGCGTGGCCGTGACCCGGCTGCTGCGGCTGAACGGCGGCCCGCTGCCCCGGCGCCGGGTGCGTACGGCCGGGGCCGGGACGGCGGCACGCGCGCGTGCCGTGCTGGAGGAACGGATGGCCGACCCGCCGAGCCTGGAGCGCCTCGCCGGGGAGCTGGGGAGCAGCCCGTTCGCGCTGCTGCGGGCCTTCCGGGACGCCTACGGCATGCCGCCCCACACCTGGCTGACGGACGCCCGGGTCCGTCGGGCCCGGCGGCTGCTGGACACCGGGACGTCCCCTGCCGAGGCCGCCGTCGCCGTGGGGTTCTCCGACCAGCCGCACCTCAACCGGCACTTCGCGCGCATCGTCGGGGTGCCGCCCGGCGCCTACCAGCGGGAGCGCAAGAACGTACAAGACGCGCGGCGCAAGCCGCTCCTACCGTTCGAGGCGTGACCGAACAGACAGCCCTTTCCGACGCTCCCGAAACGGGTGCCGCCGGCGGCAAGCCGGACGCCGCCGTCGTGCGGGACGCCCTCGGGGTCGGAGTCGCCGTCGGACTGTCCGGGTTCGCCTTCGGGGTGACCTCGGCCGGCAGCGGACTCACCCTCGCCCAGACCTGCGCCCTCAGCCTCCTGGTGTTCACCGGGGCGTCCCAGTTCGCGCTCGTCGGCGCGCTCGCGGCCGGCGGCAATCCGCTCACCGCGGCGGCGGGGGCCTTCTTCCTGGGCGTGCGCAACGCGTTCTACGGGCTGCGCCTGTCGCAGCTGCTGGCCCTCCCGCGCGCGGTGCGGCCGTTCGCCGCGCAATGGGTCATCGACGAGACGACGGCCGTGGCCCTCGCACAGCCCACGCGGCGCGCCGTCCGCATCGGGTTCACCGTCACCGGACTCACCCTGTACGTCCTGTGGAACCTCACCACCCTGCTCGGCGCGCTGGGCGCGGAGGCCATCGGGGACACCGACGCCTGGGGTCTCGACGCGGCCGGCCCCGCGGTCTTCCTCGCGCTGCTCGCGCCGATGCTCAAGGACACCACCGAGCGCACGGTCGCCGCCGTGGCCGTCCTCCTGGGACTCGGCCTGCTGCCCGTGCTGCCCGCCGGCGTGCCCGTCCTGGTGGCCGCGCTGGCGGCGCCCGTCGTCCTGTGGGCGCGCGGACGCCGCGCGCGTGGCGCCGGAACCGGTGAGGAGTCGGGAGAGCGATGAGCGTATGGATCGCGATCGGCGTCACCGCGGTGGGCTGCTACGCCGTCAAGCTTCTCGGGCTGCTGGTGCCCGCGGGCGCCCTGGAACGCCCCCTGGTCCGGCGGCTCGCCGCGCTGCTGCCCGTCGCCCTCCTCGCGGCGCTCACCGCCCAGCAGACCTTCGCCGACGGACAGGCGCTCGTGCTGGACGCGCGGGCGGCGGGAGTCGCCGCGGCCGCCATCGCGCTGCTGCTGCGTGCGCCGTTCCTGCTCGTCGTCGCGGCCGCCGTGGTCGTCACCGCGGGTGTACGTGCCATGGGCGGCTGAGCTGCCCCAGGCCCCGGGTAACAGGCCTCGAGCCCCAGGCCGGCAGGTCAGCCCAGGGGACGGCCGTGGGCCCGGAGCGTGCGCAGGGCCTCGATCGTCACCCGGCCGCGGGTCTCCAGCACCGGGGCGGGTGCCCAGCGCGGCCGGCGGACGGGCCAGCCGCCGTCGTCCTCCTGCTCGGCCGCGAGGAAGTCGAGGGAGCGGGCCATCTCGGCGTCCGTGAACCACGCGCGCGCGAGCGAACGCGGATCCCGCGCGTACTCGTGGGGGAACCGGTGCTCGCCCCGGGCATGGCCGGGGGAGGCCGGGGACGCGCCGAGGTCGTCCGGATCCAGTACGGCGAGGCGCCGCTCGCGCACCAGGCGGCCCAGCCGGTCGGCCGCGGCCTGCGCGCGCGGACGGTCCGGAGCGGTGTCCAGGAAGGCCACGGCGGCCTCGATCTCGTCCGGGCGCGACGACTCCAGTGACTCCGCCGCCTGCCAGCAGAAGTCGGTGGCGCGGAACAGCCAGGCGTGCCAGACCTCGTTGCGGTGCAACAGGCCGACCACCGGACCGGTGGCGAGCAGCTCACCGGGGGGATCGGCCACGACCGGAAGGAAGGGCGCGACCGGACCCGCCTCCCCGCCCGCCCGCACCAGAGGCAGGGCACCGTCCGCGGTGGACGCGGAGGTCAGGTAGCGGCACACGCGCTCGGCCCGCTGCCCGCCGCAGCGGCCGACGGCGTCCAGGACGCACAGGGCGCGTGCCGTGTGCAGCGGCTGACTGACCGGGCCGCGCAGGTCGGGGTCCAGCGCGTGGCCGTACCCGCCGTCCTCGTTGCGGTAGGCGTCCAGCGCCGTCTCCACCGGGCCGGGGTCGCCACCGCGGAAGTGGTACGCGAACAGCCGCTGCTCCAGCACGCGCGCGTTGAGCCACACGAAGCGCTCCGCGCGGGCGAGCGGTGAGCGTGAGTCGGGGGTGCGGGGGGTGCAGGGGGTCGCGGGTGGCGGGATCGCGGGGAGTGCGGACGCTCCGGTTTCGGCCATGGGACAGACCGTAGGCCGGAAAGCGGTTCCGTCAGGTGGTCCCGGCCCAAGGCCCACTCTCAGGGGCGGGATACTGGTGGCATGCGGTTGACGGTCTTCTGGGAGCGGATGACGGACCACTTCGGTCCGGGGTACGCCGACACCTTCGCGCGCGATCACGTGATGGCGGAGCTGGGCGGACGTACGGTGCACGAGGCGCTGGACGCCGGCTGGGACGCCAAGGACGTGTGGCGGGTGGTGTGCACCGTCATGAACGTGCCGCGGGAGAAGCGGTGAGGACGCACGAAGATCGCCCGGCGGGGTCTGCCCGTCGGCGATGTGGGTGAGACTTGCTCCGTGCCCTCCACTGACGAGACCGGGCAGGCCGCCCGGCACGCATCCCCGGCCGGCCCCGTGCCGCCCACCGGGCCCCCGGCCGACGGCGCCCCCGCCGGGCCGGGCGCCCGCATGCCGCGCTGGCTCCCGCGCGCCATGGTGCTGGCCCTCGCGCTCATCGCCGCCTTCCAGCTGGGTAGCTGGGCCTTCCACCAGCTCACCGGGCTGCTGATCAACGTCCTCATCGCGTTCTTCCTGGCCCTGGCCATCGAACCCGCGGTGAGCTGGATGGCCGGGCGCGGCATGCGCCGGGGGTTCGCCACCTTCCTCGTCTTCCTCGCCGTGCTGATCGCCGCCGCCGGGTTCGTCACCCTGCTCGGCTCCATGCTGGCCGGCCAGATCGTCAAGATGGTCGAGGAGTTCCCGGACTACCTGGACTCCGTCATCAACTGGGTCAACGGCCACTTCCACACCGAGCTGAGGCGGGTCGACATCCAGGAGGGCCTGCTCCGCTCGGACTGGCTGCGCAACTATGTGCAGAACAGCGCGACGGGCGTCCTGGACGTGTCGGCCCAGGTCCTCGGCGGCCTCTTCCAGCTGCTGACGATCGTGCTGTTCTCCTTCTACTTCGCCGCCGACGGCCCCCGGCTGCGGCGCGCGCTCTGCTCCGTCCTGCCGCCCGCCCGCCAGGCCGAGGTCCTGCGCGCGTGGGAGATCGCCGTGGACAAGACCGGCGGCTACCTGTACTCACGCGGGCTGATGGCGCTGATCTCCGGCGTCGCGCACTACATCCTCCTGGAGATCCTCGAGGTGCCCTATGCCCCCGCGCTCGCCGTGTGGGTGGGCCTGGTCTCGCAGTTCATCCCGACCATCGGCACCTATCTCGCGGGCGCCCTGCCCATGCTGATCGCGTTCACGGTCAACCCCTGGTACGCGCTGTGGGTGCTGGTCTTCGTGGTGATCTACCAGCAGTTCGAGAACTACATGCTGCAGCCCAAGCTGACGTCCAAGACCGTGGACATCCACCCCGCGGTCGCCTTCGGCTCCGTCATCGCGGGCACCGCCCTGCTCGGTGCCGTCGGTGCGCTGATCGCCATCCCGGCGGTCGCCACGCTGCAGGCGTTCCTCGGGGCGTACGTCAAGCGCTACGACGTCACGGACGATCCGCGGGTGCACGGGCGCCGGGTCCGCCGGGTGGGGCCCGCGCGGTCCACGCGGCTGCGCAAGCTGTGGGCCCGGCGTCCGGAGCAGGGCCGCCCGGGGCCGGAGGGCCCGGAAGGGGACGGGGACGGCGGGCCCTCGTGAGGGCGGCGGGCCGGCGGGAACGGGGTCAGCCCTGGGGCTCCTGCGGCTTGGCGTCGACATCCCGCAGACCGCGGTCCTTGAACTCGGTGCGGGTCTCGGTGCGGTGACCGCGGGCGATGTAGTCGCGCACCACGGCCTCGACGGCGTCCTGCGGCGAGCCGATACCGGCCAGAACCATCACTTCCACCACCAGTTCGGCGTCGAGACTGATGTTGACCCTGGCCATGGTGCCCCCTCTTCCGGCTCGTCCCTGCATCCAACCACCCGGCCCGCCGGGCCGGGAGACGTACGCTCGGAAGTGCCGTGTGGTGCGCTTGACACAAAAATCGAACATCCATTCTTATGGAGGCTCGGGCAGGGCTCGTGGCGGGTGATTCGAGTGGGTTTGGGTGAGGTTGCACCCGGGTTATCCACAGGCCGGACCCGCATCGGGGCCCATTGTCAGTGGCAGGCATTAGCGTCTTTGACGTGAAGCGATCGAATCAAGCAAACCGGGTGGAACCCATGGCAGGAACCGACCGCGAGAAGGCCCTGGACGCCGCGCTCGCACAGATTGAACGGCAGTTCGGCAAGGGCGCGGTCATGCGCATGGGCGAGCGGTCGAGGGAGCCCATCGAGGTCATCTCGACCGGGTCGACCGCGCTCGACGTGGCCCTCGGTGTCGGCGGCATCCCGCGCGGCCGGGTCGTGGAGATCTACGGCCCCGAGTCCTCGGGCAAGACGACCCTGACCCTGCACGCCGTGGCGAACGCGCAGAAGGCCGGCGGTCAGGTCGCGTTCGTGGACGCCGAGCACGCCCTCGACCCCGAGTACGCCAAGAAGCTCGGCGTCGACATCGACAACCTGATCCTCTCCCAGCCGGACAACGGCGAGCAGGCCCTGGAGATCGTGGACATGCTGGTCCGCTCCGGCGCCCTCGACCTCATCGTCATCGACTCCGTCGCCGCGCTCGTCCCGCGCGCGGAGATCGAGGGCGAGATGGGCGACAGCCACGTCGGTCTGCAGGCCCGCCTGATGAGCCAGGCCCTGCGGAAGATCACCAGCGCGCTCAACCAGTCCAAGACCACCGCGATCTTCATCAACCAGCTCCGCGAGAAGATCGGTGTGATGTTCGGTTCCCCGGAGACCACGACCGGTGGCCGGGCGCTGAAGTTCTACGCCTCGGTGCGCATCGACATCCGCCGCATCGAGACGCTGAAGGACGGCACGGAGGCGGTCGGCAACCGCACCCGCTGCAAGGTCGTCAAGAACAAGGTCGCGCCGCCCTTCAAGCAGGCCGAGTTCGACATCCTCTACGGCCAGGGCATCAGCCGCGAAGGCGGCCTGATCGACATGGGCGTCGAGCACGGCTTCGTCCGCAAGGCCGGCGCCTGGTACACGTACGAGGGCGACCAGCTCGGCCAGGGCAAGGAGAACGCGCGCAACTTCCTCAAGGACAACCCCGACCTGGCCAACGAGATCGAGAAGAAGATCAAGGAGAAGCTGGGCGTCGGCGTGCGTCCCGAGGAGCCGGCCACCGAGCCCGGCGCGGACGCCGCCCCCGCCGCCACGGCCGACGCCGCACCCGCGGTGCCCGCGCCCACGACCGCCAAGGCCACCAAGTCCAAGGCCGCGGCAGCCAAGAGCTGACCCGTGACCCGACGAACCGACTGGGCCGAGTACACCGACGGCTCCGCCGGACCGGGCGACGGCACGTACGGGGCGGCTGCGGCCCCGTACGAGACGGACCCCTTCGCCACGGGCCCCCGCGAGGACGACGGGGCGCACCACGGTGACGGCGAGGCGCGCCGCGGAGGCGGACGGGGCCGAGGGGCGGGCGGCACGCGCGGACGCCGACGGGGCGAGCGCGCGGAGCCGTCGGCCGAGGACGGAGGTGCCACTTCCTCGTCGAGGGCCGAGAAGGGGGAGCCTCCGCGGGACCCGGTCGAGCAGGCACGGGCGATCTGCCTGCGCCTGCTCACCGGGACCCCGCGCACCCGCAGACAACTGGCCGACGCCCTGCGCAAGCGGGAGATCCCCGACGAGGCCGCGGAGGAGGTGCTGTCCAGGTTCGAGGAGGTCGGCCTGATCAACGACGGCGCCTTCGCCGAGGCCTGGGTGGAGTCCCGGCACCACGGCCGCGGGCTGGCCAGACGCGCCCTCGCCAGAGAGCTGCGCACCAAGGGCGTCGACGCCGCCCTCATCGACGCGGCGGCCTCCCGGCTGGACTCCGAGCAGGAGGAGGAGACCGCGCGCGACCTGGTCGACCGCAAGCTGCGTGCCACCCGGGGCCTCGACCGCGACAAGAGACTGCGCCGCCTCGCCGGGATGCTGGCCCGCAAGGGCTACCCCGAGGGCATGGCCCTGCGGGTGGTCCGCCAGGCACTGGAGGAGGAGGGCGAGGACACGGAGTACCTCGGCGACGAGGCGTTCTGAGACGCTGCCCGACCCGGGGCACCCGCGGCCGGGCGGTCGGGCCGGTCAGGTGATGAGCGCGCCGGTCTACAGGGCCCGCCGCCCATCGGACCCGCCGACTATCGGGCTACCGGACCCGCCGGCTGTCGGGGCCGGACGCCGCCACCGGCAGGCCCGCCGCGCGCCAGGCCTGGAAGCCACCGATCAGATCGGTGGCCCGGTGCAGCCCCAGACGGTGCAGGGACTCCGCCGCCAGACTGGAGGCGTAGCCCTCGTTGCACACCACGACCACCCGCACGTCGTGATCCGTCGCCTCGGGGAGACGGTGGCTGCCCTGCGGGTCCAGCCGCCACTCCAGCTCGTTGCGTTCGACCACCAGGGCGCCAGGGATCAGACCGTCCGCCTCGCGCAGAGCGGCGTACCGGATGTCGACCAGCAGCGCCGTGCCGGCCTCCGCGGCGTCGTGCGCCTCCTCCGGCGCGATCCGCCGATATCCGGCGCGGACGCGCTCCAGCAGGGCGTCGATCCCGGTGGGCCCGCTCACTGCCAGTCCCCGGGGCGCTCGACCTGCTCCAGGCGCAGGGTCTGCCCGCTGCGGCTGTAGCGGCGGATCTGCGGCAGCGGCGGGTAGTAGGCGTGCACGGAGACCGCGTGGCGGTCGGACGACTCGTTGAGGACCTCGTGCACGTGGTGCCGGCCGAAGGCGCGCCCTTGGCCGACGGCCAGTCGGCGTTCCCGGTCCACACCGTCGCTCAGCTCGAGGGTCTTCCAGCCGTCGGCGGGCAGGCGGGCGGCGAGCGCGTTCTCCTTGAGTTCGCCCGCGGCCGTGACGAAGGCGCCCACGGATTCGGCGTGGTCGTGCCAGCCGGTGCCCGTGCCGGGCGGCCAGCCGATCAGCCAGGCCTCGCTGCCGCCGGGCCCGGCCAGCCGCACCCATGTGCGGCCCTCGGGGTCGAGCGGCAGGGAGGCGACCAGTTCCGCGTCGGCGGCCGCACGACGGACGAAGTCGAGAAGCTCGGCCTGCGTCGGGGCAGACGTGGCAGCGGAGGCGGGAGAAGGTGAGGAAGAGAAGGAGGGGAGGGACACGGGTACCGTCCTGGGAGTTCGCGAGGGAGCGCGCGGCGGCAGGCAGGAGCTGCGCCGGGCGCGAAGGAGAGGGCGAATCAGCAGGACGGACGACACACGCAGCCCGCATAGCGGACGAGGTCCATATGGACCCTCCGCCACAGGCGCACACAGGTGTCGGTCACGGTCCGGAGTAGACCATGACGGTGCGGGCCGGTCAACTCAGCGTCACCATGCGGACAGTGCCCGCACACCCGAGGAGCGGATACCGGGCCCGACGGCGGCCGGCCGACGGTCCGCTCAACGGGAACCGGCGGCCGCCCCCGCCCCCTCCTCGGCCTCCGATGCCGCCCCGGCCGTCGCCCCGCCCAGCGCCGCCTCGGCAGCCGCGTAGAGGTCGGCCGGGCGCACCCCGTTCAGCGCCGTGACCAGGTGACCGTCGGGCCGCACCAGCAGCACGGTGTGCGCCGCGGCGCCCGGATAGCTCTCGGCGACCAGCAACTCGGCGCGGTGGGGCAGCGCCGTCACCGCGGCCGCCAGTCGGGGCATGACCCCGGCCGTCACCCAGTGCTTGCGCTCCCACACCCCGGTACCCGGCGCGATCAGCACCACCAGCAGCGCCCCGCGCCCCAGCCGGTCACGGAGCCGTACGAAGGTGCCGTCCTCCGCCGTGACCCGCACGTCGGTGACGGGCGTCCCCGGCGGTGTGCCGACGGACACCTCCCCGGCGACGCCCTCGGGCGCCAGCGGCGAACCGGCGTAGGACCCCGTCGAGCCCAGCGTGCCGCGTCCGAGGTGACCGTCCGTCAGCAGGGCGTCGTTGCCGCGGGCCGCGCCGGGGACGTAGGAGCGCAGCCCGCCGCCACCGCGGAGCAGGGGAAGCAGCTGGTCGGCGGCGCGCAGCCGCGCGGAGATCGCCGCCCGCCGCTCCTCCTGGTAACTGTCGAGCAGCGCCTCGCGAGGCCCGTGGTGCCAGGCCAGGGCCAGCTTCCACGCGAGGTTGTCGGCGTCGAGGAGTCCCTCTTCGAGACCCTGCGTGCCGAGCGCGCCCAGCAGGTGTGCCGCGTCCCCGGCGAGCAGCACGCGTCTCACCCGCCAGCGACGGGCGAGACGGTGGTGGACCGTGTGGACGCCGGTGTCGAGGAGCTCGTACGCCGGGGTTGCGCCGTCGGCCCACCCGGTGAGGGTCTCGCGCACGCGGTTCACCAGCAGCTCCGGCGTGACGAGGTCCTTGCCGGGCGGCAGCAGCCAGTCCAGGCGCCACACGCCGTCCGGCAGCGGGCGGGCGACCACCTCGCCGGCCCACGGCCCGGTCGTCCGCCACGGCGGCATCCGGTGGAGCAGCGCCTCGTCGGGCCACGGGAGTTCGGTGCGCAGCGCGGCTACGGCGTATCGTTCCACCGCCGTACGGCCGGGGAAGCGGATGTCCTGGAGCTTGCGGACGGTGGAGCGGGGGCCGTCGCAGCCGACCAGCCAACTGCCGCGCCACCAGGTGCCGGCGGGGCCGCGGGTGTGGGCCGTGACGCCGGAGCGTTCCTGTTCGATGCCGTCCAGGCGGCTGTCCACGGAGATCTTGACGAGCCGTTCGCGGGCGAGTGCCGTGCGCAGGACTCCGGTCAGCTCGTGCTGGGCGATGTGCAGGGGGGCCGGGTCGGTGTCGCCGAACACGACCTCGCGCGTCACCTGCTTGCGCCGCATCGACCGCCATCCGGCCCAACGCGCGCCGAGCCCCGTCAGCGGTGTGCCGGTCAGCCGCTCGACGAGCGCGACGGCCTCCTCGCGCAGGACGACGGTGCGCGCGGGGCGCGGTTCGTCCTTGCCCGGCCCCTCGTCGAGGACGACGCAGGGCACCTCCTGCCGCGCCAGCGCCAGGGCGAGCGTGAGCCCGACGGGCCCCGCTCCGGTGATGATCACCGGGTCCACGGTGCGGCGCCCCCTGCCCGTGGCGGTGTCCCGGGGGACGTGGGTGAACAGGACGTTTGAGCAGGGTGCACGGTCACAGAACGTATGCAACCTATTGCCGCAGCTTGCGTCAAGCGACGGAGGCCGTGGCGATCACGCCACGGCCTCCGTTGATGGTCATACGAGATGACCGAGTGTCAGGTGTTGCTAGACCTTGCCGACGGTTCCGGCATCGGCGGTCTCGACGTCGTCCGCCTTGAGCACCGCACCGGTCGACTTCTTCGCCCGCCGCAGCCGGCGCTCCAGCCAGCCCGCGAAGCTGGTGAGGGCGAAGTTGAGCGCGATGTAGATCACGGCCACCACGGTGTAGCTCGCGATCACGTTGGCGCCGTAGTAGCCGCTCATGGTGTTGGCCGACGCGAGCAGCTCCGGGAACGTGAGGATCGCGCCGCCGAGCGCGGTGTCCTTGAGGATCACGACGAGCTGGCTGACGATGGCCGGCAGCATCGCGGTGACCGCCTGCGGCAGCAGGATCAGCCGCATGACCTGGCCCTTGCGCAGCCCGATCGCCATGGCGCCCTCGGCCTGGCCCTTGGGGAGGGCGAGGATGCCGGACCGGACGATCTCGGCGAGGACCGAGGCGTTGTACAGCACCAGGCCGGTGACGACGGCGTACAGCGGGCGGTCGTCCGAGCTGACGTTGGTGTACTCCGCGAACAGCGCGAGCCCGAAGATCATCAGGACCAGCACGGGGATGGACCGGAAGAACTCGACCACGACCGCGGCCGGTACCCGGACCCACGCGTGGTCGGAGAGCCGGGCGATGCCCAGTGCCGCGCCGAGGGGCAGGGCGATGACCACCGCGAGCACCGCGGCCTTCAGGGTGTTCTGCAGACCCGGCCAGATGTACGTCGACCACGCCTCGGTGCCGGTGAAGAAGGGCTTCCACAGCGCCCACTCCAGCTGACCCTTGTCGTTGAGGGTGCCGAACACCCACCACAGCAGGGCGGCCAGGGCGACCAGGAAGACGACCGTGAAGAGGACGTTGCGACGCTTGGCGCGGGGGCCCTGGGCGTCGTAGAGGACCGAGCTCATCGCTTCACCGCCACCTTCTTGCCCACCCAGCCGAGGATCAGGCCGGTCGGCAGCGTCAACACCACGAACACGAGAGCGATGACCGCGGAGATGAGCAGCAGCTGGGCCTCGTTCTCGATCATCTCCTTCATCAGCAGCGCCGTCTCCGCCACACCGATGGCGGCGGCGACCGTGGTGTTCTTGATCAGGGCGATCAGCACGTTCGCCAGCGGAACGACGGACGAGCGGAACGCCTGCGGCAGAACCACCAGCCGGAGCACCTGGCCGAAGCTCAGACCGAGGGCCCGGGCCGCCTCCGCCTGGCCGACGGGCACCGTGTTGATGCCGGAGCGCAGCGCCTCGCACACGAACGACGACGTGTAGAGGACCAGACCCAGCACGGCGAGCCGGAAGTTGATCGTCTCGAAGTCATTCCCTCCGCCGAGGGTGACCCCCAACGTCTGGTTCAGTCCCAGCGACGCGAACAGGATGATCACGGTCAGCGGGATGTTCCGGACGATGTTCACGTACGCGGTTCCGAAGCCGCGCATCAACGGCACCGGGCCGACCCGCATGGCGGCCAGTATGGTGCCCCAGATCAGGGAGCCGACGGCCGACAGCACAGCGAGCTGCACCGTCGTCCAGAAGGCTCCCAACAGGTCGTACTTGTCGAGAAAGTCGAACACGATCTCCCGCGCTTCCGCGTGTAGGGACGCCCGATCCGGCGCGCCGCCCCTGTCGTGGGGCGGCGCACCCCGTCAGGCCCGGCCTCAGCTCTTGATGTCGCCGATCTTCGGCGCCGGCTCGTTCTTGTAGTTGGCCGGGCCGAAGTTGTCCTTGACGGCCTTGTCCCAGGCCCCCTCGGCGACCATGGCCTCGAGCGCGTCGTTGATCTTGTTCTTGAGGTCGCTGCCCTTCTTGACGCCGATCCCGTAGTTCTCGTTCGTCAGCTTGAAGCCGCCGAGCTTGAACTTGCCCTTGAACTGCGCCTGGGAGGCGTAACCGGCGAGAATCGAGTCGTCCGTGGTCAGCGCGTCGACGGCGCCGTTCTGCAGACCGGGCAGGCAGGCCGAGTACGTCGGGTACGGCTGCAGCTGGGCCTTGGGAGCCAGCTTCTTCTTGATGTTCTGGGCCGAGGTCGAACCGGTGACGGAGCAGAGCTTCGCGTTGTTCAGGTCCTCCGGCGACTTGATCTTGTCGTCGTCGGCGCGGAGCAGCACGTCCTGGTGGGCCAGCAGGTAGGGGCCGGCGAAGTCGACCTTCTCCGAGCGCTCGGGGGTGATCGAGTACGTGGCGGCGATGAAGTCGACGTCACCGCGCTGCAGCATGGTCTCGCGGTCGGCGCTCTTCGACTCCTTCCACTCGATCTGGTCCTCGGTGTAGCCGAGCTTCTTCGCGACGTACGTGGCGACGTCGACGTCGAAGCCCGCGTAGCCGTCCGGGGTCTTCTGGCCGAGGCCGGGCTGGTCGAACTTGATACCGATGGTGATCTTCTTGTCGCCACCACCGGAGGAACCGCTGTCGCCTCCGTCGTCGCCGCCGCACGCGGTGGCGGTCAGGGCGAGGGCGAGCACGGCGGCCGAGGCGGCGGAGACCTTGCGAAGCTTCATGGGGAACATCCTTTGGCTGTGATCGAGCTGCAATCGAGCTGCGATCGGACGATCAGAGGATCAGGCGATCGGGTGCGGCCGTCGGGAGCGGGCCGCCGGCGCGGTCGGCGCGGGGCGCCGGAGCCGCTCCGAAGTCTCAGTGGTGCAGGATCTTCGACAGGAAGTCCTTGGCACGGTCGCTGCGCGGATTGCTGAAGAACTGGTCCGGCGTGGCCTCCTCGACGATGCGGCCGTCGGCCATGAACACCACGCGGTTGGCCGCCGAGCGGGCGAAGCCCATCTCGTGCGTGACCACGATCATGGTCATGCCGTCCTCGGCGAGCTGCTTCATGACCTCGAGGACCTCGTTGATCATCTCGGGGTCGAGGGCCGACGTCGGCTCGTCGAAGAGCATGACCTTCGGGTCCATGGCCAGCGCCCGCGCGATGGCGACACGCTGCTGCTGACCGCCGGAGAGCTGCGCGGGGTACTTGTCCGCCTGGGCGCCCACCCCGACCCGGTCGAGCAGGGCGCGGGCCTTCTCCTCGGCCTTCTTGGCGTCGACCTTGCGGACCTTGACCTGGCCCAGGGTCACGTTCTCGAGCACCGTCTTGTGCGCGAAGAGGTTGAAGGACTGGAAGACCATGCCGACGTCGGCGCGCAGCCTGGCCAGTTCCTTGCCCTCGGCCGGCAGCGGCTTGCCGTCGATCGTGATCGAACCGGAGTCGATGGTCTCCAGCCGGTTGATGGTGCGGCACAGAGTGGACTTGCCGGACCCCGAGGGCCCGATGACCACGACGACCTCGCCGCGGTGAATGGTCAGGTCGATGTCCTGGAGCACGTGCAACGCGCCGAAGTGCTTGTTGACACTGTCCAGGACGACCAGATCGCCGGTCGCAGCCTTGTCTTCCTTGGCCACCGATACTTCGGTCATCGCTCTCGGGCTCCGTCCTCCTGGGTTTCGGAGGACAGTAGTGACCCGGGCCACGCCGCGTCTCTACATCTGAGCGAGATCTGAGCATCACGATCCGGTAGCGATCGGACACCAGTCGTAGCGCTTGTGAGCTGGGCGCATATCGGCCGGATAACTTCGAGCGGCCGCAACCGGCAGCCTCTTGACGCCGTCCCCCTGTATCGGAGTCACTGCACAGGACGCACGCGCGCGTGCCGGTGGTTCCACCCGCCCGCAACCCTTGCCCGCCCGATTCCTACCCGCGCCGAGCGTACGGCCGATGAACCGAAGGGAGCCCGGATGAGACTGCTGCTCGTCGAGGACGACAACCACGTGGCCGCCGCCCTGTCCGCGATCCTGGCACGGCACGGCTTCGACGTCACCCATGCGCGCAGCGGCGAGGAGGCGCTCCAGGCGCTCGTCCCCGAGGTCGACGGCTTCGGAGTCGTCCTGCTCGACCTGGGCCTGCCCGACCAGGACGGATACGAGGTGTGCGGCAAGATCCGCAAGCGCACCAGCACCCCGGTGATCATGGTCACCGCGCGGTCCGACGTCCGCTCCCGCATCCACGGCCTCAACCTCGGCGCCGACGACTACGTGGTCAAGCCGTACGACACGGGGGAGCTGCTGGCCCGGATCCACGCCGTGAGCCGGCGCACCGTCCACGAGGACGCCACCGGCAGCACCGAGACCGTCGTGCGCCTCGGGGCCGTGCGCATCGAGCTGCCGACCCGCCAGGTGAGCGTGAACGGGTCGGTGGTCCAGCTCACCCGCAAGGAGTTCGACCTGCTCGCCCTCCTCGCCCAGCGCCCCGGCGTGGTCTTCCGCCGCGAGCAGATCATCAGCGAGGTCTGGCGCACCAGCTGGGAGGGGACCGGGCGCACCCTGGAGGTGCACGTCGCCTCCCTGCGCTCCAAGCTCCACATGCCCGCGCTGATCGAGACCGTCCGCGGCGTCGGCTACCGCCTCGTCGCCCCCACCGCCCAAGGGGCCGGGTGAGCACACGCCTGCTGCCGCTGCTCATCGTCCTGATGGCGGCCGTACTGCTCGCCCTCGGTGTGCCGCTCGGCGTCAGCGTCGCGCGCGCCGAGCAGCAGAAGGTCGTCATCGACCGCATAGACGACACCGCACGCTTCGCCGCGCTCGCCCAGTTCGTCACCGAGGACGGGTCGGGCGGCTCACGCCGGACGGACACGGACGAACGCCTGGCGACCCTGCAGACCGAGCTGACCAGCTACTACGAGGTCTACGGCATCAAGGCGGGCGTCTTCTACCGCAACCACATCCCGATGGCCAACGCGCCCACGACATGGTTCCTGCCGCAGGCCGGCGAGGTGCGCGACTCCTTCGACGAGGCGCTGCTCAGCCGCCGCAGCCACGACCCCGAGCAGGTGTGGCCCTGGCAGGACGGCCGCCTGGTGGTGGCCTCCCCGGTCATCCGGGACGGCGACGTGGTCGCGGTCGTGGTCACCGAGTCGCCGACGGACTCCATGCGGTCGAGCACCCTGCGCGGCTGGCTGCTCATCGGCGCCGGGGAGTTCGCCGCGATGCTGCTCGCCGTCGGCGCCGCACTGCGGCTGACCGGCTGGGTGCTCAGGCCGGTACGGGTGCTCGACGCCACCACCCACGACATCGCCACCGGGCGGCTCAAGTCCCGCGTCGCACCGTCCGGGGGACCACCGGAACTGCGGCGCCTGGCGGGGTCCTTCAACGAGATGGCCGACCACGTGGAGGACGTGCTGGAGCAGCAGCGCGCCTTCGTCGCCGACGCCTCGCACCAGCTGCGCAATCCGCTCGCCGCGCTGCTGCTCCGCATCGAGCTGCTCGCCCTCGAACTGCCCGAGGGCAACGAGGAGATCGCCTCCGTCCAGACCGAGGGCAAGCGGCTCGCCCGGGTCCTGGACGACCTGCTCGACCTGGCCCTGGCCGAGCACAGCCAGGCCGACCTCAAGGTCACCGACGTCGGCGCGCTGACCGCCGAGCGGGTGGCGGCCTGGGCGCCGACGGCGGAGGCCAAGGGAGTACGACTGGTCGGCGACTGCCCGCCGACCACGGGCTGGGCCGACCCGGTGGCCCTGTCCAGCGCCCTGGACGCGGTCATCGACAACGCGGTGAAGTTCACGCCGCCCGACGAGACGGTGCGGGTCGAGGTCGCCTCCGCCGGGGACGCCGCCACCGTCGTCGTCACCGACAACGGTCCCGGGCTCACCGACGACGAGCTCGCGCGCGTGGGGGACCGTTTCTGGCGCAGCGGGCGGCACCAGAACGTCAACGGTTCCGGCCTGGGCCTGTCCATCTGCCGGGCGCTGCTCGCGGCGGGCGACGGTTCGATCTCCTTCGGCCACCACGAGCCGCACGGCCTTCGGGTCACGGTCAGGGTGCCCCGGACGGCGGGCACGGCCCCGGTGGAGCCGCGGCAGCCGCGTCCCTAGGGCTTGACCGACCGGTAGTAGCGCCGGGCGCCCTCGTGCAGCTCCAGCGGGTCGGTGTAGATCGCGGTGCGCAGGTCCACCAGCTGTGCGGAGTGCACGTGTGCTCCGATGCCGTCGCGGCTGTCGAGCACGGTCCGGGTCAGCCACTCGGTGAGCCGCGGATCGACGTCCGCGCGGGTCACCAGCAGGTTGGAGACCGCCATGGTGGGCACCACGGCACCGTTCTGCACGGTGGGGTAGGCGGACTCGGGCATGTTGGTGGTGCGGTAGTAGCGGGTCGCGCCGCCCGACTCGTGCAGCTCGGTGACCAGGTCCTCGCCGATGGGCACGAACCGGAACGCGGAACTCTCCGCTATCTCCTCGAGGCCGTCCGTCGGCACCCCGCCGGACCAGAAGAACGCGTCGAGCTCGTCGCCGAGGCGCCCGGGACCGGTGTCGATCCCGTCCGCCCGGGGCGTGATGCCCGTCTCCGGATCGATGCCCACGGCCTTGAGCAGCCGGGTCGCTATCAGCCGAACCCCCGAGTTGGGCAGCCCGATGGCCACCCGCTTGCCGCGCAGGTCGGCCACGGACTGGATGTCCGAGTCGCTCGGTACGACGAGCTGCACGTAGTCGTCGTAGAGCCGGGTGACCCCGCGCAGTTCCTCGGCGCCCGGACCGCCGGACAGCTTGTACGTCTCCACCGCGTCGGCCGCCGCGATCGTGAAGTCGGCCTCTCCGGACGCCACCCGTTCGACGTTCTCCTGCGAACCCGCGCTGGTCATCAGCCGCACGTTCAGATCCGGCATGTCCTTGCGCAGCTCGGTGCGCAGCAGCTCGCCGTACTTCTGGTAGACGCCCGCGCGGGTACCCGTGCTGAACGTGATCGACCCGCTCGGCGGCTTCTCTCCCAGCGGCAGCAGCCACCACAGCAGCAGCCCGAGCACGACGGCACCGGCGACCGCCCCCTGGACGGCCCGGCGCCTGCCGATACGGGAGAGCAGCGTGGACATGGGGGCGATCCTGCCAGCCCGCACCCACCCTGACCAGGGCCCCATGTCAGTGGCGGTCGCTACAGTCGTCGGCATGAGCAACACCCCGCCCGCCGAGAGCGGCACCCAGCCCGCCGGGAGCGGTACGCCGTCCGCAGGGAGCGGCACGTCGCCCGCCGACCTGGTCCGCGCCTTCCACCTCGCCTTCGGCCTGGACGCGCGCAGCACTCCGACCGAGGTCCCGCCCGCCCTCGCCGCGCACCGGGGCGAGCTGCTCGCCGAGGAGGCCGCCGAGGTGGCCGAGGTCTCGGTCGGGGGCCCGCTCGACCGGCTCGCGCACGAGCTGGCCGACGTGGTCTACGTCGCCTACGGCACGGCCCTCGTGCACGGCATCGACCTGGACGCGGTGATCGCCGAGGTCCACCGCTCCAACATGACCAAGCTGGGCCCCGACGGCCGCGTCAGCCGCCGGGCCGACGGCAAGGTCCTCAAGGGCGACCACTACGAGGCGCCGGACGTCTCGGGCGTACTGCGCCGGCAGGGGTGGACGCCTCCGACGGCCGGGACCGCGACGACGCCGGGCGCCTGAGCGAGGCGCACGACGACCCCGGCACCGTGTGCCGGGGTCGTGCGGGGGAGCCGTGGCCGGGCCGGGGTCAGTCGCCGACCGAGGCTTCCGCCTCCGCGGCCCGGGGCGTCCCCTCCGCGGGGCCGCCGGGACGGTCGGGGTTGTCGCGGCGCCGGAAGACGCGCATCGCCAGCGGCTCGGTGAAGCGTGCGGTGAGGGGGCCGAGGACGACCAGGATGAGGACGTATGCCGTGGCCAGCGGACCCAGGGACGGCTCGATGCCCGCCGAGACGGCGAGGCCCGCGATCACGATGGAGAACTCGCCGCGCGCCACCAGCGCGCCGCCCGCCCGCCAGCGGCCCTTGACGGAGATCCCGGCCCGCCGCGCCGCCCAGTACCCGGTGGCGATCTTCGTCAACGCGGTCAGCAGCGCCAGCGCCAGCGCGGGCAGCAGGACCGGCGGAATGCTGGCCGGATCCGTGTGCAGCCCGAAGAAGACGAAGAAGACCGCCGCGAACAGGTCCCGCAGCGGGCTCAGCAGCGTGTGCGCGCCCTCCGCGACCTCCCCGGACAGCGCGATGCCCACCAGGAAGGCGCCCACCGCCGCCGACACCTGGAGCTGCTGCGCCACACCGGCGACGAGGATCGTCAGGCCCAGCACCACCAGGAGCAGCTTCTCGGGGTCGTCGCTGGAGACGAAGCGGGAGATGAGCCGCCCGTAGCGCACGGCGACGAAGAGTACGAGACCGGCCGCGGCCAGCGCGATCGCCAGGGTGATGCTCCCGGTCATCAGACCGGCGCCGGCGACCAGGGCCGTGACGATCGGCAGGTACACCGCCATCGCCAGGTCCTCCAGGACCAGCACGCTCAGGATCACGGGAGTCTCGCGGTTGCCGACCCGGCCCAGGTCGCCGAGGACCTTCGCGATCACACCGGACGACGAGATCCACGTCACGCCGGCCAGGACCACGGCGGCCACCGGGCCCCAGCCCATCAGCAGCGCGGCCACCGCGCCCGGCACGGCGTTGAGCGCGCAGTCGACGAGGCCCGCCGGGTAGTGGGACTTGAGGTTGGTGACCAGGTCGCTGGCCGTGTACTCCAGGCCCAGCATCAGCAGCAGGAGGATGACGCCGATCTCGGCGCCGGTCGCGACGAACTCCTCGCTCGCACCGAGCGGGAGCAGACCGCCCTCGCCGAAGGCCAGACCGGCCAGCAGGTACAGCGGGATGGGGGACAGGCGGTAGCGGCCGGCGAACCGGCCGAGGAGCCCGAGCCCGAGGATGATGGAACCGAACTCGATCAGCAGAACCGCGGAGTGCACCGGCTCACTCCTGCCCGAGTATCGCCGCGGCGGCGTCGACGCCCTCACGGGTGCCGATGACGATCAAGGTGTCACCACCCACGAGCCGGAAGTCCGGCGCCGGGGAGGGGATCGCCTCGGCCCGCCGCAGCACCGCCACGATCGAGGCACCCGTCTCGGTCCGCATCCGGGTGTCGCCCAGCAGCCGCCCGTTCCAGCGGGAGGTGGCGGCCACCTCGATCCGCTCGGCGACCAGCCCCAGATCGGTGGTGTAGAGCAGGCTCGCGCTGTGGTGGGAGGGCTTCAGCGCGTCGATCAGCGCGCCCGCCTCGGGGCCCGTCAGCCGCAGTGAGTGGGCGCAGGAATCGGGGTCGTCGGACCGGTACACGTTGACCGTGCGGGCCCCGTCGCGGTGGGCCACCACCGACAGGTGGCGGTGCTCGCGGGTCACCAGGTCGTACTGGACCCCGATACCCGGGAGCGGCGTCGCCCTCAGGCGTGGAGCTGACACGTGCTTTCCCCTCATTCGTCCTGCGTTTGCCTGCCGCGTGGCTTGCTGCTTTTGCTGCGTTTGCGCACGTGGGTGACGTGCCCGCGACCTCGCCATGCTGCCATCCGCACGTACGGTGGCGATATGGGTGTCGTGACGGATATACGCAGCCGGTCGCGGTCGGTGAAGCTGGCCGCGGGGGTGTCGTGCGAGAAGGCCGGGAGGAGCGGGAAGAGGAACGTGTCGCTGTTCTGGCGGATCTTCTCGCTCAACGCCGCCGGCCTGGTCGTCGCCACCGCACTGCTGCTGGGACCGGTCACCGTGTCCACCCCCGTGCTGGCCGGGGAGGCCCTCGTCCTGCTGGCCGGCCTCTCGGTACTGCTCGCCGGCAACGCGGTCGTGCTTCGCATCGGACTCACCCCGCTGCACCGGCTGGGGCGGGCCATGGCCACCGCCGACCTGCTCGTGCCGGGGACCCGTCCCGAGGTCTCCGGACCGGCCGAGGCGGCGCAGCTGATCGCGACGTACAACACGATGCTGGACCGGCTCCAGGCCGAACGCGCCGCCGGTGCCGGCCGGGCCCTGGAGGCCCAGGAACGCGAACGCCACCGCATCGCCCGCGAGCTGCACGACGAGGTCGGCCAGACGCTCACCGCCGTCCTCCTCCAGCTCAAGCGCGTCGCCGACCGGGTCCCCGGCGAACTGCGCGAGGAGGTGTCCCTCGCCCAGGAGGCCACCCGGGCCGGCCTCGACGAGATCCGCCGCATCGCCCGCCGGCTGCGCCCCGGCGTCCTGGAGGAACTCGGCCTGGCCAGCGCCCTGCGCTCGCTCGCCGCCGAGTTCACCCACCACGGCCTGACCGTCCAGCACCACATCCCCGGCGACCTGCCCCCGCTCGCCCCGGAGGCCGAACTCGTGCTCTACCGGGTCGCGCAGGAAGGCCTGACCAACACCGCCCGCCACGCCGCCGCGGACCGCGCGGCGCTCACACTGCGCCCGCTGCCGCCGGCCGGGGACGGGGGCGGGGGTGTCGAACTCCTCGTCCGCGACAACGGCACCGGCCTCGGCACGGCACCCGAGGGCGCCGGCATCCGCGGGATGCGGGAGCGGGCCCTGCTGATAGGAGCCGAGATCAACTTCGCACCCGCCCCCGGAGGGGGCACCGACGTACGCCTGCGCGTCCCCGCACCGCCGGGGGACCGTTCCGCAGACCGAACCGGAGACAGCCCCTGATGTCAGCACGGCCCCCGATCCGCGTCCTGCTCGCCGACGACCACACCCTCGTACGCCGCGGCGTCCGCCTCATCCTGGACGGCGAACCCGATCTCACGGTGGTCGCGGAGGCCGGTGACGGTGCCGAAGCGGTCGCGGCCGCGCGGGCCACCGAGGTCGACCTGGCCGTCCTGGACGTCGCCATGCCCCGCATGACCGGCCTCCAGGCGGCCCGCGAACTCTCCCGCCGCCTGCCCGAGCTGCGCATCCTGATCCTGACCATGTACGACAACGAGCAGTACTTCTTCGAGGCGCTCAAGGCGGGCGCCTGCGGATACGTGCTCAAGTCCGTCGCCGACCGGGACCTGGTCGAGGCGTGCCGGGCCGCCGTGCGCGACGAGCCGTTCATCTACCCCGGCGCCGAACGGGCCCTGGTCCGCTCCTACCTCGACCGCGTGCAGGGCGGCGGGGGTCTGCCCGAGCGGCCCATCACCGAGCGCGAGGAGGAGATCCTCAAGCTGGTCGCCGAGGGCCACACCTCCAAGGAGATCGGCGAGCTGCTGTTCATCAGCGCCAAGACCGTCGAACGCCACCGCGCGAACCTCCTGCAGAAACTGGGGGTGCGGGACCGCCTGGAGCTCACCCGGTACGCGATCCGCGCGGGGCTCATCGAGCCGTAGCCGCGTCCGCGCACCAGGTCGGGCGGCGCGGCCCTCCCGCGTCGCGCCCGCGCCGGAGGCCGTGAGCCGGGCTGTCCCGGATCTCGCGGTTCCCGCGGCAGTGTGCCCGTTCGGGCCGGTCGTCCGGCGGGCGCGGGCGGCTCAGCCGGAACGGGCCGGTGGCGCCGGGCGGGGGAGCGCGCGGGGGAGCGGTCCCCGGCGCTCCCGCCCCGCGCCCGCGCCGGAGGTGGTGAGCCGCGCCCCGCCCCGCGCCCGCGGTGTGGGCCGCGCGGCCGGGAGGGGGCGGGCCGTCATCGGGCGGAGGGCGGCGTCCGGGGGCCGCGCCCGGCGGTCCCGTCCGCGCCCCCGCCGCCCGTCAGCAGCCGATCGGAGCGGAGCCCACGGCCACGTCGTCGAACCAGACCGTGTCGTCGCCGGTCGCGTAGCTCTCCCAGCCCAGCCGCAGCGCGGTCGGCCGGGGCGCGGTGCCGCGGGCGAGCCACTGCTGGTCGACGTCCTGCGTCGGCACCCCGTCGGCGTGCAGGCCGGGAACCTGCTCGTCGCCGAGCCAGGTGTCCAGATGGCCGGCCGACGTGTCGATCGCGAACCGCAGGCACTGCCAGCCGTCCGTCGCCAGCGGCCGGCTCAGCGCGACCCCGGCCGGGCTCTGCGCGGGCAGGGTGGCGTCGTCGCTCTCCCGGTTCCACTGCAGCGCGCCGTTCTGGCCGCCCACGCGCAGCGCCCGGCCGCCCTGGGCCGAGTCCGGCATCGACACGAAGGTGACGTGGGAGACCGGCAGCGCGGTGGTGTGCCGTACCCACATGCGTACGTACATCACCGGGCCGACCGCCGACAGGTCCGCGGTGTGGGCGACGAAGGCGTGGTTGCAGTAGCCGGCCCGGCCGTCCACCCGGAGCGACCTGCCGCCCTCGTGCGCCACCGTCGAGTCGACGGCGACCGAGCCCGTGCCCTGACAGTCGGGTGCGGTGAACCGCCAGTCGCCGGACGGCTCGGAACCGGCCTGGTCCTCGAAGCCCGAGCAGATCACGGCGTCACCGCACTCCGCGGACGGCGGCGGAGTGGTCGGAGGGGGCGTGGTGGGCGGCGGCGTCGTGGGCGGTGTGCCGCCGTCACCGCCGCACGTCAGGCCGTTGAGCGCGAAGTCGTCCGGCGCCGGGGCGGCGGACCGCCAGGTGCCCTGCAGCCCGAACTCGGCGGTGCCGCCCGTGGCCATCGCGCCGTTCCAGCCGGCGTCGACGGCGACGACGGACGCGCCGGTCTGGGTGACGGTCGCGTTCCACGCCGACGTCACCTGCTGATCGCCGGTGTAGGTCCAGGTCAGCCGCCAGTCGCCGACCGCGGGGCCGAGGTTGGTGATCCTGACCTGGGCGGTGTAGCCGCCCGCCCACGCGTCGACCGTGTAGTCGACGCGGCAGGCGTCCGACGCCGCACCGCTCGCGGGCATGGCCGCCAGGACCGACACGACCAGCGCGACGGCGGCCACGACGGCGGTCCAGGGCCGGCGCGGTAATCGCAGGACTCGGGTGAGCACGGGGTGCCTCCAGTGAGGAGAAGGGACGTCGATGTGTGGGAGCGCTCCCATGCATCACACCGAGTATGACGGTGTACTGTCAATACGTGCGGCGGCGATCGCCGCCTCCGCGACCGCCTACCCTTACTGCCATGAGCAGCATCGACCGGAGCCAGTCAGCGGGCGGCACGCGCACCTACGAAGTACGCACCTACGGGTGCCAGATGAACGTCCACGACTCCGAGCGATTGTCCGGTCTGCTGGAGGACGCGGGTTACGTCCGCGCCCCCGAGGGTGCCGACGGCGACGCCGACGTCGTCGTCTTCAACACCTGCGCCGTACGGGAGAACGCCGACAACAAGCTGTACGGCAACCTCGGCCACCTCGCCCCGAAGAAGGCGAGCCGCCCCGGCATGCAGATCGCGGTCGGCGGCTGCCTGGCCCAGAAGGACCGCGACACCATCGTGAAGCGGGCCCCCTGGGTGGACGTCGTCTTCGGCACCCACAACATCGGCAAGCTCCCGGTGCTGCTCGAGCGCGCCCGCGTGCAGGAAGAGGCGCAGGTCGAGATCGCCGAGTCCCTGGAGGCGTTCCCGTCCACGCTGCCCACCCGGCGCGAGAGCGCCTACGCGGCCTGGGTCTCCATCTCCGTCGGCTGCAACAACACGTGCACCTTCTGCATCGTCCCCGCACTGCGCGGCAAGGAGAAGGATCGCCGTCCCGGCGACATCCTCGCGGAGGTCGAGGCCCTGGTCGCCGAGGGCGTCAGCGAGATCACCCTGCTCGGGCAGAACGTCAACGCCTACGGCTCCGACATCGGCGACCGCGAGGCGTTCAGCAAGCTGCTGCGCGCCTGCGGGACCATCGAGGGCCTGGAGCGCGTCCGCTTCACCTCGCCGCACCCGCGCGACTTCACCGACGACGTCATCGCCGCCATGGCCGAGACGCCGAACGTGATGCCGCAGCTGCACATGCCGCTCCAGTCCGGCTCCGACCCGGTGCTCAAGGCGATGCGCCGCTCGTACCGGCAGGAGCGCTACCTGGGGATCATCGAGAAGGTGCGGGCCGCCATCCCGCACGCGGCGATCACCACCGACATCATCGTGGGCTTCCCCGGCGAGACCGAGGAGGACTTCCAGCAGACCCTGCACGTGGTGCGCGAGGCCCGCTTCGCCCAGGCCTTCACCTTCCAGTACTCGAAGCGCCCCGGAACCCCGGCCGCCGAGATGGACGGCCAGATCCCCAAGGCGGTCGTCCAGGAGCGCTACGAGCGCCTCGTCGCCCTCCAGGAGGAGATCTCCTGGGAGGAGAACAAGAAGCAGGTCGGCCGCACCCTGGAGCTCATGGTCGCCGAGGGCGAGGGCCGCAAGGACGGAACCACCCACCGCCTCTCCGGCCGTGCCCCCGACAACCGCCTCGTGCACTTCACCAAGCCCGAGCAGGAGGTGCGCCCCGGCGACGTGGTGACCGTCGAGATCACCTATGCCGCCCCGCATCATCTCCTCGCCGAGGGCGCGGTGCTCGATGTGCGCCGCACGCGCGCGGGCGACGCCTGGGAGAAGCGGAACACGGCCGAGCAGGCCAAGCCGGCCGGCGTGCTCCTCGGGCTGCCGAAGATCGGCGTTCCCGAGCCCCAGCCGGCCGTGGCGGGCGGCTGCGGCTGCGACTGACCGCAGGGGGTGCCGCCGGGGGTGGCGGCACGGGGATACGCTGCCGATCATGCTTGTCGCCGCCGCCGTCTGTCCCTGCCCGCCGCTCCTCGTACCGGAGGTCGCCGCGGGTGCCGCACCCGAGCTGGACGCCGCACGTGCCGCGTGCGCGGACGCGCTGGGCGTGCTCGCCGCGTCCCGGCCCGACCGGCTCGTGGTCGTCGGCCCCGCGGACACCGCCGGCCCCGAGGTCTGCCCGCAGGGTGCGCCGGGCTCCTTCCGCGGCTTCGGCGTCGAGCTGGACGTGTACCTTGGCGCCGACGTCGGCGACGCGCGCGGTCCCGTCCTGCCGTACGGACTGGCCGTGGGCGCCTGGCTGCTCGGCAGGGCCGGGTGGACCGACGCCCCCGTCGAGGGCATCGGGGTGGGAGAAGCGCTGCCCGCCGAGCGCTGTGCCGCCGTGGGCCGGGACATCGCCGCCCGGGCCGGACGGACCGCGCTGCTGGTGCTGGGCGACGCCAGCGCCTGCCGCACGCTCAAGGCACCCGGGTACCTCGACGAGCGGGCGGCGCCCTTCGACGCGGAGGTGGGGCGGGCCCTGGGCGCGGCCGACCCGGCCGCCCTCCTGGCCCTGGACGTCGCACTGGCCCGTGAGCTGAAGGTTTCCGGCCGGGCGCCCTGGCAGGTCCTGGCCGGTGCGGCCGAGGGCACGGACCTCGCCGGCACGCTGCTCTACGAGGACGCGCCCTACGGGGTCGGGTACGTGGCGGCCACTTGGTCCTAGCGGCTGGGAGTGGCCGTAGCGCCGGGTGGGCACGCGCGCGTGCGGAGTGTGCAGTCCCGCGCGGGCCGGGTCACGCGGGCGCGAAGGCGTCCCCACGGGCAGGCTCACGCGCCCGTGGGCACGCGGGCATACGCGGCGGACCGGCCCGATCCGGCCTCCGGACCGTTGCCCACGCGCCCACGTGCCCAGTTGCTCACGTGCCTAGGCGCTGAAGCGCCGACGTGCCGACGCCGTCAGGAAGCCGGAGGCGGTCCCGCCGGAGGGGTGGTGCCGCCGGGCGTTCCGCCGGGGGCGCCGCCGCCTCTCTCCTCGCCGCCCTCGGCATCCTTGTGAGCGAGACGGTCCATGGCGCCCTTGGCCTTGCCGGTGCCCGTCTGGATGCGGTCGCTGTACTTGCCCTTGGTCCGTTCGTCGACGGTCCGCGCCACCCTGTCGAGACCGCGGTCGATCTTGTCGCCGTGCTGCTGCGCGAGGTCGGAGACCTTGCCCTTCGCCGGTTCCAGTCTGGCCTTCAAGTTGTCCAGGAGACCCATGGTTCGCCTTCCCTCGCGGGGCAGTCAGGTGCGGGCGCCCTTGTCGGCCTCGTTGTCGACGGCCTCCCCGGCCGACTGCTGCTTGGGGATGCCGACGCTCTCCGAGTCGCCGCCCTCGGCGGTGGCCCCGGCGGCGTCGTCGGTCTCCGCCGTGTTCCGGGGACCGGCGTCGGTCGTCTCAGCCGCCTCGGCCGTGCTCGCTTCCGCGGCACCCTCGGTGTCCGGGGTGTCCGAGGTGTCGGTCCGCGGCTCGGCGACCGACGTCTCCTCGGTGTTCTTCGACCTCCGAAAAAGCCGTGCAAAAACGCCCATATCAACTCCATACGTTACTCGTGCGGGCGAAATCCCGCGGCGTCCGGTGCGTCCGTTTGCGTGGCCGGGGCCATGACCCGGTGGTCCGGGGAGCGGGAACCTCGCAACGGGCAACGACTCCGGTCGCGGACCGTCACGTAACTCGTTCGAGGGCCGGCTGAGAGGTTTGCGAGACTGGAGCGGTGAGCAGCGCACCCCCCGCCCCCCGCGTCATCGCCGTAGTCGGACCCACCGCGGCCGGAAAGTCCGATCTGGGCGTCTTCCTGGCCGAGCGGCTCGGCGGCGAGGTCGTCAACGCCGACTCCATGCAGCTCTACCGTGGGATGGACATCGGCACCGCCAAGCTGACGCCCCGGGAACGCGGTGGCGTCCCGCACCATCTGCTGGACGTCTGGGACGTGACGGTCACGGCGTCCGTCGCCGAGTACCAGCGCCTCGCGCGGGAACGGATCGACGCGCTGCTCGCCGAGGGGCGCTGGCCGGTCCTCGTCGGCGGCTCCGGCCTCTATGTGCGCGGTGCCGTCGACAACCTGGAGTTCCCCGGCACCGACCCCGAGGTCAGGGCCCGTCTCGAGGAGGAGCTGGCGCGGTACGGCTCGGGTGCCCTGCACGCCCGCCTCGCCGCGGCCGACCCGGAGGCGGGGAGGGCCATCCTGGCCGGCAACGGCCGTCGCATCGTGCGCGCCCTCGAGGTGATCGAGATCACCGGCAAGCCCTTCACCGCCAACCTCCCCGGCCACGACTCCGTCTACGACACCGTGCAGATCGGCGTCGACGTGGCACGCCCCGAACTGCACGAGCGCATCGCCCGGCGCGTCGACCGGATGTGGGAGGCGGGTCTGGTCGACGAGGTGCGGGCGCTGGAGGCGCAGGGGTTGCGCGAGGGGCGCACCGCGTCGCGCGCGCTCGGCTACCAGCAGGTCCTCGCGGCCCTCGCCGGCGAATGCACGCTGGAGGAGGCGCGCGACGAAACCGTCCGTGCCACCAAGCGCTTCGCGCGCCGTCAGGATTCGTGGTTCAGGCGCGACCCGCGGGTGCACTGGCTGAGTGGGGGTGTGGCGGACCGCACGGAACTTCCGCGGCTCGCCCTGTCGTTGGTCGAACGACCGGTTACAGCCTGATCACGTGATGGCATCGGGACGCCCCGGCCGTCATCGGGGCCTTCGGCGGCGTGCCATCATCGAGCTTCGATCGACCGAGTGAGTCCTAGTTGGGAGGGCGCGTGGCGATGGAGGCCGGCCCTCGCGACACCGCACCGAGCACCGAGCACGGCACCGCCGACCGCGGCGGCCCGGAGCCGGACGGCGGCGCCCTCAACCCGGACGGTCCCGACGAGACGCCGGAGGGCGTCACCGCGGACGGACCCGAGCCCGACGAGATGTACGGCGACGAGGTCGAGGTCGAGCTGCGTCCCCAGCGCCGGCTGCGGCTGTGGCAGCTCGCCCCCATCGTGTGTCTGGCCGCGGTCGGCTCCCTGATGTTCGCCTTCCCCCTCGCCTTCGACTTCGGCGACAGCGGCGCCGTGATCGCGATGCTGGGCCTGCTGATCTGCTCCTGCGCGGCCGGCTGGGGCATGATGGCCGCCCGCCGGGTCGGCTACACCTGGCCGGGTCTGCCCCAGCGGGGATCGGAGCGCCGTGCCGAGTGGCGGACGATCCTCGTGTACGCCCTGGCGGTCGCCGCGGTCGTCGTCCTGGCCGTGTGGCGGGTCGCCCGCCTGCGGAGCTGACGGACCGCCCCGTCCGAGCGCCCGGCCGCCCCTCGTCGTCGCGGGGTGCTCACCCCGTACGATCGAGGAATGAGCACGCGGATCGCCTTCCTCAAGGGTCACGGCACCGAGAACGACTTCGTGATCGTTCCCGACCCGGAGAACGCCCTCGACCTGCCCCCCGCCGCCGTCGCCGCGCTGTGCGACCGCCGCGCGGGTCTCGGCGGGGACGGACTGCTGCACGTGGTGCGCTCCGCGGCCCACCCCGAGGCCAGGGGCATGGCCGCCGAGGCGGAGTGGTTCATGGACTACCGCAACGGCGACGGCTCCGTCGCCGAGATGTGCGGCAACGGCGTGCGGGTCTTCGCCCGCTACCTCCAGCGCGCCGGGCACGTCTCCGAAGGCGACCTGGCCATCGCGACGCGCGGGGGAGTCAAGCGCGTGCACATCGCCAAGGCGGGGTCCGGCAGCGGCTCGGCCGAGGGTGACGTCACCGTCGGCATGGGCCGCGCGCTGCTCCCCGAGGGCGAGGTCGAGGTGAGCGTGGGCGAGCGCACCTGGCCCGCGCGGAACGTGAACATGGGCAACCCGCACGCGGTCGCCTTCGTCGCCGACCTGGCCCACGCCGGAGACCTGTACGCTCCGCCGCCCTTCGAGCCCGCCGGCGCCTACCCGGACGGGGTCAACGTCGAGTTCGTGGTCGACCGGGGTCCCGCCCACGTGGCGATGCGGGTGCACGAGCGCGGCTCCGGGGAGACCCGCTCCTGCGGCACCGGCGCCTGTGCCGTCGCCGTCGCCACCGCCCGCCAGGACGGCGTCGACCCGGCGGTCACCGGCACCCCGGTCACCTACACCGTCGACGTGCCCGGCGGCACCCTGGTGATCACCGAGCGCCCCGACGGCGAGATCGAGATGACGGGCCCCGCGGTGATCGTGGCGGAGGGCGAGTTCGACTCCGCCTGGCTGGAAGGGGTACTCGCCTGAACCACAGCCCGGTCAACCACCGCGCGGTGACCGCGACCGCGGTGACCACCACTGACGTGACCACCACCGCGGTGAACCGAAGCCCGGTCCATGACACTCAGTGCGAAAACGTAAACCCTCGGACCATCGCTCGAATGGGTGATCCGTTTCACGCTCGGCGAGAGGCGGTCGGCCGCACGTGATGGGCTCGATAGCATCAAGCACCGGCCCGGACGGGGGACCGACACCATCCCCTGAGCCGTGTCCGCCCTGGGATTCCCCGTCCGCCGGTCCGCGCAGCCGGAGGTGCCCATGAATGCGGAGGCCGTGAACCCGACGAGCCCGGGCCCTGTGCCGCCCGCGGCCACCGGCGCCGTGACCCCGGCGCCCCGCAGGAAGGCCCGCCCCCGGATCGACCTGCGCCGACTGGGCCGCGCCGCCCTGCTCGGCTCCGCCACCCGCAGCCGGGCGCTGCCCGACGCCATCGGCCACGTGGTCGAGGCCCACCGCGCCCACCACCCCGACGCCGACCTCGACCCGCTGCGCCGCGCCTACGTCCTGGCGGAGTCCTCGCACCGGGGCCAGATGCGCAAGAGCGGCGAGCCGTACATCACCCACCCCCTCGCCGTCACCCTGATCCTCGCCGAACTCGGCGCCGAGACCACCACCCTGACCGCCTCCCTCCTCCACGACACCGTCGAGGACACCGAGGTCACGCTCGACCAGGTCGGCGAGGAGTTCGGCGCCGAGGTCCGCTACCTCGTCGACGGCGTCACCAAACTGGAGAAGGTCGACTACGGCGCCGCCGCCGAGCCCGAGACCTTCCGCAAGATGCTCCTCGCCACCGGCAACGACGTCCGGGTGATGTCGATCAAACTCGCCGACCGGCTGCACAACATGCGCACCCTCGGCGTCATGCGCCGCGAGAAGCAGGAACGCATCGCCAAGGTCACCCGCGACGTCCTCATCCCGCTCGCCGAACGGCTCGGCGTGCAGGCGCTCAAGTCCGAGCTGGAGGACCTCGTCTTCGCGGTCATGCACCCCGAGGAGTACGCGCACACCCGGGAGCTGGTCCACGAGAACGCCGCCCGCACGGACGACCCGCTCGCCGCGGTCGCCGACGAGGTGCGCGGAGTGCTGCGCGAGGCCGACATCCAGGCCGAAGTCCTCATCCGCCCGCGCCACTTCGTCTCCGTGCACCGCGTCTCGCGCAAGCGCGGCACGCTGCGCGGCGCGGACTTCGGCCGCCTCCTGGTACTCGTCCAGGAGGACGCCGACTGCTACGCCGTCCTCGGTGAGCTGCACACCTGTATGACGCCGGTCGTCTCGGAGTTCAAGGACTTCATCGCCGTTCCCAAGTTCAACCTCTACCAGTCGCTGCACACGGCGGTGGCCCGTGCGGAGGACGGCCAGGTCGTCGAGGTCCTCATCCGCACCCACCAGATGCACAAGGTCGCCGAGGCCGGTGTGGTCGCGCTCGGCAACCCGTACGCCCAGCCGTCCGAGGAACAGAGCGCGGGCGACGGCGAGCGCGCCGACCCCACCCGCCCGGGCTGGCTCTCCCGGCTGCTCGACTGGCAGCGCGGCGCCCCGGACCCCGACACCTTCTGGTCCACCCTCCGCGAGGACCTCGCCCAGGACCGCGAGATCACCGTCTTCCGCCCCGACGGCGGCACCCTCGGTCTCCCCGACGGCGCGACCTGCGTCGACGCCGCCTACGCCCAGTACGGCGAGGACGCGCACGCCACCATCGGCGCCCGGGTCAACGGCCGGCTGGCGCCCATGAGCACGGTGCTGCGGGACGGTGACACCGTGCAGCTCCTGATGGGCCAGGACCCCGCCTCCGAGCCCGCCAGACAGTGGCTGGAGCACGCCCACACGCCCGCCGCGCGGATCGCCATCCAGCGCAGGCTCGCGGCCCACCCGGAACCGGAGCCCGAGGCGGAGGGCCCGGCACGCGGCCCCGCCGCACCCGGGGCCCACGCCCACCCCGGCGCGTCGAGGCCGGCCGCGGAGACCCCGCCCGCACGCCCGGCCTCGGCCGACGTCCTCGTCGACCCCCCGGGCGCCACCGTGCGGCTGGCGGGCTGCTGCACCCCCGTACCGCCGGACGAGATCACCGGGTTCGCCGTGCGCGGGGGAGTGGTGACCGTGCACCGCGCGCAGTGCGCCGTGGTGACGCGCATGAAGAACGCCGGCCGCGCGGAGATCGGGGTGCGCTGGGGAGAGAGCACCGGCTGCCGGGTGACCCTGCTCGCCGAATCGTTCGGCCGCCCGCACCTCCTGGCCGACCTCACCGAGGCCATGGCCCTCGAAGGCGCCGAAATCGTCTCCGCGACCGTCGAGCCCCCGGACCGTCAGCGTGTCCGGCACAGCTACACCGTCGTCCTCCCGGACGCGGCCCGGCTGCCCGCCCTGATGCGCGCCATGCGCGACGTGGCCGGCGTGTACGACGTCAGCCGTGCCCAACCCCAGCCGACGGGCGCCTGAACCGGCCCCCCGCCTCTGAACAGCCGTCTGAGCCGGCACACCGCGCGGGGACCCGTTCGGGTGCCGTGGGCGCGCGCCGTCGCCGCACCGCACGCGCGCGCTGATAGCCGTGGGGGATGCTGCACACCCCTCACGCCCCGACTCCGCGACCCCGCGCACGCTCCCGGCGCCGGCTCAGGGCCGCGGCGCTGCTCGCCTCCGCCGTCTCCGTCTGCCTGATCGCCGCGAGCGCACCGCCGACCCCGCTGGGCGTCGGCGACCGCCTCTTCCCGCAGCTGGGCAACCCCGGCTACGACGTGACGGCGTACGACCTCTCCTTCACCTACTCCGGCGACAACGGCAAGCCGCTGAAGGCCGTCACCACCATCGACGCCCGGACCACCGCCGACCTGGACCGGATCAACCTCGACTTCGCCCACGGAAAGGTCGACTCCGTCGAGGTCGACGGGGAGCCCGCCGGCTTCGCCACCGCCGGCGAGGACCTCGTCGTCACGCCCGAGGACGAGCTCGACGAGGGCGATCGGACGCGGATCACGGTGCGGCACAGCAGCGACCCCGTGTACCCCGAGGACCGCCCGGGCGGCTGGGTGCGCACCGCCGACGGACTCGCCATGGCCAACCAGGCGGACGTCGCCCACCTGGTGTTCCCCTGCAACGACCACCCCTCCGACAAGGCGCGGTTCACCTTCCGCATCACGGCCCCCGACGGGCTCACGGCCGTCGCGAACGGCCTGCCGGCGGACGTGGACCGTGCCGGCGGCTCGACCACCTGGACCTACCGGACCGGGCACCCCATGGCCACCGAGCTGGCCCAGGTGTCCATCGGCCGCTCCACCGTGCTGCACCGCACGGGCCCGCACGGACTGCCGGTGAGGGACGTCGTGCCGACGCAGCACCGCGCGGTGCTCGAACCGTGGCTGGAGAAGACCCCCGGCCAGATCGCGTGGATGGAGGAGAAGGTCGGGCGCTACCCCTTCGAGACCTACGGCCTGCTCATGGCCGACGCCACCACCGGCTTCGAGCTCGAGACCCAGACGCTCACCCTCTTCGAGCGGGAGCTGTTCACCGAGCCGGCCTACCCGAAGTGGTACGTCGAGTCGATCATGGTGCACGAGCTGGCCCACTCGTGGTTCGGCAACAGCGTCAGCCCGGCCACCTGGTCCGACCTGTGGCTCAACGAGGGACACGCCACCTGGTACGAGGCGCTGTACGCGGAGGAGACCGCGGACAGGCCCATGGAGGCCCGCATGAAGGCCGCCTACGGCGCCTCCGACCGCTGGCGCACGGCGGGCGGCCCCCCGGCGGCTCCGAAGCCGCCGAAGAACGGCAGCAAGACCGGGATCTTCCGCTCCAACGTCTACGACGGGGCCGCGCTCGTGCTCTACGCCCTGCGCGAGGAGATCGGCCGCCCCGCCTTCGAACGCGTCGAGCGCGCGTGGGTCGCCCGCAACCAGGACGGCACGGCGACGACCGCCGACTTCGTCCGGCTCGCCTCCGGGATCGCCGGCCGCGACCTGGGCGGCTTCTTCCAGGCCTGGCTGTACGGGGAGAAGACCCCGCCGATGCCCGGCCACCCGGACTGGAAGCAGACCCCCGCCGCGAAGACTCCCGAGAAGGCCCCCGCCAAGGCGGCCCACAGGACGCACGCGGAATAAGCCGGTGACGAGACGGCCCGTGCCGTGCGACCATCTTCGGGACGGCGCGGTGCGGGCCCCGGGAATCTCCCAGGCGGTTCGCACGTTGTACACCGTGTCGCGGCTCGTGTGCCGCGCCCACCGTTTCCGAACTGCGTAAGGAACCAATGACCTCCTCTTCTTCCCCCTCCCAGGACACCAAGCGTCTCGCGCAGACCTATCCCGAGGGCCTCCGGGCCGATGCCCTGATGGAAGAGGACGTCGCCTGGAGCCACGAGACCGACTCCCAGTGGGACGGCGAGCAGTTCGACCGCTCCGACCGCGCGGCCCTGCGCCGCGTGGCGGGCCTCTCCACCGAGCTCGAGGACGTCACCGAGGTCGAGTACCGCCAGCTCCGCCTGGAGCGGGTCGTCCTCGTCGGCGTGTGGACCTCGGGCACCGTGCAGGACGCGGAGAACTCCCTCGCGGAGCTCGCCGCCCTCGCCGAGACCGCGGGCGCCCTCGTGCTCGACGGCGTGATCCAGCGCCGCGACAAGCCCGACGCCGCCACCTACATCGGCTCCGGCAAGGCCCAGGAACTGCGGGACGTCGTGCTCGAGACCGGGGCGGACACCGTCATCTGCGACGGTGAGCTGAGCCCGGGCCAGCTGATCCACCTCGAGGACGTCGTCAAGGTCAAGGTCATCGACCGCACGGCCCTGATCCTGGACATCTTCGCCCAGCACGCCAAGTCCCGAGAGGGCAAGGCGCAGGTCGCGCTCGCGCAGATGCAGTACATGCTGCCCAGGCTGCGCGGCTGGGGACAGTCGCTGTCCCGGCAGATGGGCGGCGGCAAGGGCGGCGGCCTCGCCACCCGTGGCCCGGGTGAGACCAAGATCGAGACGGACCGGCGACGGATCCGCGAGAAGATGGCGAAGATGCGCCGTGAGATCGCGGAGATGAAGACCGGCCGCGAGATCAAGCGCCAGGAACGCAAGCGCCACAAGGTGCCCTCCGTCGCCATCGCGGGCTACACCAACGCGGGCAAGTCCTCGCTGCTCAACCGTCTCACGGGCGCGGGCGTCCTGGTGGAGAACGCGCTGTTCGCCACCCTCGACCCGACCGTGCGCCGCGCGGAGACGCCGAGCGGCCGCCTGTACACCCTGGCCGACACCGTCGGCTTCGTCCGGCACCTGCCGCACCACCTGGTCGAGGCGTTCCGCTCCACGATGGAGGAGGTCGGCGACTCCGACCTGATCCTGCACGTGGTCGACGGTTCGCACCCCGTCCCGGAGGAGCAGCTGGCCGCCGTGCGCGAGGTGATCAGGGACGTCGGCGCCACCGACGTGCCCGAGATCGTCGTCATCAACAAGGCCGACATGGCCGACCCGCTGGTGCTCCAGCGGCTGCTGCGGGTCGAGAAGCGGTCCATCGCGGTCTCGGCGCGCACCGGTCAGAACATCGACCAGCTGCTCGCGCTCATCGACAACGAGCTGCCGCGTCCCTCGGTCGAGATCGAGGCCCTCGTGCCGTACACCCAGGGCAAGCTGGTGGCCCGCGCCCACGACGAGGGCGAGGTGATCTCCGAGGAGCACACCCCGGAGGGCACCCTGCTCAAGGTCCGGGTGCACGAGGAACTGGCGGCGGAGCTGACGCCGTACGTCCCGGCGCCGCTCGCCTGAGACGCGCGCGGCGTACAGCGGGCGACGACCGAGGGCCCGTCCCCTGCCACGGCAGGGGACGGGCCCTCGTCAGGTGCGGCTCACCGACCGCCGTACGTCTTGCTCATGTTCTGGTACATCGCCTCGGCAGCCCGGCCCAGCTGCGGCCCCGCCAGCCAGGTGTTCTCCAGCGGGCCGATCGAGGTGTTCGAGACCAGCTTGGTCTCCCCGTCCACCACCCGGAACCAGCCGCCGCCGGACGAACCGCCGGTCATCGTGCAGCCGATGCGGTACATCGTCGGCAGCGACGGGCTCAGCGACAGCCGGCCGGGCCGGTCGACGCACTTGAACATCTCCAGGCCGTTGTAGGGCGGGGCCGCCGGGTAGCCCCAGGCGCCCATGCTGGACACCTCCGTCGCCGACGGGGCGGAGAAGTCCACCTCCAGCGCGGCGCCGACGGTCTCCTCCAGCGACTTGTCGCCCCGCTCGGGCTTCACGTGCAGCACCGAGTAGTCGTACGCGGCCCCGTCGCCGCCGCTCTCCGAACCGCCCTTGATCCACTGGTCCGAGGTCGACGCCCAGTCGGCCCACCAGGTGCCGTACGGCGCCATCTCGGTGGTCGTCGCGTTCGCCAGCTCCGCCTCGGACTTTCCGTAGTCGTTGTACGACGGGACGAAGGCGATGTTGCGGTACCAGCCGCCGCTGCCCCCGGCGTGCACGCAGTGGCCCGCCGTCCACACCAGGTTGGACTTGCCGGGGTGGTTCACGTCCTTGATCACCGTGCCGGAGCAGACCATCGAGCCCTCGGGGGAGTCGAAGAAGACCTTGCCCACCGGGGCGGCGTTCTCGTGGTACGGCTTCTTCTCGGCCACGGCCTCGACGGGCGCCGGCTCCGGGTCGGTGGCGCCCTGGTCGGCGGCCGCGTCCTTGGTGGTGACGGTCTTGTCGGCCTCCTTCGCGGACTTCATCCGGTCCGGCTGCCACAGGCCCTCGATCACCGGGTTGACGAAGTCCTTGGCCTCACTGAGCCACTTGTCCTTGTCCCAGTTCTTCCAGCCGCCGTCCTTCCACTGGTCGACGTCGATGCCGTGCTCCTCGAGCCGGTCCGCGAGGCCGGCCGGCAGACCGCCCTCGCCGCCGCCGGTGTCACCGGCGTCGGCGGCCTGGGAGGTGCCGCCGCCGGGTGCGGCATCGGCCTCGTCCTGCTCCGATCCGCCGCAGGCGGTCGCGGTGAGCGTCAGCGCGGCGACCAGGCCGGCCGCGGTGACAGCGGTGCGCCGGCCGCGCCGTGGCGCGGCGGACGTACGTGTGGAACGCATGGTGCGGGGACCCCCGTTGAGACGTGTGAATGCGTGATTGTCTGTCATGGATGCGCGGTGGGGTGCCGGCCTCGGCCCGACACACCCCACCGTCCGGCCGGCTCAGCGCAGGCGACGCCCGCTCACTGACCGGCGAACTTGCCGCTCACCGCGTCGAACACGCCCTTGGCCTCCTTGCCCAGGCGCGGACCGGCCAGCCAGCCGGCCGTCACCGGGCCGATCGACGTGTTGGAGACCAGCGCGGGCTTGCCGTCGGAGCCCGCGGCGATCCAGCCGCCGCCGGACGAACCGCCGGTCATGGTGCAGCCGATGCGGTACATCGTCGGGTCGGCGGCGTTGATCGACAGCCGCCCGGGCTTGTCCTGGCACTGGTACAGCTTCTGGCCGTCGTACGGGGGCGCGGCCGGGTAGCCGATCGCCTTCATGCTCTCGATCTCCGGCACGGCGGGCGCGTCGAAGTCCACCGGCATCGCGGCGCCGACCGTCTCCTCCAGCGACTTGCCGCCGCTGCCCTTCTCCGGCGTCACGTGGATCACGGCGAAGTCGTACGAGGCGCCGTCACCGCCGGTGGCACCGCCCTGCTCGATCCACTGGTCCGAGGTCTGCGCCCAGTCGCCCCACCAGACACCGTAGGGAGCGAGCTCCTCCTTGGTGGCCTTCTGCAGTTCCTCCGTCGACATGTCGGCATCGTTGTACGACGGCACGAAGGCGATGTTGCGGTACCAGCCGCCGCTCTTGCCGGCGTGCACGCAGTGACCGGCCGTCCAGACCATGTTGGACTTGCCGGGGTGGGCCGGGTCCTTCACGACCGTCGCCGAGCACACCATCGAACCCTTGGGGGAGTCGAAGAGGAGCTTGCCGGCCGTGGCGGCGCTGTCGTGGTACTTGGCCGGTACGGCCGCCGCCTCGACGGGCGCCGGCTCCGGGTCGGTGACGCCCTGGTCACCGGAGATGTCGTTGTCGTCGACCTCCTGGTCCGGCTCCTCGGCGTCCCGCATCCGGTCCGGGTCCCACAGGCCCTCGATGATCGGGTTGACGAAGTCCTGCGCCTCGCGCAGCCAGTCGTCCTTGTTCCAGTTCTTCCAGGCGCCGTTCTTCCAGTCGTCGACGTCGATCCCGTGTTCCTTGAGCTTGTCCTTGATGTGGTCCGGGATCCGGATGCCGCCGTTGCCGTCGTCGACCGCGGAAGCGGAGGCCGAGGCGTCGCCGCCCGCCTCGGGGTCGCCGTCCTCGCACGCCGTGGCGGTGAGCGCGAGCGCCGAGACGAGCGCCACGGCGGCGGCCGCGGAGGAGGTCCCGCGCCGCCCGCGTCTGTTTCCGCGCGTGCTGAACGACGGCCGTATGGATCGCATGGTGTTGACTCCCCCTGCTGTGAACGAACGTGGTGCAGTGGCCGCGCCGCCCGGCGGATCCGGCCCGGTCTTCCGGGGCCCGGGTCCGCGCAGCGGCTGCGACCTGGAACGGCACCACACACTATGCGCCCGCTGTGGGGGACTTCCGACGGAACGGCAACGGTTCGGACACAGCCGTCCGACCGGCGCTGCTCGGCGGCGGCGCCGGCGCGCCGGCGAGGAGACCACGGGCGGTTCATGAAGGCGTTGAGGCCCTTCGCCGGACCACCGTGTGCCGTACGGCGTCCCGCACCACGGCTCGGAGGGGGCGCCGAGAACGGCCCGGCCGCGCCGCCGGGCGCCGGTGCGGCCGGGCAGCACGGCATCGAGCCGGGAGCGGCCGCGCCGGTCGGGCCGCTGACCGGGGCCGGGCCTCTCGCCGGAGGCGTTCGCCCGGTGAGCCAGGGCGGCCCGCCGCGAGCGCACCGCCCGGGCGCGGGGGCCGCCTGCCCGCGGCAAGGATCTTCGGGCAACCCGTAACCCACCGCGCGCGCCGCGGTTGCTAGCGGTGGGGGGTCCGCTGTCGCGACGCGGTCCTCCGTGCCGAGGACGGGCCCGCCACGACGCGTCGTGCCGGGACAGCGGGAGGTCGAGAAGCCGTGGCGGGATCCGCGTACGAGGGGCTTGCGGGCGGCGACGGAGAGATCGCCGCACCCCGGAGCACGGGGTGGGGGAGCCCCGGCCGCCGTGGCCGCCCCGGACGCCCTGGCCGGGAGGCAGCCGGCTCCGAGGGCGTCGAGCTCGGGCGGGTCCGGCCCGTGAACGGCCGGTCCGAGGACGACGCCGGGCGGCCGCGGGGCGCCGGGCGGAGGAGCGTGCCGAGGCGTCAGCCGACGCGGGAGACCGCGGCGCGCACCTACCCGCGCGCCCTGCCGGTCGTCCCGGTCCGGGCCCGGGGGCTGACCGTCGAGGACGCCGCCGGCCGCCGCTACCTGGACTGTGCCTCCGGATCGGGAGCCCTTGCCCTGGGGCACAACCACCCGGTCGTGCTGGAGGCGATCCGCAGGGTTCTCGACTCCGGGGCCCCGCTGCATGCCATGGGCCTCACGACCCCGGTGGAGGACGCGTTCGTCACCGAACTCCTGCGCACCCTCGCGCCCCGGCTCTCCGCCCACGCGCGCGTGCGGTTCTGCGGACCCGGCGGCACCGACCCGGTCGACACCGCGGTCGCCCTGGTCCGCGCCGCCACCGGGCGGGCCCCGGTCGTCACCGTCACCGGCGCCCACCACCGTGCGGCCGCCGAGGCATGCTGCCCGGCCAACGGGGGAGAACCGCCCGCCGGAGTACTCCTGGAACCGGTACGCGGCGCGGACGGCGTACTGACCGTGCCGGACGCCTGGCTGCGCGACCTGCGGCGGATCACGGCCGAACGGTCCGTGCCGCTCATCGCCGACGAGACCGAGACGGGGGTCGGCCGGACCGGCGCCTTCTGGGCGGTCGAACACAGCGGAGTCACTCCCGACGTGCTGATCCTCGCCAAGGCGATCGGCGGCAGCCTGCCGCTCGACGCGGTGGTCCACCACGACGCCCTCGGCGACCCCCTCGACGGTCACCGGTACGACTCCGACGACCACCGCACCGGCTTCCCCCGGCACGGTGCCGGAGCGTCCGGCGCCGGTACCTTCCGCGGCAACCAACTCGCCCTGGCCGCCGGCGCGGCGACCCTGGCCCACGTCCGCGAGCAGGGCCTCGCCGAGCACGCCGCCGCCCTCGGTGGCCGCATACTGTCCCGACTGCGCGACTTGGCCGCGGAGTTCGCCTGCGTCGCGGACGTGCGCGGCCGCGGCCTGATGATCGGCATGGAGCTGGCGCCGCCGGACGGTGCTCACGACGGCGCCCCCGCCGACCCGGACCGGCCCCGCACCGGGAGCGAACTCGCCGCCGCCGTCCAACGGGAGTGTCTGCACCGCGGCCTGATCGTGGATCTCACCGGACCGGCCGGGAACGTCGTGCGACTGCTGCCGCCCCTGATCGTCACCGAGGAGCAGACGTCGGCGGTCCTGGACCGCCTGGCCGACGCGGTGCAGGCGGTGGACCGGCGCCGCGACGGCCACGCCCCGCCCCACCGGGCGCACGTCTCGCACTGACATCGCCGACGCTTCCCGCCCCACCGGGCACACGTCTCGCACTGACATCGCCGACGCTCCCCGCCCCCCTCCCGCACGTCACGAGGACCGAGTTGCACACCACCCCCACACATGAGCCGCCGTCCGCCGAGCCGCCCGGGCCGCGGCCGGCCGCCACCGTCTTCTCGGACCACCCCGGTCCCCGCGCCTCCCAAGACAGCCCACACACCGGCGACCGCTTCGACGCCTACGGCGTGGCGCAGGCCGCGGCCGCCGAGAACCTGCTCCGTTGCTGGGTCCGCGAGGCCGACGTGCCCGCGCCCGACAACGGCGTCCTGCACCTGCTGCTCCCGGCCTGCGGCACCGCCCTGGCCGTCCCCGTGCCCTACTGGTCCCCGACCGGGCTGCACCGCTTCGGCGTTCCCCGGCTGGCCGGCGCCCCCGCCTCGGCGCCGCCCGTGGACGCCCTCACGCTCGCCGCGCTGCTCGGACGGGAGGCCCCCGGCGTCCCGGGGCCCGCCGGGCCCGACCTCGTCGCGCGCGTGGCCGACTCCGTCCGCCGTACCGCCGTATTCCTCCGCGACCGCGCGGAACACACCGACGGTGCCACCGGCCGTCCGGCTCCCGCACCTCCCGACCTGTTCCTCGCCGCCGAGCAGGCACTCCTCCTCGGGCACCCCCTGCACCCCACCCCCAAGAGCCGTGAGGGCCTCACCGACGCGGAGACCCGGCGGTACTCACCCGAACTGCGCGGCTCCTTCCCCCTGCACTGGATGGCCGTCGCCCCGTCCGTACTCGCCACCGACTCGGCCTGGACCGAGCGCGGCCGCCCGGTCACCGCACCTCGGCTGACCGCCCGCCTCGCCGCGGACGGGCCGGCCCCGCCGGACGGATACGCGCTCCTTCCGCTGCACCCCTGGCAGTTCCGCGCCGTCACCCACCGGCCCGAGGTCGCCGCACTGCTGGAGGACGGACTGCTCAGGGACCTCGGCTCCCGCGGCGCCCCGTGGCATCCCACCTCCTCCCTGCGGACCGTCCACCGCACCGGCGCCCCCGCCATGCTCAAGCTCTCGCTGGCGCTGCACATCACCAACTCCCGCCGCGAGAACCTCCGCAAGGAACTCCACCGCGGCGTCGAGGTCCACCGCCTGCTGCGCCGCGGACTCTCGCGCCGGTGGCAGGCCGCCCACCCGGCCTTCGACATCGTCCGCGACCCGGCCTGGCTCGCCGTCGACGGACCGGACGGCGATCCGGTGCGCGGGCTGGACGTCGTCATCCGTCACAACCCGTTCCTGCCCTCGGACGACGTCTCCTGCGTGGCCGGCCTCGCCGCGCCGTGGCCGCACACGCGGGCGGACCGCTCCGACGCGCGCACCGGCGACGCTCCCGCCCCACGCTCCCGGCTGGCCGAGGTCGTCACCGGGCTCGCCGGGCGGACGGGCCGCCCGGCGGGCGCCGTCGCCACCGAGTGGTTCCTGCGCTACCTCCACCACGTGGTACGTCCCGTCCTGTGGCTGGACGCCCACGCGGGCATCGCCCTGGAAGCGCACCAGCAGAACACGCTCGTCCTGCTGGACGCCGACGGCTGGCCCGCCGGCGGCCGCTACCGCGACAACCAGGGCTACTACTTCCGGGAGTCGAGGCGCACGGAACTCGACGCCCGGCTGCCGGGGATCGGAGCGCACAGCGACACCTTCGTGGCCGACGAGGTCGCCGACGAACGCTTCGCCTACTACCTCGCCGTCAACAACGTGTTCGGCCTCATCGGCGCCTTCGGCGCCCAGGGCCTCGCCGACGAACGGCTGCTGCTCGCCGTCTTCCGCCGCTTCCTCGGCGAACTCGCCTCCGGCCCGGCCCCGGGGGGCGGACGGCTCCCGGCACACCTCCTCGACTCACCCGTCCTGCGGTGCAAGGCCAACCTGCTGACCCGCCTGCACGGTCTCGACGAACTCGTGGGGCCGGTGGACACCCAGTCCGTCTACGTCACCATCGCCAACCCGCTGCGCGCCTGACCGGTCCGCCGCCCCGACCCGTCCCCTCGGGCACCCTGCCCCTCCCCGAAAGAGCGACCCCATGACTTCCACCGACGCGAGTGCCGACGACACCCTGGACCTGCACCTGCCCGGGGAGTTCGTCGCGCGTTTCCGGAGCGCGGGGGACGGCCCCGCCGAGACGGGGGCGCCACACGCGCGTGAGGATCTCCTCGACCGCGTCGCCGACTGGGGGCCGATCGGCACCCCCGTGGGCGCCTTCCACCTGGCGCCCGTCGAAGTCGAACGGCATGTTCCGCTGGTCGCACGCTGGATGAACGACCCGGCCGTCGCCGCGTACTGGCAGCTGGCCGGGCCGCGGAGCGTGACCGAGGACCACGTGCGCGCCCAGCTCACCGGCGACGGCCGCAGCGTCCCGTGCGTCGGGATGCTGGACGGGGTGCCGATGAGCTACTGGGAGATCTACCGGGCCGACCTCGACCCGCTGGCCCGGTACTGTCCCGTCCGCCCGCACGACACCGGCATCCACGTCCTGATCGGCGACGGCGCCGATCGCGGGCAGGGCATCGGGACCGCGCTGATCAGGACCGTGAGCGACCTCGCCCTCGCCGCCCGGCCCGCGTGCACGCGGGTGCTCGCCGAACCGGACGTCCGCAACGCACCTTCCGTCGCGGCGTTCCTCGGCGCGGGTTTCCGCTTCCACGCCGAGATCGACCTGCCCGGCAAGCGAGCCGCCCTCCTGGTCCGGGAACGGACGGCGCCCGATTCCCCGTGACCCGCGCCGCCCTCCGTCCCGTCCCGTCCGTCCAGGAGCCACTCTTGCACCGGCCGTCCCCACAGCCCCCGCACCGCCGTAGCACGCACGACCCCGGCAGTCCCTCACCCCTCGTACCCGCCTTGCCGCCCCGTTTGTCAGTGCCGGGCCGTAGGGTGGTCGCGCTATGACGAAGCCCTCACTCCCCGAACTCCTGCACGCCGCCGTCACCGCCGTCGGCGGCACGGAGCGTCCCGGCCAGGTGGCCATGGCCGAAGCCGTCGAGGAAGCAATCGACGGCGGCTCCCATCTGCTGGTCCAGGCCGGCACCGGCACCGGAAAGTCGCTGGGCTACCTGGTGCCCGCCCTGGCCCACGGGGAGCGGGTGGTCGTGGCCACGGCGACGCTGGCCCTGCAGCGCCAGCTGGTCGAGCGGGACCTGCCCCGCACGGTCGACGCGCTCCATCCACTGCTGCGCCGCCGCCCGGAGTTCGCGATGCTCAAGGGCAGGTCGAACTACCTGTGCCTGCACCGGCTGCACGAGGGCGTGCCGCAGGACGAGGAGGAGGGCCTCTTCGACCAGTTCGAGGCCGCCGCGCCCACCAGCAAACTGGGCCAGGACCTGCTGCGGATGCGCGACTGGGCCGACGAGACCGAGACCGGCGACCGCGACGACCTCACGCCGGGCGTCTCCGACCGGGCATGGTCCCAGGTGTCGGTGTCCTCGCGGGAGTGCCTGGGCGCGTCGAAGTGCGCCTACGGCGCCGAGTGCTTCGCCGAGACGGCCCGGGAGCGGGCCAAGCTCTCCGAGGTCGTCGTCACCAACCACGCACTGCTCGCGATCGATGCCATCGAGGGCGCGCCCGTCCTGCCCCAGCACGAGGTGCTGATCGTCGACGAGGCGCACGAGCTGGTGTCCCGGGTCACCGGGGTGGCCACCGGCGAGCTGACCCCCGGCCAGGTCAACCGTGCGGTGCGCCGCGCCGCGAAGCTGGTCAACGAGAAGGCCGCCGACCAGCTCCAGACCGCCGCCGAGGGCTTCGAGCGGCTGATGGAGCTGGCGCTGCCGGGCCGCCTCGAGGAGATCCCGGAGGACCTGGGCTACGCGCTGATGGCGCTGCGGGACGCCTGCCGTACGGTCATCTCGGCCATCGGCACCACCCGTGACAAGTCCGTGCAGGACGAGGACGCGGTCCGCAAGCAGGCGCTGGCCTCCGTGGAGTCCGTGCACGACGTCGCCGAGCGGATCACCAACGGCTCCGAGTGGGACGTCGTCTGGTACGAGCGCCACGACCGGTTCGGGGCCTCACTGCGCGTTGCTCCGATGTCCGTCTCCGGGCTGCTGCGGGAGAAGCTCTTCACCGACCGCTCCGTGGTCCTGACCTCCGCGACCCTGAAGCTGGGCGGCGACTTCAACGGCGTCGGGGCGTCGCTCGGCCTCGCCCCCGAGGGCACCGAGGGCGACGACGTGCCGCAGTGGAAGGGCGTCGACGTCGGCTCGCCCTTCGACTACCGCAAGCAGGGCATCCTCTACGTCGCCAAGCACCTGGCCCGCCCGGCCCGGGACGGCGACCGCGGTGACATGCTCGACGAGCTGACCGAGCTGATCCAGGCCGCGGGCGGCCGCACGCTGGGGCTGTTCTCCTCGATGCGCGCCGCCCAGCTGGCCGCCGAGGAACTGCGCTCGCGCATCCCGGAGTACCCGATCCTCCTCCAGGGCGAGGAGACCCTCGGCGAGCTGATCAAGAACTTCGCCGCCGACCCGCGGACCTGTCTCTTCGGCACCCTGTCGCTGTGGCAGGGCGTCGACGTACCCGGACCGAGCTGTCAGCTGGTCGTCATGGACAAGATCCCGTTCCCGCGGCCGGACGACCCTCTGATGAGCGCCCGCCAGAAGGCGGTGGAGGAGGCCGGGGGCAACGGCTTCATGGCGGTCGCCGCGACGCACGCCGCGCTCCTGATGGCCCAGGGCGCGGGCCGGCTCGTCCGGGCGTCCGGCGACCGCGGGGTGGTCGCCGTACTGGACCAGCGGCTGGCGACGGCCCGGTACGGAAGCTATTTGAAGGCGTCCCTGCCCGACTTCTGGTTCACCACGGACCGCAACCAGGTCCGCAGGTCGCTCGCCGCGATCGACGCGAAGGCCAGGGAGACCGAGGGCGCCGAGCAAACCGAGGGCGGCTGAGGAAGGCCCACGCACCGGACGGGCCGTCCCCCGGAGGGGGCCCGGCCCGTCCCCGGGACAGCGCGGGGCCCCGGAACCGGCGCAGAGGTCCCGGGGCCCGGTCGGGTCGGCGGGCGCGGTCGCGCGCACCCGCCCGCCGTGGCGCTCAGACGCGGCGCAGTACGGCCACCACCTTGCCGAGGATGGTCGCGTCGTCACCGGGGATCGGCTCGTAGGCCGCGTTGTGCGGGAGGAGCCAGACGTGGCCGTCCTCGCGCTTGAAGCGCTTGACGGTGGCCTCGCCGTCGAGCATCGCGGCCACGATGTCGCCGTTCTCGGCGACCGGCTGACGGCGGACCGTGACCCAGTCCCCGTCGCAGATCGCGGCCTCGATCATCGAGTCGCCGACGACCTTCAGCACGAACAGCTCACCGTCGCCGACCAGCTGCCGGGGGAGCGGGAAGACGTCCTCGACGGACTCCTCGGCGAGGATCGGGCCACCGGCGGCGATGCGCCCGACGAGCGGCACGTACGACGCGGCCGGCTTTCCGGCGGTGTCCGTGGGCTGCACCGACGCGGCCTGGTCGGAGCCACGCACCTCGTAGGCGCGCGGGCGGTGCGGGTCCCGGCGCAGGAAGCCCTTGCGCTCCAGTGCCATCAGCTGGTGTGCCACGGACGAGGTGCTGGAGAGGCCGACGGCCTGGCCGATCTCCCGCATCGACGGCGGGTACCCGCGTCGCTGCACGGAGTCGCGGATGACCTCGATCACCCGGCGCTGGCGGTCGGTGAGTCCCGAGCTGTCCGCCCGGATGCCGGGAGGTCGCCCCGGCAGGGAGCGCTTGTGCCCCTCGGGATTCGTGGCGTCGCTCATCGCGTGCACCGGCTCAGGTCGGCCCTGGGGGCGTTCCTGGGCAGTGATGGTGGCACTGTCGGCGGTGGTGGTCACGTCGGCCCCTCTCGATGGTCTCCCTGTTGCACAACGGTAGTAGCTTTCGAAAGGTTGCGCCAAACACACGTTCGAGTGAAAAACCGCGATTCCCTCGTCCGTATTGCATGTCTGGGTGTATGGCTACCGTTGCGCCCGGCGGGCAAAAGGGCTTATTGCTGTACTCTTCACCGCCGTGGCGACAACCCCCGGGAGGTCGCTCCAGTCTGCCATCCGGCATCCCGTTCGACGGGGCGGGTCTCCCATCTGTTGCGGTAGTCCCACGTCCCCTCCCCGCGGCGCCCACGGTATCTCCGCATGCTTCCGGGCGGTACGGCCGTGCGTGTGCCCGCGCGCGCCCGCAGGCGCGTTCGGTGCGCGCGTGGGCGCGGCGGGCCTCGGCGGGACGGGGGTGCGTACGCACAGGCGCGACACGCGTGCACGGCGTGTATGTATGAGCCAATCCCCACATCTAGTGGTTGGATTGCATCAGCAGCCCACAAGTTGTGGTCCCCCGGGTCTTCGAGCCCGCCGCGATCGCCTATGCTGGGGGCTGCTTCGAGGGGCCTGAAGGGCCTTTCGAGGCCGTTGAGTCTGCTGTGAGGAGGGTTCGGAGTCCATGCACTGCCCCTTCTGCAGGCACCCCGACAGCCGTGTCGTCGACAGCCGTACGACCGACGACGGCACGTCGATCCGCAGGCGCCGCCAGTGCCCTGACTGCTCCCGTCGGTTCACGACCGTGGAGACGTGCTCGCTCATGGTGGTGAAGCGGTCCGGGGTCACCGAACCGTTCAGCCGGACCAAGGTGATCAACGGGGTGCGCAAGGCCTGCCAGGGCCGGCCCGTCACCGAGGACGCGCTCGCGCAGCTCGGCCAGCGGGTCGAGGAGGCGGTGCGGGCCACCGGAAGCGCCGAGCTGACCACCCACGACGTGGGACTGGCCATCCTCGGCCCGTTGCAGGAACTCGACCTCGTCGCCTATCTGCGGTTCGCCTCGGTCTACCGGGCGTTCGACTCGCTCGAGGACTTCGAGGCCGCGATCGCGGAACTGAGGGAGACGACGGGGCGTCCCGGCGGAGACGACGGCACCGGCGCGGGGAGCCAGGAGAACGACCGCGGGCCCACGGGGGCGGGACAGGTCCCCGAACCCGCAGGCGCCGCCGACTGACCGGCGGGCCGGACCCGGACTTCGGCGCCCGGGCCCGGCCGGACGGCGGCGAACAGAGACCTGTTGCGGGCGCAGCGAGAGATGCCCGCAACACCAGACAGAACACCGTGCCCACGGGAACAATCGGGGCACTTCAGGGCGTTTTCGCCCGTACAGGGAGGCGGCATGACAGAGACGGCGAGCGGTCCGGCACGGAGTTCCCGCGCCAAGGGCACCAAGGCGGGCAAGGGACTCCGCGTCGAGCGCGTCCACACCACTCCCGGCGTCCACCCCTACGACGAGGTGGCCTGGGAGCGTCGTGACGTCGTCATGACCAACTGGCGCGACGGCTCGGTCAACTTCGAGCAGCGTGGCGTCGAGTTCCCCGAGTTCTGGTCGGTGAACGCGGTCAACATCGTCACCAGCAAGTACTTCCGGGGCGCCGTGGGCACCCCGCAGCGCGAGGTGAGCCTCAAGCAGCTCATCGACCGCATCGTGAAGACGTACCGGAAGGCCGGTGAGGACAACAAGTACTTCGCCTCGCCCGCCGACGCCGAGATCTTCGAGCACGAGCTGGCCTACGCCCTCCTGCACCAGATCTTCAGCTTCAACAGCCCGGTGTGGTTCAACGTCGGCACGCCCCAGCCGCAGCAGGTCTCCGCCTGCTTCATCCTGTCCGTCGACGACTCCATGGAGTCGATCCTCGACTGGTACAAGGAAGAGGGCATGATCTTCAAGGGCGGCTCGGGCGCCGGCCTGAACCTCTCCCGGATCCGCTCCTCCAAGGAGCTGCTCTCCTCCGGCGGCAACGCCTCGGGACCGGTCTCCTTCATGCGCGGCGCCGACGCCTCCGCCGGCACCATCAAGTCCGGCGGTGCCACCCGGCGCGCGGCCAAGATGGTCATCCTCGACGTCGACCACCCCGACATCGAGGACTTCATCGAGACCAAGGTCAAGGAGGAGGAGAAGATCCGCGCCCTGCGCGACGCGGGCTTCGACATGGACCTGGGCGGCGACGACATCACGTCCGTCCAGTACCAGAACGCCAACAACTCGGTCCGCGTGAACGACACGTTCATGAAGGCCGTGCAGGACGGCGGCAAGTTCGGCCTGACGTCCCGCATGACCGGCGAGGTCATCGAGGAGGTCGACGCCAAGGCGCTCTTCCGCAAGATGGCCGAGGCCGCCTGGGCCTGCGCCGACCCGGGCATCCAGTACGACGACACCATCAACGCCTGGCACACCTGCCCGGAGTCCGGCCGCATCAACGGCTCGAACCCGTGCAGCGAGTACATGCACCTGGACAACACGTCCTGCAACCTCGCCTCGCTGAACCTGATGAAGTTCCTGAAGGACGACGGCAAGGGCAACCAGTCCTTCGACGCCGAGCGCTTCTCGAAGGTCGTCGAGCTCGTCATCACCGCGATGGACATCTCCATCTGCTTCGCCGACTTCCCGACCCAGAAGATCGGCGAGAACACCCGCGCCTTCCGCCAGCTCGGCATCGGCTACGCCAACCTCGGCGCACTGCTGATGGCGACCGGCCACGCCTACGACTCCGACGGCGGCCGCGCCCTGGCCGGCGCCATCACCTCCCTGATGACCGGCACGTCGTACCGCCGCTCCGCCGAGCTCGCCGCGATCGTCGGCCCCTACGACGGCTACGCCCGCAACGCCAAGCCGCACCTGCGGGTCATGAAGCAGCACTCCGACGAGAACGCCAAGGCCGTCCGCATGGACGACCTCGACACGCCGATCTGGGCCGCCGCCACGGAGGCCTGGCAGGACGTGCTGCGCCTCGGCGAGAAGAACGGCTTCCGCAACTCCCAGGCGTCCGTCATCGCCCCGACCGGCACCATCGGTCTCGCGATGTCCTGCGACACCACCGGCCTCGAGCCCGACCTCGCCCTGGTCAAGTTCAAGAAGCTGGTCGGCGGCGGCTCGATGCAGATCGTCAACGGCACCGTCCCGCAGGCCCTGCGCCGCCTGGGCTACCAGGAGGAGCAGATCGAGGCGATCGTCGCCCACATCGCCGAGCACGGCAACGTGGTCGACGCGCCCGGTCTCAAGCACGAGCACTACGAGGTGTTCGACTGCGCGATGGGCGAGCGCTCCATCTCCGCGATGGGCCACGTCCGCATGATGGCCGCCATCCAGCCCTGGATTTCCGGCGCCCTGTCCAAGACGGTCAACCTGCCGGAGTCGGCGACCGTCGAGGACGTCGAGGAGGTCTACTTCGAGGCGTGGAAGATGGGCGTCAAGGCGCTCGCCATCTACCGCGACAACTGCAAGGTCGGCCAGCCCCTCTCCGCGAAGACCAAGTCGGCCAAGGACGAGAAGGCGGAGATCACCGAGAAGACCGAGGCGGCCATCCGCGAGACGGTCGAGAAGGTCGTCGAGTACCGCCCGGTCCGCAAGCGCCTCCCGAAGGGACGCCCCGGCATCACCACGTCCTTCACCGTCGGCGGCGCCGAGGGCTACATGACCGCCAACTCCTACCCGGACGACGGTCTCGGCGAGGTCTTCCTCAAGATGTCCAAGCAGGGCTCGACCCTCGCGGGCATGATGGACGCCTTCTCCATCGCGGTCTCCGTCGGGCTCCAGTACGGCGTGCCGCTGGAGACGTACGTCTCGAAGTTCACCAACATGCGCTTCGAGCCGGCCGGCATGACGGACGACCCGGACGTGCGGATGGCGCAGTCGATCGTCGACTACATCTTCCGCCGCCTGGCACTGGACTTCCTGCCCTTCGAGACGCGCTCCGCGCTCGGCATCCACTCCGCCGAGGAGCGCCAGCGCCACCTGGAGACGGGTTCGTACGAGCCGTCCGACGACGAGCTGGACGTCGAGGGCCTGGCCCAGTCGGCGCCGCTCGCCCAGGTGAAGGCCGTCGCCACGCCGAAGGCCGAGGCCGAGTCCGCCAAGCCCGCTCCGCAGCAGGCGCACACCAGCGCCGAGCTGGTGGAGATGCAGCTGGGCATCCAGGCCGACGCCCCGCTGTGCTTCTCCTGCGGCACGAAGATGCAGCGCGCCGGATCCTGCTACATCTGCGAGGGCTGCGGTTCGACCAGCGGGTGCAGCTGACGCGTAGCCGCTCGTAGGGGCTCATGAGCAAGGGGCGACCGCCGTGGCGGTCGCCCCTTACTCATGCACGGCACCGTCAAGGCCTGCGCGGGGCGCCCATCACACGGGTGAAGGCCGTCAGGTCCTCGCCCTCGAAGCCGTGGACGCCGGCCCGGAACTCCCACGCCCCCGTCTCGTCCCGGGCGAACTCGGCGACCGTCGCCGCCGTGGCGTCCGGGACGCCGGCGAAGTCCTCCGAGGCCAGGTCCGTGTACCCCTCGCGGATGCGCAGGCCCGGGTTCGCGACGTCGTCGAAGGTCCGCTCCTCGGTGTGCTGCTGGATGGCGACGCCGACCACCACGCGCGTGTACCGGGCGTCGAGCCGCTCCAGCTCCAGCGTCATGACCTCGTCGAACCCGAAGCCCTTGCCGTCCTTGCTGTCCCGGTTGAGATAGATCGTGCCGTCGGGCGAGCGGCTGTCGAAGTGCACCAGATAGGCCGGCGCGCCGTACGGATCGTCCACCGTGTAGGTCCCGGCGACCAGGTCCAGGTCGGCGGCCGGCCGCCCCGCCGGACTCGGGTCCCACCGCAGCGCGACCTCGACCTTGCGCATGCCCTTGCTGAGGCCGTTCACAGACTTCCCCTTCCCAGGTCCCCCGCCCTGCCCGGCCCTCCGAACTGCCGGGCGGTGACGGCCGGTTGTCCATCCTGCCACGCACCGGGACGGGGGTGCGGGCAAGCGGTCCCGCGGAGAGCGACCGGTGCCGCGTTCCCTGGCCTTACCATGGCGCGGTGCTGGTCAAGTGGATTCGCTGCACCGTGGTGGACCGCCGCGGTTTCGAACGGGGGCAGCGGAAGTGGGCGGGGCTTCCGGGGGAGCCGGGTTTTCGGGGACAGGGGGGTGGCTGGAGCCGGGCGCGCCCGGACGTGGCGCACGTCTTCGCCTTCTGGGAGAGCCGTGCCTTCTACGACTCCTTCATGGCCCGCTCCCACGACAGGCTGGCCTCGGCCCAGGCCGGCACCTTCAAGGACGCCCAGGTCAGGCTCTTCGACCACCGGTTCGACGTGAAGACCGGATTCGAGCCGCGCTTCACCGACGCCGACGTGCTGCGGGTGGCTCTGTGCCGGGTCCACGAGGAACGGGCCGAGCACTACGTCCTCATGCAGGAGAAGGTCTGGAACCCGGCGATGGCCGGCTCGCCGGGCATGATCCGCGGGCTGTTCGGCGAAGCCCCCGGAGAGAGTTACAACGAGTACCTCGTGCTGTCCATGTGGCTGTCGGCCGCCGAACACGGGAAGTACCGCACCGAGCGAATCGAGCGGCTCGCCCTGCGCGCCCGGACGGAGGCCGATATCGCGGCCCTGACCGGCGACATCGTGCAGCTGGAACCCTCCTGGACCGTTTGAGTGCCGGACCCGCACGGCCTCTCGCCCAGGCGCGGAGGCTGTGTGGTGTGTGTGATGTACGCCGTACGGGGCCGTACGAGTGCTTGGTTTCCGGCCGGCTCGATCTAGGGTTCTGGCATGGCACGACCACGGCGCATCGTCCTTGTCCGGCACGGCGAGTCGACCGGCAACGTCGATGACACCGTGTACGAGCGCGAACCCGACCACGCGCTGGCCCTCACCGACCGGGGCAGGGCACAGGCCGAGGAGACCGGCAAGGGGCTGCGCGAGGTGTTCGGCCGCGAGCGGATCAGCGTGTACGTCTCGCCGTACCGCCGTACCCACGAGACCCTCCGGGCCTTCCGCCTCGACCCGGACCTGATACGGATCCGCGAGGAGCCCCGGCTGCGCGAACAGGACTGGGGCAACTGGCAGGACCGCGACGACGTCCGGCTCCAGAAGGCCTACCGCGACGCCTACGGGCACTTCTTCTACCGCTTCGCCCAGGGCGAGTCCGGCGCCGACGTGTACGACCGCGTCGGCAACTTCCTGGAGAGCCTGTTCCGCAGCTTCGAGGACCCCGACCACCCGCCGAACGTGCTCCTGGTGACCCACGGGCTCGCCATGCGGCTGTTCTGCATGAGGTGGTTCCACTGGACGGTCGCGGAGTTCGAGTCGCTGTCCAACCCCGGGAACGCCGAGATGCGGATGCTCGTTCTCGGGGAGGACGGCAAGTACACCCTTGACCGGCCCTTCGAACGCTGGCGAGATCCGGAACCGTACGGGATCACCGGATAGAGTGGCAGGGCGATGACCGCTCATTCTTCTTCCGACGGGCGCCTGGACCGCGCCCTTTCCAGCCTGCGCGGACTGTCGGTGGGGGACGCGCTGGGCTCACAGTTCTTCGTTCCCGTGAACTATCCGCTGCTGGGGCGCCGCGAGCTGCCGCCCGGCACCTGGCAGTGGACGGACGACACGGAAATGGCCTGTTCCGTGGTCTCCGTCCTGGCCGCCCACCACCGCATCGACCAGGACGCGCTGGCGCTCTCCTTCGCCCACCACCACGACTTCGACCGGGGTTACGGCCCCGCGGTCAACCGGCTGCTGCGGCTGGTCCGGGAAGGCGGCGACTGGCGCGAGCTGGCCGCGGCGCTGTTCAACGGCCAGGGCTCCTGGGGCAACGGCGCCGCCATGCGCATCGCGCCGCTGGGTGCCTGGTACGCGGACGACCCGGAACAGGCGACCCACCAGGCGGAGATCTCCGCCTATCCGACGCACCAGCACCGTGAGGCGGTGGTCGGGGCCATGGCCGTCGCGGCGGCCGCGGCCCTGGCCGCCGATCCGGCCGGCCCGCCCCCGGCGCACGCGCTCCTCGACGGGGTGATCGCGCTCGTACCGAAGAGCGCGGTGGGCGCCGGACTGCGTCGTGCCCGGGACATGCTCGACTACAGCGACGCCGCCACGGTCGCGGCGGTCCTGGGCTGCGGCCGGCGTACGACCGCGCACGACACGGTCCCCTTCGCCCTCTGGTCCGCGGCCCGCGCCCTCGGGGAGTACGAGACCGCGTTCTGGACGACCGCACAGGTCGGCGGAGACGTGGACACGACCTGCGCCATCGTGGGCGGGGTGGTCGCGGCGGGCAAGGGCGGGGCGCCCCCCGCCGAGTGGGCGGGACGGGTCGAGGCGCTGCCGGCCTGGATGACGGCGGGCGCCTGACCGGAACCGCGACCCGCCGGGGCCGGCCCCGGCGGGCGTGCAGGGCGCCCGCCGGTGGTTTCCACCCGGCCTGCGGTGCCGAGGGATCAGCCCATGCCCGGCCCGGCCGAGCCGGACAGCGCCTCCAGGTCGCTCTTCCGTACCCGGATCACCAGCCACGCCGTGGCCAGGGCGAGTACGGCCATGGCGGCGGCCGGGATGAAGGCGGCCGAGATGCCCTGCGCCAGCACGTCGTGCGACCACGGCGCGGGCAGCTGGTGCGTCTGGGCGAACTCCGCCTTCTGTTCCGGTGATCCGTTGGTGAGGAAGTCCGGCACCTGCTTCTCCGCCTCGTCCTTGCTGGCCGTGCCGAAGACCGTCGTCAGGATGGCGAGACCGATCGATCCGCCCACCTGCTGCATCGCGTTGAGCAGCCCCGACGCCGCGCCCGCCTCGTGCTGGGCGACCCCGGAGACCGCGGTCAGCGTCAGCGTCACGAAGTTCAGGCCCATGCCGAAGCCGAAGATCAGCATCGGCCCCAGAACGCCGCCGACGTACGAGCTGTCGGCACTGATGAGGGCCTGCCAGCCGAGCCCGACCGCGGCGAGCGTGGAACCGGCGATCATGAACGGCTTCGGGCCGAAGACGGGGAGGAACCGCTGCGACAGGCCCGCGCCGAGCGCGATCACGACCGTGACCGGCAGGAAGGCCAGGCCGGCCTCGATGGGCGTGTAGCCGAGCACGTTCTGCACGAACAGCACGATGTAGAAGAACATGCCGAACATCGCCGCGGCCAGGCTCAGCATGATCACGTACGTGCCGGAGCGGTTGCGGTCGGCGAACATCTTCAGCGGGGTGATCGGTTCCTTGGCCCGCTGTTCGATGAGGACGAAGGCCAGCAGCAGGACCGCGGCGGCCGCGAAGGAGCCGATGGTCAGGTTGTCCCGCCAGCCTTCGTCCGCGGCCCGGATGAAGCCGTAGACGAGCAAGGCCATACCCGCGGTGGAGGTCACCGCTCCGGCGATGTCGAAGCGGCCGGAGTGCCGTTCGGACTCGCTGATGTAGAGCGGCGCGAGCACGGCGATCAGCACACCGATCGGCACGTTGACGAAGAGCACCCAACGCCAGTCGAGCCACTCGGTGAGCATGCCGCCCGCCAGCAGGCCGATGGCGCCGCCGCCCGCCGAGACGGCGGCGAAGACGCCGAAGGCCCGGTTGCGTTCCGGTCCCTCGGGGAAGGTGGTGGTGATGAGGGCCAGCGATGTGGGCGACGCGATCGCGCCTCCCATGCCTTGCAGGACGCGCGCCGCCAATAGCTGCCAGGGTTCCTGGGCGAAGCCGCCGAGCAGCGACGCGAAGGTGAACAGCAGGATGCCGGTCATGAAGACCCGGCGCCTGCCGAGGATGTCACCGGCTCGGCCGCCGAGCAGGAGCAGGCCGCCGAAGGTGAGCGTGTAGGCGCTGACGACCCAGGTGAGATCGGTGGTGCTGAACTCGAGCGCGTTTTGAATGTGCGGGAGCGCGATGTTCACAATCGTCGCGTCGAGTACGACCATGAGTTGGCAGGCCGCGATGACGGCGAGTGCGATGCCGGGGTGTCCCTCCCGGCGGGCCGCTCCCGGCTTCTGGTCTTTGATCAGGGAAGAGGTTGTCACTATGTGTCCCCCACGAATGACTTAGTGAACGCTCGCGTTCACTGTTGCTTCAACGTTAGTGACCCGGCGACAGTGAACGCAACCGTTCACTTGCCGAGGTGTCGCGCGTCCGATCCCCCGTTGCGGCCGCGCGAGACGCGCCTTGTCCCCGAATACCCGTTTTCACCGCTTTTTGGAGACCTCCGACATGGTTGCTTCGCACTGGGCGGCCGCCTCCGCCCAGCCGCCCTCCCGTCGGCGTGGCGCGGTCCTGGAGCGCGCCATCCTCGATGCCGCGCTGGACCAGCTCGGCACCGTCGGCTGGAACGGCCTGACGATGGAAGGCGTGGCCGCCGGTGCGCAGACCGGCAAGGCGGCCGTATATCGGCGCTGGCCCTCCAAGGAGGATCTCGTCGCGGACGCGCTGCTGTCCGGGCTGCCGGACTTCGACACGGTTCCCGACCTCGGGGGCGTGCGCGAGGATCTGCTGGAGCTGTGCCGCAGGGCGCGCGACGCGATGTACTCCCGCCCGGGCTTCGCATTGCGTTCGGTGATTCACGAATGCGACAGCGTGCAGGCCGAACGCTTCCACGCGGTGATCATCAAGGGTGTGGTGGAGCCGACCCTCGCGATGATCCGCGAGGTCATCACCCGTGGAATGGAGCGGGGGGAGGTCCGTCGCGACGCGGCCAACGGATACGTCTTCGACGCCATCCCGGCGATGATGATGTACCGCTCGAAGATTTGTGCAAGTGAATGGACGGACCGCGAGCTCGAGGAAATGATCGACCAGTTGATGGTGCCGCTGCTGCGGCCCGACGCTCCCTGAACCGGGCCGCCGAGGCGGCGGGAGTCGTTCGGGGAACCGGGGTGTCGTCCGTGCGTCGCAGCGGCGTAGGCTAGGGGCGCCATGCCGTACGAACCACCTACTCACACCGTCGAGCGCTCCCTTCGCGCCACGACCGGAGCGAAGATCATTGCCGGTGTCGACGAGGTGGGGCGCGGCGCTTGGGCCGGTCCGGTCACCGTCTGCGCCGCGGTCACGGGCCTGCGCCGACCCCCGGCCGGTCTGACCGACTCCAAGCTGCTCACCGTCAAGCGACGCACCGAGCTCGCCGTGGAGTTGCGTACCTGGGTCACGTCGTACGCCCTGGGGCACGCCTCTCCGGAGGAGATCGACGCGCTCGGCATGACGGCCGCACTGCGACTGGCCGCGGTGCGGGCCCTGGAGACCCTGCCGGTCCGCCCCGAAGCCGTCATCCTCGACGGCAAGCACGACTATCTCGGGGCCCCTTGGCAGGTCCGTACGGTGATCAAGGGCGATCAGTCCTGCGTCGCCGTCGCGGCGGCCTCGGTGCTCGCCAAGGTCCAGCGCGACAAAATGATGGCCGAACTGGGTGTCGACCATGCAGACTTCGGTTTTGCGGACAACGCCGGGTATCCGTCGCCCGTGCACAAGGCCGCACTGGAGGAGCGGGGCCCCACCCCGCACCACCGGTTGTCGTGGGCGTATCTTGATGCGCTGCCCCAGTGGCGGCACCTCAAGAAGGTCCGCAGTTGGGTGGACGGAAGCGCTCCGGAAATCGAGGGTCAGCTCGGCTTCGATTTCTGACGGTTCGGCTCGCAGGCATGTGCCACCCGCCGACGCGAGCCGCACCAACGTTTGATAAATATCAGCTCATGCCTCTCATTCCCGAGGAGCCTCAGATTCACGAGAAGGCCCAGGGTCCCCGCGCCACTCCGGCCAGTGGCCGCACCGCGCCGACCCCCCGCCCCGTACCCGGCCCCCGTCCCGCGGCCCCGCCGCGCCCCGGCCGCCCCGGCCCGGCGCGCCCGGCTCCGCCGGCGCAACGCACGTCGCGTGACACGGCCGCGGCCAAACCCGGACCCGCGGGTCCGGCTTCCCCGGCCACTCCCGCCGCCGCCCCGGCCACTCCGCAGATCCAGCTGATCCCGGCCACGCCCGACGGCGCGCTCGACGCCGCCGAGGAGGCCGTGGACCTGCTGCTGGACTCGGGGCGCACCCCCGGTGACGTGCTGGTGATCACCACCGGCGACCCCCACCCGTGGGCGGCCCACGAACTGTCCTTCGGCGATGCCGCCTACTGGGCGCAGCACGACGCGGGCGACGACGTCTTCTACGCCGACGCCGCCGTCGCGGACCGTGCCGCGTCGCGGGCCGTCGTCGTGGTCGCACTCAACGGCGGCCCCGAGGCCGCCGCCGTCACCGCCCTGACCGTGGCACACTCCCGGGCCGGAGCCCTGCTGATCGTCTGCGGTGACCCGCAGCGGATCAACTCGGTGCTGGGCGCGGGCGTCTGAGCCCGTTCCGGCGAACGCGGCGGACGGGGCGGTACGACACGGAGAGTGCCGGCCCGCAGGAGCCCCCGCACGGCGGCGGTTCCTGCGGGCCGGCACACCTGACGTCCCTCCGTGCTCGCACCGGCTCGGCCCGGCGAGCGGAACCGATGGAGGCGCCTCCGGCAGCCGCGGCATGGGCGGCGTGCGGGTGCCACCGGTCTCGGCGTGCACCGGACCGCCGGTCGCACGCAGACCGGGCCGAGGCGAGCCGCGTCACCTCTCGGGCGGGCCCGTCGTGTCCTCCGTGCTCCTCGCGGTCGTGGTGCTCAGCGGGCCGCGGCGCGGCGCAGCACGTCCGAGGCGACACCGCCGGTGCGTGGTGGCGGAGGCGGCGCTTCCGCCGTGGCGAAGGGCTCCGGCACCGACGCCGCGTTGGGCCGGCGACCGCCGCGGCCCTCGCCGAGCACCTGCCAGCCGTCCCGGGTCAGCGTGATGTACGCGCCGCAGCGCAGCCCGTGCAGCGTGCACGCGTCCCGCAGTCCCCACATCCACGCGCCGTCCTCCTGTGTCCAACGCGCGTCGCCCTCACGGCAGTAGAGCAGTACGGCGGTCCGCACCGGCGTGCGGCGCCGCAGATCGTGCGGGATGACGCGGCGCAACTGGGAGAGCAGCGCGTTGCGGAACATCCAACCGTCGGCGGGGGAGCGGCGGCTGGTGAACGAGGCGCTGGCGCGCAGTCGTTCGTCCGGGTCGAGCACGGCCACGACCGCCGTCGCCGGTTCCGGCCGGTGCCGTGAGTGCAGCCCGCTGACGACCTCCCGAGGATTGCGCAGCAGCGGGATTCCGGCGGCGGCCCACTCCGCCGGTTCGAGCATGCGAGTGGCGGAAACGGCGGACGACGAAAACGAGGCCGCCGAGGACGGAGCGAATCCGAAGGTCACGTTCCTCCCTTCGGCTACGCGCCCACACTGCGGGCAGGGTCGGATTCGGGGAGCGCGCACCGCAGCGAAGCCCTGTCGGATCACGGAGGGCCGTGCGGGGAGCGGACTTCAATTCTTCCTGTCGAACTGGGATGCGGCAACGAGCAATTGAGACCGCGGCCCCATATCGGACGATGTGCGCTCTATATCCCTACCCGGAGCGCCGCCGGGCGACGCATGGGACGCGGCACGCGCCGTGCCCGTCTCCGATTCGCCGATTGTCGGTGCCATCGGGTTGCATGGGGGCATGGACCACGAGGAACTCCGTACCGAAGCCGACGCCGTCCTCGCCGAACTGGTCGGCGATCGCGAGGGCTCGGCACGGCTGCGGGAGGACCAGTGGCAGGCCGTGGCGGCCCTGGTGGAGGAGCACCGGCGCGCTCTCGTGGTGCAGCGCACCGGCTGGGGAAAGTCGGCCGTGTACTTCGTAGCCACCGCGCTGCTCCGCCGGCGTGGCGTGGGTCCCACGGTGATCGTCTCGCCGCTGCTGGCGCTGATGCGCAACCAGGTCGAGTCGGCCGCGCGGGCGGGGATCCGGGCGCGCACGATCAACTCGGCCAACTCGGAGGAGTGGGAAACGATCTACGGGGAGGTCGAGCGGGGCGAGACCGACGTCCTCCTCGTGAGCCCGGAGCGCCTCAATTCCGTGGACTTCCGGGATCAGGTACTGCCGAGGCTCGCGGCCACGACCGGTCTGCTCGTGGTGGACGAGGCGCACTGCATCTCCGACTGGGGCCACGACTTCCGCCCCGACTACCGCCGGCTGCGCACCATGCTGGCCGAGCTGCCGGCCGGGGTGCCGGTGCTGGCCACCACGGCGACCGCCAACGCCCGGGTCACGGCCGATGTCGCGGAGCAGCTGGGCACGGGCGGCGGCGACGCCCTGGTGCTGCGCGGGCCGCTCGACCGGGAGAGCCTGCGGCTGGGCGTGCTCGAGCTGCCGGACGCGGCGCACCGGCTGGCGTGGCTGGGGGAGCGGCTGGGGGACCTGCCCGGCTCCGGGATCATCTACACGCTGACCGTGGCGGCGGCCGAGGAGGTCGCGTCGTTCCTGCGGCAGCGCGGACATCCGGTGGCCTCCTACACGGGGAAGACGGAGAACGCCGACCGGTTGCAGGCGGAGGAGGACCTGCTGGCGAACCGGGTGAAGGCGCTCGTGGCGACCTCGGCGCTCGGCATGGGCTTCGACAAGCCCGACCTGGGGTTCGTCGTGCACCTGGGGTCGCCCTCGTCGCCCATCGCGTACTACCAGCAGGTCGGGCGTGCGGGACGCGGCGTGGACCATGCGGACGTCCTGCTGCTGCCGGGGCGGGAGGACGAGGCGATCTGGGCGTACTTCGCCTCGGTGGGCTTCCCGCCCGAGGAGCAGGTGCGGCGCACGCTGGCGGTGCTGGAGGACGCCGGGCGGCCGATGTCGCTCCCGGCGCTCGAACCGTTGGTGGATCTCCGGCGGTCGCGGCTGGAGACGATGCTCAAGGTCCTGGACGTGGACGGCGCGGTCAAGCGGGTGAAGGGCGGCTGGACCGCCACGGGCCGGCCGTGGACGTACGACGCGGAGCGGTACGCGTGGGTGGCCCGGCAGCGGCAGGCGGAGCAGCAGGCCATGCGGGACTACGTCGCGACCACCGGATGCCGGATGGAGTTCCTGCAGCGACAACTGGACGACGAGAAGGCGGCCCCGTGCGGTCGCTGCGACACCTGCGCCGGGCCCTGGCTCGACCCGGCCGTCCCGTCCGCGGCCCTCGCGGCCGCGACGGGCGAGCTGGACCGCCCCGGTGTGGAGGTCGAGCCGCGCAAGATGTGGCCGACCGGGCTCGCCGCGGTGGGCATGGACCTCAAGGGCCGGATCCCGGTGGGTCAGCAGGCGCTCACCGGCCGGGCGCTGGGGAGGCTGTCGGACATCGGCTGGGGCAACCGGCTGCGCCCGCTCCTGTCGGCGCAGGCGGCGGACGGACCGGTCCCGGACGACGTGCTGGACGCCGTCGTGACGGTGCTGGCCGACTGGGCCCGCTCCCCGGGCGGCTGGGCCGGGGGCTCTCCCGACGCCCTGGCGCGGCCCGTGGGCGTCGTCGCCATGCCCTCCCGCACCCGTCCCCGGCTGGTCTCCTCACTGGCCGGCGGAGTGGCACGGGTCGGCAGGCTCCCGCTGCTGGGCAGCCTCGCCCACACCTCCCACGCCGGCGAGCACGCCGCCCACCGCAGCAACTCCGCCCAGCGGCTGCGCGCCCTGGCGGATTCGTTCACCGTGCCGGACGAGCTCGCCACGGCCCTGGCCGGCGTCTCCGGCCCGGTCCTGCTCGTCGACGACTTCACCGACTCCGGCTGGACGCTGGCCGTGGGCGCACGCCTCCTGCGCCAGGCCGGTGCCGACCAGGTGCTCCCGCTGGTCCTCGCCCTGGCCGGATAGGGCACCCCCGGGATGGGGTGATGTGTCCCTGTCGAGAGTTGTCCACAGGCAAAAGCGGAACCTGTCGATCCGCGAGATCGTCGAGCCATGACGAACCACAGCGAAACGACTGGATCCTTCGAGAACGGCGACATCCCGGATGCCGCGGAGCCGGGCCGGGCGGAGCGCGCCCGGCACGAGCACCCCGGGCACGAGAACTCCGGGCACGAGAACCCCGGGGACGAACAGCAGGTCACCCTGCGCACCCCCGCCGAACTCGCCGACGCCCTGCCGTACCTGCTCGGGTACCGCCCCGAGGACAGCATCGTCCTGGCCGCCCTGCGGGACAGGGACGGGCGGGGCCGCTTCGGCGGTCGCGCCCGACTCGGCATCCCGGCGAACCCGGACGACTGGGCGGGCGCGGCCGGGCAACTGGTTCACGGCCTCGTGACCGGAAGCGAGCGGCGCGGGGTGCGGCCCGAGCAGATGGTCGCCTATCTCTGCCAGGAACCGGGCCGGGGGGAGACCGGACGGGACGTGATGGAGCGACTGCGACCGCTGGCCCAGAAGCTGCGCGTCGAGTGCGGAGCCCTCGACGTCCCCGTCGTCGAAGCGCTGTGCATCTCGGCCGGACGCTTCTGGTCGTACTGCTGCGACGAAGAGACCTGCTGCCCGGCGGAGGGCCTCCCCATGGGACTGCCGGGCACGTCGGTGCTGGCCGCGGCGGCCACCTACGCGGGCATCCAGGTGCGCGGCTCCCTCCGTGAGCTGCGGGCCAGGATGCTTCCCCGGGAGGACGCGGCGGCGGGCGAGCAGGCGGCGGCCCTGGACGCGGCCGCCGCGACGCTGGTCTCCCGGATCCTGGACGCCGACGGCCGCGCGGAGGTGGCCGAGCAGACGCTGGACACGGCGGAGCGGGTGATGCGACGCCTCGCCGGGGCCCCGCCCGTCTCCGGGGTGGCGGCCGAAGACCTGCGCGACGACCACCTGCTCGGACACGAAGAGGCGGCGGTGCTGATCCTCGGACTTCAGGACCGTACGACACGTGACCGCGCGGCCGCGTGGATGGAGGGCGACGAGGCCGCCCCCGCGATGCGCCTGTGGCGAGCCCTGGCCCGCCGCTGCGCCGGGCCGTACGCCGAACACGCGGCCGCGCCCCTCACCCTCGCCGGCTGGGTCGCCTGGTCTGTTAACTGCACTATCGAGTGGAACTGCTGGTCTCAAGGGCCATGAGTGGTGAGCATGCGGGGATGCATGAGACTCCTTCGCTTCATCGCGATCTGATTGACGGGCGGTTACGGCTGCCCCGTATTGGGGCCGTAGCGGTGGGTACCACGCCATCGCTGCCTTGGTTCGTGGTGGATGCCGCAGACCGGGAGGTCGAGCCGGTCAGCAGGTACCTGCGAGACCGGATGCTAGGCGACGCCAGCCCTAAGACTTGCCGGAGCTACGCATACGACCTGCTCCGGTGGTTTCGGGTTCTGTGGGCCCTGGACGTGGGATGGGAACAGGTCACCGAGGCGGAAGCCGTCGCCCTGGTGGGCTGGTTTCGCCACGCCCGCAACCCTCAGCGGCAGCGCCGGCGCCCCGGCAGCCCTCAGGCCGGATCGGTGAACCCGGAAACCGGAAAACCCAGGCTGCGGGCCGGATACGCACCTGCGACGATCGCGCACAACCTGACCGTAGTCCACGGCTTCTACGCCTTCCACATGCACTTCGGCCGCGGACCGGTACTCAACCCCGTACCGGAGAATCACGCTCGCAGGGCTGCGCTGTCTCACCGGTCGCCGCTGAAGACCCGGGCCGAACACCGACGGGGTCGGTTAAGGCCGAAACTGTCCGCTCGACAACCGCGGGCCATGTCTGATCAGCAGTGGCAGGAGCTGTTCGAGCAGATGAGATGCACTCGGGACCGGGCTCTGCTGTCCTGTTACGTCTCTTCTGGCGCCCGCGCCTCGGAACTGTTGGGCGTCGAACTCGGCGACGTCGACTGGACCAAGGGCCAGCTATGGGTGATCACCAAGGGCACCCGAGCCCGGCAGCCCGTCCCGGCCTCCCCGGAGGCCCTGGCCCACCTCGCTACCTACCTGGACGAGACGGGCCTGCCAGCGGACGGGGTCCCCATCTGGAGAACCCGGCGGGGGGAACCTCGGCCGCTGACCTACTGGGCGGCCCGCCGGATCATCCAGCGGGCGGTCGAGAAGCTCGACTTGAACTGGACCCTGCACGACCTGCGGCACACTGCCGCCACCCGCATGGCCCGAGACCCGGAACTCACGCTCGTGGAAGTACAGACGATCTTGCGACACGCGCATATCAGCACCACCGAGCTCTACACGGTCGTCGGCCTGGACGACCTGGTCGACAAGCTCGCGGCCCACTACTCTCGGCCCGTTCAGCCGACGTCCTGGCCCACCCAGTACGCCGCAGACGACATTGAGGCGGTGTTCGGTGGCGGGCAATAAGGTCGGAAACAGCCTGCGGCTACAGGGACCGACGACCAACCGGGTCCGCCGCCACCAACTCGACGGCACTATCCAGGTCGACAACTTCGCGCCGACCGCGATCACCCCAGCGCCGCCTCCGCCCCCGGCCCGGCCGCCCCGTTCACTGGGTGACTTCAGCACCGCACCGGCCGAGGAGATCATCGAGGTCACCGCCGATCACTTCTCGCAGTCCGAACCATGGAAGTGGAGACAGCGGGGTTCCATGCGGGACTTCCTTGCCCACCTCGCCACGTTTCCTGGGACGACCTGGCAAGAGCGATGGGAAGCGTCCGGGCACGACCAAGGCCGACCGGTCGCAGACGCCGCGGGTGACAACAAGCAGTTGCGCAACCGCCTGAACCTCGCGGCCGGCTACGCCTTCTCCATGCGGCTGGTCCGCCCCACCCTGCTGGGTTTTCGCTGCAACCGCTTCTTCCGCTACGCACCGTGGTTCCGCAGTGTTGCGAAGGACCCGTGGCTGGAAGAATTTTGCGTCCGGGCCGACCAGCTGCCGATGGCACAGGCCCGCCGCACCAAGGCGAAATTCGACGTCTGCTGCGCGCTGACCGTCTTCGGTATCGATCTGAAGGACCTGACCCCCGAGGCTCTGATGCACTACGCCGTCGAGTCCCGCGCCCACGGCCTCGCCGGCGAGAACTCGGAATCGGGCACCTTTGCCGGGACTCTAGCCTGGCCGATCCTGCACGACATGGGGCAGTTCCCTGCCTCCACGCCCCGCAGTTTCCGGGCGGCCGTGACTCGCGGGCAGATCTCCGTCGAGGAGGCCGTCGACCGTCACCGCCTGCGCAACCGGGAGGTCCGTGACGTCCTGGTCGAGTACATCCGCCGACGCTCCGCCGGGCTGGACTACTCCACGCTGCGACAGCTGACCAACCTGCTGGTCAGGGTGTTCTGGAAGCAGATCGAGGAGATTAACCCGGATCAACAGGACCTGCGGCTGTCGGAAGAGACCTTTACCAGCTGGAAGGAATGGCTGCTAGTTCTGCCCAACGGCAAGCCGCGGCTGGACGTCGACGGGCCGCTGATGGCCGTCCGCGCCCTCTACCTGGACCTTCAGACCTGGGCCGTCGCCGAGCCGGAGCGCTGGTCGAAATGGTCCGCCCCCTGTCCGGTCCGCGACGCTGACCTGCGCTGGTTCCACCTGCGCAGGCGTCGGCTACAAGAACGCATGGCCAACCGCACCCGCGACCGCCAGCCCCTCCTGCCGGTCCTGTCCCAGTACGTCAACGACACCTGGCACCGGCTGCGGACAATGCTTGATGCCGCCCGGCAGGTCCAGAACGGCGAAGAGTTCACCGTCGACGGCACTGTCTGGCTGCGGGTCTCGACCAAGGACCAGCGGCACAACCGCCCGCCGGTCCGGGCGGTGAACCGCGCCACCGGTGAACTCGTCCACCTCTCCAGGGACGAGAACACCGTCTTCTGGCAGTGGGCCGTCGTCGAGACGCTGCGGCTCGCGGGCCTGCGGGCCGAGGAACTGACCGAGCTGACCCACCTCAGCGTCCGGCAATACCAGCGATCCAGCGGTGAAGTCGTGGCCCTGCTCGTCGTCTCCCCGTCCAAGAGTGACCGGGAACGGGTCATCCCTATGTCGGCCGAGCTGTTCCACGTGATCGCGCAAATCATCCGACGCCACCGCAACCACCACGGCACTGTCCCGGTCTGCGCCCGTTACGACCTGCACGAAAAGGTCTGGAGCGAGGAACTTCCCTACCTGTTCCAGACCTTCCACGGCGGCGTCCAGCGCGGCATGTCCACGACGACCGTCTGGCGCATGATCAAACGGGCCTGCGACACCCTCGCGGTCACACATCCGCAGTTTGCGGGGGTGAGGTTCGCGCCTCATGACTTCCGGAGACTGTTCGCCACGGAGCTCGTGAACAACGGCCTGCCGATCCACATCGGTGCCGCCCTGCTCGGACATCTCGATATCCGCACTACCCGCGGTTACGTCGCGGTGTTCGACGAGGACGTGATCAGTCAGTACCAGCAGTTCCTTGCTCGGCGCCGAGCTGAGCGGCCCAAGGATGAATACCGCGAGCCCAGTGGCGAGGAGTGGAGCGACTTCCAGCAGCATTTCGATAAGCGTCGGGTCGAGCTGGGGTCCTGCGGCCGGCCCTACGGGACGTCCTGCGCGCACGAACACGCCTGCATCCGCTGCCCGATGCTGAGCATTGATCCCAAGATGCTGTCCCGTCTGGACGAGCTGGAGCAGGACCTGGTCGACCGCCGCACCCGGGCGGTCGCCGAGGGCTGGCAGGGTGAGATCGAGGGCATCGATCTGACGCTCACGTTCCTGCGCGGAAAACGTGCGCAAGCCCAGCGACTCCAGCGCAGCGGCATCGTTGACCTGGGACTTCCTCATCAAAGGCCCCGGCTCACAGATCGGTGATCAGCATCGCGTGGGGTCTCGCCGGTGAGGTACATGCTGTTCAGCCGACTGCCACGGACCTCACCTCGCTGCCGGACGGTCAACCGTCCGGCAGCGAGAGCCGGCCCCTCCGACGAATTACCGACCCACATTCGACACTACCGTCCACCGTTGGGCATGCCGGTCCCTGGGCCCTGTCCGCTTGGTTGTGGTCTTCTTGTGAACGACCTTCCGGTGACATTTCTAGTAGGTCCATCGGTGCCAAGTGGTGGCGCTGCAAGGGGGGATGTTGAATCCGAGTCAGAGCCCGCAGGCGACAGATGACCGGGCAGGTGGTCCGTCACTCATTCTCAACTATCCAGCGCCGGTCGTGGCAAGGGCGTGCGTTCCGTACTGCATTCGGCCTTCACCACCTCCCTGGCCCGCTTCTGCATTGAACGAGATCTTCCTCATCTGGGCTTCGTTGTCCTGGACTCCCCTGTGGTCACTTACCGCCAGCAGGTGAAGAACACCTCAGCGGACCCTGACCTACCCGACGTGCGCATCACATCCACCGTCGTAGACCGGTTCTACGAGGACATGCTCGCCTTCCCGGCCAGGCTGTGATCATCGAGAACGGCGATCCGCCTCTCGGTGTCCTTGCCGAAGCCACCACCTACAACTTCACCGCCGCCGACGGCCGCCCTGGCTTCCTCCCGTGAACCCGTTGACGGAGACGGCAACGACGTGACCACTGGGAGGGCGAGAGACGACCGTGGCGGAGTCATCGCGAAACAAGATCATTTTGCCAGTGATTAAGGCTGTTCCGTTGTTACCCGAAGTCGATGTGCGACGGTGAAGGCTGGCGGCACAGCCTTTCATTGTCTGGGTTCCAGTTCCGCCGCGAACAGGACGGCAGCCGCCTTAAGGATCCTATTGAGGCGGCGCAAGTCAGCATTCTCCTTCTCAAGCTGACGAACTCGAGCGGTGGCGCTCATAGCGCATTCCGCATTTCGACCAGATTCCGCATCCGATTTTTTGACCCAGTGTCGAAGTACCTCTGGGTGGACGTCTAAAAGTTCCCCCACCTGTCGCATGATGCCAGAGCGTCCGGGGTTCATTGTCCTCATCTCAATCACCATGCGGACTGCCTTCTCAATCAATTCTGGTGGGTACTTCCTCGGGGCTGGCATAAAGGCGTCCTCTCCAAGAGTCCTGGCTTCATCGCCGGCCACTTCTTGACTCAACAAGCCTGGAGCGCAGCACTCAGCGCTGATTATGCACAGCTGTTCATGGCAGTCAAATGGGCGCAGATGTCAAGTCAAGTTCGTGCCTCACCTTGATCCGCCTGACCCTCAACTCCACACCTTCGGCATGCATGTGCGCCGGTTGCGTGAGGCTCGTGGGTTCACTCTTGAGGAGCTCGCCAGCAGAAGTGGCATGAGCTTCCGCGGAGTGGTCTACATCGAGCACGGACGTCGCAACCCAAGCTTGACCACCTTGATCAAGCTTGCCCATGGCTTGCAGACCGAGCCATCCACGCTAGTCGCAGTCTTCGACAGTGACGACTGGAGTGGCGACTGAACTGCTTGGGGCTGATCGAACTCGGCATCTCCCAGCTGCTGCCGGCGGTCCTCACGGACTCTTGGTCGCCGCTTGCAAGTCCGGAGGCAACTGGGCTCGATACGCCGCACAACTTTACGACCGACCTCACCCCGAGCTGACCGTACGGCGGACGCTGGAGAAAATCCGAGCGCTTGATCATCCAATGGTCCTATCGTTCAGCCATGGATGCAGAGCAGTTGAAGGGTTCATCCCGCAGATGGATGAACGCCGCACTGGCGGCCTTTGTTGAGGGCCCCGAGAGCCACGACTTCGCCGTTCACCATGCTGGGGTCGCTACGGAGCACCTACTCAAGGCCTACCTCGTCGGGATGCATCCTGCGCTGATTGTCGACGGTAAGCACTTCGACTCGTTGCTCCATGCCACGGGCCTGGGCTCCCATGCAGGCCCACTGACTAAGGTCAAGACCATCGGCCTTGTTGACGCCTACCTGCGGGTGGCCAAGCTTCTTCCCAGAAAGATTCCGATCAGCAAAGAGGACCTCGAACCCCTAGCGGACGCCCGCAACGGAGTTGCTCACAGCGCGATACACGACCCAACAGACTCCGAACAAGTGTTTACGACCTGTCTGCGCTTGGTCGATCCGGTTCTCAAAGAACTGAAACTTGAACCGGCCAACTACTGGGGTCCTTACTTGATCCTGCACGACAAACTAGTCGATGAACAGGTGCGACAAGAGCGCGTCGCGGCGGAAGCTCTGCTGGTCAAAGCCCGCTCGCTGTTTAAGCAGCGCTTCGGTCACATGTCACCCGAAGAGCGTGACGTAGTTCTGGCCGCAATCACCAGCAAGCCGACGATCGCGATGAGCCGAGAAGCACCAGTGGAGTGCCCGGCCTGCGGCTCTCAGGGGTGGATGGCTGGTGAAGCGGAGGCCGTCTACGTCCAAGACGGCGACCAGATGGTGGTCGACCCGAAGGAGGTGTTCCTCAACCCGCATGAGTTTTCCTGCGCAGCGTGCGGCCTCGAAGTGGGGGCCAAGCTTCTCGTGCACTTGGGCGACCTGCCTCGGGGTATCTTCTTGAGCGCCGACCCTCATGACTACATCTAGTAGGGTGACTGGCCCTCTTCTTTCGGAATCAAAGCCTGAATGATCCACGTCGGAGCCGCCCACTCGCCGGGAACACGCCAAGTGCTAGCGAGGTCAGTGCAGATGATCCAGGCTGGGAACATGTCCGGGATCTCGGACGGGTTCTTAGTGGCATCCCACTCACACCACAGGTTCATCGAGTCGGACCAACCGTCCGCGGTAAGTGTGAGGCTGGCGCTCCATCCTCCGTCGCCCGTGTCGGACGTCGACACGTTCAGTGTGTGATCACCGAGAAAGACTGTGAGCTCGCCCCCAACTTCAAGATCCGTCACCGCTTCACTCATGCCTGGTGCCAGGGCTATCCCAGGTACGAGCAGCAACGCCTCAAGGAACTCCTGAAATGCGTTCTCCGGTTCTTCGAACGCTTTGTCCTGCTCACCGAACGCCACGGCTTCACCTGATTGCGACTCCGCCTTGATGACTGAGCCGCCGCTAAGTGTGAAGTTGATGACGTCGCGGATCACGACACCCGGGATAGCCCCTGACTGGGGCCAGACAGTGCCATTCTCTTCAATATGCAAGCCGCTGTACTCGACCGCCGGGGAGAGAAAGACTTGCGCGCTGACCACGCCTGTCAAGTGGTTAATCTTGATCTGATTGAGTCCGACGACGGCCTCCAGGTGCACCAAGTCGACATCACTGATCTGGTCGACCAACGGGTTGTCGACGAGAGCGGCCGGGTCTTTGATGTCCCCGAGAACGAGATCGCGGTCCGGGGTTCGTCCTCCTTCAAGTGGCGAGCCCACGGTGGCGCGGAGGAACCCGGAGATCTTCTCTACGAGGTCGGCGTCCGGCTCACTGAGAACGAACAACGCCCCTTGGAGATTCCGCAGAGGAACCATCGTGGGCTTGGCGAGCCCCCACGTCTCGAACGCCTTGTACACGTCGGCGTCGCTACCGACGATGACGAACTTGCCGGGGTCGTTGTTTGCCGTCTTCAGTACCTGTCGGAGCCATGCGCTATCAGAGGCTCCAGTCTTGACTTTGTCCCTGACCTTGGCCGGCTTACGCTGCAGCACCTGGTCCTTTAGTGCCTCGATGGCGACATCGCCGTCCAGTTGTAGGACTCGCAATGATGGTCCGAGTGCGCGAATCTCCGTCTCAACCTTGCGGATGACTTCTTCTCTTGTTGTGTGGGCAGAACGCGCTTGCACCTCGACGCCAGCATTGGTCAGGGCCTTGCTGGCCTTCTTCGTGATCGCGTCGAACTCCGTCCATGCACTGGCCGCATGTTCGGCAAGCTCCCAGACGACCGGCTCGGGAAGCCAGACCTCAAGGTCCACCAAGTGTGCCCATCGCTCCCATTCCTTAAGCGTGTTCAGGCGAAGCGCTCCGTGAGGGAAGGAATTGGCATCGAACACGATCGCCTCAAGCTTCTCGCGCACTGACTGTGGGAGGAGCCGGGAATCTTCATCTGTAGAGGCCATGACGTAACTCTAGCCGCGAGGACTGGAGTTGGCGGCCTGCAGAGTAGACGGGGCTGCAGGAAGTGTGTCCAAGGCCGGGTGAAGCCGGTGCTCAAGCCCCTCATCAGCGGTCCGCCGATGCCTCGGGTCCGGCAACAACCCCCGGATCATCAACAACAAGGAGGAAGCCATGCCGGACCCGAAGGCCGTAGACCCCATACGGAGCTACGAAGAAGGTAGGAGGCAACGACGCTCCCCGCTAAGGGCCTAACCATCGACTCGAAGGGTCAAGAAGCTTGCCTATGAGTCAACTTGCGGGTGTTGGGCCCATGTAGGTAGGTCACTTCTTATTGACGGGTTGGATGACATGCGCCGAGTCAACGACCCTCAAGTAGTTCGCGTCGAGCTCTTGCCCGAGCAGCACGAGAGCGGTGAGCCTGCGCGCGATCGTTGTGAAAGTTCGGGCCTCTGCCGCAGTTAGGTCGCGGCCTAGCGCGCGCTTGTCGCGATAACTCAGCCACTTACGCAGCACCTGGAAGCCACCGATCTTGTAGTCCCAAGCCGCCCCAGGTACCCCACGCCACCGCACGTCATCGTTTAGGTAGATATCAAGCACCTGGGCGCCAAGGGCGTCCCGCTCCTCGCCTGTAAGCCCTTCATTGTCAGCAACGGTCCGTCCGCGCACGTCGTACTTGCCAGCGCCCGGCATAACCTTGCCCGGTTGGACGATGCCCCAGCCTGCGGTGACGGCAAGGTCTCCATGCCCAGGGTTCAAGGGATTGCCATCGGTTCGTTCGATGGTCGCGACGGTTTGTAGGCGCGAGTCGCGGGGGCCGGGCGCTGAGGTGACTGCGTCGGGGTTGAGCAGAGCAGCCACTTTTTCGCCAAGGGCGGCCGACTTTAGGAGGCCCTGCTTGGTGCTGGGCAACGGGACGCGGGGCCAGTCAGAACGTACTGCCTCACCGTTTTGCTCTACGTAGAGCGGAGAAGTCCCGATCGCGAGCGCATGCAGCCAGATAAGCGTCGCGGCATCCTGGTTGACCTCTGCGTCCTCGATGTCGATCTGCTGCAAGTAGTCCAGTGCCATGTCAGAGAGATTCGGTCGCCAAGCAGCACTCGACTGCTCGGTATCGAGATCGAACAACGATGGGGTGGTGTCGTCCGCCTTTCGGACCGAAAGCCAAAAGGGGATGGCGTAAGCATCGGTGAACAGAACCTTTTGATCCACGAGACAGTCTGAAAGGTGAACGGCCGCACCGTCGAGCGCGCGCGGGGCACGTCGGCGTACTAGCAGGAACCGGGATGATGTTTCCGCAGCAGCGACTAGCGTTGACCGTGATTCGTTCCAGAGTTTGGCCTCGGTCTCGACATACGCGTAGCGGTTGTCGAGCGGTCGAAACTGGAACCTCTGGATACGTTGCTCGTCGAACGGGCGCTGTTCTAGCAGGCGCTTACGAACCTTATCGGGGTCGAAGCGAGAGAACTTCCGAGCGAGCCGAGGGTCGACCTGCGAGATGGGAACCTTAGGGTCCAGGTAGGTCTTCATCCGAGCAGCCAGGGCATCCCGGTCGTTGTCGACCAAGGCGAATTGGCGATTCTCGTTCAAGCCGAGCATCGGGTCCTCGGCGCACAACTCGTTGATGGCCGGCCAGCCAGCGTACCCCTGACGTGGAGTCCAGCGGAGCAGACGAAACCAGTTGGACTGGTCTGGTGCGAGGGATTCGTACTGAGGTCCACTACCGGGGTCATTCGTAGCAGCAGCAAGCTGCTCGCGCTTGTTCTGTCCCCAAAAGTCACGGTAGCGGACGTTCGTCGACGCAGCACTGTGATCGGCAGCCCGGACAAGCATGCCGATGGCCACGCCTCGTGTGATGCCAGCCGGGTTCAAGCGCGTGCTGAAGATGGAAGGGTCAGGGGCCCCATCAGGTGTTTTCTTGCCGGTCTCGCGGCTATCGCCGTTGAGGTGGTCGACCGTGATGTCGTCGAACTCGGCCAGTAGCCGTTCCCGCATGACAACGGATGACGGGTCGCCTAGCCAGGACGAGTTGGTTACGAAACAGATGATGCCCTTACCCGTTTGCTCAGCGATGCGCCGCTCAGCGACGCGGAAAAAGCGAATGTAGAGATCGTCGAGCTTGTTCTTGGTTACGTCCCACTTCTGGGTCAATCCGACTTTGTAGGGCTCGACGAGGCCGCCTTCCTCGCGTCCTGATACACCAGCAAAGCCGTTGTAGGGAGGGTTGCCAAGGACGACCAGGATGCGCTGGTCCCGTTTTATAGCGTGAGCCGCTTCTCGCTCGGCGACGAACTCGGGGAACGGGAGTACTGGGTGGTCGCTGTCGTCCACCCACCCGGTCAATGCGTTGGTTAGGTAAACACTTGCGCGCTCCCCAGCTTTGAGGTCGAGCGGCACGCCGAGGCGCTGCAGTGCGATCCCAAGCCTGAGGTGCGCGATGACAAACGGCGCCGGCAACAGCTCGAAGCCATGGATACGTGACAGCGCTGCTTGCTTGGCCTCCGCAGCGACTAGCCCGTCGCCGCTTTGCTCCTTCAAGGTGGCCACGATCTTGTCGAGCACAGCGGTCAAGTAGGACCCGGTACCTGTGCATGGATCGAGCACGTGGACCTTCGGGTCGGCGAGACCCAGAGGTAGACCCATCTGCGTGCGCAGCGCATCATCGACGCGGTCGACCATGTAGTGCACGACCTCAGAAGGCGTGTACCAAACACCGAGTTCGCGACGGAGCGCGGGATCGTAAGCCTGCAGGAAAGGTTCGTAGAAGTACTGCACCGCCTCAGCCGCCTCGAAGCGCTGGAAGAACAGCTTGCGATCTACGCGAGCGAGGACGTCGTCGGTCCAGTCGAGTACTTCGTCAAGCCCCACCGGAAGGTTCGCTGGCGTGGCCAGCTGCTGGAAGAGCACGCGAACCATCGGGACGGAAAGTGTCCACTGAGCCTGGCGCCAGGTGAAGCGGTGGGTACTCTGCTCCGGCTGTTGCTCTGACCAGTAGGCCCACGATGCGAACACACCGTAGAACAGCGTCTGTACGAGCGCCGAGCGAAAGAAGTGGTCACCATCCTCGCCTTCAAAGCGCAGACCCAGGGCCTCCTCTAGGGCGCTGCGCAGAGTGGCGAGGGTATTGACGTCACCGACTTCCTCAACCCGGGCCAGCGCGGTGCGGGCGTAGGCAGCCAAGAACCAGGCAAGGTCAGCGGGATCACTTAGCGGCGCGTCACCCTGCAGCGCGCGCTTGAGATAGTCGACGAAGTCGACTCCGCGTGCCTTCTCAGTCTCGTTGGGGTTGAGTGCCCAAAAGGAGGCTTCGTCCTGTGCGAGGGTGAAGCGCTCACCGGTCTGAGGTTCGCCGTTTGAGTCCAGGCGAACGACAAGGAAGTCGCGGTAGGTGCACACCAGAATCTTGCCGTAGCGCTCCAGATACCGCTTGACCTGAGCGGAACGTGCGACTCGAACAACATCCTGCGCTGCTCCTTTGACCTCCATGGCCCCGCGCTCGGGCGCTCGCGAAAGCAGAGCGGTGTCGCCAGCCTCTGCTACCGCCTGTCGGGCGACGAACAGACCACCGTCGGGTACACCAGCTCCGCGGTTCTTCGTGGTCAACACGCAGGTGACCGCTGGCGAGAGGGTCTTGCCGACCTCGTTGAGGAGCGCTTCAAGCTGCCCGTAGTAGGAGGTCTCTGGGACTGCCTCCCCGGTCGAGTTGATGGCCTGCAGTCGTTCGAGGTAAGTGCGTAGAGTGACCACGGAAAGCATCGTATGGCTATCTGCACGCCTCGTGTTAGGACTTAGGGATCCCGTCCTTGGGGTAACGCTCCGAGCGGAAACCCGCTTGAACAGGCGCGGACTGACCCGCACAGCGGCAGCCAGGGGTTGTGTCCTGAGAAGTGGTGTACCGGTTCCCGCCTGATCCGGGCGTTTGGCCCGGCGTCGGAGTGAGGGCCCGGATATGAGAGCGGCCACTGGCTGATCTTCGAGATGTCGAAGCTCGAAGGAGATCAGCACGATGACCGCACCCGACAGTCTGCCCCTGCACGCCCTCACCGAGGAGAACCTCGCCGCGGCGAGTCCCGATCTGCTGCGCGCGATGATCAAGACGTTCGCCGACGCCCTCATGTCCGAGGCCGACGCCCTCTGCAACCCCGAATACGGGCAGGTCAGCGAGGAGAGGGTCAACCACCGCAACGGCTGTCGTCCGCACGAGTGGGGCACCCGGGCCGGCACGGTCGAGCTGGCCGTTCCCAAGCTGAGGCAGGGCAGCTGCTTTCCGCACTGGTTCCTCGGACGGCGACGCCGGGCCGAGCAGGCCCTGATCTCGGTGGTCACCACCGCCTACCTCCTGGGCGTCTCCACCCGCCGAGTGGAGAAACTCGCCGAGTCCCTCGGTGTCACCCAGCTGTCGAAGTCCCAGGTCAGCGCGATGGCCAAGCACCTGACCGATCGCGAGAGCGAGGGATCGAAGTCCTCACCACCCGCGAGCTGCTCGCTGAGGTGGGATTCCAGATGCCCTAACCGCCCAGCCTCGCCCCGAGACTTAGTGCAGAGAAGGTCCACCGGTGACGAGCTGGAGGCACGGGAAGCACTGGCCATGGCCCTCGGTGCGGATCCCGACTACCTCTTCGCCCGCCTGCTGCACCAGGCGTGCAACGAGGGCCTCGACCCCGAGTCGATCCGCCGGTGCCTGCGCGAGGGCAGGAAAGGTGGCGCGGACTCGGGAGACGGTGCTCCGGACGACGACGGACGGGGCCAGACACCAGCGGAGCGCGAGCCGGCCGAGCCCGCGTCCAGCGTGCCGCCCGGCCGTCGGCGCCGCTCACGCACCCTGTCCTCGGCGCATGGCGTCCGCCGCCGCAGGAGGGCGCGCGCCCACGAGCCGAGCGCCGCGATCGTGCGCCCCCGGGTGACGAGCGGGGGAGAGCGCGGGGCCGGCAGGGCGGCGAGTGCTGCCGAAGCGGGGGGTCGCGGCCCTTCCTCACGGGCTTGACCTGGCGCGACGTCTCCTCGTACGGCCGTCCGGGGCGGACGGCGGGGCGCCGGTCGGCAGGGAGTGGATCAGTGGTCGAAGCGGTTGGCGAAGGGAGTGTTTATCGTCAGGAAGACGACTATGATCGCCGCATGCCCTACGACCCGTCAGCCTTTCCGCCCTTCGCCGTCACTGTGGACCTGGTCGTGCTGACCGTGCGCCGCCACTCCCTGTGCGCGCTGGCGGTGCGCAGGGGCGAGCCGCCGTTCCAGGGCCGTTGGGCTCTGCCCGGCGGGTTCGTGCGGGACGGGGAGGACCTGGCGCAGGCGGCGGCGCGGGAACTGGCCGAGGAGACCGGGCTGTGCGCCCACGACCCGGCCGAGCCGGCCCAGGACAACGGTGCCCATCTGGAGCAGCTCGCGACGTACGGCGACCCCGACCGCGATCCCCGGATGCGCGTGGTCAGCGTCGCCCACCTCGCACTCGCCCCCGACCTGCCCGCACCACGGGCGGGCGGTGACGCCAGCAACGCCCGCTGGGCGCCGGTGGAGGAACTGCTGGAGCAGAGCGGCTACGGTCACGCCGGCGAGGCGGTCGCGCCGCTCGCCTTCGACCACGCCCGGATCCTGGCGGACGGGGTGGAGCGAGCCCGTTCCAAGATCGAGTACTCGTCGCTGGCCACCGCCTTCTGCCCGCCCGAGTTCACCGTCGGCGAGCTGCGCCGTGTCTACGAGGCGGTGTGGAGCGTGGTGCTCGACCCCCGCAACTTCCACCGCAAGGTGACGGGCACGCCGGGGTTCCTCGTGCCCACCGGCGGCACGACCACCCGCCAGGGCGGCCGTCCCGCCCAGCTCTTCCGGGTCGGCGGTGCGACCCTCCTCAACCCCCCGATGCTCCGTCCCGAGGTCTGACGCCGAGTCCGGGCCGGACCCGCGCGCGTGGCGTACGAGGGGGCGAGACTGCGGGGCCGTGCCCGTGCCGGTAGACCGTGCGATGCCCGAAAAACCGGATATCGCACGCTATCTTGCTACGGGTGATCCAGGCCTTCGGACTGACCAGCAACCCCCGCAAGGAGCTTCCGCCCGCCGTCGACGACGTCTCGTTCGAGGCACCCGCGGGCCGCGTCACCGCGCTGCTCGGAGCAGCGGGCGCCGGCAAGACGACGGCACTCAGACTCATGCTCGAGCTCCAGCACGGCCGGGGTCTCACCTACTTCAGAGGCCGCCCCCTGCACCGCATCGCCCACCCCTCCCACGAGGTCGGCGTGCTGCTGGGCGACGTCCCGGGGCACCCGGCCCGTACGGTGCGCGGCCATCTCCGCATGCTGTGCGCGGCCGCCGGCGTCCCCGCCCGCAGGGCCGACGAGGTCCTGGAATCCGTTGGCCTCGAGGGGCTGCGCGACGAACGCCTCGGCACCCTCTCCCGGGGCATGGACCGACGGCTCGGCCTGGCCTGCGCGCTCGTTCCCGACCCGCACACCCTGGTCTTCGACGACCCCGCCGGCGCACTGTCCGCCCCCGACGCCCGACGGCTGCACGGCGCGCTGCGCGCCCACGCCGCCCAGGGCGGCACCGTCCTGTTCAGCACGGCGGACCCCAAGGAGGCCGCGCGCAACGCCGACCACGTCGTCACGCTGGAGCGGGGCAGAGTCGTGGCCGACCAGGAGGCCGCGGAGTTCTCCCGGACCCGGTTGCGTCCCCGTGTCGCCGTCCGCACTCCGCACGCCGCACGCCTTGCCGCCCTGGTGACCAAGGAGGCACGCACGGCCCGCCGTTCCGTCGAGGTGGTGTGCGAGGGCGGCAACCGGCTCGCGGTGTACGGCAGTACGTGCGCCGACATCGGAGAGACCGCCTTCCGGCACGGCATCCTCGTTCACCAACTCGCCGACGAGGTGGGGGACATGGGAGCCGGAGCCGGTGCGGTTCCCGCAGCACGGCACCGGGACCGGCAGGAGAGTGAGGGCGATCGCGCGCAGGTCACCGGGGCGCCGAGCACGTCCCGCACCGCGCCCGCCGGCCCCTCCTCCGCTCCTTCCGGTGCCGCGCGGGCCCACCGCCGTGAAGCCCAGCCCCCCGCCGGCCCCGGCCGGGCGCCCGCCCCGGACGCAGACACGGACGGACCCGCGTCCGGGACGGCCCGCCGCAGGACCCCCGGGCCCCGTCAGGCCCTCGTCCCGGACAGCGCCCCCGACGGCGCCCCCGACGGCGCCCCGGAAGCCCCGGGGCCGGCCGCACCCGACCTCACCCCGCACCGCGCACCGCGCACCTTCAGCGCCCTCACGCCCGGTGCGGCGAAGGCCCCGGACACGGCCGTCCCGCTTCCACCTCCCCTCTCCGTCCGTTCCGCCCCCAGCCCCCTCCGGCCCCTGCGGTACGAACTCCGCCGTGCGGTGGGCATCGGCACCGGCTTCGTCACCGGCGCGGTCGTGCTCCTCGTGTCCGCCGTCACCGCCGTGGTCCTCGCCCGGATCGGACACACCCCGCAGGCACGGCTCCTGGCCGCGTGGCCGCGGGAGCTCCCGCTGCCGCCCGCCGCACTCGGCGCCGGGCTGCTCGGCGCGCTCGCCTTCGGCGACGAGTTCCGCCACCCCGCCCTCGCCGCGGACCGCGGCACCGTGCCCCGCCGCATGGGGCTGCTGACCGCCAAACTCCTCGTCTCCGCGGCCACCGCACTGATCCTGGCCGCCCTGACCGTGGGCTGCGACGCCGCGGTGCTGCGTCTCTTCTACGGCTCCGAACTCGCGGGGTTCCCCGCCGACTGGTCCGCGCCGGGCGCCGGTTGGCTCGGACTCGTCGTCGGGTGCGCGTGGTCCGGAGTGCTCGCCGCGGGCGTCTTCCGGTCCACCAGCGCCGGGCTGGCGGCCGTGGTCGCCGTTCCGGTCGTCGTCGTACCGCTCGTACAGAAGGTCTGGGAGGGCCCGTCCGTACGGACCGCCGCCGGCTTTCCGATGCGGGTGCGCGAGGTCCTCCTGACCCAGTGGCCGTTCGGGGGCGAGCGGTACGTGGCGGAGGTGCTGCGTCTGATCGCCCAACCCGTGGGCGGCGCAATGACGTTGTCCCTGACCGCTCTGCTCTGCGCGTATCTGCTCATGACCCTGCGCAGCAGGGTGCGGTGACGCCTGTCTCTCCCTTCCGTTCCGACCGTGTGCGCAACTCCCCGGGGAAAGCCCATTTCTTTCCGATAAGGCGTCAATTGCGACGGGGTGAGCGATCACCCTTTCGTGTGCTTTTCACCAAAGACCTCAAGGGAGTTGGGGTCAGCGCCGACAAAGGATGCGTGAGTACCCTTGCGCACACCATGATGACCGCCGCCCGTTCCGCCGACTCCGGCCTCGCGAACCCGGGCGAACTCGACCGCTACCCGTACGCCGAGACGCCTGCCGTCGACCGCGTCGGAGCGCCCTCCTGGGAAGGGGTGGAGCCCGAGCTGGGCCGCGTGGGCCGGCGCACCGCGGGCAACCGTGGCCGCGGGCTGCACGGGCAACTCGTCCAGCAACTGGGCCAGATGATCGTTTCGGGAGACCTGGGCGCCGACCGCCCGCTGGTGCCCGAGGAGATCGGGCAGCGTTTCGAGGTCTCCCGCACCGTGGTGCGCGAGTCCCTTCGCGTGCTGGAGGCGAAAGGGCTGGTCAGCGCCCGCCCGAACGTCGGCACGCGCGTGCGCCCCGTGAGTGACTGGAATCTCCTCGATCCGGACATCATCGAATGGCGCGCCTTCGGGCCGCAGCGCGACGACCAGCGCCGAGAGCTGAGCGAGCTGCGCTGGACGATCGAGCCGCTCGCCGCGCGCCTGGCCGCCGGACACGGGCGTGAGGACGTCCAGCAGCGGCTGTCCGACATGGTGGGGATCATGGGGCACGCCATGGGGCAGGGCGACGCGCTCACCTTCTCGCGTGCCGATGCCGAGTTCCACACCCTGCTCATCCAGGTCGCGGGCAATCGGATGCTGGACCACCTCTCGGGGATCGTCTCCGCCGCCCTCCATGTCTCCGGCGGTCCGGTCACCGGCTGTGACCGGCCGAACGACGTGTCGCTCGCGCAGCACGGCAGGATCGTCGACGCCCTCGCCACCGGCGACGGCGCGGCGGCCGAGGCGGCCATGCGCCAACTTCTGACCGTCCACCCCGAGGTGGAACGCGTCGTGCCCGCCCCGCGCGAGCACTGACCGCCTTCCGCCGCAGCGGCGCGGTCCGGGCACGCCATACCCCTCCTGTGGCAGTGGCCGGCACGCCGCCGTCACCGTCGGACCCCGCGGAGCCTCTCGTGGCTCCCGGGGTCCGACGGTGCGAATGAGAGGATGAGCCGTGCCGGCAGAGCCGGTACGCGCGAGTTGGTGACCTTGTTCGCCCGGATCTGACCGGTTTTGATCGCTTACGGGGTGTGACTCGGGCCACGCGGATTGGGCGTAACGCTCTTGGGAACAACACGATGACCTAAGAGGTGACAGCCGCGGAAGGAATACGGACGCCGTTCACGGCGCTGTGCATCTCCCCGGCCCGCCCGCACCGTCGGCCCATTCCCAAGCCGGTGGTCGGCTCCCGTCCGCCGTGGACGGGGCCGGAAGCCGTTTATCAACGTTCCGAGAGGTTGTTCGTGTCGGCCAGCACATCCCGTACGCTCCCGCCGGAGATCGCCGAGTCCGTCTCTGTCATGGCGCTCATTGAGCGGGGAAAGGCTGAGGGGCAGATCGCCGGCGATGACGTGCGTCGGGCCTTCGAAGCTGACCAGATTCCGGCCACTCAGTGGAAGAACGTACTGCGCAGCCTCAACCAGATCCTCGAGGAAGAGGGTGTGACGCTGATGGTCAGTGCCGCAGAGCCCAAGCGCACCCGAAAGAGCGTCGCAGCGAAGAGTCCCGCCAAGCGCACCGCCACGAAGACGGTCGCGGCGAAGACGGTGACCAGCAGGAAGGCGACCGCTCCCGCCGCCCCGGCGGCGCCCGCGGCCGAGCCCGCCGTCGAGGAAGAGGCACCCGTCAAGAAGGCGGCGGCCAAGAAGACGACCGCCAAGAAGGCGACGGCGAAGAAGGCGACCGCCAAGAAGACGGCGGCCAAGAAGACGACCGCCAAGAAGGAAGACGGCGAGCTTCTCGAGGACGAGGCGACCGACGAGCCGAAGGCCACGGCGGAGGAGCCCGAGGGCACCGAGAACGCGGGCTTCGTGCTGTCCGACGAGGACGAGGACGACGCGCCGGCCCAGCAGGTCGCCGCGGCCGGTGCCACGGCCGACCCGGTCAAGGACTACCTCAAGCAGATCGGCAAGGTCCCCCTGCTCAACGCCGAGCAGGAGGTCGAGCTCGCCAAGCGCATCGAGGCCGGTCTGTTCGCCGAGGACAAGCTGGCGAACTCCGACAAGCTGGCGCCCAAGCTCAAGCGCGAGCTGGAGATCATCGCCGAGGACGGCCGCCGCGCCAAGAACCACCTGCTGGAGGCCAACCTCCGTCTGGTGGTCTCCCTGGCCAAGCGCTACACCGGCCGCGGCATGCTCTTCCTGGACCTCATCCAGGAGGGCAACCTCGGTCTGATCCGCGCGGTGGAGAAGTTCGACTACACCAAGGGCTACAAGTTCTCCACGTACGCCACCTGGTGGATCCGTCAGGCGATCACCCGGGCGATGGCCGACCAGGCCCGCACCATCCGTATCCCGGTGCACATGGTCGAGGTCATCAACAAGCTCGCCCGCGTGCAGCGTCAGATGCTCCAGGACCTGGGCCGCGAGCCCACCCCGGAGGAGCTGGCCAAGGAACTCGACATGACCCCGGAGAAGGTCATCGAGGTCCAGAAGTACGGGCGCGAGCCGATCTCGCTGCACACCCCGCTGGGCGAGGACGGCGACAGCGAGTTCGGTGACCTCATCGAGGACTCCGAGGCGGTCGTCCCGGCCGACGCGGTCAGCTTCACCCTCCTGCAGGAGCAGCTGCACTCCGTGCTCGACACCCTGTCCGAGCGCGAGGCGGGCGTCGTCTCCATGCGTTTCGGTCTCACCGACGGTCAGCCGAAGACCCTCGACGAGATCGGCAAGGTGTACGGCGTCACGCGTGAGCGCATCCGCCAGATCGAGTCGAAGACCATGTCGAAGCTGCGTCACCCGTCGCGCTCCCAGGTGCTGCGCGACTACCTCGACTAGGTCGCAGCAGGCCGTCCGAGCGGACGGTACGAGCGACGGAGGCCCGGTTCCGCCAGGTGCGGAGCCGGGCCTCCGTGCTGAGCAGCGGGTGCGCGAGACGGTGCACTGGATCACGCTGGGTGTCTCATGACCACCTAGGAGTGAGGAGCCCGCATGCGTCGTCTCTGTGCCCGGACACTGGCCCGGCCGCTGGTGCTGGCGGCCGCCGCGACCGCGATACCGCTGGGGTCCGCCGCCCCCGCGGCCGCCGACAGCATCGTCGTCGGAGGCTTTCCGGTCGAGGTGTCCGACAGCCCGTGGACCGTCGCCCTGTCCAGTCGTGACCGGTTCGGGGGTACGCGCGCGGGGCAGTTCTGCGGCGGAGTGGCCGTCGGCCGGACCACCGTGCTCACGGCGGCCCACTGCCTGGGGGAGGAGGTTCTCGGGTCGCCGCCGGAACAGGTGGACGACCTGCGGGTCATCGCCGGCCGGACCGATCTGCTGTCGGACCGGGGGCAGGAGATCCCGATCCGCTCCGTCTGGGTGAACCCGGCGCACGACAACCGAAGCAACGCGGGCGACTTCGCGGTGCTCACCCTCTCCGAGGCACTGCCCGCCGACTCGGTCATAGGGATGGCGGCGGAAGGCGACCCGGCGTACGCACCCGACACGGATGCCCTCGTCTACGGATGGGGCGACACCTCGGGCGCCGGTGACTACGCGAACGGCCTGCACGCGGCCCGGGTGCGGGTGCTTCCCGACGCGTCCTGCGAGCGGGCGTATCCGGGGAACGACGACGGGCGGTATCTCCCGGAGACCATGCTCTGTGCCGGGCAGGAGGCCGGGGGCCGCGACGCCTGCCAGGGGGACAGCGGAGGGCCGCTGGTCGGCCGGGGGAGGCTCATCGGTCTGGTGTCCTGGGGGAGCGGCTGCGGGCGCCCGGGCAGCCCCGGGGTCTATACGCGCGTCTCCTCCGTACTGCGGACGCTGGGGTGGGACGGCGCGGCCGCAAAGCAGCGCGGGGGCGTCTGACGGCCGCTGAGAGCCCGCCGGACACGAGTACGGGCGGCCGCCTCCGGGGTACGGAGGCGGCCGCCCGCTCATCGGCCTGTGCCGATTCGGCTCGTCGTCGGGCGCGTTGGATTCAGCGCTCTTCCTCGGCGGAGGAAGCCGGAACGGCCGTCAGCCGCTCCGTCTCGTCCTGTATCTCAGCGGCGATCTTCTTGAGTTCCGGCTCGAACTTGCGACCGTGGTGGGCGCAGAAGAGCAGTTCTCCGCCGCTCAGCAGGACGACGCGCAGGTATGCCTGGGCGCCGCAGCGGTCGCAGCGATCGGCGGCCGTCAGCGGGCTTGCGGAAGTCAGAACAGTAGTCACGTCGCCTCTTCTCTAGCTCGACGAGCTGTCGTACCAGGGTCAACATCCAACCAGCCCCAAAACGTTCCCGCTCGTGGCTTTTCCTCGAAAAAACTTTCCGAGGGGCCGGCTGTTGCCGATTGGCGGCGAATGTGCCGTATTGCGTGTCTGTGTGTCGTACGGGTTCGCGCGGTCGGTCAGTGTCGGTCCCGCCGGCTGGGTTGCCGGTTTGTTCATGAGGACGTGCCCGGAGCCTAAATGGTTCATGCCTCGAAGGGAACGTGATGTGTGCTTCACCCCATCGAGGGATCGAACATGTATGCGACCGTGGACTAGGGTGGTTCGGTGACGAGGGTGGCGTTACAACGGCTCTACCAGGCCTCGGTACCCTCTGACCGGTGAACCGAGCCACGCCCTTACCCAGCGGGGCCCCATCTGAAATTCAGCGAGGAGCGAACCGCGTGACCGCCGAGACATCCGTGCCGTCCACTGCGCTGCTGGCAGGAGCAGACCGGGACGGATCCAACTACACCGCGCGGCACCTGCTCGTCCTCGAGGGGCTCGAGGCCGTGCGCAAGCGTCCGGGCATGTACATCGGATCCACCGACAGCCGCGGTCTGATGCACTGCCTGTGGGAGATCATCGACAACTCCGTCGACGAGGCCCTGGGCGGTTACTGCGACCACATCGAGGTGATCCTCCACGACGACGCCTCGGTGGAGGTCCGGGACAACGGCCGGGGCATCCCGGTCGACGTCGAGCCCAAGACCGGCCTGTCCGGCGTCGAGGTCGTCATGACCAAGCTGCACGCCGGCGGCAAGTTCGGCGGCGGCTCCTACGCCGCCTCCGGCGGTCTGCACGGCGTGGGCGCCTCCGTGGTGAACGCCCTGTCCGCCCGTCTGGACATCGAGGTGGACCGCGGCGGGCACACCCACGCGATCAGTTTCCGCCGCGGGGTGCCGGGCACGTTCGCCAAGACGGGCCCGGACGCCAAGTTCGACGCCGGGAACGGGCTGCGCAAGGTCAAGAAGATCCCCAAGAGCCGCAGCGGCACGCGCGTGCGGTACTGGGCGGACCGGCAGATCTTCCTCAAGGACGCCAAGCTCTCCCTGGACACGCTGCACCAGCGGGCCCGCCAGACCGCGTTCCTGGTGCCCGGGCTGACCATCGTCGTGCGGGACGAGTTCGGCCTCGGCGACGGTGGCAGCAAGGGCGAGGAGTCGTTCCGCTTCGACGGGGGCATCAGCGAGTTCTGCGAGTTCCTGGCCAGCGACCGGCCCGTCTGCGACACTCTCCGCTTCAGCGGTCAGGGCTCCTTCAAGGAGACGGTCCCGGTTCTGGACGAGGAGGGGCAGATGACGCCCACCGAGGTCACCCGCGACCTCGGTGTCGACGTCGCGCTGCGCTGGGGCACCGGGTACGACACCACGCTCAGGTCGTTCGTCAACATCATCGCCACGCCGAAGGGCGGCACCCACGTCGCCGGCTTCGAGCAGGCGGTGGCCAAGACGATGAACGAGGTGCTGCGCGCCAAGAAGATGTTGCGCGTCGCCGAGGACGACATCGTCAAGGACGACGCCCTGGAGGGACTGACGGCGGTCGTCACCGTCCGGCTCGCCGAGCCGCAGTTCGAGGGCCAGACCAAGGAGGTCCTCGGCACCTCGGCGGCCCGCCGGATCGTGAACAACGTGATCAGCAAGGAACTGAAGGCGTTCCTGACCTCGACCAAGCGCGACGCGGCCCAGCAGGCCCGGACGGTCATGGAGAAGGCCGTCGCCGCGGCCCGCACCCGTATCGCCGCCCGCCAGCACAAGGACGCCCAGCGTCGCAAGACGGCCCTGGAGTCCTCGTCGCTGCCCGCGAAGCTCGCCGACTGCCGCAGCGACGACGTCGACCGCAGCGAGCTGTTCATCGTCGAGGGCGACTCCGCGCTGGGCACGGCCAAGCTCGCCCGGAACTCCGAGTTCCAGGCGCTGCTGCCGATCCGGGGCAAGATCCTCAACGTCCAGAAGTCGTCCGTGACGGACATGCTGAAGAACGCCGAGTGCGGGGCGATCATCCAGGTCATAGGAGCCGGGTCGGGCCGTACCTTCGACATCGACGCGGCCCGCTACGGCAAGATCATCATGATGACCGACGCCGATGTGGACGGCTCCCACATCCGCACCCTGCTGCTGACCCTGTTCCACCGCTACATGCGGCCGATGGTGGAGGCGGGCCGGGTGTTCGCCGCGGTGCCGCCGCTGCACCGCATCGAGCTGATCCAGCCGAAGAAGGGCCAGGACAAGTACGTCTACACGTACTCGGACCGCGAGCTGCGCGACAAGCTCATGGAGTTCCAGAGCAAGAACATCCGGTACAAGGACTCCATCCAGCGCTACAAGGGCCTCGGCGAGATGGACGCCGACCAGCTGGCGGAGACGACCATGGACCCCCGGCGCCGCACCCTGCGCCGGATCAACCTCACGGATCTCGACTCCGCAGAGCAGGTCTTCGACCTGCTGATGGGCAACGACGTCGCTCCCCGCAAGGAGTTCATCTCCAGCTCGGCCGCGACGCTGGACCGCTCGCGCATCGACGCGTGACCACGCCCGATGGCCGGACCGGGCCCGGGAGCGATACCCGGGGCCGGTCCGGCCAGAGGGAGCCCTCAGGGGGAATCACCTGATGGGGTGAAGTGCCCGGGGAAGCGGAGCCGGGGATCTTCCCGTTCTGTCCATCCTTGGGCATGCAGTCAAGCAACGATCGGCCCCGCGGCGCCGGGGGCGGTCCCGAAAGCGCGGCCGGCCACCGCGCAGCGCCGGGCAGGGGCCACGTCGAGACGGCCCCCGGCCCGCGGTACGCCGAGCCGCGGCACGAGGATCTGCGGTACGACGACCCGTGGTACGACGCGCTCGCCTCCGGCTGGGGCGAGTCGGCCGGCCCCGGAGCCCCCGAGCCGGCCGTGCCGGCGATGCGCCGGGAACCGGCGGCGGAGCCGTCCCGGGCCGCGGCCGACGTGTACCTGGAGGTCCAGCGCAGCGCGGCCTTCCGGGAGGTCCGCAGCCGGTACCGCGGGTTCGTGGTCCCGGCGGTCGCCGCCTTCTTCCTGTGGTACGTCGCCTACGTGGTGGCCGCCACGACGGCCCCCGCCCTGATGGCCCGGCCGGTGGCCGGAGCGGTGAACGTCGCGATGGTCGCCGGCCTCGGCCAGTTCCTCACCACTTTCCTGCTCACCTGGGCCTACACCCGCCATGCCCGCCTGCGCAGGGACCGCGCCGCGCTCGAACTGCGCTGGGACACCCAGGAACTGACGCGCGGTGCACGGGGCGGTGCGTCGTGACGGGTGATCACCAGACGCTGGCGCTGCTGTTGTTCAGCACGTTCGTCGCCGTCACGCTCGCCATCACCACCTGGGTGGGCCGCCACCGGCACGGCTCGGCGGAGGAGTTCTACGCGGGCGGCCGCCTCTTCTCTCCGATGGAGAACGGTTTTGCCATCTCGGGCGACTACATGTCGGCCGCTTCCTTCCTCGGCATCTCGGGGCTCATCGCCCTCTACGGCTACGACGGCATGCTCTACTCGGTGGGCTTCCTCGTGGCCTGGCTCGTCGTCCTGTTCCTCGTCGCCGAACTCGTGCGCAACTGCGGGCGGTTCACCCTCGCCGACGTCGTGGCCGCCCGGATGAGGGAGCGGCCGGTACGCATCGCGGCGGGGACGTCCTCGGTCACCGTCTCCGTCCTGTACCTCGTGGCGCAGATGGTGGGCGCGGGCAGTCTCGTCGCACTGCTCCTGGGCGGGACGAGCGAGGCAGCGCGGACGTGGACCGTCATCGGCGTCGGCGCCCTCATGGTGATCTACGTGTCGCTGGGCGGGATGCGGGCCACCACCTGGATCCAGATCGTCAAGGCGGTCCTGCTGCTGGGCGGCACCGTGACGCTGACCACGCTCGTCCTGGTGCGCTTCCACGGCGACGTCGACCGGCTGCTGCGCACGGCGGCCGAGCGCAGCGGCCACGGCGACGCGTTCCTCGCGCCCGGCCTGGCCTACGGCGGGGACTGGGTCTCCCGCTTCGACTTCATCAGCCTGGGGCTCGCCCTGGTGCTCGGCACGGCCGGGCTGCCGCACATCCTGTCCCGCTTCTACACCGTGCCCACCGCACGGGCGGCGCGGCGGTCCGTGGTCTGGTCGATCGGCCTCATCGGCGGCTTCTACCTGATGACGATCGTGCTGGGATTCGGTGCCGCCGCTCTGGTCGGCTCCGACGCCGTCCGCGCGTCGAACGCCGCCGGGAACACGGCGGTGCCGCTGCTCGCCCTGGACCTGGGCGGCGGCGCGCAGTCCACCGGCGGCACGGTCCTGTTCGCCGTCGTCGCCGCCGTCGCGTTCGCCACCATCCTCGCGGTGGTCGCCGGCATCACCCTGGCCTCCTCGGCGTCCGTCGCCCACGACCTGTACGCCTCCCTGCGGCGGCGCCGCTCCGAGCCGCGCAGCGAGGTCGCCGTGGCGCGGGTCGCCGCCGTCGGCATCGGCGCCGTCGCGATCGGGCTGGGCCTGCTCGCCCGCGACCTCAACGTCGCCTTCCTGGTGGGCCTCGCCTTCGCCGTGGCCGCCTCAGCCAATCTGCCGGTGCTGCTCTATTCGCTGTTCTGGCGCGGCTTCACCACCCGGGGTGCGGTGTGGGCGGTCTACGGCGGTCTGGTGCCGTCCGTGGTCCTCGTACTGCTGTCCCCGGTGGTCTCCGGCAGCCCGCAGTCACTCTTCCCGGGCCTCGACTTCCAGTACTTCCCGCTGCAGAACCCCGGTCTCGTCTCGATCCCGCTGGGCTTCCTCGCCGGCTGGCTCGGCACGGCCACCTCGCCGGAGGTCCCGGACGAGGCCAGGCACGCCGAGACCGAGGTGCGGTCGCTGACCGGGGCGGGGGCCGTGTAGGGGCGGCGACCCCCAGGACCCGGGTGCTCGACAGTGGTTCAGGCGCGCGTCGCCCACGCGTAGCGGTGCTCGGGGCGGCCCGCCTCGCCGTACTTGAGGGTCAGTACGGCCCGCCCGGTGCGTTCCAGAAGCTTCAGATAGCGCTGCGCGGTCTGGCGGCTCACCCCGGTCCGCTCGGCGATCTCCTGGGCGGAGAGCGGCCCGTCGGCCTTCAGCAGGCACTGGCGGACCAGCTCGGCGGTGGTGGGGGAGTGCCCCTTGGGCAGTCCGGGCTCGGACGGTGCCGACAGGGCGCCGAAGATCCGGTCGACCTCGGCCTGTTCCGCCTCACCGCCCCCGTCGAGGGTGCGGCGCAGCTGCGCGTACGCCTCCAGCTTGGCGCGCAGACCGGCGAAGGCGAACGGTTTCACCAGGTACTGGAGAGCGCCCTGGCGCATCGCCGCCTGGACGGTCGACACGTCCCGGGCGGCCGTCACCATGATGACGTCGGTCTGGAGTCCTCTCCGACGCATCTCCCCGACGACCTCCAGACCGGTCCGGTCGGGCAGGTAGTGGTCCAGCAGGATCAGGTCCAGGCGGGGCAGCCGCTCCACCGCGGCCAGCGCCTCCAGTGCGCTGTGCGCCTCGCCGGCGACGTGGAAGCCCGGCACCTTCTCGACGTACGCGGCGTTGACGCGCGCGACCCGCGTGTCGTCGTCCACGACCAGGACCTCGATCATCGGGACTCCTTCTCGGCAGCGGTGGTCACAGAGGTGGTGGGGGCGGCTTCCGGGCCCGGGCCCGGCGCCGGTGCCGATACCGGCTGCGGCTTCGCTCCCGGTTCCGGTTCGGGTCCCGGTTCCGGTTCGGGTTCCGTCAGAGCCTCCGGCAGGGCTACGACGAACTCCGCGCCCCCGCCGCTCGCCTCCCCGGCCGTCGCACTGCCACCCTGCCGCTCGGCGAGGCGGCGCACCAGCGGGAGTCCGATGCCGCGCTCGCGGTGGGCCGGCGCCTCCTTGGTGGACCAGCCCGTCGTGAACACCAGCTCACGGTGGTCCGCCGGTATGCCGGGCCCCGTGTCCCGCACCGTGAGCGTGGCGGCGCGTCCCTCGGTGCGCAGTTCGACCTCCACGCGCGCGTGCGGGGTCCCGGCGGTGGCGTCGAGGGCGTTGTCGACCAGGTTGCCGACGATGGTGACGAGGCCCCCGGGATCGACCAGGCGGTCGGGCAGCCGCGACCGGTCAGAGACCCACAGGGCGACTCCGCGTTCGGCCGCGACGGCCGCCTTGCCGACCAGCAGGGCGGCGAGCAGGGGGTCCCGGATCCGCTCGGTGATCTGTTCCGCGGTGACCCGGTGGTCGCCGACCACCTCGCCGACGAACTCCACGGCGTCGTCGTACATCTCCAGTTCCAGCAGCCCCAGCAGGGTGTGCATGCGGTTGGCGTGCTCGTGGTCCTGTGCGCGCAGGGCGTCGATCAGGCCGCGCGTGGAGTCCAGCTCCCGGCCGAGCTGCTCCAGCTCGGTGCGGTCGCGCAGCGTGGCGACGGCCCCGCCGTCGTCGGTGGGCATCCGGTTGGCGACCAGGACCCGCTGGCCGCGCACGGTCAGCAGGTCGGTACCGGTCACCCGGCCGGCCAGGACGTCGGCCGTACGGCCCGGGCCGAGCGCCTCGTCGGGGAAACGGCCGACGGCCTCGCCGCCGATGCCCAGGAGGCGCTGCGCCTCGTCGTTGAGCAGGCGGACCCGGCCCCCGCGGTCGAGGGCGACGACACCCTCCCGGATGCCGTGCAGCATGGCCTCGCGCTCCGCCAGCAGCCCCGCGATGTCCGAGAAGGCCAGGTCCCGGGTCTGCCGCTGCACCCGGCGCGAGATGATCCAGGACGCCAGGGCACCGACGGCCAGCGCGCCCCCGGCGTACGCGAACAGGCCGGGGATGGCGTGGATCAGCCGCGCCCGCACGCTGTCGTAGGCGATGCCCACCGAGACCGCCCCTACGATCGCGCCGTCGCTGTCGCGCAAGGGGACCTTCCCGCGGGCGGAACGGCCCAGGGTGCCGTTGTCGATCTCCATGACCTCGCGTCCCGCCAGGGCCTGCCCCGGGTCGGTCGAGACGACCTGGCCGATCCGCTCCGGGTCGGTGTGCGACCAGCGCACCCCCTCGCGGTCCATCACGACGACGTACTCCGCCTTGGTGGCCCTGCGCACCCGCTCCGCCTCCCGCTGCACCGGACCGTCCGCCGCCGGCCGGGTGGTCCGCAGGTCCCGCACCACCTGCGGTTGCTGCGCGGTGGTCTGCGCGATCGCCAGCGCCCGGCGCATCGCCTGGTCGTCCAGCTGGTCCCCGAGCGGTGCCAGGAACAGTCCGGTCGCGAGTACGGCGACGCCCGCGGCGATCGCCAGCTGCATCAGCAGCACCTGCGAGAACACCCGCCGCGGCAGGCCCAGGCGCCGTCGGCGTACGGGGGCAGTGGAGCTCATGGCCACGACGGTACGTGGGGACCACGGCCGGCCGGAGCGGGGTGTGGCGTGTATCTCCCGCCCGGCGGCTCTGCCCGCGTTGGCGGCCGAGAGGGCCGCCGAGCTGCGGCCGGCTTCCAGGGTCGTCCGCGCCTCAGCTCGCCAGTGCCGCCGCCGGCACCGGCAGCTCGCGCACCGACGTGACCTCCATCCGCGCCGGCGAGCCCAGCACCGACGCTCCGCAGCTCTCCGGTCGCGGGGGTGCCGAGGCCCCTTGTGCGACGGTGACCCGCCAGCGCCGGCCGTCGGAGTGGGACAGGGTCACCTCCCAGCGCGGTGCGGCGCCGTCCGTCCGTACGACCGTCAGTGCCTGCGCCGCGTCCTCGGCGACGGCCGACCGCAGGGCCAGCTCGGCCGCCTGGCCCGGGCGCTCCCAGGCGGAGTGCCCGCGGCAGCCCTCCACGACGATCCGGTCCTCCCGCGCACGGTGCAGGATCTCCTTGACGGCGTGTGCCTGGATGCGCCCGTAGACGTAGCCGTGCGGCAGTACCAGCACGGTCGGCGAGAAGCGGTGGCCTCCCAGGTGGGTGACTTCCCAGACGCCGTCGGCTCCGGAGGCGGCGATCTCGGCCGCCAGCGGCCTGCCGAGGAGCGCGCAGCACCGGTCGCGTTTGCCGTTGGTGCAGACGAGCGCGAGCGGATCGCCCTGGTGGGGGGCGCCGTCCAGCACCGAGTCGAAGGTGTGGTGGTCGCCCCGGCCGAGTGCCGCGAAATCTAGGCCGAGCAGCCGGCGGGGGTCCCCGATCGCGGTCCCGTGCAGCCACACGTTGCCCGGCACGGTGTGCGCCGCGTACACCCTGCGCTCGGCGGGCGTGCCCCGGTCCGCGTGGCGCCCGGGGCGGCGGATGAGCGCGATGCGCACGCCCGTCCCCCTCGCCGCCGCGTCCAGGGCACGCCCCAGCGCGGGGTCCAGGTGGCTCGAGGTGAGCGCCTTGGCGCCCCACGGGCCGGGCTGTTCGAGCAGCAACCAGGTCCTCGCGACGGGTGCGGTGCCCGTAAGGGGCTCGTCGAGGTCCCGGGAGACCACTGAGCACGTACTCACAGAGGTGAGCCTAACCTGACTTGCGCCACGGCGACGTCCAGCCGCGCCCGGACGCTACTCCGGTAGGGGGCGCGGCGGCCTGGGACCGGAGTACAGCCCGCTCGGCCGCATCCGCAGGGGGCGCTCCCCGTACTCCTCCAGGGCGTGCGCGATCCAGCCCGCCGTACGGGCCACCGCGAAGATCGTCTCGGCCGCGGTGGGTGCCATGCCGGACGACGCGGTGAGCACGGCGAGCGCCAGGTCGACGTTGGCGTGCAGCGGGGTGTGCCGGGCAGCGGTGGCCTGGATGTCCCTGGCCGCCGCGAGCGCGGGCGCCGCCCGGGGGATGTCCTCCAGGAGTGCGAACAGGGCACCCGCGCGTGGGTCCTCACCGGGGTAGAGCCGGTGGCCGAGTCCCGGGACGCGCCGGCCGGCCCGCAGTTCCTCCGCGACCACCGGACCCGCGCTGCCCAGTTCGAGCACGTCCAGCAGCATCCGGTGGGCGAGTCCTCCGGCGGCGCCGTGCAGCGGTCCCTCGACGACGCCGAGCCCGGCGGACACCGCGGCGTAGGCGTGGGCCCGTGCCGAAGCGGCGACGCGCACGGCGAGCGTGGAGGCCGCCAGATCGTGGTCGACGAGGAGGCAGAGCGCCGTGTCGAGGGCGCGCAGCGTCGGCTCGTCGGCCTCTCGCCCGCTGAGCCGGGTCCACAGGCGGTGGGCGATCGGGGCCCGGTCGTCACCGTCGCGCAGTACCGGGGGCAGCGCGGCGACGAGGGTGGGGACGAGGATGCGGGCCGTGCCCAGCACCGCACCCTCCGACAGGTCGAAGCGGAGCGGGTCCGCGACCGCGGCGGCGATCGCCGCCACGCGGAGCCGGTCGGCGGGGCCGGCGTGTTCGGGCAGGGCGTCGACGGCCCGGCGGGCAGCGGTCACGGAGGGTTCCGGCGCCGAGAAGGCGGTGCCCGGACGCAGCTGCCCGGTCCAGAGCCACTCGGCCACCTCCTCGTAGGTGTGGCGTGCGGCGAGTTCGACCGCGTCGACGCCCCGGTAGTAGTACCGGTCGCTCTCGATGAGCGTGAGGCGGGTGCGCACGGTCAGCTCCTGACCGGCGGCCGAGGCCGCGGGGCCGCCGCCGTCGCGCCGGTTGCGCCGGGCGAGGGCCCGGACCTCCTCGGCGTCGAAGGTGCTGCCCCGCGTGCCGGGCGTGCGCCGGCTGCCGAGCTGGCCGCGGCTCACATACGCGTAGACGGTCTCGGGTTTCACCCCGAGCAGTTCGGCCGCCTCCCGGGTGGTCAGGCGCCGCTCGCCGGCGTCGGGACGGCCGGGCTCTTGATCACGCATGGGGTCACCGTATCCGTCGGAGGGGGGTTGTGTTGAGCCATGGAGCAGACCCATTGATTCAACTTGGATTCAATCAATATTGACAGGGTTGCAGTCAAGTATGGACAGTTGTATCAAGTTCGAGGAGGTAATCATGTCCGTCAATAGGACCGCAGCCCCCGCATCGCTCGTCGAGGTGCCGCGCGGACTCGCCGGTGTCGTGGTGGCCGACACCGAGGTCGGCGACGTGCGAGGGCTCGAGGGCTTCTACCACTACCGGCAGTACTCGGCCGTCGAGCTCGCGCAGAACCGCGGCTTCGAGGATGTCTGGCATCTCCTGGTCCACGGAGAACTCCCCGACGCACGGCGCGGCGCCGCCTTCGCCGCCGAGACGGCGGCGATGCGAAGGCTCCCCGGCACGGTGCGCGAGGCACTGCCCGCCATCGCCGCGGCCGGCGGGCGCTCCGGGCCGCTCGCGGGGATGCGCACGGGTCTGTCCCTGCTGGGCGCGGCCCTGGGCTTCAGACCGGTGTACGACCTGTCGGCGGACCAGCGCCGGCAGGACACCCTGGTCGCAGCCGCGGCCGTGCCGACACTGCTCGCCGCCCTGTACCGGCTGGGGCGGGGGCTCGAGCCGGTGGAACCCCGCGAGGACCTGTCGTACGCGGCGAACTACCTCTACATGGTGACCGGTGCCGAGCCGGACGAGGTGCGCACGCGCGCGGTCGAGCAGTACCTGATCTCCACCATTGACCACGGGTTCAACGCGTCCACCTTCACCGCACGGGTCATCGCGTCGACGGGTGCGGACGTGGCGGCGTGTCTGGCCGGGGCGGTGTCCGCGCTGTCCGGCCCGCTGCACGGCGGCGCGCCCAGCCGGGCGCTGGACACCCTGGACGCGATCGGCACGCCCGACCGCATCGACGGGTGGATCCGCGAGCGGGTGCTCGCCGGTGAGCGCATCATGGGCTTCGGCCACGCGGTCTACCGCACGGAGGACCCGCGCTCGCGGATGCTGCGGGAGGTGGCGCAGCGGTTCGGCGGTCCGCGGGTGGAGTTCGCCGTCGAGGTGGAGCGGCAGGTCGAGGCGATCCTCGCGGAGCTGAAACCGGGGCGCGAACTGCACACCAACGTCGAGTTCTACGCGGGCGTGGTCATGGAGCTGTGCGGTCTGCCCCGTGAGATGTTCACGCCGACGTTCGCGGCGGCGCGGGTGGTGGGCTGGAGCGCGAACATCCTGGAGCAGGCGCGCGACTCGAAGATCATCCGGCCTGCGGCCCGGTATGTGGGGCCGGGAGCGCCGGTCGGCGTACCGGCGGTGGCCTGAGGAAAGCGAGCGGCCTGGTGCCGTTCGGGCGCCAGGCCAGGTCGGGGAGCGTCGAGCAAGGACGGGGTGCCGGGTTGCTCGCCGGGAGTGGGGTCCGTGCGCGATCGGCGGCGGGGACGGCCAAGGACACGGCTGACGTCAGGCGTCGGGGATGTCCGCCTTGGCCCGGATGAGGGTCTCCCGGCTGATGACCACGATGCGTTCGTAGTCGGCCCGGGAAGCGTCGGCGGGCAGCTCACGCTCGAGGGCCTCGGTGGCCTCCGTACCGATCACGGCGAAATTGCCGTCGCTCAGTTCGAACAGATCCGGGCAGTTGGCTCCCGACGTACTGCCACGCGAGCTCGGAGGCACACCGATGCGGCGCACGATCTTCAAGGGGTACCGGTCCTTACACGGGTTGGGCACGCTGGTCGGCAGCACCGTACTGTGATCAGTGCGTCCCGTGTGACCGCATGGCCGAAATGTGGCGAGAGGTTCACTCGCCCGAGGACGAGGTGCCCTCCCAGGCGGGCGGAGGCGTGCCGACCACCCACCACTCGTCCGTGTCCGCCTCGTCCAGTTCCATGATCAGGCCGTCCACCATGGCCCCGATCCGCCTCTCGTCGGACGACTCGTCCAGCGTCGCGCGCTGCGCCCTGGACGCCTCCCAGTACTCCCGCATCAGGGGCGTCTGGAAGATCTCACGCAGGCGCCCGAACAGCTCCTGCTGGTCCAGCAGGCCCGCTTCGTAAAGGTAGTAGAGGTTGACGTACCAGGCGTTGGCGTAGAAGAACTGGCGCCGCTTCTCCGCGGGGATGTCCTTGTCGTAGGTGTCGATCACGGCAGCCAGGGACGCGTCGTCCATCGCCCTCGTGAGCAGTTCCCAGTGCATGCGCTGCTGGTGGGCCAGTGCCCTGCGCCGGGAGGCCGCTTCCTCCAGTTCCAGCCGCCTGAGACCGAGGCGTTCCGCCTCCAGTCGCCGCTGGCGCGCGGCCAGTGTCAGCCCCGCCGTGGCGACCAGCATCCCGGCCGTGGCGGAGCAGAACCTCCCCGTGACGTTCTTCCGTGTGGCCATGTCAACCCCCGAATCAGGCGACCGCCCACCGGTCGTCGAGTGCGGGTCGGCTGACGGGGACCGGCGAGCGATGCGTGGTGCTGCCGCCTCCAGAGTGCCGAGCGGCTCTGATCGACGGGGAGGCGGAGAGGCGGCGCACGGAGGGAAGCGAGGGTCGCACGGTCCGGCGCCATGCAAAACGTCTGCCCATCAAGTGCTGCTAACAATCGTTCACTCCGCGGGTACTGCGCCGGCTCGTATCCTGAGCAGGCAATTCCGTACGTGGATGTACGCCCTGCCACGGGCCGGCGTACGCGTGGGTGAGAGAGAGGTCGCACGGTGGGGCAGCGCCCGACTCCGCAGCAGATCCCGGTCGTCGTACTCGCCGGATTCCTCGGCTCCGGGAAAACGACCCTGCTCAACCACCTCCTCCACCGCAGCGGAGGCAGCCGTATCGGCGCCATCGTCAACGACTTCGGCTCGATCGAGATCGACGCGATGGCCGTCGCGGGCGCCCTCGGCGACTCCACCGTGTCGCTGGGCAACGGATGCCTGTGCTGTGCCGTCGACGCGAGCGAACTCGACGGGTACCTGGAGCGGCTGGCCCGGCCCGAGGCAGGCATCGACGTCATCGTCATCGAGGCCAGCGGCCTCGCCGAACCGCAGGAGCTGGTGCGCATGCTGCTCGCCAGCGAGCAGCCGCGGGTCGTCTACGGCGGTCTCGTCGAGGTCGTCGACGCCGCGGAGTTCGACGACACCCGCGCCAAGCACCCCGAGATCGACCGGCATCTGGCCCTCGCCGACCTGGTCGTGGTCAACAAGACCGACCGTGCCCCCGACCCGGAGCGTGTGCTCGCCCTGGTCCGGTCGCTCGGCGACGGCGCCGCCGTCGTACCGGCGACCTACGGCCGTGTCGACCCCGAGTTCCTCTACGACTGCCGGCCCAGCGAGGAGCGGGTGGGGCAGCTGTCCTTCGACGACCTGCACGACCACTCCGGGGGCGGCGCGCACGCCGGACACCTGCACGCCGCCTACGACACCCTGTCGTTCGTCTCCGACCGCCCGCTCGACCCGCGCCGGCTGATGCGCTTCCTCGACAGCCGGCCCGAGGGTCTGTACCGCATCAAGGGATACGTCGACTTCGGCCCGTACGACACGCGGAACCGGTACGCCGTCCACGCCGTCGGACGCTTCCTGCGCTTCTACCCGGAACCCTGGGCCGCCACCGAGGCCACCGGCACCGACGGAGTCACCGGCGTCCGCCGGACCCAGCTCGTCCTCATCGGCACCGGCATCGACACGGCCGCCCTCGGCGAGGAACTCGCCGCGTGCCGCCGGGACGCCGACGCCCCGCCCGCCGACGAACACGGCATGTGGGGCGTCCTGCGCTACGTGCCCGACGGCGAGGAGCCCGACGGCCAGGAGCCGCCGGACGTCCCGTAGGCCTCCCTACGCCGGACCCGCCACCACCGACACCGTCTTCGGCAGCGACACGCCCGAGCCGTCGCGGCGCGGGTCGATGTCCGGGAGCTGAGCAGGCGTGCCGTTCTTCTGCGCGGCGAGCGCCGGGGTGGCGCCCGCCCAGGCGAAGGCCAGGCAGTCCTCGCCCTTCAGGAACCGCTGGCAGCGCACACCACCCGTGGCGCGGCCCTTGCGCGGATACTGGTCGAAGGGCGTCAGCTTGGCCGTGGTCTGCACGGAGTCGTCCAGCGTGCCGCGCGATCCGGCCACGGTGAAGACCACCGCGTCCGCCGCCGGGTCCACCGCCGTGAAGGAGATGACCTTGGCGCCGTCGGCGAGCTTGATGCCCGCCACACCGCCCGCCGGACGGCCCTGCGGGCGGACCTGCGAGGCCTGGTAGCGCAGGAGCTGAGCGTCGTCCGTGATGAAGACCAGGTCCTCGTCGCCGGTGCGCAACTCGGCACCGCCGACGATGCGGTCGCCCTCCTTGAGCGTGATGACCTCCAACTCGTCCTTGTTGGAGGGATAGTCGGGCACCACACGCTTGACGACGCCCTGCTCCGTCCCGAGCGCCAGCCCCGGCGAGGACTCGTCCAGCGTGGTCAGGCAGACCACGTCCTCGTCGTCCTCCAGGGACACGAACTCGGCCAGCGGCGCACCGCCCGCGAGGTTCGGCGTCGGCAGCGACTCCGGGAGCTGGGGCAGGTCCACGACGTTCACCCGCAGCAGCCGCCCCGCGGACGTCACCACGCCCACCTCGCCGCGTGCCGTGGCCGGCACCGCGGAGACGATCACGTCGTGCTTGGCCCGCTTGGCGCCCGCCTCCGTCACCAGGGGCTCGTCGTTCGCGGTGCGGGCCAGCAGGCCCGTCGACGACAGCAGCACCCGGCACGGGTCGTCCGCCACCTGGAGCGGCACCGCGGCGACCGGGGCGGCGCTCGACTCCAGCAGCGTGGTGCGCCGGTCGGTGCCGAACTTCTTCGCCACCGCGGCCAGTTCGGCCGAGACCAGCTTGCGCAGCTCCGCGTCCGAGTCGAGGATGCGGGTCAGCTCCTCGATCTCCGCGTTCAGCCGGTCCTTCTCGGACTCCAGCTCGATGCGGTCGTACTTGGTGAGGCGGCGCAGCGGCGTGTCCAGGATGTACTGCGTCTGGACGTCGCTCAGCGAGAAGCGCTCCATCAGGCGCTGCTTGGCCTGCGCGGAGTTCTCGCTGGAGCGGATGAGGCGGATGACCTCGTCGATGTCGACCAGGGCGGTGAGCAGGCCCTCCACCAGGTGCAGCCGGTCACGCTTCTTGCTGCGGCGGAACTCGCTGCGGCGCCTGACGACGGTGAAGCGGTGGTCGAGGTAGACCTCCAGCAGCTCCTTGAGGCCCAGGGTGAGGGGCTGGCCGTCCACCAGGGCGACGTTGTTGATGCCGAAGGACTCCTCCATGGCCGTCAGCTTGTAGAGCTGCTCCAGGACCGCCTCGGGCACGAAGCCGTTCTTGATCTCGATGACCAGCCGCAGTCCGTGCTCGCGGTCGGTCAGGTCCTTGACGTCCGCGATGCCCTGGAGCTTCTTCGAGCCGACCAGGTCCTTGATCTTCGAGATGACCTTCTCGGGGCCGACCGCGAAGGGCAGCTCGGTGACGACGAGCCCCTTGCGGCGGGCCGTGACCGTCTCCACCGACACCGTCGCGCGGATCTTGAAGGTGCCGCGCCCCGTCTCGTACGCGTCCCGGATGCCGGGCAGGCCGACGATGCAGCCGCCCGTGGGCAGGTCGGGGCCGGGCACGTGCTTCATCAGCGCGTCCAGGTCGGCGTTCGGATACCGGATCAGGTGCCGGGCCGCCGCGATCACCTCGCGCAGGTTGTGCGGCGGCATGTTCGTCGCCATGCCGACCGCGATGCCCGAGGCGCCGTTGACCAGCAAGTTCGGGAAGGCGGCGGGCAGCGCCACCGGTTCCTGCTCCTGGCCGTCGTAGTTGGGGGCGAAGTCGACGGTGTCCTCGTCGATGGACTCCGTCATCAGGCCCGCGGCCTCGTCCATGCGGCACTCGGTGTAGCGCATGGCGGCCGGCGGGTCGTCGTTGCCCAGCGAGCCGAAGTTGCCGTGGCCGTCCACGAGGGGGACGCGCATCGAGAACGGCTGGGCCATGCGCACCAGCGCGTCGTAGATCGACGCGTCGCCGTGCGGGTGCAGCTTGCCCATGACCTCGCCGACGACGCGGGCGCACTTCACGTAGCCGCGCTCGGGCCGCAGGCCCATCTCGTTCATCTGGTAGACGATGCGGCGGTGCACCGGCTTGAGGCCGTCGCGGGCGTCCGGCAGCGCACGGGAGTAGATGACCGAGTACGCGTACTCGAGGAAGGAGCCCTGCATCTCGTCGACGACGTCGATGTCGAGGATCTTCTCCTCGTACGAGTCGTCGGGCGGCGGGGTCTTCGTACTACGGCGGGCCATCGCTGCCGGCTCCTTGCTGAAGCGTGAACGGTGATCTGACGCCGTCCATTGTGGACTGCGGCACTGACAGCGACCGACCAGGACCCGTCACGGGCTGCCCGGCCCGGCGCTGCCCGCAGAGTACGCCCTCGTGCCGCGGCACCGTCCGCGCAGTCGTCCCGGCGGCCCGTCAACCGCGTGCTCGCTCTCGGCGTACGAGGTCCGGGAACTCCACCGGCGGCCCGCACGCTTGCATACAGTGGCAGGATCGGCGGAATTCCGCAGTTCCGCCCGCTGATTCCACCCGGTGGTTCACCCAGTGATCCCACCAGATATTTCGCGATCGAAGGGACGTACATGCCCATGGGTCACACGGCCACAGCCCAGGCAGGCTCCGGCGGCCTGACAGCGACCGAGCACCGCCTGGCCAACGGCCTGCGCGTGGTGCTCTCCGAGGACCACCTGACCCCGGTCGCGGCGGTGTGCCTCTGGTACGACGTCGGTTCGCGCCACGAGGTCAAGGGACGCACCGGCCTGGCTCACCTTTTCGAGCACCTCATGTTCCAGGGCTCCGCCCAGGTCAAGGGCAACGGCCACTTCGAGCTGGTGCAGGGCGCCGGCGGCTCGCTCAACGGCACCACCAGCTTCGAGCGGACCAACTACTTCGAGACCATGCCCGCCCACCAGCTGGAGCTCGCCCTGTGGCTGGAGGCCGACCGCATGGGCTCCCTGCTCGCCGCCCTGGACGAGGAGTCCATGGAGAACCAGCGGGACGTCGTCAAGAACGAACGCCGCCAGCGCTACGACAACGTCCCCTACGGCACGGCCTTCGAGAGGCTGACCGCCCTCGCCTACCCGGAGGGCCACCCCTACCACCACACGCCGATCGGTTCGATGGCCGACCTGGACGCGGCGACCCTGGAGGACGCGCGCGCGTTCTTCCGCACCTACTACGCGCCGAACAACGCCGTGCTGTCGGTCGTCGGCGACATCGACCCCGAGCGGACGCTGGCCTGGATCGAGAAGTACTTCGGCTCCATCCCCTCGCACGACGGCAAGCAGCCGCCCCGCGACGGCTCGCTCCCCGACGTCATGGGCGAGCAGCTGCGCGAGGTCGTCGAGGAGGAGGTCCCGGCCCGCGCCCTGATGGCCGCCTACCGCCTGCCGGAGGACGGCACGCGCGCGTGCGACGCGGCCGACCTGGCCCTGACCGTCCTGGGCGGCGGCGAGTCGTCCCGCCTCTACAACCGGCTGGTGCGGCGCGACCGTACGGCCGTGGCCGCCGGGTTCGGCCTGCTGCGCCTCGCCGGAGCCCCCTCCCTGGGGTGGCTGGACGTGAAGACCTCCGGCGACGTCGAGGTGCCGGTCATCGAGACGGCCGTCGACGAGGAGCTGGCCCGGTTCGCCGAGGAGGGCCCCACGGCCGAGGAGATGGAGCGCGCCCAGGCCCAGCTCGAGCGCGAGTGGCTGGACCGTCTGGGCACGGTCGCCGGCCGCGCCGACGAACTGTGCCGGTACGCCGTCCTGTTCGGCGATCCGCAGCTCGCCCTCACCGCCGTCCAGCGGGTGCTGGAGGTGACCGCGGAGGAGGTCCAGGAGGTCGCCAAGGCCCGCCTGCGCCCCGACAACCGCGCGGTGCTCGTCTACGAGCCCACCGCCCCGGCCGGCGAAACCGACGCCGCACCGACCGACGCCACCGACGAGAACGAGGAGGCGGCCAAGTGACCGAGCTCGCCACCATGGACTTCCACGCACAGCCGCAGGCCGGCGAGCCCAGGCCCTGGGCGTTCCCCGCCCCCGAGCGCGGCAGCCTCGACAACGGCCTGACCGTGCTGCGCTGCCACCGCCCCGGCCAGCAGGTCGTCGCCGTCGAGGTGCTCCTCGACGCACCCCTCGACGCCGAGCCGGCCGGTCTCGACGGCGTCGCCACCATCATGGCGCGGGCGTTCTCCGAGGGCACCGACAAGCACTCCGCCGAGGAGTTCGCCGCCGAGCTGGAGCGCTGCGGCGCCACCCTCGACGCGCACGCCGACCACCCCGGTGTCCGGCTGAGCCTGGAGGTGCCCGCCTCGCGCCTCGCCAAGGCGCTCGGCCTGCTCGCCGACGCCCTCAGGGCGCCCGCCTTCGCGGACGGCGAGGTCGAACGGCTGGTGCGCAACCGGCTCGACGAGATCCCGCACGAGCTGGCCAACCCCTCCCGCCGCGCCGCGAAGGAACTCTCCAAGGAGCTGTTCCCGTCCGACTCGCGCATGTCGCGCCCGCGCCAGGGCACCGAGGAGACCGTCGCGGCCGTCGACTCGGCCGCCGTGCGCGCCTTCTACGAGCGGCACGTCCGCCCCGCCACGGCCACCGCGGTCATCGTCGGCGACCTCGCCGGCGTCGACCTGGACGCGCTGCTCGGCGACACCCTGGGCGCGTGGACCGGCTCGGCCGCCGAGCCGCGCCCCGTGCCCCCGGTGGCCGCCGACGACCGGGGCAGGGTCGTCATCGTGGACCGTCCCGGCGCCGTCCAGACGCAGCTGCTGATCGGCCGCACCGGCGCCGACCGGCACGACCGCGTGTGGCCCGCGCAGGTGCTCGGCACGTACTGCCTCGGCGGCACCCTCACCTCGCGCCTGGACCGCGTCCTGCGCGAGGAGAAGGGATACACCTACGGCGTACGGGCGTTCGGCCAGGTCCTGCGGTCCGCGCCGGACGGCACGGGCGCCGCGATGCTCGCCATCAGCGGCTCCGTCGACACCCCCAACACCGGTCCCGCCCTGGAGGACCTGTGGACGGTGCTGCGCAAGCTCGCCGCGGAGGGGCTCACCGACGCCGAGCGCGACGTGGCCGTGCAGAACCTGGTGGGCGTGGCTCCGCTCAAGTACGAGACGGCGGCGGCCGTGGCGGACACGCTCGCCGACCAGGTCGAGCAGCACCTGCCCGACGACTTCCAGGCGACGCTCTACCGTCAACTCGCCGCCACGGGCACCGTGGAGGCCACGGCGGCGGTCGTGAACGCCTTCCCGGTGGACCGCCTCGTGACCGTCCTCGTCGGCGACGCGGCGCAGATCAAGGAGCCCGTCGAGTCCCTCGGCATCGGTGAAGTCACCGTGGTGGCGGCCGAGTAGCGGCCCCCGCGTGCGGCGGCCCTGGTGACCGGAGTGTCACCAGGGCCGCCGTATGTCCGGATTGGGGCAGTGGCTGCCTGTCTGCCCTGTGGCGTGCGCTACAAAAGGCCTGTTGCGTTTGAGGATTGAACACAGCCGCGTTTAGCGTCTTCCGGGCTGTTCGTCAGGCAGTGCGCCGCACCCGCGGCACCGGACAGTCATCGCCGAGTCCCCGTACGGCGCGAGCCAGGGGAGCCGGGGACCCATCGCAGTCCCTGGGGTGAATCGGACGCCCGCGCGCGCAGCGAGGGGGTCCGTAGGAGACCTTCCACCTCCGAACCCGTCAGCTAACCCGGTAGGCGAGAGGGAAGGAAAGGACAAGCCTCTACATGGCGTTCACGCGCGCCACCGGGAAGCACCGCCGTCCCAGCCGGGTGCACCGCACCACCGCCCGCGCGGCGGGTGTCGCGGCCCTCGCCACCACCGGCGTCGTCGGCACCCTCGCGGCTCCGGCGCTGGCCGCCGAGCCCGAGGCGGAGCAGAGCGGACTCACCCCGGTCGTCACCATCGGCGACTCCATAGCCGACGAGATCGACGCCCAGGCCGTCGCCCAGAAGCAGGCGGCCGTCGACGCCGCCGCCCGCGAGGCGGCCCGCGAGCGGGCGGCCGAGGCGGCCAAGGAGGCGCGCGAGGCCAAGGAGCGCGCCGCGCGGGAGGCGGAGCGCAAGCGCCTCAACACCTTCGTCGCGCCGATCACCGCCTCCTACGTCTCCACCGCGTACCAGGCGGGCAGCTCCCTGTGGTCCTCCGGCAGCCACACCGGCATCGACTTCCACGCCTCCAGCGGCACCTCCGTGCACGCGGTCGGCGTCGGCACCGTCGTCGAGGCCGGCTGGGGCGGGGCGTACGGCAACCAGGTCGTCATCAAGATGCACGACGGCACCTACACGCAGTACGGGCACCTGTCCTCCGTCGGCGTCTCGGTGGGCCAGTCGGTCGAGCCCGGTCAGCAGATCGGCCTCTCCGGCGCCACCGGCAACGTCACCGGACCGCACCTGCACTTCGAGGCCCGCACGAGCCCCGAATACGGCTCGGACATGGACCCCGTCGCCTACCTCCGCTCGCACGGTGTGAACGTCTGACGGCCGCATCCGAAAGCCCCGTCTCCCTGAGTCGGGGCTTTTGGTATTCCCTATTCGCTTGATTGGCCTAGAGTCGCTGAATGCGTCCATCGTCGGCGTTTCAGGAATCAAGGCGGAGGTCGGTCATGCGTATTCCGGCGCATTCGGTGTGTACGGCGATCCGGGACGACATCGTCGCGGGCGTCCACGGACGCGGGAGCCGGCTCACCGAGGAGATCCTCGCCCGCCGCTACGGCGTCTCGCGCGTTCCCGTGCGCGAGGCCCTGCGCACGCTGGAGGCGGAGGGTTTCGTGGTGACCCGGCGGCACGCGGGTGCCTGCGTCGCGGAACCGACCGAGCAGGAGGCCGCCGACCTGCTGGAGACCCGCACCCTCCTGGAGCCGCTCGGTGCCTCCCGGGCCGCCCGGCGGCGCACCGAGGCCCACCTCAAGGTGTTGCGCGGCCTGGTCAGGCTGGGACAGGAGAGGGCCAGGCAGAGTAACGGGGAGGATCTGCGCCCGCTGGGCGGCTGGTTCCACGAGACCCTCGTCCGGGCGGCGGGCAGTCCCTCCCTGGCCGCACTCCTGACCCAGCTGCGCCACAAGATCGCCTGGATGTACGTCCAGGAGGCCCCGGCCGGACCCGTGCAGCACTGGGCGGAGCACGGTGCGATCGTCGACGCGGTGGCCCGGGGCGACAGTGAACGAGCCCGGGCGCTCATGACGCTGCACACCGAACGGTCGGCATCGGCATACCGGCTGCGATTCGCCCCCGGCGGCGGGCTGACGGAGCGCGTGAGGAATGCGCAACATTCCGTAAACACGGCGGGGCTGTTGCAGTAACACAAGTGCCGTACAAAGGAGCGGGGAATTACGGGCCGCTTTTCCGGCGCTCGGAACGGAAAAGGTGAAAGGCCCGCGCGGTGACACCGGCGGGCCTTTCGGTGCTGCTGTTCCGTTCCCTTGTCCGTCAGACGGTCTCGGGAAGTTCCTCGAGCCCCTCGGCGACCAGCTTCGCCAGCCGGTCCAGGGCGGCTTCCGCACCCTCGGCGTCGGAGGCGAGGACGATCTCCTCGCCGCCCTGGGCGCCGAGGCCGAGGACGGCCAGCATGGAGGCCGCGTTGACGGGGGACCCGTCGGCCTTGGCGATCGTCACCGGGACGCCTGTGGCCGTGGCGGCTCGGACGAAGATGGAGGCGGGGCGGGCGTGGAGGCCCTCGGCCCAGCCGACGTTGACGCGGCGCTCAGCCATGTGATGCTGCCCTTCAGGTGTTCAGAGGGGTTGAAGTTGTCTAGACCAGTCTTGTCTAGACCAGTTTCCCACATCGTGAAGCAAGCCGGGACGACCGCGTGCGCCGTCCCGCGCGGTGCCCGGACCGCGGCCTCGGTCCGGGATTCCGTTGTCCACAGACTGCCCCGCGCCGTTGTCGTGCGCGAGCCGTAGTCTGGGGCCCATGCAGACCTCGTCGGACCGGCACGAGTACCCCGCCCACTGGGAAGCCGACGTGGTGCTGCGCGACGGCGGCACCGCGCGCGTCCGCCCCATCACCGTTGATGACGCCGAGCGCCTGGTCAGCTTCTACGAGCAGGTCTCCGACGAGTCGAAGTACTACCGCTTCTTCGCGCCGTACCCTCGCCTGTCCGCCAAGGACGTCCACCGCTTCACGCACCACGACTTTGTGGACCGGGTGGGACTCGCGGCCACCATCGGCGGCGAGTTCATCGCCACCGTACGCTACGACCGGATCGGCGCCGGCGGAACACCGGCCACCGCACCTGCCGACGAGGCCGAGGTCGCCTTCCTCGTCCAGGACGCCCACCAGGGACGCGGCGTCGCCTCCGCCCTCCTGGAGCACATCGCCGCCGTCGCCCGCGAGCGCGGCATCCGCCGCTTCACCGCCGAGGTGCTGCCCGCCAACACCAAGATGATCAAAGTCTTCATGGACGCCGGGTACACCCAGAAGCGGAGCTTCGAGGACGGTGTGGTCCGCCTGGAGTTCGGTCTCGAACCCACCGACCGCTCGCTCGCCGTGCAGTACGGGCGCGAGCAGCGCGCGGAGGCCCGTTCCGTCCAGCGGCTGCTGCAGCCCGGCTCGGTCGCGGTCGTCGGCACCGGCCGCACCCCGGGCGGCGTCGGCCGCAGCATCCTCGGCAACATCCGGGACGCCGGCTACACGGGCCGCCTGTACGCCGTGAACAGGGCGTTTCCCGAGGAACAGAAGACACTCGACGGGGTCCCGGCGTGCCGCTCCGTGCGCGACATCGACGGGCCCGTCGACCTCGCCGTCGTCACCGTGCCCGCCGCGCACGTCCCCGACGTCGTCACCGAGTGCGGCGAGCACGGCGTGCAGGGTCTCGTGGTGATCTCCGCCGGGTACGCCGACAGCGGCCCCGAGGGCCGTGAACGCCAGCGCGCCCTCGTGCGCCAGGCGCGCACGTACGGCATGCGGATCATCGGGCCCAATGCCTTCGGGATCGTCAACACGTCCCCTGACGTGCGGCTCAACGCCTCCCTCGCCCCCGAGATGCCGCGCCCCGGACGGATCGGCCTGTTCGCGCAGTCCGGCGCCATCGGCATCGCCCTGCTCTCCCGGCTGCACCGGCGCGGCGGCGGAGTCACCGGCCACACCGGCGTCTCCACCTTCGTCTCCTCCGGCAACCGCGCCGACGTCTCGGGCAACGACGTCCTCCAGTACTGGTACGACGACCCGGACACCGACGTCGCGCTGATGTACCTGGAGTCCATCGGCAACCCGCGCAAGTTCACCCGCCTCGCCCGGCGGACCGCGGCGGCCAAACCCCTGGTCGTCGTGCAGGGCGCACGGCACGGCGGCGTGGCACCCCAGGGACACGCCGTACGGGCGACACGGCTGCCGCACGCGACGGTCTCCGCGCTGCTGCGCCAGGCCGGCGTGATCCGGGTCGACACCATCACGGAGCTGGTCGACGCGGGACTGCTGCTCGCCCGCCAGCCGCTGCCGACCGGACCGCGGGTGGCCATCCTGGGCAACTCCGAGTCCCTGGGGCTGCTCACGTACGACGCGTGCCTCTCCGAGGGCCTGCGCCCGCAGCCCCCGCTGGACCTGACGACCGCCGCGTCGGCCGACGACTTCCACGCCGCCCTGGCCAGGGCCCTGGCCGACGACACCTGCGACGCGGTCGTGGTGACCGCGATCCCGACGGTGGGGGAGGGGGCCGCCGGGGACGCCGCACTGGCCGAGGCGCTGCGCTCGGCGGCGGCCGCGGTCCCCACCAAACCGGTCCTCGTGGTCCACGTGGAGCTGGGCGGCCTGGCGGAGGCCCTGTCGGCGGCGACAAGCACCGCGCCCCAGGCCGGCCCCGGCCCGACCGCACCGGCTGCGCCGGACCCCGCCGCTCCGCCTGCGCCGGGTGCCGCGGCTGATTCCGCTCCCGGCGTGGCCCCTCCGGCTGTGCCGGGCACTGCCTCTCGGGTCGAGCCCGGCTCCGCTGCTCCGGCTGCGCCGAGCCCCACGGTTGATTCCGCTCCCGGCGCCGCCCGACAGGCCGCTCCGGGCGCCGCCCCACAGGCCGCTCCGGGCCCCGCCTCTCCGGCAGCTCAGGGCGCCCCGCCCCGGGCGACTCCGGGCACCGCCGCCGATTCCGCTCCCGGCACCTCTTCTGGCGCTGCTCCGGGCAGCGTCGCCGGGACCGCTCCGGACGCTCCGTCTGGGGCGGCCCCGAGCAGCCCCTTCCGGGGTGGTCCGAGCAGCACGCCCCACGCCGCTCCAGGCGGGGCCGCGGCGGCTTCGTCCGGCTCGTCCGCCGCCCCGCCCCCGTCGCAGCCCGCCGCCCCGGCCCCGGCAGGGGCCCGCCTGATCCCCGCCTACCCCGCCGCCGAGCGTGCCGTCCGCGCCCTCGGCGAGGCCGTCGCCTACGCCCAGTGGCGGCGCGAGGCCGCCGATCCCGGCAAGGTGCCCGAGTACGAGGACATCGACGAGAAGGGCGCCGCCGAGCAGATAGCCGGCCTCCTCGCGCGCGGGCAGGGGCTCACCCTCGGCGACCGGGAGACCTGCGACCTGCTCGGCAGGTACGGCGTCCGCGTCCACCGCGCCCTGCCCGCCCCCACCCCCGACGACGCCGCGGCCGCCGCCCGGACCCTCGGCTACCCCGTGGCCCTCAAGGCCACCGCACCGCACCTGCGTCACCGCGCGGACCTGGGAGGCGTACGCCTCGACCTCGCGGACGAGGAGCAGCTGCGCCGTGCCTACGCCGAGTTGACCGAGCTGTTCGGAAAACCCGCGGAGCTGCGCCCGGTGGTGCAGGGCATGGCCCCGCGCGGCGTCGACACCGTCGTACGGGCGGTCATCGACCCGGCGGCCGGCGCGGTGCTCTCCTTCGGCCTCGCCGGCGCCGCCACGCAGCTGCTCGGCGACATGGCGCACCGGCTGATCCCGGTCACCGACCGGGACGCCACCTCGCTCATCCGCTCGATCCGCACGGCACCCCTCCTCTTCGGCTGGCGCGGCTCGGCCCCCGTCGACGCCGCCGCCCTGGAAGAGCTGCTGCTGCGGGTCTCCCGGCTGGTCGACGATCACCCGGAGGTCGTCGCCGTCACCCTGGAGCCGGTCGTGGTCGCCCCGCACGGCCTGAGCGTCCTCGGCGCCTCCGTCCGCCTCGCACCCCCTCCCGCCAGGGACGACCTGGGCCCGCGGACCATGCCGGCGTACTGACCCGCCGCCGCCGGAGGAGCCCGGCCCCCACACCGAGCGCGGCCCGGGACGGGTAGCGCAGGAGCGTCCCTCGCAGTCAGCGGGTCCCCGTAGGATGGACGGCATGGCCAAGACCAGTACGACGACCCAGGGGCTGCGAGCGGCGATCGAGCGCAGTGGCTACTACCCGGCCCTCGTGGCCGAGGCGGTGGAGGCCGCCGTGGGCGGCGAGCCCGTGCGGTCGTACCTGGTCCACCAGGAAACGACATTCGACCAGAACGAGGTGCGCCGGCACGTGACCGTGCTGGTCCTCACCGGCAACCGCTTCATCGTCAGCCACACCGACGAGCAGGCCGCCGACGACACCTCCCCGACGCCGTACGCCACCACGTCCACGGAGTCCGTCAAGCTCGGCCGGATCTCGTCCATCGTCGTCAGCCGCGTCGTCGCCAACCCGGAGCAGTACAAGCCGGGCACCCTGCCCCGCGAGATCGTGCTGACCATCGGCTGGGGGGCCGTCTCCCGCCTCGACCTGGAACCGGCCGCCTGCGGCGACCCCAACTGCGAGGCCGACCACGGCTACACGGGCAGCTCCACGGCCGACGACCTCAGCCTGCGCGTCAGCGAGGCCGGCGACGGCTCCGAGACGGTGCGCCAGGCCCTCGCCTTCGCCCAGGCCCTCTCCGAGGCGACCGCGGACTCCGCCCGCTGATGGTGCAGCACACCGCCTGGGACACCCACCCGGAACCGCTCCCCGTCGACTCCGCCCCCGTACCCGAGTACGGCACGGGGTCCCTCGCCGACCTGCTGCCCACCCTGGCCGCCGGCCTCGGCGTCCCCGGCATGACCGCGGGCATCACCGAGCTGACCCCCGCCGACCGCAACTGCGTCTTCCTGATCGACGGCCTCGGCTGGGAGCAACTGCGCGCGCACCCCGACGACGCCCCGTTCCTCACCTCACTCCTGGACAGCTCGCGCGGCGGCACCGGGCGTCCCATCACCGCCGGCTATCCGGCCACGACGGCGACCTCCCTCGCCTCCGTCGGCACCGGACTCCCGCCGGGCGCCCACGGCCTGCCCGGCTACACGGTGCGCGACCCCGCCACCGGCGCGCTGATGAACCAGCTCCGCTGGCAGCCCTGGACCGCGCCCGGCCCCTGGCAGCCGTACCCCACCGTCTTCGGCCTGGCCCACGAGGTGGGCGTGCACGCGGCCCAGGTCTCCTCACCGACCTTCGCGAACACCCCGCTGACCAAGGTCGCGCTCAGCGGCGGCGAGTTCCACGGACGGCTGTCCGGCGAGGACCGGATGGACTGTGCCGCCGAGCAGCTGGCCCGCGCCGACCGCGCCCTCGTCTACACGTACTACGCCGAGGTCGACGGCGCCGGCCACCGCTTCGGCGTCGACTCCGACACCTGGCGCGGCCAGCTCGGCCACGTCGACCGGCTCGTGCAGCGCCTCGCCGAGCAACTGCCGCCGCGCAGTGCCCTGTACGTCACCGCCGACCACGGCATGGTCGACGTGCCCTTCGACGAGGAGCACCGCATCGACTTCGACGAGGACTGGGAGCTGAAGGCGGGCGTCGCCCTCCTCGGCGGCGAGGGCCGCGCCCGCCACGTCTACGCCGTCCCCGGCGCCCGGAGCGACGTGCTGACCTGCTGGCGCGAGGTGCTCGGCGAGCAGTTCTGGGTGGCCTCGCGGGACGAGGCGATCGCGGCGGGCTGGTTCGGCCCCCGCATCGACGACCGGGTGTACGCCCGCATCGGCGACGTGGTCGCCGCCGCCCGCGACGACGTCCTGCTCATCGCCTCCGAGCGCGAGCCCAAGGAGTCGGCGATGGTCGGCAACCACGGCTCGATGACCCCCGCCGAGCAGCTCGTCCCGCTGCTCGAAGTACGCTCCTGACCCCGCAAGCCCCTCCACCGCCGAAAGGTGCCCAACCCCTCATGCCCGAGCTGGTGTTCTTCTCCGGAACGATGGACTGCGGGAAGTCGACACTGGCTCTCCAGATCGAGCACAACCGCTCGGCGCGCGGACTGGCGGGCATGATCTTCACCCGCGACGACCGCGCGGGCGAGGGCAAACTCTCGTCCCGGCTCGGTCTCGTCACCGACGCGGTGGAGGTCGGGGACGGCCAGGACCTCTACGCCCACGTCGTGGACCACCTCTCGCAGGGCGGCCGGGTGGACTACGTCATCGCGGACGAGGCGCAGTTCCTCGCCCCGGACCAGATCGACCAGCTCGCGCGCGTGGTCGACGACCTCGACGTCGACGTGTACGCCTTCGGCATCACCACCGACTTCCGCTCCAAGCTCTTCCCCGGCTCCCAGCGCCTGGTGGAACTCGCGGACCGCGTCGAGGTGCTCCAGGTCGAGGCCCTGTGCTGGTGCGGCGCCCGCGCCACGCACAACGCCCGCACCGTCGGCGGCGTCATGGTCGTCGAGGGCGCCCAGGTGGTCGTCGGCGACGTCGCCCAGTCCCCGGACGAGATCGGCTACGAGGTGCTGTGCCGCCGCCACCACCGCCGCCGTACGACCGCCGCGACGGCCCGGGCGGCGGCCCTGTCGCCGGACGTGCTGCCCGTCTCCCCGAGCTGACGCGTCCGACCGGGCACGCTCCGCGTCGGGGCGGGGAGCGGCCGCTCAGCCGATGCGGGTGCCGGAGCCGCCGACCCGGACGCGGGGGTCGTCCGCCCGCAGGGTGACCGTGAGCTCGCCGGGGCGGCCCAGGTCCTCGCCCTGGTGGAGGGTGAGGACGGCGTCCGCGGGTACCAGGCCCAGCTCACGGGCGTACGCGCCGAACGCGGCGGCCGCGGCACCGGTCGCCGGATCCTCGACGACACCGCCGACGGGGAACGGGTCACGGACGTGGAAGACGGTGGCCGACTCCCGCCACACCAACTGCACCGTGGTGAGGTCCAGCCGGTGCATCAGCGCTTCGAGGCGGGCGAAGTCGTACGCCAGCTCCGCGAGGCGGGCGCGGGTCGCCGCCGCGAGCACCAGGTGACGTGCCCCGGCGAACGCGATCCGGGGCGGAAAGGCCGGGTCGAGATCGGCGGCCGGCCAGTCGAGCGCGGCGAGCGCTTCCCCGAGGTCGGCGTCGGAGACCTCCTCGACGTGCGGCTCGACGCTGGTGAGCGTGGCCCGGAACGCCCCGCCCTCCTCGGACACCGTCACCGGCACGGTACCGGCGCGCGTCGCGAACACCAGCTCCCCCGGACCGATCCGTTCGGCGAGCGCGACGGCCGCCGCGACGGTGGCGTGCCCGCAGAAGGGAACCTCGGCCTTGGGACTGAAGTAACGGATGCTGTACGCCCGCCCCTCCTCGCCGCCCAAACCCTCCGGGGGAGCGGTCAGGAACGCGGACTCGGAGTACCCGAGCCCGGCGGCGATGCCCAGCATCCCGGCGTCGTCGAGACCGGAGGCGTCCAGCACGAGACCGGCGGGATTTCCGCCCTCGGGGGTGCTGGAGAAGGCGGTGTAGCGCAGTACCTCGGGTCCCGCGGCATTCGTCGTCATGATCGCGCCAACACGGGGCCGGGCATGCGTATTCCGGCAGCGCCGGACGCGCCCGCCTTCTCGGGGAGGACGCCTTCTCAGCGCGGACGCCGCAACAGCGTGAACCGCGCCCCCTCCGGATCCGCCACCGTCGCCACCCGTCCGTGAGCCGTGTCCCGGGCGGGCGTCAGGACATGTCCGCCCAGCCCGACGAGCCGCCTGACGGACGCGTCCGTGTCGGCCACCTCGAAGTACGTCATCCAGTGCGGCCCCCGGTCGCGCGGCAGGGCGTCGCCGACGCCGTGGATGCCGGCCACCGGGCGGCCGTCCAGGCGCAGGGTGACGTAGTCGCGGCCGGCGGAGGTCTCGGGGGCCAGTTCGAAGCCGAACACCGTCTCGTAGAACTTGGCGACGCCCGTCGTCTCGTACGTCAGCAGCTCGTTCCACGCCGGTGTGCCGGGGACCCCGGCGACGGCCGTGCCGAGGTGGGCGGCCGCCTGCCAGATGCCGAAGACGGCACCCGCCGGGTCGGAACCGATGGCCATGCGGCCCGCCTCGCCCGCGTCCAGGGGACCGACGCCGACCGTGCCGCCGCACAGGCGCACCGTCTCGGCCGTGCGGTTGACGTCGTCCGAGGCGAAGTAGGGCGTCCAGGCGGTGGGCAGTTGCCGGTCCGGGGGCAGTTGGCCGATGCCGGCCACCTCGCGCCCGTCGAGCAGGGCCCGCGCGTACGGGCCCAGTTGCTGGGGTCCCGGCCGGAACTCCCAGCCGAACAGGGCTCCGTAGAAGTCGTGGGTGGCGGCCGGTCCGTGCACCATCAGACTCACCCAGCAGGGTGTGCCGGGCGCGGGCCGGGCGTTCGTCTCGCCGATCCGGCCGTCCGATCCCCGTGCGTCGGTCATCGTCACCCTCTTCTCGGCCCTCCGCGGGCCGTGCGTCCGCTTCCGCTCCGGTGGGCTCTCGCGGCTTGCGCACCGAAGCCGGTACCGGATCCGGTGCGGCGCTTCGGGCGGGGTCGCGCTCGTGGGGCAGCCCGCCTGCCAGGGCAGTACAGCATGTGGCCGAACCCGTACGCCTCGTGACCGGTACTGTCCGGCGGGCAGAGTAGCCCGACATCGACGCCTCGGCCACTCGGTACGCCAGGATGGGGGCCATGAACGCCATCATCTCCGCATCCGAACTCGTCGACGAACTGGCGGGCGCCAACCCGCCCGTCCTGCTCGACGTCCGCTGGCAACTGAGCACGGCGAAGGCGGCCGGGGCCGCGCCGTTCGACGGCCGGGCCGAGTACGCGGCCGGGCACCTGCCCGGTGCCGTCTACGTCGACCTGGACCGGGAGCTCGCCTCCGCGCCCGGCGCGAGCGGCCGGCATCCGCTGCCCGACGTGGCGGAGTTCGGCGCGGCGATGCGCCGGGCGGGCGTGTCGCCGCGCCGGCCGGTCGTCGTCTACGACGGCGGACAGGGGTGGGCGGCGGCCCGTGCCTGGTGGCTGCTGCGCTGGACGGGTCACCCGGACGCGCGAGTCCTCGACGGCGGGTTGACGGCCTGGGAGGGGCCGCTGTCGACGGACGTCCCGACGCCCGCGGAGGGCGACTTCGTGCCCGAGCCGGGCGCGGTGGGGCTGCTGGACGCGGACGAAGCCGCCGCGCTGGCCCGTTCCGGGGTGCTGTTCGACGCCCGCGCGGGGGAGCGCTACCGGGGCGAGGTCGAGCCGATCGACCGGGTCGGCGGCCACATCCCGGGTGCCGTGTCCGCACCCACGACCGCCAACGTGGCCCCCGACGGGCGCTTCCTGCCGGCCGAGGAACTCCGGGCGCGTTTCAAGAGTCTGGGCGCCACGGAGGACGGCGCGGTCGGTGTGTACTGCGGCTCGGGCGTGTCGGGTGCCCACGAGGTGCTCGCGCTGGCGGTGGCGGGCATTCCGGCGGCGCTGTACGTGGGTTCGTGGTCCGAGTGGTCGTCGGATCCGGAACGGCCGGTCGCCGTGGGGCCGGACCCGCAGTAGGGGCAGACGGAGGTCGGGGCCGCACCGGGCGGTGCGGCCCCTTCGGTCGCTCGGTCGGAGCCGGCTACTCCTGCTTCTTGCGCCGCGTCCCGAACACGATCTCGTCCCAGCTCGGCACCGCCGCGCGGCGGCCCGGCCGGACACCGTCGGCCTCGGCCTGACGGTCGGTGGAACCGGTGAGGCGGTCGCGATGGCTGGCCACCGAGCGCGGCATGAGCACGTCCGCGTAGGCGGAACCGGCCGACGCCGCGGGTGCCGGAGGCTCCTCCACCTCGGGCTCCTCGACGGGCTCCTCCACCGGCTCCGGCGCGCGCTCGGGCACCACCAGGTCGCCCCGGAAGCTCGGTACGGCCTCCAGCAGGCTGGTGAGCGAGTCGCGTTCGCGTTCGCCCGAGGCGGTGGCCGCGGTGTCGTCGGACGGCTCGGCCGGCGGCGGGGGCAGACTCGGACGCTCCCGCTGCTCCCGGTCGAGGGTGCGGTCCAGCGGCCGGTCGCGCGGCAGCCGGGCGATGCGCGGCACGAACGGGAAGCTGGGCTCCGGCGCGGCCAGGTCGTCGGACTCGCCGATCAGCGCGCGCGCCTCCGCGTCGACGGCCTGCACGAGGCGCCGCGGCGGGTCGTACGTCCAGCTCGCCGAGTGCGGTTCGCCCGCGACCAGGTAGACCAGCAGGACTTCCCAGGTGCCGTCGTCGCGGCGCCAGGAGTCCCACTGGACGGTGTCCTTGTCGGCCCCGCGCAGCAGCAGCCGCTCCTGGACGGCCTCGCCGAGGGGCGGGCCGGAGTTCTCACCGGGGCGGCGGACGGGGGTCTTGCGGGCCCGCTCCGCCATGAAGGCGCGCTCGGCCAGCACGGGACCCTCGAAGCGCCGTACGCGGTCGACGGGAATGCCGGCCATCTGCGCGACCTCTTCCGCGGTCGCGCCGGCTCGTATACGCGCCTGGATGTCGCGGGGGCGGAGATGGCTCTCCACCTCGATCTCGATCTGGCCGAGGCGGGGACGGTCGCCGCGCACGGCGGCCCGGAGCCGCTCGTCGATCGGAAGCGTGTACTCCGTGCTGTCCGCAGCCTTCAGCACCAGCCGTGTGCCGTCATTCGAGACGGCCACGACACGCAGTTCGGGCATGGGGACCTCCCGGGTGGTGCCTGCCGACGTCACGTGCGTCGCTGCTTCCGCTCTGTCGAGTGTGGCCTGCCCGGGTGCAGCCTGCCACAACCTTGCCGAGTTGCCCGGCGTGTCGGGCGCGGGCCCTGGATCGCCGTTATGGCACGGTTACCTGTTCGCAACGCTAAGTGACCAACTCCGTCACCCTGTGCAACTGTCCCCCTCGTGGCGGTCCTTCGCGGTGCCGGACCCCTTGTCGGGAGACCGGCTCCAGGGCTCGCAACAGTACTCCATTCGGACCACGTGCGTGGATTGGCACGCCGCCCAACTTCTGGCAAGAGGTGGTCCTTGGCCGTCCGTGGCCGGATTTCCGCGATCTTGGACGTGGCGTACTTCACGCAATCACCAGAAACGGAACTAATGGTTTCGGCCGCACGTCCCTTTCTCGTGCAGTTGATCGCTCCCGTACGGGAAAGGCAGGCAAGGTCCGACGATGCGTGAAAGGTCCGATGGCACGGGTGAGGCGGACATGCATTCGAAGGGGGAGTCCAGGCGAATCGACCTGAGTGTCCCCCAGGTCGCGGGCAGCGCCCTGGCCGCGGTGGTGGCCGCCAAACTCGCCTCTTCCTTCGGCGTCTACGGCACGATCGCCGGTGCCGGTCTGATCAGTGTCGTCGCCACCTGCGGGGGCTCGGTGCTCCAGCACTTCTTCAAGCGCACCGGGGAGCAGATCCGGGTGAAGCGCACCGTCGCCGCCGTGCGGATCGGCGGAAGGGCCGCGTCGGTCCCGGCCGCGGTCTCGGGCCCGGGTTCCGCTTCCGCCTCGGGCGACTTCACCGAGGGCACCGTCTACCGCGCGCGGACCAGGGGATGGCGCCGCCCGCTGGTCGCGGCGGCCCTCGTCTTCGGCGTCACGATGGCCGGGATCACCGTGTACGAGGTCGCCTCCGGCCAGAACCTGAGCGGCGGGCACAGCACCACCGTCGGCAGCGCATTCACCGGTCACAACAAGTCCGCCTCTCCCTCGGGGGACTCCGGCGGCTCCGAGGACGTGCGGGACGGCGGGGGCTCGGGCGGCTCCGGTGATCCGGGTGACGGAAAGGACTCCGGCACGGGGAACGACGCACCGGCCGCCACGCCTTCCGGGAGCCCGGACGGGTCCGCCGAGAGCCCTTCGCCCGACGGCGGCTCCGCGGAGAGCGGCGGTACGGTGTCCAGCCCGACGCCCGCCCCGGACGCCACCGGCGACGAGGGCGCCGGGGACGGTGGCGGAACCCCCGAGCCGGACGCCTCGGCTACGGCCCCAGAACCCGGCGCAAGTAGTCGTTCAGGAACAGCCGGTCCGGGTCAAGACGGTCCCGCAGCGCCGTGAACTCGCCGAAGCGCGGATACACCCGGGAGAAGTACTCGGCGTCCCGGGTGTGGACCTTGCCCCAGTGCGGCCGGCCCCCGTGCGCCGTGAAAATGCGCTCGGCGGCGGTGAAGTACGCCTGGTAGGGCGTGCCCCGGAACATGTGCACGGCGATGTACGCGCTGTCGCGCCCCGAGGCGGTGGACAGCGTGATGTCGTCGGCCGGGGCCGTGCGCACCTCGACCGGGAAGCTGATCCGCAGCCGCGAACGGTCGACCATCGCCCTCAGTTCGCGCAGCGTCTCGACGACGGCCTCGCGCGGAACGGCGTACTCCATCTCCACGAACCGCACCCGGCGCGGGGATGTGAAGACCTTGTAGGGAATGTCCGTGTACGTCCGCGCGGAGAGCGCCCTGCTGGAGATCCGGGCGATCGCCGGGATGGTGGCGGGCGCCGCGCGGCCGAGCCAGTTGGCCGCCTGGAAGACGCCGTTGGAGAGGAACTCGTCGTCCACCCAGCCCTGGAACCGGCCCACCGGCTGCTCGGGACCGGCGCTGCGGTTGTTGCGCTTGGTGTTGGTGCTGCCGGTGTGCGGGAACCAGTAGAACTCGAAGTGCTCGTTCTCGGACCACAGCGCGTCGAAGTCGGACAGGACCCGGTCGAACGGCATCGGCTCCTCGCGGGCCGTCAGCAGGAAGACCGGCTCCACGGCGAAGGTGATCGCCGTGACGACGCCCAGTGCGCCGAGGCCGATCCGCGCCGCGGCGAACACCTCGGGGTTCTCGTCCGCGGAGCAGGTCAGCACCGAGCCGTCCGCCGTGACGAGCTCCAGGCCTCGGATCTGGGCGGCGATCGAGGCCGAGTCACGGCCGGTGCCGTGGGTGCCGGTGCTGGTGGCGCCCGAGACGGTCTGCTCCATGATGTCGCCCATGTTCGTGAGCGACAGGCCCTTCCGCGCGAGCGCCAGGTTGAGCCTCTTGAGCGGGGTGCCGGCCTCGACCGTGACCGTCATGGCGTCGCGATCGATGCTGCGGATGCCCGTCAGCAGCTGAGGGCGGATCAACACGCCGTCCGTCGCCGCTATCGACGTGAACGAGTGGCCCGTGCCGACCGCCTTGACCCGCAGCCCGTCCTCGGCCGCCCTGCGCACGGCGTCGGCCAGTTCGTCGACGGAGGCGGGAGCGACCTCCCGCGCGGGGCGCGCCGTGATGTTGCCGCCCCAGTTACGCCATGTGCCGTTCCGGACCTTCGGCCCCTTCGGCCGTCCGCTCGCCCTGCCGCTCGCCGTGCGTGTGCTGCTCAACGGTCCCTCCCCGACGCGGTTCCGGCCGCTTGAGCCGGCGGTACCCGAGGAAACCGACCGCGACCGCGACGGCCCCGGCCACCGCCGGAACCCCGTACCCGGCACGCGCCCCGGAGGCGTCGATCACCCAGCCGCCCGCGGAGGAGCCGAGCGCGACCCCGACCGCGAGTCCGGTGCTCACCCAGGTCATGCCCTCGGTGAGCTGCGTGCGTGGTACGTGCTCTTCGATGAGGGACATCGTCGTGATCATCGTGGGAGCGATGGACAGGCCCGCAACGAACAGCGCCACGGCCAGGAACGGCAAGTTTCCGACCAGTAGGAGGGGGATCATACTCACGGCCATCGCACACACGCCCAGGAGCCAGCGGCGTTCCGGCGGTCCCGCGAAGCGCATCAGCCCGAAGACCATGGCCGCCGTGCACGATCCCGCCGCGTAGAGGGCGAGGACGAGGCTGGCGGCGGCCTTGTGTCCCTCCTCCTCGGCGAACGCCACGGTGACCACGTCGATGGCGCCGAAGATCGTTCCCGTGGCCGCGAACGTGCCGACCAGGACCCGCAGGCCCCGGGAGCGCAGTGCGGTGCCGCCGCCCTTGTGCTCGCGCGGGTGCGGTTCCGGCTCGGTGGCGCGCTGCGAGGTCAGCCAGAAGACGCCCGTCGCCAGGAAGCAGGCGGCGAGCAGCGGCCCGGCCTCCGGGAACCAGGCCGTGGACAGGCCGATGGAGACGATGGGGCCGAAGATGAAGCAGACCTCGTCCACCACGGACTCGAAGGAGTACGCGGTGTGCAGTTGCGGCGTGCCCCGGTACAGGGCCGCCCAGCGGGCCCGGACCATCGCGCCGAGGCTCGGCACGCAGCCGATGCCGACACAGGCGACGAACAGCACCCAGTCCGGCCACTCGAAGTGCGCGGCCGCCAGCAGAAGCGCCGCCGCGGTCAGCGACACCAGGGTCGCCGGCCGCAGCACCCTGCGCTGCCCGTACCGGTCCACCAGGCGGGAGACCTGGGGGCCCGCCACGGCGGCGGCGAGCGCGATGGTCGCCGACAGGGCCCCGGCCAGTCCGTACCGCCCCGTGAGCTGGGAGATCATCGTCACCACGCCGATGCCCATCATCGACAGCGGCATCCGGCCGAGGAAGCCCGCGGCGGAGAAGCCCTTGGTGCCGGGGACGGCGAACAGGGCGCGGTAGGGACTGGCCAACGAGGTCTCCGAAGCGGCTCAGTGACGGTGTGGTGACGGCTGAGTAAGGTGCGAACGCAGTCAATACAGCTTACTCGTCACCACGTCCGAAGACACCCCCTCGGACCTGCTGATACGCACGGTCGGTACCCCACCGTTTCCCCGCTGTCAGTGCCGGGTGGCAGGATCGAGACATGCCAGACGTGCTCGATGCCAGCCCCTACGACGCCCTGCTCCTGCTCTCGTTCGGCGGCCCGGAGGGCCCGGACGACGTGGTCCCGTTCCTGGAGAACGTGACGCGGGGACGCGGCATCCCCAAGGAACGCCTCAAGGAAGTCGGCCAGCACTACTTCCTCTTCGGCGGGGTCAGCCCCATCAACGACCAGAACCGCGCCCTGCTGGACGCCCTGCGCAAGGACTTCGCCGAGCACGGCCTGGACCTGCCGGTCTACTGGGGCAACCGCAACTGGGCGCCGTACCTGACGGACACCCTGCGCGAGATGGTCCGCGACGGCCGCCGCCGCATCCTGGTCCTCGCCACCAGCGCCTACGCCTCGTACTCGGGCTGCCGCCAGTACCGCGAGAACCTCGCGGACGCGCTCGCCGCCCTGGAGGCGGAGGGCCTGGAACCGCCGAGGATCGACAAGCTCCGGCACTACTTCAACCACCCCGGCTTCGTCGAGCCCATGGTCGACGGGGTCGTCCGCTCCCTCGCCGAGTTGCCCGAGGAGGTCCGGGAGGGGGCGCACATCGCGTTCTGCACCCACTCGATCCCCGACTCCGCCGCCGACACCTCCGGACCGGTCGAGGAGCACGGCGACGGCGGGGCGTACGTACGTCAGCACCTGGACGTGGCGCGGCTGATCGCCGACGCGGTGCGCGAGCGCACCGGGGCCGACCACCCCTGGCAGCTCGTGTACCAGTCGCGCTCGGGCGCGCCGCACATCCCGTGGCTGGAGCCCGACATCTGCGACCACCTGGAGGAGCGGCACGCGGCCGGTGTCCCCGCCGTGGTGATGGCCCCCATCGGGTTCGTCTCCGACCACATGGAGGTCCTGTACGACCTCGACACGGAGGCCACCGCCAAGGCCGGGGAGCTGGGGCTGCCGGTGCGCCGCTCGGCCACGGTGGGCGCCGACCCGCGGTTCGCCGCCGCCGTCCGCGACCTGGTCCTGGAGCGCGCGGGCGCCGAGCGCGGGCAGGAGGTCGCGCCGTGTGCCCTCGGCGCGCTCGGCCCGAGCCACGACCTGTGCCCGGTCGGCTGCTGCCCCGCCCGTACCCCCCGGCCCGCCGCCGCGGGCGCCGACAGCCCCTACGCGTGAGGAGCCCCGTGACCGACGTGACGCCCGACCCGCTCCACACCGACCTGCTGAAGATCGCCCAGGAGGCCGCCCACCGCGCGGGCGAGCTGCTGCGGGACGGCCGCCCGGCCGACCTCGCGGTCGCCGCCACCAAATCCAGCCCGATCGACGTGGTCACCGAGATGGACATCGCGGCCGAGAAGCTGATCACCGGGCTGATCGCCGAGCGCCGTCCCGACGACGGTTTCCTCGGCGAGGAGGGCGCCGCCACGGAGGGCACCAGCGGCGTCCGCTGGGTCGTCGACCCCCTCGACGGCACGGTGAACTACCTCTACGGACTGCCCACCTGGGCCGTCTCCATCTGCGCCGAGCAGGACGGCGAGCGGGTGGCCGGCGTGGTCGTGGCCCCGATGCGGGGCGAGACGTACCAGGCGGTGCTGGGCGGCGGAGCCTGGGCGACGGGCGCCTGGGAGGGCGAACGCAGGCTCACCTGCCGGTCCGCCGCCCCGCTGGACCAGGCGCTGGTCTCCACCGGCTTCAACTACGTCGCCGACGTCCGCGCGGAGCAGGCCGAGATCGCGCGGCGGCTGATCCCGCTGGTCCGCGACATCCGGCGCGGCGGCTCGGCCGCGATCGACCTGTGCGACGTGGCCGCGGGGCGCCTGGACGGCTACTACGAGCGTGGTCTGCACCCCTGGGACCTCGCGGCGGGCGACCTGATCGCCAGGGAGGCGGGCGCGGTGACCGGCGGACGCCCCGGTGAGCGCCCCGGCGGCACCCTCACCATCGCCGCCACCCCGGCCGTCTTCGAGCCCCTCCAGCAGCTCCTGACGGACTTCGGGGCGTAGGCCTCCGGCGGTCGGGCGGATCGGGTGCAGTGTGTCCCCGGCACGGGGGGAGGGCACCGCGTCGACACCGTGGGGCGCGGGCGCCGGTGCACGGCGCGTGTGCGGGCGGAGCGGCGCGCCCGCCGACGTGCCGTGCACGTGTGTCCGGACCGCCCACCCCGGCGCGGTCACCCGCTCTGTGCGCGCCGGCCGCCCGCCCCGCCCGACCCGCCAGAACGGTCGCCGCACCGCCGGACGGCATGGCGCACGACGAAGCCCCGGCGCTGGATCTCGCCGGGGCTTGTCTCCGCGGGCCGGTCAGGCGTTGGTCGCGCTGACTTCCACACCGTGCTCGGCAGCGAGACGGCGCAGATCGTCGAGCTCGCCCAGCTCCACCTCGACAAGGAACTCGTCGCCCTCGTCGCGGGCCCGGGAGAGGTCGGACTCGGTCGTCTTTATGCGCTGCAGAAGTCCTGCGGTGAAAGCGTCCATGCTGCGCCCCCTCGTCCTGGGTCGTGGGTCGTTGGCACGGGGGTGTGCCGATCGGAAGGGGCGATCACGTCTCCGGTGGAGTGCCCAGCGCTGCCCGGCCGGGCGGCGACGGTGCCGGACACCCACGCCCGCTCTGCGGAAGCGGACCGCGGCGTACCGCGCGGTAACGCGGTACAGGCAGAGCGTGATCGCGGGGTGTAAAGCCGTCCTCCCCCAGCTCCCCTTCGCGGAAACCTCAACCGCGCGAGAAAATCTCTCATTCCCGCTTCCGCGGCCTTTCCGCACCCTTCTTCGTCACCGGCCCCTCACCCGGCTTACAGCCGACTTATGGCCGAAAAGGGCAGGATGGAGGCAACACACCCACCAGCCCCCTGCCCTCGTGCGTCCGACAAGCGCTACGCGGGTGGACACAGGAAGGACAAGCGACGTGCGCGTACTCGTCGTCGAGGACGAGCAGCTGCTCGCCGATGCGGTGGCCACCGGACTGCGCCGGGAGGCCATGGCCGTCGACGTCGTGTACGACGGTGCGGCCGCCCTGGAGCGCATCGGCGTCAACGACTACGACGTGGTCGTCCTCGACCGCGACCTTCCCCTCGTGCACGGCGACGACGTCTGCCGCAAGATCGTCGAGCTGGGCATGCCCACGCGCGTGCTCATGCTCACGGCCTCCGGCGACGTCAGCGACCGGGTCGAGGGTCTGGAGATCGGCGCCGACGACTACCTGCCCAAGCCGTTCGCGTTCAGCGAGCTGATCGCCCGCGTGCGTGCCCTGGGCCGGCGCACCAGCGTGCCCCTGCCGCCCGTCCTCGAGCGCGCCGGGATCAAGCTCGACCCCAACCGCCGCGAGGTCTTCCGCGACGGCAAGGAGGTGCAGCTCGCGCCCAAGGAGTTCGCCGTGCTCGAGGTCCTGATGCGCAGCGAGGGCGCCGTGGTCTCCGCCGAGCAGCTGCTGGAGAAGGCCTGGGACGAGAACACCGACCCGTTCACCAACGTCGTGCGCGTGACCGTCATGACCCTGCGCCGCAAGCTGGGCGAGCCGCCCGTCATCGTCACCGTCCCCGGCTCCGGCTACCGGATCTGACCGGCCGTGGCGACGACACCCGCGCCCCCCGGCGCGCCCCCGAAGCCCACGTGGGACCCGCGCTCGGTCACCCCCCTGCCCTGGCTGCGGCCCACCATCCGGATAAGGCTCACGCTGCTGTACGGCGGCATGTTCCTGATCGCCGGCATCCTGCTGCTGTCGATCATCTACCTGCTCGCCGCCCAGGCGGTGCGCACCGGCAACGAACCGCTGTACAAGATCGTCGACTTCACCGACCTCAAGGTCTCCAGCAGCACGTGCCCCGTGGTCGACAACGGCGGTCTGTCGCTGTCCGACTTCAACGCGGCGATCAGCGACTGCATGGACCACCAGCGCAAGGTGGCCCTGGACAACCTGCTCAGCCGTTCCCTGCTGGCGCTGCTCGGCCTCGCCGTGATCGCCTTCGCCTTCGGCTACGCCATGGCCGGCCGCGTCCTGTCCCCGCTGGGCCGGATCACCCGCACCGCGCGCGCGGTGGCGGGCTCCGACCTCTCCCGGCGGATCGAGCTGGACGGTCCGGACGACGAGCTGAAGGAGCTGGCGGACACCTTCGACGACATGCTGGAGCGGCTGCAGCGGGCCTTCACCGCCCAGCAGCGCTTCGTCGGCAACGCGTCCCACGAGCTGCGCACGCCCCTGGCGATCAACCGCACCCTCCTGGAGGTGCACCTGTCCGACCCGGGCGCCCCGGTGGAGCTCCAGCAGCTCGGCAAGACCCTGCTGGCGACCAACGAGCGCAGCGAGCAACTGGTCGAGGGACTGCTGCTGCTGGCCCGCAGCGACAACCAGATCGTCGAGCGCAAACCCGTGGACCTCGCCGAGGTGGCCGGCCAGGCCATCGACCAGGTGCACGCCGAGGCCGAGACCAAGGGCGTGGAGATCCGCGGCACCCGGGAGGCCGCGGTGGTCCAGGGCAACGGCGTCCTGCTGGAGCGCATCGCCCTGAACCTCGTCCAGAACGCCGTGCGCTACAACGTGGCCGAAGAGGGCTGGGTGGAGGTCACCACGGCCGTGGAGGGCGGTCAGGCGGTCCTGGTGGTCACCAACACGGGCCCGGTCGTACCGGCGTACGAGGTGGACAACCTCTTCGAGCCGTTCCGGCGGCTGCGCACCGAGCGCACGGGCAGCGACAAGGGCGTCGGGCTCGGACTGTCCATCGCGCGGTCCGTGGCCCGGGCGCACGGCGGGCACATCTACGCCCGGCCGCGCGAGGGCGGAGGGCTCGTGATGCGCGTGACACTGCCGGTCTGAGATCATGACCCCGACACCTCACCGAGACCCGGGGATGTTCGCTTTGAGCGGAATTTCGAGGTCGCCGGGCCGGGAGTCGCATGTGTGATCGATCACAACGGGGACTTTCCCGCCCTCTACTCTCCGTGATCATGCACCCTGTCGGAAAGCCGGGAAAATCCCGGTTTTCGAGGGTCCGGATCACGGGAAGTACACGGTGAGACGCCTTTGAAGTGCGGCATTCGGACCGTGTACGGTCCCCATCGCCATCCAAGCCGATCACTCATGAGAGGTCCGGTTGGGTGTCGATTGAGTAACAGACCTTGATGTGAGGCAAAATCTCCGCCTCGGGTCGGGCACAAGTCCGGCCTCTCACGCGTTACGTGCGCTGAAGACACCGCAGACACCCAGAGGGGGAGAGCGACCATGGCAACCGATTACGACACTCCACGCAAGACCGACGACGACGTCGACTCGGACAGCCTCGAAGAGCTGAAGGCGAGGCGGAACGACAAGTCCGCCTCGGCCGTCGACGTCGACGAGTTCGAGGCCGCGGAAGGCCTCGAGCTTCCCGGCGCCGACCTCTCGAACGAGGAACTGGCCGTCCGTGTGCTGCCCAAGCAGCAGGACGAGTTCACCTGCATGAGCTGCTTCCTGGTGCACCACCGCAGCCAGCTGGCCCGGGAGAAGAACGGCCAGCCGATCTGCCGCGACTGCGACTGAGGCGGGGTCGGCCGTGACCACCGGCTCGACCCCTCCCTGGAAGCGCCGTTTCTCCAGGCGAGGAGGAGCGGACCAAGGGCCGTCCGACGGCCCGTACAGCGCGCGTGACGACGAGCGGGGCCCGACCGACACGGGGAAGGCCCCGCTCGAGCCAGTGGCCGACCGGAGTGACCTCCCGACGACCACGCAGCCTCCGGCACCCGCTGCCCGGCGCCGGGCAGCGGCGTTCCGGGAGAAAGCGGGCCAGGGCGTCCGCAACGGCGGCGCCCGCGCCAGAGCGGCCCTGGGACACCTCGCCGACCGGATCATCGACCTGGCGCCCCGCGTGCCCGTACGCGACCTGGCGACGCTGCGCAGGCAGTTCCCCGGCCTCGGTCCGGAGGAGCTCGCCGACCGGCTCGTGGCCGGCGCGGCCAAGGGCACGGCGACCGTGGGAGCGGGGATCGGAGCGGCGGCGATGCTGCCGGTACCGCCCGCGATGCCCACCGAACTGGCCGCCGAGATCACCGGCGTCGCGGCGATCGAGCTCAAGCTGATCGCCGAACTCCACGAGGTCTACGGCGTACGCCCGCCCGGCGGCCTCGCGCAGCGCAGCACGGCGTACCTGAACTCGTGGTCCGACGAACGCGGCGTCGACGTGTCCAAGCCGTCGACCCTCGGCGCGGCGATGAACAGCCACATGAAGCGCCAGCTGCGCCAGCAGATCATGAAGCGGATGGTGCGCGACCTGCCGAACCTGATGCCGTTCATGGTGGGCGCGGCCGTGGGCGCCGTCATGAACCGCCGCGACACCAGAAAGCTGGCCGCGAGAATCCGCGCCGACCTGCGCAAGCACCAGGTCGCCTGGAGCGCCCTGGAGGACCTGCCCGCGCTGGAACGCCCGCAGGACGCCCTGGACATGGGCGAGATCACCAACGGCCTTCCCAAGGGCACCGGCCCCGGCGGCCACGGGGAAAACTTCGGCGCAGACGGCGGCTGACGGCTCCGGCCGCACGGCCGCCCACGTGACCGCGGTGCGCGCGGGCCCGTCCGGACGACCCCGCCGCAGACCAGCCGGACAGGCGCCGGCCAGGGCCTGTCCGGCGGATCATGCCCCGGACGCGGGGCCTGGCACGCGCGTCCGCGGCGTTGTCGTCGGTCGCCGACGCTCCGCGTCGACGCCCTCCTCCGCCTTGCGGCTGCACGCACCAGACCCCGCTCACCAGCGTCGACGAGGTGCCGTGCCTTGTCCTGCGACCTGATCCGCCGGACCGGCCCTAGGCCGCAGCCGCCTTCGCCGCCGTCAGGGCCTCGATCAGCCGCTCCGGCTCGCGCGTCGACAAGTACAGGTACGGAGTCGGGTCCTCCGGGTCCGTGACCACCACGCGCACGGCCCGCGGGATGTAGGCGCGCAGCAGCAGGAACGCCCGGGTGTCGGCCTTGTACGTGCGCCAGGCGCGGGCCTCCTCCGGATCGAGGATCTCCGCCTCGCCCAGCGCCGACACCGGCACCCGCGCCTCGCCCGCGATCAGCGAGTCGCCCACGACGCGGATGCGGACCGCGCCGTACGAACTGGCCGCCACCGCCGCCACCGCGGTGCCGCCCGCCAGGCCGCCCAGCATCGGCAGCGTGCCGAAGGGCAGCAGGATCAGCGCGAACGCCAGCCCCACCAGGAAGGAGACGAGCCACCAGGAGCGGGGCGCGGTGAGGCGTTCTTCGTACGGAGCCGTGGAGAGCTGCATGAACCAAGCTTGGCACGGGATCGGTGTTCGGCCGACGCACGGGTAAGGTCTGCGCCTGTGAGTGGTACTTCCCCAGGTCTTCAGCCCCCCGCCGACGCCGTGAAACCCGTACGGCACCCCGACGCGCCCGCCCCCGGCGAACTGCTCGGCGCCCACTACGGCCAGTGCTTCGGCTGCGGCGGAGACCAGCCCCACGGACTGCACCTCCAGGCACGGGCGGGCGAAGGCGTGTCGATCACCGCCGAGTTCGTCGTCCGCCCCGCCCATCAGGGCGCCCCCGGCCTGGCGCACGGCGGCGTGCTGGCCACCGCCCTGGACGAGACCCTGGGCTCGCTGAACTGGCTGCTGCGCACCATCGCGGTGACCGGACGGCTCGAGACCGACTTCCTGCGGCCGGTGCCCGTCGACACGACGCTGTACCTGGAGGCCGAGGTCACCGCGGTGGCCGGCCGGAAGATCTACTCCACCGCCACCGGACGGATCGGCGGGCCCGACGGCCCGGTGGCCGTCCGCGCCGACGCCCTCTTCATCGAGGTCAAGGTCGAGCACTTCGTCCAGAACGGCCGCGAGGAGGAGATCCGCGCCGCCATGGACGACCCCGACCAGCTCCGCCGCGCCCGCGCCTTCGAGGTGAACCCGTGAGCCGTGCCGGCCTCGAGGTCCTGGTCCGCCGCGTCGACCCCGACGTGCCGCTCCCCGAGTACGCACAGCCCGGCGACGCGGGCGCCGACCTGCGCACCACCGTCGGCTGCGAACTGGCGCCCGGCGAACGCGCCGTTCTGCCCACGGGCGTGTCTGTGGCGCTCCCCGAGGGGTACGCGGCCTTCGTGCACCCACGTTCCGGTCTGGCCGCCCGCTGCGGTGTCGCCCTCGTGAATGCCCCGGGGACGATTGATGCCGGGTACCGTGGGGAGATCAAGGTGATCGTGGTGAATCTCGACCCGCGCGAAAGCGTGCGGTTCGAGCGCTTCGACCGGATTGCCCAACTGGTCGTCCAGCAGGTCGAGAGGGTCCGCTTCCGTCAGGTCGCGGAACTTCCCGACTCGACGCGGGCCGAGGGGGGCTTCGGGTCCACCGGTGGCCACGCCGGGTTGGACCGTGCAAGCGGCACAAGCGGTCAGGTCGCCGACGGCGGCCCGACGGGTGGGAATCGATACGCTTCGGTCGTATCCGACCGGGAAGGACAGTGACGTGTTCGGACGTCGCAAGAAGAGGGATGCCGCCGAGGACGCGGCCGGCGAGACCGAGCAGGTCGTCGACAGCGTCGACACCGAGGCGGACGGAGAGCGCGAACGCGTGCGGCTCGAGCCCGAGCCGCGCCCCGACGGGCCCTGGGACAGCAGCGAGGTCCGCGACCCGGCCGAGGGCCGGGTGGACCTGGGCGGCCTGTTCGTCCCCGGGGTCGACGGCATGGAACTGCGGGTGGAGGTCGCCGGTGACGCGATCGTCGCCGCCACCGTCGTACTGCGCGACAGCGCCATCCAGCTCCAGGGCTTCGCCGCGCCCAAGCGCGAGGGCATCTGGGCCGAGGTGCGCGAGGAGATCGGTTCCGGCATCACCCAGCAGGGCGGCATCGTCGACGAGGTCGAGGGCCCCCTGGGCTGGGAGCTGCGGGCCCAGGTCCCGGTGCAGCTGCCGGACGGCACCAGCGGCTTCCAGGTCGTGCGGTTCGTCGGCGTGGACGGGCCCCGCTGGTTCCTGCGCGGTGTGATCTCGGGCCAGGGCGCGGTGCAGCCGCAGGCCGCCGGTCTGCTGGAGCAGATCTTCCGGGACACGGTCGTCGTCCGCGGCGAGGGCCCGATGGCCCCGCGCGACCCGATCGTCCTCAAGCTGCCGAACGACGCCCAGATGGTCCCCGAGGGCGTCCAGCAGGAGGAGGGCTCCCGCTTCGCCGGCGGCATGGGCCAGCTCCAGCGCGGACCGGAGATCACCGAGGTGCGTTAGGCAAAGACTTGGTACGGCTTTGCGCCGTACGCGCGCCACGACGGCCGCGCCCCCACGGCGGGGGTGCGGCCGTCGGCGTCGGGGCGGGTGCGCGATCGTCCGGGGCCGGTGCCACGCGTGGCTCGGAGACCGGCGGCGAAGGCGCCCACCTGATGCCCATGGGCATCGTCGGCGGGGCGCCGCCGCGGGCGATCCGGCCCCGGCCGTTGAACCCGTCCGCCTCCGCCGGTGATACTGGCGCCCGGTTTCACGGCGTACGGCGGGGGAGGGCGCGAGATGAGCCGGGTGGCCACCGGGACCATGGTGCGCGTCGAGGACGTACGGAAGTCGTACGGTCGCGGCAGCGCCGCCGTACACGCGCTGCGTGGCGTCTCCTTCGACATGCCGCGCGGGGAGCTGGTCGCCCTCAAGGGAAGGTCGGGCTCCGGGAAGACCACGCTGCTCAACATCGTCGGCGGCCTCGACACGCCGGACGCCGGGCGGGTCGAGGTCGACGGCCGGGACCTCGCGGAGCTGGACGAGGACGGACTGCTCGCCCTGCGCCGGGACCGGATCGGCTTCGTCTTCCAGTCCTTCGGACTCGTCCCCATCCTCACCGCCGCCGAGAACGTCGGCGTCCCGATGCGGCTGCGCCGGGCCGCACCGCGCGAGCGGGACGAGCGCGTCGAGCTGCTGCTCGCCCTCGTCGGCCTCTCCGGCCACGCCGCCCAGCGCCCCGGCGAACTGTCCGGCGGCCAGCAGCAGCGGGTCGCCATCGCCCGCGCCCTCGCCAACGACCCCGCGCTGCTGATCGCCGACGAGCCCACCGGCCAGCTGGACGCGGAGACCGGGCACTCCGTGATGGAGCTGCTGAGGGCCGTCGTACGCAGCGAGCGGGTCACCGCCCTGGTCGCCACCCACGACGCCGCCCTGCTCGACCTCGCCGACCGGGTGCTGGAGCTGCGCGACGGGGAGATCGTCGAGCAGTGACGCCACCGGGGGCGGGCGGCCGTCAGGGTTCCGTCAAAGACGACCGGCATCGGCACCCCCGCCCCTTTTGCCGCGATTGCGGGTCGTAGGGTCGACGCTGCGCACTCAGCGGTGACCGGAAGACAATGAGGCCATGGGACGCGGCAAGCTTCGGATCTACCTCGGCGCGGCGCCGGGCGTCGGCAAGACGTACGCCATGCTGTCCGAGGCGCACCGGCGCGTCGAACGGGGCACCGACTGCGTGGTGGCCTTCGTCGAGCACCACGGCAGGGCCCGCACCGAGGTGATGCTGCGGGGCCTGGAACAGGTCCCGCGCCGGGAGGTCGAGTACCGCGGCGCGGTCTTCACCGAGCTGGACCTGGACGCGGTCCTGGCCCGCGCACCCCGGGTGGCCCTGGTGGACGAACTGGCCCATACCAACGTCCCCGGCGTCCGCAACGCCAAGCGGTGGCAGGACGTGGAGGAACTGCTCGCCGCCGGGATCGACGTCGTCTCGACCGTCAACATCCAGCACCTGGAGTCGCTCGGCGACGTCGTGGAGTCGATCACCGGAGTACGGCAGCGCGAGACGGTGCCCGACGAGGTGGTGCGGCGCGCGGACCAGATCGAACTGGTCGACATGTCGCCGCAGGCGCTGCGCCGGCGCATGGCCCACGGCAACATCTACCAGCCGGACAAGGTCGACGCGGCGCTGTCCAACTACTTCCGCCCGGGCAACCTCACCGCCCTGCGCGAGCTGGCGCTGCTGTGGGTGGCGGACCGGGCCGACGAGTACCTCCAGCAGTACCGCAGCGAGCACCGGGTCTCGAAGATCTGGGGCTCGCGCGAACGCATCGTGGTCGGCCTGACCGGCGGCCCCGAGGGCCGGACGCTGATACGCCGGGCCGCGCGCCTCGCCGAGAAGGGCGCCGGCGGCGAGGTGCTGGCCGTGTACATAGCCCGCAGCGACGGGCTGACCTCCGCCTCCCCGAAGGAGCTGGCGGTCCAGCGCACCCTGGTGGAGGACCTCGGCGGCACCTTCCACCACGTCCTGGGCGACGACATACCGGCCGCCCTGCTCGACTTCGCCCGCGGCGTCAACGCCACCCAGATCGTCCTGGGCTCCTCGCGCCGCAAGGCCTGGCAGTACGTCTTCGGCCCCGGCGTCGGTGCCACGGTCGCCCGCGAGTCCGGACCCGACCTGGACGTCCACATCGTCACCCACGACGAGGTCGCCAAGGGACGCGGGCTGCCGGTGGCCAGGGGCGCGCGGCTCGGCCGTTCCCGGATCGTCTGGGGCTGGTTCGCGGGCCTCGGCGGACCGGTGCTGCTGACGCTGCTGCTCAGCACCGTCCACCTCGGACTCGCCAACGACGTCCTGCTCTACCTGGCGCTGACCGTCGCGGCCGCCCTGCTCGGCGGTCTGTACCCGGCGCTGGCCTCTGCGGCGGTCGGGTCGCTGCTGCTGAACTGGTTCTTCACGCCGCCCGTCAACCGGATCACCATCGCCGACCCGAGGAACATGCTTGCGCTCGCCATATTCGTGGGCGTGGCGCTCTCCGTCGCCTCGGTCGTCGACGTCGCGGCCCGCCGCACCCACCAGGCCGCCCGGCTGCGCGCCGAGTCGGAGATCCTGTCCTTCCTGGCCGGTGACGTGCTGCGCGGCGAGACCAGCCTGGAGACACTCCTCGAACGCGTCCGCGAGACCTTCGGCATGGAGTCCGCCGCCCTCCTGGAGCGGGAGGGCGACATGGCCCCCTGGACCTGCGCGGGCCGCGCCGGGTCGGGACCGCCCGTCGGCCGCCCGGAGGACGCCGACGTGGACATGCCCGTCGGCGACCACATGGCCCTCGCACTGACCGGCCGCGTGCTGCCCGCCGAGGACCGCCGGGTCCTGGCCGCCTTCGCCGCCCAGGCCGCCGTCGTCCTGGACCGGCGCCGCCTGCGCGAGGAGGCCGACCGGGCCCGCGCCCTGGCCGAGGGCAACCGGATCCGCACGGCGCTGCTGGCCGCCGTCAGCCACGACCTGCGCACCCCGCTGGCCGGCATCAAGGCGTCGGTGACCAGCCTCAGGTCGGACGACGTGGCCTGGTCGGACGAGGACCGGGCGGAGCTCCTCGAAGGCATCGAGGAGGGCGCCGACCGGCTCGACCACCTCGTGGGCAACCTGCTCGACATGTCCCGCCTCCAGACCGGTACGGTCACCCCGCTGATCCGCGAGATCGACGTCGACGAGGTGGCGCCGATGGCGCTCGGCGGGGTGCCCGAGGGAAGCGCGGAGCTGGACATCCCGGAGACGCTGCCCATGGTCGCCGTGGACGCCGGGCTCCTGGAGCGGGCGATGGCCAACCTGGTGGAGAACGCCGTCAAGTACAGCCCCGGCGACCGGACCGTCCTGGTCACCGCCAGCGCCCTCGCGGACCGCGTCGAGGTGCGCGTCGTCGACCGCGGGCCGGGCGTGCCGGACGACGCGAAGGACCGCATCTTCGAGCCCTTCCAGCGCTACGGCGACGCCCCGCGCGGGGCCGGGGTGGGGCTCGGCCTGGCCGTGGCCCGCGGCTTCGCCGAGGCGATGGGCGGCACACTGAACGCGGAGGACACGCCCGGCGGCGGCCTCACCATGGTCCTGACCCTCCGCGCGGCGGGCTCTTCCGGTTCCCCCGCGACGACCCCCGACCTCGTGACCGCAGAAAGCGCGACCGCAGAAAGGCAGGCCGCCGGATGACCCGCGTCCTCGTGATCGACGACGAACCGCAGATCGTGCGCGCCCTCGTGATCAACCTCAAGGCGCGCCACTACGAGGTCGACGCCGCCCACGACGGCGCCACCGCACTCCGGCTCGCCGCCGCCCGCCACCCCGACGTGGTGGTGCTGGACCTGGGCCTGCCCGACATGGACGGCGTCGAGGTGATCAAGGGGCTGCGCGGCTGGACCCGGGTGCCGATCCTGGTGCTGTCCGCCCGGCACTCCTCCGACGAGAAGGTCGAGGCGCTCGACGCGGGCGCCGACGACTACGTCACCAAGCCCTTCGGCATGGACGAGCTGCTGGCCCGGCTGCGGGCCGCCGTCCGCCGGGCCGAACCCGTTCCGGGCGGCGAGGACGAGGTGGTCGTGGACACCGCGGAGTTCACCGTCGACCTGGCCGCGAAGAAGGTCAACCGGGGCGGGAAGGACGTACGTCTGACGCCCACCGAATGGCATCTGCTGGAGGTGCTGGTGCGCAACACGGGGCGCCTGGTGAGCCAGAAGCAGCTGCTGCAGGAGGTGTGGGGGCCGTCGTACGGGACGGAGACGAACTACCTGCGGGTCTACATGGCCCAGCTGCGCCGCAAGCTCGAGGCGGACCCCGCGCACCCGCGGCACTTCATCACCGAGCCGGGCATGGGGTACCGCTTCGAGAAGTGAGCGGGAGCGCACGCCGGGTGAGGGGGGAGTGAGCCTCGCCATCCCGTCCCGAGAGGGGGGCATGGCTGTCGGCGGGCCCCGGTACGCTTCAGATATGAGTGCTGCTCCGCGTTCCGACAAGCCGGTGGGCCGGTTCCGGCGCATGTTCGACCGGCTCTCCTCGTCACAGGAGGAGCTGGAGTCGGAGGAACTGCGCGAGGACGCCGACACCGCCGGCTGCACCCGTATCGGAGACTGCCAGGACCGGCAGGTCGTGTCGGTAACTGGTACCTTGCGCACGGTCACCCTGCGGCCGCGTGCGGGCGTTCCGGCCCTGGAGGCCGAGCTGTTCGACGGCTCCGCCGCCCTGGACGTGGTGTGGCTGGGCAGACGCTCCATCGTGGGCATAGAGCCGGGGCGCAAGCTCATCGCATCGGGCCGGATCTCGATGAGTCACGGCCGCCGGGTGCTCTTCAACCCGAAATACGAACTGAGACCCCTCGGACGGGAGTAGCCGGTGACGTCGCTCGACAAGCCGACCGAAGAGACGACAGAGGCCGACGACGCCCGGGCGGTGACGGAGGCCGCGCTGTTCGAGGCGTTCGGCGGCGTGCGCGGCATGGTCGAGACGGTGCTGCCGGGACTGCTCTTCGTCACCATCTTCACGCTCAACAACGACCTGCACATGTCGGCGATCGCGGCCCTGGCCGTGTCGGTGGTGCTGGTCGTGGTCCGGCTGGCGATGAAGGACACCGTCAAGCACGCGTTCAGCGGGGTCTTCGGCGTCGCCTTCGGCGTGGTTTTCGCGATGATGACCGACAACGCCAAGAACTTCTATCTGCCGGGCATGCTCTACACCCTGGGTCTGGCGCTGGCGTACATCGTCACCTCGCTCGCCGGGGTTCCGCTGATCGGCCTGATCCTCGGCCCGGTCTTCAAGGAGAACCTGTCCTGGCGCACCCGCAACCCGGGCCGCAAGAAGGCGTACACCAAGGCCAGCTACGCCTGGGGCTTCATCCTGCTCGCCAAGTCGGCCATCCTCTTCCCGCTGTACTGGTGGGCGGACACGGAGCAGCTCGGCTGGGTCCTGGTCACCCTGAAGATCCCGCCCTTCCTGCTCGCCGTCTGGCTGACCTGGGTCTTCCTGGCCAAGGCGCCGGCCCCCATCGACGTCTTCGCGGAGATGGAGGCGGCGGAGAAGGCCGAGAAGGCGGAGAAGGCCGAGCGGGAACGGCGCGAGCAGGAGGCCGCCGGGACTCTGCCGCCGGGGTCGTCCGAGGGCGACGGCGAGGCCGCGGACCTGCGCGGCGGCAGGCACCGCAAGGCCTGACGGCCGGGACGGCGCAGCACGGCGGTGGGGGCGCCCGGAACTCTCCGGGCGCCCCCACCGCCGTGAACGGACCCTCCGTGCCGGACGGATCCCGGTGCCGGTCAGACCACGCCGTCGGGCCGTCGCCGGGCCGACAGCAGGTCCTCCAGCTGCTCCTCACGGGCCTGAGCGGCGACGAAGAGCAGTTCGTCGCCCGCCTCCAGGGAGTCCTCCCGGGACGGCGTCAGCACCCGGGTGCCGCGGATGATCGTCACCAGCGAGGTGTCCTCGGGCCACTGGACGTCGCCGACCTGGGTACCGGCCAGGGCCGACTCCTCCGGCAGCGTCAGCTCGACCAGGTTGGCGTCGCCGTGGCTGAAGCGCAGCAGCCGGACCAGGTCGCCGACGCTCACCGCCTCCTCCACCAGGGCCGACATCAGCCGCGGGGTGGAGACGGCGACGTCCACGCCCCACGACTCGTTGAAGAGCCACTCGTTCTTCGGGTTGTTCACCCGGGCGACGACGCGCGGGACGCCGTACTCCGTCTTGGCCAGCAGGGACACGACCAGGTTGACCTTGTCGTCGCCCGTCGCGGCGATGACGACGTTGCAGCGCTGGAGCGCCGCCTCGTCCAGTGACGTGATCTCGCACGCGTCGGCGAGCAGCCACTCCGCCATCGGGACGCGCTCGACCGAGATGGCGGTCGGCGCCTTGTCGATGAGCAGGACCTCGTGGCCGTTCTCCAGCAGCTCGCCCGCGATCGAACGGCCGACCGCGCCGGCTCCGGCAATGGCGACCCTCATCAGTGACCGCCCTCCTCTTCGGGACCCTTGGCGAACGCCGCCTCGACCTTGTGGACCTCGTCGGTACGCATCATCACGTGCACGAGGTCACCCTCCTGCAGGACGGTCTGCGAGGAGGGCAGGATCGCCTCCCCGAGCCGGGTGACGAACGCGACCCGCACGCCCGTCTCCTCCTGGAGCCGGCTGATCTTGTGACCGACCCAGGCCGAGGAGGTGTGCACCTCGGCGAGCTGGACACCGCCGGTGGGGTCGCGCCACAGCGGCTCGGCACCCGAGGGCAGCAGCCGGCGCAGCATCTGGTCGGCCGTCCAGCGGACGGTGGCCACGGTGGGGATGCCCAGGCGCTGGTAGACCTCGGCACGGCGCGGGTCGTAGATACGGGCGGCGACGTTCTCCACGCCGAACATCTCGCGCGCCACACGGGCGGCGATGATGTTCGAGTTGTCACCGCTGGAGACGGCGGCGAAGGCGCCGGCCTCCTCGATGCCCGCCTCGCGCAGGGTGTCCTGGTCGAAACCGATCCCGGTGACCCGGCGGCCGCCGAACGAGGAACCGAGGCGCCGGAAGGAGGTGGGGTCCCGGTCGATCACGGCGACCGTGTGCCCCTGCTGCTCCAGGGTCTGGGCGAGCGCCGAGCCCACCCGCCCGCAGCCCATGATGACAATGTGCACGGCTCACACCACTCTTCTTCTCAGCCCTCTTACCGGGGTGAACATCCCGTTCATCTTCCTCTTTCGGCTCGACGGGCAAACATCCGCGGCCCCGCTGGGGGCCGCGGGGCACCATCATGCCGGTCCGCCGCCGCCGGACCCCGCCGGGGTGGTCGGTTCGCGTCGTTCAGTTCTGTTGAACCGCAACGCGGCCGTGCCTCAACACATTGACGGTGCCGTCTCCCTTCGCCGGTCCTGTGTTGAGGCCGGAATCCGATCGTTCGGTGGATGACGGGTCGGGGAGCGCTTGTCACGATGGACCCCGGAAGAGAACTGGCTGCGAGCCAGCCAAAAACCGGGCGGCGGTCCTTCGGGGCCGATCGGGACCGCCGCAGACCAGCACCCCGTCCGCTCACGGGAGTGCGGGGAGCACGCGAGGGCGACCTGGCACACCGAGCTGTCCGGCAGCACGCGTGGCAGACCCCTCGGACGATGGATACAGCCTGTACAACCTCGGGGGATGTGTGGAAATCAACATATTGGGACCGGTATCGATCAACACGCCGCACGGCGGCGGCGGGATCCGAGCCGGGAAGGTCCGCACGCTGGTGGCGACGCTCGCCGTCGACGCGGGCCGAGCCGTGTCGCTCGCGGACCTGGTGGACGAACTCTGGGGCACGACCCCACCCGACAACGTCCTCAACGCCCTCCAGGCGCACGCCGCGCGCGCCCGGAAGGTGATCAACGAGCGCGCCTGCCCCGAGCGGACCCGGGGCATCCTGCGCTCCGTTCTGGGCGGCTACCTCCTGGAGATCGACCCGCAGTGCGTGGACGGCAACCGTTTCCTGCGGCTCGTCTCGCAGGGCGCCGCCGTGCTCCCCGCCGACCCGGCGCGCGCCGTCGAACTGCTGGAGGCGGGGCTGCGGCTGTGGCGCGGCCCCGCCCTCATCGACGCGGGCGAGGGCAGGCGCTGCCGGGGCGCGGCGGCCCTGTTCGAGGAGCGCCGGCTCACGGCCCTGGAGGACCTGGTGAGCGCGCTGTTCCTGCTCGGCGGCGAGGCGAAGGCGATCGCCATGCTCCAGCAGTTGGTGGCGCAGTACCCGCTGCGCGAGCGGTTCTGCGAGCTGCTGATGGTCGGCCTCTACCGGGTGGGACGCCAGGGCGACGCGCTGGAGTCGTACCACCTGGCCCGGAAGCGGCTCGACGAGGAGCTGGGCGTCCAGCCGGGAGCGCTGCTGCGCCGACGGCACGCCGAGATCCTGGCGCAGGACCCGGTTCTGAAGGTGCCGTCCACGCTGCGGCGGGAACCGCAACCGCCGGCGGACAGCGGCCTGCTCACCGCCTGACGGCCCCGTTCGGGCCGGTCGCGCGGCCGGCGCCCTTGTGAACAGGAACGAGAAGTTGTCAGACAAGGAAACAGTCACGGACGGGGGCGCGGCGCCGGTGTCACCGGCGCCGCCCTGCCCCCCGGAACCGATCGCCATCGTCGGCATGTCCGCCCTTCACCCCCGCGCCCACGGCATCGAGGAGCTGTGGCGGCTGCTGATCGCCGACGCCCCGCCGTCCGGCGCCGACGCGGGATCGGCACCGGCGAGCCTCGGCGACATCGAGGTCGACGTCGCGCGCTTCGGCATCCCGCCGGCCCAGGCGGCCTCCATGGCCCGCCTGCAACTGCTCATGGTGGAGGCGGCCCGCCAGTGCCTCGACGACGCCTCGGGCTCCGGCGGCCTCCCGGCCCGCACGGATGTCGTCGTGGGCACCTGCCTCGGCCTGGACCGGCAGTACGCCAACGCGCTGCGCGTCGACGGCGCCCGCTACGCCCGGGACCTGGCGGAGGTCCTCGCGGACGGCACCTGGCGCGACACCGGCACCGACCCGCGGGAGGCCGAGCGGGAACTCAACGACGTACTGGCACGCCGGCTCGGCGCCTCCCCGCACGACCGGGTGGGCGAAATGGCCAGTACGATCCCGGCGCGCATCGCGTCCGCCTTCAAGCTGCGCGGACGCACCCTCGCCGTCGAGTCGGCGGACGCCACCTCGTACTGGGCCCTCGCCCATGCCGTGGACAGCCTGCGCGCCGGGCTGACCGACGCCGCGCTGGTCGTGGTGGGGCAGCGCGACGAGGGCCGGTTCGCGCGGCGGGCGCTGGCGGCGAAGGGATTCGCGGCCGGACCGGACGGGGCCGGCGACGCCCCCGTACTCGCCGAGGGACTCGGGGCGCTGCTGCTCAAGCGCCGCTCGACCGCGCGGCGGGACGGCGACCGCGTGTACGCGTCGGTCCTGGACTGCGCGTTGCGGCACGAGGGGCGGCCGGGCACCTTCCGCCACTCGCTGTCGGCCGGGCACCGCAGGGCGGTCGCCGAGGCCGCGCACCGTACGGCGGGCGTCGCGCCCGGGTCGGTGGGCCTCGTCGAGTGCGCCGGGCAGGGCACGGACGCGCTGGGGCGCGCCGAGCAGGAGGCCATCGCCGCGCTCCACGCCGGCGCGCCGCGGGGCTCGGTGGCCCTGGGCAGCGTGCGCGACCGGCTCGGCCACACCTTCGCCAACGCGGGGCTCGCCGGTGTCACCAAGGCGGCGCTGGCCCTGCACCACCGCACCGTGCCCCCGGCGCGGACCGGCACCGGGCCCGCCGCGACCGCGGAGCCGTTCCGGGCGCCGCGCACGGCCGAGCCGTGGGGACCGCCCGCGGACGGCACGCCCCGCCGGGCGGCGGTGCTGGGCTCCTCGCTGACCGGAACGGTCTGCCACGTGCTGCTCGAAGAGCACGTACCGGCTGCCGCCGGGACTCCGGAACCTGCCGCCGGCTCGCCGGACGGCGTCGCGGCCGGCTCGGGGGACGGGACCGTGAGTGGTTCGCAGGCCCGTGCGTCGGTGGGCTCGGCGGACGGCGCCCTGGCCGGCCCGTACGCCGGTGCCCGGGTCGGCCCGGCCGGTGTGAGCCCCGGGGCCGAGGGGGCAGCCGCCGTGCGCGGTGGCGCCGACGCGTCCGGGGACGGTGGCGCCGGTCTGCCCGGAGGGGGCGGCGCCGGTCTGCCGGGAGGCGGTGCCGTCGGCTCCCCCGTACGCGGCGGAGCCGGTTCGCCGGTGCGGGGCGGTGCCGCGGCGCCGGTGCGCGGTGTCGGGGAGCCCGTCGCGATCGTCGGCTTCGGCGGGCGGTTCGCCGACTCGCCCGACGCGGACGGCTTCTGGCGGACCATGCTCTCCGGGCGGGACCGGATCGGGCCGCTGCCGGCCGAGTCCTTCGACCGCGACCTCTACCACGCGCCGGGCGCGCTCGCCCGCGGCCGCAGCTACACCGACCTCGGCGCGCCCGTCCCGGTGCCGGACGCGCCGCCCGCCGGGATGCGCATCCCGCCCCACCGGTACGCGGCGATGGACGCGGCCCAGCGCCTCGCACTCGACGTGGCGACCGAGATGTTCGCCCGCCACGGGCGCCCGCCGCACTCGCTCAAGGGCGTCGGCACGGTGGCCGTGGGCAGCAACCTGGGCCTGTCCAGGGAACGCCGGCTGCACACGGGCCTGTGCCTGGACGACCTGGAGGCGGACGTCCGTTCCCTCGCCGCGCTCGGCCGGCTGGGGCCGGACGAGGTCGAGACGCTGACCAAGCTGGTGCGGGACCGGTTCGCGGATCCGGGCCCGGTCGACGTGCCGGCCGCCTGGGACGGCAGCGTCGCCAGCGGCATCGCCGCCCTGGTCGGCAACGAACACCGCCTGGACGCCGTACCGGTGGCCGTGGAGGCCGCCTGCGCCTCCTCGCTGGCGGCGCTCGACGTCGCGGTGGGACGACTGCGCGCCGGCGCCGCCGACTACGCCGTCGCCGGGGGAGTGGAACTGCCCTGCAACGCACGGGACATGGTGCTGTGCTCCGCGCTGGGCCTGCTGTCGCACAGCAGGATCACCCCTTTCGACGCGGCGGCCGACGGCTTCACCCCGGGCGACGGCTGCGCGCTGTTCCTGCTCAAGCGCCTGGCGGACGCCCGGCGCGACGGCGACCCGGTGTTCGGCGTGCTCCGCGCGGTCGGTGCCTCCAACGACGCCAAGTCGCTGATCGCGCCGGACGCCGACGGCCAGGCGCGGGCGGTGCGGCAGGCCTTCGCCCAGGTGGACTTCGGACCGGACGACGTGGACTACCTGGAGGCCCACGGCACCGGGACCCGGCTGGGCGACCGGGTGGAGGTCGCCGCCGTCGCTCAGGTGTACGGCACGGGGCGGCGCGGCGCACCGCTGCACATCGGGTCCGCCAAGTCCTTCCTCGGCCACACCTTCGCCGCGGCCGGCGCGGCCGGACTGCTGCGCACGCTCCAGGCGTTGCGGCAGACGACCCTGCCGCCCAGCGTCAACCTGAGCGAACTCAGCCCCGACCTCGCCCTGGACGCCGTCCCGGCGCGGGTGGCCACGCAGGCCCTGCCCTGGCCCGCCGGGCCGGACCGGCCGCGGCGCGCCGCGGTGAGCGCGTTCGGAACCGGCGGCATCAACTACCACCTGCTCATCGAGGAAGGCACGGACGCAACGCGATGAACTTCGATTTCGAGGCCGGGTTCGACGCCGAGACGGCGGAGATGCGCGACATGGTCGTGCGGTTCGCCCGGCGCGAGCTGGACTCTTCCGGACGCTTCGCCGACGCCGACGACTTCCGGCGGCGCTGGCGCCTGGCAGGCAAACAGGGCCTGGTGGGCACCACCGTGCCGGGCGAGTACGGCGGCAGCGGCCTGGACGCGGTGGCCGCGGCCGCGACGATGGAGGCGCTCGGGTACGGCTGCGCGGACACCGGCTTCGCCTTCTCGGTCGCCGCGCACCTGTTCGCCGCCGTGATGCCGATCGTCGAGTTCGGCACCGAGGAGCAGCGCGCCGCGTGGCTGCCGGCCCTCAGCTCGGGCGAGCGGATCGCCGCGCACGCCATCACCGAGCCGGAGGCCGGGTCGGACGCGCTGCGTCTGCGCACCCGCGCCCGGGCCGTCGACGGCGGCTACGTCCTCAACGGTTCCAAGTGCTTCATCACCAACGCCCCGGTGGCCGACATGTTCGTGGTGCAGGCCGCCACCGACCCGAACGGCGGCTTCTTCGGGCTGACCACCTTCCTGGTCGAGGCATCCACCCCGGGGCTCACGGTGGGGCAGCCGTACGACAAGGTCGGGCTGCGCGGCTCCCCGACGGCCGACGTCCACTTCGACGACTGCCCCGTCCCGGCCGCCGCGGTACTGGGGGCGGAGGGTGCCGGGGCGAGCATCTTCTCCGGGTCCATGAAATGGGAGCGCACCTGCCTCTTCGCGGCCTACCTCGGAGCGATGCGCCGGGTGCTGGAGTCCACGGTGGAACACGCCCGGGACCGGGAGCAGTTCGGCTCGCCCATCGGGGAGTTCCAGGCGGTCAGTCACCGCATCGTCGACATGCTGGGCCGCTACGAGGGTGCCAGGCTGCTGCTCTACCGGGCGGCGCGGTCACTGGCCGACGGCACGGCGGACGAGATCGGCCCGGCCCTCGCGAAGATCGCGGTCAGCGAGGCCGCCGTGCAACTCGGGCTGGACGCCGTCCAGGTGCGGGGTGCGCTGGGCGTGCTGGACGGGGAGGCGGAGACCCTGCTGCGGGACGCGCTGCCCGCCCGGATCTTCTCCGGTACCAACGAGATCCAGAAGAACAACGTAGCGCGAGCGCTGGGCCTGGGGCGCCGGCGTCCCGCGGCACGCCGCTGAACGCACAGGGGAGAAACCAGACATGGACGTCATCATCCACCGTATTCGTCTGCACGACGGAGTGGACCCGGCCCGTTTCGAGGCCTGGGTCCGGGACGTCGACTACGCGACCTGTCCGCTCCTGCCCAGTGTGCGCGCCTTCGCGGTGCAGCGGGTGAGCACGGAACGGGACGCTCCATTCCACTACTTCGAGACCATCACGGTGAGCACGCTGGACGCATTCTCCAGGGACATGAAATCGGAAGCCTTTCAGGGCCTGGTCGCCGCATTCGACACGATGGCCTCGGTTGTCGAGGAGATGAGCGGCGAACGCGTGGAACCGGGCTACGTGGCACGGCCCTGACGCGGCGGTCCGCCGGCACGGCGGAGCCCCGGGGGACCGAACGGCGGCGTAGCCGTCCGGCCCCCCCGGAGGCGCGGGAATCTCAGCGTGTCGGAGAGCCGTAGCCCGGGCAGGTGCCCAGGAGCCCCGACTCGTAGGCGATGGCGACGGCCTGGGCGCGGGTCGCCGCACCCAGTTTGCGCAGGACCCGGTGCACATGCGACCGGACCGTGGTGGACGAGACGGAAAGGTGCCCGGCCATCTCGGTGTTCGTCTTCCCCTGGGTCAGTAAAATAAGCACTTCTGTTTCCCGCGGAGTCAGGTCCGGGCGGAGATTCTTCGGTGCTTTGCTCCGCCAATAGCGCGTCAAGGCCTCCTGGGCCTCTTCCGGGGCGATTATGGCGTTCACTTCGGTGATGGTTTTGATGACGTGCACCAGCTCTTCGACCGATGTTTCCGCCGACAATACAGCGCGTACTCCGACACGGAGTGCCTCGAATGCGCGATGGGTGTTCTCCGGTTTGCTCAGGAGAATCGTCTTGCCGAGGCGGGCCAGCTCGGTCAGTCTGTCGATGTTGTCCAGGGTCACCAGGGGCGCGACGGCGACCAGGACGTCGGGCCCGGTCTCCGCCGCGGTGCTGAGCGAGCCACGCAGGGTGGTCTCCACCTGCACCTTCAGATGGTGCCGCTCCAGCAGTGCACGCATTCCCTCGCCCATGATGAGGCGGTCGCAGCACACCAGGACACGGGTCGTCATGCGCGGGCTTTCGGACGGGAGGGATCTGAATGGCTCATATGCTGCGGATCGGGCCCGGCGGTGACCGCTCGGAGCCGGACGCCTTTCTTTGCGATTCCCCCGATATGCGTCATGCGGCCAAACTTAGCACGCTTGTGCGCGCCTGGAGAGTGGCTTGTGACGTCCGGGTGACAGCCTGATACGAATCTGTTTCACCCTGATGAAGATCTTGTCGGGAATCTTGTGAATGCCGCTGGTCGCGTGCCTGTCCGCCTCAGATCGCCACGTGCCCGGCGGCGTCGTCGCGCCGGTGGGAGTGCGGCGCGGGACGTCCGGCGACACCGATCCGGCTCACGAAGAACGTGCGGCCGCCGGGCAGGGACAGCTCGCGCTCCAGCCGGACGCGCAGGTCCTCGTGCTGGATGACGATGCTGACGGGGTGCAGGGACAGCCCGTGCCGGGTCGCCCGCCACCAGTAGTCGGCCAGTCGCGCTCCGCCGCGCAGCAGTTCCGCCCGGGCGGGCGCCCGCTCCGCGAAACCCATGGTCACCACGGCCGGAGTGCGGCGCACGATGTCGGCGAGCCCGGCGGCCAGCACCCGGTGGTAGCCGACCTTCCCCAGCAGGTGCATCGTGGCCGGCGCCAGCGCGCGGCGCATCGCGGCCCGGCGCGGCCGGGACATCGGCCCGAAGAGCTGCTCCAGTGTGAACCCGTCTCCCCGCGCGGCGGCGTCCGCGAGGTCCCGGCGCAGGAAGGAGTGGGTCTCCCGCCAGGCGGCACGGTGCGCGAAGTCGAGGCCCGCGTGCCGGGCGACGAACGCGGCGAACGCGCGCAGGTCCCGCCGCTCGGTCAGGTGCCGCAGGCGGACCGCGTCCTTCCCGCCCTCCGGCGAGGCGGTCTTCGCCAGGTCGCGCAGCAGCTCCGCGGAGACCGGCGCCGGCCGGTACGGCCCGCGGTGGGTGCGGCGGGCCAGCGCGGTCTCGCGCAGGTCGTCCAGCCGCTCCGCGGACGGCGTCCCGGGGCGCAGCGCCACCACGCACAGCGGCGTCCACGCCGCCGGCCACCCGGCACCGAGCAGAGCACCACCGACGGCCCCGGACGCCCCCCGGGAGCCGCTCGCGGATCCGGACCCGCCCCCGGATCCGGTCTCGTCCCCACTGCCGGTCAAGCCGTCGCCGTCCAGGGTGCGCACCGCGGCGGCCGTCCAGCCCTGGGCCGCCAGGGCGCGCAGCAGGATCCGCCAGTAGATGCCGCAGCTCACCTCCATCTCGACGGCATGGGCGGCCAGCGCGGTCAGCTCCCGCTCGCGGTCCAGTGCCAGGACCAGGTACTCGTCCGCGTCCTGGCCGGTCAGGTCCGCCGCCGCCCGCCGCGCCGCCGTGGTCGTGGCACGGGCGAGGCCCCACGGCTGGCAGTTGTGCGAGGAGGGACTCAGCGCCGCCGTCCCCGCCGCCGCCTCAAGAGCCTGTGCGAACGTGGACACCGGCGCGGCGGCGTGGTCCGAGCTGCGGGTCGTCATGACGGTCTCCTCTTCGAAAGCCGGGCTCATCGCCCCACGAGAGCCAGGTGGTGGCCGTGGACGGCGCCCGCCCATCCCGTCGGCCGCCGCGTCTCGGCGGTGGGGGCGTGACGCAGCAGCCCGCCCCCGGGCCGCCAGGTGAAGCGGCCGTCCGGCAGCCAGCCGGTCAGCGCCACCTCGCGGGCGTCGACCCGCAGTCCGAAGCCGTAGTACTTGAGCACGGCCTCCTTGCACGTCCAGCGCAGGGCCGGCGGCATGGCCGCCAGCCGCCGGGCGTCCGGTGACGGCGCCCCCGGGTCGCACTCCCGGTCGAGCACCCTGGCCAGGGTCGGCGGCATCGGCCGGTCGTACTCCAGATCGACGCCGATCGCGTGCGGTCCGCACACCGCGACCGCGAAGTCCCCCGAGTGCGTCAGACCCACCTCGACGGGCGCGTCCACCACCGGCCTTCCCGCCTGGATGCCCCCGACCACGGTGCGCACCTCGACGGTGCCGGGCGCCCGGTCCACATGCCAGTGCCGCCGGCCGTGCGCACTGACGGCGTGCTTCAGCGCGAGCCGGCCGGCCAGCCACTCGTGCCTGCGGCGGGGCGCGTGCAGCATCGCGGCCCGCTCCGCCTCGGCGGGCGTCAGGTACCGCGCGCGCAGTTCGGCGAGGGCCTCCTCGCTCCGCCCGCGCAGCCAGCCGATGGACACCACGGCGAGGGTGAGCCGCCGCGCCGCCGGCGTCAAATGCGTGACCCGCAGCGGCCGGGACACGTCCAGCACCACCTGGTCCGCGAGGCCGCCCGCCGTGCGGGCCGTCGCGGTCTCACCGGGCGACATGACGGGGCAGCAGGAACGGGTAGGGCCGGTGCAGCACCTTGTTGTGGACGAAGCGGTCCGCCTTGCGCAGCCGCTGGATCAGCTCCCACATCCGCGCGTCCTCACGGTAGTAGGCCCTGACCTCCTCGGCGTCCAGCGGCCGGTCCAGGCGGGCGTTGGCCTGCTCGAGGAAGCGGGGGACCAGCCACTCCAGCCGCTCCTTGTGCAGGTTGCCGAGGAAATCGAGGACCACTCCGCGCGGCGTGTAGAACTTGTCGAAGATCGACTTCGTCATCGCCAGCCGCACCACGTCCCGCAGCAGCCACGGCAGCGAGGTGAAGAACAGGGGCACGTCGAGGAGTTCCCGCTCGCGTTCGTCGCGCATCAGCGGAGTCGTCACGTCGAGGTACACCAACTCGCCGTCGACCTCGATCCAGTTGGACGCCTGCCCGTCCAGCCCCAGCCGGGGCGTCACGGTCGCCTCGACGCGGTCGAGGAACCGCTCGAAGAACCCGTCGCACCAGGCCTCGCCGGCCGTGTGCAGCAGGCGCGAGCACAGCCGCTCCTCGGGCAGCGCCTCCTGGACGCAGTAGGCGACGGCCCGGCCGCCCCGCAGCGGCCGGTGCCACATGCGGGTCTCGGCGACCGAGACGCCGCCCTTGTCCAGCCGGGTGATGTAGTCGTCGACCAAGGCCGAGTGCCGGTCCAGCCGCTGTGGGGACGGGAAGACGGGCAGCCGCTTGCACGCGAACGCGCCCGCGTCGGTCTCCAGGCGCAGCACCAGCGTCACCTCCCCGTAGCCGAGGATGGTCAGGGCCCGGTCGTCGGTGGTCCGCAGCGCCCGCGTGACCTCGTCCTCCAGGGTGTCGAGCGCGTCGGAGGGTACGGAGAAGGTCATGGCCGGGTCACCGGGCTTCCCGGGTCGGGCCCGACGGCGCGGCGAACCGCCCGCCCGGCGACGAGTGGTACCGGTACAAGAGGTAGATCGCGGCGGCGAAGAACGCGGCGTCCATCACCAGGATCTGCGGGACACTGCTCACCAGGATGATCACGAACATCACCAGCATCAGCAACTGTCCGTAGAGCGCGGCGATCACCAGGCCCCGGCGGTTCCACAGCAGAGCCACGCCCGCCGCGACCATCGCGACGGCGACGAACCACATGACGCCGGTGGGGTGGCCGTCCAGCCAGTCCACGAAGCCGGAGATCACGGTTCCTTGGTTGGCTTCCGAGGCGTCGTCCAGGCGCCCCTCCACCGATTCCAGCTGCGGGAAGAACTTGCCTATCCCCGCAAGGATGTAGAGGGCGCCGACGATGCGCTGGAGGATCAGGTTTCGTCCGGTCACGGGACAGCTTCTTCCGGAGGTTGACGAGGGGCGCCCCGAACGGGGGACGCTCGTGACGGGGTACGGGGCCGCGCGTACGGGTCCGCGCGTACGCGTTCGGGGAGACGGCCGGGGGCGGTGGCCGCCGGGCGGGCTCTACGGGGAGGCGAAGACCAGGACCGCGTTCTGCCCGCCGAAGCCGAAGGAGTTGCTCATCGCCAACTCCACCTTCTGCTCCCGCGGGGCGCCGGCGACCACGTCCAGGTCGACGGCGGGGTCCTGCCGCCGGAGGTTCGCGGTCGGCGGGACGGTGGACCGCTCGACGGACAGCACGGTCAGCGCCGCCTCGATGGCACCGGCGGCGCCCAGCGTGTGCCCGAGGACACCCTTGGTCGAGGTGACGGTCGCCCCGTCGCCCAGCAGCCGGCCCAGCACCGCGGCCTCCACCGCGTCGTTGAGCGGCGTCGAGGTGCCGTGCGCGTTCACGTGGTCGATGTCGCGGCCCGAGACGCCTGCCTGGGCCAGGGCCGCCTCCATCGCCCGCTGCGCGCCGGCGCCCTCGGGATCGGGTGCCGTGACGTGGTGGGCGTCGGCCGACGCGCCGTGACCCACGAGCCGGGCACGGACCGTGGCGCCGCGCGCCTCGGCGTCCGCCGGCCGCTCCAGGACGAGCATGCCGCTGCCCTCGCCGATGACGAAGCCGTCCCGGTCGGCGTCGAAGGGCCGGGACGCCGCCGCGGGCTCCCCGACCCGGCGGGACAGCGCGCCCATCTGCGCGAAGCCGGTGACCATGAGCGGGCTGACCCCGGCCTCGCTGCCACCGGCCACGACGATGTCGCACGTCCCGTCCTGCAGCAGCCGGGCGGCGGTGCCGAGCGCGGTGCCGCCCGAGGCGCAGGCGGTCGCGGTCACCAGGTTGGGGCCGAGGGCCCGCAGGTCCATCGCGAGGTGCCCGGCCGCCATGTTGGGCACCAGCATCGGCACCAGCAGCGCGGAGACCGCCTCGGGACCGCGCTCCAGCAGCCGCCGGTGCTGGGTCTCCCACGTCGACACGCCGCCCAGCCCGCAGCCCACGACCACGCCCACCCGGGCACCGTCCCAGGTCAGCGGATCGAGTCCGGCGTCGGCCACGGCCTCCCGGGCGGCCACGATCGCCAGCTGTACGAAGCGGTCGTGCACCAGCTTGCTGCGCCGGTCCACGTGGCGCGCCGGGTCCAGGCCCGGCACCGCACAGGCGATGTCCACGGGCAGTCCCGCGAGCCGGTCGTCCTTGGCTCCCGCCGACTCCCCGCGCAGCACCCCTTCCCAGGTGGCGTCGACGCCCAGTCCGGCCGCGGTCACCAGACCGAGTCCGGTCACGGCAACGGAGCGGTCGGTCATGACGCCGTGGCCGCTATCTCGCTGTCGACCAGCGCCACCGCGTGGGCGATGGTGTCGGTCGGGACCGCGGCGTCGTCGCTGATCTTCACACCGAACTCGGACTGGATGACGAGGAGCAGTTCCACGAGGAACAGCGAGTCCATCTCCAGCTCTTCGAAGGTCACGTCCGGACGGATCGCAGCGCGGTCCACCGCGAAACCGTCGACCAGCAGATCAACGAGCCTGTCGTAGGTGGTGCTCATCAGTGTGGTCCGCCTTTCCTGGGTGGATCGGTCGCCGCATGCCGCCCCGGCCCGCCGACGGGGTGGTGCGCGTGCGGCGTGCGGCGGCGATGCGACGCTGCGTCAAGTCTGGGGCGGTGCGCTGACGGCCCGCTGACGGCTGGCTGACCCCGGGGCGCTGCGCCCGCCGGACGGGAGCCGCGGTCAGCGGGACGTCAGCGCCCGGTCAGGGGACCCGGCCAGACTCGGTGCGGCCGGGGTGCCCGGGTTACTCCCCGCACCGGCCGGCCGGTAAACCGTCCATCACGCGAGGAGCACACACGTGGTTTCCCGTCTCCGCCGCCGCACGTGCCGGCAGACCGCACACCGGAGCCGCTCCGTGGGCGGTGCCCGGTGAGCCGGGCGTCCGTGGTAGCCGGCATCGGCTCCTGTCTGCCGTCCAGGTGCGTCACCAACGCCGAGCTGGAACGGACCATGGACACCTCGGACGCCTGGATCAGGGCGCGGACGGGCATCGCGCAGCGCTACGTCGCCGACGACGGCACCCGCACCTCCGACCTGGCGGTGGGCGCCGCCGAGCGGGCGCTGAAGTCCGCGCGTCTGACCCCGGACGCGATCGACGCGGTCATCGTGGCCACGACCACCCCGGACCGGCCCTGCCCGGCGACCGCGCCGACGGTGGCGGCCAGGCTGGGGGCCGGCCCGATCACGGCGTTCGACGTCGCCGCGGTGTGCTCCGGGTTCCTCTACGGGCTCGCCACGGCGTCCGGCCTGATCGCCTCGGGTGCCGCGGAACGGGTCCTCGTCATCGGCGCGGAGACGTTCTCCCGGATCCTCAACCCCGAGGACCGGTCCACCTCGGTGATCTTCGGTGACGGCGCGGGAGCCGTCGTCCTGCGGGCCGGCGAGGCGGACGAGACCGGCGCCCTCGGCCCGCTGCGGCTGGGCAGCGACGGCACCGGCGTGGACCTGATCACCGTGCCGGCCGGCGGCCCCCCGCGGCCGGGCGAGACGGCACCGGCCGACTCCGCCGACCGCTACTTCACCATGGAGGGCAAGCGGGTCTTCTGGCTCGCCGTCCAGCGCATGGGCGAGTGCGCGGCGAGCGTGCTCGACCGGGCCGGCTGGCAACTGGAGGACGTGGACTGGCTGGTCAGCCACCAGGCCAACCACCGCATCACCGCACGACTGGCCGACGAGATCGGCATTCCCCGACAGCGCAGCGTCGGCAACATCGCCGAGGTGGGCAACACGGCGGCCGCCTCCATCCCCCTCGCGCTCGACCACGCGCATGCCCAGGGCACCATCCGGCCCGGCGACCGGATCCTGCTCACCGCGTTCGGCGGCGGACTCACCTGGGGCGCCGCCGCACTGACCTGGCCCGCCATCGATCCGGTCTGAGGGCGGCGGGCCGGACCCGGAGCGGAGTCCGATCCCAGCGCGTGCAGACGACCGATGAACCAAGGACGACCATGACTCCTCGGAAACTGATCACCGACTACATCGCCGACGCCTGGATGGGCGGCGACGCCGAAGGCCTGGAGCCGGACACCCCCATCGCGGAGCTCAACATCATCGACTCCGCCGCCATCTTCGACCTCGTCCACTACCTGCAGGGCGAGTTCCGCGTCACGGTGCCCCTGCCCGAGGTCACCCCGCAGAACTTCCGGTCCGTCAACGCGATCTGCGCCCTGGTCGACCGGCTCCGGCAGACCGAGGGGGGCAGCGCCGCATGACGAATCCCGTGGACACCCACCCGGACACCGCGCGCATCCGCGACGGCGTCGTGGAGGTCATCGCCGCCCGCACCCTGTACGACGTCGCCCACCTGCGGCCGGAGAGCCACTTCGAGGCCGATCTCGGCATCGACTCGGTCATCATGGAGTCCGTCCTGGCCTCCGTCCGCGAGCACTTCGCCCTCTCCGCCGAGCTGCCGGCCGGCTCGGCGACCATCGGCGAACTCGTGGACGCCGTACGGACCGCGCTGGCCGACGCCGACACGTCCGCCACCGCCGGGTCCGCGTCCGCCACCGCCGGGGCCGCGCCCGCCGCCGACGGGGGAGCGGACGACCCCGTCACCGAGGCCGTGGTCGCCGCCGCCATGCGGCAGACCCAGTACCAGCGCCACCAACTCGCCCTCGACGCCGACCTGGAGGGCGAGCTGGGCGTCGACTCGGTTGTCCTGACCTCCGTCGTCGCCGAGGCCACCGAGCAGCTCGGGATCACCGGCGCGGCCCCGGACCTCTCCGGTGCCACGACCCTGCGCACCCTGGCCGACGCGCTGCGCGCCTGCGACACCGCCGCCCGGGACACGGGCAACGGCGCGGGCACGGACCAGCCTCGGCAGACCCCCGGCTCGGCGCCCGGAGCCGACGGGGACGGCTGGGACCACCGCTCCATGAAGGACTTCACCGAGCAGCGCGACCCCGACCTGTTCGCCAAGACCCGCAGCTTCGCCGGCTACCTGCGCTCCCGCGAGAAGGACCGCCTGTACTGGTACGGCATGCCGCTGCACTCCAAGTGCGGCAACCGTGCCGTCATCTTCGACGAACTGGAGGGCCGCAAGCGCGAGTTCCTCATGTTCGCCTCCAACAACTACCTCGGTCTCGCCAACCACCCCAGTGTCGTCGAGGCCGTCTGCGACGCCACCCGCACCTACGGCGCCACCCACACCGGCTCCCGGTTCATCGGCGGCACCAACATGCTGCACAAGGAACTGGAGCGCAGGCTGGCGGCCTTCAAACAGCGGCCCGCCTGCATCGTCTATCCCGGCGGCTACTCCGCGAACCTCGGCGCCATCTCGGCCCTGGTCAAGAGCTACGACACCCTCGTCGTCGACCGCCTCAACCACATGAGCATCGTCGACGGCGCCCGGCTCTCCGGCGCGGTGCGCAAGATCTACCGGCACAACGACATGGCCGACCTGGAGCGGATCCTCAGCCGCAGCGCCGCGGAGGGCACCGGCGGCAGGCTGATCGTCGCCGACGGCGTCTTCAGCATGCACGGCGACGTCTGCGACCTCCCCGAGATCGTCCGCCTGGCCAAGGAGTACGACGCCCGCGTCATGATCGACGACGCGCACGCCACCGGCGTCCTCGGCGTCCGCGGCTCCGGCACCGCCGAGCACTTCGGCCTCAAGGGCGAGGTCGACCTGGAGCTGGGCACCATGAGCAAGACCCTGGCCGGCATGGGCGGGTTCGTCGTCGGCGAGGAGGAGGTCGTCGAGTACCTGCGCTACTACTCCAACTCCTACGTCTTCGCCGCGAACATCCCCGCCGGGGTCGCGGCCGGCCTGATCGCCGCCATCGACGTCATCGAGGCCGAGCCCGAACGCCTCAAGCGGCTGTGGACCAACATCGGCACGCTGCGCGACCGGCTGCTGGAGGCCGGGTTCGACCTGGAGCACTCCGAGAGCGCGATCCTGCCCATCGTCATCGGCGACGAACGCCGCGCCATGGAGATGGGCCGGGCCGTACGCGCCCGCGGCCTGTTCTGCCAGACCGTGGTCTACCCCGGCGTCCCCCTCGGCGACGCCCGCCTGCGCGTCAGCGTCACCTGCGAGCACACCCCGCAGGACCTGGACGAGGCCGCCGGGATCTTCGTCGAGGCGGCCCGCGAGACCGGGGTGCTGCCCGGCACCCCGTAGCGGCCGTCTCCGTCCGCCCCGCACGTCCGGCCCCCGACCGGCAGGCCCCCTCCCTGCCGGACGGGGCCCGGGCCCCGAGCCACCCACGCACGTCAAGGAGAAGGGCCCACACCCCATGAGCGCCACCACTCCCTCCGTGATACGCCTGCCCAGGGCCGCGTCCGCGCAGCACGCCTCCCGGCCCGCCTTCGTCGGCTCCGACCCCCTGACGTACGGGGAGTTCACCGCCCGGGTCGAGGCCGTGGCCGCCCACCTGCTCAGCCTCGGGGCGCGCGCGGGCGACCGCATCGCGATCTGGATGGACAAGCAGCCGCGCTACGCCGAGGCGATCGTCGCCGCCCTGGAGGCAGGGTGCGCCTACGTCCCCCTGGACGGCGGCCAGCCGGTGAGCAGGGTGCGGACCATCCTGGCGGACGCCGAACCCGTCGTCCTGTTCACCGACGCGCACCACGCCGCCCTGCTCGGCGACGACGACCTGCCGGCCTCCGTCACCACGGTCGTGGCCGTCGGCGACGGGCTGCCCACCGCCGTGGGCGGCACACCGGTCGCCACCTGGGAGAGCTGGGAGCAGGGCCGCGCGGGCGGGGTCACGCTGCTGCCCTCCCTCACCCCCGGCGACCTCGCCGCCGTCCTCTACACCTCCGGGTCCACCGGCACGCCCAAGGGCGTGCAGATCTCGCACGGCTCACTGGCCAACTTCGTGGCCTGGGCCCGCAACGAACTGGACGTCGGACCCGACGACGTGTTCGCCGGCCACGCCTCGTTCAACTTCGACCTGAGCACCTTCGACCTGTTCACCGCGCTGTCCTGCGGCGCCGCGCTGTGGATCGTCCCCGACGCGGCGACCAAGGACGTGACCGCGCTGGCCGAGGGCATCCGCCGGCACCGGGTCACCGTCTGGTACTCCGTCCCGTCGGTCCTGCACCTGCTGACCGCCTCCGCCGCGCTCACGCCCGAGCACGCCGCGAGCCTGCGCTACGTCCTCTTCGCCGGCGAGGTCTTCCCCGTCCCGCAGCTGCGCGCGCTCAGCGAACTGCTCCCCGCCGGCACCCCCCTCTACAACCTCTACGGCCCCACCGAGACCAACGTCTGCACCTACCACCGGGTCCGCCCCGAGGACCTGCACCGCGCCACCCCGGTACCGATCGGGCTGCCGATCACCGGCGCCACGACCACCGTCGTCGACGACGCCGGCCGCACCGTCCGCGAGCCCGGCGCCATCGGCGAACTCCACGTGTCCGGCGTGTGTGTGACCCCCGGCTACTGGCGGCGCGCCGAGGAGCCCGTCTCCACCGCCCACTGCCGGGGCGTGCACCCCACCGGCGACCTGGTCAGCTACGAGGAGGACGGCCGGCTCGTCTACCGCGGGCGCAAGGACCGCATGGTGAAGCTCTCCGGCTACCGGATCGAGCTGGGCGAGATCGAGGCCGCCGCGCTGCGCCACCCCGGCATCGCCGACGCCGCCGTCCTGGTCGACGGCTCCGGCCCCCGGGCGCGGCTCAGGCTCTATTACACCCTGCGCGAGGGCGCCGACCGGATCGGCCTGGTGGAGCTCAAGCAGCACTGCGCACGGCACCTGCCGACCTACATGGTCCCGCACGGCGCCGTCCGCCTGGACCGGATGCCCCTCAACCCCAACGGCAAGACCGACTACCGCCGACTCGGCCTCGACGCGGACCCGCGCGCCGACGCACCGCTCGGAACGGCCCGCTAAGTGGCCCGGCGATCCATGGAGAAGAACGTGAGTCAGGGGCCGACGGAGCCGATACGCGCGCACTGGCAGGGACCCGAACCGGAGACCGTCACCGCCCTGCTGCGGCACCGGGCGGAGCACACCCCGGACGCCCTCGCCCACCGCTTCCTCATCGACGGCGACGGCACCTCCGTCGCCTGGACCTACCGCGAACTCGACCTGCACGCCCGCGAGGTGGCCGCCCACCTGCGCCGCGAGCAGGTGGGCCAGGGCCCCGTCCTGCTGCTGCACCCGCCGGGCCTCGACTACCTCGCCGCGTTCTTCGGCTGCCTGTACGCCGGTGCGGTGGCCGTCCCCGCCTACCCGCCGGACAACGCCCGGTTCGGGCAGACGGTGCCCCGCCTCGCCGCCATCGCCCGGGACTCCGCCGCCACCCACGCCCTCACCACCGGCAAGGTCCGCGAGGCGGTCGCCGCCCGCGGCACCGGACACGTCGGCGCCGAACTCGACGACGTGCGCTGGCTGGTGACCGAGGACCTCTACACCGGCGACTCCACCGCCCCCTGGGAGGACCCCGGCCTCACGGCGGACTCCCTGGCCTTCCTCCAGTACACCTCCGGCTCCACGGCCGCGCCCAAGGGCGTGATGGTCGAGCACGGCAACCTGGTGCGCAACCTGCGCTCCATCCACCTCAGGCTCGGCCACGACGCCGGCTCCGGCATGGTGTCCTGGCTGCCGCCGTACCACGACATGGGCCTCATCGGCGGCATCCTCACCCCGGTGTACGGCGGCTTCCCCGCGCATCTGATGGCCCCGATGACCTTCGTGCAGCGCCCGCTGCTGTGGCTGGAGACCCTCTCCCGCACCGGCGCCTCCACCAGCGTCGCGCCGAACTTCGGCTTCGAGCAGTGCCTGCGCCGGATCAGCCCCGAACAGCGGGCCGGCCTGGACCTCAGCCGCTGGCGCCTCGCCCTGAACGGGGCCGAGCCGATCCGCCCCGACACCCTCGACCGGTTCGCCGAGTACTTCGCACCGGCCGGCTTCGACCGCACCGCGCTGCTGCCCTGCTACGGCCTCGCGGAGGCGACCCTCATGGTCACCGGCGCCGAACCGGCCGAGCCACCCGTGGTGGAGTCCTTCGACGCGGCGGCCCTGGAGGCGGGCACCGCACGCCGGGCGGATCCGGGCAGCGTACGCACCACCCGCGTCGTCGGCTGCGGAGCACCCGTCGACGACGTCGAGGTCGCGCTGGTCGACGCCGCCACCGGCCACCGGGTCCCCGACGGCACCGTCGCCGAGATCCGGGTGACCGGACCGAACGTCGCCCGCGGCTACTGGAAGCGCCCCGGGGCCGGCGCGGACGTCTTCGGCACCCGCGTCGAGGACGGACCCGACACCGCGTGGCTGCGCACCGGAGACCTCGGGTTCCGCCACGACGGCCAGCTCTTCGTCGTCGGCAGGACCAAGGACGTGATCATCGTCCAGGGCCGCAACATCCATCCGCAGGACGTGGAGCAGACGGCCGAGCGCGTCGGCGCCGGTCTGCGCGCCGGGCACGGGGCCGCGTTCGGCATCCCCACCGAGGACGGCGAACAACTGGCGCTCGCCTACGAGATCGGCGGGCCCGGCGCCGGGGACCCGCACGCCCTGCTGGCCCGTCTGCGCACCGCCATCGCCGACGAGCACCAGGTGACTCCGCACACCGTCGTGCTGCTCAGGCGCTCCTCGGTGCCGCGCACCACCAGCGGCAAGATCCAGCGCAGCGCCTGCCGTCAGCAACTGCTCGACCTCGAACTGCCCGTGGTGGCCGCGAGCGTCGTCCAGGACGGCACACTCCCCGACGCCACCGGGCCGCGCCTTTCGGGCCCCGGCGCACCGGAGCGCACGGCCGCCCTCGTCGCCGACGCCCTCGCCGCCTCGCACGCCGCCGAGGGGGCCCCGCGCTACTCACGGCTGCTGACGGCCGTACGCACACTGGCCGACGGCCTCGGCGTCGCCCTGGACGTCGGCACGCTCCTGTCCGGCCCCGAACCGGACGGCGCCGACGCCCTGACCGCACTGTGCCGGACGGCCCTGGCCGACGCCACGCCGGCACCCGCGCCGGGCCGGACCCGGACGGAGGCCGTGACCTGGCTGCGGCGCGCCGTCGCCGCCCGGCTGGGCCTGCGCCCCTCGGTGATCGACCCGACCGTGCCCTTCACCTCCCTGGGCCTGGACTCCAAGCAGGCGGTGTCCCTCGCCGACCGGTTCGGCGACTGGCTCGGCACCCCCGTCACGCCGGCCACCGTCTACGACCACCCGACCGTCGAGTCCCTGGCGGCGCACGTCACCGCCGACGCGACGAGGGGCGCCGGGAGCCGCACCCCGGCCCCCGGCACCGACGCCGCCCCGCACCCGCGTCCGCGCGGCACCGCCCGCCGCACCCCCGCCGACGAGCCCGTCGCCGTGGTCGGCATCGGCTGCCGCTTCCCCGGCGCCCCCGACGCCGACAGCTACTGGCGGCTGCTGCGGGACGGCCGGGACGCCGTGGGCGAGGCCCCCGCCGACCGGGCGGCCGACGTCGCGGGTCCCGGCGGGCGCCCGGGCGGCTTCCTGGACGACGTCTACGACTTCGACGCCCGCTTCTTCGGCATCTCCGCCCGCGAGGCCGAACGCATGGACCCCCAGCAGCGGCTGCTCCTGGAGGTCGCCTGGCAGACCCTGGAGGACGCGGGCATCGCTCCCTCCTCCCTGGCGGGCTCGGACACGGGCGTCTTCGTCGGGGTCAGCGGGCACGACTACGCCGACCTCCAGATGCCCCACCCCGACGTCGTCGACATGTACTCGGCCACCGGCAACGCCCAGTCCGTCGCGGCGGGCCGGCTCTCCTACTTCTTCGACCTGCGCGGGCCGAGCCTCGCCCTCGACACCGCCTGCTCGTCCTCGCTCGCCGCCGTCCACACCGCCCTGCGCAGCCTGCGGGACGGCGAGTGCGGTATCGCCCTCGCCGGCGGCGTCAACCTGATGCTGGCCCCGGGCCTTTCGGCGGCGCTCGCCCGGGGCGGGATGCTCGGCCCCGGCGGACGCTGCCGCACCTTCGACGACGGCGCCGACGGCTATGTGCGCGGCGAGGGCGCGGGCCTGGTGTGCCTCAAACCGCTGTCCGCCGCACTGGCCGACGGCGACCGCGTGCACGCCGTGCTCACCGGCTCCGCGCTCGGCCACGGCGGCCGGGCCAACGGCCTGACCGCGCCCCGCACCACCGCCCAGCGCGCCGTGATGACCGGGGCGCTGGAGCGGGCCGGGGTCGAACCCGGGCAGATCGACTTCGTCGAGGCGCACGGCACCGGCACCGCCCTGGGCGACCCCGTCGAATGGGAGGCGCTGGCCGGTGTCTACGGCCGGGGCCGCCCCGCCGACGCGCCCTGCCCGGTCGGCTCCGTCAAGACCGGCATCGGCCACCTGGAGGCGGCCGCGGGCATCGCCGGGCTGATCAAGGCGGTGCTCGTGGTACGGCACCGGGAGGTACCGCCGCTGCTGCACCTGGAAACCCCCAACCGGCACCTGGACTGGACGGGTTCGGGCCTGACCGTGCCCACCACCCGCAGGGCCCTGCCCGCCGAGGGCACCCTGCGCGCCGGCGTCAGCTCCTTCGGCTTCGGCGGCACCAACGCCCACGTGATCGTCGAGTCCGCGCCCGAACCCCAGGCCCCCGCCGACGCGTCCGAGACCCCCGACGGCACGGTGCACGCCCTGGCCCTGTCCGCGCACACCGAGACCGCCCTGACCACCCTGGCCGGCCTCTACCGCACCCACCTCGCCGCCCACCCCGACGTGCCGCTCGCCGCCCTGTGCCGCTCCGCCAGCACCGGCCGCTCCCCGCTGCCGCACCGCGCGGTCCTCACCGCCGGGACCAGGGACGAACTGGACGCCGCGCTGGACGCGCTGATCCGTCGCGAGCCCGCCGTCGACGTGGCCCGCGGCGAACCCGCGCCCGGCGGCGCACCCACCGTCGCCTTCCTCTTCGGCGGCCAGGGCACCCAGTACCCGGGCATGGGCCGCGACCTGTACGACGCCCACCCCGTGTTCGCCCGCACCCTGCGGCGCGCCGACGCGGTCCTGCGCGACCTGGGCGAGATCCCGCTGCTCGGCCTGCTCTTCGACCCGGAGCACGCCGAGGACCTGGCCCGCACCCGCTACTGCCAGCCCGCCCTGGTCGCCCTCGAAGTCGCCCTCGCGGACCTGTGGGAGAGCTGCGGAGTGCGCCCGGCCGCCGTGCTCGGGCACAGCGTCGGCGCGCTCGCCGCCGCCTGCGTCGCCGGCGTCCTCTCTCTGGAGGACGCCCTCACGCTCGCGGTCGTCCGCGGGCGCGCCATGGACGAGCAGCCCGGCGAGGGCGCGATGATCGCCTGCGTCGGCGACCCGGAGACGGTGCGCGACATCGCCGCCGGCCACGAGGAGGTGGCGCTCGCCGCGGTCAACGGGCCCCGCAACCTGGTGCTCTCCGGCGCGGCCGACCGGGTCGCGGCGCTCCGTGCCGACCTGGAGCGCAAGGGGGTCACCGTCCGGCCGCTCGTCGTCTCGCACGCCTTCCACTCACCGCTGATGGCGGGCGCCGCTGAGCCGCTGCGCAAGGCCGCCCGCGCCGTCGAGTTCCACGCCCCGCGCATCCCCTGGATCTCCGACGCCACCGGCGAACCGGTGGAGCGGGTGGACGCGGAGTACTGGGTCCGGCACCTGCTCGGCACCGTGCGCTTCGCCGAGGGCTTCGCCCGCCTGCGCGACCGGGACACGGAGGGCGGTCTGTTCTGCGACGCCTTCGTCGAGATCGGCCCGCACCCGACCCTGCTGAACCTGGGCCGGGCCGCCGTCGCCGACGCCCCGGCGGGCGACGGGCGCCCGACGCTGTGGCTGCCCTCGCTGCGCCGCGGCGCCCCCGGCCGGCGCACCCTGCTCCGGTCGCTGGGCGCCCACCACTGCGCCGGCGGGAGCGTGGACTGGTCCGCCCTGGACGGCGAGCACCCGCCCGCCCGCGTCCCGCTGCCGCACACGCCCTTCGAGCGCCGGACCTACCGGTTCCACGCTCCCACTCCCGACCAGGAAGGCGATCCCATGCCGTCCCAGCCCACGGCGACGAGCACAGCCGAGACGGACCCGGCGGGCGAGGTCTCCCGCACCGTGCTCGACGCCGTCGCAGCCGTCTGCGGATTCCCCGTGGCCGACCTGCCGGTGCACGCCCGGCTGGGTCTCGACCTGGGGTTCGACTCGCTGATGCGGACCGACCTCCAGCGCCGTCTCACCGACCGCTTCCCCCAACGGATGCACACGCTCCAGGACGTGCCGGAGGACCCCACGGTGCAGGACATCATCGGCCGGCTCTCCGCGGGCGACGACCGCGACGCCACCCCTGCCGCCGGTGCCGGCACCGGCGCGAGCGCGCCGCCGGCCGCCCCTCCAGCGGCCGTACCTGCGGCGCCGCACGCCCCGGCACCCCAGTACGGCCCCTACGGCGCCTTCCCGGCCCCGCCGCACGGCTACGCCGTCGCCGCTCCCGTCCCGCAGCCGGGGGTGCCGTACCCGTACCCGTACGGCTACCCGCCGCACGGCGCCCCCGCGTACGCCTACTACGTCCCCCAGCCGTTCCCGCAGCAGGCGTTCCCGTTCCCCTCCCCGACGCCGCCCGCCCCGGTCCAGACGCCGCCCGCCCCGGTCCCGACGCCGCCCGCCCCGGCCCAGGCGGCCCCCACCCCGGCGCCCGCGTCCGCCGCCCCCGCGCCGGCGTCCGCCGCCGCCCCCGTCCGCCAGGAGCACACCTTCGAGGACTGGGCGGAGTACGCCGAACTCCAGGGCAGGCTCCGGCAGACCCGGACCAGCGGCTCCAACCCCTACGGCCGCACCCACGAGGGCTTCAACTCCGCGCTCGCCACGGTCGACGGCACCAAGGTCGTCAACTTCGCCGCCTTCAACTACCTCGCGCTCTCCCACCACCCCCGGGTGCGCCAGGCCGCCAAGGACGCCGTGGACCGCTACGGCACCTCGGCCTCCGCCACCCCGCTGCTGTTCGGCGAGACCCCGCTGCACCACGAACTCGAAGCCGAGATCGCCCGGTTCATCGGTGCCGAGGCGGCCATCGTGTTCTCCGGCGGCCACGCCACCAACGTCGCCACCGTCGGCCACCTGTTCGGCCCGGAGGACCTGGTGGTGCACGACGCGTGGATCCACGACAGCACCGTGCGCGGCTGCATCCTCTCCGGCGCCCGGCGCCGGTCCTTCCCGCACAACGACTGGGCCGCCCTGGACCGCATCCTGGCCGGCGCCCGGGCCTCGCACCGCCGGGCGCTGGTCGTCATCGAGGGCGCCTACAGCCAGGACGGCGACATTCCCGACCTGCCGCGCTTCATCGAGGTCAAGAAGCGGCACGGCGCGATGCTGATGATCGACGAGGCGCACTCCATCGGCGTCCTGGGCCGCACCGGCCGCGGCGTGGGCGAGCACTACGGCACCGACCCGGCCGACGTCGACCTGTGGATGGGCACCCTCAGCAAGGCGCTGGGCAGCCTCGGCGGCTACATCGCGGCCCGCCGCCCGATCATCGAGTACCTCAAGTTCACCGCGCCGCTGCACATCTTCTCCACCGGCATCTCCCCGGCCAACGCCGCCGCCGCGCTGGAGGCGCTGCGCGTCGTCCAGGACGAGCCGGAACGCGTCGCACGCGTCCAGGAACTCGCCGAGTTCTTCCGGGCCGGCGCCCGCGCCCGCGGCCTCGACGTCGGAGTCTCCCGCCTCTCCGCCGTGATCCCCGTGATCACCGGCGACTGGGAGAAGACGATGGCGCTCTCCAACTCGCTGCTGGAGCGCGGCGTCAACGTCATGCCGATCGGCTACCCCGCCGTCCCGCGCGACCAGTGCCGGCTCCGCTTCTTCATCAACGCGGACCACAGCGAAGCAGACCTCGAACACTCCCTCGACCTCCTGGTGTGATCCATGTCCTCACTCAGCCAAGACAGCCCGTCCGCCGCCGCCCCCGACGTCCTGGTCACCGGCGCCAGCGGATTCATCGGCGGTCACCTGGTGCACCGGCTGGCCGAGCGCGGGCACCGCGTCCGCGTCCTGGCGCGCTCCACCAGCGACCGCGCGGCCTTCGCCGGGGCCGCCGCCCAGGTCACCGTCGGCGACCTCGGTGACACCGACAGCCTGCGCCGCGCCACCGACGGAGTGCGCCACGTCTACAACTGCGCCGGACTCTCGGCCGACTGGGGCCCGTGGGACCGGTTCCGCGCGGTCAACGTGGACGGCGCCAAGAACCTCGTGGACGCCGCCCACGAGGCCGGGACGGTCGAGCGCCTGGTCCACCTCAGCACCACCGACGTCTACGGCTACCCCGAGCGGCCCTGCGACGAGACCACCGCCCCGCGCGACATCGGCCTGCCCTACAACCGCAGCAAGATGCTGGGCGAGCGCGCCGTGTGGGCCGCCGCCGAACGCACCGGCCTGCCCGTCACCGTGGTCCGCCCCGTCTCCGTCTACGGCCCGGGCAGCAAGGACTTCGTGATCGAGATCGCCAACCTGCTGCTGAGCAAGCAGATGGTCTACATCCGCGGCGGCCGGGTGCCCGCCGGACTGCTCTACGTCTCCAACGCCGTGGACGGCATCATCGCCGCAGCGACCGGCGAGCACACCGCGGGCCGCGCCTACAACCTGCGCGACCCGCACGACACCACCTGGCGCGAGTACGTCGAGGCACTCGCCGAGGGCCTGGGCGTGAAGGCCCCCTGGCTGAGCCTGCCCACGCCCGTCGCCACCGCGGTGGCCACCGTCTCCGAGAAGCTGTGGGGCGTCCTGCGCATCGACTCGCGGCCCGTGCTGACCCGGCACGCGGTCCACCTCTTCGACCGCGACCAGTCCTACCCCATCGGGCGGGCCCAGGAGGAGCTGGGCTTCAAGGGCGAGGTCGACTTCAAGGAGGGCATGCGGCGCACCGTCGCCTGGCTCGACTCGGCGGAGGGGCGCGCCCATGTCGCCCGCTGACCTGCTCTCCCAGCGGTCCGCCTGGTTTCCCCGCCCCGTCGCGTCACCGGCCGCCGGGCAGCCCGACCCGGCGACCGCACCGCTGCGCCTGGTCTGCTTCCCCTACGCCGGGGGCACGGTCTCCGCGTTCCGCGGCTGGCAGGAGCACCTGGGCGACGCCGTCGCCGTCGTCCCCGTGCAACTGCCCGGCCGCGGACTGCGGCTGCGCGAACGCCCGTACGACACCATGGCGCCCCTCGCCGAAGCGGTCGCGGACGCCCTGGAGGAGCACGGGCTGGTCCACGACTACGCCCTGTTCGGGCACAGCATGGGCGCCCTGCTCGCCTACGAGGTGGCCTGCCTGCTGCGCCGGCGCGCACTGCCGGCCCCCCGGCACCTGTTCGTCTCCGGCAGCCGGGCACCGCACCTGTACGGCGACCGCGCCGACCACACCCTGTCCGACGCCGGACTGCGCGAGGTGATCCGGGACCTGGGCGGCCTCGACGACGCGGACACCCTCGGCGCCGCCTACTTCGACCGCAGGCTCCCGGTGCTCCGCGCCGACCTGCGCGCCTGCGAGCGCTACCGCTGGCAGCCCCGGCCGCCGCTGGACTGCCCGACGACCGCGTTCTCCGCCACCGAGGACCCCATCGCCGCCCCGGAGGCGGTCGAGGCCTGGCGGCCCTACACCACGGGCTCGTTCCTGCGCCGCCACCTGCCGGGCAACCACTTCTTCCTGAACGGCGGCCCGTCCCGCGACCGGCTGCTCGCCCACCTGGGCACCGAACTCGACGCCCTCGGCACCACCCCGCACAGGAAGGCAACAAGGGAAGCAACATGGACATTCTGAGCCTGGCCAAGAGCGTCGGCAGCCGCGTCGAGGCGCCGCTGACCGACCTGCGCACCGTCACCAAGGTGCTCGGCAACCCGCACATGCCGCTGCTCCTCGCCCTGTCCAAGGGCTTCGTGGAGCCGGTGTACCGGGCCGCCTTCCTGGCCTCGGCCGCGAGTTCGGGCGTGCTCCACGCACTCGCCGTGCGCCCCTGCGACCTGGAGTCGCTGGCGGAACGGCTCCGCATCGCCGACGAGGACCGGCCGCGCCTCAAGGAGTGGCTGGACATGGGCATCCGCCTCGGCGACCTCACCAAGCGCGAGGGCTGCTACAAGCTGCGCAGCCTGCCCGCCAAGGCACTCGCCCAGCCCGGCAACGACGCCATCGCCGCGGCGCTGGAGGAAGTCCTGCGCTTCCACGTGCCCGCTCTGCTCAACGCACCCCGCATGCTGCGCGAGGGCCGCCGCTTCTCCCTCGACGACCAGGACGGCCTGGTGATCGCCCGCTCCACCCGGGTGGTGCAGCCGCTGGTCGAGGAGGCCATCGCCCGCACGCTGGACCGGGACGCGCCGGTACGGCTCCTGGAGGTCGGCTGCGGCAGCGGCGCCTACGTCCGCTACGCCGCCGAACTCAACCCCCGCCTGTCGGCGCTCGCCGTCGACCTCCAGCAGGACGTGGCGGACAGCGCCGCGGCGAACATGGCCGAGTGGGGGCTGACCGACCGGGTCGAGACCCGCCAGGCCGACCTGCGCACTCTCGACGCGCAGCCCCAGTTCGACCTGGTCACCCTGCACAACAACATCTACTACTTCCCCGAGGCCGAGCGCGTCGACGCCCTGCGCCGGGCCCACGACCTGCTGGCGCCCGGCGGCCGGCTGCTGCTCACCACCTCGTGCAAGGGCGGCAACATCGGCCTGGAGGCGCTCAACCTCTGGTTCACCTACGCCGACTTCGGCGGCCCGCTGCCGCAGGCCGACGAGCTGGTGGACCAGCTCCGTCAGGCCGGGTTCGACGACGTCGAGGCCACCCGGATCGTCCCGGGCGAGCAGTTCCACGCCTTCACGGGCACCAGCAAGCGCGTCGCGTACGCCTGACCGCCTAGGAGACACCCGCCATGGACACGCACGTCAGCGACTCGACGACCGCCGCCGCGGCAGGAGAGCGCCCCGCGAGCCCGGTCACCGACCCGGCCGGATACGCCGCCTGTGTCGTCACCCTGGGCACGGGCGCCCCGGCCACGGACCACCGCGGGGAACTCGGCGGCAAGGGCACCCGCCTCGCCGAGCTCTCCGCCGCCGGACTGCCCGTCCCGCCCGCGTTCTGCCTGACCACCGCCCTCTTCGACGCCTACCTGCGGGAGACCGGGATCGCCGCCGAGGCACCGGGCGCCGAACCCCGCACGATGCGCGAGCGCATCCTCGGCACCCGGATGCCCGCCCCGATCGCGGACGCCGTCCTCGACGCCTACGGCAGCATGGGCCGCCCCCGAGTGGCGGTGCGCTCCTCCGGACTCCGGGAGGACTCCGCAGCCCAGTCCTTCGCCGGCCAGCACGACACGGTCCTCGACGTCTGCGGCGACGAGGACGTACTGGACGCGGTCCTGCGCTGCTGGGCCTCCCTGTGGTCCGACCGCGCCACCGTGTACCGGGACACCGACGCCCCCGACTCCCTCGCCGTGGTCGTCCAGGAGATGATCCACACCGACGTCAGCGGCGTGATGTTCACCGTCGACCCGGTCAACCCGCGCCCGCACCGCCTCGTCGTGGAGGCCTGCCAGGGCCTGGGCGAAGGACTGGTCTCCGGGCAGGTCTCCAGCGACTTCTTCGTCGTCGACGACGAGAAGCTGGAGGTCGTCGAGGAGCGGGTGCGCTACAAGGTCACCAAGTGCGCGCCGCTGGAGCCCGGCCGCATCGGCATGACGAAGGTGGACGCCGCCTCCCGCAGCGTCCCCTGCCTCACCCACGACCAGTTGCGCGAACTCGGCGCCCTCGCCGTCCGCATCCGCGACCTCTACGGCAGCGAGCAGGACATCGAGTGGGGCGTGCGCGACGGCGCCTTCCACCTGTTCCAGACCCGTCCGATCACCACCCGCCCCACCGCCCCCCCGGCCCCGTCCGGCGCGCTCAGCCCGTACGTCGCCCCGCAGCCGGAGCCGATCCTGAACGGCACCCTGTGGTCGCGCATGGACATCGGCGAGATCTTCGTCGGCCTGATGACCCCGCTCGGCCTGAGCTTCGCCCGCTACTACCAGCGCAACGTCCACACGGACTGCGCCGGTGCCCTGGGCGTGCGCGACACCGGCGAGGCCGACCTGCACATGGGCTTCTACCAGGGGCACGTCTACCTCAACATCTCCTACAGCTCCTACCTGCTGGCCCAGTGCCTGCCCACCCGCGACCAGCGCCACTTCACCAGCCGCTTCGTCAGCGAGGAGGTGGACCTCTCCACCTACGAGAACCCGTTCGGCACCTTCCCCGGCGGCATGGAGGACCTGCTGTCCACCGTCCACTGGCTGCAGCACACGGCCCGTGAGATGACGCAGATGAAGTCCCGGTCGCAGCAGATGGTCGACGCCCGCCTCTACGAGTTCGACCGCGCCCGCGGCCTGGACCTGACCCGGATGAGCCGGCGCGAGCTGCACGGCGAGCTCCACCGCGACCTCGCCTGGTTCCACGACATGCACGTCGGCTACATGCCGTACTACATCAACGCGTTCGCGTTCTACGGCCTGCTCACCGAGCTGTGCGCCCGCTGGCTCGGCAGCGACGGCACCGGCCTGCAGAACCGCGTCAAGACCGACATGTCCAGCCTGCGCACCGTCGAGTCGGCCAAGGAGGTCTGGGCGGTCGCCCAGGCCGCCAAGAACGACCCGGCCGTCCTGAAGATCATCAAGGACGAGCCGCTGGAGGACATCGCCCGGCTGCTGCGCGAGGACCCCGCCGGACGGCGCTTCTGGGACCGGCACATGGAGCCGTTCCTGCGCGCCAACGGCACGCGCGGCCACCAGGAGATGGAGATCACCCACCCGCGGTGGATAGACGACCCGTCGTACATCTTCCAGATGATCCGGCGCTACGTCGCCGACGGCTTCTCCATCGACGACATCCTGCGGCGCAGCAGCGGCTGGTCCGACGACTCCCGCGAGGTGCTGGACCGGCTGCCGATGCCCAAGCGCCAGATCCTGGACACCGTCATCTCCCTCTACGCCCTGTGCAGCGAGCTGCGGGAGACGACTCGGATGTCCATGATCACCTCCATCTGGCTGGTGCGGAACGTGGTCTACGAGGTCGGCCGGCGCCTGGTCGCCGACGGCGTCCTGCACTCCCTGGACGAGGTCGCCCACCTGGACTTCGAGGACGTGCGCCGCTACCTCGCCGGCGACGAGGACGCCGTACGCGTCTTCGACCGGGCCCGCATCGACGCGGCCCGCCGGCTGCACGAGCACAACAAGCGGCTGCCGGAACCGCCGTTGACCTTCGTCGGCGTGCACGACATCACCGCCTCGGTGCGGCCCGCCGCCGACGGCGCCCGTCTCGAAGGGCTGGCCGCCAGCCCCGGCCGGATCGTGGGCCGCGCCCGCATCGTCGAGGACCTGGTGTGGCAGGCGGACGAGTTCGAGGCCGGGGAGATCCTGGTGACCCGGTACACGGACGCCTCCTGGACGCCGCTGTTCGCCATCGCCGGCGGGGTCGTCACCGACATCGGGTCGATGCTCTCGCACAGTTCCATCGTGGCCCGCGAGTTCCACGTGCCGTCGGTGGTGAACACCAAGGACGCCACCCAGCGCATCAACACCGGCGACCTGATCGTGGTCGACGGCGACGCGGGCACGGTCGAGGTCGTCGAGAGCGCGGACACCGGGGGCGCGGACACCGAGGGCGCCGGGAGCGCGGACGCCGACGCGCGGAGCACGCCCGGAGCCGACGCGAGCCCGGCCGACGCCGCCCACGACTGAGCCCCGCCACCGCCGCAACGAGAGACCACGACCGCCCCGCACGGGGCGGATTCCCACCCAGACGGGAGACGACCCGATGATCCCCAACCAGTGGTACCCCATCGTCGAGGCGCAGGAGGTGCGCAACGACAAACCCCTCGGTCTGCGCCGCATGGGCCAGGACATCGTGCTCTGGCGCGACATCGACGGAAACCTCGTCTGCCAGGGCGCCCGCTGCCCGCACAAGGGCGCCAACCTCGGCGACGGCCGCATGAAGGGCAACACCATCGAGTGCCCGTACCACGGCTTCCGCTACGGAGCCGACGGCGCCTGCCGGGTGATCCCGGCCATGGGCTCCGGCGCCCGCATCCCCGGCTCCCTGCGCGTGCCCACCTACCCGGTCCAGGAGCGGTTCGGGCTGGTGTGGATGTGGTGGGGCGACGAGCGTCCCGCGGCCGACCTGCCGCCCGTCCTGGCCCCGGCCGAGGTGACGGAGAACCGGAAGCTCTACGCCACCAAGCGCTGGACCCGTCCGGTGCACTACACCCGTTACATCGAGAGCCTGCTCGAGTTCTACCACGTGACCTACGTGCACCGGGACCACTGGTTCAACTACATCGACTACCTGCTCCTGTACGGCACGCCGAGCAAGTTCGGGCTGGACGGCCGCGAGCGCTACCTGGCCGCCACCCGGATCACCAACCACAAGGTGGAGACGGAGGCGGAGGGCCAGACCATCCGCTACTCCTTCGACCACTGCCAGGAGGACGACCCGACCAACACCACCCACTACGTCATCACGTTCACCTTCCCGTGCATGGTGCACGTGCAGACCGAGCAGTTCGAGACCACCTCCTGGCTGGTCCCGATCGACGACGAGAACACGGAACACATCCTGCGCTGGTACGAGTACGAACAGGTCAAGCCGGTCCTGCGGATCGAACCGCTGCGCCGGCTGCTGCCCTGGGCGTCGCTCTACATGGAGAAGTGGGTGCAGGACCCCCAGGACGTCCGCATCATGGAGCACCAGGAGCCCAAGATCAGTGCCGGCGGCGTGAACAAGTTCATCCCCGTCGACGAGATGAACGCCAAGTACATCTCGATGCGCGCCAAGCTGCTCGCGGACGCCGCCGCGGCACGGGAACCGGCACCGGCCCCGGCGCGGACCGGGGACGCGGCCCGCGAGCCGGTCCGGGAACCGGCGCCCGCGCCGGACGCGACGGCCGGCAACGGCACGCCGGCCCGTGCCACGGCGGGCGGCCGGGGAACCGGCGGCACACGGCGCGGCGCCAAGCCCAAGGAGGACGCGGCCGCGCGCCCGTAGACCCGAAGACGGGGGACGGACAAGAGAGAGCGAGAGTGAGAGATGTACGGCGGATACGACGCGTCGACCGGCCCCAAGACGGTGGTGACGACGTTCAACACCGTCGCCGTGGCCATCGCGGTGTGGTTCCTCTTCGGCGGCGCGGACACCGTGGCGGACTGGTTCGGCACCGACTTCGACGAGGCGGCGACCGTGCGCCGGGTCCTGCTGGCGGCGTTGTCGGTGCTCTACCTGCTGCGCTTCATCGCGACGAACTTCGTGATGCTGCAACGCAAGATGGAGTGGTCGGAGGCGTTCACCATCGGCATCTGGGTCCTGGTGATCCACGGCACGATGGCGTACTTCGGCGGCACCAACGACGCCGGCGTGAGCGTGTTCACCTGGCTGGGCGTCGCCCTCTATCTCTTCGGGTCCTACCTGAACACGGGGTCGGAGTACCAGCGCAAACTCTGGAAGAAGCGCCCGGAGAACAAGGGCAAGCTCTACACCGAAGGCCTGTTCAAGTACTCCATGCACGTCAACTACTTCGGTGACGCCGTGCTCTTCTCGGGATTCGCGCTGGTGACCGGCACGGTGTGGGCGTTCGCCATCCCGCTGATCATGGTCTGCATGTTCGTCTTCCTGAACATCCCCATGCTCGACAAGTACCTCGCCGAGCGCTACGGCGAGGCCTTCGACGAGTACGCGTCCCGGACGGCCAAGTTCGTCCCGTTCGTGTACTGACCCCGCCCGTCACGCGCGTTCGGCGGCCCCCTCCCGGCGAGGGGGCCGCCGTACCGGGCGGAGACCCCAGACCCACCCACAGAACCGAGACGAGGCACGCATGACCGGAGACATCCCCTTCGGAGAGGCCGAGGCGTCCCTGACCGCCGAGGTGCTGCGCGAGGTCCTGGCCGGCGGCGCGGACGCGTTCGCCCGGCTGACCTCCGACGAGGGCGCCGTCGACGACTTCGGCTTCGACCCGGAGCTGACCGACGACTACCTGCTCCCCGTCCTGCGGCTGCTGTACGAGAAGTACTTCCGGGTCGACGTGGAGGGCCTGGAGCACGTACCCGCCGAGGGGGGCGCGCTGCTGGTGGCCAACCACTCCGGCACCCTGCCGCTGGACGCCCTGATGCTCCAGGTGGCCCTGCGCGACCACCACGACGCCCACCGCAGGCTGCGGCTGCTCGCCGCCGACCTGGCCTTCGAGCTCCCCGTCGTCCGCGACCTCGCGCGCAAGGCGGGCCACGTGCGGGCCTGCCCCGAGAACGCCCTGCGGCTGCTCGGCTCCGGGGAACTGGTCGGCGTGATGCCGGAGGGCTACAAGGGGCTCGGCAAGCCCTTCGAGGAGCGCTACCGGCTCCAGCGCTTCGGGCGGGGCGGCTTCGCCGCGGTGGCGCTGCGCTCGCGGCGCCCCATGGTGCCGTGCTCGATCGTCGGCGCCGAGGAGATCTACCCCATGATCGGCTCCGCCCCGACCCTGGCCCGGATGCTGAAGCTGCCGTACTTCCCGATCACCCCGACGTTCCCGTTGCTCGGCGTGCTCGGCCTGATCCCGATGCCGACCAAGTGGACGATCCGCTTCGATGCCCCGATCCACACCGACGCCTTCCCCGAGGACGCGGCGGAGGACCCGCTGATGGTCGAGAAGCTCGCGGGCGAGGTGAAGGACACCATCCAGCACACGCTCAACGAGATGCTGGAAGGCCGCGAGTCCCCGTTCTCCTGAGTTCTCCCGGGCGCCCCCTCACCCCTCCGCCGACGACCCCCGCCGGCCGATGCTGCGGATGCTGGCGAAGGCCAGGACACCGAGACCGACGAGCGTGACCACGCCGCCGATCAGCTCCGCGGACAGATGCATGGGATCTCCCTCACAGGGCGACGGGCGGTGTTGGTCATATAGCCATGCGAACGCCGCCGCCCGTCCCATCCCCAGCCGAACCGCCCCGTGAATTCACCCGTAGGGCAGACCGGCACCGATCGGGGGTGGCGGTTGCGCGGTCGCCCGTTCGAACGCTTACGATCCTCTGTTGTGTCCAAACTGACCGACGTGCCCAAACGGATCCTGATCGGGCGCGCACTGCGCAGCGACCGGCTGGGGGAAACGCTCCTGCCGAAGCGCATCGCCCTGCCCGTCTTCGCGTCCGACCCGCTCTCCTCCGTGGCGTACGCGCCCGGCGAGGTGCTGCTGGTCCTGTCCATCGCGGGCGTGTCGGCGTACCACTTCAGCCCCTGGATCGCGGTCGCGGTCGTCGTCCTGATGTTCACGGTGGTCGCCTCCTACCGCCAGAACGTCCACGCCTACCCGAGCGGCGGCGGCGACTACGAGGTGGCCACCACCAACCTGGGCCCGAAGGCCGGTCTGACCGTGGCCAGCGCCCTGCTGGTGGACTACGTCCTGACGGTCGCCGTCTCCATCTCCTCCGGCATCGAGAACCTGGGCTCGGCGATCCCCTTCGTCGTGGAGCACAAGGTCCTGTGCGCGGTCGCCGTCATCCTGCTGCTGACGCTGATGAACCTGCGCGGGGTGCGGGAATCGGGCACCCTGTTCGCCATCCCGACGTACGTCTTCGTCGCGGGCGTCTTCATCATGATCGTGTGGGGCGCGTTCCGGGGCCTGGTCCTGGGCGACACCATGCGCGCCCCGACCGCCGACTACCAGATCAAACCGGAGCACGGCGGCCTCGCCGGCTTCGCCCTGGTCTTCCTCCTCCTGCGCGCCTTCTCCTCCGGCTGCGCGGCGCTCACCGGCGTCGAGGCGATCTCCAACGGCGTCCCGGCCTTCCGCAAGCCCAAGTCCAAGAACGCGGGCAACACGCTCGCGATGATGGGCCTGCTCGCCGTCACCATGTTCTGCGGCATCATCGCGCTGGCCGCCACGACCGACGTCCGCATGTCGGAGAACCCGGCCACCGAGCTCTTCCACAACGGCGTCGCGGTCGGCGCCGACTACGTCCAGCACCCCGTGATCTCGCAGGTCGCCGAGGCGGTCTTCGGCGAGGGCAGCTTCCTGTTCGTCATCCTCGCCGCCGCCACCGCGCTGGTCCTCTTCCTGGCCGCCAACACCGCCTACAACGGCTTCCCGCTGCTCGGCTCGATCCTCGCCCAGGACCGCTACCTGCCGCGCCAGCTCCACACCCGCGGCGACCGCCTGGCCTTCTCCAACGGCATCGTGCTCCTGGCCGGCGCCGCCATGCTCCTGGTCGTCGTCTACGGCGCCGACTCGACCCGGCTGATCCAGCTGTACATCGTCGGCGTCTTCGTCTCCTTCACGCTCAGCCAGATCGGCATGGTCCGGCACTGGAACCGCAACCTGGCCGGCGAACGCGACCAGGCCAGGCGCCGCCACATGATCCGCTCCCGCGCCATCAACGCCTTCGGCGCCTTCTTCACCGGCCTCGTCCTGGTCGTCGTCCTGGCCACGAAGTTCACCCACGGAGCCTGGGTCGCGCTGCTCGGCATGTGCATCTTCTTCGCGACGATGACGGCGATCCGCAAGCACTACGACCGCGTCGCCGAGGAGATCGCCGCCCCCGAGGACCCCGAGGAGGCACAGAGCGACGACATGGTGCGCCCCTCCCGCGTCCACTCGGTGGTCCTGATCTCCAAGATCCACCGCCCCACGCTCCGCGCCCTCGCCTACGCCAAGCTCATGCGCTCCGACAGCCTGGAGGCGCTCAGCGTCAACGTCGACCCGGCCGAGACCAAGGCGCTGCGCGAGGAGTGGGAGCGCCGCGGCATCGCCGTACCGCTGAAGGTCCTCGACTCGCCGTACCGCGAGATCACGCGGCCGGTCATCGAGTACGTCAAGAGCCTGCGCAAGGAGTCCCCGCGCGACGCGGTCTCGGTCATCATCCCCGAGTACGTCGTCGGCCACTGGTACGAGCACCTGCTGCACAACCAGAGCGCGCTGCGCCTCAAGGGCCGCCTGCTGTTCACACCGGGCGTCATGGTCACGTCGGTGCCCTACCAGCTGGAGTCCTCCGAGGCGGCCCGGCGCCGGGCCCGCAAGCGCCAGGACTGGAACGCCCCCGGCGCGGTACGGCGCGGCCCGGCCCAGCACCCTCACCAGGACCGTCCCAAGGACTCCTCCTCGTCCACGTAGACTGGACGGCTGTTGTCCTTGGTCGTCCCCCCGTTCTCTGGAGTCACCCCGCCATGCAGGCAGAACCGAAGAAGTCGCAGGCGGAATCGCGAGCGGCAGCGCCGCCGGTCTCGCAGCCGGTCTCGCTGGTGGGGGAGGAGTACGAGGTCGAGGTCGGCCCCGTCGCCCACGGCGGCCACTGCATCGCCCGCACGTCCGAGGGCCAGGTGCTGTTCGTCCGGCACACGCTGCCCGGCGAGCGGGTCGTCGCCCGGGTGACGGAGGGCGAGGAGGGCGCCCGCTTCCTGCGCGCGGACGCGGTCGAGATCCTGGACCCCTCCAAGGACCGCATCGAGGCCCCCTGCCCCTTCTCCGGCCCCGGCCGCTGCGGCGGCTGCGACTGGCAGCACGCCAAGCCGGGCGCCCAGCGCCGGCTGAAGGGCGAGGTCGTCGCCGAACAGCTCCAGCGCCTGGCGGGCCTCACCCCCGAGGAGGCCGGCTGGGACGGCACGGTGATGCCGGCCGAGGGCGACAAGGTCCCCGCCGGACAGGTGCCCTCCTGGCGCACCCGCGTCCAGTACGCCGTCGACTCCGAGGGCCGCGCGGGCCTGCGCAAGCACCGCTCCCACGAGGTGGAGCCCGTCGACCACTGCATGATCGCCGCGGAGGGTGTCAGCGAGCTGGGCATCGAGGCGCGGGACTGGCCCGGCATGGCGTCCGTCGAGGCGATCGCGGCGACGGGCTCCCAGGACCGCCAGGTCATCCTGACCCCGCGCCCCGGCGCCCGCCTGCCCATCGTGGAACTGGACCGCCCGGTCTCGGTCATGCGCGTCGGTGAGAAGGACGGCGGCGTCCACCGCGTCCACGGCCGCCCCTTCGTACGTGAGCGTGCCGACGGCCGCACCTACCGGGTCGGCTCCGGCGGCTTCTGGCAGGTCCACCCGAAGGCCGCCGACACCCTGGTGACGGCCGTCATGCAGGGCCTGCTGCCCCGCAAGGGCGACATGGCCCTGGACCTCTACTGCGGCGTCGGCCTCTTCGCCGGCGCCCTGGCCGACCGCGTCGGCGACCAGGGCGCGGTCCTGGGCATCGAGTCCGGCAAGCGCGCCGTCGAGGACGCCCGCCACAACCTCGCCGGCTTCGACCGCGTCCGCATCGAGCAGGGCAAGGTCGAGTCCGTCCTGCCCCGCACCGGCATCGACGAGGTCGACCTCATCGTCCTCGACCCGCCCCGCGCGGGCGCCGGCCGCAAGACGGTCCAGCACCTGTCGTCCCTGGCCGCCCGCAGAATCGCCTACGTGGCCTGCGACCCGGCCGCCCTCGCCCGTGACCTGGGCTACTTCCGGGACGGGGGGTACCGGGTACGGATGCTGCGGGTGTTCGATCTGTTTCCGATGACGCATCATGTGGAGTGCGTCGCGATTCTGGAACCGGTGGGCAAAGGTTCCTGATGTCTTCCTGCGGTTCAACGGCGTGAGCGCCCGTACCGTCCCGCCGCCCGTCTCCGTTGCCGGCCCGTTCGTCGAGGACGTCGCGCAGGACAATGTCGATGTACCGGCCATTGCCAAGCGTCTGGCGGTCTGGTTCCCCTATTCCTGACGTTCGTGGGCAGGACACGCACGTGCCGTGCCCTGCCCACGAGCTGTCTCCGCTCGGCGGTCAGCCCTGCTTGTTTCCGTCCTGCAGTGCCTGACCGGTCATGTCGGTCACCTGCTCGGCCGGCGGCGCCTCGGCGTCGACCTCGGTGCCGAAGTCGGAGAACTGCATCACGGTGCTCATCTTGAGCTGATTCGAAGACGCGCTGTTGTCCGGCTTCGCCGATGCCGAAGCGGGAGCCTTGAGGGTCATGTCGATCTGTTGCTGCCGGAGCCGGCCCTCGTCGTCGAGCCAGACCTGCATGGGCAGCGTAGGGCCGAGCTGTTGGCTCATCCGGTCGCCGCCCGGCAGTTTGGAGACGTCCACCGTGACCTTGTAGTGGGTGGTGTTGACTCCGTCGATCTTCTCGGTGCCGACCTTCTTGACGTCCTTGTCGGTGATCGCCTTGGAGTAGGCGGCGGTCTGCGCCGGGTCGCCGATCTGCTGGTTGCTCAGGCCCTGCTGCGCGGCCACCTTCTTCAGGTCGATCTTGATCCAGGACTTGCCGCCAGGGGCCTTCTGGTCGGGGGACTTCTGGTAGAGCACCTGGTCGACGACGCGCTGTTCAATGCTCTCGCCCTGTGCGGTGACCTTCATGACGCTGTCACCCTCGGCCAGGTCGATGGCGCCCTTGCCGTCGGAGGTGATCGTCTTGCCCTCCGCCGAGAGCTTCATCCGGATCGCCATCCGCGCCGACTCGGCCTCGGCCGTCTTGTCGTAGGCAGCCCGCACCTTCGTCGTGCCCTGTTCGCGGGCGCCGTCGCTGCCGCTCGCGCTCTGCGACGCGTCGCTCCCCTTCGCCTCGGACTCGCCGTCTCCTCCGCACCCCGACAGGACGACGGTCCCCATGACGGCGGACACCACGATCGCACCCGTCCTCGTCCCCTTGACACGCATGTGAATCCCCATCTTCCCGGCCCCTCCTCAACGAGTAGCGGCCGTCGTCACTTCATGTCTGCGTGACATACCGAATGCCCCAGGCGATTCACAACACACCTACAGGATAAGGACTTTGGGGATGTTTCGGAGAAATCGCGTTCATGGCGGAGTGCCGCGCCGGTTCAGAACGGCATGTGGCCACGGGCCCGTCGGCCGGCAGAGCTGCTGCGGCCAACGGCCTTGGAGCTGCTGCGGAAGGGCTTGCTGAAGGCGCGGCCGAGGATACCGGGGGCCTTGCTTCCGGCTCGGGACCCGGCGCCGAGCGTGCGCTGGGTCCCTCGTTGCGGATGGCGGGAGAGCCGCGGCACGAAGAAGGCGAGAACGGCGAGAACGACGCACACGGCGACGATTCCTATGATCACCACGATGAACCTCCCGGGCTTGAGACGTGTTTGCTCGAATGCCCGGGAGTCGCGGTTTGAACCGGCTACGCGCTCCGGGCCGGCAGACCGGCGTCGATGACCTCGGCGATGAGGGCGGCGCCGCGGCTGTTCTGGTGGACGTGGTCGGTCGTGAGCACGAGACCCCGCCGCCGCGAGATCGTGTCGAGGCTGCGGCGCAGCACCGCGTGCTGGAGGAGGACGCCGAGGCCCGCTGCGGGCGTCGGTGCGCGGTACGGAATCGGCGACGGGTCCGCTCGGCGCAGTTCCTCGATCTGACGTTCGTGGAGCGGAAGGTAGGCCACCTCGTGGGTGGCGGCGACCTCCGCGATCATCCGGCTGTACGCCTGCGAGGCCTGTGCCGCCGCTCCGTCGATCTGCTGGCCGAGTACCGGCAGCGACAGCAGGCCGATCGTCGCGTCGGTCTCCGCCCGCAGCCGTGTGACGACGGCTCCCAGGCACTGTTGGAACCAGCCTGCCGAGGGGCGACGGGGGAGCCGTTTGCGCTTCATGGCCCGCTCGACGGGGTAGCCGGCGAGGCTCGCTCGGGCGTCGTTGGTCCCGATCAACACGGTGATCACATCGGGTGGGTCCCCGACGACGGCGTCGAGGCGCTGCAGGAGGTTGTGAGTGAAGTCGCCGTTGGCGCCGAAACGGGCGAGCCGCACGTCGCCGGGGGCGTGGCGTCGTTCGAGAAGGTCCAGGTAGTCGGCGCTGATCTGCGCGCGGGTGAGGCTGTCGCCGAGGCACGCGACGCGTGTCGTCACGGCGCTTCCTCCGGGCTGGGCGTGCCGACGCCCCCGGCCGGGCGGGTGTCGGTCCGAGGACGGTGGTCGGTGCCGAGGGTGGCGGTGATGGTCAGGATGGACGACGGGCCCTCCATGTCGACCACGTGCCACACCCCGGCCGGGTTGACGGTGGCCTCGCCCGGTCCGAGCAGTATGCGGTCGGGCATCCCGTCCACGTCGCGGGTGACCGTCACGGACCCGGTGAGGCAGACGACCAGTTCGTCGCCCGCAGGGTGGCTCTCCCAGTGCTCGCCGAGCCCGTCGCCGTCGAAGATCATCACCATCCGGCCCTCGGCGCCGTCCTCCGCGACCGCGGCGCTGTAGGCCTGGAGCGCCTCCGGGTCCCAGGCGAAGCCCTCGACGGGTTTCGCTCTCGAACCCAGTCCGAGGTGCACAGGGGTGGTCCGCAAGTCCGTGGCGGCGTTGTGTTCGTGGTTGACGAGTCCCATGCCGACGATCGTCCACCGCGGCGACGGGGCAGTCTTGAAGAAAAGGGAACAGACGCAGGCGTGACGGGCCGGCGGGCGACGGGTACGGGCCGGCAGTTGGCGGTCAGCCGGCTCCGAGGAGGACCTCACCGCGGCGCCAGGCCGTCGGTGACCGTCCCGTGAACTCCCGCCAGTCCCGCACGAGATGGGCCTGGTCGGCGTAGCCGGAGACGGTTGCCACATCGCCCCACGGGAGCGGGTCCCGCGCCGCCGCCAGTTCGTGCGCGTGCTCGAAGCGCAGGACTCGGGCGAAGGTCTTCGGCGACAGCCCCACCTCACCGCGGAACCGCTCGGTGAGGTACCGGCGGCTCCAGCCCAGTTCCGCGGCGACCGCACCGACCTGGGCGCGGCCCCGCGCGGCGACGAGGCGGCGCCACGCCTCGGCCACTTCGGGGCGCACCCCGCGCACACGGTCGCCGCAGGGGCCGCGGCCGACCGCTCGGAGGAGCAGTTCGTCCAGCGCGGCGAACCGCGCCGCCCACGTCGACGCCGACCGGAGCCGGTCGACCAGCTCGTCGGCGAGCGTTCCGAGAAGCTCGTCGAGCGGGACCAGTCGGTGGGCGAGCTCGGCGGCGGGCACGCCGTAGACGGCCCGGGCCCCGAGTGGTGTCAGCGCTACCTGGACTCCTAGTTGGCGGCCGTCGTGGTGAATCGCGACGGACCGGCGCATCAGGCCGCCGGCCACGCCGTCGAATCGGGTGACCGGTGACCCGTCGTCGACGCCCGCCGCCACTTCCAGAGGATCCGACAGGCTGATCACCGCGGTGAGCGCGCGGCTCGGCGGGCCGCAGTGCACCCCCGTAGGAAGCCCGCGGAGGTCGAAGCCGACATACGAGTCGACGTACTTCCGCAAGACGGGCGCCGGACGTGCAGCGGTCCCGGGGGTGGTCGTATGCCCCTCCATTTCGTCAGTGTACGAGCCGCCCGGTCCAGGAAGGGCACCGTCCAAGGGCGACCGGTCGCCGGAGGCGCCCTCCCGCGACGGACGGTCCCGGGCCGCCGCCACCGTGGCGGCGACCCGGGACCGGCAGGCTGTCACGTCAGGTGAGGGTCCAGCGTTGGTTGCTGCCGTTGGAGCAGGTGTAGAGCTGGATCTGGGTGCCGTTGGCCGTGCCGTTCCCGACGGCGTCGAGGCAGAGGCCGGACTGGACGCCGACGACGGATCCGTCGGAGTTGAGGCGCCACTTCTGGTTGTCGCCGCCCCAGCAGCTGTAGATCTGGACCTTGGAGCCGTTGCCGGTGCCGGCGGCGTCCAGGCACTTGTCGCCGTAGACCCTCAGCTCGCCCGCGTCGGTGGCGGCCCACTGCTGGTTGCTGCCGCTGTGGCAGTCCCACAGCTGGAGCTGGGTGCCGTCGGTGGTGCTCGCGTTGGGCACGTCCAGGCAGCGGCCCGAACCGACGCCCTTGATCTGTCCGCCCTCCGCGGGGGGCGTGGTGGTGTCGCCGCCGTTGAGCGCGTTGAGGACGGCGGTGTAGGCGGGCTTCTTGCTGCCGTCGTTGTTGAAGAGCAGCGGCGTCTGCTCCGATCGCCACGAGTCGCTGTCGCGCACGCCCCAGACGGTGATGCCGAGGCAGCGCTCGACGGCCAGGCAGTCGTTGGTCACGTTGGCGTACGTCGAGGCCGGGGCGCCCTGGATGTCGAGTTCGGTGATGGCCACGTCGACGCCGAGGGCGGCGAAGTTCTGCAGCGTGGTGCGGAAGTTGCTGTCGTAGGGGCTGCCGCTGTTGAAGTGCGACTGGAAGCCGACGCAGTCGATCGGCACGCCGCGCTGCTTGAAGTCGCGGACCATGGAGTACATGGCCTGGGTCTTGGCCCAGTTCCAGTTCTCCACGTTGTAGTCGTTGTAGCAGAGCTTGGCGTTCGGGTCCGCGGCGCGGGCGGTGCGGAAGGCGACCTCGATCCAGTCGTTGCCGGTGCGCTGCAGGTTGGAGTCCCGCCGGGCACCCGAACTGCCGTCGGCGAAGGCCTCGTTCACCACGTCCCACTGCGCGATCTTGCCCTTGTAGTGGGCCATCACGCCGTTGATGTGGTCGATCATCGCCTGGCGCAGTGCGCTGCCGCTGAGGCTCTGCATCCAGCCGGGCTGCTGGGAGTGCCAGGCCAGGGTGTGACCGCGCACCTGCTTGCCGTTCTGCACGGCCCAGTTGTAGACGCGGTCGGCGGCGGAGAAGTTGAACTGCCCCCGCTGCGGTTCGGTGGCGTCGATCTTCATCTCGTTCTCGGCCGTCACCATGTTGAACTCACGGTTCGCGATCGACGTGTACGTCGAGTCGCCGAGCTTGCCCGAGGCGATGGCGGTGCCGAAGTAGCGGCCGCTCTGCGCCGCCGCGGCACCGAGCGTGCTCTCGGCGGCGTGTGCGGCCGGCGGCGAGACCAGTGCGGTGGCCGTGCCGAGGGCGCCGACGACCAGCGCCAGCAGCAGGCCGCGCGCCTTCCGGCGGATGTCGGGTCTGGGGAGGGCGTATGAGCCCATGGCTGTGCCTCCAAGGTAGTGGTCACGGGAGGGCTGGAGCGCGGGGATGCGCGGTGGCGGCCTGTTCGGGATGTCGATCTGCGGCCGGTTTCCCAGACAGGGATGATTCGGTTTTGACGGTGCCCGGTCAATACTTTCGACACAGAAAGTTTCTGATTCTTTTCGAAAGTTTCGGTCTCGGTATTCGTGGAACAAGCCCTGGCCCAGTGTGGGCCTTTGAGGCTGGGGCGTTCTGGTAGAGCGCGGTATCGCGCAAGAAGGCGGCCTGAAAGCTTTCGCCATGCCGGGCGATACGTGCGAGAGGTATTGACGACGCTCATCGGCTCTCTAGGATGCGGAGCGCTCGACACTCCGACCGATGTTCGAGATTGCGAACAGGCTGTGTCACTCCATTGCAAGGGAGTTCCCATGCACAGAGGTAGAAGATCCAGTCGCGGGCGTGCGTCCGCGGTGCTCGCCGCCGTGGTCGCGGCTCTGGCCGCGCTGGCGGCGACACTCGTGGCCGCCCCCGCTCAGGCAGCCGGCAGTGGCGCCCTGCGCGGTGTCGGCTCCAACCGGTGTCTCGACGTGGTGGGCGGCAGCCAGACCGACGGCGCGCTGCTGCAGATGTACGACTGCTGGGGCGGGGCCAACCAGCAGTGGACCTCGACGGACGCCGACCAGTTGACGGTGTACGGCGACAAGTGCCTGGACGTTCCGGGGCACGCCACCGCGCCCGGTACGCGGGTGCAGATCTGGTCCTGCTCCGGCGGTGCGAACCAGCAGTGGCGGGTGAACTCCGACGGCACGGTCGTCGGGGCGGAGTCCGGGCTGTGCCTGGAGGCCGCGGGCGCGGGTACGGCCAACGGCACGGCGGTGCAGATCGGGACGTGCAACGGCGGCAGCAACCAGAAGTGGACCGGGCTGACCGGGACGCCGCCGACGGACGGCTCGTGCTCCCTTCCGTCGACGTACCGGTGGACGTCGACGGGTGTGCTCGCGCAGCCGGCGAACGGGTGGGCCGCGGTGAAGGACTTCACCACCGTCACGCACAACGGCAAGCACCTGGTCTACGCCTCGAACGTGTCGGGATCCTCCTACGGTTCGATGATGTTCAGCCCCTTCACGAACTGGTCGGACATGGCGTCGGCCGGCCAGACCGGGATGAGCCAGGCCGCGGTGGCGCCCACGCTGTTCTACTTCGCGCCCAAGAACGTCTGGGTGCTGGCGTACCAGTGGGGTGCGTGGCCCTTCATCTACCGCACGTCCAGCGACCCCACCAACCCCAACGGCTGGTCCGCACCGCAGCCGCTGTTCACCGGGAGCATCTCCGGCTCCGACACCGGACCGATCGACCAGACCCTGATCGCCGACGGCCAGAACATGTACCTGTTCTTCGCCGGTGACAACGGCAAGATCTACCGGGCGAGCATGCCGATCGGGAACTTCCCGGGCAACTTCGGGTCCTCGTACACGACGGTCATGAGCGACACGAAGGCCAACCTGTTCGAGGGCGTACAGGTCTACAAGGTCAAGGGTCAGAACCAGTACCTCATGATCGTCGAGGCGATGGGCGCGAACGGGCGCTACTTCCGCTCCTTCACCGCCTCCAGCCTGAGCGGTTCGTGGACCCCGCAGGCCGCGAGCGAGGGCAACCCCTTCGCGGGCAAGGCCAACAGCGGCGCCACCTGGACCAACGACATCAGCCACGGCGACCTGGTCCGCGACAACCCCGACCAGACCATGACCATCGACCCCTGCAACCTGCAGTTCCTCTACCAGGGCAAGTCCCCGAACGCGGGCGGACCCTACGACCAACTGCCGTGGCGGCCGGGAGTCCTCACCCTGCGGCGCTGACCCGGAGAAGGATCTGGGCGGCGGTCTCAGGGAGTGCGGAAGCCGCGGAAGGTCACCGGCCGCCGGGTCCGGAAGCCGAGCCGCTCGTACAGCGCGATCGCGCCGGTGTTGGTCTCGGCCACGTGGAGGAAAGGGCGCTCGCCGCGCGCCAGGATGCGGGCGGCGAGCGCGCTGATCAGACGGGCGGCGTGGCCCTGCCCGCGGGCTTCGGGAGCGGTGCAGACGGCGCTGATCTCGGTCCATCCCGGAGGGTGCAGGCGCTCCCCGGCCATCGCCACCAGGGTGCCGTTCACCCGGACGCCCAGGTACGTGCCCAGTTCGCGGGTGCGCGGCCGGAAGGGCCCGGGCTCGGTCCGCGCGACGAGGTCGAGCATCTCGGGCACGCTGTCCGCGCCCAGCTCGGCCACGCCCGCGGCGGGCTCCGAGCCCGGCCGGTCGGGACGGGCGGCTCCGGACCAGATCATCTGGCGGCCTTCGAGGCTGAAGACGGGCTCCCAATCCGGCGGGGGGAGGGCCGGGCAGCTGAACATGTCGGCGAAGGCACCGGAGCCGAGCAGCTCGGCGAGGTCGGCCCAGTCCGCCGCGTCGGGGTCGGTGGACACGGCGGAGAAGGTCGCCACGTCCGGGAGGTAGGTGGCGGCCCGGCCGAGGCGGCGTGCGAGAGGCGCGTGCCGGGCGCCGAGCGACTGACCCACCGGGTCGTCGAGCACCGGGTCGTCGAGCACCGGGTCACCGGGTACTGGGTCACCGAGTACCGGATCGGCGTGTACCGGATTGCCCAGTACCGGGGCGTTGTCGTTCGTCATCGGGCTCTCCCTTCCCGGTGGGGCTGCTCAGGGCCGGGTCGCGGCGACCTTCAGTCCGAATCCGATCAGTACGACGCCGGTGACCCGGTCCATGCCACGGCGTACGGCAGGCCTCTCGAAGAAGGCGCGCGCCCTGGACAGCAGCAGGACGTACCCGCCGAGCCACACCGAGGTCAGCAGGGCGTGGACGAGGACCAGCAGGGCCATGCCGGTGTGCGGGGCGAGCCCGGCCGGGGCCAGCGTCGGCAGCAGGCCCGTGTAGAAGACGGCGATCTTGGGATTGAGGACGTTGCTCACCAGGCCCGTCCGCCAGGGGTTGCCGCGCGGCCGGGCGACGGCCGCGGCCGGTGTCTCGGAGCGGCCGCGAAGGCTCTGCAGCAGTGCCTGGACGCCGAGGAACACCAGGTAGGCGGCGCCGGCGAGCTTGACCACGGTGTACGCGGCGGCGGACGCGGCCAGGACGGCGGCGAGGCCGGCCACCGTGAGTACGCCCCAGACCAGCAGTCCCGCGGTGATCCCGCCCACGGTCCGCAGTCCGTCCTGCGGGCCGGAGGCGACGGCACGCTTGGTCACGACGGCCATGTCCGGCCCGGGCACGACGGTCAGCACGGCCAGGACACCGGCCGCGGTCGAGAACTGTACGAGCACACGCCCAGTGTCACATCCGCACCGTCGGGCGCGGTCGGCGGCCTTGCCCGTAACCGCCCGGTGGAGGGAGCGGACGGGCGCGCGGTCAGCGTTTGAAGCCGGTCTCCTCGATGCGGGTCTGCACCGTGCGGCCGCTTTCCCACGCGTTGGCGCCCGGGGCCACGTCCGGCACGGGGATGTCCGCCCGCCTCTCGCGCTTGCCCGGTGTCGAGAGGCCGAGCCTGTCGTCCCGGGCCCGGATCATCTCGTCCGACGCCTGTCCGTCCTCGGTGAAGCCCATCATGAGCTGGGGGATGCCGTAGGGGAAGTCGTCACGGTCGTACTGCCAGGTGTGGAACGTCTTGCCGTAGGTGGTGACGAGGTCCTCGAAGTAGGCGTGCTCGGCCAGGTCGGGGATGCCGGGGGCGGTGAGGATGCCGGACTTCACCTCGTAGTGGTGGCTGTGCCAGAGCCGTTTCTCGTCCTCGGGCAGGGAGCGGAAGCGTTCCTCGGTGATGATGTACTCGATGCCGATCAGGCGGGCGTCGGGCGCGTTGCGGTCGAAGATCACGCACTGGTGCAGGTCGTGCCGGAGGTGGATGCACAGGTGCGTGGCCTCCACCTGCCGGCCCATGTCGTCGGCGTACATGTGGAAGCCGTTGAGGTACGTGCTCATCGCCTCCAGCGGGTACTTCCGCTGCAGGGCCCCGGCCGCCAGGTCCAGCGCGCGGTGCTTGAGCGGGTGCCCCTTGCCGATCCGGCCGGCCGTGGCCGCCTTGCGGCCGAGCAGGAGACCGGCCGCCGCCGTGAGGCCTGCCGCGGCACCGAGGCCGATGCTCGTGGCCGCCCCCGGGCCGGAGCCGCGCGAGCGGTGCGTGCGCCGTGTGAGTGTCATGGGCGGCGAGTCCCCTGCGCCGGGTGGCCGTAACGCGCCGCCTGTGCCGGATCAGTGCTGGAAGGCGAGGACCTTCGCGATGCCGTTGCGCTGGATCTCGGACGTTCCGGTGAGCACGCGGAACATACGGATCTTGCGGAACAGGTACTCGATCTCGTTGCCCTGCGTGAGCCCCTCCTTGCCGTGGATCTGTACGGCCTGGTCGAGGATCCGGAAGGCGGACTCGGCGACGAACAGCTTGCACATGAAGGCCTCGGCGGGGACCTCGCGGCCCTGGTCGAGGGCGGCGAGCGCGGCGTAGGTCATGGAGCGCGCGGCGTACAGCTCGGTGGCCATGTCGGCGACCTTGTGCTGGATGGCCTGGAGCATCAGCAGGGGCTGCCCGGCCACCTGGCGGGTGCGGGTCCGGTCCAGGGTGAGCCGGAGGGCGCGGCGGGTGGCGCCCAGCACGGTGGGGCAGTGCAGCAGGCGGTTGGTGGTGACACGGCCGAGGGCGATGCGCATGCCGGCGCCCTCCTCGCCGAGCAGGTTCGCGGCGGGGACGTAGCAGTCCTGAAGGACGACGTCGCTCTCGATGTGCTCGCCCGACATCGGCGTCGCGCCGTCCTCGACGCGGCAGCCGGGGCTGTCGAGGTCCACGAGGAAGGCGGAGAACCGCGGCTTGTCGCCCTCCCGCTCCCCGGTCCCGGCCATCCGGGCCACGACGATCGCGAAGTCCGCGAAGGGGCCCGCGGAGGAGAAGACCTTGTGGCCGGTCAGCCGGTAGCCGTCGCGGCCGTCGCCGGTGTCGCGTACGGCGACGGTGCGCATGGAACGGACGTCGGATCCCGCGTCGGTCTCGGTGAGGGAGAAGCAGCAGGCCCGCTCGCCGCGGATCAGGGGCAGCAGATAGGTGTCCAGCTGCTGCTCCGTGGCGTGCTTGAGGATGTCGCCGGCGCGCAGCGGTCCGCCCATGTCGCCGAGGACGCAGTGCGACAGGACGCGTCCGGAGGCGCCCACCTCCTCCTTGAGCGCGGCGAGCTGGGTGTACGTGAGGTTCTGGCCGCCGTACTCCTCGGGCAGGTGGATGCCGTAGAAGCCGAGTTCGCGGCTGCGCCGCCAGACCGGTTCGAGGTCGGCGCGGGTGAGGCGGGCGGCGTGGGTGATGCCGCGTTCGCGCTCGTAGTCGGCCAGCTCGCCGTCCAGGTAGTCGCGCAGGCGCTCGACCAGTTCGGCGGTGCTCGGGTCGTCGTGGGCGGGGCGGAGGGAGAAGGTCACTGCATAACTCCTCAGAGGGATCGTTCAGTTGACGCGGCGGGTGGCGTCGGCCCAGTACGGCTCGCGGACGGCCTTGCGGTCGAGCTTGCCGTTGCGGTTGTGGGGGAGTCCGGTCGTGAAGTCGACCGAGCGCGGCTTCTTGAAGCGGTCCAGGCGGTCGGCGCAGAAGGCGATCAGCTCCTCCGCGGCGACCTCGCTCCCGGCCTGGCGGACGACGACGGCCTTGACGGCCTCGCCCCACTGCTCGTCCGGGACGCCGACGACGCAGGCCTCCTGGACGGCGGGGTGCTCGTAGAGCGCGGCCTCGACCTCGGTGCAGTAGATGTTGAAGCCGCCCGAGATGATCATGTCCTTCTTGCGGTCGACGAGGAAGAGGTAGCCGTCCTCCCGCATCCACGCCAGGTCCCCGGTGTGCACCCAGCCGTCGCGGAACGTCTCGGCCGACAGCTCCGGCTCCCGCCAGTACTCCCGTACGCAGTCGGGTCCGCGCACGATGACCTCGCCGACCTCGCGCGGTGCCAGTTCGCGGCCCGCCTCGTCGACGACGCGCACCTCGGTGTCGTACGTGGCCCGGCCGCAGGACTGGAGCAGCTCCGCGTCCTCCTTCACGGCGCGGGCGATCTCCGCGCCGCTCAGGCCCGCGACCACGCTGGTCGTCTCGCCGAGGCCGTACCCCTGGGCGACCACGGGGCCGAAGAACTCGACCGCGTCGCGCAGCCGCTGGGGCGAGATGGGGGCGCCGCCGACGCGCACGCTGGTGAGCGAAGACAGGTCGTGGTCGGCGGCTCCCGGGTGGGCGAGCACCGTGTTCACCATGGCCGGCACGAGGAAGGTGGCCGTGATGCGCTCCCGCTCGACCGTCTCCAGGAAGCTCTTCGGGCTCCAGGCCGGCAGGACGTACGTCGTCGAGCCGCCGAACACGCCGGCCAGCAGGCCCATTCCGGTGGCGTGGGTGATGGGGCCGCAGGCGAGATAGCGGGTGCCGGGGCGGGGGCGGGACTCGTCGGACATCAGCAGCTTGCGCATGTTGGCGAGCCGGTTGCCGACGGTCTGCACCGCGGCCTTCAGCGCCCCCGTGGAGCCGGAGGTGAAGTTCAGGACACAGGGCTGGTCCTCGCCCACCTCCACCAGGTCCGGTGCCTCGTCGCCCTCTTGGAGGAGCGTCGTGTACGGGACCTCGTCGGGGCCCGGTGCCGAGGGGGCGTCCAGCGGGACGGGCAGGCAGCCGGTGCCGGCCGCGGCGATGGCGGCCAGGGCGTCCTCGCGGTGGGCGGCGTCGAAGATCAGGGCGCGGACCGGGGCGTAGCGCAGGATGTGCTCGATCTCGCCGCGGCCGAGGCGTGCGTTGATCGGTGCACGCGTCAACCCGGCCTTGTACAGGCCGAACTCCACCTCCACCAGCTCGCCGCGGTTCCAGGCGAGCGAGGCCACCGCGTCGCCGGGGCGCAGGCCACGGGCGCGGAGGGCGGAGGCCAGGCGGCCGGTCGAACCGTCCAGTTCCGCGAAGGTCCAGGAGCGGTCGCCGCACACGAGGGCCGGGGCCTGGGGCCAGTAGCGGGCGCTGCGCGTCAGGTAGGTGCCGAGGTTCATGGGGCTGCTTCCGTAAGCGGGTACAGGGCGGTGGGAGTCGGAAGTCGACAGTCAGATCAATTACAGACAGGTTGTTCATTAACTGGTTGAGTGTCAAGAGTCTCCTACACTGGGCACCGCACCGGGCGGGACGATCGAGGAGGGCCCATGGCCGAGGACAGACGGACGAGGCGGTCGCGCCGTGCCCTGGGCGCCGCCCTGGTCGAACTGGTCCTGGAGCGCGGCTTCACCGCGCTGACCGTGGAGGACATCACCGAGCGGGCGGACGTGGCCCGCGCCACCTTCTACGCCCACTTCCGGGACAAGGAGGACCTGTTCGCCCGGGTGACGGACGACCTGCTGGCCGGGCTCGCCGAGCGGCTGGCCCCCGCCATGGCCGACAGCGCGGTCGGCTTCACGGGCAAGCCGGTCCTCGAGATGCTGCGGCACGCGCGCGAGGAGCGCGACCTGTACCGGATCGTGCTGCGCGGCGAGGGTGACGGAAAGCCGCTCCAGATGTTCGCCGACGCCTGCGCACGCGTGACGGCCGAGGAGTTCCGCGCCCGCGCGGAGCGCAACGCGGTGGAACCGCGCATCGACCCCGAGCTGCTCGCCCGGGTCTGGGTGGGCGAGCAGCTCGGCGTACTGCGCTGGTGGGTGGAGCAGGAGACGCCGTCCCTGCCCGCGGAGGAGGTCGTGCGGATGCTGCTCGACCTGGCGATGCGCGGACGTTACTGGGCCAGCGGCTTCGAGCCGTCCGCCTGAGGGGCGTCCGCCCGGGAGGCGTTTGTCCGGGGGCCGTCCGCCCGGACGGCCAGGCCCAGCCGTCGCGCGTCCCGTTCCGGTCGGATGGCCACCAGCGCCAGAAACCCGCAGACCAGCATGACGGCGGCGGACAGCAGGAAGGCGTGGGTGTAGCCGGCGCCGGCGGAGTCCGCCGAGTCCAGCAGGCGCCCGGTCAGGTAGGGGGCGACGAGGCCCGGCAGGGTGCCGGTCGCGGCGACGACGCCGAAGACCGCCCCGCGCTGCAGCGGCGGGACCACGGCGGAGGCGGTCATGTAGTGCAGCGGGAAGACGATGGCGTGACCGCCGAACGCCAGGGCGAGCAGGACGAGATGGGGCACCGTCCCGTCGACGAAGGGAAAGGTCGCCATGGCCACGGCCGCCAGGACCACCGCGATCCCCTGGGGGGCGCCGGTCGACCATCGGGCGGAGCGGCCGCGGCGGCGGAGCCGGTCCACCAGCGGCGGCACCGACAGCAGCAGCACCAGGCTGAACCCGGAGATCGCGCTGATCAGCCCGGCGGCGGCGCCCGGCGTCAGATCCAGCTGCGTGCGCAGGTAGACGGGCAGCCAGGCGTGGCTCAACGCCAGCGCCCAGGAGGCGCCGAACGCCCCGGCGACGCTGCCGAGGACCGTGCCGTTCAGCAGGAGGTGCCGGTACGGCAGCCGCTTCCGCGGAGCGGGGGCGCGGTCGCGGTCGCGGTCGCGCGAAGCGTCGTCATCGGCGCCCGGCGCGCGGTCCTCGCCGTAGGGGCCGTCGTGCCCCACCCTCCACCAGACCAGGCTCCACACCACGCTCGTCACAGCGAGCACCAGGAAGGCGGAGCGGCAGCCGAAACCGGTGATCAGCCAGGTCACGACCGGCGCCGCGAACAGCGTGCCCAGCGCGGCACCGCTGATCTGCAGCGCTGACGGCAGGCCGCGCAGGTTCGCCGGGAACCACTTGTACAGGGCGTGCATCGACATCGAGGCCGCGGGCCCCTCCGCCGCCCCGAGCAGCACGCGTCCGGCCACCAGGGCCGGCACCGACGCCACGACCAGCACGGGCAGTTGGGCCACCGCCCAGACGACGGCCATCGTGAACAGCAGGACCCGGCTGGAGACGCGCGCCGAGACGAAGCCGACGATCAGCCCGGAGAGGCTGAACAGCAGGGCGAACGAGCTGGAGATCATTCCGTACGTGCTGTTGCTGATCCCCAGTTCGTCCATGATCGGCACGGCCGCCAGGCCCAGGACGGACTTGTCCGCGTAGTTGATCAGCATGAACGCCACGATCAACGCGGTGATCAGCCAGGCCCGTCGGCGGTCGAACACCGGCCGCGGTGGTGCCGTGGCGGCGGGCTCGCGGGGCGGCGCGGGTGTGGACGGTTCGACCATGGGGCTCTCCTGCGGCTCTGGAGGAAGGACTCTGTCCCCCGATGTCGAACAGGTTGTACGTTAGCGGCGTCATTGTTCAAGACCCTGGAGGGGGAGAGTTGTCCATGAACGACCCGACGCGGCTCGGTGATCTCCGCTGGACCCGCGGTTACACGGACCCCGCCTGGATCCGCCGCTTCACGTCCGCCGGCCGTGAACTGGCCCCCAGCCGCCGCGTGTGGCGCGGCCCGGAGCCCGCCCGCGACCTGCCCGGGCGCCCCGCCGATCTGCACGCGCTGGACATCGAGCTCGGCGGCACCACCACCAAGCTCGAGGACCTGTTCGCCGCCGCCGAGACGGACGCGTTCCTCGTGCTGCACGGGGGCGCGGTCGTCCACGAGACCTACCGGCACGGCACCGAGGCGCACACCCCGCACTTCAACGCCTCGGCGGCCAAGTCGTACCTCGGTCTGATGGCGGCGACCCTGGCCCACCAGGGACTCCTGGACCGGTCGGCCCCCGTCCACGGCTACGTCCCCGAACTCGCGGGGACCGCCTTCGGCGACGCCACCGTCCAGGACCTGCTGCACATGGGCACCGAGGTCGGCTACGCGGGCCGCCCCTTCGACAAGGCGATGGAAGCCCAGCGCTACCACGCCGTCGTCGCCCCGCAGTTGCGGCCGTTCGGCTACAACGGGCCCACCACCATCCGCGAACACCTCCTGACGGCCCGCGCCACCGGCCGGCCGGGCACCGGCTTCCGCTACGAGAACGGCAACGTCGAGGCGCTGGCCGAGGTGCTGCGCCGGGTCACGGGACTCACCACCTCCGCGCTGCTCAGCGAGATGATCTGGTCGAAGATCGGTGCCGAGGAGGACGCCTACTACGTCCTCGACGGCGAGGGCGTGGAGGCGGCCTGCGGCGGTTTCAGCGCCACGGCGCGCGACGTCGCCCGCCTCGGCGAGATGCTGCGCTGCGGCGGAGCCGTCGGCGACCGTCAGGTCGTGCCCGAGGAGGTGGCGACGACGATCACCAGCGGTGTCCCCGACGGGTATCCGCGCCGGGTCCGGTTCCCCGCCGCGCCGCCCGACTCACCGGCCACGCTCTCCTACCACGACCTGTGGTGGATCCCGAACGACCCCTACGGCTCCTACCTGGCCAGCGGCATCCACGGCCAGCGGCTGCTCGTCTCGCCCGGCCTCGACATGGTCGCCGTCCACTTCGGCTCCCAGGTCGTCTCCCCGGCCGTACCGCCCGCTCCGCTCCTCCAGGCCTTCCTGCGGATCGGTACCCACCTCTGACCGACCCGGTCGCCGTCCCCACCCCCTACCCCGGTAGTACCTCCACGTTGGCTCCCGGGTATGACGCCCGGCGCGCGGGCGTCACCGCACTCTGCCTCCCGTCGCCCAGGGACCGCCGTACCGCCCGCGGACGGCGCCCGCACGGACAAGGAGGCAGAGATGACGACCCGACAGCAAGAGCAGCAAGAGCAGCAAGAGCAGGGAGAGCAGCAAGAGCAGGGAGAGCAGGAAGCGCACGGCACCGGTGAGCCGGCCGGTGCGACCGCGGCCGGTCGCTCATGACCGCGACGACGACCACCCTCGCGCCACCGGCCCGCATCGGGAAGGCCGCGGTCGGGGCCCTCGGCCTGCTGGCGCTGTCCACGGGCGCCTTGGAATCGGTGGTGTCACCGACGATCCCGCTCCTGGAACGCGAACTGGACATGAGCCAGTCGGAGGGGGCCCTGCTCAGCATCGTCCTCCTCATCACCGGCGCGCTCGTCACCCCGCTGGCGGGCAAGTTCGGTGACCGCTACGGCGGCAAGCGGGTCCTGATCCTGCTGATGGCGGTGGTCTCGGCCGGCGGCACGGTGTCCGCCCTCGCCCCGAACCTGCCCGTGCTGCTGCTCGGTCAGGTCCTCCAGGGCGCGATGGTGGGCGCGCTGCCCCTGTCGTTCATCGTGGTCCGCAAACACCTCCCCGCGGGTGAGTCCAAGGTGGCCATCGGCGTGGTCAGCGGCCTCTTCGTCGGGGGCGGCATGGTCGGCATGCTGTCGGCCGGTCCGGTGGCCGAACAGCTCTCCCGGCACTGGATGTTCGCCCTTCCGACGATCGCGGTCGTCGGGGCCACCCTGCTGGTGAACAGGCTGATGCCCGCCGATCCGCCGGGCCGGACGGACGGTGCGGGGATCGACTGGCCCGGCCTGCTGCTCCTGAGCGGGATGCTGGTCACGCTCATGCTCGTCCTCGCGCTGGCGCCCGAAGCGGCCTCCCAGCCGCTCGTGCTCGTCGCCCTCGTGCTGGTCCTGGCCGCGTTCGTCACCGGCTGGGTGCGGGTGGAACGGCGTGCCGCCTCGCCCATGATCGACCTGCGCATGCTGGCCCGGCCCGCGATCTGGAAGGCGTGCGTACTGACCTTCGTGATCTGCCTCGGCACCGCGATGGCGGTCTACCTCGTCCCCCAGCTGCTCGACGAGCGCGGCGACGGATACGGCTTCGGAGCGAGCGCCACCGAGATCGGCGTCTTCCTGCTGCCCGGCGCCGTCGCCGCGACGCTGGCCGGGCCGCTCGGCGGCATGGGCGACCGGCGTTTCGGTTCCCGGGCCGTCGTCACCGCCGGCGTCGTCATGATGGCCGTCTCCCTGGTCGCCCTGGCGGCCGTGCACAGCGAGGTCTGGCACCTCGTCGTCGGCAAGGCGCTGATCGCGCTGGCCAACGGGCTGTGCGTCACGGCGATGATGACCAGCACCGCCACCGCCGTCGACCGTAACGACACCGGCATCGCCACCAGCCTGATCCTCGTGAGCCGCGTCCTCGGCTACGCCGTCGGCGGCCAGCTCGGCGGCGCGCTCCTCACCGCCGCCACCCCCTCCGGCTCGGAGGTCGCCGCCGAATCGGCCTACGTCACCGGATTCGTCGTCGCCGGCGTCGTCACGTCCCTGGCCCTGTTCGTCACCCGCACCCTGCGCAAGGGAGTCACCGCATGACCCGCACCGCGTCCCGCACCAAGCACCGCGCCAAGCCCAGGCCCACGGCCCTCGTCTCCGGGGCCAGCATCGCCGGCCCCGCCCTGGCCCACTGGCTCAACCGCCACGGATACGCCGTCACCGTCGTCGAGAAGGCGCGCACGATCCGCAGCGGCGGTTACCCCATCGACGTACGCGGCCCCGCCCTCGACGTGGTGGAGCGGATGGGGCTCCTGCCGCGACTGCGGGACGCGCACATCGACCTGCGCCGCCTCACCTTCCTCGACGCGGACGGCGGTGAGATCGCCTCCCTGCACCCGCACGCCGTCACCGGCGGTGCCACGGGGCGGGACCTGGAGGTGCGGCGCGGAGACCTCACGGACGCGCTGTACACGGCGGTCCGGGACGACGTGGAGTTCCTGTTCGACGACTCCGTCGACACCCTCGACCAGTCCGGGCACGGCGTCGACGTCACCTTCCGCGGCGGCGGCAGCCGTACCTTCGACCTGGTCTTCGGCGCGGACGGCATGCACTCGCGCACCAGGGAGCTGGTGTTCGGCCCCGAGAAGCGGTTCCACCGGTATCTCGGCCACTGCTTCGCCGTGTTCACCATGCCCAACACCCTCGGCCTGTCCCACGAGACGGTCATGTGGAACACCCCGGGCAGGACCGCCGCGCTCTACGCCGTCGGAGACGACGACGAGGTACACGCCTTCCTGAACTTCGCCCGGCCCGAACCGCCCCACGACGCGTTCGGCGATCCGCAGGCCCAACGGGACCTGGTCGCCGAGGTGTTCGCCGACGCCGGGTGGAAGGTCCCGGACATCCTGGCGGCCCTGGAGGACGCGGACGACCTGTTCTTCGACGCGGTGAGCCAGATCCGCATGCCCCGCTGGTCCAGCGGCCGGGTGGCGCTGGCGGGCGACGCCGCGCACGCGCCGTCGTTCCTCACCGGACAGGGCACCAGCCTCGCCCTCATCGGCGCGTACCACCTGGCCGGTGCCCTGGCCGACGGGGACCACATGGCGGGCTTCGCCGCGTACGAGCGCGGGGCGCGTGACCTCGTGACCCGCACTCAGGACCGGGTCGGCGCGGGCGGCGGCACCCTGTTCCCGACCACGGCCGAGGCCCTGGAGCAGCGCAACGAACGGCTGCGCGCGCTCAGCGGCGGATGAACCCCGCCCACGCCTCGCGCGACACGCGGATCACGGGGCCGGGCGCGGCCTTGGAGTCCCGGACGAGGACAGCGTGTGTGCCTGCGGCTATTTCGACGCAGTCGCCGCCTTCGGTTCCGCTGTAGCTGCTCTTGAGCCACGCGACTTCGAGGCACTGGCCGCCTTCTGTTCCGCTGTAGCTGCTCTTGAACCAGGTGAGGTCGGACGCGATGGCCGCGGATTCAGCGTTGTTCATAGCGATCCCAACAACCCTTCGATCAACTTCAGTGACTCTCGCGGACTGAGAGCCTGCGATCGGATAATCCCATAGCGGGCCGCCGCGAGCCCCGTTTGCTCCGGGTCGGTCTCCAGGGTGCTGGTCGCGTGAGCCTCGGAGTACACGAACTTCTTGGCGTCTTTGCGGGTGACCACGGTGAAGGGTCCGTTCACGCCCGCGTTGTCCTCGCAGTCCACCGGCATGACTTGGATCTCCACGTTGCGTTTGTCGCCGACCAGCAGCAGGTGTTCCAACTGTCCCCGCAGTACGGTCTTGCCGCCGTATCGGTGAAGCAGCACTGCCTCGTCCATGACGAAGCTCAGTAATGGAGCGGCCTGATGGTCGAACAAGTCCTGCCGGGCGAGCCGGGCGATCACACGCTGCTCGATCGTCTCCTGATCCAGTGGCGGGCGCCGCATGGCGAGGAGGGCCCGCATGTATTCCTCGGTCTGAAGGAGGCCGTTGACGACGTGAGTGTCGTACATGAGCAGCTCAAGGGCCTCCTTCTCCAACGCCGCCATCCCCTGGAAGAACACCGGATACTGCGCCCGCTCCACCTGCTCCTTCCACACGGTCAGCAACCCGCCCGCGTCCAGGACCTCGTCCGCCCGCTCGATGGTCCTGGGCGCGGGGATGCGCCGCCCCTGCTCGTACGACGCCACGGTGGCCGCCGAGTAGCCGATCCGGCGCCCGAACTCCTCGCGTTCCAGGCCCGCCCGCACCCGCAGGGTCTTCATCGTCTGGCCGAACGCGGCGACCACCGTCTGTCCGGACGTGTCCGCACCCTCGCTCATCGGCACCGCCTCCCTGCCCCAACGCCGTCCCGGCGGACCCGTTACGCCGCGCGGCTCGTACCCGTGGCGGCGCCGCGCGTACACCGGGCCGCGTCGGTGCGTCACCACTGGTCACGCTACGCGACCGACGGCACCGTTGTCGGCATGACGAACCAACCCGTCCTCGCCCCCGGTGCCTTGAGGCGTACGTTCGAGATGCGCTTCACCTCCACTCCGCGCGGTGCCCGCCTCGCCCGCCGACTGGCCGCGCACCGGCTGGACACCTGGGGCATCCCGTACGGCACCCGTCCGCACGAGGAGATCGTGCTGGTGCTCGGCGAGTTGACCGCCAACGCGGTGCGGCACGGCCACGTCCCCGGCCGGGACTTTCACCTGCGCCTGCACGCGAACGCGCCCTGCGGCACTGTGCGGATCGAGGTCACCGACAGCCGTGGCGAGAGCCTGCCGCCGGAGCCGGAGGGAGTGTGCGCACCCGACGACGAGTCCACCGGCGGCCGGGGGCTGCTGTTGGTCGCCGCGCTCGCCGAGCGCTGGGGCCGGCACCCGCGGCCCGGAGGGCCGGGCAAGACGGTGTGGGCGGAGTACTCGGCACCGCCCCTCGCCTGTTGACGCATTGGTCCAGACCTTCTACGTTGTGGGCGCTCAACTCCCTCACGCGCGCACGGTTCACCTCACCCCTGTACCACCCCACCACCACAGGGAGAGCCATGTACCACAGGCGCAGACCACCACTGACCGGTACGAGATCGCGCATCGCCGCCCTGCTGACCGCGCTGCTGCTGCCGCTCGCGGCGCTCACCGCGCTCGCGACGCCGGCGCAGGCGGCCGGGACGCTGACGGCGACCTTCAGCTCCCAGAGCAACGGGTCCGGCTGGACGGGCAAGTACGTCGTCCACAACAACGGCACGGCCGCCTCCGACGGCTGGACCCTGGAGTTCGACCTGCCGCCCGGCGTGTCCGTGAGCGGGCACCTCTACGGCGAGGCCACCGTCTCCGGCAGCCACGTGACCGTCGAGAACGCCTACTACAACGGCAAGGTGCCGGCCGGCGGCACCACGGAGCCCTACAGTTACCAGTTCTCGGCGACCGGCCCGGTCGGCACCCCGACCGGCTGCACGATCAACGGCGACAAGTGCGACGGCAGCCCCGACATACCGCCGGCCGCTCCCGGCGCGCCGGAGGCGACCGCGGTCACCGCGCACACGGTCGCGCTGAAATGGGCCGCGGCCGAGCCGGGTGACCACCCCGTCACCACCTACGAGGTGCTGCGGGGCACCGAGACGGTCGCCACCACCGGCGGTACCTCCACGACCGTCACCGATCTGACCCCCGCGACGAGTTACACCTTCACCGTCCGGGCCACGGACAAGCGCGGCAACGTCGGGCCGGCCAGTGCCCCGCTCACCGTCGAGACGGTGGACCCGTCGACCGACCCGACGCCGCCGACCGCGCCGGGCAACCCGCGCTCCACCGGCAAGACCGCCTACAGCGTCGACCTGGCCTGGGACAAGGCCACCGACAACGTGGCCGTGGCCGCCTACGACGTCTACCGCGGCGGCACCCTCGTCAAGACCGTCGGTGCGGACACCGCGACCGCCACCGTGGACGGCCTCTCCCCGGCCACCGCCTACACCTTCACCGTCAAGGCCCGGGACACCGCCGACAACTCCTCGGCGGCCTCCGCGGCCGTGAAGGTGACCACCGACGACATGGCGGGCGAGGGCAAGCAGCTCAAGGTCGGGTACTTCGTGCAGTGGGGCATCTACGGACGCCAGTACTTCGTGAAGAACCTCGACACCTCCGGCGCCGCCAAGCAACTGGACGTCGTCAACTACGCCTTCGAGAACCTCGACCCGACCAACCTCACCTGCCAGGCGGGCGTCACCAAGGGCACCTCCGGCAACCCGCAGGACCCGGACGAGGGCACCGGCGCCGGTGACGCGGACGCCGACTACGCGCGGCCCATGTCCGCCGCCCAGTCCGTCGACGGGGTCGCCGACGACGGCTGGGGCAAACTGCGCGGCAACCTCAACCAGCTGAAGAAGCTCAAGGCCAAGTACCCGCACCTGAAGGTCGTCGTGTCCCTCGGCGGCTGGACGTACTCGAAGTTCTTCTCCGACGCCGCCGCCACACCGGAGTCCCGGAAGAAGTTCGTCGAGTCCTGCATCGACGTGTGGATCAAGGGCAACCTGCCCGTCTACAACGGCGCCGGCGGTCCCGGCACCGCGGCCGGCATCTTCGACGGCATCGACATCGACTGGGAGTGGCCGGGCGCGGAGGGCCACCCGGGCAACCACTACGGCGCCCAGGACAAGGACAACCTGACCGCGCTGCTCGCCGAGTTCCGGGGGCAGCTCGACGCGCTCGGCGGCGAGCACAAGCTGCTCACCGCCTTCACCCCGGCCGACCCCGCGAAGATCGAGTCCGGCTGGGACCTGACCAAGATCTTCGATTCCCTCGACTACGCCAACGTGCAGGGGTACGACTTCCACGGCTCGGGCAGTGACGACTCCTGGGAGCCCAGCCGCACCGGACACGCGTCCAACCTCTACGCGGACGCGGAGGACCCCTACCCCTTCCACTTCAGCATCGAGAACGCGATCCAGACGTATCTCGACGCCGGGGTCAACCCGCGCAAGCTGACGGTCGGCTTCCCCTTCTACGGGCGCGGCTGGCAGGGCGTCAGCGAGGGCGGCGTCGCCGGTGAGTGGCAGGACGCCAACGGCGCGGCACCCGGGCAGTTCCCCGCCGAGGCCGGGGTCCGCGGCTACGGCAACCTGATCGCCAGCTACCCGTCCATGACCGTCCACCACGACGAGGAGTCGGTGTCCACGTTCGGCTACACCGGTCCGGGCGGCCAGTGGTGGTCCTTCGACGACACCTGGTCGATCGGCAAGAAGACCGACTGGGTCAAGTCCAGGGGACTGCTGGGCGGCTTCGTCTGGGAGATGTCCGGCGACGCCCCCGACGGCCGGCTCATGACCGCGCTGGACGACGGACTGGAGTGAGGCGAGGCGCGACCGGCCCTGCCGCCCTCACCCGGGGGCGGCAGGGCCGACCGGCCCCGCAGGGCGGCAGGGCCGGTCGCCCCCCGCGGGAGCGGTGGCGGTGCGGCCCGGTGCGGGACCGCCGTGCCAGAATGGCCCCCCGTACCAGCGGGCTCTGCCCCCCGCCCCGCACCGTCCCGCCCCGAGGTTCCCGTGAGCAAGCCCGTCGCCCGCGAGCCGCAGCGACGCAACGCCCGGTCCAACCGGGCGCGCATCCTGGCCACCGCCCGCCGGGAGCTGGGGCGGAACCCGGACACCACCCTGGAGGAGCTGGCCCGCGCCGCCGGTGTCGTACGGCGCACCCTCTTCGGTCACTTCCCGGGGCGCGCCGCGCTCCTCGAAGCCCTCGCCGAGGAGGCGTCCGAGGTGCTGCGCTCCGCGATGGCCGACGCGGCGGACGCTGCGGAGCCGGCCGACCGCGCGCTCGCGCACTTCACGCTGCTGATGTGGCCCGTGGGCGACCGCTACCGCATGCTGCTCGCCCTGGCCCGGCACGACCTGGGTGTGGAGCGCGTGGCCGAGATCCTGGCCCCGGCCCGCGCCGAGGTCACCGCCATCCTGGAGCGCGGCCAGCGGGACGGGGTCTTCCCGGCCCACCTGCCGCCCGCAGTACTGAGCGCGGGTCTCGAGGCGATGGTCGTCGCGCTCCTCGAGCAGGTCAACACCGGTGCCCTGGAGGACGACGGCACCCGGGCGGCAGCCGCCATCCTCATCGCGGCCGGGGTTCCGGAGCGGTCCGCGCGGGCCGTGGTCGAGAACGTGAGCCCGGCGGTACTCGCGAAGCCCGTCCCGGCCGAGTAGTCCCTCCCGCCCGAGTAGCCGTCCCGGCCGAGTAGTCCGTCCCGGCCGAGTAGGCCCCCTCCCGTTCAGCAGGCGCCCCCGACCGGTGGGCGCCTTATTTGCACGCCCGTGTGCAACAAACTACTCTGCTCTTGTCTGCACGTCTATGGGCAATTAAGTCGCCCTCGCTCGTTTCCCGGGAGCCCTCATGCCCCTACTGGCCACCACCCCCGTCGAGAAGATGCCCGGGCCCTACGCCCGGCGCTGGTGGGCTCTCCTGGTGCTCTGCCTGAGCCTGCTGATCGTCGTCATGGCCAACACGTCCCTGATCGTGGCCGCCCCGGACATGACCGCCGACCTGGGCCTGAGCAGCAGCGACCTGCAATGGGTCATCGACGGCTACACCGTCCCGTACGCCGCGCTGATGCTGGTGCTCGGCGCGATCGGCGACAAGTACAGCCGTCGCGGTGCCCTCGTCACCGGTCTGGTGATCTTCGCGGGCGGTTCGGTGATGGGCAGCCTGGTGCACGAGACGGGGCTGGTCGTCGCGGCCCGCGCGATCATGGGCGTCGGTGCCGCCGTGGTCATGCCGGCCACGCTGTCCCTGCTGGTCGCGGTCTTCCCGAAGGGGGAGCGGGCCCGCGCCATCACGGCCTGGACCGCCACCTCCGGACTCGCCATCGCGGTCGGGCCGCTGGTCGCCGGCTGGCTCCTGGAGGACCACGCCTGGGGCTCCACCTTCCTGGTCAACGTCCCCGTCGCGGTCCTCGCCGTCGTCGGCGCGCTGATCCTCGTACCGCCGTCGAAGGCGGCCGGCGCGGGCCGCATCGACTACGTCGGCGGGCTGCTCTCCATCGTCTCCGTGGGCAGCCTGGTCTACGCGACCATCGAGGGCCCGCACTTCGGCTGGGGCGCCGGTCCCGTCGCCGCGGCCGTGGTGGCCGGGGTCGGACTGATCGCCTTCGTGGCCTGGGAGCTGCGCCACCCGCACCCCATGCTGGACGTCCGGCGCTTCCTGCTGCGGCCCTTCAGCGGCTCCATGCTGGCGGTGCTGTTCTTCTTCTTCGGCACCTACGGCGCCATCTACTACGCCACCCAGTTCCTGCAGTTCGTGCTCGGCTACGGCGCGCTGGAGACCGGCGTACGGCTGCTGCCGCTGGCCGGTGCCGTGTTCGTCGGCGCGGCGGTGACCGGGCGGCTGACCCCGAAGCTGGGCGTGCGGGCCATGGTCGGCTCCGGCATGGCGATCGGCACGGTCGGCGTCTTCCTGCTCGTCCTGATCGACCAGGGCTCCACCTACGCCGACTTCCTCGCCCCGATGCTGCTGCTCGGCCTCGCCATCGGCCTCAGCGTCTCCCCGGCCACCGACACCATCATGGGATCCTTCCCGGAGAGCGAACTGGGCGTCGGCGGCGGCGCCAACGACACCGCGCTGGAGCTCGGCGGCTCGCTGGGCATCGCCGTCCTGGGCTCGCTCCTCGGCACCTCCTACCGCGACGAACTGTCCGGCCTGGTGGGCGACCGGCTCCCGGCCGCCGCGCTGGACACCGCCCAGGACTCGGTGGGCGGGGGACTGGCGGTCGCCGAGCGCCTCGCCGCCAACCCGGCCGCCGGCCCCGAGCAGGCGCAGGCCCTCGCCGACGCCGTGCACAAGGCCTTCGCCCACGGCGTCTCGACGACCAGCCTGGTCGGCGGCATCATCATGGCCGCCGGGACGGCCGTCGTCCTGGCCGTCCTGCCCGGCCGCCGGGCCCGGCGGGCCGCCGAGGAGGAGTCCGCGCAGCGCACGGCCCGGCACCGGGACGCCGAGCCGAGCCGCACCGGGGGCTGACCCCCCGGGCCCGCGTTCCGTCAGTCGGCCAGCGCCGCCAGTTCCTCGGCCGTGCGCGGACCGGTCGCCGAGTCGGGCAACAGCCCCCGCGCCCGCAGCAGTCCGGCCGCCGCGACGCCCCACGGCAACCGCAGCCCGGCCTGGCGCAGCAGGTCGGTGCGGGCCAGCGTCGCGGCGGCCGGGCCGGTGCGCACACCGCCCGGGGTGAGCAGGGCGGCGTCGTCCGACCAGCGCAGGGCGAGATCGACGTCGTGCGTGGCCATCACCACGGTGGTGCCGGCGGCCCGCAGCCGGTCCAGGGTGGCGAGCAGCCGCTCCTGCCCGTCCGGGTCGAGTCCGGCGGTCGGTTCGTCGAGGATCAGCACCCGGGGCCGCATCGCGACGGCCCCGGCGATCGCGGTCCGCTTGCGCTGCCCGTACGACAGCAGATGCGTGGGCCGGTCGGCCAGCCCCGCGATGTCCAGGGCGGCAAGCGCCTCCGCCACCCGGGAGCGGACCTCCGCGTCGGGCAGACCGAGGTTCAGCGGCCCGAAGGACACGTCCTGGCCGACCGAGGCCGCGAAGAGCTGGTCGTCCGGGTCCTGCACCACCAACTGCACCGTGGTCCGCAGCCGGGTCAGCCCCTTGCGGTCGTAGGTCACCGGCTCCCCGCCGACCGTCAACGTCCCCGTGCGCGGCCTGAGTCCGCCGCTGAGCAGCCGCATCAGCGTGGTCTTGCCGCTGCCGTTGCGGCCGAGCAGCGCCAGCGCCCGCCCCTCGCGCACCGCGAAGTCCAGCCCCGTCAGCACCTCGGGGCCCTCCTCGTAGGCGAAGGACGCGCCCCGCAGGGCGACCAAGGCCGGGGCAGGGGCGGGGGCCGGTTCCGGTGATCGCACCGGTTCGCTCACGACAGGGGTCCTTCCAGTACGAGGGTGAGGCCGGCCAGCGCCGCGAGGAGCGCGACGCTCGCCGCCGTGAACGGCACCGAGACGCGGGCCTCGGGCACCAGCACGCGCAGGGTGCCGTCGTACCCGCGCCCGGCGAGCCCCGACTGGAGCCGCGCCGCCCGGTCGAAGGCCCGCACGAACGCGGTGGCGCCCAGCCCGCCGAGCGAACGCCAGGCAGCGGCCCGGGTGGTGTGCCCGAGCCGTGCCGCCTGTGCCTCCCTGATCCGGCGCACGGAGTCCAGCAGCAGGAAACTCATCCGGTACGTCACCAGTGCCACGTCCACGACCGGCGCCGGCACCCCGGCCCGCACCAGGCGCGGCAGCAGGTCGGACATCGGCGTGGTGAACGCGAACAGCAGCACCCCCAGCGAGGCCGCCGAGGTGCGCAGCAGCAGCTCGCCCGCGCGCACCGCGTCGCCGTCGGCCGCCGTCAGGAACCCGTCCGGCCCCCCGACCTGGACGAGCAACGGCAGCGCACCCGTCACACAGAAACCCAGCGGCACCCGGTACGCCCGCCACAGCCGGCGCCCCGGCACACCCGCCGGGCCGAGCAGTACCGCCAGCGCCGCCACCAGCACCAGTGCCGCGCCCGGCCAGGGCGGCAGCGAGATCGCCAGCACGGTCAGGCCGAGACCGAGCACGGCCTTGTCCACGGGATGGCGGCGGCGCCAGCGACTGCCGTGCGCCGCCGCGTCGATCGGCAGCACTCAGTCGCCCTCGGGGATGTCCCGCGACACCGACGCGGCCTCGGAGGCCGCCGTCGCCCGCTGCTCGCCCTGCCGCCGGCCCCGGCGCAGCCCGAAGTAGTACGCCAGCACGCCCGCGCCGAGCGCGGCCTGCAGCGCGAACAGCGCCGACTCGACCTCCCCGGACGGCGGTTCGTACAGCGGGGAGAACCACGGCTCGTAGTCCGGCTCGATCTCGGTGATCGCCGTCTCCGCCTCCGCGTCGGCCCCGGCGAACGGTTCCTCCTTGTGGTCGCCCAGCCCCAGCACCAGCGGGAGTACGGCCAGCGCGGCCACGGCGAGCAGCAGCAGGGCGTTGATCTTCGCGTTGCGGCTCATCGGGCCACCGCCTCCCGCTTCTGCTCGCCGGACCGGGTCAGCAGCACGCCCAGCCGGGTCAGTTCGCCCTTGCTGGACTGCACGAGCAGCCGCATCACGATCACCGTGAGCAGGCCCTCGCTGACCGCGAGCGGGATCTGCGTGACGGCGAAGATCGAGCCGAACTTGCCGAGCGCGCCCAGGAATCCGCTGCTCGGGTCGGGGAAGGCCAGCGCAAGCTGCACGCTGGTCACGCAGTACGTGGACAGGTCGGCGACGAACGCGCCGAAGAACACGGTGACCATCAGCGGCACGTCCCAGCGGCGCAGCAACCGGTAGACGCCGTACCCGGCCCAGGGGCCGACGATCGCCATCGAGAAGACGTTGGCGCCGAGCGTGGTCAGCCCGCCGTGGGCGAGCAGCAGCGCCTGGAAGAGCAGGGTGATGGTGCCCAGGACCGCCATGATCGGCGGCCGGAACAGGATCGCGCCCAGACCGGTGCCCGTCGGATGCGAGCAACTCCCGGTGACGGACGGCAGTTTCAGGGCCGACAGGACGAACGTGAAGGCTCCGGAGGCGCCGAGGAGCAGCGTGCTCTCCGGGTGCTCCCTGACCTCACGGGTGAGTGACCGGACTCCGTGGACGACGAACGGCGCGGACGCGACACCCCAGGCGATCGCGTGCGCCGGCGGCAGAAAGCCCTCGGCTATGTGCATGGCTCAGCAGACCCTCTCCAGCACCTCGTGGATGGACGACGCGCCTTGGCCGGTCTCCTGGCTTACGGGTACCACCGCCCGTGCTCCGCCTTCCCGGATCGCAAGCGATCCAGTGGCTGCCCGCGAGGGCCGGAGCCGGACTTCCCGATTCACAGTGGCGAGGGCCGCACCGGCATCACACCGGATTTCCCGTTCACCAAGGCGTGGCGACAGTAGTGCTCCCACGGGGGTGGGCACAAGCGGGCCTCGGGCCGGACGGACACCCCTCCGGACCGCCCCACACGCCTCAGGGCTGCGGAAACGCTTGGCGTCGCCGCTCGGACATCAGCCGCCTCTCGTCCTCGCCCATCGTGGCGAAGATCTCCGCGCGCCTGTGGTGCAGCGCACGCAGCTCCTCCTCGCCGAGCGACGCGGCCCAGCGGCGGCGCGCCTCGCCCAGGCGGGCGACCTCTTGCGGCGTCAGCGGGCGTTCCACGGCGGTCATCTCCTCGATCACGTCCAGATAAGCCTCGGTCGAACCGTCGGCCGCGGCGTCCAGCGCGCTCAGCGCGCCGAGCAACCGGAGCCGCAGCTCGGCGGTCTGCCGCAGCCGCTCCTCGACGACGTCGAGCCGGCGCCGGATCAGCTCCGCCGGATCGTGGTCCGGCTCGTCGTCCAGCACCGCGCGGATCTGCGCCAGGGGGAGCCCGAAGCTGCGCAGCGCCAGCACCCGGTGCAGGCGCCGGACGTCGTCGGCGTCGTAGCAGCGGTGGCCGCCCTCGCTGCGGGCAGAGGGGGTGAGCAGCCCGAGCCGGTCGTAGTGGCGCAGGGCGCGGATGCTCAGCCCGGTCTCCCGCGCGAGTTCGCCGATGCGCCGGGTGCCGCCGGTCGTGTGGGTCATGCAGTTCCTCCGGGCTCCTCCGCGCGTGTGCGACCGAGGCCAGGAGGTGACGCGGCGGCAGTTTCAAGGCCCGCCTCAGCGGAAGCGGCCCCGCTCGGGCCGTCGGACCACCATGTCCCGCATCCGGGTGGTCAGCGCGGTGGCGGCCGCCGTGAGGAAGACGAAGCTGTACGTGATCTGCAGGACGGTCACGACCCGCGCGGCCTGGCCCCGCGGGGTGATGTCGCCGTACCCGACGGTGGCGAGCGTCACCACGGTGAAGTACAGGGCGTCGATCCTGGTGTGCAGCCCGCTGAACTCGCCCGGCTGCTTGGCCAGGGTGTAGTACGCCGCCGAGAAGACGTGCACGGACAGGACGATCAGCAGGGAGATGACCACGCCGGGCCGGCTGTCCGGACGGTCGAGGAGCACGTGCCGGATCTGCCGGAGCAGCAGGACGGCCACGACGGTCAGCAGGACGGCGAACAGCACCCAGCTCAGCACGGGGCGTTGAGGACCCAGGTGGTCGAGGGGGAGCAGGAAGTAGGCGACGACCACGGCGGCCGCGATCCCGACCCGCACGAGCCAGGGCCCGACGGCGTCCCGGCCGGTACGGCGGTGGGCGTCCCGGCCGTCCGTTCCGTCCGCGGGGGCCTCGCGGGCCGCGGGGTCCGTCCGGTCCGTGGGGCCGGGGTCTTCAGGGCCGGTCGGGTCGGTCACCGTTCCGCCGCTCCCGTCGGCGGCGCCCCGCCCGCTCCCGGGCCGTCCCGGCGCACCAGCTGGGCGACGACGAAGGCGACGACCGAGGCCATGACGATCAGCGGCATCTGGTCGTGGGCGTCCCGCCCCATCAGCAGCACCGCCAGGACCGCGCTGGCCAGCGGCAGCCCCGTCACCGCGGCCGCCGCGGCGGAGATGCCGAGGGCGAGGGCCGGGGCCGCGCCGAATCCGGGCAGGCCGGAACAGGCCAGGGCGGTCGCCGCGCCCAGCAGCACGGACGGGAAGATCGGGCCGCCGCGCAGGGCGCCCAGCGCGATGCCCCAGGCCAGCCCCTTGCACGCGACCAGCGCGACGAGCGCCCCCACGGACCAGGCGTGCGGGTGCGCGGCCAGCTCGGCGAGGGTGGCCTGCCCGGACAGCGCGGCCCCGGCCGGGGAACGGCCCGTGATCAGCGCGTACGCGGCGACACAGACGCCGACCGCGGTGGCGCAGACGACGGTGCGGGCCGCCGTGCGGTGTCGGGTCCAGGTGACCGTGCGGTGCCCCAGCCCGCGGGCCAGCGTGACCAGTACGGCGATCAGGGCGGCCGTGGGGAGGCCCCACAGGAAGTCGCCCGCGTCGGGACCGGCCTGCGGCGGCAGCTCGGGCAGGGCCAGCGCGCCGATCTTCAGCCCCGTCCACTGCCCGAAGCCGGTGAAGACCAGGGCGCCCGTCGCGCTGGCCAGCAGACAGGGCAGCAGCAGCGCGACCAGCTGCGTCCCGGCGAGCCCCGCCCCCTCGACGAGCAGGACCGCCGCCGCGATCGGGCCGCCGAGGATGGTGGAGATCGCGGCGGTGGAGCCGGCCGTGGCGAGGATCGCGCTGGCCCGCTGGTCCGCGCCCGCGCCCGCCCGCCGCAGCGCCAGCAGGGCGAGCCCGCTGCCGACCGCCATGAGCGGGGCCTCCGGGCCCAGTACGACGCCGAGCGGCAGCGTGGCCAGCGCGGCGAGCACCGCGCCGGGCAGGGCACGGGGGCCGACGGGCGCGCCGCCCAGGCCGTTCACCGGCAGATGGCCGCCGCCGCCCGGCATCCGGGTCACGATCGGCGCCAGGATCAGCCCGGCCAGGAACAGCGCGGGCAGCGGCCACCACCAGGGCGGGGTGTCGTAACCGGCCGCCTCGGGCAGCGACGTCCACACCCAGTGCTGCAACTCGTGCTGGAGCCCGACGAAGAAGAAGCAGGCCAGCGCGATGGGAACGCCGAGCAGCACGCACAGCAGCAACAGCCGCCGGTAGCCGGGGCTGAGCAGGGTCTGCCGCAGCGACTGCTCGGCCCGGTCCGGAACGGCGTTCGCCGGCGCGGTCACGGAACCCGTGCGCGCCGTCCGCGCCCGGACAGCGGGCCCCGCCGGGGCAGCGGCCGACTCGTCACACGCCCTCCTTCTTCCGCCCCGGCCCTCGCGTCACCCGTGGCCGCGGGTGGCCTCAGTCAACGCCAGTCGGCGGGCACCCGCATGCGCACGCCCGAGGGCGGTTCACCCGTCCGGCGGACCCACGTGGCCGGGGACCGCGGACGCCCGCAGGCTCTAACAGACCTGTCGGTGCCGTCGGCGCCGGTGGGCAGCCGCCCCGTACGGGGGACACAGAAAGGACTCCGCTCATGAGCCAGCACGCCGAACCCTCTCCCGGCCGGCCGTCCCACGGCGGCGACGCCTCCTGGGCACAGCGCTCGGGCGACCGCGCCAGCGGCTGGGTGACCGGCGGCGTCGTCTTCGCGGGCGTACTGCTGCTGCTGAACGGCGCCCTCGCCGTCCTGCAGGGCATCGCGGCCATCGCCGAGGACGACGTCTACGCCCGCATCGGCACCTACGTCTACGAGATGAACCTCACCGGCTGGGGGATCCTCCACGTCATCCTCGGCGCCCTCGTGTTCATCACCGGATACGGCCTGCTCAAGGACATGGCCTGGGCGCGTATGGCGGGCATCGTCCTGGCCTCGCTGAGCCTGATCGCCCAGTTCCTGTTCCTGCCGTACTCGCCCGTCTGGTCCGTGATCATGATGGCGATCGACGTGTTCGTGATCTGGGCCCTGGCCAGGCGGCAGGAGAGCTCCTCCCGCGTCTGAGACCGCGCCCCCGGCGGTCGCCCCGGGCCACGGCGGTCACCCCGCGTCTGCGGCGGTGACCGCCGTGGCCCGGGCGGTTGGCCCGGGGGAGCTTCCGGACACCGGGCTGGGCCACCTGGGCGGCAGCCCCCCCCGCGCAGGCTCAGCGGCGGCGCAGGCTCCGGGCCAGGACCGCCGCCGCCCCCGCGGTGCCCGCCGCGGCCGCCGCCGTGCCCGCGAGGGCCAGCATCCGGGCCCGGCGGCTCGGGCCTCCCGGACGGACGCCCGGCGCGACGCCGTACGCGCTGCCCGCGACCTCGGGGCCGCCCGGCAGGGCCGAGGCCAGCAACTCCGCCAGGTGCACGCCCTCGTGGCCGCCGCTGTCGAACTCGTGGATCTGGGTGCGGCAGCTGAACCCGTCGGCGAGGACGACGGTCGACTCGTCCTCCTCCCGCAGCCGGGGCAGCAGCACCCGCTCCGCGCACGCCTCGCTGACGTCCAGATGGCCGCGCTCGAAGCCGAAGTTGCCCGCCAGCCCGCAGCAGCCGGAGTCCAGCCGTTCCGCGTCCACACCGGCCCGGCGCAACAGCTCCCGGTCGGCCTCCCAGCCCAGTACCGCGTGCTGGTGGCAGTGCACCTGGGCCAGCGCACGCGCGGACCGCTCGGGCACCCGCGGCGGTTCGTAGCCGGGGGAGTGCTCGGTCAGCAGCTCCGAAAGCGTGACCGTCTGCTCGGCCAGCCGGCGTACGTCCTGGTCGCCGGGGAACAACTCGCCCGCGTCCGCCCGGAACACGGCCGTGCAGCTCGGCTCCAGCGCCACGACCAGGCCGCCCGACCGGACGTGCTCGGCCAGGCCCCGCACGGTCCGGGTGAGGACCCTCTGAGCCGTACCGAGCTGTCCGGTGGAGATCCAGGTCAGCCCGCAGCACAGCGGCTCGCCCGGCAGCCGCACCCGCCAGCCCGCGTGTTCGAGGACTCGTACCGCCGCCCGCCCGATGTGCGGGTGGAAGTGGTTGGTGAACGTGTCCGGCCACAGCAGCACCGAGCCGCGGTGTCCGTCGCCCTCCGGCTCGTGGTCCGCGAACCACTGTTCGAAGGTCCGGTCCGCGAACAGCGGCACCTCCCGGTCCGCCACCCCTGCCACCAGCACCGCGGCCTTCGACAGCAGCGGGGCGTGCGTGAGCGCGTTGACGACCGGCCCCAGCCGGGTGCGGCCCACCACCTGCGCGAGCGCGGGCAGCCAGCCCATCGACCAGTCCGAGCGCGGCCTGCGCCACGGCCGGCCCGCGTAGTGGTGGGACAGGAACTCCGCCTTGTACGTGGCCATGTCCACGTCCGCCGGACAGTCCTTCTTGCAGCCCTTGCAGGCCAGGCACAGATCGAGGGCGTCCTTGACCGCCTCCGAACGCCAGCCGTCCCGGATCGCGCCGTCGCCGTGCCCGTCGAGCATCTCGAACAGCAGCCGGGCCCGCCCCCGCGTCGAGTGCTCCTCCTCCCGGGTCACCTGGTACGACGGGCACATCACCGTGCCGTCGCTGGTGTGCTGCCGGCACTTCCCGACGCCGACGCAGCGGTTGGCCGCCTGCGAGAACGAACCCCCGTCGTGCGGGAACCCGAAGCGCAGGTCGCGCGGCTCGAACGGGGCCCAGTCACCTCCCAGACGCAGATTCTCGTCCAGCCCGTACGGCGCGACGACCTTCCCCGGGTTCATCCGGTCCAGCGGGTCGAAGACCGCCTTCAGCCGCCCGAACGCCTCGACGAGCCGGTCCCCGAACATCCGCGACAGCAGCTCGCCCCGGCTCTGTCCGTCCCCGTGCTCGCCGGAGAGCGAGCCGCCGAACTCGACGACGAGATCGGCCGCCCGCTCCATGAACCGCCGGTACGTCGCCACCCCGTCCGCCGTGTAGAGGTCGAACGGGATGCGCGTGTGCACGCACCCCTGCCCGAAGTGGCCGTAGAGGCTCGGGCCGGTGTCGCTCAGATACCCGAACTCCTCGAACAGGGCCCGCAGGCGCCGCAGGTAGTCGCCCAGCCGGTCGGGGGAGACCGCCGAGTCCTCCCAGCCCTCGAAGGTGTCGGGCCTGCCCGGGATGTGCGCGGTGGCGCCGAGCCCGGCCTCGCGCACCTGCCACAGGTCCTGCTCGTGTCCCGGGTCGTCCAGGAACGCGCAGTCGGCGTCGTGCTCCGAGCGGCGCACCGCCTCCAGCATCCGGTGCGCCCGCGCGTCGGCCTCCTCGACGGTGTCCCCTCCGAACTGCACCATCAGGTAGGCGTTGCCCTCGGGCATCTCGGCCAGCGCCTCCTCGTTCAGGTGCTTGATCCGCTCGTCGCGGACCAGCCGGGCGTCGACGCCCTCCAGCGCGATCGGCTCGTGCGGCAGGATCTCCGGCACCGCGTCGGCGGCCTTGTCGATGCTGTCGAACCCCAGCACCAGCAGGGAGCGCTCCTTCACCACCGGCACCAGTTCCAGCTCCGCCCGCAGGACGGTGACCAGCGTCGACTCGCTGCCCACCAGCAGCCCGGCCACGTCGAAGCCGTACTCGGGCAGCAACGAGTCCAGGTTGTAGCCGGAGACCCGGCGCGGAATGTCCGGGAAGCGGCGGCGCACCTCGTCCCCGTAGGTGTCGCGCAGTGCGCGCAGCCGCCGGTACACGGTCGCCCGCAGATCGCCCTGCCGCTCGATCTCCGCGTACTCCTCGTCGCCGGTCTCCCCGCACCAGAAGCGGGTGCCGTCGTACAGCAGCACCTCCAGGCGGGCGATGTTGTCGACGACCTTGCCGTGCGCCTGTGCGGTGGCGCCGCACGAGTTGTTGCCGATCATGCCGCCGATGGTGCAGTTGGGGTGCGTGGCGGGCTCGGGCCCGTACCGCAGGCCGTACGGCGCGAGCTGCCGGTTCAGGTCGTCGAGCACGATCCCGGGCTGTACGACGCAGGTGCGGGCGTCGGGGTCCACCGACTCCACCCGCGTGCAGTACTTGGACCAGTCGAGGACCACGCCCGCGTTGGTGCACTGCCCGGCCAGGCTCGTCCCGCCGCCGCGCGAGAGCACGGGCGCGCCGAACTCCCGCGCCACGGCCACCGCTTCGGCCCCGGCCTCCGGGGTGCGCGGGACGACCACGCCGATGGGGGTCTGCCGGAAGTTCGACGCGTCCGTGGAGTACGCGGCCCGGCTCCCGGCGTCGAAGCGGATCTCACCGTCCACCCGCTCGCTCAGGGCCGCCCGCAGCCCCTCGGTGTCCACCGGCGGCGGTGCCCCTTCCCGCGTGACGGGTTCGGGCAGGTCCAGCGCACCCATGGGCACTCCTCCGTGTGGCGGTGTACGGCCGCCGGCGCGTCGGCGGCACCCGCCCGGACACGACGGCCGTCGCTGAGTACCCCGCCCGGCACCGGGCAATCACCGGACACGGAGCGTCGCCATCCGTGTCGCTGTTGGGCCGAACGGGTGACTTGGCGTAAGAATTGGCTGGTGCACGCAATGAAGGCGAGTGGAATCGGGGGGAGCCGGTGAACAGCCACGACGTCACCGATGAACAGTGGGAAGGGCTCGCCCAGGTCGTTCCCTTGCGCGGGCGCGACGCCTGGCCGTCGGCGGTCGGTCACCGGGCGATGCCGGAGGCGGAGACGGAGCGGCGCCGCCGGTTCGTCGTGCTGCGGGTCAACGTGTTCGCGGACGCCCGCGAGGTCGCCGAGACCCTGATGGCGGGCATCCCGGTCCTCCTGGACCTGACCAGCGCCGAGGGCGAGGTCGCCAAGCGCGTCCTGGACTTCAGTACCGGCGTCGTCTTCGGCCTGGCCAGCGGGATGCACCGGGTCGACCGCAACGTCTTCCTGCTGACCCCCGCGGGGACCGAGGTGAACGGACTGATGGAGGGCGCGGTGGGAGTCCCCGGGATGTGACGGCTCCGAGGTCCCCGGGGATGCCGGTGGCCAGGGAGGACGCCGGTGATCCCGGAGGGCGCAGGTGATCCCGGAGAGTGAGGGCCGCCCCCGGTTCTGACCGGGCGGTCCCCCGATCGTAGGAAAGCCGTCCGGGCAAAACGGTTCGCCGTCCGGCGGAGTCCTACGGTCCGCATATGGCAGCGTCAACGTCACCTGCGTCCTCCCCGTCACCGGCACCGCCCGGATTACCCCGCTCCTCCGCGCCACCGGCCTCCGTCGTGGCGCTTCCCGACCGGCCCCGCGTCACCCAGTTGAGGCTGGCCGCCTTCGCCGGGCACCGGCGCTCCGTGCTGCGGCTCGGGCCGCTCACCCTGCTCGCCGGGCCTAGCGGCAGCGGCAAGACCAGCGCGCTCAGGGCCTACGACGCCCTGGCCCGGCTCGGCGGCGGCGCGGAACTCGGCGCGGTGTTCCCGGACCCCGGTGCCTGCGTGCCCGAGCGGGCCCGGCCCGACGCCCAGCGCCGCCGGGGCTTCCGCATCGGCTGCACGGCCGACGGGGCCGAGGGACCGGTGCACCTGGACGTCGCCGTGCAGGCCGAGCCCGAACTGCGCATCGTGGGGGAGAGGCTGTCGGCGGACGGCGTCGTGCTCCTCGAGACGGCCCTGCGCGACCCGGGCCGCCGTGCCGTGCAGGCGGCCTGGCACACCGCCGGGTCGGCGCCCGTGACCCGCGCCCCCCTGCCGGACGACCGGCTCGGCACCCCGCTGCTGCCGCTGCGGGTGGCCGGCAAGACGGACGGGCAGCGCAGAGTGCTGGCGGCGGCCGAGCAGATGGTGGTCGCCCTGCGCTCCGTCTTCGCCTGCGACCCGCGGCCGGGCCGGATGCGCGAGCCCGTGCCCACCGGCTCGGGGCGTCTGCTGGGCGGCTGCGACAACCTCGCCGACGTGCTGTGGCGCACCCGAGTCGAGTGCGGCCGGCGGCACGCGCAGTTCGTCGCGGCGGTACGCACCGGATGCGCGGGTCCCGTCGCGGACGTCCTGGCCGAACCGGACGTCGGCGGTGTGGTCCGGGCGCTGATCGACCGGGGCGACGGCACCCGCACGGGCCTCGCCCGCCTCGGCTACGGCGAACTGCGCTACCTCGCCCTCGCGCTCGTGCTGTTCACCGGCCCCGGCGTGCTGGAGGTCGACCCGGCCGGCGAGGTCCCCGCCGCCCTGCAGACGCTCACCGTCCTCGCCGACGGCTTCGACCGCGGGCTGGACGCGGCCCAGCGCGCCGAACTGCTCCGGCTGGCGGCGCGGATGTGCGACCGCGGGCACATCCGCTTCGTCGGAGCGGTCGCCGACGCCTCGTGGGCGGCCGGAGCGGTCGGGACGGCCGGTGACGCGGGGACGGCGGCAGGGGAGGGGCCGGGCGGCGTCACGGTGGTACACCTGGAGCCGTGACCGATCATCCCCGTGACCTTCCGGCCCTGCGGCGCAGGCTGGCCGAGTTCGCCGCCGCCCGCGACTGGCAGCCGTACCACACGCCCAAGAACCTGGCTGCGGCCCTGAGCGTGGAGGCCTCCGAACTCCTGGAGATCTTCCAGTGGTTGACGCCGGAGCAGTCGGCCCGCGTGATGTCCGACCCGGACACCGCCCACCGGGTCCGGGACGAGGTCGCCGACGTCCTGGCGTACCTCCTCCAGTTCTGCGAGGTGCTCGGCGTCGACCCGCTGGCCGCGCTGGAGGCGAAGATCGAGCGGAACGAATCCCGGTTCCCCGTGCCCGGCGCACCCCCCGCGGCGGGGGAACCGGAAGGCTGACCGGGAGGCTGAGCGGGGAGGAGTCAACGACTCCGTTATCACTCTCCGCAGTCGGGATCAGGACAGAAATCAATATGGTGTCCGAAGATTTCCGCCTTCCTCTAGCTTTTCGCCCCACACGCCTTCACTCTGGGTAGTGGACAACGGAGTTCGGGCGGACGCGCCGCGCGCGCGTCGGAACAGACGGGGGCAGCGCATGGACGCTGTGCGGCTCATCGTGACGAGTGGGCGCGCCCTGGCCGCCGGCGGCGAGGTGCCGGAGGTCCTGGCGGAGGTGTGGCAGGTGCAGGCCCTCGCCCAGGCGATCGGCAGCCGGCTGGCGGTGTACGGACCACCGGAACTGCGGGGCGAGGCCATCGGATTGACCGAGCTGGCGGGCCGGGGCTGCGGCGTGCTGGGCACGCCGCAGCTGCCCCCGGGTGAGCTGCGCGCCGCCCAGCTCACCGAACTGGGCGACGCCCGGCAGGCCCTGATGCGCCTGGGCACCCTGCTCGGCGAGACCGGCATCGCCCTCGTGGGCGTCGCCTGCGCCGCCGCCGACGAGGCAACGTACTGGCAGTGCATGGAGGCCATCGACGCGGCCGACGAGTCACGGGACCGGGTCCTGGAGATGCTGCGCAAACTGGCGGACCGCGACGCGCACTTACCGGAGCGGGAGGCGGGCTAGCGCTCCACGGCGTCCCGCGTTCCGCGCGCCGCGACCGGAGCCTGTGCCCGACACCCGCGCCGAGCAGGCAGGATGGAAGACATGGATCTCCGTATCTTCACCGAGCCCCAGCAGGGGGCCACCTACGACACCTTGCTCACCGTGGCCAAGGCCACCGAGGACCTGGGCTTCGACGCCTTCTTCCGCAGCGATCACTACCTCCGCATGGGCGCAGTGGACGGCCTTCCCGGCCCCACCGACGCCTGGATCACCCTCGCCGGCCTCGCCCGGGAGACCAAGCGCATCCGCCTCGGCACCCTGATGACCGCGGGCACCTTCCGGCTGCCCGGCGTCCTCGCCATCCAGGTCGCCCAGGTCGACCAGATGTCCGGCGGCCGCGTCGAGCTGGGCCTGGGCGCCGGCTGGTTCGAGGAGGAGCACAAGGCGTACGGCATCCCCTTCCCGAAGGAGAAGATCGGCCGTCTGGAGGAGCAGCTGGCGATCGTCACCGGTCTGTGGGCCACCGAGACCGGCAAGACCTTCGACTTCCACGGGAAGTTCTACGACCTCACGGACTCGCCCGCGCTGCCCAAGCCCGCGCAGGCCAAGGTGCCCGTGCTCATCGGCGGCCACGGCGCCACCCGCACCCCGCGGCTGGCCGGCCAGTACGCCGACGAGTTCAACATGCCGTTCGCCTCCCTCGAGGACACCGCCCGCCAGTTCGGCCGGGTGCGCGCCGCCGCCGAGGCGGCCGGCCGCGCGGCCGACGCGCTCACCTACTCCAACGCCCTCGTCGCCTGCGTCGGCAAGGACGACGCCGAGGTCGCCCGCCGCGCCGCCGTCATCGGCCGCGAGGTCGAGGAGCTGAAGGCCAACGGCCTCGCGGGCTCCCCTGCCGAGGTCGTCGAGAAGATCGGCCGCTACGCCGAGGCCGGCGCCCAGCGGATCTACCTCCAGATCCTCGACCTCGACGACCTGGACCACCTGGAGCTGATCTCCGCCCAGGTCCAGTCGCAGCTGACCTGAACCGTCCCTGCCGCACGGCCGAATAACCGAAGGCGCCGGTCACCCGCCCTGTGCGATCGTATGACCGTCGCTTCGCCGGAGCCCTCGGGGTACCGCCCCGGGGGCTCCCGCGCGTACGGCGTCAGCAGTCGTCCGTTGCACCGCCGACCCGGCCGGAGAGGCCCATGTTCCTGACCATCACCACCACCGGCAACGCCGAGCACCCCGCGACCGACCTCGGTTTCCTGCTGCACAAGCATCCCGAGAAGGCGCAGGCGTTCTCCACCTCCTTCGGCACGGCTCACGTGCTCTACCCCGAGGCGGAGGAACAGCGCTGCACGGCGGCGCTGCTGCTGGAGGTCGATCCGGTGGCGCTGGTCAGGCGCGGCAAGGGCAAGGGCCGCGGCGGCGCCCCCGACGCCGCCCTCGCCCAGTACGTCAACGACCGCCCGTACGCGGCCTCGTCGCTGCTCGCCGTCGCGCTGAGCAACGTCTTCTCCAGCGCCATGCGCGGCGTGTGCAAGGCCCGCCCCGAGCGCGCCGCCCGGCCGCTCCCGCTGCGCGTCGAGATCCCGGCGCTGCCCGCCCGCGGCGGCCCCGACCTGGTACGGCGCCTGTTCGAGCCGCTCGGCTGGGCGGTCGCCGTCGAGGCGGTCCCCCTGGACACCGAGTTCCCCGAGTGGGGCGACTCGCGCTACGTCCGGCTCGTGCTGGAGTCCGAGACCCTCACCCTCTCCGACGCCCTGCGCCACCTGTACGTCCTCCTCCCCGTGCTCGACGACGCCAAGCACTACTGGGTCGCCCCGGACGAGGTCGACAAGCTGCTGCGGGCCGGAGAGGGCTGGCTGCCCGGCCACCCCGAGCAGAAGCTGATCACCAGCCGCTACCTGTCCCGCCGCTGGTCCCTGACCCGTGAGGCGATGGACCGGCTGGAGCTGATCCGGCTGGCCGAGACCGACGACAGCGAGGTCGAGGAGATCGACAACGCCGTCGAGGCGGAGGCCGAGCAGGAGGCGAAGCCCACCCCGCTCGCCGTACAGCGCCGCGAGGCGATCCTCACCGCGCTGCGCGACCGCGCCGCCGCCCGCGTCCTCGACCTCGGCTGCGGCGAGGGACAGCTGGTGCGCGAGCTGCTCAAGGAGCCGCGGTTCACCGAGATCGCCGGCGTGGACGTGTCGGTGCGCGCGCTCACCATCGCCTCCCGGCGGCTCAAGCTGGACCGCATGGGCGAGCGGCAGGCCGCCCGCGTCCGGCTCTTCCAGGGCTCCCTCGCCTACACCGACAAGCGTCTGACGGGGTACGACGCCGCCGTGCTGAGCGAGGTGATCGAGCACCTCGACCTGCCCCGGCTGCCCGCCCTGGAGTACGCCGTCTTCGGCGCGGCCCGCCCCCGCACCGTCGTCGTCACCACCCCCAACGTCGAGTACAACGTGCGGTGGGAGACCCTGCCCGCCGGTCACGTCCGCCACCGGGACCACCGCTTCGAGTGGACCCGCGAGGAGTTCCGCACCTGGGCCCGGGCGGTCGCCGAGCGGCACGGCTACGACGTGGAGTTCCGCCCCGTCGGACCCGACGACCCCGAGGTGGGCCCGCCCACCCAGCTGGCCCTGTTCACCCTCGACACCCCGGCCGGCACCGCGACCGAGAAGGAGGCGAAGGCCGCATGAGCACCGCGGACACCACCGGCACCACCGACGCCACCCCCGCGCGGGCCCGCGCCCTGCCCGTCACCGACCTCTCCCTCGTCGTGCTGATCGGCGCCTCCGGCTCCGGCAAGTCCACCTTCGCCCGGCGCCACTTCAAGCCGACCGAGGTCATCTCCTCCGACTTCTGCCGGGGCCTGGTCGCCGACGACGAGAACGACCAGAGCGCCAGCCGCGACGCCTTCGACGTCCTGCACTACATCGCGGGCAAGCGGCTCGCCGCCGGCCGCCGCACCGTCGTCGACGCGACCAACGTGCAGCAGGACGCCCGCCGTCAGCTGATCGGCCTGGCCAGGGAGCACGACGTGCTGCCCATCGCCATCGTGCTCGACGTGCCCGAGCAGGTCTGCGCCGAGCGCAACGCCGGCCGCACCGACCGCGCCGACATGCCCCGCCGGGTCGTCCAGCGCCACACCCGCGAACTCCGCCGCTCCCTGCGCCACCTGGAGCGCGAGGGCTTCCGCAAGGTGCACGTGCTGCGCGGCGTCGCGGAGGTGGAGCACGCCACCGTCGTCACCGAGAAGCGGTTCAACGACCTCACCCACCTCACCGGCCCCTTCGACATCATCGGTGACATCCACGGCTGCGCCGCCGAACTGGAGACCCTGCTCGCCAAGCTCGGCTACACCGACGGCGTCCACCCCGACGGCCGCACCGCCGTCTTCGTCGGCGACCTGGTCGACCGCGGCCCCGACAGCCCGGGCGTGCTGCGCCGTGTGATGTCCATGGTCACGTCGGGCAACGCCCTGTGCGTCCCCGGCAACCACGAGAACAAGTACGGCCGCTTCCTGAAGGGCCGCAAGGTCCAGCACACCCACGGACTCGCCGAGACCATCGAGCAGATGGAGGGGGAGAGCGAGGAGTTCCGCGCCGAGGTGCGGGAGTTCATCGACGGCCTGGTCAGCCACTACGTCCTCGACGGCGGCAGACTGGTGGTCTGCCACGCCGGTCTGCCCGAGAAGTACCACGGCCGCACCTCCGGCCGGGTCCGCAGCCACGCCCTGTACGGCGACACCACCGGCGAGACCGACGAGTTCGGCCTGCCCGTGCGCTACCCGTGGGCCGAGGACTACCGGGGCCGCGCGGCCGTCGTCTACGGCCACACCCCGGTCCCGGAGGCCACCTGGCTGAACAACACCATCTGCCTGGACACCGGCGCCGTGTTCGGCGGCAGGCTCACCGCGCTGCGCTGGCCGGAGCGGGAGATCGTCGACGTACCGGCCGAGCGGGTCTGGTACGAGCCGGCCAGGCCGCTGCGTGCCGAGGCACCCGGCGGGCACGACGGCCGCCCGCTGGACCTGGCCGACGTCCAGGGCCGACGGGTGGTGGAGACCCGGCACGCCGGGCGGATCACCGTGCGCGAGGAGAACGGGGCGGCCGCCCTGGAGGTCATGAGCCGCTTCGCCACCGACCCCCGCCTGCTGCCGTACCTCCCGCCGACCATGGCACCGACCGCCACCTCGGGCGTGGACGGCTACCTGGAGCACCCGAAGGAGGCCTTCGCGCAGTACGCGGCGGACGGCGTCGCCCGGGTGGTGTGCGAGGAGAAGCACATGGGCTCCCGGGCGGTGGTCCTGGTCTGCCGCGACGCGGAGGCGGCCCGCGCCCGCTTCGGCGTCGACGGCGGCATCACCGGGTCCCTGTACACCCGTACCGGCCGCCCCTTCCTCGACGACGCGTCCGCCACCGAGGAGATCCTCGACCGGCTGCGCACGGCGATCGGGGAGGCCGGTCTGTGGGACGAACTGGCCACCGACTGGCTGCTGCTGGACACCGAGCTGATGCCGTGGTCGCTCAAGGCCGCCGGGCTGCTGCGCTCCCAGTACGCCGCCGTGGGCGCCGCCTCCGGCGCGGTGTTCCCGGGCGTGCTGACCGCGCTGGAGGGTGCCGCGGCGCGCGGCGTCGAAGTGCAGGACCTCCTCGACCGCCAGCGCGACCGGTCCGCCGACGCGGCCGCCTTCACCGACGCCTACCGCCGCTACTGCTGGCCCACCGACGGCCTGGACGGCGTCCGCCTGGCCCCGTTCCAGATCCTCGCCGTCCAGGGCCGCAGCCTGGCCGCACTGCCGCACGACGAGCAGCTCGCCCTCATCGACCGCATCGTCGAGCACGACGGCAGCGGCCTGCTCCAGACCACCCGCCGGCTGTACGTGGACACCGGCGACCCCGAGTCGGTGGCGGCGGGCGTCGACTGGTGGCTGGAGATGACCGGCCGGGGCGGCGAGGGCATGGTGGTCAAGCCCGTCGGCGCCCTCGTACGCGACGGGAAGGGTCGCCTGGTGCAGCCCGGCATCAAGTGCCGCGGCCGGGAGTACCTGCGGATCATCTACGGCCCCGAGTACACCCGCCCCGACCACCTCGCCCGCCTCCGGAACCGCTTCCTGAACCACAAGCGATCCCTGGCGATCCGCGAGTACGCCCTCGGCCTGGAGGCCCTGGACCGGCTCGCGGACGGCGAGCCGCTGTGGCGCGTGCACGAGGCGGTGTTCGGGGTGCTGGCCCTGGAGTCGGAGCCGGTGGACCCGCGGCTGTGACCTCCGTGGTCCGGTGATCCGGCCGCGGCGGTGCGGGCGTGCGCCGGCCGGTGTCACCCGGCGTACGGCTTCACCGCCGTGGACCGGGCCGACTCCGGCCGGCGTTCGCGTGTGGCGATCCGGGCGTTCAGCCGCAGGAGCGGCTGGGTCAGGAGCGTCGTGGCGAGGGCCATGAAGACGAGGACCGTGTAGAGCGGGGCGCTCAGCAGGCCCGCGTCCAGGCCCGCGTTGAGGGCGATCAGCTCGGTCAGCCCCCGGGTGTTGAGCAGGATGCCGACCGTCCGCGCGTCGTGCCGGTCGAGGCCGCCCAGGCCGGCCGCCACCGCCCCGCTGCCGACCTTCGTGACGACCGCGAGGAGCGTCACCACCGACAGGGCGGCCCAGCCCGTGCCTGTCATGTTGTTCAGGGCCACGGACTGGCCCGAGAGGACGAAGAAGAACGGCAGCAGCAGCGAGGCCACGGACAGCAGCGGCCGCAGCAGGTCGGGGTCGAGCGTGCCGCCCTCCTCCCGCGGGACGACCACACCGGCGAGCAGCGCACCGAAGATCACGTGCAGCCCCAGCGCGTGCGTGACCCACGCCGAACCGAGCGCGAAACCGATGAGCAGCGCCATCCGCAGCGAGGGCTCCAGGCGGGTCCGCCACAGCAGCAGGCGCAGCAGCGGCCGGGCCGCGCACGCCATCAGGACGACGTAGCCGAGGGTGAGCCCCACCCGCCACGGCCAGTCGAGGGCCGCTCCGGCGCCGCCGCCCGCGTTCAGCAGGGCACCCGCCAGCACGGTCCAGCAGAGCGCGTCCAGCACCCCGGCGGCGGAGACGGCCAGCACCCCGGGAACCGTGCGGGACAGCCCGTTCTCGCGCACGATGGCCGTCAGCACCGGTACCGCCGTCGTGGCCAGGGCGACCCCGGCGAAGACCACCATGGCGGGGGAGAGGTCCAGCGGCATGCCCAGGTCGTGCAGCGTGCCCCGGAACAGCAGCGCGCAGCCGCTGCCCACGGCCATCGGCACCGCGAACGAGGCCAGCGCCACGGTCACCGAGCTGCGCGCCCGGACACCGAGCACCTTCAGGTCCAGTTCGTAGCCCACCGCGAACAGGAACACCACCAGCGAGAACTGCGCGAGACCGGTCAGCGCCGGGCCGATCGCCGCCGGGAACAGAGCCTCGTACACCGTGGGGGCCGTGCTGCCGAGCAACGAGGGGCCGAGCGCGATGCCCGTCGCCAACTGGCCCACGATGTACGGCTGCCCGAGCCGCCGGGCCAGCCAGCCGCCGCTGTGGGCGGCCACCAGGACGAGCGCCGACGCACCCACGAAATGGGTGATCAACGCATCCGGACTCAGAGCATCTGGACTGGAAGCGATACCGGAGCTCAACAGGTCTCCCCCCTGACGCGCGGCCGGGCGCTCCGGCCGTCGCCAGGCATTACGCGGCACCGCCGGGGCGCCCCGGCGTCGCACGGGGGCACCCGGAGGGCGCACTGTGGTCACGGGACCGTGAAAGCAGGGGGTGAACTCGCGTCCGAGTGGTCAGGATGGAGACATGGGATTCCAAGTCGACTCCGAAGCCGGGCGGCTCACCCGCGTCATCCTGCACCGGCCGGATCTCGAGCTCAAAAGGCTCACCCCCAGCAACAAGGACGCCCTTCTCTTCGACGACGTGCTGTGGGTGCGCCGGGCGCGCGCCGAGCACGACGGGTTCGCCGACGTGCTCCGCGACCGCGGGGTGGCGGTGCACCTCTTCGGCGACCTGCTCACCGAGACCCTGGACGTGCCGGCCGCGCGGCGGCTCGTCCTGGACCGGGTCTTCGACGAGAAGGAGTACGGAGTGCTGGCCACGGACCACCTCCGGGCCGCCTTCGAGACCCTGCCCGCCGGTGAACTGGCCGAGTGGCTGGTCGGCGGCATGACCAAGCGGGAGTTCCTGGAGGCGCACCCGGAGCCGACCTCCGTGCGCTTCCACGCCATGGAACTGGACGACTTCCTGCTCGGCCCGCTGCCCAACCACCTCTTCACCCGGGACACCTCGGCCTGGATCTACGACGGCGTGTCGATCAACGCCATGCGCTGGCCCGCCCGGCAGCGCGAGACGGTGCACTTCGAGGCGATCTACCGGCACCACCCGCTCTTCCGCGACGAGACCTTCCACCTCTGGTCCGAGGGGCAGGCCGACTACCCCTCCACCATCGAGGGCGGCGACGTACTGGTCATCGGCAACGGCGCCGTGCTCATCGGCATGAGCGAGCGCACCACGCCCCAGGCCGTCGAGATGCTGGCCCACAAGCTGTTCGCCGCCGGGTCGGCGCGGACCATCGTGGCCCTCGACATGCCGAAGCGGCGTGCCTTCATGCACCTGGACACGGTGATGACGATGGTCGACGGCGACACCTTCACCCAGTACGCCGGGCTCGGCATGCTCCGCTCCTACACCATCGAGCCGGGGGCCGGGGAGAAGGACCTGAAGGTCACCGACCACCCGCCGGAGCACATGCACCGCGCGATGGCCGCCGCCCTCGGGCTCGGTGAGATCCGGGTCCTCACCGCCACCCAGGACGTGCACGCCGCCGAGCGCGAGCAGTGGGACGACGGCTGCAACGTCCTGGCCGTCGAACCGGGCGTCGTCGTCGCCTACGAACGCAACGCCACCACCAACACGCACCTGCGCAAACAGGGCATCGAGGTGATCGAGATCCCGGGCAGCGAACTGGGCCGTGGCCGGGGCGGGCCGCGCTGCATGAGCTGCCCGGTGGAGCGGGGGGCCGTGTAGAGGGGCAGGGCGGAGCCTTCTGTATAGAAATTCAGAAGTTCGTATAGACTTCCAGAAGTCAGTCCCCGACCCCGCACCTCTGGAGTGCCCCCATGGCGACAGTCCCGACCGCCCTCGCCGGCCGCCACTTCCTCAAGGAGCTCGATGTCACCGAGGAGGAGTTCCGCGGCCTGGTCGAGCTGGCCGCGGAGCTGAAGGCCGCCAAGCGGGCCGGGACCGAGACGCGGTACCTCACCGGCAAGAACATCGCGCTGATCTTCGAGAAGACCTCGACCCGCACCCGCTGCGCGTTCGAGGTCGCCGCCGCCGACCAGGGCGCCTCGACCACGTACCTGGACCCGGCCGGCTCGCAGATCGGCCACAAGGAGTCCGTGAAGGACACCGCGCGCGTGCTGGGGCGGATGTTCGACGGCATCGAGTACCGCGGCGACAGCCAGGCCAAGGTCGAGGAGCTGGCGGCCTTCGCGGGCGTCCCCGTCTACAACGGCCTGACCGACGACTGGCACCCCACCCAGATGCTCGCCGACGTCCTCACCATGACCGAGCACAGCGACCGCCCCCTGCGGGAGATCACCTTCGCCTACCTCGGCGACGCCCGCTTCAACATGGGCAACTCCTACCTGGTCACCGGCGCCCTGCTCGGCATGGACGTGCGCATCGTCGCCCCGAAGGCCTACTGGCCCGCCCAGGAGGTCGTCGACCGGGCGAACGCGCTCGCCCGGACCAGCGGGGCGCGCATCACCCTCACCGAGACCGTGGCCGAGGGGGTGCGCGGCGCCGATTTCGTCGTGACCGACGTCTGGGTCTCGATGGGCGAGCCCAAGGAGGTCTGGGCCGAGCGCATCAAGGCCCTCGCGCCCTACGCCGTGACCATGGACGTCCTGCGCGCCACCGGCAACCCGGACGTCAAGTTCCTGCACTGCCTGCCCGCCTTCCACGACCTGGGCACCAAGGTCGGCCAGGAGATCTTCGAGGCCCACGGGCTCGACTCCCTGGAGGTCACGGACGAGGTCTTCGAGTCGGAGCACTCCGTCGTCTTCGACGAGGCGGAGAACCGTCTGCACACCATCAAGGCCGTCCTCGTGGCCACCCTCGCCTGACTTCTTCTTCACAGCCCGCCCGACCAGGACCTATGCTGACCGGCGGTTCCGGAGCCACCCCTTCCGGTGCCGCCGGCCGCGACCACCGTCGCGCCCCCCCGCACCACCAGAAACGAGCACCACCCGCAATGCCCGCTTCCCGCGTCAAGTCCCCCCACCTGCTGGTCGCCGAATCCGGCGCCGACCGCGAAGGCCACGGCCTCAAGCGCACGATGGGGCTGTTCCAGCTCGTCTGCTTCGGCGTCGGCGCGATCGTCGGCACCGGCATCTTCGTCGGCCTGTCCGACTCCGTGGCCGAGGCCGGCCCGGCCGTCGTCGTCTCCTTCGTCCTGGCAGCGATCACCTGCGTGTTCACCGCGTTCTCCTTCGCCGAGCTGGGCGGCGCGATCCCGGTCTCCGGCTCCTCGTACTCCTTCGCCTACGCGGGGCTCGGCGAGCGCACCGCGTTCCTCGTCGGCTGGTGCCTGCTCCTGGAGTACGGCGTGTCGGTCTCGGCGGTCGCCGTCGGCTGGAGCCAGTACGTCAACGAACTGCTCGACAGCGTCCTCGGCGTACAGCTCCCGCACGCCCTGTCCGCGGGCCCCGGCGACGGCGGCGCCGTCAACCTGCCCGCGGTGATCGTCATCGCCCTGGCCTGCGTGCTGCTGGTGCGCGGGGTGCGGGAGAGCGCCCGCGCCACGGCCGCCATGGCCGTCCTCAAGCTGGCCGTCCTGCTCGCCTTCTGCGCCATCGGCTTCTACGCCTTCGAGGACGGCAACCTCACCCCGTTCTCCCCGGCCGGCCTCGGCGGCATCGGCGCCGGCACCACGGCCGCCTTCTTCTCGTACATCGGCTTCGACGCGATCACCACGGCCGGCGAGGAGGCCAAGAACCCGCGCCGGGACATCCCCGTCGCGATCCTGGTCTGCATCGGCCTGGTCACCCTGCTGTACTGCGCGGTCGCCGTCGCCGCGATCGGCGCCGTCGGCGGCGACCAGGTCGGCGACCGGCCCGCCGCGCTCTCCTACGTCGTCGACGAGGTCACCGGCTCCGCGATCGGCGGCGGCGTGGTCGCCTTCGGCGCGGTCGTCGCCATCGCCTCGGTGGTGCTCGCCGTGATGTACGGCCAGACCCGCATCCTGCTGTCGATGTCCCGGGACGGACTGATCCCCCGGGTCTTCGAGAAGGTCTCCCCGCGCACCGCGACGCCCGTCGCCGGCACCCTGATCGTCGGCGTGGTCTTCGCCCTCCCGGCCGCCTTCGCCCCGCTCGACGCGGTGGTCAACCTGTGCACCATCGGCACCCTCGCCACGATGGCCGCCGTCAACGTCTCGGTGATCACCCTGCGCCGCCGCGAACCGGGACTCGCCCGTACCTTCCGGGTCCCGCTGTACCCGGTCACGCCGCTGCTCGGGGTCGGCTTCTGCCTGTACCTGATGTACGAGACGGGCGGTGCGACCTGGCTGCAGTTCGCGGTCTTCCTCGCGGTGGGCCTGCTGGTCTACGGCGCCTACGGCCGCCGCCACTCCCGCCTGGCCCGGGCCGCCGTCAGTGCGGACGACGCTGAGCGGGTACCGCAGGAAGCCTGAACCAGACCGCCTTGCCCGCCCCGGTGGGCCGGTGGCCGCAGGACGAGCTGAGGGCGCGGATCAGCAGCAGACCGCGCCCGCCCTCGCGCCACGGGTCGGGCGGCTCCACGTCCGGCCGGGTGAGGTCGGCGGGCGGTGACGGGTCCGGGTCGTGCACCTCGACCTGGCAGCCGGTCGGCCTCAGCTCCACCACCAGCTCGATCGGTGTCCGGCCCACCGAGGTGTGCTCCACGGCGTTGGCGACCAGCTCCGCCGTGAGCAGCTCCGCGGTGTCCCCGTCGGCCGTGTGCTCCAGCTCGGCCAGGGCGTTGCGCACCAGCGCACGCGCCACCGGCACGGCCGCGGCGGAGTGCGGCAGCGCGATGCGCCAGGAGGCGGGTGCGGGGGAGTGATCGTGCACGGCAGGTCCGTTTCGTGGAGCAGGGGCGTCCTGTCCTGCTTTCGACCTTATGAATGGTACGGCGCCACCCGGCAGAGCCGTTCGACGGGCACCCCTCGGGACCTTCGCCCCTCGACACGGTGCCTCCGGCACCCTCCGTGCTTTATCGCGCACTCGTGACGACAGTCACGGATGGGTGATAACTTCGAGTGTCATGAGTCCCTTCACCGGCTCGGCCGCCCCCACCCCCGACTGGCGGCACCTGCGTGTCGAGATCACCGACGGCGTCGCCACCGTCACCCTCGCCCGCCCCGACAAGCTCAACGCGCTCACCTTCGAGGCCTACGCCGACCTGCGCGACCTGCTCGCCGAGCTGTCCCGCCGGCGGTCCGTGCGCGCCCTGGTGCTGGCCGGCGAGGGGCGCGGCTTCTGCTCCGGCGGCGACGTGGACGAGATCATCGGCGCCACCCTGTCCATGGACACCGCGACGCTGCTCGACTTCAACCGGATGACGGGCCAGGTGGTGCGGGCGGTGCGGGAGTGCCCGTTCCCGGTGATCGCCGCCCTGCACGGCGTCGCCGCCGGTGCGGGCGCCGTCCTCGCCCTGGCCGCCGACTTCCGCGTCGCCGACCCCTCCGCCCGCTTCGCCTTCCTCTTCACCCGCGTCGGCCTGTCCGGCGGCGACATGGGCGCCGCGTACCTGCTGCCCCGCGTCGTGGGCCTCGGTCACGCCACCCGCCTGCTGATGCTCGGCGACACGGTCCGCGCGCCCGAGGCCGAGCGCATCGGCCTGATCAGCGAACTGACCGAGGAGGGTCGCGCCGACGAGGCCGCCCACACCCTGGCCCGCCGCCTGGCCGACGGACCGGCGCTGGCGTACGCCCAGACCAAGGCCCTCCTGACGGCGGAGCTCGACATGCCGCTCGCGGCAGCGATCGAACTGGACGCGTCCACGCAGGCCCTCCTGATGACGGGCGACGACTACGCCGAATTCCACGCGTCCTTCACGGAAAAACGCCCCCCGAAGTGGCAAGGGAGGTAGGGAGATGTTGTCAACGCGGGGGAGCACGCCAACCTCAGGGGCGCGGGGCTGTGTCGATCAGCGGCTCCGCCGCGGGGCGCGACCAGCCACAACGAACCCGCACCCGCGGGACAACCGCAACCACCCTCACCGCATCGCCATTGTCGGTGGCGGCCCCGGCGGCCTCTACACCGCCGCCCTCCTCAAACGCCTGGCCCCCGACCGCGAGATCACCGTCTACGAGCGCAACGCCCCCGACGACACCTTCGGCTTCGGCGTGGTCCTCTCCGACGAGACCCTGGGCGGCATCGAGCACGCCGACCCCGTCGTCTACGAGGCACTCAAGGCCCACTTCGTCCGCTGGGACGACATCGACATCGTCCACCGAGGCACCCGCCACACCTCCGGAGGACACCGCTTCGCCGCCCTCGGCCGCCGCCGCCTCCTGGAGATCCTGCACGACCGCTGCCGCGACCTCGGCGTGGACCTGCGCTTTCGCACCGAGGCACCGCCCCCGGACCGCCTCGCACGGACCCACGACCTCGTCGTCGCCGCCGACGGCGTGCACAGCGCCACCCGCGAGGCGTACCGCGACGTCTTCCGGCCGCGGCTCACGCCCCACCGCTGCCGCTACATCTGGCTCGCCGCCGACTTCGCCTTCGACGCCTTCCGCTTCGAGATCGCCGAGACCGAGCACGGCGTGATGCAACTGCACGGCTACCCCTACGCACCCGACGCCTCCACCGTCATCGTCGAGATGCGCGAGGAGGTCTGGCGGGCGGCCGGCTTCGACGAGCTCGACGAGGCGGAGTCCACCGCCCGCTGCGCCAAGATCTTCGCCGGCGCCCTCGGCGGCCGCCCCCTGCGGTCCAACAAGTCCGCGTGGACCACCTTCCGCACGGTCGTCAACGAACGCTGGTCGCACGGCAACGTCGTCCTGCTCGGCGACGCCGCCCACACCGCCCACTTCTCCATCGGCTCCGGCACCAAACTCGCCGTGGAGGACGCCCTCGCGCTCGCCGCCTGTCTGGAGGAACAGCCCGCCCTCCCGCAGGCACTCGCCGCCTACGAGGAGGAGCGGCGCCCCGTCGTCGCGTCCACGCAGCGGGCCGCCAAGGCCAGCCTGGAGTGGTTCGAGGACCTGGCCCGGTACCTCGGCCAGCCACCGCGCCAGTTCGCCTTCAACCTGCTCACCCGCAGCCGCCGGGTCACCCACGAGAACCTGCGGCTGCGCGACGCCGGCTTCACCGACTCCGTCGAGCGCGAGTTCGGCTGCCCGCCCGGCACACCGCCGATGTTCACCCCGTTCCGGCTGCGCGGCCTGACCCTGCGCAACCGCGTCGTCGTCTCCGCGATGGACATGTACTCGGCCACCGACGGCGTCCCCGGCGACTTCCACCTGGTCCACCTCGGGGCCAGGGCCCTGGGCGGGGCCGCCCTGGTGATGACCGAGATGGTGTGCGTCAGCCCCGAGGGCCGCATCACCCCCGGCTGCGCGGGCCTCTACACCGGCCGCCAGGGCGAGGCGTGGCGGCGGATCACCGACTTCGTGCACGACAGCGCGCCCGGCACCGCGATCGGCGTGCAGCTCGGCCACAGCGGCCGCAAGGGCTCGACCCGCCTGATGTGGGAGGGCATGGACGAACCGCTGCCCGACGGCAACTGGCCCCTCGTGGCCCCCTCCCCGCTGCCGTACCGGCCGGGCAGCCAGATCCCGCGCGAACTGTCCCGGGCCCAGCTCACCGACGTACGTCAGCAGTTCAGGGCCGCCGCCGAACGGGCCGCCGACGCCCGCTTCGACCTGCTCGAACTGCACTGCGCCCACGGCTATCTGCTCTCCGGCTTCCTCTCCCCGCTCACCAACCACCGCACCGACGCCTACGGCGGCTCACTGGAGAAGCGGCTGCGTTTCCCGCTGGAGGTCTTCGACGCCGTACGCGAGGTGTGGCCCGGCGAACGGCCCATGACCGTACGGATCTCCGCCACCGACTGGGCCGAGGGCGGCACGAGCGGCGAGGAGGCGGTGGAGATCGCCCGGGCCTTCGCCGCGCACGGCGCCGACGCCGTCGACGTGTCCACCGGCCAGGTGGTGTCCGGTGAACGCCCCGAGTTCGGGCGGTCGTACCAGACGCCGTACGCCGACCGCATCCGGCACGAGGCGGGGGTGCCGGTGATCGCCGTCGGCGCGATCTCCTCCTGGGACGACGTCAACTCGCTGATCCTGGCCGGACGCACCGACCTGTGCGCGCTGGCCCGCCCCCACCTCTACGACCCGCACTGGACGCTGCACGCCGCCGCCGAGCAGGGCTACGACGGGCCGGGCGCCGTCTGGCCGGCGCCGTACCGGGCGGGCAGCCGACCGCCGCGCACCGGACGCACCGACGCCCCCAAACCGCGGCTGACGCTGCACGGCCCGCGTCAGGACGTGTAGCCCCAGGCCGCGCACATCGGACGCAGCCGCTGAGGGATCTCGTCCTCCCGCGGCAGCGCGCGGCCGGGCTGCACGGTGCCGGTGCGGATGTTCTCGCGCCAGTCGCCCAGGCCCCTGACCAGTTCGGCGCTGCTCTTCCTGCCGTAGTTCAGCATGGCCGGCGCGTAGTCGACGTCGAGGTACGCGCACAGGCGGCGCATCTCGCGCTCCGGGTCGTCGGTGATGTCCTCGTAGCGCACGGTGAAGCCGTCGGCGTCGGCCGTGCGGGCCTCCTCCACGGCCGTCATGTAGCGCAGCACATCCGTGACGGCCGTCTCGTGCGGCCGTTTCACGGGGTCGCTCTCGTGCCAGGAACGGGCGATCGACGCGGGGTGGCGCAGCAGGAAGACGAAGCGCGCGTCGGGCCAGCAGTCCTTGAGACGCCGGTACATGTACGCGTTGGCCGGGGTCTTCTCGACCACGTGGTCCTTGCCGGACCTGGTGAGTTCGCGGTGCAGGACGCGGTCCCACAACAGGTGCTCCAGGTCGCCGCGCCGCAGGCCGAGTTCGCCCATCGCACGCTCGGAGTGCCAGTTGGTGCAGGCGACCTCCAGCCGCCCGATGTGCAGCTCGTGCGGGGCGTGCAGCCGAGGATGGGCGCCCATCATCATGCGCAGCAGGGTGGAGCCGGAACGGATGGACGAGATGATGAAGACGGGCCGGCGCAGCAGGCGCTCGGTCGGCAGTTCCCCGGCCGGCGGACATCGGTAGTCGGCCTGCTGCCGTGCCGCGGGCTTGGCCGCGGCGGACTTCTTCCCCTGCTTCCCCTTCGCCGCCTGGGGTGCTCTCCGTACCTGGAGGCCGGTGGTGACGGTGAGGGCCCGGTTCAAGTTGCGCGCGAGACTCATGCGTCCGCACGGTAGGTGAGAAACCTGAGAAGAGGATCTGAGAGGGCTGAGGGTTCGCTCATCCCGCTAAAATGTGATGTGAATCACTGCCCGGAAGGTGGAGTTGGTCCCGTGACGGGCCCCATGTCCGCATAACGGGCACCCGCGTCGTGCAGCCGTTCGTGCAGCGCCCGGAACACGGCCGCCGAGCGCGTGCCCGGCCAGTTTTCGGGCAGCAGCCGGGCGGGCAGCCCCGGGTCCGCGTAGGGCAGGTGCCGCCACGAGTCCAGGGCGAGGAGGTAGTCGCGGTAGGCCTCCTCGGGCGGGGTGTCCGCGCGGCGCTCCCACGCGTGCAGGACGCGCGCGTGCCGGTCGAGGAACGCCTCGTGCTCCTTGGCGATGGCGGCCAGGTCCCACCAGCGGGCCACCGCCTCGGCGGTCGGCGCGAAGCCCAGGTGCTCACCGCGGAAGAAGTCCACGTAGGAGTCCAGACCCAGGCGTCCCAGGGCGTGCCGGGTCTCCTCGTACAGCCGGGCCGGGGCGATCCACACGCCGGGTGCGGCGGTGCCGAAGCCGAGACCGGCCAGGCGCGAGCGCAGGACGTGCCGCTTCTGCCGCTCCGACTCGGGCACGGAGAACACGGCGAGCACCCAGCCCTCGTCCTCACGGGGCGCGGTGGCGTAGACGCGCCGGTCGCCGTCGTCCAGCAACTCGCGCGCCTCGGCGGAGAGTTCGTAACCGGCCGCGCCCTCGGCCGTACGGGCGGGCAGCAGCAGACCGCGCCGCTTCAGCCGGGACACGGACGAGCGTACGGAGGGCGCGTCCACCCCGACCGCCGCCAGCAGCCGGATCAGCTCGGCGACGGGCACCGGGCCCGGCGCGAAACGGCCGTAGGCGCCGTAGAGCGTGACGATGAGGGACCTCGGGGCGTACTGCACGTGCTGGTCGGACACGTTGATCATCTTATGTCGTCGGCCTCAGGCCCGGCCGCCCAGGGGATCCGGACGAGCACCGGGAACGGCGGCCGGATTGGGGTCGGGTGCGTCCAGGAGGCGGTAGCGCTGGAGCTTCCCGGTCGCCGTGCGCGGCAGCGCGTCCAGGAAGACGATCTCCCGCGGGCACTTGTACGGCGCCAGCTCCGACCGCAGGAACGCGCGCAGCGCGTCCGCGTCCCGCGCGGCCCCCTCCCGCAGCACCGCGTGCGCCACGACGACCTGTCCCCGGCGCTGGTCGGGCCGGCCCACCACGGCCGCCTCCACCACGTCCGGATGGCGCAGCAGCGCGTCCTCCACCTCCGGCCCCGCGATGTTGTACCCGGCGGAGATGATCATGTCGTCGGCGCGGGCCACGTACCGGAAGTACCCGTCGGGTTCGCGGACGTAAGTGTCCCCGGTGACGTTCCAGCCGTCGCGCACGTACTCGCGCTGCCGCGGATCGGCGAGGTAGCGGCACCCGACCGGCCCGCGCACCGCCAGCAGCCCCGGCTCCCCGTCGGGCACCGGCCCGCCCCGCTCGTCCTGCACGCGCGCGTGCCACCCCGGCACCGGAACGCCCGTCGTGCCGGGCCTGATGGCGTCGTCCGCCGCGGACACGAAGATGTGCAGCAGTTCGGTGGCGCCGATGCCGTTGATGATGCGCAGGCCGGTGCGCTCGTGCCAGGCCCGCCAGGTGGCCGCGGGCAGGTTCTCGCCCGCCGAGACGCAGCGCCTGAGACTGCTCACGTCGTACGCGTCCAGCTCGTCCAGCAGCGCCCGGTACGCCGTCGGCGCGGTGAACAGCACCGACACCCGGTGCTCGGCGACCGCCGGCAACAGCTGCTTGGGCCCCGCCTGTTCGAGCAGCAGTGCACTCGCCCCGGCCCGCAGCGGGAAGACCACGAGACCGCCGAGCCCGAAGGTGAAGCCGAGCGGCGGGCTGCCCGCGAAGACGTCGTCCGGTCGCGGCTTCAGCACATGCGCGGAGAAGGTGTCCGCGATCGCCAGCACGTCGCGGTGGAAGTGCATGCAGCCCTTGGGCCGCCCCGTGGTGCCGGAGGTGAACGCGATGAGCGCCACGTCGTCGGCGGCGGTGTCGACGGCCTCGTACGGCGTGCCGGGCACCGCGCCGGACGCCGTACGGGTCCGCAGGTCGTCCGGAGCGTCCCCGCCGAAGGTCGTGATGCGCAGGCCGGCGATCTCCGCCTTGGCGAGGTCGTCGACCGCCCGGACGTCGCACAGCGCGTGCCGCACCCGGGCGATCTCGCAGACGGCGCGCAGCTCGTGCGGGCGCTGCTGGGCCAGCACGGTGACCGCCACCGCGCCCGCCTTCAGCACCGCCAGCCAGCAGGCGGCCAGCCACGGGGTGGTGGGGCCGCGCAGCAGCACCCGGTTGCCCGGGACGACACCGAGGTCGCCGGTCAGCACGTGCGCGATCCGGTCGACGCGCTCCCGCAGCCCGCCGTAGGTCCAGGTGTCCCCGGACGCGGTGCGGAAGACCGGGCGGTCGTCGGGCGGGCCGGTGAGCAGCTCGGCGGCGCAGTTCAGCCGGGCCGGGTAGCGCAGCTCGGGCAGCTCGAAGACAAGCTCCGGCCACTGCTCGGGGGGCGGCAGGTGGTCCCGCGCGAAGGTGTCGACGTGGGCGGAGCGGTGCGGGTCCGCGTGGCGCGGATCGGCCATGGCGGTTCGCCCCCTTTGTCGTGGTGGGCTCGCGCAACGAGCGTATCGTGTTGGTGACGACAGTCAACGGGGCGCGATAACCTCGGTCGTGGACCGACGGCCCGTCCGGCGGGCCGGAAGCCGGGCGCAGGCAGGGCAGGGGAGCAGGGGAAGGGACGGCCGATGACCGCATTCTCGCTCGAACCGGCACAACTCACCTGGTGCGACGAGCTGCGCACCCTCGCCGCCGAACGGCTGCGCCCGCTCGCGGAGAAGGGCGAGCCGGGCCGCGTCAACCGCGCCCTGGTAGCCGAGCTCGGCGCCCTCGGCCTGCTGCCCCGCCTGTTCACCTCCGGCGCGCTCGACCTGTGCCTGATGCGCGAGTCCCTCGCCCGCGCCTGCACCGAGGCCGAGACCGCCCTCGCCCTCCAGGGTCTGGGCGCCCACCCGGTGCACGCCCACGGCACCGCGGCCCAGCGCGCCCGCTGGCTCCCCGGCGTGAGCGACGGCAGCGCGGTGGCCGCCTTCGCCCTCAGTGAGCCCGACGCGGGCTCGGACGCGGCCGCGCTGTCGCTGAGGGCGGAATCGGACGCCGGGAGCGGCGCGGGAAGCCCCGCCTGGCGGCTCACGGGCGAGAAGTGCTGGATCTCCAACGCCCCCGAGGCCGACTTCTACACCGTGTTCGCCCGCACCACTCCCGGCGCCGGCGCCCGCGGCGTCACCGCCTTCCTCGTGCCCGCCGACCGCCCCGGCCTCACCGGCACCCCGCTCGACATGCTCTCGCCGCATCCCATCGGCGCCCTCTCCTTCGACGCCGTGCCCGTCACCGCGGACGACGTCCTGGGCGAACCGGACCGCGGCTTCCGGGTCGCCATGGGCACCCTCAACCTGTTCCGCCCCAGCGTCGGCGCCTTCGCCGTCGGCATGGCGCAGGCCGCCCTGGACGCGACCCTCGCGCACACCGCCGCCCGCGACGCCTTCGGCGGCAAGCTGTGCGACCTCCAGACCGTCTCCCACCAGGTCGCCGAGATGGCCCTGCGCACCGAGGCGGCCCGCCTGATGGTGTACGCGGCGGCGACGGCGTACGACGCGGGCGCTCCGGACGTCCCCCGGCGCGCGGCGATGGCGAAGCTCCTCGCCACCGAGACCGCCCAGTACGTCGTCGACAAGGCCGTCCAGCTGCACGGCGCCCGCGCCCTGCGCCGCGGCCACCTCCTCGAACACCTCTACCGGGAGGTGCGCGCACCCCGCGTCTACGAGGGCGCGAGCGAGGTGCAGCGCGGCATCGTCGCCAAGGAGCTGTACCGGACGTACCAGACGCAGCGGACCCATGACACCACCACCGAGGAGGCCGGAGCATGACCGCCGAACGGGTGAACCCGCCCGAACTCTCCCCGCCCACCGGCTTCTCCCACGCCGTCGTCGCCACCGGCACCCGCGTCGTCTTCCTGGCCGGCCAGACCGCCCTCGACACCGACGGCAAGATCACCGGCGACACCCTCCCCGCCCAGTTCGAACGGGCCCTCGCCAACCTCCTCACCGCCCTGCGCGCCGCCGGCGGCACCCCCGCCGACCTCGCCCGCGTCACCGTCTACGCCACCGACGTCGCCGCCTACCGCACCCACGCCGCCGACCTCGGCCGCACCTGGCGCGAGCTGGCGGGCCGCGACTACCCGGCGATGGCGGTTGTGGAGGTCGTACGGCTCTGGGACGAAAGGGCGTTGGTCGAACTCGACGGGTTCGCCGTACTGCCGTAGCGCACCCGACGCCCCTACCATTCCGGCATGCCGGACATCGAACTGAGCGCGGGAACCATCGAGTACGAGGACACCGGCGGCGACGGCCCGGTCGTCGTCCTCCTGCACGGCCTCGTCCACGACCGGACCGTCTGGCGCAAGGTCGCCGCCGACCTGCGCACCGACCACCGGGTGATCGCGCCGACCCTGCCCTACGGCGCCCACCGCCGCCCGATGCGCCGGCCGCCCACCCCCGACCTGGTCAACGAACTGATCGCCGAGTTCCTCGACCGCCTCGACCTCACCGACGTCACCCTCGTCGAGAACGACTGCGGACGCGCCCAGACGGTGGCCGCCCGGCACCCCGAGCGCCTCGCCCGGCTGGCCCTCGTCGCGTGCGAGGCGTTCGACAACTACCCGCCGGGCCTGCCGGGAAAGCTGATCGGCGTCGCCTGCCGGACGCCCGGCGGCGTGTCCGCGCTGGTCCGCGTCCTGGGCCTCAGACCGCTGCGCCGCCTGCCCGTCGGCATCGGCGCCCTCACCAAGCGGCCGGTGCCGGACGCGGTCGTCGACGGCTGGCTGCACCCGCTGCGCACCGACCCGGCGATCCGCCGCGACTTCCGGCACTACGGCACGCACGTGCGGCGGGACGAACTCCTGGAAGCCGCCCAGGGCCTGCGGAGGTTCGACCGGCCCGCACTCGTCGTCTGGGCGACCGAGGACCTGATGATGCCCCGCGCCCACGGCCGACGCCTGGCCGAACTCCTCCCGCGGGGAAGGCTGGTGGAGATCGAGGACACCCGGACGCTGATCCCCGAGGACCAGCCGGAGCTGCTCGCCACCCTGCTGCGGGAGTTCGTCGCCGGGAAGCGCTGACCCCGCCGACTTCGCTCGCCCTCGTTGACTTCATCAGCCCTTCGACCGCTGCCGGTCCCGGCGGGGCGAAAGGGGTCAGGCGGCCGTCGCCGGATGTCCGCCCGGCACCCGGTGCGGGGCGACGACCAGGCCGTCGGGCCGCAGTTCGCCGGTGTCGTCGAAGACGAGCGTGCCGTCGCACAGCAGGTTCCACCCCTGCTCCGGGTGGGTGGCGACGACGTGCGCGCGGGCGTCGGTTGCGGGGCAGGAAGGCCGGTGGGTACACATGGCGCACCTCCGTGTCGGGAGACCGTCCCGTCGTCGGGACCGTCGCGTGTACCGACCGTGCGCCCGCCGGCGAGTCCCCGCCAAGGCCCCGGTGGCAAGCGTGACAACACCCGGACACGCCGGCGACGGTTCCACGACGGCCGACGCGGACTCGCCACCGAAGGGGTGACGGTCACTGCCGCCCGCCCCTCCGCCCGGTACCAGTGGAATCCATCATTCCGACCCACCGGGAGGTTCCCCCATGCGCGTACGATCCGCCGCCCTCGCCACGGCCACCGGCGCCGCCCTGCTCCTGCTCGCGGCCCCCGCCGCCCCGGCCGCCCCCGACGACGTCCGCCTCGTCGCGGAGTCGGTGACCGTCGACCCGATCGGCCGCCTCGCCGCCGACGGCAGTGTCACCCTCTCCGGCACCTACCGCTGCACCGGCGGCACCGGCCCGGTCTTCGTCAGCTCCAACGTCAGCCAGAGCGACCCGTCCGTCCGGTACGGCATCGGCGGCACCCGCGCGGTCTGCGACGGACTGGAGCACCGCTGGGTCAACACCGGCAAGCCCGACACGGTCGTCCTCGAGCCCGGCGCGGCCCACGTCGAAGCCACCCTCATGGAGCTGCGCCCCATGGGAATCGTGCCGCTCCCGAGCTTCCACGCCCGCCAGGCGCAGGACGTGACCCTGACGGCGTCCTGACCTCTCGCGACGGCGGGTGTCCGAACCCGTCCGGAAAAGCGCCCCACGACGACAGCCGGAATTCCCTTTCCTTCGCGTCCTCGGCGTCCTTCGCGTCCCGTGGAGGGAAGGGAATCCCGTTCCGACCGTTTCGTTGCGCTCCGGGTCAGATTCTTTTCCCCGGGCGGGTGCCCGGCCGCGGCGAGCGCACCTGATTCTGCCGTTGCTGCGGAAGGGACACCCCGTCGGAGAGCGCCTTGCCCGACGGATCGTCACCCGGTGTGACCGCGGCGCGCTGCCGGTGGCGCGGCACAGCCCGCCGCGGCGGACGGGTGAGCGTGATCTGCCGGACGACCTGCTGGAAGCAGACCAGCGAGGCCAGACCGGGCAGGGCGGCCGCCGCGCCGTCGCTGACGGTCCTGGGCGCCTCGACGATGCACAGGAACATCGCGATGGCCGAGAACAGCAGGACGACGGCCCAGGAGTGCACCGCGCGGCGCTGGTGCAGCGCGGCCCGCAGCACCGCCAGCGACGCCACCAGCCAGGGGCCGTAGACCAGCAGGGGCCACCAGGACACGACGCTGCCCCGGGTCCGGGTCACGGCGGCCAGACGCAACGGCTCGTACGCCACCATGCCGCCGAACAGGCTCACGGAGGCGGCGATGACCGCGGCCAGCGCGGCGACGAACAGGCTCGCGGCGCGCAGCCGGCTCACCCTTCTCCCTCTGCGGACCCTGCGGTGACTCGTCGGGGACTCCCTCAACGGGGGCAGCTCCGCCGTGATCTCCTGGAGATTGCTCAGCGGTGTGCCCGGGGCGGGTGCGAGCGCCGATGCGTCCGTGGCGGAGGGGGAGGGCACGCCGGTCTGCTGCTCCATGGCGTCCTGGAGCAGGAACGCGAGCTCCTCGGCCGGGTCCCAGCCGGGTTCGGGCGGGACCAGCGTCTCCTGGAAGGCTTGCTCGGGCGCCCGGTGCCGGCCCGTGCCCGTGGCGCGGAACGGTCCCTCGCCGTACGGCATGCGGGGATGAGTGTGTTCTTCGTACACGAGGTGCGGATCACTCTGCCCGGGTGCACGTCAGGGAGCCCTGCGTACGGTCCCACCGCTCGGCGAGGCCGCTCTCCAACTCGGTCATGACGTCCAGGAAGCGTTGCAGGACCGGCTCGGCCACACGGGGAGGGACGGGATGCCGTCCTCTGGTCGGAGTTCCGTCCGCCGGTGACGGACAGTGAGCTCTGCCGGGCCTGTAGGTGGACGGGCCAAGCGCCGTCAATTCCCCGTGTTCCTCGGTCATATCCGAAGTAACGTCTGCCTACTCCGTCGGATGCGCGGCAGTCGAGTGAACGATTTCTGCGATACTTACCCAATCTCGAATTCACACCGGTTCTATCGTGGCCCTGTACGAAAAGCGTCAAAGGTTCCTCGGGTCACCCGGCCGGGCGCGCCGCCGCGAGGAGTCCGCTGGAAGGCCGCAGCCGGCGGGCCCCGGCCCCTGGGTGGCCGGCCCCCGGTGCGGGTGACCTAGGCTGGCGGTGACCACGGACGGCGTGACAGCGCGGGAGCGGCGATGAAGCGAGCGGCACACGGACGGGCGCACGCCCGGTTCCGCGGTGTGCTGGCGCTGCTCGTGGGCGCGGTGACGCTGCTGTGCGTCTTCGGGCACGCGGAACGCGGCGGACGGGACGCGCTCCCGCCCACGGCGGAGCTGCTGCATACCGTCGCGACCACAGCGGATGCAGCGAACGCAGCGGATGCAGCCGAGGCCGCCCATGCCGTCGCCGCCTTCGACACCGTCGCCGAACCGTCGGACGGTGCGGCGGCCCCGTGCGGCAAGAAGGCCGTCGGCGACCACGGAGCGCAGCGGGCCGAGAATCCGCCGCCGCCGTCCACTTCCGGCGGCCGCGCCGGTCTCGCGTCCCCGGACACCGATCCCGCGCCTCTCGTGTCACAGCACTTCGTGGCGTCGGCAGGCGGCCCCGATCCGCCCCCGGCGACCCTCCACTCCGTTCTGCGGATCTAGACCGGCCCGTAGGCCGCGTCCCTGAATCCTCGGAAACGGAGTCATTCGGCATGTCCTCTTCCCGGCGCTCCTGGCGGCGGGCGGGTGAGGCACTGCGTGGTTGGCGGTCCCGACAGTGGACCGTGGCGGGCGCAGGTGCCCTGGCCACGGCGATCCTGGTCGGCGCGCCCACCGACGTGGTGCCCAACCCCCTGTTCGGCCGGTCAGTCCCCGTGCAGTGGTGGAACTACCCGGCCCTCGCCGTCACGGCCGCACTGGCCGGCATCGTGCTGAGCACCTACGTGCGCGGGCCCGCCGTGCGTGAGCCCTCGTCCGCCCCGGAGCCGCGAGCCGCCGACGGCGGCCGTCTCGGGGCGATCGGCGGGGTGCTGTCCTTCTTCGCGGTCGGCTGCCCCGTCTGCAACAAACTCGTCCTCGTGCTCCTGGGAGCCTCCGGCGCCCTGAGCTACTGGGCACCGCTGCAGCCGCTGCTGGCCGTCCTGTCGGCAGGTCTGCTGGCGGAAGCCGCGCTGCGTCGCCTGTCCTTGCAGACCGAGTGCCCGGTCACGGCTTCCGCCTGACCCGAGGCCCGGTCCCACACCCTTTTCCCCTTCCCTCCCTCAACGTCTGAGGTGCCCCATGACCGGATCGACCGGATCCACCCCGTCCCCGTCCCGCCGCAACCGCAGGCGGACCGTCACGGCCGCCGCGGTTCTCACCGCCGCCGCGGTGACCGCGGCCTTCGCCCTCACGCTCGACGGCTCGGACGACCGCGAGGAGAAGGCAGGCGGGCCCGCGGCCGTGACCGGCTCCGCCGCTCCCGTACCCGCCGACGAGAGCCTGCTCGCCCTCGCCCGCCGCGACGCCTCCGACCCGCTGGCCGTCGGACGTGCGGACGCCCCCGTCGTCCTGATCGAGTACTCCGACTTCCAGTGCCCGTTCTGCGGCCGGTTCGCCCGGGAGACCAAGCCCGAACTGCTGCGCTCGTACGTCGACAAGGGAATCCTGCGCATCGAGTGGCGCAACTTCCCCATCTTCGGCGAAGAGTCCGAGCGCGCCGCGCTGGCCGGCTGGGCCGCGGGGCGGCAGAAGAAGTTCTGGGAGTTCCACGACGTCGCCTACGGCAAGCCGCGCGAGCGCAACTCCGGCGCGTTCGACGCCGAGAACCTCATCGCCATGGCCCGCGAGGCGGGCGTCGCCGACATCGAGCGCTTCCAGACCGACATGGCCTCCGACCAGGCCCGCAGCGCCGTGCGCGCCGACCAGGAGGAGGGCTACAACCTCGGCGTGACCAGCACCCCGGCATTCCTGGTCAACGGCAAGCCGATCCTGGGGGCCCAGCCCACGGACACCTTCGAGGAAGCCGTCGAGACCGCGGCGGACACGGCCAAGGCGGCCGGACGATGAGTGAGGTGGGCCTGGCGATGGCCTTCCTCGGCGGACTCCTGGCCCTGCTCAGTCCGTGCAGCGCACTGCTGCTGCCCGCCTTCTTCGCCTACTCCTTCACCGGCCGCACCCGACTGGTGACGCGCACCGGCCTGTTCTACGCCGGGCTGTGCACCACCCTCGTCCCGCTCGGCGTGGCCGGCTCGTTCGCCAGCCGCCTCTTCTACGGCCACCGGGACGCACTGGTGACGACGGGAGGATGGACGGTCATCGCCCTGGGCGTCGCCCAGATCGCCGGACTGGGCTTCGGCTCCCGGCGGATGGCGCGGGCCGCGGGCGGGCGCCGTTCGGGCTCGGCCCTGTCGGTCCTCGCCCTGGGCGCCGTCTACGGGCTGGCGGGCTTCTGCGCGGGGCCGATCCTGGGGGGCATCCTGACCGTGGCCGCCGTGGACGGCGACCCCCTGCACGGCGGCGTACTGCTCTCCGTCTACGCGCTCGGCATGGCGGTTCCGATGTTCGTACTCGCCCTGCTGTGGGACCGGTTCGACCTGGGCCGCAAACGCTGGCTGCGGGGCCGGACCTTCCGGGCGGGCCCGCTGACCCTGCACAGCACCGCCCTGATCGGCGGCCTGTTCTTCGTCGCGCTCGGGGTGGCGTTCCTGGCCTTCGACGGCACCTCCGCACTGCCGTCGGTGCTCAGCACCGACACCGAGTTCGCCCTGGAGGAACGGCTGTCGGACATCGGCGCGGCGGTGTCCGACCGGGCGGTCCTGCTGATCCTGGCCGGCGCTGCGGCCGCGACCGCACTGCTGATGCTGCTCCGGCCCGCCGCAGGTGAAGCACGACGCCGACGGGACCGGTGAGGGACGGGTTCCGGTCCTGAGTCGCACAAGCCGATGGATCACTGCCGGTGTCGATCCGATCAGAAAAGATAATGTGAGGCCGACTGCCCTGCTCCTCCTGGTCTTCCTCCTCGGCCGGCGCTACTTCGTCCGGGGCACCGCCACGCCCGGCATCCCTCCCACTCGAGGAAGAGCAACGCGTAGGGCAGCCCCGGCCACATCGCCGGATCCCCGTACACGGGACCACCCCACGCCCCGTCGGGCAGCCCAAGCACCGGCATCGTCCGCGTCCGTACCTGCCTCTTCAGCCACGTTATGGGATCATCTCCTGGCGTGTTCGACTCGCTCCACCCGAAAGTGCGGACCCACTGGCCGATGACGACCACACGAGCGTCTTCCGTCGTCAAGTCCTGCGCTGCCGCCGTGCTGTACGCGGTGGCGGCGGCCCTGGTGCTGTTCAGCTTCGCCATGACGGTCGAAGCGGACAACCCGGCCGCGTTCCCGGGACGGCGGGACAACGACGGGGCTTTCGGAGCGCTGCTGTGTGCCGGTATCGCTGCCTTCTCGGCAGTGGTGGCCGTGACGTCGCTCTCTCGACGTCCGCTGTCCAAGGCCGTCTTCGCGGCGATCATCCTCGGCTGCGTCTGCCGAGTGGTCGGCGTCGCCGGACAGTTCTGACGCCCGGCGCCCGGCCGCAGAACGGCTCAGGAAGGTCAGCCGATGGCGATCCGGGGGTGGGCGGACGGTTTGATCCAGTCCATGAGTCGGTCCGTGGTGGCCCGGGGGACTGAGACGCATCCTGCCGTGGCGCCGCCGCCGTTGACGTGGGGGAAGATGCCGACGCCGTGGCCGGGGACGGCGGGCCGCCGGTTGAAGTTGATCACGAGCGCTTCGGCGTACCGGGTGGGGTAGTCGATGAGGGGTTCGCTGCCTCGGTCGCCGGACTCGGTCAGCGGGAAGTCCGCGCCCTGTGCGCCGTGCATGGAGTTGTAGAGCTTCGACTCGGGGTCCTCCACCCACCAGTCGTCGTCCGTGACGACGTGGTACGGCGTGCTCGTGCTGCTCGCCTCCACGCCGAACCTTCGGTGATCGTGTACGTCCCGGTGGGGGTCATCCAGGTGCCCTGCCGCCGCGTCGCCCGTTCGTGACCCCGTTGGACCCGGCCCGCCCGGAAGCGGTGGAGAAATTGCGCCTTCCAGTCGGCGGACCCCTTGGCCCACGCGGTGACTGCGGTGTAGGAGCCACGGGCCTCGACCGTGATCACCTGCGTGGCACTGCCGACCTCTCCTTCTTCGAGTATGAGTACGAGTACGTGATCAAGTGCCGGCGGCGGGCAGCTCACCCGTGCAGGTGGCGCGCCCGAACTCGCCGATGGCCGTTGCCCGTTGCACGTGCTTGCCGCGGATCGCGAGCGTGCAGGACGCCTGTCCGCCGCCCTCGCCGAGCACGACGGCCACGGTGGGGGTCTCACCGAGCGGCACCTGGACGGTTTGTTTCCAGGGCAGTTCGGCGTCCCGCACGACGGTGGCTCTGCCGTCCTCGTCCGGGCCGAGGTAGGAGATCTCGGCCGTGCCGTCGCCGGTGACCTCGTAAGTCACGGCGGCGGCGGGGGTCACGGACGGCTTCGGCTCGTCCTCGGTGTCGAGCAGTCCGTAGCCGACGAGCCCGGCGCAGGCGAGCAGCAGGACGGCGGCGATCAGGACGCCGGCCCGGCCGCCACCAGTCGCCGTGACCTCCGGGGTCTCCGGGTTCGCCGAGCTGTCCGAGTCCTCTGGCCTTTCGGTGCTCCCGGTGTTCTCCGCGCTCTCCGCGGAATCCTTGGCTGACATGTACGGGGCTCGGCTTTCGACGGTCCGGATCAATTGCGGGGCGGTTATACACCATGGCGGGTCGGCGACGCCATCGAGCGGACAAACGCGGGCGAAAGAGTAGCCTTTCCGTCAGTCAATTGCCCGATTTGAACCTTCGCTTGACAGGCCGTCAGTCACCCGGTCGATAATCCCGCCGCCGCGCCCCGCGAGCCGATGTTTCACCTGCTCGCCGGGTGCCGCACAGCTATGCACCAAGCCGTGCGGAACTCTCCGCGACGGCTCGTTCGGCGCGCCCGATTCGCGTTCGGCGGAGTGGGTCGCCGATGGCGAAAGGTATGCACGTGAAGGTGCCTTACAGGAGATATTTCTCCTGTCTGGTGGCCGCGGCGATTGCGGGGACGCTATTGCCGCAAGTCGCCTATGCGGCTCCACCGTCGAATTCCGGCAAGGACGGTGACAAGGGATTCTTCGACACCGTCTCCGACTGGCTCGGGGACGACGACAAGGAGACCCCCGAGCCGCCGTCGTACGGCGGTCTCGGCATGGCCGACCGGCAGAAGCTCCCCAAGGGGAAGAACGCGCCGAAGGCGAAGAGGGTCAAGGAACTGACCTCGCACCGCACCCTGACGGCCCGCTTCTGGCAGCTGTCCGACGGGCGGGTGGAGGCGGAACTGACGGCCGCGCCGACCTCCTACAAGGACCCGGCGGGCAAGTCCTGGAAGACGATCGACACCCGGGTGGCCGAGACCAGGGCCAAGGGATTCGACTTCGCCAACAGGGCCAACACCGGTCGCAGCTGGTTCGGGTCCGACCCGGACCGGCTGCTGCGTTTCGAGGCCGGTGACGGGGGCCAGTCGGTCACTCTCGGTCTGCGGGGCGCGAGTGGGCGGCTGAAGCCGCAGGCGGAGGATTCCACCGTCACCTACAAGGACGCGGTCGGCGGCGCCGATCTGTCCTACGTGGTCGGCCCGGGCCGGGTGAAGGAGAACATCACCCTGTCCGAGCGGCCCGAAGGTCCCGTGACGTACACGTTCACGCTGGACACGGAGGGGCTGACGCCGAAGGCCCGCGAGGACGGCTCGATCGCGTTCTTCGGGGAGCTGCCCAACACCCCGGTGCTGATCATCCCGGCCCCGTACATGACGGACGCGAAGAAGTCGGCGTCGTCGCCGTACGGGTACGCGTACAGCGCCGACGTCACGCAGAAGCTCCAGCGCGCAGGTGACGGCTGGACGCTGACCGTCACGCCGGACGCGAAGTGGCTGGCGGCGAAGGAGCGGCAGTATCCGGTCGTGATCGACCCGACGATCACGATCGCGCCGTCGCCGTCGGGTTCGCAGGACACCATGGTCCTCTCCGACCAGCCGGGGGTGAACTTCAACTCCTCCTGGAAGCTGGCGGCGGGCAAGACGTCCGCGTCGGCGACCTCCCGTTCGCTGCTGAAGTTCCCGCTGGACGAGATCCCGGACGGGGTGAAGATCGACGGCGCCCGGCTGGGCGTCTACTTCGACCAGTCGCACACGACGAACGGCAACGACGTCACCATCGAGGCGCACCGTGCGACCGGCGCCTGGGACGAGTCGACGGCGACCTGGTCCAACACGTCCGGCCTGGTCGGTGAGTTGTCGGGCACCAGCGTCCAGGTGGACGACGGGGACGCGGGCACCACGGCGGCGAAGGGTTCGTGGCCGCCGTCGGGGTCGACGCTGACGCAGTACGCGATCGGCGACGACTACCGCTACAACAAGGACACCGTCGCCGGGGACACCTACACCTGGCAGCCGAAGGTCACCGACAGCGGCACCTACCGCGTCGACGTGCACTACGTCGCGGCCTTCGACCGGGCGACGAACGCCCCGTACACGGTCACGCACCGGGACGGCACCCAGACCTTCACCGTCGACCAGACGGCCGGCACCAACGGCGTCTGGGCGTCGCTGAACGGCGGCGGTCAGCTGCCGTTCGCCAAGGGCACGGTCGGCAAGGTCGTCCTCGGTGACGGACCGGCGTCGTCCTCGACCGCGGTGCTCGCGGACGCGGTGCGGCTGGTGAACCCGGCGCAGATCGTGAAGAACAAGGGCGAGTACAACCAGTGGCACGAGTTCCCCGTCGCCGACACGGTCCAGAAGTGGGTGAGCGGCACCGCCGCCAACCACGGCTTCGTGCTGATGGCGAAGGACGAGTCGTCCACCGGGCCGCTCGGCGGCCCCCGCTACGAGGCCGGTGACGGCGCCTACGGTGGCGAGACGTCGACCGTCCCGCGGCTGACGGTGACCTACGGCAAGGTCGGCACGTCGCTGAACTCGCCGACGGTGGTGCACTCCACGGGCCCGGAGCTGTCCTGGAAGGCGTACTCCAACACCACCGGTGACGCGGGTCTGGACATCGTGGAGTACCAGCTGCACCGCTCCACCCAGCAGGCGTTCACCCCGTCGGCGGCGACCCTGATCGCGCCGATCAGCGCGTCGGAGACCACCTACACGGACACCACCGCGGTCCCGACGCCCGACTCGGCCGCCAACGAGATCGACAAGTCGTACTACTACCAGATCGCGGTGAAGACGCGGAGCGGGGAACTGCTCGGCTCCCCGACCCGCATCGTCGGCATCCCCAAGGCCGGCCGGACGATGAAGATCATCCAGGGCAGCCAGGGCGGCGTCACCGACACCACCCTGTCCTCCGCCCAGCCGTCCACCAACCAGGACGCCATCCGCTCCTGGGACGTCGACCAGAGGTGGCTCAGCGTCGGCAACAACTCCGGCACCTACGGCAAAACCCGGGCGGTGCTGAAGTTCCCCACGGACGACATCCCGTCCACCGCCACGGTGATCAACAACCGCATGTACATGTGGGGCGCGGAGACCACCACCGACACCGACGGCGCGATCTACGAACTCCACGCTCTCACGCGGGACTTCTCCGAAACCCAGGCCACGTGGGACAACGCGACCTCCACCACCGCCTGGAGCAGCGCCGGCGGTGACATGTCCGCCGCCGTCTCCGACACCGTGGCGAGCGTGTCGGACGTCGGCCGCCACTGGTGGGACGCCACCGGCCTGATGCAGAGCTGGATCGACGACCCGGCGGGCAACAAGGGCGTCGCGGTGAAGCTCAAGGACGAGTCCGCATCCGGCCCGCAGGAGCGCACCCTGTTCCTGTCCGCCGAGGCCGCCGACCCGCAGCTGCGCCCGTACATGCAGGTCATCTACGTCGACTCCACCACCGAGGACACGTACTACGCCCCGCAGACCCCGTCCCGGATGACCCCGAACACCACCTACACGGTGGACTTCACGGTCACCAACACCACCTCCGCCCAGTGGGCGGCGGGCGAGCGGGAGCTGTCCTACACCTGGAAGCTCCCCGACGGCACCGACGTCACCACCGGCGGCAACCAGCTGGCCACGCCGATCCCGGCCCTGCTGCCGGGCAAGTCGGCCACGATCCAGGCGAAGGTCTCCACACCGGTCAACTCCGACTCGGGCAACAAGCGCGGCGAGTACGTCCTGGGCTGGGACGTCCGCAAGAGTGCCGACGGCAGCTGGCTGTCGGCCGGCACGAACGGCATCCCGCCGCTGAAGCAGAGCGTCGCGGTCGAGGACCCCACCTCCAACCAGCTGGGCCTGGAGAAGTTCTACTCCTACACCGGCAAGAACACCGGCGCCGGCTCCACGGTCATGAACAACCTGGCCTCCGGCAACAGCGTGTGGTCCTACAACGCGTTCACCAACCCGGGCCGCGGCCTGACGACGTTCGCGCGCTTCTCCTACAACTCGCTCGACACGTCCGACACCGTCTCGGGCGCGGGCTGGTCCGCACAACTCGCCGGTCCCGTCCGCCTGGGCGCGCCCCTGGACTTCCACCCCAACCCGAACCCCACCGAGGTCCGCCTCCCCGACGGCGACGGCACCACACACGTCTTCCGTCTGCAGGACGACGGCACCTGGAAGGCTCCCGCCGGCGTCCACTACCGGCTGACGATGAAGGCCGGCCTGGACTGCAAGCCCACCAAGGATCCCGTCCCGGACGCCTGGACCCTGCTGCGCCCGGACGGCACCCGCTTCCTCTTCGGCTGCGACGGCTATCTGACCTCGACGGTCGACAAGAACGGCAACACGCAGACGTACACGTAGGAGGAACGCAAGTCCAACAACAAGCCGACCAAGTTCCTCAAGTACATCACCGACCCCGCGGGCCGGACCTCTCTCACCGTCGACTACTACGACAAGGCCGACGCGCCGTTCCCGAAGGTCGCGGACCACGTCCGGTCCATGACCGACGTCTCGGGCCGCAAGCTGGCCTTCGAGTACTCGGACAAGGCGCTGCTGACCAGGCTGACCGACGGCGCGGGCTCCGCCCAGCCGAAGGTGTTCGCCTTCACCTACGACGCCACCCAGGGCAACAAGAACGTCAAGCTCGTCACCGCCACCGACCCGCGCGGCAACGGCACGGGCCTGGCGTACTACGCGCCGCAGACCGGCGACGACCCGAAGTACCACTGGTGGACGAAGACCCTCACCGACCGCCTCGGCGGTGACACGGGCTTCACCTACGCGGCGAACACGGCGAACCCCAAGTTCACGGACGCCACCGTGACGGACGCCGAGAGTCACGCGACGAAGTACGTCACCGACGACTACGGCCGCCCCGTCCAGACCACCAACGCCAAGTCCCAGACCACGAAGACGAGCTGGGACGCGGACAACAACGTCACCTACCTGGAGGAGGCCAACGGCGCGAAGACCGCCTACTGCTACGACCAGAAGACCGGCTACCCCCTCTGGTCACGTGACGCCGAGAACAACAAGAACGGCGTCCCGCCGGCCACGGACTGCGCCCCCGGCACCCACCCGGCGAACGCGGTCACGTACGACTACCAGACCCGCGCCGACGGCTTCGCCGCCGACCTGTGGCGCAAGACCTCGCCCGAGGGCCGCGCCTGGCAGTTCGGCTACGACACCTTCGGCAACCTGAAGACGGTCACCGACCCCAAGGGCGTCGCGACGGCCACCGCCGGCGACTACACGACGACCTACGACTACGACGCCTACGGACAGCTGACCAAGGCCGTCGACGCCAACGGCAACCCGACGACGTACGGGGCCTTCGACGCGACCGGCTATCCGGAGACGATCACCGACGCGCTGGCCCACACCACGGAGTTCGTCTACGACGAGCGCGGCCAGGTCACCAAGGTGACCGACGCCTACGACAAGGTGACCACGCAGACGTACGACACCTTCGGCCGGCCCCTGGTCGGCACGGTGCCGAAGGACCAGGACGAGGGCGACCTGATCACCACGCCCGCCCCCGAGTACGACGCCAACGACAACGTCACCACGTCGACGGCGCCCAACGGAGCGGTGTCCACCGCCGTGTACGACGCCGCGGACCAGATCACCTCGGCGACCGCGCCGAAGGACACCACCACCTCGGACGAACGCAGGACCACCTACACCTACGACAAGGCCGGCCACCTCACCACGACCACCGAGCCCAAGGGCACGCTGACCGCGTCGGACCCGGCCGACTACGTCACGACGAACCACTACGACGAGATCTACCAGCTCACCTCCGTGGTCAACGCGGACGGCGACACGATCAGTTTCGGGTACGACGACGTCGGCAACACCACCAGGGTCGTCGACCCGAAGAAGAACGCCACGGCCGACACCACCGACTACACCACCAAGACCGCCTACGACCTGAACCACCGCGTCACCTCGGTCACGGACGCCGCGGGCAACACCACCAAGCGGGCCTACGACAAGGACTCCCTGGTCACCTCGACCACGGACGCGGAGAACAACACCACGCTCATCACCTACGACGAGCGCGGCAAGACCGCAGAGGTCAAGGTTCCGCACAGCGGCACCACGACGGTCACCTACCGCACGACCCGGTACGAGTACGACGAGGTCGGCAACACCACCAAGGTGATCACCCCGCGGGCCGTCGCGGCGGACACGACCACGGCCTTCACCGCCCGCACCGAATACGACGCGCTGAACCGGCCCGTCAAGCAGTACCAGCCCTACGATCCGGCGGACGCCCGCCACAACGACCCGAACGTCTACACCGAGACCGTGTACGACAAGGTCGGCCGGGTGGCGAAGACCTCACTGCCGCCCTCCGAGGGACAGACGGTCCGCAACACCACGGTGTTCGACTACTTCGACAACGGCTGGGTGAGGTCCTCCACGGACCCGTGGTCCATCGCCACCACCTACGACTACAACGACCTGGGCCAGCAGACGGCCCGCACCCTCACATCGGCGGGCGGTTCCTCCAACCGCACGATGTCGTGGTCGTACTACCCCGACGGCAAGCTCGAGTCCCGCTCCGACGACGGTGTCCCGGTGGGCAGGTCGGTGGTCCTGGTGGACAACTCCGACACCCAGAGCACCGCCGCCACCGGCACCTGGACGCAGGGGGACGGCGCCGGCCAGCACGGCTACGACCACCGCACCCACGCCGCCGGCACGGGCACGGACGCCTTCACGTGGACGCTGGACATCCCCGAGGACGGCACGTACACCGCGTACGTGAAGTACCCGGAGGTGACCGGCGCCGCCACGGCCGCCGAGTACACCCTCACCCACGGCACGACCACCGAACCTGCCGTCACCAAGAACCAGACGACCGGCCCCGGTACCTGGGTCGCCCTCGGTGACTACGCCCTCAAGCGGGGCGAGGACACCGAACTGAAGCTGGAACAGAGCAGCACCGGCACCGCGGTGGCCGACGCGGTCAAGCTGGTCCGTGACAACTCCGCCGACACGGACACCGAACAGAAGACGTTCACCTACGGCTACGACGTCAACGGCAACCTGACCTCGATCGACGACACGTCGTCCGGGGCGCGGACCGATGCCTACACGGTCGCCTACACGGGCCTCAACCAGGTCCAGAAGGTCACGGAGTCCCTGTCCGGCACGGAGAAGAAGGCGACGTCGTACACGTACGACGCAAACGGGCAGCCGGAGACGGTCACCCACCCCAGCCAGTTCTCCCAGTACACCTACGACCTGCGCGAACTGGTGAAGACCGTGTCGGTCGGCAAGACGGCGACGGACACCGACCCGAAGGTGACGTCGTACACGTACACGGCCCGTGGCCAGAAACTGAAGGAGACCAAGGCCAACGACAACACCGTCGACTACACCTATTACCTCGACGGCGCCCTGAGGTCGACGACGGAGAAGAAGGCGGACGGCACCACGCTGGTCGCCTCCCACACCTACGCCTACGACCCCAACGGCAACAAGGCGCAGGACGTCGCGAAGAAGATGAACGCCGACAACCACGCGGCGTACCTCGACTCCACGACCGACTACTCCTACGACCCGGCGGACCGGCTCACCACGTCCGTCAAGACGGGCAACGGCGCGGGCACGGAAACCTACGTCCACGACGACAACGCCAACGTCGTCAGCCAGACGGTCAAGGGCACGACGACCGCCTACCACTACGACCGCAACCGCCTCCTGACCGCGACGGCCTCCGGCGTCACGGCCGACTACACCTACGACCCCTTCGGCCGCCAGCAGTCGGTGACGTCGCAGGGGCAGGTCATCTCCCGGAGCGTGTACGACGGCTTCGACCACGTCGTGGAGTCCCAGAAGATGGACGACACCGGCGCGATGAAGTCCACCACGTACACCTTCGACCCGCTGGACCGCACCGCCTCGAAGACGGCGGACGGCAAGACCACCGACTTCACCTATCTCGGCCTGTCCACCGAAGTGCTGAACGAGGAAGTCGCCGGCGAGCTGACCAAGTCCTACCAGTACAGCCCGTGGGGCGAGCGCCTGTCGCAGATCAAGCACAACACCGACGGGACGACCGAGGACGGCTACTACGGCTACAACAGCCACACCGACGTCGAAACCCTGACCGACGACAACGGCGACACCAAGGCCACCTACGGCTACACCGCCTACGGCTCCGACGACGAGTCCGAGTTCACCGGCATCGACAAGCCCGACGCGGGCGACCCGACCAAGGAGGCGTACAACCCCTACCGCTACAACGCCAAGCGCTGGGACGCCCAGTCCGGCACCTACGACATGGGCTTCCGCGACTACAGCCCGGGTCTCAACCGCTTCACCACCCGGGACATGTACAACGGCGCCCTCGCGGACATGGGCCTGGGAACCGACCCGTTCACGGGCAACCGGTACGCCTTCACCGGCGGCAACCCCACCACCTTCACCGAACTCGACGGGCATCGTCTCGCCGAGTGCGATGAGCCCGGGTACACCTGCAGCATGAACTCTGCCGGTGGCTGGGATGTCGACTACAAGGAGCCGTCGCCGCTGGCCAGTACTGAGGACCGGGTCTACGACAAGGAAGAACCAACAGACCGCGACCGGGACGTCCTGAACCAGATGTACTGGGTGAAGCTCGGCACGTGGGTCCAGGACTGGGACAACGCATACGACCTGCTGTCCCACTGGCTCGGGAACTCCGGCGATGCGTACGAGGTTGATCCCGAGGCCATGCTGCGTGATATCCCGCGTTTCAGGGAGGATGTGACGAAGTATCTCCAAAAGGAGCGGATTGAAGGAAACGCCACCTTCGACTCGGGCTGGTTGAGGACTCGAGCGGACGAGGAGGACGGCGAGTCGAGTCTCGACTGGTACTACGCCCTGAACAATTTCCAGTTCAGGGTCACAGGGAGCAATCAGCGGAAGTACGGGATGACGTACACCGTCCAGGTGCGGAAGCGGTACGACTGGGGTGTACCGAGCGAGAAGCGCAACGACCTGAAACAGAGCTTCCTGTGGGTCGACATCGATGTACAGCAGGCAGAGGTGGCACACCTCCATACCGTCGGGCTCGCCCAGGACTTCGACGTATATGGTTCCGCCACCATGAGAGGCATGCCATGACGACTGTGACACGGGTGAGGCGCCGTGCGGTGGGTGCGGCGGCAGTCCTGGCCTTGGCACTTGCCGCGTGCGGCACGACGGAGTCCGGCGGGGGCACCGCCCAGGAGCTCGGGAGCGCCGGGGCCGACGGTGCCACCGGGCGCGTGAAAACCACGTCGATTTCTCCGGAGCGTACGGGACGGCCGCCTGCTGCACTCCTGAAGGAGTACGGCGTGGTGCTTCCGGAGGGCGCGACAGGGGTCCGTTACCGGGAGGTTCTGCCGCGGTCCGGCGGGACGCTCTATGTGCGAATGCGGGTGCCGGATCCGAACGCCCGGAATTGGCTGAGTGCCCTCGGCGGGAGTCCCTCGGATCTGACACGGGGATGGAGTCCCTTCAATTCTCACGAGCTCCGGGAAGCGGGCTGGGACATCGCGGTGTCGGACGCGTTGTCCGGGGCTTGGATTCCGGTGCCGGAATCAGGGCCCGAGACCGACAAGAAGGTCGCCGTCGTGGAGGACTCGAGCAATAGTGCACGGGTTTACCTCGTGACGAACCGCTAGGAGGGCCGGCCTCACCACCGACGTGCCCTGGCCGGCCGCACTCGATGTCCTCGAGTGCGGCCGGCCACCGCGTGTGGTGCCGCCGTCGGCGGTCTCATCCTGAATGCGTCACCTGGAGCGCCGGGAACGTCTGCACCGGCGGAGAGACCGTCTCCCACGCCGGACGCACCTGGCGCGCCAATGGGTGGGTGACCGGCGAGGAGCCCGGGGCTCGTAGTGGCCGCAGACGCGTCACTCGCCCGGCTGCTCACCGCGCACCAACTCACCGAGTGGGGCCACCCGCACGGCACCGGGGCGCACGACACCGTCGTCCTCGTCGTTGCCGAAAACTCGCGGCGAACGGGGCCCTGTACGGCCGCGTCCCCGGGCGGGACGTCGCCCTTCCTGTCCCACGACCACGGCCGACGCGTCATCCGGGTCGAGGTGACCGACACTCACCCTGCTCAGCCGACGCGGCAGACCCCGGTACGGACGAGAACGGCGGTCGGGGCCTGCTCCTCGTCGACGCACTCGCCCGGCGACTGGTGCGTACGCGACCGCCTCGGCCCCGGCAAGGCCGTCCGGGCCGAGTGCGGAACAGCCCCCCCCAGGTCCTGAAGGCACCCCGGGACATCAGGTCGGCCTCGAAGACCATGAGGTCATGCCGACGATCCGCGGCGGCCACTTCGCACCCGCCTCCTCAGGTCGCCCTTGCGGCATCCACAGCGGCAGCGACGAAGGAGGCGACCATGCTGCGGCAGTCGTCCTGGGACCACGCGAGGACGAGTTCACTGTTGGGGGCATCGATGACGGGGCGGTGGACGAGGTCGGGGTGCATGGGCTGGGCCAGCGAGCGCGGCAGGACCGCGACTGCGCGTCCCAGCCTGATCATCTGCATGGCTTCGACCGCGTCCGTGACCTCGGGCCCCGGCCTGGCCTCGGGTACTCCGGTCCAGTGCACGCCCTTCCAGCGCGGCAGTGTCTCCTGGGCGAGGTCGGCGAGAGTGATCTCCGGGCGAGAGGCGAGCCGGTGGTCCGGCGGCAGGATCGCGACACGTCCTTCGACCGTCAGGGTTTCGTGGTCAAGGCCGGTCATGTCGTCGAAGGGCGCGTACAGCAGGGCGACATCGGCGCGGCCGTCGCGGACGTAGTCGGCTCGGTCGGTGGCTCCGCCGAAGAGGATGTCCACCTGTCGGGCGTCGGGCCGACCGGCGTAGGCGGCCAGGATTCCGGACAGAAGGTTCGCATCACCGCCGGGTTTGATCACCAGGCGCAGACGGGCTTGCTGGTCACCGGCCCGGCGTGCCTTCTCGGCAGCCGCGCTGACAGCGTTCAGGGCGTGCCTGCCGTGGTGCAGCAAAGCTTCGCCGGCGGGGGTGAGCGCGACATGCCTGCTCGAGCGTTCCAGGAGCTTCACTCCGAGCCGGGATTCCAAGCGCCGGATCGCTTTGGACAGGGCCGGCTGCGCGATCGCCAGGCAGGCCGCGGCGCGGCCGAAGTGCAGTTCCTCGGCGACGGCGATGAAGTACTCCAGTTCGCGGGTTTCCAGCTCGGCCATGGCACAAGACTATCGGCCGTTCCATTCCTGGCAGGCATGAAATGTGAACGAATAGATCTTGGACCGATCCGGAAAATTCCTGTTCGGTGGGGGCATGATTCACCACACGATGATCGTTGCGTTCGACCAACCGATTCCCGCGAGCGAGCTGGACCAGTACCTCATGGAGTTCGAGGGGCTCGCCAAGGGATCCGGTCTGGTCGAGTCGGTCGCTACCCGCCATCACATCCGCGTCCCGGGCGACGACCACGCCCCGGTGGCCATCGCCAGCGCCATCCTGCAACTGCGCGTGCGCGACCTCGACGCCTTGAACGCGATCTTCAGCATGCCCGGGGCGGTCGACCTCATCAAGCGCTGGCAGAGCCGCCATCCGTACAAGGCGATCTGGGTCAACCACGAGCCGCTGGCGTGAGCGGCCACGTCGGCAAAGCCGGCCCGGTCACCGGCGCCGGCATGGGATCGGGCGCGCCGCGTTGAGTTCTCCCGACGCGGGACCGCGGTCGCCGTGCTCGACCGAGGCCGTCGAGTGAGGGGAACGGCGGCGGTGGGGGTGGACCGGCCCTCACCGCCGCTGCCAGACTCCAGCCCCGTACACCGGCCAGGCTGACGGGCGCCGCCGCCCCCCCAACCGGCCGGCTCAGGGGTTCCAGTACACGTCGGTGAACGTCCGGTCGAAGCGTCCGGCCTCCAGGTCCTTGCGCTGGATCGCCCAGTGGACGCTGGATCCGGCCGGCACGTCACCGAGGCCGGGGCTCCAGCTCGCGAGCAGAACCCAGTCCCCGACGTTTTCGGACACCGCGCGGCCAGGCGAAGAGGAGTAGGCGGCCGTCGTCCGGCGGGGGCAGATCGGTCGAGGCCTGCGGCAGCGCCGCGAGGTCGATGGACGCGACGTACGGGAACGGGGGGGGCGGGGTGCCGACCGGCAGCAGGACGGGGCCGCCGAACCGGGCGGCGACCGGGCCGTCGTCGCGCGTCGACAGGACCGCGCAGGGCCATACCATGTCCATCCACCGGTCAACCTCGTCGGCCGGGATGTCCAGTTGGACCGCTCCATCGCGGAAACGGGCCAGTCGCTCGCGTAGCTTTTCGGAGGTCACGCGACCAAACCAGGGCCCGGCACTGACATCGGTGTCCATACTCGGTCGGTGGCGGCAACGCGGATGCTGGAGCGACACTCCGTCGTGCTGCCCCCGCCCTGGTCGCCGCACGGCAAGTGGGCGGCGGGACGACCGGTGGACGTGGACGGCGAAGGAATCCTCGCTCGCCGGGGAGGGGGCGGTTACGCCCTCAGTCCGTCCACGGTCGTGTTGATCGCTGCCAGGGCTGCCGCCTTGTCGAGACCCGCCCTGGATACGAGCGAGAGGCCCTGGACGACATAGAGCAGGAGCTGCGCCTGGGCCTCGGGGGAGTGGGCGTCCGTGACCTCTCCGGCGGCCTGTGCGCGGCGGAGCGCGCCGGACAGGATGTCGGTGAACCGGCGGTATGAGCGGGTGACGATCTCCGTGGCTTCACTGTCATGGGGGACGAGTTCGGCGGTCGTGTTGCCGACCAGGCAGCCCTGCGGGACACCCACGTCGGAGATCAGTTCGTCCAGCCGCGCGGGATGGGTCAGGATCTCACGCAGGGCGGGCAGGAGCGGGCCGGTGTCGAGCGCGGCGATCAGGTGCCGCTCGTACACCTCCCAGTAGAGCCTGACGGCTTCCAGGTAAAAGCGGCGCTTGTCGCCGAACGCTCCGTAGAGGCTGCCGCGTTCGATGCCCAGTGCGTCGACCAGGTCCTGGATCGACGTCGCCCCGTACCCCCGGGACCAGAACAGTTCGAGTGCGCGCTCCAGCGTCTGTTCCCTGTCGAACTCGCGGGGGCGTCCGGTTCGTGCCACGTGCTCGATACTACGACTTCTTGACTGCGTGTTCAAGAAGTCGTAGCTTCCGTTGAAGGAGTTCTTGAACGGACGCACAGAAGTCGGCCGCGTGCCGGTCGACACGAAGGGCTGAGCTATGCAATTCGCAGGCAGGACGGCGCTGGTCACCGGGTCCGGTGCGATCGGCGGACTTGGGCACGCGACGGCCAAGGCGTTGGCCGCGGGCGGCGCCAACCTGATCCTCACCGGCACCGATCCAAGGCGCGGCGCCCAGGTGGTGGAAGACCTTCGCGCAGCCGGTGGCGAGTCCGCCGGGACGGTGCGCTTCGTCGCGGCCGACGTGTCCGACGCGGCGGGCGTGCGCCAGCTGGTCGAGGACGCCGGGGCCGTCGACATCCTGATCAACAACGCGAGCGTCATGACGTTCGCCCCGACCGCCGAGCAGGATCTCGCCGATTTCGATGCCGCCTTCGCGGTCAATGTGCGGGCCCCGTTCCTGCTCACCGCCCTGCTCGCGCAGAGGATGGCCGCGAGCGGCGGCGGCAGCATCGTCAATGTCAGCTCCACCGCAGCCGGCCTCGGCATGCCGGGCATGGCCGTCTACGGCGCCACCAAGGCGGCGCTCGAATCGCTGACCCGTACCTGGGCGGCGGAATTCGCCAAGTCGAACGTGCGGGTCAACGCCGTCGCGCCGGGCCCGATGCGCACCTCGAAGGTGGTCGCGGCCATGGGGCCGGACATGGGCGGCATGGGCCTGGCCACCGCACTCGGGCGCACCTCCGACCCGGCCGAGGTGGCCCACGTGGTCGCCTTTCTCGCCAGTGACCGGGCCAGTTACATGACCGGGGCGATCGTCGCCGCCGACGGTGGCCGCACCGCGATCTGAAGGGAGGCGGAACAATGGATCGCCTTGCAGGAAAGCACGCACTGATCACCGGGGGGACGAGCGGCATCGGCCTGGAAACGGCCCGCGAGTTCCTCGCCGAGGGAGCGACTGTCGCCATCACCGGCCGCTCGCAGGAAAAGCTGGACGCGGCGGCCCGGCAACTGGACGGCCCGCTGCTCGCCATCGCCAGTGACGCCGGCGACGTACCCGGCCAAGCGGCGCTCGCGGCGCGGCTCAGGGAGGAATGGCCGAAGCTCGACATCCTGATGAGCAACGCCGCCGACGTCACCCACCTCCCGATCGAGGCATGGACCGAGGAGGCGTTCGACAGGCTCCTCACGACCAACCTCAAGTCACCCTTCTTCCTGATCAGGGACCTGCTGCCGCTCTTCTCGGACCAGTCCTCGGTCATCCTCGTCGGCTCCGTCTCCGCGTACATCGGACACGAGAACGCGACGGTCTACGGCGCGGCCAAGGCAGGCCTGCTCTCCTACGCGCGCGGGCTCACCCACGAGCTGAAGGACCGCGGCATCCGAGTCAACGGACTGAGTCCCGGTCCGACGATCACCAATGCCTTCGCGCCCCTCGGCCCCGAGCGCCAGGCCGCCCTCTACGAGGAACTCCGGCAGACCGTGCCTCTCCATCGTTTGGGAAGCGCCACCGAACTGGCGAAGGCGGCGGTCTACCTCGCCTCGGACGAATCCGCCTACACCGCAGGCACCGTACTGCGGGTCGACGGAGGCATCGGGCAACTCGCCTACTGACAACTGACCATCGAGGCCCTCGCCCTGGGCGGCGAGGTGACTTGGCGGACTTCCCGGCCGCCACCATGAGTTCGGCCTCTTCGGGGGTGTTGGCTCCGAAGGGGCCCCGGCCGCTGAAGGCGTCGCTCCAGAGCGTGGGTGCGCGGGCCCCTCAGCGTGCCCGCCGCGATCGCGGTCGGCGTGTTCGGGATTCCGTCCGTCGGGCCACCCGCCGACCTGGTGGTGATCCCGTGGTCGAGGAACAGTGTGGCCGCCGAAGGTCTCGTGGGTCCGCAGCGCTGCGACGGCGTCTGTCTCGGCAGCCCTGCTCCCTTCCTCCTGGCAGAGCCTCGGCGAGCAGGATCTCCGCCGCCGCCCGCGCGTGCCGACCGTAGTGCGTCTCGTTCAGCACCATGACGCGGCTGGCCGCCCCGTCCGCGAGGGTGGCAAGTTGCTCGGCGAGTGCCAGGGGGCCGCGACAGCCCAGCTCCGTCACCACCGCGGCGGTCAGCTGCACATGCGCGACTTCTGCTCCTTGGCGTAGGAAACTGCGAGCCCCTCCTGCCCCGCACCGCGCAGGTCAGAAGGGGTCTCGCGCCGTTGTCCCGCAGAGCCTTCAGATGTCCCGGAAGATCTCGATCTGTGCCCCGATCGAGTTCAGCCGTTCCGCCAGGTCCTCGTAACCGCGGTTGATGACGTACACGTTGCGCAGCACCGACGTGCCCTCGGCGGCCATCATCGCCAGGAGGACGACGACCGCGGGGCGCAGGGCCGGCGGGCACATCATCTCGGCGGCGCGCCAGCGGGTGGGGCCCTCGACCAGGACGCGGTGGGGGTCCAGGAGCTGGAGGCGGCCGCCGAGGCGGTTCAGGTCGGTGAGGTAGATGGCGCGGTTGTCGTAGACCCAGTCGTGGATGAGGGTCTGGCCCTGGGCGGAGGCCGCGATGGCCGCGAAGAAGGGGACGTTGTCGATGTTCAGGCCCGGGAAGGGCATGGGGTGGATCTTGTCGATCGGCGCTTCGAGTTTCGACGGGCGCACCGTCAGGTCCACCAGGCGGGTGCGGCCGTTGTCGGCGAAGTACTCCGGGGTGCGGTCGTGGTCGAGGCCCATCTCCTCCAGGACCGCCAGCTCGATCTCCAGGAACTCGATCGGGACCCGGCGCACCGTCAGCTCCGACTCCGTGACCACCGCGGCGGCCAGCAGGCTCATCGCCTCGACCGGGTCCTCGGAGGGGGAGTAGTCCACGTCGGCGTCGATGACCGGCATGCCGTGCACGGTGAGGGTGGTGGTGCCGATGCCCTCGACGCGGACGCCCAGGGCTTCGAGGAAGAAGCAGAGGTCCTGGACCATGTAGTTGGAGGAGGCGTTGCGGATGACGGTGACGCCGTCGTGGCGGGCGGCGGCCAGCAGCGCGTTCTCCGTGACGGTGTCGCCCCGCTCGGTCAGGACGATCGGACGGTCCGGTCGCACCGTGCGGTCGACCACCGCGTGGTAGTGGCCCTCGGTCGCGGCGACGTCCAGGCCGAAGCGGCGCAGCGCGATCATGTGTGGCTCGATGGTGCGGGTGCCGAGGTCGCAGCCGCCGGCGTAGGGCAGGCGGAAGCGGTCCATGCGGTGCAGCAGGGGGCCGAGGAACATGATGATGGAGCGGGTGCGGACGGCCGCCTCCGCGTCGATGGCCTCCATGTCCAGCTCGGCGGGCGGCACGATCTCCAGGTCGGTGCCGTCGTTGACCCAGCGGGTGCGCACGCCGATGGAGTTGAGCACCTCCAGGAGGCGGTAGACCTCCTCGATGCGGGCGACCCGGCGCAGCACCGTGCGCCCCTTGTTGAGCAGCGAGGCGCACAGCAGGGCCACGCACGCGTTCTTGCTGGTCTTGACGTCGATGGCGCCGGACAGGCGACGGCCGCCGACCACACGCAGGTGCATCGGGCCCGCGTACCCCAGGGAGACGATCTCGCTGTCCAGCGCTTCGCCGATCCGGGCGATCATCTCAAGGCTGATGTTCTGGTTGCCGCGCTCGATGCGGTTGACGGCGCTCTGACTGGTGTTGAGCGCCTCCGCAAGCTGTGACTGCGTCCAGCCGCGGTGCTGCCGGGCGTCACGGATGAGCCTGCCGATGCGTACGAGGTAGTCGTCTGCCATGAGGTTGAGGCTATCTCAGATATGAGATCGCGCCTCTCGGGGGGTCTGTTCGGGTGACGTCACGTCAAGAAACCCCCGGTCGCGGCTCAGCGGCGCCTGCTCGTCGTCGTGCGACGCCACCCGAAAGGTCCCGGCAAATCCATCGATGTCGTACGACGTCCGGTACTGCTGCGGGTGTGGCGCGGGCCGTTCCGGCCTCCGGTCGTGATGGACCACGAGCGTTTGTTGATGTTCAGCCGCACTCCCGGGAGGATCCGGAAGCTCTTGCGGAACGTGAGTGGCATCGCGCCTCCTTCCGAGTCGTGCCGGGCCGGCACTCCCGGCGCAAGTCGGATACCCCCGTCCGGCGTACTGATGGCCGCGCGGGTCACCCGGGATGGGGCGCACGCCACACGGTGCCCGGACATGACCGGGCCGCCCCCATGTACTAGAGTTATCTCGACATCGAGATATCTGCCGAGGCGTACCGCAGCCACCACCCTGGTAAGGGTTACCTAACTTAGCCCTACCTTAGCGGATCGGCCAGGGGGCGTGGCGGCAGGATGCGGTGGTACGCGCACATGAATGAAGGAGACTGTCGTGTCGGCGAACAGCTTCGACGCCCGCAGCACGCTGCAGGTGGGCGACGAGTCGTACGAGATCTTCCGGCTGGACAAGGTCGAGGGCTCCGCGCGCCTTCCCTACAGCCTGAAGGTGCTGCTGGAGAACCTGCTCCGTACCGAGGACGGCGCGAACATCACCGCCGACCACATCCGCGCCCTCGGCAGCTGGGACTCGCAGGCCCAGCCGTCGCAGGAGATCCAGTTCACGCCGGCCCGCGTGATCATGCAGGACTTCACCGGCGTGCCCTGTGTCGTCGACCTCGCCACCATGCGTGAGGCCGTCAAGGAGCTGGGCGGCGACCCGAACAAGATCAACCCGCTCTCCCCGGCCGAGATGGTCATCGACCACTCCGTCATCGCCGACAAGTTCGGCACCAACGACGCCTTCAAGCAGAACGTCGACCTGGAGTACGGCCGCAACCGCGAGCGCTACCAGTTCCTGCGCTGGGGCCAGACCGCCTTCGACGACTTCAAGGTCGTCCCGCCGGGCACCGGCATCGTCCACCAGGTGAACATCGAGCACCTGGCCCGCGTCGTCATGACCCGCGACGGCAAGGCCTACCCCGACACCCTGGTCGGCACCGACTCGCACACCACCATGGTCAACGGCCTCGGCGTCCTCGGCTGGGGCGTCGGCGGCATCGAGGCCGAGGCCGCGATGCTCGGCCAGCCGGTCTCCATGCTCATCCCGCGCGTCGTCGGCTTCAAGCTGACCGGCGAGCTCACCCCCGGCACCACCGCCACCGACCTGGTGCTGACCATCACCGAGATGCTGCGCAAGCACGGTGTCGTCGGCAAGTTCGTCGAGTTCTACGGCGAGGGCGTGGCCGCCACCAGCCTCGCCAACCGCGCCACCATCGGCAACATGTCGCCGGAGTTCGGCTCCACCGCTGCGATCTTCCCGGTCGACGGCGAGACGCTGAACTACATGCGCCTGACCGGCCGCAGCGAGCAGCAGGTCGCGCTCGTCGAGGCGTACGCCAAGGAGCAGGGCCTCTGGCTGGACCCGAAGGCCGAGCCGGACTTCTCCGAGAAGCTGGAGCTCGACCTCTCCACGGTCGTCCCCTCCATCGCCGGCCCGAAGCGCCCGCAGGACCGCATCGTCCTCGCGAACGCCGCCCAGCAGTTCAAGACCGACGTCCTCAACTACGTGGACGTCGTGGACGAGGCGGGCAAGGAGTCCTTCCCGGCCTCCGACTCCCCGGCCGTCGCCCCGAACGGCACCCCGTCCAACCCGGTCCGCGTGACCGCCCCCGACGGCACCTCGTACGAGCTGGACCACGGTGCGGTGACGGTCGCGGCCATCACCTCCTGCACCAACACCTCCAACCCGTACGTCATGGTCGCCGCCGCCCTGGTGGCCAAGAAGGCGGTCGAGAAGGGCCTGACCCGCAAGCCGTGGGTCAAGACCACCCTCGCCCCGGGCTCCAAGGTCGTCACCGACTACTTCGAGAAGGCGGGCCTGACCCCCTACCTCGACAAGGTCGGCTTCAACCTCGTCGGCTACGGCTGCACCACCTGCATCGGCAACTCCGGCCCGCTGCCGGAGGAGGTCTCCAAGGCCGTCAACGAGCACGACCTCGCCGTCACCTCGGTGCTCTCCGGCAACCGCAACTTCGAGGGCCGGATCAACCCCGACGTCAAGATGAACTACCTGGCGTCCCCGCCGCTGGTCGTCGCCTACGCGCTCGCGGGCTCCATGAAGGTGGACATCACCAAGGAGGCCCTGGGCACCGACCAGGACGGCAACCCGGTCTTCCTCAAGGACATCTGGCCCTCGGAGGCCGAGGTCAACGACGTCGTCGCCAACGCCATCGGCGAGGACATGTTCTCCAAGTCCTACAGCGACGTCTTCGCGGGCGACGCCCAGTGGCAGGCGCTGCCGATCCCGACCGGCGACACCTTCGAGTGGGACGCCGAGTCCACCTACGTGCGCAAGCCCCCGTACTTCGAGGGCATGGGCATGGAGCCGGCCCCGGTCGAGGACATCTCCGGCGCCCGCGTGCTCGCCAAGCTGGGCGACTCGGTGACGACGGACCACATCTCGCCCGCCGGTGCGATCAAGGCCGACACCCCGGCCGGCAAGTACCTGACGGAGCACGGCGTCGAGCGCCGCGACTTCAACAGCTACGGCTCGCGCCGCGGCAACCACGAGATCATGATCCGCGGCACCTTCGCCAACATCCGCCTGCGCAACCAGATCGCGCCGGGCACCGAGGGCGGCTACACCCGCGACTTCACCCAGGACGGCGGTCCGGTGTCGTTCATCTACGACGCCTCCCGCAACTACATCGAGCGGAACATCCCGCTCGTCGTCCTGGCCGGCAAGGAGTACGGCTCCGGCTCGTCCCGCGACTGGGCCGCCAAGGGCACCGCGCTCCTCGGCGTCAAGGCCGTCATCGCCGAGTCGTACGAGCGCATCCACCGCTCGAACCTCATCGGCATGGGCGTGCTGCCGCTGCAGTTCCCGGAGGGCCAGACCGCCGACACCCTCGGCCTGACCGGCGAGGAGTCCTTCTCCGTCTCCGGCGTGACCGAGCTGAACGAGGGCACCACCCCGCGCACGGTGAAGGTCACCACCGACACCGGCGTCGAGTTCGACGCGGTCGTCCGCATCGACACCCCGGGTGAGGCGGACTACTACCGCAACGGTGGCATCCTGCAGTACGTGCTGCGCAGCCTGATCCGCAAGTAGGCGGCGGCGCACAACGGTTGAGGGCCGCATCCCCGGTGACGGGGGTGCGGCCCTCGCGCTTGCCCGCCTCGCAGAGGCGTCGCGTACGGCTTTAGAACATCAGGCGGTACGTGTTCCAGCCGCCGCTGCCGATCTTCACCCGGGACTTGTACGGGGAAGCGGCGTTGCCGGTGCCCTTGTACAGGTACAGCGCGCCGTTCTTGTCGCGCGCGACCAGGTCGGTGATGCCGTCGATGTCGATGTCGCCGACGGAGACGACGTTGTTGTAGGTGTTCCAGCCCCCGCCGATGCGGGTGCGGGACGTGAACGGCGCCTTGTAGTCGCCGGTGCCCTTGTAGAGCCACAGCACGCCGGACGAGTCCTTGGCGACGATGTCGTTCTTGCCGTCACCGGTCAGGTCTCCCTGTCCGGCGATGTGGGTGTAGGCGTTCCACCCGCCGCCGACCCGGTAGCGCTGGGTCAGCTTGCCGTTGCCGTAGCCGAGGTACAGGTACAGCACACCGGACTTGTCCCGGGCCAGCAGGTCGTCGGCGGCGGCGCCACCGAGGTTGCCGGTCGAGAGGAGCCGGTCGTAGATGTTCCAGCCGTTGCCAACGAAGAGCTGCTGGTCGGTGCCCCACTCGGTGTAGTAGAGCTGACTGCCGGTGACGTCCCAGATACCGTCCGAGAAGCCGTCGGCGTCGTGGTCGACCTGGGTGATGAAGCGGGAGTTCTCCCAGCCGTAGCCGTTGTAGAGGCGGGAGTCCAGGCCGCCTTCGCCGTTGGGCACGTAGGCCCACATGTCGCCGGCCGAGTCCACGCCGTACAGGCCGTTGATCGGTGCGTAGTCCTCCTCGGCGGAGGTGCTGAACTTCGAGGCGTCGGACGCCTTCACGTCGACGGGAGCCTTCGACGCGGAACGTCCAGGGCCGTCCGCGGCGACGGCGCTGCCCGCACCGGTCGCCACCAGTGCGGCGGTGAGCGCCGCAGCCGTGGCACGCGCCAGGGCGCGACGCGTGTTCAGGCCGGAGCTTTTGGCCACGTGGGTCCTCCATATGGTCATGCCGAAGGGATCGGGTGCCGGGGTAGGGCACAGCATGATCCCGATAACTCCGTGATCCTTACACATGGCTTTTACATGTCAATCGGATTAGATGAAATTGACACGGGAAGCCACCGCAAACGCGCGGAAAGGGCACCGAAGCCGCCTCAGTCGGACCCCCACACCCCCGCCGGCCAAGCCAGTTGGCGCCGCACGCGCACCGCGTCCCCGCCCTCGTGCCCGTTGAAGGGGCGACCTCGCCGATCCGGCCGGTGAGCAGATGCGCCTCGGTCTCGTGGACGTTGACGTGTTGACGCAGAGCGCGTTGATCCCGCAGGCCGCGAGCCGCCTGCCGTACGACCGCACGCGGTCGTGGCCGAGGGCATCGCCCGTGCCGTCAGGCGACCGCCCCGCCGGTGACGCGTTTGCCGACGGATGGCCGCACAGCGTTCCCCTGACGATGCGTGACGCGGTCTCGGCGGCCGCCGACCGTGCCCGTGCGTTCTGTGCCACGTGCACGCCCAGGGGGAATGGGCCGGCACGAGCGAGCGGCGGGTTCCGGCCGAAGCCCGAACCCGCCGCCCGTCCCGCGCGTACCGCGCCTACGCCAGCAGCTCCACCTCCGCCAGCGTGTGCTCGCCGTCCAGGACGAGCCGGTACTCGGCGTACGAGCCCGGCGACTTCACCGAGAACGCCCGCGTCTGCCGGTCCCAGGCGAAGGACTCGCCCGAGCGCTCGTCCAGCGTCTTCCAGGTGGTGCCGTCGGCCGAGCCCTGGAGCTTCCAGCCGGTCGGGGCCTTGGTGCGGTCCGCCGACGAGGTGAGTGTGTACTGGACCGCCTCGGCGCCCTTGCCGGGCACGGGCAGGTCCACGGACGTCACGCTCGCGTCCGTCCCCGACGTGTTGTCGAACAGGGCACCCTCACCCGTGATCGCGTCGGCGCGCGGCGTCGCCACCTCGTCGTCCTCGGTGATCGACGGCGGCGCGGCGTTCTCCCCGGTGCCCCACGAGGACGGCTTGGCGCCCATGTCGAACTCCAGCACGCCGCCCTTGGCGAGCAGCGAGTGGGGGAGCGAAGTGGAGTTCCAGCGCTTGCCGTTGACCTTCAGACCCTGCACGTAGACGTTCTTCGTGCTGTTCTTCGGCGCCTTGACGACCAGCTCGCGGCCGTTCTCCAGGTGCACCGTGGCCTTCGTGAACAGGGGGGACCCGACGGCGTACTCGCCGCTGCCCATCACCAGCGGGTAGAAGCCGAGCGAGGAGAAGAGGAACCAGGCCGACTGCTCGCCGTTGTCCTCGTCCCCGTGGTAGCCCTGGCCGATGTCGCTGCCGGTGTACAGCCGCTGGAGCACCTCGCGGATGTTCTTCTGCGTCTTGTACGGCTGCCCGGCCGCGTCGTACATGTACAGGGCGTGGTGGGCGACCTGGTTGGAGTGCCCGTACATGCCCATGCGGACGTCGCGCGCCTCGACCATCTCGTGGATGACCCCGCCGTAGGAGCCCTTCAGCTCGGGGGAGGCCGTCTCCGGGGTCGACAGGTACTCGTCGAGCTTGTCGCCGAGGCCCTTGCGTCCGCCGTACAGGTTGGCGAGGCCCCGGCTGTCCTGCGGGGCGGTGAAGGCGTAGCCCCAGCCGTTGGTCTCCGTGTAGTCGTAGCCCCACACGCGCGGGTCGTACTTCTCGGAGTCCACGCGCCAGTTGCCCTCGGCGTCCTTGCCCTGGAAGAAGCCGGCCTTCGCGTCGAAGAGGTTGACGTAGTCCTGGGCGCGGTTGAGGAAGTAGGCGGACTCCTCCTTGTAGTGCTTCTCGCCGGTCTCCTTGTAGAGCTTCTCGCCCATCTTGGCGATGCCGTAGTCGTTGAGGTAGCCCTCCAGCGCCCACGACAGGCCCTCGTGGGTCTCGGTGCCGGTGTAACCGAGGAAGGGCGAGGTCTCCATGCCCTTGCGGCCCACACCGGAGGACGGGGGCACGACGGTGGCGTTCTTGAGGGCCGCGTCGTACGCCGCCTTCGCGTCGAAGTCGACGCCCTTGACGTAGGCGTCGGCGAAGGCCACGTCGGAGGAGGTGCCGGTCATCAGGTCCGCGTAGCCGGGGGAGGACCAGCGCGAGGTCCAGCCGCCGTCCTTGTAGTGCTGCACGAAGCCGTCGACCAGCTCACCGGCCTGGGAGGGGGTGAGGAAGGAGTACGCGGGCCAGGTGGTCCGGTACGTGTCCCAGAAGCCGTTGTTGACGTAGACCTTGCCGTCCACGATCTTCGAGCCGGTCTCGGTCGGCGTGTCCTCCTTGACCGCCTTGGAGAACGGGGAGGCGTACCTGTACTTCCCGTCGACCTTCTCGTGGCCCGCGTTCGGGTACAGGTACAGGCGGTAGAGGCTGGAGTACAGCGTGGTCAGCTGGTCCCGCGTGGCGCCCTCGACCTCGACCTTGCCGAGGATCCGGTCCCACTGCTTCTGGGCGGCGCGCTTGACCTTGTCGAAGGAGGCGCGCTTCGGGATCTCCTGGCGCAGGTTGTCCTTCGCCTGGTCCACGCCGATCAGCGAGGTCGCGATGCGCAGCGTCACGGTGCGGTCCCGGCCGGCGTCGAAGCGCAGGTGGCCCTTGACGCCGTTGGAGTCGCCGCCGGTCACCTTGCTGTCGAACTCGCCGTACACGAAGAGGCGGGTGGCGCCGGTGGAGAGCCCGGACTTGACGTCCGAGTAGCCGGAGAAGGTGCCGTTCTCCTTGTCCAGGGTCAGGCCGGCGCTGTTCTCCACGTTGTCGAAGATCACGCTCGCGTCGTCACCGGGGTAGGTGAAGCGCATCATCGCCGCGTGGTCGGTCGGCGTCATCTCGGCCTTGAGGCCGTTCTCGAACCGTACGCCGTAGTAGTAGGGCCTGGCCGTCTCGTTCTCGTGCCGGAAGGCCAGCTCGCGGGCGTCGCGGCCGGTGTCCGGGGTGCCGGAGGCGGCCGAGGGCATCACCTGGAAGGTCTGCCGGTCGCCCATCCAGGGGCTCGGCTCGTGGCTCGCGCCGAACGCCTGCAGGGTGGGCAGGTTGGCGTCGTTGTTGCCGCGCGCGTACTCGTAGAGCCAGCTGAGCGAACCGGCGTTGGTCACCGGCGTCCAGAAGTTGAAGCCGTGCGGCACGGCGGTCGCGGGGAAGTTGTTGCCGCGCGAGAAGCTGCCGCTGGAGTTGGTGCCGCGGGTGGTGAGCGCGTAGTCGGACAGGTGGGCCTTGGGACGCTCGGGCTCGGCGCGCTTGATCTCCACGTCGTCCAGCCAGCCCCGGAACTTAGCCGGGCCCTTGGGGGAGTCGTAGGCGACCAGGATCCGGTCGACCGTCTTGCCGGCCGCGACCGTGCCGATGCCCGACTCGACGCTGTTCCACTGGTTCACGTAGAGGATCTTGGCGTCGCCCTGACCGCGCGGCGTCAGCGGGAACCCGTGCTGGTCGGTGGCCTTGAGGTCGCTCAGGTAGGTGCCGTCGGTGAAGGCGAGGTCGACGGAGACGTTCGTGGCGTCGTAGTCGAGGTCGCCGTCCGCCATGGACGGGAAGATCTTGTACGACAGCTCGGTGCGCCGGTCGACCTTGACGTCGACGTCGAAGACCTTGTTGTACGAGTAGGCCCGGCCGTCCGCCGTGTGGCGGCCCGCGTAGCGCAGCGCGTGCGTGCCGGTGAAGCCCGCGTTCGCCTTCGCGGTGGGCGAGCCCGCCGGGCCGTCGTCGACCGAGGAGAGCATGTCCTCGGGGGTGGGGACCTCGGTGTCGCCGGTGGCGAGCTGCACGTCGGCGAGCTGGAGGGCGTCGCCGGCGCCGTTGTTCTTGGTGATCTCCAGCCGGAAGTGCTGGAATTCGGCGGTCCCGTCCAGCTCGTACGTCTTCGTCTGGAAGCGCTCGCCGAAGCTCTCCCCGGAGCGGGTGTCCACGGTCTGCCAGTTCTCGCCGTCCGCCGAGCCCTTCAGCGTCCAGTCCACCGGGTCGCGCTCGTCGTGGTCGTTGGCCGAGGTGAGCGCGTACTTGGCGATCTTCTGCGGGGAGTCCAGGTCGAACTCGAGCCAGCCGGTCGGGGCGAAGGTCAGCCACTTGGTGCCCGGCTCGTTGTCGACGAGGTTCTCCTTCACCTCCCCGCCGCCCGTGTTCTCGGCGCTGGCCCGCACCCCGGTGACGTTCTCCGTGACGTTGCCCGGTATGCCGGTGCTGAACCCGCCGTCCACGCCGGAAGCCCGCTTGCGGCCGTCCGCGCCGGTGTCCACGGTGTCGGTCCAGTCCGGAGCCGGGTCGCCCTTCTCGAAGGACGACGCGAACTCCCGGTCGGCCTTTACGGGCGCGCCGGGCAGGGCGACCGCCGCCCCCTGAGAACCCACGGCCAAGGCGAAGGCGGTCGCCGTAACGACCGCCGGACCCCATCTGTGCCGAACTCTGTACTGCATGTCCTGGCCACCCTCCCAGCGCTGGGGACAACGTTGTCAATTCAACTGCGCAAGGACCAGTAGGGGTCAAGTGGCAAGTGATGTCAAGGGTGTTGGATGTGGCGTTCGGGGGTTATGGCGGGGATTCCTACGGCATGCGACGCACAGGGCACTCATATTTCCGGGAGGTCTCAACTCGGAAAAGACGTACCGGGAACCTTGCATTCGATCTTGCTCCGCCGAAGGAAAGTGGACTATACCTGTCGGCCACCGGGGGATACGGGGGGAACCGCGACGAGGAACCGCCCAAGCGCCCGAACAGCGGTGACGGCATCCGTGACCGCACAGCAGTAACCGCGTTTCCAGTACGGCCCAGCACGAACCAGCACGACCCAGCGTGACCCGATCGCGGTGCCGGGGAGGATCCGGTTCACCGCCTGAGTCCTGGAGAAGGCGAGGACTTGAGCATGGGATCCACTTCCGCCGAGAACAACGGTAGGGGCGTCGGCCGCCGCGATCTGATCAAGCGGTCCGCCGCGCTCGGCCTGATCTCCGTACCCACGATGAGCTTCCTGTCCGCCTGCGCGAGCGGCGGCGGGGACGACCAGAAGAAGGCCGAGGCGGGCGAGAAGTCCGCCAAGAACCCGCTGGCGGTCAACGAGAGCGCCAAGATGGAGTTCGTCCTCTTCGACGGTGGCTTCGGCAAGGAGTACGCCGAGGACGCCGTGAAGCTGTACGAGAAGGCCTTCCCGAAGGCCGAGGTGAAGTTCTCCGCCACCCAGAAGATCCAGTCGACCCTGCAGCCGCGCTTCAACGGCGGCAACCCGCCCGACCTCGTCGACAACTCCGGCGCCGAGCAGATGGACATGGGCGTCCTGGTCGGCAAGAAGCAGCTCGCCGACCTCACCCCGCTCCTCGACGCGCCGTCCTACGACGACCCGAACAAGAAGGTCCGCGACACGCTGCGCCCCGGCATCGTGGAGATGGGCCAGTTCGACGGCGACCCGGTCTGGATCCTGTACTACGCCTACACGGTCTACGGCAACTGGTACTCCCAGAAGGCCCTGGACTCCCTGGACGCGGAGTACCCCAAGACCTGGGACGAGATGCTCGCGGTCTGCGCCAAGGCCAAGAAGAAGGGCATGGCCGGCTGGACCTACGCCGGCAAGTACCCGTACTACATCCCCTTCTCGATGTCCCCGATGATCGCCAAGGTCGGCGGCGTCGAGGTGCTGAACGCCATCGACAACCTCGAGCCGAACGCATGGAAGCATCCGGCGGTCAAGACGGTCTTCGAGGCCTGGTACGAGCTGTACAAGAAGGGCTACATCCTCAAGGGCACCCCCGGCCTGGACCACATCCAGTCGCAGACCGCCTGGGCCAAGGGCGACGCCCTGTTCATCCCCAACGGCTCCTGGGTGGAGAACGAGTCGGCCAAGGTCATCCCCGCCGACTTCGACCTCGCCGTCTCCGCCCCGCCCGGCATCGACGACAGCGACAAGATGCCCTTCGGCACCATCTGGGCGTCCGGCGGCGAGCCCTTCATCGTCCCGGCCAAGGCTGCCAACGGCGCCGGCGGCATGGAGCAGCTGCGCATCATGCTCAGCGAGGAGTCCTCCAAGAACTTCACCAGCAAGGTGAAGTCGCTGAGCGCCTACAACGGCGGCACCGACGGCATCGAGCTGACCCCGGGCCTCAAGTCCGGTGTCGCGGCGCTGGAACTGGCCGGCGACAACGTCGTGAACCCGCGCATGCAGGACTGGTACGTGCAGCTCCAGAAGGAGAAGATCGGCGTCTCCTGCCTGGGCGAGATGATGGCGGGCCGGATGACCCCGGCCGAGACCATCAAGAAGATCCAGGGCTACGCCGACGAAGCCGCCAAGGACTCGTCGATCAAGCACTACAAGCACCAGTGAGGACGCGTCACCAGGGCCTGTCCGGCGCCACCGCGCCGGGCGGGCCCTGGCGGCGCCACCCGCGCGCAGATCGGGGTCGGTAGCAATGCAGCACGGCAAGTACCGGTTCATCGTGGGGTTCCTGGCGGTTCCCCTGGGACTGTACGCGCTCTTCGTCATCTGGCCGTTCATCCAGTCCATCTACTACTCGTTCACGGACTGGACGGGGCTGAGTCCCGAGTTCGAGATGGTCGGCTTCGACAACTACTCGCGGATGCTCGACGACACCATCTTCTGGAAGTCGTTGCAGCACAGCGTGATGTTCGCGCTGTTGGTGCCGCTGGTGACACTCAGCCTGGCGCTCTTCTTCGCCTTCATGATCAACGTGGGCGGACGGCGCCGCCGCGGCGGCCCGGCGATCACCGGTGTGCGCGGCTCCGGCTTCTACAAGATCGTGTACTTCTTCCCGCAGGTGCTGTCCATCGCGATCGTCGCCCTGCTGTTCCAGTTCGCCTACAACCCCGACAGCGGCGCGATCAACTCCCTGCTGCGCGGGATCGGCCTGGACTCCGTCCAGCCGCTGTGGCTGGGCGACCCCGACATCGCCCTGTGGTGCGTGATGGCGGTGCTCGTCTGGTCGACGGTGGGCTTCTTCGTGGTCCTCTTCTCCGCGGGCATGGCCTCCATCCCGGCGGAGCTGTACGAGGCCGCGCTGCTGGACGGGGCGAACCGCGCCACCACCTTCTTCAAGGTGACCCTGCCGCTGCTGTGGGACACCGTGCAGTCCGGCTGGGTCTACATGGGCATCCTCGCGCTGGGCGCCGAGTCGTTCGCGGTCGTGCAGATCATGACGACCGGACCCGGCGGACCCGACTACTCGACCACCGTCATGGTCCTGTACGTGTACCAGAAGGCGTTCCGTGACGGTCAGGCCGCCTACGCCACCACCATCGGCGTCGCCCTCCTCGTCGTCACGCTGGCCTTCGCCGCCGTCGTGATGCGGCTGGGCCGGCGCGAGCGGCTGGAGTACTGATCAATGAAGACGACCGAGACCCCCGCCCCCGTGCCCGCCGAGCCCGGCACGCCCGTCATCAAGGCCCAGGCCGCCCCCGGCGGACTCAAGGAGGGGAAGAAGGAGGGCACCACCCTCAACGTCTTCTCCCACGGCGTCCTCGTCATCTGGGCGATCATGGTCGGCATGCCGCTGGTGTGGGCGGTGATGACCTCCTTCAAGGACGACGCCTCCATCTTCGGCTCGCCCTGGTCACTGCCCGACAAGCTGAACTTCGACAACTGGTCGCGGGCCTGGTCCCAGGCGCACATGAGCGACTACTTCCTCAACACCGTTCTCGTGGTGGGCGGTTCGCTCGTCGGCACGCTCGTGCTGGGTTCCATGGCGGCCTATGTACTGGCCCGGTTCGACTTTCCCGGCAACCGGTTCATCTATTACTTGTTCATCGCCGGCATGAGTTTCCCGATCATGCTCGCCCTGGTCCCGTTGTTCTACGTCGTGGACAACATGGGAATGCTGAACACCATCCACGGGCTGATCCTGGTCTACATCGCCTATTCGCTGCCCTTCACGGTGTTCTTCCTGACCGGGTTCTTCAGAACCCTGCCGAGTTCGGTGGCCGAGGCCGCCTTCGTGGACGGGGCCTCGCACACCCGGACGTTCTTCCAGGTCATGCTGCCGATGGCCAAGCCCGGCCTGATCAGCGTGGGGATCTTCAACTTCCTGGGCCAGTGGAACCAGTACATGCTGCCGACCGTGCTGAACACGGACCCGGACAAACACGTCCTCACCCAGGGCCTGGTGCAGCTGGCGGTCAGCCAGGGGTACAAGGGCGACTGGTCGGGCCTGTTCGCCGGCCTGGTCATGGCGATGCTGCCGGTGCTGGCCGCGTACATCGTCTTCCAGCGCCAGGTGGTCCAGGGGCTCACGGCGGGTGCGCTGAAGTAGCGCCCGTCCCGGCCCCGGAAATCCCGAGACCTCACCCGCATGCCGCTCCCGGAACCCAGGGGGCGGCATGCCCGTATGTGCGGAACCGCCCGCATGGGATACCTGGATACGGTTCAACCTCTTGACGGTAGGTGACCCGAACGGCTCTGCTTAGGGTTCACTAGTTGCACATGGAAGGGGCCTCATCGAAGCGGCCCCGCGCGCAGGAGGTCGTCGTGGAGACTCCCGGGTCGCAGTCGTCGCTGCACCGAGCCAACCTGGAACGCGTCGTACGGGCGGTACGGCTCGCCGGTTCGCTCACGCAGGCGGAGATCGCGAGGACGACGGGCCTGTCCGCGGCCACGGTCTCGAACATCGTCCGCGAGCTGAAGGACGGCGGAACGGTCGAGGTCACGCCCACCTCCGCGGGCGGCCGGCGGGCCCGCAGCGTCTCGCTGAGCGGCGACGCCGGCATCGTCATCGGCGTGGACTTCGGCCACACCCACCTGCGCGTCGCCGTCGGCAACCTCGCCCACCAGGTGCTCGCCGAGGAGTCCGAGCCCCTGGACGTCGACGCGTCCGCGGCCCAGGGCTTCGACCGGGCGGAACAGCTGGTCAGCCGGTTGATCGCGGCCACCGGCGTGGACCGGGCCAAGGTCGCCGGGGTGGGCCTCGGCGTACCCGGGCCGATCGACGTGGAGTCCGGGACCCTGGGCTCGACGGCCATCCTGCCCGGCTGGGGCGGCACCCGGCCCGCCGAGGAGCTGCGGGGGCGGCTCGGCGTGCCGGTGCACGTGGACAACGACGCCAACCTCGGCGCCCTGGGCGAGCTCGTCTGGGGCAGCGGCCGGGGCGTGCGGGACCTGGCCTACATCAAGGTCGCCAGCGGCGTCGGCGCCGGTCTGGTGATCAGCGGGAAGATCTACCGGGGCCCCGGCGGCACGGCGGGAGAAATCGGGCACATCACCCTCGATGAGGCCGGTCCCGTCTGCCGGTGCGGAAACCGGGGTTGCCTGGAGACCTTCGCGGCAGCACGCTATGTGCTTCCGCTCCTCCAGCCCAGCCACGGCACCGATCTGACGATGGAGGGCGTGGTGCGGCTGGCCCGGGACGGGGACCCCGGTTGCCGTCGGGTGATCGCCGACGTCGGCCGTCACATCGGCAGTGGAGTCGCCAACCTCTGCAACCTGCTCAACCCGAGCCGGGTCGTCCTCGGCGGTGATCTCGCCGAGGCCGGCGAGCTGGTGCTCGGGCCGATAAGGGAGTCCGTCGGGCGCTACGCCATCCCCAGCGCGGCGCGCCAACTCTCCGTACTTCCGGGGGCTCTCGGGGGCCGCGCGGAGGTCCTCGGGGCGCTCGCCCTGGCGCTGAGCGAGATGGGCGATTCGACCCTTTTGGACGGATCTGCGACCGGCGGCCTGCCGACGGCCACGCCTGCCTTCACTTAGAGCACGGATGGCACCGTTGTCATCTCGTTAAGGATTTACTTCTTGACGTCGCACGTGTGGCCGAGTTGACTTCCAGCCACCTCGGCCGCAACGACGCGGCCTCGTCAGGGAGGTTTGTGAAGTGAACACGCGTATGCGTCGTGCCGCCGTTGCCGTTGCCACCACCGCGATGGCCGTCTCGCTCGCCGCCTGTGGCAGCGCCAAGGAGGCCGACGGCGGCAGCGACTCGTCGGACTCGGCGGCCAAGAAGGGCGACGCCATCAAGGTCGGGCTCCTCCTTCCGGAGAACCAGACCGCTCGCTACGAGAAGTTCGACAAGCCCTTGATCGAGAAGAAGGTCAAGGAGCTGACGAACGGCAAGGGCGAGATCGTCTACGCCAACGCCAAGCAGGACGCCACACTGCAGGCCCAGCAGGTCGACACGATGATCACCAACAAGGTCGACGTGCTGATCGTGGACGCGGTGGACTCCAAGGCCATCGCCGGCTCCATCACCAAGGCGGAGCAGGCCGACATCCCGGTCGTCGCCTACGACCGCCTGGCCGAGGGCCCGATCGACGCCTACACCTCGTTCGACAACGTCACGGTCGGCAAGACCCAGGGCGAGGCCCTGCTGAAGGCGCTGGGCGACAAGGCCAAGGACGGCCAGATCGTCATGATGAACGGCTCCGCCACCGACCCGAACGCCGCCCAGTTCAAGGAGGGCGCCCACTCCGTCCTCGACGGCAAGGTGAACGTCGGCCGCGAGTACGACACCAAGGAGTGGAAGCCGGAGAACGCCAACGCCAACATGGAGGGCGCGATCTCCGCCATCGGCAAGGACAAGATCATCGGCGTCTACTCCGCCAACGACGGCATGGCGGGCGGCATCATCACCGCCCTCAAGGCGGCCGGCATCTCCGACATCCCGGTCACCGGCCAGGACGCCGAACTCGCGGGCGTGCAGCGGATCATCACCGGCGAGCAGTACATGAGCGTCTACAAGTCCTACCCGCAGGAGGCCGCGATCGCCGGTGAGATGGCCGTCGCCCTCGCCAAGGGCGAGTCGCTCGACTCGATCGCGAAGGACAAGGCCGACAGCGCCACCACCAAGGGCATCCCCTCGGTGCTCGTCCCGGTCGTCTCGCTGACCAAGGACAACATCAAGGAGACCGTGATCAAGGAGGGCTTCTACACCCTCGACGAGATCTGCGCGGGCAACTACAAGGCCGCCTGCGACAAGATCGGTCTGAAGTAAGCGGTCCGGCTTCCCGTACCGCGTGAGCGCGTACGGGGCCCGGCTGCCCCCGGTTTCCTCCGGCGCCCCGCACTCATCAGCCCCGCAAGCTACGCGGGGCGCCGGACGGAACAACCCCCCTCATACTTCTGCACAACCTCCCGCCGGGTCAGGCGGCGAAGGAGATGGTTCACGTGTCCGCTACGCCCGTGCTGGCGTTGCGCGGGGTCTCCAAGCGATTCGGTGCCGTCCAGGCGCTCACCGACGTCGAGCTTGAGGTCCACGCCGGTGAAGTGGTCGCCCTGGTGGGCGACAACGGAGCCGGAAAGTCCACGCTGGTCAAGACGATCGCCGGCGTGCACCCCATCGATGAAGGCGCCATCGAGTGGGACGGCAAGGCCGTCACTATCAACAAGCCGCACGACGCCCAGAACCTGGGCATCGCGACCGTCTACCAGGACCTCGCGCTGTGCGACAACATCGACGTGGTCGGCAACCTCTTCCTGGGCCGGGAGATCCGCAGGCGCGGTGTCCTGGACGAGGTGGAGATGGAGCGCCGCTCCCGCGAGCTGCTGGACACGCTGTCCATCCGCATCCCGAGCGTCCGCATCCCGATCGCCTCCCTCTCCGGCGGTCAGCGCCAGGTCGTGGCGATCGCCCGGTCCATGCTCGGCGAGCCCAAGCTGGTCATCCTCGACGAGCCCACCGCCGCCCTCGGCGTCGAGCAGACCGCCCAGGTGCTCGACCTCGTGGAGCGGCTGCGGGAGCGCGGCCACGCCGTGATCCTCATCAGCCACAACATGGCCGACGTCAAGGCGGTCGCCGACAAGGTCGCCGTCCTGCGCCTGGGGCGCAACAACGGCGTCTTCGAGGTCAAGTCGACCTCGCAGGAAGAGATCATCTCCGCCATCACGGGCGCCACGGAGAACGCCGTGACCCGTCGTGCGGCGCGCACCAATGGGGAGATCAAGAAGTGAGCATCGACAAGACCTCCACACCCGCCAAGGACCACACGGTGGAGAACTCCGCCGCGGCCTCCGGCGCGGCCACCGCGGTCGACCCGCGGCTGCTGGTGCGCGAGCAGGGCTTCGCGGGCTACCTCTCCGAGTTCAAGCGCAAGATGAAGGCCGGTGACCTCGGGTCCATACCGGTCGTCGTCGGCCTGGTGATCATCTGGGCCATCTTCACCAGCCTGAACTCCAACTTCCTGACGGCCGGCAACTTCACGAACATGGCGGTCGCCATGGTCGGCACCGGCCTGATCGCCGTCGGCATCGTCTTCGTCCTGCTGCTCGGCGAGATCGACCTGTCGGTCGGCTCGGTCAGCGGTGTCGCGGGCGCCACCTTCGCGGTGCTGAGCGTCACCCACGGGATGAACGAGGTCCTGGCCCTGGTCCTGGCCATTCTCACCGGCACCGTCGCCGGCGCGGTCCACGGCTTCTTCTTCGCCCGGATCGGCGTCCCCGCCTTCGCCGTGACGCTTGCCGGACTGCTGTTCTGGCAGGGCTTCATGCTCCAGGTCCTGGGCAGCAACGGCACGATCAACCTGCCCGCCGACGGTCTGGTCGTCAAGCTGACCAGCTACTACTTCAGCGACGTGGCCGCCGCCTACGGCCTGGCGGTCGTCGTCACCGCGGGGTACTTCCTCTCCGCGTACTTCGACAACCGTCGCCGCGCCGCCGCCGGTCTGCCCTCCCGGCCGCTGAACGAGGTCGTCGTCCGCACGGTGCTCCTGGCCGTGCTGGCCTTCGTCGTGGCGATCGTGTTCAACCAGTACAAGGGCCTGCCGCTGGCCGTGGTCATCTTCCTGGTGTTCCTGCTGCTCACGGACTTCGTGCTGCGCCGCACGTCCTACGGGCGCAAGGTCTACGCGCTCGGCGGCAGCGTCGAGGCCTCCCGCCGCGCCGGCATCAACGTGGAGCTGGTCCGGATCTCGGTCTTCGCGATCGCCGGCACCTTCGCCGCGATCGGCGGCCTGTTCGTCGCCTCCCGGATCGCCTCGGCCAACCAGGGGGCCGGAGCCGGTGACTTCCTGATGAACGTCATCGCCGCGGCCGTGATCGGCGGCACGTCCCTGTTCGGCGGCCGCGGCCGCACCTGGGACGCGCTGCTCGGTGTGATGGTCATCGTCTCGATCCAGTACGGCCTCGCCCTGGAGGGCGTCGCCTCGCCGGTCCAGTACATGATCACCGGTGGCGTCCTGCTGGCGACCGTCGTCATCGACGCGGTCACCCGCAAGACGCAGAAGACGGCCGGCCGCGCATAGCGTCCCGCACGGCCGACGACGGTCCGCCCGCCCGCCCAGCTGAGCCCTGGGCCGGCGGGCGGACCGCTGTGTCGCGTCGGTGGGACCTGCTCGTCGTCAGCAGGCGCCGAGGTCCTGCCAGACGCCCCACTGGCCGGTGGTCCCGGGCTCCTCGCCGGTCGTCCACCACTTGGCCTTCCAGGTGTGACCCTCGTGGGAGACCTGCTGCCCGCCGGTGTAGATCGCGCCCGAGTCCCACGGGGCGGCCGTGCACTGGTTGCCGTCACCGCCGGTGACGGTCAGGGAGTACGTGGTGCTGTGGCTGCCCGACGGGCTGGTGCCGGTGGCGGTGACGGAGTAGGTGCCCGAGACCGCCCGGTCGGTGCTGGCGAGGGTGAGCGTCGACTGGCCGCCCGCGGTGACCGAGGCGGGGCTGAAGGACGCGGTGACGCCCGCCGGGACCCCGCTCGCCTTGAGCTGCACCGTCTCCGCCGTGCCCGACGTCACCGCGGTCTTCACGGTGGTGGTGGCCGAGGCCCCCGCGGTCACGGTGCCCGAGGCCGGGGTGGCGGAGAGGGAGAAGTCGTTCTCCGGGGCGGTGCTGCCGCTGGTGAAGGGCGCGAAGATGTGCGAGAAGTCCCAGGTGTTCTGCTGGATGCCCGAGCAGTTGTCGGCCGCGCCGCCGCCCGCACAGCTGCCGTTGTCCCGCTGCAGCGCCCAGAAGGACAGCGTGTTGATTCCCTGCTTCACGGCCCAGTCGTAGACCGTGCGGGCGTTGTCCAGGGTGAAGGTCTCCGCCGGTCCGAAGTCGTCGACGCCGATCATCTCGATGACGCCGATCATGTGCCACAGGTCGGCCGAGGACTTGTCCGGGTAGAGCCGGGCCAGCACGTCGTGCAGGCCCTGGGTGGCCGTCTGGGTGTCCTTGGCCATGTCGTGCGGCTGGTTGTCGTAGTAGTCGAACGTCATGAGGTTCACGACGTCGACCTCGGTGCCGTTCTTCACGGCGTTCTCGAGCAGGGCGACGCCGTTGCTCGCGAGGCCGCGGGTGGTCGTGGGCAGCGTGTAGGAGATCTCGATGTCCCGGCCGTTCGCCGCGGCCCAGTCCTGGACCAGCTTGATCGCCTTGTTGCGGCGGTCGATGCCCGCGGTGTTGTCCAGCGAGTCGATCTCGATGTCCATGTCGAGCCGGGTGACGTCGTAGGTCGTGATGACCTTCTCGTAGGCCGCGGCGATCTGCTGGACGTCGGTGCAGCTGTCGGCGATCTCGGTGCCGGTGGTGTCGGCCGTGTAGCCGCCGAACGAGGGGATGACGTCCCCGCCGTTCGCCTGGATGGTGTCGACGTCGGCGCCGAAGGTCGACTGCGCGATCGGCATCGAGGTGTCGCCGTTCCAGTACGGCGTGCACGAGCCCGCGGTCGCCGTCTGGAGGAAGGCCATCGTCAGGTGCTTGGCACCCGACTGGGCGGACAGCGCGGCCGGGCTCTCGCCGGTCCAGGCCTCGAAGTACGGGGCGAAGACCCGGTCCGGCAGCGGGGTCGCCGCCTGGGCCGCGCCGGTGCCGGTCAGCGCGAGGCCCACCGCGGCCACGGTGGTGGCGGCCGCGGTGAGGGCCGCCCGGATGGAACGCATGCGTCTCATGTCAGTCCCGGTGTGTGTGGGGTGGAACGTCGATTCCCGTGCTGTGCTGGGGTGTTGCCGGGTACGGGGATATCGTCGGAGCACCGGGGGCCGCAATGGTCTGGACCAGAATGGGACTAGACCAATTGGCCGGGCCGGGCGTCGCCGGGCCTGGACACCGCGCGCCCGGGGAACTGGACCACCCGGGTAAAGGTGTCCCCAAGCCGGAGGCGACGTGATCGGCGGCGCACCCGGGAAAGACCCGGGGAGGCGGAGGGGAAGGCGCGGAGGACGCAAACGGGGAAGACCCGGACCGGAAAGACGTAGAACGGCCCGCCCCTGGGTAAGGCCGAACGCGTGACGTACGACGCACCGCCCGGACACGTTCCGCCGGAGCGGAACATTAGACTCGACGAGCCCGGCAACAGCTCTACTGCAAGGAGGCACGGGTGCCGCTGCTGACCCGCATCACGGGACCGCGCGATCTGGACCGGCTCAGCCTGGAAGAGCTGACTCAGCTGGCCGAGGAGATCCGTACCTTCCTCGTCGACGCCGTCTCCAAGACCGGCGGCCACCTCGGCCCCAACCTCGGCGTGGTGGAACTCACCCTCGCCCTGCACCGGGTCTTCGACTCGCCGAAGGACAAGGTGCTCTGGGACACGGGCCACCAGTCCTACGTGCACAAGCTGCTCACCGGCCGCCAGGACTTCTCCAGGCTCAAGATGAAGGGCGGCCTGTCCGGCTACCCCTCGCAGGCCGAGTCCGAGCACGACGTCATCGAGAACAGCCACGCCTCCACCGTCCTCGGCTGGGCCGACGGCATCGCCAAGGCCAACCAGGTCCTCGACCGCGACGACCACGTCGTCGCCGTCATCGGCGACGGTGCCCTCACCGGCGGCATGGCCTGGGAGGCGCTGAACAACATCGCCGCCGCCAAGGACCGCCCCCTGGTCATCGTCGTCAACGACAACGAGCGCTCCTACGCCCCGACCATCGGCGGCCTCGCCAACCACCTGGCGACCCTGCGCACCACCGACGGCTACGAGCGCTTCCTGGCCCGCACCAAGGAGGTCCTGGAGCGCACCCCGGTCGTCGGCCGCCCGCTCTACGACACCCTGCACGGCGCCAAGAAGGGCCTGAAGGACTTCATCGCCCCGCAGGGCATGTTCGAGGACCTCGGCCTCAAGTACGTCGGCCCGATCGACGGCCACGACCTCGAGGCCCTGGAATCCGCGCTCACCCGCGCCAAGCGCTTCGGCGGCCCGGTCATCGTGCACTGCCTCACCGAGAAGGGCCGCGGCTACCAGCCCGCCCTCCAGGACGAGGCCGACCGCTTCCACGCCGTCGGCAAGATCCACCCCGACACCGGCCTGCCCATCTCCACCTCCGGCGCCGACTGGACGTCCGTCTTCGGCGACGAGATGCTCAAGCTCGGCAAGGAGCGCGAGGACGTGGTCGCCATCACGGCCGCCATGCTCCAACCGGTCGGCCTCGACAAGTTCGCCAAGGCCTTCCCCGACCGCGTCTACGACGTCGGCATCGCCGAGCAGCACGGGGCCGTCTCCGCGGCCGGCCTCGCCCACGGCGGCGTCCACCCGGTCTTCGCCGTCTACGCCACCTTCCTCAACCGCGCCTTCGACCAGGTCCTCATGGACGTCGCCCTGCACAAGTGCGGCGTGACCTTCGTCCTGGACCGGGCCGGCGTCACCGGCACCGACGGCGCCTCCCACAACGGCATGTGGGACATGTCGATCCTCCAGGTCGTCCCCGGCCTGCGCCTGGCCGCCCCGCGCGACGCCGACCAGGTCCGCGCCCAGCTCCGCGAGGCCGTCGAGGTGGACGACGCGCCGACCGTGGTCCGCTTCTCCAAGGGCGCCGTCGGCCCCGCCGTACCCGCCGTCGGCCGCGTCGGCGGCATGGACGTGCTGCGCGCCCCCGGCACCGAGACCCCCGACGTGCTCCTGGTCTCCGTCGGCGCCCTCGCGCCGATGTGCCTGGAGGTCGCCGACCTGCTGAACAAGCAGGGCATCTCCACCACCGTCGTCGACCCCCGCTGGGTCAAGCCCGTCGACGAGGCCATGGCACCGCTCGCCGAGCGCCACCGCGTGGTCGTCACCGTCGAGGACAACTCCCGCGTCGGCGGCGTCGGCTCCGCCGTCGCCCAGGCCCTGCGCGACGCCGGCGTCGACGTGCCGCTGCGCGACTTCGGCATCCCGCCCCGCTTCCTCGACCACGCCTCCCGCGCCGAGGTCCTGGCCGAGATCGGGCTCACCGCGCCCGACATCGCGCGCCAGGTCACCGGCCTGGTCGCCAAGCTCGACGGCCGGTACGACCGCACGGGCGCCGGAGTGGACCAGGTGGAGGCCGCGCGCGACTGACGCGCCTGCGCAGTCCTCCGGATGGGCCGGTGGCACCACTCGTTGCAGTGGTGCAACCGGCCCATCCGCGTGAAATCGCCCACGCCGGGGCATACGCAGTACGCCCCCTCTCGATCATGTCGAGGACGACAAGCGTGGGAGGTCCCCGTGAGCAACACCCTCTTCAGGACCAAGAAGATCGAGCAGTCCATCCAGGACACGGAGGAACCGGAGCACGCGCTCAAGAAATCCCTGTCGGCACTGGACCTGACCGTCTTCGGTATCGGCGTCGTCATCGGCACCGGCATCTTCGTGCTGACCGGCACCGTCGCCAAGGACAACGCCGGCCCCGCCACGGCTCTGGCGTTCGTCGTCGCCGGCGTCGTCTGCGCGCTCGCCGCGCTGTGCTACGCCGAGTTCGCCTCCACCGTCCCCGTGGCCGGCTCCGCGTACACCTTCTCCTACGCCTCCCTGGGCGAACTGCCCGCCTGGATCATCGGCTGGGACCTGGTCCTGGAGTTCGCGCTCGGCACGGCGGTGGTCGCCGTCGGCTGGTCGGGCTACATCCGCTCACTGATGGACAACGCGGGCTGGCACATGCCCGCCGAGCTGGGCGGCAGGGACGGCGCCGAGGGCTTCGGCTTCGACATCCTCGCCGCCGCGCTGGTCCTGGTGCTCACCGCCATCCTCGTGCTCGGCATGAAGCTGTCGGCACGCATCACCTCGCTCGTCGTCGCCATCAAGGTGGCGGTCGTCCTCATCGTGATCATCGCCGGGGCCTTCTTCATCAAGGGCGCCAACTACGACCCCTTCATCCCCGAGTCGCAGCCCGTCGAGGCGGGCGGGGGGCTGCACTCACCCCTCATCCAGCTGATGTTCGGATGGGCGCCGTCCAACTTCGGCGTGATGGGCATCTTCACGGCCGCCTCGGTCGTCTTCTTCGCCTTCATCGGCTTCGACATCGTCGCGACCGCCGCCGAGGAGACCAGGAACCCGCAGCGCGACATGCCGCGCGGCATCCTCGGCTCCCTGATCATCTGCACCCTCCTGTACGTCGGCGTCTCCATCGTCGTCACCGGCATGCAGCACTACACCAAGCTCTCGGTGGACGCCCCGCTGGCCGACGCGTTCAAGGCCACCGGACACCCCTTCTTCTCGGGCGTCATCAGCTTCGGCGCCGCGGTCGGCCTGACCACGGTCTGCATGATCCTGCTCCTCGGCCAGAGCCGGGTCTTCTTCGCGATGAGCCGCGACGGACTGCTGCCGCGCTTCTTCTCCCACGTCCACCCGAAGTTCCGCACCCCCTACCGGCCGACCATCCTGCTCGGCGTCGTCATCGCGATCGTCGCCGGCTTCACCAGCCTCAGCGAGCTGGCCGAGCTGGTGAACATCGGTACGCTCTTCGCCTTCGTGGTCGTCGCGATCAGCGTCATCATCCTGCGCAAGACCCGGCCCGACCTGCCCCGCGCCTTCCGCACCCCGCTGGTCCCGCTGCTGCCCATCGTCTCCGTGGCCGCGTCCCTGTGGCTGATGCTGAACCTGCCGGCCGAGACCTGGGTCCGGTTCGGCATCTGGATGGCGATCGGATTCGTCGTGTACTTCCTCTACGGCCGCACCCACAGCCGCCTGGGCCGCGGCGAGGAGGCCCCGGCGGAGCCGTCCGCGCCGAACGGCCCGTAGCCCGTCGTCTCACCGGGCCGGGGCCACGTACTCACGCGAGTGCGTGGCCCCTGCGCCGTACGCGGCCGGCCCTCACCCGGGCCGCACCGTCCTCGGCCCCGCCACCTCCGCCCCCAGCTCCGTCACCCGGCGGCGCAGTTCACGGTCGGCGGTCACCACCAGGACGGCGCGCTCGCCCGCCGCCCGCGCGACCAGCCCGACCATGTGGTCGTCCCCGCTGCCGGGCGCCGACTCGACCCGTACGCCGGGCACGGACTCCACCCCGCGGGCCGCGCCCTCGACCACGAGCACGACCTCCACCGGCCCCGCCCGCCCCGGCACCCCGTCCGCCGCCAGCCGGTCCCGCAACCGCTCCGCCGCCCCACGCCGGTCCCGCCACCAGCCGTCGGGCACCGAGCCGACGACGTTCGCGGCGTCGACGATCACGAGCACAGGCACGTCGTCTTCCATCCCGCCAGGTTCGCACGGCCCCGTCGCCCCCTGGGCACGGTGACGGCCGTACCCGACCGACGCGGAGCCCACGGCCCCGCTTAGAGTGATCCGGTGAATGGCGACTGGCTTCTTACCGGCCGAGACGGCCGCCTCAGTGTCTACCTCCCGTCGAACGACGCCGCCCTGTGGCGCGCCGAACGTGCCCCGGCCGGGCGCTGGGAGGCCCCGCGCCGCATCGGCGGCGACCAGGAACTGCGCCCGGACGGCGGCCTCGCCGTCGGCCGGGGGCCGGACGGCTACACCCACCTGGCCGCCTGGCGCTCCACCGGCGCCGGCCGCTGCACCCTCGTGCACACCACGCACTTCCGGCCGCTGCTCGCGCCCCTGGACTGGCAGCCCGCCGGCCACCCCAACAAGCAGGGCGACCGCACCGGGACCCCCGCCGTCGCGGTCGACGCCCAGGGCCGCGCCCACGTCTTCGTCCGCAACGGGGGCGGCGGCCTGAGCATGGTGGCCCAGCAGGAGAAGGGCGGCTGGGAGCCCTGGCGGGACCTGAAGGGCCGCGGCGTCCAGGAGTCGCCGACCGCCGTGACGGCCGACTCCGGCCTGGTCGAGGCGTACGCGCCCGTCGAGGGCGGCATCCTGCACTGGCGCCAGGACAAGCCGGGCGCGCGTCCGGTCCTGGGGGAGCGCATCGACGCGGCGGTCCGCCCGGGCACCCTGCGCGCCCTGGCGACCTCCGCGGAGCACACCACGGTCTTCTACACCGACGCCGGCACCGGTGAGCTGTGCGCCTGGCGCCCCGGCGGCAAGCCCGTACCCCTGGCACCCGCCGCGGGCCCCGGCCCCGTGTCCGCCGTCCGCACCGTCATAGACGGCCACGACTGCACGCTGCTCGCCCAGCGCGCGACGGGCAGCGGCCGCGTCGCCTTCGCCGCGTACCCCTCGGAACTGGAGGAGATGGGCGCGACCTGGACCGAGTCGGGCCCCGCCCTGCCCCCCGACGCGACCGTCTCCCTGACCCTGGACGCCGACGGCCGCCTGGTGGCGGCGTCCCTGTCCCCGTCGAGCGGACAGCTGCTGCTGAGCCGACGGAGGGACGAGGCGGGGTTGGCGCTGGGGGCTTGGGAGGGGGTCTGAGGCGACCGCACCGGCGCGCCCTGGAGGAGAATCCGCGGGGTGCGCCCCGGGGGTGACGCGTCAGGAGGTCTTGCCGCCCGCAGGGGACTTCTTCGCCGACTCCGGGATCTCGTCGTCGCTGCGGATCGCCTTCCACAGCGTGGACGCCTGCGGCTCGGCTGCCACCACCCGGTTCGGGTCGATCTTGTCGTACGCCACCGGGAGCATGATCGTCTCCATGGTGGACGGGTCGACCCCGTTCAGGCTGCGGCCGAAGTCCGCCAGGGCGGTGAGCGAGGCGAGTTCGGAGTCAGTGGTCAGGGCCGCGGTGAGCGTGTCGGCGATCTTGTACGTCTTGGTCGGGCTGCCCAGCAGGTCCTGCTTCTTGATCTCGCTCAGCAGGGCGATCATGAACTCCTGCTGGAGGCCGATTCGGCCGAGGTCGCTGCCGTCACCGACGCCGTGCCGCGTACGCACGAAGGCCAGTGAATCCGTCCCGTTCAGCTTGTGGGTGCCGGCGGTCAGGTCGAGCCCGCTGGACTTGTCGTGAATGTCCTGGTCGACGGTGACGGTGACGCCGCCTATCGCGTCCACCAGGTCCTTGAAGCCCGCGAAGTCGATCTCCACGTAGTGGTCCATGCGGACCCCGGACATCTTCTCCACCGTCTTGACCACGCAGGCCGGCCCGACCTGTGAGTAAACCGAGTTGAACATCACACGCTCGGCAGAGCCCACCTCGGTGCCGTCCGGCTTGGTGCACTCGGGCCGGGTCACCAGGGTGTCCCGCGGAATGCTGACGGCGACGGCCTCCTTGCGCCCCTCCGGGATGTGCATCACCAGCGCTGTGTCCGAACGGGCCCCCGCGACCTTGCCGGTGTTCAGCTCTGCGTTGTCGCCGGCGCGTGAGTCGGAGCCGAGGATCAGGATGTTCTGCCCGGAGGTGGGCAGTTTCTCCGGGCGGTCCTTGCCGATGGCCTCGTCGATGTCGACGCCGTTGATGTTGCCGTTGAGGTCGCTGTAGAGCCAGTAGGCGGTGCCACCGGCGGCGACGACGAGTACGGCGAGGCCGATCAGGATGTTCCGGCCTGTGCGGCGCTTCTTTTTCACGGCTCTACGGCTCCCGCGCCCGTCGGGCGGTGAATGACGGGCAGGCGGCACAGGGGTGCTCAGGTCGTGGCTCACGGCGGGTCCTCGCAACTCGTGCCCAGAGGGCAAGGGCAGCGGCCGCTCCCGTGAGGGGCCGGGTCGGTGCTGCTCGGCTGACGCTTGGTTGGCAATGAACTATAGACATGCGGTCGAGTACGTGTACGAGCGATGTGCCCGGTTGTGTACCCCCGCGCGCATGCCGGAGCGGCCGGTCTCGACGCGTCTCCGCCGCTCCGGCGCGCGTTGCCCGAGCCCTTGTCCGAGGCTGGTGCACTGCCGCCGGAGCACTGGGACACCTGTTCGGGCGTGCGTATGATGTGGCGAATTCTGGAGTCATCTGTGGACACCAGGCCCGGCGTAGGAAGGGGCGGCACACATGCGCGGCAGAGGTGCGCAGGCGGTGGACCGGGGGTCCCGATCCGGTGTCGCTGCCGAGGTGCGGCCCCAGCGCGTGTCCGTGTCGGCGGCGGCCACGGGTTCTTGGCTGCTGCGTGGGAACGACGACCGCCTCAGCGTCTACGCGCTTGCCGGCGGCGGTGTCCGCCGCTGGACCGAGACCGGGGTCGGCAGTGGCCACTGGAGTGGGCCGGACTTCTTTCCCGTCGAGGGCCTGACCGATCTCGCCGTGGTCCAAGGAGCCAACCGGTACGTGCACTTCCTCGGGCGCAGGGAGCGGCTGGGCGGGGACGGGACGAAGGTCGACCTGGTCTACGCCGTGCAGTACCAGTCGGGGCGGACGTTGGGCGACTGGCGTTCCCTCGGCAACCCGTACCGCGACCCGAGGGGCGCGGCGACAGTCGGCGCGCCGACCGCTGCCGTCGACGGACAGGGCACGGTTTACGTGTTCGTCTCTGGCGGCCCCGGCGGGGTCATGCTGCGGCGTGAAGCCAGGAGCGGCGCCTGGGAGGCCTGGAAGGACCTGCGCGGTGGCGCGGTCGCCGGCGGTCTGAGCGCTGCGGCGAACTCAGCCGGCCTGGTCGAGGTCCTCGCGCCGGGGCACCGCTCGGTCATGCGCTGGGTTCAGACGGAACCTGGGGCGGATCTGCGCCGGGCCCAGGACCTGACGCCCGCTCCCGCACCCGGATCGACGGCGCTCCTCGAGACCTCTCCCGGTGTGTTCACCGCTTACTGGTCCGAGCGGAGCGGCACGGGTGTCTACGCGCAGCGGCCCGGCGAGTGGGCATTTCCCGCGGGCGGTGCTCCGGGGGAGGGGCCCCATGCCGCGCTCCGCACCCCCTTCGACGGTTACGACTGCACTGTCCTGGCCCACCAGGGACGTACCGGAACAGCCGTGCTCGGTGTGTGCGGTACCGGCGCGGAGTCCGGTGGTCTGTGGTGGACCGACACCGGGGTGACCTGTGTCGGCACCCCGGCGCTGGCGCTGGACGGGCATGGCCGGATCGTCGTGGCGACGGTCCGCGCGGACGGCGCCGTCCTGGTGAACAGGCAGCGGCCGGAACCCGGGCTCACCCTGTCCGACTGGGATCGTCTGCCGGAGAGCTGACAGCGCGTCATTACAGCACATCGCGCTGAAAGTCCAGAGTCGCAAATGGTTGTATCTGTTGCGTGTGGTGATCGTCACGCGTCACAAGCTGTCTGCCAGCTGTCTTGATCTGGACTTTTAGGAAACTCTTATGTGAAAGTTTGGTGGATTGCCGGTGTGCGGCGATCGCAGTCGAATCGGGGGTACGAGCCCCCTTGTCTGGAAATGCGTGCTTCTTCTAGTCCAAGGCGCCCACACATCGAGGTGTGGAGATCCTTGGAGGGCAGAGCTGCTGGGTACGGATGGTGGATGCCTCGTGGGTGGCTCGGACAACCCTGAAGCCGGAGCGCTGATCTCGGCGTACCGGTCTGCGGTTCCGACCGGCGCGAGGCGGCGCATCGTCCGTGGGGTACCGAACCCGGTCCGCCGGGCAGTGAAGTCGTCGCTCACCGCCGCGGACTCCGTGCGCTCGGCAGCGGTGGTCTGGGCGATGGGAGGCAAGCGCAACGCCCCTCGGCACAGTCCGGCGCACACCCGGCGAGTGGTCCGTGTCGGTCGGCGCCACATGCGTGCCCTCCTTGTCGAAGGAGCGACGGACTGGGCGGCCCGCGCCCGCAATCTCCACATCGTGGTCTCCGTTCTGGAATCTGCGGGCATCGACTACTTCTGCGTACGGGGTACGAGCAGCGGACTCCCCGCCGTCGCCGTTCCCGCCGCGTCCCGCCCGCTGGTGGAGGAAATGCTTCAGTTGGCCTTCGCGGAGGCTCCGGGCTACGTGGGGCCGGCCGCGGGCAGCGAGAGCCGCATGGAACCCGGCGACGAGGAGCGCTCGTGGCGGCAGTTGCGCAACCACAAGGTGCTGCGGGTCGCCTGGTACGTGTGCGACCCGACCCAGCAACTGGTCTTCGGGGCGGCCAGCGGCTGCGACATCGAGATGTGGACGGAGCGGGACGGGGAGTTGCACGCCCCGCGCCCCAACCGTGTCATCGACGCGGTTCCCACGGGTGCAGTTCGCAAGTCGGCGCCGCAGAGCCTCTTCAGCCCCATACCTCCCGCCTACCGCACAGGGGAGGCCCGGACGCTGGCTGAGTTCGCCGTCCCGCTCCCCGAGGACCACCAGTTTCCCATCGACGTCGTCTACACCTGGGTGGACGACTCGGACCCGGTGTGGCGAGCGTCGCGCGATCGCGCGCGCCAGGGGTTGGGTGCGGACCGGCTGCACGAGCAGGCGGCGAACGATTCCCGGTTCACCAGCCGCGACGAACTGCGTTACTCCCTGCGATCGCTCCATCAGAACGCGCCGTGGGTGCGCAACATCTACCTCGTGACAGCCGGGCAGACACCGTCCTGGCTGCAGAGGCATCACGCGAACCTCCGAGTGGTGGACCACCGGGACATTTTCTCCGAGGCCACCGCGCTGCCGACGTTCAACTCCCACGCCATCGAGAGCCAGCTGCACCATATTCCGGGGCTCTCGGAGTGCTTTCTTTACCTGAACGACGACGTGTTCTTCGGTCGTCCGGTCACGCCCGCCCACTTCTTCCATCCGAACGGCATCACCAAGTTCTTCACCTCGCCCGCTTTGATACCGGGCGGTGCCCCGTCCCCGGACGACCTCCCGGTAAATGCCGCAGGGAAAAACAGTCGGTGGCTCATTGCGCAGAAGTTCGGTACCGCCATCTCGCAGAAGATGAAGCACACGCCGCATGCGCTCCGCCGAAGCGTGCTCCAGGAGATCGAGGAGACCTTCGCCGAGGAGCATGCCGTCACTCAGCATTCGCGTTTCCGCTCCCCCGGTGACGTGCCGATCGCCTCGTCGCTGCACCACTATTTCGCGTACCACTCGGCACGTGCCACGTTGGGGGAGATCCAGTACCGGTACATCGACCTCTCGGCAGAACTGGCCGAGCGGCGCCTCAATACGCTCCTCGCCAACCGGAACATGGACACCTTCTGTCTCAACGACACGGTCGACGCGGCTGACCCGGAAGCCCAGCGAAACATGCTGAATCGTTTCCTTGAAGCCTATTTCCCGGTGCCCAGTCCGTATGAGGTCGCGGACCGTCAGAACGCCATCGAGCCCGCGAGCGAGTCCCACCGCATATGAGTGCCTATGACGTCACGTTGGTCGTGCCGGTGTACAACGTGGAGCAGTACCTCCAGGAGTGCCTGGAGTCCATCGCTGCGCAGACGGTGTTCCAGCGCTGCGAGATCCTGCTCGTCGACAACGGGAGCACGGACGGTTCCTACCGGCTCTGCGCCGAGTTCGCCCGCCGGCACGCCAACGTGACGGTGTTGGTACGCCGTGGCGGGGGCGCGGGAGCGGCCCGGAATATCGGGATGGACCGGGCGACCGGTGGCCGCATCACCTTCTGCGACTCCGACGACGTACTGCCGCCCACAGCACTGGAACGCATGCTGGAAGCCGCCAGGAGGACCGGCGCCCAGGTCGTGGTGGGCATGATGGAGACGTTTCCCAAGCCCACCAACTGGGCCTGGAAAGGGTACTTCGGGCAGGGCGACAAGACGTTCGCCAGCGTCGCGGAGATGCCCGAGCTGGTGCACAGCGCGAGTGCCTGCAACAAACTCTTCGATCTCTCCTTCCTGCGCTCGCACGGCATCCGCTTCGCTGAGGGTGTCCACTTCGAGGACGCCTACGTCGGAGTCGCCGCGCTCGTCCTCGCCACCCGCCTCGCTCTCGTCGACGAGTGCGTCTACCGGTACCGCAAGCGCGCCGCGGGCAACTCGACCATGGACGCGATCTGGACACGGCGGCAGAACTACTGGGACCACCTCCAACTGGTGGAGTATCTGCATCGCATGCGCTCGGGCCTCCCGACCCTTTCGCGGGCCGTCCTCGACCTCTTTCTGGTGCGCAGCTACCAGGGCTTCGCGCTGCGGGCTCCCGACCTCTTCCGGGGCACCGAGCTGGAGGACATCTACTCGCGCTGCCGCGCCGTCTACTGGGACGTCGCGCCCGAGCTCGTCGTGAGGGCCACCGCCGACGCGCGTCACCGGGTGGCCTACCTCGCCTTCCTCACGGGCGACTTCGGTCTGTTCGCGGACCGGGCGGCCAGACTGAACAAGCTCTCCGTGCGCGACGGCGTCCCGTACCTCTTCGGTGACCTTCCGGACCAGCTCTCCCCGTTGGCACGGGCCACGCCCTTCACCGCCCACCTCGAGCACGTCCGCAAGGTGCCGGGTACCGGAACGCTGAGGGTCGCCGGACGGTTCGAGGTGGGCGGCCTGCCCATGACCCGACCCCTGGCGGGGCACCTGAGCCTGCGCGTACGGGGCAGTCGCCTCAGCGTTCCCGCCGCGCAGGTCCGCCGACGGGACTTGAGGAACACACGCCCCGACACGGAGTGGGGCGGCTTCACGGCCGACCTGTCCCTCGACGCCCTGCGGCCGGGCGTCCACGACCTCGAGCTCGTCATCGACGGCGAAGGCGGGCAGGCCGTCACGCCGTGTCGCGTCGCCGCGGGCTACCTGCGCGGGGCCCGCGTCGTCGAGCACGACGGCATGCGAGTGGTGCCGCACTGGAAGGGCAAGAATCAGGCGATTCTCATGGTGTTGGGCACGGCGCGCAGGCCCGGCAGGCGGGCCGTCCTGGGCGGCCTCCTCGCCAAGGACGCGAAACATGTCCTTCGCCGTCGGCCTTTCTGGAAACAGCGCCTGATCCGGCTGCTCACCAAGCCCCTGAAGTCACTGTTCCTGGGGCGGGACGTCTGGCTGTTGGGCGAACGTGGTGACACCGCGCAGGACAACGGTTGGCACCTGTTCCGGCACCTGCGCACTTCGGAGAAACGGCGCGGAGCGTACTACGTCATCCGGGCCGGCAGTCCGGACCGAGCCCGCCTGGCGGGACTCGGGCACGTCGTGGCGCACAGTTCCTGGAAGCACAAGCTGCTGATGCTGCACGTCTCAGCGCTGGTCAACGCCTATGACATCGACACCTACATGCTGCCCGACGGCTGGGACCGGACCCGGTACCTCAAGCACCTGAATTGGCGCGTGGGTGCCCGCCGGGTCTTCCTGCAGCACGGAGTCACGGACAAGGACGTCAGCAAGGGTCTGCACCGCAACCGCACCGGCGTCGACCTCATCCTCGCGGTGAGCCGGGAGGAGGGGCGGTTCCTGTCGGAGGAACTCGGCTACGAGGGACAGGTCGAGGTCAGCGGTTTTCCCCGCTTCGACGCGCTGGCTTCCGGTCGCGGCAGTCGCACGGTCCTGTTCATGCCGACGTGGCGCGCCTACCTGACCGTCGCCTCGTACAGCCGTGACGGCGGTGGCCGCGAAGCGCGACAAGCCGCGCGCGACCGCTTCCTCGCCTCCGGCTACCGGGAATTCATGGTCCGCTTCCTGAACGACCCGGAGTTGCTGGCCGCCCTGGACCGGTACGACTACACGCTGGAATTCCTGCCGCACTACGAAATGCGTGCGATGGTCGGGGAGATGGTGCCGGAACGAGAGCGAATCCGAATCATCGACCAGAACAAGGTCAGCGTGCAGGAGGCCATGCGGAGTTGTGACCTCTTCGTCACGGACTGGTCGTCCACGGCGTTCGACATCGCGTACCTGGGAACTCCTCTGGTCTACGCGCAATTCGACGCCGAAGAGTACTGGGACGGGCATTACCAGAAGGGGTATTTCGATGCCCGCCGGGACGGCTTCGGGCCGGTCTGTGAATCCGTCGAAGAGGTCGTCGGCGAAGTGGTCCGCTACATGTCGGGAGGCTGTGCGAGAGAACCCGAGTACCTGCGGCGGGTCGAGAAGTTCTACGAGTACCGGGACCAGCAGAACAATGTGAGGGCCTCGGCAGCGATCGATCGCCTCGTTCGGGGGTCGAATCATTGATGTGGTGTTCCAGGAGGAAGTATGTCCCACGCCAACCGTGACGTGACGGTCGTCGTGCCGTTCCGCGACGTGCAGAACTACTTGGGTGCGTTTCTGGAGTCGGTGGCCGCGCAGACGGCCCTGGCGCGTGCCCATGTGATCCTCGTCGACAACGGCAGCAGCGACCAGTCGGTGGCGATCGCGAGCGAGTTCGCCGCTCGCCACCCGAACGTCGACCTGGTGTCCCAGCCAGAGGGGCGGGCCGGAGACGCACGCAACATGGGCATGGACATGGCCACGACGCCGTACATCGTCTTCTGGGACGCGGATGACATCGTGCCCGAACGGTCCCTGGAAGTGCTCCGGAACACCATCGTCAAGACCAGGGCCACGGTCGTCGTGGGCCGGGAGAAGCACGTTCCGAAGCCGGTCAAGGCACCGTGGCACAAGTACTTCGGCAAGAACGTCAAGACCGTGAGCAGCGTCGTCGACATCCCGGACCTGATCCACTCGGCGTCCTGCTGGAACAAGATCTTCGACCTCGACCTGCTGCGCTCCCAGGGCATCCGGTTCGGCACGGGCACCGCTTTCGAGGACGCCTATGTCTCGCTGCCCGCGCTGCTGCTTTCGGAACGCATCGCGATGGTCGACGCTCCCGTCTACGAATACCGCAGGCGCGGTGACGGCACTTCCGTCATGGACACCATCTGGGACCTTCCGCAGAACTACGCCGACCACTTGCTGATGCTGGAATACCTCGCGGCCATGCGGCAGACGCTGACGCCGTACGAGCAGGAAACGCTGGAGCGCTTCCTCGTCCGCAGCATGCAGGGTTTCCTGCTGAGAGCGCCTCGGGTCTTCGGCGAGGCCGACTGCCGCCAGCTCTTCGAGCGCTGCCGCGCGCTCTACTGGGGCATCACCTCGGAGCAGTTCGCCCGCAGCACGCACGACACCCGGCACCGGTTGCCCTATCTCGCTCTGCACTTCGGGGACTTCGACCTCTTCTACCGTCCGGCTGCCGTCCTCGGCCCGGTCTTCGGTCGTGAGGGAGATCTCTACATCGACTATCCGGGGACGTCCTGGGGACTGCCCCTGACGAAAGTCACGTCCGTTCCGGCGCGGATCGAGGGAGTCTCCGCGGGTGACGGTGGGACCGCGGTGATCCACGGCCGGTTCTCGGTCAACGGAATCCCCGACGAACTGCTGGCCAAGCTGGAACTCCAGGTCTGGTTCGAACGCAGCGGCAAGACGCTTCCGGCAGTGAACCACGGGCAGACCCACGACCGGCCGGACCAGGCGGGGGCCGTCTTCAGCGTCACCGTCGACCCGCGGCAGTTCTCCGCCGGCTCCTTCCCCGTGCGGCTGGTGGTGTGCACCCGCGGCAGGGACGTCTCGCGCCCCTGCACCGTCTCCCCGGCCCTGAGCCAGCACCCGCCCGTCAACGGATTCCACGGCCTCGCGCGGATCACCTCCGAGGGCGGGAGCGCCCAACTGGTGATCGAGGCAGCCCAGCACTGATCAGCGTCCGCTCCAGAAATGGGGTATTCGTCAGAAAACAGGAGTCATTCGTGTTCGAACCCCTCTACGCCGTCGCCGTCGTCGTCCCTATCTTCAACGTGGAGAGATATCTCCCGGAGTGCCTGGACTCGCTGGCCCGACAGACGATCTTCGACCGGTGCCAGGTGGTACTGGTCGACAACGGCAGCAGCGACAGCTCGGCCGCGATCGCCGCGGAGTTCGCCGCCCGGCACCCCAACGTATGGGCGTTCGTGCACGCGGAGGGGAAGGCCGGCGGGGCCAGGAACGCGGGCATGGATCTGGTCAGCGCCCGCTACATCACCTTCTGCGACTCCGACGACGTACTGCCCGAGGACGCCCTGGAAAACATGTGGCGGACCGCCGTCAAGGAGCGGGTGCCGCTCACCATCGGACGCATGGAGACGTTTCCGGAGGAGACCAACTGGCCCTGGCTCCGCTACTTCGGCAAGCAGGTGCAAGTGCATCCCGGGATCGAGAACATCCCGGAGATGATCCACGGCGGAAGCGCCTGCCACAAGCTCTTCGACCTCGAGTTCATCCGCGCCAACAACATCCGGTTCCGCGAGGGCGTGCACTTCGAGGACGCCTTCTTCTCGGTTCCCGCCATGCTGCTCGCGGACCGCATCGCGATGGTCCCGAACACGGTCTACAAGTACCGCAAGCGCGCGGCCGAAGACTCCACGATGGACAAGCTCTGGGAACGCACGGCGAACTACTGGGACCACCTCCTTCTGGAGGAGTACCTGATGAGCCTGCGCTCCCGCCTCTCGGGGCACCGGCAGGAGGTCCTCAACCGGTTCTTGGTGCGCAGCTACCAGGGCTTCGCCCTGCGCGCGCCGCAGGTCCTGTCCGAAGAAGAGCTGTATCAGCTGTTCCAGCGGGCCCGCGCGGTCTACACGCTGGTGACACCCGACGCGGTCCTGGGATCCACCCACGACGCCCGCCACCGGGTGCCGTTCCTCGCGATGTACATGAACTGGTACGAACTCTTCGCCCGCCCGGAGCAGGCGATCACCGGCGTATACGGACGGGGAGGGGACCTCTACCTCGATGTCGCGGTACCGAGCGCGCTGCTTCCGCTGACGAAGATCTCCTCCACGAGCGTGCACGTGGAACGGATCCAGGCCGACCAGGGATCCGGCGGAATCCTCGTCGCCGGCCGGTTTGTCCTCAACGGACTCCCCATGGGGCGCCCCATGCGCAATCGACTGCAACTGTGGGTGGAGAAGAGCGGGCAGATGGTGCCCGCGAAGCAGGTCTGGCGCAGCGATCTGCTGGCCACCCGTGACGACCTCGCCTGGGGCGGGTTCGAGGCGATCGTGCCGGCCAGCGCCCTCTCGGACGGCGAGTTCCCGTTGAAGCTGGTGTTCTGCACCACCGGCCGTGACGTCTCGCGGCCGTGCATGACCACCACGGCGATGTTGCGCGGCGCCCGTCCCATGAAGGTTGCGGACCGCTGGGTCCTTCCGCAGTCCAGGGGCAAGGACAACGCCGTCCTGGTCGTACGCGAAGCGCGGGGCCGGGACGGGGACAAGGACTGGGAAGAGTTCCTCGAGGGGCTGGACCGTGACCAGAAGAAGCGCAAGGCACCCTTCTGGCGGGCCCGCGCCATCCGGCGGGCCACACTGAGGTTCTTCCGCCACAAGGAAATCTGGCTGATCGGCGAGCGCAAGGACACCGCACAGGACAACAGTCTGCATCTGTTCACCTATCTGCGTAAGCACGAGCGCCGCCGCAAGGCCTACTACGTCATCGACAAGGGCAGCGCGGACCGGGCCAAGCTGAAGGGCCTCGGGAACGTGGTGGCGCACAGCTCCTGGAAGCACAAGCTCCTCATGCTGCACGCGTCGCTGCTCATCAACGCCTACGACATCGACTCGTACATGCTTCCCGACGGCTGGGACCGCACGAAGTACCTCAAGCACCTCAACTGGCGTATCGGGGCCCGGCGGGTCTTCCTCCAGCACGGCGTCACCGACGAGGACGGCAGCAAGGCACTGCACCGCAACCGGACAGGCGTGGACCTGGTGTTCGCGACCAGTGACCGGGAGGCCCAGTACTTCTCCGAGCACATGCACTACGGTGACCAGGCCAAGGCGCTGGGCTTTCCGCGCTTCGACGCCCTGCAGCCGGACCGCGGCCGTCGGCGTGTCCTGCTGATGCCCACCTGGCGCAAGTACCTGACGATCCCGTCCTACCTCCAGCAGGACGGTGCCGACCGGGACGCGGTAGACGAGATCTTCCGGGAGTCGACCTACCGGGAGTTCATGGTGCAGCTGCTGCGCCACCCCAAGCTGATGGAGGCGCTGGAGCACTACGACTACGTGCTCGACTTCCTTCCGCACTACGAGATGCGGAACATGATCGACGGAGTGGTGCCGGACCACCCACGCGTACAGCGCCTGGACCAGACGAAAGTCAGTGTCCAGACGGCCCTGCGCCAGTGCGACCTGTTCATCACCGACTGGTCCTCGGTCCACTTCGACATGGCCTACCTCGGCACACCGCTGGTCTACGCCCGGTTCGACCCGGACGAGTACTGGGCGAAGCACGCCAGGAAGGGGTACTTCGAAGCCGCGTACGACGGGTTCGGGCCGGTGTGCGGCAACGTGGAGGAAGTGGTGACCGAAGTGATCCGCTACCTCAGCAACGGATGCGTACGCGAGCCGGAGTACGACTACCGGGCGCGTGCCTTCTTCGCCTTCGAGGACCGCAACAACTGTGCCCGCGCAACGGCCGCGATCGCCGAGCTCGCAGCGTCGGACGGGTAAACCCGGCGCGCGGCAGGCGAAAGTGGCCCCCGCCTCGGGCGGGGGCCACTTTCATGCTGCGAGCAGCGCGCCTACGCCGGAACGCTGGCCACGCCCTGCGCCAGGAACCGCTTCCCGTTCACCCGCTCGGCGACGCCCTCGCGGTCCAGGTACGGCGTGATGCCGCCCAGGTGGAAGGGCCAGCCGGCGCCGGTGATCAGGCAGAGGTCGATGTCCTGGGCCTCGGCGACGACGCCCTCGTCGAGCATCAGGCCGATCTCCTGGGCCACCGCGTCCAGGACGCGGTCGCGGACCTGGTCCTCGGTGAGGACGGTGTCGCCCTGCTTCAGCAGCGCGGCGACCTCCGGGTCCAGCTCGGGCTTGCCGCTGTCGTAGACGTAGAAACCGCGCTTGCCCGCCTCGACGACGGCCTTCAGGTTCGGGGAGACCGTGAAGCGCTCCGGGAAGGCCCGGTTGAGGGTCTCCGAGACGTGCAGGCCGATGGCCGGGCCGACCAGCTCGAGGAGGACCAGCGGGGACATCGGCAGGCCGAGCGGCTCGACCGCCTTCTCCGCCACCGCGACCGGCGTGCCCTCGTCGATGACGTTCTGGATCTCGCCCATGAAGCGGGTCAGGATGCGGTTCACGACGAACGCCGGGGCGTCCTTGACCAGGACCGCGGTCTTCTTCAGCTTCTTGGCGACGCCGAACGCCGTGGCCAGCGAGGCGTCGTCGGTCTGCTCGCCGCGGACGATCTCCAGCAGCGGGAGGATCGCGACCGGGTTGAAGAAGTGGAAGCCGACGACCCGCTCGGGGTGCTTCAGCTTCGACGCCATCTCCGAGACGGAGAGGGAGGAGGTGTTCGTGGCGAGGATGGCGTGCGCCGGGGCGACCGCCTCGACCTCCGCGAACACCTTCTGCTTGACGCCCATCTCCTCGAACACGGCCTCGATGATGAAGTCCGCGTCCGCGAAACCCTCGGCCTTGTCCAGGACACCGGTGACCAGGGCCTTGAGGCGGTTCGCCTTGTCCTGGTTGATGCGGCCCTTGCCGAGCAGCTTGTCGATCTCGGCGTGGACGTAGCCCACACCCTTGTCGACGCGCTCCTGGTCGATGTCCGTGAGGACGACCGGGACCTCCAGGCGGCGCAGGAAGAGCAGCGCGAGCTGGCTGGCCATCAGGCCGGCGCCCACCACGCCCACCTTCGTCACCGGGCGGGCCAGCGACTTGTCCGGGGCGCCCGCGGGGCGCTTGCCGCGCTTCTGCACCAGGTTGAAGGCGTAGATGCCGGAGCGCAGTTCGCCGCCCATGATGAGGTCGGCGAGGGCCTGGTCCTCGGCGTCGTAGCCCTGCTGGAGGTCGCCGTTCTTGGCGGCGGCGATGATGTCCAGGGCGCGGTAGGCGGCCGGGGCGGCGCCGTGCACCTTGCCGTCGGCGATGAAGCGGCCCCTGGCGACGGCCTGGTCCCAGGCCTCGCCGCGGTCGATCAGCGGACGCTCGACGGTGATCTCGCCCTTGAGGACGGACGCCGTCCACAGCAGCGACTGCTCCAGGAAGTCCGCGCCCTCGAAGATCGCGTCGGCGATGCCGAGCTCGAAGACCTGCTTGCCCTTGAGCTGCTTGTTCTGGTTGAGGCTGTTCTCGATGATGACCGAGACGGCCTTGTCGGCGCCGATCAGGTTCGGCAGCAGGGTGCAGCCGCCCCAGCCGGGGACCAGGCCGAGGAAGACCTCGGGGAGGGAGAAGGCCGGGAGGGCCGCCGACACCGTGCGGTAGGTGCAGTGCAGGCCGATCTCCACGCCGCCGCCCATGGAGGCGCCGTTGTAGTACGCGAAGGACGGCACCGCGAGGTTCGCCAGGCGCTTGAGGACGTCGTGGCCGCCCTTGCCGATGGCCAGCGCGTCCTCGTGCCGCTTGAGCAGCTCGACGCCCTTGAGGTCGGCGCCGACCGCGAAGATGAACGGCTTGCCGGTGACGCCGACGCCGACGATGTCGCCGTCCGCGGCCTCCTTCTCGACCTGGTCGAGGGCGGCGTCGATGTTCGCCAGCGACTGCGGGCCGAGCGTGGTCGGCTTGGTGTGGTCGTGGCCGTTGTCCAGGGTGATGAGGGCGAAGCGGCCGGCTCCCAGGGGGAGGTCGAAGTGGCGCACGTGGGCGCTCGTGACGACCTCGCCGGGGAACAGCTCGGCCGCACCCTTCAGCAGCTCTGCGGTGGTGCTCACTTGTCCCCCTCGAAGTGCGGGTTCTCCCAGATGACCGTCGCGCCCATGCCGAAGCCGACGCACATGGTGGTCAGGCCGTAGCGGACGTTCGGCTGCTCCTCGAACTGGCGGGCCAGCTGCGTCATCAGGCGGACGCCGGAGGAGGCCAGCGGGTGGCCGAAGGCGATGGCGCCGCCGTACTGGTTGACGCGGGCGTCGTCATCGGCGATGCCGTAGTGCTCCAGGAACGCGAGGACCTGGACGGCGAAGGCCTCGTTGATCTCGAACAGGCCGATGTCGGAGATCGACAGCCCGGCCTGGGCCAGGGCCTTCTCCGTGGCCGGGATCGGGCCGTAGCCCATGACCTCCGGCTCGACGCCCGCGAAGGCGTAGGAGACAAGGCGCATCTTGACCGGCAGGTCGTTCTCGCGGGCGAAGTCCTCGCTCGCGATCAGGGAGGCGGTCGCGCCGTCGTTCAGACCGGCCGCGTTGCCCGCGGTGACCCGGCCGTGCACGCGGAACGGCGTCTTCAGGCCGGCCAGGTTCTCCAGCGTGGTGCCGGGGCGCATCGGCTCGTCGGCCGTGACCAGGCCCCAGCCCGTCTCGCCGGCCTCCTCGTTGGTGCGGCGCACCGAGATCGGCACCAGGTCGGCCTGGATCTGGCCGTTGGCGTACGCCTTGGCGGCCTTCTCCTGCGAGCGCACGGCGTACTCGTCGGCGCGCTGCTTGGTGATCGACGGGTAGCGGTCGTGCAGGTTCTCCGCCGTCATGCCCATGAACAGGGCGGACTCGTCGACCAGCTTCTCGCTGACGAACCGCGGGTTCGGGTCGACGCCCTCGCCCATCGGGTGGCGGCCCATGTGCTCGACACCGCCCGCGATGGCGACGTCGTACGCCCCGAACGCGACCGAGCCGGCCACCGTGGTGACGGCGGTCAGGGCGCCCGCGCACATGCGGTCGATGGAGTAGCCCGGGACCGAGGTGGGCAGGCCCGCCAGGATGCCGGCGGTGCGGCCGATGGTCAGGCCCTGGTCGCCGATCTGAGTGGTCGCGGCGACGGCGACCTCGTCGATCTTCTTGGGGTCGAGACCGGGGTTGCGGCGCAGCAGCTCCCGGATCGCCTTCACGACCAGGTCGTCGGCGCGGGTCTCGTGGTAGATGCCCTTCGGGCCCGCCTTGCCGAACGGGGTGCGGACGCCGTCGACGAAGACGACGTCCCTGACGGTACGAGGCACGATGGCTCTCCTCCAGGGTGCGGGATGGCACTGCTGCGGCACGCATGCACTGAGCGCGCGCTCAGCCCCATGCTACTTGTGGGTAACGTAGCTGCCCAGTCCCCCCGGCGGGAGCGGCGAAGGTCACACCGTCCGTCACACCAGCGGAGCACCACTCAGGCACGTCCGGTCGGGCGACCGGCCGGACGCTCGCTCCGGGATCAGGCCGGGTCCGCTCGGGGATCCGCCCGGACGTCCGCTCCGGGATCAGGCCGGTCCGCCCGGACGTCCGCTCCGGGATCAGGCCGGTCCGCCCGGACGTCCGCTCCGGGGTCAGGCCGGGTGTCCCCTCCGGGATCCGGCCGGAAGGGTGTCCCCTCCGGGATCCGGCCGGAATCCGTCGTCGCGCGCCGACTACGACGCCTCCCCGCTCAGCGCCGCCACCAGGACCGGCGTCACCTGCTCCACCTGCCAGGGACGGGCCCCGTGTCCGGCGAGGGCCGCGCTCACCGACTCGGCGTCGATCGTCGCGGGCGGCTGCCAGCAGACCCGGCGCACGGTGTCCGGCGTGATCAGGTTCTCCTGGGGCATGTTCAGCACCTCGGCCAGCGCCGTCACTCCCGCACGTGCCGCGGTCAGCCGGGCCGCGGCCGCCGGGTCCTTGTCGGCCCAGGCCCGCGGCGGCGGGGGGCCCGTCACCGGCTGGCCGGGCTGCGGCAGCTGCGACTCGGACAGCGCCCTGGCCCGGTCGACCGACGACTGCCACTGCTCCAGCTGCCGGCGGTTGACCCGCCCGAACCCGTTCAGCGCGGCCAGCGCGTGTGCGTTGGGCGGCAGGGCGAGCGCGGCTTCGACGATGGCCGCATCACCGAGCACCTTGCCGGGGGAGACGTCCCGGCGCTGCGCGATCCGGTCCCGGGCCTGCCACAGCTCCCGCACCACGGCGAGCTGCCGGCGCCTGCGCACCTTGTGCATGCCGGACGTACGGCGCCACGGATCCTTGCGCGGCTCGGGCGGCGGGGCCGACGCGATCGCGTCGAACTCCTGCCGGGCCCACTCCAGCTTGCCCTGCCGGTCCAGCTCCTTCTCCAGCGCGTCCCGCAGGTCGACCAGCAGCTCCACGTCGAGCGCGGCGTAGCGCAGCCACGGCTCGGGCAGCGGGCGCGTCGACCAGTCGACGGCCGAGTGGCCCTTCTCCAGGACGAAGCCCAGGACGTTCTCCACCATCGCGCCCAGGCCGACGCGCGGGAACCCGGCCAGCCGCCCGGCCAGCTCGGTGTCGAAGAGGCGGGTGGGCACCATCCCTATTTCCCGCAGGCACGGCAGGTCCTGGGTGGCCGCGTGCAGTACCCACTCGGCGTCGGCGATCGCCGCGCCGAGGCCGGACAGGTCCGGGCAGGCCACCGGGTCGATCAGCGCCGTCCCCGCGCCCTCGCGGCGCAGCTGCACCAGGTACGCGCGCTGCCCGTAGCGGTACCCGGAGGCGCGCTCGGCGTCGACGGCGACGGGGCCGCTCCCGGCGGCGAAGGCGGCGGTCACCTCGGCGAGGGTCTCCGCGTCGGCGATCACCGGCGGAATGCCCTCGCGTGGTTCGAGCAAGGGGATCGGCGCCCGGCTCACAGAAGATCCGGCGTCGTCCGGAGGGGCGCCTCCGGTGGTTCGCAGTGAACGGTCTGCTGCGGTTTCGTGGGCGTCGGTCACCTGTCAAGGGTATCGGTGGATCGACGGCGCCCGCCGACGGAACGTTCCGTCGGCGGGCGCCGGGGGGTCGTAAACCAGTCAGGTCAGTGAAAGATCGGCTTCACGGGGGCGTCGTCGGGGGAGCGGGGCGGAAGCGGGGAGCGGGGAGATCGGGGCGGTCAGTGGATGATCCCCGTGCGCAGGGCCACCGCGACCATCCCGGCGCGGTCGCCGGTGCCGAGCTTGCGGGCGATGCGGGCCAGGTGGCTCTTGACGGTGAGGGCGGACAGGCCCATCGAGACGCCGATCGCCTTGTTCGACTGGCCCTCGGCGACCAGGCGCAGCACCTCCACCTCGCGGCCGGAGAGCTCGCGGTAGCCGCCCGGGTGGCTCGGGGCGCCCGGGGGACGGCGGTGCAGACGGGCGGCGGCGGCGCCGATGGGGGCGGCGCCCGGCCGGGTGGGGAGCCCGACGTTGGTACGGGTGCCGGTGACGACGTAGCCCTTGACGCCGCCGGCGAGGGCGTTGCGCACGGCGCCGATGTCGTCGGCGGCGGACAGGGCGAGCCCGTTGGGCCAGCCCGCGGCGCGGGTCTCCGACAGCAGGGTCAGGCCGGAGCCGTCGGGGAGGTGGACGTCGGCGACGCAGATGTCGCGGGGGTTGCCGATGCGGGGACGAGCCTCCGCGACGGACGAGGCCTCGATGACGTCGCGCACACCGAGCGCCCACAGGTGGCGGGTGACGGTGGAACGGACGCGCGGGTCGGCCACGACCACCATGGCGGTCGGCTTGTTCGGGCGGTAGGCGACCAGGCTTGCAGGCTGCTCGAGGAGAACGGACACCAGGCCTCCTGGGGTGCGGGGACGGGGCCGGCTCATGGGGGAAGCCGGGACGAACCGTGCTTTCAAGGTCACAGTCGTCTTCGGCACCGAAGGCGTCCGCCTTTAGAGAATGATCACGATCTGGTGAGTAACAATCCGAGCAATTCGGACACGCTGTCGATCATTCGAAGATCGAACGGTTTCACACTTTGTCGATACGAGCCCGAAAGTGGTCGTGTCGACAAAGTGACGGAACCTCCTCCGGGCATGCTGACCCCACGCCCGGAAACAAGAACGACGGCTGGCGGGATCAGCGCGACTGCGGGCCGCGCCGCTGCGGCAGCGTCACGACGGAGGCGTCGCCCGGCGCGGCCGGCGGCAGGCCCGCGACCTGGGCCAGCAGGTCGCACCAGGAGGAGAGGTGCGCCGCGGTGTCCGGGACGCCGCCCAGGGACTCGCGCGGCGTCCAGGACGCACGGATCTCGATCTGCGAGGCGGACGGCCGGGCCGAGAGCCCTCCGAAGTAGTGGGAACTCGCACGCGTGACCGTGCCGCTGGGTTCTCCGTACGTCAGCCCGCGCGCCTGGAGCGCGCCGGTCAGCCAGGACCAGCACACGTCCGGCAGCAGCGGGTCCGCCGCCATCTCCGGTTCCAGCTCGGCCCGCACCAGCGTCACCAGCCGGAAGGTCCCGTGCCAGGCCTCGTGGCCGGCCGGTTCGTGCAGCAGCACCAGCCGCCCGTCCGCCAGCTCCTCGTCGCCGTCGACGACCGCGGCCTCGAGCGCGTAGGCGTGCGGGGCGAGCCGCTGCGGGGCGCGGGTGGCCTCCACCTCGATCTGCGGCCGCAGCCGAGCGGCCCGCAGTGCCTCCACGGCGGCCGTGAAGGCGGGCGGCACCGTACTCCCGCCGGGCACGGCACCACCGGTGCCTCCGTTGCTCCCGCTGCTTCCGTTACTTCCGTTGTGATTCCCTTTGTGCCGGGCCTCTTCCTCGGTCCCCTTCGCGTCGTCCATTCCGCCAGCGCCGTCCGACAGTCGTCCCTGAGCCGCAGCCATGCGGGGAACATTAAGCGGAACGGCGGCCCGGTGCAGGGAGGGACACCCGCGTGCGGGCGCGATGTCCGGATCACGCGGCCTCGCGGGGGCGCGCGGGAGCCGCCCCACCCGTGGTCCGGTGCCGCTGCGGGGTCGTGCGAGACTTGCCGGTGTGAGTGCCAACCAGAGCCCCGCGGGCCAGCCGCCGACCGCCACGTACGACTCCGCGTTCCTCAAGGCGTGCAGGCGTGAGCCGGTGCCGCACACGCCCGTGTGGTTCATGCGGCAGGCCGGGCGCTCGCTGCCGGAGTACCTGAAGGTGCGCGAGGGCATCCCGATGCTCGAGTCCTGCATGCGGCCGGAACTGGTCGCCGAGATCACCCTCCAGCCCGTGCGCCGGCACGGCGTGGACGCGGCGATCTACTTCAGCGACATCGTGGTCCCGCTCAAGGCCATCGGCATCGACCTCGACATCAAGCCAGGCGTCGGCCCGGTCATCGCCGACCCGATCCGCACCCGCGCGGACCTGGCGCGGCTGCGCGACCTCACCCCCGAGGACGTCACCTACGTCACCGAGGCCTTCGGTCTGCTCACCCGCGAGCTCGGCGCCACCCCGCTGATCGGCTTCGCCGGCGCGCCGTTCACTCTCGCCAGCTATCTCGTGGAGGGCGGCCCGTCCCGCAACCACGAGCACACCAAGGCCCTGATGTACGGCGACCCGCAGCTGTGGGCCGACCTCCTGGACCGGCTCGCCGGCATCACGGCCGCGTTCCTCGAGGTCCAGATCGAGGCGGGCGCGAGCGCGGTCCAGCTCTTCGACTCCTGGGTCGGCGCCCTGTCCCCGGCGGACTACCGCCGCTCGGTGCTGCCCGCCTCCCGCAAGGTCTTCGACGCCGTCTCCCGGTACGGCGTGCCGCGCATCCACTTCGGTGTCGGCACCGGCGAGCTGCTCGGCCTCCTCGGCGAGGCGGGCGCGGACGTCGTCGGCGTCGACTGGCGCGTCCCGCTGGACGAGGCGGCCCGCCGAGTCGGCCCCGGCAAGGCGCTCCAGGGCAACCTGGACCCGGCCGTCCTCTTCGCCGGCCGGGAGGCGGTCGAGAGCAAGACGCGCGAGATCCTGGACGCGGCGGCGGACCTGGAGGGCCACGTCTTCAACCTCGGCCACGGCGTCCTGCCGACCACCGACCCGGACGCGCTGACCCGCCTCGTGGAGTACGTCCACACGCAGACCGCGCGCTGACGCACGCACGCCCGGGTGCCGGCTCGCCCGCGTCGCGCCCGGGCCTGCGGGCGGGCGGTGCGCCGGCACGGGTGACCGCGAGCACGGCGGGGGAGGCGGACGACCGAGGGGCGTGATCTCGCCCTCGGTCTCTCCGCCTCGACGGAATGCCGGGCCGCCCCGGATCGGCTCCTGGGCGCGGCCCCCGCTCAGCCCGCCGACGTCGTCGTCAGGACCTCCGCCGCGGCCGCCCCCGAGGCCGCGCTCGCGCCGTGGGTGAAGATCTGGGCGGCCGCCGTGGTGGAGGTGCCCGGCAGGCCCATCTCCACGACGATCGCGTCCGGGCGGGCGGCGGTCAGGCCGGTCACGGCACGGCTCATCCACGCGTGCCGGGCCGCGTCGCGGGCGACGATCACCAGCGGGCGCCCCGCGGCCGGTTCGAGCGCGCAGCGCTCCAGCGCCACCGTCCCCTCCTCCAGCTCCTGCCCGCGCACCCGCACCGAGGTCGTACCGGGCAGCCGGTCACGCAGCGGGCCGGCCACGCCCCACGGGGTCTCCTTGCCGATGGCCATGTTGGTCACCGGTGCCAGCTCGACCACATGCGGGGCGGCCGTCAGCGGCAGGACGGCCCGCGCGGCGCCGGTGAGGCGCACGGCCCGGCGCGCGGCGACGTGCCCGATGCCGTCCCCGGCCGTCGTCCCGACGGTCCCGGCGTCCCCGGCCGCCCGCAGCCCGGCCGACCAGCGGGCGAACTCCCGTACCCGGTCCGCCGCCCCGGCCAGCCGCTCCTCGGGCAGCTCCCCGCCCGTCACCGCGGTGGTCAGCGCCTCGACCAGCAGCGCGACGGTGGCCTCCTCGGCGCTCTCGCCGCCCACGCAGACGGCGTCCACCCCGGCGGCGACGGCCTTCACCGTGGCACCGTCGATGCCGTAGCGCCGCGTGACCGCGCCCATCTCGATGGCGTCGCTGACGACCAGGCCGTCGAAGCCCAGCTCCTCGCGCAGCAGGCCGTGCAGGATCCGACGGCTCAGCGTGGCCGGGAGGTCGGGGTCGTAGGCCGGGACCAGCAGGTGGCCGCTCATGACCGCGCGCACGCCGGCCGCGACGGCGGCCCGGAACGGGGGCAGCGCCTGGGCGGCGATCTCCTCACGCCCGGCCGGGTAGGAGGGCAGGTCGTGGTGGGAGTCGACGGCGACGTCCCCGTGGCCGGGGAAGTGCTTGGCGCAGGCGGCGACGCCGGACGACTGGAGCCCCCGGATCCATGCGGCGGTGTGGCGGGAGACCACGTCGGGGTCCGAGCCGAAGGAGCGCACCCCGATGATCGGGTTGTCCGGGTTGGAGTTGACGTCCGCGCTCGGCGCGTAGTCGAGGCTCACCCCGGCGGCGCGCAGCTGCCGGCCGAGGTCGGCGGCCACGGCCTCGGTGAGTTCCGCGTCGTCGACGGTGCCGAGGGCGAAGTTGCCCGGCCGGGACGAGCCGGTGGCGGACTCGATGCGGGTGACGTCGCCGGCCTCCTCGTCGATCGCGACGATCAGGTCGGGGTTCTCGGCGCGGAGCCGGCCGGTCAGCCGGGCCACCTGCTCGGCGGAGACGATGTTGCGGGAGAAGAGGACGACGGAGGCCAGCCCGTCGCCGATGTCGCGCAGGATCCAGTCGGGGGCCTCGGTGCCCACGAAACCCGGTTGCAGGACGGAGAGCGCGAGCCGACGCAACGCGCTGCTGTGCTTGCTTGAGGACATCGGCCGCGCCTTTCGGATGGCTTCTTGGTATAGACCAAGGGGGTGCGCGTTCAGGTTAACCAGACGTGTCAAGGGCGCCTGAAGCCAACTCGGAAGTAACAACTTGCCTAGTCCGAAGGGGTGTTGACACCTTCCCTTGGTCTAGTCCATTGTGAGGCGCAAGTTCGGCGAGGGGCTCATGTGACTCCTGTTTCCACGCCGGACACCAGCCGCGGCCGGACTGCGCAGACCGCTGCCGTGGCGACGACTTCCGTGACGACCACCCCGGACGAGACGACCATTCCGGACGGGAGCGCGGGCCGGGAACCACCCGTCCCAGCCGCCCCGTCCCCCCGCTCCCGCCCCGTGCCGCGAGCGGGCTCCCGCTGCCACCACCGACCTCATGTGCGACGGCCGACCACCGTCGCACGCACCGCCGTTGCCCGCACGGGGCGACGGCGAGGATCTGGAGCACCACATGGCGACGCCCGATTCCTACCTCCACCGAGCCCCGTCGGACCTGCCCTACTTCAGCGCGGACGCCGACACCTACCTGGCCCGCACCCAGTTGCGCGACCTCCGCAAGACACGGCCGCTGCGGGTGCTGTCCGAGGAGGACTTCGCCCACTGGCAGACGTACGGCTACGTCGTGGTGAAGGAGGCCATACCCGCCGACTCCGCGCGCCGACTGCTCGACTTCGCCTGGGAGTTCCAGGGACTCGACCCCGAACGTCCCGACACCTGGTACCAGGACCGCGAGTACCGCTCCGACCTCGACCGCGAGCTGCACATCTACGGCTTCGTCGAGGCCTACCACCACCAGCTCATCTGGGACAGCCGCCAGACCCAGCGCGTCTACGACGCCTTCGTCGACGTGTGGGACTGCGAGGAGCTGTGGGTCACCCTGGACCGGCTCAACCTCAACCCGCCCAACGTCGGCAACCGCGACCGCGCGCTCATCGACAAGCCCGACCGCGGCTTCGACATCGAACTGCACTGGGACGTCGACACCTCCCAGGGCGTCCTGCCGCAGCGCGTCCAGGGCATCATCGCGCTCAACGACACCAAGCCCGACCACGGCGGCTTCCAGTGCTGCCCCGAGCTGTTCCGCCGCTTCGACCGCTGGAAGGCCCTCCAGCCCGACGACCGCGACCCCATCCGGCCCGCGATCGACCGCGAGGACATGCCCGTCGTACGGCCCGACCTGGAGGCCGGCGACCTGCTCATCTGGAACGGCCTGCTGGCCCACGGCGTCGCACCCAACGTCTCCGGCGAGGGCGTCCGAGCGGTCCAGTACCTGTCGATGATGCCCGCCCTGGAGACCCACCGCACCCTGCGCGACTCCCGTGTCGACTCCTGGCGCACCCTCGCCACCCCGGACTGGAACGCCACCCTTCTCGGCGACGCCCGACGCCCCGAGTCGGAGCGGTACGGCCCCGCCGAACTGACCGAGCTCGGCGCAAAGTTGCTGGGCCTCACGTCCTGGCACGCGGACGCCGCGACCAACGGCGGCGACACGAACGAGGCGACCGACGAGGGCACCGGGGACGCCGCATGCGCCGTATCTGCCTGACCCTCCCCACCAACCGGCACTGCCCGGAGACGATCACGGCCCTCGGCGAGGAAGCCGCCTACGCCGCCGGCCACTTCGACATCGATGTCCACCTGCTCGTCCTCGACTCCTGCCCGCCCGAGGACCGCGCCGCCCACACCGACGCCTTGCGGCGACTGCCCGACCACCCCCGGATCACCGCCCACCACCTCGACGAGGCCGCCCAGCGCGACTTCCTCACCCGGGTGACGGCACGCTCCGGCAGCACCAAGCCCGAACTGCTCCTCGACCTGATGCTCCCCGACGGGCTGTCCTACGGTGCCTGCACCAACCGCGCCTTCCTGATCGCGGCCGCGCTCGGCTGCGACTCCGTCCACCGCAGGGACTCCGACAGCCGCTACCAGCGCGTCGACGGCCGTACGGTCTTCCCCGTCCACCACGAGCTGCTGTCCCTCGGCGCACGCGCCGCCGACGCGGTGGCCGGTGTCACGGAGTCGGCGCTGCCGGAGCACCTGATGGAGCGGCGGGTCGCCATGGTCGGCAGCTCCTTCGTGGGCGAACTCTCCGTCGACATCGCCCGGATACGGGACGCCGACCCCGACGTGTACCGCGACGTCGTCTCCCTCTGGGCACCCGAGCACTGGTCCGCCGAACGGAAACGCGAGCTGGTCGAGGAGTCGTTCACCGGCGCCGGCACCGAACCCTTCACGGCCGACCGCGCGACGCTGACGGTGGTCGACCCGATGCGCGTGGACATGTGCAACATCGCCTTCCACGCCGCGACGGTCACCGAACGCGTGCCGCTGCCGCCCGCCCGGGACACCATCGGCAGCGACTACTTCCTCATCCACCTCGTGCACGACGCCCGGCTGCCCGGCGTGCTGCACAACCGCAACATCGTCAACTACTACACCGGGGAACGCCGGACGGGAACCGGCTTCCTGGCCTACCAGACCCGCTTCGCCAAGTTCCTGCTGTCGATGCTCTACTTCCACCACGTCTACGACCGCATGGCCGAGGCGGGCGACACCCTGCTGGACGAGCACGGCCGAGCCCGCCCCGCTGCCGTCGCCGCCCTGGCCCGCGAGAGCACCGGCCTCGACCCCGCCGAGAACGTCCGCAGACTCGACGCCCTCGACACCGCCCACCGACGGCTCGGCGGCGCATACGCCGACGTCGCCGACCACCTGGCCGCCCGCCGCGCACGCCTCCTCGACGAGGCACGCGACGACATGGCGGACTTCGCCCTGCTCACGGAGGCGTGGGAGGGCATGGTGACCGCCGCCAAAGCCACCCCCGTCGAACTGCCCGAGGGACACCCGCGGTGAGCGCGCCGACGGCCGATGGCCTCAGCGCGCCCCTCGCCGCCGCCCTTGCCGCCGCCACCGAGGACCGGCTCGTGTACGACCTCGCCGGCATCGAGGCGCGCCACGACGCCCTGCGCCGCGAACTCCCCGGTGTACAGGTGCGGTTCGCGATGAAGGCCTGCCCGCTCGACGAGGTCCTGACCGCCCTGGCCCGCCGGGGCGCCGGTGCCGACGCGGCCAGTCCCGGCGAGGTCGAACAGGCACTGCGGGCCGGGGTACCGGTCGGCCGCGTGCACTACGGCAACACCGTCAAGTCCGACCGGAACATCGCCGAGGCGTACCGGATCGGCGTGCGCACCTTCGCCACCGACAGCGTCCAGGACGTGGCCGCCCTCGCCGAACACGCCCCCGGCGCCCGCGTCTTCTGCCGGGTGGCGACCGGGGGCGCGGGCGCGGTGTGGGGGCTGAGCGACAAGTTCGGCTGCCCGCCCGGCGACGCCGTCCGGGTGCTGGAGGCGGCCCGCGACGCCGGGCTCGTGCCCGCGGGCCTGTCCGTGCACGTCGGCTCCCAGCAGATGACCGGGGAGGGGTGGCACGCCGCCGCCGAGGACCTGGGCGACGTGCTGCGCGCCCTCGGCCGGCGCGGCATCCGCGTCGACCACGTCAACCTCGGCGGCGGCCTGCCCGCCCTCGGCTACCGCGACCGGCGCGGCACCCCCCTCGACCCGCCGCTGGACAAGATCTTCGCGGTGATCCGGGAGGGCATGGACGAGCTGCGCCGGATCCACGGCGGCCCCCTGGACTTCGTCGTCGAACCCGGCCGCCACCTCGTCGCCGACCACGGCGCGATCCGCGCCCACGTCACCCGCCTCACCGAACGCCGGGCGGCGGGCGGCGAACGGCAGCACTGGCTGTACCTGAGCTGCGGCAAGTTCAACGGCCTGTACGAGATGGACGCCCTGCAGTACCGGCTGGTCTTCCCGGGCCACCACCCCGACGGCCCGTACGTCCCCGCCGTCGTCGCCGGACCCACCTGCGACAGCGACGACGCCTACTCCCACGAGGAGGGACTGGTCCCGGTGCCCGCGACGCTGGCCTCCGGCGACCCGGTCTGGGTGCTGTCCTGCGGCGCCTACGCGACCAGCTACACGACCCTGGGCTTCAACGGCTTCGCCCCGCTCCCTCACGCCTGGGCGGACCGCCCGGAGGGGGCCGGCGCCGATGACTGACCCCGTACGCGTACGCCCCCTCGCCGACGGCGACTGGGACGCGGTCGCGGCGCTGGAACGGGACGCCTACACCGGCCTCGGCCTGTCGGAGGGCCGCGCCGCGCTGCAGTCCAGGGCGGCGGTGTCGCCGGACACCTGCTTCGTCGTGGACGTCGGCGCCCGTACGGCCGGCTACGTGCTCGCGCTGCCGTATGCGCCGCACCGCTACCCGGACCTGGCGCGGCCGGAGGGACCGCCGGGAGAGCCGTCCGCCTTCCCGCCGGGCAACCTCCACCTGCACGACATCGTCGTCGCCCCGGGCCTGCGCCGCCAAGGACTCGCCCGGCACCTCCTGCACCACCTCACCGGCACCGCCCGGGCCCGCGGGGACCAGCGGATCTCCCTGGTCGCCGTGGGCGGCACCGAGCGTTTCTGGTCGGCGCGCGGCTTCGTGCCCGAGCCGGGCGTGGTGCCCGGCGACGCGTACGGAGGCGGCGCCGTCTACATGTCCAAACCGGTGGCGGCCGCCCCCCGGGCCCGTGCCCGCCCGTCCCTCTCCCCGCCCGAACCCACCCTGCGCGAAGTGAGCTGATTGCGCGTGTTCAGACTCCACGACCCCCTCCTGCGCGGCCAGTTGGCCATCGCCGCGCTGTTCCTGTCCCTCGGCTTCCAGTACGCCACCTGGGCCGCGCGCATCCCGGCCGTCAAGGCCGACCTGGACCTGAGCGCGGCCGAGGTGGGGGTGCTCCTGATGGCCGCGGGGATCGGCGCGGCGGTGTCCTTCCCGGCGGTCGCCTGGCTGATGCGCCGCATGGGTTCCCGCCGGCTCGCGCTGCTGTCCCAACTGGGCCTGGCCCTGCTGCTGCTCGCCCTGGCGGCGGCTCCCGACTACCCCGTGGCCCTGCTGGTGATGTGCGTCGACGGCGTCCTCGTCGGCTGCCTGAACGTGGCCATGAACGCGCAGGGAGCGGCCCTGGAGGCACGGCACGCACGCAACACGATGGCGAGGCTGCACGCCGTCTTCAGCGCCGGCTCCCTGCTCGCGGCCCTGCTCGCCTCCGGCATGACCGCCGCCACCGAATCGGTCACGGCGCACTTCGCGGTCGCCGTCGCCCTGCTCGTCGTACTGGGCGCCACGGCACGCACCGGACTCCTCGACGAGGAGACCGCGCCCGACGGGACGGACCCGGCCCCCGCGCAGACTCCCGCCGAGCCGAAGCCCGAACGGCGCCGCTGGAGCGTCCCCTCCCGCCTGACCCTGTGGATGTGCTGTGCCATGGTCTTCGGCACGGTCGCCGAGGGTGCCATGAACGACTGGTCCGCCCTCTACCTCAAGGACGTCGCCAAGGCGTCGGCGGAACTCGCCCCGCTCGGCATCGCCGTGGTGTCCGGGATGATGGTCGTCGCCCGCCTCTTCGCCGACGGCTGGCGCAGCCGCTGGGGCGACGGACGGGTCGTTCTCCTCGGCAGCGCCGTGGCCGGTACCGGACTCGCCGTCGCGCTCGTCAGCGGCGGCGTCGCACCGGCCCTCGCGGGCTTCGCCTGCATGGGCCTGGGCATCGCCGCCGTGACCCCCTGCGTCTACGCCGCCGCCGCCCGGCAGGGCTCGGACGCGCTGACGCTGGTCGCCGCCATGGGCACCACGGGGCTGCTGGCCGGCCCGCCCCTCATCGGCTTCATCGCCGGCGCGAGCGGCCTGGCCTGGGGCATGGGCGCCGTCGCCGCCTCGGCGGGCGCCGTCGCGCTGTGCAGCACCCGCATCCGCTGGACCGCCCCGGCGCCCGTCGCGCAGAGCGAGGCGGCCCCGGCCTGACCGTACGCGGCACGCCGTGCCCGCCGCTCACCACCCGGGCCGCGCCCGCCTGCCGAACAGCAGCCCGCGCGGCTCCGGCGGGGGAGGGGTGCCCCGCCGGAGCGGCCAGGCGATCAGCATGCCGACGACGAAGCCGACGACGTGGGCCACGTACGCCACGGTGCCCGCGTCGGAGACGGCGCCGCCGGAGGAGTAGACCGCCTGGAGCGCGAACCAGAAGCCCAGCACCAGCCAGGCCGGCAACCGCAGCGGCAGGAAGATCAGGAAGGGGACCAGGACCCAGACGCGGGCCCTCGGATACAGCACCAGATAGGCGCCGAGCACCCCGGCGATCGCGCCCGACGCGCCGATCAGCGGGGCGCCCGAGTCTGCGTTGAGCAGGGCGAAGCCGTAGGTGGCCGCGTAGCCGCAGACGCCGTAGAAGAGCAGAAAGGGGACGTGGCCCATCCGGTCCTCGACGTTGTTGCCGAAGATCCACAGGAACAGCATGTTGCCCAGCAGGTGCAGCCAGCCGCCGTGCAGGAACATCGCCGTCAGGACGCTCAGCTCCGGCGACTTGTCGTAGCCCGGCGGCGCGACCACGCAGCCCGGACCCCGCGGGCCGACCCCCACGGCGCCGGTGGGCACCAGGCGCGGCATCCGGTGCTGGAGCAGCTCCTGCGGCACCGCCGCCCAGTGGTCCAGGAACGCCTGGAGGTCGCACATCTGCGCCAGGCTGCCGTCGCCCGTCGCCGACCCGGTCATGCCGGGGGTGAACAGGAACACCAGCACGTTCGCGAGGATCAGGGCGTACGTCACCCACGGGGTGCGGCGCGCCGGGTTCACGTCATGGACGGGGATGACCACGAGTCACTACTGCCCGCCCCGCGGACGGCGAATCGGTCCGCCCCGTTGAACGCCCCCGTCCGTGTGTACGTATGCCCTCTCAACCGCCCGCGGCCCGGGCAAGGCGGGGCGCGGGGACGACGTGAGGATCAGGCGATGAACGAACGGGTCACACCGGCTCCGGCGCTGCACGCCCTGCCCGACGGCGAGGCCGAGGTCGCCCTCGTGCTGCGGCTGCCCTGGGAGGACGTCGCCCGGCTCGGCCAGGAGGCGGGACGGCTGGCCGCGCAGACGCAGCGGCCGGTGACACTGGACGAGGCGGTGAGCCACCGGCTGCGCTCCGCGCGGGCCGCGTCCCACGCCAGGCCGGCCGGTGAGCAGCCGCCCGCGGTGAGCGCCCCCGTGCCGGCGACCGGCCCGGCCTCCGTGTCCTCCCTGCCGTCCCGGCCCCCGGCCGAGCAGGCACGGCAGGCCATCGACCGCATCAACGGCACGGCGTAGGGCCCGGCACCCTGCTCGGCGTCATCGCTCAGCGCTGCTCCTCGACCGCCCGCACCGCCTTGCGGGCGGCCACCAGCACCGGGTCCCACACCGGGGAGAAGGGCGGCGCGTAGCCCAGGTCCAGGGCGGTCATCTGCTCGACCGTCATCCCGGCCGTGAGGGCCACCGCGGCGATGTCGACCCGCTTGCCCGCGCCCTCACGGCCGACGATCTGCACGCCCAGCAGCCGCCCGGTGCGCCGTTCCGCCAGCATCTTCACCGTCATGGGGGAGGCGTTGGGGTAGTAGCCCGCACGGCTGGTGGACTCGATGGTCGCCGTCACGAACCGCAGCCCCGCCCGCAGCGCGTCCTTCTCCCTGAGACCGGTCCGCGCGATCTCCAGATCGCACACCTTGCTGACCGCCGTGCCGACCACGCCCGGGAAGGTGGCGTAGCCGCCGCCCACGTTGGTGCCGATGACCTGCCCGTGCTTGTTGGCGTGCGTGCCCAGCGGAATGTGCCGCTCCCGCCCGGAGACCAGGTCGAGCACCTCCACGCAGTCGCCGCCCGCCCAGATGTTCTCGTGGCCGCGCACCCGCATCCCCAGGTCGGTCAGCAGCCCGCCGTGCGCGCCGAGCGGCAGCCCCGCGGCCCGGGCGAGCCCCGTCTCCGGGCGCACCCCGATGCCGAGCACCACCACGTCCGCCGGGAACTCGGCGTCCTCCGTGGCCACCGCACGGACCCGGCCGTCGTCGCCGGTCAGCACCTTGGTGACCTCGGCGCCGTTCACCATGGTGATGCCGAGGCCCTCCATCGCCGCGTGCACCATGCGGCCCATGTCGGGGTCGAGCGTCGCCATCGGCTCCCGGCCGCGGTTGACGACCGTCACCTCGTAACCGCGGTTGATCAGCGCCTCGGCCATCTCCACGCCGATGTACCCGGCACCGACGACCACCGCGCGACGGCCACGCGTGCGTGCCAGCGTGTCGAGCAGCGCCTGCCCGTCGTCCAGCGTCTGCACCCCGTGCACACCGGGCGCGTCGACGCCCGGCAGCTCCGGCCGGATCGGGCGCGCCCCGGTCCCGATCACCAGCTTGTCGTACGACGTCCAGGACTCGGCGCCGGAATCGACGTCACGCGCGCGTACCCGCCCGCCGGCCACGTCGATCTCCGTGACCTCGGTGCGCATCCTGAGGTCGATGTCCCGGGCGCGGTGCTCCTCGGGCGTGCGCGCGATCAGCGCGTCCCGGTCGGTCACGTCGCCGCCGACCCAGTACGGGATGCCGCACGCCGAGAACGAGCTGAAGTGCCCGCGCTCGAACGCCACGATCTCCAGCTCGTCCGGTCCCTTCATCCGACGCGCCTGCGACGCCGCGGACATCCCCGCGGCGTCGCCGCCGATGACGACCAGTCGTTCCCTGCTACCGCCCGCGGCGCCCTCGCTCATGCCCATGCTCATGCGAACACGCTACGGGGGCGGGGCATTTCAGTCCTGTCCGCCGGGCTCCTCACCGTGCGGCGCCTGCGCACGCGGCGCCGCGGGGGCCGGGGCCGCCACCGGACGGCGCGGCAGCCGGGGGCGTACGACCCGCAGCCACAGCAGCGCGAGCAGCGCCGCCACCGCCGCGAACGGCAGCACAGCGCCGAGCACCACCGCCAGCCAGCGCAGCATCGTCACGAAGGCGTCCCAGCCGCCGGCCAGGGCGTCCACGAACCCGGGGTCCTCGTCCTCCGTCTTTTCGACATGCCTCACCGGCGTCTCCGACAGGGAGAGGGTGACGGTGGCCAGGCTCGTGCGGTCCTTCAGCGCCGCCTGCCGGGCGAGCAGCGCCTCCAGCTCCGCCTGACGCGTGCTCAGCTCGCCCTCCAGGGTCACCACGTCGTCCAGCTCCGTCGCCCGGTCCATCAGCTCGCGGACGCGGGCCACGCTGGCGCGCTGCGACTTTACGCGGCTGTCCACGTCCACCACCTGGTCGGTGACGTCCTCGGCCTTCGCCTTGCGGCTGAGCAGCTTCCCGGCGCCCTCCAGTTCGTCCAGCACGTCCTCGTAACGCTCCACGGGCACGCGCAGCGTCACCTCGGTCCGCTCGTGGCCCTCCGAGTCCCGGGTGGTGCTCTCGTCACCGACGTAACCGCCCGCGTTCTCCGTCGCGGTGCGGGCCGCGTCGAGCGCCTTGGGCGTGTCCTCGACCTGCACGCTCAGCGAGACGGTGCGGATGATGTGGGTCGGGGCGAGCTTCGGCGGCGCGCTCGCCCCGGCGCCCTCGGCCCCGGCCTCACCGGCGGCGCCCGCCCGGCCGTCGGCCTGGGACCCGGCGCCCTGCGAGCCCTGCTGCGGCGCGGCCGCCTCGGCCTTGCCGCCCGCGTCGGAGCCGGCGTCCGAGGCGCTGCAGCCGGTGAGGGCGAGCGCCGTGACCAGCAGCAGGCCGGCCAGGGCACGGGCGGGTGGGGCAGCGCTCCGGGCCGCCGCTCGTCGTGTCGTCGCTCGTCGTGCCTGCATCGTGGGTCCCCCCGGGGCTGTGTCGGGCCTGATGCCTCTACGACGCGCGCAGGGGCGCACACGACGGCGCGGAACGGTTCCGAAGAGATCACGGTCCGGACTCGCGGGGCGGAGGCGGAGGACGTACACATGCCTGGCCGCCGCGACGCGCGCCGGGCCGATGCGGGGCGGGTGAGGGTACGCGCCCCGGGCCGACGCGGGGCTGGACGACGAGGCGGTCGCCGGGGCGCATGGCGGGGCCGGGCGGGGCGGATGTCCGGGTGGGTGGCGGGGTGCGTGCTGGGTCCGGGTGAGGGTACGCACCCCGGGCCGACGCGGGGCTGGACGACGAGGCGGTGCGGAGGGCGGGGTGCGTGCCGGGGCCGGGCGGGGCGGATGTCGGGGTGCGTGGCGGGGGCGGGCGGTCTTCTCGTGGTCCGGGGCGGGCGTGGGGCTGCGTGCCCGGGTGGGTGGCGGGGTGCGTGCTGGGTCCGGGTGAGGGTACGCACCCCGGGCCGACGCGGGGCTGGACGACGAGGCGGTGCGGAGGGCGGGGTGCGTGCCGGGGCCGGGTGGGGCGGATGTCGGGGTGTGTGGCGGGGGTGGGCGGTCTTCTCGTGGTTCGGGGCGGGCGTGGGGCTGCGTGCCCGGGTGGGTGGCGGGGTGCGTGCCGGGGCCGGTCGGGGTGGGTGGCGGCGGTCGGGTGGGGGGCGGGGTGGGCGGGAGCTGCGGTCCCGGTGCCGGGGGCGTCCGGCCACGGGCGGTGCCGGCGGCGTCTGAGACGCTGGGGTCATGAGCGCACGCGAGACACCGGCGGGTGGGTTCCCCCCGGCACAGGGACCCGGACACGTAGTCGTCGTAGGAGCCGGCATCGCCGGACTGGCCGCCGCCCACCGCCTCCTGGAGCGCGGCGCCGAGGTGACCGTCCTGGAGGCGTCCGACCGCGTCGGCGGCAAGCTGCTGCCCGGCGAGATCGCCGGCGTGCGCGTCGACCTCGGCGCCGAGTCGATGCTGGCCCGCCGCCCCGAGGCCGTCGGCCTGGCCCGCGCCGTGGGACTCGCCGACCGCCTCCAGCCGCCGTCCACCGCGACGGCCTCCCTGTGGACCCGCGGCGCCCTGCGCTCCATGCCCAAGGGCCACGTCATGGGCGTTCCCGGCACCGCAGCCGCCCTGTCCGGCGTCCTCTCCGAGGAGGGCCTCGCCCGCATCGAGCGCGACGCCGAGCTGCCCCGCACCGAGGTCGGCGACGACGTGGCCGTGGGGGAGTACGTCGCCGCGCGCCTGGGCCGCGAGGTCGTCGACCGTCTCGTCGAGCCCCTGCTGGGCGGCGTCTACGCGGGCGACGCCTACCGCATCTCGCTCCGCTCGGCCGTGCCCCAGCTCTTCGAGGCCGCCCGCACCCACACCTCCCTCACCGAGGCGGTCCGCGCCCTCCAGGGCCGCACGGCCACGTCACCGCCGAGCGGCCCGGTCTTCATGGGCATCGAGGGCGGCATCGGCACCCTCCCGCCCGCCGTCGCCGACTCGGTCCGCGCGCGCGGCGGCGAGATCGTCACGCAGGCGCCCGTCACGGAGCTGCGCCGCACCGCCTCCGACGGCTGGCGGATCGTCGCCGGGGGCCGGGAGCTGCACGCCGACGCGGTCGTCGTCGCCGTCCCCGCCGGCCCCGCCGCCGAGCTGCTGCGTGCCGAGGCCCCCGCCGCCGCGGCCGAGCTGTCGGCGGTGGAGTACGCCTCGATGGCCCTGATCACCCTCGCCTACCGCCGCTCGGAGGCCGCCGCGCTCCCCGAGGGCAGCGGCTTCCTCGTACCGCCGGTCGACGGGCACACCATCAAGGCGTCCACCTTCGCCTCCCGCAAGTGGGGCTGGATCGCCGACGAGGACCCCGACCTGATCGTCCTGCGCACCTCGGTGGGCCGGTACGGCGACACGGAGATCCTCGGCCGCGACGACGCGGGCCTCGTCGCCGTCTCCCGGCACGACCTCGCCGAGGCCACCGGCCTGACCGCCGCGCCGGTCGCCACCCGCGTCACCCGCTGGCAGGACGGCCTGCCGCAGTACCCCGTCGGCCACCACGCGCGCGTGGCCCGCGTCCGCGAGCACGTCGCGAAACTCCCCGGCCTCGCGGTGTGCGGCGCGGCCTACGACGGCGTCGGCATCCCGGCGAGCATCGCGAGCGCGTACGCCGCCGTCGACCAGATCCGGGGCGACCTGCGCGGTGTGGAGGAGCTCACCGCCCACCCGGTGCAGAGCCTGCACGGCGGAGCGGGAGAATAGGGCCATGAGTGACGACGCCTCCACCCCCGCCGCCGAGCGGATCCCGAACAAGGGCAAGCTGGCCAAGGACCTCAACGAGGTCATCCGCTACACCCTCTGGTCCGTCTTCAAGCTCAAGGACACGCTCCCCGAGGACCGCGCCGGGTACGCCGACGAGGTCCAGGAGCTGTTCGACCAGCTCGCCGCGAAGGACGTGACGATCCGCGGCACCTACGACCTGTCCGGGCTGCGCGCGGACGCCGACCTGATGATCTGGTGGCACGCCGAGACCGCCGACCAGCTCCAGGAGGCGTACAACCTCTTCCGCCGCACCAAGCTGGGCCGTGCGCTGGAGCCGGTCTGGTCGAACATGGCGCTGCACCGCCCCGCCGAGTTCAACCGCTCGCACATCCCGGCCTTCCTGGCCGACGAGACGCCGCGCAACTACATCAGCGTCTACCCGTTCGTGCGCTCCTACGACTGGTACCTGCTGCCCGACGAGGACCGCCGCCGCATGCTCGCCGACCACGGCAAGATGGCCCGCGGCTACCCGGACGTGCGCGCCAACACGGTCGCCTCCTTCTCGCTGGGCGACTACGAGTGGATCCTCGCCTTCGAGGCCGACGAGCTGCACCGCATCGTCGACCTCATGCGCCACCTGCGCGGCTCCGAGGCCCGCCGCCACGTCCGCGAGGAGATCCCGTTCTTCACCGGGCGTCGCAAGGACATCGGCGAGTTGGTCGCCGGGCTCGCCTAGTCAGGCCCTCGGTGCCGCGGCCTGCCTCGGCTCCGGTTCCGGGCGCGGGGCGCACGACGTGTCCCGCGCCGGGAGGCGGCCCTCCAGCAGGTACGCCTCCAGGTGGCCGTTGACGCACTCGTTCGGCCCGGCGGCGACGCCGTGGGTCCCCGCGTCCCGCTCGGTCACCAGCACCGAGCCCGACAGCCGCCGCCGCAGCTCCAGCGCACCCTCGTACGGCGTCGCCGCGTCCCGTTCGGCGGCCAGGATCAGCGTCGGCGCCAGTTCACCCGGCGCGGTGCGCACGTCGAGCGGCTGCTGCCGGGGCACCCGCCAGTAGGCGCACGGCAGGTTCGTCCACACGTTGTCCCAGGTCTCGAACGGCGCCCGGCGGGCCAGCCGCGTGTTGTCCCGGTCCCAGACCTCGAAGTCGGTGGGCCAGGGCGCGTCGTTGCACTCGACGGCCGTGTACACGGCGTTGGAGTTCTCCGCCGCGACGGCGCCCTCCTCGGTCCGCGTCCCCGCCTGGTCGATCAGCGGCCGCGGATCGCCCTTCAGGTACGCCGACAGCGCCTCGGCGCGATGCGGCCAGTAGTCGTCGTAGTACCCGGCCTTCAGCATCGCGCCCTGCAACTGCGCGGGCCCCACCGTCCCGCCCGCGGGCTCCGCCGCCAGCCGCGCGCTCGCCTCCTCGTAACTGTCCTGCACCTTCCTCGCGGTGTCCCCGAGCCCGTACACGGCGTCGTGCTCGGCGACCCACTCCTTGAAGTCGTCCCAGCGGTCCTCGAACGCCTCCGACTGGTCGAGGTTGTTGCGGTACCAGATCTGCTCCGGGTCCGGGTCGACCACCGCGTCGAACACCATCCGCCGTACGTGCGAGGGGAACAGCTCGGCGTACAGCGCCCCGAGGTAGGTGCCGTACGACGCGCCCATGAAGGTGAGCCGCCGCTCGCCCAGCGCGGCGCGGACGACCTCCAGGTCCCGGGCGTTGTTGAGCGAGTGGTAGTGCCGCAGCCCCTCCCCGCCCCGTTTCGCGCAGTCGCGCGCGTACGCCTCGGCCTCGGCGGCGCGCCGCTCCTTGTCCGCGTCCGAGGGCTGCGTGGGGGCGGGCCGCGGCCCCTTGAAGAAGTCCCCGGGGTCCTGGCAGGACAGCGGCGCCGAGGGCGCGACGCCGCGCGGGGCGTAGCCGACGAGGTCGTAGGCGGCGGCGATGCGCTTCCACTCGGGCACCATGCCCACGAGCGGGAAGTAGAGCCCGGAGGCGCCGGGGCCGCCCGGGTTGTAGAGGAGGGCGCCCTGGCCGGCCACCTCGCGCCCGCCGTCGTCCGGGTCCTTGTGGGTGGCCCGCACCCTGCTCACGGTCAGCTCGATCCGCTTCCCGTCGGGGTGGGCGTAGTCCAGGGGCACGGTGACCGTGCCGCAGCGCATGCTGTCCGGCAGCTCCTCCGCCCTCGGGCACGCCCCGAACTCGATCCCGGCCGCCGCCGCGCGCCGGGCGGCCACGGCGGTGCCGTGCGCCTCGGCGGACCCGGGTCCGGCCGCGGGCTCCGCCTGGGCCGGTGCGGTGGCGAGAGTGGTGAGCAGCAAGGACCCGGCGGCCGAGTAGAGGGCGGCAGCTCGCATCGCGTATCCCTTCGGTGCACGGTGTGACACAAGGGATGTTTGGTGCGGCGGCCGGGCGGGGCAAGCACCGTCCGCGGGTGTCGGCGCCGAGTGCCCCCGTACGCCCCCGGCGGGTCAGGCCTGGCGCTCCCAGCGGTCCCCGGCGTACTTCTCGCGGTGGGCGAAGGCCGCGCGCAGGTCCGGTTCGCCGACCGCATGGACACCCCGCACGGCGACCGAGGTGAGGAAGGTCCGGTCGTCCGCCGTACCGTCGGCCTGCCGGAGGAGGGCGCCGACCAGCCGCTGCCCGGCGGGGGAGGCCCAGCGGGCGTACGGGTGGATCTCCACGCGCGTGATGGCGAGGCACCCGAGCGTCAGGGTGAGCGGCAGCGCGAACCAGAGGGCGATGAGCGGGCGCGGCTCGGTGGCGGGCAGCGGCAGTGCCAGGGCGACCACGCCGAGCGCGCACACGGCCACCGCGGCCGCCCTCACCTGCCGCACACCGGCCGCGACGCCGTCGGCACCGCCCTCGGGCACGGCGAGGCCCGCCCCGACCAGCCGGTCGGCCAGGCTCCGTACCGCGTCGGCGGCGGCCGCGGCGGCCCGCACCGGCGCTATCCGGGACTGCCCCCCGGGCCCTATCGCCCCTATGACCGACCGCTCCATCTCGTCCCGGCCGCACGGGTCCACGACCGTCGCCCAGCCGGTGTGGGCGAGCAGCAGCCGCCGCTGGCGCGCCATGGAGACCAGCGTCAGGTCGGCCACCCGCCGCGGGCCGCCGGACAGGAACGCCGCCTCGTACAGCGTCAGCGTGTGCTCACGGACGGCGGCGTGCGGGTCGACGGCCGCCGCGCGCACGGCGGCCAGACACAGCCGCAGACACGCGAGGCCGGCGACGGCCCAGGCCGACAGGAGGAATAGGACCCAGAACATGCCGTACTTCTATGCCAAAGGCTTTCGCCGGCGCCATGCCCTGTTCACATTCCGGGACACGGTGTTGTGGGTATGTGACGTTCCGTTTGGTGATGTCCCGCCGGGGCGCACCCGGGCTCAGCGGCGCAGCAGAACACGCCTGGTCGCACGGGCCAGCCGCGCCCCCGCACGCGTCGACCGCGGCGCCGGCCCCGACCGCTCCAGCCACCACTCCCGCAACTCTCGCCGCACCCCCGGGTCCTCGTCCTCCCCCGGAGCCGTCCGCAGCAGGTGCGCGACGAAGTCGAGGGCGTCCCGCCGGTAGCCGCCGGTCATCGGGCACCCCTGCGCGTAGGCGAGGAAGGCCGGCCGGTACCGCGCGCCCAGGATCACCGGCAGCTCGGGCGCGACCTTGCCGACCACGTCGGCCCGCTTCCCGGCGAGTGCCCGTGCCTGCACACCCAGCCGCACCCGGTCGAAGCCCTCGGGCACCGGTGTCCCCGCGACCAGCGCGGACAGCAGCGCGGCCTGCGCGAGCCCGAGCCGCTGCAGTACGCCGTCGTCGGCGGCGGAACCGGAACCCGAGGGCCGGGGCGCCCGGCCCACGGTGGCCGCCGTACGCGACGCCCGCCCCTTCTCCACGGCGACGCGTATCGCCTCCACCTCACCGCGCAACTCGTCGCCGTCGGGGAAGTTCTCGTCCCGCTCCAGCAGGACGCCCGGCGGTGCGACGCGCGAGGCCAGGTCGGTCAGGATGTCCAGCACCGGCCGCGGAACGGGGTGGGCGTGGCTGTCGTGCCAGACGCCGTCCCGCTCGAAGCCGCCCGCGACATGGACGTAGGCGACGGCCTCCAGCGGCAGCTCGGCGAGCGCCTCGGCCGGATCCGCGCCGAGGTTGACGTGGTTGGTGTGCAGGTTCGCCACGTCGATCAGCAGCCGTACCCCGGTCCGGTCCGCCAGCTCGTACAGGAACTGCCCCTCCGTCAGCTCCTCGTCCGGCCAGGAGACGAGCGCCGCGATGTTCTCCACGGCGAGCGGCACGGGCAGCGCGTCCTGCGCGACGCGCACGTTCTCGCACAGCACGTCGAGGGCGTCCCGGGTGCGCGGCACGGGCAGCAGGTGGCCCGCCTCGAGCCGCGGCGAGGCGGTCAGCGCGCCGCCCGCCCGTACGAAGGCGATGTGCTCGGTGACCAGCGGCGACCCGAGCACCTGAGCCCGCTCGGCCAGCGCCGCCAGCCGGCCCGCGTCCGGCCGCTCCGCGCCGCCGAGCCCGAGCGAGACCCCGTGCGGCACGACGGTCACCCCGCGCTCGCGCAGCCGCAGCAGCGAGTCGGGCAGATGCCCGGGACACAGGTTCTCGGACACGGCCTCGACCCACTCGATGCCGGGCATCGACTCGACGACGTCCGCGATCTCCGGCCGCCATCCGATGCCGGTGCCCAGTCGCGCCATGCGATCCATGCGCTCCATGGTTGCCTCCCCTCCGGCGAACATGTCGGGGGTATGGCCCACCCGCTCCGGGCCGAACCCCGGGCGGGGACTGTTCAGAGCAACATCTGAGGTTCCTACCGCCTCAGTGCCGGATGGTCCGCGACCACCGTGCACGAGCCCGGCGCGATCTCCGTGAAGCCGGCGTCGCGCACCACGGGCAGGCCGCCGGTGGTGAGATCGGCCCAGCGGTCCGGATCCGCGGTGCGCACCGACAGCGGGTAGCCCGCGTCCCGCCACGCCGTCCGCTCACCGTCCGACAGTTCCCACCAGGCGAGCTGCGCACCGTGGCCCGCCTGGGCCATCGCCTTGCCCGCCGACATGTCCAGGTCGGGGTTGAGCCAGAGCACCGGCGCGGTGGGGTCGGCGTCGGCCGGCGGCTCGGGGTCGTCGAGGTCGGTGCCGGAGACCTGGAGCCGGGCCAGGTCCTTCGGCCAGCCGTCCAGCGGCACCGGCGGGAAGACCCGAACCTCGGCACCCTTGCCGGTGACCGTGATGCCGGGCAGCGCCTCGGCCCGCCGCCACTCCGCGCCCCGGGCCCGCCTGACGACCTTGCGGATGCGGGCGTCCTGCCAGTCCCGCATCGCCTGCGCCCACTCGCCGTCACCGGTCGACCGCGCGTCGCCGAGCATCACCAGCACCGCCCGGGCCGCGGTCTCCAGCGCGTCGGTACGGGCCGGGGGAGCCGCCCGCTCGATGCGCACGACCAGCGGCAGCACGAACTGCGGCGCGAGGTCCCGGTCGCCGGGCTCGGAACGGAAGGGACTGTCGGGGACGGGAACGGGCGCGGGGACGGGTGCCGTCGGGTCGTTGCTCACGCCCTACAGTCTGCCAAGCCGCCCGCCCGCGAGAGGATGGCCCCATGCAACGCGAGCTACGGCTGGACGGCGTGGGGCGCCGCTACGGCGTCCGCGGCCCCTGGGTACTGCGCGGCGTCGACCTGGGCGTGCCGCCCGGCGTCCTCGTCCGCGTCGAGGGAGCCAACGGCACCGGCAAGTCCACCCTGCTGCGCCTGCTCGCCGGGATCGACGCCCCGACCGAGGGCCGGGTCACCGGCCGCCCCCGCACCGCCTACGTCCCCGAGCGCTTCCCGCCCGCCCTGCCCTTCACGGCCGCCCGGTACCTCACCCACCTCGGCACCGTCCACGGGCTGTCCCGGCGGGCGGCGGCCCGGGCCGCCGGGCAGTGGCTGGAGCGGCTGGGGGCCGCCGGGTACGCCGACACACGGCTCTCCCGGCTGTCCAAGGGCAGCAGCCAGAAGGTGGCGGTGGCGCAGGCGCTGCTCGCCGAGCCCGAGTTGCTGGTTCTGGACGAGGCCTGGACCGGGCTCGACACCGACGCGCGGGGGGAGCTGGAACGGGCGGTGGCCGAACGCACCGCGGCCGGCGGTGCCGTCGTCTTCGTCGACCACGATCCGCGCCGCCTGGCCGGAACGGCCGACGCCGTGTACACCGTGCGCGACGGCGCCCTGCACCGCCGTACCGCACCGGAACCGGTGGCGGCCGGGCCGCGGGTCGTGGTCCGGGTGCAGGGTCCGCCCGGCGCCGTCCTGCCCGCCGACGCGCGCCGGACGGCCGCCTCGGTGGAGGAGACCGGCCCCGGCTCCCACACGCTCGCCGTCCCCGCCTCGCACTCCGACGTCCTGCTGCGCACGCTGCTGACCGCCCGGCCGCCCTGGCACGTGGTGAGCGTGCACGCCCCGGAGGATCGCCGATGACCGCTCTCCTGCGCTACCAGGCAGCGCTCCTGCTGCGCTCCCAGCGCTGGCTGCCCCCCGTCGTCCTGTACGCCGCCGCCCTCGGCATCGGCGTGCAGGGCGGGCAGCCGGTGCTGGACTCGCTGGGCTGGGCGGCGGCCATGCTGCTGCCGGTCGCGGCCTGGCTGGTGCGGATCTGCGTCACCGGCGAGCCGCCCGCCGCGCGGGGCTGCGTGTCGGCGGCGCGCGGTCCCGCGCGGGCCCACCTGGCCGCCGTGCTCGTGGCGCTGGCCGCCGCGACGGTGCTGGGCGCGGCGGCGACCGTCGTCGTGGCGCTGATCAGCGACCCGGTCGGCACCGGGCGCGGCACGCGGGTGCCGCTGCTCCCGGCGGGCGGCGCCGGACTGCTCGCCGCGCTGGTGTGCGCCCTGCTCGGCACCGCCGTCGGCGCGCTCACCGCCTGGCCGGTGCTGCGCTCGCCCGGCCGCGCCGTGCCCGCCCTGCTGCTGGCGGCCCTGCTGGCGCTGGTGGCCTCCGGTTCCCCGGCCCGGGCGGCGGTCAGCGGCCTGGTCACGGGGTCGAAGTCGGGCACGGTCACCTTGCCGTTGCTGCCGCTGGCCGTGGCGGCGCTCGTCGCCATAGCCGCCGTCGCCGCGGCCTGTGCGCTCAGCTCGCGCAGGTCGTCAGCCTGAGCAGGCCGTGCGCTGCGCCTCCTGCCACTCGCAGACCGGGCAGAGCGTGATGCCCTTGTACGACTCCGGGTACTCCGTCGGCTCCCGGCACAGGACGCAGTCCGCGTACGGCGGGCCGTCGGCCCTGGGCGGCCGGGGCGCCGTGCCGATCAGGGAGTAACCGCCGGGCTCGCAGCCGGGGCCGGAGGCGTCCGGGCCTTGGTCGTGGTCGCTGCTCATGTCTCCAGCGTAGGACGTCGGCGCGGAACGTCAGGCGCGCCCGTTCGCGGCGCCGATCAGCTGCGAGACCTTCACGAAGCGGTAGCCCTGGCGGCGCAGCTCGGGCACGACCGCCCGCACCACCTCCTCGGTCACCGGGGCGGCGCTGCGCGTGCAGTGCATGACGACGACCGAACCCGGCCGCACCCCGTCGAGGACCTGCCGGGTCACCGCGTCGGCGTCCGTGGCGAAGGCGTCCCCGCTCACCACGTCCCACTGCACGGCGGTGACCCCGGTGGCCGACAGTTCCCTGAGGGCCGTGTCGTCGTAGCAGCCGCCGGGGAAGCGGAAGTACGGCATCGGGTTCGGTACACCGGCCTTCTCGAACGCGGTGTACGCGCGCTCCAGGTCCGAGCGCATGTCGGCCTCGGCGACCGTCGGCAGGCCGTAGCAGTCGTCGGTGTAGGCGTAGTGGCTGTAGGAGTGGTTGGCGATCTCGAACTGCGGGTCCCGGCCGATGGAGCGGGCCTCGGCGGGGTACTCCTCGGCCCAGCGGCCGGTCATGAAGACCGTGGCCGGCACCTTCAGCTTCCGCAGCGTCGCGATCAGCCGCGGGTTGTCGAACCGCTCGCCCGCGGCCGCCCGCGGCCCCTGGTCGGCGGTCATGTCGGCGTCGAAGGTGAGGGCGACCGTCTTGCCGTCCTTCGTGCCGCCCGTCGTGCCGTCCGCGCGGGGGCCGTGCTCGAAGACGGGGGTCAGGCCCCCGGGGCCGGGCGCGAGGGTGGGCGTCCGGGAAGGGGACGGGGACGGGGCGGCGGCCGAGGGCGCGGGACGGGGGGTCTGCCCGGCACCGGTGGTTCCGCAGGCGGTGAGGGCGGCGCCCAGGGCACAGAGCGCGGTCGCGCGTCGTACGAGAGAGATCACCGTACGAACGTATGGGTGGGATGTTCTGTTTGTATGACTATGTGGGCTGACGTGCCGGTTCGGTCACCCTCCCGGCTCAGACCCCGGTGTCAGATGTCCCGCCGTTCCAGCGGCTTCGTCGCCGGGCCCTCGATCACCTTGCCGTCCGTGTCGAAGCGGGAGCCGTGGCACGGGCACTCCCAGGCGCGCTCGGCGGCGTTGAAACCGACCAGGCAGCCCAGGTGGGTGCAGCGCGCCGAGACGGCGTGCAGCGCACCCTCCTCGTCCCGGTAGACGGCGAGCCGGTCGCCGCCCGCCCGGACCACCGCGCCCTCGCCCGGCGGCAGCGCGTCCACCGGGGGCACGGGCCGCAGCCGGTCGCCGACGAAGTGCCGGGCCACCTCCGCCTGCGTCTTGAGCAGCGCCGGCGCCTCGCGCACCGCCGTGCGCAGCCGGCGCGGGTCGTACAGCCCGCTCCACGCGCACTCCTCGCCGGAGATCTGCGCGGTCAGCAGCCGGCCCGCCATCATGCCGCCGCTCAGCCCCCAGCCGCCGAAGCCCGTGGCGACGTACGTGTGGTGCGCGCCCGGGTGCAGCGGGCCCACCATCGGCACGGTGTCGGTGGGGTCGATGTCCTGGGTGGCCCAGGCGTACGTGCGCTCGACACCGGGGAAGTGCTCGTCCGCCCAGGCGGCCAGGGTCTCGAAGCGCTCCCGGGTGTCGCCGGTGCCCGGTGTGAAGTGCTCCCCGGTGACGACGAGCAGGCGGCGGCCGGCGTCGTCCAGGGGCGCCGTACGCACCGAGCGGGTGTTCTCCTCCGGCGTGATGTACATGCCGTCCACGTCGCGGTCCGCCTCGACGGTCCCGGCGACGACCAGCTCGCGGCGCGGGGAGAGGCGGGCGAAGAGCAGGGCACGGTCGAAGATCGGGTAGTGCGTGGCGACCACGACGTCCCGGGCGGTGACCGTCGCTCCCGCCTCGGTCTTCACCCGGCACGGCTCGCCCTCGTCCAGGCCCTGGACGGTGGTGTCCTCGAAGATCCGCCCGCCGAGCGCCTCCAGGTCGGCGGCGAGGGCCCGCAGGTACTTCAGGGGGTGGAACTGGGCCTGTCCGGTCACCTTCACGGCGCCCGCCACCGGGAACGGAAGCCCGGTCTCCGTCACGAACGACGCCGGAAGCCCCGCCTCCTTCGCGGCGGCCGCCTCCGCCCGCACCTCGTCGACGCGGCCCGGATCGCGGACGTACGTGTACGCGTCGCGCGTCTCCCACTCGCAGTCGATGCCCAGCTCGGCGACGATCCCGGCGGCGCGCTCGATCGCCTCGGACTGCGAGCGGGCGTACAGCCGGGCGCCCTCCGGGCCGCGGGTGCGGCGCAGCTTGTCGTAGACCAGGGTGTGCTGGACGGTCAGCTTGGCGCTGGTGTACCCGGTGACTCCGGCGGCGACCCGCCCGGCCTCCAGGACCGCCACGCTCCGCCCGGTCCGCGCCAGCTCCCAGGCCGTGCTGAGACCCGCGACGCCGGCGCCGATCACGGCGACGTCGACGTCGAGATCCTCCGCGAGCGCGGGGCGGGGCGCGCCGCCCGGTGCCGTCTGAAGCCAGTACGAGCCGTTGACCTGCACGTTCTGAGTCATGCGGCCCGGGTACCCCAAGGTCGCGGCTTCAGTGACCGGACGGCTCGCGCCCCGCCCGCGCCGCTACCTGCGCCAGGGGCCCGTCACGGCGAAGGTGGTGCCGGGCGTGTAGCAGTTGACGTACATGGTGTCGCCGTCGGGGGAGAAGGTGACACCGGCGAACTCACCCCACTCGGGCTCCTCCTCCGTCCCGATGTTCTGGGCGCCGCGGGCCATCGCGTACACCTCCCCGCGCCGGGTGACGCCGAAGACGTGCTGGGCGCCGTTGCCGTCCTCGCAGACCATCAGGCCGCCGCTGGGGGCGAGGCAGATGTTGTCCGGGGACTCGCCCGGCAGCTGGACGTCGGTGTCCGGGCCGAAGACGATCACCAGGGTGAGCCGGCGCCGCTCGGGGTCGTAGCGCCAGATCTGGCCGAAGTGGTCGGCGGCCGAGCCCTCGTCGCTGTGGGCGAAGGACGACACGAAGTACACGCTCCGCCCGCCCCAGTAGCAGCCCTCCAGCTTCTGGGCGTGGGTGATGCCGCCCCGGCCGAAGTCCTGGAAGCGGATCGGCGTCTCGGCGGCCAGCGGGTCGGGCACGTCCACCCACTCGATGCGGTCGAAGGTCGCGCCCGTCTCCTGGATCGAGGAGAGGTCGGGCACGCCGGGCACCCGCATCGCCTGGAGCCGTCCGCCCGCCCGCAGCGAGCCCCGGCCGCCGAGCGGCTTCTGGGGCAGGAACCGGTAGAAGAGGCCGAACGGCCGCTCGAAGGCGTCCTCCGTCTCGTAGACGACACCGCGCCGCGGGTCCACGGCGATCGCCTCGTGCTGGAAGCGGCCCATCGCGGTCAGCGGGACGGCGCCGGTGCGGTGCGGGTCGACCGGGTCGACCTCGAAGATGAAGCCGTGGTCCTTGGTGTAGCCGTTGGTGCCGGCCTTGTCCTCGGTCTCCTCGCAGGTCAGCCACGTGTTCCAGGGCGTGTGCCCGCCCGCGCAGTTGACGGCCGTACCGGCGATCGCCACCCGCTCGGACAGGACGTGGTTGCGGGAGTCCAGCGCCAGCGCGGTACAGCCGCCCTTGCCCTCCGGGTCGTACGTCAGGCCCTCCACGGTGGGAACCGGGACGCGGCCGTTGGCGCGGTTCTCGTGGTTGCGGACGAGGTAGGTGTGGGCGTGGCCGTGTCTGCCGGAGGAACGGCCCGGGAAGGCCGACATGCCGTCGTGGTTGGAGGGCACCGGGCCCTCGCCGGAGCGCAGTTCGTCGCCCTCGCGGGAGAGCACGCGGTAGCGGAAGCCCCTGGGCAGGTCGAGCAGGCCGTCGGGGTCGGGGACGAGGGGACCGTAGCCGCTGCGACCCCCGGGCTGGGCGGCGGCGGTGCCGGCGAAGAGTTCGGAGAGGGCGCCGGTGAAGGCGATGCCTGCGCCCAGGGCTCCGGTACGGGCCAGCACCTGGCGTCGGGTTGCGGACATGGGGAAACCTTCCTGCTGGCGGACAGGACTGTGACCCCGCTGTGTCTATCACCTGCCAGGAGTCCCGGGAACCACGCGTGTAGCCCGTGTCACCGCCGGACCGGGCGGACACGGAGCCGTCCGGCACTTCCCGCGGGGGCGCGCGGGAAGTGCCGGACGGGGTCGTGGCGTTACACCCCCGCCTTCTGCGCGTTCGTGACCCTCACCGGGTCCGTGCCGGTGGCGCTGTGCCGTTCGGCCCAGTTCTCCAGAGCCGTGCGGCAGGCGTGGTCCAGGTGGTGCAGACCCGACAGGTCCAGCTCGACCGGGCGGTCCTGGGGCAGGGCCTCCAGACTCTCCAGCAGCTTCGGCAGCCGCAGGAAGGTCGCGTTGCCCGTCAGGTGGACCTGGACGGGGCCCGCGCCCTTGTCGACGGTCTCCATCCTGAGGTGCGAGGCCTCCCAGGCGGTCTTGACCACGGACAGGGCCAGGCCGATCAGCACGCCCTCGAACATGTTGACCGCGACGATCGAGACCGCCGTGACCACCAGGATCAGCGCCTCGCCCCGGTGCCCGCGCCACAGCGACACGAGCCCGCGGAACGGGATCAGCTTCCAGCCCGCGTGCACCAGGATGCCCGCCAGCGCGGGCAGCGGAATCAGGGCCAGCGCGGACGGCAGCAGCGCCGCGAACAGCAGCAGCCACACGCCGTGCAGCACCCGGGACGCCTTGGTCCGGGCACCGGCCCCGACGTTCGCCGAGCTGCGCACGATGACCGCGGTCATCGGCAGAGCGCCGAGCACGCCGCACACCGTGTTGCCCGCGCCCTGCGCCATCAGCTCCTTGTCGTACTGGGTGCGCGGCCCGTTGTGCAGCCGGTCCACCGCCGCGGCGCTGAACAGGCTCTCGGCCGAGGCGATCAGGGTGAAGGCGACGATCGTGCCGAGGAAGCCCACGTTCGCCAGCTCGCCGAAGGCGTCGGCGCCCGGCGGCTGGATCACGTCCAGCAGGCCGCTCACCTCGACGGTCGCGACCGACAGGCCGAACGCCGCCGTGACCGCCGTGGCCAGGCCGACCGCGGCCAGCGCGCCCGGCACGGTCCGGGCCCGCTTCGGCAGCCGCTTCCACAGCACCATCACGGCGACGGTGCCGGCGCCGAGGGCGAGCGAGGTGAGCGCCTCCGTGCTGCCCAGCACGTCGGCGGCGGCCCCGGGCAGGCCGGTGAGCTTGTCGACGCCGGAGGCGGGCGCCTGGAGACCGGCGGCCGAGTAGAGCTGACCGGCGATGAGCACCAGACCGATGCCGGCCAGCATGCCCTCGACGACCGACAGGGAGATCGCCCGGAACCAGCGCCCCAGCTTCAGGGCGCCCATCACGAGCTGGACGACCCCGGCGGCGAGCACGATCACGCCGAGCGCGGGCAGCCCGTACTGGTCGACCGCGCCGAAGACCAGCACGGTCAGTCCGGCGGCCGGGCCGGACACCTGGAGGCTGCTGCCCGGCAGGAGTCCGGTGACCAGGCCGCCCACGATGCCGGTGACCAGGCCGAGTTCGGCCGGGACACCGGAGGCGACGGCCACGCCCACGCACAGCGGGAGCGCGACCAGGAACACGACGAGGGAGGCGGCGAGGTCCTGCCGCCAGTGCGGGAACTTCCGGTTCCGGTCGGCTGTGAGTGACATGCCGGCGCTCACAGGGTCTCGAACGCGTCGGTGTCCGCACGGTGTTGCCGCACGAGACCGGTGTGGACCTCGTAGTACCAGCCGTGCATCCGCAGCCGGCCCTCCGCCAGCCGCTTCTCGACACACGGATAGGAGCGCAGGCGCAGCAGCTGCGCCAGTACGTGGTGCTGCACCGCCTCCGCGACCGTCGGGTCGGCGGGATCGCAGGGCTTCGGCTCGTCGGCCGCGTGCGCCAGCCAGTCCCGCACGGCGGGTACGGCGGTCAGGTCGTCGCCGCGCACCAGTGCGCCGACGGCCCCGCAGTGCGAGTGGCCGCAGACCACGATGTCGTTGACGCCGAGCACCTGGACGGCGTACTCGATGGTGGCCGCCTCGCCGGAGGGGTGCCCGGAGTCGTGGGGCGGGACGATGCTGCCCGCGGTGCGCAGCTCGAAGAGCCGGCCGGGCCGGGCGCCGGTGATCAGGGCGGGGACGACCCGGGAGTCGGAGCAGGCGATGAACAGGACTTCGGGCGACTGGCCTTGGGCGTGCCCGGCGAACTCCTCAGGGCGCTGTCCGAACGTACGGGCGTTGTCGATGAGGGGTTGCATGATGCGGTTTTCCTCCTGGCGCGCGTGGGGGCGCGTCGGACGGGCGGGACAGAGGCGGGGATGTGCCGGCCCGTCCTCAGCAGCGGAAGACCTGGAGTGACGCGGGGGAGTGGTCCGTCGCGGGTCTGGACCGGTGGTGGGCCGCCGTGCCGGACGCGAGGGGCTCACCGACGGCCGCGGCGGGCCGGTGCGGGAGCGGGCGCTCGGGTGGCTCGGGCTGGGGAGCGGCGGCGGTGCGGTGCCGGTCGCGGACGCGCGCGGGTCCGTGGGGGTGGCCCGGCCGGCCGGTGTGGTGGCAGGTGACCCGCTCTTCGTGCGACGCCGGGCCGGAGAGGACGGCTCCGGGCTGGGCGTTGGCCATGACATCACGGTTCGTGTGCGCTACTGCGAAGGATGCCGACGGAGCGAAGAACTGGAGGGCCACCAGGAGGGCGGCGAGGAGCGGAAGCCGTGTCCGCGGCGTCGCGCGCAGGAACATGTGACCCCCCTCCAGGCACTTCACGCCTCAACCGGCTGCCGGTGCGCGGTCGGTGCACCGGCATGACCGGACCAATGCGCGGTCAACGAATGGTCAATGCATGGTCAAGAAACACGTTAACCCTGCAAAGGGCTTTGCAGGGTTAACGTGACGTTACGGGCCGAAGAGAGCCTGAAAATCGCGGGTGGGTTGGCGCGAACGGACTGTTCTCAGGCCGCGTCGACGAGACGGGCCGCGTCCCGGGCCAGCGCGGTGAGCCGGGAGATCGCCCGGAAGTACTTCTTGCGGTACCCGCCCTTCAGCATCTCCTCGCTGAACAGCCGGTCGAAGGGCAGTCCGGACGCCAGGACGGGCACCTCGCGGTCGTAGAGCCGGTCCGCGAGCACCACGAGCCGCAGCGCCGTCGACTGGTCCGGCACCGGGCGCACCCCGGTGAGGCACACGGCCGTGAGGCCGTCGGTCAGGGCGCCGTAACGGCTGGGGTGGACGCGGGCGAGGTGGTCGAGGAGGGCGGGGAAGCCGTCCAGGGACGCGCCCTCGGTGGCCTGTGCAGCACGGGTCACCTGCTCGTCGGAGTACGGCGCCGGGGCCTCGGGCAGGCCGCGGTGGCGGTAGTCCTCGCCGTCGATGCGCAGGGCGCGGAAGTGGGCGGACAGGCCCTGGATCTCGCGCAGGAAGTCGGCCGCCGCGAAGCGGCCCTCGCCGAGCTTGCCGGGCAGCGTGTTGGAGGTGGCGGCGAGCGCCACGCCGGACTCCACGAGCCGGGCGAGCAGGCTGGAGACGAGGACGGTGTCGCCCGGGTCGTCGAGCTCGAACTCGTCGATGCACAGCAGGCGGTGCCCGGACAGGGTCCGCACGGTCTGCTGGAAGCCGAGGGCGCCGACGAGGTTGGTCAGCTCCACGAAGGTGCCGAAGGCCTTGCGGGAGGGCTCGGCGGGGGTGGCGTGCCACAGGGAGGCCAGCAGGTGCGTCTTGCCGACGCCGTAGCCGCCGTCGAGGTACACGCCGCGGGGGCCGGCCGGGGCCTTCGGCGCCTTGCCGCGGCCGAACCCGAGGAACCCGCGCCTGCCGCCCGCCGCGCCGGGAGCCTCGCCCAGCCCGCTCGCGAATCCCTCCAGGACCCGCACGGCCTCGCTCTGGCTGGGCTGGTTCGGGTCCGGGATGTACGTGCTGAAGCGCACCGAGTCGAAACGCGGCGGGGGCACCATCTCGGCGACCAGACGGTCCGCGGGGACGTGGGGCTCGCGGGCGCACAGGGAGACCGTGGCCGGAGCCGTCCCGGTTATCGGGGCGGGAACGGAGGCGGAGGAGGACGACACGGTACTCAATGGTAGGGCCTGCCCGGGAAGCCTCGTCGCCGCCTGGGCGGCGGCCGGGAGCGTGGACACGGCGGGCGGGAGCCTGGACACGGCGGGCGGCACGGGTGCCGTGGCGCGGCAGGAGGCCGCCGCGGCGCGGTGGGCGGACCGGCGGTCGAGTGGCCGGGGGCGCGGTCGAGTGGCCGGGCGCGGGGCCGGTGGACAGGCGGCGGGGCGACCTGGGTCTGATCGGCAGGGGGCGGGGGCGACCTGGGCATGGTGGGCAGGGGGCGGGGGCGGCATGGGCCTGGTCGGCGGGCGGCCGGCCGACGGGCGGCCAGGAGGGCGCGCTGTCCCGGGCCGCCCCGGGCGAGGCCTCCGGGAGGGCCGGCCCGCGTCGTCCAGGGCGTCGGCCTGCGCGGTTGGGGTGGCGGGGGCGTGGAACACTGCACCCCATGCGACGCCTGTTCCCCGTGGGCAGGCGGCGGGCGGTCGGCCGACGGGCGGCCAGTAGGGCGCGCTGTCCCGGGCCGTCCCGGGCGAGGCCTCCGGGAGGGCCGGCCCGCGTCGTCCAGGGCGTCGGCCTGCGCGGTTGGGGTGGCGGGGGCGTGGAACACTGCACCCCATGCGACGCCTGTTCCCCGTGGGCAGGCGGCGGGCGGTCGGCCGACGGGCGGCCAGGAGGGCGCGCTGTCCCGGGCCGCCCCGGGCGAGGCCTCCGGGAGGGCCGGCCCGCGTCGTCCAGGGCGTCGGCCTGCGCGGTTGGGGTGGCGGGGGCGTGGAACACTGCACCCCATGCGACGCCTGTTCCCCCTGCCCCCTGTGACCGATCAGACAGCCGGCCCGGGCTCCGACGGGGCCGACCGGGAGTGGAGCCTGGCCGAGCTGGCCGCCGCCTACGCCTATCCCGAGCCGGACGGGCGGCGGGGGACGTGGCTGCGGGCCAACATGGTCTCCACCCTCGACGGCGCCGCCCAGCACGACGGCCGCTCCCAGCCCATCTCCAGCGCGGCCGACATGCGGATCTTCGGCACCCTGCGCGCGCTGGCGGACGTGGTGATCGCCGGGGCCGAGACCGTACGGCAGGAGGGGTACCGCCCGGCCCGCGCGCGGGCGGAGTTCGCCGAGGCCCGGCGGGCAGCCGGCCAGGCACCCGTGCCGGCGATCGCCGTGGTCAGCGCCGGCCTGGAGCTGGACTTCTCGCTGCCGCTGTTCACCTCCCCGGCCGTACCCACCCTGATCCTGACCGGAGCCGCCGCGGCCCCGGACCGGATCGCCGCCGCCGAGAAGGCCGGGGCGAGGGTGGTGACCGCCGGGGACGGCGTCGGTGTGGACCCGGCCCGTGCCCTCACGGCGCTCGCGGAGCTGGGGCACACCCGGCTGCTGACCGAGGGCGGTCCGCGGCTGCTGGGGCAGTTCGTCGCCGCCGGGGTGCTCGACGAGCTGTGCCTGACCGTCTCCCCGATGCTGACCGCGGGGAACGCGCAGCGGATCGCGGGCGGACCGGCGGTCGAGGTCCCGCGGCGGTTCGCACTGGCGTCCCTGCTGGAGGAGGAAGGTTTCCTCTTCAGTCGTTACCGGCGTGACTAGGACGATCCCGGGCACGAGTGGACGGCGACGACCGGACAGCAGTTCGGTCGTTACCGCACATCCGGGAATCGGCGGAATCTCCCGTTCCGTTTAGCCTCCGCCGGGCACACTGATTCCGGCAGTACCCGTGCGATCACGGGGCAGGATGGTTTCCGCAGGGTCCGTTTCCGGCCTACGGAGGGTGGGCCCACGGGCCCTCGAAGGAGAAGGGGCGCCTGGTGTTCACAAGCGTTTTGATGATCGAGAAGGCCCTGACGTCCGCCGACGTGGAGTTCGTCACCACCTTGCACGGGGACGAGCAGGTCGCCTTCCACGTGCTGCTCCAGCCGCGCGGCGATCAGGCGGACCGCCTGCTGCGGGCCATCGACGACGTCGCGCTCGGCGAGCTCGACGACGCCGTGCGGGAGGGGGAGACCCCGGAGGGCCGGGAGGCGCAGAGCGTGGGCGAACGGGCCCTGGAGGTGTCCCTCGCCGCCCTGCGCGCGTCCGGCGCCCGGGCCGAGGGCCGGCTGATCGAGAACCATCCGCTGGACGAGCTCAAGGCCCTGGTCGGGGAGATCGCGGCCGACGAGGTGATCGTCCTGACCGATCCGCACTACGTGGAGGAGTTTTTCCACCGGGACTGGGCTTCCAGGGCCCGGCACAAGGTCGGCGTACCGGTCCTGAAACTCTTCTCGCACAGCAAGGCATAGGCTGGTGCCGCGCCCCCGCCGAGGGGGCGCGCCCGTCAACGGATCACGCACGGATCACCCTGGGAGAACAGCGCATGGCACCCGGCCTTCCTACCGCCATGGACCGACCGCACTTCATCGGCATCGGCGGCGCCGGAATGTCGGGCATCGCCAAGATCCTCGCCCAGCGCGGCGCCGCCGTGGCGGGCAGCGACGCCAAGGAGTCCGCGACCGCCGAGGCGCTGCGCGCGCTGGGCGCCACCGTGCACATCGGACACGCGGCGGAGCACCTCGCCGACGACGCGAGCTGCGTGGTCGTCTCCTCGGCCATCCGCGAGGACAACCCCGAGCTGGCCCGCGCCGCCGAGCTGGGCATCCCGGTCGTGCACCGCTCCGACGCCCTCGCCGCCCTCATGAACGGGCTGCGCCCGATCGCCGTGGCCGGCACCCACGGCAAGACCACCACCACCTCGATGCTGGCGGTCTCCCTGTCCGAGCTGGGCCTGAGCCCCTCGTACGCGATCGGCGGCGACCTGGACGCCCCCGGCTCCAACGCCCTGCACGGCGACGGCGAGATCTTCGTCGCCGAGGCGGACGAAAGCGACCGCAGCTTCCACAAGTACGCCCCCGAGGTCTCCATCGTCCTCAACGTCGAGCTGGACCACCACGCCAACTACGCCTCGATGGACGAGATCTACGCGTCCTTCGAGACCTTCGCCGACCGGATCGTCCCCGGCGGCACCCTGGTGATCGCCGCCGACCACGAGGGCGCCCGGGAGCTGACCCGCCGGCTGGCCGGCAAGGTGCGCACCGTGACGTACGGGGAGTCCGAGGACGCCGACGTGCGCATCCTGTCGGTCGTCCCGCAGGGCCTGAAGAGCGAGGTCACCGTCGTCCTCGACGGGGCCGAACTGACCTTCGCCGTCTCCGTCCCCGGCCGCCACTACGCCCACAACGCCGTCGCCGCCCTCGCCGCGGGCGCCGCCCTCGGCGTCCCCGCCGCCGAGCTGGCCCCCGCGCTGGCCGCCTACACGGGCGTCAAGCGGCGCCTCCAGCTCAAGGGCGAGGCGGCCGGAGTCCAGGTCGTCGACTCCTACGCGCACCACCCCACGGAGATGACCGCCGACCTGGAGGCCATGCGCGCCGCGGTCGGCGACGCCCGCATCCTGGTCCTCTTCCAGCCGCACCTCTTCTCCCGCACCCAGGAGCTGGGCAAGGAGATGGGCCAGGCGCTGGCCCTCGCCGACGCCTCGGTCGTGCTCGACATCTACCCGGCCCGCGAGGACCCGATCCCGGGCGTCACCAGCGAACTGATCATCGAGGCGGCCCGGGCCGCGGGCGCGGACGTCACCTCGGTCCACGACAAGGACGCGGCGCCCGCGCTGGTCGCGGGAATGGCGAAGGCCGGTGATCTCGTTCTCACCATGGGCGCGGGCGACGTCACCGACCTCGGACCGCGCATTTTGGACGAGCTGTCGAAGTAAGGGGCTGAGGACTCATGTCGTACGACGTCGAGAAGCCGGACGAGCAGTGGCGGGCGGAGCTGGCCCCGGCCGAGTACGCCGTGCTGCGCGAGGCCGCCACGGAGCCGGCCTTCACCGGTGAGTACACCGACACCAAGACCGAGGGCGTCTACTCCTGCCGCGCCTGCGGTGCCGAGCTGTTCACCTCCACGACCAAGTTCGAGTCGCACTGCGGCTGGCCGTCCTTCTACGACCCGAAGGACACCGACGCGGTCGAGCTGGTCGAGGACCGCTCCCACGGGATGGTCCGCACGGAGGTGCGCTGTGCCCGGTGCGGGTCGCACCTCGGGCACGTCTTCAAGGGCGAGGGCTACCCGACCCCGACCGACCAGCGGTACTGCATCAACTCGATCTCCCTGCGGCTGGCCCCGGCCGAGGGCTGAGCCGGGCGGTCCGGGCCCGTGGCAGGGCCCGGACGCGTCGGGTGGACCATGACCTAGCCCCGGCCCGCGGCCTTCACCAGCCGCTCGACGGTGCCCAGCGTGCGGGTGGTGGCCGGCACGCCGAACAGGCGCTCGATCTCCGCGGTCGGGCTGCCCGCGTTCGACTTCTCCTTGCGGACGAGGCTCAGCGCCAGGCCCTCGCGCAGTTCGACGATGTCGACGTCGTCCCTGGCGTTCGTCCACGGCAGCTTCAGCCCGACGGGCCGGCCGCCGTCGAAGAACGTGAAGGTCTTGCGGTACGTGCGGCTGTCCTCGTGGCCGTCGAACGGGCCGCCGTCGAGCACGTCGATCAGCAGGCCGAGGCCGCGGACCAGGGCGGGCTCGGTGTAGCCGCACGCCGATTCCAGGGTCTCGGCGGCCTCGGCCACGACGCCCAGCGGGTCGTCCGCGTCGAACAGCACCGTGCCGTTCGTCTGGAACGACCTCACCCCGCGGGCCCCCGCGGCGGACAGCGCGCCCTCGAGCGTCGCCCGGTCCGGGCTGCCGGCGTGGCCGAGGTTCATGTTCCGGTAGAACACCACATGCGGGGAATTCATGAGGTGAGACCTTACCGACCAGGTTCCCCGCCCGGGCGGGGTGACGCCGGCGCCCCCGAGCCCCGCCGGGGGTGACGACGGAAGGCGGGTCCCCGCCGAACCCGCGCGTTCCGCGTGCGGGCCCGGCGGCGGCACGGCCGAGGAACCTCACCGGTCCGCGGCCTTCGCGGGCCCCGTCGGCAGCGTGAGCGTGAACACCGTCGTGCCCGGCTCGCCGCCCAGCTCGATCGTCCCGCCGTGCGCCCGCGCCAGCGACGCGGCGACGGCGAGCCCGAGCCCGCTGCCGCCCCGGTCGCGGCTGCGGGCCTTGTCGACGCGGTAGAAGCGGTCGAAGATCCGGTCCCGGTCGGCCGCCGGGACGCCGGGCCCCGCGTCGGCGACCGACACCCGGGCCGCCCCGGACGCGGCGGAGACCGCGACCGAGACCTTGGTGCCGGGCGGGGTGTGCACGGCCGCGTTGGTGAGCAGGTTGTCCAGCACCTGCCGGATCCGCTGCGGGTCCATGCGCAGCCGCACGGGCCCCGTCCCGGACGTCACCGTCACCGTCAGCGGATGGTCGCAGCGGGCGGCACGGAAGGCCTCGGCCGCCTGTCGCACCAGCTCCGTCAGGTCCGCCTCCTCCCACCGCAGCGGCGCCTCCACCTCGGCCGCGTCCAGCCGGGCGAGCAGCAGCAGGTCGTCCAGGAGCACCCCCATCCGGGCCGCCTCGGCACGCAGCCGGGCCAGGTGCCGCTCGCGCTCCCCGGGGGCGTTGGCCGCCGCGTACTGGAAGAGATCGGCGTAACCGCGCACGGACATCAGCGGGGTGCGCAGCTCGTGGGAGGCGTCCGCGACGAACCGGCGCAGCCGCTGCTCGGCCTGCGCACGGACCGCCAGTGACGCGTCGATGTGCTCCAGCATCGTGTTGAACGCGGTCCGCAGCTCCGCCACCTCCTTGCCGCCGTCCCGCCCGTCGGCCCGCAGCGGCAGCCGTGCCGCCGACTCGGTCAGGTCGTGGGAGGCGATGCCGTGGGCCGTGCTCGCCATGTCGCTCAGCGGTTTCAGACCGCGTCGCAGCATCCGCCGCCCGAACACCACCAGGGCCGCCAGCGCCAGCCCGAAGACGACGACCTGCACCGTGATCAGCTGCTCCACGGTGTCCTCCACGTCGCCCAGGGGCGCCGCGCTCACCAGCACCACCCCCGGCTCGACCTCGCAGGCCCGCAGCAGATAGGGGCCGTGCCCGCCGATGCGCACCGTGCGGGTGAGGTCCTCGTCCGAGCGGGCCATGGTCCGCGCCAGGGCGGTCAGCGCCCTGCTGTCCGCCGGCACCTCGGCGGGCGTGCGCAGGTCCGCCGAGCCGTCGGACACGTCGTAGACGGCGGTGTACCAGCCGTAGTACGGCTTGCGCTCGACCGTGCCGTGCGCCGCCGCGTCCTTGGACTGCACCACCTGCACCAGCTTCATCTGGTCGGCGAGCTGACGCTCCAGGTACTCCCGCATGTACGCGGTGAGCACCGTGCCGACCACGGCGAACACCACCAGCGACAGCGCCCCGAGCCCCAGCGCCAGCCGGGTGCCGAGCCGCAGCCCGCGGTAGGCACGCCACCACCGGCGTATCACCCGGCCGCCTGCCGGATCACGTAGCCGAAACCCCGCACCGTCTCGATCAGCGGCCCGCCCGTGCCGTCCGCGGCCTCCAGCTTGCGGCGCAGCCGGCTGACGACCAGCTCCACGACGTTGGACCGGCCGCCGAAGCCGTACTCCCACACGTGGTCGAGGATCTGGGCCTTGGTCAGCACGGCCGGCGACTTGCGCATCAGGTAGCGCAGCACCTCGTACTCGGTCGGCGTCAGCGACAGCCGCCGTTCGCCGCGGCGCACCTCGCGGGCGTCCTCGTCCATCACCAGGTCCGCCACCCTCAGCACCGACCGCTGGAAACCCGGCCCGGTGCTGCGCCGCAGCACGGTGCGCAGCCGGGCCATCAACTCCTCCACCGCGAACGGCTTGACCAGGTAGTCGTCCCCGCCCCTGGTCAGCCCCGCCACCCGGTCGGCCACCCGGTCGCGCGCCGTGAGGAACACCACCGGCACCATCGTGCCCGCCCCGCGCAGCCGGTCCAGGACCCCGAAGCCGTCGACGTCGGGCAGCATCAGGTCGAGCACCACGATGTCCGGGCGGAACGCGGCGGCCAGACGCAGCGCCTGTTCACCGGAGTTGGCCGTGACCGCCTCCCAGCCCTCGTAGCGGGCGACGGTGGCCACGAGGTCGGCGATGGGCGGGTCGTCGTCCACCACGAGCAGGCGTACTTTCTCCACCCGCCCATACTGCGCCACCGGCCGTCCGCACCCCAGGGAACGGAGGCCGTCGTTGCCCGATCGACAGCAGACCGACAGGTGACCGACAGGTCGGGAAAGGTTTCCGGTGTGAACCCCCGAGCAGCGGGAAGGAGTCGCCCCGGAGCAACGGGGGCCCCGCACAGCAGCCGTCTACACTCGACCGGCGACGGCCCCACCGACCGCGGCCGGAGCGGGCAGCTTCTGCCAGTCCCGAAGGGTATTCGGCGTTTTGATACGGATGGACTCAGTCACCAAGCGGTACCCGGACGGCACCGTGGCGGTGGACCGGCTGTCGCTGGAGATACCCGACCGCTCGATCACGGTCCTCGTCGGCCCCTCGGGCTGCGGCAAGACCACGACCCTGCGGATGATCAACAGAATGGTCGAGCCGAGCGAGGGGACGATCCTGCTCGACGGCGAGGACCTCCAGCGGCAGCCCGTGACCACGCTGCGCCGGTCGATGGGGTACGTCATCCAGAACGCCGGGCTCTTCCAGCACCGGACGATCCTCGACAACATCGCCACCGTGCCCCGCATGCTCGGCCGGGGCAAGCAGAAGTCCCGCGAGCGGGCGGCGGAACTGATGGAACGGGTGGGGCTGGACGCCTCCCTCGCCAAGAGGTACCCGTACCAGCTCTCCGGCGGCCAGCAGCAGCGCGTCGGGGTGGCGCGGGCGCTCGCCGCCGATCCGCCGGTGCTGCTCATGGACGAGCCCTTCTCCGCCGTCGACCCCGTGGTCCGCAAGGGACTTCAGGACGAACTCCTGCGCATCCAGGACGAACTGGGCAAGACCATCGTCTTCGTCACCCACGACATCGACGAGGCGATCAAACTGGGCACCATGGTCGCGGTGATGCGCACCGGCGGCCGGCTCGCCCAGTTCGCACCGCCCGCCGAGCTGCTGTCCGACCCCGCGGACGCGTTCGTCGAGGACTTCCTCGGCGCCGACCGCGGCATCCGGCGGCTCTCCTTCTTCTCCTCGGCCGGCCTGGAGCTGACCCGCGGCCCGGTCGTACGCGCCGACGCCGGCGCCGAGCGGCTCGCCGCCGCCGACGGCGCCCCGCACCTGCTGGTGACCGACGCGGACGGGCGGCCGCTGGGCTGGGCCGAGCCGCGCGGCCTGAGCGCCGGGGACCTCGCGGCCGGGCCACTGCTGTCCTGCGGGCGGCCGTTCGTGCCCGGCACCGACTCGCTGCGGGCCGCCCTGGACTGCGCGGTGCTCTCGCCGACCGGCTGGGCCGTCGCCGTGGACGCCGACGGGCGGGTCATCGGTGTCGTCTCCCAGCAGACCATCGGCGAGGCGATCCGCAGCGCCCACGGTGCGGGGAGCCCCGGCGACGAGCGGACGGCCGAGGAGCCCGCGGACGTCACGAAGGTCGCCCCGTGAACGGCTTCTTCGACATCCCGAGCGACCTCGATAACACGTACTTCGGTCTGATCGGCCTGCACCTGCGCGAGGCGCTGCTGCCGGTGCTGGCCGGACTGCTCGCCGCGCTGCCGCTCGCCCAGCTGTGCGTGCGCTTCCGCTGGCTGTACCCGCCCGTGCTCGGCGTGACGACCGTCTTCTACGCCATCCCGTCGCTGGCCGTCTTCGTGGTCCTCATCGACTACACCGGCCAGACCGAACTGACGGTGATGATCCCGCTGGCCGTGTACAGCCTGGTGGTGCTCGTCCCGGCGATCGTCGACGGCGTCAGGTCGGTGCCCGAGGAGACGCTGGCCGCGTCCACGGCCATGGGCTTCGGACCGGTACGGCGCTATCTCCAGGTGCAGTTGCCGATCGCGGTGCCCGCCATCCTGGCCGGACTGCGGGTCGCCGTCGCCTCCAGCATCTCCCTGGTCAGCGTCGGCGCCCTCATCGGCAACCAGGGCGCCCTCGGCAACCTGCTCGCGGACGCCCAGAAGTACGGACGGCCGGAACTGGCGGTCAACTCCGTCCTCACCACCGCCGTACTGGCCATCCTGTGCGACGCGGTCCTCGTCCTGGTCCGCAACCTGCTGACCCCGTGGATGCCGCGGGGCAGGCGGCAACGCCCCAAGGAGGCCGCCGCGCGGCCCGAGCCCCAGGAGGCGGCCGCCAAGTGAACGTCCTGAACTTCGTCAACGCCTTCTTCAGCGACGGTGCCCACTGGCACGGCTACGACGGCATCCCCACCCGCCTCGTGGAGCACGTCCAGTACACGCTGATGGCCCTCGGCCTCGCCGCCGCGATCGGGCTGCCCGTCGGGCTGCTGACCGGGCACACCGGGCGTGGCGGCAACGCCGTCGCCTTCGTCGCCACCGCCGCCCGAGCCCTGCCCAGCTTCGGTCTGCTGGTGCTGATCGCCGTCGTCGTCGGCATCGGCCTGCTGCCCGTGATGATCCCGCTGGTGGTGCTCGCCGTCCCGCCGATCCTGGTGACCACGTACGAGGCCGTCCGCTCCCTCGACCCCGCTCCGGTGGACGCGGCGCGGGGCATGGGCATGACCGAGACCGGCATCCTCTTCCGGGTCGAACTGCCCGTCGCCCTCCCGCTGGTCCTCAGCGGACTGCGCTCGGCCGCCATCCAGGTCGTCTCCACGGCGACCATCGCCGCCTACGTCAGTCTCGGCGGGCTCGGCCGGTACATCATCGACGGGCTCTACCAGCGCGACTACGAGAAGGTGGTCGGCGGCGCCGCCCTGGTCGCCCTGCTGGCGCTCGTCACCCTCGCGGTGTTCTGGGCGGCCGGACGGTTCGTCGTGTCGCCGGGGGTGCGCAGGCGTTGAGCCCGCGCGCCGGTGAAGAAACCGTGACCGGGCCGGTCTTGACTGATCGGCAAGCGGCTCGTTTGGATCGACGGATGACTTTCACCGCCAAGAGCAGCAGGTCCAGGACGAGGCACACCGGCGCGGCCGCCGTCGCGCTCACCGCCGCGGCGGCGCTGCTCGCGGGCTGTTCCTCCGACTCCGACGACACCTCCGACAATCCGCTGGCGGGCGAGAAGGCGGAGGCCGGCACCGTCGTCGTCGGCTCGAACAACTTCGCCGAGAGCACCCTGCTCGCCGACATCTACGGGGAGGCCCTCAAGGCCAAAGGCCTCAAGGTCACCTACAAGCACAACATAGGCAGCCGCGAGACCACGTACGGCCTGATGAAGAACGGGTCCGTCACGGTGCTGCCGGAGTACAACGGGTCACTGCTGGCCTACCTCGACCCGAAGGCCGAGCAGAAGTCCGCCGCGGCGGTGAACGAGGCGGTCAAGGCCAAGCTCGACGAGAAGCTGACGCTGCTGGAGCCGTCGCCGGCCGAGAACAAGGACTCGGTGAGCGTCAACGCCGAGACGGCGAAGAAGCACGGCCTCACCGCCGAGTCGACCCTCGCCGACCTCAAGGACGTCGCACCGGAGCTGGTGATCGGCGGCTCGCCCGAGTTCCAGACCCGGCAGCAGGGGCTCAAGGGCCTGGAGTCGGTGTACGGGCTGAAGTTCAAGTCGTTCAAGGCGCTCGACGCGGGCGGGCCGCTGACCCAGTCGGCGCTGACCAAGAACACCGTGCAGGCGGCGGACGTCTTCACCACCGACCCGACCATCATCAAGGAGAAGTTCGTCGTCCTGAAGGACCCGGAGAACCTCTTCGGCTACGCGAACGTCACCCCGCTGGTCAACAAGGACGGCCTGTCGAAGGAGGGCGTGGCCACGCTCAACGCGGTCTCCGCCAAGCTCGACACCAAGACGCTCCTCGACCTCGACGCGCAGGTCCAGCTGGACAAGAAGGACCCGCTGGACGTCGCCAAGGAGTGGCTCGAGTCCGCGGGTCTCGGCTGACCGGAGCCGTCGCCGGGGCCGCCGTCACGACGCCGCGGCCCCGGTCGCGGCGTCGATCAGCTGGTCGATCAGGGCGATGAGGACGTCCCGGCTGGAGGCCCGCTCCCGCGCGTCGCACAGCAGCACCTGCACGTGCTCCGGCAGCGCGAGGGCCTCGCGGATCTCCGCCGCCGGGTACGGGTGCCGGCCGTGGAAGCCGTTGACCGCGACGACGAACGGAATACCCCGCCGCTCGAAGAAGTCGATCGCGGCGAAACTCGACTCGGGCCTGCGCACGTCCACCAGGACCACCGCACCGAGCGCCCCGATCGCCAGGTCGTTCCACATGAACCAGAACCGCTGCTGACCGGGCGTACCGAAGAGGTACAGCACCAGGTCCCGGCCGATGGAGATCCGGCCGAAGTCCAGCGCCACGGTCGTGGCCCGCTTCTCCTCGATCCCGGCGAGGTCGTCGACGCCCAGGCCCGCCGTGGTCAGCGGTTCCTCGGTGCGCAGCGGGGCGATCTCGCTGACCGACCCGACCATGGTGGTCTTGCCGACGCCGAAACCGCCCGCGATGAGGATCTTCACCGCGTCGGGCGCGGTGGAGCGTGCGGATGCCGTGGGCGCCGTGTCGGCGACGCGCTCAGAGCCGGCCAAGGCCGTCCCTCACTTTCTGCAGCAGGTCCAGGTCGGGAGTGGCGCGGGAGACGAGGTGCGGCGGCCGGGCGGTGATCCGGCCGGCCTCCAGCAGGTCCGAGAGCAGGATCACGACCACGCTCACCGGCAGGTCGAGACGGGCCGCGATCTCCGCCACGGCGACCGGCTCGGCGCACAGGCGCAGGATCCGCAGGTGCTCCGGCTGCGGGCGGGCCGCCCGGGTGGGCTGCGGCTCGACCGCGGTCACCGTCGTGATGAGGGTGAAGTCGGCGCGGCTGGGCCGGGTCCGGCCGCCGGTCAGGGTGAACGGCCGTACGAGCCGGCCGGCCGCGTCGCCTCCGGTCACGTCACTCGCCGGGGCCGGCGGTGGTCCGCGGGGCCGCGCTCAGATGCTCGCCGATCTTCTTCACCAGCATGTTCATCTGGTACGCCACCACACCGACGTCGGCGTTCGGCCCGGTGAGCACGACCAGGTGCGCGCCGGGGCCGGCCGAGGTGAGTATCAGGTAGCCGTTGGCCATCTCGATGAGCGCCTGGCGCACCGGTCCGCCCCGGAAGTCCATGCTGACGCCCTTGCTGAGGCTCATCAGGCCGGACGCGGTCGCCGCCAGCCGCTCGGCGTCGTCGCGCAGGAATCCGGTGGACTTGCTGACGACCAGTCCGTCCTCGGAGAGCACCACGGCCTGGTTCACGTCGGCGACCCGCTCCACGAGTCCGGTGAGCAACTGGTCCAGCTCGGTGTGCGTGGCGGGGGAGGGTCGGGTCATCGGGTGTCCTTCGTCGGCGGTCGGCGGTCGGCGGGGGGAGTCGAGGGGGCGGCGGAGGCGGAGGAGGGCACGGGCAAGCCGGTGCCGGTGCCGGTGCCGGTGCCGGTTCCGGTGTCCGTGTCCGTGGCGTCCGTGTCGGGGTCGGGGTCGGTCTGGGCCCGCAGCGTGCCGCGCTGGAAGCCCGCGAGGGACGAGGCGGCGCGCTCGGCCGTGAAGTCTTCGTAGTCGTCGCCCGCGCCGCCGGCGCCGTCCCGGGGGACGCCGGGGTCCTCGTCGCGCAGCTCGGCGGCGAGGCTGGTCTGCGGCACCCGGCGGGGCAGCGGGGCCAGGCCGCCGTGTTCGTCGCCGTGGGACGAACCGTTGCGGGAGCCGCCCGGGGCGCCCGCCGCGACCGCGGACCGGCCGGGGGGTGCGGGACGCGACGACCGCACGGGCCGCCCGCCGCGGGCCGGGTCCGTCCCCGGCCCCGAGGACGGGGTTGACGCGGCGGACGAGGCGGACACGCCGACCGGTTCGGGTGTGAGGACGTCCGCCGTGACGCCCTTGTCGTCCGCCCCGCCGACCGGCTCCCGCACCACGATGTCGTGCGGGATCAGCACGATCGCCGTCGTCCCGCCGTACGGGGAGGGGCGCAGCGTCACCGTGATGCCGTGCCGGTGCGCGAGGCGGGCCACGACGAACATGCCGAGCCGCAGGTCGTCGGCGAGCGCCACCACGTCGAACTGCGGAGCCACCGCCAACTGGGCGTTGAACGAGGCGTAGTCCTCCTCCGACAGGCCGAGCCCGCGGTCCTCGATCTCGACCGCCAGGCCCTTGGCCACCAGCGCCGCCCGCACCCCGACCGGGTTGGGTGCGGGGGAGTACGAGGTGGCGTTGTCGATCAGCTCGGCCAGCAGGTGGATCACGTCGGCCACCGCGGGCGGGGCGAGCGCCACCTCCTCGTCGGCGTGCAGCTCCACCCGCTGGTACTCGGCGACCTCGCCGACGGCGCTGCGCAGGATGTCCACCAGCGACACGGGCTCGCGCCAGGTGCGCCGGGGCTGCTCACCGCTGATGATGACGAGGTTCTCCTCGTAGCGCCGCAACTGGCTCGCCGTGGAGTCCAGTTCGTACAGGCCCTTGAGGATGTCGGGGTCCGTGTGCTCGCGCTCCAGGGCGTCCAGCTTGCCGAGCTGCATGTTGACGAGGTTCTGGCTCTGCCGGGCGATGCCCAGGATCACCTTCTGGAACCCGCGCCGGGTGTCGGCCAGTTCGACGGCTGTGTGCACGGCGGTGCGCTGCGCGGTGTTGAACGCCTGTGCGACCTGGCCGAGTTCGTCCCGCCCGTAGTCGAGCGGCGGCGTCGCCGACTCCACGTCGACCTTCTCGCCGCGCTCCAGCCTCGCCACCACGTCGGGCAGCCTTTCCTCCGCCAGCCTGAGGGTGGCCAGCCGCAGCCCGCGCAGCCGCCGGGACAGCGAGCGGGTGATGCGCCAGGACATGACGACGCAGAGCACCAGGGCGATCAGCCCGCCCGCGCTGAGGACGCCGGCCTTGATCAGCAGACCCCGGGCTTCCTCGGCGCTGCGGTCGAGGAGGCCGTCCGTCTGCTGCCGGACGAGCTGGGCGTACTGGGTGGAGATCGACGCGAAGGCCGTGTTCCAGCGCTGCCGCGCGTCCGGCAGGTCGATCCGCTCGTTGCCGCCCGCCGAGCGGGCCTCGAGCACCTGGTCCTCGACGTCCTGCAGGGACTTCCACTCGGAGCTCGCGAGGATGCGTTCGGTCTGGGTCTTCGCGCTGCCGGTCAGGGAGGGCACGATCTGGTCCTGCACCAGCCAGCGGCGGGTGTGCACCAGCTGGGCGAAGCCGTTCCACTGCTCCTCGTCCATCCGGTCGGACGGCCAGGCCAGGGTGAGCCGGGCGTCCTCCTGGGAGACCAGCTCGGCGGCGTGCTCCAGGGCGACCAGCGGACCCGCCTGGGAGGTGAGGTCCCCGTCGTCGACCTGGGAGAGCTCCTGGAAGGCGTGGATCTGCTCGTCGACGATCGAGGTGTACTGGTCGAGCGCCTGCTCGGCGGTGATGTCGCTGGGGTCGTCCACCTGGTTGCGGTAGTACTCCAGGCTGCCCACCGAGCCGAGCACCGAGTACAGCCGGTCCGAGATCCGGTCGGGAGCGCTCTCGATCGCGTCCGACTGGCCCACGAGCTGGGCCACCGCCTCGTCCGTCTTCTTGCGCTGCGCGTCCAGCGCCGCACGGTCGCCGTCCGGCGCGGCCAGCCAGGCGGCCGACAGACTGCGCTCCTTCTGCAGGGCCAGGGTGGCCTCGGTGCCCATGGCCCCGGTGTCGCGGCTCAACTCCGTCTGCGCGCGCAGCCGCAGGCCCTCCGAGAAGATCTGGACCGTCGTGACGCCCCACACGGCCGCGAGGGTGACGCCGGGCACCAGGGCCAGGAGGATCAGGGAGAGACGTATGGAGCCGAGACGGCGCCGGACGCCTGTCCTCCGCGCTCTCCGCGTCTCCCGCCCCGCCGGCGTCTCCCGTGTCTCCTGCGTCTTCCGTGTCTTGCGTGCAGACATCGTCGTCCTAGGCGATCAGGTGGGGAAGGGAAGCGGACACGGGCGGACGCCGTCGGCCGCGGGACCCGGTCACCGGGTGCCGCCCGCGGCGAACTCGGCGACCGAGTCGGCGTTCGTCTTGGTCACGAACGCCGGGCCGGTCAGCACGGGGGCCACCCCGCCGCCGCTGACGTTGCCGTTGGTGCGGTACAGCCAGAGCGCGTCCACGGCGAGATAGCCCTGGAGGTACGGCTGTTGGTCCACCGCGAACTGGACGTCCCCGCGTTTGACGGCGGCGACCAGGTCCTCGTCGAGATCGAAGGTGGCGACGTGCGCCTTGCTGCCCGCCTCGTCCACGGACTCGACCGCGGTGAGGGCGAACGCCGCTCCGTTCATGACGACTTCGTCGATGCTCGTGTCCTGCCGCAGCCGGGCCGTGACCGCAGCGCCGACCGCCTTCATGTCGGTGCCCTCGACGTAGAGCATCTCGGTCTCGCCCTCGAAGGACTTCTTCACCCCCGCACAGCGGGCCTCCAGCGCGACGTTGCCGCGCTCGTGGATGACGCACAGGGCGTGCTTGGCCCCCAGGTCGTTCAGCTTGTCGCCGACGGCCCGTCCCGCGACGCTCTCGTCCTGCCCGAAGTACTCCAGGAGCCCGGTGGAACGCCAGGCGTCCATACCGGAGTTGAGGCCGACCACGGGAATCCCGGCCGCCTTGGCCTCGGCGACCGGCGCCTTCATCGCCTGCGGTTTGGCCAGCGTCACGGCGATGCCGTCGGCCTTGTCGCGGACGGCGTCCCGCACCAGGTCGGCCTGGTCGGCGGTGTCGGCGTCACCGGCGTAGGTGAGGTCGACGCCGTCCTTGGCGGCCGCCGCCTCGGCTCCCTTGCGCACCCGGTCCCAGAACGCGTCGCCCTCACCGCCGTGGGTGACCATCACGATCTTCATCCGCTCGCCGCCCGGCCCGCCCGCGGCGTTGGCCGCCGAGCCGTCCTCGTCCCCGCCGAGGGCGGAGCAGCCGGCCCCCAGCAGACAGACGGCGGTCGCGAGGGCCGCGATGCGCAGGGGCGCGGAGGAGCGGAAGGGCGGGGGAGCTGTACTCATGGGGGCGGGGGCACCTCGCTGTGCGGCCGAGCAGGAGGAACGGAGCGAGGTGGCCCGGATCAGCGGGTCGGTGCGTCAACCGGGTGAAACTCGCCTGGCCGGAGCAAACCGTGTGTGACCGCTGGTAGTCAAGTGACCAGCGAACCGTTGTCAGTTGTCGGTGCCGCATCGTGATGATCGGGGCGGCGAAAGCGGGCCGAAGCGGAATGCCGGGCGGTATGCCGCGCGGTGCCGGCAGTGTGCGCGCCGCGGTGGCCGCGGTGTACGGCGGCCGCACCGAGGCGGATCTGACGGACAGTTAGTCATTGAGTTATCGTGTACAGGGGGTTAAGACAGGCGGCACGGTCTGTTGAGTTCCAGCCCAGGAGAGTTCAGCCGATGGCGAGGCAGCTACGCGCCGAGCAGACCCGCGCGACGATCATCGGTGCCGCGGCCGACCTGTTCGACCGCCACGGCTACGAGTCGACGAGCCTGAGCGAGATCGTGGCCCACGCCGGGGTCACCAAGGGCGCCCTGTACTTCCACTTCGCCGCGAAGGAAGACCTCGCCCACGCCATCATGGAGATGCAGTCCCGTGCCTCCCGCCGGCTGGCGAAGGACCTGGACGGCCGGGGCTACTCCTCGCTGGAGACGCTGATGCGCCTCACCTTCGGCATGGCCCGGCTCTGCGACGAGGGACCGGTGCTGCGCGCCGGGCTGCGGCTCGCCACGGCGGGTGTCCCGGTGCGGCCGCCGCTGCCGCACCCCTTCACCGAGTGGCGGGAGATCGCCACGGCACGGCTGCTGAACGCCGTGCGGCAGTCCGACGTGCACCCGGACCTCGACGTCGACTCCGTCGCCCACACCCTCGTCTGCTCCATCGTCGGCACCCGCGTCGTGAGCCGCACCCTCGAACCGGCCGAGCGAGAGCCCCGCCGCCTCGCGGGGATGTGGTACGTCCTGATCCGGGGCATGGTCCCGGTGACCCGGCGCGCCCGCTACGTGACCCTCGCGTCCCGCCTGGAACGTGAGCCGGGCGCGGCCTGACCGGTACGGAGCCGGGCGTGGTCCGAGCGGTACGGAGCCGGGCGCGGTCCGAGCGGTACGGAGCCGGGCGTGGTCCGACCGGTACGGTGACGTGCATGCCCGACACCCCGTCCGTGCCCGCCCCCGTCATCCTCGGCAACGAACCCGGGTCCTTCCCGCACGGCGTGCTCGCCGAGCGGCACCCCGCCATCGTGCGGCAGGTGCGGGACGCCTTCCCCCTCGACCCCGGCCGGTGCGAGGCGCTCGACGCGCTGCTCGAGAGCTGCGCCGACGGCGTGGTCGAACCGCTGCCCGCCGCGGCCGACCCCACCGGACGCGACCGGGACCGCTGGGCCCACTGGGGCATGGACGCGTACGCCGGCCGCTCCTGGTACGACGTGCCCTGGCTGTGGGCCGAGAGCCACTTCTACCGCCGGCTCCTCGACGCCGTCGGCTACTTCGGCCCCGGCCCCTGGCAGGGCGTGGACCCGTTCCGGCCCGCGAAGCTCGCCGAACTCGACGCGCCGGAGACGGACGAGGAACTCGCCGCGCTCGACGAACTGCCCGCCGACGAGCGCGGCCGGGCCCTGCTGCACGGCTCGCTCTGGGGCAACCGCGCCGACCTCGGCTTCCGCCTCTCCGACCGGGGCGCCGGCCCCCGGGGCGAGGCGGAACCCCTCGTCGCCGACGACAGCGACACCCTGTGGTCCCTGCTCCCGGCCCGCGGGAGGGGAGCTTCACGGCGGGACCCGGCCACCTTGTGCCTGGTCGCCGACAACGCCGGCCGCGAACTCGTCCCCGACCTGCTCCTGATCTCGCACCTCCTCGCCGAGGGCCGCGTCGACCGGGTCGTCCTGCACGTCAAGCCGTACCCGTACTACGTCTCCGACGCCACGCCCACCGACGTGCTCGACGCCCTGCGGCGGCTCGTCGCCGCGGGCGGTACGGCGGCCGGGCACGGCGAGCGGCTGTGGACCGCGCTCACCGACGGCCGGATCGGCGTCCGCGCCCACCCCTTCTCGTGTGCCCCGCTGCCGTACGCGGACATGCCCGGGGACCTGCGAGAGGACTTCGCGGCCGCCACCGTGACCGTCCTCAAGGGAGACCTCAACTACCGGCGCCTGGTGGGCGACCGGTGGTGGCCGCCGACCACCTCCTTCGCGGACGTCACCGCGTACTTCCCCGGCCCGGTCGCCGCGCTGCGCACCCTCAAGTCCGACGTGGTCACCGGGCTCGACGCGAAGACCGAGGCCGCGCTGGAGGCGAGCGGCGAGCGGCGCTGGCGAACGGGCGGGACACACGCGCTGATCCAGGTCAGGCGCTGAGCGAGGACCGGGGGAGAAGTTCCCGCATTCCGGGCTGATTCACGCGATGGTGTGATCATGTGTCGCCCGGTGGATGCCCCCGGAGGGCCATGGGTAGTGCCCGGCCATGACGCAACAGCCCTTCCGACTCCCGCACTTCTACCTGCCGCATCCCGCGCGGCTCAACCCGCATCTCGACGAGGCCCGCGCCCACTCGACGACGTGGGCGCGCGAGATGGGCATGCTGGAGGGATCCGGGGTCTGGGAGCAGTCCGACCTCGACGCCCACGACTACGGCCTGCTGTGCGCCTACACCCACCCCGACTGCGACGGGCCGGCGCTCTCCCTCATCACCGACTGGTACGTGTGGGTCTTCTTCTTCGACGACCACTTCCTGGAGAAGTTCAAACGCAGCCAGGACCGCCTCGCCGGCAAGGCCCACCTGGACCGGCTCCCCCTGTTCATGCCGCTCGACGACGCCACGGAGATGCCCGAGCCGGAGAACCCGGTCGAGGCCGGCCTCGCCGACCTGTGGACCCGCACGGTGCCCGCGATGTCGGCCGACTGGCGCCGCCGCTTCGCCGTCGCCACCGAGCACCTGCTCAACGAGTCCATGTGGGAGCTGTCCAACATCAACGAGGGGCGCGTCGCCAACCCCGTCGAGTACATCGAGATGCGCCGCAAGGTGGGCGGCGCCCCCTGGTCGGCCGGGCTCGTGGAGTACGCGACCGCCGAAGTGCCCGCCGCCGTCGCCGGGTCCCGGCCGCTCAGGGTGCTCATGGAGACGTTCTCCGACGCCGTGCACCTGCGCAACGACCTCTTCTCCTACCAGCGGGAGGTCGAGGACGAGGGCGAGCTGAGCAACGGGGTCCTGGTCCTGGAGACCTTCTTCGGCTGCACCACCCAGGAGGCCGCCGAGCTGGTCAACGACGTCCTCACCTCCCGGCTGCACCAGTTCGAGCACACCGCGTTCACCGAGGTGCCGGCCGTGGCCCTGGAGAACGGCCTGACCCCGCCGGAGCTCGCCGCCGTCGCCGCGTACACGAAGGGGCTGCAGGACTGGCAGTCCGGCGGCCACGAATGGCACATGCGCTCCAGCCGCTACATGAACAAGGGCGAGCGTCCGGCGGCGGGCTGGCAGGCGCTGACCGGCCCCGGCACCTCCGCCGCGGACGTCGGCGCGCTCCTGGCCACGGCGGTCGCCCAGCGGGCCCGCCCCTACACCAACGTGCCCTTCCGGAAGGTCGGCCCGTCGATCATCCCCGACATCCGCATGCCCTACCCGCTGGAGCTGAGCCCCGCCCTCGAGGGAGCGCGGCGGCACCTGTTCGAATGGTGCGCACGGATGGGGATGCTCAGCGAGGGCGTCTGGGACGAGGACAAGCTCGCCAGCTGCGACCTCCCCCTGTGCGCCGCCGGCCTCGACCCGGACGCCACCCAGGACCAACTCGACCTCGCCTCCGGCTGGCTGGCCTTCGGCACCTACGGCGACGACTACTACCCGCTCGTCTACGGCCACCGCCGGGACCTCGCCGCCGCCCGGCTGACCACCGCCCGCCTGTCGGCCTGCATGCCGCTCGACGGCGAGCCCGTCCCGCCGCCCGTCAACGCCATGGAACGCTCCCTGATCGACCTGTGGGCGCGCACGACGGCCGGCATGACGCCCGAGGAGCGGCGCCCGCTGAAGACGGCCGTCGACACGATGACCGAGGCCTGGGTGTGGGAGCTGTCCAACCAGATCCAGAACCGCGTCCCCGACCCCGTGGACTACCTGGAGATGCGGCGCGCCACCTTCGGGTCCGACCTCACCCTGGGCCTGTGCCGCGCGGGGCACGGCCCGGCGGTGCCGCCCGAGGTCTACCGCAGCGGTCCCGTCCGCTCCCTGGAGAACGCGGCGATCGACTACGCCTGCCTGCTCAACGACGTCTTCTCCTACCAGAAGGAGATCGAGTACGAGGGCGAGATCCACAACGCGGTCCTCGTCGTGCAGAACTTCTTCGGCGTCGACTACCCGGCCGCCCTGGGCGTCGTGCAGGACCTGATGAACCAGCGGATGCGCCAGTTCGAGCACGTCGTGGCGCACGAACTCCCCGTCGTTTACGACGACTTCCAGCTGTCGGAGGAGGCACGGGCCATCATGCACGGCTACGTCACCGACCTGCAGAACTGGATGGCCGGCATCCTCAACTGGCACCGGAACGTCCCGCGCTACAAGGCCGAGTACCTGGCGAGCCGCACCCACGGCTTCCTGCCGGACCGGATTCCGGCCGCGCCCGTGCAGTCCATGCCGGTCCCGGTGCCGGGGAGCAGCCCCGTTCCCACGCCCTGACCGACGTTCAGTCTCACTCTTTCGTGGCTCGTCACGCGCCGATGCGCCGGGTAGAGCACCTGCCGGAGGCGATCCATGGAACAGACAGCGTTGCGTCCCAAGCCGATGCCCGGCCGGGACCCGGGGCCCGGCACCGAGCCCGACACGGGCGCGCGGCCCCGCGCCGGGCGCCGCCGCCGGCGGCTCGTCACCGTGCTGCTCGGTGTGCTCACCGCCACCGTCCTCGTCCTCGCGGGCGTGGGGCTCGGCACGGTGGGCGCCACGGTGATCGGCATGAGCAAACTGGCCGAGCTGCAGCGGCAGGCGGGTGCGCCGGGACCCGGCGGGGCAGCCGGAGACGGGCGAGGAAAGGGAGGGGAAGCCGGGACGGACAGGGGGACGGACACGCGGGCCGCCCCGGCGGGCCCCTCGTCCGAGGCGTCCCCCTCTGCGGCGCCAGTCGGCGCGACGCTCGGCGTGGAGGCCGTCGACGACGAGAGGCCCGGGGCCCGGGTCGTGGGCGTCCACGTGCCGGGTCCGGGGTACGCGGCGGGTCTGGTGCGGGGCGACGTGCTGCTGGCCTTCGGAACGGCCCGTGTCGACTCGGCCGCCGATCTCGCCCGCGCCGTGGCCCGCGCCGAGCCCGGCAAGGAGGTCAACATCACCGTGCGCCACAAGAGCGGCGGCTACCAGCAGCTGACGGCCGTACCGGGCGTCGTCACGTGACCGTGCGGAAGTGGCTCGTGAGGCGGCCGGCGTCGTCCAGCACGTGGTAGGCCAGCCCGACCGGCGCGTCCCGGTCCGCGACCTGATCGCCCTCCCAGGGCAGCCGCAGCGTCCAGGTCACCCCGGGGCCGACCGCCAGCGGCCGCCCGGCGAACACGGTGGCCGCGGGCGTGTGGGCATGACCCGTGATCAGCCCGGCGATCCCCGGCCTGCGTGCCAGCAGCGCGGCCAGGCGCCCGGAGTGGCGCAGCCGGTAGGAGTCGGGCAGGGGGTGGTGCAGGGCCGCGGGCGGGTGGTGGAAGGCGAGCAAGGCCGGCCGGCCGCCGTCGAGTCCGTCGAGCGACGCCTCGATCCAGCCGTACGTCTCCTCGTCCAGCTCCCCCTCGTCGCTGCCCGGGATGCTGGAGTCGCACATCAGGACCGCGCCGCCGTCGAAGACGTGCATGCCGTTGACCGGGCCGTCGGCGGCGGGGCGGCCGAGCAGGGCCTTGCGGTAGGGAGCGCGGCTGTCGTGGTTGCCCGGGCAGGTGAGCACGGGGAACGGCGCGGAGCCGTCACGCAGTCCCAGGATGCGAGCGGCCTCCTCGTACTCCGCCTCGGTGCCGTGGTCCGCGATGTCCCCGGTCACCAGGAGCGCGTCCACCCGCCCCGGCAGCCGCCACAGCCGGTCGCGCACCCGCTCGGCGCGCTCCGTGGCCCGCGGGCTTCCGTCCAGGTGCAGATCGCTGATGTGCGCGAGTACGAGCATGGTGCCGGCCCTCCTCCGGGCGCCCGGACCGCAACGCCCCCGATGTTAATGCTTGCGTGCCATCCAACCATTAGCGGCGAGGGGGGATCAACGCCAATCGGCTCGCGTCGCCCCCGTCCTGAGGGCAGGATGCTGCCCGTGGTCCCTTCACTCTTCCGCCCCGGGAGGCGCGCATGACCGGCAGCAGGCCCGCCGTCCCCTTCACCGCCGACGACTACCGGGCCCGCATGGAACGCGCCGCGCGTGCGGCCGCCGACGCGGGGCTGGCCGGGCTCCTGGTGGCCCCGGGCCCCGATCTGGTCTGGCTCACCGGTTACGCGCCGACGGCGGACACCGAACGGCTCACCCTGCTCGTCCTCGCCCCCGGCCGCGACCCGGTGCTCGTCGTCCCGACGCTGGAGGCCCCCGACGCCGGGAAGGCGGCCGGCGCGCCCGCCCTGACCCTGCGCGACTGGACCGACGGCAAGGACCCCTACGCGGCCACCGCCGCCCTCCTCGACGGGTCCGGACGGTTCGGCATCAGCGACAACGCCTGGGCGATGCACCTGCTGGCCCTCCAGCGCACCCTGCCCGGCACGTCCTACGCCTCCCTCACCGAGGCGCTGCCCATGCTCCGCGCCGTCAAGGACACGGCGGAGCTGGAGCTGCTGGCGGCGGCGGGCGCGGCCGCGGACGCCGCCTTCGAGGAGGTCCGGAAGGTCCGCTTCGGCGGACGCCGGGAGTCCGAGGTGGCCGCCGACCTCGCCGGCCTGCTGCGCCGGTTCGGGCACTCCCAGGTCGACTTCACCATCGTCGCCTCGGGCCCCAACGGCGCCAACCCCCACCACGAGGCCGGCGACCGCGTCATCGAGGACGGGGACATGATCGTCCTCGACTTCGGCGGCCTCAAGGACGGCTACGGCTCCGACACCTCCCGCACCGTCCACGTGGGCGAGCCCACGGACGAGGAGCGCCGGGTGCACGACCTGGTCCGCGAGGCCCAGGAGGCCGGTTTCCGGGCGGTGCGGCCCGGCGCCGCCTGCCAGGACGTCGACCGGGCCGCCCGCGCCGTCATCGCCGACGCCGGGTACGGCGAGTACTTCATCCACCGCACCGGGCACGGCATCGGCGTCACCACCCACGAGCCGCCGTACATGATCGAGGGGGAGGAGCAGCCCCTCGAGCCCGGCATGTGCTTCTCCGTGGAGCCGGGCGTCTATCTGCCCGGCCGGTTCGGGGTACGCATCGAGGACATCGTCACCGTCACCGAGGACGGTGGCAGGCGGTTCAACGACACCACGCGGGAGCTGGTCCTGGTCGAGTGACCGGTGCCGGACGGACCCCGAAGACCGCGGCAGACCCGGGAGACGACGGCGCGAGATGACCCAGGCACCGACACCCACCGCGGACACCGTCCGCCGACTGGTCCGTTCCCTGCTGGGCGGCAACACGGAGCCCGACGTGCGGCCGGTCGCCGAGGCCGGCGAACCCGGCACGTGGTGGGTCGGCGCCCGGCACGTCCTGCGGCTGGCCACGGACCGGGAGGCAGCGGTGCGCGGACGCCGCGAACTGCGCCTGCGCGAACTGGTCCGGCCCCACGTCCCGGTCACGCTGCCGAACAGCGTGGCGCACGGCGAGTGGGCCCCGGGCCTCACCTACACGCTGGACGCCAAGGTGGCCGGAGGGTCGGGTGAGGACCACGCCGTGTCCGCCCTGGGCGAGGCGGACCTCGCGGCGCTGCTCACCGGCCTGCGCGAGGTGCCCCTGCGGCAGGCCGAGACGCTCGGCGTGCCGCGGGCGGCTCCGCGCGCCCTGGAGACCCTGCGGCAGTCCGCCGAGCGCGCCGCCCGCCGCCTCGCCTCGGCCGACGAGTTCGACACCGCGCGGCCGGAGCGGCTCACCCGGGAGGCGGCGGCCCAGCTCGGCGTCCAGCCGGGCGCGGTGGTCCTCGTCCACCACGGGCTGACCGGCGACCACCTCGTCGTCAGCGCCGACGGCCGGGTGCGCGGCGTCCTGGGCTGGAGCGAGGCGGTCCTCGGCGACCCGGCCGAGGACATCGCCGGCCTCGCCCTGTCCGTCGGCTCACCGGCCGCCGTCCGCGCCGCCACCCTCGCCGGCTACGGAGCCCGGCCCTGCCTGCGGGGCCTGTGGCTGGCCCGTTGCGACGCCGTCGTCAGGCTCGCCCGGGCCCTGGAGGACGGCTCCGGCAGCCGCCCGTCCCTGCCCCTGCTCAGAACCCGGCTGCGACGCGCCTGGGAACCGATCCTCCTGGAACGCGTGACAGAGCTGCGCGACACCGCCCCGGACGACACCGCCCCGGACGACACCGCCCCGGACGGCACCGGTCCGGACGACGCCGTCTGACGGCCCCGCGTCCCGCGCTCACTCCTGCACCAGCACCACGCTCGACTCGCCCGGCACGCGCAGTACCCCGTTCTCGCCCGGGCCCTCCACCGGTTCCCACGCCGCCAGCACGCGCGCGGGGCGGTTGCCCAGCGGGATCGCCGCCGGTTCGATGCCCAGGTTGACGGCCACCCGGATGTCGCCGCGCCGGAAGGCCAGCCAGCGCGCCGTGCCGTCGTACGCCACCCGGGTGTCGGCCAGGTCCGGGTCGGTCAGGTCCGACTGCTCGGCGCGCAGGGCGATCAGCCGCCGGTACCAGTCCAGTACGCGCGCGTGCGGCTCGCGCTCGGGCTCCGACCAGTCGAGGCAGGAGCGCTCGCGCGTCGCCGGGTCCTGCGGGTCGGGCACGTCCTCCTCGCGCCAGCCGTGCGCGGCGAACTCCCGCCGCCTGCCGCTGCGCACCGCCTCGGCGAGCTGCGGGTCGGTGTGGTCGGTGAAGAACTGCCACGGCGTGCCCGCCGCCCACTCCTCGCCCATGAACAGCATCGGCGTGAACGGCGCGGTCAGCGTCAGCGTGGCCGCGCAGGCGGCGAGACCCGGGGACACCAGGGACGCCAGGCGGTCCCCCTGGGCGCGGTTGCCGACCTGGTCGTGGGTCTGGCTGTAGCCGGTCAGCCGGTGCGCGGCCGTGCGGCCGCGGTCCAGCGCACGGCCGTGCGAGCGGCCCCGGAAACTGGAGTAGGTGCCGTCGTGGAAGTACCCCCGGGTCAGCGTCTTGGCGAGCGCCGCCAGCGGATCGCGTGCGAAGTCGGCGTAGTAGCCCTGAGACTCCCCGGTCAGCGCGGTGTGCAGCGCGTGGTGGAAGTCGTCGTTCCACTGCGCGTGCACCCCCAGACCGCCCTCCGCGCGCGGGGTGACGATCCGCGGGTCGTTGAGGTCGGACTCGGCGATCAGGAACAGCGGCCGGTCCAGGTCGGCCGCGAGGCCGTCCACGGCGGCCGACAGCTGCTCCAGGAAGTGGCACGCGCGCGTGTCGACGAGGGCGTGCACCGCGTCCAGGCGCAGCCCGTCGAGCCGGTAGTCCCGCAGCCAGGCCAGCGCGCTGTCCACCAGATACGCCCGCACCTCGTCGGAGCCGGGCGCGTCCAGGTTCACGGCGGCACCCCAGGGCGTGTGGTGGGTGTCGGTGAAGTACGGGCCGAAGGCGGGCAGGTGGTTGCCGGACGGGCCCAGGTGGTTGTGCACCACGTCCAGCACCACGCCGAGGCCGAGTTCGTGGGCCCGGTCGACGAACCGTTTCAGCGCCTCGGGCCCGCCGTACGGTTCGTGCACCGCCCACGGCGAGACCCCCTCGTACCCCCAGCCGTGCCGCCCGGGGAAGGGGCACAGCGGCATCAGCTCGACGTGCGTGACGCCCAGTCGCACCAGGTGCTCGAGACGTTCGGCGGCGGCGTCGAGGGTGCCCTCGGGGGTGTACGTCCCCACGTGCAGCTCGTACAGGACGCCACCGGGCAGCGGACGCCCCGCCCAGCGGGCCCGCCACGCGTACCGGCCGTGGTCGACGACCGCGCTCAGCCCGTCGGGGCCGTCCGGCTGGCGGCGCGAGCGCGGGTCCGGCAGCACCGGCCCGCCGTCCACCGCGAAGCCGTACCGCGAGCCGTCCCGCGCCTGAGCCTCACCGCACCACCACCCCGGCCGCTCCGGATCGCGCTCCAACGCGCGCGTGGCGCCGTCGCACTGCAACGTCACCCGGCCGGCCTGCGGTGCCCACACCTCGAACTGCACGGACGGTTCCCCTTCGTCTGCTCACCGTGATGTAGCCCGTACATGGTCCTGCATAAGAGATCGTTCCGCTGGGGATTGCCCCGGCTCGCGGCGAGTGTCGTGCCGCACGCGCGCGAGGACGGGGTGCCGTTTTCTGGACTCTTCGGCGCCGCTGACCGACAATCAGCTGCGTGACGTCGTCCTTCGAGTTCCACACGTACCCCGCGCGGCTGTCCGACGCGGAGCGCGACAAGGCGCTGAGCGTGCTGCGGGACGGCGTCGCCATGGGGCGCCTGTCGCACGACACGTTCGTCCGCCGGATGGAACTGGCACTCGCCGCCCGCCGCGTGGAGGAGCTGGCCGTGCTCACCGCCGACCTGCACACCGAGAGCAGGCTGTCGCGGATGGTGTTCGGCACCGTGTCGGCGGTGTCCGGGTTCGGCGTGCGGCTCGGCCGGGCGTGGCGGGCCGAGCGGCTGCCCAAGCTGCTGCTGCCCCACCCCGGCGCCGGCCATCCGCTGCGCATAGGGCGCGACCCGGCGAGCGGGCTGCGGCTGAGCCACGAGACGGTCTCCCGCGTGCACGCGGAGCTCAGCCGGCAGGGCGGCATGTGGGTCCTGCGCGACCTGGGCTCCACCAACGGCACCACGGTCAACGGACGGCGGGTCATCGGCGCGGCCGTCGTCCGCGAGGGCGACCAGATCGGCTTCGGCCGGATGACCTTCCGCCTGTCGGCGAACTGACCGGGCCCGGATCCTCTTTGCTTTTCGCGGTGTTGACGTACCCCCCAACTCGTGACTGACTGTGCGTACACCGCGCACACCAGGTGAACCGACGGACCGCTTCGTGGAGGTGTGCCCTGCCGCCCCTCCTGCGCTACCCGACCGTGGACGAGCTGGGGGCCCGGGCCGCCGCATTCGTCGCCCGGCATCCCCGGCACGCCCGGCTGCGCCGCGTCGGCACCTCCCGCGCGGGCCATCCGCTGCTGCTGCTGTCCGTCGGCCACGGCAGCCGTCACGTCCTCGTCGTCGCCGGACCGCACGCGAACGAACCCGTGGGCGGCGCCACCGCCCTGCGGCTGGCCGAGCGGGCCGTGGCCGACCCCCGGCTCACCGACGGCGCGGACGCCACCTGGAACCTGCTGCTGTGTGCCGACCCCGACGGGCTGCGCCGCAACGAGGGCTGGCTGACCGGCCCCTACACCCTGGGCCGCTACGCCCGGAACTTCTTCCGGCCCGGCTTCCTGGAACAGCCCGAGTGGCTGCCCGACGGTCCGGACCGCGCCACGCTCCCGGAGACCCGCACCCTGCTCGCCCTCCAGGAGGAGCTGCGGCCCTTCCTGCAGTGCTCCCTGCACGGTGTGGACGTCGGCGGCGGCTTCGTCGAGCTGACCCACGACCTGCCGGGCCTGGCCCAGCGCATCTCCCACATCGCCGCCCGGCTCGCCGTACCCCGCGAGCTCGGCGCCTACGACACCCTGTACTGGCCCGACCTGGGTCCCGCCGTCTACCGCATCCCCCCGCCCCGCCGCGGCGACTTCACCGCGGCCATCACCGAGGCCGCCGTCGACTCGACCTGGTGCCACCCGCGCCGCTACGGCACGGTCACCGCCGTCGTCGAGGCACCCATGTGGGGCGTGGCGGCCGTCGCGGACGGCTCGCCCCCGGCCGACCGCGACGCCGTGCTGCGCACCGTGAGCAGCACCCTGCGCCACGACACCCGGCGCCTGCACCGCGTCCTGGCCCGCCTCAGGCCCCACCTCGCCACCGTGCCGGAGGCGGCGCACCTGCTCGCACCGGTCGACGACTACCTGCTGGTCTGCCCCCGGCTCGCCGACGCGTGGGACCCCGACACCGACGACGGAACGGGCCGTTCACTGCCGCCGATGAACACGTCCCACCTCGTCGCGCTGCGGCTGGCCGGACGGCGCCTGTCCCTGCGGACCGCGGGACTGCTGCACCAGCTGGTCACCCGCACCGGGGGCGATCCGGCGGACGTCCTGCCCGAGCTGGACCGGATCGTCGACGAGGGCTGCGCCGACTACCGCGACGGCTGCGCCGCGCAGTGGATACCGGTCGGGCGCCAGGTGGAGTACCAGACGCGGGTCGTACTCGCCGCGTTCGAACTGGCCGGGCGGCGTCCCGGCGCGGGCTCCCGCGCGGGCGGTCCCGGCCGGGAGACCGAGGCCGCGGTGCCCATGCACCGGGACTGACCCGGTCCGCCCGGACCCGCGGGCCGCGTCCTCGCGGCCCTCGCCCCTCCGCCGCCCCTCACAGCTCGGCCGCCCTTCTACTGCTCCGCCGCATCCACCCGCTCCAGCAGCGCCACCGGCAGGTCCGCGAACAGGTCCGCCACGCGCACGTGCCCCGCGAACTCCCGCTCCGGCGCCAGAACGCCGGCCCACCGGCCGGGCGGCAGCGCCAGCGTCGTGCCGCGCCAGCCCCCCGCCTCCGCCAGCCGCAGCGACAGCCGGGTCACCGCCGTCACGACCTCGCCGGAGCGGGCGAACGCCACGCAGTGCTCCGCCGCCGGGCCCTCGGCGGACAGCGGCGCGTACGCCGCCGCGTCGCCGAAGGCGCCGGGCCGCCGTGCCCGCAGCGCCAGCGCCGCCCGGGTCACCGCCGCCTTCTCCCCCCGCTCCCCGATGCCCACGCCCGCGCCGCCGGCCCCGGCGGAGGGGAAGTCCACCGGTCGGCGGTTGTCCGGGTCCACCAGTGCCCGGTACTCGTGCTCGGTGCCCTGGTAGAGGTCCGGCACCCCCGGCATGGTCAGATGGACCAGGGCCGTGCCGAGGACGTTGGCCCGGACGTGCGGCTCGAGCGCCTTGCGCAGGGCGGCGATCCGTTCGCCCGGCGCGCCGCACGGCCCCGACGCCACGAAACGGGCCACCGCCTCCTCGTACGCGGGGTCCTGCTCCGTCCAGCTCGTGTGCAGGCCCGCCTCGCGCACGTGCTTGAGCAGCGCCTCCCGCACCCGCTCCTCGTCCGCCGGGCCCAGACCGAACACCGTCTGCCAGGCCGCCCAGGCAACCTGTCCGTCCAGCGGTTCCCCGCCCGTCCGGGCGAGTTCCGTGGCCTGTGCCAGGACGTCCGCCCACCGCGCCGGGCACTGGGTGAGCACCGCCAGCGCGGCGCGCACGTCGGCGCTGCGCTTGGTGTCGTGGGTCGAGACCACCGTGCCCGTCGCGGGCCAGTCGCGCTGCACGCGCGCGCAGTACGCGTGGAACTCCCCGGCCGACACGGCCGGCCTGCCGGGGTCGCCGCCCACCTCGGTCGCCGACAGCAGCGGCACGTAGCGGTAGAAGGCCGTGTCCTCGACCGACTTCGCGCGCAGCGCCGACGCGGTCTGCGCGAACCGCGTCCGGAACTCCACGTGCTCGGGCCCGTCGCCGTACCGCCCCAGGACCAGGTCCCGTACGACGTCCACGGCGCCGGCCTCCTCGGGCACCGCGAAGACGAGCCGGGCCTCGGCCGCGGCCTCCTCGGTGACCACCGTCGCCGCGTCCACCGACGCGTACGGCCGGTACACCTCCATGCGCACCAGCAGCTCGCGCAGCGCCGTGCGCAGTGCCCAGGGCGCCCGGTCGCGCAGCGCGAGGTCCGGGGCCGTGGCGCACAGGCGGTGCGCGACCCGGGTCAGCCGGTCCAGTTCGGCGGCCAGCTCGTGCCCGAGCACCTCGTACGCCGCGCGGCGCACCGTCGCCGCCCAGTCCCCGCCCCGGTCCGGCCCGGGACCGGAGAACCGGCGGTACTCGTCCAGCAGTTGCCCGTACCCGGCGGGGTCCGCGAACAGTCCGTCGACGTGCCGCAGGGCGTCGTACCCCGTGGTGCCGGCGACCTGCCAGGCGGCGGGCAGCCGCTCCCCGTCCGCGAGGATCTTCTCCACCACCGTCCACCGGCCGCCACTGGCCTCGTGCAGCCGCTCCAGATAGGCATCGGGGTCGGCGAGGCCGTCGGGGTGGTCGACGCGCAGGCCGTCGACCACGCCCTCGCGCAGCAGCCGCAGCACCGTCCCGTGGGTGGCCTCGAACACCTCCGGATCCTCCACGCGGACGCCGATCAGCTCCGAGATGCTGAAGAAGCGCCGGTAGTTCAGCTCGGTACGGGCCAGCCGCCACCACACCGGGCGGTACCACTGCGCGTCCAGCAGCCGCGGCAGCGGCAGGTCCGCGGTGCCGTCCCGCAGCGGGAAGGCGTGCTCGTGGTAGCGCAGCACGTCGCCGTCGACCCGGAGGTCGCCCAGCACCTCGCCGACCGGGCCGCCCAGCACCGGCAGCAGCACCCGGCCGCCCTGCGCCTGCCAGTCGATGTCGAACCACCGCGCGTACGGCGACCCGGGACCCTCGCGCAGCACCTCCCAGAGGGGGTGGTTGTGGCGCGGCGACATCGCCATGTGGTTGGGCACGATGTCCACCACCAGGCCCAGACCGTGCTCCCGCGCGGTGCGCGACAGCGCCCGCAGCCCCTCCTCGCCCCCCAGTTCGGCGCGCACGCGCGCGTGGTCGACGACGTCGTAGCCGTGCGGCGAGCCCGGGACCGCCTCCAGGACCGGGGACAGGTGCAGGTGCGACACGCCGAGCGAGGCCAGATACGGCACCGCCGCGGCGGCGGCCCCGAAGGGAAAGTCCGGCTGGAGCTGGAGCCGGTAGGTGGCCGAGGGGACGGGCGCCCAGGGAGGGGCGGCGGGGGCGGGGGAGGCCGGGGACGGCACCGGGTCGGGTCGCTCAGGTGTCATGGAAAGCTGTGTACCCGCCCCGCCGCCATTCCTGTCACCGGCCCCCTGCACGGATGCAGGAGGCCGGCCCCGGCCCGGGCCCTACACGGGCCGCTGCAGCACCGTCAGGCTCCGGTCCAGCAGGGTCAGCCGGTCGCCGGCCTGCACCTTCGGGCCCGTGCCCGCGGGCACCCCCTCCGTCAGGGCGGTGTCGACGACCACCTCCCACTGCCGGCCGTGGTCGACCGGCACCACGAAGTCGAGCGGCTTCGGCGAGGCGTTGAACATCAGCAGGAACGAATCGTCGGCGATGCGCTCCCCGCGGGTGCCGGGCTCGGAGATCGCGTTGCCGTTCAGGAACACCGTGAGCGCCGAGGCCCGCGCCGAGTTCCAGTCCCGCTGGGTCATCTCCGCGCCCTCCGGGGTGAACCAGGCGATGTCCGAGAGCTCGTCGTGGGTGCCCTGCACGGGGCGCCCGTGGAAGAAGCGGCGCCTGCGGAAGACCGGGTGGTCCTTGCGCAGCCACACCATCGCGCGGGTGAACCGCAGCAGGTCGGGGTCGTCCTCCGGCCACGCCACCCACGCCAGCTCGTTGTCCTGGCAGTAGGCGTTGTTGTTGCCCCGCTGGGTGCGGGCGAACTCGTCGCCGTGGCTGATCATCGGGACGCCCTGGGAGAGCAGGAGGGTGGCGATGAAGTTGCGCATCTGCCGCGCCCGCAGTTCCAGCACCGCCGGGTCGTCGGTGTCGCCCTCGACGCCGCAGTTCCAGGAGCGGTTGTGGCTCTCGCCGTCCCGGTTGTCCTCGCCGTTGGCGTGGTTGTGCTTGTCGTTGTAGGCCACCATGTCGTGCAGGGTGAAGCCGTCGTGGCAGGTCACGAAGTTGATCGAGGCGAGCGGGCGGCGCCCGTCGTCCTGGTAGAGGTCGGACGACCCGGTCAGCCGGGAGGCGAACTCCGCCAGCGTGCGCGGCTCGCCCCGCCACAGGTCCCGCACCGTGTCCCGGTACTTGCCGTTCCACTCGGTCCACAGCGGCGGGAAGTTGCCCACCTGGTAGCCGCCCTCGCCCACGTCCCACGGCTCGGCGATCAGCTTCACCTGGGAGACCACGGGGTCCTGCTGCACCAGGTCGAAGAACGACGACAGCCGGTCCACTTCGTGGAACTGCCGGGCCAGGGTGGCCGCGAGGTCGAAACGGAAGCCGTCGACGTGCATCTCGGTGACCCAGTAGCGCAGCGAGTCCATGATCATCTGAAGGACGTGCGGGGACCGCATGAGCAGCGAGTTCCCGGTGCCCGTGGTGTCCATGTAGTAGCGGGGGTCGTCGGCCAGCCGGTAGTAGGAGGGGTTGTCCAGCCCCTTGAAGGACAGCGTCGGGCCCAGGTGGTTGCCCTCGGCGGTGTGGTTGTAGACGACGTCCAGGATCACCTCGATCCCGGCCTCGTGCAGCGCCTTGACCGCCGACTTGAACTCCAGCACCTGCTGGCCGCGGTCGCCCCAGGAGGCGTACGCGTTGTGCGGGGCGAAGAAGCCGACCGTGTTGTAGCCCCAGTAGTTGTTCAGACCCATGTCCACCAGGCGGTGGTCGTTGACGAACTGGTGGACCGGCATCAGCTCCAGCGCGGTCACCCCGAGCCCGGTGAGGTGCTCGATGAGCGCCGGGTGCGCGAGGGCCGCGTAGGTGCCGCGCAGCTCCTCCGGGAGGCCCGGGTGCCGCATCGTCAGGCCCTTCACGTGGGCCTCGTAGATCACCGTGTGGTGGTACTCCGTACGGGGGCGCCGGTCGTCGCCCCAGTCGAAGTACGGGTTGACGACGACCGACGTCATCGTGTGGGGGGCCGAGTCGAGGTCGTTGCGCCGTTCGGGTTGGCCGAAGTGGTAGCCGTACACCTCCTCGCCCCACTGGACCGCCCCGCTGATCGCACGCGCGTACGGATCGAGGAGCAGCTTGGCGCTGTTGCAGCGCAGCCCGCGCTCCGGGGCGTACGGGCCGTGCACGCGGTACCCGTACCGCTGCCCCGGCATCACGCCCGGCACGTACGCGTGCCGGACGAACGCGTCGCTCTCCCGCAGCTCGATCGCCGTCTCCGAGCCGTCGTCGTGCAGCAGACACAGCTCTACTCGGTCGGCGGCCTCCGTGAAGACCGCGAAGTTGGTGCCGGCGCCGTCGTACGTGGCACCCAGTGGATACGCCTCTCCAGGCCAGACCTGCATGAGCACGACTCTTTCAGGTGTGGGGCGCCGCTGCGGACGCCTTGGCTCCGAGTCCCCCGGAAGTCTCCCCGAAAGTGAGGCGACCACCTAGCACGTACGTCCTCCTACCCACCCAGGAGGCGTTCCCTCAGCGCGGGCCCCTGCGAGGGGTGCGGAGCCGTCGTCGCGCCACCCGGCCGCGTCACCGCTATGAAACCGCTCACCCCCCGGTGTGAGCCGCGGTGGAACACGCCCGTGGACCAAGGAGGTTGGTGAAAACCGGCCCGTCCATCGGGCTGCACCGCGGACCGTCGGCGGAGTACCCTTCCTTGATCGTTGGGACGGGGTGTCCCCGGCAGTGTCCGGGGGAGCGGAAGGCGGTACTCGGGTGGGCTCGGGAGGGCTGGAGCTGCCTCCTGGTGACGAGGGTCATCAGGGGAACTCCACGGACGTCCCGCCCGGTGCGGTGTCCCTGGCGCGGCCGATGAACGCGGGCGCCATCGGTCCGGAGCTGGACTGGGACTCCGACGCCTGGCACGAGGTGCGCACCCGTGCGCAGCGGGCGGGCCGGGCCTACATCTGGCTGAACCTCGTCGAGCAGCGGCTGCGCGCGGTGGTGGCCGCCGTCCTGCGGCCGGTCTACGAACCGGTCCACGGCGACGACTGGGTGGTCGCCGCCGCCGGACCCGCCGGACAGGAGTGGGTGCAGCGCGCGGTCGCGGTCCGCGAGGTCAGCCGCCGCAAGGGCTACCTGCTCGACCCGGCCGACGACAACGTCCTCAGCTTCCTCACCCTGCCCCAGCTGCGCGAGCTGATGGTGCAGCACTGGCCCTGCTTCGAGCCCTACGTGGACGAGCGCCGCGACGTCGAACTGGCCCTCGACGAGCTGGAGGTCACCCGCAACGTCGTCTCCCGCAACCGGGCGCTGTCCGAGGCGGTCCTGAACCAGGCGGAACGGGCCTCCGCGCGGCTGCTCGAGGTCCTGGGCGCGGGCAGCGACGTGCCGTCCGCGCGCCGGCTCCCGGTGGACGCCGTGGAGGACCTGGTCGGGGACCGCTACGCCGACGTGGTCGCCGTGCACTCGGACCGGGTGCGGCTGCTGCGCCAGTTCCCGGCCGAGGACCTGTTCGGCAGCGCCCGCCGCGTGGACGCCCTCGGCATCGGCCTCAACCTGCTCGTGCAGAACTTCTCCGGCCGCCGCCTGCTGCGGATGGCCGAGGCCGGCGGCCGGGTGCGGCTGCTCTTCCTGAACCCGGCCTCCAGCGCGATCAAGCGCCGCGAGCGGGAACTGGGCATCAAGCGGGGCGAGCTGAGCCGCGCGGTGGAGATGAACATCCTGCACATGCGCCGGGTGCGCGCCCGGCTGCGGGACCCGGGTGCCTTCGAGATCCAGGTCTTCGACGAGACGCCCCGCTTCACCGCCTACCTCGTCGACGGGGACGGCGCCGACGGCATCGCGGTCGTGCAGTCCTATCTGCGCCGCACGCGCGGCATGGAGGCGCCGGTGCTCGTCCTGCGCAACGGGCGCAACGGCGGAAAGGTGGTGAAGTCGGACCGGCTCGACGAAGGCGGACTCTTCCCCACCTATCGTGAGGAGTTCGAACTGATGTGGGCGGATTCGCGGCCGGTGTCCTGAACGTGGCCCACGGGCGCGTAAGCGGAATGCGATCCTCTGATTGTCAGTGGCCCATGGGAAGGTGGAGACCACTGGGGGAACGCACCACCAAGAAGGGGGACCGCCCATGGGCTGGCACCGCGAGCTGCTGATCGGCTTCGACCTGGAGACGACGGGCACCGATCCGCGCGAGGCGCGCATCGTCACGGGAGCCGTGATCGAGGTCAGGGGCTCGCAGCCGCTCGGCCGGCGGGAGTGGCTGGCCGACCCCGGCGTGGAGATCCCGGCGGACGCGGTGGCGGTCCACGGCATCAGCAACGAACGCGCGGCCGGTGAGGGCCGCCCCGCCGACCAGGTCGCGGACGCCATCGCCGAAGTCCTCGCGGACCACTGGAAGGCCGGCGTCCCGGTCGTCGCCTACAACGCGGCCTTCGACCTCACCCTGCTCTCCGCCGAACTGCGGCGCCACGGGCTGCCGTCCCTGCGCGAGCGCCTCGGCGGCCTCGACCCCGCCCCGGTCATCGACCCGTACACCATCGACCGTGCCGTCGACCGCTACCGCAGGGGCAAACGGAACCTGGAAGCCGTCTGCCGGGAGTACGGAGTCCCGCTCGACGCCGCCCACGACGCCACGGCCGACGCCCTCGCCGCGGCCCGGCTGGCCTGCGCGATAGCCGGCCGCCACCCCAAGGTCGCGGCCCTCGGCCCGGCGGACCTGCACCGCCGCCAGGTCGAGTGGTACGCCGAGTGGGCGGCGGACTTCCAGAGCTTCCTGCGCCGCAAGGGCGACGCCACGGCCGTCGTCGACGGGACCTGGCCGCTGCGCGAGCCGTCCGGGGCACCGGCCGACGAGCGGGTCTGAGCCATCCTTCCCGGGTCCGCCGGTCCGGCTCGGCGCGCCCGGGTCAGCCGTTCCCGGCCGGCCGTCCGGGCACCTTCCCGGGCCGGAAGGCACCTCGCGTCAGAAGGGATACCACCGCACGGTCGGATCCCCGTCCCGCAGCGACGCCACCCTACGTTCGAACTCGGCCAGCGCCTTCGGGTTGCTCGGCGCGTGCTGCGCCACCCAGGCGCAGCTCGCCGTCTCCCGGGCGCCGCGCAGCACCGCGCAGCCGTCCCACTCGCGCACGTCCCAGCCGTAGGTCGCGGTGAAGGCGTCGTGGGCCTCGGCGGGCAGCCCGTAGCGGTCCCGGCTCAGCGCCATCACCACCAGGTCGTGCTCGCGCAGATCGGCGGAGAAGGTCTCCAGGTCGATCAGGACCGGCCCGTCGGGGCCGACGTGCACGTTGCGGGGCAGCGCGTCCCCGTGGATGGGACCCGGCGTCAGGTGCGGGGTCAGCGCGGCGGCGGCCGACGCGAAGCCGTCCCGGCGCTCGCGCAGATAGGCCGCGTCCGCGGGGTCGATCACGTCGCCCGCGAGGCGCAGCCAGCGTTCCACACCGCCCAGCAGTTCGCGGGGCGGCAGCTCGAAGGAAGCGGGGAGGGGGAGTTCGTGGACGAGCCGGAGCAGCGCGGCCACGTCCCTGGGCTCGGTGGGCCGCACCGGGTCGGGCAGCCGGTGCCACACGGTGACCGGGTGGCCGTCGACGATCAGCGCCGCCGGCTCGGCCGCCCGCACCGCCGGTACGCCGGCCTCCTCCAGCCAGAGCGCGACGGCCAGTTCCCGGCGCGCCCGCTCGAGGAGTTCGGCGTCTCGGCCCACCTTGACCGCCAGGTCGCCGGCGGCGAACACCGCGTTCTCGCCGAGGGCCAGCAGCCGCGCCTCCCGCGCCGCACCGGGCAGCACTCCCGCCGCGGCCAGCACCTCCCGCGCCCGTGCCTCGTCCATCGCCTCGCGCCTCCGTGTCCGTACCCGTTCCGGCCGTGCCGGGGGCCAGTGTCGCATTCGCACAGGTGGGAGCGTGTACGCGGCCTCTTGACGGGACGCGGTCACTTCACGACCATGACGAGGCCCGTTCAAGCAGCGCAAAGGGGTTGATTGCGTGACATTGGTGACCGAGCCGAGGAGACCGGCGCGCCGTGCGCCCGCGCCGGACGCCCCACGGGGCGGACCGGACCACGGCGCCTGGTTCCTGGTGCTGCCCGCGCTGATCCCGATCCTCGTCCTCAGCGTGGGACCGCTGCTCTACGGCATCCTGCTGGCGTTCACCGACGCCCAGTCGGGCCGCACGGAGCCCACCCGGTGGATCGGCGCCCTGAACTTCCGGGACCTGCTGCACGACACGCTGTTCTGGGAGTCGTTCCGCATCGGTCTGGTGTGGGCGGTCGGGGTGACGGTGCCGCAGTTCCTGCTCGCGTTCGGTCTCGCCCTGCTGCTCAACCAGAACCTCCGGCTGCGCTGGCTGGCCAGGGCCCTCGCGATCATCCCCTGGGCGATGCCCGAGGTCGTCGTCGGCATCATGTGGCGGCTGGTCTACAACACGGACGCGGGCATCCTCAACGAGACGCTGCGCGACCTCGGCCTCGGCGACGGCCACGACTGGCTCAGCGGCCTGGGCACCGCACTGCCCGCCGTCATCGTCGTCGGCGTCTGGGCCGGCATGCCGCAGACCACGGTCGCGCTGCTCGCCGGACTGCAGAACACCCCGCGCGAGCTGCACGAGGCGGCCGCGGTGGACGGCGCTGGGGCCTGGCGCCGGTTCCGGACGGTCACCTGGCCGACCCTCAGACCGGTCGCCCTCGCCATCACCGCGCTCAACCTCATCTGGAACTTCAACTCCTTCGCCCTGGTCTACGTGCTCACCAACGGCGGACCTGGCGGACGCACCCGGCTGCCCATGCTCTTCGCCTACGAGGAGGCCTTCCGCTACGGCCAGTTCGGCTACGCGGCGGCGATGGGCTGCGTCATGGTCGCGGTCGTCTCGCTGCTGCTGGCCGTCTTCCTCGTGGGCCGGCTCCGCGGCGGGGACAAGGGAGGTGACGAGGCGTGAGGACCTCGACCGGCGCCCGTGTGGGCCAGTACGCCGCGCTGTTCGCGTACCTGGTCTTCCTGGCCTTCCCCTTCCTCTGGCTGATCTCCATCGCCTTCAAACCACCGCGCGAGCTGGCGAGCCTGCACCCCACCTGGATCCCGGAGAACCCCACCCTCGACAACTTCCGGCAGGCCTTCGACGAGCAGCCACTGCTGCACGCCGGGCTCAACTCCCTGGTCGCCGCCCTCGGCGCCGCCGTGGTCGCGGTGCTGATCGCGACCCCGACGGCGTACGTCATGGCCCGCCGCCGCGGCCGGCTGGCCAAGGCGGCCACCGGGTGGGTCGTGGTCAGCCAGGCCTTCCCCTTCGTCCTGCTGATCATCCCGCTGTTCCTGGTCCTCAAGAACCTCGGCCTGATCAACTCGGTGGCCGGGCTGGTGATGGTGTACGTCGTGTGGTCGCTGCCGTTCGCGCTGTGGATGCTCGCCGGATACGTCCGCGCCGTGCCGCGCGAGCTGGAGGAGGCGGCCGCGGTCGACGGCGCCGGGCGGCTGCGGACCCTGGTCTCGGTGACCGCGCCGCTGCTCGCGCCGGGGATCGTGGCGACGGCTCTCTTCGCGTTCATCACCGCGTGGAACGAGTTCTTCTTCGCGCTGGTCCTGCTCAAAACGCCGGAGAAACAGACGTTGCCCGTGGTCCTCACCCACTTCATCGGCGCCGAGGGCGTCGCGGACCTCGGACCGCTCGCCGCGGCGGCCTTCCTCGCCACGCTGCCCTCGCTGGTGGTCTTCGCCCTCATCCAGCGGCGGATCACGGGCGGCATGCTCGCCGGGGCGGTGAAGAGCTGATGCGCGCCAGGACCACCACCCTGCTCCTCGCCCTCGTCCTGCTGGTCTCCGGCTGCGCGGGAGGGGGCGGCGACGGCGACGACGGCCGGATCACCCTCCGCTTCCAGTCACTGGCCTGGCAGGACGAGTCGGTCCAGGCCAACAAGGAACTGGTGCGGGAGTGGAACGCCACCCACCCGGACGTGCGCGTCGAGTACGTCCAGGGCAGCTGGGACAGCGTCCACGACCAGCTCCTCACCTCCTTCGAGGGCGGCGAGGCGCCCGACATCATCCACGACGCCTCCGACGACCTCGCCGACTTCGCCTACGGCGGCTACCTCGCCGACCTCACGGAACTGCTCCCCGCGCGGCTGAAGTCGGACATCCCGCGGCACAGCTGGGAGACGGTCACCTTCGGCGACGGCGTCTACGGCGTGCCCTTCCTCCAGGAACCACGGGTGCTGATCGCCAACGCCACCCTGCTGAAGAAGTCGGGCGTGCGGATCCCGACACCGGAACACCCCTGGACTTGGGCGGAGTTCCGGCAGGTGACGAAGGAGCTGAGCGGCGACGGCACGTACGGAGTGGCCTGGCCGCTGAAGGAGCCCGTCTCCGCCACGCTCAACCTCTCCCTGTCCGCCGGCGGCAAGCTGTTCCACCGGGGCGCCGACGGCAAGGTGACCGTCCGCTTCGAGGCGGGCGACCAGGTGGTTCCCCGCACCGTCCACGACCAGGTCGAGACCGACCACAGTGCCTCGCCCACCACCCTGGGCAGCGGCGGCTCCGACACGCTGCCCGGCTTCTTCGCGGGCAAGTACGCGATGGTGCCGCTGGGCTTCTCCTACCGTCAGCAGATCGAGCAGCAGGCACCCGAGGGCTTCGACTGGCAGGTGCTGCCCGCCCCGGCCGGCGCCGACGGGCTCGTCCAGGGCGTCAGCCCGCAGACCCTGTCCATCGCCGAGGACAGCCCGCACAAGAAGGCGGCGGCGGCCTTCGTCGACTTCCTGCTCCAGCCGGACAACATGGTGCGTCTCGCCCTCGGCGACTGGATGCTGCCCACCGGAGAGCAGGCCCTGAAGGACCCCGCCCTGCACACGTCCGAAGGCGGCTGGGCCACCGGCACCGCCCTCGCCGCCCACCTGCGCTCGGCGCCCGCGCAGTCCGTACGGGGGTACGCCGAGTGGAAGGACAAGGTGGCGACACCGGCGCTCCAGGAGTACTACAGCGGAGCGATCGACATGGACGAACTGCGCCACAGACTGGAGGAGGACGGAAACCTCGTACTCGCCCGCTACCAGCGCTGACCGCCGCCCACCCCGCGACGGGCCGCGGGAAAACCGGTTGCCCGCCGGGTGCCCGCCCGCCTAACGTCGCGTCCGTGGCAGCTTTCAACGCGATCTTCAACTCCGGTCTCGGCCGGGGCTGCACGTACGCCATCAGGATGCGTCGTGGCCCCGGAGCCCTGACCGGCCCGGGGTCCCCCCGCCGCTGACGCACCGGACGCGTTCGACGCGTCCCGGGCGCGCGCGGCGGGGCTGAGCCTCCGCATTCCCTTTTTGCCTTCGTCTTCCGGTCAGGGCCTTCGGCTGCCCTTCTCCCCCCTGTCACGGAAGACAAGGACCGCAGGCCATGGCCCGCCCCACCCAGCGTGCCCGCACGCTCTCGCAGAACTTCCTCGCCGACCGCGCCACCGCGCACCACGTCGCCCGGCTCGCCGCCCCCGACCGCGCCTCCCCTCCGCTCGTGCTCGAAGTGGGCGCGGGCAAGGGGGCTCTCACGGAGCCGCTCGCCCGCCGCAGCCGCGAACTGCACGCCTACGAGATCGATCCCCGGCTCGTCCCCGGACTCCGCGCCCGTTTCGCGCACAGCCCGCACGTCCGCGTCGTCCTCGGCGACTTCCTCGCCGCGCGGCCCCCGCGCACGCCGTTCTCGGTCGCCGGGAACGTGCCCTTCTCGCGCACGGCCGACATCGTCGACTGGTGCCTGAGCGCACCCGCCCTCACCGACGCCACCCTCATCACCCAGCTCGAGTACGCCCGCAAACGCACCGGCGACTACGGCCGCTGGACCCTGCTCACGGTCCTGACCTGGCCGCACCACGCATGGCGGCTGGTGGGCCGGGTGGACCGCCTCCGCTTCCGCCCGGCGCCGCGCGTCGACGCCGGCATCCTCCGCATCGAGCGCCGCCCCGCCCCGCTGCTCACCGGTCCCGTCGCCCGCCGTAGCTGGGCGGACCTGGTCGAACTGGGCTTCTCGGGCGTCGGCGGCTCGCTGCACGCGTCCCTGCGCCGCGCCCATCCGAGGCGCCGGGTGGACGCGGCGTTCCGTGCCGCCCGGCTCGACCCCGCCCTGCTCGTCGGCGAGGTCGCGCCCGACCGCTGGCTCCGGCTGCACGAGGAGCTGACGGCGTGAACCGGAAGGAGCCCCACCTGATGAACCGGAAGAGGTCCCGGGAGATGAACCCGAAGGAGTCCCAGGAGATGAACCGAAAAGAGTTGCACGAGACGTCTCGTCTCGCGTACGGTCGTCGCATGACCAGCCGACCCGCCCACATCGCCATGTTCTCCATCGCCGCGCACGGCCACGTGAACCCCAGCCTGGAGGTGATCCGCGAGCTCGTCGCGCGAGGGCACCGGGTGACGTACGCGATCCCGCCGCTCCTCGCGGACAAGGTCGCCGAGACGGGCGCCGAACCCAAGCTGTGGAACAGCACGCTGCCCGGCCCCGACGCCGACCCGGAGGCGTGGGGGAGCACCCTGCTGGACAACGTCGAGCCCTTCCTCGACGACGCGATCCAGGCGCTCCCGCAGCTCGCCGAGGCGTACGAGGGCGACGAGCCCGACCTGATCCTGCACGACATCGGCTCCTACGCCGCCCGCGTCCTCGGCCGCCGCTGGAACGTGCCGGTCATCTCCCTGTCACCCTGCATGGTCGCCTGGGAGGGATACGAGCAGGAGGTCGCCGAGCCGATGTGGGAGGAGCCGCTGAAGACCGAGCGCGGACAGGCGTACTACGCCCGGTTCCACGCCTGGCTGGAGGAGAACGGGATCACCGACCACCCCGACCCGTTCGTCGGCCGCCCCGACCGCTCCCTGGTACTGATCCCCAAGGCGCTCCAGCCCAACGCCGAGCGGGTCGACGAGAAGGCGTACACCTTCGTCGGCGCCTGCCAGGGGGACCGCACCGCCGAGGGCGACTGGACACGGCCCGAGGGCGCGGAGAAGGTCGTCCTCGTCTCCCTCGGGTCCGCCTTCACCAAGCAGCCGGCGTTCTACCGGGAGTGCGTCAAGGCCTTCGGCGAGCTGCCCGGCTGGCACACCGTGCTCCAGGTCGGGCGGCACATCGACACCGCCGAGCTGGGCGACGTACCCGACAACGTGGAAGTACGCACGTGGGTGCCGCAGTTGGCGATCCTCCAGCAGGCCGACCTGTTCGTCACCCACGCGGGGGCCGGCGGCAGCCAGGAGGGCCTGGCGACGGCCACGCCGATGATCGCCGTACCGCAGGCCGCGGACCAGTTCGGCAACGCCGACATGCTCCAGGGCCTCGGTGTCGCCCGCACGCTGCCGACCGAGGAGGCCACCGCCGAGGCGCTGCGCACCGCCGCCCTCGCCCTGGTCGACGACCCTGAGGTGGCAGGGCGCCTCAAGGCGACCCAGGCGCAGATGGCCCAGGAGGGCGGCACCCGGCGGGCCGCCGACCTCATCGAGGCCGAACTGGCCGCCGCGCGCGGCTGACCCGGTAGCACGCGGCGCAGGGCCCGTCGGTTCCCCGGAACCGACGGGCCCTGCGGCCGTCGTGTGGCGCCGTGCCGGTCAGACCCCGACCGGTTCGCCCCGCTCCCCGCGCTCGCCGTCCCGCACCGCCGGCGCGATCGCCTCGGGCGACTCGTCGTGGGTGAGGTCCGGCAGCCGGTGCAGCCACTTCGGCAGGTACCAGTTGCGCTCGCCGAGCAGGGACATCACGGCCGGCAGCAGGACGCCCCGGATGATCGTGGCGTCGATCAGCACCGCCGCCGCCAGGCCCACGCCCATCTGCTTCATCGACTGCATGGACAGCGTGCCGAAGATGGCGAACACCGCGACCATGATGACGGCGGCACTGGTGACGACCCCCGCCGTGGTGACCACGCCGTGCTGGATCGCGTCCCGGGTGGAACGCCCGCGCAGCCGGGCCTCGCGGATCCGGGAGACCACGAACACGTGGTAGTCCATCGACAGGCCGAACAGGATCACGAACAGGAACAGCGGCAGCCACGTGATGATGGCGCCCACGCCCTCCGCGCCGACCAGCGAGGCGCCCCAGCCGTGCTGGAAGACGGCGACCAGGATGCCGTACGCCGCGCCCACCGACAGCAGGTTGAGCACGATCGAGGTGATCGCGACCGTCAGGGAGCGGAAGGACAGCAGCATCAGCAGGAAGGCGAAGACCACGACGAAGGCGAAGACCGGCAGGACCGACCCGACGAGCTGGTCGTTGAAGTCCTTGTTGCCGGCCACCTGACCGGTGATCGGGGCCTCGACGCCGTCGACCTTGCCCAGCGTCGCGGGCCGTACGTCGTCGCGCAGCTTGTCCAGGCTCTCGCCCGCCTCGTCCTGGTCGGAGCCGCCGACCAGCGGGACGTACACCAGCGCGACGTTCTGCTCGTCGTGCACCGTGATGTCCACGGGGCCGCGCGAGGCGCCCGAACCGATCGCCCGCTCCCGGAAGTCGGCGAGCGCGGCCCGCACCTCGGGCGCGTTGATGTCGTCGGCCTTCACGACCACCTCGGCCGGGTCGGAACCGCCGGGGAAGGCCTCGTTGACCCGGTTGTACGTCTGCACGATGGGCAGCGAGTCGCCGAACTCCTGGTCCAGCGTGAGGTTCTGCGTCTTCATGCCCAGGGCGGGCGCGGCGACGGCCAGCAGCGCGCCGACGGCGACCACGGCGGCGAGCAGCGGCCTGGCCAGTACGCGCTTCAGCACGGCCGTCCAGAACCGGCTTCCCTCACCCGTCGAGCCGCTCGGCCGGCGCCGGCGCAGGAACGGCACGCGGCCCTTCTCCACCCGCTCGCCCAGCAGGGACAGCAGCGCCGGCAGCACCGTCACCGAGCCGACCATGGCGACCGCGACCACCATCAGCGAGGCCAGGCCCATCGCCTCGAACTCGGCGATGCCGGTGAACAGCATGCCCGCCATCGCCACGCACACCGTGACGCCGGAGACGACGATCGCCCGGCCACTGGTGGCGGCGGCGATCCTGAGGGCCGTCCGCGCGTCCCGTCCAGCGGCCCGCTCCTCGCGCTCACGGCGCAGGTAGAACAGGCAGTAGTCGACACCGACGGCCAGACCGACCAGCAGCATCACGGAGTTGGCGGTCTCGCTCATCGGCTGGAAGTGGCTGACCAGACCCATCAGGCCCATCGTCGCGATGATCGCGGTGATCGCCAGCGCCACCGGGACCAGCGCCGCCACCAGCGCGCCGAACGCCACCAGCAGGATCCCGAGGGCCACCGGCACCGCCGAGTACTCGGCCTTCTTGAAGTCGTCGCCGAAGGCGTCGTCGAACGTCTTCATCATGCTGGCGCCGCCGATCTCCTCGATCCGCAGCGACTCGTGCTCCTTCTGGACGCCCTCGACCGCCTTCAGCACCGGTTCGACCCGGTCGCCCGCGGTGTCCGCCTCGCCGCGCATGTCGAACTGGACCAGCGCGCTGCGGCCGTCCTTCGAGATGGTCTTCGCGTCGTACGGTGAGGTGACGCCCGTGACCTCCCCGGTCTCTTCCACCGCCGTGACGACCGCGCCGACGGCGGCCCGGAACTCGGCGTCCGTGGCCTTCAGTCCGTCCGACTTCGCCTGGACCAGCACCGACTCACTGGCCGGCTCGTCGATCCCCGCCTCCTCGACGATCCTGGCGGCGGTGTGCGTCTCGCCGCCCATCTGGTCGCTGTCCTTGACGTCGACCCGGCCGGCCGCCGAACCGAGGCCCGTCGCCAGGACGACGAACAGCACCCAGATCCCGACGGCGGCCCATCGGTGCCGGGCGCTCCAGCCTCCCGCCCGGGCTGCTATGCCCCGCACCCGTGTCTCCTGGTTCCGCATGACCGGCCTGCCCCCTCCTGAGCGGTGCCGGCCCCCTGCCGCCACCTTGCGATTCGAAGGTATGGGCCGCGTAAGGCCGTGGCGTCGTGCTCTCCGGTGACGTGCGACGGCGCCGCCCTCATCCCTCCGTACCGCCGCACTCACCGCTGAGGAGGATCCCGGCCCCTTACATCTACCGGGGGCTGCCAGGGGCCGCGATCAGGGTTCGGTGGCGCGCCGCAGTTATGGGAAGAGTTGTTGATTAAGTCACAGGCGTGTGTAGTGGTTGAACCCCGCGCACCGCATCGGCGAGAGTGACGCGCACGTGCGCCCGGCGCGCGGACCCGGCCGTCGTGCCCGCCCCCACGGGGCACGACGGCCGTTCTATGGTGTGCGGATGACGACGATGTACGCGGCGCTGCTGCGCGGGGTCAACGTGGGCGGCAGCCGCAAGGTCCCGATGGCCGACCTGCGCGCGCTGCTCACCTCCCTCGGACACGACGCCGTACGCACCCATCTGCAGAGCGGACAGGCCGTCTTCGCGTCCGACCACGGTGGCGAGGAGTCCCTGGCCGCGGAACTGGCGGAGGCGATCGAGAAGCGGTTCGGCTTCCCGGTGGACGTGATCGTGCGCAACCACGCCTATCTGAAGGGGGTCGTCGAGGCGTGCCCCTTCCCGGCCGCCGAACTGGAGGCCAGGCAGCTGCACGTCACCTACTTCTCCGCGCCGGTCGACGCGGACCGCTTCGCGGCGATCGACGCACCGGCCTTCCACCCGGAGGAGTTCCGCCTCGGCGACCGCGCCCTGTACCTCTACGCACCGGACGGGCTCGGCCGCTCCAAGCTCGCCGAGGCCCTGGGCAAGCCCCGCGTCAACAAGGGACTGATCGCCACCAGCCGCAACTGGAACACGGTCACCAAACTGGTGGAGCTGACGCGCGCCTGACGAGCCCCCGGAGGCCTCAGGCCCCGACCGCCAGGGCCACCGGCACCCGCGCCGCGTCGTACCGCTCCAGCACGACCCGCGCCACCTCCGGCGCGGGACCCAGGACGTCCGCCAGCACGTCCGCCCCGGCCGCGCCCCGGGCGATACGGTCCGGCAGGAAACCGGGCGCCAGGACGTACGGGGCGACGGCGACGCGCGCGCAGCCCAGCGCACGCAGGTGCCGGACCGCGTCCTCGGTGCGCGGAAGGGATGCGGAGGCGAACGCAGGCCGCACGGCGCACCAACCGGTGTGCCGCCACTCCCGCGCGATTTCAGCGATCACTGCGATCGCCTCCGGGTCGGAGGACCCCGCCGAGGCCAGCACGACCCCGGTCGAGGATTTGTCGGCGGGCGTCAGGCCCGCCTCGTACAGCCGCCGTTCCAGCGCCGACAGCAGCAGCGGCGAGGGACCGAGCACCTCGGCCTGCCGGATCCTCAGGCGCGGCGGCGCCGCCGCTAGGACCGCGGGGATGTCCGCCTTGGCGTGGAAGGCGCGGGTCAGCAGCAGCGGGAGGGCCACCACGTCCCGCACGCCCTCGGTCTCCAGGGACTCCAGCACCCCCTGCACGGAGGGGACGTTGAAGTCCAGGAAACCGGTCTCCACCCGTACGTCCGGACGCAGTGCCCGCACCCGGCGGACCAGGGCGTGCACGGTCGCGGCGTGCCGCGGGTCGCGGCTGCCGTGGGCGACGACGAGAAGCACCGGCGCGGACATGGCGTACCTCAGCCCTTCACCAGCAGACCGCGGCTGCGCAGCACCCAGCGCTCCAGCGGGCTGAAGATCAGCAGGTCGATGGCGATTCCGACGATCAGGATCAGCAGGATGGCCTCGAAGACCATGGCCATGTCGCTGGCGTTGCGGCCGTTCTCCAGCAGCTGCCCGAGGCCCACGCCCAGGTCCGGGAACGAGGCGATGATCTCGGCGGCCATCAGCGAGCGCCAGGAGAACGCCCAGCCCTGCTTGAGCCCCGCCACATAGCCGGGCAGCGCGGCAGGCAGCACGATGTGCCAGGTGCCCTTCAGCCCCGTCGCGCCCAGGGTGCGGCCCGCCCGCAGGAAGATCGGGGAGACCTGGTCGACCCCGGACACCAGGCCGTTGGCGATGGAGGGAACCGCGCCGAGCAGGATGACGGCGTACATCATCGAGTTGTTCAGGCCCAGCCAGATCACGGCCGGCGGCACCCAGGCCACCGACGGCAGCGACTGGAGGCCGGAGAGGATCGGGCCGATCGCGGCGCGCACGAACTTCACCCGCGCCACCAGCAGGCCCAGCGGCGTGCCGATGAGCAGCGCGAAGCAGAAGCCGAGCAGGCCGCGCGAGACACTGGTCCAGATGTAGCCGAGCAACTCGCCCTGGAGCCAGGCCTGGTGCACCACGTCCCACACGTCGGAGGGGGCGGGCAGCTTGGTCGGGTCGTCGACGATCCCGAAGGAGACCAGGCCCTGCCAGACCGCCAGTACCAGGAGCACGGCGACGGCCGGGGGCAGGATCTTCTCCACGAAGGTCTGCCGGAAGGGCTTGCGTCCCTGCTGCACCGTCTCCAGTGCGTCCAGGCCCGCCTCCAGACCGGCGAGATCGCCGCTCTCCTTCGCGGGGCGGGTCGTGTCAGTGCTGGCCATGGCGGCGGATCTCCCCACGCAGTTCTTCGGTGATCTCGACGGACAGCTCCGCCACGGCGGTGTCCTCGATACGGCGCGGGTGCTCGATGCCGACCGTCCACTCGCGCGCCACCCGTCCGGGACGCGAGGACAGCAGGACGACCCGCTCGGCCAGCCGCACGGCCTCGCGCACGTTGTGCGTCACGAACAGCACGGACAGCCGCGTCTCGCGCCAGATGCGGGTCAGCTCGTCGTGCAGCACGTCCCGCGTGATGGCGTCCAGCGCCGCGAACGGCTCGTCCATCAGCAGCAGCTTGCTCTCCTGCGCGAGCGCCCGGGCCATCGCTACCCGCTGGCGCATCCCGCCCGACAGTTCGTGCACGCGCTTGCCGTACGCGCCCTTGAGACGGACGAGTTCGAGCAGCTCCTCCGCCTTGTCGCGGCGCTCGGACTTGGCCACGCCCCGCAGTCTCAGGGCGAGTTCGATGTTCTTGCCCGCGGTCAGCCACGGAAACAGGGCGTGCTCCTGGAACATCAGGGCGGGCCGCCCGTCCGTGCTGATGGCGCCCGCGCTGGGCCGGTCCAGGCCGGCCACCAGGTTCAGCAGCGTGGACTTGCCGCAGCCGGAGGCGCCCAGGAGGGTGACGAACTCGCCGGGTGCGACATCGAGGGTGATGTCGTCCAGGACGAGCTGCTGCCCGGCGGGGCCCGCGAAGGACTTCGAGACGTGCTCGATCCGGGCGGCGTACGCGGCCGGCTCGGTGCCGTGGGCGGCCTTGGCGAGGGTCGTGGTCGTGGCCATGGTCGTCACCTCCTGGGTGGTCGGATCCGGGCTTTACTCGACGCCGAGCCCGGCGTCGTCGACCGCGGGCTTGCCCTTGGCCTTGAGGACCTTGTTCAGCAGCGTGAGGTCGTAGATGCCGTTCAGGTCGGGCCGCTCCAGCAGACCGGCCTTCACGGCGTGCTCGGCCTCGGCGTCGAGGGTGGCGGCCAGCGGGTCGTCGGTGAGTTTGATCGACTCCCAGGCCGGGTCCAGCACGTCGGCGGGCAGCGCCTTGCCGGAGTCCTCCTCCAGCTGGGCGTTGGCCGCGGCCTTCGCCTCGTCCGGGTGGGCGGTGATCCACTCGTTGGTGTCGACCGACGCCCCGAGAACCGCCTCCACGGCCTTGGGGTGCTCCTCGAGGAACTTCTGCGACACGATGATGTTCGTGATCACGAACTTCTCGTCCGGCCACAGCGTCGACTCGTCGAGCAGTACCTTGCCGCCCTCGGCGACCAGCCGGGACGCGGTCGGCTCCGGCACCCACGCGCCGTCGACGGAACCGGACTTGTAGGCGTTCGGGGTCACCTTGTTGTCACTGCGGACGACCGTCACGTCGCCCTTGCCGCTCTGCGCGTCGACCTTCCAGCCCTGCTCGGCGACCCAGTTGAGGAAGGCCACGTCCTGCGTGTTGCCCAGTTGCGGGGTGGCGATGCGCTTGCCCTTGACGTCCTTCAGGGACTTGATCCTGTCCGGGTTCACCACCAGCTTCACGCCGCCCGAGGCCGAACCGCCGATGATGCGCAGGTTCTTGCCGCCTGACTTGGTGTACCCGTTGATCGCCGGGGAGGGGCCGATCCAGCCGATGTCGATGGATCCCGAGTTCAGCGCCTCGATCTCGGACGGACCCGCGTTGAAGACCGCGTACTTGGCCTCGGTGCCGCCCAGCGCCTTCTGGAAGAAGCCCTTCTGGTGGGCGACCAGGGGCGTGGCGTGCGTGATGTTGCCGAAGTACCCGATCCGGACGGAGTCGAGACCGTCGATCTTCTCGGCGCCCGCGGCGATCTTCGCGGTGTCGTCGTCCTTCGCCTGCGAGCCGTAGCCGCAGGCGGCCAGCGTCAGGAGGGGCAGGGCGGCTATGACCGCCAGTGTGCGGCGCAGGGCGGAGGTGGCAGGCACGGGAGGGGTTCCTCTCGTTGGTCCGGCACGCACGCCTGTCGGTTCGTCCGAGGTGTCAGGTCGTGGCCGGGAGGTCGGCAGGTCTTCGGCTGTGGGGGGTGAGGGCGCGCGAGCGGTGCGCGTACGTCACCGCGCACATCGCGCCACTCCGCCCTGTCCGCTGCCCTCGGCGCCGCTGCCGACGCGGCCGCCCTCCTTGGCGAACGTGGAGTAGAAGTCGGGGGAGCCCATGCTCAGAAATCCCACCCGTCGTCGTCAGCCGCAGCCTTCACGGGCTCCGGCGCGGCGAAGGACTCGCCGGCCATGCCGGCGGTGAGCGTGGTGCCGTCGGACGGGTCGATCAGGATGAACGAGCCGGTGCGCCGCGAGTCGGCGTAGGAGTCGGCGGGCAGCGGCTCGGCGGTGCGGATCTTCACCCGGCCGATGTCGTTGGCGACGAGCTGCCCGGGGTGCGGGTGCAGGGACAGGTCGTCCAGCGTGAGCCGGGCCGGGATGTCCTTGACGATCGCCTTGACGGTGCGGGTGCCGTGCTTGAGCAGCACCCGGTGGCCCACGGTGAGCGGCGCGTCGGCGACGTGGCAGACGGTGGCCTCGACGTCCTGGCTGGTGGCCGGGGCGTCCTCGCGGGGCACGATCAGGTCGCCGCGGGAGATGTCGATGTCGTCCTCGAGGAGCAGCGTCACCGACTGCGGCGTCCAGGCGGCCTCGACGGGCTTGCCGAGCAGGTCGATGCCGGACACCTTCGAGGTGCGGCCCGAGGGCAGCACGGTGACCTCGTCGCCCACGCGGAAGGTGCCGGCGGCGATCTGGCCCGCGTAGCCGCGGTAGTCGGGGTGCTCGGCGGTGCGCGGGCGGATCACGTACTGCACGGGAAGCCGGGCGTGGCAGTGCGCCAGGTCGTGACTGACCGGGACGGTCTCCAGGTGTTCGAGCACCGTCGGGCCGCCGTACCAGTCCATGACCGCCGACGGCTCCACCACGTTGTCGCCCTCGAGCGCCGAGATGGGGATCGCGGTGACCTCGGGGACGCCCAGTTCGGTGGCGTACGCCGTGAACTCCTCGGCGATGGCCGCGAACACGGACTCCTGGTAGTCGACCAGGTCCATCTTGTTGACGGCGAGGACGACGTGCGGGACGCGCAGCAGGGCGGCGATCGCGGCGTGCCGGCGGGTCTGCTCGACGACGCCGTTGCGGGCGTCGACCAGGATCACCGTCAGCTCGGCGGTGGAGGCGCCGGTGACCATGTTCCGCGTGTACTGCACGTGCCCGGGGGTGTCGGCCAGGATGAACCGGCGGCGCGGGGTGGCGAAGTAGCGGTAGGCCACGTCGATGGTGATCCCCTGCTCGCGCTCGGCCCTGAGGCCGTCGGTGAGCAGTGCGAGGTCCGGGGCGTCCTGGCCGCGGCTCGCGGAGGCCCGCTCGACGGCCTCGAGCTGGTCGGTGAGGACCGACTTGGAGTCGTGCAGGAGGCGGCCGACCAGCGTGGACTTGCCGTCGTCGACCGAGCCGGCGGTGGCGAACCGCAGCAGGGTCGTCTCCGACAGCTGCCAGACCGACAGCGGCTCGGCGGGTTCAGTGGTGCTGGTCATGTCTAGAAGTACCCCTCGCGCTTGCGGTCTTCCATCGCGGCCTCGGACATCTTGTCGTCGGCGCGGGTGGCGCCGCGTTCGGTGAGCCGGGTGACGGCGATCTCGGCGATGACCTTCTCGATGGTGTCGGCGTCGGAGTCGACGGCGCCGGTGCAGGACATGTCGCCGACGGTGCGGTAGCGGACGCGCCGCTTCTCGATCGTCTCGCCGTCCTTCGGACCGCCCCACTCACCGGCCGTCAGCCACATGCCGGAGCGGGCGAAGACCTCGCGCTCGTGGGCGTAGTAGATCTGCGGCAGTTCGATGCCCTCGCGGGCGATGTACTGCCACACGTCCAGCTCCGTCCAGTTGGACAGCGGGAAGACGCGGACGTGCTCGCCGGGGGCGTGCCGGCCGTTGTACAGGTTCCACAGCTCGGGGCGCTGGCGGCGCGGGTCCCACTGGGAGAACTCGTCCCGCAGCGAGAACACCCGCTCCTTGGCCCGCGCCTTCTCCTCGTCGCGGCGCCCGCCGCCGAAGACGGCGTCGAACTTCTCCGCCTGGATCTTCTCGGTCAGCGGCAGCGTCTGCAGCGGGTTGCGGGTGCCGTCCGGGCGCTCCTTGAGCACCCCGCGGTCGATGTAGTCCTGCACGGAGGCGACGTGCAGCCGCAGCCCGTGCCTGGCCACCGTGCGGTCGCGGTACTCCAGGACCTCCGGGAAGTTGTGCCCGGTGTCGACGTGCAGCAGGGAGAACGGCACGGCCGCCGGGGCGAACGCCTTCAGCGCCAGGTGCAGCATCAGGATCGAGTCCTTGCCGCCGGAGAAGAGGATCACCGGCCGCTCGAACTCGCCCGCCACCTCGCGGAAGATGTGCACGGCCTCGGATTCGAGCGCGTCGAGGTGGGAGAGGGCGTACGGGCCGGCCGTACCCTCCCGCGCCGCTTCGGCGGTCGTCGTCATGCCAGTCCCCTTTCGGTGAGCAGGGCGTGGACCGCCGCGGCGGACTCCTGGACGGTCTGGTCCTGCGACTCGATGCGCAGGTCGGGCTTGACGGGCTCCTCGTAGGGGTCGTCCACCCCGGTGAGGCCGGTCAGCTCGCCCGCGGCCTGCTTGGCGTACAGGCCCTTCACGTCGCGCACCGAGCACACCTCGACGGGGGTGGCCACGTGCACCTCGACGTACGCCGTGCCGTTCGCCTCGTGGCGCTCGCGGACCGCCTCGCGGCTGTCCGCGTACGGCGCGATCACCGGGACCAGTGCCGTGACGCCGTTGCGGGCGAGCAGTTCGGCGACGAAGCCGATGCGCTGCACGTTGGTGTGCCGGTCCGCGCGGTCGAAGCCGAGGCCGGCCGAGAGGAACTCGCGGATCTCGTCGCCGTCGAGCAGCTCGACGCGCCGGCCCTCCTCCCGCAGACGGTCGGCCAGCTCGCGGGCGATGGTGGTCTTGCCGGCGCTGGGCAGCCCCGTGAGCCAGACGGTGGCTCCGGTCGTCACGTGGTTCTCCCTGGATCTCGATGGTCCGGTGGTCGTCGGCCCGGTGGCCGTCGGTCCCTTGGCGGTCGTCATGTCAGCCGTGCAGTCCGCACTCGGTCTTCGAGCGGCCCGCCCAGCGTCCGGCGCGGGCGTCCTCGCCCTCCAGCACACGGCGGGTGCAGGGCGCGCAGCCCACGGAGGCATAGCCGTCCATCAGCAGCGGGTTGGTGAGGACGCCGTGCTCGGTGACGTACGTTTGCACATCTTCCTGTGACCACTTGGCGATGGGGGAGATCTTCACCTTGCCCCGCTTCTCGTCCCAGCCGACGACCGGCGTGTTCGCCCGGGTCTCCGACTCGTCGCGGCGCAGCCCGGTCGCCCAGGCCTGGTAGCCCTTCAGGCCCTCCTCCAGCGGCTTCACCTTGCGCAGCGCGCAGCACAGGTCGGGGTCGCGGTCGTGCAGCCTCGGGCCGTACTCGGCGTCCTGCTCGGCGACCGTCTGGCGCGGGGTGAGCGTGATGACGTTCACGTCCATGACGGCCTCGACCGCGTCGCGGGTGCCGATGGTCTCGGGGAAGTGGTAGCCGGTGTCGAGGAACACCACGTCCACGCCCGGCAGGGCGCGGGAGGCGAGGTGGGCGACGACCGCGTCCTCCATGGAGGAGGTCACGCAGAACCGGTTGCCGAAGGTCTCGGCCGCCCACCGGAGGATCTCCAGCGCCGTGGCGTCCTCCAGTTCACGGCCCGCCCGCTCGGCCAGCGCCCTGAGGTCCTCGGTCGTACGTTCTTCCTGAACCGCGGTCATGTCGGTTCCCCTCCCGTGGAGTCGGGCTGAAGGCCCCGGGCCAGCAGCCCGAGGAACTTCAACTGGAATGCGCGGTTGCACGCCCCGCATTCCCAGGCGCCGTGGCCCTGCTCACCGGGACGCAGGTCCTCGTCGCCGCAGTAGGGGCAGTAGAAGGGCGCGGCGCGCTCGCTCACGACAGGGCCTCCTCGGAGGCCCGGGCCGCCCAGGCGGCGAAGCGCTCGCCGTCCTCGCGCTCGGCCTGGAAGCGCCTGAGGACGCGCTCGATGTAGTCGGGCAGGTCGTCGGAGGTCACCTTCAGTCCGCGCACCTTGCGGCCGAAGCTCGGCTCCAGGCCGAGGGCGCCGCCCAGGTGCACCTGGTAGCCGCCGACCTGACGGCCCTCGGCGTCGGTCATCAGCTGGCCCTTGAGGCCGATGTCCGCGGTCTGGATGCGGGCGCAGGCGTTCGGGCAGCCGTTGATGTTGATGGTGATGGGCTCGTCGAACTCGGGCATCCGGCGCTCGAGTTCGTCCATCAGGTCGCTGCCGCGCTCCTTGGTCTCGACGATGGCGAGCTTGCAGAACTCGATGCCGGTGCAGGCCATCGTGCCGCGCCGGAACGGCGACGGCTTGACCCGCAGGTCGAGCGCCTCCAGGGACTCCACGAGCGAGTCGACCCGGTCGCCGGGCACGTCGAGGACGATCATCTTCTGCTCGACGGTGGTGGAGACCCGGCCCGAGCCGTGGTTCTCGGCCAGCTCGGCGACCTTGGTGAGCACGGAACCGTCCATGCGTCCCACGCGCGGGGCGAAGCCGACGTAGAAGCGGCCGTCCTTCTGGCGGTGCACACCGATGTGGTCGCGCCACTGCTGCGCGGGCATCTCGGGTGCCGGGCCGTCGATCAGCTTGCGGCCCAGGTAGTCGTCCTCGAGCACCTGGCGGAACTTCTCCGGGCCCCAGTCGGCGACGAGGAACTTCAGGCGCGCGCGGTTGCGCAGCCGCCGGTAGCCGTGGTCGCGGAAGATCGAGGTGACGCCCTCCCACACGTCCGGGACCTCGGACTCGGGCACCCAGGCGCCCAGCCGCACACCGAACTTGGGGTTGGTGGACAGACCGCCGCCGACCCACAGGTCGAAGCCGGGACCGTGCTCGGGGTGGACCACGCCCACGAAGGAGATGTCGTTGATCTCGTGGGCGACGTCCAGCAGCGGGGAACCGGAGACCGCCGTCTTGTACTTGCGCGGCAGGTTGGAGAAGCGCGGGTCGCCGAGGTAGCGGCGGGCGATCTCGTCCAGGGCGGCCGTGCCGTCGATGATCTCGTCCTCGGCGACGCCGGCCACCGGGGAACCGAGCATGCCGCGCGGGCAGTCGCCGCACGCCTCGGTGGTGGACAGGCCGACGGCTTCCAGCCGTTCCCAGATCGTGGGCACGTCCTCGATGCGGACCCAGTGGAACTGGATGTTCTGCCGGTCGGTGATGTCGGCGGTGCCGCGAGCGTAGGTCTCGGAGAGCTCGCCGATGGTCCGCAGCTGCTCGGTGGTGAGCCGCCCGCCGGTGATGCGGACGCGCATCATGAAGTACTGGTCCTCGAGCTCCTCCGGCTCCAGCAGACCGGTGCGGCCGCCGTCGATGCCGGGGCGGCGCTGGGTGTACAGGCCCCACCAGCGGAAGCGTCCGCGCAGGTCGTTGGGGTCGATGGAGTCGAAGCCGCGCTTGGAGTAGATCGTCTCAATACGTGTCCGCACGTTGAGACCGTCGTCGTCCTTCTTGAACTGCTCGGCGCCGTTGAGCGGGGTGAAGTGCCCGGCCGCCCACTGGCCCTCGCCGCGGTGACGGCTCACCTTGCGGCGGGGGCTCGCGGCAGCAGGCTTCGGCGGAGTGGCGGCCATGGTTGACACGTCCTTTGAGAACAGGCGGAAAGCGGCTCTGACCTGCGCGCATGGCGCATGGCACTACGTGGGCGTACGTGAGACACGCGTGCGCGTCATTGCGCGGGAGCGGGGTGAATGCGGGGGTTCCGGAGGTGCTGGAGGGTACTCTCAGCGGCCCGGACAGATGGCGCTGGACATGCGGCCGAGGTCGACGTGGCGCCGACTCACCAAGGCAATTCCAGTTCCAGGCATGTCGGAAGACTGGCATGGCGATCTGGACCAGGTCCAGCTTAATCCGAAATGTGGACACCCTTGTCTCATTGTGCGAGACAAGGGTGTCGTTGGTCACATACGCGGTGCCGACCGGGCAGACGGCCGAAAACAGACGTGTCGGTGCAGGTCAGGCGGGGAAGGCCCCGGGCCACGGACCCGGAGTGGCCACGTCCGCCTCTTCCTCCACCTTCGTGTCGAACAGCCGGAAGCCGCGGCGCTGGTAGTTGTCCATGGCGTACTCGCCGTCCTTGCTGCAGGTGTGCAGCCAGACCCGCTTCGTGGTGGCCAGCCCCGGCCAGCGCTCCGCGAGGTCCCAGGCGCGGGCGGTGCCGTACGAGAGGAGGTGGCCCCCGATGCGCCGGCCGCGGAAGGCCTTGATCAGGCCGAAGTACTCGATCTCCACCACGCCGTCGTCCCCCGGGGTCAGCTCCACGTATCCGGCGGGCGTGCCGCGGTCGTAGGCGACCCAGGTCTCCACGCCCGGCCGCTCCAGGTGCTCCCGCCAGCGGGCGTAGCTCCAGCCGAGCCGGTCCGTCCAGCGGATGTCGCCGCCGACCGAGGCGTACAGGAAGCGGCTGAACTCGGGGGAGGGCACCTCGGAGCGGACGATCCGGACGTCCCCCTCCGGGGCGGCGGCCGGCAGCAGATCGGTCGGCGCCGTCTGCTCCAGGGACCACGTGGTCACGGCGATGTTGGTCATGCCGGTCAGGGAATCATCCGCTCCGCGGGTCTGTCGATCCCCGCCCGGGCGGGCCGGTGCGACGCGGGCGACGGCGACGGCGCGTCAGTCGAGCGCGTCCTCGATCGACGCCATCGGCAGCGCGAACAGCATCCGGCCGGACTGGGACCAGACCTCGCCGGTCGGCGCCGAGTACGACAGCGAACCCGCCGGCCCGCTCCAGCACTGCTGCGACCGGTCCGCGCCGCATTCCGACGCCCGCGCGCCCTCCGTGTCCTGGCGCCAGAGGGTGCCGCGTCCGTCCTGCCCGCCGGCCGCGCGTCCCAGGTACCAGTCGGTCCGTGTCGCGCCGGGCGGACGGTACGACAGTACGCCGCCGACCTCGGCCGCCCCGGTCTCGTACGCCTCCACCGCGTTCACGTGCCCGGCGGAGTCCGTGACGGGCAGCCCGCCGCGCTCGGGGTCGGTGCCGGCGCGCAGGGCGTAGCGCCACAGCCGGGTGGGCCGGTCGCCGTCCGCGTCCACGTGCTCGCTCGCGACCAGGCTGTCGGGAGTGGTGCCGCGGTCCAGGGAGATCGCGCCGGGGCGGGCGGCGCCGTCGAGGTCGGGGAGCCGGTAGGAGGCGATGGCGGGCAGCACGTACCGGTGGCCGCCCGCCGCCCAGCCGCCGGGCACCCGGCCGACGGCGTCCGCCGAGGTGGTGGCGCGCTGGACGCGCTGCACGTCGTACACGTACAGCGCGTCGCGGTCCCCGGCTGCCGCGGTGACCAGGAGCTTGTCGCGGTACCAGACCATGCCGGTGACGGGGGAGGCGAGGCCGCGGTAGTCGTGACCGCCGTCGACCGGGACGGCGAGGAGTGCCGAGGTGTAGCCGAGCCGCCCGGGGTCGTCGGCGTTGACGAAGGAGACCCGGGCGAGACCGCCCTGGGGTGTGCCGTCGTCGCGGGACCAGGCGGAGACGATGACGCGGTGGCCGCCCCAGCGGCCGTCCTCCTCGGCGTCCCCGGAGGTGGTGACGGCGCCGGGACGCCAGCCGTCGGTGTCGGCCTCGTCCCAGCAGTAGGCGCGGGTGGCGGCGGGGGAGACCGGCAGCGCCTCCCGCTCCCCGGCCGTGCAGTCGTCGGCGTCGCGCAGGGTGCGGTCGGCGGAGTCGAGGACGGTGCCGACGCCCACCGGGTCGCCCATCGCGGCGGAGAGCCGGTCCAGCCAGGCCGCCGGCACCCGGTGCTCGGTCAGCCGCAGCGCCGCGGTGTCGGCGGCGGAGGTGAGGGGCTCGAGGGTGCCGGGGTCGTCGGCGACCGTGGCCTGCGAGGCGCTGATCAGTGTGGCCGCGCCGGTCAGCGCGAGCGCAGCGCCGGTCAGGGCCGCGCGCAGCGCCCTGCCCCGTCTGCGCCGGCGGTGTCTGCCGCGCTGCTTCATACAACCTCCACGGACACCGGACCAACTGTGCTCGACGGTGGACGCGTTGACCGAGGAGCGGATGAGGCGGTCCGTAGAGGATGCTACGACAGACGGACCGCCCGGTGGACGCAGACGATGCAAATATGCGGAATCAACCCGTCTTTACGGCCATCCGGGTCGTCTTCCTCGTCGGGGGCGGTACGAGGCGGGATTCCACCGTCCCGCCCTGCGCCGGCGCCGCGGGCTCCGGTCACGGCACCGTCGCCGTCGCCCGTGCCTCGGCCACCGCCGGTGCCGTGGAGTGGGGGAGCAGGTCGCGCGGGTCGGCCGGGAGCAGGACCTCGACCTCCGCGTCGTCGCAGAAACGATACGGCCGGTGCTCCAGGTAGGCCCCGAGGTACCTCCGTACCCGCGACATCTCCGCCCGTACCGTCACCGTGCGGGCCGGGTCGCCGAACATGTCCTCGGCCAGTCCGGCGGCGCTGCGCCCACCCCGGTGCACCGCCAGCAGGTACAGCAACTCCGCGTGCCGTGGGCTCAGTTCCCGCGCCCAGTCCTCCGCGCCGCCCAGCACCCGCACCGACCACCGGCGCGGGTGGCCGAGGTCCAGCACGATCCGGACGGTGCCCTGGGGCACCGGCCCCGCCGCCGCCCGCACCAGCCAGCCCTCCGCCAGCGGCTCCACCGTGCACGCCCCGAACGCCGGCAGCCACCGCGCTCCCGCCTCCGGCGACTTGGGCAGCACCACCCGCTCCAGGTACGGCATCCCCGTCACCGCCGCCGTCCAGCCGTCCCGGTCCGCCACCAGCGCCCGCCCCTCCAGCCGGGCCAGCACCGGCGCGGCCACCGCCCGCAACCGCTCCAGCGACTGCGTGTGCAGTTCCCGCAGCCGGGCCTCCGCCAGCTTGGCCACCGAGTCCACCCAGGCCAGCGTGGCCGGATGCATCGTCTCCAGCGGCCCGCTCACGTCGACCACCCCGAGCAGCCGTCCGCTGCGCGGGTCGGTGATCGGCGCCCCGGCACAGGTCCAGGTCGCCTGGGACCGCACGAAGTGCTCGGAGGCGAAGACCTGTACGGGCCGCCGGGTCACCGCCGGAGTCCCCAGGCCGTTGGTGCCGACCACCTCCTCCCGCCAGTCCGCCCCGAGTTCGAACCCGAGCCCGTCGGCCCGGCGCAGCACCCGCGCGCTCCCCTCCCGCCACAGCACCCGGCCGTCCTCGTCCGCGACCACCATGATGTGGTGCGCCACGTCGGCCACCGACAGCAGCGCCTCCCGCAGCACCGGCAGGACGTGCCGCAGCGGGGAGGCCTCGCGCCGCCGCCGCACCTCCTCCGGCGCCAGCAGCCCGGAGCGGAAGTCGTGCTCCGGATCGACGCCGCTGCGCAGCATCCGGTCCCAGGACTGCTCGATCACCGGCCGCGGCGCCACCGGCGCCCGCCCGCCCGAGAGTCTCGCGGAGCGGACCTCGCTGAGCATCCGCGCCGCACGCGCCGTGTCGACGGCGGCGAACTGCGTCACGTCCATGGGCGAGAGCGCCACGGGACCTCGTCCTTCCGGAAGCCGATTGTTCGTCTCATACTGACCGGTTGCCCACGCCGGACGGGCACAGTCCGCACACAGCCGACCGCAAGTTGCAACCCCCTGCAACCCTGGTGGACGGTCCCGCGGGTGTCCAAACTTGAACCGCGCCGTCCCGAGCGGCGTACGCGGCCTGAACAGGCCCGTGTGGCGGGGGTGGTGCCGTGTCGGCGCAGCACCACCCCCGCGCCACGCGGCCGGAATCAGACCACGGGCCGCGCCCGATCCACCACCGCCGCGAGGTCCAGCGTCGGCGGCAGCGTGCCGAATGCCGCACCCCCGTCGCCGCCCAGTCGCGAGGCGCAGAACGCGTCGGCCACCTCCGGCGGCGCGTACCGCACCAGCAGCGCGCCCTGCAGCACCAGCGCCAGCCGCTCCGCCAGGAGCCGCGCCCGTCCCTCGGCGGCCGCGAGGTCGGCCAGCTCCGTCAGCAGGTCCCGGATCGCCGCGTCCAGCCGGTGATCGGCCCCGCGCGCCGCGCCCACCTCCGTCAGATACGCGTCCAGCGCCGCCGGTTCGCGCCCCAGCGCCCGCAGCACGTCCAGCGCCTGCACGTTGCCGGCGCCCTCCCAGACCGAGTTCAGCGGCGACTCGCGCACCAGCCGGGGCAGCCCGGACTCCTCGACGTACCCGTTGCCGCCCAGGCACTCGGCCGCCTCCACCGCGACCGGCGCGCAGCGCTTGGTCACCCAGTACTTGGCCGCCGGCACCGCGAGCCGCAGCAGCGCCCGTTCCCGCTCGTCCCCGGCCCCGGCGGCGTCGTAGGCGGCCGCCAGCCGCATCCCGAGGACGGTCGCCGCCTCCGACTCGACCGCGAGGTCCGCGAGCACGTTGCGCATCAGCGGCTTGTCGGCCAGCTTCCCGCCGAACGCCTCGCGGTATCCGCAGTGGTGCACCGCCTGCGCCACCGCCTGCCGCATCAGCCCCGCCGAGCCCAGCACGCAGTCGAGCCGGGTCGCCGCCACCATCTCGATGACGGTGGCCACCCCGCGCCCCTCCTCGCCGACCCGGCGCGCCCACGTCCCGGCGAACTCGACCTCCGCCGAGGCGTTGGACCGGTTGCCCAGCTTGTCCTTGAGCCGCTGGATCAGGAAGACGTTGCGGGTGCCGTCCGCCAGGACGCGCGGCACCAGGAAGCAGGTCAGCCCCCCGGGCGCCCGGGCCAGCACCAGGAAGCCGTCCGACATGGGCGCCGAGCAGAACCACTTGTGCCCGGTCAGCGCGTACGTCCCGGCCTCGGCCAGCGGCCGCGCCGACGTGGTGTTCGCCCGTACGTCGCTGCCGCCCTGCTTCTCCGTCATGCCCATCCCGAACAGCACCCCGGCCTTCAGGCGGGCCGGCCGCAGCTCCCGGTCGTAGACCCGGGAGGTCAGCCGCGGCACCCACTCGGCGGCCAGTTCGGGGTCGGCGCGCAGGGCGGGCACCGCCGCGTGCGTCATCGACAGCGGACAGCAGTTCCCCGCCTCCACCTGCGTCCACATCAGGAACCCGGCCGCACGCCGCACGTGCCCGCCCGGACGCGACCAGGCGTCGGTCAGGCCCGCCGAGACGCCCTTGCCGAGCAGCCGGTGCCAGGCGGGGTGGAAGTCGACCTCGTCGACGCGGTGCCCGTACCGGTCGTGGGTGCGCAGCACCGGAGGACTCGCGTTGGCCTGCGCCCCCCACTCCTGGGTCTGGAGCGCCCCGCAGCCGCGACCCGTCCCCGACAGCTCGGCCAGCGCCTCCTCCCGCAGCTCCGCCGGCAGATGCCGCTCGACCGCCTCCGTCAGGGCCCGGTCGGCGGTGAAGACGTCGTAGCCGGTCAGCGGCGGCGCCTGATTCGTCACGGTGTGGGTACTGCCTGCCATGGACGTGAACCTACCGCGCGCGCGACCCCGGCGGGCCCGGTACGGGATCACCGGGCGTCCGCGGATGAGTGCCGGCCGCCGCGCCGGATACCTTTAGGGCGTGCAGCCAGCAAGTGACTCCCCCGAACGGCCCTCGGGCCGGCTCCACCGCGCCCGGGTTCTGTACCGGAACGTCTCCAAACGCAGGACCGCCTGGCTGCTGCTCAAGGACACGGTCAACTCGTGCATGGAGTACCGCATCCTCGGCCTGGCCGCCGAGGCCGCGTTCTTCACCCTGCTCTCGGTTCCGCCCCTGCTGCTGAGCCTCCTCGGGCTGCTCGGCTACGTCGACTCCTGGATCGGCGCCGACACCACCGAGAGCCTGCGGAACAACATCCTGGACGCCTCCCGCGCGGTGCTCTCCGAGAAGGGCGTCAAGCAGATCACCGAGCCGATCCTGGACGACGTGATGAAGGGCGGCCGGCCGGACGTCATCTCCATCGGCTTCCTGTTCGCCCTGTGGTCGGGCTCCCGCGCGGTGAACGTCTTCATCGACACGATCACCGTGATGTACGGCCTCGACGGCGTCCGGGGCATCGTCCGCACCCGCCTGATGGCCTTCCTCCTCTTCATCGTGGCCCTGCTCATCGGGTCGGTCGCGCTGCCGCTGATGGTGGCGGGACCGGACGCCGTGGTGCGCATCGTGCCGTGGTCGACGACGGTCGTCCAGGTCCTGTACTGGCCCGTCGTCATCATCCTTTCCGTGGCCTTCCTGACCACGCTGTACCACGTCTCCGTCCCCGTCCGCTCCCCGTGGATCGAGGACGTCCCCGGCGCGCTGGTGGCCCTCGCCATGTGGGTGCTGGGCAGCTTCCTGCTGCGCATCTACCTCACCAGCACCGTCGAGGGCCCCACCATCTACGGCTCCCTGGCCGCGCCCGTCGCCGTGCTGCTGTGGATCGGCGTGTCCGCGTTCGCGGTGCTCGTCGGCGCGGCGGTCAACGCGGCCATCGACCGGGTCTGGCCGGCCGCCGCGACCGCCGCGGCCCGCGAGGCCAACGAGCGGCTGCGCCAGGCCCAGGTCGCCGAGTACGTGGCCCGGACCTCCGCGAACGGCGAGGGCGACCCCGACATGCCCTCCGAGTTCCCGGAACGCTGGTCCCGCTTTTTGCCCCCCGAGGACGTCACGGCCCGCCTGCGCACCCACGGGAAGAACCCGCCGCCCGCGCACCACAACCACAGCCACGGCCACCACGACGACGGCCACGGCCACGACAAGCCCGAGGCCTCCTAGTACGCCGGGCCGGGGCGGGCGCGGCGCGGGATCAGCGTGCGGCCAGCTCGTGCCGTGCCCGCGCCGCCGCGCCCAGCGGTACCGCGTCGGCCCCCAGGGACGCCCGCAGCAGCTTGACGGGGTGGCCGCTGATCGGCGGCTCGGCGGCCAGCCGCTCCCGGATCAGCGGTTCGAGCAGCGGCCAGGCGCCGCTGACACCGCCCCCGATCACGACCGTGCCGATGTCGACGAGGCCCGCGGTCATCACGATCGCGCGGGCGATGCCGGCACCCGCCGCCGCGTACACGGCGTGGGCGTCGGCGTCCCCGTCCCGGGCCGCCTCGGCCACCTCGCGGGCGGTCAGCTCCCGCCCGGTGCGCTCGCCGTAGCGGGCCCGAAGGGACCGGGCCGAGGCCAGCGTCTCCAGGTGGCCGCGGCCGCCGCAGGTGCACGGCAGGTCGCCGAAGCCGGGGATGTGGCCGATCTCGCCGGCCGCACCGTGGGCTCCGGCACGCAGCTCGCCGCCCGTCCACAACGCCCCGCCGACGCCGGTGCCCAGGGTCATGCCGAGGACGTCCTCCTCGCCCGCCGCCGCACCGCACGCGATCTCGCCGCGCAGGAACGCGTTGACGTCGTTGTCGAGGAAGGCGGGGACGCCCAGCGCGTCGCGCAGGGCGGCGGCCACGGGGAAGCCGGCCCAGTCGGTGAACGAGTCGCTCGCCACCAGGACGTGCCCGGAGGCGGCGTCGACCACCCCGGCCGCGCCCACCCCGACGGCGGCCGTCCGGCCGGGCGTGCGCGCCCGTACGACGGCGAGCGCGTCGAGTACCGCGTCGATCATCGCCCGGCCGCCGGAACGGGCCGGAGTGGCCACCTCCGCGCGGTCGAGCACCCTCAGTTCCGCATCGCAGAGCACCACCTGCGTGGTGGTGCCCCCGATGTCGACCCCGGCGAAGACCGGGGCGTCGGCACCGCTCACGCCCGCTCCTCCGTCCGCCCGGCGGCGAGCGTCGCCAGCCGCTCCGCCCTGCGGCCGCGCTGGACCACGGGGTCGGGCACGGGCACCGCCGCCAGCAGGCGCCGGGTGTAGTCGGTCTCCGGGTGCCGCAGCGTGGCCGACGTGAGCCCCTGCTCCTCGGCCCGCCCCGCCCGCATCACGACCACCCGGCGCGCGAACTGCTGTACGACGGCCAGGTCGTGGGAGACGAACAGACAGGCGAAGCCCAGCTCCCCCTGCAGCTCGCGGATCACTTCGAGGACCGCCTCCTGCACACTCACGTCCAGCGCGCTGGTGGGTTCGTCCGCCACCAGCAGCCGCGGCTCGAGGACCAGGGCGCGCGCGAGGCTCACCCGCTGGCGCTGGCCGCCGGACAGTTCGCGCGGCGCCCGCCGGGCCACCTCCCGAGGCAGCCGGACCCGGTCGAGGACCTCGGCGACCAGGGCCTCCCGTTCCCTGCCGGACAGTCTCCGGCGGTGCACCCGCAGCGGTTCCGCGACGCATTCGCCGACCGTCATCCGGGGGTCGAGCGAGGCGACCGGGTCCTGGAGGACGACGCCGATGCCGGCCCGCAGCGCCCGCCGGGCCCGCGCACGGGTGCGGGCCAGGTCGGCGCCGAACAGGGTGACGGAGCCGGCCGTCGGGGTGATCAGGCCGAGCGCCACCCGGGAGGCGGTGGACTTGCCGGAGCCCGACTCGCCGACCAGGCCGAGGGTCTCTGCGGGGTGCACGGCGAAGGACACGCCCTTCAGGGCGTGGACCGCGTGCTTCCCGCGGCCGAAGACCACCGAGACGTCCGTCAGCTCCACCGCGGGTGCCCCCGAGGCCTCGGGGGGCGTCGCGTCCCGTTCGTCCGCCCGGCCCTCGCCCGGCTCCGCCACCGAGAGCCGCGGCACGGCGGACAGCAGCCGCTTGGTGTAGTCGTGCGAGGGGCGCAGCAGTACGTCCTCGACCGGCCCGGTCTCCACGACGGCGCCCTGGTACATCACCGCGACCCGGTCGGCGAAGTCCGCGACGACCCCCATGTTGTGGGTGACCAGCAGGACACCCGTGCCGGTCTCGGCCGCCAGCCGCCGCAGCAGGTCGAGGATCTCGGCCTGCACGGTCACGTCGAGCGCGGTGGTGGGCTCGTCGGCGATGAGCAGCGCCGGGTCGTTGGCGATGGCCATGGCGATGACGACGCGCTGGCGCTGGCCGCCGGAGAGCTGGAACGGGTAGGAGCGGGCCCGCTGCTCGGGCTCGGGGATGCCGACCCGGCGCAGCAGTTCGACGGCGCGCGCGGCGGCGTCCGCCGCGGAGACGTCGCGGTGGTGGTTGCGGATCACCTCGGCTATCTGCTTGCCGACCCGGGTGAGCGGGTCGAGGGCGGTGGCCGGCTCCTGGAACACCATGGAGACGGTCGATCCGCGCAGCCGGGACAGCCGCTCCTCGTCGGCGCCGACGACGTCGGTGCCGTCGACGACGGCCCGTCCGGTGGCCCGGGCGTTGCCGGCGAGCAGTCCCATCGCGGCCAGCGCGACGGTGGACTTGCCCGAGCCCGACTCGCCGACCAGGGCGAGCGTCTCGCCGGGTGCGACGTGCAGGGACACGCCGCGCACGGCCTGCACCGTGCCGGTCTCCGTGGTGAAGACGACGCCCAGGTCGTCGAGGTCGAGAATGTGGTCCCCGGCGGCGGGCGCGGCCGGGCGTCGAACGGCGCTCATGCGCGCCCCCTCACGTCGAATGCGTCCCGGAGCCCGTCTCCGATCGCGTTGAACGCCCACACCACCAGGATGATGGCGAGGCCGGGCGGCACGATCAGCCACCAGTGGCCCGAGTAGGCGGCGGTCATTCCGGTCGAGAGCATGCCGCCCCAGTCGGTGGCCGGGGGCTGCACGCCCAGGCCGAGGTAGGAGACGTACGCCACCAGCAGGATCGCGTCGGCGATCTGGAAGGTGGCCGCCACGATGACGGTCGACACCGAGTTCGGCAGGATGTGCCGGACGATGGCCCGCCCGTGCGAGCCGCCGATCGCGCGGAGGGTGAGGACGAAGTCCCGGTTCTTCAGGGTCAGGGTCTCGGCCCGCACCAGGCGCGAGGGCACGAGCCAGGAGATGAGACCGAGGATGAGGACGAGGCCGGTCAGGTCGGGGGTGGTGATCGCGGAGACCACCAGCAGGATGAACAGGGCGGGAATGGCGATGCCCGCGTCCACCACACGCATCATGACCGCGTCGATCCAGCCGCCCGCGTAGCCGGCCGCGGCGCCCCACAGGGTGCCGATGACCGTGGCGAGGACACCGGCCGACAGGCCGACGATCAGCGAGACCTTGCCGCCGTACATCAGCCTGCCCAGCTCGTCGTGGCCGACCGCGTCGGTGCCGAGCCAGTGGGCGCCGCCGGGCGACTGGTTGACCTGCTGGAGCAGCGTGTGGGTCTGGTCGGTCTCGTAGACCAGGGGGCCCACGAAGCAGAACAGCACGAAGAAGACCACGACGCCGAGCCCCACCACGGCGAGGCGGTTGCGCAGGAAGCGGCGGACCGCGAGCCGGGTGCCGGAGGCGGCGCGCGGGGGAGTCGCCGCGAGACCGTCCAGGGAGGTGAGGGAACTCATGACCGACCTGCCTTCACTCGGGGGTCGATGACGCGCTGCAGGATGTCGGCCAGGAGGGTGCCGGTCACCGTGGCGACCGAGATGACCAGGACGCAGCCCAGCAGCACGGGGTAGTCGGAGGACTGGGCGGCGGTCCAGAAGAGCAGGCCCATCCCGGGGTAGTTGAAGAGCTGCTCCACCACCAGGGCGCCGCCGAAGAGGACCGGGACGTAGTAGCCGAGCATGGCCACCACGGGGGTCAGCGAGTTGCGGAAGACGTGCCGCGTCAGGATGGCCCGGGGGCGGGAGCCGCCGGCCCGCGCCGTGCGCACGTAGTCCTCGGTGAGGTTCTCCAGCGTGGCAGAGCGCATGTAGCGGCTGAAGACGGCGACCATCGTGGCCGCGCCGGCCACCACCGGCAGCACCAGGCCCTGGGGCTGGGCGAGGATGTCGGCGACATCGTTGCCCTGCGGCGCCTGGGCCGGGAACCAGGGCAGGACCTGGCTGAAGACGAGGACCAGGATCAGCCCGAGGAAGTACACGGGGGTGGAGTAGGCGACGAAGCTGAGCGTGGTGATGACGTAGTCGACCGGCTTGTTGCGGCGGACGGCCTGCCACACGCCGAGCGGCACCGCGAACAGCAGCCCGATGACGGCCGACAGGACGGTCAGCAGCAGCGTTTTCGGCAGCCGCTCGGTGATCAGCTGGGAGACGGGTTCGTTGAGGGTGTACGACATGCCGAGATCGCCGTGGACCAGCTGGTTCAGGAAGTACAGGTACTGGACCGGCAGCGGCCTGTCGAGCCCCTGTTCGTGGTTGAAGGCGGCGATCTGCGAGGCGGTGGCCTGCGGGCCGAGGATGCCGCGGGCGGGACCCCCGGGGAGGGCGTGCAGCAGGCAGAACACCACGACGGTCACGAGGAGGACCACCGCCAGCGCCTGCAGGACGCGCCTGATCAGGAAGGAGTATGTGCTCATGGGTTTCCGGGTGACTGGGTGGGGAGGACGGGGCGGCTGCGGGTGAACGGGGCCGGGCCCGGGCTCACTCGGTCCACGCCCACATGGCGGGGTGGAAGTTGGCGAGGGAGTCCTGGGCGAATCCGCCGAGCCCGTTCCTGATCACGGAGACCTGGTAGTCGGGCTCGGGGAGCCAGATCACGGGCAGGTCCTCGGCGAGGGCCTTGCTGTAGGCGAGCATGGCGTCGGAGGACGAGGAGGTGGTGGTGCGGTCGATCAGCTCGTCCACTTCGGGGTTGGAGTAGTTGCCGAAGTTGGAGCCGCCGCCGCTGGCGAAGAGCGCGTCGCCGCTGGGGTAGGCGGGGAAGTACCAGCTGCCCGCGCTGCCGAAGAAGGAGAGCTGCCACTTGCAGGCGGGGTCGTCCTCCTCGCACTGCCCGGTCTGCGAGAGGACCGAGTTGACCGGGGCGGTCTTGATCTCGAAGTCGATGCCGGTCTCCTCGAAGGAGGACTGCAGGGCGCTCATCATGTTGTCCGTCTCCGTGGAGCCGGACTGGGCGAGCACCCGCATCCTGAACTCGGTGCCCTTCTCGACGCCTTCGCCGCAGTGCCCCTCGCCGGTCCCCGGTGAGGTGCACACCATGGTGCCGTCCTGCTCGGTCCAGCCGTGGTCCGTCAGCAGCCTGCGCGCCTCGGAGTTGGAGAACGGGTACGGCTCCGCCTTCTGCTCGTCCGACAGGAAGGCCGACGGCTGGCCCTGCGGGACGGGGCCGTAGGTGGGTACCGCGGTGCCGTTGTAGAGCACCTCGGACAGGGTCTTCTGGTCGACGGACATCTGGATGGCCTGCCGGGCGTACAACTGCCGGAAGACCGCGCCCATCTCGGGGTTGTTGAAGTTGTACGGCATGTAGGTGACGGCCCAGCCGGACCACCGCTCGACGTGGTAGCCGAGGTCCGTGAAGGACTTCTTGATCCCGAGGTCGGAGGCCCTGATGTAGCCGTAGTCGACGGTGCCGGCCCGCAGCGCGTTCTCCTCGGCGGCCACGGTGGTGAAGGAGAGCAGGTTGATCTGCTTCACGTGGGCCGCGCCCCCGCCGTCGTACTTCTCGTTCTCGATCAGCTCGACCCGGCCGGAGGTGGAGAAGGACTTGAGCCGGTACGGGCCGCTGACCGTCTTCCACAGCGGGTCGCTCGCGTAGTGGGAGATCTTCTTGCCGGCGTCGATCAGGTACGTCCAGACCTTCTTGGCGCCGGCCGGGGTGCGGTCGAGGTCGGAGACCGTGCCCGAGTCGCCGGTCCTGTCCCACACGTGCTGCGGCATCGGGCGGATCATGCTCAGCTCGTTGGCGAGCATCCACTGCCGGTTGTAGGCGCGGTCGAAGTCGAGCGTGAAGTGCCGGTCGTCGAGGGTCTTGAAGGAGGTCCAGACGTCCGGGGCCTTGCCCGGGCTGTAGCTGGCCCACGACTTCTTGTTCGCCCGGACCAGGTTGAACCAGAACTCGACGTCCCGGGAGGTGACCTGCTCGCCGTCGCTCCAGTGGCGGTCGCCGAGGGTGATGGTGACGCTCTTGTTGTCCGCGGCGAACTCCGCCTCCGTCGCCAGCGAGTTGTCCTTGTTCCAGCCGATCTCGCCGCTGGAGCCGTCGTAGGCGATCAGGGGCTCCCACATCACCTGGGATATGGAGGAGTTGTTGGTGTTCAGGTGTCCGGGTGTTCCGATCGGAACGATCCAGTTGGGTGTGAAGTTCGCCGGGAGCGCGTAATTGATCTCGTTCTTCGAGCCCGAGGGGGCGGAGACACCGCCCGTGCAGCCGCTGAGCAGCACACCCACGGCCGCGCATGCGCCGGCGACGAGCGCCCGGCGTCGGCGTGACGCTGTGCGAGCAGGGGACATGTATCTCCTCCAGGTGAATGGCGTGGAGGTCAGCTAACGCCTGCCTCGGCGCGGGTACAAACAAAGTTGGGTAACAACTAAGTATCTCCGTTTCTGAAAAAAGTCCCGACGCGGTGCCCGCCGCGATTTACTGGGTTAATCACCATTCCCGGAACGGCGTTTCAGGCGTACTGTCTGCATCGGACCGACCATGGGGAAGTAAGCACGTACATGAATGAAATAAGTACGCGGGGCCGGCGGACGGCGGGCACCTCGGCGCTGGCGGCGCGCGCCCTCGAACTCGTCGCCTCCGGCCGGGCGACCTCCCGGGCCCAGCTCGCCGAGCTGCTCGGCGCCGCCGCCTCCAGCGTCTCGGTGGCCGTGGCCCAGCTCGTCGAGCACGGTCTCGTCGCCGAGGAAGGAACCCAGTCCTCCACCGGTGGGCGCCCGCGCAAGGTGCTCAGACTCGGCGGCCAGGACGAGTTCGCCGTCGCCGCCGACCTGGGCGGCCGGCACGCCCGCGTCGGCGTCGTCCTGCCGGGCGGCGAGCTCAGCGACGTCTCCACCGTGCCGCTGGTGATCGCCGACGGCCCGCAGGCGGCCCTGTCCGGGCTCGCCGCCATCCTGGACGAGCTGGTCGAACGCCACGGCAGATCACGGCTGCGCGGCGTCGGCCTCTCCCTCCCCGGCCCGGTCGACACCGCCACGGGACGCGTCGTGCAGCCCTCCCGCATGCCGGGCTGGAACCGCTTCCCCGTCGAGTCCTGGCTCCGGGAGCGCTTCGCCGTCCCCGCCGTCGCCGACAACGACGCCAACTGCATGGCCGTCGGCGAGCACACCGCCCGCAAGGGACGCCACCAGCAGGTGATCATGGTGAAGACGGGCACCGCGATCGGCGCCGCCGCCCTCGTCGACGGCCGGCTCTACCGCGGCGGCACGGGAGCGGCCGGGGAGATCACCCACATCCGCATCGCCCACGGCGACCGCATGCCCTGTTCCTGCGGCAACACCGACTGCCTGGAGACGGTCGCCTCCGGTGCCGCCCTCGTCCGGGTGCTGCGCGACGAGGGCGTCGACGTCAGCACGGCCGAGGACGTGGTGCGGCTGGCCACCGACGCGCACCCGGAGGCCAACCGGGCGGTGCGCAGGGCCGGGGACTACCTCGGCCAGGTGCTCGCGGCGAACGTCAACTTCTTCAACCCGGACGCCGTCTACCTGGGCGGCATCCTCTCCACCGTCGAACCCTTCGTCGCCGCCGTCCGCAGCCAGCTCTACGAGAGCTGCCACCCGCTGGTCACCGAACACCTCGCCATCGAACGCGCCGTCCTCGGCGCCGACGCGGGCCTCCTGGGCGCCGGACAGTTCGCCCTCCAGCGGGCGCTCGCCCAGGCCCTGCGCGAGGTCGGCGGAGCCCAGCTGGACCCGGACCGGTTCCAGACCCCCACCACCGCCTGAGCGATCCCGCACCGCCGCACCACCCGCACCGCCGTATCACCTGCATCACCTGCATCACCTGCATCACCTGCATCACCTGCATCACCCGCACCGCCCGCACGAACGAGGAGCCATGTCGCACCCCAGCACCCCCGCCTCCGCCCCCTCCCGCCGTCCCGTCGTCGCCATCGCCGGACTCGGCATCGAGTCGTCCACCTTCTCGCCCGCCCGCACCCAGGCCCCCGCCTTCCACCCCTCACGCGGCCAGGAGGTACTGGACCGCTACCCCTTCCTCGCCGTCGGCGAGGAACTGCGCGAGGCGGCCGACTGGCACGGAGCCCTGGTCGGCAAGTCGCTGCCCGGCGGCACCGTCACCGCCGCCGCCTGGGAGGAACTCACCGGGGAACTCCTCACCCGGCTCGCCGCACTGCCCGCGCTGGACGGCCTCTGGTTCGACATCCACGGAGCCATGACCGTCGAGGGCCTCGACGACGCCGAGGCACTGCTCCTGGAGAAGGTGCGCGCCGTCGTCGGCGACGACGTGATCGTCTCCACCTCCATGGACCTGCACGGCAACGTCTCCCGCGCCCTGGTCCACCGCAGCGACCTGATCACCTGCTACCGGATGGCTCCGCACGAGGACCACATGGAGACCAAGGAACGCGCCGTCCGCAACCTCCTGACCCACCTGGCCTCCGGCGCCCCCCGCCCGCTGAAGGCATGGGTGCCCGTCCCCGTCCTGCTGGCCGGCGAGCAGACCTCCACCCGGATCGAGCCGGCGAAGAGCGTGTACGCGGCCGTTCCCGAGGTCGAGGCCCGGGAGGGCGTGATCGACGCGGCGATCTGGGTCGGCTACGCCTGGGCCGACGAACCCCGCAACCGGGCCGCGGTCGTCGTCACCGGCCACGACGAGCAGGCCGTCTCCGCGGGCGCCGAAAAGCTGGCCCGCGGCTTCTGGGACGCCCGCCACGACTTCGACTTCGTCGCCCCCACCGGCACCTTCGACGACATCCTCGACGAGGCCCTGGCCGGCGAGCGACGCCCGTACTACGTCAGCGACACCGGCGACAACCCGACCGCGGGCGGCGCCGGCGACGTCACCTGGGGCCTGACGCGGCTGCTGGCCCGCCCCGAGTTCCAGAAGGAGGACGGGCCGACCGTCCTGTACGCCTCGGTGCCGGGACCCGAGGCCGTCCGGCACGCCGCCGAGGCGGGCGTCGGGGCCACGGTGACGGTGACGGCGGGCGCCGAGGTCGACGACCGGCACGCCGGCCCGGTCACCCTCACCGGCGTCGTGCACGCCGTCCGGCTCGGGGACCGCGACGCCAGGATCGAGGTGGTGATACGCGTCGGCAGTGCGTACGTGATCCTCACCGAGCTGCGCAAGCCCTACCACCACGAGCACGACTTCACCGACCTGGACCTCGACCCGCGCGGCGCCGACGTCGTCGTCGTGAAGATCGGCTACCTGGAACCCGAGCTGTTCGCGATGGCCGCCGACTGGAAGATGGCCCTCACCCCGGGCGGCGTGGACCAGGACCTCGTCCGCCTCGGCCACCATCGCATCCGCCGCCCCATGTTCCCCTTCGACCCCGCCATGGCCGACCCGGACCTGTCCGCCCGCCTGATCCCCGCCGCGGACCAGCCGCTGACCGGGGCCGACGAATGAGCACCCGCCCCGGTCTGGAGATCGCCGTCGTCTCCCCGGCCGGTGCCCGCACCGCCCGCGAGCACGGCGCGGACCGCGTCGAACTGTGCACCGGACTCGAACTGGGCGGCCTGACCCCCTCGACCCCGGCCGTCGAGGCGGCCGTCGAGGCCGGGCCGCCCGTCCACGTCCTCGTCCGCTGCCGCCCCGGCGACTTCGTGTACGACGGCGAGGAGGTCGCCCTGATGGCCGCGGAGGTGCGCGCCGCCCTGCGCGCCGGCGCCCGCGGCGTCGTCGTCGGGGCGCTGACCCCGGACGGCGCCCTCGACACGCACGCCCTCGCGACGCTCGCCGGCGCCGCCCGGGACACCGATCCCGCCGCGCAGGTCACGCTGCACCGGGCGGTGGACCAGGCGAGCGATCCGGTGGCCGCCGTCGCGGCGCTGCCGGGACTCGGCATCACCCGGGTCCTGACCTCCGGTGGCGCGCCCACCGCGATCGAGGGAGGTGCCGCGCTCACCGCGATGGCCGCCGCGGCCCCCGGCATCGACGTGGCCGCGGGGGGCGGGGTGCGGCCGGGTGACATCGCCGGTCTGCTGACGGCGGGCGCCGGCTCGGTGCACCTGTCGGCCAAGACCCGGGCGACGCCCCGGCGCGCGGCCGGCTGGGTGCCCCTCGGCGCCGGCGGCACCTCCGCCGAGGACGACACCCACTTCGTCACCGACGGCGCCGTCGTCGCGGCGGCGCGGCGGGCGCTGGACGCGGCGGCCGACGCAGAGGGCCACGCCCCTGGGTGAACGGCCCGCGGGCCGAACCGGGACACTGGCACCGTGGACGCACTCGCCGGACTGCTGGAGGGCCCCCGGGCCCGTGGCGCCTTCATGATCCGCGCCTGTTTCGACCCGCCCTGGGCCGTGCGCGTCGAGGACCGGGCGCCGCTGACCGTGATGGTGATGGTCCGCGGCGACGGCTGGATCGTGCCGGACACGGGGGAGCGGCTGCGGCTGCGCACCGGGGACCTCGCCATCGCGCGCGGTCCCGACCCGTACGTCTGCGCCGACGACCCCGCCACCACCCCGCAGGCGGTGATCCTGCCGGGCGGCGCGTGCAGTTACCCCGACGGACGCCCCCTCAACGGCTCGATGGACCTCGGCGTACGCACCTGGGGCGACCGCCCCGACGGCGAGGCGGTCCTCCTCATCGGTACCTACCTGGTCCGCGGCGAGATCGGTGGCCGCCTCCTCGACGCGCTGCCCCCGCTGCTGTCCCTCACCTCCGAGGACTGGGACAACCCCCTCACCCCCCTGCTGATGACGGAGGTCGCGCGGGACGAGCCGGGCCAGGAGGTGGTCCTGGACCGGCTCCTGGACCTGCTGGTCATCGCCGCGCTCCGGGCCTGGTTCGCCGGTCCGTCGGCCGATGCCCCCGCCTGGTACCGGGCCCTGGGTGACCCGGTCGTCGGCCGGGCACTGCGGCTGCTCCAGGACGACCCGGCACACCCGTGGACCGTCGCGTCGCTCGCCGCCGAGACCGGCGTCTCCCGTGCCGCGCTGGCCCGGCGGTTCACCGACCTGGTCGGCGAACCGCCCATGGGCTACCTCACCGGATGGCGCCTCGCCCTGGCCGCCGACCGGCTGCGCGACGGCGAGGACACCCTCGGCGCGATCGCCCGCCGGGTCGGCTACGGCAGCGCGTTCGCGCTGTCCGCGGCCTTCAAGCGGGTGTACGGGGTCAGCCCGCAGGAGTACCGGAACGGGGCGTGACCCTGGTGCGGGCCAGGGGGCGTTGCCCGGCGTTGCGGGGTGCCACGCCCACCCGTGCCCCCCCAGCGGCGCGACTGCCCGCAGCTGGGGCGGCTGCCTGCAGGCGGCGGCGTAACCTGGCACGCGTGTACACGGAACGGGTGTCCCGGTTGGCCGGCGCGGTGGTGTGGACCAGCACCCCGACCGGGTCCGGCCCCGGGCGCATCCTGCCCGACGGCTGCATGGACCTGCTCTGGCACGACGGACGGCTGCTGGTCGCAGGCCCGGACACCCGCGCCTACGTGAACGAGGGCGCCCCGGGCCCCTGGGCCGGCGTCCGTTTCTACCCCGGCACCGCCCCCGCCCTCCTCGGCGTCCCCGCCGACGCACTGCGCGACCGGCGCGTGGACCTCACCGACCTCTGGCCCGCCGCCCGCGCACGGCACCTCACCGCCCGGGTGAACGCGGCCCCCGACCCGGCGACCGGCCTGGAGGACGTCGCGCTGTTCCGCGCCGCCGAGACCGGGCCGCCCGATCCCCTGCTGGTCCGGGTCGTCGCCGCCCTCGACGCGGGCCGCCCGGTCGCCGCCACCGCCGACGCCCTCGGCATCGGAGCCCGCACACTGCACCGCCGCTCGCTGGCCGCCTTCGGCTACGGCCCCAAGACGCTGGCCCGCGTACGGCGGCTGCAACGCGCTCTCGCCCTGGCGAGGGACGGCACACCCCTCGCCGAGACGGCCGCCCGCACCGGTTACGCGGACCAGGCCCATCTGGCGCGGGACGTGCGCGAGCTGGCGGGTGTGACCTCCGGTGAGCTGCTGCGTGGCCAGGGGGGCCGGCCAGCGGAACGGAACTAGTTCCTCTGCTCTGCGAGCCTGTCCAGGACGTCCGCGACCGGGGTGGGATCCAGGGGGCCGACGTGTGACGCGTCGGGGAAGTCGTGCACGCGGAACCTGTTGCCGGGTGTGGACGCGTCGGCTTCCGCGATCATGCGGTCCTGGAGCGCGGTGGCGATCGTACGGTCCTTGCCGAAACGCAGGTATGTGCGGGGAACGCGTCCCCAGCGCCCGGGCCGGCCGACCGCCCGGCCCGCGTAGGCGGCGACGGGCTCGTCGGTCTGCATGCCGGACAGGATCCGGCGGAAGTCGGCGTCGGGGTAGTCCGCGCAGATCATCTCCTTCAGGAGGGCCAGCTCACCGCTGACACCCGTGCGGAAGTTCAGCCGCAACACCCCGAGCCGGTCAGGGTCGCCCACGGTCAGCTCCGCCGGGCTGACGGCGTTCGCGTTCTCGGGTGCCGCCGTGCAGGCGTCCGCCGTGGGCAGGAGGCGGCTGGGGCAGAAGGCCGCCATGTAGCAGATGTGGTGCAGCAGGTGCGGGACGGCGTCGGCGACACGGCTGACCGACACGCCGCCCAGGCTGTGCCCGACCAGCACCACCGGGCCGCTGCGTGCGGCCTGCCGCACGATGCCCGTGACGCGCGCCTCGTAGTCGTCCAGCCCGAGGTGCTTCAGCGGGGACGGCTCGACCGCCATCGCCGCGAGGTCCTGCCGCTGGTAGGACTCGGCCACGAATGCCTCCGCGCCGTGCCGCGGCTGGTCCACCATGACGACGCGGTGGCCCCGCAGCACCAGGTCCCGCGCGATCGGCATCCAGAACGCGCCGGCGCTGTGGGTGCCGTGCACCAGCACGTAGGTCGCGAGCCCGCGACGTGGGGTCGCCGAGGCCGCCGAGGCTCCGGGCCCGGTGGCCAGCGCCATGCCTCCGGCGGCGAGTCCCAGCCCGCGCAGCGCCGTCCGCCGGGTGGCCCCTTTTCCTTCTTCGTTCGTGTCGTTCCTCATGAACACGACGCTATGAACGGCCCGTTCGGCCCACCAGCGGTCCAGCACCCCCACCGGGGTGGTCCCAGAACCACCCCGCACGTTCCGTTGAGGTCAAGCAGGTCCCTCCGGCAGCGGTGCGAACAGGTCGACACCGTGGCCGTCCGGGTCGTTGACGACGGCGTACCGCTGTCCCCAGGGGGCGTCCCAGGGCTCGCGCTCGCCCTTGCAGCCGGCGCCCGTCAGCTCCGCGTAGCAGGCGTCCACTTCCGCGGGCGTGTCGCACAGCAGGGCGAGGGAGTGCCGCCCGCCACCGGCCGGCGGCTGCCAGCCGGGCGTGAAGGAACGGACGGAGTCCTCGGTGTCCAGGAGCAGCCGGATGCCGCCCGGCAGTCCGGCCTCGGCGTGCGGCTGTCCTTCGGAGCCCTCGGGGAAGGCGAAGCCGAGCCGGCGGTAGAAGGTCACGGAGGCGGCCATGTCGGAGACGATGAGGCCGATGGCGTCGAATCGTGCGGTCATGGGCTCACCGTAGGCGGGGCGCGCGGGCCCGGTCTTGAAGAAAACGGACACCCGGCGGCCGCGCGCCTCAGATGCTGCTCAAGTCCGTTGAACGGCACGGGGAGTCCGGTCGATCATGGCCGCATGTTCGGACGACTCGCCCCACCGGAACTCAACGTCCTCGTCCTGCGCGACACGGACGTAGTCGCCCACCGCGTCCGTCAGGCGCTCGCCGAGGCGACGCCGGAGGAACGGCCCGGACTGGAGCGCGCCGCCGCCCTGGTCGAGCAGGCCGCCGCGGAGCCCGACGACGCACTGCTCGCCCGCTGGGTGCACGAACGCCTGACCGCGGCCGGGCACGAGGGCCCCGTCGACTCCGTCCGGGCGGTCAAGGCCCTGCGCGAGTCGGCCCCCGGCCTCAGCCTGCGCCAGGCCGTGAAGTTGACGAAGGACGCCGCCGCCCACCAGCCCTAGACCGCTTCGTCGACACCCCCGCAACCCCGAGCCCCTGCCTGCGGCGGCCGGCCACAGAGTGCTCCGTGGCGGGCCACCGCCGTGCGGGCTTGTCCGGCGGTACAGCCGTATGGCCGGGCGTGGGGTGTCAGGTGAAGGGCAGAGGGTCCGGCAGGAGCCAGGTGGCCGCCGCCGCTCCACTCACCAGGGCCGTCGCCCAGCCCACCCAGGGTCGCCCGGACAGGGCCCGGGCCCCGTGCGCGGCCTCGGAGGTGACGACCACGCCGCAGACCAGCGCCAGGAAAAGGTCGTCCCAGGCCGCCTCCGGCCGGCCGACGACGAGCCAGCCCGCCGCGCATCCCGCGAGTCCCACGGCCATGTACGGCCACGGCGCGTACTGCGCCGGGTCCGGCACGGCGCGCACGCGGTGCGTCAGGATCAGGACGATGTCCGCGACGATCGCCGCTATCGCAATTACTGGTCCTCCATGATCAGAACTTGCATGCCTTCTTCAGAGCCGGGATGCCCAGCAGGGCCGCGACCGCCTTGCGATGCGCCGACGTCACGACGCGCTTGGTCGTGCCCTCCTTGTCACCGGGCCGGCCCACCTTGAGGTCGGTGCTCGTAAGTGGCGGTGTGGCCGGACAGCCGCGGTGCGGGCAGGCCGCCCTTCCACTGGGTCTGTGCCGCGTCGAGGCTCTCGGCTCCGGTGACCGGGTGTGTCCTGAGCCGGTCGACCGCCTCCAGAAGCCCGGGGACGGCGCGCTCCGCCTCGGTGTCCCCGAAACTGGTCCACCGGCCGCGACGGCGACGTCGGGCGTGGCCAGGAGCACGGCGGTGGCGGCCGGCATGGCTATGCCCGAGGCACGCCGGGTGGTTCTCATGTGCGTACTTTCCATGGTCTCGGCACACGACCCGCCGATGTCGTTCCCCCCGGCGGGTCAGGCCGCAAATGATCTTTGAGCGGCGCAATGGAAACACATGTCCTACAAAAACAGCCACTTCGCCCTCTGAACCGGACATCCGCGGCGTACTTCACCGAAGGGTCACCATCCTCAACGGGCTGCCCCGCGCCCCGACTTGTGAGCCGGCGGGGGCCGCGGCCTACGGTCGAGCGCCGACGATGCGCTCGAGCGGTGTTCGGGCTTCGACGGTGCGGCGGTGGCCCGGGCCGAAGGAGGCCAGGCAGGCACCGTGAGCGGCTGCGGACTGGCGACGGGCCTCGGGAACGCGTCGCAACCCGAACAGGGCAGTGGCGAGGGTCAGTTCGACGGCGCCCGTTTCCGGAAGGCGCTGGTGGTCGGGAAACGGGCGGTGCGGCTTTTCGGCGCACCGTGCCTCGGTGAGAGCCTCAACGGCCAAGCCCGCCACGAAGACGCCCGAACGGCAGTGCTTCGTCATGGGTGGCGAGAGCCTCGGTGTGGCGGCCTTGGGCACCCGTCGCGATCGCGGCGAAGTTCAGCGCCACGGCTCCGTACGCGTCGTCGCGTGGCCGCGATCGACTCACGGCCCGGGCCTCGGACTTCCGCCTCGGCGCAACGCCCGGCCTCGTAAAGGGCCTTGCCTCAGCCCCAGGTGTTCCCGTCATCCGTTCGGCGTCGCTTCGGCCGCGCGTCCGGCAGAGTCTCATGCCCGGGAGCACATGGATGCCGCACAGGCTGCTCGGCCCGCGGCCGGGTGGAGAGAGGCGGCGTGAGCGGCCCTCCGGGGGAACGCCCGTACGGCAGGATGGCCGCATGATTCGTCATGCGCGTGTCCTGCCGGTGCTGGTGCTGGCCCCGCTGCTGCTCACCGCCTGCGGCTCCGAGAAGGCGGGCGACTCCGGTCCCTCCGCCTCCGCGGCCGGTCCGGCCGCGGCCCCCGGCACCCGCGAAGTCGCCTCCCGCGCCCGGGCGATGGGCGTGGCCCCCGAGCTGGTCTACGTCACCGAGGCCCCCGGCTTCACGCTCGCCCAGCAGTCCGTCGGCGTCCTCGGCGACGACGGCTTCTCCGCCACCTGGGTCGACGGCGAGACCAACGCGCTGCTGCGGCTCGCCGTCGACCGGGGCACCATCACCGCCGACACCTGCCCCGAGCAGCCCGTCGGCGACATGTCCGGCGAGCACACCACCTGCGAGCGCGACGGGGACGCCTGGTACCGCACCGGTGCCGGACGGCACGAGTACGCGCTGTCCGAGGAAGGCCACGTCGTGCGCGTCTCCGCCGAGAAGGACGCCGTACCGCGCGACGTCCTGCACGCCGCCGCCCTGGCCGCCCACCGCCCCGACGACGCCGAGACCGACCGCCTCCCGCCCTCCGCCGACCCCGCGCCCGCCTCTCCGGTCGAGCGCGGCGACCTGCCCCGGTATGGCGACGGGGCCCCCGACAACCACGTGGACGTGGGCGGCTGACCCGGCGACCCGGCGACCAAGCGACCGGGTTATGCCGTGAAGGCTGCCACCGTGTCCAGACCGGCCTGCCGCAGGGTCCGGTGGACGGCCGGGCGGGCCCCCTGGACGGTGAGGGTGACCGGCTCCGGCGTGCGCGTCACCGTACGCAGCAGCGCGTAGGCGCAGGCCAGGTCGATGTGGTCCAGACCGCTCATCTCCAGGGTCCAGGCTCCGGGCTCCCGCAGCCGCGGGTCGAGGAGCAGTTCCTCCAGCACGCCCAGCGCGGGCGCGTCCAGGGTCCCGGAGAAGGCCAGCACCGCGTGCCGCCCGTCGGCCTCGGCGATCCTTACGGGTGCGTCCGTCACGGCAGCCTCCTCGGTCGCTCGTCGCTCGTCGCTCGTCGCTTGCATGGCGTCCGTGCCCTCCATTGTCCCCCCGTTCGCGACGACAGGGGCGGCCCGGAATAGATCCGGCCGGTGCGGCGCTGTGTCTTGAGCGGTACGAGAGTGCGGCGAAGGGCTGGTGGGCGTATGTGGTCGGGCCAGACGAACCCCGTGGTCAGGACGGTGCACGGGGCGGTACGCGGCAGGTACGAGCACGGTGTCGCCGTCTTCCGCGGCATCCCCTACGCTGCGCCCCCCTTCGGGCCGGGCCGCTTCCGCCCGCCCGTGCCCCCCGAGCCCTGGGACGGCGTCCGCGACGCTGGCTCGTTCGGCCCCACGGCCCCGAAACCGCCGTATTCCGAGGCCTTCGCCCGGTATCTGTCCGACCCGGCGATCCCCGGCGACGACTGCCTCAACCTCAACGTCTGGACCCCCGAGCCCGGCCCCGGCGCCCGCCTGCCGGTCCTGGTCTGGCTGCACGGCGGCGCGCTGACCAGGGGTTCCTCCGCCGTACCGGTCTACGACGGCAGTACCTTCGCCCGGGACGGCGTGGTCTGCGTGTCGATCAACTACCGGCTGGGTGTGGAGGGCTACGGCCTGTTTCCGGACGCCCCCGCGAACGCCGGCCTGCGTGACCAGATCGCCGCGCTCCAGTGGGTGCGGGACTCCATCGCGGCCTTCGGCGGCGACCCCGACCGGGTCACCCTCGCCGGTCAGTCCGCGGGCGCCATCAGCACCGGCGCGCTCCTCGCCGCGCCCGCGGCCCAGGGGCTGTTCCGGCGCGCCGTGCTCCAGAGCGGCGCACCCGAGGCCAGTGACCGCGACAAGGTGCGGCGCATGGTCCGGCGCATGGCCTCCCGCCTGAAGATCCCCGCCACCGCCGAGGCCTTCGCCGCCGCCGACCGCGAGCAGCTCCTGCGCGCCCAGGCCGAGGTGGGGCGCTTCAGCAGCCCCGTACTCGGCGGCCCCGGCTTCGGCCTCGTCGTCGACGGCGACGTGCTGCCCCGCGACCCGCTGGAGGCGCTCGTCGGCGGCGACGCGGCACCCGGCGTCGACCTCATGATGGGCTGGACCCGCGACGAGTACCGGCTCTGGCTCGTCCCCGGCGGCCTCGTCGAACGCGTCGACCGCCTCGGCGCGGTCGCCCTCGCGGGCGCCCGAGCCCGCTGCCACTGCGGCAACGAGGTCGTCCGCGGCTACCGTGCGGCGCGCCCCGACGCGGGGACCGCCGAGATCGTGGGCCAGCTGGTCACCGACCACCTGCTCCGCATCCCGATGCACCGCCTGGCCGACACGCGGCCCGGATCCACGTACGTCTACGAGTTCGCCTGGCCGTCGAACCGCCCCGGCCTCGGTGCCTGCCACGCCCTGGAGCTGGGCTTCGTCTTCGACTCCGGTGACGGCCCCGACGCACGCAGGCTCGCGGGCGAGGGGGCGCCGCAGGAGCTGGCCGACGCGATGCACGGGGCGTGGGTGAGGTTCGCGGAGTCCGGCGACCCCGGGTGGGAGGCGTGGGACGCCGCGCATCCCGTACGGGTCTTCGGAGACGGCGTCCCGCACACGGCCTACGGCCCGCTGGACGCCGAGTACGACCTGTGGAAGGCCGACGTCACCGGGCCGCCCCGGGGAGCGCGGCCCAGGCGTCCGGTGCGACGGTGACGTGTCCCTGCGGGCCTTGGCCTGCGACCGCAGCATCGCACTCCTCCGCGTGAGGACGGTCACCTCGTCGGGAGCGGCGATGAGTTGGCTGCCCCGTCGTGTCTCCGTGCGGGCGAGGGCGGGTGCGGGCTGCTGCTGGTGTCGGAGCCGGCGGACAAGCGGGGCGTGACGGAGCGGGAGCCCGGCAGGGCCGTGTGGTTCGAGTGCGTCGTCCCGGCGGACTGACGGGGCACACCCGTCTGCCCTCGGGGGCCTTCACCGGATCTCCACGCTCCGTCAGGTGCGACCCGTCAGGCCCAGCAGCCGTTCACGGTCGCGGCGAGGCCGTCCATGGCGTCCTTGATGTCGCTCGGGTCGGCCGTCGAGTTGTTCTCGATGAAGGAGAAGATCCGCCAGTCGCCGTCGTCGGTCCGCGTGACGCCGCTCAGGGCGATGGCGCCCGTCAGCGTGCCGGTCTTGGCGTGCACCTTGCCGACCGCGCACTCGGAGTTGGGGTCGTCGAAGCGCCCCCACTCCGGGCCGAGGCTGGCACCGGCCTCGCCGGAGACCGGCAGGCCCTCCAGGATCGAGCCCAGGGCGGGCGACTCCGTGATCGCGTCGAGGAGCTGCGCGAGCGTCGCGGCCGGGATGCGGTCGGCGCGGGAGAGGCCGCTGCCGTCGTGCATCTCGAAGTTGTCGAGGGAGATGCCGTACGAGCTGAGCACCTGGCGGACCAGCGCGGTGCCGGCCTCGAAGGTGCCCGGCCGGCCCAGCTCCACGGCCGACATGCGGAGCAGGGTCTCGGCGATGTTGTTGTCGCTGGTCTTGAGCATCTTCTTGACGATGTCCGACAGCGGCGCCGACCTGTGCTGCGCCACCGGGACGTCGGACTGCTTCACCGTCGTGCGGGACACCTCGCCCGTGACGGTGACGCCCTGTTCGGCGAGCTTCTTCGCGAAGACCTCGCCCGCGTCGATCGACGTGTCCTGCACGGCGGCGCCGTCCACGACGAGGGAACGGACCGGGGCGACCTCGGTGGGGTAGTAGCCCTCGTTCCAGCCCTCGGCGAGACTCGGGGCGGCGAACAGGCTGTCGTCCACCCGGACCTGGACGTCGGTGCGGCCGGCCGCCCTGAGGCCGTCGGCGGCGGTCTTGGCCAGCGCGGCGACGTCCTCGCTCGTGAGGGTGCGGTCACCGCCGCCGACGAGGGTGAGGGTGCCCTCGCCGTACACGACCTTGGTGGTGAACTCGTGGTTGGCGCCCAGCAGCGTCAGGGCGGTGGTGGCCGTGGCGAGCTTGGCGTTCGAGGCCGGCATGAGGGCGGTGGAGCCGTTGTGGTCCCACAGGGCGGTGTCCGAGTCGGCGTCGAGCACGACACCGCTCACGTCGGTGCCCAGACGCTCGTCGGCGAGGCGCTCGTTGAGGTTCTTGACCAGCTGCGCGTCGTCGGCGGCGAGGTCGTCGGCCGAGATGCCCTGCTGCTGCGGGGCGTTGCCGTCGGCGGCGAAGGCGGAGGTCCCGGCCAGCGTGGCGGAGGCCACGGGCACGGCCATCGCGAGCACGAGGGCCCGGCGTGCGCCGACGCGGCTCACTCTCGCTTTGCGGTGCCTGCGCCGTCCGCCGGGGGTGAATGTGGTCGTGGGGGTTTCGTCTGGCGTACCAGTCATGAAGTGAAATCCAAAGATCGGTTACTTCGTTCTGTGGGGGTGAAGCGCTGGGCACGCTACCAGCCGCCATATGCAGGGCCGGGACGGAAATTGACGGGGTGTGAAAGTCCTGCGACCGAATTGGGGACGGCTGCCCCGAAGCTTTTGTGAAGGGGCCTTTCCCGGCACCCGACGGGCAATCCCGCTGCCCTTCAGGGCGCCGGGACACCGGATTCCGGGGCATCGGATCCCGGGGCGTCGCCGCGCCACCGGGCCCGCACCGTCCAGCCACCGGTCACCGCCAGGGCCACGACCGCCCCGGCGGCGATCAGCCGTCCGAGCCCGGAGCCGGTCCCGCTCACCGGCACCGCGGCGGCGGCCGCCACGACGCCCGCTCCCGCGCAGGCCGCCAGCGCCTCGGCCCCCACACGTGCGGTCCCGCGTCCCCACCGCCACGGCCACGTCTCACTCGTCACCAGGTAGGCGACCAGCAGTACGACCAGGCAGCCGGCCTCCCACCAGGCCGGGTCGCCGAACGCCGCGATCACCACCACGCCCGCCGCGACCAGCGTCGTCCGGTGGCGCAGCAGCCGGGCGGACCAGCCGGCCGCCACCGACGGGCGCCGGTCCAGCGAGGGCGCCGCCCACGCCGCGAAGGCGATCGCGCCGACGAGCGGCACCGCTTCCCCCGCCGTGCCCACCGCGGCCCACGGCCGCCACGCCAGCACGACGGCCGCCACCGCGATCACCCGCACCGGCACGGTGCCGATCCAGTACCCCAGGTACTCCCGGAGCCCGGCCCGCGTCCACCGCGTCGTCGTCCCGGTCGTCATCCCGCGCGTCCCCTTCCCCCGACCCGCCCCGACAGAAGCGGCGCCAGCGCCAGATCCAAGGACTCGCCCGCCGTGTGTTGGAGCACCGGCACCCCGCTGTCCCGCAGGGCGAACCGCATCGCGTCGCGCTCCGCCCGCCACAGCCGCAGGCCCAGCTCCCCCGCCTCGTCCCCGGGTTCCACCCGAGGGTCGCCGCTCGGGATCTCCACGACGACCGGACGGCGCCCGCGGGCCTGGACGTCCCGCAGCACCGTCAGGATCCGTGCGTCGCTGAGCGGGGTGAACACGTACACCAGGGCACCCTCCGGCAGCGCGGGCGGCGGGACCCGCTCCAGCCCGTCGCCGCCGAAGGTGCGGTTCTTGCGGACGTCGAGGACGCTCTCGACGATGCGGTAGAACGCCGCGTCCCCGGTGCCCGGCGTCAGCCAGCGGGTGGTGCCGCCGGTCGAGACGACCCCCACCCGGTCGTGGGTGCGCAGATAGGCCCGGGTGAGCCCGGCGGCGGCGCGCACGGTCTCGTCCAGGGAGGACAGCCCGGTCACCGGGTCGACGACGTCCCCGAACGCGTCGAGCAGCATCACCGTGTCGGCGGCCCGCTCGGCCGCGAACCGGTGCAACTGCACGGCGTCGCGCCGGGTCGTGGACGGCCAGTGGATGCGCCGCTGCCGCTCCCCGGGGACCCAGGGCCCCACCCCGACGACCTCGACGCCCTCCCCGGGCTGCGGCGAGGCGTGCTCGCCGAGCCGCTGCGGCAGCCGTACCGGGATCGGGGTGAACCTCGTCTGCGCGGCGTGCGGGAACACCGACACCTCGGGGACATCGACCCGCACGGTGCGGCGCACGGTGCCGCCACAGTCGTACACGTCCAGGTCCACCGGGCCGAGCGACCAGCGGCCCCAGGTCAGCGCCGTATGACGCAGCGTCACCGAGGACCGGCCGACGGCCACCTCGTCGAGGCGCAGGCCGGGGCCGAGCGTGACGCCCGGGTCGAGGCGTACGGCGTCGCCGTCGTGGGCCACCTCGACGCGGACGGTGACCGTGTCGCCCTCGAAGCAGCGTCTCGACTCGACGGTCACCGAGGTCTCGACGCGGCGGGCGGGGGTGCGGGGCAGCGCCAGCGCGAGCAGAACCAGCGGCGCCGCCGCGAGCGCGAGCAGCCAGCCCCGGCCGGTGAGCAGGGCGGCGGCCAGCGCCACGGCGGCCACGGTCAGCAGGCGCAGGGTCCGCTCGCCCGGACGCGGCCCCCGGGCGGCCGGGACGGCGGGGGCGCCGGCGCGGTGCGGCCCTCCAGAGCGCGGTCCACCAGCGCGTTCGGCCGGGGCTGCGGGGCCGGTACCGCCTCCGGCGCGGACGGGGTCACGACGACACGGCGGCCGTACGCCGCGTCGTCGGCGTACCGACGCCGTCGACCAGCTCGCGCAGCACGTCGTCCGTGGAGATCCCGCTCACCCACAACTCCGGCCGCAGCGACACCCGATGGGCCAGCGCGGGCACCGCGAGGTCCTTGACGTCCTCGGGGACGACGTAGTCGCGGCCGTCCAGCACGGCGCGGGCGCGGGCGAGCTGGACCAGGGCGAGTCCGCCGCGCGGCGAGGAGCCGATGCTGATCCGGGGGTGGTCGCGGGTCGCGCCGACGAGCGCGACGGCGTACTCCAGCAGGTCGTCGTCGATCTCCACCCGCTCGACGACGGCCCGCCACGCCAGCACGTCCTGTGGCCCCGCGAGCCGTTCGAGCACGGCCTCGGGCGCGGCCCGGTCGACGCGGGCCCGCAGCATCGCCAGCTCCTCGGAGGCGGTCAGGTACCCCATCCGCACCCGCAACTGGAACCGGTCGAGCTGGGCCTCGGGCAGCGAGTAGGTGCCCTCGTACTCCACCGGGTTGGCGGTCGCGATCACCAGGAACGGGTCGGCGAGCGGCCGGGTCTCGCCGTCCACGGTCACCTGCGACTCGGCCATCGCCTCCAGCAGCGCGGCCTGCGTCTTGGGCGGCGTCCGGTTGATCTCGTCGGCGAGCAGGAGGTGGGTGAAGACCGGGCCCGGGTGGAACACCATCTCGCCGGTGCGCTGGTCGTACAGCGGCGTCCCGGTGACGTCGGAGGGCAGCAGGTCGGGCGTGAACTGGATGCGGCGGAAGTCCAGGCCGAGCGTGGTGGCGAAGGAGCGGGCGAGGAGCGTCTTGCCGAGACCCGGCAGGTCCTCGACGAGGACGTGGCCGCCCGCCAGCACGGCCAGCATCACCTGCTCGAGGGCGTCCTGCTTGCCGACGACGGCACGGCCGATCTCGCGCAGTACGGCACCGGCCTGCTCGCCGACCTGCTCGGCGGTGCGGAGCGGGGGCGTGGAGGGAGTCGTCACGTCGCTTGGTCCTTACCGGTACGGGATGTGCGGGGACGGGGGAGGGGGCTGCGGGTGCGGGGCGCGCCGAGGGCTTCCAGCCGGTCGACGAGGCGGCGCAGTACGTCGACGGGCACCTCGCCCTCCGGGCCGGTGCCCGGCGGCACGGGACCCAGCCACGGCCACAGCTCGGGACCGACCAACTCGGCGGCGCGCTCGGGCTGGTGCTCCAGGGACACGTGGTGGTGCTCGGCGAGCGCGGCGGAGTACAGACGGCGCAGTTCGATCCGGAGCACCGCGCGGTAGTACAGGGCGCCGTCGGGTCCGGTGGAGGTCTTCACGTTGCGCCACCACTCGCCCATGCCCGGAGCCCGCGTCCGCAACAGCCGCACCTCGTCCCGGTACGCGGAGTCGACCGCGCCCGCCCCGGTGACGTACCGGGCGACGAGCACGGCCACGGCCGCGAGCAGCGCCACCAGCGCACCGGCGGCCTCGGGTCCGTCGAGGAGCAGGACGAGCAGCAGGCCCGTGCCGGCGACCGCGCCGCCCAGCAGCCCGAGCCGGGGCAGCGACAGCATGTCCTGCCCCGGGCCGTCCTGCGGAAACCGGTTCACCGCTTGGCCTCCCCGTCCCGGGCCGGGTCCGGTGCCCGGTCCCCGAGCAGGGTCGCGATCTCCTCCAGGGCGGCGGCCGCGGCCGTCCGGTGCGAGCCGTCCATCGGGTGCGAGGAGTAACGGGCCTCGCGGAACAGGGCGGTGAGGCGCGGCCCGGCCGGGCCCGGGGCGAAGCCCGCGTCGGCGGCGCGGGTGAGCAGGTCGGACGGACTGTCGGAGGCCTGCCGCCGCACACCGGACGCCGCGAGGGCGTCCTCCATCGCGGCGTAGCAGGCGATGACGGCGGCCCGGGCGTCGTCGTCGGTGCCGGCCAGGGCGCGGCGGCCCGAGTGCACGGCGGACAGCAGCAGTCGCGCGTCGTCGCCCTGCGGTGCGGTGCTCCCCAACGGACCCGGACGCTGGGGCAGACTCAGCCGGAACCGTCGCAGCCGCCGCACGACGGCCACCACGGCGAGCACGGCCACGACCGCGGCCAGCACGAGGAGCACCAGGTGCAGCGGCAGGGAGGAATGGTCCCCCGAACCGCGCGGGCGCTCCTGGGGCGGGGGAGTGGCGAACGTCGGCTCGGGGGCCGGTTCGGTCGCGAGGGGCGGCGGCGGGCCGGGCGTGCCGTCGCCGGTGGAGAACCGGTGCAGGACCAGGGCCAGTACGCCGATGACGCCCGTCGCGGAGAGCAGCAGGGGCGCGGCGGCGTCCCGCAGCCGCTCCTCGACCGGCGCCAGTCCCATGCGGTCGGCGCCGAAACGGGGACGCAGGCGCCGGACGGCCGTCCAGACCCCGATCGTCCAGGCGGCGGACGCCCCGATCGCCACGATGCCCCACTGGCCGAGCGGCCCCCGGCCGGAGTGCAGCAGCCCCTCCGCGGGCCGCAGCGCGAGCGCGGCGACGGCCAGGGCGCCGACGACTCCGACGGCGACCACCGCCCCCGGCACCGCGCGGTGTCCGGTCCGCCCCCCGTGTGCCACGCCGTGCGCCCCTCCGCCGAACCCGTCGCCCTCCGAACGCCTGTTCACGGCCATCTTGGCACACGTCCACCGGTCACTCCCGGGACAGCACCCGCGCGATCGACGTGACCGCCTCCGGGCCCACCCGGCAGCAGCCGCCGATCACCCGGGCCCCGCGCTCCCGCCACTCCCGCACCAGCCCGGCCGCGAACAGCGAACGCCCACGCCAGGAGCGGGACTCCGCGTCCCACCGCTCGCCGCTGTTGGGATAGGCGACGACCGGCTTCCCGGTGACCCGGGCGGCCGTCTCCACCGCGCCGGACACGTCCCCGGGGGCACAGCAGTTGACGCCCACCGCGATCACCTCCTCCGCGTCGGCGGCCAGGGCGAACGCCTCCTCCAGCGGCTGACCCGCACGCGTACGGTCCCCGGCGACGGTGTACGACAGCCAGGCGGGCACGCCCAGGTCGCGCACCGCCCGCAGCAGCGCGACCGCCTCGTCGGTGTCCGGGACCGTCTCCAGCGCGAGGACGTCCGGCCGGGCGGCGGCCAGGACCTCCAGACGGGGCCGGTGGAAGCGCTCCAGTTCGGCCACGTCGAGGCCGTACCGCCCCCGGTACTCGGAACCGTCCGCGAGCATCGCCCCGTACGGGCCCGCCGACGCCGCCACCCACAGCGGACGGGAGGCCTGCGCCCGGCGGGCCGCCTCCCGCGCCGACTCCACGCTGAGCGCGAGCAGTTCGGCGGCCCGCTCCCGCCCGATGCCGTGCCGGGCGAAGCCCTCGAAGGTGGCCTGGTAGCTGGAGGTGATCACCACGTCCGCGCCTGCCTCGACGTAGGCGAGATGGGCCCGCGTGATCGCCTCGGGATCGTCGGCGAGCAGCCGGGCCGACCACAGGGCGTCGCCCAGGTCGTGCCCGGCCGCCTCCAGCTGGTTGGACAGCCCGCCGTCGAGCACGAGCGGGCCTGCGGCGAGGGCGCCGGCGAAGGAGCGGGCGCAAGCGCCGTCGGGGGAGTCGTCGGCGGAGTCGCTGGTCATGTGTCCGAGGCTACGACGTGCCCGCCCGGGCTCCGGCGCCTCGTCCCCCGTGCGAGCTACGGCCAGGTGTCCACCGTGAGGTGACGATCTCCGGCCGCCGGATCCGTAGCGTCCGGTGTCATAGCCCGAGGCGCCGAAGTCACGGGCCCGACCAAGGAGTTCCCGTGAGGTTTGTCTGGCAGTTCCTGGCCGTACTGGCGGCCTACGCCATCGGCGGCGCCGCCATCCAGGCGGTGAAGGACAACGACTGGCTCACCCTGGTCGTCGGACTCACGGCGGCCGCGCTGGTGCTGTTCGTGTACGGGTGGGTGGTGCGGCGGACCGAGCGCCGGCAGGCCCTGGACGTGGCCCTGGAGGGCGCCGGAGCCAAGTTCGGCTGGGGAACGCTGATCGGTGCCGGGATGTTCTCGGCGGTCATCGTGAACCTCCTCACCTCCGGGCACTACGAGGTCGACGGGCTCGGCTCGGTACAGGGCGCGATCGGGCTGGTCGGCTTCATGGCCGGAGCCGCCGCGACGGAGGAGGTCGTCTACCGCGGGGTGCTGTTCCGGATCATCGAGGAGCACATCGGCACCTACCTCGCGCTGGGCCTGACCGGTCTCGTGTTCGGGCTCTCGCACCTGCTCAACGAGGACGCCACCCTGTGGGGCGCCGTCGCCATCGCCATCGAGGCCGGGTTCATGCTCGCCGCCGCCTACGCCGCCACCCGCAACCTGTGGCTGACGATCGGCGTGCACTTCGGCTGGAACTTCGCCGCGGGCGGCGTCTTCAGCACCGTCGTCTCCGGCAACGGCGACAGCGAGGGCCTGCTGGACGCCACGATGTCGGGTCCCAAGCTGCTCACCGGCGGCGACTTCGGCCCGGAGGGCAGCGTGTACTCGGTGGGCTTCGGGGCCCTGCTCACGCTGGTGTTCCTGTGGCTGGCGCACCGGCGCGGGAACGTCGTGCCGTTCGGTGCCCGGCGCCGCGCCGCGGGTGCCGGCTCCGCCGCTACACTTCCCCGGTGATCGATCGCCGACGGGTCCTGGAGCTGTGGCGCCGGCTGGACGTCACGGTCCGGGACCTCCCGCTCGGAGTGCTGCTCCTCGTCGCCTCGCTCCTGCCGGAGCTGCGCGGTCAGGGCACGGAGATCGGCGGCCTGCCGACCCGTCCCGCCGACGCGCTGGCCGGGGTGGCGGCCGTCCTGCAGTCCGTTCCCCTGGCCGTGCGCCGGCGGTGGACACTCGTCTGCCTCACCCTGGTCTCGCTCGGCTTCGCCCTCGACCAGCTGCGCGGCTACCACCTGTTCGCGGGCGCCGCGCTCCCCATCGTGCTGATCAACGCGGGCTCCCACCAGGAGAAGTACCGGCGCGCCACGCAGGTCGCCGCCACCCTGGCGTACGTGGCCATGGCCATCGGGCTGAACGCGCGCGGCGGCGACGAAACGCTGGTCGAGTACGTGACGTTCTACCTGGTCCTCGCCCTGGCATGGGGCATCGGCGCCTGGATGCGCTCCGCGCGCGCCGCCGAGGCCGAACGCCGAGCCCGGGTCGCCGAGGACGCCCGCAACGCCGAACGCGCCCGCATCGCCCGCGAGTTGCACGACGTCGTGACCCATCACGTGACGGCGATGGTCGTCCAGTCCGAGGCGGCCCGTTACCTGACCGCCGCGCCGGACCGGCTCGACGAGACACTGGCCGCCGTCAGCGACACCGGCCGCCGCGCCATCACCGACCTGCGGCACCTGCTCGACCTCCTCAACCCCGACCACGGCACCGCCGAGCCCAGGACGCCGCCCGTCGGCCGGGTGCTCACCCTGGTCGAGCAGACGCGCCGGGCCGGGCAGCCGGTGGAGTTCACCGAGGAGGGCACCCCCGCGGCGGCCACCGGCAGCTCCGACCTCGTGGCCTACCGCGTCGTGCAGGAGGCCCTGACCAACGCCCTCAAGTACGACCACGGCGCCAGGACCTCCGTTCTGGTGCGCCACGGAGAAAGAGAGATCACGGTGGAAGTGGGCACGGACGGTTCCGGCACGGGGGCCGCGTCCCCCGGCGGCAGCGGGCGGGGGCTGGCCGGTCTGCGGGAACGCGTCGACGTCCTCGGCGGCGAGTTCAGCACGGACCGCCCGGCGGGCGGCGGCTTCGTCGTCCGGGCCCGGATACCCGGGGGGAGCACGGCATGAGCGCGCCGGTCCGGGTCGTGATCTGCGACGACCAGGCACTGATCCGCACCGGTCTGACGACCATCGTCGACGCCCAGCCCGACCTGGAGGTGGTCGGCGAGTGCGGAGACGGGCGGACCGGGGTGGACCTGGCCCGCGAACTGCGGCCGGACGTCGTGGTGATGGACATCCGCATGCCGGTGCTCGACGGTCTCGAGGCGACCCGCCTGCTGGCCGGCGCCGGGGTGGAGCACCCCGTCAAGGTGCTCGTGGTCACCACGTTCAACCTCGACGAGTACGTCTACGAGGCGCTGCGCGCGGGCGCGAGCGGCTTCCTGCTCAAGGACGCGCCTCCGGACCGGCTGCTGCACGGCATCCGCACCGTGGCCATGGGCGCGGCGCTGCTCGACCCCGACGTGACCCGCCGCCTCGTGGGCCGCTACGCGGCCCGGATCCGCCCCGCCGAGGGCACCACCCGGGACATACCGCTCACCCCCCGGGAGACGGAGGTCCTGCGCCTGATCGCGGACGGGCTCTCCAACAGTGAGATCGCCGCGACCCTCGTGATCAGCCCCGAGACCGTCAAGACCTTCGTCTCCCGCATCCTCACCAAGCTCGGCCTCCGCGACCGCGTCCAGGCGGTCGTCTTCGCCTACCGGCACGGGCTGGTGACCTGACGCCCCCACCGGCCGCTCAGCCCTGCAACCGGCCGCGCATCTGCGACAAGCGCCGGTCGAAACGCGCGTTGTACCAGGCCAGCCAGGTCAGGAACACGGCCCCGAGGACGAGCATCATCGTCCCGGCGCCGACCGAGCCGGAGATGTACCACAGGGCCGACGTGCCGAAGAAGATGAGGGCCAGTACGGGGAACGCCCACCAGCGGTGGCGCCGCAGCCGCTCCTGGCGCGAGTCGACGAACGCCGCCATCGCCCGCCGCCGCTCCGGGTCCCGGGGTGCCGGCCCGCCCTTGAGGATCTGCCGCTCCATGGCGGGCACGTCCTCCGGCTCCGCACCCGCCCTTCCGGCGTCGCGCACACGCCGGCGGCGCACCAGCCACACGATGCAAGCGGCGGCCGGCACCGTGCCCACGAGGGCCGACGGCCACGCCGACAGACCGTGCAGGCCCAGTCTCACCCCGGCGCCAACGACCAGGGCGATCACCCCGATGCCCCACAGGCTGTCCCGCCACCGCGGCCGCGTACGGTCTTCGCTTCTTTCTGCGCTTGCCATGTCACCTCGCATGGGGAAGAAGTGGAAGAACGGTGCCGTTCGGGTACCCGGCTTCGCCCGGAACACTTCGGCCGACGCCGAACCAACCGGCCCATAGCGTGCGGGACATGAACGACACGCGAACCGCCGCGACCCCCCTCACGCCCGCCGCCGCCGTCACCGGCATGGCCGACCGCGTCCTCGCCCTGGCCGCCACCTGGACCCGCTGGGACGGGCGGCCCGCACACGTCGACGGCCGCGTCTACACCCCGCACAAGGCGATCCGCCGGGTGGCCGACCACATGATCGACCATCTCGCGGAGCTGGAGGCCCGGTTGGCGGGGCAGGCGACGCAGCCCGACCACTGGCACGCCTCCGCGGTCACCACGGACGCCGACCGCGCACGCTTCACCGAAGAGGACCTCGACGAGGCCCGCAGCCGCCTGACCCGGCTCGCCCGGATCTGGGCCAGCCGCCTCGACGCGCTCACCGACGAACAGCTCGACCACTCGCCCGGCGACGGCTGGAGCTTTCGTGAACTCGCCGCCCACCTGACGGAATCCGTGTACTACGCCGACGCGGTGGGTGACCTGTCGTGACCGCGTTCGCCGAACTCCACCGGCCCGGTGAGCCCCTGCTCCTGCCGTGCGCCTGGGACCACGCATCCGCGCTCGCCCTCGCCGGGCACGGCTTCTGCGCCGTCGGCACGACCAGCCTCGGCGTCGCGGCGTCGGCCGGGCTGCCCGACGGGGCCTCGGCGACCCGCGACGAGACCCTGCGGCTGGCCCTCACCCTCGGCTCGGCCCCCTTCCTGCTCTCGGTCGACGCGGAGGGCGGGTTCAGCGACGATCCCGACGAGGTGGGGGAGCTGGCGCGGCAACTGTCGGCGGTCGGCGCCGTGGGCATCAACCTGGAGGACGCCCTCGGGTCCGCCGACCGGCACGCCGCGAAGATCGCCGCGGTCCGCGGGGCCGCCCCCGGTCTCTTCGTCAACGCGCGTACGGACACGTACTGGTCGGGCGACGGCGACTGGTCCGACACCCTGCGGCGCCTGGAGGCCTACCGCGAGGCCGGCGCCGACGGCGTCTTCGTCCCCGGCCTCACCGACCCGGCCCGCATCGCGTCCCTCACCGCCCGCTTCGACGTCCCCCTCAACGTCCTGTACACGCCCGCCGGACCCGCCCTCGCGCACCTCGCCGACCTCGGCGTCGGCCGGGTCAGCCTCGGCTCGCTGCTCTACCGGCGCGCACTGGGCGCCGCCCTGGAGGCGGCCGCGGACCTCCGGGCGGGCCGGGAGCCGGGCGGTCCGACGCCGACGTACGACGAGGTCCGGGGGCTGGCCGACTAGGGCCGGTCCGGCGGGTCAGGTCGCAGGACAGGCACGGCACCTCGTCGACGCCGGTGAGCGGGGTCTGGTGCGTGCAGCCGCAAGGCGGAGGAGGGCGTCGACGCGGAGCGTCGGCACCGACGACAACGCCGCGGACGCGCGTGCCGGGCCCCGCGTCTGGGGCGTGATCCGCCGGACCGGCCCTAGCCGCGGGTCCCCTCGCCCCCCTCGGTTGCGTCCGCCCGCGGCCAGTTCTCCAGTGCCACGTGCAGGGCGTCGACCGCCCTGTCCCAGGACACCCGCACGTCGCGCGGGGCACCGAAGCCCCCGGAGGCCTCCAGCGCGCAGTACCCGTGGAAGGTGGCGCGCAGCAGGCGTACGGCGTCGGTGAGGTCGGGTTCGGTCAGGCCGTAGGCGCGCAGCATGCCGTAGGTGATCTCGGCGGTGCGGCGCAGGGCGGGGGAGCCGGCCACCAGAGCCTGCTCGACACGGATCTGGGTGGCGGCGTAACGGCCGGGGTGGCGCAGGGCGTACGCCCGGTAGGCGCCCGCGAAGGCGGCCAGCGCCTCCTTCCCGGCCCGGCCGGCCACCGCCTGCGCGATCTCCTCGATCAGCTCGCCGCCGGCCAGCAACGCGACCCGGACGCGCAGGTCCTGGAGATTGCGCACGTGCGTGTAAAGGCTGGCGTCCTTCACCCCGAAGTGCCGGGCGAGCGCGGAGACGGTGACCGCCTCGAGCCCGGACGCGTCGGCGAGGTCGGCGGCCGCGGCGACGACGCGGTCGGTGGTAAGACCCACTCGGGGCATGCGCCACCTTCCTGAAACCTAGGATTCCTAGGTTTCATGCTAGGTCAGGAAGGGCGGCAGTCGCGGATCACCCGCAAGTCGTTCAACGTTCACCTTCCGCGTCGATTCTCCTCGGAGCCGCGCACGGCGGCGGTCTTCGGGAGGAACAGGCATGGGCCACGGACACGGACACACCCACGGTCACCACCACGGGCATCCGCACGACCACGAGCACGACACCGCGCCGGCCCTGCCCGCCGCCTTCGACACCAGCGTCCCCGACGAGGCCCTGAGCCCCGAACAGCAGTCGCGCCGCGGCCTGCTGCGCCGCGCCGGTCTGCTCGGCGCCGGACTGGCCGCCGGCACCGTCCTCGCCCAGAGCACCCCTGCCACCGCCGCCCCCGCGGGGGCGGCGAGCAACGGCCGCCGCAGGAAGGGCTTCCTCTGGCTGGCCGGCGACCACCACATCCACACCCAGTACAGCAGCGACGGCAAGTACCGCGTCGTCGACCAGGTCCGCCAGGGCGCCCGGCACGGCATGGACTGGCTGGTCATCACCGACCACGGCAGCGCCACCCACGCCAGGATCGGCGTGGAGAAGGTCAACCCGGACATCCGCGAGGCCCGCGACGCCCACGAGGACACCCTCGTCTTCCAGGGCCTGGAGTGGAACATCCCGGCCGCCGAGCACGGCACCGTCTTCGTCCACCCCGGCAAGCACGAGGTCTCCGTCCTCAAGCAGTTCGAGACCGACTACGACGGCGGCGTCAAGGGCGCCACCGACTCCACCCCCGCCAACGAGGCCCTCGCCATCGCCGGACTCTCCTTCCTCGCCGACCAGGTCAAGCGGCGCAAGGTGAAGGACGCCCTGATGCTCGCCAACCACCCGGCGCGCAAGGGCATCGACTCCCCGCACGAGATCCGCGCCTGGCGCGACGCCACCTCCCGCGGCCACCAGATCGCGGTCGGCTTCGAGGGCGCCCCGGGCCACCAGGCCGGCGGCCTGCCCAAGCCCCTCGGCCCCGGCGGCGCCCGCGGCATCTACGACGGCAGCCCGAGCGCCAACTCCTTTCCCGGTTACCCCCTGGAGAGCTACCGCACCTGGGGCGGCTTCGACTGGATGACCGCCACCGTCGGCGGCCTGTGGGACAGCCTCATCGCCGAGGGCCGCCCCTGGTGGATCACCGCCAACTCCGACTCCCACCAGGTCTACGCCGACACCGGCGCCCGCGGCGGCGGCGACTTCAACGCCAACGGCCGCTACGACGACCCGGTCTACGCCGGACAGATCGACATCACCCAGAACGACTTCTGGCCCGGCCAGTACAGCCGCACCCACGTCGGTTCCGACGGCTTCTCCTACGCCGCCGTCATGGACGGCATCCGTGCCGGCCGCCTCTGGGTCGACCACGGCCAGCTCGTCAGCGGCCTCGACGTCCGCGTCTCGGGCGGCGGCCGCTGGGCCACCCTCGGCGGCGCCCTGCACGTCCGCAAGGGCACCCGGGTCACCCTGTCCGTCGACGTCGCGCTGGCCGGCGGCCCCAACTGGGCGGGCTTCGTCCCCAAGCTGGCCCGTGTGGACGTCATCCAGGGCGATGTGACCGGACCGGCCGCCGACAAGGACACCTTCACCGCGCCGTCCGCCCGGGTCGTCAAGTCCTACGAGGTGAACAAGGACACCGGCACCGTCCGCCTGACCTACGACCTCGGCCGCGTCGACCGCCCCGTGTACCTCCGCACCCGCGGCACCGACGGCAACCGCTCCGCCGTCGGCGCACTGGGCGCCAAGGTCGACCCGGCGGGCCCCGCCATCGACGTCGTCGGCGACGCCGACCCGTGGCGCGACCTGTGGTTCTACTCCAACCCGGTGTGGGTCCTGCCGTCGTGACCGCGACCGCCGCGCCGTACGTCCTCGGCGTCGACACCGACGCGACGACCCTGCGTGAGGCGGACCACCTGCTCCAGGCGCTGGCGGCCGGACTCGCCCTCCCCGAGGGTGTCTTCGGCTGCACGCACCTGGTGCGGGACGGCCGCCCCCGGATCGCACTGTCCCTCGCCGCCGAGGCCGAGCCGGTCCTGTGCACCGCCCGGGACCGGCTCACCGCCCGGGGGTACGAGGTCCGCGACGGCGCCTGGGACGAGAGGGGCCGTGCCGTCCTCTTCCCCGGCGCGTCCGCCCTCACCGGCACCCTGACGCTCGCCGACCTGCTGGCTCGCTCCGCGATCGACCGGGTGACCGTCCTCGGCACACCGGACGAGCCCGCCCCGGACACCCGGCTGGTCACCCGCGACCACGTCCGTCCGCACTGGCAGGACGGCCGCCTGGTCCTGGCCGCCATGCCCGCGGTCGGCGGCACCCTGGTGCCGTTCGAGGACCCCGACCCTACCCCCTGTTGCGCCGACCACTGACGGGTCCGAAACCCTGCTGCGCGGACCGTGACCGCTCCGTAGGGTGGTCGCCGGCCTGGCAGCGGACGACGGGGAGGCGACCGGCATGGAGCGGCGACGGCGGCCGGTGACGGACCGGTGACCCATGAGGCACGCGACGCGGGGCGCGTGGCCGGGAGTTCCGCCGGGGCCGGGGAGAGCCGCCCGCTGCGGCGGCAGCGGGACTTCGGCGTCTTCTGGGCCGCGCAGACCCTCTCCGTCCTCGGCGACTCCTTCGCGCTGATCGCCCTGCCGCTGCTGGTGCTGGAGGCGACCGGGTCGATCGCGCGGATGGGACTGCTGACCGCCGCCGGCGGCGCGGCGGCCGTCCTCGCCGCCGTGTTCGCCGGGACCGTGGTCGACCGGGTGGACCGCCGCAGGCTGCTCATCGGCTGCGATCTCGTACGGACGGCCCTGTACGGGCTGATCCCGCTGGTGTGGCTGCTCGGCCCGCAGGTCTGGCTCCTCTACGCCGTCCTGCCCCTGTGCGAGGCCGTCGGCATGTTCTTCGCGGTCGGTTACGTCACCGTCGTGCGCTCCCTGGTCGGCACCGAACAGCTCACCGAGGCCAACGGACGGCTCAACGCCACCGCCGCCGCGGCCGGTGTCCTCGGGCCGCTGTGCGCCGGAGTGGTGGCCGCCTGGTCGGGCCCGGCCGCAGCCGTCGGTGTGGACGCGGCCAGTTTCGGCGTCTCGGCCGCCCTCGTGGCCCTGGTCCGTTTCCGGCCCCGCCCCGCCGACGACCGGGAGACGGGCGAACGCCCAGGACTGTGGCAGGACCTGCGCACCGGCGCAGCCTTCCTGCGCCGGCACCCGGTGCTGCGCGCGCTCACCGTCCTGCTGTGCTGCTTCAGCTTCCTCACCCTCGGTCTGAACGACCTGGTGATCTACCACCTCAAGCACGACCTCGGCCACGACGACGGAACGGTCGGCACCGTCATGGCGGCCGGCGCCCTCGGCACCGTCGCGGGTGCGCTGCTGGTGGCCCGGGCTCGGCGGCTGCTCGGCTTCGGACGGACCTGGACCGGCGCGGTGGCCGTGTGCGGTCTGGCGTTCGCGGGCCTGGGGTGGGCCCGTGACGTGCCCGCCGTCGCCGTGCTCAGCGCCGCCTTCCTGGCCTGCGTCGGCATGGCGGGCACCTGCTCGATGTCCCTGCGGCAGGAGGTGACCCCGGAACACCTGCTCGGCCGGGTCACCTCCGCCTACTGGACCCTCCAGTACTCGGCCGCTCCCCTCGGCGCGGCCGTGCTCACCTGGGCGGCGGAGGAGCGCGGCACCACACCGGTCGCCCTGGTGGCCGGAGGCTGCTGCGTCCTGATCGCGGTGGCCGCGCTGTTCACCCCGGTCCGCGGGGCGGGGCGGGCCTGACTCAGCCGGCCAGCACCCCGCGTACGAACGCGTTGGTGAACTTCCCGGACGGGTCGAGCGTCCCGGCCAGTGCCCGGAAGTCGCCCAGCCGCGGGTACAGCGCGCCCAGCCGGTCCGCCGGGGTCGTGAACACCTTCCCCCAGTGCGGGCGGGCCGCGAAGGGCGCGAGCGCCTCCTCCAGCCGCCGCACCACCGGCAGCACCGCCGCCGTGTCCTCGACCCAGGTGAAGTGCGCCGCCACGGTGTCCCGGCCGTAGGACGGGCTCAGCCACTGCTCGTCGGCGGCGACCGTGCGGATCTCGCAGGTCTGCAGCACCGGCGCGAGCACGTCGCGTATCGCGTCCATCGCGTGCAGCGCGGCCACGGCGTGCTCCCGGGGCATCAGGTACTCCGACTGCAGCTCGGCCCCGCTGCTGGGCGTGAACTCGGCGCGGAAGTGCGGCAACCGCTCGTGCCAGGGCCCCGGCACCCCGAACTGCTCCGTGCAGTTGACCGCGGGCATGCCCGGCACCGGATGCATCTTCTCGACGGCCGCAGCGGCGTACGGGAAGCCGGGCAGCGGCTGGTCGGTGCGGCGCTTGAGCCACACCTGGCGGAACCCCGGTGCCCGCCAGTCCGTGAACAGGCTCACGCTGTACGCCGCCGCCATCACCGTCTCGAACGTCGCCGGGTCCAGACCGGCCAGCGGCAGCTCGGTGAAGACGTGCTGCTCGACCTCGTAGGCCGGCTCGAGGTCGAGGGTGAGCGAGGTCACCACGCCCAGCGCGCCCAGCGAGGTCACCGCGCCGCCGAACCGCTCGTCGCCCCGCGCGAGCACCACGGCCGAACCGTCCGCGGTGACCAGCTCCACCTCGCGCACCACCGAGGCCAGCGGACCGTTGCCCACCCCGGAGCCGTGCGTGCCGGTCGCCACGGAGCCGGCGACCGAGATGTGCGGCAGCGAGGCCATGTTCGGCAGCGCGAGCCCCCGCGCGTGCACCAGCCGGGCCAGCTCCGCGTACCGCACACCGCCGCCGACCCGCACCGTACGGGCGGCCGTGTCCACCTCCACCTCGGACGGCAGGCCGGCCAGCGACAGCAGGACGCCCCCGTCGCCCGGCTCGGCGATCTCGTTGAAGGAGTGCCCGCTGCCCAGCACCCGGATCCTGGCGCTGTCCGCCACCAGGGCCCGCAGCGCGTCCAGGGAGTGCGGCCGGAGCAGTTCCTTGGCCGTGTACGTGATGTTGCCGGCCCAGTTGGTCACCGTGATGTCGCTCATACCGTGGAAACCTACCCGGCGCGCCCGGGAGGGGACCCGGGAGGGAAGCCGCTCCCGCGGGGGCATACCGTGAGAAGTCGAACGCCGGAGCTGGGAGGAGACACGGGATGGACAGCCGTACCGCGCTGGTCGAGGATCTGATGGAGCGGTTCCCGAACGTACCGCGCGAGGCCGTCTTCAAGGAGGACCTCCTGCGGGGCGGCGTCGCCTTCGACCCCTCGGCGCTGAGCGACAACGAGGGCGGCGAGGTGAAGCCGAAGTCGTACTTCATCTTCTCCTTCGACCACGGCACCCTGCCCGAGCTGGGCGAGGCCGCCCTGCGCCGCCCGCCCGAGGAGATCATCCTCACCGGCGGCCCCTACGACCTGCGCCGCACCGTCGTCTCGGTGCGCGTGAACCCGGCCTCGCCCTACCGGGTCGCCGCGAACGAGGACGGGGTCCTCGGCCTCTACCTGGACGGGAAGCGGATCGCCGACGTCGGTGTGCCGCCCATGCCCGAGTACTACCGGCACAAGCTCTCCAACGGGAAGTCGGTCATGGAGGTGGCCCCGACCATTCAGTGGGGCTACCTGATCTACCTGACCGCGTTCCGCGTCTGCCAGTACTTCGGCGCCAAGGAGGAGTGCCAGTACTGCGACATCAACCACAACTGGCGCCAGCACAAGGCGGCCGGGCGGCCGTACACCGGCGTCAAGGACGTCGACGAGGTCCTCGAGGCGCTGGAGATCATCGACAAGTACGACACCGCCAAGATCTCCACCGCGTACACGCTCACCGGCGGCGCGATCACGTCGAAGGTCCAGGGTCTCGACGAGGCCGACTTCTACGGGAGGTACGCCAAGGCCATCGAGGAGCACTTCCCCGGCCGCTGGATCGGCAAGGTCGTCGCCCAGGCCCTGCCCAAGCCGGACGTCCAGCGCTTCAAGGACTACGGCGTGCAGATCTACCACCCCAACTTCGAGGTGTGGGACGAGTACCTGTTCAAGATGTACTGCCCCGGCAAGGAGCGCTACGTCGGCCGCGACGAGTGGCACCGCCGCATCCTCGACTCCACCGAGGTCTTCGGCGCCCGCAACGTCATCCCCAACTTCGTCGCGGGCGTGGAGATGGCCGAGCCCTTCGGCTTCAAGACGGTCGACGAGGCCATCGCGTCCACCACCGAGGGCCTGCGCTTCTTCATGTCGCACGGCATCACGCCCCGCTTCACCACCTGGTGCCCCGAGCCCACCACCCCGCTCGGCAAGACCAACCCCGACGGCGCCCCGCTGGAGTACCACATCCGGCTGCTCCAGGCCTACCGCCAGACCATGGAGGACTTCGGCCTCTCCTCGCCCCCCGGCTACGGCCCTCCCGGCGCCGGCAACGCGGTCTTCTCGGTCAGCTCCTTCATGGACAGCCTGCCGGCGGACGCGCCCGTGGAGGTGTGACGCGCTCGTGGAGGTGTGACACGTTCGGCAACGGGCGGTTGCCCAAGGTCTCGGTGGACGTCTGACCGAAGTAAGGGTGAACGCCTTCCTTTGGACTGATGTGTTCGTGCCCGGCCAGAGCCTAGTTTCTCGGTGAGACGGAGAAGCTGGAACGGCTGGGAGTAGTCATCCATGATCACCCTGCAGGGGCTGACCAAGAGGTACGGCGATCAGACCGCCGTGGGCAACCTGTCCCTCACCATCGGGGCGGGCAGGGTCACCGGGTTCCTCGGGCCCAACGGTGCGGGCAAGTCCACCACCATGCGGATGATCATGGGCCTGGACCGTCCCACCTCCGGCCGGGCGCTCGTCGGCGGCCGGCCGTACGCCGAACTGGTCTACCCGCTGCGCGAGATCGGTGCCCTGCTGGACGCCAAGGCCGTGCACCCCGGCCGCAGCGCACGCGCCCATCTACGGGCCCTCGCCCGTACCAACGGCGCTAATTACTTCCGGCAGCCGTCGGTACTGACGAAGGTCATGGGACCGTCGGTCCCGGGACGGACCGCGCCGAGACGGCCTCGCAGAAAAACCGCTGGTGCGTCGCCGGGGCGGCGGCTAAGGTCGTGGTCGTTCCTGCGGAGGCTCCGTACCGCCGCCGTCTGCCGTGCATGACCGGGAGGTGTTGACCGATGACTGTCGCCGCGCCGGGCGCTGCCCGATTCCGGATCATCAAGTCCACCTCCGTGGCCACCGGCTGACACCACTTCCTTCCGCGCGTCCGTGCACGCGCCGCCGGGGCCGCCCTTGTGAAGGGTCACCCTTGACTTCCCACTCCGCTTCCTCCGCCCTGCCTTCCTCCGCCCTGACCTCCTACGGCTGGGACGCCGACTGGGCCGACGCGTTCGCGCCGCACGCCGCCGAAGGCCTGCTGCCCGGCCGGGTCCTCCGCGTCGACCGCGGCCAGTGCGACGTCGTCACCGCGGACGGCGTCGTGCGGGCCGACACCGCGTTCGTCACCCCCAACGACCCGCTGCGCGTGGTCTGCACCGGCGACTGGGTCGCCGTCGACCCCGAGGGCGGCACCCCGCGCTACGTACGCACGTATCTGCCGCGCCGTACCGCCTTCGTGCGCTCCACCTCGTCCAAGCGGTCCGAGGGGCAGATCCTCGCGGCCAACGTCGACCACGCCGTCGTCGCCGTGTCGCTCGCGGCCGAGCTGGACCTCGCCCGGATCGAACGGTTCCTCGCCCTCGCCTGGGAGTCCGGGGCACAGCCCCTGGTCGTCCTCACCAAGGCCGACCTCGTGCCCGACCCGGCGACCCTGGCGTACCTCGTCCAGGACGTGGAGACCGCCGCGCCCGGTGTGCCGGTGCTGTCCGTCAGCGCCGAGCAGGGCGAAGGGCTCGACGTCCTCGCCGCGGTCGTCTCCGGCGGCACGGCCGTGCTGCTCGGGCAGTCCGGCGCCGGCAAGTCCACCCTCGCCAACGCGCTGATCGGCGAGGACGTCATGGGGGTGCAGGCCGTCCGCGACATCGACGGCAAGGGCCGGCACACCACCACCACGCGCAACCTCCTCGCCCTGCCCGGCGGGGGAGTGCTGATCGACACCCCCGGTCTGCGGGGCGTCGGGCTCTTCGACGCGGGCGGCGGGGTCGGGCAGGTGTTCGCCGAGATCGAGGAGCTGGCCGAGGGGTGCCGGTTCCACGACTGCGCCCACGAGTCCGAGCCGGGCTGTGCCGTCCTCGCCGCCATCGACGGCGGGGAACTGCCCGAGCGGCGGCTGGAGAGCTACCGCAAGCTCGTGCGGGAGAACCAGCGCATCGTCGCCAAGACCGACGCCCGCCTGCGGGCCGAGATCCGCAAGGAGTTCAAGCGCCGGGGTGCCATCGGCAAGGCGGCGATGGAGGCCAAGCGCGGCGGCCTGCGGTAGCCCGCTCGGCCGCCACGGCTCCACCGTGATGTCCGATTTCCGCCAGTCCGGTCCGCCGGTCTGGCGGAGACTGGACTGCGTGACACGGACAGCGGAGTACGAGAAGACACACGAGGACGGCCGGTACGAGGCCGTGCGGAGCCGGGACGCCCGGTTCGACGGCGCGTTCTTCTTCGCCGTCGAGACGACCGGCATCTACTGCCGGCCCAGCTGCCCCGCGGTCACGCCGAAGCGGCACAACGTGCGGTTCTTCCCGACGGCCGCCGCCGCGCAGGGCTCGGGCTTCCGGGCCTGTCGGCGGTGCCGTCCCGACGCCGTGCCGGGCTCCGCCGACTGGAACGTCCGGGCCGACGTCGTGGGCCGGGCCATGCGGCTGATCGGCGACGGCGTCGTCGACCGCGAGGGCGTCGCCGGACTCGCCGTCCGGCTCGGCTACAGCGCCCGCCAGGTGCAGCGCCAGCTCACCGCCGAGGTCGGCGCGGGGCCCGTCGCCCTCGCCCGCGCCCAGCGGGCGCACACCGCGCGGGTCCTGCTGCAGACCACCGGTCTGCCGGTCACCGAGATCGCGTTCGCTTCCGGGTTCGCCAGCGTGCGGCAGTTCAACGACACCATCCGGGCCGTGTACGCGGCCACCCCGAGCGAACTGCGCGCCGCCGCCCCGGCCCGCGACCGCGCCGCCCGGCGCACGGCCACTCCCTCCGCCGGCATCCCGCTGCGCCTCGCCCACCGCGGGCCCTACCAGCCCGGCCCCGTCTTCGACCTGCTCCAGCGGGAGGCCGTCGCCGGGATCGAGGAGGTGAGCGGCGCACCCGGCCGCCGCGTCTACCGGCGCACCCTGCGCCTGCCGTACGGCACCGGGATCGTCGCCGTCCAGGAGCGGCCGGGGCGGCCGGACCGCGCCGGCCGGACCGGCAGCGGCGGCTGGCTGGAAGCCCGCCTCCACCTCACCGACCCGCGCGACCTCACCACCTCCGTACAGCGGCTGCGGCGCCTGTTCGACCTCGACGCCGACCCGTACGCCGTCGACGAGCGGCTCGGCGCCGACCCCCGGCTCGCCCCCCTGGTCGCCGCCCGCCCCGGGCTGCGCTCACCGGGCACCGCCGACCCCGACGAACTCGCGGTGCGGGCCCTGGTGGGGCGCGCGGAGGCCGAGCGGCTCGTCCAGCGGTACGGCAAGGCACTCGACGCGCCCTGCGGCACCCTCACCCACCTCTTCCCCGAACCGGCCGTCCTCGCCGAGGCCGCGCCCGGCGGCGCCCCGGGCGCGCTCGCCGCCGCCCTCGCCGACGGCGCCGTACGCCTCGATCCGGGCGCCGACCGGGACGAGGCCGAGCGCGCCCTGCTCGCCGTGCCCGGCCTCGACGCCCGTACCGTCGCCGTCGTGCGCACCCGTGCCCTCGGCGACCCGGACGTCGCCCCGCCCGGTCCCGCCGTCCCCGACACCTGGCGCCCCTGGCGCTCGTACGCACTGAACCACCTGCGCGCAGCAGGAGAGTGGGAGAACGACCGATGACCACCGCCGCCGCCACCTGTTGGCACGAGATCGAAAGCCCCGTCGGACGGCTGCTGCTGACCGCCGCCGGCCACGACGGGGCGATCACCTCCCTGTCCGTGCCCGGGCAGAAGGGCGGCCGCACCGTCCGGGACGGCTGGCGGCACGACGCCGGGCCGTTCCGGGCGGCCGAGGAGCAGCTCGGCGCCTACTTCGCCGGCGAGCTGACCGGGTTCCGGCTCCCGCTGCGCGCCGAGGGCACCGCCTTCCGGGAGCGCGTGTGGGCGGCCCTGGACGACGTCCCCTACGGGACGACGACCACGTACGGCGAGATCGCCGCGCGCATCGGGGCCTCGCGGCCCGCGGTACGCGCCGTCGGGGGCGCGATCGGCGCCAACCCGCTGCTGATCCTGCGCCCCTGCCACCGGGTGATCGGCGCCGACGGCTCCCTGACCGGGTACGCGGGCGGCCTGGAGCGCAAGACGCGGCTGCTGACGCTGGAGGGCGCCCCGGTCAGCCGGCCAGCACCGCTCCCAGCCACGCCCCGGTGATCAGCAGGCACGCGAACAGCTCCGTCAGCAGGTCGGCGCCGCCGTGGCGCATCGCGGTGCGCAGCGAGGCCATCGCCTCGCCGTGGCGCCCGAGCCGCAGTCGCTCGGCGAGGTAGACACCGCCCAGGAAGCCGGGGATCGCGCCCAGTACGGGGACGACCACGAAACCGAGGACGGCGCCCGCGCCCCCGTACGCCGTCAGCCGCCGCATGGCCTCGTCCCGGCGTCTCCTGCGGTGCGGCAGCGCCCAGCGCACCGCCCGGGACAGCAGCAGGACGACGGTGGCGCCGACGAGGACGGCCCACGCGAGCGGCTGCGGGTCCTTCAGCGCCCACCACAGAACCCCGGCCCACACCAGCCACGACCCGGGCACGCCGGGGAGCAGGACGCCGCACAGCCCGAGCAGGATGACCAGGCCGGCCAGCAGGAGGTCCCACGCTCCCATCTGTCCAGGGTGCCGGAGTCCGGCCAGGTCCGCAGAAGACCGGCGTGGCGGGCGGGGGCCTCAGTGCTTTCGGGCCACCCAGCCCCGTTCGTAGGCGTGCCAGCCCAGCTGGAGCCGGGTGGTGACACCGGTCAGCTCCATCAGGCGCTTCACCCGCCGCTGTACGGTCCGCAGGCCCAGGTCGAGCTGCTTGGCGACGCTCGCGTCGGTCAGACCGGCGAGCAGCAGGGAGAGGATCTCCAGGTCGGTGCCGTCGGGGCCGTCCGGGCCGTGCTCCGTGACGCCGGAGGCACCCAGCCGCAGGGCGTCCTGCCACACCGCCTCGAAGAGGCCCGACAGGAGTTCGAGCAGGCCGCTGGCGTGCACGACCAGCGCGGCGGGCTCCGAGGAGTGCGCGGTGAGCGGCACCAGGGCGAGGGAACGGTCGGCGACGACCAGCTTGGTCGGCACCCGGTCCACGACCCGGACCTGCTCGTCGCGGCCCAGCGCGGCGGTCAGCTCGGTGATGCCGGTCGGCAGGTCGAGCACCGACCGCTCGACCACCACGCGGTAACGAACTCCTCGCCCGGTGGCCTGCTCCTCCGCGTCGTTCTCCATGCCGGTCACGGCGACCGGCCGGTCGGTGACCAGCGCGCAGACCTCGTCGCTCGCGCCGAGCTGCAGCTGGAGGAAGCGCCGGGCGACGGCCCCGGCGCCGGTCACCACCTCCACCAGGTCGTGCACGGCGGGCTCGGCCGCCGCCGCCCGGTACTCCTCCGCGAGCAGCGCCGCCGCCAGCTCCGCCCGGTCCAGCTCGTGCCGCTGCTGGGTGAGCAGGGCGCCCAGCGCGACGCCCGGCGGGGCCGCGACCCAGCGTCCCGGGCGGGCCGAGGACTGGGCGGCGAGCCCGTGCTGCTCCAGCCGGCGCAGCGCGCGCTCGGTGTCCTGCTCGCCGAGGGCCAGCCGCCGCGCCAGATCGGGGACGTCGGCGGCGCCCACCGACACCAGCACCCGGTACGCCGCCTCCTGCGTGTCCTCCAGCCCCAGCACTCCCAGCATCAGGCGTCGCCCCTCCCCGGACCCATGATCATCACCAGCCGCGGGGACGTCCATGGCGGAAAACGGCCACGGCGTAAACCCGCCCGCGGACATCATCGCCGTACCGCCGGTCACTCTGCCAAGGTGGCGTCGCCGGGCGGTCCTCCCGTGGGGGGTGGGGCCGCTCGGCCACCCCACCTCGGAGAAGCGTTCGACGCGTCCCCCGACACGCCGTCCGGCGCGCGCCGGACGGCCCGGATTTTCCGATGCCCCGTTCTCATCCGGCTCCCTCGGTGGACAATCGGGAGCATGAGTCAGCAGGGGGGAAGGCCCACCGGTCCCACCGGTCCCACCGGTCCTGAGGACGACTGGTGGGGTCAGCTGTACGACGACTCCGCCGACGACACCGGCCCCACGGCCGCCCCCGATTCCCTGGACGACCGCTTCGCCTCGGCGTCCGGCACGGTGGCCCGCCGTCCGGCCGCCGACACCGAGGCCCCGGCGGCCCCGCCCCCGGACCCCGTCCCGCCCGGACCCCGGTCCCCGTGGTGGGCGTCCCCGGCGAACCCCCCGGACATCCCCGGCCCCCGCAGCGGGGGCCCGGCCGGCGCCGACGGGCCGCGGCGGACCGGTGACGAGCCTTCGCGTGCCGGTGGGCCGCCGCGTCCGACGGACTCGACGGGCGCGGGTGACGATGCCACGCGTGCCGGGCCGCTGCCCCCTGCGGGGCCGTCGGAGGGCGGTGACGATGCTCTGCGTGGGGTGCGAGGGCCGGGTTCCGCGCCTGTGCCGCATGCCGGCGGCGATGCCTTGCGGGACAGCGGGTCAGTGGATCCGGCGGGTCCGCCCCGGGGTGATGGCGGGCTTCCGGGGGGCGGGGGGCCGCCGCACCCTGCGGGGCCGTCGGAGGGCGGTGACGATGCTCCGCGTGGGGTGCGAGGGCCGGGTTCCGCGCCTGTGCCGCATGCCGGCGGCGATGCCTTGCGGGACAGCGGGTCAGTGGATCCGGCGGGTCCGCTCCGGGGTGATGGCGGGCTTCCGGGGGGCGGCGGGCCGCTGCCCCCCGCGGATCCGGCGCGACGGGACGCGGACGCCGGCCCGGGCGGCATCGCCGACCCGCGTCCTCCGGCCCGGCCCCGCCCCGGGGCCCCGTGGGAGCCCCCGCCCGCGACCCCCAGCGGCCCGGTGGACCTCCCCGCGGGAGACGAACGGTCCGGCACCGGGGCCCTGCCGGGGAACCAGAGGCCCGGCACCACGCCGCCCGCAGCGGCCCCGCAGGTGCCCGGCGTCGCAGAGCCTCCGGCCCCGGTACCGCCGGCCCCGGCATCCGGCGGCCGGGGCCGAGGGGGTGAACCGCGCGGGCTCACCACCTCGGGCACCGGAGCCGCCGACCTCACGGAACCCCCGGCCGCCGTCCCGCCGCCCCGGACCGCGTCCGGCCTGCCCCCGCTCCCCCCGGCGTTCCTCCCCTCGCGGCCGACCGAACCGGACGGCGCCGACCGCGACTACGTCGGCAGCGGGCCGCCCACCTACGACGCCGAGCCCACCGCGTTGCCGCCCGCCGATCCCGACGGTCTCGACGGGCTGGTCCCCGACACCGTGCTGGAAGGCGCCCGGTACGGGACGTGCACGCTGCGAGCCGTCTCCGTACGCGGGGACTCCGCGCGGTACCGGGGCGAGCCGCGGCGCGACGCGCTGCTCGTCGCCCGGTTCGGCGCCGGCGAGCAGGCGCTGGTCCTGGTGGCGATGGCGACCGGCGCCCGCGCCACCGCCGGGGCCCACCGGGCGGCGGCCGAGGTGTGCCGGTGGATCGGGCGGGCCGTCGGGCGCAGTCACGCGCGGCTCGCCGAGGACCTGCGGGCCGCCCGGCGCGGCGACCTCAAGTCCGGCCTCCACCGCCTCACCGACCGAAGCCTCGGCCGGCTCCGCGCCGGGGCCGCCGAACAGGGCCTCGAGCCGCACGAGTACGCGGCCACCCTGCGCTGCCTGCTGCTGCCCGCCGACCCCGGGTGCCGCACCCGGGTGTTCTTCGGGGTCGGCGCGGGCGGACTGCTCCGGCTGCGCGACGGCGAGTGGCAGGACATGGAGCCGGACGTCGGCGACGTCACCGGTGAGCCCGTCCTCGGCTTCGGCTCCGCGCCCCGGGGGACGCCCGGGAGCGCCCCCGGCGGCACGCTCAACGACGCGCCCGGCGAGACGCCCGACGGCGACCGGCTCACCATGGACCTCGGCGTCACCACGCCCCCGGGCCCGTACGACGGCCCGCCCGCCGAGCCGCCCCGCGAGCCCTTCCGCTTCCGGGCCTCCGTAGCCCGCCCGGGTGACGTGCTTCTGATGTGCACCGCGGGCCTGGCCGAGCCGCTGCTGAACGAGCCCGGGCTGGGCGAACTCCTCGCCCGCAGATGGACGGGCCGCCCGGCGCCCGGACTCGGGGAGTTCCTCGCCGACGGCCGCGTCCGGGTCAAGGGATACGCGGACGACCGTACGGCCGCCGCCGTTTGGGAGGCGTGAGACCGCTCGCTGTGGCATAGCTGGACCCATGGCCAAACAGAACGTCGCGGAACAGTTCGTCGACATCCTCACCCGCGCCGGGGTGGAGCGCCTCTACGGAGTCGTCGGGGACAGCCTCAACCCGATCGTGGACGCCGTGCGCCGCCACTCCGGCATCGAATGGGTGCACGTCCGGCACGAGGAGACCGCCGCCTTCGCCGCCGGCGCGGAGGCGCAGATCACCGGGAAGCTGGCCGCGTGCGCGGGCTCCTGCGGTCCCGGCAACCTCCACCTCATCAACGGGCTCTACGACGCCCACCGCTCCATGGCACCCGTCCTCGCCCTGGCCTCGCAGATCCCGTCCAGCGAGATCGGCCTGGGCTTCTTCCAGGAGACCCACCCCGACCAGCTGTTCCGCGAGTGCAGCCACTACAGCGAGCTGATCTCCAGCCCGAAGCAGATGCCCCGGCTGCTGCAGACCGCCATCCAGCACGCCGTCGGCCAGGGCGGCGTCAGCGTCGTCTCGCTGCCCGGCGACATCGCGGACGAGCCCGCCCCGGAGAAGGCCGCGGAGACGGCACTGGTCACCTCCCGGCCCAGCGTCCGGCCCGGCGACGAGGAGATCGACCGGCTGGTGCGCATGATCGACGACGCCGACAAGGTCACCCTGTTCTGCGGCAGCGGCACCGCGGGCGCGCACGCCGAGGTGATGGAGTTCGCCGGGAAGCTCAAGGCCCCGGTGGGGCACGCGCTGCGGGGCAAGGAGTTCATCCAGTACGACAACCCGTACGACGTCGGCATGAGCGGACTGCTCGGCTACGGCGCCGCCTACGAGGCCACCCACGAGTGCGACCTGCTGCTGCTGATCGGCACCGACTTCCCGTACAACGCGTTCCTGCCGGACGACGTGAAGATCGCCCAGATCGACGTCCGGCCCGAGCACCTGGGCCGGCGCTCCAAGCTGGACCTCGCGGTGTGGGGCGACGCCCGGGAGACGCTGCGCTGCCTGATCCCGCGGGTGAAGGAGAAGAAGAGCCGCCGCTTCCTCGACCGGATGCTGAAGAAGCACGCGGACGCGCTGGAGGGCGTCGTCAAGGCCTACACCCGCAAGGTCGACAAGCACGTCCCGATCCACCCCGAGTACGTCGCCGCCGTGCTCGACGAAATGGCCGACGACGACGCCGTGTTCACCGTCGACACCGGGATGTGCAACGTGTGGGCGGCGCGCTACATCTCGCCCAACGGCCGGCGCCGCATCATCGGTTCCTTCTCCCACGGCTCGATGGCGAACGCGCTGCCGATGGCGATCGGCGCCCAGTTCACCGACCGGCGCCGGCAGGTCGTGTCGATGTCCGGCGACGGCGGGTTCACCATGCTGATGGGCGACTTCCTCACGCTCGTCCAGCACGACCTGCCGGTCAAGGTCGTCCTCTTCAACAACTCCTCGCTGGGCATGGTCGAGTTGGAGATGCTGGTCGCCGGTCTGCCCTCGCACGGCGTGGCCAACAAGAACCCCGACTTCGCCGCCGTCGCCGAGGCCTGCGGCGCCTTCGGCGTACGGGTGGAGAAGCCCAAGGACCTGGCGGGGGCGCTGAAGGCGGCGTTCAAGCACAAGGGCCCCGCCCTCGTCGACGTCGTCACCGACCCCAACGCCCTGTCCATCCCGCCGAAGATCAGCGCCGACATGGTCACCGGCTTCGCCCTGTCCGCCTCGAAGATCGTCCTGGACGGCGGCGTCGGCCGCATGCTCCAGATGGCCCGCTCCAACCTGCGCAACGTTCCCCGGCCGTGACCGATCGGACCGCCCGCCCGAAACTCGATGACTGCCGGGGGCCCGAACGGGCAAGGCTTTCCCCGTGAAGATGTTCGACCCGGACGGGACGGACGGGACGGACGGGACAGACAGGGGGAAGCGACATCAGCGCGCCGACGGGGGACATGAAGGAGGAGGCGGTGTCACAGCTCAGGCGGCGGCTCGGCCGGGCCGATCTGCGGGCGGTGCCGGAGGCCCGGCGGGCCCTGCGTGAGCTGCTGCGGCACTGGGGCGGCCCCGGACAGTCGGAGGTCGCGGAGCTGCTCACCAGCGAGCTGGTCACCAACGCGCTCGTCCACACCGAGGAGGGCGCGGTCCTGACCGCGACGGTCGGGCCGCGTGCCCTGCGGGTCGAGGTGCGGGACTTCACCGGCCGCGGCCGGCAGCCCAGACCGCGCGCCCCGCAGGAGGGGAGCACGAACGGCAGAGGCCTGTTCCTGGTCGAGTCGCTCGCCGACGACTGGGGCGTACGGCCCTGTGAGGCGGGCAAGTCGGTCTGGTTCGAGCTGGGCGCGGAACCGGGCGGGGAAGCGGGCGCGGAAGCGGCCTGAGGCGCCGGGATGCCCCGACGCCCCAGGCCGTCACCACGGTGCCGTTCGGACCGGCCCTAGCCGAACTGCTGCTCCAGGTCCTTGAGCTTGCGCTCCAGGGAGTCCAGGCGGGGCAGGGCCTGCGTGTCGTCCTCCGCGGTGAGGTCCACGGTCTCGACGGTCTCCACCCTCATCTGCTCAGACCCGCTCCGCACGGGCTGCAGGGAGGGACGCCGGCTTGCCGCGGGCAACTGCTCCGGGGGCGATATGGCAGGCTCCGCGGTGGCGCGTTCCGAGCCGCGCTCGACCTGCTGCACCTCGACCTCGACCTGGCGGCCGCCGCGGCCCGGGAAGCCGCGGTGGCCGTGGCCCCGGCTGATCGCCTTGAGCTGCGCCCGCTCCAGCCGCTCCTGCTCGCGCCGCCGCAGCTTCTTCTCCTCCTTCTGGCGCCGGTCGTCGCGCACCTCCTCGACCGCCTCGTCCAGGCTGCGCACGCCCTCCAGGAGCATCAGCGACCAGGCGCGGTACGTCTCCCGGGGCGCGCGCAGCCAGCGGACCATGCGGATCTGCGGCAGCGGACGCGGCACCAGGCCCTGCTCGCGCAGGGCGGCCCGGCGGGTCTGCTTCAGCGCCCGGTCGAACAGCACCGCCGCCGACAGGGACATGCCCGCGAAGAAGTGCGGGGCGCCCGCGTGGCCCAGACCGCGGGGCGCGTGCACCCAGTTGAACCAGGCCGCGGCGAAGGCGAAGGCCCACACGAGTATCCGCGAGCCGAGCGCCGCGTCACCGTGGCTGGCCTCGCGCACCGCGAGGACGGAGCAGAACATCGCCGCGCCGTCGAGCCCGAACGGGACCAGGTACTGCCAGCCGCCGCTCAGACCGAGGTTCTGCTCGCCGAAGCCGACCAGACCGTGGAAGGAGAGCGCCGCGGCGACCGCGGCACAGCAGAAGAGCAGGACGTAGGAGAAGGTGCCGTAGAGCGCCTCCTTGCGCCGGCGGCGCTCCTCCATCCGCTCCCACGAGTCGTCCGCGCCCGCGTCCTTCCCCGAGGAACGCTTGCCGCGCGCGAGCACCGCCACCGCCGCCAGCATGCCCAGGAGCAGCACGGCGCCCGGAAGCAGCCAGTTCAGCGATATGTCGGTCAATCTCATCTGGGGTCCCTTGCAGTGGGATAGGGCGTAACGCCCGCCATGGTGGCCCAAACCCGGCGGCCCTCAGGGGGTTTCGGGGCAAGAGGCCGCCAAGGAAGTGCAGAGGGAGCCCCCAGGGCGGCGTTCTGCTCGAACTGCCGCGTGAGGGGCGGGAGTTGAGTTCGAATAAGACTACCCGTACGGGTGGTTCCGCGGAAAGTTCCCGTGGCGGGTGGGGGAGTTGTGAAACAACGCCGATGATCTTAGCCGACGGTGGATCAGCCGGCTGCGGCGAGCAGCTTCTCGACGCGGTCCGCGTCGCAGGTGCGCGGGCAGGTGGCGCAGGTGTCCTCAGGGCGCAGGGTGTAGAACATGCAGCAGCTCGCCCGGTCCCGGGTGTGCAGCGGCGTGCCGTCCGGCCCCTTCAGCTCACGGAACGCCGCGTCGCCGACGTACGGCTTGGTGGCGCCCGGCAGCAGCAGTTCCAGCTCGTGCCGAGCCCGCTCCTGCTCGCCGAGCAGGTGGGCGACGTACCACAGGCCCTCGACGACCTCGTCGGTCGCCATGCCCCACAGGGCGCGTCCGCGCCGCCGCATCCGGGGGCCGAATCCGGCCAGGACCGGTTCGATGTGCTCGGCCACCGCCGCCCGCACCTCGGCGCGCAGTGCCTCCTCGTCGGCGACCACCCGGGCGCCCGGCAGGGCGGCGGCCGGATCGCCCGGCAGACAGGCGAAGGAGGCGGCGCGCACCGCCATCCGGCCCAGGGGGAGCCCGGCGGCCGTGCGGTCGTAGGCCACGTGGGACGCCGGCAGGCGCGGCACCCGGCGGTGCAGGAACCACGGCACGGTGATCAGCAGACAGGCCGGCCACGCGTACCGGTGCAGGCCGAAGCTCGCGATCACGTCCGGCCGGGCCCGCTGCCCGTAGTCCCGCAGCACCTGCGCCTCGTCCTGGGCGAGGAACGCCGCCAGCTCCGCCCCGTCCGAGGCGAGCGAGGCGGCCGTGAACCAGCCGTCGCCGGCCGGGACCGCCTCGGCCGCGTCCAGTTCGGTGACGCCCAGCCCGGGGAGGACCTCGGACAGGCGCGCGTAGGCGTCCGTGAAGGCCGTACGGGCGACAGGCATGCGGGACCACCGATCCACGTCGGAACAACGGGCTGCTTAGAGGTAAGCCTTACCTTACCCAAGGTGCCCGGGATTTGAAGTGGCGGCCCCTGCGCCTATCGTGCTTGACGGACAGGTGACAACCCGCCGTAATGACCTCAAGTACCGACACGTCCCGCAGGAGGACCCGTGAAGCACAGCGCGCAGGGCGCCGCAGGGCCCGGTGCGGGTACGGCGGCCGCGGCGGTGCGGATTCCGGTGCAGCCCTCGGCGGCGGACGCGGCCCGGAGCCTCAGCCGCGACCGGGGCCAGAGCCGGGACGCAAGCCAGGACCGGGGCCGGACGCGCGGCGCCGGGGAGCCGGACGGCTCGGCGCGCGGCGAGCACACCCACGGTGAACCGCCCGCACCGGGGCCGTTCGTTCCCGGACCGTCCGTACCCGGACCCTCCGCGCCCCGCCCGCGCGCCCTCGTCCAGCGTTCCTCCGTGCGCGGGCAGGTCCTCGACGCCCTGCGCGCCGCGCTGGTCACCGGCGAGCTGCGGCCCGGCGAGGTCTACTCGGCGCCCGTGCTCGGGGAGCGGTTCGGCGTCTCGGCCACACCCGTGCGGGAGGCCATGCAGCAACTGGCCCTGGAGGGCGCCGTCGAGGTCGTCCCCAACCGCGGCTTCCGCGTCGTAGAACGCGGCGACCGCGAACTGGCCGAGCTGGCCGAGGTCCGGGCACTCCTGGAAGCCCCGGTGTGGCTCCGCCTGGCCCGTACGGTGCCCGCCGAGCGCTGGGCGGAGCTGCGCCCGCTCGCCGAGGCCACCGTCCGCGCCGCCTCCTCCGGCTGCCCGGCCGGCTACGCCGAGGCCGACCGCGCCTTCCACCGCGCGGTGCTCGCGCTGGCCGGCAACGAGGAGCTCGTCCGGATCGCCGGTGACGTGCACCGCCGCTCCCAGTGGCCGCCGGCCGGTGCGCCCGCCGCGCGCGGGCGCGCCGACCTGGTCGCCGACGCGCACGAGCACACCGCGCTCCTCGACGCGCTGATCGCCGGCGACCCGGACGTGGTGCGGGCCCTGATCGGGCAGCACTTCACGGGCGCGCTCCGGGACTCCTGGGCCCTGGGACTCTGAGCCCGCCCCCTGAGCGCGGGGGCGGGCACGTGTCCGTCCGGACCCCCTAGAGGACCTCCTGCCGTTCGGCGCGGCTCGCGGGCACCTGCTTGTCGGTCGTCCCGGCCCTTCCCGCGCCGCGCCCCTTGCCGCCCCCGCGGCGCGCGGAGCGGGACCCGGTGCCGCGGTCGTGCATCTCGATGGCCAGCGGAGAGGCGGTGAAGACCGAGGAGTACGTCCCGACCCCCACGCCGATCAGCAGCGCGAGCGCGAAGTCGGTGAGCGAGTCGTCGGCCAGGACCGCCAGCGAGGCCAGGATGAGCACCGCGCCCATGCCGGTGTTGACCGTGCGCGGCAGGGTCTGCAGGATCGCGTCGTTGGTGAGCCGGCCGAACGGCGCCTTCCGCTCCTTGCCCAGCAACTCCCGGACGCGGTCGAAGAGGACCACCGAGTCGTTCACCGAGTAGCCGATCACGGTCAGCAGCGCGGCCAGGAACACCCCGTCGATCGGCTTGCCCAGCCAGGCGAACACACCGACCAGGATGACCACGTCGTGCGCGAGCGCACTGACCGCAGCCGTGCCGAACAGCAGGCGGAAGCGGACCGCGAGGTAGGCCAGCTGGGCGGCCAGGGCGAGGCCGAGGGCGATCAGGGCGTCCCGGCGCAGCTCCTCGCCGAGGCTCGGACCGATCAGCTCGTCGCGGACCTTCTCCGTCTCGCCGCCCAGTTCGGCGACGGCCTTGGTGACGGTCGCCGCCTCGTCGTCGGTCAGCTCCTCCGTGCGCACCGTGAGATCGCCGTCCCCGGAGGACTGGACGACGGCGCGCGGGAAGCCCGCGTCGGCGAGAGCGTCCCGGGCCCGGTCGGGATCGACCTGGTTCGCGGTGGAGTACTCGATGAGCCGGCCGCCGGTGAACTCGATGCCGAAGTTCAGGCCGCGCACCAGGATGCCGGAGCCCGCCACCACCATGACGATCAGGGACGCCGCCAGCCAGCGGCGCGGCCGGCTCATCAGGAACGGGTTGCGGCGCAGCAGCGCGTCCCGGACCGGCCCGGTGGTCGAGATGCCGGTGATGCCGGGGCGGCGGAAGACCGCGGGGCGGCTCGCGGCGAACTCGGCCAGCACCCGGGTGATCACCAGGGCGCTGACCATCGAGGCCAGCACACCGATGCCGAGCGTGACGCCGAAGCCCTTGACCGGGCCGGAGGCCAGGAAGAACAGCAGGGCGGCGGCGATCAGCGTGGTGATGTTGGAATCGGCGATCGCGCTGAAGGCACTGCGGAAACCGGCGGTCAGCGCCGAGCGGGTACTCGGGCGGGTCCGGGCCGCCTGTTCCTCGCGGGCCCGTTCGAAGACCAGGACGTTGGCGTCCACCGCCATGCCGATCGCCAGCACGAAACCGGCCAGTCCCGGCAGGGTCAGCGTCGCGCCGACGGCGGCCAGGGCGGCGTAGGAGATCAGGCCGTAGCAGAGCAGGGCCACGGTCGCCAGGGCGCCCATCAGGCGGTAGACGACGATGATGAACAGCGCGGTCAGCGCGGTGCCGATGACGGCGGCCCAGGCGCCGGCGTTGATGGCCTCGTCGCCCAGGGTGGCACCGATGGTGCGCTGCTCGATGGTCTCGACCGGCACGGGCAGGGCGCCGCCCTTGATGAGCAGGGCCAGTTCGCGCGCCTCGGCGTCGTCGAAGGATCCGGTGATCTGCGTGGAGCCGCCGGTGATGCCCGCCCCGCAGGACACGGAGGGGTCTACCTGAGGCGAGGAGATGATCTTGTCGTCGAGCACGATGGCGACCCGGCGCTTGGGGTCACCGGCCGGGTTGCAGGCCGCCTCGCCGGTCACCTGGGCCCAGCGGTCGCTGCCGGAGTCCTTGAAGTCGACGGTGACGGTCCAGCCGGCGCCGTTCTGCTGGTCGAAGCGGGCGTCGGCGCCCTTGACGTCCTGTCCGGTGAGCGTGGCGGCCTTCAGCCGCAGGGACTGCCCGGACTCGTCCGGCAGCACCCGCTCGCCGTCCTCGGCGGCCTCGGTCTTGCCGTCGGCACCGTCGGCGGGGTTCTCCGCCGGGCCGAGCACCGAGTGGACGGTGAGCTGCGCGGTGCGGCCGAGCACGTCGGCGGCCTTCTTCGGGTCCTGTACGCCCGGCAGCTCGACGACGACCCGGTTCTCGCCGGAGCGGACGATGGTCGGCTCGGCGACACCGAGCGCGTCGATGCGGCCGCGCAGCACCTCCACGGTGCGGTCGGTGGCCTCGCGGTCGGCCTTGGTGGTCTCGGTGGACTTGGTCTCCAGCACGATCTGGGTGCCGCCGCGCAGGTCGAGCCCGAGACGGACCGGCATGGTCAGGGCGATGGCGACGGACGCGGCCAGCACGGCGAGCGCGAGGAGCGCGCGGACGTTCAGGGAGCGGGAACGCGAGCGCGAACGGGTGCGGGAAGGGGGACGGGAGCGTTTCAAGACGGGCCTCCGGCGGGCACGCCGCGGCGGCGGCCGAGCGCGGCCGCGGCGGAAGAAGGTGAAAGGAAGAAGTGGTGTCTCAGGTGCCGGAGGAGACGGGCGGCGCCCGGCCGCTGTCGTGGCTCGCGCGTCCGGGGGAGACCGGCACCGGGCCGGGATCGGACGACGTCCGTGCGTGGCCGCCGGGGGCGGCGCCGCCCCCGGGGTACGGGGTGGTCACCGGGTGCTGGTCCGGTGCCGCGGGACGACCGGCCGGCTGGTCGTGCCGGGCCCGGGGCTGGGCGGCGCAGACCGGCGTGCAGCCGTCGTCGGCGTGGAGGTCGAGGGCCGGGTGCGGCACGGCCGTGGCGGCGGCCGCCGCGAGGGGGCCGCTCGGACCGGCGTGCGCACCGGCCGCGGGCCAGGCCGGGACCAGAGGCAGCAGGACGGTCAGCAGGACGGTGAGCACGCTCGCGAGCCGTCGTCGCATGCACCGTCCCCTTTCGTGGTGGATGAGCGTGCCTGGCGGGCGGGGGAGCCCGGGGCTCCGGCCGGGGAGTGGGCGGCCAGAGCCACGGGCGGTTCGTGGGAGCGTCAGGGCTCGATGAGCCCGGCCCGGATGGCGTACCGGGTCAGCTCCAGGCGGTCGCGCAGGCCGAGCTTCTGCAGCAGGTTCGCCCGGTGCCGCTGGACGGTCTTGATGCTGATGAAGAGCATCTCGGCGATCTCCTTCGAGGAGTGGCCCTCGGCGACCAGCTTGAGGACCTCCTCCTCGCGCGGGGTGAGGATGTGGTCGGAGGTCTCCTCGCCGTGCCGTACCCGGTCGAGGTAGTTGCGGATGAGCGCCGTCACGGCGCCCGGGTACAGGAAGGGCTCGTCCCGCATCGCGGCCCGGCAGGCGGCGACGAGGTCCCGGTCGGCGACCGACTTGAGCACGTATCCGCAGGCACCCGACTTCAGCGCCTGGAACAGGTACTGCTCGTTGTCGTGCATCGTCAGCATCAGGATGCGCAGTCCCGGCTTGAGCGCCGCCAGCTCGCGGGCCGCCTGCAGACCGGTGAGGCGGGGCATCGCGATGTCCAGCACCGCGAGGTCGGCCTCGTGGGCCCGCGCCATGTCGATGGCCTCCGCGCCGTCCCCGGCCTCGGCGACCACCTCGAGGTCCGGCTCGCGGTCGAGGATGAGGCGCACACCGCGGCGTACCAGCGCGTGGTCGTCGGCGAGCAGGATGCGGATCTTCGCCGGGGCGGACGCCTGGGGCGGGCCGTCCGCGGACGTCTGGGACGGGCCGTCCGCGGACGTCGCGGACGCGGTGGTGCGGTCGGACGCGGACGGCTCGGGCAGGGACGGGTCGGGCATGGTCGGAGCTACTTCCTGGGAAGGGGTGCGGTGAGCCGGATACGGGTGCCGGCGCCGGGCGCCGACGTGATGTCGAGGGCGGCCCCGATGAGCAGGGCCCGTTCACGCATGCCGCGGATGCCGGCGCCCTCGTGCGCGGCCTCGATGCCCCGGCCGTCGTCGGCGACGGTCAGGGTCACCGCGCCGTCGGCGCGGGCCAGGCCCACCTCCAGCCGTTCGGCGTCCGCGTGGCGGGCGGCGTTGGTCAGGCTCTCCTGCGCCACCCGGTAGAGGACCAGTTCGGTCTCGTGGTCCAGGACCGGCAGATCGGCGTCGAAACGGCGCACCACCCGCAGGCCGGTGTGGGTGGCGAAGTCGTGCGTGAGCGAGGACAGCGCGCTGATCAGGCCGAGGTCGTCCAGGACGCCGGGCCGCAGCCGGCGCACCAGGCGGCGGACCTCGTCCAGGCTCTCCCGGGTGATCTCCTGCGCCTGGTGCAGCTCGTCGCGCAGCGGCTCGTCGGCGTCGTCCGCGGCACGCCCCAGGACCAGCAGGATCGCCGTCATGCTCTGCCCGACCTCGTCGTGCAGCTCCTGCGCGATACGGCGCCGCTCCGCCTCCTGGGCGAGCAGGACGCGGGCACTGCTCGTGGCCCGCTCGGTCTCCAGGCGGTCCAGCATGGCGTTGAAGGTGCGGATCAGCTCGGGGACCTCACCGCCGCCGGCGACCGGCAGCCGCTGCCCGGGACGCAGCAGGTCGACGGTGGTCATCAGCCTGGTGAGCCGCTCCAGCGGCGCCAGGCCCCAGCGCAGCAGCGCGCCGTTGGCCACCAGCATGACGCCCATGCCGAGCACGAGGACGACGGCCTCGGTCAGCAGGATCGGCACGGAGACGGTCACCGGAGCCCACAGCAGGAGCGCCGTGGCGAAGCCCAGCACCACCGCGTTGAGCCCGAAGATCCGCCAGAACAGGGACACCGGGGGTTACGCCTCCTTCAGCGACGTGTCGACTGGTACGCCTCTACTGTCGGTCATCGCGCACCCTCGGTGGGAGCTGCGGCCCAGGTAGCGACCGAGCAAGCGACCAGAGTGCGCCTCGCGGACCCGTCCGGTCGATGGGCTCCGACCCCCATTTCCGGCTCGCCGCGCACCCATACGGCCGCCCCGGCGCACCGGCGTGTGGATTCCGCGCCCCCGTGCAAATGGGTCCTGCGCCCGATGGGTTTCCCCGGGCCGCCCGGCCAGGGTTGAGGATGACCGGGTCCGATCGGCCCGGCACTCGGCATACCCGCAGAACCTTCGCGAACCGTCAGAACCCTCGCGATCACGCAGAACCTTCCGAGAACCCGCAGAACCTTCCGAGAAAAGGACCTTTCACCGTGTCGCTCGACGCCTCCCGCATCGAACCCCGCCCCGAGCGGCTGACCGCTCACGAGGCGCGCCAGCGTCTCGAACACGCCCGCAACACCCGGATGACCCAGCTGCAGGCCCTCGGCGAGAGCGGCCAGGCGGACGACCAGCTCATGTCCGCGCAGCAGGCCGCGATCGAGCGCGTGCTCAAGGAGATCGACGAGGCCTTCACCCGGGTGGAGGAAGGCACCTACGGCACCTGCCTGGGCTGCGGCAAGCCCGTACCGGGAGAGCGCCTGGAGATCCTTCCCTACACGCGGTACTGCGTCGCCTGCCAGCGCCGCGCCGCCGCCTGACCGCGCCCTTCCGTCCCGTACTCGTCCCTCCCGCCCTGCCCAAGGGGTGAAGTGGTGAACAACCAGATCATCGACGACCGCGACACGCGTCTGTCGCCCCTGTCGCCCGAGGACCTCGCCGCGCTCCGGGAGAACCTCCAGGAGCAGCGGCTGTTCCGCGAGGACCAGCTGCGGCAGATGGCGGCGGTCCCGTCCCGTACCGACGAGCTGATCCGGCGGCGGTCCGCCGCGCAGACCGAGGTCCGGGTCAAGCTGGCGGCCTCCGCGCGCATGGTCCTCGCCGACGTAGAGGCGGCCCTCGACCGCATGGCCGAGGGCCGGTACGGCCGATGCCATCTGTGCCGGCGCACCATCGACCGCGACCGGCTGATGATCGTGCCGCAGGCCCGCTACTGCGCCCGCTGCCAGCAGGTGCGGGAGGCCGGACGATGACCGTGCTCCGGCGGCCCCGCGCCGCGCTGTCCCGGCACCGGCCCTGGCCGCTGTGCCGGCAGTGCAGCGGTGTCGCCCTCGACATGGGCAGCGCCCGTACTCGCGCCTGGGTCGCCGGGCGCGGCATGATCCTCGACGTGCCGACGGTGACCTTCCCCGGGGCCGGCGCGGTGTACCCCATCCAGCGCGGCTCCATCGTCGACACCCAGGGCACGGCCCGGATGCTCGACCGGCTGCTGGGCCACCGGCTGCCCCGCTTCGCGCGTCCGGTGGTCGTGGTGACCGCGCCGGTCCTGGACGGGCTGGCCTACCGCACCGAGGCCCGTACGGCGGTGGAGGTGCTGCGCCCGCGCAGCGTGCTGACCGTTCCCAGCGCGCGGGCGGTGGCCCTCGCGGCGGGCGCCGACCTGACCCGGCCGCTGCTCGTCATGGACATCGGTGCCCATCTCACGGAGGTGGTGCTCCTGGTCGACGGTGCCGTCTTCGACGCGCGCCGCACGGCGCTGGGCACGGGGGACATCGACGACGCGACTCCGCCCTCGCGGATCGGGGAGGCGCTGGCCGACATGACGACCTCGATGCTGCGGCAGGACGACACGTCCCTCACCGTCGACGCGCTGGGCCGGGGGCCGCTGCTGGCGGGCGGGGGAGCGCTGCGCCCCGAGATCACCTGCCGGCTCGCCGACCGGCTGCACGTACCGCTGCGCGCGGTGCCGGCTCCGCACACGGCCGCGGTGCGCGGCGCCGCCAAACTCCTGGGCGCCGCGCACACGCACCCGTCCGCCACGGGCACGGACCCACCGGAGGGCCACCCGCACTGAGCCGGCACCCACCCGGCCTCTCGGCCGCCCCCTGCGGAGCCGCCCGGCACCCAGTCCCCGGCCACCTCCGTCCCGTCCCGTCCGTCCCGTCCCGTCCGTCCCGTCCCGCCCGTCCGTCCCGTCCGGCCCATCCCGTCTTCCGCAGTTCGGTGCCGGGGCTTGGAGCCCGGCACCGGAGCAGGATCCGGGCTTTCGGGCGCCGGTGGTCCGGCGGGCGAGCGCCGCCGACTCCGGGTGCCGAGAGATGTCCGGTGCCGAATGCCGGGCAGGCCGGTGGGCGTGGTCCTGCCGCCGGTACGCCGGACCACGGGCCGGGCGGCGCGGTCGGCCACCCGGCGGGACGGGGCCGCCCGTCCCGGCCGCCGCACGGCGTCCGGCGCCGGTCGGAGGCCGGTCGGCGCCGGTCCGGCCGCCGGTACGCCAAGCAGAGGCCGGGTTTCCCGGTGTCGGCCATCCGGGCGGGCGGGCACCTGCCCGGTGTCCGGCCAGGCGCCGGTACCGGGCGGCCGGACCGTCGGGCGCGCCGCCGGGGCTCCGGGTCGTCGCCGGGTCGGCGGCTCCGGTACCGCTGACCCCGGCCCACCCGCCGCCGCACCGACCGCACCTCCGTCCCGTCGCCCGCGGTGCCCCGTCCCGCCACCCGGCCTCCGTCCCTCGCACCTGCGTCCCCCGCCCGCACTGTCCCCGTCCCCCGACCGCACCACCCCCCGCTCGCACGGCCGGCGCCCGCCCCGGCGTCGGCCGTGCCCCGCATCTCGTGTGCGGGTTCCGCCGCGCCCCCGACCCGGCAGACCGCCCCGTACCAGGTCGGCAGACCGCCCCGTACCAGGAAGGAGACACACCGTGGCCGGAGAGATTCCTCCCGCCCAGCCGCCACCCGCCGTTCCCGAGCCCGGACCCGAGCCCGTGCGGCACCCGTACCTCCTGTTCTGGCGGTGGCGGCGCAACCCGCTGCGGAGGCCGAGTGACCGGCTGCGGGCCTGGGTCTCGCTCGGGCTCGTGCTCGCCGTGCTGGTGGCCGCCCCGGCGGCGATGTTCGGCGTCGGCGACAGCGCCTACCGGCACTACCGGAGCACCGCCGAGCACGAGGAGCGGACCCGGGACCACCGACCCGCCGTCCTGACCCACGACGCCCCGCGCCACCCCGAGCCGGGATCGGACGAGGCGCGGGAGACCCGCTACCCGGTCCCGGTCCGCTACACCGGCCCCGACGGGGTGAGCAGGACCGCGACGACCGAGGTGGAACCGGGGCTGCCTGCGGACAGCACCGTCCTGGTCTGGGTCGACGACGAGGGCCGTATCACCGAGCCGCCGCTGACCGCGGAGCAGATCCGCAGCCGCACCATGGGCTGGGCGATCCTCGCCTTCCTCGGCGTCGTCATCACCGGCCTCGCGGTCCACGCCGCCACGGGCCTCGTGCTGCACCGGCGCAACCTCGCCCAGTGGGACGCGGCCTGGGCCAACACGGCCCCGCGCTGGAGCAGATTCCCGTGACGCCCGATCCCCTCCGGCACCCTCAGGCCGTCGCCGCGTCCGCCGCCGGCGGTGCCAGCTGCCGGGCCAGCCACGTCGGCACCCCGCCGAGCAGCCGGAACAGCCGCCGCGCCTCCTCCCGAAGCCGGGACGCCTCCGGCTCCGACTCGGCGTCGGCGAGCGAGGCCAGCGCAGGCGCCGTACCGACGAGGTACCCCAGCTCCTCCCGGATGCGCAGCGACTCGGCGAAGCCGTGCCGCGCCTCGGTCAGCTCCCCCTCGCGCAGGGCCAGACCCGCCAGGTGCCGCCAGGTGAAGGACAGCAGCAGCGGCTCGGAGTGCGCCGTCGCGCCCGCGTGCGCGCGCCGGTACGCCGCGCGGGCGGCCTGCGGAGACCTGGTCAGGTTCTCCGCGAGCAGCCCGCGCCGGAAGTCGAGCAGCGGCCGCCCCTTCGCGCCCGGCGCGATCAGCGCCGCCGCCCGGCCCAGCGCGGCCCGCGCCTCGTCGGCCCGGTCGCGCACCCCGTGCACGGTGGCGGCGTACGCGAGCTGCCCCCGTTCACAGGCGGCGGCTCCGCGTTCGTCGTCGCTGTGGGCGAGAGCCTCCGCCGTGCGCAGCGCGTCCTCGGCCTCGGCCCAGCCCTGCTCCGTGTACAGACACCGCTCCACCAGCAGCGCGGTCCGCTGCAAGGCGGTGTCCGCGGTGACCGGCTCCAGCAGGGACGCCGCGTCGGCCCAGCAGCCGCGCGAGCGCAACCGCCATACCGCGGTCTGGAGCGGATCGTCACCTTCGGTCGTTCCCCAGCCAGAACCAGCCATGGCGGAATGCGCCACGTCGCCCTCCCCTTAGCACGCCATCGAGCTCTCGAGTGGTGGCCGCATCTCAGCACGGATACGGCGGCCCGGCCAAGGGGGTGGGTGAAACTTTTCACAAAGTCGTGGACTTCCCGCCGCCGAGGTTTGGGAGCGCGTCGGGCCCCTCCTCGGCCTCCGCGCGGCCCGGGCCTCAGCTCATCCGCAGCGCCAGGAAGAAGTCGAGCTTGTCCTCCAGCCGCGACAGGTCACGCCCCGTCAACTGCTCGATCCGTCCGACGCGGTAGCGCAGCGTGTTGACGTGCAGGTGCAGCCGGTTCGCGCAGCGCGTCCAGGAACCGTCGCTGTCGAGGAACGCCTCCAGCGTCGGGATCAGCTCGGCACGGTGGCGGCGGTCGTAGTCCCGCAGCGGGTCGAGCAGCCGGGCGGTGAAGGCGCGCCGCACGTCGTCGGGGACGAAGGGGAGCAGCAGCACGTGCGAGGCCAGTTCCTGGTGGCCGGCCGCGCAGACCCGGCCGGGGCGCGCCGCGGCGACCCGGCGCGCGTGCCGGGCCTCCTCCAGTGCCCCGCGCAGACCCTCCGCCGAGTGCACGGCCGCGCTGACACCGAGCGTGACCCGCCCGTCGCCGTCGAGACCGGCCGACAGCGGTTCCCGTACGGACTGGAGGAGCGTCTCCGCGAGGACCCCGGCCTCGGAGCCGTCGTGCTCGGTGGAGACCGCCGGCAGCGGGACGAGGGCGACCGCCTCCTCGCCGGTGTGCGCCACGGCGATGCGGTCCGACTGCTCGGGTCCGGTGGCGTGCGGGTCGACGAGGATCTCCTCCAGCAGGGTCTGCGCGACCCGGCCGGTCTGCTCGTCGCCGTCCGCCCACTCCACCCGGGCCACCACGACCTGCCAGTGCGGTGCCGCGCCGAGGCCGGGCAGCAGCACCGGCGCCGCCACCCGGAGCCGGGCCGCGATCTCGGCGGGCGCCGCGCCCGTCTGCACCAGCTCCAGGACCTCCTGGGCGAGCCGCCGCCGCACCGTGCGCGCCGCGTCCCGCCGGTCCCGCTCGACCGCGATCAGCTGGGTGACGCCGTACAGCAGGTCGAGGCGCTCCTCGGCCCAGTCCCCGGCGTCCGCCTCCACCACGAGGAGCCAGTCGGACAGCACCGTCTCGCGCACCTCCCGGCCCGACGTCGCCCCCGGCGAGACCCGCGTCCCCGCGGTCGTCGCCGGGAGCTGTCCCCGGGCCCGCACCGGGAAGAGGCTGTACGTCGTGGAGCCCACGGACACCCGGTGCGGCGCGCGCCGGCCCGTACGGGTGGCCGCGAGGTGCTCGGCCGCCAGCTTGGCGCACACCTCGGTGGAGAGCGCGGGCTCCGCCTCCTTGGGACCGGCGACCTGCCGGCCGGTGGGGGAGAGCACCCAGGCGCGCAGGTCGAGGTCGGAGCCGAGCAGGTCCAGGACCACGTCGGGTCCGCCGCCCGCCGGTCCCGAGGTCATCATCCGGCGGTGCCGGTCCACCACGGCGGCCAGGTCCCCGGCCCGCTCGCCGGAGACCTGGCGCACGACGTGCTCGGTGATCGTCGCGAACGCCACCGACTCGTGCACCGCGAACAGCGGCAGCCGGTGCCGCGCGCAGGCCACCACCAGGTCCTCCGGCACGTTCCCCAGCTCCGCCTCTCCGGCGGCCAGCGCGGCCACCTGGGCCTGCACCAGGAGACGTACGAACGGCTCGGAGTCGGCGGGGCCCCGGCGCCAGGCGAGGCCGGTGAGCACCAGTTCGCCGCCCGAGAGGTAGCGGCTGGGGTCACGCAGGTCGGTGGTCATCACGCCGCGGACCGTGCGGTCCAGCTCGTCCTCGCCGCCGAGCAGCTTGAGGCCCAGCGCGTCGGTGTCCAGCAGTGCGCGCAGCCGCATTCTCGTCGCCGCCGTTCTTTGTCTCGAAGTGTTCCAGGTCACGCGGCTGTGTCGCCCGATTCCGGAGAAGAACAGGGAGGCTTCTGAGCACCTCCGTTCATACGAATCTACAAGATGCCCGCCCTGGCCAGCCAACTCCTTCATGGCTTCTGCGACTGACCCTGGTGGAGCACACGACGGTGTACTGAGTCCATTCCACGTGAACAGCACATGAACGAGCCGGGCCTTCCGCACCCGCACGTGGCTCGATCCGTACGCCCCCGATCATCCCCACCGCCCCCGGTCAGACGAGGAGGAGAGCCGGTCATGGACTTCCTTCGCCCCGCAAGCTGGGAGGAGGCGCTCGCCGCGAAGGCCGAGCACCCCACCGCTGTGCCGATCGCGGGCGGTACCGACGTGATGGTCGAGATCAACTTCGATCACCGCAGGCCCGAGTACCTCATGGACCTGAACCGCATCGCCGACCTGACCGAGTGGGAGGTCGGCGCGGACTCCGTACGCCTCGGTGCCAGCGTGCCCTACACCGGGATCATGGAGCACCTGAGCACCGACCTGCCGGGACTCGCCCTCGCCTCGCACACGGTCGCCTCCCCGCAGATCCGCAACCGCGGCGGCGTGGGCGGGAACCTCGGCACCGCCTCCCCGGCCGGCGACGCCCACCCGGCGCTGCTCGCCGCCGGTGCCGAGGTCGAGGCCGAGTCGGTGCGCGGCAGGCGCCTGATCCCCATCGACGCCTTCTACACCGGCGTGAAGCGCAACGCGCTGGAGCCCGACGAGCTGATCCGCGCCGTGCACGTCAAGAGGGCCGGCGGACCGCAGCAGTTCTCCAAGGTCGGCACCCGCAACGCCATGGTCATCGCCGTGTGCGCCTTCGGCCTCGCCCTGCACCCCGGCACGCGCACCGTCCGCACCGGCATCGGCTCGGCCGCGCCGACCCCGATCCGGGCGACGGCCGCCGAGGAGTTCCTGAACGCGGCGCTCGAGGAGGGCGGCTTCTGGGACAACGGCAAGATCATCACCCCGTCGGCCGTCAAGCGGTTCGCGGACCTGTGCGCCGCCGCCTGCGACCCGATCGACGACGTCCGCGGCACCGCCGCCTACCGCCGCCACGCGGTCGGCGTCATGGCCCGGCGGACCCTCACCTGGACCTGGGAGTCGTACCGCGGCGCCCGCCGCACCACGGAAGGAGCCGCGTGATGCGCGTCAACCTCACCGTCAACGGGCGCCCGCAGGAGGCCGACGACGTGTGGGAGGGCGAGTCCCTCCTGTACGTGCTGCGCGAGCGGATGGGCCTGCCCGGCTCCAAGAACGCCTGCGAACAGGGCGAGTGCGGCTCCTGCACGGTCCGCCTGGACGGCGTGCCGGTCTGCTCCTGCCTGGTCGCGGCCGGACAGGCCGAGGGCCGAGAGGTCGTCACCGTCGAGGGCCTGGCCGAGTACGCCCGGCAGCGCGCCGCGGGCCGGACCCCCGGTGCTCCCGAAGCCCGCGCGGGGGAGAGCGCCTCGCTCGACGCGGCACGGCGGTGGCAGGCCGGGGGCACCGACTCGCAGACCGGCGAGAACATCGAACTGGCGCCGATCCAGCAGGCGTTCCTCGACGCCGGCGCGGTCCAGTGCGGCTTCTGCACGCCCGGACTGCTGGTCGCCGCCGACGAGATGCTGGAGCGCAACCCGGACCCGGCCGACGAGGACATCCGCGAGGCGCTGTCGGGCAACCTGTGCCGCTGCACCGGCTACGAGAAGATCATGGACGCGGTCCGCCTCGCCGCGGCCCGCCGCTCGGAGGGGGCCACGACATGACCGCCACCGGCGCACCCACCGGCCTCACCCAGGGCTCCCGCACCAAGGGCGGCATCGGCGAGTCCACGCTCCGCCCGGACGGCGTCCTCAAGGTCACCGGCGAGTTCGCGTACGCGTCCGACATGTGGCACGAGGACATGCTCTGGGGCCAGATCCTGCGCTCCACCGTCGCGCACGCCGAGATCGTCTCCGTCGACACGGGCGAGGCGCTCGCCACCCCCGGCGTGTACGCCGTCATGACCTACGACGACCTGCCCACCGACGTGCGCCACTACGGACTGGAGATCCGGGACACCCCGGTCCTCGCCCACGGCAAGGTCCGCCACCACGGCGAGCCGGTCGCGATCGTCGCCGCCGACCACCCGGAGACCGCGCGCCGCGCCGCCGCCAAGATCAAGGTGGAGTACCGCGAGCTGCCCCTTGTCACCGACGAGGCCTCGGCGACCGCCCCCGACGCGGTCCTCGTCCACGAGCACCGCACCGACCGCCACGCCCCCCACGTTCCGCACCCCAACATCGTGCACCGCCAGCCGATCGTGCGCGGCGACGCGGGCGCGGCGGCCGGGCGTGCCGACGTGATCGTCACGGGCGACTACCACTTCGGCATGCAGGACCAGGCCTTCCTCGGCCCCGAGTCGGGTCTCGCGGTGCCCGGCGAGGACGGCGGCGTCGACCTCTACGTCGCCACCCAGTGGCTCCACTCCGACCTGCGCCAGATCGCCCCCGTGCTCGGCCTGCCCGAGGACAAGGTGCGGATGACGCTGTCCGGCGTCGGCGGCGCCTTCGGCGGGCGCGAGGACCTGTCGATGCAGATCCACGCGTGCCTCCTCGCCCTGCGCACCGGCAAACCCGTCAAGATCGTCTACAACCGCTTCGAGTCCTTCTTCGGCCACGTCCACCGTCACCCGGCCCGGCTCCACTACGAGCACGGCGCCACCCGGGACGGCCGGCTCACCCACGTCAAGTGCCGCATCGTCCTGGACGGCGGCGCCTACGCCTCCGCCTCCCCGGCGGTCGTGGGCAACGCCGCCTCGCTCTCGGTGGGACCGTACGTGTGCGAGGACGTGGACATCGAGGCCCTCGCCCTCTACTCCAACAACCCGCCCTGCGGCGCGATGCGCGGTTTCGGCGCGGTCCAGGCGTGTTTCGCCTACGAGGCGCAGATGGACAAGGTGGCGAAGGAACTCGGCCTGGACCCCGTGGAGTTCCGCCGGATCAACGCCATGGAGCAGGGCACGCCGATGCCCACGGGGCAGCCCGTCGACTCCCCGGCGCCGGTCGCCGAACTCCTGCGCCGCGTCAAGGCGATGCCGATGCCGCCGGAGCGCCAGTGGGAGTCCAGCCGGGGCGCCGACGTACGGCAGCTGCCCGGCGGTCTGTCCAACACCACCCACGGCGAGGGCGTCGTACGGGGCGTCGGCTACGCGGTCGGCATCAAGAACGTCGGCTTCTCCGAGGGCTTCGACGACTACTCCACCGCCCGGGTCCGCCTGGAGGTCGCCGGCGGCCGGCCCCTCGTCACCGTGCACACCGCGATGGCGGAGGTCGGCCAGGGCGGCGTCACCGTCCACGCGCAGATCGCCCGCACCGAACTGGGCGTCGCCGAGGTCGTCATCCGGCCCGCCGACACCCGGGTGGGCTCGGCCGGCTCCACCTCGGCCTCCCGGCAGACCTACGTCACCGGCGGCGCCGTCAAGCACGCCTGCGAGCTGGTGCGCGAGCGGGTCCTGGAGACCGGCCGCCGCAAGCTCGGCTCCCACCACCCCGCCTGGGCCACCGCCGAACTCCTCCTGGAGGGCGGCAAGGTCGTCACCGACGGCGGCGAGGTCCTCGCCGACCTCGCCGACGTGCTGGAGGACGAGGCGGTCGAGGCCGAGGAGGAGTGGCGGCACCGGCCGACCGAACCATTCGACCCGCGCACCGGCCAGGGCAACGGCCACGTCCAGTACTCCTTCGCCGCGCACCGCGCCGTCGTCGAGGTCGACACCGAACTGGGCCTGGTCAAGGTGATCGAACTGGCCTGCGCCCAGGACGTCGGCAAGGCGCTGAACCCGCTCTCCGTGGTCGGCCAGATCCAGGGCGGCACCGTCCAGGGCCTGGGCATCGCGGTGATGGAGGAGATCGTCGTCGATCCCGTGACCGCGAAGGTCGGGAACCCGTCCTTCACGGACTATCTCCTCCCCACGATTCTCGACACGCCGGCCCTACCGGTCGACGTGCTCGAACTCGCCGACGACCACGCGCCCTACGGGCTGCGCGGGGTCGGCGAGGCACCCACCCTGTCGTCCACCCCGGCGGTCCTCGCGGCCGTCAGGGACGCGACCGGGCTGGCGCTCGACCGCACGCCGGTACGACCGGAACACCTCACCGGCACGGCGTCCCAGGACCCTCCGGGCGGCGCACGGAACGTCACATCCTCCGCGCCGCCCGGAGCATCGGCCAAGTCCCGCTCCGCTCGCGGTACTTGAAGCACCACCAGTGTCACCAGTACCAGCACCACCACATGCGTTCGTCTCGGGCCGTCCCCCGGGTCGTGCATATCCCAAATCCCGCGGCCGCCCCAGCGGCCGGCCGGGTGCACCTATGAACCTTGGGAGACGGCCCCATGACCCAGCAGTCAGTGGAGCCCAAGATCACCGCCGAGGACGCGGGCGCGGGTTCCCGCGTCCCCGGCGGACGGTCTTGGCTCGACCGGTACTTTCACATATCCCACCGGGGATCCACGGTCGCGCGTGAGGTGCGCGGCGGCATCACCACCTTCATGGCGATGGCGTACATCGTCCTCCTCAACCCCGTGATCCTGTCCGGCAAGGACGCGGCGGGGGACACCCTGGGCCAGAAGGCCCTGATCACCGCGACGGCGCTCGCCGCGGCGGTCACCACCCTCCTGATGGGCTTCGTCGGCAAGGTGCCGCTGGCCCTGGCCGCCGGGCTCTCGGTGTCCGGGGTGATCGCCGGGCAGGTCGTCCCGCAGATGACCTGGCCGCAGGCCATGGGCATGTGTGTGATGTACGGCGTGGTGATCATGCTGCTCGTGGTCACCGGGCTCCGCGAGATGATCATGAACGCGATCCCGCTCGCCCTCAAGCACGGCATCACCATGGGCATCGGCCTGTTCATCGCCATCATCGGCCTGGTCAAGGGCGGCTTCGTGCACGCCGGAAAGGCGACCCCGCTCACCCTCGGCCCGGCCGGGGAACTCGCCGGCTGGCCGGTCCTGCTCTTCGCCGGCACCCTGCTGCTGATCTTCATGCTCCAGGCCCGCAACATGCCCGGCGCCATCCTGATCGGCATCGTCACCGGCACCGTCGTCGCCGCGATCCTGAACGCCTCCGGGGTCATCGACCCCAAGCAGTGGGCCAACGGCGCCCCCGAGCTGCACGGCAGCGCGGTCTCCATGCCGGACTTCTCGCTCTTCGGCAGCCTGGAGTTCGGCGGCTGGGGCGAGGTCGGCGCGATGACCGTCGGCATGATCGTCTTCACGCTGGTGCTCGCCGGTTTCTTCGACGCGATGGCCACCATCATCGGCGTCGGCACCGAGGCCAAGCTCGCCGACGACAAGGGCCGGATGCCGGGTCTGTCGAAGGCGCTGTTCATCGACGGCGCCGGCGGTGCCATCGGCGGTGTGGCGGGCGGCTCCGGCCAGACCGTCTTCGTCGAGTCCGCGACCGGCGTCGGCGAGGGGGCCCGCACCGGGCTCGCCTCGGTCGTCACCGGCCTGTTCTTCGCGGCCTGTCTCTTCTTCACGCCGATCACGGCGATCGTGCCCCAGGAGGTCGCCTCGGCGGCCCTGGTGGTCATCGGCGCCATGATGATGATGAACGCCCGGCACGTGGACTGGGCCGACCGGGCCACCGCGATCCCGGTCTTCCTGACCGTCGTCCTGATGCCGTTCACGTACTCCATCACGGCCGGTGTCGCCGCCGGAGTCATCTCCTACGTCGCCATCAAGGTCGCGCAGGGCAAGGCGCGGGAGATCGGGGCGTTCATGTGGGGCCTGACGCTGATCTTCATCGTCTACTTCGCCCTCAACCCGATCGAGAGCTGGATGGGCGTGCACTAGCCGCCACGACGGGAACCCTTCACGTACCCGTTGTCCAAGGAGGCCGGGAGGACCGGAAGGACCGAGGAGGACCGACAGATGCTGGACATCGCCGAGGAGCTCCACCGGTGGGTCGAGCAGGGACGCGACTTCGCCGTGGCGACCGTGGTGGCCGTCGGCGGCAGCGCCCCCCGGCCGACCGGCGCCGCCCTCGCGGTGGACGCCGGCGGCACGGTGGTCGGCTCGGTCTCCGGCGGATGCGTGGAGGGAGCCGTGTACGAGCTGTGCCGGCAGGCCCTCCGGGACGGCGAAACCGTCCTGGAGCGCTTCGGGTACAGCGACGAGGACGCCTTCGCCGTGGGCCTGACCTGCGGCGGGGTCATCGACGTCCTCGTGGCCCCGGTACGGGCGGGCGACCCCGTCCGTCCGGCCCTGACCACGGCCCTGGCCGCCGCCGCGCGCGGAGAGACGGCGGCCGTGGCACGCGTCGTGAGCGGCCCGGCGCGGCTGCTGGGCCGCGCGCTGGTCGTCCGGGCGGACGGCTCGCGCACCGGCGGCTTCGGCGGCCACCCCGAACTGGACCGCACGGCGGCCGCCGAGGCCGGCGCCTTCCTGGACGCCGGCCGCACCGGCACCCTGCGGATCGGTGAGCAGGGCTCGCGCTGCGGAGCACCGCTCACCCTGCTGATCGAGTCCTCCGTCCCGGCACCCCGCATGATCGTCTTCGGTGCGATCGACTTCGCCTCGGCGCTGGCGCGGGCCGGCAAGTTCCTCGGCCACCACGTGACGGTGTGCGACGCCCGCCCCGTCTTCGCCACCCCGGCCCGCTTCCCGGACGCGGACGAGGTGGTCGCCGAGTGGCCCCACGAGTACCTGGCGCGCACCGAGGTCGACGCGCGCACGGTGCTGTGCGTCCTGACCCACGACGCCAAGTTCGACATCCCGCTGCTCCGGCTGGCGCTGCGCCTCCCGGTGGCGTACGTCGGCGCGATGGGCTCCCGCCGCACCCACCTGGACCGGCAGGCCCGGCTGCGCGAGGCCGGCGTGAGCGACCTGGAGCTGGCCCGCCTCAGGTCGCCGATCGGCCTGGACCTCGGCGCCCGCACCCCGGAGGAGACGGCCCTGTCCATCGCCGCCGAGATCGTCGCGGTCCGTCACGGCGGCACGGGCGCCGCCCTGACCGGCGCCCACACCCCCATCCACCACGACGGCCCGGCGACCCCGGCGGGGCGCGTCGGCTCGGTGGCGTAGTCCCCGTACCCGGCACCGGCCAGGGGCTTCGCGGAGCCGCCGGACTCAGTCCCGGCCCGGTCCCCTCCTCGCCAGGGACACCTCCGCCACCACCGGCCGGTGGTCCGAGGCCGTGGGCTCCTCCGGTACGGCGACGCCGCGCACCCGTACGCCCTCGCCCACGGCCACGTAGTCGATCCGCTTCACCGGCGCCTCGGCCGGATACGTGTCCGGGGTCCCCGCTCCCGCGTCGCGCAGCTCCTTCCACAGCGGCGCCAGCTCGGGTGCCGAGGGCTCGGCGTTGAAGTCGCCGAGCAGGAACTGGCGGGCGCCCGGCAGTTCCGCCCGCTCCCGGGCCATGATCCGCCGGGTGTCGGCGACCTGGGCCTCGCGCACCGCCGGGTCCGCGCGGTAGTCGAGGTGGGTCACGAACACCTGCACCGGCACGCCGCGCACCTTGAGCGTCACCTCGCCGAAGCCGGGTGCGGGGGCCGGCACCGGGTTCTCGTCCTGCGTGGACAGGCGGGTGATCTCGTGGTTCGTCGCGGAGCGGACCGGGAAGCGGGACAGCACCGCCACGCCGTACTCGCGCCGGGGTTCCCCGGCCGTCACCGGGTCGAGGCTGTAGATCGGCGCGAACGCCACCCGCATGCCGAGCCGCTCGGCCAGTTCCCCGGCCACGTCGAGCCCCTGGCTGCGGGCTCCCCAGTGCACGTCGACCTCCTGGAGGCCGATCACGTCCGCGTCCAGGGCGCGCAGCGCGGCGGCCTGCCGGTCGAGGTCGAAGACGCCGTCCGAGCCCGCCCCGGCGTGGATGTTGTAGGTGGCGACGCGCAACGGGACCGCGTGGCCCCGGTCGCCGGCGGAGGCGGGCGGGGCCGCCACGGCCAGCGTCAACAAAGCACCTGCGAGGGACAGTTGGGTGAGGGTGCGCGCTGTGAGAGACATGCCGGCACGGTACGCGGGAAACGGCGTCCGCGAGGCGCGCGGCGCGATCTCGTCCGCGTCCCGTATCCGGCCCGCAACCGTTGGTTCACGCGTGCCGCTGGTTCACGGGTCCCGCAGCAGGTGGTCGACCGTGCGGCCGAAGACGAGACGCCCCGAGGCGGCCAGGAGGCCGTCGAGGAAGGACGGGACGAGCCGGACGTCCAGCTCCTCGCGCCACACCACCCGCGCCCGCCCGCCGGGCCCCGCCGACACCTCGATCTCCGCCCAGCCCCGGACCACCCGGCCGCGCTTCTCCAACCGGCACCGGCCGGTCGCGTCCTCGCGCGGCGGCTGCCAGGCCGTCACCTCCATCGGGTCGGCGAAGGCGAGCGGTCCGGCACCCGTGCGGGCCACGACCAGCGTGCCCCGGCGGGTGGGGCCGGGCGGGCCGGCGGTGACCCGGGTCAGCGGCACGGTGTCGCCGTGCCGCTCCCACCGGGTGAGCCGGCGCCAGGCCTCGTCCGGGGTGAGCGGGACGGTGCGTTCGAGCGAGAAGACGGCCACCGGACGATCGTGGCACGTCCGTCAGCGGTAGACCTTGCCCGGTTCCGCCTTCCCGGGGGCCAGCAGCTGGGGGACCGTCACGAAGACGTAGCCGCGCTTCTTGAGCGCGTCGATGATGCCGGGCACGGCCGGCACGGTGCCGTCGTAGATGTCGTGCAGCAGGATGATGCCGTCCCGCGACGACTGGTCCAGGACCCGTTCGGTGATCAGGTCGGAGTCGTTCGTCTTGTAGTCCTTGGCGGTCACGCTCCACAGCACCTCCGCGAGACCCAGCTCCCGGCAGATGTCGTGCACCGTGTCGTCCGTGCGGCCCTGCGGCGGGCGCATCAGCGTGGGGCGCTTGCCCGTCAGGCGCTCTATCTCCTTGTTCGGACGCTCCAGCTCCTCGCGTATCTCCTCCGGCTTCGCGTCCGTGAGGATCTTGTGGGTCCAGGTGTGGCTGGCCACCTCGTGGCCCTCGTCGGCCATGCGCCTGACAAGTCCGGGATAGGTGTCGATGTGGCGCTTGCCGAGCAGGAAGAACGTCGCCGGGACCTGCTTCTCCTTGAGTATGTCGAGCAGCCGGGCGGAGTTCTCGCTCGGTCCGGCGTCGAAGGTCAGCGCGATGCACTTGGTGTGCGCGCAGTCGACGGTGCCGAGCCCGGCCGCCCGGGCCTGGGTGCCGTCCGCAGCGGCCTTGCCATCGGCCCGGGCGTCGGCGGCGGCGTTCCGGACGGAGCTGGGGGAGACGGTCTCCAGCTTCGTGCAGCCGCTGAGCGCGAGGGTCAGTGAGGCGGCTGCGGCGAAGGTCGCGAGCGCACGCAACCCGGTCCCCCGTTTCGTCATCTTCCTGGTCAGAGAAGGCATGTGAGGACTATACGCTGCGAGTATATACGCGGTTCATAGTGCCTCCTCGAATGTCTGTTCGGGATAGCGGTGGTCTGCATCGGGTTACTCAGCCGACACGCACGTGACGGTGAGAGTGAGGAGGACCCCGTGAGCGAGACCCCCGTGAGCGAGACCCCCGTGAGCGTGAGCCCCGTGAGCGGACGCGTCTGGCGCCGGGCCCTGGTGACCGGCGGAGCCGGGTTCGTGGGGTCGCACCTGTGCGGCCGCCTGCTCGACGCCGGTACCGACGTCGTCTGCCTCGACAACCTGGCCACCGGCTCCCGCGCCAACGTGGCCGACCTGGAGCGGCGGCGCGGTTTCCGGTTCGTCCGGGCCGACGCGACCGATCCGGCGGCCCTGCGCCGCCTGCCCGGCCGGTTCGACCTGGTCCTGCACTTCGCCTGCCCCGCCTCGCCCGCCGACTACCTGCGGCTGCCCCTGGAGACCCTCGACGTCGGCAGCACCGGCACCCGCAACGCCCTGGAGCGGGCCCACGCCGACGGTGCCCGCTTCCTGCTCGCCTCCACCTCCGAGGTCTACGGCGACCCGCTGGAGCACCCGCAGCGCGAGACGTACTGGGGCAACGTCAACCCCGTCGGCCCGCGCAGCGTCTACGACGAGTCCAAGCGCTTCGCCGAGGCCCTGGTCACCGCGCACCGCCAGGTGCACGGCACCGACGCCGCCATCGTCCGCATCTTCAACACCTACGGCCCCCGCATGCGCACCGGCGACGGCCGGGCCGTGCCCACCTTCATCGCACAGGCGCTCGACGGCATGCCGCTCACCGTCGCCGGCGACGGCGGCCAGACCCGCTCCCTGTGCTACGTCGACGACACCGTGGCCGGCGTCCTGGCCCTCGCCGCGTCCGGGGAGACCGGGCCGATGAACATCGGCGGCACCGACGAGATCACCATGCTGGAGCTGGCCCGCCGGGTCGTCGAACTCACCGGCTCCGGCTCCCGCATCCGCTTCGTCGAGCGTCCCGTGGACGACCCCGGCCGGCGCAAGCCGGACACCTCCCTGGCCCGGGAGCGGCTGGGCTGGCGGCCGGTCGTGAGCTGGAGCGAGGGGCTGGAGCGCACCATCGGCTGGTTCGCGCACGCCGTCGCCGCCTGACCCGGGTCCGAAACGGTCACTTAGGGTGATGCATTCGCTTTTCTCCGGAAGTGACCTGTCTCCAAGTGTTTGAGGCAACTGCCCCGCGGCACCCGCGACGCCGAGAGAGGAGTCCGCCCCATGCGCATCCTTGGTATCAACGCCCTGTTCCACGACCCGGCCGCCGCGCTCGTCGTCGACGGCCGGACGGTCGCGGCCGCCGAGGAGGAGCGGTTCAGCCGGCGCAAGCACGGCAAGCGCCCGGTGCCCTTCTCCGCCTGGGAGGTCCCGGAGCTGTCGGCGCGGTGGTGCCTGGAGCACGCCGGGGTGCGGCCGGGGGAGCTGGACGCCGTCGCCTACTCCTTCGACCCCAAGCTCGCCCGGCCCGCCCGCGACCTGGGCCTGGACGACCCCTGGGACCCGCTGCGGCTCGAGTACGCCCGCCGGGCCCCCGAGTTCCTCGCCGAGGCGCTGCCCGGGCTCGACCCCGACCAGGTCGTCTTCGTCCCGCACCACGTGGCGCACGCCGCCTCCGCCGGACCGGCCTCGCCGCACCCCGACAACGACGTCCTCGTCCTCGACGGCCGCGGCGAGTCCGCCTCCCACCTGGCGGGCCGCTACCGCGACGGCAAGCTCGACGTCCTCGCCACGCAGGCACTGCCGCACTCGCTCGGCCTCGTCTACGAGGAACTGACCGAGCACCTCGGCTTCCTGCGCAGCAGCGACGAGTACAAGGTGATGGCCCTCGCCTCCTACGGCACCCCCCGCCACCTAGACCGGCTCCGTGAGCACATCCACGCCACCGGCGACGGCGGCTTCCGCGCCCACGGCGTCGACTGGGCGGCCCTCGCCCCGCCGCGCGCCAAGGGCGAGGACTGGACGAAGGACCACGCCGACCTCGCCGCGAGCACCCAGGCCGTACTGGAGGAACTCCTCCTCGAACTCGTCCACTGGCTGCACGGCGAGGCCGGGGGCGAGGCCCTGACCATGGCGGGCGGCGTCGCGCTGAACTGCGTCGCCAACTCGAAGATCGCCGCCCGCGGCCCGTACCGGCACGTGTGGGTCCAGCCCGCCGCCGGCGACGCCGGAACCGCCCTCGGCGGCGCCCTGCACGTGGCCGCCGCCCAGGAGGGCGCCGCGCCCGAGCCGATGCCCGGCGCCGACCTCGGCCGCGGCTGGAGCGACGACGAGATCCGCGCCTGGCTGGAGACGGCCGCCGTCCCCTACGAGGAGCCGGACGACATCGCCGAGACCGTCGCCGAGGAACTGGCCCGGGACGGCGTCGTCGCCTGGTTCCAGGGCCGCAGCGAGTTCGGGCCGCGCGCCCTCGGACACCGCTCCCTGATGGCCCACCCCGGCCGCGCGGAGAACCTCGAGCGCCTCAACCACGTCAAGGGCCGCGAGGAGTTCCGCCCCGTCGCGCCGATGGTGCTCGCCGACCGCGCCGCCGACATCTTCACCGGGCCGGTCCCCAGCCCGTACATGCTCTTCGTGCACGACGTCGCCCCCGACTGGCGCGACCGCATCCCGGCCGTCGTCCACGTCGACGGCACCGCCCGCATCCAGACCGTCGAGGAACGCCGCGAGCCGCTCGTCGCACGCATGCTGGCCGCCTTCGAACGGCGCACCGGGCTGCCCGTCGTCGTCAACACCAGCCTCAACACCGCCGGGCGGCCCATGGTCGACGACCCGCGCGACGCGCTGGAGTGCTTCGGCTCGGCACCCGTGGACCTGCTGGCCATCGGCCCCTTCGCGGTGCGCCGGGGACGGGCGTTCGCATGAGCACCGCCCCCGGGACCGGCAGCCCGCGCACCGGGTACGCCGTCGTCGTCCCCACCCTGGTGCGCGACACGCTGGCCGACTGCCTGGCCGCGCTGGTCGCCGCGCACGGACCCGGCCCCGACGAGATCGTCCTCGTCGACGACCGGCCGGACCCCGACGCCGACCCGGGCGCGCTGGAACACGCCCTGACCGTCCTCGGCGATCTGCGCGAGCGCACGGTGGTGCTGCGCAGCGGAGGGCGCGGTCCCGCCGCCGCCCGCAACACGGGCTGCCGCGCGGTCACTTCCCCCTGGACCGCCTTCCTCGACGACGACGTCCAGGTCGGCCCCCACTGGTGCGACCAGCTGATCCAGGACCTCGCCGAGGCGGCCCCCGACACCGGCGCCGTGCAGGGCGTGATCGCCGTGCCGCTGCCCGGCGAGCGCCGCCCCACCGACTGGGAGCGCGTCACCGCCGGTCTCGCCCGGGCCAGGTGGATCACCGCCGACATGGCCTACCGCACCGACGTGCTCAAACAGGTCGGCGGCTTCGACGAACGCTTCACCCGCGCCTTCCGCGAGGACGCCGACCTCGCGCTGCGCGTCCTCGACGCGGGCTGGCGCATCCGGCGCGGCCGTCGCACCACCCGGCACCCCGTACGCCCCGCCGCACGCTGGGTCTCCCTGAAGCAGCAGCGCGGCAACGCCGACGACGCCCTGATGCGGCGGCTGCACGGCCCCGACTGGTGGGCCAAGGCGGTCGCGCCCCGGGGCCGGATCCGGCGCCACGCGGCGATCACCGCCGCCGGGGCGGCAGCCCTCGCCCTGGCACTGGCCGGACGCCCCCGGGCCGCCGCAGTGGCCGGGGCCGGCTGGGCCGCGGGCACCGCCGAGTTCGCCTGGGCCCGCATCGCGCCGGGACCGCGTACCCGGCACGAGGTCACGACCATGCTGGTCACCAGCGCGCTCATCCCGCCCGCCGCGACCTGGCACCGGCTCAGCGGACTGTGGCGCCACCGCGCCGCCCCCGCCTGGCGGGAGGTGGCCGCATGAGCGCCGCAGGCAGCCCCGTGAAGGCCGTCCTCTTCGACCGCGACGGCACCCTCGTCCACGACGTCCCCTACAACGGCGACCCGGACCGGGTCCGCCCCGTCGAAGGCGCCCGCGAGGCGGTGGCCCTGCTGCGCGAACACGGCGTCCGCGTCGGCGTCGTCACCAACCAGTCCGGCGTGGCCCGCGGCCTGATCGGCGACGGCGACGTCCGGCGCGTCAACCGCCGCATCGACGAGCTGATCGGCCCCTTCGACGTCTGGGCCGTCTGCCCGCACGGCCCCGACGACGGCTGCCACTGCCGCAAGCCGCAGCCCGGCATGGTCCTGTGGGCCGCCGGACGCCTGTGCGCCGGCCCCGCCGACTGCGTCGTGGTCGGCGACATCGGCGCGGACATGGAGGCCGCCGAACGCGCCGGCGCCCACGGCATCCTCGTCCCCAACGACCGCACCCGCCCCGAGGAGACGGCCGCCGCACCCCACGTCGCCCCGGACCTCCTCACCGCCGTACGCACCGTCCTCGACGGCCCGCCCGGCGGACGCGTCCCCGCCGGCGAGCGGCCCGCCCCGGCGGCGTACACCGCCCGGGGCGCGGACGGCGCAGCGCAGACCCGGTCGCGCACCGCGCCCGCCGCCGGCACGGCACGCGCGCGCGGCGAAGGCAGCGGGAGGCCGGCATGAAGGCGCTCGTCACCCGGCTCGACAGCTTCGGCGACGTCCTGCTCGCCGGCCCCGCCGTACGGGCCGTCGCCGCGCGGGCCGACCACGTCACCATGCTCTGCGGGGCACGCGGCGCGCCCGCCGCCCGGCTCCTGCCCGGCGTCGACGAGGTGCTGGTGTGGGAGGCGCCCTGGGGCGGGTTCGCGCCGCCCGACGTCAGCCGCGAGGACATCGACGCGCTCGTCGCACGCATCGACGCCGACACCGCGCTGATCCTCACCTCCTTCCACCAGTCCCCGCTGCCCACCGCCCTGGTGCTGCGCCTGGCCGGCGTCCGGTACATCGCGGCGGACAGCGTGGACTACCCGGGATCGCTCCTCGACCTGCGTCACCAACGCGCCCCGCACGCCCACGAGGCCGAGGCCGCGCTCGACCTCGCCGAGGCGGCCGGGTTCCCCCGCCCCGACGACGGACGGCTGCGCGTGCACACCCCGCCGCCCGCCGACACCCTCACCGGCCCCGGCCCCTACGTCGTCCTGCACCCCGGCGCCAGTGTCCCCGCCCGCGCCTGGAGCCCCGAACGCGCCGCCGAGGCCGTACGCGAACTCGCCGCCGCCGGACACCGGGTCCTGGTCACCGGGGGACCCGGCGAGCGCGACCTCACCGCCCACGTCGCCGGCCGGCACGGCACCGATCTGGGCGGTCGCACCGACGCCCCCGAACTGGCCGCCGTCCTCGCGGGCGCCTCCGTCGTCGTCACCGGCAACACCGCGCCCGCCCACCTCGCCGCGGCCGTCGGCACCCCCGTCGTCTCCCTGTTCGCCCCCGTCGTACCCGCCGAACGCTGGCGGCCCTACGGCGTCCCCTACGTGCTGCTGGGCGACCAGGACGCGCCCTGCGCCGACAGCAGGGCCCGGGACTGCCCCGTCCCCGGGCACCCCTGCCTGAACACCGTCACGGCCACCGACGTGGCCGCCGCCGTCGAAAAGCTGACGGCCGCCGAGAAACCGATGGGGGAGACATGAGGATCCTGATCTGGCACGTGCACGGGTCGTGGACCACGGCCTTCGTGCAGGGCCCGCACACCTACCTCGTCCCCGTCACCCCCGACCGCGGACCCGACGGCCTCGGCCGCGCCCGCACCTGGGACTGGCCCGGCTCCGTCGTCGAAGTACCGCCGGAGCGGCTGCGGGACGAGCACATCGACCTCGTGATCCTCCAGCGCCCGCACGAACTCGACCTCGTCGACCGCTGGCTGGGCCGCCGCCCGCCGCTGGTCTACCTGGAGCACAACGCCCCCGACGGCGACGTGCCCCGCACCCGCCACCCGGCCGCCGGCATCCCGGGCGTCACCCTCGTCCACGTCACCCACTTCAACCGGCTGATGTGGGACGCGGGGCCGGCCGACAGCACCGTCATCGAGCACGGCATCGTCGACCCCGGCCACCGCTGGACCGGCGAACTGGAGCGTGCCGCCGTCGTCGTCAACGAGCCGATCCGGCGCGGGCGTACGACCGGGACGGACCTGCTCCCCGTCTTCTCCCGGGCCGCCCCGCTCGACGTGTTCGGCATGCGCACCGAAGGCCTCGCGGAGCACCTCGGCCTCGACCCCGGGCGCTGCCGCACCCGGGACGTCCCCCAGAGCGACCTGCACACCGAACTGGCCCGCCGCCGCGTCTACGTCCACCCCGTCCGCTGGACCTCCCTCGGCCTGTCCCTGCTGGAGGCCATGCACCTGGGCATGCCCGTGGTCGCCCTCGCCACCACCGAGGTCGCCGAGGCCGTGCCCCCCGGCGCCGGAGTGGTCTCCAACCGCATCGACGTACTGACCGACGCCGTACGCGACTTCCTCGCCGACCCGCTGCACGCGCGGACGGTCGGCGACGGGGCCCGTGCGGCGGCCCTCGCCCACTACGGGCTGTCCCGCTTCCTGGACGACTGGGAGCGGCTGCTCAAGGAGGTGACCCGATGAGGATCGCCATGGTGTCCGAGCACGCGAGCCCGCTCGCCGCGCTCGGCGGCGTCGACGCCGGTGGACAGAACGTCTACGTGGCCCGTCTCGCGGAGGAGTTGGCGGCGCGCGGCCACGACGTCACGGTCTACACCCGCCGGGACGCCACCGGACTGCCCGACCGGGTGCCCCTGCCCGGCGGCGCGGTCGTCGAACACGTACCGGCCGGACCACCCGTGTCGGTCCCCAAGGACGAACTGTTCCCGCACATGCCCGCCTTCGGCGCCCACCTGGCCCGCGCCTGGGCCCGGGAGCGGCCCGACGTCGTGCACGCCCACTTCTGGATGTCCGGCATGGCCTCGCAGATCGGCGTGGCCCCGCACGGCATCCCCCTCGTGCAGACCTTCCACGCCCTCGGCACCGTCAAGCGCCGCCACCAGGGCATGCGGGACACCAGCCCCTACGAGCGCATCGGCATCGAACGGCAGCTCGGCCGCGGCTGCGCACGGGTCCTGGCCACCTGCACCGACGAGGTCGTCGAACTCGGCGACATGGGCGTCCCGCCCCGCCAGGTCTCCGTGGTGCCCTGCGGCGTGGACGCCGAGCACTTCCACCCCGCCGCCGACACCGGCCGCACCCCCGAACGACGCCTGCCGCACCGGCTGCTCGCCTGCGGCAGGCTCGTCCCCCGCAAGGGGTACGACCTGGCCGTCCGCGCCCTGGCCCACATCCCCGACACCGAACTCCTCATCGCCGGGGGCCCGCCCGCCGGCGCCGTCGAGGCCGAACCCGAGGCCCAGCGGCTGACCGCCGTAGCCCGCCGCGCCGGCGTCGCCGACCGGGTCAGGCTGCTCGGCGCCGTCGACCCGGACGACATGCCCGCCCTGCTCCGCAGCTCCGACCTGGTGCTGTGCACGCCGGTGTACGAGCCGTTCGGCATCGTGCCGCTGGAGGCCATGGCGTGCGGCGTGCCCGTCCTCGCCACCGACGTCGGCGGCCACCGCGACTCCGTCGCCGACGGCGTCACCGGCCGCCTGGTCGCCCCGCAGGACCCCGAGGCCGTGGCCGAGGCCGCCCGCGAACTCCTCGCCGACGAGCGGCTGCGCCGCCAGTACGGCAGGAACGGCCGCGAACGCGTCCTGCGGCACTACACCTGGGCGCGCGTCGCCGACGGCGCGGAACAGGTGTACCGCCTGACCTGCTCCGAACACGCCGTGTCCACGGAGGTGGCGTCATGACCGTGCACCCGCCCGTCGTCGGGCACTGCGACGAACTCCTGGAAGCACTGGGCGCGTTCCGCGCCTCCGCGCACGTCACCCAGCGCTGGGGCGACCGCCTCGCGGCCGTGCTCAGCGGCGGAGGCCGGCTGCTCGCCGCGGGCAACGGCGGCAGCGCGGCCCAGGCCCAGCACCTGACCGCCGAACTCGTCGGCCGCTACCGCGACGACCGCCCGCCGTTCTCCGCGATCGCCCTGCACGCCGACACCTCGTCCACCACCGCCATCGCCAACGACTACGGCGTCGACGAGGTGTTCGCCCGCCAGGTCCGCGCCCACGGCCGCGAGGGCGACGTCCTGATGCTGCTGTCCACCTCCGGGGCCAGCGCCAATCTGCTCTCCGCGGCCGACGCGGCCCGCGCGGCCGGCGTACGGGTGTGGGCGCTCACCGGCTGCGCGCCCAACCCGCTCATGGCGGGCAGCGACGAGTCCCTGTGCGTCGAGGCACCGTCGACGGCCACCGTCCAGGAGATCCACCTGGTCGCCGTCCACATGATCTGCGCGGCCTTCGACGCGGCCCTGGAGCGGGGGGCACGCGGCGCACGGACCGCCCGCGGTGCCGGGCGCGCGGCCCAGCGGAAGCGGAGGTGACGGGCATGGCCGCCAAGGCTGACAGGAGGACCCCGCTGGTCGTCGTCGGCGACGCCCTGCTCGACCGGGACCTGACCGGTTCCGCCGACCGGCTCGCCCCGGACGCGCCGGTCCCGGTCGTCTCGGAGTGCGCCGAGCGGATCCGCCCCGGCGGCGCCGCCCTCGCCGCGTACCTCGCCGCCCGCGACGGCCGCGAGGTCACGCTGATCACGGGCGTCGGCGACGACCCGGCCGGCCGCGCCCTGCGCGAACTGCTCGAACCCTGGCTGAACCTGGTCCCGCTGCCGCTGACCGGCACGGTGCCGGAGAAGACCCGCGTCCTCGCCCAGGACCGTCCCGTCGTCCGCCTCGACCGGGGCGGCGGCCGGGTCCGCGAGGCCACGGACGAGGCCCGCGACGTGCTGCGCTCCGCCCGGGCCGTCCTGGTCTCCGACTACGGCCGGGGCGCGGCCGACGCCCTGCGCGACGCGCTCGCCGCCCGTCCGCCACTGGTCTGGGACCCCCACCCGCGCGGGGGCCCGCCGGTCCCCGGCACCCGCCTCGTGACCCCCGCCGAGAAGGAGGCCCGCGGCTTCGCACCGTCCGAGGCCCGCCCGGGCGGTCTGCGCGCCGCGGCGCTCAACGCCGCCGCCCTCGTGCGGGACTGGCGGGTGGCCGCGGTGACGGTGACCCTCGGCTCGCGCGGCGCCCTCCTGTCGTACGGCGAACACCCCCTCCTCGTGCCGGCGCCCGCCGCCCACCACGGCGACTCCTGCGGGGCGGGGGACCGGTTCGCGGCCACCGCGGCCGGGCTGCTCGCCGACGGGGCGCTGGTGGGGGAGGCCGTCGAGGGCGCGGTGAGCGCCGCCACGGCGTTCGTCGCGGCGGGCGGCGCGGCCGCCGTACCGCCGGCCGGCTCCGACCGGGCGCTCGCCGCGCTCCCCGACACCGACGACCCCCGCGTCCTGGCCGCCCGGATCCGCGCCGAACACGGCACGGTCGTCGCGGCCGGCGGCTGCTTCGACCTCCTGCACGCCGGGCACGTCGGCCTCCTCCAGGCCGCCCGCCGGCTCGGCGACTGCCTGGTGGTCTGCGTCAACTCCGACGCCTCCGTCCGGCGCCGCAAGGGCGGCGGCCGCCCCGTCAACCCGCTCGCCGACCGCGTCCGCGTCCTGCGCGCCCTCGCCTGCGTCGACGCGGTCGCCGTCTTCGACGAGGACACCCCCGAACGCCTCCTCGGCGACCTGCGCCCCGACGTCTGGGTCAAGGGCGGCGACTACGCCGGCGCCGACCTCCCCGAGGCCGCGCTCCTCCAGGAGTGGGGCGGCCAGGCGGTCCTCCTGCCCTACCTCGACGGCCGCTCCTCCACGGCCCTGCTGGCCCGCGCGGCGGAGGGAGCCCGATGACGCCCGGGGAACGGTCCCACGCAGGCGCCGGGCCGGTGCGGGCGTCGGCTGCGGTCCTGTCGGCGTCCGGGCGCGTGCTCCGGTCGCCGGGGACGGGAGGGGCCGGCCGTGGCGCACGGTCGAGGACCACGCTGCACGGCCGGCCGCCGCTGGGCCGGGCGGTCGGCGTTGAGGGGGCACGATGAGGCAGGGAATCCACAGTGTCCGGGAGGGCGGCCTCGCGTCTTCGGGGTCGGCCGGCGGGCCCGTCACCGGGGACCCGGTGCACCCGCCGCCCGCAGGGATGGGCCGGACCGGCCCGGAAGCGGCCCGGCGCGAGGGCGCAGGCGCACCCCGCGTACTCGTCCTGCGCGCCCTCGGGCTCGGGGATCTGCTGGCCGGGGTGCCCGCGCTGCGGGCGTTGCGGCGGGCGTACCCCGGGCACGAACTGGTGCTGGCCTGCCCCGCCGAGCTGGCCCCCGTGGCCGCCGAGACCGGCGCCGTGGACCGGGTGCTGCCCGCCGCCGAACCCGGGCGGGCCGTCCCGCGCACCCTCGACTGGACCGGGCCGCCCCCCGACGTCGCCGTCGACCTGCACGGCAACGGGCCGCCCAGCCACCGCCTCCTGGCCCGCCTGCGCCCGGGCAGGCTGCTGGCGTTCGCACACCCCGAGACCCCCGAGGTGGACGGCCCGGTCTGGTACGCCGAGGAGCACGAGCGGGAGAGGTGGTGCCGGCTGCTGCGCGCCTACGGCATCGCCGCCGACCCCACCGACCTCCGGCTGCCGCGCCCGCAGACACCGTCCCCCGCTCCCGGCGCCGTCGTCCTGCACCCCGGCGCCGGCGCCCCCTCACGCTGCTGGCCCGTGGAGCGGTACGCGGCCGTCGCCGAGCCGCTGCGCGCACGCGGGCGCCGGGTCGTGGTCACCGGGGGAGCGGACGAGGCGGACCTGGTGGCCCGGTTGGCCAAACTCGCCGACCTGCCCGACACCGACGTGTTCGGCGGCGGCCTGCCTCACGACCGGCTCTCCGCCCTCGTCGCCGGCGCCCGCGCCGTCGTCAGCGGCGACACCGGCATCGCCCATCTCGCCGTCGCCCACGCCACGCCCTCCGTCACCCTCTTCGGCCCTGTCCCGCCCAGCCGCTGGGGCCCGCCGCCCCACCCCCGGCACCGCGCCCTGTGGCACCCGGGCCCGGACGGCGACCCGCACGGCCGCGAGACCGACCCCGCGCTGCTGCGGATCGGCCCCGACGCCGTGCTCGAAGCCCTGGACGCGCTGGACACCCTCGACGCCCAGGACGCCCCGCACCCCCCGGACACCCCGGAAGAGGCACCATGAACCACGCCGCGCACCACGGCCCGACGGCCACCCGAGAACGACCCCACCCCGGCGACCCCGCGCGACCCGCCCCCGTCGGCATCGTCATCGCCACCCGCAACCGACGCGCGAGCCTCGCCGTCACCGTACGGAACCTGCTCGCCCTGCCCGAGCGACCCGAGATCCTCGTCGTCGACAACGCCTCCACCGACGGCACCCGCGCCATGCTGGCCCGCGACTATCCCCAGGTCCGCGTCCTCACCATGCCGGTCAACCGCGGCGCCCTCGCCCGCACCCACGGGGTCCGCGCCCTGGACACCCCGTACGTCGCGTTCAGCGACGACGACTCCTGGTGGGCCCCCGGCGCCCTCAGCGCCGCCGCCCGGCACTTCGACGAACACCCCCGGCTCGGCCTGCTCTCCGCCCGCACCCTCGTCGGTGCCGCCGACGCCGCCGACCCCCTCAACGACCTGCTCGCCGACTCCCCGCTCGGTACGGCCACCGACCTCCCCGGCACCCAGGTGCTCGGCTTCCTCGGCTGCGCCGCCGTAGCCCGCCGCACCGCCTACCTCGACGCGGGCGGCTACCATCCGCTGCTCTTCTTCGGCGCCGAGGAAACCCTGCTCGCCTACGACCTCGCGGCCCGCGGCTGGGGCGTCACACACTGCCCCGACGTGGTCGCCCACCACCACCCGGACCCGCGCCCCCGTACCGGCCGCCCGGCCGTCGTACGGCGCAACGAACTCCTCACCGCCTGGCTGCGCCGCCCCCTCCCGTACGCGCTGGCCCGCACCCGTGCCCTGGCCGCCGACGCGCGCCGCGACCCGCACGCCCGGCACGCCCTGCGCGAGACGCTCACCCGCCTGCCCGCCGCCCTGCGCGCCCGCAGGCCCCTGCCCCCGCACGTGGAACGGGCCGCCCGCCTCCTCGACGGAGCGGCCGCCTCATGACGGACCCCCGGACCACCGTCGTCGTCATCACCCACAACCGGTGCCCCGAACTCCTGCGCACCCTGGACCGGCTCGCCGAACTCCCCGAGCAGCCCCCGGTGATCGTCACCGACAACGGCTCCACCGACGGCACGGCCGCCGCCGTCGCCCGCCACCATCCCGGCGTACGGCTCCTCCAGCCCGGCCGCAACCTCGGCGCCGTCGGCCGCAACCTGGCGATCCGCCAGGTCGACACCCCCTACGTCGCCTTCTGCGACGACGACTCCTGGTGGGCGCCCGGCTCCCTGGCCGGGGCCGCGGACCTGCTCGACCGGTACCCGGCGGTCGGCACGGTCACCGCGCGCATCCTGGTCGAACCGGACGGCACCGAGGACCCGATCGTCGAGGAGTTGCGCGACTCGCCCGTACCCCGCCCCGACTGGCTCCCCGGACCGGCGCTCGGCTCCTTCCTGGCCGCCGCGACCGTCCTGCGCACCGACGCCTTCCGCGCCGCGGGCGGCTTCCACCCGCGGCTGTGGCTGGGCGGCGAGGAGGAGCTGCTCGCGGCCGACCTGGCCGCCGACGGCTGGTGGCTGACGTACGCCGACCACCTGACGATCCATCACCACCCGTCACGGGTACGGGACTCGACGGTGCGCCGGGCGCAGGGCATCCGCAACACCCTGTGGTTCACCTGGCTGCGCCGCCCGGTCGGCCCCGCCCTGCGGCGCACCCTCCACCTGGCCCGCACCGTCCCCCGCGACACCGCGTCCCTGCGCGCCTTCGCACAGGCGACGGCCGCGCTGCCGTGGGTGCTGCGCGAACGCCGGGTGCTGCCGCCGGAGGTCGAGGCCCGGCTCCGCTCACTGGAACCAGCCCAGCGCGACTCGACGGCCCGCAGCTACACCGGCTGACCCCCCCGGACGGGGAGCGCGCGAACGGTGGGCCGGCTAACCCTCCGTCCAGCGGCACAGCAGCCGGAACAGTGCGAACAGCGCCACCGGCCACACACCGGCGAACGCCCAGATCACGCCGGGCGCGGACGTGACGATGCCCACGACCATCAGCGTCACCGCCACGACGAGCAGCAGGAGCACGGTCGGGGTGCGCGGGCGGTAGGCCGCCAGACGGGTGAGGTCCGGGCAGCGGCGGAACCGCAGCGTGCGCAGGCGCCGGTCGAGGCGGCGATCGCGGCGCAGGGCCCGTTCGACCTCGTCGAGTATGCGTTGCTCGTGATCGGGGAGCCGGCCGATGGACACGATGTTTCCTCCCGGGGGGGCGGACCGACCGTCGTCGAGTGCCCGCGCAGCCCGTGACCAACCGTCCGCCCGTCCGCTCATCGCTCCGCCGCGGTCTCCGACGCCTTCCGCAATGCCGCCGCCACCCCGTCCGCCCGTCCGCTCATCGCTCCGCCGCGGTCTCCGACGCCTCCCGCAACGCCGCCGCCAACCCGTCCGCCGCGTCCGGCACCGACTCCGCCGCGCGGAACCCCGCGCCGATGCGCGCCGCTTGCGCCCGCCCGTCGGCCAGGCACCAGTCCCACCAGCGCTCGAGCATCCCCTCCGCCGTGACCCCCGCGGGGACTTCCGCCGAACCCTCCGGCGACGCGTCCGCCGAGACCCCCGTGAGCCGCTCGGCGGGCACCAGCGCCGGCCACCCACACGCCCGGGCCTGCGCCGTCACCTTCGCACCGCCCACCACCGGATCCACCGCCAGCGCCGGAACACCGGCCCGCAGCGCCAGGACCAGCCCGTGCAGCCGGTCGGTGACGACCAGATCGAGCCGGGACAGCACGGCCTCGAGCTGGGCCGGCGTGCCGCACAGCCGCCAGTCGTGCGCGTCGAGCCGCGTCTCCAGCTCGAGCCGGGCACAGTCCCGGCCGGCCAGCCAGCGCGTCAGCACTGCCGCGACCTCCTCGTGCCGGCGCCGCCCCCCGTACTCCTGCTGCCCGTGGGTGAGCACCACCCCGACCACGGGCACCTCGGGGAGCGCCGGAGCACGGGCCGCGAGATCCAGCCCCGGACCGTCTCCGGCGCCGTCCCGGGCCAGCACCCGGTGGAAGCCGGTGACGGCCGGGGAGTCCGCGTCGACCACGGAGACGCCTACGGCGATCCGCACACAGTGCGCGAACCGCCGGTGCAACTCCTCGACCTGCGCCTCGTGCACCGGCCCGCACACGAACACCAGCCGCGAGTACGCCGCCGGGTCCACGTCCGCGAAGTGCGTGCCGTCGGCGCGGAACCCCGGGCTCCACACGACGTCGTACGCCGCCCCCGCGTCCCGCAGCACCTGCTCCACCCGTGCCAGGGCCAGCACGTCCCCGGCCGTCGCCTCCCCGTGCAGGAAGCTGAACCAGCCGGTCACCAGGGTTCTGTCCGGTTCGTACACAGTGCCCCCGGGTGCCCCGCCGGCGCCCCGGCAACCCCCGGTGCGGCGGCCAACGGCGTCCGGTCAGCGCCCGACCACCGGCCCGAAGGCGTCGCGCACGTCCGCGTCCGAGGGCGTGACGGCCATCCGGGACGGCAGCGAGCCGAAGTACCCGAGGGTGGCGGGGCAGCTCTCGCCGCCGATCTGCACCGTGCGGTCGGTCACGAGCTTCCCGGTCCGCAGCGCGTAGGCCTTCACCCGGACCGCCAGTTTGTTGAACCGGACACTGCCGATGCGGCCCTTGTGGTCCCGGTACCGGCAGGTCTCGACGACGTCCCCCGCCTGCGTCTCGTCCGCGCACACCACCAGCGCGGCATCGGGCGTGTCGGACCGCCACTCCTCCGGCAGCTTGTCCGTGTATCCGGTGTGGCCGACGAAGACGGCACCGCTCCGGCCCTTGCGGTAGGCGGGGGCCGCCGAGTACTTCGCCGGGTTCCGGCAGTATCCGGAGTCCATGCCGTCCGCCTCGTCGAGCAGATTCCGGACCTGGATCAGTTCGAGCGCCAGCCCCGCCTTCCTGATCCCCTCGCGGGCGTCGTCCGCCCGGCCGGCACCCGGATGCTCGTCGAGCAGCCGCTGGTAGACCTCCCGGGCGTCGGCCCACTCCTCGTCGGTCATCAGGGCGTCACCGCACTCCGCGAGTGCCCCCGGGGCGATCCGGGCCGCGGTGGCCGAGGCGGGGCCGGTCAGGTCCTTCGGGCCGGTCCTCCGGTCGCGCAGCCAGTCCGCGATGCGTACGTTCCGGCAGCCGTCGTCGGTGGGCAGCCGCCCGAGGTAGCGGTCCAGGGTCGCCTCGACCGTCCGCTCGTTGCCGGGCTCGCCGAGCACCGCGCCGAGCCGCTCGAAGGCGGCCTCCAGCATGTCCAGGTCGCCGGTCAGCCCGCCGCTCAGATAGCCCGCCGCCGCGTCCAGGCGCTCGCACGCCTCCACCACCGTGTCGCCCCGGGCGGCCACCGGCGCGGCGACCAGCCGGTGCCGGAACCCCGCCTTCTCCTGGGCGTCCACCGCGGCCCGGCAACTCCCGTCCGCGCGGGCGTCGGTGACGCGGTCCTCGATCCCGTACGCGTCGTACCGCACCCACCCCGCGGCCGCGAGCACCGGCACGGTGAGGGCGAGGGCGAGCACCCGCTGTCCGCGCCGCGGCGCCGCCGCCGGGTGCCGCCGCGCCAGCCACCGGCCGTGCGCGACGACCGCCGCCCACCACAGCACCACCAGCAGTTCGCACCAGGTCTCGGCGGTGGCGTACGTCAGCCACAGCAGCGAGGCCGTGACCACCGCGGCGGCCCAGAACAGGGCCCGGCGGCCCAGCAGCAGGTAACCCGCCCCCAGCAGCGAGGCGTTGCCCACGGCCACGGCGAGCGGATCGGGCTCGCGCGGCCCGGTCATACCGCGGACTCCTCGTCGATCTCCTCCCCGCTGCGGGCCCGTACGTACGCCTCGGCGGCCGGCCGGTACAGCAGGACCACGCCCGGGACGGCCAGCAGTGCGGCCAGGAACAGCGTGGTGCCGCCGTACAGCGGATCGTCGAGGGCGAACGGCGTGGCGACGACGAAGAGCACCGCGGTCAGACCGCTCGTCGCGGTCCGGGCGGTGCGCCGGCCGCGGCCCGCCCGGACCGCGAACCAGAAGCAGACCGCCAGCAGCAGGAGCACCAGCGTGGCCGGCCCCTGCGGGCCGGTCGCCGTGGTCGCCGCCGTCAGTGCTCCCAGCATCACCAGCACCACCGCCAGCGTCACGCTCCGCGGCCGACGGGTCGCCTCGGTGGTCATCGGATCACTTCCTTCACGTGCTTCGCGGGCAGGGGGAACGGGTGCGGGGTGGCGCGACCGCGACGGAGCCGGTCGTGCCGCCCCGCACTCCCCCGGACACCGATTCCACCGCCGCGCACCGTTGTTCAGCAGCCCGCGCCCGGCACTGAACAATGCGGAATCCGCCGCGGAGCCGGCCGGAAGCTGCGGACCTCGCGTGAAGGCGCCGTGAACTCCCCGTGCGCCACGCCCCGATGAGCAGCCCCGAGCTTGCCGCCCGCTCCCGCGCCTCCCTACCGTGGGCGTCCGGGCGGGGACCGAGAGCGACGGCGGGGCGGGGCACACGTGGGCGGAAACGGAGCGGGGCGCCGGGAGCGACGGCTGGACCCCGCGGCCGGACCGGTGCAGCGGTTCGCCGCCGAACTCCGTGCCCTGAGGGAGTCGGTGGGGCGCCCGACGTACCGGACGATGGCGGACAAGGTCCCGTTCTCGGTGACGGCCCTGTCGCAGGCGGCGGCCGGACGGCAGCTGCCCACCCTCGCGGTGACCCTCGCCTACGTGGACGTCTGCGGCGGCGACCCGGCGGAGTGGGAGCGGCGCTGGCGGACGGCGAGCGCGGAGGCCGCCGCACTCGCCGCCGCCGCCGAGGAGACCCGCCCGCCCTACCGGGGCCTGACCCGCTACGAACCGGACGACGCCGCCCTGTTCTTCGGCCGCGACCGGCTGGTCGACCGACTGGAGTCACTGACCCGCGGGCACCGTTTCACCGCCGTCTTCGGCCCCTCGGGCAGCGGCAAGTCCTCCCTGCTGCGGGCCGGCCTGATCCCGCGCCTGCGCACGCCCGCCCCGGACGCGGGCGCCGACGCTCCCGCCGCGCCGGCGGCCGTACGCATCCTCACGCCCGGCGCCGCACCGATGACCACCCACGCGGGCCGTCTGGACCCCGTGCCGGACACGGACGCGGACACCTGGCTGCTCGTCGACCAGTTCGAGGAGCTGTACACCCTCTGCGCCGACCCGGCCGAACGGAACGCCTTCATCGACCGCCTCCTCACCGCCACCGCAGCCGACAGCCGGCTGCGCGTGGTGGTCGCCGTACGCGCCGACTTCCTCGGGCGCTGCGCCGAACACCCGGGCCTCACCGCCGCGTTGCAGGACGCGACCCTGCTGGCCGGCCCGATGAGCCGGGAGGAGCTGCGGGAGGCCGTCGTCCGCCCGGCCGCCGCGGCCTCACTGGTCGTCGAACGCGCCCTGACCGCACGCCTGGTCGACGAGGTCGTGGACGCGCCCGGCGGACTCCCGCTGATGTCGCACGCGTTGCTGGAGACGTGGCGGCACCGCACCGGCCGCGCCCTGACCGTCACCGGATACGAGGCCGCCGGGGGACTGCGCGGCGCCGTCGTCCGCACCGCCGAGGAGGTGTACGGCGAACTGACCGCGCCCCAGGCCGACCTGGCCCGGCGGATCCTGCTGCGGCTGGTCGCCCCGGGCGACGGCACCCCCGACACCCGGCGCCCCGCCGAGCACGCGGAACTCGACCTCGGCGACGCCGACGGCACCCGCGCCGTGCTCGACCGGCTCGTCGCCGCCCGGCTGCTCACCCTCGACGACGGCACCGTCGAACTCGCCCACGAGGCCCTCATCACCGCGTGGCCGCGACTGCGCGGCTGGATCGACGCCGAACGCGACCGGCTCCGCGTCCACCGCGCGCTCTCCGAGGCCGCCCGCACCTGGCAGGCCCTCGGCCGGGAGAACGCCGCGCTCTACGCGGGCTCACGGCTGGCCGCCGCCCGGGAGGCCTTCGGCCGCGATCTCGGCCACGACCACGCGAGCGGGGGACCGGCGCCCGGGGAACTGACCCCGCCGGAGCGCGAGTTCCTGGCCGCGTCGATCCACCGGCGGCGTCGCGCGGTGTGGCTGCGGCGCGGGCTGTCGGCCGTCCTCGCCCTGCTGGTCGTCGTCGCGTCGGGCACCGCCGTCGTCGCGCTCCGGGCACGGGCCGCCGCCCAGTCCGAGCGGGACGACGCCGTCTTCGGCCGGATCACCGCCGAGGCCGACCGGCTGCGGGAGACCAACGCCGCCCTCTCCGCCCGGCTCGACGTCGCCGCGCTCGGCATGCGCACCACCCCCGAACTGCGCACCGCGCTCACCACGGACGCGGGCCGGGTGCTCTCCACCCGGCTGCCCGGACACGACGACATCGGCAGCGCCGTGGCCTTCGCCCCGGACGGCCGCACCCTCGTCAGCGGCGGCCACGACGGCACCGTACGGCTGTGGGACACGGCCGGATCCGGTCGGCGGCTCGGGAAGCCGCTGCGGATCGCCGGGGGGCCGGTGGGCGCGGTGGCGTACTCCCCGGACGGCACCGTGCTGGTGGCGGCCGGGCACGACGGCGGCATCCGGCTGTGGGACACCCGGGACCGCGGCCGGCCCCGGCCCCTGGGCGAGCCCCTGGTCAGCCACGCGGGCAAGTCCGTCACCTCCGTCGCCTTCGCCCCCGACGGCCGCACGCTCGCCACCGTCGGCGACGACGGCACCCTGCGCCTGTGGGACCTGGGCGACCCGGCCCGGCCCGCACCGGTCGGCGCACCGGCCCGCGCCGACGCCCGCAGCGTCCGCGACGTCGCCTTCTCCCCGGACGGCCGCACCCTGGCCACGGCCGGGCACACCGGAACCGTACGGCTGTGGCGCCCGGACGGCGCCGACGGGCCCGCCCCGCTCGGCGAACCCCGGCACGCGCACGGCGCGGCGGTCTGGTCGGTGGCGTTCTCCCCGGACGGCGACACCCTCGCCACCGCCGGCTACGACGACACGGTCCGCCTGTGGGAGGTGCGGGGGACGGGGGACCTGCGCGCCCTGGGCGAACCGCTGACCGCGCACACCGCCGCCGTGTGGTCCGTGGAGTTCAGCCCGGACGGCCACACCCTGGCCAGCGCCGCACAGGACGACACGGTCATCCTGTGGAACGTGGCCGACCCCGCCTACCCGCACCGCATCGGCGAGCCCCTGACCGGGCACACCGAGGGTCTGTGGGACCTGGCCTACGGCCCGGACGGCCGCACCCTCGCCACCACCGGCGCCGACCACAGCGTCCGCCTGTGGCACCTGCCGGACGGCGTCCTGACCGACTTCACCAACCCGCTCACCTCCGTGGCGTACGACCCCCGAGGCCGACTGCTCGCCGCCGCCAGCACCGACGACGCCCTGGTCCGGCTCTGGGACGTCCGCCGGCCGGGGCCGCCACGCCCGCTGCCCCGCCCTCTCGCCGGCCACGAGGCCCCCGTCCTGACCACGGTCTTCGCGCCCGGCGGCCGCACCGTCGCGTCCGGCGACGAGGACGGCACCCTGCGGCTGTGGGACGTCTCCGACCCGGCCCGGCCCGTCCCCGCGGCCACCGTCCCGGACGCCCACCCGGGCGGCGTCCTCGCCGTCGCCTTCTCCCCGGACGGCCGCACCCTCGCCACCGGCGGCGTCGACGAGCGGGTCCGCCTGTGGGACGTGCGCGACCCGGACCACGTGCGCCCCGTGGGCACGCCCCTGACCGGCCACACCGACTGGGTCGGCGCCGTGGCCTTCTCCCCGGACGGGCACACCCTCGCCACCGGCAGCCAGGACAAGACGGCCCGGCTGTGGGACGTGGGCGACCGCGACCGGCCCCGGCCCGTCGGCGAGCCCATCACCGCCCACGGGGACTGGGTCAACGCGGTGGCCTTCGCCCCCGAGGGCCACGTCCTCGCCACCGGCGGCCGGGACCGCACGGTACGGCTCTGGGACGTCACCGACCCCGGCCGGGCCCGCCCCCTGGGAGGCGAGCTGACCGGCCACCGTGGCGGTGTCACCTCCGTCGCCTACTCCCCGGACGGCCGCACCCTCGCCACCGGCGGCGAGGACCACGCGGTACGGCTGTGGAACGTGGCCGACCCCGCCCGTGCCGACGCCTTCGGCACCGCGCTCACCGGCCACCTGGACACCGTCACGTCGGTCGCCTTCGCGCCGGACGGCGACACCCTGGCCTCGGTGGGCAACGACCTCACCGCCAGAATCTGGACCCTGGACACGGACCGCGCGCTCAGCCGCGTCTGCACCCGCACCGGCGGCGACCTCACCCCCGCCCGCTGGAGCGAACTGCTGCCCCACCTGCCCTACCGCCCCACCTGCTGACCCCGCCGAACGGGACACGAACGGCCACCCTCACGCGGCGCCGGCCCACTCCCGCACCGCGCCGGTCACTCACACCGCGTTGGCCACGGTGACCGTCACCTGCGCTCCGGGCGCCGACTCGGTCAGCGCGGCGCCCACCGCGTCGCGGACCGCGCGGGCGACGGTCAGGGCGTGGTGGCCGCGGCGGACGACGATCTGCACGTCCACCTCCCACGGCCCCGCCCCGGAGGCCCGGCTCACCCGCACACCCGCGGGCGTCCGCCCCTCGGCCCCCTGCGGTGCGGTGCGCGCGGAGGAGCGGAACAGGTCCACGAGGCCGGGCCGCAGGAAGGCGACGCCCGGCACGCCGGCGGCGACCCGTGCGACGGTGCCGGCGAGCGCGTCACGGCCGGTGGCGGCAGCGGTCACGGCTGGTTCCCTTCTTCCGTGCCGGCCGGGTCGTCCGGGTCCGCCCCGGCCGGTTCCGTCACGTCGGTGATGTGTACGTCCACGTGGTCCACCGGCAGTCCCAGGGCGTCGTCCGCCGCCCCGCGCACCCGCCGCCGGACCTCCTCCGCGAGGTCGCGCAGCCGCGGCGTGAGCGGTACGACGACCTCCAGCCGCACCCGGACGGGCCCCCGCGAGGGAGAGCCGCCGGACTCGGCGGGACGGATCCGGCACGAGCCCGCCCGCACCCCCGGCACGGTCTCGGCGGCGGCCCGCAACGCCTTGGCGGCCATCGCCTCCCGCACCCACAGGTCCTCCTCGCGCTCCCCGAGCGGCAGCGGCCGGCCGGGCCGCAGCTCCAGCCGTACGACGTCCATGACCCGTTCGGTCAGCGCCCCCGCGTCCCACTCCGACTCCCGGCCGCCGCCCGCCTCGCGCACCGCGACGCCGAGCAGGTCCAGTTGCCGTACGGCCGCCGCGCAGTGCGGGCAGGTGCGCAGGTGCGGGTCCCGGTCCGGGGCCCGGTCCCGGTCCGTGTCCGGGTCGTCCGAGCCGCCCTCCCGGGCCTCCCACACCTCGGAGAGCAGCCGCCCGCAGGCCAGCCGTTCGTCGTCGGCGGACTCCTCCGCGCCGCCGGATCCGGGTCCGGCGCCGGGCCCGGGCAGTTCCGCGTCGCTGTTCATCGCCATGCCGTCATCGCCTCCGTCAGGCAGCGTCGTGCACGGAACACCCGGCCGCGGGCAGCCTCCGGGCTGATCCCGACCGTCTCCGCGATCGTCTCGTACGACTGGCCCTCCAGCTCCCTGAGCACCCAGCACACCCGCTGCTCCGGGGAGAGCTCGGCCAGCGACCGCCCCAGCGCCACCGCGGCGGCGTGCGACTCGGCGGCCCGGGAGGGGGAGACGGCGTGGTCCGGCGCCTGCGGCTCGGGCACGCTGTCGAGGTCCGCCACCGGACGCCGCGAACGCAGCATGTTGAGGCACCGGTTGACGACGATGCGGTGCATCCAGGTGCCGAACGCCGACTGCCCGCGGAACTCGGGGAGCCGGCGCCAGGCGCTGACGAAGGCGTCCTGCACCGCGTCCTCCGCCTCCGCGGGGCTGCCCAGCATGCTCGCCGCGAGCCGCAGCAGCCCCGGCGCGTGCCGCCGCACGAGCACCTCGAAGGCGTCCTCGTCGCCCTCGGCGGCCCGCACCGCGAGCAGTCCGTCGTCACCCGGCACGCGCGCTCCTCTCCACTTCACTCACACCGTTCCCCTCGTGGGACACATCGGCTGCCCACGGCGTTAGGCGAGCACACCCGGAAAAAAATCCCGCGGTGGCGTAACGCCGGGCGGCCGTCCGTGTCGAACCTCCAGAACACCGAACGACCGACGGCTGACGGAGGACACCATGACGACCGCACCGCAGACGGCCACCATCGAGACGAAGTCCGAGAAGAAGAACGGCACGACGGGCACGGCCGGCGGCACCGGCCGGGGCGCGCAGGGCGGCGCGACGACCGTGAGCGGCGGCACCGCCGGCGCCACCGAACCCGCCGCCACCCGGGGCCGCACGTCCATCGCCGACGTCGTGGTGGTCAAGATCGCGGGCATGGCGGCGCGCGAGATCCCCGGTGTGTACGACATGGGCGGCGGCCTGTCCCGCACCATCGGCGCGGTCCGCGACCGGGTGCCCGGCGGCCGGCCCAACGTGGGCCGCGGCGTCAAGGTCGAGGTCGGCGAACGGCAGACCGCGATCGACCTGGACCTCGTCGTCGAGTACGGCGTGCCCATCGCCGACCTCGCCCGGGACGTCCGGGAGAACGTCATCGACGCGGTCGAGCGGATCTCCGGACTGGAGGTCGTCGAGGTCAACATCACGGTCAACGACGTCCACCTGCCCGACGAGGAGGACCAGGAGCGCCCGGCGGAGGCACGCGTGGAGTGACCGCGCGGGGAGCGCGGCGCGGGATGCGAAGCAGGTTTCGAGGCGGAGGCGAGTGATGAGCAGAGCGATGATCGGCATGCTGGTGGGCATGGCGCTGGCCTTCGCCGGGTGGTTCGGCGGCTTCGGCGCGTTCCTGCTGGTGGCCGCCCTGGGTGCGGTCGGCGCGGTGCTGGGGCGCCTGGCGGACAACGGCACGGACTGGCGCGAGTTCCTGACCGCCGGCGACCGGAGGCCCCGGTGACGGGCACCCCGGCCGCTGCGGGAGGTGCCGGTACGGCAGCGGCCGCCGGGACCCGGGCCCCTACGGCACCGAGCGCCGGGGCCCCCGCCCGTCAGGCACCGGCCGCCGGGGACCCCGCCCGTCAGGCACCGGCCGCCGGGGACCCCGCCCGCCCGGCACCGGCCGAGCGGGGCCGCACCGTCGTCGCCGACCGCGCCGTGCGCCGGATCGCGGAACGGGCCGCCGCCGAGACCGACCTCGCCGGACGGCGGGCCCGGGTGACCCACGGCTCGGCGGTGGTGCACGGGCGCCGCGCCGACGTCTCGGTCGACGTGCGGCTCCCGTACCCGGCGGTGCTCGGCCAGGCCGGGGAGAAGGTCCGCGGCCGGATGGCGGACCGGGTGGCCGAGCTGAGCGGCCTCACCGTGCGGGAGGCCACCGTCCGCGTCCAGTCCCTGTCCCCGGACCGGGCGGCCCCGCAGCCGCCCCCGGCCCACGGGAGCACCCGGTCCGGCGGCCGGGCGACCCGGCGGCGCCCGTGGTCCGCGCGTCGGATCCCGGCGGCGCTCGTGGCCCTGACGGCGGCGGCAGCGTGCGCGTTCGTCCTGTACGACATCCTGTCGGTGCACCTCGCCGGCCGGCGCCCCGCGGGCCCGCGCACCGAGGCCGTCGACTGGCTGTCGACGCACGGTCCCGGGGACACCGCCGTCGTGGCGGGCGGGGCCGTCGCCGCCGCGCTGGGCCTCTGGCTGCTCTGCCTCGCCCTCACCCCGGGACTGCGCGGCGTCCTGCCCATGGCACCGGTACCGGGCCATCCCGGCCAACGGGCGGTCCTGGACCGCGCCGCCGCGGCGGAACTGGTGCGGGACGCCGCGTCGGCCGTCCCCGGTGTGAGCCACGTCCGCGTGCGCTGCGGCCGGAGCCGCGTACGGGTGCGGGCCCGCCTGTCCTTCGGCGACCGCACCACGACCCGCGCCACCCTCCGCGCCGCGACCGACACCGCCCTCGCCACCCTGGGCCTGTCCCGTCGCCTCACCCCCCGCATCAGCCTCCGCCCGGACCCGCACTGGCGCCCACCCGGCACGGAACTGGCGGACGGAGTGCCGCTCGCGTCGGGGGCGGGGGAGCGGAAGCCGCCCGCGGCGGACGGCCCGGTGCGGGGAGCCGGTCCGAAGACCTCCGGCGACGAGACGGCTCCCCTACCTGCGGCCCCGGTCCGGCCGGCGCCGGACGACCGCCCGCCGGCGGCGGACCCGCCCGCGCCCGCCTCCGGGGACGGACCGGACACCGGCGAGCGCCCGGCCGGGCGGCCCGTACCGAAGGAGAGCGACTCGTGAATCCCCTGCGCAACGCGCTGAACCGCACGCTGCTCGCGCTGACCGGGGCGGTCCTTGCGGCCGGCGGCGCATGGCTGGCGCTCACCTCGGACGCGGTCACCGCGCGGCTGCCCGGGTGGTGGCCCGCGCCGGAGGCGGGGACGGTGCTGCTCGACCGGGCCCGCCTGGCCGACCTGCGCGGGCAGGGCTGGTGGACTCCGGTCGTCGTCGCGGGCACGGCGCTCGCACTGCTGCTGTGCCTCACCTGGTTCCTGGCCCAGTTCCGCCGCGGCGGCGGGCGCCGGCTGCCGCTGGCCGGTTCGTCCCTCACCCTGCGCTCCCGCGCGCTGGCCGGCACCGTCGCCCGGCGTGCGCAGGCGACCGCGGGCGTCGACCGCGCCCACGTCACCCTGCCCGCCGGGAAGAAGCGGTCCCGGGCCCGGGTACGGGTGCTGCTCGAACCCGGAGCCGAACCGGGGCCCGTCCTGCGACGGCTCACCCACGGCGCCCTCGACGAGGCCCGCTCCTGCCTGGCACCGCACCCGCTGGCGGCCCGAGTCCGCATGAGCGTCCGGACCACCCGCGAACGACGGGCACGATGAACGACGGGCACGATGAACGACGGGCACGACAAGGGGGCGGCGGACATGGAGAGGGAGCGTTGCGGGCCGCTCGTGGAGGCCCGCAACGCCCCCTGGTCTGCACCTGAGGGTTGCTCAGGAGATCGGTGAACCTGCCGGGGCGCCCCCGGCAAGCAGGGGTCCGCCGCTCTCGCCCCGGCAGGTGTCCATGGCGCCGACGACGGCCGTGGCGGCGGTCGGTCTGGAGCGGGTGAGCCCGGACATGAGTCTCCTCGGGTGGTCGCCGGTGGGGGGTCGCCCGGGCGTGGGGGGCGGGACGGGGGTCTCGGGACAGACCCCCGTATGCCCGGGCGAGCGGCACGTGTTCACGCTAGAACCGGCGGTCCGGACCACCCAATGAGGGAACCCCCTAGGGGCGGCGGGCAGGGAAAACCCTCGGTTTACCGCCGGTAAACCCGACGGCCGCCGGGACGGTTCGTCTCAGTCGGGGCGCCGGCCCGCCGCCAGCCGGACGATGTCGACGCGGGAGCGGATCCCCAGCTTGCGGTAGACCCGGGTCAGCGTCGCCTCGACCGTCTTGACGCTGACGAACAGCCGCGACGCGATCTCCCGGTTGGTCGCGCCCTCCATGACGAGCGCGGCGACCTGGCGTTCCATCGAGGCGAGCCCCGCCAGACCGTCCGGCTCGGCGGCGGGCGCCGGGGCCGGACCGGCCGCCCGCGCCGCGACGGCCGCCTCCACCCGCCGCAGCCAGGGCAGCGCCCGGCACCGCCGGAACAGCCGTGCCGCCTCGTCGTACGACGCCGGCTCCGGGGCCCGTCCCGGACGTTCGGCGTGCAACTCGGCCAGCGCGAACACCGCCCGGGCCTCCTCGAGGCCGAACCCCAGCCCGGCCAGCCGCTCCCGCGTCGACGTCAGCCGGGTCACGGCCGCCCGGTGTTCGCCCCGCGCCGCCCGCACCAGCGCCTCGGAGCGGTCGAGGACGGCGAGCACGCTCCCGCGCCCGAGCCGCAGCGCGTGCGTCCGGGTGACCTCGATGACGTCCATCGCCTCGGCCGGCTGCCCGGTGCGCACCAACGCCTCCGCGAGGTCGCCCTGCCAGCGGCCGCGCGCCGGGTCGGTGATGCCCGCCCCGGCCTCCAGCTCCCGCACCCGGCGCAGCGCCCGTACGGCCGCCACCGCGTCGCCCGCCACCAGGTGCGCGTGCCCGAGCGCCGCCAGGGCCCGCGACAGGTAGACGACGTCGCCGTCCTCCTCCGTCCGCCGCACCGCCTCCCGTGCCAGCTCCAGGGCCCGGTCCGGGTCGCCGCCCGCTGCCTCGGCGAGCGCTGCCTGCATCACGCCCGCGCCCTCCCCGATGCCCGCGTCGCGCGCCAGGGTCAGGCTCTCCCGGGACAGTTCGAGGGCGCGGCCGCAGTGGCCGGAATGCAGTTCGGTCTCCGAGAGGAAACGCAGGTAGTGCACCTCGCTCTCGGCCATGCCGCGCCGACGCACCTCGCGCAGCAGCACGGTGACGGCGGTCCGCGCCTCGGCCAGCCGGTCGTTGATCACCAGCCACCGGAACCGGGAGGAGCCCGCCCCGTTGTGATGGCAGGCCACCCGCGGGTCCTGCGGCTCCTCGAGCGCCCGCCGGATGGTCGCCGCGGCGTCCGGGTGGCCCATCAGCGTCTCCGACTGCGCCTGGAACGCGAGCGCCAGCAGCTCGGTGCGCCGGTCCCCGCCCCGCGCCGCCAGCCGGGCCGCGTGCGCGGCGTCCTCCCGGCCCTTCGCGAAGTCGCCCTGCACCACCAGGGAGCGCCAGGCGAGCTGGTAGTGGACCAGGGCGAGCAGCCTCGGGTCGTCACCCGCGTCGGCCAGCGCCTGCGGGAAGACGGCGTCGACCTCGCCGAGGGCCTGTCCGGCCGCCTCGATCACCACCATCCACGCCCGCACCCGCTCGCCGGCAGCGGTGGCCCGGGTCAGCACCTCGCGGGCGATGTCCCGGGCGAGGTCCGGCTCACCGGCCGTGATGGCGTCCTCGGCCGCCGTGAGCCGGCGCTCGTCCGGGCCGGGGTCGCCGTCCGCCGGGGTGTGGCGGGCGGCGAGCAGCCCCAGCGAGGCGGCCACCGACGGCGCCCCGCGGTCCCGGGCCAACGCGGCCGCCTCCGCGAGCCGGCCCGCCACCTGCGGGTCGGTGCCGGTGGTGGCCAGCGCCAGGTGCCGGGCACGCTCGATCGGGTCGGAGGCCGCCGTGGACAACGCCGCGTGCGCGGCCCGCCGTTCCGACGCCGGGGCCTCGGCGTACAGGGCGGCCGAGATCAGCGGATGCGCGAACCGCACGGTCGGGCCCTCGGGGTCGGGCGCCAGCAGCCCCAGCGCCGCCGCCTGCGCGGTCTCCGCCTCGGCGTTCTCCCGGCCGGCCGCGTGCAGCAGGGCCGGGGTGGGGCGGGCGCCGGCGCTGGCCACCAGGAGGGTGCGGCGGGCCTCGTCGGAGAGCATCTCCAGGCGGGACAGGACCAGGGCGCGCAGCGAGGTCGGCACCGGCAGCGGCTCGCCCGGGCGCGGCGCGGCGGGGCTCTCGGCCAGGGCCCGGCCCAGCTCCAGGGCGAAGAGCGGATTGCCGCCGCTGGTGCGGTGGATGTCGCGGACGGTGGAGCGGTGCAGGCCCGTGTAGCCGCGTTCGTCGAGCAGCGCCGACACCTGGGCGCGGGTCAGCGGCCCCAGGCGTACCGCCCGGGTGTCCGGCGGGGAGGCGCGCAGGTGGCGGTCGTACTCCGCGTCCCCGGTCTCCGGTCCCTCGGTGCGCACCGCGCACAGCAGCCGTACCGGCGTGTCGCCCAGGCGGCGGGCGGCGAAGCCGAGGAGTTCCGCGCTGGCCGCATCCAGCCACTGGAGGTCGTCGGCGACGACGAGAACCGGACCCGCGGCGGCGAGGGCGCGCAGCGCGGACAGGACGGCCAGGCGCAGTGCGAGGCCGTCGCGCTGGAGGGTGGACTCGCCGCGGCCGGTGAGCGCCGACTCCAGTGCGGTGCGCTGCGCGGCGGGCAGGGCGGGGGAGACCTCGTCGAGGACCGTGCCGAGCAGGTCGGCGAGGGCGAGGAAGGGGAGGTGGGATTCGGACTCGGTGGCCGAGCAGCGCAACACGGTGTGCGCCGTGCCGGAGTATTCCGCGGCCAGGGTGCGCAGGACCGTCGACTTTCCAATTCCGGCGGGACCGTACAGCAACACACTGCCGCCCCGGGTGAGTTGCTCACGCGCCGCGCCGAACGAGTCCTCCCGCCCGATGACCAGGTCGGAGCGGCGGCCGGCAGCCTCCGCGAAGTCCCGTGGCACGGTGACCGCTCCCCTCCGTATGTCGTGTCCGGGCCAATATTAGGCACCGGGGCATTGCATTACGGAGGGACGGCCGGGTGAGCCGAATAACAAAACTCCGAAGCGCCGAAAGCAATCACGCGGGAAATCCCGGCCGGCCCGGACGCGCAGGGTCGCCCGTACCCCGGCCCGCGCGCCGCGCCGGCCACCGCGTCCTACGGCAGCCACCCCGTCCGGCGGGCCGCCGCGACGGCCTCCGTGCGGGTGCGGGCGCCCAGCTTGCGCATCGCCGAGCGCAGATAGCTCTTGACGGTCTCCGGACCCACCCCGAGCCGCTCGGCCACCGCCCCGTTCGTCGCGCCCGCGGCCACGCAGGCCAGCACGTCCACCTCGCGCGGCGCCAGCCGGGGCCCCGGGGCGGGCCCGTCCCCGGCCGCCAGCAGGCCGCACGCGCGCAGGAGTTCGTCCCGCAGCGCCGGGTCCGCGATCCGCGGGGCCAGCGCGCGCAGCGCCGCGTGCGCCTCCCGCACCTGCTCCCAGGCCGCGCCGCCCGCCGGATCGTGCGCGGGCGCCTGAGCCGGCGGGGGCGAGGCCGCCGCCAGCAGTTCGTCCGCCTCGTCCCGCAGCACCAGCGCCTGCTCCGCGTCCCGCGCCGCCGCGACGGCCGCGCCCAGCGTGCGGTCGCCCAGCGGCTGGGCCGTGCGCAGCGCGCCGTACAGCACGCCGCGCACCCGGCGCCGTACGACCACCGGCACCGCGAGGACCGAGCGCAGGCCCTCGGCGGCGACGGGCAGGTCGTACTCGTGGCTGATCTGCCGGGAGACGGAGTAGTCGGTGACGGCGCACGGCCGCGACAGCGCCACCGCCCGGCCGCCGAGCCCGTTGCCGGCCGTCACCGCCAGGGCGCTGAGCGCGGTGGTGGCCGTGCCGCTCAGCTCGCTGATGCGCACCTGGCGCCGTCCGGACTCCACCAGCCCGCCGAAGGCGACGGGCAGCCCGGTCGTGCGCCGCAGCCGCACCAGCGCGCTGCGGATCTGAGCCGTCCCGGCCGCGTCCACCGCCACTCGTCCCGTCCTCCTTCTCGACCGCCGTGCTGGTCCCGGGACGCACACCCCCGTTCGGGGGTAGTGAGACCCACATCACGGATTAGACGATGACACGGAGCCGCCCGGCAAGGTCCGGCACCGAGGAGGACAGATGACGACGGCCACGGAGCAGTTCCGCAGCGCACGGGACTTCCTGCTGGAACACCGCGAGGACTACACCGCCGCCTACGAGGGGTTCCGGTGGCCCCGGCCCGGGAACTTCAACTGGGCGCTGGACTGGTTCGACGTCATCGCCGAGGGCAACGACCGTCCCGCGCTGCACATCGTCGAGGAGGACGGCCGCGAGGTCCGGGTCTCCTTCGCCGAGATGTCGGCCCGCTCCAACCGGGTGGCGAACCGCCTGCGCGAGTGGGGCGTCGGCCCGGAGGACCGCATCCTCGTGATGCTCGGCAACCAGGTGGAGCTGTGGGAGACCGCGCTCGCCGCGATGAAGCTGCGCGCGGTCGTCATCCCGGCCACGACGCTGCTCGGCCCCGCCGACCTGCGCGACCGCGTCGACCGCGGCCGGGTGAAGCACGTGATCGTGCGCGCCGAGGACACCGGCAAGTTCGACGACGTGCCCGGCGACTACACGCGCGTCGCGGTCGGCGACGGCACGACGGGACCGGGCTGGCGGCCCTACGGGGAGGTGTACGGGGCGCCGGACGCCTTCACCCCGGACGGGCCCACCGCCGCCGACGACCCGCTGATGCTGTACTTCACCTCCGGCACCACCGCCCGCCCCAAGCTGGTCGAGCACACCCACGTGTCGTACCCCGTCGGCCACCTGGCGACCATGTACTGGATCGGGCTGAGGCCCGGCGACGTGCACCTGAACATCTCCTCGCCCGGCTGGGCCAAGCACGCCTGGTCCAACCTGTTCGCGCCGTGGAACGCCGAGGCGACCGTCTTCCTGTACAACTACACGCGGTTCGACGCGACCCGGCTGATGTCCGAGATGGACCGGGCCGGGGTCACCACCTTCTGCGCCCCGCCGACGGTGTGGCGCATGCTCATCCAGGCCGACCTCAGCCGGCTCGCCACGCCGCCGCGCGAGGTCGTCGCCGCAGGTGAGCCGCTCAACCCCGAGGTGATCGAGCAGGTCCGGCGCCTGTGGGGGCGGACCATCCGCGACGGCTTCGGGCAGACCGAGACCGCCGTCCAGGTCTCCAACAGCCCCGGCCAGGTCCTCAAGACCGGCTCGATGGGCCGCCCCAGCCCCGGCTACCGCGTCGAACTGATCGACCCGGTCACCGGCGCGCCCGGCGCCGACGAGGGCGAGATCGCCCTGGACCTGTCCGACCGCCCCGTGGGCCTGATGACCGGCTACCACGGCGACCCCGACCGCACGGCCGAGGCGATGGCCGGCGGCTACTACCGCACCGGTGACATCGGCGCCCGGGACGAGGACGGCTACCTCACCTACGTGGGCCGGGCCGACGACGTGTTCAAGGCCTCCGACTACAAGATCAGCCCCTTCGAGCTGGAGAGCGCGCTGCTGGAGCACGAGGCGGTCGCCGAGGCCGCGGTCGTGCCCGCCCCGGACGAGCTGCGCCTCGCCGTGCCGAAGGCGTACATCGTGCTGGCGGCCGGGTGGGAGCCCGGCCCGGACACCGCCAAGGTGCTCTTCGAGCACTCCCGCCAGACCCTCGCCCCCTACAAGCGGCTGCGCCGCCTGGAGTTCGGCGAGCTGCCCAAGACCGTCTCCGGCAAGATCCGCCGCATCGAACTGCGCGAGGCCACGGCGGCCGGCTCCGCGAACGAGTACCGCGAGGAGGACTTCCGGTGACCACCACCCTCTCCTACGCCCACGGCACCAGCACCACCCCGCTCCTCGGCGACACCATCGGCGCCAACCTCGACCGCGCCATCGCCGCCCACCCGGACCGCGAGGCCCTCGTCGACGTCCCCTCCGGACGGCGCTGGACCTACGCCGAGTTCGGCGCCGCCGTCGACGAGGCGGCCCGGGGCCTGCTCGCCAAGGGCGTCACCAAGGGGGACCGGGTCGGCATCTGGGCGGTCAACTGCCCCGAGTGGGTCCTGGTCCAGTACGCCACCGCCCGCATCGGCGTCATCATGGTCAACGTCAACCCGGCCTACCGGGCCCACGAACTGGAGTACGTCCTCAAGCAGTCCGGCATCACCCTGCTCGTCGCCTCGCTCGCCCACAAGAGCAGCGACTACCGGGCGATCGTGGACCAGGTCCGCGGCCGGTGCCCCGCGCTGCGCGAGACCGTCTACATCGGCGACCCGTCCTGGGACGAGTTCACCGCGGGCGCCGCGTCGGTGCCGCGGGAACGGGCCGACGCCCTCGCCGCCGAGCTGAGCTGCGACGACCCGGTCAACATCCAGTACACCTCCGGCACCACCGGCTTCCCCAAGGGCGCCACCCTCTCCCACCACAACATCCTCAACAACGGCTACTGGGTGGGCCGCACGGTCGGCTACACGGAGCAGGACCGGGTGTGCCTGCCGGTGCCCTTCTACCACTGCTTCGGCATGGTCATGGGGAATCTCGGCGCCACCTCCCACGGGGCCTGCATCGTCATCCCCGCCCCGTCCTTCGAGCCGGCGGCCACGCTGGAGGCGGTGCAGCGGGAGCGGTGCACGTCCCTGTACGGCGTCCCGACCATGTTCATCGCGGAGCTGAACCTCCCGGACTTCGCCTCCTACGACCTCACCTCCCTGCGCACCGGCATCATGGCGGGCTCCCCGTGCCCGGTGGAGGTGATGAAGCGGGTGGTCGCCGAGATGCACATGGAGCAGGTCTCCATCTGCTACGGGATGACCGAGACCTCCCCGGTCTCGCTGCAGACCCGCATGGACGACGACCTCGAACACCGCACCGGCACCGTGGGCCGCGTCCTGCCCCACATCGAGGTCAAGGTCGTCGACCCGGTCACCGGAGTGACCCTGCCGCGCGGCGACGCGGGCGAACTGCGCACCCGCGGCTACAGCGTGATGCTCGGCTACTGGGAGGAGCCCGAGAAGACCGCCGAGTCCATCGACCCCGGCCGCTGGATGCACACCGGGGACCTCGCGGTGATGCGCGAGGACGGGTACGTGGAGATCGTCGGCCGCATCAAGGACATGATCATCCGGGGCGGCGAGAACATCTACCCGCGCGAGGTCGAGGAGTTCCTGTACGCCCACCCGAAGATCGCGGACGTCCAGGTCGTCGGCGTACCGCACGAGCGCTACGGCGAGGAGGTGCTGGCCTGCGTCGTCCCGCGCGACGCCGGCGACCCGCTCACGCTGGAGGAACTGCGCGCGTACTGCGACGGGCAGCTCGCGCACTACAAGGTGCCCAGCCGGCTCCAGCTCCTCGACTCCTTCCCGATGACCGTCTCGGGGAAGGTGCGCAAGGTGGAGCTGCGGGAGCGGTACGCCCGCCCGTAGCGGGCCCGTCGGGTCAGCCGGCCGTGGCGTCCAGCGCCACGGCCGGCGCGTTGACCGGACGCGGCATTCCGGTCGGGTCCAGCACGAAGAGCGGGACGTCCAGCAGGTCGGCGCGGGCGCGGGCGTCCTCGGCGTACCCGGCGAGCGAGAAGTAGACACCCCGCGCCGACTCCGCCATGGCCGTCAGCCACAGGCACTCCACGTCCCGCACCGAGGCCGCGCCCGCCGTGGGATCCACCTGGACGACGATGCCGGGCGCGGCCAGCCCGATGCCGGACAGGGGCCGCTGGTCGGCGCGGCGCACGTCCCGGTGGCCCAGACCGCGCAGGTAGAGCACGGCCGCGGTGACCGCGTCGCGGGCGGTGCGGATCGGGACGGCCCGGTGCGCCGGGACCCGTGAACCGGGGGTGCGCCCGGCCCGGCCCGTCGCCGCCGGGTCCACCGGCACGCACAGCACCGTCCCACAGGGGCAGCCCAGCTCCGGCCGCGGCCACCGGCTCTGTGCCCCGCAGGCCGCGCAGCGCACCCCGACCCACTCCTCGTCCCACGTCCGGTGGGTGACCGCGGTCACGGCCCCGCGCGGGTCCAGCTCCGGGGCCACGGGCGCCCCGCAGGCGCAGGGGTACGACGGTGCCGTGTAGCGGTGCCGGCGCCCGCAGGCGGTGCAGCACACCGAGATGGTCTCGGACATGACCCCCATCGTCCTCTCTTGACGGCCCCCGGCTGCCCACTTACATTACTTCCAGATCGTAGAAAACAAATTTCGCTATACGGAAGTTGCTACGGAAGAAGCTCACCGCGGGGCGCGACGGGAGTGTGAATCCGACAGCCGGAGCAGGAGTACTCGATGGCTCGTATGACCGCTGCCCGAGCGGCAGTTGAGATTCTCAAGCGCGAGGGCGTCACCGACGCGTTCGGTGTGCCGGGCGCGGCGATCAACCCCTTCTACGCGGCGCTCAAGGCGTCCGGCGGTGTCCAGCACACCCTCGCCCGCCACGTCGAGGGCGCCTCGCACATGGCCGAGGGCTACACCCGCACCCACCCCGGGAACATCGGCGTCTGCATCGGTACCTCGGGCCCGGCCGGCACCGACATGATCACCGGCCTGTACTCGGCGACCGGCGACTCGATCCCGATCCTGTGCATCACCGGCCAGGCGCCGACCGCGGTGATCCACAAGGAAGACTTCCAGGCCGTCGACATCGCCTCCATCGCCAAGCCGGTGACCAAGATGGCGGTCACCGTCCTGGAGGCCGCGCAGGTCCCCGGCGTCTTCCAGCAGGCGTTCCACCTGATGCGCTCCGGCCGCCCCGGTCCGGTCCTGATCGACCTGCCCATCGACGTCCAGACCACCGAGATCGAGTTCGACCCGGAGACCTACGAGCCGCTCCCGGTCTACCGGCCCGCCGCCACCCGCGCCCAGATCGAGAAGGCGATCGGCCTGCTCAACGCGTCCGAGCGCCCGCTGATCGTGGCCGGCGGCGGTGTCATCAACGCCGACGCGGCCGACCTGCTGGTGGAGTTCGCCGAGCTGACCGGCACCCCCGTCGTGCCGACCCTGATGGGCTGGGGCATCGTCCCCGACGACCACGAGCTGAACGCCGGCATGGTCGGCCTGCAGACCTCGCACCGCTACGGCAACGCGACCTTCCTCGAGTCGGACTTCGTCCTCGGCATCGGCAACCGCTGGGCCAACCGCCACACCGGCAAGCTGGACGTCTACACGGCCGGCCGGAAGTTCGTCCACGTCGACGTCGAGCCGACCCAGATCGGCAAGATCTTCGCCCCGGACTACGGCATCGCCTCCGACGCGAAGGCCGCCCTGGAGCTGTTCGTCGAGGTCGCGCGCGAGCTGAAGGCGGCCGGGAAGCTGCCCGACCGCTCCGCGTGGGCCGCCTCCGCGCAGGAGCGCAAGGCCACCCTCCAGCGCCGTACGCACTTCGACGACATCCCGATCAAGCCGCAGCGCGTCTACGAGGAGATGAACAAGGCCTTCGGCCCGGAGACCCGGTACGTCTCCACCATCGGCCTCTCCCAGATCGCCGGCGCCCAGATGCTGCACGTCTACCGCCCGCGGCACTGGATCAACTGCGGCCAGGCAGGACCACTCGGCTGGACCGTCCCGGCCGCCCTCGGCGTCGCCAAGGCCGACCCGGACGCCCAGGTCGTGGCGCTCTCCGGCGACTACGACTTCCAGTTCATGCTGGAGGAGCTGGCCGTCGGCGCGCAGCACAAGATCCCCTACGTCCACGTCCTGGTCAACAACTCGTACCTGGGCCTGATCCGCCAGGCGCAGCGGGCCTTCGACATCGACTTCCAGGTCAACCTGGAGTTCGAGAACGTCAACTCGCCCGAACTGGGCGTCTACGGCGTCGACCACGTCAAGGTCGCCGAGGGGCTGGGCTGCAAGGCGATCCGGGTGACCGACCCGAACGAGCTGGGCACGGCCCTGGAGCAGGCCAAGAAGCTGGCCGCCGAGCACCGGGTGCCGGTCGTCGTCGAGGCGATCCTGGAGCGCGTCACCAACATCTCCATGTCGGGCACGAACGACATCTCCAACGTCATGGAGTTCGAGGAGCTGGCGACCGAGCCGGGCCACGCCCCGACCGCGATCAAGCCCCTGAAGGCCTGACCCCTTCGGACCCCGGAGAACCGAGAGCGGCCCGTCCCCCGAGGGGCGGGCCGCTCTCGCGTGCGCGCACTCAGTCCGGGCCGCCACCGCCGCCGCCCCCGGAGCCGCAGCCGCCCGCGTGATCCCCGTGGCTCGCGCCGCCCCAGTCGCCCGAGACCGAGTCCTCGTACGCGTCGCGCCACCTCAGGAACCCGCCGCGGCCCAAGGAGAAGCGGACGCCGTCGGCCGGTGCGCCCGGGGCCGTCAGCCCGGTCCGCAGGGCGAAGCGGGGCAGGAGCAGGCGCAGCGCGGCATCGCCGTGCAGGGCGACCGCGAGCAGTGTGTCCTCGTCCGTCAGCCCGTGTCGGACCGCAGGCAGGGGGTGCCGCTCCCGCCAGAACTCCACGCGCCGGCGTGCGCTGCGGGTCGGTCTCAGCCACGGGCGGCCCAGCAGCCCTTCCTCCGCGAGCGGGATGCGGGTCAGGGCCAGGGCCAGACGCACGTCCGGGTGCCGGACCAGTTCGCGAGCGGTGAGCGGTTCGTGCAGGCAGTCGAGCACCGTCCCCTCGAACGGGCCCAGGCCCTCCGGCTCGGGTCCTGCCGCGCACAGCGTCCTGCGCGGCCCGTTCTCGACGGCGCCCAGCAGGTGCAGGGCGACCAGCGCCACCGTGACGGCGGCCGGCGGTCCGCCTCCCAGCAGAGCTATCTGGTGCGGCTCCCACCCGATCTCCGTGCCACCGTCCACGACCCCACCCCCGTGCGCCCCGTGCCGTGCCGGGGTTGTGCCCGCTGCGGGGGACTCCTACGCCCGCTCAGCCACCGCGGTGCTCGTGGTGCTCGTGGTGCTCGTGGTGCTCGTGCAGCCCCGGCCAGTCCTCCGGGCCGCCGCCCTGCCACTCGACCAGGTCGCTGTCCTCGACGTCGGTGACGTAGAGGTCGGCCAGGCGCAGCAGTTCGGCGACGTCGTCGATGTGCGAGGCGACGCCCAGGGTCTCGTCGCCGGAGGTGACCCGGCGGGAGCCGTCCAGGGCGGGGGAGTGGACGACGATGTGCGGGTGCTCGGGTGGGTGTGCCGTTGCCATGCCTCCAGGCTGCTGCGCGCAGGGGCAATCCGCACCCGGTGAACGCCGGGAAGCGCCGGATGCGGGACCGTCCGCATCCGGCGCTTCCCGGCCGGTGAAGGTTCTCGGTGAGGCGTTCCTCCGGTGAGGGGATCTTCACGTGGAACCCGTCCGGCGGCGCGAGGCTGGGCGCGACAGGTCGTTCGCGCCGCCGGACGGAGTGTGCGGGGCCTCTCGGTCACGAGAGGCGGGGTTGGCCGGGACCGCGGCGGTGCGACGGGCCGGAACGGCTCCTCCCCTCAGGTCGTAGGAGAAGCGTTCCCGCCCTTCACCACCGCACTGGCTCGCTGGCCGCCGCGGTCCTCGCCCTGCCCGCGCCGGCACCTGGCGGTCACCCCTCATCCGGGCCGCTTCGGTGCCTGCGCGGGCCGCGCACACGGCCCCGGCCTCCCCGCCGGGTTCCGTGCGCGAGCTTGTCGATCAGTCCTCGCGCAGGGCGCGGACCGCCTCCTCCACGCGCTTGCCGTAGTCCGGGTCGGCCGCGTGGAAGTGCGCGAGGTTCTTCTCCACGACGTCGTTGCGGGAGACCTGGGACAGGCCGCCGGCGATGTTCGCCACCAGGCGCTGCTTCTCGTCCTCGCTCATCAGCCGGTACAGCGCGCCGGCCTGCACGAAGTGGTCGTCCTTGGTGTGCAGCGGCGCCTCGTGGGTGCCGGTGTGGCCGGACACGGGCAGCGGGGCCGCGAGCGGGCGGCCGGTCTCGGCCGGGCCGTCGTAGGAGTTCGGCTCGTAGTTCTTGGCGTACCGGCCCTGGGGGTTGGACGCCATCAGGCCGTCGCGGCCGTAGTTGGCGGCGCCGCCGGGCACGGCCTTCGGGGCGTTCACCGCGAGCTGGGTGTGGTTGACGCCCAGGCGGTAGCGGTGCGCGTCCGCGTAGGCGAACAGGCGGCCCTGGAGCATCTTGTCGGGGGAGGGGCCGATGCCCGGGACGAAGTTGTTCGGGGAGAACGCGGCCTGCTCGACCTCCGCGAAGACGTTGTCCGGGTTGCGGTCGAGGACCAGGCGGCCCACCCGCTTGAGCGGGTAGTCGGCGTGCGGCCACACCTTGGTCACGTCGAACGGGTTGAAGCGGTAGTTCGCCGCCTCGGCCACCGGCATCAGCTGGACGTGCAGCGTCCAGGACGGGTACACGCCCCGCTCGATCGCCTGCACCAGGTCCGTCTGGTGCGAGGTCGGGTCCTCGCCGGCCAGCTTCGCGGCCTCGTCGGCGGTCAGGCAGCGGATGCCCTGGTCGGTCTTGAAGTGGTACTTGACGAAGAAGGACTCGCCCTTGGCGTTCGTCCACTGGTAGGTGTGCGAGCCGAAGCCGTCCATGTGGCGGTACGACGCCGGGATGCCGCGGTCGCCCATCAGCCAGGTGATCTGGTGCGTGGCCTCGGGGGAGTGCGCCCAGAAGTCGAAGACGTTGTCCGGCTCCTGACGGCCCGTGAACGGGTCGCGCTTCTGCGAGTGGATGAAGTCGGGGAACTTGATCGGGTCCTTGATGAAGAACACTGGGGTGTTGTTGCCGACGAGGTCGTAGTTGCCCTCCTCGGTGTAGAACTTCACCGCGAAGCCGCGGGGGTCGCGGACCGCGTCCGCGCCGCCGAGGGAGTCGGCCACGGTGGAGAAGCGCAGGAAGACCTCGGTGCGCTTGCCGACCGTGTTCAGGAAGTCGGCGTGCGTGTAGTCGGTGACGTCGTCGGTCACCTCGAAGCGGCCGTAGGCGCCGGAGCCGCGGGCGTGCACCACGCGCTCCGGGATGCGCTCGCGGTTGAAGCGGGCGAGCTTCTCGATGAGGTGCTGGTCCTGGATCAGGAGGGGGCCGCCGATGCCGGCGGAAGCGGAGTTCTGGTTGTCGGCGACCGGGGCGCCGGACTCGGTGGTGAGCACGCGCTGCGACATCGTGGACCTTCCGTGGCCTTGCAGACGAGGGTTCAGCGGAACCGTTCAGTGGAACGGTTTATGGAAACAGGTTTCCGCTTCGTGGAGCCTAGATTTGGGACAGTGGCACGTCAACAGTTTGTTGAAGTGGGTTCCGGGCGGCGCCGCCGCTCGGGCGCGACAGGACAGGTGTCAGCGGCGGCGCCGCCCGGAGGCCATGAGGGTGCTGCGACGGTCAGACCTGGGAGCCGGACAGGCGCTCCACGGCCCGCAGCAGGGCGGAGTGGTCCAGGCCGCCGTCGCCCTGGGCGCGCAGCGACGCGACCAGCTGGGCCACCACGGCGCCCACCGGCAGCGCGGCGCCCACGTTGCGGGCGGCGTCGGTGACGATGCCCATGTCCTTGTGGTGCAGGTCGATGCGGAAGCCCGGCTTGAAGTCGCGGCCGAGGAAGTTGTCCTTCTTCCGCGTCAGCACCGTCGAGCCGGCCAGACCGCCGTTGAGGACGTCCAGGGCGGCCTTCAGGTCCACGCCGGACTTCTCCAGGAAGACCACGGCCTCGGCGCACGCCTGGATGTTCACCGCGACGATCAGCTGGTTGGCGGCCTTCACCGTCTGGCCCGAGCCGTGCGGACCGCACAGCACGATGGTCTTGCCGAGCGCCTCGAGCAGCGGCTTGGCCTCGTCGAAGTCGGCCTGCTCACCGCCGACCATGATGGACAGCACGGCCTCGATCGCGCCGGCCTCGCCACCGGAGACGGGGGCGTCCAGGACGCGGATGCCCTTGTTCTCGGCGGCCTTCGCGAGGTCGACGGAGGTCTGCGGGGTGATCGAGGACATGTCGACCAGCAGCGCGCCGGACTTCGCGTTCTCCAGGATGCCGTCGGGGCCGTAGGCGATGGCCTCGACCTGCGGCGACGCCGGCACCATGGTGACGATCACGTCGGCGTCGCGCACGGCCTCGGCGATCGAGCCGGCCGCGGTGCCGCCGGCGGCGGACAGGCGGTCCAGCTTCTCCTGCTCCAGCGTGAAGCCGGTGACCTGGTATCCGGCCTTGATCAGGTTCTCGGACATGGGGGAGCCCATGATGCCGAGACCGATCCAGGCGACCTTGGGGAGCGTGCTCATGATGGGTACCTCTCTGAAAAATCTGTGGAGAATTCCTGCGGGGCGGCGCTCAGCGGGCCGCGCGGGCCCCGGCCGGCAGCCAGGAGAAGGACTGCGCGCTGGGGTCGTCGCCGGGCTTGTACTCCAGGCCGACCCAGCCGTCGTATCCGGCCTTCCCGAGGCGGTCGAGCAGGTCCTCCAGCGGGAGGGAGCCCGTGCCGGGGGCGCCGCGGCCCGGGTTGTCGGCGATCTGGACGTGACCGGTCTTCGCGGCGTACGCGTCGATCACCTGCGGCAGGTCCTCGCCGTTCATGGACAGGTGGTAGAGGTCCATGAGGAACTTGGCGTTGCCCAGCCCGGTGGCCTCGTTGACCTTGTCCACGACCTCGATCGCGGCCGGTGCCGACACCAGCGGGTACAGCGGCGACTCGGGCTTGTTGAGCGCCTCGACGAGCAGGATCGCGCCGATCCGGTCGGCGGCGCGGGCGGCGAGCACCAGGTTCTCCAGCGCGAGCCTGTCCTGCTCGGCCGGGTCCACGCCCTCGACGCGGTTGCCGTACAGGGCGTTGAGCGCCGTGCAGCCCAGCGACTGGGCGAAGTCGGCGGCCACGTCGATGTTGGCGCGGAAGCGGTCGGACTCCTCGCCGGGGATCGACAGCGCGCCCCGGTCGGGCCCGGGCAGCCGCCCCGCGTAGAAGTTCAGGCCGGTGAGCTGGACGCCGGCGTCCTCGATCGCCGCCCTGAGGGCGTCGAGCTCGGACTGCTCGGGGGTGGGCGAGTCGATCCAGGGCCACCACAGCTCGACCGCGGTGAAGCCGGCCGCGGCGGCGGCCGCGGGGCGCTCCAGGAGCGGGAGTTCCGTGAAGAGGATCGACAGGTTGACGTTGAAGCGCTGATCTGCGAAGCCCATCGGGTGCCGCGCTCCCTTCCGTTTCGATCGATGTTCCGCATTACGGAAGTTCGTTTCTGCGTAATGGAAGATTGCCGGTGGGGTGTGCCCCTTGTCAAGAGGGGGCGGCGCAAAGCGGTCACCCCGCGTTAGGTTGACCGGGTGCGATTGAGAGTGGAGTTCACGACCGAACCCTTCGACCTGGACGAGGCCCCCGACCACGCGGTGGTGGCCCGGGAGGTCGTCGAGGCCGCCGAGCTGGACGCGGTCGACGTCGGCCCGTTCGGCAACACCGCCGAAGGCGGCGCCGACCGGGTGCTGACCGCCGTGGACGCGCTCCTGCGCCGCTCCCTGGAGGCCGGTGCCACCCGGATCTCCCTCCAGGTCAACGTGGTCGACGAGCCCGGCGCCGGGGAGGGCGAGCGGTGACCGGCCCGGCCGAGGAGCCGTTCATCGCGGCCGTCAAGCCGCTGGTCGACGCCATGGGCGGCGAGATGCTGCCGCCGGACGAAGCCGGCCGGGAGGACGTGGTGCTCTCCTGGGAGGGCGCCGAGGTCGTCGCCGTGCGCCTGCCCCAGCTCGCCGACTCCCTGGACCACATCCTAGCCGCCATGGAGCGCCGGCAGGGGCGGCCGCTGGCCGACCTCGACCGCCGGGCCAAGCAGGAGGTCGTCCGGGCCCTGGAGGCGCGCGGCGCCTTCGCCGTACGGCACGGCGTGGAGACCGTCGCGGGCGCCCTCGGCGTCAGCCGCTTCACCGTCTACAACTACCTCAACCGCGAGAAGGGCACCTGACCTGCACGGTCCCCCCGCATCGCGAGCCGCCGTCCGGTCACCGGGCGGCGGCTTTTCTGACCCCGAATTTTCAACAAAGTGTTGACGGCTTGTTTCCGAGGGCGTTAGCTATCGGCACGCCCGCTCAGCACAAGGCCACGGAGGCTCCCGTGACGTCCACTTCCGCGTCGGGCCTGGCCCGTCTCAACGCTCTCGAGGAGTCCTCGGCACGCGCCGAACTCCACGAGGCGTGCGCCTCCACGGCGTGGGCCCGGCACCTGCTCGCCGCCCGCCCCTTCGCCACCCCCGAGGACCTGTACGCCGCCAGCGACGCCGCCATGGCCCGGCTGAGCGCCGAGGACCTCGCCGAGGCGATGGCCGGGCATCCGCCGATCGGCCGTCCCAAGCCGGGTGATCCGGCCTCCTCCCGCGAACAGGCGGGCATGGCCGGTGCCGGCGAGGACCTCAAGGCGGAGATGCTCGAACTGAACCTGGCCTACCAGGAGAAGTTCGGCCACGTCTTCCTCATCTGCGCCACCGGCCGGACCGGCGAGCAGATGCGGGACGCGGCTCTGGAGCGGATCGGCAACTCGCCCGAGCAGGAGCGGGAGATCGTCCGCACCGAACTGGGGAAGATCAACCGCATCCGCCTGAACCGACTCGTCGAACAGGACGCCTGACCATGAGCACCAGCACCACCGCCTCCGTGTCCACGCACATCCTGGACACCAGCGTCGGCCGCCCCGCTGGGAACGTCGCCGTCCGACTCGCCGCCCGTACGGGCCGCGACGCGGACTGGCAGGCGCTCGGCGGTTCCGCGACCGACGCCGACGGCCGGTGCAAGGACCTCCCGGCCCTGCCGGAGGGCACCACCCACGTACGGCTCGACTTCGACACCGAGACGTACTTCGCCAAGAAACAAGCCGCGGCCCAGCAGGACGCCCCCGCGCTCCGGGACAGCGAGAACGGCCGGCCCGTGTTCTTCCCCGAGGTCACCATCACCTTCGCGGTGGTACCCGGCGAGCACTACCACGTTCCGCTGCTGCTCAACCCGTTCGGCTACTCCGTTTACCGAGGGAGCTGACCGAATCATGACCCGTTTCGTCCTGGGACAGAACCAGTACGGCAAGGCGGAGAACCGCGTCGTCAAGATCACGCGTGACGGCGACACGCACCACATCAAGGACCTGAACGTCTCCGTCGCCCTGTCCGGCGACATGGAGGAGGTCCACCGCAGCGGTTCCAACGCCAACGTCCTGCCGACCGACACCACCAAGAACACGGTGTTCGCCTTCGCCAAGGAGCACGGGATCGAGAGCGCCGAGGACCTCGGCGTCAAGCTCGCCCGCCACTTCGTGGACAACAACGAGCCGATCCACCGGGCCCGCATCCGCATCGAGGAGTACGGCTGGGAGCGGATCGAGACCTCCAAGGGCGGCGCCCGCTTCGTCGGCTCGGAGGAGATCGCGCACTCCTTCGTCCGCACCGGCCAGGAGACCCGCGTCGCGCAGATCACCTATGACGGCCACGGCATCCAGGTGCTCTCCGGGTTCAAGGACCTGACCGTCCTGAACTCGACCAACTCCGAGTTCTTCGGGTTCCTCAAGGACAAGTACACGACCCTCCAGGAGGACCACGACCGCATCCTCGCCACCACCGTCTCCACCTGGTGGCGGCACAACTGGGACGGCATCGACTCGCACGCCCCCGACTGGGACCGTTCCTACAACGGGGTGCGCAAGCACGCGCTCCAGGCGTTCGCCGAGACCTACTCGTACTCGCTCCAGCAGACCCTCTTCGAGATGGGTGTGCGGGTGCTCAACTCCCGCGACGAGGTCGACGAGATCCGCTTCTCGATGCCCAACAAGCACCACTTCCGCTCGGACCTGTCGCCCTTCGGGATCGACAACGAGGCCAAGGACGGCGCCGTGTACTACGCCGCCGACCGCCCGTACGGCCTGATCGAGGCCACCATCCTGCGCGACGGCGCCGAGCAACTCATCCCGGTCGACATGACCAACCTCTGACGCGGGACGCGCGCCACCCGCCCCGCCCCCGGGGCGGGTGGCGCGCCACACCGGAGGAAACACCATGGCACTGCCTGCGAAAGGGCCCGCCACAGGCCCGGGTTCGACCGCGGCCACCGGCCCGGACTCCACCCCGGCCACCGGCCCCGGCACCACCCCGCCGGTGCACACCGAGGACGCCGTCACGTCCGTGCACCCGGTGGACGAGAAGCTCCACCCCTCGCGGCTCGTCCCCGCCGCGCTCCAGCACATCGCCGCCATGTACGCGGGCGTCGTCACTCCTCCGCTCATCATCGGCCAGGCCTGCGGACTCGACCTGGAGGGCCGCACCCGGCTGATCGCCGCCTCGCTGCTCATCGCGGGCGTCGCCACCCTGCTCCAGACCCTCGGCGTCAAGGGCTTCGTCGGCAACCGCCTGCCGTTCGTCAACGCCGCCTCCTCGGCCGGCATCGCGCCCATCCTCGCCATCGTCGAGACCAACACCGACGGCAGCCGACTCCCCGCCGTCTACGGCGCGGTGATGGTCGCCGGCGTCTTCTGCCTCGCCGTCGGCCCCTTCTTCGGCCGGCTCCTGCGCTTCTTCCCGCCCCTGGTCACGGGCGTCGTCATCACCCTCATCGGCGTCACGCTGATGCCGGTCCCGGTCGGCTGGGCCCAGGGCGGCGACAAGACCGCCGCCGACTTCGGCTCGATGCGCAACCTCGCGCTCGCCGCCTTCACCCTCGCCGTCATCCTCGTCATCCAGCGCTTCGGCAAGGGCTTCGTCAAGCAAGTGGCACTGCTTTTCGGCCTGTTGATCGGCACCCTGGTCGCCATCCCCTTCGGCATGGCCGACTTCGGTGCCCTCGACTCCGCGCCCGTCGCCGCCCTGCCCACCCCCTTCGCCTTCGGCGCCCCCGAGTTCCAGCCCGCCGCCATCCTGTCCCTGTGCATCGTGATGCTGGTCCTGATGACGGAGTCGTCCGCCGGCATGCTCGCCCTCGGCGAGATCTGCGACCGCCGCGCCGACGCCAAGGTCATCACCCGCGGCCTGCGCACCGACGGCCTCGCCACCCTGATCGGCCCCGTCTTCGGCGGCTTCCCCACCTCCGCCTTCGCGCAGAACGTCGGCGTCGTCTCCCTCACCCGGGTGCGCAGCCGCTACGTCGTCGCCGTCGCCGGCGCGACCCTGCTCGTCCTCGGTGCCTTCCCGGTCCTCGGCGCGGTCGTGTCGCTGGTCCCGATGCCGGTGCTCGGCGGCGCGGGCATCGTGCTCTTCGGCTCGATCGCGGTCAGCGGCATCCGTACGCTGTCCGAGGCCGGCCTCGACGACAGCTCCAACATCATCCTGGTCGCGGTGGCGCTCGGCGCGGGCATCATCCCGCTGGCAGCGCCGACCTTCTACGCCGAGTTCCCCGCCTGGGCCCAGACCGTACTGGGCTCCGGCATCAGCGCCGGGGCGATCGTCGCGGTCGTCCTCAACCTGTTCTTCCACCACCTCGGCACCCGGAGCCGCAGCGCGGCCCCGGCACTCGAATCCTCCTAGGGTCCTGCCGTGCCCTCCCCGTGGGTACTCGACTCCCCGCCCACGGGCCGCACCGAGAGAGAAGGAAGCAGCATGGCAGCATCAGCGGCAGCCGATCGCGCCGCCGTCCCCACGGCGCCCGAGCGCATCGTCATCGAGAACTGCGCCATCGCGACCGTCGACGCGGACGGCACCGAGTACGCCTCGGGCCACGTCGTCCTCGCCGGCAACCGGATCGAGGCGGTCGGCGCCGGGCGGGCACCCGAGGACCTGGAGAACGTCGTGCGCCGGATCGACGCGACCGGACACCTGGTCACGCCCGGGCTGGTCAACACCCACCACCACTTCTACCAGTGGCTCACCCGGGGCCTGGCCACCGACCACAACCTCTTCGACTGGCTGGTCGCCCTGTACCCGACCTGGGCGCGCCTGGACGAGCCGATGGCCCACGCCGCCGCCCGGGGCTCGCTGGCGATGATGGCCCGCGGCGGCGTCACCACTGCCGCGGACCACCACTACATCCATCCGCGCGGCGCCGGCGACCTGTCCGGCGCGATCATCCGCGCCGCCCGCGACATGGGCGTCCGCTTCACCCTCGCCCGCGGCTCCATGGACCGAGGCGAGTCCGACGGCGGACTGCCGCCGGACTTCGCGGTCGAGAGCCTGGACGACGCGCTCGCCGCCACCGAGGCCACCGTCCGGGAGCACCACGACCCCTCCTTCGACGCGATGACCCAGATCGCCGTGGCCCCCTGCTCACCCTTCTCCGTCTCCACCGAACTGATGCGCCAGGGCGCGGAGCTGGCCCGCCGGCTCGGCGTGCGGCTGCACACCCACGGCTCGGAGACCGTGGAGGAGGAGAAGTTCTGCCACGAACTGTTCGGCATGGGCCCCACCGACTACTTCGAGTCCACCGGCTGGCTCGGCGACGACGTGTGGATGGCGCACTGCGTCCACATGAACGACTCCGACATCGCCGCCTTCGCCCGCACCGGCACCGGCGTCGCCCACTGCCCCTCCTCCAACGCCCGCCTGGCCGCCGGCATCGCCCGGATCCCCGACCTGCTCGCCGCCGGCGTCCCGGTCGGCCTCGGCGTCGACGGCACCGCCTCCAACGAGTCCGGCGAACTCCACACCGAGCTCCGGGGCGCCCTGCTGGTCAACCGCCTCGGCGCCCACCGCGAGGCCGCGCTGAACGCCCGCACGGCGCTGCGCCTGGGCACCCACGGCGGCGCCCGGGTCCTCGGCCGGGGTGCCGAGACCGGCTCCCTGGAGGCGGGCAAGCTCGCCGACCTGGTGCTGTGGCGGATGGACACCCTCGCCCACTCCTCCATCGCCGACCCGGTGACCGCCCTGGTCTTCGGCGCCCCCGCACCGGTCACGGCGTCGTTCGTGAACGGCCGCCAGATCGTCGAGGACGGCAGGCTGCTCACGGTCGACGAGGACGCCGTGGCCCGCTCCACCCGCGACGAGGCACGACGCCTGGCACGGATCACCGCCGGCCGGGGCTGAACCCCGCACAACAGAACACCACTTGATCTCCGGCCGGGAGGGACGGCTCCCGGCCGGTAACCGCGGACCCGAGCGGGGTCCGCGGTGACCGACTCCGGGGCGTGCGCCCCTGCGCGCACGCCCCGGATAGGTCTCCCGTTTCCCCGAACGGCCCGTCCGGGTCCCGCACGACCACCTGTTCCACCTCCATGACACCCACGTCAGAGCCGACGTGTAACCGACCGGAGGAACGCCGCCGTGGCCGACCACCCTGTTGACGAGAAACTCCCGCCACTGAAAATGGCGACGACCGGCCTGCAACACGTGGCCGCCATGTACGCCGGGGTCGTCGCCCCGCCCCTGATCGTCGGCGCGGCCATCGGCCTGAGCGCCGCCGAGCTGACCTTCCTCACCGGCGCCTGCCTGTTCACCGCGGGCCTGGCGACCTTCCTCCAAACCCTGGGCATCTGGAAGATCGGTGCCCGGCTGCCCTTCGTCAACGGCGTCACCTTCGCGGGCGTCGCCCCCATGACCGCGGTCGTCGCCTCCACCGACGACAAGTCCGACGCGCTGCCGATCATCTTCGGCGCGGTCATCGTCGCCGGACTCCTGGGCTTCCTCGCCGCCCCCGTCTTCTGCAAGGCGATCCGCTTCTTCCCGCCGGTCGTCACCGGCACCGTGATCACGCTGATCGGCATATCCCTGCTGCCGGTCGCCTTCGGCTGGGCGCAGGGCCCGAGTCCCACGGCCGACGACTTCGGCTCGGCGACCAACCTCGGCCTGGCCGCCATCACCCTCGTCATCGTGCTGCTGCTGCGCCGCTTCACCCGCGGTTTCGTCAAGCAGATCGCCGTACTGCTCGGCCTGATCGCCGGTACGGTCATCGCGATCCCCTTCGGCGTCACGGACTTCGGCCCGGTCGCGGACGCGGACGTGGTCGGCTTCCCCACCCCCTTCCACTTCGGCGCCCCGCAGTTCCAGATCGCCGCGATCCTGTCCATGTGCGTGGTGATGGTGGTCTCGATGACCGAGTCCACCGCCGACATGCTCGCCCTCGGCGAGATCGTGGAGCGCCCGGCGGACGAGAAGACCATCGCGGCCGGCCTGCGCGCCGACACCCTGGGCTCCGCCCTCAGCCCGGTCTTCAACGGCTTCATGTGCAGCGCCTTCGCCCAGAACATCGGTCTGGTCGCGATGACGAAGATCCGCAGCCGCTACGTCGTCGCGGTCGGCGGCGGCTTCCTGGTCCTGATGGGCCTGTGCCCGATGGCCGCCTCGCTCATCGCCGTCGTCCCGCGTCCGGTCCTCGGCGGCGCCGGCGTGGTCCTCTTCGGCTCGGTCGCGGCCAGCGGCATCCAGACCCTGGTCCGGGCGAGCCTGGACAAGGACAACAACGTCCTGATCGTGGCGGTCTCCCTGGCCGTCGGCATCATCCCGATCGCGGCGCCGGAGTTCTACCACTCCTTCCCGGAGAACGCGCGCATCATCCTCGACTCCGGCATCTCGACCGGCTGTGTGGCCGCCGTCCTGCTCAACCTCGTCTTCAACCACATCGGCGGCCGGGAACGCGACGCGGAGGACGTCACCCACCCCATGGAAGCGGGCGACGAGATCACCGAGTCCTCCCGGGCGGCGGCGATGCCGTAACGCCGGGGACCGGGTGGCGGGGCGGGGGCTACAGCCCGAACAGCTCCGGCTCCGCCGCCAGTTCCTTGAAGCGCTGCCGCGGGTCCGCCACCAGCCTGCGCTCGCTCAGGTCCATCAACCCGCCCACGGCGTCGATCTCGGCGGCGACGGTGCCGTCGGTCTTGGTGACGACCTGCCGGATCCGGAACGTCTTGCCCTCGCCCCACTCGAACGCGCAGCTCACCGTCACCTCGTCACCGGCGAGCAGCTCACGCCGGAACCGGATGGTCGTCTCCAGGGCCACCGGGCCGACCCCGCTCGCGACCAGCTCGGCCTGGCTGATCCCGGCCGCCTGGAGCAGCGACCAGCGGGCGTGCTCCGCGTAGTTCAGGTACACGGACTGGTTCAGATGGCCCTGGGTGTCGGTCTCGTACCCGCGGACGGTCACCGGGACGGAAAACGGCTCGCTCACCGCTGCTGCCTCTCTTCGCACCTGTACGGACGGACCGATCCTGACATGCGGGCGTCACACCTTCCGCGGGGAGGCCAGCAGATAACGGGTCCGCGTGCGCGGCTCGGTGTGCTCCCCGGTCTGCCAGCCGGCCCGCTCCAGCGTCGCCGCGCAGGCCCGCAGCGCGGTGCCGTCCGGCTCGTACACGGCGACGGCCTCGGGCTGGGGCGTGGCCCGCACCCGGTACCCGTCCCCGCCGTCCGGACCCGCCGGACGATGACCCGCCGCCTCCAGGGCGAGCGCGGCGGCCCGCACCAGGTGCGACCGCTCCCACCCGCACGGCCGGTCGGTGCTCCCGTCGGGGTGCGTCATCCGGCGCAGCTCCAGCAGCCCCTGCCAGGCACCGCGCACCTCTCGCAGCCGTGCGGGCCCCGAGTCGCCGGGCGCGGGCTCCTCCCCGCCGACCCGCGCGGCGAACACGCCTCCGATGTCCGGTGCGGCGGGCGCCCCGGGCGCCGCCGCCATCGCGTCGGACTCGTCGGCCGCCTCCCGTATCCGGTGCCCGGCCGGCGTCAGGAAGTGATCGTGCGGCGGCCGCGGGTGCCGAAACGCGAGCCCCCGCTTCACCAGCGCCGCGAGCTGGGCCGGGGTCCCCTTCAGGCGCCCGGTGACGGGATCGGCGGCCGCGATGACACGCCGCTGCGCGGCGGTGGGCGACGGCGCCACGGCGTCCCTCCTTCCGACCCGTCGGTCAAGCCTTCGACAGCTTCGAAGTCATCGAAGTCATCGAAGGCTTCGAAGACTTTGCAGACTACGACGGAGGTCTGACATTCCAGGCGGCGATCACCGGCCGCCCGTGCTCGGTACCCAGCCGGCACAGCGTGCCCGTGCCGAGCTGGAACAGGGCGCCGTGGGACGCGGGAAGGCCCAGGTGCCGGGCGGTGAGCACGCGCAGGAAGTGTCCGTGCGCCACCAGCACCACGCACCCCTCGGTGTCGGCGAAGGCGGCCTCCACGCGGGCCAGCACCCGGTCGGCCCGCTCGCCCACCTGCTCGGGCGTCTCCCCGGGGTGGTCCGGCGGCCCGGGCGCGACCCCGTCGGTGAAGAGGAACCAGTCCGGCCGGCTCCGGTGGATCTCGACGGTCGTGATCCCCTCGTAGCCGCCGTAGTCCCACTCGTGCAGGTCCGGGTCGACGCGCAACTCGTGCAGCCCGATCAGTTCGGCCGTCTCCCGGGCCCGCTGGAAGGGGCTGGCGAAGGCCGCCCCGATCCGGTGCGACCGGATCAACGGCACCAGGCTCCGCGCCTGCTCCCGCCCCTTCTCGGTCAGCGGGACGTCCGTCAGCCCGGTGTGCCGCCCGGACCGCGACCACTCGGTCTCACCGTGCCGGACCAGAAAAAGATCACCCATGCCTCCAGGCTACGGCGGGTCCGTCGTCCCGGCCGCTTCCCGGTGGTGTCCGCCGCCTACTGCCGGTACCCGCTCAGGAACCGTCCGATCCGGCCGATCGCCGCCTCCAGGTCCTCCGCGCGGGGGAGGGTGAGGATGCGGAAGTGGTCGGGGGAGGGCCAGTTGAAGCCCGTGCCCTGCACCACCTGGATCTTCTCCCTGAGCAGCAGGTCGAGGACGAAGCGTTCGTCGTCGTGGATCCTGTGGACGGCCGGGTCGATGCGCGGGAAGGCGTACAGGGCGCCCTTGGGGCGGACGCAGGAGACGCCGGGGATCTCGTTGAGCTTCTCCCAGGCCACGTCCCGCTGTTCGCGCAGCCGCCCGCCGGGCGCCGTCAGTTCGCGGATGGACTGGCGGCCGCCGAGCGCGGCCTGGATGGCGTACTGGGCGGGGGCGTTGGCGCACAGGCGCATGGAGGCCAGCATCGTCAGGCCCTCCAGGTAGTCCTTCGCGTGCTGCTTCGGCCCCGTCACCACGAGCCAGCCGGAGCGGAAGCCCGCCACCCGGTAGGTCTTGGACAGGCCGCAGAAGGTCAGCACCACCAGGTCGGGGGCGAGGGACGCGGTCGAGTGGTGCACGGCGTCGTCGTACAGGATCTGGTCGTAGATCTCGTCGGCGAGGACCATCAGGCCGTGCCGGCGGGCGAGGTCGAGGATGCCCTCGACGATCTCCTTGGGGTAGACGGCACCGGTGGGGTTGTTGGGGTTGATGATGACGACCGCCTTGGTGCGGTCGGTGATCTTCGACTCCATGTCGGCCAGGTCCGGGTACCACTCCGCCTGCTCGTCGCAGAGGTAGTGCACCGCCTTGCCGCCCGCGAGGGTGGTCACCGCCGTCCAGAGGGGGAAGTCGGGGGCGGGGATCAGCACCTCGTCGCCGTCCTCCAGGAGGGCCTGTACGGCCATGGAGATCAGCTCGGACACGCCGTTGCCCAGGTAGACGTCGTCCACGTCGACCTCGAGGCCGAGGGCCTGGTAGCGCTGGGCGACGGCCCGGCGGGCGGAGAGGATGCCGCGCGAGTCCGTGTAGCCGTGCGCCCGCGGCAGCATCCGGATCATGTCCTGGACGATCTCCTCCGGCGCCTCGAAGCCGAAGAGGGCCGGGTTGCCGGTGTTCAGACGCAGGACGCTGTGGCCCGCCTCCTCCAGGGCGTCGGCGTGCTCGATGACCGGGCCGCGGATCTCGTAACAGACCTCGCTGAGCTTGTTCGACTGCCGGAACTCCATGCGCGGCTTCCCCTCCGGAATCTGGTGTTGCTTGGTTTTACCAAGTAGCAGCTTGGAAAGTCCAACAACTTGTCTACACTGCGTCGCATGTCACCACGCGCTCGCCGTAGCTACGACCAGTACTGTTCCGCCGCTCGCGCCCTCGACGCCGTCGGCGACCGCTGGACCCTGCTGATCGTCCGGGAGCTGCTCGCCGGCCCGCGGCGCTACACCGACCTGCACGCCGATCTGCCCGGCGTCAGCACGGACGTGCTCGCCTCACGGCTGAAGGACATGGAGCGCGACGGGCTCACGACACGGCGCCGGCTGCCCCCGCCCGGCGCGGCGTACGTCTACGAACTCACCGCGCGCGGGCGGGCCCTGCTGCCGGTGCTGGAGGCGCTCGGCGCGTGGGGAGCGGGCGAGCTGGGGGAGCGGCGGCCCACGGACGCTGTACGGGCGCACTGGTTCGCACTGCCCCTGTTGCGGGCTCTGCGGGAGGCCGGGGCGGCGGAGGGAGTCGTCGAAGTCCGGCTGGAGGAGGGAGACTTCCACCTGTACGCCGACGCCATCGCCGGCGCCGAGGAGGAGGGCGCCCGCGTGTACGGCGACGGGCCGGCGCCCGGCACGCCGGACGCCCGGCTCGTGCTGGACGCCGTGACCTGCGCGGCCCTCGGCCGCGGGGAGACCGGCCTGCGGGACGCGGTGCGCGAAGGCCGCGTCGAGGTCACCGGCGACGGCGCGGCGGCCAAGGCGCTGCGGGAGGGGTGAACGGCAGGAGGCCCGCCGGGGGCGGGCCTCCTGACAACCGGTCAAGCCCCGGGCGGCACCCGGGACGGCCGTCCCGAACCCCGGGTCAGCGCGTAACCGCCGATGCCCGCGAGCGCGGCCAGTACGGCCCCGATCCCGCTCCACACCCAGCGGTCCGACCACCAGCCCGACGACCAGCCGTCCTCCGGCTCGATGGCGGACAGTACGGCGCTCTTCTCGTCCTCGCCGCCCTGGTCGGCGCCGGAGGTCACCGCGACGCCCGGCACCAGCGGCTCGGCCAGCGAACCGTCCACCGCCGCGGCGCCGCCGATGTCCTTGGAGTCCACCCGGACCTCGGCCGAGACCGGCACGCCGAGATCGGAGGTCGGCACGTTCACCGCCGTCAGCCGGAGGTAGTACGTGCCCGGCAGCGGGTCGTTGGCCCACGGCTCGGACCAGGCGCGCACGGTGCGCAGGACGCAGGCCAGCTCCAGGGAGGAGGTGCCCGCGGCCGCGGTGCGGGTCTGGGCTCCCCACTGGCAGGCCTGACGGCGGCGCAGACCGTCGTACACGTCGATGCGCCAGGTCTGGGCGGCGTGCGTCTCGGGCAGCTTCACCGTGGCCTTCACGGTGGACCGCTGCCCTGCGTCGGCCGGGAACGACCAGTACAGGTAGTCGCCCGCGGCACCGCTCGCCGTGGCGACCTGCCCCTGCTCGAACTCGGCCGCCGTACGGAAGGAGGTGCCCGCCGTGGTCGGCGCGTCACCGTTTCCCGAAGGGCTCGCGGAGGGGGAGGAGTCGGCCGCCGCGGGAGCCGCGGCGAGGCCGAGCAGCATCACGGCCGCGCTCAACGCTCGGGTGAATCGCATCAGTTGGTCCTCCAGATCGCGAACCGCCAGCGCGAGAGCCAGCCCCACACCAGACCGGCGAGGAAGCCGGCCAGCACCAGCAGGCCGAGCAGCCACCAGCCGCGCCCGAGGCCGAAGGCGGCCACGTCGTCCGAGTCGCCCGGGCCGTCCACGACGTCGACGGTCAGCTCCAGCGGCAGACCGGGCGTGGTCTTCACGCCGGAGGCGGCGGAGAAGGAGTTGGTGACCTGGAGGCACACGGCCTCGGCCGGGGCGTCCTCCTCGTCGCTCTCCTGCTTCGGGTAGCGCAGCCCCGTAGAGAGCACGTCGGTGCGGCCGTTGCCCGCCGCCTCCCCGCGCACGATCTCGCGGCCGTGCACGGTCACCGCCCGCAGCAGCACCCCGTAGGACGGGTTCACGGCCCGGTCGGCGCCCACGCTCACGGAGGCGCGCAGCTCCTGGCCCGGTTCCACGTCCACCCGGTACCAGCGCTGCTGCCCGAACTCCTCGCGGTCGGTGTACAGCCCCGACTTGAGCGTCGGTGCCTTCGCGCACGCGTCCGCGCCCTCGGTGGCGACCGGCGTCACCACCGGGTCAGCCGCCCGGTCCACCAACTGGTTGACCTTGTCGGTCAGTTCGTCGGTGTGCTCCACCGACGTGTACGTGCCGCCGGTCGCCTCGGCGATGCAGCTGAGCTGCTGCCGCATCTTGGTGTTGGGGACCAGACCCAGCGTGTCGATGGTCAGCCCGATGCCCTTGGCGGCGATCTCGCGGGCCACCTCGCACGGGTCGAGCGGGGCGCAGGTGTCCTCACCGTCGCTGATCAGCACGATCCGCTTGGATCCGTTGCCGCCGTCGAGGTCGTCGGCCGCCTTCAGCAGCGCGGGGCCGATCGGCGTCCAGCCGGTGGGCGAGAGGGTCGCCACCGCCGTCTTCGCCTCGGTGCGGTCCAGCGGGCCGACCGGGTAGAGCTGCGCGGTGTCCTTGCAGCCGGTCTTGCGGTCGTCGCCCGGGTAGTCGGCGCCCAGCGTGCGGATGCCGAGCTGCACCTCCTCCGGCGTCGCGTCGAGCACCTCGTTGAACGCCTGCTTCGCAGCGGCCATGCGCGTGCCGCCGTCGATGTCCCGGGTCCGCATCGACCCGCTGACGTCGAGCACGAGATCGACCTTCGGCGCGTCCTCACCCGTGGGTTCACCGGCGACCGCCCCGGCCGGGAACGCCATCCCGGCCGCCAGCGCGGCGAGCAGGGCACAGGCACCCGCCGCCAGCCGTGTTCTTGTGATCATCGGCGGATCCTATTGATCAGTGGTGCCGCGCTCCAAAACGAGACCGCGCCGATGCCCCGGCGTCACCCGCACCGCAGGGGGTTGGGCAGCTCCGTCCACAGATCCCCCGGCCTTTCCGATGAAGTCCGCATCAGCGTCAGCGCTTTCACCGGCAGGGGCCTCTCGCGCAGCGCCACGAGGTCCTCGGTGCCCGGCAGTTCGGGCACCACCGCCTCCAGGGCCTTGCCCAGCGCCGCACCCGAGCCGGCCGTCGCCGCCAGCGCGCCGCCCACCAGGGATCCGAACAACTTCCGGCGCAGCAAGGACGGTTCGTCGCTCAGCACGCGCGTGGGCAGACCGGTGGCGTCGATGCCGTGCCGCGCCAGGCGGCCGGGCGAGACCCGTATGTCGGCCAGGTCGCGGTAGACCAGGCGCAGGGGGACGCCCGTCGCGGACAGCACGACCAGCAGGTTCTGACCGTGTGCCTCCAGGGCCACGCCCAGCTCCAGTGCGCGCAGCCCGACGGTGAGGGCGAGACGGGCGAAGGCCGCCAACCACGCCGGGGAGCCGGGCAGTTCGGTGGTCGCCAGTGCGGCCACCGGGACGACGCGCTCACCCGGACCGGCGTACCCCTGCGGCGACTCGCGCAGTACGGCGGCCAGGTCGGGGGAGTGGGCGGTGGCCGCACCCAGGGTGCGGGTCACGTGGAGCAGGCCGTCCGTGCGCGCCGCCAGCTCCTCCCCGAGCGACGACAGATCCGCCGACGCGGCGACCGAGGCGACCGAGATGTCCCGCACCGAGGAGGTCAGCCGGGCGCTCAGCGCGGTCTTGACGTGTGGGCCGCCGGGTACGGCGAGGGTCCGCAGGGACATCAGCGGATGCCCGTCGAGACCCGGCTCGCAGGGCACCTTGAGCACATGGGCCGCCTGCCACGGATGCACCGGGACCAGCACCCGCGCCCCGTCCCGCAGCTCCCGCGGCCACACCCCCGTCACCAGGGACTCCGCCGCCGCGACCGGCACGAGACCCAGCCCCACCACCGGTCCGTGCTCCGGCCCGTACGCGAGCTGCTCCGCCACCGAGAAGCCCGGCCGCGCACGGCAGCCGGGGTGGTACGGATGCCCGTCGACCACTCTCCGCTCCCACCCCCAGTCGCTGCCCGGCCACTCGTCCGGGTGATTCTTCGGCACCCCCTGCGCCACCGCCCGGCGCTGCGCCGCGCGGGACAGCGCCAACGACGCCGCGCTGTGCCCGAGTTCGGCGGCATAGCCCGTGGAGGGGGGTACGGCGAGGTCGGTCATCAGCCGCTCCGGGTCGTCGTACGCGACCTCGTCCAGCCGTACGACCGAGACGTACGCGTCCGTGCGGTACGGATCGGCGGCCGGACCGGTCAGCCGGCGGCCGTCCCGCAGCCGCAGGACGAGCCCGTCCCCGGCCCGGTCCCGGCCCTCGATCCACGGCAGCGGTTCGAAGGCGAGGGCGCGCCACAGCCGGGACAGCACGGCCGCGCGGGCGCCGGGCAGCTCGGCCGTGAACCGGGCGACCAGATCGGGACGGACGGCCGCCAGCTCCTCGGCGACCTCGGTCGCCGCACTGGGGGGACGATGCACGGGCAGGCTCCTCGGGTGCGGGTAGGGCACGGTGGAACGTCTCGGCGGAAGGCGGGCGAGGCCATTGACGAGCGACACGACCAGAGGCACGACGAGAGACATACTGATCGCCCTGATCGTCTCCGTCCTCCTCTCCGCCATCGACCGACCGTAGGGAACGAGTGGAACGCGTGGATCTCCTGCCCCCGCCCGCCGGCGCCGACTCCCGGGACGACGTGGCGCGACGCGCCGACGCCCACGCGGCCGTACCGCTGCTCAACTGCCTGCTGCGCGAGGTGGCCGAACCGCTGCCGCACCCCGGCCCCCGCCCCGTCTACCGGCTGCCCGGCGGCAGACTGCTGCGGGTGCGGCGAGGGCGTCGCCCCGCCGAACCGGAGGTCCGCACCGCGGACGGCTGGCACCGCGTCGACCACGCCGAACTGGTGAAGCTGGTCGCCGAGGCACTGCGCCGGCACACCGGTGTGCCCAATCACGAACTGCCCACCGAGATGACCGACAGCCGCGACGCGGTGGCGGCGCTGCTGAGGGCACGCGCGCGTGCCACCCCGCCCGCGGACCCCTACCTCCGCTCCGAGCAGTCCTTGCTCACCGGTCACACCCATCACCCGGCCCCCAAGGCGCGCGGCGGCGGCCCGCACGCAGGCTGGCTGCCGTACGCGCCCGAGGCGTACGCCCGCTTCCCCCTGACGCTGCTCGCCGCACGGGAGGACACCGTCGTCGACGAGGGCGACACCGCCGCCCTGGACGCCCTCGGCAAGGCCCCGCCCGGCTACCGCCTGCTGCCCGCCCATCCCTGGCAACTGGAGCTGACGGCACCGGCCCTCGCCCCCGCCTTCGCCGACGGCCGCCTCGTCAGGGTGGGCACGACCGGCTGCTTCGTCTGGCCGACGGCCGCGATCCGCACCGTGTACGCACCCGAGTACCTGCCGGGACGGGACCTGTTCCTGAAGTTCAGCCTGGACGTGCGCGTCACCAACGACATCCGCCGCCTGTGGCGCCACGACCTGATGCGGCTGCGCCGCACCGACACGGCGGTCACCGAGGCCTTCGCCTCCCTCGGACCTCCCGCCGCGTGGCTCGGCGACCGCGGCCACCGCACCGTGGACTTCGCCTTCGAGGAACTGGCCGTGGTCGTCCGCGACGGAGTGCGCGACCACCTCCTGCCCGGCGCGACCCCGCTCCTGGCCGCCGCGCTCGTGGAGGGCTTCCCCGGCAGCCCGCTGGCGGCCACCACGGACCCGGCGGCCTGGTGGGAGGCGTACCTCGCCGCCGTCGTCCCGCCCGTCCTCACCGCCTTCGCCGACGACGGCGTCGTCCTGGAGGCGCACCTCCAGAACACGCTGGTGGCGGTGGACGCCGCGGGCACCCCCGTACAGGCCCTCTTCCGGGACGCGGAGGGCGTCAAACTGCTGCCGGACACGCCCAGGGCGGCCGGCTGGGAGCGCCTGGTCTACTGCCTGGTCGTCAACCACCTGTACGAGATCGCCGCCGCCCTCACCGAACACCACCCCGGCCTCGACCCCTGGCCCGCCGTCCGCCGCGCCCTGGCCCGCCACGACCTCCCCGAGATCCCGGCCCTGCTCGCAGCCCCGTCCCTCCCCGCCAAGACCAACCTCCTGCTGCGCTGGACCGGCGCGGACGGCGCCGACGCCCGCTACCGGCCGCTGCCCAACCCGCTGCGAGGGGCGTGAGCGGCCCGGTCCCGGTCCGCACCCCCCGGGGGCCGGGCCGGCGTCACACCGCGGTGAAGCCGCCGTCGGCGGCGACCACGGCTCCGGTGACGAAGCTGGAGCGCGGTGACGCGAGGAAGCACAGGACCTCGGCGATCTCTTCGGGCTGCGCGACCCGGCCCAGGGGCTGTGCGCCGGCGAAGGACCTCAGATACGCACGGCTGTCGGGGCGGATCGTGTCGAGGAAGTCGGTTTCGACGACGCCCGCGGCCACCAGGTTGGCGCGGATGCCCACGGGACCGCCCTCGACGGCGAGCACCTTGGTGAGCTGGGCCAGAGCGCCCTTCGACGCACTGTAGGCGGCGCCTTCGGGCAGGGCGACGGTGCTGGTGTAGGAGCCGGTGCTGACGATGGCGCCGCCGCCGCGGTCCTTCATGGCGCGGAAGGCCTCGCGGGCGCAGAAGAAGGCCCCGCGGGCGTTGACGGCCATCACGGCGTCCCAGTCCTCGGCGGTGGTCTCGGTGACGGGTTTGTTCAGGGTGCGTCCGGCGTTGTTCACGAGGATGTCGAGTCCTCCGCAGGCGTCCTGTGCGCAGCGCACCGCGCGGACGGCGGTCTCCTCCTCGGTGACGTCGCCGCGCACCGTGAGTACGCCGGGGTACGCGTGGGGCAGCGCGGTGATGTCGGGGCGCAGGTCGACGGCGACGACGCGGGCGCCGCGGGCGTGGAGCAGAGCCACGGTCGCTCTGCCCACGCCGCGCGCGGCCCCGGTGACGACGGCGGTCTTCCCGGAGAACTCGGCGGATGCGGCGGCGGCCGTGGATGCCCCGACGGACATGGGTGCGGATGTCATGGTGCGGTCCCTGGAGAAGGTGAGGGTGCGGTCGGGCGCCGGTGGTGGCACCCGGAGCGCGGTACTGCGGACTGTTCAGTGCGCGGTGAGTCCGCCGTCGACCACCAGCTCCGAGCCGGTCACGAACGAGGAGTCGTCGCAGGCCAGGAAGAGGATCGCGGGGGCGATCTCGTCGGCGCGGCCGGCTCGGCGCATGGGGGTGCGCCGGATGTCCGGCTGCTGGTCGCCCTGCTCGTCCAGGAGGTCCTGGATCATCGGCGTGGCGATCACCCCGGGGTGCACCGAATTGACCCGGACGCCCTGCCGGGCGTACTCGACCGCGGCGGTCTTGCTCAGCAGGCGCACGGCCCCCTTGGACGCCTGGTAGGCCGCGGCCGCACCGCTGCCGACCAGGCCGAGGACGGACGACGTATTGATCACCGACGCGTTGCCGCTCGCCCGCAGGAGCGGCATCGCCGCCCTCATGCCGAGCCAGGTGCCCTTCTGGTTCACGTCGATGACACGGTCCCACGCCTCTTCCCGCGTGTCCTCGACACCCGGCCAGTCCAGGATGCCGGCGATGTTCACGAGCACGTCCAGCGTGCCGAACCGGTCGCGCACGAGGGCGATCACGTCCTCCCACTCCCGCGCGGAGGAGACGTCGAGACGGGCGGCCACGACCTCCGTGCCGCTCGCCTCGATCCGGTGGGACAGCTCCCGCAGGGGGCCCTCGGCGACATCGGTGATCACCAGCCGGGCGCCTTCGCGGGCGAAGAGTTCGGCGGTCGCCGCGCCGAGGCCGCCCGTCGCGCCGGTGATCAGCGCGACCTTGCCGTCAAGCCTTTGTCCGTTCATGGATCCGGTCCTTGCTGCTCGTTGCTACTTCTTGTTGCCGCTTGCCGCCGTCGGCGGCCCGGTCCGCGCTACGACGACCGCTGCTCCCGGTAGAGCACGAGGTGCTCGTGGTAGAGCACTCCGTCCCGGATGTCGCCCGTGGCGGTGAACCCGGTGTCGTCGACGTAGTCCAGGTGGCTGCCGGTCACGGTGTACCGGCCGGTGTACGCGCTGCGCCGCCCGCCGCGGGCCTCGTCGTAGCGGCCGTCCGGCAGCAGCTCCTGACGGATGTGACCGTCCGCGGTCACCCACATCCCGACCACGTCGACGTGGTCGCCCTCAACGGTCCCGGCCATGGCGGACTCCTCTCCTCGAACGCTGTCGGTCCTTCACGTCCACCGAGTCTGCGCAGGTCGGCGGCGGCCGACCAGGACGTGTGCTGCCTGGGTGCGGCACACCCAGGCAGCACGCCGGGCCGCCGCCTAGCCTGAAGACATGGACGACAACCACTTGGGAGAGTTCCTGCGCACCCGCCGCGCCGGCCTGCGGCCGGAGGACGTCGGCATGGCGAGCTACGGAGCCCGTCGGGTCGCCGGACTGCGCCGCGAGGAGGTCGCCGTCCTGGCCGGAGTGAACGCCGACTACTACACCCGCATGGAACAGGGCCGCGAGCGCAACCCCTCACCCCAGGTGGTCGACGCGCTCAGCCGCGCGCTGCGCCTCGACGCGGACGCCCGCGCCCACCTGTTCCGGCTGGCCGGCGCCACGCCGAACGACCGGCCCTCAGGCCACGCCGCCGAGCGGGTCAGCCCGGCGCTGCGACAACTGATGGACGGCTACGCGAACACCCCGGCGTTCGTCATGAGCCGGACCCTGGACCTCCTCGCCACCAACGCCCTGGCCGACGCCCTCTACGCCCCGTTCGACCCGGCGGACAACCTGGCCCGTATGACGTTCCTCGACCCCGCGGGCCGCAGCTTCTACCCGGACTGGGACCGGGCGGCCCAGGCCACCGTCGCCAATCTCCGCGAGGCGACCGGATTCGACCCGGACCACCCCCGGCTGCGCGACGTCGTCCGCACCCTCACCGAGCACAGCGCGGACTTCACCCGCCTCTGGAACGCGCACACCGTGCGCGGCAAGACCCAGGACGCCAAGCACCTCCTCCACCCGGACGTCGGCCCCCTGACCCTGACCTACCAGGCGTTCGACGTACGCGAGGCGCCCGGCCAGCAGCTCGTCATCTACCACGCCGAACCGGGCAGCCCCAGCGCCCAGTCCCTCGACCTGCTCGGTTCCCTCCACTCCACCCGGCACCGCCCCGACCCCCGCCGTGAGGCTCGGCGGCAGTAGGCCGGGGCGGGCGCGCGGCGGTGTCAGACGCGTGTCGTGGTCGTGTACGTGAGGAAGCGGATCCATGCCTCCGGCGACACGGCGAGCCGGTCCCCGTGCGGCACCTTGGAGTCACGGACGTGGACCGTGCCGGGGCAGGAGGCGACCTCGACGCAGTCGCCGTCACCGCTGCTGCTGTAGCTGGATTTGTGCCAGGACAGGGCCACCTCGACGCAGTCGCCGTCGCCGCCGCTGCTGTACGAGCTTTTGAACCAGACCAGTTCCATAGTGCTCATGAGGCTCCTCGCATCCGCTGCAACAGGCTCAGGGAGTCGTCGAGGGAGAGAGCCTGTGACCGCATCCTGGCATACCTCATCTGGAGGACGCTGACCTCCTTCCGCTCGGGGACGAACATGCCCCCGCGCTGTCCTTCGTTGTACGCGAACCAGCGTGCGTCGGGCGTCTCCAGGAGTTGCATCGGGCCATCCAACCCGGCGTGGGCGTTGCGCACCAAGGGCATCACCTGTACCTCCACGTTTCGCAGCTCGGCCAGCCCCAGAACGTGGTCGATCAGCTCCCGCGTGACCTCCGCCCCGCCCATGCGCCGCAGGAACAAGTGCTCCTCCAGAATGAAGCTGAACGCCGTGTTCGGCCGCTCCCTCAACAAGCGCTGTCGTTCTGCTCGTGCCACCCACTGCGCCTCGATCTGATCGTCACCCAGTGGCGGAAGTTGGTTCGTGAACAGCGTGCGCGCGTACGCCTCGGTCTGCAACAGGCCCGGAATGAGGCGGCATTCATACGTATACAGACTCACCGCCTCCGCCTCGAACCGCGCCCACTGCCGGAACCAGCTCGCCAGCCCCGGTTGCCGCGACAGGTGCCGTGCCGCACCCCGCAGCGCGCCGAAGGCGTCGAGGGTCTGCTCCGCGCGCTCCACGAAGTCGACCGGAGGGAACCTCCGCCCCTGCTCGATGGACGCCACCGTCGGCACCGAGTACCGCACCCGCGGTGCGAACTCCTCCTGGGTCAGCCCCGCCCGTTTGCGGAACGCCTTGACGACCTCGCCGAACGCCTTGAGGCTGTCCGAGGCCTCCGGCTCACCCGCGCCGCCCGTACCGTCCGTCATCCGGGACACCTCCCACCCGTCATGCCCACTCAACGGGCCCATGCTCACGGACGGTTACTCCTACTGTCCACCGTCCGCACCCGTACGATCACCCTGCGTACCGGTCCGTGATCTGGCGGGACGGCGTCGCCGCAGGTGGGATGGGCGGCATGAGACCAGCCTCCGCCCCCCGGCTCCCCGTCACCGCGCGTGTGTTCGTCCAGCGGTTCAGCTCGACCCCGCGCGGTGCACGACTGGCCCGCCATCTCGCCCTGCACCGCCTGGACGCGTGGGGAGTTCCGTACGGCTCGACGGTGTCCGACACGGCCGCGCTGCTCGTCGCGGAGCTGGCGGCGAACGCCGTGACGCACGGGAGGGTGCGGGGCGGGACATCGAGGTGCTGCTGCGGCTCGACGCGTACACGCTGCGGATCGACGTGTCCGACAGCCGCGGGGAGCGGCGGCCGAGTGAGCCGGAGGCCACGGCCACCGCGGCGCCGGAGGCCGAGCACGGACGCGGGCTGCTGCTCGTGGACGCGCTGGCGGACCGGTGGGGCGTGTTCGACCGCGTACCCGTCGGCAAAACGGTCCGCGCGGAGCTGCATCTGGTGCCTCGTGGCGAAAGATCCCTCGCGGGCGATGACTTCGCGCGGGGATGAGAGTCTCCTCCACGACCACCACCATCGCACGCCGACGAACAGGAGACCCTCCGCATGACCGATCCGGAGCTGACCGCGGAACGCGGCCACGGGAGTGGCGTCTGGGCCTCGATCCGTACGGAGCGGGCGGCGCTGGCCGCCGATCTCGCGGAACTGACCGAGGCGCAGTGGGCGACACCGTCGCTGTGCGCCGGTCTGTCGGTGCGCGAGGTGCTGGCGCATCTCACGGCGGGTGCGAGCCTCAACACCGTACGCTGGCTGGCCGGGGTGATCCGCTGCCGGTTCGACTTCGACAAGCAGGTGGCCGTGCGGCTGGCGGAGCAGCTCGGCGCGGATCCGGCCGAGACCCTCGCGCGGTTCCGGCACATCGTCCCGAGCACGACCAAGCCGCCGCTGCCCGCCATCGCCATGCTGGGCGAGACGCTCGTCCACGGAGAGGACATACGGCGTCCGCTGGGCATCCGTCACGCCTACCCGATCGACGTCGTCACCCGGGTGGCCGAGTACTACCAGGGCTCGGACATGGTGGTGGTCGCCAAGAAGCGCGTCGCGGGGTTGCGACTCGCCGCGGACGACGGCACGTTCACGACCGGCTCCGGGCCCGTGGTGTCCGGCCCCACCCTGGCCCTGGTGATGGCCATGACCGGACGCGCGACGTACTGCGACGGCCTGGAAGGCGACGGGGTGGAACTCCTCCGCGCTCGCTGTCGGCACGACGACGAGCACGGCTCCCGCGGATGAACGGCGGGAAGACGCGGCTGGAGCGGGGCAAGACCCACCTCGTGCTGCGGGAGGTGCGGGAGACGGTACGAGGCGGCGACTTCATGAAGTTCACGATGAGGTTCGAGGACGCCGGACCGGTCACCTTCACCGTCCAGTCACAGGTCCCGGTCTACGACGAGAGTCCGTCACCGACGGGATAGGAACACCGGTCATTATGCTCACCTCATGCCCGAGGCGATGTTGAAAGAGGTCGTGGCCACCCGCTACGTCGAACCCCTGCACTCCGGCGGCTCCGTGCCCGCCGTCGTCGAGGCCGACGACCTCGGGACGTACGTCCTGAAGTTCACCGGCTCCGCCCAGGGCCGCAAGGCGCTGGTCGCCGAGGTGATCGTGGGGGAGCTGGCCCGGGAGCTGGGGCTGCGGATGCCGGAACTGGTGCTCGCGCACTTCGACCCGGCGATCGCCGACGCCGAGCCGCACCAGGAGGTGCGGGACCTGCTGCACGCCAGCGCGGGGCTCAACCTCGGCATGGACTACCTCTCGGGCGGCGCCGACTTCACGCCCGAGGTCGCCGACGTGTTCCCGGTGGATCCGCGGGAAGCCGGGCGCGTCGTCTGGCTCGACGCGCTCACCGTGAACGTCGACCGGACCGTGCACAGCTCCAACCTCATGGTCTGGCCCACCCTCGGCACCGTGCCGCCGCGCCTGTGGCTCATCGACCACGGCGCGGCGCTCGTCTTCCACCACCGCTGGGGCGCCTCGCCGCCCGAGAAGGCCTACGACTTCCGCCACCACGCCCTCGGTCACTGCGCGCCCGACCTCCCGGCCGCCGACGCCGAGCTGGCGCCGAGGGTGACGCGGGAGCTGTTGGGCGAGGTGGTGGGACGGGTCCCCGAGGCGTGGCTGACCTGCGAGGGCGACCTCGGCACGCCGGACGCGGTGCGTGCCGCCTACGTGGACTACCTGCACGCGCGCGTACGGGCCTCCGACCGGTGGCTGCCCACCGGTTTCCCGAGCCGCGAGGAGCTCGCCGCCGAGAACGCCGCCCGCGCGGCGCGCACGCAGCGGGGCCGGCCCGACTGGCTCAAGCGCGTCCCCGACCTGCACGGCAAGCCGCCCGCCGAGCAGGACTGGTCGGTTCACCTCGGCTGACACACGCCTGTGCCCCTGGTGCCAGTCCTCGGCACCAGGGGCACAGGCGTGTGCGGGCGTCGTCAGCCCTTCAGCTGCTCGTACGCCGGCAGCGTCAGGAAGTCGGCGTAGTCCTCGTCGAGCGACACCGTGAGCAGCAGGTCGTGGGCCTGCTGCCAGTTGCCGGCCGCGAAGGCCTCGTCGCCGATCTCGGCGCGGATGTTCGCCAGTTCCTCGGCGGCGACCTTGCGGGCCAGGTCGGCGGTGACCTGCTCGCCGTTGTCGAGGACGACCTCCGCGTTGATCCACTGCCAGATCTGCGAGCGGGAGATCTCGGCGGTGGCCGCGTCCTCCATCAGGTTGAAGATGGCGACCGCGCCGAGACCGCGCAGCCACGCCTCGATGTAGCGGATGCCGACCTGGACGGCGTTGACCAGGCCCGCGTAGGTCGGCTTGGCGTCCAGGGAGTCGATCGCGATCAGGTCGGCGGCCTTGACGTCGACGTCCTCGCGCAGGCGGTCCTTCTGGTTGGGCTTGTCGCCGAGAACCTTGTCGAAGGACTCCATGGCGATCGGGACCAGGTCCGGGTGGGCGACCCAGGAGCCGTCGAAGCCGTCGCCGGCCTCGCGGTCCTTGTCGGCGCGGACCTTCTCGAAGGCCACCTTGTTGACCTCCGCGTCCCGGCGGGACGGGATGAACGCCGCCATGCCGCCGATCGCGTGCGCGCCGCGCTTGTGGCAGGTGCGGACGAGGAGTTCGGTGTACGCCCGCATGAACGGGGCGGTCATCGTCACCGCGTTGCGGTCCGGCAGGACGAACTTGGCGCCGCCGTCACGGAAGTTCTTGACGATGGAGAACAGGTAGTCCCAGCGGCCGGCGTTCAGGCCGGAGGCGTGGTCGCGCAGTTCGTAGAGGATCTCCTCCATCTCGTACGCGGCCGTGATCGTCTCGATCAGGACGGTGGCGCGGACGGTGCCCTGCGGGATGCCGACGTAGTCCTGCGCGAAGACGAACACCTCGTTCCACAGGCGTGCCTCCAGGTGGGACTCCGTCTTCGGGAGGTAGAAGTACGGGCCCTTGCCGAGGTCCAGCAGACGCTGCGCGTTGTGGAAGAAGTACAGGCCGAAGTCGACCAGGGCGCCGGGGACCGGGCGGCCGTCGACCTGGAGGTGGCGCTCGTCCAGGTGCCAGCCGCGCGGGCGCATGACGACCGTCGCCAGTTCGGCGTCCGGGCGCAGGGCGTACGACTTGCCGGTGCGCTCGTCGGTGAAGTCGATGGTGCGGGTGTAGGCCGAGGTCAGGTTGAGCTGGCCGAGGACCACGTTCTCCCAGGTCGGCGCGGAGGCGTCCTCGAAGTCCGCGAGCCAGACCTTCGCGCCCGAGTTGAGGGCGTTGATGGTCATCTTGCGGTCGGTGGGGCCGGTGATCTCGACGCGGCGGTCCTGCAGCGCGGCCGGAGCGGGGGCCACCTTCCAGGAGTCGTCCGCGCGGACGGCGGCGGTCTCCGGGAGGAAGTCGAGCGTGGAGGTGCGGGCGATCTCGGCGCGGCGCTCCGCACGGCGGGCGAGGAGCTCGTCACGCCGGGGCGTGAACCGCCGGTGCAGCTCGGCCACGAAGGCGAGCGCCGCATCGGTGAGGACCTCCTCCTGCCTGGGCAGGGGCTCGGCGTCGACGATGGCCAGCGTGGACGGCGCTGGTGCGGACATGAGCTGTCACTTCCTTCAGCGGTGGCACCGGGTGCCAGAGGGTGCGTATGGGGCATTACGCACTCGCCGTGCAGCGGAGTGCTTCTGGTCAGTGGATAGTAGTTTCCTCATCGTGGAACTTCAATGGTTTGTTGATGTCGAGATTCTCCGGGTCGAGGGAAGGTGGCGCTGGGTGCCACCTCACTCACTCAAGGTGGCTCAGGTCCGCCTCGGTGTCGATGTCGTACGGCCGGGCCACGTCCCCGCACTCGACGAGGGCGATCTCCGCCTCGTGTTCCCTGAGATAGGCGCGCGCACCCCGGTCGCCGGTGGCGGTCGCCGCGATCCCCGCCCAGTGCGCGGCACCGAGCAGCACGGGATGCCCGCGCACGCCCGCGTACGCCGCCGAGGCCAGCGACGTCTCGTCCCGGTACCCGGCGCACACCCGGGCCATCGCCTCCGCGCCGATGCCGGGCTGGTCCACCAGGGCGACCAGTGCCGCCCGCGCCCCGGTCTCCGTCAGTGAGCGGAGCCCCGCCCGCAGGGACGAGCCCATGCTCTGTTCCCAGTCGGGGTTGTCCACGAGGACGCAGCCGTCGAGCGCCGCCCGCGCGCGTACGTCCTCCGCGCGCGCTCCGAGGACGACGTGCACGCGGGCGCAGCCCGCCGCGCGCAGCATGCCGGTCGCATGTTCGACGAGTAGGTGTCCGCGGTGTTCCAGCAGTGCCTTGGGGCGGCCGCCGAGCCGCCGGCCGCCCCCGGCGGCCAGCAGCAGCCCCGCCACCGGGCCGCCCACCTGGTCTTCTGCCTGCGCCTCGTTGTCGGTCATGCGTCCTGCATACCTGACGGCCCGCCAAACGCCCCGGCGTGCGCGGGATTTCCGGAGAATTTCCGGAGACTGAATTTCGGTCCGCGTGGTGGCGCGCCCGGCACGGGGTGGCGTTTACTGGCCCGCGCACAACGGAGTGCCAGGGGGAGGGCGGGGAGGGCTGTGTTGCGGAGCTTGGGGCAGAGGCACGTGACCGTCGGCGACGAAGACGTGAGGGTGGTGGCGCTGCGGACCGCCGTGTCGCGGCTGCGCCGTCAACTCGCCGCGCTGCCCGCCGATTTCCCGGACCGCGCAATCGCGGAGGACGAACTGGCCGCCCTCGCCGCGATGGCGGGTCACGGCGTCCCCGAGGCGCCCCGCCTGCGCCGCTCCCTGCTGCTGATAGCCGGCGCGATCGGCTCCGTCAGCGCCCTCAAGCCGGGGCTGACGGAGGTCCGTCACGCCGTGGAACTGTTCGGGGACCCGCCGCGCCGCTGAGTCCCGTCTAGGGGAAGGGCGCCTCAGGCGACCGGGGTGCCGTTCGAGCCGTTCGCCGAGCCGTTCGCCGAGCCGTTCGAGGTCAGCAGGGCCTCCGACAGCTCCGCCGCCACCTGCTGGAGCAGGGGCACGATCCGGTCGGTCGCGGCCTCGGTGACCCGGCCCGCCGGGCCGGAGATCGAGATGGCCGCGGCGGTGGGGGAGTCCGGCACGGAGACGGCCAGGCAGCGCACGCCGATCTCCTGCTCGTTGTCGTCGATCGCGTAGCCCTGGCGCCGTACGTCCTCCAGTGCGGCGATGAAGCCGTCCGGTGTGGTGATCGTCTTCTCGGTCGCGGCGGGCATGCCGGTACGGCCCAGCAGGGCCCGCACCTCGTCCGCCGGGAAGTCCGCGAGCAGTGCCTTGCCGACGCCCGTGGAGTGCGGCAGCACGCGCCGGCCCACCTCGGTGAACATGCGCATCGAGTGCTTGGACGGCACCTGGGCGACGTACACGATCTCGTCGCCGTCGAGCAGGGCCATGTTCGCCGTCTCGCCGGTCTCCTCGACCAGGCGGGCCAGGTGCGGGCGCGCCCAGGTGCCGAGCAGCCGGGAGGCGGACTCGCCGAGGCGGATCAGGCGGGGGCCGAGTGCGTACCGGCGGTTGGGCTGCTGGCGTACGTAACCGCAGGCCACGAGGGTGCGCATCAGGCGGTGGATGGTCGGCAGCGGCAGCCCGCTGCTCGCCGAGAGCTCGCTCAGGCCGACCTCGCCCCCCGCATCCGCCATCCGTTCGAGCAGGTCGAAGGCGCGCTCCAGGGACTGGACGCCACCGGTGGCGGACCTGGCGGAGTCGGTGGTGCTGGCGTTGGACGTCGGCACGGCACGTTCCTTTCGGGGCTGGCGGGAGGAAAGAAGCGTACCCGGCACCCGGTTGACTACCGGCTTGTACGTAGCTACGTTCTGCTTGCTGGAATTCTAATTCCGCTTTGTGGAAACGTCCAGAGCGGGGTCATTGGGCATGCCATCACAAAGGGTGCCTCTTGACGGCCTCGAAGGGGGAGTGAAGACTCCTTCAACAGAACGTTGAAATTCGACGGGCAGAGGCAGACAAGCACAGGCAGAGAAGGGGATCCGGGTGTCCGAAGCCGAACTGGTGCTGCGCTCGACGCGCGTCATCACTCCCGAGGGGACCCGCGCCGCGTCCATCGCGGTCACCGGGGAGAAGATCACGGCCGTGCTGCCGTACGACGCCCCCGTCCCGGCGGGCGCCCGGCTGGAGGACGTCGGCGATCACGTCGTCCTGCCCGGCCTGGTCGACACTCACGTGCACGTGAACGACCCGGGCCGCACCGAGTGGGAGGGCTTCTGGACCGCCACCCGCGCCGCGGCGGCCGGCGGCATCACCACCCTCGTGGACATGCCGCTCAACTCCATCCCGCCGACCACCACGGTCGACAACCTGCGCACCAAGCGCGAGGTCGCCGCCGACAAGGCCCACATCGACGTCGGCTTCTGGGGCGGTGCCCTGCCGGACAACGTCAAGGACCTGCGTCCGCTGCACGAGGCCGGCGTCTTCGGCTTCAAGGCCTTCCTGTCGCCGTCGGGAGTGGAGGAGTTCCCGCACCTCGACCAGGAGCAGCTCGCCCGGTCGCTGGCGGAGATCGCCGCCTTCGACGGCCTGCTGATCGTGCACGCCGAGGACCCGCACCACCTGGCCGCCGCCCCGCAGCAGGGCGGCCCCAAGTACACCCACTTCCTCGCCAGCCGCCCGCGCGACGCCGAGGACACCGCCATCGCGACCCTCCTCGCGCAGGCCAAGCGGTTCAACGCGCGCGTGCACGTGCTCCACCTGTCCTCCAGCGACGCCCTGCCGCTGATAGCCGAGGCCCGCGCCGACGGCGTGCAGGTGACGGTCGAGACCTGCCCGCACTACCTCACCCTCACCGCCGAGGAAGTGCCCGACGGCGCCAGCGAGTTCAAGTGCTGCCCGCCCATCCGCGAGGCCGCCAACCAGGACCTGCTCTGGCAGGCGCTCGTCGACGGCACCATCGACTGCGTCGTCACCGACCACTCGCCGTCCACGGCCGACCTCAAGACCGAGGACTTCGCGACCGCCTGGGGCGGCATCGCCGGTCTCCAGCTCAGCCTGCCGGCCATGTGGACCGCGGCCCGCGAGCGCGGCCACGGCCTGGAGGACATCGTCCGCTGGATGTCGACGCGCACGGCCGCCCTGGTGGGGCTCGACGCGCGCAAGGGCGCCATCGCGGCCGGCCACGACGCCGACTTCGCCGTCCTCGCCCCCGACGAGACCTTCACCGTCGACCCGGCCGCCCTCCAGCACCGCAACCGCGTCACCGCGTACGCGGGCAAGACCCTGTACGGCGTCGTGAAGTCCACCTGGCTGCGCGGAACGCGCGTCGTGGCGGACGGCGCGTTCACCGACCCGAAGGGACAGCTCCTCGACCGGGCCTGACGTGCCCGGCCACCCCTTGAACCGAGTCCCTCCCGAACAGCCCCGAAAGGAACACCTGATCACCGTGACGGCCCAGCAGACCCCCTCGTTGGCCAGCTTCACCGGCGATGCCAAGCCCTACGGAGGCGGCGACCCGTACGCGGACTACCGCACCGCCGACCTTCCCTTCACCCAGTACGCCAACCTTGCCGACCGGCAGCTCGGCGCGGGTGTCGTCGCCGCCAACGACGAGTTCTTCGCCCAGCGCGAGAACCTGCTGGTGCCCGAGCCCGCCGAGTTCGACCCGGAGCACTTCGGGCACAAGGGCAAGGTCATGGACGGCTGGGAGACCCGCCGGCGCCGCGGCGTCTCCGCCGAGCACCCGTGGCCCACCGAGGAGGACCACGACTGGGCGCTGATCCGCCTCGGCGCGCCGGGCGTGATCCGCGGCATCGTCGTCGACACCGCCCACTTCCGCGGCAACTACCCGCAGGCCGTCTCCGTCGAGGGCGCCTCGGTCGCCGGCTCCCCCTCCCCGGAGGAACTGCTCGCCGACGACGTGAAGTGGACGACCCTCGTCCCGCGCACCCCGGTCGGCGGCCACGCCGCCAACGGCTTCGCCGTCTCGGCCGAGCAGCGCTTCACCCACCTGCGCCTCAAGCAGCACCCCGACGGCGGCATCGCCCGCCTGCGCGTCCACGGCGAGGTCGTGCCCGACCCGGCGTGGCTCGCCGCCCTCGGCACCTTCGACGTCGTCGCCCTGGAGAACGGCGGACAGGTCGAGGACGCTTCCAACCTCTTCTACTCGCCGGCCACCAACACCATCCAGCCGGGCCGCTCCCGCAAGATGGACGACGGCTGGGAGACCCGCCGCCGCCGCGACCGGGGCAACGACTGGATCCAGTACCGCCTGGTGGACCGCTCCCAGATCCGCGCGATCGAGATCGACACGGCCTACCTGAAGGGCAACAGCGCCGGCTGGGCGTCCGTCTCCGTCAGGGACGGCGGAGACGACGAGGGCGGCGTGTGGCGCGAGGTGCTCCCGCGCACCCGGATGCAGCCCGACACCAACCACCGCTTCGTCCTGCCGGAGGCGGCCGTCGGCACGCACGCGCGCGTGGACATCTTCCCCGACGGCGGCATCTCCCGCCTGCGCCTGTTCGGCACCCTGACGGAGGACGGCGCCGCCCATCTCGCCGCCCGCCACCAGGAACTGGGCGGCTGACCCGGGAACCGGGCGGCTGACCCGCCGCCCGGCACAGACCCGCCCGGCACAGACCCGCGGGGCGCACCGGCAGGACAGCACCGGTGCGCCCCGCGCGTGCGTCGGTGGCGTTACGCGGCGTGGCCGCCGTCCACCGCGTACTCCGCGCCCGTGACGTACGAGGCGGTCGCCAGGAACGCCACCGTCGAGGCCACCTCGTCCGCCGTGCCGAAGCGGCCCAGCGCCGTCATGGCCGCCTGTCCGTCCGCGTAGGGACCGTCCGCCGGGTTCATGTCGGTGTCGATCGGTCCCGGGTGCACGATGTTCGCCGTGATCCCGCGCGGCCCCAGCTCCCTCGCCAGAGCCCTGGTCAGCCCGATCAGCGCCGACTTGCTCATCGCGTACAGCGTCCCGCCGGGTCCCGGCACCCGCTGGGTCATGCAGGTGCCGACGGTGATGATCCGCCCGCCCTCGCCCATGCGGGCCGCGGCCGCCTGGGAGGCCAGGAAGACACCGCGGACGTTCACGGCCAGCAGCCGGTCGACGTCGGCGAGGGCCAGGCTCTCCAGCGGGCCGAGCAGGCCGAGGCCCACGTTGTTGACCAGCACGTCGAGACCGCCGCCGAGCGCCGTGGCGGCCCGCTCGACCGCCCCCGCCGCCTCGTCCGCGTCGGCGGAGTCGGCCCGCAGGGCCACCGCTCGGCGTCCCAGGGCCTCGACGGCCCGTACGACGTCCTCCGCCGCGTCCTTGCCGTTGACGTAGGTGAGGGCCACGTCCGCGCCCTCCCGGGCCAGCCGCAGGGCCGTCGCCGCGCCGATGCCCCGGCTGCCGCCGGTCACCAGGGCGGTGCGGCCGGACAGGGGAGCGGTGGCGGGGGCCAATGGGTTCGTGTGCGTGTTCGTGTTCATGGGTCCATCCCAGCCGGGCCGCCGGGCCCGTGCTGGCGGTGAACGGACGTCGACCTGAGCGGTGCGCCGTCCGTGTCCTACTGGACGGCCCTGGCACCGAGCAGTGCCAGGGGCGGCGCGATCGGCCGGTCCGAGTCACACCATGTCCCGCCGCCACAGGGGCGACTAGGGGGCTGATTGGGGTTTGTCCGCGGGTGCGGCGCGCCTAAAGTCTGCGTTCGAACGCGGTTGACGAGCGTTTCAGCGGCTCTCGGGGAGGCAGGCACATCATGAGGGGGAGCGGGTCCTGGGCAGTCCGGTCCGACGGGACGGCGGACGGCATCGTTCTCGCCGTCGACTTTCCCGGTACGGGACGGCGGGAAGCCGGTTTCACGGATCTCGCCGAGCGGCTCGACATTCCGTACGCCCTTTGGGAGACGCTGCCGCCGCCGTTGGCCTCAGGTACCACACTGTCCGGCGCCGAATGGATCGACCGCTGGATGGCCGGGGTCGAGGCGAGCGGGCGTCCGGTGCGCGCGGTGATGGGATTCTGCGCCGCCAGTCCGTACGCGGCCGTCCTGGCACACCGTATCGGGGCGTTGCAGGGCGAGATGCCGGACGTGGTCTTCTTCGACCCGGACATCCCGCAGGAGTTCTTCCTCTACTGGCAGTACCAGCAGATCATGGAACGCTTCCTGCCGGAGCTGAGCGCCGAGGAATCCGCTGCGGCGCGGCAGCGCGGCGAGCAGGCACGCGAGCAGGCCGATGACCTCACCGCCCTGGGCGCCGAGCTGAGCCGGTGGTTTCGCGAGTACGGCGAGCCCGCGTGCCGTCGCGCCGGGCTGGACGACGAGCGTACGGCGGAGTTCCTCGGCGGCTTCACCACGTACGTGTCCTTCGTGTGCGGCTCCAGCCAGATCGCGGCGCAGGAGCCCGAGGCGTTGGTCGGCGCCTGGTCCACCGCGACCGCCGTGACCTCCGCGGGCAGCGGCGAGGCAGGCCGGCTGGTCGCAAAGGAGATCCCCTTCCCCGACATCGCGCACGTCGACCTGTTGGCGACCGCCGAGGTGGCCGCGGCCGTCTCCGCCCTCCTGAAGTGACGCCCGCCCCGGACCGCGAGGACGACACCATGGCAAGCGAGGACGCCCGCCCGCCGGGTACGGCCGACGTCGCGGCGCACGCGTTGACCGGGCCCGTGCGGCCCGTCCCCGGCACTCCGCTGCCCGACCTGCTCAGCGCCGTGGCCAACGGGTGTGCCGACGCCACGGCCCTGGTCGCGCCCGACGCGACGTACACCTACGGCGCGCTGCACGCCCGCGTGCAGCGGCTGGCCCGCCGGCTGCTGGCGGAGGGCGTCGGCGCCGAGGACCTGGTCGCCGTACTGCTGCCGCGCACCGCCGACTCGGTCGTCGCGCTGCTCGCCGTCCTCACCGCCGGCGCCACCTACGTGCCCGTGGACAGCGGCTACCCGCACCGGCGCATCACCGGCATGCTCGCCGACGCGCGCCCCCGCCTGCTGCTCACCACCCGAGATCTCGCAGCGCGGCTCGCGCCGGGCGTGCCCGCGCTGTGCCTGGACGATCCGGGCAGCGCCGCGGCGACGGACGCCCTGTCCTCCGACCCCGTCGAGGACGCCGAGCGCACCCGGCCGCTCAGGCCGCACGACGCCGCGTACGTGCTGTTCACGTCGGGCTCGACCGGGCGCCCCAAGGGCGTGGTGGTCGAGCACCGCTCCCTGATGAACCTGATCGTCGCGCACCGCGAACTGTTCTTCGGGCCCGCGACCCGGAACCTCGGACGGGAGCGGCTGCGCGTCGCGCACACCGCCGCGCTGTCGTTCGACGCGGCCTGGGACCCGGTGCTGTGGCTGTTCGAGGGGCACGAACTGCACCTCGTCGATGACAACGTCCGCCGGGATCCGGCCCTGCTGGTCCCGCACATCACCGAGCACCGCATCGACGTCGTGGAGACCACCCCCACCTTCGCCGAACAGCTCGACCGCGGCGGTCTGTTCGACACCGGTCTGCCCCACCGGCCCGGGGTGCTCGCGCTTGGCGGCGAGGCCATCGGGCCCGTCCAGTGGGACCGGCTGCGCGCCCTGCCGCAGCTGCTCGCGCTCAACCTGTACGGACCCAGTGAGTGCACCGTCGACGCGTTCGTCGCCCCGCTCGCTGAACACCCCTCGCCGACCATCGGCCGACGGCCCGTGCCCAACACGCGCGCCTACGTTCTCGACGAGCAGGGCGAGCCGTGCGCACCTGGCGAGACCGGTGAACTCCACCTGGCGGGAGCGGGAGTCGCCCGTGGCTATCTCGGCCGGCCCGACCTCACCGCCGAACTCTTCGTCCCCGACCCCTGGCAGCCGGACGGCGCGCGCATGTACCGCACCGGCGACCTCGTACGGCAGTCCCCCGACGGCACCCTCGTTTTCGTGGGCCGCGCCGACGACCAGGTGAAACTGCACGGGCAGCGACTGGAGTTGAGCGAGGTCGAGCAGGTGCTGCTGGGCCACGCCTGTGTCGCGCAGTGCGCCGTGCTGCTCCGTGAGGACAGCCCGGGCGCCCAGCGCCTCGTCGCCTACGCGGTCGGCGAGGGCTGCGCAGGGGAGGAACTGCGGGCGTACGCCGCCGAGTCGCTGGCCGCCTACATGGTGCCGTCCGCCGTCGTCGTCCTCGACGCCCTTCCTCTTTCCCCCAACGGCAAGCTCGACCGCTCCGCCCTGCCGGCCCCCGACTTCGGCGCACCGGCGGGGCGCGGGCGCGAGCCCTCCACGCCGGGCGAGAAGCTGCTGTGCCGACTGTTCGCGGACGTCCTCGGTCTCGGGGACGCCGACATCAACGGGATCGGGCCCGAGGACGACTTCTTCCTGCGCGGAGGGGACAGCATGGGCGCCATCCGCCTCGTCGCCGCCGCCCGCGAGGAGGGCCTGACCCTGCGCCTCCAGGACGTCTTCGAACACCGCACGGCTGAGGCCCTGGCCGCGTTCGCCGCCGACCAGCTCTGAGACCGCCGGGGGACGCGGGGACGGGTGGATGCGGCGGGAGAAGGCGGGGCAGAGCCTTACGCCGAGGGCAGAGGGACGGGGTAGGCGATGCCCGTGGGCCTGCGCCTGCGCCTGGGCCTGGGCCTGGGCCTGGCGGGTCGGGCGTCCCCGTCGGTCCTGGTGAGCCCGCCGAACCTGGTGAGCCCGTCGGGTCCGCCGAGCCGTGGAACTCCGGCGGCGTCCACACACCGCCCCTCCGCGGATGGACCAGCACGAGGAGGGTGCCGTCCTCCGTGTCGGGGCGTGCAGTCCCCGCCCGGCCCCGACCACGCGCCGTGGGATCCTTGGGCAGCAGGAAGTCCAGGGGCGCTGGAACACCTCTCCCGGCACGCCCTCCGGGACGGTCACGGGCCGGTCCCGCGAGGCCACCGGCGTCGGTACCGGCAAACCTACGTCGTCACGGCATCCACGGCGGGCCGGACCGCCGCCGCACACGAAGACGAACAACAACCGACCCGGGCGGACGGGCCGACGACCCGCGATCCCGTTCGCCCGGGAGTCCGTTCAGCCTCCGGCCGGCACCTCGGCCACCGGCCAGGGGCCGCCGCTCAGGGACTCGTAGAGGCGGCCGAGCCGCAGGAGGGTCTGTTCGCCGTGGGGGCGGCCCATGAACTGCAGGCCGACCGGGAGGCCGTCCTCGGGGGAGCCGCAGGGCACGGAGAGGGCGGGCAGGCCCGTCAGGCTCGCCGGGTGGGCGAAGCGGGTGCTGGCGACGGGCACGACGTCCATGCCGCCGTCGGGCTGCGGCAGGAAGAACTCGCCGTGCGCGACCGGGGGGATGGCGACCGTCGGCAGGACGAACGCGTCGATGCCCTCGAACGCCTCCTGCCACTTGGCGTGCAGGAGCTGCCGGGTGCGCAGCGCGTCGATGTAGTCGCGGGCCGGGACCAGCGCGCCCTCCTCCAGCCGGTCGCGGGTCGTCGGATGCAGCGCGGTGCCGTCCCGCAGGGCACGGCGGTGGTGGGCGCTGGCCTCCGCGGCCATGATCAGCGCGACAGCGGGTGACACAAGGTCGGCCATCGGAAGGCTCACCCGCACGATGCGTGCGCCCGCGGCGGCGAGCAGGTCCACCCCGGCGGCGACACGCTCCGCCACGTCGGGGGAGCAGCGTGAGAACAGCGCGTCGTCCGGGACGGCGAGCGTCAGCCCCTCCGCCGAGGCGGGCTCCGGCACCGACCACGGCTCCAAGTGCGCATCGGCGCCCGTTCCGGTCAGTACCGAGAAAGCCAGGGCCGCATCGGCCACGCTGCGCGACAGCACGCCGGGTGTGTCCAGCGACCAGGACAGCGGGGCCACGCCCTCACCCGGCAGCACCCCGTACGTGGGCTTCAGCCCGACCACCCCGCACATGGCGGCCGGGATGCGCACCGAGCCGCCGGTGTCGGTACCGAGGGCCAGGGGGCCCATGCCGGCCGCGACGGCCGCGGCGGCGCCGCCGCTGGAGCCGCCGGCGGAGCGTTCGGGGCAGCGCGGGTTGCGCGTGCCCGGGGTGACGGTGCCGAACGCGAACTCGTCCATCCGCGTCTTGCCGAGGACGAGCGCCCCCGCCGACCGCAGTCGCGCCACCACCGGGGCGTCGGCGGCGGCCGGGGTCCCGCCGGCCCGGCACAGCGCGGCCGAACCGGCCCAGGTGGGCGTGCCCGCCACGTCGAACAGGTCCTTGACCGACACGGGCACCCCGTCCAGCGGGCCGCGCGGGCCCTCCCGGGCTATACGTGCGGAGGCCCGCTCGGCCTCCTCGAGGACCGACTCCTCCAGGACGACGGTGTACGCGCCCACCCGGGGGTCTTCCTCGCGGATGCGGGCGAGGACCTGCTGGGCCAGGTCGACGGGGCTCAGCCCGCCGTCGGCGATGCGGGCCGCCGCCTCCACCGCGCTCATCTCGTGGCCCGGGGCAGCCGTTTCGGTGACGGTCTCGATCTCTGTCATCGGGTTCACGTCCCTGTCACTTCCATTCGAGGCGGAACGCGGGGTGCAGCCGCTGCCCGTCCAGGTCGAGTACCTCCAGCGCCCGGCCGGCGCCGAGGAGCCGGCCGCGCCGCGCCTCGAGATCCGCCCACCGTTCCTCCGCCACCGTGAGCCGGGCCGCGTCGGCGAGCACAGCGACGGCGAAGGCGGCGTCGTCCGCCGCGCCGCCGGGCGTCCCCGCGCCCGCGCCCGCGCCCTGCGAGACCCGCGGACCTTGCCCGCCGTGCGTACTCTGCGCACTCTGCGTTTCGTTCGACAATTCGTTTTCCTGCCGTCTCAGCCGGATGCGGCCTAGTCGGGTCGATTCCGTCCGGCAAACTAGCAAGCCCGCGGCCCTCGCAGAAGATTGCCGAACGCCGGGCCCCGGACAACTCCCGAACAATTCCGGTCCGCTGCTTTCTGACAGGGGAGATTAGGGGGCCAATAGGGGGGCCCGGCGTCCGTACGGTGTCGGAAGTGACGACACGTGCAGCGACGATGGACTCCGCCGCGCAGAACGGGGCGGTGGCACTCGCGGGCGACCTGCGGACCGGCTCACGGACCGGCTCGCGGACCGGTCCGCGCTGGGACCGGCGGACCACGGATCTTCTAGCCCAGTCGGCGCGGGTGACCGAGCGGGGCGCAGGGCTGGCCACCGCGGACTTCGCCGGCTGGCTGGCCGACCGCGGACGCGAACACGCCTTCCGGGTGCGGCGGATCGATTTCGCCGAACTGAAGGGCTGGAATTTCCGTCAGCCGACCGGAAACCTGGTCCACCAGTCCGGAAGATTCTTCACCGTGGAAGGACTGCGGGTCCGCACCTCGGCCGGGTTCTTCCCTGAATGGCACCAACCGATCATCCGGCAACCCGAGGTCGGCATTCTCGGAATCCTGGCGAAGGAAATCGACGGTGTTCTGCATTTTCTGATGCAGGCGAAGATGGAACCCGGGAATCCGAACCTGCTGCAACTGTCGCCGACCGTGCAGGCGACCCGTAGCAACTACACGCGCGTGCACCGCGGCGCGCCCGTCAGATACGTGGAGTACTTCGCCGGGCCGCGCCAGGGCCGGATCCTGGCGGACGTGCTGCAGTCCGAGCACGGCTCGTGGTTCTACCGCAAGCACAACCGCAACATGATCGTCGAGACCCGCGACGAGGTGCCCCCGCACCCCGACTTCTGCTGGCTCACCCTCGGTCAGCTCTACGAACTGCTCCGCCGGGACAACACGGTCAACATGGACTCCCGCACCGTGCTGTCCAGCTTGCCCCCTTGCGCGGAGCTGCCGGACAGCCGACTGGCGCTCACCCCGGACGCGGAGGTCCTGAGCTGGCTCACCGAGCACCGCTCCACGCAGGACTGGACGATCGAGCTGGTCCCGCTGACCGGGCTGCCCGGCTGGGCACGCACCGAGCGCGAGATCACCCGCGAGGACGGGCGCTTCTTCGATGTCGTCGCGGTCGCCGTAGAAGCCGGCAACCGTGAGGTGCCGAGCTGGACGCAGCCGCTGATCGAACCGCACGGCGAGGGCGTAGCCGCCTTTCTGCTGCACGAATTCGACGGCGTACCGCACGTCCTGGCGCACGCCCGCATGGAGGGCGGCCTGCCCCTGGTGGTCGAGGTGGCGCCCACTGTCCAGTGCGTCCCCGCCAACTACCCCGAGGACAGGCGTCCCCGCTACCTCGACGAGGTGTTGGCCGCGCCGCCCGCCCGGATCCGCTACAACGCCGTGCACGCCGAGGAGGGCGGCCGGTTCCGCAACGCCGTCAGCCGTTACCTCCTCGTCGAGCCCGACGGCGCCCTCGCCGCCGAGCCGCCGCCGCCCGGGTACGCCTGGCTGAGCGTGCGTCAGCTGGAACGGCTCACCAGCGCCGGGCTGAGCGTCAACGTCCAGGCGCGGACCCTGCTCGCGTGCCTGCGTTCCGTGGCGCGGCCGTCATGACCGGCGGCACGCCAGGGGGCCGACCGTCGGCGCCGGAGAGCCGGCGGAGCCGGCCGAACCGGCCGCCGTTCCCGCGCCGACTGACACAACCCGTACATGGTTGACGAATCTCTGTACTCGCCGCCGCTTACCCGGCCTGCCGCACCCCGAATATCCGAGGACGGCTACTGCCTACTGTCCGTGGGGCAGCCAGGTGGAAACGGCAGCGCACCTGGAGGGCGGAAATGTCTGAGAAACACTGGGCAGGGAAGAGGGTCGTCGTCACCGGCGGCCTCGGCTTCATCGGCTCGCATTTCGTCGAACAGCTTCTGGAATACGGCGCCTGTGTAGTGTGTGTCCACCGCGGTGAAAAGCCGGAAATGCCGGAGGTTCTGCCATCGGCGAACCGCGCCCGGCTTCTTTCGCTCGACCTTCTGGATTACACCGGGCTGTCCGCCGCGCTCCGCTCCCTCACGCCGCCAGTCGACCTCATCGTGCACTGCGCCGCCCTGTACGGGAATGCGGAATTCAAGAAACGCAACCCGGCGCTGATACTCGACGCGAACATGCGGATGGCGTCAAACGTTCTCAGGGTCGCCCGGGCCTACGACGTCGGCGACGTCGTCATGATGGGGTCGGCGGAGATCTACTCGGAACTCGCGCCGAGTCCGGCCCGCGAGGACGACGACTACCGCCGATATCCGGTTTCCACGCAGAACGGCTATGCGCTGGCGAAGATCTACACCGAGATGCTGGCAGAGTTCTGCCGCACGCAGTACGGCATGCGGATCTTCGTGCCCAGACCGACGAACGTCTACGGCCCGCGGGACGACTTCGACGCATCCGTCAGCCGGGTCGTCCCCAGGCTGATGAACCGCATCGCCCGCGGCGAGGACATCGAGATCTGGGGCGACGGCAGCCAGACGCGCACCTTCGTCCACGTCCGCGACGTCGTGCGTGCCACCCTGCGCATGGTGGAGTCGAACCGGCACCACACCCTCAACATCGGGACCCGCGAGGAGATCTCGATCCTCGGCCTGGCCAAGCTGCTGTCGTCGGTGCTCGGCGGCCCCGAGTCCATCCGGCTCGTCCCGGCCAAGCCCACCGGCCCTGGCACGCGAACCCTGGACGTCAGCCGGATGGACGAGCTGATCGACTTCGAGCCGACCGCCCTGCGGGACGGGCTGGAGGAGACCGCGCGGTGGTACCGCCGGACGAGGTACCAAGCGGCCACTACCAGTTGACCGGCCTTCGGACCCACCGAGCAAGGAATCAGGAGAGAGACGTATGCACTACACACGTCTGGGCCGCACCGCACTGAAGATCAGCAGATTGTGCGTGGGAACGGTCAACTTCGGCGGACGGGTGGACGAGAAGGACGGACACGGCATCCTGAACCGCGCCCTCGACCTGGGCCTCAACTTCGTCGACACCGCCAACATGTACGGCTGGCGCGTGCACAAGGGCTATACGGAGGAGACGATCGGCCGCTGGTTCGCCAAGGACCCGTCCTGCCGGGACCGGACCGTGCTGGCCACCAAGGTCGGCCACGAGATGTCCGGCGCGCCCAACGAAAGCGGTCTGTCGGCCCGACACATCGTCGCGTCCTGCGAGGCGTCCCTGCGCCGACTGCAGACCGACCGCATCGACCTCTTCCAGTTGCACCACGTGGACCGCACGGCGCCCTGGGACGAGATCTGGCAGGCACTGGACCTGCTGGTGAGCCAGGGAAAGGTGCTGTACGTGGGCTCGTCCAACTTCGCGGGCTGGCACGTGGCCATGGCCCAGGAGGCGGCCGGCCGGCGGCACTTCCTCGGCCTGGTCTCCGAGCAGTGCGCGTACAACCTGGTCACCCGCCTGCCCGAGCTGGAACTCATCCCCGCCGCCCGCGCCTATGGCATGGCCGTGCTTCCGTGGTCGCCACTGCACGGCGGACTACTCGGCGGGGTCCTCGCCAAGCTGCGCGAGGGGAGCGCGGTCAAGTCGGCGCAGGGGCGGGCTGTGCCGGCTCTGGAGGAGCACCGCGGCCGTATCGAAACGTACGAAGAGCTCTGCCGTGAGCTGGGCGAGCACCCTGCTCAGGTCGGCCTCGCCTGGGTGCTGTCGCGTCCGGGGGTGACCGCTCCCGTCATCGGCCCGCGCAGTGTGGAGCAGCTGGACAGCGCGGTCGCCGCGTTGGACCTCACCCTGCCGCACGAGGCTCTGACCCGGCTCGACGAGTTGTTCCCGGGGCCGCGCGCGGAGGCGCCGGAGGCGTGGATCACGACGTAGGCGGTACGGACGCCAACGCGGGCGCCGGCGGCCGGGGAAGGAAAACCCCCGGCCGCCGTCCGCATGGTGACGGCCGCTGCGCGATGGTGCTCTGCGCGGCGGCGGCCCCGACGAGAGCCGGCAGTTCCCGGCGCACCGCTCAACGTCGAAGGGCCGCGACGCCGTTGCCGGCGACCGGGGCGGGCGCACCACGGTCGGCGGGGCCCGCGTACCCCCGAACGGCTCCTGGGCCGCTGCACGGCGTCACACCGCCCGGCCGCCAGCGCCTGACGCACCGGCCCCGTCGGCGTGTCACAGCCCCAAGTGGGCCCGGACGACGGTGAGTACGTCCGCCGCGCGGTCGTTGAGATAGAAGTGCCCCCCGGGGAAGACATGCAGGTCGGTGGGACCCTCGGTGTGGGCGGACCAGGCGCGGGCCTCCTCCACCGTCGCCATCGGGTCCTCGTCGCCCGTCAGCACGGTCACCGGGCAGCGCACCCGGTCGCCGGGACGCGGCTCGTAGGTCTCCACGGCGCGGTAGTCGGCGCGGATCGCGGGCAGCACCATCCGCACCAGCTCCTCGTCCTCGAACACCTGCGCGTCGGTGCCGCTGAGCCGGCGCACCCCGTCCAGCAGGGCGCTGTCGGTGCGCTTGTGCATGTCCTCGCTGGGCCGGACCGCGCTCGGCGCGCGCCGCCCCGACGCGAACAGCCGCACCGGGCCGCGTCCGGCCTCCTCCAGCCGGAGCGCCACCTCGTAGCCGAGGAGAGCACCCATGCTGTGCCCGAACACCGCGAGGGGCCGCTCGTCGCCGTCATCCACCGCTTCGGCGACCCGGTCCGCCAACTCCCGCAGGTCTCCGAGCGGTTCCTCCGAGCGGCGGTCCTGACGCCCCGGGTACTGCACGGCGAGCACGTCGGCGGCGGGCGCGAGCGCGGCGGCCACGGGCACGTAGTAGCTGGCCGCGCCGCCGGCGTGCGGCAGGCACAGCAAGCGGACTCCCGCGTCGGGGGCGGGCCGGTAACGGCGTATCCAGACGCCGGTGTCCACTGCGGAGGTCATAGGGTCCTGCTTTCTGTCGGTTCAAAAAGGGGTCGGCGCCGTCAGGCGGCGGTGAGTTCGGGGGCGAGTTCGTCCGCGAGGTACTCGGCGAGTTCGACCGGGTTGAGGTGGTCGTAGATCAGGGTGGTGGGCAGTTTCAGCCCGGTGATCGCGGCGAGGCGGTGCCCGAACTCCACCGCGGTGAGCGAGGCGAACCCCAGGTCCATGAAGTCGCCGTCGGCGGACACGGCGTCGGCCGACGCGTGCCCGAGAACGACGGCGACCTGACCGCGCACCAGCTCCACCAGTGTCTCCAGCTTGTGGTCGGCGTCCCGTGCGGCGAGGACACGGCGCAGCGACTCGGGTCCGTCGACCCCGGCCAGCAGGCCGGACTTCCCCGCCTCCCCGGCCGGGGCCGCCGCGGCCAGCGCCGCCCGCGCCTCGGGGACGCCCTCCAGCAGGCGCCTGCCGCGGGTGTCCGCGTGCGTGCCGGCGTACTGCGCCCAGTCCCGCCCCGTGACGACCAGCAGCCCGTCCGCCCGTTCCATGGCCCGTTCCAGCACGGCGAGGTCGAGTGCGTCGGGGTCGGCGGCGATCAGACGTACCTGCGCCCGGTCGGCGGCCCGTTCCCGGGCCGCGGCCTCCCACCAGCCGGTCAGGGCCGCCACGGCACCGGTGCCCGGGGCGCCGACCAGGTCGTCCACGTCCACGGCGAGGAACAGGGCGATCGGGCCCGCGGTGCTGGAAAGGCCGGTCAGAGCGGGGAGTCCGGCGCTCAGGACCTCGTCGAGCGCCTTGTCCAGCGGGCCGTCGGACGCGGTGGCGCGCGGCGCGTGCACCACGCCCGTCAGAGGACGCCCGTCGGGCCCGGCGGGCAGCGATGCGGCGAGGTGGGCCAGCGCGGGGCCGTCGGAGACGTCGCAGACGACTCGGCTGACCCCGGCCACGGCGGGCCCCGGCGTGCCCGCAGGTTGCGGCTCGTCCGGCGCGGTGGCCACCAGGACGTGCGCCGCACCGGAGGCGAGCAGACGACGGGCCACGCGGTCCCGCCAGATGTCGTTGCCGCCGCTCACCAGGAGCGTGCCGCGCGGCACGAGTGCGGTGGGCCGGGTGGGGCCGTCGGCCGCACCGGTCGCCTTGAGGAGCCGCCGGGCGAACACACCCGCGTCACGCACGGCCACCTCGGTCTCCTCGGCCGGGGTCGCCAGCACCTCGGCCAGCCGCCTCAGCACACGGTCACCGCATGGGACGGGTACGTCGACGACACCGGCCCAGCGCACTTCGGTGTCCTCCGCGAGCAGTCGGCCGAGGCCCCACAGCACGGCCTGGGCGGGAGCGCTCACCCGCTCCGAGCCGCCCGTCGACACGGCCCCCGAGGTCAGGGACCACACGGGCACGGACGCAGCGGCCCCGGACAGGGCACGCAGCAGCGCCAGCGTGCCGACGGCCGCCTCCCGGGCATCCCCGGGACCGTCCGTCGAAATGAGGCCGAGCAGCGACAGGACACCCGCGAGCTCACCGCCGTCCGCCGTCAGGGACGACACTTCGGCGACGAGGTCGTCGTACGAGTCCGCCCCCGGGGCACCGACGACGACGACCCGTACGTCGGCCCCCGCGCCCCCCAGAGCCGAGGCGAGGCGCCTCACCAGGGCATCGTCGGCGCCGATCCGCGCCGGTACGGTCAGCAGCCAGATGCCCCGCAGCCGTGCCGTGGCGCCGTCCGGACGCAGGGCCACGGGGGTCCAGCCGACACGGTAGTGCGACACGCGAGCGGCGGCCCGCCGACGCCCCAGCCACGACGCGAGGACCGGCAACGCCGCCTCGACCGCCGCGCGTTCCTGCGCGCCGCCCGCTTCGCCGTCGATCCCGAGCAGAGCCACCAGCGAGCCCAGGTCCTCGTCGGCCACTGCCCCCCAGAAGCGGGTGTCGGGGTCCGGTACCTCGGCGCCGGTGGGGGCGACCGTGTCGTCGGCCGCCTCCAGTTCCTCCGGGTCCAGCCAGTACCGCTCGTGCTGGAAGGCGTATGTGGGCAGTTCGACAGGCCGCGCGCCGGGCAGCACTGCCGGCCAGTCGACGGGGATCCCGGCCAGGTGCAGCCGGCCCACCGCCTCGACTGCCGCTTGTACTTCGGTGCGGTCCCGGCGCAGGACGGGCACGGCGTGTGTCTGGAGGGTTTGCTCGACGAGTCCGGTCAGTACCGTGTCGGGGCCGATCTCGACGAACTTCCGTACGCCGAGGTCGTGGAGGGCGCGCAGTCCGTCGGTGAAGCGGACGGTCTGGCGCACGTGCCGTACCCAGTACGCGGGCTCGGTGATCTCGGCTCCTGCCGTGGTTCCGGTGACGGTGGAGACGAACGGCAGGGACGGTTCCCGGAAGGACAGTCCTTCGACGACGGTCCGGAAGTCGTTCAGCATCGGTTCCATCAGGGGGGAGTGGAACGCGTGGCTCACGGTCAGCCGCTTCACTCGCCTGCCCTGGGCCGTGAGAATCCCGGCAATCTGTTCGACCTCGGTCTCGGCTCCGGAGATCACCACGGCTTGGGGTGCGTTGACGGCGGCGATGTCCGCCCGGCCGGTGATCCCTTCCAGCAGGGGCAGGACTTCGTCCTCGGTTGCCTGTACGGCGATCATTGCGCCGTTGCCGGGCAGTGCCTGCATCAGCCGGCCGCGGGCGGCGACCAGTACACAGGCGTCGGTGAGGGAGAGCACGCCGGTCACGTGTGCGGCGGCGATCTCCCCGATCGAGTGTCCGGCCACTGCGTCCGGGCGGATCCCCCATGATTCCAGCAGCCGGAACAGTGCCACCTCGAGGGCGAACAGCGCCGGCTGGGTGAACTCGGTCCGGGACAGGGTCTGTGCGTCTCCGTCCCACATCACCTCACGCGACGGGCGCGGCAGCAACGGATCCAGTACCGTGCACACCTCGTCCAGCGCGTTGCGGAACGCGGGGAAGGCGTCATACAGCTCCCGGCCCATTCCGACCCGCTGAGCCCCCTGCCCCGTGAACAGGAAGGCGGTACGGCCCGGGACGGCGGTCGCCGTCTCCGTCAACGCGCCCAGGCCCTCGGCGAGTTCACTGAGGTCCGTGCCCACCACCACGGCACGGTGTTCCAGCACCCCTCGCGTCGTGGCCAGGGAGAACGCCACGTCGACCGGGCGTAGTTCGGGCCGCTCGGCGACGTACGACCGTAGCTGCTCTGCCTGTGCCCGCAGGGCTTGCGGGGATGCGCCCGAGATTACCCACGGCACGACACCCCCGTCCCAGGGACTGGTGTCGGTCGGCTCGGCCGGCTTGGCAGGTGCGGGGGGCTGTTCGATGATCACGTGGGCGTTGGTGCCGCTGAACCCGAAGGACGACACCGCTGCCCGCCGTGGCCGACCCGTGTCCGGCCAGGTGGACTGTTCGGTGAGCAGTCGTACCGCGCCCGCTGTCCAGTCGACCTGGTGCGACGGTTCGTCTGCGTGCAGGGTGCGCGGCAGGATGCCCTCGCGCAGTGCCATGACCATCTTGATCACACCGCCGACGCCGGCTGCTGCCTGGGTGTGTCCGATGTTGGACTTCAACGAGCCCAGCCACAGCGGCCGTTCGGTGGGGCGTTCCTGCCCGTAGGTCGCCTGGAGTGCCTGCACCTCGATCGGGTCACCCAGCGACGTGCCCGTGCCGTGTCCCTCCACCGCATCGATGTCGGTCGGGCCAAGACCCGCGGTGGCGAGCGCCTGTCGGATCACCCGCTGCTGGGACGGCCCGTTGGGCGCTGTGAGGCCATTGGACGCGCCGTCCTGGTTGACGGCGCTGCCCCGGACGACGGCCAGGATCGGGTGCCCCAGGCGCTGGGCGTCGGACAGCCGCTCCACGAGCAGCATGCCCGCGCCCTCGGCCCACCCGGTGCCGTCCGCACCCGCCCCGAAGGCCTTGCACCGACCGTCGGGCGACAGGCCGCGGTGCCGGCTGAAGTTGATGAACGCGCCGGGCGTCGCCATCACCGTCACGCCACCTGCGAGTGCCATCTCGCACTCGCCGGCGCGCAGTGCCTGCACCGCAAGGTGCAGAGCCACCAGCGACGACGAGCAGGCGGTGTCGACGGTCACCGCCGGGCCCTCCAGGCCGAAGGTGTACGACAGTCGGCCGGAGACCACGCTGGCGGCTGTGCCGGTGCCCAGCAGCCCCTCCATGTGGCCGGGCACCTCCCGCAGCCGGGCGCCGTAGTCGTGGTACATGACGCCCGCGAAGACGCCCGTACGGCTGCCGCGCAGGGTGGCCGGGTCGATGCCCGCGCGCTCGAACGCCTCCCACGACGTCTCCAGCAGCAGCCGCTGCTGCGGATCCATCGCCAGCGCCTCACGCGGCGAGATCCCGAAGAACTCCGCGTCGAACTCGGCGGCGCGGTGCAGGAACCCGCCCTCGCGTGAGTACGTGGTGCCGGGGTGGTCGGGGTCGGGGTGGTAGACGTTCTCCAGATCCCAGCCGCGGTCGGAGGGGAACCCGGACACGGCGTCGCCGCCGGACAGGACGAGGTCCCACAGGTTCTCGGGCGTCATGACGTCACCGGGATAGCGGCAGCCCATGCCCACGATCACGATGGGATCGTCGGCGCCGGCCCCGGCGGGCACGAGGGTGGTGACGTGGTCGGCCTCGCCGACGACCTGTGTCATCACGTGCTCGGCCAGGGCGGCGGACGTCGGGTAGTCGAAGACGAGGGTGGCGGGCAGACGCAGACCGGTGGTGGCGGTGAGCCGGTTGCGCAGGTCCACCGCGGTCAGCGAGTCGAAGCCGAGGTCGCGGAACGACTTCTCGGGCTCGACCGCGTCCGGAGAGGCGTGCCCGAGCACCGTCGCGACGGCCGACCGGATCAGGTCCAGTACGTGTGCCGCGCGCGCCGGGGCGTCCAACGCGGCAAGCGTGCACGCGAGTTCGCCGCCGTCGGCTGCCGTGCCGGTCGCGGCGCCTGCGGCCCTGCGCCGGCTTCGGGCCGGGGTGGGCAGGAGTCCGCGCAGCATCTGCGGCACCCGCTCGGGTGCGGCGTCGGCGGTGCGGAGGGCGGCGAGGTCGAGGCGTACGGGGATCAGCAGGCCGTGGTGGTCAGCCGTGGCGGCGGTGTCGAGGAGTGCGACCCCCTCCTCTGCCGACAGCGCACCGGCCCCCGAACGCGACAGCCGTCGCACGTCCGCTTCGGTGAGCCCGGCGGTCATGGCACTGTCGTCGGCCCACAAGCCCCAGGCGAGGGACAGTCCGGGGAGGCCTTCGGTGCGTCGGGTTTGGGCGAGGGCGTCCAGGAAGACGTTTGCCGCCGCGTAGTTGGCCTGGCCCGCGTTGCCGAGGACGCCGGCGGCCGAGGAGAACAGGACGAAGGCGGTCAGGTCCATGTCGCGGGTGAGTTCGTGCAGGTTCCATGCCGCATCCATTTTCGGTCGCAGCACCGTGTCGAGGCGGGAGGCGTCCAACGCTTCCAGGACACCGTCGTCGAGGACTCCGGCCGCATGGATTACGGCGGTCAGCTCACGGCCGTCCAGCGCCTGCGCCAGGGCGGTGCGGTTGGCTGCATCGCATGCCAGCACTTCTACGGATGCGCCTTGGTGGGTGAGTTCGTCGCGGAGTGCGTCCATGCCGTCGGCGGCGAGTCCGCGTCGGCTGAGCAGTACCAGCTCCCGTACACCGTGCACTGACACCAGGTGCCGGGCGACGAGCCTGCCGAGAGCGCCGGTGGCGCCGGTGACGAGGACAGGGCCCTGCCCGTAGGCGGCCGGGGCGTCGGTGGCGGCGGTGCCTGCCGTGCGGGCTCCAACGAGTCGTGGGACGCGTACGGCGCCGTCGCGTACGGCCCACTGCGGCTCATCGCAGGCCAGTCCGGCGGCCAGCGCCTCGCCGTCGGCCCCCGTGGGGAGATCCGCCAGCACGAACCGCCCCGGGTGCTCGGCCTGTGCCGCGCGCACCAGACCCCACACCGGGGCGACCCGCACGTCCACCGGCTCATCCGCCGACACGGCCACCGCGCCCCGGGTCACCACGACCAGCCGGGAGGACGCCAGCCGCTCATCAGCGACCCACCGCTGCACCACATCCAGCACACCGGTGAGCCGGTTCCGTACGGCATCCGGCACCGGAACATCCTCCACCGCCGGGCACTCCAACACCACCGTGCCGGGAACAGCGGATCCGGAAGCCAGCAGCTCCTCCACATCCGCGAACACCTCTCCGCCCTCGGCCAGAGGGCCGTCCCCCAGCACCGCCCAAGAGACGGCCCCGGCCTCGGCCGAGCCACCGTCGGCGGCGGAAACCCACTCGACCTCGAACAACGAGTCGGCATCGTCCGCGACCGCCAACTGCTCCGGGCTCACCTCGCGCAGCGCCAACGACTCCACGGAGGCCACCAACTGGCCCTCCGTGTCCGCCGCTCGGAGGGCGAGGGTCTCCCCGGCTGAGGTGAGGTGCACCCGAAGGGCTGTGGCGCCCGCTGCGTACAGCGCGACGCGGCGCCACGAGAAGGGGACACGGGCACCGTCACCCTGCTCGCCGGCCGCTGCCGCGGCGTGCAGGGCGGAGTCCAGCAGAGCGGGGTGCACCCCGAACTCCCGGGCCGTGCTGGCCGCTTCCTCCGGCAGCGCGATCTCGGCGAACACCTCGTCGCCGCGCCGCCAGGCGCTGCGCAGGCCCCGGAAGACAGGCCCGTAGTCGTAGCCGCGGTCGGCCATCGCATCGTAGAAGCCACCGATGTCGACCGGTTCCGCGTCGCGCGGCGGCCAGACGGCGAAGTCGGCGGCCTCATCCGGCGTCCCGGTGCCGGGGGCGATGAGGCCGGTGGCCTGACAGGTCCACGGGGCGTCGACCGTGTCGTCCTCGACGCGGGCGTACACGTCGACCGGGCGCAGGTTCCGCGCGTCCGGTTCACCGACGACGATCTGCACCTGGACGGCGCGGGCACCGGTCGCCGGGAGCACCAGCGGCGCCTGGAGGGTCAGTTCCTCGACGGTGTCGCAGCCGACCTCCTCACCGGCCCTCAGCGCCAGCTCGACCAGGGCGGTGCCGGGCACGAGGACGGTGCCATGGACCGCGTGATCCGCCAGCCAAGCATGGGTCGCCAGCGAGAGCCGCCCGGTGAGCAGCACGCCCGAGCGGTCGGCAAGCGTGATGGCACCGCCCAGCAGCGGATGGCGCGCCGCGCTCAGACCGACGGCCGTGACGTCACCGACGTTGACGGGGGCGTCCAGCCAGTACCGTTCGTGCTGGAAGGCGTATGTCGGCAGATCCACTCGCCGCCCACCGGCCAGCATTGCCGGCCAGTCGACCGAACCGCCCCGCGTGAAGAAGGCGCCGGCCGCCTCGACTGCCGCTTGTACTTCGGTGCGGTCCCGGCGCAGGACGGGCACGGCTTCCGTCTGGAGGGTTTGCTCGACGAGTCCGGTCAGTACCGTGTCGGGGCCGATCTCGACGAACTTCCGTACGCCGAGGTCGTGGAGGGCGCGCAGCGCGTCGGTGAAGCGGACGGTCTGGCGCACGTGCCGTACCCAGTATGCGGGCTCGGTGATCTCGGTTCCTATGGTGGTTCCGGTGACGGTGGAGACGAAGGGCAGGGACGGTTCCCGGAAGGACAGTCCTTCGACGACGGTCCGGAAGTCGTTCAGCATCGGTTCCATCAGGGGGGAGTGGAACGCGTGGCTCACGGTCAGCCGCTTCACTTGCCTGCCCTGGGCCGTGAGAATCCCGGCAATCTGTTCGACCTCGGTCTCGGCTCCGGAGATCACCACGGCTTGGGGAGCGTTGACCGCGGCGATGTCCGCCCGGCCGGTGATCCCTTCCAGCAGGGGCAGGACTTCGTCCTCGGATGCCTGCACGGCGACCATTGCGCCGTTGCCGGGCAGTGCCTGCATCAGCCGGCCGCGGGCGGCGACCAGTACACAGGCGTCGGTCAGGGAGAGCACACCGGTCACGTGTGCGGCGGCGATCTCCCCGATCGAGTGTCCGGCCACTGCGTCCGGGCGGATCCCCCATGATTCCAGCAGCCGGAACAGTGCCACCTCGAGGGCGAACAGCGCCGGCTGGGTGAACTCGGTCCGGGACAGGGTCTGTGCGTCTCCGTCCCACATCACCTCACGCGACGGGCGCGGCAGCAGGGGATCCAGTACCGTGCACACCTCGTCCAGCGCGTTGCGGAACGCGGGGAAGGCGTCATACAGCTCCCGGCCCATCCCCAGCCGCTGAGCCCCCTGCCCCGTGAACAGGAAGGCGGACATGCCCTCTACCACGGGCCCGGTGAGGGACAACTCACCCAGGGCGTCCAGGAGGTCGTCGTGGTTGGCGCCGACGACGACGGCCCGGTGTTCCAGAACGCTCCGAGTGGTGGCGAGGGAGAACGCCACATCCACCGGGCGTAGTTCGGGCCGTTCGGCGACGTACGACCGTAGTTGCTCCGCCTGCGCTCGCAGGGCTTGCGGGGATGCGCCCGAGATCACCCACGGCACGACACTCCCGTCCCAGGGTCCGGTGTCGGTCGGCTCGGCCGGCTTGGCAGGTGTGGGGGGCTGTTCGATGATCACGTGGGCGTTGGTGCCGCTGAACCCGAAGGACGACACCGCTGCCCGGCGCGGATTCCCGGTCTCGGGCCACTCGCGCGACTCGGTGAGCAGCCGTACGTTCCCCGCCGTCCAGTCGACCTGGTGCGACGGTTCGTCCGCGTGCAGGGTGCGCGGCAGGATGCCCTCGCGCAGTGCCATCACCATCTTGATCACACCGCCGACGCCGGCTGCCGCCTGGGCGTGTCCGATGTTGGACTTCAACGAGCCCAGCCACAACGGCCGTTCCTCGGGACGCTCCTGCCCGTAGGTCTCCATCAGGGCCTGCGCCTCGATGGGGTCGCCCAGAGCCGTGCCCGTGCCGTGGGCCTCCACCGCGTCGACCTGCCCGGCCTCCAGTCCCGCGGTGGCGAGCGCCTGTCGGATCACCCGCTGCTGAGAGGGGCCGTTGGGCGCTGTGAGGCCATTCGACGCGCCGTCCTGATTGACGGCGCTGCCCCGCACCACCGCAATCACCCGGTGGCCCAGCCGCTCCGCATCCGACAGCCGCTCCACGAGCAGCATGCCCGCACCCTCGGCCCACCCGGTGCCGTCCGCACCCGCGCCGAAGGCCTTGCACCGACCGTCCGCCGCGAGCCCCCGCTGCCGGCTGAAGTTGATGAACGCCTCCGGCGTCGCCATCACCGTCACACCACCCGCGAGCGCCATCTCGCACTCACCGGCGCGCAGTGCCTGCACCGCAAGGTGCAGAGCCACCAGCGACGACGAACACGCCGTGTCCACACTCACCGAAGGGCCCTCAAGCCCGAACGTGTAGGACAGACGGCCCGCGATCACACTCGTCGCATTACCCGTCCCCATCAGGCCCTCGAGATGCCCCGGCACCTCCCGCAGACGCGACGCGTAATCGTGGTACATCACCCCCGCGAAGACGCCCGTCCGGCTGCCGCGCAGGGTGGCCGGGTCGATGCCGGCGCGCTCGAACGCCTCCCACGACGTCTCCAGCAGCAGCCGCTGCTGCGGATCCATCGCCAGCGCCTCACGCGGCGAAATCCCGAAGAATCCCGCATCGAAATCCGCCACCGCGTCCACGAAACCACCCCGACGCCCGTACGTCTTCCCAGGACGATCCGGATCAGGGTCGTACAAGCCCTCCACGTCCCAGCCACGGTCTGCCGGGAACTCGGAAATCACATCCGCCCCCGACAACACCACCTCCCACAATCCCTCCGGAGAAACCACACCCCCCGGAAAACGACACCCCATCCCCACAATCGCCACCGGCTCGCTGGAGGCGGCGCGCAAGGCGTTGTTCTGCTGGCGCAGAAGCTCCGTCTCCTTGAGTGAGGCGCGAAGTGCTTCGACGACCTTTTCGTTGGGCGTTGCCATGATGTGCTCCGGAATACGAGGTGGGTCAGGAGTCTTTTCCGTCGAGTGCCATACGAATCAGGTCGTCGACGTCCATCTCGTCGATGGATTCGGTCTCTTCCCCTCCCGTGGCGGTCTCTTGTTGTCGCTTCGGACCGGCGAGTCGCAGTACCAGGTCCAGCAGGCCGGCCTCGCGGAATCGGGACATGGGGATGGCGGAGACGGCCTCCCGAAAGGCCTTCTCTTCGGGGTCGTCCTGCTCTGCGGCGGCCGCCCCTTCCGGCACGATTTCCAGCCGGATCCGTTCGGCGAGCACGGTGGAGTTCGGGTAGTCGAAGATGAGCGTGGCGGGCAGGCGCAGGCCCGTCGCCGCGGCGAGGCGGTTGCGTAGTTCCACCGCGGTCAGCGAGTCGAAGCCCAGCTCGGTGAACGACCTCTTCGGGCCGACGGCGTCCGGCGACGCGTGTCCGAGGACGGCGGCGACTTCGCTGCGCACCAGGTGGGCCAGGTGTCGTTCGGCTTCGGCCTCGTTCATGCCCGCGAGTCGTTCAAGCAGACCGACGCCGCTGCCCGCCTTCGTCTCAGCCGCACGCCGGGGCCGGGTGCGTACGAGTCCGCTGAGCAGGGCGGGCAGCCGCCCGGAGTCCGCGAGCGCACGGAGGGCGGGCAGGTTGAGCCGTACGGGGACCAGCAGGCCGTCTCCGTCGTCGGCGACCGCCTTGTCGAGCAGGGCGAGGCCGTCGGTCTCGCTCAGTGCTTCCGCGCCGAGCCGCGCGATCCGGTGACGGTCGGTCTCGCCCAGCCCGGCGGTCATCGCGCTCGCCCCGGCCCACAGACCCCAGGCGAGGGACAGTCCGGGGAGGCCTTCGGTGCGGCGGGTCTGGGCGAGGGCGTCCAGGAAGACGTTTGCCGCCGCGTAGTTGGCCTGGCCCGCGTTGCCGAGGACGCCGGCGGCCGAGGAGAACAGCACGAAGGCGGTCAGGTCCATGTCGCGGGTGAGTTCGTGCAGGTTCCATGCCGCATCCATTTTCGGTCGCAGCACCGTGTCGAGGCGGGAGGCGTCCAACGCTTCCAGCACCCCGTCGTCTACAACACCCGCCGCATGGATTACGGCGGTCAGCCGATGGCCGCTGAGGGCCTGCGCCAGGGCGGTGCGGTTGGCTGCATCGCATGCCAGCACTTCTACGGATGCGCCCTGGTGGGTGAGTTCGTCGCGGAGTGCGTCCATGCCGTCGGCGGCGAGTCCGCGTCGGCTGAGCAGCAGCAGCTCCCGTACACCGTGCACCGACACCAGGTGCCGGGCGACGACACCGCCCAGCGCACCGGATGCCCCAGTGACCAGCACCGGACCGTCTCCGAACCCCGAAGCCTCATCGGCCGAGTCCTGGGCCCGCATCAGTCGTGGGACGCGTACGGCGCCGTCGCGTACGGCCCACTGCGGCTCATCGCAGGCCAGTCCGGCGGCCAGCGCCTCGCTGCCGGCCCCGTTGGGGAGATCCGCCAGCACGAACCTCCCCGGGTGCTCGGCCTGTGCCGCGCGTACCAGGCCCCACACCGGGGCGACCCGCATGTCCACCGGCTCATCCGCCGACACGGCCACGGCACCCCGGGTCACCACGACCAGCCGGGAGGACGCCAGCCGCTCATCAGCGACCCACCGCTGCACCAGATCGAGTACGTCAGCCAGCCGGTTCCGTACGGCATCCGGCACCGGAGCACCCTCCACCGCCGGGCACTCCAACACCACCGTGCCGGGAAGATCCTCCGACGACGCGACCAAGGCATCCACATCCGCGAACACCTCTCCACCCTCGGCAAGAGGGCCGTCCCCCAGCACCGCCCAAGAGACGGCCACACTCGAGCCGCCCGCCGCCGGCACCCAGTCCACTTGGAAGAGCGACTCGTCCCTCGCTGCCGAAGCCGCCGCGGCCATCTGTTCCCGCGATACCTCCCGCAGACTCAACGACTCGACCTGGGCGACCGGCAGTCCGGCCTCGTCGAAGAGGTCCACGGTCGCGCCCCCGCGTCCGTCCGGCGCGATGCGCACCCGCAGAGCCATCGCACCAACGGCCTGCAGGGACACCCCGGACCACGCGAACGGCAGCCGCATTCCCTCGCCGTCGGCGAGTTGCAGCAGCCCGATCGCGTGCAGGGCGGCATCGAGCAGCGCAGGGTGCAGCCCGAACGCGTCGGCCGCGTTCGCGGCCTCCTCGGGCAGGGCCACCTCGGCGAACACCTCGTCGCCGCGCCGCCACGCCGCCCGCAGTCCGCGGAACACCGGGCCGTAGACCAGGCCCTTGTCGGCGAGCGTGTCGTACACGTCGGAGACCTCGACCGACGTGGCCCGGGCGGGTGGCCAGGGCGCGTCGTACTTGTCGGGAGCGGCGTCGGCCACCGCCAGGACTCCGTCCGCGTGCGCGGTCCACTCGGCGGTCGCGGCACCCGCCAGGTCGTGGGGACGGGAGTGGATCTCGACGGTACGGCGGCCCTCGGCGTCTGCCTCCCCCACGGACACCTGGAGCTGCACGGCACCGGCCTCCGGCAGGACCAGCGGCGCCTGAAGCGTCAGCTCCTCCAGCCGGCCGCAGCCCACCTCGTCCCCGGTGCGCAGCGCCAGCTCTACCAGTGCCGCGCCCGGCACCAGCACCACACCGCCCACGGTGTGATCCGCCAGCCACCCGTGCGAGGCGACCGACAGCCTGCCCGAGAACACCGTCCGGTCGGACCCGGCCAGCTCCACCGCGGCCCCGAGCAGTGGATGCCCCGCCCCTTGCAGCCCCGCCGCGGTGACATCACCGACGCCGGCCGTTTCCTCCAGCCAATACCGTTCGTGCTGGAAGGCGTATGTGGGCAGTTCGACAGGCCGTGCGCCGGGCAGCACTGCCGGCCAGTCGACGGGAGTCCCGGCCAGGTGCAGCCGGCCCACCGCCTCGGCTGCCGCTTGTACTTCGGTGCGGTCCCGGCGCAGGACGGCCATGGCTTCCGTCTGGAGGGTTTGCTCGACGAGTCCGGTCAGTACCGTGTCGGGGCCGATTTCGACGAACTTCCGCACGCCGAGCCCGTGCAGGGCGCGCAGCCCGTTGGCGAAGCGGACGGTTGCACGGACGTGGGAGACCCAGTAGTCGGCGGAGGCCATCTCGTCCGACACGGTGGTTCCGGTGACGGTGGAGACGAATGGCAGGGACGGTTCCCGGAAGGACAGTCCTTCGACGACGGTCCGGAAGTCCTCCAGCATGGGTTCCATCAGGGGGGAGTGGAACGCGTGGCTCACGGTCAGCCGCTTCACTCGCCTGCCCTGGGCGTCCAGGGCAGCAGCGATTTGTTCGACCTCGGTCTCGGCTCCGGAGATCACCACGGCTTGGGGTGCGTTGACTGCGGCGATGTCCGCCCGGCCGGCGGCCTTCTCCAGGAGGGGCAGGACTTCGTCTTCGGATGCCTGTACGGCGATCATTGCGCCGTTGCCGGGCAGTGCCTGCATCAGCCGGCCGCGGGCGGCGACCAGTACACAGGCGTCGGTGAGGGAGAGCACGCCGGTCACGTGTGCGGCGGCGATCTCTCCGATCGAGTGTCCGGCCACTGCGTCTGGGCGGATCCCCCATGATTCCAGCAGCCGGAACAGTGCCACCTCGAGGGCGAACAGTGCCGGCTGGGTGAACTCGGTTTGGGACAGGGTCTGTGCGTCCCCGTCCCACATCACCTCACGCGACGGGCGCGGCAGCAAGGGGTCCAGTACCGTGCACACCTCGTCCAGCGCGTTGCGGAACGCGGGGAAGGCGTCATACAGCTCCCGGCCCATCCCCAGCCGCTGAGCCCCCTGCCCCGTGAACAGAAAGGCGGTACGGCCGGTCGGGGTATCGGTGGTCTCCGTCGGGGTGCCGAGAGCGGTGAGGAAGTCGTCGTGGTCGGCGCCGACGACGACGGCCCGGTGTTCCAGAACGCTCCGAGTGGTGGCGAGGGAGAACGCCACATCCACCGGGCGTAGTTCGGGCCGTTCGGCGACGTACGACCGTAGTTGCTCCGCCTGCGCTCGCAGGGCTTGCGGGGATGCGCCCGAGATCACCCACGGCACGACACTCCCGTCCCAGGGTCCGGTGTCGGTCGGCTCGGCCGGCTTGGCAGGTGTGGGGGGCTGTTCGATGATCACGTGGGCGTTGGTGCCGCTGAACCCGAAGGACGACACCGCTGCCCGGCGCGGATTCCCGGTCTCGGGCCACTCCCGTTCCTCGGTGAGCAGCCGCACCTGGCCCGCCGTCCAGTCGACCTGGTGCGACGGTTCGTCTGCGTGCAGGGTGCGCGGCAGGATGCCCTCGCGCAGTGCCATCACCATCTTGATCACACCGCCGACACCGGCTGCCGCCTGGGCGTGCCCGATGTTGGACTTCAACGACCCCAGCCACAACGGCCGTTCCTCGGGACGCTCCTGCCCGTAGGTCTCCATCAGGGCCTGCGCCTCGATGGGGTCGCCCAGAGCCGTGCCCGTGCCGTGGGCCTCCACCGCGTCGACCTGCCCGGCCTCCAGTCCCGCGGTGGCGAGCGCCTGCCGGATCACCCGCTGCTGGGACGGCCCGTTGGGCGCTGTCAGACCATTCGACGCACCGTCCTGATTGACCGCGCTGCCCCGGACGACCGCCAGGATCGGGTGCCCCAGGCGCTGGGCGTCGGACAGCCGCTCCACGAGCAGCATGCCCGCGCCCTCGGCCCACCCGGTGCCGTCCGCACCCGCCCCGAAGGCCTTGCACCGACCGTCCGCCGCGAGCCCCCGCTGCCGGCTGAAGTTGATGAACGCCTCCGGCGTCGCCATCACCGTGACACCACCCGCGAGTGCCATCTCGCACTCACCGGCGCGCAGTGCCTGCACCGCAAGGTGCAGAGCCACCAGCGACGACGAGCAGGCGGTGTCCACACTCACCGAAGGGCCCTCAAGCCCGAACGTGTAGGACAGACGGCCCGCGATCACACTCGTCGCATTACCCGTCCCCATCAGGCCCTCGAGATGCCCCGGCACCTCCCGCAGACGCGACGCGTAATCGTGGTACATCACCCCCGCGAAGACGCCCGTCCGGCTGCCGCGCAGGGTGGCCGGGTCGATGCCGGCGCGCTCGAACGCCTCCCACGACGTCTCCAGCAGCAGCCGCTGCTGCGGATCCATCGCCAGCGCCTCACGCGGCGAAATCCCGAAGAATCCCGCATCGAAATCCGCCACCGCGTCCACGAAACCACCCCGACGCCCGTACGTCTTCCCAGGACGATCCGGATCAGGGTCGTACAAGCCCTCCACGTCCCAGCCACGGTCTGCCGGGAACTCGGAAATCACATCCGCCCCCGACAACACCACCTCCCACAATCCCTCCGGAGAAACCACACCCCCCGGAAAACGACACCCCATCCCCACAATCGCCACCGGCTCGCTGGAGGCCATGACGACTGGGCGGGCGGAATCCGCGGGCGTTTCGGCACTGTCGTCGACGAGGTCTTTCAGGACGCGGTCGGCTAGGGCGGCGGACGTCGGGTGGTCGAAGATGAGCGTGGCGGGCAGGCGAAGGCCCGTCGCCGCGGTGAGACGGTTCCGCAGGTCCACGGCGGTCAACGAGTCGAAGCCCAGCTCCTTGAAGGACTGCGTGGCCTGGATGGCGTCCGGCGTGGCGTGGCCGAGGACGCCCGCGACCTCGCGGCGGACCAAGCCCTGGACGTGCTCCTCTCGTTCGGCCGGCGACAGGCCGATCAGATGGTCGGTCAGCGCGCCCCCGCCCGCTACCACACCCGCAGCCCCGGCCGCGGCCTGACGTCGTACCGTCCCCGGGACCAGCGCCCTCATCAGCATGGGCAGGGTGCCCGCCTGGGCCTGGGCACGCAGCGCCGGACGGCTGAGTCGCACCGGGACGAGGAGGCCGGGGGCGTCCTCGCCGAGTGCTCGGTCGAGCAGGGCAAGGCCCTCGGCCTCGCTCAGTGCTTCCGCGCCGAGCCGCGCGATCCGGTGACGGTCGGTCTCGCCCAGCCCGGCGGTCATCGCGCTCGCCCCGGCCCACAAGCCCCAGGCGAGGGACAGTCCGGGGAGGCCTTCGGTGCGGCGGGTTTGGGCGAGGGCGTCCAGGAAGACGTTTGCCGCCGCGTAGTTGGCCTGGCCCGCGTTGCCGAGGACGCCGGCGGCCGAGGAGAACAGGACGAAGGCGGTCAGGTCCATGTCGCGGGTGAGTTCGTGCAGGTTCCATGCCGCATCCATTTTCGGTCGCAGCACCGTGTCGAGGCGGGAGGCGTCCAACGCTTCCAGGACACCGTCGTCGAGGACTCCGGCCGCATGGATCACGGCGGTCAGCCGATGGCCGCTGAGGGCCTGCGCCAGGGCGGTGCGGTCGGCTGCATCGCATGCCAGCACTTCTACGGATGCGCCCTGGTGGGTGAGTTCGTCGCGGAGTGCGTGCATGCCGTCGGCGGCGAGTCCGCGTCGGCTGAGCAGTACCAGCTTCCGTACACCGTGCACTGACACCAGGTGCCGGGCGACGACACCGCCCAGCGCGCCGGATGCCCCGGTGACCAGCACCGGACCGTCTCCGAATGCCGGGACACCGGAGACCGCAGCCTGCGCACGGGCCAGTCGTGGGACGCGTATGGCGCCGTCGCGTACGGCCCACTGCGGCTCATCGCAGGCCAGTCCGGCGGCCAGCGTTTCGCTGCCGGCCCCCGTGGGGAGATCCGCCAGCACGAACCTCCCCGGGTGCTCGGCCTGTGTCGCGCGCACCAGACCCCACACCGGCGCGACCCGCACGTCCACCGGCTCATCCGCCGACACGGCCACCGCGCCCCGGGTCACCACGACCAGCCGGGAGGACGCCAGCCGCTCATCAGCAACCCACCGCTGCACCACATCCAGCACACCGGTGAGCCGGGCCCGTACGGCATCCGGCACCGGAACACCCTCCACCGCCGGACACTCCAACACCACCGTGCCGGGAAGATCCTCCGACGACGCGACCAAGGCATCCACATCCGCGAACACCTCTCCGCCCTCGGCCAGAGGGCCGTCCCCCAGCACCGCCCAAGAGACGGCCCCGGCCTCGGCCGAGCCACCGTCGGCGACGGAAACCCACTCGACCTCGAACAACGAGTCGGCGCCGCCCCCCGCAGCAGCCGGTCCCATCGCCGCGATCACCTGCTCACGCGACACCTCCCGCACGTTCAACGACTCGACGGCGGCCACCGGCGCTCCCGTCGGGTCCGCCGCGGTCACGGAGAAGCTGTCGGGGCCGGTCGGTGCGATCCGTACCCGCAGCGCGGTGGCACCGACGGCGTACAAGGAGACGCCGGACCAGGCGAACGGCAGCCGGGTGGCGCCGTCGGCGACGAGGGAGGTCAGGCCGATCGGGTGGAGGGCGGCGTCGAGGAGAGCCGGGTGCAGACCGAACCCGCCGACGCCGGACGCCTGCTGTTCGGCCAGTGCGACCTCGGCGAAGAGTTCCTCTCCGCGTCGCCAGGCGCGCAGCAGGCCCTGGAAGGCGGGGCCGTACTCGTATCCGCGGTCCGCGAGGTCCTCGTAGAAGCCTTCGACGCCCACCGGTTCGGCGGCGCGCGGGGGCCAGGCGGTGAAGTCGTCCGAGGGGGTCGGGGCGGGTGTGCCCGGAGTGAGGAGGCCGGTGGCGTGGCGGCTCCAGCCGGTATCGGTGCTCCGGGGGTGCTGCGGGTCGGGCTGCGGCCGTGAGTACACGTGGACGGGGCGCGCCCCGCGTTCGTCGGGTGCGCCGACGGTGACCTGGACCTGCACCGCGCCCTCGGGCAGCAGGACCAGTGGCGCTTCGAGGGTGAGGTCGTCGACGCGACCGCAGCCGACCTCGTCACCGGCGCGTAGCGCCAGCTCCACCAGGGCCGTGCCCGGCACGAGCGTCGCCCCGCCCACGGTGTGGTCGGCCAGCCAGGGCTGGACCGCCGGGGACAGCTGACCGGTGAGCAGGACGCCGTCGCCCTCGGCAAGGGCAACGGACGCGCCGAGCAGCGGATGGTGGGCGGCACCGAGTCCGACCGCACTCATGTCGCCGGTGCCGGCGGGGACGTCGAGCCAGTACCGCTGCCGCTGGAAGGCGTAGGTGGGCAGGTCCACCCGTTGCGTGCCGAGCCCTTCGAGGACGGCCGCCCAGTCGACGGAGGTACCGGCCGCGTGCAGCCGGGACACGGCCGTGAGCAGAGCCCTCTCCTCCGGTTCGGCGCGGCGGAGCACGGAGACGACGACGTCCGAACCCACGGGGGCGACCACGTCGGCCCCACCGTCACCCTCCGGACCCGCCGACCCGTCCGGTCCGTCCATCACGTCCAGGGTCTGCTGGATCACCGGCAGCAATGTCGCCGACGGGCCGACCTCGACCCAGCGACCGACGCCCTGCGCGTGGAGGGCGGTGACGGCGTCGGCGAAACGGACGGTGGCGCGGACGTGGGTGACCCAGTAGTCGGCCGTCCGCATCTCCTCCGGGTCGGTGGCGCCGGTGACGGTCGACACGATCGGGATGCCCGGCTCGTGGAAGGTGACCCGTGCCAGGGTGCGCCGGAACTCGTCGAGCATCGGCTCCATCAGCGGCGAGTGGAAGGCGTGGCTGACCCGGAGCCGCTTCGTGCGGCGGCCGCGTTCCGTGAGGAGGGCGACGATCTCCCGTACGGCCGTGTCCGCGCCGGAGAGGACCACCGCGCCAGGCGCGTTGACGGCGGCCAGGCCGACCTCGTGCTCGTGTCCGGCGAGCAGTGGCAGGACTTCGTCGGGGCTTGCCTCGACGGCGACCATGGTGCCACCGGACGGAAGTCGCTGCATGAGCCCGCCGCGCGCGGCGACCAGTGTGCAGGCGTCCTCCAGGGAGAGGATCCCGGAGACATGGGCAGCGGCGATCTCGCCGATGGAGTGTCCGGCGAGTAGGTCGGGCCGTATGCCCCACGACTCAAGGAGCCGGAAGAGGGCGACCTCCAGGGCGAAGACGGCGGGCTGGGTGCAGCCGGTGGTGTCGAGCGCCTCGGCCTGCGTGGTGCCCGGCGCGGTGAGCATCACCTCGCGCAGCGGCCGTTCGAGCAGCGGGTCGAGTACGGCGCACACCGCGTCGAGGGCCTGCCGGAACCGCGGGAACCGGGCGTGGAGTTCGCGCCCCATGCCGGCCCACTGCGAGCCCTGCCCGGAGAACAGGAACGCCGTCGCACCCGGCGTCGCCGTGCCCGTCACGCCGTCGGCCGCGCTCTCGCGTTCTTCGGCGAACCGTGCGAGGGCGTCGATGAGTTCGGCGCGGTCGGTGCCGAGCGCGATGAAACGGTGGGGGAGTGCGGCACGGGTGGTGCCGAGCGAGAACGCGACGTCGGCGGCGGTGAGGTCGGGGCGGGCGAGCAGGTGCGCGTGCAGCCGGGCCGCTTGGGCCCGCACCGCGTCGGCGCCGCGCGCGGATACCGGCCAGGGGAGCAGGGCGGGGCGGACGACGGGCGTTCCGTCGCTGTCCGCCTCGGAGTCCGAGTACGCCTCGGGATCGGTGTCGGTCGGCTCGGTCGGCTTGGCAGGTGTGGGGGGCTGTTCGATGATCACGTGGGCGTTGGTGCCGCTGACGCCGAAGGACGACACCGCTGCCCGCCGTGGCCGACCCGTGTCCGGCCAGGTGGACTGTTCGGTGAGCAGTCGTACCGCGCCCGCTGTCCAGTCGACCTGGTGCGACGGTTCGTCTGCGTGCAGGGTGCGCGGCAGGATGCCCTCGCGCAGTGCCATGACCATCTTGATCACGCCGCCGACGCCGGCTGCTGCCTGGGTGTGTCCGATGTTGGATTTCAACGAGCCCAGCCACAGCGGCCGTTCGGTGGGGCGTTCCTGCCCGTAGGTCGCCTGGAGTGCCTGCACCTCGATCGGGTCACCCAGCGACGTGCCCGTGCCGTGCCCCTCCACCGCATCAATGTCGGTCGGACCAAGACCCGCGGTGGCCAGTGCCTGCCGGATCACCCGCTGCTGGGACGGCCCGTTGGGCGCTGTCAGACCGTTCGACGCGCCGTCCTGATTGACCGCGCTGCCCCGGACGACGGCCAGAATTGGGTGCCCCAGGCGCTGGGCGTCGGACAGCCGCTCCACGAGCAGCATGCCCGCGCCCTCGGCCCACCCCGTGCCGTCCGCACCCGCCCCGAAGGCCTTGCACCGACCATCCGCCGCCAGCCCCCGCTGCCGACTGAACTCGACGAACGTGTCCGGCGTAGCCATCACCGTGACACCGCCCGCGAGGGCCAGGCTGCACTCCGCCTGACGCAGTGCCTGGATGGCGAGGTGCAGCGCGACCAGGGAGGACGAGCAGGCGGTGTCGACGGTGACCGCCGGGCCCTCCAGGCCGAGGGTGTAGGCGATGCGGCCGGTCGCGATGCTGCCGGCGCTGCCGTTGCCGACGTACCCTTCGACGTCCTCGGGCACGGTGCCCGCGCCGAGCCGGGCGCCGTAGTCGTGGTACATGACGCCCGCGAAGACGCCCGTACGGCTGCCGCGCAGGGTGGCCGGGTCGATGCCCGCGCGCTCGAACGCCTCCCACGACGTCTCCAGCAGCAGCCGCTGCTGCGGATCCATCGCCAGCGCCTCACGCGGCGAAATCCCGAAGAACGCCGGGTCGAACTCGGCCGCGTTCCGCAGGAAACCGCCCTCACGGGAGTACGTCTTGCCGGTGCTCGACGGGTCCGGGTCGTAGAGGGCGTCGATGTCCCAGCCGCGGTCGCCGGGCATCACGTCGATCGCGTCACGGCCCTCGGCGACCAGCTCCCACAGGTCCTCCGGAGACTCGACACCACCCGGGTAGCGGCACGCCATCCCGACGATCGCGATGGGTTCGTGCCGTGCGGCCTCGGCCTGTCCGAGACGGCGCCGGGTCTCGGCCAGGTCGGTCGTCACCCGCTTGAGGTAGTCACGCAGCTTCTGCTCGTTGGACATCAGTCAGTCACCATTCGAGTCGTCGTCGGAGACGATCGGGCTGGAGGGGGTACGGCGTTCAGCCGAGTTCGTTGTCGATGAAGGCGAAGATCTCGTCGTCGGTCGCCGCGTCGATCTTGTCGGCGACCCGCGCGGCCTCCACCGGCCGCGCCGCCTCCTCGAAGCGGGCGAGCAGGGTGGTGAGGCGCCGCTGGATGTCGGCGCTCCTCTGGTCGGTCGGGTCGACGTCGGTCAGCATCTGCTCGATCCGGTCGAGTTCGCCGAGCAGGCCCTCCGGGCCCGCCGCCGGCAGGTCCGGGATTTGCGTGCGCAGATGACGGGCCAGGTCGGCGGAGGTCGGATGATCGAAGACGACCGTGGCGGCCGGCTTCAGACCGGTGGCCGCGTGAAGCCGGTTGCGCAGTTCCACCGCCGTGAGCGAGTCGAACCCGAGGTCTTTGAAGGCACGCTCCGGTTCGACCGTCGCGGCGGAACGGTGTCCCAGCACCCCGGCGACCTCCGTACGCACCAGGTCCAGCAGATGCGCCGCCCGTCGGCTCTCGCTCATCGCCGCCAGCCGCTCGACCAGCCCGCCGCTTGAGCCCGCCGCCGCTGGGGCCGCCGCCTGCCGCCGCGCCCTGACGGGCACCAGCGCGCGCAGCACGGCGGGGACGAGCTGGGAACGACCTTGCAGAGCAGCGAGGTTGAGTCGCACCGGGACGAGGAGGCCCGGGGCGTCCTCGCCGAGTGCTCGGTCGAGCAGGGCGAGGCCCTCGGCCTCGCTCAGTGCTTCCGCGCCGAGCCGCGCGATCCGGTGACGGTCGGTCTCACCCAGCCCGGCGGTCATCGCGCTCGTTCCGGCCCACAGACCCCAGGCCAGGGACAGTCCGGGGAGGCCTTCGGCGCGTCGGGTTTGGGCGAGGGCGTCCAGGAAGACGTTCGCCGCCGCGTAGTTGGCCTGGCCCGCGTTGCCGAGGACGCCGGCGGCCGAGGAGAACAGGACGAAGGCGGTCAGGTCCATGTCGCGGGTGAGTTCGTGCAGGTTCCATGCCGCATCCATTTTCGGTCGCAGCACCGTGTCGAGGCGGGAGGCGTCCAACGCTTCCAGCACCCCGTCGTCTACAACACCCGCCGCATGGATTACGGCGGTCAGCTCACGGCCGTCCAGCGCCTGCGCCAGGGCGGTGCGGTTGGCTGCATCGCATGCCAGCACTTCTACGGATGCGCCTTGGTGGGTGAGTTCGTCGCGGAGTGCGTCCATGCCGTCGGCGGCGAGTCCGCGTCGGCTGAGCAGTACCAGCTCCCGTACACCGTGCACTGACACCAGGTGCCGGGCGACGACACCGCCCAGCGCACCGGATGCCCCGGTGACCAGCACCGGACCGTCTCCGAATGCCGGGACACCGGAGACCGCAGCCTGCGCACGGGCCAGTCGTGGGACGCGTACGGCGCCGTCGCGTACGGCCCACTGCGGCTCATCGCAGGCCAGTCCGGCGGCCAGCGCCTCGCTGCCGGCCCCCGTGGGGAGATCCGCCAGCACGAACCTCCCCGGATGCTCGGCCTGTGCCGCGCGCACCAGACCCCACACCGGGGCGACCCGCACGTCCACCGGCTCATCCGCCGACACGGCCACGGCACCCCGGGTCACCACGACCAGCCGGGAGGACGCCAGCCGCTCATCAGCGACCCACCGCTGCACCACATCCAGCACACCGGTGAGCCGGGCCCGTACGGCATCCGGCACCGGAACACCCTCCACCGCCGGACACTCCAACACCACCGTGCCGGGAAGATCCTCCGACGACGCGACCAAGGCATCCACATCCGCGAACACCTCTCCACCCTCGGCAAGAGGGCCGTCCCCCAGCACCGCCCAAGAGACGGCCCCGGCCTCGGCCGAGCCACCGTCGGCGGCGGAAACCCACTCGACCTCGAACAACGAGTCGGGATCGTCCGCGACCGCCAACTGCTCCGGGCTCACCTCGCGCAGCGCCAGCGACTCCACCGACGCGACCGGCAATCCGGTCTGGTCGAACAGCTCCACGCCGACGGCACCGCGCGCGTCGTCCGGTGCGATCCGCACCCGCAGAACCGCGGCACCGACCGCGTGCAGGGTGACTCCGGTCCAGGCGAACGGCAGCGGCGTTCCCGAACCCCCGGTCACAGAGGCGAAGTTCATGGCGTGCAGGGCGGCATCGAGCAGCGCAGGATGCACCCCGAAAGCTCCGGCCGCGTTCGCGGCCTCCTCGGGCAGGGCCACCTCGGCGAACACCTCGTCGCCGCGCCGCCAGGCTCGGCGCAGACCCTGGAAGACGGGGCCGTACTCGTAGCCCCGGTCGGCCAGGCCGTCGTAGAAGGCGCCCACCTCGACGGCCGAGGCGTCCTGCGGGGGCCATACTTCGCCGAGTGCGGCCGGGGCGGGGTGCGCGGCGGCCTCGGTGAGGGCGCCGAGCGCGTTGCAGGCCCAGGCCGCCTCAGCCGCGTGCCGCTCGAGGCGCGAGTGGATCTCGACGGTACGGCGGCCCTCCGCGTCCGGCTCCCCCACGGACACCTGGAGCTGCACGGCACCGGTCTCCGGCAGGACCAGCGGCGCCTGGAGCGTCAGCTCCTCCAGCCGGCCGCACCCCATCCGGTCACCGGCCGCCAGCGCCAGCTCGACCAGTGCGGTGCCGGGGATGAGGACGGTGCCGTGGACCGCGTGATCGGCCAGCCAGCCCTGCGAGGCTGCCGAAAGACGCCCCGCGAAGACCATCCGGTCGGACCCGGCCAGCTCCACCGCCGCGCCGAGCAACGGGTGCTCGGCCCGCTGGAGACCCAGCGCCGTGACGTCACCGACGTTGACGGGGGCGTCCAGCCAGTACCGTTCGTGCTGGAAGGCGTACGTCGGCAGATCCACTCGCCGCCCACCGGCCAGCATTGCCGGCCAGTCGACCGAACCACCCCGCGTGAAGAAGGCGCCCACCGCCTCGACTGCCGCTCGTACTTCGGCGCGGTCCCGGCGCAGGACGGGCACGGCGTGTGTCTGGAGGGTTTGCTCGACGAGTCCGGTCAGTACCGTGTCGGGGCCGATCTCGACGAACTTCCGTACGCCGAGGTCGTGGAGGGCGCGCAGCGCGTCGGTGAAGCGGACGGTCTGGCGCACGTGCCGTACCCAGTATGCGGGCTCGGTGATCTCGGTTCCTATGGTGGTTCCGGTGACGGTGGAGACGAAGGGCAGGGACGGTTCCCGGAAGGACAGTTTTTCGACGACGGTCCGGAAGTCGTTCAGCATGGGTTCCATCAGGGGGGAGTGGAACGCGTGGCTCACGGTCAGCTGCTTCACTCGCCTGCCCTGGGCCGTGAGAATCCCGGCAATCTGTTCGACCTCGGTCTCGGCTCCGGAGATCACCACGGCTTGGGGTGCGTTGACGGCGGCGATGTCCGCCCGGCCGGTGATCCCTTCCAGCAGGGGCAGGACTTCGTCCTCGGTTGCCTGTACGGCGATCATTGCGCCGTTGCCGGGCAGTGCCTGCATCAGCCGGCCGCGGGCGGCGACCAGTACACAGGCGTCGGTGAGGGAGAGCACGCCGGTCACGTGTGCGGCGGCGATCTCTCCGATCGAGTGTCCGGCCACTGCGTCCGGGCGGATCCCCCATGATTCCAGCAGCCGGAACAGTGCCACCTCGAGGGCGAACAGCGCCGGCTGGGTGAACTCGGTCCGGGACAGGGTCTGTGTGTCCCCGTCCCACATCACCTCACGCGATGGGCGCGGCAGCAAGGGGTCCAGTACCGTGCACACCTCGTCCAGCGCGTTGCGGAACGCGGGGAAGGCGTCATACAGCTCCCGGCCCATTCCGACCCGCTGAGCCCCCTGCCCCGTGAACAGGAAGGCGGTACGGCCCGGGACGGCGGTCGCCGTCTCCGTCAACGCGCCCAGGCCCTCGGCGAGTTCACTGAGGTCCGTGCCCACCACCACGGCACGGTGTTCCAGCACCCCTCGCGTCGTCGCAAGCGAGAAGGCCACATCCAGCGGGCGTAGTCCGGGCCGCTCGGCGACGTACGACCGCAACCGCTCCGCCTGCGCCCGCAGGGCTGTTTCCGACTTGGCACTGACCAGCCACGGGACGAGCGGCAGGGAAGGCTCCTCCGGGGTGTCCTCGGCGGGGCGTGCCGGGGCCTGCTCCAGGATGAGGTGGGCGTTGGTGCCGCTGGCGCCGAAGCTGGAGATACCGGCGCGGCGGGGCTGCCCGGTCTCGGGCCACTCGCGCGACTCGGTGAGCAGCCGTACGTTCCCTGCCGTCCAGTCGATGTGCGGGGACGGTTCGTCCGCGTGCAGGGTGCGCGGCAGGACGCCCTCGCGCAGTGCCATCACCATCTTGATCACACCGCCGACACCGGCTGCCGCCTGGGCGTGCCCGATGTTGGACTTCAACGACCCCAGCCACAACGGCCGTTCCTCGGGACGCTCCTGCCCGTAGGTCTCCAGCAGGGCCTGCGCCTCGATGGGGTCGCCCAGAGTCGTACCCGTACCGTGGGCCTCCACCGCGTCGACCTGCCCGGCCTCCAGTCCCGCGGTGGCGAGCGCCTGCCGGATCACCCGCTGCTGGGACGGCCCGTTGGGCGCTGTCAGACCGTTCGACGCGCCGTCCTGGTTGACGGCGCTGCCCCGGACGACCGCCAGGATCGGGTGACCCAGGCGCTGGGCGTCGGACAGCCGCTCCACCAGCAGCATCCCCGCGCCCTCGCTGAAGCCGGCACCGTCCGCGCCCGCGCCGAACGCCTTGCAGCGGGCGTCGGGCGAGACGGCGCGCTGACGGCTGAACTCGAGGAACATCTCGATCGACGACATGACGGTGACGCCGCCGACCAGCGCGAGCGAGCACTCGCCCTGCCGGATCGCCTGCATGGCGAGGTGCATCGCCACGAGGGAGGACGAGCAGGCGGTGTCGACGGTGACCGCCGGGCCCTCCAGGCCGAGGGTGTAGGCGATGCGGCCGGTCGCGATGCTGCCGGCGCTGCCGTTGCCGACGTACCCTTCGACGTCCTCGGGCACGGTGCCCGCGCCGAGCCGGGCGCCGTAGTCGTGGTACATGACGCCCGCGAAGACGCCTGTCCGGCTGCCGCGCAGGGTGGCCGGGTCGATGCCCGCGCGCTCGAACGCCTCCCACGACGTCTCCAGCAGCAGCCGCTGCTGCGGATCCATCGCCAGCGCCTCACGTGGCGAGATCCCGAAGAACGCCGGGTCGAACTCGGCCGCGTTCCGCAGGAAACCTCCCTCACGGGAGTAGATCCGTCCGGGGACGCCCGGGGTCGGGTCGTAGAGGGCGTCGACGTCCCAGCCGCGGTCGCCGGGCATCACGTCGATCGCGTCACGGCCCTCGGCGACCAGCCGCCACAGGTCCTCCGGGGACGCCACGTCGCCGGGGAAACGGCAGCTCATGCCAATGATCGCCATGGGCTCGTCGGCGGCGGCCGGCGTACTCGGGCGGGCCGCCGGGGCGTCACCGGCCGGGCTGACGCCGCCGCGTTCGGACCACAGCAGGCGGACGACGGCGGCGGCGTTCGGGTGGTCGAAGACGAGGGTCGCGGGCAGGCGCAGCCCGGTGGCGGCGCCGAGCCGGTTGCGTAGTTCGACGGCGGTGAGGGAGTCGAAACCGAGGTCCTTGAAGGCGCGTTCGGGTTCGACCGCGTCGGGGGTGGTGTGGCCGAGGACGGCCGCGACCTCGCCGCGGACCAGGTCGAGCAGGAACTCCTCGCGCCGGTCCGCGGGCAGTGCGGCGAGCCGCCCGCCGAGGTCGCCGCCGTCGGCCGACGCGGCACCAGCACCCGTACCGGTCGCCTGTCGGCGCACACGCTGCGGGACCAGGGCACTCAGCAGCGCCGGCACCCCGGAGACCGCCGCGCGCCGCCGCAGGGCCGCGAGATCCAGCCGTACGGGGAGCAGGTGCGGCTCGTCGGTGCGGGCGGCCGCGTCGAGAAGGGCGAGGGCCTGCCCGGTCTCCATGGCGGCGACGCCGAGCCGGGCGAGCCGGTTCAGGTCGGTCTCGCCGAGCCGACCGGTCATCGCGCTGGTCTCGGCCCACAGGCCCCACGCCAGCGACAGACCGGGCAGGCCCTCGGCGCGGCGGGCCTGGGCGAGGGCGTCGAGGAAGACGTTGGCGGCCGCGTAGGCGGCCTGGCCGGCGTTGCCGAGGGTGCCGGCGCCGGCCGAGAACAGCACGAACGCCGACAGCTCGTGGTCGCGGGTCAGCTCGTGCAGATGCGAGGCGGCGTCGACCTTGGGCCGCAGCACGGTGTCGAACCGGGCCTCGTCCAGGGACTCCAGCACACCGTCGTCCAGCACACCGGCCGCGTGCACCACGCCGGTCAGCCGACGGCCGGTGAGCACGCGGGCCAGGGCGTCGCGGTCGGCCACGTCGCAGGCGATGCTCTCGACGGTCGCGCCGAGGGCGACCAGCTCCGCCTCCAGCCGCTCCATGCCGTCGGCCGCCGGGCCGCGCCGGCTGACGAGCACCAGCTCCCGCACGCCGTGCGCCGAGACCAGGTGCCGGGCGACGATACCGCCGAGCACCCCGGAGGCGCCGGTGACGAGCACCGGACCGTCCCCGAAGCCCGGCGCCTCACCGGCCGGAGCCTGCGCCCGCACCAGACGCGGGACGCGCACGACACCGTCCCGCACGGCCCACTGCGGCTCACGGGAGGCCAGCCCGGCGGCCAGCTCCCGCGCACCGGCACCCACGGGAAGATCCGCCAGCACGAACCGGTCCGGGTGCTCGGCCTGTGCCGCACGCACCAGACCCCACACCGGCGCGACCCGCACATCCACGGTCTCACCGGCGCACACGCCCACCGCGCCCCGCGTCACCACGACCAGTTGTGAGGACGCCAGCCGCTCGTCGGCAACCCACCGTTGGACCACGCCCAGCACCTCGGCGAGCCGCGCCCGTACGGCCTCCGGCACCGCACCTGCGCCCTCACCCGCCGGGCACTCCAGCACCACGGTATCGGGAAGGTCCGCCGACGACGCGACCAGCGCATCCGCGTCCGCGAACGCGAGACCACCGTCACCCAGAGGCGAGTTCCCCAGCACCGCCCAGGACGCGGCCTCGGCCGAGCCACCACCGGCCGTGGCAACCCACTCGACCCGGAACAGCGAGTCGTCGGCCCCAGGAGCCGCGGCCGCGAGCTGCGCCTCGGACACCTCACGCGTCGTCAGGACGTCCACCGAGGCCACCGGCGCCCCGGAGGCGTCCCCCACGTCGAGCGTCACCGTCGTCGGATCACCGGCGACCGGGGCCATGCGCACGCGCAGGGTGGTCGCGCCCACGGCGTGCAGGGCGACCCCGCGCCACGAGAACGGCAGCCGGTTCCCGGGGGCACCGTCGTCCGCGGGGGCGAAGAGCGTGAGCAGCCCGGCCTGGAGCCCCGCGTCGGCCAGCGCGGGGTGCAGCCCGAACTCCCCGGCGGAACCCGCGATTTCCTCGGGAAGGGCGACCTCGGCGAACACCTCGTCCCCACGACGCCAGACGCGGCGCAGGCCCTGGAACGCGGGGCCGTACTCGTAACCGCGCCCGGCCATCGTCTCGTAGAAGCCGTCGGTGTCGAGGACTTGGGCGTCCCGGGGCGGCCAGACGGTGAGGTCGGCCCGGCCGTCGGCCGGTTCACCGGCGCCGGGCATCACCGTGCCCGTCCCGTGCAGCGTCCACGGCCCGTCCACGCCCGGCTCCTCCGGCCGCGAGTAGATGTCCACGCTGCGCACCCCGGCGTCATCGGCGGCGCCGACGACGACCTGGACCTGCACCGCGCCCTCGGGCGGCAGGACGAGCGGAGCCTGGAGCGTGAGTTCCTCCACGCGTCCGCAGCCGACCTCGTCGCCCGCACGGACAGCGAGCTCGACCAGGCCGGTGCCGGGCACGAGGACGACACCACGTACGGCGTGATCGGCAAGCCAGAGGTGCGTGGCGAGGGAGAGCCTTCCGGTCAGGACGGTGCCGCCGTTGCCCGCGAGGGCGACGGCCGCTCCGAGCAGCGGATGGCGGGCGGCGCCCAGCCCGGCCGCCCCGACATCGACACCGCTGCCGGTGGTGTTGTCGAGCCAGTAGCGCTGGTGCTGGAACGCGTAGGTCGGCAGTTCCACCGTGTGTCCGGCCGGCACGAGCCGGGACCAGTCGACTGCGACGCCTGCGACCCATGCTTGGCCGAGTGAGGTGAGCAGCCGTCGCGCACCGCCCTCGCCCCGGCGCAGTGTTCCGCAGACGGCAGGGCGGGTGCCGGCGGCTTCCAGAGTCTCCTGGACGCCGACTGTGAGTACCGGGTGGGCGCTGACCTCGATGAAGGCGTCGAAGCCGCGGCGTGTCAACTCGCGTACGGTTTCCTCGAAGCGCACTGTCTGCCGCAGGTTGCGGTACCAGTACCCGGCGTCGAGTCCGGTGGTGTCGTGGACTGCGCCGGTGACGGTGGAGTAGAAGGGCACCGTGCCCGGCAGGGGGGAGACGTCCGCCAGGACGTCGCGGAGTTCTTCCTCCGCCTGTTCCACGAAGACCGAGTGTGAGGCGTAGTCGACGGCGATGCGCCGCACTCTGACTCCGTCGTGTTCGAGTGCGTTCACGAATGCGTCCAGTGCGTCGAGGTGTCCGCAGACCACACTTGACGACGGGCCGTTGACGGCTGCCAGGGACAGGCGTCCTTCCCAGGGTGTCAGTCGTTCCCGTACCGCGTCGGATGGCAGGGCCACGGAGGCCATGCCGCCCTTGCCTGCCAGCAGGCGGCCGATCACCGCGCTGCGCAGGGCGACCACTCGTGCGCCGTCGCGCAGCGACAGGCCGCCGGCCACCACCGCGGCCGCGATCTCACCCTGGGAGTGGCCCACCACTGCGGCAGGCTGTACCCCGCAGGCCCGCCAGAGCGCGGCCAGGGACACCATCACCGCCCACAGCACCGGCTGCACCACGTCCACAGCCTCCAGCGCCGACGGGTCCTCGGAGTGCAGGACCTGAAGCAGGTCCCATTCCACGAACTCCGTCAGCGCCTCCCGGCACGCTGCCATCGACTCCGCGAACACCGGCGAGGAGTCCAACAACTCCACCGCCATCCCCACCCACTGCGACCCCTGCCCCGGAAACACGAAAACGGGACGGCGGGAATGGGCGGCCGCGTCACCCAGCACGGCTTGGGGAGCGGGGCGTCCGGCGCTCAACGCGTCCAGGGCGTCGAGGAGTTCGCCGCGGTCGGCGCCCACGGCGACGGCCCGGTGCTCGAGCGCCGTACGCCTCGTCGCGAGGCCGAACGCCACGTCGGCGGAGGCCGGTCCGGGCCGCTCGGCCAGGTGTCCGCGCAGTCGCTCGGCCTGCGCGCGCAGGGCATCGGCGGACGCGGCGGACAGTACCCACGGCACGGTTTCGGGCGTGCTGCCGAGGACGCCGTCGGACACTTCGGGCGCACCGCCGGTCCCGGGGGCGGCTTCAAGGATCACGTGGGCGTTGGTGCCGCTCACGCCGAACGACGACACCGCGGCCCGGCGGGGATGCCCGGTCTCGGGCCACTCCCGTTCCTCGGTGAGCAGCCGTACGTTCCCCGCCGTCCAGTCGATGTGAGGGGACGGTTCGTCCGCGTGCAGGGTGCGCGGCAGGACGCCCTCGCGCAGTGCCATCACCATCTTGATCACGCCGCCGACACCGGCTGCCGCCTGTGCGTGCCCGATGTTGGACTTCAACGAGCCCAGCCACAAGGGCCGTTCGGCCGGCCGGCTCTGTCCGTAGGTCGCGAGGAGTGCCTGCGCCTCGATCGGGTCGCCGAGCCGGGTGCCCGTGCCGTGCGCCTCCACCACGTCCACCTGGGAGGCCTGCACCCCGGCGTTCACCAGTGCCTGCCGGATCACCCGCTGCTGAGCGGGACCACTCGGCGCGCTCAGCCCGTTCGACGCACCGTCCTGATTGACCGCGCTGCCCCGCACCACCGCCAGCACCCGGTGACCCAGACGCCGCGCGTCCGACAGCCGCTCGACGACGAGCATGCCCACGCCCTCGGCCAGACCGAAGCCGTCGGCGGACGCGGAGAACGCCTTGCAGCGCCCGTCGGGGGACAGGCCCCGCTGGCGGGAGAACTCGACGAGCATGCCGGTGCTCGGCATCACGGTGACACCGCCGGTCAGCGCCATGTCACAGTCACCGGTGCGCAGCGCCTGGCACGCCTCGTGCAGCGCGACCAGCGACGAGGAGCAGGCGGTGTCGATGGTCAGCGACGGCCCCTGCAGGCCGAGCGTGTAAGAGAGGCGGCCGGAGGCGACGCTGCCGGTGGAACCGAGGAACAGGTGCCCCTCGACGGCGCCGGCCTGCGCGGTGGGCTCGCCGGCGCGAGGGCCGTAGTCCTGGGTGATGAGGCCGAGGAACACACCGGTGCGGGAGCCCTTGAGGGAGTGCGCGTCGAGTCCGGCGTCCTCGATCGCCTCCCAGGCGGACTCCAGGGCGAGCCGCTGCTGCGGGTCCATGGCGAGCGCCTCGCGCGGCGAGATCCCGAAGAACTCCGCGTCGAACTCGGCGGCGTCGTGGAGGAATCCGCCCTCGCGCTGGGAGAACCGGCCGGGGCCGGCCAGTTCGGGGTCGTAGCCGTCGGCGATGTTCCAGCCGCGGTCCGCGGGCAGCGGGCCGACCGCATCGACGCCGGCGAGGACCGTGCGCCACAGGTCGGCGGGGGTGCCCACGCCACCCGGGTAGCGGCACGCCATGCCGACGATCGCCATGGGTTCGTCGTGCGGCACTGCCCGGGCCCCGGCGGCCGGGGCGGGCTCGGCGTCGGCACCGGTGCCGAACAGTTCGGCGTCCAGATGGGCGGCGAGCGCGTCCGGCGTGGGGTGGTCGAAGACGACGGTCGGGGAGAGCCGCAGCCCGGTCGCGGAGTGCAGCCGGTCGCGGATGCCGACGGCGGCAAGCGAGGTGATGCCGAGGTCCCGGAAGGTGCGCCGGCCGTCGATGGAGCCCTGGCCGTCGCCGTCGAGTGCCGCGGCGGCGGACTCCCGCACCACGGTCAGCAGTTGGGCGCGGCGTTCGGCCGGGTCGAGCGGCGCCAGGCGGTCGCGCAGAACCTCGCGCGGGCAGTCGCCGTCGGCGGACTCCCCGTGCGGCCCGGCGGCGAGGACCGCCTCCGGCAGTCCTGCGGCTTTGGAGGCGGGCAGGACGGTCCGCAGGTCGGCGTCACCGCCGGACACGTGCAGCTCGGCCAGTGACGCGAGGAAGCGGGATGGACCGCCCTCACCGCGCCGCAGGGTGCCGAGGACGGTGGCCGCATGGGCCGACCGGGTCGCGGAGACCTCCATGGCGGTGGTGAGCACCGGGTGCGGGCTGACCTCGACGAGCGTGGTGTGCCCGGCTTCCAGCGCCGCGCGGGTGGCGTCGGCGAAGCGGACGGTGGAGCGCAGGTTGCGGCACCAGTAGGCGGCGTCCATGGGCGTGCCGTCCAGCGCTCCGCCGTGCAGCGCGGAGTAGACGGGGATGCGGGGGGTGTGGGCGCGGATGGGGGCGATGTCCGCGTGGATGCGGGTGAGGATCGCGTCGATGTGCGGGGAGTGCGCGGCGAGTCCCACGTCGACGCGCCGGGCGTGGATGCCCTCGGCGGCGAGGTGGGCCACGAGTTCCACCGCGGCGTCCAGGTCACCGGAGGCCACGGCCGAGCCGGGGCTGTTCTCCACGGCGACGACCAGCCTGCCCGGCCAGCGCCGGTCGAGCAGGTCGGCGAGTTCGTCGGCGGGCAGCAGCACCGACACCATGTCGCCGCGCCCGGCGAGGGTGGCCTGCGCCTGGCTCCAGCGGGCCACGACCCGGGCGCTGTCGTCCAGGGACAGCGCCCCGGCGACATGCGCGGCGGCCAGCTCACCGAGGCTGTGCCCGAGCACGGCGCCGGGGGCGACCCCGGCCGCGCTCCACAGGTCGGTCAGCGCCACCATGACCGCGAACAGCGCGGGCTGCACCACGTCGGCGCCGAGCAGCTCGGGTCCACCGGCCGCGCCCGTCACGGAGTCCAGCAGGGAGTGGCCCAGGTAGGGGGCGAACGCGTCGGCGCAGTCGTGCAGCTTGCGGGCGAACACCGGTGCGGCGTCGAGGAGTTCGCGGGCCATGCCGGTCCACTGGGAGCCCTGCCCTGGGAAGACGAACACCGGCCCCGCCGGGGAGGCATCCGCGCGGGTGCCGGTGAACACCGCCGGGTGGTCGGCGCCGGCGGACAGCGCGGCGAGCGCGTCGAGGGTCTGCGCGCGGTCCCCGGCGAGTACGACGGTCCGGTGGGTGTCCGCCCCGGCTCCAGCCCCGGCGAGGAGGGCCTGTCCGACACCGGTCGGCGACCATGCGGTGCTCGCGCGCAGATGCGTACGCAGAGCCTCGGAACGGGCCCGCACGGCGGCGGCGCCGGGACCGGTCAGGACCCAGGGCAGCACGGTCCCGGTCCGGGGGAACAGTGCGGAGCCGCCTGCGCTGCCACGGTGTTCGGACACGTTCTTGCTCCCGTCGTCGTTCTCTTCAAAGGTCTGCGGCACAGACGGCCCGTCAGCGGTACGGCGGCCGGGCGCCCGGTCCGGTCACGCACGGATCCGGGGGTGGCCCGTCCGCCGCACCGCTGACGGCCGCTGGGCCCCCGCCGTCGGGGGAAACGGCGGAGGCCCCGCCACTTGCGTGGCGCTCAGGAGTGGTCGGTCGGTCGAGAGGTCTTCGGGCCGGCCGGCGATGGGGCCGGCGATCGGCCGCTCAGCTGTCGGCACGCGGTGCCCGCAGATGCCGCGCGAGGCTGCGCGGCGTCGGATGGTCGAACAGGTCGGCCAGCTTGATCCGCGTCCCCGTCACGTCGTCGACGCGCTGCACCAGCTGGGCGGCGAGCAGCGAATGCCCGCCGAGTGAGAAGAAGTTGGCGTCGGCGTCGGCGGGTTCCGCGAGGTGGAGAAGGTCGCGCCACAGCTCGCGCAGCTCGGCCACCAGCCCGTCGGCGTCGTCCTGCCCGCTCTCCGGCTCGGCCGCGGCGAGCGCCAGCAGCGCCGCCGTGTGCCAGCCGTGGTCGGGGCGCGGTGGCAGCGTGTCGGTGCGGATCACCCGGGCCGGCTGCGCCGCGCGCGGCAACAGCCGGGCGGCGTGTCCGGCGACGTCGTCCGCGAGACCGGGCCGCTCGTCCGCGGTGACGAACGCGAGTGCTGTCCCGTCCGTGACGACCAACGCCGCCCGGGTGACCTCAGGATGCGCCAGCAGCGCGGCCTCCACCCTTTCGGGGTGCACCGCCCGGCCGTGCAGCAGGGCGACGCGCTCGGCGTGGCCGTACAGTTCCAGCGCGCCGTCGCGGCGCAGGCTGCCGGTCCAGCCGGTGGCCACGTGGGTGGCCCTGTCGGGTCGTACGAGGCACACCTCGCCGCGCACTCCGGCCGGGAGCCGGTTGCCGGCCCGCCCGACGACGGCGACGTGCCGGGCGTCCAGCGGGTGAACGACGTACGGGTAGCCGCCGGCGGCCGCGCAGCGGGCCGCCGCGTCCGCGAGACCGAACGCCGGACCGCCGGGGGAGGTGCGGAACGCGTCGAGGTCGCGGTCGGCCTCGACCGCGGTGTCCGGTACCGACCGTGCCGTGCCCGGACCGGGCAGCGCGCGGTCCTCGGCGCTCCACACGTCCAGCTCGCCGACGGGCCGGTCGGGATCGGCGGCGACGGTGTGCAGGAGGGTCGCGTAGCGGTGGGCCAGGGCCTGGGCGTCGGCCCGGTCGAGCACCTCGGAGCAGTACAGGACGCGCAGGCCGATGTGGTCGGCGCCGGACTGGACGAACAGCTCCAGGTCGAACTTGCTGAATCCGGTCTCGACGTGCAGTGCCCGGGCCGGGGTCCCGCCGAGGGTGAGGGCCCCGGCGGACTCCGCGGGCACGTAGTTGAACATGTGCTGGAAGAGGGTGTCGCGCCAGGACACCGGCTCGCGCGCGATCTCGTGGGCGATGGCGTCCACCGGTGTGTCGCTGTGGGCGAGCGCGCCGAAGAAGGCGGTGCGCGCCTCCTTCACCAGGTCGCGAAACCCGCGGCCGGGGTCGATGGTCAGGCGTAGCGGCAGGGTGTTGACGTGGTAGCCGATCGCGGACTGCGCCTCGGGGGGCCGGATGTTGACGGGGGATCCGACGACGAGGTCGGGGCCGGCGCCGTGCGCCGCGAGCAGCAGGCAGAAAGCGGTGAAGAGGATGACGGCCTCGGGTGCCCGCTGGGTGCGCTGAAGCCCGCGCACCAGGTCCCGGGTCTCGTCGTCCAGGACGTGCAGGACGGTGTCGCCCACCAGGGTGGCCCGGGCCGGTGCGGGACGCGCGCAGTCCAGGTCGAGACCGGCCGGGTCGAAGCCGTCGAGCGCGGTGCGCCAGTAGGCGAGGCTCTCCTCGCGGGGCGCGGGGTCCCGCAGTGCCGCGACGGGGGTGCGCAGCTCGTCGGGCAGGTCGCGGCCCGTGGCGCGGGCGTCGTAGGCGGCGGCGAGTTCGGCGATCAGGACCGGCACGGAGGCGGCGTCGAAGACGAGGTGGTGGACCACCACGGCGAGGGTGTCGGCGTCCGGTCCCCGAAAGACTGCCGCGCGCAGCATCAGCCGGCCGTCACACCGGATGGGGGTCGCGGCGAACTCCCGCAGCGCCTTCTCCGGTACGCCGGCGACGGTGTCGTGGACCTTGACGCGCGGGCCGGGGGTGTCCTCGCCGAGCACCTCGCGGACGAGGCCCGCCTGCCGGTCGAGGTAGACCGTGCGCAGCACCTCGTGACGGCGTACCAGGGCGTCGACGGCGGCCTGGAGCGCGGCGATGTCGAGCCGTCCGTCGACGCGGACGGCGAGAGGGACGTTGTTGACGCCGGCCTCGGGCAGCAGCCGGTCCAGCAACCACAGCGCGCTCTCCTTGGGCGTTGCCGCGTCCAGCCGCCGCTTCTGGGTCAGTGTGGCAAGCAGGGCTGCTGCGGCGCCGTCGGCCGGCATCGCCTTCTCGGCTGACTGCACGGTGGGTCACCCTTTCGCTGGTGGTCGATGGTCACGGTCGGCCGGCTCGGCGCCTGCCGGGTGCGGGCCCGGTCTGGTCGTTGAATGGGGGCTCTAGCCCTGCGGACGGGACCGGCCGAGCAGGCCGGTGAGGACGTCCGCGGTGAGAGGGCTTCGCAGGATGTCGTCGTGGGCCGCGTCGACGGGGATGAGACGCCTGGCGTACCGGGCGTGCGGGTCGGCCGCGGGAGTGGCCAGCGCGGTGGCGCCGGCCCACGACACGGCCGGGTCGAACGCGGCGGCCGCCGCGATGTAGGCGACGAACGCCTCGTAGGCACCGCTGAGTTCGTCGGCCAGTCCGGCGGGCAGCCCCGCCCGGGCGAAGGCGGCGCCGGCGATGTCGGTGAAGAGCCCGGTGAGCGCGGCGCCGAGCGCGGCGATGCCGGCGCTCTGCTGGGCCGCCTCGTCGGCGGCCTGACCCGCCAGCGCGGACTCCTCCGGGCTGAGCACGGAGGACAACCGTGCCACGGCGGCCCGGAAGTCCGCGACCATGCCGGCGCGGTGGGGCGGCTCGGGGTCGAACAGGACAACGGCCGGTGCCTCGTCCTGCTCCGCCGCGAGGAGCTGCGCGACGCGGGCCGCGTACAGGCCGCCGACGCAGTAGCCGAGCACGGCGCACACGGGGCGGCCGGTGTCGCGCACGCCCCGCACCCAGTACGACGCGAAGTCCTCGCCGTCGAAGGCGCGGGCCTGCTCCGGTTCCGGCTGCCGGGTCTCCCACAGCGGGATGCCCCGGGCGAGGAGGCGGCCGAGGTCGCTGAACGTGGATTCGGGGCGCCCGGAGACGGCGAAGTCGACGGCCAGCACGACGGGTTCGGCGCCGCTGCCCTCGTTGAGGACCTTCCAGGCGGGCGGTGCGGTGGTCAGCAGGGGCTGCTCCACGGTCACGGGTGGCTCCTTCAGTGAGCGGCGGCGCAGATGTGGGCGGTGTGACCTGTGGAGAGGCGGAGCGTGTCGAGTACATCGAGGCCGGCCTCGGCGATCTGGGCCCGCTGGATCTCATCGGTGCGGCCTCGGGTGCCGTCCTCGCAGACGACCATCTGGAACAGCACGCGCATCCAGTCGAGGTCGGTCTCGATCAGTGGCTCGATGACCAGCAGCCGGGCCCGCCGGTCGGCGGGCCGGCCGGCGTCGGTGCGCTCCATGGCCTCCCTGATGCGGCCGAGGATCACGACGCTGTGCTCGTGGTTCCAGTTGTGCAGCACGTTCTTGACGGTGTACAGGTCGGAGCCGGCGGGCACCTCCTGGAGGAAGTCACCCGGCTGGTAGGCGAGCCGTTCCGCGAGGTCCTCGCGGCCGGAGGCGGCCAGTTCAGCGGTGGCGCGGGCACAGACGTCCGGCCGGTCCAGGCACGTACCGGTCAGGTGCGGGTGGGCGGTGAGCAGCCCCTTGAGCAGCTCTCCGCTGTTGCCGCCGACGTCGAGCACACTGCGGACGGCGCCGAAGTCGTAGGTCCCGGCGAGGGCCGCGGCGACGGGCCGGGCCAGGTCGGCCATGGCCTTGTCGTACAGGTCCGCCTCGGCGGGCCGCTGCTCGAGGTACTCGTAGATGCGGGTGCCGTGCAGGTGACGGAAGGCGGACTCGCCGGTGCGCAGGGTGTGGGTGACGGCGGTGAACGTGTCGGCGTACAGGCCGCCGGAGAGCATCACGTAGTGCCGCATCGACTGCGGGTGGTCGTCGCGGAGCTGGTCGGACAGCGCGGAGTTGCGGTACACGCCGGCGTCGTCGCGGCGGAAGACGCCGAGCGCGGACAGGATCCGCAACAGCGCCTCGAGCGTCTCGGGATGGGTCCCGGTCTGCTTGGCGAGTTCCTCCGCGGTCATCGGCGTGCCGTCGAGGTGGTCGGCGAGGCCGAGTTCCGCGGCGGCGGTCAGCGACTTCGCGATCCAGCCCATTCCCGCCAGGCCCATGAGGCTGACTTCCACTGTCGTCCCTTCGTCTGGTTCCTACGGCCCTGCACCGGTGAGGCGGCCGGCCACCACAGCGGGCGACGTGGCGGGAACCTCGGTCCCGCGCCACGTCCCCACGACCGTGCCGGAGCGTCCGCGAGATCCTCGCGAGTGCTCCAGGGCCACATGTCGGCCGGTACGGGCCGGGATCGCCGTCCCGCCTTGCAGCGGCGGTTTCGTGGCTCGCCTCGGACAGAACCTACGGAGCACCCCCCACCCGAACTGAACCCTTAAATCCCCCTAGCCAAGTGAGTCCTGCGCGGTTCCGGATAAGGGGTATGGACCACTGCTCGGCCTCCCATTACAGTGACGCCCAATTGTTCGGGCAACCAGGGAGAAACCAATGCGTGCCCTAGTGACCGGAGCAGCCGGTTTCATCGGATCGGCTTTCGTCCGAAGCTCCCTCACGCAATCCGGGCCCGCCTTCCCGGAGATGGAGATAACGGCTTTCGACGCGCTGACGTACGCCGGGAACACGGAGAATCTCAGCCCGGTCGCAGACCATCCGCGCTTCACGTTCGTCCGGGGCGACATCGCCGACGCGAAACTGCTCGCCGAGGTGCTGCCGGGCCACGACATCGTGCTCAATTTCGCGGCGGAGACCCATGTGGACCGCTCCATCGACGGCCCGTCGGTGTTCGTGCGAACGAACGTCCTGGGGACTCACACGCTCCTCGAAGCCGCACGTCAGGCGGGGGTCAAGCGGTTCGTGCAGATCTCCACGGACGAGGTGTACGGGTCGATCGACACCGGATCGTGGACCGAGGAGTCCGCGCTCTCCCCGAACTCGCCGTACGCCGCGGCCAAGGCGGGCGCCGACCATCTGGCGCTGGCCTACGCCCGCACGTACGGAATGCACGTCTGCATTACCCGGTGTTCCAACAACTACGGCCCCCATCAATTCCCGGAGAAAGTCATCCCACGCTTTGTGACCCTGCTCATGGAAGGGCACAGAGTGCCGCTGTACGGCGACGGCGGAAATGTCCGCGACTGGCTGCACGTGGACGACCACTGCGCCGGTATCCGCCTGGTCCTGGAAAAGGGTAAACCGGGCGAGGTGTATCACATCGGCGGCGGCACAGAACTGACCAATGCGGAGCTGGCGCGGCTGCTGCTGGAGGAATTCGGCCACGGTGCCGACAGGGTCGAGCGGGTCCCCGACCGGCTGGGCCACGACCGGCGCTACTCACTTGACGACTCGAAACTCCGCGCTCTGGGATACCGGCCCGGCGTCCCGTTCGCCGAGGGCCTGCGGGCGACCGTCGCCTGGTACCGGGAGAACACCTCCTGGTGGAAGCCACTGCTGCCCTGACGCGGAGCCGGAAGGACATCATGCGTGGAATCGTCCTGGCAGGGGGATCCGGCACGCGGCTGAGGCCCGTCACCCGCGTCGCCTCGAAGCAGCTCCTGCCGGTCTACAACAAGCCGATGATCTACTACCCCCTGTCCGTGCTGATGCACGCGGGCATCCGGGAGATCCTGATCATCAGCTCGCCGGGGTTCCTCGGCTCCTACCGCGATCTGCTCGGCGACGGCCGATGGCTGGGCCTGGAGATCTCCTACGCCGAGCAGCCGAGCCCCGACGGCCTCGCCGACGCCCTGCGCATCGGCCGGCACTTCGCGGGGGACGACACCATCGCCCTCATCCTCGGCGACAACATCTTCTACAGCCACCAGCTGCCCGCCATGCTCCAGGGCGAGCGGCAACGGCTCGACGGCTGCACCCTGTTCGGCTACCCGGTAGCCGACCCCGAGCGGTACGGCATCGCCGTCACGGACGCCGACGGAACGCTGCTCTCGCTGGAGGAGAAGCCGGAGAAGCCCCGGTCGAACCTGGCGGTGACCGGCCTGTACTTCTACGACAACGACGCCGTGGACCTGGTACGTGGACTGGCTCCCTCGGCCCGCGGCGAGCTGGAGATCACCGACCTCAACGCCCTGTACCTGAAGGCCGGCCGGGCCCGCCTGGTCAACCTGGGCCGCGGCAGCGCCTGGTTCGACACCGGCACGCACGACAGCCTGCTCGACGCGGCGACGTTCGTGCAGCTCATCGAGAAGCGCCAGGGCATACGCATCGCCTGCATCGAGGAGGTGGCGTACCGCATGGGCTTCATCGATGCCGACCAGCTGTTCGAGATCGGTCGGCGGACCGGCATGAGCACCGAGTACGGCCGGTACGTGATCGACCTGGCCGGTACCTGAATCCGAGGAGTCCACGTGACCGAACCGCACCCCGCGCGCCACTATCTCTTCTTCGCCGCTCCCGCCCACGGACATGTACGGCCCACGCTGCCCGTCGCCGCCGAGCTGGTGCGGCGCGGCCACCGGGTCTCGTACGCCACGACCGAGCCGTTCGCCGCCGAGGTCGGCGCGACGGGTGCCGAGACCGTGCTGTACCGCCCGGCCCTGCCCGACTTCGCCGGGGCCGCGCCCGGCGACTCCCCCGACTGGCTCCCGCTCGCGCTGACGGCGGCGATCGCCGAGTCCTCGGCGCTGCTGCCGACGGTCGTGGACCGCTTCGGCGACGCACGGCCGGACGTGGTGGCGTACGACACGACGATGAATCCGGCCGGCCGCCTGCTGACACGGCTGTGGCAGCTGCCCGCATTGGAGTTCTCCCCGGTCTTCCTGCCCCAGCGCACCAGCAACCCGGGGTTCTCCCTCGCGGCCATGCTGCGGGGCTCCCCGCAGGACGGTGCGGCCGAGCGGCCGGCCGTGCGCCGGTTTCGCGAGGACCTGACCGCGCTGCTGGCCGCGCACGGGGCGGCGGACGTCTCGCCGCTGGACTTCGTGACCGGCTTCCAGGGTCCGCGCATGGCCTTCTTCCCGCGCGACTTCCAGCCGGGCGGCGACTCCTTCGACGAGCGACATGTCTTCGTCGGGCCCTGTCTGGACCCGTCCCCGCCGTCCGCCGCGTGGCAGCAGCCCTCGGACGGCAGATCCGTCGTGCTGGTCTCGCTCGGCACCTCCTACGGCAACCGCCCCGAGTTCTTCCGCATGTGCGTGAAGGCCTTCGCGGACAGCCCCTGGCACGCGGTGCTGACGGTGGGCCGCGCGGGGGTCGATCCCGCCGAACTCGGGCCGCTGCCCGCCCATGTGGAGGTGCACCGGTGGCTGCCGCACTTCGCCGTGCTGCCGCATGCGCGAGTGTTCGTCTGCCAGGCCGGCATGGGCAGTGTGATGGAGGCCCTGTCCTGCGGCACGCCACTGGTCCTGGCGGCACAGGCCCGGGAGCAGCAGATGGTGGCGCGCCGGGCGGTCGCGCTGGGCCTGGGCACCGAGGTGCCTGGCGGCAAGGACCCGACGGCCGAGGCACTGCTGGACGCCGTGGGTTCCGTGGCGGATGACCAGGAGGTGCACGCGAGCGTGGCCGGTCTGCGCGAGCGCATCCGGGAGGCGGGCGGCACCACGCGTGCCGCGGACGTCCTGGAACGCCTCGGCGCCGGCTGACGGCGGCACGGAGCAAGAAGGGCGTGAGGGGAACACCGGCCGGTGTTCCCCTCACGCCCTTCTTGCCTCCCGTCGGCTGTGAACGGGCCGCTCAGTAGGAGACCACGGGCTGAAGGCTGGCCGTCGGCAAGTCCTCGCGGCTGTTGACACGCAGCTTCCGGTAGACCCGGGTGAGGTGTTGCTCCACCGTGCTGATGGTGACGTGCAGGCGGTCGCTGATCTCCCGGTTCGAGTACCCCATCGACGCCAGAGCGGCCACCTTGCTCTCGGCCCTGCTCAGCTCGTTGATCCCCTCGCTCTGGGGGGCGGCACTCGCCTCCGGCCGCCGGCCCGTCTCGGCCACCGGCTCCGCACCCGGCGTGGGGAGGCATCGTGCGACGATCCCCGCGGCACCGCACGCCTGCGCGAGCCGCAGCGCCTTGCGTGAGGCGTGCCGTGCTCGCGCGCTCTCACCGAGGGCCTCGTGCGCGTGGGCGAGGTCCGCCATCGTTTTGGCCAGTTCGTAGCGGTCGCCGCAGCCCTGAAGGATCTCCGCGGACTGTCTCAGCAGCGCCGGCCGCCGGTCCGGCCGGGTGACGGCGGCACACACCCGCAGAGCCATGCCGGCACTGCGGGTGGTGCGGTTACCGGCCAGCAGTGCCCACTGCTCGTCCATCAGGGACTTGGCTCGCGCCTGTTCCCCCAGGAGCAGCAGAGCCTCGGCTGCTCCCACCCGCCACAGGGCGAGGCCCGGAGCGTCGAGGTTCCACCGCCGCATCAGGGTGCCGCAGTCGAGGAAGTCCCGCAGGGCGGCGTGGGGGCGGTCGGCGGCGAGATGGTGATGGGCACGCGCGTAGCGGTACTGCAGGCCGTAACGGCTCTCGTGCATGGGACCGGCCGCCGGCAGTTGGAGCAGGGCGTTGGCCTCCTCGGTCCGCCCCATCGCCACGTGGGCGAGCACCATGGTGGAGAGGGGGACGCCGATCTCCACCCCCCATCCTTCCGCATCGATGTCGTCGAGTGCTTGCCCGGCGAGCCGGACGGCGCCCTTCAGGTCGCCCTGGCGTACCGCGATCTCCGCGCGTAGCGCCGACAGGGCGGCGCGCCAGGCGGGGGCGTCGAGAGTCTCGACATCGTCCATCAGTGAGGCGCACCACGCACCGGCGCCGGCGAGGCGGTCCGCGAAGATCAGCGCGGACAGCCCCATCACCAGCGGTTCGAGGGTGGCCTCGGCCACTTGGTACAGACGCAGGGCCTGCTCCGCCTCGCTGATGAATCCGCTGTCCACGCCACCGCCCAGCACTCCGACGAGCAATCTGGCGGCTTGCCATTGCAGTTCGTCCCGTCCGGTGACCGGACCGCTGCGTCGTACCACCAGACTGTGGTCGTACGGGAAGTGCTCGGCCACCGCGGGGAAGGAGACCGCCAGCCACATCTCCAGCAGCCGGAGTTCGGCGCACACCTCGTCGGGGAGCGAGTCCGCGTCGCGGTGCAGCCGGTGCAGGATCTTCTGCGCCTCCTGGTGCCGCCCGCTGCGCAGCAGGTAGCGGATGAGCAACAGGGTGTACGGCGTCCCGAACCGCTCGTGCACGAACGGCTTGGTCACCTGGTCGAGGCAACGCAGGGCCGCCGTCGGACTGTGCCGCCACTGGATGCGGGCCAGGTGAAAGAGGACGGCGCCCCGCTCCGCCTTGTCGGTGCAGAGCCGGTGGGCCTGCCGCAGCCAGGCGATGGCCTGCTCGACCCGATTGTCCGTGAGAGCCCGGTCCGCTGCTTCCCGGAGCACCGAGACCGCCCATGCCGCCTGCTCGGTGCACAGCCCGGCCTGCTGCCCCACCTGACCGAGGAGGTGACCGGCCACCTGGGTGGCGGGCGCCCCCGTGTCGTAGAGCATGCGGGCCACGCGGAACTTCATTTCCGCACGGTTCTGTTCCGCGATGCCGTCCATGATCGCGACTCTGGCCGCAGGGTGGCGGAATCGTCCTGCCCGGGTCACGCCGATGGTGTCAAGCATTCGCAGTAAACGGTGGGCAGACTCCGGGCTGGTGCCGAGACACTCCGCCAGTAGTTCCTTGCAGGTGCTGTCGCCGAGGAGCGCCACCCACTGCGCGGCCACCAGCGTCGTGGGTCCCGATCGGCGCAGGCAGGAGACCACGGCCTGCGCGAAGTGTTCCCCGGCCACCGGTGCCCGCTGCTCCGGGGGCGTTGACGCCGAGTCAGCCAGATCGCGCAGCAAAGTTTTCAGCAGCAACGGACTTCCACCGCTGACATCATGGAATTCAGCTCCGAGAAGGACGGCCTTATCCGGCCCCAGGCGGCTCGCCAACAATTCGGTGACACCCGTCGGACTGAGCGCCGCTGTGCGAATATGACTCAACTCCGGGAGGCGCATGATTTCAGCCCGGAAGAGGGGGAAGCGCGGCTGCGGGTCATCTGTGTCTGACAGCACCATGGCTATGCATGCCGAGCGCACCCGCCGAATGAAATAGAGCAAGTACACCAGCGAAAGCGCATCGGAATTCCGCACATCATCGATGAGAACGACGACGGGGATGCGTTCAGAGAAGGCGACCAACAGGCCCCACAGCCCCTCGGCGACCCTGGCGTGCGCCGGCGTGATGGTCGTGGCGATCTCACCCAGGCCCGCCTGCACGCCTTCTGTCAGCATGTCGGTGACCTGCCTGGCAGGTTGGGGTCCGAGCGGAAGGGCGTCGAAGAGCTGACGCACCACAGCCAGCGGCACGTCCCGCTCCAGCGGTGAGCAGGTGACGTTGACGGCGACCGAACCCTGTTCGACCGCGCACTCGGCCGCCTCCCGCAGCAGGGCGGTCTTGCCGCTGCCCGTCGCGCCACTGACGACGGCGATTCTGCCGTTTCCGGCTCTCCCGTCTGAGATCAGCCCGCGCAGGGCGGATATCTCATCCTTCCTTTCGATGAGCAAATCCAACGAAAACAACCCCCGTCGTTTCAGTTTGCGCCACGGTCAAATGTCGGCACACTCGCCCACATTTCTTCACGCATTCACCGCGACTCAATCGATTGAAGCATACAACCATTCAAGCCAACGTAAAAAGTTCATCGCGAGAATGCAAAGGGTATGGAAGTTGCTGAATCTCGACATGTACGAAATTCGACCGCAAAGTATCCGTTCGGCGCCCGCGGAGGCCGCCCCGCTTGCCAGTCGATGAGCCAACTGACATATTGAGCATGCACTCAAGATGTTCCATGACTCACTATGGAGGTGTCCGTGGCTCGAGATCCCGAGGTCACGGCTTCCGAGCTCGTTGCAGCTCTGACGGAGACGGTGTCTCCGCTTCTGCGCCACGCCGGGACCGTGTTCGCCAACAATCAGGTCCCCTTCTCCCAGGCCAGCCTGCTGACCGACCTGTACGAGCGGGGAGCCCCCCAACGCATGAGCACGCTCGCCCAGAATTTCGATGTGGCCCCGCGCACCGTCACTGCCCTCGTCGACGGACTCGAGCGCCGCGGCCTCGTCCAGCGGGCCCCGGACCCGGATGATCGTCGCGCTGTCCTGGTCAGCGTCACCGACAAGGGCAACGCGCTGATGCAGGAGATCGAGTGGGGCAGGCAGGCCCTCGCCGACGAACTCGTCAACGGTCTGACCCGCGACGAACGCGTGGAGTTCGCGCGCCTGCTCAACAAGCTCCGCCCGGCACCCAGGAGCGAGAAGGGGCCCCAGGCATGAGCGCAGGCGCTGTGACGGCGGACGAGCAGGCGGCCGCCGAGCGCAACCACCGCAACCGCTGGTACGTGCTCGCTGTCATCGCCACCGCCCAGTTGATGGTGATGCTCGACGGCACGATCGTCCAGATCGCGCTGCCCTCCGTCCAGCAGTCGCTCCACATGTCCGACACCAACCGGCAGTGGATGGTCACCGCGTACGCGCTGGCCTTCGGAGGACTACTCCTGATCGGCGGCCGGCTCGCCGACCGTTTCGGCCGCGGCCGGACCTTTCTCGTGGGCCTGGTCGGCTTCGCCGTGGTCTCCGCGCTCGGCGGTGCCGCACCCAACACCGAAACGCTCATCACCGCCCGGGCGCTGCAAGGTGTCTTCGCCGCCATCCTCTCGCCGGCCACGGTGTCCTTGCTGACCACGACCTTCACCAGCACCAAGGAACGGGCCAAGGCTTTCGGCCTCTTCAGCGGCGTCGTCGGCAGCGGAGCCGCCATCGGACTGATCGTCGGCGGTGTGCTCACCGAATACGCGGGCTGGCGCTGGTGTCTTTATGTGAACGTGCCGATCGCCGTCGCCGTGACCGCCCTGGGCATCGCCACCCTGCCACGCGACCGGGGTCACCGTGACGTCAGCCTCGACGCGATCGGTGCGGTCCTCGGCTGTCTGGGCCCGCTCGCCCTTGTCTACGCACTGTCCGAGGCACCGGATCGCGGCTGGGACTCCCCGCTGGTGGCCGGGCTGTTGGCCGCGTCCGTCGTCCTGATCGGCGCATTCCTGCTCTCCCAGACCCGCATCCGGCAGCCGCTGCTGCCGCTGCGTGTGGTCGCCGAACGCACCCGTGCGGGGTCCTTCCTCGGGGCCGCGTTGCTCAACTTCGGCATGATGGGCATCTCGCTGTTCGCCACGTACCACCTGCAGATCGTCATGCACTACAAGCCGCTCAAAGCGGGATTCGCGTTCCTGCCGATGGTCGGTGCCGTCATGGTGACCGCGACGCAGGTCGTCGCGCGCGTCATGGGGCGGGTTCCGACGCGTTGGCTGGTCGGGCCCGGTCTCGCCTTCACCGCGGCCGGAGTATGGATGTTCACCACGCTCTCCGAGGACAGTTCCTATCTCTTCGGGGTGCTGCCGGCTTGGCTCCTGCTGGGCATCGGCATGGGCCTGAGCTATTCCCCCACCACACACGCCTCTCTGGCAGGGGTGGCCGAACGCGACTCGGGCGCGGTGTCCGCCTTCCAGACGACGGCCCGGCAGGTCGGCGGCGCCATCGGACTCGCGCTGAGCAACACCCTCGCAGCCGACGCGGCGGCCTCCTATTACGCCGACCACAAGGGCCAGGGTGCCCAGGGTGAACTCCTCGTCAGGTCCATCGTGCACGGCAGCGCGGCCGCCGCGTGGTGGGTCAGCGGCATTCTGCTCATCGGCACGGTCGCCTGCACGATCATGATCAACGCCGATCCTCGCAAGGTGCGGCAGGGCACCGCCGACGCCGACGCCGACGGTGCGCCCGGCACCGACGCCATTCTGATCCGTGGCCGTGTCGTGTGGGCCGAGGACGTTCCGGTCTCCGAAGCGGCGCTCACTCTGGTCACCCACGACGGCCGCGAGGTCGCCCGGGCGACCGCTGACGGCGACGGCGCCTATGCGCTGCGGGCACCCGGAGACGGGCCGTACATTCTCATCGCCCGCTCTCGTTCCCACCGTTCGACCGCTACGCCGCTCGCCCTCACTGCGGGCGCTTCGGCCATTGAGCACACGGTCACCTTCCAGGACGAGGGTGTGGTCGTCGGCATCGCACAGGACGAGGCGGACGGGATGCCCCTCAAGGGCGCGTCCGTCATATTGACCGACGTGAACGGCCGCCTCGTCCGTTCCCTGTCGACGGACGAAGACGGTTCGTTCGTCATCGACGGGCTCGCGTACAGCCCGTACGTCCTCGTGGTCCACCACGACGGCTACCGGCCGGCGGCCCTCGACATCCAGATCGGCGAGGCACGGCAGATGACGGTGACGGTGGAACTCGCCTCGCACACCCGTCTCGGCAGCCTGAGCGGGGTGGTCAGCGACAGCGAGCGCACCCCGGTGCACGACGTGCGGCTCACACTCACGGACGGCTCCGGCACAGGGCTGACCGCCACCACCAAGGAGGACGGCAGCTTCCGGTTCGCGGACCTACCGGTCGGCAGTTACATCCTGATCACCGCCGGCCATCCGCCGACGGTGAGCCGACTCACCATCTCCGAGGCGATCAACCAGCACAACATCCATCTGGACCGCCGCGAAGACGCTCCCTCCCACGAATCCTGAGCCACCGACTCCTGTCAGCCCCCGCACGCGACCGTCACGGGCCATCCACAGCAGACGGCAGGACCGCGGGTCCGTCCGGTCGCGCCGGGGAAACGACGTGAAGACGGGACGTCCCGAAGCCGACCTGGCCGGGCTGCCGCAGGACGTGCCTCGCCCCGCGCCCCATGTGTGCCGTGGGGGGTACGCGGGGCGAGGAGTTCTGCGGCGCTTGCATACCGTCGAGGCCGAGCCGTGCACCTGTCCCACGGGCCCGCCTCACAGCGTGACGGAGGCCTTCCGGCAAGGTGGGCTTGCATCACCGGCCCGGGAGCGCACCACGTCGCACCGTTCCTCGGACCGATCCGTGGGGGAGGGGGACTCAGCAGCCGTAGTCGACCAGGTCGAAGGACTCGTAGTGGTCGGCCGTGTAGTAGTCCTCCTGGTTCTCCTCACCGGTGACGATGCGCCGAGCACCGCGCGTGGAGGAGCCCGGGGTGATCACCGTGTACTCGTGATAGTAGCCAGAGGACTGGCTCGGCAGGACGCCTTCCCGGTTCTGGAAGACGGTGCCGTCCTGCGAGTACGGGAAGGGGCCACCCTGCTCGATCAGTTCGAGGGTGTCGTACGCCTGGGAGGGCAGGTCGCTGTAGCAGATGCTGCCCACCGCGGCGGCCGCCGGGGAGGCGGTGGCTACGGTGGCTCCGACGAGGAGCGCGGACAGTAGGGCGGCTGCGGCGCCGATGCGAGTGATTCGTGGGGGGAATCTCATGCCCTCATGATGACGCGCGTAGACAGTGGCATGTCAATGACAACTTGGAGATTTTCCCGTCAACTTCAACGAGTTGGTGCGGAGTTAACTCGCGGTCGAGTGTGGACACGCGGTCTTCACAGACGACTGTACTGCCGGGTGCGCTCCTGCTCGCCTGCGGAAGAAGAGCCGGCCCGCCCCCACTGGTGTGCAGTTCAGGGGTGCATGGTGCCCGACTCGAACCAGGTGCAACGACGACTGCGGAAAGCCCGGCGGCGGGGGCGGCACCCAGGCCCACGAAGCCACCCGGCCCCGGCTCACCCGGACTTGCGGCTCTCGGCGGCGGCGAACAGCGCGCCGCCGAGGGCGAGCAGGGCCACGCTCGCGTAGACCTCGTAGCCGTCGAGGAAAGCGATCCGCCGCACCAGACCCACGTTCCATTCGGCGAACTCGTGCACCAGGCCCATCACGCCCTGCAGCACGGTGACGAACCCCAGGAACTCCAGCAGTTTCTTCATGATCCCGACTCTCGCCCCGCGGTCCCCCCACGCACATCGGCCGCGGGGCGAGCCCCGCCCGACGGAAGGCGTCGTCGCACGGACCCCGGCTCGCCGAAAGTCGCCGGTCGCGCGACTTTGGTCGACGGCCCCTCCCGGCCGGCCGTCCCGGCCACCGGCCCCGCATAGATTTGTCGACCGTGAACGGTGACAAACAGGCCACGGTGCCCCCGGCCTTCGCGAAGCGGCGCTGGGTACTGCCGGCGGCGCTGGTCGAGGACCTGTACCCGCAGCCGCGGCGGCCCGGCGGCCGACCCCGGCGCACCGCACGCGACTGGGCCGTCGACTTCGCCTGCTTCCTGCTCGCGGTCGGCATCGGCCTGATGTCCGCCGACGTGCTGGACCAGGAGCCGGACCTGTCACCGGCCATGGCCGTCGCGGACCAGGTGATCGGCGCCCTGGCCTGCGCCGCCGTCTGGCTCCGCCGCCGGTGGCCGACCGGGCTGGCCGTCGCGATGCTGCCCGTCTCCCTCGTCTCCGCCATCGCGGGCGGCGCGGTCCTCGTCTCCCTGTTCACGCTCGCCGTGCACCGGCCCTTCCGGTACGTGGCCTGGATCGGCGGCGCGAGCCTCGCCGTGGCGCCCCTGTACTACTGGATGCGCCCGGAACCGGGGCTGCCCTTCCTCGCCTCCCTCGTCATCGCCCTGCTGCTCGGCGTCACGGTGCTCGGCTGGGGCCTGCTCGTCCGCTCCAAGCGCCAGCTCCTGCTGAGCCTGCGCGACCGCGCCCGGCACGCCGAGGCCGAGGCACGGCTGCGGGCCGAACAGGCGCAGCGGCTGGCCAGGGAGGCCATCGCCCGCGAGATGCACGACGTCCTGGCCCACCGGCTGACGCTGCTCAGCGTGCACGCCGGCGCCCTGGAGTTCCGGCCCGACGCGCCCCGGGAGGAGATCGCGCGGGCGGCGGGCGTCATCCGGGAGAGCGCGCACGAGGCCCTCCAGGACCTGCGGCAGATCATCGGCGTCCTGCGGGCGGCGGACGCCGACGACGCGGGCCGCCCCCAGCCGACGCTCGCCGCACTCGACGCGCTGGTCGCCGAGTCCCGCGAGGCCGGCATGGAGGTCACCCTCGCGGACCGCGTCCCCGACCCCGCGGCGGTCCCCGCCTCCATCGGCCGCACCGCGTACCGCATCGCCCAGGAGGCGCTGACCAACGCGCGCAAGCACGCCCCCGGCACCGAGGTCACCGTCTTGGTCGCCGGAGCGCCGGGCGACGGTCTCGCCCTGTCGGTGCGCAACGCCCCGCCCCGCGGCGAGGTGCCCCGCGTGCCCGGCTCCGGGCAGGGCCTGATCGGGCTGACCGAGCGGGCCACACTCGCCGGCGGCACCCTGGAGCACGGCCCGACACCCGGCGGCGGCTTCGAAGTACGGGCCCGGCTGCCGTGGGACTGAGACGTCGGCGAGACGCGGACGAACGGCCCCGGGCGACCGTGATTACGTATGCCTCATGACTGCGATCAGACTGCTCCTCGTCGACGACGACCCGCTCGTGCGGGCCGGGTTGGCCCTCATGCTGGGCGGCGCCGAGGACGTGGAGATCGTCGGCGAGGCCTCCGACGGCGACGAGGTCGCGGCACTCGTCGACCGGACCCGCCCCGACGTCGTCCTCATGGACATCCGGATGCCGGTGGTCGACGGTCTCACGGCGACCGAGCGGCTGCGCGCCCGCGCGGACGCGCCCCAGGTCGTCGTGCTCACCACCTTCCACGCGGACGAACAGGTGCTGCGCGCCCTGCGTGCCGGCGCCGCCGGGTTCGTCCTCAAGGACACGCCGCCCGCCGAGATCCTCGGCGCGGTGCGCAGGGTCGCGGCCGGTGACCCCGTCCTGTCACCCGCCGTCACCCGGCGGCTGATGGAGCAGGCGGCCGGCACCGCCCCCGGCACACGCCATGCCCGCCACGCACGCGCGCGTGCACGCCTGGACGCGCTCAACGACCGCGAGCGCGAGGTCGCCGTCGCCGTCGGCCGCGGCCTGGCCAACGCCGACGTCGCGACCCACCTCTTCATGAGCGTCGCCACCGTCAAGGCCCACGTCTCGCGCATCCTGGCCAAGCTGAACCTGGACAACCGGGTGCAGATCGCCCTGCTGACGTACGACGCGGGACTCCTGGACGAGTTCCTGGACGACGGCCGCTAGGCCTGTCCGGCGGATCAGGTCGCAGGACAGGCACGGCAACTCGTCGTCTGGGGCATGATCCGCCGGACAGGCCATAGGGCCTGTTGTGAGAAGGGATCGTCTGTCAGACCTGTCTGAGAGGCTCCAGGCATGGAGATGACAGTGCAGCTGACGATCGACTGCTCCGATCCACAGAGAATGGTGGCGTTCTGGGCCCGGGCCCTCGGCTATGTGCCCGAGCCCGCGCCGGACGGGCACACCACGTGGCGCGCCTACTGGGAGGCGATGGGGGTGCCCGCGGAAGAGCTGCCGGCGGGGGCCGGCGACATTCCGGAGTCGATCGTCGATCCGGCGGGTCACGGACCGCGCGTGTGGTTCCAGCAGGTTCCGGAGCCGAAGACCGCCAAGAACCGGTGGCACTTCGACCTGAAGGTCGGTGGTGGCCGTGACGTCCCCCTGGACGTCCGCGCTCGGCGGGTCAGTGACGCTGTGGACCAGCTGGTCGAAGCCGGTGCCACCGTGCTGAGGATCAAGGACGAGCCAGATATGGGGCTCTACGCCGCAGCCATGCGGGATCCCGAGGGCAACGAGTTCGACGTCGTCTGAGGGCCGTTGCGATGGTGCTGGTCACGGCCACTCGTTCACGGCATCGGCCAGGGCTTGGAGCCGGGTGAGGATCCGGTGCCAGGTGCCGTCCCGCTGCCATCGGCGGAACAGGTCGTAGATCCGTCCCCGCGGCCCGTACTCGATGGGCACGCCCCGCCCTGGCACACCGGTCCGGACCCGGCACAACCCGGGATCCACTCCCGATACACGGCCTAGGAGCGCGGGCGACGGGCGCGAGACGCGTACCGGAGGAGCGTCACCCGGTGAGTGCCTCGGGGATCTCCGTCAGCCGCACGGGTCTGCGCTCGCGGCGGGAGATGTCGCAGGCCTCGGCGATCCGCAGGGCCTGCAGGGCCTCGCGCCCGTCGCACGGGTTGGCCCGCTCACCGCGTACGACCTGCACGAACGTATTCAGCTCCGCCTCGTAGGCGGGGCCGAAGCGCTCCACGAAGCCGGTCCACGGCTTGTCCGCGGCCGGCGGTCCGGTCGGCTCGGTGGACGCGATCGGCGTACGGTCGTCCAGGCCCACGACGATCTGGTCCAGCTCCCCGGCCAGCTCCATGCGGACGTCGTACCCCGCCCCGTTCAGCCGCGTCGCCGTCGCCGTGGCCAGCGTCCCGTCGTCCAGCGTGAGCAGAGCGGCACCGGTGTCCACGTCGTCCGCCGTGCGGAACATCGGCGGACCGGCGTCGGACCCGGCGGCGTACACGTCGGCGACCTCCCGGCCGGTCACCCAGCGCAGCACGTCGAAGTCGTGGATGAGCGTGTCCCGGTAGAGCCCGCCGGACTGCGGCAGGTAATCGGCGGGCGGCGGCGCCTGGTCGCTGGTCACGGCCCGTACGGTGTGCAGCCGGCCGAGCCGCCCCGAGCGCACCGCCTCCCGGGCCCCCGCGTAACCGGTGTCGAAGCGGCGCTGGAAGCCCATCTGGAGGATCGTCCCGGCGGCCTCCACCTCAGCGATCGCCTGCAACGTCCCCGGCAGGTCCAGCGCGATGGGCTTCTCGCAGAACACCGGGAGCCCCGAACGGGCCGCCCGGCCGATCAGTTCCGCGTGGGCCGGCGTCGCCGTGGTGATCACCACCGCGTCCACGCCCCACTGGAAGATCTCGTCCACTCCCGGTGCCGCCGTCTCGCCCAGCCGGTGGGCCAGCTCCTGGGCCCGCGCGATGTCGGCGTCCGTGAGAATCAGGGACCCGACGTCGCGGTGGCGGCTGAGCGTGTTGGCGTGCACGGTGCCGATACGGCCCGTACCGATGACCCCGATGCGCATGGAATCAAAGTGGGCTCACAGCCCACACCGTGTCAATGCGTATGTCAGGACAATCGGACCGCACAACTTCCCGTCACCTGCGCACAGAGCTACGCTCGGCCCGTGCCGAAACCAGAAGTGGACCCCACCGTGGCGCTGGAACTCAGCGTGGATCGCAGCAGCCCCGTGCCGCTGTACTTCCAGCTGTCGCAGCAGCTGGAGGCGTCGATCGAGCACGGTGCGCTGACCCCCGGCAGTCTGCTCGGCAACGAGATCGAGCTGGCCGCCCGGCTCGGTCTGTCCCGTCCCACCGTCCGCCAGGCCATCCAGTCGCTCGTCGACAAGGGCCTGCTCGTGCGCCGCCGGGGAGTCGGCACCCAGGTCGTGCACAGCAAGGTCCGGCGCCCGCTGGAGCTCAGCAGCCTCTTCGACGACCTGGAGGCGGCGGGACAGCGTCCGGCCACGAAGGTCCTGGTCAACACCGTCGTCCCCGCGGCCGCCGAGGTCGCCGCCGCGCTCGGCGTGGCCGAGGAGAGCGACGTGCACCGCGTCGAACGGCTGCGGCTGACGCACGGGGAGCCGATGGCGTACATGTGCAACTACCTGCCGCCCGGCCTCCTCGACCTGGACACCGGGCAGCTCGAGGCCACCGGCCTCTACCGGCTGATGCGCGCCGCCGGGATCACCCTGCACAGCGCCCGGCAGACCATCGGCGCCCGCGCCGCCACCGACGGCGAGGCCGAGCGGCTCGGCGAGGACGCGGGCGCGCCGCTGCTCACCATGGAGCGCACCACGTTCGACGACACGGGGCGGGCGGTCGAGTTCGGCACCCACACCTACCGGCCGTCCCGCTACTCCTTCGAGTTCCAGCTGCTCGTACGGTCCTGACCCGTACGGGCCGGCCCTGACCCGTACCGGCCGGGCCTGACCCGTACGGGCCGGCCCCGAGCCGTACCGGCCGGGCCTGACCCGTACGGGCCGGCCCCGAGCCGTACCGGCCGGTCCTGACCCGTACCGGCCGGCCCGAGCCGTACCGGCCGGTCCTGAACAGCGCTGGCCGGAGGCGGCTCCCGTCGTGCGGGTTCGTCGCAATGTCCGGACAATGTGACCGTCGGCCGATCCCCGGAGGCACGTGCTCCGCTTGTGTGTCGGACAATGGGGCGTTTGGGATTTCCAGCACCCGGGCGGCCGGGGCCTGGAAGGCCTCGCACGCACAGCACGGCACAGCACGGCACAGCAAGAAGGGCACGGCCTCGTGGCACGGTTTCGGACATGGGTGGGCATCGCGCTGGCCGGGGCACTGACGGTGTCCCTGGCCGGCTGCAGCAGCACCGGCGGCAAGCGCGCCGAGGACGCCCGCAAGGCCGCGTCGGCCGAGGGCAGGGCGGCGGTGAACACCCCCCGCTGGACCTTCGCGATGATCACCCACTCGGGCGACGGCGACACCTTCTGGGACATCGTCCAGAGCGGCGCCGAGCAGGCCGCCGTCAAGGACAACATCAACTTCCTGTACTCCCACGACGACGAGGCACAGCAGCAGGCCCAGCTCGTGAACGCGGCCATCGACAAGAAGGTCGACGGCATCATCGTCACCCTCGCCAAGCCCGACGCGATGAAGTCCGCCCTCGCCCGCGCGCACAAGGCGGGCATCCCCGTGATCACGGTGAACTCCGGCTCCGAGGAGTCCAAGGAGTTCGGCGCCCTCACCCACGTCGGCCAGGACGAGACCATCGCCGGCGAGGCCGTGGGCGAGGAACTGAACGAGCGGGGCCGCGAGCAGGCGATCTGCGTGCTCCACGAGCAGGGCAACGTCGGCCACGAGCAGCGCTGCGACGGCGTCGAGAAGAGCTTCGACGGCAAGGTCCAGCGGCTCTACGTCAACGGCACCAGCATGCCCGACGTGCAGTCCGCCATCGAGGCCAAGCTCCAGACCGACAAGTCCGTCGACGCCGTGGTCACCCTCGGCGCCCCCTACGCCGACACCGCGGTCAAGGCCAAGCAGGGCGCCGGCAGCAAGGCCGAGATCGACACCTTCGACCTCAACGCCAAGGTGGCCGCCGGACTCGAGGACGGCACCCTCGGCTTCGCCGTCGACCAGCAGCCCTACCTCCAGGGCTACGAGGCCGTCGACCTGCTGTGGCTCTACAAGTACAACGCCGACGTCCTCGGCGGCGGCCGCCCGGTGCTCACCGGACCGCAGATCATCACCAAGGACGACGCGGCCGCTCTGGCCGACTACACGAAGCGGGGCACGCGATGAACGCCACGCAGGTGAAGGAGGCCGACGAACGGCTGCTGCACACCTCCGCGCTGCGGAAACTCCTGGGGCGGCCCGAGCTGGGCTCCGTCGTCGGCGCGGTCGCCGTCTTCGTCTTCTTCGCGTTCTTCGCCGACAGCTTCCTGCGCGCCTCCAGCCTCAGCACGGTGCTCTACGCCGCCTCGACGATCGGCATCATGGCCGTACCGGTGGCCCTGCTGATGATCGGCGGCGAGTTCGACCTGTCCGCGGGCGTCATGGTCACCTCCTCGGCGCTGGTGTCGTCGATGTTCAGCTACCAGATGACCGCCAACGTCTGGGTCGGCGTCGGCGTGTCGCTGCTGGTCACCCTGGCGATCGGCGCCTTCAACGGCTTCATGCTCACCCGCACGAAACTCCCCAGCTTCATCATCACGCTCGGCACGTTCCTCATGCTGACCGGCCTGAACCTGGGCTTCACCAAGCTCATCGACGGCACCGTCTCCACCAAGTCGATCGCCGACATGGAGGGCTTCCCCTCCGCCCACGACGTCTTCGCCTCCACGATCACCGTCGGCGGCGTCGGCTTCAAGGTGACCATCCTGTGGTGGCTGGCCCTGGTCGCCGTCGCCAGCTGGATCCTGCTGCGCACCCGCGCCGGCAACTGGATCTTCGCGGTCGGCGGCAACAAGGACGCCGCCCGCGCGGTGGGCGTCCCGGTCACCAAGACCAAGATCGGCCTCTACATGGGCGTCGGCCTCGGCGCCTGGATCTCCGGCCAGCACCTGCTCTTCTCCTACGACGTCGTCCAGTCCGGCGAGGGCGTCGGCAACGAGCTGATCTACATCATCGCGGCCGTCATCGGCGGCTGCCTCATCACCGGCGGCTACGGCAGCGCCGTCGGTTCGGCGGTCGGCGCGTTCATCTTCGGCATGACCAGCAAGGGCATCGTCTTCGCCGAGTGGAACCCCGACTGGTTCAAGTTCTTCCTCGGAGCGATGCTGCTCCTCGCGACCCTGCTCAACGCCTGGGTCCGCAAGCGCGCGGAGGCCACCAAGTGACGCAGACCGAAAGCCGTACGGCGCTCGTCGAGCTGTCCGGCGTCAGCAAGAACTACGGCAACGTCCGCGCCCTCGAAGGCGTGTCCCTGGAGGTCCGCGCCGGGGAGATCACCTGCGTCCTGGGCGACAACGGCGCGGGCAAGTCCACCCTCATCAAGATCATCGCCGGGTTGCACCAGCACGACGGCGGCACACTGACCCTGGACGGCGAGGAGACCCGCCTCTCCTCCCCGCGCGAGGCCCTGGACCGCGGCATCGCCACCGTCTACCAGGACCTCGCCGTCGTCCCGCTCATGCCGGTCTGGCGCAACTTCTTCCTCGGCTCCGAGCCGCGCAAGGGCGTCGGCCCGTTCAAGCGCATGGACGTCGAGCACATGCGCCGCACCACCCACGCGGAGCTGCTGCGCATGGGCATCGACCTGCGCGACGTCGACCAGCCCATCGGCACCCTCTCCGGCGGCGAGCGCCAGTGTGTGGCGATCGCCCGCGCGGTGTACTTCGGCGCGAAGGTGCTGGTGCTGGACGAGCCGACGGCAGCGCTGGGCGTCAAGCAGTCGGGCGTCGTCCTGAAGTACGTGGCGGCGGCCCGCGACCAGGGCCTCGGTGTCGTCCTCATCACTCACAACCCGCACCACGCGTACCTGGTGGGCGACCGCTTCGTCCTCCTGAAGCGCGGCACGATGGTCGGCAACCACGAGCGCGACGCCATCACGCTGGACGAGCTGACACGCCAGATGGCGGGCGGAAACGAACTGGACGACCTGCGCCATGAGCTGCAACGGCCCCAGGGGCGCGGGGAACGGCGCGAGTAGCCACGACGCACCCGCGCCCGGCAGCGAACCGCTCCACCCACCCCCTGTCCATTCGGCACACGGCACACCCGTGCGGCACAATCGCACCCGATGAGCACCTACCGCGACTTCACCGCCCCCATCGGATCCCGCCGCGCCCCGGTCCTGCGCACCGTGGGCACGAGGGAACGCCGCTCGCACCTCACGGCACCCCGCGTGCCCACGGTCGGCATCGACATCGGCGGCACGAAAGTCATGGCGGGCGTCGTCGACGCGGACGGCAACATCCTGGAGAAGCTCCGCACGGAGACCCCGGACAAGTCCAAGAGCCCGAAGGTCGTCGAGGACACGATCGTCGAACTCGTCCTGGACCTCTCCGACCGTCACGACGTGCACGCCGTCGGCATCGGCGCGGCCGGCTGGGTCGACGCCGACCGCAACCGCGTCCTGTTCGCCCCCCACCTGTCCTGGCGCAACGAACCGCTGCGCGACCGCCTCGCCGGCCGCCTGGCCGTCCCCGTCCTGGTGGACAACGACGCCAACTCCGCCGCCTGGGCCGAGTGGCGGTTCGGCGCCGGCCGCGGCGAGGACCACCTGGTCATGATCACCCTGGGCACCGGCATCGGCGGCGCGATCCTGGAGGACGGCCAGGTCAAGCGCGGCAAGTACGGCGTCGCCGGCGAGTTCGGGCACATGCAGGTCGTCCCCGGCGGCCACCGCTGCCCGTGCGGCAACCGCGGCTGCTGGGAGCAGTACAGCTCGGGGAACGCCCTGGTCAGAGAGGCCCGCGAGCTGGCCGCCGCCGACTCGCCGGTGGCGTACGGGATCATCGAGCACGTCAAGGGCAGCATCGGCGACATCACCGGTCCGATGATCACCGAGCTGGCCCGCGAGGGCGACGCGATGTGCGTCGAGCTGCTCCAGGACATCGGGCAGTGGCTCGGCGTCGGCATCGCCAACCTCGCCGCGGCCCTCGACCCGTCCTGCTTCGTGATCGGCGGCGGGGTCAGCGCCGCCGACGACCTGCTGATCGGCCCCGCGCGCGACGCCTTCAAGCGTCAGCTCACCGGTCGCGGCTACCGCCCCGAGGCCCGCATCGTCCGCGCCCAGCTCGGTCCCGAGGCCGGCATGGTGGGCGCCGCCGACCTGGCCCGGCTGGTCGCCCGCAGGTTCCGCCGGGCCAAGCGGCGCCGGGTGGAGCGGTACGAGCGCTACGAACGGTACGCCGAGGCCCGCCGCTCGTCCCGGGAGTCGCTGTGACGGAGACCCTGCCGCAGCAGGCGGCGTCCCCGCAGGAGCCCGGACCGCCGGCCGAGGACCGCCGGCACATGATCCGCCGCCGTGCGCTCACGCTGCTCATCATCGTGCTGCTCATCGGCGTCCCGGCCGGCTACCTCGCGATCTCCGCCAGCCAGAGCCGGGACAGCGGCCGGGACAAGGAGGCGAAGTACGCGGCGACCGGCATGACCGAGGGCTGGCCGTCCAAGCTGCAGCGGCGCATCTACGAGGTGCCCGTCCCGGTCCCGTCCGACGAGGTCGCGTACTACGAGACGAACAACTGGAAGACCAGCCGGCTCTACGTCCAGTTCGAGACCACGAACGCGGGCCTCGACGTCTTCCTCGCCGGCCTGGGTGTCGACCGGGACGCGCTGAGGAAGGACAAGATCGCGATCAGCGACCGCGCCCAGCGGGTCACCGGCTGGGAGTTCGGCGGGTCCGGCTCCTGGTGGGGCGTGGTCAACCAGCAGGAGAACCCGGCGCCGACCCAGGACGTCGTCGTGAACATGGAAAACCCGGACTACCCGATGGTCTACGTCGTCTCGCACACCGTTCCGTAGGGTCGCACCGGCCCGGCGGCGGCTGCCGGAGCCGATTGTCAGACCCCGCCCGTAGAGTCGAAGACATCTGATCGGGCCGACGGGCGGGAGGTGACAGGACGTATGGGCGACACGGCCGTGACGGACACGACGGACACGACGGCTCCCGGGCGAGCGGGGGAGCGGACGGCGGAGCCGGGGGAGGCGCCGCGCCACAGGGGGACGGCGCGGCACGAGGAGGCGGCGGCGTCCGTCCCCGCCCGGCTCGCGGCCGTCTTCCTGCCCGCCGCCCTGCCGCGCGAGGGCCGGATCGCCTTCTGGGACCCCGACGGCGGGCCCCTCACCGGCCCGGTCCGGGCGTACGACGCCGACGGCGGCGCCGCCCCGGCGCCCGGGGCAGCTGCCGCCGGGGAGAATCCCGGGAGCGGTCCGGCCGGGGACACGGAGGCGGGACACGGCGCGGAGACCGCGGCGGTCACCGGCGACGGAGCGCGGCCGGGCGGCCGAGCCGAGGAGCTGACCGTCGTGCGGCCGCACGGCGCCGGGGTGCGCCGCAGGACCACACCCGCGGTGTTCCTGCCGCTCGCCGAGGCGCTGCCCCTCCTGGTGCGCGCCCGGCACGACCCGGCCGCGCACCCCGCCACGGCCTGCTGGGGCGCGGCGGCCCTGCACGCCCTGCGCCTCACCGCGCGCGGACGGCTGCTGCCCGGCCTGACCGCGACCGGGCACGACGCCTGGCGGGCCGGCCCGCTCGACCCCGACGACATCGCGCACCTGCGGGCCGTGGCCGCCGCCCTGCCCCCCGAGGGCCACGCGGTCCCCCTCGAAGGCCCGGGACCGATCCGGCTCCCGGAGCCGGAAGCGCTGATCCGCGCCTTCCTCGACGCGGTCGCCGACACCCTCCCGCGCACTCCGGCCGCGTCCCACGCCTCGGGCCGCCCGTTCGCCGCCCGCGAGCCCCAGCACCTGCCCGACGCCCACGACTGGGCCGCCGAGGTCGCCGCGGGCATGGACGCGGGCGTGCGGATCTCGCTCCGCCTGGACCTGTCGGCGTACGACCTGTTCGACGGCGACACGGACGGGGGCCCGGGCACTGAGGGCGGCGGCAGCGCCGGCGTGCGCAACGCGGGCGCGGCGATCGTCCAGGTGCACAGCCTCGCCGACCCCACGCTCGTGGCCGACGCCGCGGACCTGTGGGCGGGGGCGGCCGACGCGTCCTTCGGCGCCCGCGCGCGCGTGGACGCCGCCCTCGCGGTGCGCCGCGCGGCGCGGGTCTGGCCGCCGCTGGACCGCCTCACCGAACAGGACGTCCCCGACGTCCTCGCCCTGTCCGAGGAGGAGGTCAGCGACCTGCTGGGCGTGGCGGCCGGCCGGCTCGCCGCCGCGGGCGTCGCCGTGCACTGGCCCCGCGACCTGGCCCAGGACCTCACCGCGACCGCCGTGATCAGGACCGCGCCCGGTTCGGCGACCGACGGCACGGGCTTCTTCGAGAGCGAGGACCTGCTCCAGTTCCGCTGGCAGCTCGCGATCGGCGGCGACCCGCTCACCGAGGCCGAGATGGACGCCCTGGCGGAGGCCCACCGGCCGGTCGTCCGGCTCCGCGACCGGTGGGTGCTGGTCGACCCCTCGCTCGTCCGCCGCGCCCGCAAACGCGACCTCGGCCTGCTCGACCCCGTCGACGCCCTCTCCGTCGCCCTCACCGGCAGCGCCGAGGCCGACGGCGAAACGGTCGACGTGGTGCCCGTCGGCGCGCTGGCCGCCCTGCGCGACCGGCTCACGGCCGGTGTGCGGCCCGCCGCGCCACCGCCCGGCCTGCACGCCACCCTCCGCGACTACCAACTGCGCGGTCTGGGCTGGCTCGACCTCATGACCTCACTCGGCCTCGGCGGCTGCCTCGCCGACGACATGGGCCTCGGCAAGACCGTCACCGTCATCGCCCTCCACCTGAAGCGGGCCCGCACCGAACCGACCCTCGTCGTCTGCCCGGCCTCCCTCCTGGGCAACTGGCAGCGGGAGATCGAGCGGTTCGCGCCCGGCGTCCCCGTCCGCCGCTTCCACGGCCCCGACCGCACCCTCGACGACCTGACCGGCGGCTTCGTCCTCACCACCTACGGCACGATGCGGTCCGCCGCCACGACCCTGGCCGAGCAGCCCTGGGGCATGGTCGTCGCGGACGAGGCCCAGCACGTGAAGAACCCGTACTCGGCGACGGCGAAGGCCCTGCGCACGATTCCGTCCCCGGCACGGGTGGCGCTGACCGGCACCCCCGTGGAGAACAACCTCTCCGAGCTGTGGGCGCTGCTCGACTGGACCACCCCCGGCCTGCTCGGCCCCCTGAAGTCCTTCCGCGCCCGGCACGCGCGCGCGGTGGAGAACGGCGAGGACGACCAGGCGGCGGAGCGCCTCGCCCGCCTCGTCCGCCCCTTCCTGCTGCGCCGCAGGAAATCCGACCCGGGCATCGTCCCCGAGCTACCGCCGAAGACCGAGACGGACCACCCCGTCCCCCTCACCCGCGAACAGGCCGCGCTCTACGAGGCGGTGGTGCGCGAGTCGATGCTCGCCATCGAGGAGGCCGAGGGCATGGGCCGCCGCGGCCTCGTCCTCAAGCTGCTGACCTCGTTGAAACAGATCTGCGACCACCCCGCGCTGTTCCTGAAGGAGGAGCACCCGCCGGGCGGGGCCGACCGGATGACCGCACGCTCGGGCAAACTCGCCCTGCTGGACGAGCTGCTGGACACGGTGCTCGCGGAGGACGGCTCGGCCCTGGTCTTCACGCAGTACGTCGGCATGGCCCGCCTCATCACCGCCCACCTCGCCGCCCGCGCGGTCCCCGTCGACCTGCTGCACGGCGGTACGCCGGTGCCGGAGCGCGAGCGGATGGTGGACCGCTTCCAGAGCGGGGCGAGCCCCGTCCTCGTCCTGTCGCTGAAGGCCGCCGGCACCGGCCTGAACCTCACCCGCGCCGGCCATGTCGTGCACTTCGACCGCTGGTGGAACCCGGCCGTGGAGGAACAGGCGACCGACCGCGCCTACCGCATCGGCCAGACCCAGCCGGTCCAGGTCCACCGGCTCATCACCGAGGGCACGGTCGAGGACCGCATCGCCGAGATGCTCCAGTCCAAGCGGGCCCTGGCCGACGCGATCCTCGGCTCCGGGGAGTCGGCCCTCACCGAACTGACGGCACGTGAACTGTCCGACCTCGTCTCCCTGAGGAGGCCGTCATGACCCCCGGGCCCGCCGACGAGGCCCGCCGCGCCCTGCGGGAGGCACGCGAGCGAGGCGAGGGAACGGGCGCGGACGGGGAGCGCGGGCCGGCGTCACCGGCGCCGGCGCCTCCCGCACCGTCGGCGCCCGCCCCGGGCCCCGAGGACGCCCCGGGCGGGAAGCCCGGTGAGCCCACCGGCCCACGCCCCGGGGACACGGCCCGCGCCGCACTGCGCAGGGCACGGCACGCGGGGGCGCATGACCCCGGGGCCGCCTCGAGTTCGGGGCGTCCGCCCGGTGCGGCGGACCCGGCGGAGTCGGCACGGCGGGGACCCGGAGCGGACCGGTCCGACGACGTGACCACGCCGCCCGACCCCGAGGAAGCCGCCCGCTCCGCTGCCGTGGACGGGGGCGACAGCCGTCCGGCGGACGTGGCGCGCGAGGCGTTGCGGGCGGCACGCCGGCAGGCGCAGGCGGACGCGGCGTCCGAGGGCGCCGCGCCCGCCCGGCGGGCGCCCCGTCCGTCCGGCCGTCGGCGGAGGGCGGGCGGCACGGACACCGCCGACGCCCGCGCACGCGCCGTACGGGACTTCGTCGCGGACGCCTTCCGACTGCCCCCGGAGGCGGACCCGGTCGAGGAGACCTCGTCGGCCGGGGAGGCCGAAGAGGGCCTGCCCCCCGATGAGCACGCCGGTCCGCCCTCCCGCGAAGCGCGGGCGACGGCCTCCTCGTACTCGGAGTCGGGCTCGTCTTCCGGTGTGGGTCCCGCCAGCGGGTCCGGTTCGGCGGCTTCTGGGGAGCGGGCGGCGGCCTCGCGCCCGGAGGTGGTCCCGTCGTCCGGTGTGGGTCCCGTCAGCGGGTCCGGTTCTGCGGCTTCTGGGGAGGAACGGGCGGCGGCCTCGTACTCGGAGTCGGGCTCGTCTTCCGGTGTGGGTCCCGTCACCGGGTCCGGTTCGGCGGCTTCTGGGGAGCGGGCGGCGGCCTCGCGCCCGGAGGTGGTCCCGTCGTCCGGTGTGGGTCCCGTCACCGGGTCCGGCTCGGCGGCTTCCGGGGAGGAACGGGCGGCGGCCTCGTCCCCCGAGCCTGCTCCGTCCCCCGAGCCTGCTCCGTCCCCCGAGCCCGCCCCGTCCCCCGAGCCCGCCCCGTCCCCCGAGACCGCCCCGTCCCTCGGCGCCGGCCCGGCCGCCGGGCCCGGCGTCGTGCCCGCCGGAACCTCTCCTCGCGTTGGGCGCGGGCCGCGCCCCGAGGACTCGGCACCCGCGCGCGTGCGGCCGGAGCGGCCGAGGAGCCCGGAGCAGCCGTCTGCGGTGCGCGACCGGGACGCCGCCCGCCCCGCGCCGCCCGCGCGACCCCGTGCCCCCCGCTCGATGGCGGCCCGGGACCGGGACGGCGAACTGCGGCGCACGTTCCCCGCGCTCCCGCCCCGGAAGGCCGCGGACGAGGGACTCGCCGGGACCTGGTGGGGGAAGGCGTGGGTGACCGCGCTGGAAGAGGGTGCCCTGGACCCCGCGCGGCTGGAGCGCGGGCGCGGATACGCCGAGCGGGGGCACGTGGACGCCATCACCGTGACCCCCGGGCTGGTTCTCGCCTACGTACAGGGCAGCCGCGCCCGGCCGTACCGCGTGCAGGTGCGGCTGCGGACGCTCGGCGACGCCGACTGGGACCGGTTCCTCGACGCCGCCGTCGAACGGCCCGGGCACATCGCCGCCCTCCTCGACAAGCAACTGCCCCATTCCCTGGCCGACCTGGCGGACCGCGGCGTTCCGCTGCTCCCCGGTCCCGGCGACCTCACCCCGCAGTGCAGTTGCCCCGACTCCGGGCACCCCTGCAAACACGCCGCCGCCCTGTGCTACCAGACGGCCCGTCTGCTCGACGCCGACCCCTTCGTGCTCCTCCTGCTGCGCGGCCGGGGCGAACGCGCGCTCCTCGACGCCCTGTCCCGGCGCAACGCCGCCCGCGCGGCCCGCGCCGCCCAGGAGCGCGGACCGGCGCCCCTGCCCGGCGTCCGCGCCGGGGAAGCCCTTGCCCGGCGCGTCCCGCCGCCCCTGCCCGCACCGCTGCCGGCGCCCCCGCACCCGGAACAGCCGCCTGCCTACCCGGCCGCCCCGGGCGGCCCCGACCCCTTCGCGCTGGACCAGCTCGCCACCGACGCCGCCGCCCGCGCCCACGCACTGCTCACCACCGGGCGCGATCCGGTCGGCGGGCTGACGCTGTGGCAGGACGCCGTCCGCCTGGCGGCGGCGCGTCCGGGCTCCGGCCTCACCGCGGGCACCCGCGCGCTCTACGCCTCCCTCGCCTCGGCCACCGGACGCGACACGGCGGAGCTGGCGCGGGCCGTCGCCGCCTGGCGGCAGGGCGGACCCGAGGGCCTCGACGTCCTGGAGGAGCCCTGGGACCCGCCGGCCGGCCGTTTCGACCGCGCCCGCCCCCTGCTGCTCGCCGCCGACCTCCCCGCCTTCCGCCCCTGGCGCAACCGCCTCACCCATCCACGGGGCCATGTCCAGCTCAGACTCGGCCGGGCAGGCCTCTGGTACGCCTACGAGTCCGAGCCCGGCCGCGAGGACTGGTGGCCGCGCGGCACCCCCGACCTCGACCCGGTCGGCGCCCTGACCGGCCTGGGCACCCGAGTCGACCTCTGACTCCCGGGCACGCAGGGGGCGTTGTCTTCCACCGGCCGGATGTATAGCCTCACTCATGGCATGTGACATTGCACAGCATGGCCGCTGGTGATCGACGCCGTTGGCTCGTGGCGCTCGGAGGAGGGCCGTTGACCCTGAAGATCGTCGTCGTGGGCGCGGGAGTCGTCGGAGCCGCCTGCGCCTTCCACGCCGCCTCGGCGGGCATGGACGTCACGGTCGTCGACCGCGGCCCGGTGGGCGCCGGGACGACGAGCCGCGGTGAGGGCAACGTCCTCCTCTCCGACAAGGAACCCGGCCCCGAGCTCGCCCTGGCCCGGCTGAGCCGCACCCTGTGGGACGAGGCGGGGAGGGAACTCGGTCCCGCCTCCCTCGAACTCGAACCCAAGGGCGGCCTGGTCGTCGCGAGCACCGCCGAAGGCCTGGCCGCGCTCGGCGAGTTCGCCGCCCGCCAGGAGGCGGCCGGTGTCCGCGTCGAGCCGGTCGACCGGGTGCGGGACCTCGAACCCCGCCTCGCGCCCGGGCTCCCCGGCGGTGTCCACTACCCGCAGGACGCGCAGGTGCAGCCGGTGCTGGCGGCGGCCGCGCTGCTGCGGGCCGCCGTACGGCACGGCGCCCGCTTCCGCACCGGCGAGGTCGTCGGCGCCGTGACCGCCGGGGACCGCGGCCGGATCACCGGCATCCGCACGAGCGCCGGTGACGTGCTGCCCGCCGACGCCGTCGTCAACGCCGCCGGGACCTGGGGCGGCGAGGTCGGACGCCGGCTCGGAGCGCCCGTCGAGGTGCTGCCGCGCCGCGGCTTCGTCCTGGTGACGGAACCGCTGCCGCCGAGGGTCCGGCACAAGGTCTACTCCGCGGACTACGTCGCGGGCGTCGCTTCGTCCGACGCCGGGCTGGAGACCTCGTGCGTCGTCGAGGGCACGCGCGGCGGCACGATCCTCATCGGCGCCAGCAGGGAACGCGTCGGCTTCGACACCACGATGAACCCCGCCGTGGTCGCGCGGCTCGCCGCGCAGGCGTGCCGGCTCTTCCCCTTCCTGCGCGGAGTCCATCTGATGCGCACCTACCGCGGCTTCCGGCCGTACTGCCCCGATCACCTGCCGGTCGTCGGCCCCGACCCGCGCGTGCCGGGCGTCGTCCACGCCTGCGGTCACGAGGGCGCGGGCATCGGCCTCGCCCCCGCGACCGGCGCGCTGGTGACGGCCCACCTGCTCGGCCACCCCTGGCGCGGCGCCGACCCGGCCGCGCACACCGGTCTTCTCCCCGACCGCTTCCTCAGCTGCGGAGGTGCGCCCCAGTGAGCGAGATCGTCGTCGACGGCGACCCCCTGCCCTTCGTCGAGGGACAGACCGTCGCCGCGGCCCTCGTCGCGGCGGGCCGGGTCGCCTGGCGCACCACCCGCGTCGGACGCCGCCCCCGGGGCGTCTTCTGCGGCATCGGCGTCTGCTTCGACTGCCTCGTCGCGGTCGACGGAACCGGCGGGCAGCGCGCCTGCCTGGTGCCGGCCCGGCCCGGCATGACCGTCACGACGAGGGAGGACGACGATGAGTGAGCCGGCGGACCTCGTCGTCGTGGGCGCGGGCCCGGCGGGCATGGCCGCGACCGCCGCCGCGCTGGCCGGCGGACTGCGCGTCGTACTGGTGGACTCCGGGACCGCTCTCGGCGGACAGTACTGGCGGCACCCGCCGGAGCACGCGCGAGCGGCCGTCCGGACCGACGACCTGCACCACGGACTGCGTGCATACCGTGCCCTGTGCCGGGTGCTGACGGCGCACCGGGCGGCGGGCCGGCTCGACCTGCGCCTGGAACACCACGCCTGGTCCGCCGTCCGCGAGGGCGACGGATTCGCGGTCCACGTGGTCGACCGCCGCGCCGCGCCGCGGGAGACCGCGGGCGTCCTGCGCACGCCGAGGCTCCTCGTGGCCACCGGCGCCTACGACCGCCAACTGCCCTTCCCCGGCTGGGACCTGCCCGGGGTCCTGACCGCCGGCGGCCTGCAGGCGCTGCTCAAGGGCGGCGGTGTGGCGGCCGGGACCCGCGTGGCCCTCGGCGGCACCGGCCCGTTCCTGCTGCCGGTCGCCGCCGGTCTCGCCGCGCGCGGCGTCGAGGTCGTCGCGGTCTGCGAGGCAGCCCACCCGAGCGCATGGCTGCGCCGTCCCGGTCCGCTGCTGCGCAACCCCGCCAAGTGGGCCGAGGGAGCCGGATACGCCGCCGCGCTCGCCCGCCACCGCGTCCCGGTGTACCCCCGCACGGCGATCGTCGCGGCGGAAGGCGGCGAACGCTTGACGTCGGTGCGCATCGCCTCGCTGACGCCGGACGGCCGCCCCCGCCCGGGAACCGAACGACGCGTCGAGGTCGACACCGTCGGCGTCGGCTGGGGCTTCGCGCCCCAGCTCGACCTGCTCGTCCCCCTCGGCTGCGCCCTCGCGGACTCCGCGGACGGCAACGCGGTGGCCGCCGTCGACGCGGGTCAGCGCACCACCGTCCCCGGCCTCTACACCGCCGGGGAGACCTGCGGTGTGGGCGGGGCGGCGCTCGCCGTGAACGAGGGCCGACTGGCCGCGCAGTCGGTCCTCACCGACTCCGCTGCCGGTGCCGGCCACGGAGGGATGAACGGGCGCCTGGCGGCGGTGCGTTCGGCGGTGGCCCGGCAACGCGCCTTCGCCCGGGCGATGCCGCTGGCCCACCCGATCCCTCCCGCATGGTCCTCGTGGCTCACCGACGAGACCGTCGTGTGCCGCTGCGAGGAGGTGACCGCCGGAGCGGTCCGGACCGCCCGCGCGGACGGTGCCCACGACCACCGGCAGGTCAAGCAGCTGACCCGGGCCGGCATGGGCTGGTGCCAGGGCCGGATGTGCGGTCCCGCCGTGCACTGCCTCACGGCGCGGGAGCGGGCCTACGAACCGGCGGAACGGCTCGTCGCGACGCCCGTCACCCTCGGAGCCCTCGCGGACCTCGACGAAGGAACCCCGCCCCGGACCACCACGACGCCCCAGGCCCCCACGACAACCGAGGCCCCTCCGACGCCCCAGGCCCCCACGACTTCGCCGGCACCCACGGTCAACGGCGCAACCGACAAGGAGTGTTCATGAGCGAGACCCGCAAGCCCTGGCACGGCGTCATCGTCGCGACCAGCCTGCCGTTCCACGACGATCTCTCGGTCGACTTCGGCGCCTACGGGGAGAGCGTCGCCCACCTCGCCGAGCAGGGGATGCACGGCGTCGCGCCCAACGGGTCGCTCGGCGAGTACCAGACCCTCACGTACGAGGAGCGCGACCGCGTCGTCGAGACCGCCGTCGCCCACGCGCCCCCCGGGTTCACCGTCATGCCCGGCGTCGGCGCCTACGGCGGCGGGGAGGCCAGGCGGCACGCGCAGTTCGCCAAGGACGCGGGCTGCCAGGCGGTGATGTGCCTGCCGCCCAACACCTACCGCGCCGACGACCGGGCCGTGCTGGAGCACTTCGAGACGGTGGCCTCGGTGGGCCTGCCCGTCACGGCGTACAACAACCCCGTCGACACCAAGGTGGACCTGCGCCCCGACCTGCTGGCCAAGCTGCACGCCGAAGGGTTCATCGTCGGCGTCAAGGAGTTCTCCGGCGACGTCCGGCGGTGCTACGAGATCGCCGAGCTGGCACCCGGCCTCGACCTCATGATCGGCACCGACGACACCGTGCTGGAGGTCGCGCTGGCCGGCGCCAAGGGCTGGGTCGCCGGGTACCCGCAGGTCTTCCCCCGGGCCTGCCTCGCCCTGTACGAGGCGTCGGTCGCGGGCGACCTGGAGACGGCACTGCCGCTCTACCGCCGGCTGCACCCGGTGCTGCGGTGGGACAGCAAGACGGAGTTCGTCCAAGCCGTCAAGCTCGGCCAGGAGATGACCGGCCGCCGCGGTGGTGCGTGCCGCCCGCCGCGGCAGCCGCTGGCTCCTCAGACGGAGGCCGTCGTACGCGCCGCCACCCAGGCCCTGATCGACGCGGGGGTGAACTGAGGATGCGCTCGACGGTCTGCTACCACGCCGTCGACTCGCACACCGAGGGCATGCCCACCCGCGTGATCACCGGCGGGGTGGGCGTCCTGCCCGGCGCGACGATGTCCGAGCGGCGGCAGCGCTTCGTCGCGGAACGCGACCACCTGCGCACCCTGCTCATGTGCGAACCACGCGGGCACGCCTCGATGTCCGGGGCGATCCTGCAACCGCCCACCCGTCCGGACGCCGACTACGGCGTGCTCTTCATCGAGGTCTCCGGCTGCCTGCCGATGTGCGGGCACGGGACCATCGGTGTCGCCACGGTCCTCGTCGAGACCGGCATGGTGGAGGTGGCCGAACCGGAGACCCTGGTACGGCTCGACACACCCGCCGGACTCGTCACGGCCCGGGTGAGGGTACGCGACGGCCACGCCGAGTCGGTCACCCTGGAGAACGTGGCGTCGTACTGCCACGCACTCGACCAGGTCGTCGACGTCCCCGGCCACGGACAGGTGCGCTACGACATCGCCTACGGCGGCAACTTCTACGCCTTCGTCCGCACCGACGACCTCGGCATCCCCTTCGAACGGGCGCACAAACAGCGGCTGCTCGACGCGGGACTGGCCGTCATGGACGCGATCAACAAGCAGAACCCGGTGTCCCACCCGGAGAATCCGGAGATCGACGTGTGCCACCACGTCTACCTCGAGGCCCCCGGATCCACCGCGGAGCACTCACGGCACGCCATGGCGATCCATCCGGGATGGTTCGACAGGTCGCCCTGCGGCACGGGCACCAGCGCCCGGATGGCGCAGTTGCACGCCCGCGGCCTGCTGCCGGCCGGCCGTGACTTCGTCAACGAGTCGTTCATCGGCTCCCGGTTCGTCGGCCGGATCCTCGGCGAGACGACCGTCGGCGACCGCCCGGCCGTCCTGCCTGCCGTCACCGGCCGCGCCTGGATCACCGGCACCGCGCAGTACCTGCTCGACCCCGCGGACCCCTACCCGGCCGGGTTCACCCTCTGAGCTACGGTGCGGTGCCGTCCGCCCACAGCGTGCGGACGTGCGCGAGATGGCGGCGCATGCACTCCTCGGCCTCGGCGCCGCGGCCGGCCACCATCAGGTCCAGCAGGTCGACGTGCTCCTGGGCCGAAGCGACCAGCCGCCCCGACTCGTTGAGGCTGCCCAGCCCGAACAGGCGGGAACGCTTGCGCAGGTCGGCGACCACCTCCACGAGATGCCGGTTGCCGGCCAGGCCCAGCAGCGCGAGGTGGAAGCGGTGGTCGGCTTCGAGGTACTCGAGGACGTCGTGCTCCCGGGCCGCGGTGACGATCTGCCGCGCCAGCGGCCGGAGGGCCTCCAGTTCCTCGACGGTCGCGGTCGCGGCGACGCGTCCCACGGTGGGAACCTCGATCAGGGTCCGCAGTTCGGTGAACTCGTCCAGGTCCCGCTCGGTCATCTCCGTGATGCGAAACCCCTTGTTGCGCACCGCCTCCACCAGACCCTCCCTGGCCAGGTCCAGCATGGCCTCGCGCACCGGAGTGGCGGAGACGCCGAGTTCGGCGGCCAGGGAGGGGGCGGAGTAGACGACACCGGGGCGCAGATCGCCGGCGATGAGGGCGGCCCGGAGCGCGTCGGCGACCTGGTCGCGCAGATGGGTCTGGACGGCGATCGCCCGGGACTTGAGATGCGGCATCCGTGCTCCTGCGTCCGGCCGGCCAATGGCGCCTCACCATACAATGTCACGTTGCGCCCAAGGCGGGCCGCACAGTGTCCGGTTATCGACGGTCCGCGGTAAGTGCCTGGACTGCGCCCCTGGTCCGACGGGAGACTTCCGACTTCCGAACCACCGGGAGTGTGATGGGGACCACAGACACGCGAGGGCCGGCACCGGGCAGGAGCGCGGTCGTCCTGGCGCTGCGCCACTACGGCCGGGAACTGCTGCGACAACGACGACTCGCCCTGCCCGCGCTGCTGCTGCCGGCCGTCGGCAACATCGGCATCCGCTACGTCGCGCCGCTGCTGATCGCCAAGTTGGCCGGGCAGGCGGCCGACGGCGGCGGACTCGCCCTCGGCCCGGCACTGCCGTACGTGCTGGGCTTCGGTGTGACGCTGCTGCTCGCCGAGGCCGTCTGGCGGATCGGACAGCACTGCCTGAACCGCGTCGAGGCCCTCGGCATGGAGCACCTCTACGTGAGCGGGATGGACGAACTCCTCGCCAAGGACGCCGCGTTCTTCCACGACAACTTCGCCGGTTCCCTGACCAAACGGGTGCTCAGCTACGGCAAGCGCTTCGAGGACTTCGTCGACACGCTGACGTACCGCATCGTGGGCAGCCTCGTCCCCCTGCTGTTCGGGGCCGTGGTGCTGTGGAGCTACGAACCGATGCTGGTCGTCGGCCTGCTCGTGATGATCGCGCTGACCGTCGCGGCCGCGACCCCGCTGATCCGGCGCAGGCAACGGCTGGTCAACGACCGGGAGGCGGCGATCGCCCGGGTCTCCGGCCATGTCGCCGACAGCCTCATGAACATGGAGACCGTCCGGGCGTTCGCGGCCGAACGCCGGGAAGGGGCCGAACACCGCAGCCGGGTCGCGGAGTCCCGGCGCCTCACGCTGAAGTCGTGGGACTACGGCAACCTCCGCGTCGACACCCTGATCGCCCCCATGTCCGTCCTGACCAACGTGCTGGGGCTGGTGGTCGCCCTCGCCCTCGGCGGCCCGGGCCAGGGTGTGGAGGAGGTCGTCGTCGCCTTCACCTACTACTCGAACGCCACCCAGATCATGTTCGAGTTCAACCAGATCTACCGGCGGCTGGAGAGCTCGATGACCGAGGCCGCGCAGTTCACGGAGCTGCTCCTCGACCCGCCCACGGTGCTGGACGCCGACGAGCCCGAGCCGCTCGCGCCCAAGGACACCGGCGTCCGCTTCGAGGCGGTCACGTTCGCCCACGCGGGCGCCGAGCCGATCTTCCGGGGACTCGACCTGGACGTGCCCGCGGGTGCGCGGATCGGCCTCGTCGGCAGGTCCGGAGGCGGCAAGACCACGCTCACCCGGCTCCTGCTGCGGATGTCGGACGTCGACCGCGGCCGCATCCTGATCGGCGGCCAGGACATCAGCCGGCTGCGCCAGACCGACCTGCGCTCACTGATCGCCTACGTCCCGCAGGAACCCGCCATGTTCCACCGCAGCCTGCGGGACAACATCGCCTTCGCCCGGCCCGGCGCCACCGACGCGGAGATCCACGCGGCCGCCGCGGCCGCCCACGTCAGCGAGTTCGCCCACCAGTTGCCCGACGGCTTCGCCACGCTGGTGGGGGAGCGGGGCGTGAAACTGTCGGGCGGCCAGCGCCAGCGCGTCGCCCTCGCCCGGGCCATCCTGCGCGACGCCCCGATCCTCCTGCTCGACGAGGCGACCAGCGCGCTGGACTCGGAGAGCGAGATCCTCGTCCAGGACGCCCTGTGGCGGCTGATGGACGGACGTACGGCCCTGGTGGTCGCCCACCGGCTGAGCACCGTCGCCGGAATGGACCGCCTCGTCGTCCTCGACCGCGGCAGCGTCGTCGAGCAGGGCAGTCACGAGAAGCTGCTCGCGACGGACGGCGCCTACGCCCGGCTGTGGCAGCACCAGTCGGGCGGCTTCCTCGGCGAGAGCACCGACACGCCCGCCGGACACCGGGCCCCGGAGGCCGGCCCCGGCGACCCGCACGGACCGGCCGAACCGCTGCCGGTGGTGTGACGGGCGCTCGGGGTGCGCACCGTCAACCCGACGCCCGACCGGCCGGGACGGGACCGGGAGCGCCCCGGCACGGACGGACCGTGGCGCTCGCCGCGCCGGCCGGAGGCCGTACCCCGGCCGACGTGTGCCGGACTCGACCCAATGAGTGACCGCCGTCCGGTTTGCCCGCGCTCGGGGAAGGCACTCCATGAGTGTTCTACCCGCCTGCCCTGGAGAGCCCCATGACCCCAGTCCCCGACGTCGTCCTCCAGCGTCTGGCCGAGTGGGGCGTCAAGCGGGTGTACGGCTGTCCGGGTGACGGCATCGACGGACTGCTCGGTGCGGAGCGCGTCGGCATCGCCGCCCAGGGCGTACGCCGGCAGCGCACCGAGTACGCCGCGCACCTCCCGGGACGCCGCTGATGCGCGGCGGCTCGGCACCGTCACAGGCGGGCGGCTCCACGCCGTTGGACGCGTGCACGGTCGAGGCGGTCGACGTGCACGCCTTCGAGGTGCCCACCGACGGCCCCGACGGCAAGGAGGAGGACGGCACTCTGGAGTGGGACTCCACGACGCTCGTCCTGGTCCGGGTGCACGCCGGCGGCCGGACCGGCATCGGCTACACGTACGGCGACGTCTCGTCCGCCGTGTTCGCGCAGTCGAAGCTGGCCCCGGTGATCGAGGGCGCGAGCGTGGCCTCGCCGGCGGCGCTGAGCCGTCGGATGGCCGCGCGGATGCGCAACGCGGGCCGTCCCGGCGCCGGGGCGATGGCCCTGTCCGCCGTCGACGTGGCGCTGTGGGACCTCAAGGCACGGCTGCTGGACCTGCCCCTGGTCCACCTGCTGCCCGCCCACCACGACCGGGTGCCCGTCTACGGCAGCGGCGGCTTCACCAACTACTCCCTGGACCGGCTCACCGACCAGCTCACCGGCTGGGTCGCCCAGGGCATCCCCCGCGTGAAGCTGAAGACCTCGCGCCGGCCCGAGCACGACGCCGAACGCCTCACCGCCGTACGCGAGGCGATCGGCACCGCACCGGAACTGTTCACCGACGCCAACGGCGCCCTCGGCCGCAAGGACGCCCTGTACTGGGCGCGGCGGTTCCACGACGAGTGGGACGTGCGCTGGTTCGAGGAACCCGTCAGCTCCGCGGACCTGGAAGGGCTGCGGATGCTGCGCGAGCGGGGACCGGCGCGGCTGGAGATCACCGCGGGGGAGTACGCCTTCACCGCCCAGGACTTCGCCAACCTCACCGAGGGCCCCGCCGGCCCGGCCGTCGACTGCCTCCAGGCCGACGTCACCCGCTGCGGCGGCATCACCGGCGTACTGGAGATCGCCGGACTCTCGGCCGTCCGGCACCTCGACCTGTCCGCGCACTGCGCCCCGGCGGTCTCCGCCCACGCCTTCTGCGCCGTGCGCCGACTGCGGCACCTGGAGTACTTCCACGACCACCTGCGCGTCGAGCACCTGCTGTTCGACGGCACCCTGTCGCCCGAGGGCGGCGCCCTGCGCCCCGACACCGGCCGGCCGGGACTCGGTCTCGACGTCAAGTGGGCCGACGCGGAGCCCTACCGCGTCCATGGCACGCGACCGTCCTGACCCAGCCCCCGCACCACGCCGAGGAGATCCGGCACCCGATGGCCAAGGCGACGCGCGACGTACCCGTCAAGACCGCCCCGGGGCCGCCGGACCACCGCGTGCCCGGCAGACCATCGACGTCGGAAGACCGGACGCGCCCCGCGCAAGGCGGTCGGCGGCGAGGTCGGCTTCGGCACCGGCTCACTCGGCCTGTACGCGCAGGACGCGTCGAACTTCCGGCCTCGCGCCACGTCCGACGGTGCCGTGAACGCCGCCCCGGCCCGTCCGGCTCCGCCGTGGCGCACCCGCGCCCTGCGCGTCCCGGCCTCCGTGGCCCCGGCCGCGGCCGTCACCGCGCTCGGCGTCCGCGCGGCACGCTCCTGAACCGGCCCGTGTCCGACGACCTCGCGGCGCCGGGGCCAGGCACGAGGCCCGGCCCCGGCGCGCGTCAGACCACGGCGGCGATGGAGCGGCCGGCCCATTCCGGGGCCGGCTCGGTCAGCTCCGTGAAGCGGCGCCGGACCGGCTCCGGGAACTCGGCGGCCCGGCCCGCGTGCCGGTCGACGTGGACCGCGAGCAGTTCGGTCGTCGCCACCGGGGCCGCGCCGGGCGCCGGATCCGACCCCGGTGCGGACACCACGTACATCTCGTGCACGAACCGCGCCTTGCGGGCCGCCGCGCCCAACACGCGCGTGCGGACGGCGAGATGGGCGCCCTCGGGGACGTCCCGGAGATAGCGGATGTGGGACTCCACCGTGTAGAGGGAGCAGCCCGTGGACTCGCGGTAGCCGGAGTCCAGGCCCGTCTCGATCATCAGCGCGTCGGTGGCGTGGCCGAAGACGAGGACGTAGAAGGCCTCGCTCATGTGGCCGTTGTAGTCGATCCACTCCGCGCGGACGGTGCTGCGGAACAGCGGGAGCGTCGTCATCGGGCACCCCCTTCGCGGCCGAGGCGGCCGGTGGCGCGCAGTACGTCGATGACGCCCCGGTCGCGTTCGGCCACCAGGTCCGCGATGGACCGGCCGTCCGCCGCCTCGTCGCACCCCGCCACCACGGCGTCGTACAACTCCTTGTCCAGCTCCGGTGCTTCCAGGCGCGTCCACGGCGACTTCAGGGACGGGCCGAAGTGGTCCAGCATGTGCGCCATGCCGCCCTCGCCGCCCGCGAGCGCGAACGTCAGCATCGGCCCCATCACCGCCCAGCGCAGCCCGGGGCCCTCGGTGATCGACAGGTCGATGTCGCGGACCGTCGCCTCGCCGGACGCGACCATGTGCAGTGCCTCCCGCCACAGGGCCTCCTGGAGGCGGTTCGCTATGAAGCCCGGCACCTCGTTGTCCATCGTGATGACGGACTTGCCCGCCACCTCGTAGAAGCGGGCGGCCCAGGCCACCGCCTCCGCGTCGGTGCGCTCGCCGCCGACCACCTCGACGAGCGGGATGAGGTAGGGCGGGTTGAACGGGTGCCCGACGACCAGGCGCGACGGGTCCGCGGCCGACGTCTGCATGTCCGTCATCGGATAGCCGGAGGTGGAGGAGGCGATGACCACGCCGGGCGGTGTCGCCGCGTCCAGGCGGGCCAGCAGGTCCCGCTTGAGATCGAGCTTCTCGGGTGCGCTTTCCTGCACGAACTCGGCGTCGGCCACGGCCTGTTCGAGGGTGTCGGTCACGGTCAGCCGATCGGCCGAGGCGCCCTCGGCGAGACCGAGCGAGGTGAGCGCCGGCCAGGCCGCGTCCACCAGACGGCGCAGCTTGCGCCCGGCGTCGGGCGCGGGGTCCCAGGCGGTCACGTCGTAGCCGCGTGCCAGGAAGTGCGCGACCCAGCCGCCGCCGATGACCCCGGCGCCGACGCAGGCGACGCGACGGACGTTCTCGGGTGCGGTGGTCCGGGGCGCGGTCGTCTCGGGTGTGTTCATGGGTGGGAGTCCTTCGTCGTCGCGGCGGGCTAGAGGGTGTCGTTCGGATCAGGCCGACTCCAGGCAGCGGTGCCTTGTGGCCGGCCCGAGCGGGTCTGGTGCGTGCAGTTGCACGGCGGAGGAGGGAGTCGACGCGGAGCGTCGGCGAGTGACGACAGCGCCGCAGATGTGCGTGCCAGACCCCGCGTCCCCGGCAAGGTTCAAACGAGACCTCCTAGTTGCGCGGCTTGAGGCCGAGGGTGGCGCGGGCCTCGTCCGGCGTCGCGACACGTGCGCCGATCGACTCGGTGATGCGCACGGCCCGCTCGACGAGCTGGGCGTTGGTCGCCTTGTTGCCCTTGCCGAGGTAGAGGTTGTCCTCCAGGCCCACCCGGACGTGCCCGCCGAGCAGGATCGACTGCGCGACCCACGGCATCTGCATCCGGCCGAGCGCGAAGCTCGCCCAGCGCGCCCCGTCCGGCAGCATGTTGACCATCGACTGGAGCACCCCGGGATCCGCGGGCGCGCCCCACGGGATGCCCATGCACAGCTGGAACACCGTCGGATCGTCGAGCAGGCCCTCGGCCAGCAACTGCTTGGCGAACCAGAGCTGACCCGTGTCGAAGATCTCCAGCTCCGGCCGTACGCCCAGCTCCTGGATGCGCCGGGCACCGGCGCGCAGCATGTCGGGCGTCGAGACGTACAGGTTCGAGCCGTCGCCGAAGTTGAGCGAGCCGCAGTCCAGCGTGCAGATGTCGGGCAGCAGGTCCTCGACGTGCGGGAGGCGGTCCAGGCCGCCGACGAGGTCCGTGCCGGGGAGGTGGGTGAGCGGGTCGTCCGGGTCGATGACCAGGTCGCCGCCCATGCCGGCGGTGAGGTTGATGACGACGTCGGTGCCGGTCTCCTTGACGCGCTCGACGACCTCCCGGTACAGCTTCGGGTCGCGGGACGGGTCGCCGGTCTCCGGGTCGCGCACGTGGATGTGGACGACCGCCGCTCCGGCGTCGGCCGCCTCCACCGCGTTCCGCGCTATCTGCTCCGGGGTGACGGGAACGTGGGGGCTCTTGCGGACGGTGTCGCCGGCGCCGGTGAGCGCACAGGTGATGATGACGTTCTCGGTCATGGGCATGCGGGGCCTCCCGATGTGTTGCCGCTCAGGGCTGCGGAGTCCTGCCGCTCAGGGCTGCGCGGTCAGGATCGTGTGGGTGACGTGGGCGGTCAGCGCCGCGTGCATCGCGTCCGCGGCAGCGTCGGCCGACGGCCCGCCCACCGAAAGGACCTGCGTCGCCAGGCCGTCGATCAGCGCGGTCAGCGTCAGCGCAGCCGCCTGCGGATCGACGTCCGCGCGGAACACGCCCTGCGCGACGCCCCGGCGTACGACGTCGGCGACGGTCTCCCGCCACTGCCGGTAGTACTCGGAGTGCAGCCGGCCCACCGCCGTGGAGCGCGCGGCCTCGGCCCACAGGTCGAGCCACACCGCCCACTGGCGGCGCTGCTGCGCGGTGCGCGGGGTCTGCAGGGCGATGAGCTGACGCAGCTCCGCCGCCGCGTCGTCCGCCTCGGCGAGCAGGGCGGCGCGGCGCGCGGTGTCCTCGTCCATGCACCAGCGCACGGCCGCCTCGAGGAGTTCGGCCCGGCCGGGGAAGTGGTAGTGGATCGCGGCGCTGCTGGTGGCGCAGGCGCGGGCGATGTCGGCCACCCGCACCGCGTGGAAACCGTGCTCCGCGATCAGCCGGACCGTCTCGCGGACGATCTGCAGCGGTCGCCCGCCCTCGACACCGGCGGCCGGCGACGCGGCCTTCTCGCGCGGCCGGGTGCCGAGCAGCCAGCCCGCGTCGACGCGGCCCTCGTCGGCGATCCGCGCCAGCTCCGCGGCCGTGAAGCGGCGGGTGCCGCTCAGCGAACGCGACAGCTTGGACGGATCCATCACGACACGGCGCGCGAACTCGCGCTGGCTGACGCCCGCGGCGGCGATGACCTCGCGGACACGGGTGGCGGTGCCGGCGCCGGGTGCGCCGCCGGAGACGTCGTCGGTTTCCACGGGCCACGACCCTAGGGTGCCGTTGCGGAAAACACAACCGCTTGTCACCTCGAAGACGCTGCTACCAGCAACATTGCGCCCCTGACTGGCGCATCAGTCAGGGGCGCAACGTTTTGGGGGTCCGACAGGCCGGTGGTCGTGAGCCCGTTTCATCACGGTTGAGTACCGGGCCGGAATTGTGGCTTCCATCACGGCCGACGTGATCTTGCCCTGGTGAGATCGCCGCATGCTCGGTTTCCTCGTCCGTCTCCTGCCCTTCTGGGTCCGCGAGCCCCTGCTCATCGTGGTCGGGTCGGTGCTCGGCCTACGCATCCTGTACCTCGCCGCCGTCGAGAAGGACTGGGTTCCGGCCGGGATCGGCGCGGTGTTCCTGGTGGCCACCGCGGTGCGCGTCCACATCGTGGTCAGGGCCCTGCGCGCCCGCCGTGCGGACCCCGCCGCGACGCAGCCGCAGCCCCAGGCGGCGGTGCGGCGTCCTCCCGCCCCGGCCACCCCTGCCGTACGGGAGAAGGAACCCAACGCGTGGGGCCAGGCGTTCGCGGCCGTCGCGGTGTTCGCCGCACTCGGGGCCGCGGTGTGGCTGGGGCCCAGGCTGCTGCCCTCCGAGGCCCACGGCACGCCACACGCCGTCTCGTGTCCGGGCGGGCAGGAGACGGAGCTGCCGAGCGCCTACCGGAAGACGTCCGGGGCGGTCACCGGCGCCGAGCTGTGCGAAGCGCTCAACACGCCCGATCTGGCCCGGCTCCTCGGAACGCCGACGGAGACCGCGACCGGCGCGTCCGCCTCCAGCGGCACCGCCGCCCTGACCGACGGGAAGGTCGCCCAGCCGGAGGCCCGGATCGAGTTCGACACCTACACGGTGAGCGTCTCGGTCACCTACAACCACCTCTCCATCGCCCAGTACGTGAAACTGATGGAGTACGGGAACGAGATCGACGTCAGGAAGCTCGAGGTTCTCGGCCGGCCCGCGGTCCTCTTCTCGGACCACACCATGCAGATCGAGATCGGCTTCGGCGGATCCGGCGGACCGGTCGAGCAGGGCCCCCTGGCCAGAACGCTGGCCGTGGCCCTCGACGCGAAGGACGGCGGCGGCTACTACGAGATCACCGTGTGGAGCACGTCCGGAGCGTTCCCGGACGACGACGTCCTCCTCGGCATCACCGAGAAGGTCCTCCCGGCGATCCCCGAGCGGGCAGTGTGACGTGACGGCACCCCTCGGCCGGTAGGCCCTCGCCTCCGTTCGGCGTGTCCCGGCCCCCGCAAGGGGCACTGGGGGAACGATGCATGTTCCCGGGCAGTGCGGGAGCCGGAGCGGAGGACACACGTGGAACAGCGGGGCGCGGCCGAGCGGTGCGGCGAGAGCGTGGCGGCGGACCCGGGCGGCGCCGTCGGGTCCGGCGAACCGGCGCACGCCGTGCCGGACGCACGGCGGCGGATCCCGCGCACCGACGCCCTCCTGCGCGACCCCCGCCTCCTCGAGGCGACCGGCCGGCTCGGCGCGGAGCGGGTCAAGTCGGCGGTGCGCCGCGCACAGCAGCAGGCCAGAGAGGGCGCCGTTCCCCCGGACGCGGTGGCCGACGCGGCGGTCGCCCTCCTGCCGCGGACGGCGAGCGGCCTCCGCCCGGTGATCAACGCGACCGGGGTGCTGCTCCACACGAACCTCGGCCGGGCACCGCTGTCCGCCGCGGCCCGGCAGGCGGTTCAGGACGCCGCAGGCCCCACCGACGTCGAACTGGACCTGAAGACCGGTGTCCGGGCCCGCCGGGGCCGTACCGCGCTGGCCGCCCTGCGGGCCCGCGTGCCGTCGGCGGCCGCCGTGCACGTCGTCAACAACGGCGCCGCCGCGCTGGTCCTCGCCGCCACCGCTCTGGCCGCCGGCAAGGAGATCGTGGTCAGCCGCGGGGAGATGGTGGAGATCGGGGACGGCTTCCGGCTGCCCGACCTCCTGGTGTCCACCGGGGCCCGGCTGCGCGAGGTGGGCACGACCAACCGCACGACCGTCCAGGACTACGCCGGGGCCGTGGGCCCCGAGACGGGCTTCGTCCTGAAGGTGCACCCCTCCAACTTCCGCATCACCGGCTTCACCCGCGCCGCCGACGTCTCCGAACTGGCGCCGCTCGGCGTCCCGGTGGTCGCCGACATCGGATCGGGGCTGCTGGCCCCCCATCCGCGCCTGCCGGAGGAACCGGACGCCCGGAGCCAGCTGGAGGCCGGAGCCTCCCTCGTCACCGCCAGCGGGGACAAGCTGCTCGGCGGGCCCCAGTGCGGACTCGTCCTCGGCCGGGAGGACCTGGTCCGCGCCCTGTCCCGGCATCCGCTCGCCCGGGCGCTGCGCGTCGACAAACTGACCCTGGCCGCGCTGGAGGCCACGCTGACCGGTCCGAAGACGCCGACCGAACAGGCGCTGGACGCCGACCCCGAGCATGTGTCCCGACGGGCCGAGCTGCTGGCCACCGGGCTGCGGGCCGACGGCGTCGACGCTCGGGCGGTCGGCAGCCTGGCCACCGTGGGCGGGGGCGGGGCACCCGGCGTGACGCTGCCGAGCGCCGCGCTCTCCCTGCCCGCGTCGTACGCCACCGCGCTGCGCGAAGGGCGCGTTCCCGTGGTCGGACGGCTGGACGGCGGACGGTGCCTGCTGGACCTGGGGTCGGTGCCGGCCGAGGACGACCGGCGGCTGGCCGACGCCGTGCGCCGCGTACGGGCGGGCGAGAGGTAGGGAACATGCGGGTACTGGCCACCGCCGGGCACGTCGACCACGGCAAGTCCGCCCTCGTACGGGCGCTGACGGGCATGGAGCCCGACCGCTACGAGGAGGAGCGGCGCCGCGGCCTGACGCTCGACCTCGGCTTCGTCTGGACCCGGCTGGAGCCGGACGCACCGGACGCACCGGGCGCTGTGGGCGGCGCCGGCGGCGAACACCTCGCCTTCGTCGACGTACCCGGCCACGAGCGGTTCGTCGCCACCATGCTGGCGGGCGTCGGCCCGGTGCCGGGCGTGCTCTTCGTGGTCGCCGCCGACCAGGGATGGCAGCAGCAGTCCCAGGAACACCTGGAGATCCTGCACGCGCTCGGCGTCCGGCACGCCGTGCTCGCCGTGACCCGCAGCGACCTGGCCGACCCGGCACCCGTACGGGCGGACGCCGTCGAGCGGCTGGCCGCCACCTCGCTCGGCACCGTACCGTCCGTCGCGGTCAGCGCGGTGACGGGCACGGGACTGAAGGAACTGCGCGGCGAACTGGCCCGGTTGGGCGCCGCGCTGCCCGACTCGCCGGCCGACGCCGACGTACGGCTGTGGCTGGACCGCGCCTTCACCGTGCGCGGCCACGGCACCGTCGTCACCGGCACCCTGGGGGCGGGCACCCTGCGCGTCGGCGACCGGCTGGTGACGGGAGACAGCACGGGTGCGCTGCGGGTGCGCGGACTGCAGTGCCTGCACGAGGAGCGGACGTCCGTCAGCGGCGTGGCACGGGTGGCCGTCAACGTCCACGGCGGCGCCGACGCCGCGCTCGGGCGGGGCGAGGTGCTGCTCACCCCGGGCCGCTGGCCGCACACCACCGTGACCGACGTCCGGGTGCACGGGACTCCGGTGGCGGAGCTTCCCAGGACGGTCACCCTGCACATCGGCACCGCCGCCGTGCCGGTGACCGTGCGGCCGCTGGGCGAGGACACCGCCAGGCTGAGCCTCACCCGTGGGCTCCCGCTGCGGGTCGGCGACCGCGCCGTCCTGCGGGAACCCGGCGGACGGCGCGCCCCCTGCGGACTGACCGTGCTGGACGTGTCCCCGCCGCCGCTGACACGGCGCGGGGCGGGCAGGACCAGGGCGCAGGAGCTGACGGCCATGACCGGCCGGCCGGACGGTGCGGCGGAACTGCGGCGGCGACGGCTCGTCCGCCGGCCCGACCTGGAGGCCATGGGCATCGCCCCTCCGGGCCCGCCCGTCACCGGCGACTGGCTGGCCGACCCCGCCCACTGGGCCCGACTGCGCGACCGCCTGGCGGCGGAGGTGGCGCGACACGCCGAGCGGCACCCGCTGGACCCGGGGCTGCCCACCGAGGCGGCCAGGCGCCTGCTCGGCCTGCCGGACCGCGCCCTCGTCCAGGCCCTCGTCGACACGCCGGGCGAGAGCGTACTGAGCCACCGTCAAGGGCGTCTCCACGGCCCCGGCGACCCCCGGCCGTCGCTGCCGCCGTCGGTCCAACAGGCCGTCGACACCCTGGGAGAGGAACTGCGCCGGTCACCGTTCCGCGCCCCCGAGGCCGGCCGGCTGGCCGAACTGGGGCTGGTCCACAAGGCCCTGGCCGCCGCCGTCGCGGCCGGCGCACTGCTCCGGGTCGCCGACGGCGTCGTGCTGCTGCCCGGCGCGGACGCCGGTGCCGCCGCCGTACTGCGGTCGCTGCCCCAGCCGTTCACGCTGAGCGAGGCGCGCCGGGCCCTCGACACCACGCGCCGGGTGGCCGTACCCCTGCTGGAGCTGCTGGACCGGCAGGGACACACCGAGCGCGTGGACGACCGGCGCCGGCGCTGCCGGGAGAGCGCGGGGAACGGAGGCGGACGGGAATCGAACCCGCCTGCCCGAGATCCTTGGGCACCTCGGTTTTGAAGACCGGGAGGGCCACCAGGCACCCACACGCCTCCACCGCCCGCTCAGGCTACAGGAGCGCCGTATCCCCAGCCCGACCGAACCGATCCGCCTCACCCGCCTCACCCACCGGAGGGACCAGCCATGACCGTCGTCCGCGAGACACCCGTACGGCTCACGCAGTTCGCGCACGGCGGCGGCTGCGCCTGCAAGATTCCGCCGGGTGAACTGGAGGATGTGCTCGGCGGGCTGGCGCGCCCCGGTGTCTCCCCGGCGGACACCTCCCTGCTGGTGGGGCTCGCCACGGGCGACGACGCCGCGGTGGTCACCCTGCCCGCGCCGGGCGGCGCCCCGGCCCAGGCGGTGGTGTCCACGGCGGACTTCTTCACGCCGGTCGTCGACGACGCCTACGACTGGGGCCGCATCGCCGCGGCCAACGCCCTCTCCGACGTCTACGCGATGGGCGGCCGGCCGCTCGTCGCCGTCAACCTGCTGGCCTGGCCCCGCGACGTGCTGCCGTTCGGCCTCGCGCGCGAGGTGCTGCGCGGCGGGCTGGACGTCGCCGCCGAGGCCGGCTGCCACGTGGGCGGCGGACACAGCGTCGACGACCCGGAACCCAAGTACGGCATGGCCGTCACCGGCGTCGCGGACCCGGAGCGGCTGCTGCGCAACGACACGGGCCGCCCCGGACTGCCGCTGTCGCTCACCAAGCCCCTCGGCCTCGGCGTCCTCAACAACCGGCACAAGGCCACCGGCGAGCGCTTCGAGCAGGCCGTGGCCACCATGGTGGCGCTGAACCGGGACGCGTCCGCGGCGGCCCTGGCGGCCGGGGCCACCTGCGCCACCGACGTCACGGGCTTCGGCCTCCTCGGCCACCTGCACAAGCTCGCCCGCGCCTCCGGGGTCACCGCCGTACTCGACACCGCCGCCGTGCCCTACCTGGACGGAGCCCGGGAAGCCGTCCGGGACGGGTACGTCAGCGGCGGCACCCGGCGCAACCTGGACTGGGTGGCCCCGTTCACCGACTTCGGTCACACGGACGCCGACACCCGGCTGCTGCTCGCCGACGCGCAGACCTCCGGCGGGCTGCTGGTGGCCGGCGAGGTGCCGGGCGCCCCCGTCGTCGGGGAACTGGTGCCGAGGGGCGCCCACTCCGTCGTCCTGCGGTGATCCGGAGTCCTACGGCTCGGTGCCGGTGCCCTCGTCGATGCCGGCCCTGGCCCGGTACTCCCGCACCAGCTCCAGGGCGGCGGTCCCCCTGGGGCGGCGGCCCGCCCTGATGTCCACCGCGAACGCCTTGGCCTCCTGGATGTGGCTGTTCGGATCCAACGACAGGTGCAGCAGCTCGTTCGCGGCGTCACCGGTCGCGTAGCCGTTGGGACCCCAGTGGTACGGCAGGCCCACCTGGTGCAGCCGACGGCCCTGCACGGTGAGGGGGGCCATGCGGTCGGTGACCAGGACCCGGGCCTCGACCACGCCACGGGCGCTGACGATCGTCGCCCAGCCGGTGTGCTCCAGCCCGCGCGAGGCGGCCAGCTCGGGGGAGACCTCGCAGAAGAACTCCGGCTGGAGCTCCGCGAGATAGGGCTGCCACCGGGACATGCCGCCCGCGGTGTGGTGCTCGGTGAGCCGGTAGGTGGTGGCGACGTACGGGAAGACCTCCGAGCCGGGCTCGGTGCCGCTGGGCTGGTAGCGGTTGTCCGGGTGCGGCGGCAGCAAGTGGCGCACGGGGTTGCGCTGTTGCGCGTACAGCAGGTTCGGGAACGGCGAGTCCTGCGGCTCGTAGTGGGTGGGCAGCGGGCCGTCGGTGAGGCCGGAGGGCACGTACAGCCACGCCTTGCCGTCCGCCTGCATGATGAAGGGGTCCTGGCCCGAGAGCGCCGCGGGGCCCTCCGCGTCCGGGGGCGGCTCGTGGTCGGGGGCCTTGTCGGGCTTGAAGTCGGGCACGTCGTGGCCGGTCCAGGAGCCCTCGTCCGCGTCCCACCACACCAGGGCCTTGCGCTCGCTCCACGGCCGGCCGTCCGGGTCCGCCGAGGCGCGGTTGTAGAGGATGCGCCGGTTGGCCGGCCAGGCCCAGCCCCACTCCTTCGCCACCCAGTCCTGCTCCCGGCCCGGCTTGCGGCGGGCCGCCTGGTTGACCCCGTCCGCGTGGACCCCGCAGTAGATCCAGCAGCCGCAGACCGTCGACCCGTCGTCCTTCAACTCCTCGTACGACGACAGCGGGCTGCCGTCGGAGTCGTGGCCGTTGATCTCGGCGAGGACGGCCTCCGCGTCCGGCTCGGCGTGCTCGCCCTTCGTGGGATAGCCCCAGGTCAGGTCCAGGAGCGGCCGGTCCATCTCGTCGGTGGACGCGGCGAGCTTCTCCCGGATGATCCGGCCGAGGTGGAAGGTGAACCAGAGGTCGCTGCGGGCCTCGCCGGGCGGCGGCACGGCCTGGTGGTGCCACTGCAGCAGACGCTGGGTGTTGGTGAAGCTGCCGTCCTTCTCGGTGTGCGCGGCGGCCGGCAGGAAGAACACCTCCGTGCCGATGTCCTCCGTGCGCATCTCGCCCGTCTCGATCTCCGGGCCGTCCTTCCACCAGGTGGCCGACTCGATGAGGGAGAAGTCCCGGACCACCAGCCAGTCGAGGTTGGCCATGCCCAGCCGCTGCAGTTTGGCGTTGGCGGAGCCGACGGCGGGGTTCTCGCCCATCAGGAAGTAGCCCTTGCAGACGCCGTCCAGCTGGGCCATGACCGTCTCGTAGGTGGAGTGCGAGCCGGTCAGCCGCGGGAGGTAGTCGAAGCAGAAGTCGTTGCCGTCGGTGGCCGCCTCACCCCAGTACGCCTTGAGGAGACTGACGAGGTAGGAGCGCATGTTGCCCCAGTAGCCCTTGCGGGCCGCCTCCGCCTCGACGAAGGTGTCGAGGTCCTGCTGCTGATGGGCGTGCGGCATGGGGATGTAGCCCGGCAGCAGGTTGAACAGCGTCGGGATGTCCGTGGAACCCTGGATGGAGGCGTGGCCGCGCAGGGCCAGGATGCCGCCGCCCGGCCGGCCGATGTTGCCCAGCAGACTCTGCAGGACCGAGGCGGCCCGGATGTACTGCACGCCCACCGTGTGCTGGGTCCAGCCGACCGCGTACGCGAACGCCGTCGTCCGCTCCCGCCCCGAGTTCTGCGTCACCAGCTCGCACACCTGGCGGAAGAGGTCTTGCGGCACGCCGCAGACCTGCTCGACCACCTCGGGGGTGTAGCGGGCGTAGTGCCGCTTGAGCACCTGGAAGACGCAGCGCGGGTGGGACATGGTCTCGTCCCGCTCCGGCTCCCCCTCACCGATGTCGGGACCGCCCGAACCGTGCGACTCGCCGCGGGCGGCCTCCGTCACACTGCTGCCGTCCCTGGTCCGCTTGCCGTACTCCTGGTCGCGCTGGCCCGAGGCCGCCTGCATCTCCGTGCCCTTGTACTGCCAGCTGCTGTTGTCGTAGCTGCGGCTGCCGGCATCGAGGCCGGAGAAGACGCCGTCGAGGTCCTCCGTGTCACGGAAGTCCTCCCGCAGGACGACCGGCCCGTTGGTGTAGGCGACCACGTAGTCGCGGAAGTAGCTCCCGGTCCGCAGGACGTGGTTGATGATCCCGCCGAGGAAGGCGATGTCCGACCCCGCGCGCAGGGGCACGTGGACGTCGGCCAGGGCGCTGGTGCGGGTGAAACGCGGGTCGACGTGGATCACCTTCGCGCCGCGGGCCTTGGCCTCCATCACCCACTGGAACCCGACCGGATGGCACTCGGCCATGTTCGAGCCCTGGATGACGATGCAGTCGGAGTGCTGCAGGTCCTGCTGGAAGGTGGTCGCGCCGCCGCGGCCGAACGAGGTTCCCAGACTGGGAACGGTGGAGGAGTGTCAAACACGCGCCTGATTCTCGATCTGCACCGCGCCCAGGGCGGTGAACAGCTTCTTGATCAGGTAGTTCTCCTCGTTGTCCAGTGTCGCCCCGCCGAGGCTCGCGACACCGAGGGTGCGCCGGGTGCGGGTCTCGTCGACCTCCCACTGCCAGCCGGAGCGCCGCGCCTCGATCACCCGGTCGGCGATCATGTCCATCGCCGTGTCCAGGTCCAGCCGCTCCCACTCGGTGCCGTGCGGACGGCGGTACAGGACGTGGTGCTCGCGGGCACCGCCCGTGGTGAGCTGCAGGCTGGCCGAGCCCTTGGGGCACAGACGGCCGCGGGAGATGGGGGAGTCGGGGTCGCCCTCGATCTGGGTGACGCGGCCGTCCTCGACGTAGACGTTCTGTCCGCAGCCGACCGCGCAGTAGGGACAGACCGACTTGACGACCCGGTCGGCGGAGGCGACGCGCGGGGTGAGACGCGCGGTGGCCCCGCTCTTGGCGGCGGCCCCGCGGCCCAGGGGGTCGGTCCCCTTCAGCTGGCGGTAGACCGGCCAGGAGTCGATCCAGGTGCGTACGCCCATCACCCTGTCCTTCCGGCCGTGTCCCGTCGTCGCCCGCCGTGTCCGGTCGCGGTGGTCGCGGTGGTCGCGGTGCGAGTGCCCCGCGCGATCCCGGTCAATCATCCGTGGTCGTCGGGAGTCTTCGAGCCCCCGACCGCTCCCGCGGTGAGGCTGCTCAGCACCTCGGACGTCACCGCGTCGACCTCGTACACACGCTCCCGGACCGGCTCGACGAGGGCGACGGTGACCGACCAGACGGGCTGCCCACGCGACCCCTTGTGCAGCGCGATGCCGCTCACCTTCCCGAAGTCCGGCCGCTTCACCTTGTCGACCGCCTCCTTCGGCAGCACCCGGGCGGCGTCGACCAGCTCGGCCGTGCGCTTCTCCGTCCCGGCCGTCTGCCCGGCCGGGACGGACGTGCCCAGGAGCCGGCCGTCCGTGGCCGAGACGCGGACCAGACGCACCGCCCCGTTGCCGTGGGCGACCCGGACCAGCCAGGTGGGCCGCACGTCCGACGGCCGCAGGCTCAGGGAGACGAACTCGCTGCGGGGCACCTCGTCGAGGGCCTTGCCGACGGCCAGGTCGTAAGGGGCTTCCACCTGGGGCAGTACCTCGGGCGACCGTGCCGGCGGAGGCTGGGAGCACGCCGAGCCCGTCACGAGCAGGGTCCCGCCGGTCAGAAGGGCGGACAGGACGAGCCCGGTCCGGCTGCGGACCCGGCCTTCCCCGGCCGAGTGCGTCATGCTCGCCTGCCTCTCCTGCGGCGCTTCACCGACCTGCCGAAAGGAGTGCGCCGGGGCGCGCGTCCCAAACCTGCCCGGACACCGGTACCGGAACACCGCACCCCGCGGTGTGTCCGCTCGTGGGCCGTCCGGCCGGTCGGTGGAGCCCGCCTGGCATCCGCCCGACACGTCCCGGAGAGGGGACCGCCCGCCGACCGTGCCGCCGACTCGACGGCCGGCCCGGCCCGGCGGCTGGGCGCGGGCGGCTGACTCAGGACGCCGGGGGAGCGCCGCCGGGCTCCCGTGCCCCGGCCGCCAGCCGCTCCCGCTGGGGCAGCACCGTGTACTTGGGATCCTCCGCCGAGGCGACTCCCGCGTGGAAGACGCCGAAGCGCAGCGCGGCCGAACCGGCGAGGAGGGCCGCACCCGCGACCGCGGCGACCGCCCGGTTGCGCCCGCCGGGCCACGCCCCGAGCGCGGCGCCCACGGAGGTGAGCGTCTCGGCCGCCCGGAGCAGCGTCCGGGCCCTGCCGCGTTCGAACGGCTCGGCGGTCAGCCCCATGCGCCGCTTCATCACCCGGAACGATCCGAGTTCGAGAGCGGCGCCCAGCGCGGCCGTGCGCCTCGCGGGGCCCGTCTCAGCGACCGGCGCGCACACCAGGGCGAGCCCGGCGGCGGCGGTGGCCCCGGACCCGGCGAAGACGTACGGCAGCTCGCGGTGCCCGTCGTGCCAGGACGGCACGGCCGTGTCGGAGACCAGCACGGCGGTGTAGGTGGCGACCGCCGGACCCAGCACGGCGGCGGACGCGGTGGCCGCCGCGCCCACCAGGCGGTACCTGCCGGCGACGTCGGCGGCGGCCGCGGCGACGGTCAGCGGCGCGTAACCGGCCAGCAGCCACGAGCCCACGCTCATCGGGGAGGTGGGCTTGAACACACGGAGCATGTTCAGGAAGCGTTCGGGGCGGCCCAGGTCGTGCACCAGGGCGGCCAGTGACAGCGAGACGGCGCCCGCCGCGCCCAGCTTGGCCGTCCGCGCGAGTGCGGGCTGGCCGGTGGCGTGCGCGCCCGCGGCCAGCAGCGAGGAGGCACCCGCCAGCCCGCCGAGGTACAGGTAACCCGCGATGTCCAGGGGCTTCCACGTCGGCCTGTTCAGGATCGGCCTGCCGTAGTACGAGGAGAACTCGGCGTCCGGCACCATCGCCCGCTCGCCCCGGCCCCGGCGCCGGCGGCGGCGCCCGGCGTGGGTGCCGGTGAGGGCGTCCCGTCCGGGGCGGGCACCCTCCACGCCGTCCCGGGTGACGTCGGAACCGCTCATCGCGGCCTCCTCGCGAAGCTGACGGCGGCGAGCGCGACGAGCGAGACGGCGGCCGTCGCCGCGTGCCGCCACATCGCGGGCAGGTCGCGGGTGGTGACGACCGGGCCGGGCGGCAGGCCGTACACCTCCGGTTCGTCCAGCAGCAGGAAGAAGGCGCCGTCGCCGCCGACCCCGTCGCCCGGGTCCTCGCCGTAGAGGCGGGCGTCCGTGACACCCGCGGAGTGCAGCTGGGCGACCCGGGCCGCGGCCCGCTCGCGCAGCTCGTCCAGCGGGCCGAACTGGATGGAGTCGGTCGGGCAGGCCTTGGCGCAGGCGGGTTCCATGCCGACGCCGAGCCGGTCGTAGCACAGGGTGCACTTCCAGACCCGGCCGTCGTCGGGGCGCTGGTCGATGACGCCGTACGGGCAGGCGGGCACGCAGTAGCCGCAGCCGTTGCAGATGTCCTCCTGGACCACGACCGTGCCGAACTCGGTGCGGAACAGCGAACCCGTGGGACAGACGTCCAGGCAGGCGGCGTGGGTGCAGTGCTTGCACACGTCGGAGGACATCAGCCAGCGCAGCTCGGTGCGGCCCTCCGGCGCCACGGGGGAGATCTCCCCGGCGGGTGCCGCGGCCGCCGGTCCGTCACCGGGTGCGTCGGCGGGCCGGTCGCCGGGTGCGGGCGCGGTCGCGCCCGGGCCCGGCGAGGACGGGGAGGTGCCCAGCGCGCCGGCCGCCGCGAAGACGTCGACGGACTCGTGGCCGACGCCGGGTTCCTGCCCGCCCAGTGGCTTGCGCTGTTCGATGAAGGCCACGTGCCGCCAGGTGTCCGCGCCGAGCCCCTGGGTGTTGTCGTAGGACATGCCGGTCAGTTCCAGGCCGTCCTCCGGGATCGCGTTCCACTCCTTGCACGCCACCTCGCACGCCTTGCAGCCGATGCACACGGAGGTGTCCGTGAAGAAGCCCACGCGGGGCGGGGCGTCCGGGTAGCCGGCGGCACGCGTCGGCTCCGGCTGCGGCCCGGACAGCAGGTTCCCGCCCGCTCCGGGGACCGGAGTCTCGGTGTCGTCCGTCATGTCCGGGCCTCCTCGCCCATGCGCCGTCGTCGGACCGGCCGGGGCCTGGGTGCCCCGACGGCGCCCGGCCAAACGGCGACGGGGGGACGCACCGGCACTCGCCCCGTCAGTCGGCCGCCCCACGCGCGGGTGTGCCCTTGGCACCGCCGCGGGTGTGCACGTACAGCCGGCGGCGGTCACCGACGTCGAGCCGCTCGGGCAGGGGCAGCTCGTAGCGGACCGGACGGGCGTGGTCGGCCAGTTGCCGGCGCGGATTGTAGACCTGGTTGAACTTCCACAGCATCCGGGCGAAGTTGGTCTGCCCGTGCAGCAGGTTCCGGCCGAGGATGCGGGCCGCTCCGAAGGCGGTGCGCAGGCCCAGGTGCTTGCGGTTGATCACGGCCTGGGTGCGCACCAGTTCCTCGTAGAACCGCTCCAGGGGCAGCGTGGTGGGGACCACGGCGTGCTGGATGTCGAAGAGCCGGTAGTCGCGGGTGGTGAGCCGACGGGACTCGGTGTGCCAGATCTCCGTGCCCGGGTAGGGCGTCATCACCGTGAAGTGGACGATCTCCGGCACCGAGAGGGCGAACTCCCGCACCACCCGGAACCGCTCCTCGTCCCACGCGGGATCGACGATCAGGTTGATGGCGACCTGGATGCCCATGCGGCGGGCCGCCTCCAGGGCGCGGACGTTCTCGTCCGGGCTGATCCGCTTGCGGAACAGGTCGAGGCCCTCGGCGTCGATGGCCTCCATGCCCAGGAACATGTAGCGCAGGCCCAGCCTCGCCCACCGCTCGAAGACCTCGGGGTGGCGCAGCAGCACGTCGCTGCGCGTCTCCAGGTAGTACTGCTTGCGGATGCCGCGCCGCTCCACCTCGTCGGCGATCGCGTTGCCGTGCTCGGGCCGGATGAAGGCCACGTCGTCCACGATGAACACGTTGGGCTCGCGGATCCGCGCGAGGTCCTCGGCCGCCGCTTCGGGGGAGGCCTTGCGATAGCTGCGGCCGTAGAAGGTCCAGGCGGAGCAGAACGAGCAGTCCCAGGGACAGCCGCGCGTGAACTCCACGGACGCGCACGGGTCCAGTTCGCCGATGAAGTAGCGGCGGCGGTTGCGCATCAGGTCGCGGGCCGGCAGCGGCGTGTCGATGCCGTGCAGCATCAGCGGCGCGGGCCCCCGCCCGGCGGCGGTGACGATGCCGGGGACGCCGTCCACGCCGCCGTCGCGGACCGCCTCGAGCAGCGGGGCGATCGCCGGTTCGCCCTCCCCGCGGACCACCGCGTCCACCGCGCCCGCCGACTGTGCCAGCACCTCCTCGGCGACGAAGGAGACGCTGTGCCCGCCGAAGAAGACGAAGCAGCCGGGAACCTCCCGCTTCACCTTCGCGGCCAGATCGATCGCCTCCGGGATGTTCGCCAGGTAGTTCAGGGAGAAGCCGACGGCCTCGGGCCGGAACGACCGCACCTCGTCGCGCAGCCGCGCCACCGGCAGCACCTGGAGATCCACGACGCGTACCTCGTGGCCCGCCTCCCGGGCGGCGCCGGCCACCCGTTCCAGGCCGAGGGGCTCCAGCCGCAGGAAGATCTCGGAGTACATCAGGGCGCTGGGATGGACGAGCAGCAGGCGCATGGGTCACCTCGTCGACCGGAGCCCGAGGGAGCCGGGCTCCGCGGAAGCGGGAAGGAAGAGTCTCCCCACTGGCCTCCCGCCGGACGGGCGCCGCGTACCCGGCATACCGCCGCTTGGTCGCAGGAGAGTGCCCGCAGGGGTGGCCCCGCGGGCAGCCCCGCCCGGCGCCACGACGGGCAGAAGACCGCCGAGGCCACTCGCCCCGGCCCGACGCGCGCCACCGCAAGAACACCGACGCCCTGAACGTGGACATCCACGCCGTCCGCGCTCTCGCGCCGGGAGAGGAGATCACCGCCGACCGCACCTGCGGCGGCACCAACCCCCTGTGGTGCGGCCCCGCCGCCCCACCGGGGTGGCGGGGCCACCCGTGGCCCGGCGAGGCGTTGAGGAGTTCCCGTCCTCACGGTGCGCCCACCCGCCTCGGCCGGGCAGAGCCGTCACGCCTCAGTGACCGGCCGTCTCGGGACTGCGCCGTACGCCCGCCACGGCGAGCAGGGCGCCGAGCGCGCACAGGACACCGGAGACCAGCACGGCGCCGTGGACGCCGTTCATGAACGCCTGGTGGCTGCCCTCGACGACCGCCGACTGGAACGAGGCGGGCATGTCGCCGGAGACCGGGGCGACGCCCATGGCCACCGCGTCCTTCGCCTCCGCCAGGCCGCGGGCCCCTTCGGCGGGCACGCCGGAGGAGATCAGCTCCCCACTCAGGGTCGAGCCGACTCGACTGCTGATGAGGGAGATCAGAACGGACGTGCCGAGCGCGCCACCGACCTGGAGGGCGGTGGCCTGGAGGCCGCCCGCGACGCCGCCGTCCTTGACCGGCGCGTTGCCGACGACGGCGTCGGAGGAGGAGGCCATCACCATGCCGACGCCCAGTCCCAGCGCGATGAACGGGGGCCACATCACGGTGTACGAGGAGTGCACGCCCCAGCCGAGCATCGTGAAGCAGGCAACGGCCTGGAGAGCCATGCCGAGCGGCATCGTCAGGCGCGGGCCGAACCTCTCGGTGAGGGCTGCGCCCAGCGGGGAGGCGACCACGGAGGCGAGGCTGAGCGGCAGGGTGCGCACGCCGGCCTCGACCGGGGTGAAGCCCCGGACGTTCTGCAGGTACAGCATCACGAAGAAGATCACGCCGAGGAGGACGAAGAAGTTCAGGGCGGTGATGACGGTGCCGATGGTGAGTGCCGGGTTACGGAACAGGCGCATGGGCAGGAGCGGATGCGTCACGCGGGTCTCGTACCAGCCGAAGAGCAGCAGGACCACGACACCCGCGCCCATGACGCCCAGGGTGCCGGCCGAGGTCCAGCCCCATGTCTCCCCCTTGACGACGCCGAAGACGACGGCGAGCAGGCCGAGCGCGAGCAGGACGACGCCGGGGATGTCGAACTTCTCCTGCGCCGCCGTGGTGTTCTTGCTCTGCGGCAGGACCGCGATGCTGAAGACGAGCGCGATCACGCCGATGGGGGCGTTGATGTAGAAGACCGATTCCCAGTTGACGTGCTCGACGAGGAGACCGCCCACGATCGGTCCGAGCGCCGTCGAGACCGACGACACCATGGCCCAGACGCCCACGGCCATGCCGAACTTCCTGGGCGGGAAGACGGCACGCAGCATGCCGAGGGTGTTGGGCATCAGCAGTGCCCCGAAGAAGCCCTGGAAGGCGCGGAAGACTATGACGCCCTCGATGGATCCCGCCAGGCCGATGGCGACGGAGGCCAGGGTGAAGCCGGCGACGCCGACGAGGTAGAAGGTGCGGCGGCCGAAGCGGTCGCCGAGCTTGCCGCCCAGGATGAGCGCGGCGGCGAGGGCGAGCAGGTAGGCGTTGGTGACCCACTGGAGGCCGGCGGTGGAGGCGTTCAGGTCGCGGCCGATCTCCGGGTTGGCGATCGAGACGACCGAGCCGTCCAGGCCGACCATGAACAGGCCGAAGGCGACGGCGACGAGGGTCAGCCAGGGGTTGGCCCGGCGGCCGCGCGGTTCGGCCGTGGGCGCCGAAGGGGCAGCCGGAACCGGGGAGTTCAAGACTTCGGGGGACATGAGAGCGTGAGTCCTTGATCAGGCAGAGGGGCGGGTGGCGGCGGACGGCTGTGCGGGTCCGCGCAGAACGGCCGGCCGTTTCCGGCGCGGTGCGGCCGGACACGGCTGGGAGAGAAGACGCAAACGGGCATCCGCCGCCGTCGCGTACGGGCTGGGCCTGTACGCGCGATCAGCCGACGACCGGGTGAAGGCGCTCGTTCAGATCCTGCAGCGAGGACAGTGCCGAGCCGAGGGCGTCGAGTTCGCCGTCGGTCATGGTGCGCAGAGCCCGGGCGACCTGGTCGCTCATGAGGCGCTGGACCTTCATGAGCTGCCGCCGTGAGGTCGCGGTCAGGTGCAGATGCGCGATGCGCTTGTCCTCCGGGTCCGGCCGGCGCTCCAACAGCCCCTGTGCGGTCAACTGCGTGACCAAGGCGCTGACGTTGTTGGGCTTCATCAGCAGAGCCTCTGCCGCTCGGCGAACGGTGACGCCGTCATTGGCCTCGACATGACGCAGGAGCGCGAGCTGCGCCTCCGGCGGCTTCGGATGCGGAAACTCCGGGGCGATCCGCCGCTCCATGGCCCGGGTCAGCGCGGGCAGGCACGCCGCGAGCCCGGCGGCTACGCGGTCGATGTCCTGGGCGGACGCACTGGTCTCGGGCACGCGGGCACTGTAGGTCCAGAAATATAGCTATGTCAAAATACCTACCTGCTCGCAAGTGACACGCGAACACTCGCCGTGTGCGACGAGCCGGGCCCTCTTACGGCCACGGCCTGGACCTCCGGCCTCCCCGCCGCACCGTGACCCGGGCCCCGCTCCAGCACGCCGCCCGGCTCCGGGCCGCTGCCGCTCGCCGGGCTCCGCGTCCTGATGGCAACGACGACTCCGTGCGGGCCGCCCGGCCCGACAACCCGACGGGTTCTCCGGTTGGGGAGCGCGTCCCGGACGGCGGGCGCGACCGGATCCTTCCCCGCACCGGGGGTCCCTCGTCCGAGTGGTCCCGGGCCGACGGCGGACCGGGGGATGCCATGGTGGGAAGGAGCCGGGCGCAGGAGGCGACTGGACTCCCCGCCGGCCGGAGAGGGGGTGACGATGACCGGGAATCCGGACGCCGCCCGGCAGGGCACGACTCCGGTCGACGCGTCCGCCGGGCAGCCCGCGACGGAGTTGCCCTCCGCTGTGGTGGCGGCATGGCGCAGGGTGCTCGGCGAGGCGCACGTGCTGACCGCGCCGGAGGACCGGGCGACCGCCGGGCAGTGTACGTTCCCGGCACCGCTGCCGCAGGCGGTCCTGTGTCCCGCCGACGCGGGACAGACGCGGGACTGCTTGCGGATCGCCCACCGCCACGGCGTCCGTGTCCACCCGGTCAGCACCGGCCGGAACTGGGGATACGGGTCCGGCTGCCCGCCGGACGAGCGCACCGTCGTGCTGCGGCTGGCCCGACTGGACCGGATCCTCGGCCACGACGAGCAGCTCGGCCTGGTCACCGTGGAGCCGGGTGTCACCTTCGGGCAGCTGGCCGAGGCCCTGGGGCAGCGCTCGTCGCAGCTGCTGCCTCCGTCCACCGGAGCGGGACCGAGCACATCCGTCCTGGCCAACGCGCTCCAGCGCGGCCTGGGGCGGGGGCCCTACCAGGACATGGCCTCCCACCTGCGGCGGCTGGAGGTGGTACGGCCCGACGGCAGCCGGCTGTCGACCGGCCCCGGCCCGGGTCCCGGGCTCACCGGGCTCTTCCTGCAAGGCGGTCCCGGCGTCGTCGTCGCCGCCGAGCTGTGGCTGCACCCGCGGCCGCGGGTGACCCGGTCCGTGGTCTTCCGGGTCCCCGACGGGCGACTCCTCCCCGGCGTCGTCGATGCCGCCCGGCGACTGCTGCAACGGGCACCGGGCGGTGTGGCCGTGAGCCTGTGGAACCGGGCCCGGCTGGCGGCGCAGTTGCTGCCCGCGCCGCGAAGCCGCTTGCCCGAGCACCTCGACGGCCCGTGGACCGGGCACGCCGAGCTGTGGGCCGACGACCCCAGGATGCTGGACCTGATCTACGAATCCGTGCTGCGCGCCTTCGCTCCGTACGCCGACCACTGGGACACCGATGACGTGACCGGGTCCGTCGCCGCCCCGGGTGCTCCAGGTCTGCCGGAAGGGGCGGCGCGCCACGACGGCGCCCCCGGTCTGGCGAGTGCCTACCGGCACAAACCCGGCGGTCCGCTCTACGTTCCGGCCGGTCGGGAACGGGACCCCGACCGGGACCGTTGCGGAGTCCTCTGGTTCACTCCTCAGCTTCCGATGTCGGGCGCCCGGACCGACGCCGTACTGCGACTGGTGGAACGGATCATGACGGACCGCGGCATGGAACCCTGTCTCGCCCTCCGCCTCGGCGCGCGGGACCTGCGCTGCGTCACCGGCCTCTTCTGGGACCGGGACGAGCCGGGAGCCGACGCACGGGCGCTGGAGTGCCGCCGGGAACTGGTGCGCAGGTGCGCGCGCATCGGCGTCCACCCCCACCGGCCGGTCATCGGCGACGACTTGGGGGACGCCGGAAACGCGGGGAGCCGGCTGCTGCTCGACCAGGTCGCCTCGGCCCTCGACCCGCGGGGTGTCCTGCGGGCCCGGCCCCGCCGGGGAGCAGGCCGGTGAGCGGGACCCTTCCCCCGGCCTCCGTCGTCCCACCGCCACCGGGCTTCGGGGCGGTGCTGGAAACGCCGGAGGTGTCGGCGCTCCGGCGCCGCCTGCACGGCCGGGTGCTGGAGGTCGTGGACCGGATGCCGCGACCCCTGGCCGACGGCGTCACCGCCCTGCTGCGCCGGCACGGCCGGACCCGTACCGCCGACCGGGGAGACCTGTTCGTGCTGTTCCCCGCGCCGGTGTGGTCCTTCCTGCACTGGGTGCCCGCCGCCGGCCATCCGGGCGCCGAGCGCCTGCACGCCGCCGCGCTGCTGCTCCATTTGTGGGACGACCACCTGACGGACCGGCAACTCGCCCCGGACCTGGCGGCGTTGCAGCTGCGGACCGAGCTGTGGCGGTGTCTGGAGCAGGACGCGGCGGCGCTGTGTGCCGCCTGGGGCGCGGACCCCGGTCTGGTCACCCGGCACACCGAGCGGTATCTGTGTGCCACGCATGTCCAGCGGCCGCACGCCGACCTGGACTCCTACTGCTCCACCGCCCGTGAGCAGGCCGCGCTGTGGACCCTGCTGCCCCGGCTGCTGGAGACCGGCGGCCGGGCGGGGGCCGGGTGGCCGTCGCTGGTGGAGGACTTCGCCGTGGCGTGGCGGCTGGTGGACGATGCGGCGGACGTGCACCGCGACGCCGTCGCGGGGACCCGCTCGGCCGTGTGGTGGGAACTGTCCGCGGCCGGGCGGGCCCAGTGGGACGAGCGGGCCCGCCGCGCCGGCCGCGACGATGCTTCCGGGTACGGCCTCGGAGCCGCGCCGTGGGACGGCTCCGAGGCCGCCGGGTGCGCGGAGGCCGTGGAGCGGGTGCTCGCCCGGGCCGCTCGCCTGCTGGCCGCCGCGGCCGGCCGGGCCGGGGCGGCCGGGGAGGAGGGGGTGGCCACCGAACTGCTGACCGCCCGGGCGGGGGTGCTCACATCATGGCGACGGCCGTTTTGACGGCGCAGTTCCTGGCGGTCTCCCAGACGTCGGTGGCCACCTTCTCCAGGACCCGGGCCGGGTCCCGCTCCAGGACGCCGACCACGTCGTCCCAGGACTGGATGCCGAAGCTCAGTTCCGCGTCGGCGGACACGAGAGTGGTGTCCAGGGCCCGCAGCGAGAACCGGCCGCTGAGCCGGACCATCGCCCCCGTGGTGACGTCGATCTCGATCTCGCCCCCCACGTGCACCCCGATCAGCAGGCCGGCGCCCAGGGGGATCCCGGCGATCTGGGCGTCGCGGGGCAGCCTGATGTCGAAGCCGAGGTCGACACCGGCCCGGGCCTTCAGTCCCCGTTCGTTGAGACGGCAGTGGACCTCCACCCGGACGGCGACGATATTCACGGCGAGATCGAAGGCGAACCCGCCCTCTCCCAGCTCCGCCTCGACGGCGAGGACCTGGTGGCCGAGAAGGGAGAGACTGCCGGAGAGATGGAAGATCCGGTCCGGAATCCGGCCCTCCGTGACGTCTCCGGTGTCGAGCAGGAACTGCGGGCCCTTGACGCCGTCCCTGCCGGCGAACTTGAAGACGCCACCCAGTTCGATGGGCTTCTCCACCTGGCTGCTGATGTACAGGCCGATGGGCCGGATGCACACCTGGAACTGCCAGGTGTTGGTGCCGAAGGCGATGTCGCCCCTGGCGTAGAAGCCCGGTGCCCAGCGCTGCCCGGTCGCCCTGTTGGTCCAGCCGTCCGGGTCGGCGACGGCGCACAGGGTGATTCCCCGGACGACCACCGAGTCCAGCGGGCGCAGGGCGGGCGCCGGATTCGGGGTGACGATCCTGACCAGGTCGAGGATGGTCACCCCGCGCTCGGGGGAGGCCCCCGTCAAGGAGAAGTAGAAGGCACTGACCGACGGCGGGCTCACCCGGCCGTGCACCGCCAGTTCGAGGGAGGCCGGTCCGATGTCGACGGAGCCGCCGCCGCCCAGCTTGAACCCGTCGGTGTCATAGCGCATCTCCAGGTAGAAGTACGCGATGTTGAAGCCTTCGATCCCGAAGGCGTTCCGCCAGACGGACCGTTGCTTCGAGGCCGGAACAGCCGGTGGGTCCGTGGGCGTCGGTCCGCCGGCGGCCGGGAGGGCGGCCGGGGCGAGAGCGGGGTCCGTGGCCGGCAGCAGGATGTGCCCGGGCCGGTCGAGGGCGACCACGGACAGCTGTCCGGGAGTCGGTTGCCCGGGCAGGGCCGGACCGTCGGCCTCCTCCGCCCTCAGGACGAGGCCGAGGCCCAGGGACCAGCCGAGGTCCGTCTTCTCCGCCGAACCCGCGGCGACGAATCGCAGACTGGTCCCGGACGGCGACCCGAAGGTCGAGAGGTCGAGGAGGAAGCTGGTGGAGAGCTCGATCTTCCGCTTCTTGGGCACGATGGTCAGGCGGAGGGCGCCGAACCCGGTACCGGTGTCCTCCTCGCCGATGAGGGCGGTGAACTCCGAGTCGGCGATGGAGCGGGCGAGCCGGGCCCGCAGGCGGATGCCCTCGGTGTCCGGGAAGATCTGCCGCAGGAAGGCGAGCGGCTCCCCGTAGCCGACCTCGGTGAAGAAGGTCAGCCCGCGGTCCAGCGTCTTGGGGAGCGTGTCGGGCAGCTTCGCGTCGGCGTCCAGGGTGACGCCGTCCGCGGTGCAGACGGCCAGGCCCGATTTACTGAAGGTGAGGTCGTCCAGGACACCGAGGACGTCACCCCAGCCCTCGACGTCCTTGGGCGACCACGACCAGTCCCGCTGCCAGAGGGCCGCGGCGAAGAAGGTGCCTTCGGTGGACCTGCCCGCCTTCCCGGTCAGGGCCAGGACGTGCTGCGTGCGGGTCCCGAACGCGACGTCCGAGGACAGGCCGAACTCGTAGTGCACCTCCGAGGCGGGTTGCCCGGCCATGGCCTTGCCGGCGCGCAACGTGGCCTTGGACTTCTTGAGGACGACGGCCGGAGTCCCGCCGGGCAGTTCCAGCGGGCAGGACAGGTGCTCGAGGAGATCGGTCAGTTCGAGCTCGGGGAAGGTGCCCTCCAGGGCGAACGTCTTGGGGAGGGTCCAGGTGGCGGTGAAGTCGACGGTCTCGTCGCCGCCGACGGGGCCGAGCTTCGCCGTGGCCGACACCGTACCCGTGACCGTGTGAGAGGACTCCGGGCCATCCGCCGGTTCCGCCGCGGCTTCCTCCGTCCCTCCCTCCTTCTCCGCCTCGTTCCCTTCCTCGTTCTCCTGAGCCTCCCCCTGCTCTCCTCCCCCTTCCTTCCCCTCCTCTTCCTTCTCTTTCTTCTCTTCCTTCTCTTCTTTCTTCTTCCGTTCGAGCTTCAGTTTGCCCCCGGTCAGTTCCACCTCGGCCGCTCCCAGCGACAGGGTCCACGAGGTGGCGACCTTGGCGGCGAGGGAGTACTCGCCGGTTCTGGGGGTGGCGGAGCCGCTGAACTCGCTCAGCGTCAGGTCGGTGATGCCGGCCGGCACGGAGGGCAGGAGGCCCGCGAGCACGTCGGCGAGTTTCGCGGTGGTGTCCTCGCGCTGGGCCAGCCGGAAGGTGCCGGGTGGAATGAGCGCACTGGCGGTCATGTGGAGCGCGGGGGTGACGGTGAAGGTGCCGTATCCGCTCACGGTGGCGCCGCGCTTGCGCGTCAGCGGGCGGGTGACGGTCAGCTCGGCGCCCACCTCGGTCACCGCGACGGACTCCGCCACCGTCCAGGCGACCGTGGGCCTGGCACTGGCCTTGACGGTGACCTCGGTCACCGCCTCCTTCAGTCCGTCACCGAGCTTGTCCGGGTCGATGACGAGGCTCAGCTCGGTGAGGAGCACGCTGTCGCCCAGCCCGAACCCCTGGTCGGTCAGGTGCCGCAGCGCGCTCCCGCTGCCGTCCCAGGAGGCCAAGGCGGCTGCGGGCTGGGGTTCGTCCGGCAGTACGTCCGCGGTGAGGGTCACCTTCTCGGTCCCCGAGGGCAGCGGTGTTCCGACGGTCGCCGTCGTGCCCGGGGCGAGGGCGAGGTCGGCACGCAGGCGCACCGGGTAGGACACGGTGGTGGTGCCGTCGGCGGCGGTGGTGGTGCGGGAGCCGGCCCACACGCGGAAGGACGCCCCCAGCACTCCGGCGCCCCGCGCAGGCGAGGTCAGCGCGATGTCGGCACGGCGTTTGTCCTTGGGCCCCGGCGTGCGGGTGACGGGGCCGGTGAGTGTGAGGGAGCCGGGGGCGACGGAGATCAACTCGCCGAGCCACTCCGCCGCGTCCGATGGCGTCACCGCGGCGCCGTGGAAGGTCAGGCCCGGGAGCAGGGCGGGGCGCCCGTCGGCCGCCGACCGGACGGTGGAACTGAGGAGCAGCTCCGGTTCCGCGGCGAAACCGAGCCGGGCCAGATCGCTCTCCTCGGTCTCCGGGAAGGAGGCGGCGAAGTTCCACGAGGTGGGGAGCGTGAAGGGGAGGTAGAGCGAGGGCCGCTGATCTGCGGGGTCGAGACCGATCTCGATGCCGGTGACCGGCCGGTCCTTCACTCCGAGAAGGCTGGTGGTTCCGTCCAGGACGACGGTCCCGTCGGGGCGGGTGTCGCGCCGCACCGCTGTGACCGTGAGGGTGCCACCGAGCCACTCGGTCACCAGGGGCGCGGCGGCGGAGCCGAAGTCGTCGCTGCTGAGGCTGATGGTGCGGTCCGTGGTGCGTCGGGCGAGGAGGGCGTCCAGTTCCTGTACGTGCATGGGGGGTCCCGGAGGTTCTGCCGCCGGATGCGGCGGGGCGGAAGGAGAGGGGCGCAGGCCGCACGTCGGCCCGGGTGGGTGCTACTGCGTGAGTTGGGCGGCGATGATGTCGCGTGCGGCGGCGGACAGCCCCGCGGCGATCTCGTCCTTTCGGGCGGCCGTCCGTGCGCGGATTCCCCGGAGCAGGACCGTCTTGACCTCGGTGGAGTCGAACAGGCTGCGGATCACTTCCCGGAAGAGGTCGCCGGTGGTCACCTCCACCGTCAGTTCCTCGGGGGCGAGTTCCAGGTCGAGCGAGCGCAGGGAGATCTCCAGGGCGTCGGCGTCGGGACCGCTGAAGACCAGACCCGCCGGTACCGAGGGCCGCGTGAGCGACGCCGTGACGTCCCCTCGCAGGACATCGTCCTCGTCCTCGCCGCTCGGGGGGAACACCGCCTCGAAGCGGCCGGTGAGGACCAGCGGCGGCTCGGGCACGCGGTGCGGCGAGCCGTCCGGCCCGCGAGTTCCCGGGATTTCGGGCCGGCCGGCGATACGGCCTAGCCTCAGCGTCAGGTCGATGCCGTCGTCTGTCAGCCGCGCGTCCTCCGGCGGGATCAGCAGGTTGGGGAGGCCGTGCACGGTGACGTCGTGGAGACGGACGGCACTCAGCTCGATGTCCTCGATCGACTGCGGGCCCAGGTCGAGGAGGGGGATCCGGTAGGGGACGAGCCCCGGGTCGTCCAAGGAGTGGATGACGGCCGGTGGATAGAAGGAGGAGGCGGGGGAGTTCACCGCGTGCCGAACCCGGTCGAACAGGTACTGCTCCACCGGCCCGGGTCCGGTGCCCGACCCGCCGACGGGCAGGGCGCCGGCCGGTACGGGGCCCAGCACTCCGTCGAGTACGGCGGCCAGTTGGCCGGTGACGGCGCGGGAGAACTCGTCGCGCTGCGCGGGGGCCGACAGGGCGGTCTCCATGGCGGCCTTGAGTTCCTTGGCGGCTTGGTCACTTTCGATCGCGTCGATGGCCGCCCGCTTCCAGCCGTTGACCATTCTGGAACTGGCCCACTCGTCCTCGATGGTCAGGTCCTCCTCGGCCACCGAGAAGGAGAGGGCGCTGTCGGCCGCGACGTCGACGGAGTCCACCCGGGCCGTCAGGACGCGGCCGGAACCGCTGCCCGAGACGTGCAGGGTGGTCCGGACGTCGAACGTCAGGTCATGGGCGGTGAGTGCGACCGTTCCGCGCCCTTCCACCACCTGTTTCGGCCAGCTGACGCCCTCCAGGCCCCGTACCACTGCCGTCGTCGGCGGCAGGGGGCCGGTCGAGTCGTCCCCGGGGTCGTCCGCGGCGACGACTTCCTGGCGCAGCAGGTAGCCGCAGGTAATCCTGATCAGGCCCTTGCCCTCCCACTCGCCGGTGTCGTAAGCCCCCAGCGTGATACGGACCGTCCCCCGGTAGCCGTCCGCGGTCCTGGTGAGACCGGTGAGGTCTCCCACGGAGGCGTTGGGGAGGTGGTGGATCTCGACGGAGGAGAAGGACAGCGAAGGAAAGGGGTTCGCCGCGCTCGGACGGGGGGTGAAGGCATCGAGGTTCCCGGGGAGATCCCTGAGGTCGGGTGGTACTTCCTTCCCGTCCCTCTCCAACTGAGCCTTGACCTTGCGGGCACGCCTGTGGGCCGACCCGACGGCGAACCACCAGTTTTCCGCGATGAGGCCGCTCACCGTCGTTCCGTGCCGGCCCCCGATCGTGCCGACGTCCCACTCCGCCACCCGAAGCGGCGTCAGGGTGCCTCCGTCCGGGGTGGTCACCTGTTTGAGTACGGCCGGCAGCCAGTAACGGCTGCGGGGATTGTTCAGCCGCTTCTTCATCGTGGCGTAGACGAAGTTGATCAGGGTGGTTCCCATGGTGTCTCCCTGTGACGGGCTCGGGGTACGTGGCGTCACCGGACGGCCGGTCCGGGCGCGGGCGGGGCGGGGTGGCCGTGCTCCGCTCAGGGGGACCGGTCCACCACGTGCAGGGTCAGGTCGTGGAGCGCCCTGCGGTACCGGTTGTCGGGGAAGGGGCGCAGGAATTCCAGGGCGTCGAGTGCCCGCTCGCGGGCGTCCGCGTAGGCCCGGGCGAAGGCGCCGGTGGCACGGACCTGGGCCAGGACCCGGGCCAGGGCCGCGGGGTCGGCGGGATCGCCGCGCATCGTCCGGGTGACCCGGTGGGCCGGTCCCAGTTCCGCCATGGCGTAGATCAGTGGCAGGGAGGCACGGCCGCGCAGCAGGTCCACTCCGCACGGTTTGCCGGACGCGTCCTCGGCCCGGGAGAGGTCGAACAGGTCGTCCATGACCTGGAAGGCGCGGCCGAGTCCGCGTCCGAAGAAGCCGGCCCGGCGAGCGTCGCTGCTGTGTCCATCGGCCAGGACGACGCCGGACTCGGCCGCCAGTCCGAAGAGGACGGCCGTCTTGCGGTCCGCGGTCTCCCAGTAGCGCTGCACCAGTACGGCAGGCTCCTGGGAGAGGTCGGTGCGCAGTTCGTCCAACTCGCCGCGGCAGGTGTCGAACGCGCTGTCCAGCACCAGCTTGACCAGTGCCATGTCGCTGTCGCGGTCGATGGCGTCCACGAAACCGCGCACGGCCTGGACGAACTGCAGATCACCGACGATCACCGCGGTCCCCGGGCCGCGGGCCGCGTTCACGGACGGCATTCCCCTGCGCAGCATGGAGTCGTCCACCACGTCGTCGTGAATGAGGGTGGCGACGTGCAGCATCTCCAGCGAGACGGCGCCCTGGACCACTTTGGCCGGCAGCGGGGCCGGTCCGTGCACCATGCGTGCGGCCAGCAGCAGGATCGCCGGGCGCAGCCTCTTGCCCCGCCGGTAGATGGTGTACTCGGCTTCGCTGAGGTACTCCCGCTGGGCTTCCAGGGCCTCTTCCAGAATCGCTTCGTAGCGCACCAGGTCTTCGGCCGGCAACTCCGCCCAGACGGTACACGCCGCGTCCTCGGGGGTCGTGCGGCTGTCGAGGATGAGCACCGGTCAGTCCTCTGCCGCGGGGGCCGCGAATCCGGGCATGCCAGTGAGGGCGCCGTAGCGCAGCGTCTCGGACATGGAATCGCGCAGCAGCCCGAGGAGGAACGTCATCCCGGCGAGGCGCTCCTTGGCCACTTCACCGGCGTTCCCCTCCCAGTGCTCGTCCTGCACTTCGAGGCCGAACTCCGGCAGGGCGACCTCGATGTGCTCGAGGTCGGTGGGAGGGGTGCCTGGCCCGGCCGGGAGAATGAGGGTGATCCGGACGTCCTCGAGCCGGGCCGAGAGCCGCCCCAGGTGCAATGTGTTGTCGGCCGGATCCGCTTCGGCGGCCTGTTGCTGGTACCGGGCCCGGTGGAAGCTGTCGATGACCGCGTGGTCCTGCGCGGTCAGTTCCACCCAGCCCTCCGCTGCCGGTCCGGCAAAGTCGCCGGGGCGCCCCTCCGGCCCGAGGTCCTCGGCAGCGGCGGGCGGCCGGTAGCGCGCCATGGCCTCCGGGGGCGGCGGCGGGACAGTTCCCGAGTGCTCCTCCACGGTCCGGTAGATCTCCCTCTGGGTCAGAGGCGCCACATGGTTGCCGCCGTCCCCCATCCGCTGGACTTCTTTGCTGAACCGCTCGGCAGCCAGCGCCGCCTCCCCGTAGCGCTCGCTGCTCTCTTCGTCTTCGTCCTCCTTCGCCCAGTCGGCTTTCGAGACAAGAGCCGACACCAGAGCGGTCCGCTGCCGCCAGGCATGGGTGTTGAAGGTGACGTCGGGATCGGCGGGGTCGGTCCACTCGTTGACCGGTCGCTGTTCACCGGGAGGAACGTCGGGGTCGGTGACGGAGTAGGTGTGCTCTCCCATACGGCGGGTGGTGCCGCCCTTTTGCCAGATCTGCCTCAGTGTCTTGCTGGCGAAGTCGTCACCGGCGAAGACCTCGCAGTACGTGTCGTTGTGAGTCCCGTACTCGACCAGCAGCCTCCTGCCGTTCTCCGTCCTCATCAGGGCGTCGCGGTGCGCGCGGGCCCGCCCGTGCCACCGTTCCTGGGTCTGTTGGTCGGGCGGAGTGTGTGTGGCGGGGGCCGCCGGGAACGTCGGTTGCCGCTGCTCCGCGGTCAGTGGCCGGAAGGGGTTGCCGCCGGCGTCGATCGCGCTGATCTCGTCCGGCCGCGCGTCGAGCGCGTAACGTCCGGTCAGTGACAGGGCCGGGATGCGGTACGTGACCTTGGTGATCTCTCCGAGGACTTCGGTGGCCACCGGCACGGGTGCTTCCAGGGGCCGCAGGGCCAGGTCGCCGAAGCGGATGCTCAGCGCGCCGGTGTCGTAGGGAACGGTGTCGATGTCGGTCGTGTCCACACCGCGGGCCAGGGGGTAGCCCGGTGTGTCGGCAAGGCGGAGCGGTTCGGCGGCGGAGGGCCCGCCGTCCGGGGAGAGCTGCGGGTCGTTCATGCGGAGAGGGCTCCTGGGAAGGTGCGGGCGGGAAGGGTCAGGAGACGGAGACGGTGCCGCTGATCATGAGCATCCCTTTGTGGGACCCCAGTTCGGGCCGGTCGAGCCGCACCTTCACCTCGGTGTCACCGGCGGGGAACGAGGTGCGCAGCAGCTGATCGATGGGCAGGTCGAGGGTCCGGTCTTCGAAGAACTGCCTGACGGCCGAGGCGGCGGGTTTCGACAGGAGCATGGACACGATCCCGACGGGGACGGCGGCCGCGCTCGACGGGAGGAAGGAGACGTCGGTCAGGGTCAGGTCCGTCAGTCTCAGGGTCAGCTTCTCGTCGGACACGGCGTCGGCCCGGACGGTGACCTCCGGCGGATCGGGCTCGGTGAGGGTCGTGAAGTCCATGAGCGCCATCTGCGGGTCCTGTTCTGTGGGGGAGCGTGGGTCAGGCCAGGCGGGGCGAGGCCGTGAACCTGAGCATGCCGTCGCGGCTGCTCAGGGTGGGGTTGTCCAGGACGGGGGTGAGGGTCTGGCCGTTCAGGTGCAGGGGCGGTGGCGCGGGCAGCGGCAGCAGGTCGAAGGACTGGCCCTCGAGAAGCCCGTGGCCGACCTGGGGCAGCAGGAAGCCGAGGGTCTGGGCGACGGGCCAGGCGACACCGGAGAGGATCTGCTCGCCGACGTTGCCGACCGGGCGGAGGGTGACGACGAAACCGGGGACGTCTTCCAGCGTCGCCCGGACCGCGGTGCCCGACAGGTGCAACCGGACGCGTACCCGCAGCGGTTCGGGGAGGACGGAGGCGTCGTAGGAGATGCCGATGTCGGACATGTGACTCCATGAGGGGCGGGTGGGAGGAGTGGACGTACCGTCAGTAGCTGGCCAGAGCGCGGCCGATGCCCTCCGCGGCGTGGTTCAGGGCCTCCCCGATGTCCCGGAAGAGGTCGATCCCGGCTTCGGCGTGTACGGACAGGGAGATGTCGACGTCCAGCTCCAGCGGATCGCCGGCGACGCGGGCGGTGGCGGCGTTCACCTGCACACGGCCCTCGTACTGGGCCCGCCCGATGCCGAAACTCGAGCTTCCGCGGGCACTGTCGGAGCGGCCGGCCAGACCGGCCACGGCGGCGCGGGCCGCGCGTTCGAGGGCGGCGCGCGACAGCAGCACCTCGAAGGCGGGGGCCCGGGGGAACAGGGCGGCCGGATCGGGAGCCGGGGCGGGAGGCCGGTCGGCGGTGTTCGCGGCGCCGACCACCATGCCGGCTCCGGCGGTGAGGGCGAAGTCGCCGAAGGAGAGTCCCGCCACGTCGATGCGGGGCAGCGCGGTACGGCCCAGCAGAACCAGCGCGGCCCGCAGTGCCCTGGGCACCACGATGTGCCGGTAGACGGCACGGTCGCTGGGGTCCGGGACGTGCCGCAGGTCGAGTTCGGCACCCAGCGGGGTGAAGTCGAGCGTCCCGGACCGTGCGGCGAGCGTGCACAGGAGCTTCACCCTGCGGGTGGCCCGCTTGACGCCCGGGCCGCTGACGGTCAGCCGGGGGAGCAGTACGGTGAACGCGCCCGGCACCCGGGCGGGCGGGACGCCGCGCGGTCCGATCGCCGCGCGCCACTCGTCGTCGGTGGGTTCGTGCAGTGACAGCACCGGCGGCTCGCCGAGAGCCCAGTCGAGCGGGATGCTCCGGTCGCCGGAGGGCACCTGGAGCGTGCCGTTCAGGAGGGTGTCGCGCACGCCGGGACGGGACGCTGAGCTGCGCAGACGGTCGTTGAGGGTGTCCTGTCCCAGGGCCACCACGAGATCGCATCGGGTCACGCGGGCTTGCTCCTCGTCACATGTTCTGGGTGGCCTCGACGAGCGCACAGCCCACGCCGGGGGCGATGGGGAAGATCGTGACGCCGCCCTTCCAGGCGATGTCCACACCGGCGGTGAGCCGGGCCGGGTCACGGGCGTCGACACGCAGATTCCTGAGTCCGTGGAAATACGCCTGGAGCGTGGCCTCGGCCACCCCCGCCACCGTCTCCTTGGCGTCGACGACGCGTGCGCGCTTGTCCGCCTCCCGCTGCGCGGCCGCACCGACGAGCGTCTTCACCAGCGCCGGGCTGGCCAGACAGAAGACCTCCTTGTCCGACGGCCAGTCGAGGGCTGACGCCGAGCCGGAGCCCGGCTGCGACGCGGCGGCGACGACCAGGTGCCGGTCGGTGACGTCCACCAGGACGAGCGTGAGGTCCACGGACCGGCCGAAGATCCGCTCGGCGGACAGCCCGAGACGCTTCAGCAGGTCCCCGCCCAGTTTGAGGAGTCTGGGCACGAGGACCCGCCGCAGGAGCGTCCGGTCGTTGCCGTCGGCCGGGGGAGTCTCCATCCACACCCCGAGCAACTCGACCCGGAGCGCGCCGTCGGCGGCCAGCAGCCGTGCGGGCACCGCCACGCTGCAGCTCAGCTCACGGGGCGCACCGCGCTCCGGGGCCCAACGGAGCCACAGCTCCGGCATCACCAACTGGACCAGCCCGGAGGAGGGCAGCGCGCTCACGCCCGCCTGTTTCCAGGTCTTCTCCCAGCGAGCGGGGTCGGGAGCGCCCAAGGAGATCCTCGGGGGTTCCCGGAGGTCCCAGGACAGGGAGTACTGGACGCCGGAGACGACCTCGCTGCGGTCACCTCTCAGCAGGTCCCGGTGACCGGTGTGCAGCTGCTTGAGCCCGTTGTCCAGGGAGGCGGAGGCTACTCCGACGGCGAGGTCGAGTGTGGGAGTTCCCATACGGGGATCTTGGCAGGCAAATCCTCCTTCACCTGCCCGTTCTCGTGCCTTTCACTCAACCGGGGAGGCGTGGCCCGGCCCCGTGCGAGCCGGGTTGTGCGCTCACGAGTGGAGTCGAGGAGCCGGTCCGGCCGGCCGCGCATGCGCCGCCCCCTCACGCGCGAGCGAAGCCGGGCTGGGGGAGGGTGCAGATGCAAGGCGGGGAGGGCGACAACGCGGAGCGCTGACAACCGACGACGAGAAGACTTCGTGCTGCCGAGCCGCCGGCAGCACGTGCGGTGAGCAGGCCTCCAGGACGGCCCGGACGCCGTAATCACAACCAGCCGCAGTGAGATCGTCTCAAGTTCGACGGCATGGCACGATGACCGCCATGTCAGGTCAGGTCTGGGTGTCCCTCATATCGCTGGGCGGCGTTGTCCTCGGCGGCTCGTTGTCCTACCTCGTCCAGCACAGGACTCAACTCTCAGCGGAACGCGCTGAACGACAACGGCAGCAGATCGCCTTGTCGGAGGCCCGGCGCGGGGAACGGCTGGCGCTGCTGGAACGGTTCGTCGAGGTGGGAGCAGAGGCCGAACGCTCCGCCTTCAGCCGGCCTTCCGAATGGGAGGACACCGACGACTGGTTCCTCACGACCCGGGACGTCATGAACAAGCTGTGGGTCGCGGAGCGTCTCATCCGCATCCAGTTCCCCCTGCCCGTGCACGACGCGGCACGCGCGTATTTCCTCGACCTCAACCGGACGGTGTGGGACGGCCTGCCCGAGGGCGAGAGCGTGCGCGACTACTTGGAGGGCAACCGGCTGGCGTTTCTGGACGCGGCCCGCGCGGTCATGGGGTAGCACACGCCGACCTCGAAGATCACGCAGGAGAGAACCCTGCTTGGTGGGAGGAGCGATCAACAGAACGTGGAAGTCGGCCGACGCGACACTGAGACAACATCTGGTGAAGCCGAACGAGGGCGCGACGATGCGCTCCTCGCGGAGGTGCAGATCGCCGGGGTGACCAACAGCGCGAGCAGGAGCCCGAGCGTGTCGGTGACGATGCTCCGCTTCCTTCCGACGGTAAGCACTCGGCTGCGAAGACCGGGCGTCATGGGACGGACAGGCACAAGCCACGGCACGCCTCACCCGCCACCCCCTGATCAGCGAGAACCACCCCACGTCTCCAGCGGTACGAGCACCTTCTGATGGTCAGGAGGTTCGTGCGTCGTAGCTCTCGCGGTGGGTGAGGACGGCGTCCATGTGGGTCTGCGCCCACTGCCTGAGATCGCGTGTCAGGTGGTGGAGTGAGCGGCCCAGGTCGGTCAGCTCGTAGGTGACGGTGACGGGGACTGTGGGTGTCACGGTGCGGGTGAGCAGGCCGTCGCGTTCGAGGGCGCGCAGGGTCTGGGTCAGCATCTTCTGGCTGACACCGTTCAGCAGCCGGGCCAGTTCGGAGTAGCGCATCGCCTTGGGGGTGTGCGGCGCACCGGGGGGTTCGAGGGTGTCGCCGCCCAGTGCGCACAGGATCAGGACAACCCATTTGTTCGAGATCCGGTCGAGGAGCTGACGGCTGGGGCACACCGCCAGGAACGCGTTGTACTCGGCCTTGGCCTGGGCTTTTCCGTCGGCCTTCGTCGTCGCCACCGAGCTCACCTCTCACTTCAGGGGTGTTACGCACTTAAGAGTGCCTACTTCCCAGCGGGAAGTTCCTCTCCAAGAATGGTGCAAGGGGGACGGAAACACCATCCCTGGTAAGAGGTGAAAGGCGCCACGATGAACACACCCACTGCTCTTCCCGGCGGCACGCGGATGCTGGGCGACGTTCCGGTAACCCGGTTCGGGTACGGGGCGATGCAGCTCGCCGGCCCGTGGGTCATGGGCCCGCCCGCCGACCGCGAGGGATCTCTGGCGGTACTGCGCGAGGCGGTCGGTCTCGGGATCACCCACATCGACACCAGCGAGGCCTACGGACCGCGCATCACGAACGAACTGATTCGTGAAGCGCTGCATCCCTACCCGGAGTCGCTGTTCATCGCCACGAAGGTGGGAGCGACCCGCGACGCCCAGGGCGGATGGCCCACGGCCCGGCGCCCCGAGGACCTGCGCAAGCAGGTCCAGGACAACCTCCAGTCCCTCGGAGTCGAGAGGCTCGACCTGGTCAACATGCGCATGGGTGACGCCCAGGGGCCCGGGCCCGGCTCGATCACCGAAGCGTTCGAGACGCTCGCAGGCCTTCAGCAAGAAGGACTCATCCGCCACCTCGGCGTCAGCAACGTCACCGCGGAACAGGTCGAGCAGGCGCGCCGCATCGCCCCGGTCGTGTGCGTGCAGAACATGTACAACCTCGCCCACCGCCACGACGACGACCTGGTGGACCACCTCGCCGCCGAGAACATCGCCTACGTGCCGTTCTTCCCCCTGGGAGGTTTCACGCCGCTGCAGTCCAGGGCCCTGTCGCGGGTCGCGGACCGGCTGGGAGCGACGCCCATGTCCGTCGCGCTGGCCTGGCTGATGCAGCGCTCGCCGAACATCCTCCTCATCCCCGGCACCTCCTCGACCGCGCACCTGCGCGAGAACATCGCCGGCGCCGGGCTCTCCCTCTCCAGTGACGATGTGGCCGAACTGGACACCATCGGCCACTGACCAGCACGCGGCGCACCCGCCGCATTCCGGCGGTCGGTGCTGATGAACGCGTTCGCGAAGACGCACCGGGCCAAGTTCCCGAAGGCCGCCGCGAAATTCACCGAAGACGACGATGGGTTGCTGGCGTTCTACGATTTCTCAGCCGAGCGCTGGATTCACCTGCGGACCACGAACCCGATCGAGTCCACGTTCTCCATGGTCAAGCTCCGCACCGAGGACACCCGCGGGGTCGGCAGTCCGGCCGCCGCCCCGGCTATGGTGTTCAAGCTCGTCGAGTCTGCTCAGGAACGTCGGCGCGCGATCACCGGCGGGCGTTCCGGCCGAGTGCGAGGAGGCGGTGGCCGCATGAACCGGCCGACACACGGGGCACTGCACCACGTCGAAATCTGGGTTCCCGATCTCGATCGCGCCCTCGCCTCGCTCGGCTGGCTGCTTCAGACGCTGGGTTACGCCGTCTCGCAGAGCTGGGACACCGGCCGCAGTTGGCGGCTCGGACCGACCTACCTCGTCCTCGAGCGGTCCCCGGCCCTTACGGCCGACCGGCATGACCGCCGTCGACCCGGGCTGAACCACCTGGCCTTCCACGTCGAGAACGCCACTACTGTCGACAAGCTGGCCTCCGACGCGGCCCGGCACGGCTGGAGCCTGATGTTCCCCGAGCTGCACCCGCACGCCGGCGGCACACAGCACTACGCGGCCTACCTGGAGAACACCGACGGCTTCGAAATCGAGCTCGTCGCGATCAGCTCACCGCCAGGGGAGGTGAGCTGATCTGGTCCACAACGTGCCGGCGAGCCAGGTCTACCGGCAAGTGGTCGAGCGCCCGGAACGGCTGAGCCCGACCACGGTCCGCCGGCGCCGGCACCCGGCCCGCAGGCGGCCGTGCAGCGAGTGCGGCACAGCCACCCACCTGCACCACTGGACGGCACGCGGCCGGCCGAGGTGGTCGACAATCTCCGCACGCACCTCGTCCCGGGCGGCGCCCTGCGCGCGCGACGAACAACTCGCCGGCCTCGACCACCAGCTCGCGACACGGACCGCACAGGTACGTGCGGAGCACCTTGCGGCTCTCCGGGTCACGGCCCGCGACACTGCCCTCGTGGAGCCGGCACCCGACTGCCCGCCCTCATGGTCAGCCGACTACTCGGCGACCACCAGAACACCGCCGACTCCTGGCGGCGCATCGACGGACAGGACAACGCCTACGCCGCCGAGACAGCCAGCCGCCCATGAATCCCCACTCGCTCCGCCGCCGACGCCGGAGCCTTGACACGAGATCCGTCGAGGCCGACGGAGCACTCAGCCGTCAGCCAGAGCCATGAGGAACCGAGTCTCTGCGTCGTCCCGCCCCGCACACCTTCTGGGGACTGCCACGAGGGCGGCCAGGGCTCGGCACCAACCCAGCACGCGATGAGGAGACATGCCGGGAACAAGCGCCGCCAGCTCCTCGATCCTTTCCTCCAGCACCGCTGCTTCTGCGACTCCTTCAAGCGCCCAGTCCACAGCGTCGAAATCCGGGTCGCCCCACGTCGGTCTCGGATCGATCGCCACCAGACGGTCCCCGGGACCAGACAGCACGTTGGCCGGATGGAGATCACCATGCACGAGTCCCACAGGCCCGGTGTCTGCCAGTTCCAGGGCTGCCGCCCGCGCCCGCCGAAGCACCTTCGAGGCAGCCGGATCGTTTGCCTCGCGCGCTGCCAGCCTGCGGTCGGTCAAGTCGAACACGAAGCCGACGCGGTGTGAGAGGTGCCGCAGTACCGAATGCTGACCCGGCGCGGGAGCACAGGCCCGCAGGTCGCGCAGCAGCGCCGCGACCTCGGTCAGAGTCCATGCACGCCGGCTCACCTGCACTCCCGGCTCCACGTCCTCCAGGAGCAGGGCCCCGGCGGCCAGGTCTTGTGCCAGCAGCGTGACGACCGACGGCGTCTGCGCCCAGGCCCGCAGTGCTTCGGCTTCCTCCCGGGCGATCCCGGGATCCGGCGTGAGTTTCAGCCACGCCGAGGTGCCGGTGTCCCGCTTGAAGCAGCGGAACACGCGCGAGGTGCCCCCTCCACCCGCCGCGACAAGCGCCAGATCCCAGCGGGCAGCGAGTCCGTCCACGAGAGCGGGCAACTCATCACACCAGGCCAGCACCTCGGCTCCGAATCGGACGACGAACCGGTCCCGGACCTCTGGTGCGACGCAGACCAGCTCTCTCAACTTGTCCCCCACGGGTGGTGGATGCGATTTGCGCGCATCCTAAAGGCCACAGCCCTTGCCCGTCCCACAACAGCCACCAGGTGGCACTCGTCGTGGAATTTCAGACAGCCGGACCTACCAGCATCCTCGGCGGGCACGGTTGCCTCCTGGTACGTGGGTGTTCTGCGGCTCAGGCGCGTGAGATCAGGTGGACGGGGCCCTCGCCGGGATCGTTCGACGGGCGTCGAGGCGGCGCCCTAAGGCGCGCGGAGCCGTCAACTCCTGCCATGTCCCGAGGTCGTGGCCGCCCGGACGGCCACCGCAGACTGAGCCGGGGGCGTTCACGCGGACCCAGTCGCCGACTTGCTCGAAAGACTGGGCAGTCCCTCATCCGGCGGGCGGAGCCGTGACGAGGTCCATGCTCGGGTAACTGCCCGGGACGAAGCCCGCGGCTTCGTAGACCGGCTTTCCGGCGTTACTGGCGTGCAGTTGGATGTAGTGGATGCCCGCCGTGTGGAGGTGGCCGACCAGTGCGTCCACGATGCGGCGTGCGTGGCCTTGGCCGCGGGCGGGGACGTCGGTCACGATGCCGTCGAGGTAGCCGCGGCGTCCGTCGGGCCAGCGCGTACTGGGCAGATGGTAGGTGATCCAGGCCATGCCGCAGGCGAGGAGCGGTTCACCGGGTTCGCCCCCGACGACCAGACAGACGCAGTCGTCGCGGTGGTTGATGCGCTCCTCGAACCAGCCGTGGGCGATGCGCCGCCACGGTGTGTCGGCCGGCCCGGGATTCATGCCCAGGCCCTCCAGCGCGACTGCGCGCAGCCGGATCAGTTCCGGTATGTCGGCCGTGACGGCCTCGCGGGGTTGCATGTTCCTGATCTCTCCTGTTCGGCCTGTTTCAACGGTCCATGCTGAGCAGGACGCGGCCGAAGGGCCGGTCCTCGATCAGGTGACGTTGCGCCTCGGCCGCCTGTTCCAGTGGCAGCACGCGAGCGACGACGGGGTTGATGCGGCCCGCGGCCAGCCACTCCAGCAGGGTCACTCGGGCGGCCCGGGCAACATCGGGCGGGGTCGTCGTGAACGTGTAGCCGCGGACGGTGGTGTTCTTCCATATCAAGTCGGTCATGTTCACCGTCCCTTGGATGCCGCCGGCGTATCCGACACCGACGTAGGCACCTCCGTGTGCGAGGGAGGCGATGCAGTCACCGAGCAGCGGACCGGCGACGCCGTCGACCACGACGTCGGCGCCCCTTCCGTCGGTGAGGCGTGTGACGCCGTCGGCCAGCGATTCGCGGGACAGGTCGATCACGTGCCGGTGACCGGCGGCGCGCGCCTGTTCCGCCTTGTCGGTACGGCTCGCGGTGGTCAGGACCAGGGACGCGCCGAGCTCGCGGGCCACCTCCACGGTGCCCATGCCGACAGAGCCGCCGATGCCGGGTGCCAGCACGGTGTGGCCGGCCTTGAGCCCGGCCACCCGGGTCAGTACGAGGTAGGCGGTGCTGTATCCGGCACCGGCGAACAGGGCACAGGCGGCCTCGTCGCTCACTGAGTCGGGGATCGGTATCAACTGCTTCGCTTCCGCGGTCAGTTGCTCGCGCCAGGTGCCGTCGGTGCGCCAGCCGAGACCACCGCCGCCGACCACCACGCGCGTGCCCTCCGCCAGGCCGGTGGCCCCGGGGTCGGTGATCCGACCCACTCCGCCGCCGCCGGGTACGAGGGGCGGCGCCCGGTGCAGGGAAGCATCCATCCGGCCCGCCCTGATGGTGTCGTCGGCGGGGCTCACTTCGGCGTAGGAGAGCCTGATCGACGCCCGGCCGCCGGTGGCCTGTTCGGCGGGGCGCTCCACGAGTTGCAGTTCCTCGTAGCCGCCGTGGCGTCGGTACTCGATCGCCAGCATGGCGTTTCACCTCCGTACGTGAGATGCCACGACCCCCCCCGGGACGCCGGAGGCCGTCAATGAAACAGGTTCTGTTACAACTAAGGGTGAGAGCGAATCAGGCCGCACTGGGTTGCCGGCTCAGCCGGAGCGGGTGGCCAGGGTTTCCCGCAGGACGTCCGCGATCGTGACCCTCGCTAGCTCCCGGCGAACGGCCTCCTCCGCGTCGGCGTAGACGTCGCGCAGCGCGGGCCGAATGCCACGCCCGATGGGGCACGCCTGGTTCGGTTCGCCGCGATGCAGGGCGAAGAGAGGCTCGTCGTGCACCGCGCGGAAGACGTCGAGCATGGTGATGGACTCCGCGGCGCGAGCCAGCGTCCAGCCGGCCCCCGCACCGTGCCGCACCGTCACCAGCCCCGCCTCCCGCAGATCCGCGAGGCTACGCCGGATCACGACCGGGTTCGTGGCCACGCTCGTGGCGATCTGGTCCGAGGTGACCACGTCGCGTCCACGATCGTGCACCAGGGCCATCCAGGTCAGCACATGGACGGCGACCGTCATCCTGCTGTTCGCGCTCACCTCATCCCCCTTGCTCCTCGCTGTAACAATAACAGTTGCAGCGGAGGGTGTGGTGGAGATGAGCGATCACGCCTGCCACGCGAGGCCACGACACGCGGCCACCCCTGTACACGCGGCCCTCGCCATGTCCGGCCGAGCGCGACTTGACCCTCCCCCTACGTCAGGCTTGAGGCTGTGTGCCGACGAAAGGGCAGGTGGATGAGCTACTCCGTGGGGCAGGTCGCGGCCATGGCCGGCGTGACGGTGCGGACACTGCACCACTACGACAAGGCGGGACTGCTCTCGCCCAGTGACCGCAGCCACGCCGGATACCGGCTCTACAGCGAGGCCGACCTGGTCCGTCTCCAGCAGATCCTCTTCTACCGCGAGCTCGGCTTCCCTCTCGACGAAATCGCCGCGATCTTCAAGGATCCCCACGCGAACCCCCTGGAGCGGCTCCGGGCCCGGCAGCGGCAGCTGCACGAGGAGATCGCCAGGCTGCAGCGGCTGGCGGAGGTGGCGGAACGGGCCATCGAGGTCCAGAAAACCGGGATGCCGCTGACTCCTGAGGAACGTTTCGAGGTGTTCGGCGAGGTCGCCTTCGACCTGAGTTACGCCACCGAGGCGGAGCTGAAGTGGGCGCACTCGGAAGGACAGCGCGAGGCGATGGCGCGCGCGGACGCCCACACCAAGGAGGACTGGCGCCGGCTCATGGGCGAAGCCGCCGCCTGGCGCGCGGAGCTGCTCGCCGCCTTCGACGAGGGGGAGCCGAGCTGCGGCGAGCGGGCCATGGACCTCGCCGAGGAGCACCGCTTGCACATCGCACGCTGGTTCACCTCCTGCCCGCCCGACATGCACCGGCGCATCGCGGACGACTTCGTCGCCGACCCGCGCGCCTTCGCTCTGGTCGTACCGCCCTCGCAGCAACGCCCGGGCCTGGCCGCCTACACGCGTAAGGCGGTCTACGCCAACGCGGCCCGCCACGCAGGTGACGGCACCGATTCCGAGGAGAACCGATGAGGATCATGATCGCCGCAGCCGGATCGCGCGGCGACGTCGCGCCCTACACGGGCCTGGGCGCCGAACTGAGCCGGGCCGGATACGACGTCGCCCTCGCCGCCACCGACACCTTCGCCCCCCTCGCACGCGAGGCAGGGCTGGAGTCTCGCAGTCTGCCCGCCGACACACGGGTGCATGGCGGTGTCACGGGCAAACGTGACCTGATGCAGGCCGCCGCAGCCTTCATCACCGACCTGGGTCAGGGTTTCGCCGACGCGGTGGACAAAGGCACGGACCTGCTCCTGCTGTCGACCACCACGGCTCCCCTCGGCTGGCACCTCACCGAGGCCACGGGCACACCGAGCCTCGGCGTGTACCTCCAGCCCACCGCGCCGACCGGCGACTTCCCACCTGTCGTCACCGGCTCCCGCTCACTGGGCCGACTCGCCAACCGGGCCACCGGACGCTTCGCACTGAGGATGGTCGACCGCGTCTACACACAGGCCGTCGCACAGCTGCGCCACCGCCTCGCTCTCCCTCCGGCCTCCCCTTCCGAGGTGCGCCGACGGCAGGAACAGGCGAACTGGCCGATCCTGCACGGCTTCAGCACGGCCCTGGTGCCCCGTCCCTCCGACTGGCGCCCCGGCCTGGACGTCGTGGGCAACTGGTGGCCCCACCACGATCCGGCCGCCCGGCTGCCCTCCGAACTCGAGGACTTCCTGTCCGCCGGACCCCGGCCCGTCCTCGTCGGCTTCGGCAGCATGGCCTCCGGCGACGGGGAACGACTGAGCGAGATCGCCGTGCAAGCCTTGCACCGCGCCGGACTGCGCGGCATCCTCCAGGCAGGCAGCGCCCAACTCGCCGCCGACGGCGACGACGTACTCACCATCGGGGACGTACCGCACGCCCTGCTGTTCCCACGGCTGGCCGCGGTGGTCCACCACGCCGGCGCCGGCACCTCCGCCGCCGCGCTACGCGCCGGAGTACCCGCCGTCACCGTCCCGGTGACCGCGGACCAGCCGTTCTGGGCCGGGCGACTCGCGGCCCTCGGCGCCGCCACCGACCCCATCCCCTTCCGGTCCCTCACTGCCGAACGGCTCGCCGACTCCCTTCACCAAGTGGTGAAGCAGCAGACACACAGTCGAGCCGCAGCACAAGCGGCACAACACATGGCGACCGAAAACGGAGCAGGGAAGACGCTCAAGGCCATCCAGCAACTGACCGACGGATGACGCCAATCGGTCCCTCGCGCTCGTCCCGCGTCCAGCGAGGAGCCTGGGCCCCCGTGGGCCGCGTCCGCTCAGACGGGCACGCCTGTGAAGTGATCTGACTCACCCCCTGTCACAGGGACCGGTGGGGCGGTGTCGGGTGGTCGAACCGCTCGAACCCGCTCGAAACGAGGGAGACATCATGGCTGAGCATTCCGATGTGGTGGTGATCGGCGGCGGTTACGCCGGCGTCATGGCGGCCAATCGCCTGACGCAGCGCGGCGATGTGACCGTGACGTTGATCAACCCGCGCCCGGTCTTCGTCCACCGGGTCCGCCTTCACCAGTTGGTGGGCGGGACAGACTCCGCCGTTGTCGACTATCGGGAGGTCCTGGCGGAGGGCGTTCGGCTGGTGGTCGACAGCGTGACGCGGATCGATGCGGCGGGCCGCGGTGTGGAGCTGGCGAGCGGTGGCGCGGTCGGCTACGACTACCTGGTCTACGCGGTGGGCAGTGGCAGTGCCGACCCGCGGGTGCCCGGGGCGGCCGAGTTCGCCTACCCGATCGCCGGTCTGGAGGAGGTACAGCGGTTGGTGCCGGTCCTCGATGCCACGCCCCCATCGGCCGCAGTGACGGTGGTCGGAGCCGGTCCGACGGGCATCGAGACCGCCGCCGAACTTGCGGAGCAGGGCCGCAGCGTGACGCTGGTCTGCGGTGGGGTGCTCGGCCCGTACCTGCACCGGCGGGGGCGGCGTTCGGTGGCCGGGCGGCTTGCAGCGCTCGGAGTGACGGTCCTGGAAGGCCCCGACGCGAAGGTGACGGCGGTGACGTGTGACGCGGTGCGGCTCGCCGACGGCCGGGAGCTGCGGAGCGCGGTGACCGTCTGGACCGCCGGGTTCGGCGTGCCCGACCTGGCCGCGCGCAGTGGGCTGAGCGTCGATGTCCTGGGCCGGCTGCTCACGGACGAGACGCTCACGAGCGTGGACGACGAGCGCATCGTCGCGGCCGGGGACTCGGCGGCGCCGTCGGGCCTGCCGCTGCGGATGAGCTGCCAGGCTGCGATGCCGCTGGGTGCGCGGGGCGCCGACACGGTGCTCAGCCGATTGGCGGGGGAGCAGCCCGAGACCCTCAACCAGTCGTTCGGGGCGCAGTGCCTCAGCCTGGGCCGGGGCACCGGCATCTTCCAGTTCGGCAACAGGTCCGACGTCGCGGTGTGGTTCCACATCGGCGGTCGCCTCGGCGCGAAGATGAAGGAGACGGTGTGCAGGGGCATCCTGAAGCACCTGGCCGATGAGGCGCACAAGCCCGGTGGATACAGCCTGCACCGCATGAAGGGAGGCGCCGGGCGCAAGAAGGCGCTGGAGGCCATGCGCGCCGAGGCGCCGGTCGTCGCCGAACGGGTTTCCTAGGTCCCGGCCGGTCGAGGGGGAAACGATCAAGACATGAGTGATGACCACGCCATTGACCGGGCGACCGCGGCATTCGTCGCCCACCGCAATCTGCTCTTCACCGTGGCGTACGAGATGCTCGGCTCGGTGGCCGACGCCGAGGACGTCCTGCAGGAGACCTGGCTGCGGTGGGCCGAGGTCGACCTGGAGCAGGTGCGCGACCAGCGCGCCTACCTGGTCCGGATCACGACCCGGCAGGCACTCAACCGGCTGCGCACGATGTCGCGGCGCAAGGAGTCGTACGTGGGCCCGTGGCTGCCGGAGCCGCTGCTGACTACGCCGGACGTGGCCCAGGACGTCGAACTCGCCGAGAGCGTGTCGATGGCGGTGATGCTCGTCCTGGAGACGTTGTCACCGACCGAGCGGGCCGTCTTCGTGCTCCGCGAAGTCTTCGACGTCGGCTACGACGAGATCGCGGCGGCGGTCGACAAGACCCCGGCAGCCGTCCGCCAGATCGCGCACCGGGCCCGCCGGCACGTGGACGCCCGGCGCCCGCGCGAGGTGGTCTCCCAGAACGAGGCGCGGGCGGCCCTGCAGTCGTTCCAGCGAGCACTGGAGAGCGGGGACCTGCAGGGCCTGCTCGACGTGCTCGCGCCCGAAGTGGGGTACATGAGCGACGGCGGTGGTGTGAAGCACGCTGCGCTGCGGCCGGTCGTCGGCGCCGGCAAGGTGGCCCGCCCCTTGGCCGGCGGCCTCGACAAGAACTCGTTTTCGATCGCCTTTGGCCCCACCGTGGTCAACGGCAGCCCCGCGCTGGTCGTCCACCTGGACGGCATCATGGCGGCCCGCGTAGAGGCCGGCCGCATCACCGGCCTCTACTTCGTCCGCAACCCTGAGAAACTGTCTCGCATCGCATCCCAGACCCCGCTCACCCTGCGGTGAGCGTGCGGTGGCGGATCAGATTCCCCTCATGTTTCACAACACGGCCTGATGGAACACGCAATGCTCGCCTTGCCGCATGGCTTTGCGCTCCTGGACATGCCCCCGGAGCGCAAAGCTTTGTTCATCTGCTCGGCCGGCGGCATCGACCCCGGTATGGGCACACCTGTGAGAGCGGTCGAAGCCGGTGTCCGGCGATGACACCTCAGCCCGAGAGTGTGCAGTACGTCGGCGATGGCCCCGCACAGACGGGTGACGTCGTCGGGGCTGCCGTCGACCAGGACGACGAAGTCGTCCGTGTAGAGGACGATGCGCCAGTTCGCGCGGCCCTGGTGACGATGGTGTGCCCGCCCGCCTCTGATGAATGTCTCCTCGCGGCGGACGATCTGCTGGGACCCTGTGAGGCCCGACCCGAGCGCGCCGCGGAGGACGAAGCATCCCTATGGAACCGACCGACCCCACGTCCGGACTCCCCTTCATCGATGAGCACCAGGTACGTGTTGTGGCACCCGCGCCGGATACCTGGGATGCACTCACCACCTGGATCGCCCGGACCCATCTGGGGGTCAGCAGCGGATTCGCCCATCTCGTGGGCGCCGAGCCGCGTAGCGTCACCGGCACACTGCCGCTGCAAGGCTCGACCATTCCCGGGTTCGCGGTGGCCGAAAGCGTGCGCGGGAAGCGCCTCATCCTCGTGGGCAGGCACCGTTTTTCGCAGTACGCGCTCACCTTCTCGCTGGCGGACCACCCGGACGGAACACTGCTCAGCGCACGTTCACACGCCCTTTTTCCCAAATTGCCCGGGGCGCTTTACCGAGGGCTCGTCATCGGTTCCGGCGGCCACCGTTTTCTCGTCCGGCGTATGCTCCGCGATATCGGCCGAAGCGCGGAAAGCTGAGGGAGTGCACGGGGGCCGGTGTAACTCCCTCGCCGGATCGGAAGTTGATGACTGCCGCGGCGGGTGGATCGAGGCCGGGAGACCGTTGTGAGCGGTACGGACGCCGTGGATGACGGGCTGGTCGCCGAGCGCTCACCTGACGAGTAGCTTTGCAGCAGGCGAAAGGATGGCGATGGCCTTCGGTGGACTCTTGACGCTCGGGCTCATTGTCGTGGCGGTTCTGGGCGTGACCGGTGCAGGGGTTGGTACCTACGCCCTGATCTGCAATCGGATGCCTGGACGATGGCTCGCCAGAACAGTACGTAACCCCAGGCTTTGGGGAACCGGCATACTGGTCGCGGTCTCCAGCTTGGCCTTCGTCTCATGGATACCCGTCGTCATCGGACTCGGGATCGCTGTCGTCGGTCACACAGTCAAACCCACCGGGTGACCCGGATTCGCCAGACGCGCAGGGTATCCATACCGCCAGGTCGGGCCCACAGCTTCCGGCGACTCGTGCACGGTAAGCAGTAAGACCTCGAGCCTGGAGCAGTGACTATGCGACAGCCTCCCGTCCCGTTCGCCCGCCTTCTGTGACGACTCCCCGTCAGTACCAGTCAAGTGCGTGCGAAAGTCACCGCCTTGTCGGCTCGCCCAATCAGGTTGAGTACCGATTCGGCCGAAGCCATCCGGAAATGAACGAGTCATGCCGCTGTACCGGCATCGATGGGACGGTTGTGCAGCGCCATCCCGGACGGGGTCTGACTCGTGAGATTTTTGACCGAAGTGTCCAGTCACAGGCATGTCGGCCATCGTTGCGGGATGCTGCCTGCCACCGAGCCAGAGGGCGTGTCCCTATAGGGGCCTTGCCGATCAGGCGCCATCACGGTTCAGACCGCCCGAGCAGGCCGGTGCCATCCACCCTGCATCTCACATAGCGGGAGGCGAACCATCATGACGACCCGACTACGCAGCACTTTCTCGAGCACGGATCCTCCCGTTCGGCGCGAGGTCGTCCTGGGCGTGGACACGCACGGCGAAGTCCATGTCGCGGCCGTGATCTCTCCGCTGGGAAAGATCCTGGGCACCGAGTCCTTCCCGGCGACGGCGGCCGGCTACCGTCAGCTGCTCGTTTGGGCCCGCAAGCGGGGCACGGTGCACCGGGCCGGCGTGGAGGGCACCGGCACCTTCGGTGCGGGTCTGTCCCGCTACCTGCTGGCCCAGCACGTCCAGGTGTTTGAAGTGAATCGGCCCGACCGCACGGCCCGCCGTCTGCTGGGGAAGTCGGACCCGCTCGATGCGCAGGCTGCCGCACGCGCCGTGCTCAGTGGTCGCGCCCGGGCCCGGGCGAAATCCGGCGACGGTCCGGTGCACAGCGCCCGGATCTACAAACTTGCCAAGGACTCCGCGGTCAAGGCCCGCACCCAGGCGATAAACCAGCTCAAGGCCGTCCTGGTCATCGCCGACCCCGCCCTCCGGGAACGGCTGTCCAGCCTGGGCAACGCCGAGCTGTTCCGCACCTGCGCGGCCCTCGGGGCTACCGCCGGAGGGGGAGACGAGGACGCGGTAGCCCAGGCCACCCACATGACGCTGCGCATGCTCGCCGAACGCATCGAACAGCTCACCGAACAGATCAATGAGCTCAACCAACGCCTGACCCGGCTCGTCGAACGTCACGCCCCACAGCTGCTCGTGCCGGTAGGCATCGGTCCGGACAGTGCCGCCACTCTCCTGATCACCATGGGGAACAATCCCGAGCGGCTGAACACGGAGGCGTCCTTTGCTGCCCTTTGCGGAGTCAGCCCCATCGAGTACTCCTCCGGGCGTCGGAGAACGCGTCGGCTCAACTACGGCGGCGACCGGCAGGCCAACGCCGCCCTGCACCGTATTGTCTTCACCCGCCTGCGCCACGACCCGCGCACCCAGGCGTATTACGAACGCCGCACCCAGGAGGGCAAGACCCGACGTGAGATCATCCGATGCCTCAAGCGATATACAGCCCGAGAGGTCTTCAACCTGGTCAGACCGGTTTCCCACACCCCTGCGTTATAGGGGCGTCCGTGAGACGTGAGAGGGTCTGGGGCGTGAGTGAGACACCACCGAACACCCTGCAATACCGCTTTGACGGGCCAGAAGACGCCCCGGTCCTGATCCTGGGTCCCTCACTGGGTACCACATGGCACAGGTTGTAGAGACCGTCTATGGGCGTCCACGCCAGTCCGTGGTGTGTGCGTTGTAGCAGGTCAGCGCTTTGCGGTCCGGTGGCGTCGGCGTAGTTGGTGACAGACGCGTGACAGCGCCGGTGATAGACCGAGGCCCCGCCGGGGAGCATCTTTGGCGGGCCTCTGCCCGGAGCCGTGAGACGAAGCCTCACTGGAGCGCTCCGGTGGAGCATCGCCGTGAAGCTGACTATGCGTGCACGCGTGACGCGTTCGGCTCGTCATGCAGTTTGTTTTCCAACGCTACCCTCGGGGACGCTGCATTTGCGATCGCAGCCATGACGGACGCCGTTCCGAGCGGCTGAACACCGAGGCGTCCTTTGCCGCCCTGTGTGGAGTTGGCCCCATCGAGTAGTCCTTCGGCTGAAGTAGTACGCGCCGGCTCAACCGCGGCGGCGACCGCGGACCAACGCCGCCCTGCACCGCATCGTCTTCACCGGGCACGCCCCGACCCGCGCACCCAGGCGTACTGCGAACGCGCGCCCAAGAGGGCAAGAAGCGGGCATCCTCGGGGGATGCGTTCTTCGACGTCTTCAAGTCGCCCTTCGTCCGTGCCGGGAGCCTGCACGACGCATTCACAGGCGAGAACGGCGGCGCCGGCGCCTTCGCCGACAAGCACCTCCCCGTCCGCCCCGCCTACCGCCTCTACCGCGCCGAATCCATGCTGCGCCAGCAGGGCTGCGACGCCCTCGCCGACCTGTACGCCGAAGCTGCCGAAGAACTGACCCAGCAGATCGCCCTCGTCGGAATCGGCGGCCTGACGGGATGGCGCAGAGCCGCGGCCGAGCCGGGCGGGGGACGTTACTACGGGGAACCGAGTTCGACGCACTTCGGACTCCCCGTCGTTCGGGTCGTCGGGGGCCAGTTCGCTGGGGTCGGTGAGCAGGGTGGGGGCGTTGTGGGCGTAGGCGTAGGCGTAGGGCGATATGTACGGCGTGGTCTGGGCGCGGGTGGCCGGGGCGGGCCGGGTGAAGCGGCCGGTGGTGGTGTCGTACTGACGGGCGTAGAGGTCGAGATTGCCGGTGGTGGTTTCGTAGCGGGCGCCGGTGCAGGAGGGAGGGCTGGCGGGGGCACCGCCGGTGACGGTGCCCAGGACCCGGGTGCCGAACGGGTTGTAGGCCCAGCGCTGGTAGAGGGTGCCGGTGCTGTTGGTGACGTCGACCGGTGAGCCCTGGATGTCGTGGTGGTAGTAGAAGAGAGTGCCTGTGCCGGTCTTGGCGGAGGTGGGCTGGCCGAGGGGGTCGTAGCGGAAGGACTGCTTGATGGCCCAGGCGCTGTCGTATTCGGTGGCCAGCCGCAGATCGTACGGGTCGGTCTCCGCGTACCGGTCGTCCGCCTCAGTCAGGTCGAAGCGTTCCTCCCACACTGAGGTCTCCAGCCAGTTCACCGGCCCGCTAGCCCGGAACTGCGGATGCCTCCCAACGAGGCTCGCCCACACGAACGCGTGCACTTGGGGCTACTCGTCGCCGTTCCGGCGGATGAACCCCGAGTCGCAAATGAGGAAGCGCCTCATGTCGTCGCGGTCCTCGCGGACCTCGTCCGGGAGCGTGACCACCGGGTCACCTTGTGGTCGTCGCAGTCGACATCGACCATCACCGGCATCATGTACCGGACCCACCGCTTCGCCACCGCGGTCCTGTCCTTCACATCGCGTGGTCGGCGGCACGCTACCGGGACTGTGCCCACCCAGGGGAGCAAAGGCCAGAGCATCACACTCGTACGAGGCTGTGGCCTCTCCGGGGCACTCAGGCTGCCCGTCAGGGCTTCAAGATCAACTCATTGCCCCTTTGACGCGTATCTGGGTCCCACCCGAAGTGGACTCAACGTCCGCTGAGAGCCACCGGTCGGGTCTCAGTACTGCCCCCGTACTGACGTAAGCGAGCCGTCGGCCGGATGTCAGTCAGCTGACGGAGGCTGTCGGCACGGCGGGCGAGCCATTCTCGTGGAGACATCGAATCCGCCCGGCACCCGGGTGAGACCACGAGGAGCAGACCATGAACACCATTGCGCAGCACTGGATCAACGGACAGTGGACCGGCTCCGGCTCGGTTCTGGAATCGATCAACCCGGCCGACGGCACCGTCGTCGGCTCGTTCTACGACGGTGGTGAGGCGGAGGCGTCGGCCGCCGTGGACGCCGCCGCCGCCGCGTTCGAGACCACCGAGTGGGCGCGCACTCCCTCGTTTCGGGCGACCGCGCTCAGCCGGCTGGCCGACGCCCTCGAGGCCCGGATACCCGAGGTTGCGGCCATGTTGTCCCGGGAGAACGGCAAGCTGCTGGGCGAGACCAAGTGGGAGGTCAGCGGTGCGGTCGGGTGGCTGCGGTACGCGGCGGCGTCCGCGCGCACCCAGACCGCCGGGCGCGCCGCCGAGACGGCACCCGGCCAGTACACCCACTCGGTGCCCGAGCCGCTCGGTGTCGCCGGGATCATCTCCCCCTGGAACTCCCCCGTCATGCTGACCGTGCGGGCCCTGGGCCCGGCGCTGGCCGCCGGCTGCACCGCCGTGGTCAAGCTTCCGGCCCAGACGGCGCTGACCAACGAGCTCTTCGCGCAGGTCCTGGCATCGGTCCCGGAGATCCCGGCGGGCGTGGTCAGCGTGTTCACCGAAGCCGGCAACACCGGGGCCCCGTTCCTGGTCTCCTCGGACAAGGTCGCCGTCATCAACTACACCGGCAGTACGCCGGTCGGACGCAGTATCGCGGCCGCGGCCTCCACCACGCTCAAGCGGCTCGGTCTGGAACTGGGCGGCAAGGCGCCGATGGTGATCCTTCCCGACGCCGATTTGGACATGGTGATCCCGACCGTCGTGCAGTCGCTGGTGCTGATGAACGGACAGTTCTGCTGCACCGGCTCCCGTGTCCTGGTCCACCGGGACATCGCCGACCAGGTGCGTACCCGGCTCACCGACGCCCTCGCGCAGGTGCGGCTGGGCTCGGGCGACGACGAGAAGGCCCAGCTCGGCCCGGTGATCGACCGGGCGTCCGCCCAGCGGGTGGACGCGATCGTCGAGGAAGCCGCCTCGTACGGCACGGTGCTGCTGCGCGGCGGTGTGGTCACCGATGGCCCGCTGGCCGCCGGGGCGTTCTACCGGCCGAGCCTGATCGAGGTGGACCGCACCGACGTCCGGATCGTGCAGGAAGAGGTCTTCGGTCCGGTCCAGACGTTCGAGGTCTTCGACGACGAGGACGACGCCGTGACCAAGGCGAACGCCACCATCTACGGTCTGGCCGCCTCGGTGTTCAGCTCGGACTCGATGAAGGCCCGCCGGATCGCCCGGCGCATCCGCACCGGCACCGTGTGGATCAACACCTGGGGAGCCATCAGCGAGGACTTCGAGGAGGGCGGCGTCAAGGGAAGCGGCTACGGCTACCTGTGCGGCCCGCGAGCGATCGAGGAGTTCCAGGCCCTCAAGGTGTACGTGGAGCAGGACCACACGCAGTCCGCTCACTGATCGGATCATCACCTGGCCCGGCGCCCGCCTGGGCGCCGGGCGGCCCCTCACACAGCGCCCCCATCACCTCGGTCGCGCGGGAACCGATGGAAGCAAAACGCCCGCAGGATCGCGACTTGGAGTGTTCCATGAACCAACGAACTGTTTCTCACGCCCACGATGCCGACGATGCGGGACGCCCCGCCGTCGCGGCCGCCGTTCCGGCCGCCGTCCGGCGTTGGAAGCTGTGGCTCCTCACCGTGTGCGGTATTTACCCCACCATCGTCCTGATGGGCCTGGCCACGAACCCCGTTCTGGAGGATCTGTACCTGCCGGTGCGACTCGCCGTACTCGTCCCGGCGGCGGCAGCGGCGATGGTCTGGCAGATCAATCCCCGACTGCAGCGGCATTTCGGGGCGTGGCTCACCAGATGACCAGCAGCCCGGCTCAGCCGCCGGCGTGCCCCGAGGCGCCCGCACGCCACGGACCACTGCGCAGGCTCACGGCGCGAGGCCGCGACGAGACCCACCGCGGCGTGTCCTCACTGGAACTCTTCTTCGACCTGTGTTTCATCGTGGCCATGGCCCAGGCGGGCGCCCAGCTGGTGCACGCCATGGTCGAGGGACACGTGGGTGAGGGGATCCTCACCTACCTGATGATCTTCTTCGCCATCTGGTGGGCATGGATGAACTTCACGTGGTTCGCCTCGGCCTACGACAACGACGACGTGCTGTACCGGATCGTCACGCTGATCCAGATGGCCGGCGTGCTCGTCCTGACGGCGGGCGTCTCCCAGGCGTTCGAGGAACACGCCTACCTGGTCGTCGTCCTGGGCTACGTGATCATGCGGTTCGCCATGACGGTGCAGTGGCTGCGCGTGGCGCGGTCGAGCCAGGGCCCCGAGCGGACGACGGCGCTGCGGTACGCCGTCGGCCTGTGCCAGATCGGCTGGCTGGGGCTGCTGGCCCTGCCGGAGGCCGGCCGGCCGTGGGTCTTCCTGGTGATGGCGCTGCTGGAGATGGCCGCACCGCTGTACGCGGAGCGGGCCCGCCCCACGCCCTGGCACCCCCGCCACATCGCCGAACGGTACGGGCTGCTGACGCTCATCGTGCTCGGCGAAACCATCGCGGCGGCCACCGTCGCCGTGAAGTCGGGGATCGACGAGCACGAGGCCCTGGGTGAGTTGCTGCCCATCGCCGCCGGCGGACTGCTGATCATCTTCGCCGCCTGGTGGGTGTACTTCGCGGTCCCCATCCACGGGCACCTCCGCTCCAACCGGCAGTCCTTCCTCTGGGGCTACGGCCATTACCTGATCCTCGTCTCCGGTGCCGCGATCGGGGCCGGCCTGGAGGTGGCGGTGGAGCAGGCGGTGGGCAAGGCGTACCTTTCACCGCTGTCGGCGGCGGTGACGCTGCCGACAGCGCTTTTCCTGCTCACGGTGTGGGCGCTGCACTCGCGCTTCTACAAGGTGGGGATCGCCCAACAGTCGGTACTGCCGGTCACGGCGCTGCTGGTGGTCGTCTGCACGTTCCTGGGCCACTGGGCGGTGCTCGCGGCGGGGCTGGTGGCGGCGCTGGCAGTGGCGGCCGGGGTGACGCTGACGGCGCTCGGGGCGAGCCCGGGGCTCGGGACGGGCGGGGAAGGCGCCGCGGTGGCAGTTCCGTGAACGCCCCTCGCCGCCCCGGGAACCCGGCCGGCACGGCGTACGACGGCGCCCGTGCGGAGCGCCCGGTGCACCCGTCCCCGACGCCTCCCCCGACTCCTCACCAGGGCACGGGATCCGTCCCAGGAGAAGAACCCGCCGGTGGGGCCGTCGTCCGGCAGCAGGGCCAGGCGGAGGGCACCCCGGGCGGCCTCGGCCGGGTCGCCGCCGGCAGCGGCGGCCCCGGGAGTGAGATCAGTGGCCCGCAGGCCGGGAGCGAGCGCGTTCACCTTGAAGCCGTCGTCGGCCAGCGTCTGGGCGTACAGGACGGTGAGGGCGTTGAGGGCGGCCTTGGACGACCGGTAGGCCGCGGCGCCGCCGTTCCCGGGGCGAACTGAGGGTTGGGGTTCGTACTCCAGGTCAGCGACGCCGTGCCGCTGGAGACGTTGACGATACGCGGGCGCGGCGACCGGCGCAGGGCGGGCAGGAAGGCATTGGTCACCGCCACCACCCCGAACACATTGGTCTCGTACGTGCGCCGGAACTCCTCGACGCCGGTGCCGGCCGGCGGGTCGAGTGACAAGGAGACGCCGGCATTGTTGACCAGCACGTCCAAGCGGTCCACCTGAGCCGCGGCCTGGGCTATGCCTTCGGGATCACTCACGTCGAGGACCAGCATGCGGGCCCGGCGCCGATCTCCTCGACGGCCCGCCGCCCGCGCCCGGGGTCGCGCGAGCCCACGTACACGGTGAGGCCCTCGGCGGCGAGCAGCCGGGCAATATGCTTGCCGATGCCCTTGTTGGCACCGGTGACCAGAGCTGTGCGTTCGTTCATGGCAACCACGCTTCCCTGGTCGCGGGCGCCAGGCCAGGGACAGTCCGTACCAGGCAGGGGGAGGACAGGAGGCGGTATGGCACGGCAGGAGCTGGCCCGCTACCTGCGACCGCCGGGCGGCCCTGCGTCCGCACGAGATCGGCCTGACGGAGACGGGCACCGCCCGCCGCACACCGGGCCTGCGCCGCGAAGAGGTGGCGGAGCTCGTCCATATGTCGGTCGACTACTACACGCGGCTGGAGCAAGCGCGGGGACCGCGGCCGTCGGGCCCGGATCCTGGACGCGCTGGCCCGCGCGCTGCGGCTCACGCCGGCCGAACGCAGCCACCTGTTCCGGCTGGCGGGTTCGAGCGCGCCGCCCGGCACCAGCGCCGTGCGGCGGGTGCGCCCGCACGTGGCCCGGATGCTGGACCGGCTGCCGGAGACCGGTGCCGTCGTCACCGACGCGGCGTACCACGTCGTCGCCTGGAACCCCCTGGCCCAGGCACTGCTCGGCGCCGACCTCGGAGACGGGACGACGAACCTGGCCCGCGCCGCTTCCTGGACCAGGGACGGATGTACGAGAGCTCCGGCGCCGAGGAATTCGGGCACATCGCGGTGGCGCGGCTGCGCCGGGCCGCCGACCGCTACCCGCACGACCCGCGGCTGGCCGCCCTGCTGGCCGAACTGCACGACGGCAGTGAGGAGTTCCGGCAGATCTGGCAGACACATTCGGTCCACGCCCCCGGGCACCGCACCAAGACCCTGGACCATCCGGAGGTCCGGCAGGCTGCGGGTGAACTGCGACGTCCTGCTCGTGCCCGAGGACGACCAGGAGGTCGTCCTGATGACGGCCGACCCCGGATCACCCGTCGTGCGGGCCCTGCGCAGGCTGGCCGGGCAGGCAACCTGAGGCGAAGTGCGACAATCGCTGGTCAAGCGCGTGGCTGGTGGTTCGATCGCCTCGCGAGGTACGGCGAGGGACGCGGCGGATGTGGGCGAAGTCACATACAGGCACGGGTGTCGGTCTGACCGGGCTGGTCGGCCGGGAGGGCGAGCTCGCCGAGCTCGCGGCGTTCCTGGACACGGCCGGGACGGACGGAGCGGTCCTGCTGCTCACTGGTGATCCGGGCGTGGGGAAGACGGCGCTCCTCGACGCGACCGCCGAAGTGGCGGTGGCGAAGGGGGTACGGGTCGTCCGCGGGAGCGGTGTCGAGTACGAGACGGACATCAGCTTCGCGGGACTCCATCAGCTCGTCGGCTCGCTGCCGGACGAGCTCGGTCGTCTGCCGCGTCCCCTGCGGGAGGCCCTCGAGGTCGCCCTCGGTCTCGGCGCCGGTCCCGCGCCGAGCCGGATCGCCGTCCTGAACGCGGCACTGTCCCTGTTCGACGAGGCCGCGAAGGACCAGCCGCTGCTCCTCGTGGTCGACGACCTGCACGTCGTCGACCAGGCGAGCCAGGCCGCGGTGGGTTTCGTCGCCAGAAGACTGGGGGGCCGCCGCATCGGGCTGCTCGGAGCCCAGCGGGCGGAGTCCGTCGCGCCCTTCCCGTCCACCGGACTGCCGGAGCTCGACGTCGCACCGCTGGACGACGCGGACGCCCTGCGGCTGCTGTCCCGGCGCTTCGCCCACCTTCCCCGCCGGGTCCTGTCGACCGTGGCCCACGAGGCACAGGGAAATCCCCTGGCGCTGCTCGAGTTCGCCGGTTCCACCGGGACGTCCGGCGACCAGCACGGCCCAGGGGCGGGGCAGGCGAGCGGCCCGGGGCGGGACGTGCGCGCCCTGTACGGCGCCCGCGTCGGACGACTGCCGCGGAAAACGCGCGAGGTACTGCTACTTGCGGCTCTCGAGGGCTCCGGCGACATCGGCGTCCTCGAGGCGGCCGGCGGGCCGGGCAGCCTCGAGGAACTCGCTCCCGCGGAGCGTGACCACCTGGTCATGGTCACGGAGAACGGCCGCGCGCTGCGCTTCAGGCATCCGCTGGTCAGGTCCGCGGTGGTCGACGGTTCCACCGGCGAACAGCGGCGCGGCGCCCACCGCCGGCTGGCCGACGCGCTGGCCGACCAGCCCGAGCACCGCGGTGATCACCTCGCGAGAGCGACGACAGCGCCCGACGAGGCGGTCGCCGCCGTCGTGGAGTCGGCGGCTCGCAGCAGCCTGCGGCGCGGTGACGCCGACGGCGCGATCGCGAGGCTGCGGCGCGCGGCCGAGCTGAGTACCGACCGCGCGGACCGCAGGCGCCGCCTGTCGCAGGCCGCCTACGCCGCCGCCTGGGTCGCGGGCCATCTCGAGGTCAGCCACGAGATCATGCGTGAGGTCAAGGGCGATCCGGCGGCCCGGTCGCTCTCGGCCGCCGCGACGGCCGGCTTCCTCGTGCTCGTCACGGAAGGCGACGCCGACACCGCCCACGCGCTGCTGACGGAAGCGGTCGGGCAGGCGCCGGTGACGCCCGGTCCGCCGTCCGGCGAGCTGGAGACCGCGCTGTTCACCCTCACCCTCGCCAGCCAGTACTCGGGCCGGCCCGAGCACTGGCAGCCTCTGGTCGATGTGCTCGACCGGTTCCCCGAGGCGGCGCCCGCCGCCGCGGCGTCGCTGGGGCGCGTCCACCACGACCTCGGCTCCGTCACCGACGGCATGCTGCGCCGCCTGGACGAGGAGATCTCGCGGCTGAAGGACCAGAGTGACGCCGACGTGGTCATCCGCACCGCCCTGACCGCCTCGTACCTCGACCGGCTCCCGGGCTGTCGCGAGGCCGTGTCCCGGGTCATACGCGACGGCGGCGCGGTGGGCTCGAGCATGCCGGCCCTGATGTTCGTCGCCCTGGACGACGTGCACGCCGGCCGGTGGCAGGCGTCGGCTGACGCCGCGGACGAACTCATCGCCCTGTCCGAGGAGACGGGGTACCACCTGTTCGCCCAGGTGGGGCACTACGTCGCCGCGATGGCCGCGGCCCAGCACGGCGACCTCGACACATGCCGCCGCCACTGCGAGGCCGTCTGGGAGTGGTCAGGGCCCAGGGGACTGCGGCGGCTGGAGAACTGCGCCCACCATGCGGCGGCCCGGGCGGCCCTGGGCGTCGCCGACTTCGAGACGGCCTTCCGGCACGCCACGGCGATCTGCGCCCCGGGTGTGCTGCCGGCGTTCAACCCCGAGGCCGTGTGGTCCGCGCCGGACCTCGTCGAGGCCGCCGTGCGCACCGGGCGGCACGCGGAGGCGCGACGGCACGCTGACGCCCTGCGCGACGCCGGTGTCGGCCGCCTCTCGTCGCGGCTCGCGCTGAGCTCGGCCACGGTCACGGCGATGACATCGGCTGCCGAGGACATGGCCCGGTGCTTCGAGGAGGCGCTCGGACTGCCAGGCGTCGAGCAGTGGCCCTTCGAGGTGGGCCGTGCTCATCTGGCGTACGGCGAAGCGCTTCGGCGGCGAGGACTCAACCGTGACGCCCGGGTGCAGCTGGCCGCCGCCCGCGGCCGCTTCGAGGAGCTCGGGGCCCGTTCCTGGGAGGCCCGGGCCGCTGCGGAGCTTCGCGCCACCGGCATGACGCGGACCGGCCGGGGCAAGGCCGGTGAGGCCCTCACCCCGCAGGAGCTGGAGGTCGCCAGGCTGGCGGCGACGGGGCTGTCCAACCCGCAGATCGCGTCGCGTCTGTTCCTTTCGCCGCGGACCGTGTCGTCGCATCTCTACCGTGTGTTCCCGAAGCTGGGGATCACGTCGCGGGCCGAGCTCCGCGACGCTCTGGAGGCGCTGCCTCCCGAGCCTTCGGCCACCCGGCTGTGAGAGCGACCGGTCGGGTCCCAGCACTGCCCCGGTACTGACGTAAGCGAGCCGTCGGCCGGATGTCAGTCAGCTGACGGAGGCTGTCGGTACGGTGTCCGAGCCATTCTCGTGGAGACAGCGAATCCGCCCGGTACCCGGGCGAGACCACGAGGAGCAGACCATGCCGTTCGTCACCGCCGGCGACGGAACCGAGATCTTCTACAAGGACTGGGGCTCGGGCCGGCCGGTCATGTTCCACCACGGCTGGCCGTTGAGCTCGGACGACTGGGACGCGCAGATGCTGTTCCTCGTCCAGCGGGGCTACCGTGTCATCGCCCACGACCGCCGAGGGCACGGGCGTTCCGCCCAGGTCGGCCACGGGCACGACATGGACCACTACGCGGCGGACGCCGCCGCCGTGGTGGAGCACCTCGGCCTGCGCGACGTCGTCCACGTCGGTCACTCCACCGGTGGGGGAGAGGTCGCCCGGTACGTCGCCAGGCACGGTGCCGGGCGGGTCGCCAAGGCCGTCCTCGTCGGAGCGGTCCCGCCGCTCATGGTCCAGACGGAATCGAACCCGGGAGGGCTGCCGGTCGAGGTCTTCGACGGCTTCCGCGAGGCCGTGGCCACCAACCGCTCCCAGTTCTACCTCGACCTCGCCTCCGGGCCGTTCTACGGGTTCAACCGCCCGGGCGCGGACATCTCCCAGGGCGTCATCCAGAACTGGTGGCGCCAGGGAATGACCGGCAGCGCGCAGGCGCACCACGAGGGGATCAAGGCGTTCTCGGAGACCGACTTCACCGACGACCTCCGGGCGATCGATGTGCCCACGCTCATCATGCACGGCGACGACGACCAGATCGTCCCGATCGCCAACTCCGCTGAGATGGCGGTCACGTTGGTCAAGAACGCACGACTGAAGGTCTACCCGGGGCTGTCGCACGGCATGTGCACCGTCAATGCCGACACCGTCAACGCCGACCTCCTCGACTTCATCGAGAGCTGACCCGGCCCGGTACCGACACACAGCCCGTCAGCACGGAACACAACACGGAACAGAGAAGGAATCACCATGACCGCAACACCCACCGGCTACGTGACCGTCGTCTGGGACGCGAAGGCGAAGGCGGGCAGGGAGGACGACCTCAAGGCGTTCATCACCGCCGCCGTCACCCCCTCGCGCAACGACCCCGGCAACATCGACTACGAAGCCCACGAAGTCGAGGGCCGACCCGGCGAATTCGTCATCTACGAACGCTGGGAGACCCGCGCCCACCTCGACGCCCACCTCGCCGCGCCCCGGATGCAGGAACTTGTCCCGCAGATGCTCGAACTCATCGACGGATCCATCGAGGACGGCATCCGCCTGCTGCGCCCGTTCCGCCCCGCCCACTAGAGCAGGGCGCCGGCCGACGTCGGGATCGACGCCGACGGAGTACACCGCCGCGGAACCAATCCCCTGGGTGCTCCCGGTGACCGCTTACCGGGAGCACCCGCTCCGACGACACGCACAGGAGGGACACGACGTGACCACCACATTGATCACCGGCGGCAACAGGGGCCTCGGCCACGAGATCACGCGCCGACTCGTACAGGCGGGCCAGAGGGGCTGGATCGGCGCCCGGGACGCCGGAAACGGACGCTAGGCAGTTTCGTTTGGATCATCGGGCGGACCAGAGGAAGATGCCCGCAATGTGGAGTCCGGCGAGGTAGATGGTCGCGGTCTTCTCGTAGCGAGTGGCGATACCACGCCACTGCTTCAGGCGGTTGATGCACCGCTCGACGGTGTTGCGCTGCTTGTAGGTCTCACGGTCGAAGGCCGGTGGCCTGCCGCCGCGGCTGCCCCGACGTAGCCGGTGTCCGCGCTGGTCTGCGGGGACGGGGATCACTGCCCGGATGCCGCGTCGGCGCAGGTGGTCGCGGATCGCGCGGGAGGAGTACGCCTTGTCGGCCAGGGCCAGGGCCAGGGCCAGGGCCAGGGCCAGGGCCAGGGCCAGGGCCAGGTCCGGCCTGGTGCGGGGCCGGCCTCGTGGGCGGGGAACGCGCAGGTGGGCCAGGACCTCGGTGAAGGCGGGTGCGTCACCGGCCTGACCGGTGGTGAGGTGGAACGCCAGCGGCCAGCACCGGCCGTCGGCCGCGAGGTGGATCTTCGTGGTCAGTCCGCCGCGGGACCGGCCGATGGCGTGGTCGTCCGGCTCGCCGGCCGGGGCCCCTTTTTGCGGGCCCCGGCAGCGTGCTGGTGAGCCCGCACGATGGTGGAGTCCACCGACACGGCCCAGCTGACGTCCTCGTCCGTGTCGGCCTGGGCCACCAGGGCAGTGAACACCCGCTCCCACGTGCCGTCCACGGCCCACATCCGCAGGCGGTTGTAGACGCCCCGCCAGTTGCCGTACTTCTCCGGTAGGTGGACCCACTGCGTGCCAGTCCGGAACTTGTAGGCGATCGCGTCGATCACCTCACGATGGTCACGCCAGCGGCCACCCCGCTTCGGCGTCCGGTCCGGGAGCAACGGCTCGATCCGCGCCCACTGCGCATCAGTCAACGGCACAACCGGACCAACGACCAGCTGATCCAAACGAAACTGCCTAGTACTCCAGTCAGAAATCGTTGCCTGAGCTGGTTCTTCTTCGGTAGTGGCAGCGGCGGGCGGTCGCTTGGTGTTGTCTGCGCCAGAGGGACCAGTTCAGGGCGTGGATGACTGCTCCGGTGCGGGGTGTGGGGCGGGGCAGAAGAGTTTCCAGGAGTCTGCGGATCTCTGCCACTGTGAAGCGGATGGTGCTGGTGGGGTCGTTTCTGCGGCCCCCCTTTCGGTGGTCTGGGCCGCGACGACAGACAGAAACGCGTGGGCGAGCATGGCCAGGGTGATGTGGCGATACCAGCCCGGATAGCGGCGGACCTCGTACTGGTCGAGGCCGCATTCGTTCTTGGCGGCTTGGAAGGCTTCCTCGATCGCCCAGCGCGAGCCGGCGATTCGGACCAGGTCAGCAACGCTGGTGCCGTTGGGGGCGTAGGCGAGGTAGTAGGCGATCTCGTCCGGGCGGGCCAGGCTGCGGCGGCCCAGTACCCACCGCTCGTGGGTGGGCCGGTCGCCGTCGAAGGCGCCGATCGCCGGCAGGCGTGCGGCGGCCCAGTCGTAGAGGCGCGGGCCTTTGGCACCGTCGCCGCAGGAGTGGCGTTCCCATGCCTCGCCGGGGGCATCAGCGACGGCCTGGTCGATACGGCCGAAGGGAGCGTGCAGTTGCTGTGACTTCGGCACGGCCAGGACGTAGCCGACCCCGGCTTCTTCCAGGGTGCGGCGCATGCGCCATTCCTGTCCGTAGGCGCAGTCGCCCGTCACCCAGGCGACCGGCAGGCGTGAGGCCAGCGCCCGCAGGATCATCGCGCGGGCCAGCTCGCCCTTGGTCGCAAAACCGCGACTGTCAGGAACCTTCGCCGCCCGGCACCGGTCCGCATCCGAGGTCCAGGACTTCGGCAGATACAGCTCCCGGTCCACCAGCGCTCTGCCCTTGGCCGAGGCATAGGCGGCGAAGACTCCGATCTGGCAGTTCTCTGTCCGGCCGGCCGTACCCGAGTACTGCCTTTGCACCCCAGCGGACGTGGTGCCCTTCTTGGGGAAGCCGGTGTCGTCCACGATCAGGACCCCGTCCGGGGTGCCGAGGCGCTCGGCGACGTACTGCTGCAGGTCGTCCCGGACCGCATCGACGTCCCAGGCCGCACCGTTCAGCAGATGCTGGATGCCTGCTGGCCCGCGGTGACCCGCGTACTCGGCGAGCTGCCAGCCGTTCTTCCGCTCCACCGGAGCCAGCAGACCCCGCACGTAGTCCCGCATCCGCCACCGCAGATCCACCCTCGAGAACCGGCCCGCAACCCGCGCGAACACCGACTCCAACTCCGCAGTCCACAAGCCGGCTTCATCCATCCCCACCATGACCAGCACAACGAAACCGACCAGCTCAGGCAACGATTTCTGACTGGAGTACTAGGTGTCGACCCCTCGACTGCGGCGCGACGCTGGGCCCGGCTCGCCACAGCGGGGCACGCGTGGTTCAGCTGCTACCCCGTCAGCCTGGAGGGGGCGCCGTTGATTGTCGCCTTCGTGGAAGTGGACTGCGCTCCAGGCGGGTGCACGACGTCGCGGTCGAACTCGCCGGCGAACCGCATGTGTTCAGCGTCGAGCACGTCACCGGGGCCCGAGGGCTCGTGTTGACGTGCGTGTTCGGCGGTCTGGCCGAGCTGGCCCGCTACACCGGGATGCGCGTGGGGGCACGGCCCGGGGCCGCGGCGAGCCGGACCCAGATCGCGACCGCTCTGCACATGGACGGCAGCCGGTGGCGGCTGGACCGTACGTCGGCTCGGCCGCGGCTCGCGCGGACAGCGAGCACCGCCGCGCCCGGGGCGGGGAGCTCACCTGTGCGACGTGAGGATCAGGCACTGGTGCGGGCCCTGGCTGACGAACCGCGTCAGTCGGTCGCCGGACTGGCACGGAGCACCGGACTGAGCCCGACGACGGTACGGCACCGCCTGCGCCGCCTGGAACACTGCGAGGTGGCACGCGGCCTGTCCGGCTGGCCGGTGAGCGTGAGTCTGTGGTGCTCGGCTCCGCCGAAGGACACCGCACGGATCGCTGCGTATGTCTCCGGGCTGCGCGAGGTGCGGCTGGTCGCCTCCCTCACCGGCCCGCACAATCTGTTGTTCGCTGCCTGGCTGCGGTCCGTCGACGACATCCACGTCTTCGAGTCGCAGCTCACCGCACCCTTCCCAGGACTCACCGTCGACGATCGCGCGGTCACCTTGTGGCCGGTCAAGCTCGCCGGTCACCTGCTGGACCCCGCCGGGCGGCGCGTGGGCGCCGTTCCACTGGAGGGCTGGGACCCAGGCGCTGTCGCCGCCGACGAGGACGCCTTGCTCCGACGACTGCGCGGTAGGGGCACACCGCTGAGGTAACCGCCTATCCTCGTCGTGGCTTCGCAGCGGCTGTCCGTCCCTTCACAAGAAAGGCTTGCGGGAAACGAGCGGCTGCTGCCGGCTCCGAGTCATCGTTGCCTCCGCGACGGTCTCGGCGAGTCGAGTGATTACGGTCTTGCAGCCGAGTCGTGGAAGGCGATAGCCCATGTGGGGGTGCGTCGTTGTCTCAGGTATGAGCCTTCTGGGAGACGACGGAGATGGTGTGACGTTCGCTCAACTGACGGATGCTTACTGGCTGGACGACGTCAGCAGTGATTGCCGCGAGGGCAGGCAGGATGTCGAGCCCGTTGACGCCGGCCGCGTCGTGGGCCGCTGGGCCGGCCGCGTGTGGTCATGCTGCCGGTCGCGTCGGCCACGGTGACGGCTGCGATCGTGGTGATGACCGCCGACGGGCCCGCTGGACGACCTCGGCACGAGCATACGGCCGGAAGACGGCACGTCCCCTGCGCCGAGCACACAAGGGACGATAAGACGGGGCCGGCCCGCCGCCCGTGAGGGTGGCAGGCCGGCGAGGCCGCGCCGCCTCCGGTGGCAACGCCGTGGCCTGCCCACTTCGAATCGCCACTACGCGTCTTCAGCGGGTGCGTGAGTCAGACCTCTGGGGGACTGCACCGCAGTTCCGTTACAGAACCGGCTCCGTCCCGACACGCCATGTGGCCGGTCCCCGCCCCTGTTTCAGGCCAGTTTCGCGGTCAAGGTGATGGTCGTGCCGGTCAGGGCCTGGCTGACCGGGCAGTTCTTCTTGGCGTCCTCGGCGGCGGCGACAAAGGTGTCGTTGTTGAGGCCGGGGACGGTGCCCTCCACGGTTAGGTGGATGCCCTTGATGCCCTCGCCGGGCTGGAAGGTGACGTCGGCGGAGGTGGTGAGCTTGGTGGGCGGGGTGCCGGCGCCGGCCAGGCCGTGCGACAGCGCCATGGAGAAGCAGCTGGAGTGGGCGGCGGCGATCAGCTCCTCCGGGCTGGTCCTGCCGTTCGCCTGCTCGGCGCGCGACGGCCACGACACCGGCTGCCCGCCGATGCCGGACGAGTCGAAGGTGACGACACCGTTGCCCTCGAGCAGGTTGCCTTCCCAGACGGTGTGTGCGGAGCGCGTGGTTGCCACGGTGGTTCCCTTCGTTGAGCCTTCGGCCCCTGATCGGGGCAGCGAGCCCATCGGATCACAGGAGGACGTGGCACGGCGGCACGATGTCCCACGGCGATACCGGCGGTCGTGCGATGTCAGCACCGCCCGCGAACGCAGCCCATCACCCGGACGGCACGCTTCACGAAGTTGATCGTGGTTTACTTCTGCGTAAGCGTGTACTGCATGCTGTAGGGGCATGTGAGGCAGTAAGGCGAAGGGTAAGAGCTCCGACAGATGATTCCTCAGTTGCTGGAGCAACCCTCTCGGGTCGGCTTGATCAGTCGCCAGGCCGGAGCAGCGTGCCATCTCGTCTCTCCACGTCGGCTGCGTCACGCTGCACGCATCGACCCAGCGCGTCCCGGACGACCCGTGCAGATATCGTGATCTGTCGTCATCGAGAGCCGGTACACATGCTCGTCATCGGCGCATTGCTCGGGGCGGCAGTCGACGGCCGCCCGTTTCACCCGCACCGCACGCCGGTGCACCGCACGAAGGAAGCCTCTTCCATGGAGTCCGTCCGCGTTCTGCTGGTCGACGACCAGCAGATGATCCGCACCGGTTTCCGTCTCATCCTCGAATGCGAACCGGACATCGCCGTTGTCGGCGAGGCGTCCGACGGCGACTCCGCTGTTGAGCAGGTCTTCGCCGTGCGGCCGGACGTCGTCCTGATGGACGTCCGCATGCCCGGCACGGACGGTGTCGAGGCCACCCGGCGCATCGTGGAGTCCGGTGCGGAAGCCCAGGTCGTGATGTTGACCACCTTCGACCTGGATCGGCACGTCCTGGACGCTCTCAGGGCTGGGGCCGTTGGTTTCCTGCTCAAGGACGGGCCCGCACAGTCTCTGGTGGAGGCTGTAAGGATGGTGGCCGCCGGTGACGCGGTCCTGTCCCCCCGTGTCACTCGGCGGCTTCTGGACCGCTTCGCCCGTCTGCCTCAGCCGGCCGTCGGGGCCGCGTCCAGGCGGCTGGAGCATCTCACGGTCCGCGAGGTCGACGTGTTGCGTGCGCTGAGTCGGGGGCTGTCCAACGAGGAGATCGCTCAGGAGTTGGACGTCAGCAAGAACACGGTCAGGACACACATCGCTCATATCCTGGAGAAGTACCACCTGCGTGACCGGGTGCAAGCGGTGATCCTGGCCTACGACGCCGGCCTGGTCACACCGGTCGGGCACGCTTCCACCGTCCGCTGACAGGCTGCTCCTCCCTGACGGCCTCCCACGAACGAGTCGTCAGCGCGGGGCGCGAGATCAGAGGCGCAACGGCAACTGCTCGGGCGGCACTTCGTACGGCACGGCCTCGCGCATACCCGTGTACCTGGTCCGGCCCCACCGATGTACGGCGTCGACAGAGACCCCGTACGGCGTCAGACGTCCGTTCAGCCGCATCACACGGGCTTGCAGCGCCCGTTTGCGCACCGGCTCCCCGGCGGTGCCGAGCAGTAGTCCCAGATCGTGACAACACCACTGACGGGTAGGCAGGCTCAGAAGTTCCAACAACACCTGCTGAGAAGCCTGGTGAGGCACGACCTGCGGACGGCTCCGGACTGGTACCTGCAGGCGTTGACGCCTCGAAGAGAGATCGATCCACCTACGTTCGGCGACGATCCGACCGGCCAACTCCCTGGGAGGGGTGTCCCGGGGGAGCACGTTGACGGCCCCCGCACGCAGCGTGGCGACCACGTCCACGTCCCGGGGCGCCAGCACCACGACCGAGGAGATCGTGCTGAGCACGCGCACGCGCTGCTCGAGTCGGTCCGTTCCACCGTCCTCGGACACATCGAGGACGGCCAGCCCGTCGGGCCTGCGCAGCAGCGACATGTAGGCCGGTGCGGAGCCCCATGAGTGGGACAGGGCCGGCAGCACGTGGTACGGGCGCATGGTGCGCAGCAGACGGGCTGTCTTCTCCCGGCGCAGCGAGAGGACGACATCGACGGGGCAGGAGGAGGACATTCCAGTTGTGGGCATGGGCATGGGCATGGGGGCGGGGGCCGGGGGGGGGTACTCGTGTGGCGGGGACCGTCCCATGGTCAGCACTCCCGCGCGCCACCGGCTGCTCAAGCGGTGGTCGTCATGTGCTCACCTGTGCTCAACGGCGGCCGCCGAGGGTGCAGGGGCGACGAACTCTCCACCCCTCGTGGGCGGCCGCCCGTGGTGATCCACGGACGCATATGCTCCTCTCGGAGTACTCCCGTCGCGGCCGCGCTCCGCGCTGTCGCGGTCAGCGGCCCGGGCGCGTCGGGCGAGACGGAGAGGCGGAGTGAGTGAGCACGCGCGGCGGCAGCCTGGGCCGGCGGTTGGAACGAGTCCGGGAGCGTTCATTCCTTGGACGCAGGGATGAGCTCCATTCCTTCCGCGCAGCGTTGCACGGCGCATCCGACGCCGCCTGCGTTCTCTACCTGCACGGTCCGGAGGGCACGGGCAAGTCGATGCTCTTGCGCCGGTTCGCGCTGGAGGCCCGTGCCGCAGGCCGCACCGTCGTACGGGTCGACGGGCGGACCACGCCGGCGACCGCCGATGCGTTCACGCGTGCCGTACGTCCCGTCACGCGGGAGCCTGGAGCCGTTCTGCTCGTCGATTCCTTCGAGCACTGCCGGTCCTTGGAGGGCTGGTTGCGTGAGGAGTGCCTGCCCCGCCTCCCCTGGGGCACCGTGGCCGTCGTGGCGAGCCGCCACGAGCCTGACCCTCACTGGCCGGCCGACCCGGGCTGGACGGGGCTGCTGCGTGTACTGTCCCTCGGCGGTCTGAGCAACCCCGACGCAGCGGCGTTCCTCCGGCAGCGAGGCGTGCTCCCTCACCTGCACGACGCCCTGACGGAGTTCACCGGAGGGCACCCCCTGGCTCTCGCCCTGGCCGCGGAGGCGGCGGTGCGCACGGAGATCGGGGGCGGTGCCGATTGCGCGGATCCTGCGCTGGGCCAGGACGCCGTCGCCACTCTGCTGCGCCGGCTCGTCGGTACCCCGCCCGACGAGGCTCACCAGGCAGCCCTGGACGTGTGCGCCCAGGCCCGCGTCACTTCGGTGGCGTTGCTGCGGGCGGTCCTCGGTGACCAGGGTGAGGATCTCTTCCTCTGGCTGCGCGACCAGCCGTTCGTCCAGACCACCCGGCTCGGTGTGGCACCCCACGCCGTCGTACGCGAGGCGCTGAGAGCCGATCTGCGCTGGCGTGATCCGGCCGGATTCGCAGAACTGCACCGGAGGATCCGGGGCCACCTGCTCGAACGGACGCGGCTCGGACCCGCTTCCCGCGTCCTCGAGACAGTGGGGGACCTGCGCTTCCTCCACCGCTCCGGGCGCTTTCTGGCAGATGCGCACGGCCGGCCGTCGGGCGGCCGGGCCGAAGAGCTGCCCCGCGCGGTCGGGCACGAGGCGACGCTGATCCGCCGGATACGCCGCCAGGAGGGACCGGAGTCGGCGCGCATAGCCGCGCACTGGCTACGCGAGCAGCCCGAGAACGTCCATCTGCGCCGCCTCGGGCCCGGTGAGGATGACGTCGGAGGTTCGGCGTGGTTGAGGCTCACGCCCTTCGAAGGGGAGGCGGAGGACCCGGTCGTCGCCGCCGCCTGGGCGCACACCAGGAAGCACGGTCCGGTGCGGGCCGGCGAGCACATCGCGCTGGCGCGGTTCCACGTCGGCGAGTACGGCGATCACCGTCCCTCCCCCGTGATGGACGCGTCCCTCGGGCGCATGGTGGGGGAGATCATCCGCGACGACAGACTGGCCTGGGCGTTCGCCGTCCTGCGCGACGACGGCTTCTGGGACTCTCATCTGCGCCACCACGCCATGGAGCCGACGGCCGGCACGGTGACCGTCGACGGCCACCGTCACCGTCTCTTCGCCTGCGACCGGCGTGCCCTGCCCGCGGTGTTGGGGGGTGCGGCGAACGCTCCCTTGCTCACCGGCGCCGCTCCTGGTCCAGCCCGCTCCGGGAAGGATCCGCGCACGGCGGCGGAGATCCTGGTGCTGGGCGAGGAGGAGTTCGCCGTCGCCGCGAAGGCCGCTCTGCGAGCCTTGCGCCGGCCACGTGAGCTGGCGCTCAACCCGCTCCAGCGCAGTCGTCTCGTCCTGGCGCACGGCATGGGTCTCAAGGACGTGGTCACCAGCGCGATCGGCAGCCTGCCGCTCGAGCGCGGTGGTGACAAGGGCTACCGGGCGGCGACCGCCGCCTACGTCGAAGGGGCCTCGACGCAGGCGGCCGCCGCTCGGCGCCTGGGGCTTCCCTTCAGCACCTACCGCCGCCACCTGGCGTGGGCGACACGCCGGATCACGCGGATCATGTGGGAGCACGAGCTGTCCGGAACCCCGCTGCTGTCACCCGCGGACCGGTCGCGGCGTTGACTCAGGTGACCGGGAGAGCGAGGGCGGTCCCGGCCTCGTTGTCGTGGGACCCGGTGCCGTCCTCGTGGCCAACGGGATCGGCGAGGACGCAGGAGCTCCGGTCGTCCGGCGGGGGCGGGCCGTACACGGACGGAAGGGGGAGGGCGGCATGCACACAGTAACCGCCTCCGGGCCGGTGACCGGTGTGCAGTGTGCCGCCCATGGCCGCGACCCGTTCCCGGATCCCGACCAGCCCGTGCCCCGCCCCCCGGTCGAAGACGTGGGCCGGTGAAGGCGCGGCCTGCTCGCCGGGGCCCGCGTCGCAGATCCTCAAGGAGAGCCTGCGACGGTCGTGCTCCCACGCCAGCGTGACGGCGGTGCGGGTGCGGCCCGCGTGCTTGAGCGTGTTGGTGAGGGCTTCCTGCACGATCCGGTAGACCGCCAGTTGCGAGCCGGCCGACAGGTCGCCCGGTTCCCCGCTGATGGCGCAGTGGACCTGGAGACCGGCGGCACGTACCGACTCCAGCAGCGCCGGGATGGCGTCGATGGTGGGCTGCGGCGGCTGCTTGCTGGGGTCGGTGTCGTCCTCGTCGTCGGTGCGGAGCACGTCCAGCAGTTGCCGTAGCTCGGCGACGGTGGCCCGGCCGGTCTCCTCGATGGTGCGGTGCAGTTCGTGGGCCTTCTCCGGGTCGCGGGCCTGGACCCGGTCGGCGGCGATGGTCTGCACGACCATGAGGCTGACGTTGTGGGCGACGATGTCGTGCAGTTCCCGGGCGATGCGCGCGCGTTCCTCCATGACGGCGGCACGGGCTTTGGCGAGCTGTTCACCCTCCAGTGCCTTGGCGCGCTCCAGCGCCTGATCCTGCATAGCGGTCCGGGTTCGTACCAGCCGGCCGAGGGACCAGGCCGCGGCCGTCAGCACCGCCTCGGTCGCGCCCGCGGCAAGCCAGTGACCCGCGGGCGCCAGCACGGCTTCCGTCACGGACAGCGCCGGAACGTGGAGGAGCGCCACAAGAGCGGCGGTGCGGTGTTCGGTCCGCACGGCGGTCAGGAACAGGGCAGTCGCGGCGCACAGGTAGGTGGGGCTGATCGCGGTCCCCTGCGGCCCCACCAGGTGGGGCACGTAACGCAGCGCCTGAAGGATGCTGCAGGCGACCGCGACAACCACGAGGCTCGCCAGCGGGAACCGGTGATGAACGGTAATGGGCGCACCGCAGACCAGGATGAGCGCGACCCACCAGCCGCCCGGCGCGTTGTGCAGGGCCTCGCTCGCAGGGACCAGGGACGGCAGGGCCAGGCACCAGCCTGTCAGGAGAACGCCCAGGGCCAGGTCGGTCAGGGCGGGGGGCAGACGGCGGCGCGGCCACGAGTTCAGTGAGCTCATGACGGTCCACGGTAGACCGCGCCGACCGACAGCGGCCCGCCGGGACACCGGAAGACGGCTTACCCCTCGTCCGTGGGTCAGCGCGAGCACGGACAGTCCGGATGTCTGTGCAGAAGCGTCCGGGTGCACGTACTCGTTCTCCAGGACGAGCAGGAGAGCGACCTCGTCCGGTCGGCCGATCCGCGAGTTCCACTCGAAGGCGGAGCTCGCGGACGACCGGGACGGTTGGACTGGAGGGGTTGACCGATCCCTTCGCAGAGGAGTTCCGGTGAGTCCGGGACCAGTCCCTACCCGAGCCGACCCAGTGAGCGGCAGCAACGCCACGGACCCCGCCGGCTCCTGTGGTGGCGGTCTGCTCGGCGAGCACGTGGACGCCGCACGTGCCCGGGCCTTCGTCGGCAGGGCGGCCGAGCGGGACGCGTTCCGAGCGGCACTGGCGGGAGAAGCCGAAGCCCGTCCCGTCCTCTTCGTGCACGGGCCCGGCGGTATCGGTAAGTCCGCCCTGCTGCACCGCCTGTCCTTGGACGCGACCGCCGCCGGCAGGACGGTGGTGTGGGTGGACGGTGCGAGGACACCGGCGGACGCCTGCGGTCGCCTGGATGCGTTCCGTGACGTCCTTGACGATCCCGCACCCGTCCTGTTGGTCGACAGCCTGGAGCGGTGCACCGGGCTGGAGGCGTGGCTGCGCGAGAGCTTCCTGCCCGACGTACCGAGTGATGCGGTCGTGGTCATGGCGTCAAGAACCCCGCCGCAGCTCGGCTGGAGAACCGATCCCGGCTGGGCCGCCTGCGCCCGGTCCGTGAAGCTGCCCGCGCTGAACGCGGAGGAGACCACCAAGGTCCTGGGCGACCAGGACGTGCCGCCGCCCCTGCACGTCCCCGTGCGGGAGTTCGCGGGCGGCAATCCCCTGGCTCTGTCCCTGGTCGCGGCCACCGCCCGCACCGGTGGGGAAGCGGGGTGGTCCATGGACGGGGGCGTCTCCCGACGGCTGACCGCGGTCCTGTTCCACCGTCTCGTCGGCAGTCTTCCCACCGAGCAGCACCGACGGGCTCTGCAGGTGACCGCCCGGGCAGGTACCGTCACGGAGGAGTTGCTGCGCGCCGAACTCGGCGCCGGCGCGGCGGCCCGGTCGTTCGCGTGGCTGCGAGCGCAGCCCTGGGTGACGGCCGTCGGGTGCGGCCTGCTGCTGGACGAGGCGGTACGCAACACGGTCGAGCACGACGCCAGATGGAACGACCCCGATGGGTTCGCCGCTCTGCACGAGCGCCTGCACGACCACCTGGTGGAGCAGATACGCACCGTGCCTTTCGACCGCGCCCTGGACGCTGCGGGAGCCCTGCACCGCCTGTACCGGGACATCACGGTGCTGCCACCCGCCCATGAGGGGGCCGCGCGGGACAGCCACGAGGACGAGGCGTGCAAGCCTGTGGACGAGGCCACCGTGCTCGGCCTGATCGAGGACTGCGAGGGGCCGGAATCTGTGAAGAACGCACGGTTCTGGCTGCATCACCAGCCGGAGGCGTTCAGGGTCCGGCGGCCGCTCCCGTACGGCCCACCGCGAGCCTGTTCGGCCTGGCTGCGGCTGACGGCGTACGAAGGGGAGACAGCAGATCCCGTGGTCGCCGCCGTCTGGGACCACGTCCGGCGGCACGGGCCACTGCGGGCGAACGAGCGGATCTCGGTGGCCCGCTTCCACGCCGGCCCGCAAGAGCGACGGGACGCCTCATCGGCCATGGCGCTGTCGCTGCGGGGCCTCGTCGCGGAGACCGTGCGGACCGGCGGACCGGCCTGGGTGTTCTTCGTGCTCCGGGACGACGGCGTCTGGGACGGGGCGCTGCGCCGGCACGGGCTGCTTCCCACGGAGCACCGCTGGGGCGTCGGTGGCGTTCTCCAGCGTCTGTTCGCCCGTGACGTGCGGGTCTTCCCCGCTTCCGACTGGCTGCGGGGGCTGCTGCACTCCGTGTCGGGTGAGGGCGACGGCCGCGACCCCTGCCATCGCGTGAACGGTACCGGCCTCGTCCGCACGGACGAGGCGCGGACGCGGACAGGGGTCCTGTCCGAGCAGGAGTTCGCCGACGCCGTGCACGCGGCACTGCGTGCGTTGCGGCGGCCGTCGGAGCTCGCGCTGAATCCGTTGCGGCGTAGCCGGGTGGCTGCCGTAGGCGGTGCAGACCTGGCGTCCGTGCTCCAACAGGCCGTCTACGAGCTGGCCGAGGAGCAAGGCGGGCACGGACCGCACCAGGCCGCGGTGACCGCGTTCGTCGAAGGGACGGCCACGCACCGGGCAGCGGCCGAACGACTGGGAGTGTCTCTGAGCACCTACCGCCGTCATCTCAGGACTGCGGTCGAGCGCGTCTCGGCTCGTCTGTGGCATGAGGAGGTGTACCCGTCCGGTGTGCCGGACGGGTACACCTCCTCCGTGGGCGACCGGGAACAGAGCCGCGTGGAGCGCTGACGCACGAGGGCGGCAGGCGGAAGGGCGGCACCCTCGTGCGGGTCTATGCTTCGCGGACTAGGTGCGATTCCTCCTGGTGGCCGAGATCGCAGCGGATTCCGCGCGAAAGGATCGGCTCATGGATCGCATGCATGTTCTCGTCGCCCTGATCGCTGTTGTGGCCCTTGCCCTCACCGCGTGGACCAAGCCTCTCAAGGTGTTGTCCTTCTGGCCCCTCGTCATCGTCTGCATGATCTCCTACCCCGTGGGCGCACGGCTGTTCTCAGCGTTCGAGAAGGGGCGGTCCGGCGGTGCGTGGGTCGAATGGACCTTCCTGCTCAGCGTCGCCCTTCTGATCACCGTGCTCGTCGCGTCGGCCCTCCGGTTCCTCACGTCCTCCCGAGGCCCACACACCGACCGTCACGCCTACCACCAGGACCCCGACGCGTGAGTGTCCCTCTCCCGTAGTCTGGTGAACCTTGATCTGTGACGGTCCGGGGTTCCGTTCCCCTGAGTTCGGAACGCTGCTGCGGCCCCGGACCGAGAGGTCGTGTCGGTGAGCGGGGCGCGGGGCGCGTGTTCCGAACACTCCGTGTCGTTCGGCAGCGTCGCCGACACGGCTGTTCAGCCCCATGCTTCGACGGTCAGCTTCGTCATGGACGACAGCCTCCCGCTCCGGCCGGGCCCGCACGGGAATGACCCCCTTCCAAGGGGCCGGGATCCTGCCATGGGGGACGACACCGCAAATGACGGTGACGAGCCCCGGTCGGTGGCCCCGCAACGGCTGTCGGCGGTTGCCGCACTCCTGCACCGTGCCCTGCCCCCGCCTTCCCTGACTTCATAAGCCGAGGACCACTATGCCGCCCCCGCCCCGATGACCACCACACCCCATCGCCCCCGTCTGCCTCACACCGGGACCCGCACCCTCACCCGTCCCGCTACGCTCGCTGACTTCGACGCGGTGAACGCGCTGCAAAACCGCTGTTCGCTCGAGACGCGCTTCGCGCGCTACCAGGCCGCCCGGCGTTCCCTGCGCCGGGGCGAGTTCCACCACCTGACCCGCCCCGGCCTGGGCCTCACCTGGGTCACCCACCCGGAGGACGACCCACAGCGACTCATCGCGACCACCAACCTGGTCCGCACGACCGAGCCCAGCACCGCCGAACTCGGCATCATGATCGAGGATCCGTGGCAGAGCCGTGGCCTGGGCACCACGCTGGCGCAGTACGCCCGGGAGCAGGCCCGCACCTTCGGCTGCTGCTCCATGAGTGTCATGACCGGCTTGGACAACGTGCGCATGCTGAGAATCCTGAGGACGCTCGGCGCCTCCCGGCCCGCCGTTCACCGCTCGACCGCCGACCTCACCGTCCCCGTCGAGCAGCCGTAGCCGCTGCTGCCGGGCACCGCTGTCCTCCAGGACCGCACCGATCAGCTCGGGATCGATGATCTCGGTCAACTCGCCCAGATGGCCGGGCGCATACACGTCGAGGGCTGTCGCACCGGACCTGACGCTGACAGGATTCTGCGGCAACGGAACCTCCGGGACACTCGCAAAGGTTTCGACACCATGCGAACTACCAGAGGTCCCGCCTTCTCGACAGGGCGCACGAACCCTTAACGCACTGGCGTTGCACACAGTGGGACGCCATCTCGGCGCACCGTGGCCGGTGACCGGTATGCGTCTGGTGAACGTCCGCCCAAGCACCGGGTACGGCGGTTGCGGCGGCGTCGCGGAGGGGCGGTCGTTCAGCCGAGGGTGTAGCCGTACTTCTCGGCAACCTCGCCCATGGCGACCACATCGGCCGGGTCGAGGGGAGGGCCGACCTGGCCCCGGACACCGGGGCGGCCGATCTCCTGGAACATGCCGTCCATGCCGCCAGGCACATAGAGGAAGTACATGCGGGCGGGGTGGTCCGGGCTGGTGTTCTTGAAGGAGTGACGAACGCCCTGGGGGACGTACACAACCCCTCCGGGTTCGACGTCGAACTGCTCGTCACCGGCGGTCACACGAAGTGTTCCCTCAAGAAGAACGAACGTCTCGGACTCGCCATGGTGGGTGTGCGGCGGGGGGCCGGCATCGGCCGGAACGACGGCCTCGGCCAGGGCCAGTTCACCGCCGGTGTCAGCGGCGCTGAGCAAGGTGGTGTAGGTGTCTCCTACGAGGAACACAGGGGATCCACCGTCCGGCGGTATGTGCAGTGGGGGCAAAGACATGGTTCGTACTTTCTTGCGGGTGCGGGGAGCGCTGTGGTGCGCCTGGCTTGTGGGAAGAGACGTGGCCTGTGCCCGGACCACGGGCCGTCAACCGCCACCTCGCGCCCATCCGGTGCCGGGAACGGTCGAAGAGCGGCCGGCGAAGATGCTCGCCGGACGGGTGGCGAGAACAGCGCCGCTCGTGGAGGGCGTGGCGTTCTCGAGGGTGTCGCGGGGGTGTCGCCGGGGCAGTGACGGCGGCCCGCCGGATCGGCCCGTTGCGTCGACGACTGCGGAGCGTGTGGTCTCCCAGGAGTCGCCGGAAGGATCGTCTGCCCGCCGTTGGGGCCGGGTAGTTCGCGCCTCGGTGGGTCCGTCCGCCAACAGCATGAAGGGGCGGCAGAAGCGGGCGGCCGCGGTCAGCTCCTCGGGAGCCCTGCTGCCGCTCGTCTGCTCGTCGATGCCGAAGAAGACGAAGGCGACGGCGCGTTCGCCCTCAAGCGGGTTCCTTCCCAGACGGTGGGTGCAGGCACGGTGGGTCCCATCCTCCTCGTGTATCGAGCCTCTCGTCGGAGCTGCGGGACATATCCGAGCACACGATGCCGCGATACGGCGGCTGGACGAGTGACAGCAACATGGCACCTTGTGTCCCTCTTGTGAGGAATGATTCGCAGGGTCGGCGGCCGTCTCGCCGACCGTCGAACGACGCACTCCCAGCAGTGTCGATTGTCTCGACCGCCGGCGAGGTTCACTTCCGCGAAGGGCGTGAGGGGAGCTTCATGGGCAGGAGAAGCCAGGAATCATGCATGGAAGATGCCGTACAGGTGACCTTCGCATTGCTTCAGTAACTGATGTGGCGCGACTCGTCGATCACCGGCAGGAGCAACGCGCCGTCTCGTCCGTCCGCGAACCCCGTGTCTCGACGGCACGGATCGTCGCAGTGAGATCACGGAACGACCCGTGCGGGTTTCGTGACCTTCGCTGCCGGTGGTCTTCGTGGTCGTACCTGCCGAGTAGCAGCGCACGGGGAGCGGACAAAGGCCCGGCGGTGACTGTTCCGGGGCCTGGCCCGTCCGCGCTGGGCGGCCTTGCTTTCGGGGTCCTGGACGGCAGGCGAAGAAGACTGGGCGGAGTCGGCCCGCGCAGGGCAGCGGCGGCGCAGTCCACCGCGGGTCCGCGATAGCGCCTGCCGACTTCGCGGCCAACTCTCCCTCTGATCGCCCTGGTGCAGGCAAGCGGAGGGCCGCTCAGAGAGCCGGCGTCACCGACGGGCGGACCAGCCCACTCTCGTAGGCGAAAATGGTCGCCTGCACACGATCCCGTAGGCCCAGCTTGGTGAGCACTGAGCTCACGTGCACCTTCACCGTTCCCACGGCTACTTCCAGACGCGCGCCGATCTCCGCGTTGCTCAGGCCCGTGGCGACGAGGACGAGGATCTCGCGTTCGCGGTTGGTGAGGCTGTCCAGCGCCCCTGTGATCTCCGGAGCGAAGGAGGCCCCCTGAGCGAAGGCTGCTATCAGACGCCCCGTGACCGCGGGCGCGAGGACGCCGTCACCGGAGGCGACCACCCGTATCGCGGCCAGGAGGTCCTCCGGCTCGGAATCCTTGAGCAGAAAGCCGGAGGCCCCGGCGCGCAGAGCCTCGTAGACATAGGCGTCGAGGTCGAACGTGGTCAGCACCAGAACCCGGGCGCCGCTACCGTGATTGGTGATCAGCCGGGTCGCCGTCAGTCCGTCCATACCCGGCATGCGGATGTCCATGAGCACCAGGTCGGGCGCGAGCTGTGCCGACATCGCCACAGCCGCGTCACCGTCCGCTGCCTCGCCGACCACGGTCATGTCGGTTTCGGCCGTCAGGATCGCCACGAAACCCGCGCGGACGATCGCCTGATCGTCCACGACCAGCACACGGATACCGATGGTCCTGCTCCTCTCTTCGCCCGCACCCGGGCCACTGTCTGCGCCGCATCCTCCCATGGAGGCGGTGCGCGGGACCCACCAGGTCGGCGTGCGCATCCAGAGGCCGCCACGCAGTCGCCGACCTGTCGGCACGGACACTTCTACATGCGAGGGGTGTTCGTCACGACGGCTCTTCGAGGCGCTTTCGGCGCTCTGCCGGCGTCCAGGCTTCCGAGCAACTGGCGCATGGCGCTCAGTGTCGCCCGCGTAGCCGCGGCCACCTGCTCCAGGCTGCCCTCCTCAGCCGAGGAGATCATCCGGTCCGTCTGCCGGAGCACCGTCTCCCGCAGACCGACGGCGACTCGCTGCCGTTCGCCGTGGACCATGGCCCTCGTGCTCGACAGCACAGTGGTGAGGGCCGTGTCCTCCCGGCCCAGTTCCCGCCTGCGACGCCTGTGCATCAGCCATCCCGCCCCCCAGGCGGCCGTGCATCCCAGGCCGGACAGGAACAGCGTCCAGCAGGCGAGAAACAGCACGAGAAAAGGCCCGGCCGGGTCTCCGAGCAGCGTCCCGTCGGCGGCGAAGGCGGACGTGAAGGAGATCGCCGACGGGAGAACCGCGGCGGGCACGGACAGAAACGACAGCCGTGAGCCCGCCGGAGATGTCAGTGGATGCGCCGTCGGCGGCGGGACGTGTCGGCCGGAGGGCACGGGCGCGGTTCTCAGGACCCGGCCGTACGCCGCGACCGCGTAGACCGCGGCCGGTGCGACGATGCCGCCGCCGAGGAAGCAGATCGCGGAGGACGGCGGCAGCGCACCACCGCGGAGCAGAACCGGCCACAGGAGGGCGGCGGCCCCGGTCACCGCCAGGACCGCCCAGGGCGCGTGGCGGCGCCACAGCAACGGCAGTGCGTGGAGGGTCAGCACCGACACGAGCAGCAGGCAGGTGCCGGCCCCGTAGCCGGCGTCCTCCGCCTTCGTCAGGGCGACGCCCGACGCCACCGCGGCGGCCGAGCCGAAGACCGCCCTGTCCGCGATCCGCTGTTCGCGAGGAAAGTCGCGCCGACGTCCTGGGCTCGGCCGAGGGCCGGACGCGGCGTCGGGGAGCACGGCGTGTACGCGCCAGCCTCCGTCGGGGCGGGGTCCCGCGGACAGCCTCCCGCCGAGGACGGCGGCACGCCGGTGCATTCCTTCCACCCCCCGGCCGGAGCCGATCCCCGCCGTGCCGGTGTCCGTGCCGCCGGGCGGCCTGCCGTTGTCGACGGTCAGATGCAAAGTGTCCCCGGCCCGTTGCACCCGCACGCTGACCGCGGCGCCCGGCGCGTAGCGAAGGGCGTTGGTCAGGGCCTCCCGGATGATGCCGTGGGCCGCTTCCGCCGCGGGTCCGGTGAGATCAGCGGGCAGGGAGACGGAGACGGGGCGGCCCAGCCTGCCGAATCCGGCGATCAGCGTCTCGATCGGAGCGGTCATCGCCTGGGGAGCCGGTGGGTCGTCCACCTGCATGACCGCTACGAGACGCCGCAGTGCGGACTGGGTCTCCCGTGCGGTGCGGCGCGCGAACGCGAGTGCCTCCGCGGCCAGGTCGGGCCTGCTGTCACCGAGCCTGCGGGCGGCCTCGACGGATACCACGACGGAGGTGAGGTGGTGCGCGCTGATGTCGTGCAACTCACCGGCCAGCCGTTCCCGTTCCGCCTCGGCGGCCTGCGCCTGCTGCTGCTCGGCACCGGCCAGCCGCTCCGCCGTGGCCTGCCGTTCCCGCAGCCAGTGCCGGCGGCCGGTGCCGAGAGCGGACACCAGCAGAAAAGGGCCGACACCAGTGAGCCAGTCGGAGAGGAGAAGACCGCCGACGCCGTGCCGTGCGGCCGCCTGCAGGAGCTGGACGACGGCGACAGCCGCGGTCGCGCCCAGGCCGACGGGCCAGCTGCACAGAACGGTGACGGTGAACAGCGCCACCATGACCGCCGGCCCCGGTACCAGGCCCAGCAGGTCGGGTGGCGCCAGGATCTGTCCCACCACGGACACCGCGACGATGACGCCCAGGGCGGCGAGCGGTGCCCGGTGACGCCGATCGAGCGCCACCACAGCGAGCGCCGTGGCACAGAAGGCGGTGATCCACTCAACGGTGTCCGGCGGCTCCTTCGAAGACGCAACGACGCTGAACCACAGCAGCAGTTGCGCTCCCATGAACAGTACCGGCAGTGGCCTGACCCGACGTCCTTTCCCCATTGGCGCAAGTGTATGGCCGGGCGTCGCCCTCCCCGACACCGCGGGGTTCAAGGGGTCACGCGGTGCCGGCCCTGCGGTCGCGCCACCGCTCTATGTCCCGCGGACTAGGCGACGATCCTTCCGGCGGGCGACGGGGCGGCACGTTCAGCGCGAAAGGATCGGCACATGGATCGCGTCGTCGCGTCGAGCCTCCGGGGGGATCAGGTCCTTCCAGGGCACACGCACCGACCGGTACGCCCACCACCACGACTTCGTGTGAGCGGCCGTCCACTGCGCCCGTATCACCCACACCAACTGGAGACCGGCACAAGCATGCCCGCACAACCTCGCATGTCCCGGACCGCTGTCGCCCTGGCGTCGCTCGCCGTGCTGGCGGCCACCGCGGTGACAGCCTGCAACCCCGAGACCGCCGACGACGCTCGCGGCGATGCCGCGATACCCGCGGTGCCCACCGCTCTCAGCGAGCAGGAACTGAAGTGGAGCGCGTGTTCCGCTCCGTCCACGGCCCAGGGCGGCGGAGACAGGCCCGAGAAGCTGCCGGACGGAACGACGTGGCAGTGCAGCACCATGAAGGCTCCGCTGGACTACGCGGACCCCGATGGCGAAACCATCGATCTGGCCCTGATCCGGGCGAAGGCGTCCCCGGACTCCGGCGAGAAGCGCCTCGGGTCCCTGGTCTTCAACTTCGGCGGCCCCGGCGGCTCCGGGGTGCTCACCCTCCCCCTCGCCGCCGGCGACGAGTACATGACGCTTCACAAGCGCTATGACCTGGTCAGTTTCGACCCTCGCGGGGTCGGGGACAGTGCCGGCGTGCACTGTCTGGACACGAAGGCCATGGACGCCTGGCTGGCCGCGGACGCCACCCCTGACGACGCCACGGAGGAGAAGGCCCGCGAGCGTGGGGTACGCGCGTTCGCCCGGGCCTGCCAGAGCGAGTCGGGCGCGGTGCTGGATCACGTCGGCACCCAGGAGGCCGCACGTGACCTCGACCTGATGCGCCACGTCCTGGGCGACGAGAAACTCAACTACTTCGGCATCTCCTACGGCACACAGCTCGGCGGCGTCTACGCACATCTCTTCCCGAAGCGTGTCGGGCGCTTCGTCTTCGACGCCGTGGTCGACCCCACCGAGGACGCCCTGAACGGCGCCCTCGGCCAGGCGAAGGGGTTCCAGGGCGCACTGCGCAACTTCCTGGAGGACTGCGCACGGCAGGACTCCTGCTTCTTCGAAGGCACGAACCCGCAGCAGGGCGAGAAGGACATCATCGCGCTGGTCGAGCGCCTGGACACCGACCCCCTGCCCACGGAGTTCGGGCGTCCCCTGACCCAGAGCCACGCCCTCAACGGCATCGCCGCCGCCCTCTACGACCAGGAGAGCTGGCTGCTGCTCAGGGGCGGACTGGAGGCCGCCATGGACGGCGACGGCAGCGCACTGCTGCTGCTCTCCGACCTCCTCAACGAACGGATCGACGACGACGGATACGCCAACATCAACGCAGCCAACACCGCGGTGAACTGCGCGGACTACAAGGACCGCTTCACCCTTGAGGACGTACACCGTCACCTGCCCCGATTCCGCACGGCATCTTCGGTGTTCGGCGACTGGATGGCCTGGGGGCTGCTCCAGTGCACCGGCTGGCCCGCTGACGGCCACGCACCCAGCGTCGAGGTGTCGGCCGACGGCGCGAACCCAGTCCTCGTCATCGGCAACACCGGTGATCCGGCCACTCCCTACGAGGGTGCCAAGAAGATGGCGGACGAACTGGGAGAGAAGGTCGGCGTCCACCTCACCGTGGACGGCGAGGGGCACGGCACCTACGCCGTCAACGACTGCCTGACCGAGCTGGTCGACGCGTATCTGCTCGACGGGACGGTCCCGGCGAACGACACCGTCTGCTCGTGACGTCGGCGTCCCCGCGGCTTCCCGGAGCCACCGTCCCCAGCGGCGGGCAGGTCCGCTGCCCGCCGGCGTGGACGGTGCCGTGGACCCGCCCGGCCTCAGGCCCGACGGATCACCAAGGTCTGCGTCCGGCGGGCCGCCGCCCGCACGGCTCAGGGACCCGGCCGCCTGGAGCCCGGCGCGGTCCCCCGGCGGCCACGACGTCCCACCCGCCCCGGTGCTCCTCGTGCTGTGGGCGCGCCCCTGCCGAGGTTCCGTAGGCGCTGAACGCTTGGGGGCGGATGGCACAGCGCGGACAGTGTCCGCTCACCGTTGACCATCCCGTGCGACACGGCGGTCCGACCACTACATCGGTGCCGCTGACAGCCGGGGCTCGGACGGAGACCCGGCTGGGTGCGGTACCCCCGGGTTCGGACCCCGAGGGCACCGTCCAGGGGCGGTATCCGGTCCGGTGAGGCGGCGGGTCCGGGAACCGCCCCTCGTACGAAGGACGACGGCCTCGTCACGGACGGGTCTCTGAGCAGCGCTGAGGAGGGCACCGGGCCGGAGGTTGTCGCCCCCGGGTTCCGGCAGACCGTTTCCGCTGCCGGCCCGGACAACGCTTCTGCTCCGTCCGATGCGCCTCGATGGCCGGCATCCGCACCGGACGGACTCCGCTGCCGAGCCCGGGGCGTTCGGCCGGCGGCGGTTCCGGCTCTCGCGGGCGGGCCCGTGGTACGCCGGGGGAGCAGCGGTCGGCGTACGGCTGTCGGGGGAGGTCCTTGCGGGGGCCGATGCGTTGTGTGCCGGGCCGATGGCGGGGGTCACGGGGTGGAGTGGCGCATGGCCGGCAGGATCAGGGAGGCGCCCAGAAGGAGCACCCCGGCGACGACGAGCAGAATGCCGTCGAAGCCCAGTCCCGTGAGCGCACCGGCGAGCTGTGGGCCGAGGCTGGCGCCGATGAACATGCTGCACCCGTAGAGGGCGACCGCCGCACCACGTGCCTGCGGGGCGTTGGCGTTGATGGTCTCGACGACCGCGGGCGCCGCTACCGCGACGGCGGCCACGAACAGCAGCAGGGCCAGGGCGAGCAGCGCCGTGTGACCGCCGAGGAAGGAACCGGTGGCGACGGTGAGAGAGGCCAGAGTGAAGGCGAGGGCCGCGCGCAGGGGCGCGGGCAGCCGCCCGAGCACGGGGACCAGCAGGGGTACGGCGATCAGGGCGGGGAGCGCGCTGGCCCGCAGGGCGAGGATCGCGGTGGCATCGCCGGTGACGGCCGGTGGGCCCGCGATGGCCACCGCCGTGTAGAGGGAGACGAAAGCCGTCATCAGGGCGACGGTGGACAGGCACAGGGCGCCCAGCCGCGGCTGTCGCAACAGCCGCGGCATCGCCGCGAACGCCTGCAGCAGTCCGCCGTCGGTGCCTCCACGCGGAGTGGGTCGCAGGACCCGGCGCACCGGGAACAGGTTCAGGGCCATCAGCACGGCACTGATCCAGAAGACCGCACGCCAGCCGATTCCGGCCGCAACAGCCTGCGCGCCGACCTGAACAACGACGGCGGCGGCGAGCATGCCACTGGTGATGCAGGTGAGGGAGGTGCCGCGGTGTCGAGGCGCGATGTGCCGGACGACGTAGGAGAGCGCGGCAGGGGCGAAGGTCGCGGCGGTCAGTCCCTGCAGGCTGCGCAGCACGACGGCGGTGGGAAGGTCGGAGACCGCGCTGACCGCCGCGGTGGACGCCGTGGCGGCCGCGAGCCCCACGGTGATCACGGCGCGTGGTCCGTAACGGTCGCAGAGCGGGCCGGCGAAGAGGAACCCGGCTGCGTAGGCGAATCCGAATGCCGTCGCCGTCCACGTGACCTGACCGGGTGTGGTGCCGAACTCGGTGGCCATGGGGTGCAGCAGTGCCAGGACGGTGTACATCTGACCGACCATCAGCATGCCCAGCGTGGTGAGCAGTGCTGTGGTCCTGGCGGCCGGGGCCCAGCCTGGTGGCCGACCGGGCGTTCCGCTCCCGGTTGTGTGATCGAGTGCACTGGTGGGGTGGGACATGGGACTCCGAAAGAACGTCTGGTGGCCCCGTGTGCGGCATGACCGGCCGATGGCAGGCGCCGGGGACCGGGTCGGCCCCGGCCGGCGAGGGGCCGGCCGGGGGCGGTGACGGGATGATCAGGCTGCGTGGGTGTTCAGCACGTACTCGCGCGAGGCGTGGACCTCGCTGCGCAGGGCGGGCAGGTCGACGTCGAGGACCTGTCCGTCCCACTTGCGGGGCTCGCCGTTGATGAGGACGGTGCTGATATTGCGGGCGTCGGAGCCCAGTACGAGGGTGCCGATCGGGTCGTTGAGCGGCATGTTGTTGAGGTCCTCGGCCTGGATGACCAGCAGGTCGGCCTTCTTGCCGGGGGTGAGTGAGCCGGTGACGCCGGCGAGGCCGTTGGTGCGGGCGCCCTGGAGGGTGGCGAAGTCCAGGACGTCGTGGGTGGTGATGCGGACCGGCTGCCGGCCGGTGCCGTGGGCGGCGTTGACGGCCCGCATCCGCTGGATGGCGTGCAGGGCCCGCATCTGGGTGAACATGTCGCTGGCCAGGGCGACTTCGACGTCGATGCTGAGCCCGGGACGGATGCCGACGGACAAAGCCTCGTCGACGGCGGGGATCGCGGTCTCCAGGCCGATCTGGGCGTCGGAGGTGGGGGCGAGGGCCACGGTGGTGCCGCTTTCCCCCATCGCCTTCCATGCTTCGGGGGTCAGTCCGGTGGCGTGGATGAGGGTGACGTCGCTGCCGAGGATGCCGTCCTTCGCCCAGTTCAGGATCACCTCGGAGGAGGCTGTGCCGAAGACCGCGTCCACGCTCACCCCGATGCCCAGGTCCTTGGCGACGCGGGCGAGTTCGGGGCCGTAGGCGAGGGCCGGGCCGGCGATCTCGTCGGTGGCGAGCGTCGCCAGGCGCAGGGTCAGCAGTTGGTCGTCACTGTGGAAGTACTTCTCCCTGAGGCGTGTCAGGTCGCCGGGCCACTGCTTGTCCCAGTCACCGAAGTGCGGGCCCATGGAGGCGTGCACACCGCGGATGCCGGTGTCGCGGAGAGCCTCGACGGCGGCGTCGGAGTGTGCGGGGGTGCGGGAGTTGTGGGAGAAGTCGAGCATGGTGGTGATGCCGCTGTCGATCGCGGTGAGGGCGGCGAGCTTGGTGCCGGTGTACATGTCCTGGGGCCGGTAGACCGTGGCGTAGCCGGCCAGGGTGGACATGACGTAGGCGCCGAGGTCGTCGACGTCCGGCATGATCCGGCGCAGCTGGGCCTCCCAGGCGTGCCGGTGGGTGTCGACGAAGCCGGGACTGAGGACGGCGCCGGTGGCGTCGACGACCACGGCGTCACCGGCCTCGAGACCGGGACCGACGGCGGTGATGGTGTCGCCCTCGACGAGCAGGTCGGCGTTGGGCAGGACACCGAGGTCGGCGTCCATGGTGACGACGGTCGCGCCGGTGAACAGGATGCGCCGTTCGGCCGCGGGGCGACGGCGGAGCTGTTCGAGGGCGGCCGTGGCGGCGGTGCCGTTGACGTGGGTCATGGAAAAGCTGCTTTCAGTACTTCGGGGAGGGGGAGGGCTGCCGGGAACGCCCGGCAGCCCGGTTTCCGGTTCTGGCGGGGCCGGCCCCGGCAGCCAGGGCGCCGTTCACCCGGGCGTCGTGCGTCCAGGACCGAAAGGCTGCGGAGGCACGGTCCGGACCCGGTGTTGTCGCCGTGTGTGCGGGCGGCTCGGCCGTTGCCGGCCGGGCGGTTCAGCCCAGCTTCATGACGTAGCCGGCGTGGTGCAGCTCGTCGCCCCTGAACTCTCCGTAGGCCCAGAAGCCGAGGTCGTCCAGGTAGTCGATGCGGTCGCCGTCGATCCAGAACCGCCCCTGGTAGGCGTGGGGGCGGCCGCCCCGTGTCTCGTCGTAACGGCCGTCCGCGGTGAGTTCCTGGTGCAGGAAGTCCTGCCGGTCGATCCAGACGCCGAGCCGCGGGCTGCCGGTCAGGTCCGGAGCGGCGGGGATGCCGGCCTGGGGGGTTGTGGGCCCGCCGGAGATTTCGGTGCCCGACCACCGGACGGGACGGCCGGCCGCGACCAGTGCGCGGACCTGCTCCGGGTGGGACACGAGGGTGGCCACCGCGCTCGGCACGTCGGCGGCGAGTTCGTCGGGTACCACCAGGAAGTCGGTGTTGTTGCCGGGCGTCAGCGTCGCGACGTACTCCGAGCGCCGGCCGCGGCCGCCGGCCAGGGCGACGGTGTCCACTACGGCGGGGACGATGGTCGTGCCCGTGCAGTCGACGACGATGGCGTTGTCGTCCTGTGCCGCGGTGATGATGCCGGGGCCGACGCCGACGATCAGGTCGCCGACGAACAGGATGTCGGCACCGGTCATGGTCCCGATCAGCGGGTCCATCGTCACGATCCGGGCGTTGGTGAACAGGACGGGGCGGCCCCCCTCGTTCGAGAGGATCTCGGCGAGCGCCTCCGGGTGCCAGCTCAGGGCGCCGGTGTGGGCGTGGGTGTCGTTGGTGGTCATCGTTTTCCTCAGGGGTTCGGCTCTTCGGTCCGCCCGGCGAACGACGCGGGCTTCCTCACGGGCGGGTCGCGGCTGCTCGGCGTCATGGCAGCCGCACGACCACCAGGTTCGTCCGGCCGGACAAGCGGAACCAGGCCGCCGTGCACCCGGGTGCACGGCACCCACCCATGCCCGGCCGGAGGAGAGCGGAAGGGGCCGGCACCATGGCCGGCAGGGAGATGACGGGCACGGCACAGGCCCGGCGCAGAGCGTCCGGGGAATCTGTCCGCCCCGGCACGTCACTCCCGCTCCGTTCCGCGATCATGGGTGCACGGCTCCCAGGAAGCCCGTACCCGGGGACGCGGCGGCCTGGCCACCTTCCGTCATGGGGCCGAGAGTGAAGCCATGACCAGCAACGACACGCCTCGCGCTCCGCACCCGTACGTCGGGATGTGGGTGACCGCGGACGGATTCATCCGCCAGGAACTACTGCCGAACGGCCGCTACGACGAGGCCCGCGGACGGCGCCGGAGTGCCTACACCGGCCGGTACACCGTCAGCGGCAACCACATCGACTACGTCGACGACACAGGTTTCACCGCCACGGGGGACGTTCGTGACGGCGTTCTCTTCCACGAGCATCTGGTGCTCTACCGTGAGGGCGATCAGCGCGTCCGGCGGGAAGGTACGGGGTCGCGCGGCTGAGGGACCTGATCCTGGTTTCCCGTGGGGCCGTCGGTTCCGGGCGGCGACGCCGGGAACGGGCGGCCGACGGTACGAGGCACGGTTGCCCTCACCGGCCCGAACACGTCCAGATGCCACAGTGAGGGTTCGTCGCCGGCCGGCGAGCCTTCCTTCTCGTGCAGGACCCTTTCACAGGCGGGGCCACACAGCAGTCAGCTGTTGCCGGACGACAGCGAAACCTCGCGCACCACCTCTACCGACGCCTCTTCGCCGGCACCGGACCGGAGCACGGCGAAGGCGGCCGCGGTGGCGCTCGCTGGCTCTGCCTGGTAGACGACCAGCTGCTGATGCGGGGCTCCCCCGACAGTGAAGGCCGAGAACTGGATCTCCAGAGCACCCACCTCGGGATGCGACAGGTACTTCTCCTGCTGCGTCTTGCTCCTGACCTCGTGCCGTGCCCACAGCCCGGCGAACTCGGGACTCCTCCCGCGGAGCGTGTCGACGACCTCGGTGATCCGCGGGGACTCGGGGTCGTGTCCGAAGGCCGCACGCAGTTCGGCCACGCACGAGTGGGCAGAATCGTCCCAATCCCTGTAGAAGGCACGTCCCGCCGGGTCGAGGAAGACCATGCGAGCCAGGTTGTCGAACCGTTGGAATCCGCTGTGCAGGGCCGCGGCGAGCGCATTGCGCGCCAGGATGTCCAGGGCCGGGCCCAGGACAAAGGCGGGGGTGTCGGGCCAGCCGTCGATCAGCCGCAGAAGGTGGGGGTGAACCCTGTCGTGTCCGGCCGGAGCACCGCGACGTTCCTGGGGCGCCCTGGTGAGCCTGCGCAGATGGTCGTGTGCCTCGTCACTGAGGCGGAGGGCGGCGGCGACCGCGTCGATCACCTGCGGGGACGGGCTGGACTCCCGTCCCTGTTCCAGGCGCATGTAGTAGTCGGCGCTCACCCCGGCGAGCATGGCGACCTCCTCACGGCGCAGCCCCGGCACCCGCCGGCGCCCGTGCTCCGGAAGCCCCACGTCCTGCGGCTTGAGGGCTTCGCGCCGTGCTCTCAGAAAGTCTCCCAAGGGAGTGGTGTCGCTCATTGCTCCAACCTAACGGAGAGGCCGGGCCCGTCCTTCGTCCCTCTCGTGCGGGCCTGGCCGGTGGACCCGGCCCCGAACGGCGGCGACTCAGTCGAGCGCGGCGCCGGCCGCCGGCTCCTCGGCCACTGCGCCGGCACTGAGGGAGCCGAGCAGGGACAGTGCGTCGGCGGACGCCGTGCCTGGTTCGGCTTGATAGACGACGAGCTGCTGCGTCGGGGCGCTGTTGACGGTGAAGGACTCGAAGTGCAGTTCGAGGTCACCGACCTGAGCATGGTGGAAGCGTTTCGCCTCCCGCGTCTTGGCGCGCACGTCATGCCGCGCCCACAGCGTGGAGAAGTCCGCACTTCTCAGGGACAGCTCGCCTACGACCTGGTTCAGGCGCGGATCCTCGGGATCGATGCCGGCCGCACGGCGCAATGTGGCCACCGTCGACTCGGCCGCACGGTCCCAGTCCCGGTGAAACCGCCGCGCGACCGGGTCCAGGAACGTCATGCGCAACAGGTTGTCACTGTGAGTGAAGTCGGCGTGAAGAACGCTCGCGAGCCGGTTACGGGCCAGGATGTCCAGTACGGGGCTCATGACGAAGGCAGGCGTGTCACGCCACGTGTCGAGGAGACGCCTGAGGTGCGGGGCGACTCGTTCCACGCGCGGTGCTCGGCGTGTCCGGCGGGTGGTCGGGCCGGCCACGCGGTGCAGGTGGGCCATCGCTTCGCCGTCCAGCTGCAGTGCCCGCCCCACGGCCTCGAGGATCTGCCGGGACGGATGCCGCTCGCGGCCCTGTTCGAGACGCGTGTAGTAGTCGGAACTCACCCCCGCGAGGGCGGCCACCTCCTCACGTCGCAGACCGGGCACCCTGCGACGACCGGAGGTGGGAATCCCCACGTCGCAGGGGCGCAGGCGGGCGCGCCGCGCCCGGAGGAAACCACCCAGCGTGTTGTCGACGAGCTCCTTCTCTCTGTCCATACGTCGAGGCTAGAGCGGTGCGACGCACTGCCGTAGGGGCGAGGGAGGGTGCGCTTACCCTGGGAACAGCACACCCCGGACAGTCACACCCTGTTCGAGCCGACGACGGCCTCGCTCTCCGAGGGCGGCACAGGCCGAGTGCTTCCCACCCGTCGCAGGTGAAGCGCCGCGACTCCTCAGCACTGTCTTGGCATGCGTCTGCCTGGCCCGTCCCGCCCTGCGCCGGGAGGTCCGAGCCGGTACGACGTGGTGAGGAACCGGAACCGGAACCGGAGCCCACCCACAGCCACTCGCCGCTTTCCGGCTGCCTGGCGCGTACGGGGCACGCTCAGGTACGGCCGGACGCCTCGGTGCCTGACGTGGTGCCTGACGTCACGGTGCGGTCGGCAGACCGGCCAGCAGACTGCGCCGTGCGGATTCCACATGCTCTTCGGCCCGGCGGGCCAGCGTCCGGATGTCGCCGGAGCGCAGGAGAGCGGCCAGCTCGCGATGCTCGTCGACCACGCGTGCGCGGTAGTGGTCGTAGGCCACGTCGACGCGGCGCAGCTGGAACAGGTGCACCTGAGAGCGGATCGCCTCCCAGGCGGAGGTGAGCCTGCCGTTCCCGGCCGCGGCGTAGATCTGGTCGTGGAAGGCGATGTCCAGCGCCACCAGCCGGGGGGCGTCACCGCCCTCGGCGATCTCGGCCGCCATCTCGGCCACCAGCCGATCCAGCGCGGACAGCTGCTCCGCGGTCGCGGCTCGCCGCGCGGTGGTCGCGGCCAGGCGGTCCAACGCGGCCCGCAGCGCGTAGACCTCCTGCGCGTCCTCGGCCGTCACCCTGATGACGGTGGTGCCGCGGTGCCAGCCGCCACGCACCAACCCCTCGTGCTCCAGCCGGGCCAGTCCTTCCCGGACCGAGCCACGGCTGACCCCGAGGCGTTCGGCCAACTCCACTTCGCGCAGTGGGGCTCCGGGCGGGAAGTGACCCGAGAAGATCGCGGCGCGCACCAGGTCGGCGGCTTCGTCGGCCAGCCCGCGCCGGGCGGCCTTCGGCAGTGCAGATGACATGCCGCCATGTTGACATCCGGACAATCGCAACCACCAGACCGGCCAGGCGACTCGCCCCGGGCTTCCAGCCGACTCTTGTCCTAATGTTGACATTGAAAGATCGGGTGGGTCAGGCTGCCCTGGTCGCCGACTCCACCAGAGGGGACCCCGATGCCACGCCGACCCGCTTTCCACCTGGCCGTCCCGGTCGACGACCTGGTCGCCGCCCGCGGCTTTTACGGACAGGTGCTAGGTCTGCCCGAGGGGCGCAGCGCCGACCACTGGGTGGACTGGAATCTCGAAGGCCACCAGTTGGTGACCCACCTGGTGCCGACCGTGCCGCAGCCGGCGGGTACCAGCGTGGTGGGACAGCACCGGGTGCCGATCCCGCACTACGGTCTCCTGCTGCCCGAACAGTCCTTCCACCAGTTCGCCGAGCGGTTGCGAGCCGCGGGGGTACGCTTCGACATCGAGCCGCATCGCCGCTTTCCCGGTGAACCCGGCGAACAGTGGACCATGTTCTTCCGCGACCCCGCGGGCAACGCCCTGGAGTTCAAGTCCTTCCGTGACGAGTCGATGGTGTTCGCCCGATGAGGGGCGTGCTCGTCACCGGTGGATCGCGGGGCATCGGCCGCGCCGTCGCGAGGGCCTTCGCCGCCGGCGGTGACCGGGTCGCGGTGCAGTACGCCGGTCGCCGTGCGGACGCCGAACGGACGGTGCGCGAGCTTCCCGGCACCGGGCACACACTGCTGCAGGCCGACCTGGGCGAGCCAGGTGCGGCCGAGCGGACCGTGGCCGAGGCGGTGGCCGCGCTCGGTGCCGTGGACGTGCTGGTGAACAACGCGGCCGTGGCACCCGCGGCGGACACCCGGCACCCCATCGCCGAGACCCCGCTGGAGCACTGGCAGCAGGTCTGGCGGCGGATGGTCGACGTCAACCTGCTGGGCGCGGCCGACTTGTGCTGGGCCACAGCCCACCACCTCGTCAACCGGGGCACCGGCGGGGCGATCGTGAACATCGGCTCGCGCGGCGCGTTCCGGGGCGAACCCGATTTCCCCGCCTACGGCGCCACCAAGGCCGCCCTGCACGCCCTCGGTCAGTCACTGGCCGTGGCCCTGGCTCCGCACGGCATCGCGGTCACCTCCGTCGCGCCCGGGTTCGTGGCCACCGAACGGCAGACGGGGAAGTTGTCCGGCCCGGAAGGAGAACGTCTGCGCGTGGAGAGCCCCTTCGGGCGCGTCGGCACCCCGGAAGAGGTCGCCGCCACGGTGCATTTCCTCGCCTCCCCGGCCGCGGCATGGGCCTCGGGAACCATCGTCGACCTCAACGGCGCGTCTCACCTGCGCACGTGACACCCAACCGCGCGAGAGAAGAACGGCGCGCGTGTGGGGCCCCGCCCACGCAGGGCAGCAGCTCGGCCTGGAGGTGACAGTGCGGGGGAAGCTGGGACCGCTGAGAACGAAGATGGCCGAGCTCGTCGATCGCGGCGGTACGGGCCCCACGGCGAACGCAGCCTGACTCACCCCGCCGTCGTCGCCCTCGACCGACTCGGCATGACCGCTGCCCGAGCGACAGGAGTTGTCGCGCTCGGAGGTCCTGGCGCCGGCCTCGGCCGCACTCCGTGCCGCCGAGGCCGATCACCTCCCGCTCGAGCCGGCCGGCATCGGACCGTCCCTGCCGCACCACGTGCCCCTGCTGCGGGATCCCCCGGGCGGATGCGCCTCTTCGGACCTACGTGCCGGCAAGTGCTGCGCGTAGGCGACGGGCCTGGCTCACCAGCCGTGAGCTGCCCCGCCGGTCGGCTATCGGGTCGAGTCCGGGTATTACGCCCTGGGCTCCGGTGCGTTCGGCGCACTCGGCGGCGACGGTGAGCAGTTCGCCGAGGCCGCGGGACTCGGCGGGGGAGAGGTCTTTGGACAGGAGCGGTGGCAGCGCGTCACGCAGCACGGTCCAGACGGTGCGGTACGCGCCGGTGGACGCGGCCGTTCCCAGGGACTCCGCCAGGCGGCTCGGAGTGACGATCCCGATGAGCATCAGCGCACCGAGGTCGGTGGCGAGCGCACCGGGATCCAGCTTCTTCTGTGCCGCCAGCAGCAGCAGTGCGTCGACCGCGGCGATTCTGTCCTCCTGGCGCTGGACGCCGAGCCCGCCGGCCACCACCAGGGATGTCGCGGGCCCGCTCGCGCCGGGTGACTGCGCGAGCAAGGGCAGGACGGAGCAGACGTCCGGATCTTTCTCGGGGTACTGGGCGCAGGGCAGGACGTGCTGTATCAGCCGCAGGGCTATGAGCTCGGGGTGCTCCGGCAGGAGGGCGGGCCAGTGGGTCTGCTGGACGGCCGTGGTGGCGGCGCACCAGCACCGGTGGTGGGAACCGAGTGCCGGACTCCCCAGCTCACGGAAAGCGAGTGGGAACATGTGCAAGGCGGTGATCTCGCCGGACCGGACGACCGGTGTCGTCTGGTCCGTCACCGTGCGGTGCAGGACCGTGCCGGTGAGGCCGCCGGTCCGCAGCCAGTCGGCGAGCCGCTGCCCCTCCGGGGTGCCCAGCAGTGCGGCCCGCTCGGCGGCGGCCTCGGCGGCCGCCCGGTCCGTGGTGCGCACCCGCAGCAGGGCCTGTGCGAAGTCGCACGCTCCGACGTGGGCGCCCAGCCGCTGGTACGTCTTCAGCCGGTCGGTCAGTTCTCCTGGCTCCAGCAGCCCGTTGTCCCAGCTTGGCGTCGACAGCAGGAACGGCTGCGGATCGGTGAGCAACCTGTGGGCGATCTCCCAGAAGCGGGCCCGGAAGGGGCCGTCCGGGAGGCATCCGGCATGCGCGCCCCCGCCGTCGAGCACTGCCTTCGCGGTGCGCGGTGTGATCCGCTGGTGGAGGCCGGCGAGGACCAGGTCGAGGGCGAGTCGCGGGGTGAAGCGGACATGGGAGGGGGCGAAGGCGGAGGGGACCGAGTCGTCGGGGAGAGGCCGGCGGCAGGTGCGGGACCACCACCGCGTCGCCGCTGTCGGCTCGAGCGCTTCCAGCAGTGCTGCTCGATCCTCATGGGCCCAGCGCACCAGTCCGTCCAGGGTCCGTTCGAAGTCGGCGACGGGCAGGATGCCGTGGGAGGCCAGCAGCGCGCCGGTCTCCTCGGCCGTCTCCGTCGCTGAGGCCGGCGGCGACGCGAGCGCGACCGGGGACGGAACGGGCGGCAGCGTGTCCTCGCCGGCCGCGTGCAGAGCTTCTTCCGCTCCGGTTCCCAGGGCTTCGACCACTCGGGTGCGCAGGCCGGGGGCGATGGGCGCGGCCGAGGTGAGGATCTCTTCACGCGAGGCGGCGTCGGTCAGATGTGTCCCGTGCCGCTCGATCAGCTTCAGGGCCCGTTCCTGGGCTTCGGTGTCCTCGTGGGTGAGGGCGTGGGACGCGGCCGGGAGCAGTGCGTCGGCTGTGGCGGTGTCGCGGGTGGCCACTGTGTCCAGCAGTTTCAGTTGAGCTCGGACCAGGTTCTTCTCCGGCCGGGTGAGCACCGCTCGCGTCATGTCGGCCAGGTCATGCGTCGGCAGGGAGCCGGTCAGGGCGAGTTCGGCGAGGACGGACTGGGCGTGGACGGCGACGGGCTGGAGCGCGTCGGCGGCCAGGGCCCGCCAGTCGGCGGCATGGCCGGCGTGCTCCTCGGCGGACAGGTCGAGGTCGAGCAGCAGCCGGTGGAACACCCGCTGGTCCACTGCCGTGCCGCCGCGCAACAGCCGCCCCAGACATCCGTCGACCATGGTGGCGCGGTCGAGTGTGCCTTCCGCGGTGAGCCGCGCGAGAGCGAGAAGCCAGGGGTTGTCCTTGTTGGAGTGACCGCTGTTCAGCGCCTGGCCGGTCCCCCCTGCCGTGAAGAGGCCGGCCACCATGGGCGTGAGGTAGGGCGACTGTCTCAGCCGCTCGGCGATCACGTCGGTGTTCCAGCTGTTGCCGTAGATGTTGCGTATCCACGCGTGCACGGAGGCGTCGGTCACCGGCATCGGGCATCGGGCCGCCTGCACGATCGCTTCGAGAAGGTGATACCGGATGTCCGTGGAGGGCCTGCGGTCGGAGATCCGGTGCGCCAGCTCCGTCAGCCATTCGGCGGGGCGCTCCTCGAGCATGGGGAGGAATCTCTTCTCCGCCACCCACATGCGCTCCCAGCCGGAAGCTGTGAGCCAGGACGCGACGGCCGCCGCTCCGCTCTGGCAGGCGAGGCCCGCCACCAGCAGCGCAGGAGAGGCCGCTTGGAGCTGCGGCGTCACCCAGGCGTCGCGGAACTCCTTGCGCAACGCCTTCAGTGCCGGCAGTTCCCCGCGCCGTTCGGCGGCTGTCATGCCGTTCACGATCGTCACCACGTCGTCGATTCGTCCGCGGCGCACCGCTTCGATCAGCTTGCTCAACTGTTCCTCTCCCGTCGTGCCATCCGTACCGCCAGCGCGTGCTTGCAGGGGCCGCGTCCGCCCCGGTATCTCGCCCACCACAGGCAACTGCACCTCAGGACGCCGGCGTCCTCGCGCACCCGGTGGGTGTGGCCGTCCTCGGCCGTGAGGGTGCCCATCGCGCCGTCCAGCGTCACAGCATTGGCCGACAGCAGGGCACGGGCATGCCGCAGCCTCGGGTTGTGACGCTCGGCGAGACCGGAATCGTAGGGGAGCTGCCGGTGGAAATAGGCGGCTTCGGCCGTGTCGTAACCCACCCGGCCGGAGGTCGCCAGGCGCGTCAGCGCCGACCGGACCCGCGCGGTGGTCAGTCCGCAGGCCGCGGCCAGAGCGCTCACGTCGATCCGCGGTTCCCACGCCAGCAGCACGGCCACCAGTTCCGCGTCCTGGACGGTCTCGTCGTCGGCCAGTGCCTCCAGTACGCCGCCCTCGCCGGAGAAACCCCTTGCGGGGTCCGGGGAGAGAGTGAGTGTCAGGCGCATGCCCGGCAGAACCGCTTCCCAGGCACTCGCGGTGGCCGCCCTGCCGTCCCCCGCGGGACCGTAGACACGCAGCGCGGTGGCGTGCCGCAGCACACGGTGAAACGCGGCCAGCCGCTCCGGTCCGGGCAGGCACACCGCTCCTGGTGCGGGACACGTCGTGGGCCTGAGTCCCTGCCGGGCCGGCACGAACCAAACGGGGCCGCGCGGTTCTCTTCCACCGCTGCGAGGAAATGACCGCAGGAATCGGACTGCTTCGGACGCGGGCAGTTCGGCACGCAGGTCGAACTTGGCGGCGATCGCCTGCGCCTCCGCGAAGCCGCGCAACCACCGGTCGGGCAGGGGCACCTTCTTCTCCACCACCGCGCCGCCCAGTGCGGTCACCGCAAACTCGTCCGGCCCCACCCGCAGATGGACCGGATCGCGTGGGCCGACGCGCGTGAGCGCCTCACGTAACGGGTTGTTGACGTCGAAGTTGCTGGTGCCGTGCCCGATCTCTCCTCCGTCGAGTGCGTCTGCCAGCACGTCGAGCCGTGCGTAGACACCGCAGCAGCCGGAGAACGACTCGAAGCGGAGCCGGTCGCCGTTGCCGGTCACCACCGGGTCCAGCCAAGCCGGTAGGCGAGGCCGGTAGTGGCGGGCGGCGGCGATGTCGGCCACCGAGAGCAGGCCGGCGGCGGCTGCCTGGGGACTGGTGAGGAAACCCGAGAAGAACCGGGGATGGTCCTGGAAGCCGGAGGGCGTCGCGCCTCGGGAGGTCTCCAGCCCCAAGAGGCTTCCGTCCGCCGAGGCTTCGAACGCGGAGGAACGCGCATAGGCGAGGGCCCCCGATGATCGCGTCATGGAGGAGACACTAGAGGCGACCACCGACAATGCCCTGATCAAGCCCTCGCGGCCGGCACTCGAACGAAGAGAGCCCACCGGTCCGGGTCCGCCTTTGCCCCGATTCAGAGTGGATCGCGTTCTTCACTCTCGAGAAAGAACCTCACACGCGGTACCAGGAAAGCGAACGGTTCGGCGTTTCCGACAAGAGCACTGGCCGCTGCGGACACGACCGGCCCGGAAAGAGCTGTGCAGGAATCGAGTGGGATACCGAGAGAGATCTCCTGCCGGGTCACCTGTCCGTGCCACGGTTGAACCGAGAGCGCACGGTCCTGAGGCACGCAGTAGGCGAGCATCCTCCCGTAGTCGGGAAAAGCGCGTCGCCAGGGTCCATCCGTCGGCCACTCGGGCAGCGGAACGAGGTGGGCCTCGGCGTCCGGTGCGGTACCGCGCCCCGGAGCCAGAAGAAGATCGATCCGATCGCCCTGCGCAACGAGTACCGAAGCTCGATCAAGAACGTGCATGGGCAACCCCTCGGCGACCATGCGCGCACCGAGGGCGTGCACCGTGCGATCGACAGCGGTACTGAGGAAGTAGACGCCCAGGGAACCTGTGCGGGGGTGGCGCACGTAGATTCGCCAGTTGCTCTGCAACGGGGAGGGCAGGAGCCGCCGCCACCGGCCGAGCAGCGCAGGCCCCAGGTGCCCATGTCGGTAACTCAGGAAGGTCACCATCGCCTGGTCGCCGCTCTCGCCGAGACGCTGCAGTTCCAGGCCGGGCGGGACCAGGGGCGCGATGCGGTGAGCATCGACCACGTAGTTGACGTAGACAACGTCGGTCACGTTGCTGACAAAGACCATTGAGGGGATGCGCTCACACAGCCTCCGCAGCAGTCGGCTGTCGGCCACCCAGTTCAGCGGTGCGGCGAGCCGGCCTCGCGGATGAACCCACGGTGCGTACCGCCCGTACCTGGTCTGCCGGCGCGTGCGACGCAATGAACGCTCGGCGGCCCAAGCGGCCAGGCCGACCGACAGGACGGAGCCGAGCACGAGGAGCGTGAACATGAAGGCAGTATGGCAACCGCGGCGAATCCGGCTTCGGCCGCCAGGGACGTGGCATGCGGTCTCACCCCAGTACTCGGGCCACGTTCGTGAGCCGGAGCCCGCGCCTGCCAGTGGCCGTCCGCGGTGAGCAATCCGATACGGGTCCGCCTGCCGACGTTGTCGTCGGTCGACTGGGCCCTCAGCCGATTGCCGGTCTCCTGGGAGCTGCCGGTCACCTGTCTCCCGACAACGGACCCGGCGGGTAGGTCCAAAGGATTACGCCCCGCCGATGAAGGCAGAAACGTGTCGCGAAGCGCGGGCGGCCTTCCCGCTCCGCATGTCACCTGGCGTCGAAGGACTCCCGTGCCTTTTCGATCTGGGGCATGTACGTCCGTACCCAGTCCAGGAGGACATCGACGGGCGGGCGCATGGTCTTCCCCAGCGGAGCGACCCGGTACTCCACTGCGACCGGCCTGGAGCTCACGACCTCGCGCTCGATGATGCCGTTGCGCTCCAGTCTGCGCAGGGTGGCAGTCAGCGACTTCTGTGTGACCGAGGGGATGGCACGGCGCAGCTCGTTGAACCGGCGCGGTCCCTCGCACAGCTCGCTGAGCACGCTCAAGGACCACTTGTCCAGCACTTGGTCGAGCAGTTCGCGGTGCGGCGCCGGGATGCTCAGTTCGTCGTCGTGGGAAGAGGCGGTATCGGTCATGAAACCTGGTCTCGTTGAAGTGTCCTGTGACTCCTAGGTATCAAAGGTATACGAGGTCCGTCACCGGAAGGAGACCACCATGTCCGTCCAACGTTTCACCCCCGAGGGCTTGCTGCAGCCCGCGCCTTACCATCACGTCGCCGTCGGCACCGGCAGCAGACACGTCCACGTCAGCGGGCAGACTTCCAGCCTCGCGGACGGGACCCCCGTCGCGCCGGGAGATCTCTCCGGGCAGGTCGCGCAGGCGCTGCGGAACACCGCACGCGGTCTCGCCGGGGCCGGCGCGACGTTCGACGACGTGGTCCGACTGACCGTCTACGTCACCCAGTGGAAGCCGGAGAAGATGGGCGCCTTCATGGCGGGCGTCGAAAGCGTCGCGGACGAGATCGGGCTGCCCCAGCCCCTCCCCCCGGCGTCACTCATCGGCGTCGACTGCCTCTTCGACCCCGGCGTCCTCGTCGAAATCGAAGCCACCGCCCTCGTCGACTGACCGACCGCTTGCACAGGCCCGCCCACCTGTGGCAGGTCCAGAACTCAGCTCTCTACCGACGCGCTTGTGGAAGGGCTTCGCATATCCCAGCCGAGCGAGGACGCCCGACCCGACCATCCCGGTTCAGCGCGGGAACACCCGCCCGACCGACGCTTTCGCTGCCCGAGGGCACACGGCGCGACGCAGCTGTCCGCCGTTCCAGCCCTGAAAGGGAGTAACCGCTACCGGGGCCGCCTGGTGCGAAGCGGACCAGTACGTGAACCGGTGCGGGCACGCCAACTCGTGGCTCACGTGCAGGGGCTGTCGGAACGCCCCACCGAGATGCCGCCCCGCTGCGGCATGCGAAGACCGGCGCATTCCCCACGAATGATCAGGACAAGACGACCCCTCCCTGTACGAGGCGGTCGTCATCAGAGCGGCACACCGTGGCCGCACCTTATGGGAAAAGGATCAATAGTCATGAAGCGTTCCACTTCGCGCATCGCCGTCACCGTGATGGCGGCGGCAGCCCTGACGGCTCTCCTTCCGGCCTTTCCGGCTGCCGCGATCAACCAGACCGACTGCGGCGACAGGACCGACTTCGTCAAAGTCTGGTACGACGGCGGTGCACAGACCATGTGCTTCGCCAACGGGGGCACTGTGACCCTTCAGCTTCCCGACGTCACGAAGGTCACCTCCGGCGACAACAACGTCGCGATGTTCCTGGGCGCTCGAGCAGTCACCATGAACAAGTGGTCCACCCTGGTCGACACCGAAGGACTCAACGCGACGCTTCACGCCCTCCAGATCTACTGACCCACCGCGAAAGTGCCGGGCCACACAGGCCCTTTCGGTGTACGGCATGCTCCGTGACGCACCGGCAGCGTCCCCACGCGGCCCGGGGCATGCCCGCCTACCCCCACAGCGCTACCGGAGGTACACCTCGTACCTTCTGGCACCTCCCCACGGCCGACCGATAGCTGTTCCAACGATGGCCTGCGTCCTTAACGACGCATCGCGATACGGCAGTTGCCCGGCCGCCGGCAAGACTGCGCTCCCGTAAGCTGCGTCGGTCCGATGCGTGTGTACGGGAGGAGTTCGTCGTGGTGCAGCCGTTGGAACAGGAAGATCCGGACTCCCTGGGTGACTACCGGGTGGTGGGTCGACTGGGTGAAGGCGGCATGGGGCGGGTCTTCCTGGGGCGTTCGCCGAGCGGCCGGTCCGTGGCGATCAAGGTGGTGCACGCGTCGCTGGTGCACGAGCCGGAGTTCCGGGACCGGTTCCGACGCGAGGTGGAGGTGTCGCGTCTGGTCGGGGGAGCTTTCACCGCCCCCGTGATCGACGCCGACACGGAGGCCGAACAGCCCTGGATGGTCTCCAGCTACATCCCCGGCCCCTCGCTCCACCAGGCGGTCGTCGAACAGGGGGTCCTGCCCCCGGTGACGCTGGCCGCTCTGGCCGCGGGGCTGGCCGAGGCCCTGGTCTCCATCCACCGGGCCGGCCTGGTGCACCGCGACCTCAAGCCCTCCAACGTGCTGCTCACCGACGACGGCCCGCGCGTCATCGACTTCGGCATCGCCCGCGCGCTCGACGCCACCGCCCTCACCAGGACCGGGGCCACCATCGGCTCGGCGGGCTTCATGTCCCCCGAGCAGGTAGCCGGCGGCGAGATCACCGCGGCCAGCGACGTCTTCTCCCTGGGCGCGGTGCTCGCCTTCGCCGCCACCGGGACCGGCCCGTTCGGCGTGGGATCGGCGCCCGCCATGCTCTACCGCGTGGCCTACGAGCCCCCGGACCTTCAGGGCGTCCCGGACCCCGAGCTGCGCGCCCTGCTGGCCGACTGCCTGGCCAAGGAACCGGCACTGCGCCCCACTCCGCAGCAGATTCTCCGCCGGGTGGCCCCGGCCGCTCCTTGGGCCCCGCGTATGCCGGCAGCCGGCCGGCCGGCCACCGCCGGAGAGACCGGTGGGCCCACGCGGCCCGCCACCCTCGCGGAAATGTTCACCCAGTACGCCGGGGCGCCGCTCTCCCCGCCGGGGTCGTCCGGCGGGCGGGCGTCCGCGCCGGGCGACCCCCGCCGGTCCCTTCGTCGCGATGTGATGGCTCCGGCCACCGACGTCCACGCGGAGGAAGGGGTTCCCGCATCCGGGTTCGGTCCGGCGTCCGGGTACTCGCCGGTCTCCGCGGGAGCCGTGCCCGGCCCCGGTTCGGTGCCGGCGGTGCCTCGCCCCGTCGCGGCCTGGCGGCTCGACGAATGTTCAGGAACGCGGGCGACGGACGCCACCACGCCACGGCCACGGCGGTCAGATGGGCAACGCGCCACGGTGAGGGCGCCGAGTTCAACGGGTTCAGCAGCGAAGTGGCCACCGAAGGCGCGGTGATCGACACGGCACGCGGCAGCTTCACCGTCGGTGCGTGGGTCCGGCTCGGTGTGATCCCTCCCCACTTCGTCACCGCGGTCAGCCAGGACGGCGAGGAAACCAGCGGCTTCTACCTCCAGTACTCCTCCGACGAGGGCCGCTGGGCCTTCGCCCGCCCGGACCTGCGCGTCACGTCGATGTCCGTACCGGTCGCCGGTGCGTGGACCCACCTGACCGGTGTCTGCGACAGCGTCGCCGGTGAGTTGCGCCTCTTCGTGAACGGCGTCCAGGAGGGCGCGATCCGTGACAGGATCCTGATCTGGTCCGAGGGGCCCTTCGTCATCGGCCGGGGCCGTTACGGCAGGAGGCCGGTCGATCACTTCCCGGGCAGCATCAAGGACGTCACGGTCTTCGACCGTGCCCTCACCGAGGGGGAGATCGTCGGCCTGCTTCAGCCATGACCCGCCCGACAGCCCGAATGGCCGGCTCGGAGAGCAGGGGGCACTGCCAGCTGTTCGCGGTGGGACTCGGCGTTCACAGCGGCGGTGCTGATGCAGGTCCGCGGTCGGCTGGTGGGACAGCGGACCTCGGCTACGGGCGGCGATGGCCGAAGGGGACGCGGTGTGTGGAGAGCCGTAGGGCCGCTGGCAGTTGGCTACAAGGACGTTGTCGGAGGGGTGCCTTACCGTGTTGATCAGGCATCGGGCCCGCCCGCACGGTGCCGGTCACCGATCCCTCATCAGAAAGCGACTTCGTGGACAACTGGACCAGCACCGTCGGCCCCTCCGGAGATCCTGTGGGGCAGACGTCCCGCAGCAGCGCCTTCCGGGCCTTCGCCCGGCGGCACGGGGTCTCCGACGACGCCATCACCCGCCTGCTGTGGAGCATGGAGCCGGCGGTGTACTTCGACTGGAAGACCCCGGGGAGTGTCCGGCCCGATGACCGGGTGATCGGTTACATCGGAGGGGCGCCGGAGCTGCCCCTGGACATGGAGTGGGACATGGGCGACGTCTTCGTCGCCTCCTTCGACCTCGCGGCGGTGCCCCGGACGCTGTTCGACGACGGGCTGCCCCGGGAGGGGCATCTCCTGCTGTTCACCTGGTCGGACGCGGGCGGCGGCAAGGCGCTCTACATACCGCCCGGGACCGAGACGGCTGTGGCCCCGGTGCCCGTCCCGAGCGCACTGGACCTGCGGTTCGGGTCCTCCCACATGGTGCTGGAGCGCAGGACCATGGTGGCCTCCCGCGACGACGCCTGGGACGCCCACGCCTGGCTGATCGGCGAGGAGTACGGGGGCATCTGGGACGAGGTGGAGGACGAGGAGGCCGAGTGGCACGCTCGGCTGGAGGCCGCCGTCGAGGAGTACGCCGCCAAGGTCGGCGTCCGGCCGGCCATGAACAACAGCACCGACAAACTGCGGGGAGTGCAGCGGAACGTCCACGACAGCTGGGACTACGCCACCGAGGCGTTCCAGCGTCTGCGGGAGGAAGCGGTCCTCGCACTCCGGGACGACCCGGAGCGGTTCGACGAGGTGTACGACCGGGCGTGGCGGGAGCTGCCCCAACAACCGCTGCTGCACCTCGCGACCTTCAACATGGAGTCGCTGCAGTACAACTGGATGGACGGCGACATCAGCTGGTTGATCAGCCGCGACAACCTCCACGCCAGACGGTTCGACAAGGTCGAGCACCACTGGCTGGGCTGACCCCGGCGGCTCGCGCACACGCCCCGCGCGATCGCCTCGCATGAGACGGTCCGTCGCTGGTGTGTCACGTTCGGACAGACCTACGCCGACGCGCTCCGCCGTCGGCATCTCCCGGTCCGGGGTGGCCGACGCACGAACCACCGGTCCGTCGACGGCCGCCCCGCGCTCCGGCACCAAGAGCGGTCGAAGAGCGGTCGGCAGCGATGCTCGCCAGGCGGATGATGAGCACAGCGCCGACGCGGACGCCGGTGCCGAGTAGGGCCTCGACGGCGGCCGTCGGACAGTCGGCGAGATTGAACAGTGATGCGGGTCGGTCGGCTGCGCAAACTGAGCCTCCGACCTGGGCGCACGGCTCCGACACCCGCCCGGCGTCGCAGGGAGAAGAGGGAATGTTCAGCAGTAATAGGACTGCATGACGCGGTCGAAGCGCTGCGCCAGAAGGTCCTCACGGCGGATGATCCAACTCACCTCCCCGTCGCCGGTGTCGAACAGCTCGGACTCGCCGAACTCCAGGAGGTTCAGCCAGGGGCCGCCCTCCTTCCACCACGCTTTCTCCAGACCCTCGGCATACAGCTCGTCGAACCTCTCCGGGGTATCCCTCAGCGTGACCACAGCTTCTTCGCACCGCTCCAAGAACTCCCTGCCGTACTGGCACCAGTAGTCCCGAGGACTCAAAAACTCCCCCCGCAGGGTGCAGGTCCGATGCACGAAGGGGATACTCCCGACTCGCTCGGCGTACTCCGTGATCGCCTCCAGAAGCGGACGGAGCGTCTCCCTGTCGTCCTCGTGGACGTCATCGAGGTCAGGCATCAAAGCCCGGGGATGGTCGTACTGGTGCTCGGGAGCCCATGCCCAGCCCAGGGAGTCCCATGATGTACCGGGGCGGTAGACCAGTGTCCGGCGCTTAAGGACCTGTGTCGTCCACGTGTTGTACGGGGCAATGACCGAGACGCCCGCGGGTGCGGGTCGTACGGTCGTCTCGGTGCCTGGCGGTACGTACACCACCGGTGCGGACTCGTCGTCCTCGTAGCCGACATTCGTGAAGAACAACAGGTGTCCCTCACGGGGAAAATTGAGGGACAAGGGCTGCTCCGGTATCGCGGCCAGGTCCAGGCCGGCGACATAGACTTCCCCGCCCTCCCAGGGAACACTGGTGGGCAGCTCGGGCAGGCCGCCGGTGTGACCGACCACGATGTCGTGAGGGCCGACAGCCGCCGGATCGACCATGTCCAGGTGTACGGACGGCTGCATGCACCACATGATGCGGGTGATGGCGTCGTCGGAGACGCCGTGTTCACGGGCGAAAGTCCGGAACTCGTCTGTGTATGACATACCGTCATCCTCACACCTGCCACTGACATGCCATGCGCTCGGGCTTCGTCAGCGGACCGCGTGCGAGGCACCTTTCCGGTGCCGTCGGCATGCTCTCGGCCGGCTGGCATCCGGGCAGCTGGGCAGTCGGCCAGTAGGGCCGTGCCATCGGCGTACCAGGCGAGGAATTGCGGCACTCAAAGCGGACCTGGCCGCGGAGGAGGGCGCAGCAGCCGAACCGGCCGTCTCATCATGCCCACCACATCCGGGCCGCGGCAGCACGATCACCCGCAGCCTGTCCGGCGTCCAACTCGTCGCCTCCAGCGCCCGTGCCGGCCTGGTGGACGCGATCGACGCGGTCCTGCCTGGCGCCTCCTGACAGCGCTGCCGCACCCACTGAAGCCGTAAGGAATCAACCTGTCGGGGTGGCGCCTTCGTTTTGTGCTGCGGTGAGGAGATCAGCGGCGGATCGGTAGCGGGTACTGGCCGGGGACGGGAGGAGTCCGGCTTCGGCGAGCAGGGGGCGGATCTCGCGGACCGTGTTGCCGATCGAGGATCTGCGGACGTCGCCCAACGCCTCGCGAGGATGTCCATAGTGCACAACTTGCGCAGATAAGTGGTGGTCCTCGACCTGGACCGGATCGCCCTTGGGTGCGTACTTGGGCGCCGCCCGGCACGACCTGCTGGCCTTCAGATCTAGCGACAGATCTGGTTGAACAACCCGCAGGAACGGCACACGAGGAGATCCTCCCCCACGGCTGCGCCGCGGGAGGTGCCCCCAGCCGCACCGACGTGGTCGGCATCTTCTCCGACCGCACCGCCGTCATCCGGCTCGTCGGTGCGGTCCTGGCCCGATCGAGTCAGAAACCGACGACCCGGCCGTGCCTACCGAACTCACCGCATAGCCTCGCACGAGATCACCGAGTGGCCGTCGATACACCACTCCAGCGGACGTGACCCTCAGTGTGGCGCCGCTGCCTTCTGATGGCGGTGCCCTATTCGAGACGAGGGCAGCGGCCTGGTCGCAACAGGTACAGACGCCTTTTGTGGGTGGGTCCGCAGTCGATCCAGAACCAGGAGCCCCCTTGCGGTGAATGGGCCCCATCGGGGTGCTGATTACGGAGTGGGGCCGCTGCCGTAGCCGGTGAGGTCACTACCTCCTTGCGTGACGCCTCCCCGTCAATACCGGTCAGGAGTGGACGAAAGGCAACGCCTTGTCAATCCGCCTAATCAGATTGAGCATCGGTTCGGGCGAAGCCATCCGGCAATGATCGAGTCATGCCGCTGTGCCGGGTTCGATGGGACGGTTGTGCAGCGACATCCCGGACGGGGTCTGACTCGTGAGATCTATGACCGAAGTGTCCAGTCACGGACCTGTCGACTGTCGTCGCGGGATGCTGCCTGCCACCGAGCCACAGGGCGTGTCCCAATAGGGGCCTTGCCACGATCAGGCGCCATCACGGTTCAGACCGCCCGAGCAGGCCGGTGCCATCCGCCCAGCCAGCACGTCATCACGTGGGAGGACGACCACCATGAAGACCCGACAATGCAGCACCTCCTCGAGCACGGATCCTCTCGGTCGGCGCGAGGTCGTCCTGGGCGTGGACACGCACGGCGAGGTGCATGTCGCCGCCGTGATCTCCCCGCTCGGGAAGGTCCTGGGAACCGAGTCCTTTCCCGCGACTGCGGCCGGCTACCGACAACTGCTTGTCTGGGCCCGCAAGCGGGGGACGGTGCGCCAGGCCGGCGTGGAGGGCACCGGCACCTTCGGCGCGGGCCTGTCCCGTTATCTGCTCGCTCAGCAGATTCAGGTGTTCGAAGTGAACCGGCCCGACCGCTCGGCCCGCCGGCTGCTCGGCAAGTCGGACCCGCTCGATGCCCAGGCCGCAGCGCGAGCCGTGCTCAGCGGTCGCGCCCGAGCTCGGGCGAAATCCGGCGACGGTCCGGTGCACAGCGCCCGGATCTACAAACTCGCCAAGGACTCCGCGGTCAAGGCCCGCACCCAGGCGATCAACCAGCTCAAGGCCGTCCTGGTCATCGCCGACCCCGCCCTGCGGGAACGCATGTCGAGCCTCGGCAACGCCGAGCTGTTCCGCACCTGTGCGCGCCTCGGCCCGCACGATGGTGGTGGGGGAGACGAGGACGCGGTGGCCCAGGCCACCCACATGACGCTGCGCATGCTCGCCGAACGCATCGAACAGCTCACCGGACAGATCAATGAGCTCAACCAACGCCTGACCCGGCTCGTCGAACGTCACGCTCCACAGCTGCTCGTGCCGGTAGGCATCGGTCCGGACAGCGCCGTCACTCTCCTGATCACTATGGGGGACAATCCCGAGCGGCTGAACACGGAGGCGTCCTTTGCTGCCCTTTGCGGAGTCAGCCCCATCGAGTACTCCTCCGGGCGTCGGAGAACGCGCCGGCTCAACTACGGCGGCGACCGGCAGGCCAACGCCGCCCTGCACCGCATTGTCTTCACCCGCCTGCGCCACGACCCGCGCACCCAGGCGTATTACGAACGCCGCACCCAGGAGGGCAAGACCCGACGTGAGATCGTCCGATGCCTCAAGCGATATACAGCCCGAGAGGTCTTCAACCTGGTCAGACCGGTTTCCCACACCCCTGCGTTATAGGGGCGTCCGTGAGACGTGAGAGGGTCTGGGGCGTGAGTGAGACACCACCGAACACCCTGCAATACCGCTTTGACGGGCCAGAAGACGCCCCGGTCCTGATCCTGGGTCCCTCACTGGGTACCACGTGGCACAGGTTGTAGAGACTGTCCGTGGGCGTCCACGTCAGTCCACGGTGTGTGCGTAACAGCAGGTCAGGGCCTTGCGGTCCGAAGACGTCGGTGTAGTTGGTGACAGACGCGTGACAGCGACGTGAGACGACGAGGCCCCACCGGGGATCCGGCGGGACCTCGTCGTGACTTGTCTAGTGCGTCGGGTGGCACCCGCTGCGGGCGTCGTTGTACTCCGGATTTCCGCTCTCGAGCACACGGAGCAGGGACGCCGTGACGACGCGCGTCTTACGGCCGATGCGTAGCACGCGGCACGGAAAGCGTCCGCTGCGGACCAGCTCGTAGCCCTTTGCTCGTGAGAATCCTAGCGCCCTTGATGCATCCTCCACGCTTCCCGTTCCGTCCCAGGTGGCGCTGATGTAGGTAGGGCTGTAGCGAGGACTCAGTGTCCCGTCGATCTCCGTGGGCATTCCAGCTTCTTCGGTCTTGGCGGCGGGTGTCGTCCGTGTGTACGGAGGGCCCCCGCCGCGGGTGGTCGCGGCTACCACCAAGAATCCGCGCCATTGCCGGTTTGGCTAACCGGCGATTCGGAGCTATGTTGCCCCGCATCCCAATAGAGGCCCCGTCTAATGGTGTGAAGCACAACGCTGGGCGGAGCGGCCAGCGTTCAGGACATCGCGATACTCCTCAGCACTGCGACGGACGGCATCAGTCGGCCGGGATGCAACGCGAACACGCCTGTTTCCAGCGCCTCGGCGGCCGGGTCGGAGCTCGCGACTCGTGCCAGGCTGCGGCTCGGCGGTATTAGCGGTGGAACTCGGACGGTCTGCTACGACAAGTTCGCGCCTGCTGTCGGACTCACAGGCCAGCCCGGATGACTCACCAACCGAACTCCATCTGAATTGGGATGCCGTCGGTGGTTTCAGTTTGGATGGCCGGGGCGACCTCGATGGGCACGCCGAGCTGAGTAGCAATAGGGGTGTACAGGTCTGTGGTGACCTCTGGGGTGCGCAGTGAGATCAGAAGGGCGTAGCTGACGGGCAGGCCGATCCGGTCGCTCCGTTTGTTTGCCTTCCACCAACCGCCGACGGGATAGACCGCGAGGGCGCCACAGTCGGCGAGTTCGGTGGCTGTTCCGCGCCAGATATCCGCATGCAGGGAGCCGAGGTTGCGGAACCGGGGGCCGACCAGCCAGCGTATGTCAGACTCGAATGCCTTCGGGTTGCCGAGTCCGTCGCTCTCGTGTTCGGCATGTTCGGCCAGTCTGCGTTGGAAGGCGTCACTGGACTCGGTGGGGCCCTTGATGGCGAAGCGAAGGCCGTGTGAGGCGTAGCTGTAGCGGCCGAGCATGCCGCGCCGGCCGGGGTTGGGTTCGATCATGTACGCGAGGGTCACGCGCAGGTCCACGGGTGTGTCGGCCAGTTCACGCAACTGTTCAAGCGGCCACGGCAGCTCATGGAGCTTGAGTTCGGCCAGTCGGACCTGCCCGCCCTTGAGTCGTTTGAGGGGCACCAGGGCGTCTTGAACGATCATCGTGACGGCGTTGGCGGCGCTGCTGCGGATGCGCTCGGCGGTGGGCACACCCCAGCCGTAGCGGCGGATCACCTGCCGCATGATCTCGCCCTTGGCCAGTTTGGGGGTTCCGGTCCTCTTGAACAGGCCCTGCTCGACCATGGCCGGGGTCCACTGGGCTTCGTGTACCAGGAGCGCGCGGACCGCTTCCGGCCGCAGTCCGGGGTAGGCGCTCATCGCCGTTGCGGCCAGTGCAGCCGCCTGAGCGGTGGCGGCGCTCGTGGCGTTCGTCCAGGCCAACTGCCTCGCGGGATCGTGGTGGGTGGTCGCCACGCTTACCAGTTCATGCTCATCCAGGTAGCTGTCGTCCGGGGCGACGAGCAAGTTGCCACCCTCCAGGACGATGTCGGGCTTGGTGACAGCTGCGTTGGTGAGTGCCACCGAGGTCCGGCTGAACGGTGAAAGGCTGCCTGGGGCGACCAGCGGTCGGTACCCGCGGAATACGGGGATGTTGGGGACGGCGTCCAGGTGCGTGCAGGCGCCGACGGTGAGAACGTTGTGTGCCTGGGCGGGTTCCTCGATGCGCGACAGGTCGGAGAGCAGCAGAGGGTCGAGTGCCCCCTCCTCGGTGCGCATTTGCTGGGGCACGGCGCCGCGAATGTTGCCGGCGCTGACGATGATCAGCCGTGATGCGTCCGGCTCCGGCGCTCCGATGAGTTCGATGCGGTCGTCCCGCACGTTTACGTCCGTACCAGCCGCTAGAGCGTCCAGGGTGGCCGACCACAAGGTCGCCGTTCCGTCGACGCCGTTCTCACCGTGGCCGGACTGCCGGGTGACAGCCATGGAGAAGACCCGGCCGGACGGAATGGGACCCCCGTTGCCGATCTCGGCGGTCGCTACTGCGTTCGCGGTGGTCTCGGCGCAGGTCCGTGGGGACGTGGCCGGTGTGTGGTTGTCGTCAAGAATCTTCACGGACTCCAGGCCGTGGCCGAGAACTACCGGGCCGTTTGACTCAAGTGCGGCAGCGAAGTCACCGAAGAGAGCGAGTCCGGCCATCTGTGTACCGTGCCCGGTGCGATCGGCCGGCGTACTGCCCGGCAGTACTGTGTAGGCGCGCTCGTGCAGCGCGGGCTTGAGTAGCGCGTGCTCCTGGGCTATGCCCGTGTCCAGGATGCACACCGCTGGGGCCTGTGGATCCGCCGGCTGTATGCGCTCGGCGAGCTCTTCGACGAGGTCCACGCGAAACGCGCGGTCGACGGCGTACAGGCCCTCGGCGAAGGTCGGCCTGCGGATCTCGGCAGGACAGGCGTTCGTAGCCAGCAGCACCGTTAGCTCTTCGCCGGTCGTCGCGACATGCGCGACGAGACGCTCGCCCACATGGATCGCCCGTTCGCTGATGCGCCACTGTCGCTCGGCGGCCAGCGCTTTCAAGGCGGTGACCGGATCCGTCGGCGAGATCCGTGGATCGAACCACAGCTCCCACCATCGCTCCTCGTCCAAAGGTGGCAGGCCCTGCCGCTCCTGCCAGAGGTGCTCCAGCAGCGCTCGGCGGATCTGCTCCATGTTGGCCACCAGCGGGGCCTGCTTGGGGTTACCTGCGTCGGTGTCTTCGGTGAAGGCATTGATCCGCTGCGTGAACGAGGCGACCTTGTGGAAGGGGATCCACACCACAGCATCCTGCGGACCGTCGTCTGTCTGCGGGTGGCTGCTCATAAGGGTCAGGCCCGAGCCGTCCAGACGCTCCAGCACCAGAAGGTGGTCAGGGGCCGCCTCGATCCGCACCGCAAAACCGTCCGGCTGGAAGGCGGCGGGTATCTCCTGGGCGAGCTGTGCCGACTCCCGTTCGGCCGTCTCCAGGCCGCCCACCAGCGCAGCGACATGCCCATGGCGGTCTTCGCGCCGGACCAAGCTCGGCCCGCCCCCGCCAGCAGGCTCGGAGCGCGGTGTCAGCGTCGTGGCCCGCCAGGGCACCACCAGGTGCGGCGTCGCTCTCGCGGGAGGGGTGGGCTCAGGCATGGTGGGACGCGTGCCGCTCGGCCAGCGCTGCCAGCAGCAGCTGTTCGTCCACCACGTCCCGGTCGGTCAGGATGGCCCGCTTGGCGGCGGCTTCTGCCGCTTTGACCAGCTCCGCATGGCTCAACCCGCATGCACTGTCTGTCACGGCGTCCCACCGTACTGTCCCTGTGTCCATTCCGGCTAGCCGTCGCTGTATCACCTGCACGGCTTCTTCGGCGGTAGGCGGACCATAGGTGGCGATCATGTCGAAGCGGCGGAACAGCGCCCGGTCCAGAAGCTGGTGATGATTGGTACCCGCCACGACCAGGCTTTCCGAGGGGGCTTCGTCCAGGAACAGCAGGAACGAGTTCAGGATTCTCCGGGCTTCACCGACGTCGTTGCCCGCGGCCCGCTCCGCCCCCAGAGCGTCGAACTCATCGAAGAGGTATACCGCTCTCGTCTGGGCGACGGCGTCGAAGACCAGGCGGAGCTTGGCCGCAGTCTCACCCATGAACCGGCTGATCAACCCGTCTAGACGGATGGTGAACAACGGCAGCTTCAGCTCACCGGCTAGGGCGGCGGCGGTCATGCTCTTGCCGGTTCCTGGGGGGCCGGACAGCAGGATCCGGTGCACGGGGGTGAAACCGAAACGCTCCAGACGGGCGCGTTGCCGCTGTTCGTGCAGCACCCGGTCCAGCGATGCGCGTAGTTCCGAGTCAAGGGTCATGTCGTCGAGCTGGATGTCGGGATAGCCCGCGGTCAGTAGACTCGACAGCTCGCCCCGGGGCTGCACTACTGGAGTGGCAGCGCGGCCACCAGTTCTGCTCTGCTTTGTTCGGGCGGCCTCGACGAGTTCCCTCAGCTCCACAGCGAACTTCCCCTGGCCCTGGCGCGCCGACTTTGCCGCCACCTGCAAGGCGACGCTGTAGAAAAGATCGTCGTCCGCTGAGGCGTGCGCGCGCACCAGGGCCTTCAGGTGGTCGGCGTTCGCTGCCATACGCCTGTCACCCTTCCCTGCCGCTGTCAATGAGGACCGCTGGATCTGTACCCAGGAGCCGGTGGAAGCACCAGCGTCTGCATCGTACGGCCCGGGCGGACCGGTTGCTGCCGGGATCGGCCGGTTGTCTGAGAGCCCAGAAAGACGCCGAGTCCGACAAGCGGCCGCGGGCCACTACCTGAAGATCATGACCGACGTGGAGCTTCCCGACCGAGAAAACGGTGTCGCCTTCATCCGGTAGCCGGTGAATAAACTCGGTGAAACTACGACGGTCTGAACAAGGTGCGCGCGGTCCTCGACCCGGCGGCTGTGCCTACTGGGCGCCGCTTCTTCCGTGCCGCCGTAGGTCTCGACCGGATGCAGCCGCCGTACCGGGCGAGTCAGAGCCGCCGTGCGTCGCACGGGGCTGGTCCTCGACGAGGCAGACTCCTTGCCTTCGCCGTTCAGCCAAGGTGGTCGGCCAGCTCACGCTCCAGCGCGGCCTTCGGCTTGGCGCCGACGATCGTCTGGACGACTTCGCCGCCCTTGTAGACGTTCATCGTCGGGATGGACATCACGCCGTACTTGGCGGCGGTGTCCGGGTTCTCGTCGATGTTGAGCTTCACGATCTCGATCGCGTCGCCGTGCTCGGCCGCGATCGCCTCCAGGGAGGGGGCGAGCTGGCGGCACGGGCCGCACCAGGCTGCCCAGAAATCGACGAGCACGGGCTTGTCGCTCTGGAGGACGTCCTGGTCGAAGGAGTCGTCGGTGACGTTCTTGAGGGCCATGTGGGTCTCCTCGTACGGGGTGGAACGGGCTGCCGTCAGGCGACCGCGACGACCTCGGCGGGCACGGGCGCGTCGGACAGGGCCGCGAGATACCGCTCGGCGTCGAGCGCCGCGGCGCAGCCGGAGCCGGCCGCAGTGATGGCCTGGCGGTAGGTGTGGTCGACGACGTCGCCGGCGCCGAAGACGCCCGGGACGTTCGTGCGCGTCGAGGGCGACTCGACCTTCAGGTACCCCTCGGAGTCGAGGTCCAGCTGGCCCTTGAAGAGCTCGGTGCGCGGGTCGTGGCCGATGGCGATGAACAGGCCGGTCGCGGCCAGCTCACGCGTCTCGCCGGTCAGGGTGTCGCGCAGCGTCATGCCGGCCAGCATGCCGTTCTCCTCGTGGAGCGCGGCGACCTCGCTGTCGAAGGCGAAGGAGATCTTGTCGTCGGAGAAAGCGCGGTTCTGCATGACCTGGGAGGCACGCAGAGTGGAGCGCCGGTGCACGACGGTCACCGACCGGGCGAAGCGGGTGAGGAAGGTGGCCTCCTCCATGGCGGTGTCGCCGCCGCCGACGACCACGATGTCCCGGTCCCGGAAGAAGAAGCCGTCGCAGGTCGCGCACCAGGACACACCCCGCCCGGACAGCTCGTCCTCCTTGGGCGGGCCGAGCTTGCGGTAGCCGGAACCCGTGGCGACGATCACCGTCTTCGCGCGGTGGACGGTACCGGCGGTGTCGGTGACGGTCTTGATGTCACCGGTCAGGTCGACGGCGACGATGTCGTCGTCGATCATCTCGGCGCCGAACCTCTCGGCCTGGGCCCGCATGTTCTCCATGAGCTCGGGACCCTGGACCCCGTCGGGAAAGCCGGGGAAGTTCTCGACCTCGGTCGTGGTCGTGAGCGAGCCGCCGACGAAGATCGCGCCGCCGAAGACGAGGGGGTTCAGACTGGCGCGGGCGGTGTAGAGCGCGGCGGTGTAACCCGCCGGCCCCGACCCGATGATGATGACGTTGCGTATGTCCGCGGTGGTGCTCATGCCTGCGGCTCCGGGGCGATCTCCTTGATCAGGCCCTCGACCAGCACCTTGATCTCGTCGCGGATGGGGCGGACGGCCTCGACGCCCTGGCCCGCCGGGTCCTCCAGCTGCCAGTCCAGGTACCGCTTGCCGGGGAAGACCGGGCAGGTGTCGCCGCAGCCCATGGTGATACAGACGTCGGACTCCTTGACCGCGTCCACGGTCAGCATCTTGGGCACCTCGGCGGAGATGTCGATGCCGACCTCGCGCATCGCTTCCACGGCGGCGGGGTTGACGTTCTCGCCCGGGTTGGAGCCGGCGGAACGGACCTCGACGCGGTCCCCGGCCAGGTGGGTCAGCCACGCGGCGGCCATCTGCGAGCGGCCAGCGTTGTGGACACAGACGAACAGCACGGAGGGCTTGTCGGACATCAGGAGGTCTCTCTTGTCTCGCGACGACATCAGGCGCACGTGACGTCAGCACCCGGTGGTGTCAGCCACCACTGATGTGAGAGTATCAGTACATGATGACGTCAGTCGACACTGACCTGATCCGGGTTCTGGCGGACCCGCTCAGGTTGCAGATCGTGACCCTGCTCGCCAAAGAGACGCTGTGCACCACCCACCTCGTGGAGGAGACGGGTGCCCGGCAGACCAACCTCTCCAACCACTTGAGAGTGCTGCGCGAGGCCGGTGTCGTCGAGACGGAGCCGTGCGGCCGTTACACGTACTACAAGGTCCGCCCGGACGTCATCGCCTCGCTCGCCGGCCAGTTCGCCGACCTGGCCGAGTCCGCCCGCACCGCCGCCGAGAACAAGAGGGCCTGTCCGTGACCCGCACCGAAGCGCCCGCGACGACCACCGAGGAGTCCTCCGTCGTCGCGAAGCTGTCGACGCTCGACCGCTTCCTCGCCGTCTGGATCCTCATCGCCATGGCCGTCGGCCTCGGCCTGGGCCGAGCCATCCCGGGCCTGAACGACGCCCTCGCCAAGGTCGAGATCGGCGGCATCTCCCTGCCGATCGCCATCGGCCTGCTGATCATGATGTATCCGGTCCTGGCCAAGGTCCGTTACGACAAGCTCGACGCCGTCACAGGCGACCGCAGGCTCATGGCCTCGTCGCTGGTGATCAACTGGATCGTCGGACCGGCGGTGATGTTCGCGCTCGCGTGGATCTTCCTGCCGGACCTGCCCGAGTACCGCACCGGCCTGATCATCGTCGGGCTCGCCCGCTGCATCGCGATGGTCATCATCTGGAACGACCTCGCCTGCGGCGACCGTGAGGCCGCGGCCGTACTCGTCGCGCTGAACTCGGTCTTCCAGGTCCTGGCGTTCGGCCTGCTCGGCTGGTTCTACCTCGACCTGCTGCCCGGCTGGCTGGGCCTCGGCGACGGCGAGCACCTGGACATCTCCATGTGGAAGATCGCCCTCAACGTCGTCATCTTCCTCGGCGTCCCACTGCTCGCCGGGTTCCTCACCCGCCGCATCGGCGAGAAGAAGCTCGGCCGAGAGAAGTACGAGTCCAAGTTCCTGCCGAAGATCGGCCCGTGGGCGCTCTACGGCCTGCTGTTCACGATCGTCATCCTCTTCGCCCTGCAGGGCAGGACCATCACCTCGCAGCCCTTCGACGTCGCCCGCATCGCGCTGCCGCTGCTGGTGTACTTCGCCGTGATGTGGGCCGGGACCTTCCTGCTGGGCAAGGCGATCGGTCTCGCCTACGACCGCACGGCCACCCTCGCCTTCACCGCCGCGGGCAACAATTTCGAGCTGGCCATCGCCGTCGCCATCGCCACCTTCGGCGTCACCTCCGGCCAGGCCCTCTCCGGCGTCGTGGGACCGCTCATCGAGGTGCCCGTACTGATCGGCCTCGTCTACGTGTCCCTGGCCTGGCGCAAGAAGTTCGCCCCGTCCGCTCTGACCACTGAGGGCAGGGGCCACTGATGCACTGCCTGGACTGCCGCGCACAGGGAACGACCAGCACGGCCGTCGGCGTCTGCCACGGCTGCGGAGCCGCCGTCTGCCACGAGCACACGCGCGTCACCCCGCGCGGCGTGCGGGGAGGACCCCTCCTCGGACGACCCGCTGAGGTCACGGCGGCGCGCACCATCCGGTGCACCACGTGTGCGGCGGCACAGGCGGCATGACACAGCACACCGACGTAGTGGTGATCGGCGGCGGCCAGGCAGGGCTCGCCGCCGGCTACCACCTGCGCCGCCAGGGCCTGGACTTCGTCGTCCTCGACGCCCAGGCCACCCCGGGCGGTGCCTGGCAGCACACCTGGGACTCGCTCCACCTGTTCTCCCCGGCCGCCTTCTCCTCGCTCCCGGGGTGCCTCATGCCACCGCAGCCGGGTCAGGAGTACCCGGAGGCCGGGCACGTGGTGGACTACCTGAGCGACTACGAGAAGCGGTACGACCTCCCCGTGCAGCGACCGGTCCGGGTGATCGGCGTGCACGAGGACGGACGGCTGCTGCGAGTGGAGACCGAGTCCGGCGCGTGGCACGCCCGTGCGGTGATCAGCGCGACCGGTACGTGGTGGCGTCCCTTCCTCCCCGCCGTCCCCGGCCGCGGGGACTTCGGGGGCAGGCAGCTGCACACCGTCTCCTACCGCGGACCGCAGGACTTCGCGGGCCAACGCGTGATCGTCGTCGGGGGCGGCAACTCCGGCGCGCAGATCGCCGCCGACCTCGTCCACGACACCGAACTGACCTGGGTGACCCAGCGTCCGCCCCGGTACCTCGCCGACGACATCGACGGCCGCGCCCTGTTCGACGCGGCCACCGCCCGACGCCGCGCCCTCGACGAGGGCCGCACTGACACCGGCGGCGTCGCCTCGCTGGGGGACATCGTCGCCGTACCGCCCGTGCGCGAGGCCCGTGACGCCGGGCGGCTCAAAGCGTCGCCCATGTTCACCCGCCTCGACCGCGATGGCGTCGCCTGGGCCGACGGCACGCGCGCGCCCGCCGACGCGGTGATCTGGTGCACCGGCTTCCGACCTGCCCTCTCACACCTGTCCCCCCTCGGCCTGCGCGGCCCGCGCGGCCACATCCCCACCCAGGGCACGCGCGCAGTGGCGGACCCGCGGCTGCACCTCCTCGGATACGGAGACTGGACGGGCCCCGCCTCCGCCACGCTCATCGGCGTCGGACGGCCGGCCCGCGACGCGGCGCGGGAAATCGCCGGGCTTCTCGACAGCGAAAGGTGATCCGCGTGCGCTACCGAACGGCCAGCAGCTGTCCCATCGCCGCCAGCACCGACGGCTCGACCCGGTAGTAGACCCAGGTGCCGCGCCGCTCGGACGTGAGCAGGCCGGCTTCCTTGAGCTTCTTCAGGTGGTGGGAGACGGTCGGCTGGGAGACGCCGACGTCGGAGATGTCGCACACGCACGCCTCGCCGCCCTCGTGGGAGGCGACGGCCGAGAACAGCCGCAGCCGCACCGGGTCGCCGAGGGCCTTGAACATGCGGGCGGTCCGCTCGGCCTCCTCGGCGGTGAAGGGGCGCTCGCTCAGTGGCGGGCAGCACGGCACCACCGCGGCGGCGGGGGCCTCGGATCGGTCCAGAAGCGGCAGTGCCCTGACGTTCGACATACGTCTATGTTGACACACGTCGAACTAGAGCGGCCAGAGTCAGCGGGCGCCGAGGTGGGCGATGAGGCGCCGGACGACCCGGGCGGCGTCCCTGCCGACCCCGCGCAGGGTGTTCGAGGAGAGGCTGCGCTGCCATTCCAGGCCGACGTACGCCAGTCCGGGATGGGTGGTCGACAGCCCCTCCCGGTGGCGCGGGTGGCCGTCGGCGTCGAGGGCGCCGAGCGGGCGCAGATAGCCGAGGTCGGGTCGATAGCCGGTGGCCAGGACGATCGTGTCGATCTCCTCGGTGGCGCCGTCGGTCCATGTCGCCTTCGTGCCGTCGATCGCGCTGAACACCGGGCGCAGGTCGGGGGCGCCGGCTGCGACCGCGGCACGGTAGCGGCCGTCGTCGATCACCAACTGTGTCGGCGGCGTGCGCAGGAACCTGCCCACCGGCAGGGTGTCGAGCCCTGTCCGCTGCAGCCACCAGTGCAGGTCCCGGCCCAGCGGGCGCTGCCGGGCGAACCGCACCGGATGCCGGGCCGCGAGCGTCACCCGGGCGTGTGCGGCCAGCTCGGCGGCGATCTGCGTCGCCGAGTTGCCGGCCCCGACGACCACCACCCGCTGCCCGGCTAGTGGCTCTGGCCTCCTGTACTCGGCGGTGTGTAGCACGGTGCCCGTGAAGTCGTCCAGCCCAGGGAGAGCAGGACGGTGAGGCCGGCCGAAGGTTCCGGAGGCGGCCACGACACCCCGGGCCGTCATACGGTCGCCGGTTTCCAGGGTGAGGCTGAAGGCTCCGTCGCTCATGCTCACCTCCTGCACGCGCGTGCCGGTGCGGACGTCGGCGTCCAGGCGTTCGGCGTAACGCAGCAGGTAGGCGACGACCTCGTCCCGGTGCGGGTAACGGTCCGGGTCGCCGCCGAACGGCAGACCCGGCAGGGAGCTGCGGGCCGCGGGGGAGAAGAGGGTGAGGCTGTCGTAGTAGCGCGGCCACGACCCCGCCGGCTGCTCGGACACCTCCAGGATCACCGGTGCCAGACCCTGCTCGCGCAGGGCGTGCGCGGCGGCCAGTCCGGACTGACCTCCACCGATGACCACCACGTCGACGTGTTCCATGCCTACTCCCTCGGGTTACTCAGATCTGCGGTTTCGATGAATGTCTATGTTGACGTCCATCGAATCAGGTGTCATGCTGATCTCGCAAGGGATCGACAGATGTCGAAGCAAAAGGGAGTGTCGTCGCCGTGTCCAACACCAGCGTGTCCACCACCGACCACCAGCAGCCCGTCGTGGTCATCGGCGCCGGCCCCGTCGGCCTGGCCGCAGCCGCGCACCTCGTCGAGCGCGGCATCGAGCCCCTGGTGCTGGAGGCCGGCCACTCCGCTGCCACCGCCGTGCGCGAGTGGGCGCACGTCCGCCTGTTCTCGACCTGGGCCGAGGTCACCGACCCGGCCGCCGAGAAGCTGCTCGCCCCGACCGGCTGGGTCCGCCCCGAAGGGGCGACGTACCCGACCGGCGGCGACTGGGCCGAGCGCTACCTCCAGCCGCTCGCCGACGTCCTCGGCGACAAGGTCCGCTACGGAGCCACCGTCACGGGCGTGGCCCGCGCCGGCCGCGACCGGATCGTCGACTCCGGCCGCGAGGAGCAGCCCTTCACCGTGCACATTGAGACGGCGGACGGCGGCGAGGAGCGGATCACCGCCCGCGCCGTCATCGACGCCTCCGGCACCTGGTCCGTGCCCAGCCCGATGGGCGCAAACGGCATCCCCGCCCTCGGCGAGAAGAAGACGGCCGAGCACATCACCTACCGCGTCCCCGACCTGACGGACCCGGCCGTCCGAGGCCGCTACGCCGGCAAGCGCACGGCGGTCGTCGGCTCCGGTGCCTCCGCCTTCACCGCCCTCGCCTTGCTCGCCGACCTGGCCGGGGAAGAGGCGGACACGCACGCGGTCTGGATCCTGCGCCGGGGCATCGGCGAGGCCACGTACGGCGGCGGCGAGGCCGACCAGCTCCCGGCCCGCGGCGCACTCGGCCTGCGTGCCAAGGCGGCGGTGGAGAAGGGGCACGCGAGCGCCGTCACCGGTTTCCGTACGGAAGCGGTCGAACGGGACGGCGACCGGCTGGTCCTGGTCGCCGAGGACGGCCGCCGTCTGGACCCGGTCGACGAGGTCATCGTCCTGACCGGCTTCCGCCCCGACCTCTCCTTCGTCTCCGAGCTCCGTCTCGGCCTCGACGAGCGCCTCCAGGCCCCGACCGCACTCGCCCCGCTGATCGACCCGAACGTCCACTCCTGCGGCACCGTCTACCCGCACGGCGTCAAGGAGCTCTCCCACCCGGAGCAGGACGTCTACCTGGTCGGCATGAAGTCCTACGGCCGCGCCCCAACCTTCCTCGCCATGACCGGCTACGAGCAGGTCCGCTCCATTACGGCCGCCCTCGCCGGAGACCACGAGGCCGCTGAACGCGTCGAGCTGACCCTGCCGGAGACCGGCGTATGCGGCGGCGCTGGCCTGTTCGACGAGCGGGAAGCCGAGCAGAGCGGCGAAGGCGGAGGTTGCTGCGCCGCCCCCGCCACCCTGCAGATCGGTGTCGGTGCCCCGGCCGCCTCCGGCGGCTGCTGACACACCGACCCGTCCCCAGGAGGTTCACCATGTCCCGCGTGCAACTCGCCCTACGAGTACCGGATCTCTCCGCGTCCGTCGCCTTCTACACGAAACTCTTCGGTGTCGAGCCCGCCAAACTCCGCGACGGCTACGCCAACTTCGCCATCACCGAGCCCCCGCTCAAGCTCGTCCTGATCGAAGGCGAGGCGGACGCGGCGACCCGCATGGACCACCTCGGTGTCGAGGTCGGCAGCACGCAAGCCGTCCACGCGGCCACCACCCGGCTGAGCGCAGCGGGGCTGGTGACGGCCGAGGAGAGCGACACGGCCTGCTGCTACGCCCTGCAGGACAAGGTCTGGGTCCACGGCCCCGGCCAGGAGCCCTGGGAGGTCTACGTGGTCAAGGGCGACGCCGACACCCTGACCAAGCAGAGCGCTGGCCCTGCCGACGCCGAGGAAGCGGCTGACGCCGCCGGATGCTGCTGATCCGCCGATGACCCACCTGCCCACCAGTGAGGCCGTGACCGGAAGAGGGGACCGGTCACGGCCTCGCGCCGCCCTGCCGGCCCTGTGCGCCACCCAGATCACCAGCTGGGGAATCGTCTACTACGCCTTCCCCGTCCTGAACCCGCGGATCACCGCCGACACCGGCTGGTCGGCCACCACCACCACCGGTGCCTTCTCAGCCGCACTGATCGTTTCTGCACTCGCAGGCATACCCGTCGGCCGCATCCTCGACCGCCGTGGTCCCCGTACGGTCATGACCGTGGGCTCGATTCTCGGCGTCACCGCCGTGCTCGCCCTCGCCTACGCCCCCAACCTGGCCGTATTCACGGCTGCCTGGCTGCTGGCGGGCCTGGCCATGGCAGCGACCTTCTACCAGCCCGCCTTCGCCGCCGTCGCCCGCTGGTGGGGCGAGGACCGAGTCCGCGCGCTCACCGTGGTCACATTGGCCGGCGGCCTGGCCTCGACGGTCTTCGCACCTCTCACGGCCGCGCTGGCCGAGCACCTCAGCTGGCGACACACCTACGCACTCCTCGCCCTGATCCTCGCGCTCGTCACCGTCCCCGCACACGCCCTGGCGCTGCGTGCCCCATGGCCGCCCCTGCCCACCCACACCAAGCAACACGCCGGCGACAGCAAAACGGTCGCTCGCAGCCGCCCGTTCCTGACGCTGGCAGCCGCGCTCACTCTCAACGGCTTCGCCACGTTCGCCGTCGTCATCGCACTCGTCCCACTGCTGACCGAGCGAGGCATGAGTGCCACGGCAGCCGCGTGGGCCCTCGGGCTGGGCGGCGCAGGCCAGACGCTCGGCCGTGCTCTCTACTCCGCCCTGGTGCGCCGCACCTCGGTCACCACACGCACGGTCGCCCTGATCGTGGCCGGCGGCGCAACCACCGAGTCCCTCGCGGTGACGCCTGGCCCGTACCCGCTCCTGGTCCTACTGTCCGTCATCGCCGGCATGGTCAGGGGAAACCTCACGCTGCTCCAGGCCACCGCGGTCACCGAACGCTGGGGCGCCACCCACTACGGCACGCTGTCCGGTCTCCTCGCCGCACCGGTCACGATCGCCGGCGCCCTCGCCCCCTTCGCCGGCGCCGCCCTCGCGGCAGCCCTCGGCGGGTATCCCGCCCTCTTCTGGGTCCTGGCGGGAGTATCACTGGGTGCCGGCCTGTTGGCGGCGGTTTCCAGCAGGCGCTGATCGGTGCTTGGGACGGGGGCGCTCTGCACGGAGTTGCTCGTTCACTTCGGGTTGATGAGTCCGACCTTCGGAACGAAGCGCCCGCTCCGCCGTGCGTAGGAGACGTAGGCGTCGCCGTGGGTGCGGCGGAGGTAGGGCTCCTCGACGACCCGCACCTGCAGTTCGACAGCAACGGCCAGTGCCGCAAGCGCGATCAGCGCGACAGCGTTGGGCACCATGAGGGTCAGTCCGAGGCCGGTGAAGGCCATCGCGGTGAAGATGGGATTGCGCACGTACGCGAAGGCCCCGTTTGTGACGAGTTCGGTGCGCTCGTCGGCGTCCACGCCGACGCGCCACGAAGTACCCATCGCCCTCTGCGCGACCAGGGTGCCCAGGATGCCGACGATGGTGATCGCCGTGCCGACGCCGTACACCACCGAAGCGTCCTCGACGACACCCGGCAGGCCGGCAAGGGCCGCAAGGGGTGCGGCGACGGCGCCGAGCAGCGCGACCACGAAGAGCACCCCCGCCCACCAGGCCGCTGATCCAGCACTTCCGGACAGGCCGCGGAAACCGGTGTCGCCCGTCAGGCGGCGCTGAACCAGCGAGCGGACGCCGAACGCCGCCACCAGCCATACCAGGTACAGGCCGAGTGCCGCCCACGCCCAACCGGTCATCCGCCGCTCGCCTCCTCCTGAGTTCCGCAGCAGGCGTAGCCCGGACCGCAGCCGCACCCATCAGGCGTCGTGCGTATGGCAGCCCCGTCAGGACCCGCCTTTGGAAGAGCGCCGGCCGGAACCGCGCAGCAGTCGTCTCCACGCCACGCCTCCCGGCCTTCCTTGACCGCTACGGCGGCGATGACGAGAGCCGCGATCGGGTCCGCCCAGGACCATCCGAGCAGGGAGTTGGCGAGCAACCCGGTCAGCAGAACGCCCGAGAGATACGTGCACAGCAGAGTCTGCTTCGAGTCGGCGACGGCTGAGGCCGGCCCCAGTTCGCGTCCGGCGCGGCGCTGGGCGCTGGAGAGGAACGGCATGATGATCAGCGAGAGAGCGGCGAGCACGATACCGGGCGTGGAATGCTCGGCCTCACCCGTGCCGGTGAGGGCTCGAACGGAATCAACGGTGACATAGGCGGCGAGCGCGAAGAAGGAGACGGCGATGATGCGCAGCGCGGTCTTCTCGCGTGCCTCGCGCACGGTGTGGTCGGCGGCGGAGAATTGCCAGGCGACGGCCGCGGCGGAGGAGACCTCGACGACGGAGTCAAGCCCGAAGCCGATCAGGGCCGTCGAGGAGGCAAGGCTGCCCGCAGTGATCGCGACGATCGCCTCAATGACGTTGTAGACGATGGTGGCGCTGACCAATAGCCGTACTCGTCGGGTCAGGCGGGCACGGCGCTCGGGAGCCGGCCCGAGGGATATTGCCGTGGCCATCAGCAGCAGCCCTTCTGGTCGGCCTCCAGGCAGGTGCGGTCGGCCTCGACGGCCAGGACCGCGCCGCGCAGGTCGTCCAGGGCATGGCCGAGGCGCGGGTCGGCCAGTTCGTAGCGCACCCGTCGGCCTTCGGGCACGGCGACGACGATGCCGCAGTCGCGCAGGCACGCGAGGTGGTTTGAGAGCCGGGTGCGCGAGATCTCCAGTTGCTCGGCCAAGTCGGCCGGATGGGCGGGCGCTTTGCTCAGGGCGAGCAGGATGCGACAGCGGATCGGGTCGGCGAGCGCGCGGCCGAAGCGTGCCAGGGCGTCGATGTCGGTGGCGATGGACAGCATGTTTTGACGATACAGAAGACTGTGGATTCAGGAAAGCCTGAACTGTAGCCGTCTCTGAATCGTTCTCGATCTCCTGCTCCCCGAGGGCCGCGTGCCTTGGCTACGATCGGGCCGTGAGTAACCGGCATGGGGACTTCCGAGGCGCGGCCAGCCGAGTGGCCCCGCTTCGACTGCTGCGCTGGGGCGCTCTGTTCGCTGTTCTGGCGTGGGTCCTGCCGGTGTGCGCGCACACCGACGGCCCGGCCCCCCGGGCGTCCGCAGTCTCTGCTCTCGTCGGCGTAGACGGTTCCCCCGCTGCGGCACGGACGATCGCCGACCATGATTGTCCTGACCGGGAACACGCGCCCGATGACGCCCACTGCCGCCCGGCCGCCGAGGCCGTGACGGGCCCTACTTCTTCCTTGCCCGCTCCGTCTCATCGAGTGACGGCCATCGCCGGCCCTGCCTTCACGTCGGACTCACCGCCGGCTCGCGCAGCACCGGAGGTCCTGGTCCTAGCCCCGGGTCTCCACCAATTGCAGATTCAGCTGACCTAGGAAGCCCACCGCGCGGCCCCCGTCGGCGCCGTGCCTGTCGGCCTCTCTGCCCCCGGCTCTCCGGGTGTGCAGGTCATATTCACTGCCTGAATCGCATCACCGCTCCCTGTGTCCGCGGTGAGGACAAGGACATGCCATGGGATCTTCCCGAGCCAAGGAACAGCGCGCCACCCGTCGCGCGAAGTTGGAGGAGATGCGCCGCGCCGAGGCGGCGCGAGAGCGGCGCAACCGCATCATCACCTGGACCTGCAGCGCGCTTGTCGTGGTCGGAGTGGTAGGCGCGAGCTGGTACTTCATCGACCGGACGAACAAGCGGGACGAGGCGGAAGCGGCGGCCGCCGCCAAGCCGGTGGCGGGCGAGAAGAGTTTCAAGGACCTGGGCCGCAACCACGTCACCACCCCGGTCGACTACAAGATGTCTCCGGCCGTCGGCGGTGACCACAACCAAGCCTGGATGAACTGCAACGGCGACGTCTACGACAAGGAGATCGGTGAGACGAACGCCGTGCATTCCCTGGAGCACGGCGCGGTCTGGGTCACGTACAACGACAAGGCCGGGGACAAGGACGTGAAGACGCTCAAGGACCGCGTCGCGAAGACTCCCTACACGCTGATGAGTCCCTACGCCGACCAGTCCTCGCCGATAATGCTGTCGGCCTGGGGCAAGCAACTGAGCGTCGACTCCGCGGACGACCCGCGTGTGGGGAAGTTCCTTGACAAGTATGTGCAGGGCGTGCAGACCCCCGAGCCGGGTGCGGCTTGCACGGGAGGGACCTCCGCATGACCGGCGCGGCTACCCGCCGCCTGCCCGTTGCAGTCGTCGTCGCCATGCTCGTGGCCGTCCTCGTCGGTCTCGCCGTGTGGTGGCGCACGACGGAGGGCACGGCCAACGCCGCCTCACCGGGCGAGCGTTCCGTCGAGGCCGGCTTCGCGCGGGACATGGCGGTCCACCATCAGCAAGCCGTGGAGATGTCGTTCATCGTCCGCGACCGCACCGACGACGAGGACGTGCGCAGGCTCGCCTACGACATCATCAACACCCAGGCCAACCAGCGGGGCATGCTGCTCGGCCGGCTGGAGACATGGGGGCTGAACAAGTCGTCCGCCGACGCGCCGATGGCCTGGATGGGGCACGGCTCGATGCACGAGGCGAAGGATGGCTCGCTCATGCCCGGCATGGCCACGAACACGCAGCTGGATCAGTTGCGCGAGGCTGAGGGTGAGGATGCCGAGGTGCTGTACCTGCGGCTGATGACCGCCCATCATCGGGGCGGTGTCGACATGGCCCGAGGTGCGGTGAGAATGGCCGACGACGGCACACTCGTACGGCTGGCCCGAACCATGGTCGATGGGCAGCAGGCCGAGATCGACCTGATGGCCGACATGCTCGCCCAGCGGGGTGCGACAGCAGGGGCCTGAGTGATGCCCGGCTAGGGACGGCCCTGGCCGGGCATCACGCCGGCGAGTTGCCGGAAGCGGGTGAAGACGCGGAAGCGGGTCAGGCGCCCCGGGGCTGGACCTACCAGCCGACCTTTTCGCATCCCGTGTGATCGACCGGCTCGACCTGGAGTGTCGCGTGGGCGACGCCGTGACGGTCGCGCAGCAGGTCGCGGGCCTGGTCCAGGACCGCGTGCCCCTCGGCGGGGTCGGCGGTCACCAGGTGGGCGGTGGCCACGTGCATGCCGGAGGTGAGTGTCCATAGGTGCAGGTCGTGGACGTCCTTGACGCCGTTGACGGCCGCCAGGTCGTCGGCCACGGTCGCCGGGTCCACACCCGCCGGGGCGTGCTGCCCGAGCACGGCGAAGACCTCGCGGCCCAGTGCTACGGCGCGCACGGCGACGAAGCCGCCGATGGCGAGGGCGACCAGGGTGTCCCACAGCGGCTGGCCGGTCGCGGCGACCAGCCAGCCCGCCAGGATCACGCCGACTGATCCGGCGGTGTCGGCCACGACCTCCAGGTAGGCACCCTTGACGTTCAGGCTCTCGGACGCGCCGGAGCGCAGAAGAAACAGCGCCACAAGGTTGACGGCTAGACCGATGCCGCCCACGACCAGCATGGGACCGGGGGCGATTTCGGCTGAGGCTCCGATGCGGCCCACGGCTTCGACGACCACGTACACCGAGACGCCGGACATGAGCAGCACGGACAGTAGGGAGGCGAACACCTCCGCCCGGTAGGAGCCGTAGGTGCGGCGGCCGGTGGTGTCGGGCCGGGGGGCTATGCGCGTGGCGACCAGTGCCGCCCCCAGCGCCACCACGTCCGCTGCCATATGCCCGGCGTCCGACAACAGCGCCAGCGAACCCGACAGCAGCCCGTAGGCCAGTTCGACGACGAAGTACGAACCGACCAGCCCGAAGGACACGGCGAGTCGCCATCGGTGCCGTCCCGCCGCGTGCTCGCCCACCCCATGGTTGTGACTGTGCCCGCCCATGATCGTTTCCCCTCCCGTTCCGGCGCTGTCACCCGCAGGGAAGCACAGGCTGGACCAAAGGGGCAAAGGCTGCATCGGTGACCGTTGTCATCTCCGATAGCAACACGCTGACCTGCGGAAACGTGGAGATCGTGCATGATGCGGAGACAGGGACGACCCGGAGGCGAGGCGGCTCAGCGAGGGTGAGTACGCTTCCAGCGACAATTGATGACGCGCCGGGCGCTGCCGTCCCGGCGCCCACTGACCGAACGACTCGTTCTCCGAAGGCCCGCCTATGCGACCGCTCTCCGCCACCGGCTCCGCCTCCCCGGCGTCCGGTGCGCTGCGCGGCCTGCGGGCCGGGGCGCTGGCCGTGCTGTGTGTCCTGCTGCCGCTGGCCGGACACGCACTGAACCAGTGCCACGCGCCACGGTGGGTCATCGCCGCGGCGGTCGCTGTGGTGGCGGTGCCCGGCGCGGTCCTGTTGACGCGGCGCCGACTCACCGACGCCCAGGTGATCGGCGTCCTGCTGGCCGCACAGATTGCCTCGCACCTTGCCTACTCATTGCCGGGTGCCTGCCAGGCGATGACGGGGACGGGACGGCAGGAGGCGCCACTCGGGTTGTCCGCCCTGGTCGAGCACGGTGCCGATGGCGGGCCGCCGACAGGTGTGCTGATGGCCGGACATCTGGTCACCGTGATCATCGCCGCCCGCCTGCTCGGGGTCACCGAGCGGCTGCTGTGGCAGAGCAAGTCGCTGGTGGCCGTCGTTCGCAGGCTGCTGCTGTTCGTCTGGACCGTACTCGGCCGTGTGCACGGCTCGGGGCCGCAGGTCGCCGCCTGTGTGAGCACGTCACCCTTGCGGTCTGTCGTCCTGGCCCGACGTGGGGAGGGTCGTGCGCCGCCTTCGGGCCAGTGTGCCCCCTTCGCTTCCTTCCGGCCGATGCTGATCGGCGGCCTGGTCCTGCCCTGACGGGTGTGACACGGGGACCGCCCGGCGGGCCGGCTCCTCCTGTCCCGGCGGTTCGCCTCGCCGGGGGACGACAGAAAGTCCCACATCATGCCTGTCATCAACCGGCGTGCCGCGCGCGCGGCGGCACGCGTCCTCGTCGTACCGGCCGCCCTCGCGGCCCTGGCGGTCACGGCTCCGCAGGCCGCTGCCCACACGGAACTGGAGAGCGGCAGCCCTGCAGCGAATGCCGTGCTGGCCGGGCTGCCGCCCCGCGCCACGCTCACGTTCACCGACGAAATGACCGAGAAGTACGCCAAGGTAGCCGTGACCGGCGCCGACGGCTCGTCCGTCGCCACCGGCAACCCACAGGTCGACGGCAAGACCGTGACGCTCGCCCTGCGGACGGACGCGCCTGCCGGCGGCTACACCGTGGGCTACCGCGTGGTGTCCGCCGACGGCCACCCGGTCTCCGGTTCGTACACCTTCACCGTCAAACCGACTGACACTGCGCAGCCCTCGGCACCGGCGACGGGGGGACCTGCACCGTCCTCGGGTGCCGCGGCGCCGACGGCTTCCGCGTCGGCGCAGACCGCCGAGCCCGCGTCCTCCGGCGTGAGCGCGCCTGTCCTGGCCACTGGGGGCGCCCTGGCGGTGGCTGCCGGTGCAACCGTCTTCGCGGTACGCCGTCGGCGGCGGGCCGGCCGTGGCGACTGAGGCAAAGCCGGGCGGGGTACGGCGCCTGTCCCGGCTTCCCCTCGTGCTGGCCGGTGCGACGGTCTGCGCGGTCGCTGTGGCCCTGGCCATGGTGCAGGCCGGGGGAGGAGCAAGCACCTCGGTCCCCGGTCTGCCGGATGCGGGCACGGTCACCGTATGGGGGCTGCCGGTGGCACGGACCCTCACGGACGTCGGAGCGGTGGCCACCGTGGGCGCGCTGCTGCTTGTGGTCGTGCTTCTGCCAGGTGGCCGCAGACTCACGGCGACCCAGCTCCGCTACCTGACGTGGGCCGGTGCGGCGGCCGCGTCGTGGACTGTCGCGGCGGCCCTGGCCATGGTGTTCACACTGGCCGACCTCTTCGCGCAACCGGTCGGCAATGTCCTGTCCGCAGCGATGCTGGCGGACTTCGTCGCCACGGACGCGCAGGGACGCTCGTACGCGCTCATGATCGGTGCAGGGGCGGCGACCGCGACCTTCTGCGTGGGAGTCACGACGGCTCGCTGGGCCCGTCTGGCGTTCGTCGTGGCCCTGGCGGGGCTGCTGCCGCCGGCGTTCAGCGGGCACTCGGCGGCCTCCGGCAATCACGACGCCGCGGTCACCAGCCTGGCCCTGCACCTGCTGGGCATCGCGGTCTGGGTCGGCGGACTCCTCTTCGTCCTGGTCGTGGCCGCCAGGCGCGAGGAGGAGGCGGCGGACGCGGCCCGCCGCTTCAGCCCGCTCGCCGCCTGGGCCCTGCTCGCGGTCGCGGCCTCCGGAATCGTCAACGCCGTGGTCCGGCTGCCTTCCCCGGAGACCCTCTTCACCAGCGCGTACGGGCTGATGGTCATCGCCAAGACGGTGGCCCTCGCCGCGCTGGGCGGCATCGGCTGGTGGCACCGCCGCCGCACCCTGCCGACGCTGCGAACCGGCAGACGGCGAGCGTTTGTCCAGCTCGCGATCGGTGAACTGCTGCTCATGGCGGCGGCGATGGGACTCGCCGTCGGCCTGTCGCGCACCCTGGCACCCGGCCCCGACACCTCGGTCTCCCCGACCGAGGAACTGCTGGGCTTTCCCATGCCGCCCGAACTTGGCGACTTCCCCTGGACGCCATTGTTCACCCAATGGCACTTCGACCCGCTGTTCGCCTTCGGCACGGCAGCTGCCGCGCTGCTGTACCTGAACGGTGTGCGCAAGCTGCGCGCCCGCGGCGACCGATGGCCCGTCGGACGGACGATCTCCTGGCTGCTGGGCCTGGCGGTCACCGTGCTGACGACGATGAGCGGCCTGGCGGTGTACGGCAAGGTGCTGTTCAGCGTGCACATGGGCCAGCACATGATCCTTGCGATGACCGTGCCCATCCTGCTCGTGCTGGGCGCCCCCGCCACCCTTGCCCTCCGCGCCTTTCCTGCCGCGCCCAAGGGGGAGCCGGACGGGCCCCGCGAGATGCTGCTCAAGCTGCTGCACAGCCGCTACGTGCGGCTCCTTTCGAACCCGGTGGTGGCGAGCCTGCTGTTCATCGGCAGCGCCTTCGTCGTCTACTACACCTCGCTCTTCGAGACGCTGATGGGCAGCCACCTCGGACACCTGTTCATGATGGTGCACTTCCTCGCGGTCGGCCTGCTCTTCTTCTGGGTGATCATCGGCGTCGACCCCGGGCCGCGCCGCCCGCCCCACCTGGGCCGCCTGTTCGTGCTGATCCTCACGATGCCGTTCCACTCCTGGTTCAGCATCTCGCTGATGAGCTCCAGCGCCCTGATCGGAGAGGGCTGGTGGTCCCTGCTCGACCGGCCCTGGGTCGAGGAGCCGATGGACGACCAGTACGACGCCGGTGCCATCGCCTGGGCCACCGGTGACATCCCCGTTCTGATCACCACGATCATCCTGGCGATCCAGTGGATCCGGGCGGACCTGCGCGAAGCCCGCCGCGTGGACCGCCAGATCGAACGCGGCGACGGCAACGACCCCCTCGCCGCCTACAACGCCTACCTGGCTGGCCTCCACGCCCGTGACCGGCGCACGGCCGCACCCGAGACCGCGAAGAAGGAAACATGAAGAGGCTGACCAAGCACCTGATCGTCGCCGCCGTGCTCGTGGCGGGCTTCGCCGCCGCGATCGGCTCCTACCTGCTGCTCTCTCCCGACAACCGGCGCGGAAACGGCGGCCTGGACGTCCAGCCGGCCGCCGAGGCCATGCCGGTACGGGAATCCAGCCACCGGCTCACCGACCCGGCCAACAGCGAACTGACCCTCGTGGAGTTCCTGGACTTCGAGTGCGAGGCGTGCGGCGCCTACTTCCCGGTCGTCGAGAAGCTCCGTGAGGAGTATGGAGACCGGGTCACCTTCGTCGCCCGCTACTTCCCGATGCCCGGCCACCGCAACGGCGAACTCTCCGCCCGCACCGTGGAAGCGGCAGCTCGGCAGGGCAAGTTCGAGGAGATGTACACCAAGCTCTTCACCACCCAGAAGGAATGGGGCGAGGCCCAGGAGTCGAAGGAGGACGTCTTCCGCGGTTACGCCGAGGAACTCGGCCTCGACATGAAGAAGTTCGACGCGGACCTGGCCGACCCGAAGACCGCGGCACGTGTCCAGGCCGACCAGCGCGACGGCCTCGGACTGGGAGTCCAGGGCACGCCCACCTTCTTCCTCGACGGCCGCAAGATCCCCAACCCCGCCTCCTACGAGCAGTTCAAGGCCCTCATCGATGAGCGACTGTCCGACTGATCAGGGAGGGAGGCCGCAGCTCATGGAGTACCTGATCGATCAGGCTCGCGTGTTCCGGGCCCGCGCGGCCGCTCACAGCCTGGACCTCACAGAGCACGCGCAAGTGCGCAGGCCCCGCGCGATGTTCATCACTTGCTCGGACGCCCGGCTCGTCCCGGCCCTGCTCACCGCCAGTCGACCGGGCGACCTCTACGAACTGCGCAACCAGGGCGGCCTGATCCCGCCGTACGACCCCTGGAAGCACACCGCCGAGACACGGACCGTCGAACACGCCGTGCGTGACCTGAAGGTCACCGACATCATCGTGTGCGGCCACTCGCGTTGCGAGGCCGTCGACGACGCGGTGGCGGGTGACGACGAACCGTCCGCGATCGCAGCCGCCGGCCACTGGCACACGCTGACACAGCTGGACCAGCTGAGCGACTACCCCTGTGTCACACCGCGGCTCGCCGATCGCTCCCTGCGCCTGCATGCCTGGTACTACGAGGTCGACACCGGCTCCACCTCCCAGTACGACGCCCGCACGAGCGTGTTCCTCCCGCTGTGAACAGGCCCACAGCGCCCGACGTATACGACAAGGTGACCGCAGTGACCGCCAGCAAGAACCTCACCTACGACGAACGCCTCACCGCTCCCAAGACCTGGTGGGTCATCGCCGCCCTGTTCGGCTTCTCCATGGCTCTGGTCTTCATGCCCTTCGGCCTGATCGCCGCCCTCATCGCCTGGACCGCGGGCGCCGGCCTGGCCGGCGCCTACGTCAGCTCGCAGGGCTCCCTGCGGGTCAGGGTCACCACCGACCTACTCGTTGTCGGAGACGCCCGCATTCCCCTGAACGCGCTGGGCGAGCCCGAGGTCCTCGTCGGCGAGGAGGCAAGGGCGTGGCGGACGTACAAGGCGGACCTACGGGCCTTCATGGCCCTGCGCGGCTACATCACCACCGCCGTCCGGGTCGAGGTGGTCGACCCGGAGGACCCCACCCCGTACGTCTACATCTCCACCCGAGCACCCGAGCTGCTGGCTGAGGCGATCCGCGGATCCGCCTGACACGAGCACGCGGAAGGGAGGAGTATCGGCGGCTGTGCCGGGTGATCGGGTGACGAGTCGCGACGCCGCGGACCTGTGGACGGGTCGCACGGAGGCGTCCGTCCGCGCTGGGCTGTTCGCACTCGTCGGCAGCCTGCTCGCGGCTCTCGGTCATCACGCGGTGGTCGAAGGCCCGGTCCCGTGGCGTCTGATGACCGCTCTCGCGGCCGCTCAGTTCGTGCTCGTGTGGCCCTTCGCCCGTCGTCCGATGGTTCTGACGACGGTCATGAGCTGCACCCTTGCGGCACAGGCCGTGCTGCACACCGCGTTGGCCGCGGAAGACGGCAGCGTTCGAGCAGCGGCCGTCCACACCGCTCACGCCGGCGCCGCCGGAGTGACCACAGGAGACGGGCATGCCTGGCACCACGCCGGGGTCGTCATGACCACGGCTCATACATGCGCGGCGCTGGTGGCGGCCTGGCTTCTACAGCGGGCCGACAGGGCGGTTGTCGCCGCCCTGTCCGCCGGCCGGATCATGAGAGCCGCGGCCGTCGCGGTGATCTTCCCGGCCGGCCTGGTGTCGTACCTGACCGGTGGCTCCCAAGCTGAGCAGCTGCCCTTGCCGCGGCTCGTCGGCCGGTTCCTCAACCCGGGGAGGGTGTGGGCCCGGATCCTGGCACACGCACTGGTGCGGAGAGGACCTCCGAGGAGAGAGCACGTCTCTTCTCGTCCTCTCTCCGGGCCCGGCCTCGGCCGACCCGGACTCACCAGCAAGGAGTTCACCCGTGTCTTCATCCCCTCACGGCTTCGGCCGCGTCACTCGTCGGCTCGGTGTGGTCAGCGCCTTCACCCTGACGGCTGCCCTCGCCCTGACCGGAACCGCCGCCGCGCACTCGGAGGTCGAGGCGGACAACCCGCAGGCGCTCGCCGAGAACGTCACGCTCACCTTTGTCTCCGAAGCCGAATCCGACTCGGCCGGTTTCACCCAGCTGCGTGTCGTTCTGCCCGATGGCATCGCCCCCGGTGACGTGACACTGGGCGAAGCGCCCAAGGGCTGGAAGCTGAAGGCCGGCGACGACGGCTACACCCTCGGCGGCCCCACCTTGAAGATGGGCGTCGATGCCGAGTACCAGATCAAGGTCCGCCAGCTGCCGGATGCCGAGAGCCTCGCCTTCAAGACGATCGAGACCTACAGCGACGGCAAGATCTCCCGCTGGATCGAGTTGTCCAAGGGAGGCGAGGAGTCGGAGCAGCCCGCTCCCGTCCTCGAACTGAAGGCGGCCGCCCCGGGCGCTACGCCGATCAGCCCGAGTCCCAGGGCTCCCGAGACCCCCAGCCCCACACCGTCCACCACGACGCCGTCGTCTCCCACGGCGTCCGCGGACACCACCGAGACCGCCGCTGACGAGAAGGACGAGGACAGCTCGACGGGCCTCGTCATTGGCGGCATCGTCGTGGCCTTGGCCGTTCTCGGCGGAGGGGCCTGGTGGCTCATGAGGCGCCGGACCCCCGGCAGCCAGAGCTGACTGGTGGCCACTGGGGCGGGGCGTAGCAGCAGCCTGACGAGCCGTCTTCCCCGGTGGCAGTGGTCACGAAGAGCTGGGTAGGTGATGCGTCCGGAGGACGCATCACCGCCTGCACGTTCGGGGCCATCTGCGGGACACGCCGCCGGTTCGAACGAGGCGCCTAGGTATACCTCGAGTGCGGGAACAGGGCTGCTACGACGCCTTCGGGGTCGGACCCACACCCCGTAACTGCCGGATGGTCCCGCCGAGCTTTTCCCGGAACCGTTCGAGCGCCTTCGGCTTGGCAGCGACGACCCAGCGCTTGCCGACGAGGTACTTGCCCCCGTACATGCTGGCCGTGCTGAGCCACGCTTGCTGGTACCTGTCCTCGGGGAACGTGGTGATGAGGTAGTCACCCTGCTTGGTGTGACACAACCCCTCGCGCAACTGCTCCGCTTCGACGCGGATGTTGGCCTTGCAGCCGGTGAGACCGGCGATCATCTCGACCTTCGCCGGTGCCACGACACCGGCCGCAGGGGCGGCTGCGACCGCTTGCTTGCCCTGCGATGCAGGGTCGTCCTCGCCCCCGCTGCAGGCACCGACCAGCGGCATCAGCGCAAGGATTCCGATCACCGCGGCCCGCGGCATCCCACGAGCGGCGGGGAGGGGACGGGTTACGGGTGCGGATGGTAGCTGCCGTAGCAAGGCGTCTCCCTGGATCAGTCGCGCCCGCCCGGGGACGAGGGGCAGACGTGGTCTGCAAGGAGTACGTGTGAATGGCACCGCTGCGTTCAGTCGCGGGCGGCTTCGTCCGAGACCGATAGGGCGACGGCTGAACTGCCGAGTCGTACGGCGGAGAGCCGTACTCGGGACTGGTACACGGGAGAGCTGAACGGACGTGTTCGTCACCCGATTCGGTGATGACGACAGCGGCAGCCGCTGGTGCACCGAACGCTGTCGGCTTCGGCGCCCTCCGCTGCTGGCTGGGCGATTGGCGTGAAACTGGTGAGACGCGCGGCGTGTGGTCCGCCATCACTGATGAGAACTTTATGTAGTCAGTGCACTACCTTCAGTGTCCATGGTGACGGGTGCGGCGTTGAAGCGCTCCCGCTCCGACTCACTGGTCGGAGCGGTGGTTCTCCTGGTGCTCACTGCGCTCGTGCACGTCTTGATCTGTTCCCACGGCCCGGCGTTCTCCGCAGCGACACGCGTCGACACACCGCTGGCTGCCACCGCCAGCCGCGCGACAACGGCGGAGCAGCAGGACCCCACGTACCTGCAAACCGAGCCTGCCAATCAACACCCCACGCACTGCTGGGATGCGAACGAGACGACGGTGGCACAGCCTTCGCGTGGCATCGAACTGGCCGTCCCCGCGGTACACCATGCGCAGCCCGCAGACTACGTACCAGCACAGCCGCACCCTGATTCGCCGAATTCCGCGCCACCGTTCCAAGGTGCGCGTGATTCCGTGGCGGGCCGCAGACTGGCCGTCCTTGGCGTGTGCCGGACCTGATCGACGCTTCTGCCGTTCCCTCGACGTGTAGAGGGACGGCAACGGATCAGTTTCGCCTCTTTCCCCCACGTACACCGGCTGCCGAACTACAGGGCCGGTGACAGGAGAAGCACGCCATGAAATCCCTCGCTCCAACTGCCCTTCCCGCTTGCCCGGCCCAGCTGCTGGCTGTCGCCAAACGCCCGATGCACACCCCCGCCGGGCTCGTTGGTGACACGCCCGTTCTGTGGATCGGTGAGCCGTTCGCCGCTGCTGGACGCGGCTTCTGGGCCAAGCTCGAAGGTCACAATCCCGGCGGCATCAAGGACCGAACCGCTCTTCACATGGTGCGAGCGGCCCGAGAACGCGGTGCCTTGCTCCCCGGGGCGCGGATCGTGGAGTCCACCTCGGGCACCCTCGGCCTGGGTCTGGCCCTGGCCGGCGCCACCTTCGGCCATCCGGTCACCGTGGTCACCGACCTCGGCATGGAACCGCTGATGACCGGCCTGCTCACGGCGTACGGTGCCACCGTCGACCTCGTCGACGTACCGCATCCCGTCGGCGGCTGGCAGCAGGCCCGCCGCGACCGTGTCGAGGAGCTGCTCGCCACTCATCCGGACGCCTGGTGTCCCGACCAGTACCACAACCCCGACAACGTCGCGGCGTACTCGGGTCTCGCGCATGAACTCGTCGCCCAGCTCGGCCGGATCGACACCCTGGTCGTCTCCGTCGGCACCGGTGGCCACTCCGCCGGCATCGCCTCAGTGCTGCGTGCCTTCTTCCCCCAGCTCCGGGTTGTCGGCGTGGACACCACGGGCTCCACGATCTTCGGCCAGCCGGCCGCGCACCGCCTGATGCGCGGACTGGGCAGCAGCATCTACCCCCGCAACGTCGCCTACGACCTCTTCGACGAAGTGCACTGGGTGGCCGCCCCCGAGGCCGCGTGGGCTGCCCGACGCCTGGCCCGCGACCACTACGCCACCGGCGGATGGAGCGTCGGTGCCGTGGCACTGGTCGCCCGGTGGCTGGCCCGAAGCTTGCCCGCCGAGGAACGCATCGTGGCTGTCTTTCCCGACGGCCCGCAACGCTACGTAGGAACCATCTTCAACGATACGTACTGCCGCGACCACCGCCTTCTGGGGCACCCGCCCACCGGCGCTCCTGACGAACTCGCACGTCCGGGCGACTGCGTTGTGGACCGCTGGACCCGCTGCACCACGGTCATCGACCCGCTCGTCACCGGCACGGATCAGAAGGTCGCAGGAGTCACCGGATGAAGCACCTCTGGCGTCAGACTCAATCCTTCCCGTCCGCGGTACGTCTGTTGATGGCGAACCAGTTCGCCATCAACCTCGCCTTCTACATGCTCATGCCGTATCTCGCTGCCCACCTCTCCGGCGGACTCGGCCTGGCCGCCTGGGCGGTGGGGCTCGTACTAGGCGTGCGCAACTTCTCCCAGCAGGGCATGTTCCTGATCGGCGGTACCTTCGCTGACCGCTATGGCTACAAGGCCCCGATCCTGGCAGGCTGCCTGCTTCGAACGGTCGGCTTCGGTCTGCTCGGCTGGGTCGACAACCTGCCCGCCCTCATCGCCGCCTCAGCCGCCACCGGCTTCGCCGGCGCCCTGTTCAACCCAGCCGTCCGCGCCTACCTCGCCGCCGAAGCCGGAGAGAGGCGCGTGGACGCCTTCGCGACCTTCAACGTCTACTACCAGGCGGGCATGCTCCTCGGACCGATTGCCGGACTCGCCCTGCTGGCCACCGACTTCCGCCTCGTCTGCACGACAGCAGCAGCAATCTTCACAGCGCTGAGCGTGCTGCAATGGCGCGCGCTGCCTCCCCGCCACGCCAGCCCGACGACCAGTGACCAGAACGGCGTGCTCGAGCAGTGGCGAACGGTCGTGACCAACCGCCCGTTCCTGCTCTTCGCCACCGCGATGATCGGCTCGTACGTGCTGACCTTCCAGGTCTACCTGGCCCTGCCGCTGGCGGCGGCCGACGCCCTAGGCACACACGGCACGCAGGTCACGAGCGGCCTCTTCGTCGTCTCGGCAGCGGTCGCGGTCATTGGGCAACTGCGTCTTACCGGCTGGGCGAAGAACCGATGGCAGCCCAGCGAGGCGCTGGTGCGCGGACTGTCGGCCATGGGGTTGGCCTTTCTTCCGCTGGCTCTAGCCCCGGGAGACTCCTCCACGGCTGTGCTCGCGTCCTTGGTTCTGGCGGTGGTGTTGCTCGCGGTCGGATCCGCGGTGGTCTATCCGTTCGAGATGGACACCATCGTCAATCTCTCGGGCGAGCGTCTGGTGGCCACCCACTACGGCCTCTACAACACGGTGTCGGGGCTCGGCATCACCATCGGAAACCTGGTCACCGGCGCGCTCTGGGACTTCGCCCAGCGGCATGACGCCCTGTGGCTGACCTGGGTGACTCTGACAGCTACGGGGCTGGTCTGCGCTGCAGCAGTCGCAGCCTTGGCCAGAACGGGGCGCCTTATCGCCAGGCAGCCAGCAGTAGTGGCCTGAGACGACGGCGCGAAGCGCGATCCGATGGCCGACGAGTATCGGCGAAGAGGCTTCTCGCGTGAGTGAGGCAGGAGCTGTGCTGGTCGGCACAAATACTCACGCTCTGTATTGGGCGGGGTATACGGGTGGGCCTGGAAGGTGACCGCGTGGCCAGCCATTCGCAGCCCTCCAGGGGCATTGTCGGTCTGGACGATCCCTCCCCACACCACACCGGCGGAAGCCTCGGCGGCTTCCGCCGGTGCGCTGCGCCAGGAGGGGCAACGGCGGGCGAGGGCGCCTGCTTCGGCACGCGTGTTCAGGCTTCGAGGAGCCGCCAGGATGAGAGGTGCCGGGGCGATGAAGGCGGAGCCGCGTGCGGACGTCCCGAAGTCCACCCCGATCCAGCCCTGCACCGAGGGCGAGTGGCAGCGGTTGCTGGATGCGCTGCGATCGGTGGTGGCTCAGGCATGGTCAGTGCACCGGGAGGCGAGGAACCTGGCTGCCGCCGACTGCCACCCGGCCGACGGTGGACTGTCCCGGGAGAACGTCGCCTGGCTCTTGGTACGGGAAGGCGCCGAGGAGTTCGGCCTGCCGGCGGGGTGCTCACCGGCGAACAAGTTGGCGACGGTGCATGTGCGGCAGCTCAAGGACGCCCTGTATCCGACGCCTATCACCCTGGCCGCGCACCGACTCCTGTTCGCCGCCTACTGCGGCATCGTGCCTGTCGGCATCGCCTATCTCGGCCTGGGCGACGTGTCGTGGGCCGGGGAGATCTGGAGCGGCTACGCCGACAGCTCGAAGGCGGCACCGTGCGGCGGCTGCCCACGTAGACCTCGGCCCCGTTCGGCTCCTGCAGCTGACCCGTCGCGGCACCGAGCCACCCCTGCTGTCCGAGCAGACGGGGGACCGGACGGCTTGACCTTCAAGCCGGGTCGAAGGTTTACCGTCGAGGGCATGAGGACCTACCGGATCTCGCAGCTGGCGGAACGCTGCGGTGTTCCCGCCACCACGCTGCGCTTCTACGAGGACGCCGGGCTGCTGCCGGCCGAGCGGACTCCTTCGGGTTACCGCATCTACGGGGAGGACGCGGTGGAGCGGCTGTCCTTCATCTCCTCGGCCAAGCTCCTGGGCCTGGCCCTGGAGGAGATCCGCGACCTGTTGGACGTCCGGGAAGAAGGAGTTTGCGCCTCGGTACGGGCCCGGATGCTGCCACTGATCGCGAGCCGGATCCAGGACACCGACGGCAGGGTCGCCGAGCTGCGGGCCTTCTCCGCCCGCCTGGCAGACGTCCATACCGCCCTGTCCGGGCCGGCACCGGAGGGCGCATGCGGACCGGACTGCGGCTGCACCACGACCACGGCCCCGGCGGCCGGGCCCGTGCCGGTGACCCTCTCACCCACCCGCCCCGCACCCGGACCGGCAGACGAGGCGTGGCGGGATGCCCCGGTGGCCTGCACGCTGGGCGGCGCCGAGCTGGGCGAGCGCACCGAGCAGTGGCGGACCCTGGTCGCGAAGACCGAACAGCGCGAGGACATCGAGGACGGGGTGCGACTGTCCTTCCCACCGGACGCCGACCTCGCCGGACAAATCGCGGCGTTGGCCGCGGCCGAGCAGGACTGCTGTGCGTTCTTCGACTTCACCCTGCACCTGACCCCCGCCGCCCTCCAGCTGGACGTGCGCGCGCCCGAGAGCGCCGCCGCGATGCTGGCCGACCTGTTCGGAGTCCCCGCATGACCACCACGCCGTCCTCCCGCTCGTCCGGCCCCTGGGGCGTCCTCGGTACGGGGGCAGCGGCCGTCGCCGCCTGTGCGGTCTGCTGCGCGGGCCCCCTGCTGGCCGTGCTCGGCGGCATCGGCGTCACCTCCGTGATCGGCGCCCTGTGGATGCCAGTGCTTGCTGTGCTGGCAGTAGCGGCGGCCGTGGGTTTCGCCGTCGTACGGCGGCGCCGGAAGCGGGATGCCTGCCGCACCACCCCGGCGCCGGCCGACCTGGGCATGCCCACCGTCGGGGCCCCGCCGAGGGACAGCGCGGCGCCGCGCTGACGTAAGGCCCCTGGCCGGTGGCCGGGCCGACGGCGTGACCTGTGAGGATGAGCCAGTGGCCGCCACCGGCGGCCGGTACGAGTTTCAAGGGAGCAGTCAGAGTGTCGCAGCAGGGACCGCAGGGCCTGGTCGAGCGGATGGAACACCACCAGGTCGCGATCTACCTCGCGGCGATGGCCGCCGGAGGACTGCTCGGCTGGCTGGCCCCGGCCGCGGGCCCCGGCCTGGAACACGCGATCAACCCGGTCCTCGGCGCGCTGCTGGTCGTCACCTTCCTCCAGGTCCCGGCCGCCGAACTGCTGCGCTCGCTGCGCGACGGCCGGTTCCTGTCCGCCGCCCTGGTGGTGAACTTCGTGGTGGTGCCGCTCATCGTCGCGGCGTTGTTCACGTTCCTGCCCGCCGACCAGGCCGTACGCGTCGGGGTCCTGCTGGTGCTGTTGTGCCCGTGCGTCGACTACGTGATCGTCTTCTCCGGCCTTGCCGGAGGCTCCAGTCGCCGCCTGCTCGCTGCCACCCCGCTCCTCCTGGTCACGCAGATGCTGCTGCTGCCCGGCTTCCTGTACCTGTTCATGGGCTCCGACCTGGCCGACATCGTCGAGATCGGCCCGTTCGTCGAAGCCTTCCTGGTCCTGATCGTCGTCCCCCTCGTGCTGGCCTGGACGCTGCAGGCGTGGGCCGCACGCCGCCCGGTCGGCCAGAAGGTCTCCGACGCGGCGACCACGACGATGGTGCCGCTGATGGCCGCGACCCTGATCACCGTGGTCGCCTCCCAGGTTCCCAAGCTCGGCGACAGCCTCACCGACGTCGCCGCCGTCATCCCCTTCTACGCCGCGTTCCTCGTCGTCATGGCGTTCGCCGGGAAGGCCGTCGCTCGACTCTTCCGACTCGACGCCCCCGGCGGACGGGCGATCGTGTTCACCGGCGCGACCCGCAACTCCCTCGTCGTTCTCCCCCTGGCCCTCGCGCTGCCCGCCGGATTGGAGGCCGCCGCGGTCGTCGTAGTCACACAGACCCTCGTCGAAGTCCTCGGCATGGTCGCCTACGTCCGCCTCGTTCCCCGTCTCGTCCCCGCCCGCGAGCCCGTTGCAGCCGAGCCCGCCGCACGCTGACGAACCGCCCGCAGCAGCAGGCATCCCGGACTGCTGTCCCGGGATCTCGACCTACCGACCCGCCGAACCGAGGAGCGGCGCCTCGGCCTGAAGCTCGCGCTCCGCCCACCCCTTCAACCACGCGTGTCGGCGCGCATCGAACTCGACCTGGTCACGGTAGGTGTCGTCGGCCGTCCACTGCCCTTCGTGGACCCTTCGGTGATACACGACGTCGCTGAGCAGTTCGCCGGCCGCTCGCGCGCAGACACCCATCAGGAACGCCTTGTGAAGACCACCGTGGTCGACGGCCTGGGCGAGGCGTGTGTCGGTCAGCAACATGCAGTGGCCCTGTCCTCGGGGTCCGCCCGATGCGTCCAGACGGCTCCCGGCGCGTGACGTCCGACGGGAGTCGGGCACATTCAGGTCCTCAGACTCCCGGAGACGGGATCCCAGCCGGCCGACCGACCTGCGACCCAGCGCAGACCGGTGGTGATGGCGTGCTCGTTGCGTATGGCCAGCGAGAAAGGCGGGTTTCGGTCGTCATCGTTGACGAACGCGACGCGCGGGGCGCTGACGTAGTTCAACGTGGTGTTGCGGGCAGGGGCAGGGCCGGGCCCCTGGGCGGGCAACCGCGGTGACCCGACGGTCCTTCGTGATACCCCGGGGTATGAGGTCCGGGTCAGCCTTCGGCCCGTCGGGGCGATGATCCATTCCAGGGAGACGCCCTCTTGGGTGCGGAGGCTCTCGTAGAGCTCCTCCAGGTGGGTAGGCGACTCGGGTCCAGGCCGGTCAGGGTGATCACGGCGACGGACGGCTGGTCTCCTGAGCGGGTCAGGAGGCCGTCTGTCGTCGCCGGTCACAAATGGGTGGGAAATCAACCCGGGCCTACGGACGTCGCACGCACAGGTGAGCGGGGGCAACCGTCAATACTCCGCGTCATTGCCGGTTTGGCTAACCGGCGATTCGGGGCTATGTTGCCTCGCTCTTCGTAGAGGGCCCCTCTGGCGGCAGCCGAAGTCAGCGAGTACTCGCAGCGATGGGAAGGACGCTCCCTCTGTGGCGCGCCCACCGCTTTGCCGGTCTCCTGGGTGGGGGTGCAGATTCAAGGCAAGCCCATGGCTGGTCTAGCGGGAGTAGGCGGAGGGGGTGATGCGGTTACCAGTGACGATGCCGGCCAGTATGCAACGGTCGATGGTGGCGTCGCGGGGACGGTGGGTGGCCAGCCACGCCAGTTCATTGATGCGCAGCGTTCCGCTGCTGGTGGTCTTCGGCGTGAGGTCCAGGACGAGGAGCTGGCCGAAGGGTGCGTTGGTGTTGGTGTATTCGGCTTCCTGAGTGAGGTATCTACCTTCGATGTGGGTGCGGCTGTTGCTGTCGCTGTCTTGCTTCATCTCAGTGAGATAGCGCAGGGGGCCGAAATGGACCATGACGTCGGCGCGTCCCATGCCGACATTGTTCGTCTCTACCTGAACGACGTTGTGCAAGGGGCCGGTGAGCAGCCATTGGTGGAAGTCGCGTTGCAGGTCCCCTTCGTTGGCGTCCCGCTGGCCCTTTTCCGGTTTGCGACGGTAGTCGTAGGGCGGGTCGTCTCGCTTTCCAGCGCCGAAGATGTGCGTGCGTTCCAGATCGGTACGGGATTTGAGGAACAGCAGGGTTTGGGTGAGCAGAGCGCTGAACGTCTGCCGGACTTGTCCGGCGAACTGCTCATGCTGGGACAGGAGTGTCAGGAAACCGTCGAGCAAGGGCATGATGACCGGGTCGTCGGCTTTGAGGCGTGCGAGGTCACTGTCGTAGGCAATGCCCTCGACGGCCGCAAGAGTGGTGTCAGACAGCCCAGCCAGGTGCAGAGCCTCCTTCGCCGGGAGTCGGCGAGCCACGGTAGGCGCGATGCGGTGCAAGCGTTCGTCCGCGGCTCGGGCGTCTGAGTCCTCGTCGTCTGCGTCGCTTGAGTCACCGACGGATGGGCTACGGGCTTCCCGGGCGTCGAGCCGGGCGAGGACAGCGGTCGCGGCGTCGGTGTCGAAGTGGCAACCGGGGAAGTCCTGCGGCCGCGCAGCGGCATGCCTCAGTGCGCTGAGGAACGCTTCCTTGCGCAGGAAGCCATCCTCGACAGCGGGCTCCACCAGGACGGCCAGACCGGGGGCGTCACTTCCCTCTCCAAGCGGTTGGATGGTGCGGGCGGCGCGGTAGGCGGTGAGGACTGCGTCCACGGCGTGCCAGGAGTCCATCCATACTTCGGCGGCGAAGAGTTCCGCCGCAGCCTTCAACTGGACTAGAAGGTGGGACCAAGCGACTTCGGCCGACTGCCGCGGCTGGAGCCAAGCAGGCTGGTGCGTGCCGTGCAGCCATGCCCGGCGACGCTCCAGTGCCTGTTCGATACGGTCGGCGGCCTGTGTAATCCGGGCGGTGTCGTGCGCGGTGAAACCCAGGAGGGCATCGCACGCGGCCAGGTAGGCGGCAGCGTCATCGCGGGCTTCCTCGGCGGCCTCGGCTGCTGCGAACAGCGAGCGGGCTTCCACGACCTGCCTGCTGACCTCAGTCAGGTCGGTGGCGGACAGCGCGGTGCGTAAGCGGTCACACCCCAGTTCGAACAGCGCGTCGACATCGGCCACCTCGTCGACGGACAGATGCTGCAGCAGTCCGCGCGCTGCGGCCGAGACGCGGGCTTCCTGCTGCGCCCAGCAGTCCAGGACAACGCCCAGGATGCGCGGGAGACGCTCCAGGAAGTCTTCCGGCCCCTGCACGGGCAGTTCTTCCAGAACCTCCCATACCTGGTAGGGGCGGACCGCTTCGCAGGCGGCGAGCCTGACCGCGCCTTCCAGCCGTGCAGCAGCCAGCAGTGGACCGCGGTCGACCTGCTCGGCAAGACCATCCAGAAGTGCCCCGTTGAGGGGCTTCGCCAGCGCCTTGACGGCGGCGGTGCTGCCAAGCAAAGTCTCCAGCGACGAGGTGAGGGCCAGGACGCTGCTCTGCTGTGCGAGCCCAGTGGGAAAGGCGGCAGCGGCCTGAGTCCAGGCCGCGTCCGCAGCATCGCAGGCGTGGGCAACGGCCTCGGCCAGGAGCGGGGCCAGCGGGCCGGCCGCGACGGTTCGCACCTGCTCGTGCAGCGTCTCGGCCGGCAGGCCGAGGTCCTCAAATGTGATGAAGGCGTGCCCGGCGGTGGCCAGGGCGCTGAGGCGCTCGGCGAGCAGTGTCATGCTCCATCCCCCTTCCGCCAGTGTGAAGCCTTCACCACAGTGGTTTGCCGTCGCGGGCTTCGATGATGTTCTCGGCGGGCAGTACGTCGTGCACCAGGTCGAAGTCCCTGGTAGTGATCAACACCTGCAGATGGTTCTCCGAAGCCAATTGGGCCAGCTCTCCCAGCAACCTGCGGATGTCGAGGTCCTGGACCTCCTCCGCTTTCGGGCTGTCGATCAGCAACAGGCCCGGGTGCGTCGAAACGGCGTGCGCGGCGCCCACCCGCAGCAAAGCGATGACCACCGCGATTCGCAGCCGCAGTCGCTCGCCGGGGCTCTGGGCGCCGAAGGGTTTGGTGCGCCCGCCGCCCTTGGTGATGTCCAGATGGGCGGCACGGTCGATCTTCACCGATTCCAGTGCGTCGATGCCGAATCGTCGGCCGAGCTGAGCGATCTCCCGGTTCAGATCGGCAAAGAGCGCCTGGGCTGCCACCTCGTGGTCCTTCTCCAAAACCTTGGCCGCTGCACGGAAGACCTTCAGGGCCTTTGTCTCGTCTGCGTCGATGACCAAAGCGGGCAGCTCCGGGAAGACGCTGAGCGCGCCCTCCAGCCGCAGCACCTCTTCGCGTGCGATGAGGCGGGCCGGCGCCTGCACTGCGGATTCCGCACGTCGCAGCCGGGCCTGAGCCCAGGTGAGCTCGCCCGACAGCCGGTCCAGCTCGACCTCTGCCGCCTCCAGTGCGTCCTTGGCCATCTTCTCCGCGGCGGTGCTGTCCCGCAGCCGCTGCCTGGCCTCGGCGATGACCTCTTCGGGAAGGTTATCGTCACCCGTCACGGGCCGTGAGCACACCGCACAAGACTGAGCCTCGCGCTCCTGGCGCCTGCGATCGGCTGCGATCACCTGATCGCAGCGCGGACACGCCGTGGGATCCAGCCCGTGGAAGAGCTGGCGGGCAGTGGCACTCTCGATGACATCATTGGCGAGCTTCGCGTCATGCTGGCGCTGGGCCCGGGCCCGTCGGTGCGCCTGCATCAGCTCATCCCACGTCTCGTGCGTGTCCGCGACAGCACGCGCCAACTGCACCACGTGGGAAGCCACCTCGGGCAGTGACTCCTCCCAGCCGCCCTCAGTGTCGGCTATGGCGGACAGGCGCTCCTGGGCCCGCTCCAGGTTCTTGGCGATTCGATGGCGCTCCTCGTCCCGCTTGCCCCGCGCCTCCGTATCCGCCGCCTGTGCGGCTTTGTGTCTGGCCGCGAGCACATCGGCCGCAGTCTTCACGCGCGTGAGCGCGGCTGCGGAGGGCAGATCCAAGAACACCTGCAACAGACGGCCGGGCAGCCCGCTCATCGTGTGCTCACCCAGCAGCGCCTTGTCCCGCCCCGCAGGCAGGTAGACCGCCCCGAAGTAGACCGGCCAACCGTGGGTCTGCGTACCGGTCTGCTTGTAGCTGTTCACCAGCGGATGCAGATCCAGGCGGTCCATCATCAGCGCCTGCATCTGCTCCGCGAAGCTTGCCGAGCTTAACGCCCGCAGAAGGGGGATGATCTCGTGGTCGGCGTCCGGAGCGCGCACCAACTCCAGGGCCTCGATGGCGGGACCGGCCAGGACGACCGCTGAAGTGATCTCCTCCTCGGCCAGATCCAGCCGGATCCCCACCGCCTGCCCGGCTATCTCGACGTCCAGATCCACCTCGCGCAACCAATGCGCTTCGGCCATCAGGTCCCTCGGCGAACCCCGCAGGCACCACGTCACAAGCTCCAGCACCGAGGTCTTGCCCCGTAGATTGGACGCCACCAGTCCGGTCAGTCCCTCGGAAAACCGCAGCGATGTATCGAAGGGACCGGGATAGACCGATCCCGTCCGCTGCCCGGCGATGCGCAGCCGGTGCAGCCGCAGAGTGCGGGACCGGGCCGGCGGTGTCACCAGGGGAACGCCGTGGGCGGCGAACGCATCGCGTACATCCTCAACGCTCACGGCTGCCCGCTCAGCTATCCGCGTCTCCAGCAGCACGTCATCCCTGTCCATGGTCCCCCACCCGAATCCCGTCCTGTCCCCTCTGCGTACGCAGTCGCGCCAGGCGCTCCCGCGCCCGGGTGCTGACCGAGCCAATCCGCTCGCCCCGGGCTGCCTCGGCATACTCGCGCTGCAGATACTGCCGCCGCTTCAGCTGGCTTCCCCCCAGGCCGTCGGCCAGTGCGACGACGAGCTGAACGCGCTCGACGTAGTAGCTGAATACGGGAGCCTGCTGGATCACTTCACGGGCGATCGTCCGACCGGCCTCCAGCAGAAAGTAGTCGTGCTGGCGTACCCGGTCGACCGTGCCCCGGCGGCGCCGAGCCACCAGACCGGCGCTGCGCAGTACGGCCAGCGCATTGTCCAGCGGCTCGTAAGCTCCGAAGTGGTGACGCAGCATCGGATATCGTCGTACTTCGGGTTCCTCAGAACTCAGGATTGACGCGGCCAGCGACAGCAGCGGCTCCTCCCCGCTCTGCTCGTACTCCGTCAGCAGTTCATCAGCGAGGTAGTCGGGATTGCGCAGCCAGAAGTCCAACTTCTGCAACCGCACCTGCGTTCGGACAACACCCACGGCGTCCACGAGACCGGGATCAGCCCGCTCTGCATCGTTGGCTGGCTCGCATGCGCCATCGATGAGCAGTAGGATGCGCACCGCATCCTGCTCTCGGCTGGTGACCGGTGCTTCGGGGACAGCTCTCCGTAACTCTTGATCCACCAGGCAAGATTAGCCACGAGTGACCGCAATCGTCCCTGTTCTGAACCCAACAGTTATCTGCCTTCAGGCCCGAAACCAAGGCTGCTACTCGAGGCCGACCAACAACTGCTCGCTGCGGACATCATCTACGGTGCGCCGATGGCCGTCCCGGTCCGTAACGGAATCGACGACGTGGCACTGTGCCAGGGCGACGTCCGCGTCCTGGAAGTGGTTGAGAGCCGGGGACGTCTCATTCTTCAGGTCTGTCTCGGACTCGGCGGTGGACTTGGTCAGCAGGTCCTTTCCATCCGACGCGACAAGCAGGGATCCGACCCCGCCCTGCGCTGGGCTCGCATGGCCGACCAGCTCTGCCTAGAGGGCCGCCTGCAAACGAACTGCCGTCCCGCTCGTCGCCGGCGCCCCCCTCGGGGTGAGCACGGCCGCCTATGCGCTACGGCTGGAGGAGACATACGGGGTGCGGCGGATCGTCGTCCCTCACGCCACCGGTCTCGATCGCCGCGTTCTGTGCCCTGGACGGGGCCGACTGCCATCACTGCCGACTGCCCGACCAGCCCGGCTCCGGCCTCTGCTGCCGCGCCGGCTAGCAGAGCGCACCCGCGGCCGAGGGCGCCCCGGTGGATCTGGGTGGATTCCTGGACAGGGCGTCGGACTGCGCCCGCGGGAGAGCCCGATCATCCGCCAGAACGCCAAGATCACCCAGATGTACCGGCAGGCGCTGGACGGCGTCGCGAAGGGCTGGAGCACTAAGCAGACCATCGCCGACATCGGCCGCGTCGAGCTGACGTGGCAGATGTGCTGGGTGCCGCGGATGTGCGAGCAGCAACGCTGCCGCTTCCGTGACACCCCGCGCCGCCGTACCCATGTCTAGGCCGGCAGGAGAGTGACCATGACTGTGGAAGTCCGCCTGACCACTGCCGGCCGGCTGGAAGAAGTCCTTCGCCTGCCCGTCGACGCGGTGAGCCGCACGGCCTGCTCACGGGCCGCCTCCGGGCCGAGGCGTCCGCGTATCCGCGACGGAACTGGTGGGTGTGGTCCACCGCGCTGCTCAGCCGTGGCCGAAGGGGCATCCGCCCTTACCGCGGGCCTTGGCGTCGTCGTCGAGGTAGAAGTTGGGGCGCTGGTCGGCCTGGTCGTAGTAGCGGTGGAAGACCGGGGTGATGCCGCCGGAGACGGGGGGCACGATCCAGCTCCAGTCGGCGGGTACGGCGCGGCCCTGCTTCTCTTCTTTGGCGAGGTGGGTCATGAAGTGCCGGGACTCGGTGTGGTGGTCGCTGATCTTGACGCCGGCCCGGGAGAAGGAGTGCAGGACGGCGACGTTGAGTTCGACCAGGGCGCGGTCGCGCCACAGGGTGGTGTCGCTGCTGGTGTCGAGGCCGAGGTGTTCGGCGATGACGGGCAGCAGGTTGTAACGGTCGGTGTCGACGAGGTTGCGGGCGCCGATCTCGGTGCCCATGTACCAGCCGTTGAAGGGTGCGAGGGGGTAGTTGATGCCGCCGATGCGCAGCCGCATGTTGGAGATCGCCGGTACGGCGTGCCAGCGCAGCCCGAGGTCGGCGAAGTCGGGGTGGTCGGGGTGGGTGAGATGGACTTCCAGGACGAGGTCCGGGGGGACGTCGAACAGCTGGGGCTTGTCCTGGGCGGTTTCGATGACCCAGGGCAGCACGTCCCAGGGGCCGCCGGGGGCCTGCCAGCCCAGGCGCTTGACGGTGTCGGTGAAGTCGGCGTAGGTCGGGTCGCCGACGATGTGGCCGTTGTCCTGTCGGTGGCCGGCGTAGCGGATGAGCTGGTCGTTCCACACCCGGGGGGCCCGGCTCTCAGGTGTGTCGGGGGCGAAGATGGAGATGACGGGGCGGATGCGGCCGCCGTTGGTGGCCTGGCGCAGGTGGTCGCACAGGTGCTGGTGGATGTCTTCGGCGGTGGTGGCCTGGCGGCGGTCCAGGACGCGCAGGCTCTTCCAGTACAGGCGGCCGATGCACCGGCTGGAGTTGCGCCAGGCGACACGGGCTCCGAAGACGAGTTCGTCGGTGGTGTGGGTGTAGGTGCCGGTCTCGTTGATCTGTGTGCGTATCTGCTGCAGCCGTGTGGTGAGCGGGAGGGGCTGGTCGGGGTGCTCTTCGTGGTGGAGGCGTACGAACTCCTCCGCTTCGTCCCCGTCCGCTTCGGCGGGGTGGGGCTGACCGGCCGGTGCGGGGCGAGGGGCCGGCAGTGCGGTTTCGGCGGGCGGGTCGAGGGTGTAGATGCGAGCCAGAAGCGTTTCGGAGTTCATGGGTTCCTCGCGGGTGGCGTTCGGCTCCGGCAGTGGTCCATGGCGGCGGGCTGGTGCCGGGTCAACTGTGGCGCGACGGTGGGCGCGGGCACCCGCGCGGAGGCATCGACGACTTCGGGGGTTAGCCGTTCGTCGCGAGGGTGCCCGCGCCGGTCAGGGGGCCGTGTCGTTGGACCGGCGGTGTGGGGTGGGCTCAGGTGGCCAGGTCGTTTGACCGGGGCTGGCGGGCGATGGAGGTTCCGAACAGCTCGTCCCAGTAGGGGGCGGAGATGCCGAAGCCCTTGGTGTCGTCGCGGAAGTGGTGGCGCATGTGGAGCGAGCGCAGGTGCCGCATGAGCCGGCTCTTGGGGGTGGCGAGGTGCAGGTAGAGGTGGAACAGGTCGTAGGTGAGGTAGCCGAAGGTGTAGCCGGCGCCGAAGGTTAGCGGCAGTGAGCCGAGCCCGGAGGCCAGGTAGATCGTTCCGGCGACCATCGGGATGCTCAGCAGTGGGCTGAGGATGGAGCGGCGCGGGTCGGTGGGGTAGTCGTGGTGAATGCCGTGCAGGATGTAGTGCAGGCGCGCGCCGAAGCCCTTTTCGGGCTCGTAGTGCAGCACGATGCGGTGGCCCCAGTACTCCGACAGTGTCCACGTCACGTAGCCCGCGGCCGCCCATCCGAGGAGCGCCCAGCCGTCGGTCTCGCCGAGGGAGTACCAGACGCAGGCGGCGATCACCGGGGTGAACAGGGCGACGGTGGTGACCGGGTGGACGTGGATGAGGTGGTCCAGCCAGCGCCAGCCGACGACGGCGGGTGCGTTGCCGCGCCGGACGGCGCCCTTGTAGTTACTGGGGCGGGCGGGTGTTTGGGAGGTCACGCCCCGGCTCCTTCCGCGGTGGGGGCCTTCACCCGTGTCTCGTAGGCGATGCGGGCCTGGTAGTCGGTGGTGCGCAGCAGCTGGTCGGCCTTGAGGAAGCGGCCCATCGCGTCCCGCCACGGCTGCGGCAGCAGGAACAGGGAGCGGGTGACGGGGTTGGTCCAGCCGGGCACGTATCGGTTGTAGACGGGGCGGCGGGCGGTGCGCAGCACGGATTTGGCGATGTCGTCGGGGGTGAGCAGCGGCACGAACCGGCCCTTGCCGACGCCGGAGGTCAGCTCCGTCTGGGCGGGGATGGGCAGGATGATGGACAGGTCCACGCCGGAACCGCGCAGCTCGGCGCGTACGCCCTCGGACAGGCCGACGACGCCGTGCTTGGCGGCGGAGTAGGTGGCGCAGCCGGGCAGGCCGATCATGCCGACGGCGGAGACCATGTTGATGATGTGGCCGTGCCCGCGTCGGCGCATCGGGCCGATGGCGGTCTTCATGCCGTTGAGGGTGCCGAGGAGGTTGACGCCGAGCTGGTGGGCGGTGTCCTCGGCGGACTCCTTCTCGAAGGGGCCGACGATCATCTCGCCGGCGTTGTTGACGAAGATGTCGATCGCGCCGAGGTCGGCCTCGGCCGCGTTCCAGAACGCCTGGACGCTGACGGGGTCGGTGACGTCCAGCGGGTAGGCGCGGGCGCCGATGTCGGCGGCGACCTTGGCGGCGTAGTCGTGGTTGCGGGCGCCGATGGCCACTGTGGCGCCGGCGGCGATGAACTGCTCGGCGGTGGCACGGCCGATGCCGCGGCTGCCGCCGGTGATGGCGACGGTCTTGTTACTGATGTCCCTGGGCACGGCGGAAGCCTCCAGAAGAGTCGCGGTCGGTCAGGCGAGGATGCGGAAGGTGCGGTTGTGCCAGAGCAGCGGGTGCCCGCCGCCCAGGCCGAGCCGGCGGACTTCGGCGGTGAGGATGGTGTGGTCGCCGCCGGGATGGGCGGCCTGAACGGTGCAGGTCAGCCAGGCCAGCGCGTCGTGGAGGACGGGCAGGCCGTCCTCCAGGCGGTGGGCGGTGGCCGCGAAGCGGGCGTCCTGGTCGAGGTGCGGGTCGGCGAACCGCCGTGCGAGAGGGACCTGGTCCTCCCGCAGCACGTTGACGGCCAGCACCCCGGTGGTGCGGATTCGGGCCAGTGTGCGGCTGTGGTTGGCCGCGCAGGCCAGGATCATCGGTGGATCGAGGGACAGGGAGCACACGGCGCTCGCCGTCATGCCCGCCGCGCCCGCGCCGTCGGGTCCGCTGGTGGTCAGCACGGTGACGCCGGAGGGCAAGTGTGCGAGGACGTCCTTGAACCCCCGCTCCGTCACCGGCGATGCGGTGGTCTGGGGAGGGAGGGCGGCGGTACTGAGGGCGCCGGTCACGGTGCGTCCGCTGCCGCTGAGGCGCCGACGGGTTCGGCCTCGGGTGTGGTGAGGGTGATGTGCTCGCCGAGCAGGCCGCGCAGGATGAGGCTGATGGCCTCGGTCAGGGCCTGGCAGGCGATCGGGTCGATGATGGCGGCGAGGCTGGGCATGCCGAGGTCGAAGCGGGCGGTGAACCGTACGCTGACCGCGTTGTCGTCGTGGCTGTGCACGGTCCACGTGCCGTCGAACTGGTCGAAGTCGCCGTCGGTCTGGGTGAATTCGATGGTCAGGTTGGCGGCGTCGATGCGGTCGCGTTCGGACCAGCACAGGATGCCGTTGCGGAAGTTCACCGACCAGTCCGAGTCCAGGGTGTCGCCACCGGTGTCGGTGACGGTCACCTCGCGGACGGCGTCGGTGTACTTCGGGTAGGCGGCGAAGTCCCGCAGCCGCTCGAAGACGGCCGGGGCGGTCGTGTCGGGTATGAGGGCGTCGAGGGTCACCTCGGGCATGTCAGCGTGTCCCCTTCGTGGAAGCGGTGGTGCGGGCCAGTGCGGTGGCTGCGGAGGTGAAGGCGCGGGTGATCCAGTCCAGGTCGGACGGGGTGAGCACTGCCGGCGGGGTCAGGCGCACGACCCGGTGGGCGTTGAGGGAGTGGTTGACCAGCAGCCCCTCCTCCAGCAGGTGCAGGACGAGTTCTCCGGCGGTGCCTTCGTCGCGCATCTCGATGCCCAGGAGCAGGCCGCGGCCGCGGATGTCCACCACCGCGTTGCCGTGCAGGGGGGCCAGGGCCGACTGGATGCGCTCCAGCAGGTCTTCGCCCAGGGCGTGGGCCCGCTCCACCAGGTTCTCGTCGCGGATCGCGGTGACGGCGGCCGCAGCGGCCGCCATCGCCACCGGGGAGGCGGCGAAGGTGGAGGTGTGCAGGAAGGGGTCCTTGTCGAACGGCGCGTACGCCTGCGCGGTGGCGACCGCGGCGGCGACCGGGATCACACCGCCGCTGAGGTTCTTGCCGACCAGCAGCACATCCGGCCGCAGCCCTTCCGTATCGGCGCCCCACCAGGTTCCCAGGCGGCCCAGACCGGTCTGGATCTCGTCCAGGACGAACATCGCCCCGTGCTCGGCGCACAGCCGCTGCACCTGCGTGAGGTAGCCGGGCGGGGGCAGGACCGCGCCGCCCTCGCCCTGCATGGGTTCGAGGATGACGCAGGCAGGCTCCCCGTCGGCGAGCGTCCGCTCCAGGGCCTCGGCGTCGCCGTAGGGGACGTGCTCGGCCGGCAGGAGCGGCCGGAACGGGTCCTGGTAGAAGGGCTTGGCCGTGACGGCGAGCGCGCCGGTGGTTTTGCCGTGGTAGCCGCCGGTTGCGGAGATCAGCCGGTGCTTGCCGTGGGCGCGGGCCAGTTTGATCGCGGTCTCGGTGGCCTCGGCGCCGGAGTTGACGAAGTGAACCCGCTCCAGGCCGGGGGGTGTGACGGCGGCGAGCGCGGCCGCTGCCCTCGCTGCGGCCGGCTCCAGGAGCAGCCGGGTGGCCATCGGGTGGCGGTGAATCTGCTCGATGACGGCCTCCACCACCCGGGGGTGGCGGTGGCCGAGGAGGAAGACCCCGTAGCCGCCGCAGTCCAGGTACTCCTTGGCATCCGCGTCCCACACGCGGCTGCCCTCGGAGGCGACCTCCATGGCGGCGCCGGTCAGGGACGCCAGTCGCGCCCGTCCCTTGCTCAGGTGGCGGCGGTAGATGCCCAGCACCTCGCCGGCCGACGCATCGGCAGTGCCGGTGGCGGTAAGTGTCAGCTCGCTCATGCCGGCACCTGCTCACCTGCGAGCACCGGCTCCGCCACTCGGCGGACCATGCCCTTGGTGCGGGCCATGTAGGCGACCGATGCCCGCAACGCGTCTTCGAGTTCGCTTCCGCTGGGGGCCGCCGGGATACCGGGGAGCTGGCCCAGGCTGGTGGGAAAGACGTGACCGTGAGCGAACAGCGCCGTCATGGCGAGCATGTCGTCGAACCGGCGACGCGCCCTGGGGTGCAGGTTCGCGATGAACACCGGACGGATGAGACGGTCGACCATCTCGGGGCCGACCATGCGCGGCCGCGCCGCGGCAAGGCCGAGCTCGTCCGCGGTGTCGCCGATGACCTCAAGGGTGCGCTGGGTGCTCAGCGCACTGGTGCCCGCGGTGACCCAGATGTCGCCGTCCCGCCGCCCCTGGCGGATCAGAGCGGCGATGGTGGCGGCGACCACGTCCTGCGGTATGAAGTCGATCGGCGATTCGGCGGGCACCGGAACCAGCGGGAGCAGGCCGCGCAGCAGGCCGTGGATGATACCGTGCATGCCCTGGAACGCGGAGATCGCTCCGGTGACCGCGTCCCCGATCACCACCGACGGGCGGATGATCACTGCGGGGACGCCCGACGACCGCACGACGTCCTCGCCGGCACGCTTGGAGTCCAGGTAGTCCTCCGGCCGCGCGGTGGCATCCCCGTGGTCCTGACCGAGCTGCGCCCGGGTCAGGTCGGTCCGGTCCACGAACGCCGTGGACACGTGGTGCAGCACGGCGTCCGCGTCGGCGGCCAGCTGCACGATCTGCCGGGTGCCGGCCTCGTTGAGCGCGTGGGTGGCCTCGGGGCCGCTGGAGAAGCCGGTGACGGCGGCGCAGTGAACGATCACGTCCACGCGTGTGGCCAGACGCCGGTAGGCGCCGGCGTCCAGGCCGAGCCGGGGGACGGTCAGGTCACCGGCCAGCTGCTCGTCGGCGCCGGCCGCCGCAGTGCGGTGGGTCAGGGCGATGGTGTGGCAGTCGGACAGCTGGGGCAGCAGCGCGCTGCCCACGACACCGGACGCGCCGGTGAGAAGAACGGTGGGATGACTGGGCACGGTCGAGCACCTCACGGACAGGTCAGCGGGCGTACAGGAGTCGAGGGCAGGCGGCAGCCGTTCGAGGGCATGGCCGAAGCGGTCGCGGCACCGGGAAGCCGGCGGCCGGGGACCGTGAGCGGGTGAAGGCCAGGACGCGGCACGAGAGGCCGCTCGTAGTGCAGGGGTGTCCGGACGCCTAGGGGATGCGCAGCGGGGCGTCGCCGGTGAAGTACTCGGTCAGCGGGGCGGCCATGCGGGAGCGGGATGGGGGGTGGAAGGCCAGCGCCCGGCAGGCGGAGTTCAGGTAGGCGACGTCCCCCGAGCCGATGAACGCCATACCGCCCAGTGCCTCCACGCTCAGCGACAGCACCCGGTTGATCGCGTCCTGGGCGGCGTACCGGCACATCAGGGACCGTGACAGCGTGTCCTGGGTGACGCCGGCCGTTGTCGCGTCTGCGGCGAGCCCCTCCAGGGCGAGGGCGACGGACTCGACGCAGGTCACCGCCTCGGCGGCGACAGCCGCGCTCGCGCGGGTGTCGCCGAGGACACGCTCGACCAGGGCGGAGGCGGCTCCGAGGTAGCTGGCCGTCATGAGCCCTTCGAACCACACGAACCCGACGGTCTGCAGCTGGTCCAGGCGGCCGTCGGCGGTGACGTCCGTACGTACCAGCAGCTCGGCCGGCACCTCGACGTCGTCCAGAACCACCTCGTCGCTTTCGGCTCCGGCCAGGATCGGGCTGCCCCAGAACGGTTTGACGGACACCCCGGGAGCGTCAGCGGGGATCAGGGCGATGGCCAGCTGATCGTGACCGTCCGGGCCGGGCAGGGGCAGGGACGCGGTGAGCAGATTCATGGAGCGGGCGAGGCTGCACGGCTTCTTCGACCCGCTCAGGAACACCTTGTCGCCGTCGGTGCGGGCGGTCAGAGAGGGGTTGAGGATGCCCTGGCCGGTGCGTCCCTCGGCGAAGCCGGAGGCGAGGAGCAGATTGTCCTTGGCGATGGCGGCCAGCAGCATCCATTCCATTCCGCTGCTGGTGGCCGCCGCCTCGACCAGGGAGGCCGCGGAGAAATGGTGCATGGTGGTCGCCACGGCCAGGGAGGGAGAGCGGGAGCCGATCGCCCGCTGCACCCGCAGAGCGGTCAGCAGGTCCGCACCGCGGCCGCCGTGCTCGGCGGGCACCAGCAGTCCGGGGCCGCCGGCGTCACAAAACAGCTTGACACCAGGGCTGTCGGCGGCCTCGAGCTTGGCCAGCGGCAGCGCGGTCAGACGCTGGTCGAGACCGGGCAGCACTTCCTCGACGACGGTACGTTCACGCTGCAGAAACCGCATGGACCGGGTCCCCCCACCTGGTAGCTCAACACGTATCTGGCCGCTCGCGACGTCATGCGAACTGTTCTCGGTCGAACGCCCCAGCGGCACAGCCCACGTTATGAGCCGCAGATGCAGCACCTCTGCAACGGACCCCCAGGTTCCGCTCATGAGTTCGACATGATCTCTTTGGTGTGGTTCTGCACGGCAGGTGACGCTTGCGGCCGCCAAGCCTGCACCCGTCCCGCGCGGCGCCTGGCGGGTCAGTCCCGGGGCATTTGCCGGTGCTCACGGCCAGTGCGCGACTCGTGCCCGTGTGAGAGAGCCCGCCTCACGTGGCTGATGGGTGATCACGGGGCGTTGTGGAGCGGGGCGTGACGGGAGCGGTGCGGCCCGCCAAGACGAGGGCGGGGGTGGAAGACGTTGTGCCCTCCACCCCCGCCGAGTTGTCTCTCAGTCGTCGAGGCCGATCTTTTGATGCAGACGGGCGAGCGGCCGCGGCGCCCACCAGTTCGCGCGGCCGGCCAGGCGCATGAACGCCGGGACGAGGATGCCGCGCACCAGGGTGGCGTCGACGATCACGGCGAGCGCCAGGCCGACGCCGAGGAGCTTGAGCGGGGTCAGCGAGGAGGTGGCGAAGGCGAGCAGGACGGTGGCGACCAGGGCGGCGGCTGCGGTGACCAGCCGGCCGGTGCGCTCCAGGCCCCAGGCGACGGCGGAGACGTTGTCGCCGGTGCGGTGGTACTCCTCCTTGATTCTCGACAGGAGGAAGACCTCGTAGTCCATGGACAGGCCGAAGGCGACGCAGAACATCAGGATCGGGGTGTCGATGTCGAGCATGCCGGTGACGGTGAAGTCGCCGACCAGCCAGCGCAGGTGCCCGTCCTGGAAGACGTACACCATCGCACCGAACGTCGCGGTGAGGCTGAGCAGGTTCAGCACGATGGCCTTGAGCGGGATGAGGAGGCTGCCGGTGAACAGGAACAGCAGCACCATGGTGGACAGCGCGATGATGCCGAGCGCCCAGGGCAGCTTGTCCGCGAGAGTGGCCTTGGAGTCCACCAGCAGCGCGGCCTGTCCGCCGACGAGCACGGTGTCCGGTGCGGGCTGCGCGCGCACCGTCTTAACGAGGTCCATGCCTCGCTCGGAATAGGGCTCGGTGTCGGAGACCACCGACAGCCAGGTGCCCTGGTCGGCCTTGAACCGCTCGGAGGCCGGGCCGGGCGGAGCGGTCTGGGCGCCTTCGCTGTAGGAGCCGGTCACAGCGTCGACCCGGGTGATGCCGGGCACGGTGGACAGCTGCTTGGCGTAGTCGGCCACCTTGGCGGACGACGACGCCGGGTCGATGTCGGGCAGCACCACGTTCAGCGGGGAGCCCTCCCGGTTGTCGAACTCCTCGCGCAACACCTGGGCGCCCTGGTAGGCGGGCGAGCTGGCGGGCAGCACCCGGTCGTCGCTGTCGCCGAACTCGGCCCGCATGAACGGCAGGCCGAGCGCCACGAGGACGGCTGCGATCGTCAGCGCGAACGGCAGCGGCCGGCGCATGACGGCCATGGCCAGTTTGTGCCAGAACCCTGCCGTGTCGGTACGGGCCGCGGCCGTCTTGGCGTTGCGGCGGAAGAGGCGCCGGACGTTGAGGGCGTCGATGCGGTGGCCCAGTACGGCCAGCAGCGCGGGCAACACGATGACGGAGCCGAGCGCGGCGAGGATCACCACGGCGATCCCGGAGTAGGCGAAGGACCGCAGGTGGTACATGGGGAAGACGAGCATGGCCGACAGGGACAGGGCGACCGTCAGGGCGGAGAACAACACGGTCCGTCCGGCGGTGCGTACGGATTCGCCGATCGCCTCGTGAACGGTGCGGCCATGGGCGAGTTCCTCGCGGTATCGGGTGACGATGAAGAGGCTGTAGTCGATGGCCAGACCCAGGCCCAGCGCGGTGGTGATGTTGACGGAGAACACCGACACCTGCACGACCATGTCGAGCAGCCGCAGGATGACGAACGAGCCGATCACGGCGAGAATGCCGACCGCGAGGGGAGTGCTCGCGGCGACGACACTGCCGAACACGAGCAGCAGGATGATCAGTACCAGCGGGCCGGACAGCAGCTCGGCCTTGGTGAGGTCTTCCTCGCTGCGCTTCTCGATCTCCATACGGACAGCGGTGACGCCGGTTGCGGTCATCTTCAGCGGGCCCTGTTCGCCCACCACCTCGGGCACGATCCTGGCCGCGGTCTTGCGGACCTCGTCCTCGTCACCGGCCAGCCGCACCATGACCAGTCCGGTGCGGCCGTCTTTCGAGCGGAGCGTGGGCGCCTTGTCCAGAGTCCAGTAGGACGCCGCCTGCACCACACCCCGCTCCCCGGCCAGGCGCTCGGTCAGCGCGGCCCCCTCCCTGCTGACCTCCGGGCCGTCGATGCTGGTATCGGCGGCGGCGATGAACACCAGGTGCGGGGAGCCGCCTTCGAAGCGGGTATTGAGCAGTTCGTCGGCGCGGGCCGACTCCGAAGCCGGAACGGTGATGCCGCCTTCCGACAGGCGGCTTTCCACATCGGAGCCGAACGGAACAGCAACGACCAGCGCTGCCAAAGCGACCAGCAGGACCAGCAGCCGGCGCCGTGCCAGCCAGCGGCCCAGCGCGGCCAATCCCTTCGGGACAACCGGCGGTGCGGTTGTCGACGGCGTCTGGCTGCGGACAGAGGGCTGGGAACCCACGCCTCCTCCTTGGAGGTGAGACAAAGGGAGCGGCCCGGTGGGGCGCGCAGGAAAGGAAATAGGGGGCCGGAAAACGTGGGCCCCGGGTAGGCGCACCGTGCAGGGCAGTGCCGGGCGTCAGCGTAAGAACGCCTGCTGCAGCAGTCCGGCAGTGCAGATGCAAGAGACATGCAGAAGTGGTGCCGAGATCACCCCCGGCTCTTTTGCAGGAGGGCGCCGGGGCGGCGCTCGGCTCGTGCGGGTCCCCGTGCCGGCAGGCGCAACTCGGCGTGCAGCCCCCCGCCAGGACCCTCCTGGAGCAGGACGTGACCGTTGTTCGCCCGGGCGAGACTGGCAGCGATGGCCAGTCCCAGGCCGGATCCCTCTCCGGCGGCCCTGGCCCCGCGCCAGAAGCGGTCGCAGGCACGGGCCCGCTCGTCAGGACGCATACCGGGGCCGGCATCGATGCACTGCACCGCCACCATCGCCGTGTCCTCGACCAGGCGCACCTGGACTGTTGACCCGGGCGGAGCCATGCGCAGGGCGTTGTCGAGGAACACATCCAGGACCTGGTCGACCGTGCCGGCGACGGCCGATGCCACAAGGTCCCCCTCGCCGTCGATGGTCACGGTGATGTTCCTGGGCTCGGCCACCAGCCGCCAGGACGCCACCCGTTCTTCGGCGACCGCCCGCACATCCACACACTCGACGGCCTGGGCACCGGACTCCGCCCGGGCCAGGAGCAGCAGTGCGTTGAGGATGCCGGTCATCCGGTCCACCTCGCCCAGTGCCTGCTCCAGACCCCGGCTTCCGTCCGGCGCGATATGAGGCTCCAGTTTCTCTAGGCGCAGCCGCAGCGCCACCAGCGGGGACCTGAGCTGGTGCGAGGCGTCCGAGACGAACGACTTCTGCACGGTGACCTGGTGCTGCACCTGCTCGGCCAGGTGGTTGAAGGTCTCCGCGAGCACCCGCAGGTCCGGCGGGCCCAGATGGACCGGCACCCGGGCATCGTGGTCCCCGGCGGCGAACCGGCGGGCTGCCGCCTCCAGATAGCGCACGGGCCGCAGAATCCATCGGGCCAGCGGCTCCGCCAGAAAGCCGCTCGCCGCCAGGGCCAGGGCTGCGATCACAGCGACCACGGCCCAGATCGTCCACTGCTTCAGCTGCAGATCGTCCAGGGCTGAACACACCACCACGACGCCGACCAGCATGCCCCCATGGATGACCGGCACCGCCACGATCAGCTCCTCGGCGGCCTTGGCGACCCGCCGGTCGGAGGAGTCGGTGAACTGCCCCTGCAACGCCGCCCGCACCACGTTCTGCTGCGCGAGTTCGTCAGGTGACAGCAGGCACAATGCCCCGTCCACCGACCGCCCCCGGGCGTTGAAGACGTGTGCGCGGCCGCCCGTACGGTCCTGGTAGTCAGCGATCCGCTGCCGCAGCACCTCCCGTTCACCATGTGAGAGCGCCTGCACCGCCGCGGACGACAGCTGTCGGGCTTCGGTCGCCCGCGCGTGTGCGAGTTCCCGCAGCGCCTCGTCGCTGCGCTGCAGAGCCAGTGGCAGCCCCAGGACGGTGACCACCGCGACTGGTAAGGCGACCAACGCGGCCACCAGGTGACGCCGCACGCCAGCATTCCCCCTTCATCGTCCTGCCACATCGGTGCCTGGTCAGCGCTGGTCGGGCACGACCAGACGAAAGCCCACACCCCGCACCGACTGGATCCACTCGCGGCCGCCGAGCTTGGTCCTCAGCGAGCCGACGTGGACGTCGAGCGTGCGGGTGGAGCCGTGCCAGTTCGGATCCCACACCTCGCTGATCAGCTCCTCCCTGCCGCGCACCGCACCGGCGTCCGCGAGAAGAGCAGCCAGCAGATCGAACTCACGGCGCGTCAGCTGCACCAGTTCCCCGTCCATCTGCACCTGACGGGTGCGCATGTCCACGAGCAACGGCCCGAACGCGCAGAGCTCACCTGCATTCCCCCCACCAGACGCCTGCACAGCGGCGGGCGCGTGCACCCGCCGGGCGACCGCCTCCATCCGCGCCAGCAACTCACGCATGCTGTAAGGCTTGACCAGGTAGTCGTCGGCGCCGGCCTGAAGCACCAGGACCCGGTCGAGTTCCTCGGACCGGGCCGTCACCGCGATGATCGGCACGGCCGACGCCTCCCGTACGCGCCGGCACACCTCCTGCCCGTCCAGGTCCGGCAGCCCCAGGTCCAGCAGGACGAACTCGGTGGACGGTGCCGCCTTGAGTGCCTCGGCACCGCTGCCGACCCAGTCGACGTCATGCCCGAACCGCTGCAGTGCCTCCGTCAGCGCCTCGGCGATCCGCGTGTCGTCCTCCACCACGAGCACCTGCATCTCTGCACCCCCATTGCAGCGAAGTCGTCCCCCTGACGACCGCTCCAACATCGGATGCTAACGATGTAATCGGAACAGATGGATGAAACCGATCGGTAACCGTAAAGGTCATCGAGCGGAACCTTCCGCATCGACTTCGCACGCTATCATCGGCTCCAGACGATGAATAGCGCCCCTCGCCAGCGTTTCGAGACGGCGACGGCCATTGCGATAACGGAGAGTGACTGATGAAACAGACGGAGACATCCCTGGCGGCGGATCCCTGCGCCGCGCCAACAGCGGCAGTGGCTCTCTTCCGGTCACTCGGCGATCCGGCCCGCCTGGCCATCCTGCGGCGGCTGGCCGAGGGAGAGGCGCGCGTCACCGACCTCGTCACCTGCGTGGGGCTCGCACAGTCCACCGTCTCGGCCCACCTGTCCTGCCTGCGAGAGTGCGGGCTGGTCGTATCCCGTCCCGTCGGACGCGCATCGCTGCACTCTCTGGCACGCCCGGAACTGTTGGACCTGCTGGCCGCCGCCGAGCAGTTGCTCGCCGCCACCGGCGAGGCAGTCGACCTTTGCCCCACCTACGGCATCCCCTCTGCCACCGAGGAGTCCACCCGATGAGCGCCTCCCCCGCCGCCGCGACCGTCCCGGATGTGGCCAGCCCGGCCGCTCACCGCGCGGTCGGTTACGCCAAGTTCACCATCGGCTACAACGTCATCGAGGGCATCATCGCCATCTCCGCCGGCGCGGTCGCCAGTGCGGTGTCGCTGATCGGCTTCGGCATCGACTCCGGTATCGAGGTCGCCGCCGCCGTGGTGGTCCTGGTGCGGCTGCTGGCGGAGATCAAGGGCGGTGAGCCGGACGAGGCCAAGGAACGCCGGGCGCTGAAATTCATCGCGCTCACGTTCTTCGCGCTCGCCGCCTACGTCACCGTCGAAGGCATCCGCGACCTGGTCGGCGGCGCGAAGCCCGACACCTCGCTGGTCGGCATCGTCCTGACCGGCCTGTCCATCGTGATCATGCCGTGGCTGGCGCGCGCCAAGCGGAAGGCCGGCCTGGAGATGAACTCCCGCCTGGTCGTCGCGGACGCCGCCGAGACCAAGTTGTGCGCCTGGCTGAGCGTGTCCACCTTCGCCGGCCTGCTCGCGTTCGCCGCGTTTGGCTGGACCTGGCTCGACCCGGTCGCCGGATTCGTCATCGCCGCCTTCGCGATCATGGAGGGCAAGGAAGCCTGGGAGGGTGAACTGGTCTGCGACGACGGCTGCGATGACGAAGACGACGGCAAGCCCGCCTCCGCGGCCGGCGGCTCCTGCTCGGACGGCTGCAAGTGACCGCACCCACTACGGCCGCGGCCCGGTCCGGCGCTCTCAGGCGCCGGATGGGGCTGCTGGCCCTGGCCGCTGTCCTCGCCGTCGTGGACCTGGGCCTCAAGGCGTGGGCCGAGCGTGCCCTGCCGGGCACCCCGGTCGAGGGCGGCCCGCTCGACCTGGAGCTCGCCTTCAACCCCGGCGTCGCGTTCTCCTTCGCCGCCGACGCCCCCGCCTGGATCGTCATCGCCGTCACCGCGTTGATCACCACCGCCGTGGCCGTCGCGCTGTGGCGCACCGCACCGGCCGCCCGCCGGCCGTGGGGCATCGCGCTCGCCGCGATCCTCGGCGGCGCCTGCGCCAACCTCATCGACCGGGGCCTGGACGGGCAGGTTACCGACTACCTGCACACCGGCTGGTGGCCCACCTTCAACCTCGCCGACATCTTCATCGTCTGCGGCGGCCTGCTGATCGTCGCCCTCTCCTGGCGCGACGAGCGGCCCGTGTCCGCCGAGCAGTAGCGGCACGGCCGAGGGCGGCGCCGATCGACATATCAACGTCCGTTAGTGTGTCGATGCGTCGTCGGCCGTGTGTGCGTGTCGGAGGGGGAGGCGTGCGTGTCCGTGTTCCTGCCCGCCTCCTTGGTTGAAGGCTCATGACGAAGAACCTGAAGATCTCCCTGGCGCTGGTCGCCATCGTCGCGGCGATCGTTGCTGCCCTGCTGGCGGCCAACCGCATGCCGGATGCGCCTGCGCAGGCGTCGGACAGCGGCGAGGGCAAGGTGGCCGATGCCTCCGTGCTGGTCCGCCCCGACAGCCACCGGCTGTCGACCGCGAAGGACGGCAAGGTCACGGTCGTGGAGTTCCTGGACCTGGAGTGCGAGTCGTGCCGGGCCGCCTTCCCCGTCGTGGAGAGGCTGCGCAAGGAGTACGAGGGCCGGGTGACGTTCGTGATGCGGTACTTCCCGATCCCCACCCACAAGAACGCCGAGCTGGCCGCCCGCGCGGTGGAGGCCGCCTCCAAGCAGGGCAAGCTGGAGGCGATGTACCAGAAGATGTACGAGACCCAGGAGAGCTGGGGTGACCAGCAGGTCTCACACGAGGAGACCTTCCGCGGTTTCGCGAAGGAGCTGGGGCTGGACATGAAGAAGTTCGAGGCGGACTGGAAGGACCCGGCCACCGCGAAGCGGGTGGACAAGGACCGTCAGGACGGTCTCGCGCTCGGGGTGCAGGGCACGCCGACGTTCTTCATCAACGACCACAGGCCGCAGATCCAGTCGGAGGCGGACTTCAGGGCCGCCATCGAGGCGGAACTGGCCAAGTGACCGCCATCACGACATCCACCGCATCCCCGGCCCTGGGCGTGCAGCCGACGGTGCCGGTGGGGCAGCGTCTGGTAGCCCTGGTCCTCACGATCGCCGGCGCGATCGGCCTGCTGGCCGCGTTCACGCTGACGGTCGAGAAGATCGCTCTGCTGAAGGACCCCTCCTACAGCCCTTCCTGCAGCATCAACCCGGTTCTCAGCTGCGGGTCGGTGATGAGCACGCCGCAGGCGGAGGTGTTCGGCTTCCCCAACCCGTTGCTGGGCATCGCCGGCTTCGCCGTTGTCACGGCGCTGGGGGTGGTGCTGTGGACCGGGGCGGTCTGGCCGCGCTGGATGTGGTGGGGCCTTCAAACCGGGGTCGTGTTCGGTGTGGTGTTCGTCCACTGGCTGATCTTCCAGAGTCTGTACCGGATCGGCGCGTTGTGCCCGTACTGCATGGCCGTGTGGACGGTGATGATCCCTCTCTTCTGGTACACCACCCTGCACGCCGTCACCCGCGAGCACCTGCCCGTGCCCGCAGCGGTGCGCCGTGGGGCGAGCGCGGTAGCCGACTACCACGGTGTGGTCCTCACCGCCTGGTACCTGATCATCGCCGTGCTGATCCTTCAGCGGTTCTGGCTCTACTGGACCAGCCTGCTCTGACCCCCAGGCCCCGTTCTGTCTCTGGTGTGCACTGTCGAAGGATTTGTGATGCCCCCGTTCTCGACCACATCGAGCGGTCCCCGGATATCCCGGCGGGCCGCCCTCGTCGGCACCGCCCTGGCCGTCGCCTTCGCCGCCTCCGGCTGCGGCCAGGGCGACCCTGCCTCTGAATCAGCGGCATCATCCGCTGACCAGCAGCTGACCCACCTGGACCCGGCCGAACGCAAGGCGGCATCCGACATCAGCGGCGAGACCCTCACCGGTGAAGGTCTCGCCCTGTCGGACTTCCGCGGCAAGATCGTGGTGATCAACGTGTGGGGCTCGTGGTGCGCGCCCTGCCGGGCCGAGGCGCCGCACCTGCAGGAGGTCTACGCCGACCTGCGCGATCAGGGCGTGGTGTTCCTGGGGATCAACACCCGCGACGCCACCCGCGAGGCGGCCCGGAGCTTCGAGGAGACGTTCAACGTCACCTATCCCAGCCTGTTCGACCCTGACGGGCGGCAGCTGCTGAAGTTCAAGGGCACCCTGCCGCCGTCGTCGATCCCCACCACGCTGGTGATCGACCGCGAGGGCCGTATCGCCGCCCGGGCGCTGAAGGCGCTGTCCGAGGCGGAACTGCGTTCCCTGATCGACCCGGTCGTGAAGGAAGGGTGACCGGAATGCTGCTGGCCGTGGACCTGGAGGGCACTGTGCTGGGCGGCTCGGTGCTGCTGGCCATCCCCATCGCCGCCCTCGCCGGGCTGGTGTCCTTTTTCTCCCCGTGCGTGCTGCCCCTGGTGCCCGGCTACCTTTCGTACGTCACCGGGATCACCGGCGCCGACTTGGCCGACGCCCGCCGCGGCCGGATCGTGGCCGGGACCGTGCTGTTCCTGGCGGGGTTCACGGCTGTGTTCGTCTCGTTCGGCGCCGCGTTCGGCTACGCCGGCAACACGCTGCTGGAACACCAGGACATCCTCATCCGCGTGCTGGGCGCGGTGACCATCGTGATGGGCCTGTCGTTCATGGGCGCGCTGCCGGGGATCCGCCGGGAGTGGCGGCTGCACCACCGGCCGGCCGCCGGGCTGGCCGGTGCACCCCTGCTGGGCGTGCTGTTCGGGCTGGGCTGGACGCCGTGCATCGGCCCCACCCTGGCCGCCGTGCAGGCCCTCGCCTTCAGCGAGGCCAGCGCCTCTCGCGGCGCGGCGCTGACCGTGGCGTACTGCGCGGGGCTGGGCATCCCGTTCCTGGCCGCAGGGCTCGCCTTCCGCAAGGCCATGGGGTTCTTCGCCTGGGTCAAGGCCCACTACCAGTGGGTGATGCGCGTCGGCGGAGGCATGATGATCGCCACCGGCCTGCTGATGGTCACCGGCGTCTGGAGCCAGATGATCAGCCAGATGCAGTCCTGGACTGCCGGCTTCACCGTCGGCATCTGACCCCGCCCGCCGCGGCACTGAATCGACCGAATGAAGGACTGAGACGTGAACGTGAGCGAGGAGCAGGACGACTCCTGTGACCTGCTGTGCCTGGACCTGCCGGTGGCCGAGGCCATTCGCAGCCGCATGCCACCCCTGCCCGGCCTGGAGACGGCCGCCGCGGCCGCCAAGGCCCTGGCCGACCCCACCCGCCTGAAGGTGGCCGCCGCCCTGGCCGAGGCCGGCGAGCTGTGCGTGTGCGACCTGGCCTGGGTCATCGGCCAGGCCCAGAACCTCGTCTCCCACCACCTGCGCCAGCTGCGCCAGGCGGGCCTTGCCGCCTCACGCCGCCAGGGACGGCTGGTGATGTACACGCTCACCGACCGCGGCCGCGCCCTGACCCACGCCGTTCTCGATCCCGCCCCGACCGCCAGCCCCGCCACGAATCGGACCTGACACCGCCATGCACCACGCCCGCGCCCTCCGCCTGTCCGCCACCGCGCTCACCGCCGCGGCCCTCCTGGCCGGCTGCGGCACCTCCGGCGCCCACCACGAAGCCGCCGACAAGCCCACCGCGATCTCCGCCAAGAGCGACTCCCCCTACCGCGGCACCGCCGTCGACCCCGGCTTCGCCAAGCCCGACCTGGTGCTGACCGACACCACCGGCAAGCCCTACGACCTGCGCAAGCAGACCGCCGGCAAGGCCACCCTGGTCTTTTTCGGCTACACCAACTGCCCCGACGTGTGCCCCACCACCATGGGCGACATCTCCACCGCCCTGGCAGGGCAGCCTCAGAGCGTGCGCGACAGCGTCGAGGTCGTCTTCGTCACCACCGACCCCGAGCGCGACACCCCCGAAAGTCTGGGGAAGTGGCTGAAGTCCTTCGGGCCGAACTTCACCGGCCTGTCCGGCGACCTGGCCAAGGTCAAGAAGGCCGCGCTCAGCGTCGGCATCTCGGTCGAGGACCCCACAAAGCACCACGACGGCACCGTCACCTCCGACCACGGTACCCAGGTCATCGCCTTCACCCCCGGCGACGACAAGGGCCGGGTCGTGTACACGAGCGGCACGACGGTCGACGACTTCGCCCACGATCTGCCGCTGCTGGTCAAGAACGCCTAGCCCGGCCACGCGTACCCGCCGGCCACCCCTGGCGGTGAGCCGTACCGACGACCACGGCGATACAGGTTTCCTTGAATTCAGGATCTCTTGTATCGTCGGTGTGCTGACTGTTGCTTCCGACATCGAGGTGCTGGCCCGCTTCGGCCGCGCGCTCGCCGCCCCGATCCGCTGCCGCATCCTGCTCGCCCTGCGCGAGCCCTCGCCTATCCCGCCGACCTCGCCGACACCCTCGGGATCTCGCGTACGCGGCTGTCGAACCATCTGGCCTGTCTGTGGGACTGCGGCCTGGTCGTCACCGTCCCGGACGGGCGCCGTACCCGCTACGGGCTCGCCGCCGAACGCCTCGGCCATGCCCTGGACGACCTGCGCACCGCCGTGGTGGCCGTCGAGACCGACTGCACCTGCGTAGACGCCGACGAGAAGGGCTACTGCTGATGACCGCGATATCCCTCGGGCCGTCCCCGGCCCGCCGCGAAGTGCTCGCCAAGCGGATACGGCTGCTGGTCGCCGCGACCATCACCTACAACGTGATCGAGGCGGTCGTCGCCCTCACCGCCGGCACGATCGCCTCCTCCACCGCCCTGATCGGCTTCGGCCTCGACTCGATCATCGAGGTCTCCTCCTCCGCCGCCGTCGCCTGGCAGTTCTCCGCCTCCGACCACGCCGTCCGTGAAGCGCGCGAGCAGCGTACCCTGCGGATCATCGCCGTCTCCTTCTTCGCGCTCGCTGCGTACGTCACCTTCGACGCCGTCCGCGCGCTCACCGGCACCGGCGAGGCGGACTCCTCGACCCCGGGCATCATCATCGCCGCTCTGTCGTTGGCGATCATGCCGTTCCTCTCGTACGCCCAGCGCAAGGCCGGCCGCGAACTCGGCTCCGCGTCCGCGGTCGCCGACTCCAAGCAGACCCTGCTGTGCACCTACCTGTCCGCGGTGCTCCTGGTCGGCCTGGTCCTCAACGCGACCCTCGGCTGGTCCTGGGCCGACCCCATCGCCGCCCTCGTCATCGCCGCGATCGCCGTCAAGGAAGGCCGCGACGCCTGGCAGGGCAAGGGCTGCTGCGCCCCGAACGCCGCTGCCACCGCCTCTTTGGACGTCGAGGCGGACGCGTGCGGCATCTGCAGTCCGGGATGCGCCTGCTGCGCGCCCGCACCCGAGGCGAAGCGGTGAGCGGCTGGGTCTGGACGGCACTCGCCCTCTACCTGGGGTGGGCGGGTTTCGCCTTCGGCGTCCGCGCTGCCGTGCAGCGCCGCCGCACCGGCGACGCGGGCTTCCGCGGCATCTCCGGTCGCCCGGACGAAGCCTCCTGGTGGGCCGGCGTGCTGTTTGTGACCGCCCTGCTCGGCGGCACCGCCGCTCCCGTGGCCGCGCTCACCGGACTGCCCACCGCCGGCCACGCCGCCGTGCAGTGATCCGGACTGGTGATCACACTGGCAGGAATGGCGGCCACCCTGACCGCGCAGACGAGCATGGGCGCCTCCTGGCGCGTGGGCGTGAACACGGACGAACGCACGACGCTGGTCACCGGCGGCCTCTTCGCGCACGCCCGCAACCCCGTCTTCACCGCCATGGCCATCACCGCGCTCGGCCTGGCCCTGATGGTCCCGAACTGGGTCTCCCTCCTCGCCCTGGCCTGCCTGATCACCGCCATCCAGCTCCAGGTCCGCGTCGTCGAGGAGCCCTACCTCAAGGCCATGCATGGCCCCGCGTATCGGCCTACACCGCCCGCACCGGACGCTTCCTCCCCAGAAGCGGCAGCCTCACCGCCCAACCGGACTGATGCAACTAACCGCCCGCGCGCTCGGCAGTGCCCCGGTCGAGCAAGATCTATCTCAGCGGCACTTTCTGTACCGCAACGCCCTCCCGGAGCCCGCGCCCACCCAGACGGAGCGGATCAGCCAGAAGCTGCGGCAGCCCTCAGCGCCTGCCGCAGTTCGTCGAGCCCCGGAGCGCCAGCCAGGCCGTCCGGCGTCCGGTAGACCCGGCACGCCAGCCCCGGCTCCCGGCCCGCCTGGGCGAACGGGTCGCATCCCCCGATCCAGATGGTCGGCGAACCGGTGAAGGCAATCCGCTCCGCCTCCGCCTGGTCAGCGACCACCCGCACGGTAAACCCCACCTCGCGCAGCCCGACCTCATCCAGCGCCTGCCGCAGCCGGTCGGCGGCCACCTTCTCGTTCGGGCAGTCAGGCACGACCAGAACCTCGATCTCCATGCCTCCAGGATCGCGCACCGCCACCTGCCCGGCATCTACGACCCCACCGGCCCGGGCAAGCTGCTGTTCGCATTCTTTGCCGCGAACGGGAGAACATCCGCGAGTCCACCTTGGAGGGGCTCGACATCGCCGCCCGCAAGGGCAAGCACGGCGGCCGGTCCCTGGCCATCACCGACGACATGCTCCACACCGTGCTCCGGCGCCGCGCGGGCGGGGAGTCCGTCGAGCAGATCCAGCCCGACCTGATCACCCCCATCGGCAAACGCAAGGGACAGAACCCCTCCGTCGCGAGCATCTACTGGGCACTCGCCGAACACGCCAAGCGCGAGGCGTACCCCGAAGCCATCGAGCAGGCCCACGCCGACTTCGCCGTCCTCCAGGCCAGCGAACTCCCTGGCCCGCGTGCGGCGGACCAGCCAGAATCCGCCCGCTGACCATCACCACCCACCCAAGGAACGGCGGACCGCCAAGATCAAGTGCTTGGCGCCAATGGCTGTTCCGTTGTTCCTACCGACGCCAATTGCATCGGATGCGAATAGGCGACACTCGCCCTGAATGCTGGCCGGACACTGCACAGATGCGGTCCCAGCAGGGCCGTTGGCCTCGGAGCCACGGTAGCGGTCTTGTCGGCAGACAACTGCATGTCTCACTCCATCGAGCGATTGAACTGCGAAGACGCCCCCGAGTCGCATCTGATGCGAAATTCTCGCGTCAGATGCGATGGACGGAGAGTGATGGCGGATGGGTGGGGACGGTCACGTTCCAGGCTCTGCTCGGCTGCACCTGATCGACGGCCTGCCGTTGCTGCGACCGGACGAGCAGGTCTTCGAGGCGATGATCAAAGGCTGGCGCAACCAGCAGCTCGCCCGGAACCTCTCGCCGGGGTACGTCGATGACCAGGAACGTACGGTCCGCGCCTTCGTCCGGCATGCCGACGCGATGCCGTGGCAGTGGACGCCGCAGCACGTCGACGAATGGTCGGCTGATCTGCGGGCCGTGCACGGATGCGTCCGGTCTACCCTGCGCAACTACCAGGGTTCCGTGCGCCAGTTCTGCGACTTCCTGACCAACCCAGCCTACGGCTGGAGCGACGAGTGCCTGCGGCACTTCGGTACCCACCCAGTCCAGGTGGTCTACGACTGGAACGCCGCGACGCACGCCGACGAAGCCGAGGGCGAGCCGGAACGACGTGCCTTCACCCGGCCCGAGCTGGAAGCGTTCTTCGACCACGCCGACGAGGAGGTCCTGCGTGTTCGCGGCAAGGGCCGCAAGGGCTGGCTGCCGGCCTTCCGGGACGCCGCCCTGTTCAAGGTCGCGTACGCCTACGGTCTGCGACGCAACGAGACCCGGATGCTCGACCTCACCGACTTCGGACGCAATCCGGAGGGCCGGGAGTTCGGCGAGTACGGCACCCTGCTGGTCCGCTACGGCAAGGCCAAGAAGGGGTCGCCTCCGAAGCGCCGCAGCGTGCTGACCGTCTGGCAGTGGACACCCGGCACGATCGAGGAATGGATCAGTGAGGTGCGGCCCGGGATGCGGCATTCGCCAAGTCGGGCCCTCTGGCCGTCCGAGCGTGGGCCGCGGGTCGGGGTCCAGCGTCTGGACTCCCGATTCGCGGCCTACCGGGACGCCGTCGGCTTGGACCCCGCGCTGGAGTTCCACTCACTGCGCAGGTCCTACATCACGCATCTGATCGAGGACGGCCATGACCCGCTGTTCGTCCAGCAGCAGGTCGGGCACGACCATGCCTCCACCACCGCGATCTACACCTGCGTCTCCTCCGACTTCCGCACCCGCTCCCTGCGGCGCGTCCTGGACGCCACCATCGAGGCTGCTCTGCGGCCGGGAAGGACCTCCTGATGCCACGCCAGATCAGCTACCGGTGGCGCCTGCGTGAGCTGATGGCCGCCCGCGGCATGTTCACCGTCGCTGAGCTCATGCCGCACCTGACCGAACGCGGCATCACCCTGTCCTCCTCACAGGTCCACCGCCTGGTCTCCGGGACCCCGGAACGGCTGTCCCTGCCGGTGCTGGCCACCCTCTGTGACATCCTCGACTGCACGCCCACCGACCTGATCGCCACCTCGGCCCAAAACCTTCCGGTTCGCCGCGCCGCTGGCGAAGAGGCGCCGATCAACCTGGCTGCCCGCCGACCCACACGGGTCCGGCTGACGCCCGAGGGGTGACGGTGACGCCCGAGGAGTACGAGCGGTGGATGATCCGCGACTGCGCACGCTGCGGCCGCCGCGCCTCGAAGTCCGCCGAGTGGTCGGACGGTCCGATCTGCCGGACCTGTTACGACCGCGCGATGCGAGTCCGTGGCCGCTGCCCCTCCTGCGACACCGACCGGCTGCTGCCCGGTCGGGACACCGACGGCGCACCGGTCTGCCGCGACTGCGCGGGCATCGTCCGCGACTTCTTCTGCGATCGCTGCGGCTCCGAGGGGCTGCTGCTTGGCGGACGCCTCTGCGAACACTGCACCCTCGCCGACACGCTCGCCCGCCTCCTCGACGACGGCACCGGCCGCGTCGCCCCGGCGTTCCTGCCGCTGGTCAAGGTCCTGCTGGAGATGGACCGGCCCAAGAGCCGGCTCATCTGGCTGCGCAACCCCAACGTTGTCCGCCTCCTGCGGGGCCTGGCCACCGGCAGCATCCCGCTCTCCCATGACGGGCTGCACCAGGAAACCCCCTGGCGGACCGTCACTCACCTGCGTGACCTGCTGATGGACAGTGCCGTCCTCCCGCGAGTCGACCGGCAGCTCCTGCTCTACCAGCGCTGGCTGACCGAACGGCTCGCCACCATCGAGGATCCCGGTCACCGTCAGCTTCTCCGCCACTTCGCCACCTGGCACCAGATGCGGCGCCTGCGGACGAAGGCGGAGAAGGGGCCGCTGGGACGATCCCAGACCAACCACACCAAGCAAGAAGTTACCCAGGCCGGCGCCTTCCTCGGATGGCTCGCCGACCGAGGACGCGTAATCGGGCAGTGCCAGCAGGCCGACATCGACGCCTGGCACACCGAAAGCCTGGCCACCCGCCGCCCCTCGCAGTCATTCCTGCGGTGGTGCATCAAGACCGGCAGGATGCCCCGCCTCACGCTCCCGCCCGCGGTCATCACCCAGGACCCGGAACCGTTGCACCAGCACCGCCGGCTCGCGATCCTCCGCCGGGTCCTCAACGACGATTCCCTGTCCCTGCGGGCCCGGGTCGCCGCCGCGCTCGTTCTCCTCTACGCGCAGCCCGTCAGCCGTATCGTCCGCCTCACCATCGACGACATCACCGACGACGAGGCCATCGGCACCGTCCGACTGGGAGACCCGCCGTCCCCGCTGCCCGAACCTGTCGCCGACCTTATGCGGGCCTACATGCAGTCCCGGCAACATCTGCCCTACGCCAGCAGCAGGAGCTCGCAGTGGCTCTTCCCCGGCCGTCAGCCCGGGCAGCCTATGAACCCAGTCAGCCTCCAAGACCACCTCCGAAAGATCGGCGTCCCGCCGCAACGAGGCAGGACCTCCGCGATCCGCCAGCTCGTCCTCCAAGCCCCGGCACCCGTCATCGCGAAGGCACTCGGCTACCACGACAAGACCGCCACCCGCCTGGTCACCGAAGCCGGAGGAACCTGGAGCCGATATGCACCCGGCGACCACACACGCTGACAGGAGCGACGTGGCTGCTCTGATGGGCCAAGCTCGCCCCTCGGCCCGATGTCAGTACCGGGTGGCATGCTCTGCCTCCATGAACAAGCAGCAGTTCTGGCAGCTCATCGAGGCAGCCCGCGATCAGGCATCCAACCCGAACGACGGCGAAGCGGTCGCTCGCGAGGCGACCTCGCTGCTGGCCTTCCGACCGGTCGAGGAGATCGTCGCAGCTGAGCAGGCTCTGTGGGACCTGATGGTTGACTCCTACACCAATCCTCTGTGGGCCGCTGCTTACATCGTCAACGGTGGGTGCTCAGACGACGGCTTCGACTACTTCCGCGGCTGGCTGATCGCGCAGGGCCGTGAAACCTTCGAGCGCGTAGTCGCTGACCCCGATGCCCTGGCAGAACTGCCCATCGTTCAATCCTCCGCAGCCAACGGCGTCGACCTGGAGGGTGAGGACATGCTGGGCATCGCCTGGAACGCACACATCTCGGCGACCGGTGATCAGCTCCCCCCGAGCTCACCCACCATCCGCTACCGGGAGCTGGACCCCACCTGGAACTTCGATTTCGATGACCACGACGAGATGACTCGTCGACTGCCCCGCTTGGCAGCTCTCCATCTGGAGTAAGCGGAAGCTCTCAAGTCACAAGAGAAAGTCAAACAGCGGAGAGCGAGCTCCCGGAGCGTCACTGCCTGTCACTTCATCAGCCCATGAGCACGTCTCGGCTGACGCATACGCGACACCTCAACATGTGGGCCTACCAGTCCCGAGGCCGGCTACCGCGCCCGGCCTGGCCTTCCCGACACGGGCCGGGCCAGGAGTTCTACAGGCTGGCGATCTTGGCCTGTGCCCCTTCTTCAGCCTTGTCGGCCGCCAGTGGTTGTCTGTCGCGAGCCGGGAGCAGGACGGCCACCACCACCGCCGTGACGGCGGCGAGGCCGGCACAGATTAGCGACACGGTCGACATGCCAGCCACGAAGGCGTCCCGTGCGGAGTCCGCGAGAGAGCCGGCGGGCGCGGCCGGGAGCTTCTCCGCGACCTGGAGTGCACCGGCCACGTTGTCCCTGACCGCCTCCTGTGCCTGCTGCGGCAGGCTGGCTGAAATGTCATCGTCGACCCCGTTGCGGTAGGCGGAGTTCAACGCGCTCCCCAGTACGGCGACACCCACCGAAGCACCGATTTGCCGCATGCTGTTGGCGAGCGCGGATCCGGCACCCACCTGGTCGGTCGGCAGGGAACCGAGGATCGCGTCCAACGTGGTGGGCATGGTGAAGCCCAGGGCCAGACCCATGATGGCCAGTGCCGTCCCGGTGACCATGAAGTCGGTGTCGGGATCCACTGTGGACAGCAGTCCCAGCCCGGCCATCCACAGCACCATGCCGGCAGTGACGATCACCTTGGCCCCGATCTTGCCCACCAGTCGGCCGCCGACGCCGGCAGCGATGACCAGGGCGCCGATCATCGGCAGCAGGTGCAGGCCGGTGTTCATGGCGTCCTTGCCCTGCACCTGCTGCAGGAACTGCGGTACCACGAACAGCACGCCGAACAAGATGAGCATCACTGAGGAGATCGCGACGCTGGACCAGGTGAAGCGGGCGTTGCGGAAGAACCTGAGATCCACCAGTGGATTGGAAGCTCGGCGCAGCCACACCAGCAGCAACCCCAGCAGAGCCAGGCCGCCCACCATGGTCACCAGGACCGTGGGGTCGCTCCAGCCGGCGTTCGGGATCTCGATGACGCCGTACACGAACGCCGAGACACCCACGAGCGACAGAGCAGCACCGATGAGGTCGAGACGCTTCGCGTGCGGGTCACGGGACTCCGGGACGAACAGCATGATCCAGATGACGGCCAGAACCACGACCGGGATGCTGATGAGGAAGATCGACCCCCACCAGAAGTTGCTCAGCAGCCATCCGCCGGCCAGTGGACCGAGCGGAAGGCCCAGGGCGAACCCGCCGGTGGCGATCGCCATCGCCTTCGACCGCTCCTCGGGAGGGACATCAACGGAACCATTCCGAGGGCCAGCGGGGTGATGGCGGCGGCACCCGCCCCCATGACCACACGGGCGACGATCAGCCCGTCGGGGCTGTCGACCGCCATGACCATCGCCGAGCCCACGCCGAACAGCAGCAGGCCACCGATCAGCACCAGGCGTCGGCCGATCCGGTCGCCCAGGACGCCGAGCGGCAGGAGCAGACCGGCGAAGGGAAGGGTGTATCCGTCGGTGAACCACTGCAACTCGGTGGTCGTCGCTTCGAGATCAGTAGCCAGTGTCGGCAGCGCGACCGTGAGGATCGTCGCGTCCAGACCGACGATCATCAGACCGAAGACGGGTGCGGCCAGCGCGAGCCAGCGTCTGCGTGCCAACGGTGCTGATGGATCAGTTGCGGTGATGCCGGGCATTGCCATGGATGCTCCTCAGCAGGGCGCAAACAGAAGTCGAATGGGTGCCGGATGCCGGTCCGGCCGTACTGCCACTGATCGGTAGGGACCGTGGTGGCCCGCGGCGCTCTGGGCGCACTGAAGCAAGCCCCCTGAGCTGGTGCGTGCGCTCAGGGGGCCGATAGTCGCTTCCCCCTTGTGAAGTTGTACGACGGCAGGGTGCTCCAGCCATCGGACAGCAGGTCAGTTGCAGCAGGTGCACCCCGGGGCGCAGCCGCAGGTATCCGCCCGCTCGGCGGGGTCAGTGCCCGCCTTGAGTGTGCTCAGCCCGTCCGGGGCACAGCAACCGTCCCCTCGCCACGCCTCCCGCCCTTCCTTGACAGCGACCCCCGCGATCACCAGAGCCGCTATCGGGTCCGCCCAGGGCCAGCCGAACGCTGCGTTGGCTACCAGGCCCACCAGCAGGACCGCCGACAGATAGGTGCACAGCAGCGTCTGCTTGGAGTCCGCGACAGCCGACGCCGACCCGAGTTCCCGGCCGGCTCGGCGCTGTGCGGCGGACAGGAACGGCATGACGGCCAGGGACACGGCGGCCAGCACGATACCGGTCAGTGACGACTCGGCTTCCCTGCTGCCGACCAGGGACCGGATCGCGTCCACCGATACGAAGGCGGCCAGGGCGAAGAACGACACTGCGATGATCCGCAGTGCCCTCCTCTCCCGTGCCTCGCGCACGTCGTGCTCACGAGCGGAAAACTGCCAGGCGACCGCGGCAGCCGACGACACCTCGATCACCGAGTCCAGGCCGAAGCCGACCAGAGCGGAGGACGATGCGATCGATCCCGCTGTGATGGCGACGATCGCCTCGATCACGTTGTACGCGATCGTCGCTGCGACCAGGAACCGTATGCGCCGTGCCAGGGCGTCCCGGCGGGCCGGAGCCGGACCGAGAGAGATCTCCGCCGCCATCAGCAGCAGCCCTTCTCTGCGGCATCCGGGCACGAGCCATCCTCAGCGACAGCCACCACAGCGCTGCGCAGGTCGTCCAGCGCATGCCCCAGGCGGGGGTCGGCGAGCTCGTACCGCGTGCGGCGGCCCTCGGGCAGCGCCACGACCAGCCCGCAATCGCGCAGACACGCCAGGTGATTCGAAAGCCGGGTCCGGGAAATACCCAGTGCATCCGCCAGGTCGGACGGGTAAGCAGGAGCCGATCGCAGGGCGAGCAGCAGCCGGCAGCGGATCGGGTCAGCCAGGGCACGGCCGAACCGTGCCAGCACCTTGATGTCTTGGGCGAGATTCAGCACGCCACTGACAATACACAGGAACCTGAATTCAAGAAAGCCTGAACAGATGGGGTGCCTTGCAGGACAAGGTCTGGGTCCACGGCCCCGGCCAGGAGCCCTGGGAGGTCTACGTGGTCAAGGGAGACGCCGACACCCTGACCAAGCAGAGCGCCGGCCCTGACGCCGCCGGATGCTGCTGATCCGCCGATGACCCACCTGCCCACCAGTGAGGCCGTGACCGGAACAGGGGACCGGTCACGGCCTCGCGCCGCCCTGCCCGCCCTGTGCGCCACCCAGACACCAGCTGGGGAATCGTCTACTACGCCTTCCCCGTCCTGAACCCGCGGATCACCGCCGACACCGGCTAGTCGACCACCGCCACCACCGGTGCCTTCTCAGCCGCACTGATCGTTTCTGCACTCGCAGGCATACCCGTCGGCCGCATCCTCGACCGCCGTGGTCCACGCACGGTCATGACCGTGGGCTCGATTCTCGGCGTCACCGCCGTGCTCGCCCTCGCCTACGCCCCCAACCTGGCCGTATTCACGGCTGCCTGGCTGCTGGCGGGCCTGGCCATGGCAGCGACCTTCTACCAGCCCGCCTTCGCCGCAGTCACCCGTTGGTGGGGCGAGGACCGAGTCCGCGCGCTCACCGTGGTCACATTGGCCGGCGGCCTAGCCTCGACGGTCTTCGCACCTCTCACGGCCGCGCTGGCCGAGCACCTCAGCTGGCGACACACCTACGCACTCCTCGCCCTGATCCTCGCGCTCGTCACCGCCCCCGCACACGCCCTGGCGCTGCGCGCCCCATGGCCGCCCCTGCCCACCCACACCAAGCAACACGCCGGCGACAGCAAAACGGTCACCCGCAGCCGCCCGTTCCTGACGCTGGCAGCCGCGCTCACTCTCAACGGCTTCGCCACGTTCGCCGTCGTCATCGCACTCGTCCCACTGCTGACCGAGCGAGGCATGAGTCCCACGGCAGCCGCGTGGGCCCTCGGGCTGGGCGGCGCAGGCCAGACGCTCGGCCGTGCTCACTACTCCGCCCTGGTGCGCCATACCTCGGTCACCACACGCACGGTCGCCCTGATCGTGGCCGGCGGCGCAACCACCGAGTCCCTCGCGATGACCCCTGGCCCATACCCGCTCCTGGTCCTACTGTCCGTCATCGCCGGCATGGTCAGGGGAAACGTCACCCTGCTCCAGGCCACCGCCATCACCGAACGCTGGGGCGCCACCCACAACGGCACGCTGTCCGGCCTCCTCGCCGCACCGGTCACGATCGCCGGCGCCCTCGCCCCCTTCGCCGGCGCCGCCCTCGCGGCAGCCCTCGGCGGGTATCCCGCCCTCTTCTGGGTCCTCACGGGGATGTCCCTGGGCGCCGGTCTACTGGCAGCGGCTTCCAGCAGGCGCTGATCGGTGCTTGGGGACGGGGGCGCTCTGCACGGAGTGCTCGTTCACGCTGCTCGCGGCCCAGGCAGCCATGGTGGTTGCTGTGGCTCCCTTCGCCGGAGCAGTGCTCACCGTGCCACTCAGTGGGTACAGTCACCTCTTCGTGCTCCTGGTCATCATCGCCATGGCCGCCGCCTTCACCGCAACCTGGGGCACTCTTAACGCCGGACCTGGAGCGGGTAGTGAACCTGCCCTCCTCCCGATTCGTCAGGAGCGCACGAGGCGGGCGATGGCGTCGCTGGCTTCCTTCAGCTTGATGTCGCCGTTGCCGCTGCCGTCCGCTACGGCGGTGCGTACGCAGGTGTCCATGTGTTCGTCGAGCATCTGCAGGGCGAAGGACTGCAGGGCGCGTGTGGTGGCGGAGACCTGGGTGAGGACGTCGATGCAGTAGGTGTCCTCTTCCACCAGCCTCTGCAGTCCTCGGACTTGTCCTTCGATTCGCCGCAGTCGCTTGAGTACGTCTTCTTTTCGGTTGCTGTAACTGGCCACGGGCCTCTCCCTACTTCTTTCGATGGGTCAGTGCTGGTGGTTGCTCTCGGCGTGCTCTTCGCCTTTCGTCGGCTCCAGGGCATCGTCGGGTGCGGATTGTCCGGTGTGGGCGGTGAATGCCGCGGTCCGCACGGTGCCGTTGTGCTGGAAGTCGAGGAACAGGCGGTACGTTCCGGCACTGGGTGCGCTGGCGGTGAAAGAGACCTCGGGGCCAGCCTTGGTGGCGCCGTCGCCGGGCTCGCCGTTCGGGTGGACGTGGAGGTAGGCGAGGTCTCCTGAGCGCAGGGCGACCAGGTGACCGTAGGCGCCCAGGTAGGGCTCCAGGTCGGTGACCGGCCGGCCGTCACGGCTGACGCCGAGGGTCAACTCGCTCGCCTTGCCGGGGCGCAGGTCGCCTTTCAGAGTGACCGTGTAGCCGTCGATCGTGGTGGTGGCGGCAGGTTCGGGCAGAGGCGGTGCCTGGTAGGTGCCGGAGGCCGCGAGGTCCGCGCCCAGGGTGAGGTTGGTGGCGCCCTCGGCGGCGGGTGTGAAGTCGGCGAAGACGCGGTAGGTGCCGGCGGCGGGCAGGTCGACAGGGGTGCTCCAGGTGCCGTCGGCTGCCCGCGTGGGGTGCAGGTGGCGGTAAGTGACCAGGTCGCGTGAGGCGAGGATGAGGTGGAGTTCCTTTCCGTGCTCGCGCCGGTAGGAGGTCACCTGCCGTCCGTCCTGGTCGCGGATGGCAAAGCGAAGTTCGTTCTTCGCGCCTGCGGTCACGCGAGAGGTCTTGAGGTCCAGGGTGTATCCCGCCTCGGAGACCTGCAGGCCCGCGGGAGCTGCCTCCGTGTGTCCGCTGTGGCTGGACGGTGCCAAGCGGTCGTGCTCCGCGTGAGCCGCCGGTTCCGAGCCTCCGCCGACGGGGCCGATTACCCCGCCGACACCGTAAGCAGTGCCGAAGGTGGCCGCTAGCGCGGTAGCGAACACAGTGATCTTTACGCCGGTGTTCATGACGTGCCCTCTCCTCGGTGGTGCCGTTCCTGCTGGACCTGGCGCCGACTATATACCCCAGGGGGGTATTGGCAAGTAGCCCGTCGACGTTTGCCAAGGGTACCCCGAGGGGGTATATCTAGTGGGGTGTGCGACAGCGTACCCCCTGGGGGTACACAACTCATCTAGGAGGAACCATGTCCTGCTGCACTCCTGACGGAAGCTGCTCCACCGGCACCACCACGGCGACGGCTACTGCGGGCACCACCACCGTCTACAACGTGTCCGGGATGACCTGCGGGCACTGCAAGGCCACGCTCACCAAGGAGATCGGCGCGCTGGACGGTGTACAGGCGGTCGACGTCGACCTCGAATCCGGCCAGGTCACCGTCACCACGGCGGACGAACCCGACGACGCGCTGCTGGCCAAGGTCATCGACGACGCCGGCTACGAGCTCACCGGCCGCGCGGCCTGAAGGACCCACACCTCGGCCGGGCCCACTCGCGGGCCCGGCCTCTTCCCTCCCTGACTTTCCCTTTGCCTTGATCAGCCCAAGGAGTAGTGATGGCTACCACGGTCCCCGACACAGCCGAGGTGGAACTCGCCATCGGCGGGATGACCTGCGCGTCGTGCGCCGCCCGGATCGAGAAGAAGCTGAACCGGATGGAGGGGGTCACCGCGACCGTCAACTACGCGACGGAGAAGGCCAGGGTCAGCTTCACGGACGGGGTGTCCGTCCCGGAGCTGATCGCCACGGTCGAGGCCACCGGGTACACCGCCCGCGAGCCCGAGCCGGTACGGGCCGATGAGGCGCCGGGGGCGGCGGGGGCCGAGGAGACGGACGGGCTGCGGCCGCTGCGGCAGCGGCTGGTGACCGCGGTGCTGCTGGCCGTTCCGGTCATCGCGATGGCGATGGTGCCGGCGTTGCAGTTCGAGTACTGGCAGTGGCTGTCGCTGACCCTGGCGGCGCCCGTGGTCACCTACGCCGCCTGGCCGTTCCACCGGGCCGCGTTCACCAACGCCCGGCACGGCGCGGCGACCATGGACACGCTGATCTCGGTCGGTACGTCGGCGGCGTTCCTGTGGTCGCTGTGGGCGCTGTTCCTCGGCAGTGCGGGCACGCCGGGCATGACGCACCCCTTCGAGCTGACCATCGCCCGCGGTGACGGTTCGGGGAACATCTACCTGGAGGCCGCCGCCGGGGTGACGGCGTTCATCCTGGCCGGCCGCTACTTCGAGGCCCGCTCCAAGCGCAAGGCCGGTGCCGCGCTGAAGGCCCTGCTGGAGCTGGGGGCGAAGGACGTCACCGTGCTCCGGGAGGGCCGTGAGGAGCTGATCCCGGTCGGTGAGCTGAAGGTCGGCGACCGCTTCCTGGTGCGTCCCGGCGAGAAGGTCGCCACCGACGGCACGGTCGTGGAGGGCGCCTCGGCGGTGGACGCCTCGATGCTCACCGGCGAGTCGGTGCCGGTCGAGGTCGGCGTGGGCGACGCGGTCACCGGGGCCACCCTGAACGCCGGGGGCCGGCTGGTGGTCGAGGCCACCCGGGTCGGCGCCGACACGCAGCTGGCGCGGATGGCGAGGCTGGTCGAGGACGCGCAGAACGGCAAGGCCGCCGCCCAGCGGCTCGCCGACCGCATCTCCGGCATCTTCGTCCCGGTCGTCATCGCCCTCGCGCTGGGCACCCTCGGCTTCTGGCTGGGCAACGGCGCCGGCATCACGGCCGCCTTCACCGCCGCCGTCGCGGTCCTGATCATCGCCTGCCCCTGCGCCCTGGGTCTGGCCACGCCGACCGCGCTGATGGTCGGCACCGGGCGCGGCGCCCAGCTCGGCATCCTCATCAAGGGCCCCGAGGTCCTGGAGTCCACTCGCAGGGTCGACACCATCGTCCTGGACAAGACCGGCACCGTCACCACCGGCCGCATGACCCTGCTCGCCGTGCACACCGCCGCCGGCACCGAGGAGACCGAGGTACTGCGCCTGGCGGGCGCGCTGGAGCACTCCTCCGAGCACCCGATCGCACAGGCCGTGGCCACGGGCGCAGCCGACCGCGTCGGCACCCTGCCCGCTCCGGAGGACTTCGCCAACGTCCCCGGCCTCGGCGTCCAGGGCGTCGTCGACGGCCACGCCGTCCTCGTCGGCCGCGAGCAGCTGCTCGCCGAGTGGGCCATGGAGCTGCCCGTCGGCCTGGCCCGCGCCAAGGCCGACGCGGAGACGGCCGGCCGCACCGCGATCGCCGTCGCCTGGGACGGCGAGGCCAGGGCGGTCCTCGAGGTCGCCGACGCCGTCAAGGACACCAGCGCCGAGGCCATCACCCGGCTGCGCGCCCTGGGCCTCACCCCGGTCCTGCTGACCGGCGACAACCAGGCCGTGGCCGCCTCCGTCGCCCGCGAGGTCGGCATCGACCCGGAGCACGTCATCGCCGAGGTCATGCCCGAGGACAAGGTCGACGTCGTCAAGCGCCTCCAGGACGAGGGCCGTTCGGTCGCGATGGTCGGCGACGGGGTCAACGACGCCGCCGCCCTCGCCCAGGCCGACCTCGGCCTGGCCATGGGCACCGGCACCGACGCCGCCATCGAGGCCGGCGACCTCACCCTCGTCCGGGGCGACCTGCGCGCCGCCGCCGACGCCATCCGGCTGGCCCGCAAGACCCTCGGCACGATCAGGTCCAACCTCTTCTGGGCCTTCGCCTACAACATCGCCGCGCTGCCGCTCGCCGCCGCCGGACTCCTCAACCCGATGATCGCGGGGGCGGCCATGGCCTTCTCCTCCGTCTTCGTCGTCGGCAACAGCCTGCGACTGCGCGGATTCAGGGCCGCGGACTGACAACCGCTTCCCCTCCACAGCGCGGACGAGGGGCGGGCCACTGGGGCCGCCCCTCGTTGTCCGTCACGGTGCTCTCTCTGGGAGGGCTGCCGTTATGACTCACGAGAGAGACCGCGTGCGCAGCTGTTCCGGGCGGGTGAACGGCCTGCCGGTACCCCAGCCGGCATGCGGCGCCCACTCGACGACCGGAGTCCCCACAGCTCGGGTTTCGTCAGGACTGAGCAACAGACACCCTTTGCGTGGGGAGCTCAGGGCGCATGCCGTCTTTGTCGGGCCTGGTCGTCGTTGCATCACCCTCGGATTGGAATACCCCCCTCCGGTATGTTCTTATACCCGAGGGGGGTATCTGAGGTCGAGGTCGACGGTGGTTTCGGCCTCGTGAAGCTGACCCGGAGCCGAAGACTTGCGGGCACCGAATGAAGGAGACGACGTGACAACGACGACGAGGCAGCGGGCCGGGATGATTCCGCTGCTGGTCATCGCGACCGCCCAGCTGATGCTGGTGCTCGACGATTCGATCGTGAACATCGCGCTGCCGAGCATCCAGCGTGAGTTCGGCGTGACGGCGGAGCACCTGCCCTGGGTGGTCAACGCCTACATCCTCGCGTTCGGAGCGCTGCTCCTGCTCGGTGGCCGGATCGGCGATCTGTGGGGGCGCCGCCGCACCCTGCAGCTCGGGATCGCGGTCTTCGTGATCGCGTCCCTGGCGGGCGGGCTGGGGCAGAACGTCACCATGCTGATCGTCGCCCGTGCCGTGCAGGGCGTCGGAGCGGCGCTGACCGCCCCGAACGCGCTGGCGCTGATCGCGACCACGTTCCCCGACCGCAAGCTGCGTGACCTGGCGCTGTCCCTCTACGGGGCGATGTCCGCGCTCGGGATCGTGGTCGGACTGCTCCTCGGCGGTGTGCTGACCGACCTCCTCGACTGGCGGTGGGTGTTCTTCATCAACATCCCGTTCGGCCTGCTTGTTCTTCTCGGCAGCCGCACTCTGCTCGCTGCCGGGCGTCACTCCGGCCGGGTCGGCGCGGTGGGTGCGGTGCTGGGCACCGGCGGAATGGTCGCGCTCGTCTACGCGATCACGAGGTTCGGCGAGGACGGCTTCACCGACCCGGTCGCGCTGGTCCTCCTGGCGGCGGCCGCCGTGCTGCTCGTCGCGTTCGTCCTCACCCAGGCCCGCAGCGGCAGCCCTCTGGTGCCGCTGAGCCTGTTCAGGGACCGCAACCGCTCCGGCGCCTACCTGACCATGCTGCTGCTGGCCATCGGCCCGATGGGCACGTTCTACGTCGTCACCCTCTACCTCCAGCAGGTGCAGCAGTTCAGCCCCCTTCGCACCGGGGCGGCGTGGCTGCCGTTCGCCGCCGGGCTCGTGCTCGGAGCCGGAGCCGCCCCGAAGCTCCTGCTGAAGACCGCCCCCCGCTCCGTCGCCGCGCTCGGGGCGCTGCTGAGCGCGCTGGCCGCGTTCTGGTTCTCCACGATCACCGTCGACACGGACTACTGGCTGCACCTGGCGCCGGCGATGTTCGTCCTCGCGCTCGGTTTCGGTCTCGGCGTGCTCGCCCTGACCCAGGCCGCGGTCTACCGCGTCGACGCGGACAAGGCCGGGATCGCCTCGGCCCTGCTCAACTCCGCCCAGCAGATCGGTGTCGCCCTCGGCCTGGCCGTGCTCGCCGGGGTCGCCGCCACCGTCACCGCGCGGCCGGAGAAGGCCGCGCTGGGCACCGGCGAGGCACTGGTCGCCGGATACGGCACGGCCCTGACCGTCGCCGCGGGCGTCCTCCTCGCCGCCGGCCTCCTCGCCCTCACCACCCTCAGCGCCCGCCCGGCCACAGAACAGGACACGTCTGAGCCGGCAGGCACGAGCACCGCGCAAGGAAACTGACCGAACACTGCCCGCGCGCCGGAGTCGCTCTGAAGTGATCAGAAAGGCTCGGTGCGCGGGCTTGGCCGGTGTGTCCGAACGCGTGCAGTGACGACTGCCGACTGCACACCACGACACGGGGGCAAGGAAAGGGGGCTGGTCCTGCTGCACTGCGGCGACCCGGACCGCTGCAGCCTGCTGCCGCTCGCCCGCCTACTCGCAGACGGCTCCTCCGTCATCCTGCCGGACGTCCGCGATCACGGCTGCTCGACGTGTACCGACTCCGCCCGTCACACCTGGACCCAGCACACCGACGATGTCGGCGCCCGGCTGGATCATCTCGAGCTGCGCTGTGCGACATGGGACTGGGCGGCACCATCACGGTGTACGGCGTCCACGCGGCTTGGCCCCATTCTGCCGGTACTGGCTCCCGTGATCGGGTCCTCGACTTCTTCACCACCCGGCTGACCCTGTACACGGCAGCCTCGTGGGTCCGGCGCTTCGTGATCTGCCGTGGACAGGGCTCGCCAGGAGCAGCTCCTGGAGGTATCCGAGCGACCTAACCCGCGCGGGCCGAGGGTCGTCGGCATGGGCCGCGAAGCGGCAGGGCTCTCGGGACGGCCCCGCTCATCCGGTTACCTCCTTCCGGCTACGCAGGGCTGGGCGGGCTGCGGCCGCCCTCGGGTACCGCGCCTGCAGGCTGAGCCCTCCTCAATGAGCAGCGGGGCGGGGGCTGTCGCCACGACTGCCTCCACAGGGTTACGCAGACTTCTTACATACCCCTAGGGGGTATGTTATGTTCCCTGCCAGGTACCCCCAGGGGGTATGAAGCTCCGTATCTGAAGAGGGGAAGGCAATGCCAACTGTCAGTCCCAAGCGCTGGTGGGCGCTCGCCGTGCTCGCCACCGCCCAGTTCATGGTGATCATGGACACCTCGATCATCGGGGTCGCACTCCCCGAGATGCAGAAGGACCTCGGCTTCTCTCAGGGCGACCTGCAATGGGTGTTCAACGCCTACGTCATCGCCTTCGGCGGTCTCCTGCTCCTCGGCGGCCGCCTGTCCGACCTGCTCGGCGCACGCCGGGTGTTCACCGTCGGCTGGACCGTGCTCATCGGCGGATCGATCGTCGCCGCAGCCGCTCAGACCGCGTGGGTGGAAGTCGCCGGCCGAGCCGTCCAGGGCGTCGGCGGCGCGCTGATCGCCCCCGCCGCGATGACCCTGCTGATGACGCTGTTCGCCCACGACCCGAAGGAGCTCGGCAAGGCCATGGCCCTCTACGGTGCGGCGGCCCCGGCCGGTGGCACCGCGGGCGTCTTCCTCGGCGGGGTCTTCACCGAATGGCTCAGCTGGCCCTGGGTGTTCATCATCTACATCCCCATCGGCGCCGCCACGCTGGCCGCGACCAAGCTGCTCCCTGCCGTGGCCCCCCGCCGCGGAGCGATCGACGTGCTCGGTGCCGCCGCCGTCACGGCCGGCCTCGCCCTCGCAGTCTTCGCCGTGGTCCGCGCACCGGAGATCGGCTGGGGAGCCACCCAGACCGTGCTCGAACTCGTCGGCGCCGCCGCTCTGCTGGCGCTCTTCTTCGTACTGCAGAAGACGATGCGCCGACCTCTGATGCCGCTGGGTATCTGGCGCGTGCCGAGGCTCGGCTCGGCCAACCTGGCCATGGCACTGCTGGGCGCCGCGTGGATTCCCATGTGGTACTTCCTCAACCTCTACCTGCAGCAGGTCCTCGGCTACGGTGCTTTCGCCTCCGGCGCGGCGCTGCTGCCGATGACCGTGCTCCTCATGGTCTTCATGACCGCCATCACCGCGCGGCTGCTGGCCCGCCTCGGTGCCAAGCCGCTGATCGGCGGCGGCCTGCTCGTCCTCGCGGCCGGCCTGCTGTGGCTGTCGGCCGTCGAGCCGAGCGGCTCCTTCGTCGTCGACGTCCTGCCCGCCTCGCTGGTGGCCGCCCTCGGCATGTCGCTGGCGTACATCCCGGCGATGATGGCGGCCATGTCCGGCGCCCCGGCCGAGCAGGCGGGCCTGGCCTCCGGCATCGTCAACACCACCTACCAGATCGGTTCGGCCCTCGGCCTGGCCGCTCTCACCGCCCTGGCCACATCCCAGGGCGCAGGCCGACTCGGTGACCTGCCTGCCCTGACCGACGGCTTCAGCGCGGCGTTCACCGCGGCCGCCGCCATCGCCGCCGTCGGCGGTCTCATCACGCTCCTCGTGATGCGCACCGAGAAGGACGTGGCCGCCGCCAGTGCGGAGCAGCCCAGCGCGCTGGGTGAGAAGGCAGAGGTGTGAGCCGTGGACTGTGAAGCCGCCAAGGAGCGATGTCGCGGCCGGCGGTCCGTCAGATCCCTGTTCCCGGAACTGGCGGACCGCCGGCGCCTGTCACCACACCCATGACCGGCAAGCAATCCCAGGAGGGACTTCACCCATGGCCACACCGTCGTGGACCGTCACGATGCGCCGGGCAGCTGGACACCCCGTCGTCAAGATGACGGTCGTCGCGCTGCTTCAGGCCCTCGCGTCCCATCTCTCCCACCAGAGTCTCGGCCGTCCGTCCTGCGCGGACGCATGTGCCCGCCATCACGCCCGAAGCGGCCGCCCCTAAACGCTGCCCTGGCACGGGCCGGTCCAGCACGGCGACCACCATCGTCAACGACATACGCCGGACCTGCCCGGCCGAACCTGGGCGGGGTGGGCCGGAATCGCACCGATGGCTCCCCGAATGGTGACTCCGCTAGGTGCGATCGGCATCCGTTGCCGGGCGATGCAGGGACATCCAGGTTCGCCCGCTATCGACCGACTCGTAGACGGCGTCCGCGCTGTCTGCTGCCAGAAGGTGCTGCGTGGTCACCGCGGTCAGCACCCTGCCCTCTCCGCCCGCGGGCAAGCGGCCCTGCTCCGCCCATGTCCGCCCATCGAGGCTGGCGACGACCCGGCCGTCGGCCGTGAGCGCCAGCAGCTTGCCCGGATCCGGTTCCTCCACCGCGACCAGGTCGGGCGTCGAGGGGACGGGGTGGAAGGTCCGTGCACCGTCGTCACTGCGGGACAGCCCCGTGCCGGTGGCCGCCCACACGGTGGCCGCGCTGCTCGGATGGGAAGCGAGGTCGAGCGCCGATACCTTCGCGCCCTTGTCCCAGGAGCGGCCCCCGTCGGTACTGGCCCACACCCTTTTGCTCTGGCTGTCGAACCCGTACAGCGAATCACCGGCCTCCTCCAAGGCGTGGAAGTCGGCCTCACCTTCGGCGGAGAGAGCCTGCCAGGTGCGGCCAGCGTCCGTGCTCCGGATCAGGCCCAGGTGAGCTGGTCGAGTGCCGGTATCCGCAGGGCCGGGATGACCGCTGGCCAAGAACGTGGACGGGCCGGTCACGGTGAAACCCATGGTGTCCTGGTAGCGGTCGGCGACCCGGATCGCGCTCCCGTCCTCCAGGCGAAAAACGCCGTGGTGGCCGGCGGCATAGACCGTGCCGTCGGCCGGGTCGACGCCCAGGCCGTGCAGGTGTCCGGTGCCCGGATCGGGAAGCGCCCCTTCCTTGCCGGATTCGGTGGTGGTGTCGGTGGCGGAACACGAGGCGAGGAGCAGGCCGGCGGCCGCGAGCAGGAACAGGGCACGCGGACGGGGCAGCGGTATGCGAGTCATGGTGTGAGGTCCAGGCAGCGAGAAGGGAGACGAGGGGAGGGAGACCGGGGCGGGTGGACGCCTTCGGTGTCCACCCGCCCCGGCGTGCTGTGATCAGCCCTTGCCGAGCAGTTGGTTCATCTGCTCGATCTCCGCGCTCTGCGAGTCGATGATCTCTCCGGCCATCTTCTTGGCCGGTCCGTAGGCGCCGTCGGCCTGCTCGGTCTTCGCCATGTCGACCGCGCCTTCGTGGTGCTTGATCATCATTTCCATGAAGGCGGTGTCGAACGCCTTGCCCGAGGCGTTCTCGAGCTCGGTCATCTCCTCGGCCGTCATCATGCCGCCCATGTCGTGCATGGAGTGGTCCATGGCACCCTCGGCGGGCACGTCCTCGCCCCACGACGTCAGCCACCCGGAGAGCGTCTTGATCTCCGGGTCCTGGGCCTTCTTGATGTCGGCGGCGAGCTTTTTCACCTCGGCCGACTGCGCACGGTCGGGCGCCAGGTCGGCCATCTCGACGGCCTGGCGGTGGTGGGGGATCATCCCCTTCGCGAAGGCCACATCGGCAGCGTTGTGCTGCCCCTGCGACGCCGACGCCGGGGCGGACGAGGAAGCGGTGGCGGCGTGGCCGCCGTGTCCAGCCGAGCCGTCATCGTCACCGTTGCCGCCACAGGCGGCCAGGACCAGTGCTGCCGCGCCTGCGGCGGCTACGGCGGCAGTACGGCGCATGAGGGAACGCTTGCGGATCATGGTGGTGCAACTCCTTGACGCGCGCCGTTTCGCGGCACGCGGTGGGAACGGATGTAGAGCGTGCGGAAGCACGGCACCCGTCACCGGCAGGGCCGGGCGCACGGGAGCCGAGCGGGCCGCTCTATATGCGCAGGAGCTGCAGTTCCGACAGGTCGGGCGGTGCTCGGCCACCATGCGATGCCCCTGGGAACGCGGCAGCGGGCGCGGGGGTCGCAGGCGCGTTCAGCAGGGTGCCGGTCAGCGCGGGCGGCGTGTACGCCGAACCGATGCCGGCCGCCGCACACGTCCCATCGGCATGATCGAGATGACTCGAACCGCCATCCGTGTGCGTGCATCCCCCGCCCGCGTGAGGCACGCCGTCCGCAGGGACCATCACCATCTCGTGGCCGGTAGCCGCCTGCACCGCCACTGTCGCACCGGGGGCGAGGCCGTGCATGCCCAGCACTCCGGCCAGTACCGCCATCACCAGCAGCACGAACAGCCGCCCGGCAGGGCGGCTGCTTGATCGAGTACTCCTGGTCACGCACCCATCGTACGGGCCCTTCGCGAAAGCGCAGATGTGACGGCGCGACCGGCGGCCGTCCTCACTCGTACGCCTCCGTGCCCGTCTCTCGACCAGTTGGTGCTGACGTTCACCCGATCCGGTGGTCAGCGGAACCGGCATTTACGGGCAGTCAAGGCCGCTGCACGTCGCATTCGCGGACGTCCCAGCCGTGTCCGGCCCTGGCGCACGCCAGCAGAACCGTCGAACGGTAGATCCGCCCACAATGACCTTGCGCATGCGATTCATTACAGTCCGTCCTGATGTCTGCCTGGTCAGTACTACCGAGCACTCGGCCCCCGGCGCGCACCGCGGCGCCGCTGGTCGTGCTGCTCGCCGTGCTGGTGCACCTGCTGGCCTGCGCTCACGGACCGGTGACGGCCGGGACGGCACGGGCAGACGCCGCGCACAGCGCGGGAGCCTTCTGTGGACATACGCCGGGACCGGCCGACGACGGGATGGCGTCGCTGCAGAGCGCGCCGCCGCATGACCACCAGTCGCACTGCTGTGATCTGGACGAGCCCACGGTGCAGCCCTCCCGCGACATCCCCCTTGCTGACGGCCCGGCCCTCCATGTTCTCCGCGTCGAGCAGGGCACCCAGCCGTCGCCCACACGGCCCGGCGCGCAGGCATCGGCTCTCGACCCGGGTTGCTCGTCCACCGGACATACGCGGTCCCGTCTCGGCGTGTGGCGGACCTGATCGACCAAGCACCGCGGCCCCGTATCCGGCCGCGGCTCAGCAACCGATCACCTCCGCCCCCTCTACACGCGGCCCGTCGCTGTTCAGACACCGGCTGCCGGAGAACCACGCCATGAATCACCTGACCTGCACGTCTGTCCTGGCCGCGCCCGCGAAGCCTCTCCCCGAAACCGAGCGACTGACGCACACTCCCGCCGGACTGGTCGGCAACACACCTGTCCTCCGGATCGGAGCCCCCTTCACTCTCCCGGGGCGCGGCTTCTGGGCCAAGATCGAGGGCCACAACCCGGGCGGCATCAAGGACCGCACCGCCCTGCACATGGTCCGTGCAGCCCGCGAGCGGGGACAGCTCCTGCCCGGCGCACGCATCGTCGAGTCCTCCTCCGGCACGCTCGGCCTCGGCCTTGCCCTCGCCGGCGCGACCTACGGCCACCCGGTCACCGTCGTCACCGACCCCGGCATGGAACCCCTGATGACAGGACTCCTCACGGCGTACGGGGCCACCGTGGACCGCGTCGACACCCCGCACGCCTGTGGAGGCTGGCAGCGCGCCCGCCTGCACCGGGTGCAAGAGCTGCTCACCGCCCATCCCGGCGCATGGTGCCCCGACCAGTACAACAACCCGGATAACGTGACCGCCTACGCTCCGCTCGCCCACGAACTCGTCGACCAGCTCGGCCGGATCGACACCCTCGTCGTGTCCGTCGGCACGGGCGGCCACTCCGCCGGGATCGCCTCCGTCCTGCGTGGGCTCTTCCCCCACCTGCGGGTCATCGGTGTGGACACCTGCGGCTCGACCATCTTCGGCCAGCCCGCCGCACCCCGTCTGATGCGGGGCCTGGGCAGCAGCATCCACCCACGCAACGTCGCCTACCACCTGTTCGACGAGGTCCACTGGGTCGCCGCACCGGAAGCGGTGTGGTCGGCACGCAGGCTGGCCCGTGATCACTACACAACCGGGGGATGGAGTGTCGGCGCGGTCGCCCTCGTCGCCCGATGGGCGGCTCGCACCCTGCCCGCCGCGAACCGGATCGTCGCCATCTTCCCTGATGGCCCGCAGCGCTACATCGGCACGGTCTTCGACGACGCCTACTGCCAAGAGCACGGACTGCTCGACGCCCCGCCCGCCGACGATCCGGAGGAGATCGCCCGGCCGGACGAGCGGGTGGTGACCCGCTGGACGCGATGCACCCACGTCATCGACCCCCTGGCCACCGCCGACGCCCAGGGAGCGGGAGACGAGACCGTAGGAGTCGCACGATGAAGCACCTGTGGCAGCAGACCCACTCGTTCCCAGCCCCGGTCCGACTGTTGATGGCCAACCAGTTCGCCATCAACCTCGCCTTCTACATGCTCATGCCCTATCTGGCAGCCCACCTGGCCGGCGGGCTCGGGCTGGCGGCATGGGCCGTCGGACTCGTCCTGGGCGTACGCAACTTCTCCCAGCAGGGCATGTTCCTCATCGGAGGCACCATCGCCGACCGCTACGGCTACAAGGCCCCCATCATGGCTGGCTGCCTGCTCCGCACCGTCGGCTTCGGCCTGCTCGGCTGGGTCGACAACCTCCCGGCCCTGATTGCCGCGTCAGCGGCCACCGGCTTCGCGGGCGCCTTGTTCAACCCTGCCGTACGCGCCTACCTGGCCGCCGAAGCCGGCGAACGACGCGTGGACGCCTTCGCCACCTTCAACGTCTACTACCAGGCCGGAATGGTCCTCGGCCCGCTGGTGGGCCTGGCCCTGCTGGCTGCCGACTTCCGGCTCGTCTGCACAGTCGCTGCCGCGATCTTCACCCTGCTGACCGTCCTGCAATGGCGTGCCCTGCCCGCCCGCCGTGGCGAGGCACCCGGCGCGACGCCGGGCAATGTACTGGCGCAGTGGCGCACGGTCGTGGCCAACCGGCCCTTCCTGCTCTTCGCCCTCGCGATGACCGGCTCGTACGTCCTCACATTTCAGGTCTACCTGGCACTGCCCCTGGCCGCAGCCGACGTCCTCGGGGACAAGGGGACCTGGGTGACCAGCGGACTCTTCGTCGTCTCGGCTGCCGTCGCCGTGGTGGGGCAATTGCGGCTTACCGGCTGGGCGAAGCGACGCTGGACGCCCGCTCAGGCCCTCGTCCGCGGACTGACCGCCATGGGGGCGGCCTTCGTGCCGCTCGCCCTGGCACCACCTGAGGCCCCGGCCGCCGTACTGACCGCCCTGGTCCTGGCCGTGGTCCTCCTGGCTGTCGGCGGTGCCGTCGTCTACCCCTTCGAAATGGACACCGTCGTCACGCTCTCCGGCAACCGGCTCGTGGCGACCCATTACGGGCTGTACAACACCGTCTCGGGCCTCGGCATCACCCTCGGCAACCTCACCACCGGAGCCCTGTGGGACTTCGCCGAACACGAGGACGCCCTCTGGCTGACCTGGTGCTCCCTGGCCGCGACCGGACTGGCCTGCGCGGCATCCGTCGCCGCCCTGGCCCGCAGCGAGCGCCTGATCGCGCGGGCAGAGGCGCCACTCGCCCCCGCCTGACGCACGGACACCCCCTCGGGGCACCGATGGACCCGGCCGCCTCGCGCGGTGTGTGGACGTCCGGCACCGTGGCCGTAGCACTCGACGCCGGGCGGTGGAGCGTGCCGACTGCGGCTTCGGGGCCCACGCCGCCGTACGACTCGTGCCCTCCGGGACTGCGTATGCCTCCGGGGGGTACCCAACGCTTCCGGCACAGCGGGAACGGAGCGACAGATGGGTTCGACGCGGAGTGCGGGCGGGACAGCGCCCGCCGACGGGCGCCTCGACGTACAAGTCGCGGGGCGTGGGAGGGACCTCCTGGGTGGTGGCATCCGGTGAGTGGCTTCACCGCCGCGCTGTCCTTGCTGGGGCTGGCCCTGCTGGCGGTGGCCGGAGCATACGGAGCGGCCTGGGCGCTTCGGCTCTCGTCCGGTCCGCTGCCCGCGCAGCCGTTCGGATCGGGACTGGAGCCGACGGAACACGCGGTCAGCCGTTTCCACATGCGCTGGTACACGGTGACGATGCTCTTCCTCGCCTTCGACATGGAGATGGTCTTCATGTACCCGTGGACACTGGTGATCTCCGCGATGGGACCCAGTGCGGTGATCGAGATGTTCGTCTTCCTCGCCGTCCTGCTCACGGGTGTGATCTACGCATGGCGGGAAGGAGCACTGCGGTGGGCCTGACCGCCGCCCTGACCCGCGCAGCGGCCGCCCGGCCACGCGTCCTGCTGGTGACCACGCCGGGCGGTACGCCGGTGCGGCTGGCCGCCGAGAAGGAACTGCGGTCCCGGGACTGGCCGTCGGCGTCGACCCCGGCCGGAGCCGACTTGATGCTGGTGGCGGGTCCTGACTGCTCGCGGCTGGGTCCGGCGCTGGAACGGTTGTGGCAGGACATGCCGCGGCCGCGCGTGCGCGTGCGAGCCGTGACGGCCGACGAGGTGGCATCGGTCCTCGAAGCCGGCCGCGCTCGGTTGGCCACACCAGAGGGCGACCGGGGCGGGGCCGACCGCACCGCGGGAGAGCACGGGCACGGAGAGCCCGGAAAGCACGACGCGGAATCGGTGCGAGCCGATCACGCGAAAGACGATCGCGGCTTCGAAGGCGGCGCACACGCGCGGCATCACGACGATGGCCCGGAGGCCAGTGGCCACGGCGGTGAGCACGCCGGTCATGGCGGCACCGGTCACGGGGACGGCGATGACGACCACGCCCGTCATGGTCACGACGGTCACGGACACACCGGTCACGGTCATGGGCATGGTGGCATGGAGATGCCGGGCGGACTGGCCATGGCCGAACCGGGGGAGGACCGCGACGGTCTGACGCTGGACCGCCTGCACGTGCCGTTGGGGCCCTTTCTGGCCGACTGGCCCGCCGGCCTGACCCTTCGCGTGGTGCTTCAGGGCGACGTCGTCCAACGTGCCGACCTCGACGATCCGCCCGCCGGCGGACCAGCCGACCCCTTCTGGAGCCGGCCGTGGCTGCGAGCCACCACGGGCGAGCCGGTGTGCGTGGGGGAGGCGGCCCGGCGGCGGGCCGCGGCGCACCTGGACAGCCTGGGCCGACTGCTGTCGGTGGCCGGCTGGCCCGCCGAGGCGGTGACGGCCCGGCGGCTGCGCGACGACCTGCTGGAGGAGGCGCCCGCCTCGGCGATCCTGCCCCGGGCGGAGCGCTTCACCCGGCGGGTCGGGCGGTCACGCACCCTGTACTGGCTGACGCGAGGCGTCGGTCTGCTGAGCGCGGCCGACGCACGAGCCGCAAGTGTCACCGGTCCCGCCGTACGGGCGGCCGGCGGGGATGTACCGGCCCGCTACCGCCAATGGCTCACCGAGGTCATGGACGCCGTACGGCAGCTGGACGCGACCGCCCCGCTCAATCCGGTGGCGCAGGAGAGCCCGCGCGGTCGGTGGGACGCCGAACGCCCGCCGTCGGCCGCCCTGGTGAAGCTGCTTCCCCGCCTGTTGGTGGGGGCCGAACTGGGCGCGGCCCGTCTCGTCGTCGCCAGCCTCGACCCGGACCCGGACGAACTGACCGCGTGTCGGCTGGAGGTGGCCCGTGGCTGAGGCGGGGACGTGGTGGGCGCTGCCGGCCGCCCCGGCGATGCTGCTCGTCTTCGCGGTGCTGGCAGTGGCGGCCGACGCGGCACTGGACGCCCGGAACGCGGGCCGTCGGATCACCGCCCATACTGCGGTGCGGCCGCTTCTCGCCGTGCCGCGGGCGCTGCTGGCGCAGCCGCGGCGGTTGCCCGCACCGGATCGGTTGCTGTGGCGGGCGGGTGTGATCACCGTCCCGGTGGCCGCGGTACTGGCCACGCTGGTCATCCCGTTCGGCAACCGCGTCGTCGCCGATCTGTCGGTCGGGGTGGTGTGGTTCAACGCCATGGAGGTGCTGACCTGGGCCGGGCTGTGGCTGGCCGGCTGGGGTCCGAACGCCGCCTTCTCCCTGGTCGGCGGCTACCGCTTCCTCGCCTTGGGCCTGGCTTACGAGCTGCCGCTGATGTTCGCGCTGATCTCGGCCGCCACGGGCGCCGAGTCCCTGCGGGTGACCGACATCGTCGGCGCCCAGCACGGCTTGTGGTACGCGGTGTGGATGCCGTTCGCCTTCGTCCTCTACCTGGCAGGAGTTCTGGCCTTCAGCTTCCTGGGACCGTTCGCGTATCCGCTCGGGCGGGACGTCGCCGACGGCGTACTGGGGGAGACGAGCGGGGTGGACCGGCTGCTGCTGCAGGCAGGGCGGTGGCTGTGGCTGGCGGCCGGGGCCGCGATGGCGGTGCCGCTGTTCCTGGGCGGCGGCGCCGGGCCGGGGCTGCCCGCCTGGGCCTGGTCGTTGGTCAAGACCCTGCTGGTACTGGCGGTGCTGGTGTGGACGCTGCGGCGGCTGCCCATGCTCCGCGCCGACCGGTACGTCGAACTGGCCTGGGTGGTGCTCCTGCCGCTGTCCGTCCTCCAGGCCCTGGTGCCGGCCCTGGTCAGTCTCACCCGTTAGGAAAGGAACGCGTCATGGGCACGACGAGCACGGTGCTGCTGTGGGTACTGGGCGTGCTCGCCCTGGTCGGCGGCGTCCTGGTCTTCACCTTGAACTCCATGGCTCGGGTCACGTTCGCCCTCCTGGGCTCCCTGGTGTGCGTGGGCGGGGTGGTGACCGTGCTGCGGCTGCCGTATCTCGGCGTGGTGATCGTGCTGATGATGGTCATGGAGATGGTGATCATGGCGGTTTTCATGATCGCGTACATGATGAATCCGGCCGGTCTGATGCCGATGTCGATGCTGCACAACAAGCGCGGCTCACTGGTCATCAGCGGCCTCGTGTTCGCCGCCCTGGTCGTGGGGATCTTCCTGGTGCCGTGGCCCGACCGCACGGGAGCGCGGCTCGAGGACACCACGTTCCAGGTCGGGATGTCGTTGATGGGCGACCAGATGCTGACCATGGTCACGCTCGGATTCGTACTCCTGGCCACCATGGTGGGTGCCACCGTCCTCGCCACCCGCCGCGGCCGGTACGACCGTTTCGGAGACGACCTCGATCAGCGGCCTGCGAACGACTCGGCCGGCGGGGGAGTGGGCCGATGACGTTCGAACTCCTGCTGGTCCTCGCGGCCGGGCTCTTCTGCACCGGCCTGTTCGGTGCCCTCTCCCAGCAGTCCATCGTCATGATCATGATGGGGATCGAGCTGATGATCGGCGGCGTCATCGTCGCCGCCGCCGACTTCTGGTACTTCCTCGCCCCCGCCGCCGGCAGCGGCCAGGTCGTGATCGTGGCGGCCGTGGTGGCGATGGCCGTGGAGATGGCCATGGGCTTCGCCGTCACCACCGCCATCTACCGCGCCCGCCAGGTCGACATGACCGACATGGCCGAGGACCTGAAGGGATGAGCGCGGTGCTCTGGCTGCTCATCGCTCTCCCCCTGGGCGGGGGAGCGGTCCTCGCCCTCACGGGACCCCGCCGAGGCGGCCTGGTCCCCGCCGCCGGTGTGGCGGCCGCTGTCGCCACGCTCGGTGCGGCGGTCGCCGCCGCGCTGACCCGGCCGAAAGCGAGCGCGCCGCTGTTCGCCGGGATGGAGGCGGGACTGGCGGTGGACGGCCTGTCCGCGGTGATGGTGGTCACCGTCGCCGCGGTCACCACCGCCGTGCTGGCCTTCGCCGTGGGCGAGTTCGCCGCCCACGAGAACCGGGGCCGCTTCTTCGGGCTCATGCTGCTCTTCGCCGGCGCCATGCTCGTCACCGTCACGGCGACCACCCTGCCGCTGCTGCTGATGGCCTGGGAAGTGATGGGGGCCACCAGCTGGGCACTGATCGGCTACTGGTGGCGGCAGCCGGAGCGGGCGGAGGCCGCCGACGTCGCGTTCCTCACCACCCGCGCCGCCGACCTCGGCCTGTACCTGGCAGCCGGCGCCGCGATGGCCGGCGGCATCGGCTCGCTGCGCCTGGACGCTCTCCCGGACGCGGACGCGCCCTGGCTGCACGTGATCACCGCGGGCGTGGTGGTGGCCGCCCTCGGCAAGTCTGCGGCACTGCCGTTCTCGTTCTGGCTGTCGCGCGCCATGCAGGGTCCGAGCCCGGTCTCGGCGCTGCTGCACTCGGCGACCATGGTCGCCGCGGGCGCTTACCTGCTGCTGCGACTCGTCTCGCTGCTGGACGCCACGGCCTGGGCCGGGCCGCTGGTCGCCTGGACCGGCGCGGCCACCGCCCTCGTCCTGGGGCTGGTCGCGGTGGCCCAGACCGACCTCAAGCAGCTCCTCGCGGCCTCCACCTCCGCCCAGATCGGCTTCATGGTGCTGGCCGCGGGCAGCGGCGGCGTCGCCGCGGGCACCACCCAGCTCGTCTCCCATGCCGCCACCAAGTCGGCTCTGTTCCTCGCCGCGGGCGCCTGGCTGACCGCGCTGGGCACCAAGCAACTGCCGGCACTGCGTGGGGCGGCCCGCGTCCACCCACTGGTCGGCGTGGCCTTCGCGGTGGGCGCGCTCACCCTGGCCGGGTTGCCGCCCCTGTCCCTGTGGGCGGCCAAGGACGAGGTCCTCGCCGCCGCCCGCACCGAGTCGACCGCGCTGTACGCGGTGGGCCTCGCGGCGGCTGCCGTCGCCGCCGTGTACAGCGTCAAAGCCGTCTGGTACGTCACCCGTCCCCTCCCTGCCGACGCGGAACTCGGATACGACACCGAGGAGCGCGGCACCCGTCGCGTCGCCGGTTCGACACCCGCCCCGCTCCTCGCCCTCACCTTCGCCGCGGCGGTACTGGGAGTACTGGCCTTGCCGGGACCGGCGTCCTGGCTGAAGGGGCTGGTCGGCGCCCAGGGCGAACCGTCCCCCGAGCCGTGGGAACTCGGACTGTCCGCCGCCGTGGCGCTCGCCGCCGTCGGCCTGGCCTGGCGGTGGGCTTCCCGCCCTGCATCCGCAGGGCTGTCGCGCGCGGCCGTCCGATGGACTCACGGGTGGCTGTACCTGGAGCGGGCCGCGCGGCTCGTCGTGGTCCGCCCGGTGCTGGGCCTCGCGCGCACGCTGGCCGACTTCGACGATCGGGTCGTCGACGGCGCCGTACGGCAGACCGCCCGGGGCGGCCTCGCGGCGGCCCGGCTCGCACGCCGTCTGGACGACGGCGGCATCGACGCCGGAGTCCGTGCCGTTGCGACCGGTGCGCGGAGCCTGGGCCGGTGGGCGCGCCGCCCGCAGACCGGACTGCTGCATCAGTACTACGCCCAGGCCGCCGCGGGCTTCGCCGTACTGGTCCTGATCATCCTGTTGGTGAGGTAACCCCTGTGCTGACCGTCGTCACGTTCCTGCCGCTGCTGGTGTGCGCGGTACTGCTGCTCCTGCCGCGCACTCTCCCCGAGCGGGCGTACGTATGGGTGTGGATCACCACCGCTGCCGTGGACCTGGCCCTGGTCGTCGGCGTGTGGACCGGCTACGACACCGACGGCGGGATGCAGTACGAGCAGCGGGTGCGCTGGATCCCCAGCGCGGGAGTCGGCTACCACGTGGGCGTCGACGGACTGTCCCTGCCCCTGGTCGCCCTGACCTGCCTGCTGTTCCTGGCCGTCGCGGTCCACTCCCTGCGCGAGACGCGGCGCGTACGCTCCTACGTCTGCCTCTTCCTGTTCCTGCAGACCGTCAGCATCGGTCTGTTCGTCGCCCTCGACCTCATTCTGTTCTTCGTCTTCTTCGACCTGTCGATCGTCGGCATGTTCTTCGTCATCGCGGGATGGGGACACGGCGAACGAGCCCGGGCCGCGGCGCTGAAGTTCTTCCTGTACACCTTCGTCGGCTCGCTCGCCCTCCTCCTCGGCTTCATCGGCCTCTACCTGGCGGCCGACCCGCACACCTTCGACATCGTCGACCTCACCCGCGCGAACCCGCTCGCCGGACGCGGCCTGTACGCGGGCCTCGTACTGCTGGCCATCGGCGTCGGTCTCGCGGTCAAAACGCCGACCGTGCCCTTCCACACCTGGCTGCCGCCCGCCCACACCGACGCCCCCGCCACCGGCTCGGCGATCCTCGCCGGAGTCCTGCTGAAGATGGGCACCTACGGGTTCGTCCGCATCGCCATGCCCCTGCTGCCCGGCAGCTGGCGCCACTACGCGCTCGTCATCGTGATCGTCGGCGCCGTGTCCGTCGTCTACGGGGCCTTGGTGGCGTTGGCGCAGACGGACTTCAAACGCATGATCGCCTACACGTCGGTCAACCACATGGGCTACGTCGTCCTGGCCGTCGGTGCCGCCGGGACACTCGCGGGCAGCGACGCCCAGGCGCGCACCCTGGCGGTGACCGGAGCCGTCACCCAGATGGTCAGCCACGGACTGATCACCGCCGCTCTGTTCCTGCTCGCCGGGGTGCTCTACGACCGCGGACGCACATACACGATGGACTCGTACTCCGGCCTGGCCGCGCATGCCCCGCGCTTCGCGGCGGTCACCGCCGTCGCCGCGTTCGCCAGCCTCGGCATTCCAGGCTTTTCCGGCTTCATCGCCGAATTCCAGATCTTCACCGGCAGCCTGGCCTCCCACGCCATTGCCACCGCCATCGCCGTGACCGGCATCCTCATCACCGCCGCCCTGTTCCTGACCGCACTGCGGCGCATGTTCCTCGGTACCCCGCGCCTTCCCGAAACCATCCCCACCGGCATTGTCCGCGACTTGAGAAAGGCCGAGGCGCTGTCCACGGTGCCGCTGCTCGCGGTGGCCCTGGTGATCGGCATCGCACCGCGCTGGCTGCTGGACGTCATCGAACCCGCCAGCCGCACCCTGACGGGCCTGGTCGCACGGTGAACGAGAACCTGGCCGCCCTCATCCCCGAAATCGCCCTCCTCGGCGCCGCCGTCATCGGCCTCCTGGCCGGCTCCTGGCTGCCCCGCCGCCGTCAGTGGCTCGTGGCCGTACTCGCCGCGGCCGCCTGCGCGACCGGCCTGACGGCCACCGCCGTCACCATGGTCACCGACCGCGAACAGACCGTCTTCGCCGCCGCGTTCGCCGTCGACGCCGCCACCGACACCGGGCGGCTCATCGTGCTCGTCGCTCTGCTGCTGATCATCTGCATGTCGGTGGAGACCGTACGGCGCCACAAACGCGAGGCCGAGTACTGGGTGCTGCTCCTGATGACCGGCGCCGGCACCCTCGCCCTCACCGGCGCGAACGACCTGCTGATGCTCTTCGCCGCCTACCTGCTGGCCAGCGTCCCCGCCTACGCACTCGCCGGGTTCGCGAAGGACGCCCCCGGCACCGAAGCCGCCCTGAAGTACTACCTTATGGGCGCCCTGCTGGGCATCACCATGCTCGCCGGCACCGCGCTCCTCTACGGCGCCGGCCACGCCACCCACTACAGCGAACTCGCCAAGACCCTGCCCTCCGCGCCCTACGGACTCGTCGCCGTCGGACTCGTCGGCGTCCTCGCCGGCCTGCTCTTCAAGATCGGCGCCGTACCGGCCCACTTCTGGGTGCCCGACGTCACCGACGGGGCGCCGGCACCCGTCGCCGCGTACGTCACCACCCTGCCCAAAGTCGGTGGTCTGATCGCCGGTTACCGGCTGCTGCAACAGGCACTCGCCGACAGCGACGTCAACTGGCCGCTGCTTCTCGCGATTCTCGCCGCGGTCACCATGACCCTGGGCAATCTCGCGGCGTTCTTCCAGACCTCCGTCAAACGCCTGCTCGCCTACTCCACGATCAGTCAGGTCGGCTACCTGCTCATGGCCCTGGCCGTCACCACCCGCAGCGGCACCGTTCAGCGGAGCCTGCTGCTCTACCTGGCCGCCTACGCCGTCACCAACCTCGGCGCCTTCGCGGTCGTTGCGACACTTCCGCGGGCCCGTGCCCTCACCGACTACCGCGGCCTCGCCCGCCGCCGCCCCGACCTCGCGGCCGTGCTCGTCGTCTGTCTCCTGGGCCTGGTCGGCACGCCGCCTACCGGCGTCTTCCTCGGCAAACTGGAGATCTTCAGCGCGACCATCGACGGCGGCTACACCTGGCTCGCCGCCCTCGCCGTCGCCAACACCGTCGCCTCGCTCTTCTACTACCTGCGCTGGCTCGGCCCCCTGTTCCTCACCACCGGCACGGCACCCACCGATACGCAGACCGGCCCACGACGCTGGTCCGCTGCCACCGCTCACCTAGCGGGCACCCTTTCCCTCACACTCGGCATCGCCGGACAAGCCGTACTCACCATCGCCGAAGGACCGCTGCTGCCCTGAAGCAACCGCGCCTCCTTCGTAAGTCGGCATCTCCCTGAGGTTGCAGACAGGGGACACCGGCCGCTGCGCCGCCACGGCTGGGTGCGGAAAGAGGAGCCTGTCGTCCCGCCGATAGCGCTGCCGACTGCGCTGCCGCCGGGCAGACCTTCCCTCGATGAGAAGGACCCGGCGAGCCCTCAGACGGACCGGGAAGTGGCCTTCGATGCCGACGCGGGCGTCTTCTCCGGAGACTTTCCTCTCCAGTGAGTGCCCTCTTCCACCATTCTCCTGCCTGGCCTCTCGCCCATCCCTCGATGCGTCGAAGTCGTCCGAGCACCGGGTGCTGCCCGCCTGCCCCCTGCATGGACCGCGTTCGCGTAGGCGGCGCCAGTTTCTCTGCCGCGCGTCACCAGGTGCCCTGTCGTTCTGCTGCCGTTCGCGGGAGTCACCGCAGAGCCAGCCGTGCCGGCACGCTGGCGTCACGGCGCCGGGACAGGTGGGTGGGTGCATCTGGCAGATCCGCCTCGAAGCCCTCTCGCGAGATTTCAATCATCGAGGTACCGGAATACCCCGGGGGGGTATATGGTTGCGATCAACGTCCTGAACGGACAACGCCCGAAGGCGCATCACAACCATGGGAGATGCCATGACGAATCACGCTGGCCACGGCCACACCAGCCACGGTGTCCACGGTGTCCACGGCGGGGCCCAGCCCGGTGGGCTGTCGGTCTCCGAGAACGGGTACACCCTCGAGCTCGACTCGACGATCCTCGCCGCCGGCGTGCAGCCGGTCAGCTTCCGGGTGATCGGCCCCGACGGGCGGGCGGTGACCGAGTTCGTGCCTGAGCACGAGAAGGAACTGCACTTCATCGCCGTACGGCGCGACACGGCCGGATTCCAGCACGTCCACCCCGTGCGGGACGAGAAGGGCACCTGGAGCACCGAACTGACCCTGGAACCGGGGGACTGGAGGTTCTTCGCCGACATCCACCCGGTCGGCCACGACGGCACCCTGACGCTCGGGATCGACGCCGCGGTCGCCGGGCCGTACGCCCCACAGCCGCTCCCCGAGGCCACCGGCATCGCGCGGATCGGCGAGTACACCGTCGCGCTCGACGGCACGCTCGTGCCCGGCGAGGCGAGCGAGCTGACCCTCACCGTCAGCCGGAACGGCCGCCCCGTCACCGATCTGCAGCCCTACCTGGCCGCGTACGGGCACCTGGTCGCGCTGCGGGTCGGCGACCTGGGCTACCTCCACGTCCACCCGGAGGGCGAGCCCGGTGACGGCACCACCGCGCCGGGACCCGGCATCTCCTTCATGGCCGTAGCGCCCACGGCCGGCACCTACCGGCTGTACCTGGACTTCCAGCACGCCGACATCGTCCGGACCGCCGAGTTCACCGTGCGGACCACCGAGCCCGCCGCGGTCACGTCGGTCAACTCGGTCACCGCACCCGGGCACGCGGGCCACGACCACGGCCACCACACACACCACGCCCACCACTGACCATAAGCAGAAGGAGCGTCATGCCCCGCCTGACCCGCCTCACACCCGACACGGCGGTTGGCGCCTCCCGCGATCTCCTCGCCGACCTGGTCTCCCGCCACGGCCAAGTCGGTGACATGGTCGCCACGATGGCGCACTCCCCGGCCGTGCTCGGCGGCTACCTCCAACTCAGCCGGGCCATGGGCCGCGCCAAGCTGAACCGCCGGATCAGCGAACGCGTCTCGATCGCCGTCCAGGCCCAGCAGGGCTGCGGACTGTGCCTCGACGCGCACGTCAGCGCCGCCCGCGCCCTGTGCGTGGACGAGGAGGAGATCGAGCGAGCCCGCGCGGGCACCTCGGCCGACCCCGCGATCGCCGCGGTCATTACCCTCGCCCCCCAGATCTACCGCGAGCCGGCGTCGATCACCGACGACCAGGTCACCGCCCTGCGCGAGCACGGCTACAGCGACCGCGCGATCGCCGACGTCGTCGGCGTCGTCGCACTCAACATCCTCACCGGCGCCTTCAACCTGCTCGCCGGCCTCACCCCGGAAAGCGCCGCCCGTGCCTAGAGACCTGCCCGCCTGTACCCGCGGGGCACGGCCTCCGCTCCGGAGCCGTGCCCCGCCGCATGGACACGGAAGGAAAACGCCATGCGTCTGTTCGCCCTCCGCGACTATCGCCGCCTGTTCAGTGCCCAGGTCATCGCCCTGTTCGGCACCGGGCTGACCACAGTGGCCCTCGGCCTGCTCGCCTACGACCTCGCCGGTCCGCACGCCGGCATGGTCCTCGGTACGGCCCTCACCATCAAGATGGTCATGTACGTGGTCATCGCGCCCCTGGCCGCCGCGTACGTCGACCGGCTTCCCAGAAGAACGCTCCTGGTCCTCCTCGACGTGGTCCGCGGTGCGGTGGTCCTGGTACTGCCGCTGGTCACCGAGGTCTGGCACGTCTACGTCCTGATTGGCCTGCTCCAGACCGCCTCCGCGGCCTTCACCCCGACATTCCAAGCCGTCATCCCCGACATCGTCACCGACGAGTCCGCCTACACGCGTGCCCTGTCCGCCTCCCAAGTCGCCTCCACCATGGAGAGCCTGCTCAGCCCCGTGCTGGCGGCCGTCGCCCTGACGTTCATGAGCTTCGACCGACTGTTCCTGGGAACCTCCGCCGGCTTCCTCGTCTCCGGCCTGCTCGTCCTGTCGGCACGCGTCCCCGACGCCCGCCCCAGTACCCACACCAAGGCGTGGGACAAGGCGGCAGCGGGGATCAGGACCTTCCTCCGCACGCCTCGACTGCGCGGCCTCATGGCACTCAATCTCGTGGTTGCGGCGGCAGGGTCGATCGTCGTCGTCAACACTGTCAACCACGTCCGCGACCGGCTCGGCGGCTCGCAGCCGGACGTCGCCTGGATGCTCGCCGCCTCCGGCACCGGAACCCTCCTGGCCGCCCTCGTACTGCCCCGCGTCCTCGACCGGGTCTCCGCCCGCACCGTCATGATGACCGGCGCCGGAGTCCTCGTCGGCGCCACGGGTGCCGCGGTGACGCTCGTCGTGACTGGGCTCGCCACATGGACCGGTACGGCGATCACCTGGACCGCGATCGGTGTCGGCATGGCGCTGATCATCACTCCGACCGGCAAGGTCCTGCGTGCCTCCGTCGGACGGAACGCGATCCCCGAGGCATTCGCCGCCCAATTCTCTCTGTCGCACCTGGCCTGGCTGATCACCTATCCCATCGCGGGGTGGCTCGGAACGAACGCGGGCCTCCCCCTCGCCTGGTCCGTCCTCGCGATCCTTGCCGGAGCGGGAGCGATCGGTGCCCTCCTCCTGTGGCCGCGCCACGACGGACGAGGAACCATGACGAGACTCTCGACTCCCGCCCGCCATGTGCCCAGCAAAGAACGGTCCGCCCTGGCCAAGGCCGCGTGAAGTGCCGCAGACCCGGCCGTGGGCTGTGATCACCGGGCTGACCAGTGTCTCGTGTACCGACAGGCTTCACGCCCCGGGCCGCCAGGCGGTCCGGGGCTCACTCGGGTACTCCGCGGGGGCGGGCGTGCATGCATGCGATGCCGTGTTCAACGACGTCGCACTGGGCCGGGCACCCTGCGCCCCGGCTAATGAGCACGCCCGGGATGGTGGCTGGCACCACGATGGTGGAGGTGGCCGGCGCCTTCGGCGGCGAGGCCGTGCCGTGCTGGCTACGCCCACTCCACCCCCAACCTCCGCAGCCGTCGCGGGCAGGTCGGGGCCGCCGCGGGTTGGCAGCCGCATTCTGCTCGGCTCAGGCCATTTGGACTGGGATCAGCCACAGGGAGATGAGGGCGGAGGCCGCGGCGATGCCTGTGGCGACGAGGAAGGCGTTGTCGAACCCGGTCGCGGCGGCGGAGGGGGTGTGGGTGGCGATGCTGGCGGCTGCGGCGCTGGATACGGCGGCGGCGCCTGTGGAGGCGCCGAACTCGTGGAAGGTGCTGATGATTCCTGAGGCCACCCCGGCCTCGTGTGGGGCGACGCTGCCTAGGGCGGTGGCCGAGGCGACCACGAACAGGGTGCCCAGACCGGCCGCGGCGATACTCACGCCGGTGACCATGGCGGCGGTGCCGGACCAGAGGACTGGGACGAGGAATCCGGCGGCCGCGAGGACCAGGGCCGCCGTTGCCAGCAGTCGGGCCCCGAGGCGGCCGATCACGCGGCCGGCCGTAGTGGCGGCAGCCATGGTCACCAGCGCCACCGGCAGGAACAGCACCCCGGTCATCAAGGCGCCATGGCCCTGGTGGTTCTGCAGGTAGAAGGAGCCGAGGAAGAAGACACCCACCATCAGGGCCGTGGCCACCGCGATGATGAAGATGCCCGCCAGTACCGGGCGCCGGCTGAGCAGGCGAAGGTCCATCAGCGGTGCCGCCGTCCGGCGCTGCCAGGCGGTGAAAGCTGCGCATGCGGCTGCCGAGGCGGCGAACAGGGCGAGGGTGAGGGCGTCGAGCCAGCCGTGGTCGCCGGCACGGATCAGGGCGTAGATGAGAGCACCGGTGGCCGCGGCGACGAGGGCGGCGCCGGGCACGTCGAGGGAGTCGGCGGCCGCCTTGGGCAGGGTGGGCAGGATCCGGGCGAGTGCGGCGAGTACGGCCAGGCCGACGGGGACGTTGATGAAGAAGACCCAGGCCCAGCCGGGCCCGGCGGTGATCAGCCCGCCCAGCAGCACGCCGAGGGCGGCGCCGCCGCCGCCGAGCGCCGACCAGATACCCAGTGCCTTGTTGCGTTCGTCGCCGTCGAACAGTCTCACCACGACCGACAGGGCCGCCGGCGAGAGCATCGCGGCGCCCGCGCCCTGGGCGATCCGGGCGGCCAGCAGCAGGGGAGCGCCGGTGGCCAGTCCGGCGGCCAGGGACGCGGCGGTGAACAGGGTGAGCCCTGCCAGGACGACGCGCTTGGCGCCAAACAGGTCGGCGGCCCGGCCGCCGAGCAGCATCAGGCTGCCGAAGGTGAGGGCGTAGCCGCTGACCACCCAGGTCAGGGCGGCGCGGTCCAGGTCCAGTTCGGTGCCCATGTGGGGCAGTGCGATGGCGACCACGGTGATGTCGAGGATGAGCATCAGCTGGGCCAGTCCCAGCAGGCCGAGGACCGGCCAGCGCCGTGGATGGGGTGTCTGCGGCGTGTGTGTGCTCGCGGTTTCCGTGTCACTCATGACGCTCACCTCTCGACGGATAATCCGTACAGTGCTGTTCAGGTTAGACCTGCAGCCCGCCTAAGCCAAACAGTTATGTTCGACTTATTCCGGTAGGGTGTGGGGCATGGGCAGTAGAAGCACCGTCAAACGCGCCGACGCCCTGCGGAGCATCGACGCGATCGTCAAGGCCGCGGCCGAGTGCCTGGGACAGAACCCGGAGGCGAGCCTCAGCGAGATCGCGCGCGCCGCGGGCGTGGGCCGGGTGACGCTGTACGCGCACTTCGCCTCCCGGGCGGAGGTCGTCGATGCGGCGATGAGCCGCGCAGTGGACCGGGGCAATCAGGCACTGGACGCGGTCGATCTGGCCGGTGATCCGCTGCTCGCGCTGGCGCGCTATGTCGAGGCCAGCTGGCGTCTGGTGGACCAGGCGCGTGCGCTGTTGGTCGCTGCCCAGAGGGAACTGCCTCCTGGTCGCATCCGCGAGCTGCACAGCGGCCCGGCCGCCCGGGTCGAGACGCTCATCGCCCGTGGCCGTTCTGAGGGGGTCTTCCGCACCGACCTGCCGATCGCGTGGCTGGTCAACGTCCTGCACTCGGTCATGCACAGTGCCGCCGACGAGATCCGTGCGGGCCGTCTCACCTCCGAGCATGCCGCCGGCCACATCACCGCCACGGTGCTGGCCGCCTTCACCCCGCCGGGCAGGCCGGTGCCCGAACCCGGTGCGGGCACGTGACGCTTCCTGGCATCCTGCTGCGGCAACGGCGACGACAGCAGCTCGGCCGAGCACGGCTTACTGGACGACCGACGGCCCACCTTTCTCTACAGCTCACACTCTGCAGGTGTACGCGGTGAGCCGTTGCCGTCGAGCAGGCGCTTAGAAGGCACGTGCTCTATCCGCTGAGCTACGGGGGCTGACCTGCGTAAACGCAGCTTCCGGGAGCTGTCCCCCAGGTCGCGGGGGACACATGGGGGAATCGTGGATTCCCGGTCACCGGGGGGCGCGAGCTCCCTGGTCGAGCAGTACGTAGGGTCTCACACTATCTTCACGCCCCCGAAGGCTCTCGCGGAAACAATCCCGCACCCCGTCGGCGTTGGTGATCACCGAGCCGAGGAGGGGAAGGTGTCGGGCCTGAAGCTGTTCCGCACGGACACGACGAACAGCGGCATGACGGAGGTCATGCCGCGTCTTGCTGAGATCGAGGCCGATGTGCAGGCTCTCGTCGAGGCGCACATGGAGACGCTGCTGGGCGTCCGCTTCCTGGCGAGCGAGTACAGCACGGGGCCCGCCCACGGGGGCCGGATCGACTCGCTCGGGCTGGACGAGAACGGATCGCCGGTCATCATTGAGTACAAGCGCGGCACGGACGCCGGCGTCATCAACCAGGGCCTGTTCTACCTGGCCTGGCTGATGGACCACCGGGCGGAGTTCGAGCACCTGGTCCGCGACCGGCTCGGGGTGACGGCCGCGTCCCAGGTCCTGTGGAGCGGACCACGCCTGATCTGCATCGCCGGCGACTTCACCCGCTACGACGTGCATGCCGTGCGCGAGCACCGGAGGTCGATCGACCTGGTTCGCTACCGACTCTTCGGCAGGGACCTGCTCGGGCTTGAGACCGTGGCCTCCGTGAGCGGCGGCGTGCAGGTGGCCCGTCGGGCACGGCGCCAGGCGGTTGCCCAGTCGGCGGCTGATGTCCAGGGCGCGGCGATGCGCGAGTTGGCGGGTGCGGTCGACGAGGTCCTGCTCGGGCTCGGGGATGGTGTGAACCGGGTGGAGCGCAAGACCTACCGGGCGTATCAGCGGCTGCGCAACTTTGCCTGCCTGTGCCCGCCGCAGCGAAGCAAGCTGCTGGTCTATCTGAAGGTCGATCCGAAGAACGTCGATCTTGTTCCGGGCTTCACTCGGGACGTGTCCGGTCTCGGTCACCACGGCACGGGTGATCTGGAGGTCCAGCTCCGTACGCTGAGGGACGTGGAGCGGGCGCAGGACTTGTTCCGGGCGAGCTACGCGGCGGCGTGATCGCCCGGCGCTCCCGGCCTCGTGACGGGCTGCGCTACGTGTGGTGTCTGCGGTCGTGGGAGGAGCCTCTCGACGTGCGGGCAGGGCGTGGCGGTGGACTATCTATGGTGCGTGGGATCGCCGGTTTGGCCAACCGGCGATCCCAAGCTATGTTGCCCCGCTCGTGCGGGGGTGATGATCAGCGTGAACGGCTGGCGGGTCGGCCGGCCGTGACCGCCGGAGCCGCCGGCGCACTGGCTGCGAGGCGGGTCCTGTGATCGCGGCGGCCCGGCTGGGGCTGGCGTGTGCCGGTCTCGTGGGCGAGAGTTTCGGAGAGGTCGGCCAGTAGCGAACTCGGGGTGTGCGGGGACGCGGTGATGGCCCAGGTGGGCCGGTCCGGGTCGGGGCCGGCCCAGATGGTCCAGGTGGCTGGGCTCTGGGGGGCCTGCGCGGTCAGTGGGTCAAACCGGACGCCTGCCTGCCCGTCGGGGGACGTCCACCGGATCCCGTGCCCTGTCAGGGTGTGCTTCCACCCGGCCTCAGTGAGCGGCTGCGTGGCTGTGGTGACCGTCCTCTCGCCCACTGGGACGCCGATGACCGTGTCCCAGCCGTCTCCGTCGGCGAGGTGGTTCAGCAGATTCTGCAGTACTGGGGCGGGGGTGGCGCCGCTCGCGGTGAGGTGCCACATGCGGTCGGAGACAGGCGTTTCGTAGGCGGCTACGGTCCAGGCGGTCTCGCGGGCCTGGGTTTCGTGGACGCGTTCGATGCGCAGGGTCTGCGTTTCGTGGATGGCGTGGGTCGTTTCATCGGACCAGGTGCGCCACTTTTCGAACTCGCCGTGCGTGTCGAGGAAGGTGTCGAGGAGGGCGTCGTGGTCGTCGGCATCGGCCAGGTAGATAGGGACGGCCTCCAGCTGGGGGCGGGGCGGTTCGGGCTTGGCTGTGGTGATGTCGAAGACGGAACGCGCTGCGGTGGCGGCGCGTTCGGTGTCGGTCAGGGGCGCTGGGCCGGGGCGCATTTCGGCCGCGTGGGCGTTCTCGAAGGCCACCAGTGCTTCCGCGGGTGAGTCGAAGGTGTCGGCGATCTGACGCAGATGGTCCTCGCCGTGGAGGTAGACGGTCTTGCCGCCCTGGTGGAGGTATGTGCCGACCGCGACGGTGGTGTGGCCGTCGTGGGCGTGGGCGTGTATCAGGAGGTGGCCGTTGCGGATGTCGTCGTGGATCTTCTGCGCCTGGTTGGAGACCTCGCGGATTTCGCTGCGCGTGCACCAGGGCATCGGGTAGTTCGGCCAGGTCCATTCCTCGTCGATGGCCTCCTGGAGCCGTGGGGTGATCTCGACGGTGATGCCTTCGGCGGTCAGGTGCTGGGCGGCGTCGGCGGCCCAGTAGGGCTCCTCGTGATCGATGCGGGCCAGGACCAGGACGTTTGTGGCGGCGGCACTCCAGCCGGCAGCCTCCAGAGCCGTGGAGGCGACGTGGGCCTGGGTGCCGGTCAGGTGGGCTTGCACGGCGCTCGGGTGAGTGGGGTGGGTGTCGAGGCGGACATGGGCGTCGATGGAGGCAGTCACGTGGGGGTCTCATCCGTTCTGCCGGTGGCCGGACTCGCGGGCCCGGCCACCGGCGTAATCGGGAGTTATCGGGTTGCTCGTGTGGGCCGGGCGGCGTGTGCGGCCGTGGTGGTCGGCGGGCCGGCGCGGGTGGCAGGGGCCGCTCGCCGCTGCTGCGGCGGAGTGGCTCCGGCGGCGTGCTGCCAGCGGGTGCGGACGGCGGCGATGTCAGCGAGAGCGCGACGGGCCCCGGCGACGAGCTGGAAGGGGGTGTTCGCCGAGTCGCCGGCGTACGCCTCGACGCGCCGTCCGGTGTGTTCGGCCGTTGCCAGCAGGGAGCGCCGCAGGGCGCGTTCGGCCCAGTGCTCGACGGATCCGGCGGGTTCGGCCAGCATGCGCAGGACCTCGCCTGGTTCACGGCCGTAGTCGAGCAGGCCGCGCTGCTGGGCTTCCCACAGGACGGTGACGGGGTCGATGGGCTCGTCGCGGCGGGCGAGGGTGGTCAGGCACTGCCACAGGCCGGCGTGCAGGGGCAGGGTGAGGTCGTCGGGGAGCAGCCACCGGACGGCGTCGATGTCGTCCGGGCGGGCGGTGGCGGTCGCGAGCAGGAGCTGCTCCTCCTCGACCGCCTCGGTGTCGTCGGCGGCGGTGGGAGGAGGTGCCGGGGTGCGGGGAAGGACACCGGAGCGCGGGGGGAAGCGGTTCGCGATGTCGTCCACGACCGCGGCAAGTGCATCCGCCTCGGCGAGCGCTGTCTGGACAGGGTGCGGGACGGAGGCGTCGTGGACGGTGTGGACGAGGCGTTCGGCGGCCGTCAGCAGGCGACGGCGGGCGTGCTCGGCCTCGACCATCCGGGCGTACGCGGGGGCGTGGCGGGGCCAGGGGCAGACCTGAACGAGGGCGTGCAGGTAGGAAGCGGTCAGTCCGCGCGCCTCCTCCAGGGCGGTAGCGAGTACGCGGTCGAGCCACGTGGTGTTCTTCGCGTGCTCGGCGGGATCGGGCCGCGGCAGGGTACTGATCGCGGCATACAGGGCGGCGTGCGCGGCGGTGGAGAACGAGTCGGCGGCGATGCCGTTCACGTCGTCCAGGCGGTGCGGGTCGAGGAGGAGAGCCCCCAGGAGGGCCTGCTCGACGTGGAACACCGGCTGGGGCGGTGGGACGGCGTCAAGGTCGTCTTCGTCGGGTTCGGGGGTGTGGGGCATCAGGCGGCGAGGGCGAAGTCGTCGGGGTCGAGGGTGACGCCGAGGTGCGGGGCGAGGAGGTGGCCGGCGAGCAGCGGGGGAACGGCGTTGCCGATCTGGGAGAACTGCTGGCCCTTGTTGCCGGCCCAGGGGTAGTCGGCGGGAAAGGTCTGCAGGAGGCCCGCCTCGCGGGCGGTGATCCGGATCGGTTCGGGAACGGCCGGCGCATCGGTGTCCGTGGCCGAGGGTGTGGCGGGTTCGGCGACCCAGGTGCACTCGTTGGCGCGGTGCCCGAAGAACAGCGTGCCAGCCGGCTCCTGGATGGACCGGACGGTGGCGTTGGCCTGGTTGTTGCTGCGCAGGGACCAGGACCAGCGGTGCGCCTCGGCGGTGAACGTGGGCGCCGGAGCGTCGGCCGCACGATTCTCGCGCATGCCGTGCCGGGCCGCCCACCCCGCGCCTTCCCGGCGGGACTGCAGAACCACCCCGTCCGGCCGCGGCATCCAGGTGCCGCGCTCCCGCGCGTCGGACAGCGTCTTGCGAGAGCCCGACGGGAACGGCTCGGGGCCGCCGCCAGGCCCACCTCCTGCACAGACGGTAGGGACGGGCCGGTCGGTCGCGCCCCACCCCAGAGCTTCGGCCATGCTGACCCAGCGGGCACGGCCCGGACCGAACAGCGATTCCGGCTCGCCGAGCTGGGCGTGCGTGGGCGTGGGCGGCTGCGCCGTGCGGACGCGGGAGGCCAGAAGGATTGCCCGCTTCCTGGTCTGCGGGACGCCGAAGTCGGCGGCGTTGAGGATCCCGCACCAGACGGAGAACCCCCACCCGCGCAGGACGGCCGCGTACTGCTTCCACAAGGGCAGCACGTCCGGTACCTCCTCCATGGCCACCCAGTCGGGCTCGCCGACCGCGTGCAGCGCGTACAGGTAGCGCATCGGCTCGGCGGCGAGCAGGGAGCGCTCGTCACAGCAGGCGGCGAGGAGGCGCTCGCGGGTATCGCGACCGGCGGCCAGATCCTCGACCGCCGCGTGCACCAGCGGCTGGTCGACCAGGCCGAGGCGCTTGCCGGCCATGCTCCACGCCTGACACGGCGGCGAAGCGATCACACCGCGGGTGCGGCCGACGAACGGCCATACCGGATACCTCGCCACGTCGCACCGGATGGTCAACTGACCCGCCGCAGCACGGGTCTTACATGCCCACGGGTCCCATTCCAGGCCGACGTCGCGCACGCCCAGGACGTGCAGCGCCCTGCTCCAGCCGCCCGGCCCCGCGAAGAGGTCGAGTATCACGTGGCCAGCCCGAAGTCGTCCTGCGTCAGCGCGTCGGCGTCGCCCCGGCACGCCCAGGGCGAGCAGCCGTCTTCGACACCGTTCTCCAGGACGTCGGCCTCCTCCGCGCTGATCCGCAGGGCGGCCCGCTCGGCGGCGGTGACGTGATCGATGGGGGCTTCGCTGAGCGGGACGCGGGAGCGGTGCAGGAACGCCTCGCCGAGCAGTCTGTTGCCGGTGGCGTTGGCACGGGCATTGCCCTGCCGGATGGCCGCGTCGAATTCGACGACGTCCGCCCACTCGGACGGAGATGTGTCCCTGATATGCCGCCACTGCGCATTTCCATGGAACGGACAAGTTATTGAGAATCGAGACAGGGTTGAGACCTTTCTGGTCGGGTTGAGGGGCTGCTTCGTCTGTGTGTGGGGGCATGAAGGCTCGTGGCTGTGATCGCTTGTTCTGGGGCGTGACGCCGCGGGATCGCGCTGTCTGACGGCGGAAGCGGCGGTGGAGCAGACAGTCGGGGGAACTTGCGGCTAGAGTCCGTAGGGCACGGCCAGCTGGGCTGGCTGCGACGGGAATGGGTCCGACGTCCCTTTCGGGCGTGGTTGCCACGGAAGTTGGCGCTGCGTCAATCGCAACAACTTCACACGCGGCCTGTACGTCGGCAGGGCCTCAGTTGATCACCGTGTTCAGGGTGGTCGACCTGAGACACCTGCCATCCTGCATGCGGTTTGCGCTCAGCTCGGCCACCCTCCATCCAAGGGAGGGACCCGAGCGTGGAGCTGCAGATCGTCCTAGGCATTCTGGGCGCGGCTGGCGTTATGTCCGCCTTTCTGTTCGCCTTGAAGGGCCTGCTCGACCAGATTCCCGATGTGATTCGGTCGTGGCGCCGCGTCGTGGATGAAGCCCGCGGCTCCCACTCTGATCACGGCCCAGGGCCGGAGGATCAGCGTCCGCCGTCCGCAGGTATTGATGGATCGCGATGACGGATTCGGTGGTGCGGGTGGCGGTCAGGGGGAGTCTTCGTCGCCTTTGTCGGGGGAGATTCTCTGCATGAGCTGGGTGAGGGGGATGAAGGTGTCGTCCGTGCCGAGTTCCCTGGGGGTGGGGCCGGCAGGGGTGGGGGTGTCCGCGAGCCGTTTGGCGAGAGCAGTAACGGCTTCGCGGTCTCCTTCGAGGGCTTCGCGTTCGTCGTCGGTCAGGTCGAGTTGTTCAAGCATCTGGTCGATGCCGTCCTTGACGGCCAGGAGCTGTCCGCGGCTGGACTGCTTGGGGACGTAGAACGGACAGCGCGCGCAGGCCAGCCGGTGGGGGCACTTCGCGAAGAAGTCGTAGCTGCAGTAGCCCTCGCCCAGGTCGTAGTACTTCCAGGGCTGTTCTCCGCCGGCGGCGGCGCCGGTGAGGATGGACTCGCGGTCGATCAGGACCTGGATGGTGCGCACGTTGCGGGCGAAGTAGTCGGCCTTCTTGTAGGCGGCGGTGAGGGTGCGCTGCAGGATCGCGGCGTAGTAGCGGGTGCTGGCGGGGTGTTTGTGGCCGAGCCATTGCTGCAGGTCGTTGAGGGTTAACGGATCGCGTGCGTTCAGGAGTTGGGTCGCGATCGTGGCGCGGGCCCGGTGACTGGTCAGCGCGCCGCGGGAGTCGGTCTGCGGAATGCCGGCCTTGCGGCAGAGGGCGGGAAGGATGTTGTGGTTGAGGTACTCCTTGCCGACGAGCTGGCCGCGGTGGCAGAACAGGTGCTGTCGCTTCTGCCCAGTCTTGCGGTCGATGAGGTCGGGCTGAGGCGGCCGGATCATCTTCCAGGCGTCGATGAGCTGGCCGACGACTGGGTCGACCGGCTTGTTGAATGGACGGGATGTCTTGTTCTGCGGGATGTGTAGGAGGCAGATGGTGAAGGGCTGTCCGGTGGTGTCGTCGGTGCCTTCGTCCCAGGTGACGCAGTCCAGTTCGAGGCGGCGGATCTCGTCGATGCGGCAGCCGCCGAAGAGCCAGACGCCGACCATCGCGCGGACCATCTCGACGGGGTAGTAGGTGGCCTTCCAGCCGGCCTTGCGGGCCCGGCCGGAGCCGTAGGGCTTGAGGTCCTCGGCGTTCAGGGTCAGCCCAGCGGCCATGAGCTTCGCCCATGACGCATCGTCGATGATCCTCGGATTCGGGCCCATCTGGGCGCGCAGGGACAGGGGCATGCTCATCGCGCGGCGCGGGTCGAAGCGCGGTTTGATCCATTCCCATTCGATGAGGTCGCAGAAGAAGCCTCGGATGCTGTCGATGCGCATGGCCCGCCCGGCGGCGGAGATGGGCTGGCCGAAACGGCTGCGGTTGCGGTTGTGCCCCGCCCACTGGCCGACAGTGGCCTGCATCGTGTCGGCGACGTACTCGGCTGCCATGTCCCTGGTCCACTGGTCCGGGGTGAGGACATCGGGGTGCTTTTCCGCGGCCCAGCGTCCGGCGATGAGGATGACGGAGAACATCGAGCGGATGGTGCCGGGCTCGTGCGTGGAGTACTTCCGCCAGCGAAGGGCCCACTCGGCCCACTGCGGCGGGACGGTGGAGAGCATGTCGGAACGGGGCCCGGCCTTGTTCTCGTTGCTGTGCAGTGGGGCGGGGATGATGCCCTTGCTCGCGAGCACCCGGGAGAGCTTGATCAGACCGCGGCGTCGGCTGTGCAGGCCGTCGACCTTGTCGTACTCGGCCACCAACTGGCGCACCAGTGTGTCGGTGAGGTCTTCCAGGCGAGGACTTCCAGCGCTGAGGAGGGCATCGAGGACCGCGTTGCCGACCTGCCACTCCAGCAGGTGCGCAGAGGTCTGCCAAGAACTCAGCGTCTGCTCGACCTCACGCAGTGCGGGCTCCGTGGCTCCGGAGCCGAAAACCAGGTCCGCCAGCCTTCGCAACTGGTTGATCCCGGCGGTGTGATGCAGTCGGTGATGCCCGCCGAGGGAGTGCCCAAGGGCGATGATGTGCAGACGAGCCGGTCCGGCCGTGCGTGAGACCTCCGCCCAGGTGGCTTCGTCCCACGACTGGTAGGAGAGGCCGCGGGTGCGGACGGCGTCGAAGACGTGGGTGCGTGCAGTGCGGCCCGACTTTCGGGGCCACTCCCGTACGGCGTCGTCGACGGGCCGCATCAGGTCGAGCAGGGCCTGGGGCTCTATCGGCGCGGCCGGTGCTTGGCGGCGGTCGGCTGGGTTCATCGCTCCTCCAGCAGTGAGGCGAGCAGTCGTTCACGGTCGGCGTTAATCGTGGTGTTCGCGCGGTGGAAACGGGCGGCCAGCTCGCGGCCGGACAGGTGGATGTAGCGCATGGTGGTCGCCAGATCGCGGTGGCCGGCGTACTGAGCGATCTGGTCGATGGTCCAGTCGGCACGGGCCAGGTCGGTCAGCCGCAGGTGCCGGAAAGTGTGGGTGGACAGCCGGGCGGCCTCAGCGCGTCGAGCGATGCCTTCGACGGCCTTCGACCAGCTGGAAGCGCCCAGCGGGGCACCGTAGTTGCGGTTGGACGTCGACCGGAACAGCGGCCCGTCGATACGGCCGAACCGGGCGCGGCGTTCACGGAGGTAGGCCACAAACAGCTGCGACGAGGTGATACCGAAGGCCACCTCCCGGGCCCTTTGGGACTTGGTGGTCTCCGCCCGCAGATGGATCAGACGGTGGGCGGGCTCGAAGTCCTCGACGTCGAGCTGGACAAGCTCCTCGCGACGCAGAGCACCGTCGTAGGCGAGCGTGACCATCAGCCGATTACGCAGTGATCCCGTAGCGCAGGCGGTCAGGATCCGCTGCCAGACATCCTCGTTGGGGATCCAGGGAGCCTGCTCGATATGCCGTACGAGGCCCTGGCGGGGTCTGCGGCCGCCACGGCCTGCCTGCCCTTGGCGAACCGGGTTCTGCTCACGCAGGCCATCCTCCACCAGGTACTCGTAGAAGGATCGGACCGCGACCAGGCGCTGCTGGATGGTTGCGTTCGCCAAACCTGTCTCGGTCCGAGGCAGAGGCAGGCTTCTCGACCGCTGGCGTGGTGGCCGGTCCAGCATGTCTCTGATCCAGGCGGCGACGGTGTCTGCGCGGGCGAGCAGCGGGTCCGTGCCTTGCGCTTCGCAGAACCGCAGGTGGTCCTCGACCGCCCGCCCGTACGCGTCGATCGTGTTGGGTGCTCGACCGATGTTGGCTGTGAACTGCAACCAGCGGCGGGCCAGTTGATGCTCTGCAACTGTGGGGAACTTGCCCCACGGTATCGGGGCCATGACTGCAGGTTAGACCCCTCCGATTCCACATAAGGCATCCCAGGCAACTCGACTTCGGGGTATCGGCAAGACCGAGGGAAGTCAGGTAGCGTGCACAGTCGGCCCTGCTCCAGGACATGTCCAGAAGGGGATGCCGGTTACGCATGTACTTGACGTCCGCGTCCTTCGCGCGGTGGAATTCATCCGTGGAGATTCCTACCCACTGCTCGACGAAAACGCCCTTCGGGATGCGTGCCGGATAGGGGTAGCCGAGCAGTTCGCGGACCTTCTGCTTGATTGGCTTGACCTTATATTCGCCGGTGCACTGCCGCCGGGTCATCCCAGGTCGCCCGTCCTGATTGAGGATGTGGAGCGGCATGGAGGCGAACCGGTGATCCGGGTTCAGGGCGTCGTCTCGGATATTTCCGGCCGACACGCGCAGTACGGGTATCCCGGCGGGGGCGGCTATCTCTTCTTCCAGGCGGTCAAGGTGTGCATAAACCGCTTCGGGTTCCCATCCGGTGTCGGCGAAAATCGCATAGTCGACCCTGGGGAGAATGCCCTCGGCTGACAGGGCAAGGAGCGTGCTGGATTGAACTCCCGCACCGAGGGAGAGGGCGCGGAATCGGGGCTGATCTGAAATGGTCTGTCCTGGGTTTAGGGAAAGGGGAGGGAGTGCTCGAATCGCGGTCGCGTCAGCGGCAGGGGGATTGCGGCCGGTCGCGGGATACGGCGTCGCAGAGGGCGGGGATGCGGTCGACGAGGTCGGTGGCCGACTCGATGAACTGCTGCGGTGTCGGCCCGATCAGAACCACCCGCCGTGATGTGGCGGCGGCCTGGCGGCGCTGGTTCTCCACGGCGCGGGCAAGAGCAGCCGTCAGTTCGGCGGCGGCGTCCTGGGCGGCCTTGGCGATCTGCGCGACGCGGTGAAGGAGCAGCAGGTCCGGAGGGGAGGGCCGCGTCGTCTGGCGGCTGAGGGTGAGAAACAGCCGCAAAGCGGTGCCGGCGAGGTCCTGGGCGTCAGTGAGGCGCGCGGCCAGTGTGGATGCGGATGCGCCTCGTTCGGCGGGCAGGAAATACAGGGCCTGGTGCAGCGAGGCCGCATCGGACGAGATGCGGGCGAGGACCGGGGCCGGGTCGGCGGAGTCAGGCACGGGTCTCCGTGGTGGCGTACGGGTACAGGGCGTGGGCGAACGCGGTGGTGAGCACTGGGGCCTGCTCGGGGGAGGCCATCAGGGCGCGGACGACGGGGGTGCCGATGACGACGGCGTCCACCAGTGGCGCCACGCGTTCCGCGAGGGCCGGGGTGGAGATCCCCACGCCCGACACGACGGGCAGGGGACTCGCGGCACGCAGGCGTGTCGTGAAGTCGGCGAGCGCGGGCACGTCGAGCGGGCCGCGGTAGCCGGTGGGGCCGGTGCTGGCGGGTGCGTAGAGCCATCCCGACGCACCGGCGGCCACGGTGGCGAGACCGGTGTCGGCGAGGTGGCGCGGGACGAGGCGTGGGGTGGAGAGGTTCGTGGCCTTCGCTGCGGCCTGCCAGCGCTCTGCCTGGTCGTCGGGCAGGTCGACGACCATTGCCCCGGCGGCACCCGCGTCAGCGAGCAGCCGGGCCAGGCGTTCGGGGCCGTGCCGGTGGACTGGATCCCAGTAGGTCATAACGACGGTCGGCCGAAGGCCAGCGGCGTGCTCGACCGCGCGCAGGGCGCGGGCGAGGACGTTTCCGCGGCTCAGGGCGCGGCGGTAGGCGGCTTGGATGATGGGCCCGTCGAGGCCGGCGTCATGGTGGGCGAGGCCGATCTCGAACAGGTCGGCGCCGGCTCGGGCGATCTGGTCGAGCTGACGGCGCTCGGCGCGGGCCGGATGCAGTCCGGCGGGGACGAACACGCCGAGCGCGCAGCGGGGTTGGGCGAGGAGAGCTTGGAGGGAGTCGGTGGTGGCCAGGAGATGTCTTTCTCGGAGGGCGCTGTCGCGGCAGGTCAGCGGTGGCGTGGGGCCGGTGAAGGCGAGGAGGTTACGAGGGTGGTGGCGCTCTGGCCGTGGGCGGCCCGGGCACGGGGCGTGGTGTTCGTGGTGGGCTGGTGGCCGAAGGCGGGGGCCACGCGGTCGAGGGCCTGGGCGATCTGCCGGGCCTGGTCGTGAGCAGTAGCGAGCTGCTCGGCAACATCGGTGGGGAACCGGTCCCACTGGGCTCGGTACTGGTAGCGCTGGATGATCTCGGCGGCGTTGCGCAGCTGCTCGGCGACCTGCCGCAGGACGGCGGTTTTCTGTTCCGGGACGGTCGCGGTGTGTGTGGCTTGCAGAAGCGCGTCCAGGGCGGTGGGCAGCGACTCGCCGGGCGTGGGAAGGCCGTAGAGGGCGGCGTGCAGTGCTTGGGCGTAGACCGTCACGGGTCCGCCCCGACCGCGGCTGCGGTACTCGATGGGGGCTTGCCGGCGGGCGCCGAAGCTGACGGTCACGTCCCGGGGAGCGGCACCGGGGTGGAGCTGGTCGGCGAGGGCACGGGCGAGATCATGCACGGTGGGGGTGTCGGACGTGGAAGCTCCTCGGATGGCGGTGCCGGATGCGTTGGGGTGGTCAGCGGGTGCGGCGAGGGGCTGATGGTGTGATTCGTGGACCGGTGGCGGGAGCTGAGCGGCGGCGGGTGCTGGCGGGGATGTCGGCTGGTGTGGGGATGCCCAGGTGGACACGCGCGCTGAGACCGTGGGTGTACGCGTGTGCCTCGGCAGCGGTGACGGCGCTGAGCAGTTGGCGCTCGTCCAGCCCGTCCCGAGTGCGGTAGGACGCGCCGTCTGCTGTGGGGACGAAGCCGTGTTGCTCCAGCAGCAACCGGGCGGCGGTGGTCGAGGCAGTCACGGCAACCGTGCCGTCCCTGACCTGGAAGTGCAGGTCTGGGCCGCCTGCCGGCTGGTCGGGACTCCAGCGGGTGGTCCAGGAAAGGTCGACGAGGTCGTGGGTGTGGGCCAAGAGCCCGTACATCGCCACGCCGGCGCGCTCGTGTACGTCCTGCGCGATGCCTGGAGGCAGCAGGTGGAGCCTGCGGCCGTGGTGTTCACGAGGGAGGAAGCCGGCGTCGGTGAGCAGCCGGTCGGCGTCGCGGATGGGGCGGTTGAGGATGACGAAGGTGTGGCCGTCGTCGGTGGACCCGATGAATACGTCGGGGATGTCCAGGAGTGACACGGTGGTCCAAGGGATTCGGAAGTGCAGGCCGGGAGGAATGGCAGTGCGCTCGCGGCAACGGACGGGTACGTGCAGCCGAGTCAGGGCGGCGTTGTGCCGGGTGAAGTAGCCGGCGAGGAGCAGGAGGTGCTCGGCCGGCCCAGTCGGCTCGTTCAGCTGGGGATGACGGGTTTCGGTGAGGCCGGTGTCAGCGGCGGTGTACGACGCGGCCGAGCTGGGCGCCGGCGTGGTGGACGTGTGGGTTCACGGCGGCTCGGTGCACGGGGGTGATGAGCGCGTCGTCCAGGTTCTGCACGAGGTAGGGGACGTCACGGAAGGTGCGCTCGACCGGGGTGGTCGTCGCGAGGTGGGTGAAGAACTGGGCGACGAGCCGCTCGGGGGTGTCCTGGGTGAAGGAGGCGTCCCAGTGGGTGTCGAAGCCGTCGTACACGTGGTGCCGGAAGCGCCACGGGGTGTCTTCCGCCGGAGTGTGCTGCAGGTGGCAGTGGCCGTCGGGCGAGGTGAACGTGTCGTCCTCGCGGTGCCAGTGGTTCAGTTCGGCGATCTGCGCGAGGGGGGTGGTGGTGAGCGGGATCCGGTCGATGTGCCGGTCGTCGCCGAGCAGCTGGGGCAGAGCCTGGGTGACGGCGGCGATGGCCTCGATCGGGGTCTGCCGGGTGAAGCGGGCTTCCCAGTACGGCTCGTGGTGCGCGAGGGACCACCAGTGGCCGTGGGTATGCCGGGAGTTGAAGTTGACGAACAGGCTGCCGTCGGGGCTGTGGACGCTGATGCGTCCGCTTGCGCGATCGTGCTCGCTCTGCCAGCCGAAGAGGTGGACCAGCGGGCCGATCGCATCGGCGAGCCGGTCGATGCCCGCTCCCGCCAGATAGCGCGGGGAGACCAGGACCCGGTCCTGGGGCCCGAAGGGCCTCACCGCCGGGCCTTGTACCGCAGGCGGCAGTGGGCCAGGACTGATCGGGTGCAGCGCGTCGGTGCCGGTGTGCAGGAGACGTCTGGGACGCGTGCGGGCGGGGCCTCGTATCCGTCCACCCGGGCGCGGGGTGGATCCGGGTGTTGGGCGCGGTTGTGCGAGGTCATAGGCTGCTGTGGGCTCCGATGGGTCAGTTAACGGCTGCGGGCGGCCGTCTTCGCAGCGGTGGGTGCGGGCGCGGGCGTCGTGCCGGGCGCCCTGCGAGTGGGCGGGATGCTGATGGCTGTGGCCAGCGCGGTGGTGCCGGCGGGAGTGAGGCGGACTCGGTCCTGGAGCGGGCCGCCCACATAGGCGGCAGGCGCGGACTGCGGAACGCGCTCCGCGAGCCCCTTTGCCTCCAACGCCCGCAGTGTGCCCAGGAGCACGCGCTCGTCGCGGTAGTGGATGCTTTGCCGTCCCAGGGAGCTGGTGACCACCACGTTCCCGCAGGCGATCTCCGTAAGTTGTTGGGTGGCCCGGGAGGGCTGGGTGTGGCACAGGCGTTCTTGTCTGCAGTGGCTCTGTGGGAGTGGCCGCCCGGCCCTCCGGGGCGCCCTGGCTGCTGATTGAGATGTGCGCTTCGGTCGCTGATTACGGAGATGACAGCGGGGTGTTCCTCGGGCCGACGGCATGCCGTGTGGAACGAGGAGGGGCAAGTGAGCAAGCGACGGGCCTGCGTCTGGGCCGGCATCGACGCGGGTAAGGGCCACCACTGGACTGCGGCAGTCGACGAGACCGGGGCGACCTTGTGGTCGAAGAAGGTCGACAATGACGAGTCGGCGATCCTGAGCGCGCTCGGCGAGATCCTGGACCTGGCGGATGAGGTCCGCTGGGCGGTTGACATCTCCGGCACGGCCTCCGCGCTACTTCTGGCCCTGCTCGCGGCGCACGGCCAGCAGGCCGTCTACGTTCCCGGCCGCACGGTCAACCGGATGGCCGGGGCCTACCGGGGCGAGGCGAAAACCGATGCCCGTGACGCCTACATCATCGCCGAGACCGCCCGGCACCGCCGGGACTTTGCGACCATCGATGTGCCCGCCCAACTGGCGGCCGAACTAGCCCTGTTGACCGCCCATCGCTCTGACCTGGTTGCAGACAGGGTGAGAATGATCAACCGTCTCCGCGATGTCCTGACCGGCGTCTTTCCCGCTCTGGAACGGTCTTTCGACTACTCGGCTCACAAAGGTGCCCTGGTGCTGTTGACCGGCTACCAGACCCCCGCCGCGATCCGCCGCCGCGGCCGAGCCCGGCTCACGGCCTGGCTGGCCAACCGGGGCGTGCGCAGCGCTGACGCCGTCGCGGTCACTGCTCTCGAGGCTGCCCGGACCCAGCAGACCGCGCTGCCCGGCGAGGAGGTCGCCGCCCAAATCGTCGCTGACCTAGCCGAACAGATCCTGGCCCTGGATGAGCGGCTCAAGCGCATCGAGAAGCGTATCCGCGAGACCTTCCGCAGCCATCCACAAGCGGAGATCATCGAGTCGCTGCCCGGCATGGGGCCCATGCTCGGGGCCGAGTTCGTCGTGGCGGCAGGTGACCTGACCGCCTACGCGGACGCTGGTCACCTGGCGTCAGCGGCCGGACTTGTACCTGTGCCACGCGACTCCGGCCGGCGGACTGGGAACCTGCACCGGCCCAAGCGTTACAGCCGCCGTCTGCGAAGGGTGTTCTACCTGTCCGCGCAGACCAGCATCATCCGCGAGGGCCCTAATCGGGACTTCTACCTCAAGAAGCGTGGCGAGGGGTGCAAGCACGTCCAAGCCATCATCGCCCTGGCTCGCCGACGAGCGAGCGTGTTGTGGGCATTACTTCGTGACGGACGAATGTTCACGACCGCCCCGCCAGTCACGCAGGCGGCTTGACTTCGTCATTGAGACTCCCACAGGGCGGTGTGGTGAGCGGCGGTCAGGGTGTGCTCCGGACCGTCGCCTGCTGCCGTCCCCCCGCGGCGTCGGATTTCGTAGGCGAGGGTGTTGGCGCAGCCCATCGCGGCTTCGGGTGCCAAGGCGGTCAGAGTGCGTGCCATCGGGAGCTGCTGGTCCGCGGAGGCACTGCTCAGGAAGGCGAGCTGCTCAAGGCGGACCACTGCGTCCGACAGGTCGGGACTGCGGAAGAGGCGTACGTCGGTGACCGCTTTGAGGGCGGTGCGGGTCGCAGAAGCGAGTCGCTGGGCGGAGGCGGCGTGGGCGTTGGGCTCGGATGGCGGATGGGCCCGCAGGAGACGGTCGAGCATGTCGTTGTGCTGCACGTACTGGTCTGCGAGCAGCAGCAGGCGTTCAACCGGCGTCGGCGGGGCGGCCACGTCGAACAGGAAGTCCTCGGGCGGCGTCGTCATACGCGGCGCCGGGCAGCGAGCACGGGCGGTGTGGAGGGCGCCTTCTGCGGGCTGGGCCTTTGGGCCTCGGCGATGAGTTGCCGGTCTTCAGCGCGCGCCGAGAATGAGGCGAGGCGTCGGGAGAGCCGTCGCGCTACGGCGCGATAAGTGGTGGCCGCTTGCTGCATCTCGACACCGGCACGGCGAAGCTGATCACGACTGGTCGCCGGGGTGGGATCGGCGTCCTCGTACAGCAGGATTTCGGTGCGGTGATGGATGGCGAGGTTGCACAGGGTGGCGGCCAGTGAGATCTGGGAGCAGGCGCCGGCGAGGAGCGCCAGGTTGTCGGCCCCGTCCTTCATTGCGGGGTACTGGCTGACCGACAGGTCGTGCACCTGCCGCGTGCACTTCATCGCCAGCTCGTGCACCCGCAGGCTCAGGGGTGCGATCTCTCGGACGGGCTTGGCGATCTCGCCCTCCCGGATGCGTGCCGCCTCCACGGACAGCTCCTTCAGGGCGGGGGCCACCTCGCCGAGAAGGCGGGTGTGTTCGGTCAGGTCAACGGTGTGCAGGACAACTCCGGGAGGACGCGGGGCGGTACGGGGCAAGGTGAGATGTTCGGTCCGTTGCTGTGCAGGAACGGGCTCGGTCACAGGGCTTCCCACAGCAGGCGGGTGACGTGGTCGTTGCCGTGGCCGGCTCGTGGGCGGGACGGGGTGTGCCATCCGGCGCGGGGCGGCCGGCTGGCGATCACGCGCCACCCGGCGCCGCGCAGGGATGCGCCGCTCTCGCCGTCCTGCGTGTAGGTGACCAGTCGTCGGTAGCCGAGGGCTTTCGCCGCCCGCCACGCGGCCCCGTAGAGCAGTGAGTTGGCGTTGCGGGTGCCGTCGGTGGCGGTCCGGGTGACTTCGAGGGTGGCGCCGTCGTCCAGGTGCCGGGCCACCGGCCTGCCGACGATGGCCACGGCGCGCAGCGTGCCCCTCTCGTCGGCGGCGCCGACCGCGAAGATCTGTCCTGCGGGCGGCGGGTGGTGACGGTGCCAGGTGCGCACGAAGTCCTTCGCCTCACGGGAGCGGACCGGCACCAGGTGCAGCGGTATGTCGCTCACGCGGCCGTCCCGAAGTCGGACTGTGTCGGCGCGTGCTTCGCGACGGCGCGAGCCGTGATCGCCTTCGACGCGCGGGCGGACGCCGCGGACAGTTCCCCGGCTCCTGGCTCTCGGTACCACGGTCGCAGGTCGAGCATGGCGGCGCGCATGCCGGTGGCGAAGCACAGGGCGGTGCCCTTGGGCAGGGCTCGGATCGCGTCGGCGGGCAGGATCCGTTCCTGCCGCATCGACACCGACGTGCTCTTGCCGGACTCCGAGTGCGAGGTCGATGTGGTCTCGACGTCGTGGTCGCCGATCAGGCGGGAGAGCTTGTCGGCGAAGTCGGGGTCGTCGATGCCGGAGCCGATGACCTTGACGGTCGAGGCGGACCACATGGCGTCCATGCCCGCGTCTCCCCAGACCTTCTGGCCCTGGCGGTAGGACTGGAGGATGGTGATCGGGATGATTCCGCGGGAGCCGAGGTGGGAGTACAGGTCCGGCAGGTCGCTGATCTTGCACACGTTGGCGGCCTCGTCGAGGATCGCCAGCATGGGCGGGTCCAGGCGTCCGCCGGCGCGTTCGGCCTGGGCGGTGGCCGCGCGCATGACGGAGTCCGCGCACGCGGCGATCAGTGCCGAGGCCCCGCCTCCCCCGTCCTTGCTCAGCAGGTACAGCGTGTCGGTGGAGGTGACGAACTCCGACGGGCGGAACTCGGGAACGTCCTTCTGCGGGGTGACCCAGGCGGCGATCTCGTTGTTCAGCAGGGCGGCGGCGTACTGGCGGGCAGTCTCGTAGATGCCGTCGCGCGTCTCCGGGGGTCCTTCGACGGTGCCCTTGAGCTGGGCTGCGACGGCGGCGAAGTCGTGGTCGCGGAGGATGTCGAGCGGGGTGCGGTCGGCGGGGAAGGCGAGCCACTGCATGATGTCGGTGATGGGCCGCTCGTCGAGCGCTGCGGCCAGCAGCAGTTGGGACAGGATGTTGCTGCCGGCCTTGGACCAGAAGTCGCCCTGCTGGGAGGCGTCCACCGAGGCGGCGAGGAAGTGTCCGGCGAGCCGGTTCGCTCCGTCCAGGGTTTTCGCGCTGGCGAGGGGGTTCCACCACATCTCGCGTGCGGCGTGCGCGATCTGCTGGGGGTCCATGGTCCACACCTGCCCGACGCGGGAGCGGGCCTCGTATGTGGCGGTGAATGCGTCGCCTGCGGCCTTGTTCGAGGTCAGCAGGACGGGGCCGGGCGCGGCGAGCATGGAGGGGATGGCGAGCGAGGTGGTCTTGCCCGAGCGGGGCGCCATGATGGCGACGGCCACGTCTTCGTAGCCCATGCGTACCTCGTGCCGGGTGTTTTGCAGGTCGCCCAGGAGGATGCCGGTGTCGCGGGCTTTGATGTGCTTGGCGTCTTTCAGGCTGGGGCGCAGCGAGCGGGCTTTGTCGGTGATCGCCTTGGCCATCAAGGGCTCGATGTCCCGGGCCTTGGCCATGCCGGTGATCTTCTTCCGGCTGCCGCCGCGGTTCCTGTGCCGGAGCCACAGGGCGACCGCCGTTACCCCGAGAGCCAGGAGGAGCAGAACGGGAACGATGCGTGCCCCGATGAGCAGGGCGTTCTCCCTGGCCTCGGGCCAGACCTGCTCGGGGTGGAGCAAGGCGTTGGTCGGCTGGTAGGGGGCCCAGCTGCCTCCGGCGAGGGAGGCGGTGAGATTGCCGCACAGCCAGGCCAGGTGGGACAGGGGGACGACGACGGCGAGCACGCCGAGCAGGAGGCGCAGGACGAGGTCGTATCCGTCGGTGTTGCTGCTGGAGGAGGAGGGGGGCAAGGGCTAGGTGCTTCCAGGCGGGGACGGAGGGATCAGCGCAGGCGGTGGCGCTCGGCCTGCGGCCGTTGCGGAGGATGCGTACTCGTCGCCGGCGGGCCAGTGCGGCGTGCGGCGAGGGAGCGGACGCGTTCCTCCAGGGCGCCGGCGACCTGCGTGGCGGGTACTTCCCGGTGCGAGAGAGTGATGAGGTCCGGGCTGCGAGTCGGGAGGCTGGAGGGGCCTGCGGTGCGCGGCACCGGTCGGGGGTCGGTGAGCGCGGCGGTGAACGCGGTGATCAGGTGCGGTGGGGTGTGCTCGCTGAAGTGGGCTTGCCACAGCAGAGCCCGGAAGTCGCGGAGGGTGGTGTCGACCCACCAGGCCCCGGTTGCCTCGTCGGCCTCGACGCGGACGGTGCCGTCGGGTGAGGCCAGCCGGTGGTGGCGGTAGGCCGGAGACCAGCCCGCTGTCAGAAGCGGCTCCTGCGGATCCCAGTTGTCTCCTTGATCGGCAGTGGGATCGGTCAGCACGTCGGTGAACGCAGCGATCATCTCGACGGGGGTGCGGGCATCGAAGCTGGCGAACCAGGCGGGCCGGTCCGGCGCGGGGGCGTGCTGCAGAGTCCACCACCGTCCGTCGGGGTCGGGCTCCAGCCGCAGGAGGGCCTTCTGGTCGGGGCTGGAAAGCAGGACGCGGGGCATCAGGGGGTCGTGACCGTAGCTCCAGCCGCAGGCACGGTGGAGGGGGACGGTGATCCAGGCGGGGTCACCGCCGCCGGCCAGGTGGCGCGGGGCGATGTAGTCGATGTCGACGTTGGCGGGGCGGTCGGGCATGGTCACCGTCCCCTCGCGCCGTGTCCGCTGCGCCGGGACGTCAGGGCGGGAAGCTGCGGGCGCTTCGGCCGGGACGGTGCGCGGCGTGCGGCGGCCTGGATGTCGAGGATGACGCGGCCGTGGCAGGCCCAGTCGTCCAGGTAGCTCCAGCACTCCGCGTGATGCTCGTCCAGCGCGTCGACATACGCTGCGCTGCCCGGTCCGGTGCCCTCGGGGAGCTGGGCCCTGGTCTCTTGCCACCGGGCGTCCAGGGCGTCGAGGTGGCTCAGTGCCTCCTCCAGGATGGTCAGCTGCCCGGGCCAGCTGTCCCGCGTGAGGTGTGCGGGCAGGTGCTGGAGCTGGAGCCGGGCGGTGGCCAGCAATTGGCGGGCGCCAGGACGGATGCCGTCGAACGCTGCGGCGGTGTCTGCGTCACGGACGGCGGCCCGGCGGCCGTAGGCGTCCTGGTCGAAGGGCCAGCCGTCCAGGTCCGTGTTGAACGCGGTGAAGGCGTCCCAGGACGCCAGGATCCGTTCACTGTGGCGCAGATAGCGATTGAGGCGCCGCAGCGAGGTGCGGCGGCCGTGGTTCGTGGTGCGGGAGATGAGAGCATCCTTTGAGGTCAGCGGCGGGCGGCCGACTGGACGGCGGTCGTGGGCGCCGGGGGTGTCGCGTTGGCAGTCTGCTGACGGCGCACGGCGCGGGCCTGTGCGCGGAGCGTCTTCACCCGGGCGGTGTGCGCGTCGACTACCTGCTGCGGGCGCAGCGGGCTCGGCTCTTGGACGGCGCTGTAGTGGGCGGTGCGGTCGAACATGCCGCGCTGCAGCGGGCTCTGGTCGGCCAGCGCGCCCAGGAAGGCACCTACGAGGCGATCGGGAACGTGCTCGTCGAGGAAGGCATGCCAGATCCGCGGGCCCGGGAATGATTCGTCGCTGCTTGTCCTGACCTCGATGTGCCAGGACGGCCGTTCATGGAACTCACTCATGGGGCGGTGCTCGATCCGGCACAGCGAGTCCGGAGAGAACGCTCTCCCGGCATCCTCGTACTGCCAGCCTGCGCTGGTCACGGGCTGCCAGGGGTCCGGTTGCGATGAGGGCGGTGTGATGAGGGCGTCGGTGAGGCCGGCGAGGACCTCGGCCGGCACGAGTTCACCGAACTCGGCGTACCAGCCATGGTCGTTGTCGCCGGGGGCGGCCCGCAGCCGCCACCAGGCGGAGGTGGCGGACTGCGGGTCGAACTGCAGGCGGTAGCGGTGATCGGGGCTGGCCATCACGATCTCGGCGCTGAGCGGGTCGGAGACCGTGGCCCATCCGGCCGCGGCCAGGCCGTGGGTGACGTGACGGGCGTCGCCCGGGCCGGCGAGGTGGCGGGGGCTGGTGTCGAAGGGGATCTGCCCAGCGTGCTTGTCGGCGAAGGCGTCGAGCTGGCGCTCGCTCAACGGCACCGGCTGCACCCCTGCTCGCTCTCGGCGTCGTAGTGCAGCGCACGCAGCTCGTCCAGGACGTAGTGGAGGGTGTGCTGGTCGGTCTGTTCCCAGGCGGCTGAACGCAGCTCGGCGATCAGGACGTTGACGTGCGCGGTACGTGGGATGGCCTGGTGTTCCTGGATGGTGCGGGCGAGGGCACGCAGCGTGTCGGCGAGCTGGACGGGCAGGCCCGTGTACTCGTCGAGGAGCGGCTCGACGAGGGCGAGGGCTTCATCGGGGTCGGGATTCTCGCGCAGGTACTCGGTGACGTCCGACAGCGTTTCAGTCAGGGCGCGCAGGGTTTCCGGGGTGGGGGCAGGCATCGGGCTCCTTCAGATGGGGATGGAGATCAGCGGCGGGTCCGGGCACCGCCGGCCGGGGCGTAGGGACGGGCGGTGGTGCGGGGCCGGGCGCTTCGGGCGCTGTTGCGGGCCCAGGTGGCGGCGCGGGCAGCTGTAATCCGGGCCTGCTGCCAGGCGCTGAGCTGGGAGGGCTTGACGGAGACCGACCAGGTCCGGATCTGGGCGCTGTGCGGGACACGTCCGCGTGGGCGCATCACCGGGTCCGGGCCGGCAAGTTCGGTGGAGAAGGCTTGGACCAGGTGCATCGGCGTGTTCGGCGTGAAGTGGGCAGTCCAGCCGTTGCCCTGCTTGTCCTGCGCTCCGGTCCACCACATCGCCGAGCCATCGACGCCCTGGCGGAACTGCATCCACGCGGTGCCGTCGGGGCTGCTCGCCGAATAGTCTTGGCCCTCGAACCGCGTGTGCCAGTTCTGCTCCTGCAGAGGTGCCCAGACGTTGGGGGCGTGTGCGGAGCGGGGGCGGGTGAGGGCGTCGGTCAGACCGGCGACGATCTCCACCGGAGTCTGCCGGCCCAGGTGCGCAGACCATTCACCGGTCGCGCCGCCTGCCCGGCCGTGGATGGTCCATCCGCCCGGCAGGATGTAGGGGTCGTAGGCGACGCGGACGGTGCGGTCCGGGCTCTCCATGAGCAGCGGGCCGCCCTTCTTCGACTTCTCCCGCCAGCCCGAGGCGCGCAGGAACTCCGAGACGTGCCGGACGTCACCGCCGCCGGCCAGGGCACGGGGCTGGACGAGGTAGTGCTGCTCGGCCTGCTCGCCCGGCCCCCAGCCCTGCCACTGCTTCTTCTTCACCGGCGCCGCCGTACGACGAGCGGGGCGGGAGCCGGAGGCTTCGCCGCGCTGGTGTCCGGTCGGGTGCCGAGGTGCTGGAGGAGGTCCTGGTGCTCGTCCAGGTCCAGGCTGATGTCGTGCAGTTCGTTGGCGGCACGGCCCAAGGCGAGCCATACCTCCGCTGGCAGGGCGCCTCGTTCTGCCTCGCTCTTGGCGAAGTGGCTGCCGGTGATGACGAGGTGAGTGACGCCGCCGAGGACTCCGTTGTCCGGGTCGAGGACGCGGGCGATGACCTGCGCTGCCTGGGGCGGGGGAAGCTGGGAGAGGTGGTCGGAGAGCTGGCCGAGCTGGCGGGTGATCTCGTCGGCCAGTCTCACCGGGTAGGGGGCGGGGTGGGACATGCTCCTCCGGGTGCGTGGACGGTCAGTGGTGGTGGCGCTGCCCGACGCGTTGCGCCTCGTTGGGGACGGCTTCCGGGCGGGCGCCGGCCAGTGGGGAGGCGCGGTCGGGGCCGGCCGTGATACAGGCGCGTAGATAGCGGCGGAACAGGGCGGTTGCGAGCCGGGGTTTGAGCCGATGGCTGATCGGTGCGGGTGTGCGTTCTGCTACGGGTTTCTCCGTGGAATCGGGCGGGGGGTGGGCGGCCCCGGCGTGGTGCCGGGGCCGCCCGGGCTTACGGGGTGCGGCGGGCCGGTGCGGAGTGCGAGGGGGGACTGGCGGGCGCCGGTTGCTGCGGGGCGGGTCGGGCCGCGCGCGCCTGGAGGCGGTGCACGGCCTGCTGGTAGAGGGCCTCGTCGAAGACTTCGGGGTCGCAGTTGACCGTGTATCCGGCCAGGAGCAGGGCGGGGATGGCGCGGTTCGCCAGGTGTTTCTGCTCCTCGGCACCGAGGTGGTCGGGCACGGTGTGCCAGATGTAGAGCGGCTCGCCTGTGGGGTATTCGTGGCGTTCGAGGCCGAGCTGTTCCAGCAGGTCGTGGAGGCCGGCGGGGGCGCCGGTGGGGGTGTCGGCGTGGATGGTGGTCGTCAGGGCCTTGATGTAGATCTCGACGTCTGTGCCGTACTCGTCGGCCAGATTGGCCATACGTTTCTACTCCGGGGTCAGCGGCGGCGGGAAACCGGGGGCTGTGCACGGCCCGCTGCCGGTGTCGGGGCCGGTGCGGTCGCTGGCGGCTGCGCCGGGCGGGCGGCGTGGTTGCGGGCGCGCAGGATGACGCGGGCGGCTTCGCTCAGGGAGTTGGCCGTGCTACCGAGCCGTGCGATGGGCTCGGGTTCGTCGCCGAGCGCGGCGCCGTGGAGATCGCTGGCGGAGATCCAGGCGCGGACGATCACTTCTCTGGTCAGGGGCAGCAGCCCGTGCACGGGGGCCGCGACCTCGGTCAGGACCTCGGCCACCTCGCTGCTGGTCTCGGCGGCCGAGGCCCGCTCGGCGAGTTGGGTGAGGTAGCGCAGGGCTGCGTCACGGTCGCCGTCGGGGGTGGCCAGCATGTTCAGGGCGGGGTCGAGGTGGACGCTGTGGCCGGCGGCGAGCAGGGCGTGCGAGGCGGTGGTCGCCTTCAGGCGCTGCTGCTCGATGGGCAGGCCGTGCGGAAGACGGTGGTAGTCCCCGCGGGGTCCGGGAGAGGTGAGGAAGCCGCCGGTCCGCTGAAGGATGTCTGCTGCCTGCTCGGTGCCGCCGATGGCCACGACCAGTCCGGTACGGGGGTCCTTGGTGATGGTGACGTACTCCAGGACCCAGAAGTCGGGCTCCGTCTGGTTCATCGCGTCCTGGCGGTGGGTGTGCGGGTGCCGGTGGGGGCCGGCGGCATGGAGGCCGGGGCAGAGGTGGGCGCGTGGCGTCCGGCGGGGTGCTGGAGGGCGGTGCCGATGCCGAGCGCGTCGAGCTGCGGGCCGATCTCGCGCAGGGCGCGGGCCTGGGCCTGGGTGTCGTCGCCACTCAGGCGGTAGATGCCGCTGCGCGGGTCCTGGATGAAGCCGTGGGCGGCGAGGATGGTGCCGGCCCGGTCGTCGGCGGGGGCGGTGGCGACGCTGCCGTCCGGCTGCCAGGTCAGGACGACCCGGTCCGGCTGGGAGGGCTGGATGCCGTCCAGGGCGTTGTGCCTCACCTGGGCGAGCGCACGGTCGTAGCGGACGAGCAGATCATTTGCGACCTGCTCGGCGCCGAGGAACGGGTCGTCGGTCAGGGCGATGCCGTTGGGCTCGGGGACGCCGCGGTACGCCTCGTCCGGCAGGGCGTGCGGGGCGACGGCGGCGAGGAGGAAGCCGTCGCGTTCGTCGTGCCGGTCGATCAGGACGAGCTGGGCGCCGTCGGGGCGGCTGAGGACGGCTGCCTGCTGCAGGGGGTGTCCGGCCAGGGAGGCGGCGACCAGGTTCAGGTCCCAGATGCGGTCGGTGAGTTCGGCGAGGTCGTCCTTGTCGTCGCCCGTCAGGTGGGTGCTGGTCCAGGTGTCGGGGAGTTCGCCGGCGAGGACGTCGGCGTAAGAGGCAAGGCGCTCGGAGTTGACGTGGTCGTGCATGGTGTCCTTGGGCAGTTGAAGGGGCTCAGCGGCGCAGGCGGGTGGCACCGACGGGTGGCGGTGCCGGGGCCGGCAGGGCACGCGGCGGGGGCGGGCAGGCGCACACCGCGGAGCGTTCGGTCTCGTGGTCGGGAACCTGCTCTGAGCAGGCGCGGCGGCCGGGGTGAGGGGCGTGCCGGTCGGCCAGCCGTCCGCGGGTGTGCGCGAGGTCGGAGCGGATGACGCGGACGTATGCGTCGGCGAGGTAGCGCAGGCGCCCGGCGGTGTACGGATCGCTCGCGTCGCCGAGGCCGTCGAAGAACTCCGCCAGTGCGCCGAGGGTTTCCTCGAACCCGGCGAGGATGCCGTCGTGGGGCGCGGTGAGTTCGGTGAGGATGTCGGCTGCCTCGGTGGTGTCGGTGGCCTCGCGGAGGCGTTCGGCGAGGTGGGAGACCGAGGCGCCGAGCGTGGGATAGGCCGCGGGGCGGGCTTCGGTGTCGAAGGGCTCGTCGCAGTCGACGTGGTACCCGACGGCCCGCAGGCGCCCTACGGCATCGGTGGCGAGACGGGACTCCTCGTCCTCGGTCAGGCCGGCGGGGGCGCGGTGGTAGTTCTCGTGGAGGCGGACGACAGCGACGAATCCCGCGCGCTGGAGGATGCTGTGTGCCTCAGCGTCGCCCCCGCGGGCGAGGAGTTCGCCGGAGTGCGGGTCACGGCGGATGTCCAGGAAGCGGCCGGTGGTGCGGGGCAAAGAGACGTTTCTCCTACGGAGATCGGTGGGTGGTGCGCCGGGCCGCGGCCGGTGCGGCGGCGGTCCGGGGCTGGGCCAGATGGGCCGCAGTGGCGTCCAGGTCCTGCTGAATCGCATGGAGGCGGCGGGCGATCAGCTCCAGACGGTGTGCCGTGTCCGTGCCGGCAACCCCCGGTTGGCGGGCGATCCGGTAAGCGGTGTGCTCGACCAGTCCGCGGACCGTGGCCAGCGGGCCGGCCTGTTCGTCGGCGAGCTGCGTGAGGACGCCGGCGAGCTGCGCCGATGCGGTCGGGACCGTACGGGCAGCGGACCACTGCGTGGTGCCGGTGCGGACGGGGATCAGGTTCAGGTCCTGCTCTATGCGGCGCGCTTCATCCGCAAGCCGTCGCAGGATGTCGGCGGGAGGGATGCGCCAGGTACCGTCGAGGTGGATCAGGTTGGCGATCAGATCCAGACGTCCGGGCTGGCCCTGGACAGCGATCCACCGCCAGCCGTGCTCTGCGGCGCCAGGTACCTCGATACCAGCGGCCCGTGCGAACCGGTGGGCGGTTTCGGACCACTCGGGGCCGGTCAGCTCCCGGTCGTCCGGATGGAGCCGGACGTCGAGATGGAGGATCGCGTGCCGGTCATCGTCCGGGCTGGCAGCGAACGGATGCTCCAGGTACGGATCTTCGAGGTGCTCGGCCCACTCAACGGACGTCCAGGTCCTCTGCTCGTCGTCCGGGGTGTAGTAGTCCAGGCCCGGCCAGTGGGCGACCACGGTGTACTCCGTCAGACCCTCGTTCGGGGAAAGGGGCCGCCCGAGCGCCTCGGCCAGCGGCTCGCGCGGCGAGTGGGCCCTTGCATGCAGGCGGGGGATCACGACGGCACCCCACTCGACGCGCGGGTGGGTGACCGGTGCTGATAAAGGTCGCGGGCTGCACAGAGCAGCGAGCGCTCGCGCACCAGGTCGGCGTGAACCGAAATGTCTCCTGGCGGAAGACAGTCGATCGCCCTGTCGATGGCGCTCAGCCCCTCGTCGTACCGGCCCAGCCGGCGCAGGGCACCCGCCGTGCGGAAGAGGACGATCGGATCGGTGCCGGTGGCGAGGGCGGGCCGCAAGCTGAGGGCCAGGAGACGCTCCGCACCCTCGTCCAGGTCCTGGCCGAGCCACAGCCCGTGCAGCAGGACGTGCAGGGTCTTGGGGTGCTCCTCGGCCATGGCGAGGACCTCGTCCATGACCATCAGGCCCTCGGGGCGGGACTGGCCCAGCAGCGCGAAGGCATACAGGGCGCGGGTGTAGCAGTCCAGCGGCTGACGCGCGGTCTGCGCGAGCTGTTCGACGAGGCGCTGGAGGGTGGGGCAGCGGAAGTCGAACCGCAGGGCGCTCAGGTACAGATGCGCCAAGGTGCGGGTGGTGATCGGATCGCGGTTCGTTGCGAGGACATCCTCGGGGGACAGCAGGCCCAGGACGCTGCGGCCGGTTGACCGTGCCGCCCAGGCGGCGTCCGCGCACACCTCGGATGAGGTCTTCCAGTCGGCCCGGATGCCGTGGAGGTCTTCGGCCAGGTGCAGCGGCCAGGAAGGATCGTCCGCAGTTGCGGTGGCTCGGGCCCTGGCCTTGTGGAGCGCAGCGGCACGGTCGGGGCGGTTCGTGGGGGGAGTCACCGGCCGCCCCTGGTGTCTGCGGTGTGCACGAGCTGGCCCAGGGCGGTGGTGGTGTACCAGCCGCAGTCGATCAGCTCGTCGCGGCCGGCGAACCCCGTAAGGAGGGCGTCTTCCATGGCCCGCAGGTAGATCAGGCAGTCCGGGCAGCGGCGCGAGAGGTGCACGAGGTAGCGGGGGTGAGCGGTGACGTAGGACTGGGCACCCCCGGTGGGGTCACGCAGTCGCCATCCGTCCTCGTCGGTGGGGGTGTGCCAGGAGGGGGCGACGATGCGCATGGAGTCTCCCCACAGTTCTCCGCCGGCCACCCCCTTGAGGACGACGACGGTGTCCCCGGCCTGAAAGTGGGCGTGAGTGATATCTCGGGTGGGAGTGAGCGGGTCGGGGGTGAGGGCGGTGACGGGGGTGGGCTGATGGTCCCAGGACGGAGGGAGCACGCGGTTCCTTCCACGCGATGGCTGTCGGGGTGGGAGCATCAATAGTCCGGAGGAACGCCGGTTTGGCTAACCGGCGTTTCCCGGCTATGTTGCTCCGCCGTCAGCGGAACGGGTTCTCCGTCCCGCGGTCCGTCTCGGTGGCTGCGTCGAGGAGTTCGAGCAGGTCAGTGCCTTCGGAGTCGCGCTGGTCGATCCACCATCCGGCACGGGTTATGGAGCGGGCCTTTTCCTCCAGCTCCGCCCAGTCCGCCTCGTCCCAACTGCCCTCGATGACCAGGGCGGTGTGCGCGGCCATCATCAGCTGATGGCGGGAGCGCTCACCCCAGTCCAGGGCCTTGGCCGGGCCCTCCAGTTGCGGCATGTCGAACTGCTTGGCCCAGGTGGCGGCTGCCTCCTGCTCCTCGGCGCGCTTCTCCGCGAGCCACTTTTCCTTGGACGCGGAGTCGGCGTCGCGCGTCGCCTTCCAGCAGTCGGTGCAGTCCTTCGACGCGAGCCAACGGGCGAAGCCGGCCCGCTTGTCGGCGGGGCGGTTGGACAGGTCGTGATCTACCCGGTGGGAGCAGGCGTGCTCCACGGTCCAGTGCGTACTCACCCCCGGGGTACTCCGTTTGATGGGCGTTACGTTCGAGGTCGGGCTGCTGGTCTGGGGCTTCAAATCGAGTGCCTTTCGTTGACGGTTGGGGTTGCACGAGTCATGCGGCGGACGGGGGTGGTCTGGAGTGCTTGGCGGTGGTCTCGGGGACGCTTCCGCCTTCTGCCGCGTCGTCTCAGCGGGTCCTGCGGATGGCGTCTGTGGCCGCCTTGGCGATGGCGGCGGGAGCGCTGGAGGGCTGGGGCAGGTGCAGCAAGGTGGTCCCCGGCAAGTGGCGGGATTCCGCGGTGAGGGTGAGCTGGAGTACGGCGCAGCCGGCGGTCGTGAGCTGCTTGACGCGGGTGACGGCTTGAGCGGTTTCGTCGCTGCCGTAGTGGGCGTCGGTGACGATCACGAGGAGGCGGCCGGCGCCGGGCCGGCTGAGTTCGAGGCCGTGGTCGAGTGCGTCGATGGCGTTGGCGAGGTTGTGGTGGCCGCCGGTGGCATCGAACGTCGTCACGCGCTCTGGTGCTCGGTGGGTGGGGCGGGTCAGTGCGGTCAGGTGCCTGTCGTAGGCGATGGTGGCGGTACGGGAGTCGGGGTCGGTCAGGGCTGCTGCGCGTGCCACGATCCAGGCAGCGGAGGCGACGGGCTTGCAGGCGGCACGCATGGAGCCGGAGACGTCGACGGCGATCCCCACACGCAGTGGTGGGGTGGGGGAGTTCCGGCGGCGGGTGTGGGTGAACGGTTCCGCTGTGGGGACCGACCCGGCCGCGCGCTGAGCGTCGCGGGCGAGGGCCGCGCGCATGTTGAGGCGGCCGGGCGGGGTGGGGCTGGTGGTCCGCTCCTCGGTCCGCTCGCGGTAGGCGGCGGCACGCAGGGCGCGGCTCAGGCGCGCGGCGGCACTCTGCTCGGCGGCGGTGGGCCTGCGGGTGCCGGTGACCGGGTTGCCGGAGGGTGCCGGTGTGCCGTCGGGGTGGACGGTGGTGCTACGGGCGTTGAAGACCGACTTGGCGGTGGCGGCGGCTTTGCGTCGCTGGCGGGCCCGCTGGGCGCGGTCCTGAGCCTGCGCCTTGGAGCGCGACGCCATGGCGTTGGCCGCTGCGTCCTGTGCCGCGAGGTCGGCCGCGTCGGTGGCTGCCGCGTGGTCCATGACGACCTTCACGGCGCCGGACAGCAGATCGGAGAGGCCCTCCGGCACGGGCAGGGCGGGGGCCGCGGCGTCCAGAGCGTCGCACCACTGTTGACCGTGCGCGAGCATGGTCGTGGCGTCGTGGTCGGCGCACTGGTGAGCTGCGGTCCAGATGCGGGTGAGGGTGGCCAGCAGGTCTTGGCCCAGAACCTTTTCGCACAGATCGGCGACGGCCCGGGTCTCGCCGGCGTCCAGGATGCCGACGTCACGGCGGCCAAGGATCAGGGCCGCCGCGGCGGCGGCCTGTCCGATGCCCTGGAGGGTGGGGTGGGCGATGTCGGGCATGACCAGGGTTCGGGCACTGGTGCGCAGGTACGTGCGGTCCGTGGGCCGCGTGATCAGGTGCGCGCCTTCGACGCGGCTCTCCTCCAGCAGGAGCGCGGCCTCGACGACACGGGGGTCGGCTCCGGCAGGCTGTGTCCACACGGAGTGGGCGGCGTGCGCGGCCTCGTGGACGAACACTCCCCAGGCGGCGGGATACCGCTCCTCGTCGCCCACGATCCGCGGATGGATCTCGTGGGGCTGGAGGGGTGCGAACAGGCGGGCGTCGAACTCGACCTCGCCCAGCGTGGGGAAGTAGGCGGCCGGTGCGCCGCTGCGCGTGCCGGGGCGGCAGGTGACGAGGAGGTCCTGGCGGCCGGAGAGGGCGACCAGCCGGTCGCCGAGTTCGGCTCCCACGCGCAGCCACGCGGCCGGGGAGGAGCGGGGTTGGGCGGGCGGGGCGCCGTCGTCGTCCCAGCGCGCGAGGTCGGCGTCGTCTTCCGGCGTGGACTGGATGTGGTGGTGGGCGCTCATCGCGGGCGGCCCCGGTGTGCGGAGCCGGTGCTGCCCGGAGGCTGCCGGGCGGCTGAGGCGGGGAGCTGCTTGCCGAGGGTGAGAGGTGCGATCTTCTTGATGCCGACAGCCTTCGTGACGGCGTCGGCGACGGCGTCGCGATCCTCCACAGGAGCGATGCCGACGAGGTTCGCGAGCGCGGCTTTGGTGCCGAGGACGGCCTCGGTCTTCTGGTAGCTGAGCAGTTCTCGCAGTTGGGGGGCCCAGCCCAGCTCGCCGAGTTCGACCTGCTGGGCGAGGTGTCGGGCGACCCGGACCACCCGGGCATCGATCCTCAAGGCCAGGGCGAGGTCGTAGTCCGTGCCGATCTGGATCTGCACGCTGAACCGGCTCGCGAGCGCCTCCGTCAACACCGCCCCGTGGACGCCGGGATTGTGGCCCGCCACCACGTAGAAGCCCGGCTCAGCCTTGATGGTCTCGCCCTTGTGGGCCTTGACCTGGATCTGCATGCGCCCGTCCATCGCGGGATACAGCGCCGCCAGGACCTTCGGTGAGATCAAGGTGGCATCGTCGATCAGCAGGGCGCGGCCCTCGGTCATTGCGGTGACCAGCGGACCGTACTGGAAGACGTAGGCTCCCGCGTCGTCCTGTGTGTACTCGCCGATCAAGTCGCCGACCGTGGTGTCGCCGTCACCGGCGACGGTGAGCATGTCCGGGAACGCCGCCTCGACCAGACTCGTCTTGCCGGTGCCCGGAGGGCCGTAGAGCAGTACCGGCACGTCGGCGTCGCGCAAGCGGTTCAACGCCTCGACGTCGGGCAGATCGGCCAGCTCGCGGGGGTGGTAGAGCTGGCCCCCCGCGCGGCGGATCGGGCCGGTCTGCCTGGGCGCGGCTGCTGCGGTGTAGGTCGTACGGGCTGTGGCTGCCTGGGCGCGGGGAGAGTGGGTGCCCGGTGGGCTGATCACAGCCCTCTGCGCGGCTTCGGCGGTTTTCGCGTTCGCGCGGAACTGCGGTTGTCCGGTTCCGCTTTGGTCGGCCTCGCCGCGTCGCACCAGGGTGAGGGCGGCGTTGCGGACGGCGCCGTGGGAGTGGCCCAGCTGCCTGGCCATGTCCCCTATGGTGAGCTTGTCCGCCGGCCGGTCGGCCAGCAGTCGGGCCACCTTGGCCCGTAGTTCGCCGCCCTTGGTGCGCGCTGGTCTGGTAGGCCCGGGTGTGGTCAAAACGAGAACCCTTCAACAGGTGTGGGTGGGGGCGGGGTGGGCGATGCGCTAAAGAGGCCGGCCGCTCTCGGAGGAGATCACGGGCTGTGCCGACATCGGCGACCGGGCCAACCGGGGCGTACCGTGGGCGCTCACCGGCCGGCCGAGTGCTCGGTCCAGGTGCACGGGACGGCCGGCGACGAGCAGCTGGCTGGTTGCCGGGCAGCCCCGTGCGCCTGCTCCGTACCGGGTTCCGTCGCTCGGCAGGCGCAGCCGGGCGTTTCTTCGAAGCCGTCCTGGAGCAGGATCCGCCGGGCGGCGGCGTTGTAGCCGGTGGTGGTGATCTCGCCGGTGATGGTGTGTCGGATCGGAATGAACGGCTCTGCTGGTGCTTCGGGCAAAGCGGATGTCCTATCGGTGGCGGGCGGTCGTGCTGGCGCGGGGCGGCGGCGCGGGCGGTGTGGTGTCCACGGCCGGGCGCGGGCGGGTGCGCGGCACGGGGGTGCGGTGCGGGGGCAGGACGGCGACGGTCGCACCGAGGTCCTCGGCTGCCTCTTCGACTTCGCGGGTGAGGAACTCGATCTGCCGGCCCAGCGCTGAGAGGCGGGCGGCGATCTGGCGGCCCTGCGCGGTTTCCAGGGCGCTGGCGAACTGGCTGGTCGTCTCCAGAAGTTCTTGCAGGCGGACCATCGGGCCGGCGGCGTAGCCGCGCTGGACAGCTCCCAGGAGAGCATTCGAGGCGTCACCGGCACTGTGGCCTTCGACGACGTCGCGGATGAGGTCCTGCAGGGACAGCTCCGGTGCCGGTGTCGGGCGGTTGAACTGGGAGATGTCCGAGCGCAGCACGCCGGGCGGGACCGGAGCGGGCAGGGCCTTGCCCGCCTCGTACTCGTGGGCGAAGTGCCCGATCACCTGCCAGCCCGGCACGCCCGGGTCGCCGCGCAGCGCGACCACGGTGGAGTCGTCGTCCTCGACCAGGTAAGCGAGGGTGATCGGCTGTCCGTCGGCGGCATACCACGACTCGGTCAGCTCCAGCGCACCACGTATCTGTGCGGCCCGGGCCCTGTCGGTCCACAGCTGCCGTTCCTCGTCGGTCAGCGGAGCCTGGTGGTGCCGGCCGTCGCGCTGGTCGGCGAGGTTGCTGGCGATCGGGCTGTGGTCCGCCCAGGCAGTGAGGTGCGGCCACAGAGCCGCGTGCTGAGCACGTTCGGCTGGAGAGCCGGGCGCGGCCGGCCGGTCGAGGGCCCGGCGGATCTCGGCGGCGGACGATGCCAGGCCGTCCAGGACGGCCCGCCACCCGGTCAGGTGCCGGGCGGGCGGCAAATCGTCGAGCGCGAGTCGGGCGGCATCGAGGAGAGCCTCGGCGTGCGGGGCGAGGTGGGTGGCGTACGCCTCCACCGCCGCCTTGTCACGGTGGGCTCGTGCGGCTGCGGCGGCGTCTGCGTGGACGGTGCGGCCGTGGCGGTCGCGTGTCATGTCGAGGGCGGCATCGGTCTCGCAGTCGATGACGGCCATCCGCCGCCGGAAGTCGCCTGCCTTGCTGGCCAGTTCGGACGCCGTCGGCAAAGGACTGTCGGGGGCCGGGCTGTTCGTGGGTGTCATCGAGACCGCCCGTCGGCTGCGGCCGTCAGGTGGACGGTGGGAGCGTAGGTGGGCTTCGGCGGGATCGGCCGGGCCGACGGAGGGGAGGTGGTGGGCGGGGTGGAGCGCTGCGTCGTTCGGCCGGCGGCGGCCTGGGCGAGCCTGCTGCGGCGCTCCTGGAGCCCGTGGGGCCGGACAGGGCGCGGCGGACCGGCGGAGAGGGCCGGATTGAGGCGGATGTCGGCCTGCACGGTGTAACCGTGGCGGCGCAGGTCGTGGACGGCCTGGCGGGTGCGGCGGACTCCGTCGCGCTCGGGCTCGCTGAGGCGGTACAGCCCGGGTTCACCGGGAACGGGCTCGAACTGCTCGCGCTCCAGGAACCAGTGGGCGAGGTGCTGGGGAATCGAGGAAGTGAAGGAGGCGACGAAGCCGTGTTCCTTGTGGTCGCCGAAGGAGAAGTGGGTGCCGGGTTGCAAGGGGGCGAAAGTCTCCAGACTTGTCGGGGGGAACGGTCAGTGGCTGCGGTACGCCGGCCGGGCCGCAGCGAGGGGGCGGGCCGGGGCTGTGACGGGGAGGGCCGGGCGGCGGTGGGGTGCGCTCAGGCGGGCCTGGCGCAAGAACGCGTCGCCGTCGGTGAGCCACGTCTCGATCGCCGGCCACGCGCGTGCTCGGCGCTCCTGCTCCGGTACGGCATCACCGTGGATCTCGTCGAGCAGGGCTTCGGCATCGCTCACGGCGTCGGCCAGACGGGCGAGGGCTGTAGCGTCGTCGGGCCACGGGCTGTTCGCGGGCCGGCACCGGTCGAGCAGCGTCGGGGCGTGGTCGACGACGGTCAGGAAACGGCGCCAGGCGTGGTCGAGGAACAGCTCCGTCGAGGCGCCGAGGGCGGCGGCGCTCAGCGGGGTGGCGTCGCTGTAGCGGCCGGAGGCGTTCAGGGTCTGCCAGGTGTCGTGCTCGGAGCGGATGTCTGCGAGCACGGCGGCGATGGCCGCCGTCTGGCGGGCATGGACGGCCTGCTCGTAGGCGGGGAGGTACCGGTCGGTGAGGGCCTGGGCAGCCCGTCCGGGGAACGGTGGCAGGACGATGCTGCGCGGGGCGTGGGGATCGCCGTAGCCTCCTTCGAGCCCTTCCGGTGAGAAGGCGCCTACCAGGTAGTCGAGTTGCCGGCCGGGCCGCTCGATGAACAACAACGTGGTTCCCTGCGCCGCGTCGGTGAGGACCGCGGCGTAAGGGACCCGCTCGCTTCGGACGGCGCGACCGAGTTCGCCGCCGTCCCAGATCCACGGGACCAGGTCTTCCTGCCAGGCCGGGTGCGCATAGACCTCGACCGAGGCGTGCCACTGGCCGGGCAGCAGGCGTGCGAGATCACGGGCGGCGTCGCCGATGTACCGCCGGCTGCTCGTGTGCACGCTGGCGCGGTGCTGCTTCGCGCAGGTGACCAGATCGACCACGGTGGTCTGGGTGCCGTCCGCGGGCAGGTGCCAGACGCCGTCGTCGTCCCGCTGGAAGCCGCTCTCGGTGAGGGCTGTGTGCGCCCGCGGGTACTGCTCGCCGGCGGCGATGGCGACGATTCCGGACTCCCGGCTGTGCGACAGGATGATTTGGGCCTCAGCCACGGTCCAGGTCCTCGCCGCCGCGCAGGACGGCGCGCAGGCTGCGGCCGTAGGCCCAGGCGTGTTCCCGGGCCGCCGTCTCCAGCTGGTCGTATCCGTTTTGGGCCGTCATCTGCCCGGGGTGCTTGCGGTAGCGGTACACAGGGACCGGCAGCAGGATTCCGGGTGCGAGCGTGGTGACGCCGAGGGCCGCGCAGCTATCGCTGCACTTCTGACGCGTCTCATTCGATGACAGGGGGCTTCCGAGTCCCAGGGGGCCTGTCTCTGAATCTCCTGCACTCACCTGAGTCGGCATGTACCGTCCCGGGGCATGTTGTTGATCTCCTTCTCTCGTGCGGGGTGGGAGCAGTGGGGGCTCGACTACGAGCCGCTGCTTCCGGAGCGCATGCCGGTTCTGCTCGATGATGACCTTCTGTTCGAGGACGATTCCGGACCTCGGCCGACGGTGGTAGCGAACGCGTGGTTGCGTGAGTTGCCGATCAACGGAGTGCCGGCGTGGCGTTCCTGGTGGGCCTACGCGCGGGGTCTCGCACCGTGGCTTGAGTTTCTCCAGCGACATGGCGTGGATCCCTTCGGTGACCGCGATGAACTGCGTTCCGCGCTCGGAGGGTTTGCCGAGTACCGGCTGGCCGGCCCGCTGAAGGAGCGCTGGGACGTCGAAACCTGGAACCAGCGGGTCAACGCGCTGTCCCGTTTCTACGGCTGGTGCGTGGAGAACAAGCACTCCGCGGCCGTGCCCTTCACCTACTCGTGGGCCCGGCGGTTCACCGCCGTCGGCGGTCCGAAGGAGGTGCGGCGCAACAACGCGACGCTGCGTTGTGCTCAGCGGCACGTGACCATGAAGTACCTGGAGGACGAGTTCGCGCAGCTCTTCGTTCGGGCCCTGGCGGGGCTGGGGCCGAACGGGATGCCGGACGGGTTTCGGGGCCGGATGCTGGGGCGGAACGCGGCGATGGCCGAGTTCGTGCTGTCGTCGGGTGTGCGGGCGCAGGAGTTCGCCTTTCTGCTGAAGTACGAGGTGCCGGCGCTTCCACCGCGCCGGTCACCGGTTCCGGTGCCGTTCCCGCTGAGCAAGGCAGTCACCAAGGGCAAGAAGGCCCGGGAGTCGTGGGTGCTGTACGACGCGCTCGCGCGCATGCATCAGTACCTCGATCTGGATCGTGAGACAGCGGCGGGCCGTGGCCTGTACCGGCCGGCGGCACCGGCGCTGGAAGTGCGTCGGGCGGACTGGGAGGGCGGCCACGTCGATGGCGAGCGCCGGCCGTGGCGGCTGCTCCTGCCGGAGGAACGGTTACGGCTCGTCGACGGGGCCGGGCAGTCGCCGCTGGTGGCCCTGCAGTCGACGGGGGCGCCGTTTACCGACTGGGACACCGTCTTCCGGCGGACCTCGCGGCGCATCCGCCGGGACTTCGAGCCGCGGTTCCCGATCGTGTCCGCCCACACCTTGCGTCACACCATGGCGATGGCGACGCTCAAGCGCCTGACCCAGGGGTACTACGCGCAGGCCGCCCAGCTGGTGAAGGACACCGACGAGGATGCGGCGCTGGCCCTGTATCTCACCCGGACCGAGCCGTTGCTGGTCCTTCGTGATCTTCTCGGTCATACCAGCGTTCTGACCACGGAACTCTACGTTCGGCGCCTGGACGTGCGGCGCATCTACCGGGAGGCGTACCTGCGGGCAGGCCGCGCCGCCGATCTCGCCGATCCGGCCGCCGAGGCCGAAGCCGCCGACGAGTTCACCGACGAGGAGGTCTGCTGAATGCCTGCCACTGTCCGCCCCGATCCGCTGCGCGTGGAATTCGTGTTCCCCGACGGGCAGCGCCTGACCTGCCCACTGGATGGCACCGAGGACGACGCCCTGGCCGCCGAGCTCGCCCGCGGCCTGCCCGGCTTGGTCCATCCGCTCGGGCAGGTGGCAGCCCCGCGCACCGCCAAGCGGTACGTACGCGACCTGCGCAAGCTCGTCACCGGCCTGACCGCGCTCGGGCTGTCCGGCGGACTCGGCGCGGTGACCTCTCCGATGCTGGTGCGGCACTGGCTGGCCTCCAGCCCGAGCCACGTCATGGGGTCGCGCTGGCTGTTGTTGTCGGTGGCGGACGCGACGGGAGTGATCCCGCAGCCCGTGGTCCACAGCATCACCGGCCGGCTCGTCAAGAAGGTTCCGAAGTCCACCCCGATTCAGCCCTACACCGAGGGCGAGTGGCAGCGGCTGTTGGAGGCGTTGCGCTCGGTGGTGGCCCAGGCGTGGTCGGCACACCGGGAGGCGAGGAACCTGGCTGCCGCCGGCTGTCACCCGGCCAGCGGTGGCCTGTCCCGGGAGAACGTCGCCTGGCTCCTGGTGCGGGAAGGCCCCTTGAGTGCCGAGGAGTTCGGCATGCTGGCGGGCTGTTCACCGGCGAACAAGTGGGCGGCGGTGCACGTGCGGCAGCTCAAGGACGCCCTGTATCCGACGTCCATCACCCTGGCCGCGCACCGGCTGCTGTTCGCCGCCTACTGCGGCATCGTCCCCGACGGCATCGCCGATCTCGGCCTGGGCGACGTGTCGTGGGCCGGGGAGAGCACAGTCCTGCTGGACTACGTCAAGAAGCGGCGCGGCAAGGAGTCGAGCACGCTCACCGACCGGGCGGTGCGGCTGCTGGAGCGCTGGCTGGACCTGACGTCGTTGCTTCGTGTGAAGGCCCCCGACGACCTGCGGGAGGAGCTGTGGCTGCGTACGCGACGGCGCCGCAAGACCAGCGAGCATCCGCGGGTCTTCCTGATCGACCGGATCGAGATGAACTCCCGCCGGCAGTGGGCCCAGTGGCAACTGGTCCACCTCACCGGAGTGCAGGGCGATGACGGCAACGCCCTGCCCATCGACAGCCGCCGGGTCCGTACGACGTACCTGAACCAGCTCTCCCGCGGCGGCTGGACCGGGGCCACGACGATCGACCCCAACCACACCCCGGCCGTCGAAGGCGATCACTACCTGTCCGCCCTGACTCCCGCTCAACGCGAGGCGGTGGAGCAAATCGTGGAGGACGGCCAGGCCGACATCCTGCGCAAGGCCGAGCCGCCGACGGTCCTCACCGACGAGGAGACGGCGCGGTTGGTCGCCGACCTGCCCGAGCAGGCCCGTCGGCTGGGGGTGGCCGCCGGGGCGCTGGCCGAGCTGCTCGGCGGCGAGCGTGACGTGTTCACCGCCTCCTGCAAGGACCAGCTCGCCGGATTGCACGGCCCGAAGGGCAAGCCGTGCCCGGCCCGGCCGTGGGTCTGCCTGCTGTGCCCGCTGGCGTTGTTCATGCCCCGGCACGTGCCGAATCTGCTGCGGCTGCGGGCGTTCTTCTCGCGCCAGTTCCGCCTGATGACCACCGCGGAGTTCATGGCCGTCTTCGGTCCGTACGCCGACCGTCTGGAGCGCGAGGTCCTGCCCCGCTTCCCGGACGCACTCCTGGAGACAGCGGCCGGACAGGTCGCGGACACCGACGCGGAGATCCCGCTCCGCCCGGAGGAGAGCACCGAGCCCGAGGAGGACCGTTGAGCAGCCCTGCTGTCCCCGCCCGTTCCCAGGCGGGCGTGGTGCCGATCCCGCCGGAGCTGGCCGCACGCTCGCCGTTCGCCGGCGTGGACATCGCCGAGAAGATCGGACTGGCCATGCTCCCGGGAAGCCACCGCCCCTGGTTCGAGCAGGACGTGTGGGACATGACCGGCATGGCCGACGCCCCGAAGTCGATGAAGCCGTACTACAAGGTCTGGCGGTTCAACCGGGTTGATGATCCGCGCTGGCGGCTGGTGGCCAAGGAGTTCATCCTCGCCCGGATGTGTCCGCTGGACGAGCGGGTGGCGGCGTTGCCGTTCGCCATCCGCACGGCGATGAGCCCGGCCAGCACCTCGCAGGTGGCGGACCGCACAGCGGCCTGGCTGAACTTCCTCACCGACGCCGGCGTGAGCGCGCTGGGCGACGTCACCCAGGATCACTGCGATGCCTTCAAGGCCGCACACCGCCGCCGCAAGGGCGGCAAGGGCAGACCGGCGAGCGGGGACGTGGCCCCGGGCACGCTCTCGAACCTGGTGCGCCCCATCCAGAACCTGGCGCTGTACGGGGAGCTGTTCACCGCAGACCGGTACGCCGAGGGGTTCCTCCCGTGGCAGGGCCGGCCGGCGTCGCAGGTCGCCGAAGCCACAAGGCAGGTCGGGAACGTCAGCCCACCGGTCCCGGACGCCCTGATGCAGCCGGTGCTGTCCGCCGCCTTGTACACCGTGTTCACCCTGGGGCCGAAGGTGGCCGAGGCGGTCGACGAACTGCGGGCTCATCGCGCCGCCGTCGCAAAGATGCCCACCATCGTGACGTTGACCGGCGAGGCGGCCCGCATGCTGCTGGAGGGCCTGGAGCGGCACGAGCGCGAAGAGGTCCCGCTGCCGCGGATGCCGACGTACGCGGTCACCCGCCGGCTAAAGTCCGGCTGGGACCCTGATGATCCGGTGCTGGAGGTCAACACCGAGCGGCTGCTGCAGTACACGGTAGGGGTCCATTCGTTTCCTCATCCGGTGATGGAGCTGATCAAGCCCGCGGTGGCGCGGGTCGCCGAGAAGGTCGGCACGATCTACGAGCACGGACCCCGCGCCGAGTTGATCCCGCGCTGCGACGATCCGTCGGTGGCGGTGCCGTGGACACTGCCGCTGCAGGAGATGGAACTGCGCACCCTCGCCCGGATCATCCAGGCGGCGTGCATGGTCGTCGTTGCGGCACTCAGCGGGATGCGCGCCAGCGAACTGGCCGAGATCGGCTCCGCCTCGTGTCCGCCGCCGACGCACATCTCCAGCGGCCGGATCCGCTACAAGATCGCCTCGAAGGTCATCAAGAAGCGGCGCTGGGGCGGCGAGCCGGACGAGTGGGTCGTCCTCGAGGAGGCGTACAAGGCCGCCGAGCTGAACCTCCGCCTCGGAGGGGAGCGGATCGGCAAAGCCCCGTTCGGCACCACCAGCTTCTCCTTCGCGGACCTGTTCGAGAAGTTCAAGACCTTCGTCAACGGCCCCGAGGGCCGGCGCCTCGGGCTGCCGCACATCCCACCCGGGCCGGTCACCAACCGCGGGGTGCGCCGGACCCTGGCCATCGCGGTCGCCTACCGGCCCGGCGGTCTGCTGGCGGCAAAGGTGCAGCTCAAGCAGGTCCACGCCGCCACCACCGAGGGATATGCCCACCGCCCCGGCGGCGCCCAGGGCCTGTTCATGGCCGAGGTCGCCGAACTCGAACGCGACCGCCAGATGCGGCTTGCCAAGGCGGCCTGGCACGACTACAAGGAAGGCCGGATGCCCGCCGGGCCCGGCGCCCCAACACTCATTGCCGCCTTCGAGCACATCGACGCCCAGCTCGCCCAGACACCACCGGGCCCCGCCCACGTCCTCGACGCCGATCAGCAGCTGATCAACCTGCTACGACCGCACGCCGAGCGGCTCCACCTGGGGGTGGCGAACTACTGCTGGTTCCGCGACCCGGCCAAGGCCCTGTGCCTGCGCCTGGCCGGCACCGCCATCAAGCCCGACAGCAAGCCCCTGATCAGCATGTGCGACGCAGCCCGCTGCCCGCAGGCCACCCACCACCGCGAGCACCGGGCGGTGTGGCTCAGCAGCGCGGACAGCAGCCGGAAACTGCTGACGATCCTTCCACGCAGCCACAAGGACGCCCGCGCCCGCATCCAGATGGACATCGACCGCTCCCAACGCGTCGTGGACGCCATCGACGCCGCACACACCGTCTGAGGAAAATCGCCATGCCCCGCATCAGCACCGAGACCCGCACCCGCAACGAGGAAGCCATCCGGGCCGCCATGGACCGGCTGCTACGCGGCGAACTGCCACCCGGCGGACGCTGCGACATCAAGACCCTGGCCGCCGAGGCCGGTGTTCCCCGGACCGGCTTCTACGCCAAGCGAAACCGCGACGGCAGCGACCGGCGCGGCCCCTACCAGCACCTGGCCGAAGAGTTCGAGCGGCGCCTCAAGGCGATGCAGCACGCCGGAGCGATGCTCGATCCCCGCGACGGACAGATCGCCCGACTCAAGGAGAACAACGGCATCCTGCGGGACCGAGTGTCCACCCGGGATGCTGAGATCGCCGGCCTGAAGGAGTTCCGTAAGCGGGCCCTGTCGCAGATCGCGGCCCAGCACGCCGAACTGGAACGTCTCCGCCGACAACTCGCCGACGGAACCGTGCGGCGGCTGCCCGCGCCAGCCTCAGCCCCGCTCGGGTCCGGCAACTGACCACAGGTCATGAAGGTCCGGCCATGGTGAGCAATGGCGCTCACGCCGGGGCGAGGGGAAATGGGGGTCTTCCTCCGATGCGAATGACTGCAGCGACGACCTATCTATGGTCTCGACGATCGCCGGTTTGGCTAACCGGCGATCCGCAGCTATGTTGCGCGCGTCCGCGGCCTCGGGATACGGCTGGTGACCGGCCCGGACAGCGATTACGGCGGTTACCGGGACGCTGGAGGATCAGTGCCAGGCCGGGCTGTGGTTACTGGCCGTAGGCGTCCTTGCGGGGCAGGGGGCCGACGTCGGCGTGGCGGCCGGGGCGGAGGGCGGCGTGGCGTTGTCCGGGGCCGGGGCCATTACTTCGTTGGGCGAGGGCGTCGGCGATGGCTCCGGTGGCGAATGCGTAGACGGCCTTGTGCAGGACGTCGATGACGAGTTCCTTGCGTGGCCAGGTGGGCGGTGGGGCGCCGACGCCGGTGGCGTTTTCGAGGATCTGGTCGTTGGTGAGGCGCACGACGGTGAATTTCGCCGAGGCGACCGGCCCGCGCAGTCCGGCCTGGGCCATGACCGAGCGCAGCACGCCCAGGAGTGCGGCCTGGCCGAAGTGCATGGCCCAGTTCACCGGCAGAGGCTGTTTGCCGGGGTGTTCGGGCAGGCCGGTCAGGCGTTGGAGGACCCGGGCGGGTACGTGGGAGTCGGGCCGTTTGGTGATGGCCTGTTCGAGTTTCTCGCCGAGCGTCATCACGACGCCTCCGGCGGTGCCGGCGATCAGTCCTTGCCACAGTGCGCGCTTCATCATGCCGTTGCGGGTACCCGCCAGCCGGCGTCCTGACCCGTGCCGCCCGGCTGCTCACCCGGATGCGGTGTTCGGCGGGCTCGTATCCGGTGGGAGGGGGTAGGCGTACGGGCAGCAGACGTGTCCGTGTCAGGAAGGCAGACTCATGAGCACACCGTCCTACCCGTCCGCGGCCCATGAGGCGCGGCCCGAGCCGCGCAGGTCGATGGTGGTGTGCGGGGTGATCGGGGTCGCGGTGATGGCCGCGGTCGACGAGATCGTCTTCCATCAGATCCTGGGCTGGCACCACTTCTACGACCGTTCCACCCTCAGCGTGGGGCTGCTGTCGGACGGGCTGCTGCACACCGCCGAGCTGCTGGCCCTGGTCGCCGGGTTCTTCCTCTTCGCCGATCTGCGCCGCCGTCGCGCCCTGGCCCCGGCCCACGGTTGGGCCGGCTTCTTCCTGGGGCTGGGGGTCTTTCAGCTGTTCGACGGGATCGTGGACCACAAGCTGTTGCGCCTGCACCAGATCCGTTACGGCGTGGACGTCACCCCCTATGACTGGGCGTGGAATGTCGCCGGCCTGGTGCTGCTGCTGATCGGCGCCGGTCTGGCCGTCCGTGCGGCCCGCCGCAGCCGGGCTGCGGCGGCGTCGTGATCCTCGGCCACGTCCACTCCGGCCCGGACGCGGGTCCCGGCGTGGCCGGGCTGGTCACCGCAGTGGCCGCGCTCTTGGCGGCCGTCGTCTATGGGGCGGCCGCATCCCGCTTGCGGCGCCGCGGGGATGCCTGGCCTTGGTGGCGTGACGCGTCGTTCACCGCCGGAAGTGCGGGTCTGGCGTGGGTGGCGGTGGGCTCGCTGCCGGGCGGTGCGCTCACCGCCCACATGGCCCAGCACCTGGTCGTCGGGATGGCGGCGCCGCTGCTGTTCGTCCTCGCCCGCCCCCTGACCCTGGCCCTGCGCGCCCTCGCTCCCTCAGCCGCGCGCCGGGGGCTGGTGGCGCTGGCCCACTCCCGTGCCGTGGGCTGGCTCGTCTTCCCCCCCCCCCTTGGCGGCCCTGCTGGATGTCGGGGGTCTGTGGCTGCTGTACCGCAGTGGCCTGTTCGCCGCCATGCAGCACCACGCGTGGCTGCACGCGGTGGTCCACCTACACGTTCTGACCGCCGGGCTGCTGTTCACCTTCGCCGTCTGCCAGCTCGATGCGGTACGCCGCCGCTGGAGCCTTGCCGTGCGCGGGATGACCCTGCTGGCCGCCGGCGCCGCGCACGCCGTCCTCGCCAAGTCCCTGTACGCCGCCGCGCCGCCCGGCACCACCTTCGCGTCCGCCGACCTGCACACCGGCGCCCAGCTCATGTACTACGGCGGTGACCTGGTCGAAGCCGGGCTCGCCGTCGTGCTGGCCGCCTCCTGGTACCGGGCCACCGGCCGAGCCTGGGCCGTGCGCGGCCGGGCCCAGGCGCGGCGGTCGTGGGCGGCCGGGGTACCGGCCGGACGCTGACGGGGATCCCGGGGCGGTCGGCACCGCACGCCGGTGCGATGGGCCGGGTGGAGTTCCCCGCCGGGCAGCCGAGCGTGATGCGCGTAATGCTGACAGTACGGGCGTGAGGAACCGCGCTGGCCGAGATGAAGCACCGGCCCATGCCCGTGCCGAGCCCGCGTGGGCACGCGCGAAGGGGGGCGAGAAGAACGGAGTAGGCGATGGCTACTACCGCGGGAGCGGCCCGCAGCGGTCCGCAGACGCAGGCGCGCAGCCTCCAGCTGCCGGGGATCGTCCTGGGGGTCGGGCTGGGCGGCTTCGTCGACGGGATCCTGCTGCACCAGCTGCTGCGCTGGCATCACATGCTGACCAGCACGAACACCGACCGCATCGGGGTGAAGTACTACCCGGCGAACACGGTCCCCGGCCTGCAGATGAACACTCTGTGGGACGGCATCTTCCACGCCGTGTGCTGGCTGGCCGTTCTGATCGGCCTGGCGGTGCTCTACGCGCGGGTCACGCACGGGCGGCGGCGCGTGTGGACCTCGGGCAAGCTGTGGGGGTGGATCCTGGTTGGCTGGGGCCTTTTCAACCTGGTCGAGGGCATCTTGGACCACCACATCCTGGGCATCCACCACGTCTACGCCGGCGACCAGCAGATCTGGTGGGACCTGGGCTTCCTGCTGCTGGGCGTCCTGCTCGTGGTAGCCGGTTGGATGATTCAGAACCGGGCCCGGACCTTCGACCCTGAGACCGGCCCGGAGCCGAAAGTGCGGCCCGCCGGGACGTCATGACCGGGCACGTCCACGACCACGAACAGCAGACGGCCGGGCTGCCCTGGGCGACGATTCTGACCGCCCTGGTACTCCTGAGCGTCGCGGTCGGCTACGTGCTGCTTGCGGCGCGGGCCCGGCGGTCCAATCCGCACGCCGGCTGGAGCCGGTGGCGCACCGGCTTCTTCCTGACCGGCACCGCGCTGCTCGCCCTCGCGCTACTGCCGCCCCTGGCAACGGCGGCGCACGACAGCTTTCTCGGGCACATGCTGCAGCACCTGCTGATCGGCATGTACGCGCCGCTCGCTCTGATGCTGGGAGCGCCGCTCACGCTGCTGCTGCGGACCCTGCCGGTGCGCCGGGCCCGCCGGCTCACCGCGGTGCTGCGCAGCCGGCCCGCCCACCTGATCGCGAACCCGGTCACCGCGCTGGTGTTGAGCGTGGGCACGCTGCCGGTGCTGTACTTCACCGGCCTGTACAACGCCTCGACCGGCAGCGAAGGGCTGCACTGGCTGATCCACCTGCACTTCCTGCTCTCGGGATGCCTGTTCGTGTGGGTGATCGCCGGACCCGACCCGGCGCCCGCACGGCCGCGCGTCCCGGTACGGCTGGTGGTGCTGGGCGTGGCGATCGCGGCGCACGCGCTGATCTCCCAGGCCATGTACGCCGGCTACTTCATCGACATCCACGCCCCCGTGGCGCAGGTCCAGGCGGGCGCGGAGGCGATGTACTACGGCGGCGACATCGCCGAGCTGCTGCTCGCGGTCGCACTGGTGGCCACCTGGCGCCCCGCCCGCCGCATCGCCGCGCCACCAGCCGGGCGCCGGGTGCCGTCAGCGCCGTGACCGGCGTACCGATAGCGCCAGAGCCCAGGCCGCGGCAGCCCGGGAGGCTGCCGCGGCCGGGAAAGGTCAGGCGGCGGCCAGGGCGCTGAGCGCGGCGTCGAGCCGGGCGGTGGCTTCGTCGGCGACGGGCTTCAGGGCGTCGAGGCCGGTGAGGGTGACCATGGTGCCCGGGTCGAGCGCCTGGACGAGCGTGTGGTCGCCGTCACGGCGGACGACGACGTTGCAGGGAAGCAGCAGACCGATGGAGCGGTCCGCCTCCAGCGCCCGGTGAGCCAGCGGCGGGTTGCAGGCGCCCAGGATCAGGTAGTCCTCCATGTCGTGGCCGAGCTTGGCCTGCAGCGTGGCCTTGACGTCGATCTCGGTGAGGATGCCGAACCCCTGATCGGCCAGAGCCTCACGGACGGCGGTGGTGGCGGCGTCGAAGTCGGTGACGGCCAGGCGGACGGTGCGGTCGTAGGACACGGTGCGCTGCTCCTTCGGTGAGGCGGAAAGCCAGATTCCTTGATACCCCACTGGGTACCCGCCGCAGTGGGAGCAATGCCGCACCCGCACATTCCGGGGGCGCCCAGAACCACAGGAATACCCCCCTAGGTATAGCTGTTAGGGTGAGTATCAGATACCCCCCGGGGTACACCGTTCGAGAGGAGTCGTAGTCGTGTTCTTCGTTGACACCCTGGAGTTCGAGGGCCTGGGCAACCGCAGCTACCTGGCCGGCGGCTCCAGTGCCGCGGTGGTCATCGACCCGCCGCGCGACATCGACCAGGTGATCGCCGCCGCCGCCAGGCGCGGGGTGCGCATCGCGTACGTGGCGGAGACCCATGTGCACAACGACTACGTCACCGGCGGCCTGGAGCTGGCCCGCGTCACCGGCGCCGCATACCTGGTGCCGGCCGGGGCGCACGTGTCCTTCGCCCGCACCCCCGTCGCCGACGGCGACACGGTGACAGTGGACGAGGGCCTGGTGCTGCGCGCGATCGCCACCCCAGGGCACACCCCGCACCACACCTCCTACGCCCTTGCCGAGGGCGGTCGCGGGGTGGCGGCGTTCACCGGCGGCTCGCTGCTGATCGGCACCGTGGGCCGCCCCGACCTGGTGGAGCCGCGGCTGACCGAGCAGCTGGCCCGGGCCCAGTACGCCTCCGCCCACCGCCTGGTCAAGGAGCTGGAGGACGAGGTGCCGGTGCTGCCCACCCACGGGTTCGGCAGTTTCTGCTCCTCCTCCCAGGCCGAGGGGGACGCGACCACGATCGGCAAGGAGCGTGAGACCAACGACGCGCTGACCCTGGACGTGGACACCTTCGTCGCCCAGATGCTCGCCGGGCTTGAGGACGTGCCCGCCTACTACGCGCACATGGCTCCGGCCAACGCCGCGGGCCCCGCGCCGGTCGACCTCACTGCGCCGGGTCGTGCGGACGCGGGCGAGATCGCCTCGCGGCTGGCCGCGGGTGAGTGGGTGGTGGACCTGCGCAGCCGCATGGCCTTCGCCGAGGGGCATGTGGCCGGGTCGTTCAACTTCGAGGGCGAGGGCAAGCTCGCCACCTATCTGGCCTGGCTGATCCCGTGGGGCAAGCCCGTCACCCTGCTGGCCGACACCCCCGCGCAGATCGCCGACGCGCAGCGGGAGCTGGCGCGGGTGGGTATCGACCGCCCGGCTGCCGCCGCCACCGGTGATCCGGCTGCCTGGGTCCGCGCCGGCGAGCAGCTCGTCTCCTTTCCCCGGGCCCGCTTCGCCGACCTCGCCGAGGTCCGCGAGCGCGGCGAAGACGTGGTGGTTCTGGACGTGCGCCGGGACTCCGAGCGCGTAGGCGGCTACATCGAGGGTTCGGTGCACATTCCGATCCACGAGCTGCACGGCCGTATCGGCGAGGTGCCGCAGGGGACGGTGTGGGTGCACTGCGCCGGGGGGATGCGCGCGGCGATCGCCGCCTCCCTGCTCGATGCCGCCGGCCGCGACGTGGTCGCCGTCGACGACGGCTTCGACGCCGCGACGGATGCCGGGCTGTCCCTGGCCTCCGGCTGATTCCCGACCATTCCCCGCAAGGAAGGAAGCGTGTGATGTTCCTCTTTCGCCGAAACGGGCCCCGTGTCACGGTCGACGAGGCACGCAGCCGTACCGGTGGTGATCAGCCCGACGCGGTCCTGCTGGACGTCCGTGAGAAGCCCGAGTGGAACTCGGGCCACGCCCCGGGCGCCGTCCACCTACCGCTGACGAAACTGGTCACCGGCGCCACCCTGCCCGCCGAAGCTGAGGGCCGGCCGCTGGTGGTGATCTGCCGCAGCGGTCACCGCTCCCAGCAGGCCGCGAAGCTCCTCACCGAACGCGGAGCGCAGGCGGTCGACGTCGAGGGCGGCATGAACGCGTGGGCCGCCGCCGGACACCCGGTCCTGGACGAACGCGGGAACCACGGCCAGATCACGTGAGCGTACTCGTTCTCGCCGTCATCGCCGGGGCCGTCGTCGGTCTCGCGCTGGGAGCCCTGGGCGGCGGTGGCAGCGTCCTTGCCGTACCGGCGCTGATCTACCTGCTCGGCTTCACCCCGGCCGCCGCCACCACCGCAAGCCTGATCATCGTCACCGCCACCTCCGCCACCGCCCTGTACGCCCACACCCGCGACGGGAACGTGGCATGGAAGACAGGGGCCCTGTTCGCCGCGGCGGGCATCGTCCCCGCCTTCCTCGCCGGGGCCGTCGCCGGGCGCCTGCCCGAAGCGGTACTGACGGCGGCGTTCGCAGGTATCGCCGCGCTGGCGGCCCTGCGTATGCTGCGGCCGTCCGCCTCCGAGCCGCCGGACCGGATCCGTCCCGGCAAGGCGGCCGGTGCCGGTGCCGGACTCGGCGCCGTGACGGGCTTTCTCGGGGTCGGCGGGGGATTCCTCGCCGTGCCCGCCCTGACGGGCGTCCTGGGACTGGCCATGCGGCGGGCGGTGGGCACCAGCCTGCTCGTCATCACGGTGAACTCACTGGCCGCGCTCGCCGCGCGCACCGGCACCACCGGTGGGCTCCACTGGGAGATCATCGGCCCCTTCACCGGAGCCGCGATCCTCGGCGCCTGGGATGGCAAACGCCTCGCGACGAAGATCTCCGGCACCACCCTTCAGAAGATCTTCGCCGGTGTCCTGCTCGCGGTAGCGGCCTTCATGCTCGTCGACGTGATCGTCTGACCACGAGGGCCGCCACCGGCTCAGACCAGGGCCCGGGAAAGCTTCTCCAGCCGGCCGCGCACCTCAGGACCGCCGTCAGCCCGGCTCCCCGTCAGCTCAGGTCCCCCCACAACTTTCGAACCGTAAGGACATCTGCCATGACCACTCCCACGGCCCTCGCCACCGACGAGGCGCGCACCCGCCTGCACGAACTGACCGTCATCGACGTGCGCACCCCGGGCGAATACGCCGGCGGCCATCTCCCCGGCGCGCTCAACATCCCCCTCGACCAGATCCAGCGCGCGCTGCCCGACATCCGGCACGCAACCGACCGCGGCGACGTCCTGGTCGTCTGCGCCTCGGGCGCCCGCTCCCAGAACGCCTGCAAAATCCTCGCCGAAAACGGCATCACCGCCGCCACCCTGTCGGGAGGCACCGGCGCCTGGACGGCCGACGGCCACGAGCTCCACCGCCCCCAGGGCGCCTCCCGCGCCACCTGGGGCATGGAACGGCAGGTGAGGCTCACCGCAGGAGCGATCGTGCTGCTCGGCCTGCTGCTCGGACTCGTCGTCCACCCCGCCTTCCAGCTCCTCTCCGCCGGCATCGCGGGCGGCCTGGTCTTCTCCGCCCTGACCAACACCTGCGGCATGGCCGCCATGCTCGCCAAGCTCCCCCACAACCGTCCCCGCGCCGCCGACCTCGACAACACACTGGCCCAACTGCGCAACCGCTGAACCACGCGAAGAGGGGGGAGGGATCCGGCTCCGGATCCCTCCCCCCCTTTCGCATGCCAGGGCATAAGGCCAAAGGCCCGTTACCCGTGCACAGACGGCTCCTCTTCCGGCGACGGCTGCGGATCTGGCCTTCTCACCGGCCGGAGCAGCACCAGCAATGCAGTCAGCGCCGCCACAGCGGCCAGGACCAACAGCACCAGCCGGTCCGACACCACTGCGCCAAGGCCGGACAACCGCTCTTCCAGGGCGAACTCGGCATCGGTGCTCAGCACCGACGGCAGTGCGGACGTGCCGTCGAAGGCCAGGAAAGCCACGCCGAGCGCGATGAACAGCACGCCGCCGACGGCCGAGGTGCTGTGCAGGGCCACCGGACCCACCCGGAAGACCCGGCCCCGCAGCCAGCGCTTGCGGCCCAGATCGAAGCGGTCCCACAACAACGCCAGCACGAACATCGGAACCGCCATCCCCAGGGCGTAAATGGCCAGGAGCACCCCGCCGTGCAGGGGGTCACCGTCCAGGGCCGCCACGGTCAGGATGCCACCGAGGATCGGCCCCGCACAGAAACCCGCCAGCCCGTACACCGCGCCCAGCGCGAACACCGACAGTGCCGAGCCCGAACGGCGCCCGCCCGCGGCCTGCGCCATCCGCCGCGAACCGAAGCCCACCCCTGCGATCTGGGCCACGCCCAGGGCGATGACCGTCCATCCGCCCGCTGTCACCAGGGTGTCCCGATGACCGTAGAAAAGGCGGCTGGCGAACGAGCCGGCCACGCCGAGCGGCACGAGTGTCGTGCACAGGCCCAGGTAGAACAGGCCGGTGCGCGCCATCAGCCGAGTTCGGCTGGTGAAGGAGTAGGCGAAGAAGGCCGGCAGCAGCAGTGCACTGCACGGACTGAGCAGAGCCAGCAGACCGCCGAGGAAGGCAACCGCCAGTCCGGCCTCGCTCATCGCCCGGCCACCTTCGCCGCGGCCTCGACGGCTTCCTTGAAGGTGGCCGTGGGCTGAGCCCCCAGGATCGGCCGGCCGTTGATCAAAAACGCCGGAGTGCTGGTCACACCGAGGTTGTAGCCCTCCTCCTGGTCCCTCTGCACAGCGCTTCGGGCCTTGTCGGATGCCATGTCCGCCCGGAACCGCTCGATGTCGGTGATTTTGGCCTCACGGGCCATGGCGACGAGCTTCTCGGCGCTGAACGCACCGGCGTTACGTTCACGCGGCTTGCTGTAGGCGACGTCGTGGAACTCCCAGAACTTGTTCTGCTGCCCGGCCGCCCAGCCCGCCAGCGCGGCCTGCTCGGACTCCTCGCCGAAGACGGGGAAGTTGCGCCACTCGATACGCAGGACGCCCTTGTCCACGTACGAGCGCAGCAGCTCGGGCTCCGTCTTGCGGGCGAACTGGCCACAGAACGGGCACTGGAAGTCGGAGTACTCGATCAGCACCACCGGAGCGTCCGCCCGCCCGACGGCCAGGGCGTCGGAGGGATCGCGGCGGGCAAGGGCGAGCAGGCTCTCGTCGGCGGGCGCCGGGGCGGCGGACTCGGTGACAACCGCGGACTGGCCTGCGGCCTCGTTGCGGTTTTCGGAGCCGTCCAGCGTGAGGGCGAAAGCTCCGGTCACCGCGGCGGCGGCGAGGACCGCCGCGGCCGTGATGGTGCGCCTGCGGGTGCGGCGGGACGAAGACGGGGTGGATGCAGTCATGGAACACCTCAGATGTGAGGGAGAAGGGGCAGAACCGGGCCGCAGATCAGGCAGAGGCCGTGACCGGGCACGCGGTCTGCAAGGACAGGCGGCGCAGTGCGGCTTCCGCCAGCAGCCCCGCCGACAGGAGGGCCAGCAGCGGCTGCAGAGGAGCCCAGTAACTCAAGGCTCCGGAAGCTCCAAGAAGTACAAGAACGAGCTTGTTGCAGACCGGGCAGCCGACGGCGAAGAAGGACAGCACGCCACCGACCGCTCCCAGACGGCCGCCGTCGCGGGTCTTGGGCCCCGAAGGGACAGAGGGCCGGCGCACATAGGTGCTCAGGACGATGCCGGCCAGGACGGCCGTGACGACCAGGGCCGGGTAGTTCCACCACTGCACGGGTACCGACCGGCCGAACAGCGGATTGGGCACCACGTCGGTCGGTGCACCGACCAAGACCGCTGTGGCCAGGGCACCGACGCCCGCCACAGTCCACTGTCCGGTCCGCCAAGCGCGCAGAGCGGCACCCGCCCGACTCCATGAGCGCGGGGAAGAAGACATGCTGAAAAGCTCCGTTTCCAAGGATTCAGGGACACGACCAACAGGCCGGTCTAAATCCGCAGAACGGAGTGAAGCGTCGTTGGCGGCGGCGGAGCCGGGCCGCCCGACAGCATCCCGGAGTGCTGTGACAGGGACGGCGCAGGGGCGGTGTGAAGCGCTGCGGGACCGGGGCAGGAAGCCGTCGACGACACTCTCTCTGCCCGCTGCGCGCTGTGATCGGCGATCACCTTCTTGCCGCACGGCGCCGCCGTCCCGCCGGACCCCTCAAAAACGGTAGGTGCATGCACCTGCTGCGCGACGGACGGAGGCGTCGGCCCGCCACGCTCCGCGTGCCCGAAGACACACAGCAGCGCCACCACGGCCACAAGCAGAGCCAGCACACCACGAAAACCGGCATGTGCCGGCCTTTGTGCTGCTGCTCGCTTCATCGTCACTCCTGCGTCCGCTTGGAGACACGGCCACCATAGGACACCCGCTCGGGTCCATATCCCTTGCCCGGGCAAGCAGAGACTTCCCCCGCCATCCCCTGGCCACCGTGCCGACGCCTGGGATGCAGGCCGCCGTCGCCACCAGCCCGCCGGTCAACCCGGCGGACTCCCCGCTATCGTGCTGCTGGCCGTAGCCGCCTTCATGCTGATCGTTGCCCCCACCCGACAAGCCGAGCCGGCGATGGGGTGGCGCATACCACGGGTCAGGCCAGAGAAAGGAACAGCTTCTCCAGCCGGGCCCGCATCTGCTCCCGGTCACCGGAGGCAGCCATGTCCACATCGGTCAGGCAGTGCTGCAGTCCCGTGGCGATGATCGCGAAACCCGCCTTGTCCAGAGCCCGGGATGCCGCCGCGAGCTGCGTGACCACCTCCTCGCAGTCCCGCCCCTCCTCGATCATCTTGATCACACCGGCGATCTGGCCCTGCGCCCGGCGCAGCCGGTTGACCACCGTCTTCAGTTCCTCAGCCGCCATCGCCAGTTCCACAACCCACACTCCTTCGAGATACCCCCTTGGGTATCCTACCGAAGGAGTAACCCCACCCGAGCAACAAAAAGTCCCCCGCGGCACCACAACCGCCCCCCACCGCCGATCACGCCAACGCCCGCCCGCACGAGTTGACCATCGTCGACGTGTACCCCTGGCGAATACGCCTCCGGCCGCCGGCTCAACCAGCCCCGCACCACCGACCTCAACGCCACCCGCGACGCCCTCAGCCGCTAACGGCCACCGCTGGCCGCGGGTGGCGGCCAGCGGTGGCCGTTAGCGGCGGTCGGGACTCGCAGGCGCGGGCTTCCATGACCGGGTATGGATGGATGGGCCGGCATCTGTTCGGAGTACTTCCGGTAGTGGTAACGACGGTGGGAAGGGGGGCGCCCCAAGCGACGCTTTTCACTCCGGCCAGGTAGGCGCTACGCGGCGAACTGCCATCTGGCGGACGCTGCGACATCAAGGCCCTGGCAGCCGAGTCACCCGGGCCGGACTGTCGCGCCGGACCCTGACCTATCGACCCACGGAACCGGAAAGCGGGGCCTCGGCCTGTAGCTCGCGCTCCGCCCGCCCCTTCAACCAAGCGTGTCGGCGCGCATCGAACTCGACCTGGTCACGGTAGGTGTCTTCGGCTGTCCACTGCCCTTCGTGGACCCTTCGGTGATACACGACGTCGCTCAGCAGTTCACCGCCCGCTCGCGCGCAGACACCCATCAGGAACGCGTAATCCTCTCCCTTGTGAAGACCGCCATGGCCGACCGCCTGGGCGAGGCGGGTGTCGGTCAGCAACATGCAGTGGCCCAGGGGCGGCTTGCTGGCCTCTGGGTCCGGCCAATGCGTCCAGACGTCTCCCGGCGCGTGGCGTCCGACGGGTGTCGGGCACATCCAGGTCGTCAGACTCCCCGTGACGGGATCCCAGTCGGCCGACCGGCCGGCGACCCAGCGCAGGCCGGTGACGATGGCGTGCTCGTTACGGATGGCCAGCGAGAAGGGCGGGATTCGGTCGTCATCATCGACGAATGCGACGCGCGGGGCGCTGACGTAGTTCAACGCGGTGTTGCGGGCGGGGGCAGGGCCGGGCCCAGGGCGGGCAACCACGGTGACCCGACGGTCCTGGGTGATGCCCCGGGGTATGAGGTCCGGGTCAGCCTTCGGCCCGTTCGGGGCGATGATCCATTCCAGGGATACGCCCTCTTGGGCGCGGAGGCTCTCGTAGAGCTCCTTCAAGAACGGCAGGCGACTTGGGTCCAGGCCGGTCGGGGTGATCACGGCAACGGACGGCTGGTCGTGGTGGCGCAAGGTCTTCTCCATACGAATGGCGGCAACAGAGTTCTGGTGGCGGGCGGCAATCGACCAGAAAGATCAGACAGCCCGAGCACGTGCGACATGCACTGTGCGAGCTGGACTGCAATTGGTGAGGGGCGCCACGAATGGGCGGCCCAGAGGACTGTGGTGTTCGTCACGCGAGGCGGGTCGACGCCCAATAGAATGAGACTCATGACCCGGCGCGTGTATGCGACAACGCCCGCTTTCTCATCGGGTAGTTAAGCGACACGACCTGCGAGGGACACGGAAAGTGCCGGGATAATAGACGTAGTCCTCGCCCTGGACGAGGCCGCCCATCGGCGCTGCGCGCACGAGGTCGGTGCGGGCGAGGATCGTGGTCGGCCCGATGGGGATCGTGTCCGTCGGCGTCTTCCAATAGGTCCACACGTCGCCGGCCTCGTGCCGGCCGGGCGGGGTCGGGCAGCGCCACAGACGGGTCGAGCCATCGGGGTGCTGGTCCTCGCTCCAGCCCGCGCACCAGCCGACTCCGGTGGATTCCAGGATGTCCAGCCGTACGGACATGGCGTCATCGGTGAACTGGTCGTCATCATCGGCCCAGTTGACGTAGGGGGTGCGCACGTGAGTGAGGGCCAGATTCCTGGCGCAGGCGGCGCCGACCGGCCGGGGCAGCGTCAGTGTGCGGATGCGGGAGTCCTGCGCGAGCGCGGTCGGCAGGCGCTCTGGTGTGGTGCCGTCGAGCGCGATCACGGCCTCCCACGGCACGGACTGCCGGGTGAGGCTGGCGTGCATGGCGGTCAGGTAGTCGAGGCGGTCGTCGCGCAGGCGGGTGGCGATGACGACCGTAATCAGGGGAGCGGGCAGGGAAGTCTCCGGCAATGAGGGGCGGTGCGGGTCAGCGGCGGGCAGCCGTGCGGGGCCCGGTCGGCGCTGCACCGGCAGCGGGCCGCGGTGGGCGCGCGGTGCGCGAGGTGGTGGGCGTCCGGCGTGTGGTGATGGCGGGCCAGTGCGCCGGGTGGTCGCTGAAGGGGGTGTTGGGGTCGGTGTCCCAGGCCACGAGGGGGCCCGTGCCTGTGTGAGCCATGCTGATCACTTCGATGCCCTGCGGATGCAGGATGTAGCCCCACGGCATGCCCAGGTCGCTGGCGGTGGTGTCGGTGACCGTCATACGCACCGGGGGCGAGCCGTCCGGAGTGATCAGGTGATCGAGGGTCCGGCTGGGCCAGTGTTCGCCGCCGGTCAGCGTGGCCACGAGCGTGGGCGGGGCGTCGTCGAGGAGATCGGTGCCGAGTTCGTCCCAGCCGACGGCGATGTCGTCGATGAGGTGCTGGGCCATGGCCTCGACGTCGCGTCCGAACTTGTACTGGTAGGCGGCCAGGAGGAGCGGGAGGTGGTTGCTGGGCACGCCGTCGAGCTGGACGTGGATGCCGCTGTACCCCGTGCCGGCGGTGGGGCGGGCGATGAAGGAGTGTGTGGACAGGGAGTTCTCCGGAGCGAGCAGGGGGCGGGGGATGTCCTCGGTGCCGTCGAAGTGGCGGGCGGGTGCGGCTACGCGCGGTGTGACCAGGAGGGGACCGGGGGGCCGGAGGCGTCGGTGCGGGCGCAGGTGTAGCCGATCAGGCGGGAGGGCTCGGCCTTCGCGGGGACGGTGGCGGCGTCGTTGCACACGAACGTGTACCGGATGGACATGCGGGGCACGTCGTGGAGCCAGGCCCGGTCTTCCTTGCCGGGGTTGATCTGCAGGCCGGAGTGCGCGACGGCGTCGGTCTGGGTGTGCGTGTGGGAGAAGAGGACCAGCGCGCCGCCGTCTTCCGTCTTGAGGGCGTAGGCGTCCGTGAAGCGGTTGTCGGCTCCGTCGAAGACGCTGGTGCCCTGGTCGCCGAAGCGTGTTGCGGCATCGCTGTTGACCTTGACCTGCCGCTTGCTGGCCTTGGTCGGCGCGAATACCTTGCTTCCGGTGTTCGTGCCTCCGGTGGTGAAGTTGTCCAGCACGGCAGTACGCAGCAGGTCGGCGTCGGCGGCCAGCTGCTTGTTGTCGTTGGCGGCCACGGCCGTCGCGTATCCCTCGCGGTCCAGGGCGACGTCGGGCAGCTTCTGGCTGTCGAGGTCGACGACGGACACCATCTCCCAACGCTTGTGCTGGGGCTGTTCGGCGAACACGGCCAGGCGAGAGGGGGCCTTGCCCTTCTCGCTGGAGAGGGCGGCAGCGAACCAGCGGTCCTGTCCGTCGGCCATGCGGGGGATGTACAGCTTGGCGCTGGCGAGGTCGTAGGACCAGCGCTCGTACGGCTCGCGGTCCTTGGCGGGGAGTCCTTCGGTCTCGGTGTAGTCCGAGACGGACATCGCGTACAGGGGTCCGTCCTCGACGGTGTCGAGGAGGCGCCGGTCGCGGTCCGCGTTGGCCTCGTTGTTGATCTTGGAATAGCGGGTGATGACGTCGCGGGCCTGAGCAGCGCTGAGAGCGGGCGCGGGCTTCGGGGCGGTGCTGGCGCTGGGCGTCTGCCGGGCCTGGGCTGGGCCGTCTTCGTCGGAGCAGCCAGTGAGGGCCAGGGTGAGGCAGGCGGCGCCGATGATCAGCGGCAGAGTACGGCGGGCGGTGCGGATGGAGGCTCCAAGGGTTCGCAAGGGGAAGAAGTCAGGGCGTGCGTCTGGTCGGTGGGGCGGCTTTCGGCGATGCCGGCGGGAGGACCCGTGGCGGGAGGGGTGACGGCTGGGCTGGGGGAACGTGTGAGTTTTCGTGGGGCAAGGCGGGGTGCGGTAGCAGCCTGAGCTGGGCGAGGCGGTGGTCGATCGCCTCGATCAGGGGTTGGGTGCTGCCGCCGTGGCGGGCTTCGGGCCGTTGGGGAGCACTGGGGTCGTTGGAGGGCGCCGAGTCGTAGATGACCTCGAACAGCGTCGGGTCGTCGGGGTGCTCGCGAGTGGCGATCCAGCCCTCCGGGTCTCCGGGCGGTCGCTCGGAGGGCGGGTCGTGCGGCGGACTGATGACCAGGTAGCTGTCGTCGGGGAGCGAGACGCGCACGTTGTAGGTGCTGAGGCCGAATTCGATGTCGCACTGCAGCCCGCGTGCCCGAAGCGGCGTGATGACGTGTGCGTGGCGACGCCACAGCTCCTGCCACCACGGCGTGTGCACGTTGCGGTGGTCGGGCAGCGGTGCGAGCGGTACCTGGCCGGGTTCTGGAGTGGTCGTTTCGTCAGCGGCCATGGTTCCTCCTGCGGCGGGGGCGGGGGCCGGGTCATAGGCGGCGCGCAGCCTGTTCAGACCGGCTTCGTCGGCGAGAGCGAGGGCGGACAGCGCCCGGCTGGCCGCTGTCATCAGCAGGTGCGAAGGCGATCCCTTGGCCGCGTCGCGGTTCTCCTGCTTCCACCGTGCTGCGGCGACGAGGTAGTCACTCAGGGCGCGCAGTGCGGGTTCGGCGGCGTCCAGGACGTGGTCGGTGACCGCGTCGATCTCCGCCGGGGTCCGGGCTGCGGCGAGGGCGTCCAGGTACGGGGTGAGGTCGGGCGCTGGCCAGGGCTGGTCGGGTAGGGGGTACGCGGCGCGGAAGGGCTGTGCGTCGCGTTGTGCCCACCGCTTCAAGTCGCCGCGGGTGGCGAGGTTGTACCGGGCGGCTTGGATCTGGTCGGCGTCGCGGCCGACGTTGTCGTAGAGCTCGAAGTCTGGGTCGCGGGGGATGATGCAGGAGTCCTTCGGGGCTGGTGCGGGCTGCGGGTCGTTGCGGGCGGACTGCACCGGGGTGGCGATCTGTTGCACGAGCAGCTCACGGCTCTGGTGCGGTCAGCGGTGGAGACCGCCAGGCCGGGACGGCGGTGGTTCCGGCGGTCCCTCCCGGCGGGTCAGAGGCGCAAGGAAGCGCTGGACGCCGAGGTGGTCGTCGAGTTCCTTGGCTGCGTCGCGGAGGGATTCCGAGGCACGCCGCAGAAAGGCTCGCGCTGAGGCGTGGTCGATGACCATGCGATTCGTGAGGTAGTGCCGGTCGGTGGGGTTGGTGGTCCGGGGCAGGGACAGGGCGGCCTCTGCGGTCTCGGTGAAGTGCGGGGCTGCGTGGCTGGAGATGGTCGCGGCCGTGGCGAGTTGCTTCAGGACGGTCCGGCCGGTCCGGGTGGTGTGGTGAGGGCTCCGGGCGAAGGCGTCGGCCAGGCGGAGGACCTCGCGTGAGAGGTCCTGCGCATCGGTGGCGTGCTGGAGCAGCGCGGTGTAGGACGGCGCGGCCGGAACGTGCCCGTTCTCGCCGAGCAGCTCCCACCGCTGGGCGGCGTCGTGCAGTTTGTCCTTCATGGCGTTGAGTGCGCCGATAAGGTGGAGCGCGTCGTCGCGCGGTATCAGGTCGCGTTGGAAATCGGGCTTCACGGGCCTTTTGCTCCTCAGTGCATACGGGCGTCGGTATCGAAGAGCGCCAATTCGTGGCTGTGCAGGAGGTGCTGCACGATGAAGCTCCGACCTGCGACTTTCCACAATCCGCGCCCTCGGTTGAGGTGGGCGATGGCGTCCATCTCGACGGAGGTCAGGCCGAGCAGGGAGGCTGCGGCGTGGAGCTGGTCGGTCTCCTGGCGGTAGATGATCCGGGTGGAGCAGTCCGCCAGGAGACCCTCGGCCAGGGCGCGGCCCTGTGATCCGGCGTCGCCAGCGGTGAGCAGGTCGGACAGCCGATGGATCACCATGAGGTTGGCGATGCCGAGGCCGCGGGAGAGCTTCCACTGGGCCTGCATGCGCTGGAGGAGGCCGACGTGCCGCATCAGGCGCCATGCCTCGTCGTACACGATCCAGCGCCGGCCGCCGCCGGGGTCGGACAGGGCGGATTCCATCCAGGCGCTCGCGCAGGTCATCGCGAGGACGAGGGCGGTGTCGTCCCCGGAGCCGCCGAGGCGGGACAGGTCGATGGTGAGCATCGGCGCATTCGGATCGAAGGCGACGGTGGAGGGGGCGTCGAACATGCCGGCCAGGTCGCCGTGGACCAGGCGCCGCATGGCGTGGGCCAGGTCGCGGGCTGCGTCGCCGAGTTGGCCCGACATCATCCCGGCGGACTCATCGAGGTCGGTCGGGTTGTTGAGGGTGGCGGCGATGTCGCCGAGAAGCGGGGTGCGGTGTGTGTCGGCGGCGCGGGTGACGACGGCGTCGAGGGCTACGTCCAGGGCGGTGTGCTCCATGGGCATCAGGTCCCGGCCCAGGACGGTCCGGGCCAGGGAGCCGAGCAGGAGCAGGCGCCGCTTGCGGATCTCGCCCACCCAGTCGGCCTCGGCCACGCTGTCCGGGCGCGGGGCTGCGTCCAGGGGGTTCAGGCGTCCGGGCAGTCCGGGACCGAGGGCGACGGACCGGCCGCCGAGGGCTTCCGCGACCGGCGTCCACTCGCCCTTCGGGTCGCACGGGACGTAGACGCGGTACCCGAAGGCGACCGACCGCAGCGCGAAGGACTTGGCCAGCGCGCTCTTGCCCTGGCCGATCACGCCGGCGAGCAGCAGGTTCGGGTTGGTGAACCCTTCGACCTTGCCGTACAGAGCGAACGGATCGAAGACGAATGACGCCTCGGCGTGGACGTCGCGTCCGATGTAGATGCCCTCGGCGCCGAGTCCGCCTTCGGCGAGGAAGGGATAGGCGCCGGCCGCGACGGCGGTGGTCATGCGGTGGGCGGGAAGTTTTAGCCGGTTCCCGCGAGCGGAGGCGGGCCCGGGACGTCCGCTCGGTGGGTAGAGCGGGGCGGGCATCTGCTGCTCGGGGCGGGTGCTTTCGCTCTGGTGGGCGCTGGCTTCCGCGCGGGCTTTTGCGGCGGCCTCGGCGAGCTGGCGGCGGGCGGCCTTGCGGCTGGCGCGGTCGGTGCCGTGGGGGGTGAACAGCGGGCTGGCGGACGCGCGGCGGGCGCGGCGGGCGGGCCGGTGGCTCATCGGGGGCCCCTCGATTCTGCGGGTGGTGCTCATCGCACGCAGGCCGTGGCGTGCGGGCGGAGGTCGGTGGGGGTGGTCTTGCGGCGGACGACGTGTCCGGCGGCGAGGTGGCGCTGGCAGATCGTCAGCACGGGCAGGCCCTCGGGAAGCCGCTCTGGATGGCAGGCGCTTGTCTCGGCGTCGGCCTGGGGTGTGCCGGGCAGCAGGTGGAAGGCGGCGTGGACTTCGGTGGTGGCCTGCCAGAGCCTGGTGTGGGCGGTGGCCAGGTGACGTCCGGCGGCCGGGTGCGGGGGCCGGGTGTGGTCGGCGAGCCGGTCCAGAAGCTGGAGCAGAGCGGTGAGGTGGGCGTGCAGTACATCGAGGTGCAGACGGTCCACGGGCCTGGGCGGGTCTGCGTCCGAGGGCGTGAGGGCGCGTGTGTGGTGGCGGATGCCGGCGCTCGCGGCGCGGAGGTAGGGGTGCGCGTCGTCGGGGCGCGGGGGAGAGGTCAAAGGTAGTGGTCCTTCCTGCCGGTCGGCAGGGTGGTGAAGGGGCGTCCCGTCGCGGGTGATCCGGAGTGCAGTGGGTCAGGGCGTGCACGGGCGCTGCTGGTTCACAGGGCGGTGCGGGCGAGCGGAAGCGCGGAGAGGGCGAAGGCGTCCGGCTGCTGGTAGTTGAGCTTGCGAAGATCGACGCCGGAGGTGACGGCGTGGGTCTCGATCTGTGCGCAGGCGGCGTCCAGGAGGGCGTCGGTCTCGGCGGTGACGGTGACCAGGCCGGTCAGGGCCACGTCCGCGTGCCCGGCGATGAGCTGGCGTTCGCGGGTCTTGACGTCGGCGTACTCGACGGAATCCTCTTCGGAGTCGACCTGCCCGCGGCGGGCGCGCTCGTTGGCGTCGGCGATGATCGCGGCCTTCTTGCGCTGGACGTCCCGCAGTGCGGACTCGAGCCCCTGCGGCACGTAGACAAGGGACAGGGTGCGGCGCACGCCGGCCGTGAACATGATCCCGTGCAGGAACCCTGCCCCCATCTCGGTGCGCGGCCAGTTCTCCACCCAGTACGTCGCGTGCCGCGCGCTGTCGGTGGCGAGGCGGTCGTACTCCTCGAACTGCACGACGGGACCGGCGGCTGCGGGGTCGGCCTCAGCGCGGCCGGTCTCGGACCACTGCTGGAGCGCGGCGAGCGCCTTGGGGTCGTAGGCAGTGCGGATGACGGCGGCGATCTCCCGCGCGCTCAGCCATCCGGTGACCATCAGGCCGGCGTTGCGGGCGGCCTGGGCGATGGAGGCGGTGGTCTGCTCCATGACGGTGAATGCCCCGGGCAGCCCTCCGCCGGCCTGGTTGATCAGGCGCCGGGCGGCCTTGAGGTCGAGGGAGATGGCGAGGTAGGTCTCGTGCGGAGCGGCGGCCGGGCCGGCCGAGGCGACCAGTTCGGAGTAGATCTGTCCGGCGACGGGGGTCTGGGGCTGCCCGTTCTGGGTCCAGTGGCGGGTGAGCGTGTCACCGCTGTCGGGCACGGTGCGCTCCAGGACCTGCACGGTGGCGACGTGCCCGGTGCGGGCGATACCTGCCAGCGCGCGCCCCCAGCTGCTCACGTTGTGGTTCTGGGTGGCTGGGTCGAGGAGGGCGAAGGCACGGCTGGTGACGCGGGCGATGGCGGTCAGGGTCTGCTGGTGCGGGTCGTGGACGGCGGCGGCTCCGTTGGCGGAATCGCCGGGGGTGACGACTTTGAGGGAAGCGGCGGTGCCGGGCAGATGGAGGAGGCCGTCCTGCCGGGGCCTGGTGACAGGTCGGGCGAGCCAGAGGGTCTGGCCGGTGCGGCGGCGGTGCGCGTACCGGGTGACGATCGGTGCCCAGTCGATGAGGGAGCGGCCGTGGCGGCGGATGGCGACGAGTGCGCCGGATGCCGCCCACAGCGGTGCCAGGGCAACGGCGCCGAGTAGCCCGGTGGAGATCACCGTCAGCAGCAGCAGGGCCAGTGTGCAGGAGACGAGAACGAGTTGGGGCAGGGAGAGGCCGAGGAGGATGCCGCGGCGGCTCCGGTGGGGGAACTTCACCGTGACCGGAGCAACAAAGAGGTCAGTCATGGGGGCGGGTCCTGGAGGCGCGGGTGGAGGCCGGGGGCGGGAGGTGGTGTGCACGTCCCGCCCCCGGGCGTCGGGCAGGGATCAGAGGCCGGTCGGAGGCGGCGGCGGTGCCGACCCGCTCGACGCGGCGTCCTGTGAGCCGGAGGACGGGGGTGCGCCCTGCGGAGGCGGTGTCGTTGTCGGCGGAGTGGTCTGCCATCCGCCGCCCTGGCCGGACGCGGCATGCGCGCCGGATCCGCCGGGTCCAGGGCTGCCTCCCACCTGGCCGCTGGTGTCGTCGGACACGCTGGTCGGCGCGGGCTGGACGGCTTTCTCCAGGCCGGACTTGACGGCATCGCCGCCGGGCGAGCCTCCCGTACCACCGCCCTGCGAACCGTCCTTGCCTTCGCCGCCGGTCGGGTCGGTGGCGATGTCGCCGGGGAATCCGCCGCCGTCGGGGCCTTGCGGTGCGGCACTCCCCATGGCGGCAGCGCCACCTGCTCCGGCTGCGGCGCCACCGGTTCCGGCGGTGGCTGCGGCTGCGGCGGCCTTGCGGGCGGCCTTCTCGGCGTGGGCCTTGGCGATCTGGGCCCCGGCGCCACCGGCACGGTGGATGGACTCGCCGTCGGTGCCGTCGGCCGCCCAGTGCACGAATTTGAAGACGGCGTACGGGCACAGCAGCACCAGGACCATGATCACGATGCCGGACATGACGTCGGCGAGCGCGGCGATGCCGTCATTGGCTTCGGTCTTGCCCATGGCGGCGATACCGAGGACGAAGATGACGGTCATCAGGAGCTTGGAGACGACGAGGGTGGCGGTGGCTTCGATCCAGCCCTTGCGCCAGCGCCGGGCGACTTCCCAGCCGCCGCCGGCGGAGGCGAAGACCGCGAGGGTGACCATGACGAGGATGCCGACCTTGCGGACCATCATCACGCACCAGTAGAGGAAGGCGCCGATGGCGGCGCCGAGTCCGGTGACGACCGGGACGAGCCAGCCGAGACCGGACAGCGCCCCGATTTGGCTGACCTTCACCACGCGGCGCACGGCCGATTCGATGTTCAGGTGTGCGGCTTTGAACAGGCCGTCGCTGACGGCGTCCACGACCTCGATGGCGACTGTGGTCAGGGCGATGGCGCAGAAGGCGAACAGGACTCCGGACGCGGTGCCCGTGAATGCTTGGGTAAGGGCTTGCCCGTCGCGTCTGATGGCGGCCCGGACCAGTTGCGCGCAGAAGGTGGCGACCAGCAGGACCAGGCCCAGCGGCAACAGCATTTCGTAGTTGTCGCGGAACCACCCGGCGTTCAGATCGACCTTGGTGGTGGTGTTGACGGCTTCGGCGGCCAGGTCGGCTGCGGCGGCTGCCAGTTCACCGGCGGACTTCGCCATCCAGTCACCGATGGCCTTGCCCGGGTCCGAGGCGAAGTCCACCGCGTCGCCGACGGCGCACAGTTTGTCCGCCAGGGGGAAATCACAGAAACCCACGAGGAGTTACTCCTTCTTTCGTGTCTCAGACGCGGGTCACTGCGTGACGCTCGGTGCGATGGCGGCCAGGGTGCAGTCGTGGTTCGGGCGGCACTGGACGGCCAGGGTCACGGCGCGTTCCTCGGCTCCGCCGCCGCCCTTCTTCCAGCTGAGGGTCTGCTTGCCGTTGACGGTGACGACGTAGATGTACGCCTCGGTGATCGCGGACGGATCCTCGGCCAGGGCCTGTTTGAACGCGCCGGGGTAGTGGCCTTCGGTGATGTGGGCGGTGGCGTGCTGGTCCTGGTCGGCCATCCGTGACCACAGCACGGGGTCGGGGACCTGGCCTGCGACCGAGGTCCAGTCGGCGTACTTGGTCTCGGTGGTCATCCAGGCGCGCATGCCGGCGAGTTGCTGGTCGCGGCTGGTGTCGCGGGTGTCGTAGGACCAGAGCATCTGGGCCGCTGCCTTGGCGTAGGCGACCGGCTCGGCGATCTGCGGCGGCTTGGGCACCGACCCGGACCCGGAGGAAGGCTTGGGAGCAGCCTCGGAGTGGGACGGGCCGCCCGTGGGAGCCGGTGGCGCGGCATCGGGAGTCTGCTGGCTGTTGCCACCGCCGGTCAGCAGGGCAACGACCCCGGCGAGGGCAAGTAGAACGGCGACAACGGTGGCGCCGATCGCGATGCGCTGGTTCGTCGACCAGCCCGAGCCGTACGAGGACAGCGAAGAGGAGGGGAAGCGTTTCCGCATCAGTGGACCTGCGATCCCAGGCCGGAGAAGAAGGCCACGATGCCGTTCGCGGCACCCAGACCGAGGGCGGCGCCGGCGGCGACGACGGCGCCCTTCTTCCCGTTGGCCTCGGCCTGGTGTCCACCGGTGTGGTGGCCCCAGGCCCATACGCCTAGCGAGACGGCGAGGGCGCCGACGACGGCGATGATCCCGAACATGTTGATGCTGTTGACCACGTTCTTCAGCACGGCGAGGCCAGGCAGCCCGCCGCCTTTGGGCGTGATTCCTGGGTCGTAGGCGAGCTGGATGACGCGGTCTGCGAGAGGGACGGACATAGGTGGTGCGAGGCTCCTTGCATACGCGGGCCCGGCGAGGCCCAACGGGAAGGTGAAAGCGGAGGGAGAGGCGAGCGAAGGGCACGGAAGTGGCCGCGTCAGCCCGGCCCGCCCGGGCTGACACCGGGCGGGGCGGCGTCAGAGGACGCGGCGGACGGCGAGAATGTCCCAGTCCTTGATCGGGGTGATCCGCACCGGCTTGGTGGTGCGTGGCGCCTCAATCACGAGGCCCTCGCCCATGTACATGCCGACGTGCTCAGGCCGTGCGGCGGTACCGCGGCTGAAGATCAGGTCGCCGGGCTTGAGGTGAGCGGGCGAGACAGCCTTGCCTTCGTTGACCTGCGTGTATGTGGTGCGGGTGAGCGTGATGCCAGCATGGGCGTACGCCTGCTGCATCAGGCTGGAGCAGTCGCAGCGGCCCATGGGGTCGGGGCCGTGTGCGTTGGTGCAGGATCCGCCCCACTGGTAGAGCGTGCCGAGCTGGTGCATCGCCCACTCGATGGCCTTACGGGCCTTCGGGTCGGCGTCCTTGGGGATCGAGTAGCCCTTGGGGACGCTCCCTTCGGGGATGCGGCCGAAGCCGGAACCGTCCTGGCCCGGCGCGCAGCCGGTCGTACTGGTCGACGGCTTCTCGTCCTTGTCATCCGTGGCATCCCCGGCGCCAGGGAAGGTCTTGACGATGGCGGCCTGCAACGCGGTGGCCAGGTTCTCCCACTGCGCGTACGCGTCCGGCAGGCCGGATTTCTGCACGGCTTGCGCGGCCTGGGTGACGGTCATCTGCTGCCAGCCGTCCACCTTGAGCAGGTGCTTGTAGAACTGCTCGCTCGCGTAGGTTGGGTCGCGGATCTGCTGGGCGCGGCCCCACCCCTGGGACGGACGCTGCTGGAAGAGACCGAGGGAGTCGCGGTCCCCGTAGCCCAGGTTGCGCAGCCGGCTCTCCTGCATCGCCGTGGCGAGCGCGATGATCTGTCCCTTCTTGGGAACGTCGAGCGAGAGGCCGGCGGCCACGATCGTCGCCGCGTTGGGGACCTGCTCGGCGGGCAGGTCCAGGCCCTCAATGTCAACGTCCCTGCCGGACGCGCCGTCGAGAATCTTGGTGACCTGCTCGGCGACCTTGTCGCTGTCGATGTCGGTCAGGCAGTTGCTGAAGGAGCTGCTGCTCTGTACGGCTTCGGCGGAGGAGGCGAGCATCATGCCGGCGCCGGCGAGCAGGATCGGGGAGAGGAAGACGACGCCGATGCCGGCGGCGAGTGCCTTCAACCCGAGCGGACCGCTCGCCGGTCAGCGGGTTCGGGCATGGATGGGTGGTCAGACGTCATGAACGAGTCCTTCGGGATGTGGTGTCCGGCGTGCCGCGTTCGCGAGGCGTGGTGGAAGGGCGCGGCAGCCGGGGTGGGCGATCGGAGGCGGGCCGGTGCGGGGGAGTTGCCGCTCGCTCCGCGCGGCCGGCTGTGAGCTAGGTGTGCCGGGGCAGGGGTATCTCCATGAGGTGTGGCGAGGATGTAGCCAGCGGCGGTGTGCGCCGGGCGGTTCAAAAACAGTAGGTGCGGATCGGCGGTTGACCAAAAAGCTCGGCGTGAGGTGCCGAAAACCGGTACATCGGTAAGGGTTTCTTGGTCGTCGGCGGATTCGCCTCTACAGTTTTTTGACTCCCCCTCGCCCTCCTCGGTCTGCGGCCACGGGCTTCTGCATGCCCGGTTCCGGCCCGCGAGGACGCTTGTGCGAGGCGGTGTTTCCCTCCGCGATTTCCGCACCCGAATAGGGGTTCCTCTTTGCCTTTTTCCCTGCACCAGGGCGACGCTCTGGCCGTTCTCTCCGGCCTACCGGACGGCTGCGTCGACTCCGTCATCACCGACCCGCCGTACAACAGCGGCGGCCGGACCGCGAAGGAGCGCACCACCCGCTCCGCGAAGCAGAAGTACACCTCCGCCGATTCCAAGAACGACCTTGCCGACTTCACCGGCGAGAACATGGACCAGCGCTCCTATGGCTTCTGGCTGACGCAGATCATGACCGAATCGCACCGGCTGACGAAGACCGGCGGGACCGCGCTGCTGTTCACCGACTGGCGCCAGCTCCCCACGACGACGGACGCGATCCAGGCGGCCGGGTGGCTGTGGCGGGGTGTGCTGGCCTGGCACAAGCCGCAGGCCAGGCCCCAGAAGGGCCGGTTCACCCAGAACTGCGAATTCATCGTCTGGGCGTCCAAGGGGCCGATCGACGGCTCCCGGAACCCGGTCTACCTACCGGGTATGTACTCGGCTTCGCAGCCCTCGGGGTCCAAGCGCCAGCACATCACGCAGAAGCCGGTCGAGGTGATGCGCGAGCTGGTCAAGATCAGCCCCGAAGGCGGCACGGTCCTCGACTTCTGCGCCGGCTCCGGCTCCACGGGCGTCGCCGCCCTGCTGGAAGGCCGGGACTTCATCGGCGTGGAGAAGACCGAGCACTACGCGGCGATCGCGGCCGACCGGCTCACCGAGACGATCCGCGCCACCCTCACCAAGGACGACGTGGTCCTCGCCACCTGAGCCGCGTCCTCTCCTGCCGCCAACGCAACCGGCTCCCTGCTGAGCCGCCGGCGGAGCACCGCCGGAGCGGACGTGCAATTTCACTGCCCGGTCCGTGCAAGGACGCCTTCGCCTTTCTCCCAACCCGTGTCTCGTAGGAGGCTGAACTTTCAATGTCCGAATCCGCAAGGCCGTCTGACGATGGGGAGCTGGAGCCGGTTCGTATTCCGGATCCGCAGTTGGAGGGAATCGAGGCGAGCGTGCGGCGGCTCATGGAGCAGTCGGCGCAACAGGCTCAGCAGCTCGACCACCTCGCATCCGCGCCGGCGCCGAGCGGGTCACCGTTCGCCGCGTTCGGTATGCCGGGACTCGGCGGGCCTCCGGCCGCCGTTCCGCCGGAGCCTCGCCCGATCCTGGAACTCGACGGGGAGGAACGGGAAGACGAACTCGACGCCCTCTCGGACTGGGTCGACGACTTCTTCCTCCCGGTCTACGGAGCGGAGGTCACCACCGCGGCACCTTGGTGCCTGCAGTGGCAGGAGCACGACGACGTCGTGGCCTGGCTCCACGCCCTGTGGCTCGCCTACCAGCAGCACAAGGACCCCGAAGCCGGGCTCTCCGGCCTGTTCGTGTGGCACCGCGACTTCCTCACCCACGCCGTCGCCACGATTCGCGCGCCGGGCGGACCGCTGTCGGCCTGCATGACCTCCCCCGACCGGCCCGCTCACCGTCTCCTGCCCGGCCCGCCGCCGTCCGTGCGCACCGAGACCGCGGCCACGGCGGATGGCGCCGGCACTGCCGAGCCGGGCGAGCCGACGCCATGACCGCGGGAGCGGGACAGCCCGCCTTCGGACTGAGCTTCGACCCTCGCGCGCTGACCGATCTCCTTCAGGCCCCCAGCGATATCCGCGACCTCACCCTCGCCTACCTGCAGGAAGTCGTGAACGCCCAGCGCTTCGGACAGCGCCTCGACGGCGACCTGGAGGGATTCCGGAAGCTGTTCGTGGACCGCCGCAAGGACTGGCGCGTCGTCTACGGCGTCCGCCCGGCGCCCGCGGAATCCGCCCACCCCAAGGAGATCCACGTCGTCGCGGTACGGCCGCGTGCGGGCAACGACGTCTACGACGAGGTCGGCCGCCGCCTGGGGATGACCCGCCGGCCGCTGAGCGCTCGGACGCACGCGGCCCGCTCGCGTTCCCCGCAGCTGACCACCCGTCCTCCCAAGCCCCGGCCTGGTCCGCCGCCTGCCGCACTGCCGGGCCTGCCCCGCCCCGCACCCAACCCCGCGCACCATCCCACCCGCTGAACGCACGGAGCGCCGCCCATGCACCCTCAACCCGCGCCGACACCCACCCGGCGTGCGGTCACGCAGCTCGACCACCGCCTCGAAGCGGTCACCGGCCACGACATCGACACCCTGTGGACCTACCGCGACCGCGGCGCCCTCGACGACCCGCACGCCCAGCTGGTCGACCGGCACCGCACGCTGGCCAGCGCCCAGATCGGCGTCACCTTCTACCTCAAGCTGCTCAACCGTCTCACGAGCGGTGAGTTCCCTGTCGACGGTGCCCTCTTCGTACGCATCGACCGCACCGTGGACCAGCTGGAGGAAGCCGCCAACGCGCGCGACGCCGCCGCCCAAGAGGTGCTCGCCGCCCTGGAGCCCATCGAGGCCGCCGCCGCAGCATCGACGCCCGACGAAGGACGACTCTCGACCGACGACCGGGCGGCACTGCTCGCCATCGCCGGCGGTGCCAAGCTCCACGAACACCTGCTGACAGGCCGACTGTCCGTGACCGCCTCCTCCGGCACCCGCATCCCCTATCCCCAGATGCAGCAGCTGGAACGCGCCGGCCTCACCGTCCGGGACACCAGCCACCCTGTGCACGCCGGCCAGCCCGTCTCCCTCACCGACGCCGGACGAGCCGCACTGCTGGACGCCCGCCGGACTCCTGCAACGCATGCGCCGACGAGCCCGGCTCGCCCCGGTGCCCCGCCGTCCACTCCAGCGAAGCGGCGCTGAACTGCACCGATCCACCGAAAGGCTCTTGTTGTCCCCCACCGAACCGGCGCCGGCCCGGAAGACCATCCCCCACGTCGACTTCGAGCTGGACGACCTCGACTCCGACGAGGAGAGGTACCTCGACTTCTACCGCAAGGTCGCTGTCCACGAGGACATGCTCGTCCCCCTCGCCGAACACCACGACGGCCCGAACAGCTACTACGTGCTGTTCGACCGAACCGCCACCTGGGGACGCCCCGGCATGCCCCAGGTGCTCGCCGTGCATCTGCAACGGGACCACGAGAAGCGCATGTTCAGCTTCGAGCACGCTCAGCTGCCGCTGCCCGCGATGGCGCAGTCCTGGCTCATCCACCGCGGCTGCCCGCCCGAAGCCATCGGCCTCCACCCCGAACTGGGCCCGCCACCGGCGGACGAGGCCACGCGAGCACTAGAGCGACGCCTCGTCGGCGACGGCGACCACTACGCCATGGGCTACTCCTACACCAGCGACGACCCGGACGACATGGTCATCGTCGTGGTACTGCGTGCACAGGACGAGCAAGTCCCCAGCCCGTTCCGCGTGGTGGTCGAGGAGGTCGATACCGAGACGTGGACGCACACCCTGCGGGAGGGCGGCTTCGACACGGCCGGAGAGGCCCTGCAGTGGTGCGACGACCGCCTCACCGGCAAGGCCGGGCCGCTCCCGCCGGTCCGCCCGGCAGTCACCCCCAGCCGCCCGGCAGGTGTAGCGAAGGCCCCTGCCCCGCATCCGCCCGGCCGCTCTCGCTGAGCGCTGTTCCAGTCGCGGGCGGCGCAACATAGCCGACGATCGCCGGTTAGCCAAACCGCCGATTCTCCGGACTCTTATACAGCCGCCGGGGACAACTCCCGCGGCCACTTCCCCGCATTCCCTGCGCCTTCACGGAGGTTTCTTCCGCATGCGCTCCACCCGAATCGCCATATCCGCGGCGATGCTCGGCACGCTCGCGCTGCCGGCGCTGTCCGCCACTCCCGCCAGCGCCGCGACCGAACCCACCGCAGCAACCGCCACCCCTGCCGTTAGCTGCCACAACCTGCCGCCGCTCCCGTACACGGTGCACACCAACGCCGTGACCATCCGGTCCAAGGCCAGCTCGAAGTCCACCGCGCTCGGCGTGCTCTACAAGAGCCACAAGTTCAGCGTGTCCAAGAAGAGCGGCAACTGGCTCTACATCACGGACAAGACGACCGGCGTCAAGGGCTGGGTCTCCGGCACCTACGTCTACCGCGACGTCCGCATGTGTCTGGACTGACTGGATCCAGCACGTCCCGCCCAGCGGCGGGGGCATCGAGTACAGCCGCCCCTCACATTCCGCAGGCACCGGCCTTTCCAGAACAGGAGATCCCTTTTGACCGACGGCATATCCGAGGAGTCTGCGGATGTCGTGGGCGTGCTCACCGAACGGATCGAGGCCCGCTTCGGCATGGGCATGGACCAGTTGAAGGCCGCGGTCGCCGCCGCTCCGACCGCGAACCCCGACGCCACCGACGTCGTCAAGTGGCACGGCCTTCTCGTCGAGGCCCAGTCCGTGCTGGAGCGCGCAGAGGACGACCTCCTCGCCGCCCTTGAGACCCAGCCCAGCGAGGTCGACGACCCGACGATGGGCCTCGCCCATCGGGTGAACGCCGCCGTCACCACCCGCGACGGCCGGGCCATGGTCGTGCGGTGGCTCCTCGACCCGGACGCCCCGGGAAAGAAGGACCTCGCCGCAGAGCGCCTGGCCCGCATCCGGCCCCGAAGCGGCCCGGCAGTGCAGACCAGCGCTCCCCATCGTCCCGCAGGGACACCCGCGCCGGCGTCGGCGTGGCGGCCGGCAAGGTTCGCCCGATGAGCCGGGACAAGGCCAGCACCATGGACACCGACCTGCAGAAGGTCTTCGGGAACCCGGTACCCGAGCTGTACGAGGCTGCTGCCGGCCACGATGCCTCACCCGAGCTAGCCCGTGCCCTGGAGCTGCGCTCGTTCCTGGCGCTCACCGAGGAGCAGGTCGCCCGCGTCCGCGACCGCGTCCATGCCGACATGGACCCCGAGCGGGACATGGGCGAACTGTCGGCGGACAAGCTCCGCTTCGACGCGCAGTGGCTGGAAGCAGCACTGGAGGCCCGCGACGGCTACCGCGCAGCCCTCGGCGAGCTGCTGCGCACCATGCCCCCGCCTGCAAAGCAAACCCGGCCCGCTCGCACGGCACAGCTCAAGGCCACCGCCACCCTGCCCCCGTCTGCCGCCCCGGCACCCCAGCGTGCCGGGGCGGCCCGGGCCCGCCGACCGTGAAAGCCCCCGATTGCCCCACCTCACGTCCACCGACATAGCCGACCGGATCGAGGACCTGTACGGCGCACCGCTCGCCGACCTCGAAGCCCATGCACAGGACCAGCCCCCCGGCATGCTGTCCGCCCTGCTCGGCATGCACGGCGCCCTCGCCCTGGCCGAGCGCAGCATCGACTTCCACCGCGACCAGCTGGCCCGGCTCGTCCACCCCGAGCGGCAGATCGGCCCGCACGAGGTGTCCCACCTCCTCGACGGCACCCGCCGGCTCGCCGAAGCCGTCGCCGTCCGCGAGGCCCAGGCCACATCGGTCGCAGCCGTCCTGCAGAGCCTGGCCCGCGTCCCGGCCCCGACGTCTGCCTCTCCGACTCCCGCGCCGCCTGCTCCGGCCGCGCCCCTTATGGCGCAGAGCGCGGCGCACAGCCGCTGACCCGACCCCCAGGCGATTCCCCCTTCTTTCACCCAGGAGTTCCTCCCTTGGCCATCACCGCTCTGCCCCCCGATGCCGACGCCGACATCGCCCGGGTCACCGAGGCCCTCGCCATGATCACCCCGCGCTGGAACGTGAGGATCCTGCTGGCCCTCTCCGGCCCGCCGCTGCGCTACAGCGAGTTGGCGGCCAAGGTGTCCTGGCTGCAGAACGGCCAGCTCCACCCCAAGTTGAAGTCGTTGTGCGACGCCGGTCTCGTCGAGCGCACCGAACACACCGCACGGCACGTCACCTACGGCCACACCGAGCGAGCCACTGCCCTGCTGCCGATCCTGCCGATGATCGTCACCTGGGCCGAAGAGCACCTGGAGAAGGCGGAGCGCCCGCTGGCCGCGATCGAGCAGATCGAGGACAGCCTCACCCTGCTCACCCGGCGCCATGCTGCCGCCATCCTGTGGGTGCTCAAGTCGCGTAAGGAGGTCAGTGGCCGGGTTCTGGCCCGGATCGTGATGCCCAGCAGCGACTGGACCAACATCTATCCGCCGTTGCGCCAGCTCGTTGCCGACGGTCTGGCCGATACCGAGGGAAACGGCCGGCCCTACCGGCTGTCCGCCGCCGGCGACGCCCTGGGCCCCGTCCTCGGCACGCTGTCCGCCTGGTCCGCCGGGCAACCCCTCGACCAGGCAGCCAGCCACCCCGTCTGGGGGCAGCCGCAGGCCAAGAGCGCGCCGAGGCCGTGGGTCAGCAGCCCGTCACGGCCGGCGCCCGTGGCGCTTCCACCTGCTCGGGCGGTTGGGTCGTCCCCGGTGTGGCACCACCGCGACCTCTTCTCGCACGCTGCCACCGGCCGCCCGACGGCAGCCATCCCGGCGGGAGGCCCGCGCCGATGAGCACTTCCTTCCCCCCTGCCGAAGCGCGCCAGGTCATCGACCTGCTGGCCTCACGCTCCTTGATCCGTCTGATCACCGAGATCGACGACAACGGCGCCATACCGCCGCGACGGCTCGCCGGCACCCTGCCCGACCTTTCCGCGCACCAACTGCGCAGTGCATCCGACACGGCCCGTGCCCACGGCCTCGTCCGGGTCGCGTCCGGCGCCGGTCTGGAACTCACGGACTCCGGGATGGAACTGGCCGACTTGTACGACGCGCTAGCCCGGTGGGCGCGGCGTCACTCGGCCCCCGCCGCCGTCTGCGAGTTCAGCAGCCGCATCCAGCACGTTCTCGGCCTGCTGGCACCCTCACTCACCCCCGGGAACGCCGACCGCCCCGCACCCCTGCCCGACGCGCACCCGATCAGCGCGGAGGCTGAGGCGGACCTAGCGCGCGTCCGCACGCACCTGATCCAGTGGCTGGCCGGCAACCCCCAGGTGACCAGGGCCGAGCCCGAGCGGGCCGCGTGAGCGCAGCGGTCACACCCCGGCACGCACGCCACACGGCAGGGCTGATGAGCAGCATTTACCTGCCGCGCACGGCGGACGCGTTGGCATTCGCGATGTCCACCTACGGCATCCCGTTGCTCGTTCTGGCCACGACTGGATCCGCCGTACTGACAGGGGCCGCCTTCGCCCTGGAGTGGATCCCGCGCCTGGCAGCGTTCGGGTGGGCCGGGCCGATCGTCGACCGACGCGGCGCCTCGGTGGTCTTCCACCTCGCCTCCCTGGGACGGGCGCTGGCTCTCGCCGCCGGCGCTGTCCTGCTGTACCTCTACCCGTCCGGTGCTGCGGCGAGCGTGACGGTGATGGTGCTGGCGGCGGCGACCGGTGTGCTCACTGAGTTCAGCTACATCGCCGTCGAGACTGCAGGTGCCGCCGCCGGCCGCCGAGCGGGACCTCGGGCTCACCGTGTCCAGGCTGCCCTGCTCGGCATCGACCAGACGGCGACCTTGGCCGGACCGGCGCTCGCCGGCGTGCTGCTGCTCGCCGGGCCGCCGTCGATGCTCGCGGTGGTCACCGTGCTCTCGCTGCTTGCCGCGCTGCTCGCCCTGCGCACACCGCCCTCACCCGTGGCCCCGGCCCGCGCGCCGAAGGGACGGCCCGGCGCCGGGCTCGTCACCGGGTGGCGCACCATCCGCGCGCTCCCCGCGCTCGGCTGGTTGGTGGCCGGGCTGACCCTGTCCAACCTGTCTATCGGCCTTCTCCAGGCAGCCGGTCCGGTGATCGTCGTCCAGCACTTCGGGCAGTCCACCACGGCCGTCGGCCTGGTGTGGTCCGCCGCAGCGGCGGCCACTTTGGTGGCCGTCACCGTCTGTCGGTTCGCGTTGGACCGCCTGGGCCTGTGGCCGGTGGGAGTCGCCTGCTCCGTCATCGCTTCGCTCGCCTGTCTCGCAGCCGCCCTGGCCCCCGACTACCTGTCCTACCTGGTCATGGTCGCAGTCCTGATGGCAGCCGATGGCGGCTTGGCGGTCGTCCTGCGCACCCTGCGCTCCCGCCTGATCCCCCCGGAGGCATTCGGCAGCACCCTGTCGGCCACCATCCTCATCCTCCTGCTGCCCTTCCCCCTCGCCGGCGTGCTCACCGCGCTCACCCCGCCCGACGCGCTGGGCCACGTCATCACCGCCTGTGCCGCCCTGCAAACCCTCGGCCTGTTCTGCGCCTTCGCCCGCCTGCGCACCGACCCTGCCCTGCGCGCCTGACCCGGCTGTCCCGCCCGTGGAGGACCCCTATGACCATCGCCGCCCTCGGGTCGCACCGAGCGACCGGCCGCACCATCACCGAGCAGTTCCACGCCTTCGACGCCCGCAACCCGCACGTGTACCGATCCCTCGAACGCATGGCCGCCCGCCGCCTGGCCGCCGGCGCCACCCGGATCAGCCTCAAGGACCTCTTCGAAGACCTGCGACGTCAACTCCCGTACGGCGTCGCCGGGCTGAACAACAACTTCACCGCTCTCTACGCCCGTCGCCTCATCGACGACCACCCCCACTGGTCCCACGCGTTCGAGCTGCGCCGGCGCCGCGCCGCCTGAGACACCCCCTTTTCCCTGCCCTGCCGTCCCTTGATACGGAGAATTCCCTCTTGCCCGCTCGCCCTGTTGTACTTGTCGTCGCTCCCGGAGATGAGAACTACCGCGGCTACTGCCTTGAGCAGGTCGCCGACGCCTACAGAGTCGTGCTGCTCACCGGCACCGAACCCTCGTGGGAGAAGCCACACATCACCGATCACGCCGTCGTGGACCTCAGCGATCCTGCCGCGCTGTTGGCGGGGGGCCGGGCCCTGGCCGCACGCCACGACCTCGCCGGTGTCATGACCTGGGACGAGTGGAGTGTGGTCCCGACCGCCCGACTCGCCCGCCAGCTCGGCTTGTCCACCACCTCGCCCGAAGTGATGCAGGGGTGCCGCAACAAGGCCACCGCTCGGTCGCTGTTCGCCCGCCACGGCGTGCCCTCGGCCGCTTCGGTGAGCGTGCGTACCCGGCAGGAGGCCGAAGCCGCCGCCGACCGGATCGGCTATCCCGTAGTGCTGAAGCCTGCCTCACACGCGGGTGCCATCGGCGTGCTCCGCGTCGATGACCGCGACCAGCTCACGGCCGCCTACCGGGCGGCCGAACGGACGGCCGGTCAGGGCACCGAGAGCACCAGCGTCCTCGTCGAGGAGTTCCTCGACGGGCCGGAGATCTCCGTGGAGTGTGTCACCTACCGCGGCGCCACCACGGTGGTGGCGGTCAACCGCAAGACCATCAGCCCTCCGCCGCACTTCGAGCAGCTGGCCCACAGTGTGGACGCCGACGACCCGCTCCGGGAGACCGTCGCGCCGGCCGCCCGGGCGGCGATCAACGCCCTCGGCATCACCGACGGCGTCAGCCACATAGAGATGCGCCTCGTCGACGGCAGGCCCCGCCTCATCGAGGTCAACGCTCGCCTGGCCGGAGACATGATCGGCCACCTCGTGCGTCTCGCCACCGGCATCGACCTGGTCCGTGCCGCCGCCGACATCGCCTGCGACCGCACCCCCGACCTCACGCCCACCAGGTCCTCGGCCGCCGCCATCCGGCTCCTCTATCCGGACACCTCCGGCACCCTCACCCACCTCACCTACGACGGGCCCCGCCCGACGTGGCTGGACCGGGTGCACTACCAGTGCCGCCCCGGTGACCAGCTCCTCCTCCCCGCCGACGGAGGAAACCTGTACACCGGCCGGATCGGCTACCTCATCACCACTGCCACCACCGGCCAGCAGGCGCGTGCACGCGCCGACCAGGCTGCTCGTGCCGTCACCGCGGTCCTCGACCGGACCTCCGGCCCCCGTAGCGCTGCGGCGTGAGCGCGGTGTCTGCGGCTGACCGGCATAGCCGGGCATTGCTGACCGGCTATTTCCTCGGCCTGGGGGCCATCATGGCGGTGTGGGGCGCCCGGATGCCCGCCGTGCAGCAGGCTGCCCACCTCGGCACCGCAGGGCTGGCCCTGGTCCTGCTGGCCGCCGCCGTCGGCATGGTCGCTGGACTGCAGCTCGGAGGCCGCTACGCCCGCCCGGCGCGGCTACCAGCCCAGCTCACCAGTGGGTCCATCGCCCTGGCCGGGTGCCTCGTCCTCGTGGGACAAGGCGAGAGTCTGTCCGCGTTGCTGCTGGCGGCTCTCGCGTTCGGTCTCGCGCACGGCGTCCTCGATGTGGCCGCCAACACTGCGGCCGTCCGCTGCCAGAACGCCTTCGGCCGGCCCATCATGTCTGGTCTTCACGCCGCCTACTCCCTCGGCGCCCTCGCCGGCGCCGCCCTGGCCGCCCTCACCGCCCAGGCCCCGCACAGCACACTCTTCACCGCAACAGGCGCCCTCCTGGCCGGGGCCGCTGTCGCAGCGGTGCCGGTCACCCGAAGCCTGAGCGGCGCAGAGCGACCCGCAATGCGCGCTGGCGCCGGGAAGCTGCCCCTGCTTTCGTCGCCGGGGAAGCTCTGGCTTCTGGCCGCCCTGGCCGCTGCGAGCCTGCTGGGCGAGGGAGCCGCCGCTGACTGGGCCGCCGTGCACCTGCACACCCTGGGCGCCCCGACGGCCGCGAGCGCCACCGCGTTCGCGCTGTACAGCGCGGCCATGGCGGCCGGACGGCTGACCGGTGACCGGCTCACCGCTGCCTTCGGCGCCCCGACAGTCGTACGGGCCGGAGCCCTTCTCGCCACGGCCGGACTCACCATCGGCGTCATCGGGAACAGCACCCCACTGGCGCTGACGGGCTGGGCGGTCTTCGGACTCGGCCTGTCCACCACCGTCCCCTCGCTCATCACCGCGGCCGGCGCCGGAGGCGCCAAGGCCGTGGCCACGGTCACCGCCACCGGCTATCTCGGCCTCCTCGCCGGCCCGGCCCTCATCGGAGCCCTGGCCAGCGCCACCACCCTGCCCACGGCCCTGCTGCTGCCCGCCCTCCTCGCAGCCGCCGTCGCCGTCCTCGCCCACCGCGCCCTGGAGAACACCACCCCTTGACGCCCACCACTGCCCACGCGGGCCTGGACGCCGTCATTCTCGACTACAACGGCGTCATCGGCCTGCAACCCACCACCGACCAGTGGCTCCGCCTGGCCCGCACCGCGCTGTGGCCCGAGGACGGCCTCCCCGCCTTCCAGAACGCCTTCTGGAACGCCCGCACCGCCTACGACGCAGGCCACCTCAGCGACCTCGCGTACTGGGCCACGGTCCTCGGCCACCACCCCGGTGCCCGCAGGCTGCGTGGACTCCGCGACGCCGATACCGACATGTGGACGTCCATCGACGATCACGTCATCGATGTTCTCCACCAGGCCCACGAGTCCGGGCTGCCGCTGGTCTTGCTGTCGAACGCACCCCGCCACCTCAGCGATGTCCTCGACCGCCGCCCGTGGCGCCGCCTGATGAGCCACGCCTTCTACTCGGCCCGGCTCCAGGTCTGCAAACCCGACCCGGCCGCCTACCAGCACGCGATGAACGCCACCGGCGCCGCAGACCCCGACCGCGTCCTCTTCGTGGACGACCGAGACGACAACTGCCATGCAGCCCGCCACCTGGGCCTGCGCACCCTGCACTACACCGGCCACCCCACCGACCTCGCAGCCGCCCTGCAGCCCCCGAACTGACCCGCTTCCTCCTCCCCCCCAGGATTCAGTGCCCCACGACGACCACGACACCATCGACGGCGACGTCTACGTCTCCCCACGCCACCTGGCCCGCTCCACCGCGGTCAGCGACCCCGGCCTCGACCCGCTGCGCGACCTCGGCTGGGATCTGCACCACGACCACCTCGGCAACGCCTACCTCACGGCCCTCGACGGCAAGGTCCGCCTCGGCTACCTCCCCGAAGGCGACGACGACGGCCTGTGGCGCATCAACGCCTACAAGGACGCCTTCGGCCCACCGGCCTGGGGCGTCTGCTTCAACGACAGCGCGCCCACGGAGTTCGTCACTGCCTTCACCACCGCCCTCGCCGAGGCGTACCGGCAGGGCCCAGACCGCTACCTTGCCCGCCCGCTTGCCGGAAGCACCGACCGTGACCCGTTCCAGGCCGTTGACCCGCTCATCAATCGAGGCTGGTGCTTCGACCGCCCGGATCTAAGGACCTTCGCCATCACCGCACCCGACGGGCTCGCCACGCTGGAATACACCACCGGCGACCTCGACCCGGCGATCGAGCTGGAAACCCGCGACGCGCGCTGGCACCTGTGGGCCGGCACCTCCTCAGCTCGGCCCTACTGGTACGCCACGGCCAGCACCGACACCCCCGCAGCCCTTCTGCGAGCTGTGACCGAGGCCGTGGCCGACCCCGCACCCCTGCCTCGATGGCGGGACGACACTTCCAGCTACGTCAAGGACCACGCCCAGACTTCCCCGATCCACCCGCCCTCTCCGCCGACGCCCACCCCGCTCGACGTCCGGCGGGCCGCAGCGTCCCGCCGCCCGGCCGCGCTTCCCGCGGCCAGCGTTCCGCGCTGGAGCACCACCAGCCGACATGCCCTGCCCGGCCAACGCCGCTGACTCCACTCAACTCCGACCGGAGACCCTCGTGTTCCTGCAGGCTCCCGAGTTCTTCACCGAGCTGTGCCTTCCTTTCCACGAGCACGCCGTCGTGGGCAACACCTACTACGCCGCCCCCGTGCCGGGCACGCCGCTGCGTTTGCGGATTGACTTCACCCGCACCATCCACGCGGACACCTACGGCGGGCTGCGTGTCGCAGTCGTCCACCCGGAACGCGGGGAGATCGACGCGGTGGCACTCAGCTTCGTGGACCACGGAACCTTCCACCGCCGCGACGAAGCCACCAACACCCCTCCGAACACCAAGCAGTACGGCACCTTCGGCACCTACCACCGCCCCGGCCGCCCCCCGTGGGACGGAGCCGTCACCACCGGGCTGCGCGACGCCATCGAGCAGTACACGGCCGTCTGGTTCCCCGGCGCCTGGGCTGCCTCCGCGCCCAAGCGTGCGGCCGGCCCCACGCCGCGCAGCACTCCAGCTCCGCCGACCGTCCCCGCCGGGGCCCGCACCCGCTGAGCCTCGTCCCGTTCCCCGCGCCACCTACTCAGCAGGAGCATCTCCTCGTGTTGCCCGACCCACCACGCGACCCCTTCAACAATCTCGACCCTGCCCAGACCGTGAGAGTTCTCCCGCGTCACCTCGCCGGTCCCGGCCAGGCAGACCTGGAGACGATCTGGGCCTTCCCCTTCGACGACGGATGGCACCTTCACCAGGGACTCGAAGGGATGGTGTTCGCCATCAGCCCCTGCGCCCGGCTGTGGACCCGCTTCGCTCCCAAGCCCGAGGAGCGAGGCGCAGACACGTGGACCATCGGCATGGACCGTGCCCCCTTCGGCCCGCGGGCCTGGGAGATCACCTTCGACGCCACCACCCCCGCCGAACTCCTGCGCGACGTCCACACCGAACTGCTCGACCTGTACCTCGAAGACCGCCACAGCGACAAGAACCACCTGGTCGAGGATCCGACGGCCCCGCACGAGGTGTACACGCCGCTCCTCACCCACGGCTGGAGCCACAGCGTCAAAACGGACGGTACGCAGACCTTTCTGCCACCAGAGGGCCTTGGCGGTGTGCGTCACCGGTACGCCACCACTGGGTCCGACGGTCCGGCCTGGCGGGCGTGGGGCGGATACCCGAGCGAGCCGCACTGGCAGGCCCAGTTCTCTGCCGGCGCGCCCACCACCCTCGCCGCGGCTTTCACCGCCTCGCTGATCTCCACCGAACCGCTGCACCGGGCCGTGAAGCAGATCCCCTTCCACACCCGTCGTCACCTCTACGTCGCACCGGCTGCAACCCCGCAGCCGCCCAGCCATCTGCCGCCCGCTCTGCCGTCCGCACCCCACCCCGCCGGCCGCGCCCGCTGACCTCCCCCGACCGATCAAGGAGTCCCCTTCCTCGTGCACGCACATCTCGTCCGATCCGCCGCCGCCATCGCCGTCGCCGCGGCCGGCACCCTCACCTGGGCACCGGCCGCGAGTGCCGAGCCCACCGAACCGACCCCCTCAGCCTCCGCCGCTGCCGAGACTCCGGCTGCGGACGCGGGCAGCGTCGAGATCACCACCAGGGACACAGCCGGAGACGCCCTGCCCGGCGCCCCCGGCGCCGTGTTCCTGCTGCTCGACTCCGCCGGCCAGGAAGCCGGACACGGGAAGACCGACGCACAGGGAAAGCTGACCTTCTCCGACCTCGCGCCCGGCGTCTACCGGCTCAAGGAGACGGCCTCCGGCAGCCCGCTCCACGAGGTCGTCGCCGACCAGGACGTCATCGTCACCCCCGGCGCGACCACCCGGCTGACGATCACCGATCCCTTCAAGGCCGCCAAGGTCCTCCTGCAGGCCAAGGACGACAAGACCGGCAAGCTCCTGTCCGGCGCGACCGTGAACATCGGCACCGGCACCTCGACGCTGCTCACCCTGACCACGGGAGCTAAGGGCACAGCCTCCGGAGAGCTGCCCATGTCGAGCCGGAAGGCCCAGTTCTGGGTCAAAGAGATCAAAGCCCCTGCCGGCTACGACCTGTACAAGCCCACCAAGACGTTCACCGCTGCTCCCGGCGACCCGGTGACCGTGACCGTCACCAACGCCAAGACCACCACGACCCCGAAGCCTGAACCCTCGGGTAAGCCCACGCACACGCCCACCGACACACCCTCCTCCAGCCCAGGCAAGCCGAACAGCGGTACGGACAGGGCCACGCCGTCCGTAACGGATAGCGACACACCGGAAACCGACACTTCCGCCATCGCAGCCACCCCGGTCGGCGACTCCACACCGAAGACGCCGACGGGCTCCCTCGCCCACACCGGTGCTGACGCCACGCCGTGGCTGATCGGCGGCGCGGCCGTTCTGATCGCGGCCGGTGGAGGCGCCCTCACCGTGGCACGCCGCAGTCGCACCGACAGCCACACAGAAGACAACACCGGGAGCTGACCGCACCCACCCTTCTTCACTACACGGAGCCCCCGCAGCCCCAGCTGGACACGCTGTTCGCGACCGCCAACAGCGTCCTCCTGGATGTGGGGGCCTCGGTGTTTGTGAACCGCCCCTCTATAATCGAACGTGTGAGCGATACTCCGTCCCGTCTGGAACTGCTGCAGTTCACGCGCCGCGTGGTCGAGCAGCAGGCGCGGGCGAGCCTTCGGCAGCTAGACCGGTGGATCGCCGATTCTCTGGGGCTTCGAGCTGTTGCCGCGGCAGAGATCTCACGTTGATGCAGCTCAGCGCCAGTGTCTGTGACTCTATCCAGCGCAACAGGTGTGGTGCTATCGCCGGATCGGGTGAGTTCAGCGAGTCTCCCGAGGGCCGTGGTTGAGTGCTCGGGTCAGTTCTCGGTTCGCGGCTCGTGACGCGTCGAGCTCATCGGTTCGCTCACCCAACTCGCCCTGCACATCGGCGAGTTGTTGTTCCAGTCTCGTGATCTGTCGTTGCAGTTGATCGACGTCAACGGGGGCGCCGAGTCCGGAGTCAGCCCAGGCTGATTGCCCCATTGACTCGGAGAGCCGTTTCTCCAACTGTCGGACCCGTGTCTGCAGGCGGGTGTTCCGCTCAAGAGCATTGGCCAGGTCCGCTTGGAGCGAGGCCCTGCTCACGGCGGCTTGGCGGCCTTCCGACGGCGGGGCCGCAGCGGCGGCATGGACGCGTTCGAGCAGGTCTCGGTGGCGATAGAGGAACGTGCGGTCCACTCGCGCCGTGCGGGCGAGCGAAGCGACGGTGATTGCCTCGTCGGCCCGCAGGGCGGCGTCGAGGGCCTTGAGGACGCGTTCGCGGCGCCGGGCCGAGTCGGCTCGGCGCCCCTCGATCATGCTGGTCATACGGTTCGCTCCGGGCGGATGTCGGGCAGGGGCTGGCGGATGCGGGGCATTCCGAGTGAGACGACTTGGCGGCTGCGGCGGACGAGGGTGACGGCCTCCTGGATCTTCAGGCGGTCGTCGTCGGTGAGGTCATCGAGGTCTTCCTTGAGACGGCGGACCAGGCGGCGGACTCGGGTGATCTCCTCGTCGGAGGGCATCGCCTCATCCCTCGCCCAACCGTCGGCGTGGGCGAAGGCGGCCAGGCGTTCGCGGTTCCGCAGCAGGTCGGCGAGGTATGCCTCCAGGTCGGGCAGGTAGGAGATGTCCGTGCGGAAGTGGCCGCAGCCGACGCAGCGGAAACGGACTGGGCAGTCATGGCCGCCGGCTGCGACGTTCGACGGTTCGGTGCAGACGCCGTAGGGGACGGCGACCTCGCCGATGGCCCGACGCGCGTGCTCGGAGTCGAGCAGGGCCTTGGCTGTGCGCCAGACGCGTTTGCCGTGCCGGTCGAATTGCATCGTCGTGACGCGGTCGACGGCTTCGCGCCGTCGCTCCTGACCGATCCGGTAGTAACGCTGCGTAGTGCCGAGCTCGGCGATGGTCCATCAGGACCTTGAGGACATCGACCGGGGTTCCGGCATCGGCATGCCGCTGGGCATAGGTGTGCCGGTAGGCGTAGAGAACAACTTTCGACTTGTCGAAAGGCAGCATCTTCGTCACCCGCTCGCCGTGGATCTCGACCATGGTGGGGACGAGGATCTCGGGAAGGGAAGTCACCCAGGCTCGGTGCTGGTCCCCGATCGTGTTGTGCGCCATCGGTTTGGTGCCATGCGGATTGGTCACCACGGAAGGCAGCAGCCGGAGGTCTTTGCTGGGAGTATGAGGGAATCGAGCCCTGGTTCGCTGCTGCTGCGTCACGATGAGGGCGGCTGTGTTTTCGGAGATGGGAAGGCGCCGCCCGTTTCTGAGTGCCTTGTGATTGTCATAGATCAGAACAGGCTGTCCATCGCCATCTTTGTCAAGGCAGTCCCAAGGTAGCTTGGCGATCTCGCCCGGGCGCCGACCGGTATCGATCAGCAGCTCAATCGCTGTGCGGTTCTGCGTGTCTGCAATCATGTCTAGGTGGGCGCAGATTTGACGCATCACCTCAAGCGGAAGATCCCGGCCAGCCTCAGTGTCCTCTGGGTCATCCGGAATATCTCCTTCGCGAAGACAGAAGTCGTCCGCCAGCCCGTGGAGGATCTGGCCCCGCTGCGTGAGACCCAGGGTCCGCATACGGCTAAGCAATCGACGGCAGGCACGGGCATCTTCGCAGTGGCGGGACGCTGCGATCTCCCCCCTCTCCCGGAGGTACCGCAGTCGATTGAGGAAGAGAGTGATGTCCTCCCTGGTGAGAAGACGCAGATCCGCACCGCTGTCAGACCGGTTGAGCCGCAAACTCTCGGAGAGACGGGCCACAGCATTGATCTGTCGCTGGACCGTTCCTGTGGCGGTCGGGCCCCGACGACGAGGAACGTCATCCAGAGCCCATGCCTTCGTTGCCTCGCGCAACCACGGTTGGGTGATCGCCTCGAAGTGCAAGCGGCCCTTCAGGCCAAAGACCGACCCGATCCAAGTGTCCTTTTTCCGTTCCGTTTCTGCCGATAGCCAGGCATGCGTGACGTGTTTGAGGAAGGTCGTGGCCCACCTTCTTGAGCTGCCCGAGAGATCGCCGCTATCCAACTGGCCGAGCGAGTCAAGTTGCTGTCGACGAACCGCGTCGCAGAGTGGCCGCAGCTGATAGTCATGCAGTTTCACCCCCGCAGCCAGGCATTCCTGCATCGCATAGAGGAACTCGGAAACGACATGGTCGGACAGGCCGCGCAGGTTGATGACGCCCTGTTCGGGGACGGCTGGTTCGGTCCGCCGCCAGGCATCTTCGTCCACGGGGCGCCGTTTGCGCCATCGATGCTCGTGCGCGCGGCAGTAAGGGGGAGCCTCTCGGGCCCGGTCACGAAGGCATGCCTCGACCAGGCAAGGGCCAAACGCCCGCAGAGGCTGAGCCTGCGGGCTTCGGATGAACTCTTCCAGTGACAGACGAGAGCGATTGCACTGAAGACGATGCACATAGCACAAGCGCCCGGGGGCCGTCTCCCAAGGTCGAGCGCACTTGGGGACATGGCAGTTGGAGACCCCGATTCCTCGCCATCGCCGTCCGACTGTAGCCACGAACACCTCGAACGTCAGCCCGCTTTTTTCCCACCTCCTCCCACACCCACCGCACAGCCCGTGATACTTGGCGTGTTGCAGTCGCTGCTTGCAGTCGGATAGTAGACAGGTCGTGGCACCGACAAGCGGGTGGTCAATGGGGAAGACGACAATCCTGACTGCGGGATCCCAGCCCACCATGGTCAGGAATTCCGGGGTCACTTTCTCCATCAGATCCCGGGCGGATTGCCCACGGTCCACCGGAGAGTGGGAAGCACTGAAAGCCTTCACTTCCTCACCCCGTCGATCACAGTCCGTGAAGAAGGAACCCGCTCAACGGCTGCACGCAAGCGGGACGGTTTGGGGTGCAGGTAGGGCCGGGCTGAATTCGGGTGCTTCTGTCCCAAGAGAGCCTGTACCTCATCGAGAGTGCCACCAGCGTCACTGACGTTGCTGGCCATGGCATGTCGACACATGTGCGGAGCGATATTCCGCCCGAGTCCAGCCCTCTTCGCCAGCGACTCGACGAGCTCGCCGATCGCGTCTGGGGTGACGGGCGAGCCATAGGGCGGGCGGAAGAGATTGACCAGGATGAAGTCGCTGCCGCCGGCGCCGAGCAGCCCGTGCCGTTCAAGCATGTATTGGTCGAATGCCTGCACCACCAGGAAGTCCACGGGCAGGGCGTGCGACTTCCGGGATTTCGACCATGCATTGTTGACGTTCTGGCGCCGGACGACATGAAGGTGGGCGCCCTCAATGTCGCAGCCCAGCGACCGGGAGTCCATCAGCAGGTGGGCATCCGTCCGCCGCAGGCCCGCTGCCTGGCCTCGACGGAGGCCCACTCGGGCCAGTAGCAGGACAATCAGGCGGTCCCGGGCTGATCGGCAGGCCAGAAACATGGCCACGATCTCCTCGTCGCTGGCCCGGTCGACATCGGTCTCCGGCTCCTGGAGCCGATGGCGGGCCCGCAGCCGGTAGCGCAGACTGCTGTCCTCACCACGGGCCTCGGACGGCAGGTCGTTCGTGTCGCCGAGCTCGTAGATCTGTTCAAGGATCCAACCCGGGACGCTCTTGTTCACCACCCCGTGGGCGAGGAATCCGCGGACCGCAGTGAGTACCTTGTTGATGCGTCCATCGGTGCGGACCGGCTTCGAGCCGGGGCCCGGCACGACGACGCGGCGCTCGCCGCCGTTCCCGGGCGTCCACCGCAGCCAGAGCATGAACAGTCCCATATCCTGGGCCGCAGTCCCCCAGTCACGCTTGGTGAGCAAGCACCAGGTCAAAAACAGGCAGATGCTCTCCGCGTACGCCTTCGTCGTTGTCTCCGCGCGACCGCGGCCCAGCCGAAGTTCCCGCAGGAACCGATCCGCCTCGTCGACCGACACCAGGTCGTCGTCCACCACAGTCCAGTACCGGGTGCCTGAAGGCATCCGCACAGGGAAAGCACGCATCCGTACCTCTTCTCCACGAGCCAATCGCAACGATCCGCCGCAGAGCCACACCCCCCGAGAACCGTCGTAGCAGGCCCAACGAGGGGGCTGACCACGACGTCACACCACGGTTCCCGAACCCCAGAGAACGCGGACGAGGAGCGTCGCGAGGCCGAGCGACGGCAGGCCGAGGAGCGGCGACTGCCGCCCCCGGAGTGGCTGATCGAGCGGGGCCTTGACCGGAGCAGCCTGGTGGCGGTGCACACGGGGGACTGCTGGGACCCGGGTAAGCGCCAGATGCCGGCGACGCGGGAGCAGGCACGCGACGCGATACGTCAGCAGGTTCCGGCGTGCTCGAAGTGTCGGCCGGACACGCGGCTGGGCCTGCTGGAGTAGTCCGGCGCGCGGGCGGTCCGGGCGGCGTTTGAGGGTGGCGGGGTGGAGTTCCCTGTCGACGTCGCCCTGGCCGAGCTGGTGCCGCAACTGCCGACCGGGCCGCGCTGGTGGTATGAAGTGAAGCTCGACGGTCACCGGACAGTTTTGTGGCGGCTGGCTGAGACGGTTCGACTTCAAGCGCGGTCGGGTCGGGACGTGACGACGCCCTGGATGGATCTTGCCGTGGCGGGGATGGCCCTGCCGCCTGGTGTCGTCCTGGACGGCGAGGCAGTCGTCGTGGTTGACGGGCAGGTGTCGTTCGAGGCCGCTCAGGCTCGGGCGGCTTCCTCGCCTGCACGGTCGCGGGAGCTGGCGGCGCGGCACCCTGCGCTGCTCATCGTGTGGGACGTTTTGTCGTTGCCCACCGGGGACGTGAGGGGGCGTCCGTATGAGGAGCGGCGCGCCTTGATGCTGGACATGGTGGCCGGGCTGCCGGAGGGGTCGCCAATCCAGGCAGTGTCGGCGACGGAAGACGTGGAGGTCGCCCGGGTCTGGTACGAGACGCTGACCGGCTCCGGTGTGGAGGGGGTGGTGGCGAAGTCGGGGCGGTCGCCGTACCGGGCGGGTCGGTCGTCGTCGTGGAAGAAGGTCAGACACGCGGAGACGATCGACGCGGAGGTGGTGGGGTTCACGGGGGCGGCGGGTCGGCCGCGGGCGCTGGCAGTGCGGTTGCCTGACGGCCGTGTTGCATTGTCTCAGCGGCTCGGGGCGCAGCTGGCCGCGCAGGTCGCGGCGGCGCTGGTCGATGTTGCCCCGGCCGCGCGAGGTCGGGCGGCCGGAGGCGAGTCGTTCACGGCGGCGGAGCCCGGACTACTCGTCGAGGTGCTGGCGGGGACGACGAGGCATGCCGTGGTCACCGTGACGCGCGTGCGGTGAGCTGCCGCGAACCAATCGGGAGGAATAGCTGGCCTTCAGCTCGGCGAAGGACCGCGGGTCCCAGCGCACGAACTCCTCGCTTCGGCGTGGGTGTGGGCACGCCACCTCTGAGCTGGGCCTCCGTTATCCACGAACGCGCGGACACCTCGTTACGCTGCGGCCGTGACCGAGCCCTCCCCGCTGCCAGGCGACCCCTCCGAGCTACACCTGCGCATCTCCTACGACGACGGACTCTGGGACACTCCCCAGGCGGACACGCTGGAGTGCTGGAACGTGGCCGTCCTGCACCGCCGACGCGCTCATGGTGAACATCACGAGCCGGTCAGCTCCAGCGGGTGTACGACTGCTGATTGCTCCTCGTGCACAGTCGAGGACGTAGTCGTCGGCTCCATGACGTTCTACCGGGTGCACCTCGACCGGGGCCGCAACGCCTACTGGGCCATGGAGGAGGAGTCGGAGGAACTGCACGAGACCGCGCAGGTCCTCCTTGATCCCGAGACGGGTTCTTTCACCGACGAAGTCAGCGAACAGTTGGAGTACGTCGGCTCAGCGCTGCTCGTCATGAATCGCGTGACGCTGGATCCGCCATGGCGCGGGCACGGCCTGGCGGCCGTGCTTGCCTGCGAGGTGATCACCCGGCTCATGGCCGGCTGCCGGGCCGTAGCCTGTTCGCCCGGCATCACCGATCTCAGCAGCCATCGGCTGACGGCCAGAGCCGAGTGGGACCGCGTGAACGCCAAAATCGCCCAGGGGTGGGAGAGCCTGGGTTTCCGTCCCTACCGGGACAATGTCTATCTTCTGTCTCCCGCCTCGCAGGATCTTGAGGAGCAGCGCGGTGCAATGCGCAGGCGTCTTGCCGAGCTCCGTGGCTCCTGGCGGGCTAGCGCTTCATGACCAGCCCGCCAGCGCGTGAGGCGAGCTGCCTGCTAACCCGGCGCCCTTCTCGGTCCGCAGGCAGTAGTGGATTCGCCTGCCGCAGAAATGCGGCAACTGGCGGGGGCGTCTACAGCCAGCTGCGGATATGGACCTTTGACGGCGTCGGGGCGACGTCGAGAGAAAGGAGGAAGCCAGCCGCTCTCCGGCGCTCCGATCCGCTGACTGGGGGTACCGATGATGCTTGTGGAGCGACCCAGAACTTCTGTTACCCGATGCCCGGAATGTCCGCCTAGGCTCGTCTGTGGAACGTGATCAAGACGATCGCCGACAAGGACGTGAGGGAGTGCGGAGCATGACTGAGAACACGCTGCGGGACAAGGTCGCCGTCGTCGGCGGTGGCGAGAAGAACCTGGGCGGGCTGCTCAGCAGGACGTTCGCGGAGGCCGGGGCGAAGGTGGTCGTGCACTACCACAGCTCTGAGAGCGACGCCGAGCAGACGGTCAAGGCGATCCAGGAGGCTGGAGGGCAGGCCGTCGCCGTCCAGGGCGACCTGACGAAGGTCGCCGACGTGCGGCGGCTCTTCGACACGGCCGTGGACACCTACGGCGGCGCCGACATCGCGGTCAACACCACCGGGATGGTGCTGCGCAAGCCGATCCTGGAGACCACCGAGGAAGAGTACGACCGCATGTTCGGCATCAACGCCAAGGCGGCGTACTTCTTCATCCAGGAAGCCGGTCGCCGACTGAACGGCCACGGCAAGATCATCAGTATCGGCACGTCGCTGCTGGCCGCCTTCACCGACGGCTACTCCACCTACGCCGGCGGCAAGGCGCCGCTGGAGCACTTCACCCGGGCGGCGGCCAAGGAGTTCGCGGACCGCGGGATCTCCGTGAACATGGTGGCCCCGGGACCGATGGACACACCGTTCTTCTACGGTCAGGAAACTCCGGAGCGGGTGGAGTTCCACAAGTCGCAGGCGATGGGCAACCAGCTCACCCAGATCGAGGACATCGTCCCGATCATCAGGTTCCTGGCCACCGAAGGCTGGTGGTTCACCGGTCAGACGATGTTCCCCAACGGCGGCTACACCACCCGCTGACCTCGTACCCCTCCCGACGCGGGCGACCCGTCCGGCCCCGGGCACGGCCGGGTTCGCCCGCGTCGGCGCCTCGCGCGAAACACCAGGAGGTCGTGATGACCGCACATCCGAGTGACCCCGCGGTGGCCGCCTTCGTCGCAGCCGTCAACGCCGGCGACAAGGACGCCTTCTTCGCCGCGCTGACCGACGACGCCACCATGTCCGACGACGGCACCGACCGTGACCTCGTCGCGTGGGCGGAGCGTGAGATCTTCTCCTCGAACGGCCGCATGGACGTCGAGGACGTCTCCGCCGACGGCCGGACCCTGACAGCCACGTATACCAACGCCACCTGGGGCAGTATGCGCACGCGGTGGGCCTTCACCGTCACCAACGGCCGCATCAGCCGCTTCGAGACCGGCCAAGGCTGACGCGGTCTTCCTCTGCCATTGGGGGGTACGGGGCTCCCACGGGAACACCCGCCCGGGAGCACGGATTGCTCAGCGGCCCAGCTCGTGGCCAGGGGGGCGTGCCATGCCGGCCCAGCTCGCGGCCGGCGGGCGGGCTATCAGGCGGTACCGGGGGATGCGTGCAGTACGTCGTCTATGCCACCCACGCCGCCGATTCGCGCGCGACAGAAACCGGTCAATGACGACGGCCGAATGCGGAAGGAAGACGTGATGAGCGGCCAGGCTGACGTCGCCCCGACGGGACTGCTGCGGCGGGTGATGCGCGGGCGGGATCCTAGGGAGGAGCACCGCGCGGCTACGCCGCTGGAGCTGTTGTTCGACCTGACCTTCGTGGTCGCCGTCTCCCAGGCAGCGGCCCAGCTTCATCACGCCCTCGCCGAAGACCATGTCGGCTCCGGGCTGGCCGCCTATGCGGCAGTGTTCTTCGCGATCTGGTGGGCGTGGATGAACTTCACCTGGTTCGCCTCCGCCTACGACACCGACGATGTGCCCTACCGGCTGCTGACGCTCCTGCAGATGGCCGGCGTGCTCGTACTGGCATCAGGTGTGCCCGCCGTGTTCGAGGACGGTGACTTCACACTCGTCGTGATCGGCTACGTGGTGATGCGGCTCGCGATGGTCACTCAGTGGCTGCGCGCCGCCATCGAGCACCCCGAGGGCCGCAGCGGCGCACTGCACTACGCCGCCGGTATCACCGCGGTGCAGATCTGCTGGATCGCCCGCCTGTGGACACCCGACGCCTGGGCCTGGACCACCTTCCTAATCCTGGTCGCAGCCGAGCTGGCCGTACCGGCATGGGCCGAATACCGGGGCCACCCCACCAGCTGGCACCCCGGTCACATCGCCGAGCGCTACAGCCTCTTCACCATCATCGTCCTGGGCGAGGTGATCCTCGGCTCACTCGCCGCCGTCCGCTCCGCCGTGGCCGACCACGGCCTGTCCACCCCCGTTCTCCTGATCGCGATCGGCGGCCTGCTGCTCGTCTTCGCCCTGTGGTGGATCTACTTCACCGGAAACGAAGCGCGACTGACCACGCTGCGCACCGCCTTGGTCTGGGGGTACGGCCACTACGTGGTCTTCGCCGCGCTGGCTGCGATCGGCGCGGGCCTGGAAGCGGCGCTGGACGCCGCCGAACACCACGGACACCTCTCCACCCGGGGTGCCGGACTGTCGGTCGCCGTCCCCGTGGCGATTGCGCTCCTGATGCTGGGGGCACTGCACCGGGCCACCCGTACCGGAGCGGTGGGACACGCCCTGCTGGTCCTCGCCGGTGCACTCGTGGTCCTGGCTCTGGGCTTCAGCGCACCCGCCCTGGGAATCGGCGGCGCCATCCTGGGCATGGGCCTGGCGGTGGCCGCCACGCTGACAGCCAACCTCTTCACTGTCCGCCATCGATCCGAGAGGCGTTGAGGTGCGCCTGGACCTGAACAAACTCGACCACCTGATCGCCGTCGCCGAGGAAGGCAGCCTCACCCGCGCAGCCGCCCGGCTCCACCTGTCCCAGCAGGCCCTGTCCACCTCCATCCGGGCCCTCGAACGCGAAGTCGGAGTCCCGCTGCTGGAGCGCAGCAGCGCGGGCGTCACCACGCTGCCCGCCGGAGCGGCCCTGATCGAGGACGCCCGTGTCCTCAACGGCATGGCCCGCGCAGCCCTGCGCCGCGCCCGGCACATCGGACGCGGCGAGACCCAGGCCCTGCGTATCGGCTACACCCCCGCCGTCACCGGCGACGAACTCGTCACCCTGCTCGCACCGGTGACCGAAGCCCACCCCGACATCACCCCCGAGATCCACCAGCGCTACCCCTCCGAGCTGACCGCCGCCCTCCTCGCCGGCGACCTCGACATCGGACTGTGCCGCGCAATGACGCCCACGCACGGTCTGACCCGCACCACCCTCGGCCACCATCGCCTGCACATCGCCGTCGCCTGCGACCACCCCCTGGCCGCCCGCACATCCGTGACCCTGCCCGAACTCGCCCATGAGACCTTCCTGGTCTGGGGCACCCCCGGCCGCTCCGGCTACACCGACCTCCTCATCGACCACTGCCGCAACGCCGGCTTCGAACCGAACAGCGAACGCACCGCCCGCCAAGGCACACCCCCCATCACAGCAGTCATCGGCACCCGCAACATCGCCTTCGTCACCACACCACCGGGCCCCGCAGCGGGCGGCAAAGCGCACGTCCTCACCCTCGAACCCCCCATCCACGCGCCACTCCACGCGCTCTACCTCCCGCACACCACATGCCCCAGCCGCACCACCTTCCTCACCCACGTGAGGATCTAATCTGGCTCTATCGGTGCGCCTGGACCCACTCGTAGGCCCGCCGGGACCGGTGGCGGGAGGGCCAAGTCGGCGAGCTGAGTTCACGCCCGCGGGGTGGCGCGATCTGCTCCACCCGGAAACCTGGCCCTCTTCGCGAAGTAATCAGACCATTGTCTTGCGCCACGGCGCGGCGGGGTCCGAGAGCGTGTCGAGGATCAGCTCGCACCAGGTCACGGCAGCATTGACCGTCAGGCGGGCATGACGCACTCCAAGCCCAGACGGTGCGCTCGCCTGACCGTGACCGCTGCCGAAGCCCTGGTTGCGCAGTTCGGCGACGCCGACTGCGATGTTCACCGAGCCCGAAAGGATTCTCTTCACGGCCTTGCTGCCGTCCGGCCCATCAGGAGCCGAGCCAGCGTCGAGCTTCAGCGACTTCTGGACCGTGCTGATCAGGGCCGGGAGCGCGGCGTTCCGGTCGACCTCGATGTTCAGCTCCCCAAGGGCGGTCTTCGCCGTTGCCTCGATGAGCTGCTTGGCCGCGCCGATGGCCCCATGGGGATCGGTGGTCAGGTCCCTCCGAATGCGCTCCAACTCGATCGTGATGCCGGAGGCGTCGCTCAGGGTGCTGAGGTCGCGGACCAGCACTGGCGGGTTGGACCAGGAGATCCTCCCCTCCTTATCGAGAGTGAAGCCGTCCCGCTCCAAGCGGACCCTGATGTCGTCAAGCCACTTAGGAGTTCCCTGATCGTCCGGGTTCCGGTACGCGCGGATGAAGTCCTCGAAGACCAGGAGTACACGTCGAACCTGGTTCGGATCCGACCAGTCCACACCCTCCGCGTAGAGCATGAATTCAGTCCGCCGCTGGCCTGAATCCTGGTACTTCAGCTCATCTGGCGGGATGGGCGCGAACCCGTGGTCCTCCCACAGTTCGGCGACAATCCGGACGGTCAGGTCCGTGGCCAGAGAGCGGAAGGCGTTGCGGGTCGCCGGGCTCACCAGCTCCCGCCGTGCGGTGACGGTCATGGTCTGAAGATAGGAGCAGACCCTGACACCGTCACTGTCTTTTCCCAAGGTGATGTCTGATCCATGCCGAGCCTGTCTAGCCAACCAGTCTGTGGTTGTGGCTGATTTAACCGTTGGTCGTGAGATTCGGCCACGGAATCTGAGATGCCACACTGTCGACGGACGGCAGTTCGCCGGGGGCAGACAGGAATGTTCTGGGAAAGACTGGCCAACGGGCGCGAGGGCATGTCAACGTAGACGACCTTGCAAGAAACCCCAGGTCAGAGAGGTGATTGCTCGTGACCGTAGCCCCTGCGGGCCCCGGTTTCTCCACCACTGTCGAGGCCCTGCGACTGCGGGAGTGGCAGCTCGGCCCCGGTCAGCCGACTCTGGTCCTGGACCAGTTCTCGGCCGAGGACTTCCACCTGATCGTTGATGATCGCGCGGACGTGCACGTCAGCTCCAAGGACGGCCGGTTCTACCTCGGTTGGTTTCCGCACGGCCGACCCGGCACGGACGGCGAGGGGTGGAAGATCGCTGTCACCGGCACCGCTCAAGTCCGCGGCTACCACATGTCGTTCGACACCGAGACGCCGGCCGACATCGTCGCCGCCACCGTGGCGAGGGTGCTGCAGACCTCACGCCGCCTCTGACAGCGCGGCCACCGATACATAGCGCCCGTCCTATAAGCGCTGGCGGTGCCGTAGGCCGGCCCGGCTCCACCGCCCCCGTTTCCCTCGAACCCCAGGAGGCTGTCCGTGACGTCCCCGGAGATGACCGTCGGCGATCTCATCGATCTGTTGTCCGGCTGCGACCGGAGCGCTCCGGTCCGCCAGGCCATGAACCCGTTCTTCCCGATGGCGCACCGCTTGGCGCAGGTCCTGCAGTCGGTCGACGAGACCGGCCAGACCGTCGTCTACCTCGCCGAAGGGCAGGACGAGGACGCACAGCTCGGCCACCTTCCGCCGGAGGTCGCCATCGCCCTGACGTGGCAGGGCCCCGTCCAGGCGCCCCCGCGCCGCCCTCGCCGCCGTGCCGGCGGCAACTAGACACGCACCGAGCCCTTGGAGGCGCCCCTGTACCCCGACCTTCCGCCCGACCCGTCCGCCCCGCGCGGCGGCCAGCCCGCGTTCTGGGTCGGCCCCCGGCACCTAGCCGGTGACGACGGACGCCTCTACGACGTCGTCGCCGACGCACTCGCCGGCCTGGGCTGGACGAGCCTGACGATCGTCCGCGGACGGCACGAGCCGGACGAGGAACCGGAGGACCGCCAGGTCCTGCGCAGCACCGTCCTGCACATCAGCCCCGACGCCTTGCGTTGGGCCCAGTGGGGGCTGGCGGACGAGCCGTTCCACCTGGGCGGGCTGCCGGTCGCCTGGCAGATCTCCGCTCGCGCCGAGGCGAGCAGCCCGCTCGCCCAGTGGTCGGCCTACTTCACCCGTGACGTCCCCGGCGAGGCGGTGGTCGACTTCCTCGTCGCGCTCGACGCAAGCAACCAGCCTGCCTCGGCGCTCGCCGGACCCGAGCTGGTCCTTGACGCTGTCGCCGCCCACGGCTGGTTCCGCGACATCGACCAGCCCGAGGCGGCGGCGATGGACCCGACGTTCACCTCGCACATCAGCCTGGGGGAGGTGCCGCCCCTCATCCAGGACGGCGACCTACGGGCCCTGTCCGCCGGGGACGACGAGACGAGGCCGGCCGGATGGCAGGCGTGGGCCGAGCCCGTACTCGGCGCCCCGCTTCTGTGGGTGGCCTCGTTCGCCGCCAGTGTCCCGCACGATCTCGTCGCCGCCTTCGCCGCCTCCCTCAGCTCGACCGCACCGGTCCTGCGGCGGGTCCTGCCCGAGGCCACCCAGGAGCGCCTCCTGCGCGCGCCGGCCATTTAACGTCCCGCGCACCCCTCTCGACGATCGCAGTCCGGCATCCTCCCAGTTGGGGGTGCCGGACTTTCTTGTTTCACGGGCGAAGTGGCCGGTCGGGTCGTTAGTGCTTAGCCCATAACGCACTGCTGCCCCCGACCGCGACGGTCGGAGGCAGCAGCGTGACGTGCACGCAGGTCAGCTCGTTGCCGTGGCCTTGGCGAGGGCCTTGTCGAGGTGGCGGTCGACGAGGGCCGGGGAGCCGGAGAGGACCAGCAGCAGGTTGCCGTCGCGGATCGCGGTCTGCTTGACCACGGTGCTCCGGCCCCCGGCGATGTACGTCAGAAGCAGGCTCCACTGCTCATCACCGCCGACGCTGGGCGCGGGCAGCTTCTGCGAGGTCACGTCGACCTGGGTGCCACCGGCGACGACCTGATAGGCCGGGCAGCCTGTCATGGCATCGAAGATCCGGCCGGTGCCGTCGGAGAGCTTCTTCACGCTGTCGCTGTACAGCTCCTCGGAGATCTCCGAGGAGCTGTAGCCGTAGGTGAAGTCCGCCTTCGCCTTGTGCGGGAAGGCGAGTGTGCCGCCAGTCGCCGCGTCACCGCCCAGCTCGCTCAGGGCCGGGCAGCCGAGGACGGTGACGTCATCGTGCTGGGCCGGACGCTCCGGCTGGGGAAGGTAGCCGCTGCCGAGGTCGCGCGGGTCGAGCAGGCGGGACTCGAGCGCGGCCGAGGAGAGCGCGGCCGGCTCCTGGGCGACCTCGGTCGGCTTTCCCGTACGGGAGGAGGCGGTCCGGTGCTTGGACCCGGGGGTGTCGGTGGAGCAGGCGGGCACGGCGAGGAGGGCGGCGGTGATGCCGAGTGCGGTGGTGGCGACGCGAACGCGCATGACGGAACTGACCCCTTGGTGCTAGGCGACGGGTGGTCAGTGCGGGCCCGCGGGCCCGGTGGGGTCGTAGGAGTGGTGGTCAGTGCCCGAGGTGGCGCAGGCAGTCCTCGAACGTGGCGTGCGTCGAGTCCGCCGGCCCGGAGTGCCGGTTGTACCAGGCGGTGTCGATGCGCGTCTCCAGCTGCTGGTGTCCGGCCCGGCAGCGCAGCCAGATCTCACCGCGGGTGGAGAGGATGAGCCAGTCCCGGTACGCGCCGCACTCGGCGCAGGTGGCCATCTCGCCGTCGAGGACCAGGGGCTGCTTCCACGGCATCATCTTGCCCTCGACCTGGTCGTGGCTCGGCACCCGCAGCTCCGGCGGGAGGAAGTCGTCCACGATGGCGGTCGGCTCGGCGGGCTGCGGCTCGGGCGCCGGCACTCCGATGCCGGGCGGGACCTGTCCCTGCATCTGCGCGTGCAGCTCGGCGAACCGTTTCTGAGCTTCGCTCGGCCCCTTGGCCCTGCGGCGTATTCGGTGAAACACCCTGGCGTCCTCCTCTACCTCGGCACCTCGTCCTGCGCGTCTTCATGATCGTGCCCCACGCCGTCGGCGGTTTCAATTCACAACGTCCACAGTCCCTTCGGCCAGGTCAGCACGGGTGTGGCCTCTCGGCTGCCCGGGTGACGAGGAGGCCACGACGCATGTCTCGGTACGGCACAGCGGCGATCCGGGGAGCCTGCGTGCCGTCTGGTGTACTTATCGGGCCTGACGCGGTGACTCCTCTCCGCTGCGCCGCCTGCCGGGCGTGGAGGGCCTGGTCGTCGCCCTGCGCGTCGCGGACCGGTTCGCTGCGGTGCTGGTCTCGGGAAGCTGGGAGGCATCGGCGGGCAGGTCGGCTGTCCGTCGCATCCGCCATACGAGCACGTCGCTGATGGAGTCCGCGGTGCCCAGTTCGCGCCGAGCGGCAACGTCGGGCAGGAGGGCGGCCGGGTTGTGGCCGGCGGCTTCGGCTTCCGTGATGGTCGCGGCCAGGGCGTACCAGCCGGGTTCGGCGAGGATCTGCTCGGCCAGTTCCGGGAGCGCCTCGCGCAGCAGCGCGGTCTGCCGCTGGAGCATCGGCCGGCTCAGACGTCGGCCGCGCTGGTATAGCACACCGAGCGGCTGGGCCGAGGCGGCCTGGTAAGCGGTGCGCAGGTGTTCGGCGGCTCGGGTGGCGGCCTCGGCCTGCTGGGCGTGGCCCTTCCGGGCGTGCCAGTGCGCGGTGGCGGTGATCAGGAAGAACAGCATGTCGATCGCCATCGCCGTGGTGGCTCCGTCCTCACCGCGGCCGAGGGCCGGGCCGCCCTGGACGAGGTCGCGGGCGGCCTGTCGCAGGGCTCGATCGTGCCCGCGTACGGCGCGGACGTGAGAGCGCGAGGCCCGTTCGAAGGCCGTTGCGGCGTCGTGCAGTTCGCGGCGGGTGTGAGCGGCGGACGTCTTCGCGAGGGCGTCCAGGACCTCGCCGACCGCGGCGATGTGGGCGGCGGCGACCCCGTCCTCGCCGTGGTCGCCGACGAGCACGGCCTGCCACACGGCCGATGCCGTGCCGCGGCGCGCGGAGGCCGGACTGCCCGGCCCCGTACGAATCGCTTCGTCCCGCCGGGCCGCAGGGACATCCTGCGCATCACCGGACCACCGCTCGCGGATGCGAGGCAAGGACAGGTCGGGAGCGAGGCGCGCGCCGGGGTAGAACACCGGTTCGCCGTCCTTGTTCAGGTCGTCGGGCAGGGCGACCTTGTATCCGAGCAGGTCACCGGAGGGCGCGGCGCGCTTGCGGATCAGCAGGCCGGCGGCGGCGAGGCGGTCGAAGAACTCCTCGTCGCTTCTCGCGCCGGCCACCGCACGCCGCACGGATTCCCGCAGTTCCTCGCGGGCGGTGCGCTCGCGGCCCTGGCGCTGGGCCTTGTGGCGCTCGGCGCTGGTCGGTCGTTGCGCTGCGGTCCCGTCCCCGGTGCTGAGCTGCTTGAGCCCGTACTCGGTTTCGATCAGGCGGGCTTCGGCCTGGGATCGCTTGGCGTCGTTGTTGAGTCGGGGGCGCCGGCCGTCTTCGCGGACGAGCGTGGCGATGATGTGGATGTGGTCGTCGGCGTGGCGCACGGCTGCCCAGCGGCATCCCGCCTCGTCGGCGGCCGGAGCGATGCCGGTCGCGGCGACCATGCGTCGGGCGATCTCCCCCCATTGCTCGTCGGAGAGAACCGGGTCGTCGGGTGCGGCCCGGACGGATAGGTGCCAGACGTGCTTGGCCGGGCGGCGCGACTCCGCGAGCGTCTGGACGGGCTGGTCCAGGAGCTGCTGCAACTGTCTCTTCGTAGCTTGAGGATCGCGACCGGGGTCGGGAGCGAAGCTGTCCCATGCCGCCACGAGATGCGGATCGACGTGCTCCTCATGAGTCCCTTTGCCGTAGAGGTAGATGAGCAGGCCAAACGTGTTCGAGCCACGCTTGTGGACGCGAGGGATCAACCGGTTCGCCTTTCGGTGTCGAGGTAGTGCTGGATGAAGGCGTCCACGCGCTGGGTGGCGCGCTGGACGGCGCCGAGTACGGCTTCGGCGTAGGGGACGTCGGCACCGGAGTTGGCGGCCTTAGCTACCTGGTTGACGTTGTTGCCGATGTGGCCGAGGTGCCGGCGCACAGCGAAGAGCTCGTTGTGGACTTCTCGTTGGGCGGCGATTTCCGCCGCCGTACGGTCGAGATCGTGGGCGGCTTTGAGAGCGGCGTGGGCGAGGAAACTGGCGACGCTCATGTGGCACACGGCGGCTGCACGAGCTAGGAGTTGGTACTCGTCGTCGTTCATGCGGCAGCTGGGCTGGCGCATGCGCTTGTTCTCGTCGCGCAGGCGCTCACGCTGTTGCACATGCGGCTTTGAAGGGGCGGTGTGCGTGCAGTGCGCACTGTGGCAGGCGTGCTGGTCCTGCCCCTCGGGATGCGAGCCGCCCTCGGTCGCATCCTCACGGATCGGCGCCCCCCGGTGCCGTTCCGCTCCCGCCACTCCAGGGGCGGGGAACGCAAGAGCATTGCTCCCCTCGGGAGCAATGCTCTTGCGATAACTTGCTCGCCCCGAGACCGAGTTGGAGCCGCGATCAGGTTCCGGGGTGGTGCCGTTCTTGGGTGCGTTCGTCATCGGGATTCGGGCCTCGTAGAGCGGGTGCGTTGCTGGATGGTTGCGGCCAGCGCGAGAACTTCGGCTGGGCTGGCAAGGACGCGAACCGGTCTGTTGGGACGGTCCTGGACGAGCCACTGCCCGGTCGGCGTGAGGACGACGGCGTGGAGGAGTTGCCGGCGGACCAAGACGTCCGCCCAGGCACCGGCCTCGGCGGTGGTGGGCCCGGAAAAGCGAGGGGGACGAGGAATCATGGCGTACCTCCTAAGCGGGGCGGTGGCCCGGCGTGGAGCTGGGCCACCTTTACGGATAACGGGCCTTGTGCTGGGATTTGCCGGTTCAGCCGCATTCGGGGCAGCGTCCGACGTGGCTGTTGAGCGCGCGGGCCATCCGCTGTTTCGCCGAGGCTGCCTGCTTCGCGCTGGACTTCGCCGCCGGCCTGCCCGCATGCCGCTCGGAGTGAGCGAGCATGAATCCGATCTCGCGCTCGTACTCGGCGCGGACCGTCTTGAACTGGTGGCAGGTCTTCATCGGGCGGTGCTCCTCGTCGTCGTGATGTCCCCGTTCCGCAGCTCCTGGAGGACCAGGCCGAGTCGGTCGTTACCGACACCCGTCAGGCCCTGGCGGCGGATGATTTCGCGCAGCTGCACTCGGGTGATCGCGCCGTTGCCGTCCCGTTCGAGCAGAGCCGGCACATGGGGACGCACCTCACGGACAAGCTGGCGCTCGGATTCACCCAGCTCGCGTGCCTGGCGCTCCGTCTGCGAGCGGGACCGTGCACGCTTGTCCTTGTTCTTCGTCCGGGAGGTCCTGGTCGGCTTCCGGCGAAGCGGGACCTTGTGTCCTCGGTCCTGGGTGGTTTCGGTCCCGGACTGTGGGGCGGTCGGTCCTCGGTCCTGGGTGGTTTCGGTCCCGGACTGTGGGGCGGTCGGTCCTCGGTCCTGGGTGGTTTCGGTCCCGGACTGTGGGGCGGTCGGTCCTCGGTCCTCGGTGGTCTCGGTCCCCGACTTCGTGATGCCCGGTCCCCGATGAGAACCCGGGTCCTGAGCTGCCACTTCTCGCGTGCTGTGGTCGGTCCTCATGGCCGCTGCGTCCCGCGCTGCGGCTCCCGGTCCGGCGAGCACGGTCCCTGGGACCGCACCGTCTTCCGAGGGCTTGGTTCCCGCGAACGTTCCCGTTGCGTCGCCCTTGGTCCTTGCGTCGACCTCGGCTTCCGGGTTCTCGGGGACGGGGCCCCGAGGAGCCCTCGCTCCTCGGTCCGGGACCGGCTCGTCGGAACCGTCGGGACTGGGGACGGGGACCGGCACATCCGATGTCGGCTGTACGGGGACCGTGGCCGCCGATGCGCTGCTGTGCGCCGGGGACCAGGGAGAAGGGAGCGGGACCGTGGCGAGCGCCAGCGCGTGTCGCCGAGCGGCGAGCTGGTCGAGCAGCTGCGCCCGCTGGAGAGGGTCGGTGCCGACCGAAGCCCTGCCGACCGCCTTCGACAGGCGTCGCGTCAGCCGCCGGCCGCGACGGCTCTGCTGCTGCTCGGGTGTGCGCTCGGCGAGGCGGGCGGCGAGGGTGACCGCACGGGCGGTGGCCCGGTCCCGGGTGATCTGCGCTGCGTCACGGTCCCGCGCGGCAATGCCCAGGCGGGACAGCAGCCGCTCGCGTGCCTCCCGGCCCAGGACGGCGAGCAGTCCGTTCGAGGCTGCACCCGGGGTGCGCAGGCGCAGTTCGATGCCCATGGCCAGGTGCCACAGCATCGCCGCCATGACCGGTCCGACGAAGGCGCGGACCGTGCCTCCGACGGGGCCGCTCTCGGCGTAGGCGGGGATCACCTGCACCGTGGTGATCACCCAGACCAGCGTGCCCGGCAGGCCAGGAGCGCCCTGGACGGCGAGGTTCTGCCGTGCCATCAGCGCGGTGGCGAACAGGGCGAGTTCGGCGGCGGCGAACATGCCGGCGCGCTCGGCGGTGCCGGCCATGTCGAGGTAGTCGGCCGCGAAGCGCCAGCTGGTGTCGGCGCTGTAGGCGGTGCAGCCCAGGGCGGCGACGGCGGCGACCTTGACCGCCGGGCCGCCGAGACGTTTCCGCGGGCGGGTTCCCCGGCGCCGGATCGCCCAGGCGGTCAGCACGAGCGCGAGGGCGGCGGGCACGACGGCGGCGAGGAGGAGAGGGAGGTCCGAAGTAGCACCGAAGGCGAGGACAGGGTGGGTCATGCTGCCTTTCCGAGAGGGGCGTGCGCCGAGGTCGACGCCGCCGGGCGGCCTGTCGGCTGCTGAGTGCCGGGAGCTGCGGGCGCGGGGGTGCCCTTGGCCTTGGAGGTCTTCTTCCGCTTCTTCCTGGAGCGGGGCACGCCGTAATTGCGGTCCCGGTCGAAGACCTTGTTGGCCGCTTGCCGGAGCAGGTCACGGGCGTGCTTGTGGCTGATCTGCAGGGCGGCAGCGAGCCGGTCGGGCTGCCAGCCCCGGACGTAGGCGTGGTCGATGACCACCTGCCGCTCGGCTTCCGTCAGGTGCACGTCGCGTCCCTGGAAGAAGGCGGTCACACGCCGGTAGTCCAGGCGCCGGTGCAGGTTGTCGTGCAGCGGGCGCCGCTCGGCTTCAGTGAGCCCGCCCCAGACGCCCTCCTTGAGGACGTTCTCCAGAGCGAAGTCCAGGCACGCGCGGCGTACAGGGCACCAGCCGCACAGCTCCTTCGCCTCCGCGATCTCCTCGTGATCCCGGGGCCCGGGGAAGAACACGGCGTCGGCGTCCTCGACGTCCATGCCGTGGCACGCTCCGCGGACGTGCCAGCTGGTGTCTGCGATGCCGCGCAAGCCGGTGGCCGGCGCGTCGTGGGTGGTGATGCGGCGCAAGGCGAGTCTCCGATGTGCTGCCACACCGGCCGGCTAACGCAGTGCCTGGCGGGTGCGGCGTCGGGCGCCGGCTGCGGCGCGTGGGCGTGCGCCGCATCCGGTGCGGGACGGTGAGGTTGCGGCGGTGCAGCAGACGGGATGCACGCGCCGGAGGCTCCGGTCAGGCCAGGGCGGGCTGCTGGGCCTGCTCGGCGTGCTGGGCCTGCTGGGCGGCGAGATCCACACGGCCGGGGTGCGGGGTGGCGCGCGGCGTGATGGCGCGTACCCCGTCGTTGGGGCCGATCCGGCGGCGCCGGCACGGCTCGCCGACCGGGGCCAGACACCACTCGCATCGCACGCTCAGGGCATCGGGCAGCCCCTGCGCGACGGCGGCTTCGCGTGCTGCCCGGGCGGGCCGGAACGGTGCGAGAGCGGCGCGGGCGGCGGGCGGTATGCAGGAGCCGATCTGGTCCAGCCGAGCCTGCAGCCTCGGGTTGATCCCCTCCTGGCTGCTGGTGATGGCCGGGGCATACGCGGGCTGCGCTATGCCGGCGGCGACGGCACGGCGGGTGCCGACCAGCTCTGCGGTCCAGGCGGCCTGGTCGTCCGGGTCCGCGGACGGTGTGGGGTCCCAGTGGAGGGCCAGGCGGTTGCGCCGGTAGCTCTCCCAGGGGCGGACCACGTCGGCGGGTTGGATCTGGTACGGCGAGGTGCGGTAGTGCTGGCGGGCGGCGATGCGGGCGTCCCAGCCGTGCGGGGTGGCCATCGGCACGTCGCCGAGCAGCTCGTGCCACTGGGCGAGCTGGTCGCGGGCCTCGCCCTCGTCGGTGCGGATGCTGCGGGGGTCGAGTCGGCCGATGTAGGCCAGCAGGGCGGCGATTTCGCGGCGGTCCACGGTCAGCCCTCCGTTCCGGTCGGCTCGTCCAGGGCGGCGAGAAGGGCGGCGGTGTGCTTCTCGGCCCGCGTCATGCCACCGGGCGCGGCGGTGTTCTGGCCGGGCACGGCGTAGAGGTTCGGGCGGTTGGGGGCGTGTTCCCGGGTGATCCAGGCTCGCCAGTCGGCAGCCCAGGCTTCCGCCGGCCTCGGGGCGTGGGCCGCCCGGTGGGCACGCCACTTCGCGTCGGCGGCCTGCAGGCCATGCTCGCCGAGGCGGTCGAGGTGTCCCTGCCGGCGGGCCCAGGTGTGGGTGGCGGGGTCGACCTGCCACTCGGCAGCCGGGAGGACGGCAGCACCACCACTGCTGTACCTCCGGTTCAAATTAGGTTCACTACGGTTCTGTGTGCCGGTGGCCGGTACATCGCTGTGCCGGTGGCCGGTACGCCGCTGTGCCGGTTTCCGCCTGGGCCTGCCGGTTTCCGGTACTGCCGGTTTCCGGACCCTGGCGGGGGATTCCGGCACCTCACGCGGGCGGATTCCGTACCGCCGCAGGGCCGACAGCCGGAGCTTGGCAGGGCCAGCGGGCTCGTCCGGCACTGCCGTCTCGCCCGTTTCCTCCCGCTGCTCTCGCAGCGCCTGTGCGACTGCTTCGGCGGCGAGCGGCAGGCGGTAGACCGTGCTGCGCTGCGGGCCCACCAGGTCGTCGAGCTGTTCCAGCTCGCCGGCCAGGACGAGGCGTTCGATGGCTTCGCGCACCGTGGAGACCGAGGCGTGCGTGCGCTTGGCCAGGCTGGACAGGGAGGCCCAGGAGATGCACTGGTCGTCGGCCACCCGGTCGGCGATCGACAGCAGGACCAGACGCGCGGCCCCTCGGCTGGAGCTGTGCTCCCACACCCACTCGCGAGCTTCGCTGCTCATCGGCCGCTCCCGGCAAGCGGGCGGGCGGGGCGGCCCGCGGGGGCCTGGATGGTGCGGTCCGGCTCGGGGCGCTGAGGCGCCGAGGCGGAGCTAGCTGCCGCGCAGGCCGGACGGTAGGGCCTTTTGCGCAGGGCGGAGCGCATGCAAGAATCTCCTTTGGTGTTGCCACGCTGAGACGCCCCGTGGAAGGGATCAGCGTGGTGATGGTGGCGATCTCCGCCCTTGCCGGGGCGGTATAGCCGTTAAGCGTCCGGCGTCCGGGAGTTGCCGCTCTCGGGCGCCGTCGCTGTGTTCTGGGGCCTATGAGGCCCGGAGGTTGTGCACGTCATTGCTCCTGTGCTCGTCCGTGCGGGCGGTCTGCCCGGCGGGGGACGACGAACATACGCACGGCTCCGCGTCAAGGTCCAGAGTTGGTTCTTAAACCCTGTAGAAGTCGCGTGAGCTGCTGCGACGGGGGTGGAGCGAGCATGGGCGAGTCCTAGCGCGTACGTAGGTCACGACGGCCGGGCAAGGAGCGCTTACCGCACCCCGCCGGCGTCACATCACTTCAGTGAAGCTGTGTTCGAAAACCTACGCCAGAGTGATCCCAGTCTGTCAACACTGAAGTGAAGCCTCTCAGCCTTTGGTCCTGGGAACTACACTGCAGTACAGTCCGGAGTCGGCGTCTAGATGAGAGGAGTCGGTGATGGTGGAGTCCAGCGGGCCGGCGGAGGCGCCCGGCGGCGCGGCCGACGCTCGGCGCTCATTCGCCGACAAGCTCAACCACCTGTTCCAGACCGTGACGAACCCGGAGACCGGCAAGCGTTACACCAATGCCGAGGTCGCCCGGGCGATCTCCGTGTCCGAGAGTGCGATCTCGCAGCTGCGGACCGGTGCGAAGCCCAACCCCACCTACACGACGGTGGAACGACTGGCCGGCCACTTCCACGTCAAAGAGCAGTACTTCTTCTCGGACTACGACGCCGAGGAGGCCGAGAAGGTGCGCGCCTCCATGGAACTCATCGAGGCCGTAGCCGACAGCGACGTCCGCGGCCTTGCGCTTCGAGCCAACGGCCTCTCGGCGGACAGCTTGAGGATGATCACGGATGTGATCAATCAGGCGAGACGGTGGGAAGGGCTCGACAAGCCCGGGCAGTGATGTGACCTCACTCACCTGCTGGGTGGATTTGACTGGTATGCCGCGCATGGATCTTCAAGATCGCCTTGGGCAACCATCTGTACCTATGCAAAGCTCCGCTAGAACCACGCGGAATGGTGGGTTCCGGTTAGCGCAGGCCGTGTCAGCGCTCATTCGGGGGCTACAGCAAGGATCTCGTCCATGTTCAAGCGGCAATTCGCGCGCAGAGAGGCGCAGCTGAGGCGACTGTGTGAGGAGCAGTTGCGGGGGATCGAGATATCCGATCCCTACGCGGTGGATGAAATATGCCGGCAGCTCGCCGTCAAGCGTGGCCGCCCCCTGCACCTCCACGAATTGCCTGAGACCGGAGGGGCCAACGCTCCCTGCGGAATGGTCCTCTCGTTCGACCACGGGGATTACGTCTTTCACGTCGCGGCTACCAGCGAGCGGCATCGTGCACAAATCGTGCGCCACGAGCTAGCGCACCTGCTGCTCGGGCACGCCGGGAACAACGAGAGCGTCGTCAGGTCTCTACTGGGAGTCCTGCCTGACGGGGTCGACCCCTCTGCCGTGCTCTCCGCTCTCGGCCGGACGAGCTACGACAGCGAGACCGAGTACGACGCCGAAATGGCCGCCTCCTGCCTGGGAGAGCTCTTTCACGATCTTGCCCACTCGGGCCGGGAACGCGGTCGGTCCGGTGCCGTGGCGCGGCTCGACGACGCCCTGGTCCACCCACGGAGGAACCGCCGCTCATGAGTACATCCACCCTCATCGCCGGCGTCCTCTGGCTGGTGGCTCTGTGGCGGCTGCCGTCCCTCCGGCACTCTCGCAAGCAGCGAAGTCTGGCGCTGACCCTGGTGGCTCTCGCAGCTGCCATGACGTTCGAGGTTCCGCCGGTCAAAGAGGCAGTCGATGCCGCCGTCGGCGCAGACGCCAGGCTGTCGCCGCTGCTGAAGCACCTGCTCGGCGTTACCTCGGCGGCATATCTGCTCGACTTCGTCATCGCAGTCGTTCGACCGCAGGGCCTGGCAAGTCGCACCCGGCTGGTGGCCGCCGGCGTGACGTTGCCCCTCATGCTCGCCTTCTACGCCCTGGCCAACTGGACGTCAGGAGGGCCCGTCAGGCTTGGGGAGGGCCGTGGCGCCCTCTTTCCCGTCCTCTACATGACGGTCTTCACGCTGTACATCGGCATCGCCATGGTCGTCGCTACATGGCTGTTCCTCGGCGGCGTACGTCACAGCCGGACTCTCCTGGGGAAGGCCGGCCTCGGATTTCTGGGCTTGGGAACCCTGCTCGGAAGCCTGTACGCCCTCCAGCGCATCGTCTTCGTGACGGTTCAGCTTGCCTCCGGCACCAGCTATCCAGCTTTGGAGAACCTTCTCTCCACAACGCTCAAGCAAGCCACCGTCCTGTCGGTCGCCGTCGGCGTCTGCTTGCCTCCTCTCTCCGTCGCCGTGGAATACGTCGCCGCGTGGAGCACCCTGCGGAAACTGCGTCCGCTCTGGGTGCAGCTCACGGAAGCAGCCCCGTATGTGGTGCTGGCGACATCTGTAGGCAGGTGGCGTGTCCGCTTCCGGCTGGAACGGTGCGTCATCGAGATCGAGGATGCCTGCCTGGCGCTTCGCGAGTACGTGTCAGTCGACATGCACGCAAAGGCCCGGAGGTTCGTCCGTCAGGAAGGGGTCGCTGCGCAACTCTCTGACGCAGTGGCGGAAGCCTGCTGGTTGCGTGCAGCCGTCCAGAGCGCACGAAATGGGGAACGGCTGCGGGGAGTTGAATATCCACCCCTCGGCGTCACTGGCCGAGACAGAGCGAGCGAACTGTCATGGTTGCGCACCGTTGCCCGCGCGTACCTCTCCTCGCCAGTCGTTTCCGAATTCGTCCGGAAAGAACATTCGTCCGTTTCCCACGAGCAGGGCGCTTCGGAAAGGATCTCCTCAGATGACAACTGATGTCCGCCCCAGCGAGTCGCGGCTGGCCCGCCGCATTACAGACTGGCTTGAGCCGAAGAACTGGATCATCGCTGTCACGCTGCTGGTCGGCTGGCACACCGCAGAATGGACAGGTGTTGCTTGGGGTGTGGTCGGCGCCCTCTTCGCGGCCGTCATCCCGATCACCTTCATCAAGTACGGCATTCGCAAGGGTCACTGGGGCGACAGACACGTCGGAGCGAAGCCAGCACGGCTAGTCGTGATGGCCGTCATCCTGCTCTCCGTAGCCACCGGCATCGTCCTGATGCTTGTCGCGGGGGCGCCGCGCACCATGGTTGCCCTCATCGTCTCGATGCTCGTGACGCTCGCGATTCTCACCGCGATCACCTTCGCCTGGAAGATCTCCGTCCACCAGGCCGTGTCCGCAGGTGCCTGCGCGATGCTCGTGCAGACCTACGGCCCGTGGATGGCCCTTGGCTTCCTGTTGGTCGTCGTCGTCGGCTGGTCCCGCGTCGAGCTGCGGGACCACACACGCAACCAAGTGATCGCAGGCACCATCCTCGGCACCATCGTGGCCGCAGCCGTCTTCCACCTGGCGCGCTGATCCGAAGGAGGGGCGTGGTTGAGAGCGGCCGCTACGCCTCCCAGGTATCTCACCCGGCTTTCGGGCCCCTGCACCGGCTCGCGGGCCGGCAGGATCGGGTTTCAGTGCTCGTAGGACCAGGCCCGTCCGGTCTGCCGGTACTCGGTCACGGAGATGGGCTGCACTCCGGGGCGCATCCGGGCTGTGTACAGGTGGCCGTCGAGGTGGTCGATCTCGTGGTGGACCAGACGGGCGAGGCCGCGTTCGTAGTCAGTGGTCACGGTCGTCCCGTCGAGTGTCGTGGTCTCGACCGTGATCCGGAGGGGGCGAGGGACGAGGCCGCGTACGTCGAAGAAGCTCAGGCATCCCTCGTACTGGTCGTCGGTCTCCTGCGAGGCGGCGATGACCCGGGGGTTGAGCAGTACGATCGCGCCCGCTCCTGGCTCGGCGGGCTGGACGACGGCCGCGGCCCGGCGGATGCCGATCTGTGGGGCTGCAATGCCCATGCCCTTGGCGAACGTGTGGACGCCTGCGATGCGCGCCATGGAGGTGAACAGGCTTTCCACGGCTTGCTCGGCGGCCTCACGTTCGGCAGGGAGTGAGAAGGGGCGTGCTGGCTCGGCAAGGACGGAGGCGCCTTCCTGGACTACGCCGAGGTTGCGCATCTGCTCGCTGGGCCGCATCTCGTTCACGAGAACTCCTGTTGATTCGCGTCGAGTTCGCTCGGCCAACCGCGGTTGCAGTGGACATACGACGGGGTGCGCCGCTCGGGGTGCCGGTCATGCGGGCCAGGCGTTAGCTCGGCAGCTAGCGTGGCGTTGCCAGACATCCGCTGCGACTGTTGAAGCGTCCCGTATGGCCTGATCCAGAGGGTCGGGGATGCTGCCCCGTCCGAGGCCGGCGGAGGCGACTGCAGTGGAGAGCGTTCTGCGCTCGTCCTGGCTCAGCCCTTCGCGGCACACAGAGTGGGCCAGGACGTCTCGTGCGATGTACCCGTCGGGATGCGTCGTCGCTTCGCTGGTGAGGCGGTGCATCAATTCGGCTTGTCGGGACTCTGGGGAGAGGTCGAGCACAACCAGTCCTACACGAGAGCGGAAGACGGCAAGGTCGGGGGCCGAGCCGAGAGCCAGGTAGTGCTGCACCATCTTGTTGATCGGCTCGACTGGCTGCTCGTCGGCTGCCCTGTGGCAGAGGACGGCAAGGGCTGCCGCGACGGCGTGCTCCCATGGCTCCACCAGGGTGCTCTCGTGTAGGAACTTCAACGCATCGCTGGGCTGCTCGCCGAGGCAGCGGACGAGCACCTCGACTTGGCGCCCGTCGAAGAGGCGCTTTCCCACGCCCCGGTGTTGCCTACTGTGCGCCCGGGCGTAGTCCCATTCACCTGCTGCGACGAGGGCACGGGTTCCGTCGCCGAGGAGTACGGCCCACAGCCATTGGCATACCTGTTGATGGTCGGAAGCCGACTTCGTGAGGCGTTGGAAGGACGTGGCGCGGTCGTCGATGACCGCTTCCGTCTTCGATCTGACTGCTCGGTTCAGGGAATCGAGCAGATGATACGCGCCAGTCCCGTCGCCGTCGCGGATGCGCAGTCGGGCCAGGTTGACCAGAGGTTCCAGGGCGTACCGGGCTTCCTGCGCGCCCAGGGGCTGGGCGCGCAGGACGGCCTCGGCGTGGCGCCAGCACAGAGAGCGTGCCAGGTCCGGCATGCCGCAGTCGCTTGCGATCAGTGCCGCCTTGTTCAGGGCGACGGTTGCGGAGGTCACGTTGTCGTCGCGCTCGGCGGCGGCAGCGAGGTCGGTGATTTCGCGGATGCGTTCAGCGAGAGGCGGGCACGCTGGACGTGGACGGGCAACGAGCGGGAACCGCTTCGCTATCTGGCTGACGTCCATGTCACTGCCATTCGATGACGATGCGGTTCAGCGGGTTGTCGAAGGTGAAGCGGCCGGGCTTCGGGGCGAGCGGGGTCGCGTCGAGCGGCTGAATCTCGAAGCCGACGTCGAGCGCTCGGAAGTGCTGGTCCCAGGTGCGGATCTGGTCCGCGACGTCCCCGGCGAGGGCCTCGGCGTCGGTGCCGTGGCCGATGACGCCGAACTCGTACAGGGTGGCGCCATCGGGGGCCTTCTTCGCGTAGGGGCGCCGGGTGAGGTAGGTGAGCGTGCCACCCTCGAAGACCGCGGTCGAGGACGGGTAGGGCGCGGTGACCAGTCCCTTCTCGATGGCTTCGGGCTTGGCGGGCATCCGGCTCAGGCCGTTCGGCATGGCGCAGGCGAGCCACAGCTCCAGGTACTCCGCCGATTCCGGGCCCCGGAAGGTGACGTCCGTCCACGCCTCGGCGCGCGGCTGGCGGAAGATGTCGCGCAGGGCGTCAGCGTCGACCTTCTGGTCTCCGTTGGTGACGAGGGTGACGGTGTTGTCGGGGTCCAGGGGAACGAAGACGCGCGGGTCGTCGGCGATTCCCCGGCGCAGCGGCATGAACGTGTTCATCTGGCTGCCGACGCTGCGCCAGGCTCCGTCCTGGTTCTCGAAGGCGATCGAGCGGGAGACGCTGCCGCGCAGGCGTAGTGGTGTGAGGAGTCGTCCGCCGGGGGCGAGCTGGTCGAGCCAGGCGTGCGGAACGCCGTGGGCGCCGACGGTGGCTTCGATCCGGTCGTACGGCGCGTTGGAGGCGTGGCCCACGGCTCCGTCTCCGAGGACCACTTCGACGTTGTGGATGCCGGCGGCGGCCAGCCCGCCGCGCGCTCCGTCCACGATGTCCTCGTCCACGTCGATCGTGGTGACGTGTCCCGTCTCGCCGACGAGGTAGCCGAGGAGTCCGGCGTTGAAGCCGGTGCCGGCCCCCAGCTCCAGGATCTTCTGGCCGGGCTGGACGTCGAGTTGTTCCAGCATCATGGCGACGATGTCAGGCTGGGAGGCGCAGCTGATGGAGCGGCCGGATCCGTCGAACTTCGTGTCCACGGGTGTGTTGCCGTACGCCTTTTCTAGGGGGGCGTTGGGGACGAAGAGGTGGCGGGGTACGGTCCGCATGGCCTCCTCCACCCGGGGCGTGCGCACGCACCCGGTCTCGACCAGGTGGTCGATCAGCTGGGCGCGCAGACGGTCTGCGGAGGGGGCTTCGATGGTGTCACTGTTCACCCCGTTGACCGTAGTGCTCGCCGTCCCCTCAGCTCGGGTGGACGCGGTGTTGTCGCTCGTTCCCATGACTACCTCTTTCGCGAGTGTTGACAAGGTGCGCTGGTCCTGGGCGGGGAGGCCCAGGCGGTTGAAGTGGAAGATGCCGTGGTGGGCGATCACGGCCCGCAACCCTCGTTCCAGGCGGCCCTGACGGTTGAGGTCCGCGAGCTGCTGGCCAAACCACTCGAACGTGGCTATCCACTCGGCCAGCGGCGCGAGTCGGCCCTGGGTGACGCTGCGGCTGGTGGTGCTGACGTCGACGGTCATCAACCGGTGGACAGCGGCCCGGTGCCGTTGCGGACCGCAGACCTCGTCGCCGGGGCGCTCGGCCGCGATCCTCGCCCAGACGTCGCCCTGCTCGTACCAGTCGAGACCCGCCGCGCGCATCGCCACGCTGAGCAGGAGCACCGCCAGCTCGCGGCGGCCGAGCTGGGGGCCGCTCACTGTCCGCTGGCGGTCCGCCTCCTCCAGCAGGTGACGGCTGTCGTAGTGGAACAGGGTGTGGCCGATCTTCATCGCGGCGGGGCCGCCGAAGGCTGTCTCTTCCGGCTCGTAGATGCCTCGCGTCCAGGAAGCGAGGACGCCGGCGTCGACCAGCTCGTCCAGGGCAGCGTCCAGGGCCTTCGCCGTGTCCGGGCCCGCGGCCCGGTACCGCAACCGCCACCAGGGGAACTTTCGCAGGAAGGACCACTGGGCCAGTTCCGACTCATGGGCGATCAGCACTGGGAGTAGATGCTCCACGGCGGTGGCCTCCGCGCGGCTCCAGTCGGTGAACCGGATGAGGCGTTGCGGCCATTCGTCCGCTGCCATGTTTCCTCTTCTCGTCGGCTAGTTGATCAGGAAGCAGGTGTCCCACCCGGACGCGGACGGCGTTCCGGTGTGGAAGGAGTGCAGGGCGAGGGCGGTGCCTGCGGCACCTTCGAGGAGCCCGATGTCGCCGCCGCCGGGAGGGTTGATTAGGGAGTCCGCCAGGGCGCCGGGCGTGGTCTCGGTGATTGGTGCCAGGAGCCGGGGCAGGCATTCGGTGAGGCCGGGAGTGAGGGCGTCGGTGGCAGCGAGTTGTGTGATGTGCGCCAGGCCGGCGAAGCCGTGGCACAGGGAGACGTCCACGGTCGCGTCGAGTTGTCCGGGGTCGGTCATGGCGCGCAGGAGGGCGAATTCGGCGGCGTGTTGGCGCGCCGGGTCCTTGAGGGCGATGGCGGCGAGCTGCTGGGCGCGGGCGAATCCTGCGGTGCCGTAGCACCAGGACGGCCGGGATGGTCCGGGGCCGATCGTGCCGGAGCGTAGTTGCTCACGGGTGATCCAGTACGGCCACCACGGGCCGGCGGGGCCGTCCTGCTGCCAGTGGTCGAGCCAGGCCAGGATGCGGGTGATCGCGTCGAGGTGGCCCTCGACGGTGACGCTGCGGCGGGCTGCGAGGGAGAGCACAGCGAGGGGGCCGCCGATGCCGTGGGCGACGCCGTTATTGGCGTGCCCTTCCGGATATTCCGGGGAGATCGTGCCGGAGGGAGCTAGGGAGCTCCACCAGCCGGGCAGAACTTCCCCGTCCTGCTTGACCGGCTCGGTCAGGCGGACCAGGTAGGTCAGGATCTCGCGGACGACGTCGGTATGGACGTCGCGGTGCAGCAGGAGCCCGCCCAGCCCGCTCAGGCCGCGGATCGCGTCGAACTCCGCCAGCGCGGGCATCTCGCCGCGGTCCATGCGTGCGTGGGCGTCCGCGAGCCGGTCCCGGATCGCCTTCGTGACGTACCGGTCGAGGGCGTCCAGGGCGCGGGCGTAGCGTCCGGGGCGGTCGGCGGCGGCGTGCAGGGCGAAGGCGAGCGCGGGCGCCCCGTAGTAGAGGTGGCTGTCCGGGCCGCCGACAGCGGGTTCGGCTGCGGCGCAGGCGAGCCAGTCGTGGGCGCGCTGCCACGGACCCAGCTCGGTGCGGGCCCGCTCGATGTGCAGCAGCGCGACACCGACCGCGCCGTGCGCGAGCGACTGCGGCCACCAGCCCTGGCGGTGATGCAGCCCCCGTACATCCTGCGGCGAGGCAAGCCGCTCGGCGATCGTGTCGGCGGCTGCCCGCGCGCTTTCACGCAGATTCATGGTGATCTCCTCGGTGAGTCCAGGCCATCGCGGCGGCGTGGGCCAGCCGTACGCACATCCGCTCGTCGTCCTTGTCGATGCCGGCGGCGCGGATGTGGTGGGCGTGCAGCAGCGAGTCGAGAACGACGTCCGGGTCGATGCCACCGAACGCGTCCAGCTTCTGCCGGTAGCGGGCCAGGGCCGCGTCGCGCTCGCTCCAGGCGCTGGCGATGGCGTCGCCGCCGGGAGCCGCGCGCAGGGCCGCCCAGCCGTCGGCCGGGTCGGCTAGGCGCAACGCCTGACCGCGCACGGTCCGGTCCATAGGGCGCGGGTCAGTGATCCGGCCGTGGGCAATCAGCCAGTTCATGCCGGCTGCGGTGCTGCCGGTGAAGGCGGCGGCGACGGAGACGAAGTTCGCTGCGGCGAGGACCTGTTGGTGCGGACGGGAGCTTTGGGCGAACTGGACGGCCAGGGCTCGGGAGTCAGCGGCGAAGACGTCCTCGGCCAGGCCCATCAGCGGCCCGGGGCCCCACCGGCCGGTCTCCGGATAGGAGGTCGCGAACTGCATGTCGGTGAGGAGCCCGGCACGGCGCAGTCCGTTCGCCCAGGCGCTCACGCGTTGTGCGGTGAGGGCGAAGTCCTGCTCGCTGGGGACCGCGATGCGCAGGCGCAGGTGCCAGCGGGGATCGCGGTAGCGAATGTACCACCAGGTCGGCGGCGCGTCCCACTGGCCGAGCAGCGCGGGCAGGTGGTCGGCAAGGATCTCGGGCTGCCGTTCGACGTGCCCGTACAGCTTGACCAGCAGCCAGGAGGCGGCGCCCGGAAGGTGACCGTGGTCGCGGGTGACGAGCTGGTCCGCGGTGACGGGAGGGACGGCCGGCCACTGCGGCGGGCGGACGGCCGTCATCGGGGCGATGATCTCGTGGGACCGTCCGTCGAACCAGCCTTCCTCGGATTCCGCTTCCGTCAAGATCACCGATTCATGAGTGTCCAGGTGGGCGCGCAGCAGCGCGAGGTGCGCGCGCTCGGAGAGGTCCAGCGGCAGAAGCTGGTCGCCCTCGGCCAGCGCGACTTCGTCCGGAACTCGGCGGCGTGCGCGCCACTCGTCGGCCGCCTTGTGCCACTCCCCCCAGGAGGCGCGGCGGTCGGGCAGCTCCGACCGGTTCAGTCGCCACCTCGCCGGAGAGAGGATCGCGCGGCCGTAGCGCACCCGCGGCAGGTACGGCAGTGCGGTAGCGGACGCCCAGGGGAAGACGGTCAGGACGGCGGTCTGGGCCCGGCTGATCTCGGTGAGGAAGCGTGCGAGCGGCGGCGTGTGGCCGCGCAGGTCCAGCGCGTGCAGCGTCATGGGGTCCAGCAGGCAGGCGCGGGAGAGGGAGACGAGGTAGAGCCTGCGGCGGTCGCAGCCCACGGCGAGGTCGTCGAGCGGGATGGTGCGCGCGTCGACCGGACGGTGCTCCGCCAGGCTGATGACGGCCGGCAGGAGTTCTGTAACGCGGGTGACGTTGGTGTCGCCCCGGTCGAGTGGGGTGAAGGAGACCTGCGTGGGCACCGCGCCGGGCGTGTTGACCGGCAGCTCTTCCAGCATGACGGCCATGCGGGCCTGATCGTCTGATGCGAGCAGCCCCAGGCTGCGGCCGATCGTGGTGCCGATCCCGCGGGACGGGGCGATGCTGTGGAGAACGAAGTCTCCACTCTCCAGGGCCTCTTGCGAAGCGGCACGGATTCGAAAGCGCAGCTCCGTGTGGGCCGGTACCTGCGGGGCGTTGCGATCTCCGACCGTCAACGTGCGGATCAGGTCCTCGTCCAGGCGGATCTCGTCGCGGCCGTCGAGGACGGCCGCTTGGGCGAGGGAGAGCAGCCGCTGTTCACGGGCGGTCAGGGCCTCACCCTGTTCAGGTTGCGCATCGCGGTATCCGACCGGGAACCCGAGGCCGACATCGGGGTCCACCAGGTCCCGGACCGGGACGAGTGAGTTGATGCCGTACCGCTCGAAGAATCGGTTGTGGAAGTCCTTCCATGCCGGAGTGCCGAAGGGGTACGCGCTCAGCCGGGCCAGCACCGTGGCGGCCTGCTCCGCCTCGCGGGCAACCTGTGGGGGCAGAGTGAGGGAGCAGTCCATGCGAAGGTCCAGCGTGAACGGCTGAGCCTTGACGCTACTCAAAGCGGTCATTTTCCGACGTAAGGCGGTACGCAGGTGCCGGCCGTCCGCCGGGGCCAGGACCTGGTTGTGCCGGGCGATGGCGTCGCGGACCGTCCGCAGGTCGGCCACGAGGTCCGTGGCTGATGAGGCGGCGGCTGCTTCGGCCTGCTCGACCAGGTGGTCCAGGGCGTCGAGGGTGGCAGAGGGCGCGTGCAGGCTGCTGATGAGCACACCGCGTTCGACGAGGCTGCTGACGAGCCCTTCCACCCGGTCCGCGGGAACGTCGGGGAACTCGCTCCTCATCAGTGCGACCACCGCATGGACGGGGACGGGCGAGGCGGTGGCATCAACGGCGATACGTACGGCGCTGGTGTACCGGAGGGACACTTCGGCCGCTGGGCTGCCGTCGGTACGGCATGAACGGGGCGGGTAGGGCACGATCAGCCGATCGCCCCGTACGAAGATGGTGTTGTTGGCCATCACATGAAGGTGCCGCAGGAGTTCAGGATCTGCTTCCAGACGGGCGACCAGGTCCGCGATCCAGTCGCCGTCGGCGCGGATGACGGGTCGATGCCACTCACCCCAGGACCATCCCGGTCGTTCCCCGAACGAGGCGGGCGCGATACCGGCGAACAGACCGTTCGGGGTCGCCCGGCCCGTCATACGCAGCAGGTACCGCATGACCGACACCACTGCGCGGCGCAACTGACGGGTCTCGGGACTGGCCACCGAGCACAGGGTCTGAACCTGCTGCGCGAGCAGAGGGCTGGCCTGCTCGATGGAGTCGGCGGCCTCGGACAGCGACCAGACGTCGCGCAGCCACGTCTGCCACCGCACCTCGCAGTCCGGGGTGTCGTCGGTGAGGTCCGGCCACGCGGGAAGCCGCAGCCTCGAGGAACGGGCGGCGCGCACCAGCGCAGTATCCGCGCACCGGTACAGCGGGCCGTCCTTCCGGGAACCCATGCACCCTCCCTGGTTGTGGTGTGTTGGGGTGGGTGCCAGCCCGCGCGGCGCAAGGCCGCGCGGGCTGGCAGATCAATGCGCCGAGGTCAGGCCACGTTGGTGGCGCAGGACCCCTGGCAGCTCGGCTTGCAGCCGTCGTCCGTCAGGTTGATCACCGTGGCGGAGCCGTCGCCGGACTCCAGGACGCTGATGTCCAGGTCGAACGCGTCACCGCCCGCCGTGGCGGCCGGGGACTGTGCCTGGCCCTTGATCGTGTTCGCGTTCATGGGGGTGTCTCCCTACTCGTCGTGCGGTGGAAGATGATCAGGCCACGTTGGTGGCGCACGGGCTGGAGCAGGTGCTGCCGCAGCCGTCGTCGGTGAGGTTGATCAGCGTGGCGGAGCCGTCGTCGGACTCCAGGACGCTGATGTCGAGGTCGAATTCGTCGTTCTGCATGTGGTGATTCCTCCGTTGTCGTGCGCGGCTCCGATCGAGCCGCGAGGGACGTGCCGCGTGGGCGGCGCCGACAGGACATGGGCGTCGTGCCGGTGGTCTGGTGTGGTCAGGAGCCGCTGGAGATACAGGCGTTGCCACCGCAGGTTGAGCCGCAGCCGCCGTCGGAGGCGATACACGCCCCGACCGTGCCACCCGATTCGATGACGCTGATGTCGAGGTCGAACGGGTCCTGCGCGGCAGAGGCCGAGGCGGTCCTCATGCCCTGGTCGGTCACCCTGGGAGTCACGGGAATCCTCCTGATTGGTCCGGTGGAACACTTCGATTCGGTGTGTTGCGGTACGGCCGACCCCGGTGGGCAACAGCTGTGTGGCCTGCGCCAGTCGGGTCCTCGCCGGCCACCTCTTCAGACACGAGAACTGCTGTCCGGAAGAGGAATTGGGGACGGGACACGGAAGTCCGAAAGGTGAACCGAGATACGCCGTCAGGCTGCCGCGGGCTGCGCTTGAGGATGGTTCTTCGCGGCCTGGTCCAGCACCCGGGTGAAGTGCTCGGCCCGCTTGTCGCCCTCGGCCTCCTGAGCGCGGAGGTCGCCGAAGCGCTGCCAGTAGCGCCGGCAGACGTCACTGCTCATGACCATCTCGGCGTAGAACGGCAGCTGTCCGTCGCGGACGCGGCCGAGGCAGTGTCGGAGGCTGAGGGCGCAGATGAGTCGGTTGGCCGACATGAGCTGCATGTACTCCTCGGCCTTCATGTCCTCGGGCTTCCACAGCTCGGCGAGGTCGGCGTTGGTGGACACCCGGTTCAGCCAGTCGAGCTGGTTGCCCGCGAGGAGCGCCTCGTGCCGCTCGGCCTGGTGCCGTGCGTTCTGCCTGAGCCGGGCGGCTCCGACCACGGCGGTCGTGAGGGACAGGGCAACACCGGCAGCGAGGACGGCGGTAGGGAGCTTCATCGATCAACAACCCTTTCGCAGAGCGGATGTGCGGCATGAAGGCCGAATGGTGGGGACCGCGGTGTTCCGCTTGTTCACGCGGCCTCCGCGAGGACGACGCTCGGGACTTCATCGGTAGAGCCGTTAGGCATGTACCGGCTACGCACCGTCTCCAGTGCGACAGCGATCGGCGGCAGACCGACCGTGGCCCTTCGTTTGTCGACGGATCCCGGCGCGCGCAGTGGGCACAGCTCGATGCGGTCGGAGCTCAGCAGGAGCTGGGTGCCGTACTCCTGGTCCTGGCCGGTGTTGATGAGGGTGCGGTCGTGTAGGTGTGCCCAGTGGTGGACGAGCGCGTCGCCGACCTCGACCGCACGTCCGAGTAGGATGGTGGCGGCGCGCTGGCAGACGAGATCGTGGTCGCTGTGCAGGGCGATGCTCCAGGCGGCTCGGGCAGCAGCAGGGCCGACGAGGCGGTGGCCGGGCCACTCGTATTCGCCCAGGACGCGGTGCAGAAACTTGGCGTTGGCGTAGTCGGTGTGCCGACCACGGCCGAGTTGGACGCCATCGAGCTGGTTGCGCACGCGTGTGGCCCGGTGCGCTGCCGATTCCGTGGCGCGGGCGATCAGCTCGCGGGCGATGTCGGGCCGCTGCGGCTTTTCGGTTGTCACGTGCTGCTCCCTTCTTCCGCGGCAAGATGGGGAGCTTGGGTTTGGCAGCTGATTAGTGTGCTGAGTCGGGGGCGGTGCTCGGCGGCCAGTTCGAGGCGGGCGACCCGGTCCCCCTCCCGTCCCGGACCGGAACCCCGCACGTCCCAGCCCATGTCCGTGAGCCGACGCAGCAGGGCGGCGATGGGTTCGGCTTGCAGGGTGTGGCCTGCCAGGATTTCGGCCCGTACGAGCGGGAGGCTCTGCCGGGCGGCGAAGTCGGAGGCCCACAGGGTGATCAGCCGGGTGATGTCGTCGGGCTGCTCGGGCAGGGTGTGCACGTGGCCCAGGCGGAGGCAGGGGCCTTCGCCCCAGCTGAGTCCGGGGTCGCGCGCGGGGACCATGCAGGCGAGCAGCTTTCCGTCCTCGAACAGACCGGCCGACGTCGTGTGCGGGTCGCGGAACAGGGCCGGCACGTCGGCTTGGGCGGGCACGGGGAGACCGCGCAGGGTGAGCCAGCGCTGCCGGTCCTGCACGAGGGCAGCGGCTTCCGCGCGCTCGGCGTCCGTACGTAACCTGCGCACCGCGTACACGGCGCCCGGGTACTTCGCTGCGAACGAGGTGGAAGCCGGAGCCTCCTCGTTGGCCAGGGGAGTGGGGGGCCTTCTCACTGGCTCGCTCCGCTCCGCGCCGCCGGGTCGGTCGGCAGCAGCTTCCAGCCGTGGGCAAGGATCACCAGGTGGGTGGTGTCCCGCGCGCCCGTGTCGGCGAGGAGTTGGTCGAGTGCGGCGCGCTGGTCGGCGGGGGCGAGCTTGGCGGCGACGGCGATGTCACGGGGGTCGCTGTGCTCGGCGACGGCTCGGAGCAGCAGCCGCTGGTCCGGGGTGAGGGATGGCGCTGGCCGGTCCGCCGTGGGTGAGGCCACCTGCTGGGTGGTGAACAGGCGGTGCACGATCACCGGGGGCTTGCAGCGGGGCGGGCAGTGCAGGCTCTCGCGGATGTCGCGCATGTACTGGCGGACGGTCACGGCCGACAGGCTGGTCTCTGCCGCAATCTCCTTGGCCGTGAGGCCGTTCGCGAGGTGCTGGGCGACGCGCTGCAGGGTCGGCGTCAGGGGCGTGATCGGTGCGCTGGTCGTCACGGGCGGGGTCACGGTGTCTCTCTCGGCTGAGTGGATGGTCACTGGGAGGGGTGCCGCCGGTCCCCGCGGGGGACGGGGGCCGGCGGCACGGGCCCGTGCGCGGCGGTGGGGAGTCACGGGGTGCCGCGCACGGGGGCTCATGCGGCGGTCGGGTCGGGTCGTGCCCAGGCGGCTTCGGCGGCGAGGCGCTCGGACCACTGGAAGTGGTCCTCTGCGAAGGCGGCGTCGGCCAGGCGGATGCGCTGGACTTCGCCGGTTCCGGCCGGTGGGTAGGTGTGCTGGATGTCGCGCCACAGGCGCTGGACGATGTAGTCGCCATCGAGGGCGTGGGCGCCGTGCAGTTCCATGGCGTCCTGGGCGGACTGGACGGCCCACTGGTGGCCGAGGTATTTCGAGTTGATCAGGTCGGCGTCGCAGGGCAGGCCGTGGTCGAGGAGGTGTACGGCCTGGTAGGAGAGGATCCGGGCGGCGCGCAGGCGGGCTTCCATGCCGCCGACGCGGTCCCGCAGGACCGGCAGGTCGGACAGGGCGCCCTGGTAGCGGGGGCGGGTCTTGAGCCTGGCGGTGGTGGTGTCCACGACGGCTTCGTGGATGCCGAGGCTGACGGCGGCCAGGTTGGGGCGGCCGTAGAGGATGCTGCTGCTCTGGGCCACGGCCAGTCCCTGGCCGATCTCCCCGACCACGTTGTCGGCGGGGACGCGGACGTGATCGAGGTCGAGGCGGCCGGCGGAGAAGCCGTGCAGACCGAGCCCGGCACGGTGGTCGGAGACGGAAAGTCCGGGGCGGTCGGCTTCGACCATGAACGCGGTCAGCGCCTGCGAGGTGCTTACTCCCGGCCTTGCGGTGCGGGCGACGACGAGGTGGGCTCCGGCGAGGTGGCTGTTGCCGATATGGATCTTGCTGCCGGTGATCACCCACTCGTTGCCGGCGCGTTCGGCGGTGGTTTCGATGCCGCCGATGTGTCCTCCGGCGAGCGGTTCGGTCACGGCGATCGACAGCAGCACGGACCCGTCCGCGACCCGGGGAAGCCAGCGGCCCTTCTGCTCGTAGGTGGCGAAGTGCAGCAGAGCGCCCACGGGGATCAATGTGGCCTGCAGGATGGCCGCGGCAGCCGCCGAGACCCGCGCGATGCGGTGGACCAAGACGGTCCTGGCCACGTGTCCGGCGCCCAGCCCGCCGAAGACCGCCGGGACGGTGACGGCGAACCAGCCCCGTGCGGCCATCAGGTCGGCGACCTTGCGCTCCACCCTGCCCGGAGCGGCCTCCATCCGCGCCACGCGCGGCGCGACGTACTCGGCCGCGAAGGCGTCCGCCTCCTGCCACAGCAGATCGTGGCGGGCGGTGAGGTAGGGACGCAGCGCCGGTGGAGGCGTGGTGGGTGTGGCGGACATGGTCTCCCTCTCCCTGGATGAAGGTCGCAACGCGTGGAGCGGCCGGGGAACGCCTACGGCTCCCGGGTGGGAAGTTGTGGAACGGCCTAGCGGACGGGGGCGCGGACGATGTGGTCCATCACCTGTGCACTGGCGTTGATGACGATGTCCCGCAGACGACGTGCCTCGGCCAGGGGCCGCTTCTCGGGGTCGATCACACACACCGTGCCCAGCACCGTGCCGCTGTCGTGGATCAACGGAGCGCCGAAGTAGGAACGGATCCCGACGGCGTCGACCACCGCGTTGCCGCTGAAGCGCGGGGACGCGTGCACGTCGTGCAGCGGGAGGGCCTTCCTGCGGGCCATGACCTCCGGGCACCAGCCGTGGTCCCGGCTCATGGTGCGGCCGACGATCACGAACCCGCTGTCCGCCGGCGGCTGGTGCAGCCCGACGAAAGTCTGCTCCTCCAGGAACAGGTTGACGAACCCGTACAAGAACCCGGCCTGTGTGGCCATGTCGCGGGCCAGCTCGTCGAAGTCCTCGTTGGCCACCGGGGGCACGCCCAGGCGGTTGAGTAGCTCGTAACGCTGAGCCAGCTCCAGCGACTGCTGAGGTCGCTGGCTGGTGAGGGCGGTGCCGGGCGGGGTGAACGGGCCGGGGGTGGTGTCCCGCATGTCGCGCCGAGGCAAGGACCGGGCGGGCGGGGCAGTCTGCGGCGTGCGGTAGGGGTCGCTGGGGTGCTGTGACATCAGACGTCCTGGAGGGTGGTAGAAGGGGTGTGACCAGCGCGATTGGTGGTGGCGGCGCAATTGACGGCGTGGTCGACGAGGGCCAGCAGAACGCCGGCGACGTGATTCGTGTCGCGGGCGTCGCAGGTGACCACCGGCACGGCAGCGGGGAGTTCGAGAGCGGCGCGGACCTGCTCGGGGTGGTAGCGGTGCGCCCCGTCGAATTGGTTGACCGCGACGACGAAGGGCAGGCCGATGTCCTCGAAGAAGCTGACGGGCGTGAAGCTGCTCTCCAAGCGGCGGGTATCGACCAGGACGACCGCGCCGACGGCGCCGCGGGAGAGGTCGTACCAGAGGTCGACGAACCGGTCCTGGCCCGGCGTGCCGAACAGAAACAGTTCCAGCGGCACGGGCGCATCGGGCAGGCTCAATCGGCCGAAGTCGAAGGCGACCGTGGTGGTCCGCTTGGACGCCAGGCCAGCCAGGCTGTCGACGTCCGCGCTCGCCTCGGTCAGGTACTCCTCCGTACTCAGCGGCGTGATCTCGCTGACGGCGCCCACTGCGGTGGTCTTGCCCGCGCCGAAACCGCCGGCAATCACGATCTTCAGCACAGTCGGCGCACCGGCCTGCGAGTGCGGCGAAACCGTGGACGGGTCATCCGGCCTGGGGATAGGCGACGGCATCAGGCCACTTCCTCTTCAAGCCGACGGAAACGGCTGCCAGCATTTGGATAGACGGACCGGACCCTGCGCCGGTATCGGCATAGGACTGGGTCAGGGGGACGACGAGGGCGCCGGCGTCCAAGAGGTCGGAGACGAGCACTTTGACGGCGGTCACGGGCCGGCCGAGGCGACCCGCCAGCTCGACCACCGACCGCCGGCGCTCCCGGCACAGGGCGAGAATCTCCCCGCACTCCTCGGCCTGCGCCGGGCCCGGCCTTCCCTGCCCGGCCTCCAGGACGGTTTCCAGAGCGAGCAGGTGCCGCGGCTTGGTACGCCCGCGCGTCACGGCGTAGGTCCGCACGAACGCCGACTCCTCGGCCGCGCGGCCGTACGTGGTCACCGGACCTCTCCGCCCGTGCCAACGCGGACGGGGATCAGCATGTACGGGGCGAACTTCTGGACCAGGCGCCCCATCTCGAAGCCGACGGTGCCCACATCGGCGTCCCTGGTGGCGATGACAGCGAGGATCGTGTCCACCTCACCGCGTTCGGCACCGGGATGGGTGTCGAAGGCCGCGCTGCGCCCGGCGCTCTGGACGAAGAACAGGCAGTCGTCTCGCTCGATGATGACCTGCCGGGCCGGCCTCTTCTTGTGGCTGGGGCCGGTGATGTTCGCCGCGAGGGAGGCGACCCCGCTGAAGGCGGCCGACAGTTCGTCCGCCCAGTCCTTGTCGACGTCGCTGTCCAGCAGCCGCAGTCCGTCGCGCGAGAGCAGGACGGCGTGCGTGACGCCCGGCGTCTCGGAGGCGAACTGACGCAGCAGCCAGGCCATGCTGTCCCGCTGTCCGCTTGTCGTCGCGGATGCGGGCGTGCCGTCGGTCACGTTGTTCATCGCGGGGTCAGTGCTCATGGGGATCGCTCCAGAAGGGGGAAGGGCCAGTGGGTGTACTGGGCCGCCGGGAACGCGGAAGAAGCGGGTCAGGGGGTGGGGTCTTCTGTCGAGGCGGGAGGGGGACTGGCGGTTCCGCCGGCCTGGAGGCCGCTGCGGAAGGCGGCTGCCAGCCCGGGCGTCGCCGCGGACACGGGGGCTTGCTCCCGCTCCTGTGGCGGACGGAAAGGTTCCGACCGACGCGTGCGCGTGGGAAGAGCGGGCGCCGCGTCGGCCGAATGACCCGCCGAGGTCGATGCCCCAGCGGAGACGGGGCGTGCGACCTGCCCCACCCCTGGGGCGGCAGGAGCCGCGGCCACCTGCTGCGGCTGCTGCCCGGACATGCGAGCTTCCTCGGGCTGCGGCGCACCCGCGTCCTCGACCGATGGAATGGCTACCAGGAGCCGTGCCGGTATGACGACCAGGGCGGTGGTGCCTCCCGTCGCGTTCTCCTGCAGGAGGACGGACAACCCGTGTGACTGGGCGATCTTCGCGGCGACCAGCAGGCCGAGCTGTCCAGCCCGGACCTGGCCGCTGACGTCGACCTCGTCCGGGGCTTTGAGCAGGTCGTTCATCTGTGCCCGCGTCTGCGGGTGCATGGGAATGGCGCGGTCCTCGACCTCGATGGCCAGCCCGTGTGGCACCCGCTGCGCGCGCACCATCACCCGCGTCGCTGGATCCGAGCACTCGCAGGCGTTCTCGATCAGCTCGGCCAGCAGGTGCGTCAGGTCCGGCCCCACATGGCCGGGCAACCCCAGCTCGGCGCCCACGGATCCGGCCGCGACGGCCACCCGCGGATACTGCACAACCTCGGAGACAGCGCCACGCAGGGCCGTCGTGACGGGAACGGGCCGGCGCACGCTGCGCAGGGACTGCCCGCCCAGGACCGCCGTGCTCTCGACCTGGCGGCGCATCCGCGTCACGAGGTGATCGATCTCGAAGATCTTGGCCAGCAGCTCCGGGTCGTCGGTCAGCATCTCCAACCGGCTCAGTGCCTCAAGAGCCTTGCTGACCAAGGCATGCTCGCGCATGGCCAGGCGGCGAAGCACTTCCAGGAGGACCACGGACTGGGACTCGTCGTGCACGCGGATCAGCGACATGATGGCCTGCGCCTGGAGGGCACTCAACGCGTTGTCGATCCCGGCGTTCGGGGTGGACGACTGCGCGGTGTGCGGGTCCGGCAACGCTGGACGTTTTCCGCGGCACAGCTCGTCCGCCGACCACTGCACCGACTTCTCAACGGCTGCCGCTGCCCTTGCGACCGCGTTCAGCGCTGCCGTCTGGGAATCCGCCACCGCCGACTGCACGGCGCTGGCGACGCTGTGCGCTCCGCGTGCTGCCACCGCGACGACCCCCGCTAGTCCGCAGACCAGGCCGGCCAGGACCCAGCCGGGGCCTACGACGGACCCCGACCGGAGAGCGAAGGCGGCGAGCAGCAGCGCGGCGAGGAGTGCCAGGGGCAGTGCCACGGCGCGACGGGCGAGGTACAGCGTGGTCGCGTCGAGCGGGGGCCGCCGTCTGCGGTGGCCGGTAGCGGCTGGCCGTGCCGGGAAGGCGCTGTCAGGCATGGGAATCCTCGTCAGGGGTGGGGTGGCTATGCGTGCTGCGGCGTCAGGTCGGCGGTGGACTGGCGCGTGCTGCGGGGGGTTGAGCGGGGTGCGGGAACCGCGAGCGCGGCGTGGTGGGGGGAGGACTGCGTCGCCATCTGCTGAAGGAGCAGGGCGCTTTGGATCAGGCCCATGTGGCTGAATGCCTGCGGGAAGTTGCCGAGCTGGCGCTGCTGTACGGGGTCGTACTCCTCCGCCAGGAGCCCGAGGTCGTTGCGCAGAGCCAGGAGGCGTTCGAACAAGGCGCGGGCCTCGTCGAGGCGGCCGGTCAGGGCGAGGCCGTCGACGAGCCAGAAGTTGCACAGGAAGAAGGCGCCCTCGTCGCCAGTCAAGCCGTCCACCCCGACGTCCTCACCGCAGGTCGGGTACCGGTACACGAGCCCGTCGTCCGTGGAGAGTTGACGACGGACCGCATCCACGGTGCCGATCACGCGCGGGTCATCGGGCGGCAGAAAACCGGTGCGGGGGATGAGCAGCGTGGCGGCGTCCAGTTCCTGCGAGCCGTAGGACTGGGTGAAGGTGTTGCGCACCGGGTCGAAGCCCTTGTCGCAGACCTCCCGGTGGATCGCCGCCCGCAGCTCGACCAGTGGGGCCCGGTCCATGTCGAGCGCGCCTGCCTCGGCCAGGCGAATGGTGCGGTCGACCGCCACCCAGGCCATCACCTTGGAGTGCACGAAGTGCCGGCGGGCCCCGCGGATCTCCCAGATGCCCTCGTCGGGCTCCTGCCAGCGCTGCGCCAGGTGCTCGATGAGTCGCTGGTGCAGGACCGCGGTGTCGGCGCAGTGGGCGACTCCGCTCTGGTGCGCGAGGTACAGGGTGTCGATCACTTCGCCGTACACGTCCAGCTGCAGCTGGTCCGCAGCCCCGTTCCCGACCCGCACCGGCGAGGAGGCTTCGTACCCGGGAAGCCAGGGAAGCTCCCGCTCCCGCAGGTCACGCTCCCCGGCGATCCCGTACATGATCTGCAGGTTCTCCGGGTCCCCGGCCACGGCCCGCAGCAGCCATCGCCGCCATGCCTGTGCCTCCTGCCGGTACCCGGTCCCCAGCAGTGCGGCAAGCGTCGTGGCGGCGTCGCGCAGCCAAGTGAAGCGGTAGTCCCAGTTCCGGTCGCCGCCGATCTCCTCGGGAAGCGACGTGGTCGGCGCCGCGACGATCCCGCCGCTCGGCCCGTAGGTCATGGCCTTCAGCGTGATCGAGGACCGGACCACGGCCTCGCGATAAGGCCCGTTGTAGGCGCACTCCTGCGTCCAGTCCTGCCAGAAGGCGAGCGTCTCGGCGAGCGCCGCCTCCGGGTCGGGAACGTCCGGTGCGGGGGCGTGGGACGGGCACCAGCTGAGCACGAACGCCACGCTCTGTCCCACTCCGACGGTGAACACACTCACGACGACGCCGTCCTTCTCCACCTGCGGTACGCACGTGTCGAGCCAAAGGGCGTCCCCGCCGGCCTCCGCGACCATGCGCCCACCGACCTCGTGGATCCACGGGCTGACGCTGCCGTACCCCGGCCGAGGACGCATGGCCGAGACCATCTCCACTTCGCCAGTCAGGCCCTCGACGATTCGGATTACCTGCGGGGCCCCGTCGCGCGGCGGCATGAAATCCAGGACGCGGACCGAACCCGTCGGGGTACGCCACAGCGATTCGAGAACGAGTGAGTCACCGCGGTACCGGCGTTCAGCTGCTTTCCCGGAGCCGGACCGGCCTGCGGACGAGGCCGGGGCGATCTGCCAGGAGCCGTGCTTCTGCGTGCCGAGCAGACCGGCGAACACGGCTGGTGAGTCGAAGCGGGGCAGGCACAGCCAGTCCATCGAACCGTCGTCACAGACGTGGGCGCTGGTCTGCGTGTCGCCGATCAGGCCGTACTGCTCGATGCGCGGAAGCCGATGCATTGTGTGGATCTCCGTGAGCCCCGCAGGTTCGGGGCCGTATCGGGGCCGTCGCAGCGGCCGGGAACGGTGGGCGGTAGGTAGGTCCGTGTTCGCCAGGTGGAGAGGGAGCGTTGCCGGGCGGCGGCAGGTGCTCGGCGGCTCGTGCAGGTTCGGCCGCCCGCTCGCCGCGAAGCATTAGCCAGGCCGTCGGCCCGAGGACCAGAGCGATGACGACGGCACCGGTCACCGTCATGTCCGCGGCACCGAAGCGGCGAAGATCAGGCAGGCCAGGGCGAGACCGAAGACGGTGCCGCGCAGCACGTTGAGCGTTGGCCTCGGCCAACGCCGCCCGTCCTCCCTGCTGTTCGGTCCAGGGCCGCCGCTTTCCACGTAAGCCGTCAGTTCCTGGGTGGCCTTGGCGAGCCTGACCAGGTGCACCCGGCTCGACACATAGCCCTCGGGATGCTGTCGGAGCAGAGCCGCTGCGCACGCAGCAGGGCGGGAACATGCGGTGCGGTCCGTGCGCCCAACTGGGCAATGTGGCCGCGCAGAAGGCGAACGAGGTCCTCACGTCGGCAGCGCTCTCGGGTAGTGGCGAATCTTCGCCCAGTACCAGCGTCACCGTCTCCGACGCGACCACCACGTGATCGCGCTCCGGCGCCGGTGCCGCGGTGACGGGCGCTTGCCGCCCGCGACCGCCCACGAGCTGGCTGCCATCTCGGCGAGGGTCCAGCGAAAGGCGCATGCCACAACTCCTGTTCGGATCAAGCCAAAGTGAGCCGAGATCGCCCGTCGGAGGCGTCGGTCGGCGTGCGATGTGAGTGATCTGGCCGCTACGTTGAGCGAACCGCGAATCCCGTTCGAGGGGTATGCCTTCGCGGACGGGAAGGCCGCCAAAGGCGCCAAAGATCATTACGGAACCGAGGGGCAGTCGATGGCCCGTGACCGCAACGTCGCCCTTGCCGCACTCCTGCGCGAAGCAGGCTGGTCCCAGCCGCAAGCCGCCGCCGCCGTTGCCCGCGTGGCAGCGGAGTGCGGAGTGCGTGAGCTGGAGGCGATCTCCCGCTCGCACATCTCCATGTGGGTGCTCGGCACGAAGCCGAGTGGCAGAGCGCCGCATATCCTGCGTGAGACGCTGTCCCGCAGGCTTGGCCGCCGGCTCTCCCTGGCCGACCTCGGGCTGGAAGAAGAGCCGACAGGCACGACCGACACCGGATCCGACTGGAGCGTCGACCCTCTGACCGCACTGGCCGAGCTGGGAAGCGACGATCTCGACATGCACCGACGCAAGCTGCTGGCCACCGCCGCCTACTCCGCAGCCGGCTTTGCCCTGCCCACCACTTCGTGGTGGGCAGCCGCCCCCGCCACAGCGGCGAACCGCCGACCGTCCTCCTCGCGCTCGGTGACCCAAGCCGACGTCGACGACATCCGCGACCTCACGGTCTACTACTCCGCGCGCGACCAGCAGCGAGGCGGCGCAACCGGCCGCAAAGCCCTCGCCAGCCACCTGCTCGACGAGGCGGTGCCGCTGCTCGGCGGCCGATTTCGCACAGATCAGCTCCGCCGCGACACTCACTCCGCCGTCGCAGAGATGACGTACCTCGCTGGCTGGATGGCCTTCGACGCCGGCGAACACCGCACCGCCCAGCGCTACCTCACCATCGCCGCCCGGATCGCGGCGGAGGCTGGTGACGGACCGCTCGGTGGCCACGTCTTGCGCGCCCTCGCTCACCAGGCCGTCGACCTCGGGCACCCACGCAGGGCGCTCGCTCTCGCCGACGCCTCGATGAATCGCGACCGCTACGGCCAGGCCAGCCACCGCGAGAAGGCGCTGCTGGCGATCGTGCACGCCCGCGCGCTCGCGGCTGACGGCGACCGCTCCGGAACCCTCGCGGCCATCAGCCGCGCGGAGCGTGACCTCGCCCGCGCCGACACCACCGAGGCGCCGGCCCGCGTCGGCTTCTTCCAGGAAGCCTCCCTCGCCCACGAGACGGCCTGCGCTCTGCGCGACATAGGTCAGCCCCGCGACGCGGAGATCCACGTCAAGCGGAGTGTGGCCACGCGCCGGCGCCAGCAGTTCGCCCGCACCCACAGCGTGACGCTCGGCTACCTCGGTGCAGTCCAGGTGCAGCGGGGAAACCTCGACGAGGCGTGCGCAACCTGGAACGAAGCACTCGACGCCATGACGGGCGTCCAGTCCGGCCGGGCACGTGACGTCATCGTCCGAATCCAGAGCGACCTTTCGCCCGTCCGGCAACGCGGAGGCCGCCATGTCACCGAGCTGGACTGCCGGGCACGCGGCATGCTCCGGGCCATAGGCTGATCGCGACGCGGACGTTCGATGCCCCGTGGCAGCCCGCGGACCAGCATCGCCCGAGGAGAGGAACCAGTACCGGTGACGACGTACGAGGTCGAATCGATCGCAACGGTCGTCGGGGGCCACACCCGCGTTCAGGACGACTACCAGGGCGGAGTTGAGTCGGTGATCCGACTCAACGAGGCGTACCCCCTCGAAACGTTGCAGGGAATGAACGAGTTCTCCCACCTGACTGTGACGTGGCGCTTCCACCTGGCACAGCCCGAGGACGTGCAGCTCCACGCCCGCAGCCCCAGGGGTAACGTGCAGTGGCCAGCGACCGGAACCTTCGTCCACCGAAACCATCGGCGCCCCAACCAGTTGGCTGTCAGCTACCCGAGGTTGCTGAGCGTGGACGGCCGCGACCTTCTGGTGACCGACCTCGACGCAGTTGACGGGACGCCGGTGATTGACCTGGCCCCCTACTTTCAGGAAATGGGGCCCCGGGGTTCCGTCCGTCAGCCCGCCTGGCCGGGCGAGATGCTCGCCGACTACTGGCGCGACCCAGCGGAGCGCCCGGGGGCAGGCTTGCCGTAACTCCACGAAGCTGCAGCCCGTGCGGGCGTACTTCGCGCCCTGCCCGCGGGGGTGCGGAAGGTAGATCAGGAAGTACGAGCGACCTCGCTGACGTCGCCCTCCCAGAAGGGGTCTTGTGCGAGGGTCGTGCCCCAACCCGAAGCTGTCATTCGATTCTTCCGAGCGCAGAGTCGCTGACGTTGAACCGCCGTCGGCCTTCGCGTCGGCGCCGGGGAACGGCGGCGAGTGTCGGCACATGATGGTGGTCCTTTCTGGTCTCGTCAGAGGCAAGGAGATTGCGACTACGCGGAGTGCAGGATCGTGACCCAAACGTCTTTGCCCTGGGCGGTGGGCGAGCAGCCGTATCTGTCGCTGAGCGTCTTGATCAGCATCAGGCCGCGACGGCCCTCGTCGTTGTCGCCTGCCGGGACGGGGGCTGGGAGCCAGGGGCGCGGGTCACTGACGCACAGGAAGATTCCGTCGGGGGTCCGGGTGAGGACGACCTTCACTGGAACCGAGGACTCATCCTCCTTGCGGGCGTGCTGGAAGGCGTTCGTCAGTAGCTCGGACGCAGTGAGAGTGACCCTCCAGTTGAGTTCGGTCAGGCTCCACAGACGGAGGCACGCACTGACGAGGTCACGCACGCCCGAGACGGCAGCGGCAGTCAGAGCGACGTCGATTTCGCATGCTCCGGAACGCGTCCGGACCGCAGCGCTTGTGCCGTCGGTAACGGGCTGTTGAGCCTCCATCAGGTCTGCCTTCACGGGGAGTCCCTCGTTCGACGAAATCTCTCCAACCGGCGCCGGATGCGGTGTGTACTGGGGCGGCGGCCGTGAGCAACCATTGAGCCAGGCTGGCAGGACCGCGTGCAGATCTTGATACGGAAACCTCGATCTTCCGTTTCGCGAGCGAGGAACAGCCCATGCCAAGACCCGAGAAGCAATTGACTCCGGACGCGTCCCCGCGTGACTGGTTCGGCCATGAACTGCGGACCTGGCGTAAGAAGCGCGGCCCTCTCACGCACGCCGAGTTGGGCACGAAAGTGCAGGTCAGCGGTTCACTCATTGAGAAGATCGAGAAGGGGACTGCTACCTGTTCGAAGGACTTGGCTGAGCGCTTGGACGAGGTCCTGCAGACGGGGGGAGTCCTCACCCGGGCGTGGGGGATGGTGTTCGGGCAAACGGAAAAAGCCCGTCCTGAAACGGAAAGTGCACCCCCTGGCAGGGCGGAGGTGCCGGTTCAGGTCCATGAAGGCCGCATCCTGGGCAGAGGTAGTACAACACCTGCAAGCGGGAGCCCTGCCTCTGTGGACCGTCGCGCCTTCCTCGCCACGAGCGGCCTTGCCGCCATCGCCCCCATAGACCTCGTCCACCTCGTGACCCCAGCAGCCCCCCGGGAGATCCCGACTCAGATCCGCCCGCGCGAGATCAGGCAGCTGAAGTCGCTGGCCGATGTCATCCATCGTCAGGACAACGAGTACGGAGGCGGCGGCGCGGTGCGTGAACTCGCCCGCGGCGCCATCATGTGGGGAGCCTCCCTGCTGCCAGTGCGCTGCCCCGAGCCCTTGCGGCCTGAGCTCCTGGCCTCTGTGGCTCGGTTAGGGATTGTCGTCGGCGCCTCGCACTTCGACGCGTACGCCCACGACGATGCCCGAGTCAGCTTCCGGCTAGCCGCTGAGTGCGCGGAAGAAGCCGGGGAGTGGCATCTGCGCGCCAAGACGTACTCGTTCATGGCCCGGCAGGAAATCTGGATCGGAGATCCGGATACTGGCCTAACCCACGCAGAGAAGGGGTTGGTGCGCTCCGACCGACTCAGCGCCACCGAGCGTGCCATGCTGCACACCGCACGCGCCCGCGCCTTCGGCAAGATGCGCGACGTAGCCAACACCCTGCGCGCGGTCGGAGAAGCCGACGCCGCGTTCGAACAGTCCGACCCGGCACAGGATCCGCCGTGGATGGCCTACTACGACTACGCCCAGCACCACGGCGACACCGCCCACGCGCTGTTCGACCTCGCGGTCCACGCGGACCAGGACCCCGGGCAGGCGGCCCGCCGCTTCGAAATCGCGGTTAAGGGTCATGGCAACGCCTTTGCCCGCTCGCGCGCCATCTCCGAGACAAAACTCGCTTCCCTGGTCATGGCCAAAGGCGACGATCCGCGGCACGCGGTCGTACTCGGCCACCGAGCGCTGGACGACGTCGGCAAGCTGACCTCCTGCCGGGCCGCCGAGGACCTGCGGGAACTCGCCCGGTTCGCAGGCCGACACCGGAACCTCCCCGAGACCAGCGACCTGCGCGAGCGCATCGCAGCTACGGTGCAGGCGTGACTACTTCACCCACGCCCACCCAAATACTTGAGGAGGCGTGCCACGCCGTTGGCCTCGACGCGACCAACGCCCAACCGATACGGATCGCCGAGAACGCCATTTGGCGTCTGCCCGGGGGAATGGTGGTGCGTATCGCCCGGCCCGGCCAGTCCGCCGCCGCAACGCGCGAGGTTCAGGTCGCCCGCTGGCTGGCCACCCAGGGCGTGCCCGCCGTACGCGCTCTGGACCTGCGGCAGCCGGTAGCAGCCAGCGGGTACCCGGTGACGTTCTGGGAAGAGCTGCCGCCACACGAAATCGGGACCGTTACCGACGTCGTCGTGCTCCTCAAGCAACTGCACGCCCTGCCGAAACCAGACCTGCCACTGGGTGAGCTGGACCCGTTCGTCCGGCTGGTTGAGCGCATCGACGCAGCGAGCACGATTTCTGACGAGGACCGGCTGTGGCTGAAGGGCCGGCTTGAGGATCTCAAGCAGCAATGGGTCTCGAGGCCGAAGGGCCTGCCGGAGTGTGTAGTCCACGGGGATGCATGGGTCGGCAACGTGGCGCGCACGGAGGCCGGCCCGTTGTTGATGGACTTCGAGCGCGCTTCGTTTGGCCCACCGGAATGGGATCTCGTGTCGACCGCAGTGAAGCTCACCACGACCGGCGCGGTGTCTGCGGAGGAGTACGCCGCGTTCTGCGAGACCTACGGCGTTGATGTCACGGAGTGGGAAGGGTATTCAATTCTGGCTGGCGCGCGAGAGTTGCGGATGACGACGTACGCCGCGCAGCACGCCGCCACACGCCCGAAGTGGCGGCGCGAGGCGCAGTACCGCATCGACTGCCTACGCGGCCGGGCAGGGGCACCGCCGTGGCGATGGAAGGCAATCATGTAGCCGCGGACAGGCCGACAACCAGATACTCAGGCAGGGGCGGGGTCGGTGTTCGGCATGTGAGGACATCAGGTGGGCCGAGCGATCAGCACTGGCCCATCGAGCGGCCAGGCCGTTTGGGCACAGCCCGGAGTCCATCCTCTTCCTGCCTCGGGGAGTAGCACTGCTCGCAGCTTCGCGCTCCTCCAGGGCGTTGCATCCGGTGACGCCAGCGAAGCACATCGACCGCTGGCGCGGGGCGGAGAACACGGTGGCGAGGTGGATCAGGACCTCGGTCTCGTAGCAGTCGGGGCACTGGGCGACATGGGTGCCTGGTCTGCAGTCGGCAGCCGTGATTTCGGTGCTCAGCCAGGTGTGGTGGCAGGACCGGCAGGACAGCGGCCCAGGAACGGAGCCGAGAAACACGGCCCGCCAGGCGTACAACGGACACTGCGCGGTGACATCGCGTGCGCTTCCCCCTCTAGGTGCTCCGCCGACCGCTTGCCTTCTCGAACAACTAAGCCGTAGGTCATTCCAGAGCGCTGACCCCTCTGAGAAGCATGCGAGTCGAGGGACTGGGTCGCACCAAGAGAAACAGCTGCAGTACTGGTGGTGATCTGCGCCGCCTTCTTCTTGGCCGGGTGCTCATCGCGGCTCCGGATCGCAGGACAGGAACTCGTAACGACTCGTCGCCGGTGATTCATGGGTAGGTTCTGGCGCTACACGCCGCGGTACCTCGTCGGCGGCGGCTGCCTTTCCTTATTCGCCCACGGCAGAAGAGAAAGGCGCTGGAAAGGGTGGAAGTCGCCGTAGGGGTATGTCAACGTACAACACCCTGAACCGTGTGGCCGGTCGACCCGTCCCCGACGTAGCGAGGAGCTCACCCTGTCCGCGAACGTTGCCGATGCGTCCGCCTTCTCTTGGCCCCACCAACGTACGCGACGCACTCAGAGCATGGATCGCGTGCGGACGGCTAGCGCAACATAGACGACGATCGCCGGTTAGCAAAACCGGCGATCGTGACGATCCTCGAAGCATGTTCACGTGCGCGGCTGTGCTGGCGGTGGAGCTGCGCGCACCTGCAGATGCCGCTCTGTGCCATGGCGCGGAACGGCGCTGGTCTGCTGCCAATCGTATGAGCCAAGTGCCTAGTCGGCGTAGGCCACGCACAGAAGGAGAGTGAGTACCTCCTGTCCGATCCGATCAAGAAGCTCCCACCCAACTCGAAGGGGCAGGTGCGATACCGGTTCGTGGTCGACGTGGGAGTCGACCCTGCTACCGGAAAGCGCAGACAGCTGACTCGTACGTTCGCCACGCTCAAGGAAGCGAAGGTTGAGTACGCGCGCATCACCAACCGTCGCCAGGAAGGGACGCTCGTTCCTCCTAAGCAGATCACTGTCAATGAGTGGCTAGATCGGTGGCTGGCCATGAAAGCGGATGATCTGGAAGAAACCACGATCTACAACTACCGGATTACCTTGGATCGGGTTCGCGGGAAGTTGGGTCACATCCGGCTCCAAGAGCTCACGGAGGAAGACGTAGAAGAGTGGATGCATTGGGCGTTGAGGTATGGGCGCGCACGCGGCGGAAAACCTGGCACTCCGCTCGGGGTGACCAGTGTGGAAATGAGCCTTGCGCGATTGAAGGATGCCTTGAATCGGGCAGTGACGCGGCGGCTGCTGACCATGAATGTGGCCCAGCACGTCACAATTCCACGTAGGGCGCGTAAGGAGGATCGGAAGAAGAAGCAGGAAGTGAAGCCATGGAACGTCCAGGAAGTCCAGATGTTCATTCACGGCGTCAGGACGGAACGGCTCTATGCTCCCCTTCTGCTGTCCCTCATGGGTCTGCGTCCTGCTGAAGTCTGCGGACTTCGATGGGAGGACGTCGACTTGGACAATGCCACGATCACCATAGCCAACACCCGGACGATGATGGGGAATCGATACGTCGTGGAAAAGGACACCAAGTCCATGGCCGGAGAACGTGATCTTCCTTTGCCCGGTCCAGTACTGAGGGCCCTCAAAACGTTCAAGGCTCTCCAGGCCAAGGAGAGGCTCGTCCTCGGTGAGGCTTACTCGGACTCCGGATACGTCGTGGTGCACGAGACCGGGGAGGCTTTCACGATCAAGCAACTCCGCAGGCGCGCGTACCGGCTCATGGAGGTCCTTGGCCTGCGCAGAGTACGTCTCTACGACGCTCGTGCCTCCTGCCTCACTTTCCTTGCCAACAACGGCGTGCCGGATCACATCCTCGCCCGGTGGGCCGGGCACACGAACGTGAAGACCACGAAGAAGTGGTACGTGAAGCCAGATGTGGAAGACCTCCGCGAAGCCGCCACTACATGGGACGGCCTGCACGGTGAGGCGGAGGGCCGCGGGTAAGTTCGGCGGCGTTTCCCAAGGGTGGTTTTCAGGTGGTGATCGGAGCGGCCCGAAAGGTTTCCCGCTACGTTGTCCCGTCCTTCGGGACGGCATCACATGCTTTGCTGCAAACTCGGGACAGCTGGCAGCTGTGCTGATGGAGGAAGCAGCGCGACGACGTGAGGACCGAGCGAGAGCGCGGCCAGCGGGCCACGCTGCGTCAGGCGCGCGTACACGCTGAGAGGCTCAGCCTCGATCGACGAGGCCGTCGGCAGTGCCCGACGAGTCGAGCCGCGGGTGCATCGAGCCGCCGGCTTCCCCGGGCTGTGTGAGATTTCGTGAGACGTGAGAGGGTCTGGGGCGTGAGTGAGACAGTGCCGAACACCCTGCAATACCGCTTTGACGGGCCAGAAGACGCCCCGGTCCTGATCCTGGGTCCCTCACTGGGTACCACATGGCACATGTGGGACCGGCAGGTGCCCGAACTGTGCCAGCAGTGGCGGGTCTTCCGGTTCGACCTGCCCGGACACGGAGGTGCCCCGGCCCACCCGGCGGGGTCCGTCGCCGAGCTCACCATGCGTCTGCTGGCCACCCTCGACGGGCTCGGCGTGCAGCGCTTCGGCTACGCGGGCTGTGCGTTCGGCGGTGCCGTCGGGATCGAACTGGCGCTGCGCCACCCCGAGCGGCTCGCGTCCCTCGCGCTGATCGCCGCCTCGCCCCGGTTCGGCACCGCCGACGAGTTCCGCCAGCGCGGCGTGATCGTGCGCACCAACGGGCTCGACCCCATCGCCCGCAGCTCTCCCGAGCGGTGGTTCACCGGCGGGTACGCGGCCGCACAGCCCGCGATCACCGAGTGGGCGGTGCAGATGGTGCGAACCACCGACCCGGGCTGCTACATCTCCGCCTGCGAGGCCCTCGCCGCGTTCGACGTGCGCGGGGAACTCGGCCGGGTCGGCGTCCCCACCCTGGTCCTCGCCGGCTCCGACGACCAGGTCACCGGTCCCGCCGAGGCCCGCACCCTGGTCGCCGGCATCCCCGACGCCCGCCTCGCCGTCGTACCGGGCGCCTCCCACCTCGTCCCGGTCGAGCAGCCCGCGGCCGTCACCGACCTGCTGGTGCGGCACTTCAGCACCGCCTGGCAGGCCGTCCCCGAGGCCGGCTCCACCGGGCAGGTCCCCGTACCGGCACCGGTCCACCCCAGCGCACACCCGGTCCCGTCCGCACCGGTCGCGGGACCGGCCGCCGCGCCCCTCCAGCCGGTGCCTCCGCCGCCGCAGGCCGCGCCCATCGCCGAGATCGCCCCGGCCCCCGCCGTACCCCCGCAGGCCCAGGGGAGGCCCGACCCGTACGACGCCGGCCTCAAGGTGCGCCGCGAAGTCCTCGGCGACGGACATGTCGACCAGGAACTCGCGCAGGCGGACGAGTTCTCGGGAGACTTCCAGGAGCTCCTCACCCGGTACGCCTGGGGAGAGATCTGGGACCGGCCGGGCCTGGACCGGCGCTCGCGCAGCTGTGTCACCCTCACCGCCCTGGTCGCCGGCGGCCATGTGGACGAGCTGGCGCCCCACCTCAGGGCCGCCCTGCGCAACGGGCTCACCCCGGGCGAGATCAAGGAAGTACTGCTCCAGGCGGCCGTCTACTGCGGCGTACCGGCCGCGAACGGGGCGTTCCGGGTGGCCCAGCAGGTCATCCGTGAGGAGACGACGCCACCGGAGTGAGCCCTGCGGACCCGGGGCGGGCGTGCGGAGGCAGGATGGGGACATGAAGCTCACCAAGAAGTCCCACGCCTGTGTCCGCCTGGAGAAGGACGGGCAGACGCTCGTCCTGGACCCGGGCGGGTTCAGCGAGGAGGACGCGGCCCTCGGCGCGGACGCGATCCTCGTCACCCACGAGCACCCGGACCACTTCGACGAGCTGCGGCTGCGCGCCGCGATGGAGGACAATCCGGCGGCCGGGATCTGGACGCTGAAGTCGGTCGCGGAGAAGATCTCGGCGGCGTTCCCCGGCCGTGTCCACACCGTCGGCCACGGCGACACCTTCACCGCCGCCGGTTTCGACGTGCAGGTCCACGGGGAGTTGCACGCGGTGATCCACCCGGACATCCCGCGCGTCACCAACGTCGGCTTCCTCGTGGACGGCGGCAAGGTCTTCCACCCCGGCGACGCCCTCACCGTCCCCGACCACCCGGTCGAGACGCTGATGCTGCCGGTCGCCGCCCCCTGGAACAAGATCTCCGAGGTCATCGACTACGTCCGCGAGGTCGGGCCGCAGCGGGCCTACGACATCCACGACGCGATCCTCGCCGACCTGGCCCGGCCGATCTACGACCGCCAGATCGGCGAGCTGGGCGGCGCCGAGCACCTGCGGCTGGCCCCGGGCGGCTCGGCCCGGCTCTGAGGCCCCCCCGGGGCGGGACCGCGTTGTCAGTCCCGCCCGGTAGGTTGGGGGACATGCGCATCGCGACCTGGAACGTGAACTCGATCACCGCCCGCCTGCCGAGGCTGCTGGCCTGGCTGGAGAGCAGCGGCACCGACGTGCTCTGTCTCCAGGAGGCCAAGGTCGCCGAGGCGCAGTTCCCCTTCGACGAGCTGCGCGAGGCGGGCTACAAGGCGGCGGTCCACGCCACCGGCCGGTGGAACGGGGTGGCGGTGCTCTCCCGCGTGGGCCTCGAGGATGTGGTCAAGGGCCTGCCCGGCGATCCGGGCTACGAGGGCGTCCAGGAGCCGCGCGCCGTCTCGGCCACCTGCGGTCCGGTCCGCGTCTGGTCGGTGTACGTGCCCAACGGCCGCGAGGTGGAGCACCCGCACTACGCCTACAAGCTCCAGTGGCTCGAGGCCCTGCGCGCCGCCCTCCAGAGCGACGCCTCCGGCGACCGCCCCTTCGCCGTGATGGGTGACTACAACATCGCGCCGACCGACGACGACGTCTACGACCGCGCCGCCTTCGAGGGCGCCACCCACGTCACCCCCGCCGAGCGCGCCGCCCTCGCCTCCCTGCGCGGCGCCGGCCTGTCCGACGTGGTCCCGCGCCCGCTGAAGTACGACCACCCCTACACGTACTGGGACTACCGCCAGCTCTGCTTCCCCAAGAACCGCGGCATGCGCATCGACCTGGTGTACGGGAACGAGCCCTTCGCCAAGGCGGTCACCGACTCCTACGTCGACCGTGAGGAGCGCAAGGGCAAGGGAGCCTCGGACCACGCGCCGGTCGTGGTGGACCTGGAGCTGTAACCGCCCGCACCGCCCCCGCCGCCCGCACGCCTTCCGCGTGCCCTGTGGTGCACATGGCGGTACGAATGACAGTCTGGAGGTATGAACTTCCCCTTCCTGGGCAAGCGGCGCGAGCATCCCCGCGTGCACGACGCGGAGGGCATCGGCGAGCTGCTGGCCGACTGTGATCTGCTGCGCTCGCAGGCGCTGCGGGAGGGGGTACGGCTCGACGACTCCGCGCTCTCCCTGGAGCGGCTGGACCAGATGCTGCCGCGCTGGCGTGCCGACGAGGAGATCCTGACCTGGCTCGGCAACGACGCCGGTCTCTACCTCGGCACCGTGATCGTGCGCACCGTGCCCGGCGCCGTCTGGAGCATCCGCCCGACGGACAGCCGGTCGTCCGGCTCGCCTCCGGCCGTGAGTTCGACGTGGTGGCGAACGGGCACGCGTGGGCGGAGGACGGCGTCCCCGAACTCTCGCAGCTCTACGGCGAAGTCGCCGAGGTGTGAGTCGTATCCCCGCCCGCCGGGCCCCGTCCGCCGCGCGCCCGCCGCGTGGGCGGCCCGTCGCACGTCCGTCCGAGCCGTCCGCCTTAAATAGGGGTAATGCCCGGAAGGTGCGTGTCGGCGTCGTTCGAGGCGTTTGTCTGGGTACGTTGCGGTGGTCGGAGCGGACACGAACGCACGGGGGACGTACGCAGGGTGCAGCCGGAGATCACTGCTCGCGGGCGAGGAGAAGGTCAGCTGCGGACCGGCGGGCGGCCTCGTCGGGGTGCCGTTCGACGACGTGCCGCCCGCGGTCGGCTCAGTGGGAGGTGACGGACGGTGTCGTGGGCAGGTACCTGGGCGCCCGCCAGGCGTCCAGCCGGTGCTCCACCGCCGCCCCCAGGGACAGCAGTTCGGCGTCCTGCCGGTCACCGGCCATGAGGAGCAGGCCGACCGGCAGTTCGCCGACGAACCCGGCGGGTACGGAGAGCGAGGGATACCCGGCGACGGCGGCGGGGGTGGAGGACGGGATCACGTCGTTGTCGCCCCGTGCGCAGTCGGTGGTCCACGCGGGCGGGTTCGCCGGGGAGGCGATGGCGTCCAGGTCGTGCTCGGCCATGACCTCGTCGATGGACCGCCGGGACAGATCCGTCAACTCCGCGCGCATCGCCCGGTACTCCGGATCGGTGGTGGGCGGGGCGGCCAGTGCCTGCTCGAACAGTTCCTGGCCGGCGAAGCAGGTCTGCTCCCGCGGGTGCGTGCGGTTGAACTCGATCAGCTCGGCCAGGTTCCGCGGCCCGCCCCGGGTGGCGAGGTAGGCGTCGATGTCCCGGTGGAACTCGCTCAGCAGCGCCGGGAACTCGAGCTCGGCCAGCCGCTCCTGGTACGGCAGGGTCACCTCGACGACCTCGGCCCCCGCGGCGCTCAGCCGCTCGGCCGTACGGGTCATGAGGGCGTCCACCTCGGCGCCCAGGGACGGCAGGCGCCACAGGCCGATCCGCTTGCCGCGCAGCGTTCCGGGGCGGCCGGCTGTGTCCGCGAGGCCCGGCGCGTCGCCGTCCCGCACGGTGTCACGACCGCTGAGCACCGAGAGGGTGAGCGCGGTGTCGATCACGTTGCGTGCCATGGGGCCGGCCGTGTCCTGCTCGGCGGAGATCGGTACGACGCCCGACTGGCTGACCACTCCGAGGCTGGGCTTGAGGCCGACCACGCCGTTCATCCCGGCGGGGCAGACGATGGAGCCGTCCGTCTCGGTCCCGATCGCCACCTGCGCCAGCGACGCGGCCAGAGCGGCGGCAGAACCGGAGGACGACCCGCAGGGGTTGCGGTCCAGGACGTACGGGTTGTTCGTCTGACCGCCCACCGCCGACCACCCCGACGTCGGCTTGGCAGCGCGGAAGTTGGCCCACTCGGACAGGTTGGCCTTGCCGAGGATCACCGCACCGGCCGCCCGCAGCTTCTTCACCAGGTCGGCGTCGGTGGCCGGCGGGCTTCCGGCCAGGGCCAGGGACCCGGCGGTCGTGGGCATGTCGCGGGTGTTCACGTTGTCCTTGAGCAGGACGGGGATGCCGTCCAGCGGGCCGCGGGACTTGCCGAGACGGTGCCTGAGGTCGCTGGCGACCGCCTGGCCCAGGGCCGTCGGGCTGGTACGCAGCACCGCGTTGATCCTCGGGTCGACGGCCTTGATCCGCCGCAGATAGGCGAGGGTCAGCCGGAACGAGGACAAGGTCCCGCGATCCATGCGTTCCTGCAGTTCCGGGATGGTCACCGTGTCGAGGTTCACTCCGTGGACGAGCGTCGACTCGGCGGATCGCGCCGGGTCGCCGGGTCCGGGCTCGGCGGCTCGAGCCCGTTGACCGGGCGCCGCCGCCACGAGCGGGACCACGACCAGGATCGCGGTCAGGGCCGCCATGCTTCTCTTCTTCATGCCGGACAGCCCACTACACCGGACCGCGGGGCACAAGAGGCTTTTTTCACGCCGCAGTTGGGCTTCTCCCGCCCTCTTGACGACCCCCACTCCTCCGCTAAGGTCTAGACCTGCGTGGGTAGGTCTAGACCTGCGACGCGGTGTTGCCTCGTCGGCAACGTCGTACATACGCCGGGGCAGGCTGGTTCGACGTGGACCGAAGGGAAACGTGATGTCATGCGCATGAAAAGACGAGTGGCGGCCGCCGTGGGAGCGCTGGTCGCTCCTGTGGTGGCCCTGAGTCTGCCCGCTCCCACGGCGAGCGCCCACGGCTGGGTGGTCTCGCCGGGCAGCCGGCAGGACCAGTGCGCCAACCGCGTGGTGCAGTGCGGGCAGATCAAGTGGGAACCGGCGAGCGTCGAGGGTCCGAAGGGGCTGCGCAACTGCAGTGGCGGGGACGCCCGGTGGGCCGACCTGGACGACGACTCCAAGGGCTGGCGGGTCACTCCGATCGGCACCACCCACACCTTCACCTGGACCATCGAGGCGCGGCACGCCACCAGTAACTGGCAGTACTTCATCGGCGACCGGAAGATCGCCCAGTTCGACGGCCGCGGCGCCCTGCCTCCCGCCTCGGTCAGCCACCGGCTGGACTTCAGCGGGTTCGCCGGGCGGCAGAAGGTGCTCGCGGTCTGGAACATCGCCGACACCGCCAACGCCTTCTACGCCTGCATCGACGTCAACATCGGCGGTGGAGGCGACGACGGCGGCGGTGGCGACGGCGGCGGTGGCGACGGCGGCGGTGGCGACGGCGGCGGTGATCAGCCCGGCGACTGCGCCGCGGGCGCCTGGAGCGCCGGGGACGTCTACACCGGGGGAGAGACCGTCTCCCACGCCGGACACACCTGGCGTGCCAAGTGGTGGGTGACCGGCGAGGAACCCGGCACCACCGGAGAATGGGGCGTCTGGGAGGACCTCGGCGCCTGCTGAACCGTCGCACAACCCGGGCGTGAGCGGCCGGCGTGCGCCCCGCGAGGAGCGTACGCCGGACCTCGCGGAGTCAGGACCGGCCCCAGGCGAGTCCCTCCAGTTCCTCGATGCCGCGGTTGAACTCCACCATCAGCGTGAGGAATTGCTGGGTCCGTTCCTCGTCCCACCCCGCCGCACGGATCAGCCGCGCGGCCCCCGCGCGGCTGATGGCCCGGTCGGCCTCCAGTCGCTCCAGGCCCAGAGGTGTGGGCCGGAAGGTGCGGGCGCCGCCCTTCGTGGCGGCGTCGATGCGCTCGACCAGGCCGTGCCGGAGCATCGTGCTCATCTGCCGGTTGATGGTGGACACATCGGCCTGGAAGGTGTGGGCCAGCTCCTTGAGGGTGAGCGGATCGCCCGTTTCCAGCCGGGTGAGCAGAACGTAGGCCGAGCGGTCGAGGCTCTGGCCGATGCGGGGACCGCGGGAGGCGATGAAGTGCCTCGACAGCAGGGTCAGCTCGCGTTCCAGGTCGTTCAGTCGGCGATCCTGCCCGCTCGGCTCGGTCATCTGTCCTCTGTTCCCTTCCTCCGCGTTCGCTCCACCAGTGTCCACGGCCGGGCCGGGCCCCGCCGACTCGCCCCGTGGTGCGCCGTCCTCTACCATGTGTATGTATCATGCACATCGTAGAGGAGCGCACGGCATCATGGGTTCACGCACGCTGCAGGGCAAGACCGCCATCGTCACCGGGGGAGCCTCCGGCATCGGCTCCGCCGTCACCAGGCTCTTCGTCGAGCGCGGCGCCCGGGTCGTCGTCGTCGACCTGCAGGAGGAGGCCGGGCGGCGCATCGCCGAGGAACTCGGTGACGCCGTGGTCTTCCTCCAGGGCGACGTCTCCGACCGGAAGGTCGCCGACGCGGCCGTGGCCGGCGCCGTCGACCGCTTCGGATCCCTCGACGTGCTGGTGAACAACGCGAGCGTGTCGCGGCAGAAGCCGTTCGAGGAGCAGACGGACGACGACTGGGACCTCGCGATGAACACGGGTCTGTACGCGACCCGCAACTTCATGCTCGCCGCCCTGCCCGCATTGAAGAAGACCGGCAACGCCTCCGTCGTCAACTTCGGCTCCGGCGCCGGACTCAACGGCCAGCCGAACCAGGCGTCCTACGCCGCCGCGAAGGAAGCGATCCGCGGCCTGAGCCGGGTGGCAGCCAATGAGTGGGCCCCGTACAACATCCGGGTCAACGTGGTCTGCCCGATGGCCCTGACCGCAGGCGTGGCCCAGTGGGCCGAGGCCCGCCCCGAGCAGTACGCGCAGTCCGCCGCCTCGGTGCCGCTGGGCCGCTTCGGCGACCCCGACCGCGACGTCGCCCCGATCGTCGCCTTCCTGGCGAGCGACGACGCGCAGTACATGACCGGGCAGACCGTGATGGCCGACGGCGGCGCCGTGAAGCTCCGCTGAGCCGCGCTCCGTTCCGGCCGGCCGGGAGGAGCGGGAGGCCGCTGCCGGGGCGGCGGGGCCGGTCGCCGCGCGGTGAGTCACCGGCCGGCTCGACGACGCCCCGGCCGTGCGTCTGGTCAGGTGGCCGAGTGGCCGTACGTGGCACCGATCACCTGACCAGGCGATCGGGGCCGTGGGGTCGCGCTGCTCCTGGCCCGGTGGTCCGAGGCGAGCGCGCTCAGGCCTTCGCTCAGCCGCGCCCTGATCGGTGTCCCCGCGCGTGGTGAGGGCGGCGCGGCCACGATCGCCCGGTGGGTGCGATGGTCAGGGGCGCCAGCCTGCGCGGAAGACCCGTCGGCCGGGACTGACATCGCCAGCCCGAGCCGGTGGAGCGGTACGTACCGGACCGCGACCGGTCCCCCGGGCAAGGGCGATGAGGGCAGCCGGTGCACGCCGGCATCGGGCACGCCCGCCGGGCGGAAGCCGCCTCGCGCATGGCGTCGTCCGGCACCTCCGGGTGCCCGGAAGGGTGTGGAGGAATCAACCGTTCCGTACTGTCCGGGAGCCTCCGCGGCCTACGACAGGACCGTACTGAATCGTGCCGCCCCGCTCAGGCCCGGTGAGAGTTGCGGGAGGCCGGCGCGGGGGTCGGCAGGGGGCTGGTGGCCGCGCGGGTGACGTCGCCGACCAGTTCGACCACGTCCGGGCCGTACGCCTGGGAGTTGACGACCTTGAGGAGGAGTACGAAGGAGTTGTTGCCGTGCTTGCGGGCCAGCTTCTCGTGGTGCCGGGCGAGATAGCGGGTGGCGGCCTGGTTGGTGATCGCGCGCTGGCCGCAGAAGAGGAACGCGGGCCGGGCCTCGCGCCGGTCGCCGGCGGTGAGGCGGGCCAGGAGTACGTACTCGGTGACACCCGCGTCCAGGCGGTAGCGCTCGCCGCCGATCTGGAAGGCGCCCCGGTCCGGGCCGGGTTCCGGATCGACGTTCACTCGCACCCCGGGCAGCATCGCCGCCATGTGGGCGGCCATGCGCCGGTTCGAACCGGGCCCGCCCACACAGAACTCCGTGCGTTCGCCGAAACCCTGGCCGACCATGTCCTGGGTGACGACCTGGACGTGCGCGCCGCAGTCCTTGACCAGCGCGGCGAGTTCCAGCAGCGCGAACACGTCGAAGCGGTGGACCGCCGGCTCCGAGGCGGCCGGGTCCCTGTTGACGACGAGCAGCGACTCGGAACTGTCCGGCAGCCCGAAGAACGCCTGCTTCCGCCGGAGCTTGCGCTTCCACAGGTAGGTGCGGGCGAGCCAGCCCAGCGTGGCGCTGATGCCCGCCGCGACCACACCCAGGACGATGTTGCGTACGTCGTCAGTCATGGGCGCGCATGCTAGCGGGCGTCGGCGTACCCGTGTTCGACGGGGCGCGGGGGCTCCGGGCGCACCAGGCCGCGTCGTGTGCTCCTGACGCGGCCATGACGATCAACTAAGCTGCCCGAACGGCCTTTCCCTGGAGGTGCGGATGCGTCGCCCTGTCGCACGGAATCTGACGGTCCTGGCGGTCTCGGCCGCCGTGGTGGTGTCGGTGGGAGCGGCCGCGCCGCCCACGTCACAGCACCGGCCCGCTCCGAAGACCCCGGTCGCCGTCGGATACGGCGGCGCGGTCGCCAGCGTCGACCGGGACGCCTCCGCCGCCGGGATCGAGGTGCTCCGCAAGGGCGGCAACGCCGTCGACGCGGCCGTCGCCACCGCCGCGGCACTGGGCGTCACCGAGCCCTACTCCGCCGGGGTCGGGGGCGGCGGCTACTTCGTCTACTACGACGCCAAGTCCCGTACGGTGCGCACCATCGACGGCCGCGAGACCGCGCCGCTCACCGCCGACGAGAAGCTCTTCACGGAGGACGGCAAGCCGCTCGCCTTCGCCGACGCCGTCACCAGCGGCCTGTCCGTGGGCACGCCGGGCACCCCGGCCACCTGGCAGACGGCCCTCGACAGGTGGGGCAGCCGGAAGCTCTCGGCCGTGCTGAAGCCCGCCGAGCGGCTGGCCCGGCACGGCTTCACCGTCGACGAGACCTTCCGCTCCCAGACCGCCTCCAACGAGCAGCGGTTCCGCTACTTCCCCGACACCGCCGAGCTGTTCCTGCCGGGCGGCGAACTCCCGGTCGTGGGCTCGACGTTCAAGAACCCCGACCTGGCCCGCACCTACAAGGAACTGGCCCGCGAGGGCGTCGGCGCCCTCTACCACGGCGAACTCGGCGAGGACATCGTCGACACCGTCAACAAGCCGCCCGTCGACCCGGACTCCGGCTGGAACGCCCGCCCCGGCGACCTGTCCGCGAAGGACCTCGCCGCCTACGAGGCCAAGCTCCAGGCGCCCACGAAGACCTCGTACCGAGGCCTGGACGTCTACTCCATCGCCCCCTCGTCCTCCGGCGGCACCACGGTCGGCGAGGCCCTCAACATCCTGGAGCGCACCGACCTCTCCAGCGCGGACAAGGCCGGCTACCTGCACCGCTACATCGAGGCCAGCCGTATCGCGTTCGCCGACCGAGGGCGCTGGGTCGGCGACCCCGCCTTCGAGGACGTACCGGCGAAGGAGCTGCTGTCGCAGCGGTACGCCGACTCGCGCGCGTGCCTGATCAAGGACGACGCGGTGCTCACCAGTCCGCTCGCCCCCGGCGACCCGAGGCACCCGGCCGACTGCGCGGGCGGCGGCACGGCGGCGCCGACGACGTACGAGGGCGAGAACACCACGCACCTCACGACGGCCGACAAGTGGGGCAACGTCGTCGCCTACACGCTCACCATCGAGCAGACCGGCGGCAGCGGCATCACCGTGCCCGGCCGGGGCTTCCTGCTCAACAACGAGCTGACGGACTTCTCCTTCGCCCCGGCCAACCCGGCCGTCCACGACCCGAACCTGCCCGGACCCGGCAAGCGCCCGCGCTCCTCGATCGCGCCGACGATCGTCCTCGACCGCCACCACCAGCCGGTCGTGGCCCTCGGCTCACCCGGCGGCGCCACCATCATCACCACCGTGCTGCAGACCCTCACCGGCTTCCTCGACCGCGGACTCCCGCTCGTCGACGCGATCGCCGCCCCGCGCGCCAGCCAGCGCAACGCCGCGCAGACCGAACTCGAACCCGGCCTCTACGACAGCGGCGTACGGGCCGAGCTGGAGGCCCTCGGGCACTCCTTCAAACCCAACCCCGAGATCGGCGCCGCGACCGCCGTGCAGCGGCTGCCGCACGGCAAGTGGCTGGCCGCCGCGGAGAAGGTACGGCGCGGCGGCGGTTCGGCGATGGTGGTCGAACCGGTGCGGCGGAGGTAGTCACAGTTCGGGGACGGGCCGTTCCGGCGTCCGGAACGCCAGCCGCCCGTCCTCGACGTCGACCGTCACCCGGCCGCCCTCGGCGACCCGGCCGTCGAGCAGCAGCCGGGACAGCTCGTTGTCGACCTCGCGCTGGATGGTGCGGCGCAGCGGACGCGCGCCGTACTCCGGCTGGTAGCCGCGCTCGGCGAGCCAGTCCACGGCCGCGTCGGTGAAGTCCACGGTGATGCCCTGCGCGCGTACCATCCGGCGGGTCTGGTCGAGGAGCAGGCTGGTGATCTGCCGCAGTTGCTCGCCGCTGAGCTGGCGGAAGACCACGATCTCGTCGACGCGGTTCAGGAACTCGGGCCGGAAGTGCTCGCGCAGCGGGCGCAGCACCTGCTCGCGCCGGGCCTCCTCGTCCGCCTCCGCGCCGCCCGAGCCGAAGCCGATCCCGGCGCCGCGCCGGGTGATCACGTCGGAGCCCAGGTTGCTGGTCATCACGACGACCGTGTTGGAGAAGTCCACCGTCCTGCCCTGCGAGTCGGTCAGCCGCCCGTCGTCCAGGACCTGGAGCAGGATGTTGAAGACGTCCGGGTGCGCCTTCTCCACCTCGTCGAGCAGCAGCAGCGAGTACGGGTGGCGGCGCACCACCTCGGTCAGCTGACCGGCCTCCTCGTGCCCGACGTAGCCGGGCGGGGCGCCGACCAGGCGGCTGACCGTGTGGCGCTCCTGGTACTCGCTCATGTCCAGGCGCACCATCCGGTCCTCGCTCCCGAACAGCGCCTCGGCCAGCGCCCGGGCCAGTTCGGTCTTGCCGACGCCGGTCGGGCCGAGGAAGAGGAAGCTGCCGATGGGCCGGTCGGGACTGGAGAGCCCGGCGCGCGAGCGCAGCACGGCGTCGGAGACGACCCGTACGGCCTCGTCCTGGCCGACCACCCGCTCGTGCAGGTGGGACTCCAGGCCCAGCAGGCGGTCCTTCTCCTCCTGGGTGAGGCTGCTGACCGGGATGCCGGTCTGCCGGGAGACCACCTCGGCGATGGACTCGGTGTCCACGACCAGGTCGAGCCCCTCGTCGGCCTGCCCGTCGCCGGTGGCCTCGGAGATGCGCTGCTTCAGTTCGACGATCCGGTCCCGCAGCTGCGTCGCCTGTTCGTACTGCTCGTCCGCGACCGCCTGGTCCTTGTCCCGGACCAGCTGGTCGACCTCGCGCTCCAGGGCCCGCACGTCGGTGCCCTTGGTGCGCGACCGGAGCCGGACCCGGGCACCCGCCTGGTCGATCAGGTCGATGGCCTTGTCGGGCAGCCGCCGGTCGGTGAGGTAGCGGTCGGACATCTCCACGGCCGCGACCAGCGCCTCGTCGGTGTAGCGGACCTGGTGGTGGGCCTCGTAGCGGTCGCGCAGACCGCGCAGGATCTCGATGGCGTCGGCGGTGGTGGGCTCGGGCACCAGGATGGGCTGGAAGCGGCGGGCGAGGGCCGCGTCCTTCTCGATCCTGCGGTACTCCTCCAGCGTGGTGGCGCCCACGATGTGCAGTTCGCCACGGGCCAGGGCCGGCTTGAGGATGTTCCCGGCGTCCATCGACCCGCCCTCGCCGCCCCCGCCGGCGCCGACGACGGTGTGCAGCTCGTCGATGAAGATGATCAGCTGGTCGGAGTGGGCGCGGATCTCGCCCACGATGTTGTTCATCCGCTCCTCGAAGTCGCCCCGGTAGCGGGTTCCGGCGACCACCCCGGTCAGGTCGAGGGCGACCACCCGCCGTCCCGCCAGCACGTCGGGCACGTCGCCGTCGGTGATGCGCTGCGCCAGCCCCTCCACGACGGCGGTCTTGCCGACCCCGGCGTCACCGATCAGGACGGGGTTGTTCTTGCCGCGCCGGGAGAGCACCTCGACGGTCTGCTCGATCTCCTCCTCGCGGCCGATCACCGGGTCGATGCGGCCCTGCTGGGCCAGATCGGTGAGGTCGCGGCCGTACTTGTCGAGGGTCGGGGTGTTCGTGGCCCGGGTGCTCTCGGTGCGGGCCTTCGCGGCCTCCGGGGAGTCCGTGGGCACGTTGGACGGCGCGAACCGGGCCGCGTTCAGGATGTGCCCGGCGGCCGAGTCCGGGTTGGCGGCCAGGGCGCTGAGCACGTGCTCCGGGCCGATGTAGCCGGTGCCGGTGGAGCGGGCCAGCTCGTGCGCGTCGAGCAGGGCCCGCTTGACGGCCGGGGTGAGCGAGAGAGACGTGGGCGGCGGGACCTCGCCGGGCGGGTGCTGCACCGGGCCGGTCCGCTCGTCGATCTGCGAGGCCAGCGAGTCGGGGTCGGCACCGGCCCGGCTGAGCAGTCCCCGGGTCGGCTCGGTGGAGAGCGCGGCCCGCAGCAGGTGCTCGGTGTCCAGATCCCGGCTGCCGTGCTCGGCGGCGTACTGGGCGGCGCCGCGCACCAGCTCCCGGGCGGGCTGGCTGAGCAGTCGGCCGATGTCGATCTGCCTCGGCCTGGGCCCGCCGAAGAAGCGTGCCAGGAACTCCGCGAACGGGTCGCCCTCCGGGCCCATGTAGCCGCTGGTCATCGTGTACGGACCTCCGCTGCATCGCTGATCGACGTGCCGGGGCCGGGTAACCCGGACGGGGCGCGGTCATGCCCAACATGACACGTTCTGTTCCGGCGGGCATGCCGGGAAGCCGGGATCGCGGAGGACGGCACGCAGGGGCTCGCTCAGCGGCTCATGACCCGTCCCGCGACGTCATGGCCCGTCCCGGACGTCTCACAGCCCGTCCCGCGAGGTCAGGACGCGCGGACCGCTCTCGGTGATCGCCACGGTGTGCTCCACGTGCGCCGCCCGGGAGCCGTCGTTGGTGCGCAGGGTCCAGCCGTCGGGGGCCGCGTGGTAGTCGTCCCGGCCGCCCGCGATCAGCATGGGCTCGATGGCGATGACCATGCCGTGCCGCAGCGGGAGCCCGCGCCCCGGTCGGCCCTCGTTGGGCACCCCCGGGTCCTCGTGCATGTGCCGGCCGATGCCGTGGCCGCCGAAGTCGTCCATGATCCCGTAGCCGCCCGCCCGGCACACGGTGCCGATGGCGTGCGCGATGTCGCCGATGCGGTTGCCGACGACGGCCGCCCCGATGCCCGCCTCCAGGGCCCGCTCCGCGGTCTCGATCAGCTTCACGTCCGCCGCGCGGGGGGTGCCCACCACGAAGCTGAGCGCCGAGTCCCCCGCCCAGCCGTCCAGGAGGGCGCCGCAGTCGATGGAGACGAGGTCCCCGTCGCGGAGCCGGTAGCCGTCCGGGATGCCGTGCACGATCGCGTCGTTCACCGACGCGCAGATGACGCCGGGGAAGGGCGTCGGCGCGAAGGAGGGCCGGTACCCGAGGAACGGCGAGCCCGCGCCCGCCTCCCGCAGCACCTCGTGCGCCACCGCGTCCAGCTCCAGCAGCGACACGCCCACGTCCGCCGCCTGCCGTACCGCGGTCAGGGCCCGCGCGACGACCTGCCCGGCCGCGTGCATGGCGTCGATCGATGAGTCCGTCTTCAGTTCCACCATGCCAATTACTATACCGGTATTTGAATTGGTCCACGACGGCGGGGGCGGTATTAGAATGACGCCATGGTGCGCACCCCCCTGACCCCCGAAGAGCGCGAGCGCGGCGAGCAGCTCGGCCGCCTGCTCCGCGCGGCCCGCGGCGAGCGGAGCATGACGGCGGTCGCCGCCGAGGCCGGCATCTCCGCCGAGACCCTGCGCAAGATCGAGACCGGCCGGGCCCCCACCCCGGCGTTCTTCACGGTGGCCGCACTGGCCGGCGCGCTGGGGCTGTCCATGGACGAGCTGGTGGGCAGGTGCGTTCCCCTGCCGGCCTGAGGCGCCCGCACTCACCCACAGGAGTGCGAAACGTGATCGACACCGCGCCTTGACGACGATGGTCTTGGCAAGCCCGTCCGGCCAGGCTTACGTTCGTCCCTCTACGGCCTGCTCTACGGGCGTAGAGGCTCTGACGTCGTGTCGAAGGAGCAGCTCATGGCCAACGTCGTACGTGCCGCTCTCGTCCAGGCCACCTGGACCGGCGACACCGAGTCCATGGTGGCGAAACACGAGGAGCACGCCCGCGAGGCCGCCCAGCAGGGCGCGCAGGTCATCGGGTTCCAGGAGGTCTTCAACGCCCCCTACTTCTGCCAGGTCCAGGACCCCGAGCACTACCGCTGGGCCGAGCCCGTGCCCGACGGCCCCACCGTCCGCCGCATGCAGGCCCTCGCCCGCGAAACCGGCATGGTGGTCGTCGCCCCCGTCTTCGAGGTCGAGCAGTCCGGCTTCTACTACAACACCGCGGCCGTGATCGACGCCGACGGCACCGTCCTCGGCACCTACCGCAAGCACCACATCCCGCAGGTCAAGGGCTTCTGGGAGAAGTTCTACTTCCGCCCCGGCAACCTGGGCTGGCCGGTCTTCGACACCGCCGTCGGCAAGGTCGGCGTCTACATCTGCTACGACCGCCACTTCCCCGAGGGCTGGCGCCAACTCGGCCTCGGCGGCGCCCAGCTCGTGTACAACCCCTCGGCCACCCACCGCGGCCTCTCCGCCCACCTGTGGCAGCTCGAACAGCCCGCCGCGGCCGTCGCCAACGAGTACTTCGTCGCCGCCATCAACCGGGTGGGCGTCGAGGAGTACGGGGACAACGACTTCTACGGGACGTCGTACTTCGTGGACCCGCGCGGACAGTTCGTCGGCGACACGGCCAGCGACACCAAGGAGGAACTCGTCGTCCGCGACCTGGACTTCGGCCTCATCGAGGAGGTCCGGCAGCAGTGGGCCTTCTACCGCGACCGGCGTCCCGACGCCTACGAGGGGCTGGTACGGCCGTGACCCGCGACCTCTACGCCCGCCACCGCGCCGTCCTGCCCGACTGGCTCGCCCTCTACTACGAGGACCCGCTGGAGATCACCCACGGCGAGGGCCGCCACGTGTGGGACGCGGCCGGCAACAAGTACCTCGACTTCTTCGGCGGCATCCTCACCACGATGACCGCGCACGCCCTGCCCGAGGTCACCAAGGCCGTCGCCGAACAGGCCGGACGGATCGTCCACTCCTCGACCCTCTACCTCAACCGCCCGATGGTGGAGCTCGCCGAACGCGTCGCCCAGCTCTCCGGCATCCCCGACGCCCGCGTCTTCTTCACCACCTCGGGCACCGAGGCCAACGACACCGCCCTGCTGCTGGCCACCGCCCACCGGCGCAGCAACGCGATCCTGGCGATGCGCAACAGCTACCACGGCCGCTCCTTCAGCGCCGTCGGCATCACCGGCAACCGCGGCTGGTCCCCGACCTCCCTCTCCCCGCTCCAGACCCTCTACGTCCACGGCGGCGTCCGCACCCGCGGACCCTACGCCCACCTGGACGACCGGGACTTCATCGACGCCTGCGTCGCCGACCTCGAGGACCTGCTCGGCCACACCCGCGCCCCCGCCGCACTGATCGCCGAACCCGTCCAGGGCGTCGGCGGCTTCACCTCCCCGCCCGACGGCCTGTACGCCGCCTTCCGCGAGGTGCTGCACGAGCGGGGCATCCTGTGGATCTCCGACGAGGTGCAGACCGGCTGGGGCCGCACCGGCGAGCACTTCTGGGGCTGGCAGGCACACGGCAGGAGCGGGCCGCCCGACATCGTGACTTTCGCCAAGGGCATCGGCAACGGCATGTCGATCGGCGGTGTCGTCGCCCGCGCCGAGATCATGAACTGCCTGGACGCCAACAGCATCTCCACCTTCGGCGGCACCCAGGTCACCATGGCCGCGGGCCTCGCCAACCTCGCGTACCTGCTGGAACACGACCTCCAGGGCAACGCCCGGCGCGTCGGCGGCCTGCTCATCGAACGGCTGCGCGCCGTCGCCGCCCAGGTGCCGCACGTACGGGAGGTGCGCGGCCGCGGTCTGATGATCGGCGTCGAACTGACCCGGCCCGGCACCGACGAGGCCGCACCCGAGGCCGCGACCACCGTGCTGGAGGAGGCCCGCGCCGGCGGGCTGCTCGTCGGCAAGGGTGGCGGCCACAGCACCAGCGTCCTGCGCATCGCCCCGCCGATGTCCCTCACCGTCGCGGAGGCCGAGGAGGGCGCCGCGATCCTCGAACGCGCCCTGCGGAGCATCTGACCGCCGCGTGGCCGAGCCCCAGGAGGCGCCGCCATGACCACCACCTCGCGGGTCCCGGCCCAGCAGCCCCGGGAGCCCTGGGAGCCGGCTCTGTCGGTCCGCCAGGTCCTCGACCTGGAACGGGTGCAGGCAGGACAACCCGAGGTGGTGGCCGGCGCCCACCGGCTCGACCGGCCGGTGCGCTGGGTGCACGTCGCCGAGGCCGCCGACGTCGGCGTGATGCTCAGCGGCGGCGAGATGGTCCTGACCACCGGCGTGCTGCTCGCCGGCGACGAGGACAGGCAGGGCGAGTACATCCGCTCACTGGACCGCGCGGAGGCCGCGGCCGTCGTGCTCGGCCTCGGCCGGGCCTTCCCCGCGCCGCCCGACGTGATGCGCAGGGCGGCCGAACGGTGCGGACTGCCCCTGGTCGTCCTGCACCGGCCCTTCCCCTTCGCCGAACTGACCGAGGAGGTGCAGTCCCGGCTGCTGCGGCGCAAGTTCGCCGCCGTCAGCCTCTCCGAGGCCGTACGCACCGAACTGACCGGCCTGATCACCGCCGGCGCCCCGGTGCAGCGCCTGCTCGACGAGGTGGCCCGGCACGCCGGCTGCCCGGTCGTCGTCACCAACCTCGCCCACCGCGTGCTCGCCACGGCGGGGGAGCGGGCGGCCGTCGACGACGTCCTGCGGGACTGGGAGCGCATCGCCCGCCAGGCCGGTGCCGCGTCGGCCGACGGCTGGGTCCGCGCCGAACTGACCTGCCGCGGGGAGCGCTGGGGACGCCTGGTGCTGTGCGGCTACCGGGGCGAGCGCGCCGCCGGACGCCTGCTCGCCGACCGCGCGGCCGAGGCCCTCGTCCTGCACCGCATGCTCGCCGGCGACGGCACCCACGGCGGCGTCGCCGCGGGCACCCGGGACGCGTGGGACTCGTGGGAGGAGCAGTCCGCGCGCAGCCTGCTCACCGACCTGGTCACCGGAGCCGTACCGGCGCGGCAACTGCTGCCCCGGGCGCGCGCGGCCGGCCTGCCCGTCAACCGGCGCGTCTTCGTCCCCCTCGTCGTCCGCGAGCGGGAGCCGGCCCGGCCCGCCCGGGTGCTGCGGCGCCTCGGCCTGCCCGGCATCGCCGCCCGGCTGGCCGACGACCACGTCGCCGTCCTGCTCAGCCTCGCCCCCGACCAGGACGCCCGGGCGCTCACCGCCCACTTCGCGACCAGGCTCCGTGCGGAACCGGACGCGTCCCGCACCGTGGTCGCGGCGGCCGACGCCCGCGCCGACTGGACGGACGTCCCGGCGGGCCTGCGCGAGGCCCAGCACGTCGCCGACGCCGTCGCCGACTCCGCGACCGCCCTGGACCTGCCGCCCGTCGTGCGGCTGCGCGACATCCATCTGCGCGGCCTGGTGCGGCTGCTGCGCGACGACCCGCACGTGCAGTCCTTCGCCGAACGCGAGCTGGACGGACTGCTGCGCGGCCCCGACCAGGACCTGCTGCCCGTCCTGCGCACCTACCTCGCCACCGGCCGCAACAAGTCCCGCACCGCCCAGCTCCACCACGTCTCCCGGCCCGCGCTCTACCGCCGCCTCGAAGCCATACAGGGCCTCCTCGGCGTCGACCTCGACGACTTCGAGCAGGCCGCCTCCGTCCACATCGCACTCCTCGCCCACGACGCCCAACAGGGGTGACACCGTGCAATGCCCGACCCCCGCAGACGTGACACCGTGCCACTCAAACCGGCCGGCCGCCGTCCCTAGTCTCGCCGTACACCGAGCGAGTGGAGGCCGAAGATGAGCCGAGTGATCCGTGCCGCGCTCTTCCAGACCGCCTGGACGGGCGACAAGGAATCGATGATCCAGGTCCACGAGCAGGCGGTGCGCGACGCCGCCGCCCAGGGCGCACAGGTCATGTGCTTCCAGGAGCTGTTCTACGGACCGTACTTCTGCCAGGTCCAGGACCCGGAGTTCTACGCCTACGCCGAGAGCATCCCGGACGGGCCGATCGTCGAGCGCTTCCGGCGGCTCGCCCGCGAGCACGGCATCGTCCTGGTGCTCCCCATGTACGAGGAGGAGCAGCCCGGCGTCCTGTACAACACCGCCGCCGTCATCGACGCCGACGGCTCCTACCTCGGCAAGTACCGCAAGACCCACATCCCCCAAGTCCGCGGCTTCTGGGAGAAGTTCTACTTCCGCCCCGGGAACTCCGGCTGGCCGGTCTTCGACACCGCCGTCGGCAAGGTCGGCGTCTACATCTGCTACGACCGGCACTTCCCCGAGGGCTGGCGGGCGCTGGGCCTCGAAGGCGCCGAGATCGTCTTCAACCCGTCGGCCACCTCGCGCGGCCTGTCCGGCTACCTGTGGCAGCTGGAGCAGCCGGCCGCCGCCGTCGCCAACGAGTACTTCGTCGGCGCCATCAACCGCGTCGGCGTCGAGGAGTACGGCGACAACGACTTCTACGGCACCTCGTACTTCGTCGACCCCGAGGCCCGGTTCGTCGGCGAGGTGGCGAGCGACAAGGAGACCGAACTCGTCGTCCGCGACCTCGACATGGCCAAGCTGCGCGAGGTCCGCGACCGCTGGCAGTTCTACCGCGACCGCGCGCCGGGCGCCTACTCCCCGCTGACCGCGCCCTGATCCGCCGGCGCCCCCGACAGGAGGGAACAGCAGCATGAGCAGCCGTACCGTCATCCGCGGCGGCCTCGTCGTCACCGCGTCCGACGAGATGCACGCCGACGTTCTGATCGAGGACGGCCGCGTCGCCGCCCTCGCCGCGACCGGCACCCCGGCGGCCGAGGCGTTCACGGCCGAGCGGACCATCGACGCGAGCGGCAAGTACGTCATCCCGGGCGGCGTCGACGGGCACACCCACATGGAGATGCCCTTCGGCGGCACCTACGCGGCCGACACCTTCGAGACCGGCACCCGTGCCGCCGCCTGGGGCGGCACCACCACCATCGTGGACTTCGCCATCCAGAGCGTAGGGCACTCCCTGCGCGAGGGCCTGGACGCCTGGCACGCCAAGGCCGAGGGCAACTGCGCGATCGACTACGCCTTCCACATGATCGTCTCCGACGTCAACGAGAACACCCTCAAGGAGATGGACCTGCTGGTGGAGGAGGGCGTGACCTCCTTCAAGCAGTTCATGGCCTACCCCGGCGTCTTCTACTCCGACGACGGCCAGATCCTGCGCGCCATGCAGCGCGCCGCCGGCAACGGCGGCCTGATCATGATGCACGCCGAGAACGGAATCGCCATCGACGTCCTGGTCGAGCAGGCCCTCGCCCGCGGGGAGACCGACCCCCGCTTCCACGGCGAGGTGCGCAAGGCGCTGCTGGAGGCGGAGGCGACGCACCGCGCGATCCGGCTCGCGCAGGTCGCCGGGGCGCCGCTGTACGTCGTGCACGTCTCGGCGACGGAGGCGGTGGCGGAGCTGGCCCGCGCCCGCGACGAGGGCCTGCCCGTCTTCGGCGAGACCTGCCCCCAGTACCTGTTCCTGTCCACCGACAACCTCGCCGAGCCGGACTTCGAGGGCGCCAAGTACGTGTGCAGCACGCCGCTCAGGCCCAAGGAACACCAGGCGGCGCTGTGGCGGGGCCTGCGCACCAACGACCTCCAGGTGGTCTCCACCGATCACTGCCCCTTCTGCTTCAGCGGGCAGAAGGAGCTGGGCCGCGGCGACTTCTCCAAGATCCCCAACGGGATGCCGGGCGTCGAGAACCGCATGGACCTGCTCCACCAGGCCGTCGTCGACGGGCACATCAGCCGCCGACGCTGGATCGAGATCGCCTGCGCCACCCCGGCCCGGATGTTCGGCCTGTACCCGAAGAAGGGCACCGTCGCGCCCGGCGCGGACGCCGACATCGTCGTCTACGACCCGGACGCCGAGCAGGTGATCTCCGCCGAGACCCATCACATGAACGTCGACTACTCGGCCTACGAGGGCAGGCGGATCACCGGCCGGGTGGAGACCGTGCTCTCGCGCGGCGAACCGGTCGTCACCGAGCGGGAGTACACCGGGCGCAAGGGCCACGGCGTCTACACCCCGCGCGCCACCTGTCAGTACCTGAACTAGGAGTGGTGCCCATGGACTTCGGACTCGTCCTGCAGACCGACCCGCCGGCCTCCCGCGTCGTGGAGCTGATGCAACGGGCCGAGCGCAACGGCTTCAGCCACGGCTGGACCTTCGACTCCGCCGTGCTCTGGCAGGAACCGTTCGTGATCTACAGCCAGGTCCTGTCCCACACCAGCACGCTGAAGATCGGCCCGATGGTCACCAACCCGGGCACCCGCACCTGGGAGGTGACCGCCTCCACCTTCGCCACCCTCAACGACATGTTCGGCAACCGCACCGTCTGCGGCATCGGCCGCGGCGACTCCGCGATGCGCGTCGCGGGACGCAAGCCCAACACCCTCGCCCGCATCAGCGAGGCCATCAAGGTCATCCGCGCGCTCGGCAGGGGAGAGGAGGCCGACCTCGGCGGCGGCACCGTCGTCCGGTTCCCCTGGATCAAGCCCGGCGCCGAGGTCCCCGTGTGGATGGCCGCGTACGGGCCCAAAGCATTGAAGATGACCGGCGAGGAGGCCGACGGCTTCATCCTCCAGCTCGCCGACCTCTACCTCACGGAGTACATGGTCAAGGCAGTCCGGGACGCCGCCGAGGCCGCCGGACGCGACCCGTCCGAGGTGACGATCTGCGTCGCCGCCCCCGCCTACGTCACCGCCGACGACTCGCCCGAGGCCCTCGCCCACGCACGCGAGCAGTGCCGCTGGTTCGGCGGCATGGTCGGCAACCACGTCGCCGACCTGGTGGCCAAGTACGGCGCCCACACCGGTGCCGTTCCCGACGAACTCACCGACTACATCAAGGCCCGCGAGGGCTACGACTACGCCCACCACGGGCGCAGCGGCAATCCCGACACCCAGTTCGTGCCGGACGAGATCGTCGACCGGTTCTGCCTGATCGGACCGGTCGAGAAGCACATCGAGAAGCTGACCGCCCTGCGCGCCCTCGGCGTCGACCAGTTCGCGCTGTACGACATGCACGACGCGCAGGAAACCGTGATCGACGCCTACGGCACGAAGGTCATCCCGGCCGTCAACGCGTGACCCACCCCCGCCCGCCCCGCACGACGGGGCGGGCACCAGGGCGCACCCGCGCACCCCCCCTCGGCACCGCCCGCACGGCCTCTCCCGTCCCACCGCATGATTGGCCTGCTCATGACCGACACCGCGCCCACGGCCATACCGCCGTCCGCCCAAGTCACCCTCCCCGACGGGCGCGTGGAGCTCGCCCCGGGCTCCCCGCCGCCGAGCGGTCCCTACGCCAACGAGGACCTGCTGCCCGTCCCCGTCGAGGGGCGCACCTGGACCACGTACAACTTCTCCGCCCTGTGGGTCGGCATGGCCCACAACACGGCCTCCTGGACCCTCGCGTCCGGTCTGATCGCGGTCGGCATGGACTGGAAGCAGGCGGTGTTCACCATCGCCCTGGCCAACCTGATCGTGCTCGCGCCCATGCTGCTCACCGGGCACGCCGGACCCAAGTACGGCATCCCCTTCCCGGTGTTCGCCCGCGCCTCCTTCGGCATCCGGGGCGCCAACCTGCCCGCCGTCGTACGGGCGTTGGTGGCGTGCGGCTGGTTCGGCATCCAGACCTGGATCGGCGGCGAGGCGATCTACTTCCTGGCCGGCAAGCTGATCGGCGACGGGTGGACCGGCGCCGCCACGGTCGGCGGCTACGCCTGGACCATGTGGCTGTCGTTCGCGATCTTCTGGGCGCTCCAGGTCGCCATCATCTACCGGGGCATGGAGACCATCCGCCGCTTCGAGAACTGGGCCGCGCCCTTCGTCCTCGTCGGCGCCTTCGTGATGCTGTGGTGGATGGCCGACAAGGCGGGCGGCCTCGGCCCGCTGTTCGACCAGCCCTCCAGGCTGGGCTGGGGCGGCGACTTCTGGAAGCTGTTCTGGCCCTCCCTGATGGGCATGATCGGCTTCTGGTCCACGCTGTCCCTCAACATCCCCGACTTCACCCGCTACGGAAAGAGCCAGAAGGCCCAGACCCGCGGCCAGGCCCTCGGCCTGCCGACGACGATGACCCTGTTCGCGTTCTTGTCCGTGATGGTCACGTCCGGCTCGCAGGCGGTGTACGGCGAGCCGATCTGGGACCCCGTACAACTCGCCGCGAAGACCGACAACGTGGTGGGCCTGCTCTTCGCCCTGGTGACCGTCCTGGTGGCGACCCTGTCCGTGAACATCGCGGCCAACCTGGTCTCCCCGGCCTTCGACTTCTCCAACGTCGCACCGCGCAAGGTCAGTTTCCGGTCGGGCGCGCTCATCACGTCCGTGCTCGCGGTGCTGATCTTCCCCTGGAAGCTGTACTCCGACCCGCAGGGCTACATCTTCACCTGGCTCGGCCTGGTCGGCGGGCTGCTCGGCACCGTGGCCGGCATCCTCATCGCCGACTACTGGATCCTGCGCCGCGCCCGCCTCCACCTCGTGGACCTGTACCGCAGGGGCGGCCGCTACTGGTACGGCGGAGGCTGGAACTGGCGTGCGGTGCTCGCCTTCGCCGTCGGCGGCGTCCTGGCCATCGGCGGCGCCGACTTCCACCCCCTGGTCGACGGCCGCCCCGTGCCCTTCCTCGAACCGCTGGCCGACTACGGCTGGGCGGTGGGGCTGGGCACGTCCCTGGTGCTCTACCTGGCGCTGATGCTGCTGCCCGCGACCCGGCCCGGTGCGGCCGCCGCGGCGCAGCCGGCACCCTCCCGGAGCCCCTCCTAGCCGCCCATCAAGGCGGCCACGGCCTCCTTGGCCGCCTTGATGGCACCCTTGTTGATCTCGGTGGTGCCGGGCGCCTTCTTCGACTCGAAGTCGCTGCCGTTGTACGTGATCACCACCAGCGCGTTCGAGGCACGGACCAGCACGGTGCCCTCACGGGTCTGCTGCTTGTCCTCCGTGGTGAGGTTCACGACGGAGTAGGCGCTGTCGCCGAGCCCCGGCACGTCACCGCCGCCGCTGCGGTCGGCGACCCGCTCCTTGTACGACTTCCGCGCGGCCTCCTCCGTCTCCATCACCTCGAAGGAGACGTCGAGCCAGCGGTAGTCGTACCCCTTGAGCGCGTTCCAGGAACAGGTGCGGCGCACCTTGGTGTCCGTGGACGGGATCTCCTTGCCGGCCGCCTTGGCTCCCGGCACCAGCGAGGTGACCGTCTTGCCCGCCAGGCTCTCGCACGGTGCCGGTGCGGTGGCGTACTTCTTCGCCGCCGACGGACTCGCCGGTGCGGACGCCGATCGGCCGGTGGTGTCGGGCGACGGCGTTCTCTCCTTCGCGGCCGGTGACGTGTCCGGCCCCGACGACAGTGCCCAGCCCGCGGTGGCGAGCACGGCGACCGGCGCCAGACGGGCGGTCAGGGCGAGCGGCAGAGGAAGAGAACGCACGGCGCACTTCTCGTGGGGGACGGTGCGGAGGGTGCCCGCACGGCGGACGGGACGCCAGTGTCACACGAGTCCCCGTGGGGCGGAAGGGCGAACTCGGTGCGTGGCCGCGCGGTGACGCAGACGCACGGCCACGCGCGTCCGTGCGCAGTCGGTCATGGGGTCTCCCGGGCGGCGGCGCGGGTGCTGGGGGCGGTCAGGGAGGTCTCGATGCGGTCCACGGCGGCGAACGCGCCGTACGCGACGAGGTGCACCAGGCAGTGGTCGGTGTGCTCGGGCCGGCGCCACGCCGCGACGTCCGCCTCCGTGATCCGGTACGGCGCGAGCGCGACCAGCAGCGCGAGCCGGGCACCGGGACGCTCGCTCCGGTCCGGGAACGGGCCCGCGGTGAGAGACGGGTGCGAGCCGTCCCAGTCACGCAGGGTGGTGCGTACGAGGTCCTGGTCGTCGGCGTCGAGGAGCCCGGCGCCCATGGCGGCGGTGGCGCTCAGCGCCGCGTACGCCGGGCCGACCGGTGTGCCCGCCGCCCAGGCCGGGCCCCGGCCGGGGTCGTCCAGCAGGGGCAGGGCGGCGCCGGGCGCGACGGCTCGCCGCACGGTGCGGGACAGCGTCCGGCCCGCCAGGCTCCGTACCGGGCGCAGCCGTTGCGCGTCGGCCGGGAGCAGTCTCTCGGTCACCAGGGCCGACACGACGCGGTTGATGAAGTGGAAGGCCAGCACGGTGCCGAGGTAGCCGGGAGCCTCCTCGGGCGGGAACGGGTACGGCTCCCGCGCGGCGCCCGGGACCCGGGTGCGCCGCGCCCAGTCGAGCACGCGCGCGTGCCGCTCGTCGGCGGGCTCTTGCCCCCGGGCCAGCCGCTCGGCCAGGGCGTGCTCGCCGGTGGCGTGCAGCAGCATGGTGTGCGCGTCCACGCAGAACCGGCACCTGTTGGCCTCGGACACCCCGAAGGCGGCGACCTCCTTGCCGGTGCGGTCGCCGGGCCCGGCGAGCAGGGACTCGCGCATCAGCGCCCAGGCCGGGGCGACGAGTGCGGGCGCCGAGGACAGGGCCACGAACGGGGCGGGTTCGGGGATGCCGAAGTCCCGCGCGGCCTGCGCGTAGACCTCGGCGACGCGGCCGGTGGCCGCCTTCGGCGGCAGGGGTTCGGTGTAACGGAAGGGTGTGGGCATGGACAGCAGCCTGCGCCGTCCGGGTGCCCGGGGTCGTCGTACGGACGGATGCGGTCGGCGCTGCGCCGCCGGGAGCCGGTGGGGCGGCGGACTACTTCGCCGGTAGTAGTCGCGAAGCCGTCCACAGGGCCGACGCGGCCGTCGGACGGGCCGTCTATGGTGCGGTCATGAGTGGACGTCAGGTCGATCGCGGGCGGCTCGCCGACGTGGTCCTCGCGGCCGTGGTCGGCGCCCTCGGCACGGCGGTCGCCGCCTTCGACGACGGCACCACGGCCCTCGACCACGCGCTCGTCGCCCTCGCCTCGGCGGCACTCGCCTTCCACCGCGCCGCCCCGCGCGCCGTGCTGGCCGTCGTCACCGCCCTCGGCACGGCGTACGTCGTGCACGCGCACCCCGGCCCGCTGTCCGCACTGCCCGTCCTAGGCGCCGTGCACACCGCGGCCCGGGTCGGCCACCGGGGCGTCGCGGCGGCCGGCGGTGCCGTGTTCCTGGCCGGGTACGTGGCCGCCGGGCCCGGCACGCAGCACGTGGCCGAGCGGGCCGGGCTGCTCGCCGGCTGGTTCCTGTGCGCCGTGGTGACCGGGCTCGCCGACCGGAACTGGCAGGCGTACCTGCGCCAGACCGAACAGCGGGCCCTGGAGGCGGAGCGCACCAGGGAGGAGGCGGCCCTGCGCCGCGCCGGGGAGGAACGGCTGCGCATCGCCCGCGAGTTGCACGACTCGCTGACCCACAGCATCTCCATCGTCAAGCTCCAGGCCGGTGTCGCCGTCCACCTCGCGCGCAAGCGCGGTGACGAGGTGCCTCCCGCACTGCTGGCCATCCAGGAGGCCAGTGGCGAGGCTATGCGTGAACTGCGCTCCGCCCTCCAGGTGCTGCGGGCCGACGAACCCGCCGGCACCCCGGCGCTGCTCGTCGAGCGGGCCCGCGCGGCGGGGCTCGCCGTCGACCTGACCGTCACCGGAGACGAGCGACCGCTGCCCCGGGCCGTCGACCTGGCCGCCTACCGCATCGTGCAGGAGGCCCTCACCAACGCGGCGCGACACGCCGGACCAGCGAAAGTACGGGTCCGCATCGACTACGGCACAGGGAACACCGGGGCACCCGTGAGGGAGTTGGCGATAGACGTGGACGACGACGGGGCCGCCGATCCGGCCCGCCCGCCGGTGCCCGGCACCGGCCTGACCGGCATGCGCGAACGGGTGGGCGCGCTCGGCGGCACCCTGAGCGCCGCCCCTCGCGCCGAGGGCGGCTTCGCGGTGCGGGCACGGCTCCCGCTGGGGGAGACGATATGAACGCCGGGAACGGTGTCCTCCGGGTCGCGCTCGTCGACGACCAGGCCCTGATGCGGGCCGGCTTCCGGGCACTGCTCGACGCCGAGGACGGCATCGAGGTGGTCGGCGAGGCCGCGGACGGGGAACAGGGGGTGGCGCTGGTGCGGGCACAGGTGCCCGACGTGGCGCTGGTCGACGTACAGATGCCGGTGATGTCGGGCATCGAGGCGACCCGCCGCATCGCCACCGACCCCGACCTCGCCGCCGTACGCGTCGTCATCCTCACCAACTACGGCCTCGACGAGTACGTCTTCGACGCGCTGCGGGCGGGAGCCAGCGGCTTCCTCCTCAAGGACACCGAGCCCGCCGACCTGCTCCAGGCCATCGACGTGGTCGCGCGCGGCGAGGCCCTGCTCTCCCCGTCGGTCACCCGCACTCTCATCGGCGAGTTCGTGGCCCGGCCCCCGGACCGGGCCACCGCACCCGGCCTGGACACCCTGACCCGCCGGGAACGCGAGGTCACCGCGCTCGTCGCGCGCGGCCTGAGCAACGAGGAGATCGCCGCCCACATGGTGGTCAGTCCGCTGACCGCCAAGACGCACGTCAGCCGTGCGATGACCAAGCTGGGCGCCCGCGACCGGGCACAGCTCGTGGTGTTCGCCTACGAGTCGGGCCTGGTCGCGGTGCGCGGCGCGTGAGCCTGCCGGTGGACCCGGCCGTCAGGGCACCCGGGCGGTCCACTCGGGGGAGGAGAACTTCGTGCGTGCCGACTCCTGTGCGCGGGCCAGTTCCTCGTCCGTCACCTTGCCCCGGGTCAGCCCGTACCGGTCTCCGAAGGAGGAGACCATCCGCTCGATCACCGTCTCGCGCGCCAGGCCGGTCTGCCGGCGCAGCGGATCCACGCGCTTCCTGGCGCTCTTGGTGCCCTTGTCGGACATCTTCTCCTTGCCGATGCGCAGGACCTCGAGCATCTTCTCCGCGTCGATGTCGTACGACATGGTCACGTGGTGCAGTACGGCGCCGGGACCGCCGCCGGGGCCCACCACGCGCTTCTGCGCGGCGCCCGCGATCTTGCCCTGGTCGGTGGCGATGTCGTTCAGCGGCTGGTACCAGGCACGGATGCCCATCTCGCCGAGCGCGCCGAGCACCCAGTCGTCGAGGTAGGCGTAGCTGTCCTGGAAGGAGAGGCCCTGCACCAGCGCCTCCGGCACCGACAGGGAGTAGGTGATCGTGTTGCCGGGCTCCACGAACATGGCGCCGCCGCCGGAGATGCGCCGGACCACCTCGATGCCGTGCCGGGCGGCGCCCTCGGGGTCCACCTCGTTGCGCAGCGACTGGAAACTGCCGATGATCACGGCCGGGGCGCCCCACTCCCACACCCTGAGCGTCGGCGGACGCCGGCCCGCGGCGACCTCGGCGGTCAGCACCTCGTCCAGGGCCATGTGCAGCGCGGGGGACTGCGGCCCCTCGTGGATCAGCTGCCAGTCGTAGTCCGTCCAGTCCGTGGCGTGGGCCAGGGCGCGGCGCACCGCGATGCCGACGCCCTCCGAGGTCAGCCCGTACATCACGGTGCCCTCGGGCACGGCGGCGTCGATCCGCGCGGCGAGTCCCGCCGCGTCGGTGTCCGCCGGGGCGCCCTCCAGCGCGCGGTTCACGGCGTCCAGCGCCTCGTCCGGTTCCAGGAAGAAGTCGCCCGCCACGCGCACGTGCCGCAGCACGCCGTTCTCGGACTCCACGTCCACGACGACCAGCTTGCCGCCGGGGATCTTGTATTCACCGTGCACCGTTCCGCCTCCGTTTCGCAGTAGAGGACAACGGTGCGCCCGGCCGGTGTGTTCCCGCCCCGTGTCCTCCGGCGCTCAGCCGACGCGGTCGGCCACCCGGCCGCCCACGGGCACCGTCAGCCGCACCTCCGTACCGCCCCCGCGCGCCGGGCCGACGGAGAGGTCCGCGCCGATCAGCAGGGCGCGTTCCCGCATGCCGCGGATCCCGGCCCCCTCGGCGGCGTCCCCGGAGCCGTCGAAGCCCCGGCCGTCGTCGCGGACCCGGAGCCGAACGGCTTCACCGGCCCGTTCCAGGGTGAGCGTCACCAGGCGGGCACCGGAGTGCCGGGCCGCGTTGGTGAGGCCCTCCTGGGCGACCCGGTACAGGACCAGGTCGGCATTGTCGCCGAGGGCGGGCAGGCCGGAGGCGATGTCGTGGCGCACGGTCAGCGAGGGGCCGGTGAACTCGTCCGAGAGCGACCTCAGGGCGCTGCACAGACCCAGCTCCTCCAGGACCCCCGGGAGCAGCCGGCGGGCGATGCGGCGGATCTCGTCGAGGCTGGACCGGGTGGTCTCCTGCACCTGCGACAACTGCTCGCGCACCTCGTCGGGCGCCTGGTCCGCGACCCGCTTGAGGTCCAGCAGCACGGCGGCGAGGGTCTGCCCCACCTCGTCGTACAGCTCCTGGGCCACGCGGTGACGTTCCGACTCCTGCGCGCTCAGGGTGCGGGCGGCGCTCAGCGCCCGCTCGGCCTCCAGCCGGTCGAGCATCGTGTTGAAGGTCGTGATCAGCTCGGCGATCTCGCCGTCGCCGTCGACCTTCGGACGCACCCGCGGCCGCAGCAGATCGGTGGTGGTCATGGCGCGGGCCAGCTGCCGCAGCGGCCCGAGACCGATGCGCAGCAGTACGACGTTGGCGACCAGGATCACCACCAACCCCGCCGTGAGGATGGCGGCCTCGGTGAGCAGGACGGGCGTCGACACGGTGACCGGTCCCAGCAGCAACGCGGTCGCGACGATCAGCACCACCGAGTTGAACAGCGAGATTCTCCAGAACAAGGGCACCGCAGCAGCGTCGGCGACGCACGGCGCACAGTCCATCGGTTCCGGCACCCATTTCCTCTCCCTTTCGGACACCACCCCTCTCCCCTCCGGCGCCGCCGTGCGGCCGGGCCCGCGCGGCGGCGCCAGTACACAGGGAGCGGTCAGCGGGAGCCCGGCACCGTCACCTCGCCCCCTGCGCCCGAGGCGCACCCCGGGCCGCCTCCCACTCCCGGGCCGGCGACCACAGGCCGCCGACGCCCGCGCCGACGTCACCGCCTACGGCGCCCCGACCGCCGGACGCGGTCCACCAGTGGGGGCGGTGGTCCGTCGTCCGCCGGACGCCGACCGTGTACGTCCGGGTGTACTCACCGTTGGCCGAGGTCACCGTGATCGTGCGGGTGGTCAGACGGGAGCGGGACGACGAGACCGTGTCACTGCCGTCGGTGACCTTCACCTTCGCGCCCGGCTCGGCAGCCACCGCCCCGACGGCCGGGATTCTCCCGTGCCCGGGCCAGTCCACGACGTACGTGCTCACGTCCGGATCGAACCCGTCGAGCGCGACGCCCCCCACGGTGATCGCCGAGGCGTCGGCCACACTGGCCTTCGTGGCGTCCGGGAAGTCGGTGACCGTGACCGACCCGTCGGCGTTCACCACCACGTCCGCCGCCATCGCCGCCGCGAGGTTGATCCGCTGCCAGCCCGGCCCGCCGGACGCGGTGAGGTCGAGCGGGTAACCGGAGTCCGTGGCGGTCTGCTCCAGGACCTGGGTGCGCTGCTCGGCGGTGAGGTCGGGGAAGGCCGTGATCAGCAGCGCCGCCGCGTCGGCCGGCGCGTCGAGGGCCTGCCCGGCCTCGCCGGTCCGGGAGAACCCGTACGTCAGGCGCCGCGTGTACAGGTCCACGTGCTGGGCGGTGCTCAGCCCGGCGTACGGGTCGCCCGCGCAGTCCGTGAGCGTGTCGCCGTAGCCCTCCTCCTCGCACCGCGCGAGCAGCACGTTCTCGATCTCGGTGTGGGCCTGCCGCAGCAGCTCCGCGAAAGCGGGGTCCGCCCAGCGGTGCGCCACCGTGGCCTGCGCGGTGATGCGGCCGCCCATGACGTCGAGCGGGTAGTGGAACCCGAGGACGACGCGGTTGTCCCCGTACTCCGAGGTGCGGGCGAGGATCGACGGCGCCAGGTCGGGCAGCAGCGTGGCGAGGATCGTCCCGGCCTCGTAGCCGCCGTAGGTGTGGCCGCTCGGATACGAGCCCTGGCCGGCGAGTCCGCTGTACAAGCTGTCCTGCGACTCGTAGATCGCGCCGCCGTCCCCGGCGAAGCCGAGCCGCACGTAGGGGCGCAGGTACTGGTAGTGGTTCTTCGCCGCGTCGTGGGTGTCGAGGTTCTCGGTGACGCGGGAGAACAGTGCGCTGGTCTTGGGCAGTCGCCCTTCCTCCAGGGCCTCGCTGTACAGCGGGCCGAGCCGGGAGCCGAGGCCGTCGGCCATCGTGACGGTGGCGCTGTGGGACGCGTCCACCTCGGCCCGGTCGACCTGCTCCCGCGTCGCCGCGTTGTTGACGGCGACGGCGATCGTGTCGTTCTCGGCCGTGAGTGACGTGCCTCCGGCCCACTTCTCGTTGGCGCCGAGGGTGCCGGAGTCCAGGTCGTCGAAGCCGCCGAGGAGCCGGTTGAAGTAGTCGCTCCCGTCGTCGGTCGCGGGCCACGAGTCCGACGCGTAGGCGGCGTCGAGCACGTCGTCCGGGAAGGGGGAAGGCTCGTAGCCCGCCGGGTCGGAGGCGGTGACGGCCGTGTGCGCGGTCGCCGTGCCGGGGTCGTCGGAACTGCCGGCCAGGGTGACCGCGGTCACGGTGGCGGTGTGAGCCTTCGACCGTCCCGTCGTGGTGAGCAGCGCGGTGTCCGCGGTGCCGGACACGTGCGCGGTCGTCCCGTCGTCGAGGGCCACCGTGTAGCCGACGACCGGGAAGCCGCCGTCCCCGGCGGGCCGCCAGCTCACCCGGACCCGCTCGCCGTCGGTGACCACGCCCGTGACGGTCGGCGTCTGGGGTGCGTTGTCACCCGTGACGGCGGGCTGGGTCGGCGCGCTCCAGGGGGAGGCGCCGAGGGCGTTCACCGCGCGGACCCGCGCCGTGTACGACGTGCCGTCCTTCAGCCGGGTGAACACCGTGCTCCGGCTGCCGGGGTCGGCGATCTCGACCTGGTGGCCGTCGCCGAGCGTGACCTCGTACCCGGTGACCGGCGCACCGCCGTCGTCCTCGGGCACGGACCAGGTGACCTTCACACTGGTGCCGGACGAGGTCGCGGACACCGCGCCGGGTGCGGCCGGGACCGTCCTGCGCTTCGTGGTGAGCGCGGTCATGGCGCGGTCGAGGGCCGCGTACCGTTCGCCGAGGGCGCGGTCCGTGGCCGAGTCGTCCGCCAGGGCCGTCTTCGCCGTCGTGAGCGCCGTGGTGAACGCACGCCACGAGGCCTCCGTGTACCGCTCGTCGGCGAGGGCGGACGCGGTGCCGACCAGGTTTTCCAGCTTCAGCCGGGGGAGGGGCACCAGCTGGTTCGCGGCCAGGGTGAGGCTCCGGGTCCGCAGGTCCACCTCCAGCTGCGTCGCGTCCCCGGCGCCGAGGAGGGCGCGGGCGGCGGCGAGTTCGCGGCGGAACACCCCGAAGTCGATCGTGCCGTACCGGTCCGCGTCCTCGGACAGCCCCTCGTACCGCTCGACCGCCTTCCGCAGGGCGGACAGGTCCGTCTCCGCGGGCTCCTCGACGTGGGTGAAGGCGACCCGGCCGAGGTTGGCGACGTACGGGTGCGAGGAGTCCGCGTTCGTGGTCAGCCGCAGATGCACGGCGTGCGTGCCGGTGACCGGCTTCGGCAGGGTCAGGCTGGTCGTCCCTCCCGACGACCACGAACTGCCGGTGACCGGCAGGGGCACGGTCGCGTACGGCGTGCCGGGGTCGTCCGCGTCGAAGGAGTCCAGGTAGAGCTGGACGGCGGAACCGGTGCCGCAGCGGGCGGAGTTGTTGACGTAGGTGAGGGTGAGCGTGTTCTTGGCGGAGTCGCCGAAGTCGACGTCGCCGTAGTCGAGCCAGGCGCCGTCGTAGGTGCCGCCGAGGCTGGTGGCCGAACCCGCGTCGCTCCAGGTGGCCGGCTCGCTCTTGAGCCCGCCCCCGCTGCTGCCCGTGAACGCCGTGGCGTCGAAGACCACCGGGGCGTCCGCCTGCCGGGTGAAGGTGAGCGCGTGGACGTTGGCCACGTACGGCTGGGCGTCGGTCTGGGTGCCGGAGACGAAGACGGCGAACACGTCCCGGGTGCCGTCGAACACGTCCGGGTCGAGCCGTACGCTCGTGGTGGCCACGGTGCCCCAGCCCGAGCCGGTGTACTCGAGGGGGATCTCGACCGCCGCCGGACCGTCCTTCGCGCCCAGGCGCAGTTCGATGTGCGAGTCCGACGCCGCGCGGGAACGGGGCTTGTCGTAGCCGACGGTGACGGTGTCGGCGCCGTCACCGAGGCCGGTGTCCCGCCACTCGGCCCAGGCACCGTTCGTCACGTTCTCGAAGACGCCGTTCGAGAGCTTCAGCGGGAGCGAACCGTCGCCGGTCGCGGTGGCGTCGGCCGCCGTGAGCGTGGCGAGCGTCGTGATCGGGGAGGACGACGCGGCCTCCTCGGGCGAGAACCGGTACCAGTCGAAGTTCGACACCCACTGCTGTCCCGACGGGGCGTGGAACACGAACGTCGCGCTCGACGCGGCCAGCAGGGCGTCCGGGTCGGTGACGGCCGCCTGGACGGTCGTGTAGTACTGCCAGCCGCCGGTCCCCGGCAGGGAGACGGTGGCGACGACCGGGCCGTCGGCGTCCCCGGCGTGGATGTCCACGCTGCTCGGATCGGCGGTCGGTGCCTGCGCGTTGGCGTAGCGCACGGAGACGCTCCGCGGGGCGACCCCGCCGAAGTCGAGGCCGGTGTACTGCTCCCAGGCGCCCTCGGTGACCCCGCCCAGGTCGCCGTCCGAGTGGTAGGCCTCCTTCACCAGGCTGGGGCCCTCCATCCGGTCCGGGTCCTCGGCCTGGAGGACGGCGTAGCCGCCCTCGTCCAGGGTGAGCGCGTCGATCGCGGACCGCAGCGCGTCGTGGGCCGCCATGAGCGTGCCGGTTGGCGGGGCGGGGTCCGCGAGGACGGTCCGCGCGCGTTCCAGGGCCGCCCGGAAGACGCCGTAGGAGCCGTCGGAGTAGTTGCCCTCGCGCACCAGGGACGCCTCGTCGACGAGGGCGTCCAGGGTTGCCCGGTGCACCGCCGCCGCCGAGACGACCAGCGGGTCGGTCACGGACACGCCGGTGCCGGTCACCGTCGCGGCCGGTGTGCCGCGCGGGAAGGCCCGGTCGGCGAAGACGATGCCGAGCCGCGCGTCGGTCTTCGTGGTGCCGGTGAGCTTCAGCGACGCCGTGCGCCGGCCGGTGACCCGCAGGTCCGCCTCGACCCCCTCCGGAAGGCCGGTGACGCTCGCCGCGCCGGTCCGCGTGAGGCTGGTCCCCTTGCGCGCGGCGAACGACGCCCGGCCGGACAGCCGAAGCTCGATGACGTCCTTGACGGTGCCGTCGGCGGCGGTGCCGACGGTCTCGGGGCGGGCGGAGACGACGGTCGTGCCCCTTCCGGGCCCGGAGCCGTCACCGCCGTCGCCCGTGTCCCCGCTCAGCGAGTACGCGGGCTCGGTGCGGGAGCCCCAGGACGACGGCTCGGAGCCCATGCCGAACGTCAGGGTGCCGCCGGCGACGATCTGTGCGTAGTCGAGCCACGTGTTGGAGAACCGCTTGCCGTTGAGCGTCGCGCGCTGCACGTAGTAGTCGCTCGGTGAGACCCCCTCTGCCCGCACCGTGAAGCTGGCCCCGTTGGCGTAGCGGATCGTCGTCGAGTCGAAGAACGGACTGCCGATCTGGAACTGGCTGGAGCCCGCGGTCACCGGGAAGAGCCCGAGGGCCGCGGCGACGAACATGGTCGACATGGTGCCGGCGTCGTTGTCCATGGTCGGCAGGAAGCCGTCCGGGGCCAGTTCGTAGACCTTGGTCCTCACCGGCGGCCGGAACTCGCCGCCGGAGCTGGGGGCTTCGCCCGTGGAGCCGGTCGCGATGTACCGGTTCCAGGTCTCGCCGGTGTAAATGGCGCGCACCCACTTCTGCGTCAGGCTGGGCTCACCGACGTAGTTGAAGAGGTAGGGGGCCTGGAGGTCGATCTCGTTCGCGTTGGAGTGCAGCATGGTCGAGCCGTCGTCGGCGTCGGAGTCCTCGCCGAACATGTGCCGGATCGCCGCCCGCCCGGCCTTCTCGCCGCCCATGGCCTCGACGAGGCCGGCCATGTCGTAGGCGTCGTACCAGTGGTACTGCCAGAGGGTGCCCTGGTAGAGCTTCGCCTCCTCGAACTTCTCGTAGTCGGCCTTCTGCCAGTCACCCTCGCCGTCACGCGGCGTGAGCAGACCGACCTCGGTGCCGTCGGAGGCGGTCCAGGCGCCGGGCTTGACCAGGTTGTCGATCGCCATGGTCGCCTGCTCGCGCAGCTTCTTCGCGTCCGCGTCCTCGCCGAGCGCGTCGGCGACGACGGACAGCGCCCACTGGTCGTAGCCGCGCTGCACCGTCGTACCGGGGTCGCCGGCGACGTAGCCCTGCCGCAGTTGCGTCCCGGTGTAGTACCCGGTGTACGACTTCAGCGCCGGGTACGCCTCGTCGAGGCGGTCGAAGTCCTTGAACCCCTTCGACAGCGCGTCGGCGATCACCACCGCCGAACGCTCCCAGCGCACGGTCGGCACCGAGTGGGTGAGGCTGCCGAGGCTCTTGCCCGAGGCGTGCGCGTCGGCGAACAGGACGACCGCGGACTGCACCATGTCCCGGTAGGCCGCCGGGTCGATGTACGCCTCGACGGAGTACTTGCGGAAGTCGTCCCAGGTGGACCAGCCGTCGTAGTACGTGAAGCCGTTCGCCCGGTGCACCGCCCCGTCGACGCCGCGGTACGTGCCGCTGGTGCTGGTGGCGTTCACCGGCAGCGCGTACATGCGGTAGAGGTGCGTGTAGAACTGCCTGGTCAGCGTCGAGTCCGGGTCGGCCTTCTTCGAGGCCTTCACCGCGACGGCGCCGAGCGTGCGGTTCCAGTCCGCCTTCGTCCGCGCGCGCAGCTCTTCGAAGCCGCGGCCCGCGACCTCGTCGTGCTGGTCGATGGCGGCCTGTTCGGCGCTGATCGGCGACAAGGTGATGCGCAGTTCGACGTCGTCGCCGTCGGCCGGGTCGAACCCGAGGACGGCGCCGGTGTCGGTGCCGTCCCGCGCGGTCGCGTCGTCCAGCGCGCCGTCGTCGCCCCAGGTGCGCAGCGAGGTCACGGGGACGTTCGTGGTCGCGTAGTAGTACAGGCGGTACGAGGCGCCGTTGAACGACCCGGCGACGAGCCCGCTGATCGCGGTCGTCCCGTCCTTCAGCTTCGTCGCTTCCAGGGTCGAACGGGTGCGGCTGGTGAAGTTGTTGGCGAGGTCGAGGACGAGCTGGGGCCGTGCTCCGTCGGGGAAGCCGTACCGTTCGAGCGCCGTACGGGTCGTCGCGGCCATCTCGGCGTCGATGGTCCCGGCGGGGGAGCCGAGTCCCACCCGGTAGGAGCCGGGCGTCGCGGACTCGTCGTCGTGGCTGTAGGGGTGCGCGTAGGTGCTCGTGGCCGGGCGGCTGTCGTACTGCCGCGAGGTCGGGACGACCAGCAGGTCGCCGCCGCCGCCCGAACCGCCCACACCGTCCAGGTTCGTGGCGGTGAACCCGGCGATGTGGTCCTCGTCGTAGTCGTACCCCGAGTGACTGCGGCCGGGGGTCGTCATCGGGTTGACCTTGGCCAGACCGTGCGGGGCCTGGGCGCCGGGGAGGTCGTTGCCGTCGTCGCCGGCGGTGGAGACGAACGGGTCGACGAGCTTCGTGTAGTCGGTCCCGGCGGACGGCGCCTTCCCGACGGTGGACGCGGTGGGGCCGGGCACGGCCACGGCGGTGCCGCCGCCCGCCAGCGCGGCGAGGCCGAGCGTCCCGGCGAGCACCGCGGCGACCGTGGACCGCAGGCGCCGTGGCCGGACCGGCCGTCTCGCCGGTCTCTTGGATCTGTCGGGCATGACGAGCACGGACCCCTCCCTGATGGACAACGTTGTCAAGCTGCATTCGAAGCAAGCGCTCCGAGGTGAACGCCTCCGCCATCACATAGGGAGAAGTCATACAACGGGGAAACGGAGTTCGTACAGTGCCCGCGCGTCCGCGGGAAGTCGGCCGGCCGTCCGGGTGCGACGACGCAGCGCAGGCGCGGTCCGCCGCGGGAGCCCGGAGCGGCGGCGTGGCCGCACGCGCGGGCGGTCCAGCGCAGACGGCGCGTTGTACGGGGCGCGGGCTCCCCGCGGCTGTGATCCGTGTGTCACTCCGCGCGCCCTGCCGGGACGTGACGCCCCGGGAAATGATGTGCGGACCGCGTGTGAGCCAGGCGAATCCGCGTACCCGCTCCAGGGCAGACGGGCGGGTGTGCGGGGGAAGGACTCAACCTTGTTGCTGCTCATCTCTCCGGACGGTGTAGACGAGGCCCTCGATTGCGCGAAGGCGGCCGAGCACCTGGACATCGTCGACGTCAAGAAGCCCGACGAGGGCTCGCTCGGCGCCAACTACCCGTGGGTCATCCGGGAGATCCGCGCGGCGGTCCCGGCGGACAAGCCGGTCTCCGCCACCGTGGGGGACGTGCCGTACAAGCCCGGCACGGTGGCCCAGGCGGCACTCGGCGCCGCCGTGTCCGGGGCCACGTACATCAAGGTCGGCCTCTACGGATGCGCCACACCCGAGCAGGCCGTCGAGGTCATGCGCGGGGTCGTCCGTGCGGTGAAGGAGCACCGGCCGGACGCCTTCGTCGTCGCCTCGGGATACGCCGACGCCCACCGCATCGGCTGTGTCAACCCGCTCGCGCTGCCCGACATCGCGCGCCGTTCGGGTTCCGACGCCGCCATGCTCGACACCGCGATCAAGGACGGGACGCGGCTGTTCGACCACGTTCCGCCCGACGTGTGCGCCGAGTTCGTACGGCGTGCCCACGACGCCGGCCTCCTCGCCGCGCTGGCGGGCAGCGTCGGGAGCGGCGACCTGGGCGAACTGGCCCGCATCGGGACGGACATCGTCGGAGTGCGCGGCGCGGTCTGCGAGGGTGGGGACCGCGATAAGGGCCGGATCCGACCGCACCTGGTGGCAGCCTTCCGGGCGGAGATGGACCGGCACGTCCGCGAGCACGCGGCCGCGACCGCGGTACAGAGCTGATCACGACCTTGGCAACCGGACGTTCACCCCGCACGCCGGGAGACCGGGGCGGGCACTTCACCGTCGTCGACCCGTCGACCGGCGAAGCGTTCGACGAGGCTCCCGACCGGCGACCGGAGGAACTGGACGCGGCCGTCGACCGGGCCCACGCGGCCTGGCACGACTGGCGGGCAGACCCGGTCGCGCGTAAAGCGGCGTTGCTCGCGGCGGCGGACGCCGTCGACGCGGCCGCCGCCGCTCTCGCCCCGCTCCTCACCCGCGAACAGGGCAAACCGCTGACCGAGTCGCACGCGGAGGTGGCCCGCACGGCCGCCCGGCTGCGCTACTTCGCCCAACTGGACCCCGGGACGCAGCCGATCGCGGACGGTCGCCCGGTGCACAGCCGGCTGCGGTGGCGGCCGATCGGGCCCGTCGCCGCGATCGTCCCGTGGAACTTCCCCCTGCAGCTGGCGTCGGCGAAGTTCGCACCGGCGCTCGCCGCGGGCAACACGATCGTGCTCAAACCCTCACCGTTCACTCCCCTCGCCACACGGATGCTGGGGTCCGTCCTCGCCGGTGCCCTGCCCGAGGGCGTACTGACGATCCTCACCGGAACGGAACCGCTCGGCGCCCGTCTCGCGTCGCACCCGGGGATCCGCCACGTGAGCTTCACCGGGTCGGCGGCCACGGGACGGGCCGTCGCCGCGGGCGCGGCGGCCACACTCGCCCGCGTCACCCTGGAACTGGGAGGCAATGACGCCGCCGTCCTGCTCGACGACGTCGACGTGGAGGAGATCGCGGACCGGCTGTTCTGGGCGGCGTTCCGCAACTGCGGCCAGGTCTGCATGGCGGTCAAACGCGTCTACGCCCCCGCCCGGCTCTACAGCCGGGTGGTCGACGCCCTCGCCCATCGGGCCGACACGGCCGCCGTCGGACCCGGACTCGACCCGGCCTCCCGCATCGGGCCGGTCAACAACGCCCCGCAACTCGCCCGCGTGGAGCACCACACGGCCCGCGCCTTGGCCGACGGCGGCCGGGCCGTGGCCGGTGGCCACCGCCTGGACCGGCCGGGGTACTTCTTCGCCCCGACGATCCTGGCCGACGTGCCGGCCGACAGCCCGGTGGTGACCGAGGAACAGTTCGGCCCGGTCCTGCCGGTCCTGCCGTACGACAGCCTCGACGAAGCCGTCCGGGCGGCCAACGGCACCGGCTTCGGACTGGGCGGCTCGGTGTGGGGCACCGACCTCGACCGGGCCGCGGCCGTCGCCGACCGCCTGGAGTGCGGAACGGCCTGGATCAACCACCACGCCGAACTCTCCCTGGCCCAGCCCTTCGCGGGTGCCAAGGACAGCGGTGTCGGCGTAGCGGGCGGACCGTGGGGGCTCTACGGAAACCTCAGACCGTTCGTCGTGCACCGCCCGAAGGAGGCGTGAAGTGAGGTTCGGCGCGGCCGTACTGCGCTCGTACGAGGATCCGTTCACCGTCGAGGAGGTGGTGCTGGCGGACGGGCCGGCCGAAGGGGAGGTCCTGGTCCGGATCGCCGGCTGCGGGATGTGCCGGACCGACCTGGCGGTGCGGCGCTCGGCCGGCCGCTCCCCCTTGCCGGCGGTCCTCGGCCACGAGGGGGCCGGGGTCGTGGTGGAGACGGGAGGCACGGGCACCGGCCCGAGCCCCGGCGACCACGTGGTGCTGAGCTTCGACTCCTGCGGGCACTGCCGCAACTGCTTGGGCGCGGCCCCCGCCTACTGCGATTCCTTCGCCTCGCTGAACCTGTTCGGCGGGCGCGAGGAGCGTGCCGCACGCTTCACCGACCCGACCGGGACGCCCCTGGCCCCTCGCTGGTTCGGCCAGTCCTCGTTCGCCGAGTACGCGCTGGTCCCGGCCCGCAACGCCGTCCGGGTCGATCCCTCGCTGCCCCTGGAACTGCTCGGACCGCTCGGTTGCGGCTTCCTCACCGGCGCCGGCGCGGTCCTCAACTCCTTCGGGGCCGGCCCAGGTGACACCCTCGTCGTCTTCGGCGCGGGCGCGGTGGGCCTGGCCGCGCTGATGGCGGCTCACGCCGCCGGCGCGGTGACCGTGGCGGTCGACCGGCATCCCGGGCGGCTGGCCCTCGCCGAGCGGTTCCACGCCGTTGCCGTCCCGGCCACTGCGACCGGCCTGTCCGACCGAGTTCTGCGGCTGACCGGCGGGGGAGCGGCGTACGCGCTGGACACCACGGGGGCCGCCGGGCTGATCAACGAGGCGCTCCGGTCGCTGCGCCCGACCGGCCGGCTCGGCCTCGTGGCCCGGCTCCACGACACCCTGCCGCTCGAGGTGGGGACGCTGGACCGGGGGCGCACGATCTCCCACATCTGCGAGGGCGACGCCGTGCCCGGAGTGCTGATCCCCCGCCTCACCGCGCTCTGGCAGGCCGGGCGCTTCCCCTTCGACGAGCTGATCCGTACCTATCCGCTCGCCGACATCAACGAGGCCGAACACGACTGCGAGACGGGCCGCGTCGTCAAACCCGTCCTCATCCCGGACGGCCGACGGCACTGAACACGCCGCGCACCGCCGCCCACCCAGGCCGGCGCCTCCGACGGACGCCCGGCCCCACACGACCCCACCAGGGAGAAGGCATGGCCGACACGGCATCGCTCAGCACCAGTACGGACGGCGTGGAGGGAGGAGTGGGGCTGACCGCCCTCCTGGTCGCCGCGGCCCGGGCGATCGAGACCCACCGTCCCGACAGCCTCGCCCAGGACGGCTACGCGGAGCACTTCGTGCTGGGCGCCGAGGCATCCGCGCACTGGCCGGTCCGGCTGGAGCAGGCCCCGGACGGGGACACGAGCCCCCTCTGGGGGCGCTTCGCCCGCTACTTCGGCCTGCGCACCCGGGTTCTCGACGACTTCCTGCTCCGGTCGGTCCGGTCCGCCGGCATCCGTCAGGCGGTGCTGCTGGGGGCGGGGTTGGATTCGCGGGCCTTCCGGCTCGACTGGCCCTCCGACTGCGTGATCTACGAGATCGACAGGGACGGAGTCCTCGCGTTCAAGCACAAGATCCTCGACGCCTTGGCGGCCGAACCCCGGGCGGCGCGCGTGCCGATCGGCATCGACTTGCGCGCCGACTGGGCCGGCGCGCTGACGGCCGCCGGCTTCGACCCCAGGATCCCCACCGTGTGGCTGGTCGAAGGGCTGCTGTTCTACCTGCCTCACGCCGTCGAGACCGCGCTCATCGACACGGTGGACCGGCTGAGCGCGCCCGGCAGCACCCTGGCGTACGAGGTCAAGCTCGAGAAGGACCTGATGGCGTACCGCGACAGTCCGCTTTACACGTCCACGCGCCGGCAACTCGGCATCGACCTGCTCGACCTGTTCAGCCGGGAGCCGCGGCCCGACTCCGCGGCCCGTCTGACGGGCAGGGGCTGGACCGCGTCGGTCCACACCCCCTTCGACTTCACCCGCCTGCACGGACGCGGCCCGCTGCCCGAGGAGAACGACGCCCTGGGCGGCAACCGCTGGGTGTTCGCGGACAGAGCGCGGTCGGCGTGAGGGGGCCGGACCGTTTCATGCATGGATTCACCGTTTCCCCCCGTTCGTGTGTCAAGAGCCGCTGTTTCCTGTGGGAGCGGTCGGGACGACTGGATAGTGGGGTCGGCCGCCGGGGCAGCTCCCCGGCGCATTCGGACGGCAAGGACCCACCGAGAAAGGCAGGGTGCACCATGGTGCCCACCACCGAGGCGACCGACCGCATCGAGCTGGTCTTCTCCCTCTTCGACGCCGATGGCAACGGCTACTTGGAACGCGCCGACTTCGATCTCATGAGCAACCGCGTGGTGGCCGCGGTGCCCGCCGCCCAGGAGGCCGTCAAGGACAGGCTCGCCGGTGCCTTCCGCCGCTACGGTGAGACGCTCCTGACCGAGCTGGACGCCAACGGCGACGGCCGGGTGAGCCCCGAGGAGTTCACCTCCGTCGTCCTCAACCCGCAGCGGTTCGACGGAGCCGTGGACGAGTTCGCCGAAGCCCTCGCGGCGATGGGCGATCCGGACGGCGACGGCTTCGTCGCCCGCCCCGAGTTCGTCGCGCTGATGATCGCGATCGGCTTCGCACGGCCCAACATCGAGGCCCTCTTCGAGGCCTTCGGCCCGGACGGGCAGGACCGCGTGCGGGTGTCCACCTGGGCCGATGCCATCAGGGACTACTACCGCCCCGAGAAGTCCGGCATCGCCGGCGACCACCTGGTCCCACGGCCCTGACGAGCCGGGTGGGGCGGGTTCCGCCGTCCGTCTGAGAGGCGTTCGACCTGATGGGGAGGGTGGCGTCGGCCGGTGGCGCGGATCTACGCTGCCTGCGGCAGCGGCCGAGGCCGGCAGCCCGGCCCGGGGCGGCGGCGGAGACGGGGCCGGGTGGAGGGGGAAGGTGTTCCGCGCCCGTTCTCCCCGGGCCCTCCCCGCGGGCGCGTCGCGCTGCCGCACAGGCCCGTCAACGCACCCGAACACCGAGGTCAGGCATGCAGTTCACGACTCGCCCCACCCTCCAGGGCACCTTCGGCATGGTGTCCTCCACGCACTGGCTGGCCTCGCAGTCGGCCATGGCGGTGCTGGAGGACGGAGGCAACGCCTACGACGCCGCCGTGGCCGGAGCCTTCGTGCTGCACGTCGTCGAGCCGCACCTCAACGGGCCCGCCGGAGAGGTGCCGATCCTGCTCGCCCCGGCGGACGGCGAGGTTCGGGTGCTGTGCGGGCAGGGCGTGGCGCCCGCCGGAGCGACGGTCGCGCACTACAAGGGGCTCGGACTCGACCTTGTCCCCGGCACCGGACCGCTCGCCGCCGCCGTGCCCGGTGCCTTCGACGCCTGGCTGCTCCTGCTGCGCGACCACGGCACCAAGTCGTTGGCCGACGTGCTGAAGTACGCCATCGGCTACGCCGAGCACGGGCACGCACCCGTGGAGCGCGTCGCGCAGACCGTGGAGACCGTCCGGGAGCTGTTCGAGACGGAGTGGACCTCCTCCGCCGAGGTCTACCTGCCGGACGGCCGCCCGCCCCGCCCCGGCGAGTTGCTGCGCAACCCCGTCCTCGCCGCCACCTGGCGACGGCTGCTCGCCGAGACGGCGGGAGCGGGGGACCGGGAGGCGGAGATCGACGCGGCCCGCGAGGTCTGGCGCTGCGGATTCATAGCCGAGGCGCTCGTACGGCAGGCGGGGCGGCCCACCCTGGACACCAGCGGTGAACGCCACACCGGCACCCTGACCGCGGCCGACCTCGCCGGCTGGTCGGCCCACTACGAAGCCCCGGCGACGTACGACTGGAACGGCTGGACCCTGTGCAAGGCCGGCCCGTGGAGCCAGGGACCCGTCCTGCTCCAGCAGTTGGCGCTGCTCCCGCCCGAACTCCCCGCCCACGGCTCCGCCGACTACGTCCACCTGCTGGTCGAGGGCTGCAAGCTCGCCATGGCCGACCGCGAGGCCTGGTACGGCGACGCGGACGGCGCGGACCGGGTGCCGCTGGACGAGCTGCTGTCGCCGGAGTACAACGCGGAGCGGCGCCGACTCGTGGGCGACAAGGCATCCTTCGAACTGCGGCCCGGCGCACCCGGCGGACGCACCCCGCGGCTCAGCGCGCACGCCCTCGTCGCGGCCGTGGAGGGGGAGGGCCTCGACGCCCTGGGGGTGGGCGAACCGACGGTCGCCAAGAGCCCGACGTCCCCGGTGCCGGGTGAGCCGGACGTGGCGGCCGACGGGGGCACCCGCGGCGACACCTGCCACCTCGACATCGTGGACCGCTGGGGCAACATGGTCTCGGCCACGCCCAGCGGCGGCTGGCTGCAGTCCAACCCCGTCGTGCCCGAGCTGGGATTCCCGCTCGGCACCCGGCTCCAGATGGCCTGGCTGGAGGAGGGCCTGCCCAACTCGCTCACGCCGGGCCGCCGCCCCCGTACCACGCTCACGCCGTCCGTCGCCCTGCGCGACGGGGTGCCGGTCATGGCCTTCGGCACCCCCGGCGGTGACCAGCAGGACCAGTGGCAGACGCACTTCTTCCTCGCCGTCGCGCTGCGCGCGCGGGTGCGCGGCGGACTCGACCTCCAGGGTGCGATCGACGCCCCGAACTGGCACAACGACGGCTTCCCCGGCTCCTTCTTCCCGCGCGGCATGCGGGCGGGTTCCGTCACGGTGGAGTCCCGGATGCCGGCGGAGGTCGTCGAGGAGCTGCGGCGGCGCGGGCACGACGTGACGGTGGGGGAGGCGTGGTCGGAGGGCCGGCTGTGCGCCGTCGCGCGGGACCCGGAGACGGGAGTGCTGTCGGCGGCGGCGAACCCGCGCGGCATGCAGGGCTACGCGGTGGGCCGCTGACCGGCACGCCGCCCCGGCCCCCCGGCGCCCGCACCGGCACACGCGCCCGTGCACCCGATGTTCGTGCCGATTCCACCCGGAGTACACCGTCCGGGTGGGGATTGTCAGTGGCGCGTGCTCTCATGGAGTCATGATCGAGAAGAACGAAACCATCGACGAGTTTCTCTCCCGGCACACCGACGAGGTCGAGGCGGCCGTGCGCAAGGCGGCCGCCCAGGAGATCATGCCGCGCTGGCGCCGGCTCGCGGCAGACGAGGTCGACCAGAAGACCGGCCCGCACGACCTGGTCACGGACGCCGACCGTCTGGCAGAGGTCTGCCTGACGGAGGTCCTGGCCGGCCTGCTGCCGGGCTCGGTGGTGGTCGGCGAGGAGGCCGTGCACGCCAACCCCGCGTCCTACGAGGCGATACGCGGCGAAGCACCGGTGTGGATCATCGACCCGGTCGACGGGACCCGGCAGTTCGTGCGCGGCGAGGAAGGCTTTTGCACGCTGGTGGCGCTCGCCCACCACGGCGTCGTGCACGCCTCCTGGACCTACGCCCCCGTCGACGACCGGCTCGCGACGGCCGTACGCGGCAGGGGCGCCTTCCTGGACGGTGAGCGGCTGTACGCGGGACCGCCCGAGCCCGGCCGCGAGCTGCGGGTCGCCACCTCCCACCCGGACTACACGACGGACGAGCAGAAGCGCGCCCTGCTCGCCCTGCGCACCCCGGGCGTGGCCCCCCGCCCCTGCGGTTCGGCCGGCCTGGAGTACCTGGCGGTCGCCCGGGGCGAAGCCGACGCCACCGCCTTCTCCTGGGAGGCGGCGTGGGACCACGCGGCCGGTCTCCTCCTGGTCGAGGAGGCGGGCGGCGCCCACCTGACCCGCACGGGCGAGCCCTTCCGCATCACCGGGGGCAACGACCTGCCGTTCACGGCCGCCCGGGACGCGGCCACGGCACGCCGGGTGGCGGCACTGCTGTCGGGGGAGGCGTGAGGCCCGACGGCCGCCGCGGGCGGGGCACCGCGACCGCGCGCCGTCCGGCCCCGGGCATATCCTGATCGCCAGTGGCCATCGGCTGACGAAGGGGTCCGAAGGTGCCGTCGATGCTCGATGCGGTCGTAGTGGGTGCGGGGCCGAACGGACTGACGGCTGCCGTGGAGCTGGCCCGGCGCGGCTTCTCGGTCGCCGTCTTCGAGGCCCGGGGCACCGTCGGCGGCGGAGCGCGCACCGAGGAGCTGACCCTGCCGGGCTTCCGGCACGACCCGTGCTCGGCCGCGCACCCGCTCGGCATCAATTCCCCGGCCTTCCGCGGCCTCCCCCTGGAGCGGTACGGCCTCGAGTGGCTGCACCCCGCGCTGCCCATGGCGCACCCCTTCCCCGACGGCTCGGCCGCCGTCCTGTCCCGGTCGGTCGGCGAGACCGCCGCCTCCTTCGGAGCGCGCGACGCGGGCACCTACCGCAGGCTGGTCGAGCGCTTCCTGCCCAGGTGGGACACGCTCGCCCGGGACTTCATGTCCCTGCCGCTGACCGCGCTGCCCCGCGATCCGGTCACCCTCGCCCGGTTCGGACTGGCCGGCCTGCCCCCGTCCACCTGGCTGATGCGCCGCTTCCGCGACGAGAAGGCCAAGACCCTGTTCGCCGGGCTCGTCGCGCACGTCATGGCCCCGCTCGGCGGCCTCGCCACCGGCGCCATAGGCCTGGTCTTCGCGCTCGCCGCGCACGCCCGCGGCTGGCCGGTGGCCCGTGGCGGCTCCCAGTCGATCTCCGACGCCCTCGCCGCGTACCTGCGCGACCTCGGCGGCACCGTCCACACCGACTACGAGGTCAAGCGCCTCGACGACCTGCCGCCCGCGCGGGCGTACGTCTTCGACACCTCGCCCACGGCCCTGGCCCGCATCGCGGGTCTCGGCCACCACTACGCGAACTACCGGTACGGGCCCGGCGTGTTCAAGATCGACTACGCGCTGGACGGCCCCGTCCCGTGGACGGCCGAGGAGCCCCGCGGCGCGGGCACCGTCCAGATCGGCGCCGACAGCGCGGAGATCGGCGCCGCACTGGACGCGGCCTCCGGCACCGACCGCGCGCCCGAGCGGCCGTTCCTCATCACCGTGCAGCCCAGCGTCGTCGACCCCACCCGGGCCCCGGCCGGCCGGCATGTCTTCTGGGCGTACGGCCACGTCCCCAACGGCTGGACCGGCGACCTCACCGACGCGATCGAACGCCAACTGGAGCGCTTCGCGCCGGGGTTCCGCGACCGGGTCCTCGCCCGCGCCGCGGCCGGCCCGCCCGAAATCGCCGCCCGCAACGCCAACTACGTCGGCGGTGACATCGCCTCCGGCGCCGTCTCCGGACTGCAACTGCTCCTGCGCCCCAAGCTGTCCCTGTTCCCGTACTCCACCCCGCACCCGGCCGTTTTCATCTGCTCGTCGGCCACCCCGCCCGGCCCCGGCGTCCACGGCATGTCGGGCCACAACGCGGCGAAGGCCGTCTGGCGGAGGCTGAGGCAGACATGACCGACATCACCCTGGTCCAGGGCGACATCACCCGCGAGAGCGCCGACGCGATCGTGAACGCCGCCAACTCCTCCCTTCTCGGCGGCGGAGGCGTCGACGGCGCCATCCACCGGCGCGGCGGCCCGGCGATCCTGGCGGAGTGCCGCAGGCTGCGCGCGGGCCGCCTGGGCAAGGGCCTGCCCACGGGCCGTGCCGTCGCCACCACCGCGGGCGACCTGGACGCGCGCTGGGTGATCCACACGGTCGGCCCGGTCTGGTCGGCCACCGAGGACCGCTCCGACCTCCTCGCCTCCTGCTACCGCGCATCCCTGCGCACCGCCGACGAGCTGAGGGCCCGCACGGTCGCCTTTCCCGCCATCTCCACCGGCGTCTACCGCTGGCCGCTGGACGACGCCGCCCGCATCGCCGTGGAGACGGTACGGGCCACGCGGACCTCGGTCACCGAGGTCCGCTTCGTCCTCTTCGACGCCCGGGCGTACGAGGCGTTCGCGGCGTGGGCGGGCTGAGCACCGTAGGCGTCCCGGCCGGTCCCGGGTCCCGGCGACCTACCGGCGGCGGAGGCGGAGTCCGCCGTGCGGGAAGCGGGCACGCACTCGTACGGCCCCGACGACCAGGGCGGTCACGGTGATCGCGGCACCGCCGCCGACGGGGTACAGGGAGTCGACGACCATGCTTCTGCGCTGATCGGCCACGGTCGCCCCGCCCACGTCCTGCCCGTTGAGCAGCAACCGGCAGTCGACCGTCTCGGACGGGACGCAGTAGGGCTCGAACGTCACGACGGCGTGCACGCCGAAGGCGATCAGCCCGACGCCGGCCGAGAGGGCGAGCAGCCACAGGAGGAAGGCCGCCACCGTCAGGACCGGGCCGTCGACGGCCAGTACCACGCCCACGATCCCGCTCACGCAGATGATCGCCGCGTACCCCAGGACGACCCACCCCCACCACCCGGTCGCGAACCCCACCGGCAGCAGGATGACCGAGAACACCACGCACCAGTACACCCCGTTGCGGAGGCTGTTCCGTACCTCTTCCATCGTCCCTTCCCGTCGTCGCGAGGCGGTGCCGGGCGCGGTCGCGCCGTCCCGGCCGGCCGTCCCGTGCCGAGTCCAGCGGCTGCCGAGTTGTTCAGCGAGCCGTTGTGCCGTGCTGAACATTCGCCGCTCCCCGCCGGGCACCCTCGCCACCTGGCTTGACGCTTTATTGCGACTGATGTGCAATAGCCACGCAACGACAACAAGCGTGGGGGAGACATGACAGCCCGTCGGACCCGTTGGACCCGTCGGACCGATCGGAGCCTTCCGATACGAAGCACCGCCGCCGCGGTGGTGTTCGCCGCCGGCGCGGCGGCCTGCTCCGCACCCTCGGACGGGGGGAAGGACGACGACGCCGGGGCCGCCGAGTCCGTCGTGATCGGAGTGGCCTCGGAACCGGACACCCTCAGCCCGCTGCTGGGCTACGGCAAGGACGGCAACTCCAAGATCTTCGACGGGCTGCTCGCCCGCGACACCGACCTGGAACTGAAGCCCGCGCTCGCCACCGCGCTGCCCAAGATCACCGACGGCGGCCGGACGTACACGTACACACTGCGCGACGGCGTGAAGTTCAGCGACGGCGAACCGCTGACCGCCGAGGACGTGGTGTACACGTACCGCACCGTCCTCGACCAGAAGACCAACAACACCGCCCGCAGTGAACTCGACGCCGTGAAGGCCGTCCGCGCGAGCGGGGACGACACCGTCGTCTTCACGCTCAAGTACCCGTACGCGCCCTTCGCGGCCCGCACCGTCCTGCCCATAGTCCCCGAGCACATCGCGGGCGAACAGGACCCCAACACCGGCGACTTCAACACCGAGCCGGTCGGCACCGGCCCGTACGTGCTCACCGGCTGGAGCAAGGGCGAGAAGCTCACCTTCAAGGCCAACCCGCACTACTGGGGTGCCGAGCCCGCGGTGAAGTCGTTCACCATGGCCGTCGTCCCCGACGACAACGTGCGCGCCACCCGGCTGCGCTCCGGCGACCTCGACGGCGCCGTCCTGCCGCCCAACCTCGCCGCCACCTTCGACAAGGACGACGGCCGGCGCACCTACCGGGCCAGCTCCTACGACTTCCGTGCCGTCACCCTGCCCACCTCGGGCAAGGTCACCGGCGACCGCGCGATCCGCAGGGCCCTGGACGCCGCCGTGGACCGGCAGGCCATGGTCGACACGATCCTCAGCGGCGCGGGCCGGCCGGCGTACGGGCCGCTGCCCGTCGACGACCCCTGGTACGAGCGCGGCATCGAGCGCCCGCACGACCCGGCGAAGGCGAAGCGCATCCTGGACGAGGCGGGCTGGAAGCCCGGCTCCGGCGGCGTCCGCGCCAAGGACGGGCAGCGCGCCTCGTTCACCCTGTACTACCCCTCCGGCGACAAGGTCCGCCAGGACCACGCGCTCGCCTACGCCTCCGACGCCAAGAAGGCCGGCATCGAGGTGAAGGTCGAGGGCGCCACCTGGGAGGTCATCGAACCGCGGATGAAGACCGACGCGGTCCTCGCGGGCCTCGGCAGCGTCGGCGACCCCGACTTCGGCCTCTACACCCTGCTGCACTCCTCCCTGGCCGGCGACGGCTTCAACAACATGGCCCACTACGACAATCCGGCCGTCGACGAGGCGCTCGACACCGGGCGCCGCAGCCAGGACCCGGAGAAGCGCGCGGCCGCCTACGACAGGATCCAGCAGGCCCTCGTCGACGACCCCGGCTACACCTTCCTCACCCACATCGACCACCTCTACGTCCTCGCCGACCGCTGGGACGGGCTGACCACCCAACTGGAGCCGCACGAGCACGGCTTCGCCAGCGGACCCTGGTGGAACATCGAGGACTGGCAGCCCGAGAAGTGACCGGAACCGCCCGGCGGCTGCCCTGGAGCGCGATGGCACGCCTCGCGGGGCGGCGGGCGCTGTTCGCCGTGCCCGTCGTCCTCGTCGTCACCTTCGGCGTGTTCGCGATCGCCGCCGCCTCACCCTTCGACCCCGTCAAGGCGTACGCCGGCACCGCCGCGCTCGGCGCCGACCAGGAGACCCTGGACCGGCTGCGCGAGAACCTCGGCGTGGACCAGTCCTTCGTCGCCCGCTGGTGGCACTGGCTGACCGACGCCCTCACCGGCGACCTCGGCCACTCCAGCGTGCTGCGACAGCCCGTTGCCCAGGTCATCGGCGAACGCCTCGTCTGGTCCGCCCTGTTGTGCGCCGTCGCCTTCGCCGTGGCCGTCACCCTCGGCACGCTCCTCGGCGTGCTGGCGGCCCGGCGGCCCGGCTCGACGCTCGACCGGGCGGTCACCTCCCTCGCGTACGTCCTGGAGGCGGCGCCGGTCTTCTGGATCGCGCTGCTCGCCGTGTGGCTGTTCGCCCTCCAGTGGGACGTGCTGCCCGCCGGCGGCCTCACCGACACCGCCAGCGAACAGGTCACCGCCGGGCAGGTCGCGGGACACATCGTGCTGCCCGCCGGCGTCCTCGCCGTCTCCCAACTGCCCTGGTTCACCCTCTACGTGCGCCAGGGTGTCGCCGACGCCCTCGCCGAGGACCCGGTGCGCGGCGCACGGGCCCGCGGTCTGCGGGAGAGCACGGTACTCCTCGGGCACGCCCTGCGCTCCGGACTGCTGCCCGTGCTCACCCTGATCGGCTCCCGCGTGCCCGAACTCATCACCGGCGCCCTGCTGGTGGAGAGCGTCTTCAGCTGGCCGGGCATCGCCGCCGCCACCGTCGAGGCGGCCACCGCCGTCGACTTCCCGCTGCTGGCCGCCCTGACCACGCTCGCCACCGCCGCCGTCCTCGTCGGCAACCTGCTGGCCGACCTGCTCTACGGACTCTTCGACCCGAGGGTGAAACTCAGTGAGATGTGATGTCCATGGCTGACGTCGCCGCCGCCGGGAAGACCGGCACCGTGTGGCGCTCCCGGAGCGGCGACCGCCGCTCCACCCGCACCCTGCGCCTGCGCGTCTGCGCCGCGCTGCTGACCGTCACCGTGCTCTCCGTGCTGCTCGTGCCGCCGCTGGTGCAGCTCGACCAGCAGGCCGTCGACCTGGCCGCCAAGCTCCGGGCACCCGGCTGGGCGCACCCCTTCGGCACCGACGACGTCGGCCGCGACCTGCTGCTGCGCTGCGTCTACGGCCTGCGCGTCTCCCTGCTCGTCGGCGTGGCGGCCGCGCTGACCGCGACGGTCGTCGGCACCGCCGTGGGCGCCACCGCCGGTGCGCTGGGCGGCTGGGTCGACCGGGGCGTCATGCGCGTCGTCGACGCCCTGTCCTCCGTGCCGCACCTGCTGATGGGCATCTTCATCGTCGCCATGTTCCGGCCGGGCGTCTGGCCCGTCGTGGCCTCCGTCGCGCTCACCCACTGGCTGTCCACCGCGCGCATCGTCCGCGCCGAGGTGCTGTCCCTGCGCGCCCGTCCCCACATCGACGCGGCCGTGTCCGGCGGCGCCTCCCGGTGGCGGGTGACGGTACGGCACCTGCTGCCGGGCGTACTGCCACAGGCCGCGCTCGCCGCCGTGCTGATGGTGCCGCACGCCATGTGGCACGAGTCGGCGCTCTCCTTCCTCGGCCTCGGCCTGCCCACCCACACCGCGAGCCTCGGCAACCTCATCCAGGAGGCGCGGGGTTCGCTGCTGGCCGGGCAGTGGTGGCCCACCCTCTTCCCCGGCCTGTTCATCATCGTGCCGACCCTCGCCGTCGCCGGACTCGCGGGCGCCTGGCGGGAGCGGATCAACCCCCGCAGCCGATCGGAGCTGATGCTGTGACCGGGCCAACCCCCGTGCCGTCGGTGCCGCCCGTGCTGTCGGTGCACGGTCTGTCGGTGCGCTTCCGCATGCCGGGCGGGCGCCGCGTCGCCGCCGTCACCGACGCCCGCTTCGACGTGGCGGCCGGCGAGTGCCTGGCCCTGATCGGCGAGAGCGGCTGCGGCAAGTCCGTCCTCGCCTCCGCCCTGCTCGGGCTGCTGCCCGGCAACGCGCAGACCGCGGGCCGCGCGCTCCTCGGCGACCTCGACCTGCTCGCCGCCGACGAACGGACCTTCGCCCGCACCGTACGGGGCCGGCTGATCGGCCTCGTCCCGCAGAGCCCGGCGGCCCACCTCACCCCGGTCCGCACCATCCGCTCACAGGTGGAGGAGACGGTCGCGGAACTCACCGGGGTTCGCGGCCGCACGGCCCTGCGCGAGGCCGCCGAGGCCGCCGCCGAACGCGCCGCGTTCCCGGTGGACCACCTCGACCGCCATCCGCACGAACTCTCCGGCGGTCTCGCCCAGCGCGCCGCCACCGCCCTCGCCCTCGTCGGCGACGCCCCGCTGCTGCTCGCCGACGAGCCGACCACCGGGCTCGACCGGGACCTGGTGGACCACACGGTCGACGAGCTGAGACGACATGTCGACAAGGGCGGCAGCCGCGCCCTGCTGATGATCACCCACGACCTGGCCGCCGCCGAGCGCATCGCCGACCGCGTCGCCGTCATGTACGCCGGACGCGTCGTCGAACTCGCCGACGCCACCGCCTTCTTCGGCCCCCCCGGCCCACGCCACCCCTACAGCCGCGGCCTGCTCGACGCGCTGCCCGACCGCGCCTTCGTCCCCATCCCCGGCCTGCCGCCCGAACTCGGCGCCCTCCCCGACGGCTGCGCCTTCGCCGCGCGCTGCGACCGTGCGAGCGACGCCTGCGCCACCCTGCCCCCACTGCGCGGCGAGGTCGCCTGCCACCACCCGCACGCCGCACTCACGGAGGCCGTCGACCGTGCTTGAACTGCGCACCGTCACCGCCGGATACGACCGGAGGGCGCCCGTGTTCCGGGACGTCTCGCTGTCCGTGGCGCCCGGGGAGGCCGTCGGACTGCTCGGCCCCAGCGGCTGCGGCAAGTCCACCCTCGCCCGCGTCGCCGCCCTGCTGCACCGCCCCGACGCCGGCGCGCTGGTCCTCGACGGCACCCCCGTCCGGCGCTGGCGGCACGGCGCCCCGCGTGCCCTGCGCACCGCCTTCGGCGTCGTCTTCCAGCAGGCCCGCCTCTCCGCGGACCCCCGGCTGACACTCGCCGACCTGGTGGCCGAGCCGTTGCGCGCCACCGGCCGACGGGCTCAGGCCGCCGACCGGGTCGCCGAACTGGCCGCCACCGTGGGACTGACCACCGACCTGCTGAGCAGGCGCCCGCACGAGGTCAGCGACGGCCAGCTGCAGCGCGCGTGCCTGGCCCGGGCGCTGGTGCTGCGCCCGCGCTGGCTGGTGTGCGACGAGATGACCGCCATGCTGGACGCCTCGACCACGGCCGCCCTGGTCCGGGTGGTGGAGGACTACCGGGCCGGCACCGGAGCGGGACTGCTGGCCGTCGGCCACGACCGTGTCCTGCTGGACCGCTGGTGCGACCGCACCGTCGAGTGGGCCTCCGTGGTCCCCACGACCCGGAACTGACCCCCTGCTGCCCCGGCCGGGGTCAGCGGGTGCTCCACTTCTGGTTGTCCTGACCGTTGCACTCCCACAGCTGGAGCCTGGCGCCGTTGCCGGTCTTCTCGTCGACCACGTCCACGCACTTGTTGGCCTGCACGTTGACCAGGTCCTTGGGCCCGGCCAGGATGAACTGCTGGGCCGGGTTGCCGCTGCACACCGCCACCTGGACCACCGTGCCGTTGGCCGTACCGCCCCAGGTCGCGTCCATGCACAGGCCGAGCGAGCGGATCGTGCCGTCGGGCCGGAAGTCCCACTTCTGCCAGGCCTTGCCGGTGCAGTCCGCGATCTGCAGCGGCGCACCGTCCCGCCACTTGTGCCCCGCCACCTCGATGCAGCGGTTCGAGGCGTGACCGTAGATGGTCGTGCCGGGGGCGACGGGCTCCGGGGCCTCGGTGTCCGGCTTCTCCTCGCCGCCCCCGCCGGAGGTCTCCTTCTCGGGCTTCTTGGGAGCCGGCGCCTCTTCTTCTGCGCCCCCGCCCCCGCCGCCGTCGCCCTTCGGCTGCTCCGCGGCCGGTTCCTGCACCTTCGGCTGCTCGGCGGGCGCGGACTCGGCGGTGCTGGGCAGGGTCTGGGGGCTGGCACTGGGACTGGGGGCCAGTGCGGCGCCCGCCTGCTGGGTCTGCTCGGTGGCGCTGGTGCGGACCTGTGGCTTGTACGCGATCCAGATCATCACGAACGCCAGCGCGAGGGCCGTGAAGATGCCGAGGAAGGTGGCCAGCCAGCGGGGCAGGAAGCCGCGCTGGACGTAGGTGCCCTCGACGTCGGTGGGATCGACGCCGGAGCGGCGTACCGCCAGCTTGTACGGCCGTTCCTCCTTGGCCCCGAACCAGATGATCTGCTTCGGCTTCAGCGTCGTCTCCACGAACGCCGCACGGCCCGGCTCGATCTGCACGTTCGACGGCCGGATCTCGTACGAGAGGTGGTCGCCGGTGTCGCTGCCCGCGACCGAGGCGGTCACCTTCGTGTTGCCGAGGTTGTCCACCGCCAGCCGCGGCCGCCCCCGGAACCGCCCCTTCACCGTCGGCGGTACCAGTTCGGCCCGCACCTCGGTGAACGCCGTGATCGTGAGGTTTCCCTCCGGTACCGTCACCGCGTCGGGGTGCTCGGTCGGCGTGATGCGCACCGCGTACGGGTTCGGCCCCGCCGCCGCGTCCGGCGTACGCGGCGGAGCGAACGTCAGCTCCACGGTGCCGGTCGTGCCCGGGTACAGGCGCAGGGTCGGCGGCTCGACCGTCGTCCAGGGGGCCACGTCCCCGACGGGTTCGAACCGGTACTCGTCCACCACGTCACCGGTGTTGCGCACCCGCAGCCGTACGCGCGTACTGCTGCCGGGATCGACGGTGGCGGACGCGGGCTCCAGGGAAGTCCACAAGTTCACGCAAGGACGTTACGTGGTGATCGTCTCCAGGTCAGGAGCCCTGGGGGCAGACCCGGGTGCCCCGAGGGTCCGCGTCCCGTGCCCGGTCGGGCTGGAGGCACCGCCGCCCATCAGGAACAAACAAACTCCGACGGGATAATTGATTCGGTTCTGTTCGAGTTCTAGGGTGAGTCTGATCCGGTAGTCACCGCGTCACCGGCAGTTGAGCACCGCCCCACCCTCAACTGCATTCGAAGCACCGTGTGTTGAGCCGCCCCCGAAGCCCACGGAAGGCCACGGTCATGCCGCACTCTCCCGCGTCACCCGCCCCGTTCCCGGCCCGCCCGGTCGTCAGCCGCCGCCGTCTCCTGGAGGGCGGGGCCGCCGTCCTCGGCGCGCTCGCCCTCTCCGCGTCGCCCGTCGCCGCGCACGCCGCCGGACGGAGGGCGGCGGCCGACGAGACCCCGGAGTGGAACGACTTCGGTGTCTTCCGGCTCGGCACCGAACCGCCGCACGCCACACTCACGCCGTACGAGGACGTCAAGCAGGCACTCGCCGGAGACCGCGCCCGCTCGCCCTACCGGCTGAGCCTGGACGGCACCTGGAAGTTCGCCTACGCCGACCGCCCCGAGGACCGGGACGCCGACTTCCACCGCACCGACGTGGACGACGCCGACTGGGAGACCATCCCGGTCCCCTCCGTGTGGCAGCTGCACGGCCACGACTTCCCCATCTACCTGAACATCACCTACCCGTACTGGGGCCCCAACGGCCTGGGCGAGGAGCCGCAGCCGCCCGCCGCGCCGACCCGCTACAACCCGGTCGGCCAGTACCGGCGCACCTTCACCGTCCCCCGCGACTGGAAGGGCCGCCGCACCTTCCTCCACTTCGAGGGCGTCAAGTCCGCGCACTACGTGTGGATCAACGGCGAACTGGTCGGCTACGACGAGGACTCCTACACCCCCTCCGAGTACGACGTCACCGACCACCTCAAGCCCGGCACCAACCAGATCGCCGTCGAGGTCTACCGCTACTCCGACGGCGACTGGATGGAGGACCAGGACATGATCCGGGTGAGCGGCATCTTCCGCTCGGTCCACCTCTACTCCACCCCGGCCGTGCACCTGCGCGACTTCAAGCTCGACACCCCGCTCGACGCCACCTACACCGGCGCCGAACTGGCTGTCACCGCGAGCGTGCGGGCGTACGGCGAGGGCGGTACCGGCCGCTACACCGTCGAGACCCAGCTGTACGACGCGCGCGGCCACGCCGTCTGGTCCCGGCCGCTGGAGCAGCCCGTCGACGTCGGCGCGGCCCGCGCCGGCGAGGACGTCACCGTCCGGGCGGCCAAGGCCGTGCCCAAGCCCCGGCTCTGGTCCGCCGAACACCCCGACCTGTACACGGCCGTCCTGCGCCTGCGCGACCCCGCCGGGAAGGTGACCGAGACCCTGTCGCACCGGGTCGGCTTCCGCGAGTTCGCGCTCAAGGACGGGCTGATGCGGATCAACGGCGAGCCGGTGTCGATCCGCGGCACCAACCGCCACGAGATGCACCCCTCCCGCGGCACCGCGCTCACCCGCGAGGACATGGTCGAGGACATCAAGATCATCAAGCGGATGAACATGAACAGCGTCCGCACCTCGCACTACCCCAACAACCCGTACTGGCTGGAACTGGCCGACGAGTACGGCCTCTACCTCGTCGACGAGACCAACCTGGAGACCCACGGCATCCGCGGCGAGTACCCCGGCGACCACCCGGACTGGACCGCCGCCTGCGTCGCCCGCGCCCAGAACATGGTGCACCGCGACAAGAACCACGCCTCGGTCGTCATCTGGTCGCTGGGCAACGAGGCGGGCGGCGGCTCCACCTTCACCGCCATGCACGACTGGATCCGCTCCTACGACGACACCCGCGTCATCCAGTACGAGGGCGACGACCGCCCCGGCGTCAGCGACATCCGCTCGGAGATGTACGACAGCCCGCAGCGCGTCGAGCAGCGCGCGAAGGACACCTCCGACACCCGGCCGTACGTCATGATCGAGTACGCCCACTCGATGGGGAACTCGACCGGCAACTTCAAGAAGTACTGGGACATCGTCCGCCGGTACGACGTCCTCCAGGGCGGCTGGATCTGGGATTTCGTGGACCAGTCCCTCTACACGCCCGTCCCCGCCCGCACCCTGCTCACCGAGGCAGGACCCGCCGGGCTGCGCGGCGAGATCCTCGCCACCCGCGGCACCCTCGACCGCGACAAGGGCCTGTCCGGCATCACCGTCTTCGAACGCGACGACAGCCTCGACCTCACCGGCTCCCTGACCCTGGAAGCCTGGGTCACCCCGCACGTGACGGGCTACCACCAGCCGATCATCGCCAAGGGCGACACCCAGTACGCGCTGAAGCAGAACGGCCGGACCCTGGAGTTCTTCATCCACTCCGAGGGCCAGTGGATCACCGCGAACTGGACCGTGCCGGACGACTGGACCGGCCGCGAGCACCACCTCGCGGGCGTCTTCGACGCCGACGCCGGGACCCTGACCCTCTACGTCGACGGCACGGTCCGGGCCACCCGCACCACCGACCGGCGCCCCAGCAGCAACACCGCGCCCCTCGCCCTCGCCTCCGACGCCGACAACCAGGTACGGGAGTTCAGCGGCACCATCCGCCGCGCCCGCGTCTACGCCCGCGCCCTCGGCGCCGGCGAGCTGGCCTCCGACGGCCGCGGTCCCGGCGACGACGGCGTGCGGTTCTGGTTCGACGCCGCCACCGTGAAGAGCGAGCGGAAGCGGCCCCGGGACAAGACGTTCCTCGCCTACGGCGGCGACTGGGGTGACAACCCGAACGACGGCGCCTTCGTCGCGGACGGCATCGTCACCGCGGACCGCGGCCACACCGGCAAGGCCGCCGAGGTCAAGCGCGTCTACCAGGCCGTCAACGCGGTCAGCACCCCGGGCGGCGGCCCCGGCGCGGTCACCCTCGTCAACGAGTACCTCTTCACCCACCTCCGCGAGTTCGACGGCCGCTGGGAACTCGTCGCCGACGGCGAGGTCGTGCGGCGCGGAAAGCTGACCCGCGACCAACTGGACGTGGCACCGCGGTCGGAGAAGGACATCACCGTCCCTCTACGCCTGCCCCGCGACCCGGACCCGGGCACCGAGTACTTCCTGCAGCTCTCCTTCACCACCAAGGAGTCCACCCCCTGGGCGAAGGCGGGCTTCGAGGTGGCCCGGCAGCAGCTCCCCGTCGAGAGCGACGCCCCCGCCCCCGTCCCGGCACGCCTGGAGAGCGTCCCGGCCCTGCGCCACCAGGACCGCGACAAGGACGTCAGGATCACCGGCGAGGACTTCTCGGTCACCGTCGACAAGGCCACCGGCACCCTCACCTCCTACGAGGCCAAGGGCCGCCCCCTGATCACCTCCGGGCCCGTGCCCAACTTCTGGCGCGCGCCCACCGACAACGACAAGGGCAACGGCCAGCACACCCGCAACCAGACCTGGCGCGACGCCGGCGCCCGCCGCAAGGTCACCGGCGTAGCCGTGCGCGCGCTCGGCGACCGGGCGGTCGAGATCAAGGTCACCGGCACCCTGCCCACCTCGGTGGAGTCCGCCTACAGCACCACCTACACGGTGTTCGGCAACGGCGAGGTCAAGGTCGACAACACCCTGCACCCGGGCGCCGCGAACCTGCCGTACATCCCCGAGGTCGGCACCATGCTCTTCCTGCCGCGCCGTCTGGACCGCGTGCACTGGTACGGCCGCGGCCCCGAGGAGAACCACTGGGACCGCAACGACGGCACGGACGTCGGCCTGTACTCCGGGACCGTCGCCGAGCAGTGGACCCCCTACATCCGCCCGCAGGAGAACGGCAACAAGACCGACGTCCGCTGGATCGCCCTCACCGACCGGCACGGCGTGGGCCTGCTCGCCTCCGGCGAAACCCTGCTGGAGGCCAACGCCTCGTACTTCACGCCGGAGGATCTGTCGGCCGGCGTGCGGCACGACTACCAGCTCACCCCGAGGGACGAGGTCGTCCTGCGCCTGAACCACCGTCAGATGGGTGTCGGCGGCGACAACAGCTGGGGCGCGCACACCCACGACGAGTTCAAGCTCTTCGCCGACCGGGACTACGCGTACACCTACCGGCTGCGCCCGCTCACCGACGTCCGTGACGCCACGCGCGCCTCGCGGCGGCCGACGGCGACGGAGTAGAACCTGATGGGGATCGGGAGCCCGGGGTATCCGGGCTCCCATGGGTGACATTCTGGTCGGGGCATGCTCGTGGACGGACCGGCAACTCCTCGCGAGCGGCTGGTATCCCCGCGGGCGCCGGGACGCGGAAGGACGACTGCGGCACTACGCCTCGCGGCTGCCCGTCGTCGAAGTGGACGCCGGGTACTACGCGCTGCCCAGCCGGCGCAACAGCGAGCTGTGGGTGGAGCGCACTCCGGAGGACTTCCGTTTCGACGTCAAGGCCTTCTCCCTGCTGACGGGGCACCCCACGCGTGCGGAGGCCCTCCCCGCCGACCTGCGCGGGACCGGGCGGGGGCGGCTCGGACGCGGGCAGGTGAGCGACGGACTGCTGGACGAGGTGTGGGGGAGATTCGCCGACGCGATCGCGCCGCTGCGCGAGGCCGGGCGGCTCGGCACCGTGCTGTTCCAGTTCCCGCCGTGGTTCGCGCCCGGTTCCTGGGCGGAGGCGGCCCTCGACGCGTGTGTGCGGCGAGCGCGGGGCTGGCCCCTCGCGGTGGAGTTCCGGCATCCGGGCTGGTGGGAGCCGGAGCAGGCGGAGAGCACGCACGTCCTTCTGTCGACTCTGGGGGCCTCGGCGGTCGGCACCGACATGGCTCAGGGTTTGTCCGGCTCCTTGCCGCCCGTCGCGCCGGTCACCCGGCCCGCCCTCGCCGTCGTCCGCTTCCACGGCCGCAGTCCGGCGTGGGGGAGGGGCACCAAGGAGGACCGCTTCCGGTACGACTACGACGTGCTCGAACTCGCCGCCCGCGTGCCCCGTCTGCGGCGCGCGGCACGCCTGTCGGAGGAGCTGCACGTGCTGTTCAACAACTGCTGCGCGGACGCCGCCGTGCGCGCGGCCGAGACGATGCGGCGGCTGCTCACCGAGCCGCGTCGCTGATCCCCAGCCGCAGGTGCTCCACGTGGAACACGGCCTGGTCGAGCAGCTCGGCGACATGGTCGTCGTGCAGGGCGTACACCACCGAGCGGCCCCGGCGCTCGCCGACCACCAGGCCCAGATTGCGCAGCAGCCGCAGCTGGTGCGAACAGGCCGACTGCTCCATGCCGACCTCCGCCGCCAACTCGGTGGCGGGCAGCGGCCCTTCGCGCAGCCGGGCGAGGATCAGCAGCCGGGACGGGGTGGACAGGGCCTGGAGGGTCGTGGCCACCTTCGCGACGTTGTCCGCGTCCAGACGCACCCGCTCGGCGGCGTTCTGCGCGGTGGTGGCGGCTCCGTGACCCATGCGGTCATCTTACGCACTGCCCGGACGACTCCCCGGAGGCACATGAACAGATGAACGAATGAATGGGTCTTCATGTGTTCCTGTATGGTGTACCGCGTGTCCACCACCCTCGCCCCCGCTCCCGAGGCCGCGCCCTCCGCCCCGGCGCCGCCCCGCCGCCGCACCCGTGTCCTCGCCCTGCCCGAGGCCCGCTGGGCGCTCGTGTCCCTCGTCGCCTTCCTCCTGGCCCTGCCCCTCGACCTCGGCGGCGCGCCCGCCTGGGCGTACGGCCCGCTGTACGCGGTCGCCTACGCCGCCGGCGGCTGGGAGCCCGCGCTCGAAGGGCTGCGCGCGCTGCGCGAGAAGACCCTCGACGTCGACCTGCTGATGATCGTCGCGGCGCTCGGCGCGGCCGCCATCGGCCAGGTCCTCGACGGCGCCCTGCTCATCGTCATCTTCGCCACCTCCGGCGCCCTGGAGGCCCTGGCCACCGCCCGTACCGCCGACTCCGTGCGCGGCCTGCTCGACCTCGCGCCCACCACCGCGACCCGCCTGCGGGACGGCGACGAGGAGACCGTCCCGACCGCCGACCTCGCCGTCGGCGACCTGGTCCTGGTCCGGCCGGGGGAGCGGATCGGCGCGGACGGCACGGTCGTCGACGGCACCGGAGAGGTCGACCAGGCCACCATCACCGGCGAGTCCCTGCCCGTCCTCAAACGCTCCGGCGACGACGTCTTCGCCGGCACCCTCAACGGCACCGGCGCCCTGCGCGTCCGCGTCGGACGCGACCCGGCCGACTCGGTCATCGCCCGGATCGTCGCCCTGGTCGAGGAGGCGTCCCGCACCAAGGCGCCGACCCAGCTGTTCATCGAGAAGATCGAGCAGCGCTACTCGGTCGGCGTGGTCGTCGCCACCCTCGCCGTCTTCGGCATCCCCCTCGCCTTCGGCGCCGACCTCACCGACGCCCTGCTGCGCGCCATGACCTTCATGATCGTCGCCTCGCCGTGCGCCGTCGTCCTCGCCACGATGCCGCCGCTGCTCTCCGCCATCGCCAACGCCGGCCGGCACGGCGTTCTGGTCAAGTCGGCGGTCGCCATGGAACGTCTCGGCGAGATCGACACCGCCGCCCTCGACAAGACCGGCACCCTCACCGAGGGCACCCCCGAGGTGACCGCCGTACGCCCCCTGGCCGGCTCCGGCGTGGACGAGGACGCCCTCCTCGCCCTCGCCGCCGCGGCCGAGCACCCCAGCGAACACCCGCTGGCCCGCGCGATCGTGGCCGCCGCCCGCGCCCGAGGGCTGCGGATCGCGCCGGCGGAGGACTTCACGGCGGCTCCCGGCCGCGGGGTGACGGCCGTGGTCGACGGCCGTACGGTGCACGTCGGCCGCGCGGACGCCCCCGAGGGCGCCGAGACCACCGTTCGCGTCACCCGTGACGGCACGCTCCTGGGCACCCTCGCCCTCACCGACCGCCTCCGCACCGACGCGGCCCCGGCCGCCGCCGCCCTCACCGCCCTCACCGGCACCGCCCCCGCCCTGCTGACCGGCGACCACACGGCCGCCGCCGCCCGCGTGGCCGAGGCGACCGGCATCACCGACGTCCGCGCCGGACTGCTCCCCGAGGACAAGGTCAAGGCCGTACGGGAACGGGAGCGGGCCGGCCGCAAGGTGCTCTTCGTCGGCGACGGCGTCAACGACGCCCCCGCACTGGCCGCCGCGCACGCCGGTGTCGCCATGGGCGGGGCCGGCTCCGACCTCGCCCTGGAGACCGCCGACGCCGTCGTCGTGCGCGACGAGCTGACGGCCGTCCCCGCCGTCGTACGGCTCTCCCGGCGCGCACGCCGGCTGGTCGTGCAGAACCTGGCCGTCGCCGGCGTCTTCATCACCGTCCTCGTCCTGTGGGACCTGATCGGGCACCTCCCGCTCCCGCTCGGCGTCGCGGGCCACGAGGGCTCCACCGTGCTGGTCGGCCTGAACGGCCTGCGGCTGCTGCGCGAGTCGGCGTGGCGCGCGGAGTGATCCGCGTGGTCCGGCTGGTCCGGGTGATCCGCCAAGGCCCAGCACGGGGCACGTCGATGTCGGATTCCCGCCAGCCGGTACCCGTCGCGGGGGCCATCCTGGACACATGCAGACGGGAATGCACACCGACACCGAGCGCTGCGTGCGCGCCGTGCAGTCGAAGGACGCGCGCTTCGACGGCTGGTTCTTCACGGCCGTCCTGACGACCCGGATCTACTGCCGGCCCAGCTGCCCGGTGGTGCCGCCCAAGCCCGGCAACATGACCTTCTACCCGAGCGCGGCGGCCTGCCAGCAGGCCGGGTTCCGGGCGTGCAAACGCTGCCGCCCGGACACCAGCCCCGGCTCGCCCGAGTGGAACCTGCGCGCCGACCTCACGGCCCGCGCCATGCGCCTGATCGCCGACGGCGTCGTGGACCGCGAGGGCGTGCCCGGCCTCGCCGCCCGCCTCGGCTACAGCACCCGGCAGATCGAGCGCCAGCTCCTCGCCGAAGTGGGCGCGGGTCCCCTCGCCCTCGCCCGCGCGCAGCGCGCCCAGACCGCCCGGCTGCTGATCGAGACCACCCCGCTGCCCATGGCGGAGATCGCCTTCGCGGCCGGCTTCGCCTCCATCCGCACCTTCAACGACACGGTCCGCGAGGTCTACGCCCTCTCCCCGAGCGAACTGCGCACCCGCGCCCCCGGGAACCGCCTCGCCCGCACCACCCCCGGCACCCTGTCCCTCCGCCTGCCGTTCCGCGCCCCGCTCAACCCCGACAACCTCTTCGGCCACCTCGCCGCCACCGCCGTACCCGGCGTGGAGGAGTGGCGGGACGGCGCGTACCGGCGCACCCTGCGCCTCCCCTACGGTCACGGCATCGTGGCCCTCACCCCCCACCCCGACCACATCGCCTGCCGCCTCACCCTCGGCGACCCGCGCGACCTGACCGTCGCCATCAGCCGCTGCCGGCGTCTGCTCGACCTGGACGCCGACCCGGTGGCCATCGACGACCAGCTGCGCGCCGACCCGCTGCTCGCACCGCTCGTCGACAAGGCGCCCGGCCGCCGGGTGCCCCGCACGGTGGACGAGGCGGAGTTCGCCGTACGGGCCGTGCTCGGCCAGCAGGTCTCCACCGCCGCCGCCCGCACCCACGCCGCCCGCCTGGTCACCGCGCACGGCGATCCGGTGGACGATCCCGAGGGCGGCCTGACCCACCTCTTCCCGTCCACCGGGGCCCTGGCGGCCGTGGACCCCGGGACTCTGGCGATGCCGCGCACCCGCCGCACCACCTTCTCCACCCTGGTCGCCCGCCTGGCCGACGGCTCGGTCAGCCTGGGCGTCGAGTGCGACTGGGCCGAGACCCGGGCCCGCCTCCTCGACCTGCCCGGCTTCGGCCCCTGGACCGCCGACGTCATCGCCATGCGTGCCCTCGGGGACCCCGACGCCTTCCTCCCCACCGACCTCGGCATCCGCCGCGCCGCCGGTGAACTGGGCCTGCCCTCCACCCCGGCCGCGCTCACCGCCCGCGCGGCGGCCTGGCGGCCCTGGCGGGCGTACGCCGTCCAGTACCTGTGGGCCACCGACGACCACCCGATCAACTTCCTGCCCGTATAGCCCGTGCGAGGAGCCCGCGTGAACCCCGTGAGACAGCACACCGTGATCGACAGCCCGTACGGCGCGCTCACCCTCGTCGCGGAGGACGCCGTCCTGTGCGGCCTCTACATGACCGACCAGCGCCACCGTCCGCCCGAGGAGACCTTCGGCGCCCGCGACGCACGCCCCTTCGCCGAGACCGAGGAACAACTGGAGGCCTACTTCAGCGGCGAGCTGAAGGACTTCACCCTCGACCTGCGCCTGAACGGCACCCCCTTCCAGCGCACGGTCTGGGACCAGCTCCGCAAGATCCCGTACGGCGAGACCCGCACCTACGGCGAACTCGCCGCCGCCCTCGGCAACCCGGCCGCCTCCCGCGCCGTGGGCCTCGCCAACGGCCGCAACCCGATCGGCATCGTCGTCCCCTGCCACCGCGTCATCGGCGCGAGCGGCGGCCTCACCGGCTACGGCGGCGGCCTGGAACGCAAGCGGCGCCTGCTGGACTTCGAACGGGGCGGGACGGGACCGGAGGCGTTGTTCTAGCCGCGGCGACCGGGCGTAAACGCGTTGCCCGGGCGCCGCGGCGCCCGCTACGCTCGCCGGACTTCGAAGACCACGCTCTCCAGAACGATGCCGCAGACGGGGAGCAGGCCCGCGCACAGCAGCCCGGAGCCACGGAGGGGCGGCGCCCTGATCCGTCATGCCCTCCGGAGGACCGCACCCATGCATTCCGCGCCCACGCACCCCGCGCATCCCCTGCGCATCGGCCTCGGCCTTCCCGTCGACGCCCCCGCGCTGCTGCCGACCTGGGCCCGGCGCGCCGACGCGCTCCCCTTCAGCACGCTCGGCCTGCTCGACCGGCTCGTCTACGACAACCCCGAACCCCTGATCACCCTCGCGACCCTCGCGGGCGCCACCTCCCGCATCCGCCTGCAGACCGAGGTGCTGATCGCCCCCGTCCACAACACCGCACTGCTCGCCAAGCAGACCGCGACCCTCGACCGGCTGTCGGGCGGCCGCTTCACGCTCGGCATCGGCGTCGGCGGCCGGGCCGACGACTGCCTCGCCGCCGGCATCGACCTCCACCGCCGGGGTCGCCGCCTCGACGAGCAGATGACCCTCCTGCGCCGGACCTGGGCGGGCGAGCCCTACGCCCGGGACGTCGGCCCCATCGGGCCCCGCCCCGCGACGCCCGGCGGGCCCCGGGTGCTGTTCGGCGGCTTCGCCCCGGCCGCGCTGGAGCGGGTCGGCCGCTTCGGCGACGGCTTCCTCGGCGCCGCCCTGCCCGCCGCGCACATGTCCGGCCTGTTCCGCCGGGTCGAGGCGGTCTGGCGGAAGTACGACCGCCCGGGCCGGCCGCACCTGGTCGCCCAGGCGAGCGTGGCCCTCGGCCCCGACAGCACGGTCGAGCGGGCCCGGCGGAACCTCCGCGACTACTACGCCTTCACCGGGCGCGCCGAGTACATGGCCAAGGGCCTGCTCACCACCGCACGGGACGTCCGCGCGGCCGTCGAGGCCTTCCGCGGCATCGGCGCCGACGAGGTCGTGCTGTACTGCTGGGCCCCGGACATCGACCAGGTCGACCGCCTCGCGGACGCCCTGTTCCGACCGGGCGCCGTGCGCTGACCGCCCGACCGGCGCCCGCTCAGCCCAGGCCGCGCAGCAGCCGGGGCAGGGCGGTGCCGATCGGCTCCCGGACGACCTCGTCGGCCAGGGCGTCGTACGGCGTCGGCTCGGTGTTGACGACGACCAGCCGGGCCCCGTGGTCGACGGCCACCCCTGCCAGTGCGGCGGCGGGCTCCACCCGGAGGCTGGTGCCGACGGCGACGAAGACCTGGCACGCCTTGCTGATGGCGACCGCCTCACCCAGCACCACCGGGTCGAGGCGCTCGCCGAACATCACGGTCGCCGTCTTCAGGATGCCGCCGCACTCCAGGCACGGCGGGTCGTCCTCGCCGGCGTCGATCCGGGCGAAGGCGTCCGCCATCGGGCCCCGGACCCGGCAGCCCGTGCACACGTAGGCGCGCGCGGTGCCGTGCAGTTCGAGGACCTTGCGGGCGGAGACCCCGGCGAGCTGGTGCAGGCCGTCCACGTTCTGGGTGATCACGCGGACCGGCACCCCGCGCCGCTCCAGTTCGGCCACCGCGCGGTGCGCCGCGTTCGGCTCGGCGTGCAGGCCCGCGGTGTCGCGCCGCATCCGCCACGAGCGCCGCCTGATCTCCGGGTCGCCCATGTAGTACTCGTAGGTGACGAGCTTCTCCGCCTCCGGGTCGCGCCGCCACAGCCCGTTCGGACCGCGGTAGTCGGGGATGCCTGAGTCGGTCGAGACGCCGGCACCGCTGAGGATGGCGACGAGGGGCTTGCCGGTCATGCGGCCGAGGGTAGGGCTCCGGCGCCCGGGCGGCGAACGGTTATCGGTCGACGCGGACGCCGTTGACCAGCTCGGCCGTGCCGGAGCCGTCCGCCAGCACGTCCAGTGCGGTCAGCACCCGGCCGTGCAGCGCGTCGAGGAGGTGGTCGCCCAGGTCCTCGCGCGGCACCAGCCGCCAGGACAGCAACTCCTCCTCCTGCAGCCGGATCGCCTTGAGGTCGTCCTCGGACAGGACCCCGCCGTCGTACAGGTACGCCACGATCGGCGGCCTGCCCGCACCGTGCACCCAGTCCACCGCGAGCAGGCGCCCGATCCGCACGTCGAGCCCGATCTCCTCGAGGGTCTCCCGCCACGCGCCCTGCCGCGGCGTCTCCCCGTCCTCGGACTCGATCGTCCCGCCCGGCAGCGCCCACCCCTCGCGGTAGTTGGGCTCGACGAGCAGCACCCGTCCTCCGGCGTCCCTGAAGACCGTGGCGGCCCCGGCCAGGACGCGGGGCAGACCGGCGATGTAGGTGGCGTAGTCAGGAGTGGTCATTCCGGAAGCGTAACGAGCCCGCGCCCCGCTGCGGGGAAGCCGCGAGGCGGGTGCACCGCCGGTTCCACGGTGTGGGCAGGGCATGACGGCACGGGTGTCCTCCGGTTAGGGTCGCAGCGGCGCGACTGCCTTGACGTGCGCAAGGCTCGGAGAGCAAGGGGAGATCAAGGTGGCTGACGCTGCTGTGGACGGGGCCCGCCGGGTGCTCGTCGCCGCGGACAAGTTCAAGGGCTCGCTGACGGCCGTGGAGGTCGCCGAGCGCGTCACGGCCGGACTGCGCCGCGTCGTGCCGGACGTCCTGGTCGAGGCGCTGCCCGTCGCCGACGGCGGCGACGGCACGGTGGCCGCGGCGGTCGCGGCCGGGTTCGAACGCCGGGAGGTGCGGGTCGCCGGGCCGCTCGGCGACGAGGTGACGGCGGCGTACGCGCTGCGCGAGGGCACCGCGGTGGTGGAGATGGCCGAGGCCAGCGGCCTCTACCGGCTCCCGGAGGGCGTCCTCGCACCGCTCACGGCGTCGACGTACGGCTCGGGCGAGCTGCTGCGGGCCGCGCTGGACGCGGGGGCGCGCACGATCGTGTTCGGGGTCGGCGGCAGCGCCACCACGGACGGCGGTGCCGGAATGCTGGCCGCGCTGGGCGCGCGGTTCCTGGACGCCGACGGGAAGCCCGTCGCGGCGGGCGGGGGCGGGCTGGCCGCTCTGGCCTCGGCCGACCTGTCCGGTCTCGACCCGCGGCTGGCGGACGTCGAGCTGGTGCTCGCCAGCGACGTGGACAATCCCCTGACCGGCCCGAAGGGCGCCCCGGCGGTCTACGGACCGCAGAAGGGTGCCTCGCCGGACGACGTGACGGCCCTGGACGCCGCCCTCGCGCACTTCGCGAAGGTGCTGGAGGGGACGCAGGGCGTGGGCGCGCGTGCGGCCGAGTACGCCGCGTCCCCGGGGGCGGGCGCTGCGGGCGGCATCGGGTTCGGTGCGATGCTGCTGGGCGCGCGGTTCCGGCCCGGCATCGAGGTGATGCTGGACGTGCTGGGCTTCGCGCCGGCGCTGGAGCGGGCGGCCCTGGTGATCACCGGGGAGGGCTCGCTGGACGAGCAGACCCTGCACGGGAAGGCTCCGGCGGGTGTCGCGGCGGCGGCCCGGGCCGCGGGCAAGGAGGTCGTCGCGGTGTGCGGGCGGCTGGCGCTGCCGGCGGAGACGCTGGGGCGGGCGGGGATCCGGCGGGCGTATCCGCTGACGGATGTGGAGCCGGACGTGGCGAAGTGCATCGCGGATGCGGGGCCGATTCTGGAGCGGGTGGCAGAGTCCATCGCGCGGGACTTCGTCGCCTAGGGGAGTCTCGCCCCCGCCGCCCCTTCCCCGTCCCGACCCCGGGGGGTCTGCCTCCAGACCCCCGTTTCGGCCCTGAACGGGCCTCGTCCTCCAACGCCGGACGGGCCGAGGAGTGCGGCACCTTTCAGTCCACTGAGTCGTGGCGGTGGGTGGGCATGGGCCCGGGGGCCTGGGGTCCTGGGGCGGAGCCCCGAGGGACGCCGGCACCTACGCCGGGCGCGCACAAACGGCAGGGCCCCGAACCCAACCCGGGTCCGGGGCCCTGCCGACGTTCACACGTCACGGAAGCTGCGCAGCCCGCGCCTCCCGACGATTGTCACGGAAGTTGTTCACCCTGCGAGCCGTGGCGAACAGGGGGATCACCGCCCCCATCACCAGCTGGAGCGCACACCCCGTCTGCAGCAGCAGCTGCCCGCTCGGCGCGTCGAAGGCCCAGCCGGCCAGCAGGCCCATCGACAGGACGATCCACGACAGCATCGCCACCGCGAGGCGGCCCCGCGGCTTCGGGTATTCGACCCGGCTCACCATCAGCCAGGCCGTACCCAGGATCGCCAGCAGCGTCGCGACGAAGGGCAGCTCGAGCAGCACGATCGACACCACCGTCAGCGCGCCGAACGGCGACGGCATGCCCTGGAAGGTGCCGTCCTTGACCGTGACGCAGGAGAACCGCGCGAGCCGCAGCACCACCGCCAGCAGCACCACGATCGCCCCCACCGCCGCCACGCGCTGGTAGGCGTCGTCCGCGACCATGCCGTAGACGAGGACGAAGTACGCCGGCGCCAGGCCGAAGCTGATCAGGTCGGACAGGTTGTCCAGCTCCGCGCCCATGGGGGACGAGCGCAGCTTGCGGGCGACCAGACCGTCGAACAGGTCGAAGATCGCCGCGCACAGCATCAGGATGACCGCGGTGGCCGCGCTGTGCCGGGCCATGCCCGACTCGTCGCTGCCCATGAGGTGCGGGATCAGGATGCCGGTGGTGGTGAAGTACACCGCCATGAAGCCGCACGTCGCGTTGCCGAGCGTGAGCGTGTCCGCTATCGACAGGCGGAGCGAGAGCGGCATCTCCTCCTCGTCGTCCACCTCGTCGGCCTCCGGCACCCATCCGGCCTGGGTCTGTGGATCAATCACGGTCAATTCGAGTCACCCCAGCCACCGTCTTCTGACCCACCTCGACATCCACCTCGACGCCCTCCGGCAGGTACAGGTCGACGCGGGAGCCGAAGCGGATCAGGCCGACCCGCTCGCCCTGCTCGACCTTGGTGCCCTGCGGCACGTACGGGACGATGCGGCGGGCCACCGCGCCGGCGATCTGGATCATCTCGATGTCGCCGAGCTCGGTGTCGAAGTGCCACACGACGCGCTCGTTGTTCTCGCTCTCCTTGTTGAAAGCGGGGACGAAGCCGCCCGGCACGTGCTCGACCGAGGTCACCGTGCCCGCCAGCGGGGCGCGGTTGACGTGGACGTTGAGCGGGCTCATGAAGATCGCGACGCGGGTGCGGCCGTCCTTCCACGGCATGATGCTCTGCACCACACCGTCGGCGGGCGAGATCACCCGGCCCCGGGTGATCTCGCGCTCGGGGTCGCGGAAGAACCACAGCATCCCCGCCGCGAGCGCGGTGGCGGGGACGGCGACGGCCTTGGCGGCGCCGGAACGACGGGCCCGCAGGAGGCTGACGGCTGCGGTGGCGACGGTCGGCAGAAGCCACGGCGAGGCTCCGCGCGCGAGGCGTACGCCGGCGAGGCTGTCGCGAGGTGCAGAGGTTTGGCTGTGGGGCATGGATGACCTTCGTAGCGGATGATGCCGCGCTCTGACGGGGGACGGCGGCTTTCCGGCGATCGTAGCGGCTTCCTGCCGCAACTGGGTAAGCCAGGAAGCCGAGTCGGCGGCCGAACAGTGCCTACGGGGTGTGACCTTCTTCTCCAAGAAAACACCCCGTATCCGGACATCTAACCCTGGAATCGATACTCTTCGAGCAGTCGGCGGCCGATGATCATTTTCTGGATCTCGGCGGTGCCTTCACCGATGAGCAGCATCGGCGCCTCGCGGTAGAGGCGCTCGATCTCGTACTCCTTGGAGAAGCCGTACCCGCCGTGGATCCGGAAGGCGTCCTCCACGACCTCCTTGCAGTACTCGGAGGCGAGGTACTTGGCCATCCCCGCTTCCAGGTCGTTTCGTTCGCCCGAGTCCTTTTTGCGTGCAGCGTTCACCATCATCGCATGTGCGGCCTCCACCTTGGTAGCCATCTCCGCGAGCTTGAACTGGACGGCCTGGTGCTGGGCGATCTGCTTGCCGAAAGTGTGACGCTGCTGGGCGTACCGGACGCCGAGTTCGAAGGCACGCTGAGCGACGCCGCAGCCACGGGCCGCCACATTCACCCGGCCCACCTCGACGCCGTCCATCATTTGGTAAAAACCTCGGCCGGTGACGCCGCCGAGGACCCGATTGGCCGGAATGCGCAGGCCGTCCATGATGAGCTCGGTGGTGTCGACGCCCTTGTAGCCCATCTTGTCGATCTTGCCGGGGATGGTCAGACCCGGGCGGACCTCGCCGAAGCCGGGCTCCTTCTCCACCAGGAAGGTCGTCATGGACTTGTGGGGAGCGGTCCCCTCGGGGTGACCCTCGTCACTCCTCACCAGGACGGCCACCAGCGACGACGTGCCGCCGTTGGTCAGCCACATCTTCTGGCCGTTCAGGACGTACTCCTCGCCGTCCTTCACGGCCTTCGAGGAGATCGCCGAGACGTCGGAGCCCAGGGCCGGCTCGGACATCGAGAAGGCGCCCCGGATGTCGCCGGCCGCCATGCGGGGCAGGAAGTGGTCCTTCTGCTCCTGCGTGCCGTGCTGCTTGAGCATGTACGCCACGATGAAGTGGGTGTTGATGATGCCGGACACCGACATCCAGCCGCGGGCGATCTCCTCCACGCACAGGGCGTAGGTCAGGAGCGACTCGCCCAGGCCCCCGTACTCCTCGGGGATCATCAGGCCGAACAGGCCGAGCTCCTTCAGCCCGTCGACGATGTCCTGCGGGTACTCGTCCCGGTGCTCCAGCTCGGTGGCGACCGGCAGGATCTCCTTGTCCACGAAGTCCCGGACCGTGGAGAGGATCTCCTGCTGGACGTCCGTGAGGCCGTGGGTCTGGGCGAGGCGGCTCATCTCTACTTCCCCTGTTCCTTCAGCTCGGGCCGGCCGGGCTGTTCGCCGCCGCGCTCCTTGGTGTACGTCTCGGTCGGCACCATCACCTTGCGGCGGAAGACGCAGACCAGCGTCCCGTCCTGCTTGTAGCCCTTGGTCTCGACGTGCACGATGCCGCGGTCGTTCTTCGACTTGGACGGCCACTTGTCGAGCACGGTCGTCTGGCCGTAGATCGTGTCGCCGTGGAAGGTCGGCGCCACGTGCCTGAGCGACTCGATCTCCAGGTTGGCGATCGCCTTGCCGGAGACGTCCGGCACGGACATGCCGAGCAGGAGCGAGTAGATGTAGTTGCCGACCACCACGTTCTTGCCGAAGTCCGTCGTCTTCTCGGCGTAGTTGGTGTCCATGTGGAGCGGGTGGTGGTTCATGGTGAGCAGACAGAACAGGTGGTCGTCGTACTCCGTGACCGTCTTCCCCGGCCAGTGCTTGTACGTCGCCCCGACCTCGAACTCCTCGTAGGTGCGTCCGAACTGCATGGCGCTCAGCCCTCCGGGATCTCGAACTTCGACGTGCGCTGCATGCCGGCCGCGCGCCCCTTGCCGGAGATGACCAGCGCCATCTTGCGGCTGGCCTCGTCGATCATCTCGTCGCCGAGCATGGCGGAGCCCTTCTTGCCGCCCGCCTCGGACGTGTAGTAGTCGTACGCGTCCAGGATCAGCTCGGCGTGGTCGTAGTCCTCCTGGGAGGGCGAGAAGATCTCGTTGGACGCCTCGACCTGGCCCGGGTGCAGGACCCACTTGCCGTCGAAGCCGAGGGCGGCGGCGCGCTGCGCGACCTCGCGGTAGCCGTCCACGTTGCGGATCTGCAGGTAGGGGCCGTCGATCGCCTGGAGGTTGTTGGCACGGGCGGCCATCAGGATCTTCATCAGGATGAAGTGGTAGGCGTCCGCCGGGTAGCCGGGCGGCTGCTCGCCCACGACGAGGGACTTCATGTTGATGGACGCCATGAAGTCGGCCGGGCCGAAGATGATGGTCTCCACGCGCGGGCTGGCCTGGGCGATCTCGTTGACGTTGTTCAGGCCCTGCGCGTTCTCGATCTGCGCCTCGATGCCGATCCGGCCGACCTCGAAGCCCATCGTCTTCTCGATCTGGGTCAGGAGGAGGTCGAGCGCGACGATCTGCTGGGCGTCCTGGACCTTCGGGAGCATGATGCAGTCCAGGTTCGGGCCCGCGCCCTCCACCACCGTGACGACGTCGCGGTACGTCCACTCGGTCGTCCAGTCGTTGACGCGCACGACGCGGGTCTTGCCGGTCCAGTCGCCCTCGTTGAGGAACTTGACGATGCTGTGCCGCGCCTCGGGCTTGGCGAGCGGCGCGCAGGCGTCCTCCAGGTCGAGGAAGACCTGGTCCGCCGGGAGGCCCTGGGCCTTCTCCAGGAAGCGCGGGTTCGAGCCCGGTACGGCCAGGCAGGAACGCCGGGGGCGGAGACGGTTGACCGTGGTCATGCGGGGACCTCCAGGGGGTCGAGCTTGTTCGCGTTCCGGATCTCGTCGACGATCCGGCCGATGATGCCGGTGATGTCGAAGTCCTTCGGGGTGAAGACCGCGGCCACTCCCGCGGCCCGCAGTTCCTCGGCGTCACCGTTCGGGATGATGCCACCGGCGATCACCGGTATATCTGTGGCACCGGCCACACGGAGCCGTTCGAGCACGTCCGGCACCAGCTGCGCGTGCGAGCCGGACAGGATGGACAGGCCCACCGCGTGCACGTCCTCCGCGAGGGCGGCGTCCACGATCTGCTCCGGGGTGAGCCGGATGCCCTGGTAGACCACCTCGAACCCGGCGTCGCGGGCGCGCACGGCGATCTGCTCGGCGCCGTTGGAGTGGCCGTCCAGGCCGGGCTTGCCGACCAGGAAGCGGAGCTTGCCGACGCCCATCTCCTTGGCCGTCAGCTCCACCTTGCGGCGCACCTCCGACAGGGCCGAACCCTCCTCGGCGGTGACCGCGACCGGCGCCGAGGACACCCCGGTCGGCGCGCGGAACTCGCCGAACACCTCGCGCAGCGCGCCGGCCCACTCGCCGGTCGTGGCACCGGCGCGGGCGCACTCCAGGGTGGCCTCCATGAGGTTGTCGGTGCCGCGCGCGGCCTCCTTCAGCTTCTCCAGCGCCTTGCAGGGGCGCGGATGGTTGAAGGGGGGCTGGTAGCGGCTGTCGCGCCAGTTCTCCAGCGAGGCGATGACCCGGGCCTCCACCGCAGGATCGACCGTCTGGATCGCGGTGTCCAGGTCGGCGGTCAGCGGGTTGGGCTCGGTGCCCTCGAAGGCGTTGACACCGATGATCTTCTCCTCGCCGGACTCGATCCGGGCCCGGCGTTCGGCGTGCGAGGCGACCAGTTGAGACTTGAGGTAGCCGGACTCCACGGCGGCCATCGCGCCGCCCATCTCCTGGATGCGCTCGATCTCCGCGAACGCCTCCTCGACCAGCTCGTCCACCTTCGCCTCGACCACCTTCGACCCCTCGAAGAGGTCGCCGTACTCCAGCAGGTCGCTCTCGTAGGCGAGCACCTGCTGGATGCGCAGCGACCACTGCTGGTCCCACGGGCGGGGCAGGCCCAGCGCCTCGTTCCAGGCCGGCAACTGCACGGCACGCGCGCGTGCGTCCTTGGAGAGGGTGACCGCCAGCATCTCCAGCACGATCCGCTGGACGTTGTTCTCCGGCTGCGCCTCGGTCAGGCCCAGAGAGTTGACCTGGACGCCGTAGCGGAAGCGGCGGTGCTTGGGGTTCTCGATGCCGTAGCGCTCGCGCGTGATGCGGTCCCAGATGCGGCCGAAGGCGCGCATCTTGCACATCTCCTCGACGAAGCGCACGCCCGCGTTCACGAAGAAGGAGATGCGGCCGACCACGTCGCCCATGCGTTCCTGCGGGACCTGACCGCCGTCGCGCACCGCGTCGAGGACGGCGATCGCGGTGGACATCGCGTACGCGATCTCCTGCACCGGCGTGGCGCCCGCCTCCTGCAGGTGGTAGCTGCAGATGTTGATCGGGTTCCACTTGGGCAGATGGGAGACCGTGTACGCGATCATGTCCGTCGTCAGGCGGAGGGACGGACCCGGCGGGAAGACGTGCGTCCCCCGGGACAGGTACTCCTTGACGATGTCGTTCTGGGTCGTGCCCTGGAGCTTGGTGATGTCCGCGCCCTGCTCCTCCGCGACGACCTGGTAGAGCGCCAGCAGCCACATGGCCGTGGCGTTGATGGTCATCGAGGTGTTCATCTGCTCCAGCGGGATGTCCTGGAACAGCCGGCGCATGTCACCGAGGTGCGCGACCGGCACGCCGACCCGGCCGACCTCGCCGCGGGCGAGGACGTGGTCGGAGTCGTACCCGGTCTGGGTCGGCAGGTCGAAGGCGACCGACAGACCCGTCTGCCCCTTGGCCAGGTTGCGCCGGTACAGCTCGTTGGACGCCTCGGCCGTGGAGTGACCGGCGTAGGTGCGCATGAGCCACGGCCGGTCCTTCTGACGCTCAGTCATGTGTGGCCTCCGCCGCCCTCAGATGTTCCGGAAGCGGTTGATGGCGTCGAGGTGCTTCGCGCGCTTCTCCTGGTCGCGCACGCCCAGGCCCTCCTCGGGGGCCAGGCACAGCACGCCGACCTTGCCCTGGTGGAGGTTGCGGTGGACGTCGTACGCCGCCTGGCCGGTGTCCTCGAGGGAGTACACCTTGGAGAGCGTGGGGTGGATCTTGCCCTTGGCGATGAGGCGGTTGGCCTCCCAGGCCTCGCGGTAGTTGGCGAAGTGGGAGCCGATGATGCGCTTCAGGGACATCCACAGGTAGCGGTTGTCGTACTCGTGCATGTAGCCCGAGGTCGAGGCGCAGGTGGTGATGGTGCCGCCCTTGCGGGTGACGAAGACGGAGGCGCCGAAGGTCTCGCGGCCGGGGTGCTCGAAGACGATGTCGATGTCCTCGCCGCCGGTGAGTTCGCGGATGCGCTTGCCGAAGCGCTTCCACTCCTTCGGGTCCTGGGTCTGCTCGTCCTTCCAGAACTTGTAGCCCTCGGCGTTGCGGTCGATGATCGCCTCGGCACCCATCGAGCGGCAGATCTCCGCCTTCTGCGGCGAGGAGACGACACAGATGGGGTTGGCGCCGCCGGCGAGGGCGAACTGGGTGGCGTAGGAGCCGAGTCCGCCGCTGGCGCCCCAGATGAGGACGTTGTCGCCCTGCTTCATGCCGGCGCCGTTGCGGGAGACCAGCTGGCGGTAGGCGGTGGAGTTGACCAGGCCGGGAGCGGCGGCCTCCTCCCAGCTGAGGTGGTCCGGCTTCGGCATCAGCTGGTTGGACTTGACCAGCGCGATCTCCGCGAGGCCGCCGAAGTTGGTCTCGAAGCCCCAGATCCGCTGCTCGGGGTCGAGCATCGTGTCGTTGTGGCCGTCGGACGACTCCAGCTCGACGGAGAGGCAGTGCGCGACGACCTCGTCGCCCGGCTGCCAGGCGTTGACGCCGGGGCCGGTGCGCAGGACGACGCCGGCGAGGTCGGAGCCGATGATGTGGTACGGCAGGTCGTGCCGCTTGGCCAGCTCGTTGGTGCGGCCGTAGCGCTCCAGGAACCCGAAGGTGGACAGCGGCTCGAAGATCGAGGTCCACACCGAGTTGTAGTTGACCGAGGAGGCCATGACGGCCACCAGGGCCTCGCCCGGGCCCAGCTCGGGCAGCGGCACCTCGTCCAGGTGGATCGACTTGCGGGGGTCCTTGTCGCGGGTCTCCAGGCCCGCGAACATCTCCGTCTCGTCCTTGTGCACGGTGATCGCGCGGTACGACTCGGGGAGCGGCAGAGCGGCGATGTCGGCCTTCGTGGCGTCGGTCGACTGGATCGCGTCCAGGATGTCCTTCACGGTCACGGTGTTGCCTCCGGCGGTGAGCGCCCTGAGGGAGGGGCGCTGAGGGGTACGTCGGTGCTGCTGAGGGTGAGGGTGTGTGCCTGTGACGCAGGCGTTCGGGCGCGCAGGGGATGAGGTGCGGGGACAGCCCGAACACCTTCAACGTATGACACCGCGTGTCACCCCGCAAGGCACTGAGTGCCAGAAACTCTTCTCAGATGAAATCTTTACGTGACAGATGAGCGATGATCGATCGAATCATCTCCCGCCACGGGTGAAAAAGGGGTACCGACATGCAAAAACGGCCACCCGGTGGGTGGCCGTCGTCACAGAGCGGAACAGTGCGGGAAGGGCGGTCAGCGCTCCTTGAGCGCCTGCTCGATGGTGCGCATGACCTCGTGCAGCGGCGCATCGGTGCGCGCCACCGTCACGAGCACCTCGCCCTGCACGGAGGCCGAGGACGCCGGGGCGGCCGCCGGCCGCGAGCCGGAGGCGGTGCCGCGGCCCGCGCCGATGCCCGTGCCGAAGGTCCTCCGCACGATGGCGAAGGCGTGGTCCAGCTCGGCCTCCACGTCGCCCTGCCCGTCGGCCCGCAGCCAGCGCCGCAGCACGTGGTTGTGCGCGGTGACCACCGCGGACGCGGCGACCTCCGCGAGCAGCGGGTCGTCGTTGGCGTCGTCGTCGTGCGCGTGCTCGTCGAAGTGACCGAGCAGATAGCGGGTGAACAGGCGCTCGTAACGCGCCACCGACGCGATCTCCGCCTCGCGCAGCGTGGGCACCTCGCGCGTCAGCTTGTAGCGGGCGACCGAGATCTCCGGCCGGGCCGCGTACATCTTCATGACTTCCTTGATGCCGCGGCACACCGTGTCGAGCGGGTGCTCGTGCGCCGGCGCCGCGTTGAGGACGGCCTCGGCGCGCACCAGGGTGTCGTCGTGGTCGGGGAAGATCGCCTCTTCCTTGGAGCGGAAGTGACGGAAGAAGGTGCGGCGGGCGACCCCGGCCTGGGCCGCGATCTCGTCGACGGTGGTCGCCTCGTACCCCTTGGTCGCGAACAGCTCCATGGCCGCAGCCGCCAGTTCCCGGCGCATTTTGAGCCGCTGGGCGGCGGCCCGGCTGCCGGCCGTGCTCTCCGGAGCGTCGGACGTGGCTGAGGTACGTGAGGACTTGGCGGGCTGGGACATGACCCGAACGTACTGCATGCGGGCGCAATCATGCGCGTGACCGGGGATTCCCCCGCCCGCCGCGGGCGGGGGAGACCCGGCAGGACCGAGCAGCCCGCCCCAGTCCTCCCCGGGCCCGAACCAGTCGCCCGGCCGCTCAGCGGCGGGCATGCTCGCGGAAGCCGCGGCCCGTCTTGCGGCCGAGGCAGCCCGCGGCCACCAGATGTTCCAGAAGCGGAGCGGGAGCCAGCCCCGGGTCGCGGAACTCCCGGTGCAGGACCTTCTCGATGGCCAGCGACACGTCGAGTCCGACCACGTCGAGCAGTTCGAAGGGGCCCATCGGGTAGCCGCCGCCCAGCTTCATCGCCGCGTCGATGTCGTCGAGGGTCGCGTAGTGCTCCTGCACCATCTTGACCGCGTTGTTGAGGTACGGGAACAGCAGCGCGTTCACGATGAAACCGGCCCGGTCGCCGCAGTCCACGGCGTGCTTGCGCACCTTGGCGCAGACCTCGCGGACGGTGGCGTGCACGTCGTCGGCGGTCAGCACCGTGCGGACCACCTCGACCAGCTTCATCGCCGGGGCCGGGTTGAAGAAGTGCATGCCGATCACGTCCTGCGGACGCGAGGTGGCCCGGGCGCAGGCGACGACCGGCAGCGAGGACGTGGTCGTGGCCAGCACCGCGCCGGGCTTGCAGACCTTGTCCAGCGTGGCGAAGAGCTGCCGCTTGACCTCCAGGTCCTCGGCGACGGCCTCCACGGCCAGGTCGACCTCGGCGAAGTCGTCGTACGTGCCCGTCGGCGTGATCAGCTCCAGCGTCCGCGCGGCCGCCTCGGCGCTCATGCGGCCCTTGTCGACCGACCGGGACAGGGACTTCCCGATCCGGGCCTTGGCCGTCTGCGCCTTCTCCGCGCTGCGGGCGGCCAGCACCACCTCGTAGCCGGCCTTGGCGAACACCTCCGCGATGCCGGACGCCATGGTCCCCGAACCGGCCACGCCCACCGCGCGCACCGGCCGCCCGGCGACCGCGGCGCCGCCCTCCGCCGGGGTGAGCGTGTCCGGCACCACGACCGCGCTGCCGGGCGCCTCGTAGGTGTAGAAGCCGCGTCCCGCCTTGCGCCCCGTCAGGCCCGCCTCGCTGAGCTGCCTGAGGATCGGCGCGGGGGCGTGCAGACGGTCGTGCGATGCCGCGTACATGGCCTCCAGGACCGTGCGGGCGGTGTCCACGCCCACCAGGTCCAGCAGGGCCAGCGGTCCCATCGGCAGACCGCAGCCGAGCCGCATCGCGGCGTCGATGTCCTCGCGGGAGGCGTAGTTCGCCTCGTACATCGCGGCGGCCTGGTTGAGGTAGCCGAACAGCAGGCCGTCCGCGACGAACCCGGGCCGGTCCCCGACCGCGACCGGCTCCTTGCCGAGGTCCAGGGCGAGGTCGGTGACGGCCGTGACGGCGGCGGGCGCGGTCAGCACCGAGGAGACGACCTCGACCAGCTTCATGGCCGGAGCCGGGTTGAAGAAGTGGAGGCCGAGCACCCGCTCCGGGCGGGCCGAGTCCGCGGCGAGCCGGGTGACCGACAGCGCGTTGGTGCCGGTCGCCAGGATCGTCTCCGGGCGCACGATCCCGTCCAGCTCCCGCAAGACCCGCTGCTTGATCTCGTACGACTCCGGGACCACCTCGATCACCAGGTCGGCGCCGGCGGCCGCCCGCAGGTCGGCGGAGGTACGGACGCGGCCCAGGGCGGCGGCTCGCTCCGGCCCGGTCAGGCGCCCGCGCTCGACGGCACGGGCGGTGGAGGACTCCAGCGCGGCGACGGCCTTGACGGCCTGCGCCTCGCTGACGTCGATGCCGACGACGTCGCGGCCGCCCACGGCCAGGACCTCGGCGATGCCGGTGCCCATGGTGCCGAGGCCGACCACGGCGACGGTCCGGAGCGGGGACAGAGGGGTGTCGGACAGGGGAGTGGCCATCGCGGGACTCCAGGAATGAGGGGTGACGACGGGAGCACGCCCGGGTGCGCCGTCGCGGCGCACCGGGTGCGTGGGAAGGAAGGAAAGGAGTGCGGGTGTTGCCGGGCTCGAACGGCGCACACGCCCGGTGCCGTCGCGGAGGGCGTGCACACGCCCGCCCGGCGGCCTGTGACCGGCCCTGTCCCGAGGCCGAGTCCTGATGCGGTACCCGAGGTACCGGACCGACTGCTCTCCCGGTGGTTGCGTCACCAGACCACCGTGAGGAGTTGCTGCGGGTGGATGACCCGCTCGTCTGAGGTTAACCCGCGGGTAACGAGCGCGCCAGCCCTCGGTGTTCGTGATGTACGTCCCACGGGTGGGGTGACGCGCCTAACCTCGGTGTCATGGACGAAGAGTTGCGTGTGCTCACGGAGCGCTTACGGGCCGAGTCGGCGGCATCCGGCGCTCCGGGCGCCACGGCGGAGTACGACCGCCTTGTGGCGACCGGGGACCACGACGAGCTGGCCGCGGTGCTCACCGAGCCGGGGCACCCGCTGTGGGCCCGGGAACTGGCCGCCTTCCGGCTGGGCGTGGCGGGGGACCGGCGGGCCTTCGAATCGCTCGTGCTGCTGCTGAACCACCGTGATCCGCCGCGCTGCGCCTCGGCCGCCCACGCCCTGGCCCGCCTCGGCGACCCGCGCACCGCCCGTGCCGCCGCCGCGCTCGCCACCAACGAGCTGCGGGTCGCCTACGCCCTGCACCCGGTGCGGCTGCTGGTCGAACTGCGCGCCCCGGAGGCGGTGCCCGCGCTGATCACCACGCTGCGGCGGAGGCTGCGCCCGCACGACCCGTACCGGCGCGTCGCGCTGGCCTGCGTCGAGGGCCTCGGCACCCTCGGCGACGACCGCGCCGCCCCCGTCCTGAACGACGCGCTCGCCCACCCGGCACTGGCCGAGGCGGCGGTACGGGCGCTGGCGCGCATCCCGGGGCAGCGGTGAGCAGCGTCCGGCCGGTGCGGGCGGACCGCGCTGCGGAACGGCCGAGCGACGCGAGGGCCGCCTGGAGGCCGGCCACGGTTGAGGGGCCGGCGGCGCGCGGGGGTACGCGGCATGGGCCCGGCCACCGCCGAGGCGTCGGCGGGGCGTGCGGGGGGTTGGGACACGCGGCACGGCCGGCCGCGGGCGCGGTCGGCCCGGTGACGTGCCGTCAGCCGCGCAGCGGCCGCGCGTACCGCACCTCCGGCACCGCGACCCCCTCCACCACGAAGGGCTCCTCGGCGCCGTCGGGGCGGAACCCCGCCCGCTCGTAGAAGTGCCGGGCGCGGGCGTTGCCCTCGATCACCCACAGGAGCATCCGCGCGTGCCCGGCGGCCTCGCACCGGCGCACCGACTCCCGGAGCAGGGCCTGACCGATGCCCGAGCCGAACCGTCCCGCGTCGACGTAGAGCGCGTACAACTCGGCGTCCGCGGTGCGCCGCTCGCCGTCCCGGTAGGGGCCGGTGCAGGCCCAGCCGACGATCGCGCCGTCGTCGTCCTCGGCGACCAGGTTCACCACGTCCGCCGAGGCACCGGTGAACACGGACCGGCGCCGCTCGGCGTCCGTCACCGGGTCCATCGCGTCGAGGTACGGCTGCGGAACCAGTCCCCGGTAGGCGGTGCGCCAGCCCCGGACGCGAATCCGGGACACGTGGTCGCAGTCCGCGAGGGCCATCTCCCGCACCCGCACCGGCGCCGGCGGCGGACTCACGGCGCCACGACCGCGAACGCCTCGATCTCCATGAGGAACTCCGGCCGCACCAGCGCGCCCACCTGCACCGCCGAGGCGGCCGGCAGCCGGTCGTCCGGTATGTGCTCGGCGCGGGCCGCCCGGATCGCCGCCATGTGCGCCATGTCCGTGACGAAGAAGGTCAGCTTCACCACGTCGTCGAAGGACGCTCCGGCCGAGGCCAGGCACCGGCGCAGATTCTCGAACACCTGGCGGGCCTGGGCCGCCGGGTCGCCCTCGCCGACCACCTTGCCGTCCTCGTCCAGGGAGAGCTGCCCCGAGACGGCCACGAACCGTCCGGTGCCGAGGACGACATGGGTGTACTGCGCGGCGGGCGCGACGCCCTCGGGGCCGGAGATCCTGGTCAGTTCACTCATGCGTCCATCGTGGACCACGGCACTGACAACGCCGCCCCGGGGTCAGCCGCGGAAGCCGAGCAGCCCGTGCAGGGTCGAACCGCGCGAGGACGTCGAAGCCGCCTTGGACTCCAGCGGCTTCGGCTCCGGCAGCGCCGGGCACACCGCATCCGCCACACCGCCGCCGTCGCCGTGCGGCACGGTGCCGTCGGTCAGGTAGGCGGCCAGGTGCTCGTCCAGGCAGTCGTTCCCGCTCAGCGTGATGCCGTGGTTCCCGCCGCCCTCCTCGACGACGAGACCGGAGCCGCGCAGCAGACGGTGCGCGGTGACGCCGCCCTCGTACGGCGTGGCCGCGTCGCCCGTCGCCTGGAACAGCAGTACCGGGGGCAGTTCGTCGTTGGCCACGTCCACCGGCTCCCGGGACTCCGTGGGCCAGAACGCGCACGGTGCGTTGTACCAGGCGTTGTTCCACACCATGAAGGGCGCCTTCTCGTACAGGCCCCAGCTGTCGTCGCGCCACTCGTCCCAGTCGCGCGGCCAGCCGGCGTCGCGGCACTCGACGGCGGTGTAGACGCTGTACCCGTTGTCCCCGGAGGCGTCCAGGGCACCGAAGTTCTCGTACGCCTCGACGAGCGGGCCGGTGTCCCCGTCGTCGGCGTACGCGGCGAACGCCTCGGCCAGGTAGGGCCAGTAGCCGTTGTAGTAGCCGCCCGGCATGTAGGTGTCCTCCAGTTCGGAGGCGCCGACCTTCCCGCCCGCCGGGTTCTTCGCCAGCGCCGCTCGCATGGCGTACCACGCGGTCTCGACCCGTTCGGGGTCGGTGCCCAGTCCGTACGCCGCGTCGTGCTCGGCGATCCAGGCCAGGAACGCCCGATGGCGGTCGTTGAAGGCGAGGTCCTGGTTGAGGTTGGCGTCGTACCAGACGTCGTCCGGACCGACGACCGAGTCCAGGACCAGCCGCCGTACCCGGTCCGGGTAGAGCTTGGCGTAGACGGCGCCCAGGTAGGTGCCGTACGAGTAGCCGAAGTAGCTGAGCTTCCCGGAGCCGAGCGCCGCGCGGATCGCGTCCAGGTCCCGCGCGGCGCTGACCGTGTCGATGTGGGGCAGCACGTCCGCGTACTTGTCGCCGCAGGCGTCGGCGAAGGACTTCGCGCGCGTGAGGTTGGCCTGCTCGACGCCCGGCGTGTCCGGCAGCGAGTCGGGGCGCACCGGGTCGAAGTGCCCCGGCAGGCAGTCCAGTGCCGGGCTGCTCCTGCCGACCCCGCGCGGGTCGAAGCCGATGACGTCGTACTGGGCGGCCACCTTCGCGGGCAGCGACGAGGCCACGAACCCGGCGAGCGTCAGCCCGCTGCCGCCGGGGCCGCCGGGGTTCACCAGCAGGGGCCCCTGGTACCTCTCGGCGGTGTGCGGCACGCGGGACAACGCCAGCGTGATCTGCCTGCCGTGCGGACGCGCGTGGTCGAGCGGCACCTTCAGGGAAGCGCACTGGAGTGCCGGGTAGTCCTCCGTGGCGCACTTCTTCCAGTGCAGTCCCGCGGCGGGCACGGCTTGCGCGGGTCGCGGGGCGCTCGCCCCGGCGGGGACGGCCGTGACGGTCCCGGCGGCGATGACGGCGGCGCCGCACAGCACGGCTGCGCGTTGTCTCATGGCGTTCTCCCAGGACTCCCAGAGCTCCCGGAACGGGAGGGCTGCGGTCCGCGCGGGTCGCGGTCCTCGCCGGATCGTCCCGGGAAGCGCCTTCGGAAGAACGCGGGCTGTCCATAGTTGACCCAATTGGGCCGGAAGATGCCCCCAATGCTTCGAGTCGGGCCCCTCGGCCGGCTGACGGAACCGTCAGAGCCCGAGCCCGCCCTCGACCGTCATCTCCTGCTTGGTGAACTCACCCGTGAGCATCGGCATGGCTCGGCTGATGGCAGCCTTCGCCTCGGGCAGTTCCAGCGAAGCGTCGTGGTGTTCCCGGGTGCGCCACACCTCGGTCACCCAGATCGTCGTCTCGTCGTCGTCGGACCGGCCGACGAGATAGAGGTCGCAGCCGGCTGCCCGGAGGCCGTCGGCGCCGCTCAGGAGCAGGGAGACGACCTCGTCGCGGAAGCCGGGTCTGGTCTTCATGGAGGCGATGCAGCCGTAGGGCATGCGGGATCCTTTCCGCCGGGCGAGGCCGGCCGTTTCGGACGGAGCCGGTACCCGGAGACTCTCAGATGAGCGAAAGCTGAACCGGCCCGGTGGGCGTGGCCCCGGCGGGGCGGGAATGCTCCGGCTCGGCGATCCGGCGCGGCATTCCCGCGCGCGTGGGGCCGATGCCGTATTCGCGGGCCAGGTCGTGCACCTGGCGGGTGATCCGGCGCTGGTACCACTTCGGCGCGTAGGCGCCGTCCGCGTACAGCCGCTCGTAGCGGCGGACCAGGTGCGGGTGGTGCCGGCCGAGCCAGGCCGTGAACCACTCCCGGGCGCCCGGGCGCAGATGCAGCACCAGGGGCGTCACCGAGGTGGCGCCCGCGGCGGCGATGGCGCGCACGGTGGCCCTCAGCTGGGCCGGCTGGTCGCCGAGGAAGGGGATGACCGGGGCCATCAGCACCCCGCAGCCGATGCCGCGCTCGCCGAGGGCCCGGACGACCTCCAGGCGGCGCTCCGGGGCCGGGGTGCCCGGCTCCACGGTGCGCCACAGGTCGGCGTCGGTGAAGCCGACCGAGACCGAGATGCCCACGTCCGTGACCCGGGCCGCCCGCGTCAGCAGGTCCAGGTCGCGCAGGATCAGCGTGCCCTTGGTCAGGATCGAGAAGGGGTTCGCCCGCTCGGTGAGGGCCTCGATGATGCCCGGCATCAGCCGGTAGCGGCCCTCCGCGCGCTGGTAGCAGTCCACGTTGGTGCCCATCGCGACGTGCTCGCCCTGCCAGCGCCGCGAGGACAGCTGGCGGCGCAGCAGCTCGGGCGCGTTCACCTTGACGACGATCTGGGAGTCGAAACCGAGCCCCGTGTCGAGGTCCAGGTAGCTGTGCGTCTTGCGCGCGAAACAGTAGACACACGCGTGCGTACAGCCCCGGTACGGGTTCACCGTCCACTCGAACGGCATGCGTGACGCTCCCGGCACCCGGTTCAGGATCGAGCGGGCCCGCACCTCGTGGAAGGTGACGCCCGCGAACTCGGGCGTGTCGAACGTACGGGTGACGACGGCGTCGGCGCCGAACAGCGCGGTGTCCGCGGCCCGGGCGTGGTCGGAGTCCGTGAGGTTCTCCCAGCGCATTGCGGCCTCCTCGGTAGCACTGGCCGACACAATAGAACACTTGTTCCCTTGATCGTGCGGGTGAGTCGCGCGGGCCCGCTTCACGCCCCCCGATTTGGTGGCCGCGCGGCGGGGTGGTTGGCTTGCCCCGAACCCGAGAACCAGGCCCTGGAGGAACCCGATGGCGCAGGTCGAGGCGACGACGGAGCGGATCGTCGCAGCGGACGCGGAGACGGTGTTCGACACCCTCGCCGACTACAGCGGCACCCGCGAGAAGCTGCTCCCCGAGCACTTCAGTGAGTACGAGGTCCGCGAGGGCGGCGACGGCGAGGGCACCCTCGTGCACTGGAAGCTGCAGGCCACCAGCAAGCGCATCCGTGACTGCCTGCTGGAGGTCACCGAGCCCACCGACGGCGAGCTGGTCGAGAAGGACCGCAACTCGTCCATGGTCACCACCTGGCGGGTCACCCCGGCGGGCGAGGGCAGGTCCCGGGTCGTCGTGGTCACCACCTGGCAGGGTGCCGGCGGTGTCGGCGGCTTCTTCGAGAAGACCTTCGCTCCCAAGGGCCTCGGCCGCATCTACGACGCCATGCTCGCCAAGCTCGCCGCCGAGGTCGAGAAGTAGCCAAAGGGCAAGCGGGAGGCGCCTGTTGGGTGCCTCACCGGTTCGAGTGATCTCCGCGCGAATGCGCCGTACGTCCGTAACTCGTCGCACTTGTTCGCAGTTGTCGCCTCAGGTGGCAAATGTGAGCAGGTGTGACGAGGGGAGCGGTACGTGGGCGGGATCACTCTGGTGCAGGATCCGGTGGCGGAAGGGCCGGTCGTCCCGGCCCCCGTGCCACCCGGGCCCCCCGCCGCCGGAACGGGCCGGGAGCCGGAGGGGGAAGACCGGGGACCGGACGCCGGGCTGAGTCCGCGCCGGGTGCGGCTGGTCTTCGTCGGGCTGATGCTGGCCCTGCTGCTCGCCGCCCTCGAGCAGATGATCGTCGCCACGGCCCTGCCGAAGATCGTCGGCGAGCTGCACGGCCTGGACCGGATGTCCTGGGCGATCACCGCCTACCTGCTCACCTCGACCATCGGGCTGCCGATCTACGGCAAGCTCGGCGACCTCTTCGGACGCAAGGGCGTCTTCCAGTTCGCCATCCTGGTCTTCGTCGTCGGCTCCGCGCTCGCCGGACGCGCGCAGAGCATGGACCAGCTGATCGTCTTCCGCGCGGTGCAGGGCGTCGGCGCCGGCGGCCTGATGATCGGCGTACAGGCGATCATCGCGGACATCGTGCCGCCCCGCGAACGCGGCCGCTTCATGGGACTGATCGGCGCCGCCTTCGGACTCGCCTCCGTCGCGGGCCCGTTGCTCGGCGGCTACTTCACCGACCACCTCTCCTGGCGCTGGTGCTTCTACATCAACGTGCCCTTCGGTCTGATCACCATGGCCGTCGTCGCCGTCGTCCTCAAGCTGCCCAGGCCGCGGGTCAAGCCCCGCCTCGACATCCTCGGCACCCTCATGCTCGCCGCCGCCTCCACCTGCCTGGTGCTGCTCACCAGCTGGGGCGGCACCGAGTACGCGTGGGGGTCGAGAACGATCCTCGGTCTCGCCGCCGGAGCGGTCGGGTCCACCCTGCTCTTCCTGGTCGCCGAGCGCTTCGCACCCGAACCGCTGATCCCGCTGCGCCTGTTCCGGGACTCCATCTTCAACGTCACCGCGCTGGTCGGGCTCGTCATCGGCGTCGCCCTGTTCGGCGCCGCGAGCTACCTGCCGACCTTCCTCCAGATGGTGGACGGCGCCAGCGCCACCGAGTCCGGTCTGCTGATGCTGCCGATGATGGGCGGCGTCGTCGGCGCTTCGATCATCTCCGGACAGCTCATCAGCCGTACCGGTCACTACCGCGTCCACCCGATCCTCGGCAGCGCGCTGTCCGTCGTCGGCATGTGGCTGCTCTCCCGCCTCGACGCCGACACGCCCCGGCTGCACTACAGCATCTGGATGGCCGTCCTCGGCGCCGGCATCGGCATGGTGATGCCCGTCCTCGTCCTCGCCGTGCAGAACTCCGTGCGCCCCACCGACCTGGGCACCGCCACCAGCGCCAACAACTACTTCCGGCAGATCGGCGGCAGCGTCGGCGCGGCCGTCTTCGGCACGCTCTTCGCCGGCCGGCTCACCGACGCCCTCGCCGACCGGATCCCCGCCGACGCGGGGGCCGGGCTCCCCGACGCCGAGGCCATCACCCCCCAGCTCGTCCACTCCCTGCCGCCGGCGCTGCGCGACGCCTACATCGGGGCGTACGCCGACGCCATGCCGCGGATCTTCCTCTACCTGGTGCCGGTGCTCGTCCTCGGGCTCCTCATCGCCCTCTTCCTCAAGGAGAAACCCCTGGTGTCCCACAACGCCCCCGTCACCGAGCCGGAGACCGCGCGGCAGCCGCAGTACGCACAGCACGCACCGCAGGAACAGTCCGCCGCCCAGGTCCCGCCGGCCCGGTCGCCCTACGCCGGCGGCATCCCCGTCTGCGGCACGGTGCAGCACCCCGACGGCACCGTCGTGCCCCGCGCGGCGCTCACCCTCATCGACGTCGGCGGGCAGCAGATCGGCCGGGGCGCCAGCGGGGACGACGGACGGTACGCGCTGGCCACGCCCGGCTCCGGCGCGTACGTCCTGATCGCCGCGGCCGGCGGTCACCAGCCGCAGGCGGTCTCCGTGACCGTCGGCGAGCGCCCGGTGGAACTGGACGTGGTCCTCGGCGGCGCCGGACGCCTGGCAGGCAGCGTCGTGACCGCCGACGGCACCCCGGTACGCGACGCGGCCGTGACCCTCACCAACGTGCACGGCGAGGTCGTCGCCACCACCCGCAGCGGCCGCGAGGGCGGTTACGTCATCACCGAGCTGGTGGCGGGCGAATACACCCTGGCCGCCAGCGCACCCGCCTTCCGCCCGGCCGCGTTGCCGGTCAGCGTCCAGGCCGCCCGGGAGACCCGCCAGGACGTCGAACTGGCCGGCGGGGCCGTGCTGCGCGGCACCGTACGGGCCAGTGGTGGACGGGTCGTGGAGGACGCGCGTGTGACGCTGCTCGACGCGGCGGGCAACGTGGTGGACACCCTGACCACCGGGCCCGACGGCACCTTCCGGTTCGTCGACCTGTCGTCCGGCGAGTACACCGTCATCGCGGCCGGATACCCGCCCGTCGCGACCGTGCTCCAGGTGGCCGGCGGCGGCCGCACCGAGCGTGACCTGCAGCTCGGACACGAGGACTGAGACCGGCACACCGGCGCGCGGGCGCGCGCCGGTGTGTTCGCGCGCCACCAATTCCCCCGTTGCCGCACATGGTCACCGGCCGCCACCGTACGGTGGTGACGGCGACACAGATCTTGCGGAGCCGTGGGCAGAGAGGGCCTGACGCCATGGACCATGGCACCGAGCGGGACGCACCCCCCGGCCGCGCGGCCGGACCCGGCACCGTGCCGGCCGACCCCGTGACGGGCCGTGTCCCGCTGGCCGTCGTCGTGGTGGACCGCGACGGGCTGGTCTCCCACTGGAGCCGAGGCGCACGGCGGCTGTTCGGCCTGCCCAGGGAAGAGGCGATCGGCCGCCCCGCCCCCGACCTGCTGCCCGTCTCGGGCGTGCTCGGGGACGGGAGCGGGGGCGACGACCTGTCCCACGGCCCCTCCCCGGACCACGACGGTCTCGGACCCGACCTGGAGTCCTCCCTCGACGGGCGGCTGTCCTACCCGGCCGCCGGCCGTGCGCGGCTGACCGTGCCGGCGGACGCCCGCGTCGACGTGCTCTGGTGGGCGTACCCCCTGGTGGGCCCCGGCCCGGAGCGGCTGCTCGTGCTGGCCGCCGACGCGGACGGACTGCGCCGTGACTACGGCGACGGGGGCGACGGCGACGGCTACGGGGGCGACGGCGAGGGCGCGGAGGCGGTCGTCGTCGAGCGGATCGCGCCCGGATTCGCCCTGCACACCGACTTCCCCGGCGCCGACGAACTCGCCCGCCGCCTCCCCGAGATCCTGCCCAGCATGAGCGTCGGCGAGAGCGCCCGCATCGTCGCCCAGGTCCTCGAACTGGGTTACCCCATCCTCGAGTTCAGCCAGAACGACCGGGTGCCCGTCACCCCCGACTGGGGTGTGCCCCGGCGTGCCGAGCGCCGGGCGCGCCGCGAGCGGGCCGCGCGGGCACTGGCGGCGGGCGAACCGGTGCCGGACGAGCTGCGGGACGAGGCCGAGGACCTGGAGTACGCGGCGGTCCGCGAGCGCTTGGAGTTCCTCAACGAGGTCAGCGGCGCGATCGGCACCTCGCTGGACCTCTCGCGGACCATCGTCGAGGTCAGCAGGGCGGTCGTCCCGCGCTTCACCGACGTCGCCGGCACCTATCTGCGCGAGCAGGTCGTCGCCGGCGAGGGCTTCCCCGACGGCGTGCCCGACACGACGACGATGTGGCACCGGGTGGCCCTGGAGCACACCGACGAACCCGGCCGCTGGGACGACGTCGTCCCCGTCGGCGAGGCGATGCCCTTCCCGGCGCACACTCCCTTCTTCCAGTGCATGACCAGCGGAGAGCCGGTCCTGGTGCCCCGCATCACGGAGGAGATGGGGCACGCCATCGCCTCCCAGTTCGAGAAGCGGGACATCCGGCCGCTCATCACGGGCCGTTCGATGCTGCTGGTGCCGCTCAAGGCACGCCAGGTCGTGCTCGGCTTCATGATCCTGCTCCGGCACCCGGAACGCCCCGTCTTCAACGACATGGACCGCGTCACCGGTGCCGAACTCGCCGCCCGCGCGGGCCTCGTACTCGACAACGCGCGCATGTACACCCACCAGGAGAACGTCGCCGAGACGCTCCAGGACAGCATGCTGCCGCACATCCCCGCGCGCATGGCCGGCTGCGACATCGCCACCCGCTATCTGCCGGGCACGCTGCTCGGCCGGGTCGGCGGCGACTGGTTCGACTCGGTCAAGCTGCCCGGCGCCCGCACCGCCCTGGTCGTCGGCGACGTCATGGGGCACGGCCTGGGCTCGGCCGCGATGATGGGGCAACTGCGCACCGCCGTGCAGACCATGGCCGGCCTCGACCTGCCGCCCGCCCAGCTCCTGCGCAACCTCGACGACCTCGCCCAGCGGCTCGGCGACACCCACCTCGCGACCTGCCTGTACGCCGTGTACGACCCCATCGCCGGTGAACTGCACCTGGCCAACGCCGGCCACATCCCGCCCGTCCTGGTCCGCGCCGAGGACGGCGCCAGCGAGCTGATCGAGCTGCCGACGGGGGCGCCGATCGGCGTCGGCGGGGTGCCCTTCGAGTCGGTGCGCGTGCCGGTGGCTCCCGGTGACCGGCTGGTGATGTGCACCGACGGCCTGGTGGAGGTGCGCGGCGAGGACATCGGCGTCGGTCTCGCCACCCTCTGCGAGTCCGCCGCCCATCCGGCCGCGTCCATGGACGACGCCTGCGACACCATCATCCGCGCGCTGGGCATCCGCGGCGGCCGCAAGGACGACGTCGCGCTGTTGATGGCCCGGCTGACCGGCATCGAACCCGACGCCGTCGCCGAGTGGCGCCTGGGCCGCGACCCGGCCGAGGTGGGCCGTGCCCGCGCGGCGGTCCGCGAGCAACTCCACGACTGGGGGCTGCCCGGCCTGGCCGCCCCGGCGGAACTCATGGTCAGCGAACTCGTCACCAACGCCGTCCGCCACGCGCACGCCCGCCCCGTCGAACTGCGCCTGGTGCGCGCCGACACGCTGCTGTGCGAGGTGGACGACGACGACCACGACCTGCCGGCCCTGAAGAGCGCGGGCCCCGAGGACGAGACCGGGCGCGGCCTGCGCGTCGTCAGCACCCTGGCCCGCGAATGGGGCGCGAGCCGCACCAACGCGGGCAAGACGGTGTGGTTCGAACTGACCCTGCCCGCCCGGCAGGGCCGGCGCCGCGAGGCCCCGGCGCCGACGTCCTAGACGTCGTCGCGGCGCCGCGCCGCCCTGCGTTGCAGGGACTCGCGCCGGGCACGCAGCTCCCGCTGCCGGCGGCGGCTCTTCTTGCCCCGCTCGGCCCGCGCCCGGGCGCGGGGGTCCCTGAGTTTCGTGTGGTCGAGCCTGGTCAGGTACCAGATGAGGCCGCAGAACAGGCCCAGGAGGAACACCCCGAGGACGGCGGCGAGCACCGGTGGCATGTCCGCGACCTCGATGTCCCGGTACCGTCCGACACTCACGCGTTCCCCCGCCCTCTTGGCTGCCCCCGCCGCCCCGTCCCCGGCCGACCGCCGCAATCTACCCGACCCGTCCGCGGCCCGAATCCGCCCGGCGCGAACGACCGGTGAAGGAACGCGCCGGGCGCTTGTGGCCGTGCGCCGGGCGCGGTACACCGTACGGACCCGTCGCCGTCGACGGGCTCGTACGTCGTCGCACCTGGGGAGCGGGCATGAGCGTGACGAGTCGGTACCGGGCCGCCTGGGAGGGCTTCTGGAGCGAGGCCTCCGAGGACCGCGGGGCGGTGTTCTGGGACGCGGAACCGCCCCTGACCGCCGGTCGCCACCTGGCCCACTTCGAGCCGCACCTGACCGACCCGGGCCTGCCCCTGATAGACCTGGGCTGCGGCAACGGCACCCAGACCCGCCACCTCGCCGAACGTTTCCCGCACGTCGTCGGCGCCGACCTCTCCGAGGCGGCCCTCGAGCACGCCCGCCGTGCGGACCCGGCCGGGACGGCCGCGTACCGGCGGCTGGACGCCGCCGACAAGGCCGAGGCGGAGGCCCTGCACGCGGAGCTGGGCGACGCCAACGTCTACGTCCGCGGCGTCCTGCACCAGTGCGAGCCCGACGACCGTCAGCCCCTGGCCGACGCCGTCGCCGCGCTCCTGGGCGCCCGCGGCCGTGCCTTCCTGGTGGAGCCCTCCCAGGCGGCCAGGACCGTCCTGATGGGCCTGGCGCGGGGCCCCGCCGGGCCGCCGGCGAAACTCGCCCCCGTCCTCCGCCACGGGCTGACTCCCGGCGCCGTCCCCGACGAGGCGGTGCCCGAGTACCTCCGCGCGGCCGGCCTCACCGTCCTGGCGAGCGGCGAACTCCCGTTGCTCACCACCGAGTACACGCCGGACGGCACCCGCATCGAGCTGCCGTCGACGTGGGTGGTGGCGGGCCGGCGTGCGTGAGGTGCGCCGTTTCCTCGCGTTTGTACGACCGCACCGATTCCGGAGAAAGCGCTGATCGTAGGCCGTACGAGGTCAGTTTGGCGGTCTAGACCACCGGTGGTTGTCCACAGCTCTGGCCGAGGCGGCCGGGCAGCGCGTACGGTTTCGAGCCATGAAGATCCTCATCAGCGCCGACATGGAAGGCGCCACCGGTGTCACCTGGCCGGCCGACGTGCTGCCGGGCACGCCGCAGTGGGAGCGGTGCCGGTCGATGTTCACCTCGGACGTGAACGCGGCCGTGCTGGGCTTCTTCGACGGCGGCGCCGACGAGGTGCTGGTCAACGAGGCGCACTGGTCCATGCGCAACCTCCTCCTGGAGCGGCTCGACGAGCGCACGGAGATGCTCACCGGGCGGCACAAGGCGCTTTCCATGGTGGAGGGCGTCCAGCACGGGGACGTGGACGGCATCGCGTTCGTGGGATACCACGCGGGCGCCGGAATGGAGGGCGTCCTCGCGCACACCTACCTCGCCAACCAGCTCACCGGCGTCTGGCTCAACGACATACGAGCCAGCGAGGGTCTGCTCAACGCACACGTGGTCGCCGAGTACGGCGTGCCCGTGGTGCTGGTCACCGGGGACGACGTCGCCTGCGAGGACGCGCTCGGCTACGCGCCGGAGGCGCGGAAGGTCGCGGTCAAGGACCATGTGTCGCGGTACGCGGCCGTGTGCCGCACGCCGGCCAGGACCGCCGCCGACATCCGGGCCGCGGCCAAGGACGCGGCGACGCTCGCGGTGCGCCACGAACCGGTGACCGGAGGGCCGTTCACCCTCGCCCTCGAGTTCGACGCCGAGCACCTCGCGGCGGCCGCGACCGTCGTGCCCGGGGTGGCGCAGGTCGGGGAGCGCAAGGTGGCGTACACCCACGACACGATGTTCGAGGCGATCCGGACGTTCAAGGCGGTCACCACGATCGTCTCGGCGGCGGTGGAGGAGCAGTATGGCTGAGCACACGGGCCCCGACCCGGCCCCGGAAACGGGCGAGCAGGCGCTGGACGAGGTAGTCCGGTTCACCTCCGAACTGATCCGTATCGACACCACCAACAGGGGCGGCGGCGACTGCCGGGAGCGGCCGGCCGCCGAGTACGCCGCCGCGCGGCTCTCCGAGGCCGGGATCGAGCCCGCGCTCCTGGAGCGGACCGAGGGCCGCACCAACGTCGTCGCCCGCATCGAGGGCACCGACCCGTCGGCCGACGCGCTGCTGGTCCACGGTCATCTGGACGTGGTGCCCGCCGAGGCCGCCGACTGGAGCGTGCACCCCTTCTCCGGGGAGATCCGCGACGGCGTGGTGTGGGGGCGCGGCGCGGTCGACATGAAGAACATGGACGCGATGATCCTCGCGGTGGTCCGCGACTGGGCCCGTCAGGGAGTGCGGCCCCGGCGGGACGTGGTCATCGCGTTCACCGCGGACGAGGAGGCCAGCGCCGAGGACGGTTCAGGCTTCCTCGCCGACCGGCACGCCGCCCTGTTCGAGGGGTGCACCGAAGGCGTCAGCGAGTCCGGTGCGTTCACCTTCCACGACGGGTCCGGACGGCAGTTCTACCCCATCGCCGCCGGTGAGCGCGGTACGGGCTGGCTCAAGCTCACCGCCCGCGGACGCGCCGGTCACGGGTCCAAGGTCAACCGGGAGAACGCGGTCACCCGGCTCGCCGCCGCGATCACCCGCATCGGCGAACACGAGTGGCCGCTGCGCCTGACCCCCACCGTGCGCGCCGCCCTGACCGAGATCGCCGCCGTCTACGGCATCGAGACCGACCTGAGCGACGTCGACGCGCTGCTGGACAAGCTCGGCCCGGCCGCCAAGCTGGTCGAGGCAACCGTCCGAAACAGCGCCAACCCGACCATGCTGGACGCCGGGTACAAGGTCAACGTCATCCCCGCAGAAGCCGTCGCCCACGTCGACGGACGGTTCCTGTACGGGGGCGAGGACGAGTTCCGCGACACCCTGGACCGGCTCACCGGGCCCGGCGTGGACTGGGAGTTCGCCCACCGCGAGGTGGCGCTCCAGGCGCCGGTCGACTCGCCGACGTACGCCCGGATGCGCGCGGCGGTGCGGGAGTTCGCACCCGAGGGGCACGTCGTGCCGTACTGCATGTCCGGGGGCACGGACGCCAAGCAGTTCTCGCGGCTCGGCATCACCGGTTACGGGTTCGCCCCGCTCAAGCTGCCCGAGGGCTTCGACTACCAGGCCCTCTTCCACGGCGTGGACGAACGGGTCCCCGTCGAGGCGCTGCACTTCGGCGTGCGCGTCCTGGACCGCTTCCTGCGCACGGCCTAGAGCCCCCGGGGCCCGGCACCCGACCGAACGAGCAGTTGTTGGAGGAGAAGTGGGGGAGTCAGTGTCGACTCTTTCGTACGGATCGTGGCCCTCACCCGTCGACGCGGCCCTCGCCGCCGCGCACGACGGGCGGCCCGACGACGTCGCCTTCGTCGGCGACGAGGTGTGGTGGACCGCGCCCCGGCCCACCGAGGGCGGACGCCGCACCCTGGTGCGGCGGCACCCCGACGGCACCGAGGAGCCGGTCCTGCCCGCGCCGTGGAACGTGCGCAGCCGCGTCATCGAGTACGGCGGCCGGCCCTGGGGCGCCGTCCAGACCGACTCCGGCCCGCTCGTGGTCTTCGTGAACTTCGCCGACCAGCGGCTGTACGCCTTCACCCCGGGCGGCGGCGAACCCCGCCCCCTGACACCGCTGTCCACGGTGGGCGGCGGACTGCGCTGGATCGAACCGGACCCGTACCCCGAGCGTGGCGAAGTGTGGTGCGTCCTGGAGGAGTTCACCGGCGAGGGCCCCACCGACCTGCGCCGCGTGCCCGTGGCGGTGCCGCTGGACGGCTCGGCGGCCGGCGACCGCGGCGCCGTCCGCGAACTCGCCCCCGAGCGGCACCGTTTCGTCACCGGGCCCCGCCTGTCGCCCGACGGGCACCGCGCCGCCTGGCTCGCCTGGGACCACCCGCGCATGCCCTGGGACGGCACCGAGCTGATCGTCGCCGAGGTCGGCCCGGAGGGCACGTTCCAGGACGCCCGGACCCTCGCGGGCGGCCCCGAGGAGTCGGTCGCCCAGGCCGACTGGGCACCGGACGGCACCCTGCTCCACGTCTCCGACCGCACCGGCTGGTGGAACCTCTACCGCGACGGGCAGCCCCTGTGCGCCCGCGAGGAGGAGTTCGGCGGGCCGCTGTGGAAGCTAGGGCAGCGCTGGTTCGCGCCGCTGGACAGCGGCCTGATCGCGGTCCTGCACGGCCGGGGCGCCGCCGTCCTCGGCATACTCGACCCCGAGACCGGCGAGGTCGTCGACGCGGCGGGCCCCTGGACCGAGTTCGCGCCCGCTCTCGCCGCGCACGGCGAGCGGGTCGTCGCCGTCGGCGCCAGTGCGCACAGCGGCTTCGAGGTCGTCGAACTGGACGCCCGCACCGGCCGCGCCCGCGTGATCGGGGCGCCCCACGAGGACGCCACCGACCCCGCCTACTACCCGCAGCCGCAGATCCGCACCTTCCAGGGCCCGGACGGACGCGAGATCCACGCCCACCTCTACCCGCCGCACAACCCCGGCTGCCGGGCCCCGGACGGCGAACTTCCGCCGTACGTCATCTGGGCGCACGGCGGCCCCACCAGCCGCGCCCCGCTCGTTCTCGACCTGGAGATCGCCTACTTCACCTCCCGGGGCATCGGCGTCGCCGAGGTCAATTACGGAGGCTCGAGCGGACACGGCCGGGAGTACCGCAACCGGCTGCGCGAGCAGTGGGGAGTCGTCGACGTCGAGGACTGCGCGGCCGTCGCCGTCGCCCTCGCCGAGGAGGGCACCGCGGACCCGGAGCGGCTCGCCGTGCGCGGCGGCAGCGCGGGAGGCTGGACCTCCGCCGCGTCGCTGGCCGGCACCGACGTCTACGCCTGCGGCACGATCCTCTACCCGATCCTCGACCTCACCGGGTGGGGCACCGGGGAGACCCACGACTTCGAGTCGCAGTACCTGGAGAGCCTGATCGGTCCGTACGCCGAGGTCCCCGACCGCTACACCGAGAGGTCGCCCGCCCAGCACGCCGAGAGCGTCACCGCCCCGTTCCTGCTGCTCCAGGGACTCGACGACGTGATCTGCCCGCCCGTGCAGTGCGAGCGGTTCCTGGAACGCATGGCGGGCCGAGGGGTGCCGCACGCCTACCTCACCTTCGAGGGAGAGGGGCACGGATTCCGCCGGGCCGAGACGATGGTCCGCGCCCTGGAGGCCGAACTCTCGCTGTACGCGCAGACCTTCGGGCTGACCCCGCCCGGTGTCCCGACCCTGGAGCTGTCCCGGTGAGCCAGGTGAGAGAGCTGGTCCGGCCGGCGCGGCTCGCCCCCGGAGCCCGGGTGGCCGTCGTCGCACCCAGCGGGCCCGTGCCCGAGGAGCGGATCCAGGCGGGCCTGGACGTGCTCCGCGGCTGGGACCTCGACCCGGTCGTGGCGCCGCACGTCCTGGACCGGCACGGCACCTTCGACTACCTCGCGGGCCCCGACGCCGACCGGGCCGCCGACCTCCAGGCCGCCTGGTGCGACCCGTCCGTGGACGCGGTGCTCTGCGCCCGCGGCGGGTACGGCGCACAGCGCATGGCCGACCTGCTCGACTGGGAGGCGATGCGCGCGGCCGGGCCGAAGGTGTTCGTCGGATTCAGCGACATCACCGTGCTGCACGAGGCGTTCGCCGCCCGCCTCGGCCTGGCCACCCTGCACGGACCGATGGCGGCGGCGGCGGACTTCATCAAGAACGCGCGGGCGCAGGAACACCTGAGGGCCACCCTGTTCGCCCCGGAGACGGTCCGCGTGATCGCCTCCGACGGCACACCCCTGGTGCCGGGCCGGGCCCGCGGCGTCACCCTCGGCGGCTGCCTCGCTCTGCTCGCCGCCGAACTGGGCACCCCGCACGCCCGTCCCTCCGCGCGCGGCGGCCTGCTGTGCCTGGAGGACGTGGGAGAGGAGACCTACCGCGTCGACCGCTACCTCACGCAGTTGCTGCGGGCCGGCTGGCTCGACGGGGTCGCCGGCGTGCTGCTCGGTTCCTGGGAGGAGTGCGACCCCTACGAGCGGCTGCGGCCCCTGCTGGCCGACCGGCTCGGCGGCCTCGGCGTGCCGGTCGCCGAAGGGTTCGGTTTCGGGCACTGCGAGGGGGCGCTGACCGTCCCGTTCGGCATACCGGCGGAACTCGACGCGGACGCGGGCACCTTGACCCTGGACCGGCCGGCGCTGCGCTGACCGTCGTAGGCTGACCCCATGCCGCACACCCCGTCCCGTCACCTCGCCGAGGGCCCGCGCGTGGGCATCCGGCACTTCACCTACGAGGACGGTGCCGAGTTCACCGCCCGGGCCCGGGAGAGCAAGGACCTGCACCACCCCTGGCTCTTCCCGCCGGACACCATCCAGGCGTACGAGGCCTACGCGGGCCGGCTGATCGAGGACCGCACCAAGGCCGGGTTCCTGGTCTGCGAGAAGGACCCGGACCCGGCCTGCGGGGACGCCCCCGGCAGCACCATCGCCGGGTTCGTGAACATCAACAACATCGTCGAGGGAGGATTCCTCAGCGGCGCGCTCGGCTACGGCGCCTTCGCGCACGCGGCGGGCCGCGGGCTGATGCGCGAAGGGCTGGACCTGGTGGTGCGGTACGCGTTCGGGCCGATGCGGCTGCACCGGCTGGAGATCAACGTCCAGCCGGGCAACGCCGCCTCGATCGCGCTGGCCCGCTCCTGCGGCTTCCACCTGGAGGGCTTCTCGCCGAGGATGCTCTACCTCGACGGCGCCTGGCGCGACCACCAGCGCTGGGCGATCACCGCCGAGACCGTGACTTCCGGTTGACCTTCATCGTGTCCAGGTCCGTCACCGTGGACCGCAGGTCGCGGAATCCGTAGCCGAGACCGCGCAGCGCGCCCTCCGCCCGGTCCTCCGCGATCGCCCCCGCCATCTCCTCGCCGTCCGCCGCGTCCGACACCACCACGTAACGCATCGAGAAGTGCTTCAGCGGAGCGGGCTCGTACGACAGCGACCCCTCCTCCGTGAACCGCATGCTCGCCATCCCGTGCTCGCCCGCCTCGGCGAGCAACCGGGTCCGGGCGTCCTCGGTCAGACCGTCCCAGGTGCCCCGGACGATCACCCGGTAGGTGTGCTGCTCACTCACGTGCCGCTCTCTTCCGTCGTCTCGGCCCCGGCCTTCGCGGGCGCGCCGACCGCACGAGCCTATGTCCCCGCCCCCACCGCGCCCCAGCGGATTAAACGTGAGCCACATCGCCCCGGCCCGGCCGGCGGAACCCCTGTTCACCGGGGCGGCGAGCGGCTTCCATGGGGAGGCGTGACGACGATCCGACGTGAGGTACTGACCCTGTCCGCCGCGCCGCTGGGCCCGGACAACCCCCTGCCGCCGCTGCGCCCCCTGGACGAGGCCCACCGCATCGACGACCGGGACCGGGCGGACCTGCCGCGCGACATGGCCCGCCAGATCGACTACGAGCCACTGCGCAGCCTGCTGCCCGTCCAGGTCCGGGACGGCTACGGACGCGGACGCGAACCGCGCGGGCTGGACGCCCTCGTCATCGAGAACGACCGGCTGCGGGCCACCGTCCTGCCGGCCCTCGGCGGCCGCATCGCCTCCCTGCGCCACAAGCCGAGCGACCGCGAGCTCCTCTACGTCAACCCCGTCCTCCAGCCCGCCAACTTCGCCCTCAACGGCGCCTGGTTCTCCGGCGGCATCGAGTGGAACATCGGAGCCACCGGTCACACCACCCTGTCCTGCTCACCCGTGCACGCCGCCCGCGTCCCCGCCCCCGACGGCGGCGAAATGCTGCGTCTGTGGGAGTGGGAGCGGCTGCGCGACCTGGCCTTCCAGGTCGACCTGTGGCTGCCGGACGGCTCGGACTTCCTCTACGTCGGAGCCCGGATCCGCAACCCGCACGAGCACCCGGTGCCCACCTACTGGTGGTCCAACATCGCCGTCCCCGAGGACCGCCGCGTCCTCGCCCCCGCCGACGAGGCCTGGCACTTCGGCTACGAGCGACGGCTGCGCCGCGTGCCCGTCCCGGAGTACGACGGCGTCGACCGGACGTACCCGCCGAACAGCAGGTACGCCGCCGACTACTTCTACGAGGTGCCGGACGACCGGCGGCGCTGGATCGCCGCCCTCGACGAGCACGGTCACGGACTGGTGCAGACCTCGACCGACGTGCTGCGCGGCCGCAAGCTGTTCGTGTGGGGCACCGGGCCCGGCGGACGGCGCTGGCAGGAGTGGCTCACCGAGCCCGGCACCGGCGGTTACTGCGAGATCCAGGCCGGACTCGTCCGCACCCAGCTCGAACACGTCAAACTGGAGGCGGAGAGCGAAATCGCCTGGCTGGAGGCGTACGGACCGCTCGACGCCCCGCCCGAGGGCGACTGGCACAGCGTCCTGAGCGGGGCCGAGGACCGGCTCGAGGCCGTCCTGCCGCGGGCCGACGTCGACGCCGCGTACGACGCCTGGCGGCCGCACGCCGACGCGCAGCCGGGCGAGCGTCTGGCCACCGGGTCGGGCTGGGGCGCCCTCGAAGTACTGCGGGCCGGCTGGAAACTGCCCGGCACACCGTTCGACGAGGACACCCTCGGTGAGCAGCAGCGGCCCTGGCTGCACCTCCTGCGCGCCGGTTCGCTGCCCGAGCCGGCGGACCACGAGCCGCCCGGCGGGACGCTGGTCGCCCGGCCCTGGCGGGACATGCTGGAGACGACGGCCGCCACACCCCTGGCCGAGTACCACCTCGGCGTCGCCCAGTGGCACGGCGACGACCGCGCACAGGCGGTACGCAGCTGGGAACGCGGCCTCCAGAGCCTCCAGAGTGCCGAAAGCGCCCAGGGTCCCCGGAGCGACCGGGGCCCGGGGGCCGCCGCCGACCGCTGGCCGTTGCTGCGCTGCCTCGCCGTCGCCGACCAGGAGGACGGCCACCGCGAGCGCGCCGCCGACCGTTACGCGGAGGCCTTCGCCGACCTCTGCGCACGCCGGCCCGACGGGCCGCAGGACGCGGACGGACGGTGGACGGCCGTCGCGGCCGCGCTCGGCGGCGAGGCGATCGGGGCGCTGCTCTCCGCCGGGCGCACCGCCGACGCCCGTGCCGTGTGGGAGAGGCTGGACCCGGAGACGCGGGCGCGGGGCCGCTTCCGCCTGACCGAGGCGGAGTTGCTGGCCGCCGAGGGCCGGCGGGAGGAGGCGCGGGCCGTCTTCGACGAGGGCTTCGAGGTCGCCGACCTGAGAGAGGGCGCCGAGAGCATAGGCCTGCTGTGGGCCCGTCTGGACGACGCACCGCTCCCGGCCCGCTACGACTTCAGGATGCGGCCGGACCGGGAGTGATCCGGGCACCCGCCCGCCCGTCCGGCCCCGTCCGGTACCCGGGTCTATTTCTGCTGCCGGTCCACGTACTCGTAGATCGTCCCGTCCGGGTGCCGGGCGATCAGGTTGCGGCCGACGGGCGTGGCGACCGGGCCGGCGATGATGTCCGCGCCCAGTGAGGCGAGTACGCGGTGCGTCTCCTCGACGTCCGTCACGGCGATGGTCGCGGCCACCTTGCGCAACACCTCGAGTTGGGATTCGGGCCCGCTCATCAGCAGGAAGCAGCCGACCGCGGCGACGTGGACCCCGCCGCGTTCGAAGCGGAGGGCTTCGCCCCCGGCCAGTTGCTCGTAGAAGGGGATCGCCTTGTCCAGGTCGTCGACGTAGATGCGCAGTGTGGCTCCCAGAATGTCCATGAGGAGGAGCCTAGTTGCGTCCGCCGGCCGGCCACCGCCGGTCCGGCCATGGAAGCCGGGTCCGCGGGTACCCGCAACACATGGACCGCATGGATCACTTGGAACACCTGGACAGGCAACTGGTCGACGAGCTGGCGCAGGTGGCACGCGAGACCGTGCGCGACGAACTGCGCGAACAGACCCGCAGGCAGCGCCGCAAGGCCGCGCTGTACGCCGCGTCCGGCACCGCCGCCCTGTACGCGGGCGCCGCCGTCGCGCTGGCCGTGGGACTGGCACTCGCCGCCGTACTGCCGGGCTGGGCCGCGGCGTTGATCACGGCCGTGCTCCTGGGCGTCGTGGCGTACTTGCTGCGCGGCGCGGCCCGGCCGCACGCCTCCGGGCCGGACTCCGCGCACGGCGCCGGTCACGAGCACGTCGTCGGCGGCGGCGCACCCGGCGGACCGCCGAGCGGCCTAGGCGCTGTGCCGTACCCGCCGATGCCCCCCGTCGCTCCCGGCGGCGCGGGCGCGGCGACCGGCGCCCCGGGCGCGGGCACGCCCGCACCCGGCGGCACCGGACCGGCGGCCCCGCGTCAGGACGACATCGACCCCGAGGCCGGGCGCGAGCGCGGCTGACCGGCCGCGGACGGGGTGCGCCCCGCACGGATGCTTCCGTGCGGGGCGCCTTCTCGTGCCGGGCCGGTGAGGTGCCTGCCGTGCCGCGGTCAGGCGCTCTGCCGTGCCTGTCGTGCCGCGGTCAGGTGCTCTGCTGGAGCTGCGGCAGCACCTTGGTGCGGTACAGGTCGAAGAAGCCGCGCAGATCCGGGCCGATCTGGTTGACGTAGACCCGGTCGAAGCCGGCGTCGGCGAACTGCTTCAGCTCCGCCACGTGCTCGTCCACGTCGGCGCCGCACACCCGGTTGTCGCGGACCATGTCCTCGGTGACCAGGGTCTGCGCCTGCTCGAAGTGTTTCGGCGAGGGCAGTACCTGGCCCAGCTCGCCGGGCAGCTGCTCGTTGGCCCACAGCCGGTGAACCGTGCGCACGGCCGCGTCCTTGTCGGTGTCGTAGCAGACCTTGGTGCCGCCGCTGACCAGGTGGCCGCCGCCCCCGCCCTTGCGGTACTGCTCCACCATCGAGGCGTCCGGCATCATCGTGATGTAGCCGTCCCCGACCCGGGCCGCCAGCTTCGTGGCCGAGGGACCGAACCCCGAGATGTCGATCGGCACCGGCTCGTCCGGCACCGTGTACAGGCGGGCGTTCTCCACCGTGTAGTGGGTGCCGTGGTGGTTGACCTCCTCCCCGGTGAGCAGCCGGCGGATGATCAGGATGGCCTCCTCCAGCATCTCCAGGCGTACGTGTGCGGCAGGCCAGGCGTCGCCGAAGATGTGCTCGTTCAGCGCCTCGCCGGTGCCGACGCCCAGCCGGAACCGGCCGTCGGTCATCACCGCGCTGGTCGCCGCGGCCTGCGCCACCACCGCCGGGTGGATGCGCACCGTCGGGCAGGTCACCGCCGTCTCGATCGGCAGGGACACGGCGTCGGACAACGCGCCGATCACCGACCACACGAACGGACTCTGGCCCTGTTCGCCGTTCCAGGGGTGGTAGTGGTCGGAGATCCACAGTGCCTGGAAACCGGCCTGCTCGGCCATTCGGGCCTGCTCGATGAGCTCAGCGGGACCGTACTGTTCGCACGAGAGGAAATAGCCGTACTCGGGCATGAGGGGGTGCCTCCGGACAGGGAGCGGGTGGGTCCGGGGCCGGGTACCCGGGCACCGGGCCGGAAACCGGTGGCACGGCGGCCTCCTCGCCGGTGGGGTGCGGCCGCCCCGGGGACGTTTGGGCGCCCTGGCCAAGGGGACGCGGAAGGCTCACGAGGTACGCGACAGCCCGGAGGCGAACCGTGAGCCGACCCCGCATCGTGATCGTCGGTGCCGGCTTCGCCGGGTACCGGACGGCCCGCACCCTGTCCCGGCTCACCCGGCACCAGGCCGACATCACCCTGCTCAACCCGACCGACTACTTCCTGTACCTGCCCCTGCTGCCCCAGGTCGCCGCCGGAATCCTGGAACCGCGCCGGGTCAGCGTGTCCCTGTCGGGCACGCTGCCGCACGTACGGCTGGTGCTCGGTGAGGCCGACGGCATCGACCTCGACGGGCGCACCGTGCACTACACCGGCCCGGAGGGCGAGGAGGGCACCCTGTCCTACGACCGGCTGGTGCTCGCCGCGGGCAGCGTCAACAAGCTGCTGCCCATCCCCGGCGTCGCCGAGCACGCCCACGGCTTCCGCGGGCTGCCGGAGGCGCTCTACCTGCGCGACCACGTGACCCGGCAGGTGGAGCTGGCCGCGGCGGCAGACGACCGGGCGGAGTGCGCCGCACGGTGCACGTTCGTCGTGGTCGGCGCGGGCTACACCGGCACCGAGGTCGCCGCGCACGGTGCGATGTACACCGACGCGCAGGTCCGCAAGCACCCGATGCGCACCGGCATGCGGCCGCGCTGGATGCTGCTCGACGTGGCGCCCCGGGTCATGCCGGAGATGGACGAACGGCTCTCCCGCACCGCCGAGCGGGTCCTGCGGCAGCGGGGTGTCGACGTGCGCATGGGGACCTCCGTGAAGGAGGCCACGCACGACGGGGTCGTACTGACCGACGGGACCACCGTCGACACCCGCACACTCGTGTGGTGCGTGGGCGTACGGCCCGACCCGCTGGTGGAGTCCCTGGGGCTGCCCATGGAACGCGGCCGGCTGCTCGTCGACCCCCACCTCCAGGTGCCGGGCCGGCCCGAGCTGTTCGCCTGCGGTGACGTGGCCGCCGTGCCCGACCTGAACCAGCCGGGCCAGTACACGCCGATGACCGCCCAGCACGCCTGGCGGCACGGCAAGGTCTGCGCCCACAACGTCGTCGCGTCGTTCGGCCGCGGGCAGCGGCGGGCCTACCGCCACCGTGACATGGGGTTCGTCGTGGACCTCGGCGGCGCCAAGGCCGCCGCCAACCCGCTCGGCGTGCCGATGTCCGGCCCGGCGGCGGGCGCGGTCACCCGCGGCTACCACCTGGCGGCGATGCCGGGCAACCGCGTGCGGGTCGCCGCCGACTGGCTGCTCGACGCGGTGCTGCCCCGGCAGGCCGTGCAGCTCGGTCTCGTACGGTCCTGGTCCGTGCCGTTGGAATCGTCGTCGCCCGAGGTCGCGCGGGTACCCGGGCGACCGGAGGGGGCGGGGATGACCACGACGCCCGGCACGCAGCGGTCGGACACCGGGCCGGGGGGCGCGCAGGCCGGCGGCACAGCGAACGCCGGGGCGGCGAAGAACCAGTCGGCCAGCGATCCCGCACGGTCCCGCCCGGACAGTGATCCCGCACGGTCCCGCCCGGGCGGCGAGCCCGCACGGTCCCGCCCGGGCGGGGAACCGGCCAGGAACCAGCCCGGCGGCGAGCCCGCCAAGAACCAGCCCGGCGGCGAGCCCGCCAAGAACCAGCCCGGCGGCGAGGGCGCCAGGAATCAGCCCGGCGGGGAACCGGCCAGGAACCAGCCGCACGGTGAGCGTGCGAAGAAGGGGCCGTCCGGCTCGCCCCGCGCTTCCGGCAAGCCACGCCGTGCCGTGGAAGCCGCCGGACCCCGCCCCGCCCGGGGAGGCTCCGGAAGGCCGGGAAAGGCCCCGCGGGCGGCCGGTGAGGGCTCCGCCGGCAAACGCCCCACCGCCCCGTCCGGACCGAGCCGGTCCGCGGGGCCGCCCACCGACCCCGGTCCCGAACCGCCGGCGAACCAGCCGCCCCCGGGACCCGACATCGCCCCCGGCCCGGTCAAGCGCACCGACGGCCGCGCCGCGGAAGGAGACTCATGAACACCGGTGAACTCGTCGATCTCGGACAGCAGTTGCGCGTCGACAGCGTACGGGCGTCCGCCGCCGCGGGGTCCGGGCACCCGACGTCGTCGATGTCCGCCGCGGACCTGATGGCCGTACTGCTGGCCAACCACCTCCGCTACGACTTCGGGCGCCCCGCCCACCCCGGCAACGACCGCTTCGTGCTTTCCAAGGGACACGCCTCGCCCCTGCTCTACTCCGCCTTCAAGGCGGCCGGCGCCATCGACGACGAGGAACTGCTCACCTTCCGCAAGCTGGGCAGCCGCCTGGAGGGGCACCCCACGCCGCAGCGGCTGCCGTGGGTCGAGACGGCCACCGGGTCGCTCGGGCAGGGACTGCCCGTGGGCGTCGGCATCGCGCTGTCCGGCAAGCGGCTCGACCACACCGACTACCGCGTGTGGGTCCTGTGCGGCGACAGCGAGATGGCCGAGGGATCGGTGTGGGAGGCCGCCGAGCACGCCGGGCACGAGCACCTCGACAACCTCACCGTGATCGTCGACGTCAACCGGCTCGGCCAGCGCGGCCCCACCCGGCACGGCCACGACCTCGACGCGTACGCGCGCCGCTTCCGGGCCTTCGAGTGGCACACCATCGAGATCGACGGCCACGACGTCGACGCCATCGACCGCGCCTACGGCGAGGCCCTGTCCACCAAGGGCCAGCCCACCGCGATCATCGCCCGCACCCTCAAGGGCAAGGGCGTCAAGGCCGTGGAGGACCGCGAGGGGCAGCACGGCAAGCCGCTGCCCGAGGCCGAGGAGGCCGTCGCCGAACTCGGCGGCCCCCGCGACCTCACGGTGCGGGTGCACGCGCCCGAGGACGCCCGGGCCCTCCATTCGACGGGCACCGGACGGACCGAGCTGCCCCGCTACGACAAGGGTGACGAGATCGCCACCCGCAACGCGTTCGGCGAGGCGCTCGCGGCCGTGGGCACCGCGCGCGGCGACGTCGTCGCCCTCGACGGCGAGGTCGGCGACTCCACCCGGGCCGAGTTCTTCGCCAAGGAACACCCCGAGCGCTACTTCGAGTGCTACATCGCCGAGCAGCAGATGGTCGCCGCCGCCGTGGGGATGGCGGCGCGCGGCTGGGTGCCGTTCGCCACCACGTTCGCCGCGTTCCTGACCCGCGCCTACGATTTCGTGCGCATGGCCTCGATCAGCGGCTCCGGCATCAACCTCGTCGGCTCCCACGCGGGCGTCGCCATCGGCCAGGACGGACCCAGCCAGATGGGTCTGGAGGACCTCGCGATGATGCGGGCCGTCCACGGCTCGACCGTGCTGTACCCGTGCGACGCCAACCAGACCGCTCGCCTGGTCGCCGAGATGGCCGGCCTGGAGGGCATCCGGTACCTGCGCACCTCGCGCGGCGAGAGCAAGGTGGTCTACGGACCCGACGAGGAGTTCCCCGTCGGCGGCAGCAAGGTGCTGCGCTCCTCCGACCGTGACCGGCTCACCGTCGTCGCGGCCGGCGTGACCGTGCACGAGGCGCTCGCCGCGGCCGACGCCCTCGAACGGGACGGCATCCCGGTCCGGGTGATCGACCTGTACTCCGTCAAGCCCGTGGACCGGGCCACCCTGCGCGCCGCCGCCGAGGAGACCGGCTGCCTGGTGACCGTGGAGGACCACCGCCGCGAGGGCGGCATCGGCGACGCCGTCCTGGACGCGTTCACGGACGGGCGGCCCGTGCCCCGGCTGGTGCGGCTCGCGGTCACGACGATGCCGGGCTCCGCGTCCCCGGCGGAGGAACTGCACGCCGCGGGGATCGACGCCGAGTCCATCGAGGCGGCCGCCCGGATGCTCGTGGAGCAGGCGATCGTGCCGTGAGCGGGCGCGGGGGCCAGAACGGCGGCAGCGGCGGTGACGGCGCCCGGACCGCCCGGACCGTGCGGGCCGGGCGCCGCACCGTGGAGGTCCACCGGCCGGACAAGGTGCTGTTCCCGGCCGGTGCGGGCGGCGCCGAGGAGCCGAAGGAGTACACCAAGGGCGATCTCGTCGACTACCACCGGGCCGTCGCCCCGTTCATGCTGCCCCACCTGCGGGGCCGCCCCCTGATGCTGGAGCGGCACCCGGACGGGATCGACGGACCGCGGTTCATGCAGAAGAACACCCCGGAGCACTACCCGGAGTGGATCGAACGCGTCGAGGTCGGCAAGGAGGGCGGCACGGTCTGCCACACCGTCTGCGACGACTCCGCCACCCTCGTCTACCTCGCCGACCAGGCCGCACTCACCCTGCACCGCTGGCTGTCCCGGACCGCGGAGATCGACCGGCCCGACCGCATGGTCTTCGACCTCGACCCGGCCGGAGACGACTTCGAGGCGGTCCGGGAGGCGGCCCGGCTGCTGGCGGAACTGCTCGACGAGCTGAAGCTGCCCTCGGCGCCGATGACCACCGGCTCCCGGGGGCTGCACGTCGTGGTTCCGCTGGACGGCTGCCAGGACTTCGACGACGTACGCGACTTCGCGCGGGCCGTCGCCGACGTCCTGGCAGCCGCCCACCCCGACCGGCTCACCACCGCCGCCCGCAAGAAGGACCGCGGCGACCGGCTCTACCTCGACATCCAGCGCAACGCCTACGCCCAGACCGCGGTCGCCCCCTTCACCGTGCGCGCCCGCCCCGGCGCCCCCGTGGCCACGCCCATCTCCTGGGACCAGCTGGACGACCCCGGTCTGCACGCCCGGCGCTGGACCATCGCGGACGCCGTGGAACAGGCCCGGACCAGGCCCTGGGCCGGGCTCACGGACCGCGCCCGGGCCCTCGGCCCCGCCCGGCGGCGGCTGAACGCCTTGCACGACTGAGCGAGTCGCGCAACTCGGCGAGGTTTGGCGAACACACATGCGGCCACACGGAGGGGGAGGTGGCCATGTCGAACACGAACAGCACATCCGACTCGCAAGACGCACAACAGAGTTCACGAAAGCCACATACATCCCGGAAGACTCCCAAGTCCCAAACGTCGCAGTCGTCACAGGAGCCGCGCCGTCCCAGGCCGATGGAGGTCCTGCGCGAGGCGCGCGCCCAGCTGGCGGAGCTCACGGGGATGACCGCCGAGTCCGTGTCGTCCTTCGAGCAGACGGACGAGGGCTGGGCGCTGGAGGTCGAGGTCCTGGAACTCGAGCGGGTGCCCGACACCATGAGCCTGATGGCGAGCTACCAGGTGGAACTGGACGCCGACGGGCAGCTCACGGGCTACCGGCGCGTACGGCGCTACGAGCGCGGCCGGGCCGACGCCCGCGGCAGCCGCTAGACCGGCGCACGGCGTCCGCCCCCACCCAAGCGCATCGCGCATACCACCCACACCACCGACAAGATGGAGGAACAGCAGGCATGACTGTCGTACCGGCACAACAGACCGGCGGCGGAGGCGGCAGCAGCGGCCTCTACGACGTGCTCGAGCTTGTTCTGGACAGGGGGCTCGTCATCGACGCCTTCGTGCGCGTGTCCCTGGTCGGCATCGAGATCCTGAAGATCGACGTCCGTGTCGTCGTCGCCAGCGTGGACACCTATCTGCGCTTCGCCGAGGCGTGCAACCGGCTCGACCTGGAGGCCGGACCGCGCAAGGACCCGGGGCTGCCCGACCTGGTCGGCGAGATGACCGAGTCCGGCGCCCGCGGCAAGTCCAAGGGGGCGCTGTCCGGCGCCGCCGAGACCATCTCCGACGCGTTCAAGCAGGCCCGTGACGAGGGCGGCTCCGAGCGCGAGACCTCGTCGCGACCGCGCGCCCGCAAGGCCGCGCCCCCGCGCCGGAAGGAGGAGCAGGAGTGAGTACGTACGTCTACGGCATCACCGCCGCCACGCATCCCTCGCTCCCCGAGGGCACGGGCGGCGTCGGTGACCCGCCGCGCGAGGTGCGGATCCTCAAGGAGGGCGGCCTGGCGGCCGTCGTCAGCGACGCACCCGAGGGACTGCGCCCCAAGCGCAGGGAACTGCTCGCCCACCAGAACGTGCTCAGCGAGGTCGGCGCGGACGGCTGCGTGCTGCCCATGCGCTTCGGCAGCATCGCCCCGGACGACAAGGCGGTCACCGGGGTGCTCGCCGAGCGCGCCGAACACTACGCGGAGCGCCTGGGAGCGCTGGACGGCCGGGTCGAGTACAACGTCAAGGCCACCCACGTCGAAGAGGCCGTGCTGCACCACGTGATGGCCCAGAACCCCGAGATCCGCGCCCTCGCGGAGTCCAACCGGCAGGCGGGCGGCGGAACGTACGAGACGAAGATCCGGCTCGGCGAGATGGTCGCGGCCGCGGTCAAGGACAAGGAGGCCGAGGATGCCACCACGCTGGAGCGCGCCCTGGAACCGGCCGCCGACGCCGTGAGCGTGGGCCCCGAGTCCACCGGCTGGCTGGCCAACGTCTCGTTCCTGGTCAAGCGGGAGGCGGCCGACGACTTCCTGGAGGCCGTCGAGCGGGCCCGCGGCGACATGCCGCACCTGGAGGTCCGCCTGAACGGTCCGCTCCCGCCGTACAGCTTCGTCGAGCCCGGCCCGGCCGAGCCCGCGGGGACCGCGGCCGGCGGGGCGGACGCCGGAGCGGGGTGACGACATGGGGCTGATCTCGGAAGTCCTGCTGCTGCCGTTCGCACCGGTGCGCGGCAGCGGCTGGGCCATCAGACAGGTACTGAGCGAGGCGGAGCGAATCTACTACGACCCCGCCACCGTACGAGCCGAACTTGCCCGCCTGGAGGAGCAGTTGGAGGCCGGGGAGATCACCGAGGAGGAGTTCGACCGACAGGAGGACGAGCTTCTGGACCGGCTGGAGATCGCTACGCGCACGAGCGCGGGATTGGGCAACGGGACGGCACCATGAACCGAACGGGACTGGGCCTCGCGATAGGGGCCGGTTATCTGCTGGGACGTACCAAGAAGCTGAAACTCGCGGTCGCCGTGGGCACCATGGTGGCCGGCAAGAAGATGAACCTGACCCCGAAGGGCATCGCCGAACTGGTCTCCGGACAACTGCAGAACAACCCGCAGTTCAAGGAGATCGGGGACCAGCTGCGCACGGATCTGCGGGGCGTGGGCAAGGCGGCCTCGGGCGCCCTGGTCGAGCGGCGGCTGGACGCGCTGGCCGACCGGCTGCACGGGCGCACCGCCGAGGTGCGCGACCAGCTCTCCGGCGGGGCGTCCCAGGCAGCCGGCGTCGGATCCGACGACTCCCGCGACTCCGAGGACTCGGAGGACTCGGAGTACGAGGAGCGTGAGGAGCGCGACGAGCGCGGGGAACGGCGCGCACCGCGGCGCGAGCGGCCGGCCAGGAAGGCTCCGCCCGAAGCGCGCAAGACCGCCAAGAAGACGCCCGCGAAGAAGGCCGCGGCCAAGGCGCCCGCGAGGAAGGCGGCGGCGAAGCGGGCCCAGCCCGCGAAGAAGGCGGCCGCCAAGAAGACGTCCGGTGCCCGCCAGCCGAAGGGCGGTGGTGAGCGATGAGCGACACCCTCGGATCCGCGGCCTCCAAGGCGGGAGACGCCGCGAAGAAGAACCCGCTGGCCGACGTCGCGCAGAGCGAGGCGGCCGACCGCCTGAAGGCGGAGGTGCAGGACTACCTCGCCGCCCAGGCCACCCGGCTGCTGACCGGCCTCGGCACCAAGCTCGGCGAGACCACCGGCAAGCTCAACGACATCGCCGAGGGCAACAGTCCAGGCTTCGCCAAGCTCGCCCTCGACGGCGGACGCAAGCTCGCCGAGGGCAAGAGTCCGATGCGGGCGGCCTTCGAGGTCGGCGCCGGCAAGGTGAAGGACAACGTGGTCGGCGCCTTCAAGAACCTCACCGGCGGCAAGGGCGGGAAGAAGGGCGGGGGCGGCCAGAAGCCGACGGTCATCATCGAGTACGTCGACGTCGGCGTGCCGCTGCGCACCGCCTACGACCAGTGGACCCAGTACCAGGACTTCAGCACCTTCGCCAAGGGCGTCAAGAGCGCGAACCGCGCCGACGACACGACCTCCGACTGGCAGCTGAAGGTCTTTTGGTCCAACCGCAGCTGGAAGGCGACGACCACCGAGCAGGTGCCCGACGACCGGATCTCCTGGACGTCCGAGGGCGCCAAGGGCTCCACCAAGGGCGTCGTCAGCTTCCACGAGCTCGCCCCCAGCCTGACCCGCGTGGTCCTGGTCATCGAGTACTACCCGAGCGGCCTGTTCGAGAAGACCGGCAACATCTGGCGCGCCCAGGGCCGCCGGGCCCGGCTCGACCTGAAGAACTACGTCCGTCACATCACCTTCAAGGGCGAGGCCGACGACGGCTGGCGCGGCGAGATCCGCGACGGTGAGGTCGTCCGCAGCCACGAGGACGCCGTCGCGGAGGAGGAAGAGCAGCAGGGCCGGGAGCAGGAACCGGAGCAGGAGTCCGAGGGCGAGGCGGAGGCCGAGTACGACGAGGAGCCCGAGGGCGAGTACGAGGAAGAGCCCGAGGGCGAGTACGAGGAGGAGCCGGAAGAGGCCGACGCCGAGTACGAGGAGGAGCCCGAGGGCGAGTACGAGGAGCCCCCGGCGGACAAGGAAGCCGGGGAGGACGAGTACGCGTCCCGTGAGGAGTACGAGGACGCCGAGGGCGGGAGCCGTCGATGACCACCCCCAGCCGGCTGCCCGATCCCTACGGCCAGGGACAGAGCGCCAACCTCGCCGACATCCTGGAGCGGGTGCTCGACAAGGGAGTCGTGATCGCGGGCGACATCAAGATCAACCTGCTCGACATCGAGTTGCTGACGATCAAGCTCCGGCTCGTCGTCGCCTCCGTGGACAAGGCCAAGGAGATGGGCATCGACTGGTGGGAGAGCGATCCCGCCCTGTCCTCGCGCGCCCGGCACGACGAGCTCGCCCGGGAGAACGCGGCGCTGCGCGAACGCCTGCGTGAGCTGGACCCGGGCCGCGTACCGAGGGAGGCGCCGTGACCGGACTGCGCTACGTCTACGCCGTCTGCCGCCCCTTCGACGCGGCCCTGCAGACCCAGCTCACGGGCGTCGCGGGCGACCCGCCCCGGCTGCTGCCGCACGGCGACCTGGTCGCCGTCGTCAGCCATGTGCCCGAGGCCGACTTCAGCGAGGAGGCGCTGCGCGCCCACCTGGAGGACCTGGACTGGCTGACCGCCACCGCCCGCGCCCACCAGCAGGTCGTCGACGCGCTCACCGCCGTCACCACCCCGCTGCCGCTCCGGCTGGCCACCGTCTTCCGGGACGACAGCGGCGTACGCGTGATGCTGGAGGAGCGCGAGGCGGCCTTCCGGCGCACGCTCGACCGGCTGGACGGCCGGGTGGAGTGGGGCGTGAAGGTGTACGTCGAGACGGAGAAGACCGAGCAGGCGGGGGCCAGTCGGCCGGCCGCACCGGCCCCGCCCGCGCCGAAGCCCGTCTCGGGCCGGGACTACCTGCGGCAGCGGCGCCGGCAGTCCCGGGCGAACGAGGACCTGTGGAGCAGGGCCGAGGAGTTCGCCACGGGTCTGCACACGACGCTGTCCGGCCGGGCCGACGACGCGCGGCTGCACGCACCGCAGAATCCGCGCCTTTCCGGGGCGGCCGGTCGGAACGTCCTCAACGCCGCCTATCTGGTGCGCCGCGACGCATCCGAGGAATTCGTGGAAATGGTGGACCGCACGAAGGACGACGTGCCAGGAATGCGCGTGGAACTCACCGGTCCCTGGGCGGCCTATTCCTTCGCCGGAGAGAATGCGGGGGAGGGATCATGACCGTCGTGGAGCGCCGTGAGATCGCCCTCGTGGACCTGCTCGACCGGCTGCTGGCCGGCGGAGTCGTCATCACCGGCGACGTCACGCTGCGCATCGCGGACGTCGACCTGGTCCGCATCGACCTGAACGCGCTGATCAGCTCGGTCAACCGCAACGTCCCCTCACCGTTCGGGGACTGACATGACCGAACACACCGGGCGTCCGGAACCGGCCGAGCCTCGCCCGCGCCGCCTCGACCTCGACCCCGACACGGTCGAGCGCGACCTGATGAAGCTGGTGCTGACGGTCGTCGAGCTGCTGCGCCAGCTCATGGAACGCCAGGCGCTGCGCCGCGTCGACGAGGGCGACCTGAGCGAGGACCAGGAGGAGCGGATCGGGCTCACCCTGATGCTCCTCGACGACCGCATGACCGAACTGCGCGACCGCTACGGACTGCGGCCCGAGGACCTGAACCTGGACCTCGGGCCGCTGGGACCGCTGCTGCCCCGGGAGTGAGCGTCACTCCCGGGGCAGCAGCCTCGTCACCGGTCGTTCGTCACCGGCCGTCCATCACCGGCCGTGCGTCACCGGTCGTTCACCACCGGTACCAGCGGCTCCTGCCGCCACCGGCCTTCGTCCCGCGGGCCAGGAAACCGATCAGCCACAGGACCAGAACCGCCAGAGCGATCCACCAGAGAACCTTCACCGCGAACCCGACACCGAAAAGGACGATCGCGAGAAGCAGTACGAGCAGAAGCGGAACCATAGTTTATAACCTCCTGCCGTACTGGTTTCCCGAAATCCACCGAACAGGCGTCGGTCAGGCTTCCTTTCGGCACAGAATTTCTCCGTGCAGGACGCTGAACCAGCTCTCCGGCCGCTTTCCCCACTCCCGCCAGGCCGCCGAGACGGCCCGCAACTGTTCCGGCGTCGCGTGACCGCCCTCGGTGGCGCGTTCCGCGTACGCCGACGCCAGGGTGCGGTCCGCCCACAGGCCGCTCCACCACTCCCGCTCCCGAGGTGTGGCGAAGGTCCAGGTGGCCGAGGTCGCCGTGATGTCGGTGAACCCCGCCTCCAGGGCCCAGGCCTTCAGCCGGCGCCCGGCCTCCGGCTCGCCCCCGTTGGCGCGGGCCACCCGGCGGTACAGGTCCAGCCATTCGTCCATGCCCGGGGACGCGGGGTACCAGGTCATGGCGCCGTAGTCGGAGTCGCGGACGGCGATGATCCCGTTCGGCTTCGCGACCCTCTTCATCTCCCGCAGCGCCTGCACCGGGTCGCCCACGTGCTGGAGCACCTGGTGGGCGTGGACCACGCAGAAGGTGTCGTCCGGGTAGTCCAGCGCGTGCACGTCGGCGACCGCGAAGTCGGTGTTGGCCAGCCCGCGCCCGGCGGCCGTGGCCCGGGCCCTCTCCACGATCTCCGGAGCCCGGTCCACACCGGTGACGTGGCCGTCCGGCACCAGTTCCGCCAGGTCGGCGGTGATGGTGCCGGGTCCGCAGCCGATGTCCAGGATCCGCATGTGCGGCCGCAGCGACCCCAGCAGGTAGGCGGCGGAGTTCTCGGCGGTGCGCCAGGTGTGCGAGCGGAGCACGGACTCGTGGTGCCCGTGCGTGTAGACGGCGGTCTCATGCGGCTTCGGCATGGTGGATCCCCTCTCACGGCAGTGCGCTCACGGTACGCCGGACAGCCGCATAGTGAGATCCCCGTATTGCGATATGGACTGACGGAGCGTCAGGAGAGCAGCCCGCCGCCGGGCAGCGGCCGGTACACCGTGAGCGCCTCGGGCAGCTTCTCCAGCGTCAGATCGCCCTCGGTCTCGGTCAGCTCGCCGTCGTACGCCATCAGCGTGCCCGGCGCGACCCCCGACAGGCGCAGCCGGGGTACCTGCACCGCGGCGTGGGCGGGGGAGCGGGTCAGCGGTCCCGCGAGGGCCGCGGAGAGCAGCCGCAGGGCGGGCCGGCGGCCCCCGTGCACCACCCGCACGTCCAACTGGCCGTCCGCCAGGTCGAGCCGGCGTCCCGAGGCCAGCCCCCGGCGGTGGTACGTGCCGTTGCCCGCGAACAGCATCCACAGCGGACGCCTGCGGCCCCGCACCTCGGCCTCCAGCGGGTGCCGGTCGGCGCGCAGCACCCGTACGGCCGCGAGCACCCCGGCCGGCCAGCCGCCGATCCGGGACGACCAGCGCTCCCGCTCGTTCACCAGCTCCGGGTACACACCGAGGCTGAAGGTGTTCAGGAACACGCCGCGCCGCCCGCCGGAGGCGAACCGGCCCACGTCCACCCGCACACCCTCGCCCCGCTCCAGCGCGCCGCACAGATCCCGTACGTCCTCGATGCCCAGGTCGTAGGCGAAGTGGTTGAGCGTGCCGCCGGGCAGGACGGCGAGGGGCAGCCCGTGCCGGAGCGCGATCTCGGCCGCGGCGTTCACGGTGCCGTCGCCGCCGCACACACCGAGCGCCCGGGCGTGCCCGGCCGCCTTCTCCAGCTCGGCCCGGACGTCCCCCGGCTCGCACTCCACGACCTCGGCGTCGGGCAGCGCGTCGCACAGCGCCCGCACCCTCTCCGAGGTGCCCGAGCCGACGTTGGCGACCATGACGAGCCCCTCGCCGCCGGGCAGCGCGGGCACCTCGGCGCGCGGCCGGGCCGGCGGCACGTGCTGGGCCCGCGTCGGCACCATCCCCCGTACGGCGAACGCGGCACCCGCCCCGAGCGCCGCGCCGGCCAGCACGTCGCTCGGGAAGTGGACGCCGGTGTAGACCCGGGACAGGGCGACCGCGGCCGCCACCGGGGCCACCGCCGCCCCCCACGCCGGGGACTCCAGTGCGACGCCGGTCGCGAAGGCGGCGGCCGACGCGGCGTGCCCGGACGGGAACGACGTCGTGATCGGCTGCCGCTTCAACTGCCGCACCAGCGGGACCGGGTCGAGGACCGGCCGGGGCCGGCGCACCGAGCGCTTCCCGAGGGTGTTGATCGTCAGCGAGGCCAGACCCAGCGAGGCGAGGCCCCGGGCGGCGGCCCGCCGGGCCCTCGGGGTGCGGGTCGCGGCCAGCGCGGCGCCCGCCGCGAACCACAGCACTCCGTGGTTGGCGCTCCGGCTCAACCGGGGCAGCAGGGGGTCCGCGCCGGGCCAGGTACGGGCGGCGACGGCCTCGAACAGCCGCTGGTCCAGCCGCAGGAAGCCGGTGCGCAGGGGGTGCGGGCCGGGCGTCGGGGCGGTGAGGTCTACGTCGGGACTCATGGCTCTCCCCTACCCTGCGGACGGCGTTTCCTGCCGTGGCGCTCCCCACGTGCCGCGCGTCCCGGTCCCGCCGCCGAAAACGGTTTGCCCGGAGCCCGGCCGGAGCCGCAGAATCCGGTCCCATGGGTCATCTCGAAGCCGCGCACCTGGAGTACTACCTCCCCGACGGGAGGGCACTGCTCGGCGATGTCTCCTTCCGGGTGGGGGAGGGGGCCGTCGTGGCCCTCGTCGGACCCAACGGCGCGGGCAAGACCACCCTGCTGCGGCTGCTGGCCGGCGAGCTGAAGCCGCACGGCGGCTCCGTCACCGTCACCGGCGGCCTCGGCGTCATGCGCCAGTTCGTCGGTTCCGTACGGGACGAGACGACCGTGCGCGACCTGCTGGTGTCCGTGGCGCAGCCCCGGATCCGCGAGGCCGCCCGTGCCGTCGACGCCGCCGAGCACGCGATCATGACGGTCGACGACGAGGCCGCCCAGATGCGCTACGCGCAGGCGCTCGCCGACTGGGCCGAGGCCCAGGGCTACGAGGCCGAGACACTGTGGGACATCTGCACCACGGCCGCGCTCGGGGTGCCGTACGAGAAGGCCCAGTGGCGGCAGGTGAGCACCCTGTCCGGCGGCGAACAGAAGCGGCTGGTGCTGGAGGCCCTGCTGCGCGGCACCGACGAGGTGCTCCTGCTCGACGAGCCGGACAACTATCTCGACGTGCCCGGCAAACGCTGGCTGGAGGAGCGGCTCGCCGAGACCCGCAAGACCGTGCTGTTCGTCTCCCACGACCGCGAACTGCTCGCCCGCGCCGCACAGAAGATCGTCTCCGTCGAGCCGGGACCCGCGGGTGCCGACGCCTGGGTGCACGGCGGCGGCTTCGCCACCTTCCACGAGGCCCGCCGGGAGCGCTTCGCGCGCTTCGAGGAACTGCGCCGCCGCTGGGACGAGAAGCACGCCCAGCTGAAGAAGCTCGTCCTGACGCTGCGTCAGGCGGCGGAGAACAGCCCGGACATGGCGTCCCGCTACCGCGCCGCCCAGACCCGGCTGCGCAAGTTCGAGGAGGCCGGCCCGCCGCCCGAGCCGCCGCGCGAACAGGACATCAGGATGCGCCTGAAGGGCGGCCGCACCGGTGTCCGCGCCGTCACCTGCGAGCAACTGGAACTGACCGGCCTGATGAAACCCTTCGACCTGGAGGTGTTCTACGGCGAACGGGTCGCGGTCCTCGGCTCCAACGGCTCCGGCAAGTCGCACTTCCTGCGGCTGCTGGCCGGCGACGCCGTGGCGCACACCGGGAACTGGAAGCTCGGTGCGCGCGTGCTGCCGGGACACTTCGCGCAGACCCACGCCCACCCCGAGCTGCTGGGCCGCACCCTCCTGGACATCTTGTGGACCGAGCACTCCCAGGACCGGGGCGCCGCCATGTCCCGGCTGCGGCGCTACGAACTGACCCAGCAGGCCGAGCAGTCCTTCGACCGGCTCTCCGGCGGCCAGCAGGCCCGCTTCCAGATCCTGCTGCTCGAACTCCAGGGCGTCACCGCGCTGCTCCTCGACGAACCCACCGACAACCTCGATCTGGAATCGGCCGAAGCCCTCCAGGAAGGCCTGGAGGGCTTCGAGGGCACGGTCCTCGCGGTCACCCACGACCGCTGGTTCGCCCGCTCCTTCGACCGCTACCTGGTCTTCGGCAGCGACGGACGCGTGCGCGAGACGCCGGAGCCGGTCTGGGACGAACGGCGGGTCGAGCGGGCGCGCTGAGCCACCCCGGCCGGGTGCCGGATCGAGGTCACCTCCAGCGCAGCAGCGCCCCCAGGCCGCCCACCGGAGCCTTCTCCGCGGTCTCCGGCGGCAGCACCGGCGTCACCGAGATCGCCGGGGCACCGGTCATCACCGCGGAGCGCAGCAGGGCGTCGTCCGCCCGGGCCGACCAGGAGTTCTGCTCGCCGAGCGTCTTGAGCTCGGTACGGCGCACGGCCACCTGGTCGGCGTCCTCGCCGATCCACACCTCCCGGTGCGTGTCGGGGGCGTCCGGGATGACCAGCAGCTCGTCGATGCGGTGCTCCCGGGCGGCCTCGACCAGCGCGGGCACGCCCTCCGCCGCGCCGGACCGGCCCTCGTCGTCCCGCGACCTCGCGGCCAGGAACCGGTCCAGGTCCTCTCGGGCGCGGCTGCGGACGTGGTCCTCGCGCAGGCCCTCCACCTCGTCGTCCAGCAGCCTGCTGCCGGCGCCGCGCGAGGCCTCGGCGACGCGCTCCTGCAGGCGGCCCGGCAGCCGCTCGTGCACGGAACGCCGCTCCCGGTCGTCGCCCACCAGGATCAGCAGGTCGGCACCCGTCTCCTCCTGGCACACGGCGAGCGCGTCCGCGATCTCCGCCGCGTTGTGCTCCCAGGTGTTCTCCACCCGGAGCTGGAAGTGGCGCTCCGACCAGTCCACGCTGCTCGTGCGGTGCACCGGCCACTGCCGTCCGGTCACGCCGCCCGCGTTCGAGCTGCCCAGCGCACTGCGCAGCTCGAAGTCGGCGCCCTTGCGGTCGATGTACGCCACCACGCACACCGGGTCCTCGCCGGCCAGGTCGAGCAGCGGCGTCACGTGCGGCAGCGGGGCCCAGTCGGCGGTGGTGCCGCCGTACGGGGGCCGGGCCAGCGGCGGATCGAGGACCACCTGGCCGGCGCAGGCGAACAGGGCCCGCCCGTGCGGATCGGTGGCGTGCCGCAGCTCGTCCACCGCCTCCCGCACCGCCCGGCAGGTGGCCTCGTCGGCGCCCTGCTCCGCCAGCTCCCGGGCGACCGCGGCGGCCGTCAGCTCGCGCTCGTGGGCGGTGTCCTCCGCGTTCCGGGAGAGATCGACGTAGACGGAGGCCCAGGGTCCCTGGTGTTCGTAGAGGGGGTGGAGAAACGCGAGGTCCATGTGGCTGCCCTCCCGGGTGCCGCTCGGGGGTGGTAGTGCTCCGGGGCGGGTACCCGGGACGCATGAACGAACACGACACGCGGGACGACACCATGACCGGAGTGGACCCGGGCCGCCTGGACGACCAGCAGCTGATGAAAGAGCTGGAGACCATCCACCGCACGCGCCACGACACCCTCCTGTACGGGTCGAACGACGCGCTGCGGGCCCACAACGACCGAATGGCCAGGCTCGAGGGCGAATGGCTGCGCCGCAACCCCCGGCGCCCGGTGGCCGCGGGCCGCACCCGCGAGGGCGCCCGGGAGCGCGGCTGCGGCCAGACCGCCGCGCCCGGTGGCTGAGCACGACGGCGGGCCACCGCGATCCCTCGCCGGTGGCCCGCCGTCCGTGATCTTGTCCGCCCGCCTCAGCCGGCCGCCTTGGCGAACTCCGCGAGGTAGGTCTCGCAGAAGGCCGCGAGGTCGTCCGGCTTGCGGCTGGTGATCAGGGTGTTGCTGCCCCCGTCGCAGACCTTGACCTGTTCGTCGACCCAGGTGGCGCCCGCGTTGCGCAGATCGGTCCGCAGACTGGGCCACGAGGTCATGGTGCGGCCGCGCACGACGTCCGCCTCGACGAGCGTCCACGGCGCGTGGCAGATGGCGGCCACCGGGCGGCCCTGCGTGAAGAAGTCCTTGACGAAGGCCACGGCCTTCTCGTCCGTCCGCAGGAAGTCCGGGTTGGCCACCCCGCCGGGCAGCACCAGGCCGCCGAAGGAGTCGGCGGACGTGTCGCCCACCACCTCGTCGACCGGGAAGGTGTCCGCCTTGTCGAGATGGTTGAAGCCCTGGATCTCTCCGGACTGCGTGGAGACCAGCACGGGGTCGTGCCCCGCGTCCTTCGCCGCCTTCCACGGCTCGGTCAGTTCGACCTGCTCCACGCCCTCGGGCGCGGTGAGAAATGCGATGCGCATGGAGTTCGGACTCCCTTCCTTCAGGTACCGGACGGACCGGACCGGCCGCTCTCGGTGAGGGCCACCGCCAGTTCCTGGACGTTGTCGTAGCGCGCCTTGTGCGGCAGCCGGTCCAGCCCTTCGACGAGGGCGTCCGGCGCGTTGCCGCGGCGCAGCGCGCGGGTCAGTTCCCGCGGTCCCGCGGGGAAGCTGCCCCGGGTCAGGTTCCGGGCCAGCTCCAGCCGCAGCGCCTCCAGGTACGTCGGTCCGCGGCCCGGTGTCACGGGTCCGTACACGACGTCCGGATCGTCCTCGGCGGCCGGCTCCGGGTCGTTCCACTCCTCGCTGCGGGTGGGGTGCCCGGACCTGAGCAGACCCTGCAGTTCGTGCTTCATCTCGTCGTCGCGGTGGACGCTCATCCGGTCGCTGCCTCGCTGCATGTCTCCCTCCACATCCTCAGGGGGTGCGGACCGCGTACCCGGACACCGCGGGCCGACACGGATTCACCCGGACGGGTCCATTCCGATTTCCTCCGGGCCGGTGCGCGGGTCATCCGAGCGGATCGGCGGACGAGAAGCGGATCAGTGACCGAGTCAGTAATCGAGAAGCGCGGGCCGTCGTCGCCCCTCTAGCGTGTGACCACCGAGGCACTGAGGGCGTCACCCTCACCGAGCCCCCGACAGATGGAGACACGATGAGCAGCGCCAAGAGGCCGGGCCCGCAGGGGCCCGGATCGCACGTCGCCGACAGCCACGACCTGATCCGTGTGCACGGCGCCCGCGAGAACAACCTCAAGGACGTCAGCGTCGACCTTCCCAAGCGCCGGCTGACCGTGTTCACCGGAGTCTCCGGCTCGGGCAAGAGCTCACTGGTCTTCAACACCATCGCCGCCGAGTCGCAGCGGCTGATCAACGAGACCTACAGCGCGTTCGTCCAGGGCTTCATGCCCACCCTCGCGCGGCCCGAGGTGGACGTCCTGGACGGCCTCACCACCGCGATCATCGTCGACCAGCAGCGGATGGGCGCCGACCCGCGCTCCACCGTCGGCACCGCCACCGACGTCAACGCGATGCTGCGCATCCTCTTCAGCCGCCTCGGCGAGCCGCACATCGGCCCGCCCAGCGCCTACTCCTTCAACACCGCCTCGGTCCGGGCCAGCGGCGCGATCACCGTCGAGCGCGGCAACAAGAAGGCGGTGAAGGCGACCTTCCAGCGCACCGGCGGCATGTGCACGCACTGCGAGGGCCGCGGCACCGTCTCCGACATCGACCTGACCCAGCTCTACGACGACTCCAAGTCGCTCGCCGAGGGCGCCTTCACCATCCCCGGCTGGAAGTCGGACAGCCAGTGGACCGTGCAGGTGTACGCCCAGTCCGGCTTCGTCGACCCGGACAAGCCGATCCGCGAGTACACCGACAAGGAACTGCGGGACTTCCTGTACGGCGAGCCGGTCAAGGTGAAGGTCAACGGCGTCAACCTCACCTACGAAGGGCTCATCCCGAAGATCCAGAAGTCGTTCCTGTCCAAGGACAAGGAGGCGATGCAGCCGCACATCAGGGCCTTCGTGGAACGGGCCGTCACCTTCACCACCTGCCCCGAGTGCGAGGGCACCCGGCTCAGCGAGGGCGCCCGCTCGTCGAAGATCGGGAAGATCTCCATCGCCGACGCCTGCGCGATGGAGATCCGGGACCTGGCCGAGTGGGTCCGCGAGCTCGACGAGCCGTCGGTCGCCCCGCTGCTCACCGCACTGCGGGACACCCTCGACTCCTTCACGGAGATCGGCCTCGGCTACCTCTCCCTCGACCGGCCGGCGGGCACCCTGTCCGGCGGCGAGGCACAGCGCGTCAAGATGATCCGCCACCTCGGCTCCTCCCTCACCGACACCACGTACGTCTTCGACGAGCCCACCGTCGGACTGCACCCGCACGACATCCAGCGGATGAACGACCTGCTGCTGCGCCTGCGCGACAAGGGCAACACCGTTCTCGTCGTGGAGCACAAGCCGGAGGCCATCGCGATCGCCGACCACGTCGTCGACCTCGGCCCCGGCGCCGGCACCGCGGGCGGCACCGTCTGCTTCGAGGGCACCGTGGAGGAACTGCGCGGCGCCGACACCGTCACCGGCCGCCACCTCGACGACCGGGCCACCCTCAAGGAGTCGGTCCGCAAGCCCACCGGGGCCCTGGAGATCCGCGGCGCGAACACGCACAACCTCCAGGACGTCGACGTCGACGTCCCGCTCGGCGTGCTCTGCGTGGTCACCGGCGTGGCGGGCTCCGGCAAGAGCTCCCTGATCCACGGCTCGGTCCCGCCCGGCGCCGACGTCGTATCGGTCGACCAGAGCCCCATCAAGGGCTCGCGGCGCAGCAACCCCGCGACCTACACCGGGCTGCTCGATCCCATCCGCAAGGCCTTCGCCAAGGCCAACGGAGTGAAGCCCGCCCTCTTCAGCGCCAACTCCGAGGGCGCCTGCCCCGCCTGCAACGGCGCCGGCGTCGTCTACACCGACCTGGCGATGATGGCCGGCGTCGCCGCGCCCTGCGAGGACTGCGAGGGCAAGCGGTTCCAGCCCTCGGTGCTGGAGTACCGGTTCGGCGGCCGGGACATCAGCGAGGTGCTCTCGATGTCCGTCGACCAGGCCGAGGAGTTCTTCGGCGCGGGGGAGGCGCGCACCCCGGCCGCGCACAAGATCCTCCAGCGGCTCTCCGACGTGGGCCTCGGCTACCTCACCCTCGGCCAGCCGCTCACCACCCTCTCCGGCGGCGAGCGGCAGCGGCTCAAGCTGGCCACGCACATGGGCGAGAAGGGCGGCGTGTACGTCCTCGACGAGCCCACCACCGGACTGCACCTCGCCGACGTGGAGCAGCTGCTCGGCCTGCTCGACCGCCTCGTCGACGCCGGCAAGTCGGTCATCGTCATCGAGCACCACCAGGCCGTCATGGCGCACGCCGACTGGATCATCGACCTCGGCCCGGGCGCCGGACACGACGGCGGCCGGATCGTCTTCGAGGGCACCCCCGCCGACCTGGTCGCCGACCGCTCCACCCTCACCGGCCAGCACCTCGCCGCCTACGTCGGCGCCTGACGCGGGCAGCGGCCCACGGCGCCAAAAACGCTACCGGCGGTGCCCGGTGCCGTGGGATCGTGGCCGGGTGACGACGCTTGAGGACCTGGCCCGGCTGCGCAGGGCCCGCGACCTGATGGACCGCGAGTACGCCGAACCGCTCGACGTGCCGGCGCTCGCCCGCGTGGCCCTCATGTCGGCGGGCCACTTCTCCCGCAGCTTCCGTGCCGCCTACGGGGAGACGCCGTACAGCTACCTGATGACGCGCCGCATCGAGCGCGCCATGGCGCTGCTCAGGCGCGGCGACATGAGCGTCACCGAGGTCTGCTTCGCGGTCGGCTGTACCTCGCTCGGGTCGTTCAGCACCCGCTTCACCGAACTGGTCGGCGAGAGCCCGAGCGCCTACCGGGAGCGCGACCACTCCGACGGCGCCGCCGTCCCGGCCTGCGTCGCCAAGGTCTACACCCGGCCGGTGCGGGGCGGCCAGGGGGTGTCGTTGGGGTCAGGCCGGTCCGTCAGGAACGGAGAAGCGACGCCCGCGCCACCGCCCGTAGCGTGACGCGCATGGACATCAACCTCTCGCAGTGCTTCATAGCCGTCGACGACCACGACAAGGCGCTCGCCTTCTACCGGGACGTGCTCGGCATGGAAGTCCGGGGCGACGTCGGTTTCGAAGGGATGCGCTGGGTGACCGTCGGCTCCCCGGCCCAGCCCGACGTGGACATCGTCCTCGAACCCCCGCTCGCGGACCCCAACGCGTCGGCCGCCGACAAGGCAGCCATGGCCGAACTCCTGGCCAAGGGCCACCTGCGCGGCGTCATCCTCACCACCGACGACGTCGACGCCACCTTCGAGCACATCCGTGCCGCGGGCGCCGAAGTCCTCCAGGAGCCGGTCGACCAGCCCTACGGCGTCCGCGACTGCGCCTTCCGCGACCCGGCCGGCAACATGCTGCGCTTCAAACAGGCGCGCAAGGGCTGAGAATCCGGGTGTTTGCCGTGGGAGTCAGGGGGCAGGCGCAAGGTCAGTGCTTCGGACAGGAGGCACGTCCGTGGGAGCGGCGCGACGCCGCCGCGGATGCGTCCGAGCGGAGCCGGATGTCCTCCCACGGTGACCGCCCGACCCCAGGGCCGCGTCGTCGTACCGGTGCCGTCCGCGTCACGCGCCGGAGGCCGTCCGCATGACGGTCGCCTCCCTCGCGGGCCGCACCGACCGGACCCTCGTCCGGCGCGACGGCGGGACCCCGCGCTCCGAGGGAGTTGCGACACACCATGCCGATCCACGCCAGTGTGAAGCACCCGCACGACGACGCCCCCGACACCGCCGACGCCTTCCGCAGGCTCGCCACCCTTCCCGACGGTCCCGAGCGTGACGCGGTCCGCGACCGGATCGTCGAGGCATGGCTGCCCATGGCCGAACGGCTGGCAGGACGGTTCCGCAGCCGCGGCGAGAGCTACGAGGATCTGCGCCAGGTCGCGGCCCTCGGCCTCGTCAAGGCCGTCGACCGGTACGACCCCGAGCTCGGCAACGCCTTCGAGAGCTACGCCGTGCCGACCATCACCGGCGAGATCAAGCGCCACTTCCGCGACCACATGTGGACCCTGCACGTACCCCGCCGGGTCCAGGAACTGCGCAACCGGGTGCGCTTCGCCCGCCAGGACCTGTCCCAGACCATCTCCGGCCGCGGGCCCACCGTCACCGAGATCGCCGAGCGCGCCGACCTCAGCGAGGAGGACGTCCGCACCGGCCTCGAGGCGCTGGAGAGCTTCACGGCCCTGTCCCTGGACGCCGAACTGCCCGGCAGCGAGGACGGCTACTCGCTGGGCGACGCGCTCGGCGCCCCCGACCCGGCGCTCGACACGGTCGTCGACCGCGAGGCCGTCAAGGACCGGCTGGCCGCGCTGCCCCCGCGCGAGCGGGCCATCCTCTACATGCGCTTCTTCGACGACATGACCCAGAGCCGCATCGCCGAACAGCTCGGCATCTCCCAGATGCACGTCTCCCGCCTGATCACCCGCTGCTGCGACCGGGTGCGCGAGCAGGTCCTGCGGGAACCGGGACCCGAGAAGGGGGCGTGAAACCTCGGGCTCACCCGCCCGGACCCTCCGTTCGCGCGAACGGCGCACGGTGACGGGCGGCCCCGGGCCGGTCGGGCTGTGATGGCCGAGGGGCGCGAGTGCAGTGCCCCGCAAGCCGTCGCTCGAAGGAGCCCGTCCCATGCACCGCACCGCCCGCGCCCTGTCCGTCGCCGTCCTGGCCAGTGCCGCCCTCGGCGTCTGCGCGGGGACCGGCGCGGCCGACCCGGGCGTCCCACCGCCTCCCGCCGACGCCGGGGAACCCGTGGCCCCGCCGTCCGCCGGCGACTCGGACGCCGTTCCCCCTCCGACCGCCGAGGAGCCCGTCCCGCCGCCCCCCGGACAGGCCGCCGCGCGGGTCAGTCCGGCGGCCGCCGCGCCGGGGGACACCGTCACCGTCTCGGTCTCGTGCGGTCCGACCGGCGGGTCCGCGCCCGCGACTCTCGACGCCACCTCGGCGGCCTTCGAGGAGGGCACCGTGGCGCTGCGCAAGGTGGCGGACGACGGGGGGACGGCGTCCGGGCCGACCTACCGCGGCACCGCGCGCATAGCCGCCGCCGAGGACGTCACGGCCGAGCGCGCCGAAACGGGCTCGGGGAACCCGGAGGCGGCCGCGGTACCGGAGGGCGCCGCCGGCAGCGGGGACGCGGCGGATACCGGGGACGCGGTGGATCCCGAGGCCGCGGTGGATCCCGGGGACGCGGCGGAGGCCGAAGGCTGGTCGGAGACGGAGGACCCGGCCGGGGTCGCCGACGAATGGAGCGTCGACGGCGCCTGCCCGGACGCCTCGGGCGGCGAGGACGGCGCTCCCTGGAGCGCGACGATGAGCGTGCCGGAAGAGGGCGGCGCCGCTGCCACCAAGCCGGCGTGCCAGGACTCCGCCGCTCCCCGCGCGGGGACCTCCACGCACGGCACGCCCTGCGCCCCCACCAAGCCGGCATGCCCCGAACCCGCGGCCCCGCGCGGTGAGTCCGCGACCCAGGGCACGCCCTGCGGCGGCGCGTCGGCGGAGCACGGGGTGCGGGCGGGTGCCGGCGGCACCTTCGGCGACTCGGTCCCCGCCCTGGTCGCCGGGGGCGTCCTGATCGCGGGCGCGGCCGGTGCGGCGGCACACCGGCTGCGGCTGCGCCTGCGCGGGGAGGCCGGCCGGAGCTGACCCGGCCCACCTGTGACACGCGCAACCGCGAGCCGGAGCCATGGCGGGGCGGCACGCGGGGTACGGGGACCAACGAGCGCGAGCGGGCAACGGGCACGACGCGAACAGGCCCGACGGAGACTGGTCACGGCACGAACACACGGCACGGACCGCGCGGAGGTACGCATGCGGCGCACGGACCCCGAAGGCTCGGGCACGGGTACGAACGCCCCGGCCACGGTGCCCGGCGACCCCAACACGCGTTCCGGCGGCCCGGCCGTTCAGCAGGGTGGCCCGGCGCTTCGGGACGGTGTCGGGGCAGGGGCTTCCGGTGGGGCGGCCGGCGGACACGGTGCGTCGGGCACCGGGGCCGCGGGGCACGCTTCCGCGGGCCGCTCCGGCAACCCTCCCGGCGTGAGCCGACCCGGCGCCGCGGGGCACGGGCCCGTTCGTTACGGGCCGCACTTTCCCGGTGACGGGCTGCCGGTGCTGTCCGAGCTGGCCGCCGTGCTCGCCGCCGCCGCGGGCCGCCCGCACGGCGAACCGGCCGGCGGCGCCCCCGCCCTCCTGGAGGCCGCGAGCGGTTACTGGGACCGGCGCGGTCTGACCACCGACCCGGGCCACCTCGCCGCCGCCCCCGGCGCGGGCGCCCTGCTGCTGGCGCTGACCGCGGCGCTGGGCGGCGACGTCATGGTGCCCCGTCCCTGCGCCGCCTGGTGGGCACCGTACGCACGCCTGCTGGGCCGGCCCGTCTTCCACGTACCGACGTCGGCCGAGTCCGGCGGCGTGCCCGACCCGTACGCCCTCCTGGAGACCGTCCGCCGCGTCCGCGCCGAGGGCGGCGATCCCCGCCTGCTCGTGCTGTCCGTCGCGGACGACCCCACCGGCACCGTCGCCCCGCCCGAGCTGCTGCACGAGACGGTCGAGGCCGCCGCCGGCGAGGGACTGCACCTGGTCAGCGACGAGACCTGGCGCGACACCCTGCACGACCCGCACGCCACCGTCGTCCTCAGCCCCGCCGAGATGCTGCCCGACCGGGTCACCGTCCTCACCGACCTGGCCGGCGCGCTGCTCCCGCCCGCCTGGCCGGCCGCCGTCGCCCGCTTCCCCGCGTCCGCCGCCGGGAACGGCCTGCACGCGCGCGTGCTCGACGTGCTCACCGCGCTCGGCGCCCGCGTCGCGGCCCCCGTCGCCGCCGCGGCCGGGTACGCGCTCGGCGAACCCGAGCCGGTCACCACCCGCCGGGCGGCCGCAGTGCGCCTGCACGCGCGCGTGGCCGCCGCCGTGCACGCGGCCGTCGTCTCCGCCGGCGCCACCGCCCGGCCCCCGCAGGCCGGCCGCCACCTCTACGCCGACCTCGGCCCGCTGCGGGACGCGCTCGCCGCCGAGGGGGTCGGCGACGCCCAGGAGCTGGAGGACTTCCTCACCGCCCGGCTCGGCGTCCCCGCCCCCGGCGGCCACCGCTTCGGCGACGACCTGCCCGCCCTGCGCGTCCGGCTCGCCACCGGCCCCCTGCTCGACGGGGGCACCGACGAGCGGCGGGCGGAATGCCTCCAGTCCCCGGACCCGTTGGAAGTGCCACATGTGCAACGCGCGTTGACCGGTCTGAAGACGGTCTTCGACGGTCTCCGCGACGCTCAGCGATGGGAGCCCCCTCGATGACGCAGCAGCCCCGGTCGACCACCAGCACCCCCACGTCCGCCGAGAACACCCCCGCGTCGGCCGAGGAGACCGACGCGGTCCCCGCCCACCCGCCGCTCGCCGCACCCCGGCCGCAGGCCGAGCACCGGGTGTGGCCGCGGACCTTCCACGACCGGCTGACCGCACCGCTGCCCGGCCTGAAAGCCCTGGCCAGATTCGCCCGCGAGGGGGCGGTGAGACCCGGCCCCGCCGGACTCGCCGACGTCCCCCGGCTGCCCTACGCCCCCGGGCCGCTGCCGCGCGTGGACGCCCGCACCGTCGCCGTCACCTGGGCCGGACACGCCAGCTGGGTCGTGCGGATCGGCGGCCTCACCGTGCTCACCGACCCGGTCTGGTCCCGCCGTATCCTCGGCACCCCGGCCCGGATCACCCCCGTCGGCGTCCCCTGGAGCGCCCTGCCCCGCGTCGACGCCGTCGTCATCAGCCACAACCACTACGACCACCTGGACGCCCCCACCCTGCGCAGGCTCCCGCGCGACACCCCCGTGCTGGTGCCCGCCGGTCTCGGCCGCTGGTTCCACCGCCGCCGCTTCACCCGCGTCACCGAGCTGGACTGGTGGGAGGCGACCGAGCTGAACGGGGTCAGGTTCGACTTCGTCCCGGCCCACCACTGGTCCAAGCGCAGCCTCACGGACACCTGCCGCACCCTGTGGGGCGGCTGGGTGCTCACCGACCCCGACGGCCGGCGCGTCTACTTCGCCGGCGACACGGGATACGGCCACTGGTTCGGCCGCATCGGCCGCCGCTACCCCGGCATCGACCTGGCCCTGCTCCCCATCGGCGCCTACGACCCCCGCTGGTGGCTCAGCGACGTGCACTGCGACCCGGAGGAGGCGGTACGGGCCGCCCAGGACGTCGGCGCGCGCCACATGGCGCCGATGCACTGGGGCACGTTCGTGCTCTCCGCGGAACCGGTGATGGAGCCCCTCACCCGGGTCCGCGCCGCCTGGCAGCAGGCCGGCCTGCCCCGCGAACACCTGTGGGACCTGCCGGTCGGCGCCTCCCGGGTGCTGGAATAGCGCCCGCCCCGCCCCCGCCGGGCCACCTCCGCCCGGCCTACGCCTTCGCCGGCCCCCGGAGCCGCCGCCACAGCCCCGGCGCCACGCTGACCAGCACGGTCAGGGCGATCGCCGCGGCCACACCCTCCCACGGCTTGCTGAACAGGGCGCCGCTGAGGACGCCGATCAGCTGGTACGTCAGCGCCCAGGCCAGGCAGGCGGGCAGGTTGCCCCGCGCGAAGCGGCGCAGCGGCCACTTCGCCAGCAGGCAGGCCAGCATCACCGGAATCCGGCCGGCCGGCACCAGCCGGGAGAGCACCAGCACCGCCACGTCGTGCTCGGCCAGCTTCTCCTGCGCCTGCTCGAGGCGGTCCTCCGGCGCCCGGGACCGGATCGCCTCCAGCCAGCGCGAGCCGTTCTTCGAGCCCACCCCGCGCCGGCCCAGCCAGTACAGGGCCATGTCCCCGCAGAACGCGGCCAGCGACGCCGTCGCGAACACCATCAGCATGGCGAACGGCAGCGTCTGGTGCATCGCCACCACCGCCGCCGAACTGACCAGCGCGCCCGTCGGCACCACCGGCACCAGCGCCCCGATCAGCACCAGCAGGAACAGCGACGGGTAGCCGAGCGCCTGCTGCGTCGGCTCCGTCGGTATGTCCAGCGTCGCGGCCGCCAGCCAGCTCACCGCGCGACCTCCACCCGCACACTCTCGCCGTGCCCCAGCCGGTGCACCGCCACTCCCGGCGCGCGCAGCGCCGACAGGCGCACGAACTCCTGGCCCGGCGTGTGGAACTCGTGGGGGCGCACGGCGTCCATCCCGATCGGCCAGTACGTGCCGTAGTGCACCGGCACCGCCGTGCGCGGCGCCAGCCGGGCCAGCGCCTCGGCCGCCCGCCCGGCGTCCAGGTGCTCCGCGCCCAAGTACGGGCCCCAGCCGCCCACCGGCAGCAGCGCCGCGTCGACGGGCCCGACCTCCTTCTCCATGCCGTCGAACAGACCGGTGTCCCCGGCGAAGTACGTCCGCGCCTCGCCCTCGACGACATACCCGAGCGCGGGGGCGCGGTGCCGTCCGACCGGCAGCCGCCGCCCGTCGTGCCGCGCGGGCACCGCCCGTATGAGCAGGTCACCGACGGTTGTCTCGTCGCCCGGCGCCACCTCGGTCAGCTCCAGGTGCCCGAGCCGGCGCAGCCCCGGCACCGCCCGGCGTGCGCCCCGGGGCACGAGGAGGCGCGTGCCCGGCGCAAGCCGCGCGAGCGACGGCACGTGCAGGTGGTCGGCGTGCAGGTGGGACACGAGCGCCACGTCCGCACGCCAGGCCTCCGGCGGCGGCACCGCGCCCCGCCTGCGGCGCAGGTGGGCGAGCCGGCGTACGAACAAGGGATCGGTGAGCACGCGGATGTCCGAGTCCTCGACCGTGCAGGTGGCGTGACCCCACCACGTGAGCTCCACCGGCACCTCTTTGCCTCCTTCGCGCGACTCCCCGAAGCCTACGTCCAGGAGTAGGGTCGGCGGCGAAAACGGGAGGTGACGGGAGGTGAGGGGGGACACCATGGGGCCGGTGCGGGTGACGGCGATCGCGAGTCTGACGCCATTGGAACAGCTGGACGACGACCCCTTCCTGGTCGACTCCCGCAGCCAGCACGCCATGTGCGCCCGCTGGGCCGCCGAGCACGGCTACGTCGTCGCCCGGCAACTGCTGGTGCGCAGGCTGCGGCACGACCACGACGCCCTGTGGGAGGGGGTGCGCCCCGGGCAGGACCTGTTCGTGGCACCGAGCCGCCGGGTGCTGGAGAGCGCGCTGTCCTCCGTCGACGACTTCACCGCGGAGTGCGCGCGGCGCGGCGTCCGCGTCGAGACCGTCGGCCACGCCGAACCGTCGTACGACGCCCGGATGAAGGCGTGCGTGCACCGCAGACTGTCCATGCCGACGGCCGGGTACGACGGCCGCTGACCACCACCCCGGGGTGTGAACCGGACCCGGGGGGACAAACGGGCACTCCCGGGCGTTGTGGCAGGGTGGGGAAGGCCCGCACGGACGACGGGCCGGGGACGTGAGGTGTGCGGGAAGTGAGCGGAGGCCGCTGGCGCCGGGTCGCCAGCCAGATCGGGCGCAGTGTCGCGGTGTGGGCCGTGTCCACCCTCACCATGCTCGTGCTCGCCGGAATCCTGCCGGACTTCCGGCTCCAGTCGCCCGACGGCGACAGCGCGACCGACATCGCCATGACCGCCGCGGTCGGCGCCGGTGCCTTCGGTCTGCTCTCCGCCCTGGTCTGGCCGCTCATGGTCCGCCTGCTGCTCCTGGTGCCGGCCCTCGTCCTCGGCCTGCTGGTTTTCTTCCTGAACGGCGGGCTGCTGCTCCTCGCGATCGACGTCAACCCGGCCGGACGCGGCGGCGTCGCCCCCGAGACGGCGGTCGTGGTGGCCGCCGTCATGTCCGCCGTCGCCTCCGCCACCGGCGGCGCCCTGGCCGTGCGCGACGACGACGCCTACCGGCGCCGCCTCTACCGCCTCGCCGACCGTCGCCGCAGATCCGGGCCGCCCTGCCCGGCCGGACCCGGCACCGTCTTCCTGCAACTGGACGGCGTCGGCCACGACGTCCTGCTGGACGCCGTCGACCGCGGCGTCATGCCCACCGTCGCCCGCTGGCTCGGCCGCGACGGCACCTCCGCCACCCACCGGCTCGACCCCTGGCGCACCGACTGGTCCAGCCAGACCGGCGCCAGCCAGCTCGGCATCCTGCACGGCAGCAACCACGACGTCCCCGCGTTCCGCTGGTACGAGAAGGACACCGGCGAGGTCATGGTCAGCAACCGCCCGACCAGCGCCGCCGAACTCCAGTACCGCGCCGTCGAACGAACCGGCGACGGGGGACTGCTCAGCCTCGACGGCGCCAGCCGCGGCAATCTGTTCGGCGGCGGCGCCGACGAACAGGCCCTCGTGCTGTCCATAGCCACCCGCCGCCGCAGCCGCGAGACCCGATCCAGGTCCGGGTACTTCGCCTACTTCTCCGACCCGGCCAACGCGGTGCGCACCGCGATGTCCTTCGTCGCCGAGGTGTGCCGGGAGATCGGCCAGTCCACCCGCGCCCGCGTCCACAAGGTCCGCCCGCGCGTCTCCCGCGGCGGCCTCTACCCCTTCGTCCGCGCCTTCGCGACCGTCGTCGAGCGCGACGTCGTCGTCGCCGCGGTGATGGGCGACATGCTCGCCGGCCGCACCGCCGTCTACGCCGACCTGGTGGCCTACGACGAGGTCGCCCACCACTCCGGGCCGGCCAGCCGGGACGCCGCCAAGGTCCTCCAGCGGCTCGACCGGGCTCTCGCGCTGATCCAGAACGTCGCCGAGCACGCCCCGCGCCCGTACCGGATCGTGGTCCTGTCCGACCACGGCCAGAGCCCCGGCGAGACCTTCCGCGCCCGCTACGGCCTGACCCTCGCCGACCTGGTGCGGGCCGGCTGCGGACTGCCCGTGCCGCGCAGCGCCCGGCGCACCCGCAGCGGCGCCGAGGCGCGCAACACCGTACGGGCCGCCCTGCACCGCCCCGTCGAGGAGGGCGCCGAACAGCAGCGGCCCGCCGACACCCCCGCCGGACGCCGGTCCGAACCGATCGTGCTGGCCTCCGGCAACCTGGGCCTGGTCTCCTTCCCGGACGTCCCGCACCGGATGACCCGGGAGGAGATCGACGCCCGCCACCCCGCCCTGCTGCCCACCCTCGCCAACCACCCCGGCATCGGCTTCCTGCTGGTGCGCAGCGAGGAACACGGCGGCGTCGTGCTCGGCGCACACGGCGCGGAGGTGCCCCTGGACCGGCTCGACGAGGACCCGGGGCCGCTCGCCCCCTTCGGCCCCGGCGCCGCCGACGCCGTACGCCGCACCCACTCCTTCCCGCACACCGCGGACATCATGGTCAACTCCTTCCACGACCCGGCAGACGGCGAGGTCCTCGCCTTCGAGGAGCAGATCGGCTCCCACGGTGGGCTCGGCGGCGCCCAGTCGCACGCCTTCCTGCTCTCCCCGACGGTGCTGTCCGCGCCGGCCGGCCAGGGCGAGGAACTCGTCGGCGCCGAGCGGATCCACCGGGTGCTGCGCCACTGGCTGCGCGAGTCGAACGGCCCCCAGGTGCCGGTGCAGGCGGAGAATCCACGGCCGAACGTCGTCGAAGGAGCACCTTTTCCCGTCGCGGACGGGCTCGTACAGGACAAAAGCGCCTGATTTGGAACGAGGCAGGGCCGTGCCCGACCATGGGCCGGTCCGGCGATCCCGGACCCGTTCCATGAGAGGCACCACCCATGCACGTCACCGGGACCGTCCCCCCACCGGCTCCGGAACCGCGGGAGATCCCCGCGGCCCCCGTATCCGAGAGCACCCGGCACGCCCGACGCTTCGGGCTCCCCGTCGCCACCGCCCTGGTCATGGGCAACGTCATCGGCGGCGGCATCTTCCTGCTCCCGGCCTCCGTCGCCCCGTTCGGCACCATCAGCCTGCTCGCCTTCGGCGTCCTGACCGTCGGGGCCATCGCGCTCGCTCTGGTCTTCGGCCGTCTCGCCGCCCGCGACCCGCGCACCGGCGGCCCCTACGTCTACGCCCGCGGCGCCTTCGGCGACTTCGCCGGATTCCTCGCCGCCTGGACCTACTGGATCACCACCTGGGTGTCCAACGCGGCGCTCGCCGTCGCCGCCGTCGGCTACCTCGACGTCCTGATCCCGGTGAACGACCACCGCTGGTCCGCGTGCCTGGCCGCCCTCGTCATCCAGTGGCTGCCCGCGCTCGCCAACTTCGCCGGCACCCGCTACGTCGGCGCCGTCCAGCTCGTCTCCACCGTGCTGAAGTTCGCGCCGCTGCTGCTCGTCGCGGTCGGCGGGCTGTTCTTCTTCGACCCGGACAACCTCGGCCCGTTCAACGCGAGCGGTTCCAGCGGCATTGGCGCCGTCTCCGCCGCCGCCGCGATCCTGCTCTTCTCCTACCTGGGCGTGGAGTCCGCCGCCGTCAGCGCCGGCGAGGTCAGGGACCCGCGCCGCACCGTCGGCCGGGCCACCGTCATCGGCACCGCGGGCGCCGCCCTCGTCTACCTCCTCGGCACCCTCTCCGTCTTCGGCACCGTCGCCCACGACCGCCTGGTCACCTCCTCGGCCCCCTTCTCGGACGCCGTGAACGCCATGTTCGGCGGCGCCTGGGGCGGCTGGGCCGTCGCGCTGGCCGCCCTGGTCTCGATGACCGGCTGCCTCAACGGCTGGACCCTGCTCAGCGCCCAGACCCCGTACGCGGCGGCCAAGGACGGCCTCTTCCCGGCCGCCTTCGCCCGCAAGCGGCGCGGGGTGCCCACCGTCGGAGTCGGCGTCACCGTGGTCCTCGCCTCGCTGCTCACCGTCTACAACTACACGTCCGGCTCGGCGAAGGTCTTCGAGGTCCTCGTCCTCGTCACCACCTTCACCGCCACCGTGCCGTACCTCCTGGCCACGGCCGCCCAGCTCTTCCACCTGGTCTCCGGGCAGGGCGAGAAGGTCGACCGGGCGCGCCTGGTGAGGGACGGCGTGATCGCGTCGGCCGCGGCGGCGTTCTCGCTGTGGCTGGTCGCGGGCGCGGGCTACGCGGCGGTCTACCAAGGTGTGCTGTTCCTGTTCGCGGGCGTGCTCGTGTACGCGGTGATGGCGGCCCGCAGGCGGCGCGCCGAGGAGCCCACCGCCCCGTAATTGGGCTGCGTGGGGACACCGCGGGCACGCACACTGGGCCGGTCGCCTCCCGACCCTTCGCCCTCCGAGGAGCCCCTGCGTGCAGGCAGCCGTCACCGTCACTCCCGCCCGCCTCCCGGAACTGCTGCTCGGCCTCGCCACGGTGCGGCCGGTCTTCCTGTGGGGCGCACCCGGCATCGGCAAGTCCTCCCTGGTGAGGAACTTCGCCGACTCGCTGGGCCTGGAGTGCGTGAGCCTGCTCGGCACGCAGTTGGCGCCCGAGGACCTGATCGGCGTCCCGCAGATCCGGGACGGCCGGTCGGTGTTCTGCCCGCCCGAGGCCATCGCCCGCGACGAGCCGTACTGCCTCTTCCTGGACGAGCTGAACGCGGCCACCCCGGACGTGCAGAAGGCGTTCTACTCCCTCATCCTCGACCGCCGCATCGGGAACTACGAACTCCCCAAGGGCTCCATCGTCATCGGCGCCGGAAACCGCGCCACCGACAACGCGCTCGCCCGCCCCATCGCCTCCGCGCTGGTCAACCGCCTCACCCACGTCCACCTCGACGCCTGCGCGCAGGACTGGCTGGTCTGGGCCGGCGAGAACGGCATCCACCCCTGGATCACCGACCACCTCACCGACCGCCCCGACCACCTGTGGTCCAAGCCGCCCAAGACCGAGGAGCCGTTCTCCACCCCGCGCTCCTGGCACATGCTCTCCGACGCCCTGCACTCCTTCGGCCGGGACCTCGACGAGGAGACCCTGAAGGTCCTCGCGCACGGCACCCTGACCCCCGCCCACGCGACCGCCTTCTGCGGCTACGTCAAGATCGTCCGCAGCCGCTTCGGCATCGAGGCGATCCTCAAGGGCGAGGCCCGCTGGCCGCACCGCCTCGAGGACCGCGACCTGCTCTACTACCTCGCCGAGTCCTTCCGCGGCCGCCTGGTCAAGGAACTGCCCGCGAGCAAGGAGCACATGTCGGCCAACGGCCGCCAGACCGCCTACCGCGCCAAGTCGCTGCTCGTACAGCTCGCCGAGATCTCCGTCGAGGTCGCCCAGAGCGTCATCGCCTCCGACGCCGACGGCAACCCGGTCCTGCCCGCCTGGTTCCTGGTCGAGGCCGCCCGCGACATGCCCCGGCTGGTGGAGGCCCGCCGGTGAGCCGCGTCCGCAAGCAGAAGCAGCGGCAGAAGAAGAAGGACCCGGCCGCCGAGGACTGCGCCAAGGGTGTGCAGCTGGCGTGGGCCAACCCGGCACTCGCGGCCATGGAGGTCAAGCTGTGCCGGGAGGAGGAGTGCGAGGTCGCACCCCGGCAGGGCCTCGCCCGGGTCGACTCGGACGGCCGGGTCCACCTGAACCCCACCCGCCACGCCGAACCCGCCGACTGGGCCTGGGCCCTCGCCCACGCCCTGATCCATCTCGGCTTCGGCCACGTGCCCGCGGCCACCGGCGAGCGCGTCCAGCCCGACCGCTACGACCTCGCCGCCCGCTGCACCGTCGTCAACCGCTTCCTCCTGACCTTCCCGGTCGGCCGCACCCCGGACCACCTGCCGCCGGCCTACCCCGACGGCGACGAGGAGCGCATCGCCGCCGCCTGGCGCCGCCAGGGCGGCATCCCCGCCGCCTACGAGCACTGCGGGACCGCGGGCGGCGACCCCGACCAGCTGCTCGTCCCCTGGGACCGCTGGAACGGGCAGGCCCCCGACTGGCAACTGGCCTTCGCCCACGCCCTCACCCGCACCATGTCCACCGCCCTCGACCTCGCGGGCGGCCGCCGCGACGCCATGCTCGGCGGCCCCACCCGTCTGCAGCCCTGGCAGCGGGCCCTGAGCTGGTTCGTCTCCTCCTACCCGCTGCTCGGCGGCATCGCGGCGGGCATCACCCTCGTCGCCGACGCCGAACTCGCCCGCACCCACGGCATCTCCGTCGCGGCCGTCAACGCGGAGGCCGGGGAGATCTACGTCAACCCCCTGCGCCGGTACGACGACGAGGAGTGGCGTTTCGTCCTGGCCCACGAGATGCTGCACGCCGCCCTGCGCCACGGCGACCGCCGCGGCACCCGCGACCCGTACCTGTTCAACGTCGCCTGCGACTACGTCATCAACGGCTGGCTCGTCGAGATGCAGGTCGGCACCATGCCCGAAGGCCTGCTGCACGACCCCGAGCTCGCCGGGCTCTCCGCCGAGGAGGTCTACGACCGCATCGCCGACGACCTGCGCCGCATGCGCCGCCTGTCCACCCTGCGCGGCAAGGGCGTCGGAGACATCCTCGGCGGCCCGCTCGGCTCCCCCCGCGACTGCGTCGACCTCGACGGCTTCTACCGCCGGGGCCTGGCCCAGGGCCTCGACCTGCACCAGCAGCAGGGGCGCGGCTTCCTGCCCGGCGGCCTGGTCGAGGAGATCCGCGCCCTCAGCCACCCGCCCCTGCCCTGGGACGCCCGCCTCGCCCGCTGGTTCGACGCGTACGTGCCCCGCCCCGAGCCGGTCCGCTCGTACGCCCGCCCCTCGCGGCGCCAGGCCGCCACCCCCGACATCCCGCGCGCCGGACGGTACTTCCCGCCCGAGGAGATCGCCCGCTGCACCTTCGGCGTGGTCCTGGACACCTCCGGCTCCATGGACCGCACCCTGCTCGGCAAGGCGCTCGGTGCCATCGCCTCCTACGCCGAGGCCCGCGACGTGCCCGCCGCCCGGGTCGTGTACTGCGACGCCGCGCCCCACGACGCCGGATATCTGCCCGTCACGGACATCGCCGGGAGGGTGCGGGTGCACGGCCGCGGCGGCACCGTCCTGCAGCCCGGCGTGGACCTGCTGCTGCGCGCCGACGACTTCCCGCCCACCGCGCCGGTCCTCGTCATCACCGACGGCTGGTGCGACGCGCTGCGGGTGCGGCGCGAGCACGCCTACCTGATTCCGCAGGGCGCGCGGCTGCCGTTCACCGCCCGAGGGCCGGTCTTCCGGGTGAGCTGAGCCGGAGTGTGATCGGATGGGGGCGGGAACCCGGCCGCCGGGCTCCCACCGCCCAGCTACAGCAAGAGAATTCGAGAGGAACCGCCGTGGCAACCACGCGCTCCGCGCACACCGTCTGGGAAGGCAACCTGTTCGAGGGCAAGGGTGTCGTCACCTTCGACTCGTCCGGCATCGGCGAGCAGCCGGTGTCGTGGCCGTCGCGCGCCGAGCAGGCGAACGGCAAGACCAGCCCCGAGGAGCTGATCGCCGCCGCCCACTCCAGCTGCTTCTCCATGGCGCTGTCGAACGGCCTGACCGGCGCCGGCACCCCGCCCACCAAGCTCACCACCTCCGCCGACGTCACCTTCCAGCCCGGTGAGGGCATCACGGGAATCCACCTCACCGTGGAGGGCACCGTCCCCGGCCTCGACAACGACGCGTTCGTCGCCGCCGCCGAGGACGCCAAGAAGAACTGCCCGGTCAGCCAGGCCCTGACCGGCACGACCATCACCCTCACCGCCAAGCTGGCCTAACCGGCTAGGAGCCCGCGCGCTCCCAGCCCCGCCGGTCCGGGCGCGGCCCCAGCTGCCTGGGGTCGCGCGACCGGTAGACCACGTACGGGCGGGTCAGGTACTGCAGGGGCGCACTGAACATGTGCACCAGACGCGTGTAGGGCACCAGGGCGACCAGCACCATCCCGACCACCGCGTGCACGTGGTACAGCACCGGCACGCCCTCCATCAGCTCCGTCTTCGGGTTCAGCGTGAACAGGCTGCGCGACCAGGGGGCGATGGTGCTCCGGTAGTCGTAGCCGTTGCCCGAGGTGTCGGAGAGCTTGGCGATCATGCCGAGGAGCAGGGCGCCGAGCAGGAAGACGTACATGAGCTTGTCGTTGGCCGTGGTGGCCCGGAAGACCGGCGCGTTGGTGCGGCGACGGTAGATCAGGATGCCGATGCCCGCGACCGCGAGAACCCCGGCGAAGGTGCCGCCGTAGAGCGAGAACAGGTGGTACGCGTGCTCGTTGATGCCGACGGCCTGCGTCCAGGACGCCGGGACGAACAGGCCGATCAGATGACCGGCCAGCACGAAGAGAATGCCGTAGTGGAAGACGGGTGACGCGATGTTGAGCAGCTTCGACTCGTAGACCTGCGACGAACGCGTCGTCCAGCCGAAGCGGTCGTAGCGGTGCCGCCAGACCAGGCCCGCGATCAGCAGCGCGAAGGCGGCGTAGGGCAGAACACCCCACAGGAAGACGTTCATCGGCGGGCTCCGGTGGGTGCGGGCGGCAGGGTGGCGCACACGGCGTCCAGGACGCAGGCGTAGGGCGTGCCGAAGGCGGTGAGCCGGGAGCGCAGCTGGTCCAGGGCGGCGCGGTGCTCGGTGAGCATCTCCATGTCCCCGGTGCGGGAGACGAACTCCAGGACCGCGGGCAGGAAGTCCGGCAGCTCCTCACCGGTGAACTCCAGGCCGTGCGCGCGGTACAGCTCCTTGAACCGGACCAGGGACATCCCGCGGTTGCGGGTGTCGCCGTCGGTCCACCAGCTCAGGTACAGGCTGTGCCGGTTCCTGAAGTCGAAGACCTCGACGTAGTGCGCCTGGAGTGCGCCCTGCTCGGTCGCCGACGCATGGTCGGTGAAACCGCGCAGTTGCGGTGCGGCCTCCCGCAGCAGGGGCAGCCGGGCGCGGAAGTCGTCGTCGGGATACGTCAGACAGAGCGCCGCCGCCTGGTACAGCACCTCGAAGCCGGGCATCGGATCAGACCTCCCTCTCGTCGTCGGCGGTCTGCCGCCCGCGCAGGATGTGGAAGTTCTCCACCGGCACCAGCGGCAGCCGCCTGCGCCCCGAGTCCGCTCCGAAGGGCCCGTCGCCGCCCATGCCGGGCCCGCCGTCGGTGTCGAGGCTGCACGTGTCCGGCAGTGCGGACGCCTCAAGGCGGTGCGCGTCTCCGACGGCCGCCGTCGGGATCACGTACCGCTCCTCGTACTTGGCGAGCGCCAGCAGCCGGTACATCTCCTCGATCTCGGCCGCTCGCATGCCGACGCCCTCGCCCACGACCGGATCGGGTTCCTCCCCGAGGTTGACCGACCGCATGTGGGCGCGCATCGCGGCCAGCTTCTCCAGCGAGGCCCGCACCGGCCCGGTGTCACCGGCCGTGAACAGCTCGGCCAGGTACTCCAGCGGGATGCGCAGCGTGTCGATCGCGCCGAATAGGTTGTCCGCGTCCTCGCCGTCGTGCCCCGTCTCCGTCAGCGCGTCGACGACCGGCGACAGCGGCGGGATGTACCAGACCATCGGCATCGTGCGGTACTCCGGGTGCAGGGGAAGCGCGACCCTGTACTTGCTGACCAGGGCGTGCACGGGGGAGCGCCGGGCCGCCTCGATCCAGTCGAACGGGATCCCGGCGTCCTCGGCGGCCCGCCGCACCGCCGGGTCCTCCGGGTCCAGGAAGACACCCAACTGCGCCTGGTACAGCTCGCGTTCGTCCGGCGTCTCGGCGGCCGCGGTCACCTTGTCGGCGTCGTACAGGACCACCCCGAGATACCTGAGCCGCCCCACGCAGGTCTCCGAGCAGACGGTGGGCTGGCCGACCTCGATGCGCGGGTAGCAGAAGGTGCACTTCTCCGCCTTGCCGGTGCGGTGGTTGAAGTACACCTTCTTGTACGGGCATCCGGTCACGCACATCCGCCAGCCCCGGCAGCGGTCCTGGTCGACCAGGACGATGCCGTCCTCCGAGCGCTTGTACAGAGCCCCGGACGGGCACGACGCCACGCACGAGGGGTTGAGGCAGTGCTCGCAGATGCGCGGCAGGTAGAACATGAAGGTCTCTTCGTAGGCGAAGCGCACCTTCTCGGACGCCTGCTGCCGGGTGCGTTCCACCATCGGGTCCAGGTCGCCGTAGGCGGGGGCGCCGCCCAGGCTGTCGTCCCAGTTCGAGGACCAGCCGATCTTCATCGGCTTGCCGTCGAGCTGCGAGACGGGCCGCGCGACCGGGTAGTCGGTACCGAGCGGAGCGTCGGTGAGGTTCTTGTAGTCGTACGTCCAGGGCTCGTAGTAGTCCTTGATCTCCGGGAGCCGCGGGTTGGAGAAGATCCCGGCGAGCTTCCTGAACCGGCCGCCCGCCTTCAGCTTCAGGGCGCCGCGCCGGTTCAGCTCCCAGCCGCCCCGCCATCTCTCCTGGTCCTCGTAGCGGCGCGGATAGCCCTGTCCGGGGCGGGTCTCGACGTTGTTGAACCAGACGTACTCCATGCCCCGCCGGTTGGTCCACGCCTGTTTGCAGGTGACCGAACAGGTGTGGCAGCCGATGCACTTGTCGAGATTCATGACCATCGCGACCTGGGCCATCGGGCGCATCAGTACTCGACCTCCTGGGAGCGGCGGCGGATCACCGTCACCTCGTCGCGCTGGTTGCCCGTCGGGCCCAGGTAGTTGAACGCCCAGGACAACTGGGCGTAGCCGCCGATGAGATGGGTCGGTTTGAGAAGCAGGCGGGTGAGCGAGTTGTGGACGCCGCCGCGTTTCCCGGTGGTCTCCGTGAGGGGCACATTGACCGTGCGTTCCTGGGCGTGGTGCATGTAGACCGTGCCGGGCGGCATGCGGTGCGAGACGATCGCGCGGGCCACCACCACGCCGTTGCGGTTGACCGCCTCGATCCAGTCGTCGTCGGCGACGCCGATCGCCGCCGCGTCCTCGGCGGACATCCAGATGGTCTGACCGCCGCGGGACAGCGCCAGCATGAACAGGTTGTCCTGGTACTCGGAGTGGATGGACCACTTGTTGTGCGGGGTCAGGTAGCGGACCGTCACCTCGTGGTGCCCGTCGGGACCCAGCCGCGGTTCGCCGAACAGCCGGTGCATGTCCAGCGGCGGACGGTAGACGGGCAGCGCCTCGCCCAGCTCGTGCATCCAGTCGTGGTCGACGAAGAAGTGCTGCCGGCCGGTGAGGGTGTGCCAGGGCTTGAGGTGCTCGGTGTTGATCGTGAACGCCGTGTAGCGCCGCCCTCCGGCCTCGCTGCCCGACCACTCCGGCGAGGTGATCACCGGCACGGGCGCCGCCTGGGTGTCGGCGTACGTGATCCGCTTGCCCTCCTGCTCGGCGGCCAGGTGGGCCATCTCCTGTCCGGTCCTCGCCTCCAGGGTGTGGAAACCCTGGGTGGCCAGGCGCCCGTTGGTGGTGCCGGACAGGGCCAGGATGGTGTTGGCCGCCTTCACCGCCGTGTCCAGGGCCGGACGCCCGTCGGCCGGGCCGCCGCGCACCGTGCCGTTCAGGTCCCGCAGCCGGGCCACCTCCTCGTCCGGCTTCAGGGTGATGCCCTTGGCGGGCAGCCCCTTGGTCTCCGCCAGCGGTCCCAGCGCCGCGAACTTCGCGCCGATCGCCGTGTAGTCGCGCTCCACGACCACGAGGTTCGGCATGGTCTTCCCGGGCTCCGGGGCGCACTCCCCGCACCGCCAGTCGCGTACGACGCCGCCCGGCTGGGCGATCTCGCCGGGAGTGTCGTGCTGGAGCGGTGCCGCCACCAGGTCCTTGCGCACCCCGAGATGGTCCTCGGCCAGCTCGCTCAGCTTCTCCGCGAGGAGCTTGAAGGTGTCGAAGTCGGTGCGCGCCTGCCACGGCGGGTTCACCGCCGGGGAGAAGGCGTGCACGTAGGGATGCATGTCGGTGCTGGACAGGTCGTGCTTCTCGTACCAGGTCGCGGCGGGCAGCACCACGTCGGACAGCAGTGTGGACGAGGTGTGCCGGAAGTCCAGCGAGAGGAGCAGGTCGAGCTTCCCCTCGGGCGCCTCCTCGTGCCAGACCACGTCCCGGGGCCGCTCGCCGGGCGCCGCCTCCTCGGCCCGCAGCGAGGACTGGGTGCCCAGCAGGTGCTTGGTGAAGTACTCGGCGCCCTTGCCGGACGAGCCGAGCAGGTTGGCCCGCCACAGGGTCACGATCCGCGGCCAGTTCTCCGGCGCGTCCGGGTCCTCGCCCGCGAACTTCAGCGTCCCCGCCTGCAGTTCCGCCACCGCGTTCGCCACCGGGTCGCCGAAGGTCTCGCCCAGCTCCAGCGGATTGCGGTCGAAGGTCGGGTAGGACGGCATCCAGCCCGTGCGCGCCGACAGGGCGAGACAGTCCGCGCCGGCCATCCCCGCGAGCCGCCCCTCGCCCAGCGGTGAGGCGAGGACGTCGGCGCGGAAGCGGTCGTAGCGCCACTGGTCGGTGTGCAGGTACCAGTACCCGGTGCCGATCGCCTGGCGGGGAGGGCGCGACCAGTCCGACGCGGCGGCCAGCGACGCCCAGCCCGTCACCGGACGGCACTTCTCCTGGCCCACGTAGTGCGCCCAGCCGCCGCCGTTGCGGCCCTGGCAGCCGGTGAGCTGGAGCAGGGCCAGGAAACCCCGGTAGATCGTCTCGGAGTGGAACCAGTGGTTGGTGCCCGCGCCCATCAGGATCATGCAGCGGCCCTTGGAGCGCTCCGCCGTCCGCGCGAACTCCCGGGCGATGCGCACACAGGCCGCCGCCGGGACCGAGGTGTGCGTCTCCTGCCAGGCGGGTGTCGCGGGCGCGTCGGCGTCCTCGTACGACGCCGGCCAGTCGCCCGGCACGTCCGGTCTGGCCACGCCGTACTGGGCGAGCAGCAGGTCGAACACCGTCGTCACCAGCGGCCCGGTCGCCCCGCCGAGCCGCGTCGCCGGGACGCCCCGGCGCAGGACGTCCCCGCGCCCCTGGCCGTGCGGGCCGCCCTCGGTGTCGAAACGGGGGAGGAGCACTTCCACGCCGGACGCCATCTCGTGGCCGTGCAGGCTCAGCCGGGGGCGCACGTCGCCCAGGTCCAGGTTCCACTTCCCCCGGTCGGCCTCGTTCCAGCGGAAGCCCAGCGAGCCGTTCGGGACGACCGCGCGGCCCGTCGTCTCGTCCAGGACGACGGTCTTCCACAGCGCGTCGTCGCCGCCCTGCCCCAGGTCGGCTGCGCGCAGGAACTTGCCCGGGACGTACCCCCCGTCCCGCTCGGTCAGCGTCACCAGGAACGGCAGGTCGGTGAAGCGGCGCACGTAGTCGTCGAAGAACGGGGTCGTCCGGTCGACGAAGAACTCCTTGAGCACCACGTGCCCCATCGCCATCGCCAGCGCGGCGTCGGTGCCCGGGTGCGGGTGCAGCCACTGGTCGGCGAACTTGGTGTTGTCGGCGTAGTCCGGCGAGACCACGACCACCTTCTGGCCCCGGTAGCGGGCCTCCGCCATCCAGTGCGCGTCCGGCGTGCGGGTCACCGGCACGTTCGTGCCCCACATGATCAGGTACGCAGCGTCCCACCAGTCGCCCGACTCCGGCACGTCCGTCTGGTCGCCGAAGACCTGCGGGGACGCCACGGGCAGGTCGGCGTACCAGTCGTAGAACGACAGCATCGGGGCGCCGATCAGCGAGTGGAAGCGGGCGCCCGCCGCGTGCGACACCATCGACATGGCGGGGATGGGGGAGAAGCCCGCGATGCGGTCGGGGCCGTGGGTGCGGATGGTGTGCACGTGGGCGGCGGCGACCATCTCGACCGCCTCGTCCCAGCTCGCCCGGACCAGGCCGCCCTTGCCGCGGGCCCGCTGGTACCGCGCGCGGCGCTCCGGGTCGCCCTGGATGTCGGCCCAGGCCAGCACCGGGTCCCTCAGCCGGGCCTTCGCCTCCCGGTACATGTCCAGGAGCACCCCGCGCACGTACGGGTAGCGCACCCGGGTGGGGGAGTAGGTGTACCAGGAGAAGGCGGCGCCCCGGGGGCAGCCGCGCGGCTCGTACTCGGGGCGGTCCGGGCCGACCGAGGGATAGTCCGTGGCCTGGGTCTCCCAGGTGATGATGCCGTCCTTGACGAACACGTTCCACCGGCACGAACCTGTGCAGTTCACGCCGTGCGTCGACGTCACGACCTTGTCGTGGCTCCAGCGGTCCCGGTAGAAGGCGTCCGACTCCCGCCCGCCGACCAGCCCGATGCTGTGCAGGTCGGGTGCGGCGGTGCCCGGCCGGAAGAACCGTCCCGCCCGCAGCAGCGCCGCGCCCGGCTCGGTGGGCGGTGTCCGCGTCTCGGTCACGTGCGCTCCCTTGCTCGCCCTGGTTCCCGAACCTAGGGGCGGGCGCGGGAGCGCACCCGTTCGCGGCGCCCGTACGGGTCAGCACGGGGCCCTCGACGTCCGGGTCAGGGCTTGCGGGCCACCCCCGCGTACACCGGCACGATGCCCTCGGACTGGGCCGCCACGTCCTCCGGGTCCGGCCGCCAGCCGGTGACCGGGATGATGCCGGGGCCCAGCAGCTCGAGGCCGTCGAAGAAGCGCGCGAAGTCGGGGAGGGAGCGCGGGTGGAACGGCGTGCCGCTCCGGGCGAAGAGCTCCGCGGCCTTGCCCACCGCCTCCGGGTTCAGATCGGGCGTGACCTGGGAGAGGACCAGGAAGCTGCCCGGTGCGAGCACGTCGGTGTACCGCTTGAGCAGGCCGTACACGTCGTCGCCGTCGGCCGCGTCGCCGAGGTAGTGCGTCAGGGCCACCAGCGACAGGGCGAGGGGCCGGTCGAAGTCCAGGGACTCGCCCGCCAGCCGCAGGATCGTCTCGGGGTCCCGGACGTCCGCGTGGACGTAGTCGGTGGCGCCCTGCGCCGAGCCGTGCAGCAGCGCCTCGGCGTGCCTGAGGACGATCGGGTCGTTGTCGGCGTAGACGATCCGCGCCTCGGGGGCCACCGCCTGGGCCACCTGGTGCAGATTCGGCTCGGTGGGGATGCCGGTGCCTATGTCCAGGAACTGGCGGATCCCGGCCTCGGCGAGGGTACGGACCGCCCGGTGCATGAACCGGCGGTTCGCGCGCGCCCCGCGCACCGCCGTGCTGTCCGCCGCGAGGATCTTCCGCGCCAGTTCCTCGTCCACCGGGTAGTTGTCCTTGCCGCCCAGCCACCAGTCGTAGACCCGGGCCGGGTGCGGCCGGCTGGTGTCGAGGGGCGCGGGCACGGGCTCGGATCCGGTCATGCGGTGTCGTCTCCTCGGGGCTGCGTTCGCTGTGTGAGGGTCGTCGCCGGTCAGAAGTTCTCGCGGTAGGCGCGCAGGATCTTCTCGGTGCGCTGGGTCGAGGCGGCGCGCGCCGTCATGTGGTCCAGGACCTCCAGGTGCGCCGAGACCTCGGCGCGGGAGTCCAGGTACAGGGCGCCCGTCAGGTACTCGGTGAAGACCATGTCGGGCAGCTCCGGCTCCGCGAACCGGAACAGCGTGAAGGGGGCGTACGTCCCGGGATGGGGTCCGTCCTCGAACTCGGCGACCTGGAGCGTCACGCGGTCCCGGGCGGCGAACTCCAGCAGTTTGTCGAGCTGCTCGCGCATCACCCGGCCGTGGATGCTCACCGGGCGCCTCAGCACCGTCTCGTCCATCACCACCCACAGGTGGGGCGGGTCCTGGCGCTCGAGGAGGCGCTGCCGCTCCATGCGCAGGGACACGTGCCGCTCCACCGCGTCGCCGCCCGCGTTGCCGATCGTCCCGGCCTCCAGGACCGAGCGCGCGTAGTCCTCGGTCTGCAGCAGGCCCGGGACGAAGTGCGGCTCGTAGGAGCGCACGATCCGCGCGGCGCCCTCCAGGCTCACGTACAGGCTGAACCAGTCCGGCAGCACGTCGTGGTACCGCTGCCACCAGCCCGGCTGGTTCGCCTCCTCGGCGAGCGCGACGAAGGCCGCGACCTCGTCGGCGCCGACTCCGTACGCCGTCAGCAGTATCTGGACGTACGGTATTTTCAGCGCGACCTCGGCCATCTCCATGCGCCGTACCGTCGCCGGGGCCACGCGGAGCACCTTGGCGGCCTCCTCGCGCTTGAGGCCCGCCGTCTCCCGCAGTTCCTGCAACCGTCTGCCGAGGACCACCTGGCCCACGGTGGGTGCGGCCCGCCGCTCACTCACGCCACGCCTCCCCAACGCGCCCAAGTCTCATCGCAGTCTGTCATGTTCCTCTGTCAGTCTCACAGGGGTGTTCGTGGATCTTTCCGGGACCGGACGGATCAGCCGGCCGGTACCGGGGGCATTACCCGGCGGGTAATCGACCCCGCCCGCCCGGGGCGGGATCGTGGAGCCACCGGGTTCCGGTCCGGCGCACTCCGGTCCGGGGCCCGGCCCGCCCTCCAGCATGTCCGAACCGACGGAGGCTGACTCGTCATGTCCACGCACCAGCTTGCCGCACTCGCCCGTACGGCCGAGCCGCGGCTGATGCTCCGCCGCTTCCTCGCCCTCGACGCGGCGGTGACCGGCGCCAACGCGCTCGCCTACCTCGCCCTCTCCGGCCCGCTCGGCCGCTGGTTCGGCGCCGGCTCCGGGCTGCTGCTCGCCCTCGGTGCCTTCCTCGCGGTGTACGCCGGGTGCGTGGGCCTGCTGGCCGCCCGCCCCCGGCCTGCGGCGCTCGCGGTCAGGGCCGTCGTCGAGGCCAACCTGGCCTGGGCGGCCGTCAGCTTCGTCGCGCTCGTGCTCTGGCTCACGCCCACCGCGGCCGGAGCGGTGTGGACGGTACTCCAGGCCGTCGTCGTGACCGGGTTCGCGCTGCTCCAGTACGCCGCCCTGAGGCAGGGTCAGGGAAGCAGCGAGTGAAGGTACTTGACCGTCGCCGGGTCGGCCGGGAGCAGCGTCTCGATGGCCAGCTCGGCGACCGTCACGTCCATCGGGGTGTTGAAGGTGGAGATGGACGAGATGAACGACAGGACGTGCCCCTGGTGCTCGATCCGCATCGGCAGCGCGAAGTACGGCACCGGTTCCTCCGGCTCGCCGCCCGGCGCGGTCTGAGGCACCGGGTACGCCGCCACCTCGTCGTACAGCTCCCGCAGCGGCCGCGAGCGGTGCAGGGCGATCTGCCGTCCCATCTGCTCCAGCAGGTGGCCGCGCCACTCGCGCAGGTTGCGGATGCGCGGCGCCAGCCCCTCAGGGTGCAGCGTCAGCCGGATGGCGTTCAGCGGCGGTGCGAGCAGGTGCTCCGCGACGCCGTCCATCAGCATCGTGATCCCCCGGTTGGCCGCCAGCACCCGGTACGTCCCGTCGACGACCAGCGCCGGATACGGCTCGTAGCCCCGGATCAGCCGCTCCATGCCCTCGCGCAGGGCGCCGAGCGCGGGGTCGTCCAACGGGGTCTCCGGGTAGCGCGGGGCGTAACCGGCCGCGAGCAGCAGCGCGTTGCGCTCGCGTACGGGGACCTCCAGGTGCTCGGCGAGGCGCAGCACCATCTCCTCGCTCGGCCGGGAGCGGCCCGTCTCGACGAAGCTGATGTGGCGGGCGGAGGAGTCGGCGCGCAGGGCCAGCTCCAGCTGGCTGACCCGGCGCCGCTCCCGCCAGGCCCGCAGCAGCGGGCCCACGCCCCGGTCGGTGGCGGGGGCGGTACCGGAGACGAGTGCGGTCATGCACAGCACGTTAGTCGACGCCGGGCCGCGCCGGAGCGGCCGCGCTGTGGCACGCTGGAGCCGATCCGTCCGTCGAGCACCACCAGCGAAGGAGCGCAGCACATGCCCGTCGAACCGCTGTCGTCGCAGGAGGTCGAGGAGCGTCTGGCCGGGCTGCCCGGCTGGTCGCTCGACGCCGGCCGTCTCACGCGTTCCTACCGGCTCGGCTCCCACTTCGCGGCGACCGCGATGGTCGTCCACGTCGCGCAGGTGCAGGAGGAACTGGACCACCACTCCGACCTGACCCTCGGCTACAACACGGTCGCCCTCGCCGTGCACACCCACAGCGCGGGCGGCGCCGTCACCGAGAAGGACTTCGAGCTCGCCCGCAGGGTGGAGGACCTGGCCGCCGGACACGGGGCACACTGACGGTGTGCTCGACTACGACAAGGAAGCGGAGCGGTACGACGAGTCCCGCGGCGGCGAGCCCCGGGCCGCCGCGGCCGCGCGTGCCGTACTGAGCCTGGTGCCGCGGCAGGCCCGCCGCCTGCTCGACGTGGGGTGCGGCACCGGCATCGTCACCCGGCGGATCGCGGCCGGACGCGACGGCCTCCGGGTGACCGGCGTCGACCTCGTCCCCGCCATGGCCCGCCGTGCCGACGCCCGGCTGCCCGGGGCCGTCGCGCTCGCCGACAGCCGCCGACTGCCCTTCGCGGGCGGGAAGTTCGACGCCGTCACCAGCGTGTGGCTGCTGCACCTCGCGGGCGGCGCCCACAACGCGCGGGCGATCGTCGGCGAGTGCGCCCGCGTGCTGCGGCCCGGCGGGGTGTACGTGACCACGGTGGACAAAGGCGCCTCGCACAACGTGGGCAGCGACATCGACGCCGTGCTCGCCGCCCGCCCGCCCAGCACCGCGCACGACGCCGCCCACCTGGTCGAGGAGTACGCCCGCGAGCACGGCCTGCTCCCCGCGGGCACGGCCCGCTTCACCGGCCACGGCCAGGGCCGCAGCCCCCGCCGGACGGTGGCGGACCTGCGGCGCGGCTGGTTCGTCACGCTGCCGCCGGGCGAGCCGCTCGCGGAGGAGTTCGCCGCGCGGCTGGCCGCCCTGCCGGACCAGGACCGGCCCCGGCCCGACCCGGTTTTCACGCTCGCCGCGTTCCGGAAGCCGTAGAGCGAGGGCGGCAACCCGGCGGCCCCGGGCGGCGACTGGGAGGCGGAATCCATCCGCCCTCCAGGAGGTTCGTCCCGTGAGGCACCCCCACACCCGCCCCCGCACGCACCGCAGACGCCGCCTCGCCCCGGCCGCGGCCCTCACCGCCGCCGGGCTCCTCGGCGCCGGCCTGACCACCCTGGCCCCCGACACCGCCGAGGCCGCCACCGCGCGCCAGGTGGAGGCCCTGGACCGGGGCGTCGTCAGCGTCCACACCGGCGACGGCAACCTGGTCGGCTGGCGCTGGCTGGGCACCGACCCGGACAACGTCGCGTTCAACGTCTACCGGGCCGGCACGAAGGTCAACTCCAGCCCCATCACGGGCTCCACCACCTACTTCCACTCCGGCGCCCCCTCCCACGCCGACTACACGGTCCGCGCGGTCGTGAACGGCACCGAGCAGGGCGACTCCGTGCACGCGATCCAGTTCCGCGCCGGGTACAAGGACGTACCGATCAGCCCGCCGGCCGGCGGCACCACCCCCGACGGCGTCTCCTACACCTACGAGGCCAACGACGCCTCCGTCGGCGACCTCGACGGCGACGGCGCCCTCGACATCGTCCTCAAGTGGCAGCCGACCAACGCCAAGGACAACTCCCAGTCCGGCTACACCGGCAACACGATCGTCGACGGCATACGCCTCGACGGCACCCGCCTGTGGCGCGTCGACCTGGGCCGCAACATCCGCTCCGGCGCCCACTACACGCAGTTCCAGGTGTACGACTACGACGGCGACGGCCAGGCGGAGGTCGCCATGAAGACCGCCGACGGCACCAGGGACGGCACCGGCTCGGTCATCGGCAGCTCCTCCGCCGACCACCGCAACTCCAGCGGCTACGTGCTGTCGGGCCCCGAGTACCTCACCATGTTCAACGGCCGGACCGGCAGGGCCATGGGCACCGTCGACTACGTCCCGGCCCGCGGCTCGGTCTCCTCCTGGGGCGACTCCTACGGCAACCGCGTCGACCGCTTCCTGGCCGGCACGGCGTACCTGGACGGCTCCCGCCCCTCCGTGATCATGGCGCGCGGATACTACACGCGCACGGTGATCGCGGCCTGGGACTGGCGGGACGGCCGGTTCACCCGCCGCTGGACCTTCGACACCAACTCCTCCACCAACAGCGGCAAGGGCTACGACGGCCAGGGCAACCACCAGCTCTCCGTCGCGGACGTCGACGGCGACGGCAGGGACGAGATCGTCTACGGCGCGATGGCCGTCGACGACAACGGCTATACCCTGTGGACCACGAGGAACGGCCACGGCGACGCCATGCACGTCGGTGACCTCGACCCGTCCCGGGCGGGGCTGGAGGAGTTCAAGGTCGACGAGGACGGCTCCAAGCCCTCGTCGTGGATGGCCGACGCGCGCACCGGCCGGATCCTCTGGTCCACCGGCGCGAGCGGAGACAACGGACGCGGCGTCTCCGGTGACATCTGGGCGGGCAGCGCGGGCGCCGAGTCCTGGTCGTCCGCCGAGAGCGGCATCCGCAACCCCGAGGGCACGGTGGTGAACGGCCGCAAGCCCTCCAGCACCAACTTCCTGTCCTGGTGGGACGGCGACACCGTCCGCGAACTCCTCGACGGCACCCGCATCGACAAGTACGGCACGTCCGGCGACACCCGCCTGCTCACCGGCTCCGGCGTCGCGTCGAACAACGGCACCAAGGCCACCCCGGTCCTCGCCGGAGACATCCTCGGCGACTGGCGCGAGGAGGTCGTCTGGCGCACGTCGGACAACACGGCCCTGCGCATCTACGCCACCCCCTACGACACGGACACCCGCATCACGACCCTCCTCCACGACACCCAGTACCGCACGGCCCTGGCCTGGCAGAACACGGCCTACAACCAGCCCCCGCACCCGAGCTTCTTCCTGGGCGCCGGCATGCCGACGGCTCCGCGCCCGTCCGTCTACACGCCCTGACCCTCACGCGGCCTCGTCCACCGGCGGGGGCTTCCCGCCGGTGACCACCGTCCTGACCCACCTCTGCGTCAGCCGCGTCCGGGAGGCGAGCACCTCCACCGGTACGCCCCGCCGGTACGCGGCGCGCAGAGCGGCGTCCCGGCAGTGGTGGAGCCGCCTCTTCGCGGCCTTGCCCGTGACCGTCCGGTCCAGCAGCACCGCCAGCCCGAGCAGCAGCCGCCCTGCCGGACCCTCCCACGTTCGCGCCATGCGACGCCCCCTGTCCTCGCCGACCACTCCCACTGACACAACGGTCGAAGAAGCGCAGCAGCGCCACAAGGGCGCGAAACGGGCGCACTGGTCACGGCGCCGGGAGGGCGCGCCACCGGACGCGCCCTCCCGGACGTTCACGTCCGTCCGCAGACCCGGTCGCCCAGCGCGAACGAGGACGGTTCCGCGTTGGTTCCCGACCAGCTCCCCGTGAACCCGAAGCTCACCGAGGCGCCGGGTGCCACGCCGGCGTTCCAGGCGACGTTCTTCGCCGTCACCGTCGTACCGGACCGGGTGTGCTCGGCGTTCCACATCTGGGTCACCCTCTGGTCGCCGGGGAACGTCCAGCCGAGGGACCAGCCGTTCCAGGCCGACGTGCCGGTGTTGGTGAGCAGGACGTCCGCCTGGAAGCCGCCCGACCACTGGTTGGTGACCGTGTACTCCACCTCGCAGGCTCCGGTGGGCGTCGGGTCGGGGCCCGGGCCCGGATCGGTGCCGCCGTCTCCCCCTGCCGTGTCGCCGTAGACGATGCCCCGGCCGTTGGTCGCCACGTACACCCGGCCGTAGACCCGCGGGTCGCCGGTGATGGCGGCGCCGGTCCATCCCCACTGGTGGGCGTCGTCGTTGACGCGGGTCCAGGTCGCGCCCTCGTCCGTGGAGCGGAAGATGCCGCGCACGCCGCCGATCTCCGCGCTGGTGAACAGGGTCTGGTAGGAGGCGCCCGGGGCCGCCTTGCCGAAACCGACGGTGTCCGCCGCGTCGACGTTCGCCAGCTTGGTGAAGCTCGCGCCGCCGTCCGTCGAGTGCCACAGACCGTACGGGCCGTCCGCCGCACCGCCGGCCAGCCAGACGTCGCCCTCCCCGCCCGGCAGTGCCTTGAAGCGGACGCTGTCGCCGGTGGGCAGGCCGGTCGCCGCCGAGGCGGTGAAGGTCGCGCCGCCGTCCGTACTGACGTAGAACCGCCCGGACTTGAAACCGTAGAAGGTCGCGGGGTCCACCCGGTCGGACTCGACGATCGCGCCCGCCGGGATGCCGGCCGACGCCTGCCACGCGGTGCCGAAGCCCGTCGTGTACTGGACGCCCGCGCCGTCCGGACTCCACACGAAGCGGCTGCCGTCCGCACCCGCCGCGACCGTGCCGCCGCCGCTGACCCCCGACGGGTCTGTGCCCCCGAACCAGTTGGCGCCGTTGTCCGTCGAGAAGGCGACGTGCGGACCCGAGTCGAGGTTGCCCGCCCGGACCACGACGTCCGGGTTCTTCTCCGCGAAGTCGAGGCTCGTCGTGGAGGTGAAGTTCGGCGAGGTGTACATCATCGAGGGGACCTCGGTCAGGCTGGTGTGCCGGAAGCCGCCGACGTCACCCAGCGCGCTGAGGAGCGGCGCACCGGACGGCGGAGAGACCAGGTCGTTGACCGCCGTCTCCTCCAGGCCGCGCACCATCGGTTCGATGGCGAACTTGCCGCCGGAGTCCCAGTTCGTGAGGTCCTCCGTGCCGTAGATCGTCGCTCCCGTGCCGTACATCATCCGGTCCGAGTCGAACGGGTCGATCTCCAGCGCCTCCGTCATCCAGCCCAGCTTCGGCGTCTGCTCGGGCGGCGCCGGGTTCGCACCCCAGGTGAGCCACGGGGACGAGGACACGTCCATCGTGTAGCGGTTCTCGCGTTCCGGGTACGACGTGTAGTTCCAGGCCTGCGTCCACGTGCCGCCGCTGTCCGTCGAGCGGAAGATCTGCGTGTCCGGCCACCACGAGCTGTACGCGGTCGCCATCACCGTCCCCGGGTGCTGCCGGTCGACGGTCAGGCCGCTGAAGCCGAAGTACGTGTCCGCCTCCGCGACCGGGCTGACGTCCGTCCAGGTGCCGGTCGCCGTCGCGTACCGGTACAGCCGGCCCTTGCCGCCGTCGTACGGACCGCCCGTGTCGCTGTACGCGAGGTACAGGTAGCCGTTCTCGGCGTCCAGGACGCCCTTGTGCGCCAAGTAGCCCGTGGGCTGCCCGGCGAGCCGCTCCCACGTCGCGCCCGCGTCGGTCGAGCGGTAGACCGCGTTCTCCTTGTCGGCCACCCCGACGTACACCGTCTTGGTGGCCGTACCCGCGCTGCCCGTCGACTCGTCGAACGTGACCCAGGTGATGCCCTGGTTGTCGGAGGCGTAGCCGGACGTGTCGCCCGGGTCCTGCGCGTAGTTCCCGGGGTTCGGGAACGCCGTCACCTCGGACCAGGTGACGCCCGCGTCGGTGGACCGCCACAGGCCGTGGCCGCTGGGGGCACCCAGGTACAGCACGTCGTTGTCGTGCGGGTCGACGGCCAGGCGCTCGCCCATCCCGCGGCCGGGCATGTTGCCGCCCAGCTTGAACGGCAGGTCTGTCTTCTCCCAGGTCGCGCCCCGGTCCCCGGAGCGCAGCACCGCGCCGTTCGTCGGGTCCCAGTCGTTGGTGTACGTGCCGACCGCCGCGTACACCCGGTCCGGGTCCACGGAGTCGGAGGCGACACTGACCACGCCCGTGTGACCCCAGTCGTCCCAGCCGACGTGGTCGAGCAGCGGCGTCCAGGTGTGGGAGGACTCCTGCCAGCGGTAGGCGCCGCCGATGTCGGTACGGGCGTAGGCCAGGTCCTTCTCGGCGCGGTTGAAGACGATGCCGGGGACGAAACCGCCGCCGTCGATGCGGGCGTTCTGCCAGGTGTAGCTGTCGGCGGCGAGGGCCGCCCGCGGCACCGGCTCGGCGGCCAGCGCCGTGGGCGGGCTGCCCGCCGGCAGACCGGCCGCGAGGGCCAGCAGCACGGTGAGTGTCCGGGTTCTTCGCACGGTGGGGAACCGTCCTCTCGTCGGGAACAGAACACATGCGAGGACCGGGCGGCCCCAGGTGTGGGCAGGGGCCGCCCGGTCGGTTGGTCCCGTCGTCCGGTGACGAGACCGATTACGCGGAGCTGTCAGGCGCCCCGAAGGAGTGCGGCGGAATCGAACCGCCACCCCGCGGAGCGCCCCGCGGGGGCTATTCCAGTAGCTCCGCGTAGGAACCCATGGCGAGGGCTATGTCCGCCTGGGCCCAGAACCGGTGGTACGTGAACGTGGGCGCGGCACCGCCCTGGAGGTAGCTCTCGATCTTCGACCAGGCAGGGTCGTCCTGGTAGAAGGAGCGGATCGAGGCGAAGGTCGACGACGCGTCGATCGTGTCGCCGTTCGGCATGGTGCCGCTCCAGCCGCTCGGGACGTAGACACCGTCGTCGAAGCGGTTGTAGTCGGCGCGGGTCTCCGGGACGGCGATGCCGAGCGCGTCCTGGTTGTTCTCCCACATGCCGTCGAGCAGCGCCTTGGCGGTCGAGGCCGCCTCGGTGTCGCCCGAGCGGTCGGCGTAGTACGTCAGGGTCTTGGCGTACGCCGCCGCCACACCGACGTCGTTGGTGTAGTCCGCGACCGTGACGTGCAGGTCGCCGTTGTCACCCGGGGACGCGGCGTTCCAGGTGTCGGGCTGGCCCGACCACTCGAGCGTCGACGGGATCCGGAAGGTGCCGTCCGGGTTGACCGTCGTCTCCGACAGCGCCCAGTCGACCCACTTGTCCAGGACCGCCTTGGCGTCGGCGTCGCCGCTCTGCTGGTAGTACTCGGCGACCCGCTCCATGGACCACGCCTGGAAGCCGAACCACTGGTTGGACGGCGGGTCGTGGTACACCGGCGCTTCGTCGTAGTACATGCCGTAGAAGGTCGGCGTTCCGGCCGGCGGTGTCGCGTAGCGGCCCTTCCAGCTGTTGGTCGCGCCGCCCGCGATGGCACCCTCGTCGGACTGCAGCCAGCGGTAGAACTCAAGCTGCCGGTCGAGGGACTTGGCCCAGTCGGCCGCGCCCGTCGCCGACTTCGGCTTCAGGTCGGCGTCGGTGCTCAGCGCGTAGGCCGCCAGCGGGTTCTGGTAGCCGCCGTGGGTGTGGCTGGAGCCGATGCGCCAGGCCCAGCCGGCCGAGGTGTCCACCGCGCCGCCCCAGGCGTAGTACCAGGACAGCAGGTAGTGCGAGGAGTCCTTGCCGTTGCCGGCCGGGCAGCTCGTCGGCCCCACGCAGTCGCCGATCTTCTTGAAGTACTTGTCGAACATGGCGTAGCGCAGGTAGTCGCCCATCTTCGCGGCCTTGTCGAGGGTCGCGGAGATCTCGTCGCTCTTGCCCTGCTCACCGGCCCAGATGTCCGCCCAGTACGCGGCCTGTACGGCGCGTGCGTCGGCGTCCGGGGCGTTGGTGAACTTCCACTGCTTGGCGTAGGAGGAGTCACCGGTGAACAGGTCCAGATAGCCGTTCTTCCCGCCGTACTTGAAGGCGTCGCAGGTCGGCTGCGGCACCGTCTCCCACACCGACTCCTGCACGCCGCGCTGGAAGGTGTTGATGTACGACGGGCCGGTGTCGGAGGGTCCCGCCTCGCACTTGCCGGGCGAGTTGCCGTAGCCGTAGGTGTTGTCGACGTCCTGGAGCCAGTGCATGCCGTAGACGTCGTCCGTGCCGTACGCGGACTTCAGCTCACCGGCGATCGGGTCCGAGCCCACCGGCACGGTGCCGTCCAGCGGCGCCGGGTACTCGTTCGGCGTGTCCAGCTCGGGCGCGTAGGTCGCCGGCTTCGAGGCGTTGTAGGACGAGTTGGTCGGCTGGTCGGCGTGGGTGGGGATCATGTACGTCTCCATGATCTCCCAGGCATTGTTGAACTTCTCCCAGTCGCCGGTCACCTTGCCGTACATGGCCTGGAGCCACAGCAGGTAGCTGTACGCCTCGGACGTGGTCTCGTGGCCGTGGTCCGGTGCCTCGACGATCAGCGTCTCGACCGAGTGGTACGGGATGCCCTCCGGTGAGAAGTAGCCGTTCGCCGGATCGGTGATCTTGCCGTACAGCTCCAGGAAGCGGGCGTCGTAGTCCTTCGCCGCCGCCAGCTGGGTCACGGTGACCGAGGCCTTGCCGTGGCCGGGGGCCGTCGACTCGAAGACCGCCGAGCCGCTGCCGGAGGCGTCCGCGGAGACGGTCACCTCCTGGGCGGTGTCCCAGTTGGACGGGGTGAAGGTGAGGCTCGCGCCGCCGGTGAGCGTCAGGCCCGTGTTGCCGCTCGCGCGGGCGGTCGTGACGGTCACGTTCGCGGCCGGCTGCTTCGACAGCTTGACCTCGTAGGTCCCCGACTCGCCCTGCTTGATGCCCAGTTGGCTCGGCGAGGCGACCACGGTCGGTCCCGAGGCGACCGTGATGCCGACCGGGGTCGAGTCCGCGGAGGCACCCATGCTGTCGTAGGCCTTCGCCACCAGGGAATGACTGCCCACGGTCAAGCCAGTGGCCGAGTACGTGTAGGGCGAACTCGTGTCGGTGCCCAGCAGGGTGGTGTCGTCGTAGAACTCCACCTTGCTGATCGTGGCGCCGTCGGCCGCGGCCGACGTGGCGGCCAGCGGGACCGCCTCGCCCTGCGAGTACACCGCTCCCGCCTCCGGGCTGGTCAGCACGGTGATCGGCGGCTGGTGGGCGCCCGCGCAGGAGGTGCCGTTGACCGCGAAGTCCGTCGGCGCGGCGTTGCCGCCGCTGTACGTGAACTGCCCGCCGGTGGAGACGGCGGCCCCGGCGGCGATCCGCGCGTTGTACGACGCGTTCTTCACGGTGACGTTCTGGCCGGACTGGGACCAGGTGCCGTTCCAGCCGTTGGTGAGCTTCTGGTTGCCCGCGTACGAGTACGTCAGGGTCCAGCCGTCGATGGCGTCGGAGCCCCGGTTGGTCAGCGTCAGCTCGGCGGTGAAGCCGGAGCCCCAGTCGTTGGTCTTGTAGTCCACGCTGCACTGGAGCGCGGCCGCCTGGGCGGGAGTCGAGGCCGTGCCCAGCATGGTGAGGGGGAGTGCGAGGGCCGCCAGCGCGGCGGTCCACCAGCGCCGCGCGGTGCGGCGTCTGTGTCTGTGTCCGGGGTGCATGGTGCTGGTTCCTCCTTGCGGCTCGGGGAGGGAGGGGGAGGAGCAACAAGCCTTGAACCAGTGGGAGCGCTCCCATAGTGGGGAGGGGGCCCGGTGCGGTCAAGATGTGTGAACAGTCGAAAAGATTCGACGGGTTCCGTCGGCAGAAAGTCGGTAACTCCTCTGTTCTTTGCCGTCACTTGGCGCTACCTTCGCTGCACCAGTGGGAGCGGTTCCACCAGTCGACGCGTCCGTCACGGCGCGTCCGAACTGCAAGGAGTCGCTCATGCGCCACCCCCCGCTCCACCCTCCGCGTTCAGGACTTTTAGCCGCTGCCTCAGCCGTGGCCGCCATGTGTCCGACGCTTCGCCGGCCCGTGTGCCGGATCGCTCACCCCCCGGGCGGTTCCACCGTGCCCGCGGGCCGTTCCTGACCTCCGATCACGACGGCACCCCCAGGCCGATCGGCAGCGGGCCGCGCCGAGCAGCGCGTGGCCCCGGACGACAGCAGCACCCCCACGAAAGAAGGAACCCGCACTCATGACCCGTACCAGAACCGCGATGCTCGCCGCCCTGACACTGGTCGCCGGCGCCTCCGGCACGGCACTGGCCGCCCAGTCCGCGAGCGCCGGAGCCGCGGCCGCCGCCTGCACCGTCGACTACCAGGTGCAGAACGACTGGGGAAGCGGATTCACCGCTGCCGTGACCGTCACCAACAACGGTGCCGCCACGTCCAGTTGGTCGCTGGGATGGACGTACGCAGGCAGCCAGAAGGTCACCAACAGCTGGAACGCGAAGGTCAGTCAGAGCGGCGCCGCCGTCACCGCGACCAACGAGTCCTACAACGGCACGCTCGCCACGGGCGGCTCGGCGAGCTTCGGCTTCCAGGGCACCTACAGCGGCAGCAACGCGATCCCCGCCACCTTCACCCTCAACGGCGTGACCTGCAACGTCGACGGCGGGACCGACCCCACGGACCCGCCGACGGACCCGACCGACCCGCCCACCGACCCGTCCGGCCGGGTGGACAACCCCTACGAGGGCGCCAAGGTCTACGTGAACCCCGAGTGGTCGGCGAACGCCGCCGCCGAGCCCGGCGGCGACCGCATCGCCGACGAACCGACGGGCGTGTGGCTCGACCGGATCGCCGCCATCGAGGGTGTCAACGGCGGCATGGGCCTGCGCGACCACCTGGACGCCGCGCTGGAGCAGAAGGGCTCCGGCGAGATGGTCGTCCAGCTCGTCATCTACAACCTGCCGGGGCGCGACTGCTCCGCCCTCGCCTCCAACGGCGAGCTGGGCCCGACCGAGATCGACCGGTACAAGACCGAGTACATCGACCCCATCGCCGAGATCCTCGGCGACTCGAAGTACGCGGACCTCCGGATCGTCACCACGGTCGAGATCGACTCGCTGCCCAACCTGGTCACCAACGTCTCCGGGCGGCCGACCGTCACGGAGAACTGCGACGTGATGAAGGCCAACGGCAACTACCAGAAGGGCGTCGGCTACGCCCTGAACAAGCTCGGTGACATCGGCAACGTCTACAACTACGTCGACGCCGGCCACCACGGCTGGCTCGGCTGGGACAGCAACTTCGGCCCCTCCGCCGAGATGTTCAAGACCGCCGCCACCACCGAGGGCGCGACCCTCGACGACGTGCACGGCTTCATCGTCAACACCGCCAACTACAGCGCCCTGAAGGAGGAGAACTTCAAGATCACGGACTCGGTGAACGGGACCTCCGTGCGCCAGTCCGACTGGGTCGACTGGAACCAGTACACCGACGAACTCTCCTACGCCCAGGCCATGCGCGACAAGCTCGTCTCGCTCGGCTTCGACCAGAACCTCGGCATGCTGATCGACACGTCCCGCAACGGCTGGGGCGGCGCCGACCGGCCCACCGGACCGGGCGCGACGACCGACGTGAACACCTACGTGGACGGCGGGCGCTACGACCGCCGCATCCACCCCGGCAACTGGTGCAACCAGTCCGGGGCGGGCCTGGGCGAACGGCCGCAGGCCAACCCCGAGCCGGGCATCGACGCCTACGTGTGGATGAAGCCGCCGGGTGAGTCGGACGGCGCGAGCAAGGAGATCCCGAACGACGAGGGCAAGGGATTCGACCGGATGTGCGACCCGACGTACACCGGCAACGAGCGCAACGGAAACAGCATGTCCGGTGCCCTCCCGGACGCCCCGCTCTCCGGGAAGTGGTTCTCCGCGCAGTTCCAGGAGCTCATGAAGAACGCCTACCCGCCCCTGTCGTGAGCGGATTCCCGCGCGCCCCGCGCGGGTGAGCCGTCGGGGCCCGGTCCTTGCGCGCCGGGCCCCGACGGGCCTCCCGCTGTTGCCGAACCGGCAACACCGATTGCCTCCGGGCGGCGAGTCGTCGCACCCTGGCGGCACCGCGAACGGGAGGCTGACCAGCATGGCGCACGACCACCACCAGGACACGCACGGCTCCGCCCACGAGCAGGGCCACGGACACGCGCACGACCACGGCGACATCGACTGGGCCGAGATGGCCCCCCATCTCGAGGCGCAGGCCGAGCTGTACACGCCGCTGTACCGGCAGGCCCTGGCCTGGCTGGGCCGGGAGGTGACCGATCCGGGCCTGGTCGTCGACGTCGGCAGTGGCCCCGGCGTCGTCTCCTGCCTGTTCGCCGACGCCTTCCCGGGTGCCCGCGTCGTCGCCGCCGACGGCGCCGCACCGCTGCTGGAGCGGGCCCGCGCCCGTGCCGAGCGGCTTGGTTTCGGCGACCGCTTCGGCACCCTCGCCGGCGACCTGCCCGGTGCGCTGGCCGACCTGGACTACCCGGCCGACCTGATGTGGGCCAGCCAGAGCCTGCACCACCTCCCCGACCAGCGCGCGGCCCTCGCCGACCTCGGCGGACACCTCGCACCCGGCGGCACGCTGGCGATCCTGGAGGGCGGACTGCCCGCCCGCTTCCTGCCCCGCGACATCGGGATCGGGCGCCCCGGGCTCCAGGCCAGGCTCCGTGCCGTGGAGGAGGACGCGTTCGCCGAGATGCGCGCCGACCTGCCGGACTCCGTGGCCGAGGCCGAGGACTGGCCCGCGATGCTGACCGCCGCCGGACTGAAGCACACCGGCACCCGCAGCTTTCTGCTCGACCTGCCCGCGCCCGTCTCCGACGCGGCCCGCGCCTACGTCACCACGTCCCTGTCCCGGCTGCGCGAGCGGATCGGCGACCGACTGGACGCCGGCGACCTCGCCACCCTGGACCGGCTGCTCGACCCCGCCGACGAGGCGGGCGTGCACCGCCGCCGGGACCTGTTCGTACTGGTGGCGCACACCGTGTACACGGCGGTACGGCCGGTCTGACGACCGGTCCGGCACGAGGGCTTGACTTCGAGAGCGCTCCAAGTGATGGACTCCCGGTGTCCGTGGGAAACAGGCGCAGACAGGGGGGAACCATGACCGACACACCGGTCACGCTGATCACCGGTGGGGGGAGCGGCATCGGGGCCGCCGTCGCCCGGCGGTTGCTGGACGCCGGGCAGCGGGTGGCCGTCACGGGACGCGGGGAGGCGAGGCTGCGGGCGTTCCGCGCGGAACTCGGCGACCCGGGGGACCTGCTGACGATCCGGGGCAGCGCCGCCGAACACGACCAGGTGGCGGCCGCCGTCGACACCACGCTGAAGGAGTTCGGCCGCCTCGACACGGTCGTCGCCAACGCCGGCTTCGCCACCCACGACTCGGTCGCCGAGGGTGACCCGGCGGGCTGGACGGAGATGGTGCTGACCAACGTGCTGGGCCCGGCCCTGCTGATCAGGGCGTCCATCGACGCGCTCAAGGAGACACGCGGACGGATCGTGCTCGTGGGCAGTGTCGCGGGCTTCGTGAACACACCGGGCAACATCTACGGCGCCACCAAGTGGGCGGTGACCGGCCTTGCCGAGAACACCCGGCGCGAGGTGACGCAGTGGGGCGTGGGCGTGACCCTGATCGCGCCGGGCCGGGTGGAGACCCCGTTCTGGGACGGCATCGGGGGCCTGCCGCCCGGTGAGCTGCTCACCGCCGACCAGATCGCCGACTCGGTCGTCTGGGCCATGACCCAGCCCGCCGGGGTCGACGTCAACACCGTGGTCGTACGGCCGGTCGGGCAGCCCAACTGACACGTGGAAGAGGGGCCCGGCCGCGCGGACGGCCGGGCCCCTCTTCCCTGCGGGCACCGCTCAGGAGTTGAGGTGCGCCGGGTCGGGACCGAGCCGGCGGTCCTCGTTCAGGGCGCTGATCGCCGCGAGGTCCTCGGTGTCCAGGGCGAAGCCGAACACGTCGATGTTCTCCTTGATCCGGGACGGCGTCACGGACTTCGGGATCACCACGTTGCCCAGCTGGAGGTGCCAGCGCAGCACGACCTGGGCCGGGGTGCGCCCGTGCTTCTGGGCGATCGCGACGATCGCGGGGATGTCCAGGATGCCCTTGCCGGAGCCGAGCGGTGACCAGGCCTCGGTGGCGATGCCCTGCTCCGCGTGCACCTCGCGGGCGGCGTGCTGCTGGAGGTGGGGGTGCAGCTCGATCTGGTTGACGGCCGGGATCACCGACGTCTCGGCGGTCAGCCGCTCCAGGTGCTCCGGCAGGAAGTTGGACACGCCGATGGCCCGGACCCGGCCGTCGGCGAGCAGCTTCTCGAAGGCCTTGTACGTATCGACGTACGTGTCCTTGGCCGGCATGGGCCAGTGGATCAGGTAGAGGTCGAGGTACTCCAGGCCGAGCTTCGCCAGCGAGGTGTCGAAGGCGCGGAGCGTGGCGTCGTACCCCTGGTCGCTGTTCCAGAGCTTGGTGGTGACGAAGAGATCCTCGCGGGGCAGGCCGGAGGCGGCGATCGCCTTGCCGGTGCCCTCTTCATTGCCGTAGATCGCCGCTGTGTCGATGCTGCGGTACCCGGCCTCCAGCGCCTGGGCGACGGCCGTCTCGGCCTCGTCGTCCGGCACCTGCCAGACGCCGAAGCCCAGCTGGGGCATCTCGACGCCGTTGTTCAGGATGATCGGGGGGACCTTGCTGCTCACGAGCTCTTGATCCTTCGGTTGTGGTCAGGTGGTACTCGTATCGTCAACGATCACGGGCCCCGGCGCATTCCTGACCGCGGGACTCACGCTCGGTAAAGTGCCTCGACCTCGGTGCCGTAGGCGTTCTCGATGGCCTTGCGCTTCAGCTTCAGCGAGGGCGTCAGCAGCCCGTGCTCCTCGGTGAACGGCTGGGCGAGGATGCGGAAGGTACGGATGGACTCGGCCTGGGACACCAGCGTGTTGGCCGCGACGACCGCGCGCCGCACCTCCGTCTCCAGATCGGCGTCGTGCACCAGTTCGGCCGGGGACATCTGCGGTTTGTTGCGCATCGTCAGCCAGTGCTCGACCGCCTCCTGGTCGAGGGTGATGAGGGCGGCGACGTAGGGGCGGTCGTTGCCGACGACGATGCACTGGTTGACCAGCGGATGGTCGCGCACCCGCTCCTCCAGGAGACCGGGGGAGACGCTCTTGCCGCCGGAGGTCACCAGGATCTCCTTCTTGCGGCCGGTGATGGTGAGGTAGCCGTCCTCGTCCAGGGCGCCCAGGTCCCCGGTGGCCAGCCAGCCGTCGTGCAGGGTCTCGTCGGTGGCCTTCGGGTTGTTCAGGTAGCCCTCGAAGACGTTGCCGCCGTTCAGCCAGATCTCGCCGTCGTCCGCGATGTGCACGGTGACGCCGGGTATGGGCTGCCCGACGGTGCCGTAGCGGGTGCGCTCGGGCGGGTTGGCGGTGGCGGCCGCCGTGGACTCGGTCAGGCCGTAGCCCTCGTAGATCTGCACGCCCGCGCCCGCGAAGAACAGCCCGAGCCTGCGGTCCATGGCCGAACCGCCCGACATGGCGTTGCGGATGCGCCCGCCCATCGCGGCCCGGACCTTGGAGTAGACGAGCTTGTCGAAGAACTGGTGCTGCATCCGCAGCCCCGCCGAGGGCCCGGGCCCGGTCCCCCAGGCCTTCGCCTCGACGGCCTCCGCGTACTTCACGGCCACGTCGACGGCCTTCTCGAAGGGCCCCGCCTTCCCCTCCTTCTCGGCCTTGCGCCGCGCCGCGTTGAACACCTTCTCGAAGATGTACGGCACGGCCAGGATGAAGGTCGGCCTGAATGCGGCCAGGTCGGGCAGGAGGGCCGCGGCGTTGAGCTGGGGCTGGTGGCCGAAGCGGACCTTGCCGCGGATCGCCGCCACCTCCACCATCCGTCCGAAGACGTGCGCGAGCGGCAGGAACAGCAGGGTCGCGGCCTCGTCGCCCCGCCTGGAGTGGAACACCGGCTCCCAGCGCTCGATGACGGTGTCCGCCTCGTACATGAAGTTGCCGTGGGTCAGCACGCAGCCCTTGGGACGGCCGGTGGTGCCCGAGGTGTAGATGACGGTGGCCACCGACTCCGGCGTAACCGCCCTGCGGTGCCGGTGGACCACCTCGTCGTCGAGGTGCGCGCCCGCGTCGTACAGCTCCTGGACGGCGCCGGAGTCCAGCTGCCACAGCCCGCGCAGGTGCGGCAGCCGGTCGATGACCGTGGCGATCGTCATCGCGTGGTCCTCGTGCTCCACGACCGCCGCCGTCACCTCGGCGTCGTACAGCATCCACATGCACTGCTCGGCCGAGGAGGTCGGGTAGACCGGCACCACCTGGGCGCCGATCGCCCACAGGGCGAAGTCGAAGAGGGTCCACTCGTAGCGGGTGCGGGACATGATGGCGACCCGGTCGCCGAAGCGGATGCCCTGGGCGAGGAGCCCCTTGGCGAGGGCCAGCACCTCGTCGCGGAAGGAGCCGGCGGTGACGTCCCGCCACTGCCCGCTCTCGTCCTTGCGGCCGAGCGCGATGTGGCGCGGGTCCTCCTGGGCATGCTCGAAGACGACGTCGGCAAGACCGCCCACCGGTGGTGCCAACGCCAAGGGAGGACTGGTGAACTCGCGCAAACCCCGCTCCCCGCTTTTCGATCCCCGCTTCGATGACGCCCCCCGCACAGCGCGGTGAAAGCTACCCCACCCGACGCGGGGACGGGAGGGGCGCCAAAAACGAACAGGGCTCATGTTCGCGCTGGTCAGCAGGAGGAAATGCGCTCACATGGGGAAGGGTCGGACAGATTCCTGACGGTTGAGTAAGTTTCGGTGCCGTTATCTCCACCGAATCTGTACGACCCGCTTACCGTCGGTACGGGGCTGCCGGAACGGCCTCCTCCTCTTTCAGCGCGGGCGCCGCGGAATCCGTCACACCCCTGCCCCGGCCGCCGCGATCGGCCCTCACCAGGACGAGCACCAGCACCCCGGCGACCGCCGCGACCGCGCCCGCGGCCACCGCGGCCGCGTTCAGTCCGGAGGCGAACGCGGCCCGCAGCGCGTGCTCGCCGAACACGCCCCGCAGGGCGTCCGCCGCACCGCCCGCCAGGCCGTGCGCCGCGTCGTGCGGCAGGGTGTCCCGCATCCGCGAGGTCAGCACCGTGCCGAACACGGCGATGCCGAGCGCGTACCCGAGCTGCCGGAAGGTGTTGACCGCACCCCCGGCCATGCCGGCCCGCTCCGCCGGGACCGCCGCCAGCGCCGCACCCGCGATGCCGGGCGACACCAGCCCCGTCCCGACGCCCACCAGGAGCAGCCCCGGCACCAGGGCGGACGCCGTGGAGTCCGCGTCCAGGAACGCCATGCGGAACTGCCCCGCCGCGATCAGCAGCAGGCCGCCGCCGATGGTCAGCCGCGCAGGCACCCCGTGCAGCAGCCGGCCGCCCGCCGCGGCCACCACGAAGGACGCCAGCGACAGCCACACGAACACGAGGCCGCCCCGCACCGGGCTCATCCCGAGCAGCGTCTGCAGCCATATGGACGTGTACGCCATCACGCCGAACGCCGCCGCGTTGAAGGCCAGCCCGCCCAGCATCACGCGGGAGAAGGCCGGCCGCAGGAACAGCCGCGGGTCCAGCAGCGGATCGGCGACCCGGCGCTCCACGGCGACGAAGGCGCCCAGCGCCAGCACCGCGAGCACGAAGGAGGCGAGCGTGCCGCCCTCCGTCCAGCCGTGCGACCCGGCCCGGACCGCCCCGTACGTCAGCGCCCCGGCGAACGCCGCGAAGCCCGCCGTCCCCGCCCAGTCCACGCGGCGCCCGGCCGCCCCGCGGGACTCCGGCACCACGCGCAGCGTCAGCCAGACCGCCGCCACGCTCACCGGCAGGTTCACCCAGAAGATCCACCGCCAGCCCGGACCGTCGGTGAGCAGCCCGCCCAGCACCGGCCCCACGGCCGCCGCCGCGCCGCTGACCGCGCCCCACACGCCGAGCGCCATCGACCGCCGGCGCCCCTGGTAGACCGAGCCGAGCAGCGGCAGCGTGGTCGCGAACATCGCCGCCGCGCCCACGCCCTGCAGCCCGCGCGCGGCGACCAGCATCCCCGGCCCGGTGGCCAGTCCGCACAGCAGCGACGCCACCGCGAACAGCACCACGCCCGCCACGTGCACCCGGCGCCGGCCCAGGACGTCGGCCGCTGCTCCCAGCCCCAGCATCAGCGCGGCCAGTGCCAGCGCGTAGCCGTCCATCACCCACTGCAGATCGCTCAGCGAGGCGTGCAGCCCCCCGGCCATGTCCGGCAGCGCGACGACCGCGATCGTCACGTCCAGCAACAGCATGAACGTCCCCAGACACACCGCCGTGAGCGGCCCCCATCTACGCATGATCCGTCTTCTCTCCCGTGTCGTACGTGATTGCGTGCCTCCGTACGATGGGCATCGCCCGGCCGATCGCACCGGTCTGTGAGAGTGATGCGACGGAATCCGACGGGAGGAGCCGCCATGCGGATGGAATCCGACACCTTCGACGAACTCGACCTGCGTCTGCTGGACGCCCTGGAGGTGAACGGACGGGCCTCCTTCAGCCGCATCGGGGCGGTCCTCGGCGTCTCCGACCAGACCGTGGCCCGCCGCTACCGCAGGCTGTGCGCCGAGGGCGGGCTGCGGGTGGTCGCCGTCCGGGACGCGGCGGCGCTCGGCCAGGACCACTGGACGCTGCGGCTGCGCTGCGTCCCCGACAGCGCCCTGGCCATCGCCGACGCCCTCGCCAAGCGGTCCGACACCAGCTGGATCGGGCTGGCGGCCGGCGGCACCGAGGTCATCCTCGGCACCCGGCCGCGCAGCCCCGGCGACCGGGACGACCTGCTGCTCGGCAAGCTGCCGCGCACCCCGCGCGTCCTGGAGATCCACGCCCACCAGATCCTGCACCGCTTCTACGGCGGACCCAGCGGCTGGCTCCGCAAGTTCCGTGTGCTCAGTGACGACCAGGTCGCGGCGCTGCGGCCCGACCACGGTCCGGCCTCACCCGGACCGGCCCGCATCCTCCCCGAGGACGAGCCGCTGCTCGCCGTCCTGGAGCGCGACGGGAGGGCCGGGCATCCCGAGCTGCAACGCGCCACCGGCCGCTCCGAGTCCGCGGTCAAGCGCCGGCTGTCCGCGCTGTTCGCCTCCGGCGCCGTGTACATCGACGTGGAGTACCACTCCGAGATCCTGGGCTACTCCACAGCCGCAGTCCTGTGGCTCACCACCAGTCCGGCCGCCCTGCACGGGGTCGGTGAGGCACTCGCCGCGCACGACGAGATCGCCCACGCCGCCGCCACCGCGGGCCCGTCCAACATCGTCGCCACCGCCGTCGTGCGCAGCACCGCCGACCTCTACGCCTACCTCAGCGGCCCGCTCGGCCGTCTGGAGGGCGTCCAGCACGTGGAGGCGTCGCCGTTCCTGCGCCGGGTGAAGCAGCTCACCTATCCGAGTCCCGTGCGCTGAGGCCGGTGCAGACGGTCGCCGCCCGCCAGGATCGCCGCCGCCAGCGCGTCCGCCGCGCCCTGGGCCGAGGGATGGCGCCGGCCGTGCACCAGCACGAAGTCGACGCCGCCCAGCTCGGGCAGCCCGGCCCGGTCCGGCACCCGGACGAGACCGGGCGGGACGAGGCCGTGCGAGTGCGCCATCACGCCCAGACCCGCACGGGCGGCCGCGATCAGGCCGTTGAGGCTGCCGCTGGTGCACGCGACGCGCCATTCGCGTCCCTCCCGCTGCAACGCGTCCAGGGCGAGCGCACGCGTGATACCGGGCGGCGGGTAGACGATGAGCGGCACCGGGCGGTCCGGTTCGAGGCGCAGCCGCTCCGCGCCGATCCACACCAGCCGGTCGCTCCACACGGGCTCGCCCCGCGGGTCCTCGGGCCGCCGCTTGGCGAGCACCAGGTCCAGCTTCCCGGCCGCCAGCTGCTCGTGCAGTGTCCCCGACAGCTCCACCGTCAGCTCCAGGTCCACCTCGGGGTGGTCGTGCCGGAAGCCCTCCAGGATCTCCGGCAGCCGGGTCAGCACGAAGTCCTCGGACGCCCCGAACCGCAGTCGTCCGCGCAGCCGGGTGCCCGTGAAGAAGGCCGTCGCCTGCTCGTGCACCTCCAGGATCCGGCGCGCGAACCCGAGCATCGCCTCCCCGTCCTCCGTCAGCTCCACGGAGTGCGTGTCCCGGCTGAACAGCTGCCGTCCGGTGGCGTCCTCGAGCCGCCGCACATGCTGGCTCACCGTCGACTGGCGCAGGCCGAGCCGCCGGGCGGCCTGCGTGAAGCTCAGCGTCTGGGCCACCGACAGGAACGTGCGCAGGTGCGAGGGGTCGTACATGACGCCAGGCTAGCGCCGCCCATCGGTGATCGTGATGACAGTCAGAGCGGTATACGGGATTCCCGATCGCCGAGCGGAGGAGCACGATGGAGCGGGGACCCGTGACCCCGCGGAAACGAGCGAGAACGAGTAAGCAACGAGCATGTGGAGCACCGTGAAACGCCTGCGCTGGCCGAGTTGGATGCCGATCGACCCGTACATCCTGCTGCTGCTCGGCACGGTGGGCCTCGCCGCGCTGCTGCCGGCCCGCGGCACGGGCGCGGACGTCGCCTCCGGTGCCTCGACGGGCGCGATCGCGTTCCTCTTCTTCCTCTACGGCGCCCGGCTCTCCACCCGTGAGGCGATGGACGGCGTACGGCACTGGCGGCTCCACGTCACCGTGCTGGCCTGCACCTTCGTCGTCTTCCCGCTGCTCGGCCTCGCGTCGCGCGGCCTGGTCCCGGTGTTCCTGACCGACCCCCTGTACCAGGGCCTGCTCTTCCTCACCCTGGTCCCGTCGACCATCCAGTCGTCGATCGCCTTCACCTCCATCGCCCGCGGCAACGTGCCCGCCGCCATCTGTGCCGGGTCCTTCTCCTCACTGGTCGGCATCGTCGTCACACCGCTGCTGGCCGCCGCGCTGCTGGGCGGCGGGGCCGGGTTCTCCGCCGACTCGGTGGTGAAGATCGTGCTGCAACTGCTGGTGCCGTTCGTGGCCGGACAGGTGCTCCGCCGGTGGATCGGCGGCTTCGTCGCCCGGCACAAGAAGGTGCTCGGGCTCGTCGACCGCGGTTCGATCCTCCTGGTCGTCTACACCGCGTTCAGTGAGGGCATGGTGCAGGGCATCTGGCACCAGGTGAGCCCGGTGCGGCTGGCCGGGCTGCTGGCCGTCGAGGCGGTGCTGCTGGCGGTGATGCTGGTCCTGACCTGGTACGGGGCGAAGGGGCTCGGCTTCGGGCGGGAGGACCGGATCGCGATCCAGTTCGCCGGGTCCAAGAAGTCGCTCGCCGCCGGGCTGCCCATGGCCAGTGTCCTGTTCGGCGCCCAGGCCTCGCTCGCCGTCCTGCCGCTGATGCTCTTCCACCAGATGCAGCTGATGGTGTGCGCGGTGATCGCCAAGCGCCGCTCGCACGATCCGGAGGCGGTGCCGTCCCAGGAGCGCCCGGCCGCCCCGGAGCGCACCGCGGTCGGCGCCGCGAGCCGGTCCGCGTGAAGCGACCGTGGCACGGTGTCCCGTAGCCGGGTGTCCCGTAGTCGGGCGTCCCGTGCCCGCCGGGAGCGCGCCGCTTCCCGCGTACCGGGGGGGCAGGGGCTCGGACCGCCTCAGGGGACGAGTACGACCTTCCCGAGGTTGCCGCGCGACGCGACGGCCTCGTGCGCCCTCGCCGCGTCCTCCAGCGCGTAGGGTCCGTGCACGGCGGGCCGGAGCCCTTCCTCCGCGTACAGCCGCCACAGCTCCCGCCGCCACCCCTCGTACACCTCCGGCATCTCACGGGCGATCCGTGCCATCTGGAACCCCGTCACCGTCCTGGCCCCGACCAGCAGGTCGTACGCCCGCACGGTCCCGCCGCCCGAGCCGTACGCCACCAGCCGGCCGCCCGGGACGAGGGCGCCGACCGCCGGGGTGAGGAGGTCGCCGCCCACGCCGTCGAGGACGTAGTCGACGGGTTCGCCCCAGCCGTCGTCGCCGTAGACCACCACCTCGTCGGCACCGAGCGAGCGCACGAAGTCCGCCTTGGCGGGGTCGGAGACGGCGCCCACGACCCGCGCGGCGCCCCGGACACGGGCGAGGTGGACGGCCAGGTGACCGACCCCGCTCGCCGCGGCCGTCACGAGTGCCGCCTCCCCGGGCCGGGGGCGGGCGGCCGACAGGACACCGAGGGCCACGAGACCGCTGCGCACCAGCGCGACCGCCTCGACCGCGCCGACCCCGTCGGGAACCGGCGAGGCCATGTCCCGGCGCAGGACCGCGAAGTCGGCGTACCCGTGCCCGAAGCACAGCCCCGTGACGCGGTCGCCCACCGCGAGGCCGGTGACGCCGGCGCCGAGCGCGACGACCTCACCGGCGACCTCCCCGCCGAGCGGCACGGGATCGGCGGCCTCGGTGACCTTGCGGACGACGGGCAGCGTCACGCCGACCGCCTCGCAGCGCACCAGGACCTCACCGGCGTCCGGCCGGGGCACGGGGACCTCCTCGAGGAACAGCGGACCGCCGGTGGACGCGTAACGGACACGGCGCATGGAAGCGCACCTCCGGGAAGTCGGGGAATCGTTGGTGGTCCCAACGGTAAGCCCGGAATCGTGGGGAAGTCCAACGATTACCGGTAGGCTGTCGCCATGACCGCCGCACCGCTGCCCGAGATCCGCTCCCTCCCCAGCTGGCTGCTGGGCCGCGCCGCCGCCCGCGGAAGGGCCCTGGTGGCCGGCGCGCTGGCGGCCGAGGGCCTGAAGATGTGGCATCACGTGGTGCTCTCGGCCGTCCGCGACCTCGCCCCGGTCGCGCAGGCCGACCTGGGGCGCGGCATCGGCCTCGATCCGAAGGACCTGGTAGGCGTCCTCAACGACCTGCAGTCCGCCGGTCTCGTCGTCCGGGTGCCGGACCCCGGCGACCGCCGCAAGAACGCGGTGTCGCTCACGGAGGAGGGCGGCCGGGTGCTGGGTCGCTGCGAGGAGGCGGCCCGCGCGGCCAACGCCGAGCTGCTGGCGCCGCTCACCGAGGACGAGCGGGCGCGGCTCATGGACCTGGTCCGGAGGGTCGCCGGTACGGAGGCGGACGGCTGAGGCGGACGGCCGGCGTGGTCGGCCGGCGCGGTCGAGGCGGGGCCCCAGGGGCGCAGGGGGCGCTCCCCGCCCGGCAGGGGCCCCGCCGCCGTGTCGCGGGGGAGGGGTGAGGTCAGCCCTGGGCGGCCGCGGCCCGCAGGGCGACGCGGTCCTCGCCCGCGTACACGTTCATGGAGCTGCCGCGCAGGAAGCCCACCAGCGTCAGGCCGGTCTCGGCGGCGAGGTCCACCGCGAGCGAGGACGGCGCGGACACCGCGGCCAGCACCGGGACGCCCGCCATCACGGCCTTCTGCGCCAGCTCGAAGGAGGCCCGGCCCGACACCAGCAGGACGGAGCGCGACAACGGCAGATCGCCGTTCTGCAGGGCGCGGCCGACGAGTTTGTCGACCGCGTTGTGCCGGCCCACGTCCTCCCGCACGTCCACCAGCTCGCCGTCCTCGGTGAACAGCGCCGCCGCGTGCAGCCCGCCGGTCCGGTCGAAGACCCGCTGGGACGCGCGCAGCCGGTCGGGCAGGTCCGCCAGCAGCTCCGGGGTGACGCGCACCGGGGGAGTGTCGGCGATGGGCCAGCGGGCCGTCGTACGCACCGCGTCCAGGCTCGCCTTGCCGCACAGCCCGCAGGACGAGGTGGTGTAGACGTTGCGCTCCAGGGTGATGTCCGGCACGCGCACGCCGGGGGCCGTCCGCACGTCGACCACGTTGTACGTGTTCGAGCCGTCGACCGTGGCGCCCGCGCAGTACACGATGTTCTGCAGGTCGCCCTGCTCGGCGAGCACGCCCTCGCTGACCAGGAACCCCGCGGCGAGGGCGAAGTCGTCGCCCGGGGTGCGCATCGTGATCGCGAGGGGTTTGCCGTTCAGCCGGATCTCCAGCGGCTCCTCGGCGACGAGTGTGTCCGGCCGGGTGGAGACCGCGCCGTCCCGTACGCGGATCACCTTGCGTCGTTCCGTGACTCGTCCCATGTTCGTGCCCCTTGCGCCGGTCGGTGTGCCGGTCAGTCCCGGTTCTGTACGTGCTGGTAGCCGAAGCGGCCCTTGATGCACAGGTTGCCGTGGGTCACCGGGTTGTCGTGCGGAGAGGTGACCTTGACGATCTCATTGTCCTGCACATGGAGCGTGAGGTTGCAGCCCACACCGCAGTAGGCGCACACCGTCGTCGTCTCCGTCTGCCGCTCCTCGTCCCAGGTGCCCGCCGCCCGCATGTCGTACTCCGACTTGAAGGACAGGGCGCCCGTCGGGCACACCTCGATGCAGTTGCCGCAGTACACGCACGCCGAATCGGTCAGCGGCCCGTCGTGCTCGACCGAGATCCGGGCGTCGAAGCCGCGGCCGGAGACCGCGATGGCGAAGCTGTTCTGCCACTGGTCGCCGCAGGCGTCCACGCACTTGTAGCAGAGGATGCACTTGCCGTAGTCGCGCACGTAGAGGTCGTTGTCGACACGTGCTTCCTCGTCGACGCGGGCGGCGTCCGGGCCGAAGCGGTCCGGTTTCGCCTCGTACTCCTTGATCCACCGATCGGCGTGGGGGGTCGTGGAGAGGTCGACCGAGGAGGCGAGGAGTTCGAGGACGACCTTGCGGCTGTGCCGGGCGCGCTCGGTGTCCGTGCGCACCACCATGCCGGGCTCCGCCCTGCGCGAGCAGGCCGGCGCGAGGGTCCGGGCGCCCTCGACGTCCACCACGCAGACCCGGCAGGCGTTCTTCGGGGTGAGCGTGTCGCCCTCGCACAGGGTCGGGACGTCCTTCCCGGCGGCCCGGCAGGCGTCCAGGATCGTGGACCCTTCGGGGACCATGGCCTCCTGTCCGTCGAGGGTGAACTCCACCAGACGGCGTGGCACTCCGAGCGGTATCGCGGTCATTCGTACGCCCCCAGACGGTCGATGGCGGATTCCACGGCGTTCCACGCGGTCTGCCCGAGACCGCAGATCGAGGCGTCCCGCATCGCGCGGCCGACCTCGCGGAGCAGGGCGATGTCGTCGGCCGCCGCGGCGCCCGTGCGGTCGGCGATCCGGTGCAGCGCCTCCTCCTGGCGCACGGTCCCGACCCGGCACGGCACGCACTGCCCGCACGACTCGTCGCGGAAGAACTCGGCGATGCGCAGGAGGAGTCGGGGGAGCGGGACCGTGTCGTCGAAGGCCATGACGACGCCGGAGCCCAGGGTCGTGCCCGCCTCGCGGGTGCCTTCGAAGGTGAGCGGAATGTCCAGTTCGTCAGGGCGGACGAATCCCCCGGCGGCGCCGCCGAGCAGCACCGCGCGCAGGTTGTCGCGGACTCCGGCGAGGGTGAGCAACTCGCCGAGCGTCGCGCCGAAGGGGAGTTCGTAGACGCCGGGGCGGGCCACCGTGCCGGACACGCAGAAGAGCTTCGGGCCGGTCGAGGCCGGGGTGCCGATCGCCGCGTAGGCCTGGGCGCCCATGGTGAGGACGGGGAGGACGTTGACCAGGGTCTCCACGTTGTTCTCGACGGTGGGTTTGCCGAACAGGCCCTTCTCGACGGGGAACGGCGGCTTGGAGCGGGGTTCGCCGCGGCGGCCCTCGATGGAGTTGAACAGGGCCGTCTCCTCGCCGCAGACGTACGCGCCGGCGCCGCGCCGGATCTCGATGTCGAAGGCGTAGCCCTGGCCGAGGACGTCGTCGCCGAGCAGGCCGCGGGTGCGGGCCTGCTCGATGGCGTGGGTGAGGCGGGCCAGCGCGCGGGGGTACTCGCCGCGGAGGTAGAGGTAGCCCTGGTGGGCGCCGGTCGCGTAGGCCGCGATCGTCATCGCCTCGACGAGGGCGTACGGGTCGCCCTCCATGAGGACGCGGTCCTTGAAGGTGCCCGGTTCGGATTCGTCGGCGTTGCAGACGAGGTAGTGCGGGTGGTCGGGCTGGGCGGCCGTCGCCTGCCACTTGCGGCCGGTCGGGAAGGCTGCGCCGCCGCGGCCGACCAGGCCGGCGTCGGTGACCTCGCGGATGACGGCCGCGGGGCCGAGGTCGAAGGCGCGGCGGAGGGCGGTGTAACCGCCGTGGGCGCGGTAGTCGTCCAGGGAGGTGGGGTCGGTGGTGCCGATGCGGCGGAGGAGGGTGAGGTTTGGGTCGCCGGACTGGGGGACGGCGGTTTCGGGGGCGGGTTCGGTGGGGGCGGTTTCGGGGGTGGTGGCCGCCGCGACCGCCCGGTCGGGGGTTGCGGGGGCGCATACCGCCGTCGCGTGGAGGCTTCTTCGCCCCCGCCGCCCCTTCCCTTTCCCGTCCCCGGGGGCTGCCGCCCCCGGACCCCCGCTTTCGGCCTGGACGGCCTCGTCCTCGAACGCCGGACGGGCTGGAGTGTCCTCCTGCGCCGGACGGGCCGGGGCACCCGCCCGGATCACCAGCGCCGCCGGGGCGCGCTCGCACAGACCCAGGCACGGGCTGCGTTCGACCTTCACGCCGCTCTCCCGGCCCAGCCGCGCCTCCACCGCCGCGCACAGCCCACTCGCCCCCGCCGCCGTGCACGCCAGGTCCGTGCAGACGTGCAGGACCGTGGCCGGGCGGGGGCGGACCGAGAACATGGCGTAGAAGGTGGCCACCCCGTACGCCTCGGCCGGAGGGACGGTCAGGCGGCGGCACACGTAGTCCAGGGCGCCCTCGCTGATCCAGCCGACGCGGTCGTTGAGCGCGTGCAGGGCCGGCAGGAGCCGGTCGCGGCGGTCCCGGGCCTCCCGGCCTCCCCGTGCCCATCTGAGGTCGGCGTCGGAGCGGTCCGCGCCCTCCCAGGAGGACTCGGGCGGGCCCAGCAGGGCGTCGACGGCCGCGCGTTCCTCGTCCGTGGGTTTGCCGTCACCGAAGCGCAGGTCCACCGGTGCTCACCTTCTCGATCCGGATCGCCGAGGCCTTGAACTCCGCCGTCCCGGCGATCGGGCAGTTGGCCTCGATGGTCAGCTGGTTGGTGTCCACCTCGTCGGGAAAGTGGAAGCTCATGAAGGCCAGGCCGGGGCGCAGGGCCGGGTCGACCCAGACGGGCGCGAGCAGTGAACCGCGCCGGGAGGTGACCCGGACCTGCTCGCCGACCACGACCCCGTAGCGTTCGGCGTCCTCCGGGCAGAGTTCGACGGACTCCCCGCGGCGCAGGGGAGAGGAGTAACCGCCGCTCTGCACGCCCGTGTTGTAGGAGTCGAGGCGGCGTCCCGTGGTCAGCCGGATCGGGTACTGCTCGTCGGTGAGGTCCACCGGCGGGTCGTGCCGGACGAGGCCGAAGGGGGCCCGGCGGCCCCGGTCGGCCGGGTCCGGGGCCCACAGCCTGCCGTGCAGGTACGGCGGTTCCAGGTCCTCCGTGCTCGGGCACGGCCACTGGATGCCCTGGTGCTCCTCCAGGCGGGCGTATGTCATGCCGTGGTGGTCGGGGGAGAGGGAGCGCAGCTCGTTCCAGACCGCCTCCGCGTCGGCGTACTTCCAGTCGTGACCGAGGCGGGCCGCGAGGTCGCAGAGGATGTCGATGTCCTCCCGGGCCTCACCCGGCGGGGTGACCGCCCTGCGGACGCGTTGTACGCGCCGTTCGCTGTTGGTGGTGGTGCCCTCGGTCTCCGCCCAGCCGGCCGTCGCCGGGAGGACCACGTCGGCCAGTTCGGCGGTCTTCGTGAGGAAGATGTCCTGGACGACGAGGAAGTCCAGGGCACGCAGGCGGCGTACCGCCTGTTCGGAGTCGGCCTCGGACTGGGCCGGGTTCTCGCCGATGCAGTAGACGGCGCGGAGGGTGCTGTCGTCCATGGCCTCGAACATCTCGGTCAGGGTGAGGCCGTGGCGGGGCTCGACCACCGTGTCCCAGGCCGTCTCGAACTTCCGGCGGACCTCCGGGTCGAGCACGTCCTGGAAGCCGGGGAGCCGGTTGGGGATGGCGCCCATGTCGCCGCCCCCCTGCACGTTGTTCTGGCCGCGCAGGGGTTGCAGGCCGGAGCCGTAGCGGCCGACGTGGCCGGTGAGCAGGGAGAGGTTGATCAGGGCGCGGACGTTGTCCGTGCCGTTGTGGTGCTCGGTGATGCCGAGGGTCCAGCACAGCTGGGCGCGCTCGGCGCGTGCGTAGGCGTGGGCCAGGTCGCGGATGGCGGCGGCCGGTACGCCCGTCACCTTCTCGGCGAGGGAGAGGGTCCAGGGTTCGACCAGGGCCTTGTAGTCCTCGTAGCCCGTCGTCGCGCGGGCGATGAACGCCTCGTTGGCCAGGCCCGCGTGGATGATCTCGCGGCCGACCGCGTGCGCCAGCGGGATGTCGGTGCCGACGTTCGGACCGAGCCAGCTCTCCGCCCACTCGGCGGTGGAGGTGCGGCGCGGGTCCACCGCGTACATGCGGGCACCGTTGTGTATGCCCTTCAGGACGTGCTGGAAGAAGATCGGGTGCGCGAAGCGGGCGTTGGAGCCCCACATCACGATGACGTCGGTGTGCTCGATCTCCTCGTAGGAGGAGGTGCCGCCGCCCGAGCCGAAGGCGGCCGACAGGCCCGCGACGCTCGGGGCGTGGCAGGTGCGGTTGCAGGAGTCGACGTTGTGGGTGCCCATGACCACGCGGGCGAACTTCTGCGCCACGTAGTTCATCTCGTTGGTCGCCCGCGCGCAGGAGAACATCCCGAACGCGCCGCGCGCCGCGGCCAGGCCCCGCGCCGTGCGGTCCAGGGCCTCGTCCCAGGTCGCACGGCGGAAGGGCTCGTCGCGCGAGTCCCGGACCAGGGGGTGGGTGAGGCGGGTGTAGGTCTTGGGGGTTCGGTCGCGTTTCCTCATGCGGCGCTCCTCAGCGCGAGCAGGTCCGACAGGGCGTGCACGGTGCGCAGGGTGGGCACCGGGACCCCGGTGATCTCCGCCAGCTCGACGACGGCGGCGAGCAGGACGTCGAGTTCGAGCGGCTTGCCGCGCTCCAGGTCCTGGAGCGTGGAGGTGCGGTGGTCGCCGACCCGCTCGGCGCCCGCGAGCCGGCGTTCGATGGAGACGCCCACCTCGCAGCCGAGAGCCGCGGCGACCGCCAGCGTCTCGGTCATCATGGTCTCGATGACCTCGCGGGTGCCGCCGTGCCGGCACATCTGCCGCATGGTGGCCCGGGCCAGGGCGCTGATCGGGTTGAAGGAGATGTTGCCCAGCAGCTTGAGCCAGATGTCGTTGCGCAGGTCCGGCTCGACCGGGCACTTCAAACCGCCCGACCGCATGGCCTCGCTGAGCGCCAGGCACCGCGCGGAGACCTCCCGGCCGGGCTCGCCGATCGAGAACCGGGTGCCTTCGACGTGCCGTACGACGCCCGGCTGTTCCAGTTCGGTGGCCGCGTACACGACGCAGCCGACGGCCCGTTCGGGCGCGAGCACCGCACTGACCGCGCCGGCCGGGTCCACGCTTTCGAGACGGCGCCCGTCCCAGGGGCCGCCGTGCCGGTGGAAGTACCACCAGGGGATGCCGTTCTGGGCGGCCACGACCGCCGTGGCGTCGTGCAGGAGCGGCTCGATCAGCGGCCCGCACGCCGCGTACGAGTTCGCCTTCAGACCCAGGAACACGTAGTCGACCGGGCCGACTTCGGCCGGGTCGTCGGTGGCGCGCGGGTGCGCGGTGAAGTCGCCGCGCGGGCTGCGCACCCGGACTCCGTACTGCCTCATGGCCGCCAGATGGGGTCCACGGGCGATGAGATGCACGTCGGCGCCCGCACGGTGGAGCGCGGCGCCGACGTAGGCGCCGATCGCCCCGGCGCCGAGGACTGCGACTTTCATGGCGGGGGAGCTCCGTTCGGTCGAGGGATACCGCGGAACTGGGAAGCAAGGGAATGGGTCGACGAGTCCCGATGATGTCGACGAAATATTGTCTACAGTATGGAGGTTGGGGCGGCAAGGCTTTGTGCAGCAGTGGTGGTGGTCCGTGGTCGTGTGCTCAGCTTCTGTAGTTGTCTGCTCAACAGTCTTCTCAAGCGCTTTCCGGATGCCTACGGTTGGGGACCCATGAGTCCCCCCGTCGCACCCCCGGGCTGGAGCCGCTGGCTCGTTCCCCCGGCCGCTCTCTCGGTCCACCTCTCCATCGGGCAGGCCTACGCCTGGTCCGTGTTCAAACCGCCTCTGGAGTCCGCGCTCGGCCTCAGCGGCACGCAGAGCGCGCTGCCCTTCCAGCTCGGCATCGTCATGCTCGGTCTGTCCGCCGCGTTCGGCGGCACGCTCGTGGAACGGCACGGGCCCCGCTGGGCGATGACCGTCGCCCTGGTCTGCTTCTCGTCCGGCTTCCTGCTGTCCGCGCTCGGCGCGGCGGTGGAGCAGTACTGGCTGATCGTCCTCGGCTACGGCTTCGTCGGCGGGATCGGCCTCGGCATCGGCTACATCTCGCCCGTCTCGACGCTGATCAAGTGGTTCCCGGACCGGCCCGGCATGGCCACCGGCATCGCCATCATGGGCTTCGGCGGCGGCGCGCTCATCGCCTCGCCCTGGTCGGCGCAGATGCTGAAGTCCTTCGGCACCGACAACTCGGGGATCGCCCTCGCCTTCCTCGTCCACGGACTGACGTACGCCGTCTTCATGCTGCTCGGCGTGCTGCTGGTGCGGGTGCCGCGGCCCAGGGAGCGGGCGGACGGGCGGCCCGCGCCGCTCGAAGGCGTCCAGGTCTCGGCGCGTTCGGCCATGCGCACCCCGCAGTTCTGGCTGCTGTGGATCGTGCTCTGCATGAACGTCACGGCCGGTATCGGCATCCTGGAGAAGGCCGCGCCGATGATCCGGGACTTCTTCGCCGACACCTCCACACCGGTGTCGGCCACCGCGGCGGCCGGGTTCGTGGCGCTGCTGTCGGCGGCCAACATGGCGGGCCGACTGGGCTGGTCCTCCGCCTCCGACCTGATCGGACGCAAGAACATCTACCGCGTGTACCTCGGCGTCGGCGCGCTGATGTACACCCTGATCGCGCTGTTCGGCGACTCCTCCAAGCCGCTGTTCGTCCTGTGCGCCCTGGTCGTCCTGTCCTTCTACGGCGGCGGCTTCTCCACCGCCCCCGCCTACCTCAAGGACCTCTTCGGCACCTACCAGGTCGGCGCGATCCACGGACGGCTGCTCACCGCGTGGTCGCTGGCCGGCGTCCTCGGGCCGCTCATCGTGAACTGGATCGCCGACCACCAGGAGGAGGCCGGACGGCACGGCTCGGCGCTGTACGGCACGTCCTTCCTCATCATGATCGGGCTGCTGGTGGTCGGCTTCGTCGCCAACGAACTGATCCGGCCCGTGCACGCCCGGCACCACGAACCCGCCGCCACCGTCCCCGCGCAGCCCGCGCAGAAGGAGGGCAACGATGTCAGCCGACAGCAGCCAGAGTCCGCCTGACGCGGCCGGGCCGCCCGGCCGGCGGCCGCTGATCGCCTTCACCTGGCTCTGGGTGGGAGCGCCGCTCGCCTACGGGCTCTACGAACTCGTCCGGAAGGCGACCCAGCTCTTCACCGGGTGAGGGCGGGGGCAGGGGAGCGGCGACGGCCGACGGCGGCGGAGGATGCTGACCGAAGCCGACAAGCCGGGCGCCGGTTTCCTGTCGTATCACCTGCCGCCGTACCCGTCGGTCACTGATCACACTGGTGGATCCCGTACCCCGAGGCAGCGAGGACTCCACCCATGCACCACGGCTCCCGCATCACCGCCGTCGGCCACTACCAGCCCGCCAAGGTTCTCACCAACGAGGACCTGGCGGGCATGGTCGACACCAGCGACGAGTGGATCACGAGCCGGGTGGGCATCCGTACGCGCCGGATCGCCGGACCCGACGAGCCGGTCGACGAGCTGGCCGGCCACGCCTCCGCGAAGGCGCTCGCGGCGGCCGGGCTGACCCCCGCCGACGTGGACCTGGTGGTGGTCGCCACCTCCACCGCGATCGACCGCTCCCCGAACACCGCCGCCCGCGTCGCGGCCCGCCTCGGCATCCCCGGCCCCGCCGCACTGGACCTCAACGTCGTGTGCGCCGGCTTCACCCACGCCCTGGCCACCGCCGACCACGCCGTACGGGCCGGATCCTCGAGCCGGGCCCTGGTCGTCGGCGCGGACAAGATGTCCGAGGTGGTCGACTGGACCGACCGCAGCACCTGTGTGCTGGTCGGGGACGGGGCCGGGGCCGCCGTCGTCGAGGCGTGCGCGCCGGGCGAGGAGGCCGGCATCGGGCCGGTGCTGTGGGGGTCGGTGCCGGAGATGGGCAACGCGGTCCGCATCGAGGGGACACCGCCGCGGTTCGCACAGGAGGGGCAGAGCGTCTACCGCTGGGCGACCACCCGGCTGCCCGCCATCGCGCGCCAGGCCTGCGAGCGCTCCGGTCTCGCCCCGGCCGACCTCGCCGCGGTCGTCCTGCACCAGGCCAACCTGCGCATCATCGAACCCCTCGCCGCGAAGATCGGCGCCGTGAACGCCGTCGTCGCCCGCGACGTCGTGGAGTCCGGCAACACGTCGGCGGCGAGCATTCCCCTGGCCCTCTCCAAGCTGGTCGAGCGGGGCGAGATCACCACCGGGGACCCGGTGCTGCTCTTCGGCTTCGGCGGCAACCTCTCCTACGCGGGACAGGTCGTCCGCTGCCCCTGACACCCCGCCGCCCCGCGGTGTGACGTGGTCTACACACCGGCATGCCGGGAGCGCGCCGTAGACTGTAGACGAAAGACAATCAATACTTGCGTGTACGAGTGTCGCGCGTACTGGTTGTGTGCCGGCCGTCGAGGGGGGACCGATGTTGTCCGCAGGACTGCCGCAGGGCGCGGTGCCCAAGCTGGAGCGGCCCGGCCCGTTGCGGGACCGCGTCTACGAGGCGCTGCTCGAACTCATCACCACGCGGGCCCTCCAGCCGGGCCAGCACCTCGTGGAGAGCGAACTCGCCGGTCATCTCGGGGTGTCGAGGCAGCCGGTGCGCGAGGCGCTGCAGCGGCTCAACACCGAGGGCTGGGTCGATCTGCGCCCCGCGCAGGGCGCCTTCGTGCACGAGCCGACGGAGGAGGAGGCCGACCAGCTCCTGACCGTACGTACGCTCCTGGAGGCCGAGGCGGCGCGGCTCGCCGCGGCCAACGCCTCCAGCGCCGGCATCGCCGCGCTGGAGGAGCTGTGCGCGGAGGGGGAGCGGGCCGTCGCCGCCGAGGACGTGGACGCCGCCGTCGCCTTCAACGCCCGCTTCCATCGCAAGGTCATGGAGCTGGCGGGCAACACCGTCCTCGCCGAACTCGCCGCACAGGTCGACCGCCGGGTCCGCTGGTACTACACCCCGGTCGCCCGGCAGCGCGGCCGGCAGTCCTGGATCGAGCACCGCAAGCTGATCGCCGCCATCACCGAGCGGGACGAGCAGGCGGCGACCCGGCTGATGCGCGAACACACGGAACACACCCGGCGTTCGTACCACGCACGCGGGGAATCCTGAGGGCGGAGCCCGTTCAGGGCCCGTTCGGAGCTTGTGCGCAGGCCGCCCGGCAGGTTCGCCGGGCGGCCTCGTCGTGTGCGCGGCCGTCCGGCGCCGGCCCCTTCTTTGTCCACTCAGTGGAGAAAGTTCGCGGCAATTCCTGCGTAACTTCTTCCCACACCCGGCGCCCGCTGCTACGTTCCCTCCGAAAGCAAGCCACTGGACGAGGCCGGAAGACCGGCACACTCACAGCCGATTGAGGCGGGGAGGGGCTCGTGAGACGCATGACCGCACGACCCGCGAACGCCCACCAAGCGCGCCTGCTCCAGCTGTTGCGCGACGGTGGGCCCAACTCCCGCGCCCAGCTCGGCGACCAGGTCGACCTCTCCCGGTCGAAACTGGCCGTCGAGGTGGACCGGCTGCTGGAGACCGGACTCGTCGTCGCCGACGGACTCGCCGCCTCGCGCGGCGGGCGCCGCAGCCACAACGTCCGGCTCAACCCCGAACTGCGGTTCCTCGGCGTCGACATCGGCGCGACCTCGGTCGACGTCGCCGTCACCAACGCCGAGCTGGAGATCCTCGGGCACATCAACCAGCCCCTGGACGTGCGCGAGGGTCCGGTCGCGGTCTTCGAGCAGGTGCTGTCGATGGCCGCCAAGCTGCGGGCCTCCGGGCTCGCGGAGGGCTTCGACGGCGCCGGCATCGGCGTCCCGGGACCGGTCCGCTTCCCCGAGGGCGTGCCGGTGGCGCCGCCGATCATGCCGGGCTGGGACGGCTTCCCCGTGCGGGAGGCGCTCAGCCAGGAACTCGGCTGCCCCGTCATGGTCGACAACGACGTGAACCTGATGGCGCTGGGGGAACAGCACGCGGGCGTCGCCCGCACCCAGCAGGACTTCCTCGTCGTCAAGATCGGTACCGGCATCGGCTGCGGCATCGTCGTCGGCGGGGACGTGTACCGCGGGACCACGGGCAGCGCGGGCGACATCGGGCACATCCAGGCCGTGCCCGACGGACGTCAGTGCGCCTGCGGCAACCGCGGCTGCCTGGAGGCCCACTTCAGCGGCGCGGCCCTGGCCCGCGACGCCACGGAGGCCGCCGAGCAGGGCCGTTCGGCCGAACTCGCGAACCGGCTGGAGGCGAACGGGGGCCTCAGCGCCGCCGACGTCGCCGCCGCTGCCGCCGCGGGTGACGCCACCGCGCTCGACCTGATCCGCGAGGGCGGCCGCAGCACCGGCCAGGTCATCGCCGGCCTGGTCAGCTTCTTCAACCCCGGCCTGGTGGTGATCGGCGGCGGGGTGACCGGCCTCGGCCACAACCTGCTCGCCGCGATCCGCACCCAGGTCTACCGCCAGTCGCTGCCCCTGGCGACCGGCAACCTGCCCATCGTCCTGGGGGAGTTGGGTCCCACCGCCGGAGTCATCGGCGCGGCCCGGCTGATCAGCGACCACCTGTTCTCACCCGCGTAGCACTCGCTTTCTCACCCGCGCAGCACTCGTTCGGTACCGCAGATCCACCAGCACGGCGCTCCACCCCGTCATGCCCTGTTCCGCATCACCGTCACCCGCTTCGCCACGCCCTGCTCCGCTCTGCCCTGACACCGGCCCGCAAGCCCGCCGAGGGGACCTCACATGGCACCAGAACCACCTCTGCTCAGCATGTCCGGCATCACCAAGTCGTTCCCCGGCGTCCGGGCCCTCGACGGCGTCGACCTCGACGTCCAGGCCGGCGAGGTGCACTGCCTCCTCGGCCAGAACGGCGCCGGGAAGTCCACCCTCATCAAGGTGCTGGCCGGCGCCCACCAGCCCGACACCGGCACCATCCGCTGGCGCGGCGAGGACGTCACCCTGCGCTCGCCGATCGCCGCCATGCGCCTGGGCATCGCCACCATCTACCAGGAACTCGACCTGGTCGAGCACCTGTCGGTCGCCGAGAACGTCCACCTGGGCCACGAACCGACCGCCGCCGGCTTCGTCGTCCGGGGAAGGGCGGCCAAGGCGTCGACGGCCGAGCTGCTCAAGCGGCTCGGGCATCCCGAGGTCGATCCCGGGCGGCTGGTCGGGGACCTGTCGGCGGCGCAGCAGCAGATCGTCTCCATGGCGCGGGCGCTGTCGCACGACGTACGGCTGATCGTGATGGACGAGCCGTCCGCCGCGCTCGACCCGGACGAGGTCGACAACCTCTTCCGCATCGTCGCCGACCTCACCGCCGACGGAGTCGCCGTCGTCTACATCTCGCACCGTCTGGAGGAGATCCGCCGCATCGGCGACCGGGTCACCGTCCTCAAGGACGGCCGGGCCGTCGCCGGCGGGCTGCCCGCCGAGTCCACGCCCACCCGCGAGGTGGTGGCGCTGATGACCGGACGCAACGTCGAGTACGTCTTCCCGGAGCGGCCGGCCGAACCACCCGCGGCCGAACCTGTGCTGAAGGTCGAAGGACTGTCCCGCCAGGGCGAGTTCGCGCCGCTCGACCTCGAAGTGCGGCCCGGTGAGATCGTCGGCCTCGCGGGGCTCGTCGGCTCCGGCCGCTCCGAGATCCTGGAGACGGTCTACGGCGCCCGCAAGGCGACCACCGGCCGCGTCCTCGTCGGCGGGCAGCCGCTCAGGCCCGGCAGCGTCCGGGCCGCCGTACGCGCCGGGCTCGGGCTCGCCCCCGAGGAACGCAAGGCCCAGGCCCTGCTCATGCTCGAGTCCGTCACCCGCAACGTGTCGGTCTCCGCCATGTCCCGCTTCTCGCGCGGCGGCTGGATCGACCGCGGCGCCGAACTCGGCGCGGCCCGCGAGGCCACCCGCGAGCTGTCGCTGCGGCCCGACAACCCCGCCGTGCCCGTGCGCACCCTGTCCGGCGGCAACCAGCAGAAGGCGGTGCTCGCCCGCTGGCTGCTCCGCGGCTGCCGGGTCCTGCTGCTCGACGAGCCCACCCGCGGCGTCGACGTGGGCGCCCGCGCCGAGCTGTACGCCGTCATCCGGCGCCTCGCCGACGAGGGCCTCGCCGTGCTGCTGGTCTCCAGCGAGGTGCCCGAGGTGCTGGGCCTGGCCGACCGCGTACTGGTGCTGCGGGAGGGCCGCGTCGTGCACGAGGCCCCCGCCCGCGAACTCGACGAACCCCGCGTACTCGACCTCGTGATGGAAGGAAGCCCGGCGTCATGACGCAGCACGTGTCCCCGCCACGGGGCGGCACCGACAAGGCGGCACCGGTGGAAGGGCCGCCCGCCTGGCGGGTCCGGTTGGGCCGCGCCGACGTCCGCACCCTCACCCTGCTCGGCGTACTCGCCGTCCTGGTCCTCATCGGCGGCATCACCCAGCCCGACTCGTTCCTCGACACCCGCAACCTCCAGTTGGTGCTCACCCAGGCGTCCGTGATCGGCGTCGTCACCGTCGGCATGACCTTCGTCATCGTCTCCGGCGGCATCGACCTGTCCGTCGGCGCCATCGTCGCCCTGTCCTCGGTGTGGGCGACCACGGTCGCCACCCAGGAGTACGGGTTCTTCGGCATCCTCTTCACGGCGGTCGTGGTGGGCGTGGGCTGCGGACTGGTCAACGGGGTGCTGATCGCCTTCGGCCAGATGGTCCCGTTCATCGCCACCCTCGCCATGCTCGCCTCGGCGCGCGGCCTCGCGCTGCAGATCACCGACGGCCGCACCCAGGTCGTCACGGTCCCGGGCGTCCTCGACCTCGCCGAGCGCGACTCGTACGTACTCGGCATACCTCCGCTGGTCATGGTCTTCGCGGCCGTCACCGTCATCGGCTGGCTGGTGCTCAACCGCACCACCTTCGGACGGCGCACCGTCGCCGTCGGCGGCAACGCCGAGGCCGCCCGGCTGGCCGGCATCGACGTCCGCCGCCAGCGCCTCTACCTCTACCTGCTGTCCGGGCTGTGCTGCGGCATCGCCGCCTTCCTGCTGATCGCCCTCGCCGGCTCCGGCCAGAACACCAACGGCAACCTCTACGAACTCGACGCCATCGCCGCCGCGATCATCGGCGGCACGCTGCTGACCGGCGGCCGGGGCCACATCCTCGGCTCCGTGCTCGGCGTCCTGATCTTCACCACGATCACCAACATCTTCGCCCTGAACAACCTGCAGACCGACGTGCAGCAGATCGCCAAGGGCGCGATCATCGTCGCCGCCGTGCTGGTCCAGCGCCGTACCGCAAGCACGCATTGAGGAAAGGGTTCACCGTCATGACGAAGCTCACGAGTCGCAGAGGGCTGCTCTTCGGAGCCGCCGCCGTGTCCGCCGGTGCCGTCCTCACGGGGTGCACCAGCAACGACCCCGACGGCGGCGACGACAAGGCCGCGGACACCCAGCCGGCCGCCGACGACAAGCCCGGCAAGCCCGTCACCATCGGCTACGCCGGTCCGCAGGCCGACCACGGCTGGCTCAACGCCGTCAACGAACAGGCCAAGAAGCGCGCCGAGAAGTACTCCGAGGTCACCCTGGAGGTCACCGAGGGCTCCAACGACACCGCGCAGCAGATCGGCCAGATCGAGACCCTCATCAACAAGAAGGTCGACGTCCTGGTCATCCTGCCGGCCGACGGCAAGGCCCTCACCCAGGTCGGTCTGAAGGCGATGCGGGCGGGCATCCCGGTCATCAACCTCGACCGGATCTTCAACAGCCCCCAGGCCTACCGCTGCTGGGTCGGCGGCGACAACTACGGCATGGGTCTCAACGCCGCCCACTACATCGGCGAGAAGCTCAAGGACAAGTCGGACGCCAAGGTCATCGAGCTGGCCGGCATCGACAACCTGGAACTGACCCAGCAGCGCACCCAGGGCTTCGACGACGGCCTGAAGAACTACCCGAACATCAAGAAGGTGGCCCGCCAGGCCGCCGAGTTCACCGTCGAGTCCGGCCAGGCCAAGATGGCCCAGCTGCTCCAGGCCCAGTCGGACTTCGACGCCCTGTGGAACCACGACGACGACCAGGGCGTGGGAGCCCTGCGCGCCATCGAGCAGGCCGGACGCGACGACTTCCTGATGGTCGGCGGCGCGGGCGCGCTGTCCGCCTTCCAGGCCATCAAGGCGGACAGCGGCGTCCTGAAGGCGACGGTGCTCTACCCGCCGACCATGGCCGCCTCCGCGATCGACCTGGCCCGCGCCCTCGGCCAGGGCAAGGGCGTCAGCGGCCTCGCCGAGTTCGAGATCCCCTCGACCGTCACCTGCTACTCGGCCGTCGTCGACAAGGACAACGTCGACCAGTACATGTCCACGGGCTTCAAGTGAGGGCCGCCGTCCCGGCGACGGCCCGACCAGCCGCCGCCGGGACGGGGCCCACCCCCCACCGCGCCACCACGACGAGGAGGACATCCGCATGGGACAGCCGCAGCAGCCCGAGGGGGCCGGCAGCGAGGAGGCAGCCGCCGGGACCGGCAGCGGGACCGATACCGGGACCGCTGCCGGGGCCGGGGCGGCGACGGGGGCGTCCGCGACCAGACCGCCCCTGCGCGTCGGCATGGTCGGCTACGCCTTCATGGGTGCCGCCCATTCCCAGGGCTGGCGCACCGCGGGCCGGGTCTTCGACCTGCCGCTGAACCCCGTACTGGCCGCGATCTGCGGACGGGACGCCGACGCCGTCCGCCTCGCCGCCGACCGGCACGGCTGGGCGAGCACCGAGACCGACTGGCGGACCCTGATCGAACGGGACGACATCGACCTCGTCGACATCTGCACCCCCGGCGACAGCCACGCCGAGATCGCCCTGGCCGCCCTCGCCGCCGGCAAACACGTCCTGTGCGAGAAGCCGCTGGCCAACACCGTCGAGGAGGCGCAGGAGATGACCCGCGCCGCCGAGCAGGCCGGAGCGCGCGGACAGCTGGCCATGGTCGGGTTCAACTACCGCAGGGTCCCCGCCACCGCGCTGGCCCGGCGCATGGTCGCCGAAGGACGCGTCGGACGGCTGCGGCACCTCAGGGTGACGTACCTCCAGGACTGGCTGGTGGACCCGAAGGCCCCGCTCACCTGGCGGCTGCGCAAGGAGCTGGCCGGGTCGGGCGCGCTCGGCGACCTGGGCGCCCACATCGTCGACCTCGCCCAGTACCTGACGGGGGAGCGGATCGCGGGTGTCTCCGCCCTCACCGAGACCTTCGTACGGGAACGTCCGCTGCCCGCCGGGGCCCCCAGGGGCCTGTCCGCGGGATCGGCGGACGGGGCGACGGGCCGGGTGACGGTGGACGACGCGGCCGTGTTCACCGGCCGTCTCACCTCCGGCGCCCTGGTCTCCTTCGAGGCCACCCGGTACGCCACCGGCCGCAAGAACGCCCTGCGCATCGAACTCAACGGGGAGCGCGGTTCGCTCGCCTTCGACCTGGAACGGCTCAACGAGCTGGAGTACCACGACGGCACGGAACCGGGGGAGCACGCGGGCTTCCGCCGTATCCTCGTCACCGAACCCGAACACCCCTACCTGGACGCCTGGTGGCCGCCGGGCCACGGGCTCGGCTACGAACACACCTTCGTGCACCAGGCGCGCGACCTCGTCCACGCCGTGGCCGAGGGCCGCGCGCCCGAACCCTCCTTCGCCGACGGGCTGCAGGTGCAGCGCGTGCTCGCGGCCGTGGAGGAGAGCGCCGAGAAGAACTCCGTCTACACCCCGATCGCCCCCATCGGACTCTGAGGAGGCCGGCAGCGACATGCCACGCAACTTCACGCTCTTCACCGGACAGTGGGCGGACCTGCCGCTGGAGGAGGTCTGCCGCCTCGCCCGCGACTTCGGCTACGACGGCCTCGAACTCGCCTGCTGGGGAGACCACTTCGAGGTCGACAAGGCCCTCGCCGACCCCTCCTACGTGGACTCCCGCCATCAGTTGCTCGACAAGTACGGCCTCAAGTGCTGGGCGATCTCCAACCACCTGGTCGGCCAGGCCGTGTGCGACGCCATCATCGACGAGCGCCACGAGGCCATCCTGCCCGCCCGCATCTGGGGCGACGGCGACGCGGAGGGCGTACGGCAGCGCGCCGCGGCCGAGATCAAGGACACCGCACGGGCCGCCGCCCGCTTCGGCGTCGACACCGTCATCGGCTTCACCGGCTCCGCCATCTGGCATCTGGTCGCCATGTTCCCGCCCGCGCCCGAATCCATGATCGAGCGCGGGTACCAGGACTTCGCGGACCGCTGGAACCCCATCCTGGACGTCTTCGACGCCGAGGGCGTGCGCTTCGCCCACGAGGTCCACCCGAGCGAGATCGCCTACGACTACTGGACCACGCACCGCGCGCTGGAGGCGGTCGGCCACCGGCCGGCCTTCGGCCTCAACTTCGACCCCTCGCACTTCGTGTGGCAGGACCTCGACCCCGTCGGCTTCCTGTGGGACTTCCGCGACCGCATCTACCACGTCGACTGCAAGGAGGCCCGCAGGCGCCTCGACGGCCGCAACGGACGGCTCGGCTCCCACCTGCCGTGGGGCGACCCGCGGCGCGGCTGGGACTTCGTGTCGGCCGGACACGGTGACGTCCCCTGGGAGGACGTGTTCCGCATGCTGCGCTCCATCGACTACCAGGGACCCGTCTCCGTCGAGTGGGAGGACGCCGGCATGGACCGGCTGCAGGGGGCACCGGAAGCCCTCACCCGGCTCAAGGCCTTCGACTTCGAGCCGCCCAGCGCGTCCTTCGACGCGGCCTTCAACAGCTGATCCCGCGGTTCGACCGCGGATCGGGACCGGGGACCGGCAGCCGTGCCGGTGCCCGGTCAGGGCTGCCCGAATCCCGCTTTGTCCTGAGTTGGGAAAAAGTTCAACCAGCTCCGGTCCAAGGGGTGTTGGCTCCGGAAGAACGCGGTTACCGTCCCTGAAGTGTTCAAGACACTCACGCCTCCGGGGTGACGGCGCACCCCGGCGCCCGCATCGCACGTCTTCGCACCCATCCCAGTACGGCCCACCCCGTTCCCGGAGGGACTTCGTGCACAGAACCAGACTCAAAGCCACCGGCACCACCAGGCGCCCCAAACTCCGCACCACCCTCGCCCTGTTCACCGGCCTGCTGCTGGCCGTGGGCACCCCGGCGACCGTCGCCGGCGCCCACCCGGGCCACCCGGAGCACGACGAGACGGCAGCCGCCGCCGAGGGGCAGTTCCAGCAGGTACCGCTGGCCAAGGGCGAGCCCGAGATGGGCGAGCCGATGTCGCTCGCCGTGCTCCCCGACCGCAGCGTCCTGCACACCGCCCGCGACGGCACACTGCGCCTGACCGACCAGGGCGGCGTCACCAAGGTCGCCGGCAAGATCCCCGTCTACAACCACGACGAGGAGGGCCTGCAGGGCGTCGGCATCGACCCGGACTTCGAGAACAACCGGGCGATCTACCTCTACTACGCCCCGCCGCTCGACACCCCCGCGGGCGACGCCCCGGAGAACGGCACCGCCGAGGACTTCAAAGAGTTCGACGGCGTCAACCGCCTCTCCCGCTTCGTCCTCAACGCCAACGGCACGCTGGACATGTCCAGCGAGAAGAAGGTCCTGGACGTCGCGGCCTCCCGCGGCACCTGCTGCCACGTCGGCGGCGACATCGCCTTCGACGCCGAGGGCAACCTCTACCTCTCCACCGGCGACGACACCAACCCGTTCGCCTCCGACGGCTACACGCCGATCGACGAACGCCCGGACCGCAACCCGGCCTTCGACGCCCGCCGCAGCGCCGGCAACACCAACGACCTGCGCGGCAAGATCCTGCGCATCAAGGTCGCCGAGGACGGCTCGTACACCATCCCGGAGGGCAACCTCTTCGAGCCGGGCACCGAGAAGACCCGGCCCGAGATCTACGCCATGGGCTTCCGCAACCCGTTCCGGATCAGCGTCGACAAGAAGACCGGCACGGTCTACGTCGGCGACTACGGCCCCGACGCGGGCGCCGCCGACCCGAAGCGCGGCCCGGCCGGACAGGTCGAGTTCGCCAAGGTCACCAAGGCCGCCAACTTCGGCTGGCCCTTCTGCACCGGCGACAACGACCCGTACGTCGACTACGACTTCGCCACCGGCACCTCCGGCGAGACCTTCGACTGCGCGGCTCCGAAGAACACCTCGCCGCACAACACCGGCCTCACCGACCTGCCGCCCGCGCAGGCCGCGTGGATCCCGTACGACGACGACTCCGTGCCCGAGTTCGGCAGCGGTTCCGAGTCCCCGATGGGCGGCCCGGTCTACCGCTACGACCCCGAGCTCGACTCCAGCGTCAAGTTCCCCGAGGAGTACGACGGGGACTTCTTCGCCGGTGAGTTCGGCCGCCGGTGGATCAAGCGGATCGAGCAGAACGAGGACGGCTCGGTCGCGAAGATCAACGACTTCCCGTGGACCGGCACCCAGATCATGGACATGGAGTTCGGGCCCGACGGCGCGCTCTACGTCCTGGACTACGGCCTGTCCTGGTTCCAGGGCGACAAGGACTCCGCCCTGTACCGGATCGAGAACGCCGCGGACGGCTTCTCCCCGATCGCAGAGGTCAGCGCCGACAAGACCTCCGGCGCGGCAGGCCTGAAGGTCGCCTTCACCGCCACCGCCAAGGACGCCGACTCCCCGGACCTCACCTACAGCTGGGACTTCGGCGACGGCACCAAGGGCGAGGGGCTCACGCCCACCCACAAGTACAAGAAGGTCGGCACCTACACCGCGACCTTCACGGCCAAGGACCCCGAGGGCAACACCGGCAACGCCAGTGTCCGCATCGTGGTCGGCAACACCGAGCCCAAGGTGGTCATCGAGACCCCCGGCAACGGCACCCTTCTCCCCATGGGGGAGCCCATCCCCTTCAAGGTGAAGGTCACCGACCCCGAGGAGACGATCGACTGCTCCAAGGTCAAGGTCGCCTACAGCCTCGGCCACGACTCCCACGCCCACGAGCTGACCAGCGAGATGGGCTGTGAGGGCACCCTGAACCCGCCGCCGGGCGACGGCGGACACGACCCCAACGCCAACATCTACGGCGTCGTCGGCGCCAGCTACACCGACGGCGGAGCCAACGGCCAGGAGGCCCTGACCGGCACCGCCCGCACCGTGATCCAGCCCCCGCACCGCCAGGCCGAGCACTTCTCCGCCCAGCAGGGCGTGTCGCCCATCGACAAGACCGGCGCCAACGGCGGCAAGACCGTCGGCGACATCAACGACGGCGACTGGATCTCCTTCACCCCCTACAAGTTCGACGGGCAGAAGAAGCTGACCGTACGGGCCTCCTCCGGCGGCACCGGCGGCTACGTCGAGCTGCGCACCGGCTCGCCCACCGGCCCGCTGCACGGTTCTGCCTACATCCCGCCGACCGGCAGCTGGGAGACCTTCCAGGACGTCGACGTGCCGCTGCGGGCCCTGCCCAAGAAGACCACCGACATCTACCTGGTCTTCAAGGGCGGCGAGGGCGCGCTGTTCGACATCGACGACTTCGAGTTCTCCAAGGAGCCGTTCAAGGCCGGCAAGAAGGTCCTGGTCTTCTCCAAGACCGCGGGCTTCCGCCACGACTCCATCCCGGCGGGCATCGCCGCCCTGAAGGAGCTGGGCACCCCGGCCGGCATCTCCGTCACCGCGACCGAGGAGGCCGGGCAGTTCACCACGGCCAACCTGGCCAAGTACGACGCGGTGGCCTTCCTGTCCACCACCGGTGACGTCCTCAACGCCGACCAGCAGAAGGCGTTCGAGAACTACGTCAAGAACGGCGGCGGCTACATGGGCATCCACGCCGCCGCCGACACCGAGTACGACTGGGAGTTCTACGGCGGCCTCGTCGGCGCCTACTTCGACTCGCACCCGGCCATCCAGAAGGCCACCGTCCGTGTCGAGGACCACGACCACCCGGCCACCGCGCACCTGGACGACGCCTGGGAGCGCACCGACGAGTGGTACAACTACCGCACCAACCCGCGTGAGCAGGCCAAGGTCCTCGCCACCCTGGACGAGACCACCTACCAGGGCGGGAACATGAAGGGCGACCACCCGATCGCCTGGTGCCAGAACTACGGCGGCGGCCGCTCCTTCTACACCGGCATGGGCCACACCAAGGAGTCCTACGCGGACGAGGCCTTCCGGAACCACCTGCTCGGCGGCATGCAGTACGCCACCGGCCAGGTCAAGGCCAACTGCAAGCCCGCCAAGGGCTACCGGGACATCTTCAACGGCGAGACCCTGGACGGCTGGAAGCAGGCCGGCCCCGGCAAGTTCAACGTCAAGGACGGCGTCCTGGAGTCCGAGGGCGGCATGGGCCTGCTCTGGTACCAGGCCAAGGAGCTGAAGTCGTACTCCCTCAAGCTCGACTGGAAGATGTGGGGCGACGACAACTCCGGCGTCTTCGTGGGCTTCCCGGCCTCCGACGACCCCTGGTCAGCCGTGAACAAGGGCTACGAGATCCAGATCGACGCCACGGACGCCGTGGACCGCACCACCGGTGCGATCTACACGTTCAAGGCGGCGAACATCAAGGCCCGTGACCAGGTTCTGCGGCCGCCCGGGCAGTGGAACTCCTACGAGATCAAGGTCCAGGGCGAACGCCTCCAGGTGTTCCTCAACGGAGTCAAGATCAACGACTTCACCAACAAGGACCCCGAGCGGAGCCTGACCGACGGCTACATCGGCCTGCAGAACCACGGTGCCGACGACCAGGTCTCCTTCCGCAACATCCAGCTCAAGGAACTGCCCTCCTAGGGCGAACCGTGCCCGAGGGGTGACCTCTTCCAGGGGCGCCCCACCCCTCGGGGCAACCGGAACGGCGGCGGGCGGAGGACGCCGGACCTCCGCCCGCCGTCACCCGACGGACCCTCACACCCCGACGGACCCTCACACCCCCACGGACCCCAACACCCCGCACGGAACACCCCACCCGGCCGTACCACCGCTCGTGTGTGCTCGACGCGCTCGACAAGGAGGCTGCCCATGTCCGCGTCCCCCTCTGCTTCCTCCCACGGCTCCCGTACCGGTGTCTGGCTGATCGGAGCCCGCGGTTCCGTCGCCACCACGGTGGTGGCGGGCTGTGCCGCCGTGACCGCGGGGCTGCACCCCGCGACCGGCATGGTCACCGAGACCACCGACTTCGCCGACGCGGGACTCCCCGCCCTGTCGTCCCTCGTCTTCGGCGGCCACGACACCGTGGACTGCCCCCTGCCGAAGCGGGCGGAGGCACTGGCCGCAGGGGGAGTGCTGCCGCACGGGCTGCCCTCGGCCGTGGGCGCCGAACTGGCCGCGGCCGACCGCGAGATACGCATCGGCGGCCCCCTGCCGGGTGACACCCGGGACGACGAGGAACTGATCGCCGCGTTCGCCGCGGACATCACCGACTTCGCCCGGCGCTGCGGAGTGGACCGGACGGTGGTCGTGAACGTCGCCTCCACCGAGCCCGCGCCCACGGGGGCCGGCCTGCCCGCCAGCTCCCTCTACGCCGCGGCCGCCCTGCGCGCCGGCTGCCCGTACGTCAACTTCACCCCGTCGACCGGCCTGCACCACCCGGCGCTGGCCGCGCTTGCCGACTCCTCCGGGGTGCCGTACGCCGGCCGGGACGGCAAGACCGGTCAGACCCTGCTGCGCTCGGTGCTGGGCCCGATGTTCGCGCAGCGGGCCCTGGCGGTGCGCGCCTGGTCGGGCACCAACCTGCTGGGCGGCGGCGACGGTGCCGCACTGGCCGACCCGGCCGCCGCCGCGGCGAAGAACGCCGGCAAGGAGCGCGTGCTGGCCGACACCCTCGGCGCCCCCGTCGAGGGCGAGGTCCACATCGACGACGTGCCCGCGCTCGGGGACTGGAAGACCGCCTGGGACCACATCGCCTTCGACGGCTTCCTCGGCGCCCGCATGGTCCTCCAGACCACCTGGCAGGGCTGCGACTCGTCCCTCGCCGCGCCGCTCGTCCTCGACCTGGCCCGCCTGGCCGCCCGCGCCCACCAGAAGGGGCTGTCCGGCCCGCTGGAAGAACTGGGCTTCTACTTCAAGGACCCGGTGGGGGAGGGGCCGGCCTCCCTGGCCGAGCAGTACGGGGAGCTGAAACGCTTCGCCGGGCGACTCCGGGACGCCGAGGAGCGAGCCTGCGACGGCGGGGACTCCGGACGGCGCGAGGACGGCGAGGACGGCGGGACCCCCGGGGCCTCGGGAACCGGCGGCGGCGCCGACGAGCGCGGGGCGGGGCGATGAGCCGCATCTCCGCCGCCGCGCGGAACAGCACACGCGGCACGTCCGCGGCACGCGCGTCGGGCGGGATGCCGACCGGTGCGTCGGCCCGTGCGTCAGACGGGGGGCCGGCCGGTCCCTCGGGCCGTGCGGCACAGACGCCGGGGCCGCCTGACGCTGCCGCCGGACCGCCTCCCGCGGGTGCGGCAGCACCGCCCGCCCCTTCCTCCCGCGCCGGTGCCTGGGCCGAACTCCTCCGCCTGCCCGCCCTGTTCACCGTCCCCGGCGACGCCCTGGCCGGTGCGGCGGCGGCCGGTGCGCGCCCCGGCCCCCGCACGCTCCTGGCCATCGGCTCCTCCCTGTGCCTGTACGAGGCCGGCATGGCCCTCAACGACTGGGCCGACCGCGCCGAGGACGCCGTCGAGCGCCCGCGCCGCCCCCTCCCGTCCGGCCGCATCCGCCCCGCCGCCGCACTCGCGGCCGCGGGTGCCCTCACCGGTGCCGGGCTCGCCCTGGCCGCCGGAGCGGGACGACCCGCCCTCACGATCGCCGCGCCCCTCGCGGCCACCGTGTGGGCCTACGACCTCGCTCTGAAGCACACACCGGCCGGCCCCGCGGCCATGGCGGCGGCACGTGGCCTCGACTTGCTGCTGGGCGCGGCCGCCACCGGGGGCGGCACCCGGGCGGCGCTGCCCTCGGCCGCGCTGCTCGGCAGCCACACCCTCGCGGTCACGGCCGTCTCCCGCCGGGAGACCACCGGCGGTTCGGTCCTGGCCCCGCTGGCCGCCCTCGCCACGACGGGGGCGCTGACCGGCCTGGTCGCCCGCCGCCCCACCCGACTCCCGGCAGGCCGGCGGGCAGCAGCCGCCCCCGGCCTGCCGGGCTCCATCCCGTCACCCGGTGTCGCCGACGCGCTCAGGGCCGGGCTGAGCGCCGCCTACACCGCGACGGCCGCCCGCCCCTACTTCCACGCCGTGCTCAACCCCTCGCCCCCGCTCACCCAGCGCGCCGTGGGCGGTGGCATCCGGGCCACGGTCCCGCTCCAGGCCGCGCTCGCCGCCCGCTCGGGTGCCGGCGCCACGTCCCTCCTGGTCGCGGCCCTCGCCCCGGCCGGCCGGTGGTTCGCGCGACGGACCGCCATGAGGAAGGTGAGCATCACATGACCCGCGACGTGAACCAGGGACCGAACGAGACCCAGGCCGGTCGTGGCACCAGCGACACGGCGGCGGAGGGGGCCGCCGCGCACCCGCTGCGCTTCGGATACGGCACCAACGGCCTCGCCGACCTCCGTCTCGACGACGCCCTCGCCCTCCTCGCCGACCTGGGGTACGACGGCGTCGGCCTGACCCTCGACCACATGCACCTCGATCCGCTCGCCGACGACCTCGCCGCCCGCACCCGCCGGGTCGCGCGGCGACTGGACGCGCTCGGTCTGGGCGTGACCGTCGAGACGGGTGCCCGCTACGTGCTCGACCCGCGTCGCAAGCACGGCCCCTCCCTGCTCGACCCGGACCCGGAGGACCGCGCGCGGCGTACCGACCTCCTCCTCCGTGCCGTCGGCGTGGCCGCCGACCTCGGCGCCCACGCCGTGCACTGCTTCAGCGGCGTCACCCCGGCGGGCACGGACGAGGACACGGCGTGGAAGCGGCTGGCCGAGTCCCTCGCCCCGGTCCTGGACGCCGCCGCCACCGCGGGCGTCCCCCTCGCCGTGGAACCCGAACCCGGGCACCTCCTCTCCACCCTCGCCGACTTCCACACCCTGCGCCGCACCCTCGGCGATCCCGAACCGCTCGGCCTCACCCTGGACATCGGCCACTGCCAGTGCCTCGAACCGCTCCCTCCCGCCGACTGCGTGCGCGCCGCCGCCCCCTGGCTGCGTCACGTGCAGATCGAGGACATGCGCCGCGGCGTCCACGAACACCTCCCCTTCGGTGACGGCGAGATCGACTTCCCGCCCGTCCTCGAGGCCCTCGCCGCCACCGGCTACCGGGGCCTGACCGTCGTCGAACTGCCCCGCCACTCCCACGCGGGCCCCCACTTCGCCGAACGCTCCCTCCCGTTCCTGCGGCGCGCCGCACCGGCGTCACCGTCCCGCACCAACCGCTCGGGCGAGCCCTCCGCCACCCACTGAAGGGAGCCACACCATGACGCAGCCACACGCCGCCCACGTCACCCCCGACAGCCAGGACGCGGCCGGCGCCCCCGCCGGGCCCGACGGACAGGTCGGACAGGCCGGACCGGACCAGGGCACCACCCCCGCCCACGTCCCGCCCGCCGAACTGCGCGCGGCCCTCGCCACCCGCCTCGGCGGAGCCGCCCGCGCCTGGCTGGACCAGGCCCTGGACGAGGCCGCCGCCCACCCCGGCACCCACGGCCCCATCTCGGTGTGGGAGCTGCGCCTCGCCGAGGCCGGACGCCGCTGCGGCCCTGCCCACGCCGACGCCGCACGCGTCCTCGTCCTGCACGCCGCCCAGGCCGACACGGACGCCCTGACCCGGGTCTACACCCAGGGCACCGCCGACGAACGCCGCGCCGTCCTGCACGCCCTGCCGCACCTGGTGCCGGGCCCGGACGCCCTGCCGCTCGTCGAGGACGCCCTGCGCACCAACGACACCCGGCTCGTCGCCGCCGCCCTCGGCCCCTACGCGGCCCGGCACCTCGACCCGCACCAGTGGCGGCACGCCGTACTGAAGTGCCTGTTCACCGGTGTCCCCGTCGACAGCGTGGCGGACCTCGCCCGCCGGGCCCGAGGGGACGACGAACTCGCCCGGATGCTCGCCGACTACGCCGCCGAACGCACCGCCGCGGACCGCACCGTCCCCGAAGACCTGCACCGCGTCCTGGCCCTGACCGAGTCCGGACGCCCCGCGTCCGGCACGGCCGACCCCCACGGCAAGGAGTCCTGATGCGCATCTTCGACCCCCACATCCACATGACATCCCGGACCACCGACGACTACGAGGCCATGCACGCCGCCGGCGTCCGCGCCGTCGTCGAACCCTCCTTCTGGCTGGGCCAGCCCCGCACCTCTCCCGACTCCTTCCGCGACTACTTCGACGCCCTGCTCGGCTGGGAACCCTTCCGTGCCGCCCAGTACGGCATCGCCCACCACTGCACGATCGCGCTCAACCCCAAGGAGGCGAACGACCCCCGCTGCCTGCCCGTCCTCGACGAACTGCCCCGCTATCTCGTCAAGGACCGGGTGGTCGCGGTCGGCGAGATCGGCTACGACTCGATGACGCCCGCCGAGGACACCGCCCTCGCCACCCAGCTCCAGCTCGCCGCCGACCACGGCCTGCCCGCCCTCGTGCACACCCCGCACCGGGACAAGCTCGCCGGCCTGCGGCGCACCCTCGACGCGGTCCGCGAGTCCGCCCTGCCCACGGAACGGGTCCTGGTCGACCACCTCAACGAGACCACCGTCAAGGAGGCCAAGGACAGCGGCGCCTGGCTCGGTTTCTCCGTCTATCCCGACACCAAGATGGACGAGGCCCGGATGGTCGCCCTGCTGCGCGAGTACGGCCCGGAGCAGGTGCTGGTGAACTCCGCCGCCGACTGGGGCCGGAGCGACCCGCTCAAGACCCGCAAGGTCGGCGACCTGATGCTCGCCGAGGGCTTCACCGAGGACGACGTGGACCGGGTGCTGTGGCGCAACCCCGTCGCCTTCTACGGACTCAGCGGACGCCTCGAACTCGACGTGGCCTCGGGCGAGGCCACCCACGAGGGCAACTCCATCCTGCGCGGCGGGGAGTGAGCCATGCGCTTCCGGCACCCCGACGGCTCCACCGTCCACCTCGCCTACTGCACCAACGTCCACCCCGCCGAAACCCTCGACGGCGTCCTCGCCCAGCTCCGCGACCACTGCGAGCCGGTCCGCAAACGCCTCGGGCGCGACCGGCTCGGCATCGGGCTGTGGCTCGCCCGCGACGCCGCCCACGCCCTGGTCACCGACCCCGCCGCCCTGCGCGGCCTGCGCACCGAACTCGACCGGCGCGGCCTGGAGGTCGTCACCCTCAACGGCTTCCCCTACGAGGGCTTCGGCGCCGAAGAGGTCAAGTACCGCGTCTACAAGCCGGACTGGGCCGATCCCGAACGCCTCGACCACACCACCTCCCTGGCCCGGCTGCTCGCCGGACTGCTGCCCGACGACGTCACGGACGGCACCATCTCCACCCTTCCCCTCGCCTGGCGCACCGCCTACGACGAGGCCCGCGCCGACAAGGCCCGCGCCGCCCTGGTCACCCTCGCCGAACGCCTCGACGCCCTTCACGAACTGACCGGCCGCTCCATCCGCGTCGGCCTGGAACCGGAACCCGGCTGCGTCGTCGAGACCACCCACGACGCCATCGCACCGCTGACCGCGATGGGCCACGAACGCATAGGCGTCTGCGTCGACACCTGCCACCTCGCCACCTCCTTCGAAGATCCGGACACCGCCCTGGACGCCCTCACGGCCGCCCGCGTGCCCGTCGTCAAGTCCCAGCTGTCCGCCGCACTGCACGCCGAACACCCCGCCGACCCCGCGGTCCGCGAAGCCCTCGCCGTCTTCGCCGAGCCGCGCTTCCTGCACCAGACCCGCACCACCACACCGTCCGGCGGCCGGCAGGGCACCGACGACCTCGACGAGGCCCTCGCGGACGGCGGCCCGCTGCCCGCCACCGCGCCCTGGCGCGCCCACTTCCACGTCCCCCTGCACGCGGCGCCCGCCGCACCCCTCACCTCCACCCTTCCCGTGCTCGAGGCCGCGCTGACCCGGCTCGTCGGCGGCCCGCACCCCCTCACCCGCCATCTGGAGGTCGAGACCTACACCTGGCAGGCCCTCCCGCCCGAGCTGCGGCCCCGCGCCCGCGCCCAGCTCACCGACGGCATCGCCGCCGAGCTGACCCTCGCCCGCGACCTGTTGACGGACCTCGGCCTGAAGGAACTGCCATGACCGGACCCACCCACCGACCGGCCGACGCCGAAGGACCGCTCCGCCCCGACGCACCCACCCCCCTCCTCGTCCTGGACGTCGTCGGTCTCACCCCCCGCCTCCTCGACCACATGCCCCACCTCAAGCAGCTCGGCCAGTCCGGTTCCCGCGCGCCGCTCGGCACCGTGCTGCCCGCCGTCACCTGCGCCGCCCAGTCCACCTTCCTCACCGGCACCCACCCAAGCGAGCACGGCATCGTCGGCAACGGCTGGTACTTCCGGGAACTCGGCGACGTCCTGCTGTGGCGCCAGCACAACGGCCTCGTCTCCGGCGACAAACTCTGGGACGCCGCCCGCCGCGCCCACCCCGGCTACACCGTCGCCAACATCTGCTGGTGGTACGCCATGGGCGCCGACACCGACATCACCGTCACCCCCCGTCCCGTCTATTACGCCGACGGCCGCAAGGAACCCGACTGCTACACCAGGCCCCCGGCCCTGCACGACGAACTCACCGACAAGCTCGGCACCTTCCCCCTCTTCCACTTCTGGGGACCCGGCGCGGACCTGGTCTCCAGCCAGTGGATCATCGACGCCACCCGGCACATCATGGCCACCCGGCACCCCGACCTGACGCTCTGCTACCTCCCTCACCTCGACTACGACCTGCAGCGCTTCGGCCCCGACGACCCGCGCTCCCTCAAGGCGGCCGCCGACCTGGACGCGGCCCTGGCCCCGCTGCTCGACGACGCCCGCGCCGAGGGCCGCACCGTCGTCGCGCTCTCCGAGTACGGCATCACCCCCGTCAGCCGGCCCGTGGACATCAACCGCGCCCTGCGCCGCGCCGGACTCCTTGAGGTGCACACCCAGGACGGCATGGAGTACCTCGACCCGATGGCCTCCCGCGCCTTCGCGGTCGCCGACCACCAGATCGCCCACGTCTACGTCCGCCGCCCCGAGGACCTCGACGCGACCCGTGCGGCCCTGGACGGACTGCCGGGCATCGCCGAACTCCTCGACGACGAGGGCAAGAAGGCCCAGCACCTCGACCATCCGCGCGCCGGCGAACTCGTCGCCGTGGCGGAGCCGGACGCCTGGTTCACGTACTACTACTGGCTCGACGACGACCGCGCGCCCGACTTCGCGCAGCTCGTCGAGATCCACCGCAAACCCGGCTACGACCCGGTCGAGCTGTTCATGGACCCGCTCGACCCCTACGTCAAGGTCAAGGCGGCCGGCGCCCTGGCCCGCAAGAAGCTCGGCATGCGCTACCGCATGGCGGTCGTGCCCCTGGACCCCTCACCTATTCGAGGCAGCCACGGCCGCCTCCCCGCGAGCGACGACGACGGTCCGCTCCTCATCTGCTCCACCCCCCGCGCTGTCGGAGACCGCGTCGCGGCCACCGACGTGAAACAACTCCTGCTCCGGCTGGCCGGACTCGGCTGACGCACCACCCGGTGCGCCTGCCGAATCCGACTACCGAGAGTGAAACACACGGCACTGACAACGGCCCGCCCGAGCCGCATCGGCGCAGGCCACGACCCAGAAGGCAGGCATCAGTGACCCCGTTCACCGACCCCTCCCGCACCGACGCCGGCACCGACCCGTCCGCCGACGGACCAGGCGAGAGCCTGCGCCGCACCCTCGGCGTGAACCGGCGCCGCTTCCTCAGCACCTGCACCGCCGTGGCGGCCGGTGCCGTCGCCGCCCCCGTCTTCGGAGCCTCCCCGGCCCTCGCCCACGGCCGGGACAGAGACCACGACCACGGGCACGGACACGGCCACGGGCAGATCCTCGTCCCGGCGGACAAGCGCGGCATCATCCTCTACACCGTCCGCGACGCCACCGCCCGCGACCCCCTCGCCTCCGACCTGCCCTCCGGCTTCCGCGAGGTCTTCAAGCAGCTGGCCCGCCACGGCTACCGCCAGGTCGAGTTCGCCGGCTACCGCCAGCACGCCAACGCGCCGGGCGGCGCCGACCTGGAGTCCGTCGAAGGCGCCCGGCTGCTGCGCTCCTGGCTCGACGACTACGGGCTGCGCGCCCAGGGCAACCACGGCTTCATCCCGTCCTCCTGGCCGCTGACCCAGGCGGACAAGGACACCTTCAAGAAGCACCTGGAGATCGCCAACATCCTCGGCATGGACCACATGGGCACCGGCGGCGACCCCACCGGCAGCTCCTACCGCGCCGACTGGGACGTGGCCGCCGACAAGTGGAACGCCCTCGGCGAGATCGCCCACCGGGAGGGCATCAAGCTCTACACGCACAACCACGACAGCGCCTACGGCTTCCTGCTCGACGGCGGCCCGCTGGACGACCAGGGCCGGCCGACCCGCAGCTCGGGCATCCGGAAGCTGGAGTACTTCCTGAAGATCACCGACCCGAGGGTCGTCTGGCTGGAGATGGACATCTTCTGGGCGCACGTCGCCCAGTACAAGTTCCACGAGTACACCGCCCACGACGGCACCACCCGGAAGAACGTCTTCGACCCGGCCGGGCTGGTCGTCCGCAACAACCGGCGCTACCCGCTCTTCCACGCCAAGGACGGCGTGGTCAGCACGACCAACGGCATGGGCTACGACATGGTGCCGTTCGGGACCGGCGTCATCGACTACACGACGTTCTTCTCCCGGGTCGGGCAGCGCAACTACCACAACCCGATGATCGAGGACGACAACTCCCCGAGCGCCACCGACCCCGCGCAGTCCCTGCGCGAGGCCAAGATCAGCTACGACAACCTGGCCGCCCTGCGCAAGCGGCGCCACTGACCCGCCGCACGGACCGGGCGGCCCCTCCCGCGTGCTGGGGGAGGGGCCGCCCGGTCCGTGCGAAGAAGCCTCAGTCGGGTCATTCCTCGCCGAGCGGCCGGGGATTCGCAGTGACGCGCTTGCCCTTCGAGCGTCCCGGCGGATGCAGGAACAGCGCCACGAACCCGGCGAAGATCGAGATGCTGCCCGCCAGGCTGAAGGCACCGTTGTAGCCCCAGGCGCCGACGACCACGGAACCCATGCCGGCGCCCAGGCCGGAGACCAGCTTGGAGCTGTAGACCATGCCGTAGTTGGTGGCGTTGTTGTTCTCCCCGAAGTAGTCCGCCGTCAGCGCGGCGAACATCGGGAAGATGGCACCGCCGCCGAACCCGGAGACGGCGGAGAAGATCAGGAACAGCGGCAGGTTCTTGATCTCGGCCGACCAGATGATGCCGAACTGGGCGAGGCCCAGGATGGCGCACACGTACAGCAGGCACTGTTTGCGGCCGTACAGGTCGGAGAGCCAGCCGATGACGCCGCGCCCGGTGCCGTTGACGATCGCCTTGAGCGACATCGCGGTGGCCACGATCCCGGCCGCGAAGCCCGCCTCCTCGCCGATGTCGACCTGGAAGGCGATGCCGAAGATGTTCACCCCGGAGGTACAGGCGAGACAGAACCACATCAGCGCCACCCGGCCGGTCCGCCAGGCCTCCATCGGGGAGTACTGCTTGACGGCCGGCGGGTTCTTCTCCAGCGAACGCCGGGCCCGCGGGTCGGCCGGCGGGTTCAGCGGGTCGACGGCGGCCGGCCACCAGTTCTTCGGCGGGTCCCGGAAGTAGAAGCCGGCGACCGCCACCATCGCGGCGAGCAGGACACCCGCCGAGACCAGCACCCAGCGGAAGTTCGAGGTGTCCATGTAGCCGTGGAAGATGAAGACGAACGGCACCGAGCCGTAGGCGAAACCGCCGTTGACGAAGCCGGTCTTCCCGCCCCGGCGCTCCGGATACCACTTGCCGACCATGTTGACGCAGGTCGCGTACACCATGCCGGCACCCATGCCGCTGAACACGCCGAACCCGATGAAGGCGAGCGAGACATGTGGCGCGAACGCCAGCGACAGATAGCCCAGCAGCGTGCCGGCCGACCCCAGCATCATCGCCCAGCGCGCCGGCAGCCTGCCGCTCTCCCGCAGCCGCCCCGCCGGAAACGCGACCGCGGCCTGGCAGAACACCCAGGCGGTCATCATCCAGTAGATGCTGCCGCTGGACCAGTGGTGGGCCTCGTGCAGCGTGTCCTCGGCGGACGCGAACGCGTACTCGGCGGAGGAGATGCCCATCATCCCGATCCAGGGCAGGATCACCATCCACTTGCGCTTGCGTCCCATGATGTCGATGTCGGACTCGCCCACGCGGTAGACGCGCCCGTTCCTGTCGGTCACCTCCCGGTAGGCGGCGACCCGTGTGACATCGGTGGTTGTCATGTCGATTGCACCCCTAGCGTCGAAAGAACTGGCCAGCGCCCCCTGTCCCATGCCTTTCGTGCGCGCGCGGGTCCCCGGGGCCGGCCGACGCGCACCCGTCGCCCGGCCCCTCGCCGTCTCACGTCATGAACCGCCCCCCAACAACCCCGCGGCCCGTGCCCACCGGTACTTGGCGCCCAGTACGGCCACGGGCTTCTCGGTCGTGTACGGGTACGCCACGACACCGTGCTCGAAGAGGTACTGGCACGCCTCCTCCACCTCGACGTCGCCCGCCAGGGAGGCCACCACGGGCTTCTCGACGCCGCGCTCGCGGAACTCGGCCACCACGCGCGCGGTGAGTTCGGCGAACACCATGGGCGGCGTGACGATGGTGTGCCAGTAGCCGAGGACGAGCGCGTGGATGCGCGAGTCCTCCAGGCCGAGCCGGATCGTCGCCTCGTACGTCGACGGCGGCTCGCCCCCGGTGATGTCCACCGGGTTGCCCGCCGCGCCGAACGGCGGGATGAAGGCGCGGAACGCCGTGTCCAGGTCGGGCGGTATCTCCATCAGCGACAGCCCGTTGTCCGTCACCGCGTCCGAGAGCAGCACACCGCTGCCGCCGGCGCCGGTGATGATCACCACGTTGTCGCCCTCGGGGGCGGGCAGCACGGGCAACGCGCGCGCGTACTCCAGCATCTCGTTGAGCCCCGGCGCCCGGATGACGCCTGCCTGTCGCAGGATGTCGTCGTACACGGCGTCGTCCCCGGCCAGTGCCCCGGTGTGCGACCCGGCGGCCTTGGCCCCCGCCGCCGTACGGCCCGCCTTGAGCACGACGACCGGCTTCTTCGGCACGGTCGCCCGCGCGGCCTCGACGAAGGCGCGGCCGTCCTTGAGGTCCTCCAGGTGCATCGCGATGCACTCGGTGTGCGGGTCCTCGCCGAACCAGGTCAGCAGGTCGTCCTCGTCCAGGTCCGACTTGTTGCCGAGACCCACGATCGCCGACACACCGGTCTTCGTCGTCCGGGCGAAGCCCAGGATGGCCATGCCGATGCCGCCCGACTGCGAGGTGAGCGCGACGCCGCCCTTGACGTCGTACGGCGTGCAGAACGTGGCGCACAGGTCCTGCCAGGTCGAGTAGTAGCCGTAGATGTTCGGGCCCAGCAGCCGGATGCCGTGCCGTTCGGCGACCGCCACGATCTCGTCCTGGAGCGCCTGTTCACCGGTCTCGGCGAAGCCGGAGGGGATCAGGACGGCGTTGGGGATCCGCTTGCGCCCCACCTCTTCCAGGGCCGCCGCCACGAACCGCGCGGGGATCGCGAAGACCGCCACATCCACCTCACCGGGAACGTCGGTGACACTCTTGTACGCCTTGCGGCCCAAGATGTCATCGGCCTTGGGGTTCACCGGGTGGATCTCGCCCGCGAAACCGCCGTCGACGAGGTTGCGCATCACCGAGTTGCCGATCTTCCCCGGCTCGCCCGACGCACCGATCACCGCGACCGAAGAGGGCTGCATCAGGCGGCGCATCGAGGCGAGGATCTCCTCGCGCGTGTACCGGCGCCGTTCCTTCGGCGCGTCGGTCGCCAGGATCACCCGGATGTCGGCCGCGACCGCGCCCTCGGGCGTGGCGATCACCGGGTTCAGGTCCACCTCGGCGATCTCCGGGAAGTCGGCGACGAGTTCGGAGACCCGGCGGATCTGCTCCGCCACCGCCCACCGGTCCACCCCGGCCTGCCCGCGCACCCCGCGCAGCACCTCCGCCGCCCGGATCGAGTCCAGCATCGACAGCGCCTCGTCGGCGTGTACGGGCGCCAGCCGGAAGGTGACGTCCTTCAGCACCTCGACCAGCACCCCGCCGAGCCCGAACGCCACCACCTTCCCGAACGTCGGGTCGGTGACCGCCCCGACGATGACCTCCTGCCCCTGCGGCAGCAGCTCCTGCACCTGCACGCCCTCGATCCGCGCGGAGGCGTCGTACGCGCGTGCGTTGTCGACGATCCGGCAGAACGCCGCCCGCACGTCCGCCGCGCCCTCGACCCCGACGACCACACCGCCGGCGTCGGTCTTGTGCAGGATGTCCGGCGAGACGATCTTCATCACCACCGGCCCGCCGAACCGCGCCGCGCACGCCACCGCCTCGTCGACGTCCCGCGCCAGCTCCTCACCCGGTACGGCGATTCCGTAGGCGTCGGCGAGCACCTTGCCCTCGGGCGCGGTGAGCGCCGTGCGCCCCTCGGCCCGTACGGCGTCCAGGAGCCCGCGCACCCGCGCCCGGCGGTCCTCGGCCATCACGTCAGATCACCCCGTTCGACTTGAGCAGCCGCAGTTCCTCTTCGCCGAGGCCCAGCTCGCCGACGTAGACCTCCTCGTTGTGCTCGCCCAGCAGCGGCGAACTGGTCACCCGCACGGGGGAGTCGGAGAGCTTGAGCGGGCTGCCCACGGTCACGAACTCGCCGCGTTCGGGGTGCGGGACGGTGACGACCATCTCGTTGGCGACCAGCGACTCGTCCTCGATGATCTCCTTGGTGGACAGGATCGGCCCGCACGGGATGTTGTGGGCGTTCAGCCGCTCCAGCACCTCCCACTTGGGCAGGGTGGACGACCACTCCTCGATCAGCTGGAACATCTTGTTCAGCTTCGGCAGCCGTGCCTGCGGCGTCGCCCACTCGGGATCGTCCGCCAGCTCCGGCCGGCCGATCAGTTCGCTCAGCGGCCGCCAGCCGACCGGCTGGACGATGACGTACACGTAGTCGTTGGGGCCGCCCGGCGCGCACTTGACCGCCCAGCCCGGCTGCCCGCCGCCGGACGCGTTGCCGGACCGGGGAACCTCGTCGCCGAAGTCCTCGTTGGGATATTCGGCGAGTGGACCGTGGGCCAGGCGCTGCTGGTCGCGCAGCTTCACCCGGCAGAGGTTGAGCACCGCGTGCTGCATGGCCACGTTCACCCGCTGACCGCGTCCGGTGTGCTCCCGCTGGTAGAGGGCGGCGAGGATGCCCGCCACGACGTGGACGCCCGTGCCCGAGTCCCCGATCTGGGCCCCCGTCGCCAGCGGCGGTCCGTCCTCGAAACCGGTGGTGGACATCGATCCGCCCATGGCCTGCGCGACGACCTCGTACGCCTTGAACGCGGTGTACGGGCCCTCGCCGAACCCCTTGATGGAGGCATAGACGATCCGTGGATTGATCTCCTTGATGCGGTCCCAGGTGAACCCCATCCGGTCCACCGCGCCGGGGCCGAAGTTCTCGACCATGACGTCCGAGCGGCGGATCAGCTCTGTGAGGATCTCCTTGCCGCGCTCCGTCTTGGTGTTGAGGGTGATGCTCCGCTTGTTGCAGTTGAGCATCGTGAAGTAGAGGGAGTCGACGTCCGGCAGATCGCGCAGCTGCCCGCGCGTGATGTCACCGTGCGGCGCCTCCAGCTTCACGACGTCCGCGCCGAGCCAGGCGAGCAGCTGGGTCGCCGAGGGCCCCGACTGCACATGCGTCATGTCCAGGACGCGGATGCCCTCAAGAGCCTTCGCAGGCGTTGCGGTCGTGCCAGTCGTGCCTGTCGTGCCGGTCATGGGGGTCACCTCACTTGTACATCGTCTGGTTCATGGTTCCGGGGGCGTACGCGTCCGGGTCCACCCAGACGTTGATCAGGGACGGCTTGCCGGACTCGCGGGCCCGGCGCAGCGCGGGGCCGATGTCGGCGGGGTCGCGGACCTCCTCGCCGTGGCCGCCCAGCATCCGGGCGAACCGGTCGTAGGGCACGTCGCCGAGCGTGTTGCCGACCCGCTCGCGCTCCTTGCCGTACTTCACGGCCTGGCCGTAGCGGATCTGGTTCATCGAGGAGTTGTTGCCGACGATGCCGACGAACGGGAGGTCGTAGCGGACCAGGGTCTCGAAGTCCCAGCCGGTGAGTGAGAAGGCGCCGTCGCCGAAGAGGGCGACGACCTCCTTGTCGGGCCGCGCCTGCTTGGCGGCCAGCACGAAGGGGACGCCGACGCCGAGCGTGCCCAGCGGTCCCGGGTCCATCCAGTGGCCCGGCGACTTGGGCTGCACGACCTGCCCGGAGAAGGTGACGATGTCGCCGCCGTCGCCGATGTAGATCGAGTCCTCGGTGAGGAAGTCGTTGATCTCGCTGACCAGCCGGTACGGGTGGATGGGGGAGGCGTCCGACCTGAGCTGCGGCAGCCGCTTGTCCAGCGCCGTCCGCTCGGCCGCGCGCAGTTCGTCCAGCCACTCCTTGCGCTTCGCCGCGCCCCCGTTGATCCGTCCGGACGCCGCCTCGGTCACCGACTTCAGCACCAGGCCCGCATCGCCGACGATGCCGAGGTCGATGTCGCGGTTCTTGCCTACGGTGCGGTAGTCGAGGTCGATCTGCACGACGGTCGCGTCCGGCGAGAGCCGCCTGCCGTAGCCCATGCGGAAGTCGAAGGGCGTGCCGACGATCACGATGACGTCGGCGTTGGAGAAGGCGTAGCGGCGCGAGAGCTGGAAGTGGTGCGGGTCGCCGGGCGGCAGGGTCCCGCGGCCGGCGCCGTTCATGTACGCCGGGACGTTGAGCGTGCGGACCAGCTCGACGGCCGCCTCGGTGGCACGGGTCGTCCACACCTGGCTGCCGAGCAGGACGGCCGGCTTCTCCGCGTGCACCAGCAGGTCGGCGAGCCGCTCGACGGCCTCCGGGTCTCCCGCCGACCGGGTGGAGGCACGGTACGCCCCGGCGCGCGGCACCCGCGCCTTCTCCGCCGGCACCTTGGCGTCCAGCACGTCACGCGGGATCTCCAGGAAGGACGGCCCGGGCGCGCCGTGGTAGCACTCGCGGAACGCCATCGACACCATGTCCGCCGCCCGCGCCGTGTCCGGAACGGTCGCCGCGAACTTGGTGATCGGGGTCATCATGTCGACGTGCGGCAGGTCCTGCAGGGACCCCATCTTGTGCTGGGTGTGAGCGCCCTGACCGCCGATCAGCAGCATGGGCGACTCGGCGCGGAAGGCGTTGGCGACACCGGTGACGGCGTCGGTGGTGCCCGGGCCGGCGGTGACCACCGCGCAGCCGGGCCTGCCGGTGATACGGGCGTATCCGTCGGCGGCGTGCGCGGCGACCTGCTCGTGGCGTACGTCGACGACCTCGATGCCCTCGTCGACGCAGCCGTCGTAGATGTCGATGATGTGGCCGCCGCACAGCGTGTAGATGCGGTCGACCCCCTCGGCCTTGAGTGCCTTGGCAACGAGGTGGCCGCCGGAGATGACGTCCTGGGTGTCGTCGGACATGGCGAAGTCCTGTCCCTTCACGAGGGGTTGGGGCGCTCTCGCGGTACATTGCATACAGTCGACGAATACTGTATGAAGCTTGTTATCCCGCATCCGGTGGGTGGTGTCCAGGGGGCGTGCGGCACTTTCAGTCAGGAGCCGAGATGGACCTGTACGAACACCAGGCAAGGGAACTCTTCGAGGAACACGGGATCGTGGTGCCGAGGGCGGAGGTCACCGACTCGCCCGAGCGGGCCCGGGAGATCGCCCGCGCACTCGGCGGACGCGTCGTCGTCAAGGCGCAGGTGAAGACCGGCGGGCGCGGCAAGGCGGGCGGAGTGCGCCTCGCCGCCGACCCCGCCGAGGCCGAGCAGGCCGCACGGCGCATCCTCGGCATGGACATCAAGGGGCACACGGTGGGCACCGTCATGCTCGCCGAACCCTGCGACATCGGGCGGGAGTTCTACGTCTCCTACGTCCTCGACCGCGCGTCCGGGGGCTTCCTCGCCATCGCCTCCGCGGAGGGCGGCACGGAGATCGAGGAGGTCGCCGCCCGGCGGCCCGAGGCCGTGGCACGCATCCCCGTCGACCCCGTCGCGGGCGTGCACACGGCCACCGCGGTGCGCATCGCCGACGCCGCGGGACTGCCCCCGCAGACCGTCGACACCCTGGTGCGGCTGTGGAAGGTGCTGGTCCGCGAGGACGCCCTCCTGGTCGAGGTCAACCCGCTGGTCAGGACGGTCGAGGGCCGTATCGTGGCCCTCGACGGCAAGGTCACCCTCGACGACAACGCCCGCTTCCGCCGGTCCCGTTGGGGCGACGAGAAGCCCGCGTCCGACTCCCTGGAGGCGCGAGCCGGTGCCAAGGGCCTCAACTACGTCAAGCTCGACGGGGAGGTCGGCGTCATCGGCAACGGCGCCGGACTGGTCATGTCGACGCTCGACGTGGTCGCCGGCTGCGGCGCCCGCCCCGCCAACTTCCTCGACATCGGCGGTGGCGCCTCCGCCCGGGTCATGGCCGACGGGCTGTCGGTCGTCCTCTCCGACCCCGACGTGAAGTCCGTCCTCGTCAACGTCTTCGGCGGCATCACCGCCTGCGACGCGGTCGCCGACGGCATCGTCCGGGCCCTGGACGAGGTCCGGCCGACCAAGCCGCTCGTCGTACGCCTCGACGGCAACAACGCGGCCCGGGGCCGGGCGCTTCTCGACGCACGTGCGCATCCCCTGGTCGAACAGGCCACCACCATGGACGGCGCCGCCCGCCGTGCCGCCCGGCTCGCCACCGCGGCGCCCACCGCCGGATAAGGAGACAGGACGACATGGCGATCTACCTCACCAAGGAGAGCAAGGTCCTCGTCCAGGGCATGACGGGTACCGAGGGCATGAAGCACACCCGCCGCATGCTGGCCGCCGGCACCGACGTCGTCGGCGGCGTCAACCCGCGCAAGGCGGGCCGCACCGTCGACTTCGACGACCGTGCCGTACCCGTCTTCGGCTCGGTCCGCGAGGGCATCGAGAGCACGGGCGCCGACGTCACCGTGGTCTTCGTGCCGCCCGCCTTCGCCAAGGCCGCGGTGACGGAGGCCTCCGACGCCGGCATCGGCCTCGCGGTCGTCATCACCGAGGGCATCCCGGTCCACGACTCCGTCGCCTTCACCGCCCACGCCAGGACCAGGGGCACCCGCGTCGTCGGGCCCAACTGCCCCGGCCTGATCACCCCCGGCCAGTCCAACGCGGGCATCATCCCGCCCGACATCACCAAGCCCGGCCGCATCGGCCTGGTCTCCAAGTCGGGCACGCTCACCTATCAGCTCATGTACGAACTGCGCGACACCGGCTTCTCCACCTGCGTCGGCATCGGCGGCGACCCCGTCGTCGGCACCAGCCACGTCGACTGCCTCGCCGCCTTCCAGGACGACCCCGACACCGAACTGATCGTCCTCATCGGCGAGATCGGAGGCGACGCGGAAGAACGAGCGGCCGCCTACATCCGCGAGCACGTCACCAAGCCCGTCGTCGGCTACATCGCCGGCTTCACCGCGCCCGAGGGCCGCACCATGGGCCACGCCGGCGCGATCGTGTCCGGCTCCTCCGGCACGGCACGGGCCAAGCAGGAGGCGCTGGAGGCGGCCGGTGTACGGGTGGGGAGCACACCGACCGAGACGGCACGGCACGTACTCGCCGTACTCGACGGCGCTGCCCAAGACGGCGCTGCCCAAGACGGAGCCGCCCAAGACGGCGCCCAAGACGCCACCCAAGACGGAGCCCGCGCATGACGGCGGCCGGCGCGCGAGGCCCCGCAGCCCTCACCCTCAAGTCCGGCACCTCGTGGGCCGACGCCTGGCGCCGCTGCCGCACCGCCGCGCCCGAGGCGTTCCGCGACGACCGCGTCCTCAACCTCTGGGACGCCGGCTGGCGGGCGGACGGCCGGGTCCTGCCGGCCACCAGCCCGGTCGACGGCACCCCGGTCGCCGGCCCGCCCCGGCTCGACGCCGCGACGGCCCAGCACGCCGTACGCGCCTCGCTCGACCAGCACCGGGCCTGGCGCCACGTCCCCCTGCCCGAACGCCGCGCCCGCGTCGCGGCCACCCTCGACGCCCTGGCCCAGCACCGCGAACTGCTGGCACTGCTGCTGGTCTGGGAGATCGGCAAACCCTGGCGGTCGGCACAGGCCGACGTCGACCGGGCCGTCGACGGAGTGCGCTGGTACGTCGACGGCATCGACGCCATGCTCGACGGGCGCGCCCCGCTGGACGGCCCGGTGTCCAACATCGCGAGCTGGAACTACCCGATGAGCGTGCTCGTCCACGCCATGCTGGTCCAGGCACTGGCGGGCAATGCGGTCGTCGCCAAGACCCCGACCGACGGCGGCGTCGCCTGCCTGACGCTCGCGTGCGCGCTCGCCGCCCGCGAGGGACTTCCCGTCACGCTCGTCAGCGGCAGCGGCGGCGAGCTGTCCCAGGCGCTGGTGCGGGCGCCCGAGATCGGCTGCGTCTCCTTCGTCGGCGGCCGGGACACGGGCGCCGCCGTCGCCACCGCGGTCGCCGACCTCGGCAAGCGGCACATCCTCGAACAGGAAGGACTCAACACCTGGGGCATCTGGAACTTCACGGACTGGGACGCCCTCGCGCAAGTGATCCCGAAGCTCTTCGACTACGGCAAGCAGCGTTGCACCGCCTACCCGCGCTTCGTCGTCCAGCGCCGGCTGTTCGACGCGTTCCTCGCGGCGTACCTCCCGGCGGTCCGCACCCTGCGCGTCGGCCACCCGCTCGCCGTCGCGGCACCGGACGACCCGTACCCGGCGCTCGACTTCGGACCGGTGATCAACGCCGCCAAGGCCAAGGAGCTCCAGGACCAGGTGGCCGAGGCCGTGGACCGCGGCGCCGTCCCGCTGCACCGCGGCAGCGCCGCCGACGCCCGCTTCCTGCCCGGCCAGGACACCTCGGCCTACGTCCAGCCGGTCACACTGCTCAACCCGCCCCGGTCCTCACCGCTGCACCACGCGGAACCCTTCGGCCCGGTCGACACCATCGTCCTGGCCGACACCGAGGCCGAGCTGCTCGCCGCGATGAACGCCTCCAACGGCGCCCTCGTGGCCACCCTGTCCACGGACGACCCGGCGACCTACGAGAGGCTGGCGCCGCAGATCCGGGCGTTCAAGGTCGGCCACGGCGTGCCCCGCTCCCGCGGCGACCGCGAGGAGCTGTTCGGCGGGCACGGCGGATCGTGGCGCGGTGCCTTCGTGGGCGGTGAGCTGCTGGTGCGCGCCGTCACCCGCGGACCGGCGGGGGAGCGGCTGCCGGGGAACTTCCCGGACCACCACCTCATGCCGCGGCGGACGTGAGGCGGACCCGACGGACGCCCCGGGTCAGCCGATGCCCTGCCGGTCCGGCCGCAGGGCGAAGGCCCGGTCCGCCGGGGTCGGCGCGGTCCGCTCGACGGCCTGCCGCAGCAGCTCGCGGTGGCGCAGCAGCGGGCCGCGCCGCTCCGGCGGCACGAGCAGCAGCAGGTCGTCGAGGCCGGCCAGCAGCCGCCGCGTGACCTGCGGCGACCCGACGGCGCAGGCACGCACCTCGGCGAACCCGAGGTCCACCAGCTCCGTCCAGCCGGGCACGGGCTGCACCAGCCGCACCGCGCCGCGCCGGTCCCGGTGCGGCACGGCGTCCAGCGGCCGCCGGGACAGCGTGGCCAGGATCTGCACCACCCGGTCCAGCGCCTGCACGGCGGTCGTCGGATCGTTCACCGCGGGGGACAGGGCGCGCAGCCCGATGTCCGACAGCTGGCGCAGCCCGAACGCCAGGTCCTGGTGGAAGGTGCGTTCCACCCCCACGGACAGCGCGTACCGCAGCGCCCGGCGCGAGGGAGCCGGCCCGCCGTGCACGGCCAGGACCGGTGTGCCCGGCACCAGGAAGTCACCGATGCGCGGGACCAGCCGCAGCACCACCCCGTGCTTGCGGGCCACCCGCACCAGCCGGGCGACGTGCACGTCCCGCAGCACACCGGCCTGCCCGTCGTGGGCGACCCACGCCGTCACAGGCCCGAGGCCGGGAGCCCCGCCGCCCGCCGGCACCGGCATCAGCGCCGCCACCCGGAAGGACTCGGCGGCGATCCGGGCGATCACATGGCTGACCCGCATCAGCCGCAGCGTGGCGTTCACGTACATCACGAAGAGCAGCAGGCTCAGCGCGACCATGACCAGGGTCAGCACCGACTGCACCAGCGGGACGGACGTGGCGGTGCGGGGGTCGGCGTTGCTGTCGTAGCTGGTCAGGACGAGCAGCGTCAGTACGAAGGTGGCGAGGAACACGGCGAAGGTCGCCTTGGTGATCCGGCTGCGGACGAAGAGCCGCACCACCCGCGGGGTGAACTGCCCGCTCGCCATCTGCACGGCGACCAGCGAGATGCTGAACACCACGCCGATGAAGGTCATCATCGCCGAGCCGACCGCCGACACCACCGTCTTCGCGTCGTCCGCGAAGCGCAGCAGCTCGGCGAGCGTGTCGTAGTCGCCGTCGTCCTGCAGTGAACGCACGAGGGCGGCGTCGAGCTCCTGGGCCGCCAGCCAGACCACGAAGACACCCACCATGGCCGCGGTGGGCGCGAACCAGAACGTGTCCCGCAGATGTTCCCTGAGCGGCGACAACGCCCGCGGCCGACGACGCGGAGACGGGCCCCGCGTAACCATCCAGTCACTCATGGTGCGACCCTAGGCGCAGCGGAGCCGCCGGTCCCGGACCGCCGCCCGGGGAGAGGGCGGGGGAAGGAAACGCAGGTGAAAGGCACTGCGAAACCTTGGTATGGTTGTCCATGTCGCCGCGGGGAACACCCCGCACCGCGACAGACACCTCGTCCGGGTGGCGGAATGGCAGACGCGCTAGCTTGAGGTGCTAGTGCCCTTTATCGGGCGTGGGGGTTCAAGTCCCCCCTCGGACACAAGACAGGCAGAGTGTGATGCCGGCCGGGAGACATCCCGGTCGGCATTTCGCGTTCCCGGACGAAAAAACCCGGTGCGGCGCCGGACCCGGCCTCCCTACACTCACCACACACCGAGATCGAGACCGAGTGAGGGGAGCAGGGCCGTGCGTATCCGCACCACTGCCGTCGTTCCCCCGTCCCGGTACGAGGTGATCCTGGTGTCTTCGGCCGTCCGGTGTCCGCTGCGCGGCCGGCACCGGATGCCCGCGACCGGCATCTGACACAACGCCACTGCCGCCCCGCCCTCGCGGGGCCCGTGGCCCCGTCCCCCGCATGTCCGGTCCCGGGAATCGCGCCGCCCTGTTCACAGATGAGCTCGACCGAGCAGCGAAAGGCCACAGGCCGTGCGCACCCACGTCAGCACCCACACCCACACCGGCACCGACCCGCTCGCCGGAGTCCGCAACCTGGGCATCCTCGCCCACGTCGACGCCGGCAAGACCACCGTCACCGAGCGGATCCTCTACACCACCGGCACCACCCACAAGCGCGGCGAGGTCCACGACGGCACCACCGTCACCGACTTCGACCCGCGGGAACGCGACCGCGGCATCACCATCTTCGCCGCGGCGGTCTCCTGCTCGTGGGACGGTCACCGGATCAACCTCATCGACACCCCGGGGCACGTCGACTTCGCCGACGAGGTCGAGCGCTCGCTGCGCGTGCTGGACGGCGCCGTCGCCGTGTTCGACGCGGTCGCGGGAGTGGAGCCGCAGAGCGAGTCCGTGTGGCGGCAGGCCGACCGGCACGGCGTGCCCAGGATCGCGTTCGTCAACAAGATGGACCGGGCCGGTGCCGACCTCGACACCGCCGTCGCCTCCATCCGCGAACGGCTGCACCCCGTGCCGCTGGTCGTGCAGCTGCCCATCGGCACGGAGGACGGCTTCACCGGCGTCGTCGACCTGGTGCGCATGCGCGCCCTCGTCTGGGCGGACGGCGCGGACGCGGCCGAGGAGGGTCCGGTGCCCGACGCCCTGCGCGAGGAGGCGGCACACAGGCGCTGGCTGCTGGAGGAAGCGGTGGCCGAACGGCACCCGGCCGCACTGGAGGAGTTCTGCGACCGGGAGACGCTCACCGCGGCCACCCTCGCCGCGGCCCTGCGCGACCTGACGCGCACCGGCGACGGCGTGGTCGTGCTGTGCGGCTCGGCCTACCGCAACCGCGGTGTCGAACCGCTGCTCGACGCCGTGGTGACGTACCTGCCCTCGCCGCTCGACGTACCGCCGGTGCGCGGCACGCACGACGGCACGGAGCAGGAACGGCCCGCCGACCCGACGGCGCCGATGGCGGCACTGGCGTTCAAGGTGAACGCCACACCGACCGGACGGCTGACGTACCTGAGGGTCTACTCGGGCACGATCGAGAAGGGAGACACCGTGTGGGACGCGGGCACGCGCCGCACCGAGCGCATCGGCCGCATCCTGCGGGTACGGGCCGACCGGCACGACCCGCTGGAGCGCGCGGTCGCCGGGGACATCGTCGCCGTCGTCGGACTGAAGTCGTCCCGCGCCGGCTCGACCCTGTGCGCACCGGGCGCCCCGCTGCTCCTGGAACCGCCCGGCGTGGCCGAACCGGTCGTGCACGTGGCCGTGGAGGCACGGCGCTCCACCGACACCGACCGGCTGGCCGCCGCGCTCACCCGGCTGACCGAGGAGGACCCCTCACTGGCCGTGCGGGCCGACCCGGACACCGGGCAGACCGTGCTGTCGGGCATGGGGGAACTGCATCTGGAGGTGGCGATGGAGCGCGTCCGGCGCGAGCACGGTCTCGAGGTGTCCGTGGGCCGCCCCGGCGTGGCGTACCGCGAGACGGTCGGCGAAGGGGTCACCGGCTTCGTGTACCGGCACGTCAAACAGGACGGCGGTGCGGGTCAGTTCGCGCACGTCGTGCTCGACGTGGAGCCGTGGGAGCGGGACACCGCGGGCGACGGCAGTGAAGGCGCGGGCGGATTCGTGTTCCGTTCGACGGTCGTCGGCGGGCGCGTGCCGCAGGAGTACGTCCGGGCCGTCGAGGCGGGCTGCCGGGACGCCCTCGCCGCAGGTCCGCTCGGCGGGCACCCGGTGACCGGCCTGAGGGTCACGCTCACCGACGGCCAGACCCATGTGAAGGACTCCTCGGACACGGCCTTCCGCACCGCCGGCCGGTTCGGTCTCCGTGACGCCCTGCGCGCCTCGGAGATGGTCCTGCTGGAACCGGTCGTGGAGGTCACGGTCACCGTGCCCGAGGACGCGGTCGGCGGTGTGCTCGGTGACCTCGCCGCGCGCCGCGGCCGGGTCACCGGCTCCGGCACGCGGGGCGGCGCGGCGGTGGTCACCGCCACCGTGCCGCTGGCCGAGCTGTTCGGGTACGCGACCCGCCTGCGCAGCCGCACCCAGGGCCGCGGCACCTTCACCGCCCGGCCCACCGGTTACGCACCCGCGCCGGTCGCGACGACCGTCACGACCACGCGGTAGGCGCGGCGCGGCACCCTCACGCCCCGGGCATGAGGGTGCCGAACCGCGGGCTCCCGTGTGGCGTCGGGCTTGGGGACCCGGCCCCTTCCTCTCCGGCTACCCGCGCTCCGGAGACACCGCGCGGGGCGGCGCCGTGGAGGCGCGTACCACGAGTTCGGTGGCGAGCTCGATGTGATGGGAATCGACCCGCTCACCGTTGGCGAGCCGGAGGGCGGTGCGCAGGGCGGCACCGCCCATCTCGCGCAAGGGCTGGCGGACGGTGGTGAGGGGCGGCGACGCCATCTGGGCGAGGCTCGTGTCGTCGAAGCCGACCACACTCAGGTCCTCCGGGACGCGCAGGCCTCGAGCACGGGCGGCCTCGACGACACCGACGGCGATCTCGTCGTTGCCCGCGAAGACCGCGGTGGGCGGCTCGTCCAGGTCCAGCAGCGCCGCGGCTCCGAGCAGTCCGGTCTCGTAGGTGAACTCTCCCGGCCGGGTGTAGGCATCGGGCACGGGGACGCCGCCCGCCTCCATGGCGGCGCGGTAGCCGTGCAGGCGTGCCTGGTTGCACACGGCCATGGCGGGTCCGCCGAGATAGGCAACTCGGCGGTGGCCGAGGGAGAGCAGGTGCCGGGTCGCGGCCAGGCCGCCCGCGAAGTTGGTGGCCCCGACACTGTGGATCCGGCTGTCCGGCAGGTGCAACGGGTCCAGCACCACCAGGGGCAGCCCGGACCGGGCCAGTTCGTTCAGGTGCGCCGTGGTGTACACGCTGGTGACCGCGATGACGGCACGACGCCCGGCCGAGACCAGGTCCCGGGCCCAGTGCGGGGCACCGGATGCCTTGCTGATCACCACCGAGGCCCCGGACTCGGAGGCCGAATCGATGATCCCTTCCAGCGTCTCGGCCACGTACGACTTCAGTCCACCCCTGAACTGCACCTCGATGGTGGGGCTTTCCACCGCCTCCGTGTGCCGGAACACGGGGGCGAGGTAGTGGTGCTGGTGCAGCAGTTCCTGCACCCGGGTGCGGGTCTGCGGAGCCACGTCACCACGGCCGTTGACCACCTTGGACACGGTCGCCACGGACACCCCGGCCGCTCGTGCGATGTCCGCCAACGTGGTGCGCCTCGCGTCCGGTCGCATCGGTTCCCTCCCACGGATACGTCCACCGTGTGGTGAGTCGCCGCTCGGGCCGGCAACGCGGGTGGAACCGGTCAACAGTACGGCAACGCGACTCGTGTCACCTCACCTTCTCTGCCCCGCAGTCATGCCTTTCGAAACTGTTTCGAAGCTGTCCGGACTCGTTGCCGATCGTCAAATCCCAGTCGTACCAACGGTTCTTGAAGCAGGAGAACGCTTGCGCACATGCCTTGACACCTTGTCAGTCTGCTCCCTAACTTGCATGACCAGAGCTCGGAGAAGGCGATTTCGAAAACCTTTCACCACGAGTCACGAGAAGCCGACGGCTCTCGGGTGCGGAGAAAAGACATGGCGCTCTCCCGACGTACTCTCCTAGGCCTGGCCGCCGGTGTGCCGGTCTCCGCGGCGCTGGCGGCCTGCGGCTCGTCCGGACCCGGCAAGAGCGGTGGCGGAGCCACGTACTGGTACCTGAACGGCCAGCCGCAGGAAGGCGTCCGAGCCGGTGCGGTGGACGCCTTCAACAAGGCCCACCCGGACAGCCGGATCAAGGACACGACGTTCCAGAACGACGCCTACAAGACCAAGATCAAGACGGCCATCGGTGCGGGGCAGGCGCCCACCATCATCTGGGGCTGGGGCGGCGGGACGCTGCGCACCTACGCGGAAGCCGGCCAGGTCGACGACCTCACCTCGTGGTTCGACGAACATCCCGAGGTCAAGAAGTCACGCTTCCCGTCGTCCTTCGGCGCGGCGACCGTGGACGGCAAGATCTACGCGGTCCCGTGCGACGCAGTGCAGCCGATCGTCCTCTACTACAACAAGAGGGTCTTCGAGAAGGTCGGCGCCGAGCCACCGGAGTCCTGGGAAGACATGATGGCGCTGGTGCCCCGGTTCAACGCGAAGGGCATAGCGCCGTTCTCCCTCGGTGGGCAGTCCCGGTGGACGAACATGATGTGGCTGGAGTTCCTGTTCGACCGCATCGGCGGTCCAGAGGTGTTTCAGGCCGTCATCGACGGACAGAAGGACGCCTGGTCGCACCCCGACGCCATCACCGCGCTGACCAGGGTGCAGGAACTGGTCGAGGCCGACGGGTTCATCAAGGGCTTCTCGTCCATCACCGCGGACTCCAACGCGGACCAGGCGCTGCTCTACACCGACAAGGCCGCGATGATGCTGCACGGCGCGTGGTCGTACGGCATCCAGCAGGCCGACGGCGGTGACTTCGTCGCCAGCGGCGGCCTCGGCTACATGAACTTCCCGCCCGTCGACGGCGGCAAGGGCGATCCGAGCAACGCGGTCGGCAACCCCGCCCAGTACCTCTCCCTCTCCTCCAAGGCCACCGAGGAGGAGAAGAAGATCGCCAAGGAGTTCTTCGCGACCGGTGTCCTCCAGGACGCCGAGGTGAAGGCGTGGATCGACAACGGGTCCGTTCCGGTCCGGGTCGGCACGGAGAAGCTCCTGGCCGCCTCCAAGAGCGCCGACTTCCTCCAGGTGAACTACGGCATCGCCAGCAAGGCCAAGACCTTCGTGCAGTCCTGGGACCAGGCCCTCAGCCCGACGGCCGCCGAGACGCTGCTGGACAACGTCGCCAAGTTGTTCCAGCTGTCCGTCTCGCCGCAGCAGTTCGCCGCCAACCTCAACGCGGTCATCGGCACATGAGCCCGCACACGGGCCACTCGCCCGGTCGCCCACCGCGCAGCATCCTGCCGTGGCTGGCGACGCCGGCGCTGGTGGTGTACGTCGGCTTCGCGGTGGTTCCGCTCGTCGGTGTCTTCGCGCTGAGCTTCACCACCTGGGACGGGATCGGCACCATCCACGCCTCTGGGCTGGACAGTTGGCGCGCGGTGCTCACCGACCCCGGGCTGCCGCACGCCCTGTGGGTGACGTTCCTGGTGATGGCCGTGTCCTGGGCCGTTCAGACACCGTTGAGCATTCTGCTCGGCACGTTCCTGGCGGGCCGCCAGCGGTACCGCGCGGTGCTGGGCGTGGTCTACTTCATCCCCTTGATGCTCAGCTCCGCCGCCATCGCGATCGGGTACAAGGCGCTGCTGGATCCCAACTTCGGGCTCGGGGCGGGACTGAAGCTGCCGCTGCTGGTCCAGGACTGGCTGGGGCGGCCGGGGCTCGCGTTCGGTGTCGTCGTCTTCGTCGTCTCCTGGCAGTTCGTCCCGTTCCACACCCTGATCTACCAAGGCGGCGTCCAGCAGATTCCCACGTCACTCTACGAGGCGGCACAGCTGGACGGGGCCGGACGCGTCCGGCAGTTCTTCAGCATCACCCTGCCCCAGCTGAAGTACACCGTCATCACCTCGTCCACGCTGATGGTGGTGGGGTCGCTGACCTTCTTCGACCTCATCTTCGTGCTGACCGAGGGCGGTCCCGGGGATGCCACCCGGGTGCTCGCACTGGACATGTACAAGCGGGGATTCCAGGCCAGTCTGATGGGACCGGCCAGCGTCATCGCGGTCATCCTGGTCCTGGTGGGTCTGGCCCTCGCGCTGCTGCTGCGCCGGCTCGGAGGCCGGGACGCCGGCGCGAGCCAACTCGAGGGAGTCTGAGGTGACCACCGAACTGTCCGAGGCACGACGGCCGCCCGAGGCCGCCGGCCGCGACCGGCCGCAGCGCTCGTCCCGGGTGACCGGCCGGCGCAACTGGGCCGGCGGTCTGGCGGGATGGCTCTGGCTGGTCGTGGTCGCCGTGCCCCTGTACTGGACCCTCATCACCAGCCTCAAGGCCCAGAGCCGCTATTACGCGGAGAACCCGCTGGTGCCTCCGGCCGACCCGACGCTGGACAACTACCGGCTGGTCGTCGAGTCCGACTTCCTGCGCTACTTCGCGAACAGCGTCGTGGTCACGGTCGGCGCCGTGGTGCCGGCGGTCGTGTTCTCCTTCATGGCGGCCTACGCGATCGTCCGAGGCCGGCGCATGCGGGTACTGCGCGCGATGAACGGCCTGTTCCTCATGGGCCTGGCCATCCCGCTGCAGGCGACCGTCATCCCCGTCTACCTGATCATCATCAAACTCCAGCTGTACGACAGTCTGCTGGCGTTGATCCTGCCGTCCGTCGCCTTCGCCATCCCGCTGTCGGTGCTGGTGCTGGCCAACTTCGTCCGGGACGTGCCCAACGAACTGTTCGACTCGATGCGGGTCGACGGCGCCGGCGAATGGACGACGATGTGGCGGCTGGCCGCACCGCTCACCCGACCGGCCATTCTCACCGTGACCATCTTCAACGCACTGACCATCTGGAACGGATTCCTGCTGCCACTGGTGCTCACCCAGAGCCCGCAGCGCCGGACCCTGCCGCTCGCGCTGTGGGCCTTCCAGGGCCAGTACGGGGTCAACGTCCCCGCCGTTCTGGCCGCGGTCGTCCTCACCACCCTGCCCGTCCTGATCCTGTACGCCTTCGGCCGCCGCCAGTTGTTGAGCGGTCTGACCGCCGGATTCAGTCGCTGACCGACGCCGACGTGGGAGGAAAGTGAACGCCAACGTGGCCGAAGAGAACGAGAACACCACCACCGCCCCGCTCTGGAACGACACCACCGCCTCCGTCACCGCGCGCGTCGACGCGCTCGTCGCCGCGATGACGCTCGCCGAGAAGACCGCCCAGATGTACGGAGTCTGGGTGGGCGCCTCCGACGAAGGGGACGAAGTGGCCCCGCACCAGCACGACATGGAAGAGGCCGTGGATCTCGACGCCCTCCTGCCCACCGGGCTGGGCCAGCTGACCCGGCCCTTCGGGACGGTCCCGGTCGACCCGGCGCTGGGGGCGCTCTCCCTGGCCCGTACGCAGACCCGGATCGCCGCCGGGAACCGCTTCGGCATTCCCGCGCTCGCCCACGACGAGTGCCTGGCGGGCTTCTCCGCCTGGGGCGCGACCGCCTACCCGGTCCCGCTGTCCTGGGGCGCCACGTTCGACCCGGACCTGGTCGAGCGCATGGCCGCCGCCATCGGACGCGACATGCGCGCCGTCGGCGTCCACCAGGGACTCGCTCCCGTCCTGGACGTGGTGCGGGACGCCCGCTGGGGCCGGGTCGAGGAGACCATCGGAGAGGACCCGTACCTCGTCGGCACCGTCGGAACGGCCTACGTGCGCGGGCTGGAGTCGGCCGGGATCGTCGCCACCCTCAAGCACTTCGCCGGCTACTCGGCCTCACGCGCCGGCCGCAACCTCGCTCCCTGCTCCGTGGGCCCCCGCGAGCGGGCCGACGTCCTGCTGCCCCCGTTCGAGATGGCGATACGCGAAGGCGGCGCCCGGTCGGTGATGAACGCGTACACGGACACCGACGGCGTCCCCTCCGCGGCCGACGAGGACCTGCTCACCGGGCTGCTGCGCGACACCTGGGGCTTCGACGGCACCGTCGTCGCCGACTACTTCGCCATCGCCTTCCTCAGGACCCTGCACGGGGTGGCGGCCGACTGGGCCGACGCGGCCGCACTGGCGCTGGGGGCGGGCGTCGACGTCGAGCTGCCCAACGTCAAGACGTACGGCGCTCCCCTGGCCGAGGCCGTCGCGGACGGGCGCGTCCCGGAGGCGCTGGTGGACCGCGCCCTTCGCCGGACACTCACGCAGAAGGCGCGGCTCGGCATGCTCGATCCGGACTGGAACCCGGTGCCGGCCGCACTGGAAGGGGCGGATCTCGACCACCCGGAAGCCCTGAGGGGCCGGATCGACCTGGACGGGCCGGAGAACCGGCAACTGGCCCGCACGATCGCCCAGGAGGCGGTGGTGCTGCTGAGCAACGACGGCACCCTGCCGCTGGACCGGCCTCGCCGCATCGCCCTGCTCGGTCCCAACGCCGGCGAGCCCACCGCCGTACTCGGCTGCTACTCCTTCCCCCAGCACATCGGCGTCCGCCACCCCGGGACCCCGCACGGCATCGAGTTGCCGACGCTGCACGACACCCTCGCCGCGGAGTTCCCCGAGGCCGAGATCACCTTTTCCCGGGGCACCGGGATCGACGACGGGGACCTCACCGGCATCCCGGAGGCCGCACGCGTGGCACGCGAGGCCGACATCGCCGTCGTGGTGCTCGGGGACCGCGCCGGGCTCTTCGGGAGGGGCACCAGCGGTGAGGGGTGCGACGCCGAGACGCTGGCACTGCCGGGGGCGCAGCAACAGCTGCTCGACGCCCTGCTCGACCAGGGGACCCCCGTGGTCACCGTGCTGCTCGCGGGGCGGCCGTACGCACTCGGCCGTGCCGTGGGGGAGGGCGCCGCGATCGTGCAGTCCTTCTTCCCGGGGGAGGAGGGCACGCACGCGATCGCCGGTGTGCTCAGTGGCCGCGTCAATCCCTCCGGGCGGCTTCCGGTCAGCGTGCCGAGCGGGCCGGGTTCGCAGCCGGCCACCTACCTCGGCGCGCGGCTCGCCCACGCCGGAGCAGTGTCGAACGTCGACCCGACACCCGCGTTCGCCTTCGGCCACGGCCTGTCCTATACGCGCTTCGAATGGACAGACCTGAGGGTCGACGCGCAGGAGGCGCCGACGGACGGCGAGTTCCGTCTCGCCTTCACCGTCCGCAACACGGGCGAGCGGTCCGGAACCGAGGTCGTGCAGCTGTATCTGCACGACCCCGTCGCCTCCGTCGTCCAGCCGGTGCAGCGTCTCGTCGGCCATGCCCGGGTCGACCTGGAGCCGGGCGAGGCCGTACGTCTGCGTGTCACGGTCCCGGCCGACCTCGCTTCCTTCACCGGACGCGACGGCCGGCGCGTGGTCGAACCGGGTGAGCTGGAACTGCGGCTGGCCGCCTCCAGCGCGGATCACCGCCTCGTCGCCGGGGTCACGCTGACCGGGCCCGCACGGTACCCGGACCACACGCGACGCCTGCGGTCGATGTTCGGCCGGGAGCCGGGCCGCCCGCCGGGAGCCGCCTGACGCCCCGGTGGCTCACAGCACGCCGCGCCGGGCGAGACTGCGCGTCAGCGCACGTACGCCGAACGTCCACGGCGCGGCCTGCTCGCTGGTGACGACGGTGTTGACCAGGGTGCCGAGGTGCGGGCTGGAGATGCGTACGACGTCGCCGTGCTCGTGGGTGAAGCCCGACCCCGGTGCCTTTCGGTCCTCGGTGGGGGCGAACAGCGTCCCGGTGAACAGCACGAAGCCGTCCGGGTACTGGTGGTGCGGACCGTGCGTGGCGGCCACCAGGTCCAGGACGTCGCGGCTGATCTCGCGCATGGAGCTGCTGCCGTGCAGCGCGTAGCCCTCCGGGCCGTCGACCCGCAGGCCGACGTCGAGCCCGCGGACGGTGTCGAGGTCGAAGCCGTCGTCGAACAGGCGGATGAACGGGCCGATCGCGCACGAGGCGTTGTTGTCCTTGGCACGGGCCAGCAGCAGCGCGCTGCGTCCCTCGACGTCACGGAGGTTGACGTCGTTGCCGAGCGTCGCGCCGCGTACGCGGCCGCGCGAGTCCACGACGAGGACGACCTCGGGCTCGGGGTTGTTCCACACCGAGGCGGCGAGCACTCCGATGTCGGCGCCGACGCCGACCGCGGACAGGACCGGCGCCTTGGTGAACACCTCCGGGTCCGGACCGATGCCGACCTCCAGGTACGGCGACCACAGACCCTCGGCGACGAGCAGTTCCTTCACCCGGTCCGCCTCGGGCGATCCGGGACGGACACCGTCGAGCGCGCCGCCCACCGCCCGCTCGACACGGGCCCGTACCCGGGCGGCCTGCGCCGGGTCGCCGCCCGTGCGCTCCTCGATGACGCGTTCCAGCAGGCTCCCGGCGAAGGTCACACCGGCGGCCTTGATCACCTGAAGGTCGACGGGCGCGAGCAGATGGGGAACGTCACGACGGCCGTGGGGTGCTGCGAGCAGTTCGTCCAGGTGCCAGACGCGTCCCCCGTCTGCCTCCCGCACGACGGCCGCCGCGTCGTCGCGTTCCATGAGGTCGGAGACGGTGGGAACGACGTCCGTCAGGTCGACGACACGCTCCCCGCGCACAGCGGCCACACACGGCCCGTCCCACTCCGGGGCGTGGACGCGTGCGACGAGGGCCGCGCGGTCCGCGTCCTTGGGCAGGACACAGGAGCCGGTGAGGATTGGACGAGGGTGTACTGCTGCCGATTCCACGATCGATGCTCTCCTGGGGTCGGGGGAGTACGGTTCCCGGGGCCGGCCTCAGTGGGAGTCGCGGGGGACGCCGTGGCCACGACGTCCGCGCAGGAAATCGAAGTCGGCGCCCCGGTCGGCCTGTTCCACGTGCTGCGTGTAGAGCCAGGTGTAGCCGCCGGCGTACTGCTCGGCGGCCGCCCTCCACAGCTTTCGGCGCCGACCGAGCTCGGCGTCGTCCACGTCCAGGTGCAGGGTGCGGTTCGGAACGTCGAGGACGACGGGGTCGCCGTCGCGCACCAGGGCGAGGGGTCCGCCGACGGCGGCCTCGGGCGCCACGTGCAGGACCACCGTTCCGTACCCCGTGCCGCTCATCCGGCCGTCGCAGACCCGCACCAGGTCCTTGACGCCGGCCTTCAGCAGCTTGGCGGGGAGCGGGACGTTGGACACCTCGGGCATACCCGGGTACCCCTTGGGACCGGCGTTGCGGATGACGACGACGGTGTTCTCGTCGATGTCGAGTTCCGGGTCGTCGACGACCTCGTGGTAGGCCTCCGGAGAGTCGAAGACGCGCGCGGGGCCGCGGTGGGTGAGCAGGTGGGGCGACGCCGCGGACTGCTTGATCACGGCCCCGTCGGGGCACAGGTTGCCGCGCAGCACGGCGATGCCGGTGCCGGCCGGCTGGAAGGGGGCGTCGAGAGGGGTGATGACGTCGGAGCCGACGTGTTCGGCGTGCTCGGTGTTGTCGGCGACGGTGCGTCCGGTGACCGTGATCTGGTCGCCGTGCAGCAACTCGCCCTTGAGCAGCTCGGCCAGGACGGCCGGCAGGCCGCCCGCGTAGCAGAAGTCCTCCATGAGGTACGTGCCGCTGGGCATCAGGTTGACCAGCGTCGGCACCTCGCGGACCAGGTCGTCGAAGTCCGACAGGCTCAACTCGACACCGACACGCCCCGCGAGGGCGGTGAGGTGGATGACGGCGTTCGTGGAGCCCCCGATGGCCGCGTTGACCCGGACGGCGTTCTCGAACGCCTCCCGGGTCAGGATCCGAGAGGGGCGCAGCTCCTCCTCCACCATCCCCACGATGCGTCGCCCGGCCGCCTGCGCGGTCTCCATCCGGCGGGAGTCGACCGCGGGCCAGGCCGCGGAACCGGGCAGCTGCATGCCGAGCGCCTCCGCCACGCAGGCCATCGTCGAGGCGGTCCCCATCGTCATGCAGTGCCCGTTCGAGCGGGCCATGCAGCCTTCCGCGAAGAAGCACTCCTCCTGGGTCATCCGGCCGGCCTTGAGATCCTCCTCGAACTTCCACACGTGGGTGCCGGACCCCACGTCCCGACCCCGGTACTTGCCGTTGAGCATCGGCCCGCCGGTGACCATCACGGCGGGCAGGTCGACGCTGGCGGCGCCCATGAGCATGGCGGGGGTCGTCTTGTCACAGCCGGACAGCAGCACGACCCCGTCGAGCGGGTTGGCCCGGATCAGCTCCTCGACCTCCATCGCCATCAGGTTGCGGTACAGCATCGCGGTGGGGCGCATCAGGGTCTCGCCGGTGGCCATGGTGGGGAACTGCAGCGGCAGCCCGCCCGCCTGCCACACGCCGCGTTTGACGGCTTCGGCGACGCGGGTCAGGTGGGCGTTGCACGGGGCGAGTTCGGAGGCACTGGTCGCGATGCCGATGACGGGGCGCCCGTCGAACACCTCGTGCCCGAACCCCTGGTTGCGCATCCAGGAGCGGTAGATCATCCCGCTGCGGCCCTGCGCGCCGAACCACGCCTGGCTGCGTCGGCTCGTCCTCTGCCCGTCGGTCATGCGGTCACTCCCGTCGGCTGTGGCGTCGTCCGTCTCACGAAGGGGCGTTCTCGGGTGAGGGTCCGCGGGGCCATACCCTGTGCCACAATCATTAAATGATTCGATGAATGGCGTCCAGGGGGCGGGCAGAGATCGTGGGACACTTCCCGACCACGCACCAGCGTGTGGTCGACGAACTGGGGCGGCGCGTCGTGGGCGGCGTCTGGAACCCGGGGGACCCGCTGCCCGTCGAGGACGCGCTCGCGGCCGACCTGGGCGTCAGCCGCGGAGTGGTGCGAGAAGCGGTCAAGGCACTGATGGCCAAGGGGATGCTGCGCGTACGACCGCGCACCGGCACCCGGGTGCTGCCTCCGGAGCACTGGAACCATCTCGACCGGGACGTCCTGCGCTGGAAGCAGGACGGGGACGCCGCGTCCCTGCTGCGCGACACGGGCGAACTGCGCCTGATCGTCGAGCCGAAGGCGGCCCGGCTCGCCGCCCACCGGGCCGGACCCGACGACCTGCGCGTCCTGCACGAGTCGCTGGCCGCCATGGAGGCCGCGGCGGCGGCACCCGGCCGCAGTGGCTACGTCGAGGCCGACCTCGCCTTCCACCGGGCCCTGCTCGCCGCCAGCGGCAACCGTCTCATCGGCTCACTCGGCCGGGCCGTCGAGATCGCCCTGGAGCACAGCTTCCTCATCAGCACGCAGACCCCGGGAGCGGTGGAAGCCTCGTTGCCGGGGCACCGCGCCATCGTGCGGGCCGTCGAAGCGCGCGACCCCGAGGCCGCGGCCGAGGCCGCACTGGCCCTGATCGAAGCCGCCGAACGAGAGATCGCCCGGTCACCGGGCCTGCCGAACGCGAGCCCGGGCGATGCCGGATGACCTGCCGCCACCGAGACCTGCGAGCTCCACGGGAGACGGCCGCCCCCGCCTGCCCCGGGCACCCCCGCTGCGGGACGCCCGGGGCAGCACGGCTCAGGGGTACTGCACCACCTTCGACGGCACGGTGTCCGTCCCCGACGTGGGCGCACCGGTGTCGTTGATGACGCACTCGTACTGTCCCTGGCCGCCCAGCGACACCACGAGCAGCCCGTGGAAGCGCACCCCCGACCGGGTCGGCGCGGCGAAACCGTGGTGCTGCACGATGGACGGGTTCACGTTGTAGTAGCAGTAGCTGCCCATGCCCCAGCCCTCGTGCTCGGTGACGTCGTCCCCGACCTTGTAGGCGGCGTACCCCTTGACCGAGCCGTTCTGGATCGCGGCCTGGTCGGGGGCGTCGTAGGCCTTCTCGTTCTGGAAGAAGACCGTGCGGCCCCGCTCGCCGTTCCACTGCACGTCGTACTTGTTGAAGTGCTCGACGAACAGGCCGGTGATCAGTACGTCGTCGCCGTTGACCACCACGCCGTAGTCGGCGCGGTTGGTCTCCCAGCCGACGCCGTCGCCGTGGTCGGCGCGCCACACCCAGGTGTGGTCGACGATCGTGTGCCGGCTGTTGACCACCATGCTGGTCGTGGCCTTGCCGGGGCCCGCGCCGCCGATCCGGACGAACACGTCCTGCACGGTGGTGGGGTTGGCCGCATGGTCCGCCGACGCCCCCTCGGGCCCGATCTCCAGCAGCGTCGCGGAGTTGACCGGACCGGCGTCCACGAGGAACCCGGCCAGCCGTACGCCGTCCACGTCGGCGACCCTCAGCGCGGTGACGCCGTTGTCGGGGACGAGGGTGGCGTAGCCGAGGCCCAGGACGACCGTGCCCGCGCGCTTGACGTCTACGGTCTGGTCGAGGTGGTAGATGCCCGGCGTCAGCAGCAGGTGCAGGCCCTGCTCCAGCGCCTGGTTGAGGGTGGCCGCCGAGTCGCCGGGCTTGGCGACGTAGAAGCCGGACAGGGGGAGCGAGGTGCCGCGCGGGGTGCCGTTGCCCCAGGAGACGCCCCGGGCGTCGGTGCGCTTGTCCGGGAGGAAGACGCGGTACTCGTCGCCCTCGAGGTACAGGAACGGCTTCTCACGGGAGACGGGCGTGGTCTCCAGCGTGGTGTACGGCGGCTCGGGGAAGCTCTGCGCGGGCGCGCCCTCCACGCCGGAGAACACCATGTTCCACACGGCGTTGAGCCAGCCGCCGACCGAGCTGTCCCGGGTGTACCACTGCTGCTGCGAGTACGGGCCGACCTCACCGTCGATCCGGCTGTCGGCGATGTAGCCGCCGCTGGCCCAGCCGTAGCCGTCGGGGGCGAGGTTGAGGCCGCCGCGCACGTGCATGCGCCGGAAGGGCGCCGCCTGCGAGACCGCCCAGCGGTTGGTGCCGCTGACCGGGACCAGGGCGAGGTTCTCCGCCGAACGCCAGAAGTTCTGCGTGGCGTTGCCGTCGAACCAGCCGGCGTCGACCGTGACGTCGCCGTTGATGGTGGTGTCGTCGGGGGAGAGGCCGAGGCCCGCGATCGAGGTGTAGAAGCCGAGCTGGGCGTTGAGCCCGTGGTAGGTGCCGGGTTTGAACAGCAGCGCGTAGCGGCCGGTGCCGAACTGGGCCGACTCCTGCTGCTTGAAGATCTCGTCCAGCCGGCCCTGGATGTCCGCCGTGGACGGGTCGAAGACGATGACGTTGGGCCCGAGGTCACCGCCGCCGGGCAGCGCGCGGGGGCCGTCGGGGGAGTCGACGGCCCGGGCGGCTCCCGCACCGGCGAGGGAGGTCAGCACGGGGGCCGCGGCGGCCGCCGCGAGGAGGCTGCGGCGACGCGGTCCGGGGGGTTCGGGCAGGGGAGAGTGCGTGGGGGAAGAGGGCATGTGGGGGGCTCTCCTTGTTCGGGAAGTGAACGCAGTGGAGGTGGGGGAGCGCTCTCTGGGAGTGCACTCTTCATCTGTCGGCACGGACACGTCAAGAGTTGCGACCGCTTCTTGTGCTCTGTGTTCAACAAGTAGGAGCACTGCGGAAGTTGCCGCCACCGCCGCCCAGCCCGTCGAATCCCTTGACACCCTCCCTTGCGCCCTCAACACTCCGAGTCGGGAGAGCGCTCTCCGAGATTTTCCCCGACCTTCTCAGGAGGTCTCCATGCCACGGAGATCGAAAGTTCTGTCCGGCACCCTCGTCGCGAGCGCGATACTGCTGACCTCGATCGGCATCGGCACGGTCGCCGCCAACGCGGACGCCCCGGCGCCGGCCCCGGCCGCCGCCCCGGCGGCGCCCGCCGGGCACACCATGGCGGTCTCGACGGCCGCCTCGCCCGAGGACCCGGACGGTGACGGCTACATCCCCGCGAACCCGCCGGTCACCGGCGTCACCCCGTCCACGAAGGAGCCGCCGCACCGCTACTTCCACGAGTTCCAGGCCAACTGCTCGGTCACCCACACGGCACCCGACGACCCGATCGTCTTCCCGCAGCAGCCCGGCACGTCGCACGACCACACGTTCATGGGCAACACGACGACCGACGCCAACAGCACCACGGCCTCGCTCGACGCCGGGTCCACCACCTGCCTGGCACCCGGCGACCGCTCGGCCTACTGGATGCCGACGATGTACGACGGCGACCGCCCCGTGCTCCCGGTCGGCCCGCAGACCATCTACTACAAGGCCGGCGTCACCGACTACACCAGTGTGCGGCCCTTCCCGAAGGGACTGCGCTACGTCGTCGCCGACCCGATGCAGAGCGCCCGGGAGTTCCGCGACCACCCCGGCTTCGTCGAGGGCTGGGAGTGCGGCGACAGCTTCTTCAACGTCGGCTTCCCGACCGACTGCCCGGAGCGGCCGGAGGTTCAGGTCAACATCCGTTTCCAGGCGCCCAGTTGCTGGGACGGCAAGAACCTGGACACACCTGACCACAAGAGCCACATGGCGTATCCGGTGGTCAACCCCGGGACCAACAACAACATCTGCCCGGCCGACCACCCCGTCGCCCTGCCGATGATCGAGTTCAAGATGGCGTTCCCGGTCAACGGCGACCTCTCCCGCGTACGACTGGCCAGCGGTGCGAGTTACTCGTTCCACTACGACTTCTTCAACGCCTGGGACGAGGCGACCCTCGACGCCATGGTCGGCCACTGCATCGTCGGCGGACTGCAGTGCGACGCGCGCGGTTACGACCAGACCCACCCGGAGGCGGGCGCCGCGCTGAACGACGACTACGAACTGCCCTGACCCGGCGCGCGCCCCCAACGACCGGCCCGGCCGTCCACGTCCGTCCCCGCGACGGCCGGGCCGCCCCCCCCCGTATCCCGCAGACCGGAGAGACCCCCATGAGCCGACCCCGCACCCCCACCCGCAGACTCTCCCCACCCCGCAGACTCACCGCCCCCCTCACCGCCGGCCTGCTCACCGTCGGCGCACTCACCGCCCTGCCCGCGACTCAGGCGCACGCCGCCGGCAGCGTCGTGCAGGTCACCGGAAACCAGGGCAACTGGCAACTGACCGTGGACGGCAGCCCGTACACCGTCAAGGGGCTGACCTGGGGCCCGTCCCCCGCCGACGCCGACCGGTACATGCCCGACCTGCGCTCCATGGGCGTCAACACCATCCGCACCTGGGGCACCGACGCGAGCAGCCGCCCGCTCCTCGACTCCGCCGCCGCCCACGGCGTCAAGGTCATCGCGGGCTTCTGGCTCCAGCCCGGCGGCGGCCCGGGCAGCGGCGGCTGCGTCGACTACCTGACCGACACCGCGTACAAGGACCGGATGCTCGCCGAGTTCCCGCGCTGGGTGCAGGAGTACAAGGACCACCCCGGCGTCCTGATGTGGAACGTCGGCAACGAGTCGGTGCTCGGCCTGCAGAACTGCTACGGCGGCGACGAGCTGGAGCGCCAGCGCGACGCCTACACGACCTTCGTCAACGACGTCACCAAGAAGATCCACGCCGTCGACCCGAACCACCCGGTCACCTCCACCGACGCCTGGGTCGGCGCCTGGCCCTACTACAAGAAGAACGCCCCCGACCTCGACCTGTACGCCGTCAACTCCTACGACGCCGTGTGCGACGTGCGCTCCGCGTGGGAACAGGGCGGCTACACCAAGCCGTACATCGTCACCGAGTCCGGACCGGCCGGCGAGTGGGAGGTGCCGGACGACGCCAACGGCGTACCGAAGGAACCCACCGACCAGGCCAAGGCGCAGGGTTACACGGACGCCTGGAACTGCGTCACCGGGCACCGGGGCGTCGCCCTGGGCGCGACCCTCTTCCACTACGGCACCGAGTACGACTTCGGCGGCATCTGGTTCAACCTGCTCCCGGCAGGGCAGAAACGCCTGTCGTACTACGCCGTGAAGCGGGCCTACGGCGGCGACACCTCGCGCGACAACACCCCGCCCGTCGTCTCCGGGTTCGGCGTCGAGGGCGACGCGGGCCGGGTGCAGGCCGGCAAGGCCCTGGTCCTGACCGTGCGCGCCTCCGACCCCGACGGCGACCCGATCGCGTACGAGGTGCTCTCCAACAGCAACTACATCGACCAGAGCAAGCAGCTGACCCCGATGCCCTTCACCGACCTCGGCGGCGGACGGCTCTCGGTGACCGCCCCCGACCGGCCCGGCGTCTGGAAGCTGTACGTCAAGGCCACCGACGGCAGGGGCAACGTCGGCGTCGAGACCCTCTCGGCGCGGGTCGTGCCGCCGGCCGTGGACGGCACCAACGTCGCCCTCGGCAGGCCGGCCACCGCCTCCTCCTTCCAGCCGGGCTACGGCGACTGCCCCTGCACCGCCGCCAACGCCGTCGACGGCAACCCGGACACACGCTGGGCCAGCGACTGGAGCGACCCGCAGTGGCTCCAGGTGGACCTGGGCACGCGCACCACGTTCCGGCACGTCCAGCTGTACTGGGAGGCGTCGTACGCCAAGGCCTACACCGTCCAGACCTCCGACGACGGCCGGACCTGGCGGACCGTGTCCACGGTGACCGACGGCAACGGCGGCGTCGACACCCTCGATGTGACCGGCACCGGCCGCTACGTACGCGTCAACGGCACCGCACGCGGCACGGGTTACGGCTACTCGCTGTACGAGTTCGGCGTCTACAGCTGACGTCGCGGAACGACACGGAGGGGAGCCCGGGTGGGGACGAGTGACGAAGAGATCGACCGGCTGCTCGGCACATTGACACCGCGCGCCCGCGCACTGCTGCTGACCGGCGCCACGACCTGGCGCACGAAGGCGGAACCCGCCGTGGGGCTGCGGGAGTTGGTGATGTCGGACGGCCCGGCGGGCGTACGGGGCGAGGCCTGGGACGAGCTGAGCACCTCCGTCCTGCTGCCCTCGGCCTCGGCACTCGCCGCCACCTGGGACGAGGGCCTCGTCGAACGCCTCGGCGGACTGCTCGCCGCCGAGGCCCGGCGCAAGGGGGTGGACGTCCTCCTGGCCCCGACCCTGAACCTGCACCGCAGTCCGCTGGGCGGCCGGCACTTCGAGTGCCTCTCCGAGGACCCCGAGCTGACCGGCCGCATCGGCGCCGCGCTGATCCGGGGTGTCCAGGCCCACGGCGTGGCCGCCACCGCCAAGCACTACGTGGCCAACGACTCCGAGACCGACCGCCTCACCGTCGACGTGCGGGTGGGCGAACGGGTGCTGCGGGAGGTCTACCTCGCGCCCTTCGAGGCGGCGGTGGCGGCCGGGGTGCGACTCGTCATGGCGGGGTACAATGCGGTCAACGGCACCACCATGACCGCGAGCGCCCTGCTCACCGACCCGCTGAAGAGCGAGTGGGGCTTCGACGGCGTCGTCGTCTCCGACTGGGGAGCCGTGCGCGGCACCGTGGACACGGCCCGCGCCGGTCTCGACCTCGCCATGCCGGGGCCCGAGGGCCCGTGGGGCGAGGCGCTGGCACGGGCGGCGGCCGACGGCGACGTGCCCGAGGCGACCGTCGACGACAAGGCACGGCGCTTGCTGCGCCTCGCGGCCTGGTCGGACGCGCTGGACGCACCCGACTCGCACCGGTTGCGGCCGACGGGGGAGTCGCCTGGCGGGGAGCGGCCGGCGGTCCGTGCGTCGTCGGACGCCCGTGGCGCGTTCGGGCCGGTGCCGACGGACGGCCCGGGTGGTGCGGAGCACCTGTCGGTCCCCGCGCCGTCGCCCACCCGTGACGACCCGGCCCGGGTCCGGGCCCTGGCCCGCCGGGCCGTCGCCGCCGGGGCGGTTCTGCTGGCCAACAGGGACGTGCTCCCCCTGGACCCGGAGCACCTCGCAACGGTCGCCGTGATCGGCGCGCACGCCGCGCGGACCCGCACCCAGGGCGGCGGCAGCGCGGGTGTCTTCCCGGGGGAAGAGGTGTCCGTCCTCGACGGCATCCGGGCCGGACTGCACGGCCGGGCACGCGTCGTCCACGTCCCGGGCCCCCGACCGGACGGCCCCGCACCTCCACTGGACCCGGACGACTGCACCGACCCGCGCTCCGGCCAGCCCGGTGTTCTGCTGCGGATGCTCGACGCCGACGGCCGCGAGCTGTACGCCGAACGGCGTCCGGGCGGACGGCTGCTCGAGCCCCGCCCGGTGCCGGGCGCGCACACCGTCGAGATCGGCGCCCGGCTGCGTCCCCGTACCGCCGGCCGCTGGACCCTGGGCGTGGCCGGCTTCGGCCGCATGAGCCTGACCCTGGACGGGCGCACCCTCCTGGAGGGCGACTTCCCGCCGCTCACCGACGATCCGGCGGTGGTGCACGTCAACCCGCCCGCCCAGTACGCCACCGCGGATCTCACGGTGGGCCGGGACGCCCTGCTGGTGGCCCGCCGCGAACTGGCGCCCGGCACCGGCCGGGCGACCGTCCTCGTCGCGGCCCCGCCGGCTCCGGACGTCGCCGCGTCGCTCTCCGAGGCGGCCCGCGCGGCAGCCGAGGCGGACGCGGCGATCGTGGTCGTCGGCACCACCGAGCACGGGGAGTCGGAGGGCCACGACCGCACGGACCTGGCGCTCGGCGCCACCCAGGACGCGCTGGTCCGCGCCGTCACGGCCGCCAACCGGCGCACCGTCGCCGTCGTCAACAGCGGCGGCCCGGTGGAACTGCCCTGGCGGGAGCAGGCGGGCGCGGTCCTGCTGGCCTGGTTCCCCGGCCAGGAGGGCGGCGCCGGACTCGCCGACGTGATCTTCGGGCGCGCCGAGCCCGGCGGACGGCTGCCCACCACCTGGCCGGCCGCGCTCACCGACGCCCCGGTCACCCGCACCCGCCCGGACGGCGCGGGCCGCCTCGACTACGACGAGGGCCTGCACGTCGGCCACCGGGGCTGGCTGCGCCACCACCGCACGCCCGCCTACTGGTTCGGCCACGGACTCGGCTACACCACCTGGTCCTACGACGAGCTGACCGTCCCGGAGGAGGCCCGGGCGGGCGAGGACCTCACCGTGCGCGTACAGGTGCGCAACACCGGTGTGCGGGAGGGCCGGGAGGTCGTGCAGGTGTACCTCGCGCGGCCCGCGTCGGCGCTCGACCGTCCCGTACGGTGGCTCGCCGGGTACGCGGCGGTGCGGGCGCGCCCGGGGGAGACGGCGACGGCGGCGGTGCGGGTCCCGGCGCGGGCGCTGTGCCACTGGTCGGTGGCGGAGCACGCCTGGCGCACGGAGACGGGGGCCTGGAGAGTGCTGGCCGGCAGATCGGCGGGGGACGTGCCGCTGGCCGCGGACCTGGAGGTCGTACCCGCGCCCGGCGCGTGAGGCGGGGCAGCACACGGCAGGAGAGCGCTCTACCACGCGCCGGACCCCGCCGGTTAGGGTGCGGGCATGAGCAGACAGGCCCCGACCCTCGAGGACGTGGCCCGGGAGGCTGGCGTCTCCCGGGCCACCGTCTCCCGGGTGGTCAACGGCGTCCGCAACGTCGACCCGGCCATCCAGGACCTGGTCCGCCGGGCCATCGAACGCACCGGGTACGCACCCAACCAGGCCGCCAGGCAACTGGTCACCCGGCGCACCACGACCGTCGCCCTGGTCGTCTCGGGCGCGGGCGACGCCTCGGACACGGAGCAGAACGCGTTCGCCACACGGGTGTTCGCCGACCCGTTCTTCGGCCGCGTCGTCGGCGGCGTGGTCGGTCACCTCAGGCCGCGCAGGATGCACCCGGTGCTCATGTTCGCCGAGACCCCCGAGGCCCGGCGGGAGGTCGTGGCCTACCTCCGGCAGGGCGGCGCGGACGGTGCCCTGGTGGTGTCCACCCACCCCGACGACCCGCTGCCCGCGCTGCTCGCCGGCGCCGGGATGCCGGCGGTGCTGTTCGCCCGTCCAGGCCGCCCGGTGCCGCTCAGCTACGTCGACCTCGCCCACCGCGACGGCGGCCGGCTCGCCGCCGAGCACCTGCTGGAACGGGGGTGCCGCCGGCCGGCCACCGTCACCGGGCCGCTGGCGGTCGCCGCCAGCCAGGAGCGCCTGGCCGGGTTCCGGGACACCCTGGCCCGGCACGGGCACCCCCACGTACCGGTGGCCGAGGGCGGCTTCACGGTGGACAGCGGCATGGCCGCGATGGCCTCACTGCTCGCCGAACACCCCGACACCGACGGCGTGTTCACCGCCAACGACCTGATGGCCCAGGGCGCCGTCCAGGTGCTGCGCGACCACGGACGCCGGGTGCCGCAGGACGTCGCGGTCGTCGGCTTCGACGACTCCAGCGTGGCCGTCACCTGCCGGCCCCGGCTGACCACGGTCCGCCAGCCCGTCGAGGAGATGGCGGCCACGATGGCACGCCTCCTCGACGACCACATCAAGGGCGCGCGCACCGAACCGACGTCGGTGATCTTCGACCCGGAACTGGTGGTCCGGGACTCGGCGTAGCGGTCCGGGGCTCGCCTCAGGACCGCGGCCGGGGGCTCGCGGCCTCGATGTGGGCGAGGTGGGCCGCGAGGATCTCCTCGAAGGCGGCGCGGCGGTCCGCACCCAGGGGGCGGATCTCGCGGGCGAAGTGGGCCAGGGTGGGGAATCGGTCCGGATCGGCGCCCAGGACCGCGACCCGGAACTGCTCCATGCCCTGCTCGTTCTCCTCGGCGCCGACGGCACCGAACCCGCCCTCGGCGGTGATCAGCGAGGCGATCAGAACGACGAGCCGGTGGTAGCGCGCGGGAATCTCCTCGTCGGGCAGGCCCGAGGCGCGCAGCGCCCGCAGCACCTCCTCCATCACCAGCCGGGAACCGGCACCGCCCGAGCCGTGCCGCCCCCACACGGCGGCGAGCTGGGGCTGCTGCCCGAAGGCCGCGCGCAGCCGCAGGGCCACGGCGGTGAGGCGCTGCTTCCAGTCACCCTCGGGCCGGTAGCCGTCCATGGCGGACAGCAGGATCCGGTCGGCGACCGCGCGCAGCAGCTCGGTCTTGTTGCGGAAGTGCCGGTAGAGACTGGAGGAGTCGGTTCCCAGCGCCGCCGCGAGCTTGCGCACGCTGAACGTCTCGGCGTCGCCCGTCAGCAGCAGTTCCGCCGCCGCGTCCAGGATCTGCTCGGTAGACCAACGCCTTCGGCCCGCCATCTCGTCGTTCTCCCTCTCGCTCCCGGCCGCCCCGCCCCGCCGGCCTTTTCCGCTCGGGGCTTGCCCGGCCGGGCCCCATCCTCGCACCCGTCACCGCACGCACCGCGCACACGCCGTCATGCTCCATCCCGATGGCCCGATGGCCCGATGGCCCGATGGCCCGATGGCCGTCCGCCTTCTCCCGGTCACCCTCCGCCCCGTTGCCCCGCCAGCCGTCCCCCGAGCGCCGCCCGCCAGGCCGGGACCGGCGCGGGCGAGTCCACCTGCACCCGCCGGCCGCCGCGGGCGAAGAACGCCGCCAGGGGCAGGATCGCGGCGCCCACCGTCACCGCGTCGGGACCGAGACGACCCAGCGCGATGCCCACCCGTCCGGCGGGGTGCCGCAGGGCGTGGGCCAGGGTGTGGTCCCGCACGGACTCCAGGAAGGCCGGGCCGAGCTGGAGCCCGGCCCACCCGCCCACCAGGATCCGCTCGGGCTGGAAGAGGTTGACGAGGTCGGCCAGCCCCGCGCCCAGGTACTCGGCGGTCTCCGCGAGAACCTCCGCCGCCACCGGATCGGCCTCGCCCCCGTCGCCGGGCCGGGCGGCGGACAGCAGCGCGGTGAGCGCCGCCTCCTCGTCGGCGCCGGGCGGCGGCTGACCCCCCGCCTCCCGCCACCGCGCCAGCAGCGCCTCCGCACCGGCGTACGCCTCCAGGCACCCCCGCGCCCCGCACCGGCACCGGCGCCCCCGCACCCGCACGGTCAGATGGCCCCACTCCACCGCCCGCCCCTGCTCCACGTCGTCGGTGACGACGCACGCGCCGACGCCGGAGCCGAAGAGCACGACCACGGCGTTGCGGGCGCCGCGTCCGCCGCCGAACCACATCTCGGCCTGCCCCAGTGTCCGGGCACCGTTCTCGATGAACAGCGGCGCGTGCGCGGGCAGCCGGCCCGAGTCGCGCAGCAGAGCCTCCAGCGGTACCGCGTCCCATCCGACGGTCTGCCCGTGCACCACGGTTCCCGCGGCGGTGCGCTCGACGATGCCGGGCACACCGATGCCGACGCCCAGCAGCTCACCGGGGTCCCGTGCACAGCCGTCCGCGCCGAGCACCTCCGCGACGCCGTCGAGGATGTGCCCGGCGACCGACTCGACGTCGTACGAACGGGATCCGTGCCCGGGAAGTACGCGCTCCGTCCTGGCCAGTTCGGACATCGACAGGTCGAACAGCTCGACCCGTACGCGGGTCTCGCCCACGTCCACGCCGACGAGGCGCCCCCGGCCGGCCGCGACGCGGACGAGGGTGCGCGGTCGGCCGCCGTCCGTGCCGAGGCTGCCCGCCTCCTCCACCAGCCCGTCGGCCATCAGCTCGGCGACCACGTTGCTGACGGATCCCGAACTCAGGCCCGCCGCCGAGCCCAGCGCGAGCCGGCTCATCGGCCCGTCGAAATACAACCGTTGCAGAACGGCGCTGCGGCTCTCCCGTCGCAGGTCACGGACCGTGCGCTTGCCCTGCATGGCCATCGGGCCCCTCCTTTTCCCGCCGCCGCGCGCCGCTCGAACGTGCGCGAGCCCTTGACGAGTCGTTCTCTCGGAGATTAACTCACGCCCTAAATTAAGCCATGAGGGGCTTCGGGAGGGAAACAACCGAGGCCGCCGTCGGGGAACGTCCCGACCGACTCCCGGAAGGAACCCAGGAGCCATGCGCAGCATCCGAGCCGCGGCCGTAGGCGCCGTCACCCTGTCTCTCGCACTCGCCGCCACGGCCTGCGGAGGAGGCTCCTCCTCGGGCGGCGGATCCAACGACTCGCCGAAGGAACTCACCTACTGGGCCTCCAACCAGGGCGCCAGCGTCGAGGTCGACAAGAAGGTCCTCCAGCCCGAACTGGACAAGTTCGAGAAGGAGACCGGCATCAAGGTGAAGCTGGAGGTCGTGCCCTGGTCCGACCTGCTGAACCGGATCCTCACCGCCACCACCTCGGGACAGGGCCCCGACGTCCTGAACATCGGCAACACCTGGAGCGCCTCCCTCCAGGCAACCGGCGCCCTGCTGCCGTGGGACGCGAAGAACTTCGAGAAGATCGGCGGCAAGGACCGCTTCGTCGACTCGGCGCTGGGCTCGACCGGCGTCGAGGGCCAGGACCCGGCCGCGGTCCCGCTGTACTCGATGGCGTACGCCCTCTACTACAACAAGCAGATGTTCGCCGACGCCGGCATCACCAAGCCCCCGGCCACCTGGGACGAGCTGGTGGAGGTGGGCAAGAAGATGTCCAAGGACGGCAAGTGGGGCCTGGGCGCCGAGGGGTCCAACCTGTCCAACAACATCCACCAGGTCTTCGTCCTCGCCAAGCAGCACGGCGCCGACTTCTTCACCGCCGACGGCAAGCCCGACTTCACCTCCGACGGCGCGGTCGCCGCGGTCAAGCAGTACGTCGACCTGATGGCGAAGGACAAGGTCATCGCGCCCGGCAACGCCGAGTACGCGCAGAACCAGTCCCTCAGCGACTTCGCCAAGGGCAAGACCGCGATGGTGCTCTGGCAGACCGCCTCCGCCACCTTCAAGACCATGGGCATGAAGGACGACGAGTGGGGCGTCGCCCCCGCCCCCGTCCCGTCCGGCACCCCCGGCACGGGCAAGGCCACCAACTCCATGGTCGCCGGCATCAACATGGCCGTCTTCAAGAACAGCGACAACCTCGACGGCGCCACGAAGTTCGTGAAGTTCATGACCAGCGACGCCGAGCAGAAGCTCCTCAACAAGGCCTACGGCTCCATCCCGCCGGTCAAGGCCGCCCAGTCCGACCCCGCGTTCAACACCCAGGCCACCGCGGTCCTGCGCGAGACCCTCGCCACCAGCGCGGCCGCCCTGCCCCAGGTGCCCGACGAGTCGCAGTTCGAGACCGCGGTCGGCACCGCCGTCAAGGAACTGTTCGCCGACGCCGCGAACGGACGCGAGGTGACCACCGAGTCCGTCAAGGAGAAGCTCGCCAAGGCACAGCAGCAGATGCCGAACAAGTGAGCATCCCGACCCGGAACCCAGCCCCACCGACACGGACACGGACCTCGCCATGACCACCACGACCGCCTCGGCGCAGCCCGGCGAGCGGACGGTCGGCAAGAGCTCCCCCGGGACGGCGCGCGGACCCCGCCGCCGCCCCGGGCGGATCCGCCGCATCGGCCTGCCCTACCTGCTGCTCCTGCCGGCCCTGCTCCTCGAACTCCTCGTCCACCTGGTGCCGATGGTCATCGGCATCGTGATGAGCTTCAAGGAGCTCACCCAGTTCTACATCCGCGACTGGACCACCGCCCCGTGGACCGGCCTCGACAACTTCACCATGTCGGTGGACTTCGACGCCCCCGTCGGCGAGGCGCTGCTCCACTCCTTCCTGGTCACCTGCGCCTTCACGATCCTCTCCGTCGGCCTGTGCTGGCTGATCGGCACCGCCGCCGCGATCTGCATGCAGGACGCCTTCCGCGGCCGGGGCCTGCTCCGCGCGATCTTCCTGGTGCCGTACGCACTGCCGGTCTACGCGGCCGTCATCACCTGGGCGTTCATGTTCCAGCACGACAACGGCCTGGTGAACCACGTCCTGCACGACCAGCTCGGCCTCACCGACAAGCCCTCCTTCTGGCTGATCGGCGACAACAGCTTCGTCGCGCTGCTCGTCGTCTCGGTGTGGAAGGGCTGGCCGTTCGCCTTCCTCATCGTCATGGCGGGCCTGCAGAACATCCCCAGGGAGCTGTACGAGGCCGCCGCGCTCGACGGCGCCGGTGTCTGGCAGCAGATCCGCCGCATCACCCTGCCGTCGCTGCGTCCCGTCAACCAGGTCCTCGTCCTGGTGCTGTTCCTGTGGACGTTCAACGACTTCAACACGCCGTTCGTCCTGTTCGGCAAGGCGGCGCCGGAGGCCGCCGACCTGATCTCCATCCACATCTACCAGTCGTCGTTCGTCACCTGGAACTTCGGCACCGGCTCCGCCATGTCGGTCCTGCTGCTGCTCTTCCTGCTGCTGGTGACGGGCGTGTACCTGTTCCTGACCTCCAGGACCGCGCGGTCCTCCCGCAACTCCCAGGAGAGGAAGACGGCCGATGTCTAGGTCCCCGATGGCGGCGCCGCGCTCCTTCACATGGACCCGCCGCGTCTTCCTCACCCTGCTCACCGGCTTCGTCCTGCTGCCGGTGTACGTCATGGTCTCCAGCTCGCTCAAGCCGCTCGAGGACGTGTCCAGCCAGTTCCACTGGCTGCCGAGCGGCCTGACCGTCCGCCCGTACATCGACATCTGGTCGACGGTCCCGCTGGCGAAGTACTTCATGAACTCGCTGATCGTGGCCGGCGCGGCGACCGTCTGCTCCGTCGTCATCGCCGTGTTCGCCGCCTACGCCGTCAGCCGCTACGAGTTCCGCGGCAAGCGCGTCTTCTCGGTGACCGTCCTGTCCACCCAGATGTTCCCGGGCATCCTCTTCCTGCTGCCCCTGTTCCTCATCTACGTCAACATCGGCAACGCCACCGGCATCGCCCTGTTCGGCTCCCGCGGCGGTCTCATCCTCACCTACCTGACCTTCTCCCTGCCCTTCTCCATCTGGATGCTGATCGGGTACTTCGACTCGGTCCCCCGCGACCTGGACGAGGCGGCCCTCGTGGACGGCTGCGGGCCGCTGCGCGCCCTGTTCAAGGTCGTGGTGCCCGCCGCGATCCCCGGCATCGTCGCGGTCGCCGTCTACGCCTTCATGACCGCCTGGGGCGAAGTCCTGTTCGCCTCCGTCATGACCAACGACGCCACCCGCACCCTCGCCGTCGGCCTCCAGGGCTACTCCACGCAGAACGACGTGTACTGGAACCAGATCATGGCCGCCTCGCTGGTCGTGAGCGTGCCCGTGGTCGCGGGCTTCCTGCTCCTCCAGCGCTACCTGGTGGCGGGCCTGACGGCCGGAGCCGTCAAGTGACCGGCACGCCCCAGCACTCCCACCCCCGACCCGAAAGGACCTTCGTGACCATCGACTTCGCCGCACTCCCGGACGACTTCCTGTGGGGCACGGCCACATCGGCGTACCAGATCGAGGGAGCCGTGGCGGAGGACGGACGTGCGCCGTCGATCTGGGACACCTTCTCGCACACCCCCGGAAAGATCGACAACAACGACCACGGCGACGTCGCCTGCGACCACTACCACCGCACGCACGAGGACATCGAGCTGATGCGGCGCCTGGGCACCAACGCCTACCGCCTCTCCGTCGCCTGGCCGCGCGTCGTGCCGGGCGGCGACGGCCCGGTCAACGCCAAGGGCCTGGCCTTCTACGACCGCCTCGTCGACGACCTGCTGGCCGCCGGCATCACCCCGTCCGTCACCCTCTACCACTGGGACCTGCCCCAGACGCTCCAGGACCGGGGCGGCTGGCCGGAGCGCGCCACCGCCGAGCACTTCGCGTCCTACGCCTCCGTGGTCGCCGAACGCCTCGGTGACCGCGTCGGCCACTGGGCCACGCTCAACGAGCCGCTGTGCTCGGCCTGGATCGGTCACCTGGAGGGCAAGATGGCCCCCGGCTGGACCGACCTGACCGCGGCGGTCCGCGCCTCCTACCACCTGCTCCTCGGCCACGGACTGGCGATGGAGGCCATCCGGGCGGCGGCCCCGGACGCCCAGGTGGGCATCGTCAACAACCTCTCCACCATCCACGCGGCCACCGACCGCGCCGAGGACCTGGCCGCCGCCCGCCGCATGGACGGCCACACCAACCGCTGGTGGCTGGACCCCGTCCACGGACGCGGCTTCCCCGAGGACATGCGCGAGGTCTACGGCGTCGAACTCCCCGAGCACCCCGGCGACATGGAACTCATCGGAGCCCCGCTCGACTGGCTGGGCCTGAACTACTACTTCCCCCAGACCGTCGCCGACGATCCCACCGGACCCGCCCCGCACGTGCGCACCGTCCGCCGCGTCGGCGTACCGCGCACCGGCATGGACTGGGAGATCGACGCCGGGGGCATCGAGGACCTGCTGCTGCGCCTGACCGAGGAGTACGGGGCGCGCAAGCTGTACGTCACCGAGAACGGCTCCGCCTTCCCCGACGTGATCCGCCCCGACGGCACCATCGACGACCCCGAGCGCCAGGAGTACCTGACGGCCCACCTCGCGGCCTGCGCCTCCGCCGCCCGCAGGGGAGCCCCGCTGGCCGGCTACTTCGCCTGGTCGCTGCTGGACAACTTCGAGTGGGCGTACGGCTACGACAAGCGCTTCGGCCTGGTCCACGTCGACTACGCCACCCAGGTCCGCACCATCAAGGGCAGCGGACACCATTACGCGGACCTCATCGGCCGGGCACGGGGGAGGGAGCGCAAGGCCGCCTGAGAGCCGCCTACGGATCCCGTGGTGGGTGCGGATGCGGGAGTCCGCGCCCACCACGGTGCACGGTTCACGCGCACGAACGGTTCTGTCAGGTTCACGACATCACCGCATCGTCCCAAGGAGAAGAAGCCGCATGCCGTCCCGTACCCCCCGCACTCTCCTCACCGCCCTGACCGCCCTCGCCCTGCTGGCCGCGGTCCCGTCCCTCACCGCCGCCACCCCGGCCGCCGCCGCACCGCCGGCCTCCGCCGCGGCGGCCTGGGACACCGACCGCGCGGCCTCCGCCTACGCCGCCGACCCGGCCGCGGTCACCGCCTCGGCGAGCGAGAACCCCGGCACCGCGCCCGGCCTCGCCTTCGACGGCGACGGCGGCACCCGCTGGTCCAGCGACTTCACCGACGACGCCTGGATCCGCGTCGACCTCGGCACGACGATCCGCGTCGACCGGGTGACGCTGGACTGGGAGGCGGCCTACGGCAAGAGATACGTCCTGGAGGCGTCCGCCAACGGCACCGACTGGACGCCCTTCTACACGGAGACCGCCGGCACCGGCGGATCGGTCACCGTGCACACCTACCCCCAGGAGGTGCGGGCTCGCTACGTCCGCATGCGCGGCATCGAACGCGCCACCCCCTACGGCTACTCCCTCTACTCCTTCAAGGTCTACGGAGGCGAACCCGCCCCCGCGTCCACCACCCGCACCAACCTCGCCCTGAACCATCCGGCGTACTCGAACGTCTACCAGCACGCGGGCACCTCACCGGCGTTCGTCACCGACGGCGGCCGCCCCGCCGACCGCAAGGGCGACGCCACCCGCTGGTCCAGCGACTGGAACGCCGACCGCTGGGTCTCCGTCGACCTCGGCGCCACCTCCACGATCGACACCGTCGACCTGTACTGGGAGGCGGCCTACGCCGTCGACTACGAACTCCAGGTCTCCGACGACAACCGCACCTGGCGCACGGTGTACCGGCCCTCCGCCGACCAGGTCGCCGCCCGCCGTGCCGACGTCAAGCCCCCGGGTGAGGCCACCGGCCGCCACGACAACGTCCGCCTTCCCCAGCCCGTGACCGGCCGCTACGTCCGCATGCTCGGCAAGGAACGCCGCTCCTTCTACAACCCGGCCCCGGCCACCGCCCAGTTCGGCTACTCCCTCTACGAGTTCGAGGTCTGGGGCACCGGAGGCAGCGCGGCCGCCGCCTACCCGGCACTGCCCGGCGAACAGTCCGGCACCTACCGGACCACGTTCTTCGACGACTTCACCGCGCAGTCGCTGGACCGCGGCAAGTGGCGCGTCGTCCGCACCGGCACCGAGATGGGCTCCGTCAACGGCGAGGCGCAGGCCTACGTCGACTCGGCCGACAACATCCGCCTGGAGAACGGCGCCCTGATCCTGCGCGCCGAGCACTGCAAGGGCTGCACCAAGGCAGGTGGCGGCACCTACGACTTCACGTCCGGCCGCATCGACACCAACACCAAGTTCGACTTCACCTACGGCCGGGTCAGCGCCCGTATGAAACTCCCCGTCGGCGACGGCTTCTGGCCCGCCTTCTGGCTGCTCGGCAGCAACGTCGACGACCCGTCCGTGTCCTGGCCGGCCTCCGGCGAGACCGACATCATGGAGAACATCGGCTACGGCGACTGGACCAGCAGCGCCCTGCACGGCCCCGGCTACTCGGCCGACGGCAACGTCGGCGCCCGCCAGGTGTACCCGGGCGGCGGCCGCGCCGACCAGTGGCACACCTACGCGGTGGAGTGGACGCCGACCGGCATGAAGTTCTCCGTCGACGACCGCGTCGTCCAGGAGACGACCCGCAACAAACTGGAGTCGACGCGCGGCGCCTGGGTCTTCGACCACGACCAGTACGTCATCCTGAACCTCGCCCTCGGCGGCGCCTACCCGGCCGGCTGGAACCAGGCCACCAGCCCGTACTGGGGGCTGCCGCAGTCCAGCGTGGACCGCATCGCGGCCGGGGGAGTGCAGGCCGAGGTGGACTGGGTGCGGGTGGAACAGAAGGGGTAGCCGGCCCACCGGGCGGGGCTGGACCGCCGCCGTGCGTCAGGCGCCCTTCCGCGCCACTCCGCCGTAGATGCCGATCGGCGGGGCGTCGGGGCGCCGTGCCTCCTCCGGGCGCCAGTCGGTGACCCGGACCAGTCCCGGCTCCACCAGCGCGAAGTCCCCGAAGAAGTCGAGGACCTGCGCGTGCGAACGCAGGTTGAGGGACGCGGTGGCCTTGTCGTAGACGGCCGCCGCGTCCTGACGCCGGTCCTCGTGGACGTCGCCCGTCGCGTGCGACAGAACGAGGTAGGAACCGGCGGGCAGTGCGTCGCGCAGGGTGGCGACGACGCCCGCCGGGTCCTGCGCGTCGGCCACGAAATGCACGACGGCGACCAGCAGCAGTGCCACCGGCCGGTCGAAGTCGATGACCGAGCGCACCTCGGGATGGTCGAGGATCGCACGGGGGTCCCGAAGGTCGGCCAGGACGACCGCGGTGTCAGGATCGTCCGCAAGGGCCCTGGAGTGGGTGGCGACGATGGGATCGTTGTCGACGTACGCGACCCGGGTCCCCGGCGCGGCGGACCGCGCGATCTGGTGCACGTTGGGTTCGGTGGGCAGGCCGGTGCCCACGTCGAGAATCTGGCGGACGCCGCCCTCGGCCACCACGTGCCGCACCGCCCGGTGCATGAAGTGCCGGTTGGCGAGAACACCCTCACGCACCTCGGGCGCCGCCTTCATGAACTGCTCGGCGGCCCTCTGATCGACCTCGTAGTTGTCCTTCCCGCCGAGGAAGTAGTCGTACATCCGCGCGGGATGGGGCCTGCTCGTGTCGATCCGGTCGGGGTGGGCGGCGCTCTCGCCACTGCTCAGGGAGGTCATACGGCCTGACTCCGTCCTCAACTCGTGGGCCACCCAAGGCACCAGGGCGACGAGCACCCGGGTGAGCGGCGGTCGGAACATCATCTTGGCACGGGGGCGGGTGTCGGCGGGCCCCGGCCGTGCCGCAGCCCGCCCCGCGCATTCACACCTGCGCCGGTACGGCCTCCCACGCCGCCGCGCCCCTGCCGGGTGACGGTCAGTCAGCACGGTTCCACGGATGGACACCGCGCCCGGGCCGGCTCGCCCCGCCCGCGGAGCCCGTCCGCCCCGCAGCGAGGTCGAACCCTTCTTCGCGGGACTCGAACTCGTCGCGCCCGGCCCGGTGTCCGCGACGCACTGGTGCCGGGGGAACCGGCGCCGGTGCAGGAACGCGGCGGATTCTCCGTACGCGTCGCGCGGGCGCCCCGAGCGGCTCGGGCCGCCCGGAGGGACGGCACGCGCCCGCCGGGCGACCTTGACGCGCGCCGGAACCGGCCGATACTTGTGCGCAGCATGGGTCGGTCGGTGTCCGTGGTCGGCGCGAGGCGGGACAGATGAAGAAGAGACTGTGTGCCACGGGTGCCGTGCTGGGCATCCTCACCACCCTGGCCGCCCTTCCCCCGGCCGCCGGGGCGTCCCCGCACCCCGGCGGGCATCCGTCGGCCCCCCGGCACACGCTCCCCCTGGGCCCCGCCGACCTCCCCGAGACACGCACCACGACCACCCTCCAGCCGGGTGTCACCCTGACCCGCATCGTGCGCGGAAACGCCGAAGACCCCGCACTCCACTGGACGGTTGAGGTCTCCATCCCCGGCGGCGACACCTCCCCGGACCCCGACGCGCCGCCGACGGCGCTCAAGGACCGGGCGAGCGCCGACGAACTGGCCGCCGAACTGCGGCGGGACGGCTTCGACGCCCGGGTGGAGGAGGTGACGACACCCGCGACGGCCGACTACCCGGGCGGCTCCCTCGGCTGGCGGGTCCGCATCGGCACCTTCGACGCGCAGACCGCGGCGACGGCCGAACGCACCCGCCTGAGAGCGGCCGGCTACTCGGGCTCCGCCGTCTACACCGGCTGGGACGGCGAGGCGACGGACCGGGGCCCGTGGCACGTCGACGTCCTCACCATCGACCCGCGCAGGTTCCGCGGCACGCTCGACGCGTCCTACGGCCCCGACCTGGAGAACCGCGAGACGACCGGCGCGCTCTCGGCGTCGGCCGCCGCGACGGCCGCGGTCAACGCCGGCTTCTTCGTCCTCGACCCCAAGGCGGGCGCACCGGGCGACCCCGCCGGAGTGGGCGTGTACGACGGCCGCCTGCTGAGCGAACCGGTGGCCGGACGCCCGGCCCTCGTCGTCCACGACAACGGCCGCCGCACCGAGATCGCCCGGCTCACCTGGCGGGGCCGGATCACCACCCGGGCCGGCTCCCTCCCCTTGAACGGCGTCAACCGCGTACCCGGCCTGATCAGGAACTGCGGCGGCGGCGCGGGCGACGCCCCGACGCCGCTCCCGCTGCACGACGTCACCTGCACCAACCCCGACGAGCTGGTCGCCTTCACCCCGGACTACGGCGACCGGACGCCCGGGGGCGAAGGTCTGGAGGCCGTGCTGGACGCCCACGGACGAGTCGTGGAACTGCGCTCACCCCGCGGGGGAACGATCCCCCGGGGCGGCAGCTCGGTCCAGGCGACGGGCGCACGCGTCGCCGACCTGGCCGCCGTGGCCCACGTGGGCGACCGCCTGCGCGTGAGCACGACCCTGCTCGACGACCGAGGTCGCCGGATGTCCCCCTCGCCCCGCACCGACATCGTGAACGCGGGACCCGAGCTGGTCCGCGACGGCCGTGTCCACGTCACCCCCGCCACCGACGGCATGGTGCACCCCGGCGACCCGAGCTGGTACTACGGCTGGGTCCACAAACGCAATCCGCGCACCCTGGCCGGGGTGGACGGCGCGGGCCGCACCGTCCTCGTCACCGCCGACGGCCGCAGCACGGACTCCCTCGGACTCAGCATCGGCGAGAGCGCGGCGGTCGCGAGGTCACTGGGCCTGCGGGACGCCGTCAACCTGGACGGGGGAGGCTCGACGACGATGGTGGCGGAGGGCGCCGTACTCAACTCCCCGTCGGACGCCGCCGGCGAACGCCCGGTCGGCGACGCCCTGTTGATCCTGCCGCACCGGCACGACACCTGACCCGGTCCGCCACGACAGCCCGCCGGCCGGACGCACCACGCACCACACACAGCAACCCACCCAGGGAGCCGCCGTGTTCGCGAACGTGCCCACTGTCCGCACCCCGCTGCGAGCGAGACTCCTCCTGGTCCTCGCCGTCCTGCTGTCCGTCCTGACGCCGACCGCTCCAGGGGCCCTGGCCGCCGGCAGAGCGGAAACCGGGGCCACCCGCCCCGGCGCGGAGGTCGTCGCCGTCACCCGGGTCGCGGACCGGCAGGTCGACCTGTCGGTACGTTCGACGGCCCTGGGCGGCCGTACGGTCGAAGTCCGGCTGCTCACCCCCGACGGCTGGAACCCGCACGACCGACGCCACCGGCAGCACTGGCCCACCCTCTGGCTCCTGCACGGCTGCTGCGGCGACTACACGTCGTGGACGAGCATGACGGACGTGGCGGAGACGGACAGCCTGCGCGACGTCCTCGTCGTGATGCCCGAGGCCGGCTGGAACGGCTGGTACAACGACTGGTGGAACCACGGTCGGGGCGGCGACCCGGCTTGGGAGACGTTCCACACGAAGGAACTGCGCCACCTCCTGGAACGCGACTGGGGCGCGGGCAGCGACCGCGTGGTCGCCGGCCTGTCCATGGGCGGCCAGGGAGCCCTGATGTACGCAGCCAGGCATCCCGGGATGTTCAGGGCGACGGCCGCCTTCTCCGGCTCCGCCCACCCCCTCCTGAACGACGAGTCGATCGACCGCATCATGGGCTTCTTCGCCGGCCAGGGCAACGACCCGCTCCGCGTCTGGGGCGACCCGGTCGCCCAACGCGGCATCTGGCAGGCCCACGACCCCTTCCACCTCGCCAAGCGCCTGAGGTCGATCCCCGTCTATCTCTCCTGCGGCGACGGCACCACCGGCCCCCTGGATCCACCGGGTGCCACGAGCGCCCTGGAGGCCGACTTCAACCGCCAGAACCACGCGCTCGCGGCCGAGCTGGAGCGCGTCGGCGCGAGGCACGTGACGACCCATTTCTACGGCCCGGGAACCCACGGCTGGGCCTACTGGGAGCGCGAGCTGCACGCGTCGCTGCCGATGCTGCTGGGGGCGCTGGGCACCGACGGCGGCTGATCCCGTACTCGACCGAGGCGAACCCCGCCCCCGGCGGCGGACTGCCGCTCCTCAGAACGACCACCGCGTATGGCTGTAGACCCCTTCGTCCCGGCCGAACCCGTACGCGGTGACAGGAGTTACGGCGAACAGCACCGCGGCCCCGCTCCGCATGGCGTCCCCGATCCCGTGGAAGGTGCCCCCGGCCGACGTGATGTGCTCCCCGTACTTCGCCTCGTACGCCGCGATCACCTCCTCCAGCACCGCCGGATCACCGACCGGCGCCGCCACGCCCTCGACCACCAGGTCGAACCCGTCGGTGAGCGAGTTCGTACCCGTGAGCAGTGCGCAGTGCGCGTCATGGGCCAGGTTCCGGGCCTTCTGCTCACCCGGTCCGGTGGAGAAGTACGGCACACCGTCGTGCCAGGCGGCGATCACCGGCGTGATGTGCGGCCCGCCCCCGGGTCGCACCGTGACCACCCAGAAGATCTCGGCGGCCGCCACGCGCCGTTGGGCTTCGGCCCACTCGGTGGCCGTGACGTCCGCGGCGCCCGGACGGGGATTGAGCGCGGAGCTGTAGCGGGCGTCGAGCTCGGTCGTGGGTCGCTGTACGGCGGGTTGTTCCATGGACATGGCAGTTCTCCTCGCTCTCGGCCCCCTCGTCCCCCTAACGACTGCCGGCCGGCCCGGGCATCATCGGTGCGCCTGGCGGGGGACACCGACCCGATCAGCGCGGCGAGGTAGGCGTAACCGGCTGCCTCTGCTCGCACCCCTCGCGACGTATCCGCTCGGTGCCCCACGCGCCGAGCGGTGCGAGGGCCTGGTTGAGTGTGCGGCCGTGCTCGGTCAGGGAGTACTCCACGCGCGGCGGCACCTCGGCGTACACCTTCCGGTGGACGAGCCCGTCCGTCTCCATCTCCCGCAGGTGCTGGGTGAGCATCTTCTCGCTCACGCCCGGCAGCCCCCGGCGGAGCTCGGCGAAGCGGCGTACGCCGTGGGCGTCGAGCTCCCAGAGGATCAGGCCCTTCCACTTGCCGCTCACCACGTCGAGCGCGGCGTCGATGCCGCAGACGTACGGCCCGGACCTCGACCCCTTGGCCATCACTCAGCCCCTTACGAAATGGTAAGTACCGCAGAAAGAAGTGGGTACTTCCGAGGTTACCCGTGCCCGCCGAGGATGAAGGGGTGAACGAACACAAGGACCGCACCACCAGCCCCGCCGCCCCCGTTTCCGTGATCGGACTGGGCCCCATGGGCCAGGCCATCGCACACACCCTCCTCGCCTCGGGCCACCCGGTCACCGTCTGGAACCGCACGAAGAGTCGCGCCGACGGCGTCGTCGGCGCCGGCGCGACACACGTGCCGACACCCCGCGAGGCGGCCGAGGCGAGCGAACTGGTGCTGCTCAGCCTCACCGACTACCAGGCGATGTACGACATCCTGGACGACGCCGCCGAAGCGCTGGCCGGGCGCACACTGGTCAACCTCAGCTCCGACACCCCCGACCGCACGCGCGAGGCGGCAGCGTGGGCCGCCCGCCACGGCGCCGCCTTCCTCACCGGAGGCGTCATGGTCCCCGCACCCATGGTCGGCACGAACGCTGCCCACATCTACTACAGCGGCCCCGGGGAACTGCTGGAGAGCCACCGGGACGTGCTGACCCTGCTGGGCACCCCGAGGCACCTGGGTGAGGACCCGGGCCTCGCCCAGCTGATGTACCAGGCCCAACTCGCCGTCTTCCTCACCACCCTGTCCGGCCTGATGCACGCCACCGCGATGCTGGGCACCGCGGGTCTGAAGGCCCAGGAGGCGCTGCCGGAACTGCTCTCCTCCGCCGACTCCATCGGCGACATCCTGCGGGCGGGCGAGGAACACCCCGGCGCCGCCCTCGACGCCGGTGAACACCCCGGCCACCTCAGCACGGTCACCATGATGGGCGCGACGTCCGACCACATCGTCGACACCAGCACGGCACTCGGCCTCGACCTCGCCCTGCCGGCGGCCGTCCAGGGTCACTACCGCCGGGCGATCGAGAACGGCCACGGCGGCGACAACTGGACACGCATCATCGACAGCATCCGCGCACCGCACTGACGGTGCCCCGCCGCCCGCCCCCGGCGAGGTCGCTGTCATACGTCGGGCACCCGAAGGAGGAACCGCACGCGGAGCGCCGTCGAACGGCAGGAACGCGTGCACGCCGGCCAGCAGGGCCAGGACGTTGAACAGCGGGGCCGGCACCAGGGGCGGCAGCCGTTCCGGCAGGGCACACAGGCGGACGCGGTGGGCGCCTTCCTCTCGCGGGTCCGGCACGAACTCAACGCCTCCGGGGCCGAACCCGGGCTCCTCAGCCCCTGGGAGGCAAGCACCGAGGGCACGGAGGCGAGGAACGGTCCGGGCGCCGCCTCCTCCGACTGGTCTCCGCCGCTCCGCGCGGCGCCGGGACGGGTCGGCCTACGCTGCTCGCGTCTCCTTGCTCAGCAGCCGGGTGAGGCGTTCACCGAGCCCCGGGGCGTCGACGCCCGCGCACTCGACGCCCAGCGCGGTCGCCAAGTCGCGTACATGGAGGTCGGCCAGGGCCTCGGTGAGTTCGGCGAAGGCGTCCGCGGCCGCGCGGCCGCGCCGCACGCCCGAGGCGACGGCGACGACCCCGGCCAGTCCAGCGGGCCACCACCACAACGCCAGCGCCAGATACCCCGCGCCCCAGGCACACAGGCGCGCCGCCGCGGTCAGCCTGAGGCGGGCGGCCTGCAGTTCGGCACGCGTGCCGTCGGAGGCCAGGAGCCACAGATGGGGCCAGGCGGCCGCCAGGTCCAACCGGCTCGCGCGCCACAGCCGTTGCGCGGGCGCGGCCAGACGGTCGCCGGTCCAGAAGGGGTGGCGGGGCGGTACCGGGGCGATGCGGTCCCGGACTGCGTGACGGCGTTCGGCGACGTCGGCGAGCCGGTCGGCGTCGTCCGTTCCCGCGATACGGGCCCGGCCGGCCGCCACCAGCGCCGTACGGAAGGCCGCGTCGGCCGCGCGCCACCGGCGTGACCGGCGGTCGGCGAGGCGCCGCAGCACCGGCCCGTGCGGCTCCGCGCACCACAGAAGCTCCACGCCCGTACCCAGCGACTGCGCGGCCGCGCCGGCCGCCGCGGCACCGGCCAGCACGCCCGCCGCCACCAGGACGACGGTGCCCGCGCTGCCGGACGCGGGGGATGCGGCCACCGTGTCGACCCAGTCCCGCAACCGCGCGACATCAGACCAGTGTTCGTGACCGAGGACCACGGCGGTGGTGACGGCCGAGAGGAAGAGCAGCCCCGGCAGGGCCAGCGCGGCCAGCCACCGTTCGGCGATCCGGCCGCCCAGCGCGCTGAGGAAGCCGCTGGTCACCGGAGGGGCACCGTACGCAGCGGCTGGTCGAAGACCCGGCACCCGGGGGGCGGGGAATCGTCGTCCGGCGCCTCCACGCGTTCGCAGTGCCCCCGCGGGCAGGCGAGCACGTGCAGCGCCGGGTGCCGCTGCCCGGCGACCGGGAGCGGCTGGAAAGCGGGTGTGAACGGTGTCGGCGTGCTGCGGTAGGAGCCCAGACCGGCGCTGTGCCCGGCCGCGAGCAACTCCTCCTCCAACTCGTCGAAGACGTGGTCGAGTTCGTCCGGGGTCCGGCCGTCGCGCAGTTCCGAGGTGATGAACTCGACGAGCCGCAGGCCTCGCTCACCGAGCAGCAGCGACCCCGACGCGTCCGTCAACCGCCGGCAGAGCTCGCCCAGCCGGGCGTGTCCGCCTCGCGGCGCGCTTCGCCCGTCAGTCTCCATCTCCACCGTTCCCCCTCGGACGCAGGATGCCGGTCGGCCGCGATTGTACGTCGGCTGTCGGCTGTCGGCTGTCGGGCGTCAGCCTTGGCTGCCGGCCGGCTCCCGCTCCACCACGAGTGGTTCGCCGGGTGACGTCTCCCTCCGTACGACGTCGTTCGTTCTCCGTACACCGTCGCGCCCACGGCCGGTTCGCTATCGTGAGGACGGGCGGCCGCGGAAGGCCGGGAGAACTCGGTCCGGCGGTGTGACACGGGGGTGGGCGTGTTCAACGGGGGTCGCGCTCGAGCGGCGGACGGACGAGACGAGGAAGAGCGCGCCGATCGGCTGCTGTCCCACCACCTCACCACGGGCGACGAGCCCGCCCTCGACCAGGCGATCGCCCTCTACCGGCAGTTGCTCGACTCCGCGGCGCCGGACACCGGGCGGAACGTCGCCCGGACCGCCGCGAACCTCATGGCCGCCCTCCAGATTCGCTACCAACTGCGGGGAAGCCCGGACGACCTGGACGCACTGGTCGAGCTGGGCCGTGAACGGGCGCAGTGCGAGCCGGTCCGCCCGCAGGACGTACGGCTCCTGGGCCTCGCGTACCAGCAGAGGTTCGCGCTGTACGAGCGGTCCGACGACCTGGACCGGGCGGTGGACGCGTTCGACCGGGCCTCCCGCCTCCCCCAGGAGGCCGAGACCGCGGCGCAGTCGTTCGGCGCCCTCGCACAGACGCTGCGGACGCGGCAGCGGATCGCCGTCGACCGCGGCACGGCGCGGGAGGGAACCCGCGCCACGCGACCCGCGTCCCCCGACGACTCCGCCGCACCCACCGCCCCGGACCTTCTGCCGGACCTTCTGCGCGCGACGGAGGCCCAGCGGCACGCGCTCCGCGTCCTGCCGGACGGGGCGGAGGACCGACCCGCCTACCTGAGCAACCTGGCCTCGATGCGCCACGACGCGTATGTGTACGAGGGGGACGTCGGCGCCCTGCGTGAGGCCCTCGACCTGTGGAGCACCGCACTGACGGCCGTCCCACGGAGAGGGGCGACCCGCGCCCTCCTCCTGCGCAACCTCTCCCAGGCCCACCGCGAGTGGCACGAGCACGCCTCCGACGACGCCCACCGGGTGGAGATGCTGCGCGTTCACCGCACGGCCCTGGCCGAATGCCCGCCCGGTCACCCGGACCGCGCCGAGTTGCTCGCCGGCCTCGGAGTCGCCCTCCGCCTGGCCGCCGAGGACACCGACGAAGTGGCATGGCTCGAGGAGTCCGCGACGCTGCTGCGCGAGGCCGCGCGGTTCTTCCGCCCCGGCACCCCGCAACGCGCCAGGAGGCTGAACAGCCTCGGGAACACCCTGCACAGGCTGGCGCAGCGGACCGGTGACACGGCGGTGCTGGACGAGGCCGTCGCCACCCGCCGCGCCGCCCTCGCCGAGGAGCGCCCCGGCACGGACTCCCACGCCGGGGCCCTGGCGAACCTCGCCGTCACCCTGCGGGAGCGCGCCATCCAGACAGACGACGTGACCTCCCTGCGCGAGGCTTCCCGACTGGCCCGGGAGGCGCTCCACGCGACACGGAACTCGCCACCAGGCCACGCCGTGCGGCTCGCCAATCTGGGAGTGGTCCTGCAGAGCTGGCACGGCGTGACCGGCGACACCACGGCCGCCGACGAGGCGATCGACGTCGCGCGTCGGGCGCTGGCACTGGCGCCCGCGGCCGGTCAGCCGCGCGCCGACCGGCTGAACCACCTCGCCAACGCGCTGCGGGCCCGGTTCACGTCCACCGCGGAGGTGACAGACCTCGACGAGGCCATCGGACTGCTGGAGGCAGCCGCCCGGCAGGTTCCCTACGGAGACCCGTCGCTCGCGGTGATCCTCTCCAACCTCGGCTCCGCCCGCCTCACCAGGCACCACCACGCCACCGGAGAACCCGGCGAACTGGAGCAGGCCGTCAGCGAACTGGGCCGCGCCGTATGGGCCGTCACCGAGGGAACGTCGTCCCACGGCACCTACCTGAAGTCGTACGGCGACGCGCTGCGCGCCCTGCATCACCGAGACGGTGACCCGGGAGTGCTCCGTGCCGCCGAGGACGCCTACCGGCAGGCCGCCGGGACCAGGTCCCTGCCCGCCTACGAACGGGTCCTCGCGGCCTGGGAGTGGGGCGCCGCCGCCGGAACGGACCACCGCTGGGACGACGCCCTGCCGGGCTACGAACTGGCCCTGGAGCTCCTGCCGTTCGCCACTTCGGGCCGACTGGTCCGCGGCGACCAGGAACGCGGCCTGTCGCGCGTCCGGGGCCTGGCCGCCGAAGCCGCCGCCTGCGCGGTCAACGCCGGCCGTCCGGAGCACGCGGTACTGCTGCTGGAACAGGGCCGGGGCGTCCTGCTGGGCCGGGCCATGGCCACCCGCGACGGGCTCGGACGACTGCGCCGTGCCCACCCGGACCTCGCCGACCGCTTCTCCGGCCTGCGGCAACGGCTCGACGCGCTGGAGGCCACCGACACCGCGGACGCCGACCGGGGCGGGCTCCCGACCGGCACCACCGATCTGCGGCACACCCTCGCGGCCGCGCTGGAACACCTGGTCGCCGAGATCCGCACCCGCCCCGGCTTCGCCGACTTCCTCGGCCTGCCGGACCTGCGGGCGGTGCTGTCCTGCGCCGACCACGGCCCGGTGGTGCTCGCCTACTGCAGCGAGTTCCGCAGCGACGCCCTGGTGCTGAGGGACGGCGAAGTCCTCCTCGTCCCCCTGCCGCACGCCACCCCGCAGGCCGTCGGCGAACAGGCGGACCGGCTCGAACGGGCGCTCGCCGACGCGGCCGACCCCGCCCGCGACCGGGCGGCCCAGCAGACCGTCGGTGAGGTGCTGGCCTGGACGTGGGATCACGTCACCGGGCCCGTGCTCGACCGGCTCGGCGTGCACGGGCCCACGTCCGACGGCGAGTGGCAGCGGTTGTGGTGGTCTCCGGGAGGCGCGCTGGCCTCGCTGCCACTGCACGCGGCCGGCCACCACGACACCGCCCCGGCAGCGGAACCGGACGGCCGACCCGCGCCGGAGCCGGCTCCGGGTCCTGCTCGGGCGGCGGCTCGGGTGCCGGCTCGGGTGCCGGCTCGGTTGGCGGCCGTACCGGGACCACGGACGGTCATGGACCGGGTGGTCTCGTCGTACACGCCGACCGTCGGTGCTCTCCGGTACGCCCGGACCCGCGCCGCCGCCCCCCGCCCGCACGGCCCGGTGCTCGCCGTGGCGCTGCCCGACACGCCCGGTGCCCGGCCGCTCGGCGGCGCACGGCGCGAGGTCGAGGTCCTGCGCGGGCTCCTCCCCACCGAGGTACTGTCCGAGGAACGTGCCACCTTCGAACGGGTGATGGACGCGCTGCCCCGTCACCCGTGCGTGCACTTCGCCTGCCACGGCGTCAGCGAGCCCGCCGACCCTTCGAACGGCCGTCTCCTGGTGCACGACCACGCGACCCGGCCCCTCACGGTGAGCGCGATCTCCCGGCTGGAGCTGCCGGCGGCACGACTCGCCGTGATGTCGGCCTGCGAGACGGCGCGGGGAGGCGGCCAACTGGCCGACGAGTCCATCCACATCACCTCCGCCTTCCAGCTCGCGGGGTACGCCAACGCCGTCGGAACACTCTGGCCGGTGCACGACGCGGTGGCCGTCCGCGTCACACGCCTCCTCTACCGGGAGCTGTGCGCCGAAGGAGCCGACGGCGGTCCCGAGCTGGACGACACGAGGACGGCCCACGCCCTGCACCAGGCGGTCCGCGGATGCCGTGCCGCCTTCGCGGCCAGTCCCAGTCTGTGGGCGGCACACGTGCACGCGGGCGCCTGACGACACCGGTAGCGACGAGGAGGCGGTCACGATGGTCCGATGGTGGCGGCGACGAACCCCGGAAGACGGAGAGGCCGCCGACGCTCAGCCGCGGGGGCCCCGACAGGAACAAGCGAGCGGGCAGGTACATGAAGCCCGGCAGGGACACCGGGGCCGCCCCGCCGAGGGCGCCGAACAGCCGCAACCGGGCCCGGACGCGCAGGAACAGCCCCCGGGAGGTTCCGGGACCGGGCGACAACTGGTCGGGGGACACCTCACCATCACGGAGGTCACAGAGGGCGGGCCGGGGCGGGAGATCGCCCGCGTGCGGCTCTCCGCCGAGGAGATCCACACCATGCGGGCCCGGTCCGCCCTCGACAGCCTGGGCCCCGAGCACCCGGACGCCCTCACCGCCCTGCGCGAACTCGCCCACGTCCTGCTGTCGGTCCCCGGACGGGGCGAGGAGGCCGTCGAGCTTCTCCAGCACGTGGCCCGCACCCGGTGGACCACCCTCGGCGACCGCCACGAGGACACCCTGCGCGTCTCCGCCGAGTTGGCCGACGCCCTCCACACCACCGGTCAACTGCGCCTCGCGGAAACAGCGTGGCGCGACACCTTCCGCGCCCAGCGGGAGACACTCGGCCGCGACCACCCGGACGCGCTGCGCAGCGCCACCGGACTCGCGGCGGTCCTGGAGGACCTCGGCCGTGCCCCGGAGGCCGAGCCGCTCGTGCGGGACGTCCTGGAACGCCGTATCCGGCAGCTCGGCCACGACCACCCCGAGGTCCTCTCCGCCACCAACGCGCACGCCGCGTCCCTGCTCAAGTGCGGCCGTCACCAGGAGGCCGAGCGCGTCCTGCGCGCCCTCGTGCCCCGACTGGAGGACCGGTACGGACCCGACCACGAGAAGACGGTCGCGGCCCGGAGCAACCTCGGCGCCGTCCTGGTCCGACTGGAGCGCCACACCGAGGCGGAAGAGCAGATCCGTGCCCTCGTGCGGTCGACGGAGGCCACCCTCGGGCCGGACCACGAAACCACTCTCGCCGCGCGGAACAACCTCGCAGCCGTCCTGCACGCCCAGGAACGCTACGACGACGCGGTGCCGATCCTGCGCGCGATCCTGGCCGGGCATGCCGCACTCCACGGCGACGACCATCCGATCACGGTCGGCACCCGGGACAACCTCGCCAACGTGCTGATCGACGCGGGCCACCATGCGGAGGCCGCCGAACTGCTCGACCGCTGCGTACGCGACTACCGCCGCTTGCACGGCCCGGGACACCCCCGGCTGCGGGCCGCCGAGGAGCGCCTGGACTGGCTGCGCTCTCCTTGACTGAGGAGGCACCCCCGTGACCATCGCCCCGAAACCCCGTCTGGCCCTCCTCGGGGGCGGATTCTCCGACGACGAGGACGGCCTGCTGGACGACTGGCTGCTCGCTCAGGTGCGGGTCCCCAGGCCCAGGGTGTGCTTCGTTCCGACGGCGAGCGGCGACGCCCCGGCCTGTGTGGAGCGATTCCTCGCCGCCTTCCAGCCACGTTCGTGTGAGCCCGGTGTCCTGCCCATGTTTCGCCGGGAACTCGACGACGACGCCTTGCGCACGTTCCTGCTCGGCCAGGATGTGATCTACGTGGGCGGCGGCAACACGGCGAACCTGCTCGCCGTCTGGCGCGCGCACGGAGTGGACCGGCTCCTGCGCGAGGCCTTCGCCCGCGGGACCCTGCTCTGCGGCATCAGCGCGGGCGCCAACTGCTGGGCCGAGGGCTCGCACACCGACTCCTTCGGGCCGCTGACCCACCTCGCCGACGGGCTCGGTCTGCTGCCCGGTTCGGTCTGTCCGCACTATGACAGTGAGCAGGGGAGGCGCGCGTCCTATCGCGCGGCCGTGGCGAGCCGAGCGCTTCCCTCCGGCTGGGCCCTGGAGGACGGCGTCGGCGCCCTCTTCACCGAGGGCCGGCTGACGGATTCCGTGACGCGCCTGCCTCGTGCCCGGTTGTACCGGGTGGAACCGGACGGGCAGGGCGGTGCCGAGGAGCGAGCCGTGCCGTGTCGTCCGCTCGTCCCACCACACCAGGCGCGAAGCCCCTCGTAGTCCGGCGCTACGGCATGGCGCTCTTTCGCTCTGCGTCGGTGAGGGGCGGGCCTTGCAGATGCGGCCTTCGGGGACCGATGACCATGGGGATGAGCATGTCGGGCGAGAACAGCCGAGTGGCAGGTCGCTCCAGGCTCATGACGTCCAGCAGGGCACCCATGGCGCGCGGATTGCGTGCGCCGGTCTCCACGGCCTTGTCGACGAAGCGGGCGAGAAGCCGTTCGACGGCGTTGGGCCGGGTGTCGGTCGCTCCCGGATACAGCGCGTCCTGGCCAACCGCCAAATCCCATGCGCCGGCCACCGGCCGTGCGGCGACGCGCTGAAGCCGGCGTGCGAGGCCCGGCTGCCCCAGCCCTGTGGCGCTGAGCGTGTCGCGGACGGCGAGCGCGCACTGGGCGGCGACGGTCAGGCCATGGCCGTAGACCGGGTTGTAGCCGGCGACGGCGTCGCCGAGGACGAGGAAGCCGTCCGGCCAGCGCTTGACCTGCTCGTAGTAGCGACGACGGTTGGCCGTGGCACGAGTGGTCATGACGTCTCCGAGCGGCTCGAGGCCCTTGACGAGTTCGCCGATGACGGGATCGTCGAGTGCGAGCGCGAAGTCGACGAAGGCATCGGGATCGTCGGTGGGCTCACCACCGCGGGTGCCGGCGAGCGTGACGATCCAGCGGTTCCCCTCGACGGGCAGGATGATGCCCCCTCGCCCCGGCGCCTTGGCCGGGGTCGCCTGCACGTTGACGAGGGGAAACCCGACGCCCCGGGTCGCCTCGGGGGCGTGGAAGAGGCGGGTGGCGTAGACGACACCGGCGTTGACCTCGCGCTCCGTGACGCTCGGCGCTCCCAGGCCGGTGAGCCACTGCGGGGCACGGGACCCCCGGCCCGAGGCGTCGACGACCAGGTCCGCGCGCAGGACGCTCTCCTCGCCGTCGGTGCGTATGCGGACACCCGTGACCGCCGCGGCGTCGCCTTCCAGGCCGAGCACGGTGGTCCCCTCGCGGAGTGTGATCCGCTCGTCGGCCAGGACGCGATGGCGCAGGACGAAGTCGAGGAGGTCGCGGGAGCAGACCAGGTTGCGGTGATGGGTGGTGGTGAAACGGCGGAACCACACTTCGTTGGGCGCCCGGGACACCATGTCGCCCATGATGTGAACCAGGCGCCCGCCGCGTGCCACGATGTCACCGGTGAGGCCGGGGACGAGATCGTCGAAGGCCTTGACCCCTCCACTCCACACCAGGTGGGCGTGACGGGCCTGGGGCACGCCCCTGCGCGGTTCGGGTCCGCCGGGGAGACGGTCGCGTTCGACAATCGTGACGTCGGCGAAGTCCGTGAGGGCCGCCGCCGCGAAGAGGCCGGAGGCGCCGGCGCCGATGACCACTGCGGTGGGCCGGCGGGTGACGAGTGCTTCAGCCATGGTGATGAGCGCTTTCTGTGCTGGTCATGCGTCGGCGGACGTCTTCGAGGATGCGGGGCCGGTGCAGGGCGGAGGCGATGCCTTCGATACGACCGCTCACGACCACCCCTGCCTGCGGCTCCCGCGGGTCCGCGACGGAAGGCCCGCCCCGCTGGTAGGCGCCGATGGCGGCACTGATCGTGAGAGCCCCGGCAACACCGTCCGCGTCCGGGACCCCGTCCCCGCACCGCGCGGCCTCGTATGCCCGCCGGTACAGCGCCGGGTCGACGTAGGGGCCGAGCAGACGCAGGGCGTCGTGAATCCGCTGCCGGCGTTGCAGCAGGCGCAGGTCGAGCGGGGTCCAGGGGCCGAAGCGCGCCTCGGCCGCCGCCGGGGCGAGGCCGCGCAGCGCGTGCCACAGCGGGCCGAGCCGACGGTATTCGCTCTGGTCCCGGATCCACTTCTGCAGGAAGGGCCCGGCCTGGGGCACGATGAAGCCGAGCGCGACGAAGACGGCTTCCAGGAGCGCGAACGGGGGAGCGGCCTGGGTGCTCAGCACGTCCCAGTCGTGCCCCGACCATCGGGCGCCGATCGCGGCCGTCTTCGCGACATCGAAGACGAGCCCCGACGCGAAGCCCAGTTGCAGGAACACCACTCCTGCCCTCAGCCAGCGGTTGGCCACTTCGGGGAACCACTTCCACAGCATGGAGACCGCCACGAGCGACGACACCGTGTGCGCGGCGATGTAGAGGAGGATGTGCTCGCGCATCCAGGGGGTGCCGGCGTAGTAGGTGTCCAGGTCGTAGACGCGCGCCGTGGGGACGTCGGCCAGGATGAACGTCAGCCACAGGACGGCGACGATCCCCGCGTAGATCCAGTAGATGCGGCGGATCCTCCGCCGCCGTCTCACCGACGGTGCCTCGCGCCAACGCACGATCATGGTCAGGCCGGTGGCGCAGAAAGCGGTCAGGAAGGAGTAGGCCCAAGGGGAGGCGATGTTCGGTACACCCGTGAGGTCGTTGAGCCGCTCTATGTTGACCGGGGTGATCACGACCAGAACCGCGGTGGCCCAGATCAGCAGGAGCGTGGTCGCCCTGACGTCCGGGTCGCGCGAGGCCCGCACGAACGTGGGGAGCTTCAGCACGAGGGCCAGCGCCAGCAGAGCGGTGGGCAGGATGTAGGGAATGTGGAAGGACGGGCTCATGACCGCAGGTGCCCGCCGCGGCTGCTCAGGGACAGATTGATGCGGCCTTCCACGGTGTCCGCACTGACCGGGCCCTGCGCGTAACGGCCTTTCACCCAGGTGCGGACCTCCCGGCCGAAGAGGAGCCCGAACGTCTCGGCGTCCGCCTCGTGGTCGTCGCGGGACCCGGCTCGGGCCGCGACGGCGAGGAGCGCGTCCGGGGGCACCTCGTGCGCTGCGAGGATCCGCTCGACGGCCCGCTCGACCACTTCCCCGGCCTGCTCGGTGGGCAGCGCCCGGGCGGCGGCCGGCATCCCCGCCACGTGGTGTCCGCAGTCCCCCTGCTCCTCGTGCCACAGCTCATGCCCCAGGATGACCAACTGCGCCTCGGGAACAGTGTGTTCCTCTACCACGATGATGGAGTGGTCCCCGCAGTCCAGGCGCATGCCGGAGACGGGAATGTCCGGCGGGAACCCCCGGAAGACAAGGCGGATCGGCCGACCGGTGCGTGCGCTCATGGCCGCGCAGAAGGCTTCCATGACCTCCCGTGGCTCGGCCGGCCGCTGAATGGCCCCCGCCGTGTGCCGGCCCAGGACGGAGAGTAAGGACTTCATCGCCTTGGTGCTCACCGCTCGCGACCTCCGTCCGGGGGTACGACGGACCGCAGGACTCCTTCGAGAAGGCGTTCCAACTGCTCACGTGTCAGGGAGCCGTGGGCGCGCAGGTCGGCGGACCTCACCCCGTACCGGTCCATCAGGGCGAGCACGGGATCGTTCTCGGGGTGTTCCAGCGCGTGCAGGGCGGGGAGCAGGACGCGGTTGAGCGCGTCGGCGGCCGACGCGGTGAAGAACGCCTCTCCGTCCTCGACCCCGAAGTACTCGACGAGCCCGTGCAGAAGCTCGACACTGGGCACCTTCTTGCCGCCGCAGACCTGCCGGGCCCAGTACCCGGAGACACCGAGCCGCTCGGAGATGTCCGCGGCGAGGTCGGACATGCGCTTGCCGGTCGCGGCCATCTCGGCTTCGGCGAGCGCGGCGATCCGCGTCCGTACCCGGTCGTTGACGGAGTCGTCCGGTGGTGTGCCGCCCCGGAGCAGGGTGCGGACGGTGGACACCGGCAGCGCCGTCCGGCGGGCGAGCTCCGCCGCGTCCAGCAGCTTCGAGCGGACTTCCTTCTCCTGCACGACCCCGTCGAGACGACGCAGGGTTTCGGAGAGGGGAGAGGGTGATGCCACCGTTGCACTCCCGGTTCGGGGGCTGACGCCCGGTGTCGCTGACGGGACCCTATGTGATGAACGCGCCGAGAGGCAACGGTCGTTGAGTCCGGATCACCGATGCTTGTCCGGATCGGGCGCGCGGTGACGTCTTCGCCATCCGGTACCACACGTCTCGCTCCGTGGTCGCGTCGGCGAAGGCCGGGGGCAACGGGGCACACAGGCACTGCGCGCCGCTCACCCCTGGCTCCGCGCGCCGAATGCCCCCCAGGATCATCACTGCCCCGGTGCGGCGGCGGGGTCGCGATCGCTGACGTCGTGGAACCCCAGTCGGCGATTGAGGGCGCCCGTGACACGCGTGACCGTGGTGCGAGGCAGCACCCTCGACGCCCACACCCCGACGCGCTGGGACGCCCGCCCGGGGAAGGAGACGGCCCGGCCCCGGGCGAAGTCGTCGAGCGTCCTGACGGCCACGTCGGCGGGAGCATCCGTGAACCTGGGGTTCATGGAGGCGGTCGTCCGGTCGAAGAACTCCGTGGCGGTGGCTCCCGGGTGGGCCGCCATCACGCGTACGCCGGTGCCGCGGACCTCCTCGGCGACCGCCTCGGTGAACGAGAGCACGAACGCCTTGGTGGCGGCGTAGCTCGCCTGGTACGGCATGGGCTGGAAGGCGGCGGTGGACGCGATGTTGACGATGCCGCCGCGGCCGCGTGCGACCATGCGGGCACCCAGGAGGTGGACCAGTCCGACCAGGGCGGTGACGTTCACGTCGACGGACTGGAGATTGGGTTCGAGGGGCCGGCCGAGGAAGGGCCCTACGGCCCCCATCCCGGCGTTGTTGACCAGGAGATCCACGTCGAGGCCGAGCCCGTCGAGGGCATCGAGGATCCGCTGCGGCGACCGCCGGTCGGACAGGTCCGCGGCGATCACGTCGGCGCGGACGGAATGCGTGGCCCGGATCTCGTCGGCGAGGGCGTGCAGCGCGTCGGCCGAGCGGGCGACGAGAACCAAGTGCGCTCCTCGGGACGCGAGTTCCCGTGCGTAGGCCTCGCCCAGCCCTTTGGACGCGCCGGTGACCAGGGCAGTGGTGTTCGTGTAGTCGTACATGCGCGAGTGCTTTCTGTGCGGCTGGAGGAAGTACGGCTGGTGGGAGTGCGGCTGAAGCCAGTGCGACTGAAGGCGGTGCGACTGAAGGCAGTGCGACCGCAAGAAGGCATGGCGCGGCCCGTGGACAGGTACTTCGAGCCTCGAAGCAATCCCTTGACCCCCAACATACACTTCGAGTCTCGAAGTAAATAGGCGTACGATGGGCCCATGACGCGAAGCACCCTCGAGGCGGCGGTGGCGGCGAACCACGAGCTCTTCATGCGGACCGGCGACCGGATCGAGGGCGTCCTGGCGGAGCACGGCCTGACCCCCGCGACCGCCCAGGCCCTGTGGGCCATCGACCCGGACGAGGCACCGCCCTCGATGAAGACACTGGCCGGCCGCCTGTACTGCAACGCGCCCAACCTCAGCTTCGTCATCAACCAGCTCACCCACCGCGGCCTCGTCGAACGCTCCGCCGACCCTGCCGACCGCCGCTCACGCGTCGTGGTCCTGACGGAGGACGGGCGCCGCGTGCGGGCGGCGGTCATCCAGGCGACGCTGGCGCTGACGCCCTTCGCACGGCTTGGGGACGAGGAGCTGCGCATGCTGGTGCATCTCCTGGGGAAAGCCCTCGACCCGGCTGAGGAGAAGGCCTGAGACCAGGCGGCGCGGCCGCCCGAAGCACCGTCGTGAGGCACGTGGGGTGATCGGCGACGAGTTGTCTCGATTGCTTCACGGTGCTGTCGCGGTTGGGATCTGGCGGTGTGGGCGGCACGGTAGCCCGGCTAACGTTCCTGGTCGCGGAGGCCCACGTCCGTATGTTCGGTACGGCGTGGGCCTTCCGGTTCGGGTTCCTGCACTGACGCATCACGGGGGTACGGCACATGGCCGGGCGAGACAGCACGTCGGACGACAGAACACCGGAGGCGTCCGGTCCACCTTCCCGGCGGCGGGTACTGCGATTGGCCGGCAGCGGTCTCGCGCTGGCGGCGCTGACCACCGGTACGGTCGGGTGCGACGAGGACGCCGTGGAGGTCGAGGAGCCGGCAAACGCCGGCGGCGACGCGCCGAAGGGCGGCGGCGAGGGCTCCGGAGACGGTGGCGGTGCGGGCGCCGGTGCCGGCGAGAAGGGCCAGGCTCCGAAACCGCTGTGGACGAAGCCGACCTCGGCCGAGACCTACGGGGACAACGACGAACTGGTGGCCGCGGGCGGCGTCGTGATCGCCAGTGGCAGCCCGCTGGCCGCCCTCGACGCCGCGACCGGCGGGCAGAAGTGGTCCCTGCCGGGCGGAGCGATCCCCGGCGCACCCCTGCTGCTCAGCGAAGACACCCTGTACCTGGCCAGCAGCGACTACGACGGCTCCGTCATCGGATACGCCCCGGCCTCCGGCAAGGAGACCTGGCGCAGCCGGCTGGGCAAGGAGTACCGGCAGCCGCGACCGATCGCGGTGGACGAGGAGCAGGTGTACGTCGTCGCCGAGATCCTCGAGAAGGACGGCTCGTCCAAGACCAACGTCATCGCCGCCCTCAACAGCACCACGGGCAGGATCGCCTGGAAGGAACAGCGCGACGTCGGCACCGAGCAGAACGGCATCCACGCCGCGGTCCGGGGCCGCCACCTCGTCTACACCGACTTCAAGAAGAACCTCACCGTGCGCGACACCGTGAGCGGCGGGCAGGTGTGGACGCACAAGACGACCAAGACGAACTACGGCTTCTTCACCGTCCACCAGGACCTGGTCATCGTCCCCCAAGGGAACGTGCTCCAGGCCTTCAACCTGGCCGACGGCAAGGAGAAGTGGTCCTTGGAAGCGTCGGACACGGCCCTCTTCCGGGAACCGGCCGCACTGGCGGACGTGCTCTACGTCGCCGACAGCGCCAGGACCATGTGGGCCGTGGACCCGAGCACCGGCAGACAGCTCTGGAAGTCCGAGGCTCTCGCGGACGCGGGACTCCAGGTGCCGCGGCAGTATGTCAAGGCGGGCGACACCCTCTACGGCGCCACGGACCTGGACAAGCAGGGCGGCATCATCGCCATCGACGCGAGGACCGGCGCGGTGCGCTGGACGTTCAACGACAGGACGGGCGACTACCACGCCTGGCTGGTGGCAACCGACGGCAAGCACGTCTTCGCCCTGCACGGCAAGAAGCTGCACGCGCTGGCGGTGTAGTACCCGTAGGGCGGACGGCTGGAGTGGCCAGGGATACAAGTGCCGACCACCCGTTGCGGGCAATCCGGGCAGCGCGAAAACCTAGCGGTCGCGCTGCCCGGCGGTGGTGCTCGCCACGCATCACAAAGGCCTGAATCAGGAAGGCCCAGTACTTCGCCGGACAGTGAAGTCCGTCGCGCCTACGCCGAAGCGGGAAGCGCAGGGAACACGACTACCGAACCGTTCTCCTCGCGAGCGATTTCGATCGCCACGTCCGTCGGGCGACTGTCGACCACGACGCCGTCACCCAACTGACGAACCCGATGCGCAGCGCGCATCAGACGATCGACTTCCGCGTTCGTGAAGACGGGTCGCAGTCCGTGCGGGCGGGCCAGCTCCAGCGTCGACAGGCGGACCAGGACGCCGGCAAGGCCCGTCTCCAGGGCGTCGAGGCGTTGCTGGTCGCGCTTGAGGACACGGGTGAAGCTCTGGAACAGGTTGTTGGGGTCGCCCTGGGCGTGCTCGACGGCCTGCAGGACGACGACTCGCCGCTTCAACGCGATGGCGAGGGTGGCCAGTTCCAGGTGGGCGCGGAAGATGCCACCCTGGTCGTCGATTCCGGGGAACGACTTGGTCAGCGTGCCGAGATCGACGGCTTGGCCCTCGGGTAGCTTGTCGAGTGCGCTCTGCCACTTGGCAAGGCGGCGATCGACGGCGCCCAGCGCGGAGTTGATGGCGTGCACCGCCGAGTCCAGGCCCAGCGAGACCCCGGGCCTGCCCTGGTCGAGCAGGATGGCGGTGGCCTTGTCGATGGCGTCCCGGCAGCCGTCGAGTGTGCTGTGCTCTTGTTCGAGCTCCTGCTCCTGCAGTTGCTCCAGCATTTCCGTGATGTGCTCGATGGCCTGCTGACGCTTGCCGTCGGCGTGTGCGCTCACCCCCACCGCCACGGCCATGAGCACGAGCGGCGCGGCCACGGTGAGCATCGCACTGCCGCCGACCGCCACGCCCGCCGTCGCACCGGCTCCACCGACCGCGCCCGCCGTTGCCGCTTGACCGACCGGCACGAACGTCGCGGCGCCGGCGATCTTCCCCGAAGAGTCCACGAGCGCGCTTCGGAGGGCACCGGACGTGCCCTTCGCCACCATCGGGCTGAGACAGCCCTGGCCGACCTGGGCGGCGAGCTTCGCCGGGATCACCATGCGGTAGAGGCCTTCGCCGGCCGCTGTCGCCGTAGCCGACGAGGAACTCCGCGCCGATTGCGTGATGAGCTGCGACAGGTGCTGCGCCAAAGGGCTCGCGGCATCGAGCGGGATGCCGCGGCCGCGGTCGAGCTTGTCGGGCAGCGGATATGCCTCAAGTGTGGCGATCGGCTCGTCGGCCAGGGCGGCCAGTGCCCCGCGCAGTTCAGCCAGGCGCTCAGCCGTCATAGGCCCGTCCCCGGTCAATGCGGGCACCCGGACATCACCGGTCGCCAGCGTCCACACCGGAACGATCCCCTTGCGGTCGTCAGTCATCGTCTCCCCTTTTTCTCCAGCGACAGCCTACGGTCGGAGGCCGACCGGAAGGGCATGAACCTTGTGCGTACGTGCTAGGCGTGAGGCGTCGGCGGTCCCGTCATGGCCCTCACGTTTTCCATCAGTTCGTGCAACAACTTCGGCTCACCGTCGGCGGTGCGTGCGGCCTCCGCGTACGTCGGCCCGTGCTTGCCGTCCACGTAGCCCTCGCCCCGCGCGATCAGTTCAAGGCGGCGGGCGTTCCAGGCGGGCCAGTCGTCCTTGAGGTAGCTGTCGAGGTCGTCCTCGAAGACGGTGTGCGTCGCCTCGCTCGCGCTCGCGGGGCTGGCTGCGCCCGTGGCCCGCAGATAGCTGAGGATCTTCGCGTTCTTCGCGATGTTGTCCCGAAGACTTGCCGTCTTCTTCTCGGTGTCCGCGTCGGCCACCTTCCTCGGCCCGGTGTCCGCGTCGAAGACGAGGTGGCAGCGTACGCCGAACCCGGTGAGGATGGCGTGGCAGAGGATCATGTTGCCCTTGCCCTCGGCGTTCACCACACAGATGCCTTCGGCACCGAGGCTCAAGCTCTGGCGCTCGGCGAAGGCCAGGAGGACGCTCTCGTCCGTGGCGCCCTCGACCAGGACGGCGACGTCGGCGAACAGTGCCTCGGCAAGCTCCTTGACGTACCGCGTGGCGCCTCGACGTGCGATGGCCTTCTCCGACACGTGGTCCTCAAGGGACTGCCGAAGCTCCGTTTCGGTGAGGGCGCGCAGGCTCACCTCCGGATGCTCGCCACCGCTGACCCGATACAGCCTGCGGACCTGCTGGTAGTCGCTCGGGTCGATGAACACCGGGCTGTGCGTCGCGTACATCACCTGTGTCTGGTCCTCGGCGGACGCGACCAGGCTGCGCAGCACCTGCGCGAAGACCCGGGTCTGCGCCGGGTGCTGGAACAGTTCGGGCTCCTCGATCGCCAGGCACAGCGAGCGCGTGCCGTTCTCGGGGCGGCGGCACTCCGAGAGGTACCTGAGCGCCGCGATGATCAGCGCACGCTGGAATCCGTGTCCCTGACGACGGACCGGTGTCAGAGCCGCCCCGTCACGGATGTTGACCGCGAACGCGGTCTTGGCCCGCTTGGGTACCTGGGCCGTCGGGGTGACGACGACGTCCCGACCGGTGGTGAACCGGCCGACCTCCATGGACAGGGCGCCGGACAGCCTCGCGAGCACCGGCTCGTAGATCTCCCTGTGCACCTTTTCGCGGGCCGCCTGGGCATTCTCGTCGATGGCCGTGAACTGGGCTTCCGCCTCCGAGCGGTCGACCGCGTGCTCGAGGATCCGCCCCACCACGGTCGTCTTGTTGTCGTCGGTCTCCTCGTACGCCCGCAGATCGGCCGAGATGAAGACGAAGTCGATGAGCTTGCCGAGCAGTCCCTGGCCGGCGAAGCCGAAGAAGTGCGTGCCCTCCACCTCGGCCTCGGCGAGACGGCCGCGGTTCCTCGCCTCCCAGGACCGCATCTCCGTCTCGGCGGCGTCCCAGCTACGGACGGCGGGCAGGCCGAGTGCCGGGTCCTGGTCGCGTAACGCCTTGTACGCGGCCGTCTTCTCCCGGCTGCCGCCGCCGTCCCGGATCTGCTCGAAGGGCGGATAGGCCAGGGCCTTGCCCGTGATCCGGTCCTCTCCGTTCTCCCAGGTGCGCCAGATGCTCAGCGTGTCCAGCCCGTCGGGCGCGTAGTGGCCGAGCATGGAACGGTCGGAAGCGGTGAGTCCGTCGAACTCGACCTCCACACGGATCCGCTTCGTCTCCGCCGCGGAGTGCACGTCCTCCTCGCTGAGGATGCCGCCCTTCTCACCATTGAAGAACCAGTCCAGCGCACGCAGCACGGTGGACTTGCCGACACCCGTCGGCCCGATGAGCGAAGTGATGGAGTCGAAGGAGACATCGAGGCTGCGCAGACAGGAGAAGTTCTCGATGCGAACGCGCTTGATCTTCATGGTCATCCTGAAGTGTGACGATGCGGAGCAACCGAGGCGGCGAGGCGCCGACCGACCTCCGGGCATGCGGGTCAGGTGCCTCCGGCGATGTCCCCCCAGGCACCACCGGAAGCGTGAGTACTCAACCATGCCGGTGAAAGCGGTGTCAATCAATTAATCGTGGCCGTGCAGTGGTTCCAGGTGGATGCTCCGAGGTTCGAAGGTCAGAGGGTGGTGATGCCGGCTTCGGTCAGGAAGGGGCTCGGCGCACCTGACCAGGAAACGGAGAGACTGTCCCGCGCACGCGTGCAGGCCACGAACAGCAGGCAGCGCTCGGACATCATGTCCGTCTCGTGCTGCTTGGGGTCCACGTCGGGTGGCGTGACCGCCTTCGCGAACGGCAGCGCCTCGTCGTTGACACCGACGACCGCGACGCAGCGGAACTCCAGCCCCTTGAACGAGTGCATGGTTCCGACCCGCACAGCCGCCCCCTCGCCCGCTGCGGAGTCGCCCGAAGCGTTGCGCAAGGACACTGCGGGGACACCCGCGTCCTTCAGGTGCGCCACGGCCTTCGCGCACGTCTTGTTGAACCGGGCGCTCACCCCGATCTCCCCGGCACCCACGCCCGCGTCCATCCACGCCCGCACCTGGTCGACCAGAGCGTCCAGTTCGGCCTCTTCACTCACCGCGCCCCGTACGGCGGGCCCGTCGCCGTGGAGAGCGGAGCGGTAGCCGAGCAGGGTCTCGTTGCGGCCCTCGTCCTCGAGCTGGGCGATCGGCCGGCCGATCAGCAGGGCCGTGGACCAGCGCAGGATCTCCTGCGTACTGCGGTAGTTCTTCCGCAGCTTCACCGACCGCCCCGTCACTCTGATGCCGAGGGACTTGAGCGAGACCTTCGAGTCGTAGATGCGCTGATGCGGGTCGCCCGCGATGAACAAGTCGTCAGGGCGGGCCGGAACGGCCGCGCGCAGCAGCCGCCACTGCGCCGGATGCAGGTCCTGCGCCTCGTCCACCACCACATGCCGGTACGGCGGCCCCTTTGCCTCCAACAGCCCCGCCGCCTCCACGCACGTCTGCAGCCAGGTCCGGCACCCGTCCGCCGCGAGACCGGCCGTGAACCGTTCCACCGTCTCCCACACCAGCGGCCGTTCGGCCGCCGTCAGCCTGCTGCCCCGGCCCCGCCGGTCAGCCGCCTCATACTCGGCCAGGCTGCCGATGCCCTGGGCCAGGACGACATGCCGGTACTCCTGCGCCAGGAACTGCGCGCTGCCCGTGAAGCCCGTCGCCTTGGCGGCCTTGCCCCAGCGGCTGACCTCCTCGTTGCTCATCAGCGGCCGCAGCGTCACCGCGCCCGGAGCCTCCGCGACGACCCGGCCCGCGAAGCCGTCCACGGTCGAGATGTCGACCCGCTCGCGCAGCTCCGGATCCTCCACCAGGGACTCCAGACCCGAACGGAGCGCGTTGACGAGCGCGTTGGTGTACGTGGTGAGCAGGATTCGGTCGCCGTCCCGCAGATACCCGAGCAGATGCTTGACCCGGTGCAGTGCGACCACGGTCTTGCCCGTGCCCGGCCCGCCCGTGACCTGAGCGGGGCCGGAGTAGGAGGCCCGGTAGGCCACCTTCCGCTGCGAAGGGTGCAAGAAGACCCGCCAAGCGGCGAAGGGCTTCTCCAGGATGTCCCGCAGCTCCTCGGGAGCCGTCACCAGCGCGATCCGTGCCCGGGTGTGCTGGATCGCGGTCTCGTAGTCCCCCGTGTCCACCGGCTTCGTGGACGCCTGAAGCGCCGGCGCCACGATGTCCTGCCAGACCTCCTCCACCGTGCAGCCCGAGGCGAGGTACTGCAGCACCTCCCGCTGGTCCTGCGGCAGCAGGGGAGCGAAGACGTCCAGCTGTTCCTGGTCGACGAGCGACCGCGCCTGCCGAAGCGTCTCGTCGTCGATGCCCAGGGCTTTGAGGTCCCCGTCGGAGAACTTCGCGAAGAGCCGTACCTTCGACGAGTGGTCCGCGACCCGTTCGTAGGCGGGTGTGATCTCGTCGAGGGTCGCCGCGTCCCTGATCTCGACGGCCCGCGTCACCTCGTTGATGCTGGACTTCTGCTTCATCGCCCAGGCGATGGCCTTGTCGTGCTGCATCACCCGCAGCAGGACGAAGGTGTCCCCGGTGGGCGGCGCGAGCACCACACCGCGCCAGAACTGGTCGATGCGGATCGTCCGGATCTGCTTGTCCTTCGCCTTCACGAGGCTCTCCAGCTTCAGCCCCTGATCCTTGAAGAGCTGATCGAGACTGAGCCGGTTGAACTTCTCCCAGGCGTCGAGGACGCCCTTCCTGACCGGGGGCTGGAGCTTGGGAAGCTCGGCGAAGAAACCGATGTCGAAGGCGAGCTGCGGCATGGGTGAATCCTAGTGAAGGAAAATCGGACCCCGTTGGCACATGTCATGGCTGGATTGCCAGCACCACGCTGCTCACGTCGTGCACCCGTCCGCTGTTCACCGGGTCTCCCACGCCCACCCGCCAGGTTCCGGGGGCGGGTAGTTCGAGACGGGTGCTGTAGCGGCCGTCCCCATGGTTGCGCAGGGTCTTGCGTGCGCCGGTCCGGCCCGTCTCGACGTCCTCGGCCGCGACGGACAGCAGCAGCCGGTCGTCGTCGGCAGTCACCTCCACGGGACAGTCCGGCCCGTCGACGACCTCGGGCACGTCGACCGTCAACTCCACCCCACCGCCGAGAAATTCGCGCGGATCGCGCGCGGTGAGCAGGGCTTCCACCTGGTTGAGCAGTGCCCGTTCGTTCTGCAGCGCCCCGTGTTTCTGGGCGAAGAAGCGTACGGCTGAGTCGTCGGGCGACTGGGCCGGGAAGCAGGAGAACCGGGGGACCGTGCCGTCACCGAAATGGTCGGTGCCGTCCACGTCCCGCAAGCCGTCGAGGTGACCGTCGCCGAGCCGCGCGGACTGGCGCGTGGGCTGACGACAGCCCCCGAAGACGTGCAGCGCGTAGCCGTCACCGCCGGCACGGTCCAGCTCCTTGTGGAACCGCAGCGCGTCGACGGCCAGGTACCCGTCCACGCCGTCGACGTGGACGCCGTCCAAGGCGGATCGCGTACCGTCCGCGCCGACCAGGCACCGCCAGGTCGGCAACAGCTGGTGCAGCGACGGCAGGGAACGTGCCAGCCCGGTGAACGGCTCGGAGAGCCGGCCCAGACGCGGTGCCACACCCCCGTGGAGCGAGGTGAGTGCGTTCACCGAACCGCGGTAGGGGGTGCCGATGGTGACGAGACCGCGGGCGTGCCGGCTGCCGCCGAGGACATCCAGGTAGTAGCGGGCCACCAGACCCCCCATCGAGTGAGCGACGAAGACGGCTCGCGCAGTCGGGTCGCCGATACGCTCGCGCCACGCGGCGAGTGCCGGTTCCACGTCGGCGGCGAGTCTGCGCGCGTTCAGCCGGACCGAGAGCCGCCAGTCGTAGGGAAAGGGCAGGAGGTTGCCGTCCCGCTCGGACACGCGCAACCGCCTTTCCAGGAAGGCCAGGAGCGTGCCGTAGCCGTCGATCGCGGAGACACCCGGCAGGATGTGCAGCCCTTTGAGCAGCCCCACCGCCTCGACCCCGTCCTCGGGGTCGGCGTCCCCGATGTCGCGCGGCAGGGTCAGTGCCCGCACCTCGTCCAACCGGCTCAGCGCGTGCCGTCCGGCCACCGCGAGCGTGTGGTTCCACACCTCGCGCCCGTCCTTGGCCAGGACACTGCCCATGATGCCGGGCAGGACCACGACCAGGTCCGTCACCGGAAGTGTCGGCACCGATTCCCCCCGCTGTTCATTCGGCCTTACCATGCGGCTGGCCGACGGCAGGCCCATGCTACGACCGCGCCCACGGGTCCGCCCCGTTCAGCGGCGCACGGACGCCGTCGGGAACCAGGGGGACAGCGACGGGGAGCGGCAAGTGCGGTGGCGTGAATGACGGACGACGGCCGTTTCGTCCTGGTCGGCATCGGTGACTATCAGGACACGAGCTGGCCGAGGCTGAGCCATGTGCCATCCAGTGTGGAACGCCTCTACCGGCTGTTCCGCGGCCTCGGCTACGGTCACGAGCTGCCGGATCTCGCGGTCGGCGGCGACTTCGCCACCATCACCCAGCGGTTGCGCGCCTGGGACGCCGGCGGCTCACGGCTGGTTCTGTACTGGACGGGACACGGCTGCGTCGACGCGGGTGAGTACTTCCTGGTCGCCGCCGACTCCCCGGGTGCGCGCCTGGACGAGCTGACCGCGATCACCGCGAGGGCCCTGGCCCGTTTCCTGGCCCACCGGGAGTTCCACGAGGTCCTGATCCTCCTCGACTGCTGTGCCGGCGGAACCGCTGCTTCGAGGGTCGCGGCGGAGATCTGCGAAGTACTGGACCGCACCACCGCCGCCGGACCGGAGCGGCGCTTCGCGGTGATCGCGTCGGCCCGCGGCTACGACACCGCCGAGGACGGGCTGTTCGCGGAGACACTGGAGCACGTCGTACGACACGGGCCGGAGGACCGGCGCTGGACGGAACACGACGAGACCATCCGCTCCGACGAACTCGCCGACGCGATCACCGGGGTCCTGTCGGTCCACGACGCCGCGACGACGTTCCGCGCGCTGGGCGCACCCGTCCCCGTACTGCGCAATCCTCTGCACCCGTCGGCGATCGTCCCCGACGAGGACGTGGAGACCAAACGCCTGCGCCGACTGCGCTCGGCCGACGTGGACCAGCACCTCGTGCTCTCCGCCCGAGGCATCGAAGTGGGGGAAACCGGCTGGTACTTCTGCGGCCGTGAGCAGCTGCTGCGGCGCGTCATCGCCTACCTGGAGGACGCCGAGCGCGGTCTGTTCGCGATCACCGGATCGCCCGGCACGGGCAAGTCCGCGCTGCTCGGCCGGATCGCCACACTGTCGGTGCCCGCGTTGCGCGCCGCCGCCGAGGAGGAAGGCGCGCTCCACGACACGCCCACCTCGGCACTCCCGCCGCTGGGCTCCGTCGATCTGGCGCTGTCCTGCCGGAACAAGACCCTGGACGACTGTTTGCGCGCCGTCGCCGACGCCTTGGACCTGCCCAGGCACGGGAACGGTTGGCTGCCGGCCGTGCAGGTGGTGCGGCAGGTCGGTGAACTCGGCCGACGGGTGACGGTCGTCCTCGACGGGCTCGACGAGGCGAAACCGGCCGAGGCGGTCCCGATCGCCGCCGACCTGCTGCGCCCGCTCGCGGACCTCCCCGGCGTACGCGTCCTGGTCGGCACGCGTCCGTACCGAGCGGGCGGCAAGGCGGTCACGGCGGGCGCCGGCCCGCTGTTGCAGGCACTCGCACCCGACGAGACGGTCGTACTCGACGACGAGCCGGAGACCCGCGCCGACCTCGCCGCGTACGCACGGCGGCGCCTGCTGGGCGCCGAGCACTCCCCGCTCCGCGGTCGGGAGGAACTCGCCGCCGCATGGGCACAGCGGATCGCCGACGCCAGCGGCGGGATCTTCCTCTACGCACGGGTCGCCACCGGCGCCCTGCTGCGCGTGCTGGCCCGCACGGGTCCGGACGAAAGCCCGGACCTCAACCGGCTGTTGGCCGGCAATCTGACAGCCGTCCTGGACGAGGAGTTCGAGCGCTCTCCGGACCCGGAACGACTGCGTGACCTCCTTCGCCCCCTCGCCTGGGCGGAGGGCGCCGGGATGCCCCGCCGGGATCTGTGGCCGAAAGTCGCCGAAGCACTGTCCGACCGGAGCGCGCGCTACGGGGACGGGGACATCGCCTGGGTGCTGGAACACGCCGGGTTCCACGTGGTGGAGTCCGGAGAATCCGGCCAGACCGTATACCGCCTCCATCATCAGGCGCTCATCGACCACGTCCGCCGCACCTCACCCTGGGACGCGCACGCCAGGATCACCCGTGCCCTGCTGGCCACGCTTCCCGGACGCGGGCCGGCCGTCTGGGAGTCCGCCCACCCCTACCTGCGCAGACACCTCCCGGCACACGCGCTCGCGGCGCGCCGACTGCCAGAGGTGATGCGGGATCCCGGCTTCCTCGTCTGTGCCGATCCCACGCGCCTGGCCGCGGCCGTCCGAGTTCTGCCCGAACGGTTCACCCTGCCCGTGGCCAGGCTGTATCTCCGGGCCGCGCACCGTCTCCATCCGCTGTCACCGCGAGGCCGGCTGCGCGTGCTGCTGATGACAGCCACGTTCGAGGAGCCCGCCCTCATCGGCTGGTTACGGGGTCACACCCCCGTGCAGGCGATGCTGGAGGGCGCCTCCACGCCCCCCGACGACTTCAGCGTGGTGCTGCACGGGCACGCGGGACCGGTGCTGGCCCTCCAGGCGCTCCCCACCGCTGACGGGCGGGCCGTGGTCGCCTCGGCCGGCGGGGACGGGACGGTACGGCTGTGGGAACCGGACACGGGCGAGACGAGGATGGTGCTGACCGGTCCAACGGAGACCGTGACGGCACTGACCGGCCTCACCGGTTCCGACGGACGATCGCTCCTCGTCGCCGCGGCCGGACGCGACCTGTACGTGTGGGACGTGGACGGCGGCGGGACCCCCTTCGTGCTGAGCGGCCACGCCGACACGGTGCTGTGCCTCACCGCGTTCGACGACGGGCCTGACACCGTGCTGGTCTCCGCGGGCGAAGACCGGTCCGTACGGCTGTGGCGCACGGACGACTGGAGTTCGACCGTGCTGACGGGACACGTGGGACGAGTGACCGCCGTGGCCGCGGTACCGCTCGCCGACGGACGCCGGTACCTGCTGTCGGCCGGCGCCGACTGCTCCGTCCGCCGCTGGGACCTGGGCAGGCAGCAGGGGCCGGAGGCCGCCGGTGTGCTGCGCGGGCACACCGGCACCGTCTACGCGCTCGCGTCCCTGGGCACCTCGGACGAGGGGACGTTCGCCGCTTCCGGCGGGGACGACGGCACGGTGCGGCTGTGGGACGTGGAGCGGCTCGCCCTCCGTCACGTGCTTCCCGGCAAGGTGCGTGGAGTCCGGGCCCTGTCGCCGTTCACCGGGCCGGACGGCCGCACCCTCCTCGCGGTGGCCGGTGGGGGATCGCGGATCACGGTCCTCGACCCCCACACCGGCTCCGTACGGCGCCTGCTCACGAACCGTATGTCCGCCCTGCCCGAGGAGCCGGGCTCCCGGGGCGCTTCCGGGACTCAGGTCGTGCCCGTGGACCTGGAAGGGCAGTCGTCGGGCGGGCGGCGCGACTCCCCGTACGTCGGCGGGTCGTACACGCTCACCCCGGTGCGGCCCGGCCGGGGCCCCGACCTGTTCGCCTCCGCAGGGTGGGACGGCGCGGTGCGCCTGTGGACCTCCGACAGCGGTGGATCTCCCACGCAACCGGACTACGACAGCAGGCGGGCACGCCGTGTCGCTGCCTTCGCGCAGCAACCCGACGGCCTGCCCTGGGGCCTGGCGGTCGCGGGCGCCACGGGCGGGGCGTGGCTCGCCGACACGAGGGGGCGGGAAAGGGCCGGGCTGTGGCCGCCCCATCGGCTGGTCGACCACGTCGCTCCGTTGGTACTGCCGGACGGCCGGCCTGTCGTCGTCGTGGTGGAGCACGAACGTCGGCGGCTGCACCTCGTCGATGCCGGGACCCGGGAGGAGATCACCTCGGGCGACACCGTGGAGGCCTTGCGCCGACTCGACGGGCACGTGGCCTCGTTGCGGACCGCCACGGCACCCGGCTGGATGACGGCGCTTGTCGTGAACTACGACAAGTCCGCGCCGAAGGCGCTGCTGTGGCTGCCGGGCGACCGGACTCACCTCCTCGACGCGTTGGGGAAGGGGCCGGCCATGACCGCGGTGCCGTGTGTCCGACCACAGGCCAAGGCGCTCCTGGCGGCGATGACCGACGACGGACTGATCCTGCTGCACGGTTCGTCCGCCGACTGGGCGGACGGCGTGGGCAAGACCAGCCGCCCGACGGTACCGGGCCTGCCTCCCGCGGCGGTGAGCACACCCTCCGGGCACTGGCAGTTGGCGGTGCCGGTACAGGACCCGGACGACTTCCGGACCGCGCTGGAGATCTGGGACCTGCAAGGCGACGACGGCAAGAACGCCGTCCACGAACTGAACCACGACGGCACGCCGCTCACCCACCTGGCTCGGCTGGCCCGTGCCGACCAGGACCTCGTCGTGGCCACGTGTTCGGACGACACCCTGCGTGTGTGGAACCCGACCCGGCCCGGCCGCGCACCGATCACCATTCCGCTGCCGGGGTCGCCCGACGACCTGACGACCTCCGCCCCCGACCGCGTGCACGTCCTGGTGCGCGAGCACTGGTTCGTCCTGCGGCTTACCGGCCTGGGCGCCGTGCTGACGGGATGAGGTCACTGTCGGCAGTCGGCCGACCGCCCAGCCTCATGGCCTCCGGCACGCCCCACACCCGTCACGCGGAGCCGCTGTCTCAGGAGGGCGAGGGGGAGGGGCCGCCGTCGAGATCGAGGCGGATCACCGCCAGGGTCTCGGCCACCTCGGCGCTCAGTTCGTCGTGAGGCCCGAACACCACGCACAGGTCCTCGTGCAGCGGCTCCAGGACGTCGAAGGCCTCGGCAGCCCGTTGCTGTGCGAGGAGCAGCATGCCGATGTCGCGGCGCAGCTCCACCGCGTTCTCGCTGACGTCTCCGTCGATGGCGCGGACGGTCTCGAGGACGCCGTTCAGCCCGGCCAGTGCCTCGGTCACCTGGCCGAGTTCGCCGCGGCAGCGGGCCGCCTGAGCCCGGCATTCCAACGCCTCTTCGCTGCTCGGTCCGCTCACCCGCCCGTAGGCGTCGGCCAGCGTCTCGAACTCCGGCAGCGCGGCGCGATGGTCGCCGGCCAACTGCCGGCTGAGCGCCCGCCACGAACGCAGCCGCAGCACCGCCCTGTTCTCCGAGCCGAGGGACCGTGCGGCTGGCTCGATCAGCTCACCGACCACGTCGGCGGCCTGTGCGTACCGTTCCTCCTCCATCAGGGCCACGTAGTGCGCGTGGACCTCGCGGATCTGCTCCCGCAACGCCTCCCGCTCGGCCGCGGGCACGACGGGCGGTGCGTCCGGGCCGACGACTGGGGCGGCGGCCCGCGTGCCGCCCGCGGCACCGGTGCGCGAGCGGGGCGCGTACGGCCGACGGAAGATCCCCGTAGGGTCGGGCGCCCCGGCGGGCCCTGCCTCCTCCGGCGCGGACTCATCGCCAGGCCCCGGCAGGAAGGGCCGCAACCGCTCGTACACCTCCTGCACGTCCGCCGGACGCGCCTCGGGTGCCTTCAGGAGCAGGTGCAGGACGAGCTCCTCCAGACCCGCCGGTACGTCGTCGCGCAGTTGCCGCAGCGGGGTCGGGGTCGCGTTGACGTGCTGGGTCATCAGCTGCCACTCGCTGTCCCCGCTGAACAACGTCCGTCCGCAGAGCAGTTCGTGCAGCACGCACCCCAGGGCGTACAGGTCGGTGCGCGGCGTGACCCGCGCGCCGCGCACCTGCTCCGGCGCCATGTACTGGTGCGTGCCGATCGGACTGCCCGTCGCGGTCAGCTTGGTGACGTCCGTCTGGAGGATCGCCGCGATGCCGAAGTCCAGCACCTTCACCGTGCCGTCCCGGGCGACGAGGATGTTGCCCGGCTTCAGGTCACGGTGGACGACGGGCACGTCGTGCGCGTGCGAGAGGACGGTCGCCACCTGCGCCGCCACGGCCACCGCCCAGCTGACGGGAAGCGGGTGGTCCGGGTGCACGTACGCGGTGAGCGGAACGCCGTCGACCAGCTCCATCACCAGGAACAGCTGCTCGTACGACTCGTCCAGCACCGCGTCGTACACCTGCGGTACGCCCGGGTGCTGGATCCGGGCGGTGACCCGTGCCTCGCGACGGAACCGCTTCTCGAACTCCTCCGCCAGGTGCGGTGACGTCACGACCTGCGGGCGGATCAGCTTCACGGCGACCGGCCGGTCCAGTACGGCGTCGTAACCGCGCCAGACGTCCCCCATGCCCCCGTTGTTGAACTGCTCCAGCAGCTCGTAACGCCCCGCGACCCGTCGTACGTCCGGCACCTGGTCCCCGCTCCCGCCCCGTCGAGTGTCCGAAGAGATCAGTCTCGCGGGCGTGTCTGCGTGCGTCCAGCCAGGTCGCCGGGGAGCTACACGATCAGGTCAGGCCGGGCGTGGCGCACTCCGCCCAGACGGTCTTGCCAGGGCCGCCCTCGGCGCGGGGCGAGTATCCCCAGCGGTCGGCGAGCGCCTCGACGAGCAACAGTCCGCGCCCGCCGTCGCTGTCCTCCGGTACGTCGGCGGGGAGGCGGGGGAGACGCTCGCCCCGCGTGTCGGTCACCTCGATGCGTACGGTGCCGGTGGCCGGGTCGGCGGTGAGCGAGAGGTGGAAGTCCCGGCCGGCGACGTGCCCGTGCCGTACGGCGTTCGCGCATAGCTCCGACGCGATGAGCGTGACGACGTCGTGCGCGTCGGTGCCGTACGGGATCCCCCAGGCGTCCAGACGGTGCGCGCACAGGCGCCGGGCCAGGCGGGCGCCCCGCGGGGTGGAGCTGAAGCACATCGCGAACCTGTGCACCGTCAGGGGTGGTTGTGTTGCGGTCATGCACTCACGGTGGCGCTTCGTGGCCTAGCGTGACCAGTGGTGACGCGCTGACGTCGGGTCGTCGTACGGCGCGGACGCGGGCGCTGTACGTGGTGGTACGCGGGGAGAGGACAGGAGGCGGGGCGGTGACCGTGAGGGACGAGGAGCCGACGGCGCAGCGGCAGCAGCGGCCGGAGGACGAGCCGGGGACGGGCGTGGTGACCGCGTTCGGACGGCAGCTGAAGCTGCTGCGCGTGCGGGCGGGACTGGAGCGGGCCGAGTTCGGCAAGAGGCTTGGCTACTCGGCGGACACGGTGGCGTCGATCGAGCAGGGGCGGCGAATTCCGCAGGCTCGGTTTATCGAGAAGGCGGACGAGGTGTTGGAGGCGGGGGGTGTGCTCACGGCGCTGAAGGAGGAGGTGGGGCGGGCTCAGTATCCGGCGTTCTTCCGGGACATGGCTCGGCTTGAGGCGAGAGCGACAGCGTTGAACGTGTACGCCCTGTACGCAGTGCCGGGTCTGTTGCAGACGGAGGACTACGCCCGAGCCGTATTCCACATGCAGCGGCCGCTGCTGGAGGACGATGTGATCGAACAGCGGCTCGAGGCGCGTATGGTGCGGCAGGAGATCTTTCGTCGGCGCCCTGCTCCGTTGATGAGCTTCGTGATCGAAGAAGCGGTGCTGCGCAGGCCGATCGGCGGCCGGAAGGTCATGCGTGAGGCGCTGGAACAAGTCCTCCTCACGGGCCAGTCGAGGAACGTCGAGGTGCAAGTCATGCCGATCGACCGAGAGGACAACGCGGCATTGGGCGGCCCCTTCTCGCTGATCGACACCGACAACGGAAAGCGCCTTGCCTACGCGGAGGTACAGGACCACAGTCGGCTCTACACCGACGCTGCCTATGTGCGCACCCTGGAAGCGCGCTATGGCATCCTCCGATCACAGGCGCTGACACCGAGCGAGTCAGTGTCGTTCATTGAGCAACTGATGGGAGACACATGAGCGTGCAGCACAGCAAGGCGGCTGTGCCCGAGGCCGCTTGGATCAAGAGCAGCTACAGCACGGGCAACGGTGGTGAATGCGTCGAGGTCGCCGCAGTCTCCGGAGCCATTCTCGTCAGGGACTCGAAGCGACCCGCAGTAGCCAGGATCGCCTTCGGCTCTGATGCCTGGGACGGGTTCGTGCGGATGACCGCAGGGCGCTGAACTGATCGAAGACCGGCGGGGCGCGATGCGCGAGGTGCGCACCGCGCCCCGATCGCGTCAGATGTCGTCCAGCCCTTCCTCCCGACGGATCATCCGCCAGGCGGCACGACGCGCGCTGCGGTCGAGGTTGGACTTGAAGTCACGGTCGGTACCGAAGTACCGCTTTCCGAGCGTGTCGATCGTGGAGACATGATCCATCATGTTCTCCTCGAACTTCTTGTCGAAGACGATGCCGAAGTTCTCTTCGTCGTTGACGACGGCGGCGGCGCGGACCTTCGGGTCGTCCTTCGTCGCGTTGAAGGCCGGGAGGACGTCCTCCTCGGTGAACTCCGTGCCGAACTTGGCGTTGAACTTCTCGATCAGCGCCGACAGCAGTGACTTCTCGGCGTCCGTGGCACCACCGACCCCGTCACCGAAGCCCTTGAGCTCGGCGGCACCCTCGGGGTTGAGGGACACGTCGTGCTCGCCGGTCTTCTCGACCCGCAGATGGCTGAGGTCGACCTCGCCTATGTCGACTCCGCCGTCGGCGAGGCGGGGAAGACGGTTGAGCAGGTAACGCCCGTAGAGGTACAGGCGCTCCAACTCGGCGTCGCGGTACGGCACGATCTGCGCGAGGAAGCCGTACTTGCGGACGTAGTCGTTGAGGTTGGCCCGGAACTCCTCGGCCGTCTCGACGTCGTCCTCCTCCTCGCTCTCCAGGAGGGCGGTGAAGCGAGTGACGGCGGGGGAGAGGAGCCGGTACAGCTCGGCGTGCAGCTTCTCCCACTTGGACTGGGAGCCGCCCGCCTTCTCCTGCGCCTCGAAGTACGCGGCGACGAACTCGTCCATGTCCTGCTCCGAGATGATCGGTGCGGACATGACGCGGCTCTGGGCCGTGTAGAGGAGGTTCGGGTCGGAGGGCAGGGTGTGCGCCTCCTCGAAGTACGGGCGGAAGGCGTCCTGGATGTCCTCGGCCTCGTTGACGAAGTCCAGGACGGCCAGGTCGGCCTGGGTCTTGCGCTCGGCGGTGCGGTTGAGGCGGGAGAGGGTCTGCACCGCGGCGATGCCGGTCAGCGTCTTGTTGACGTACATCGTCGTGAGGAGCGGCTGGTCGAAGCCGGTCTGGTACTTCTCGGCGACGACCAGGATCCGGTACTCCTGCTGTCCCTTGCCGCCGGCCTTCACGGCCTTGTCGTCGGCGCGCGTGTAGGCGAAGGCTTTGGGCAGTGCGCTCTCGGACAGACCGCCGTTCTCTTTCACCTCGGTGGTCTCTTCACCGTCGATGGTGAGGGAGCCGGAGATCGCGACCAGGACACCGAGGTCCGGGTACTTGGTGTCGTAGTCGCGGTCGGCGATGTAGCTCTTGATGGCACGGGCCATCTGCACGGCGGAGTGGCGGGAAGCCGTGACCACCATGGCCTTGGCCCGGCCACCGAGCCGGCCGCGGGTGTGCGCGACGAAGTGCTCGACGATCACCTGGGCGTGCTGGGACACCGTGTGCTCGTGCATGAGCGCGAACCGGGCGAGCAGGCTGTTCGCCTTGGAGGGGTCGACCTCCTTCTCGTCGCGGTTGAGGTTCGCGAGCTTCCAGTACGTGTTGTACGTGACGTAGTTGCGCAGTGGGTCGAGGATGAAGCCTTCCTCGATGGCCTGGCGCATGGAGTAGGTGTGGAAGGGCCGGTAGACGGACTTGCCGTTCTCCACGCCTTCCGTGCCGAAGAGTTCCAGAGTCTTGGACTTGGGCGTTGCGGTGAAGGCGAAGTAGGAGAGATTGGCGGCGTGCGAGCGCTCGACCGCCTTCGCCTTCAGCTTGTCGTCCACGGTGACCGTGGTCGCGCCCTCGTCGTCCGAGTCGGAGTCCAGGCCGAGGTCACGCAGGGCGGACTTCACGGCGGTGGCGGCGTCGCCGGACTGCGACGAGTGTGCCTCGTCGACGATGATCGCGAAACGGGTGCCCTTGATCTCGGTGGGATTGCGCTTGATGTAGTCCAGCAGCGCCGGGAACGAGTGCAGGGTGACGGTGACGATCTTCCCGGAGTCGCGGGAGAGGGCGCGGGCGAGCTGTTCGCTCTTCGCGCCGTGCTTCTCGTCGACCTTCACGACCAGGCCGTCGGTCTGGCTGAAGCTGCCGACGGTCTCCCGGAGCTGGGCGTCCAGGTTGCGTCGGTCCGTGATGACGATGACCTTGTCGAAGACGGGTTCGCCGGGCTTGATACGGCCCTCGGCCAGCGCGTCGGGTGGGAGAACAGCCGGGTCCATGCGTGCGTGCAGGTCGCTGAGGCGGTGGGCCAGCCAGCCGATGGTGTTCGACTTGCCGGACCCGGCGGAGGCCATGACCAGGTAGTTCTGGCCGGCGCCGTGGACGGAGGCGTGTGCGGTGAGCTTCCGGACCACGTCCCACTGGTGGAAACGGGGGAAGATCGTCTTCTTGGTGGTGCCGCCGCCGGGCGTCTTCTCCTTCGTCTGGTGTACGAAGCGCTGGAGGAGGTCGAGCCAGTTGTCCCGCTGCCAGACCTGTTCCCATAGGTAGGAGGTGGCGTACTTGCCGTGCGCCGTGGGCGCTGGGTTGCCGGCGCCACCGGGCTGGCCGGGGCCGTTCGATCCGGTGTTGAAGGGCAGGAACTGGGTGCTCTTGCCGCGCAGTTGTGTCGCGACGAACACCAGGTCCGGGTCGACGGCGAAGTTCGCGAGGACGCGGCGCGTGAAGATCAGCTCGCTGGGGTCCCGGTCGGTCCGGTACTGCTCCTTGGCCTGCTCGACGCCCTGCCCGGTGAGCGGGTTCTTCAACTCGGCCGTGGCGACGGGGATGCCGTTCAGGAACAGGGCAAGGTCAAGGCGGTGGCCCCAGTCGGCCTGTTTGGTGGCGTAGGGGAGTTCCCGGACGACGGTGAGCCGGTTGGCTCGGTAGCCGTGGAGGACGGAGTCGGTGGAGACGAGGTTGGGCTTGAAATAGGCGACGCGGAGGCGGACTCCGCGGTCCTTGACGCCGTTCCGGAGGACGTGGAGGAGGCCGTCTTCGGCTATGGCCCGGTCGAGGCGCTGTGCGAAGCCGCGCTGGGCCTCGTTGGGATTGCCGCCGTAGACGGTGAGCAGTTCGTCCCAATCGTCGGGCTGGGTGGCGCCGATGAAGGTGAACAACTCGTTGGTATCGAGGCCGAGGTCGGGCTGGTAATCCTCGGCATTCGCCTCCCGCCATCCTCGCTCGCAGAGGGAGGCAACGATGTGAGACCCGAAGGCCGCCTCGTCGACAGGGCTCATAGAGCAACTCCTTCGGTTACGTTGCGCCCGCTGGCTGTGGATACATCGAATTGGCCGGTTACGGCCGCGGTGATGAGAACTTGGCGGCGTTCCCTGAGTAGGGTTACTTGCCTGCGCATGCTGTGCCGGGCGCGCACAAGCCAGTCGTGCGCTAGATCCAGACGGCTGGAAATGGAGTCCTGCTCGTTGAGCGTCAGGCATGGGATTCGAAGGGAGAGAAGGTTGCCTTCGTTCAGGCTTGGCATCGTTGCTGCAAGCGATCTCGCGAGCAGTTGTGATCGGATGTACTGGGAACGCAGGACGTAGTCCAGGAAATGCGAACGGATGCCCTCACCAGGGTGCAGGGCGATGCAGTCGCTCCCGCAAACCCATCCGTCCTGAGACGCCTGAACGAGTGCAGCTCTCCCCAAGTCGCCCTTACGTCCGACAATGAGATCGCCGGAACGCAACCGGTGACGTGTCAGGCGGGCAGCTGTCTCTGGAGCCACGGCATGGTGGAAGTCAGGAGTGATCTCGCCATTCCTGATGTGGAGTGGGTTCACCATGGGGATCCCACCCTCTTGATACTCCGAAGCGCTGAAGACCGTACCGAACGGTCCAGTCGTTACCTCGACACCAAGCCTGCGTAGCTCGATCTCGGGCGCTCCAGACTGAATGAGCTCCTGATAGATACTGGATTCCCAACGTTCTTCAACAAGCCCAATGTGGCGCTGACGTGCTCTGAGGAGTCGGTCGATGAGAGCGGTCTCGGCGTCGAGGAAGTCGGCGATGCGACGCTGCTCCTCTGCCGCTGGGTAAGCCCAGCGTGAGGCGAAGAAAGCTCCGGTGTCGAGGTTCTGGATCCCCGTCGTCTGCTTAATCGCGGCCTGCGTTAGACCTTGCCCGTATGCCGCGGCGAAAACATAGGTCAAGAACCGGGGGTCCACGTCGATGGATGGCTTGATCCGCGCACAGAAGTTGGAACAGACAGCTTTGTCGATGCCGGTGAAAAGGACAGCCATACCGACAGGCTGTTTCTCACCACCCCCCGACTTCTCAAGGACGAGATCACCATTGCTCAGAAGGTGCTGGCGAAGCGAAGATGGCTCAACGTAGCGCAGTGGCGCCTTCGAGAGGTCTGCGCGTCGGGTCACACGATCGAAATCTGCGGCTCGGACACAGCGGACGTCGGTATCGTCCTCAACCGGATCACTGCCCCACGTGCCGTTAGTCGCCACGGCAATAAGGTTCTTGAGTCGCCCGCGAGTCCAGTGAGCGGGCGCTGTAGCAAGCCACTGATCTGCGGTGGTCACTCCGCAACCTCCTCAAGAAGGCCCTGAATCTCCGCCTCCAGCGCTTTCAACTCCGCGTCGATCTCCGCCAAAGGCCGCGGTGGTTCGTACACATAGAAGTACCGCGTGAACGGAATCTCGTACCCGATCTTCGTCTTGCTGTCGTCGATCCACGCATCCGGCACGTGTGGGTGGACCTCCCGCTCCACGTACACCTCGACGTCCTCACCCAACGGGACGTTCTCGAAGTCCCGCAGCTCCGAGTCCGGCTCCGGCTGCCCCTTGACGAGCTGGACCTCACCCTCCGGGTCCCGTACCCCCACGACCTCCCTCAGTGCCTTGTTGAACGGCGCCCCCGTCGGCCACGTCCCGCCAGCCTGGACGACCGCGTCCTTCAGGGCGAGCCAAGCCTCCTGCTTCGTGTCCCAGCGCATGCCCATCAGTGACTTGAAGGCGTCCGCCAAGGCTGCAGCCTGCGGAAGCCTCTGGATGGCCTTGGACGCCTCCAGCGCCGCCAGGGTCTCCTCCGTCACCTCGAACCGCAGCTTCAGCGGGCGCTCCACCGTGATCCGCTGGTAGCCGAAGTCCTCGTTGCGGAAGACCTTCACCTTGTCGTGCAGCGGATGCTCCGTGTTGCCCGCCACGGCCAGCGCCTCGCCGTACAGCTTGACCACCGTCGCGATGTGGTCCGAGCCCAGCTGCTTGCGTTTGTCGCCGAGCGACTTCCGCATCTTCTGCCACTGGTCGCGCGCGTCCAGCAGCACGACCTTGCCCTTGTGGTCCGGGTTCTTCCTGTTCGTCAGAATCCAGAAGTACGTCGAGATGCCCGTGTTGTAGAAGAGCTGGTCCGGCAGGGCGACGATGCCCTCCAGCCAGTCGTTCTCCAGGATCCAGCGGCGGATCTCGGACTCACCGGAGCCGGCCGCACCCGTGAACAGCGGCGAGCCGTTGAAGACGATCGCCAGACGCGATCCGCCCCCGCCGTTCACATCCACCGGCTTCATCTTGGAGATCATGTGCTGGAGGAACAGCAGAGAGCCGTCGTTGATGCGCGGGAGACCCGCACCGAAACGGCCGGCCTCACCCAGCGCCTTGTGCTCGTGCTCGACTTCGTCCTTGACCTTCTTCCACTCCACCCCGAACGGCGGGTTGGCCAGCATGTAGTCGAAGGTCTTGCGGGCGTGGCCGTCGTCGGAGAAGGAATTGCCGAAGGCGATGTTCTCCGGGTCCTGGCCCTTGATCATGAGGTCGGACCGGCAGATCGCCCACGACTCGGGGTTCAACTCCTGCCCGTACACCTCCACCGTGGCGTCCTTGTTGAAGTCGGTGATCAGGTCGTCCATCGCCGAGAGCATGCCGCCCGTGCCACAGGCCGGGTCGAGGACCGTACGCACCGCGCCCGGAAGGTGGAGCGCGTCGCCGTCCGGGGCGACCAGCAGCCGCACCATGAGCTGAATGACCTCGCGCGGTGTGAAGTGCTCACCGGCCGTCTCGTTGGACTGCTCGGCGAAGCGGCGGATCAACTCCTCGAAGATGTAGCCCATGTTGTGGTTGGGCACGATCTCCGGGCGCAGGTCCAGGTCCGTGAACTTGCCGATGACCTTGTAGAGGAGTCCGGCGCTGTCGAGCCGCTTGATCTGCTGGGCGAACTCGAAGCGCTCCAGCACGCCCTGCGCATTGTCCGAGAAGGCCCCCACGTACACCTGGAGGTTCATTGCAGCGCTCTGCGGGTCCTCGGCGATCTTCTTCAACGTCAGGCGAGACCTGTTGTAGAAGGAATGGCCCGAGGCCCGCCGCAGGAAGCGGTCCGGGTCGATGCCGCTGTCCTTGTGCTGCTCCGCGATCTCCGCGACCTTCTCGCGCGTAGGGTCCAGCACGCACTCCAGTCGCCGCAGCACCGTGAACGGCAGGATGACCTTGCCGTAGTCGGACTGCTTGTAGTCCCCCCGCAGGAGGTCGGCGACGGACCACGCGTGGTTCGCCAGCTCCGTGTGCTTACTGCTGTTCAACTGGATCCCCGGATTCCTTCCGAAATGTCCCAACCCCACCGCCCGAGCCGAGCCGCGTTGAGCGGCCGACCAGAGCGGTCTGCCAATTGTGGTCTATGCGTGAAGGCCTGCGTACCGAATGGGGCGAATCGCCACCCGGCCACGTACCTCCGGCCAACTGACTCAGCCGTCTCCCGGCGACGGCACCAGTTGTCCGCCAGTGAGCCCGGCTACCAGCAACCGCGCCGTCTCCTCCGCCAGCCGCGTCGCCCGCTGAGCCTCCGCCCGGAGTCCGTGCACGTGCCGAAACGCCTCCCCGTACCGCCGCTGCTCGTCCAGCGGCAGCAGCGGTACGCGCAGTCGGCCCGGGTTGACGGTAAGGGTCGTGCTGCCGGTCGACGCGCCCGCGATGTTCTCCTCCGCCCCCAGGAACCCGGCGAGGAACCAGGCGTCCAGGCGTGTCGGGTCCGGGCGGAAGAGGTGGACGTGCGGGCCGGGCAGAGCGCCGGCGTCCTCCTCGCCCGCGACCCGGGCCATGGCGCCGTCCGCGCTCGCGACCGCACGTACGAGGACGTCCCCCACGGCGATCACGGGCGACGTGTCGTCGTACAGCTCCGTCGGCTCTCCCGTGGGCCCCGACCCGGTCGCGATGTCCGAGCCGGTGAGGACCGCCCGTGCAACCTGGCTCCCATTCTCACCGTTCGCGACGTGTGCCCGTGTGCGCGCGCTGTCCGGTACCGGGCGAAGCAGAGTGAGCGCTCCGCCCCGCGAGAGGTCGGAGGCCGTTGCCGTCCGCCACTCCCGGGCGTCGGCGCCCGCGGCGCTCCATCCTTCGCGACCGGCCGTCCGCGCGAGGGCCTTCGCGGCCTTCACGAGGTCCTGGCGCGTGCCATCCACCTCGGCCGACAGCTTCGCCGGATCGACCTCCGCCCGTGATGCCCGCACTAGCCGCGCCGGGGTCAGGTCCACCACGTCGTCCAACAGGTCCACCACGCCGACCGCGTGCGCGACGCCCGCCTCGCCTTCGAAGGCGTCCGGGTTCGCCGTGAACGTCTCCCACGCCTCCAGCGCCCGCGCTGTTACCGCCGCCCAGTCCACGGACGTCGACCGGCCGGTACCCCGCGTCCGCGACGGCGCTGTCGCCGCACCGCTCCCGGTCGCCGTCGTCGTTGTCTCCGCCGCCGTGTCCACGAACAGCACGGACTTGCGCTCCGCGCCCCCCGGCTCGGGGCGCTGCAACACCCACACCTGAAGGCCCACGTGCAGCGGCACCGACGCGCCGACCGGCAGCGCGATCACCGCGCGCAGGGCTCCGCTGCGTACGAGCTCCGCGCGTACGCGCCGCCCAGACGCTCGCCCGGCCGTGGCCGGGGGCAGCAGCAGGACCGCGTAGCCGCCGGGCACCAGGTGGGCGAGCGCGTGCTGTACCCAGGCCAGTTCCGACTCCGCGCGGGCCGGGACGCCGTACGCCCAGCGCGGGTCGTAGGCCAGTTCGTCGTGGCCCCAGTCCCGGATGCCGTAGGGCGGGTTGGACAGTACGGCGTCGGCGAGCAGGTCCGGGAAGGTGTCCGCGCGGAGACTGTCCCCGGCGCGGACGGTGACCGTGGCATCTGGTGCGGTCAGCATTAGGCTGACGGCGCTGCGGCGGGCCTGAACGGGCAACACATCTTGGCCGTACAACTCGCGAGCGCCGTGCCGGGAGGCCGCCGCGAGGAGGGAACCGCTGCCGCAGGCCGGGTCGAGGATGCTGGACGCAGTGCCCGGGACCAGCCGGGCGATGAGGTCCGCGAGCGGCCCGGGGGTCCGGTAGGCGCCACTCGCCGCACTGTCCTCCAGCTCCCACTCCGCGAGGACGCCCAGTGTGGCCTGGCCGCCTGACTCGCGTACACACGCGTACAACGCGCGGAGAACCGGCGCGTCCTTGGCCGTGAAGCGGACGGCACCGTCACCCGTTCCCGGGACGGCCTCGGCGACGGTCGTTCTGTCGCACTCGGCCTCGGACGCGAGGTCCGCGTCGGACAGGCCGGCGGTCGCCGCTAGCTCGGCGGGGGAGCGGCGGGCCGCTGCCAGGACGAGGAGCAGCAGCTCGGCGGAGTCGCCCGCGGCGCCGCTGCCGGTACGTCCGTGCAGGCGGAGCATCGTCCGGAGTTCCTCCGCCGGACTCGCGGCGGAGGCGTGTCCGCGCGCGGCCAGCCACGCGCGCACTGTCTCCAGGTTGTACAGCGGGCTGCTCTCCGTGCCGCCAGAGGGCTCGGGGAAGTCGTCGTGCCGGCGGCGCCAGTTGCTGACGGTGGCGCGCGTGACTCCGGCGATGCGGGAAATCTCGGCTGCCGTCACCTGCGCGGTGGGCTGCTGGGGCATGGCGGTTCCTGAACCTCTCGGTAGCTAGCAGTCAACAACCTACAGCACGCGTCAAGCCCGTGAATACGATTGACAACGCTTTCATTCTACTGCTTATCTGGTCACGCTTCCGGCGTGGGTGGTGTCGACACCGCCGCGCCCACCGGACCGCTCCAGATGCCGCGCAGGCATCGCTTCAGGGGGAGACCCATGCGCCTGACCATGCCGACCGCCGTCGTCGAAGGCACCCAGCTCACCGTCATGCCGTTCCGCGACGACGCCGTCGTGGGGACGATGGCGGTGCCCGCACTCGTCCAGTTGGTGCCCTCGCCCCGCGCCGAGGAGGACCCGCGCAAGCTGAAGGCGGCGTCGGGCCTGGTGCGTCGGCACGCCGAGCTGCGCGCCACCGTGCAGCGCACACTGAAGTCCTCGCAGAAGGGCAAGAACGTCCGTCCGTACGCCGAGTACATCGCCGCCGGTATCAAGGGCGAGCTCGGGGCCGCCTGGTCCACGCCGCCGATCACCCTGTGGCACGCCGGACCGCTGGCCGCGCTCAGCGAGGAACTCGTTTTCGGCACCGGTCTGCGTACCCTGACCGTCGCCCCGGGCACGATGGTCGTCGCCATCGACGGCGAGACCCAGACCACGGCCTGGCACGACCTCTACGACGACCCGGAGGCGTACGGACTGACGTATTCGCAGCTCTCGCGCGTACGCATCCCCTTCGAGCTCTACATCGACCTGGCCCCGGCGGACGCGCGGCAGATCTTCTACGACCGCAACGTGCAGGGCGTCGCCGTGGCGAAGAACCTCGCCATGTCCATGGACCAGCGGGACTTCGGTACCCGCCTCGCCCATCTGGTCGCCGACTCCGTACGGATCGACGTCGAGGGTCAGCGGGTGCCGTTCGCCCGGCTCGTGAACGTCAGCAAGCGGCAGCTGTCCACCGGTGACCGCGAGGTCGTCACCCTCTCCGCGTTGCGCGCACTCGTCGTCACCACCCTCTACGGGCGGGGCGGGCTCGCACGTTCCGCCGAGTCCGTGCACGAGGACGAGTTGCCGGCGGGCGCCCGTCCCGAGCAGGTGGAGGCCGCAGTCGTACCCATCCTCGGCGACCTGATCGTCCGTCACGCCCGCGAGTTCGCGGAGCGCGGCGCCATCACCGCGCCCGCAGTCCTCGCGGGGCTCGGCATCGCCGTGCACCCCACCATGCCCTGGAGCGAGTCGGGGGCCGTGTTCCGCATGGACGACCTGCTCCGGCTCCTCGACGGCATCCGCTGGGAGCGCGAGGCGAAGTACTGGGACGGCGTCGCCGCCAAGACCGGGACCTCCGGCCGCCTCAACTTCAGCGGCGGGGTCAAGGACTCCGGCGGTCGCGTCGCCGACGCGATCCTCTACCCGGCGACCGAGGCGGGGCGCCAGATCCGCGGCCTCTGAGCCGCATCGACCGCCCACTTCGCCCGCTGCCTGCGAGTGGAACCGACAGCACAAACCCCAGAGCGCCGGTGCGGAACGACCCGCCTGTGCGCAGAGGAAACGGAGCGCAACATGACCGACCACAAGCCCGACCCGGGCCTCGGTTCCGACCACGGCCACACAACTCAGCCGATCACCGGATCGTACGGTGGCGGACGGCCGCCCTTCCCGCCGATGCCACCGCACACCCCGGCCATGCAGCCCAACTCCCGCCACCGGGCGTGGCTGAAGTACGGCGCCGTCGCCCTCGTCTTCCTGCTCGTCGGAGTCGGCATGGGCGCGAGCGGCGACACGGGCAGCGAGGCCGAGGCGGCCGCAGACACGAAGGCCGGCCCCCGCCCGACGATCACCGTCACGGAGACGGCACCGGCCGCCGAGGCCGAACCCGCGCCCACGGTGACCGAGACCGTGACGGAGACGGTGACCGCCAAGCCGAAGAGGACGAAGGAGCCGGGGCCGGCGACCACCTTCTCGGGAGACGGCGAGTATCTCGTCGGTGAGGACATCAAGGCTGGCACGTACAAGACGGCCGGGCCCGAGGACGAGTGGGGCTGCTACTGGGAGCGGGCCAAGGACGCCCAGCGGCGAGTTCGGCTCGATCATCGCCAACAACAACCTTGAGGGCACCGGCCGGGTGACCCTCAACAAGGGTGAGTACTTCAAGACCAACCGGTGTCAGGAGTGGAAGCGGGTCGGCTGAGGCGGGCAGGGCTCGCCCACGGTGAGACGCGGTCCCGGCGGGCAGGTCACCTGCGCATATGGAATTCGGGGGAGGGGTAGGTGAAGTTTCTGTGCGCGGCTACTCTGTCGGCGTGTACGACATGACGGACCCGGTCGCCGCCCGCCGAGCGGCGATAGCCGCCGAGAAGGAGCGCCTGGCGAGAGCGCGGGAGCGCCGCGGCCGCGAGCCCGCCGGAGCGAACGGCTTTGCCCAACGGAAGTGGCGTTGGCTCGGTGTCAACGGCGGTGAGGCCGTCGAGGCCGTGCTGGCGATGCTGCGTGACATCGTCGAGGTGCCCGCACTGACGGACGATCAACGCGACACGTTGACCCGGGCTGTCGCCGGGACGCCCGACCGTGAGGCGCTGCTTCCTGCGGTCCGTGCGGGACTCACGGCTCTGAAGCCGGAAGACGTCCTCGGGCACCTGCGTGCTCTGTGGGCCGCCGAGGTGCGCTGGCTCAACGCGCCCGGATCGGAGCGGTGCCGGATCCTGTGCTCGACCGCGCCCGGCCTCGAGTTGGTCAGCACCAGGTCCCGCGCGGTGTCGGGCGGGCCCGCGTTCTCCCTGTTCGCCACCGCCGCCACCCGAGGCGCGATTCCCGTACCGAACGCGGTCCTGGCCCAAGTCCTCCCCTGGGCACCACTGTCGGTCCTCGACGATCTCGTGGACCACGGTGGTCTGATGGCAGAGGACGAACCCTGGCGAGCGCGTGACGGCAACGAGGCGCTCTATCTGCGCGCACGCCTGGCCCCCAAGTCGGTCGACCCGCACGAGGCCGAGCGGCTCGGATGGCACGGTATGCTGCGGCGACGGGCGTTCCTGGCGGACGAGACGATCGTGCGGCAGGAACCCGAGGACGTCTGGGACCTGTTGTACGACGTGGTCAGGGATCTTCAGCTGGCGTCCCTGGACGCCCTGGACGCGGCGCTGCCGCGCGCCCAGCAGATCGAGTTGCGCGACCTCAGGTCCGGTGCGTTCGTCGGGCAGTGGGACGGCGACACCGTCCGTGACGAAGGACTGTGGAAGCTGATGGCCGCACTGTGGCGGCCGACCGCGCCCGTCGACCCGCGACGCAGCGACTTCTACGCGCTGGTCGCGCTCAACCATGCGTTCGACCTGTTGAGGTCCGGCGATCTGGAAGGGGCCCGTCGCCAGGCCGACTCCTTCGTGAGGGAACGGACGAACGGCCCGTCGCTGCCCACCGGCCTCATGGACGAGGCGTACACGATCGCCGCGTACCTCGCCGCCGTCACCTCGACCGATGTCGAGAACGATCGGGCGGCGAGGGAACAGTTGGCCCTCGCGGAGACGTACGCGCAGAAGGCGGCGGCGAACGGTGATCCCGTCGCCGAGCGCAACCTCGCGCACGTGCGTACCTGGAGGAGTACGACGAAGAACAAGCGGGGTGAGATGGCGAACCCCTTCATCGAACTCGGTCTCGACCATGGAGCGCAAGGCTGGGAACGGCACTGCCGAGACCTCTTCCGTCAGTACGAACACGAGGGCGACCAGACGGCGCAGGCCCGACTCAATCGGGCGGAGGGCCGCATCCAGGATGCCGAGCGGCACGAGGCCGGATACGACGTCTTCTTCCAGGTGCCCCTCGATCGCGCCCGCTACGAGTTGCCCGACGCGGTGCCCAGGCGACTCGTGCCGCCGCTGGAGCCGATGCCACGCCGTACCGCCCTCACCAGTGGCGCGGACCTCGAGTCCATCCGGGCGCTCGCAGCCGTCGAACTGCTCGACGACTTCCGCAGCACCGCACCCCACCTCGACCGTCACGGTCCCACCCGTTGACGGCCCCTTCCGACAGAACGCACGACGGTGAGCGAGGCGCAACCAGTCCATGGCCGGGAACAGGAAGACCACGGAACGCCGTGGTGAGAAGAGAGCCAGGCTCCCCAAGAACGAGCGTGCTCATCGCCCCTGCCCGCACTGCGGGCAGATACAGCCGGGCAGCAATCACGTGGATGCGCCGCACAAACCCAGCGGACTGATGCGCCGCAGGGCGAAGCGGCAACAGTTGTCCGAGCAGTCCGCTGCGGTGGATGTCCAGGAAAAGCCCGTGGAGCCGGAGCCGACCGACGCCGAGCGGTCCACCGACGTGAACGACCGGACAGCGCCCGCAGTGCTGGAGCCCGTCGACGCCAAGACGCTCATCCAGGGAGTGGTCGAACGGATCCCCGCTGCTCTGGCGGCCGCGACCGTCGGTGACGCCGTCCCGGCCACCGGGCTCAACGTGGCTGTGCGCAAAGCGGTCTTGGACGAGTTCCGGACGCGTACCCAGTTCGCCGGGCGGCTCGCGGAGATCGACGCACTGCTGTGGGCCCAGCCGGACCATGGCGGTGAGCTCGTCAACGGCTCCCTGGAAGACCATTTGCGACAATTGCGTCTTCGCAGGGTGACCGAGCCGGAGGAGGAGGGGCAGTTCGTCGTCACGGAGGGTGAGGGGGATCGCTTCGAAGTCCTGCGTCCGGCCTACGTGGACGAATTGACCGGCAAGGTTCTGCTGTCCGGGCACCTGCGGAGGGTTCCCGCGGGTGACAGCTTTGTGGGGGAAGAAGAGTGACGACCGGCATCGACTTCGGCACCACCAACTCGGTTGCCGCCCAGTGGAACGGCGAGTACGTCGAGATCCTTGAACTCGGTGGCCAAGGACTTGATGCGGACTGGGAGCGACCCGGCTTCGAGAAGCTCTACCCGTCGGTGGTGGGCACCAGTTCCCTCCGCACAGGGGCCTTGTTCGGTTGGGAAGCCAAACTGCGGTCAGAGGAGGCCGTCGAGGCGTGCAAGCGGCTGCTGCGCGACGAACCACTCGTGACGGTCGGCGGTCGGCGATTCGCCGCCACTACGGCTGCCGCCGGCGTGTTCCGTTCGATGGCCACCGCCGCCGAGGAAGAAGCCGCGACGGAGATCGGTGAGGCCGTGATCACCGTGCCGGCGAACGCCACGGGAGCGGCTCGCTTCCGTACTCGCGAGGCGGCGCGGGCGGCGGGCATCGCCGTCAAGACACTGCTCAACGAGCCCACGGCCGCCGCCATCGCCTACGCGCACACCATGGAGGAGGACGGAGAGTTCCTCGTCTTCGACTGGGGCGGCGGAACCATGGACGCCACCCTGCTGTTGCACGACGACGGATTCTTCGACGAGAAGGCCAGCCGTGGCGTCAACATGCTCGGCGGCCTGGAGATCGACGCGCGACTGCGCCGCATGGTGCTCGACCGGGCACCCGCGCGCAGGACCTGGTCCGAGTCCGAACAGCGGCAGTTCGCCCTCGACATCGAGCGCAACAAGATCCTCCTGTCGACCCAGGAGTCCGTGCGCATCACGACTCCGGACGGCATCGCCGTGGAGATCGGCCAGGACGAGTTCTCCGCCGCGATTCAGGACCTCATCAGCCGGGCTCTGGACCCGGTCGAGGAGTGCCTCGATCAGGCGCGTATCGATCCGAGCGAGCTCAAGGCCGTGCTGATGATCGGCGGAAGCAGCCAGATCCCCGCCGTGCGCGACGCCGTGGCGGAAGCGTTGGACTGCGAACTCGTCGGCGCGGACCTTTGCCACCCGATGACGGCGGTCGCCGAGGGCGCCGCGATCTGCGCGGCCGCCATGGACGGAGAGCTGAAGAGCATCATCCGCGTCGTCAACACACACGCTCTGGGCACCATCACCAAGGACCAGCACGGAAAGCGAGAGTTCAGCTCGCTGATCGATCGCAACCAGCGCCTCCCGCAGCAGCGGAAGAAGTCCTACCAGCCGTCCAGGGACGGCGTGTCAAAACTGACCGTCGAGGTGTGGGAAGGCGACCCCGACCGCCCCGTCGACCACCCCGACAACGTCAAACTCACCGAACTCGTCCTCACCTACCCGCCGCAGCACTCGCGGGCGGCCGAGGACGGCGCGTTCGATCTGGAGTACACCTACAGCAAGGAGGGTCTGCTGACGGTGAAGGCCACGCTCCAGAAGACGGGGCACCCCGTCCTCGACGGAGAGGTGAGGGTCTTCGGTGACAGTGCCGTCTCGCCGGAGATCAAGAACGAGTTGCAGAAGCTCTTCTCGCTGCGCACGACCGGGCGGGAGGCGCCCAGGCCGACGCATCCACAGCCGGTGGTGGCACACGGGGCCGAGGGGCGGGCCGGCAGTGCAGTGGCGAGCAGGCCGACGCCTGCTTCGCTGCCCAAGTCCGTCACGGCCGGCAGGAAACCTGCTGCGGCCCTGGTCGTGGACGGCTCGAATCTCGCGTGGAACGGCCGCCCGCCTCGTTCCGCAGGCGGGCGGCCGAGCTTCCAGGCCTTGCAGGCCGCCATCAAGTCGCTTCGGTTCAAGAACCCCGAACGGGACATCCATGTCGTCGTCGACGCCACCCTCCGGCACGATGTCGTGCCGGAGGAACGACCGCTGGTGGAGGAGGCGATCGCCGCCGGCACCGTGGTGCAGCCCCCGGCGGGCACGGAAGGCCGCGGCGACGCCCTGGTGATCAGCATCGCGGACGAGATCGGCGGGGTGATCGTCTCCAACGACAATTTCGCACCCTTCCAGAAGGCCAACCCCTGGCTCCTGGATGACGGCCGGGTGCTGGGCGCCACACACTCCCAGGGACTATGGGTCTTCAACAGGCGCAGGCCCAATGCTGCCGTTCCGGCAGGACGTCGCCGCTGATACCGGTCTCTCCGGTGGTCGGAGGGGTCACCCTGCAGCCCGTCCGTACAACTCTTTAGCGGACGGGCCAGTCCTTCACCTTCACCAGTAGGCCGTCGCTCGCGAGGTCGCGCAGGACCCTGCGGGTGTGCTTCGGATGGGGATCGTGCCCTGTGTCGCGCAGGGCACGGAGACCGCGCTCGGTGTGCAAAGCCCACCGAACCTACGTACTGCCTTCTCAAGGACGGCGCGCTCGTTGTTGGAGTCTCCCGTCGTGGTGTCGCTCCTCGGCTGGGCCGGTCTTCCTGGCGCAGCCGCACCAGCAGGTGCCGGTGAGTGAGGCGGGGAAGAGGGTTTCGTCGCCGGCGCAAGCGCGACCACAGGGGCCCGTGCTGAGCCGCCGTCCTCCCCTGCCTGACCAGCACCGACGCACTACTGCATATGATGTGCAAGTGCGCACCACCGACTACACCATCCGAACCGCCACCCCCGCCGACGTGGCCCCCGCCCGGGCCGTCATGCTCGACACCGTCTACCGGGACTTCCGCACCGGCTACGTCCCCCGCTGGCACGGTGATGTCATCGACCCGGCCGGGGCCTACCTGACCCCCGCCCGGCACACCCTCCTCGTCGCCGTGGACGCGGACGGTGAGGTCGTCGCCACCGGGGCCCTCGACTCCCGGGGGCCCGCGCATCCCCCGAACCCGGCGCACGTCGCCGAGCGGTACCCCTCCGGTGTGACCGCGCAGTTGCGGCGGGTGTACGTGCGGCCCGAGCATCGGCGGCGGGGGCTCGCGCGTCGGCTTGTCGACGAGTTGCTGGCGTTCGCCGCCCGTGATGGGGGATACCGGGCCGTGTATCTGCACACCGACCCCGCCGTTGAAGGGGCCGAGCCGTTCTGGCGGTCGTTGGCCAAGGTCGTGCACGACGAGCGGGAGGACGCGGGGGGCGGGCAGGGGATCGTGCACTTCGATGTTCCCCTGGTCGTCTCCCGTGTGGCCGTCTCCCGTGATTGAGTAGGCGTGAAAATCATTTCCATGTAGGGTCTCGGTGCGTCGCCGCACACCCCTCTGCCCGCCCCGCCTGAACCGATCGATCCGAGGACCATGCGCTCCCACCGCCGCCCCCGGCTGCTCGCCCCCCTCCTGCTCGTCCCGCTCATGGCCGGCTGCTTCGCCTCCGGAGGCGGCGACGACTCCGCGTCCGGTGACGGTGGGGACGGCGACGGTGCCCGTCTCCGCGTCGCCCTCGCCTTCCCGCCCGCCGAGAACCTGTCCCCGTACGGCGCCGACGCCACCCTGCTCAGCCGGCTCGGGGTCACCGAGGGACTCACCGCCCTCGACGCCAACGGCTCCGCCGCGCCCGCGCTCGCCGAATCCTGGCGGCGGGACGGGGAGAAGGACTGGGAGTTCACCCTCCGCGACGCCACCTTCCAGGACGGCAGCGACGTCACCCCCGCCGCGGTCGCCGCGTCCCTCACCCGCGCGACCGACGCCGAGCCCGCGCCCGCCGCCCTCGCCGGTGTCACCCTGAGCGTCAAGGCGAGCGGTGACCGGGTCGTGCGCGTTACCACCGCCGAGCCCGACCCCGTGCTGCCGCTCCGGCTCTCCAGTCCCAGCCTCGCGATCCTGTCCAAGGACGCGTACGCGAAGGGCAGTCGGGTCGACCCGGTCGGCCACGCCACCGGCCCCTTCGAGCTGACCGAGGTCAACGGCGCCGCCTCCGCCTCCCTCGACCGGTTCGACGACTACTGGGGCGGCCGTGCCCAGGCCTCCGGCATCGACGCCCGTTTCATCGCCGACGGCACCGCGCGCGCCAACGCCCTGCGTACCGGCGAACTCGACATCGCCGAGGCCGTTCCCGTCGCCCAGGCCGCCTCCCTCGATGAGAAGACCCGGCGCGACACCGCCACCACCCGGACCACCAGCCTGCTTCTCAACGCCTCGTCTGGGGCGTTCGAGGACGCCGGGCTGCGGGCCGCCGCCCGGCAGGCACTGGACACCTCCGTGTTCGCCGAGGACGTCTACGAGGGGTACGCCGATCCCGGTGCCGGGATCTACGGGCCCGCCGTCACCTGGGCGGAAGGCAAGCGGACCGCGCCCGTCGGACGTGCGGCGGTCAAGAAGCCCGGGAACGGCGACACCATCACCCTCGCCACCTACGACAACCGGCCCGAGCTGCCCGAGGTCGCCCAGGTCGTCAAGCAGCAGCTGGAGAAGGCCGGGTTCACCGTCAAGCTCACCGTGAGGGAGTACTCGCGGCTCGAAGGGGACGCACTGGACGGGAAGTTCGACGCGTTCGTACTCGCCCGGAACACGCTGCTCGACACCGGTGACCCCGTCGCCGTCCTCGCCAGCGACTACACCTGCGACGGCGGCTTCAACATCGCCCAGCTCTGCGACAAGGGCGTCGACCGCGCCGTAGCGGACGCCGAGAAGATCGCCGACACCGCGAAGCGGCAGGACGCCGCCATGGCCGCCGAGGCGCGCATCCTCGGCAGTGACGCCGTCGTGCCGCTGGTGCACCAGCGGATCATCACCGGTGTCGCCGACTCCGTACAGGGCGTCGTCCTCGACCCGTACGAGCGCACCCTCGTCGGCACCGGCACCCGGCGCTGAACCGTGTGGCAGCGGGTGGCGGGCGCCGGGTGGCGGATTCTCCTCGCCGTCGGGCTGGTGTGCGGGATCGGGCTGCTGCCCTGGCTCACGCACACCGACCCCGCGTACACCGTCCTCAAGGCGCGGTCCGCCGAGCGCGAGCCCACGCCCGAGGTGCTCGCCGACATCCGGCAGCAGCTCGGGGTCGACGGCGGGCCCCTGCACGTCCTCGCCGGCTGGCTGGGCGGGCTCGTGCGCGGGGACGCCGGGCAGTCGTGGATCTCCGGTGCGGACGTGCTTCCCTACGTGACGCGGGCGCTCGGTGCCTCGTTGCTGCTCATGGGCGTCGCCCTGCTCGTCGCCGTCCTCACGGCCGGGGTCATCTGCTTGCGCACCCTGCGGCTCGGCGCCCGGCGGCGGCTCGGCGGGCGGCGCAGCGGCGGGAGCGGGTCCGCCGTACTCGCCTCGCTGCCCGAGTTCCTCGTCGCCTCCGTGCTGGCCACCGTCGTCGGAGTGCAGTTGGGGTGGTTGCCTGCGCTGGGGTGGTACGGCCCCCAGTGGACCGTGCTGCCCGCGCTCGCCCTCGGGCTGCCCGCGGGCGCCGTGCTGGGGCGGCTGCTCGACGACCTGCTGCCCGGCGCCTTCGGCGAACCGTGGGCGCTGGCCGCCGCGGCCCGGGGGCTGACCGGGAGGTCCGTCGCCCGTCAGGCGGTACGGCGGTGCGTGCCCGCGCTGCTGCCCAACCTCGGGCTGTTCGTCGTCGGGCTGACCGGCGGTGCCGTCGCCGTCGAGCAGGTCTTCGACATCCCGGGGCTCGGGCGCACCACCCTCCAGGCCGCCCTCGCCCAGGACCTTCCCGTGCTCCAGGCCGGCACCCTCGCCCTCGTCCTCCTGGCCGCGCTCGCGACCGGCGCCACCCGCGTCGCCGCCCGGCTGCTGACCGGGCCCGCGCTGCGGGACGGCGCCCTGTCCTCGCTGCACCGGCCCGCACCGCCCGCCGGGAGGCTGTTGCCGCTCGTCTACGGTGCCCTGCTGGTCGCCGTCGTGATGGTCGGGCTGGTCCGTGATCCGCTCGCCCTCGACACCGGGCAGCGACTGCGGGCGCCCTCCCTCGAGCACCCCTTCGGCACCGACGCCCTCGGGCGCGACCTGCTCGCCCGCGTCGGCCACGGGGCGCTGGACACGCTGCTCCTCGCCGCCGCCATCAGCGCGGCCGCCCTGCTCGTGGGCGTGCTGCTCGGGCTCGTGCCCCGCGTCTCCGCGCCGCTCGTCGACACCGTCAACTCCGTGCCGCCCGTGCTCGTCGCCCTCCTCGTCACCGCCGTCGCGGGCAGCGGCGCGGCCACGCCCGCGCTCGCCGTGGGAGCCGTCGCCTGGGCACCGCTCGCCGCGCACACCTCCTCCCTGCTGCGGCAGGAGCGCGCCACCCTGCACATCACCGCCAGCAAGGGGCTGGGAGCGGGGCCGGTCCATCTGCTGCGGCACGAGTTGCTGCCCGCCGTGGTGCCGCCGGTCCTGCGGCACGCCCTGCTGCGGCTGCCCGGTGTCGCCCTCGCGCTCGCCTCACTCGGCTTCCTCGGCCTCGGCGCCCAGCCGCCGTCCCCCGAGTGGGGGCTGCTCCTCGCCGAGAACCAGCCCTACGCCGAACGCGCCCCCTGGGCCGTCCTCGCCCCCGCCGCCGTCCTCGCCCTGCTCGGCGCGCTGGCCGTCAGCGCGGCGGGCGGGCTGCGCCGACCGGCCCGCCGGCGTCCCTCGCCGACCGCCGACGGGGGCGAGGGGGCCGAGCGGCGCTCCGTGACGGCGACCGAGAAGGCACCGGCCGGAGTCGGATGACATGACCCGCGCACTTCCCTCATCCTCCTCCACCGAGCGGTCCGAACCGGTGTCCCGGCGCCGTCGTACCGCACGGCTCACCACGTTCTCCACTCTCTCCCCGCTGCTCCGGCTGCTCGTCCTCACCCAACTCGCCTTCAACATCGGCTTCTTCGCCGTCCTGCCCTTCCTGTCCGAGCACCTGGGGCAGTCCGTCGGCATGGCGGGGTGGCTGGTCGGGTTCGTGCTCGGGCTGCGGACCTTCAGCCAGCAGGGGCTCTTCGTGGTCGGCGGTGCCCTCGCCGACCGGTACGGCATCCGGCCCGTCGTGCTCGCCGGGTGCGTCCTGCGGATCGCCGGGTTCGGATGGCTCGGGTTCGCCCAGCGGACCTGGGCCGTCGTCGGTGCCGTACTGCTGATCGGGTTCGCCGCCGCCCTCTTCTCGCCCGCCGTCGAGTCCGAGGTCGCCCGGCAGGCGGTCGTGTGGGAGGAGGCGGGTGGCGGCGACCGGACCCGGGTGCTCGCGCTGTTCACCGTCGCCGGGCAGGCCGGTGCCTTCGTCGGGCCGTTGCTGGGTGCGCTGCTGCTCGCCGTCGACTTCCGTACGGCCTGCCTGGCCGGCGCCGGTGTCTTCGTGCTGGTTCTCGCCGGGCACGCCCGGCTGCTGCCGCAGCGCATCCCCGGGCGGGCCCAGGTCCGGGCCAAGGGCGGAGCGCGGCTGGTGCTGCGCAACCGGCGGTTCCTCGCGCTGTGTGGCGCCTACGGTGCCTATCTGCTCGCCTACAACCAGCTCTACCTCGCCCTGCCCGCCGAGGTGGAGCGGGCCGCCGGTTCGCAGGCGCCGCTGGCCTGGCTGTTCGCCCTGTCGTCGCTGCTGGTGGTGACCGCGCAGTTGCCGGTGACCCGGTGGGCGGGGGAGCGGCTGGCGCCGCGCCGGTCGATGGTGGCCGGGCTGGTGCTGATCGCCGTCGGGTTCGTCGTCGTCGGCCTCGCACGGCCCGCGGGGTGGACGGGGACGGGCGGGCTGGTGCCCGCCGCCGGGTTCGTCGTCCTGCTCACCCTGGGGCAGATGCTCGTCGCGCCCGTCGCCCGCGCCTGGGTCCCGGACCTCGCCGAGGAGGGGCGGCTTGGGCTGTACACGGGGGCGCTGTCCTCGGTCTCCGGGATCGTCGTGCTGGCCGGCAGCTCCGCGACCGGGCTGCTGCTGGACACCGGGCTGCCGGTCGCCGTGCCGTGGCTGGTGCTGGCGGCCGTACCGCTGCTGGCGGCGGGGGTGCTGCCCCGGCGGTCGCAGCCGGTTCCCCCGGCCCCGGCCCCGGCGCCGGCCCCCACCTCGTCCGAGCCCGCGCCGTCGTCCGCGTCCCCGTCCGCGCGAAGGCGCCCATCGAGGCGTCCCTAAGCCCGCAGCGTCGCCACCGCCTCGTCGAAGAGGCGCTCGGGGTCCTCCGCGCCGCCGGAGCTGTACCACGCGTCGACGGCCGCGTCGAAGCAGGCCAGGGCGGCGGCGACGAAGGCCAGCGCCCGGGGGTCGGGGGTCGTCGTCGCGGGGAGGCCGAGGCGGCGCTGGATGTCGGGGGCGAGCAGTTCCTGCCAGCGCAGGTGCTTCTCCAGGTGCCGGGCGCGCACGGAGGGCGCCTCGTGGTGGATGCGGGCGAGGGTGAGCTGCTCCTCCTGGGTCTTGTCCGCAGGGCGGATGGTCAGGAAGGCCGCCCGGATGGCCGCCCAGGCCGACTCGTCGTCCGGGCGGGCCTCCAGCGCGGCCCGTACGGACTCGCCCAACGCCTCGGTGTCGCCCAGGACGAGGTCCTCCTTGCTCCCGAAGTAATGGAAGAAGGAGCGGCGCGAGATGCCCACGGCGCCGGCGATCTGGTCGACGGTCGTCGCGTCGAAGCCGTTCTCCGCGAAGAGCCGCATGGCGGTGGCGGCGATCTCCGCGCGTGCGGCACGGCGCGCGCGCTCTCGAAGCGTGGGGGTGTCGGCCATGCACCCAGCCTATAACTTTGCATCGCATGCATAGCTTGCACTCAGTGCAAGTAACTGCCTACAGTGCATCGCATGGCACCTATCGATTTCTCCGGTCAGACCACGATCGTCACCGGCGCCAGCTCCGGCATCGGCGCCGCCTTCGCCCGCGAACTCGCCCGCCGCGGCAGTGACGTCGTCCTCGTCGCACGGCGGCGCGACCGCCTGGAGGACCTCGCCTCGGAACTGCGGGCGCGGCACCACGGTGTGCGGGCCACCGTGGCGCCGCTCGACCTGAGCGAGCCGGGGGCCGGGCGCCGGCTGGCCGCCGAGCTGGCCGGGCAGGGCATCCGCGTCGACGGTCTGGTGAACAACGCCGGGTTCGGCACCAACGGCGCCTTCCACCGGGAGGACCCCGATCGCCTCACCGACGAGATCAACGTGGACGTGGCCAACCTCGTCGACCTCACCCGGGCGTTCATCGAGCCGCTCCGCGACTCCGGCCGGGGCATCCTCGTCAACGTCGCGAGCGCGGCGGCCTACACGCCGGTCCCCGACATGGCGGTGTACGCCGCCTGCAAGGCGTTCGTCCTCAACTTCACCGAGGCGCTGTGGTACGAGTCCCGCGGCACCGGCCTGCGCGTGCTCTCGCTCGCCCCGGGCCTCACCCGCACCGAGTTCTTCGACCGTCTCGAGGGAGGTGCCTACCAGGGCAGTTACGAGACCCCCGAGCAGGTGGTGGCGACCGCGATGCGCACCCTGGACCGCGGCCGGCGGCCGAGTGTTCCGTCGGGCCGCATGAACGCCGTCATGGTCTCGCTGCCCCGGCTCTTCACCCGCCGGCGCACCGTCCTGATCGGCGGGCGGATCGCGGCCCGCTCCTCCGGACGGGTCGGCGCGGCAGTCTAGGTGTACTGCCCTGTGAGGCCGGGGACACGGCCGGCGGGAGCGGCAGGCCCCCGGTTCCGCCGCCACAGCCACCGCACGTCCCGTCCGAACGACCACACCAGCAGACCCAGCGCCACGGCGACCACTCCGGCGTTCGCGACGCGCGGCAGCAGGTCCGCGCCCGCCAGGAGCAGCAGCACGCCCTGGAGCGCGGCCACCGTCTTGCGGGCCGTGCTCGGCGGCAGCGGAGCGGTCAGCCACGGCCACACCCGGGCCGCGGCCACGAACACGTACCGCATGCCCCCGATCAGCAGCACCCACGGGCCCAGGTCCATGGCGACGTACACGCTGAGCACCAGGATCAGGAACGCGTCGACCTCCATGTCGAAGCGCGCGCCCAGCGGTGTGGACGTGCCGGTGCGGCGGGCGACCCTGCCGTCCACGCCGTCCAGGATCAGGGCCACGGTCGTCAGGCCGACGAGCAGGGAGACGGGCGGCGCACCGCGGACGGAGTCCGCGACCAGGGCGGTGACGCCGCCGACGAGAGCGGCCCGGCCGAGGGTGACCCGGTTGGCCGGACCGAACGAGGGCAGGCGGGAGCGGTGCAGGGCCCGGGAGAGCACGGCCCAGCTCGCGAACGCGAACGCGAGGCCGGTCAGCCAGCCGGCCGTGCCCATGCCGATCGCGGTGCCGAGCAGCACCAGCAGCAGGAGCATCGCGCCCGCTCCCACCGCGGTCTCCTGCTGAACGGGCCTCGCGTCGTAGACGTCGTACGGGTCGTATGGTTCGCACGCGTCGTACGTGTTGTTCAGGGCCACCGAACACCCTCCGGCCGTGTGACAGAGTCGATCAACGCCGCTGCCTTGTGCGCGGCTTGTGCATCCCTCGGTACGTGAGTGGCTTCCCGATCGTTCAGGAGGACTTTCCATGACCCGCACGGCACGTTCGTTCTGGCTCGAAGCGCCCGGCCGGGGTGCCGTTCGCGAGGTGGCGCTGCCGGAACCGGGCCCGGACGACGTGCTCGTGCGTACGCTCTTCAGCGGCGTGAGCCGGGGCACGGAGACCCTCGTCTTCGGCGGCCGGGTGCCCGGGAACCAGTACGCGGCGATGCGCGCGCCGTTCCAGGAGGGCGACTTCCCAGGGCCCGTGAAGTACGGCTACCTCAACGTCGGTGTGGTGGAGGAGGGCCCGGAGCGTCTTGCCGGGCGCACCGTGTTCTGCCTCTACCCGCACCAGACCCGGTACGTCGTCCCGGCCGCCGCCGTCACCCCGGTGCCGCCCTCCGTCCCCGCCGGGCGGGCCGTGCTCGCCGGCACCGTCGAGACCGCCGTCAACGCGCTGTGGGACGCGGCGCCGCTGGTCGGCGACCGGATCACCGTGGTCGGCGGCGGCATGGTCGGCTGCTCGGTGGCCGCCCTGCTGGCCCGCTTCCCGGGCGTCCGCGTCGAGTTGGTCGACGCCGATCCCGGCCGGGCGGAGGTCGCCGCCGCGCTCGGCGTCGGTTTCGCGTCCCCCGCCGACGCCCTCGGCGACCGCGATCTCGTCGTGCACGCCAGCGCGACGGAGGCCGGGCTCGCACGGTCGCTGGAGCTGCTGCGGACCGAGGGCACCGTCGTCGAACTGAGCTGGTACGGCGACCGGCGCGTCGCCCTGCCGCTCGGCGAGGCCTTCCACTCCCGCCGTCTGACCCTGCGCGGCAGCCAGGTCGGCACCGTCTCCCCGGCCCGCGCCGCCACCCGCACCTACGCCGACCGGCTGGCCCTCGCCCTCGACCTGCTCGCCGACCCGGCGCTGGACACGCTCGTCACCGGCGAGTCCGCCTTCGCCGAACTGCCCGAGCTGATGCCCCGGTTGGCCTCCGGCGAGATCCCCGCACTGTGCCACCGGATCCGGTACGACGGGGAGGACGGCGGGGCGGACGCCCGCGGCGGCGCCTGACCTTGAGAAAAGACGTACGGCCCACTGAACAGGGACAGGCACCCGGCCGTAATAGACGGCACCCCGCGCAGCGACGGGCGGGGGACCAGACGTGCCACACCTGGAGGGTCGTCCGTTGTTCAGCATCACCGTCCGCGATCACATCATGATCGCCCACAGCTTCCGCGGCGACGTCTTCGGGCCCGCGCAGCGCCTGCACGGAGCGACGTTCCTGGTGGACGCCACCTTCCGGCGCGAGCAGCTGGACCAGGACAACATCGTCGTCGACATCGGACTGGCCACCCAGGAGCTGGGGGCCGTCGTCAGCGAGCTGAACTACCGCAACCTCGACAACGAACCGGACTTCGCCGGCGTCAACACCTCGACCGAGTTCCTCGCCAAGGTCATCGCCGACCGGCTGGCCGAGCGCGTGCACAAGGGCGCGCTCGGCGAGGCCGCCAAGGGTCTGGCCGGTCTCACCGTCACCCTGCACGAGTCGCACGTCGCCTGGGCGAGTTACGAGCGTGCGCTGTGACCGACACGTCCACCGAGCCGGTGGTTCCCACGACCGCGGCGCGCTCCCGTCTCGCCTACGTGCCCGCACAGACGCCGGCCGCCCCGAGGAACGGCGGAATCGTCCCCATGTCCCTGCGCCCCGTGCACTTCGTCATGCCGGGCGGCGTCGACGACCCGGCCGCCCCCAGCGGCGGCAACGCCTACGACCGCCGCGTGCGGCTGGACCTGCCCGGCTTCGGCTGGCGGGTGCGCGGGCTCCCCGTCGACGGGGACTGGCCCCGGCCGGACGACGCCGCCCGCGCCGAACTCGCCCGCCTCCTGCGCCGGTTGCCGGACGGTGCCGTCGTCCTCCTCGACGGACTGGTCGCCTGCGGGGTGCCCGAGGTCGTCGTCCCGGAGGCGGAGCGGCTGCGCATGGCCGTCCTGGTCCACCTCCCGCTCGGCGACGAGACCGGCCTCGACCCGGCCGTCGCCGCCGACCTCGACGCCCGCGAGCGTGCGGTACTGCGTGCCGTCCCGGCGGTCGTCGCGACCAGCGACTGGGCCGTGCGCCGGCTCGTCGCCCACCACGGGCTGGACCCGGCCCGCGTCCACGTCGCCGCGCCCGGCGCCGACATCTCGCCCCTCGCGCCCGGCACCGACGGCGTCTCCCGGCTGGTGTGCGTCGCCGCCGTCACCCCGCGCAAGGGCCAGCACCGGCTCGTGGAGGCGCTGGCGGCGGTCGCCGACCTGCCGTGGAGCTGCGTGTGCGTCGGCGGGCTCGGGCACGACCCGGAGTACGTCGGGCGGCTGCGGTCGCTGATCGTGCGGCACGGTCTGGAGGAGCGGCTGGTGCTCGCCGGGCCGAGGTCGGGCGCGGAGCTCGACGCCACCTACGCCACCGCCGACCTCATGGTCCTCACCTCGTACGCCGAGACGTACGGCATGGCGGTGACCGAGGCACTCGCGCGCGGCATCCCCGTACTGGCCACGGACGTCGGCGGCCTCCCGGAGGCGGTGGGGCGGGCGCCCGACGGCGGGGTGCCCGGCATCCTCGTTCCGCCGGAGGACCCCGTCGCGCTCGCCGCCGAACTGCGCGGCTGGTTCGGCGAGGCGGACGTACGGCGCCGGCTCAAGGCGGCGGCTCGGGGGCGCCGCGCGGCCCTGAACGGCTGGGCGGCCACCGCGCGGAGCCTGTCCGCCGTACTGCGCCGACTGCCGGACGAACCGGGGGAAGCGGCATGAGGAAGACGACGGCACCGGCCGCGGGAGCCATTCCGGCCCAGCCCGGCCCCCAGGACGCCGCCGAGTCGGCGAACGGCGTGTTCCCCGGCGCCGGACCGGCCGGCGACGGACCGACGCCACGCCCGCCGACGCCACGACCGGCGGAGCCGTTCGCGGGGCGACCGCGGGGACAGCGAGCGGACCTGCCCACCGGGCCCGCCCCGGCCGCCGGTCAGCCGGACGCCTGGTCCGTCGGCCGCTCCTGCGAGCACACCGACCCCGCGGACACGGGCGACGAGGACGGGACGGACCGGCGGACTGAAGGGACCGCCGAGCGCGGTGCCGCCGACCGGACCGCGGCGGTCGCCGAGGAACCCACCGCGCAGCCCGTCCGGGCGGGCACCGGGCGTGGCACCGACGGCCCCGACGGGTCCGCCGTGGAGCGAGCCACCCTCCGCCTCCGCGAACCCGTCGCGGCCGGACCCGCCACGGCCGGCGCCGGGCGCCCCGACGACCCGCCGCGGTACGCGCCCGCGTGGCTGCGGCTGCGTGAGCCCGCCGATGCCGCCGCGCGGGCGCACGATCTGCTCGATCCGCTTCGCATCCGGCTCGCCAACCTGCCGAGCCGGGCGGACGGACTGGTCGTGCACGACCTGGGCTGCGGCACCGGCTCGATGGGACGCTGGCTCGCTCCGCTTCTCGACGGCGCCCAGCACTGGGTGCTCCACGACCGCGACCCCTACCTCCTGCACTTCGCCGCCGTCGCCGCCCCGCGTTCGGCGGCGGACGGAAGCCGTGTCACCGTCGAGACCCGGCGCGGTGACCTCGCCCGCCTCACGCCGGACGCCCTGGCCGGCGCCGGACTGGTCACGGCATCCGCTCTGCTGGACGTGCTCACCGCCGGGGAGCTGGGCACCCTCGCCGCCGCCTGCGCCGCCGCAGGCTGCCCGGCGCTGCTGACGCTCTCCGTCGCCGGACGGGTCGAACTCGCCCCCGCACACCCCCTGGACGCCGAGATCACCGAGGCGTTCAACGACCACCAGCGGCGCACCGGCCTGCTCGGTCCCGACGCGGTGACCTCGGCGGCAGAGGCCTTCGCCGCGCACGGTGCCACCGTACGGGCGCACCCCAGCCCCTGGCGGCTGGGACCGGGCGAGGCCGCGCTCGCCGAGCAGTGGCTGCGGGGCTGGGTCGGCGCGGCCGTGGAACAGCGACCCGGACTGCGCGAGCCGGCCGGCCGGTACCTGGCGGAGCGCCTGGCCGCCTGTGCGGCGGGGGAGCTGCGCGTCGTCGTCCACCACACCGACCTGCTGGCGCTGTGCCGGCCGACGGGCGGGGCCTCGTGAGCGCACCGACGACGGTGGCGGCGGAAGCCGAACCCGTGCCGACGGCCCCGCGCCGGGACACCACGACGACCGACGGCAACGGCGACACGCCTCCCCGGCGCCGGGCCCTGCGCACCCGTCTGGGGACTCTCGCCGGCGTCGCCATCCTCGGTGTACTCCTGTGGCGGACCGGGGCCGGTCCCCTCCTGGGCGGGCTGCGCGGCATCGACGCGCCCACGCTCCTGGCGGCGCTCGGCATCGGGCTCGTCACCACCGTGTGCAGCGCCTGGCGTTGGGCCCTGGTGGCCCGCGGGCTGCGCATCCGGCTGCCGCTCGTCCCGGCCGTCGCCGACTACTACCGTGCGCTGTTCCTCAACGCCGCCCTCCCCGGCGGCGTCCTCGGCGACGTGCACCGCGCGGTGCGGCACGGGCGCCGCGTCGGTGACCTGGGGCGCGGAGTGCGGTCCGTCGTCCTCGAACGCGTCGCCGGACAGGTCGCGCTGACCCTCCTCGCGGTCGTGGTGCTGCTCACCATGCCGTCCCCGGTGCGGGCCGGGGCCCGGCACGCGGCGCCGCTCGTGGGGATGGCACTGGCCGGGGCGCTCGCCGTCTTCCTCGCCCTGCGCATGAACCGGGCCCCCGCACCAGCCCGTGAGAGGCTCCCGCGTGCGATGCCCGCCGAGGCGCGCGCAGCGCTGCTGTCCCGGCGGAACCTGCCGCGGGTAGCGGTGTCGTCGGCCGTCGTCCTGGCCGGGTACCTCGCGATGTTCCTCCTGGCAGCGCGGGCGGCCGGCAGCGCCGCCTCCGTCTCCGTACTGACACCGCTGGCCGTGCTCGCGCTGCTCGCCATGACGCTGCCGCTGAACGTCGGCGGCTGGGGCCCCCGGGAGGGGGTCACCGCCTGGGCGTTCGGCGCGGCCGGACTCGGAGCCGGCACCGGGCTGGGCGTGGCCGCCGTGTACGGGGTGCTCAGCTTCGTCGCGAGCCTGCCCGGCGCCGTCGTGCTCGTCGTGCGCTGGTACGGCGGGACGCGTGCGGGGTCGGCAGCGGCCGCAGGTACGGCGGACGGGACAAGCGCCCGCCCGGCGGACGGGACAAGCGCCCGCCCGGCGGACGGGACAAGCGCCCGCCCGGCGGACGGGACAAGCGCCCGCCCGGCGGACGGGACAAGCGCCCGCCCGGCGGACGGGACAAGCGCCCGCCCGGCGGACGGGACAAGCGCCCGCCCGGCGGACGGGACAAGCGCCCGCCCGGCGGACGGGACAAGCGCCCGCCCGGCGGACGGGACAAGCGCCCGCCCGGCCGACGGCCCCGCCCGCCCGGCCGACGCCCCCACCCATCCCGCCGAGGGCGTCCTCGCCCCCGGGGCCGCGCCGGACGGCCTCCCGCCGCGGCGCGCTCCCGACCCCGGCAGGCCCTACCCGCGCTCACCCCCCTGCCGGGGCACGTCCGCCGCCGTGAGGACCGAGAAATACGCCCCGAAGGAATCCGCGAGACTCGCCAGCAGTTCCTTCCCCTTTTCCGCCGAACCGAGTGACGGACGCCCGATGACACCGGAATCGGTATAGGCGGACATACCGAGGGAGAGCAGATGACGCCGGTCGTCAGCGACGAAATCGGCGGCCTCGTAACCGGGCCGGACGAATTCGGGATGCGTGTGCAGAAGAATGGAGGTCTCGATTTCTCCCGCATGCATGTCGGTGAGCAGCGAGGTGGTCACCCCCGCCCGTTCCCGCGCCTCCTCCCAGTCCTCCGCGGACGGGAACAGCGCCATCCGCTCGCCGCGCGCGCCGGCCTCCTGGACGACGTTGCCCAGGACGTAGTTGCCGCCGTGGCCGTTCACCACCACCAGGGCGTCGACACCCGAGCGGCGCAGCGAGTCGGCCGTGTCGCGCACCACGGCGTGCAGGGTCGTCGCGGAGATGCTGACGGTTCCCGGCCAGTCCGCGTGCTCGTGCGAGCAGCCGATCGTCACCGGCGGGAGCGGGTGAACCGGATACGCGGCGGCGATCTCCCGGACCACGGCGCAGGCGACGAGCGTGTCCGTCGCCAGCGGAAGGTACGGCCCGTGCTGCTCGTAACTCCCCACCGGCAGCACCGCCACCTGACGCGGCGCTCCGGCGCCCCGCCCGCGCACGTCCTCGGTCGTGTCCGCCGGCACCAGTGAGACATCCATTTCCGCACGGCCTTTCGTCTCGGTCGACAAGAACTGTTGAGCCATTAGAGCATCCGTTGATCTGTTGAGGAACGCGAGAATCATGACGGAAAAAATTGGTGTACTCGCCAAGAAGGCGTCGCAGCGGACGGACGTGGAACGGGTGGTCGTGACGCCGTTGCCCACCGTGTACGGGGAATTCCGCGCGTACGGCTATTTCGACCACGAGCGCGGTGACGAGCAAGTTGCCCTCGTCCACGGCGAGCCCGGCACGGACGGCGTGCTCACCCGGCTGCACTCCGAGTGCCTCACGGGCGATGCCTTCGGCTCCCAGCACTGCGAGTGCGGCCCCCAACTCGCCGCCGCGCTGCGGGAAGTGGCCGTCGCGGGAAGCGGGGTGGTCGTCTATCTGCGCGGGCACGAGGGGCGCGGCATCGGGCTGCTCGCCAAGCTGCGCGCGATGGCGTTGCAGGCGGAGGGCCTGGACACCGTGGAGGCGAACCTGGCCCTCGGCCTGCCGGTGGACGCCCGCGACTACGGTGTGGCCGCCCGCATCCTGGGTGACCTGGGTGTGCGTTCCGTGCGCCTGATGTCCAACAACCCGCGCAAGCGGGAGGCGTTGGTGCGGCACGGCATCAGGGTCAGCGAGCAGGTGCCGCTGCTGATACCGCCGTGCGAGAGCAACATCACCTACCTGCGCACCAAGCGGGAACGGCTCGACCACCACCTGCCCCACCTCGACGCGGTGGCGCACGTGTCGTCCTGAGCAGGAGAGGGGCGGGGCGGTCAGTCCGTCACGGCGGCGGCCACCAGCCGCTTGAGGTCCGGGTAGACCGTGTGCGAGGACTTCGGCCGCACCTGGGTCAGGAACTGCACCGTCAGGTCGCGGCCCGGATCGACCCAGAAGGTGGTCGTCGCCACTCCGCTCCAGCCGTACGTGCCGAGCCCGGAGGGCGCCTGGGTGCGGTCCGGGTCGATCACCACGGAGACGCCGAGACCGAAGCCGACCCCGTCGTTGCCGGGCCGGTCGTGCGCCGGGCGGCTGCCGAAGGCGCGCAGGTCGGCGTTGCCGGGCAGGTGATTGCGGGTCATCAGGTCCACCGTCGCGGGGGAGAGCAGGCGGACGCCGTCGAGTTCGCCCCGGCGCCGCAGCAGTTCCGCGAAGCGGTGCACGTCGTACGCCGAGGAGGCCAGGCCGCCGCTGCCCGACAGGAACCGTGGCCGGCCGCCCCTCAGCGGCAGGCCGGGGACCGGTTCGATGCCGCCGTCGTCCGTCTCGCCGTAGAGCTCGGCCAGCCGGCCGGCCTGCTCGTCGGTGACGTGGAATCCGGTGTCCGTCATCCCGAGCGGGCCGAAGATCCGCTCGGCGCAGAACGCGTCGAGCGGCTGCCCGGACACCACCTCCACCAGGCGCCCGAGGACATTGCTGGCCACCGAGTAGTTCCACTGCGTGCCCGGTTCGAACTGGAGCGGCAGGGAGGCGTACAGATCGACGGTCTCCGCCAGGTCAGCGCCCGGCCGCACCGACGACTCCAGGCCCGACGCCCGGTACAGCGCGTCGACCGGGTGGGTGTGGTAGAAGCCGAAGGTCAGTCCGGCGGTGTGGGTCATCAGGTGGCGGACGCGGACGGGCCCGGCGGTCGGCCGGGTGACGGGGTCGTCCGCGGGCCCCGCCACGTACACCCGGGGCTCGGCGAAGGCCGGGAGGTACCGGTGCACCGGGTCGTCGAGCGACAGCCGGCCCTCCTCCAGCAGCATCAGCACGGCCACCGCGGTGACGGGCTTGGTCATGGAGTAGATCCGCCACAGGGTGTCCGCCGTGACGGGCAGCCCGGCGGCGACGTCCCGCAGGCCGTGCACGGTCAGGTGGGCGACGCGTCCGCCGCGGGCGACGGCCACCAGGAAACCGGGCAGCCGTCCCTCGTCGACCTGCCGGGCGAAGTGCAGGTCGAGCCGGTCCAGTGCCTCGGGGTCCAGCCCGGCCGCACCCGCGTCGACCTCCTGCCGCAGGGGTGGCATCGCCATCGTTCTCCTTGATCGTTCTTCGGGGTGGGTCTGGCATACCCCGCACTCGCGCCCCCGGAACGCGCGCACCCCCGGAACCCGAGACGCGTCGGCTCGCGGCCGGCGCTCGGGTGCCGGTGTCACTGGCGGCTGACGGTGCGGGTCACACCGGCGACGACGGTGGTGGCCAGGATCCATCCCATGAGGATCAGGACGTACGACAGGGTCTGGTACCCGCCCTCGGGCGCGAAGGCGCTCTCCTGGCCGAAGGAGATCACCGGCAGCAGCAGGTCCAGCGTGTAGAACACCGGGTTGAAGTCCGGGGCCTCGGCCGGCTTGAGCGGCGGTGGATGATGCAGGCCGTACGCGACCGAGCCGACCGCGAGCAGCGACAGCAGCCAGCCGCCCGCGCGCAGCGGACGGAAGCCGTAGCCGACGGCGACGTCCTGCAGATGCCCCCACAGGCGGCCGTACCAGGGCAGGGTGCGCCGCCGCCGGCGCTGCTTGGCCAGTTGCACCAGCCGGGCCGCGTCGTCGTCGCCGATCCGGCGGTAGGAGGCGGTCAACTGCTCGTAGGCATACGGCACGAAGCCGTCGCCGTCTCGCTCCAGCATGGGCAGCCGCCGCTGGGCGGGTTCGTGCGGGGCGAGGGCGGTGTAGGTGAGGTCGCCGAGATACACCTCGGACGGGAGTTTCCCGGTGTCGAGGGTGAGCAGGTCGATCTGGGAGCGCCGCAGGTTGAGGGCGCCCTCGATCCGGTCGCCGCGCCGCAGCCACAGTTCGCCGATGACGCAGCTGCTCGCGCGCAGCGCGGTGCCGCCCGTCGAGGACAGGCTCGCGTGCAGCAGGTCGAGGGTCCCCGGGACGCGGGCGCCGCGGAAGTCGACCCGGCCGCGGGCGCGCAGGCACGAGGCGCCGACGCCGGAGCCGACGACGAGGTTCTGCGCGTCCAGGGCGGTGCCGCCGGCGGCGTCGAGTCGGGCGTCCCGGAGGTTCACCGTGCCCGTGACGGAGGCGCCGGTGAGCCGTACCGAACCGCGGGTGCTGAGCCCCGGCGCCCACAGGTCGGCGCCCAGCACGGCCTGGTTGAGCTGGAGCACCGGGCCCTCGGTGTCCGGGGCCTCGATGCGGGTGCCCTCCAGGTACAGGCTGCCCGTGATCTCCGCCCCCGCGAGCCGCACCATGCCCTCGAACCGGGCCCGGGTCAGCCGCAGTACGCCCTCCACCCGCACGGCGTGCGAGATCAGCCCGGGCAGCACGGACTCGCTCAGGTTCAGCTCACGCAGCCGGGCCCCGTAGAACCTGGGTGCCTCGTCGAAGTGGCAGTGCCGCAGGCGCACCGGGTGGTCGACCGTCGCGTGCTGAAGGTCCAGCTGCCCGGTGACGCGCGCCCCGGCGAGAGTGAGTGCGGCGACCCGGCCTTCCTCCCGCGGGCCGTCCAGGAGCAGGGAGCGCAGCACACTCGCGCGCACGGTCCGCTCGGAACCCCAGGTGCGGCCGTCGGCGGGGTCGTCGGAGTCCGCCGCGGTGGGGCCGCTGCCGGTGCCGCGGAAGTCCACGTCGGTGCCCGAGGCGAACGCCCGCCACAGACGCGACTCGGCCGGTGTCAGGTCGTTGATCTCCATCAGGGAGGGACTCTGACCCGAACCGGCCGATCACGTCAACGCGTCCTCGGCGCCGCCTACTTCTTGGCCGACTCCACGGCATGCCCGCCGAACTGGTTGCGCAGCGCGGCGATCATCTTCATCTGCGGGGAGTCGTCCTGGCGGGACGCGAACCGCGCGAAGAGGGAGGCCGTGATCGCGGGCAGCGGCACCGCGTTGTCGATCGCCGCCTCCACCGTCCAGCGGCCCTCGCCGGAGTCCTCCGCGTACCCGCGCAGCTTCTCCAGGTGGTGGTCCTCGTCCAGGGCGTTGACCGCCAGGTCGAGCAGCCAGGAGCGGATGACGGTGCCCTCCTGCCAGGAGCGGAAGACCTCGCGGACGTTGTCCACGGAGTCGACCTTCTCCAGCAGCTCCCAGCCCTCGGCGTAGGCCTGCATCATGGCGTACTCGATGCCGTTGTGGACCATCTTGGAGAAGTGCCCGGCGCCGACCTTGCCCGCGTGGACGTAGCCGTAGGGGCCGTCGGGCTTGAGGGCGTCGAAGATCGGCTTGAGGTCGTCGACGGTCTCCTTGTCGCCGCCGACCATCAGGGCGTAGCCGTTCTTCAGTCCCCACACGCCGCCCGAGACGCCCGCGTCGACGAAGTTGATGCCGCGCTTGCCCAGCTCCTCGGCGTGCTTCTCGTCGTCCGTCCAGCGGGAGTTGCCGCCGTCGATGACGGTGTCCCCGGGCTTGAGCAGCGTGGCCAGCTGGTCGATGACGTGCTGGGTGGCGCCGCCGGCCGGGACCATCACCCAGACCGCGCGCGGCCGCTCCAGCCGGTCGACGAGCTCGACCAGGCTGTCCACGTCGGCCCGTTCGGGATTGGTGTCGTATCCGACGACGGTGTGGCCGGCGTTGCGCAGACGCTCGCGCATGTTGCCGCCCATCTTGCCGAGACCAACGAGACCGATCTCCATGTCAGTGCACTTCCTTCAGTTCACGGTAGGCGGCGACCAGTGCCTTGGTGGAGGCGTCCAGGCCCGGGACTTCCGAGCCGTCGGTGAGGGCGGGCTCGATCCGCTTGGCGAGCACCTTGCCGAGTTCGACGCCCCACTGGTCGAAGGAGTCGATGTTCCAGACCGCGCCCTGGACGAACACCTTGTGCTCGTAGAGGGCGATCAGCTGGCCGAGGACGGACGGGGTCAGTTCGGCGGCCAGGATCGTCGTGGTGGGGTGGTTGCCGCGGAAGGTCTTGTGCGGGACCAGCTCCTCGGGCACCCCCTCGGCGCGTACCTCGTCGGGGGTCTTGCCGAAGGCGAGGGCCTGGGTCTGGGCGAAGAAGTTGGCCATCAGCAGGTCGTGCTGGGCCTTCAGTCCGTCGCTCAGCTCGGCCACCGGGCGGGCGAAGCCGATGAAGTCCGCCGGGATCAGCTTCGTGCCCTGGTGGATCAACTGGTAGTAGGCGTGCTGCCCGTTGGTGCCCGGCGTGCCCCAGACCACCGGCCCGGTCTGCCACTCCACGGGATTGCCCTCGCGGTCGACGGACTTGCCGTTGGACTCCATGTCGAGCTGCTGGAGATACGCGGTGAACTTCGACAGGTAGTGGCTGTACGGCAGCACCGCGTGCGACTGCGCGTCCAGGAAGTCGCCGTACCAGACGCCCAGCAGACCGAGGATGAGCGGCGCATTGGCCGGGGCCTCGGCGTTGCGGAAGTGCTCGTCGACGATGCGGAAGCCGTCGAGCATCTCGCGGAAGCGGTCCGGGCCGATGGCGATCATCAGGGACAGGCCGATGGCCGAGTCGTAGGAGTACCGGCCGCCGACCCAGTCCCAGAACTCGAACATGTTGGCCGTGTCGATGCCGAAGTCCGCGACCTTCCCGGCATTCGTCGACAGGGCCACGAAGTGCTTCGCGACCGCCTTCTCGTCGCCGCCGAGGCCGGCCAGCAGCCAGGAGCGCGCCGAGGTGGCGTTGGTGATCGTCTCGATGGTGGTGAAGGTCTTGGAGGCGATGATGAACAGCGTCTCGGCCGGGTCCAGGTCCCGGACCGCCTCGTGCAGGTCGGCGCCGTCCACGTTGGAGACGAACCGCAGCGTGAGGGAGCGGTCGGTGAAGGCGCGCAGCGCCTCGTAGGCCATCGCGGGGCCCAGGTCGGAGCCGCCGATGCCGATGTTGACGACGTTCTTGATGCGCTTGCCCGTGTGGCCGGTCCACTCGCCGGAGCGGACCCGGTCGGCGAAGCCGGCCATCTTGTCGAGCACCGCGTGGACCTGGGGAACGACGTTCTCGCCGTCCACCTCGATCACCGCGTCCCTCGGGGCGCGCAGCGCGGTGTGCAGGACCGCCCGGTCCTCGGTGATGTTGATCCGCTCACCGCGGAACATGGCGTCGCGCAGCCCGAACACGTCGGTCGCATCGGCCAGTTCGCGCAGCAGTCGCAGCGTCTCGTCGGTGACGAGATGCTTCGAGTAGTCGATGCGCAGGTCGCCGACGCGCACGACGTACCGCTCGGCCCGCCCGGGGTCCCGGTCGAACAGCTCGCGCAGGTCCGCGCGGGGCACCGCGCCCTTGGCGTGGTCCGCGAGCGCGGTCCACTGGGGCCGCTGGTTGAGCTTGGGGGTGTCAGACATGAACGGGGGTCTCCTTGCCGGCCTCGCCGCGCAGGGCGACGGCGTACATCTCGTCGGCGTCGAGGCGCCTGAGCTCCTCGGCGATCAGTTCGGAGGTGGGGCGCACCTTCAGGGCGACGGAGCGCGGGGGCTGCCCCGGGAGAGTCATCGTGGCGAGCGGGCCCTCCGGACGGTCGACGACGATCTCGCCGTTCGCCGTGCCCAGGCGGACGGCCGTGACGACCGGTCCGTCGGTGATCACGCGGTCCACGCGGACGCCCAGGCGGGCCTCCAGCCAGCGGGCCAGCAGCTCGGCGGCCGGGTTGTCCGCCTCGGCCTCCACGACCGCGGAGGTCACCGGCACCCGGGCCTGGTCCAGGGCCGCGGCCAGCATCGAGCGCCACAGCGTCAGCCGGGTCCAGGCGAGGTCGGTGTCGCCGGGCGCGTAGGCGCGGACCCGGCGCTCCAGCACCTCCATCGGCCGCTCGACCGTGTACAGGTCGGTGATCCGGCGCTGGGCCAGCGCGCCCAGCGGGTCCTTCGCGGGGTTGTCCGGCGCCTCCACCGGCCACCACACGACCACCGGCGCGTCCGGCAGCAGCAGCGGCAGCACCACCGAGTCGGCGTGCTCGGACACCTCGCCGTACATGCGCAGGACGACAGTCTCGCCGGTGCCGGCCTCGGAGCCGACGCGGACCTCGGCGTCGAGGTGGGAGCGGGTGCGGTCGCGCAGGTTGCGGGGGTGGCGCTTGATGACGACCAGGGTGCGCGAGGGGTGCTCGTGCGAGGCCTCCTCGGCGGCCTTGATCGCGTCGTAGGCGTTCTCCTCGTCCGTGACGATGACCAGCGTGAGCACCATGCCCACGGCCGGGGTGCCGATGGCCCGGCGGCCCTGCACCAACGCCTTGTTGATCTTGCTTGCCGTGGTGTCGGTCAGGTCGATCCTCATGGCCTGCGCCAGCTCCGTCCGTCTCGTGCGAGCATCTCGTCGGCTTCCCGCGGTCCCCAGCCGCCCGACGCGTACTGCGCGGGCTTGTCGTGCGAGGCCCAGTACTCCTCGATCGGGTCGAGGATCCGCCAGGACTCTTCCACCTCCTGGTGGCGCGGGAACAGGTTCGCGTCACCCAGGAGGACGTCCAGGATCAGCCGTTCGTACGCCTCCGGGCTGGACTCCGTGAACGACTCGCCGTAGGCGAAGTCCATCGACACGTCCCGGATCTCCATCGACGTGCCCGGCACCTTGGAGCCGAACCGCACCGTCATGCCCTCGTCGGGCTGGACGCGGATGACGATCGCGTTCTCGCCCAGCTCCTCCGTGGCGGTGGAGTCGAAGGGGGAGTGCGGGGCGCGCTGGAAGACGACGGCGATCTCCGTGACCCGCCGACCCAGGCGCTTGCCGGTGCGCAGATAGAAGGGGACGCCCGCCCAGCGGCGGTTGTCGATGCCCAGCTTGATCGCCGCGTAGGTGTCGGTGGTGGAGGCCGGGTCGATGCCCTCCTCCTCCAGATAGCCGGGCACCTGCGCGCCGCCCTGCCAGCCGCCCGCGTACTGACCGCGCACCGTGTGCTCGCCCAGGTCGTCGGGCAGCCGCACGGCGCGCAGCACCTTCAGCTTCTCGGTGAGCAGCGACCGCGCGTCGAAGGCGGCGGGCTCCTCCATGGCGGTGAGGGCCATTAGCTGGAGGAGGTGGTTCTGGATGACGTCCCGGGCGGCGCCGATGCCGTCGTAGTAGCCGGCCCGGCCGCCGATGCCGATGTCCTCGGCCATGGTGATCTGCACGTGGTCCACGTAGGACCGGTTCCAGATCGGCTCGTACATCTGGTTGGCGAAGCGCAGCGCCAGGATGTTCTGGACGGTCTCCTTGCCCAGGTAGTGGTCGATGCGGAAGACCTGCTCCGGATCGAACACCTCGTGGACCAGCGCGTTCAGGTCGCGGGCGCTGTCCAGGTCGTGGCCGAACGGCTTCTCGATCACCGCGCGGCGCCAGGAGCCGTCCGGCGCGTCGGTCAGCCCGTGCTTCTTGAGCTGCTGGACGACCTTCGGGAAGAACTTCGGCGGCACGGAGAGGTAGAAGGCGTAGTTGCCGCTGGTGCCGCGGGAGGCGTCCAGCTCGTCGACGGCCTTGCGCAGCTGTTCGAACGCGTTGTCGTCGTCGAAGTCGCCGGGGATGAACCGCATGCCCTCGGAGAGCTGCTGCCAGACCTCCTCGCGGAACGGCGTGCGCGCGTGCTCCTTGACCGCGTCGTGCACCACCTGGGCGAAGTCCTGGTCCTCCCAGTCCCGGCGGGCGAAGCCGACCAGCGAGAAGCCGGGCGGCAGCAGGCCGCGGTTGGCCAGGTCGTACACGGCCGGCATCAGCTTGCGGCGGGAGAGGTCGCCCGTGACGCCGAAGATGACCAGCCCGGAGGGGCCCGCGATACGGGGCAGACGGCGGTCCTGGGGATCCCGCAGCGGGTTGCTCCAGTCGAGCGGTGCCGCCGGCTCGACGCCCTCCGCGGCCGCGCCCTTGCCCTTCGCCCCCTTGGCGGCGCGGTCCGTCGCGGACTTCTTCGCGTTCCGGGGAGTTTTCGCCCGCCCGGACGCCTTCGCCGTCCCGGCGGCGCGGGCCTCCTCGGCCTCCTCGGCGTGCAGCGGTCCCGCCGCGTCCTGAGCCGTCCGGGTCTCCTTGGCTTCCTTCGTCGCCTTGGTCTCCTGGGGCGCCCCAGCGGGAAGCTCCTCGCTCATTCCCCGTCAACTCCCTTGCTGTCGAGGGACTTCGTCACGGCGGCGAGCAGGTCGTCCCAGGCCGCCTCGAACTTCGCCACGCCCTCTCGCTCCAACTGCTCCACCACCTCGTCGTACGACACGCCGAGCCGCTCCACCGCCGCGAGGTCGGCCCGGGCCTGGGCGTACCCGCCGGTGACCGTGTCGCCCCGGACCTCGCCGTGATCGGCGGTGGCGTCCAGGGTGGCCTCCGGCATCGTGTTCACGGTGCCGGGAGCGACCAGCTCCTCCACGTACAGGGTGTCCCGGAATGCCGGGTCCTTCACCCCGGTCGACGCCCACAGGGGACGCTGGGGGTTGGCGCGGGCCCCCGCGAGGGCGGTGAAACGGTCGCCCGCGAAGACGTTCTCGTACGCCTCGTAGGCCAGTCGCGCGTTGGCCAGCGCTGCCTTCCCGCGCAGGCCGAGCGCCTCGTCCGTGCCCAGCAGCGACAGGCGCTTGTCGATCTCGCTGTCGACGCGGGAGACGAAGAAGGACGCCACCGAGTGGATGCCGGCCAGGTCGATCCCGGCCGCCCGCGCCTTCTCCAGACCGGTGAGGTAGGCGTCCATGACCTCGCGGTAGCGCTCCAGGGAGAAGATCAGCGTGACGTTGACGCTGATGCCGGCGCCGACGACCTCCGTGATCGCCGGGAGGCCGGCCCGCGTCGCCGGGATCTTGATCATCACGTTGGGCCGGTCGACCAGCCAGGCCAACTGCCTGGCCTCGGCGACCGTGGCCCGCGTGTCGTGGGCCAGACGCGGGTCGACCTCGATGGAGACCCGGCCGTCCCGGCCGCCGGTGGCGTCGTACACCTCGCGCAGCACGTCCGCGGCGGCGCGGACGTCGGCGGTGGTCATCATCCGGACCGCCTCCTCCACGGTGACGCCCCGGGTGGCGAGGTCGGCGAGCTGCTCCTCGTAGCCCTCGCCGGAGCCGATGGCGGCCTGGAAGATCGACGGGTTGGTGGTGACGCCGACGACGTTCTTCGTCCGGACCAGCTCGGCGAGGTTGCCGGACTCGATCCGCCGCCGCGACAAATCGTCCAGCCAGACGGACACCCCCTGGTCGGCCAGGCGCTGCAGTGCTCCCGCGGAGGCGGTTGCTTCGGTCACAGTGATCATCTTCTCTTTCTGCGGTCGGATCGGGATGGGATCCGGTGTGATCAGCCGCGGGTGGCGGCCAGGGATTCCCGGGCGGCGGCGGCCACGTGATCGGCGGTGAAGCCGAACTCGGTGAACAGGGTCTTCGCGTCGGCGGAGGCGCCGAAGTGTTCCAGGGAGACGATGCGGCCCGCGTCCCCGACGTACTTGTGCCAGGTCAGACCGATCCCGGCCTCCACGGCCACCCGCGCCCGCACGGACGGCGGCAGCACGCTCTCGCGGTACGCGCGGGGCTGCTCCTCGAACCACTCCACGGACGGCATCGACACCACGCGCGTGCGCGTGCCCTCGGCCTCCAGCGCCTCCCGCGCGGCCATCGCCAGCTGCACCTCGGAGCCGGTGGCGATCAGGACGACGTCCGGAGTGCCGGTGGAGGCGTCGGCGAGGACGTACCCGCCGCGCGCCGCGTCCGGGTTCGGCGCGTAGGTCGGCACCCCCTGGCGGGTGAGGGCGAGGCCGTGCGGCGCCGGGTGGGTGGAGTGCCGCCGGAGGATCTCGGCCCACACGGTCGCCGTCTCGTTGGCGTCGGCCGGGCGGACGACGTTGAGGCCGGGGATGGCACGCAGGGAAGCCAGGTGCTCGACCGGCTGGTGGGTGGGGCCGTCCTCGCCGAGGCCGATCGAGTCGTGCGTCCACACGTACGTCACCGGCAGCTGCATCAGTGCGGACATGCGGACCGCGTTGCGCATGTAGTCGGAGAAGACCAGGAACGTGCCGCCGTAGATCCGCGTGTTGCCGTGCAGGGCGATGCCGTTCATCTCGGCGGCCATGGAGAACTCGCGGATGCCGAAGTGGACGGTGCGGCCGTACGGGTCGGCCTCGGGAAGCGGGTTGCCGGCCGGGAGGAAGGACGACGACTTGTCGATGGTGGTGTTGTTCGAGCCGGCCAGGTCCGCGGAGCCGCCCCACAGTTCGGGCAGCACCGGGCCGAGCGCCTGGAGGACCTTGCCGGAGGCGGCACGGGTCGCGACCGCCTTGCCGGTCTCGAACACCGGCAGGGCGTCCTCCCAGCCCTCGGGCAGCCGGCCGGCGACCACGCGGTCGAAGAGCTCGGCGCGCTCGGGGGCGGCGTCGCGCCAGGCGGCGATCCGCTTGTCCCAGGCGGCGTGCGCCTCGGCGCCCCGGTCCAGGGCCCGTCGGGTGTGGGCGAGGACCTCGTCGGCGACCTCGAAGGACCGCTCCGGGTCGAAGCCGAGGACGCGCTTGGTCGCGGCGACCTCCTCCGGGCCGAGGGCGGAGCCGTGGGACGCCTCGGTGTTCTGGGCGTTCGGGGCGGGCCAGGCGATGATCGTGCGCATGGCGATGATGGACGGGCGCCCGGTCTCGGCCTTCGCCGCCGTCAGCGCCGCGTGCAGCGCGTGCACGTCCACGTCGCCGCTCTCGGCGGGCTCGATGCGCTGCACGTGCCAGCCGTAGGCCTCGTACCGCTTCAGCACGTCCTCGGAGAACGCGGTCGCGGTGTCGCCCTCGATGGAGATGTGGTTGTCGTCGTAGAGGAAGACGAGGTTGCCGAGCTTCTGGTGACCGGCCAGCGACGACGCCTCGGCGGACACGCCCTCCTGGAGGTCGCCGTCGCTGACGATCGCCCAGATCGTGTGGTCGAAGGGCGACTCGCCCTCGGCGGCCTCGGGGTCGAACAGGCCGCGCTCGTAGCGGGCGGCCATCGCCATGCCCACCGCGTTGGCCACACCCTGGCCCAGCGGACCGGTCGTGGTCTCCACGCCGGCCGTGTGCCCGTACTCGGGATGGCCCGGCGTCTTCGAGCCGTGCGTGCGGAAGGCCTCGAGGTCGCCCAGCTCCACCTCGTACCCGGCGAGGAAGAGCTGGGTGTAGAGGGTCAGCGAGGTGTGGCCGGGGGAGAGGACGAAGCGGTCACGGCCGGTCCACTCGGGATCGGCGGGGTCGTGACGCATCATCTTCTGAAAGATCGTGTACGCCGCCGGGGCGAGCGCCATCGCGGTACCCGGGTGGCCGTTGCCCACCTTCTGCACGGCGTCGGCCGCGAGGACCCGGGCGGTGTCGACGGCACGCCGGTCGAGTTCGGTCCATTCGAAGCGGTCCGCGCCGTCCGTTGTCTGCGTGCTCATCTTCAAGAAATCCTCTGTCGGAGCGAAGTGGCTGGTCTGACGCCTTCAAACTTAAAAGTCTGACTTTTGAGAGTGAAGGTCGTGGTGTGTCAGCCTGTGGTGAAACTGGGACACGCCCCGGCCGCGGGGCGTACGGGCGGGACGGCGCGAGAAGGACATGGCGGACGAAAACATCCAAGACGGTGACGACGGCCGAGGCGCCGACGGCGGTGACGGGATCAGAACGTTCCCCTTCCCGGTCGATCTCAGCCTCCTCGGTGTCGGCATGCAGGTCGGGCCCATGGGGGACGGCCGCACCTGGCACGCGCACGCCCCGCTGCACCGCGTCCACCGCATCGACTTCCACATCGTCATGCTCTTCACGGGCGGCCCGGTCCGTCACATGATCGACTTCGCCGAGTACGAGGCGTCGGCCGGCGATCTGCTGTGGATCCGTCCCGGCCAGGTCCACCGCTTCGCGCCGGAGGGCGAGTACCGCGGAACGGTGCTCACCATGCAGCCCGGCTTCCTGCCCCGCGCCACCGTCGAGGCCACCGGCCTCTACCGCTACGACCTGCCGCCCCTGCTCCACCCCGACGAGGCACGCCTCGCCGGACTGACGGCGGCGCTCGACCAGTTGCGGCGCGAGTACGAGGACGCGACCACGCTCCCGCTGAGCCTGCACACCGCCGTGCTGCGCCACACGCTCTCCGCGTTCCTGCTGCGCCTCGCGCACCTCGCGGCCAGTTCCGCGAGCGCCGCGCGGCAGGGGCGGGCGGACCCGCCGGGGGACAGCACCTTCACCCTCTTCCGGGACGCCGTCGAGCGGGGCTTCGCCACCAACCACAGCGTCAGCGCCTACGCCGACGCGCTCGGCTACTCCCGCCGCACCCTCGTGCGCGCGGTGCGCGCCGCCACCGGCGAGACGCCCAAGGGTTTCATCGACAAGCGCGTCGTCCTGGAGGCCAAACGCCTCCTCGCCCACACCGAGATGCCGATCGGCCGGGTCGGCGCGGCGGTCGGCTTCCCGGACGCGGCGAACTTCTCCAAGTTCTTCCAGCAGCACACGGAGCAGACCCCGGCGGCCTTCCGGGCGGAGCTGCGCTGAGGAAGGCCGCACGGCACGACGAAGGGGCCCCACGGTGCGTGGAGCCCCTTCGCCTCTCCTGCGGGGGGTCGGTGGCCGCTCAGTGGCCGAAGGCGAACCAGTTCACGTTCACGAAGTCGGCGGGCTGGCCGCTGGTGAAGGTGAGGTACACGTCGTGGGTGCCCGTCACCGAGGCGATGTTCGCCGGGATCGTGCGCCAGGACTGCCAGCCGCCCGTGCTGCCCACCGCGAAGCTGCCGATCGGCGTGCTGCCGCGGCTGTCCAGGCGCACCTCGACCAGACCGCTGACCCCGGCGGCAGCGCCGCTCGCCACCCGGGCCTTGAACTGGGTCGCCGCGCTCGAACCGAACTTCACGCCCTTGTACTGCACCCAGTCGCCGTTCGCGAGGGCGCCGAGGTTGCTCCCGCCGCCCGAGTCGGAGGTGCCCTCGGTCATGGTGCCGGACTGGGCGTCGTACGACTCGGCCTCGATGGTGCTGTACGCGTCGCGGTCCCCGCCGGTCGGGGGCGGCGTGGTACCGCTCCCACCGGCCGACAGCACCTGGACGTAGTCCACGAGCATGGAGTGGCCGGGCTGGGTGCCGCCGTCCGGACCGCCGCCGAAGGCGTCCGGGAAGCCGCCGCCCATCGCCACGTTGAGGATGATGAAGTAGCCGTGGTTCGTGGCGTTCGCCCACGTCGTCGCGTCCACCTGGTTCTCGCGGACGGTGTGGAAGTTGTTGCCGTCGACGTAGAAGCGGATCTCCTCGGCGCTCGTCGAGCGGTCCCACTCCACCCGGTAGGTGTGGAAGCCCGCCTGGCAGGTGGTGCCGGGACACGGGGTGTTGCCGCCGATGCCGCTGGTCTCGTTGCACGGGCCGCCGGGAGAGGTGCCGCAGTGCAGCGTGGACCAGACCGTGTTGAGGCCCTGGGTGTTCTCCATGATGTCGATCTCGCCGACACCCGGCCAGTTCCAGTAGTTGCCCCGGTAGGGCGCGCCCAGCATCCAGAACGCCGGCCAGTAGCCCTTGGCCGCTGCCCCGGTGACGTTCGGGACCTGGATGCGGGCCTCCACGCGCAGCTTGCCGCCGGCCGGGGGCTCGAAGTCGGCGCGCCTGGTCTCGATGCGGCCCGAGGTCCAGTTGCCGGCGCCGTCGCGCTGGGGGGTGATGCGCAGGTTGCCGTTGCCGTCCAGCGAGACGTTGCTCGGGGAGGAGGTCATCGTCTCGATCTCGCCGGTGCCCCAGTTGGCGGGCCCGCCGGGATACGAAGTGCCGGTGTCGTACTGCCAGTTCGCGGTGTTCACGCCGGAGCCCGCCGCGCCGTCGAAGTCGTCGGCGAAGACCTGCGTCCAGCCGGACGGGGGCGGAGGCACGGCCGCGCCCGCCGACGGACCCGTCACGGCCGTCGCCGCCGCGGCGAGACCGAGCGTGCCGACGACGGCCACCAGCGCCCGGCGCAGCGGCCGGCGTCTGGGCGGGTTGCCGGATGTCTGACTCATGTGGGGGTCGCCTCTCGATGCGGGAGTGGGAAGCGGTGCGCCCGAGTGCGCTCCGAGGGGAGGAGGTCGTGATTCTGAGAGCGCTCTCAGAGTGCGGCCAATGTGCTCCCGGTCGCCGCCGCCGTCAAGAGGTGAAGCCGAGAAAGTCCCTACCACGCCGGGGAGTTCAGCCCGTGAACGTCGTGAACGTCACGAAAGTGCCGGGCGTGGGCGTGCGTCCAGGCCCGCGCCTCGGCCGTGGTCCTCCCCACCCCCGTCGGGGAGCACCACGGCCGGCCCGCGTGCCCGGTGCCTCAGCGCACCACGGGCCGCGGCGGAGCCGGGGCGGCGGCCTCCTCGCGCACCCCGAACCGGTCGTGCACCCGGCGCAGCGGCTTCGGCGCCCACCAGGCGCGGCGGCCGAGCAGCGCCATCGTGGCCGGTACCAGCAGCATCCGGACGACCGTGGCGTCGATCAGCACCGCCAGGGTGAGGCCGAGCCCGATCTGCAGGATCGGGGAGAAACCGCCCGTCATGAAGGCGCCGAACACCACCGCGAGGAGCAGCGCCGCGCAGGTCACCACCCGGCCGGAACGGCGCAGGCCGGTCACCACGGCCTCCCGGTCGTCCCCGGTCCGCTCCCGGGCCTCACGCATCCGGGCCAGGATGAACAGCTCGTAGTCCATGGCCAGTCCGAAGGCGATGGCGATGATCAGCGGAGGCGCCGTCAGGCTCAGCGCGCCCAGCCCCTCAGCGCCGATCAGCCCGGCGAGATGGCCGTCCTGGAACACCCACACCACCGCGCCCAGCGCGGCCCCGAGGCTGAGCAGCGTGGTCGCGACGGTGCGCAGCGGCAGCAGCACCGACCCGGTGAACGCGAACAGCAGCACGAAGATCCCCGCCAGGACGGTCAGCGCCGCCCAGGGCGCGCGGTCGGCGAGCATCTGCCGGAAGTCGACGAGCTGGGCCGCGGCGCCCGTGACCTGTACGGGCGCGTCGCCCCGCAGGTCCCGCACCCGCTCGACGAGTTCGGTGGCCGTCGGCCGGCCCTCCCGCGGGCAGTTCGAGCACCCTCGTGCCACCGGTCAGATCCCGGTCGACGGTGCCCGGAGCCAGGGCGCGGATCCGGTCGGCCGTAGCGGCGTCGGTGCCGGGCCGCAGGACCACCGTGACCGGTGAGACGCCGGTGCCCGGCGGGAAGTGCGCCTCGACGGCGTCGTACAACTGCCGGGCCTCGGTGCTCTTCGGGAGCTGTCGCGCGTCCCCGAGGTTGATGGTCAGGCCGGTGACGGGAAGCGCCACCACCAGCAGTGCCGGGACGGCCACCGCGAGGACGGCCACCCGCCGCCGGGCGGCGAAGCGTGCGAGGCGGGCGAAGAGCCGGCCCTCCTCCTCCGGCCGCGCCTTCGCCGGGGGGATCCGGCCGCCCAACCGGGCCAGCAGCGCGGGCAGCAGTGTCAGCGCGGCCAGCATGTCGACGACGACCACCGCGGCCACCGCGAGCCCCATGCTGCGCAGGAACGTGCTCGGGAAGACCAGCAGCCCGGCCAGGCTCACGGCCACCGTCAGCCCCGAGAACAGCACCGTCCGCCCGGCCGCCGCGACCGTACGGTGCACGGCCTCGGCCACGTCCGGGGTGTGCCGCCGCTCCTCACGGAAGCGGACCAGCATCAGCAGGGCGTAGTCCACCGCCAGGCCGAGTCCCAGCATCGTCGTGACCTGGATCGCGTACACGGAGATGTCCGTGAACCGACTGAAGCCGAACAGCGCGAGGAACGCGCCCGCGATTCCGGCGACCGCCACCAGCAACGGCAGCCCGGCCGCGCGCAGCCCCCCGAACACGACGAGCAGCAGGACCAGCACCACCGGCAGTGAGATCAACTCCGCGTTCTTCACGTCCTCCTGGGCGCGCTCGCCGAGCTGCTGCCCCAGCAGCGGTCCGCCGCTGACGTGGACCCCGGACACCCCACTCCCGGCGATCTGGTGCAGCCGGCCGGAGGCCTGGTCCACCGCCGACTCCTCGGCGTCGTCGCCGAGTCCGCCCTCCAGGGTGACGGAGACGATCAGTGCCCGCCCGTCCTCGGCGACCAGCCCGGGAGTGGCGTAGGGGTCGGGCACCTCGGCGACCCCCGCGACGTCCCGCAGGTCGGCCACGGCCCGCCGCACCTCGCCGCGCACGGCGGGGTCCGCGACGGCGGCCTCCACCACCCCGGTGATCGAGTCACCCGCCGGGTCGAGGCCGTCCAGGTGGTCGGCGGCGACCTGGGACTCGGTGCCCGGGACGTCGGGCACGTCGTCGGAGAGCTTCCCGAACACGCCCGTGCCGAGGCCGAAGCCGAGCAGCAGGAAGAGGCCCCACAGGAGCATCACGGTCAAGGGGCGGCGGGTCGCCGCCCGGGCGAGTGTGGACAGCACGGTGGTCCCTCCCGGCGGTCGGGCTTCGAACTTGCGTCGTCGCCACCAGAGTCGGGGCCGCGGGCGGTCCGCCGGATCGCCGACAGGAGCGGTTCGCGGCCTCGCCCGTGCGGGGGAGAACGCCCGCCGCCTCACCCGTCAGGGGGAGCCGGGAGCCACCAGACCGGTCTCGTACGCGCAGATCACCGCCTGCACCCGGTCCCTGAGACCGAGCTTGCTCAGCACGTTGCTGACATGCGTCTTGACCGTGTGCTCGCTCACGAACAGCGTCGTGGCGATCTCGGAGTTGGACAGCCCCCGCGCCAGCAGCCGCAGCGTCTCGACCTCGCGCGCGGTCAGTACCTCCAGGCGCCGCGGAGTGACGTCGGCCGCGGCCTCCTCGTGCCGGCGCCGCACGATGTCCGCGACCAGCCGGCGCGTCACCGCCGGGGCCAGCAGCGAGTCGCCGGCCGCGACCACCCGTACCGCGTGCACCAGGTCGTCCCGGCGCACGTCCTTGAGCAGGAAGCCGCTGGCGCCCGCGTACAGGGCCTCGTACACGTACTCGTCGAGGTCGAAGGTGGTCAGCATGACGACCTTGCAGGCGGAGCCCGCGCACACCCGCCGGGCCGCCTCGAGACCGTCCATGACCGGCATGCGGATGTCCAGGAGCAGCACGTCCGGCGCGTGCCGCTCGACCGCGGCGACCGCCTCCGCGCCGTCCCCGGCCTCCGCGACCACCTCGATGTCGGGCTGCGCGTCCAGGATCATGCTGAACCCGCTGCGCACCAGCTCCTGGTCGTCGGCCACGACCACCCGAACGCTCACCCGAGCGCCGCCGGCCGGCCCGCCGCGACGACGGGCAGGCGTGCGACGACCCGGAAGCCGCCGTCCGGTCCGCCGCCGGTGACGGCCTCGCCCCCGCAGGCCGCGGCCCGCTCCCGGATGCCGATCAGCCCGTGCCCGCCCCCGCCGGGTCCGTCGCCCGGTGCCGACGGCCCCCGGCCGTCGTCCGTCACCGTCAGGGTCACCGCGTCCTCCGCCCAGTCGAGTGCGACCGCCGCGCAGGAAGCGTACGCGTGTTTGACCGTGTTGGTGAGGGCCTCCTGCACGATGCGGTAGGCGGCCACCTCGGTGTCCGGGGGCAGCGGGCACGGCTCGCCCGAAACCTTCAACTCCGCTCGCAGGCCGGTCGATTCGCCGACCAGCCGGACCAGCCCCGGCAGCGCGGCCAGGCCCGGCTGGGGCAGCCGCCGCGGACCTGCCTCCCGTTCCTCCTCCTTCAGCACCCCGAGGATGCGCCGAAGCTGGGTCATCGCGTCCCGCCCCGCGGTCGCGATGGCGTCGAACGCGGCCTCCGCGCGCGCCGGATCACTGCGCACGACGACCGGCCCGGCCTCCGCCTGCACCACCATCAGGCTGACCGCGTGCGCCAGGATGTCGTGCATGTCGCGGGCGATACGGGCGCGTTCCCGCGCCGTGGCCCGCGCGGTGTCGGCGGCCCGCTCGCGCTCCAGCCGCCGCGCCCGGTCCTCGAGTTCGGCGGTGTAGGCGCGCCGGCTGCGGCTGAGCGAGCCGAACGCGTACGCGCACACGATGCTCAGCAGCTGGAAGGCGTACTCGAACGGCTCGGCGTCCTCCCGGTGGCTGATGGTGGTGGCCACCCCGAGCAGCCAGCCCGCCAGCATCACCCGGCGCTGCCAGGGCCGCGCCAGTGCGGCCAGCGTGTAGAGGACGACGAAGCCGCCGTACATCAGGTCGGGCGGCGGCGCGTGGTACACCGCCTGGGCCGGGGTGGCCACCGACACGGCGCAGGCGGTCGCGAAGGGTGCCGCACGCCGCCACACCAGGGGCACGGCGGTCGCCGCGCCGAGCAGCCAGCCCCGCCAGGACAGGGGGTCGTCCCCCTCGTCCGGGAACAGCCACTGCAGCGAGACGGCGAACAGCGCCAGCGCGGCGACGACGGCGTCCACGGCGTACGGGTTGGTCGTGCGCAGCCGTGCGACGACGGGGGCGAGCGGGGACCGGTCGGGCATGGCGGCTCCTCGGGGGAAGGGCCGTCCCAGTATCAACAGCCGCGCGGGTGCCCGTCCTCACCGGCGAGAGGGATATCGGGGCGCCAGCCGAGCGCCCGTGAGATGCCGCGCGCCGCCAGCCGTACCGCCGGGACCAGCGTCGGCACCCGGGCTCCCGCGTACGGCACGACGACCGACACGGCCGCCGTCACCCTGCCGTCCGGGCCGTGCACCGGCGCGGCCACCGACAGGGCGTCGTCGGTGACCTGGCGGTCGCTCACCGCCGCTCCGGTGCGCCGCACTTCGGCCAGTACCCGGCGCAGCCGCACCGGGTCGGTGATCGTGTGCGGGGTGAAGGAGGCGAGCGGGCCGGTGCGGTAGGCCTCCTGGAACTCCGGTGCGCCGTGCGCGAGCAGGGCGAGTCCCACCCCGGTGGCGTGCAGCGGCCAGCGGGCGCCGACGCGGATGTGCACGCCGACGGACGACCGCGCCGCCAGCCACTCGATGTAGACGACCTCGCCGCCGTCCCGCACCGCCAGCTGCACGTTCTCGTGGGTCGCCTCGTACAGGTCCTCCAGGTACGGCCACGCGACCTGCCGCAGCGCGAGACCGCGCGGGGCGAGTGCGGCGACCTCCCACAGCCGCAGACCGACGTGGTAGACGCCCGACGCGTCCCGCTCCAGGGCGCCCCACCGGGTCAGAGCGCCCACCAGCCGGTGCGCGGTGGTCAGGCTCAGCCCGGCCCGGCGGCTGATGTCCGTCAGGGACAGGGCCGGGTGCGCGTGGTCGAACGCGGCGAGCACGGAGAGCAGCCGGTCGGGGGCGGTGGGGGAGCTGGACGCCGTCACCGGGCCGAGGGTAGGGCGCCCGTCCGGCCCTGGACAGGGGGAGGGACGGGTGCACGCGGGCAGGCGACCGGCCGTGCCATGATCGGCGCCAGACGGATGGTGGCGCGGCTCGGTGACGGAAGGGTGCGGACGACGTGAGGCTGACGATGCTGGGCGGCGGCGGATTCCGGGTGCCGCTCGTGTACGGGGCGCTGCTCGGGGACCGTGCCGAGGGGCGCGTGAGCGACGTCGTGCTCCACGACACGGACGCGGCCCGGCTGACCGCGATGACCCGGGTCCTGGCCGAGCAGGCGGCCGCGGTGCCCGACGCGCCGGCGGTGACCGCCACGACCGACCTCGACGAGGCGCTGCGCGGTGCCGACTTCGTGTTCTCGGCGATCCGCGTCGGCGGCCTCCAGGGACGTGCCGACGACGAACGGGTGGCGCTCGCGGAGGGCGTCCTCGGACAGGAGACGGTCGGCGCGGGCGGCATCGCGTACGGGCTGCGGACCGTCCCGGTCGCCGTCGACATCGCCCGCCGGGTGGCCCGGCTGGCGCCCGACGCCTGGGTCATCAACTTCACCAACCCGGCGGGACTGGTCACCGAGGCCATGTCCCGGCACCTCGGCGACCGGGTCATCGGCATCTGCGACTCGCCGGTCGGCCTCGGCCGCCGCGTCGCCCGCGTGCTGGGCGCCGACCCGGACCGCGTCTTCGTCGACTACGCCGGCCTCAACCACCTCGGCTGGCTGCGCGGACTGCGCGTCGCCGGACGCGACGAACTCCCGCGGCTGCTCGCCGACCCAGAGCTGCTCGGCTCCTTCGAGGAGGGCCGGCTCTTCGGCCCCGAGTGGCTGCGCTCCCTCGGCGCGATCCCCAACGAGTACCTGCACTACTACTACTTCAACCGGGAGACCGTACGCGCCTACCAGGAGGCCGACCGCACCCGCGGCGCGTTCCTGCGCGACCAGCAGGCCCGCTTCTACGACGAGATGCGCCGCCCCGGCACCCCGGCCCTGGCCGCCTGGGACCGCACCCGCGCGGAACGCGAGGCCACCTACATGGCCGAGAACCGCGAGACGGCGGGCGCGGGCGAGCGCGAGGCCGAGGACCTGTCCGGCGGTTACGAGAAGGTGGCGCTGGCGCTGATGCGGGCCGTCGCCCGCGACGAACGCGCCACCCTGATCCTCAACGTCCGCAACCGCGGCACGCTCTGTGCCCTCGACCGCGACGCGGTGGTCGAGGTCCCCTGCCTGGTCGACGCCAACGGCGCCCACCCGATGGCGGTCGGTCCGCTGCCCGGCCACGCCACCGGCCTGGTCTGCGCGGTCAAGGCCGTCGAGCGCGACGTCCTGACCGCCGCCGAGACGGGCTCCCGCGCGGCCGCGGTACGCGCCTTCGCCCTGCACCCCCTCGTCGACTCGGTCGACGTCGCCCGCCGCCTGGTCGACGGCTACCGGGCGGTGCACCCGGGGCTGGCCTACCTCAGGTGAGCCCCGCCGGCGCGGACGTCGCCGGAGCCTGCGCCGGCGTCGAGGGGTGGGCCGGTCCCGGCCCCGGAGCCGTCGTCGGAGACGGAACGGCGGGCAGGTCCGGGCGCTGCTGGGGCAGGGACACCGGGCGCAGCGGGCGCGGTCCGGAGACCACCGCGTAGTCCTGGCCCAGGAACGGCGGCTCCAGCTCGCCCGGGTCGTCGCCGAGGGCCAGCCGGACCGCCGCCCACGGCACGTTGACGCCGCACAGCGCCAGCTGGTGCAGCCCGCCGGCCGGGCGGGTATTGACGTCCATGAGCACCGGCCGGTCGCCGAGCATCCGGAACTGCACGTTGGACAGGTGGTGCAGCCCGAACGCCTCGGCGATCCGCCGGGCCGGTGCCAGCCACTGCTCGTGCAGGGTGAACCCCCGGCGGCGGCCGTTCTTGGTGCGGCCCACGGCCAGCCGGACCCGGTTGTCGGGTCCCGTGAGAAGGTCCACCGAGACCTCCGGCTGCTCCAGACGCGGCATCACCAGCCAGTCCACGGGCTCCTCGGCCGCCCGCAGCGCCTCGACGACGAGGGGCAGCGGCACGGACGGGCTCGGGAACCCGTTCAGGTGCGCGAGCGAGAAGGGGTCCCGGCTGACCATCCGGAAGCCCACGCCGCCCGCGCCGGACGCCGGCTTGAAGCACGCCCGGTGGCCGCCGGCCTCCAGCTCCTCCACCGCGAGGACCAGCTCCTCGGCCGTGCGCACCCGCCACCAGGGCGGCACCGGCACGCCGATCGCCCGGACCGCCTCGTAGGCGATCACCTTGTCGCCGAACAGGGCCACCGCCTGGGGCGACGGCGCGAGCAGTGCCGTACCAGCGGCCTCGAACTCGGCGCGGTGCGCCACGATCGCCGACTGGTGCAGCCGGGGCACGAACACGTCGATGCCGCGCCGCGCGCACTGTGCCAGGGCGTACTCGACGTAACCGGCCGGGGAGAGCCCCTCGGGTTCCAGGTCGGCGGTGTCCGCGGCGGCCAGCACGGGGGAGTCCGGGTCGCCGTGCGTGGCATGGATCTCGACGGCCCGGTCGGCGGGATTTCTCCGCAGCTGATCCATGAAGAAGACGTTCTCCGCGTACGTGCGGTTGAGCCAGACGCGTACGGGAGAAGCCATGCAAGCCGCCTTCCAGGGTTCGCGGGCAGGGCGAAGCAGGCCGTGCCCGGCCAGGGGTTCGGAGGGACACCGAGCCGCTCTGCGCGAGGAAAGGGGCGTGGCGGTGGTGTTGGGGCGATCATAGGGGTACGCGCGGCCCCGAGTGCAACGCGCGTCACACGGATGCGCCGGGCCCGCCGCGCACCGGCCTTCGGACCGGCCCGGGGCGGGCGTCGCGGGGCCGCCTTGTGACGGGGGTGGTGATGTGATCTCGTGACGTCGAACGGGTGTCTGCGGAGGGGTGGGGGATGACGTCGAGGGCCGGCGCTCAGGGGAAGCTGTGGGCCATCAGCGACCTGCACATCGGTTACCAGGAGAACCGGGCCCTGGTCGAGCGGATGCGTCCGGAGTCCGCCGACGACTGGCTCCTGGTGGCCGGCGACGTCGCGGAGACCGTCGCCGACGTCCGCTGGGCGCTGGAGACGCTGGCGGGCCGCTTCGGCCGGGTCGTCTGGGTCCCCGGCAACCACGAACTGTGGACGCACCCCAAGGACCCGGTCGCCCTGCGCGGTGTCGCCCGCTACGAACACCTCGTCGAGACGTGCCGCGAACTGGGCGTCACCACACCGGAGGACCCCTACCCCCTGTGGGAGGGCGCGGGCGGGCCGGCGGTCGTCGCCCCGCTCTTCCTGCTCTACGACTACTCGTTCCTGCCCCCGGGATGCGCGACCAAGGCCGAGGGCCTGGAGTACGCCCGGGGCACCGGCGTCGTGTGCACCGACGAGTACCTGCTGCACCCCGACCCCTATCCCAGCCGCGAGGCCTGGTGCCGGGCGCGGGTCGCCGAGACCGGGCGCAGGCTCACCGAGATCCCCGCCGGCCTGCCGGTGATCCCCGTCAACCACTATCCGCTCGACCGGCACCCCACCGACGTCCTGTGGTACCCCGAGTTCGCCATGTGGTGCGGCACCTCGCTGACCGCGGACTGGCACCGCAGATTCCGGGTCGCCGCCATGGTCTACGGCCATCTGCACATCCCGCGCACCACCTGGCACGAGGGGGTCCGCTTCGAGGAGGTCTCGGTGGGCTACCCCCGCGAGTGGCGCAAGCGGCCCGGGCCGCCGGGGCAACTGCGCCGCATCCTGCCCTCCCCGTCGCGCCCGGAGGTGGCCCGTTGATCGAGGAACTGCTGCCCGACACCGTCGTCGCCGTGGAGGCGTTCGGCCACGACGAGGCCGGCCACCTGCCCCTCTACCCGGAGGAGGAGGAGATCGTCGTGCGGGCGGTCGCCAAGCGGCGCCGGGAGTTCACCGTCGTACGGTCCTGCGCGCGCCGTGCCATGGAGAAGCTCGGCGTGCCCCCGCAGGCCGTGCCGACCGGCGAACGGGGGGCGCCGAGCTGGCCGGCCGGCCTCGCCGGCAGCATGACCCACTGCGACGGCTACTGCGCGGCCGCCCTGGTCCGCCTCACCGACCTGGCCTCCCTCGGTATCGACGCCGAACCCGACGGGCCGCTTCCGGACGGCGTCCTCAGGACCATCGCCCTGCCCGCCGAGGCGGCCCGCCTGCGGCGACTCGACGAGGCGCGGCCCGGCATCCACTGGGAGCGGCTGCTGTTCAGCGCCAAGGAGTCGGTCTACAAGGCGTGGTTCCCCCTCACCGGGCAGTGGCTGGACTTCACGGAGGCGGACGTCGAGGTCCGCGTCGATCCGGCCGACCCGCGCCGCGGCACCCTGCACGCCGCCCTCTTGGTGCCGGGACCGATCGTGGGCGGCAGGCGCCTGGCCCGCTTCGACGGCCGCTGGACCGCCCGGAACGGCCTGGTCGCCACGGCGATCACGGTCCCGCACACCTGAACGGCGACAGGCCGCCCGCCCCTCCCCGTCAGGTCGGCGGGCACCAGTTCCGCAGCAGCCGGAAGAACGCCTCCTCGTTCCCCGCCAGCCCCGCCGCCTCCAGGGCCTGCTCCGCCTCCGCCAGCACGGAGGGCGGGACGACGGGCGGCCGCTTCGGGGCGTCCGGATCGGAGCCGGTGTCCACACCGGCCCGCACGGTGTGCAGGAGTCGCAGGTAGGCCTGGACGGCCGTGCGTTCGTGGTCGGTCAGTACGGCGGTGGTCATCGGTCGGCTCTCCCCACAACGACGTCAGCGGTCACGCGCCCCCGCACGGCGGCGGCACCCTCCCAGCTTGCCGCCCGCCACTGACAATCCCGTCCAGCCGCGCCCGGACTCCCTCCCCGCGCGGGCCGATCGGGCCACCGCCTCGGACGGGCGCACGACAGACGTACTACTGACCCGCGAGGGCGCACGACGGCTCACGACGGGCGCACGGTTCATCAAAGGTGCGCAACGGCTCACGACTCGGGCCGCTGCACGCTCTCCAGCAGCATGTCCAGCCACTCGGCGACCTTGTCGCGGTGCTGGTCGGTGGGGAGTTGAGCGGCCCGCCAGGCGATGCCACGCACGCCGTGGTCCTGGAGCAGCCGCTCCAGCGGGTCGTCGGCGGCGGCCGCCGCCTCCCGCTCACGGTCGGCGAGTTGCTGGAGCAGTTCCTGCTCGGTGTGCTGGAGGGCGCCCGCGAGCGCCTCGGGGTCCTCTGCGGTGAGGAATCCGGCGTGCACCCGGAAGAAGCGCTGGATGGCGTCGCAGTGCTCCATGGTGGGGCGCCGGTCGCCGTTGATGAGCGCGCCGGCCTGCTGCCGCGACATTCCCGCCCCGTCGGCGATCTCCTGCTGGGTGTACTTGCGGCCGTTCGGTTTCAGCCGGGTTCGGCGCAGCAGGTCCAGGCGCTGGACGAACCGGGTCTGGACGTCGGGTTCACCCGCCGGCCGGCCGCCGAGCAGGGCTCCCACCACGGACTCGGGAACACCGGAGGCGACGGACAGCCGGCCGACGTCGAACACCTCGGTGTGCGGCACGCCGAGCCGGTCCGCGAGTGCGCCGACCCGGGCGACGACGGCGGTCAGCGTGGTGATCGGCATGGTGCCCGGACCCTCGAAGCCACCCGTCACCGACAGCTCTCCTACGTCTCTCACAGGCCTCACAGGCTTCTCACAAGCAGTTGCCGTGAACTTCCCGGAGAGTAGCCTGCCGCTCGAACTCACATCCAGGCATCGCCACAACTGTGGCCTATTTCAGCCGTCAACAGGCACGAAATGCCACGATAGTTGACACACCTCGCGTCGGGGCGCCAGGATGCGGGACGCCGCGAGAAGGCCGCATAGGCAAGAGGGGTGACCTCCCGATGGCATTTCAGGCAGGAGGGCAGCGGTCGGCGCCGCGGCCCACCCCCGCGACCCCCGAGGCCCAGGCCTATCTCCAGGACTACACCGCGCTCCTGGAGGCCGTCCCCTTCCCCTCTCTCGTGGTCGACCACCGCTGGGACGTGGTGCTGGCCAACGGCGCCTTCCGGACACTCTTCCAGGGGGCCGGACCGCACCCGACGGCCATGCCGGACGACAACTTCCTCCGCTTCGTCCTCTTCCACCCGGACGCCGCCACCGTCCTCGGCGAGCACGAGTCGAGCTGGTGCCTGCCCATGCTGGCGCACTTCGCCGCCACCCTGGAGCGGTACGGCCACGACCCCGGCCTGCAGGCCGTCCGCCGGGACATCGCCCAGGACCCGATCATGGAGGCCGCCTACCGCCAGGGCCTGCCGCACTGGGTCCGCGCCGTCGGGGACCGGGCCGTCGAACACGACGGGGCCGTACGGCCGCTGCACCACCCCGACCCGCGCCGGGGCACCACCGAGTGCCGGGTCGTCGTGGAGACGCCCAGGGCGCTCCAGGAGCTCGGCTACACCAGGCTGACGCTGGTCCTGCGGGAGCCGCGCCGCACCGCGCAGCGGTCGCCGCGCACCCGCCGTGCCCCCTCCCACCTGACGGTCGTCCCCGCCCCCGAGTGACCGGTGGTCTCTCGATGGGCCGTTTCGACGGGCCGTTGAGCACTCAACCGGGACGGGGCCGGCGTGTCCGGGAGCCGGAGCGCCGTCACAGGTCCAGGACGAGCCGCCGGCCGCGGCACCGGGAGACGCAGACGAGCATCGTCTCCCCGGCGGCCCGCTCCTCCTCGGTGAGGACCGAGTCCCGGTGCTCCGGTTCCCCCTCGACGACCTCGGTCTCACAGGTTCCGCAGGTGCCCTGCGTGCAGGAGTGCAGCACCTCGACGCCGGCCTCGCGGACCGCGTCCAGGACCGAGACACCGGGCGGGACGGCGACCGTACGGCCGCTGCGCGCGAGCACGACCTCGAACTCCGCCTCCGCCGGGGCACCGTCGCCGGCCTCCTTCGGGCGGAAGCGCTCCACGCGCAGGCGCCCGGCGGGACAGCGCGCCTCGACGGCGTCCAGCAGCGGGCCCGGGCCGCAGCAGTACACGAGGGTGTCCGGGGGCAGGTCGTCGAGCACGGGCGCGAGGTCGAGCAGCCCCGACTCGTCCTCCGGGACGACCGTCACCCGGTCGCCGTACCGCCCCAACTCCCGCGTGAACGCCATGCCGGCGCGGGTCCGTCCGCCGTACAGCAGGCTCCACTCGGCGCCCGCGTCCTCGGCGGCGGCCAGCATCGGCAGGATGGGGGTGATGCCGATGCCCCCGGCGACGAAACGGTAGCGGGACGCGCGCTCCAGCCGGAAGTTGTTGCGCGGGCCGCGCACCCGGAGCTTGCCGCCGGTCCGCACCTCCTCGTGGACGTGGGCCGACCCGCCCCTCCCGTCGGTCTCGCGCAGCACCGCGATGCGCCACTGCGTGCGGTCGGCCGGGTCGCCGCACAGCGAGTACTGCCGCTCCAGACCCGGGCCCAGGACGACGTCGACGTGGGCGCCGGGCTCCCAGGCCGGGAGCGGTTCGCCCAAGGGATGGCGCAGGGTGAGGGCGAGGACGCCGTCGGCCGCGGTCTCCCGGCGGCCGACGACGAGTTCGGCTTCGTACGCGGTCATGAACCGTCCCCGGGCAGGCCGTGTCCTTGCGGGTGGGCGAGCATCCAGTCCCACATGGCGACGGGGTCCTCGGCGGTGTGCTCGGCGCCGCAGTGGCAGGTGCCGTGCAGGACGTCGGTGCCGGGCAGCCACTCGACGCGGTAGATCTCCCCGGTGCGCCCGCTCACCGGGCCACCCGCGGCTCCGCCCCGGCACCCTCCTCGGCCAGCCGGGCCAGGATGCGGCGGGCGGCGAGGCCCCCGGTGTCGATGTTGATGCTCAGCTCCCGGTAGCCGGAGCGCTCGCCGCCGAGCGTGCGCTGGAGCAGGTTGAGCGCGTCGACGTCCTGCATGACGACCGTGCGGTTGTTCTTGTACAGGAACTCGGTGACCTCGGCGTCGTCCGTCGCCCAGTCCCGGGAGACCGCCCAGAAGTCGTACACCTTCCCCTCGCCGGACGGTGTGATGGCGTACGTGATCTCGGTGTGGAAGCCGTCCGGATCGCTGCCGTCGGGCGCGGGCACGGAGCCGGTCGGCGCGACCCTGCTGTGCAGCACGTACAGGCAGGGCGCGTGGTACTCGATGTCCTGCCGGCGGTCGATGCGCCCGCTGATGCCCGTCGACCTGGCGTAGAACGGCGGACACTCGGCGTCGTCCATGTGCCGGCTCACCCGGACGATCCCCGCTCCCTCGTCGACCTCGGTGGTGATCGGCGTCTCGGCGACCTCGGGCGTGCCGATGTAACCGCCGTGCAGATACGTCTCGTGCGACAGGTCGAGGAGGTTGTCCACCAGCAGCCCGTAGTCCGCGTCGATCGGCTCCATCCCCCGGACCGTCACCCAGCCCGGCGCGTCCAGGTGCCGGGCGCGGGGCACCGCCCCGGGGTCCGCCAGCGCCGGGTCGCCGATCCACACCCACACCAGGGAGTCCCGTTCGGCCACCGGGTAGGAGGCGACGCGGGCGGTGCGCGGCACGCGTTTCTGGCCCGGCACGTACACACAGGTGCCGGTCGTGTCGTACGTGAACCCGTGGTACCCGCACACGATCCGGTCGCCGTCCAGCCGGGTCGGCGCCTCGGAGAGCGGGTAACGCCGGTGCACGCAGCGGCCGTGCAGCACGACCGGGCTTCCGTCCTCCTCGGCGCGGTAGAGCACGAGCGGCTCGCCGAGGACCGTGCGGCCCAGCAACTCCCGCCCCACCTCGTGGCTGTAGGCGGCGACGTACCACTGGTTCCTGGCGAAGGCGGTCATGTGCGGCATGCGCGGCTCCCGTCGTCGTTGACGTCGTGTGGTCACACCATCGCCACCCCCTCCGAGCCCGGCAACAGAACTTCCGCCCGGCGGAATTGTCCCGCTTCGCCGTCCTCCTCCCGTGAAGTTACCCGTGCGTTCCGCACGTCGGAGTGATGACAGCGGCAACTGTGCGCGGCCGTACGCCGCGTGACAGCGTCGTCTCCGTCAGCGACCGGGCGGGAAGGAGCAGGCGTGAACAAGGGCTACGCCGTGTACTGCGACGCGGACCCGTACTTCTACGACGCCCCGCACCGCACGGCTTCGGGGACCTCGCGATCCCGCTACGCCGCGGCCTCCCGGCCGGTGCCGGAGGGATGGCGGCGCAACGAGAGCGGGGACTGGCTCGCGCTGCGCCCGGCCGACGCGGACCTGCCCGACCAGGGGTGGAAGATCCACGTCTCCGCCTGTCTCGACAACGCCGAGTCCGTGCTCGACCGCGTGTGGCGGTACTGCGTCGCCGGGGGTACGGCCTTCAAGTTCGTGCCCAGCCGCTACCTGCTGCACCAGCGCAACGCCAAGTACGCGGACCGGGCCGGCAGCGGGAAGTTCGTCACCGTGTACCCGGCGGACGAGGCGGAGTTCGAGCGACTGGTGCGCGAGCTGTCCGACCTGCTGGCCGGCGAGCCCGGCCCGCACATCCTGAGCGACCTGCGCATCGGTGACGGCCCCGTGCACGTCCGCTACGGCGGCTTCACGCGCCGCAACTGCTACGACGCGGACGGGGAGCTGCGGCCCGCCGTGGCCCGCCCCGACGGTGTGCTGGTCCCCGACCCGCGCGGCCCGGTCTTCCGCGTCCCGGACTGGGTGAGCCCGCCCCCCTTTCTGCGCCCCCACCTCGACGCCCGTTCCGCGGTCACCGTGACCGGCCTGCCCTACACCGTCGAGTCGGCGCTGCACTTCTCCAACGGCGGCGGCGTGTACCTCGCCCGCGACACCCGCACCGGGGAGCGGGTCGTCCTGAAGGAGGCCCGTCCGCACGCCGGTCTCGCGGCCGACGGCGCCGACGCCGTGACCCGGCTGCACCGCGAACGCCGGGCGCTGGAGCGGCTGTCGGGCCTCGACTGCACGCCCGAGGTACGGGACCACGTCACGGTCGGTGAGCACCACTTCCTGGTCCTGGAGCACATCGACGGCAAGCCGCTCAACACGTTCTTCGCCCGCCGCCATCCGCTCATCGAGGCCGACCCGGGGGAGCGGAGACTGGCCGAGTACACCGACTGGGCCCTCGACGTCCACGCGCGGGTGGAACGCGCCGTAGAGGACGTCCACGCCCGGGGTGTGGTCTTCAACGACCTGCATCTGTTCAACATCATGATCCGGGACGACGGCAGCGTCGCCCTCCTGGACTTCGAGGCCGCCCGCTTTGTCGGCGAGGCCGGCCGGCAGACCGTGGCCAACCCCGGGTTCGTGGCGCCCTCCGACCGGCGGGGCGTGGCGGTGGACCGGTACGCGCTGGCGTGTCTGCGGCTCGCGCTGTTCCTCCCGCTCACCAGTCTGCTGGCCGTGGACCGGCGCAAGGCGGCGCATCTCGCGGACGTGGTGGCCGAACAGTTCCCGGTGGACCGGGCCTTCCTGGACGCGGCGGTCGACGAGATCACGCGCGTGGACGGCGGCCCCGAGGCGGGACGGCCCGCCGGCCCGGCGGCGCGACCGCACCCCGGGGAAGTGGCGCGACCGGCCGCCCGGTGCGCGGTTCCGGTCCGGCCGGGCGACTGGCCGCGCGGCCGGGACTCCATGGCCGCGGCGATCCGCGCCTCCGCGACGCCGTCCCGCACGGACCGCCTCTTCCCCGGCGACATCGCGCAGTTCGCCACCGCCGGCGGCGGGCTGGCCTTCGCCCACGGCGCGGCGGGAGTGCTGTACGCCCTCGCCGAGAGCGGTGCGGGACGCGACGAGACGGGCGAGCAGTGGCTGCTGGAGCGGACCAAGGAACCGCCCTCCGGCATGGCGCTCGGCTTCCACGACGGGCTCGCCGGCATCGCCTGGACCCTGGAGCACCTCGGCCACCGCGACCGCGCCCTCGACCTCACCGAACTCCTCCTCGACCAGTCCCTCGACCACCTGGGTCCGGACCTGCACGGCGGCACCGCCGGTCTCGGCCTGGCCCTGGACTCGCTGGCCGTCACCACCGGGGAGAGCGCACCGCACGCGGCGGCCCTGCGCTGCGCCGAGCTGGCCGCCGACGCCGCGCCGGCCGGGGGCGGAGGCCGGGGACGTGCCCGCGCGGGGCTTCTGTACGGCGGCGCGGGACGCGCACTGCTCTTCCTGCGGCTGTTCGAACGCACCCGGGACTCGGCCCTCCTCGACCTCGCACGGGACGCGCTGCGCCAGGACCTCGCCCGCTGTGTCCGCGGCGCGGGCGGCGCGCTGCAGGTCGACGAGGGATGGCGCACCATGCCCTACCTGGGCGCCGGCAGTGTGGGCATCGGCATGGTCCTCGACGACTACCTGGCGCACCGGGCCGACGAGGAGTTCGCACGGGCCGGGGACGAGATCGTCGCCGCGGCCCAGGCGATGTTCTACGCCCAGCCGGGCCTCTTCCGGGGGGTGGCCGGAATGGTGCTGTACCTGGGCCGCACCACGGCCACGGCACCCGGCACGGGCCCGGAGGCCGTACGGCGCCAGCTCGACGCGCTGTCCTGGCACGCCATGTCCTACCGCGACCGGCTGGCCTTCCCCGGTGAGCAGATGATGCGCCTGTCCATGGACCTCTCCACCGGAACGGCCGGATGCCTGCTGGCCGTCGCCTCCGTCCTCGGCGGCGCGCCCACCGGGCTGCCGTTCCTCCCACCGCTGCGGCAGAGCAGCGCCCCCTGACCCGGCCCCGTACGGGGTCGTGAACAGCACACCCGTTGCCGAACGAAAGGAAGTCGTCATGAACCTGTTCGACCTGCAGTCGATGGAGACCCCCAAGGAAGAGGCCATGGGGGACGTCGAGACCGGCAGCCGCGCGAGCCTCCTGCTCTGCGGCGACAGCAGCCTGAGCGTCACCACCTGCAACTGACGCCGGACTCGAGGGCCACGGCGGCGTGGTGAGCCATGCCGCCGGGCGCGGGCGCCCCGGGCCGCGGCCCGGGGCGCCGACGCCTGCCCGCGCGGGACGTACGGAGGTTCGGCAGGTGCGAATGACGAGGGCGGCGGTGCGCCGAGCACCCGGGGAGCGGAACGGGACCGACGGCTCCGCACCCGGGCGCACGCTGGAAGCCCTGGTACTGCTGTGCTCGGTCGGAGCGGCCCTGGCGGCCGTGGCCCAGCCCCTCGTTCTCGGCCGCACCCTGGACCTGCTGCTGCGCGACGGCGACGCGGGCCGGTGGCTCCCGGCGAGCGCCGGGCTGCTCCTGGGCGAACTGCTGCTGGACAGCGCGACCTCACTGTTCACCGGCCGCTGCAACGCCACGTGGACGGCGTCCGTCCGCTCCCGCGCCCTGCACGGACTGCTGCGTGCCGTACCCGAGCACGCCCGGCCCCACCCGCCGGGGGACGTCGGCACCCGGCTGACCCTCAACGCCGCCGACGCGGGCGGCGCCCCGGCGGCCCGTGCGGCGCTGGCCGCCTCGCTGATCACCCCGCTGGGCGCTCTCGCGGCGCTGGCCTTCGTCGACGTGTGGGTGGCGCTCTGCGTGCTGGCCGGTCTGCCCGCCCTGGCGCTGGTGCTGCGTTCCTTCGCCCGCGACACGGGCGCCACGGTCGCCGCCTACCAGCGCACCCAGGCCCTGATCGCGTCCCGGCTGCTCGAAACCCTGGAAGGCACGGCCACGATCGCTGCCGCGGGGACCGCGGACCGGGAACGCGCCCGCGTTCTGGCCCCGTTGACGGAACTGGCCGCCCAGGGCCGGCACATGTGGGCACTGCACGGACGGGCCCTCGGCAGGAGCGCCGTCCTGCTCCCGGCGCTGACACTGACCGCCACCGCCGTCGGCGGACTGCGCCTGACGGCCGGTGAACTCAGCGTGGGCGACCTGCTCGCCGTCGGCCGGTACGCGCAGCTGACCGCCGGCGTCGGCGGTGCCGCGTCACTGCTCGGGGCGATCGTACGAGCCCGTCGGGCACGGCACCGGACCCTGGAGCTGGAACGGATGCCCGCGCAGGGGTACGGGACGCGGTCACTGCCCCCGGACGGCCCGGGGGAGCTGGAACTGCGCGGGGTGCGCGTGGTGCGTGACGGCAGGCTGGTCCTGAGCGTCGACCGCGTACGCGTGCCGGGCGGCAGCACCGTCGCCGTGGTCGGCCGCAGCGGATCGGGCAAGTCCGTCCTCGCGGCCGTAGCGGGGCGGCTGACCGACCCGGACGAGGGACATGTGCTGCTGGACGGCGTCCGGCTCGACCGGCTGACGCGCGAGGCGCTGCGCACCGAGGTGACCTACGCCTTCGAACGCCCCGTGCTCGGTGAGGGCACGGTCGCCGAAGCGGTCGCCACCGGGGCGCGGCGGCCGACGGGGGAGCAGGTGCGCCGAGCGGCCCGCGCGGCGGGCGCCGACGGCTTCGTACGGCGGCTGCCGCACGGCTACGGCACCCCGCTGGCGCAGGCCCCCCTGTCGGGCGGGGAACACCAGCGTCTCGGACTGGCGAGGGCGTTCGCGCACGCCGGGCGTCTGCTGGTGATGGACGACGCGACGTCCAGTCTGGACACCGCCACGGAGTACGAGGTGAACCTGGCACTGCGCCACTCGGTACGCCCCGGGACCAGGCTCGTGGTCGCGCACCGCCCCTCGGTGGCGGACCGGGCCGACCTGGTGCTCTGGCTGGAGCGGGGGCGCCTGCGCGCGGTCGGCACACACCGCGACCTGTGGCGCACGGCCGACTACCGCGCGGTCTTCGGCGCGGTCACCGGCGGCCCCGGGGCCGAGACGCCGGGCGCGGAGAGCGCACGCCGGCCCGAGCCCGAACAGGCACGTCCGTGACGTCCGCCGGCCACCCCCCTGCGCAGGCCCCCGACGACGCTTCCCCTGACACCGGGGCGGGCGCGCTGCGCCGCCTCGCGCCGCCCGCGGGTCGCTTCCTCGCCCACCGCAAGGGCGTGCTGGTGCGCCTCGCGCTCTGGTCGCTGGCCGAGTCCGGGCAGGCGTTCCTGGTGGGCCACGCGGTCGCCCGCTCCGTCGACGACGGGTTCCTCGCCGGTGATCCGCGCCGGGGGCTGCTGTGGCTCGCGGTCGCCCTGGTCGCCGTACTGTCCGGCGCCCCGGTCGTCCGGGGCGTGTTCGCGCAGCTCTCCGGGCTGACGGAGCCGTTGCGCGACGCGCTGGTGCGGCACGCGGTCGACCGCTCGATGGCCCGGGCGCTCCGGGGCACGCCCGGCGGGACGGACCGGGCGGCCGTCTCGCGGCTGACGAACCAGGCCGAGATCGCCCGGGACAGCTTCGCCGGACTCGTCCTCACCCTGCGTTCGTTCGTCTTCACCGCCGTCGGCGCCCTGCTCGGGCTGCTGTCCCTGCACCCGGCCCTGCTCGTGGTGGTCCTGCCCCCGCTGGTGGCCGGTCTCGCGCTGTTCCTCGGCACGCTGCGGCCCATGGCGGCCGCCCAACGCCGCGCGCTCGCGGCCGACGAAGCACTGGGCGACCACGCGGCGCGCTCGAGTGCGGCGTTGCGGGACCTCGCCGCCTGCGGGACCGGACCCGCGGCGGAGCGGCGCGGCGAGGACCTGGTCGCCGAAGCGGCGGCCCAGGCACGGACACTGGCCGGATGGACGGCGGCGCGCACGGCGGCGCTCGGTGTCGCGGGCCATCTGCCCCTGCTCGCGCTGCTGGTCGCCGTGCCGTGGCTGCGCGGCCGAGGGGTGAGCGCCGGCGCGCTGCTGGGCGCCTTCACCTACCTCGTCCAGTCCCTCCTGCCGGCCCTGCACACGCTGATGACCGCGCTGGGCGCGGCCGGAGCCCGGCTGCTGGTGGTCCTCGACCGGATCCTGGGCGCGCGGCAGGGCGCCACGGGCCCACCGGCGGCGGCTTACGAAGGGAGCACCGCCGGGAACCGCGGCCCGGTCCAGGGGCATGACACCGGCGTCCGTGCACCGGCCGGCGGCGAGCCCCCGGTGCCACGGGCAGCGGTCCCGGCTGTGGACCTGCGGTCCGTCACCCTGTCCTACGGTGTCCGGGCCGAACCCGTACTCGACTCGCTCGACCTGCGCGTCGCCCCCGGTGAACACCTGGCCGTCGTCGGGCCGAGCGGCATTGGCAAGTCGACGCTCACCCGCCTCGTCGCGGGGACGCTCGCGCCGAGCCGGGGAGAGGTGCGCGTGGCCGGAAGGGTGGTGACGGGGCGCCCCGCCGTCGAGCTGGCCACCCTGCGGGTGCTCGTCCCCCAGGAGGCCTACGTGTTCTCCGGCACCGTCGGCGACAACCTCGCCTACCTGAACGCGGACGTGTGCCGGGCGGAACTCGAGGCGGCGGTCGAGGCGTTCGGCCTGGGCCCCCTGGTCGAGCGCCTGGGCGGACCGGACGGCCCGGTGCGGCCCGCCGAACTCTCGCCGGCGGAGCGGCAGCTGGTCGCGCTGGTCCGCGCGTACCTCTCACCGGCCCCCCTGCTGCTGCTCGACGAGGCCACCTGCCATCTCGACCCGGCCTCCGAGGCCCGCGCGGAGGAGGTCCTCGCGGGACGGCCCGGCACACTGCTCGTGGTGGCGCACCGCCTGTCCTCGGCGGTCCGCGCCGACCGCACCCTGGTGCTGGACGGCGAGCGGGCGGAGTGCGGCACGCACGACGAACTCCTGGCCCGGTCGCCCCTCTACCGGGACCTGACGGGCCACTGGCACGCGTGACCGTGCCGGGCCCGGTACGGGTGCCTCTGAGGGGTCCTGGACCGCGCGAGCCCGACGGCCACCGGCGCGCGTGACCCCCGCGCCGGCCGCGACCGCGGGCCGGCGCCGCGTGCCCCGTGGACGGGGACGTGCCCGCGTCAGGTCCAGCCCGCGCTCTGGACGATCCGGATCGCGTCGACCCGGTTGCGCGCCCCCACCTTCCGCACCGCCGTGGCCAGGTAGTTGCGGACCGTCCCCCGGGACAGGTGCAGGCGCGCCGCGATCTCGGCGATCGGCGCCCCCTGCGAGGCCAGGGCCAGCACGCCCAGCTCCCTCGTCGTCAGCGGCATCTGCGCACCCTTCAGCAGGGCCACGGTGAGCGTCTCGTCGAGGAAGCGCTCACCCTTGGCGACCGTGTGCACCGCCGTGATCAGCCGGTCGGCCGGGGCGTTCTTGTCGACCAGCCCGAGGGCACCCCCGTCGAACGCCCGGCGCAGCACTCCGGGCCGCTTGGCGGTGGCCAGGACGACCAGCCGGTCTCCGTACCGGTCGCGCAGGAGCGCGGCGCGTCCGTCCTCCGGTCCCGTCAGGCACTCTCCGTCCACGACACAGGCGTCGGCCGGCAACGCGTCACCCTCCGGCCTCGTCGCGTCGGCGCACTGCGGGGACACCTCCAGCGTGCTGTCCGACCTGAGCAGTTGCACCAGTGCCGACCGCAGCAGCTTCTCGTCGTGCACCACGACAATGCGAACCATCTCCCCCACCCCTTGTCAGCGGCGGTCCGTTCGGACCGCCGGGCTCTCCGCGCACCCCCGCGCCACCGGCCATGTGCCCCCATCCGGGTCGGTGGAACACGACGCGTACGCGCGTGCGAACCGCATCGGAGTCAATCCGCCGTCGTCAGGGCCCTGTTCGGCGCACGGACGGGACCCGGGCCGGAGCGAAGAAGGGCGGATAACACACCAATCCGCGGACGGTGCCGACGTGTGCGGGCGCCGGTGACGCGCGGCCGTCCCGCGTCCCGAGCCCTGGCGTCCTGGCCAGGGCCGGTGCCGTCCCCCGCGACCCGGAGCGCCCGCCGGCCCGGGCCGAACCGACCGGAGTGGGGCCGCTGTCGGGCCCGGCCGAAAAACGCCGTCGCCCAATCTGGCGCGAAACGCACCGCGCCGTCCGGTGCGGGCGCTGTCAGCGGGTGCCCCCAGCCTTTGGCCAACGCACGGCAGAGCGTGTCGATTCAGGGTTCCGCATGCCGTGCCGTTGGTCCTGGCGGCCTGGTGGCGGGGAGAGGCGAGACGCGGATGGGCTGGCTGGCAGTGGGCCGCACCTGTGAAGTCGCTCTGGTGGAGGGCCGGGTGGTGGCGCGGGCCGCGTCGCCGACGTCCCCGGCGGAGGGCAAGCCGGAACGGACCCTGCCCGCGGAGACGCGGGACCGTCCCGAGGCGGTCGAACGCCAGCGCCTCGCCGAGTGGCTGGACCGGCACGCCGCCGACTGCGCGGCACAGGTGACCAACTGGATGGTGTCCTCACTGCCCGTGCCGACCGGGCTGCTCGTGCGGGTCTGGCCCGACGAGGCCTGGCGGGCGGCACTGCGTGACCTCGTCGTGGCCGGTGCGGGCCCCGGCGAGGTCGGCTTCCTGCGCGCCGCCGACGAGACGGACGAGCTGCGGGTGGTGAACCCGCACGGCGCCTGCGCGAGATGCTGCCGCTGCCCGGCACCCTCGAGGCGCCGCCCGGCTGGTGGAAGGCCCACCGGGGCGCCCTGCCCGACCCCGCCGACCGCGACACCGCCCGCTGGACCGGCTAGGGCACCCGGCGGGGAGGAACGGCCAGGCTGCGTGCCGCCCGCGCCGAGCCCGCCGCCACCGACCTCGTGGTCGAGGGCAGCCGCTCCAAGGCCGGCCGCACGCTGTTCCTGCCCGGCGGCTGGACCCAGCCGCCGATCCGGCACCTTCCGCTGGAGCGGTGGAAGCTGCCGCTGTACGGCCTGCCGGAGGGCGAGTCACCCGTCCTGGGAGTGATCGTGCCCACCCGGCCCGTCGCCGGGCTGTACCGCGAGGCCTGGCAGCGCGTCCGGGACGGCCGGGGGCCGCGCCTGGAGGCACTGGAGGTGCCGCGACCGCGCAAGCGTCGCCGCTGACGTGTGCGCGGAGGGGACGGCCGACGCCACGGCCGTCCCGGGCCGTCAGCGCTCCAGTTCCTTGTGCGCCGTCTCCGGCAGCCTCAGGTACACCAGTGAGGACAGCAGGCACAGCACGGCGACGTACCAGGGGAAGAGCCCCGCATGCCCCAGGTCCTTGAAAAGCGTGCCCACGTACGGCGCCGTGCCGCCGAACAGCGCCACCGTGAGGGAGTAGGGGAAGCCGATGCCTGCCGCCCGCACCCGGGGCGGGAAGACCTCGGCGTTCACGGCGGCGCTGATGGAGGTGAAGCCGGTCAGGAGGACCATTCCGGCGCACTGCACGAGCAGCAGCACCGCGAAGGAGTCGCGCAGGGAGTGCAGCAGCGGCACGCTCAGCAGCGCGAACCCCACGCCGAAGAAGAGCAGCGGGGGACGGCGCCCGAACCGGTCGGAGAGCATGCCGCCGAGCGGCTGGAGCAGCCCGAAGAAGGCCAGCGAGACCGTCCCCGCGAGCAGCGCGTCCGACTTGGCGACGCCCGCGTTGAGTTCGGCGTACGTCGGCAGGTACGACGTCCACGTGTAATAGGCGATGGTGCCGCCCGCGGTGATGCCGCAGATCAGCAGGGATTCGCGCGGATGGCGGCGCAGCGCCTCGAACAGGCCGGGGCGCGGCGCCCGTTGCTGCTCGGTGCTGCGGGTCTCCTGCGCGCCCTGCCGGATCCAGAACCCGACCAGGCTCAGGACGGCGCCGAACACGAAGGGGATCCGCCACCCCCAGCCGTTCATCCTGTCCTCGCTCAGCGTGTCCACCAGCAGCGTCGCGATCCCGGACGCCACCAGCTGCCCCGCCGTGGTCGAGACGTACTGGAAGCTGGAGAACAGCCCGCGCCGGCCCGGCCCCGCCGACTCCACCAGGAAGGTCGTCGAGGCCGCGAACTCACCGCCCACCGACAGTCCCTGGAGCAGCCGCGCGACCACGAGGACCACCGGGGCCAGCAGGCCGGCCGCCGTGTACGTCGGGGTCAGCCCGACCAGCAGACTGCTGCCGCCCATCAGCAGGATGGTGACGGTCAGGGCGGCGCGCCGCCCCCGACGGTCCGCGATCGCGCCCATGAGCAGCCCGCCGACGGGCCGCATGAAGAAGCCCACCGCGAACACGGCGAACGTCGACAGCAGCGGCACCAGGGAGTTGTCCGCGCTGTCGGGGAAGACCTGGTCGGCGATGTAGGTGGCGAGGAAGGTGTAGGCGTACCAGTCGTACCACTCCACGGCGTTGCCCACCGAGGCGGCGAGGAGCTGGCGTACGGGCCGGCGGGTCGGGGTTGGCGGTGCGTCCGTGTCCATGCCTGTCATGATCGCGACCATCCCCGTACGGCGGGCCCGGCACACCTCGCGTACCGGTGACTTTCACACGAGCGCCACCGGACCCTTCCCTGACGTTTGCTGCTCCTGGAACACTCCTTTCGCGCGCAATCCGTCATCACCCGGCACCGTCCGGCCGGTTGAACCCCCCCAAGGCGAGAGGTCCCTCACTCCCATGGCCGAAGTGAACCGGCGCAGATTCCTCCAACTCGCGGGCGCCACCACGGCGTTCAGCGCCCTGTCCGCGAGCATCGACCGGGCCGCCGCGCTCCCGGCGAACCACCGCTCGGGGTCGATCGAGGACGTCGAGCACATCGTCGTCCTGATGCAGGAGAACCGTTCGTTCGACCACTACTTCGGCCGGCTGCGCGGCGTCCGCGGCTTCGGCGACCCGCACCCGGTGCGGCTGGACGACGGCCGGTCCGTGTGGCACCAGCGCAAGGGCGACGGCACGGAGGTGCTGCCGTTCCACCCGGAGGCCGACGACCTCGGCATGCAGTTCCTCGAAGGGCTCCCGCACGGCTGGTCCGACGGCCAGGAGGCCTACCACAACGCCAAGTACGACCGCTGGCTGCCTGCCAAGGGCACCACCACCATGGCCTACCTGACCCGCGAGGACATCCCCTTCCACTACGCGCTCGCCGACACCTTCACCGTCTGCGACGCCTACCACTGCTCCTTCATCGGCTCCACCGACCCCAACCGCTACTACCTGTGGTCCGGTCACACCGGCAACGACGGCGCGGGCGGCGGCCCGGTCCTCGGCAACGACGAACTCGGCTACGACTGGACGACGTACCCCGAGCGGCTGGAGAAGGCCGGGATCTCCTGGAAGATCTACCAGGACGTCGGCGACGGCCTCGACGCGGCCGGCCACTGGGGCTGGATCGACGACGCCTACCGCGGCAACTACGGCGACAACTCCCTGCTGTACTTCAACAAGTACCGGAACGCGAAGCCCGGCGACCCGCTGTACGACAAGGCCCGCACCGGCACCGACGCGAAGAGCGGCGAGGGCTACTTCGACCGGCTCCGTGCCGACGTCAGGGCGGGCAAGCTGCCGAAGATCTCCTGGATAGCCGCCCCCGAGGCCTTCTCCGAGCACTCCAACTGGCCCTCGAACTACGGCGCCTGGTACATCTCCCAGGTCCTGGACGCGCTCACCTCCAACCCCGCGGTGTGGGCGAAGACGGCCCTGTTCATCACGTACGACGAGAACGACGGCTTCTTCGACCACGTGGTGCCGCCGCTGCCGCCGAAGTCCGCCGCGCAGGGCCGCTCCACCGTCGACGTCTCCCTGGACGTCTTCGAGGGCAGCGCCACCCACCGCGAGGGTTTCTACGGGCTGGGTCCGCGCGTGCCCATGCTGGTCGTCTCGCCGTGGAGCAAGGGCGGCTTCGTCTGCTCCGAGACCTTCGACCACACCTCGGTGATCCGCTTCATGGAGCGCCGCTTCGGCGTCCACGAGCCGAACATCTCACCCTGGCGCCGTACCGTCTGCGGCGACCTGACCTCCGCCTTCGACTTCTCCCGCACGGACAGCCGGCCGGCCCGGCTGCCGGACACCGACGCCTACGAGCCGCCGGACCGCGACCGCCACCCGGACTACCGTCCGACGCCGCCCGCGGAGCCCGGCATGCCCCGGCAGGAGCGCGGGACGCGACCGACCCGCCCGCTGCGGTACGACCCGTACGTGGACGGAGCCGTCGACACGGAAGCCGGGAAGTTCACGCTGGCCTTCGCCTCCGGGGCCCGGGCCGGGGCCGCCTTCCTCGTCACCTCCGGCAACCGCACCGACGGTCCCTGGACGTACACCACCGAGGCCGGCAAGAGCCTCGCCGACACCTGGAACTCGGCGTACTCCGCCGGCTCCTACGACCTGACCGTGCACGGTCCGGCCGGCTTCCTGCGGGTCTTCCGGGGCTCGAACGAGCCCGCCGGTCCCGCCGGTCCCGAGGCCACCGCCCGGCACCGCGGCGACGACCTCCGGCTCACCCTCACCAACCCCGGCAGCGGCACCGTGCGCCTCCGGATCGCAGACGCCCACGACGGCCGCTCCCGGACCGTCGCCGTCCGCCCCGGTGCCACCGTGCACCACACCGTCGACCTCGCGCGCAGCCGCCGCTGGTACGACGTGACGGTGACCTCCGAGGCCGACCCCGCCTTCCTGCGCCGCTTCGCCGGGCACGTGGAGAACGGCCGGCCGGGGGTCAGCGACCCGGCGATCGTCACGGACTGAGGCGGGCCCGGAACAGGCGTCAGAGCCGTGTGAGGTGCCCCGGCTTCGATCCCGGCCGCCGGGGCGCCGGCACGGCACCCACCCGCCCGGGTCGCTCCGGTTCCGGTTCCGGTGTCGGCGCGCCGCGCGCCGGCCCGGCGGGTGCGGGCCGTGCGCCGGCCGGCTCGGGCCGGTCCGGGACCGGCGTCGCCCGGCTGAGCTGGAGGACTCCCCAGGCGGCCAGCGCAGCACCGGTCAGCGCGAGGAGCACGCCGCCCGCGCCGCCCCTGAGTCGCTCGCCGAGCAGGGAGAGGCCGATCACCGCGGCGGCCACCGGATTGGCCAGGGTCACCACCGCGAGCGGGGCGCCCAGACCACCCCGGTACGCGGTCTGGGACAGCAGCAGCCCGCCCGCGGCGAAGGCGGCCACCAGTACGGCCACGCCGATCACCTGGACGCTCAGCAGCGGACCCGACCGGTCGGTGACGGCGACCGTCACGGTCTGGGTGAGTGCCGAGGCGACGCCGGACGCGATGCCGGACGCCGTCGCGTGGCGCAGTCCCGGCCGGGTGCCGGGCCACGACAGCATGCCGATCAGGGCCGCCGTCGCGCCGGACACCGTCAGCGCCTCCGGCACGCTCAGGACGTCCTCCGGCGCGGGCCCGGACGCGGTGAGCAGTAGCGCGCCGAGACCCAGCAGCGTCAGCCCGGTGCCCCGCCACTCGATCGCGCTCACCCGCCGGCCCGCCAGCCGCGCCCCCAGGGGCACCGCCGCGACCAGCGTGAGGGCGCCGAGCGGCTGGACCACGGTGAGGGGGCCGTACTTGAGCGCCACGACGTGCAGCAGCGCGGCCGAGGCGTTGAGCGCGACCGCCCACCACCAGGCACCGGAGGCCAGCATCCGCAGCGGACCGGCGCCGGAGGCGCGCGAGGCCAGCCGTTCCTGGGCCACGGCCGCGGCGGCGTAGGCGCAGGCGGAGACGAGCGAGAGCAGTACGGCGACGAGCGCGGCGTTCACCGGCCCGCCCCGACCAGCTCCGGCCGGTCGGCCGAGGACCGCCGCCGGGCCTCGGGCCGGCGACGGGGCAGGGCGCACCCCGGGCGCTGCGGCACCCGATGCACCGCGAGCGCGAGGCCGAGCAGGGCCGCGGCCACGATCACGTCGAGCCAGTAGTGGTTCGCCGTTCCCACGATCACCAGCAGCGTCACCAGGGGATGCAGCAGCCACAGCCACCGCCACCGCGTGCGCGTCGCGACGATCAGACCGATCGCCAGCATCAGGGCCCAGCCGAAGTGCAGGGAGGGCATCGCCGCGAACTGGTTCGACAACGAGTCCGTGCGCGGCGGGCCGTACACCGAGGGGCCGAAGGCCCTGGCCGTGTCGAGCAGGCCGGTGGCGCCCAGCATGCGCGGCGGGGCCAGCGGGAAAAGCAGGTGCAGCACGAGCGCGGCGCCGGTCACGGCGGCCAGGGCCCGGCGGGCCCAGACGTAGTGCGCGGGCCGGCGCAGGTAGAGCCAGACGAGGAAGGCCAGGGTGGCCGGGAAGTGGACGGCCGCGTAGTACGTGTTCGCCACGTGGATCAGCGTGTCGCCGTGCAGGAGCAGGTCCTGCACCGTGCCCTCGTCCGGCAGGCGGAGCACGCGCTCCCAGTCCCACACGTGATGGGCGTTGCGGAAGGCCTCCGCGGTGTGGCCCGTCGCCAGCCGGCGGCCGAACTTGTACACGAGGAAGAGCCCGGCCACGAGCAGGAGCTCACGGACGAGCGGTGGGCGCGCGGGCGCGTCCGGCCCCGCTTCTGCAGGCTCGCTGCGGGCATTCATCCCCCGGCCCCTTCGCTGACGGTGGTGCGTGCGGCTCATCGGGTACGGGGGCGTGTGACGGTTCTCATCGATACGACCTCGTTCCGATACGCCAGTGTACCGATACGGTGGTGTACCGGTACACTGGCGTATCGATAGACATGCGACACACCGGGTGCGGGGCCGGATCACGGCTTGCGTGCGCGGGAGAAGCGCGAGACGGCGCGAGTGGGAGAGAAGGAGCGGAGCCGATGACGTCGCAGGACGCGGACCGACCGGAAACGGTCGGCACCTCGCGCCGCTCCAAGATCACGCCGGAGCGTGAGCAGGAGTTCTTCGACGCCGTGCTCGACCAGCTCCGCTCCTGCGGCTACGACGCCGTGACCATGGAGGGCATCGCCGCCAGCACCCGGTGCAGCAAGTCCACGCTCTACCGGCAGTGGAAGACCAAGCCCCAGTTCGTCGCCGCCGCCCTGCGCTCCAACAGCCGGGTGCGCTTCGCCGGCATCGACACCGGGTCGCTCGCCGAGGACCTGCGCCGGGCGGCCGCCGCCGCGGGCGAGGGGGCGGGCAAGGACACCGGGCTGCTCCAGGCGCTCGGCCACGCGGTCATGGAGGACCCGGAGCTCAAGTGCGCGCTGCGCGAGGCGCTCGTCGAGCCGGAGATCGCCGCGCTCCGGGGGATCCTCGCGCGCGGCGTGGACCGGGGGGAGGTCCCGGCCGGCCATCCGGCGCTGGAGTACGTGCCCGCGCAGCTCTTCGGAATGCTGCGGATGCGCCCCGTCCTGGAGGGCAAGCAGGCCGACGCGGCGTACCTCGTCCGGTTCGTGGAGGCCGTCGTGCTGCCGGCGCTCGGCCTCCCCTGAAGACCCAGGTCGCCGTCCACGGGATGACTGGACGGTGACCTGCCCGCGCCGCACCGTGGGGACGGGGGCGGCGCGCACCCCCGGCCGGGCGGGGCACCCTTTGAGCGGAAGGGCGCCCCGCCCGGCCGACAGCTTTCCGGCCCGCGGCCTCGGACGGGGCCGCGGGCCGGGGCCGACGCGTCAGACGTCCTGGCCGCTGCCACCCCCGCCGCCGGAGGTGTCCACCTCGATGCCCTCGGTGATCTCGTCGATGACCGCCTGCTTCTGGTCGACGTCGACACCGAAACGGACGAGGACGATCTGCGAGGGCCGTGCGGGCGAGGGGAACGCCAGCGACTCGACGAAACCGTCGGAGCCCTTGGCGGTGACCACCCTCCAGCGGACCAGGTAGCCCTTCTGCCCGGCGACCGTGACCGTCTTGGAGGCCAGCTCGTCGTGCGAGGTGATCTTGCCGTAGGAGTCCTGGCCGTAGGACTGCTCGGCGTTCGCCGCGATGTCGGCCTTCGCGACCTCCTCGGCGGTGTCGCCCCCGGACTGAAGCAGCCTCGCCGGAGCCGAGTAGGCGCCGCCCTTGGTGCAGGTCTTGGAGGTGTCGCCGGGGCACTTGTAGGAGTCGTCCGACGTGATCTGCGCGCCGATCTCCAGTTCCTGCCCGTACCAGCCGTCCGGAATGGGCAGGCTGATCCCGCTGAGCGGGTCCGTCACCGAGCCGCTGTCCACCTCGGGCGGCTCCGAGGAGTCTGGGGACGAGGGCGAGGGCCACGGGTTGTCCTCGCCGCCGTCCTTGTCGCCGTTGCCCCCGCCCGAGTCGCCGAAGGGGTCGTTCCGGTCGCCGGGACCGGGCCGGTCCTGCTGCGCGCCGGCCGCGCTGTCGCCGCCCGAACCGTCGTCGGTGAGCGCGTACACGCCGACCCCGATACCGGCCAGCACCGCCACGGCCGCCGCGACGGCTATGCCGGTACGCAGCCGCCGCCGTCGCGCCGACGGCGGCGGCTGGACCGGAAAGCCCGCATACCCCGGGTGCACGGGATACGGCCCGGGCGCGGCGTTCTGCACCGGCGGCTGGAACGGCGGCTGCGCGGGCGGAGTCCATGCGGCGGCCGCTCCCGCCGGGCGCACCTGGTCGGTCCACGCGGTGCCGTCCCACCAGCGCTCGGTGGCGGGACCGTCATTCTTCTGTCCGGGGTCGGGGTACCACCCGGGAGGAGTCGCCTGCGTCATGTGCCCACCGTATGAGGCGTCGGTGAAAGCCGGATGAGAGGCCCGCCCGTACCACCGGACCGGCCGGTACGGCACCCCGTGCCGCGGGGGGTTGACGGGCACCCGACCGCACCGCCGCAGATGACGGGCCCGCCGCGTCGTTCGCGCTTTACCGCATGTCACCCGTCACGGCAACTGGTCGGCACAGCACCCACCACTTGCGCGATCCGAGGGCTAGGCTCAGGCTCTGTACGTCATTCGGGCGACTCGGGGAGGTAGCGGGATGACGGAGGTACGGCGGGCGGGCACCGCCTCGGCCTCCCTCTGGGAGCGCGACGAGGAGGTCGCCACCATCACGCGCGCGGTGGACACCCTGTGCGCGGACCGCTCGTCGCCCGGCACCCTGCTGGAGGCTCGTGGCGAGGCCGGAGTGGGAAAGACGGCGCTGCTCGCGGAGGCCCGCCGCATCGCCGAGGCCCGGGGCTGCACCGTCTGGTCGGCCCGCGGCGGCGAGACCCTGAGGTCCGTCCCCTTCAACGTGGTGCGCCAACTCCTCCAGCCGGCCCTGGTGTCCATGCTCCCCGAGGAGGCCCGCGAGTACCTCGGCGACTGGTACGACATCGCCGGACCCGCCCTCGGCATAGCGGACCCCGGGGAGCGGCAGGCCGACCCGCAGGGCGTGTGCGACGGCCTGGTCGCCGCCGTACGCCGGCTCGCCCGCCGTGAGTGGCCGCTGGTGCTGATGATCGACGACGCCCACTGGGCCGACCAGGAGACCCTGCGCTGGCTCGCCGCGCTCGCCGAACGGCTCGACGAGACCTCCGTCCTGGTCGTCGTCGCCCGCCGCCCCGGCGACGTCAGCGGTGACAACGCCCGCCACCTGGACGCGGCCGGCGCCATGGGCCGGCCGCTCGGCCCGCTCAACGCCCTCACTCCCGACGCGACGGCCGGACTCACCCGCGCCACCCTGGGCGAGCACGCCGAGGCCGCGTTCTGCCGCGAGGTGTGGGCCGTCACCGGCGGCAACCCCTACGAGACCGTCGAACTCCTCGCCAAGGTCCAGGACAGCGAACTGCAACCCGTCGAGGCGGAAGCCGCCGAACTGCGCGACCTGAACCGCTCCGCCCGCGGCGGTGGCCTCGTCGCCCGCCTGGAGCAACTCGGCGTCGACTCCACCCGGTTCGCCTGGGCGGCGGCCATCCTCGGCGGCGGCATCACCGTCGACATGGTGGCCAGGCTCGCCACCCTCGACCGCGCCGACGCCGCCCGCTGCGCCGAACTGCTCCGGGGCGCCCGGATCCTGTCCGTACCGGACGACGCCGGGCAACCGGGCGCCGACGAGCTGGAGTTCGTCCACCCGCTCATCGCCACCGCCGTCTACAACTCCATCCCCGACGCCCTGCGCACGGCGATGCACGGCATAGCGGCCCAGCTGGTCACCGACTCGGGACTCGGCGCCGCGGCCGCCTCCCGCCATCTGCTCAAGGTGCACCCCGACGACGACCAGGAGGTCGTGGCCCAGCTGCGCGAGGCCGCCCGCGAACACCTCGCCGTCGGAGCCCCCGACGCGGCCCGCCGCTGCCTCGAACGCGCCCTGCAGGAACCGCCGTTGCCGGCATCCCACGCGCGCGTGCTGTTCGAACTGGGCTGCGCCACGCTCCTCACCGCGCCCGCCACCACCATCGGTCACCTGCGCACCGCGCTCGCCATGCCGGGACTCGACGGCGAGCAGCGGGTCGACGCCGTGTTCCGGCTCTCCCAGGCCCTGCTTCACAACGACCAGCTGGAGGAGGCCGTCCGCACCGTCGAGGCGGAGGCCGCCCGCACCCCCGACCCCTCCGCGCGGCTGCGGCTCCAGGCCGCCCAGTACATGTGGGAGGGCATCCACGCGGGCGAGACCTCCTCGCCCCACCGCTCCGCCCGCCTGGCCGAACTCGCCGCCGGCTGCACCGGCCGCGACAACGCCGAACGGGCCCTGCTCATCCTGCGCGGCTTCGACGCCATGACCCACGGCGAGAGTGCCGAAGAGGTCGTCGAGCTGTGCGACCGCGCCCTCGTCAACGGCCGCCTCGCTCCCGGGCTCGGCTGGACCGACACCGAGTGGGGCCTGGAACTGCCCATGATGCTGGCCAGTTCCTACGCCTACACCGACCGGCTGGACCGCGCCGAGGCCCTGTTCACGGAGGCCCTGCGCGCCTACGAAAGCGCCGGCTGGAGCGGCGGCCACCTCGCCCTCGCGCACGCCTACGTCGGCCTCGGCCACCGCAGGAGGGGCCGCCTCAGGGAGGCCGAGCAGTCGCTGCGCGAGTCCCTGCGCATCGCCGAACGCGTGGGCCGCGGGCTGCCGCTGTACTGGTCGGCGACCTGCAACCTGGTCGACACCCTGCTCGCCCGCGGCCATGTCGAAGAGGCCCGGACCGTCGCCGAACAGTACGGCTTCGCACCGCCGTACCCGTCGACGATCGTGCTGCCCGACCCGCGCCCCGTCCGCGGGCGCCTGTTGATCGCCACCGGCCGCACCAAGGAGGGCGTCAACGAACTGGAGGCCGCGGAGAAGGCGGCGGCCGCCCGTGGCCGGCACAACCCGGTGGTGGTCCCCTGGGCGACCGAACTGGCCCGGGCGCTGGCCGGCGAGGACCCCGGCCGCGCCGCCCGGCTGGCCACCGACGCCCGCCGCCAGGCCGAGCGCTTCGGCACGGACACGGCGATAGGAGAGGCCCTGCGCTGCGCCGCCGCCCTGGAGACCGGCCAGCGTGCGGTCCGGCTGGCCGCCCAGGCCGTCACCTACCTGGAGGCCTCGCCCTGCCAGTACGAGCACGCCGCCGCCCGCGTGGAGTACGGCATCGCCGCCCGCTCGGCCGCCGAGCTGAACCGGGGACTGGCGCTGGCCGACTCGTGCGGCGCCGACGGGCTCGTGGCCCGCGCCCGCGAGGCCCTGGCGGTGGGACACGCGGGCTGAGGACCGGCCCGGGCACGCCGGGGGGTTTCACCGCCCGGCGCCGTCCGCCTCCTCGGCCAGCACCCGCTGGGCCGTCGCGAACGCCGAGTTCGCGGCGGGGACCCCGCAGTACACCGCCGTCTGGAGCAGCACCGCACCGATCTCGTCCGGCGTCAGCCCGTTGCGCCGCGCCGCCCGCACGTGCATGGCCAGCTCCTCGTAGTGGCCGTGCGCGACCAGCGCCGTCAGCGTGACCATGCTGCGCTCACGGCGCGACAGCGTCTCGTCGGTCCAGATCTCGCCCCAGGCGTAGCGGGAGATGAAGTCCTGGAAGCGGGCCGTGAACGGCGTCTGCCGTTCCTGCGCCCGGTCCACGTGCGCGTCGCCCAGCACCTCGCGCCGCACCGCCATGCCCCGCCCGGCCCCGCCGCCGAAGTGGGCCCGCAGCGCCGTGAGCACCGCCTCCGGCCGCTCGGCCGGCGCCAGATGCGAGGCACCCGGGATCTCGGTCAGCGTCGAGCCCGGCACCGCGTCGGCCAGCTCCCGCAGATGCGCGGGCGGCGTGGCCGGGTCCTCGCGCCCGGCGATCAGCAGCGTCGGCGCGGATATCTCCCCGACCCGGCCCCGCAGGTCGAAGGCGGCGAGCGCGTCGCAGCAGGCGGCATACGCGCCCGGGTCGGCCTCCCGGTGGTCCCGGACCAGCCGCGGCACCCTGAACCCCGGGGTGAACCACCGCGCGTCCGCGCTCCGGGCGAGCCGTGCCAGCCCCTCCTCGCGCACCTGCGCGGCCCGCTCCCGCCACGGCCGCGCGCCGTTGAAGTGCGCCGACGAGCAGACGACCGCCAGCGAGGACACCCGCTCCGGGTGGTGCACGGCCAGGTGCAGGCCCACCGCGCCGCCCAGGGACACCCCGGCGTAGGCGAAACGCTCCACCCCGAGCGAGTCGGCGAGCGCGAGCACCAGCTCGGCCAGGTCCCCGACGGTGGCGCCGGGCCCGATCAGGTCCGCCGGCGAACCCCCGTGACCCGGCAGGTCCCAGCGGATCACCCGGTGCCCGACGGACAGCTCGGGCGCCACCGCGTCCCACAGCGCGTACGAGGTGCCCAGCGAGGGGCCCAGCAGCAGCGGGGGAGCGGAGCCGGGGCCTTCGGACAGGTGGTTGAGCAGGGTCGTCAACGTCGCTCCAGAGCACGGTCGGTGAGGGCGCCGGCGGCACCCGTGTAACGAGCGGGGTCGGTCGGGGAGGTCAGATCGAGGTCGCGCAACTCCGGTACCTCGGCCAGCAGTTCGCCCAGGAGTCGGTCCTCGGCGTACGTACGCGCGGCCAGCTCGGTGAGCAGCTCCTTGGCGCGGGCCCGGCCGAGCACCGGCGCCAGTTCGGCCGAGAGCCGCTCCGACACGATCAGCCCGTGCGTGAGACCGAGGTGGGCGCGCATCACGTCCGGGCGCACCCGCAGCCCCTCGGTCAGCTCGGCGGCGTCACGGGCGGCGCCGCCGGTCAGCCGCAGCAGATCCCGCAGCGGCTCCCACTCGGCGTGCCAGGCCCCGGCGGGGCGCTCGTCCTCGGCGGCCAGCGAGCCGTACAGCGTGGCCGCGAGCTGCGGCGCGCGCCGGGCGGCCGCCGCGATCAGCGTGGACCGCACCGGATTGGCCTTGTGCGGCATCGCCGACGAGCCGCCGCCGCTGCCCTCGGCGACCTCGCCGATCTCGGTGCGGGACAGGGTGAGCACGTCCACGGCGACCTTCCCGAGCGCCCCGGCGGTGAAGGCGAGCGCGCCGGCCAGGTCGGCGACCGGAGTGCGCAGCGTGTGCCAGGGCAACAGGGGTTCCCGCAGGCCCAGTTCACGCGCGTACGCCGCAGGCAGTCCGACCGGGTCCGTCGCGCCGTACGCCTCGAAGGCGGCCAGGGTGCCCGCCGCACCGCCGAGCTGAGCGGGCAGCGCGTCCCTCACCGCCGTGACCCGGTCCCGTGCGTCCAGCACCAGCGCACGCCATCCGGCCGCCTTCAGCCCGAAGGACGTCGGCACGGCGTGCTGCGTGAGGGTCCGGCCCGGCATCGGGGTGTCCCGGTGCTCGGCGGCCAGCCGCGCCAGCGCGCGTTCCGTACGGGCGAGATCGGGCAGCAGCAGGTCCAGGGTGCGGGCGGCGACCAGCATCGTCGCCGTGTCCAGGATGTCCTGGCTGGTCGCGCCCCGGTGCACACACGGTCCGTACGGGTCGCCGACCGCCTTCGTCAGGTCGGCCACCAGGGGGATGACCGGATTCCCGCCGCCCCTCGCCCGCTCGGCCAGGGAGCGCGCGTCGAAGGCGCCGGGGTCGGCCGCGGCCGCGCTCACCGCGTCCGCGGCCTCGGCCGGGACGAGCCCGAGCGCGGCCTGGGCGCGGGTCAGCGCCGCCTCCGCGTCGAGCAGGGCCCGCAGATACGCACGGTCACCGGTCGCGGACGCGGCCGGCGAGTCGGCCCACCCGGGGGCGAGCAGGCTCGTGCCGGCGTCGGTGCCGGCGGGTTCGGCAGGTGGTGTCACCGGAACTCCAGGAAGACCGTCTCGCCCTCGCCCTGAAGGCGGATGTCGAAACGGTACGTCCCGTGGCCCTCGTCCGCCGCGATCAGCGTGTCGCGGCGCCCGGCCGGCACCCGGGCCAGCAGCGGGTCGGCGGCGAGCGCCGACTCGTCGCCCGGCAGGTAGATCCGGGTGAACAGGTGCACGAGCAGCCCGCGCGCGAAGACGCACACGCTCAGGTACGGCGCGCTCCGCCCACGCGCCCCCGGCCGCAGCGTCCGCGCGTACCAGTGGCCGTTCGCGTCGGTCTGTATGCGCCCGAAACCGGTGAACTCCACGCCGTTGCGGCCCAGGAAGCCGCCGGAGGCCGGGTCGCGCCGCATCGAGCCGTCGGCGGTCGGTACGTTGCCCTCACTGTCCGGCCCCCACAGCTCCAGCAGGGCGTCCGGCAGCGGGTCGCCCCCGCCGTCGTAGACGTACCCGTGCACGGTGACCGTGTCCGGGTGCCCGGCGGGCGCGATGTCCTCGCCGCCGCGGAAGGGCAGCGCGTACCCGTAGAAGGGGCCGACCGTGTGCGACGGCGTGGGCAGCACCTGCTCCGGGCTGCTGGTGTCGATCTTCGTCATGGCGGATCAGCGTCCTTCTTCGATCCAGGTGGCGTTCGGGCCGTCGAGCACGATGTCCCAGTGGTAGCCGAGCGAGAACTCCGGCACCGACAGGCTGTGGTCGTACGTCGCGATCAGCCGCTGGCGCGCCGCGTCGTCCGTCACCGACTGCAGGATCGGGTCGTACGGGAACAGCGGGTCGTTCGGGAAGTACATCTGCGTGACCAGGCGCTGCGTGAACGCCGAGCCGAACACGGAGAAGTGGATGTGCGCCGGCCGCCAGGCGTTGACGTGGTTGCGCCACGGGTAGGGGCCGGGCTGCACGGTGGTGAAGCGGTAGAAGCCGTCGTCGTCGGACAGGGTGCGGCCGACGCCCGTGAAGTTCGGGTCCAGCGGCGCGTCGTGCTGCTCGCGCTGGTGGGCGTAGCGCCCGGCCGAGTTGGCCTGCCATATCTCCACGAGCTGACCGCGCACCGGCCTGCCGTGCCGGTCGAGGAGGCGGCCGGAGACGGTGATGCGCTCGCCGACCGGCTCCCCGGTGTGCTGCCGGGTCAGGTCGTTGTCGGTCTCGGTGATGTCCCGTTCGCCGAAGGCGGGGGAGGACAGCTCCACCAGCTCCGGGTCCTTGGTGACGTCGATGGCGATCGGCGGCTGCTTCGGGTGGCGCAGCACCGAGGAGCGGTACGGGGCGTAGTCGCGGCGCGGGTGGTGTTCGACGGGCGCGCCGTCGGCGACCCGCTTCTCGTAGGCCGCGTGCTCGGCCGCGATCTCCGCGTCGATGTCGTGCTGGGTGAGAGTCATGGGGGATCCCGTGGGTGACTAGCGGTCGAGGACCAGGGCGAGGCCCTGGCCGACGCCGATGCAGAGGGTGGCGATGCCGGTGCCGCTCCCCTTGCGGGCGAGCTGGTGGGCGACGGTGCCGGCGAGGCGGGCGCCCGAGGCGCCGAGCGGGTGGCCGAGGGCGATGGCGCCGCCCTGCGGGTTGAGGATCGCGGGGTCGAACTCGGGCCACTGGGCGACACAGCCGAGCACCTGGGCGGCGAAGGCCTCGTTGAGTTCGAGCACGTCCAGGTCGGCGAAGCTCCGGCCGGCCCTGGCCAGCGCGCGGTTCACGGCCTCGACGGGGGCGAGTCCGAAGTACTGCGGGTCGGTCGCCGAGACGCCGGTCGCCGAGACCCGGGCCAGCGGCTCTCGCCCGGTGGCCCGCAGGCCCTCCTCGTCGGCCAGGAGCAGCGCCGCGGCACCGTCGTTGAGCGGCGAGGCGTTCCCGGCGGTCACCGTGCCGTCGGTCTTCCGGAAGGACGGCCCGAGCTTGGCCATCGCCTCCGGGGAGGCGTCCGGGCGTACGCACTCGTCGGCGGCGAAGCCGACCGGGTCGCCCTTGCGGCGCGGCACCGGGACGGGCGCCAGCTCGGCGTCCAAGAGGCCGTCGGCCTGGGCGCGGGCGGCCTTGCGGTGGGAGGCGAGGGCGTACTCGTCCTGCCGCTCGCGGGTGATCCCGTGCTTGTCGGCGATCAGCTCCGCCGACTCGCCGAGCGGGATCGTCCACTGCGGGTCCATCGCCGGGTTGACCATGCGCCAGCCCAGGGTGGTGGAGTACATCTCGGTGTGCCCGGCGGGGAAGGGACGGTCCGGCTTGGGCAGTACGTACGGCGCCCGGGTCATCGACTCGACGCCGCCCGCGAGCGCTACCGACGCGTCGCCGACCGCGATGGCACGGGCCGCCTGGACCACCGCTTCGAGGCCGGACGCGCACAGCCGGTTCACGGTGACGCCGGGGACGGTGGTGGGCAGGCCGGCCAGGAGCGCGGCCATGCGGGCGACGTTGCGGTTCTCCTCGCCGGCGCCGTTGGCGTTTCCGAAGTACACGTCGTCGATCCGGGACGGGTCCAGGCCGGGGGTGCGGCCGAGGAGTTCACGGATCGCGTGCGCGGCCAGGTCGTCCGGGCGTACGCCCGCCAGGCCTCCGTTGTACTTGCCGAACGGGGTGCGCACCGCGTCGACGATGTAGACGTCCTTCACTTCAGTCCCTCCGCTACGACGAGATCGGCGTCCGTCTTGGCGACGACCTCGTCGACGTCCACGCCCGGCGCGGTCTCCGCCAGGAGCAGGCCGTCGGCGGTGACGTCGAGGACGCCGAGGTCGGTGATGACGCGGTTGACGCACGCCTTGCCGGTGAGCGGCAGGGCGCACTCCCCGAGGATCTTGGGGGAGCCGTCCTTGGCGGTGTGCGTCATGACCACGATGACCGTGCGGGCGCCGTGGACGAGGTCCATCGCGCCGCCGATCCCGGTGATCATCTTCCCGGGAATGGCCCAGTTCGCGAGGTCGCCGGCAGCCGAGACCTGCATCGCGCCGAGCACCGCCACGTCGATGTGCCCGCCCCGGATCATGCCGAACGAGAGGGCCGAGTCGAAGAAGGCGGCGCCCGGGCGGACCGTGACCGTCTCCTTGCCCGCGTTGATCAGGTCGGGGTCCACCTCGGCCTCGGTCGGGTACCTGCCGGTGCCCAGGATGCCGTTCTCCGACTCCAGGGTGACCTCGACGCCCTCGGGGAGGTAGTTCGGGATCAGGGTGGGCAGGCCTATGCCGAGGTTGACGTACTGGCCGTCCTTCAGCTCCAGCGCGGCCCGCGCGGCCATCTGTTCACGCGTCCAGGGCATCAGGAACTCACCGTCCCTCGTGCCGGAGGCGCGGAAATCGTCTGCCGCTCGATCTTCTTGTCGCCGGCCTGCTCCGGGGTGAGCGCCACCACCCGCTGGACGAAGATCCCCGGCAGGTGCACCGCGTCCGGGTCGATCTCGCCGGGCTCGACCAGTTCCTCCACCTCGGCGATCGTCACCCGTCCGGCCATCGCGGCCAGCGGGTTGAAGTTCCGGGACGACTTCGCGAAGACCAGGTTGCCGTGCCGGTCGCCCTTCGCCGCGCGGACCAGTGCGAAGTCGGTGCGGATGCCGCGCTCCAGGACGTACTCCGTCCCGTCGAACTCGCGGACCTCCTTCGGCGGCGAGGCCAGCGCCACGCCGCCGGAACCGTCGTACCGCCACGGCAGCCCGCCGTCGGCGACCTGGGTGCCGACCCCGGCGGGGGTGTAGAAGGCGGGGATGCCTGCGCCGCCGGCCCGCAGCCGCTCGGCCAGGGTGCCCTGCGGGATCATCTCGACCTCCAGTTCCCCGCCCAGGTACTGGCGTGCGAACTCCTTGTTCGCGCCGATGTATGACCCGGTCACGCGGGCGATGCGTCCGGCGGCCAGCAGGACGGCCAGCCCGGAGTCCATCGCCCCGCAGTTGTTGGAGACCACCGACAGCCCGCCGGTCCCGCGCTCGTACAGCGCCTGGATCAGCACGTTCGGCACGCCGCTCAGCCCGAAACCGCCCACCGCGAGCGACGCGCCGTCGGGCACGTCGGCCACCGCCTCACCGGCCGTGGCCACCACCTTGTCCATCCGAGAAGCCCCATCTCTGCCACGCGCCCCGGGATCAGATAGTCAGGGCACTGAGTATTTCAGCGAGGTTTTCCACACGCTGCCATCGGACGGGCGGGGCGTCAAGACCCGGAAAACGCGAGGTAGATCGTATGAGGTCGCTCCGGGCGGTCGGTGTTCGTTCCGTGTATCGTCAGTGCACCGACGAACATGACCACGGGAGTGCGCGCATGGCAGCGGTCGATCTGACCACCCACCCCGGCCACCTGGCCAGGCGGCTGCAGCAGGCGCACTACCTGCTGTGGAACACGATGGTCTCCGAGGAGACCACCTCGCCGCAGTACGCCGTCCTCAACGCACTGGTCGCCGAGCCGGGCCTGGATCAGCGCACCGTGGGGGAGCGGGTGGGGCTGGACCGCTCCACCATCGCGGAGGTGGTCAGCCGCCTCGGCCGCCGCGGGCTGCTCGACAAGGTCCGTGACCCGCAGGACGGCCGCCGGTCCCTGCTCCGGCTCACCGGCGAGGGCCTGCGCGTCCACCGGAGGCTGGGCGTGCGCATCGCGCGCATGAACCAGGTCTTCCTCGCCCCGCTCGCCCCCGACGAGCAGGCGGTCTTCATCGACCTCGTGCGCCGGGTCGCGGACGCCGCGGAAGGGCTCCGCAACCCGGCCGAGCCGACGACGGCGCCTGGCTGACCGGGGACTCGCGGATCAGTGCGTACGCGGCTCAGGACCGGCCCGCGAAGACCACCCAGACCTGCCCCTCGGCGAAGTTCAGCGGCTTGCCGTCCTCGGTCGTGAAGGTCGTGCCGTCCTCGGCCGCCCCGCGCTTCCAGGTCGCGTCGTAGGCGCGCCCGTCGCGCAGCACCTCCGCGTGCCCCGAGCCCACCGACTCGACGTAGGGCGAGTTGCTGCCGCGGAAGTCGCGGAAGTCCGACTCGCGCACCGTCACGTGCTGCACGACGACCGTGGCCGGGGCCAGCCGGCCGCCGTCGGTCGTGCGGGCGGGGCTGCCGTCCATGGCGACCAGCCACCGGTCCCGGCTGTCGGACCAGGTGAAGGTGAAGCTCGCCGAGGGGTAGCGCACCGTGTGCGAGGACTCGGCACGCCCGCCCGCGGGCGCCTTGCCGTAGGTGAACCCGGTCGTGAGGGCCGCGGCCCCCGACGGCTTCGGGAGCAGTTCGTCCGGTCGCAGGTAGAGGTTGTGCGGAGCCTGCCGGTTCCGGTCGCGCACGTAGGCCGCGGAGTCCTCGTCCGCGGGCTCGGCGCGCAGCGGCGCCTTGTCGATGAGCGGCAGCAGCTTGCTCTGCGCACCGGAGAACGCCAGCACCGGCCGGTCGAACTGGCCGAGCAGTTCCAGGTCGGACTCGCGGGCGCTGCGCACCGGCCCCACCGACTCGGGCAGCTCGGTGGCGTACATCGCCATGAGGCGGCTCAGCCCGGCCTCCACCGGCTCGGCGTAGACGACGTCCGCGTCCTCCAGTCCCGTCTGGGGACGGGCCGCGCGTACGTTGTCGACCTTCACGGCGAGCACCGGTCCGGACGCGGGGGCCGCGCTGTGCGACCGCTCCGGTTCCGTCGCCCGCCCGTCGTCCTTCGTGCCGGGGCCCGCCGTGCAGCCCGCCGCGGCCAGCGAGACCGCCACCGCCGCCGTCAGCAGTGCGGCGCAGCGCCCCCTGCGCGTCCCTCTTCGCAATCCGGCCATCCGTCCACCATCCCGTGTCATTGATTGTGCGCTTCTTGAAGCATTTAGTGCCATACCTGAATGAATCCGATATGGCACACGGAACGAGGCAGATAATCCGCTGTTCGGCCGAAACGACCGCCGGGTTCGGCGACGGGAGCCCCGGGGTACCCGGCCGTCACGCAGAACGACGCGCACGGCGACGGAGGGAGCGCGGGCGATGAAGGCAGTGACGTGGCAGGGCAAGCGGGACGTGCGGGTCGAGGAGGTGCCCGATCCGAGGATTCAGGAGCCGACGGATGCCGTCATCCGCGTCACCTCGTCCGGACTGTGCGGCTCCGACCTGCACCTTTACGAGGTGCTCACGCCGTTCATGACGCCGGGCGACATCCTCGGCCACGAGCCGATGGGCATCGTCGAGGAGGTCGGTCCGGAAGTCACCGGTCTGAAACCCGGCGACCGGGTCGTGGTGCCGTTCCAGATCGCGTGCGGACACTGCTACATGTGCGACACCGGGCTGCCGACCCAGTGCGAGACCACCCAGGTCACCGGTGAGGGCATGGGCGCCCCTCTGTTCGGTTACACCCGCCTGTACGGCGCGATCCCCGGCGGCCAGGCGGAATACCTGCGCGTGCCGCAGGCCCAGTACGGCCCCATCAAGGTGCCCGAGGGTCCGGCCGACGACCGTTTCGTCTACCTCTCCGACGTCCTGCCCACCGCCTGGCAGGCGGTCGAGTACGCCGCCGTACCGCAGGGCGGCAGCCTCGCCGTGCTGGGCCTCGGCCCGATCGGCGACATGGCGTGCCGGATCGCCCGGCTCAAGGGGGTCGACAAGGTGTTCGGCGTCGACCTCGTTCCGGAGCGGCTCGAGCGGGCCCGCGCACGGGGCGTGGAGACGTTCGACCTGCGGTCCTTCGACAACGAGAAGGAACTCGTCGCCGCGATCCAGGACCGCACGGGCGGCCGCGGCCCCGACGCCGTGGTCGACGCGGTCGGCACCGAGGCGCACGGCGGTGCCGTGGCCAAGCTGGTGCAGCAGGCCGCCGCGGTGATGCCCAGGGCCATCGGCAGCCCCCTGGCGGAGCGGTTCAGCATCGACCGGCTCGCCGCCCTCTACACGGCGATCGACCTGGTCCGCCGCGGCGGCACCATCTCGCTGTCCGGCGTGTACGGCGGCATGGCCGACCCGATGCCGATGCTCACCATGTTCGACAAGCAGATCCAGCTGCGCATGGGCCAGGCCAACGTACGCCGCTGGAGCGACGAGATCGTCCCGTACCTGACCGACGAGGACCCCCTCGGCGTCGACGGCTTCGCCACCCACCACGTGCCGCTGTCGCAGGCGCCGCAGGCGTACGAGATGTTCCAGAAGAAGCGGGACGGCGCGGTCAAGGTCCTGATGAAGCCGTAGCGACCGGGGCTCGGCCCCCGACGCTCAGGCTCCGCCCAGGATCTCCGCCAGGTCGTAGCGGACCGGCTCCTCCAACTGCGCGTAGGTGCAGCTCTCGGGGGTCCGGTCCGGGCGCCAGCGGCGGAAACGGGCCGTGTGCCGGAAGCGCGCCCCGTTCTCCATGTGGTCGTACGCCACTTCGACGACCCGCTCGGGACGCAGGGGAACCCAGGACAGGTCCTTCTTGCCCGACCAGCGGCTCGGCGCGCCCGGCAGCCTCGCCGACGCGTGCGCGGCCTCCTCGGCCCACTTCGCCCACGGATGGCCGCCCGCATCGTCCATGCGCAGCGGCTCCAGCTCCTCCACCAGCTCGGCCCGGCGCTTCATGGTGAAGGCCGCGCACACCCCCACGTGCTGGAGGGTGCCCCGGTCGTCGTACAGGCCGAGCAGCAGCGAGCCGACCACGGGCCCGCTCTTGTGGAAGCGATACCCGGCGACCACGACGTCCGCCGTGCGCTCGTGCTTGATCTTGAACATGGCCCGCTCGTCCTGCCGGTACCGCAGGTCGAGCGGCTTGGCGACGACCCCGTCGAGCCCCGCGCCCTCGTACTGCTCGAACCACTGCCGGGCCACCTCGATGTCGTCCGTCGCCGGTGCCACGTGCACCGGCGGCGTCACCCCGCCCAGCGCCCGCACCAGCAACGCCCGCCGGTCGGCCAGCCCCACGTCGAGCAGGGACTCGTCGTCCAGCGCCAGCAGATCGAAGGCGACCAGCGAGGCCGGCGTGCGTTCCGCCAGGGTCCGCACCCGGGAGTCCGCCGGATGGATCCGCTCGGTCAGCGCGTCGAAGTCGAGATGCCCGTCCCGCGCGATCACGATCTCCCCGTCCACCACGCACCGCTCGGGCAGCCGCTCCCGCACCGCAGCCACCAGCTCCGGGAAATACCTGGTCAACGGCTTCCCGGTCCGACTCCCCAGCTCCACCTCGTCCCCGTCGCGGAACACGATCGCCCGAAACCCGTCCCACTTCGCCTCGTAGTGCATCCCCGGCGGGATCTTCGCCACGGACTTGGCGAGCATCGGCTTCACGGGCGGCATGACGGGGAGGTCCATGGGTCCGATTCTGTACGCCGCTGGTGGCACTCCGCCTGTCGAACCGACGCCTGGACGTCGGCATCAGGGGATCGATCGCGTCTCGTGCCGCTTGATCGGAGCCACTTTCCCACCCAATCACTCGAACGGGTCCATCCTGTCGAATCGACGGACAGTACGACACCTTGGCCTCACACTTCCTACACGTTGTCGACACAGAGGAAGAACCCGTGGCCAGTCCCTACATCAACGCCCCGCTCACGCCCGCCCGCCCGCGCATGTACGCATCGATCCCGGCCAAGGTGGTCTGGACGCTCGTCCCGATCGTCACCCTGGGACTCGCCGCCGCCGTTCCGTTCGTCGTGGCGGCTGTCAAGGGTGTAGTGAAGCCCTGGCTGGCGGGGGTGTACATCGTCGGGGAAATCGCCGTCTTCTCCGTCGCCATGGCGATCAGCCCCGGCGCCGACGACACCAACCCCGTCCCGGGATTCCTCATGGTCCTGTTGATCATCACTGCTGCCACGCACACCGCGCTCCTCGACAGCGAGAGGATCAGCATCGGCAAGTAGGTACCTGCCGGTCGCGCCGGCCGTGGTCTGCGTGCCCCCTTCCTGACGTCCGATATGCGGAGCAAAGACGCTGCGCCTACCGTGGCTCGCATGGCGGAAGCGGTGGAACTGGAGGCGGGCGGCCGGACCGTGCGGCTGTCCAGCCCGGGGAAGGTGTTCTTCCCGGAGCACGGGTACACCAAGCTCGACGTGGCCCGGTACTACCAGGCCGTCGCACCCGGCATCCTGCGCGCCCTGAGGGACCGGCCCACCACCCTGCAGCGCTACCCGGACGGCATCACCGGCGAGTGGTTCTACCAGAAGCGCGCTCCCAAGGGCATGCCCGACTGGATCCCGACCGCGCACATCACTTTCCCCAGCGGGCGCAGCGCCGACGAGATGTGTCCCACCGAGGAGGCGGCCGTGCTGTGGGCCGCCCAGTACGGCACCCTCACCTTCCACCCCTGGCCGGTGCGCCGCGACGACGTCGACCATCCCGACGAGCTGCGCATCGACCTCGACCCGCAGCCCGGCACCGACTACGACGACGCCGCCCGCGCCGCCCACGAACTGCGCGCCGTGCTGGAGGAGTTCGGCGGGCTGCGCGGCTGGCCCAAGACCTCCGGCGGGCGCGGCATCCACGTCTTCGTGCCGATCGAGCCGCGCTGGACCTTCACCCAGGTGCGGCGTGCCGCGATCGCCGTCGGCCGCGAGATGGAACGGCGGATGCCCGACCGGGTCACCATCAAGTGGTGGAAGGAGGAGCGCGGCGAGCGCATCTTCATCGACTACAACCAGACCGCCCGCGACCGCACCATCGCCTCCGCCTACTCCGTGCGGCCCCGCCCGGGCGCGCCGGTCTCCGCGCCGCTGACCTGGGACGAGGTGGGCGTCGCGCACCCGCGGGACTTCGACATCACGACGATGCCCGCGCGCTTCGCCGAACTCGGCGACGTGCACGCGGGCATGGACGACACGAGACACTCCCTCGACGCGCTGCTGGAGCTGGCGACGAAGGACGAACACGACCACGGGCTCGGCGATCTGCCCTACCCGCCCGAGTATCCGAAGATGCCGGGCGAGCCGAGCCGGGTCCAGCCCAGCCGGGCCAGGAAGAAGGCTCCCGGCCCGGACTGAGCCACGACTACCGGATGGCTACAGCTCCTTGATCCGGACGTCCCGGTACGAGACCACGTCCGACGTGCTGTGCACCTGGAGCCCGATGTAGCCGGCCGCGAACCGCCGCCCGTCCGTGCCCGGGTCGTCCGAGCGCTCGGGGTAGAAGGTCTGGCCGCCGAAGTTGTCGAACTCGTTGATCAGCACGCCGTTGCGGTAGACCGAGAAGTGCTGGTCCACCACACGGATCTCGTAGTCGTTCCAGGTCCCCTTCTCCGTCACACCCGCGCCGGCCAGGCCGACCCGGTCGAAGCCGTAGACGGAGCCCGTCTTGTACATGTCGCCGGTCGGGCTGTCGAACACCTGGATCTCGTGCCCGTACTTGATGGCGACCCACTCCGGCCGCGACTCCTCCGGGTGGTCGTGCACCTGCGGGAAGCGCACGAAGACGCCGCCGTTGGTGTTCGCCGTACCCGCCGCGTCGTCACGCCACTGGAGCTTCAGCGAGAAGTCCCCGTACTTGCGCTCGGGGAACCACAGCATGCCCATGCCGGGCGTGCTGGTGCTGGAGGTGATCGACCCGTCCTCGTTCAGCGCGAACGAACCGCCGCCCACCTGTTCCCACTTGGCGAAGGAATCCTGACTGCCGTCGAGGATCGTGCGGTAGCCCTCGGTCTGTCCGGGCCTGCCGATCTTGGACTGGCGGGCGGCCTTGTTGATCGCGCGGTACTCGCGCTTGTCTATGACGCCCTCGTCCAGGAGGCCGTCCAGCACCTCACGGACGTGCTTGAGGAAGAGCGCCTGGGACGTCCACTCCTTCTCGTCCTCGATCATCTCGCCGATCCGGCACCGGTTGTCGGTGACCCGGTTCGGCACCCCCGAGTCGACCGTGCCGACGATCACCGTCTGGCGCTCGTCGTACTCCGGGCAGGGCGGCGGCGGCACCTGTCCCGCCACCACCGTGAAGCTCACGGTCAGCGGCTCGGAGGTGTTGCCCGCCTTGTCGCTGGCCCGGTACGCCACGGTGTGCCGGCCCACGCGGTCCACGACCACCGGGTCGGTGTACGCCAGGTAGGGCCCGGCGTCCAGCGAGTACTCCACACCGGCGACGCCGGAACCGCCCTCGTCCGCGGCGTTCACGGTCACCGTCGCACTGCCGACGTAGGCGCCGTCGGAGTTCCTGGTGCCGTCCACGGTCGCGCCGGTCACCGGCGGGGTGGTGTCCTGCGGGGGAGCGGCGGCCACGGTGAAGGCGACGCTCTTCTCCGCCGCGACGTTGCCCGCCTTGTCGGTGGCCCGGTAGCGCACGGTGTGCTCGCCGACCTCGTGCACCATGACCGGCGCCGTGTACGCCGTCCAGGCGCCGTCGCCGACCGCGTACTCGATGGTGTTGACGCCGGAACCGGTGTCGGAGGCGGTGACGGTCACCGTCGCCATGTCGATGTAGGCGCCGTCGGCGTTCTTCTCGCCGCTGACCGTCGCCGAGGTCTCCGGCGCGGTCGTGTCGTCGGTGTCCGGCGCGGCCACCGCGAACGTGACGCTCTTCTCCTCGGCGGCGTTGCCCGCCTTGTCGAACGCCCGGTAGCGCACCGTGTGCTCGCCGACCTGGTCGACGACGACCGGCGTGGTGTACGGCTGCCAGGCGCCGTCGGCACCGATCGCGTACTCGATCCGCTCGACCCCGGAGCCGCCCTCGTCGGACGCGGCGAGCGTCACCGTCGCGGAACCGACGTACGCGCCGTCGGCGTTCTGCGTGCCGCCCACCTCGGCCGAGGTCTCCGGCGCCGTGGTGTCCTCGCCGCCGCCGCCCTCGGTGACCACGAGCACGCCCGTCATCTGGCCGTGGCCCGGGATCGTGCAGTGGTACATGTACTTGCCCGGGGTGAGGGTGACTTCGGCGGTGTGCTTGCCGCCCTGGTCGTCGAACGGGTTGGCCAGGATGTTCAGCTGGACGTCGCTGTTGTACTCGGGATCGCCGGTCACGAACGTCAGCGTGTGCGGCATGCCGGTGGTGTTGCCGGTGGCCTCACTGTTCTCGAAGACGATCGTGGCGGGACCGGCCACCGCCGTCTCGGGCGCCGACGTGTACTTGGTGATGTCGTCGCCCGCGGTCCAGGTCAGCACCTGGTCGGCGGCGGCCGCGGCGGGCGCCGCCGCGGGCTGTCCGGAGGCGGACGTCGCCTGCAGACCGAGCACCATCAGCAGGCCGGCCAACAGCGCGGCCCACATTCTTCGTTGGCGTATCACTCGGACCCCCTCGCAAGCTGGTTGGCGGCCGGGGTCGGCCCGCCGCCCTCGTAGGTGACCCTCCACAGCGCCGACTTGGAGTCCGAGGTGAAGAAGCCGCGGCCGTAGTCCAGGACGTACAGCGCGCCGTCCGGGCCGAACTTCCAGCCCATCAGGTTCTTGATGCCGTCGTTGCCCACCGGCACGATCTTCTTCAGGGACTCCGAGTGCACCGGCAGACCGCCGTCGCCCTGCGTCTTCGGGTCCATCAGCACCGCGTTGCGCGGCTGGTCGGCGTCGTAGAAGTCGCCGACGAACCACTTGCCGTCCCAGTACGCGGGCCACTTGGTGTCACTGGTGCTGTCGGCGTCGTAGCGGTAGACCGGGCCGTTCATCGCGGCCTGGCCGCCGCCCTTGAGCCAGGGCAGCCGGTAGGTGGCCTCGTCCTGCTGGTACGACGGGACGCCGTTCTCGTCGCGCGGGTAGTCGGGGCCGCCGCCCTGCGGCGAGTACCAGATGTTGTTGCCGGTCACCGGCGGCAGGTTGACCAGGCCGTCGTTGTTCGGCGACTCGTTCTTCGGGTGGTCGCAGTCGTACCAGCCCAGCGGCTTCGACGGGTCCGGCAGGTTCCGGTCCCGGTACGGCTGCTTGTTGCCCATGCAGTACGGCCAGCCGCGGTTGCTCGCCTCGGTGATCACGGCGAACGTGTCGTACTTGGCCGGACCCCACGTCGGCGACGGGGCGCCGGCGTCCGGGCCGACCCAGCCGGCGTACAGGGTGTCGGTCTTCTTGTCGACGGAGATGCGCGCCGGGTTGCGCACACCCATCACGTAGATCTCGCCCCGCGTCTTGCCACCGCCCTCGGCGGTCTCCTTCCCGGTGAAGAGATTGCCCTCCGGGAGCGTGTACGTCCCGTCGGGCTCCGGGTGGATGCGCAGGATCTTGCCGTTGAGGTTGTTGGTGTTGCCGGCCGTGCGGCGCGCGTCGGCGAAGGAGACGCCCTTGAAGTTGGGCTCCGGGTTGTTGCCGGAGTAGCCGTCGCTGAAGCCGCTGGAGTTGTTGTCACCGGTGGCGATGTACAGGTTCCCCTTGGAGTCCCAGGCCATCCCGCCGCCCGCGTGGCAGCAGCTGTGGATCTGCACCGGCCACTTCAGCAGCACCTTCTCGCTGCCCAGGTCCAGCTTGTTGGTCGCGAGGTCCAGCGTGAAGCGGGAGACCCGCCGCTCGGCCATGTGCGTGTCCCGGTCAATCCCGGAGTGCGGGGTGTAGTGCAGGTACACCCACCCGTTCTCCTCGAAGTCCGGGTCCAGTTCGATGCCGAGCAGGCCCTCCTCGACCTTGGTCAGCTCGTCGCCGCCGCCCTTGTTGCCGAAGACGGTCAGCTCACCGGCGAGGGTGACCTTGTCGGTCTTCGGGTCCCAGACGTGGACCTGGCCCTTGCCCTTGCCGACGTCCGGGTCGTTCCAGTCGGTCACCACGGGCTGGGACGAGTCCGCGCCGCCGCGGCCGATGTAGAGGACGCGGCCGTCGGGGGCGGTGACCAGGCCGTGCGGTTCGCCGATCTGGTCGTTCTGGCCGGGCTGGTTGGGCTCGGTGAGCCGCTCGGCCTTGTAGTTGGCGTTGATGGTCGCCTTGCAGTCGGCCTGGGACAGCCGGGTCGTCCACATCAGGGCGCCGCGCAGATGGCTGCGGAAGTCGGTCTCGTCGTACGACGACACCGTGCCGCCCATGCCGGTGTAGAAGGACCGGCCGCCGTCGTAGTCACGGCACCAGCTGACCGGGTGGTCCCAACCGTTGGCGCTCGCCCCGGGCGCGTACGTCGACTCGCGCACCCGGGCCACGGTGTGCACCTCGCCGGACGGGTTCTCCTTCCAGTTCAGCCACTGGTCGGGGCGCTTCCACTCCATCGGCAGGTCCTTGGTGGCCGGATGCCGCCGGTCACCGACCTCGACCGTGGCCCGCTGGACCTTCGCCGGACTGTCGGCGGCCGGACGCGCGCCGACCAGACCGGTGAACCAGTCCGAGTACGGCTCAGCGCGGGCCGCGTCATGGATGCCGAGGAACCCGCCCCCGGCCTCCATGTACGCCTCCAGCCCCGCCTCCTGGGCGGGCGTCAGGACGTCGCCGCCGCCGGTCAGGAACACGACCGCGTTGAACCGGCCGAGCTTCTTCCCGTTGGTGAAGACATCGGCGTTGTCCGTGGCCTCGACCTTGAAACGCTCCCTGGCCGGCCCGGAGAGCCCGATCCGCTCGATGGCCGCGATCCCGGCGTTCACGACCGGCGACTCGTCCCCGGCCGCGGCGGATCCGTAGAAGATCAGCACCCGTACGTTCGCGCCGCCCGGAGGCGACTTGATCGACATCGTTGTCAGAGATGGGTCCGGCGCCGGACGTGCGCTGGCGGCAGGGCCGGCCAGCAGTCCCGCGGCGACGAAAGCGGCGGTGGCGCACGCCGCCCAGCCTCTTCTTCTCGCGCTCAACCCGTTTAAGGGCATGGGCACCTCCTCGGTCACGGCAGCAGCGCCAAGGAAGCTAGACCTCTTTGCGCGATACGCCAATAGGTATGACCGGGATCGAACGAACTTTGTCCTGAGTGTGGATAAACACGTCGGCAACCGGTACGGTCCCACAGGTTCGTCACAGCCAATCAGGTCCTGGGTGCGCGCACATTCCGTATCGGCGTGGGGAGTTGGGCATGGACAGGCGAGGCTTCAACCGACGGGTACTGCTGGGCGGCGCGGCCGCGGCGACATCGTTGTCCATCGCCCCGGAGGCCGTGGGCGCGCCGCCCGCGGCCAAGGGGATCACCGCGAGGACGGCGCCGGCCGGGGGCGAGGTGAGACACCTCAAGATGTACGCCGAGAAGCTGCCCGACGGGCAGATGGGCTACGGCTTCGAGAAGGGCAAGGCGTCCGTCCCCGGCCCGCTGATCGAGCTCAACGAGGGCGACACGCTGCACATCGAGTTCACCAACACCATGGACGTGCGGGCCAGTCTGCACGTCCACGGCCTGGACTACGAGATCTCCAGCGACGGCACCGCGATGAACAAGAGCGACGTCGAGCCCGGCGGCACCCGCACGTACACCTGGCGCACCCACAAACCCGGACGCCGCAGCGACGGCACCTACCGGCCGGGCAGCGCGGGCTACTGGCACTACCACGACCACGTGGTCGGCACCGAACACGGCACCGGAGGCATCCGCAAGGGCCTCTACGGCCCGGTGATCGTGCGTCGCAAGGGAGACGTGCTGCCGGACGCCACGCACACGATCGTCTTCAACGACATGACCATCAACAACCGCGCCCCGCACACCGGTCCCGACTTCGAGGCCACCGTGGGCGACCGCGTCGAGATCGTCATGATCACGCACGGCGAGTACTACCACACCTTCCACATGCACGGTCACCGCTGGGCGGACAACCGCACGGGCATCCTCACCGGGCCCGACGACCCGTCCCGCGTCATCGACAACAAGATCACCGGCCCGGCGGACTCCTTCGGCTTCCAGATCATCGCGGGGGAGGGGGTGGGCGCCGGGGCGTGGATGTACCACTGCCACGTGCAGAGCCACTCCGACATGGGGATGGTGGGCCTGTTCCTCGTGAAGAAACCGGACGGCACGATCCCCGGATACGAGCCGCACGACCACGGCGGGACGGCCGCGAAGAGCGCGGCGCCGGATGCGGAGGCACCGGCGCAGGAACACCGGCACGAGCACTGAGCCGGCGCCCGCGGCCGGGCAGCCCGTCCCGGCCGCGCACCAGCACCTTCCCCACCCCGGGCACGCGTCCTCCCGCCCGGTGGCTGCCGCTATCCTGAGCCGCAGCCGCCGAGGAGGAACCGTCCGTGACCGAGACCGCGCCGCGCCCCACGCTCGAGGCCGTGGCCGAGCGCGCCGGGGTCTCCAGGGCCACCGTGTCCCGCGTCGTCAACGGCGCCCACGGGGTGCGGGAAGCGCTGGCCGAGCGGGTCCGGCGCGCCGTGGAGGAACTGGGATACGTGCCCAACCAGGCCGCCCGCTCCCTGGTGACCCGGCGACACCAGGCCGTCGCCGTCGTCGCCGCCGAACCGGAGACCCGGGTCTTCGCCGACCCCTACTTCGCCCAGCAACTGCGCGGCATCAGCAAGGAACTGACGGCCCACGACAACCAGCTCGTGCTGCTGCTCACCGAGGGCCGCGAGGACCACGCGCGCGTCGGCCGCTACCTGGCCGGCGGGCACGTCGACGGCGCGCTCGTCTTCTCCCTGCACCTGGACGACCCGCTGCCCGGCCTGGTCCGCGGCGCCGGCCTGCCGACCGTCTTCGGGGGACGCCCCCACTGGGACGACGGGCGGGACGACGTGGTCTACGTGGACAGCGACAACCGGGGCGGCGCCCGCTCCGCCGTCCGGCACCTGGCCGGGCTCGGCCGCACCCGGATCGCCCACATCACCGGCCCGCTCGACCAGACCTCCGCCGCCGACCGGCTGACGGGCTTCCGCGACGTCCGGTCCGGCGCCGGTGCGGAGCTGACCGCCCGGGGCGACTTCACCTCGGGCGGCGGGGAACGGGCGATGCGCGAACTGCTCGACCGGTGCCCCGACCTGGACGCCGTGTTCGCGGCCAACGACCTCACCGCGGCGGGCGCCCTGCGAGTGCTGCGCGAACGCGGGCGGCGGGTGCCGGACGACGTGGCCGTCGTCGGCTTCGACGACATGCTGCCCGTCGCCGAGGAGACCGACCCGCCGCTGACCACCGTCCGTCAGGACATCGAGGGCATGGGCCGGCTGATGGCCCGCCTGCTGCTGCGCGGCCTGGACGGCGGGCCGGCCGCCGATGACACCGACGCCCCCCGGGCCGCGGCCACCACGGCGCCCGGCGTGGTCCTGCCGACCACCCTCGTGCGCCGCGCCACGGCGTGAGCCGTTCGCGCCGCCGCGCCGCCCGGGCCGCGCTCCCGGCTCGGACGCGGGCGGGGCACGCCCGCGCGCGAGCCGGGCACCGTCCCGTGCGTGCGGGCACCGGACCGGGCGCACGAGCGGGACGCGCCGGTGCGCGTACCCCGGTGCCGGGCCGCGACCTGGGGCGCGCCGGACACGCCCCCGCTCCCTACCCCTGGCGCGGGGCCGGCCTGAGGATCGCGAACCGGGCGCCGTAGGGGTCGGCGAGCCGTGCCACGCGGCCGACGCCCTCGATGTCCGTCGCGGGCATCCCCACCGAGCCGCCCAGCTCGGAGGCCCGGGCGACCGTGGCGTCGGCGTCGTCGACCGCGATGTAGGGCAGCCAGCCGGCACCGGTGTCCGCCGGGTCCTCGGCGAGCGGGACGACGCCGCCGAACATGGCCTCCTCGCCCTCCCCGGCCGGATTGAGGCACGTGTAGGAGCCGCCGGGGAAGGAGACGGCCGAGGTCTCCAGGCCGAGCACCGCACGGTAGTACGCGGCGGCGGCCGCGACGTCCGCCGTGTGCAGCTCGACCCAGCACAGGGCGCCGGTCTCGCCGGCCACGTCCAGGCCTTTGCGCTGCCCCGGCTGCCAGATGCCGAACGGCACCCCGGCCCGGTCGGCGAGGATCGCCATGGTGCCCTGGTCCATGACGTCCATCGGCTGCACGAGAACTCCGCCGCGGGCCTCCCCGGAGGCCTTCGCGGCGGCCCCGGCGTCCGGCGCCTGGAAGTACACGGTCCACGACGGCGGGCCCTGCTCCTCGGTCGTACGCATGCCGCCGGCCACGATCCGGCCGTCCAGCTCGAAGAAGCCGTAGCCGCCGGCCTCCGGTCCCGCCGACCGGAACCGCCAGCCGAAGAGACCGCCGTAGAAGGACACGGCGCCGTCGAGGTCCGGGGTGCCGACGTCGAGCCAGTTCGGGGCGCCGGTGACATAACGGGTGGTGAGCATGATCGCCCTCCTCGGAAGGGTCCCGTTGCCTGCACTGACGAGTCTTCCACCGACCACTGGCAACCGCTTCCGCGCGCCGCCGTGCGCCGCCGTGCGCGGCAAAGGACGATCTGATCGGCTGGGGGTGGCGGACGCGCGGCGTTGATGCCGCGTTGATCGAACGTTTTTCGTCCCCCGGCACGCTGCTGGCCATGCACATCGAGACGACCGCGACGCCCGACCTCAGCTGGCAGGAGCAGGCGTTGTGCGCGCAGACCGGGGGAGACTTCTTCTTCCCCGAGCCCGGCAGCTCGGTACGGGACGCGAAGCGGATCTGCGCCCTGTGCCCGATCCGCTCGACCTGCCTGGAGTTCGCCATGCGCAACGACGAGCGCTTCGGCGTCTGGGGCGGCCTGTCGGAGAAGGAGCGGCTGGCCCTGCGGCGCACCACTCCCTGAACGCGGTCCGCACGGGCGCGGGGAGCCCGTGCGGACCGGAACCGGAGCGGTCAGCCCGCCGCCCGGGCCGCCATCCGGGCCTTGCGCGCCGCCAGCTTCTCGTCGAACTTGGCGGCCTCGGCGTCCAGACCGCCCATGTACAGGCCGAGTTCCTCCTGCGCCTGCTGCCCCTCGGGGCCGAGGCCGTCGATCTCCATGATCTTCAGGAAGCGCAGCACGGGCTGGATCACGTCGTCGTGGTGGATGCGCAGGTTGTAGACCTCGCCGATCGCCATCTGCGCGGCGGCCCGCTCGAAGCCGGGCATGCCGTGACCCGGCATCCGGAAGTTGACCACCACGTCCCGGACCGCCTGCATCGTCAGGTCGGGCGCCAGCTCGAAGGCCGCCTTGAGCAGGTTCCGGTAGAAGACCATGTGCAGGTTCTCGTCGGTCGCGATGCGGGCCAGCATGCGGTCGCAGACCGGGTCGCCGGACTGGTGGCCCGTGTTGCGGTGCGAGATGCGCGTGGCCAGCTCCTGGAAGGCCACGTACGCCACCGAGTGCAGCATCGAGTGCCGGTTGTCCGACTCGAAGCCCTCGCTCATGTGGGCCATGCGGAACTGCTCCAGCTGGTCCGGGTCCACCGCGCGCGAGGCGAGCAGGTAGTCGCGCATCACGATGCCGTGCCGGCCCTCCTCCGCGGTCCAGCGGTGCACCCAGGTGCCCCAGGCGCCGTCGCGGCCGAAGAGGCTGGCGATCTCGTGGTGGTAGCTGGGGAGGTTGTCCTCCGTCAGCAGGTTCACCACGAGGGCGATCCGGCCGATCTCGGTGACCTTGGACTGCCCCTTCTCCCAGGCCTCGCCGTCCTCGAAGATCCCCGGGAAGTTCCGCGCGTCGCTCCACGGCACGTACTCGTGCGGCATCCAGTCCTTGGCGACCTTCAGATGCCGGTTGAGCTCCTTCTCGACCACTTCCTCCAGCGCGTACAGCAGCCGGGCGTCGGTCCATTCTGCGGAAGTGCCGAGGTGCGGGGAGACGATCGTCACGAATAACTCCATGGGGACGTACGACAGTGCGGTGCGGCCGGCGAGCGGTGCCGGGGAACCTACGGGATCGTAGGCTACGAAACCGTAGGTTACGAGGGCGTAGGTTAAACACACTGTAAAGGCCGCTGATCAGCCACCGTCCGGCGGAGTACGACAAGGCCCCGAGACCCGCAGGTCCGGGGCCGTACGGTCGTCCCCGGCGCCGTGCTCAGGCGTACAGCTCCCGCAGCCGCACCGAGAGGCACGTCACACAGCCCTCCAGCTTCTCGAACTCCCCGATGTCGACGAGCACCGGCTCGTGACCGAGGTCGGCGAGCAGCTCCGCCGTCTTCGGCGCGCTCGCCGCCATCAGCAGCTTGGCGCCGCCGAGCAGCACCACGTGCGCCCCCGACTCCTCCGGCACGGGCAGGAAGCGGGGGAACAGCGAGGGCACGTCGGTCATCGGGATGTGCCCGATCACCGTCCCGTCCGGCAGCGCGGTGACCGCCGACTTCAGGTGCAGCACCCTGCTCACCGGCACGGCGACGACCCGGGCGCCCAGCGGCTCGAACGCCGCCCGCACCTGCTGGACACCGGCCGCGTTGGTGCGCCCGCCGCGGCCCACGTAGATCGTGTCGCCGACCTTCAGCACGTCGCCGCCGTCCAGCGTGCCGGGCTCCCAGACCCAGTTGACCGAGCAGCCGAGCCGGGCCACGGCCTCCTCGACACCGGCCGTCTCCGCGCGCCGCGACTCGGCGCCGGGCCGCGTGAGCAGGGCGACGTTGCGGTACACGACGACGATGTCCTCGACGAAGACCGAGTCCGGGCAGTCGTCGGCCGGGTCCACCTCCAGCGTCTCCCAGCCGTGCGCACCGAGGGCCTCGACATAGGCGTCCCACTGCTCGACGGCACGGCCGTGGTCCACCTCCTCCCGCTCGATGTGCGTCACCAGCCCTTCGGCGAGCTTCGGGCTGGGGCGGCGGACGAGGGCCTTCTTGCTGGGCACGAGGGGCTCTCCGGGGTCTCCGAATCGGCGCTGGCTGCTCCGGCGCCACGTATCGGCGCCGGTTCGCCATCATGCAGCGGGGAGCTGGGCGGACGGAACCCCCGTCAGCCCCTCGTGGCCCTCCTGAGATGCTCCGCGGTGCTGGAGCCGCGGGCCGAGAGCAGCTCGCGCGGGGTGCCCTCGAAGATCACCCGGCCGCCGTCCCGCCCTCCGTCCGGACCGAGGTCGATCACGCGGTCGGCGTGCGCCACCACGTCCAGGTTGTGCTCGACGACCACGACCGTGTTGCCGCTGTCCACCAGCCGGTCCAGCAGGGACAGCAGGCCCTGGACGTCCGACATGTGCAGTCCGGTGGTCGGCTCGTCCAGGACGTAGACCGCGCCGGTGCGGTGCAGCCGGGTCGCCAGCTTGATCCGCTGCCGCTCACCCCCGGAGAGCGTGGACAGCGGCTGCCCGAGGGTGAGGTAGGTCAGGCCCACGTCGCGCAGGGCGTGCAGCCTGCGGCGTACGCCGGTGTCGGCGAAGAAGCCGAGGGCCTGGTCGGCGGTCATCGCGAGCACGTCGGCCACGGACCGGCCGTCCACCGTCAGCCGCAGCACCTCCTCCCGGAAGCGGCGCCCCTCGCAGTCGTGACAGGTGGTCGTCACCGGGTCCATGAAGGCGAGGTCGGTGTGGATGATCCCGCGCCCCTCGCAGGTGCCGCACGCCCCCGCCGAGTTGAAGCTGAAGAACCCCGGCTCGGCACCGGTCTCCCGGGCGAAGACCTTCCGCACCGTGTCCATGATCCCGAGGTACGTCGCCGGGGTGGAGCGGGCCGAGATGCCGATGGCCGACTGGTCGACGACCACGGCGTCCGGGTGGGCGGCGGTCAGCTCCGCGACCAGCGTGCTCTTGCCCGACCCGGCGACCCCGGTGACCGCGGTGAGCACCCCGGTCGCGAACGCCACCGTCACCTCCCGCAGGTTGTGCCGGTCCGCGCCCTTGACCCACAGTTCGCCGGTGGGCGTGCGCACGGTCTCCTTCACCGCCGTACGCCGTCCCAGGCACCGCCCGGTGAGCGTGTCCGAGGCGGCCAGCCGGTCCGGCGTCCCCTCGAACACCACCCGGCCGCCGTCGGCGCCGGCCCCCGGCCCCATGTCGACGACGTGGTCCGCCAGCGCGATGACGTCCGGGTCGTGCTCGACCACCAGCACGGTGTTTCCCTTGTCGCGCAGCCGCAGCAGCAGGTCGCCGAGACGCCCCACGTCACGCGGGTGCAGTCCGACGCTGGGCTCGTCGAAGATGTACGTCATCCCGGTCAGGCTGGACCCGAGGTGCCGCACGGTCTTCAGCCGCTGCCCCTCGCCGCCGGAGAGCGTGGCGGTCTCCCGGTCCAGGCTGAGATAGCCGAGGCCGATGGCCTCCACCCGCTCCAGCGCGGCCACCGCGGCGGCCGCCACCGGCAGGGCCACCGGGTCGTCGATCTCCCGCAGTACGGCGATCAGGTCGGTGATCTGCATCCGCGAGCAGTCGGCGATGGAGCGCCCGCCGATCCGGGACGCGAGCGCGGCCGCGTTCAGCCGGGCGCCGCCGCAGTCGGGGCAGCGGGCCTCGACCAGGAAGCCGCGCACCAGATCCCGTGTCTTCTCGCTCATGCCGGACAGGTCCCGTTTGAGGTACAGCCGTTCGAACCGGTCGGCGAGGCCCTCGTAGTCGGTGCTCCACGTCCCGCCCGAGCCGCTGACGGTGACCTTGCTGCCGGGCCGCCCGCGCATCAGGAAGGCGCGCTCGGCGTCGGTGAAGTCGCCGACCGGCTTGTCCCCGTCCAGCTCATCCGTGTTGGTGTACGTCTGCCCCTGCCAGGTCCCGGCCGCGAACGGCGGGAAGCGGACCGCCCCGCCCGCCAGCGACCGCGCCGGGTCGAGGATCCGGTCCCAGTCGGGCTGCACCCTGCGGCCCAGCCCGTCGCAGCCGGGGCACATGCCCGACGGGTCGTTGAAGGAGTACGCCGTCGCCCCTCCCGCACTGGGGGTGCCGTGCCGGGAGAACAGCACCCGCAGCACGGAGTGGATGTCGGTCATCGTGCCGACCGTGGAGCGGGAGTGGCCGCCGACCGGCCGCTGGTCGACGACGATGGCGGGGGTCAGATCCTCCAGGGCGTCCGCGTGCGGCCGCTCGTACTTGGGCAGCCGGTTGCGCACGAACCAGGTGAACGTCTCGTTCAGCTGGCGCCGCGACTCCACCGCGATCGTGTCGAACACGACCGACGACTTCCCCGATCCCGAAACGCCGGTGAACACGGTCAGCCGGCCCTTCGGGATGCGGAGCGTGACGTCCTGGAGGTTGTTCTCCCTGGCCCCGGTGATGCTGATGAATGCGCTCATCCAACGGACGCTAGGCGCGATACCCGACAGCTTCCGGCGTGATTTCCCTCAGTTCCCCCTCCTCCAGCAGCAGCCACCGCGTGATGCCGAGCGACTTCAGGAACGGCAGGTCGTGGCCGGCCACGATCAGCGCCCCCTCGTAGGCCTCCAGCGCGGTGGTGAGCTGCCGGACGCTCGCCATGTCCAGGTTGTTGGTCGGCTCGTCCAGCATCAGCAACTGCGGCGCGGGCTCGGCCAGCATCAGCGCCGCCAGCGCCGCCCGGAAGCGTTCGCCGCCGGACAGCGTCGCCGCCTGCTGGTCGGCACGGGCGCCCCGGAACAGGAAGCGTGCCAGCCGCGCCCGGATCCGGTTGTCGGTGGCACCCGGCGCGTACCGGGCCACGTTCTCGGCGACGCTCAGCTCGTCGTCGAGGACGTCGAGCCGCTGCGGCAGGAACCGGAGCGGCACGTGCGCCGTCGCCTCGCCGGCCACCGGCGCCAGCTCCCCCGCGACGGTGCGCAGCAGCGTGGTCTTGCCCGCGCCGTTGCGGCCGACCAGCGCGATCCGCTCGGGGCCGTGCAGATCCAGACCGCCCTTGACCCGGGCGCCGTGGGCTAGCTCCAGGTCGCGCAGGGTGAGCACGGTCCGGCCCGGCGGCACGGCCGTGTACGGCAGGTCGACGCGGATCTCGTCGTCGTCCCGAACGGCCTCCACCGCGTTGTCGAGCCGCTCCCTGGCCTCGGCGAGCTTCTCCTCGTGCGTGACGCGGTACTTGCCGGCCGACTGCTGCGCCGTGCGGGCGCGCAGCTTCATCACCGCCCGCGGCTCGCGCTTGGTGTCGTACATCTTCTGCCCGTACCGCTTGCGCCGGGCCAGCACCACCTGCGCGTCGGCCAGCTCCCGCTTCTGCCTGCGCAGGTCCGACTCGGCGACCCGCACCATGCGTTCGGCGGCCTCCTGCTCCACGGCCAGTGCCTCCTCGTAGGCCGTGAGGTTGCCGCCGTACCAGGTGACCGTGCCGGAGCGCAGGTCGGCGATCTGGTCGACCAGCTCCAGCAGCTCGCGGTCGTGGCTGACCACGACCAGGACGCCCGGCCAGGACCGGACGGCCGCGTACAGCCGCCTGCGCGCGTACACGTCGAGGTTGTTGGTGGGCTCGTCCAGCAGCAGGGCGTCGGGGCGGCGCAGCAGCAGCGCGGCCAGGCGCAGCAGCACCGACTCGCCGCCCGAGATCTCCCCGACGGTGCGGTCGAGCCCGAGGTGGCCCAGCCCCAGCTCGCCGAGGGTGGCCAGCGCGCGTTCCTCGACGTCCCAGTCGTCGCCGAGGGTCTCGAAGTGCTCCACGCTCGCGTCACCCGCCTCGATGGCGTGCAGCGCGGCCCGCCGGTCGGCGACGCCGAGCGCCTCGTCGACGCGCAGCGCGGTGTCGAGTGTGACGTTCTGCGGCAGATGGCCCACCTCGCCGGCCGCCCGGACGGTGCCGTCGGTGGGGGTGAGCTGCCCGGCGATCAGCTTCAACAGGGTGGACTTCCCGGCGCCGTTGACGCCGACGAGCCCGGTCCTGCCGGGGCCGAAGGCGACGTCGAGTCCCTCGAAGACGGCGGTGCCGTCGGGCCAGGCGAAGGACAGGGACGTACAGGTGAGGGAAGCGGGGGAAGTAGACATACGGGTCTCCGCGGTTGCTCGAAGCGGTCAGGGGCAAACGCGTATCGAGACACCGGAAGCGGGCGGCCACCGTCGGACGAGGGAGGGCATGGAAGAAGCCCTGCTCCGCAAGGAGGCACGGACGGCTCGAACGCCGAGGTCGCACGCGGCGCCCACACGTGAGATACGTGTGACGCGGTGTCTCAGGACCTCAGACGAGCAACGTCCTTCTCCAATCGGCGGCAACAGAAGCGGTATTGAACTTAAGAGAGACCCGGTGGCCTGTCAACGCGTTTACCCGGGACCCGGACACCGACTCGCTCCACGGCCCGAGGAGGCCCCCGTGCCCAACGGCTCGCTCTCACTGCCGGCCCGGCTCTGCCTGCTGGCCTGGGACCCCGCGCGGTCCACGGCCGCCGACTCCGGCCGGGTCCACCACCTGGTGCGCGCCGGCGCGCTCACCGAACTGGCCCGGCGCGGTCTGCTCACCGACGACGAGGGCATCGCCACGCCCGCCGACCTGGACTCCCGCACCGGGGACGCGGTCCTCGACGGCCTGCTGGAGCTCGTCCGCGAGTCGATGCCGCGCCGGTGGCGCACATGGGTGCGGCTGTACGCCCGGGTCACCTACGACGCCGTGCGGGAGCAACTCGTCGCCGAGGGGTACGTGAGGGCCGAGAAGAGGCGCGTGCTCGGCGTGTTCCCGTCCGTGGACCACGTGCTCGCGCGGGCCGCCGTGGCGCGGGCGCTGCGCGAGGAGGCACGGCAGGTCGTGCAGGGGCCGCGGCCGGCCGGGGAGGTGTCCGAGCGGGACGCGGCCATGGCGGTGCTGGCGGCCGCCGCCGGGCTGGGCGTCCCGGAGGGCTGGGGGAGCGGAGCGCGCGGCCGGGACCGGATCGCGGAGCTGACCGCGCGGTGCGGGAGCGCGGCCCCCGGCATGCGGAAGATCGTGGGCGAACTCCGGGGCGCGGTGAGCGACGAGACCACGCGGGCGCAGGCGCCGGCGTCGGCGGGCTGAGGGTCCGCCGCCGCGGATCCGGCCGGGCGGCCGGCCGGTCAGCAGCTCCCGCGCATCAGCTCCGCCAGGTCGTGGTCCAGATCCAGTTGAAGATGCTCCAGACCCACCGGCACCAGCTCGCCGGTGGCACTCAGGAACCGGCGCAGCTCGCCCGAGCGCACATGGATCACGGCGGTGCCCTCGGGCGCGTGGAACTCCAGCACGGTGCGGTCGTACCCGTACGGGCGCACCCGGACGTCGCCGTGGCCGTTCGGCTCCCGCATCCCGGCGATCAGCAGCTCGCGGGAGAAGGTCCAGCAGACCTCCACGCCCTCGAGGGTGGCCGGGGCGGGGAAGGTCATGCGGACCGCGAACGGGTCGGTGCGGTCGTAGCGCAGGGTGGCGGGGATGCTCGGCATACGCGGCGCGGCGGCGACGAGACGCGCCTCGACGGGCTGCTCGATGACGGTGGACAACGCCTTGCTCCCTCGTGACGGCTGGACGGGCTTCGGAGGTGGTGCGGGCCGGGCACTGGAAGAGACGTCGGAATCAGCCCATCCGTGCACACGACGAGCGAGTGACCTCTGTCACCGCGTTCATGCCCGGGGCGACCCGGGAGTGACACGGCTCTCCCCGCGTGCCCCGAAGGGCACTTGCGGCACTCGTGTGCCACGCGCGCGTGGCGGGCGGCACCGGCCGGCGCCGGCCGGCGCCCTCTGGACGGCGTCCGGACGGTGGGCTAGCTTCGCCCGCCATGAGGCGCTTGGGAAGCACGCGACGCACGGTACGGCCCGTTCGAGCCGGCGGCAGGCGTACGGGGCGGGTGGCGCTCGCGGGGGCGGTCTGCGCGGCGGCGCTGGCCGCGCTGACGGCCGTACCCGCCCAGGCGCACCAGCGGCCGCAGTGGGACGTGAAGGACACCGGGGTCTCCGACGTCCGGTTCCGCGGGCTGGCCGCCGTCAGCCGGCACACCGCCTGGGTGGCCGGCACCGGGGGCACGGTCCTGCGCACCACCGACGGCGGCGACACCTGGCGCGACGTCTCCCCGCCCGGCGCCGGCGAACTGGAGTTCAGGGACATCGAGGCCTTCGACGCCCGCCGGGCCGTCGCCCTGTCCATCGGCGAGGGCGAGGCGTCCCGGGTGTACCGCACCGACGACGGCGGGGCGACCTGGACCGAGTCCTTCCGCAACACCGACGCGCGGGCCTTCTACGACTGCCTCACCTTCTTCGACCGCCGGCACGGCCTCGCCATGAGCGACCCGGTGGACGGGAAGTTCCGCATCCTGTCGACGAGTGACGGCGGCCGCTCGTGGAAGGTGCTGCCCGACGCCGGGATGCCGGCCGCTCAGCCGGGGGAGGCCGGGTTCGCGGCCAGCGGCCAGTGCCTGGTCTCGGCCGGGCCGAGGGACGTGTGGCTCGCCACCGGCGGGGCCGCCCACGCGCGCGTGCTGCACTCCGCCGACCGCGGGCTCACCTGGACGGCCGCCGACGCCCCGATCCCGGCCGGCGACCCCGCCCGCGGCGTCTTCGCCCTCGCCTTCCGCGACCGCGCCCACGGCCTCGCCGTCGGCGGCGACTACCGCCCCGAGCAGGCCTCCCCGCGGGCCGCCGCCCGGACCGCCGACGCCGGCCGCACCTGGCGCCCCGCCGACCGGCCGCCGCCGGCCTACCGCTCCGGCGTCGCCTGGCTCCCGCACAGCCGCACCGCCGCCCTCACCGTGGGCCCCGCCGGCACCGACCTCACCACGGACGGCGGCCGCACCTGGCGCACCGTCGACACCGGGTCCTACGACACCGTGGACTGCACCCCGGACCTGGGCTGTTGGGCCGCGGGCGAGCAGGGCCGGGTCGCCCGGCTGGAGCGCTGACGCCGGGCGGGGCGGGGTGTTTGTCCGTAACGTGGGTAACCGTTCGCTGTACGTGAGCCGTACGCGAGAGGAAGTGAGCGGACATGCCGAGCGGTTCCAGCTCCAAACGGGAGCGGCAGTACGAGCACATCAAGAAGAGCGCGAAGGACCGCGGCGAGAGCACCGGCCGCGCCAAGGAGATCGCGGCGCGCACGGTGAACAAGGAGCGCGCGCAGTCCGGCGAGTCGAAGACCGCCAGCCGCACGTCCACGCAGGACAAGTCGCCGAGCAAGCGTGGCGGCCAGCGGTCCGGGAACCGGCAGGGGCCTCAGGGACCCACCTACGACCAGCTGTACCAGGAGGCCAAGCGCCGTGACGTCCACGGCCGTTCCAGCATGAACAAGGGCGAGCTGCGCCAGGCGCTCGGCAAGTGAGCCGGGGCTACCGGGCGAGCGTTTCCCGGTAGCGTTCCAGCGCGGGCGCCGTCTTCGTGGCGACGAACTCGGTGACGCGGTACGCGCACACGCCGGCCCTGACGAACGGGTCGCCCGCGGTGATCTCCTCGATCCGCGCACGGTCCCCCGCGACGGCGAGGATCACCCCGCCGTCGCGGGGCTCCTTGCGCCCGGACGCCAGGAACACGCCTTCCTCGTACAGTCCGTCGAGCCAGGCCACGTGCTCCTCCAGCACGGCGTCGACGGCTTCGAGCGGGGCGGTGTAGGACAGCTCCAGTACGAACATGATCGTGAGCCTACTCGGGGCTGCCGTAGGCTTGCGGCCACCATGACGACCGCGACCGTGCAGATCCCCGCCGACTGGCCGGCGACCGAGGAACGGGCCCGCGCAGTCCAGGACGAACTGCGCGCCCGCGTGGTGCTCGACGAGCCCGGACCGCCGCCCGGCACCGGCCGGGTGACCGGCGTGGACGTCGCTTACGACGACGAACGCGACGTCGTCGCGGCGGCCGCCGTCGTGCTGGACGCCGCGACCCTCGCCGTCGTCGCCGAGGCCACGGCCGTCGGGCGGATCTCCTTCCCCTACGTGCCCGGTCTGCTCGCCTTCCGGGAGATCCCGACCGTGCTCGCCGCCCTGGAGGCGCTGCCCTGCCCGCCCGGCCTGGTGGTGTGCGACGGGTACGGCCTGGCCCACCCGCGCCGCTTCGGCCTCGCGAGCCACCTGGGCGTCCTCACCGGCCTGCCCACGATCGGCGTGGCCAAGAACCCGTTCACCTTCACGTACGACGACCCGGACGCCCCGCGCGGCAGTACCTCCCCGCTGCTCGCCGGCACCGAGGAGGTCGGGCGTGCGGTGCGGACCCGCGACGCCGTGAAGCCGGTGTTCGTCTCCGTCGGGCACCGGGTGAGCCTCGGCAACGCCTGCGCCCACACGCTGGCCCTGACGCCCGCCTACCGGCTGCCGGAGACCACCCGCAGGGCCGACGCGCTGTGCCGCGCGGCCCTGCGGACGGCCGCCTATCCGGCCTGACCCTCGATGCTCCAGCGGCCCACCTCCCGGTAGGCCGAGTCGTAGACCGCGGAGCCGTCTCCGGGCCTCATGCCGTAGTGCTTCAGGTTGCCGCCCCAGTACCGCAGGATCCGCTGCAGTTCACCCGCGGGGTCCTCGGCGAGCGCGCCGTCGTCCATGGTGACTTCGAGAAGGAACTTCATGCCTTCAAGGGTTTCATTGAAGTCCTATTTGGCACTTCGCCGCACACTGGGCCTGCTCGCGTGGAGGGGAGTGCACGAGAAGTCTCAAATCGTGCGGTTCGGGGGCTCAGCCGGGTCTGAGTACCCGTACGGATGTGCCGCATCCCGCCGCACCGGCAGGGTGGGCGGCATGACGACACACCGTGCACCCAAGAACTCGGGCGATCCCGGCCGGCCCGTCGAGCGGGCCGTGGTCGCGGGCCTCGTGCTGGCGGTGGGTGCGGGGCTGGCCTGGATGGGCGGGATGATCTGCACGATCGCCGCGTGGGCCGGGTAGACACGGCCTGTGGACCCGGCCTCCGACCGCCTCGCGGGGTCCTTCAGCGGCTCGCGGCCACCCGGAACCCGATGCCCGCCGCCCGCAGCCGCTCGGTCAGCGCCTCGCCCATCGCCACGGCCGTCGTGACCTGCCCGGCCGTCACCGGCAGGGTGTCGAGGGCCAGGCACAGCGCCGCCTCGGCGAACATCTTGGCCGTCTCGTCGTACCCGGGATCGCCGCCGGACACCTCGGTGAACACCTTCCGGCCGCCGCCCTCGCCCACGAAGCGGACCGAGAACCAGCTCCGCGCCCGCCGTTCGGCGCTCGGTCCCTCGCCCGGCGCGAGCCGGCCGGACAGCCGGCGCCGTACCGGCGGCACCTGGGCCGCCGCCACCAGCGCGGCCACCGCCGCCACCCCGCCCACCGCGACGGGCAGCCGCCGCACGGCCGCGTAGTGGCGGTAGCGGAAGTCCGGTCCGTAGCGGTCCAGGGCCTTCGCGGACCGGCGCACGATCTGCGCGTCCACGGTCGGCAGCGGCAGCGCCCACGCGCCGACCTCCCCGGCGAACCGCGGCGCCCCCGTCGGCGTCGCCACGCGGCGGCCCACCAGCCGCGGCTCGTGCCGCCGGCGTTCCAGCGCGGCGGCCCGCAGTTGGCGCCCCCGCGCGAACTGGCCCAGCGCGGAGGCGAGCGTTCCGCCCGAGAAGGCGGCGCCGACGCGCACGAAACCGTCCACGGTCAGCGGCACTCCCTCCGGCAGCTGCCCCACGGTGAAGTGCACGCCGAGGTCGTGCGGGACGGAGTCGAAGCCGCAGGCGTGCACCAGCCGGGCGCCGGTCTCCCGTGCGCGGGCGTCGTGGCGCACGTACGTCAGGTCCACGAACTCGGGCTCCCCGGTGAGGTCGAGGTAGTCCGTCCCGGCGTCCGCGCAGGCGGCGACCAGAGCGTCGCCGTGGCGGACGTAGGGGCCGACGGTCGTGGCGACCACGCGCGCCTGCGCGGCGAGTTCGCGCAGCGAGTCCGGATCGGCCACGTCCGCGAGCAGTACGCCGACGTCCGCCGCGGCCGGCAACCGGTCGCGCAGGCGGCGCAGCTTGTCCTCGCCGCGGCCGGCGATCGCCCAGCGCAGCCCCTCGGGCGCGTGCGCGGCGAGGTACTCCGCCGTCAGTTCGCCGACGAAACCCGTGGCCCCGAACAGCACGATGTCGTACGGCCGGTCGGCCGCCTTCAGCCTGCTCATGACATCCCTCCGTCACCCGTCGGCAACCCCTGGGCCCGCAGCACGCGCCGTTGCCGGTGGCTGAGGCTAGCGTGAGGAGCGCGCGGCCCGGCGAGGCGCCTCGACCACAATTGGCTAAGCGCTTGCTCGCCCGGGTCTTGTGTCCAGTGGAACACGTTCTTAGCATCACTGGTGTTACATCGGTTGTGTCACAGAGCTGGGGGCTGCATGCCGCAAGCGAAGACCCCGACGCGGACGCCGGGCGCCGACGGCCCGCTCACCGGCGTGCGCGTGGTGGAACTGGCCGGCATCGGTCCCGGACCCTTCGCCGCCATGCTCCTGGGCGACCTGGGCGCCGACGTCGTGCGCGTCGACCGTCCCGGCGGTCCCGGACTCGGGATCGATCCCGCCCACGACGTCACCAACCGCAACAAGCGCTCCGTCGTCGTCGACCTCAAGGCGCCGGACGGCCCCGCCCGCGTCCTCGACCTCGCCGAACGCGCCGACGTCCTGATCGAGGGCTACCGCCCCGGCGTCGCCGAACGGCTCGGCGTGGGCCCGGGGGACTGCCACGCCCGCAACCCCCGCCTCGTCTACGGCCGCATGACCGGCTGGGGCCAGGAAGGCCCGCTCGCCCAGCGCGCCGGGCACGACATCGGGTACATCGCCCTCACCGGCGCCCTCGGCATGATCGGCGCCCCCGACGCACCGCCGCCCGCCCCCGCCAACCTCCTCGGCGACTACGCCGGCGGCTCCCTCTACCTGGTCGTCGGCGTCCTCGCCGCCCTGCACCACGCGCGCGCGAGCGGCACCGGCCAGGTCGTGGACGCCGCGATCGTCGACGGCACCGCCCACCTCTCCTCGATGATCCACGGCATGCTCGCGGCGGGCGGCTGGCAGGACCGGCGCGGCGCCAACCTCCTCGACGGCGGCTGCCCCTTCTACGGCACCTACGAGACCGCCGACGGCCGCCACATGGCGGTCGGCGCGCTCGAGCCGCAGTTCTACGCCGAGTTCATGCGGCTGCTCGGCATCCCCGGCCTCGCACCGGCCCGCGACGACGTGTCCCGCTGGCCCGAGCTGCGCGAGGCCGTCGCAGCCCGGTTCAAGTCCCGTACCCGGGACGAGTGGACGGCCGTCTTCGCCGGCTCCGACGCCTGCACGGCGCCCGTCCTGTCGCTGCGCGAGGCCCCGCACCATCCGCACCTCGCCGCCCGCTCCACCTTCACCGACCACGGCGGCATCACCCAGCCGGCCCCCGCGCCCCGCTTCTCCGCGACCCCCACCGCCGTACGCACCGGGCCGGCCCTGCCCGGCGCCGGCGCCGAGTCCGTGGCCCGCGACTGGGACCTGCCCCGCGAGCAGGACCCGCCCCGGGCGTCCCTCCCGAACCCCGCAGTGCACAACCCTCAGTGAAAGGCCTGCCAGTGAGCACCGAAGCGTACGTGTACGACGCGATCCGCACCCCGCGCGGACGCGGCAAGGCGAACGGCGCCCTGCACGGCACCAAGCCCGTCGACCTGGTCGTCGGCCTCATCCACGAGATCCGCGCCCGCTTCCCGGACCTGGACCCGGCCGCCGTCGACGACATCGTGCTCGGCGTCGTCGGCCCGGTCGGCGACCAGGGCTCCGACATCGCGCGCATCGCGGCCATCGCCGCCGGGCTGCCGGACACCGTGGCCGGCGTCCAGGAGAACCGCTTCTGCGCCTCGGGCCTGGAGGCCGTCAACCTGGCCGCCGCGAAGGTCCGCTCCGGCTGGGAGGACCTGGTGCTCGCGGGCGGCGTCGAGTCCATGTCCCGCGTCCCGATGGCCTCCGACGGCGGCGCCTGGTTCAACGACCCGATGACCAACCTCGCCACCAACTTCGTCCCGCAGGGCATCGGCGCCGACCTGATCGCCACCATCGAGGGCTTCTCGCGCCGCGACGTCGACGAGTACGCGGCCCTGTCCCAGGAGCGCGCGGCCACCGCCTGGAAGGAGGGCCGTTTCGAGCGCTCCGTCGTGCCGGTGAGGGACCGCGCCGGTCTCACCGTCCTCGACCGCGACGAGCACCCGCGTCCCGGCACCACCGCGGACTCGCTGGGGAAGCTCAAGCCGTCCTTCGCCGACATCGGCGAGCTGGGCGGGTTCGACGCCGTCGCGCTGCAGAAGTACCACTGGGTCGAGAAGATCGACCACGTCCACCACGCGGGCAACTCCTCCGGCATCGTCGACGGCGCCTCCCTGGTCGCCATCGGTTCGAAGGAGGTCGGTGACCGCTACGGTCTGCGGCCGCGCGCCCGGATCGTCTCCGCCGCCGTCTCCGGCTCCGAGCCCACCATCATGCTCACCGGCCCGGCCCCGGCCACCCGCAAGGCCCTCGCCAAGGCCGGTCTGACCATCGACGACATCGACCTGGTCGAGATCAACGAGGCGTTCGCCGCGGTCGTCCTGCGTTTCGTCAAGGACATGGGCCTGTCCCTGGACAAGGTGAACGTCAACGGCGGCGCCATCGCTCTCGGCCACCCCCTCGGCGCCACCGGCGCGATGATCCTCGGCACCCTCGTCGACGAACTCGAGCGCCAGGACAAGCGCTACGGCCTGGCCACCCTGTGCGTGGGCGGCGGCATGGGCATCGCCACCGTCGTCGAGCGCATCTGACCCCCCTCCCGACGGATACGACGGCCACGACGGCTGCCTCGGCCACGACGGCTGCGACGGCCACGACGGACCACCTGGAGCACACCTCATGAGCACCGAGCCCACCACCATCCGCTGGGAGCAGGACGACACCGGCGTCGTCACCCTCGTCCTCGACGACCCCGACCAGTCCGCGAACACCATGAACCAGGCGTTCCGCGACTCCCTGGCCGCGGTCACCGACCGCCTGGAGGCCGAGAAGGACGCCATCCGCGGCATCATCGTCACCTCCGCCAAGAAGACCTTCTTCGCCGGCGGCGACCTGCGCGACCTCATCCGCGTCACCCCCGAGACCGCCCAGGACCTCTTCGACGGCGGCATGGCCATCAAGCGGAACCTGCGCCGCATCGAGACCCTCGGCAAGCCCGTCGTCGCCGCCCTGAACGGCGCAGCCCTCGGCGGCGGCTACGAGATCGCGCTGGCCTGCCACCACCGCGTCGCCCTGGACGCCCCCGGCTCCAAGATCGGCTGCCCCGAGGTCACCCTCGGCCTGCTCCCCGGGGGCGGCGGCGTCGTGCGCACCGTCCGGATGCTCGGCATCACCGACGCGCTGCTGAAGGTCCTCCTCCAGGGCACCCAGTACAACCCCCGCCGCGCCCAGGAGAACGGCCTGGTCGACGAGGTCGCCGACAGCCCCGAGGACATGCTCGCCAGGGCCCGCGCCTTCATCGACGCCCACCCGGAGTCCGCCCAGCCCTGGGACCGGCCCGGCTACCGCATCCCGGGCGGCACCCCGTCCCACCCGAAGTTCGCGGCCAACCTGCCCGCCTTCCCGGCCAACCTGCGCAAGCAGACCAACGGCGCTCCCTATCCGGCCCCGCGCAACATCATGGCCGCCGCCGTCGAGGGCTCCCAGGTCGACTTCGAGACGGCCCAGGTCATCGAGGCCCGCTACTTCGTCGAACTGGCCGCCGGGCAGACCTCGAAGAACATGATCCAGGCGTTCTTCTTCGACCTCCAGGCCGTCAACTCCGGCGCCAACCGGCCCAAGGGCGTCGAGCCCCGCAAGGTCACCAAGGTCGCGGTGCTGGGCGCGGGGATGATGGGCGCGGGCATCGCCTACTCGTGCGCCCGCGCGGGCATCGACGTCGTGCTGAAGGACGTCTCGCTGGAGTCGGCGCTCAAGGGCAAGGCGTACTCGGAGAAGCTGTGCGCCAAGGCCGTGTCGAGGGGCCGTACGAGTCAGGAGCAGGCCGACGCGCTGCTCGCCCGGATCACGCCGACCGCCGAGGTCGCCGACCTGGCGGGGTGCGACGCGGTGATCGAGGCGGTCTTCGAGGACACCTCGCTCAAGCACAAGGTGTTCCAGGAGATCGAGCACGTCGTCGCCCCGGACGCGCTGCTGTGCTCCAACACCTCGACCCTGCCGATCACGGCGCTGGCCGAGGGCGTCGAGCGGCAGGGCGACTTCATCGGGCTGCACTTCTTCTCCCCCGTGGACAAGATGCCGCTCGTGGAGATCATCAAGGGCGAGCGGACCGGGGAGGAGGCGCTGGCGCGGGCCTTCGACCTGGTCCGGCAGATCAAGAAGACGCCGATCGTGGTCAACGACTCGCGCGGGTTCTTCACCTCCCGGGTCATCGGCCACTTCATCAACGAGGGCGTCGCCATGGTGGGGGAGGGCATCGAGCCGGCGTCCGTGGAGCAGGCGGCGGCCCAGGCGGGCTACCCGGCCAAGGTGCTCTCCCTCATGGACGAGCTGACCCTCACCCTCCCGCGGAAGATCCGGGCCGAGACCAGGCGCGCCGTGGAGGAGGCGGGCGGCACCTGGACCGCGCACCCCGCCGACGCCGTCATCGACCGCATGGTCGACGAGTTCCAGCGCCCCGGGCGCAGCGGCGGCGCCGGGTTCTACGAGTACGGCGAGGACGGGAAGCGGGCAGGACTCTGGCCGGGCCTGCGCGAGCACTTCACCGAGCCCGGACGCGAGATCCCGTTCCGGGACATGCAGGAGCGCATGCTCTTCTCGGAGGCGCTCGACACCGTCAAGCTCCTCGAGGAAGGCGTCCTGACCTCCGTCGCCGACGCCAACATCGGCTCGATCTTCGGCATCGGCTTCCCCGGCTGGACCGGCGGAGTCCTCCAGTACATCAACGGCTACGAAGGGGGCCTGCCCGGCTTCGTGGCCCGCGCCCGCGAGCTGGCAGACCGCTACGGCGAGCGGTTCACGCCGCCCGCGCTGCTGGTGGAGAAGGCCGAGAAGGGGGAGATCTTCACCGACGGACGCTGAGGCGGTGCCCGCGGCGGGGACCGGGGCCGCGCCTCAGTCCTCGCCGCACGCGCCGCCCTCGTCGAGCCACTCCCGCAGCTCCTCGCGCAGCGACCGCTGGAACGTGGTCAGCAGCGCCTGCACCACCAGCGGGTGCATGTGCGCCGACAGGGACCGCACGTCCGGCGCGTCCCGCTCGGCGACCGCGTCGCGCAGCAGCCGCGACAGGTCGCGCGCGGCGGCACGGGAGTGCTCCAGGAGCGCCGTGCGGGCGGCGAGGACCGTCTCGGGGGAGAAGGGCACGTCGAGCAGTTCGACGCCGAGCCGCAGCAGCCCGGCGTCCACCCGGTAGGCGCTCCCGTCCTCCCCGTCGCCGCCCTCCGTTCCGGCGTCGCGGACGACGACGTCCATCGCCGCCAGGCGGTCCACCTCCTCGTCGGTCAGCGGGCGGCCCGCCCGCCGGCCCAGTTCCTCGCGGGTGACCCGCTCCACCGTCTCCGGCGCCCAGGAGGCCACCACCGCGCGGTGCAGCGCCAAATCGTGGGGGCTCAGGTCGTCCGGCAGCCGCTTCAGGTACCGCTCGATGGCCGCCAGCGTCATGCCCTGGTGCTGCAGCTCCTCGATCAGCGCCAGCCGGGCCACGTGCTCCCGGCCGTAGTGCCCCACGCGGCGCGGGCCGAGCACCGGTGGCGGCAGCAGTCCTCTGGTGCCGTAGAAGCGGACCGTGCGCACCGTGACGCCGGCCCGCGCGGCCAGCTCGTCGATCGTGAGGGTCGGCTCCCCGGTGTCGGTCGTCGTCATGTGCAGCAGTATCGCTGTCTCACCAATACTGTGAAACCTCTCCCGCACCGGTCGCAGGCCTTTTGCCCACCTGGTGCAGACCGTCGGCGGATCTTGTGAGAAGTCACGCTGTGTGACATGAACCACCGCATGCCCACGCTGTGTCGTGGGAAGGTGCCGTCTTGGTCTGTGCCGCGTCATTGGGTGGTGCGGGCCCGAGACACACGTACGGACGACTCGGGCGCACCCCGCCCGAGCGCACCAGAGAGTGGAACCACCCGTGAGCAAGGACGCCGTCGACACGGCACAGGCCGCCACCCACCCCCAGGCGGCCGACACCATCCCCGCGGACGCGGGCGACGCCGGATACAGCAAGGGCCTCAAGGCCCGCCACGTCAACATGATCGCCATCGGCGGCGCGATCGGCACCGGGCTCTTCCTCGGCGCCGGCGGCCGCCTGCGCGACGCGGGCCCGGCGCTCGCCATCGCCTACCTCGTCGCCGGCGTCTTCGCCTTCTTCGTCGTCAAGGCCCTCGGTGAGCTGGTGCTCTACCGGCCCTCCTCCGGGTCCTTCGTGTCGTACGCGCGCGAATTCCTCGGCGAGAAGGGCGCCTACGTCGCCGGCTGGATGTACTTCCTGAACTGGTCGACCACCGGCATCGCCGACATCACCGCCATCGCGCTCTACACGCACTACTGGAGCATGTTCACGAGCATCCCCCAATGGGTGCTCGCCCTGATCGCCCTGGCGGTGGTCCTGGCCGTGAACCTCATCTCGGTGAAGATCTTCGGCGAGATGGAGTTCTGGTTCGCGATCGTCAAGGTCGCCACCCTCGTCGCCTTCATGCTGATCGGCATCTTCCTGCTGGCCACCCAGCACGAGGTGAGCGGGCAGACCCCGGGCATCGGCATGATCACCGATCACGGCGGCGTCCTCCCGCACGGTGTGATGCCCGTGGTCCTCGTGATGCAGGGCGTGATCTTCTCCTACGCGGCCCTGGAGCTGGTCGGCGTCGCCGCCGGCGAGACCGCCGAGCCGCACAAGATCGTGCCCCGCGCGGTGAACTCGATCATGTGGCGGGTCGCCCTGTTCTACGTCGGCTCCGTCGTCCTCCTGGCGCTGCTGCTGCCGAGCTCGCTGTACTCGGGCGACGAGAGCCCCTTCGTCACGGTGCTGTCGGGCATCGGGGTACCGGCCGCCGGTGACGTGATGAACCTCGTCGTGCTCACCGCCGCGATGTCGTCCCTGAACTCCGGCCTGTACTCCACCGGCCGCATCCTGCGCTCCATGGCGATGGCGGGCTCCGCGCCCAAGTTCACCGGTGTGATGAGCCGCAGCCAGGTTCCCTACGGCGGCATCCTGCTGACCTGCGCCGTCTGCGTCCTCGGCGTCGGGCTGAACTACCTGGTGCCGAACAAGGCCTTCGAGATCGTCCTGAACGTCGCCTCCCTGGGCATCATCAGCACCTGGGTGATCATCATGATCTGCCACCTGGTCTTCGTGCGCCGGGCGCGCGCGGGCCTGGTCGAGCGGCCGCACTTCCGGCTGCCGGGCAGCCCCGTCACGGAGATCGTCACGATCGCCTTCCTGCTGGCCGTGATCGGCCTGATGTGGAACGACGAGGAGGTCGGCCGCAAGACCGTGCTGCTGGTGCCCGTCATCGCGGTGATGCTGGTGGCCGGCTGGTTCGGCGTCCGGCGCCGGGTGGCACGCAACGCCGGGCAGGAGCTGTCGGCACTGCGGAAGTAGCGCCCCGGCGTCACTGTCAGTGGTGGCCCGTACGGTGGCGTCATGTCGGAGATCAGGTATGTCCGGGGTGACGCCACCGCGCCGTCGGTCAAGGGCGTCAAGGTGATCGCCCACGTCTGCAACGACCTGGGCGGCTGGGGCAAGGGCTTCGTCCTGGCCGTCTCCCGCCGCTGGCCCGAGCCGGAGGCGGCCTACCGCGCCTGGCACCGCGGCCGCGCGTCCAACGACTTCGCACTGGGCGCCGTCCAGTTCGTCCGGGTCGAGCCGTACGTGTGGGTGGCCAACATGATCGGCCAGCGCGGCACGAGGCACGGCAGCAAGGGCGCGCCCGTGCGCTACGAGGCCATCGGCACGGCCCTCGGCCGCATCGCCGGCAAGGCGGCCGAGCTGGACGCGTCCGTGCACATGCCCCGCATAGGCTGCGGCCTGGCCGGGGGCAAGTGGTCCCGCGTCGAGCCGCTCATATCCGACCGCCTCGTCCGGCGCGGCATCCCCGTGACCGTCTACGACCACGGGGACACCGCCTAGGACCGGCAGGCGCTCACGTACTCACGCGCTCACACGGCTCAGTGCCCGTGCACGCCGTTCGTCGCGGCGATCTTCCGCCACGAACGGGGCTGCGCGGGCGTCTCGGCGCCCCTGGACGGCTCGGACGTCTTCGCGAGCGACTCGGAAGGCGCCGCCGGCGCGTCCGGCTTCGACGGCTGGAACAGCCACGTGTCGAACAGCGTGGCCAGCGGTTCGCCCGACACCTCCTCGGCGTACCTCTGGAAGTCGGCGACGGACGCGTTGCCGTAGGCGTGCTTCGTGGGCCACCCCTTCAGGATCGCGAAGAAGTCCTCGTCCCCGACCCGGTTCCGCAGCGCCTGGAGGGCCAGCGCGCCCCGGTCGTAGACGGCGGCGTCGAACTGGTTCTCCGGGCCGGGGTCACCGGGCCGCACCGTCCAGAAGGCGTCGTCGGCCGGGTGCGAGGCGTAGGTGTAGTCGGCCAGTTCCTGCGCCGTGCCCTCGCCCTCGTGCTCGGACCACAGCCACTGGGCGTACCGGGCGAAGCCCTCGTTGATCCAGATGTCCTTCCAGCCGTGCACGGAGACCAGGTCGCCGTACCACTGGTGGGCCAGTTCGTGCACGACCACGGACACGTTCGACCCGTTGGCGAACTGCCGCGGGCTGTAGAACGGCCGGGTCTGCGTCTCCAGGGCGTACCCGGTGGTGGTGTTCGGCACGTAGCCGCCGAGGGCGTTGAAGGGATACGGACCGAAGTACCCGCTCAGCCAGTCGGCGACCTCGCCGGTCCGCTCCACGCTGGCCCGGGCCGCGCCGTCGTTCGCGCCCAGGTCCCGGCTGTAGGCGTTGACGACCGGGACGCCGCTCTCGGTGGTGCCCGTGGTGAGGTCGAACTTCCCGACCGCCAGGGTGGCGAGATACGTGGCCTGCGGTTTGTCCGAGCGCCAGTTCCAGCGCGTCCAGCCGAGCCGCGAACTCGTCGACTGGAGCGTGCCGTTGGAGATGGCCTGGGTGCCGTCCGGCACCTGCACCGACACGTCGTAGGTGGCCTTGTCCAGCGGGTGGTCGTTGCTGGGGAACCACCACCAGGCGGCCTCGGGCTCGTTCGCGCCGACGCCTCCGTCCGGGGTGCGGTGCCAGCTGGTGAAGCCGTACGCCTGCTTCGAGGACGGCACTCCGCTGTAGCGGACGACCACGGTGAGGGGCGCGCCCTTGTCCAGGGGCTTCTTCGGGGTGATCTCCAGCTCGTGCTCGCCCGAGGTCGTGAACGACGCCTTCGCGCCGTTCACCCGCACCTCGCCGACGTCCAGCAGGAAGTCGAGGTTGAACCGGGACAGGTCCGCGGTGGTGCGGGCCAGGATCGTCGCCGTCCCCTCCAGCCGGTCGGTGGCCGGCTGGTACTTCAGGCGCAGGTCGTAGTGCGAGACGTCGTATCCGCCGTTGCCGTAGGCCGGGTAGTAGGGGTCGCCGATGCCCGGAGCGCCGGGGGAGTGGGCCGCCGCCGACGCCGGGATCGCCAGCATGAGGGAGGCGGCGCCCAGTGCGCCCGGCACGATGATTCTGCGGTGCACGAAAGCTCCAAGTGGTAGGGCCGCGAAGTCTGTTCGGAGCCTATTCAGCCCCCGTGTGCGCTGTCGTGTCCACGGCCACCTTGGTCACACGATCGTCATCCGGCCGACATGAGCCACCCCCGGCGCCGAGCGCGCCGCGCCGTGTGACGCGGGGTCACCGCGATATCCGCCGCCGGGGAGGTGAGTTCCGCGTCTTACGTGGTATGGGCCTAGCGGACGGGTATTTTCGGCCTCACCGACTGGAAAGGTGCCGCCTGTGACGCAGGACCGACCGAGCGACAAGGAAGAGCACGAAAGAGGCACGCTCCCGGGCGCGGAAGCGGGCCTGCCGGGGCAGGAGCACAGGCCCCGTACCGACCGCGTCGTCTTCGGCGTCACGGCCGTACTGACCCTGGCGTTCGTCATCTGGGGCGCCGCCGCCACCGACTCGCTGGAGGACGTCTCCAGCAGCATGCTCGGCGGCCTCCTGCACAACGGAGGCTGGGCGTTCACGCTGGCCGCCTCCGGCTTCGTGGTCTTCGCCCTCTGGCTCGCGGCCAGCCGCTACGGCCGCATCCACCTCGGCGCCGAGGGCGAGGAACCCGAGTTCCGGACCGTGTCCTGGGTCGCCATGATGTTCAGCGCGGGCATGGGCATCGGTCTGATGTTCTACGGCGTGAGCGAGCCGCTGGCGCACTACACCACGCCCCCGCCCGGCACGAGCCCCGCCGACTCCGGCGACCGCATGGCCACGGCCATGGCCACCACCCTGTTCCACTGGACGCTCCACCCGTGGGCGATCTACGCGGTGGTCGGTCTCGGCATCGCCTACAGCACCTTCCGCAGGCGCCGCAGGCAGACCATAAGCGCGGTGTTCACCCCGCTCATCGGCGAGAAGCACGCCAACGGCACCGGCGGCCGGGTCATCGACATCCTGGCCATCATCGCCACGATCTTCGGCTCCGCGGCCTCCCTCGGTCTCGGCGCGCTGCAGATCGGCTCCGGCATGGAGAAGCTCGACTGGATGGACAAGGTCAGCACCGGACTGCTCGTCGGCATCATCGCGGTGCTGACGGTGGCGTTCGTGGCCTCCGCCGTCTCCGGCGTGGAGAAGGGCATCCAGTGGCTGTCCAACACCAACATGGTGCTGGCCCTGCTCCTCGCCGTCTTCGTGTTCGTCGCGGGCCCCACCATCCTCATCCTCGACCTGCTGCCCACGTCCGTCTTCGCCTACCTCGGAGACCTGCCCCAGATGGCCGGCCGCACCGAGATCAGCGGCGGCAAGGAGGTCGCGGACTGGCTGGGCAGCTGGACCGTCTTCTACTGGGCGTGGTGGATCTCCTGGACGCCCTTCGTCGGCATGTTCATCGCCCGCATCAGCCGGGGCCGGACGATCCGCCAGTTCATCGGCGGCGTCATCCTGGTGCCCAGCACGGTCAGCCTGATCTGGTTCGCGATCTTCGGCGGTTCGGCGATGCGGCTCCAGGAGCAGAACCGGCTGGGCGACGACTCGACCCCGGAGGGGCAGCTCTTCGGCGTGCTCCAGGAGTACCCCATCGCCACCGCGACCAGCCTGCTGGTGATGATCCTCGTCGGCATCTTCTTCGTCTCGGGCGCCGACGCGGCCTCCATCGTGATGGGCACGCTCTCGCAGAAGGGCGCCCTCGAACCCAGCCGCTGGGTGGTCGTCGTCTGGGGTGTGGTGACCGGCGCCGTCGCGGCCATCATGCTCCTGATCGGCAGCGGCGAGGCGGACGCGCTCACCGGTCTGCAGAACCTCACGATCCTCGCGGCGGCGCCCTTCGTCATCGTGATGATCTTCATGTGCGTCGCCCTCATGCGCGACCTGCGCCGCGACGCGCTCATCGTGCGCGGCGAGATGGCCAACGAAGCCGTCGAACTGGCCGTCATCGAGGGCCACAAGCAGTACGAGGGCGACTTTGAGATCCGCATCGGCCCCGGCCCCGGCACGGAGGTGGAGGGCGACCCGATCGGCAAGCACCACGAGGACTGACCCCGGCCGCCCGCGCGAGCGGGGCCGGGACCGCGGCGTCAGGAGGCGAGCCGGGCCGCCTCCTGCGCGCAGCCCCAGGCCACGGTGACGCCCGCGCCGCCGTGGCCGTAGTTGTGCACGAGCCGCCGCCCGTCCGGCAGCGTGCCGAGCTCCAGCCGGACCGCGTCCCGGGCCGGCCGCAGTCCCACCCGGTGCGCGAGCACCCGCGCCCCGGCGATCTCGGGCCGCAGGGCCGCGCACCGCCGCACGATGGCCTCCGCGACCGCCGGGTCCGGCTCGGTCGACCAGACGTCGTCCTCGGCCGTCCCGCCCAGCAGGAGCCGGCCGGGCTGCGGAAGGAAGTAGGTCGTCTCACCGGAGTCGGGGTCGGCCGAGACCAGCCAGGTGCGGATGCCGGGGTTCTCCACGACGACCAGCTGCCCGCGCACCGGCCGCACGGCCGGGTCCGGCACCAGCTCCCGGGAAGCCAGACCGGTGCAGTTGACCACGACCGGCGCGTCCGCCTCGGCCAGCCCGGTCACCGCACGGTTCTCCACCGTGCCGCCCGCTGCCACCAGCCGCTCCCGCAGCCACGGCAGATGAGTCGACATGTCGATGAGCGGCAGCCGCGCCCACAGCCCCGAGCCCGTGTACTCGGCGGGCGTCGCCGCACGCAGCCCCGGCAGCCGGGCCGAGGCCCACGCGCCCACCTCGTCCAGGCCGGTCTCGCCGAGCACTCCTTCGACCATGCGCACGCCGGTCTCCTCGGGCCGCGCCGACAGCTCCTCGTACACGTCCAGGGAACGCAGCGCCCACGACTGCGCCAGCGCGACCGGCTCGATCCGGTACGGCCACCACAGCCCGCCCGCGACCACCGAGGTGGTCCGCTCGACGGGCTCCCGCGTCCACAGCCGCACCCGCCTGCCCCGCTCGGCGAGCACGACGGCGGTCGTCAGCCCGATCACCCCGCCGCCGACCACGACGACTTCACCGGTCAGTTCGCCATCCAGTTCGGTTTCCACACCAGGACGTTAACCGAACGCCCCGGGCCCGGCCCGGAGCGGCCCCGCCTCGCGGCCGGCGCAGGGGAAACCCGGCTGAGCCGGCACCGGGCCGCGACTAGGATCTACGGTCTGATGACTGCCACCCTCGTCGCCAAAGACCTCGCCGCCGGCCACGGCGACCGCTCCCTGTTCACCGGGCTCGACCTCGTCGTCGCACCCGGCGACGTGATCGGCCTCGTCGGGGCCAACGGCGCGGGCAAGTCCACCCTCCTGCGGATGCTCGCCGGGCTGAGCACCCCGGAGCAGGGCGAGCTGCGTCTGTCCCCGCCCACCGCCACCGTCGGCCACCTCCCGCAGGAGCCGGAGCGCCGCCCCGGCGAGAGCGTCCGGGAGTTCCTGGCCCGCCGCACCGGCGTCACCGACGCCCAGCACGCCATGGACGAGGCCACCCAGGCCCTGGTGGACGGCGCGCCCGGAGCCGACGACGCCTACGCGAATGCCCTGGAGCGCTGGCTGGCCCTGGGCGGCGCGGACCTCGACGACCGGGCGGAGGAAACCGCCGAGGCGCTGGGCCTGACCGTCGGCCTGGACCAGCCGATGACCTCGCTCTCCGGCGGCCAGGCCGCCCGCGCCGGCCTCGCCTCCCTCCTCCTCTCCCGCTACGACGTCTTCCTCCTCGACGAGCCGACCAACGACCTCGACCTGGACGGCCTGGAGCGCCTCGAACGCTTCGTGACCGGCCTGCGCGCCGGCACCGTCGTCGTCAGCCACGACCGCGAGTTCCTCACCCGCACCGTCACCAAGGTCCTCGAACTCGACCTCGCCCAGCGGCAGATCAACCTCTACGGCGGCGGCTACGAGGCGTACCTGGAGGAGCGCGAGGTGGCCCGCCGGCACGCCCGCGACGAGTACGAGGAGTACGCCGACAAGCGGGCCTCCCTCCAGGACCGGGCCCAGACGCAACGCGCCTGGATGGACAAGGGCGTCAAGAACGCCCGGCGCAAGGCGGGCAACGACAACGACAAGATCGGCCGCAAGTTCCGCAGCGAGGCCAGCGAGAAGCAGGCCGCCAAGGCCCGTCAGACCCAGCGCATGATCGAGCGCCTGGAGGTCGTCGAGGAACCGCGCAAGGAATGGGAACTGCGCATGGAGATCGCCTCGGCACCCCGCTCGGGCGCGGTCGTCGCCACCCTGCGCGACGCCGAGGTCAGGCGCGGCGACTTCGTGCTCGGTCCGGTCTCCCTCCAGATCGACTGGGCGGACCGGGTGGCGGTGACGGGAGCCAACGGCGCGGGCAAGTCCACGCTGCTCGGTGCCCTCCTCGGCCGCGTCCCGCTCGACGCCGGGCACGCGGCGCTCGGCTCCGGCGTCCTGCTCGGCGAGGTCGACCAGGCCCGCAAGCTGTTCCACGGCCCCGAGATCCTGCTGGACGCCTTCCGCCCCGCCGTCCCCGACACCGAACCGGCGGAGATCCGCACCCTGCTGGCCAAGTTCGGTCTCAAGGCGGACCACGTCACGCGCCCCGCGTCGAGCCTCTCACCCGGCGAGCGCACCCGTGCCGCCCTCGCCCTCCTCCAGGGCCGGGGCGTCAACCTCCTGGTCCTGGACGAGCCGACCAACCACCTCGACCTGCCGGCCATCGAACAACTCGAATCGGCCCTGGACGCCTACGAGGGCACTCTCCTCCTCGTCACCCACGACCGCCGCATGCTGAACGCGGTACACGTGACCCGCCGCCTGGAAGTGACGAACGGCAAGGTGGTGGAACGCACGTAGCTGTGGGCAGTCGTGCCTCCCCCAGTGCCCGAACGGCCTGGGAGGTGCCCCCAGGGCGGCACGGGTGGGCGGTGGGGGCACCTCCCGCCCGAGCGAAGCCGAGAGCGGGGGAGGCACCCGGCAACTGCCGGCCCGCGCGCCCCCCGCCCCGGCCGCCGGGCGCCTACGCCAACCCGGCCCGCCGCAACGCGTCCGCCATCGCCCCGTTGGACGGAGCGGGCGCCGACGCCGGACGCCCCTTACCGCCTCCGGCACCACCCTGCCGCTGCTGCCGCTGCCGGGGCGGCCGCCCGCCCCGCTCCTTCTTCGGCTCCCCCTGCGGCGCCGCTTCGTCGTCCAGCCGCAACGTCAACGAGATCCGCTTCCGCGGAATGTCGACGTCCATCACCTTCACCTTCACGATGTCCCCGGGCTTGACCACGTCCCGCGGATCCTTCACGAACGTCCTGGACATCGCGGACACGTGCACGAGCCCGTCCTGATGCACGCCGACGTCCACGAACGCCCCGAACGCGGCGACGTTCGTGACGACACCCTCCAGCACCATCCCGGACGACAGGTCGGAGATCTTCTCCACGCCCTCCTTGAAGGTGGCCGTCTTGAACGCGGGCCGCGGGTCGCGCCCGGGCTTCTCCAGCTCCCGCAGAATGTCCGTGACCGTCGGCAGACCGAAGGTCTCGTCCACGAACTGGTCCGGCCTCAGCGACCGCAGCACCGACGTGTTGCCGATCAGCCCGGCCACCTCCTGCCCGGCGGTCTTCACCATCCGCCGCACCACGGGGTACGCCTCGGGGTGCACACTGGACGCGTCCAGCGGGTCGTCGCCGCCCCGGATCCGCAGGAAGCCCGCGCACTGCTCGTACGCCTTGGGGCCGAGCCGCGGCACCTTCTTCAGCGCGGTCCGCGACCTGAACGGCCCGTTCGCGTCCCGGTGCGCCACGATGTTCTCGGCGAGCCCGGAGGTGATGCCGGAGACCCGGGCCAGCAGCGGCGCGGAGGCCGTGTTGACGTCCACCCCCACGCCGTTCACACAGTCCTCGACCACCGCGTCCAGCGAGCGGGACAGCTTCACCTCGGAGAGGTCGTGCTGGTACTGGCCGACGCCGATCGACTTCGGGTCGATCTTCACCAGCTCGGCCAGCGGGTCCTGCAGCCGCCGGGCGATCGACACCGCGCCCCGCAGCGAGACGTCCATGTCGGGGAGCTCCTGGGAGGCGAAGGCGGAGGCCGAGTACACGGAAGCGCCCGCCTCGGACACCATCACCTTGGTGAGCTTCAGCTCCGGGTGCTTGGAGATGAGTTCCCCGGCGAGCTTGTCGGTCTCGCGGGAGGCCGTGCCGTTGCCGATGGCGATCAGTTCGACCGCGTGCTCCTTCGCCAGCCGCGCCAGCTTGGCGATCGCCTCGTCCCAGCGGTTGGCGGGGACGTGCGGGTGGATGACGTCCGTGGCCACGACCTTGCCGGTCGCGTCGACCACGGCGACCTTCACACCGGTACGGAAACCGGGGTCCAGGCCGAGCGTCGCCCGGGTGCCGGCCGGGGCGGCCAGCAGCAGGTCGCGCAGGTTGGCGGCGAACACGTTCACCGCCTCGTCCTCCGCCGCGGTGCGCAGGCGCAGCCTGAGGTCGATGCCGAGATGGACCAGAATGCGGGTGCGCCAGGCCCAGCGGACCGTGTCGCCCAGCCACTTGTCCGCGGGCCGGCCCCGGTCCGCGATCCCGAACCGGCTCGCGACGATCGCCTCGTACGACGACGGCCCCTCGGTGGGCTCCTCGGGCTCCAGGACGAGATCGAGCACGTCCTCCTTCTCGCCGCGCAGCATCGCGAGCACGCGGTGCGAGGGCAGGTCGGTGAACGGCTCGGCGAAGTCGAAGTAGTCGGCGAACTTGGCGCCCGCCTCCTCCTTGCCCTCCTTGACCTTGGCGGCGAGCCGCCCGCGCTGCCACATCCGCTCGCGCAGCTCGCCGATCAGGTCGGCGTCCTCCGAGAACTTCTCCGTGAGGATCGAGCGCGCCCCGTCCAGCGCGGCCTGCGGATCGGCCACGCCCTTGTCGGCGTCGGCGAACGCGGCCGCCGCGGCCAGCGGGTCCACCGACGCGTCGGCGAGCAGACCCTCGGCCAGCGGTTCAAGACCCGCCTCGCGCGCGATCTGCGCCTTCGTGCGCCGCTTCGGCTTGAACGGCAGATAGATGTCCTCGAGGCGCGCCTTGGTCTGCGCCGAGCGGATGCGCGCCTCCAGCTCCTCGGTGAGCTTGCCCTGCTCGCGGACCGAGTCGAGGATCGCCGCCCGCCGCTCCTCCAGCTCCCGCAGATAGCGCAGCCGCTCCTCGAGCGTGCGCAGCTGCGCGTCGTCGAGCATCTCGGTCGCTTCCTTGCGGTAGCGGGCGATGAAGGGCACCGTCGAGCCGCCGTCGAGCAGCTCGACCGCGGCCTTCACCTGCCGCTCCCGTACGCCGAGCTCGTCGGCGATCCTGCTTTCGATGGACCCTACGTCGGGTGTCGTCACGATCCCGTACCGCCTTCTCACTGAGGTTGCGCGGCAATTGTGGCAGGTGGCGACGACAATCGGGGATCAGGGCGCCGTCCCGGAGGCGGAAACCGCGCGGAGGCGGCCCGGGATCAGACCCGGCGGCCCCGGGTGGCGGACGAGGCCCCGCCGAACAGCCGGGCCAGGGCCCGGAAGGGAAGCGTCACCACGGTGGCGACTGCGCCACCGATCTGGCGCAGTACGTCTGCGATGGCACGGAACACGAGTTGCCCCTTTCGTCTCCCGGCCGCCCAGGCCGGGAGACATACGGGTACCTCCGTACCGGCGCCGTATGCCCGCCCGCACGCCCGCTGTGCGCGCCTGTGCACGCCCGGGCGTGTCGTCGGCCCGGCAGCCCGTCAGCCCGTCAGCGCTTGGCGAGCAGGTCCGCAGGGAAGGCACCCGCACCGAGCGCCGTGCGCGCGAAGGCCGACCCGAGTTCCGTCAGGCGTGCCACGCCCTCCGCCCCCAGATGCGCGTAGGGCGCCGCGTCCAGCCGGTCCGTCTCCCGTTCGATCCCCTCGCGCAGCGCCGTGCCCTCCTCGGTCAGCCCGCCGGCCGCATCGACCAGCCCGCGCTCGCGCAGCCGTCCGACGGCCGCGTCCCACTCCTCCCGGGTCCATCCCCGGGTGGTGAAGACCCACTTCGGTGCCAGGCCCTTGCCGGTCGCGGTGTGCGTCACCAGCGCCTCCAGGCCGTCCAGGCCCGCGGTCAGGAGCGCGGCGAGGTGACCGTCGCCGCGGTGCTCGCGCAGCAGTGTCGCCGCGTGCCAGAACGCCAGGTGCGGGGCGTCGGGCACGGGCAGGTCCGCGTGGGCGGAGTAGAGCGGGCGGGCGCTGCGCGAGCAGCCCTCGGCGGCGCGCAGGGCCAGTTCGGCCGCCTCCGCCATCCCGGACGACGCCACGGCCTCCTCGCCCAGCAGCCGGCGCAGCGTCGCGTCCACGGCACGCAGACGTGCCGCCAGCGCCTGCTCCGGCGTGACCTTCTCCCACACGGCGGGCACGTGCCGGGCGACGAGGTCGTGCTTGTAGTTGTAGAACGCCGCCGTCACGGCGCCGGCGCCGACCGGACCCAGTGCGGCGGCCCGCGCCGCGAAGTTGACGGCCGGGGCGTCGGTGACCCCGAGGGCGCCCAGCTCACGGCCCAGGTCGGGGGAGAAGTAGTGCGTCGAGTGCAGGGAGTTGAGCGCGTTGTGGCAGCGGCGGCCCGCGCGTGCGTCGATCGCGGAAGTTGTCATGCCACGCACGTTACCAACCGCTCAGTACGTTCCTCGGGTCCGTGCGAGGCATGGCAGGAAAGGAGGGGTTCTCGTCATTGCGGCCGTCCCGCGGGGGGCGAAGAATCCTCGGCATGGCGCAGCGAACCCGGCACACCGGGCGGACCGTACTGGTAGTCCTCTTCGACGACGTGCAGAGCCTCGACGTCACCGGCCCCGTGGAGGTCTTCGCGGGCGCCGAGAAGCACACGCCGGGCACGTACCGGATCCGCACGGCATCACTGGACGGTGCGCCCGTGCGCACCTCCAGCGGTCTGACCGTCGTACCGGACCAGGCGCTCGCCGAGGCGCCGCCGCCGGACACCCTGGTGGTCCCCGGCGGCCAGGGCACCCGCGATCCCGACCCGCGCCTGACCGCATGGCTGCGTGAGCACGGGCCGCGCCCCCGGCGCCTGGTCTCCGTCTGCACCGGCGCGATCCTGCTCGCCCGGGCCGGACTGCTGGACGGCCGCCGTGCCACCACGCACTGGGCCTACAGCGACCGGCTGGCCCGCGACCACCCGGCCGTGGACGTCGACCCCGACCCCATCTACATCCGGGACGGCAACGTGGCCACGTCCGCCGGCGTCACCTCCGGCATCGACCTCGCCCTGGCGCTGGTGGAGGAGGATCTGGGCCGGGACGTCGCCCTGACCGTCGCCCGGCACCTGGTGGTGTTCCTGCGCAGGCCCGGGAACCAGGTCCAGTTCAGTGCCCAGCTCGCCGCCCAGACCGCACGGCGCGAACCGCTGCGGGAGCTCCAGCAGTGGATCACCGAGCACCCCGGCGCCGATCTGAGCGTCGAGTCCCTCGCCGCCCGCGCCAGCCTCTCGCCGCGCCACTTCGCCCGTGCCTTCCGGGCGGAGACCGGCACGACGCCGGGCCACTTCGTCGACCGGGTCCGTCTGGAGCACGCCCGGCGGCTGCTCGAGGACACCGGTGACGGCGTCGAGGAGGTCTCCCGGGCCAGCGGCTACGGCACGCCGGAAGCCATGCGCCGCGCCTTCGTCAAGGCTCTCGGCACCGCACCGGCGGAGTACCGCCGCCGGTTCCGGTCCGCGCCGGCCCGCTGAAACCCGTACCCGCACCGTCGTCCACCGACCCCGGAAGGAAACACGTGCAGATCGCCATCGTCCTCTTCGACCGCTTCACCGCCCTCGACGCCGTCGGCCCGTACGAGACCCTCGGCCGTCTCCCGGACGCGGAGACCGTCTTCGTCGCCGAGCACACCGGCCCCGTCCGCACCGACACCGGGAACCTCGCGCTCACCGCCGACCGGACCCTGACGGACGCACCGGCCCCCGACATCGTCGTCGTCCCCGGCGGGCCCGGTCAGAGTACGCAGATGGAGAACGAGACCCTGCTGGACTGGCTGCGCGCCGCCGACGCCACCAGCACCTGGACCACGTCGGTGTGCACCGGTTCCCTGCTGCTCGCCGCCGCCGGGCTGCTGGAGGGGCGACGCGCCACCTCGCACTGGCTGGCGCTGGACTTCCTGACGCAGTACGGAGCCGAGCCGACCGGGGAACGGGTCGTCACCGACGGCAAGTACGTCACCGCGGCCGGTGTCTCCTCCGGCATCGACATGGGACTGACCCTGCTCGGCAGGATCGCCGGCGACGAGCACGCGCAGGCGGTGCAGCTCCTGACCGAGTACGACCCCCAGCCGCCCTACGACGCCGGGTCGCCGGCCAAGGCGCCCGCGCACCTCGTCGAGGAGTTCCGCGGCCGGAGCCGGTTCATCCTGACGTAGGCCCGCTCCAGCCGAAGCGCGGCCGCCTGCGTTCCAGGAAGGCGGCGACCCCCTCCGCGGTGTCGCCGCTGCCGCGTGCCTGCGCGGCCCAGTGGGCGTCCCGGTCCGTGCGTCCGTTCGCGAACTCCTTCGCCGCGGACTGCGTCAGCAGCGAGCGGGACGCCAGCACCCGGGTGAACTCCGCCACCCGTTTGCCCAGTTCGCCCTCCGGCAGCACCTCGTCCACCAGACCGGTGCGCAGTGCCCGCGCGGCGTCGATCAACTCCCCGCTGAACAGCAGGTACTTCGCGGTGGCGGGACCCGTCAGCGCCACCAGCCGCCGGGTCGCGGACGCCGGGTACACGACCCCCAGCTTGGCCGGGGTCACGCCGAACAGCGCCGTCTCCTCGGCGAACCGCAGATCGCAGGCCGCCGCCAACTGCGCCCCGCCTCCCACGCAGTGCCCCCGGATCGCCGCCAGCGTCGGCTTGGGGAACGCGGCGAGGGCCTCTTCGGCGCGTACCGCCAGCTTCTGCGCCTCCTCCGCCGACTCGCGCAGCGTCGAGATGTCGGCCCCGGCGCAGAACGTCGCGCCCTCACCGGTGACCACCAGCGCCCGCACCCCGGGATCGGCGGCCAGGTCGTCGAGGAGGCGGGGCAGCGCCCGCCACATCGCGGCCGTCATGGCGTTGCGCTTGGCCGGGTGGTGGACGACGACGGTGGCGACCGAGTCGGCGACCCGGTGCAGCAGCTGCGGCTCCATGGAACCGGATGCTATCCACCGGCCCTCCGTTCCGGGCGTCCGGGCGTCCGGGCGTCCGGCGTCCGGACGGCCGGCATGCGGCGAGCAGGCGGGACAGGAACGGTCGCGTGTCATGCGTCAACGATCAGAAACCGTTCGATATCTGCTGACTTGTGTTCAGCTCCCGGGTGCAGCCCGGCGCGTTACCAACACTCAGGGGTGTGGTGACAATCGAGCCCAGGGGTGGCGACCGGACCATGGACGAGACCGGGCCCGCCGGGCCGCTGCCGTACGAAGGTGTCTGGCGGTTCACCGCCCCCGCCGTGGACGCCTCGGTGCCGCAGGCCCGGCACGCCGTGCGGGACCTGCTGACGCGGCAGGGCGTGCCGGTCTCCGACGACGTCGCGCAGGCTCTCCTGCTGATCGTCTCGGAACTGGTCACGAACGCGGTCCGGCACGCGGCGGTGCTCTCGCCGGAGCTCGCCGTGGAGGTCGCCGTCGGCCCCGAGTGGGTGCGGGTGGCCGTGGAGGACGACCATCCCTACCGTCCGACCGCCCTGGAGACCGACCACGGCCGCACCGGCGGGCGCGGCCTGCTCCTGGTCCGCGAGATGACCCGGGAGGCGGGCGGGGCGTGCGACGTCGCCCACACCGCGAGCGGCGGCAAGGTGATCTGGGCCGCCCTGCCGCTCAAGCACGCGCAGCGGTAGGACGTTCCACGGCGGGCCCGCCGCGCGGTGCCCGCCGCGGGGACGCCCGCGGCGGGCGTCCCGTCACCAGCCCGCGGACGCGCCCGTCAGTTCGCGGACGGCCGGCCGGGCCGCGTCGAGCACTGTCATGAACCACGCCGAGAAGGTGTCCTTCGCGTGCCGCTCGGTCAGCTCCGCCGGGGAGACGAAGGCCGTCTGCGCCACTTCCTCCGGGTCCGGCCGCAGCCCGGCCTGCACGAGTCCGACGAAGAGATGGTTGTACTCCTGCTCGACCAGCCCCGAGGCCGGGTCGGGGTGGTTGTAGCGCACCGTGCCCGCCTCGGCGAGCAGGGAGGGCGACACCCCCAGCTCCTCGTACGTCCGCCGGGCCGCAGCCGCGAACGGCGCCTCGCCCGGGTAGGGGTGACCGCAGCACGTGTTGGACCACACACCGGGGGAGTGGTACTTGCCCAGCGCCCGCTGCTGGAGCAGCAGCCGTCCCCGCTCGTCGAAGAGGAACACGGAGAAGGCGCGGTGCAACCGCCCCGGCGGCTGGTGCGCGGAGAGCTTCTCCGCGGTGCCGATCGTCACGCCGTTCTCGTCGACCAGTTCCAGCAAAATCGCGTCTGCGGTGCCGTTCGACGAGCTGGGCGTCGCGGTGGCAGGAGTGATCGGCATACCCATCCTTCACATCGGTCCTCGCGCCCCAAGTGTGCCGTACGAATCCGGCACTCTCGGCACTTCCCGGCACACCCGCATGTCCCGGGTGACCGTACGGGCACCGGGGGCGTCCGGTCGGACACCGAGCAGGGGTCCGATGGAAGATCATTCCCGGCGCCGCCCTCCGGAAATCCCCCGAGTCGTCGTGCCCGGGAGGGCATGGCGGCGGACCGGACGCGGACGGGGGCGTTCGACAGCGCGCCCCGGTGCGCACGCGCCCCCTGCCCCGTGCGGCGGGCCGCCTCCCGTACCCGGCAGCGCCTCAACGGCACAGCCGTGCCTCGTGCTCCGCGTGACCGCTCGGCTCCAGCTGGAACGTGCAGTGCTCCACGTCGAAGTGGTCGCCCAGGCACCCCTGCAGCTCGTGCAGCATCTTCTCGTGGCCGATCGCGCTCAGCGCCTCGCCGTTCACCACCACGTGCGCCGACAGCACGGGCATGCCCGAGGTGATGGTCCAGGCGTGCAGGTCGTGGACGTCCTCCACTCCGTCGAGGGCCAGTATGTGGGCGCGCACCTCGGCGATGTCCACGCCCTTGGGAGCCGCCTCGAGCAGCACGTCCAGGGTCTCGCGCAGCAGCCGCACGGTACGGGGCACGATCATCAGGCCGATGAGCAGCGACGCGATCGGGTCGGCGGGCTGCCAGCCGGTGGCCAGGATCACCAGCGCGGAGACGATCACCGCCAGGGAGCCCAGCGCGTCCGCCGCCACCTCCAGGAAGGCGCCCCGTACGTTCAGGCTCTCCTTCTGGCCGCGCATCAGCAGCGACAACGACACCATGTTCGCGACCAGGCCGATCGCGCCGAAGACGACGGTCGGCCCGCCCGCTGTGTCGGCCGGCGTGATGAACCGGTCGATCGCCTCGTACAGGACGTAGCCGCCCACCCCGAGCAGCAGCAGACAGTTGGCCAGGGCGGCCAGGATCTCGGCGCGGGCGTAGCCGAAGGTGCGGCGGTCGCTCGGCGGGCGGCTCGCGAAGTGGACGGCCAGCAGAGCCATGCCGAGCCCCAGGGCGTCCGTCGCCATGTGGGCGGCGTCGGCGATCAGTGCGAGCGAGTCGGCGACCAGACCGCCGACGATCTCGACGACCATGACGGTGAGGGTGATCGCCAGCGCCACCCGCAACCGGCCCCGGTACGCGGCGGTCACCGTCCCGCCGGCGTGCCCGCCGTGCGCGTGCCCGTGATCGTGCCCAGCCCCCATGAGAAAGCCGCCTCCTCGTCCGAAAGGGCGTCCGGCCCCCGGTGCCCGGAGGACAGTCAACTACGGGTGGGGGGTATCCGGCAACGCGGCACTGAACACCGTTGTCATGTGCCCTGACCTGGGGAAACGTCATGCAGGTCAGCGCGCCGCGGGGCATTCGGAAGCGTCACGTCCGCCGAATGGCGGCAGCGTCCACGCGAAGCCGCCCTGACCCTGTGCGAACGACCGCCGACGCTCTGCGATGTCCGCGATGCCCGGTCTGGGAGCGCGGTTTGTGAGGCGGGCCCCGGATCCACGATGATGATCGCGGCGAAGGCAGGTGCAAGCGGCGTCGACCGACCGTGAAACGGGCGGTGAACACGGCGTTCCCGGCATCCGATAACCTCTGCCGACATGCCGCCCGGGTGCCCCAGGCACGGGCGCTCCACCATGCACAGGCCCGGCGCACAGGCGCCGGCACCAGGGAGTGAGTTCGGTTGCCGACCGCCATCCTCACCGGTCAGCCGGTCCCCGGTTCGTCGATCGAGAGCGAGCTGCGGTCCCTGGGCTTCGACGTGCACCTCGCCACCGGCGCCGCCGACACCGAGACGCTGCTGGCCCGCGTCCCGGGCGAGCACCGGGTCGCCGTGGTCGACGCCCGCTTCGTGGGCCACCCGCACGCCCTGCGCCTCGGCCTCACCGACCCACGCTTCCCGCTCGCCGCGATCCCGGGCGCCGTGACCGCCCAGCCGGCCGCCCGCCAGGCGCTGACCCGCGCGATGGCCCGCGAGAACTCCGCCGTCGGCGGCGGCACCGCGCAGGGGGGCGCCCCCGCGCGAGCGAGGCCGGGCGTGGGGCAGGCGGACAGCCTCGCCGACCGGATCACCGCCGCGCTCGACGCCGACGGCGCCGACGTGCACCGCCCCGAACTGGGCAGTCTCGTCGCCGCCGTCCCCGCCGACCCGCAGGCCCGCAACGAGGCACGGCAGGCCGTCGCCGCCGTCGACGACGAGGCCGTACGCCTGAAGTCGGCGGTCAAGGCCCGCGACGGCTTCGTCACCACCTTCTTCATCAGCCCCTACTCCCGCTACATCGCCCGCTGGTGCGCGCGGCGCGGACTGACCCCCAACCAGGTCACCACCGCCTCGCTGATCACCGCGCTCATAGCGGCGGGCTGCGCCGCCACCGGCACCCGCGCCGGCTTCGTCGCCGCCGGCGTGCTGCTCATCGCCTCCTTCGTCCTCGACTGCACCGACGGACAGCTCGCCCGCTACTCCCTGCAGTACTCCACGCTCGGCGCCTGGCTCGACGCCACCTTCGACCGGGCCAAGGAGTACGCCTACTACGCGGGCCTCGCCCTCGGAGCCGCCCGCGGCGGCGACGACGTATGGGCCCTCGCCCTCGGCGCGATGGTCCTCCAGACCTGTCGCCACGTCGTCGACTTCTCCTTCAACGAGGCCAATCACGACGCCTCGGCCAACACCAGCCCCACCGCCGCCCTCTCCGACAAGCTCGACAGCGTCGGCTGGACGGTATGGGCGCGCCGCATGATCGTGCTGCCGATCGGCGAACGCTGGGCGATGATCGCCGTGCTGACCGCGCTCACCACGCCCCGGATCACCTTCTACGCGCTGCTGGTCGGCTGCGCGTTCTCCGCGACGTACACCACCGCCGGCCGCGTCCTGCGCTCGCTGACCCGCAGGGCCACCCGCACCGACCGGGCCGCCAAGGCGCTGGCCGACCTCGCCGACTCCGGCCCGCTCGCCGAGGCCGCCGCCAAGGGCCTGCGGTCCGCCGCGCGCCGGCTGCCCCGCTTCACCGCCCCCGCCGTCGCCCTGCTCGGCGGCGCCGCCGTCGTCGCGACGGCCGCGCTCACCGATTTCGGCGGCGCCTGGCCGCTCGTCGCCGCACTCGTCTACGTCCTGACCTCGGCCCTCGCCGTCGCCCGCCCCCTCAAGGGCGCCCTCGACTGGCTGGTCCCGCCGTTCTTCCGGGCCGCCGAATACCTCACCGTCCTGTTCCTGGCGGCGAAAGCCGACGTGAACGGGGCCCTTCCGGCGGCTTTCGGGCTGGTGGCCGCGGTCGCCTACCATCACTACGACACGGTCTACCGCATCCGCGGCGACGCGGGCGCGCCGCCGCAGTGGCTGGTGCGGACGATCGGGGGGCACGAGGGCCGCACGCTGGTGATCTGCGTGCTGGCCGCGCTGCTCACCGCCCCGCAGTTCAAGCTCGCGCTCACGGTCCTCGCCGTGGCCGTGGCACTCGTGGTGCTCGTCGAGAGCATCCGCTTCTGGGTCGCCGCCCACAAGGTCGGCGCACCCGCCGTACACGACGAAGGAGAACCCGCATGATCGGCCTCGTGCTGGCGGCCGGCGCCGGACGCCGTCTGCGCCCCTACACCGACACCCTGCCCAAGGCACTGGTCCCGGTCGGCCCCGAGGACGCGGAGGACAGCATCACGGTGCTCGACCTGACGCTGGCCAACTTCGCCGAGGTCGGCCTGACCGAGGTCGGGATCATCGTCGGCTACCGCAAGGAGGCCGTGTACGACCGCAAGGAGGCGCTGGAGCAGAAGTACGGCGTCAAGCTCACCCTGATCGACAACGACAAGGCCGAGGAGTGGAACAACGCCTACTCCCTGTGGTGCGGCCGTGACGCCCTCAAAGACGGCGTGATCCTCGCCAACGGCGACACCGTGCACCCCGTCTCCGTCGAGAAGACCCTGCTCGCCGCCCGCGGCGACGGCAAGAAGATCATCCTCGCCCTCGACACGGTGAAGAACCTCGCCGAGGAGGAGATGAAGGTCGTCGTCGACCCCGACAAGGGCGTCCAGCGCATCACCAAGCTGATGGACCCGGCCGAGGCGACCGGCGAGTACATCGGCGTCACCCTCATCGAGGGCGAGGCCGCCGCCGACCTGGCCGACGCGCTGAAGGCCACCTTCGAGCGCGACCCGCAGCTCTACTACGAGGACGGCTACCAGGAGCTCGTCAACCGCGGCTTCAAGGTCGACGTGGCGCCGATCGGCGACGTCAAGTGGGTCGAGATCGACAACCACGACGACCTCGCCAAGGGCAGGGAGATCGCGTGCCAGTACTGACGAGGCTCATCCCGTCGCCGGTCGTCGTGGACATCCGCGCGGGTGCCCTCGACGACCTGGGATGCGTACTCGCCGACGAGCGCATCTCCCACTCGGGCAAGCTCGCCGTCGCCGTCAGCGGCGGCTCCGGCGCCCGGCTGCGCGAGCGTGTCGCCCCGTCGCTGCCCGGCGCCGACTGGTTCGAGGTCGGCGGCGGCACGCTGGACGACGCGATCAAGCTGGCCGGCGCCATGAAGGGCGGCCACTACGACGCGGTCGTCGGTCTCGGCGGCGGCAAGATCATCGACTGCGCCAAGTTCGCGGCGGCGCGCATCGGCCTCCCGCTGGTCGCCGTGCCGACCAACCTCGCGCACGACGGCCTGTGCTCGCCGGTCGCCACCCTCGACAACGACGCCGGCCGCGGCTCCTACGGCGTGCCGAACCCGATCGCCGTCGTCATCGACCTGGACGTGGTGCGCGCCGCCCCGGCCCGCTTCGTGCGCGCCGGCATCGGCGACGCCGTGTCCAACGTCTCCGCGATCGCGGACTGGGAGCTGGCCAACCGGGTCAAGGGCGAGAAGATCGACGGCCTCGCCGCCGCGATGGCCCGCCAGGCCGGCGAGGCCGTGCTGCGGCACCCCGGCGGCATCGGCGACAACGACTTCCTCCAGGTGCTGGCCGAGGCCCTGGTCCTCACCGGCATCGCCATGTCGGTCTCCGGCGACTCGCGGCCCGCCTCCGGCGCCTGCCACGAGATCAACCACGCCTTCGACCTGCTCTTCCCCACCCGCGCGGCCTCCCACGGCGAGCAGTGCGGCCTGGGCGCGGCCTTCGCGATGTACCTGCGCGGGGCCCACGAGGAGTCCGCCCACATGGCGGAGGTCCTGCGGCGGCACGGGCTGCCGGTGCTGCCCGAGGAGATCGGGTTCACCCCCGAGGAGTTCTTCCGGGCCGTGGAGTTCGCCCCCCAGACGCGGCCCGGCCGCTACACGATCCTCGAGCACCTCGACCTGAACACCGACCAGATCAAGGACCTGTACGCCGACTATGTCAAGGCCATCGGTAGCTGAACTACGCCCGGTCGTCCATCCCGCGGGGGTCAAGGACCGGCGCAGCGGTGAGCACTGGGCGGGACGCCTCTACATGCGCGAGGTCTCGCTGCGGATCGACCGCTACCTGGTGAACACCAGGATCACGCCCAACCAGCTCACGTACCTGATGACCGTCTGCGGCGTGCTCGCCGCACCGGCGCTGCTCGTGCCGGGCGTCTGGGGCGCCGTGCTCGGCGTGGTCGCGGTCCAGCTGTACCTGCTGCTGGACTGCGTGGACGGCGAGATCGCCCGCTGGAAGAAGCAGTACTCGCTCGGCGGGGTCTACCTGGACCGGGTCGGCGCCTACCTGACCGACGCCGCCGTGCTGGTCGGCCTCGGCCTGCGCGCCGCCGACATCTGGGGCACGGGACGCATCGACTGGCTGTGGGCCTTCCTCGGCACCCTGGCCGCGCTCGGCGCCATCCTGATCAAGGCCGAGACCGACCTGGTGGGCGTCGCCCGCCACCAGGCGGGGATGCCCCCGGTCAAGGAGGCCGCCTCCGAGCCGCGCTCCTCCGGCATGGCGCTGGCCCGCCGGGCCGCCGGGGCGCTCAAGTTCCACCGGCTGATCCTCGGCATCGAGGCGTCCCTGCTCATCCTGGTCCTCGCCATCGTCGACCAGGCGCGCGGCGACCTGTTCTTCACCCGCCTCGGCACCGCCGTACTCGCCGGCATCGCGCTGCTGCAGACCCTGCTGCACCTCGTGTCCGTCCTCGCCTCCAGCAGGCTGAAGTGAGCGCGCCCATGAAGGTCGGCGCCGTCGTCATCACGATGGGCAACCGTCCCGAGGAGCTGCGGGCCCTGCTCGACTCGGTCGCCAAGCAGGACGGCGACCCGGTCCAGGTCGTCGTGGTCGGCAACGGCGCGCCCGTACCCGAGGTGCCCGAAGGCGTGCGCACCGTCGAACTGCCCGAGAACCTGGGCATCCCCGGCGGCCGCAACGTCGGCATCGAGGCCTTCGGCCCCGGCGGCAGCGACGTCGACATCCTGCTCTTCCTGGACGACGACGGCCTGCTCGCCCGCACCGACACCGCCGAACTGTGCCGTCAGGCGTTCGCGGCCGACGACGAGCTGGGCATCATCAGCTTCCGCATCGCCGACCCGGACACCGGCGAGACCCAGCGCCGGCACGTCCCGCGGCTGCGGGCCTCCGACCCGATGCGCTCCTCCCGGGTCACCACCTTCCTCGGCGGCGCCAACGCGGTGCGCACCCGCGTCCTCGGCCAGGTCGGCGGACTGCCGGACGCGTTCTTCTACGCCCACGAGGAGACCGACCTCGCCTGGCGGGCCCTCGACGCGGGCTGGATGATCGACTACCGGTCCGACATGGTCCTGAACCACCCCACCACCGCGCCCTCCCGGCACGCGGTCTACCACCGCATGGTCGCCCGCAACCGCGTCTGGCTCGCCCGCCGCAACCTCCCGGCGCTCCTGGTCCCGGTCTACCTCGGCGTGTGGATGGCGCTCACCCTGCTGCGCCGCCCGTCGCGACCTGCGCTGAAGGCCTGGTTCGGGGGCTTCCGCGAGGGCTGGGCCACCCCGTGCGGCCCCCGTCGGCCCATGCGGTGGCGTACGGTGTGGCGCCTGACCCGGCTGGGCCGCCCCCCGGTGATCTGACAAGCTCGTACCCGAGAGCGTTCCGGCCCCGACCGGGGCCACCAGGTCCATGCAGGCCCGCGCGGCCGAGCATTTTCGAAGACGAAAGTATCCACCAGTGAGTGAGACAACGCACGACGGCACGGTCGCCATGACCAAGCCCGTGTCGCCCGACGAGGGCCTCACACCGGCCCGGCTCGCCGCCAAGTACGGGCTGACCGTGAGCGGTGCCAGACCTTCCCTCGTGGAGTACGTCCGTCAGCTCTGGGGGCGGCGGCACTTCATCCTCGCCTTCTCCCAGGCGAAGCTGACCGCCCAGTACAGCCAGGCCAAGCTCGGCCAGCTGTGGCAGGTGGCCACCCCGCTGCTGAACGCGCTGGTCTACTTCGCGATCTTCGGTCTGATCCTGAACGCGGGCAAGGGCATGCCCAAGGACGTGTACATCCCGTTCCTGGTGACGGGGGTGTTCGTCTTCACCTTCACCCAGTCCTCCGCGATGGCGGGCGTGCGCGCCATCTCCGGCAACCTCGGACTGGTGCGGGCGCTGCACTTCCCGCGCGCCTCGCTGCCCATCTCGTTCGCGCTCCAGCAGCTCCAGCAGCTCCTGGCTTCGATGATCGTCATGTTCGCGGTGGTCATCGGCTTCGGCAGCTACCCCTCGCTGTCCTGGCTGCTGGTGATCCCGGCGCTCGTCCTGCAGTTCCTGTTCAACATGGGGCTGGCGCTGATCGTGGCCCGCATGGGCGCCAAGACGCCGGACCTGGCCCAGCTGATGCCGTTCATCATGCGGACCTGGATGTACGCGTCGGGCGTCATGTTCTCCATCCCGATCATGCTGGAGGACAAGCCGGCCTGGCTCGCCGACGTGCTCCAGTGGAACCCGGCCGCCGTCTACATGGACCTGATCCGCTTCGCGCTGATCGACGGGTACGGCTCCGAGAACCTGCCGCCGCACGTGTGGGCGGTCGGGCTCGGTTGGGCCGTGGTCCTCGCCGCGGGCGGCTTCGTGTACTTCTGGAAGGCGGAGGAGAGGTACGGCCGTGGCTGAGCAGCAGCAGGACCAGCGGGTGCCGACGGTCATCGCGGACGAACTGCACATCGTCTACCGCGTCAACGGCGCCAGGACCGGCAAGGGCAGCGCCACCGCCGCGCTCAGCCGCATCCTCAAGCGCGGCGAGGAGCGGGGTGTGCGCAAGGTGCACGCCGTGCGCGGCGTCTCCTTCGTGGCGTACCGGGGCGAGGCCATCGGCCTGATCGGCTCCAACGGCTCCGGCAAGTCGACGCTGCTGCGGGCCATCGCGGGCCTGCTGCCCGCCGAGCGCGGCAAGGTCTACACCGACGGCCAGCCCTCCCTGCTCGGCGTGAACGCGGCCCTGATGAACGACCTGACCGGCGAGCGCAACGTCATCCTCGGCGGCCTGGCCATGGGCATGACCCGCGAGCAGATCAAGGCCCGCTACCAGGAGATCGTCGACTTCTCCGGCATCAACGAGAAGGGCGATTTCATCACCCTGCCGATGCGCACCTACTCTTCCGGCATGGCCGCCCGCCTGCGCTTCTCCATCGCCGCCGCCAAGGACCACGACGTCCTGATGATCGACGAGGCCCTCGCCACCGGCGACCGCAAGTTCCAGACCCGCTCGGAGGAGCGGATCCGTGAACTGAAGAAGGAGGCCGGCACCGTCTTCCTGGTCAGCCACAACAACAAGTCCATCCGCGACACCTGCAACCGGGTCCTGTGGCTGGAGCGCGGCGAGCTGCGCATGGACGGCCCGACGGACGAGGTGCTCAAGGAGTACGAGAAGTTCACGGGCAAGTAGCCCGACACGCCGGGGCCCCGCCGCAACTGTTCCGGCGGGGCCCCGCGTCTGCAAAGGAAACGTCAACTCCTGGCGTTCTCAGGAATCTTGAAGCCAATGGGTGTGTTGTTGTGATGCGCTGTGCACCCCGGCGGACGCCCGTGAGTTGTACAACGTAAGCTGTACCGGTCCCGAAACGCGGCACATGGGGCGATAATGCCCGACACCCTCAAGCGGGCCTGCCGCGCGGGTGGCAGGGCGGCGTGTCCGAAATAGTGTGTATTGGGTCGGCAGTGTAGAACGGGAGATGTGACGGCAATGGCTACGGAAACTCCCAGGCTCCCCGAGGCGTGCGCCGTCCCCGCCCAGGGCAGCCCGCGATGACGGCCACCGGGACGGGGCACGCCGTCGATCCCGCGCACGGCACCCTCGCCAAGGCCGCCGACGAGAACTTCCCCGTCGCCCCCTTCTTCCTGCCCCGCGCCTGGCGCACCGACCTCATGGCCGTGTACGGCTTCGCCCGCCTCGTCGACGACATCGGCGACGGCGACCTGGCCCCCGGCGGCGCCGACGCCCGCCTCCTCGGCGTCCCCGAGGACCGCGCCGACGACCGGCTGCTGATGCTGGACGCCTTCGAGGAGGACCTGCGCAGAGTCTTCGACGGCACCCCGCGCCACCCGCTGCTGCGCCGCCTGGTCCCCACCGTGCGCCGCCGCGCGCTGACCCCCGAGCCCTTCCTCGGTCTGATCGCCGCCAACCGCCAGGACCAGCTCGTCGCCCGGTACGAGACCTACGACGACCTCCTCGCCTACTGCGAGCTGTCCGCCAACCCGGTCGGCCGGCTCGTCCTCGCCGTCACCGGCACCTCGACCCCCGAGCGGATCCGCCGCTCCGACGAGATCTGCACCGCCCTGCAGATCGTCGAGCACCTCCAGGACGTCGCCGAGGACCTCGGCCGGGACCGGATCTACCTGCCCGCCGAGGACATGAAACGTTTCCACGTCCAGGAGAGCGACCTCGCCGCCCCCACCGCGAACGCGTCCGTGCGGGCACTGATCGCCTACGAGGCCGCCCGCGCCCGCGACCTGCTGAATGAAGGAGCCCCCCTGGTGGGTAGCGTCCACGGCAGGCTGCGACTGCTCCTCGCGGGATTCGTGGCGGGCGGAAGGGCGGCGCTGCGAGCGATCGCCGCGGCGGACCACGACGTACTTCCCGGCCCGCCCAAGTCAGGCAAGGTCTCCTTGCTGCGCGAGGCGGGCGTGGTTCTGCGAGGAGAGGGGTGATCGGGTCCGTGGAGTCGTCAGCGAACATGCCGGCACCGGTGCTCGCCGCCTACAGCTACTGCGAGGCCGTCACCGGTCAGCAGGCGCGCAACTTCGCCTACGGCATCCGGCTGCTGCCCACGCCCAAGCGGCGGGCGATGTCCGCGCTGTACGCGTTCTCGCGCCGCGTCGACGACATCGGCGACGGAGTGCTGGCGGACGACGTCAAGGCCACCCGGCTGGACGAGACCCGGGCCGTGCTGGCCCGGATCCAGGACGGCGCGGTCGACGAGGACGACACCGACCCCGTCGCGGTCGCCCTCGCCGACGCGGCCCGGCGGTTCCCGATCCCGCTCGGCGGTCTCGACGAGCTGATCGACGGCGTCCAGATGGACCTGCGCGGCGAGACCTACGAGACCTGGGACGACCTGAAGGTCTACTGCCGCTGCGTCGCGGGCGCCATCGGACGGCTCTCGCTCGGCGTGTTCGGCACCGAACCGGGGGCGCGCGGCACCGAGCGCGCGCCCGAGTACGCCGACACGCTCGGGCTGGCGCTGCAGCTCACCAACATCCTGCGCGACGTCCGGGAGGACGCCGAGGGCGGGCGCGTCTACCTGCCCGCCGACGACCTCGCCAAGTTCGGCTGCTCGGCCGGGTTCGACGGGCCGACACCGCCCGAGGGCTCCGACTTCGCGGGGCTCGTGCACTTCGAGGTGCGCCGGGCCCGTGCCCTCTTCGCCGAGGGCTACCGGCTGCTGCCCATGCTCGACCGGCGCAGCGGCGCCTGCGTGGCCGCCATGGCCGGTATCTACCGCCGCCTCCTCGACCGCATCGAGCGCGACCCGGAGGCCGTGCTGCGCGGCCGGGTCTCCCTGCCCGGACGGGAGAAGGCGTACGTCGCCGTGCGCGGCCTGTCCGGCCTCGACGCCCGGCACGTCACCCGGCGGGCCGTCAGGAGGCGCGCCTGATGGACACACCCGGCACACTCGTCACCCGGGACCCGCACACAACCGGCTGCGGGCAGCGGCGGGCAACCCTCCGGTGGCGGTCGGCGTCCCTGACTGAGACGGTCGACCGTACGCCGTTCAAACACCACGGCGGCCGGACAGGGAAGGGCGCACCATGACGCAGGGCAACGGCACGCGCGACGGCGGAGTGCTCGCGGACGTCCCGGCCTCGGGGCCCGGCCGGCACGCCGTCGTGGTCGGCGGCGGACTGGCGGGGGTCACCACCGCGCTCGCGCTCGCCGACGCCGGCGTACGCGTCACCCTGCTCGAAGGGCGCCCCCGCCTCGGCGGGCTCGCCTTCTCCTTCCAGCGCGGCGACCTCACCGTCGACAACGGCCAGCACGTGTACCTGCGCTGCTGCACCGCCTACCGGTGGTTCCTCGACCGGATCGGCGGAGCGGCGCTCGCACCGGTGCAGGAACGTCTCGACGTGCCCGTGGTCGACCTGGCCAGGACCGAGGGCAACCGGCTCGGCAGACTGCGGCGCGACGCGCTGCCCGTGCCCCTGCATCTGGGACGCAGCCTGGCGACCTATCCGCACCTCTCCCTCGCCGAACGCGCCTCGGTGGGGCGTGCCGCGCTCGCGCTCAAGGGGCTCGACCTCGCCGATCCGACCCTGGACACCCAGGACTTCGGCAGCTGGCTGACCGCGCACGGTCAGTCGGCGCGTGCCGTCGAGGCCCTGTGGGACCTGGTCGGGGTCGCCACCCTCAACGCGGTCGCGGGCGACGCCTCCCTGGGGCTCGCCGCGATGGTGTTCAAGACCGGTCTGCTGTCCGACCCGGGAGCGGCCGACATCGGGTGGGCCCGCGTCCCGCTGGGCGAACTGCACGACCGGCTGGCCCGCAAGGCGCTCGACTCCGCGGGCGTCCGTACCGAGGTCCGTACACGCGTCACCTCCGTCTCTGTAAACGGGAACGGCGGCTGGAGCGTTCAGGTTCCCGGCGAGACGCTCGAAGCGGACGCCGTCGTCCTCGCCGTACCCCAGCGCGAGGCCCACGACCTGCTGCCGGACGGCGCGCTCGACGCCCCGGAAAATCTTCTGCGGATCGGCACCGCCCCGATCCTCAACGTCCACGTGATCTACGACCGCAAGGTGCTCGCCACACCGTTCCTCGCGGCGCTCGGCACCCCCGTGCAGTGGGTGTTCGACCGCACCGAGGCCTCCGGACTGAAGGAGGGTCAGTACCTGGCGCTGTCCCAGTCGACGGCGCAGCACGAGATCGACGAGCCCGTGGCCGCGCTGCGCGAGCGGTACCTGCCCGAACTGGAGCGGCTGCTGCCGCGCACCCGGGGTGCCGAGGTGAAGGACTTCTTCGTGACCAGGGAGCGCACCGCGACGTTCGCCCCCGCCCCCGGCGTCGGCCGCCTCAGGCCCGGCGCCCGCACCAAGGCACCCGGCCTCTACCTGGCCGGAGCGTGGACCGCCACCGGGTGGCCCGCGACCATGGAGAGTGCGGTTCGCAGCGGTGTCGGGGCGGCGGCCGCCGCGCTCGGCGCCCTGGGCCGCTCCCGCGGCCTCCTTCCCGATTTCTTCGAGGAGGCGGCGTGAAAGCCGATCCGCGCGGGACCGACTCCCGCACTCCCGGCACCGCAACTGGAGGAAAGACTGTGCCCACTGTGCCCCCGGCCCCGACGGCCGATCGACGGACCACGGTGGACGTGACCGCGCTTCTGGAGCGCGGCCGGACCCTGGCCACGCCGGTCCTGCGGGCGGCGGTCGACCGCCTGGCCCCTCCCATGGACACCGTCGCCGCCTACCACTTCGGCTGGATCGACGCCCAGGGCAACCCCGCGGACGGCGACGGCGGCAAGGCCGTGCGCCCCGCGCTCGCCGTGCTCTCCGCCGAGGTCACCGGCGCCGCGCCCGAGGCCGGTGTGCCCGGCGCGGTGGCCGTGGAACTGGTGCACAACTTCTCCCTCCTGCACGACGACCTGATGGACGGCGACGAGCAGCGGCGCCACCGTGACACCGTCTGGAAGGTGCACGGCCCCGCGCAGGCCATCCTGGTCGGCGACGCCCTGTTCGCGCTGGCCAACGAGGTGCTCCTGGAGCTGGGCACCGTCGAGGCCGGCCGCGCCGCCCGCCGCCTGACCAAGGCCAGCCGCTCACTGATCGACGGGCAGGCCCAGGACATCTCCTACGAGCACCGCGACCGCGTCAGCGTCGAGGAGTGCCTGGAGATGGAGGGCAACAAGACCGGCGCCCTGCTCGCCTGCGCCAGCTCCGTCGGCGCGGTGCTCGGCGGAGCCGACGAGCGCACCGCCGACACCCTCGAGAAGTACGGCTACCACCTCGGCCTCGCCTTCCAGGCCGTCGACGACCTGCTCGGCATCTGGGGCGACCCGGACGCCACCGGCAAGCAGACCTGGAGCGACCTGCGCCAGCGCAAGAAGTCGCTGCCGGTCGTGGCCGCCCTCGCGGCCGGCGGGGCCGCCTCCGAACGGCTCGGCGAGATCCTCACCGCCGACGCCAAGGCCAGTGACTTCGCGAACTTCTCCGAGGAGGAGTTCGCGGCCCGCGCCGCCCTCATCGAGGAAGCGGGCGGGCGGGAGTGGACCGCCGACGAGGCGCGTCGCCAGCACACCATCGCCATCGAAGCCCTCGACGCCGTCGACATGCCCGACCGGGTGCGGGACCGGTTCACGGCGCTCGCGGACTTCGTCGTCGTACGAAAGAGATGATCATTATCGGTCGAATAGCCCTCGCGTAGTCGCCGGCCGGTGTCGTGGAGACACGAGCACCGGCCGACGGCGGACCCAGCAGACGCACCACATGCACACTGCACGAAGGGGAAGCCATGACAGCGACGACCGACGGAAGCACCGGGGCCTCCCTGCGGCCCCTGGCAGCCTCGGCCAGCGACACCGACAGCACGATCCCCGCCGCGGCGGCCGGGGTACCCGAAGCCGCCGCACGCGCCACCCGGCGCGCCACCGACTTCCTGCTCTCCAAGCAGGACGCCGAAGGCTGGTGGAAGGGCGACCTCGAGACGAACGTCACGATGGACGCCGAGGACCTGCTCCTGCGTCAGTTCCTCGGCATCCAGGACGAGGAGACCACCCGCGCCGCCGCGCTGTTCATCCGCGGCGAGCAGCGCGAGGACGGCACCTGGGCCACCTTCTACGGCGGCCCCGGCGAACTGTCCACCACCATCGAGGCCTACGTCGCCCTCCGCCTGGCCGGCGACTCGCCCGACGCGCCCCACATGGCGCGGGCCTCGGAGTGGATCCGCTCCCGCGGCGGCATCGCCGCGTCGCGCGTCTTCACCCGCATCTGGCTGGCCCTGTTCGGCTGGTGGAAGTGGGAGGACCTGCCCGAACTCCCGCCGGAGCTCATCTACTTCCCGACCTGGGTCCCGCTCAACATCTACGACTTCGGCTGCTGGGCCCGGCAGACCATCGTGCCGCTCACCATCGTCTCCGCGAAGCGGCCGGTGCGTCCCGCGCCGTTCCCGCTGGACGAACTGCACACCGACCCGGCCCGGCCCAACCCGGCGCGCCCCATGGCACCGGCGGCGAGCTGGGACGGCGCCTTCCAGCGCATCGACAAGGCCCTGCACGCCTACCGCAAGGTCGCCCCGCGCCGGCTGCGCAAGGCCGCGATGAACAGCGCCGCCCGCTGGATCATCGAGCGGCAGGAGAACGACGGCTGCTGGGGCGGCATCCAGCCTCCGGCGGTCTACTCGGTCATCGCCCTCTACCTGCTCGGCTACGACCTCGAGCACCCCGTGATGCGCGCGGGGCTGGAGTCGCTGGACCGGTTCGCCGTGTGGCGCGAGGACGGCGCCCGGATGATCGAGGCCTGCCAGTCCCCGGTGTGGGACACCTGCCTCGCCACCATCGCCCTGGCCGACGCGGGCGTGCCCGAAGACCACCCCCAGCTGGTGAAGGCCGCGGACTGGATGCTGGGCGAACAGATCGTGCGCCCCGGCGACTGGTCGGTGAAGCGGCCCGGACTCCCGCCCGGCGGCTGGGCCTTCGAGTTCCACAACGACAACTACCCCGACATCGACGACACCGCCGAGGTCGTCCTCGCCCTGCGCCGGGTCAGGCACCACGACCCGGAGCGGGTGGAGAAGGCCATCGGCCGCGGGGTGCGCTGGAACCTCGGCATGCAGTCCAAGAACGGCGCCTGGGGCGCCTTCGACGTCGACAACACCAGCCCCTTCCCCAACCGGCTGCCGTTCTGCGACTTCGGCGAGGTCATCGACCCGCCGTCCGCCGACGTCACCGCGCACGTGGTCGAGATGCTGGCCGTCGAGGGCCTCGCCCACGATCCCCGCACCCGCCGCGGCATCCAGTGGCTGCTGGACGCGCAGGAGGCGGACGGTTCGTGGTTCGGCCGCTGGGGCGTCAACTACGTCTACGGCACCGGATCCGTGATCCCCGCGCTGACCGCCGCCGGGCTGCCCACCTCGCACCCGGCCATCCGGCGCGCGGTGCGCTGGCTGGAGTCCGTCCAGAACGAGGACGGCGGCTGGGGCGAGGACCTGCGCTCCTACCGCTACGTCCGGGAGTGGAGCGGCCGGGGCGCCTCGACCGCCTCGCAGACCGGCTGGGCGCTGATGGCCCTGCTGGCGGCGGGGGAGCGCGAGTCCAAGGCCGTGGAGCGCGGCGTCGCGTGGCTCGCGGCCACCCAGCGCGAGGACGGCTCCTGGGACGAGCCCTACTTCACGGGTACCGGCTTCCCGTGGGACTTCTCCATCAACTACCACCTCTACCGCCAGGTCTTCCCGCTCACCGCACTCGGCCGGTACGTCCACGGGGAGCCCTTCGCCGAGAAGTCCCGCGCGGCCGAGGCACCCGCCGCGTCCGTCGTGGCCGAGGTGAAGGGCAGCTGATGACCCCGCAGACCGGCCCGTCCCCGCTGCTGATCGCCTGCGCGCTCGGCATCGAGCACCTCGCCCTGCGCACCGGCGACCGCGCCGGCGCGGGCGGGCCGGTCACCGTCCTGCGCACCGGTATGGGCCCCAAGGCGGCCGAGCGCTCGGTCGCCCGGGTCCTCGCCGACCCGGTGCTCGACGCCGCCGCCGTGCTCGCCACCGGCTTCTGCGCGGGACTCGCCCCCGGCATGCACCCCGGCGACCTCGTCGTCGCCGAGGAGACCCGGGATCCGCGCTCCACCGTTCCCTGCGTCGCGACCGACCGGCTGGTCAAGGAACTCGCGCGAGCCGTCCCCGGGCGCACCGTCCACACCGGGCCGCTGACCGGCTCGGACCACGTCGTCCGCGGTCCCGAACGCGCCGACCTGCTCGCGACCGGCGCGATCGCCGTGGACATGGAGTCCGCGGCCACGCTCCTGAGCGCCGTCCGCACGGGCCCGCGCCCGGTTGCGGCCGTCCGGGTGGTCGTGGACGCTCCAGAACACGAACTCGTCCGGATCGGCACCGTGCGCGGTGGAATATCGGCTTTCCGTGTTCTTCGATCCGTTCTTCCCGCATTTTTCGAATGGCACCGTTCTTTGCTGCTCCCCCGGAGGTGAGCCCAGATGGCCATGCCGCTGCGCCAGTCCATCAAGGTCGCTACATACCTGGCCGAACAGAAGATTCGCCGACGGGACAAGTTCCCGCTCATCGTGGAGCTGGAGCCGCTCTTCGCCTGCAACCTGAAGTGCGAGGGGTGCGGCAAGATCCAGCACCCCGCCGGTGTGCTCAAGCAGCGCATGCCGGTCGCGCAGGCCGTGGGAGCGGTGCTCGAATCGGGTGCGCCGATGGTCTCCATCGCGGGCGGCGAGCCCCTGATGCACCCGCAGATCGACGAGATCGTGCGTCAGTTGGTGGCCAAGCGGAAGTACGTCTTCCTCTGCACCAACGCGCTGCTCATGCGCAAGAAGATGGACAAGTTCAAGCCCTCGCCGTACTTCGCCTTCGCCGTGCACATCGACGGGCTGCGCGAGCGGCACGACGAGTCCGTGGCGAAGGAGGGCGTGTTCGACGAGGCCGTCGAGGCCATCAAGGAGGCCAAGCGCCGCGGCTTCCGGGTGACCACCAACTCGACCTTCTTCAACACCGACACCCCGCAGACCATCGTCGAGGTGCTCAACTTCCTCAACGACGACCTCAAGGTCGACGAGATGATGATCTCGCCCGCCTACGCCTACGAGAAGGCGCCCGACCAGGAGCACTTCCTCGGCGTGGAGCAGACCCGCGAGCTGTTCCGTAAGGCCTTCTCAGGCGGCAACCGGGCCCGCTGGCGGCTCAACCACTCCCCGCTGTTCCTCGACTTCCTCGAGGGCAAGGTCGACTTCCCCTGCACCGCCTGGGCGATCCCCAACTACTCCCTCTTCGGCTGGCAGCGCCCCTGCTACCTGATGAGCGACGGATACGTCCCGACCTACCGGGAGCTGATCGAGGAAACCGACTGGGACAAGTACGGCCGCGGCAAGGACCCGCGCTGCGACAACTGCATGGCGCACTGCGGCTACGAGCCCACCGCCGTCCTGGCCACCATGGGCTCGCTCAAGGAGTCCCTGCGCGCCATGCGCGAGACCGTCTCCTCGAACCGGGAGTGACGTCATGACCGCCATCCCCTTGGGGCTCCCCGAGGTACCGGTCCGGCCGATCGCCGAGCGGCGCCTGTCGCGGCGGATCCAGGTCGGGCCGGTGGCGGTCGGGGGCGGGGCCCCGGTGTCGGTGCAGTCGATGACGACCACCCGTACGTCCGACATCGGGGCCACGCTCCAGCAGATCGCCGAGCTGACGGCCGCCGGCTGCCAGATCGTGCGCGTGGCCTGCCCCACCCAGGACGACGCCGACGCGCTGCCGGTGATCGCGAAGAAGTCGCAGATCCCGGTGATCGCGGACATCCACTTCCAGCCCAAGTACGTCTTCGCCGCGATCGAGGCCGGCTGCGCGGCGGTCCGCGTGAACCCGGGCAACATCAAGAAGTTCGACGACCAGGTCAAGGAGATCGCGAAGGCGGCCCGCGACCACGGCACGCCGATCCGCATCGGGGTCAACGCCGGTTCCCTGGACCGCCGCCTGCTCCAGAAGTACGGCAGGGCGACCCCCGAGGCCCTCGCGGAATCCGCCCTGTGGGAGGCGTCGCTCTTCGAGGAGCACGACTTCCGGGACATCAAGATCTCGGTCAAGCACAACGACCCGGTCGTGATGGTCGAGGCATACCGGCAACTCGCCGCCCAGTGCGACTACCCGCTCCACCTGGGGGTGACGGAGGCGGGCCCGGCGTTCCAGGGCACCATCAAGTCGGCGGTCGCCTTCGGAGCGCTGCTCTCCCAGGGCATCGGCGACACCATCCGGGTGTCGCTGAGTGCCCCGCCGGTCGAGGAGATCAAGGTCGGCATCCAGATCCTCCAGTCGCTGGGGCTCAGGGAACGCCGGCTGGAGATCGTGTCCTGTCCGTCCTGCGGCCGGGCCCAGGTCGACGTCTACAAGCTGGCCGAGGAGGTCACCGCCGGCCTGGAGGGCATGGAGGTGCCGCTGCGCGTCGCCGTCATGGGCTGCGTGGTCAACGGCCCCGGCGAGGCCCGCGAGGCCGACCTCGGGGTCGCCTCCGGCAACGGCAAGGGGCAGATCTTCGTCAAGGGCGAGGTCGTCAAGACCGTCCCCGAGTCGAAGATCGTGGAGACCCTCATCGAGGAGGCGATGAGGATCGCGGAGCAGATGGAGAAGGGCGGCGCCCCGGGGGCGCCGGCCGTCACCGTGAGCTGAAACGCGGACCGAAGGGGGCCCGAGCGTGACGATTCTGGAGAACATCCGGGGACCACGCGACCTGAAGGCGCTGTCCGAGGCGGAACTCGGTGAACTGTCCGACGAGATACGTGACTTCCTGGTGCACGCGGTCGCCCGCACCGGCGGCCACCTCGGACCCAACCTCGGCGTGGTGGAGCTCACCGTCGCCCTGCACCGGGTCTTCGAGTCGCCGGACGACCGCATCCTGTGGGACACCGGCCACCAGAGCTACGTGCACAAACTCCTGACCGGCCGTCAGGACTTCTCCAAGCTGCGCGGCAAGGGCGGCCTGTCCGGCTACCCCTCGCGCGAGGAGTCCGAGCACGACGTCATCGAGAACAGCCACGCCTCGACCGTCCTCGGCTGGGCGGACGGCCTCGCCAAGGCCCGCCAGGTGCAGGGGGAACGCGGCCACGTCGTCGCCGTGATCGGTGACGGCGCGCTCACCGGCGGCATGGCCTGGGAGGCGCTCAACAACATCGCGGCGGCCAGGGACCGGCCGCTGATCATCGTCGTCAACGACAACGAACGCTCGTACGCACCCACCATCGGCGGCCTCGCCAACCACCTCGCGACCCTGCGCACCACCGACGGCTACGAGCGGGCCCTGGCCTGGGGCAAGGACGTGCTCCAGCGCACGCCCGTGGTCGGCAACACCGTGTACGAGGCCCTGCACGGCGCCAAGAAGGGCTTCAAGGACGCCTTCGCCCCGCAGGGGCTCTTCGAGGACCTGGGGCTGAAGTACCTGGGCCCGATCGACGGGCACGACATCCGCGCCGTCGAGTCGGCGCTGCGCCGCGCCAAGCGCTTCCACGGCCCGGTGCTGGTGCACTGCCTCACCGAGAAGGGCCGGGGCTACGAACCCGCCCTGCGCGACGAGGAGGACCACTTCCACACCGTCGGCGTGATGGACCCGCTCACCTGCGAGCCGCTCAGCCCGTCCAGTGGGCCGTCCTGGACTTCGGTGTTCGGCGAGGAGATCGTCCGGATCGGCGAGGAGCGCGAGGACGTGGTCGCGATCACCGCGGCGATGCTGCACCCGGTCGGTCTGGCGCCGTTCGCCGCGCGCTTCCCCGACCGGGTCTGGGACGTCGGCATCGCCGAGCAGCACGCCGCCGTGTCCGCCGCCGGCCTCGCGACCGGCGGACTGCACCCGGTCGTCGCCGTGTACGCCACCTTCCTCAACCGCGCCTTCGACCAGCTCCTGATGGACGTGGCGCTGCACCGCTGCGGCGTCACCTTCGTCCTGGACCGGGCCGGCGTCACCGGTGTCGACGGGGCCTCGCACAACGGCATGTGGGACATGTCCGTCCTCCAGGTCGTCCCCGGGCTGCGCATCGCCGCGCCGCGCGACGCCGACCAGTTGCGGGCCCAGTTGCGCGAGGCGGTCGCCGTCGACGACGCGCCGACGCTGCTGCGCTTCCCGAAGGAGTCCGTCGGTCCCGCCGTACCCGCCGTCGGGCGGATCGGCGGTCTGGACGTCCTGCACGCCGCCGACCGGCCCGAGGTGCTGCTCGTGGCCGTCGGCGTGATGGCGCCCGTCTGCCTCGGCGCCGCCGAACTCCTCGAGGCCCGCGGCATCGGCTGCACCGTCGTGGACCCCCGCTGGGTCAAGCCCGTCGACCCGGCGCTCGCGCCCCTCGCGGCCGGGCACCGCCTGGTGGCCGTCGTCGAGGACAACAGCCGCGCCGCCGGGGTCGGCTCCGCGGTGGCCCTGGCGCTCGGCGACGCCGAGGTCGACGTCCCCGTACGCCGCTTCGGCATCCCCGAGCAGTTCCTCGCGCACGCCAAGCGCGCCGAGGTGCTCGCGGACATCGGCCTCACCCCGGTCGACGTCGCCGGCCGGATCGCCGCGAGCCTGGCCCTCGCCGAACCGGCCGTGGACCGGGCGGGGGAACCGGCAGTGGAACAGTCCGGCGACGGACGGATCGTCATGCCAGCGCAAGGAGAGAACTGAATGACCAAGGAGTTCGACCTCGCCGCGCTCTTGGCCGAGCGCGGGGCCGAGCGGTACGAGCTGCACGCCAAGTACCTCAACCACCAGCAGCCGCGCATGCTGCGCACCATCGGCTTCGACAAGGTCTACGAGCGGGCCGAGGGCGCGCACTTCTGGGACGCGGACGGCAACGACTACCTGGACATGCTCGCCGGGTTCGCCGTCATGGGCCTGGGCCGCCACCACCCCGTCGTCCGCAAGGCGCTGCACGACGTCCTCGACGCCTCGCTCGCGGACCTGACCCGCTTCGACTGCCCGCCGCTGCCCGGCCTGCTGGCGGAGAAGCTGCTCTCCTACAGCCCCCACCTGGACCGCGTCTTCTTCGGCAACAGCGGCACCGAGGCCGTCGAGACCGCCTTGAAGTTCGCCCGGTACGCGACCGGCAGGCAGCGGATCCTGTACTGCTCGCACGCCTTCCACGGACTGACCACCGGCTCCCTCTCCGTCAACGGCGAGGACTCGTTCCGCAAGGGCTTCGCGCCGCTGCTGCCCGACACCGCCGTCCCGCTGGGCGACCTGGACGCCCTGGCCCGGGAGCTGAGGAAGGGCGACGTGGCCGCGCTGATCGTGGAGCCCGTCCAGGGCAAGGGCGTGCACGAGGCCCCGCCCGGCTATCTGCGCGCCGCGCAGGAGCTGCTGCACCGGCACAAGGCGCTGCTGATCGCCGACGAGGTGCAGACCGGGCTCGGCCGTACCGGGAAGTTCTACGCCTACCAGCACGACGACGGCGCCGAACCCGACCTGGTCTGCGTCGCCAAGGCGCTCTCCGGCGGATACGTGCCGGTGGGGGCCACCCTGGGCAAGGACTGGATCTTCCAGAAGGTCTACTCCTCGATGGACCGTGTGCAGGTCCACTCGGCCAGCTTCGGGTCCAACGCGCAGGCCATGGCCGCCGGCCTCGCCGTGCTGTCGGTGATGGAGAACGAGGAGATCGTCGCGAACGCCGCCGCGGTGGGGGACCGGCTGAAGTCGCGGCTGGCCGCGCTGGTGGACCGCTACGAACTGCTCGCCGACGTCCGGGGCCGCGGGCTGATGATCGGCATCGAGTTCGGCCGGCCCAGCTCCCTGAAGCTGCGCAGCCGCTGGACGATGCTGCAGGCCGCCCGCAAGGGGCTGTTCGCGCAGATGGTGGTCGTGCCGCTGCTGCAGCGGCACCGCATCCTCACCCAGGTGTCCGGCGACCATCTGGAGGTGATCAAGCTGATCCCGCCGCTGATCATCGACACCGACGACGCCGACCGGTTCGTCGACGCCTTCACGGAGGTGATGGAGGACGCGCACAATGGCGGTGGACTGATGTGGGACTTCGGGAAGACCCTGGTCAAGCAGGCGGTGGCCAACCGCTGAGCGGCCTTTTTGCCTCACAGGCAAGAAATTTGCCCGTGAGGCAATTCTCGGGCTGAATGGAGGCATGAGCTCCTCCGAGACCGGCCCCGCCGAGGGTACGGTCGCCGCCGTCGCGCCGCAGCTGCGTGAGCTGCGGCGGCGGGCCGCCCTCACCCTCGAGGCCGCGGCCCGCGCCGCGGGGCTGTCGCCCGCCCACCTCTCCCGCCTGGAGACCGGGCAGCGCCAGCCCTCACTGCCGATGCTGCTGGCCCTCGCCCGTGTCTACGGTACGACCGTCGCCGAGCTGCTGGGCGAGACGGCCGCCGACCGGGACGCCGTCGTGCGCGCCGCCGACATGGAGGCCACGAGCGCGGGCGGCTGGACGTACCACCGGGCCGGAGCGCCGGGCCGGGGCATGCAGGCCCTGCGCGTCGAGGTGCCGTACGGCTCCCAGGGCGACGTCGTGCGGGTGCACCCCGGGGAGGAGTGGCTCCACGTCCTCAGGGGCCGGCTGCGGCTGCGCCTGGGGGACACCGAGCACCGGCTCACCGCCGGGGACAGTGCCCACTTCGACTCCATGACCCCGCACCGGATCGCGGCGCAGGACCCCGACGGGGTCGAGCTGCTCTTCGTCCACACCCTGCTGCAGAGCCCGACGGCCGCGCTGTGCCTCGGCCCGACCCCTGGAGAGACGCCATGAGTGCCATCGAGGACAAGTTCCCGCGCGCCCTGTGGGTGCGCCTGATCATCTACATCGCCCTGGGGCACGTCTTCGGCGGCTTCCTCTACCTGCTGTTCGAGGTGGGCGCCAAGTAGCCCGTTCGCGAGCGGACGGCTCAGTCCACCATCCGCTCGCGCAGCCGCTCCCGGGTCCCGGCGCTGAGCCGCAGGCCCTTCTCCAGGTAGGCGTCGACGCCGCCCCAGGTCTCCTCGATCGTCTCGAAGGCCGCGGCCAGGTACTCGGCGCGCGCGTCGAACAGCGGGCTGAGCAGCTCCATGACCTCGGGGGAGTAGGCGGAGGCGGCGGTGCTGCTGCGGCGCACCTTGTAGCGGCGGTGCGCGGCGTTCGACTTCAGGTAGTCCTCGACCACGGCCTCGCGCTCGACGCCCAGGGCGAGCAGGGTGACCGCGATCGACAGACCCGCGCGGTCCTTGCCGGCCGCGCAGTGCATCAGCGCCGGGACGCTGTCCTCGGCGAGCGCGTGCAGGATCCGGGAGTGCTCCGAGGTGCGCTCCGTGACCATCGCACGGTAGGAGGCGATCATCCGGTGGGCGCCCTTGCCGTCGCCGAGGATCGCCTGCAGCTGGTCGAGATCCCCGTCCCGGACCATCTTCCAGAACTCGGCGCCGTCGGCCGGATCGCTCAGCGGCAGGTTCACGTTGCGCACGCCCGGCAGCTCGACGTCCGGACCGTCGAGCTTCTGGTCGGCCGCGTTGCGGAAGTCGAAGATCGTGTGCAGGCCCAGCGAGGCGAGGAACGCGGCGTCCTCCCCGGTGGCGTGGGCCAGGTGGCCGCTGCGGAACAGCACCCCCTGCCGCACCCGCCGGCCGTCCACGGTCGGCAGTCCGCCCACGTCCCGGAAGTTGCGCACACCGGTCAGCTCGGGTTCGGTCGACGGGACCTGCTGCGTCACGGGGGCTCCTCCCACTCCGCCCCGCCGCCGCTGCTCGCCGGCGGGCGCCATTCGACGATACGGCATGGACGGTGGGCGAAAGCCGTTCCGGCCGGGGCATTGCGGGCCGGTAAGAACCTTCTGTCCGAATTGGAGGATTGGTGATAACTGGCCCTGAAATGGCGGAAGGTGGGTGAGGGGCGCGTGAGCAGCGTCATATCCGTGACCGAGCGTTGCCCGTCATGTTCACGTAATTCAGCCCGTTCTCAAGGGAATTCAGGGAAAGCGGTACGAGGAAAATCGACGCAGGGTTACCGGGCTTTCCCGTAATGGATCAATGGAAACGCCTGTCGCCGGAACCTCTCGCTTGTCCCTGTGCGTCTTGGTCCCTTACGTTCACCACCGATCCGGACGGACGCCTAATCCTGCCGCCGACCGGAGCCCGCACTCATCCACCACCCGTACACGGCAGGAGCGGGGGACCCACAGGTACGACTGCCTGTTCCGGTTCCCGGAACGGCTTGGGGTAAAGCCGCGTTTCGACGCGGCCGGGCATCTCCAGCCCGCACCCGACAGCTCACCTCGCAGGCGCCGGAGAGGAATTCGCCATGCCCGCGAAGGGTAAGCACCGCCGTACCAGGGCCATGCGCCTGACCCGCACCATCGCCGTCGCCGGAACCGGTGGCGCCGCGCTCGCGCTCCCGCTGATGGGCGCCGCCTCCGCCAACGCCGCCCCCGCGCACTCCGTTTCCGGTCAGGCCGTGCAGTCCGTTCCGACGTCTGCCGAGAAGGCCGCGAACGGCTCCGAAAAGAACGCGGAATCCCGCACGTACACCGTGAAGAGCGGTGACTACCTTTCGAAGATCGCCGACGAGCAGCACGTCGACGGCGGCTGGAAGAAGCTCTACGCGGACAACCGCGAGGCCGTCGGTTCCGACCCGTCGCTGATCCACCCCGGTCTCGAACTCTCGATCGCCGGCCAGGCCGCCAAGTCCTCGGCGCCGTCCTCCGCGCAGTCGCAGAAGCCCGCCGAGAAGCCGGCCCAGAAGTCGACGGACACCGCGAAGACCGCTGCCTCGGAGTCCTCGGACACCGGCAGCCAGTCCGCGGGCACCACCAGCGGTTACACCTCCCCCGTCGCGGGCGGCACCGTCGGTACCCCGTACCACCAGTCCGGCAGCATGTGGTCCAGCGGCTACCACACCGGCACCGACTTCGTCGTTCCGACCGGCACCTCGCTGAAGGCCGTCGGCGCGGGCACCGTCGTCTCGGCCGGCTGGGGCGGCGCCTACGGCAACCAGGTCGTCATCAAGCTCGACGAGGGCCACTACGCCCAGTACGCCCACCTCTCCTCGCTCTCCGTCTCCGCCGGTCAGACGGTGACGGCGGGTCAGCAGGTCGGCCTCTCCGGCGCCACCGGCAACGTGACCGGCCCGCACCTGCACTTCGAGATCCGCACCACGCCGGACTACGGCTCGGACATCGACCCGCTCGCGTTCCTGCGCTCGCACGGCGTCTCCGTCTGACGACCGGTTCCGCGCAGCCTCCGCACCCCGAAGGCCGGACCCCGATCCCCGGGTCCGGCCTTCGGCGTCTCCGGACCTCGGCGTATTCCGGAATTGACGAACACTTTAGGCGTGGCCTTTCTCACCGCCCGTCAACCCCTTCCTACGGTCGCGTAGGTCACATTCCAAGGTGAATCATGGGCCGACGTGGCAGACGATTCGAAGAGTGACAGCAGAGCAGTGATCGGGTCGTACGTGGCGGTGGGGGACAGCTTCACCGAGGGCGTCGGCGACCCCGGCCCCGACGGGGCGTTCGTCGGCTGGGCCGACCGACTGGCCGTACTGCTCGCGGACCGGCGTCCCGAGGGCGACTTCACGTACACGAACCTCGCCGTGCGCGGCAGGCTCCTCGACCAGATCGTGGCGGAACAGGTCCCCCGGGTCGTCGCCCTCGCGCCGGACCTGGTCTCCTTCGCGGCGGGCGGCAACGACATCATCCGGCCCGGCACCGACCCCGACGAGGTCGCCGAGCGGTTCGAACTGGCGGTGGCCTCGCTGTCCGCCGCGGCCGGCACCGTCCTGGTGACCACCGGGTTCGACACCCGCGGAGTGCCCGTCCTCAAGCACCTGCGGGGCAAGATCGCCACGTACAACGGGCACGTGCGCGCCATCGCCGACCGCTACGGCTGCCCGGTGCTCGACCTGTGGTCCCTGCGCAGCATCCAGGACCGCAGGGCGTGGGACGCCGACCGGCTGCACCTGTCGCCGGAGGGCCACACCCGCGTGGCACTGCGCGCCGGACAGGCCCTCGGCCTGCGCGTCCCGGCCGACCCCGACCAGCCCTGGCCGCCCCTGCCGCCCCGCGGCACGCTCGACGTACGGCGCGACGACGTGCACTGGGCGCGCGAGTACCTGGTCCCGTGGATCGGACGCCGGCTGCGCGGCGAGTCGTCGGGCGACCACGTGACGGCCAAGGGAACGCTGTCGCCGGACGACATCAAGACGCGGATCGCCTCGGTGGCCTGAGGCGGGACCGGTCGGCCGGGTCCCGTACGGCAGCCCCCAGGGCCTGTCCGGCGGATCAGGTCGCAGGACAGGCACGGCACCTCGTCGACGCTGGTGAGCGGGGTCTGGTGCGTGCAGCCGCAAGGCGGAGGAGGGCGTCGACGCGGAGCGTCGGCAACCGACGACAACGCCGCGGACGCGCGTGCCGGGCCCCGCGTCCGGGGCATGATCCGCCGGACAGGCCCTAACGCCGTGCGGGCACCAGGGCCGCCCGCTCCAGGCCCAGTTCCCGGGCCAGCGCCTCGTCCACCCACTCCTGCGCCCGGGCCCGCGACACCGTGCCCGCGTACGACGTGAGCTGTACCGCCAGCCCGTCCAGCAACGCCGTCAGACGCAGGGCGGCGGCGTCCGGCTCGGGGCAGGAGAACTCACCGGCGGCCGCGCCCTCGGCGATGACCTCGGCGATCGCCGCCTTCCACTGCCGGTCCAGCTCGCGCGTGACCTCCCGCAGCGCGGGCTTGCGCGGCGCCGCCGCCCAGCCCTCGATCCACAGCCGCCAGCCCTTGGCCTGACCGGTCGGCGCGTACCACCGCACGGCCGCCCGCAGGCGGCGCAGCGCCGTCGTGCGACGGGCGAGCAGCTTGTGCAGATGGGCGAGATCGGCCTCGGCGGCGTGCGTGAACGCGGCGGCGACCAGCCGCTCCTTGGTGGAGAAGTGATAGAGCACCAGGGCGTTGCTGACACCGAGCGCGGCGGCCACGTCGGCGATCCGCAGCGCCGCCACGCCCCGGGCCGATATCTGCTCGACGGCAGCGCGCAGCAGCTCCTCGCGGCGCTCCGCCACGCTCAACCGGACTCTCCCCACACACGTCACCCTATACAGGCCCCCGACGTGCCGTAACGCCCTCCGGTTCGCCGCAGGCCGGGAACACGGATGTGGCGTCCGTCGTTCGAGGTGACGTAGGACGCGACGAAGACGAACTTGACGAGAGCCTGACCGTTCCACCTGGAGGTACCGTGGCCGCTTTCCGTTCCCCGAGTCCCGGGTTCAGCCTGCCGCGGCCCGCGGCCTTCGGAGCGGACCCGGGTGGCGAGCGGATGGCGCGCATCCGCAGGTCCCCGAACTTCCGCGACGGCGTCTTCCAGAATCCCGGCGGCACCGCCCGGATCCGGCCGTCCGGCTCGGCCGCCGAGTTCGCGAAGGTCTACTTCGACAAGCGGGCGCGGCTGAGCCGGTCCCCGCAGGGCTCGATCCCGGTGCACGCCACCACCCTGGCCGACATCGCCCGGCCGCCCGCCACCGGGCTCCGGCTGACCTGGATGGGGCACTCCAGCGTGCTCGCCGAGATCGACGGGCAGCGGGTGCTGTTCGACCCCGTGTGGGGAGAGCGCTGTTCCCCGGTCCCCTTCGCCGGCCCCAAGCGCCTGCACCCGGTCCCGCTGCCGCTGGCCGCCCTCGGCCCCGTCGACGTCGTCGTCATCTCCCACGACCACTACGACCACCTCGACATGCCGACCATCAAGGCGCTGGCCGGCACGGACACCGTGTTCGCCGTACCGCTGGGCGTCGGGGCCCACCTCGAACACTGGGGCGTCTCCTCCGGCCGGCTGCGCGAGCTGGACTGGCACGAGTCGGCCCGCGTCGGCGGCCTCACCCTCACCGCCACCCCCGCCCGCCACTTCTGCGGGCGCGGGCTGCGCAACACCCAGCACACCCTCTGGGCGTCCTGGGCCGTCGCCGGGGAGGAGCACCGCGTCTACCACAGCGGCGACACCGGCTACTTCGACGGCTTCCACGACATCGGCGCCGCGCACGGCCCGTTCGACGCCACGATGATCCAGCTCGGGGCGTACGCCGAGTTCTGGCCGGACATCCACATGACCCCCGAGGAGGGCGTCCGTGCCCACCTCGACCTCCAGGGCGGCCGGCCGCACGGGACCCTGCTGCCGATCCACTGGGGCACGTTCAACCTGGCGCCGCACGCGTGGGCGGAGCCGGGGGAGTGGACGCGGGACGTGGCCGGGGAGGCGGGGCAGACGGTGGCGTTCCCGCGGCCGGGCGAGCCGTTCGAGCCGACCGGGAAGCTGCCGGTGGAGCCATGGTGGCGGGCGGTGTCACAGCCGCTCGCGCACCCGTGGCGCCGCCCGCGGATCGCTGAGGGCGTGGCCGGGACGAGCAGGGGGGATCTGGACCTCGCGGGGGAGCGGTGACGTCGGTCGGGGACGACCTCGGGGAGACGGTCCAGATGCTGGAGCGTCTCCCTGCTGACGAGCAGGACCGTTCGCTGCGCGTCTCGGACGGAGCGTCCCGCGTGGAGTGCGCGTCACTGCTCAGCGATTCAGTCCCTTGCCGTCCCTGGAAAGGCCCGTCTCGGGTGGTCGTCCGACCACTCATCCTGGCGCGCTGAGCTACCTCTGCTCGGCCGGACCTCCTGGCCGTCCCGGAGCGGCGGGCTTGCAACCGGATCTGCCCTCCCGTCACGCGGTGCCCGGACCCACGTCGACGAAATCCTGATCACTGCTGCGGAGCGGCGTCCCTCCCACGGCAGGCAGTCATGAACGAACGCGACGTCCTGCTCACGACGTGCGCGGGCTTCGCGCCGCCGGGACAGCGAACGAGGACCGAGTCGAGGAAGTCCCACTTCGTGCTGCCCGGGTCCCGGAAGCGACGGCGCGTGGAGAGGGGACTCGTCGGACCAGTGTGCGAGACAGGCACCGTCTCCCACGGGACAAGACGCCCCGCCTCTCGTTCATCCGACAACGGCCCGGTTTCCAACTCGCCGCGCTCCCCCCCCAGCGGGCCGGGGCGTGAGGCGAACCGGCTCGCCACCGAGTCGCGAGACCTACTGGACTTCCGGACACGTGCCGGTCTGTCCCTGGGCGAAGCCGCCGCCCGCACGCCCCTCCCACTCATCTGGTCCGCTGCTTCGAGTGGCAGAGAGCAGGGGGCGGAGTTCTCACTCGGAGCGGCTGCTGTCGATGCCTTCGGTGAGCAGGTCCCGAAGTGACACGGCGACTGCGTGGAGGCAGGTCGCGAAGTCCTTCTCGCCGTAGCTCTCAGCCCAGCGGTCGAGGGCGTTCTGGGATGCGATGGTGGCGATCTGCGCCACCAGTTTCGCGCTGTCGTCGTCGACGCCCCGTTGCAGGAGCGCGTCCTGGATCGCGCTCGTGACCGCGGCCAGCTTGGTTCGCTCCCGCTCCTGAAGCTCCGGACTGGAAGCGATCACAGCGCGGCGTTCAGCCGTGCGGTCGATGTGCTCGGCAAGGGCGGCGCCGACCTGGGTGAGAGCCGCGAGGGCCGCCGACAGAGGAGCAGCAGCCGGGTCGGCGTCCAGGACTGCCGCACGCACTGCGGCGGGCAGCCGCTCCGACCCGGCGAACAGGACCTCGCGCTTGTCGGGGAAGTAGCGGAAATACGAGCGGCGGGTGATCCCGGCCCGCTCGGCGATCTGTGTCACCGTCACGTTGTCGTATCCATGCTCTGTGTAGAGCTCGAGCGCCGCTTGTGTGAGGCGCTCCGCGGTTCCGGGATCCCATCTGGCCATGGTCGGACGATAGCAAGTGATGTCTCACTGTGCCATCAGTGCTAGAGTCAGTGATGACACAGTGAGACATCACTGCGAAGGGCGCCCGCCGTATTCGGCGAGGCGGGTGGCCGCCGCGTTCATGGCACGACAGGAGCAGGCTCATGACCGACACCACCCGGAGCGCGCGACCCGAAGAGATCTGGATCCTCGGCGCGGGCGGGCGCATCGGAAGCGCCGTCACCGCGAACCTTGCCGCCCAGGGACTCGAGCCCGTACTGGTCGGACGCGAAAGAGACGGCGACGCGCTGCACAAGACCGCCGCGGACCTCGGCAGCCGAGTCGTCGTCGCGAACGGCATCGACGGCATCGCGGCCGAGATCACCCGGCAGCGACCCGCCGTGGTCTTCAACGGCATCGGGAACTACGCGGAGACGGCCCCGGTCATCGCCCGGGCGTGCATGCCCGGTGGGCACTACCTTGACCTGGCCGCCGACCTGACCGCCGTCCCGCGCCTGCTCGACCTGGGCCGGGAGGCCGAACGGGCGGGCAGCACGCTGGTGACCGGATCGGGCTTCGGCGTGCTGGCCACCGAAGCCGTCGTGATCAAGCTGTGCGAGGACCGCCCGGCCCCCGCAGCCGTGCGCGTCGACGCGCTGGCCTCGGTGTCTCTCAGCGCCGGAGTCGTCGGCGCCGCCTTCGCCGCCTCCATGATCGACATGTTCGCCACCGGTGGACGTCGTTACACCGACGGACGCATGGTCACCGCACGCCTCGGCGCCGATCTCCGAAACCTCACCCTCCCCGACGGGGAACACGCGAAGTCCGCGGGCGCTCCCACCGCCGAGCTCCTCGCAGCCCACCGGGCCAGCAAAGCGCCGTCCGTCACCGTGACCACCGGGATGGCACCCACCTCGCCCGTCGTGCGGGCCGTGGCCCCACTCGTCGGAAAGCTGCTGTCCATCGAGCCGCTGCGACGCTTCGCCCTCAGCCGGACGGCGAAGGCCAAGATGAAGGAAACCCCGGCACCTCGCCGTCACTCGTGGGGGCACGCGGTGGTCACCTGGGCCGACGGCACCCGCCGGGAGGGCTGGCTGCGTGCCGGCGACGGCATGGCTTACACCGCCTCCGTGGCCGCCTCGGTGGCCGCCCGCCTTGCCCGCGGCGAGGGCCGGCCGGGCGCCTACACACCCGGCGCCCTGTTCGGTGCCGGCCTCGCCGAGCAGGCGGGCGGACAGTTTCTCCTCCCCGAATCGACCGGTGCCACCGGGGGCGGACCGGTCACGGACTGACGAGGTGCCCGGGTCTCACCCGGACGCCCGCCTCAGTGCCCACGGCAGACGCCTCCCGATCGACCGGGGGCGATCGGGACGCCCGGCGGCGCACGTCGCGGACGAAACGGGCACCTCTCACACCGCCGCCTACAAGTGGGTCCGTAGCCGGCGAGCCGAAGGCGACGCGGGGGTGCGGTGCAGCAGCGCCACCCCGCGCCCCGCCGCCTCACGGCATCCCCTCGCGCAAGGCGTCGGAGACGGACTTGACGCCGCCGTGCGCGGTCATGCCGCCGTCCACCGGGATCTCCGCGCCGGTGATGAAGGACGCGTCGTCGGACAGCAGGAACACGACCAGGGGCGCCACCTCCCCGACGGTCCCGGTACGGCCGAGCGGCGTCTCCCGGATGCTGGCCTCGCGGAAGGCGGGCGCGGCGGAGGCGGTCATCCCGGTCTCGATGTAGCCGGGGTGGATCGTGTTGACGCGGATGCCGCGCGGGCCCAGCTCCAGGGCGGCCGCCTTCGACAGGCCGCGCAGCGCCCACTTGCTGCTGGTGTAGGCGACCGGGTAGTGCGCCGTCAGGGCCGCCGAGGAGCCGACGTTGACGACGGAGGAGCCCGGCGGCATGAACGGCGCCAGGTGCTGGATGCCGAGCAGCGGGCCGGTGACGTCGACCGCGTGGACGCGGGCCATGTCCTCGGGGCGTACGGCGCCGACGCGGGCCCGCCAGGTGATGCCGGCGTTGTTGACCAGGCCGTGCACCTGTCCGTACGACTCGTGCAGCTCGGCGGCCAGTTCCGCCCAGGCCGCCTCGTCGGTGACGTCGAGGCGTCGGCAGCCGGGCGCCTCGGCGACGTCCGTGGCGACGACGCGCGCTCCCTCGCCGGTGAGGGCCTCGGCCTCGGCGGCGCCCTGCCCGCGGGCCGCGCCGGTGACGACGACGACCTTGCCGAGCAGCCTCTTGCCGTGCGGTTCGCTCACGGCCGCTCCCGGGACCGGCGTCGGCCCGTGGGCAGGGGGACGGGCTCGGCGCCGGGGACCACGGTGTTGGTCAGCGTGCCGATGCCCTCGACCGTGAGGGTGACGGTGTCGCCGGGCTTCAGCGGTGGCGGGGTCTGCTCGCCGTGCCGGCCCCAGAGTTCGGCGAGGCAGCCGCCGTTGCCGCAGGTTCCGGAGCCGAGGACGTCCCCGGGGACGACCCGGGTGCCGCGGGAGGCGTAGGCGGTCATCTCCTCGAAGGTCCAGCTCATGTTGGACAGCAGGTCCTCGCCGACCTGCTCGCCGTTGACCTCGGCGGTCAGGGCCAGGCGCAGGAAGCCTTCGCCGTCCCGGTACGGCTCCAGTTCGTCGGCGGTGACCAGGTACGGCCCGAGGGTGGTGGCGGTGTCCTTGCCCTTGCAGGGGCCGAGGCCGACCTTCATCTCCGCGCCCTGCAGGTCGCGCGCGGACCAGTCGTTGAAGACGGTGTAGCCCACGATGTGGTCCCGGGCCCGTTCCGGGGTGAGGTCGCGGCCCTCCCGGCCGATCACCGCGCCCACCTCCAGCTCGAAGTCCAGGACGGCCGACCCGGGCGGCACCGGTATGTCGTCGCGGTGCCCGTAGACCGCATGGGGGTTGGTGAAGTAGAAGGCCGGGGCCTCGTACCACTGTCCGGGCACGCCGGCGGTGCCCTCCACCGACCGGCGCACCCCCTCCACGTGCTCCTCGAAGGTCACGAAGTCCCGCACCGACACCGGCTGGAGCGGGGGCAGCAGCCGGACCCCGGAGACGTGCGGGCCGGGCGGTTCGCCGAGGGCCGTCGAGCCGGCGGCGAGCAGTCCGGGCAGCCCCGAGGTCTGCCGGATCAGTGCGGTGAGCGAGGTGACGCCGGGCAGGGGGAAGAGGGTGCCGTCCTCCTCCACCACCGCTGTCCGGCGGCGCTGTTGGTGCTCGTAAGCGGCGAATCGCATCTCCGGCGGCCCTAGACCGGCGGGGCGACGAAGACGCCGCGGTCGGGGTCGTTGAAGGACTCCTCGGCGACGAGTTCGTTCATGGGGTTGGCGGTGCCCCACTGGTCGCTGACCTCGGGCTGGGAGAAGTCGTAGACGTGAGGGTGCCAGGTGTCCTCGTCCAGGCACTCCAGCTCGGTGGTGTACTCGACGGTGTTGCCGTGCGGGTCGAGGAAGTAGGTGAACGTGTTGTCGCCCGCCATGTGCCTCCCCGGGCCCCAGATCTTCCTGAAGCCCGCCCGCATGACCCGGCCCGAGCCGCGCATGTACTCGTCGATGCCGCGCATCTCGAAGGAGACGTGGTGCAGGGCGGTGTGCGGTCCCCGGGCGATGGCCATGGAGTGGTGCTGGCTGCTGATCCGCATGAAGTGCATGACCTCGCCCATGTGCGGCGAGCCGAGCGTGTCGGAGAGGGCGAAGCCCAGGTGGCGCTCGTACCACTCCCGGGTGCGGTTCAGGTCGGGGGAGTTGAGGACCACGTGGGAGAGCTTGACCGGAATGGACTCCTTCTCCTCGATCCTGCGGTGCTGCCTGACCTCGACGTCGGCGGAGACCTCGACGGTGCGGCCGTCGACGTCGAAGAAGCGGAAGCCGTAGCCGCCGCCGGGGGTGGTGACCTTGCCCGGACGGGAGATCAGCCGTACGCCGCCCGCGAGAAGCCGCTCGGCGAGGGTGTCGACGTCGGCGGCGGACGCGGCACCGTAGGAGACCAGGTCGAGGCGCTTCTCGTCGGCCTTGCGCAGCCGTACGACGTACTGCTCGGGGGAGCCCTCGGCGGCCAGGAAGGAGATGCCGGAGTCCTCGGCGACCTTGGTCAGGCCCCAGACGCCGGAGTAGAAGTCGAGCTGCTTGTCGTAGTCGGGCACGGCGAGATCGACGTGCCGCAGATGGGTGAGCAGGCGTGTGCTCATGGGGTCAGTCCTTCCTCAGGAGGGCGGCGGCGTTGCCGCCCCGGACGGCGTGGAAGTCGGTCTCGGACAGCTGTGCGGCGCGCAGGGCGCCGACCGGGTCCTCGGCGCCCATGTCGAAGGGGAAGTCGGAGCCGAGCAGCACCCGGTCGGCACCGGCGACCCGGACCAGTTCGCGCAGCACGCCCGGGTCGTGGACGAGGGAGTCGAAGTACAGGCGCTTCAGATAGCTGCTGGGCGGGTGGGCGCAGCCGGCGCCCGCGTCGGAGCGGGCCGACCAGGCGTGGTCGGAGCGGCCGATGTGGGTGGGCAGGTAGCCGCCGCCGTGCGCGGCGACCAGCTTCAGACCGGGGTGCCGGTCGAGCACACCGGAGAAGATCAGGTGGGAGAGGGCCACGGCGTTCTCGGCGGGCTGGCCGACCGTGTTGGACAGGTACCACCGGTCCAGGCGCTCGTCGAGGGTGCAGCCGAAGGGGTGCAGGAAGAGCAGCGCGCCCGTCTCCTCGGCCCGGGACCACAAGGGTTCGTACGCCGCGTCGGAGAGTTCGCGTCCGGGGGCGTGGCTGGAGATCTCCACGCCGATCAGCCCCTGGGCGAGGGCGTGGTCCAGGGCGCGGACCGCCTGCTCCGGGTGCTGGAGGGGGACCAGACCGAGTCCGCGCAGCCGTTCGGGAGCGGCCGAACAGTGCGCGGCGGTGGCTTCGTTGGCCAGCCTGTACAGCTTCTCGGCCGTGTCCTCGCCGGTCCAGTAGTGGTAGTGCGAGGGGGAGGGACTGACCACTTGCACGTCCACGGCTTGGGCGTCCATCGAGGCCAGGCGCACGGTCACGTCCGTCAGACGGGGGAAGCGCTCGCGCACCATGGGGCCGCTGACGGCGAGGGCGGCGGAACCGTTGCGACGGGCGTCCAGCTCCTTGACCCCGGCGTGTCCGGGCAGCCCGGCGACGAGGGCGTCGACCTCGGGCAGCAGGACATGGGCGTGCACGTCCACGGTGGGCGGAGACACGGGAGTCACGGCAGCTCCCGGAGCATGGTCATGGTGCGGCCCATCAGGCCGGGCACATCGGCGTCGCGCACCCCGTCGAGCTGCCACTGCCCGATCCGCACGGACGCCTCGACCACGGGCCGGACCCGGGCGACGCGCCGCTCGTAGTACGCCTGGAACAGGGCGTCGTCCCACTCGTCGGTCCCGGTCAGCAGCTGCGCGAGCACCCAGGCGTCTTCCAGGGACAGCGCGGCCCCCTGGGCCAGGGTGGGCGGGCAGCAGTGCGCGGCGTCACCGACCAGCACCACCCGTCCCCGGTGCCAGGCACCCTCGACCAGCATCCGGTCGAACCACGTGTAGTTGACCTCGGCCGGGTCGGTGATGTGCGCGGTGATCTCCGGCCAGAAGCCGCCGTAGGCGGAGGCGAGGCGTCGCATCTCGTCGGCGTACGACTCGGGCGGTATGGAGGCGCGGTCGCGGCTGGCCTCGACGACGTACGCGTAGAGCGTCGTCTCGCCGGTGGGGCAGTACCCGGCGATGTACGCCGGGCCGCCGTAGGCGAGGTCGGTGCGGGTCAGGGCGGCCGGGCGCGGGGCGGCGACGCGCCAGATGGCCATGCCGGTGGGCTCCGGCTCCTCGGTGATGCCGATCGCGGCGCGGGTGGCGGAACCGACGCCGTCGGCGGCGATCACCAGGTCGTAGCGGGCCTCGGTGCCGTCGCCGAGGCGTACGGTGACACCGTCGGCGCCGTTGTCCAGGATCTCGGCGGTGGTGCCGAGGCGGACGGTGGCGCCACTGGCGCGCACGGCGTCGATGAGGATCCGCTGGAGTCGCGGGCGTTGCATGCCGACGGTCGCGGGCAGGTCGTCGCCGCCGGTGCGCAGGTCGTCCTGGGCGTGCAGGACCGTGCCGTCGGGGGTGGTGATGCCGACCGAACCGAAGCCGAATCCGGACGCCTCCACCTGCTCCCACACCCCGAGTTCGCGCAGCACCCGCAGGGCGTTGCCCTGGAGGGTGATGCCGGAGCCGGCGGTGGCGTTCCAGTCGTCCTTGGCCTCGACCAGGTCCACGCCGAGACCGGCACGGCGCAGCAGGACGGTCACGGCGTTGCCGGCCGCGCCGCCGCCGACGACGAGGACCGTGCGGGGCTGGGTCATGAAGAACTCCTTCGTTCCTCGGTCTACTTGACCGCGATCGGGTTGACGGGCGAGCCGACCGCGCCGGTGATGGGCAGCGGCGCCGCGGTGAGCCAGAAGTCGTACCGTCCGTCGGCCGCACAGTCCTCGGCAAGGGCGTCCAGGTCCCACATCTCGCCGATCAGCAGGCCGATGTGGGGGATGGCGACCTGGTGCAGCGGCTGGAAGGCGTGCTCGAACTCGTTCGGGCGGACCTCGAAGCCCCAGGTGTCGGTGGCGATCGCGGCGATCTCGCTGCCGTGCAGCCAGCCGGCCGTGGTGAACGACAGGCCGGGCGCGGGGCCGCCCGCGTAGTCGCCCCAGCCCTCCCGGCGGGTGCGGGCCAGTTGCCCGGTGCGCACCAGCACGATGTCCCCGCGCCCCACGGTCACGTCCTGGGCCTCGGCGGTCGCCGTCAGGTGCTCCTCGGTGATGGGGAAGCCGTCGGGCAGCTCCCCGTCCCGGCCGGCCGCGCGGCCGACGTCGAGCAGGACACCGCGCCCGGCGACGTGCGGGGCCATGTGCTCGATGCCGGTGACCAGGTCGCCGTCGGAGGTGACGACCTTCTCGGCCGGACGCCCGTTCCAGGCCCTGCCGTGGTCGAAGATGTGCCCGAGCCCGTCCCACTGGGTGGAGCACTGCAGCGGCATCGCGACGACGTCGTCGGCGCCGCCGATGCCGTGCGGGAAGCCCTGGGTGCCGAGGGCGGCGTCGGTGCCGGTGTCGAGCATGGTGTGCACCGGATTGGTGCGCCGCCGCCAGCCCTTCTGCGGGCCGTTCATGTCGAAGCGTTGGGACAGCGAGAAGCTGACCCCGCGCCGGATCAGCGCCGCGCCCTCCCGGCGCTTCGCCCCGTCGAGGAAGTTGAGGGTGCCCAGGACGTCGTCCTGGCCCCAGCGGTCCCAGTTGGAGTACGCCTTCGCGGCGCGCGCTATCGCGCCCTCGGGGTCGGTGCGGTCCGGCGTCACCGGGTCACCTCCGCCACGCAGCGGGTGCGCTGGGCCCCGAGCCCGGTGATGGCGGCGTCCATGACGTCGCCGTCGCGCAGCAGCCGTCCCCAGTGCATGCCGTTGCCGGCCGGGGAGCCGGTGAGCACCAGGTCGCCGGGCAGCAACCGGGCGCTCTGCGAGGCGTAGGACACCATCCGTGCCACGTCGAAGATCATGTCCCCGGTCGACTCGTCCTGCATGGTCTCGCCGTTCAGTTTCAGCGTCAGACGCAGGCCGCCCGTGTCCCCGACCGATCCCGCCGGCACGATCCAGGGACCGAGCGGAGTGAACCCGGGCGCGTTCTTGCTGCGCAGCCAGTCGGTGCCGATCTGCGGCATGTCCCGGCGGAAGACGGTGGCGCGGTCGGTGAGGTCGTTGGCGATCGTGTACCCGGCGACGTGACCGAGGGCCTCCTCGACGGACACGCGGTGGGCGGGGCGGCCGACGACCGCCGCCAGCTCCAGTTCCCAGTCGGGCTTCTCGGCCCAGGCCGGCAGCACGACGTCGTCGTAGGGGCCGGTGATCGCGCTCGGCAGACCGATGAACACGTACGGCAGATCCTCGGCGGCCCGCCGGTCCATGAGCTCCGCGGCCTCCGCGCGCCGCTCCTCCTCCGGCCGGTCGTCGCCCGGGGCCCGGTGGGCGACGTGGAGGTCGATCACGTGCTGCCGGTAGTTGGCCCCCGACTGGAACACCTGCCGCGGCTCCACCGGCGCGTGCACCCGGAAGGCCGCGAGCGGCTGACGGGCCCGTTCCGTGTCGTCGGCCAGCGCCCGCAGCCGCGGCAGTGCCGTCTCCCAGCTCTCCAGCAGGGTCCGGACGGTCAGTTGGTCGTCGCCGAACTCGGTCCGCAGATCGAGCACTCGGGCATCGGCGGTGACGAGGGCGGGAAAGGCGGGGCCCTCGGGAGCGGAGAGGGTGGCCAGGGCGAAGGGTCCGGCGAAGGGGGCGGACGCGGCTTCAGGTTTCACGGACAGGTCCTCCTGATTGCGATGGCACTAATCTGGACCCGCCCCTCACGATCACGGAAATCGATTCTGTGGATGGCAGTCATCCACGGGGCGAATCTCCGCAGGTCGGCGCCGGACAGCTAGGGAACCGCCGTGAATCTCAGTCGCCTGGACCTCAACCTCGTCGTAGCCCTGCGCGCCCTCCTCGAGGAACGCAACGTCACCCGCGCCGGACAGCGCGTCGGCCTCAGCCAGCCGGCCATGAGCGCCGCCCTGGCCCGGTTGCGCCGCCACTTCGGCGACGACCTCCTCGCCCGCGTCGGCGGCCACTACGAGCTCACCGCCCTCGGCCAGGTCCTCCTGGACCGCACCGCCACGGCGTACGACGTGCTGGAACGCCTCTTCGCCAGCCAGGCGGACTTCGACCCCGCCGAAGAGCACCGGGAGTTCACACTGATCGCCTCCGACTACGCGGTCGCGGTCTTCGGCACCGAACTCGCCCGTGTCGTGCACGAGGAGGCCCCCGGCATCCGGCTGCGCTTCGCGCAGACCCCGCCCACGGTGGTGGACGCCACGGACGCACTGCTCAGCACGTCCGACGGCCTGCTGATGCCGCACGGGGTCATCAGCGACTTCCCCGCCACCGACCTGTACGGGGACCGCTGGGTCTTCCTCGTCGCCGACGACCATCCCGGTGTCGACGACCGCCTCACCCGCCAGGACCTGGCCCGGCTGCCCTGGGTCACCTACCAGCGCACCTACGACGCCCCGGCCGTGCGCCAGCTCGGCATGCTGGGCATCGAGCCCCGGGTCGAGGTCTCCGTGGACAGCTTCCAGGTCATCCCGCTGCTGGTGGCCGGCACCCGGCGCATCGCCCTCGTCCAGGCCCGCCTCGCCCGGCTCCTGGCGCCGCTCGCCGGCGTGCGCGTGGTGGAGCCGCCGTACGAGACCGTGCCGCTGCGGGAGGCGATGTGGTGGCATCCCGTGCACACCCACGACGCCGCCCACATCTGGCTACGCGAGACCGCCGCCCGCGTCGGCAGGCGCATGGCCGACGAGCCCGAAGGAAGGCGGGCCGGCCCCGCTGAGCCCGAGGCCGGGTAAGTCCTTTGCCCTGATCACCGACAGTGAACGATTCCGATCGGGAGAGACCGTTCCCGATCCCTCCGGAACGACTGCTTCACCGGCTTATCGGTCTGTCGTACGAGGCCTCATACCAGAGCGGGACGTTGTCCGGGGGACTTTGGCAACTGCCCACCGCACATGAGGGCCGGGCGACTACTGTCAGTGTCCGTCGGGCGACGTAGGGCCGACCAACCAGTACACGGACCAGTACGAGGACACCGATGTCTCACCTCCGCGCACCGGCCGCGCGCGCAGACCGCCGCGAGGGCGGGCGGCACGGCCGGCCGGCCCCGCGTACCACCGCCGCGGCGACCGAGACCCACATACGGTCCCAACTGCTGCGGCTCGCCGTCCTGCCGCCGGTGGCGGTCGCCCTCAGCGCCTGCGCGGTCGTCCTGTTCACCGTCCGGTCCACCGGCGCGCGGCCCGGCCCCGTCCTGTGGGGCGTACTCGCGGGGGCGGTCTCGGTGACCGTCGCGGCCGTCGCCATCGCCGCGTTCGCCGCCGACCGCGCCGCGCGGTCCGTGCACGACCGTGTCGGCACCCTGCGCCGCGGCATCGCGCGCCAGGAGGGCGATCTGCGTGCCGTCGTCGAGGCGTTGCGCCGCGGCGAGGGCCCGTCCCCGCGCACACCGCGCGGCGCACCGCCGGACGACGCCGACGACTTCGAACTGCTCGCCGCCGATCTCACCCGCGCCCACGACGGCGCCGTCACCGCCGTCGTCCGGGCCGCGCAGCTCTCCAGCCAGGCGGGCAGCGAACAGAAGCTGGAGGTCTTCGTCAACCTCGCGCGGCGCCTGCAGTCCCTGGTGCACCGGGAGATCTCCATCCTGGACGAGCTGGAGAACGAGATCGAGGACCCCGACCTCCTCAAGGGCCTCTTCCACGTCGACCACCTCGCCACCCGCATCCGCCGCCACGCCGAGAACCTCGCCGTGCTCGGCGGCGCCGTCTCCCGCCGCCAGTGGAGCAACCCGGTCGACATGACCGAGGTGCTGCGCTCGGCCATCGCCGAGGTCGAGCAGTACTCCCGGGTCCGGCTGGTCCCGCCGATCGACGGCACCCTGCGCGGCCACGCCGTCGCCGACGTGATCCACCTGCTGGCCGAACTCGTCGAGAACGCCACCCTGTTCTCCGCCCCGCAGACCCAGGTGCTGATGCGCGCCAGCCTCGTCACCTCGGGCCTCGCCGTCGAGGTCGAGGACCGCGGACTCGGCATGCCCGTCGGTGAACAGGACCGGATGAACGCCCTGCTCGCCGACCCCGACCAGGTCAACGTCGCCCGGCTGCTGGCGGACGGCCGCATCGGGCTGTTCGTCGTCTCCCAGCTCGCCAAGCGGCACGGGATCACCGTCCGGCTGCAGACCAACATCTACGGCGGTGTCCAGGCCGTACTCGTCGTGCCCCAGGCGCTGTTGGGCACGGAGCCGGGTGCACCGCCCGGCGGTGCGGCCCGGCCGGCGCAGGCCGCCGGTGCCGAGCCGGTGCCCGGGACGCCGTCCCGGCAGCAGTTGCTGGCCGTGCCTCCCACGGCGCCGCAGGCCCCGGGCCCGTCCACCACGCCGCACGTACCGGCGCCGGGCCTGCCGACCCTCGACGCACCCGCTCCGGCCGCGCCGACGCCCGCAGGACCGGCTCCCGCCGTACCCCCTCCCGCGCCCGTTCCCGCCCCTGCTCCCGAGGTGCCGGAGGCGCCCGGGGCGGCCGCCCCGGGCGAGGCTCAGCGGGCCGACGGCGCACCCGTGCCGCTGCCCGTGCGCGGCACCCACCGGAACCGGCCCACCCCGGCCGCCGCCGTACCCGGTGTGCGGACCGACGACCGGGGCGTCCTCGCCGAACACGCGGTCACCCCGCCCGTACCGCGGCACAGCGCCGTGCGCGGCACCATGGGCAAGCCCCAACTGCCGCGCCGACGCGCCCAGGAACACATCGCGCCGCAACTGCGGGGCGGTCCCGCCCCCCGCCAGGAACCCGAGCAGTACACCGGGCACGACCCGGGCCTGATGGCGGCCTTCCAGCGCGGCATCGGCCTCGCCGAGGCCCAGCAGCACGCCGAACCGGCGGCGCGCCTGACACCGACCCACGGCGACCCGGGTGTGCCTGCCGAATGACCGACCGTACGACCGGGGTCCCTTCCCCCTCCGCCCCCGCGACCACCCCCGCCTCCACGCCCTTGATCACCTCCACGACCAGCGCTCCCGCAGACCTTCGTACCCCAAGGAGTCGATCCACCATGGCGAGCGATGCGCCGACGACCGGCCAAGTGTCCGACCTCGACTGGCTGATGAGCGGCCTCGTCCAGCGCGTGCCGCACACCAACAGCGCGGTGCTGCTGTCCGCCGACGGACTGGTGAAGTCCGTGCACGGCCTCGACGCCGACAGCGCCGACCACATGGCGGCCCTGGCCTCCGGCCTGTACTCCCTCGGCCGCAGCGCCGGTGTCCGCTTCGGCGACGGCGGGGACGTGCGGCAGGTCGTCGTCGAACTCGACTCGACCCTGCTCTTCGTCACCACCGCCGGCTCCGGCACCTGCCTCGCCGTGCTGGCCGGCCGCGAGGCCGACGCGGCCGTGCTCGGCTACGAGATGGCGATGCTGGTCAAGAGCGTCCGCCCCTACCTGGTCACCGCACCCCGGCAGCAGGCCGTCGAACCCCCGGCGATGAGGCCTTGACGGTGGCCGCGGCCGGCGACGGGCCCTGGCTCGACGACGCGGCCGGACGGCTGGTGCGCCCCTTCACCGTCAGCAACGGCCGTACCCGGCCCACCGTCGCGCTCGACCTGATGTCCCAGGTCATGGCCACCGGGGCGACCCCCCTCGGCTACCTCGGACCCGAGCACACGCAGGCACTCGACCTGTGCCGGGCGCCCCTCCCGGTCGCCGAACTCGCCGCCCGTCTGCGGCTTCCGGTGGCGGTCACCAAGGTGCTGCTCTCGGACCTCGTCGACTGCGGCGCGCTGACCACCAAACCCCCCGCCGCGTTCCACCACCATCCCACGGACCGGGCCCTTCTGGAGGCAGTGCTCGATGGACTACGACGACAGCTCTGACCACGCACACGGCGAAGGCGCCGACCCGTTCCCCACCGCCCTGAAGATCCTCGTGGCGGGTGGATTCGGCGTCGGCAAGACGACCTTCGTCGGCGCGGTCAGCGAGATCGCGCCGCTGAGCACGGAGGAACTGCTCACCACGGTCAGCGCCGCGACCGACAACCTCGACGGAATCGAGAACAAGCTCGAAACGACCGTGGCCATGGACTTCGGCCGCCTCACCCTGGACGCCGAACACGTCCTGTACCTCTTCGGAACGCCCGGCCAGGAACGCTTCTGGTTCATGTGGGACGAGTTGTGCGAAGGCGCGCTCGGAGCGGTGATCCTCGCCGACACCCGCCGCCTGGAGGAGTCCTTCGCGGCGGTCGACTTCTTCGAGGAGCGCGGCCTCGGCTTCGTCGTCGCGATCAACGAGTTCGACGGCTCCTACCGCTACGACCCCGAGGAGGTGCGCGCGGCCATGGACCTCCACCCCGAGATCCCGATCGTGCGCTGCGACGCCCGGATCTCCAGCTCCGGCGTCCAGACACTGCTCACCCTCGTACGCCACCTCATCGCCCACACACCGGCCCCCGCCTCGGGGTTCGGCGCCGGGGTCCGCCCATGAGCTACGACCCGCCGCGCCCGGCCGGACGTCTGCTGCTCACCCCGGAGGACCGGGAGGCCCCCGAGCGGGTACGGCGGTTGCGCCGGCTCGGTCTCGCGGAACGCGCCGACCCGGCCCTCGACGCCTACGCCGCCCACCTCGCCGGCCTCGCCGAGGCGCCGTACGCGATGGTCAACTTCCTGGTGGAGGGCGGGCAGTTCTTCGCCGGGCTGCGGGTGCCGGAGGTCCCGCCGGTGACGCGGGGCGACGGCACCAGTCCCGAGTTCGGCCGGGTCCAGCCCCGCGACCACGGCTTCTGCCCGCACGTGGTGGTCCGGCGCAAGGCGCTGGTCCTGGAGGACGTGCGCGACTACCCGCGCTTCGCGGGCAACCCCGTCGTCGACGCCTTCGGCATCCGCTCCTACCTCGGCGCCCCGCTCATCGACAGCACGGGGACGGTCCTCGGCACCGTGTCCGCCGCCGACGTGCGCCCCCGGGCATGGGGCACCGCGGGCCTGGCGACGATCAAGTCGGCGGCGGCCGACCTCGTACGGCGCATCGAGCGCAGCGCGGAGGACGGGCTCCCGCTGTGAATCGCAGGTCGACCGGCTGCCCGGGGCGTGCGGCGTGAAGGAAAGCTGCGGCCGGGCTTAAGAAAGGCTCGATGGACCGGGGGCGGTGTCGTACGGCAGATTGCTGTGCGATTCCCCTCCCCCTTCCCGGACGCGGGCCGCTAGGGGGTGTCGTTTGGATCAGGCCGGCTCCGGACGACGGTGCCTTGTGGCCGACCCCGGCAAGATCCAAACGACACCCCCTAAGCATGCCCACCGCCGGGACCTCACCCCGTCAGGAGCCGTAGCGTTGAAGGCGCTGGTCAAGGAGAAGGCGGAGCCCGGGCTGTGGCTCGCGGACGTGCCCGAGCCCGTCGTCGGACCCGGTGACGTCCTCATCAAGGTGCTGCGCACCGGCATCTGCGGCACCGACCTGCACATCCGGGCCTGGGACGGCTGGGCGCAGCAGGCCATCCGCACCCCGCTCGTCGTCGGCCACGAGTTCGTCGGCGAGGTCGTCGACACCGGCCGCGACGTCACCGACATCAAGGCCGGCGACCGGGTCAGCGGCGAGGGCCACCTGGTCTGCGGCAAGTGCCGCAACTGCCTGGCCGGCCGGCGCCACCTGTGCCGCGCCACCGTGGGTCTCGGAGTCGGCCGGGACGGGGCGTTCGCCGAGTACGTCGCCCTGCCCGCCGCCAACGTCTGGGTGCACCGGGTCCCCGTCGACCTCGACGTCGCGGCGATCTTCGACCCGTTCGGCAACGCCGTGCACACCGCGCTGTCCTTCCCGCTGGTCGGCGAGGACGTCCTCATCACCGGCGCCGGGCCGATCGGCCTGATGGCCGCCGCCGTGGCCCGGCACGCGGGCGCCCGCAACGTCGTGATCACCGACGTGAGCGAGGAGCGGCTGGAACTGGCCCGCAAGGTCGGCGTCAGCCTCGGCCTGAACGTCTCGAACGCCACCATCGCCGACGGACAGCGCGAGCTGGGCCTGCGCGAGGGCTTCGACATCGGCCTGGAGATGTCCGGCCGTCCCGAGGCCATGCGCGACATGATCGCCAACATGACGCACGGCGGCCGGATCGCCATGCTCGGCCTGCCCGCCGAGGAGTTCCCGGTCGACTGGGCCCGCATCGTCACCTCCATGATCACCGTCAAGGGCATCTACGGCCGAGAGATGTTCGAGACCTGGTACGCCATGTCCGTGCTGCTCGAAGGCGGCCTCGACCTCGCCCCGGTGATCACCGGCCGGTACTCCCACCGCGACTTCGAGGCTGCGTTCGCCGACGCGGCCAGCGGCCGGGGCGGCAAGGTCATCCTCGACTGGACCGCGTGAAGACGTACGTATCCTCTTAGGAGCCTCTGAGATGTTCGACTCCGTGCGCGACGACCTGCGCGCCACCCTCGACGAGATCCGCGCCGCCGGCCTGCACAAGCCCGAGCGCGTCATCGGCACCCCGCAGTCCGCGACCGTGAACGTCACCGCGGGCGGCCGCCCCGGCGAGGTCCTCAACTTCTGCGCCAACAACTACCTCGGCCTCGCCGACCACCCCGACGTCGTGGCCGCCGCCCACGAGGCGCTGGACCGCTGGGGCTACGGCATGGCCTCCGTACGCTTCATCTGCGGCACCCAGGAGGTCCACAAGGAACTGGAGGCCCGCCTCTCCGCGTTCCTCGGCCAGGAGGACACGATCCTCTACTCCTCCTGCTTCGACGCCAACGGCGGCGTCTTCGAGACCCTCCTGGGCCCCGAGGACGCGGTGATCTCCGACGCCCTCAACCACGCCTCGATCATCGACGGCATCCGGCTGTCCAAGGCCAGGCGGTTCCGTTACGCCAACCGCGACATGGCCGACCTGGAGGCGCAGCTCAAGGCCGCCGGCGAGGCCCGCCGCAAGCTGATCGTCACCGACGGCGTCTTCTCCATGGACGGCTACGTCGCCCCGCTCGACGAGATCTGCGACCTCGCCGAACGCTACGACGCCATGGTCATGGTCGACGACTCGCACGCCGTCGGCTTCGTCGGCCCCGGCGGCCGCGGCACCCCCGAGCTGCACGGCGTCATGGACCGCGTCGACATCATCACCGGCACCCTCGGCAAGGCGCTCGGCGGCGCCTCCGGCGGCTACGTCGCCGCCCGCGCCGAGATCGTCGCCCTGCTGCGCCAGCGCTCCCGCCCGTATCTCTTCTCCAACACCCTCGCCCCGGTGATCGCGGCCGCCTCCCTCAAGGTGCTCGACCTGCTGGAGTCGGCCGACGACCTGCGTGTGCGGCTCGCCGAGAACACCGCCCTGTTCCGTCGCCGGATGACCGAGGAGGGCTTCGACATCCTCCCCGGCGACCACCCCATCGCGCCCGTCATGATCGGCGACGCGACGCAGGCGGGCCGCATGGCCGAGCTGCTCCTGGAGCGCGGCGTGTACGTGATCGGCTTCTCCTACCCGGTCGTCCCGCAGGACAAGGCCCGCATCCGCGTCCAGCTGTCCGCCGCCCACTCCACGGACGACGTGAACAGCGCGGTGGACGCCTTCGTGGCGGCCCGGGAGCAGCTCGCGGCCTAGAACCCCCCGGTGACCTGAGAGAATCGGTCCCATGATCGAGGCGCGGCGGCTGCACATCCTGCGAGCGGTGGCGGACCACCGCACCGTGACGGCGGCGGCCGCCGCGCTCTACCTCACCCCGTCGGCGGTCTCCCAGCAGCTCGCCGCCCTGGAGCAGGAGACCGGGCACCGCCTGGTCGAGCGCGGCGCCAAGGGCGTACGGCTGACCCCGGCGGGCGAGATCCTGCTCAGCCACACCAACGCCGTCCTCGCCCAGCTGGAGCGGGCGGAGGCGGAGCTGGCCGCCTACGGCTCGGGCGAGGCCGGCACGGTCACGGTCGCCTCCTTCGCCACCGGCATCGCCCTCGTCGTCGCGCCCGCCCTGGCGCGCCTCGCCGCCTCGGCGCCCGGCATCCGCGTCCGCGTCCAGGACGCCGAGGGGGACGCCAGCCTGCCGATGCTCCTCGACCGCCGACTCGACGTCGCCGTGGCCGTCGAGTACCGGGGTGCGCCGGCCGCCGACGACCCGCGCCTGACCCACGTCCCGCTGTACGCCGAGCCCTTCGACGCGGTCGTCCCGGTCGCCCACCGCCTCGCCGGCGCCGCGGAGGTCCCGCTCGCCGAGCTGGCCAAGGACACCTGGATCGGCCCCTACCCGGGCAACCCGTGCCACGACGTGGTCGTGCTGGCCTGCGAGAACGCGGGCTTCCAGCCCCGCCTCGAACACTCCTCGGACGACTTCCGCGCCGTGGTGTCCCTCGCCGCCGCCGACGCGGGGGTGGCCCTCGTCCCCCGCTCGGCGCTGCACGGCACCGACCTCACCGGCGTGGTCGTCCGCCCGGTCGACGGGGTCGCCCCCACCCGCCGCGTCTTCGCGGCCGTACGCCGGGGGGCGGAGGAGCACCCGCTGATCCGCCCGGTGCTGGAGGCCCTCGGCGAGGCGGCGCGGGCGTGAGGCTTCCGTAACTCCGTTGTCTCATTTCCGGGATAGCCTCCCGGATATGACACGAGACGACGCGTGCACGGATCCGGTCGACGCCCGCCTCGCGGCGCGGCTGGCCGAACTGCGGGCCGAACGCGGCTGGTCGCTGGGGGAGCTGGCGGAGCGCAGCGGGGTCAGCCGCTCCACCCTGTCCAGGGCCGAGCGGGCCGAGACCAGTCCCACCGCCGCCGTGCTGAACCGCCTGTGCGCGGTCTACGGGCGGACCATGTCCCGGCTGCTCGGCGAGGTCGAGGGCGAACCCGCGCCGCTGGTGCGGGCGGCCGAGCAGTCCGTGTGGAAGGACCGCACGGGTGGGTTCACGCGCCGCTCGGTGTCGCCGCCGCACGCCGGACTGCGCGGCGAACTCGTCGAGGGGCGGCTCGCCGCGGGCGCCGACATCGCCTACGACCGGCCGCCCGTGCCCGGCCTGGAGCAGCACGTCTGGCTCCTGGAAGGGACCTTGGAGATCACGGCGGGGGACGTGCGGCACGCCCTCGCCGCCGGGGACTGCCTGCGGATGCGGGTGTGGGGGCCGACGCGGTTCCGGTGCTCCGGACCCGGGACCGCGCGCTACGTGCTGGCGGTGGTCCTGCCGTGACCGTGGACCGCATCGACGAGCACGGGGTGACGGGGCTGCTGGACGGCCTGGCCGGTCTGCTGACCGACACCGTCGCGGGCGGCGCCTCCGTCGGCTTCCTCGCCCCGCTCGGCCACGAGGAGGCCGCCGACTGGTGGCGGGGGCGGGCCGCCGCGGTGGCCGCCGGCCGGCTCGCCGTCTGGGTGGCGCGGGAGGAGGACCGGGTCACCGGGACCGTGAGCCTGGCCCTGCCGGACAAACCGAACAGCCGCCACCGCGCGGAACTGGTCAAGCTCATGGTGTCCCGCGAGGCCCGCGGCCGGGGACTGGGCCGCCGGCTGCTGACCACAGCCGAGGAGGCGGCCGCGGCGGCCGGTGTCACCCTGCTCCACCTGGACACCGAGACGGGGAGCCCCGCCGAGCACCTCTACCGGTCCGCCGGATGGACGCGGGCCGGCACGATCCCCGACTACGCGGTGGACCAGCACGGGGAACTGCGGCCGACGACGCTGTACTTCAAGCAGATCGGCGGTCAGGACGGCGGCCGGACGGGCACACCCGCCGTCGCCGGGTGATTGTCGGTGCCGGCGGATACCGTGCCTGTCATGCCGGACGCAGAAGACGTACGCCGTATCGCCCTGTCCCTGCCGGACACGACGGAGAAGATCGCCTGGAGCATGCCCACCTTCCGGGTCGCGGGAAAGATGTTCGCGACGCTCCCCGAGGAGGAGACCTCCCTCGCGGTGCGCTGCCCGAAGGAGGAGCGCGACGAACTGGTGCTCGCGGAACCGGAGAAGTTCTGGATCGCCGGCCACGAGGCCCAGTTCGCCTGGGTACGGGCCCGGCTCGCCGCCCTGGAGGGCGAGGACGAGCTGCGCGACATCCTCGCCGACTCCTGGCGCCAGGCGGCCCCGACCCGGCTGCTGGAGGCCCACCCCCGGCTGGGGCTGCCCGCGGGCGGCTGAAAACCCCTCGGGCGTTGTCAGTGCCGCGTGGCATGATCCGAAGACGTGTGTGACGGCCGGGACCGGAGGGGGGTCCCGGCCGTCGGACGCACGGTGCGCGAGACGGGGGTGCAGGGGCGGTTCGCCGGCGGGGACCGGCAGGGGAGGGGAGAGCGGGATGGCCGGTACGTCGTCACACGCAGGGCGCGAGGGCGCGGGCGGGCAGCGGGCCGCGGCGCGAGCGGTCTGGTCGCGGGACTTCGCGCTGTTCTTCACCGCCCGGGCCGTGGCCCGGCTGGGCGACACCATGCTGCCCGTCGCCCTCGCCGCAGGCCTGCTCCAGCACGGGTACGGAGCGGGCGCGGTCGGCCTCGCCATGGCCGCGACCGCCGCCGCCTTCGCCGGTCTGGTCGTCTTCGGCGGAGTCCTCGCCGACCGCTTCAGCACCCGCAAACTGATGATCGGCGCCGACCTGGTGCGGCTGGGCACCCAAACCCTGGCCGCCGTCCTGTTCTTCTCCGGACACGTCGTGCTCTGGCAGATCTGCGCCATCGGGTTCGCCAACGGCGTCGCGGGCGCCGTCTTCCAGCCCGGCGTCGCCAGCACCGTGCCCCGGCTCGCCTCCGACGTCCAGGGCGCCAACGGCGCGATACGCGTGGCCGAGTCCGCCGCCCAGCTCGCCGGCCCCGCAGTGGCCGGTCTCCTGGTCGGCTTCGCCTCACCCGGCGGGGTCTTCGCCGCCCACGCCACCACGTACGCGGTCAGCGCCCTGTGCCTGCTGCTGCTCCGGCTGCCGCCGCTCCCGCCGGGCAGTCGGGCGGTCTCCGGCCGCGGGAGCAAGGCCTTCCGCGCCGATCTGGTCCAGGGGTGGCGGGAGTTCCTCGCGCGTCCGTGGCTGTGGAGCGTCATAGCCGTCTGGTGCGTCTACATGATCGCCGTCTGGGGCCCGACCGTTCCTCTGGTCGCCACCGAGGTGGTGCAGGAGCACGGTCCGCGCGCCTACGGACTGGTCAACTCCGCCCTGGGCGCGGGGACCGTCGTGGGCGGTCTGCTCGCCCTGCGGCTCAGGCCGCTGCGCATGCTCCGGGCCGGCGCGATCGCCCTCGTCGGCTTCGCCGCCTTCCCCGCGAGCGTCGGCGCCGGGCTCGGCGTACCCGCCATGGCGGCCGGGGCCGCCGTCGCCGGGGCCGGCATGTCCTTCTGGGGCGTGATGTGGGCGACCAGCGTGCAGACCCAGGTCCCGCCGGACGTCCTCAACCGCATCCACGCCTACGACGTGGCGGGCTCGCTGGCGATGATGCCGGTGGGCCAGGCTCTCGCGGGCCCGGCCGCGGCCGCCCTCGGCGCCGACCACGTCCTGCTCGTCGCGGGTGCGACCAGCTTCGCCGTGTGCGCGGCGCTGCTGCTGATACCGGCGGTGCGCGGGCTGGTCCGGGTGGAGGCGGCCGCGGCGGGCTCGGGCGGCACCCCGGCCGTGACCGAGCCGTCCCGCACGCAGAAGTGCTGACGCCGCCGGAGGCCGCGCCGGGAAAGCCGTGCGCGACCACCGGCCCGAGTGCGGTATGGTTTTCCTGCACGTTCGGCCGGGGGAAACCCCAGGTCAGGCGGGCAACGGGACGTGGCGCAGCTTGGTAGCGCACTTGACTGGGGGTCAAGGGGTCGCAGGTTCAAATCCTGTCGTCCCGACTGGAGACAGTCGTTGACCGAGGGGCGGTTCCGGAGAGATCCGGAACCGCCCCTCGATTGTTCTCCCTGCGGCGTGCCTGGGCGCTCAGGCGAGATGCCCGATATATCACTGTCGGGTGTCCGCGCTCATCCTCTGCCACTTCGCGCTCGCGCTGTTCGCCGCGCCGCTGGTGAGACGGTGCGGAACCCGTGCCTTTCTCGTACTGGCCCTGCCGCCCGCCGCGGCGACCGTGTGGGCCGCCACCCGCTGGAGCACTACGGCCGCGGGCGGCGTGGACACCGTCGCATGGCGCTGGCTGCCGGCCTACCGGGTGGACTGGGCGCTGAGACTGGACGCCCTCGCCGAACTGATGGTGCTGCTCGCCGCGGGAGTGGGCACCCTCGTCCTCGTCTACTGCGCCTCGTACTTCGACGACCGCTCGCGTCAGCTCGGCAGGTTCGCCGGCAACCTGCTCGCCTTCGCCGGGGCGATGCTCGGGCTCGTCCTCGCCGACGACCTGGTCCTGCTCTACATCTTCTGGGAGCTGACGACCGTCTTCTCCTACCTCCTGATCGGCCAGTCCAGCGACCACAAGCGCAACCGGCGCAGCGCCCTGCAGGCCCTGACGGTCACCGCACTCGGCGGCCTGACCATGCTCGTCGGCCTCCTGTTCCTCGGCCACGAGGCGGGCACCTACCGGGTCTCGGCGATCCTGGCCGACCCGCCGCCCCCGTCGGCGGCGCTGTCCACGGCGATCGTGCTGATCCTCGTCGGCGCCCTCTCCAAGTCCGCGATCTGGCCCTTCAGCCTCTGGCTGCCCAACGCCATGGCCGCCCCCACCCCGGTCAGCGCCTATCTGCACGCCGCCGCCATGGTCAAGGCCGGCGTCTACCTCATCGCCCGGCTGGCCCCCGCCTTCGCCGACGTCACGCCCTGGCGCCCGCTCCTGCTGGCGGCCGGCTCGGTGACGATGCTGCTGGCCGGGTGGCGGGCACTGCGGATGAACGACCTGAAGCTCGTCCTCGCGTACGGCACCGTCAGCCAGCTCGGCTTCCTCACCGTCCTCACCGGGGCCGGCCGCCACGACACCGGCCTCGCCGCCACCGCCATGATCCTCGGGCACGCCCTGTTCAAGGCGCCGCTCTTCCTGGTCACCGGCATCGTCGACCACGCCACCGGCACCCGGGATCTGCGGCGGCTCTCCGGACTCGGACGCCGGCTGCCCGCCGTGTGCGCAGTGGCCGTGACCGCCGGAGCGTCCATGGCCGCCGTACCGCCCCTGCTCGGTTTCACCGCCAAGGAGGCCGCCTTCCAGGCGCTCCTGGACGGGAGCACCGGCGACCGCTGGGCGCTCGCCGCGACCGTCCTCGGCTCGGCCCTCACCACCGCCTACACCCTGCGCTACCTGTGGGGCGCCTTCGCCCGCAAGCCCGGCCTGCCCGACACCGACGCGCACCGCGTGCCGGCGGTCTTCCTCGCACCGCCCGCCGTGCTCGCGGTGGCCTGCCTCGTCCTCGGACCCGGGGTGACCTGGCTCCAGGGCCTGCTGGGCACCTACGCCGGGCAGTTCCCCGCGCCCGCCCACCCCTACCACCTCGCGCTGTGGCACGGAGCGGGCCCGGCCCTCGGTCTGTCCGGCGCGGCGTGGGCGGGCGGGATCCTGCTGTTCCTCGCCGCGAGCCCCGTCGTGCGGGTCGGCCAGAAGCTCGCCTGGCGCTCCGCCGACCTCGTCTTCGGCCGGATGCTGCTCGCCCTGGAACGCACCGCCCTGCAATGCACCGGACTCGTGCAGCGCGGTTCGCTGTCGGTGTACCTGGTGACGACCATGAGCGTGGTCCTCGCGGGGCAGCTCGCCGTGCTCGTCGTCGACGAACCCTGGACCGGGGTGCCCGCCCCGAGGCTCTGGGACCATCCGGCCCAGGCCGGTGTCGCCCTGCTGACCTGTGCCGCGGCCCTGCTGTGCCTGCGCGTACGGCGCCGGATGAAGGCCGTCGTCTTCGCCGGGCTCACCGGCTACGGCACCGCGCTGCTCTTCGTCGCCCAGGGCGCGCCGGACCTCGCGCTCACCCAGTTCTGCGTGGAAACCGTCTCCATGATCGTCTTCGTGCTGGTGCTGCGCCGCATGCCGGTGCGCTTCGAGGAGACGTTCAGCCGGTGGCGGCGCCTGCTGCGGATGCCGGTGGCGCTCGCGGGCGGCGCCGCCGTCGCCGTGGTCGTATGGATCACGGCGGGGCACCGCCGGGCCGACAGCGCGGGCGCCGCGATGGTCGAGGAGACCGCCCACCACGGCCTGAAGGACGTGGTCGCGACCATCCTCGTCGACCTGCGGGCCTGGGACACGATGGGAGAGTCCGCGGTGCTCGCCGCCGCCGCGATCGGCGTCACCAGCCTCATCTACCTGCACCGCCGCACCGACGGAGCCGAGCAGCCCGTACTGCCGCTGCCCGGCGACCACCCGCACGCCGGACTGCGCACCGCCTGGCGGGCGAGCGAGTACGAGTCGGCGGGGCTGCCCAGCGGCGACGAAGGGGCGCCGGAGCGGACCTGGCTCGCCGCCAGCGCCACCCTCGCCCCCGAGCGCCGCTCCCTCGTCCTGGAAGTGGTCTCCCGCCTCATCTTCCACCCCGTCCTCGTCCTCTCCGTCTACCTGCTGCTGTGCGCCGAGAACCTGCCGGGCGGCGGCTTCGTCGCGGGCCTGACCGCCGGCGTCGCCTTCATCGCCCGCTACCTCGCCGGCGGCCGGCACGAACTCGCCGAAGCGGTGCCCTTCAAACCGGGTCTGTTCACCGGACTCGGGCTGTTCCTGTCCACGGGCATCGCGCTGGGCGGCCTCGGCGAGGGGACGGTGCTGCACGGCTGGACCTGGCACGGCCACCTGCCCGTGTGGGGCGAGGCCCACCTGTCCACCGCCGTCCTCTTCGACTGCGGGGTCTACCTCCTCGTCCTCGGCGTGGTCCAGGACATCGTGCGGGCCCTCGGCGCCCGGATCGACCGCCAGATCGAACGGGCCGCCCCACGCCCCGAGGCGGGCCGCGCATGACCGTCAGCCTCTCCCTGCTCGTGGCCGCCGCCGTCCTCAACGCCGTCGGCGCCACCCTGCTGCTGACCCGGTCGCTGACCCGGATCCTGCTCGGCGCCGTCGTCCTCGGCAACGGCGTCAACCTGCTGGTCCTCGCCTCCACCGGCAGTGCGGGCGAGGCTCCGCTGCTCTACCCGCACATCATCCGCAACCGCGTCACCGACCCCCTGCCCCAGGCCGTCGCCCTCACCGCGATCGTCATCACCCTCGCCACCACCGCGTTCCTGCTCTCCATGGCCTACCGCAGCCACCAGGTCACCGGCTCCGACGAGATCAGCGACGACACCGAGGACCGGCTGGTCGCCCTGCGCGCCGAGTTCCTCGACCGGCGCGGCCAACTCCGCGACCGCTACCGCGAGGCCCGCGCCGGGGACGGCGGCGCCGACGCCGAGCAGCGCGCCCGCTACCGCGCCGCCCGCAAACGGCTCCGCCGCCGGGTCCGCCGGGAACGCGCCTACCAGGCCCGCGCCAACGACGTCTCCGGCAACCTTTGGAACGACATCCTCGGCGCCGACCCCGAGGACTACCGGGAAGGCCGCGAGCTGGGCTCCACCGACGCCGCGGGCCGCCCCGGACCGGCCCCGGCCCGGATCGCCGGGCCCTCCAACGACCCCGAGGAGACGGGTCGCGAGCCCGACTCCCGCCCCGGCGAGGACTCCGGCCACCCGCAGCCCGACCAGCCCGACGACCCGGGCGGCGCCGGCACGGAAGGAACCAGGTGAACGCGCTCGTCCCGCTCCCCGTCCTGCTGCCCCTGTGCGTCACCGGCCTCAAGCTGGCCATCGGGCCCCGGCTGCACCGGCTGCAGCGCTTCATCAGCATCGCGGTGCTCGGCGCGGTCCTGGTGCTCTCCGTGGTGCTCATGGTGGCCGCCGACCGCCACGGCCCGCTCAGCGTGCACCTCGGCGACTTCGCGCCGCCGGTCGGCATCACCCTCGTCGCGGACCGGCTGGCGGGACTGATGCTCACCGTCTCCAGCGCCGTCACCCTGCTGGTCCTCGTGTACTCCCTCGGCCAGGGCATGGCCGACCGCGACGACCAGGCGCCGGTCGGCGTCTTCCACCCCGCCTACCTCATCCTCGTGGCGGGCGTCTCCTGCACCTTCCTCGCCGGCGACCTCGTCAACCTCTACGTCGGTTTCGAGATCATGCTCGTCGCCAGCTTCGTCCTGCTCACCATCGGGGGCACCGCGACCCGGATCCGCGCCGGATCGACGTACGTGATCATCTCGCTGTTCTCCTCCGTGCTCTTCCTGGTCGCCATCGCCATGACCTACGCGGTCGCCGGGACCGTGAACCTCGCCCAGCTCTCCCTGCGGCTCCAGGAGGTGCCGCTGGGGGTGCGCACCCTGCTGGAGGCCATGCTGCTGACGGTCTTCGCCATCAAGGCGGCCGTGTTTCCGCTGGCGGCCTGGCTGCCCGACTCCTACCCGACCGCGCCCGCGCCCGTCACCGCGGTGTTCGCGGGGCTGCTGACCAAGGTCGGCGTCTACTCGATGCTGCGCACCCAGACCCTGCTCTTCCCCGGCCACCGCCTGGGCGACCTGCTGATGCTCGCCGCCCTCGCCTCCATGGTCGTGGGCATCCTCGGCGCCGTGGCGCAGACCGACCTCAAGCGGGTGCTGTCCTTCACCCTCATCAGCCACATCGGCTACATGGTCTTCGGCATCGCGCTCGCCGGGCACGGCTCGATCAGCGGCGCGATCGTGTACGTGGCCCACCACATCACCGTGCAGACCACCCTGTTCCTCGTCGCCGGGCTCATCGAGCGGCGCGACGGCACCACGGAACTCACCCGCCTCGGCGGCCTGGCGAAGGCGGCACCGCTGCTCGCCGTGCTGTTCTTCGTGCCCGCCATGAACCTCGCGGGCATCCCGCCGCTGTCCGGGTTCATCGGCAAGCTCGGCCTGATGCGGGCCGGTGTCGACGCGGGCGGCGGCTGGGCCTGGGCGCTGGTCGCCGGGTCCGCGGCGACCAGCCTGCTCACCCTCTATGTCATGGCGAAGGTGTGGAACCTCGCGTTCTGGCGCGACGCTCCGCCGGGAGCCGAGGAGGAGGGCGTGGTGCTGGAGTCCGCCGAGGACGACGAACCGGGCGACGACGAGGACGACGGGGAGGAGGGGAGGGCGAGCGGCCCGGGGAGAGGCACCGGCCCGGGCCGGGACGCCGGTGCGGGGAGCGGGGCCGGGGCCGGGCTGCCGGTGCCGGCGGGCGCCGTGGTCTCCGAGGGCTTCCTGGGGCAGTCCATCACCACCACCAAACGGCTGCCCTGGCCCATGACGGCGGCGACCGGCGCCGCCGTCGCCCTCGGCCTTTCGTACACGGTGCTCGGCGGCCCCCTCACCACCTTCACCCAGGCCGCCGCCACCGAACTCCTCGCCCGCACCCCCTACATCGAGGCGGTGCTCGGCCGGTGAGCAACCTCTTCCGCGACCGCTCGCCCTACAGCTGGTCCTTCCGCCTCGGCCGCGGCCGACGCGTGCTCGACCTGCCGCTCGTCGGCTGGCTCACCGTCATCTGGATCCTGCTGTGGGGCAGCCCGACCTGGGCCAACCTCGTCAACGGCGTCCTCGTCGCGGTCTGCCTGTGCCTGGCCTTCCCGCTGCCCGCCGTGGACATCGGCCTCAGGCTGCGCCCCCTGGGCATCCTGCGCCTCGCCGCCTACCTGCTGTACGACATGTTCTCCTCCAGCGTCGAGGTCACCCGGCAGATCTTCGCCAAGGGCCCCTACCACGCCGCGGTCGTCGCCGTCCCGCTGCGGGTGCGCAGCGACCTCATGCTCACGGCCACCGCGGTCGCCGTCTCCAACGTCCCCGGCGGCTCCGTGATCGAGGTGCGCCGGTCCACGGCCACCCTGTTCCTGCACGTCCTCGACGCGGGCAACCCCGGCGAGATCGAGGGCGCCCGGCGGCAGGTGTGGCGCATGGAGGAACTCGTCGCCCGAGCCTTCGGCACCGCCGAGGACATCGCGGACGCCGCCCGTCCCGTACCGGAAGGTGACCTCCCGTCGTGACCACCCTGCACGCCGTCGAAGACGCCCTGCTCGTCGCCTCGCTCGCGATGATCCTCGTCGCCGGCGCCCTGCTGCTGTACCGGATCTGGTACGGCCCCTCGATGCTCGACCGCGCCGTCGCCCTCGACGTGCTCGCGGCGCTCATCATCGCCGGCATCGGCGTCAAGGCCGCCCACGACCGCGACTCCTTCTACTTCCCCGTGATGCTGGTGCTCGCCTTCCTCGGCTTCAGCGGTTCGGTGGGCATCGCCCGCTTCATCGCCGTACGCGACCGGCCCTCGGTGCGGCCGGACGGCAGGCAGGACCACCGGTGAACGCCTGGGCCGAGGCCGCCGACCTGGCCGGGACCGTCCTGCTGTTCCTCGGCTGCCTGCAGTGCCTGCTCGGGGTGATCGGGATGCTCCGCTTCCCCGACGTGCTCTCCCGCAGCCACGCGGCGACCAAGCCGCAGACGCTCGGCATGCTCCTCGTCCTCGCCGGGGTGGGGCTGCGTCTGCGCCACGGCACCGACGTGGGCACGCTCGCGCTCATCGTCTTCTTCCAGTTCCTCACCGGCCCGGTCGCCTCCCACCTGGTGGCCCGCTCCGCCTACCGCACCGGGCAGACGGGCTCCCGGGGACTGCTCAGGGACGACCTGGACCCGCAGCTGAGCGACGGGGACCGGCACGAGGAGTAGCCCGGGAGGCGGTCAGCCCACGCAGCCCACGTGCGCCAGTGCCTGCTTCAGCAGCACTCCGTGCCCGCCCGGCATCTCGCTGCGCACCGCCTCGGACAGAGCCTCGCGCGGATCGAACCAGACCAGGTCGAGGGCGTCCTGGCGCGGCCGGCAGTCGCCGGTCACCGGCACGACGTAGGCGAGCGAGACCGCGTGCTGCCGGGGGTCGTGGTACGGCGTGACACCGTGCGTCGGGAAGTACTCGGCCACCGTGAACGGCTGGAGCGAGGCCGGCACCCGGGGCAGCGCCACCGGACCGAGGTCCTTCTCCAGGTGGCGCAGCAGGGCGTCCCGCACCCGCTCGTGGTGCAGCACCCGGCCGGAGACCAGCGTCCGGCTGACCGTTCCGTCGGGCCCGATGCGCAGGAGCAGGCCGACGCTGGTGACTTCGCCGCTGTCGTCCACGCGTACGGGCACGGCCTCGACGTACAGGATCGGCATGCGGGCGCGTGCCATCTCCAGCTCGTCCGTCGTCAGCCAGCCCGGCGTGGTCTCGGTCATGTCAGACATCGCTTGATCATACTTTCAGCCGTTCGAGAGTCCCGGGCGGCGCTCCGGGACTGTGACCCGTCCCACCCCGCTCAGCCGTCGTCCGCCGGACCGCCGGGGAGCCCGTAGGCCCGGCGGGCGTTGTCGCGCCCGGCCCAGCGGGCGAGGCGCAGCGCGTCGGGCAGGGACAGCTCGTCGGCGTCCACCCGCTCCTGGAGCAGCCCGGCCAGCCCGTGGCGGAAGGCGAGCGCCCCCAGGTGGTGGAACTCGGCCACCCCGTAGGCGTCGGAGCTGTACAGCAGCTTGCGGAACGGGGTGATCTCCAGTGCCTCCGCCAGGACCGCGCCCGCCCGGGCGGGGCCGACGTGGTGCAGCGTGAGCCCCACGTCGAGGAACACCCGCTCGAAGACCGCCGACAGGTAGGACGCCTGGCGCTGGTAGGGCCAGCAGTGCAGCAGCAGGACCGGGATCGTGCCGGCGGTCAGGTGCAGCCAGTCGGTCAGCAGGGTGGGGTCCACCCGGTGCAAGCGGATGTCACCGTCCCCGAACCCCGTGTGCAGTTGCAGCGGCCGGCCGAGGTCCACGGCGGTCCACAGCAGCTCCCGCACCAGCACCGGGTCGTCGAGCCGGCCCGCGCCGCGCGCGAGCCAGCCCGCGGCTGCCCGGGTGACCTCGGCGGGCGAGGGACGGGCCGGGTCGAGGTCGAAGCCGGTGCGGTAGGCCGCCACCGACTTGACGCCCGCCACGCCCGGCCGCCGCACCGCCTCCCACGCGGCCGTGCGGAACGCCTCCGCATACGCGTCCGGCTCGACACCGCCCGCCGCCACCGCCTCCGCGACACTCTCCAGCCGGACCACCTCGTACGCCGTCGCACCGGCTGCCGCGGCCAGCTCGGCCGGACCCGTCACGGGGTGCGGGGCGAACCCCGTGTCCACGCAGAACACGTCGGCGCCCGCGGCCCGCAGGAACCGCCGGTTGACCTCGGCCGCACCCAGTTCCGCGCGCCGGGCCACGTACGCGTCGGCGGGGGCGTGGCGCGGCAGGTCGAGCAGGGGGGCGCAGTGCCGGCGTACGGCGAGGCCGACGGGGCTGTCGAAGGGGGAGACGCCGGGCCACGCCTCGCCCTCGGTGAGCAGTGCCTCGAACCCGGTGCGGTCCAGGTCCTCGGTCACCGCGCCGTGGCAGTGGTGGTCCACCAGGTCCAGCGCGGCGAGCCGCTCGTGCACGGCCCCGGCGGCCATCTCAGTACTTCCAGCGGTAGGCCGCCGCCACACCGTCGTCGTCCAGTCCCTCGGCCGCGGCGGCCTCGCCCAGCCGCACGGCGATCACCGCGTCGGCCAGCACCGGCCCCAGCGCGGTCCTGAGCACGTCGTCCGTACGGAAGGCCGCCACCGACTCCGTGAGCGTGACCGGCAGCCGCCGCACGCCCCGGGCCTTTGCCACGGCGGGGTCGAGCCGGGCCGGGTCGCCGGTGGTCTCCTCCGGAAGCGGCGCGGACGAGGCGAGCCCGTCGAGGCCCGCGGCGATCACCGAGGCGAGGGCGAGGTAGGGGTTGGCGGCGAGGTCGACCGGCTTGACCTCCAGGTTGGCCGCGCGGTCGCGGATCCCGGCGGTGCCGGTGACGATCCGCAGCGCTGCCTCGCGGGTCTCCCGGCCCCAGGCGGTGAACACGCCCGCCCACTGCGAGGGGCGCAACCGCAGCCGGCTGGCGGGGCTGGGCGCGGTCATCGCCGTGAGCGCCGGGAGCCGGCCGAGGACTCCGGCCACGAAGGACTCGGCCTCGGCGGTCATGCCGTAGCGGCCCGTGCCGCCCGCGTGCAGGTTCGCCCCCTCGCGCCAGGCGGAGAGGTGGAGGTGCCCGCCGTTGCCGACGCCCTGCCCGAGGACCGCCGGGGCGAAGGACACGCGCAGCCCGTGCCGCCGGGACACGGCCCGGATCGTCTGCCGCACCAGCACGCTGTGGTCGGCCGCGGCCACCGGGTCGAGCGCGGCCACCGAGAGCTCGAACTGTCCCGCCGCGTACTCGGGATGGAACTGCTCCACGTCCACGCCCTGCGCCGCGAGCGCCGCCAGCAGGTCGGCTGCGCAGTCGCTCAGCTCGATCTGCCGAACGGCGCCGTACGCGGGGCCGGAGACCGCCGGGACGAACGCGTCGCCCTCGGCGTCGCCCCGGCCCACGGCCCACTCGATCTCTACGGCGGCCTTGAAGGCGACGCCGTGCCGCTCGGCCGCCCCGGCCACGGTCCGGCGCAGCACGGTGCGCCCGCACGCCGGATGCGGTGCGCCCTCCTGTGTGATCCGGTCGACCGGGGCCCACGCCCAGCCGGGCTGCGCCGCCAGCACGGTCAGCCGGTCGAGGTCGGGGTAGAGGCGCAGGTCGCCGTCGGGGGAGCCGAGGACGTCCGTGGTGACGATCGAGTCGTCGGCGAGGAAGGTGTCGAACACCGGTGACATGCCGACGCCCCAGGCCGCGGCGGGAGCGAGCTTCGCGGTGGGCACGGTCTTCACCCGGGCGATCCCGGCCGTGTCGACGTAGGCCAGCACCACGCCGTGCACGCCCTGCCCGGTCAGCTCGCCGCTCAGCGCGGTGGCCCGCTCCACTTCTCCGGGGCGCCCGCCGGGCACGGGGTCGCTCTCGCTCACGTCTCGGCTCCTTCGCGCGTGCGCCGTCCGTCGCGGACCATTGTGCCGCCCGGTGATCACGCTGTCCGGGTTTCGCCGGATGTGCGCACGACGCGGGGAAAGCCGCCCGGGACGCCCCGGAGGAGGTCAGTCCAGGTTGGTGGGCTGCGGCGAGGGGGTCCCGCCGTCCAGGACGGTCTGCAGGCGCTCGGTTCCCTGGCGCACGCCGCGCTCGACGGAGGAGGCCTGCCCGCCGTCCAGGCCTCCGCCGGTGATGGTGAGGGCGGAGGTGCCGACGCGTACGGCGGCGACGTCCAGGGTGAGCGTGACCGGGGTGGCGTCGGCGCTTCCCTGCACGGTCACGTGCAGGCCCTCGCGGGCGTCACCCACGTCGGGCAGCGAGGCCTCGGTCACCTGGACGGTGCGCTTGTCGCCGTCGGAGTCGGTCGCGGTGAACTCGTCGCACGTCTGCGGCAGGGAGTCCAGCCACTTCATGCGGTCGTCGAGACCGGCGCGGTCGTACCCGGCGACCTGCTCCAGGAGGCGGGAGTCACCCTGCTCGAAGCCGGTGAGCGCGGACGGCCCCGAGGGCTCGCCCAGCAGGTTGTCGCGGTAGAGCCCGTCGAGCAGCTGCTGACACTCCGCCGCCTCGGCCTTCGCGGAGAGGAAAGCGGCCACGTCCACCTCGCCGACGAGCAGCCGGTCGCGCCACTTGTCCGCGTCCTGGACCTGGTTCCAGTCGCCCTCCAGGTCGGCCTCGGTGAGCAGGGCGGCCTTGGCGCCGGCCTCGGTGAGGGTGCCCGGGGAGGCGCTGGGCGAGCCGGTCGGGGAGGTCGTGGGGGAACCGCTCGGGGTCTGCTTCGCCGCGTTCTGCTCGGCGACCCCGGCCTGTTCGGCGGCGGTGTCCGAGGCGCTCCGAGAGCCGCCGCCGTCCGAGCAGGCCGCTGTGGTCAGCAGCGCGCCCGCCGCCAGGGCGGAGGCCAGGAGACGGACGGGGTGGGACGGACGACGGCTCATCGCGGGATGCCCTCCTGGGACGGGAAACGGTGTCCTCAGGGCATCACCGGGACCGGGGGCGCACCAGCGCACGGGCCTGTTCGGGTGAGGGGCCGCCCCCGCTCAGGCCGCGTGGTGGAGGGCGTCCTCGGCGACGTCCTTGTCCACCGCCGCCCGCACCAGCGCCGCCGCGAGGACGGCCGGTTCCGTCGTCCCGGCCAGGGAGAGGAGCCGGTCCGGGTCGTCGGGCAGACCGAGGCGCTCGGCACCCTGGAGGGCCTTGCGGTCCAGGTAGGGGGCCGCCTCCGGCCAGACCGACTGGGCCTCCCGCAGGAAGATGTCCGCGCCGGTCGGCCCCACACCGGGGAACTCCTGGAGCAGCCGCCGCTCGTCCGACACCTCGCCGTCCGCCTCGTCGCGCAGCTTGCGCAGGTCTCCGCCCCACCGCTCGGTCAGCAGTTCGGCGCCCTCGCCGAGCTGGGTGGCGGTGCGCTCGTCGTAGCGCCGGTAGCCGCCCCGGCCGAGCGCGTCCACGCGTTGCTGCCAGTCGGCGCCGGCCATGCGGCGGGGGTCGCGCAGCCCCGCCTCGCTCAGGGCGCGGGCGGCGGCGACCGCGATGGGCGCGCCGATGCGGGCGCTGAGCAGATGCGCGAGGACCAGCAGCCGGTACAGCGGCTGCGGCGTGTTCTTCAACCGGATGCCCGCCTCGTCGGCGTACGTCTGCCCGTGTGCGCCGACGAGGCCGCCGACGATCCGTCGTTCGTCGCGGCCCACGGCTACGGCTTGAGCGGGTCGTGACCGACCGTCATGAGCCGGTGCCGCAGACGGGTGTCCTCGGCCTCGGGCTCGTTCTCCAGGTCGGTCTGCGAGGTGACGGTGTCCACGACCTTGCGCATCGCCCGCAGGTCGTCCTCCGTCAGGTCGGTGCGCCGCTTCTGCAGGATCGCCAGGACGTGCTGCCCCAGCGGCGGTCCGGCGTCGTCCGGCAGCGGCTCGGTCAGCTCGCCCGAGTCGCGCACCCGGAGCCAGTCCGCGAGTTCCGCGGAGGTCATGTTCACCACGCGGTGGAAGTCCTCCCACAGCGCGTCGAGTTCGAGGGCGTCGGCCATGAGGTGTCCCTCATTTCGTCGTGCGTACGTGCGTGCTGCGTGGTCAGCCGGAGCAGCGCGACGCGCTCCGCCTCGTCCGTGCCGCCCCACACGCCCGACGTCTGCCCCGACTCCAGCGCATACGTCAGGCACTCGGGGGTCACCGGGCATCCGGCGCAGACCCGCCTGGCGGCCTCCGTGTCCCGCAGGGCGGGTCCTGCGGTGCCCACCGGGAAGAACAGATCGGGGTCCTCGTCCACGCAGGCGGCGCGGCGCAACCACTTCATGCCGGCGCGGGTGCCCATGGGGCGCACGGGCAAACGCGGGGCGCACTCCGGGCGGACGCCGCGCCGGGATCAGCGGGCGAGCACGCCGTCCAGGAAGCGCGTGACGTCCGTGAACACCTGGTCCCGGTTGGTCTCGTTGAAGAGCTCGTGCCGGGCGCCCGGGTAGATCCGCTCGGTGAGGTCGCCGCCGCTCAGCGGTTCGACGCCGACGCGGCTGCCGGGCAGCGGCACCAGTCGGTCGTCGTCCCCGTGCACCCACAGCAGCGGCAGCCGGCCGACGTCGCCGCCCTTGGCCACCGTCTCCAGCGTCCGCACGAACGCCTCCAGGGTCGGCCGTTTCATCGGCCCGTGCCAGACCAGCGGGTCCGCCGCGTACGCCGCCCCCACCGCCGGGTCGCGGGAGAGCGAGGCCGGGCTGATCGGGGTGTCGGGGATCTCGTCCAGGGCGAGCAGCCGGCGCGGCAGCTCCCAGTCGCCGATGACCGGTCCCGACAGCACCAGCGCCGTCAGCTCCCCGGGGTGGCGCTGGGCGTACCGCGAGGCGATGAGACCGCCCATGGAGTGTCCGACCATGACGACCGGCAGGCCGGGGTGGGCGGCCCGGGCGAGCTCCGCCACGGCGTGCACGTCGCTGACCACGTCCTCGAAGTCCTCGACCACCACCCGCTCGCCCTCCGAGCGCCCGTGCCCCACGTGGTCCGGGGCGTAGACGGCCGCGCCGTGACCGGTGAGGACGCCGGCCACCTCTTCGTAGCGGCCGGAGTGCTCGCCGTACCCGTGGACCAGCACGGCGACGTAGCGCGGCTGCCCGGCGGGCCACTCGCGGACGGCGATCCGTCCCCGTGTTCCGGTCAGGGTGTGCTCGCGGGTCTCCGCCATGTCTCCTCCGGCTGGGTCGGCGACGGTCGTGCGTTGTCCGTTGTCGGGGGGATCTTCCCAGGACGCCGTCCGGCGGTCTATAGTCCAAAACTAGCAGTGCTAATTAAGGGTAGTGCTCATCAAGGTTCGCGGTGGACGACGCGGCGGCGGTGCGCCGTCCGGAGCCGGCGCGACGACGGTCAGGAGTCCCACGTGCGTCCCGTCCACTTCGCGGCCGCCCGCCGCACCCCGATCGGCAAGCTGCGCGGTTCCCTGTCGACCGTACGGCCCGACGACCTCGCCGCCGCGGTGATCCGGGGCCTGGTCGCCGACGTGCCCGCACTGGACCCCGCCCGGATCGACGACGTGTACTGGGGCGCCGCCAACCAGGCCGGCGAGGACAACCGCAACGTCGCCCGGATGGCCGCCCTCCTCGCGGGCCTGCCCGAGACCGTGCCCGGCGCCACCGTCAACCGGCTCTGCGCCTCCGGCCTGGAGGCCGTCACCGCCGCCGCCCGCACCATCGCCGCCGGCGAGGCCGACATCGTGCTCGCGGGCGGCTCCGAGTCCATGAGCCGTGCCCCCTTCGTGCTGCCCCGGCCCGACGAGGCGCTGCCGCACCGCATGGAGACCGCCGACACCCGGCTCGGCTGGCGCCTGGTCAACCCGGCGATGAAGGAGCTGCACGGCCTGCTGGCCATGGGCGAGACGGCCGAGGAGGTCGCCGAGCGGTACGGCGTCCCGCGCGAGCGCCAGGACGCGTTCGCCCTGCGCAGCCACCGCCTCGCCGCCGAAGCCCGGAAGAACGGCCACTTCGACGACGAGATCCTCCCCGTCGAGCGTCCCGACGGCGTGGTCGTCGACACCGACGAGTGCGTCCGCGAGGACACCTCCCTGGAGAAGCTGGGGCGCCTGAAGCCGGTCTTCCGCCCCGGCGGCACGGTCACCGCGGGCAACGCCTCGCCGATGAACGACGGCGCCGCCGGCCTGCTCCTGGTCAGCGAGGAGGCCCTGAACGACCTCGGCCTCGAGTCGCTGGGCCGCTACGTCGCCGGCGGCTCGGCCGGTGTCCACCCCGACGTCATGGGCATCGGCCCGGTCCCCGCCACCCGCAAGGTCCTCGCCCGGGCCGGCTGGAGCGTCGGCGACCTCGCCGAGGCCGAGTTCAACGAGGCGTTCGCCGCCCAGGCACTCGCCTGCGTCGACCGGCTCGGCATCGACCCCGGCCTGGTCAACCCGACCGGCGGCGCCATCGCGCTGGGCCACCCGCTCGGCTGCTCCGGCGCCCGCATCCTCACCACCCTGCTCCACCGCATGCGCCGCACGGGGGCCGGCCGCGGGCTGGCCACGATGTGCGTGGGCGTGGGGCAGGGCAGCGCGGTCCTGGTCGAACGCCACTAGGGCCGCCCGCCTGGAGCCATTTCTGCAGAGCCGCAGCAAGGAAACGGAGCAACACCCCATGGCAACCCTCTCCGTCGCCGCCGTCCTCGCCGAGAACGCCCGGCGCCGTCCCGACAAGGAGGCGCTGGTCGAGGGCGACCTGCGCCTGACCTTCGCCGAGGTGTGGCGGCGGGCCCTCGCCCAGGCCGGTGCCCTCGTCGGCCTGGACGTCCGGCCGGGGGACCGGGTGGCCCTGATGGCGCCCAACACCGCCGACTTCCCGCAGGCGTACTACGCCGCCGCCGCGGCCGGCGCCGTCGTCGTCCCCGTGCACCTGCTGCTGTCGGCGGCCGAGGTCGAGCACGTCCTGCGCGACAGCGGCGCCACCCTGCTGCTGTGCCACCCGGCGCAGGCGGAGACCGGGGCCGCCGCCGCGCGGGCGACCGGCGTACGGATGGTCACGCTCGGCGACGAGTTCGGCAAGCTCGCCGCGGACGCCGAGCCCCTGCCCTCGTACGTCACCCGGAACGCCGACGACCCGGCCGTCGTCTTCTACACCAGCGGCACGACCGGCGTGCCCAAGGGCGCCGTGCTCAGCCACTTCAACCTGGTGATGAACGCGACGGTCAACGCCTTCGACGCCAACGACATCCGCCCCGACGACGTCGCGCTCGGCGCACTGCCCCTCTTCCACGCCTTCGGCCAGACCGTCTCCCTGAACTCCACCTGGCGGGCCGGCGCGACCCTCGTCCTGCTGCCGCGCTTCGACGCGGCACGCGCGATCGACCTGATGGTGAAGGAGAAGGTCAACACCTTCCACGGGGTGCCGACCATGTTCGTCGCCCTCGCCGCCGCGGCGGCCGGTGCCGGGGCCCTGCCCGAGCTGCGGGTGTGCGTCTCCGGCGGTGCCTCGCTCCCGGTGGCCGTCCTGGAGCGGTTCGAGGCGGCGTTCGGGGCGAAGATCTACGAGGGGTACGGACTCTCGGAGACCTCGCCGGCGGCGGCCGTGAACCAGCCGGTGTTCGGCGCCCGGCCCGGCACCATCGGCCACCCGCTGTGGGGCGTGGACGTGGAGATCGCCCGCGCGGACGTCGAAGACGCCGTGGAACTGCTGCCGGCCGGCGAACTGGGCGAGGTCGTCGTGCGCGGCCACAACGTCTTCTCCGGCTACCTCGGCCGCCCCGAGGCCACCGCCGAGGCGCTCGTCGACGGCTGGTTCCGCACCGGGGACCTCGGCACCAAGGACGAGGACGGGTTCCTCCGGATCGTCGACCGGAAGAAGGACGTGATCATCCGGGGCGGCTACAACGTCTATCCGCGGGAGGTCGAGGAGGTGCTGATGCGCCACCCCGGCATCGCCCAGGTCGCCGTCATCGGACTCCCGGACGAGCTGCACGGCGAGGAGGTCTGCGCCGTCGTCGTGCGCGCCCCGGGCACCGGGTCCGGGGCCGCGCCGGACGCCGGCGAGATCACGGACTGGTCCAAGGAGCATCTCGGCCGCCACAAGTACCCGCGCCGGGTGGAGTTCGCGGACGAGCTGCCGCTCGGGCCGAGCATGAAGGTGCTCAAGCGGGAGCTGAGGGCGCGGTACACCGGCCGCTGAGGATCAATGGGCGAGACGGTGCTCACGGCGCCGGTGGGGTGCGCATAGCATCGGTGCCCGCATGGACACCATCACGCTCTGGCACCTCACCGGCTGGGAGTTCGCCGCCCTCGCCTTCGCGGCACTGCTCGTCGGCTTCTCCAAGACCGCGGTGAGCGGGGCCAACACGGTCAGCCTCGCGATCTTCGCGGCTGTCCTGCCGGCCCGCGCCTCCACCGGCATCCTGCTGCCGGTGCTGATCGCCGGGGACGTCCTCGCCGTCCTCACCTACCGGCGCCACGCGCACTGGCCCACCCTGTGGCGGCTGTTCCCGGCGGTCGGCGTCGGCGTGGTGGTCGGCACCCTGTTCCTGGTGTGGGCGGACGACGCGGTCGTGCGCACGTCGATCGGCGTGATCCTGCTGTTCATGGCCGGGGTGACGGTGTGGCGCCGGCGGCAGGCCGACGCCGCCGGGCAGCCGGACGGGGTCGCCTCGCGCACCGGCCGCGCGAAGGCCCGCTCGTACGGCGTCCTGGGCGGGTTCACCACCATGGTCGCCAACGCGGGCGGCCCGGTGATGTCGATGTACCTGCTCTCCGCGGGATTCCGAAAGCTCGGCTTCCTGGGCACCTCGGCGTTCTTCTTCCTGATCGTCAACGTCTCCAAGCTGCCCTTCAGCGCGGGGCTCGGACTGATCGACGGCCACTCGCTGCTGCTCGACGCGGTGCTGGTCGTCTTCGTGGTGCCCGGCGCGTTCCTCGGCAAGTGGGCCGTCGACCGGATCAACCAACGCCTGTTCGAGCGTCTGGTGATCGCGGCGACGGTTGTGGGCGGTCTGCAGCTTCTCCTTGCCTGATCCGCTGGGGGAGCCCGTTGCTGAGGTCCTCCACCAGCAGGCGCTTGGCGATGGCGTCGACGGCGGCGCGCAGCTCCGTGTCCGTCGGCCGCCCGATGTCCCGCTCCACCCGCTCCTCCAGCCAGGCCGCCCAGGCCCGGCCGATCACCAGGGCCTCGCGGGCGCCCGCGTCGGTGTGCGAGAGCAGGGAGCCGTGCCGGGTGAGGAACCCCTCCTCCACCATCCGGTCGAAGACCGGCAGCAGCACCTCCGGCGGCAGCCGGCGGCGGGCGGCGATCAGACCGAGGCTGGCGTGCCCGACCAGCCGCGTGAACAGCTCGACCTGCATCACGGCCCAGGCCCCCGCGACGTCCAACCGCGTGTCGCTGTCCGCGACGATCCGGCGCGCGGTGTCCAGCTCCGTACCGCCGATGACCTTCCCGACGGACGCCTCCAGGGCCCGCCTGCTGCTCGCGTCGTGCGGTGAGGCGAAGCCCTCACCCATGTCCGTGGAACCCGCGCGGGCACTGTCGCGCAGCCGGACCTGCTTGAGGAACAGGGCGACGACGAAGCCCAGGACCGCGACCGGCACCGTCCACAGGAACACGGTCTGGATGGTGTCCGCGTACGCGCCGACGATCGGAGCCGACGCCGGGGGCGGCAGCCGGTGCACGCCCTCCGGACTGGTCGACGCCCTGGCGATCACCGCCGGGTCGGCGGCACCGGTGCGGGCCGCCGCCGCGACCCCGTCGCGCAGGCGGGGACCCAGCGAGTTGGCGTAGATCGTGCCGAACACGGCGGTGCCGAAGGAACTGCCCAGCGTGCGGAAGAAGGTGACGCCGGAGGTCGCGGTGCCGAGGTCGGAGTACTCGACCGTGTTCTGCACGGCGATGGTCAGCACCTGCATGGACAGCCCGATGCCCGTGCCCAGCACGAACATGTACAGCGACTCCAGCCACGCGCCCGTGTCCGGACCCATCAGCGACATCAGGTACAGGCCGACGCCCATCACCAGCGTGCCCGCGATCGGGAACAGCCGGTAGCGCCCCGTCTTGCTGACCACGTTGCCGCTGAACACCGACGCGATCAGCAGCCCCGCCACCATCGGCAGCGTCCGCACCCCGGAGACCGTGGCCGAGTCGCCGTCCACGTACTGCAGATACGTCGGCAGATACGTCAGCGCCCCCAGCATCGCGAACCCGACGATGAAGCTGAGGATCGAGCAGACCGTGAACACCGGGTTGGAGAACAGCCGCATCGGCAGCATCGGTTCGGCCGCCCGGGTCTCCGCCCAGCAGAACAGGCCGAGCGCGACCAGCCCGCCCGCGAACAGCCCGACGATCACCGCCGAGCCCCAGGCGTACTCGTTGCCGCCCCAGCTCGTCGCCAGGATCAGCGCGCTCGCCCCGACCGCCACCAGCGCGATGCCCAGGTAGTCGATCACGGGACGGGCCGCCGACTTCACCACCGGGATGGTGCGGGCGGCGGCGACCACGACGACGACCGCGATGGGCACGTTGACGTAGAACGCCCAGCGCCAGGACAGATGGTCGGTGAACAGCCCGCCCAGCAGCGGCCCGACGACCGTCGCGACCCCGAACACCGCGCCGATCGCGCCCTGGTACTTGCCGCGCTCCCGCAGCGGGATCACGTCCGCGATCAGCGCCATCGACGTCACCATCAGGCCGCCCGCGCCGACGCCCTGCACCGCCCGCCAGACGATCAGCAGCGGCATGTTGGTCGCCAGCCCGCACAGGAACGAGCCGGTGATGAACACGACCGCGGACACCTGGAAGACCGCCTTGCGCCCGAACAGGTCGCCGAACTTGCCGACCAGCACCGTCGCCACGGTCTCGGCGAGCAGGTACGAGGTCACCACCCACGACATGTGTTCGGCACCGCCCAGGTCCGACACGATGGTGGGCAGCGCGGTGCCGACGATCGTCTGGTCCAGGGCCGCGAGCAGCATGCCGAGCATGATCGTGACGAAGACGACGTTGCGGCGCCGGCGGTCCAGCACGGGCGGCTGGGCGGCGGCGGTCCGTGGCGTTTCCTCGGCGACTGTCACGCGGCCACGATCACACCGGTGCACCGGCCACGCATGCGGGGACGGTCCGCCCGGGTGTGCCCGGGAATTCTCCGGTCAGGTCCGGCCGGTTGCCGTCGGGGCCCGGGCAGGGCCGTGGTCCGGTCAGCGGTCGCCGGGGTTGCGCCGCAGCAGATAGGTGTCCATGATCCAGCCCTTGCGTTCCCGCGCCTCCGCCCGCAGCCGCTCGATGCGGGGCGCGGCCTCGGCGATCGGACCGGAGGCCAGGATCTCGTCCGGGGTGCCCAGGTAGGCGCCCCAGTAGATGTCGATGTCCTGGTCCGCGTACTGCCGGAAGGTCTGGTGGGCGTCCAGCATCACGACGACGTCGTCCGCGTCCTCGGGGAAGCCCTCGGCCAGCCGCCGTCCCGTGGTGATCTGCACCGGCCGCGCCACCCGGTTCAGCCCGGTCCGGTGCCGGGCGACCAGCGAGGAGACGCTGCTGATGCCGGGCACCACGTCGTAATCGAACGCCACCGACCCGCGCTCCAGGATCTCCTCCAGGATGCCCAGCGTGCTGTCGTACAGCGCGGGGTCGCCCCACACCAGGAACGCGCCGCTCTCGTCCTCGCCCAGCTCCTCGGCGATCAGCCGCTCGTAGATGCCGGCGCGGGCACTGCGCCAGTCCCCGACGGCGGGGGAGTACGCCGCACCGCCCGCGCTCCGGTCCCGCTCGGGGTCGCGCGCCTCGACGATCCGGTAGGTCCCCTCCGGTATGTGCGTCTCCAGCATGTCCCGGCGCAGCCGCACCAGGTCGGCCTTGGCCTCGCCCTTGTCCAGGACGAAGAACACGTCCGTGCTCCGCAGCGCCGCGACCGCCTGGAGGGTGAGCTGCTCGGGGTCGCCCGCGCCGATTCCGATCACATGAATTGTCCGCACGCCACGAGTCTGCCGTACGGCTCCGACGACGCCCCGGCCGGGCCGCCCCGGTGGACTGCGGACCGGTCAGCCGCGCAGCCCGGGCGCCCGCGCCGCCGCGTCCACGGGCCCGCCGCCCTCCACCTCACCGGCCAGTTCCCGGGCCCACCCGGCCACCGAGCCGAGGTCCATCCCGTACGGCCGCTCCCGCCCGGCCTCCGACGCCGCCCACGCCGTGACGGCGTCGGCCCCGCGCCGCAGCAGCCTGGCTCCGCCGGTGACGTTGCCGCGCGCGGCGTGCGTGAGCCCGACGGCCAGCTGGGCCATCCCGCGCCACAGCTCCCGCTCCTGCGCGGGCCCCGACTTCCAGGCGTCCTCGAAGACCTCGTGCGCGTGGAACGGCTTCCCCTCGTCCAGCAGCCGCTGCGCCTCGGCCACGGTCTCGTCCGGGGCCCGTACGACCCCCTCGGGCTGGCGCGGCACGCCGTCGGTGCCGTACGGCAACGGCCGCCCGAGCCCGTCCCGCGGCCGGGCGTTGCGGGCCCGCCCCTCCTCGTCACGGTCCCGGCCGCCCGCCGGGCGGTCGGAGGCGGCGTCGTCCACGGGGCTGTCGGCACGGCTGTCCATGGGACCGATTGTGCCTCGCCGACGCCCGCTTAGGCGTCGCCGGGTGTGTGGGGTAAAGTGCTGTCCGCGTGATCGCGCGGTGCACCGTGCGTGAACACACCGGGACGTGGCGCAGCTTGGTAGCGCACTTGACTGGGGGTCAAGGGGTCGCAGGTTCAAATCCTGTCGTCCCGACTGGAGACAGTCGCAGGTCAGGGCCGGTTTCAGAGGTATCCGAAACCGGCCCTTGATCGTTCTCGGGACCGTTCGGGGACCACGCCTTCCCAGGTGCGCGGCTGCCTGCCGGCGGACGACGCCGCCCCCTTCACCACCGCACCGCTGATCGCACCGTCCCCTGCCCGTTTGCCGCCGAGGTGAGACTTGTGTGCCGCCGCGGGATACATCAAGGTGCAGACTCCAGAGGACGACCTGAGCAAGAGTGGGACCGAGGCGGCACACGGTCAAGAGGAGCCCGGACATGGCAGGCGCGGCGGACACGCAGAGCGGTGGGCGGCAGCGCCGGGACGACACGCCCGGTCCGCGGCTCACCCGAGCGCTGGAGGCGATCGGCGCGGGTGCGTACGTGGTCGACGCGCAGGGCCGCATCCTGGCGGTCAACACTCGCGCCGAGGAACTGCTGGGCCGCCGGGCCGAGGACATGGCCGGCCAGGACGCCCACGATCTTTTGCACCGGGGGCCCGAGGGGCAGCAACTGCCCGCCAGTCAGTGCGGGATGCGGCAGGCGTTCCACGCCGGACGCCCGGGACAGTCCGCGCTCGACCACTTCGCCCGCGCCGACGGCTCCCTCCTGTCCGTCTCCTGGCTCATCACCCCCTACTCCGGGCACGGTCACGACGCCCACACCCTCGTCATCTTCCATCCGGGCGAGCAGGCGCGCCCCGCCGAACCGTCCCCGGAGCGGTCCGTGCGGCCCCTGAGCGAGCTCGAACGACTGGCCCTGCTGGCCGAGACCACCACCCGGCTGACCTCCACCCTCAACGTCGACGAGACGCTGCGCAGACTGGTGGCCCTGGTCCTGCCGCGGCTCGCCGACTGGGCCGTCATCGACCTGATCACCGAGCACGAAGAGGTGTGGCGCACCGCCGTGGTCCATGCCGAGGGGGACCGCCTGGTCCACCGGGAGGATCTCGAGGGGCCGATGCCGCCGGTGCCCGAGGAGTCGCCGATGCCGCTCTCCCGTGCCCTGCGCGGCGTCGCCTCCGCGCTGGCCGCGCCCGACACCTATCAGCGCACCCCGGACTCCGGCATCGCCGTCGAGCAGCGCCGGATGTTCGACGCCACCGGCATCCGCTCCGCCGCCATCGTCCCCATCCGGGGAACCCGCGAGGTCCTGGGAGCCCTCACCCTGGGGCGGGCCGACGCACCGGGCGAGTTCTCCACCCCCGACCTCCCCCTGTTCGAGGACATCGCCCGACGTGCCGGCCTCGCCCTGGACAACGCCCGCCTGTACCAGCGCCAGCGTGCCGTCGCCGAGACCATGCAGAAGCACCTGCTGCCCCAGATGCCGCGCGTTCCCGGGCTGCAGATGGCCGTCCGCTACCTGCCCGCCCCCGACGCCTCCCAGGTCGGCGGGGACTGGTACGACGCCTTCTCCCTGTCCGACGGCGCGACCGCGCTGGCCGTCGGGGACGTCGTGGGCCACGACCTGGAGGCCGCGGCCGGAATGGCCCAGTTGCGCAACATGCTCCGCGCCTACGCCTGGTCGCAGCAGGAGCCGCCCAGCCGCGTCGTGGAACGGCTGGACGAGGCGATCATGCCCATCACCGACGTCTCCATGGCCACGCTCGTCTTCGCCCGCATCACCAGGACGGACGACGGACTCTGGCGGCTGTCCTGGACCAACGCCGGTCATCCGCCGCCCCTGCTCGTCACCCGCGAGGGCCTGACCGACTACCTCACCGACGGACACAGCCTCCTGCTCGGCACCGGCCTCGGCACCTCCCGTCCGGACGCGACCGTCCTGCTGCCACCGGGCTGCACGCTCCTGCTGTACACCGACGGCCTCATCGAAGTGCCCGGCCACACCCTCGACGAAGGCCTGGACCGGCTGCGCCAGCACGCCGCCGCGCTCGCCCACCGGCCCCTGCCGGCCTTCGCCGACCAGCTCCTGCACCGGGTCCGGCCGCCCGGCCTCGACGACGTCGCCCTCCTGGCGCTGCGCACACCCGGGAGGGCAGCGCACGGACCCGGGTGACCCGGGGGGCAGGGGCCGCCGTCCGCCGGGGCTTCGGCAAGCGTGGCGGGCGTGCGGTTGGCGAAGACTTTGCGCGTGGCCGATTCCGCGCGGCCGACGCCCTGGCGGTGGGCGACGAAAGGTATCGCGAACGCAAAGGATGTCCGAAAACGAGGGGTGGCTTGTGTCCGCTCCGTTACGGCCGCATTGACCCCGCGTACTCCCGTGACGCACGCTCGAAATGTAGATGGTAACTACAACTGGTTCGCCGTCGACCTGCTCGCAGTCGCGAAACGACTGGTAGTCGGGGTCGCCCGGCGCGCCGGATGCGGGAGGCAGTGTATGTGCGGTATCACCGGGTGGGTCTCCTTCGACCGCGACCTCGGCACCGAGACGGCGGCGTTGGACGCGATGACCGAGACGATGGCCTGCCGCGGACCGGACGACCGAGGCGTCTGGGCGCAGGGACCCGCCGCACTCGGCCACCGCAGGCTCGCCATCATCGATCTGCCCGGCGGCCGGCAGCCGATGAGCACCGAGACCCCGCACGGCACGGTCGCACTCGTCTACTCGGGCGAGACCTACAACTTCACCGAACTGCGCCGTGAACTCACGGACCGCGGACACCGTTTCACCACCGACTCCGACACCGAGGCCGTGCTGCGCGGCTACCTCGAATGGGGTGACGCGCTCCCCGAGCGCCTCAACGGCATGTACGCCTTCGCGCTCTGGGACGGCCGTGAGAACAAGCTCGTCATGGTCCGCGACCGCATGGGCATCAAGCCGTTCTACTACCAACCGACCGCGGACGGCGTGCTGTTCGGCTCCGAACCCAAGGCGGTCCTCGCCCATCCGCTGGCCCGCCGCCGGGTCCGGCTCGACGGGCTGCGGGAACTCTTCACCATGATCAAGACGCCCGGTCACGCAGTCTGGGACGGCATCCGCGAGGTCGAACCCGGCACCGTCGTCACGGTCGACCGTACGGGCGTGCGCCGGCGCCGCTACTGGGAGCTGGAGACCCGTCCGCACACGGACGGCAGGGACGCCACGGTCGCGCACGTCCGCTCGCTCCTCGACGACATCGTGCGCCGCCAGCTCGTCGCCGACGTGCCCCGTTGCACCCTGCTCTCCGGCGGCCTGGACTCCTCCGCGATGACCGCGCTCGCCGCCCGGCAACTGGGCGAACGCGGCGAGAAGGTCCGCAGCTTCGCCGTGGACTTCGCGGGCCGGACCGAGAACTTCGTCGCCGACGAACTCCGCGGCACCCCCGACACCCCCTTCGTCCACGACGTCGCCCGCGCCGCGGGCACCGACCACCAGGACATCGTGCTGGACGCCCAGGCCCTCGCCGACCCCGGGGTGCGTGCCGAGGTCGTCCGCGCCCGGGACCTGCCGGCCGGCCTCGGCGACATGGACGCCTCCCTGTACCTGCTCTTCCGGGCGATCCGCGACCACTCCACCGTGGCGCTGTCCGGCGAGTCCGCCGACGAGGTCTTCGGCGGATACCTGCAGTTCTTCGACGAGGAGGCGCGCCGCGCCGACACCTTCCCCTGGCTGGTGTCGATGATCCGCCACATGGGGGAGGACACGGACGTGCTGCGCCCCGAGCTGACGGCGGAACTGGACCTGCCCGCGTACGTCGCCGACGGCTACCGCGACGCCGTGGCCGGCATCCGGCGCCTGGACGGCGAGAGCGACTTCGAGTACCGGATGCGGCGGATCTGCCACCTGCACCTGACCCGCTTCGTGCGCATCCTGCTCGACCGCAAGGACCGCGCCAGCATGGCCGTCGGCCTGGAGGTCCGCGTCCCCTTCTGCGACCACCGGCTCGTCGAGTACGTGTACAACACCCCCTGGGCGCTGAAGTCCTTCGACGGCCGGGAGAAGACCCTGCTGCGCGAGGCGACCGCGGACGTGCTGCCGCAGTCCGTCTACGACCGGGTCAAGAGCCCCTACCCGTCCACCCAGGACCCCCAGTACGCGGCAGCCCTCCAGGACCAGGCCAAGGACCTGCTCACCCGCACCGGCCACCCCGTCTTCGACCTCGTCGACCCCGGCCGCCTGCGGCGGGCCGCCGAACGGAGGGCGCCGATGAACAGCCAGGCGGACCGGCGCGGCCTGGAACGGGCCCTCGACCTCGCCCTCTGGCTGGACCTCTACCAGCCCGAACTCGACCTGACCTGAAGGGCGGAACCGGACCGCCGGCGCATCGACGGAAAAAGCGCATCCGGAGCACAACCAATCCCCGCCGCCCGTAGTCACACCAGACAGGAGCAAACGACTCCTACGACCGCAAGGGGGAAATATGCGCATTGCACGCTCCGCCCTGTCCGTCACCGCTGTGGCGGCCCTGTCCCTGGGCACCGCGACGGCGCTCGCCGCACCCGCGTCCGCCGCTCCCAACACCACGCCCGGCAAGGTCTGCGGCAGCGGCTACAAGACCGTCAACTCGGCCGCCGTCGGCTCGCGCGGCACCGTCTACCTCACCTACAACGCCGCCAACGGCAAGAACTGCGTCGCGACCATCCGCAACACCCCGGGCACCGCGACGGACATGTCCGCGTGGATCTACGTGCCCGACACCCAGGCGTACGACGAGGACTACGGGACGTACACCTCGTACGCCGGCCCCACCTACGTCTACGGCAAGGCCCACTGCGTGGACTGGGGCGGCAGCATCGGCAACGTCAGCGTCCAGATCACCGGCTCCAACTGCGCCGCGCTCGCCGAACACCGGGTGACCACCATCCGTTGACCGGCCTCAGGTGACGGCACGCGGCCCGTGCCGCGTGCCGTCACCCTCCGCAGCCGCGGGAGGCGTTGTTCGGCCGGCGGTCACTCCCGGGGCCGGGCCCCCGCGGCGACGAGCAGGTCCATCGTCTCCCGGTGCGGGCCGTTCGACGCCCAGTCCAGCGGTGCCCAGCCGGTGCCGTGGTCCTCGCGCAGGTTCGGGTCCGCTCCGTACTCGAGGAGCGTGCGGACGGTCTCCGTGTGGCCCCAGCAGGCCGCCCCGCACAGGGGTGTGCCCTCCGAGCCGATCCCGCTCTCCGTGTCGGGCCGGGCTCCGGCCGCGAGCAGGAGGCGGACGACGCCGACGTCCCCGTTCACGGACGCGAGGTACAGCGGGGTGCTCCCCGCCGTGTCCGCCGTCTCGGCCGGCGCTCCGGCCCGCAGTGCCGCCCGCACCCGCGACACGTCGCCGACGAGCGCGGCGTCGGTGAGACGCCGGGACAGTTTCTTGTGCTTTCGCCTGTTCACGCGAGCCGAGACTACGGGGTGCTTGACTTGAAGCGCACTTCAAAATGAAGACTCCCTGCCGTGCCCGGACGACCGGACACACATGGGGAGGAACATCATGAAGTACCGCACCATCGGCACCGACCCCGCGCACCGCCGTGAGGTGAGTGCGCTGGCGCTCGGCGCCATGCTCTTCGGATCACTGACCGACGAGAAGACCTCGTTCGCCGTCCTCGACCGCTATGTGGAGGCCGGCGGGAACTTCATCGACACGTCCGACAACTACGCCTTCTGGACCGACGGCGGCCAGGGCGGCCAGAGCGAGGAACTCCTCGGCCGCTGGCGGCGCAGCCGCGGGATCGGCGACGAGGTCGTCATCGCCACCAAGCTCGGCGCGCGCCCACTGGCGCCCGGCACCGGCTACACCGACAACCCCGAGGGCCTGTCGGCCAAGGTGATACGCGAGGCGGCCGAGCGCAGCCGGGAGCGGCTCGGGGTGGACAGGCTCGACCTGCTGTACGCGCACATCGACGACTACACCGTGGAGCAGCGCGAGACCGTGGAGGGGTTCGGCGCACTGGTCGCGGAGGGAACGGTCGGACTGCTCGGCGTCAGCAACCAGGCGGTGTGGCGCGTCGAGCGGGCCCGCGCCCTCGCCGCCGCGGCCGGGCTGCCCGGCTACGAGGTGCTGCAGTACCAGCACAGCCACCTGCGGCCCCGCTTCGACGTGCCCAGCGAGTTCTCCCCGTACGGCAGCCTCGGCCACGCCGGCGCCGAACTCCTCGGCTATCTGCGGGCCGAGCCGGACCTGACCCTGGTCGCCTACTCGCCGCTGCTCGCCGGCGCCTACGTCCGCGAGGACAAGCCGCTGCCGCCGGACTACGACCACCCGGGCACCCCGGCCCGGCTGGCCGTGCTCCGCGAGGTCGCCCGGGAGACCGGGGCCACCGTCAACCAGGTCGTCCTCGCCTGGCAGATCGGTGCCGCACTGCCGATCGTGCCGCTGGCCGGCGCCTCGTCGCTCGCCCAGCTCGAGGAGAACCTCGCCGCTGTGGACCTGGAACTGACGGCGGACCAGCGGGCCCGCCTGGACGCCGTCCACTGAGGCCGGCCGGTCGTCGGGTCAGTTCCTGACCAGCAGCTGGAAGTCGAACGCGTACCGGGACGCGCGGTAGACGTGCGTCCCGTACTCGACCGCCCGCCCCGTGTCGTCGTACGCGGTGCGCTGCATGGTGAGCAGCGCGGCGCCCTCCCGCTCGCCGAGGCGCTCGGCCTCCTCGCGGGAGGCGATGCGGGCGCCGACGGTCTGCCGGGCGCTGTGCAGGGTGATGCCGGACGCGCGCATCATCCGGTACAGGCCGGTCGACTCCAGCCGGGCGTCGTCGAGTTCCAGCAGGTCCGCCGGAAGGTGGTTGCACAGCATCGCCACCGGCTGGCCGTGGGTGAGGCGCAGCCGCTCCAGGACGGTGACCTCGGTGCCCTCCGCGACACCGAGGGCCGCCGCGACCTCGGCGGCGGCCGGAACGCGCTCGTTGCGCACCACCCGGGTGCCGGGGCCCTGCCCGGCCGCCTCCAGGTCGTCGTAGAGACTGCTCAGTTCCAGCGGGCGCTTGACCTGGCTGTGCACCACCTGGGTGCCGACCCCGCGCCGCCGCACCAGCAGCCCCTTGTCGACCAGGGACTGGATGGCCTGGCGGACGGTCGGCCGGGACAGGCCGAGGCGGACGGAGAGATCGACCTCGTTGCCCAGCAGGTTCCCCGGCGCGAGCACGCCGTGTTCGATCGCCGCCTCCAGCTGCTGGGCCAGCTGGTAGTAGAGCGGCACCGGACTGCCGCGGTCCAGGGCGAAGTCCAGGGTGCCGGTCGCGGGGGCGGTCACGGCACGTGCGGGGTCGCCGGAAATCGCCATGGACGTACCTCCCTTGGGTGGGTGACTGGCTGTCGGGGACGGGGAGCGGAGGCGGACTCAGAGGTGGTGGCGGCGGTCGGCGATCGCGCGCTCGTAGGCCTTGCGCGCGTCGGTGGCCGCCTCGCGGGCGGACACCTCGGCCACCGGTACGTCCCACCAGGCCTCCGCCCGGAGGTCGGCCGACGGGGGCGCCGTCTCGACGTACACACACGTCGGGCGGGTCGCCGCCCGGGCCGTCGCCAGCGCCTCGCGCAGCTCCCGCACCGTCTTGGCGCGCAGGACGTCCATGCCGAGGCTGGCCGCGTTGGCGGCGAGGTCGACGGGGAGCGGGGCGCCGGTGAAGGAGCCGTCGGTGACGCGGTGGCGGTAGTCGGTGCCGAAGCGCTCGGCGCCCACCGACTCGGACAGGCCGCCGATCGAGGCGTAGCCGTGGTTCTGGACCAGGATCAGCTTCACCGGCAGGTTCTCCTGCACGGCCGTCACGATCTCCGTCGGGTTCATCAGGTACGTGCCGTCGCCCACCAGGGCCCACACGGGCACGCCGGGCGCGGCCTGCTGGACGCCGAGCGCGGCCGGGATCTCGTAGCCCATGCAGGAGTATCCGTACTCCAGGTGGTACTGGCGCGGAGACCTGGCCCGCCACAGCTTGTGCAGGTCGCCGGGGAGCGAGCCGGCCGCGTTGATCACCACGTCCTCGTCGCCGACCACCGCGTCGAGCGCGCCCAGCACCTGCGTCTGGGTCGGCACCGCGCCGTCGTCCCCGGCGTGGAAGGCCGCCCGCACCGTCTCGTCCCAGCGGGCTTTCCCCGCCCGGTACTCCGACTCGTACGCCGCGTCCACGCGGTGGCCGGACAGCGCCTGAGTGAGCGCCGTGAGCCCGGCCCGCGCGTCGCACACCAGGGTGCCGGCGGCGAGCTTGTGGGCGTCGAAGGCGGTGATGTTGAGGTTCAGGAAACGGACGCCGGGGTGCTGGAAGAGGGTGCCGGATGCGGTGGTGAAGTCCGAGTAGCGGGTGCCGACGCCGATCACCAGGTCGGCGGTGCGGGCCAGTTCGTCGCTCACCGCGGTGCCGGTGTGACCGATGCCGCCGAGGTCGGCCGGGTGGTCGTGGCGCAGGGCGCCCTTGCCGGCCTGGGTGGAGGCGACCGGGATGCCGGTGGCGTCCACCAGCGTCCTCAGGGCGTCTTCGGCCTCGCTGTGGTGGACGCCGCCGCCCGCGACGATCAGCGGGCGTGCGGCGGCACGCACCGCCGCTGCGGCATCGGCCAGTTCCTCCGGGTCGGGCGCGGGGCGGCGCACCCGCCAGACGCGGTCGGCGAAGAACTCCTCCGGCCAGTCGTACGCCTCCGCCTGCACGTCCTGCGGCAGCGCCAGGGTGACCGCGCCGGTCTCCGCCGGGTCGGTCAGTACGCGCACGGCCTTCAGCGCGGAGGCGAGGAGCGACTCGGGGCGGGTGATGCGGTCGAAGTACCGGGACACGGGCCGCAGGGCGTCGTTGACGGACGCGTCGGCCTCGACGGGGTGCTCCAGCTGCTGGAGCAGCGGGTCGGCGGCGTGCGAGGCGAAGTAGTCGCCGGGGAGGAGGAGGACCGGCAGGCGGTTGATCGTGGCGAGTGCGGCGCCGGTGACCAGGTTGGTGGCGCCGGGGCCGATGGAGGTCGTCACCGCCTGGGCGGAGAGGCGGTTGAGCTGCCGGGCGTGACCGACGGCCGCGTGCACCATGGCCTGTTCGTTGCGGCCCTGGTGGTACGGCATCGCCTCGCGGTACTCGACGAGCGCCTGGCCGAGGCCGGCCACGTTGCCGTGGCCGAAGATGCCCCAGGTGCCCGTGATCAGCCGGCGCCGCACGCCGTCGCGTTCGGTGTACTGCGCGGCCAGGAAGCGCACCAGGGCCTGTGCGGTGGTCAGTCGGCGGATGGCGGTGGCGCTCATGCGGACCTCTCCGGTGCGGTGTAGAGGGGGAGCCGGGGGTCGACCGGCTGTTCGGGCCAGGTGTCGCGGATCCAGGCGTGGTCGGGGTGGTCGCAGATCAGCCAGGCTCGCTCGGCTTCCGGCCCCGCCATGACGTTGAGGTAGTACATGTGGTGACCGGGGACCGCCATCGACGGCCCGTGCCAGCCGTCGGGGATCAGCACGACGTCCCCGTCGCGCACCTCGGCGAGCACGTCCGTGCCCCGCCCCTGTCCGGAGGGGGAGACGCGCTGGTAGCCGAGGCCCGGGGTGCCGTCGTGGTCCGCGAACTCGAAGTAGTAGATCTCCTCCAGCACGGACTCCTCGCCGGGGCGGTGCTCGTCGTGCTTGTGGGGCGGGAAGGAGGACCAGTTGCCGCCCGGGGTGACGACCTCGACCGCGATCAGCCTGTCGCACTCGAACGTCCCCGCCGCGGCGAAGTTGTTGACCTGCCGCGAGCAGTTCCCGGTGCCCCGCAGCTCCACCGGCACCGACGACGCCGGGCCGTAGCGGGCGGGCAGGCGGCGGGTGCAGCGGGCGCCGGTCAGCGCGAACCGGCCGCCGCCGGGGGACGTCAGGGTCGTACGGGCCTCGCGGGGCACGTACGCGAAGTCGGTGACGCCGCCGAACACGCCGTCGCGCCCGGTGAGCCGGAAGGTGTGCGCGCCGGAGTCCTCGGCGACCGCGACCGTGCAGCCGCCGCTCAGCGGCAGGACGATCCACTCGCTCTCGGCACTGTCGAAGGTGTGGCTGCCGCCGGGGGGCAGGTTCACCACGCGCAGGCTGGAGTGGCCCCAGCCCGCGCTCTCGGGCGTCACGTCCACGGCGTACGGGCCGTCGGCCGCCGCCGTGCCCGCGGGAAGGTGATACGTCATCGTCCGGTCCTCCGCCTCTCCTGGATCGTCGAAGGCCTGCTCACAGCAGCCCGACGGCCGTGTCCACCGCCTCTTCCACGCTGCCACCGGCCGGGTAGAGCAGCGAGCGGCCGACCACCATGCCCTGCACGGTGGGCAGCCTCAGGGCCTTGCGCCATCGTTCGTAGGCCGCGGTCTGGTCCGCGGGGGAGCCGCCTATGTCGCCGCCGAGCAGGACGGCGGGCAGCGTGGACGTCTCCAGGACCTCGGCCATGTCGTCGGGGTCCCGGGTGACGGGCAGTTTCAGCCAGGTGTAGGCGGAGGTGCCGCCGAGGCCGGAGGCGATGGCGATGGAGCGGGTGACGGCCTCGGCGGACAGGTCGTTGCGGACCCGTCCCTCGACCCGGCGGGAGATGAAGGGCTCCACGAACAGCGGCAGTCCGTGTGCGGCCATGGCGTCGACCGCGCGGGCGCTCGCCTCCATCGTGGCCAGCGAGCCGGGGTCGTCGTAGTCGATGCGCAGCAGCAGCTTGCCCGCGTCGAAGCGCAGCCGGGCGATGTCCTCGGCGCGGTGGCCGGTGAAACGGTCGTCCATCTCGAAGGCGGCGCCCGCGAGGCCGCCCCGGTTCATCGAACCCATGACGACCTTGTTCTCCAGCACCCCGAGCAGCAGCAGGTCCTCGAGTACGTCGGCGGTGGCGAGCACCCCGTCGACGCCGGGCCGCGACAGTGCGGTGCACAGGCGTTCCAGCAGGTCGGCCCGGTTGGCCATGGCGAGCCCGCGGTCCCCGACCCCGAGCGCGCCGCGCGCCGGATGGTCGGCGGCCACGATCATCAGCCGGCCGGAGTCGCCGATCAGCGGCCGGCGCACCCGGCGCGCGGCGGCCTCGGCGATCGCCTCCGGATGCCGGGCCCTGACCGCGGTGAGGTCCGGGATGCTGGAGATGCTGAGGGACAAGGCGTTGCTCCGTTCAGGGAGTGGCTCGCGCGAGGAGGTCGTCGACCTCCGCCCCGGTGGGCATCGCGGAGGAACAGGCGAGGCGGGAGGCGACGAGGGCGCCCGCCGCGTTGGCGTACCGCATGGTCCGCTCCAGCTCCCAGCCGGAGAGCAGACCGTGGCACAGGGAGCCGCCGAACGCGTCGCCCGCACCGAGTCCGTTGACCACCTCGACGGGAACCGGCGGCACCTCGGCGGACCGGCCGTCGCGGTGCACGGCGAGGACGCCCTTCGGGCCCTGCTTGACGACGGCCAGTTCCACACCGGCCGCCAGCAACGCCTCGGCGCAGGCGCGGGGTTCGCGCACGCCGGTGGCGATCTCGCACTCGTCCAGGTTGCCGACGGCGACGGTCGCGTGCGCGAGCGCCTCGGCGTAGTACGGGCGGGCCTGGTCCGGGTCGGTCCAGAACATGGGGCGCCAGTCCAGGTCGAAGACCGTGGTGCCGGACTTCGCGCGGTGGGCGAGGGCGGCCAGCGTCGCCGTGCGGCTCGGCTCCTCGCTCAGTCCGGTGCCGGTCATCCAGAAGACCGAGGCCGCGCGGATCGCGTCCAGGTCCAGCTCCTCCGGGCGGATCTCCAGGTCCGGTGCCTTGGGGCGGCGGTAGAAGTACAGCGGGAAGTCGTCCGGCGGGAAGATCTCGCAGAACGTGACGGGGGTCGGGTACGCGGCGACCGCAGTGACCCAGCGGTCGTCGACGCCGAACTCCTTCAGCGCGCCGTGCAGATAGGTCCCGAAGGGGTCGTCGCCCGTGCGGGTGATCACGGCCGTGGCACGGCCGAGCCGGGCGGCGGCGACCGCCACGTTGGAGGCCGAACCGCCGAGAAACTTGCCGAAGGTCTCAACCTCCGCCAGGGGAACGCCCGTCTGCAGAGGATAGAGATCGACCCCGATGCGGCCCATCGTGATCAGATCGAAACGCGGGACTGACTCGGCCATGTGCGACGCTCCTTTGGCTGGGCGGGGGCCTGCCGCCTTCCCAGGTGTATGACTCCCGGACGACACTGTCAAGACTTTGTACTTACATTCGGACCTGTGAGTGAAATGATGTCTTGACAAAGTATTGACAGTGGGCGTCTCAAGGACTTGTATCCGGTCCCAGCGCAGCAACAGCCATTCTTCTCGGGTCTGGCACTCGGGTCAGGCACACGGCTCTCCCGTCGCACAGTCGCACAGTGAGGTGCAGGAAAAGATGGACCGCTCTTCGCACGCCCGCTCCCGCAGAATCGCCCCCGCCGTGGCTCTCGCCGCCGCCGCGGCCCTGACCCTCGCCGGTTGTTCCAGCAGCTCGGGCGGGAAGAAGGCCGACGAGGAGGGCGGTTCGGGCGCCTCCGCGGGCAAGGCGAACACCCCCCGCATGACCGTCGCCCTGGTCACCCACCAGGCACCCGGCGACACCTTCTGGGACATCGTCCGCAAGGGCGCCCAGGCCGCCGCCGACAAGGACAACGTCAAGCTCGTCTACTCCGCCGACCCGAACGCGGGCAACCAGGCCAACCTGGTGCAGAACGCGATCGACCAGAAGGTCGACGGCATCGCCGTCACCCTCGCCAAGCCCGACGCCCTGCGCAGCGTCCTCGCCAAGGCGGAGCAGGCCGGCATACCCGTGGTCGGGCTCAACTCCGGTCTGGCGGACTGGAAGAAGCTCGGCCTGATGGAGTTCTTCGGCCAGGACGAGAGCGTGGCCGGCGAGGCGCTCGGCAAGCGGCTCAACGAGGACGGGGCGAAGAAGGCCGTCTGCGTCATCCACGAGCAGGGCAACGTCGGTCTGACCCAGCGCTGCGACGGCGTGAAGAAGACCTTCGAGGGGTCCATCGAGAACCTCTACGTCAACGGCACCGACATGCCCTCGGTGAAGTCGACCATCACCGCCAAGCTCAAGCAGGACGGTGCCATCGACCACCTCGTCACGCTCGGCGCCCCCTTCGCCATGACCGCCGTGCAGTCGGTGGACGAGTCCGGCAGCAAGGCCAAGGTCGCCACCTTCGACCTCAACAAGGAACTGACCGGCGCCATCGAGAAGGGCGACATCGAGTTCGCCGTCGACCAGCAGCCCTACCTCCAGGGCTACCTCGCGGTCGACGGGCTGTGGCTCTACAAGAACAACGGCAACTACAGCGGCGGCGGCGAGCAGCCGGTGCTGACCGGTCCGGCCTTCGTCGACAAGTCCAACGTCAAGGCCGTCGCCGAGTTCGCCTCGAAGGGCACCCGGTGATGAGCATGGCCAGCCAGGCTGAGCCGGCGGTGACCACACCGCCGGCCCCCGGCCCCAAGGAGACCGACGGGCGGACCCGTGAGCGCCCCGTGGCGCTGCGGCTGCTCGCCCGGCCCGAGGTCGGGGTCTTCCTCGGCGCCGTCGCCGTCTTCGTCTTCTTCCTGATCGCCGCGCCCACGCTCCGCGACGGCGGCTCCATGGCCACGGTGCTGTACCAGTCGTCCACCATCGGCATCGTGGCACTGCCCGTCGCCCTGCTGATGATCGGCGGCGAGTTCGACCTGTCGGCCGGTGTCGCCGTGGTCACCTCGGCGCTCACCGCCGGCATGCTCAGCTACCAGCTCACCATGAACGTCTGGATGGGCGTGATCGTCGCACTGGTGGCCTCGCTGGCCGTCGGCGCCTTCAACGGCTGGGTGCTGGTGAAGACCGGCCTGCCGAGCTTCCTGGTGACGCTGGCCACCTTCCTGATCCTCCAGGGCGTCAACCTCGCCGTCACCAAGCTCGTCACCGGCAACGTCGCCACCGACGACATCAGCGACATGGACGGTTTCGACCAGGCCAAGGCCCTGTTCGCCTCGTCCTTCGACGTCGGCGGTGTCGAGGTGAAGATCACGGTCGTGTGGTGGCTGGTCTTCGCCGCCCTGGCCACCTGGGTGCTGCTGCGCACCAAGTACGGCAACTGGATCTTCGCCGTCGGCGGCAGCCAGGAGTCCGCCCGCGCGGTCGGCGTGCCGGTCACCTTCACCAAGATCACGCTGTTCATGCTGGTCGGCTTCGGGGCCTGGTTCGTCGGCATGCACCAGCTGTTCTCCTTCAACACGGTGCAGTCCGGCGAGGGCGTCGGCCAGGAGCTGATCTACATCGCGGCGGCGGTGATCGGCGGCTGTCTGCTCACCGGCGGCTACGGCTCGGCGATCGGCCCGGTCTTCGGCGCCTTCATGTTCGGCATGGTGAACCAGGGCATCGTCTTCGCGGGCTGGAACCCCGACTGGTTCAAGGCCTTCCTCGGCGCGATGCTCCTCGGCGCCGTCCTCATCAACCTGTACGTCCGCCGCGCCGCGACCCGGAGGTGACCGCAATGACCGGCAAGACCCCCGGGACCGCCCAGACCCCCGGCACCCACGGCGCCGTCCTCGCCGACCCCGCACCCGAGCAGGGCCGCCCCCTGGTCGAACTGCGCCGCGCCGGCAAGGCCTACGGCAACATCCGCGCCCTGCACGGCGTCGACCTCGCCGTCCATCCCGGCAGGGTGACCTGTGTGCTCGGTGACAACGGTGCCGGCAAGTCCACCCTGATCAAGATCATCTCCGGGCTGCACCAGCACACCGAGGGCGAGTTCCTCGTCGACGGCGAGGCGGTGCGCTTCGCCAGCCCGCGCGACGCCCTCGACCGGGGCATCGCCACGGTCTACCAGGACCTCGCGACCGTCCCGCTGATGCCGGTGTGGCGCAACTTCTTCCTCGGCTCCGAGATGACCAAGGGCCCCTGGCCCGTGCGCCGCCTCGACATCGACCGCATGAAGCGGACCGCCGACGAGGAACTGCGCAACATGGGCATCGTCCTGGACGACCTCGAACAGCCCATCGGCACGCTCTCCGGCGGCCAGCGCCAGTCCGTCGCCATCGCCCGCGCCGTCTACTTCGGCGCCCGCGTCCTCATCCTCGACGAGCCCACCGCCGCCCTCGGCGTCAAGCAGTCCGGCGTGGTCCTCAAGTACATCGCCGCCGCCCGCGAGCGCGGCCTCGGCGTCGTCTTCATCACCCACAACCCGCACCACGCCTACATGGTCGGCGACCACTTCAGCGTGCTGCGCCTGGGCACCCTCGAACTCAGCGCCGCCCGCGCCGGCATCACCCTGGAGGAACTCACCAACCACATGGCGGGCGGGGCGGAACTCGCCGCCCTCAAGCACGAACTGGCCCAGGTCGGCGGCGTCGACGTCGGGGCGCTGCCCGACGACGCGGGCGGTGCGGCGAGGGCCGCCACGCCCGATACTGCCGACAAGGCCCGCACGACCGACCAGACCGAGAGCGTCCCGTCCGACAGCACCGCATCCGGCACCGCCGAAGGGAAGGCCTGAGCATGCCCTCTGCCCTCGACCGCATCCGCGTCGGCTCGGCCCCCGACTCCTGGGGCGTCTGGTTCCCCGACGACCCCCGGCAGGTGCCCTGGGAACGGTTCCTGGACGAGGTCACCGAGGCCGGCTACGACTGGATCGAGCTGGGACCCTACGGCTACCTCCCCACCGACCCCGCCCGGCTCACCGACGAGGTGACCCGGCGCGGCCTCAAGGTCTCCGCGGGCACCATCTTCTGCGGGCTGCACCGCGGCCCCTCCGAATGGGACGCCACCTGGGAGCAGGTCGGCCGCGTCGCCGCCCTGACGCAGGCCATGGACGCCAAGCACCTCGTCGTCATCCCGTCGTTCTGGCGCGACGACAAGACCGCCGAGATCCTCGAGCCGCCGGAGCTCACCGGCGAGCAGTGGACCCACCTCACCCGGGGCATGGAACGCCTCGGCCGCGAGGTGCGGGACACCTACGGCCTGGACATCGTCGTCCACCCGCACGCCGACACCCACATCGACACCGAGGAGCACGTCGAGCGCTTCCTCGACGCCACCGACTCCGACCTCGTCAACCTGTGCCTGGACACCGGCCACTACGCCTACTGCGGCGGCGACAGCGTCAAGCTGATCGAGACCTACGGGGAGCGCATCGGCTACCTCCACCTCAAGCAGGTCGACCCGGAGATCCTCGCCGGCGTGCGGGAGGGCGGGGTGCCGTTCGGTCCGGCCGTGCAGCGCGGCGTGATGTGCGAGCCGCCGGGTGGCGTGCCGGAGCTGGGCCCGGTGCTCACGGCGGCCCAGGAACTCGGCGTGGACCTGTTCGCCATCGTCGAGCAGGACATGTACCCCTGCGAGCCGGACAAGCCGCTGCCCATCGCGGTGCGCACCCGCAAGTTCCTGCGGTCCTGCGGGGCCTGAAGCCGGCCCACCGGCGAGGAGGGTACCGCCTGTGCGCCGCTCGGCGGGCCGTTGCCAGTGCCGCGCGCTAGCGTGCGCAGCACTGACAACCGCACCTCGTGCCGTTCCGGGAGGCAGCCATGACCTCGCGTCTCAACCCGTACCTCAGTTTCGACGGCGACGCCCGACAGGCGATGGAGTTCTACGAGCAGGTCTTCGGCGGCAGCCTGGCGCTGAACACGTTCGGCGAGTCCGGCATGCCGGACCCCGCGTACGCGGACAAGGTCATGCACGCCATGCTGGAGACCCCCGGCGGCTTCACCCTGATGGCCTCCGACACCCCGCCCGGGATGGAGTACCGGCCGGGCAGCAACTTCTCGGTGAGCCTCAGCGGCGACGACGCGGCCGAGCTGCGCGGCTACTGGGAGAAGCTGTCCGCCGGCGGTTCCGTCGCCGTTCCCCTGGAGAAGCAGATGTGGGGCGACGTCTTCGGCATGTGCACGGACCGGTTCGGCGTCCCCTGGATGGTGAACATCAGCGAGCCGGCGAGCTGACCGAGCAGCCCGCCGGCCGGTAGGGGCCCGCGCCCCGTCAGCCCCGCCGCACCTCCGCGATCCTCACCGGACGGTGCTCGTGCAGCGACAGGGTGCACGCCTCGGCGATCCAGCCCGCCTCCAGCGCGTCCTCGACGGTGCAGGGCGAGGTGCGCGTGCCGGCGACGACCTCGGTGAACGCGGTCAGCTCGGCCCGGTAGGCGGCGGCGAAGCGGTCCATGAAGAAGTCGTGCGGCGCACCGGCCGGGAAGGTCGTGCCCGGCTCCACCGAGCGCAGCGGCAGCTTGTCCTCCAGACCGACGGCGATCGAGTCGTCGAAGCCGTGGATCTCCATGCGTACGTCGTAACCGCGGGCGTTGTGGCGGCTGTTGGAGACCACGGCGATGGTGCCGTCGTCCAGGGTGAGGATCGCGCCCGTGGTGTCCGCGTCGCCCGCCGCCCGGATGAAGTCGGCGCCCCGGTTGCCGCCGACGGCGTACACCTCGCTCACCTCACGCCCGGTCACCCAGCGGATGATGTCGAAGTCGTGCACCGAGCAGTCCCGGAAGATGCCCCCGGAGGCGGCGACGTACGCGGCGGGCGGCGGCGCCGGGTCCAGCGTGGTCGACCGCACGGTGTGCAGCGTGCCCAGCTCACCGCCGAGCACGGCCGCCCGCGCGGCGGCGAACCCGGCGTCGAAGCGGCGGTTGTAGCCGATCTGGACCGGCACGTCCCGGCCCGCGAGCGCCTTGAGCACCTCGACGCCCTCCGTCATGGTGCGGGCGACGGGCTTCTCGCAGAAGACCGGCACGCCGGCCTCCGCGGCGGCGAGGATCAGCCCCGGGTGGGCGTCGGTCGCCGCCGCGACCACCACACCGTCCACCCCCGCGGCCAGCACCGCCTCGGGGGAGTCCGCGACCTCGGCGCCGAACCGCTCGGCGGCGGCCCGCGCGGCGTCCGCGAACGGGTCGGCGACGACCAGCGAGCCGACGGCGTCGAGTCCGGCGAGGGTCTCGGCGTGGAAAGCGCCGATGCGGCCGAGGCCGAGGATTCCGATACGCATGTGCTCCGTTGCTCCTTGCGTGGGGCGGTGGCGGGTGTCCGCGCCGGGGCCCGTGCCCCCCCGCGGTCCCGCTCACCGGCTCTCTCGTCGTTCGCGGCCCGCCCGCAGCCGCGCGCGCAGCGTCTCGGGTGTCCACTCCTCGCGCAGCGCCCGCCGTACGACGTCCGCCTGGGAGGGCGGGGCCAGTCCGTCGACCGGCGGGTCCCGGTCGAGGTTCGTGGGGAAGGGGTATCCCTCCGCGCTCGCGGCGACCACCTGCTCCAGCCACCGCTCGCCCGCACCCTCGGCCTTCCGCCTCAGCAGCACCGGGTACACGGCGTTCACCACCGCCTCCCGGTCCACCGTCTCCATGGCGCGGCCGAACGCCGAGGAGATCTGCAGCAGGTTGGCCATCCGGCGGATGTCCGGCGACCGGTTGGCGCCCGCCGCGTGGAACAGGGCCGGGTTGAAGAAGACCGCGTCGCCCTTGGCGAGGGGCAGTTGCACGTGGTGCGCCTCGAAGTACGCCCGGAACTCCGGCAGCCGCCAGGCCAGGTAGCCCGGCTCGTACTTCTGCGAATGCGGCAGGTACAGCGTGGGCCCCGACTCCACGGGCATGTCGCAGTGCGCGACCGCGCCCTGGAGCGTGAGCACGGGGAGAGGCGGTGCACGTGCGCCGGGTAGGCCGCCGCGGCCCCGGCGGACAGGAAACCGAGGTGGTAGTCCCGGTGCACCGTCTGTGCCGCGCCGCCGGGGTTGACCACGTTGATCTGGGAGGTGACCTGGTGGCCGGGGCCGAGCCAGGCCCGGGCCACCAGGGACAGGGCGTCGTTGGCGTAGTAGTCGGCGAACGCCTCCGGGTCGTGCAGGGCCGCCTTCTCCAGGGCGTTCCACACCCGGTCGTTGGCCCCGGGCGCGGCGAAGTGGTCCCCGGCGGCGGCGCCCGAGGCGCGCTGCCGCGCGATGAGCGCGTCGAACACGGCGGTGGCCCGGTCGACCACCGCCGGGTCCGGAAAGGCGCCCTTGAGGACCACGATGCCGGGACCGTCGGCGAGGGCGTGGACGAGTTCGGCCGCCGTCCCCGCGTCGTCGCGCAGTCCTCCGGCGTCGTACAGGAGGACGTCGCGCTCCACGGCGGCGGCCCTCGGGTAGGCGGCCGGGTCGGTCGGCCGCTCGACGAGGGCGCGGAAGGCGCCGAGATCGCAGTCGCGTTCGGACAGACGGGCACGGTGGGCGGCGACGGGCGCTGCGGACATCGTCGTCCTTTCGCTGACAGGGGCGACCTGGTGCTGTCATTCTTGTCCTGACAAACGTGTCGAACAACCAGCAGGCGGCCATCAAAAACCCCTCAGAACGTGCCGCGCCGACGCAGCCGAGGAGCCGGTCATGGGGCACCCCTTCCCGATCCGGGAGATCGCACGTCAGGCGGGCCTGAGCGAGGCCACCGTCGACCGGGTGCTCAACGGCCGCGGCGGCGTGCGCGAGAGCACCGCGTACGAGGTGCGCCGGGCCATCGCCGACCTGGACCGCCAGCGCACCCAGGTCCGGCTGGTCGGCCGCACGTTCATGTGCGACATCGTGATGCAGGCGCCGGAGCGCTTCTCCACCGCCGTGCGGACCGCGCTGGAGGCCGAACTGCCCGCCCTGCACCCCGCCGTGGTGCGCTGCCGCTTCCACTTCCGCGAGACGGGCCCGGCCGGCGGGCTGACCGACACCCTGGACCGGATCGCCCGCCGCGGCTCCCAGGGGGTGATCCTCAAGGCCCCGGACGTCCCCGAGGTGGTGGCCGCCGTGAGCCGGCTGTCCGCCGCGGGCGTCCCGGTCGTCACCCTGGCCACCGATCTGCCCGCCAGCACCCGGGTGGCCTACGTCGGCATCGACGACCGGGCGGCGGGCGCGACCGCCGCCTACCTCATGGGCCAGTGGCTCGGCGACCGCCCCGGCAACGTCCTCACCAGCCTCAGCAGCGGCTTCTTCCGCAACGAGGAGGAGCGCGAGATGGGCTTCCGCGGCGTCATGCGGGCCCGCCACCCCGGGCGGGGGCTCGTCGAGATCGCCGAGGGGCAGGGCCTGGACGCCACCCAGTACGACCTGGTCCGGGCCGCGCTGGAACGCGATCCCGGCATCCGGGCGGTCTACTCGATGGGCGGCGGCAACATCGCCACCCTGCGCGCCTTCGCGGATCTCGGCCGCCCCTGCGACGTGTTCGTCGCCCACGACCTCGACCAGGACAACACCCGGCTGCTGCGCGAGCGGCGCCTGTCCGTCGTCCTCCACCACGACCTGCGCCAGGACCTGCGCGAGGCCTGCCGCCACGTGATGCGGGCCCACGGAGCCCTGCCGCCCGCCGGCCCGGCCGAGCCGTCGGCGATCCAGGTCGTCACCCCGCACAACATGCCGCCCGACACCGCGACCGTGTGACGCGCCCCGCCGCCCCGGGCGTGTGACGCGGCCGGGCGCGCCCTGGCTCCTACCGTCGGTGCCATGTGGAAATCGACTCCGGCCGGAGGCCCCGAGCGGGTGGTGGCGCTGGCCGACGGCGTCTTCGCGATCGCCATCACCCTGCTCGTCCTCGACTTCTCGGTGCCCCGCGACCTGGACTCCGCGGCCTACCGGGCCGAACTGCGCGATCTGGCACCCAACTTGGGGGCGTACGTACTGAGTCTCCTCGTGCTCGGGCTCTTCTGGCGCGACCACCGCCGGATCTTCGGCTTCGTCGAGCGGGTCGACGGCCAGGTGATCACCCTGTCGCTGATCGGCCTGGGCGTCGCGGCACTCGTTCCCTTCCCCACCAAACTCATCTCCGAGTACGGGCAGGAGCCGGTCTCCGTCGCCGTCTACGCGGCGGCGGTCGCCGCCCTGGGCGCCTCCCACCTCGCCCTGCTCGCCGTGCTGGCCAACCGGCCCTGGCTGCGCGGCGACACCGCGCCGGAGGAAGGATTCCTGCTCTACGGCGCGGACGTCGCGGCGTCGGTGGCGGTCTTCGCGCTGAGCGTCCCGCTCGCCCTGGCGGTCGGTCCGGCGGCCATGTGGAGCTGGCTCGTGCTGGTCCCGGTCAAAGCGCTGCTGGGCCGGTGGGCGATGCGGGCCCGCCGCCGCGCCGTCACCCGGCCGGCTCGGGACTGACCCAGGTGCCGCGCTCCGCCGAGCGCGCCATCGCGTCCAGGACGGCCGCACTGCGCACGGCGTCCGTGAGGGTGGCTCCGTACGGGGTGCCCTCCGCGATCGAGCGCAGGAAACGGTGGGCCTCCACCACCTTCAGGTCGTCGTACCCCATGGCGTTGGCCGCGCCCGGCTGGAAGGCCGCGAACTCGCCGTGCCCGGGACCGACGTAGACCGTGCTGACCGGCTGGTCCTGGTACGCCGTGCCGCGGCTGACGCCCAGTTCGTTCATGCGCCGGAAGTCCCAGTACACCGCGCCCGTGGTGCCGTGCACCTCGAAGCCGTAGTTGTTCTGCTCGCCGACCGAGACCCGGCAGGCCTCCAGGACCCCGCGGGCGCCGGAGGCGAAGCGCAGCAGGCAGCTGACGTAGTCCTCGTTCTCGACCGGTCCCGGCTCGCCGCCCGCCGCCCGGGAGTGACCGGCCGTGGCCGCGGCCGGGCGGGCCCGCTCGGGTACGAAGACGGCCGTGTCCGCGGTCAGGGACGCGATCTCGCCGAGCAGGAACCGGGCCAGGTCGGCACCGTGCGAGGCCAGATCCCCCAGTACCCCGGTACCGCCGCGCTCCCGCTCGAACCGCCAGGTCAGAGCACCCTCGGGGTGGGCGGCGTAGTCGCTGAAGAGCCGGATGCGGACGTGGGTGACGGCGCCGATCTCCCCGGCGGCGATCAGGTCGCGGGCCGCTTCGACGGCGGGCGCGTTGCGGTAGTTGAAACCGACCGTGCCCTGCACCCCCGCCTTGGCCACCGCGTCCGCCACCGCGCGGGCGTCCTGGGCGGTCAGCCCCACCGGCTTCTCGATCCAGATGTGCTTGCCCGCCTCGGCCATCGCCACGGCGATCTCGCGGTGCAGGAAGTTCGGCGCCGTGATGCTGACCGCGCGGACGCGCGGGTCCGCGGCCACCTCGCGCCAGTCGCGGGTGGTCGAGGCGAACCCGAACTGTGCGGCGGCCTCCTCGGCCCGCCCCGGCACCTCCTCGGCGACCGTCACCAGCTCGGGGCGCAGCGCGAGGTGCGGGTAGTGGTGCCGGACGCGGGCGTACGCCTGGGTGTGCACCCGTCCCATCCAGCCGAAACCGACGACCGCGACACCGAGCGCGTCCACCATGCGAGCACCTCATCCGTCCGTGATCCGTCCAGCGTGATCCGTCCCGGCCACCCTGGGCGGACGCCCGCATCATGTCAACCGTTTGACAGGACAAACATCACGGGCCGTCCTGACGGCCGCCCGGGCCGAGCGACGTCATCGGCGCGGCGGCCCTGCGCACGGCCACAGCCGCGCCCCGAAGGGGCACGGGTCTGTGACCTCATGCGGCCCCGCCGCGCGAGCCCGACCGGCCAGAACGCACCCGCGGCCGGACAGTGGCCCCCGGCGAAACGGCGCTTCCCCGCTCAGCCGGCCGCAGGCACCGCGGCTCTGCTCAGCCGGCCGCAGGCACCGCGGCTCTGCTCAGCCGGCCGCAGGCACCGCGGCTCCGCTCAGCCGACCGCAGGCACCGCGGCTCCGCTCAGCCGGCCGCAGGCCGGCTCACCGCCCCCGCCGCGACAACCACGCGGCGACCACCGCACCGGAGACGTTGTGCCAGACGGAGAAAACCGCGGCCGGCAGGGCGGCGAGTGGACTGAAGTGGGCGGTGGCCAGCGACGCGGCGAGGCCGGAGTTCTGCATGCCGACCTCGAAGGCCATGGCACGGCTGCCGGGCTCGCCCAGCCGGCCCAGGCGCCCCGCGCCGTAACCGAGGGCGAGCCCGAGGCCGTTGTGCAGCACGACCGCGACGAAGACCAGCCCCGCGGCCGACTTGATGGCGTCCGCGCTGCCCGCCACCACCACCGCCACGATCACGGCGACGGTCAGCGCGGACAGCCAGGGCAGCGCCGGCAGCGCCCGCTGCACGTACCGTCCCGCGAGGAGCCGTACGACGACGCCCGCGAGCACCGGCAGCAGCACCGTCTTGAGGATGTCCGTGACCATGGACCCCGCGTCCACCGGGAGGTACTCGCCGGCCAGCAGCAGCGTCAGCGGCGGGGTGACCAGCGGGGCGACCAGCGTGGAGACGGTGGCCACCGAGACCGACAGGGCGACGTCGCCGCGGGCCAGGTAGGTCACCACGTTGGACGCCGTACCGCTGGGCGCGCAGCCGACCAGGATCACGCCGGCGGCGAGCTGCGGGGGCAGGTCGAGCAGGTGGGCGACGGCCCAGCCGAGCCCCGGCATGATGACGTAGTGCGCGACCAGCCCCAGCGCCACCGCCCAGGGGCGCCGCGCGACCCCGCGGAAGTCCTCCGGGGTCATGGTGATGCCCATGCAGAACATCACGACACCCAGCAGGTACGGCACCGCCTCGCCCCACCCGGTGAAACTCCCGGGCAGCAGCAGGCCGAGGGCGCCGGCCAGGAGGACGAGGACCGGGAAGACGGTGACGGCACGCCGCGCGGAGCGGTCGCCGGTCACGTCGTCGCCGCGGGGTTCGTTTCGTTCTGCTCTCTGAGTTCTTTCGGTACGCACCGTGCGAGGTAACGCCTGGTGGGCGAGGCGGCGCAAAGCCGTCTCGTCATGTGATCACCGGATGGGGTAGGCTTGACCAGCGCGATCACGGAGAACGCGGATCGCGCACCGGGACGTGGCGCAGCTTGGTAGCGCACTTGACTGGGGGTCAAGGGGTCGCAGGTTCAAATCCTGTCGTCCCGACGGTGTACGAAGGGTCTGCGCGGGCGGAAGCTCGCGCAGACCCTTTTCGTCTGGGGCACCGGTTCCGTCCGGCGCGTCCGCCTCGAACGCATGGCCGTGCCCGCCGCCCCCCAGCGGCGGACACGGCGTGGGCCGCGGAACGTCCGCCCTCCCCCGAAGGAGACGTTCCGCGGCCGGCCCCCGGCGCCGGTTCGTGGCCACGGCGCCCGGGCGTCTGCGAGCCGTGCGGTCACCAGTACATGACCGCCGTCTCGCCCGCACCCCACGAGGAGTACAGGCGCACCCGGACGACATAGCGGCGGCCCTTGACGAGACGGGCCCTGATCGTGGCGTTGCGGGGGCTGCCCCCGTCGTCCTGTCCGGCGAAGTAGCGGGGCACGCCGTCCCGCTCCTCGAAGACCACGACGACGGCGTCGCTGTCGCCGAAGGTGCCCACGGTGTACTCGCGGGTCTCCGGCGGATCCACCCGGAAGTCGGCCTGCTCACCGGGACCGAGACCCAGCGGCACCGAGCGGAAGGGCACCAGCGGACCGGGCCGGCCGGTGGGCGGGTACCAGCGCAGGGCGAACTCCTTGTCGGCGGCGGAGAGGACACCGGGCGGGTACAGGCCGGAACGGTAGTGCTCGGGCTCCAGTATCAGACCCGACGGGAACGGGTACTCCATGATCGACTGCGGGTCCCAGACCGGGCCGTTGGCCTCGTCGCCGTCGAGCTTGCGCAGGATGTTGTGGAAGGTCCGCTCCCGGCTCCAGTGGTTGGGCGGGCCCGCCAGTTCGGCGTAGACGGCCTCGTCGTCCCAGAGGATGCCGGCGAACGGGCTCTGGTGCTCGTGCAGCATCCCGAGCGCGTGCCCGATCTGGTGCAGGGCCGTCGCACGCTCGCCCGGCGCGGTCAGGTCCCAGCCGAAATTCATCGTACGGTCGTTGAGACCGACCCGGAGCGCGTCCTTGCCCACCGCCGACCAGGACCCGTCGCCCGGCTCGAAGCCGATGCGCAGCTCCGCCTCGGACCGGTCGCGGACCTCGGTGAGGTCGAGCCCGATGCCGAGGTCCCGCCACTCCCGGAAGCAGTCGCGCACCACGTCCCGCTGCTCCTCGGTCCCGGCCCACGAACCCCGCCGGGGCCGGCCGGCGCCCGGCATCGGGACCACCGAGGCGTCGACGTCGCCCCCGAGGAAGCAGTAGTGCAGCACGGTTCCGTTGACCCACATGCGCTGCCCGCCGACGAGCGCGGCGACGCGCTCGGCGGCCAGCCCCGGCGCGAGCACGGGGGCAGGCTGCCGCGGCAGCGAGCAGTAGCGTGCGGTCATGGCCGTCATGGTGCCGTCCGGCCCGCCGCCGGCGCCTGAGTCGAGGGGTACTCAAGTCACCCTGTATCAGGGATGAGTAGGCCGACTCATGTTCCCGTGACGACTGTGACGACTTCTCTGCGGGACACGACCCCACCCGGCGCCCCCTGGCCGTTCACCGGGCGGGCGGACGAACTGGAGCTGGTGCGCAGGTCCGTGGCGGCCGGACGGGGCGGCCTCGTGGTGACGGGACCGGCCGGGTCGGGCAAGACCAGGCTCGTGACGGAGGCCGTGCGCGGCACGGACTGCGCCCGGGCCGCCGGGACGCCCGAGACCCGGGGCATCCCCTTCGCCGCCTTCGCCCACCTGCTGCCGGAGACCGTCACCCTGCACCGCGCGGTCCACCTGCTGTCCGGCGTACGGCTGCTGCTGCTCGACGACGCACACCTGCTCGACGACTCCTCCGCCGCCCTCCTGCACCAACTCGCCGTACACGGCCGCACCCGCCTCCTGGTGGTCGCCACCGACGGGGACCCCGCACCGGACGCGGTGGCCCGGCTGTGGTCCGGGGAACTGCTGCCGCGCCTCGCCCTGGAACCGCTGCCCCGCGAGGAGACCGCGGAACTCCTCACGGCCGGCGCCGACACCGGCCTGGAACCGCTCACCGTCGACCGCCTGCACCGTCTGAGCCGTGGGGACCTGCGACTGCTGCGCGAACTCCTGACCGCCGTGCGCGAGGAGGGACTGCTCGTGCCGGTACCGGGCACGGACCGCCGCGCGTGGCGGGGGCCCGTGCCGATCACCCGGGCGGTCCGAGAGCGCACCGCCCGGGTCCTCGACCGCGTCCGCGACCGCGCGGAGGAGCGGGAGGCCCTCGACCGCCTCGCCTTCGCCGAACCGCTGCCCCTGGACCCGAGCCGGGACGACCTCGACCTGCGGGTTCTGGAGAACCTGGAGGCCGAGGGCCTGGTCACCGTCGACGACCACGGCGCCGCCCGTCTCGCCCACCCGCTGCACGGCCCGGTCCTGCGCGCCGCCGCGGGCCGGCTGCGGGCCCGGCGCCTGGCCCGCACCCCGGAGCGGACCGGTCCCGCTCTGGAGGCGGAGCGGGCCGTCCTCGCCCTGCGCATCGACCAGGCGGACGTACGGCCCGTCGAGACGCCCGTCGGGGACTGGCTGGCAGCCGAGGGGGCGCCGGTGCCGGCCCCGTACGCGGCGCTGCGGGCCCGGTACGCACGGCTGCGCGGCCGGCTGCGCGACGCGGCGGCCTGGGCGCGCGAGGGGCTGCGGGCCGGGGACGACGACGCCTGCCTCGGCGAACTCGCCCTGGCTCTCGCACAGTCGGGTGACGGCACCGGAGCCGGCAGTGGTACGGCGGGTGCCTGCGCGGCCTGGGCCGCCGCCGCACGGGGCGACCTCGGCGAGGCGGTCCGGGCGGCCGCCGCGGACCACCCGTACGACGCCGTCCGGTTCGGTGCGCCCGAGCGGGCGACCGGCCGCCTGACCGGTGTCTTCGCCGCCCACGCCGACGCCCTCGCGCGCCGGGACGGGCCGGCGCTCGACAAGGTCGCCGGGGAACTGGAACGGCGCGGCTTCCTGCTCTTCGCGGCCGAGGCGAGCGCCCAGGCGGTACACGCCCACCGCGACCCCAGGGCCGCCCGCACCGCCCGTACCCGTGCCGCCGCCCTCGCGCGGCGCTGCCAGGGCGCCCGCACCCCGGCGCTTTCCGGCCTGGTGCTCGGCGAACTCACCGCCCGTCAGCGGCAGATCGTCACCCTCGCCGCCGCGGGCCTGAGCAACCGCCAGATCGCGGAGCGGCTCACCCTCTCCGTCCGTACCGTCGGCAATCACCTCTACGGCGCCTACACGCGCCTCGGCGCGGGCGACCGCGGCGCCCTGCCCTGGCTGACGGAACTGCCCGAACCGCTGACCGCCTGAGGGCACGAGCGGACGCCCGGGTATCGGTCTCAGGCCGCCCCGAACGCCGTGAAGGCCCACCCCGTCGCCTGGTGCACCGCGTCGCCCGGCAGCGAGGCGCGCGCGTCACGCAACGCCTCCGCCAAGGACAGGCCCGCGTCCAGGCCCTTGTGCAGGGCGAGCATCAGCGGCACCACGGCGGCGTCGCTGACCGGCGCGGTGCACGCCACCACCCCGGCCGTGCCCAGCGGCAGCAGCGCGGTGACGAGGCCGAGCAGTTCGTCGGCGCCGACCGACGCGAAGCGCGCGGTGTCGCAGCAGGGCAGGATGATCCGGTACGGGCTGCGGTCGAGGCGCTCGAAGTCGTGCACGATGAGCGGCCCGTCCGCCATCCGCAGCGAAGAGAACAAGGGGCTGTCCGCCCGGAAGGTCCCGTGCGCCGCGATGTGCGCCAGCGCGGCCCCGTCCAGCTCCCGCAACACCGTCGGCACCCGCGCCTCGTCCCCCTCCAGCACGGTGGGCCCGCCGCGCCGGTCCGGGCCGCCGGGGGACCGCGCCGCACCTTCCCGCGGAGGACGGCCCCCCGCCCCCTCCGCTTCGGTGCCGGACGGCCGAGCGTCCAGGGAGCTGCCGCCCGGGCCGTACCCGTGCCCGGGCGGCCGGTCGTCCGGGACGCCGGGGGACCGCGCCGCACCTTCCCGCGGAGGACGGCCCCCTGCCCCCTCCGCTTCGGTGCCGGACGACCGAGCCTCCAGTGAGCTGCCGCCCGGGCCGTACCCGTGCCCGGGCGGCCGGTGCCGCGCCGTACCGCCCTCCGGTGCCCGCGCCGCCCCGTACCGTTCCGCGAGTTCCGGGATCTCGGCGCCGCCGCTCGCCAGGCCGGGGCCGCGGACCAGGACCTGGCGGCCGCCGGGCGGGGGAGCGGTGTCCCGCGCGCGCAGCCAGCTGCCGGCCGACGGCGACACGCTCAGGACGCGTTCGCGCAGGGAGGGCAGCAGGGCCCACGGCACGCGGTGCAGACGGCCCGGCGGGACCACGACGACCGGACCCGAGCCGAGATGCGCCGCGGCCGGCCCCAACAGCAGGTGCTGAAGCCGGGCGCCGGCCGCCTCCACCAGCGGCAGCCGCGCCTCGGCGCCGGGATGGGCCAGCCGCCGCAGACCCGCCTGGACGTGCTCCGCCTCCGCCTCCGCCTCGGCGAGCAGCCCGGCCTCGAACCGCCGCACCCGCCCCTGCCCGCACAGCAGCACGTGCACGCGCCCGTCGAGCACCGCCAGCTCCACCAGCCGCACCTCGTCGCCCAGGCGTCGCAACAGCCGCCCCACGTCGAACCGGTCGCCGTCGCCGGGCGCCTCGCCCCGCATGTGCAGGGTGCGGGAGCGGATCTCCCGCTCCAGGCGCCGCTGTTCGCGCTCCAGCGCGGGCGCCGGCCGGCCGCCGTCCGAGCGGGTCTCCTCCGCGCGGGCGGCGAGCTCCCGGAACGCCGTCATGGCGGTCAGCAGCACCGGATCGGCCGGCGGCCGGGTCGGCGGCGCCGACAGCACCGTCGCCCGCCAGCGCTCGCTCCAGACCAGCAGCCGCCGCGGCCCGCCCGAGACCAGCGACGCCCGCTGCGCCAGCGCCGCCAGTTCCGCGCCCTGCGCCGTGGCCCGGGCCCGCAGCTCCGAGGCGCCCAGCGTCATCCGGTGGTCGTCGAGGACGTCAAGACCGCGCCGGCAGGCCTCCAGCACGCCCCGCGCCGACCCCGCCGCCCGCGCCCGCAGCGCCTGTGCCGCCCAGCCCGTCATCCGCGCCAGCGGCGGCCCGCTGTGCCGGCTGCGCGCGGCCACCGCCAGATGCCGTTCCGCGTCGGCCGTCCAGCCGAGGTCCAGCGCGATCCGGCCCGCGAGGAGCGAGGCCTCGGGCGCGGCCGGCGCACCGAACGCCGCCAGCCGCTCCGCCACCGTCGCCGCGTCCGCGACCAGCCGGCCCGACCCCCGCCCCGTGGCGGCCCGCGCCTCGATCAGCACCAGCCGGGCGTGCGTCTCGTACCAGGTCCGCCGCTGCCCGGCGAACAGCCGCACCGCGACCGCCGCGCGCGCGAGCGACGTCTGCGGCTCGCCCGCCAGCCGGGCCGCCCGCGCGGCCACCAGCAGGAGTTCGGCCCTGCGGGTGGACTGCCCGCCGATCCCCTCCAGCACCGCGATCGCCCCGTCCGCCTCCGCCAGCGCCTCCGTGGCGAGCCCCGCCGCCATCAGCACCTCGCAGCGCCGGATGGTCAGCATGAACGTCGGCGTGCCCAGCTTCGCGTACCGCTCCGCGGCCTCGTCGAGGAGCCGCAGCGCCGCCGGCACGTCGCCCGACCGGAACGCCGCGAGGCCCCGGCTCTCCACCGCGTCGGCCTTGTCGTGCTCCTGGCCCGTGGTGTCCCACAGCGCCTCCGCCGCGGTGAAGTCGGCGTCCGCCCGCTCCACCGAGCCCTGCGCCAGGTGCACGGTCGCCCGCAGCGTCAGCGCCCGCGCCGTCCAGATCACGTCGTCGGCCTGCCGCAGCACCGGGATCGCCCGCCGCACGTCCTCAAGCGCCTCGCCGTGCCGGCCCAGCACCCACCACACGTACGCCCGCCGGTACAGCACTCGCGCGCGCGTGTGACCGCTCCCGCGCGCGACCCCCTGCTCGAACGCGGCCAGCCCCGCCCGCGTACGCCCGGCGTGCACCAGTGCGACCCCGAGCGTGGCCAGGACGTCCGCCTCCCGCTCGGCCGAGTCCGCGCGGGCGGCCAGGTCGCGGGCGCGCCGCAGATGGGCCAGGGCCCGCCGGGTGTCGCCGAAGTCCCGCTGCCAGATGCCGATCACCTGATGGGCGACCGAGGCGTGCAGCGGCGAGGGGTCGCCGCCCAGCAACTCCTCCGCCCGCGCCAGCGCTTCGCCCGGGGCGGCGAACACCATCGGCAGCAGTTCGAGAACCGAGTCGTTTCGCGCTGTCACCCCACGGATGGTAGTGCTCCGGAACCACGCCACACAGGTTCGAGTCTGTATCAATCGGCCGCCCCGGGACTCTGATTGACGACCGCTGCCACCACCGTGGTCATGTTCCCGGTCACGACCGCGGCTCCGAACGCCGTCACCGCCACCGACCCAGTGGAGGACAAGCATGGCACCACAGCGTTTCCGCGAGCAGTTCGACCAGATCCAGCGCTCGATGCCGGACGTCCCGCTGGCGATGGGACCGGACGACTCCGCCGAGTTCTTCTACGAGAAGGGCGTCGTCCTCGCCCGCGACGGCGAGGAGGCCCGCCTCGTCGAGGACACCGTGCGCGACCACTTCACCACCATGTCCGGACTGACGCCCGACCACGTGCGCCGGGCGAGCCCCGAGACCAACCGCACCGGCATCACCCGCATCCAGGTCGCCGACCCGGGCCAGGGCGACGGCGTGGGCGATCCCACCGTCGCCCACGCCCTGCGCTCGCTCAGGACGATGGAGGGCCGCGCGGGACGCCGGCTGATCAGCCGCAACCACGTCGTGTCCATCGCCGTCAACGCCTGCCCCGGCGACGAACCCGTGCCCGTCCCGCTGAGCGAGCCGCCCAACCCTGCTCCCGACGGGACGCCGTACGACGCCGGGACCGCCGTCGGCGTCCTCGTCATCGACACCGGCCTCATGCACGACTACCGGTCCTACCCGCTGCTCGCCCACACCGAGGGCGACGCCCAGATCAGGGAGTGCGACGACGACGGCGTCCTGTGCCAGTACGTCGGGCACGGCACGTTCATCGCCGGGCTGGTCGCCGCCGTCGCGCCCAACACCGAGGTAACCGTCCGCAACACCCTCAACGACGCGGGCGCGATCCTGGAGTCCGAGCTGGGCGAGAAGCTCTTCGAGGCCGTCGACCGCAGCGGCTGGCCCGATGTCCTCAGCCTTTCCGCGGGCACCTCCAACGGCCGCACCGACGGCCTGCTCGGTGTGCACGCCTTCATGGAGGAACTCCGGGACCGGCGCACCCTGTTGGTCGCCGCCGCGGGCAACAACGCCAGTGCCACGCCCTTCTGGCCCGCCGCCTACGCCACCCTGCCCGGCTGGGAGGACTCGGTGCTGTCGATCGGGGCACTGCGCTCCGACGGCGAGTTCGGCGCCTGCTTCAGCAACCACGGCGGCTGGGTGCGCGCCTACGCCCCGGGTGAGCGCCTCATCGGCCCCCTGACCGGCTTCGCCTCACCCGTGCCGTACGTCTACCAGCACTCCACCTACGACGCCTGCCGGTTCGGTTTCGCCTACGCCTGCACCTGCCAGTCCCCCCGGCACAACGGGGTGCTGAGCGAGCCGGGCGAGGCGCCTGCCAAACCGGACCAGGTGATGTTCGAGGGGCACGCGCAGTGGAGCGGCACCTCCTTCGCCACCCCCGTGGTCGCGGGCCTGGTCGCCTCCCACATGACGGCGCACCGGGAGACCGACCCGCGGGCTGCCGGCCGGCAACTCCTCGCGGCCACCACCGAGTACGCGGAAGTGCGCGGGGCGCACGTACCGGCGCTGCTGCCGCCCACGTGGCACCCGGTTCCCGTCGACCCGTCGGCCGGCGGGTCGTGAACGGCCTGCTGCCGGTCGGAACCACCTGCTCCACGGCGTACGATGGCACGTCGTACACGAGGGGTGGGACCGTGGACCGTGCAGATGTCGGGGCGCTCGTCCAGTCGGCGGCCGACGGGGACGCGGCGGCCTGGAAGTCACTGGTGGACGGGCTCGGCCCGCTCGTGTGGTCCGTGGCACGCTCGCACGGGCTGTCCGACGCCGACGCCCACGAGGTGTACCAGACCGCCTGGTTCCGCTTCGCCCAGCACCTGGGGCGGATCCGCGAACCGGAGAAGACCGGCTCCTGGCTGGCCAGCACGGCACGGAACGAGTGCCTGAAGCTGCTGAAGGCGTCGAAGCGGTGGACGCCGACCGACGATCCGCAGCTGCTCGACCGGCCGAGCGAGGACCGTACGCCGGAGGAGTCCGTGCTCGACTCCGAGGAGGCCGCCGCGCAGACCGAGCGCGTACGGCTGCTGTGGCAGGAGTTCGAGGAACTGGGCGAGCGGTGCCGTCAGTTGCTGCGGGTGCTGATCTCCTCGCCACCGCCCAGTTATCAGGAGGTGTCCGCCGCGCTGGGGATCGCGGTGGGCAGCATCGGGCCGATGCGCCAGCGCTGTCTGCGCCGGCTGCGGACCCGGCTGGAGGCACGGGGGACGAAATGAGCGATCTGAACGACGAGTACGACGAGCGCGAGGCGTACGACGCACGAGACGAGCGCGACGGGGAGCTGCACGACGGTCTGCTGGAGGAGGAACTGCGGCAGGCCGCCGCGATCCTGGACCCGGTCCCGGCCGAGCTGCGGCGCGTCGCGGTCGACGCCTTCGCCCTGCACGACCTGGACGCCCGCGTCGCCGAGCTGACCTTCGACTCGCTGCTGGACGGCATCCCCGTCAGGGGGGTTGCGGACCCGCCGCGGATGCTGACCTTCAGCACGGACGGGCTGACCGTCGACGTCGAGGTGAGCGCGGACGGCCTGATCGGCCAGCTGCTGCCGCCGGGGCCGGCCGGCATCGAGGTGCTGAGCGGCCCGCGGGCCCACGCACGGCTGACGGCCGACGACATGGGCCGGTTCACCGGCGACGCCCCGCCCGCCGGACCGTTCGCGCTGCGGCTGCGGACCGGCGGGGAGGTGGTCGTCACGGAGTGGCTGCGGGCCTGAGCGCGCCCCGCCCGACGGCGGTGCTACCAGGTGCAGGGCAGCGTGCGCGGTCCCCTGATCATGGTCTTGCGGCGCCAGGCCACCTGGTCGGCGGGGACCGCGAGCCGCAGCCCCGGCAGCCGCTCCAGAAGCGTGCCGACCAGAAGCTCGGTCTGCATCCGGGCGAGCACGGCCCCCGTGCAGAAGTGGTGCCCGTTGCCGTACGCCAGGTGCGGGTTGGGATCGCGGTCCAGGTCGATGCGGTCGGGGTCGGGGAAGACGTCCGGATCGCGGTTGGCGGCCAGGTAGGACACGTACACCGGGTCACCGGCGGCGATGCGCACGCCGTGCACCTCGACGTCCTCCAGGGCGATGCGGGCCAGGCCCACCGAGGTGCGGTGCGAGATCCAGCGCAGCAGCTCGTCCAGCGCCGTGCCGCGTGCCTCGGGCCGCTCGCGCATCCGTGTCATCAGCTCGGGACGGGTCAGCAGCAGGTACAGCATCTGGCCGACGTTGTGGGTGACGGCCTCGCCGCCGATCTGCAGCGGCCCCGCCAGCCCGACGGCCTCCGTCTCACCGACCTCGCCGCGGCCCACGGCGGCACCCAGCATGGAGTACACGTCGTCGCCGTCGCTGTCCGCACGGGCGCGGACGGTCTCGGTGATCCACCCGTACAGGCCCTGCTTCGCCCGCTCGGCGGCCTCGGCGCCGCCGGAGGTGGAGATGATCTGCCGGGTCCAGGAGTGCACCCGCTCCCGGTCTGCGGCCGGCACACCCATCACCTCGCTGACGACGGCGATCGGGAAGGGTTCGAGGACCCGCTCGACCAGGTCCGCGGGCGGTCCCTCGGCGAGGATGCCGTCGACCAGACCGTCCAGGATCTCCTGCGCCCGGGGCCGCAGCCGCTTCGCCGTGCCCACGGTGAACGCTCCCGCGACCGCACGCCGCAGCCGGTTGTGGTCGGGCTGGTCGGCGAAGGCGAGCGAGCCGGGGCGGGGCTTGAAGTGCGGGGCGAGACGGGTGACCTGCCGTTTCGTCACTTCCGCCCGTCCGAAGCGCGGATCGTTCGTGATCGCCTTCACGTCGTCGTACCGCGTCGCCAGCCAGGCCCAGCCCTCGCCGTGCGGGAGCCGGACGCGGGTCAGCGGCCCCTCGCGCATCAGATCGGCGAGGACCGGGTCGAACTCCGGGCCGTCCAGGTCGAGGGCGGGCCAGTCCCGTACCGGGGGCGGCGACTGACCGGTGAGGGTGGTGGTCTCCTGCGTCATCCCCCCACCCTCACCGCGCCCCGCCCGGCTGTCGCGCGGGAGTGCTCCAGCCGGTGGTGGGCGGACCGGCGGGCGGGTACTCCTCAGCCCGACACGGCGTCGACGAGCGCCGCGAGCGACTCGGCGAGCCGGGACAGCCCGGGCCCGGCCGGACCGCCCGGCTCCGTCATGTAGGTGTCCCGACGGATCTCCACCATCAGCGCGTGGACCTCGGCACGCTTCCCGTAGAAGTCCAGGGGCACGTACGTCCCGCCGAACGGACTGTCCAGGCCGGTCTCCCCGCACGCGGCGAACGCCTCCCGGGCGGCGCCGAGCAGCCCGGACGGCGTGTGGAAGTCGTCGGTGCCCAGGCAGACCGGCGGGCGAGGACCCTCGCCGTGCAGTTCGTAGGGGAGCGGCTCGGCGGGATAGGAGTGCACGTCGACGATCACGGCCCGTCCGGTGACCGCGAGCCGGTCGGCGACCGCCTCGGTCATGGCCCGTGCGTACGGCCGGAAGTACCGCTCGATCAGCGGCTCGGGGTCGGTGCCGTCCGGACGCAGTACCTCACGGTGCGAGGTCCGCGTGTACACGGCGCCCATGCCGACGGCCGTCATCTCCTCCCGCTCGTCCGGGAACCGCTCCGGATCGACCACCAGCCGCGAGGCCCGGTTCACGAACCGCCACGGCGTGAGGCCGGCCAGTTCGGCGGCCCGCCCGGCGATCTCGGCCGTGTGCGAGTCGGTCATGTGGTCCAGCTCCCGCTCCAGCTCCGCGTCGGACAGGACGATGCCGGGCCGGACGTCCGCCGGGATGTCCCGGGACGAGTGCGGCACGTGCAGGAGCAGGGGGGAGTGCGGGGCACCCGGCAGCAGTTCGAAGGCGGGCGGGGCGTCGGTCACGGGGCGGCTCCGAGGGCGTTGTCAGTGGGGTGCGGCAGGATCAGGGGGACGGCAGCGGGCAGCGAGGACAGGGGGCTTCATGCCGATCACCAACCAGCGGGTGGCCGCACACCGGTTTCTGGCGGGACTGTACGAGGACGACTACTTCCCGGACCGGGTGGTGGACCGGGGCCGCGACATCCTGCTCCGGCTGTGCGCCCGCGTGGAGGCGGACCGGCCGGACGGCCTGACGGCGCTCTATGCGCTGACCCACGCGGCCACCGAGGAGTTCAACGAGCTGGAGGCGGCCTTCGAGGAGGCGGGCAGCGAGATCGAGACCACGGCCCGGGAGGAGATCGGCGAGGCCTTCTGGTTCGTCGCCGGGGCCTACGGTTTCGCGGACGCGGACCCGGAGGAGCTGATCGCGCCGCGGGAGTGGTGAAGCGGCGGCACCCCGCCTCCGAGGGACGGAGACGGGGTGCCGGGGTCCGTGCGGGCCCGGGGAGGATCAGGCGAGGGACGCCAGGGCCTCGTTCCAGGTGGCCGACGGGCGCATGACCTTGGCGGCCTTGGCCGGGTCGGGCTGGTAGTAGCCGCCGATCTCGGCCGGCTTGCCCTGGACGGCGTTCAGCTCCTCGACGATCTTCTGCTCGTTCGCGGTGAGCGTCTCGGCGAGCGGGGCGAAGGCCTTGGCCAGGTCCGCGTCGTCGGTCTGCCCGGCCAGCTCCTGCGCCCAGTACAGGGACAGGTAGAAGTGGCTGCCGCGGTTGTCGATGCCGCCGACGCGACGGGTCGGGGACTTGTCCTCGTTGAGGAAGGTCGCCGTGGCGCGGTCGAGGGTGTCGGCGAGGACCTTGGCCTTGCCGTTGCCGGTGGCCTCGGCGTACTGCTCCAGGGACGGCACCAGGGCGAAGAACTCGCCGAGGGAGTCCCAGCGCAGGTAGTCCTCCTTGACCAGCTGCTGCACGTGCTTCGGGGCCGAGCCGCCGGCGCCGGTCTCGAACAGGCCGCCGCCCGCCATCAGCGGGACGACCGACAGCATTTTGGCGCTGGTGCCCAGCTCCAGGATCGGGAACAGGTCGGTCAGGTAGTCGCGCAGCACGTTGCCGGTGACCGAGATGGTGTTCTCGCCGCGGCGGATGCGCTCCACCGACAGCTTGGTCGCCTCGACCGGGTCGAGGATCCGGATGTCCAGGCCCTCGGTGTCGTGCTCCGGCAGGTACGCCTTGACCTTGGCGATCAGGTTGGCGTCGTGGGCGCGGCCCTCGTCCAGCCAGAAGACGGCCGGGTCGCCGGTGGCGCGGGCGCGGGTGACGGCGAGCTTCACCCAGTCGCGGATCGGCGCGTCCTTGGTCTGGCAGGCGCGGAAGATGTCACCGGCGGAGACCGTCTGCTCCAGCACCGCGTTGCCCGCGGCGTCCACCAGGCGGACCGTGCCCGTGGTGGGGATCTCGAAGGTCTTGTCGTGGCTGCCGTACTCCTCGGCCTTCTGCGCCATGAGGCCGACGTTCGGAACCGAACCCATGGTGGAGGGGTCGTAGGCGCCGTTGGCGCGGCAGTCCTCGATGACGGCCTGGTACACGCCGGCGTAGGAGGAGTCCGGGATCACGGCGAGGGCGTCGTGCTCGCCGCCGTCCGCGCCCCACATGTGACCCGAGGTGCGGATCATGGCCGGCATGGAGGCGTCGATGATGACGTCCGAGGGCACGTGCAGGTTGGTGATGCCCTTGTCGGAGTCGACCATGGCCAGCTCCGGGCCCTCGGCCAGCTCGGCGTCGAAGGACGCCTTGATCTCGGCGCCCTCGGGCAGGGACTCCAGGCCCTTGTAGATGCCGCCCAGGCCGTCGTTCGGGGTGAGGCCGGCCTTGGCGAGGGTCTCGCCGTACTGGGCGAAGGTCTTCGGGAAGAAGGCGCGGACCACGTGGCCGAAGATGATCGGGTCGGAGACCTTCATCATCGTGGCCTTCAGGTGCACCGAGAACAGGACGCCCTCGGCCTTGGCGCGGGCGACCTGCGCGGTGAGGAACTCGCGCAGCGCGGCGACGCGCAGCACGGAGGCGTCGACGACCTCGTCCTTCTTCACCGGTACCGACTCGCGCAGCACCGTGGTGGTGCCGTCGTCGCCGACCAGCTCGATCCGCAGGGCGCCGTCCTCGGCGATCACCACGGACTTCTCCGTGGAACGGAAGTCGTTCTCGCCCATGGTCGCCACGTTGGTCTTGGACTCGCCGGTCCAGGCGCCCATGCGGTGCGGGTGGGTCTTGGCGTAGTTCTTCACCGACGCCGGGGCGCGGCGGTCGGAGTTGCCCTCGCGCAGGACCGGGTTGACCGCGGAGCCCTTGACCTTGTCGTAGCGGGCGCGGACGTCGCGCTCTTCGTCGGTCTTCGGGTCGTCCGGGTAGGCCGGCAGCGCGTAGCCCTGGCCCTGCAGCTCGGCGATGGCGGCCTTGAGCTGCGGGATGGACGCCGAGATGTTCGGCAGCTTGATGATGTTGGCGGCGGGCGTCTTGGCCAGCTCGCCGAGCTCCGCGAGGGCGTCCGGGATGCGCTGGTCCTCGGTGAGGTACTCCGGGAACAGGGCGATGATGCGGCCGGCCAGCGAGATGTCGCGGGTCTCGACCGCGACACCCGCCTGCGAGGCGTACGCCCGGACCACCGGCAGGAACGAATACGTCGCCAGGGCCGGGGCCTCGTCAGTGTGTGTATAGATGATGGTCGAGTCAGTCACCGGGTGCTCCGCTCCACGTCTGCAACATTGCTCGACATCAAGATATCTCGTGATCGACCCCGGCTCGACAGGGGTGGCCGGGAGATTCCGGCCACCTCCGGTTCAGCCGAGCGGGACGGACTCCTCGCCCGCCCGCTGCTGCGGCAGGACCACGGCACCCTGCTGGAGCGCCACCGTCCGCGCGGGCGACGGGATCCGGATGCCCTCCGCGCGGTAGCGCTTGTGCAGCCGCTTGATGAACTCGTGCTTGATCCGGTACTGGTCGCTGAACTCGCCCACGCCCAGGATCACGGTGAAGCCGATGCGCGAGTCGCCGAAGGTGTGGAAGCGGATCGCCGGCTCGTGGTCCGGCACCGCGCCGCCGACCTCGGTCATCACCTCGGCGATCACCTCGGTCGTCACCCGCTCCACGTGCTCCAGATCACTGTCGTAGGACACCCCGACCTGGACCAGGACCGTCAGCCGCTGCTCGGGACGCATGAAGTTGGTCATGTTCGACTTCGCGAGCTGGCCGTTCGGGATCACGACCAGGTTGTTGGACAGCTCGCGGACGGTGGTCTGACGCCAGTTGATGTCCTCCACGTAGCCCTCCTCGCCGCTGCTGAGCTGGATGTAGTCGCCCGGCTGCACGGTCTTCGAAGCGAGGATGTGGATGCCGGCGAAGAGGTTGGCCAGCGTGTCCTGGAGGGCCAGCGCGACCGCCAGACCGCCCACGCCGAGGGCGGTGAGCATCGGCGCGATGGAGACGCCCAGCGTCTGCAGCATCACCAGGAAGCCGATGGCCAGCACCAGGATCCGGGTGATGTTGACGAAGATCGTGGCCGACCCGGCGACCCCGGAGCGCGAGGTCGTCACCGTGCGTACCAGGCCGGCGACCACCCGTGCCGCCGTCACCGTCGCCACGAAGATCAGCAGCACCTGCAGCACCTGGTTGACGCTGTGCTGCACCGTCCGGGTCAGCGGCAGCGCCGCCGCGGCGCCGGCCACACCGCCCGCGACCGCCGCCCACGGTGCCACCGTGCGCAGCGCGGCCACGATGACGTCGTCGCCGCTCCAGCGGGTGCGGTCGGCGTGCCCCGCCAGCCAGCGCAGCAGCAGGCGCAGCAGGAACGCGCCCAGCAGGCCCGCGCCCAGCGCGATGCCTGCGGGCAGCAGATGGTCCACGGTCAGGTCCTCGGTCACCGGCCGCCTCCAACGGAATGACTACGGAATGCCCACGGGATGTCGGGGATGCGCGATCCGGGGGAACCGCAAGGCAGTTCGACCGGATCGCGGGCTCATCCTGCCGTATCCCGGGCGGTGCTCCGTACCGCGCCGAGGAGCGGAACGGGGCGTTTCAGACGATGCCCTCGGCGAGTTCCGCCTGCTCACGGTCGTCGCCGTAGGCCGCGGTCGTCGGAGTGCCGTACGACCGGCGGGCGACGAACCACCACACCGTGGCCAATACCAGTACGACGACGAGGGCGACCGCGGCGTAGTTCATCGTGTCGACGGTCACCGGGGACGACTGGGGGAGGCAGAACAGCACGGTGACCAACGCCACCCATACCACCGCCACCCACCCGACCGGCCTGCTCCACCGGCCCAGGTGCCACGGTCCCGGCGTGAACCGGTCGCCGGCCCGCAGCCGCAGCAGCACCGGGATCGCGTACGCCGGGGTGATGCCGATGACGTTGATGGCGGTCACCGCGCCGTACGCCGTCGCCGAGTACAGGGACGGCAGCGCCAGCAGACAGGCCACCGCCACCGAGAGCCACACCGCGGCCACCGGGGTCTGGGTGCGGGCGGAGACCCTGCGCCACAGCGACGACCCGGGCAGGGCGCCGTCCCGGCTGAACGCGAACACCATCCGGCTGGCGGCCGCCACCTCGGCGTTGCCGCAGAACAACTGCGCCACGATCACGACCAGGAGCAGCGCGCTCGCACCGTCCGTGCCCAGCCCGTCGAGGAGGATCTGCGCGGGCGGCACCCCGGTCGCGGTGTCGCGGGTCGCGTCGTAGTCCTGGATGGCGAAGGTCAGCCCGGCCAGCAGCACGAAACCCGCCAGCCACGACACCCAGATGGCCCGCACGATGCCGCGCGCCGCCGACACCGAGGCGTTCGAGGTCTCCTCGGAGAGGTGTGCGGAGGCGTCGTAGCCGGAGAAGGTGTACTGCGCGAGCAGCAGGCCGATCGCGGCCACGTACAGCGGGTTCTCCCAGCCGGTGTCGTTGACGAACTCCGTGAAGACGAAGGATGGCGACTGGTGGTGGTCCGGGACGATCACCAGCGCGCCGACGATCAGCGCGACACCGGCCAGGTGCCACCACACGCTGATCGAGTTGAGCACACTGACCAGTCGTACGCCGAAGAGGTTGAGCGTGGCGTGCAGCAGCAGGATCACGACGAAGATCAGCATCGTCTTCTCCGGCGTCGGCTCGAAGCCCCACTGGAGGTTCAGGAACGCGCCGGTGAACAGCGCCGCCCCGTAGTCGATCCCGGCGATCGCGCCGAGCAGCCCCAGCAGGTTCAGCCAGCCGGTGTACCAGCCCCAGCGCCGTCCGCCGAGCCGGTCGGCCATGTAGTACAGCGCACCGGACGTCGGATAGGCGCTGGTCACCTCAGCGAGCGCCATTCCGACGCACAGCACGAACAGACCGACGCCCGCCCAGCCCCACAGCATCACGGCGGGGCCGCCGGTGCCCAGGCCGAAGCCGTACAGGGTCATGCAGCCGGAGAGGATCGAGATCACCGAGAAACTGATCGCGAAGTTGCCGAAGCCGCCCATGCGGCGGGCCAGCACCGGACGGTAACCGAGTTCGCGCAGGCGGTGTTCCTCGTCGGTGGCGGACGGTTCGGAAGAGCGGGACATGGCAAACCTCCGGGGACGCAAGGGTGGGGGGTCAGGGATGCCGGCGGTCACGGTCGCGGGCGTGGCCGCGTCTCTCGCCGCGACCACGGCCGCCGGCGGCCGAGCGGCTGCGTGCACGGGCCTGGAGGAAGACCTCCACCGCCCGCCTCGCCGAACCGTCGCCCGGGGTCCGGCAGGCCCAGGGCAGCGGGGTCCAGTAGGGGCCGAGCGCGTCGAACACCTGGTTCGCCTCCCGGAACCTGAGGGCGCCCCACAGGGCGTGGGCCAGGTGGTTCAGGTCCGGCAGGGAGCGTTCGTCCCGCGGGCAGAGCGTGAACCAGGAGTCGAACGCCTGCCCCGCCTCACGGGTGGCGTCCTCCGCCACCCAGTGCAGATCCAGCGCCGCCGCCCGCGCGCTGGAGCGGCGGTAGCGCTCCACCCGTACGTACAGCGGCAGCATGTGCAGCGCCGAGCCCGGTGGCGCCGACCCCGCCGCCCAGTGCGCGAACCCGGCCGCCTGGGCCAGGCGTTCGGAGTCGCCGCGCGGATACAGGAACTGCAGCATGCGGTGGTGTGCCTCGCGGTTGTACGGGTCCCGCTTGCCGGCCTCGGCGAGCAGCCCCCACGGCCCCGGGGGCAGCATCGGCTCGGGCGGCGCCATCCGGTGCTCCTCCCAGCGCTGCCCCTCGTCCAGCCGGGCCAGCGCCAGCAGACACACCCACGGCACCGGGTCGTGGGGCGCGGCCCGCGTCGCCGCGTCGCAGGCGTGCCAGGCCTGCAGCCACAGCTCGCGCGTGCGCGGATGGCCCTCGCGGTGGGCCCGCAGCGCGCGCTCCACGACCACCCGGGTGTGCATCACCGTGGCGGCCACGCTGTGCGGCTCCTCCGCGAGCCAGGCCCGCACCACGTCCGTACCGGCCGCCGAGGCGGCCAGCACCTGGGTGCGCCGCGTCCACTGCGACCACGAACCGGTCTGCTCCAGCAGGATGCGCATCGACATCCAGCGCCCGGCCCGCACCTCCTGCAGGGCGGAGCGCAGCGCCGTGTCGTGGCCGGCGGGATCGTAGGCGGGCTGTGCTCCGTCTCTGGCCATCACCAGCCCGCCGTCGGAAGCGGAACGGGCCGGACGGCGGCATGGCGTGACAAACAGCCCTCCCCGGGGGCGGCGGTGCGATGGTCGAGCGGTCGGCGCACACTATAGAGGCGGAGGTTCCGCCTCTGTTCAGTTTTGACCGGGTGAGGCAAATCCGTTGCCACCAGGGAGAGCTGACTGGCAGTCAGTCGCACTTGACGCAGTGTGCTCGCGGGGGCAGGCTGGCGCGCAGTGATCGCCGAGACCGTCGGCGCCGGAGGAGCCGGGAGGTGCGCGATGCCGGACCCGGTGCTCGCCGTCGACCAGGGCACGTCCGGCACCAAGGCCCTGGTGATCTGCCCCGAACGCGGCGTGGTCGGCACCGGATTCGCCGAGGTCCGTCCCCGGTACCTGCCCGGCGGCCTGGTGGAGGTGGACCCGGAGGAGCTGTACGGCTCGGTGGTCGACGCCGGGCGTCAGGCGCTCGCCGACGCCGGCGAGCCGGCCGGCGCGCTCGGTCTGGCCAACCAGGGCGAGACGGTCCTCGCCTGGGACCCGGACACCGGCCGCCCGCTCACCGACGCGCTGGTCTGGCAGGACCGCCGGGCGGAACCTCTCTGCGGCGAACTCGGCGACCACGCGGACGAATTGCGAGACCTGACCGGTCTGCCGCTGGACCCGTACTTCGCCGCACCGAAGATGGCCTGGATCCGACGGCACCTCACCGGCGCCGGCCGGGTCACCACCTCCGACACCTGGCTGGTCCACCACCTCACCGGCGCCCATGTCACGGACGCCGCGACCGCCTCCCGCACCCAGCTCCTCGACCTCGACCGCACCGAGTGGTCACCGCGCGCCCTGGAGCTGTACGGGCTGACCGGCGAACGTCTCCCGCACATCGTGGACAACGCCGCCCACGTCGGTACCACCAAGGCCTTCGGACCCGAACTCCCGCTCACCGGGCTCGCCGTCGACCAGCAGGCCGCACTGCTCGCCCAGCGCGTCACCGAACCCGGCACCGCCAAGTGCACCTACGGCACCGGCGCGTTCCTCCTCGCCCACACCGGCGGCACACCACGCCGGGGCGCCTCGGGCCTCGCCGCCTGCGTCGCCTGGCGGCTCGGCGGACGCACCGACCACTGCCTGGACGGCCAGGTGTACACGGCCGCCTCCGCCGTACGCTGGCTCACCGACCTCGGCGTCATCACCGGCTCCGCCGACCTCGACCGCCTGGGCGCCGCCGTCCCCGACACCGGCGGCGTCACCTTCGTCCCGGCGCTGGCCGGGCTCGCCGCCCCCTGGTGGCGCGGGGACCTGCGCGGCTCGCTCACCGGTCTCGGCCTGGACACCACCCCGGGGCACCTGGTGCGCGCCCTGTGCGAGGGCCTCGCCGCCCAGGTCGCCGAACTCGCCGACGCCGCGGCGGCGGACCTCGACGGTCCGCTGACCGCCCTGCGGGCCGACGGCGGCCTCACCCGTTCCGCCCTCCTCATGCAGACCCAGGCCGACCTGCTGCAACGCCCGGTCGAGGTGTCCGCGCTGCCGGACGCAACCGCCCTCGGCGTCGGCGCGCTCGCCCGGCTCGGCGCGGACCCGTCCCTCACCCTCGCCGAGGCCCTTCCCGACACCGGACCCACCACCGTGTACGAGCCCCGCATCACCCCCGACGAGGCCGGCGAACGCCGCGCCCGCTTCCGCACGGCGGTCGCCGCCCTGCTCGCCGGGGGCGCGCCATGACGAGCGGCCCCCGCGGCGACCGCCGCCCCGCAACGACACGGCCCACACCTGCCGCACCGGGCACGCACACGCCCGACGAGCCCGTGCCCGGCCGGGCGAAGCGCTCGTCCCGGCCCGCACGGCAGCGGTCTGCCGATGCTTCGGTGCCCGCGCCACCGCTGCCGGCGGCACCGCGTGCCGGGAGGACCGCGGGGCGGTGCGTCACGGGCCGGCCGGGCGCCGGGCGGGCGCTCGGCGCGACGCCCTCGGGTACCGGGGCGTCGAGTCCGGTGGCGTCCGGCGCCGCGCGGGGTGACGGGCGGTCCCGGCTTGCCGTCGAACGGCCTGCCGCACCGTCTGCGGCGCCTGCGCCGGACGCCTGCGGATACCTGCCGGGGCGAGGGCCCGGGTGGACGGGCGCCGGTGCGCAGAGGGTCTCCGGGCGCGGTGGCACGGGGCGGTCACGGACCGGCCGGCTGCCGGGCACGCCGCTCCGCGGGACGGTGACGTGCCATGCCCCGGGCGGCGCGTCGCGCGCAGGGGGTTCCGCGTGACCGTCACCGTCTCGGGGCACCTGCCCGTCGAGCCGTACGACGTGGCGGTCGTCGGTGCCGGGGTCGTCGGGTGCGCGATCGCGCGGCGGCTCGCGCACCACCCGGGGCTGCGGATCGCCCTCGTCGAGGCGCAGGACGACGTCGGGCAGGGCACCTCCAAGGCCAACACCGCCATCCTGCACACCGGCTTCGACGCCGTGCCCGGCTCGCTGGAGGCCCGGCTCGTGCGCGAGGGCGCCCGCGAACTCGCCGCGTACGCGGCCGAGTCGGGCATCCCCGTCGAACGCGTCGGCGCCCTGCTCGTCGCCTGGGACGAGGAGCAGCTCGCGACCCTGCCCCGCCTGGCGGAGAAGGCCGTGCGCAACGAGTACCACGACACCCGCCTCCTCGGCCCCGCCGACCTCTACGCCCGCGAACCCCACCTCGGCCCCGGCGCGCTCGGCGCCCTGCACGTGCCCGGCGAGAGCATCATCTGCCCCTGGACGACGACCCTGGCGTACGCCGTCCAGGCGGTCCGCGCCGGAGCCGACCTGCACCTCGGCGCGCCGGTCACGCACGCCGGTCACACGGACGGCGTCCACCGGCTCGACACCCCGCGCGGACCGCTGCACGCCCGCCGGCTCGTCAACGCCGCCGGGCTGCACGCCGACACCCTCGACCGGAGCCTCGGTCACGACGACTTCACCGTCACCCCGCGCCGGGGTCAGCTCGTCGTCCACGACAAGTTCGCCCGCGCCCTCGTCCGCCACATCCTCCTGCCCGTCCCCACCGCCCTCGGCAAGGGCGTCCTGGTCGCCCCCACCGTCTACGGCAACGTCCTGCTCGGCCCCACCGCCGAAGACCTCGACGACAAGCACGCCACCGGCTCCACCGCCGAGGGACTGCGCAGGCTGCGGGAGCAGGGCCGCCGCATCCTCCCCGCCCTGCTGGAGGAGGAGGTCACCGCCGTCTACGCGGGCCTGCGCGCGGCCACCGGGCACGACGACTACCGGATCGCCGCCCACTCCGCTCAGGGCTACGTCACCGTCGGCGGCATCCGCTCCACCGGCCTCACCGCCTCCCTCGCCATCGCCGAGCACGTCACCGGCCTGCTCGCGGACACCGGTCTCGCCCTCGGCCCCCGGCGCCCGCCGGAGCCGGTCCGCATGCCCAACCTCGGCGAAGCCCTTCCCCGCCCCCACCAGCAACCGGACGTCGTCGCCGCCGACCCCGAGTACGGGATCCTGGTCTGCCACTGCGAACGCGTCTCCCGCGGCGAGATCCGCGACGCCCTCGCCGGCCCGATCCCGCCCCGCTCGCTCGACGGGCTGCGCCGCCGCACCCGGGCCCGCGCCGGCCGCTGCCAGGGCTTCTCCTGCGGCGCGGCGGTACGGGCGTTGTTCGAGGAGGCGCAGCGGTGACGAGCCGGCGGGTCGACGTCCTGGTGGTGGGGGCCGGCCCCGCCGGACTCACGGCAGCGTCCCTGCTCGCGACGGCCGGCGCCCGCGTCGAGGTCCTGGAGCGCGAGCAGTCGCCCGGCGGAGTGCCCAGGCACTGCGCGCACCGGGGCTTCGGCACCTGGCCGCACGCGCTGACCGGCCCGGACCACGCCCGCATCCTCGCCGCGTCGGCCGAGCACGCCGGAGCCGACGTGCGCACCGGCGTCACCGCCCTCGACTGGGCCGGCCCGCGCGCCCTCACCACCGTCGGCCCCCAGGGCGCCGAGACCGTGACCGCCCGCGCCGTCGTCCTGGCCACCGGCGCCCGCGAACGCCCCCGCGCCGCCCGCCTCGTACCCGGCACCCGGCCCGCCGGCGTCTACACCACCGGCGAACTCCAGCAGGCGGTCCACCTGTACGGGCAGCACATCGGCACCCGTGCGGTGATCGTCGGCGCCGAGGCCGTCTCCCACGCCGCCGCCGGCACCGTACGGGCCGCCGGAGCCGAGGTCGTCGCACTCGTCACGGAGCCGGCCCGGGCCCCCGCGGCCCCCGCGCGGACCCTCGACGCCCGGCTGCGGCACCGCACCCCCGTGCTCACCGGCACCACCGTCACCGAACTCCTCGGCCACGGCCGCCTGTCGGGCGTACGCGTACGCCACCGCGACGGCCGTACGGCCATACTGCCCTGCGACACCGTCGTGTTCACCGGCGACTTCGTCCCCGACCACGAACTCGCCCGGCGCGGCGGGCTGACCCTGGACCCCGGCACCCGCGGGCCCGCCGTGGACGGCGCCCTGCGCACCTCGCGGCCCGGCGTCTTCGCAGTCGGCAGCGTGCTGCACGCCGCCGAGAGCGCGGCCACGGCGGCCCGCGAGGGCGCGCACGCCGCGACCGCCGTACGCGACTGGCTCACGGACGGCACGGCACCCGGCGCGGAGGGCCTGCACTGGCCCACCGGCGTCCCTCTCGTCGCCGACCCGCCCCTGCGCCGCATCGCCCCGAACCGCGTCACCCCGGGCGACCGCTTCCCGTACCTCCTGCGCACGGCGCTCCCCCTGCCCCGCCCCGTCCTGCACGTCACCCAGGACGGCCGCCCCCTGCACCGCGAGCGGTTCCCCCTCACCACGGCCGTCCCGCACCGCCCGCTGACGCTGACGGCGCGCTGGACGCACCGGGTCGATCCCGCCGGCGGCCCGGTGCACGTCACCGTCGCCTGACGTGCCCGCCTCCCGGCACCCAGGCCGCCTCAGGCCCTCAGATCACCCGCATCCGCACCAGCGCCGCCAGCGTCAGCGCACCGGGCAGCAGCGGCAGCCACACCGTCAGCAGCCGGAACGCCAGTACCACCGCGGTGGCCACGGCCGCCGGGCCGCCCGCCGCCACCAGTGCCACGACCAGCGCCGCCTCGACGGAGCCGATGCCGCCGGGCGTGGGCACCAGCGCCACCGCCACCGTCGCCGCCAGATACGCCACCGCCATGTGCCCGGCCGGCACCTCGAGACCCAGCGCCCGCCCCACCAGCACCAGCACCGACGCCTGCAGCGCGGGGAAGGCCAGCGCGCCGCCCCACAGCGCCAGTGCCCGCGCCGGACGGGCGTGCACCGACCGGGCCTCGCCCAGGGCCGTCCGCAGGAAGGAGGCCAGCGCCCCGCGCAGCCGCGGCAGCAGCGCCAGTGCCACCGCCGCCGCCACCGGGACGGCGCCCGCGACGGTCAGCAGCGGTCCCACGGCCGCATCGGGCAGCAGCGCCCCGAGCCGCAGCGCGCCGGGGAACGCGATCAGCAGCGCGCCGAGCAGGGCGAGGCGGCCGACGCTCTCCGCCAGCAGATACAGGGCGAGGGCGGCCGAGGAACGGGCGAGCGGCAGCCCGCACACGGTCATGAAGCGCAGGTTCACCGCGCTCGCGCCCAGCCCGGTCGGCAGCAGGTGGTTGGCCGCGCCCGCCGCGAACTGCGTGGCCAGCAGCCGCCTCCGGGGCAGCCGCTCCACCACCGCGCCCTGCCGGGTGCAGGCGGCGGCCACCCAGGTCAGACAGGTCGCCCCGGCGGCGGCCAGCAGCCAGGGCCAGCGGGCCGTGGCGAGATGGCCGAACCCCTCGGCCAGCACGGACCGGTGCCGCACGGCCACCACGCCCACCAGGAGCAGCGGAAGCACACACAGCACCCGGCGGACCGGGACGCGGTGCAGGAGTGGCTTCTCGGAGACTCGAACCGCTGTCGTCACACCACAAGACATTCCCCCAGCAGCGCCAACTACGGATGGCCGACGCGCGGACAAGGACTTACGGACCGGGGGAGGTGTCTCCTTGACCTCAAGGTCGGTCGAGGTTCTACGGTCACCCGCATGAGTATGGAGACCACGGCGTGGACCCAGCTGTACAGCGTCATGCACGCCAAAGACGAGCGCCGCCCCTTCGCCCGCGCCACGCTGCGCCGCATCGGCGCGTTCGCCCGCCCGCACCGCCGCCGCATCGTCCGGTTCCTGCTGCTCGGGGTGGCGACCGCACTCCTCGCCGTCGCCACCCCCGTGCTCGCCGGAAAGGTCGTCGACGCGATCGTGTCGGACGGCGACGAAGGCACCGTGGTGCGCCTCGCCCTGCTCATCGCGCTCATCGCCGTCGCCGAGGCGGTGCTCGGCATCCTCTCCCGCAGGCTCTCGGCGACGCTCGGGGAGGGACTCATCCTCGATCTGCGCACGGCCGTGTTCGATCATGTGCAGCGCATGCCGGTCGCGTTCTTCACACGCACTCGTACGGGAGCGCTCGTCTCCCGTCTCAACAACGACGTCATCGGCGCCCAACGCGCCTTCAGCAACACCCTGTCCGGCGTCGTCAGCAACGTGGTCACCCTGCTGCTCACCCTCGCCGTCATGCTGACCCTGTCCTGGCAGATCACCCTGCTCGCGCTGGTACTGCTCCCGGTGTTCGTGCTCCCGGCCCGGCGCATGGGCCGCCGCATGGCGCGAATGCAGCGCGAGGCCGCCGCGCTCAACGCCGCCATGGGCACCCGTATGACCGAGCGCTTCTCGGCGCCCGGCGCCACCCTGATCAAGCTGTTCGGCCGCCCGGAGGAGGAGTCGGCCGAGTTCGCCGACCGTGCCCGCCGGGTCGCCGACATCGGGGTGCGCACCGCCACCGCCCAGGCCGCCTTCATCACCGCACTCACCCTGGTCTCCGCGCTCGCCCTCGCCCTCGTCTACGGCCTCGGCGGCTTCTTCGCCCTGCGCGGCACCCTGGACCCGGGCGCCGTCGTGGCCCTGGCCCTGCTGCTGACCCGGCTGTACGCGCCGCTGACCGCGCTCGCCGGGGCCCGGGTGGAGGTCATGAGCGCCCTCGTCAGCTTCGAGCGGGTCTTCGAGGTCCTCGACCTGGCCCCGCTCATCGACGAGAAGCCCGACGCCCGCCCGGTCCCCGACGGCCCGGTCGCCGTCGAGTTCGAGGACGTCCGCTTCGGCTACCCGTCCGCCGACAAGGTCTCCCTGGCCTCCCTCGAAGAGGTCGCCACCCTGGACACCCGCGGCGGCGAAGAGGTCCTGCACGGCCTCTCCTTTCGCGCCGAACCCGGCCAGACCATCGCGCTCGTCGGCTCGTCCGGCGCCGGCAAGTCCACCATCGCCCAGCTCCTGCCGCGCCTGTACGACACCGACGCGGGCACCGTCCGCGTCGGCGGCGTCGACGTGCGCGAACTGAGCGCCCGGTCGCTGCGCGACACCGTCGGCATGGTCACCCAGGACGGCCACCTCTTCCACGACACCGTCCGGGCCAACCTGCTGCTCGCCCGGCCGGGCGCCGGGGAGGACGAGTTGTGGGAGGCGCTGCGCCGCGCCCGCCTGGCCGACCTCGTACGGTCCCTGCCGGACGGGCTGGACACCGTGGTCGGCGAGCGCGGCTACCGGCTCTCCGGCGGCGAACGCCAGCGCATGACCATCGCCCGGCTGCTGCTGGCCCGCCAGCGCGTCGTCATCCTCGACGAGGCCACCGCCCACCTCGACAACACCTCCGAGGCGGCCGTCCAGGAGGCCCTCACCGAGGCCCTGCAGGGCAGGACGGCCGTCGTCATCGCGCACCGGCTGTCCACCGTCAGGGCGGCCGACCGGATCCTGGTCGTCGAGGCCGGCCGCATCGTGGAGAGCGGCACCCACGAGGAACTCCTCGCGGCCGGCGGCCGCTACGCCCAACTGCACCGCACCCAGTTCGAACGTCCGGCCCTGGAGAAGGCCGCATAGGCGGTCCGCGGAAGCGCTACTGCGGGCCGGACGCCCCGGCCCGCACCGGCAGGTCCTGCTCCGCCCACACGACCTTCCCGCCGGGCGTGCGGCACGAGCCCCAGCGCCGGCACATCATGTTGATCAGCTGCAGACCGCGCCCGCTCTCGTCGCTCACGTCCGCGTGCTGGATCTGCGGCAGGTCGGGACCCGAGTCCGAGACCTCCACGGACAGCCGCTCGTGCCGCAGCAGCCGCAGCTCCCCGGGGGCGTTGCCGTACCGCAGGGCATTGCCGACCAGCTCGCTCACCACCAGCTCCGTGGTGTCGACGAGTTCCTCCAGGCCCCACCGCTCCAACTGCTCGCGCACCGCCGTACGGGCCTGTCCGGCGGCCTTGCCGTCCGGCGGCAGCGCCCGTACGTACACGTCGCAGTCCGCAGCGAGCGGCCGGACGAAGGCGGCCAGCACGATCGCGTCGTCCGACCGGTCCCCGCCGACCCGTTCGGCCACCGCCCGGCACTCGGTCCCGTCCTCGGGCACCCCGCCGCCGACCGCCTCGCGCAGCCGCTCCAGCTGGGTCCCCAGGTCGGCCGTGCGCGACCTGACCAGCCCGTCCGTGTACAGCGTCAGCCGGCTCCGCTCGGGCACCTGCCGCTCGACCTGGTCGTACGGGATCACCCCCGTCCCCAGCGGCGCCCCCGCGGGTACCTCCAGGAACGAGACGGCACCGTCGGGCCCGGTCAGCAGCGGGGGCGGATGCCCGGCGCTGGCGATGCGGAAGGTGCTGCCGTACGGGTCGTAGACCGCGCACAGACACGTGGCGACCTGGTCCTCCTCCAGATCCCGGGCGGCCAGGTCGAGCCGGGCCAGCAGCCGCTCGGGCGCGATGTCCAGCGCCATCAGGGTCCGGGCCACCGTGCGCAGCCGCCCCATGGTCGCGGCGGCCGCCAGGCCGCGCCCCATCACGTCGCCCACCATCAGCGCCGTACGGCCGCTGGGCAGCGCGACCACGTCGAACCAGTCGCCGCCCACGGCGGCCGGATCGGCGGCCGGGTCGTAGCACGAGGACACGTCCAGGCCCGGGGTGCTCGGGCTGGAGCGGGGGAGCAGCGCGCGCTGGAGGGTGACCACATGGTCGCGCTCGCGCCCGTAGAGCCGTGCGTTGTCGATGTACACGGCGGCCTTGGAAGCCAGCTCCATCGCCAGCGCCACGTCGGTCCGGTTGAACGGCGCCCGGTGGCCGGCCCGGACGAAGTCGGCGAGCCCCAGCAGCACCCCGCGCGCGATCAGGGGCACCGCCAGGTAGGAATGGACACCCGCCCGGCGCATGATGTCCGACGACTCGCGCGAGGGGGCGATCACCGCGAAGTCCGCCCGCGTCATCCGGGACACCAGCACCGGCCGGCGGGTGGTGAGGCACCGCTGCCCCAGGCGGTCGGCGGTGTGCACCGACAGCTCGCCCACGGGATCGGGCGCCAGGTTCAGGCCCTCGACCTCCGACACCGCCATGGCCCTGAGCCGGGGCGCCTCCCCTCCGCCGGCCCGCTCGCCGTCCTGGAACCGCAGCACCGAGTCGAGGAGGTCCACCGCGGCGCCGTCGGCCAGCTCCGGCACGGTGAAGCCGGCCAGCTCCTCCGCCGTGCGCCGTACGTCGAGCGTCGTGCCGATACTCAGGTCCGCCGCGTTCAGCCAGGCCAGCCGCCTGCGTGCGCCCAGTGCCTCCGACACCGACCGCAGCGCGCCCCGCGCCGCCCGGTGTCCGCTCACGAGGGGATTCGGAGGGCGGCGCAGCCCGCCCAGCCACGGTCGTTCCCGCACGCGTCCGCCTCCTCCCACGGCCTCCTGTCCCGATTCTGCCCTGCCACGGGACGACCGGCGACGGCGGCACCCCTGTCCGCGTCCACACGGGCAGGGGCGCCCCTCGGGACGGCTCAGGCGCGCAGCCACACCGCCGTGTCCGCCGGCAGCCGGCCGGAGTCGTCCAGGGGCCCGCTGACCAGCAGCACATCCCGGTGCCCGGGCAGTTCGACCGGCGCGGCGGACAGGTTGACGACGCACACGGTGCCGCCCGCGCGCCGGAAGGCGAGGACGCCGTCCGGCGCCGGCAGCCAGTCCAGCGGGCCGTCGCCGAACCCCTCGGTGGAGCGCCGCAGGCGCAGGGCCTCGCGGTACAGCGACAGCATCGAGCCGGGGTCCGCGCTCTGGCGGTCCGCCGCGTACGCCGACCAGCCCTCCGGTTGCGGCAGCCAGGGCTCGGTCTCCGAGCCGAACCCGCAGTACGGTGCGTCGGCCTCCCAGGGGAGGGGGACGCGGCAGCCGTCCCGCCCCGGGTCGACGCCCCCGGAACGGAAGTGCATCGGGTCCTGGATCCGATCGAGGGGGATGTCGGCCTCGGGCAGGCCCAGTTCCTCCCCCTGGTACAGGTAGACGGAGCCGGGCAGGGCCAGCGTCAGCAGCGCGGCGGCCCGCGCGCGCCGGGTGCCCAGGGCCAGGTCGGTCGGGGTGCCGAAGGCCTTCTTCGCGAAGTCGAAGCCGGTGTCCTCGCGGCCGTACCGGGTCACGGTGCGCGTCACGTCGTGGTTGCAGAGCACCCAGGTGGCCGGGGCGCCGACGGGGGCGTGTTCGGCCAGCGTGTCGTCGATGGTGCGGCGCAGCCGGTCCGCCTCCCAGGGGCAGGACAGGAAGTTGAAGTTGAAGGCGGTGTGCAGCTCGTCGGGGCGCAGGTAGCGGGCGAAGCGCTCGGCGTCGGGCAGCCACACCTCGCCGACGAAGACGCCCCCGTACTCGTCGGCGACCTTGCGCCAGGAGCGGTAGATGTCGTGCAGCTCGTCCTGGTCGATGTACGGGTGCGGGTCGACGCCCTCCACGAAGTCCGCGAGCGCCGGGTCCTTCGCGAGCAGGGCCGCGGAGTCGATGCGTACGCCCGCCACCCCGCGCTCGAACCAGAAGCGCAGGACCTCCTCGTGCTCCCGGCGGACCTCGGGATGGGCCCAGTTCAGGTCGGGCTGCTCCGGGGTGAACAGGTGCAGGTACCACTCGCCGTCCGGGACCCGGGTCCAGGTGCGGCCGGAGAACTGCGAGGGCCAGTCGTTGGGCGGCAGCTCCCCGTGGGCACCGCGGCCGGGACGGAAGTGGAACCGCTCCCGCTCCGGGCTGCCCGGACCGGCCTCCAGCGCCGCCCGGAACCAGGCGTGCTGGTCGGACACGTGGTTGGGGACGATGTCCACGATGGTGCGGATGCCTAGCTCCCGGGCCTCGGCGATCAGCTTCTCGGCCTCGCCCAGGGTGCCGAAGGCCGGGTCGATGGTGCGGTAGTCGGCGACGTCGTAGCCGCCGTCGACGAGCGGTGAGACGTACCAGGGGGTGAACCAGACGGCGTCCACGCCGAGTTCGGCGAGGTGGGGCAGTCTCGCCCTCACGCCCGCGAGGTCACCGGTGCCGTCGCCGTCGCCGTCGGCGAAACTGCGGGGGTACACCTGGTAGATGACGGCGTCGCGCCACCAGTCGTCGGTGCGGTGCGAGTTGGGGGCTGCCACGTGACGGTCCTTTCGGGCAGGGTGGATCTTCGCCGCCGGCCCGGACAGAGCGGGGCGTCGGACGGGCCGGCGGCGAAGGTTGACGGGACGTGCTGCCGGGAGGCGGGGGAGCGGGAGGGGGCGAGGAGCGCCTCGGCCCTCGGCCCTCAGCCCTTGAGTCCTCCGGCGGTGAGTCCGCTCATGATGTTGCGCTGGAAGATCAGGAAGATGACGAGGGTGGGCAGCGAGGCCATGGTGAGCGCCGCGATCAGCACGTTCATGGGCACCCCGTTGGACAGGGAGTAGATCCCGACGTTCAGGGTCTGCTTGGCCGGGTCGGGCAGGGTCAGCATGGGCCAGAGGAAGTCCTTCCAGACGCCCACGATCGCGAAGATGGACACCACGCCGAGGATCGGCCGGGAGATCGGCAGCACGATCGACCAGAGCGTGCGCATCGGCGAGGCGCCGTCCATGGAGGCGGCGTCGAGCAGTTCCCGCGGGATCGAGTCGAAGAACCGCTTCAGCAGGAAGATGTTGAAGGCGTTGGTCACCGACGGCAGCCAGATCGCCCACGGCGTGTTCAGCAGGTTGCGTTCGAAGACCGGGACGTCGAGCACCGTCAGGTACTGCGGCACGACCAGCACGGTCGCCGGGATCATCAGCGTGGCCAGCATCAGACCGAGGATCGCCTTGCCGAGGACCGGCCGGAGCTTGGACAGCGAGTAGGCCGCCGCCACGTCGAACACCAGCTGGAAAGCGAGCGCGCCGAACGCGTAGAACAGGGTGTTCCCCAACAGGCTCGCCAGGTCCATGACGTCCCAGGCCTGCGAGTAGTTGTCGGGCTGGAAGGACTCGGGGAAGAGCGTCGGCGGGGTCTGCACGGCCTCCTGGGTGTTCTTGAAACCGCTGGAGACCATCCAGTACATCGGGCCGAGGAAGACCACGGTGAACAGGGCGACGACGAGACCGAACACCACCCAGTACAGCGCCTTGCCGCGCGGGCGGGCGAGCTGGGCCGGTGAGATGAGTGTGCGTGTGGACATCTGTGCTTTCCCCCGGCTCTACTCGTCCTCGGCGCGGCTCAGCTTCACGTACGCCGCCGAGAACCCGGCCAGCAGTACGAGGAGCAGCAGGCCGAGGGCCGCCGCGGCACCGTAGTTGTTGAAGTTGAAGGCGTACTGGTAGATGAGGTAGACGACCGTGGTCGTCGAGCCCTCGGGGCCGGCGCCGCCGGTGAGCAGGAAGGGCTCCACGAAGACCTGCATGGTGGCGATGATCTGCATCAGCAGCATGAGCGAGAGGATGAGCCGCGTCTGCGGGATGGTGACGTGCCAGATCTTGCGCAGCAGCCCGGCTCCGTCCAGCTCCGCCGCCTCGTACAGCTCGCCGGGGATGCCCTGGAGCGCGGCCAGGTAGATGAGTGCCGCGCCGCCCATGTTCATCCAGGTCGAGGCGATGACCACGGACAGCATGGAGAGGCCGGGGTCCTGCAGCCACTGCTGCTCGGGCAGCCCGAAGAAGCCGAACACCTCGTTGAGCAGGCCGTAACCGGGGTCGTACAGGTACTTGAACAGGAGCACGGAGGCGACCGGGGGCAGCATCACCGGAAGGTAGACGAGCAGACGCAAGTACCCCTTGCCGTGCCTGAGTTCGTTGATGACGATGGCGACGACGAACGGCACGGCGAAGCCGAGGACCAGGGCCAGCACGGTGAACAGCGCGGTGTTGCGCCAGGCCTGCCAGAAGGCCGGGTCGTTGAAGACCGTCTCCAGGTTCTCCAGGCCGACCCAGGAGACCTCGCCCTGGTCCGTCTTCTGGAAGGCGAGGAAGAACTCCCGGACCATCGGGTACCAGGAGAAGAACGCGAAGCAGAGAACCGCTCCGATCAGGAATCCGTGCGCGGTGAGGTTGCGCTTCAGGCTCCTGCCGAACGACCCGCCGCGCTGGGGCGGGCCGTCCACCGGCGGCTGGGCGTGGCGGGCTCTGGCCGCCTTGCTCGGGGTCAGGCTGGGGGCCGACATCGTCGCTCCTTGGGGCTGATCTCATGGGCCCCGGGGGGCGGTGCGGCCCGCCCCCCGAGGGAGCCGGTCACTGCGTGGCCAGAACCTGGTTGACCTGCTGCTCCGCGGTGGAGAGCAGCTTGTCGATGTCGGCGTCCTCGTTGGTGAGGAGGCCGGACATCACGTTGTCCAGGACCTTGTAGACCTCCTGGGCCTTCGGCGGCTCGGCCATGCCCGGGACCGGGTTGTCCATGAACGACTTGAAGTTCTCGACCGGCATGGTGGCGTGCTCGAGCCGGGCCGCGTCGTCCTTCTTCTTCGACTCGTTCAGCCAGAAGTTGGGCTGCGGGAGCCCCACCGGCAGGTCGTCCTTCTTCTTGCGGGCCCAGTCGAACTGCCCCTTGCCGACGGTGAGGTTCTCGAAGTTCAGCCAGGCGACGGCCGCCTTGATCTTGTCGGGGGATATCCCCTTCTTGATCATGTAGCTGTTGCCGCCGGCGAGGGTGTTCTTCGCGCCGGGGATCGGGCCCATGCCGAAGTTCTCGTAGTCGGCGCCGAGCTGCTGGACCATGTACGTGATGTCGTCCGGCGCGGCGAGGAACATGCCGAGCTTGTCGGTGGCGATCTGCTTCTGCAGGTCGCCCCACTTGAGCAGCTGGGTCTTGCCCATGCTCTCGTCCTCCCAGCGCATGGCGTGGAGGTTCTCGGCCACCTCCTTGCCCGCCTCGTTGTTGAAGACCGCCTTCTTGCCGCTCTCGTCCACGACTTCGGCGCCGCGGCTGTACATCTGGGCGGTGAAGTGCCAGCCGCCGGTGTTGCCCGCGCTGTACTCGCCGAAGCCGGCGATGCCGTCGCCCAGGTCTGCGATCTTCTTGGCGGCGGTGCGGACCTCGTCCCAGGTCCGCGGCGGGGTGTCCGGGTCGAGACCGGCCTTCTCGAAGAGCTTGCGGTTGATCAGCAGACCCATCGTGTAGTTGCTGGTGGGCAGGCCGTAGAGCTTGTTCTCGTGCTTGAGCGAGCCGAGGACGTTCGGGTCGATGTCCTTCAGGGCCGGGACGGTCTTGTCGTTGACGTAGGCCGTGATGTCCTCGGCGCCGTCGTTGTCCAGCACCTGGGGCAGGTCGGTGAAGTAGGTGTAGAAGACGTCGGGTTGCGACTTGGCCTTGAGCATCGCCGTGAAGCGCGGCGGCTCCAGACACTGGCCCGGGGTGGAGCGGCCCTCGATGGTGACGTTCGGGTAGATCTCGTTGAACGCCTTGACGTCCTCCTTCCACTCCTTGAGCTCGGCCGCCTTCGCCTTCGGCGGCATGCAGTCGATGGTGATCGTCACCTTGGTCTTCGGGTCCAGCGGGGCAGCCGGGTCGGACGACCCGCTGCCGCCTTCGGAACCGCCGCCGTCGTCACTGCTGCTCGTGCCGCAGGCGGCGAGAGCGGTCAGGGTGAGAGCGGAGACGAGCGTGATGGCGCCGGCACGGCGAGTACGGCGGAACCGAGCACTTCTCATGGGTGGTCCCCTTCGGGCATGAACGTGGAAGGCGCCCCACCGCCGATGCGTTGTGGGGCGCCGCTCACTCAACCACCGTGAACAAGTGAACGCAATATCTCGCGCTGATTTCGTAATTGTTTGACAGTCCGTCGTAGAAGTTGAGATCCCGCTACCGGGTGGACACCTGTGCGGTGGAGCCGCGGACGACGAGTTCGGGTTCGAAGAGCAGCTCGCTGTGCGGGACTTCGGTGCCTTGGATCTGGGCGCAGAGGAGGTCGACGGCGGCGCGTCCCATGGCTTCGATGGGTTGGCGGACGGTGGTGAGGGGTGGTTCGGTGCAGGTCATGAAGGCGCTGTCGTCGTAGCCGACGACGGAGACGTCGTGGGGGACGTGGTGGCCGCGGCGGCGGGCGGCGCGGACGGCGCCGAGGGCGAGGGGGTCGCTGGCGCAGATGATGCCGGTGACGCCGCGTTCCAGGAGGCGGGTGGCGGCTGCCTGGCCGCCCTCCAGGGAGAACATGGCCCGCTCCACGTACGCGTCGGGCAGGGCGCCGCCGGCCGCCGCCGCGGCCTCCCGGGCGGCGGCCAGCTTGCGGCGGGAGGGGATGTGGTCGGAGGGGCCGAGCACGAGCCCGATCCGCTCGTGACCCAACGACGCCAGGTGCCGCCAGGACTGTCCTACGGCCACCGCGTCGTCGCAGGCGATGCAGGGGAACCCGAGGTCCGCTATGGAGGCGTTGACCAGCACCACGGGGATGTTGCGCTCGGCGAGCAGCCGGTAGTGGTCGTGCGGGGCGTCCGCCTGCGCGAACAGCCCGCCGCCGGCGAAGACGACACCGGAGACCTGCTGCTGCAACAGCAACTCGACGTAGTCCGCCTCGGAGACGCCGCCCTTGGTCTGCGTGCACAGCACCGGGGTCAGCCCCTGCTGGGCCAGCGCGCCGCCGATGACCTCGGCGAACGCGGGGAAGATGGGGTTCTGCAACTCGGGCAGGACCAGCCCGACCAGGCGGGCGCGCTCGCCCCGCAGCTGGGTGGGCCGCTCGTAGCCCAGCACGTCCAGCGCGCTCAGCACGGACTGCCGGGTCGCCGCCGAGACCCCCGGCTTGCCGTTGAGCACCCGGCTGACCGTGGCCTCGCTGACCCCAACCTTCTTCGCCACCTGAGCAAGTCGTCGCGTCACAAACGCAAGACTAGCGCAAGTCTCCGCAAGAGACTTGCGCCAGTCAGTGCCCTACGGGACTACGGATTGCGAATGATCTTGAAGGTGGACGTCGTGTTCCGGATGTCCACGGCGTTGTCGCTGAGCTTCAGCCCGTTGAAGGTGACCTCACCGACCGCCGGTCCCTGCCCGTTCTCGGGCATCTCGTTGGCCCACAGGCCGAAGCCGGACTTGGCGTCGAACTCGTCACCGCTCTTGTGCGCGCCCGTGACGGAGACGTCGGTGAAGACCGTGTCCTTGATCGGGTACTGCGGCTGACCTGCCACGTAGTTCGTCTGGAACATGATGCCGCTGTAGGTCGGGTCCACGATGTCGACGTTGTTGACCCTGATCCCCTGGAACACCTTGGACGCCGAGAACACCCAGATGCCCGGGAAGGTCTGCCCGTTCCAGAAGTGTCCGCCGGCCCGGACGATCGAGACGTTCTCGAAGGTCGTCGGATCGGTGCCGAAGCCGTTCATCGGGTAGCCGAAGTCCAGCGAGCTGATGGTGATGCCCGAGTAGACCAGGGTGTCCGCGATGTGGATGTTCCGGAAGGTGTTGTTGTAGCCGCCGTAGACGGCGAGACCCGCGGCACGCCAGGTCAGCGTCGTCGTGAGGTTCTCGTACAGGTTGTTCTTCATGTCCGCGCCGCCCGCGTCGATCGCCGAGAAGAGCGCGAAGCTGTCGTCGCCGGTGGCCCGGGCGTCGTTGTTGGAGACCAGGTTGTCGGTCGAGCCGTTGGTCATGTTGATGCCGTCGGCGAACATGTTGCGGATCCGGGAGTTCTTGATCGTCATCCGGTCGGTGTTGGCGCCCCAGTACAGGCACACCATGTGTTCGTTCCAGATGTTGTCGATCACGATGTCCGAGGTGTTGGAGAAGTCGAACACCTTGCCCGGCCCGTCGATCCGGCTCGTGTAGTTGCCGAAGTAGGCGAAGTTCGCGAACGTCGAGCCCTTGGCGCTCGCCTCGGCACGGAAGCCGATGTCGGTGTTGTCCTGCGTCGTGGGCGCGTGGAACCGGGTGAACCAGGGACCGGCGCCGACCACCTTCACCGCCTTGCCGTACACCTGGAACTTGCTCGACGTCTGGTAGTCGCCCGGCGGCAGGTACACCCCGACGAGCTTGCCCGAGGTGTCCATGCGGACCTTGTCGAGCGCGTTCTGCACGTCCTGGTGAGTGAACCCGGCCGGCACCGCGTACGCCGCCGGGTCGGGGTTCGGCAGCGCGGAGACCTGCTCCAGGTTGACGAAGTCGATCGCGTAGTCGGAGGTGTTCGCCGCGTCCTTCTGCAGCCGGATCCTGCTGCCCGCCGGGACGGTCTCGCCCAGCATGATGTGCGCCTCGTCGTAGATGTGCCGCGGGGCGCCCGCGCCCGGGGAGTTGCCCGGTGAGGCCTCGGCACCGTACAGCCAGGCGTACTTCGACGTCAGCGGCAGCGCCTTCTTCATGACGCCGTCGACGTACACGTTGAGTGTGGCGTCGATGCCGCCGCCGCCCGGCGCGTCCGGGATCGAGAAGCGGGTCACCAGGGTGTTGGTGTCCGCCTTCGTGGTGAACTCGACGTACTCGCCGGTCTGGTCCAGGTGGACGGCCTTGCGCCCGGACGCCTCGCCCGCGATGTCGCCGATGGTGCGGTTGGGTCCGACCACGGTGGCACCGCCGCCGACCGTGCCGTCCTCCGCCTCGTACATGTCGTACGGCATGTTCGCGCCGCGCCCGACGAACAGCGGCTGCGTGGAGGTGTTGTTCTCCCGCTTGACCGGCAGCTCGTTCGCGTCGTCGCCGACGGTGACCCTCAGGGAGTACGAGCCGTTGGCCGCCTTCCAGGTGCCGAGGCTCACGGCCGGGGCCGTCTCGCCGGCGGCGATGACGCCGGAGTGCTCGCCGGTCAGGGTCTTGACGGTGCTGCCCTTGGCGTCGAGCAGGGCGAGCGTCACCGGGTGGCCGCCGCCCGCGGAATCCTGGGTGCCCTGGTTCTTCAGCGCGACCTTGAAGGTCACGTCGTCACCGGCGGCCGGACTGGACGGTGCGGTGGAGACGGCGGCGGCGACCAGGTCGGAGCTCTGCACGGGCTTGACGACCAGCGGCTCGGGCCGCGTGTAGGTGTTGTTGGTCTCGTTCTGCTCGATGATCTCGTTCGCCTCGTCGGCGACCGCGCTCAGTTCGTACGAACCGGCGTCGCGGGCCCCGACGGACGCGCTGACGCTGGTCTGGGCACCCGCCTTGAGGGCGGGGACGTCGGCGGTGGCGACCTTGGTGTCGCCCAGCCGGACGGCGACCTTGCCGGCGGGGGCGTCGGCGGCGCCACTGTTGCGGACCGTCGCGGCCACCGTGATCTCGTCCGACTCGACGGGGGAGTCCGGTGACGTGGTCAGCTTCGTCACCTCGAGGTCCGGGTTGGGCGCCGGGGTGCCGACGACCTGGAACTCGGCGACCTGCCCGGCCGTCGCCCCGCTGTTGGCGGTGAACCTGAGCTGGACGTCGGCGGCCCGCTTCCCGACGGGTATGGACACGCTGTTGCCGCCGCTCGCCGGGTCGAAGACGTAGTCCTTCGCGTCCACCAGGGAGGTGAGGCCGGACGCGTCCTGGTCCCGGCCGAGCACCTGGATGTTCTGGGTGCGCTTGGACCAGCTGTTGTCCGGGTTGAGCTTGAGGACGACGCGGTCGACGTCCGCGTTTGCGCCCAGCTTCAGGGTCAGCGTGTTCGGGTAGCTGCCCGCCGCGCCCTCCCAGTAGGTCGACGTGCTGTTGTCGTTGGCGTTCTCGGCGACGTAGGTGTGGATGTGGGACGAGGCGCTGATCGGCTTGCCGACGGCCAGGTTCGAGCCGTCGCCGCCGGTGCCGGTGCGGGTCACGGAGTTGCTGTTGCCCGACTCGTTGCCGGCCGCGTCCTTGGCCCGCACGAAGTAGGTCACGTTCGCCGACGCCGGCTGGGTGTCGGTGTAGGTGGTGACGTCGCCGCCGACGCTCTTGCGGAGCTGGTTGTTGGCGTAGACGTCGTACCCGGTGACGCCCTTGTCGTCGGTCGAGGCGGTCCAGGTCAGCTTGATCTGCCCGGCGGCCGGTTCGGTCAGGGCCAGGTTCGCGGGCGCGGTGGGCGCCTGTGTGTCGCCGGTGTCGGCCCGGCGGGTGACCGTGTTGCTGTTGCCGGACTGGTTGCCGGCCGCGTCCCTGGCGCGCACGTAGTAGGTGACCGTCGTGTCGGCCGGCCTGGTGTCCGTGTACGTGGTGACGTCACCCGCGACCGAGGTCAGCAGCTCGCCGTTGGCGTAGACGTCGTACCCCGTGACGGCCGTGTCGTCCGAGGACGCGTTCCAGGTGAGCCTGATCTGCCCGGTGGCCGGCTCGGTGAACGCCAGGCCGGCGGGGGTGGTCGGGGCCTGGGTGTCGCCCGTCTCGGGACCGTAGACCTCCAGCTCGGACACCTGCGCGGCGGGCTGGCCGGTGTTGGCCGTCACCAGGACCCGCACGTGGCGCGCGGTGGCCGCGTCGAAGGTGATCGTGGCCGACTGACCCCCGGCCGCGTCGAAGGTGTAGGCCTTGGCCGCGGTCAGGTCGGTGAAGTCCGAGCCGTTCTCACTGGCCTGGATCTTCAGGGTCTGGCTGCGGTTCGGCCACCCGTCCGGCAGCCGCAGGACGACGCGGTCGACCCGGCGCGAGGAGCCGAGGTCGGCCTGGAGCCACTGCGGCAGGGCGTTGTTGGCGCTCTCCCAGTAGGTGGCCTTGTTGCCGTCGTTGCCGTTGCCCGGGGTGTACGCGCCCGTGGAACTGCTCGCCGTCAGCCGTCGGCCGGCTGCGAGGTTGGTGGACGACTCTCCGGCCGCGTGCACCTCCAGCTCGGAGAGCTGGGCCGCCTGCCAGCCGGTGTTGGCGGTGATGTTCACTCGCACGAACCGGGTCTGCGTGGCGGGAAAGGACACGGTGACCGTGTTGTCCGCACCCGGGTCGAAGGCGTAGGTGGCGGACGTCTTCAGCGTGCTGAAGCCCGTGCCGTCGGCACTGCCCTGCACGGAGAGGGTCTGCCTGCGGCTCTCCCAGCCGGCGGGCAGTCTCAGGACGACCTCGTCGATGCGCTCGGTGGCGCCGAGGTCGGTCTGGACCCACTGGGGCAGGCTGCTGCCGGCGCTCTGCCAGTACGAACTCTGATTGCCGTCGGTGATGTTGGCGGCTCCGTATTCGGCGTGCGAGCTGCTCGCCGCCGTGGCGTCCCCCACGGCGATGTTGGGGCCACCGGCTGCCGTGGCCGACAGCAGCGGTCCTCCCAGCGCCAGGAGACTGGTCGCGACCACCGTGCACAGGGCACGTGATCTCCAGTTCCGGTTTCTCATCTGTCCCCACATCAGGTAGACACGCGAATGTTCTCTGTCATTTACGTTGAGCGCTCGCAGAGTTGCAGAGAAATGTTGAGTCGTCTACAGGATGGGCAGCGTGAAGTCACCGTACGGCAGGGCACGGTGGGGTCGATGAGGGCCGGACAGGCGCCTGGGCATGCCGCGGATCAGCGGCTTTCACGAGCTACGTCGGGTACTCGCAAGCGGCTGTCAATTCCCGCAAGGAACTTGCGGCCAAAGGGGGGTGATGAGACCTCTGCTAGCCGGCGGACGGCTGTGCGGTGGAGCCGCGGACGACGAGTTCGGGTTCGAAGAGCAGCTCGCCGTGGGGGACTTCGGTGCCTTGGATCTGGGCGCAGAGGAGGTCGACGGCGGCGCGTCCCATGGCTTCGATGGGTTGGCGGACGGTGGTGAGGGGTGGTTCGGTGCAGGTCATGAAGGCGCTGTCGTCGTAGCCGACGACGGAGACGTCGTGGGGGACGTGGTGGCCGCGGCGGCGGGCGGCGCGGACGGCGCCGAGGGCGAGGGGGTCGCTGGCGCAGATGATGCCGGTGACGCCGCGTTCCAGGAGGCGGGTGGCGGCTGCCTGGCCGCCCTCCAGGGAGAACATGGCCCGCTCGACGAACTCCTCGGGGAGTTCCGCGTCCGCGGCCCGGGCCGCCTCCTGGGCGGCGGCCAGCTTGCGGCGGGAGGGGATGTGGTCGGAGGGGCCGAGCACGAGCCCGATCCGCTCGTGACCGAGGGACGCCAGGTGCCGCCAGGACTGCTCGACGGCCACCGCGTCGTCGCAGGCGATGCAAGGGAAGTCGAGGTTCTCGATCGACGCGTTGATCAGTACCACGGGGATGTTGCGCTCGGCGAGCAGCCGGTAGTGGTCGTGCGGGGCATCGGCCTGCGCGAACAGTCCGCCCGCGAAGACGACGCCGGAGACCTGCTGCTGGAGGAGCAACTCGACGTAGTCCGCCTCGGAGACGCCGCCCTTGGTCTGCGTGCACAGCACCGGGGTCAGCCCCTGCTGGGCCAGCGCGCCGCCGATGACCTCGGCGAACGCGGGGAAGATGGGGTTCTGCAACTCGGGCAGGACCAGCCCGACCAGGCGGGCGCGCTCGCCCCGCAACTGGGTGGGCCGCTCGTAGCCCAGCACGTCCAGCGCGCTCAGCACGGACTGCCGGGTCGCCTCGGAAACCCCCGGCTTGCCGTTGAGCACCCGGCTGACCGTGGCCTCGCTGACCCCAACCTTCTTCGCCACCTGAGCAAGTCGTCGCGTCACAGACGAAAGGCTAACGCAAACGCCGCAAGTGGCTTGCTTCAGTGCCAGCTGATCCGGGCGAGGACCGGAAGGTGATCGCTGCCGGTGGCGGGCAGGGCCCGGACGGCGCCGACGGTCCCCGCGCGAGCCATGACCTGATCGATCCGGACCAGCGGGAAGCCGGCCGGAAAGCTGAGGGCGAGGCCCCGCTCGGCCACGTTCAGCCGGGCGGTCAGGGGATCCAGCGCCCGGTCGTCCACCGTGCCGTTGAGGTCGCCCAGCAGCACCACTCTGCTCAACTCCTCCGCGGCCAGGGCGTCGCCCAGCAGACCGGCGCTCTCGTCCCGCCGGGACGACGCGAGTCCGCCCGCGCCCATCCGCACCGACGGCAGGTGCGCGACATGGACGGCCACGTCGCCGCGCGGAGTGTGCGCCACGGCCCGCAGCCCGCGCTCCCACTCCTCCTCGATGCCCCGCGGCTTGATGTCGAGGGGACGGGAGCCGGAGAGCGGATACTTGGACCAGAGCCCGACGGTGCCCCGGACCACCCGGTACGGATAGTCGGGGGCGAGGGTCTGCGCGTAGACCTCCAGCGCGGGCGGCACCAGTTCCTCCAGCGCGACGAGGTCGGGCTCGGCACGGGCCAGGGCACGCGCCGTGCCGGCGGGGTCGGTGTTCTCGTCGCTGACGTTGTGCTGCACCACGACCAGGTCGTCGGGGGCGGGGTCCGGCGCGGGCAGGAGCAGCCCGCCGAAGAGGTACGTCCAGGCGGCCGCCGGCAGCAGCAGAGCCACCAGGGCGAACGCCGAGCGACGCACCACCGCCAGGACGAGCAGCACCACGACGACCGCGCCGAGCCACGGCAGGAAGGACTCCAGCAGACTCCCCAGCCCTCCCACGCGGTTGGGCACCGCCCCGTGGAACGACAGCAGGAGCGCGGTGACCACCCCAGCCCCGGCGAGCACCCGACCCCGCCCGCCCGTCCAGGCCGTCCAGTCGGTCATCACACCCCGTTCCCTCGTCCTCGCCGGCATTCCCACCAGTCAGGACGGGGGAGGGACGGCGCGAGTTCCGGCTCGTGGACTACCCGCCGCCCAGGGGACCGGAGGCGTACAAGCGCCGGGCTTCCGGCACACGGCCGAGGTCGCGCAGGCAGGCGCCGGCAGGCAGGCGGCGCGGGTCGCGGACGATCGCACACCCAGGAGTTGGAAAGGGGGATGGAAAGTTGCAGAAAGCTCTTACGGCAGCCGGAAGTTACCCGTACCCGGTGGCTTCGTAAAGAGGTCGCGCTTCAACTTCTCGGGCTGCGCGAAGGGTTGACCTTCGTTGAACGGCGCCCTTACGGTCACGACCGCAACCTCTTGCAGACCCCTTCTGCAACGCATTTCACGACGGATGTCGACTCCCCGGACACCCGTAGGCACCCTGCCCCCCGAGACACCCGCATCCTCACACGGGAGACTCCATGCACGGGAACACCAGCACAGCGCGAAGAGTGACCGCCACCGCGCTGGCCCTCACCGCCGGCGTGGCCGGCAGCCTCCTCGCCACCGCGGCGCCGGCCCAGGCGGCCCCGCCCGGGGACAAGGACGTCACTGCGGTGATGTTCGAGTGGAAGTTCACGTCCGTCGCCCGGGCGTGCACCGACACCCTCGGCCCGGCCGGCTACGGCTTCGTCCAGGTCTCGCCGCCCCAGGAGCACATCCAGGGCGGACAGTGGTGGACCTCGTACCAGCCGGTGAGCTACCGGATCGCGGGCCGCCTCGGTGACCGCGCCCAGTTCAAGAACATGGTCGACACCTGCCACGCGGCCGGCGTGAAGGTCGTCGCCGACTCGGTCATCAACCACATGTCGGCCGGCAACGGCACGGGTACCGGCGGCTCGTCGTACACCAAGTACGACTATCCCGGCCTGTACTCGTCGAACGACCTCGACAACTGCACCTCGCAGATCAACAACTACGGCGACCGCTTCAACGTCCAGGAGTGCGAGCTGGTCGGCCTCGCGGACCTGGACACCGGCGAGCCCTACGTACGGGGGAAGATCGCCGGATACCTCGACGACCTGCTCTCCCTCGGCGTCGACGGCTTCCGCATCGACGCGGCCAAACACATGGCCGCCGCCGACCTCGCCGACATCAAGTCCCGGCTCAGCAAACCCGACGTGTACTGGAAGCACGAGGCCATCTACGGCGCGGGCGAGGCCGTGTCCCCGGCCGAGTACCTCGGCAGCGGCGACGTACAGGAGTTCCGCTACGCGCGCGACCTCAAACGCGTCTTCAACAACGAGAACCTCGCCTACCTGAAGAACTTCGGCGAGTCATGGGGCTACCTGCCCTCGGACCAGGCCGCCGTCTTCGTCGCCAACCACGACACCGAACGCAACGGCGAGACCCTCACCTACAAGGACGGCGCCACCTACACCCTGGCGCACGTGTTCATGCTGGCCTGGCCGTACGGCAGCCCCGACGTCCACTCCGGCTACGAGTTCACCGACCACGACGCGGGTCCGCCGGACGGCGGCCAGGTGAACGCCTGTTACAGCGACGGCTGGAAGTGCCAGCACGCCTGGCGCGAGATCTCCTCCATGGTCGGCTTCCGCAACACCGCCCGCGGCCAGGCCGTGACCGACTGGTGGGACAACGGCGGCGACCAGATCGCCTTCGGGCGCGGTTCGAAGGCGTACGTCGCCATCAACCACGAGGGCACCGCGCTGACCCGTACGTTCCAGACGTCGCTGCCCGCGGGGGACTACTGCGACGTCCAGTCGGGCAAGGGTGTCACGGTCGACGGGGCAGGACGGTTCACCGCCACCCTGGGTGCCAACACGGCCGTGGCCCTGCACGTGGGCGCCCGTTCCTGCGACGGCGGAACCGCTCCCGGCGACCCCGACCCGGTCACCTCCGGCGTGTCCTTCGCGGTCAACGCCACCACCAGCTGGGGCCAGAACATCTACGTCACCGGCAACCGGCCGGAGCTGGGCGACTGGGACCCGGCCGGCGCGATCCCGCTCGACCCGGCCGCCTACCCGGTGTGGAAGCGGGACGTGGAACTCCCCGAAGGCACGTCCTTCGAGTACAAGTACATCCGCAAGGACGAGGCGGGCGACGTCACCTGGGAGGGAGGCGCCAACCGCATCGCGACGGTGAACTCCACGAGGATCACTCTCGACGACACCTGGCACGACTGAGTACCGCTCGATGAACAGTTGCGTGTGAGCAAGCTGACACGCCCGGGGAGACCGGGGTGGGCCGTTCGGGGGAAGGTAGTGTGTTCAAGGCTCGAACGGCCCACCGCGTGACCTGCGGTGGCGAGCGCGACGGCAGCCGTCCGGGCCGCCCGCACGCGACCTCTGAGAGTGGAGCTCATGAACGTGTCGACCGGCGGCAGACGGTTACGGAGCCGGGGCGCCACGGCGGCCCTCGTCTGCGCGATCGTCCTGTTGCCCGGCCCCGGTTACGCGGCCCCGGGCGAACCCGACCCGAACACCGGCCAGTCGATCGAGGACATCCGCGACGAACTGGACGGCCTGTACCGTGAGGCGGAGGTGGCCACCGAGGCGTACAACGCCGCCAACGAGAAGGCCACCGAGCAGGAGAAACGACTGACCACCCTCCGCAAGGACCTGACCCGTGCCGAGAAGCGGGTGAAGGACCTGCACTCCCTCGCCGGCGCGGCCGCGCGCACCCAGTACCGCGGGGGCGATCTCGCCGCCACCGGTATCCAGTTGCTACTCGGCGACCACCCGGAGTCGGCCCTCGACGAGGCGTCCCAGGCCCGCCAGGCCATGCGCGGACTGGTCAACGTCTCGGAGACCCAGCAGACCGCCCGTCGGGAGCTGAGCGAGCAGACCGAGGCCGCCACGAAGGAGCTGCGGAAGCTCGAGAGCAGCCGCGCGGACAAGGCGGCGGCGAAGCAGAAGATCGAGAAGAAGATCGCCACGGCCGAGCGGATCGAGGCGGGACTCGAAGAGGAACAGACCCGAAGACTGGCCCAGTTGGAGAAGGAGCGGGAGAAAGAGGCCGAGGCCAGGTGGACGGACTCGGGCGGCTCCTCCGGCGGCTCGGCGGGGAAGGGCAAGGGCAAGGGGAAAGGGCCCGGCGGCGGGACGCAGGTGAGCGGGGCCGCCGGCAAGGCCGTGGGCTTCGCGATGGCGCAGATCGGCAAACCGTACGTGTGGGGCGCCGTGGGCCCGTCCTCGTACGACTGCTCCGGACTCACCTCCGCGGCGTGGGCGGCGGCCGGACACCCCATTCCCCGTACCTCGCAGGCACAGTGGAGCGGTCTGACCCGCGTCGGCCTGTCCTCCGCCCGCCCCGGGGACCTGATCATCTACTACAACGACGCCACCCACGTGGGCATGTACATCGGAGGCGGACAGATCGTCCACGCACCGCGGCCCGGCCGCTCCATCACGACCGCGCCGGCCGCCTCCATGCCCGTCCTCGGCGTCGTACGACCCGGAGTCTGAGCGGATGACCCACTCGCTGACCCCCCGTGACGAGGGGAACCTGCCCGCGCTCGGCGCCGCGCCGCTGATCCGCCTCGACGCCTACGTGGCCGAGGACGGGTCGACGGTGGTCAACGGTCACCTGCTGGAGATGGGCGGCATGCGGCCGCCCAACGAGGCGATCCTCGACGCCGTCGCCATGTTCGCCCGTACCCTGGGGGCGCCGGTGGCGGCCACCGTGATCGACCGCACCGTGCAGCAGGTGGCGCGGCTGCGGGTGCATCCCGACGGGTCGAGCCGGACCATCGCCGACGAGGACGACCTGCCGCCCGGGCACGAGCGCACCGCCGCGGAGGAGGCCGCCTTCCCTCCGCTCGCCCGCGTCGGGCGCATCATCCAGCACGCGCAGCGCGAGGAGCTGCACGCCGCCTTCGTCCTCGCCAGCGCGCTGCGGGAGCACCTCACGCTGCGCCGGGGCGCCGAGGACGAACTGTCGCTGGAGGCCCGGGCGATCGAGGCGTATCTCGCGTACAAGCGCGGCGACCACATGCTCTCCACCGTCCTCGCGCTGACCGTCGCCCGCATCCGCTGCCGCACCGACCTGCACCGGGCCGCTCCCGACGTGGCCCGGGCCACCGCGGCATGGCAACGGCTGTGGGACGAGGGGCAGGTGGCCACCCGGGGGCAGGAACTCCTGCACATGTGGGAGCGGCTGTCCGCGGCCGGGCTGCTGCAGGAACCGGCCCACCAGGCCATGGCCCAGGCCGTACGGAGCCGGCTCGCACAGGGCGGCCGCTCCGTACCGCCGCCGGCGTCCGCGCCCGCGGCCCTGCCCGCGGGTTCCGGTGCGGAGCCGGCCCCGGCCGCCCCCGAGGACAAGCCCCTCAAGCCCACCCGCCGCGGCCTGCGGCGCTTCACCCGGCGGGCCGGCCGGTCACCGGGGGCGCCGGCCTGAGACCGCCGGGCGCAGACCCGAGCGGCCGCAGGCCTGAGACCGGGGGCTTCGCGGTGGGGCATCGCGGCGCGGACCCGTGCGGGCCCCCTTCAAGTGGGCGGTCGGGTGGGCCAAGATGCTGGCATGACAGAGGGAACTCTTTCCAGGCTTCCGCGAGAGAACATCGAACTGCCGGACGGTTGCGTACTGCGACGGCGTTCCCTGGTGTCCGACGACGCGTTCATCGACGCGGTCGCCGCCGACGTCGAGCACCTGGGGGAGTGGCTTCGCTGGGCCCAGCACCCGCCCACCCGCGAGGAGACGGAGGGTTTCCGCGCCGAACAGGACGCGGACTGGGACGCCGGCCGGTCCTTCGTCTACGTACTGACCCCGCCGGGCCGCCGGGACCGGGTGATCGGCGGGGGCGCGATGTTCCCGAACGGCGAGGAGGGCGTCCTGGAGATCGGCTACTGGGTGTGCTCCCCGGCCACCGGCCGCGGCCTCGCCACCCGGGCCGCGGCCGCGCTGACCGAGGAGGGACTGGGGCTCCCCGGCGTCACAGCCATGGAGATCCACTGCGACCGGGCCAACGTCCGCAGCGCCGGCATCCCGCCCCGTATCGGCTACCGGCTGCTCCGGGTCGAACCGGACGAGCCGCAGACCGCGGCCGAGGCCGGGCAGAGCATGGTCTGGCGCCGCGACGGCGCCGGACCACGCCCCCTGGTTCAGGCGCCCTGACTGTTGCTGTCGCCGGTGGTTTCCTTCTTGTCCAGCGGACGGATCTCGATCTTCTGCGCCATGGAGCGTCCTTCCGTTGAATGCGGTGTGACCGCGCCGCGTGGTGGTGCCCTGGTGCACGTGATGCGTGGTGCTGGACGTGCTCATGCCAGAATTCGGGCCGAGGGCGCACTTGTCAACGACTGGTGGGCGGCTGATCCCGGGTCCCGCCCCGTTTGAAGCGATCGATCCTCTCTCCCAGGCGATGGACGGTGTCGGCCCGGGCGTGCGGGATGCGCGCGTGGAAGATGTCCCGCTCCACCTCCAGGAAATGGAGGTTCTCGTAGGTCACGTCGACGGAGTCCGGCGGCGTGAGCTGTCGAATGCGTACGGCGAGACCTTCGACCTCCGGAACGGCCGGCGACAGGTACCTGTCGATCAGCTGCGCCACCTCGTAGCAGTCCCGCCTTCCGTCCCGCTGCCGGGACAGCAACTGCATCCGCACTCCCGGCAGGAAGTCGAAGACGATGCGGTGGTACGGAGTGCTGCGGGGGTCGTTCGCGTCCACGACCTGGAGCAGACCGCTGCTGAGGATCTCGGCGAGATGCTCCGGGCCGGTCTGGGGCATCAGGTGATAGGCGATGAGCTGCATGATGTGCCGGTTGAGGGGAGCGGCCGCCAGCAGCACGGTCAGCTCGCAGGTGTCGCCGAGCGCCTTCTCGAGGAACTCGACGACACGCTGTTCCGCGGTCGGCTCGGCGCACGCCTCCTGCCGGGGTGCCGGCACGCGGGGCTGGGTCGCCCGGGCGGCGTCCGCCGGGTTCACCCCGTCCGGGCCCTCCCCCGCGTCGGCGCCAGGGCCGACCACTATGGCCTGCTGGCTCACCCACTTGCTGGAGTTGAGCAGTCGGCACCACTGTTCGATCCAGCGCTTGCTGAGCTCCAGGACGGGGATGACGACGCTGTTCGCGGGCACGGGCTCCGCCGGCACCAGTGCGTCGAGGGCGGCGTCGTCCGGGGTCTGCACCTCGAACGTCGTGTTCGGCCCGCCGAGTTCGGGAGACCTGAGGTTCAGGGGCCGGGTGGCCAGGGCGGACCGGCTCCAGTGGGGGTGCGGTGCGACGTGGAGGACGGCCAGGGGATGGACCGCCGCCCAGCCGGCGAGCCGGCTTTTCAGCGGCTCTCCTTCCCAGGCCGGCCCCACCGCGTCGGTGATGACGAGGATGATCTTCTTCCGTGTCTCGTCCCCGAGACCCGCCCGCCCCACCTCCGCCGCGTCGAAGACCGGGCGCATCGGATCGAATCCCTGACTGTGGAGGCTGATGACCGGGATGTGCGCGAAGTGGGCGAGTTTGTAGGCACTTTCGACAAAGGCCTTGATGCTGTCGTACCACGCCGCCATGGAGGCACCGGTGTCGATGATGAGGACCAGGTCCCACGCCGGTGGCCTCGCCCGGGGATAGGGGCTCGCGCCGGGCAGGTTGGGAAGTGTGGGGGTGTTCGCCTGCGCCGTCGGATCGAGAGTTTCCAGGGCCCGCAGGGCACTGGCCGCCGCCGGCACGGCCGGCACCGGAGCCGGACGCGGCCAGTCGTCCGGGGGCTCGGAGAAGAGATCGGGCGCCGGAAAGGGACGTGGGCGCAGGGAGAAGAACTGGCGCCGGTTGTCCTGTGGTGTGCTGGTGATGAGCCAGTTGCCGTCCGGATGAGTGTTCACAGCACCCTGGCCTCGCTGGGGGCGACCAGACTGTGCAGGGTGGGCAGAGTGTGGGTCGGATCGTCCCAGAGCAGCGTGATGTCGGTGACGGCGTCGTCGGCGGAGGTCGAACGCCGGTGGTCCGCGCGCAGCGCGCTGATGCGGTCCGGCAACTCCTGGAGCGGGCCCGCGCCGATCAGCCGGAGGGCGGCGCTCTGGAAGGCGGCCGAACAGTCCAGCCGGTGCCACAGGATGGCCGGGGCCCCGTTGCGCAGGGCGTCGAGGAACTGCAGGCGTCCCTCCTTGTCACTGGGCGGGCTCTTGAGGATGACGGGGTCCTGTGACTTCCGGGACGCGGCGGACTCCCGGTCCGGCTCGGCGTCGTGCGGGGCGGAGACGGCCGTGCCCCGGTCCGGGGACTCCGCTTCCTCCGAAGCGTGCATGAGGCTGTCCCACCTGGCGCGCCACGCCGACTGGATCGTGGGGATCTGCAGCCGGTCCAGGCTTCGGATGAGCACCGTGCGCGCCGGGCGGGCCGGCTGGGTGGCATCCGCGCACCAGTCCCAGACGGGCTCGTTGATCAGCGGCAGCGGAAGCCAGAACTCGACGCACATGTCGTCCAGGACGGCCTCACTGGTCTCCTGCACCCACTGCCTCAGGCGTTGCGCGACGGTGGGCCTGAGCTCGGTGTGGCTTACGGCCTGGGTGTCCTCGTCCCGCAGCGCCGGCTTGGCGCGTGCCCCCTCGCGGTGCCACATGCGCAGGGTGTAGGTGTCCTTCTGCAGCCCGTCGGGCAACAGCACGAACATGACCCGGGCCGGTGACCGTTCGGGCAGGACGAAGTCGGCGGCCGCGGTGCGGCACGCCTGGAGTTCCTCGGTCAGCCCCCAGTCCTCGGCCTTGCTCCCCGCCCAGGCGTGTAAGGCGCTCGCCTGAGCCGGTCTGGCCGCGGCCAGGTGCTCCAGGTAGGCCAGGAGGGGAGGCAGGCCGGTCGGCAGCATGTTGCGGCGCAGCAGGTGCAGGGTGGTGGGCCAGGTTCCGGTGCAGTGCGCCGGCAGGTCGGCCGCCAGGAAGGGCAGGCACGCCTGGGCGGCCGCGGCGGCCTGGTGGGCCGGCACCTGGTCGAGAAGGCCTCTCAGCTCGTCCAGTTCGGCGTCGGACAGCAGCGTCCTGGCCGTGAGCCAGTCCGCGACGGTGCGCAGGGGCAGGGCGAGGCCCGGATCGCGGGTGACGTGGTCGAGGGCGTCGGCGAGGGCTTCGGCGTCGTCCGCCTGGTCACCGCAGGCCGCGACCAGCTCACCGATGCGGTCCGCCGGTTGTGCGCCGTCGCCGTCGCCGTCGCCGTCGGCGGGGGCGGGGGCCGGCGGGAACGGCCCGCCCTGCCGGGCCAGGCGCGCGGTCAGGGAGCGCCATCCGGATTCACTGTTCAACAGCGGATTGGAAGCGAGGCGCTGGGCCAGGGCGCGCTGAAGGTCGGCGACCGTCCGGCTCGGCGAGCCGGTCGTGGGCGCTGTTGCTGCGGAATCCGTCATGGCTGGTCACTCCTGCGATGCCGGTTTGGCGAGGTGTTGGCGTGTGGGTCGACCGGTGCGGGGGTGCCGTGCCCGCCCATGGTCCGGCATGGCGACGGGGCTCGGCTAGAGCGCGAAGGGGTGAGTTTGGCGTTCTGGAGCGAACTGCCGTGCGCGGGCTGCCGTATTGCGACAATCAGTGCCCTATGGATGCGAGCGCATGGGCGGCCTGGGCCGCGGCCGTGACGAGTCTGGCGACGCTGGTCGTCACGACGGTCGTCGGCGGACGACGTGAACGGCACCGGTGGGCGCGGGACGCGTTGACGGACGCCTTCGTGGCCTTCCTCGAGGCGAGCTGGCGGCATTCCGACACGGCCGGGGGGACGGCGGGTACGGACGCCTACGCCGAGCCGCTGCTGGCCGAGTACAGGGAGATGCGCAGTCAGCTCACGCGGCTGCGGCTGCTGGCCGCCGACGGAGTGGTGGACGCGGGGGAGTCGCTGTTGCGCCGGCAGCGTCAGGTGCACGATGTGCCCGCGGGGCCGGAGCGCGACGAGGCGCTGGCGGCCGCGTCCCGGGCCCGGCGGGCGGTGATCGACGCCGCCAAGAAGGAGATGGGCCTGTGAGACGGACGACACCGCACGGAACTTACCGGACATAGCGCCCCATTCGTGTCTCCGCACTGTCGCGGATGTGGACGAGCGCCGCTCGTGTGGGGGACGGGATCCCGCTCTGCCGCAAGCGCTCGCTGATCGAGCGCGCGACGCTGACGAGCGGGTCCTTGTCCTCCGAAGGGGGCGTCCACGGTCCCGGCACCCAGTGCATGACGATGTTCCAGGCGGCGTGGTGCATCACCGGATCGTCGGGCTCCAGCCCTTCGAGGATCTCCGTCCAGTCGCCGAGGAAGCCCATGCCCACCAGACGCGCCCGCCGCAGACTCGGATGGGCCTCGTCCGGAGCGAGGATCATGCTGTTGAGCTCCTTGTACGCGGTGGAGACGAGCCGGCCGGCCGTGGGGTGCTCCTCGGCCGCCAGGAGGCTCAGGTAGCCGATCGCGGCGACGGCGTGGGCGGCCGGGACGACGGTCTGGACGCCGTGCAGCGGGTGGGAGTGCACCACGGTGGTGGTCCGGTTGCCGGGGTGGCCCGCCGCCGCGCGGACGAAGCTCAGCGCCTGGTGGAGTCCCGTGCTGGCGGCCAGCATCACGAACCGGTGCGCGTCCAGACCGCCGGGGTCGTCCGGTTGCAGTCGCTCGAGGCGCGAGCGCCGTTCCTCGCTCAGGGGCACCGGGTCGAAGGGCGGCGCGTCGAGCAGGACGTCGGTGGTGCCGAGCAACTTGAGCATTTCGCCGTCGTCGAGACGGGGAGCCTGTGCGAAGAGGTCGATCTCGGAGCGGTCGGGGACGCTCTCGCGCCATGCCGGGGCCCACGGCCAGTACACGCTCGGAGCGCGGCCCGGGCGACGGGTGGCCTCGTCGAGGAGCAGGGCCGCTCGGGGCCGGGCCTCCAGGTCGTGGCTGCTGACCGCGCGGACGAGCGCCGACAAGGGTTCGAGATACCCCTCGTCGAGCCGGTCCGTGTAGGCGTGCACGATGTCATCTACGGCGGGCATCTCGTGGCCGTTCAGCGTGTGCACGAAGGCGGCGAGTGCCAGCAGCCGCGTGGGCGAGGCGTCGGCGGCGAGTTGCTGCACGCGGGTGACGGGCAGCGTCCGGCCGCGATGGAGCAGCATGTGGCAGGCCAGCACCATCGTGGTGTCGTCGTCCCGGTCGAGCAACGCGTCCCAGTCGACGTCCTCGCCGTCGCGCAGCAGCCGTGCCGGACCGGTGTCCTCGCAGTGCTCCGCCGCGGTGGTCAGCAGCGGGTGCCAGGTGATGTCGTCGGCCAGGCCGGTCCGGAAGCGGTACTCCAGCAGGGTGGAGAGATCACCGATGCCGGCCAGGACGGTCAGGATGTCCCGCTGTTCGAGATGGAGCTGATGGACGGTCGTGGCATCGGCGGTCCGCGACAGCTCCGTGAGCGTCTCGGGAAGTCTGCGTCGGCACGCCTCGGTGTAGGTCCGGCGCACGGCGTCGCTGGGCCGGACGTTCAACTGGGCCAGTGCCTGCCAGGCCTGCCGGATGACCGGCCACGGTGCGTCGGTCCGGACGCGGTCCCACAAGTAGCCGACGAGTTCGTACAGCCGGGTCGTGGCGATCGACCGTACGGCCCGTACGGTCAGGTCCTGATCGACGTCGTCCGGCTGTGCGTCCAGCAGGTGGCTCACGACCTCCGTGAGTGCCTTCCGGGCGCCCGGCACGAACCACTGGTGCATCATCACCAGGCCGTCCAGCGCTTCGGCCGCCGCCGGTGCCGCAGCGTCCATGGCGGTCGTCCGCAGTGCCCGGAGCGCGTCCGGGGTGCCGTACTTCGCGAAGCCGTACGCCGCCTGCCGCCAGGCCGGCTGGCCGCTGTCCCCGGCCTCCAGTTGCGCGGTGAGCGTGCGCAGGAGCCGGTCCCGCAGCTTTCCGAACCGGCCGGGAGGGGCGGCCTGCAGCAACCACGCCCCGTACACGAGGTTGGCGTCCAGCGCGGTCCGCAGGATGTGCTCGACCATGTCCTGCGGCGTCTGCGGATTGGCCACCAGCAGCTGGGCGGCCTCCCGCCAGTGGAACTGAAGGATGCGATCGGCGACCTTGTCGGAGTCCTCCTCCTGGGCGAGGACGGTGGCCGCGAAGTAGGCGTGGATGACCGGGTTGTCGAAAGCCACCCATCTGCCCGACGGGTCGGTGACGACGGCCGTACTGCGCAGCAGCGCCTCGAGGGAATCCCTGGCGTTGAAGGGACGTAACCGCTCCAGGGACTTCACCGCGTCCTCGTACCGGATGGCCGCGCCGAAGGCGTCCATGTCGCCGGCCAGGTGTGCCAGGAGCTTCATGCGACGTTCGACTTCCCGGTCGTCGACGCCGGCGATGAGACCCCGGGTGTACTCCTCCACCAGCTTGCCCGGGTTGGTGGTGCTGACGGCCTCTTCCTCGAGGTAGCGGTCGACCAGGATGCGCAGGAACAGCGGCTTGGCGGCGAGGTCGCGCAGACTGCCCGCCTCCGGGTCGTCGAACACCGCCTGCTGGAGACTGTCGACGCGGGTCCGCCACGTCACCTGGTCCCGCCGGCGGATCCGGTCCTCGATGTACTCGCGCGCCTGAGGGGCCCTGACCCTGTGCAGCACCACCGCAGGCCACCCCAGAGCGCTGGGCTGGTAGTCACCGCCGCGCTGGCAGACCGTCATGCGCAGGGCGGGGAAGGCGGCACCGAGGTCCCGGATCCAGTCCAGCACGAAGGGCTTCTCCTCGGCGTCGACCTTGTGCAGTTCGTCGAAGACCGCGTACACGCCGCCCAGCCGCAGCACCGCCGTGATCACGGACCCGTCGACATCGCCCAGCTCGGCACACTCGCACAGGAGTTGCTCGACGGCGGGCTTCGCGGCGCCGGGTACCGCCTCGGCGGCGTCTGCGGCGGCGGTCCGCCATGTGCGCAGGTACTCGCTGACGCGCAGCGCGTTCAGCTCGAGAGGCCAGCACAAGGGCGGGTGGGAGTCCAGATGGTACTGGGGTTCGATCCCGCCCCTGATGAGCCGTGCCTGCAACTCCCTGACGGTCGCGCTCTTCCCCGCCCCGCAGTCGCCGACGAGCACCGAGCGTTCGTGGGACCACAGGAGTTCGGTGGCGGGCCTGGGGTCCATGGCGAGCGCCCCGTCGCCCTGCTGGACGAAAGGTTCGCCCGGGCGCAGGACTCGACCGGTCAACGAGATGAACGGGACCGGGTTCGCGCAGTTTTCACGCTGCTGATCGAGGGTTTCCGACAGCGGTCCCCGGAACAGGGCACCCAACAGGTCGCCGTCGACGTCCAGTTCCTCGTGCCCGGCCGTCCAGGCCGCCTCCCGGGCGCCGATGAGCAGGTCGACGGCGCCGGGACGGTGCGCCTGCCCGGAGTCGAGCAGTGCGCGCATGAGCGTGGCCGCCTGATCGGGCTCCCACGAGGAGAACAGGCCGGCCGGCTCCCCCCGCAGGGCCTCCGCCGCCACGCCGGCCGTCGCCGCGCACACCGCCACCCGGAACGGGCTCTGTTCTTCCTCCGGGAACTTCAACGGCCGTAACGCCGCCAGGGTCAGGTACTCGAAGAGGTGCCGCTGCGCGTCCTGGGGCGAGCAGTGCCGCCGCTCCAGCAGCAGAGCCGCGCGTCTGATCTCCCACAGCAGGGCCAGGCACCGTCCAAGAGGACCCGGACCGGCGTCGACCAGCGCGGCGAGGATCTTGTCCAGGCACTCGTCGTCGACGAAGACGAACAACTTGCTCATCACGGCCAGTTGCCGCTGCAGGACGAGCAGCTCGCGCCAGGCGAGACCGGAGTCCTCCAGTTCCCGCAGGAGGCACACCTCGAGCCATGCGTAGTCGGTGAGCGTCAGACCGTCCGGCTCGGCGTCGGCGAAGTCGATCAGATAGGTGCGGTCGCCCCGGAGCAGGACGTTGCGCGGGTTCAGGTCGCCGTGCACGGTGCCGGTGACGCGAGCATCTTCTGCGCGGTGCAGGATCGCGTACAGCTCACGCAGCGGATGGGCGACGCGGACGCCGTCGCAGGCCAGCTCCTCGGCGGTCTCCTCGACGTGCCCGAACGACGAGAGCTTGGTCTTGAGCAGCTGTGAGCGGAGCTCGGCACGCGTGTGCAGGACGTTCGCACTCACGCGGAGCGGGGAGCTGCCCTCCAGCTCCCGGCGGAGGTCCTTCTCGCGAGCGCTGCCCTGGGCCACGGCTTCGACGCGCGCCCGGTCGATGCGGCCGACCAGCTTCTCGCGACCCAGGGCCGGCTCCTCCAGAAGGAGCGTCACCCGGCGACCGGAACAGATCGTGCGCTTGTCGCCGGGGGGCGAGGAGGAGCTGAGGAGCACGTCCTCCTCGTCACAGCGTTCGGCCTCGACTTCCTCACGGCTGGGAGCGGTGATTCCCAGGTCGAGATCGACACCTTGGCCGTCCTGGGGCTTGATCCGTTCGAAATACAGGTGCAGGTCCGTTCCCAGCGTGCTGTTCAGGTGCCCCAGGGAAAGACTGCTTTTCTGCGCCACCCGGTGGAACTGGTCGGCCAGGTCGGTGAGCGTATGACGCAACGACTCGCACGCCGATTCGGTGAATGCCTCGTCGGCGACGCCCTGCGCCACCACCTCTTCCAGCGACCGGGTGTCGCCACGCGTGCCGTGCCGGTCCTCCAGATGCTGGTAGACGACCACTTGAAGACCGGAGGCGTACGGGTTCGCGGGACCGGCCTCCAGGACGTCCCGGCTGGCGGCGACGATGTCCAGATGCATGGGGAAGCGCTCTGGCCGCGCCACCGGTGCCGCGGCCCGGTACTCCTTCACGGCGTGGTCGCGGTCGGAGAGTTTGGCGACTTGGAGGAGGCTGTCCCCGTCCTCCAGCAGCAGGCGGATCTCGAGGACCGCGGAGCCGCTGCGTCCCCCGGAGAGCCGGCGCAGCACCCGCACTTCCCTGAGGCCCTTTGGCCAGTGTCCGTCCTGTGACGCATCGGTGCCGAGGGGGATGTTCCGCAGGGCACCGCGGATCTCCCGCTGGACCGACGCTTCGAAATCGGAAGGCCGCTCGAATTCGACGGTCCAACTCTCTTTGCGCACACTTTCCCCCTGACCGACCGATGGGACGGACCACTTGTCGGCTGCATCACGTGCGGGGAGTGTAGCGGTTCGGGGCATATGCTCACCCGATCCGGCGGAAACTCCGGCTTTCGAGTTCCATGATTTGCCGCTGTAAAGGAAAAGCGCGTCATCCGCTCGGAGAAGGCGGGCGCGGGGCCGGTGAACGGCCCGTCGTCGCCGGCCCCAGACGGCCTCCGTATCACCGTGGAGGAGCCGGGGCCGGGAGTCGCCAGGCGCCGCCCCCGGTGCCTGACGCGACGGGCGAGTGCCGCCCCCGGCCCTTGACGCGACGCGGGAGGCTCCGCATACTGACGGCCAAATCGATTTGGCCAAATCGATTTGGCTCTCCGTCCAGGGCCGGATCGCGGCTGAGAATCCGAACGTGCCCGTATGCCCGAACGGAGCCCGAAACGTGTCCAGTCCCCGTCACAACCGCCCCCCGGCAGACCCGGTGCCGAGCCCCGGCCCGGCCCCGCAGAGCCCCGAGTCGCACACCGTGCGGACCGCCCGCCCGGACGGGCACCCCCGCGCCGAGGGCGCCGGCCCCGACGGCCCCCGGCCTCCGTCCGGCCTCTCCCCGTCCGACGGCTGCCCCCCGCCCCCGTCCGACGGCTGCCCCCCGCCCCCGTCCGACGTCGGCGCCCCGCGCCCGGCCGGGGAGGCCGGCGCCCGGGACGGGGTGCACCCCGTGGACGAGGCGCGTCCGCTCGGCCGGATCCTGCTCTTCGGCGTCCAGCACGTCCTCGTGATGGCCGCGACCCCCATCTCGGCGATCTTCCTCATGAGCGCCACCCTCGGGCTCGGCACCGGTCTCACCGTGGACCTGCTCTCGGCGGCCTTCGTCCTCTCCGGCGTCGGATCCCTCGTCCAGTCGCTCGGCATCTGGAAGTTCGGTCCCCGGCTGCCGTTCGTGATGCTGCCGGGCGGAGCACCGCTCATCCTCTTCCTCGCCATCGCCGAACAGCACGGCCTGCGCACCGCCACCGGGGCGGTGATCCTCACGGCGGTGTTCACCTTCGTCGTCCTGCCCCTCTTCTCCCGCCTCCTCGCGTACTTCCCCGCCCTCGTCATCGGCACGATGATCGTCATCGTCGGCGTCAACCTGGTGAAGGTCGGTGCCGTGCTGGTCACCGGCCAACCGGGCTCGCCCGGCTTCGCAGACCCCGGCAACCTGGGCCTCGGCATGGCCACGATCGGTTTCACCGTCGCCTTCTACCTGTTCTTCACCGGCGTCCTGCGTCAACTCGCCGTCATGCTGGGCCTGCTGGCCGGAGCCGTCCTCGCGGCCGCGACCGGCGCGATCGACGGGTCGGGCGCCGGTGCGGTGGGCGGCGGCCTGGTGAACCTGCCGCACCTGATGCCCTTCGGCTCGCCCGAGTTCAACCTCGTCGCCGCGCTGCCCCTCATGCTCTACACCCTGGCCTCCATGGCCGAGGCCACCGGCCAGACCGTGATCAACGCCGAGGCCGTCGGCAAGCGGATCGACACCCGCACCGACGTCCCCAGAACCGTCCGCGGTGACGCGCTCACCTCGCTCTTCGGGGGCTTCTTCGGCCTGCCGCTCATGGTCACCAGCGGCGAGAACATCGGCATCGTCCGCGTCACCGGCGTACGCAGCCGCTTCGTCACCGCCGCGGCCGGCGTCGTGCTCATCGCCATCGGTGTCCTCGCCCCCGTCACCCGCGCGATCAGTGTGATCCCCACCCCCGTCGTCGGCGGCACCGCCATGGTCGTCTTCGGCGTCATCACCGTCCTCGGCGTCCAGATGCTCGGCCGGTCCGACCTCGACAAGCACACCAGCACGTTCGTCTGCGCCGTCGCCCTCGCCCTCGGCCTGCTGCCCATCCTCGTGCCCGGCGTGTACGGGGGCTTCCCGCCGAACGTCCGCATCCTGCTCGAAAGCGGCGTGGCCGTCGGCACGTTCACGGCCGTCGTCCTCAACATCCTGTTCCACCACGTCAGGCCCGGCGTCGTCGCCCGCCTGACCACACCGCGCACAGAAAGCGACCGATGAACCGACCCGACCGAGACGCCCTCGCCCACCCCGGCCCGCTCCTGCTCGTACCGGGCTCGGTGCTGCTGCCCGAAGGCCCCGTCGACGGCTGGGCGGTCGTGGTCGACGACGGCCGCTTCACCGCGGTGGGACCGGCGGACGAACTGGCCCGCACCCACCCCCGCCTGAACGCCGTCCGAGCCCCCGGCCACCTGCTGATGCCCGGCTTCGTCGACACCCACCACCACCTCACCCAGAGCTTCGGCGCCGCGCTCGCCTTCGGGGAGCCGTCCGAGATCTTCCGCCGCGTCTGGGTCCCGCTGGAGGGCGCGCTGGACGAGGAGTCGGCCTACACCGCGGCCAAGCTGGCGGCGCTGGAGGCACTGCGCGGCGGCTTCACCACCATCGCCGACGCGGGCACCCGCGCCCACGTCGACGTGGACGTGGTCGCCTCGGCCGCGCGGGACGCCGGCATACGCTGCGTACTCGGGCTCATCTGCAACGACGCGGACGGCACGGCCGACGCGGACGGCGCCGGCGCCCCCGCGGACCCGGCGGTCCTGGAGAACGCGGAGAAGCACCTCGCCCGCTACACCGGCGACCCCCTCGTGCATCCCTCGCTGGCCGTGTCGATCCCCGAGGCGGCCACCGAACACACCTTGCGCGAGGCGTCCCGGATGGCCGCGGAAGCGGGCGCCGTCGTCCAGATCCACGTCAACGAACACCTCGCCGCGGTGGAACGCTCCCTGGTACGGCACGGACTGCGCCCCCTCGAGCACCTGTACAGCGTCGGGGCGCTCGGCCCCCAGCTGCTCGCCGCGCACGCCACGCTCCTCACCCCGCGGGAGGTGACCCTGCTCGCCGACACGGGGACCGCCGTCAGCTACAACCCCGTCGCCAGTGCCTGGAAGGGCAACGCGGTCGCGCCCGCAACGGCGCTGGCCGAGCGCGGCGTGCGCTTCGGCGTCGGAACCGACGGCACCCGCGGCGACGGCTTCCGGCTGGCGGACGCCGCCGAGTTCGCCCAGCGGCTCGCGTACGGCCTGGCGACCGGCGACTCGTCGTGCGGCGCCGGCTGGACCTGGCTGGAGCGCGCCACCCACGGGGGAGCGGACGCCCTCGGCCTCGGCGCCCTGACGGGCACCGTGGAACGGGGCAAGGCGGCGGACTTCCTCCTCGTCGACGTCGACACCCCGGAACTGGCCCTGACCTGGGACCTGCCGTGGGAACTCGTCCGGCGGGGCAACCGGGACCAGATCACCGCCGTCTTCGTCGGCGGACGCCTGCGGATGTGGCAGGGCCGGCCGGCCGGCTGGGACGGGGCCGCGCTGGTGAGCCGGGCGGCCGAACTGGCCCGCGCCGCCGTCGCCGGGGCCGACGTCACCCGGGTCCACCCCACGTCGACGGCGGCCCGGGCGCTCAGCGGAGTCCAGAAGGCCCGGAAGGATGAGAGGGATCAGAGGGTCCGGAAGGGGAGTGCACGGCGTTGAGTGCGCAGATGCTGGCGGTTCTCGCCGTGGCGGTGGTCGTCGCCGCGTTCGTGCAGGGCAGCAGCGGACTCGGTTTCGCCCTGATCGTCGCGCCCGTCGCCGGGTTCATCGACCCCGGTCTGGTCCCGGTGTTCGTCCTGGCGTCGATGATCCCGCTCAACCTCTACGTCGCCTGGCGTGAACGGTCCTCGCTCGACCTGCGCGGCGCCGGCTGGATCACCGGGGCGAGACTCGCCGCCACGCCGGCCGGGCTGGCCCTGCTCTGGCTGATCCCGGAACACAGCCTCGGCCTCTTCGTGGGCGTCGCCACGGTGCTCGCGGCAGTCGTCAGCCTGGCGGCGCCCACGTTCGCGCCGGGGCGGGCGGCGTACGTCGGCGCGGGGGCGGTCACCGGACTGACGGAAACCGCGACCGGGGTGGGCGGTCCGCCGCTCGCGCTGGTCTACCAGCACCGGCCGCCCGCCGAACTGCGCTCGACGGTCGCCGCCTGCTTCCTCGTCGGCGAGGTCGCCTCCCTGCTCCTGCTCTTCGCGACGGGAAAGGCCGCACCCGCCGAACTGGGCCAGGCGGCCCTTCTCCTCCCGGCGATCGCCCTCGGCGCCTGGCTCAGCCGCCTGGTGCACCATCGCCTGGACGCCCGCAGGATGCGGCTGTTCGTCCTGGTCTTCGCGCTGGTGTCGGGGGTGGTGCTGATGCTGGGGGGCTGAGGTCAGGTCCGCCCGGCCTGCCACTGTCGGCCTGGGACAGGCCGGTCCGGACCGTGCTGGGGCCTCGGTCCGTGCCGGCCCCCGGTCTGTGCCGGCCCTCGATGCCGGCGGGCGGCGCCCGTGTTGAACACTCCGGTCCGTGGTGCGTTCCCGGTCCGCGTCTGGCGGCGGTACGCGGCGGATCCTCGGCCCATGTCCGGTCTCCCGGCCACGCCGAACGGCGGCCCGTGTCGGGTTCCCGGTCCGTTCCTGGCATTCGGCCCGTGGCGGATCACCCGGTGCTTGTCGCATGGCGGTCCGTGGCCCGTGTCGGGTCCCGAGCCGGGGACCCGCCCCGAGGCTCGGGGGCCGCCCCCGAATCCGAGGGCCACGTCCCCGAATTGGGGGCGAGACCGTACGGGTTGAGACTCCGTCCCTGTGCCGGGTCCTGTACGGGTTGAGACTCCGTCCCCGTGCCGGGTCCTGTACGGGTTGAGACTCCGTCCCTGTGCCGGGTCCCGTACGGCTTCAGGCTCCGTCCCCGTGTCGGGTCCCGTACGGCTTCAGGCTCCGTCCCCGTGCCGGGTCCCGGGTGGAATCAGGCCCTGTCCCCGGGCAGACCCCGGTCCCGCCTCAGGCCCCGGCCCCCCGGGCCGATGACGCGCGGGCGATCACCCGTGGTGGTGGGGGCGCCGTCGTCGCCGCGGGGGCCGTGTCCCCGCGGAGCCGGGCCAGGAGCAGTTCCACCGCGTCGGACGCGGCACGGTCCAGGTGCAGGTCGACGGCGGTCAGCGGTGGCTCGCAGGTGCGGGCGCGCAGGCCGTCGTAGCGGGTGACGACCATGACGTCGTCCGGCACGGTCCGCCCGCTGTCCCGGATCGCCCGCACCGCGCCCACCGCGAACGCGTCGACGAGCGCGCAGACGGCGTCGGTCTCCGGGTGCTCGGCGAGCAGGGCGGCACAGGCCTCGTACCCGGCCTGCTCGCCGCCCGACTCCACGACGCGCGCCACGACCGGCTCCCAGCCGTAGCGGTCGGTGGCCCGCTGGTAGGCGGCGAGCGCGTCGACGGACGAGTGCCGGGAGCCGGAGCCCACGATCAACGCGGGCCGCCGCGCTCCCCGTGCGCGCAGATGATCGAGGAGCAGCTCCGCCACCAGGCCGCCGCGCAGATCGACGTAAGGGGCGTCCTCGTCCGGCGAGACGGGCCGGCCGAGGGCCACGTACGGCAACCCCCGTTCGCGCAGCTGTGCGGCCGCCGCGTCGTCCACCTCCGGCTCGACCACGATGGCTCCGTCGATGTCCACGGAGTACAGCGCGGAACCCGACTGCACGGGCGGTACGAGCACGAGGGCGTAGTCGTGCAGCAGGGCACTCTCGGCGGCGGCCGCCGCGACCTCCATGTAGAACCCGAGCCGGGAGGGCCCGCCCGCCACCGCGAACGGCATGGAGGAGGCAAGCGCGATGGCCTTCGCCTGCCCCCGACGCAGGCGCTGCGCGCGCAGGTTGGGACGGTAGCCCAGCTCCGCCGCGGCCTGCCGGACACGCTCCCGGGTCCGGGGGTCGACCTTGCCCAGTCCGTTCAGGGCGTGCGACACGGTCGTGCGCGAGACACCGGCGAGGCGCGCGACGTCGGCGATCGTCGGCGGCCTCGGACCGGGTGCGGAAGTGGCCATCTGCGCGAAAGCTCCTCGCTGACGTGGACGGTGGACGTGACCATCTTCGCCGACGCCCCGCCCGACGGGGATCGGGGTTCCGGTGATCGCCGCCCGGCTCGACGTCCTCCGCCGTACCCCTGCTCACCGGCGGGGGCGGCGGCGAGGGGACCGCTACGGCCGCACGTCGGTCCGGTGCGGCCGGTTCAGGCGGGCTGCCAGATCCTGGACAGGGCCGCGGGGGTGAGGACCCGCTCGGGCGGCCCCTGCCCGAGCAGCCGTCCGTCGCCGAGGAGCAGACAGGCGTCGGACGCGCGGGCGGCCTCCAGGTCGTGCGTGGCCTGGACGACGGTCGTGCCGTCGGCGACCAGGTCCGTCAGCAGGACCGTGATCCGCTCCCGGGACTCGGGGTCGAGCCCGGTGGTCGGTTCGTCCAGGAGCAGCAGGTCGGACTGCTGGGCGAGGCCCTGGGCGATCAGAACACGCTGGCGCTGCCCGCCGGACAGTTCGCCGAGCTGGCGGGCGGCGAGGTCGGCGACGCCCATACGCGCCATCGCGGAATCGACCGCCTCCCGGTCGTGGCGGCTCGGCCGCCGCCACAGCCCACGCTCGGCCCAGCGGCCCATCTCCACCGTCTGCCGCGCGGTGAGGGGAAGCGCGTCACCGACGGCGCCGCGCTGTGGGACGAACGCCGGCGCGCTGCCCTGCGCGTACCGGAGCCGTCCGGATGTGGGGGTGATCACGCCGGCCAGCACGCCGAGCAGCGTGGACTTGCCGCTGCCGTTCGGTCCGACGAGCGTCGTCATGGCCAACGCCGGTATGTCAGTGGTGAGTTGGTGGAGGACGGGCCTGCCCGGGTAACCCGCGTCCAGGTCGGTGACGCGTATGCGCCGATGGTCCGTGCCGGCGGCGCGAGGCTCCGGGCGGTGTTTATTGAACATGATTGTCATTGTAGTGTCGGGGCATGGAGTGGTTGACGGCCCCGTTCGAGGTGGCCTTTGTGCAGCGTGCCCTGTGGGCCGGGATTCTGGTGTCGGCGATCTGCGCCCTCGCGGGGACGTGGGTGGTGCTGAGGGGGATGGCCTTCCTCGGTGACGCCATGTCCCACGGCCTGCTGCCGGGCGTCGCGGTCGCCGCCCTGCTCGGAGGCAACCTGCTGGTGGGGGCGGTGGTGAGCGCGGCCGTCATGACGGCGGGCGTCACGGCACTCAACCGCACTCCGAGACTCTCCCAGGACACCGGTATCGGGCTGCTGTTCGTCGGCATGCTGTCGCTCGGCGTCATCATCGTGTCGCGCTCGCAGTCCTTCGCCGTGGACCTCACCGGGTTCCTCTTCGGTGACGTACTGGCGGTACGCGAGAGCGACTTGGCCCTCCTCGGGGTGGCGCTGGCGACGGCACTGGTCGTCTCGGTGCTCGGTCACCGTGCCTTCCTGGCGCTGGCGTTCGACGAGCGCAAGGCCAGGACGCTCGGCCTGCGTCCCCGTCTGGCGCACGCCGTGCTGCTCGGTCTGCTGGCCCTGGCCATCGTCGCCTCCTTCCACATCGTGGGAACGCTGCTCGTCCTCGGACTGCTCATCGCCCCGCCGGCGGCCGCCCTGCCCTGGGCGCGCAGCGTGCGAGGCGTCATGGTCCTGGCCGCGGCCCTGGGCGCGACCGCCGCTTTCGGCGGCCTGCTCCTGTCCTGGCATCTGAGTACCGCGGCCGGCGCGACCGTTTCGGCCCTCGCCGTCGGCCTCTTCTTCCTGTCCCATCTGGCGTCCGCGATCCGGCACCGACGCCGTACCCGCGCCCCGCGACCCGCCGCCGCCCTCGCGAACGCCCCCACGACCCGACCGAACGACATCTGAGGCGGTCCCATGTTCGTCCGAAGAAACGTCACGCTCCTGGCGCCGGCACTCCTGTCCGCGGTCCTGCTGACCGCGGGGTGCGCCGGCCGGGACGACGCCCCCGAGCCCCCGTCGGAAACCGCGCCCGCCCCCCACGGCTACGTCGAAGGCGCGAGCGAGGCGGCCGAGCAGCAGTCCCGGCTGCTGCTGGGGGACAGCGCCACGGGCGAGACCCGGGTGCTGGACCTGATCACCGGCAAGGTGCACGAGACGGCACGCAGGGCGAGCGTCACCGGACTCACCACGGACGGCCGCTTCGGCTACTTCCACGGCACCGACGGCACCCACGTCCTCGACGGCGGCGCGTGGATGGTCGACCACGGAGACCATGTGCACTACTACCGCGCGAAGACCAGGGAAGTGGGCGAACTCCCCGGCGGGTCCGGCACGAGCGTCCGCAGCGACACCGGCGTGACCGTGGTGACGGGCGAGGACGGAAAGGCGGGCGCGTATGACCGTGGAGACTTGGAGAAGGGGAAGATCGGCACACCGGTCGCCCTCCCCGGTGCCTACGCCGGGCCCGTGATCCCGTACGCGGAACACCTCGTCGCCCTCACCGGGGACGGCGAGGGCCCCGCGCAGGTGGTCGTGCTCGACCGGTCCGGCCGGCGCGTCGCCTCCCCGGAGTCCGAGTGCCAGGACCCGGAGGGCGACGCCGTCACCCGGCGGGGGATCGTCCTCGCCTGCGCCGACGGCGCCCTGCTCGTCCACGAGGACGACGGCGCCTTCGGCGTCGAGAAGATCCCGTACGGCGAGGACGTACCGAAGACGGAGCGGGCCACACGGTTCCGGCACCGTCCGGGCAGCAGCACGCTCACCGCACCCGCCGGGAAGGAGGCCGTCTGGGTCCTCGACGTCACTGAGCAGGCCTGGACCCGGGTGGAGACCGGTCCCGTGGTCGCCGCGAACACCGCCGGCGAGGGCGCGCCGTTGCTCGTCCTGGAGTCCGACGGAGCCCTCCACGGCTACGACACGGCCGACGGCAAGGAGATCGCGGTCACGAAGCCCCTGCTGAAGGGCGCCTCCGACGCCGCTTCCGGTACGTCCGCGGCGCCGGTGATCGAGGTCGACCGCAGCCGGGCGTACCTCAACGATCCCTCGGGCAGGCGCGTGTACGAGATCGACTACAACGACTACCTCCGCATCGCCCGCACGTTCGAGCTGGACGTCAGGCCGTCCCTGATGGCGGAGACGGGCCGATGAGCGTGCGCGTGGGGGTGGCGCGGGTGCGCGCCCTGGTGCTGAGCCTGGTCAGCTTCTGCGTTCTGGCCGGCACGGCGACCGGCTGCGCGAGCGGCGGCGACGACCGGCCGCGGATCGTGGTGACGACCAACATCCTCGGTGACATCACCCGGGAGATCGCCGGGGACCAGGCCAGCGTCAGCGTGCTGATGAAACCCAACGCGGACCCGCACTCCTTCGGTCTGTCGGCCGTGCAGGCCGCCGAACTGGAGCAGGCGGACCTGGTCGTCTACAACGGGCTCGGGCTGGAGGAGAACGTACTGCGGCACGTGGAGGCGGCCCGAGCATCGGGCGTGGCCACCTTCGCGGCCGGCGAGGCGGCCGACCCGCTCACCTTCCACAGCGGGGACGAGGGGGGTCCCGCGGAGGAAGCGGGGGAGCCCGACCCGCACTTCTGGACCGACCCCGACCGGGTGCGCAAGGCGGCCGGCCTGATCGCCGACGAGATCGTCGAGCACGTCGACGGCGTGGACGAGAAGGCCGTCCGGGACAACGCCGAACGCTACGACGGCCGACTCGCCGGCCTCACCGCCTGGATGGAGAAGTCCTTCGCGGCCATCCCCGAGGACCGGCGCGCCCTGGTGACCAACCACCACGTCTTCGGCTACCTCGCCGACCGTTTCGGTTTCCGCGTGATCGGCGCGGTCATCCCCAGCGGCACGACCCTCGCCTCACCCAGCTCCTCCGACCTGCGCTCCCTCACCCGGGCCATGGAGAAGGCGGGAGTGCGCACCGTCTTCGCCGACTCCTCCCGGCCCACCCGGCTGGCCGAGGTCCTGCGCCGGGAGATGGGCGGCGACGTGGACGTCGTCGCGCTGTACTCCGAGTCGCTGACCGAGAAGGGCGGGGGCGCCGGTACCTACCTGGACATGATGCGCGCCAACACCTCGGCGATGACCGAGGGCCTCAGCGGCAACTGAACGAACCCCCGCGGCGCGGCACACCGGGTGCCGGCCGCTCCATCCCCGAAAACCGCCCCGCACGGGGCCGGAGAGGAACCACACGCGATGAACAAGCCGACGCGCGCCGGAAAGCTGACGGCGACAACCCTCGTCCTGACGGCATCGATGGCGCTGACCGCCTGCGGCGGCAGCGACGACGCCTCGTCCGACGCCGAGCCGAAGCAGACGAGGAGCAGCCGGGCCGCCGCGGTCGACAACCCGCTGGTCGCCACCTACGACGGGGGACTGTACGTCCTCGACGGCGCGACCCTGAAACTGGCGAAGACCGTCGAGCTGCCCGGATTCAACCGGGTCAACCCGGCGGGCGACGAGGACCACGTCGTCGTCTCCACCGACAGCGGCTTCCGGGTCTTCGACGCCGTCCGGCAGACCTTCACGGACGCCGAGTTCAAGGGTGCCAAGCCCGGTCACGTCGTGCGTCACGCCGGCAGGACGGTCCTGTTCACCGACGGCACCGGCGAGGTGAACGTCTTCGACCCGGCCGGCCTCGGCGGCGGCGCCAAGCCGCAGACCCGCACCTACACCTCCGCCGAACCCCACCACGGCGTCGCCATCGAACTGGCCGACGGCGAACTCGTCACCACCCTGGGCACGGAGGAGAAGCGCACCGGCGCCCTGGTGCTGGACAAGAACGACAAGGAGATCGCCCGCGCCGAGAACTGCCCGGGTGTCCACGGCGAGGCCGCGGCCGGGGGAGAGGTGGTCGGATTCGGCTGCGAGGACGGCGTACTCCTCTACAAGGACGGCAAGTTCACCAAGGTCGACGCCCCCGACGAGTATGCCCGCACCGGCAACCAGGCCGGCAGCGACGCCTCCCCGATCCTCCTCGGCGACTACAAGACCGACCCCGAGGCCGAACTGGAACGACCCACCCGCATAGCGCTGATCGACACCCGTACCGCGAAGATGAAGCTGGTCGACCTCGGCACCAGCTACTCCTTCCGCTCCCTCGCCCGCGGCCCGCACGGCGAGGCCCTCGTCCTCGGCACCAACGGCGTCCTCCACGTCGTCGACCCGGAGACCGGCAAGGTGGAGAAGAAGATCGACGCGGTCGGCGACTGGACGGAGCCCCTGGACTGGCAGCAGCCCAGGCCCACCCTGTTCGTCCGTGACCACACGGCGTACGTCTCCGAGCCCGGCAAGCGCCGGCTGCACGCCTTCGACCTGGAGTCGGGCGAGAAGCTGACGTCGGTGACGCTGCCGAAGAGCACCAACGAACTCTCCGGCACGGTCGCCGGCCACTGATCCACGCGTTCCGCCCGACTTATTGAATATGGAAGTCATTACCGAATAATCTCTGACCGGTGCACGGGCGATCGCTTGTGCACCGACAGGGGAGGGGGCCTCATGACCTCGGCGGACAAGGCGCGCGGTGCCGGGAAGGTCGGCGCGGAGCGGGACCGGTGTGTGGGTGCCGGGCAGTGCGTGCTCGCCGCGCCCGCCGTGTTCGACCAGGACGAGGACGGACTCGTGCTCGTCCTGGACGAAGAGCCCTCCGCGTCCTGCGCCCAAGCCGTGCGCGCGGCCGTGCGGGCCTGTCCGTCCGGCGCTCTCGCCCTGCGCTAGGGCGTCGCACACCACCGGCCCGCACGGCACCCTGCCCCCCGTCGGCCCCACCTCACCCGCCGTGGACCGCCCACGGCGCTCCGACCGGCTCAGCAGAACGTCAAGGAGAAGCATGTCCAGACAGATCGATCGCCGTGCCTTCCTCCGCCGCGGAGCGGCGGGGGCAGCGGCTCTGGCGGCGGGCTCCGGCCTGCTGGCGGCGTGCTCCACCGACGAGCCCGGCCCGGACCGGAAGCCGGGCCCGGGTTCCTCGTCCCGCTCGGGAGGCACCCTCCGGGCCGCCTTCGTCGGCGGCGGCGCCTCCGAGACGCTCGACTTCTTCAACGGCCCGTCCGCGCTGGACCTGGTGCGGGCGCGGGCCTGGCACGGCACACTGGGCAACCTGGACCCCAGCGGGCCCGACGGGGTGCGCTACGGCGTGCTCGAAGGCATCGACGTCTCCGACGACCTGTCGGCCTACACCCTGCACGTGCGGCCCGGCGTCCGCTTCACCGACGGCTCCGAACTGACCGCCGCCGACATCCTGCACTCGCTCAGCGTCCTGGCGGCCGGGAGCAAGCTGCCCGTGTACCGGCTCGCCGCCGCCAACTTCGACCTCGCGCACGCCAAGGCCGACGGCGACCTGAAGGTCGTACTGCCCACGCTCCGGCCCATCGCCGACGGCCGCATGATCCTCTGCCAGGGCAACTTCCTCGTCGTCAAGGACGGCACCGTCGACTTCCAAAAGGGCATGCCCAGTTGCGGCCCCTTCCGGCTGACCGAGTTCACGCCCGGCCAGGGCTCGGCGTTCGAGCGCTACGACGACCACTACGGCCACGTGCCCCGCCTGGACGGCCTGGAACTGCGGTCGATCGCGGACTCGACCGCCCGGGCGGGGGCGCTCACCAGCGGTGAGATCGACTTCGCGCACGACCTCTCTCCGGTCACCGCGCGCACGCTGGACGACAACGGCGCGGTCGAGCTCGTCCCCACGAGGAGTCCTTACCTGGTCGGCCTGTCCTTCCAGATGAACATGGGCGTCAAGCCCTTCGACGACCCGCGGGTGCGAGAGGCGTTCAAGCTCGCGGTCGACCGCGAGGCCATGGTGAAGACGGTGTTCTACGGCAGCGCACAGGTCGGCAACGACCTGCCCGCCATCGGCTTCCCCGACTACGCGGAGGGCCTGCCCCAGCGCGCCCACGACCCGGAGCGGGCCCGCGCGCTGCTGAAGCAGGCCGGGGCCGACGGGACGGAGGTGACGCTGACGACCGGCCCCGAGACGCCCGGCATGGTGGAGACGGCCACCCTCTTCGTCGAGGACCTGAAGAAGGCCGGTGTCCGCGCGTCGCTGCGGGAACTGCCCGCGGGACAGCTCTACGCGGACTTTTCCGCCTACGCGGCGCTGCCGCTGGCCGGTGCGTACCAGATGCCCGTCCCCGCGCTGTCGACCTACCAGATGAGCACGGCGGGCGGGTCGCCGTCCGCGTTCGGCTGGAAGGAGTCCGCCACCGACACCCTCGTCGCCCGGGCCCGGGCCGAGAGCGACCCGGCCGAGGCGAAGAAGCTGGGCACGCGGGCGCAGCGCACCCGCTGGGAGGAGGGCAATCAGGTGCTCCCGGTCTTCAAACCCAACCTGAACGCCAAGGCCAAGGGCGTCCGGGGCATACGCGACGATCTCTTCGAGCAGTTTCCCGGCTTCTCACAGGCGTCGCTGGCGTGAGCCTGACCGTCTTCGTCGGCCGTCGCCTGGCTGCGGGGGCCGTCCTGCTCGCCGTACTCTCGGCGCTGATCTTCGCCGCCACGGCCGTCCTTCCGGGGGACGCGGTCAGCGCCGTCGCCGGGGTGGACGCCTCCGAGGCGCAGCGCGCGGAGGTCCGGGCCGAACTCGGGCTGGACCGCCCGGCCGCCGAACGGTACGCAATCTGGGTGGCGGGCGCGGTCCGGGGCGACCTGGGCCGGGGCTTCGTGGGGGACCGGCCGGTCACCGAGGTCCTCGCCACCCGCCTGCCCAACAGCCTGCTCCTGGCCGGACTCACGCTCGCGGTCACCGCGCCGCTCGCCGTGCTGCTGGGCCTGTGGACCGGGATGCGCGGGGGCGCCGCCGACCGCCTCGTCTCGACGACCGCGCAGGTCCTGGCCGCCGTACCCGAGTTCGTCATGGCCGCGTTGCTCGTCGCGGTGCTGGCGGTGTGGCTGGAGATCCTCCCGCGCGTCTCCGTCATCCCTCTGGGCGGTACGCCGCTCGACGTGCCGCACGCGCTGGTTCTGCCCGTACTGACGCTGAGCGCGGTCGGTCTCTCGGTGGCCACCCGGCTGCTGCGGGTCTCCGTCGCGGACGCGGCGGCCTCCCCCTACGCCGAGGCCGCACGGCTCAACGGCGTGCGCGGGGTGCGCCTCGCGGTCCGTCACGTCCTCCCCAACGCGGCCGGCCCCGCCGTGCAGGCCCTCACCCTCACCACGGGGGCGCTGGTCGGCTCGGCGGTGGTGGCGGAGAACGTCTTCGACTACCCGGGCATCGGCCGGGAACTGCAACTGGCCGTCGCGGCACGGGACATACCGATGGTGCAGGGCATCGCCACCGCACTCGCCGGCGTGATGCTCCTCGTACTGCTGGCGGGCGACGTCTGCGCGCGACTGCTGGGCGCACGGGAAGGGCACGGGCGATGACAACGGTCCTCACACCACCGGGCAGGCGGGCCCGAATCGCCCGGCCCGGCCCGGCCGGGCGCCCCCGGCCACCGCTCCTCGCCGGGCTGGGCACCGGGCTGATCCTCCTGCTCGCCCTGCTGGGCCCCCTGGCCGCGCCGCACAGTCCCACCGAGCAGCTCGCCGCCCCCTTCCAGCAGCCCGACGGCCGGTTCCTCCTCGGCACCGACGTGCTGGGCCGGGACGTGACGAGCCGCGTGCTGAGCGGTGGGCGCACCATCGTGCTCACCGCCCTGGCGGGGACGGCGGCGGCCGGAGCCGTCGGCGTGACGGCCGGCGTCCTGGCGGCCATGGCCTCCCGACGGCTGGGCGATCTGCTGCTGCGCTGCGTGGACGCGCTGGCCGTCCTCCCCGCCCTCCTCGTCGTCCTCGTCCTGGCCGCGGGCTTCCCCGGCAGCGACACGGCCCTGGTGGCCGCGGTCGCCCTCGCCACCGCCCCCTTCTCCACCCGCGTGCTGCGTGCCGCGGCGGACACGGTGCTCAGCAGCGGGTACGTCGAAGCGGCCCTGGCGCGTGGCGACACCCGGCGCGCCGTGCTGCGCCACGACGTACTGCCCAACATCGCCGGACCGGCACTGATGGACACCGCACTGCGCCTGGTCGCCTCGCTGCACCTCACGGCCACCGCCGGCTTCCTCGGCCTCGGACCGGGCGGAGCGGCGCCGGACTGGGGACGCATGGTGAGCGAGAACGCCCCCGGAGCGACACTGGCCGCGACGCCGTTCCTCGCCCCGGCGCTGCTGCTCGTGCTGTTGTCGGTCTGTGTCGGCCTGCTGGCCGGGCGGTTGGCGGACCTGGTGGGGCGGGGTTCCGCATGACGGGCCGCGCGACGTCCCGGCTGCCGGACCCCGGCCCGCTCGCCGAGATCCGCGGGCTGACGGTCGGGCCGGTGGCCGGCGGGCCGCCCGTCCTGGAGAACGCCTGCCTGTCGGTGCCGCGCGGGCAGGTGGTGGCCGTCGTGGGGCGGTCGGGGTCGGGCAAGAGCACGTTGGCGCACGGCCTGCTCGGGCACGTCCGCCCCGGTCTGGAGGTGCGCGGCGGAACCGTCCGGGTGGCGGGCCTCGACCCGTTCGACCCTGCGGGCTCCCGCAGGCTGCGCGGCCGGGTGGTGTCCTTCCTGGGGCAGGACCCGGCCTCCTCGCTCAACCCCGCGTTGCGGATCGGCACCCAGATCGCCGAGGCGGTGCGGCTGCGCTCGTCCGTCAGGGGCACGGACGAGGTCCGGACGCGGGTCGGTGAGCTGCTGCTGTCCGTGCGGCTGCCCGCCGACCGGGCGTTCCGGCGACGCCTGCCCCGGGAGCTGTCGGGGGGACAGGCCCAACGGGTGGCCCTCGCCCTGGCGTTGGCGGGCCGTCCCGGCCTGCTGGTCCTGGACGAGCCCACCAGCGGACTCGACCCGGTCCTGGCGGACGGCATGCGCGGGCTGCTGGCCGACGTCCTGTCCGCGGGCGACCGCGCCGCGCTGCTGGTCAGCCACGCCCCGGCGTGGACCGCCTCCGTGGCGGACCGCGTCGTACGACTGGAGCGCGGGCGGATCGTCGAGGACGGGCCGCCGGGGACGCCGCCGCCCGTCCGCTCGGCCGAGGCGCCCCCGGCCGGCGCCCTCCGCCACGAGGTGTCACGGGTCGCCGCCGACGGCCCCGCCGGCGGGGGACTTCACGTGCGGGGCCTACACGCCGCGCACAGCCGCGTCCCGGTGCTCCACGACGTCTCGCTCAGCCTCCCGGCAGGCTCCTGCACCGCCGTCGTGGGCGCGTCGGGGTCGGGGAAGACCACCCTCGCCCGCTGTCTCGCGGGGCTCCACCCGCCCGTGCGCGGGAGTGTGGACTGGAGGGACGACGGCGTGCCGCGAGGGCGCGGGGCTCCGGTGCAGCTCGTCGCCCAGGACACCCGCGGTGCGCTCAACCCGCGGGAGACCGTGAGTGCCGCGCTGACGCGCCCCCTGCGGGGCGTACGGGACCGGTCGGCCCGGGAGGCGTCCGCCGAGGCCGTACGGCTGCTCGGGCTCGTCGGGCTGGAAGCCGGCGTACTGGCGCGCCGGCCGGGGGAGCTGTCGGGCGGCCAGCGTCAACGCGTCGCCCTGGCACGGACGCTGGCCGCCGAGCCCAGGGCTCTGGTCTGCGACGAGATCACCTCGGCGCTCGACCCGGACACGGCGAAGGGCGTCCTGGACCTGCTGGACTCGCTGCGGCGCACGCTGGGCCTGACGGTCGTCATGGTGACCCACGACCTGACGGCCGCGGCCGCCCGCGCACAGCAGATCGTCGTCCTGGACGCGGGACGGGTGGTCGAAGCGGGCCGCGCCGGACGCGTACTGGCGCACCCGGAGCACCCCGTCACCCGGGCACTGCTCGCCTCCGGCGACGGTCCCACCGCCCTCGCGGTACGGGAGTAGGCGGGGGTGGAGGGCCTCGCGCGGACATCCTCGCGGCGGCCGGGCGGAGCGTCCCGTCGAGCGGGCGCTCCGCCGCGCCACGTCTTACGACCGGAGCTGCTCCCGCGCCAGCGCCGCCTTGTCGACCTTTCCGACCGCGGTGAGCGGGAGGCCGGGCACCCGGACGACTTCGTCCGGCGCCTTGTAGCCGGCCAGCCCGCGTTCCCCGAGATGGGCCGCCACCTCCCGCACGCCAGGAGCCTCGCCGTCGCAGACCACGAAGGCGACCGTCCGCTCCCCCCGTTGCTCGTCCGGGACCCCCACCAGTGCCGCCGCCGTGATCGCCGGATGGGTGAGCAACTGCTCCTCCACCTCCACCGCGGCGATCTTCTCGCCGCCGCGGTTGATCTGGTCCTTGATCCGGCCCACCACCACGAGATGGCCGGTCGGCAGCCGCCGCACCACGTCGCCGGTCCGGTAGTGGCCGTCCGGGGTGAAGGCGGTGCGGTTGTGCTCCTGAGCGCGGTAGTACCCGCGCAGCGTGTACGGCCCCCGGGTGAGCAGCTCGCCCGCCGTACCGTCGGGCACGGGCCTGCCGTCGGCGTCCACCACGAGGACCTCGTCGTCCGGGGAGACGGGCCGGCCCTGGGTGGTGCGGACGAGGTCGTCGGGGTCGTCGAGACGCGTCAGGTTGATCAGCCCCTCAGCCATGCCGAAGACCTGCTGCACGGTCGCTCCGAGCGCCGGACCGAGGACCCGGGCGTGCTCCTCCGGCAGCCGTGCCCCGCCGACCTGCACCACCGTGAGACTGTCCAGGTCCCAGGAACCGGCGCCGGCCTCGTCCACCCAGTGGGTGACGAGCGGCGGGGTGAGGGACGTCAGGGTCACGCCCTCCCGCTCGACGAGCGCGAACGCCGTCTGCGGGCTGGGGTCCGGGGCCACCACCACGGTTCCTCCGGCCATCAGGGTGCCCAGCACGCCGGGGCAGGCGAAGGTGAAGTTGAACCCGATCGGCAGTACCGCCAGGTAGACGGTCCCTGCGTCGAGCGCGCAGACCTCGGCACAGGCGCGGGCGTTGTAGGCGTAGTCGTCGTGCGTCCGCGGGATGAGCTTGGGAAGGCCGGTCGTGCCGCCGGACAGCAGCAGGAGCGCGAGGTCGGCGGGGTCCGCACCGCCGTCGTCGGCGCCGGGCACCGGCGAGTCGTCCGGGGCGGAGGCCGGGACCGCCCGCAGGGCGTCGAACGGGACGAAGCCGCTGTCCGGGCCCGGATCGCCGACCACGACGACGGTCCGCGGCGAGCCGTCCGGCCCCAGTTCCGCACACACCTCGCGCATCAACTCCCGGTGGTCGAACCCGGCGTGCCGGTCGGGCACCACACAGGCCACCGCACCGGACGCGCGCACCAGATGACCGATCTCCCGGCGCCGGTGACCGGGCATGGCGTGGACCGGGACCGCCCCGAGCCGCTGGAGCCCGAACCAGACGAGTACGAACTCGGCGCGGTTGGGCAGCTGGACCACGACGCGGTCACCCCGCGCGATGCCGAGTTGGCGCAGTCCGTGGGCGACGCGGTCGGCCTCGGCATCCAGCTCCGCGTAGGTCCACCGCCGGTCGCCGTCGACCAGGGCGACGCGGGCTCCGTGGTCGGCGCCCGCCTGCCGGAGGCGCGCTCCGAAGGTCACACCCTGCCAGTGCCCGGCAGCCCGGTATCGCGCCGACTCCGCCTCGGACCAGGTCCTTTGAGTGTCCGTCACGTGATTCTTCCTCCCCGGTGGACCAGGGCTCTGGTGCCGCGGCCCGTTGTGTGATTACGATGTGAAGCATTGAAATGATAATCATTTCAAACTAGAGGCGACTCCCCATCCGATCGGAAGGTCCCATCAGTGAGCGACGAAGCAGTCGTCCAGGTACGGGCAGCGGAAGGTGGGCGTGCCCTTCGCGACCCGGCCACGGTGCGCGAAGCGGTGGCACGTGCGCTGCGGATGGCGCCGCACGAGCTGGAGGACGACCGCGACCTCTTCGAACTCGGCCTCGACTCGTTGACGTTGATGTCCCTCGTCGGCACCTGGCGGCGTGAAGGCAGCACCGTCACCTTCCAGGACCTCACCCGCACCCCGACCCTCGCCGCCTGGACGGCCCTGCTCGGCCGGCACCGCCGGGCCGGGGCCCCCGCCGCCCCGTCGACCGCCCCGCACGACGCGGCGGCGGCCGACGAGCCGCCGGAGTCCTTCCCGCTCGCCACGATGCAGCACGCCTACTGGATCGGACGCCAGGACGGACAGCCCCTCGGCGGCGTCGCCGCGCACTTCTACGTCGAACTCGACGGCCACGAGGTCGATCCCGACCGCCTCGACGCCGCGCTGCGCGCACTCGTGGAGCGGCACGGGATGCTGAGGGCCGTCTTCGACGAGGACGGCCGGCAGCGCTACGGCGCCCGGCGTGCCCGCCTCACCGTCCACGATCTGCGCGACCACGCTCCCGAGGACGCGGAGACGGAACTGGAGCTGCTCCGGGAGCGCAACACCCACGCCCGCCCCGACGTCACCACCGGTGACGTCTTCCGCGCGGCACTGTGCCTGCTCCCCGAGGGCCGGACCCGACTGCAGATCGACCTGGACATGATGGCCGGGGACGCGCTGAGCCTGCGGGTGCTCCTGTCCGACCTGCGCCGTCTCTACGAGACCCCCGACGACCCGCCGCGCGAACTCGCCCTCGACTACCGCCGGTACCTCGCCGGGCACGACGCCCGGCGGCGAGCGGAGCGCGAGGAGCACGCCGCCTGGTGGCGGGAGCGGCTGCCGGACCTGCCCCGCGCCCCACGCCTGCCCACGACCGTCGACCCGCTGACCCCCGTGAGCGGGGAAGACACCGTCCTGACCCACTCCCGCCGCCTGCACCACTGGCTCGGACCCGCCGACAAGGCGGCCCTGATCAGCGCCGCCCGCCGGCACGGCATCACGCCGGCGGCCGCCCTCGCCACCGCCTTCGCCGAGGTCGTCGCCGCCTGGAGCGACGGCCCGCGCTTCCTCCTCAACCTTCCGCTGTTCGACCGGGACACGACCGACCCCGACGCCGCCTGCCTGGTGGGGGACTTCAGCAGCTCGGTCCTGCTCGACGCCGACCTGAGCGCGCCCCTGCCGTTCTCGCGGCAGGCCCGCCTGTTGCAGGAACGCCTTCAGGAAGGCATCTCCCACGGCGCCTACGGCGGCGTCGAGGTGCTGCGCGACCTGGCCCGCTCCGAAGGGGCCCCGGTGCTGGCCCCGGTCGTCTACACCAGCGCCATCGGACTGGGGGAGATCTTCGAGCAGGATGTGCAGAAGTCCTTCGGCCGGCCGTCCTGGATCATCTCCCAGGGTCCGCAGGTCCATCTGGACGCGCAGGTCACCGAACTCGACGGCGGCCTCCTGCTCAACTGGGACGTGCGGGACGGCCTGTTCGAGGACGGGGTTCCGGACGCCGCGTTCGACGCCTACCGCCGCCTCGTCACCCGCCTGATCACGGAGCCCGACGCCTGGGCCCGCCCGGTGGACGGCCTGCTCGCCCCCGACGTCCTGCCCCGGCGTGCGGTGGCCGCGCTGCCGCCCGCACCCGTCCCGCACCGCGCCCTGCACACCCGGTTCTTCCGGCTCGCCGAGACCGAGCCCGAACGCACCGCCGTCGTCCGCACCGCCGGCGACACGCTCACCTACGGCGAACTCGCCCGCGCGGCCCGGCGGATCGCCGCCCTGCTGCGCAAGCACGGCGTGCGGGAGGGCGACACGGTCGCGGTGACCCTGCCCAAGGGCGAGGACCAGATCACCGCGGTGCTCGGCATCCTGGCGGCGGGCGCGGCCTACGCCCCCGTCGGCGTGGAGCAGCCCGCCGTACGCCGGGAACGCATCCACTCCGTGGCCGGCGCGTCCGCCGTACTCACCGACCGCGACCACGCCCACCTGTGCGCGGACGTCCCCTCGGCCCCGGTGCTGTGCCTCGAGGACGCGACGGCGATGGAGCCCGGACCCGTCGGCCGACCGGACCCGGCACTCCCCGCCTACGTCCTCTTCACCTCCGGCTCCACCGGGCTGCCCAAGGGCGTCGAGGTGCCGCACCGGGCGGTCGTCAACACCGTCGAGGCGATGGCGGAGCAGCTCGGTCTCGGCTCCGCCGACCGCACCCTCGCGATCTCCGCGCTCGACTTCGACCTCGCCACCTGGGACATCTTCACCCCGCTGTCCCTGGGCGGACAGGTCGTCACGGTCGGCCAGGAGCACCGCCGCGACGCCCACCACTGGGCGCGCCTGGTGCGCGAGCACGGGGTGACGCTGGTGCAGTGCGTACCCGCGCTGCTCGACCTGCTGATGGCCGCGGGAGAGGACGACGGCCTCGGGGACCGCCTGCGCATGGTGCTCCTCGGCGGCGACTGGGTCGGCCTCGACCAGCCCCGCAGGCTGCGCGCCCTGGTGCCCGGCTGCCGCTTCGTGGCGCTCGGCGGCATGACGGAGGCGGCGGTCCACTCGACGGTGTTCGAGGTCGCGGAGACCGACCCCGCCTGGAAGTCCGTCCCCTACGGCGTTCCGCTGCGCAACATGCGGGCCCGCGTCGTGGACGGACGGGGACGGGACTGCCCCGACCTGGTCCCCGGGGAACTGTGGATCGGCGGCCCGGGTGTGGCCAACGGCTACCGCGCGGACCCGGGGCGCACGGCCGAGCGCTTCGTCGAGTACGACGGTGAACGCTGGTACCGCAGCGGCGACCTGGCCCGCTACCGGCCCGACGGTGTCCTGGAGTTCCTCGGCCGCGCCGACCACCAGGTGAAGCTCGGCGGCCACCGCATCGAACTCGGCGAGATCGAATCGGCCCTCGAGGACGATCCCGCGGTCCTGCACGCGGTCGCCGCAGTCCTGGACACACCGGTGCGTCACCTCGCCGCGGCCGTGTCCCCCGCCGGCGAGCCCCCCGAACCGGGCCGGGTCCGCCTCCGGGCGGCGGAACGCCTCCCCGCCCACATGGTCCCCGAGCGTGTCCTGGTCCTGCGCGACCTGCCGCTGACCGCCAACGGCAAGCTCGACCGGGCCGCAGTCCGCCAGGCGCTGAGCGAGGCCGCCGGCCAGGACCTGCCCCGTACGACGGCGCCGCAGGGCCCGGTGGAGACCGCCGTGGCGGCCGAGTGGGCCGGCCTGCTCGACGTGCCCGAAGTGGGCCGGGAGAGCAGCTTCTTCCTGCTGGGCGGAGACTCGCTCGTCGCGACCCGCGTGATCGGCCGCCTGCGCGCCGCCGGGTTCCCCGGGGCCCGTGTGGCCGACCTCTTCGCCCGCCCCGTGCTCCAGCACTTCTGCGAGTCACTGCGCCCCGCCACGGAAGCGGCCGCGGCGCCGGTACCGGTCGCCACGCCGGTACTGGTGCCCGACCCGGACCGTGCGCACGAGCCCTTCCCGCTGACGGACGTCCAGGCCGCATACCACACGGGCCGCGACCCCCGTTTCACCCTCGGCGGCGTCGGCACCTGGCACTACACCGAGTTCGACGGAACGGACGTCGACCTGGGCCGGCTGGAGCGCGCCTGGAACGCCCTCGTCCGCCGGCACGGCATGCTCCGCGCGGTCGTGACGGACGGACACCAGCGCGTCCTGCCCGACGTACCGCCCCTGCGCATACCGGTGGAGGACGTTGCGCCCGGCGACGCGGACGAGGCCCTCGCCGGCCTGCGCGCCCGCCTGTCCCAGCAGGTCCGCGACCCGGCCCGGTGGCCGCTGTTCGCCGTGGAGGCGGTGCGCTACCGCGCGGACGACGGCGCGCCGCGGACCCGCGTCGGCATCGGCCTGGACTACCTCGTACTGGACGCCCTCTCCATCACCACGCTCTACGCCGAACTGAACACCCTCTACGCCGACCCGGACCACGCACTGCCGCCCGTCGACGTGACGTTCCGCGACTACCTGACCGGGCTGCCCTCCGACCCGGAGTCGGCCGCGCGGGCCCGGGCCCACTGGGGGGCACGGCTGGCCGAACTGCCGCCCCCGCCCGCCCTGCCCTTCGAAAGGGACCCGGCGACGCTCGACGCGCCCGTCTTCACCCGCCGCCGCACGAGCCTGCCCGCCGACGACTGGCAGGCGGTCAAACGGGACGCCGCCCGGCACGGACTGACACCCTCGACCGTCCTGCTGGCCCTGTACGCGGAAGTCCTCGCGGCGTGGAGCGGCACGGACGCGCTGACGGTGACGCTCACCCTCTTCAACCGACGCGACGTCCACCCGCACATCCACCGGGTCCTGGGCGACTTCACCTCCCTGTCCCTCGCGGGCCACCGGCGCGAGGGCGCCTCCTGGCTCGCGGCGGCCGTCGCGCTGCAACGGCGTCAGGCGGAGGACCTGGACCACGCCGACGTGCCGGTCGACTGGCTGCTGCGGGAGTTCGGCCGCCGCACGGGCACGGTCGACGCCGCCGCGCCCGTGGTGTTCACCAGCGCCGTCGGTGTCGGTGACGCCACGCTCGCCGGGCCGGGCGCCGGCCTCCCCGCGAAGGTCTGGGGCATCTCCCAGTCGCCGCAGGTGTGCCTCGACAACCAGGTCACCGAGGAGTCCGGGAACCTGGTCGTCACCTGGGACGCCGTCGAGGAGCTGTTCCCCGAGGGCGTGCTGGACGCGATGTTCGGCGCCTACGAGCGGCTGCTGCGGTATGCCGTGGCCGGTGACTGGGAGGCGCCGCTGCCCGACCTGCTGCCCGCCTCCCAGCGCGAGCGCAGGGCCGCCGCCGCACGGGAGGCCGCACTGGAACCGGTGGCCCCGCGCCCGTTGCACGAGGGGTTCTTCTCCCACGCGACGGCCACCCCCGACCGGACCGCCCTCGTCACGACCGGGGGCGCGGAGGTGACGTACGCGGCCCTGGCCGACCAGGCACTGCGCACCGCTGCCGCGCTCGGCGGGGCGGGCGTGCGGCCGGGCGACCTCGTCGCGGTCACCCTGCCCAAGGGGCCGGAGCAGATCGCGGCCGTACTCGGCGTCCTCGCGGCCGGAGCCGCCTATGTGCCGCTGAGCCTCGAACAGCCCGCCGCACGGCTGGAGCGGGTGCGAGCCACCGCCGCCTTCCGCGTCGTCGTGGGCGACTGGCCCGAACCGGCCGCTTGCCGCCTCCTGCCGTTCGAGGACACGCAGCGCCACGAACCGCTGCCCGCCCCACGGGAGACGTCTCCCGGAGCGCTCGCCTACGTGATCTTCACCTCGGGTTCCACGGGCGAGCCCAAGGGCGTGGAGACGACCCACGCGGCGGCCTGGAACACGGTCGCGGACATCAACGCCCGGCACGGCGTCACCCGCGACGACCGCGTCTTCGCGCTGTCGGCACTCGACTTCGACCTGTCCGTCTACGACGTCTTCGGGCTGCTCGCGGCGGGAGGCTCCCTCCTGCTGCCCACCGAGGACCAGCGCCGCGAACCGGCCCGCTGGCCCGGCCTGGTCGACCGGTACGGGGTGACCGTCTGGAACACCGTCCCGGCCCTGCTCGACCTGCTCCTCGACGCCGACGAGCACCGGGCGCCGGAACGCGGCGGCATCGCGGGGCTGCGGACCGCGCTGGTCTCCGGTGACTGGATCGGCCTCGACCTGCCCGCCCGGCTGCGGGCAAGGACCGTGCGGCCCTGTGTCTTCGTGGCCATGGGCGGGGCGACGGAGGCCGCCATCTGGTCCAACACGCTCACCGTCACCGAGCCCGACCCCCGCTGGGTCTCCATCCCCTACGGGCGCCCCCTGACCGGGCAGTACTACCGGGTCGTCGGCCGGGACGGGCGGGACTGCCCCGACTGGACGCCCGGCGAGCTGTGGATCGGCGGCGCGGGACTGGCCCGCGGATACCTGGCCGACCCGGCCCGCACCGCCGAGAAGTTCGTCGAACAGCACGGCAGACGCTGGTACCGGACGGGTGACCTGGGCCGGTTCCGGGGCGACGGCCTGCTGGAGTTCCTCGGCAGGCTCGACAGCCAGCTCAAGATCGCCGGTCACCGGATCGAGGCCGGCGAGATCGAGGCCGCGCTGGAGGCCCACCCGGCGATCGCGCGGGCCGCCGTCGTGGCCGTGGGGGAGCGCACCGCGAAGCGCCTGGCCGCGTTCGCCGTCCCCCAGGAACTCCCCACGGGCGAGCAGGCGCCCGCGGACCGGGTCGAGGACCCCGGACTCATCGAGAGCCTCTTCGCCCTGCTGGCCGAGCGGGTGCCGGCGCACGCCGTCCCCTCCCGCATCCGACTGCTGCCCGCCCTGCCCCTGACGGCCAACGGCAAGGTCGACCGGCCGGCCCTGGCCGCTCTGGCCGCACCGGAGACGGACTCCTCGGGGGCCGAACCGCCCCGGGGAGAGACCGAGGAGGCCCTCGCCGCGCTCTGGCAGGAGTACCTCCCGGGCCGGGTCCCGGACCGCCACGCCAACTTCTTCACCGTCGGCGGCGACAGCCTCACCGCGCTGCGCCTGCTGACCGCGATCGAGCGCCGCCTGGGGGCCGCCGTGCCCGCCCGCCGCTTCTTCGCCGCCCCGACCGTCGCCGCGCTCGCCGCGGACGTCACCCGCACGCTCGCGGTCCACGAGACCGCCTACGAGACCGGAGAGCTGTGAACATCCCTGAACTGCTGGCCCGTTACGCCGCCGAGGGCGTGGTGCTGTGGGCCCAGGACGGACAACTGCGTTTCCGCGCCCCGCAGGGCCGTCTCACCGACGCGCACCGGGCCGAACTGCGTGCCCACAAGGAAGCCGTCCTGCGCCACCTGGAAGCGGGGGAACCCGAGCTGCGGGGCGACCCGGCGGGCCGCCACGAACCGTTCCCGCTCACGGACATCCAGGCCGCCTATCTCATCGGCCGCACCGACGCCTACGCCTACGGCGGCGTCGGCTGCCACGCCTACGTCGAACTGGAGTACCCCGACCTGGACGTCGACCGCGTGACCGCCGTCTGGCGGCAGCTGGCCGAGCGGCACGACATGCTGCGCGCCGTCGTCCACCACGACGGCTACCAGCAGGTCCTGGCGGACGTGCCGGCCCTCGACGTCGGAGCCGACGACCTCACCGCCCTCCCGGCCGACGCCGCCGCGGCCGAGGTGGAACGCACCCGCGCCCGGCTGTCCGCACGTGAGACGCCCACCGACCAGTGGCCCCTCTTCGACGTGCACGTGAGCCGGACCGCCGAACGGGCGGTGCTCCACCTCTCCTTCGACATGCTCGTCGTCGACCACGCCAGCCTGCGCCTCCTGCTCGCCGAGTTCCGGCGCGGCTACGGCGGTGAACCCCTCTCCGACGCACCCCGGATCACCTTCCGCGACTACGTCCTGGCCCGCCGCGCCCTTGCCGACACCGACGCCCACGCCCGGGACCGCACCTACTGGACCGAACGGCTCGACACCCTGCCGCCCGCCCCCGAACTGCCCCTCGCCGAAGCGTGGGAGGCCGGCGTGAGCGGAACGGGGGAAGCGGGAGGCCCGGCGGTGTCCGGCGGCGCGGTGAGGTTCCGCAGACGGGAGGTGCTGCTGCCCGCGGCCGACCGGGACCGGCTCGCCGAACGCGCCGGGCGGCGCGGACTGACCCTGTCCGCGGCCCTGCTCGCCGCGTACGCGGAGACCGTCGGGGCCTGGTCGCGGACCAGCCGCTTCACGCTCAACGTGCCCACGGTCGACCGGCCCGCCCTGCACGCGGACATCGGCCGCCTCGTCGGCGACTTCACCTCGCTCGAACTGCTCGCCGTCGACCTCGACGCACCGGCCACTTTCACCGAGCGGACCAGAGCCGTGGGACAACAGCTCCTGGAGGACCTGGAGCACCCGCTGTTCACCGGTTCGGAGGTCCTCGCCGAGCTGTCCCGCAGGGCCGGCGCGCCGGTGCTCATGCCGGTCGTCTTCACCAGCGCCCTGAGCACCGGCGCCACCTCCGAGGGCGTGCCCCCCGAGGTGACGTACGCGGTGACCCGGACGCCGCAGGTGTGGCTCGACTGCCAGGTCATGCACCGCGGTGACGCGCTCGGCCTCTCCTGGGACATCCGCGACGGCGCCCTCGCCCAGGGCGTCGCCGACGCCATGTTCGAGGCGTACACCGCGCTGGTGCGGTCGCTGGCGGCGGAGGGCGAGGCCGGCGAGGCGGCCTGGGACGCGCCGGTCCGCGTCCCCCTGCCCGCGGCACAGGCGGCACGACGTGACGCGGTCAACGCGACCGGGGGACCGCTGCCGGACGCCCTGCTCCACGAACCCGTCCTGGCGCAGGCGCGGACCACACCGGACGCGATCGCGGTCCGCACCCCCGGGCTGACCCTCACCTACCGACAGCTCGTGGCCCGCGCGAGCGCCCTGGCCCAGGAGTTGACGGCATCCGGGCTACGGTCCGGGGAGCCCGTGGCGATCTGGGCGGACAAGGGCTGGGAACAGGTCGTCGCCGTCTTCGGCACCCTCATGGCCGGCGGCGCCTACCTGCCCGTGGACACGGCCCAGCCACCGGCCCGCCGGGACACCATCATCGCGGACGCGGGCGTCCGCACGGTCCTCACCCAGTCCTGGCTCGCCGACATCGACGACCTCCCCGCGAGCGTCACGGCCCTCGCCGTCGATCTCCTGCCCGAGGACACCGCGACCGCACCCGGCTCCGGTGCGCCCCGACGCGACCCGGACGAACTCGCCTACATCATCTACACGTCCGGCTCCACCGGCACGCCCAAGGGCGTGATGATCAGCCACCGGGCCGCCCTGAACACCGTCGAGGACATCAACCGCCGCCACTCGGTCACCGACCGGGACCGGGTACTCGGCATCGCCGGACTGGGCTTCGACCTGTCCGTCTACGACCTGTTCGGACCCCTCGCCGTGGGCGCCACCCTCGTCCTGCCGCAGGCGGACCGGCGCGGCGACCCGTCCCACTGGGCCGAACTCGTCCGCGACTTCGGGGTGACCGTGTGGAACTCGGTGCCGGGCCAGCTCCACATGCTGTGCGACTGGCTGCGCTCCGAGCCGCCCACCGGGGACGCCTCGCTGCGACTCGCCCTGATATCCGGCGACTGGATCCCGGTCACCCTGCCCGACCAGGCCCGCGAACTCCTCCCCGGCCTGGAGGTCGTCTCCCTCGGCGGCGCCACCGAGGGCTCGATCTGGTCCATCGCCCACCCCGTCGGCGAGGTGGACACCACCCGTCCGAGCATCCCGTACGGCACGCCCCTGACCAACCAGACCTTCGCCGTGCTCGACCGGCACCTTCGGCCCCGGCCCGAATGGGTGCCGGGGGAGCTGTACATCGGCGGGGCCGGTGTCGCCCTGGGCTACTTCGGAGACGAGAGGCGCACGGCGGAACGCTTCCCCACCGACCCGGTCACCGGGGAACGGCTGTACCGCACCGGTGACCTCGGCCGGTACCTCCCCGACGGGACCATCGAGTTCCTGGGCCGCGAGGACGCCCAGATCAAGATCCGCGGCTACCGGGTCGAACTCGCCGAGGTGGAGGCCGCCGTGCAGGCCCACCCCGACGTCGCGGCGGGCGCGGTGGTCGTCGACGACTCGACGTCCGGCGGCCGCCGCCTGGCCGCCTTCGTGGAGACGGCCCGCAAGGACGGCCGGCCGGCCGGGAGCACCGGCCCGGCCGGCGGCCGTGGCGCCGACGGCAGCGCCGCGGCACGGACCCGGGCACGTGCGGCGGCGGCCGAGGCCGTACGGGACGCCTCCGCGGCCGTCGACGCCGCGCGGCTCACGGAGTTCCTGGCCGCCCTCGACGACGTGGCGCTTGCCGAGATGACCCGCGTCCTCGCCGCCTCCGGAACCTTCGCCGACGGAGCACCGCGCACCGCCGACGAGGTGGGCACGGCACTGCGCGCCACATCCCGCCACCGGCACATCGTGCGGCGCTGGCTGCGCGCCCTGGCCGCCCGCGACCGGCTCACCCACCGGGAGCCGGACGACACCTACACCGGCCTGGTCCCCGTCACCGCCGCCGAGGCGGAGCGCCGCTGGCAGCGGGCCGAGGAACTGGAGCACGAGGTCGGCTGGAGCACGGAACTGCTCACCGTCATGCGCACCTGCGCAGCGCGGCTGCCCGAGCTCGTCTGCGGCGAGACGGGCATCCGGGAGCTGCTCTTCCCCGGCGCGGCGACCGAGGCCGCGGACGCCGCCTACCGCGACAACCTCGCCATCCGCCACCTCAACCGCGCCGTGGTCGCCGCCCTGCGCGAGATCGCCGCGAGCCACACCGGCGAGGAACGCCTGCGCGTCCTGGAAGTGGGCGGCGGCGTCGGCGGCACCACCGGTGAACTGGTGCCCGTCCTCGCCGAGTACGGCGTCGACTACCTGTTCACCGACGCCTCCGCGTTCTTCCTGAACGAGGCCCGCGAGCGCTTCGCCGACCACACCTGGGTCCGCTACCGGCGCTTCGACATCGACGAGGACGCGCGCGCCCAGCACCTGCTGCCCAACACCTTCGACGTCGTGATCTGCGCCAACACCCTGCACGCCGCCGCCGACGCCGACACGGCCGTGGGCCGGCTGCGGGAACTGCTCGTGCCCGGCGGACAGCTCGTGTTCGTGGAGAACACCCGCGACGAGAACCTCCCGCTGCTGGTCTCCATGGAGTTCCTGGAGGTCGCCGGCCGGACCTGGACCGACGTGCGCGAGCACACCGGCCAGTCCTTCCTCACCCACACCCAGTGGCGTGAACTCCTCGACCGGCACGCCGCGTCCGAGGTCACCTCGCTGCCCGAGCCGGGGGACACGCTGGCGCTCACCGGCCAGGAGGTCTTCCTCGCCACCCTGAAGGACGACCGGCACCACGTCCCCGTCGGCGAACTGGCCCGCACGGCGGCGAACCGGCTCCCGGAGTACATGCTCCCCTCGGTGTGGCAGGTCGTCGACACCCTGCCCCGCACGGCCAACGGCAAGACCGACCGCGCCCGCCTGCGCACCTGGCTGCCCCGCGAGAGCGCTCCGGCGGTCGTGGCCGAGACGCCGAAGGACGACCTGGAGAACGCCCTCGCCGACCTGTGGTCGGAACTCCTCTCCGTCGAACGCGTCACCCGCAACGACGACTTCTTCGACCTCGGCGGCGACTCGCTCCTGGTCGCCCGCATGGTGGGCCGGCTGCGTGAACGCGTGCCTCGGGCCGCCGACCTGGAGTGGGAGGTCGTCCTGCGCCACATGCTGCGCCGCCCCACCGTCGCCGGGCTCGCCGCGTTCCTGCGCGGGCAGGCGGGCCCCGAGGACGCGCCGGCCACCTCCGTACGCACGGACCCGGTGGTCCCGCTGCACGGCGCCCGCTCCGACGACGAGCCGACCACCGTCCTGGTGCACGCCGGAACCGCCACGATCATGCCGTACCGGGCGCTGATCACCGAGATCCGCCGCCGCTCACCCGGCCTCGCCGAGGTCGTCGGCCTGGAGGTCCCGGACCTGGACGGGTTCCTCACCGCACCGCCGCAGGGACTCATCGAGCAGATGGCGGCCGACTACGCGCGGGCCCTGACGGCGGACGGACGCAGCCGCTTCCACGTGGTCGGCTACTGCCTGGGCGGCCTGATCGCCACCGAAGTGGCCCGCAACCTGGCCGAGTCCGGAGCGGAGGTGGAGAGCCTCACCGTCATCAGCAGCCACAGCCCCCGCTTCCGGCTCGACGACGAACTCCTCGCCGAGTACTCCTTCGCCGTCATGATGGGCATCGACCCGGCCGACCTCGGCTTCCCGGACGACCAGTACCGGGTGGCCGCTGCCGCCGACGCGGTCCTGGCGGCAAGTCCGGGCGTGCTGCGGGACGGCGGACTCGCCGCCCTGCCCGAAGAGTTCGCGGACGTCGCGGGACGCTTCCGGGAACTCGCCAAAACGCCGCGCGCCGCACGCATCGCCCGGATGTGCGAGGCGGTGCCCGCCTCCGCCGGCACCTACACACCCGACCACATGACGCGGCTGTTCCTCGCCTTCCGGCAGAGCGTCTTCGCCATCACCCGCTACGACGCCGAGCCCTACGCGGGCGACATCACCTTCCTGCGGCACGACGGCGCCTACCCCTTCCCGGGCAGCAAGGACGCCGTCACCGCCTACTGGGAGGAACTCACCCTGGGCGACCTGGACATCGTCGACATCGGCGGCGACCACTACAGCTGCCTGTCCGTCGAGCACGCGCCCGGCATCCTCAAGACCCTCGGCGAGCTGACCCAGGGGGCGATCACCCGATGACCGGCCCTGTGATCGGAGTCCTGGGCGCCTCCGGCGCGGTCGGCCGTGCCGCCGTGCGGGAACTGCGCGCGCTCGGCCACACCGGGCTGCGCCTGGGCGGCCGTACCGCCTCGGCCCTGTCCGCGGTCGCCGCGGAGGACCCCGCCGGCCACGACGAGACCGTCCGGGCCGACGCCACCGCGGCGGACGGCCTGCGGGCCTTCACCGACGGCTGCGACATCGTCCTGAACTGCGTCGGCCCCACCTACCGGCTCCGTGCCACGGTGGCCGCCGCGGCCCTCGCCGCCGGCGCCCGCTGCGTCGACGTCGCCGGCGACGACCCGGCGGCCGAGGACCTCCTCGGGAGCGGCGCCCCTTCCCGCGACGGCCGCACCGTCGTCCTGTCGGCGGGAGCCCTGCCCGGCCTGTCCGGCCTCCTGCCCCGCTGGCTCGCCCGGCAGGGCCTGGACAGCGCGGCGACGCTGACCGCGTACTGCGGCGGCCTGGAAACCTGCTCGCCGACGGTGGCGCACGACCTCATGCTCTCCCTCAGCTCGGGAGGCGCCGACGGCGCCGCCTACGGCGAGCCTCTCGCGGCCGTCCGCGGCGGCCGGCGCGTGCCGCGCGCGCTGCGCGCCGACGAGGACGCCGTCCACGAGGCGTTCCCCGGCCGGGTCGCCGTACAGCCCTACCTCAGCGGCGAGAGCGAACGCCTCGCCACCGCCCTGGGCCTCGACCGGCTCGACTGGTACAACGTCCACCCCGGCCCCGCCGTACGCGCCCTGCTCAACCTCCTGCCGGGCCGCCTCGCAGCCGGGGACGACCCGGACCGGCTCGCGGAGCGGCTGATCCTCGCCGCAGACCTCGACCTGGCCGGACGCAAGCCCTACTACGTCATGGACTTCGCCCTGACCGGCACCGCGTCCGGGACGCCGGCGACGGCGGGCCTGACCCTGCGGGCGGCCAGCAGCTACCGGCTGACCGCCGCCGTCGGTGCCCTGGCGGTGGACGCGGTGCTGCGGGGGGAGGCGCCGGCCGGGGTGCACTTCGCCTGCGACGTGCTGGAGCCCGACCGCGTGGTGCGGCACCTGCGGGAACACGCGGTGGCCGACCTCCGGCTCACCGGCGCGGCGGCCGGCGCCGAGCAGACGGAAGAAGGCGTGCTGTGAGCGAACCGAGGCCGCTGCGCGTGCTGGTCTGCGGCACCAACTTCGGGCGCTTCTACGCCGAGGCGGTACGCCGGCGCCCCGGATACACCCTGGCCGGCATCCTCAGCCGGGGATCGGCCGCCTCCCGGGCGTACGCCGAGAGCCTGGGCGTTCCCTTCCACTCGGACGTCGGCGACCTGCCGGACGGCATCGACGCGGCCTGTGTGGCGGTGAGTTCCTCCATCTCGGGCGGCCAGGGCACCGAACTGGCCAGGGCGCTCATGGACCGGGGCATCCACGTCCTCCAGGAACACCCCGTCCACCTGACCGAGCTGACCGGCAACCTCACCCACGCCCGCCGCCGAGGGGTGCAGTACCGCCTCAACACCCATTACCCGCACGTCGCCCCGGTCCGCGCCTTCGTCGACGCGGCCCGCCGGCTCCTCGCACGGCAGCGACCGCTCTTCCTGGACGCCGCCACCCCGGTCCACCTGATGCACCCGCTGGTGGACATCCTCGGCCGGGCGATGGGCACGCTGCGGCCCTGGCGGTTCGCGGACCCGGCACCGCTGCCCCCCGGGACCGGACCGCAGCCGTTCCGCTCCCTGCAGGGCGTGTTCGCCGGCGCACCCCTCACCCTGCGGGTGCACCACCAGCTCGACCCGTCCGACCGCGACAACCACGCCCTGCACTGGCACCGGATCTCCCTCGGCACCGAAGGCGGGGTCCTCACCCTGGCCGACACCCACGGCCCGGTGCTGTGGAGCCCACGCCTGCACATCGGGCGGGACGCCGACCGGCGCTTCGTGCTGGACGGCACGGGCACCGGCAGCCTGGGGCTCGGGACCACGGCGGTGATCGGGAACACCGGGACCTTCCGTACGGTCTTCTCCGACCTGTGGCCCGAAGCGATCGGCACCGCCCTGGACGGGCTCCGCGAGGCCGTCGCGCAGGGCGCCGACGCCCTGCGCGACGGCCAGTACGAGCTGGCCGTGTGCCGTATCTGGACCGACCTCGCGGCCCGGCTGGGGCCGCCCGAGATCGTCCGGCCGGCCACCCCCCGGCCCCTGGCGGTCAGCGACGTGTTCCCCGCGCCGGCCGGTGCCGCAGGCCCCGTGCCCGTGCCCGTCGGTGACGTCTTCCCCGCGCCGAAGCGGGCACCGCGCGACAGCGCTCCCCGGCCCGGCCGGGACTCGCCGACGGGCGGGAAAGCCGCCGCGGGCCCCGGCCGGGCCGGGGGTGCGGGACACCCCTCGGCGGAAGCGGCTGCGCCCCGGCCCGCGGACACCGCCCCGTACTCGCCGTCGGCGGAGTTCTTCGACCTCGTCGCCGCCGAGCACACCGCGACCTCGAGCGCCCCGGCGGTCGCCGCCCTCCTCGCCGACGCCGACCTGAGCACCGGGCCGGTGGTGGACATCGGCGCCGGCACCGGGCTGGTGACCGAGGCCGTGGCGCGGGCCCGGCCGGACGCGGAGATCATCGCCTGCGAACCGTCGGCCGGCATGCGTGCCGTCCTCACCAGCCGGGTCTTCGGCGACGAGGACCTGCGCACCCGGGTGACCGTCACCGCGGACACCGCTCCCGACCTCGACCTCCCCGACCGGATCAGCGTCGTCCTGCTCTGCGGCGTCCTCGGCCACCTCGACGCCGACGCGCGGGCCGGGCTGTGGCGGCGGCTGAACCGGCGACTGGCCCCCGGCGGGCTCGTCGTCGTCGAACTCATGCAGTTCGAACGGCCGACGACCCTTCCCGAGACCCGGCTCGCCACCGCCACCGCCGGGCGCCAACGCTACGAGTGGTCGTTCGCCGGGGCACCGGACGAGACGGAGGACGGCGTGATGCGCCTGCACTCCACCTGGCGCGTCTACCGGGACGGCGCCGGGCAGCCGGAACGCGAGGTGCACGACTCCTACCGCTGGACGCCCTTCGCGCTGGCGGACGTGGTGGCCGAGTCCGGCATGGCCGCACGCACCCTGCCCACCCGCCCCGGAGCACCTCCGCTGGCCGTGCTCACCCGGACACCGGACTCCGCCGGTCCGGACGTCTGCGAACCCGCCGCCGGCTCGCGCCCGCCGCCCGCCCGGACCGCGCCCGAAGCCCCGGACGGCCCGCACCCCACCACCGGGCACGTCTTCTCCTCCTCCACCACCGACGGCTAGGAACCCGCATGACAACCCCCGAGACGACCCCCATGGCGTCGGCCGCTCCCGGCCGGGCCGCCGAGGACGCCGCACCGGACCCCGCCGCCCCGCCCCGGGACTTCCCCGTCCGGCGCGGCTGCCCCTTCGCCGCGCCCGCGGAGTACGACGCGCTGCGCACCCACGACCCGGTCGCCCGCGTGACCCTGCCGACCCGGAGGGAAGCGTGGGTGGTCACCCGGTACGACGACGTACGCGAACTGCTCTCCGACCCCCGGGTCAGCGCCGACATCCGCCGCCCCAACTTCCCCGCCCTCGGCGAGGGCGAGCAGGAGGCCGGGGCGAGATTCCGCCCCTTCATCCGCACCGACGCCCCCGAGCACACCAAGTACCGGCGGATGCTCCTGCCGGTGTTCACGGTGCGCCGGGTGCGGGCCATGCGGCCCGCCGTGCAGGCCCGCGTGGACGAGATCCTGGACGGCATGCTGGCGGCAGGCGGCCCGGTGGACTTCGTCTCCGCCTACGCCAACGCCGTCTCCACCTCGGTGATCTGCGAACTGCTCGGCATTCCCCGGAAGAACCTGGAGTACTTCCGGGACGTCACCCGTATCTCCGGCTCCCGGCACAGCACCGCCGAGCAGGTCTCCGAAGCCCTCGGCGGCCTCTTCGGCCTGCTCGCCGAACTCGTCGCCGAGCGGCGCGAGGAGCCCCGGGACGACCTGATCTCCAAGCTGGTCACCGACCACCTGGTCCCCGGCGACGTGACGACGGAGCAGCTCCTGTCCACCCTCGGCATCACCATCAACGCGGGCCGCGAGACCACCACCAGCATGATCGCCCTGAGCACCCTGCTCCTGCTGGACCGGCCCGGGCTGAGGGAGGAACTGCGCCGGGACAGCTCGCTGATGCCCGCCGCGGTCGACGAGTTCCTGCGCGTCCTGTCCGTCGCCGACTCCATCCCGCTGCGCGTCGCCGCCGAGGACATCGACCTGTCCGGCCGGACGATCCCCGCCGACGACGGCGTGATCGCCCTCCTCGCCGGCGCCAACCACGACCCCGAGCAGTTCGACGATCCCGGGCGGGTCGACTTCCACCGCACCGACAACCACCACGTGGCGTTCGGCTACGGCGTCCACCAGTGCGTCGGACAGCACCTCGCCCGGCTGGAGTTGGAGGTCGCCCTGGAGACACTCCTGCGCCGCGTCCCCACCCTCCGTCTCGCGGGGGACCGGGACGACGTCACCGTCAAGCACGACTCGGCCACCTTCGGCCTCGAAGAGATGATGGTGACCTGGTGACCGGGCCCGTCCCGCCGAGCGGGCCCGTCCCGTACGGCGCCCGGCCCTCCGCCCGCGCCGCCCGCGCCGACAACCCCTGGATCCGGCGCTGGAGCGACGGCGCCGCGCCCCGGTTCACGCTGGTCTGCCTGCCGCACGCGGGCGGCAGCGCGGGTTTCTACCGGCCCTGGGCGGCCCTGATGCCGGCCGAGGTGGAACTCCTCGCCATCCAGTACCCCGGCCGTGAGGACCGCTTCGAGGACCCCGGGGCGGCCGGCATGGAGGAGCTGGTGGGGGCGGTGGCCGAGGCCGTCGGACCGCTGCTGGACCGGCCGTACGCCCTCTTCGGGCACAGCATGGGCTCCGCCGTGGCCTGGGAGCTGGCCCACGAACTGCAACACCGCGGACTGCCCGGCCCGCGCCGCCTGTTCGCGTCGGGCAGGGCCGCCCCCGGCACGGCGGTCACCGGGCAACTCCACCGCGAGAACGACGACGCCCTGAGCGCCGAACTGGCCCGGCTGGGCGGCACGAGCCGGGAGGTCCTGGACGATCCCGGGCTGCGCTCGCTGGTCCTCACGGCGGTACGCCACGACTACCGCGTCATCGAGACGTACCGGCCGGCAAAACGGCCGCCGCTGTCCTGCCCGCTGCACGTCCTGACCGGCAGCACGGACCCGGAGCTCGGCGAGGAGCGGAGCCGCGAGGGGGCGGGCGGCTGGGCGGACCTCACCACCGCCCGCACCGAGGTCCGCGTCTTCCCCGGCGACCACTTCTACCTCACCCCGCGCCGCCGCGAGGTGGTCGCCACCGTCGTGCGCAGGCTGGACCCCTCCCTGACCGCCGGCGGCGCCCACACCTGGCCGAGCACCCCCTGACCCGCTCCGGCCCGGCCTCCTGCCTCTGACCCGTGACCCCTCACCCCTACCCGGCCCCGGCCCCACCCCCGACCTCAGACCCACCCTCGCCCCCGACGCCCGGAGACCGATGTGATCGACTACTACTCGACCTCGGCCGAGTTCTACGAACTGGTCGCCACCCGGCACACCGCCAGCAGCGGCCCCCCGCTGACCGGCGTCCTCACCGGCCTGGACGTGTCGCACGGCCCCGTCCTCGAGATCGGCGCGGGCACCGGACGCGTGACCGAGGTGATCGCCGCCGCCCTGCCCGAGGCGGAGATCCTCGCGGCCGAGCCGTCGGCCACCATGCGCGCCATGCTCACCTCCCGTGTCGCCCGCGACCCGGACCTGCGCCGGCGCGTGACCGTCGTGGACGGCTCCGCCCAGGACCTCGTCCTGCCCGAACGCCTCTCCGCCGTCGTCGTCTTCGGCGTGGCCGGTCACCTCACCGTCCCCGAACGCGTGACGCTGTGGAAACGGCTCGCGGAGCGCCTGCCCGACGGCGCACCCGTCGTCGTCGAACTGATGGGTGTCTCCTCCCCGCGCGTCATCCCGCCGGTGATGTCCCTCAGGGAGACCATCGGCCGCCAGACGTACGAGTGGTGGATCGGCGGCGAACCCGCCGAGGGCGACGCCATGCGGTTCACCACCACCTGGAAGGTCCTGCGCGACGGCCGCACCGTGCGCGAGGTCGCCGACAGCTACGTCTGGCACACCTTCGACGTCGCCCGACTGGCCCGCGAGGCGGGCATGACCAGCCGCCGGATCACCGAGGCCGGAGGCAGGCCCGTCCCCGAAATCGGAGTACTCGTCAAGTGAAGTCACAACCGCCCGGGCCCGGCCCGGCCCCGGACGCCGCAGCCGGTGGCGCGGGCACCGGCGCCACCCCGCCGCCCCCGCCCCATCCGCTGCGCACGCTGGCCGAGCCCGTCCGCGGACGGCTCGCGGTCGCCGTCGGCCTCCAGGCCGTCGCCGCCCTCGCCGGAGTCGTTCCCTTCATCGCCGTGTCACGCATCGCCGAGCGCCTCACCGCGGGGCCCCCGGCCGAGGGCGACGCCCTCTGGCCGCTGGTCGCACTGGCCTGCGCGGCGGGCCTCGTCGCCCTCGTGTGCGGCACCGCGGCCGGCGCCCTCGCCCATCTCGCCGACAACGACCTCCAGCTCGCCCTGCGCCGCCGGCTCGCCCGGCACATCGGGCGGCTGCCGCTCGGCCGGCTCACCGACCGGGGCACCGGCGAGGTCAAGCAGGCCGTGCAGGACGACGTGAGCGCGTTGCACACCCTGTTCGCCCACACCCTCCTCGACGTCGTCTCCGTACTCACCGCTCCCGTGCTCACCCTGGTCTACCTGTGCACGGTGGACTGGCGGCTGGCGCTGGTGGGTGTGGTGCCCCTGCTGCTGGGCGTGTTCCTGTTCAGCCGGGCCATGGCGGGCGCGGCGGCACAGATGGCCGAGTTCGGCGCCGCGGTGGGCCGGATCTCCTCCGCCGCGGTGGAGTTCGCCTCCGGCATCGCCGTCTTCAAGAGCTTCGGGCGCGGCGGCAAGGCCCACGAGCGTTTCCTCCGCGCGACCGAGGACTTCGCCGACTTCTTCGCCGGCTGGGTCCGGTCCACCCTGGCCTGCTCCACCGCCGCGATCATGGTGGTCGCCCCCGCGGTGGTCCTGCTGCTCCTGTCCGTACCGGGCGCGCTGTTCGTCGTCCAGGGCTGGACGACCGGCGCCGAACTCGTCCCCTTCCTCCTGCTCGGCCCCGCCGTCGCCGCGCCCATGGGCGTCGTGGGTCCCCGCATCCAGCAGATCCGGGCCGGTCAGGCCGCCGCCGTACGCGTCACCGGGCTCCTGGCCGCCCCGACCCTCCCCGAGCCGAAGACCCCCGCCCTCCCCGACGGCCACCACGTCCGTCTGCGCGGAGTGTCCTTCTCCTACGACGGGCACGACGACGTCCTCAGCGACGTGGACCTCGACCTCGCGCCCGGCACCGTCACCGCGCTGGTCGGCCCCTCCGGCTCGGGCAAGTCCACCCTGGCCTCGCTGCTGCCCCGCTTCCACGACGTCACGGCCGGCACGGTGACCCTCGGGGGCGCCGACCTCCGGGACATCCCCGCGAGCGAGCTGTACCGCCGGGTCGGCTTCGTCCTCCAGGACGTACGGCTGCTGCGGGCGAGCGTCGCCGACAACATCCGCCTGGGCCGCCCCGACGCCACCGACGCGGAGGTCGAACGGTGTGCCCGGGCCGCTCGCATCCACGACCGGATCACGGAACTGCCCGACGGATACGCGACCGAACTCGGCACGGCCGTCGCCCTCTCCGGCGGCGAGGCGCAGCGCCTGTCCATCGCACGGGCACTGCTCGCAGACGCACCCGTCCTCGTCCTCGACGAGGCGACCGCCTACGCGGACCCGCACTCCGAGGCGCTGATCCAGGACGCGCTGTCCGCGCTCGCGGCCGGCCGCACCCTGCTCGTCATCGCCCACCGGCTGTCCACGATCCGCACCGCCGACCGGATCGTGGTGCTGGAGGACGGACGCGTCACCGAACAGGGCCGCCACGACGACCTGCTGGCCGCCGGGGGCCGCTACACCGCGCTGTGGGAGGCCCAGCGCGCCGCGGGCCCGGACGAGACCGACGGCGCACCGCGTCACCGGTCCGCCCCCGCGGGAGCGGACCGGGCGGCGGACGACGTCCGAGAGGGAAGTGCACGATGATCCGTCAGCTCTACCGCGTACTCGGCCCGGAGGGCTCCCGGCCGCTGAACCGGCTGCTGGTGCTCCAGTCCGCCGCGTCCGTCCTCCAGGGCGTCGCCTTCGCCCTCCTGGTCCCCGTCCTCAAGGCCCTGCTCGGCACGGACCCCGGCGACGTCCTGCCCTGGCTGACGGCGTTCACCGGCTGCGTCCTCGCCCACGCCGTCCTCCAGGGCGCCGCCGTCGGCGGCGGGTTCACCGTCGGCTCCCGGCTCTCCCGCGCGCTGCACCGCCGCATGGCCGACCAGGCGCTGCGCCTCCCGCTGGGCTGGTTCACGGCCGGCCGCACGGCCGGGTTCAGCAGGCTGGCCGGACAGAACGTCATCCAGGTGATGAGCACGCCGGCCCACCTGCTGCGTCCGTTCATCAGCTCCCTCCTCACCCCCGTGACACTGGTGGCGGCCACCTTCTTCTTCGACGTCCGCACCGCCCTGGTGCTCCTGCTCTGCGCGCCCGTGCTGTACGCCGTCCAGCAGGCGAGCACGTCGCTGATGCGCCGCCTCGACCTCGGCCGCGACGCCGCGATCGGCGAGTCCGCCGACCGGGTCCTGGAGTACACCCGCAACCAGCCGGTCCTGCGGGCCTTCGGCCGCACCGCGGAGGGCTACGGCGCGCTGGACGACGCCCTGGCGGCCGAGGCGCGCGCCGACCGCCGGCTGATCGTGCGCGGCCTGCCCGGCCTGGTCTCCTTCACCTTCGCCACCCGGCTCGTCTTCGCCCTGCTGCTCGCCCTCGGGGTGTCCTGGCAGCTCGACGGGTCACTCACCGTCCCCACCCTGCTGGCGCTCCTGGTGCTGCTGGTCCGCCTGATCGAGAGCGTGTCGTCCGCCGCCGAGGCCGGAGCGGGCATGCGCATCGCCCGCAACACCCTGGAACGGCTCGGCGCGGTCCTCGACGAGCCGCCCTTCCCCCAGCCCGCCCGGCCCAGGACACCCCGCGACGCGAGCGTCGAGTTCGAAGGGGTCGGCTTCCGCTACGACACCGGCGGGGCGGACGACCCGTCCTCCCGCCCGGTCCTGAAGGACGTGACCTTCCGCCTGCCCGAGCGCAGCACGACCGCCCTGGTGGGGCCCTCCGGCGCGGGCAAGACCACGGTCGCCGCGCTGATCGCCCGCTTCCGGGACGCCACGGAAGGCACCGTTCGCATCGGCGGCGTGGACGTCCGTGAGATCGCCGCCGACGACCTGGCCGACCACGTCTCCCTCGTCTTCCAGGACGTCTACCTCTTCGACGGCACCATCGAGGAGAACGTCAGGATCGCCGCCCCGGACGCCGGTCCGGCCGAACTGGCCGAGGCGGCCGCCCTGTCCGGGCTCGACAAGGTGATCGCGGAACTGCCCGACGGCTGGGACACGAAGACCGGGGAGGGCGGCGCGCGGCTGTCCGGCGGCCAGCGCCAGCGCGTCTCCATCGCCCGGGCCCTGCTCAAGGACGCCCCGATCCTCGTCCTCGACGAGGCCACCGCCGCACTCGACCAGGAGAACGAGGCGCTGTTCGCCGAGGCCGTGCGCACCCTCGCCGACCGCAAGACGCTGCTGGTCATCGCGCACCGGCTGAGCACCGTCGTCCACGCGGACCGGATCCTCGTCCTGGAGGACGGCGCGATCACCGAACGCGGCACGCACGACGACCTGGTCACGGCCGGCGGCACGTACGCCTCCTTCTGGCACCGGCGCACCAGGGCTCACGGCTGGCGACTGGAGGCGGCACGCCCATGACCGAGCACCGGCACCCGCACTCCACCGGAACCCGGCGGCAGCGACAGCGACAGCAGCACGAGGAAGGCACGACACGATGAACGACGGCCCCCGGAACACCTGGGACGCGTGGGCGGGTTCCGTCCCGCCGCTCACGTCCGCGAGCACCCTGGAGCCCAGCCACGACGCCGCGGCCACGGCGACGCACCTCGCCCGGGCCGCTCTCGCCGACCAGTACGTGGTGTACGAGGGGGAGGGCGGCGTCTGGCACTTCGCTGCGGGGTCGGCCGTCAGCCTCACCGCGCACGCGGACGCCGTCACCGCGCGGGCGGCCGGACGCACCTGGACCTCCCGTACCGACGGCGACCCGCTGACGGAGTTCGCGGCCGCGCTGCACGCCCTGTCCGGCCCGGGCGGCGCGTCCGGCGGGGACTGCGCGCACCGGGGACACGACGGCGGGCGCCACTTCTACGGCTGGGCGGCCTTCGAACTCGCCCACCTCCTGCACGCCGACCCCGCGGCCACCGGCCACGGGCCGCTGCTGCACGCGCTGGTCCCGTCCGTCGAGGTCACCCTCACCGGCGACCGCACCGTGGTCCGCGCGGTGGACGAGGCATGGGCACGCAAGGCCGCCGATCTGCTCGCGGAGCCGCCGGCACGACGGCCCGCACCCGACGCGGCGACGCCCGGGAGCGCTGAGGGTCCCGAGGGCGCCGAGGGCGTCATCGCCGCCGGCGCCGACGCCTACGGCAGCGCGGTGGCCCGGACGGTCCAGGACATCCGAGCCGGGCTTCTGGAGAAGGCCGTCCTCTCCCGGAAGGTCCCGCTGCCCGTCGTGCCGCCCGTGGACTTCCCCGAGACCTACCTCGCCGGCCGCCGGGCCAACACCCCGGCCCGCTCCTACCTGCTGGACCTCGGCGGCTACCGGGCGGCCGGATTCAGCCCGGAGACCGTGCTCGAGGTCGGCGGGGACGGTCGCGTCAGCACCCAGCCCCTCGCGGGCACCCGCGCACGCGGCGCGGACCCGGCGGAGAACGACCGCCTGCGGGGAGAACTGCTCACCGACCCCAAGGAGATACACGAACACGCCGTGTCCGTACGCCTCGCCTGGGACGAGATGGCCGCCGTGTGCCGACCCGGTTCCGTGGTGGCCGAGGAGTTCATGGCCGTCCGGCCGCGCGGCCCGGTCCAGCACCTGGCCTCGCGGCTGACCGGCCGCCTCCGCGAGGACGCCGGACCGTGGGACGCCTTCGCCTCCCTCTTCCCCGCGATCACCGCCACCGGTGTCTCCAAACGCGCCGCCCTCCAGGCCCTGGCCCGCCACGAGCACGGACCGCGCGGCCTGTACGGCGGCGCGGTCTTCAGGGGCAGCACCGACGGCGCCCTCGACGCCGCCCTCGTCCTGCGCACCCTCATCGGCGAGGGCGAGAGCACATGGCTGCGCGCGGGTGCGGGAGTCACCGCCCACTCCCGCCCCGAACGGGAGGTCGAGGAGACCTGCGAGAAACTTCGCAGCGTCGCCCCGCACCTGCGGTTCGAAGCCACTTCCTCCGCCTGACGTCCCCGGGCCGTCCGGCCCGGACGCCCAGCACCGGTCCGCAGCCCACACACGCGGTGCCACCCGCCCGCAGCGAGGCCGAAGTCCTCGTGCTCACCCCCGCGCGCCGCCTCCACGAAGGTCCGGACGGTACGTAAACGGAGAACGCACGGTTCCGAGCGCCTGATACCACCCAGGGGTATAATCGTGTGACGGTCTCCGGCTCTGGGAGGACCCGGATGTTCCTCATCGAGATCGCGTGCCCACGCGGTGCGTTGACGGCTGACGACCGAGAGGAACTCGCCGGCGACGTCTGCCGGGTGCTGGTCGGCGCGGAAGAGGGCGTGGCGGAGGAGACCATGCGCCGTGCGCGCGCGATGACGCACGTCGGCTTCCGCGAACTCGACAGCTGGACGACCGGTGACGGCCCATGGAGGCCCGGCGACGTGCCGCCGCTGTGGGTCACACTCACGGTGCCGGAGGCGTGGCGCGCCGAGATGTCGCGGACCACTGTCGGCATGGTGCGTCGCGCGGTGCGTCGCCTCGACCGTTCGCACGGGTGGCGGCGCCCCGAGGGGCATCTGTGGATCAACGTCGTCGGCATCGCCGACGGAAGTATCGGGATGGACGGCAAGCCCGGCACCGCCGACGAGGTCGTCGGCCGCATGACCGCGGAGTACCGGGTGCGAACCGATGCCGCCGAGGCCGGCCTTCCCGAAGGGGTCACGGTCGATCCGATGTGCGGCATGCACGTGCGGCTGGGGCGGGGGGCCGTCACTCTCGAGCACGAAGGCAGGACCTTGGGGTTCTGCGCGAAGAACTGCCGTGCGGCATACGCTCGCGCGCACGGGCTGCCCGTCCCCGCGTAAGAGCGTGCCGATCCGGTCAGGGGGGTGCAGCACGCGTGCGCGTGGGACGGAGCGATCCGGCGGACGCCGACGCCGGGTAGCGATCCGTTCCAGTGGGACGCCGTCCTCCGCTATGACAGAATCATGACGAGAAATGACGGGGGAGTGACTCACCCTCAGCAACATCCTTGCTGTGTTCGGTCGCCACCTCGTCGAGGACGGTAGGCCATGCCTGGGACGAACGTCCGGAACCGGGCTGGACTCCGTCGACGCCGACTGTTCAGTCTGAAGGAGGCGCTGACTCTGCGGCCGAGAGGACACGCACCGCTTAGCCCTTGTCGTCGCCCCAGCCCACGCGCCACGTCCGTTCGGAGGACATCCCCGTGAGCCACCAGATCCCCAACGATCCGCACGGCCGGCCGCCGCGGTCACTCGGTCAGGCCGAGCCCGACCGCCACATCGACGAGAGCCCGCTCGGTGAGGTCCGGCCCGCCGCGACGCCGGGTCCCGGAACCGCCGGTCACAGGGCCGACAGCCTGGCCCCATACGGGTATGACCCGTTCGGGCGGCCGTACTCGGACAAGTCCAGGCACGTCGCGGGAGCGCTCTCCATCTTCCTGGGGCCGCTCGGCTTCGGCCGCTTTTACACCGGCCACAACGCCATGGCGCTCTGTCAGCTCTTCACGCTGGGAGGCCTCGGCGTCTGGACGCTCATCGACGGCATCCTCCTGCTCACCGTCAAGGGCAAGACCGACTCCGAGGGCCGCGTCCTGCGGGGCTGACGGCCCGCACCCGTCAGCCGCGGCGATGCCTGATCCGCAGCCGTCCGTACCCCATGGTCCCGGAGATGCGGATGCGTGGTCCGCTCGTTCCGCCGCGTGGCGGGGCCTTGTAGGACGGTTGCTTCCAGGCGGCGTTCAGGCCCCCGTAGTCGACCGTGGCCTCATGAGGTACCACGATCCAGGCCCACCCGTACTCCAGGTGCAACTCGATGTCGACGACCGCGTGCTTGATGGTCGCTCGTGACAGATCCAGGTACACCTTGCCCATCTGGGAGGTGGCCCTGAAGAGCTTCGGCACCTGCCATGCGCCGCGCCGCCGGATCAGCCCGCCGACGGAGTCCACGACGACCGTCGGCCCCTCGTCCCCGGCAGGCAGTGAGTCCAGGGCCGCCGTCAGCTCGCCGGGCGTCGTGGCGGTGAGCGCGACGTGCAGTCGCGCGTCCATCTCCTCCTGGGCGATGTGCCCCTCGGAGAACGCCTCTTGGAGTCGTTCGACAGCCAGGTCGCGATCGACTTCGGAGATCCGCGACGGCAGGTTTTCTGGCACGGAGGACATGCCCACAACCATAGCGTCGGTTGCCTGAGGACGGTCCAGCGTTTGCCGGTCTGAGCGCCCCCCGCGTGTCACCGCTGGTCACGCCGGGAGAGTAAGATCCTGCCAATATTGCCTTGAGGTTTGACAGATTTCATGTCTAGTCTTGTGACTCAAGTGACGAAGTGATGACAAGTTCTGTGACGGCTCAGGGGGGAGTCGAAATGGCTGTCGTGCACGACGGAGAAGGTCGCCGGACCGAGGAACCGTAGGCCGGGGCCGGCGCCCGATCGGCTCGAGCACTCTTCCGGGGCACCACCCACCGACGCCTGGAGATCGACGAGGTCGTTGCCGACGTCGTCGTCCGGAGGGTTTCCGGTGCCATCCGTCCACCCGTCGACTCGGCAACCGCCATCTCGCAGGACTCGTGAGCCCGCCAACGGAGTCCTCGATCCCTTCGATACCAGGAGTAGACGAAGCATGATGGATCTCCTCGGCGCCGGAAGCGTGTCCGAGATCTTCGAACAGCACGCTCGCGAACGCGGCCACCAGCCGGCGGTCACCATCGTCGGCGACCCCACGGACCCGGCGTCCGCGCAGACGCTCACCTTCGCCCAACTGGACCAGGCGGCACGCGTCTTCGCGCGGCAGCTGCGGCACGTGTGCCCGCCGGGCTCGCGCGTGCTGCTGCTTCAGCCGACGTCCGCCGAGTTCGTGGCGTCGGTACTCGGCTGCCTCTACGCCGGCCTGGTGGCGGTGCCGTCCTCCATGCCCGGACGCTACAAGCAGGACCAGCGGCGCGTGCTCGGCATCGCCCACGACGCCGGCATCGCCTCCGTGCTGACCGCGGCGGACGAGCGAGAAGGAGTGCTCGGCTGGGCCGAGCAGCAGGGCATCAACGTGCCGGTGCTGTCCCCGCGGATCGACCTGACCGTCCGTGCCGACGACTTCCGGGTGCACGACGCCGACCACGAGACCACCGCGGTGCTGCAGTACACGTCCGGCTCCACGAACGACCCCAAGGGCAGTGTGGTCACCCACGGCAACCTCCTGGCGAACGCGGCGACGACGGCGGCGACGTTCCCGCTGGCGGAGGGGGCGAAGTTCGGCGGCTGGCTGCCCAACTATCACGACATGGGCCTGATGGGCCTGATCCTGTCACCGCTCCTCGCCGGATACGGCACGGTCCTGATGAGCCCTGCCGCCTTCCTCCGCCGCCCCCGTACCTGGCTCCAGCTGATCGACCACTTCGACGTCGCGGTCTCCGCCGCGCCGAACTTCGCGTACGAACTGTGTGTCGCCCGCGTGTCCGACGACGATGTCCGTGACCTCGACCTGTCGCGCTGGAAGTACGCCGTCAGCGGCTCGGAACCGGTCAAGGCGAGTGTGCTCGACGACTTCGCCGCGCGGTTCGCTGCCACCGGGTTCAAACCGGAGAACTTCGCTCCGTGCTTCGGCATGGCGGAGGCGACGCTGCTTGTCTCGAGTTCCCCGCGCCGTCGCCCCGTCGTCCTCGAGTGCGACCCCGAGGCCTTGGAACAGGGCCGCGTGGCACCGACGAGCGCGGGCGGCACGGGGCGCACCCTCGTCAGCTGCGGCGAGCCGCGCGACATGGACGCCCGGATAGTCGATCCGCGGACGCTCCGGGAGCTCCCGCCGGGCCGGGTCGGCGAGATCTGGCTGCGCGGCAGGTCCGTCGTACGCGGGTACTGGCGCAACGAGGAGGCCACCGATGCCACGTTCGGCCGGCGGCTCGGCGACGAGGGCGGCTTCCTGCGTACCGGGGACCTCGGCGTGCTCGTCGACGACGAGCTCTATGTGACCGGCCGCATCAAGGAAATGATGATCATCCGGGGCCGCAACATCTACCCGCACGACGTCGAGCACGAGCTCCGGCTCCATCACGAACCGCTGCGCGACACCGTGGGTTCGGTCGTCTCGGTGCCCACGGAAGACGGCGAGGACGGACACCTCGTGGTGATTCACGAGGTGCGCCGCAGGTCCCCCGAGCCGGAACTGGCCGAACTGGCGGCGCAGATGCGCAAGACCATATCCCGCGAATTCGGTCTCCGGGCCCACTCCGTGCTGATCATGCGACGCGGAGGTGTGCGGCGCACGACGAGCGGCAAGGTCCAGCGGTCCGCGATGCGCTCGCTCTACACCAGGGGCGAGCTGGAGCCGTTGTGGGCGGACGGCTACCGACCGCGGACCGGGCAGGCTGGGCAGGCTTGGGCGAAGACGGGAGAAGCGAGTTGAGAACCTCTGTGTTCGCCAGGGAAGTCGACGCGTGGTCGGCGCCCGGCGGCCCCTTCGATCCGGCGCTGCTGACCGCACACGACGAGGCCGAGACCTTCCCGGCCGAGGCGTGCGCCGCGCTGGACCGGTGGGGGCTGCCCGACTACTACGTACCGAGCCGGTTCGGCGGGCGCCTCGCACGCCTCGACGAGGTCCACGCGCTGCTGCGCACGGTCGCGTCACGGGATCTGACCGTAGCGGTCGCGCACGGCAAGACGTTCCTCGGCGCGGCCTCCGTGTGGACCGCGGGTGACGGAGAAACGGCCGCGTCCCTGGCCCGGCACATCATGGCGGGCCAGGCGGTGGCCTGGGGACTCACCGAGCCGGGCGGCGGCAGCGACCTGCTCGCCGGGGAACTCACCGCGGCCCGGGACGGAACCGGCTGGCGTCTGACCGGCCGGAAGTGGCCGGTGAACAACGCGACGCGCGGACGCTTCGTCTGTGTACTCGCGCGCACCGACCCAGGCGGCGGGCCGCGCGGATTCAGCGTCTTCCTGGTCGACAAGCGGGCCACCGCGCCCGGAACCGTGCGGCACCTGCCGAAGATGCCGACACACGGCATCCGGAGCGCCGACATCAGCGGGGTGGAGTTCCTCGACGCAAGGATCCCCGCCGACGCGCTCGTCGGCAGGGTCGGTGAAGGTCTGGAGCTGGTACTCAAGTCGCTGCAACTGACCCGCGTCGCCTGTGTGGCACTGTCCCTCGGCGCGGGCGACCACGCCCTGAGGATCGCCCGGCGATTCCTGTCCGAGCGCCGCCTGCACGGCCGGCCCTTCTCCGAACTGCCGCACGCGCGCACCGTCGCCGGCAGGTCGGTGGCGCGCCTGCTGCTCGCCGAAGCCGTCTCCCGCACGGCCGCGCGAGCGGTCCACGAAGTGCCGCAGGAGCTGAGTGCCGTGTCCGCCATCACCAAGGCGCTCGTGCCGACGCTCGTCCAGGGGCAGTTGCGTCTTGTCGGTGAACTGCTCGGCGCACGCGGCTTCCTCACCGGAGTCGAGGGCTACGGCGGCTTCGCGAAGGTCGAGCGGGACCACCAGATCGTCGGCATCTTCGACGGCAGCACGTGGGTCAACCGCAGCGCGCTCGCATCGAGCCTCCCGGCGCTCCGGCCCGGCCGCCGGCAGGCCACGCGGGTCGGTCCTCCCGTGCACGAGTGGCTGCGGGAGGAGCACGAACCCGCCCCCCTCGACCCGCACCGGCTGGGGGTGATGGCGCGCGACAACACGGTGCTCGGCAGCCTCGGGGACCTCGTGGCCCGCCTGGCGACGGACGCACCGCGCGGTGCCGACCGCCTGGCCGCGCGGCTGCTGGAGGCACAGAGCGAACTGGACGGCCACATAGCGGCCCTCCGGCCGACCGCCGGCCCGCCGCCCACGGCGACGATGCGGCTGGCGGAACGCTACGAGTGGTGTCATGCGGGCGCCGCGGCCCTCGCCCTGTGGGTCGCCAACCCGCGGCATCACGACCGTGACTGGTGGCGCGACGGTCTCTGGCTGCGCGGCTGTCTCACCCTGGTTCTGGAAGGCCTCGGCGCGTCGCCTCCAGGGGCCGCAGACGTTTTCGACGAGCTCGGCAGCCTTCTGCTCGGTGACGCGGGGGACCGCGTCTCGCTGTTCGGCATGCCGGCGGAGGTGTCGGCATGAGTGACATCCATACGCGCATGGCAGCGCTGGAAGAGCGCCTCGGGGACCCCTTCGACCCCGACAACCCGGCCGGTTTCGCGGCCGTCGTGGCCGCGGACGAGCGCGAGGACGTTCCGGAAGGCGGCGTCGGCGCACTGGACGAGTTCGGGATCCTCGCCGAGTTCGTGCCGGAGTCGCTCGGTGGCCGACTCGAACGCGTGGACCACCTGGTCGAGTTGATGCGCTCGGTCTACCGGCGTGACCCGGGTCTCGGTCTCGGTCACTGTTCCAGCTCGCTGCTCGGCGCGGTCAACATATGGACTTCGGGATCGGCCGGGCAGCGTCGCGACGCGGCCGAGCTGCTCCTCGAGGGCAAGAAGATCTCCTGCGCCTTCCACGAACTGGCACACGGGAACGACATCGGCTCCGTCGAGTTCGCGGCCACGCCCGTGGACGGCCGCCTGTCGCTGACGGGCCGCAAGGAGTCGATCACCAACCTGGACCGCGCCCACGGCGTGGTGTTCCTGGTCCGCTCCGATCCCGCCGGCGGCCCGCGCGCCTGCTCGCAGCTGTTCGTGCGGGTGGCGGATCTGGACCCCGACCGCTTCCGGTTCCTTCCGCGATTCCGGTCGGTCGGGATGCGTGGTGTGCGCCTGGGCGGGATCGAGACGCGGGATTGCCCGGTGGACGCGGAGGCGGTTCTCGGGGCTCCGGGCTCCGGCATCGAGACCGTGGCCCGTGCCTTCCAGCTGACACGGATCGCCATGCCCGCCATGAGCACCGCGATGCTGGACACATCGCTGCGCGTCACGCTGCACCACGTTCGCAGACGTCGTCTCTACGGCCGGGACGTCGCGGCCATTCCCATGGTGCGCACCACGCTGGCCAACGCGTTCGCCGACCAGCTGCTGTGTGAGGCGTTCGCGACGGTTGCCGCCAGGTCGCTGCACGTACTGCCGGAGTCCGGCAGCGTGTACGCACCCGCCGTGAAGTACCTTCTGGCCGGGGTGCTGCTCGAGGCAATGGAGCAGCTGTCGGTGGTGATGGGAGCCGAGTTCTACCGCCGCGACGGGGAACACGCGGTGTTCCAGAAGATGGCACGGGACATCAAGCCGGTCGGCTTCGGCCACATCGCCCGCGCGGCCTGCCTGTCCGCCGTCCTTCCGCAGCTCCCGGTGCTCGCACGCCGTTCGTGGCGGGACGCCGCTCCGGCCCCGGCCGCGCTCTTCGTCGAGGACGCCGAACTGCCACCGCTCGACCTGGCCGGTCTGCAGGTGGTGGCAGGAGGCCGGGACCGGCTGGCCCAGGACCTCAACGCCGCGCTCGACGAGGACCTCCCGGAGCCGCTGCGGTCACTCGTCGAGACCCATGCGCGACGCCTGGCATCGCTCACCCGGGCCTGCGCCGGTCTGCGGCCGCGGGACCTGTCGATCGCCGCCGCGGTCGAGGTACGAGATCTCGCGGCCCGGTACACCACGGTGCTCGCCGCCGCCGCATGCGTCGGCGTGTGGCGGCACGCGCCGGCCGGCGACTTCCTGGCCCGTCCGGAGTGGCTCGTCGCCGCGCTGACCCGACTCGCCGGCATCGACTCCGGACGGCCCGACGACGTGCCGGCCGAGGTGGAGGACGCGCTCGTCGAGGAACTGCTGGACCGCGACGACCGCACGGTGAGCTTCGGTCTCTCCGCACGCCGGTACCGGTGACCGTCGGCCCGCTCCGACCAGCTCAGCCAACTCAGCCAACTCAGCCAGAACAGCGACATCCGACTCCCGAGGAGCAATCCCATGGCTCACCCCGGATCCGATCCGATCACCCTTGAGGAACTGGAGAACTGGCTCATCGCCCGTGTCGGTGAGTACGTGCCCGACCTGGAGGAGGCAGTCGACCCGCACCAGGAACTGGGCGAGTACGGCCTGGACTCCGTCGCCGTCGTGGCGTTCACCGCCGATGTGGAGGACTGGCTCGGCGTCCAGGTGGAGCCCACGGCCGTGTGGGACCACCCGACGATCGCCCAACTCGCCAAGTTCCTGCTGGAGGGCCGGGATCAGGCGGGGACGGCCTGATGGCACGGCACCCGTGACGACACCTGCACGAGAACCGACGGCAACACCCGAGGGGGAGGGCTTTCCGACGTGGCAGAGTTGAAGAAGGCGGGCGGCGAGCGGCTGACCGTGTCGCGCAATCCGGCCGAGCTCGAGGACATCGTCGCGGAGCGGATGCTGAGCGACGCGGACGGCGTGGTCGAGGCCGCACGTGCCGCCCACGAAGCACAGCGGGCGTGGGCCTCGTGGCCGGCGCCGCTCCGTGGGCGGGTGGCGCAGAACGTGGGCCGGCTCGTCGCGGACAACAAGGAGGCGCTCGCCGCGCTGATCACCCGGGAAGTCGGCAAGCCCTACGGAGAGTCCCTGGGGGAGGTCCAGGAGGTCATCGACACCTGCGACTTCTTCCTCGGCGAGGGACGGCGGCTGTACGGCCAGACCGTGCCCAGCGAGATGCCCGACAAGCAGCTCTTCACCTACCGCAGACCCCTGGGCACCGCCGCGGTGATCACCGCCGCGAACTTCCCCGCCGCGGTGCCCGCCTGGTACCTCGTACCGGCGCTGCTCTGCGGCAACACCGTGGTGTGGAAGCCGTCGGAGTCCGCGGTCGCCGTCGCGGAGGCGCTCGCCGCGCTGTTCCGCGCGGGCGGGGTCCCGAAGGACGTCCTGCGTCTGGTGCACGCCGACGGCGAGACGACGTACGCCGGACTCGAACGGGCTCTGACCGAGGGGCTGGTCCAGAAGGTCGGCTTCACCGGCTCGACGGCGGCCGGACGCCGGGTGAGCGAGCTCGCGGGGCGGCACCTGCAGTCCCCGTGCCTGGAGCTCGGGGGCAAGAACCCCCTCGTAGTCACGGACGACGCGGACCTCGAACTTGCCGTTCAGGGAGCCGTGTTCAGCGGCTTCGCCACCGCGGGGCAGCGCTGTACCTCGCTCGGGGCCGTCATCGCCCACCGTGACGTGCACGACGAGTTCCTCGCCCGCTTCGGCGCGGCCGTGGAGGCTCTGGTCGTCGGGGACCCCCGACGGGACGAGGTCTTCTACGGCCCGCTCATCGGCGAGGGCTACCTGGAGAACTTCCTCGGCTCCCTGGAACTCGTACGGCCCCACCACGGCCTGTCGGGATCCAGTGACACCGGCCGCATCACCTCCGCAAGCCCGCGCAAGGGCTTCGTGGGCGACCCGGACGCCGGAGTGTTCGCACACCCGACCATCGTGGCCGGGGTGCGGCCGGACGACGAGCTGTACCGGACCGAGACCTTCGGCCCGCTCGTGTCGGTCATGGCGTACGACACGTTCGACGAGGCCGTGGCGCTCGCCAACGGACACGGGTACGGACTGTCGGCGGCCATATACACGGGGTCGGCGCGGACGGCGTTCTCCTTCGGCGAGCGCTGCTCGGCCGGAATGGTCAGCGTGAACAACTCGACGGTGGGCGCGGAGGCGCATCTGCCGTTCGGCGGCAACGGTCTGTCCGGGAACGGCAGCAGGCAGTCGGGCATCTGGGTCATCGACCAGTTCACCGCGTGGCAGTCGATGAACTGGGACTACGCGGGGACCTTGCAGCGCGCTCAGATGGACGTCCAGGACATCGAAGCGGACTTCGGCTTCCGGCTCCCCTGAACGTCCCGCGGACGACACGGAGGCACCGCCCGGGAAAGCACTCCCGGGCGGTGCCTCGGCGTCGACCGCTGTCAGTCGTTGCGCAGCGTCACGTCACCGATCTTCGTGCGGGCCTCCACCACCGTGGACGAGGAGGTGTCCACCTCCACGTCGACCTTCCGGTCGCCGATCTCCGTGAGGGCGTCCACCGCGAACGGGCCCGCGGCAGACGGGAGGTGCAGCTCCACGTCCCCCAACTTGCTGACGGCCTCGAGCCTCTTGAACGGCTCGATGTCTTCGACCCGGACGGCACCCGTCTCCGATCGGGCCTCGGCGCTGTCGAAGTCGACGTCCCTGAGCGTGACGGCGCCGGTCTTGCTGGAGGCGACGATCCGGTCGCCGATCACGTGCTCGACGCGGACGTCGCCGATCCGGGTGCGTGCCTCCACCGACGCCCGCACGCCCGCCACGGACACGTCGCCGAGCCGTGTCCCGACCTCGACCCGGGTGCCGGCCGGCACCGTCAAGGAGTAGTCCGACCCGCACTTGCCCATGCCCTCCCCGCACGTGGTGGTGATGCGCAGGGTGTCTCCGTCCTGCTCGATCTTCTCGTCGGGGGAGCGCAGCGACTTCGTCAGCTTCTTGTGCAGCTCCGTCTTCTCGCCCTGCCCGGCCACGTCGATCCGAACGTCGCCGCTGTCGATCGCCACCTCCACCGTCCGCACCGACTCGTCGATCGCCGCGGTGTCCGTGTCCGAACGGGTGACCAGGAACAACAGCATGTACCACGCCGCTCCGCCGACGAGCGTGATGCCGGTGAGGATCGCGAGGAGGCGGAGGACGCGCCGCACGCGGGGGCGCCGGGAGGGCCCCCGAAGCGGTGGTGCCGAACCGGTCGAGCTGAGGGTCTGGTGCATGTCTTACTCCCGTATCCGGTGGTCAGCGCGGTTCGGTGGGGTGATCGTTCGAAGGGGAGTCGAGATACTGCAGGACGGCACGGACGCGGCGGTGGCCCTGGTCGTCGGGGAGCAGGTCGAGCTTGGTGAAGATGGAGCGGATGTGCTTCTCGACGGAGCGTTCGGTGATGAACAGGCGTGCCGCGAGGCCACCGTTGCTGAGCCCCTCGGCCATCAGGGCGAGCACCTCCCGCTCACGCGCGGTGAGCGGTGCGAGACGGTCCTGTTTCTGATTGCCCGCGAAGATCTGGCTGATCACCTCGGCGTCGAGTGCGGTGCCGCCGTCCGCGACGCGGTGCAGGGTGGCCACGAACTCGTCCACGTCGGCGACGCGGTCCTTGAGCAGGTATCCGAGGCCCACGCTGCCGTGCGCGAGGAGCTTGGAAGCGTAACGGGCCTCCACGTACTGGGAAAGGACGAGGACGGGTTGGGCCGGGTCGGTGGCGCGGATCGAAAGAGCGGCGCGCAGCCCCTCGTCGGTGTGCGTGGGAGGCATGCGTACGTCCACCAGGCACAGGTCGGGGGCGAGGTCGGCGACCAGCGCGAGCAGTTCGTCGCCGTCTCCAGCCTGCCCCACCACGTCGATGTCCTCGTCCATGAGCAGCTTGGCGAGGCCAGTCCTCAGCAGGACGGAGTCTTCGGCGATCACGACGCGCAACATGTCTGCTAGGCCCTCCAGGGCAGTGTGACGTCGACGACGGTGGGTCCGCCGACGGGGCTGGAGAGCGTGAGGTGTCCGTCGACCGCCCGGACGCGGTCCCGCAGCCCGCTGAGGCCCGACCCCCGGGCGGGGTCGGCGCCGCCGATTCCGTCGTCGGTGACGGTGAGCCGCAACAGGTTCTCATCACGCAGGACGGTGACGGCGGCCCGGTCGGCCGCGGCGTGCTTGGCGATGTTGGTGAGCAGCTCGGAGACGACGTAGTAGGCGACGGCCTCGGCCCGCGGACTGGGGCGCTGCGAAAGCTGGACGGACAGGTCCACCGGGATCGGGCAGCGCGCCGCGATGGTGGTCAGGGCAGGCTCGATGCCCTGCTCGGTGAGGATCGCCGGGTGCAGGCCGCGCGTGACGTCCCGCAGCTCCTGCATGGCGGCCTTGGCCTCCTCGTGCGCGGCCATCACGAGCGCCTGGGCCTTCTCCGGATCCCGTGCGAAGCGGGACTTCGCGCGGCCCAGACTCATGGCCACCGAGAGCAGCCGCTGCTGGGCTCCGTCGTGCAGGTCGCGTTCGATGCGCTGACGCTCCAGCTCCGCGGCGTCCACCATCCGCGAGCGGCTGTCCTCGAGGTCCAGCATCCGGCGTACGAGGTGGTCGACGCGGTTGGCTCCGAGCATCCGGGTGACCAGGGCGGACTCGGTACGGGCGAGCGGCCCGCCGAGCCACAGCCCGGCGGTGAGCAGCGCGAGCCCGACGACGCCGCCGACCGCCGCACCGGGCAGGGTCGCCACGTCCAGACCGAGCAGGGAGGAACCGTCCGGCATGAGCGGGCCGACGAAGGGCAGCAGGGCGAGCAGCAGGCCGGCCGCGAGCACCATCATCACCAGACCGCCCGCGCCGAGTCCCCACAGCGACATGACGGCGGTGAAGCCCAGCTCGCGCCAGGCGCGTTGACCGAAGAGCCGCTCCAGGCGGTCCTTCCAGCCCTTGCCCGTCGTGACGACCGGCGTGTCGATGGTGAAGTCCCGCAGGATGTACAGGCGTTCGCGATCGAGCCTGGCGATCCAGGACGCCAGCTTCATGGCCAGGGGCACCAGCGGCAGCCCCAGCAGGAGCAGCGGGGTCAGGGCGGCCCCGAGCGTGAACAGCACGATGGGAACGACGTACAGCGGCGACATCGCGAGCGTGGTCAGCAGCTGCAACAGGTCGTCGCGAGTGTTCCTCGAGAGCAGGCCCCGTGCGACGCGGTACAGGGCGACTCGAATGCGCGGTGGCCTCAGCCGCATGACGCCCTCCGATTCAGATCGACTGGACAGGATCTTAGGCAGGGGGCCGCGCCGCTCCGAGCGTGCAGACGCGCCCTTTCGAGGTAGTGGCAGCACTACCCGTCCACGGGTGGTCGCACGCCCGACAGCGGCCGCACCGCTGCGTAGCGTCACGGCGTACCCCTTGACGAGGAGCTCTGACGATGTCAGTCACCGAAGAGAAGGACACCCCCCACGCCCGCCCCGAAACCTCGGGGGCGCCGCCCCCACGCGGGTTCGTGGAGCGCACGGCCGCGTGGAGCATGGCGCACCGCAAGAGCACCATTCTCCTGTGGATCGTGGCGGTGGTCCTGGCGTATGCGGCAAGCATGGTCACAGGTATCCAGGACCAGGAGGACGCCGACAACCTGACCGGGCAGGCCGCGGTCGCGGAACGGATGCTGGACGGTGCCGACTTCGCCGACGACGGCGTCGAGAACGTGCTGATCCAGGCCCGCAACGGCGAGCTGCCGGCGCAGACGGCCGAGTCCGTGGTCGCGTCGCTGCGCGAGCGTTACGACGCGGTGAACGAAGTGACCCGGGTCGGTGACCCCGTTTCCTCGGAGGACGGGCGCAGCGTACTGCTGCCGGTCACCCTGGAGCTGGGCAGCGGCGACGAGAAGAAGAAGCCCAAGGCCGTGGTCGGCCCCATGCTGGAGGCGACTGAAGCCGAGCAGGAGGCCCGCCCCGACCTGCGCGTCGAGCAGCTCGGAAAGGGTTCAGTCACCAAGGAGCTGAGCACCCAGCTGGGAGCCGACTTCCGGCGGGCGGAGTTCATCAGCGTGCCGCTGACGCTGGTGATCCTCCTGGTGGCTTTCGGCGCACTGCTCGCCGCCGGACTTCCGGTACTGCTCGGCATCACCTCGGTGGTCTTCGCCTTCGGCCTGGCCGGTGTGACGTCACTCCTGGTCCCCGTGAACGAGAACCAGGCCAGTCTGATCCTGCTGATGGGCCTCGCGGTCGGGGTCGACTACTCGCTCTTCTACATCCGGCGCCGGCGCGAGGAGCGGGCGCTCGGCAAGTCCCCGGACGCGGCGCTGCGCATCGCGGCGGCCACGTCGGGGCGGGCCGTCCTGGTCTCCGGTCTGACCGTGGCGATCGCCATGGCCGGCATGTTCCTCTCCGGCAGCATGCTCTTCTCCTCGCTGGCCCTGGGCACCGTCCTGGTGGTCCTGGTGGCCGTGCTCGGCTCCCTGACGGTGCTCCCGGCAGCGCTGGCGGGCCTCGGAGACAAGATCGACCGGCCGAGGATCCCGCTGCTGTGGCGGCGCACCACCGCCGTGGGCAAGGAGAGCAAGCTGTGGGCCGCGGTGCTTCGTCCCGTCCTGAAGGCACCGGGGGCGAGCCTGGCCGTCGGCCTGGTGGCGATGCTGGCCCTGGCCGCGCCCGCGCTCGGCATGAAGCTGAAGATGCCCGGCGACGAGGACCTGCCCCGTTCCTACGAGATCATGAAGACGTACGACCGGGTGGTCGAGGCCTTCCCGAGCGAGGGCACCTCCCACGACGTGGCCGTCGAGACGGACGAGGCCGACTCCGGCGAGGTGGCCGGCGTACTGACCGAGCTGCACGAGAAGGCGATGGCCACCGGCAGGTTCGCCGAGTCCGAGAAGCCCGACCTCGCCGTCTCCGAGGACGGGACGGTCTCCCGGCTCGAACTGCACGTGAACGGCGACGCCGGCGGCTCCGAGGCCAAGGAGACGCTGACGCTGCTGCGCTCGCAGCTTGCTCCGGAGGCCTTCGCGGACACGGACGTCGACAAGTGGGCCGTCGGTGGTGAAACGGCCTTCTCGGCGGACTTCTCCCAGACGCTGGAGGACCGGCTGCCCTTGGTGATCGGCTTCGTGACCCTGCTCTGCCTCGGGATCATGCTGCTCGCGTTCCGTTCGGTGGCGCTCGCGCTGCTGACCGGACTGCTCAACGTCCTGTCCGTTGCGGCCGCTTACGGTGTGCTTGTCCTCGTCTTCCAGAACGAGTGGGCCGAGAATCTCCTGGGCTTTGACTCAAACGGAGCGGTAGTTTCCTGGCTTCCGCTTATCCTGTTTGTTGTCCTGTACGGCCTGTCGATGGACTACCACGTATTCGTGCTGAGCCGGATTCGTGAGGGCGTGAAGCTGGGGGGCTCCACACATGCGGCGGTTAGGCACGGCATCCTCACATCCGCCGGCGTGGTCACCACGGCTGCCGTGATCATGGTCGCGGTGTTCGCGGTCTTCGCGACGCTGTCCACCCTCGAGATGAAGCAGCTGGGTGTGGGCCTGGCCGTCGCCATCCTTCTCGACGCCACCTTGATCCGCGGTGTGCTGCTCCCCGCCGCGTTGACTCTGCTGGGTTCACGGGCATGGAAGGAGCCGCGGTCGATGCGCAAGGTTCCAGCCGTCTCCCACGACTGATCGGATGTCCGAGGAGGGAAGGCCGGAGTCCTGCCGGGGCCTTCCCTCCCCCCAGCCCGGCGGCCGGCGAACTAAGGAGATCAGGGATATGGGTGGGTGGGCCACGGTTCCTTCCGGTCTGGTGGTGAGATCGGGCGAGCTCCACGTCTTCAAAGCCCCGCCGGGGCCGTCCGGCCAGGACGTCGAGGAAGCGCGGGGCCTGGTCACCGACGAGGAGCGGGACATGGCGGAGGCCTTGGGCCGTGTCGGTGACGGAGCGGCCTTCTTACGCACGCGAGCGCTCACCCGCAGAGTGCTCGGCTGGGTCCTCGGACGCAGCCCGGTCGACATCGAGTTCTGCCGCTCGGAGCACGGACGGCCCGCTCTGGTGGACCGCGAGGTGTGCTTCAGCGCCGCCTACGGAGGCGGACAACAGCTGGTGGCCGTGTCGCTGGACAGCGAGGTCGGTGTCGACGTCCAGGACGGTGAAGTGGCGTACGGCGAGAATCTGCACCTGTCCCTGACCGAGTGGGAACAGCGGTTGCTCCGCCGGCTGTCGCCGTCCGCACGGAGGATGTTCTTCCTGAGCCTGTGGACCCGCAAGGAGGCGGTGCTGCGCGCGACGGGCTACGGACTGCGGGTGCCGCCCGAGGAGGTGGACGTGCTCGTCGAGGACGGCGCGGGCGCGGTGGCGGTGCCACTGCCGGACGGCGCGGGGGTCGTCGAGGTGCAGGTGCGTGACCTGCCGGGCGGGCGTGGCGCGGTGGCCGCCGCCGCGGTTGCGGGCCCCGTGAGCGCCCTGCACACCTGGATCTTCGATCTGTCCCTCCAGCAGGCGCACTGTCACTGAACCCCGAGGGACACGGGCGCTCTGCCCACTGAACCCCGGCTGACCGGACTCGGCGCGACAATCCCCCGGCGCGCTCACGTCCGGTCAGCCGGCCGGCTCCGACCGGCCCCGCTCAGGGGCCGGTCGTGAGCAGTTCGCTCAACTGCCTCCAGGCCTCCGAGGCCTGACGGTAGGCGCCGGCCCGGTCCAGGATCTCGGCCGCGTGCCGATAGCACTCCTTGGCCGCGTCCACGTCACCGGACATCGTGTGCGCCCGCGCCGCGAGCAGGTGGCACTGACCCTGCCCGGCCAGCGGGAGTGTGACACCGCCCTCGCGTATCCTGGCCGTCAGCTCCAGGATTCGCTCCGGCTTCTCCAGACGCAGGGCCAGCTGGGCCTCGGCCAGCATCAGGTCGGCCATGTCGTCCTCGCGGCCCACCAGTTCGAGGGCCTGGCGTGCGCGTGCCAGCAGCCGCGCCGCTTGCTGCGCGGCGTCGTCCGAGGGGTCGTACTCGAGACGGAGCGCCGCGGACGCGCGGCACAGCCGGGCCCAGGCCGCCAGATTCGCGTCCGGGTGCAAGCAGTCGAACGCCTGCTCGTGCAACCGCGTCGCGTCTCGGGGCCGGTCGCACAGGAAGCGGGCGCTGCCCACCGCCCAGTACACCTGGCCGCGCAGCTGCCGGGACGGGATGTCCTCAGCGATCTCCTGGAGCGTGTCCGCGAGGTTCGAAGCGTTCTCCAGTTCCCCGCTGTCGGCATAAGAGTTGACAAGAGCCAGCATCGCGCCCACCCGTTCGTGTGCGGTGGGCGGCAGTGCGACGGTGACCGACACGGCGTGTTCGGCGGCGCGGACGGCTTCCCCCAGTCGCCCCTGGCGGTGCAGGTTCCTGGAGAGCGCGGTGGCAACGCGCGCTGCCAGCCGGGGCGTCTCCTGGGACAGGGTGGCCTGGGACAGGTCAGTGAGGACGGTGTGCTCCTCGGCGGCATTGCCCAGCTCCCGCAAGATGTCGGCGAGGTCCCACGCCGCCTCCCACAGCACATCCTCCTCGGCGTGCCCCCCGGCCTCCGCGCAGATGCCGCGCAGTACCCCCGCGGCATCCGCCAGTTCACCGTCCTTGCGCAGGGCCCGTGCCTCGAGCAGCCGGCCGGCTATGTCGAGACGGCGGCTGCGCAGCTCCCCCTCTTCTTGTGGGCCGGGGCTGGCCAGGGCCTCCAGGGGCACGTCGAGCCGGCGGGCGAAAAAGGCCGCGATCAAATCGTTGGGCGAGCGCTGCCCGCTTTCCACGCGAGAGACATAGCTGGCCGACACCTCGTCGCCCGCCAGTTCACTCTGGGAAAGGCCGCGTTGTACCCGCAGTTGCCTCAGTCTGCGTCCGAACGCGGGCTGTTCGATCATTATCGTCCTCCGGGATCGCCTCGGCTTGCCGGGAGGCGGCAAGCGACTGCCACAAGGTCCGGCCACGTGGCCATCGCTCTTGGTCAAGCATGCGCTGTGCAGCATGGTCACCGGTTCTTACGGCGGCAGGGTACGGCTCGTGCGGTTGAGCTGTCGAACTGCGGCCGGCACTCGAGAGGGTCTGGGCAAAAAGTTGAAGGTGTCGCAGGTCAAGAGCTTCCTGGCAATCCTCGTGCAAAATCTGGCTTGAACTGTGACAGGTAGCTGTCTACAGTCGTGACACATGTGACGGGTTCTGTCACATGTGTGACAGCTTACGGGGAGGGCGTCGCAATGGATGTCATGCATGCTGGGGAAAGCTCCGAGGCCGAGCGGATATCTGAGGGCTTCGAGGTACCGCTTTCCGTGGGGCAGGCCTCCCTCTTCTTCCTCCAGGAGCTGGCACCCGAGGCCGCCGCCTACCACGTGGCCGGATGTGTGACGGTCGCCGAGCCTCTCGACGCCGAGCGGCTGCGTCGCGCCTGGGATTCCGTCTGCGCCCGTCACCCGGTGCTCACCAGTGTCGTCGCACCCCGGGCCGAAGGTTACGTGCAGCGTTGGCAAGTGGCCGACGCCCCCTTCACCGTCCGCCGGACACCGGGAATCGCCCCCGGGGATCTCCGGGTGCTCGCCGCCCGCGACTACGAGCGCCCCTTCGTGCTGGACCGCGAGGCGCCCGCCCGGCTCTTCGTCTACCAGGACGCCGAGTCCAGCACCCTGAACCTCGTTCTGCATCACGTCGCCGGCGACATGAGCTCCCTCTTCATCGTTCTGGAAGACCTGCTCACCGCCTACCGGTCCGACGCGGGCGGGGGAGCGGGCGCGGCTGTCGAACCCGACACCTCCTACGCGCGTCACGTGGCCGCGGAGCGTGCGTTTCTGGACGGTCCGCGCTCCGGGCGGTTGCGTGACTACTGGGCGCGGCAGCTCGAGGACTGCGCGTTCGCTCTCGATCTGCCCGGGATGACCGCGCCCCGTCCGGTGGCCGATCCGGACGCGCCTGCCCACGTCCCGTTCCGGCTCGACAGCGAACTCCTGTCTCGAACAAAGGAGTTGGCCGACAGCAGTCGCAGCACCACCGCGACGGTGCTCCTCGCCGCCTTCAACGTGCTGCTGCACAAGCTCACCGGCTGTGACGACGTTGTCGTCGGCTTCCCGGTGGAGGGCCGGAAGAAGTCCTTCAAACGGACCGTTGGCCACTTCACCAACTCCCTGCTGCTGCGCACCCCGGTCGCCGCCGACCACGCCTTCGACTCGGTCCTGGCCGCCACCCGCGCCGCACACGTCGGTGCCGTACGGCACCGGGCCCTGCCCACGCCGACGGTGCTGGGGCGTCTGACGCCGGGGTCGGCGCTCTCCGGTCAGTCGCTCTACCAGGTGAGCTTCCAGTTCGAGTCGGATCGCCTCTCCTACGGCACCAGGTCGATCCTCGGCGGGCTGGGCACCGTACACATCGCCGGATACGACACCGAGCCCGTGCCGGTCCGCCAGCAGGTGGCACAGTTCCCGCTGCGGATGCAGGCGGGTGAGATCGACGACGAGATACGCGGGGTGCTCCACTACGACCCGGCCCGGCTGGACGCGGACACCGTCGCCGGCTACGCGCGGCTCTTCGAGAACCTGGTGCACCAGGCCGTCTCCGACCCGACGACGACCGTCGCCGAGCTCGGTGTCGGTGGGGTGGTGTCGTCGTGGTCGGGTGTGGGGGTGGGGGCCGTGGGTGTGGGGCGGCCGGTGTTCGAGGCGGTGGTGGCGTTGGCGGGTTCGGCGCCTGGTGATGTGGCTGTGGTGGATGGTGGGGGTGAGTGGACTTATGCGGAGTTGGAGCGTGCGTCGGCGGTAGTGGCGGCGCGTTTGCGTGAGTCGGGTGTGGGGCCGGATTCGGTGGTGGGTCTGTGTCTGCCTCGTGGTGCGTTGATGGCGGTGGCGATGCTGGGTGTGCTGCGGGCCGGTGGTGCCTGGCTGGCGCTTGATCCTTCGTATCCGGTTGAGCGGTTGCGGTTGATGGTGGGGGAGGCGGGTTGTGCCGTCGTTGTCCGTGGTGGGGGTCAGGCGGGGTTGCTCGACGGGTTGCTGCCTGCGGGGACGGTGGTGGTGGAGGCCGATGGTCTTGATCTGACGGTGGAGGTGGACCGGGCGGGGCTGGACGCGGCGCACGAGGACGATCTGGCGTACCTGGTCTTCACGTCGGGTTCCACCGGCCGGCCCAAGGGCGTGGCCGTCACCCACCGCACGCTCTCCCGGTCCACCGCGGCACGCGCCGCCTTCTACGGACCGCGGCCGCCACGCTTCCTGCTGCTCTCGCCCTTCGCCTTCGACAGTTCCTACGCGGGCGTCTTCTGGACCCTCACGTTCGGCGGCACCCTGGTCGTGCCCGACGCCGAGCAGGTCAAGGACGCCGACGAACTGGCCGCCCTGGTGGAGCGGCACGCACTGACCCACACCCTGACGGTGCCCTCGTTCTACCGTGCTCTGCTCAGCCGGCCGGGCGGTCCCGGCCGTACCCTGCGCACCGTTGTGGTCGCGGGTGAGGCCTGTCCCGCCGACCTGCTCGCCGAACACCGGGCCGTGCTTCCGGACAGCGACCTGGTCAACGAGTACGGACCGAGCGAGGCCACCGTCTGGGCCACCGGTCACGTCTGCGTGGACACCGATTCCGGCCACGTGCCCATCGGCACCCCGATCGCCGGTACCACCGTGTTCGTGCTGGACGGGTCGTTGCGTCCGGTGGCTGCGGGCAGTGTGGGTGAGCTGTTCGTGGGGGGTGCGGGTGTGGCGCGTGGGTATGCGGGGCGGGGTGGTCTGACCGCCGAGCGGTTCGTGCCGGATCCGTTCTCGCGGGTGCCGGGTGCGCGTCTGTACCGCACCGGTGATCTGGTGCGTTTCGGCGCGGACGGGGCCCTGGAGTTCTGCGGTCGTGTGGACGAGCAGGTCAAGGTACGCGGCTTCCGCGTGGAACTGGGCGAGATCGAGGCCGTGCTCCGGTCCGCCGCGGACGTCACCGACGCGGTGGTGACGGCCGTGGCCGCGCCGGAGGGAGGCGAACTGCGTCTCGCCGCCTACGTGGTGACCCCGAACGGCCTCCCCGTGGACACCACCGCTCTGCGGGCGTGGGTCGCGGAGCGGTTGCCCGCGCACATGGTGCCCGCCGCCATCACCGGCCTCGACGCACTGCCGCTGTCCCCGAACGGCAAGGTGGACCGCCGGGCGCTGCCCGCACCCCGCTGGGAGGCGGCCGACGAGGGATTCGTCGCTCCCCGCAACGAGGTGGAGCGGCGGCTGGCCGAGGTGTGGTGCCAGGTGCTGGGCCTGGAACGGGTCGGCGTGCACGACGACTACCTGGCGCTCGGCGGGGACTCCATCCTGTCGATCCAGGTGGTCGCCAAGGCCCGCGGGGCCGGCATCCGCATCAGCCCGCGCCAGATCTTCGAGCACCCCACGATCGCCGCCCTGGCCCCGCAGGCCGAGGACCTGCCTTCTGAACGCGACGGCGACCGGGGCGACGGCCTCCACGGCACGTCGTCCGACGCCGTCGCCGCCGGGCCGCTGCCCACGGAACTGCTCGCCACCTGGGAACGCGCCCACGGTCCGCTGCACGCCGTGTGGCCCATGACCGGACTCCAGCAGGGCATGCTCTACCACGCCCTGGCCGAGCCCGAGTCGGACGCCTACACCGAACAACTGGTGTGCACCCTGAGCGGCGTACTCGACCCGCAGGTCTTCCTCGACGCCTGGCGTCGTGCCGTGAACAGGCACTCCGCCCTGCGTGCCCACTGCGCCTGGCAGGAGGTCGACGCACCCCTGCTCGTGGTGCCACGGGACATCGACGTGCCCGCGGTGTACGAGGACTGGACGGCCGTGGACGACGGTACCGGCAGGTCCGCGGCGGAGCGCCTCGACGAGTTCCTGGCGAGCGACCGGCGCTCCGGCTTCGAGCTGAGCGGCAGTCCCCTGGTGCGCCTCGCGCTCTTCCGCACCGCCGCGGAGGAGTGGACCTTCGTGTGGACCAACCACCACATCCTGATGGACGGCTGGTCGCTGCCCGTCGTCGCCGGTGACGCCTTCGCCCTCCACACCTCCCTGCGCACCGGCGCCGAGCCCGATCTCGCACCCGCCCCCGACTACGGCGCCTTCGTGCGCTGGAACGCGAGCCGTGACGCCGGCGAGGACGAGGCCTTCTGGCGCAAGCAGCTTTCCGGCCTCACCGCCCCGGCGCTGCTCGCCCCCGTGCGCGCGACGGCCGCCGACCCCCGCACCGCCCCGTACGAGCCCTCCCTCCGGCTGTCCGAGGAGCGCTCGCGAATCCTGCGCGACGTCGCCCGCGAACGGGGCGTCACCGTCGCAGCTCTGGTCCACGCCGCGTGGGCCCTGGTGGTCGCTCGGCGCACCGGTGCCCGGGACCTCGCGGTCGGCAGCGTGCTCTCCGGGCGCCCCGCCGAGATCGACGGCATCGAGCGCACCGTCGGCCTGTTCATCAACACCCTGCCGCTGCGCGTGCGAATCTCCGACGGGATGCGGGCCGACGAATGGCTCGCCTCCGTCCACCAGGGCCTGCAGGACCTCACCGACCACCAGCACGCCCCGCTCACCGAAGTGAGCGCCTGGGGCGGGGCCCCGGCGGGTGCCCGCCTCTTCGACTCCATCGTCGTCGTCGAGAACTACCCGATCGAGGGCACCGCCACCGACGGTTTCACCGTGGACGGCGCGCGCCTCGTCGAGCGCACCGACTACCCGGTCAGTGTGCAGGTGATGCCTGGCGGCGAGCGCCTGGAGCTGCGGCTGTGCGTCGACGCCACGGCCTTCGACCCCGCCGGCGCGCAGCGCCTCCTCGACGACCTCGACCGCTCTCTGGACGCGCTCACCGGAGACCCGGGGGCCACTGTGGGGGAACTGGCCGCCGGTGTCGGTGGGGTGGTGTCGTCGTGGTCGGGTGTGGGGGTGGGGGCCGTGGGTGTGGGGCGGCCGGTGTTCGAGGCGGTGGTGGCGTTGGCGGGTTCGGCGCCTGGTGATGTGGCTGTGGTGGATGGTGGGGGTGAGTGGACTTATGCGGAGTTGGAGCGTGCGTCGGCGGTAGTGGCGGCGCGTTTGCGTGAGTCGGGTGTGGGGCCGGATTCGGTGGTGGGTCTGTGTCTGCCTCGTGGTGCGTTGATGGCGGTGGCGATGCTGGGTGTGCTGCGGGCCGGTGGTGCCTGGCTGGCGCTTGATCCTTCGTATCCGGTTGAGCGGTTGCGGTTGATGGTGGGGGAGGCGGGTTGTGCCGTCGTTGTCCGTGGTGGGGGTCAGGCGGGGTTGCTCGACGGGTTGCTGCCTGCGGGGACGGTGGTGGTGGAGGCCGATGGTCTTGATCTGACGGTGGAGGTGGACCGGGCGGGGCTGGACGCGGCGCACGAGGACGATCTGGCGTACCTGGTCTTCACGTCGGGTTCCACCGGCCGGCCCAAGGGCGTGGCCGTCACCCACGGCCAACTGGCCGCTCACCTCGCACAGATCACCGAGTCCTTCGGTCTGACCGCCCGTGACCGGGTCATGGTCTTCGGCTCCTTCTCCTTCGACGTCAGCACCGAGCAGCTGTTCGCGCCACTGGCCGGGGGCGGTGCGGCCGTGATCCGGCCCGACGGACTTCTGGGCACCGAGGAGCTGCTCGCCTTCCTGGCCGCCCATCGGGTCACGGTCTTCAACCCGCCGACCGGCCTGTGGCGGCAATTGGCCACCGCCCTCGCCGACGGCGCCGCCGTGCCCGCGGCACTGGACCTCCGGCTCACCGTCGTCGGCGGTGACGCCATGCCCGCGTCCGAGACCGCCATCTGGCGGGCCGCCGTGGGCGGCCGCGTCATCAACGCCTACGGGCCCACCGAGACCGTCATCACCGCCACCGTCCACGAGGTCGCCGCCGGCGAGGTGCCGGGAGGCGCGACCACCGGAACCGTCCCGCTCGGACGGCCGCTTCCGGGTCGCACCGTGTTCGTGCTGGACGGGTCGTTGCGTCCGGTGGCTGCGGGCAGTGTGGGTGAGCTGTTCGTGGGGGGTGCGGGTGTGGCGCGTGGGTATGCGGGGCGGGGTGGTCTGACCGCCGAGCGGTTCGTGCCGGATCCGTTCTCGCGGGTGCCGGGTGCGCGTCTGTACCGCACCGGTGATCTGGTGCGTTTCGGCGCGGACGGGGCCCTGGAGTTCTGCGGTCGTGTGGACGAGCAGGTCAAGGTACGCGGCTTCCGCGTGGAACTGGGCGAGATCGAGGCAGTGGTGCGTGGTGCAGCCGGGGTGGCCGACGCCGCCGTGGCCGCCGTGCCGCCGCCCGGCGGCGGCGAGGCCCGACTGGTGGCATACGTCGTCGCGCGCACCGGTGCCGTCTGCGATCCGGAGACGGTGCGGGCGTGGGCGGGGGAGCGGTTGCCCGCGCACATGGTGCCCGCCGCCGTCGTGGTCCTCGACGCGCTGCCCCTGTCGGTGAACGGCAAGGTGGACCGTCGCGCACTGCCGGCCCCCGCCTGGGAGGCGGCCGACGAGGGATTCGTCGCTCCCCGCAACGAGGTGGAGCGGCGGCTGGCCGAGGTGTGGTGCCAGGTGCTGGGCCTGGAACGGGTCGGCGTGCACGACGACTACCTGGCGCTCGGCGGGGACTCCATCCTGTCGATCCAGGTGGTCGCCAAGGCCCGCAGGCTCGGCATGCACATCACCCCCCGCCAGATGCTCCGGCACCCGACCATCGCGGGTCTCGCACCGCACGTCGAGACCGGCGTGGCGGCGGGCATCCACGCCCGGAAGGACGGCACCGACGCGCTGAGCCCGATTCAGCGGTGGTTCCACGACCTGGAGCTGGTCGCACCGGACCACTGGAACATGGACGTGCTCCTCGACGTCCGCACCCGGGTCCGGCCCGACGAGCTGACCGCCGCGCTCAACGCCGTCGCCGGCGCCCACGAGGCGCTGCGTACCCGCTTCGTCGACCTCGACGGCGGTGGAGTGCGGGCCGTGGTCGACGCGTCGGTCGACGTCCCGGTGGACCTCACCGACCTGTCCGCCGTACCCCTGGACGAAGCCGGGCCGCGACTGCGTGAGCTGGCCGACCGGCTGCACACCCGACTCGACCCCGCGCACGGCCCGCTCCTGCGGGCACACCTGGCCGACCTCGGCCCGCGGACTCCGCAGCGGCTGCTGCTCGCGGCTCACCACTTGGTCATGGACGCGGTCTCCTGGCGAATCGTCCTGGAGGACCTGGAACTCGCGCTCGACGCCGTGCGGCACGGCCGCACCCCCGCGCTCCAGCCCGAGGGCACCACGCACCGGCAGTGGACCGCCGAACTCCGCCGCCGGTCTCTGGACCCGCAGATCATCGACCGGGTCCGCGCCGAGATCGCCGAGATCGCCGAGGTCGCCGAGATTTCCGGGCCGGCGGGTCCGGCACCGGCCGGGTCCGCACCCGGGACCGAGGGCGCCGCGCGACGGGCTCGCCGGGAGCTGACCGCCGAGCAGACGGACGAACTGCAGCGTGCTCTCGCGCACCGGCTCGGTGGCACCCTCGAAGAGGGGCTCATCACAGCGGTGGCCCGCGCCCATGCCGGTGTCGCCGGGCTCGGCACGGTGGTCGTGGAGCTGGAGAGTCACGGTCGCGAACACCTGCACCCGGACATCGACCTGTCCCGCACGGTCGGCTGGTTCACCTCTCTGGTCCCCTTCCCCGTGGCCATCGCGCAGGACGGCCCGCTCGGAACCCTGTGGGACGTTCGCAGCCGGCTGCGGGAACTGGTGCACCGGGGCATCGACCACGGAGTGGTCCGCCACCTGGCTCACGACGCGGAGCTGGCACGCCGCTCGGAGACGGTGCCCGGACCCCACCTCAACTTCAACTACCTCGGCCGGGTCAGCACCAGCTCCGACCCCAAAGCCCTGCTCGAACTCCGCGCACCGGGCTTCGGCCAGGTCCGCGACCCGCGCGGAACGCGTCCGTCCGCGATCGTGGTGGAGAGTCTCGTCACCGACGGGTGCCTGGCCGTCGAGGTCGAGCACACCGGACAGGACGCCGCCGACGCGCTCGTGGACGCCGTCCTGGAGGAGCTTCGCTCGCTGACCGCCGCGCGTGACGTGCCCCGCCTCGGCTCCGGGCTGCGGCACGGCGTCGCACCGGTCGCCGCCGTACGCGACTGGGCCGCCCGCTGGGGCGACCTGACCGCGGTGTGGCCGCTCACGCCCACGCAGGAAGGCATGCTCTTCCGCAGCCTGACCGAGGACGGTTCGGCGGGCAGCGGAGTCTACGTGGAGCAACTCGTCTGCGTCCTCGAAGGCGATCTGGACCAGGACGCGTTCGCGCGGGCCTGGCAGGCGGCCGTCGACCGGCATGCCGTGCTGCGTGGCGTGTGCGTGTGGCAAGACGTGCCGCGCCCACTGCTGGTGGTGCCGTCGGCGCGCGAACTGCCCATCGCTTTCGTCGACTTCACCGAGGATCACACGGGCGGGGGAGAACGGGCGGACACCGGGGTGCGGCACGTTCCGGCAGACCCCGAGGCACGGCTGGAAGCCCTGGTGCGCGAGGACCGGCGAGCCGGCTTCGACCTGCGAGAAGGACCGCTCGCCCGGCTCACGGTGATCCGCCTCGAGGACGGCTGTTGGGCCTTCGTGTGGACGAACCACCATGTACTGTTCGACGGCTGGTCGCTGCCCATCCTCCTGGGCGAGGTGCTCGATCACTACACCGCGACCTGCCGGGGCGAGAGCTGGACGCCCGGCCCTGCGGCGGACTTCGGGTCCTTCGTCCGGTGGGCGGCCCGTCAGGACACGGACGCCTCACGAGAGTACTGGTCCGGTGTGCTCGCCGGCTTCGACCCCGTACCCATCGCCCCGCCGGCGGACGCTCCCGCGGTCCACCGGGACTACGTGGTCCGGCTGCCAGCCGACGACACCGAGAGGCTGCGGGAGGCCTCGGCACGCTTCGGCGTCACCTTCGGCGGCGCGGTCCACGCGGCGTGGGCGCTCACCCTCGCCGCCGAGGCCGGCACCGACGACGTGGTGTTCGGCAGCGTGGGTTCGGGGCGGCCCACGGACTTGGAGGACGTGGACCGGATGGTGGGGATGTTCATCAACACCGTTCCGCTGCGCACCCGGCTGCCGGCCGGCCTCCCGGTCGGTACCTGGGCCGGGGACGTGCAGCAGGCCCTCAACCAGGCCCAGGAGCACATTCACACGCCGCTCGCCAAGATCGCCGTATGGAGCGGGAGGGCGAGCTCCTCCGACCTCTTCGACACCTCGGTGATTGTGGCCAACTTCCCCTTCGCCGACCTGGGCACCGGGCTCCCCGGCCTGTCCGTGGTGCGTTCCGAGACATTGGAGCAGACCGAACTTCCTGTCACCCTGTCCGCCGCCCCCGAGGGAGACCGGCTTGTCATCGCGCTGAACCACGACACCGTTCGCGTACCCACCCCCCGGGCTGCCGCACTCGCCGACCGATTCTGTCTCGCCCTGACGGCCCTCGCGGACGGAACCGCCACCGTCGGCGAGATCCGGGCCAGGCTGCGGCAACGCGTCCTGGAGGAGCGCGCGGCCGGCCGGATCCGTCGTGCCGGGCGCCTGGGGCCGTCCGCCCGCTCGCGCGGCTGAGCCCGGCCCCGACCCGTATCCCGCCATCGCGCCACCCCGGGCCGGCCCGTCCCGTCGCCATCGGACCGGTGGCGATGCATCCGTGCGGCCGGTCCGACTCCACCTGCCCGGATGCCGCGCAAGCCCTCGCGGGCCACCGACGACCTTCGGAGAAGAGAACACATGTCCCTTCGCACGTCCCGCATGCCCCAAGTGCCGTCGAGGCGGCGGCCCCTGACCGATCCCTCGGCCGTCACCTTCGGCTCACTGGAGCCCGAGGCCCTGCCCGCCCTCGCCACGCCGCAGCGCCCCGGTGTCCCCCTGACCACGTGGGTGCAGACCAACGGGGACCTCGTGCGCGAGTACCTGCACCGGCACGGCGCCGTGCTCTTCAGAGGCTTCGACGAGGGCGCCGACGCTCTCCGCCCGGTCGTGGAGGCCATCGGCGGGGACGGCGCCCTGGCGTACCAGGACGGCGCCACGCCGCGCAGCGAGCTCGGCGACGGCATCTACTCCTCCACCGAGTACCCCGCCGACCAGACCATCGAGATGCACAACGAGGCCTGCTACAGCTGGAGTTGGCCACGCGTCCTGGGCTTCGCCTGCGCACGTGCCCCCCGGACCGGAGGGCAGACCCCGCTGGCCGACTCCCGCAAGGTGCTGCGGCGGCTTCCCGGTGACCTGGTCGCCCGCCTGGAGCGGCACGGGGTGAGCTACGTGCGCAACTACACACCCGGCGTCGGCATTCCGTGGCAGCACGCGCTGGGCTGTGACGAGAGCGGCCTGGACGCCTACGCCGAACGGAGCAGGGTGCGGGTGGAGCGCCTCGCGGAGGACCACCTGCGCACGGAAGCGGTGCGACCCGCCGTGGTGCGGCACCCGGACACCGGCGAGTGGGTCTGGTTCAACCAGGCCACAAGCTTCCACCTGAGCACCATCGGGGACGAACTCGCCGCCGAACTGCTCGGCCAGGTCGGCCCGCAGCGGGTGCCCAAGACCAGCAGGGCCGGCGACGGCAGCGAGTTCACGAAGCCGGAACTGGCAGCGATCCGCGCCGCGTTCGCCGCGGAGTCGACGGCCTTCGACTGGCAGCTCGGTGACGTACTGGTCGTCGACAACCTGCTGGCCTCGCACGGCCGGGCTCCGTTCACGGGCGAACGGGAGATCCGCGTCGCCATGGCGGCCGCGGCCGACTGGCAGGACGTGCAGACGCGGCCCGCGCAGGCCGGCACCCCCGCACAGGACGGCACCGGCACACAGACACAGGACGGCACCGGCACACAGACGAACGGGGGAAGACGGTGAACACGGCAACTTCGACAGCGGACGCCAAGACGCCCGCTCCCGCCGCGGAGACCTTCCGCGCGGGACCGCACCAGCACGACGCCACCCGCGACGACACCGTGACGACACTCGTGCTCCGGGCTCCGGCCCCGGTAACGGGAGCGGAGCTCGCCGCCGCGGTCGAAACGGTCACGCGGCGGTACGAGGTGCTGCGCACCGCGCTCGTGCCCTCTCCGGCGGGGGGAGCGCCCACCCAGCGAGTATCGCCCGGCCCGCTGCCCGGGGGACCCGACGGCGCGGGCAGGCTCTGGACCGCGGCCCCGGCGGCCGGCGGCCGCATCGAACTGACGGCGTCCGCCCGTGTCCTTGACGCGGAGGGCCTGTGGTTGCTCGCGGGTGAACTCGCACGTGAACTGGAAGCCGGGCCGGCCGCCGCCGCCCAGCGGGCCGGGACGGGCGAGGACGGACCTCTCCAGTACGTCGACGTCGCCGAGTGGCTGCACGAGGTGCTCGCCGACCCGGAGGCGGCCGAGGCCCGCGCGAGCCAGAAGAAGGCGCACGGCGGGTACGACGACGCGGAGGAGACGGTGGCGCGGGTGCGCTCGCTGGCGCCCGCGCGGACGGCATCGAACAGCGGTGCCACGGCGGCACCGGTCCGGAGGGTCGCACTGCCGGGCCCGCACCACCCGGCGGCCGACACCGAGGCGGTGCTCCTCGCCGCCTGGCTGGTGGCCCTGCACAGGTTCGGCGGCGCCCAGGCGCTTGCCGTCCGCGTGAGCACCGGGCTCCGTGAAGTCCCCCAGCTGAAGCCCGTGCTCGGCCCGTTGACCGCCTGGACCGCGGTCAGGCAGGAGTTCGAGGCGGGTCGGACCCTCGCCGACGTGGTGGCCGAGGTACGGACTGCGCGGGCCGCTCAGCGCGAGGTCGTCGAACTGACCAGCGACCTGTCAGCGGTGAACGCACCCCTGGGGTTCTCGTACCTGGAGGTGCCGGAACGGGTGGGCGGCTGGTCCGTCGTGTCGCTCGCGGCACGGGGCACCGGGCCGGGGCTCCGCCTCACCGCGGTGCGCCGCGGCGACCTGGTCGAACTGCGCCTCGACGGTGCCGAAGCCCCGGAGCTCGGCGCGGATGTGACGGGCCGGATCCTGGACGCCGTCGCCACGGTCGCCGAGCAGGGCATGCGGGAACCCTCGACTCCGATCGGCCAGGTGCGGCTCGGCGTCCCGGCCGCACCGCCGACCGCGCCCGCGACCCCCACGGCCGCGGACTGGGCGGAGGCCACCCTGACCGACCTGGTCTCCCGCGCCGCGGCGCGTGCCCCCGAGGCGGTCGCGGTGCGCTGCGCGACACGGGAACTGACGTACCGGCGACTCTGCTCCTCGGCCGCCTCACTGGCGGCGCGCGTCGACGCCGCCCCCGACGACGTCGTCGCGGTGATCGTGCCGGACCCGGTCACCCGCCTGGTGGCCCAGCTGGCCGCACTGCGCGCGGGATCGGCCTACCTCGTGATCGACCCGGACGATCCGGCCGAGCGGATCGCCGGTCTGCTGGCCGACGCGTCCGTGCGCCACTGCCTGGCCACGGCGGAGACCGCGTCCCGGCTGGGCGACGGCGACGGCTACGCCCTGATCCTCGTCGAGGAAGAGGACGGGACGGGCGAGTCGGGCGGCGAGGAGGGTGCCGCTCTCGACGAGGCAGAGCAGCGCCGCGAGGGCGCCGGGGCCCGCGGCCCGGACGACCTCGCCTACCTGCTCTTCACCTCCGGTTCCACCGGGCGGCCCAAACCCGTCGCCGTCACCCATCGCAACGTGGTCAACTATCTCGGCTGGCTGGCCGACGCGGGCCTGATCGGGCCGGACACGGTACTGCCCGCGACCGCCGCGCCGGTCTTCGACGCAGCCGTCAAGCAGGTGTGGGGGCCCCTGGTCCTCGGTGGCACGGTGGTGCTGCCGCCGGCCGGTGAGAGCCCCGCCGAGACCCTCGCCGATGCGCTCACCGGCACGGGAGCGGGCGCCGCCGTCACCACCGTCAACACCGTCCCGCGTCTGTGGGACGAGACGCTGCGGGCCCTCGAGCCCGCCGAGGGTACGGCCGCCCCGCACCGGCGGAACCTGGACGTGCTCCTCGGCGGCGAGGCACTCACCGCCGACCTGGTGGAGCGCACCCACCGGCTCCTTCCGGGGGCACGTCTGTGGAACCTGTACGGACCCTCCGAGACCACCGCCAACGCAAGTGCCGGGACGGTCGCCGCCGGCGACCGGGTCAGCCTCGGCGGGCCGGTCGGCGCGACCACGCTCCACGTACTGGACGAGGCGATGACACCCGTGCCGCCCGGCGTGGTCGGCGAGCTGTACGTCGGTGGCGCCGGGGTGGCTCGCGGGTACGCGGGCCGGGGCGGACTGACCGCCGAGCGGTTCGTGCCCGACCCGTTCTCCGGCACGACGGGCGCCCGTCTGTACCGCACGGGCGACCTGGTCCGTATCGGTGCCAACGGCCTGCCGGAGTTCTGCGGGCGCGCCGACGGCCAGCTGAAGGTGCGCGGCCACCGCGTCGAACCCGGCGAGATCGAGGCGGTCCTGCTGCGGCACCCCGCCGTGAGCGCAGCCGTCGCCGACGCGCGTGACGACCGCCTGGTCGCCTGGCTGGTGCCGGGACCGCAGGGTCCGCCCACCGTGGCGCAACTGCGCGAACACTGCGCGGTCCTCCCGGCGTACATGATCCCCGCGGTCTTCGTCGCGCTGGAACGGATACCGCTCACGGCGCAGGGCAAGACCGACCGGCGCATGCTGCCGGACCCGGCGGACGGACACCTGGAGCAGGGCGGCGAGTTCACCGCGCCGCGCACCCCGGTGGAGAGGGTCGTCGCCGAGATCTGGCGCACCGTCCTCGGCGCCGACCGCGTAGGGGCACACGACAACTTCTTCGCGCTCGGCGGCGACTCGATCCGCGCCATGCACACCGTCGCCCGCGTCCGTGACCTGATGGCCACCGAACTCCCCCTGCGCGAACTGCTCGGCGCACCGACCGTCGCCGACCAGGCGAACCTGCTGCTCGCGCACGACCACGACGGCTCGGTCCGCGAGTTCGCCGAGGCGTTCGCAGCTCTCGACGAGGACGCCGAGGCGCGCACCACCTCCGGCTCCACAGACGACGCCACCGAGGACCAGACATGACCGATTCCGAACGCCTCGAACGAGCCCGGCGCGCACTGGCCGCACGCCGGCCCCGGCAGCAGTCCGACACCTCGCGTGTGCCGCGAAGGCCGGACCCCGCACAGGTCGTCCTGTCGGAGAGCCAGCTCCAGCTGTGGACGGCCCACGCCCTCGACCCCACCGGCAGTGCCTACACGGTGCCGGCCGCGCTCGACATCGAGGGCCCCCTGAACGCCGACGCGCTGGCGAGGGCGTTCGACTGGATGCTCGCCCGGCACGAAGGGCTGCGCCTGGTCACCGACGACGTGCGCGGCAAGGCACACGCCCGGCTGCTCCCCGAGGCACCCCCGCTGCGCCGGGCGGACCTGACGGGCATCCACGGCACCGACCCGGCAGCCGCCGAGCGGCGCAGGGACGAGCTGACCGAGGCCGAGCTGCGTGCCCCGTTCGACCTGGAGGGAGGCGGGCCGCTGGCGCGCGGAGTGCTGATCACTCTGTCGCCCGACCGCCACCGGCTGGTCGCCGCCTTCCACCACCTCGTCGTCGACGGCCTGTCCGTGAGCATCCTCATCCGGGAACTCACCGCCGCCTACGAGGCCTTCCAGGCCGGCGAGACCCCGCCACCGGCATCGGACGGGCCGTCGTACACCGACTACGCCTGGTGGGAGAAGCACAGCGAGGACGCGCCCGCACGGGAAGCGTCGCTGGCCCACTGGCGGGCGCAGCTCGAGGGCGCCCCGCGCGGCCTGAGCCTGCCTTTCGACCATCCGCGCCCGGACACCCCGGGGCGCCGTGGCCGCCACCTGGTGCGCAGGGCCGGGCCCGCCCTGCGCGACGGAATCGAGAAGTTCGCCGCGGGCTGCGGTGTGTCCGTCTTCGCCGTCCTGTACGGCGCCTGGCGCGCCGTGCTGCACCGGGCGGCCCTCACCGACGACCTCGTGATCGGTGTCCCGGTGGCCAACCGGGTACGCCCGGAACTCCGGTCCACCGTCGGCCCGTTCATCAACACCCTGCCGCTGCGCAGCAGACTGCGCGGCGGCGCGACGCTGCGCGAGCTGGCCCAGGAGTCGGCGAGCACGATCGCCGCCTCCCTCGACCACCAGCACGTGCCCACCGCCGAGGTGACCGCGGCCGTCGGTGGCGGTACCGGGTCCCCGCTGTTCGGAGCGATGTTCGCCTACCTCGGTGAGGACCGCTCCCAGCTGCGCCTGGGCCGGGCCGTCATGACTCCGGTGACCACCGAGACCGCCACCTCCAAGACGGACGTCACGCTCAGCGTGGTCAACCGCGGCGACGACTTCGAGCTGATGCTGGAGTACGACACCGAGCTGCTGCGGGACTCCACCGCCGGCGCGCTCCTCGGTGCCTACCTGCGGCTGCTGGCCGAGGGGCTCGCGGCCCCCGACCGCGGCGTGCGGCTCCTGCCCCTCGCGGAACCCGGAGCGCGGCCGGGACCACTGGCCGAGCCCGTGGTCGAGCACGCCCTCGACCGGGCGTTCCTTCGCTCGGTCGGCCTTCACTCCGAGCGCACGGCCCTGCACTGGCGGGGAGAGGTCGTCTCCTACGCGTCACTGGCGGATCGCGCCGACACCCTGGCGCGGCACCTGGTGGCCCGAGGCGTGCGACCGGGCGACCGCGTCCCGCTGTACCTGGAGCGCGGGCCCGCCCAGGTGGTGGCGATCCTCGCCGTCCTGCGGGCGGGCGCCGCGTACGTACCGATCGACATGAGCAACCCCGTCGACCGCATCCGGCACGTCCTGAACGACAGCGGGGGACGCGTCGTGGTCTGCGGGGAGCGGGGCGCGGGAAGCATCGGCGAGGGCTTGCGGCAGGTGTCCGTCGACGCGCACGGCCGCCCCCGCACCGACCTGGACACCACCGGGACGGAGCTGCCCGAACGGCATCCCGGCGACGTCGCATACGTGATCTACACCTCGGGCTCCACCGGCCGCCCCAAGGGCGTCGAGGTCGCCGACTCCCAGGTGGTACGGCTGTTCTCGGCGACCGCGCGGCACTTCGGCTTCGGTCCCGACGACGTGTGGAGCTTCTTCCACTCGTACGCCTTCGACGTGTCCGTCTGGGAGCTGTGGGGGGCGCTGCTGTACGGCGGCAAGCTGGCCCTGGTGCCGGACGAGACGGCCAAGTCGCCGCAGGACCTGCTCGCCTTCGTGGAGCAGCTCGGCGTCACCGTCCTCAGCCAGACCCCCTCGGCCTTCAAGGGCGTGGTGGCCGCCGACACCGCCGAGGGATCCACGCGTGAACTCGGCCTGCGGCATGTCGTCTTCGGCGGCGAGCGGCTGGACGTGAACACCCTGCGCCCCTGGATCGAGGCACGGGGCGACCGCGCTCCCGTCCTGGTGAACATGTACGGCATCACCGAGACCACCGTGCACTCCACGTTCCGTGTCGTCACAGCCGCCGATCTCGGCGACCGCACCGGCAGCCCCATCGGCCTGCCGATCGACGACCTGTCCCTGTACGTCCTCGACGAGGCGCTCAACCCGCTGCCCCCCGGCATGGTCGGCGAACTCCACGTCGGTGGGGCGGGCGTCACCCTCGGCTACTGCGGCCGCGGGGCGCGCACCGCCGAACGGTTCGTGCCCGACCCGTTCTCCGGCACCCCGGGTGCCCGTCTGTACCGCAGCGGGGACCTGGCCAGGGTCACCGACGACGGCGAGTTCGAGTACTGGGGCCGAGCCGACGCCCAGGTGAAGATCCGCGGCTTCCGGATCGAACTGGGCGAGGTGGAAGTCGCTCTCGCCACCTGCCCGGGCGTCGCGGCCGCGGTCGCCGACGTGCGCGGCGACCAGCTCGTGGTGTGGCTGGTGCCCGCGGCGGGCCGAGAACTGCCGGCGGTGCCCGAACTGCGCGAGCACGCCGCCGCACTGCTGCCCACGTACATGGTGCCCGCGGTCTTCGCCGCGCTGGACAGGGTCCCCCTGACCGTCAACGGCAAGGCGGACCGGCGTTCCCTGCCGGATCCGGCGGGTGCCCGGCTCGACGCCGGCACCGAGTACACCGCGCCGCGCATCCCGTTGGAGGCGACCGTCGCCGGTGTCTGGGCCGATGTCCTGGACGTGCCGCGGGTCGGCGTGCACGACAACTTCTTCATGCTGGGCGGCGACTCGATCCGCGCGGTGGAGATCACCGGCGCCCTGCGTGCCCTCGGGCACGAGACCCGCGTGCACGCCGTGTTCCGGCACCAGACCGTCGCCGAGTTCGCGGCCCACCTCGCGGAAGACCGTGCCGAGCCCTTCGACCGCGCCCAGCCGTTCGAGATGATCGGCGCCGACGACCACGCGGCTCTCCCCGCGGACGCGGAGGACGCCTACCCACTGACCGCCACCCAGTCGGGCATGCTGTACCACCTGCATCTGCATCCCGAAGCGGGTATCTACCACAACACGGTCAGCGTGCGGATGCGCGGACGCATCGACGCGCGACTGCTGCGCCAGGCCCTTGCCGACACGATGGCCCGCCACCCGGTCCTGCGCACCAGCATTTCCATGGACGGGTACTCCGAACCGCTGCAGATCGTGCACCGCGACGTGGCGCCCCGCCTCGCCTTCTTCGACCTGTCCGGCCTGGACGCCGAAGAGCAGCGGGCCGAGATCGACGCGTTCGTGGCCCGCGAACGCGTCGAGCACCTCGAACTGGAGTCCGCACCGCTGCAACGGCTCGCCGTCCACCAACTCGGTGACGACGAGTTCCAGCTGACGGTCAGCGAGAACCACGCCATTCTCGACGGCTGGAGCTGGACCTCCACCCTGGCGGAGGTCCTCAGCCGTCAGGCGGCGCTGCTGGACGGAGCGCCCGACTACCACAGCCGCTGGCCCCAGCTCCCGCTCACCTACGCGGACTTCGTGAAGACAGAACGGGAGGCAGCCGGGGGAGCGGACACGGGTGCGGTGTGGCGGGAGCGGCTGGCCGACGCCGAGCCGCGCGCCATCGAGGACCTGCGTCCGGCCGGCACCCCCCGGGTACGCCGCATCGAGGTCGACATCGACGCGGACACCTCCCGGCGTCTGGCCGCGCTCGCCAAGGAGGAGGGCCTGCCTCTCAAGAGCCTCGCCGTGGCCGTGCACTTCAAGGTGCTCGCCGAGGCCCTGGCCGTGACCGACCCGGTCACCGGCATGGTGATGCACGGCCGGCCCGACCTGCCCGGGGCGAAGGACCTGCGCGGTCTGTTCATCAACATGCTGCCGACCTCCGTGTCGGTTCCCGGCGGCAGCTGGCGCGACCTCGCTCACCGCGCGTTCGAGGAGGAGCGCTCCCTCCTGAAGCACCGGCACACCCCGCTGATCAGCGTGCAGCAGGCACTCGGCAACGACCCGCTGTTCGACGTGGGCGTCAACTTCGTACGCTTCCACGCGCTGGGCGAGGTTCTCGACACCGGCGTCGTGGAACTCCTCGACCACCATCCTGCGTCCGCCGAGGACACCAACTACGCGGTGATGGCGACCTACTCGGTGCACCCGCCCGCGCACGAGCTCGGACTGATCCTGGCCTACGACGGCGACCGGGTCTCCGACGAGCGTGCCGCCGATCTCGCCGAGATGTACGGGCAGGCGCTGCGCCGGTTCGCGGCGGACGCCGATGCCGCGCACGATGCGGCGAGCCTGCTGCCCTACGACGCCGACGCCGCGGCCCGCAGAGCCGACGGAGGCACGCTCGACGTGCCCGCCGGAACCCTGGACCAGGCCGTCACCGCCGTCGCCGCGGCCCGCCCCGGTGCGGTGGCGGTCACCGGCCCCGGCGGAACCCTCACCTACCGCGAGCTGACCGAGAGGGCCGCGGCCGCCGCCACCGGTCTCGCTGCCACCGGCGTGCGCCGCGGCGACCTGGTCGCGGTGGTCGCCCGGCGCGGTGTCGACCTCGTCACCGGACTCCTCGCCGCGATGGCCGCGGGCGCCGCGTACGTGCCCATCGACCCCGAGCTGCCCCTCGAGCGGATCGCTCACCTGATCCGCGACTCGGGCTGCCGTACCGCGCTCGCCGCCCACCTCGCCGACGACGACGCCCCGGTGCTCGCGCTCCTCGCTGAGGAGGAGGTCACGGTGCGCACCGTCGCCGACGCCGCCGCCCTCACGGGCGCCGCCCCACAGCGGGCCGACGGCGACGACCTGGCCTATGTGATCTACACGTCCGGGTCCACCGGTGTCCCCAAGGGTGTCGGCGTCACCCACCGCAACGTCCTCGCCTACCTGACGGCCTCCGCCTCCGTGGTCGAGCCCACCGCGCAGGACGTGGTCGCGGTCCGTTCCACCTTCACCTTCGACCTGTCGGTCTGGGAACTGTTCGCCGGACTCGTGGCCGGGGCGCGTATCGACCTTGTGCCGGGAGACGTGGCGGCCGACGCACAGCAGCTCCACGCCCACCTGCGGGCCCAGGGCGTCACCATGCTGGCCACCACGCCGACGATCGCACAGGAACTGGCGGCGGTGGACGGCACCCCCGACACGGGTGGTGCCCCGATCGGACTGCGGGCGTTGCTCCTGGCCGGCGAGGAGGTGGTGCCGGCCAGGTTCGCGGACTGGTTCGCGGGACCTTCCGCGCGCGGCTGTCAGGTTCTGAACTGGTACGGACCGACCGAGGCCACCGTCCTGATGACCGTCGCCGAACTCACCGCCGAGGTGACCCGCAGGCAGCGCGCGCCCATCGGAGGTCCGGTGCCCGGCTCCACGATCTGGGTCCTGGACGAGCAGATGCGACCGGTTCCGCCCGGTACCGCCGGCGAGCTGTTCATCGGAGGCGCACAGGTGGCACGGGGCTATTGGCGGCGCCCCGGCCTCACCGCCGCGAGTTTCGTGCCCGACCCGTTCTCCGGCGTTCCGGGTTCGCGTCTCTACCGGACGGGTGACCGCGCCCGCCACCGGGCCGACGGCCAGCTGGAGTTCCTCGGCCGCCTCGACAACCAGATCAAACTCCGTGGTCACCGCATCGAACTCGGCGAGGTCGAGTCCGCGCTGCTCGACCACCCGGGCGTGGCCGACTGCGTCGTCGTGGTGCACGGGGCCACAGGGGCGTCGCCCCGTCTGGTCGCCTACGTGGTGCCCGAGGGGCCGGACCTGGATCGCACGGAGCTGCGGACCCGGGCGGCCGGGCGGCTGCCCCGGTACGCGCTGCCCGCGGCGATCCGCCCGATCGAGCAGATCCCGCAGACCGCGAGCGGCAAACTGGACCGGCGTCGTCTGCCCGCGCCCACGGCCGACGACTTCCTGGGCACCTCGGGGAATTCCCAGTCGGCAAGGGACGACACCGAACGGGCCTTGCTCGGCCTGTGGCACGAGCTGCTCGGCCTCGAGGGACTCGGGATCCGGGACCACTTCTACGACGCCGGCGGTCATTCACTGCTGGCCACCCGACTGCTGCTGCGCATCCGGCGCCAGTTCGGGGTGGCGCTGCGGGTGCAGCAGGCCATGGCGGACTTCACCGTGGCGGGCCTCGCCGACCTGATCAGGGAGGCGTCGCGGGAGACGGACACGTCGCCGCCCACCGCTTCGGCACCGGAAGAAGGGCGACGATGAAGTTCCTCTCCCTGCTCGTGAGCCGGTCACGGGCGACGGTGATCGCGGCGCTGGTCGCCGGGCTGGTGTCCGGTGCCGCCACGGTGGGCCTCATCGCCGTGCTGCAGCAGGTCCTGGAGCGGCTCGACGACCCGGGCGTCCGTCTGATCGCCGCCTTCGCCGCGGCGGCGGTCACGGTCCTGCTCGCCGGGGCAGTCTCCTCCGTCCTGCTGATCCGGCTGGCGCAACGCTCCATCCAGGAACTGCGGATGGAACTGTGCAGACGGATCCTGGACAGCGGGATGCGGCGTATCGAGAGCATCGGGCCCGCCCGGCTCCAGTCCGCCCTCACCGACGACGTGCAGGTGATCACGGGGGCGGTCAGCAGCGTGCCCCTGCTGTCCATGAACGGCGCGATCGTGATCGGCGCGTTCGTGTACATCGGGGTGCTCTCGCTCAAGGTGCTGCTCGGCATGCTTGCCGTGCTCGCCGTCGGCCTGGTCCTCTACCAGCTTCCGGTGCGCCGGGCCGGCGTCCATCTGCGCCGGGCTCGCGAGCACCAGGACGTCATGCACGCCCATCTGGAAAGCGTCACCCGCGGTGCCAAGGAGCTGAAGCTGGACCGTGAACGCCGCACCGCGGTCCTCGACGGCGGCGTCGGTGCCACGGGCAGGCTGCTCGTGCGGGACACCACCCGCGGCGTCTCGCTGTACACCGTGGCGGGATCCTGGGGGCAGTTGCTCTTTCTCGCCTGCATCGGCATCATGCTGTTCGCGGGGCCTCGCTTCGACATCCCCGCGGACGACCTGACCGGCTTCACCCTCGCCGTCATCTACATCAACACGCCGTTGGTCACCGTGCTCAACCTGATCCCGGTGATCGGCCGGGCGGGTACGGCGCTGCGCTCCCTCAACGCCCTCGACCTCGGTGACGAGAGCGGCCTGCGAGCACCTGAGGGACAGGGTGGCCGACGGGCCGCGGGTGCGCGGGTGCGGCTGCGCGGTGCGGTCTTCCACTACGACTCCGGCGCTGACGACACCGGCTTCCGGGTCGGCCCCATCGACGCCGACTTCGCACCCGGCACCATCACCTGCCTGGTCGGAGGCAACGGAAGCGGCAAGACCACACTGGCCAAGATGATCTGCGGGCTCTACCCGCCCACTGACGGCGAGATCGTCCTCGACGGCACACCGGTGGAAGGAGACCGGCTCGCGGAGCTGCGGCAGAGCGTCGCCGGGGTGTTCTCCGACGTCCACCTCTTCCGCACTCTGCCGGCCCACCCGCAGGGCGACAGCGAGGCCAACCGTCTGCTCGCCCAGCTCGGCATGGACGGCAAAGTGACCGTGCGTGAGGGGGAGTTCTCCACCATTACGCTCTCCACCGGCCAGCGCAAACGCCTCGCCCTGGTCAGCGCCCTGCTCTCCGAGCGGCCCGTGCTGCTCTTCGACGAGTGGGCCGCCGATCAGGACCCGGACTTCCGGGAGTACTTCTACACCGAAGTCCTGCCCGCTCTGCGCAAACAGGGCAAGACCGTGATCGCCATCACCCACGACGACCGGTACTTCGGCGTCGCCGACCGGATCCTCAAGCTCGACCGCGGCAAGGTCGTCGACCCCGCGCCCGTCGCTGCACCCGCAGCCCCCTGACCCCGACCCCCCGGCGCCGTCAGCACCGGCCCGACCCATTGTTCCAACACCTCGAGGAGCACCGTCATGTCCGAGTCCACCCTCTACGACGTCGTCCTCAACGACGAGGAGCAGTACTCCCTGTGGGAGGCCGAGCGTGAACTCCCGGCCGGCTGGCACCGGGAGGGAACCCGCGGCTCCCGCGAGGAGTGCGTCGCTCACATCGACCGGATCTGGACCGACATCCGCCCGCGCAGCGTCCGCGAACGCCATGCCCGTCACGCGTGACACCCGTTCCGCAACCGACACTCCCAGGAGAACCCATGAGCAGCACGACGCTTGACTATCTCCGCACCCATGTCACCGGGGACTTCTCCGACGTCCTGGTGGACGTCCGTGCCAGCAACGGCTGCTGGCTGGTGGACGAGCGGGACGGATCCCGCTACCTCGATATGTCGATGTTCTACGCGTCGGCTCCGCTGGGCCACAACCATCCCGGCCTGCACGGTGATCCGGCGCTCGACGAGTCCCTGCTCGCCGCCTCCCGGATGAAGCCCGCCAACCCGGACTTCGGCACCGGCGAGCAGATCAGATTCGCCAACGCCTTCATGAAGGCGCTCGCCTCGGACGACATGCCCTACGTCTTCTTCATCGACGGCGGCGCGCTGGCCGTGGAGAACGCCCTGAAAGTCGCCTTCGACTGGAAGACCCAGCACAACGCGCAGCGCGGCGTCGCGGTACGCGGCTCACGCGTCCTGCATCTGGAGTCCGCCTTCCACGGCCGCACCGGCTACACCATGTCGCTGACCAACACCGACCCGTCCAAGACCCGGGACTTCCCGGTCTTCGACTGGCCGCGCATCCCCAGCCCGGCCGTGAACGACATGGATCGCTGGGAGGAACCGGGACTCCTGGACGAGGAGTTGCAGGCGCTCGCTGCGGCCGGAGCGGCATTCCGCCGCTACGCCGACGAGATCGCCTGCTTCATCTTCGAGCCCATCCAGGGTGAGGGCGGAGACCGTCACCTGCGCCCGCAGTTCCTGACCGCCATGGCCGAACTGTGCCGCACCCATGATGCCCTCTTCGTCGCGGACGAGGTGCAGACCGGCTTCGGCCTGACCGGTGACCGCTGGGCCTGCGACACCCTCGGCCTCAAGCCCGACCTGATCGCCTTCGGCAAGAAGACACAGGTGTGCGGCGTCCTCGGCGGCCGGCGCGTCCTCGAAGTCCCGGACAACGCCTTCCGGGCCTCGAGCCGCCTCAGCTCCACGTGGGGCGGCAACCTGACCGACATGGTCAGGGCCACCCGGATCCTGGAGGTCGTCGAGCGGGAAGGGCTGTTCACCGCGGCCCGGACGACGGGCGAGTACCTTCTCAAGGGTCTGCGCGAACTCGCCGCCGACCTGCCTGAACTCGTCAGCGCACCGCGTGGTCGCGGCCTGATGTGCGCCATCACCCTGCCCGACCCCGAGGTGCGCAACCGGGTTGTCGCCCGGGCCTTCGACAAGCACGGGGTGATATTCCTCGGATCCGGCGAGCGCGAACTGCGCCTGCGGCCGCCGCTGTCCGTGTCGGAGGCCGAACTCGCCACCGCCCTCGAGGCGTTGCGCGACGTACTCAAGGAAGAGTCCGCAGTCGAGGAGCGATCGTGAACCGAATAACCCGGCCGCACCCGCGTCCCTGGGCGTCCCGACGCCTGATCTGCCTCAGTTTCGCGGGTGGCGGCACCGTCGGATTCCGTCCCTGGGCACAGCAGTTGCCGGTCGACATCGAGCTGCGTGCCCTGTGCTACCCGGGTCGTGAATCCCGTTTCGGCGACCAGGTCGCGGGCGGCTGGCAGGGCCTGGTCGACGACTGTGCGACGGCTCTCCAGAACGAGGTACGCGCACCGTACGTGCTGTACGGGCACAGCATGGGTGCGCTGGTCGCCTTCGAGACCGCCCGCGCGCTCCAGGCCCGGGGCGTCGAAGGGCCGGAGAGCCTGGTCCTGTCCGGGCACATCGCCCCGCAGCACTGGACCGGCACCCGCGCCGCCGCCCTGGCGACCGCCTCGGACGAGGAACTGGCGTCCTGGCTCGAGGCTACGGGCGGAGCCCCACGCGCCGTGCTCGCCGACCCGGACCTGCGGTCCCTCGCCGTCGATCTGCTGCGCCTGGACATGACCGTGTACTCCACCTACCGGTTCGACCGCGGAGAGCGGCTGCGAGTCCCCATCCACCTCCTGGTGGGCGAGGCCGAGTCGAGCCCGCTGCACGAGGGCTGGGCGGAGCTGACGGACGGGCCGTACTCGCAGGCGGTCCTGCCCGGCGGGCACTTCTTCACGCCGCGGGTATGGGGGACGCTGCCGCGCCACATGCCTCTCCTCGCGTCCGACGCCACCGCCGGGCTGGCCGGCTGATGGGGGTGGCCGAGGCGCTCCCCACCGCCGCGGAGGTGGTGATTGTCGGCGGCGGCGTCATGGGCGTCAGCATCGCCTTCCACCTGGCGGAGGCCGGGGTCCGGGACGTCCTCCTCCTGGATCGGGACGGGTTGGGGTCGGGGTCCACGTGCAAGGCCGCGGGCGGTGTCCGGGCGCAGTTCTCGGACGCTGTCAACATCCGGCTGGGCGCCCGCGGTCTGGAGCTGTTCCAAGACTTCGGCAGCCGGCCGGGCCAGGAGATCGACCTGCACCGGGAGGGGTACCTCTTCCTGCTCACGCGAGCGGAGGACGTCGCCGAGTTCGAACGCAGCGTGGCCGTGCAGAACGCGCTCGGTGTGCCCAGCCGGATGCTGGACGCCGCCGAAGCCCGGGAGCTGTCCCCCTTGATCTCGACGGACGGCGTGCTGGCAGCGGCGTACTCACCCGACGACGGCTACTGCTCACCGGAGTCGGTCGTGCTCGGATACGCCACGGCCGCACGGCGGCACGGCGCCCGCCTGGTGCAGAGGTGCCGCGTCACGGACCTGGAGCGCGGGGTGACCGCCTCCGGCGCCACCCGTGTCGTCACGGACCGCGGCACGGTCACGGCGGAAACGGTGATCTGCGCGGCCGGGGCCTGGTCGGCATCGCTCGGCCGGATGGCCGGGGTCGACCTTCCCGTGGTGCCCTACCGGCGCCAGATCCTCGTCACCGGACCGATGCCTGACGCGCCCTCGCGCATCCCCATGACCATCGACTTCTCGACCAGCTTCTACTTCCACGGTGAGGGACCGGGCGTGCTGCTCGGCATGTCCGATCCCGACGAGCCCCCGGGGTTCGACCTGTCCCGTTCGGACGGCTGGCTTCCCCGGCTCTCCGAGGCGATGGCCGTACGGGCCCCACGGCTCCTCGACGCGGACATCGCCACCGGGTGGGCCGGTCTCTACGAAGTCACCCCCGACCACAACGCGCTCATCGGCGAGGCTCCCGGACCGGGCCGGTTCCTGTACGCGACCGGCTTCTCCGGCCACGGCTTCCTGCAGGGACCGGCGGTGGGCGAAGTAGTGCGCGACCTCTACCTGGGACGTCGGCCGTTCGTGGACGTCTCGGCCCTGTCCGCCGACCGGTTCGTCCACGACACACCACGAAAGGAGCTCAACTGTGTCTGAGGACCGCAGCAGTGCCCCGGCTCGGCCGGGTCCCGGGCGAAGAAGCCGCGTGAGAACCCTGTTGGCCGCTCTGGCCGTCGCCGCCTCCGGGCTGGTGATCGGCTCGCCGGCCCAGGCTTCGGCCCCCGGCGGGACGGGCGCCGTCAGCCGGCCCGCAGTGATCGACGTACCAGGCGCGGAAGGCGGCACCGCCGCGCAGAAGCAGCAGGCCCTGCTCGACTACTGGACGCCGGAACGGGTGCGCCGCGCCACCGGTGAGGGGAACGACGGGCCGAACGGGGCTCCCGCCGGCGAACGCGTCGATCCGCGTGTCACCGCCGCCGTGGAAGGGCCGTACTCCACCGCCGTCGGCAAGCTGGTCTTCGAGCATGCCGACGGGAGGCCGGACCACTGCACCGGAACCGCCGTCAACAGCGAATCCGAGATCCTCGTGCTCACGGCCGCGCACTGCCTCCACGAAGGTCCGGACGGTACGTGGACGAAGAACGTCGTCTTCATTCCGGCGCGCCACCACGGCGACGAGCCGTTCGGCAGGTTCACCGCCTGGAACGTCGCCACGTCGTCTCTGTGGGCCAGCGGTGACAAACCGGACTGGGAGCACGACTACGGCATGGTCGTGACCAACGACAACGCCGCGGGGCAGACGGTGGTCGAGGCCGCGGGCGGGTATCAGATCGTGCCGGACGCCCGTACCGGCGAGCAGGTGTCGGTCATGGGCTACTCGGGCCCGCCGTACGACGGTGAACACCAGGAGTTCTGTGCGGACTTGATCGAACCCACGGTGCCACCGCTGAACATGTGGCAAGTGGAGTGCGCCAACATGACGCCCGGTTCCAGTGGTTCGCCCTGGCTCCTCGACTACGACTACGCCACCGGGTCCGGCTACATCGGCGGTCTGAACAGCATTTCCGACACCCAGGGCTTCATGGCCTCGCCGCGCTTCGATGCCAGGGCGGGTGAGTTCGTCGCACTCATGGAGCAGATAGCGGGCGCCCGGCCCTGATTCACCCCACCCACCCGGAGGAGCGACGCCATGGACGAGAGCGGATTCCGTTTGCCGCCCACGAACCCGGACGGCGGATGGGCGCGAGCGCATGCACCGCTGCTCGCGCGCCCGCTCGACCTCACGGCCGCGCCGCCGGTGGTGAACCGCCCCATCTCCACGGTCGAACTGCACACCCACCACCTCACCTCGCACCCGACCGGGTGGGCGGGGGAGAGCCGTGCCGGGCTGGGGCTCCTGCTGTCCGGCGCGCTGGGGGCCGCGGACCCGGACGGCGTCGCGATCGACGACGGACCGTGCCCGTACTGCGGCGTCGTCCACGGGTGCACCGCAGCCTTGGCGAACGGCGGTCCGACGTCCCCGGTGTACTTCGCGTCCGTCCGGCAGGGCGACCGGGCGGTCCACGCCCTGGCGGAGACACCGGTCGGCCTGGGCCTCGCCCTGGCCGCCGGGCGTGACCGTGAGGCGCTGCGGGCCGCCCGCAAGCCGGCCAGGCTCGCGGCGGCCGCAGGTGCCGTCTCCCGCGGGCCGTGCGGTGAACCGCGAACAACCGGTGTGGCGCGGACCGTTCGGTACGTCGACGCGCCTTGGCAGCCGGGCTGGGTCGTCTCCGTCGTGTGGCAGGAACGCGACCGCGACGGCTCCTGAGCGTCACGAGCACGCCCGCGCACCGCCACGGTCCACACCTTTCCAGTCCGTCGGCGGGCCGGTCCGAACCGACGGCGCCGTCCACCCAGTACGAACCGTATGCACATCGCCACTGTCAGTGTCACTCTCGCTGGAGGAAGCATCATGCACCGTAGACTCTCCGCCTTTGCCGTCAGCGCGGCCTGCGTCGCTCTCGCGATCGGAGCCTCCGCCGCACCGGCCTCCGCCGCACCGGCCGACAAGGCGAAGGTGCTCAGCAGCTGGACCCAGACGGACGCGAGCAGTTACAACGCCTGGGTCGCGGCCCGTGCCAACCAGGGCGCCTGGAGCGCCTACGGGTTCGACTGGTCCACGGACTACTGCTCCTCGTCTCCCGACAACCCCTTCGGCTTCCCCTTCCAGACCTCCTGTGCCCGGCACGACTTCGGGTACCGCAACTACAAGGCGGCGGGCACCTTCGACGCGAACAAGGCGCGCCTGGACAGTGCCTTCTACGCGGACCTGAAGAGGGTGTGCGCCCGCTACAGCGGTGCGCAGAAGACGGCGTGCGACGCGACGGCCTGGACGTATTACCAGGCGGTGGACAAGTTCGGCCGCTCTGCCGCCTTGGACGGCGGGCTCGCCGCCTGATCCCTCGTCGGTGCAACGGCCCGGCTCGCCCAGCGGGGCGAGCCGGGCCGGCTGCCGATGGCGTACGCGGAAACAAGCGGCGCGTTCACAGGCCGGGACGGACGGCATGAGCCCGGGCGTGCGACTCCGATCGACGAGTTCTTCGCGGAGACCGAGCGCCGGCGGAAGTGAACGACGGTCCGCCACCGAGTCCGGAGCCGGTGGGAGAGGTCAAGCGGGGTTGACGGATACGTCTCCGTTGCCGGTGGTGAGTTCGATCCGGTGGTCACCGGACGGGTCGTTGCGGACACCGATGTCCTTGTCCCCGTTGCCGGTCTTCACCGAGATCCGGTAACTGCTGTCGGGGAGGTTGAGCGTGAGCCCGCCGTTCGTTGTCTTGGCGCGGATGTCCAGTGCCTTCCCGGGGGTCAGGTCGATCTCGCCGTTGGAGGTCTCCGCGTCGATCCGGCTGCCCCGCAGGTCCTTCCCGTCGATGTTCCCGTTGGAGGTCCGGGCCTTCACCTCGCCGGCCACTCCTTCCAAGGTGACGTCACCGGAGCCCGTCTTGAGGTCCACCGGTCCCACCTCGGACAGACTGACATCGCCCTTCGACGTCTCGCCGTCGACCGTCACCCCGGCGGGTACGTCCACCGTGTAGTCCACCTTGCAGTCGTCGCCGCAGCCATCGAGGGTCAACCGCCCCTCATCGACCCGGTGGGTCGCTCCATCGGGTTTGTCCCCGTGGTAAGTGATCTCGCGGTGCACGGTGATCTCGTCGAGGTCCTCTCTGCCGCGGAGCGTGACGCTGCCGGTTCCGGTCTCCAGCCGGACCGACGTGACCTCCTCCCGCAGCGACGCGTCGTCCTCGAAGGTCTCCCCGGGGCCGCAACCGCTGAGCCCGGCTGCAGCCAGCCCGGCCGCAAGGACGGTCCAGAGTGAGCGAACGCGCATCGTCATGTCGGTGGCTCCAAGTCCTCGGACGCTGGCGGTCGGCAACGAAACTAGCTGCGTACGGCCGGGCACGGCGACAGTGCTACCCCCACCTTCCGACCACCGGCTACCCCCAGTGCGGACTGGCTGGCCGGCTGCCGCAGGCTCCACCCCGCTACGACGCCGCGACGATCACGTTCTCGACCCGGCCCGTCGTGCCGGAATACTGCCGGCCCACGGCCGCGGTCTTCGTCCCCATTCTTCGCCTGCCCCGTCTCGTCGAAGATCAGGACCCCGCCGTCGGCGCCGAGGCGCCGGGCCAGGAACGCGCGCACCACGTCTCTCGCGGCGTCCTCCTCCCAGCGGGCGCGTTCGAGCAGGTGGTGCAGGCGATACGGCCAGTCCAGGCCGACTGCCTCCGCGATCGACCAGCAGTTGCCCGAAACGCCTGGCATCAGTAACCCGCGCAGGTCCAACACTCCGTTGGCCCGCAGGTCGCGGCGGCGGTAGACCGGTGCGACGTCTGCGGCGAATACCGCTTCCATCTGCTCGGGATCTGCACTGCGGCGCAGTGCAGATCCCGAGCAGTGGTCACCGTGCGCGGGGCCTGTCACCTCCGATACCGCTGCGCCACTGCCGTGAAGGCGGCCTTGGGTTCCCATTCCATGTCGGGGTAGGTCTGCCCCCGGCGCCCTTCGAGGAGTTTGACGATGCCCAGGCCAGCCCGGTCCAAGTCGTCCCTGGGGTCGCCGTCCGGGCGATGCGGGTAGCCAGGTAGGGCGAACAAGAACACGAACGCGCTGTCCACGCCCTCGGTCTCGAAGATCTCCAGCAGTTCGCTCAGATATGCGGCCTGGCCGGCCTCGTCACGCTCGTATATGCCGTTCAGCCGTAGAGGGGCCTTGGTCTCTGGGTCGTACTCGACCACTTCCAGCACTCGCCCACCGCGGTCTCCCGCGCCGCGGTAGGCCGCGGTGCCGAACCCGGTGATGGCGAGCGGCTTCGGGCCTTGGGCCAGGGTGCGCACAGCGTCCCGGAACCGGTGGGCGACCTCGGCGGAGCGGATCAGCTCGAACGTCACCATGTCGAAGGGAGTCCAGTCGACCTGCTCGAACTGGATGGATGAGTAGGTGAGCTTGCCTTGAAAGCGCTCGCGGACCGTGGCCGCGGCGTCGCGGAGGAATGCGTTGATGCGCACGCCGAGCTCGCGCATCGCTTCGGCCCGCCGCTCGGGTTGGCTCATCAGCTGCTCGACCCGTTCCTCGGGGCTCTCTCCGGGCAGGAACCCGCGGTTCATCACGCTCAGCTCGACCCCTGCGACGAACACGACGGTGGCCCCCTGCTGCCGGAGCCGTTCCGCTCGCTCGGCGCAGTCGCGGAAAAGCGTGAGGATCTGCTGCGGATCCAGCTCCAGCGGGTAGGGCGAGAACCAGACCTCCAGGCCGAGCTCGGCGGCGGCACCGGCGGCCAGTTCCAGTCGATCCGGGTCGCCGCCGATGATCTGGATCGCGTTGCAGTGCAGGTCGTCACGAATGATGGCGAGCTCGCGCCGGACCACCGCGGGGTCGAAGTGCTCGCGGGATATCTGGCCGTGCACGACGAATCCGGTGTCGTAGGTCATTCCTCTTGCTCGCATGGTGACGTCCTCTCTGTCGGTCTCGATCAGGTCGAGGCTGACAGGAAAAATGCGTGCACGCAACTTTGCGTACACGCAAGTTTGCACGCACGCAAGTTTGCGCGCACGCAGCCCTGCGTGGAACGCTGACGCCGTGACGACACCACCACCAGGGCTGCGGGAGCGGAAGAAGCAGGCCACGCGCGATGCGCTACGCGAGGCGGCCCTGCGCCTAGCCATGGAGCGCGGACCCGACCAGGTGCGGGTCGAGGACATCGCCGAAGCGGCCGGGGTCTCGCCGCGCACCTACAACAACTACTTCGCCAGCCGCGAGCAGGCGATCGTCTCTGCCGTTACCGCGGACCGGGAGGTGCGCATCGCGGCGGCGGTCGCGGCCCGGCCTGCAGGAGTGCGCCTGGCTGAGGCCATCACCGAAGCAGTGGTCGAGCAGTACACGAACACCGGCGAGCGCGAACACAAGGCGCTGCTGCTGATCACCACTCAGACCGCGCTGCGCGACGCGTTCCTCGATACCACCGCCGGCATCGAGCCCCCTCTCACGGCGGTGATCGCCGAACGCCTAGACGACGCTGAAGCGCACGCGGCCCGCGTCCTCGCGGCAAGCGTGGCCGCGGCAGTTCGCATCGCGCTGGAGGGCTGGCTCCGGCCGGCCCAGAACGCAGAGGCCGCCGAGAGTTTCGCTGCCGGAGGACTGGTCGTGCCCTCCGGCTCACTGTCCGACCAGCTCCGCACTGCGCTGGCCCCGCTCGCGCCCGCGTTCGACGCCGCCGAGCAAGCCGATTCAATGTAGATGACGCTATGTCAGGTCACGATCTACGACTGGAGTACTAGTGTCACCAGCGGTGGTACATGAAGCGGCTGGAGCGGAGGTTCCGGATCGGACTCCGAACACCAGTCACGTACAAGCTGGAGGAGCGACTCTTCATCGCTGTACCACTCGCCCACGTCGATCAGGGACAGAATGCTTCCGTCCGGACCGAAGCCGCCGTTGGCGACTTCCAGATACAAACGCCGCAGCAACTCCGGCATGGGGTACCCCACGACGGCCTCAACCTCAGCAACCGCCTGGGGAGGCGCAGGCGGCGGTAGCTCCTGGGCTCTCGCATAGCCCCGAACTTGTTCCACTATCTCGTCGTCGGTCACCCGCCGATGATCAAGGCCAACACCACAGCTGTCTACCGCCGTCCTGGAGCACCGCACCCGAAGGAAACGACCTCTTAGGTGGCGGAGCCTCTGTTCAACGGCGGCGCGTTCGCGGCTGGCCGGCCGGATCGCGTGGACCTGCCGCTCCCCGTTGTCTGGTCGGGGCGGACGAGCTACGCCCTGGACCGTTCGCAGTCCCGCACGACGCTCTGCGGACCGTCCTTGCCGAAGGACTGCGCGAGGGCCTGGTGGTCCTCCTGCAGCGCCGGATCCTCGCCGAAGCCATGACGGTAATGCCTGGGGCGAGGGGCGGAAGCAGGAACGGTCCGGGTCAGCGGGCGCTGCTCCAGCCGCCTGTGCTGGAGTACAAGTCGAGCAGGTCGACCACGAAGACCAGGGTCGAGCCCGCCGGAATCAACGTCGAGGGCGACTGGTTGCCGTAGCCGAGACGCGGGGGAACGACGATCTCGCGCCGACCGCCGACCCTCATCCCCCTCAATCCTCGGTCCCAGCCCTTGATGACCCTGCCGCCGCCCAGAGTGAACTTGAACGGCTGGTCACGGTCCCAGGAGGAGTCGAACTCCTTCCCGGTCTCGAAGGTCACCCCGACGTAGTGGACCCTGACCACCGTGCCCGGCTTCGCCTCGGCCCCGTCCCCGACGACCAGGTCCCGGACGGTCAGTTCGGCAGGCGCAGCACCCTCCGGGACGTCGACCTCGGGCTTCGTCAGTTCACTCATCGCGGTTCCGTCACTCTCCGTCGCAGACCCATGCGCGGGCCGACCCGGCCGATGGACACTCCATGCGGCAGAGGATCACGCTAACGCGCACACCGGTTTCCGGAGCGCACCAGATCCAGTGACCGCGCGCGGCGGTCCGGCGCACGGCGACCTGTCCGAGACGGCTACCCGGACAAGCGCCTGGTCCGCAGTGTCACCGCAGCCTGCCTCGCACACAAGATCGGGCGGGACGTCTGCTCGGGAGCCGTCTTCAGGAGTCAGACATGCTGCGCACCATGTTCAAGTCCCAGATCTAGCATTAGGGTGTTTTTGCAGGTCAGAGGTTTGATAGGCCCACTCGGGTCAGCAAACGGTCAGCATCGGGTGCGGGAGCGTCCCGGCTTGCTGTCCAGGTGGCCGTCATGATGGGGACCTGGACACAGGTGCCTGGCTCCCGCTTGGGACGTTCGCTGCGTTACTCGGCGCTCGTCCGCGGCATGCGCTGGCGCCATGGGCCCCGGTTTCGGCACCGTCGCTATTTCCGATACCGAGACCGAAGCCGCAGCCGACTCCACTGAGGCGGCCCTTCGCGTGACCTACTGCGTCATGATCACCCGCGCCCGCGAGCGGGGCTGGTCCCGGGTCTGCAGGGCAGCCGGTTACCGCGCCACCTGGGGGCCTACGCGGGTAGGCGATGATGTGCCAAGCGCCCACTGGGGGAGATGCCCGAGGGAATGGCGGTCGGCCGCCCGACCCTTGCCCGCATCAAGGACCAACGAGATACCCGCACGGCCCGAGACGAGCGTCACCCGGCCGTCGCCCGCTCCGCCGCACTCCCAGCCGGGCCGGGCAGCCGCCCATTGCTTCACTGAGGCCAACTCCCAGTCTCCGAAGTCGGCTTCCAGCAGTTCGGCCACCATGTGGACGGCGTCTTCATGGCTGTCGTGTGAGTAGCTGTCGGTCATCCGGACGATGTTGGCACGCCGGGCCGACACCGGGTGCGGTGGCCCCGCAGGACCACGACCCGGGGCAACGGCGGGGACTCGCACGGCAGGCCAGGGGCAGCCGGCACGCTCACGCTCACCCCCACGTGGCAAGGATGCGCGCAGCGTGCCGGCACCACCTCGGCCGGGGTCGGCCGACCATGGGTGTTCGCCGCCTACGCCACCAGCTCGGGCCGGGCCCTGGTGGACCGGGAGCTCTCCCTGCCCAAAGCCCGGGCCTCCGACCGCAACCGCTGCCGGGCGGCGAAGCTGCACGCCGACCAAGGTTACGACTACGACCATCTGCGCCAATGGCACCCCAAGCGGGGTATCCGCCACCGCATCGCCGCAAAGGGATCGAGCCCTCCCAGCGGCTCGGCCGCCACCGATGGGTTGTGGAGAGGACCGTGCCCTGGCTCGCCGGCTGCCGGCGGCTTCACCGCCGCTACGAACGCAAGGCAGAACATGTCCTCGTTTTCGCCGGCATAGCCGCAGCCCTCATGTGTCACGGCCGGCTCGTCCGTGCGGACGGGCCGCACCAGTCAGTGTGAGGGTCCGACACCGCTGACCCAGACACCGAATGGCCTCATCTCCGGCTCGGTATCTCCGGCTCGGTCTGGGTCAGCTCTGAGAGACTCTGCGCGTCATCCGGGTCCGACCAGGCGATGAAGCCTGGCTCGCTGTCGGCCGGAAATCCTTCGATGACCGGACCCAGGTCGTCGGAAGCCACATAGGTACCGCTGAACGGCTAGGCATCCGTGGGCGCAGAACCGGTCGAGCACCGGAGCTGTCCTGCCTGCTTGTCGTGCCAAACGACGTTCAAAGCCGTCCTGTCGTGGTCCGAGCGGCCTTAACGTCGTGCCGTGACCACCGTTGACAACACCGCTTTCCGGTACCGCGCCGCCGTCCCCGAGGACGCCGAGGCCATCGAGGCCCTGGACGGCTCTTTCACCACCGACACGGTCTTCCGGGTGACCGTCGCCGACGACGGGTTCGCCCTGCGGGAGGTCAAGGTGGACCCGCCCCTGACCAAGGTGTTCCCCGAGGACGAGTACGACGGCGACGACGCGGACTCCCGTACCTTCGTCGCCCACGGAGCCGCCGGCGACCTGGCCGGGTTCGTCACCGTCTCGTACTCCGGGTGGAACCGCCGGCTGACCGTGGAGGACATCGAGATCGCCCCGGAGCACCGGGGACGGGGCGTCGGCCGGGCGCTGATGGGGCTCGCGGTGGAGTTCGCCCGCGAGCGGGGCGCCGGACACCTCTGGCTGGAGGTCACCAACATCAACGCACCCGCGATTCACGCGTACCGGAGGATGGGCTTCGCCTTCTGCGGGCTGGACACCGCCCTCTATGACGGCACCCCCTCCGAAGGCGAGCAGGCGCTCTACATGAGCATGCCCTGCCCCTGAGCGGACAGCGGACGGCACACGGACGGAGTGGCCCCGGCGCCCGGCGCGACCGGGACGGTCAGCAGCCGGGCCGGGCCTCCGTCCGGGACCGCACACCGGGCGCCAACCCGGCGCCGGGACGACTCGCGGCCGTGCGTGCACCGGCGGGCATGGCACTCGGTGCGGGCCGTCGCGGCACCGGCCCGGGCGAGGGTGTGGAGCACGTCCCAGAGGGTCACTTCGAACTGCCGGGGCAGCTCCGTCGGCAGGATCGGGACGAGGGCGGGCTTCCGGCGGAGCGGCTCGTCCTCGTTCTCCTTCCGCTTCTCGTCGTCCGCCGTGATGGCGGCCTTCACCTTCCCGACGAGCGCGTCCTCGGAGTGGACGGAGACGTTCGAGGACTGGGTCAGGTCCTGGAGCACTTCCTCGGTCGGCTTCGACGGCTCTCCTTCGCGGTGTGCGAGGGCGGTTCGCCATCGGCTGGACCGTACGGAAGGGAGGAGCGGCGCACGCAAGCGCACAGCGGCGCGTGACTTGGAGTCCGGCCCGGGCGGGCCGGAGTCGGCGCCTTGGCCCCGCCTCGCTCGCGAGTCCCACGCCGCTGAGGGGCGCCTCAAGCGGGCGGCAGGCAGCGAGCCGGCTTCCGGGGCGGTCGAGCGTCGACCGGCTGATGCCCAATGGGGCCGAGTTCCATGAACCAGAGTGATGTCGGTGCTCGACAGGTCGGTGGAGCGTGGACGCACGTCGTCCGTGTAGTAGAGGGGCCTCCGCAGGCCTGATGACTCATCAGGCAAGTCAGCATCCGGTCAGCATGAGTCGCCGGGCGTTCCCGGAGGACGGCCTGAACAGGTTGCCGGCGACGGCGCGAAAGCCCAGGGAGGAAGCCGTCCCGCCTGAGCGATATTCCTCACAAACGTCGAACGGGGGCGTCGGTGTAGGGTCGAGACCGCCCTTGACCTGCACAAAGCAGGCAGGGAGCCGTCTTCCAGGAGTCAGACATGCTGCGCACCATGTTCAAGTCCAAGATCTAGCATCTGGGCATTCACGCTGGTCAGAGGCGTTATACGGTCGCTCAGGTCAGCAAGTGGTCAGCATCGGGTGCGGGAGTGTCCTGCGGTGCTGACCCGGGGCCGCCACAGCGGTGCTCTGGGCCCGGACGCCTGGCTTCCGTCTGGAAGGTGCGTGACGTGGCTCGTCAGCTCGCTCGCTGTAGGGGTCGTTCTGCAAGGACCGCGGCCGTGCTGGGCCGACGCGGTGCCCGCACCCGTTCACGATCCGTTCCCGCAATGGTCGGGAGGAGCAGGCCGAGGAGGGCGGCTTTACCACGCAGGACGATGCGATCGAGCGCTTGACGCAGATCTATGCGGAGAAGACGGCGGTCCGGCTTCCCGCCACACGGATGTACGTGCGCTGGACACCGTCCTGACCATGGTCGACCGGGAAGGCCTCCGCCGTCTATCAGGGCCTGGCCGACTCCCTGCGCTCCTGGACACCTTGGTGCCCAGCACGGAACGCCTCCGAGCGGCCCACCTAGTTCGTCGGCCGGGTCTATTCGCGGGAGGTGGCGCACGTCCTCGCCCGCAAGCGCGGCTGGTACATCGCCGAGGACACCACGGGATGGCGCCGCGTCGTCCCGTCCCCAGCGCCGGAGGCCGTCGTGGAGACGGACACCGTCCACGCCATGCCGAGCGGCGAAGGCTGGTCGTCTGCGCCGGCGGCGGAGGCGTCCCCGTCAGGGCCGATCACGACACCGGGGCGCTGACCGGAGTCGAAGCCGTCGTCGACAAGGACTTCACCGCCGCTTCCCTGCTCATCCTCACCGACGTCCCGAACGTGTCCGCCGACTACGGCACGCCTCGCCAGCAGCCCGTGCTCGACGAGCCCTCCGGGAACTTCGGGACAGGGCCTTCCCCCGAGAGTTTGATGCAGCCCAAGACCGAGGCCGCTGCCCGGTTCGTGGAATGGACCGGTGGCCTGGGCGCTATCGGCGCCCTCGACGCCGCGTACGCCATCGTCCAGGGAACATCGACGACGTTCGTACGACCCGAACTCCCCATCGGATGACAAGCAGCAGGCGGCGCACCGGAGAGTCGGATTCCGGGACGGTTGGCTCCTGGCCAGGGGCCAGTGGCCTCTGCTGTCGCCGCCCGACGGGACCAAGACTCGAAGCGGACTGAAGGAGGATTTCCATGACCCGCACCATCACCGTCGGACTGGACGGTTCGCCGGCGAGCCTGGCTGCCGCGGACTGGGCCGCGCACGAGGCACAGCTCAGGGACCTGCCTCTGAGGCTCGTGACCGCGTGGGAGTGGCAAGCCCCCGCCTTCGCACCGGCGACCGGACTCGGCGTACCGGTGCCGCCGAGCGACCTCCAGCGGGCATCGGCACAGCACCTGCTGGCCCAGGCGCGCTCCCGCGTCGGCGAGACCCGCCCCGGGTTGCGGATCGACACGGACGAGATCGCCGGTCTGCCCGTCCCGGCTCTGCTGAAGGCCGCCGAGGAGGCCGAACTGTTGGTACTGGGCTCCCGCGGACTGAGCAAGGCGGCGGGATACCTGCTCGGTTCCGTCTCCCATGCCGTCCTGGCCTCGTGCGAGCGGCCCGTCGTCCTCGTCCGGGCTGCCGAGCACAGCGAGGAGGAGGCGACGCCGGAGACCTCGGCACGCGAGGTCTCCGCCGTCTCCGGCCACCGTGACGTCGTCCTGGGCCTGGATCTGCACAACCCCAATGACGCGGTGATCGCCTACGCGTTCGACGCGGCTTCACGGCGCGCCGCACGCCTACGGATCATTCACGGCTGGACGCTGCCGCCCTACTACTACGGCGGTGCGCTCATGCCCGATCTGAACGACGGCATGGTCAAGCAGGTACGGAGCGAACTGTCCGACGTCCTGCGACCGTGGCAGGACAGGTACCCCGCTGTGGAGGTTCACGCGCAGGCCACGATCGGTGGTGCCGGGCGCCACCTGGTCGACGCCTCCTACGACGCCGCACTCGTGGTGGTGGGCAGGCGGAACCGTCGGGCGGCCGTAGGCGCTCATATCGGTCCGGTGACCCAGGCGCTGCTGCATCACGCCGTCGCTCCGGTGGCGGTGATCTCGCACGACTGACCGAGAAGGACTGCCCAGGACTGCGAAGGCAACGAGGGAGGCTTTCCCTGTCCGTTCCTCAGCCCGCCTGTACGCGGTGCGTGTGACACGCCGCGTGCGGGCGGACTGTTTCATCGCCGGCGGCCTTGGGGCATGTGGCGGTCGGTCCGACCTGCGGCTCCATCAGAGGGCGTTCGCGTGAGCCTTCCCCCTACTCGATCGAGCACCGGGCGGCCGCAAGCGGCGTGTACGGAAGGGGCCGGTCGGCCCTGTCGGGTACCCGGTGAACGGGGCAGGGTGAGACGAAAGACCTCGCAGGGCTCTCCGTCGAGCCGACCATCGATCGCAAGGGAACCCAAGATGTGCGCCCATTCGCAACAGGTGTCCAGTCCGCTCTCGGACGAGGAATTAAGGAGGCTGGACGCCCATTGGCGTGCAGCGAACTATCTGTCCGTCGGCCAGATCTACCTGATGTCCAATCCTCTGCTCACCGAGCCGCTGCGCGCTGAGCACGTCAAGCCGCGGCTGCTCGGTCACTGGGGCACTTCACCTGGCCTCAACCTCGTGTACACACACCTCAACCGACTCATCCGCTCCCGGGGACTGGAAGCCCTCTGCATCTGGGGGCCCGGTCACGGCGGCCCCGCCGTGGTGGCCAATTCCTGGCTGGAAGGGTCGTACACGGAGACCTACCCGGACATCACCCGGGACGCCGCCGGGATGGCCCGGCTGTTCCGGCAGTTCTCGTTCCCCGGAGGCGTCCCCAGCCACGTGGCCCCGGAGACGCCCGGCTCCATCCACGAGGGCGGGGAACTCGGCTACGCCCTCTCTCACGCCTACGGCGCCGCCTTCGACAACCCCGGCCTGCTGGTCACCTGTGTCATCGGTGACGGTGAGGCGGAGACGGGGCCGCTGGCCGCCTCCTGGCACTCGAACAAGTTCCTGGACCCCGTGCAGGACGGTGCCGTCCTGCCGATCCTGCACCTCAACGGCTACAAGATCGCCAATCCCACCGTGCTGTCCCGTCTTCCGGAGTCCGAACTCGACGAACTCCTCAAGGGATATGGACACGAGCCCATCCACGTCACCGGAGACGAGCCGGCCGCCGTCCACCGCGCGATGGCCCAGGCCATGGACACCGCCGCGGACCGTATCGCCGCTGTTCAGCGCGCCGCCCGCGAGGAGGGGGAGACGGGGCGGCCCCGCTGGCCGGTGATCGTTCTGCGTACCCCCAAGGGCTGGACCGGCCCCGCCGAGGTCGACGGCCTTCCCGTGGAAGGGACCTGGCGAGCTCACCAGGTCCCCCTGTCAGCCGTCCGGGACAACCCCGACCACCTGCGGCAGCTCGAGGAATGGCTGCTCTCCTACCGGCCGCAAGAGCTGTTCGACGAGCACGGGGCACCTCGCCCGGACGTCCTGACGTGCGTCCCCGACGGCGCACGCAGGTTGGGATCGACCCCGCACGCCAACGGCGGCCTGCTGGTGCGCGAACTCCCGCTGCCGCCTCTGGAGAGGTTCGCCGTCCCGGTGGACAAGCCGGGCGCGACCCTGCACGAACCCACTCGCGTCCTCGGCGACCTGCTGGAGCACATCATGCGCGAGACCGCCGACCGACGTGACTTCCGCGTCGTCGGTCCCGATGAGACCGCCTCCAACCGCCTCCAGGCCGTCTACGGCGCCAGCGGCAAGGCATGGCAGGCCCGCACCCTTGACGTGGACGAGCACCTGGACCGCCACGGCCGGGTGATGGAGATACTCTCCGAACACACCTGCCAGGGCTGGCTGGAGGGATACCTCCTCACCGGCCGGCACGGACTGTTCTCCTGCTACGAAGCGTTCGTCCACATCGTCGACTCCATGGTCAACCAGCACATCAAATGGCTGCGCGTGACCCGCCGCCTGCCCTGGCGCGCCCCCATCGCCTCCCTCAACTACCTGCTCACCTCCCACGTGTGGCGCCAGGACCACAACGGTTTCTCCCACCAGGACCCCGGCTTCGTCGACCACATCCTCAACAAGAGCCCCGAAGCCGTACGGGTCTACCTGCCGCCGGACGCCAACACCCTGCTCTCCGTCGCCGACCACGCCCTGCGCAGCCGCGATTACGTCAACGTGATCGTCGCCGGCAAACAGCCCTGCTTCGACTGGCTGACCATGGAGGAGGCCCGGGTGCACTGCGCGCGCGGCGCCGGCATCTGGGACTGGGCCGGCACCGAGGACGGCAGCCGGGAACCCGACGTGGTCCTCGCCTGCGCGGGCGACGTCCCCACCCAGGAGGTACTGGCCGCCGCACAGCTGCTGAGGCACCACCTGCCGGAGCTGGCCGTCCGGGTCGTGAACGTCGTCGACATCGCCCGACTGCTGCCGAGCGAGGAACATCCCCACGGAATGAGCGACTTCGAGTACAACGGCCTGTTCACCCCCGACAAGCCGGTCGTCTTCGCCTACCACGGCTACCCGTGGCTGATTCACCGACTGGCCTACCGCCGCACAGGCCACCAGCACCTGCACGTGCGCGGCTACAAGGAAATGGGCACGACCACCACACCGTTCGACATGGTGGTCCGCAACGACCTGGACCGCTACCGGCTGGTCATGGACGTCATCGACCGTGTCCCCGGCCTCGCGGTGCGCGCGGCGGCCGTGCGCCAGGGGATGGAGGACACCCGGCTGCGCCACCACGCGTACATCCGCGAGCACGGTGTCGACCTTCCGGAGGTGGCCGACTGGACGTGGGACGGCTGACAGGAACCCCGAGGGGCCCGGACCGCGGACGTCGGATCCGCTGTCCGGGCCCTGCTGCGTCCGCTCCCTGGGCGAGTGGGTGGCGACCGCGGAGAACTGCCCGCCCGTCAGCGAGACCGGCTGAAGCCCCCTCTTGAGCGGTCGGCGAAGGCCGGCACGACGCGTCGGTACCCGCGGGGCTGGACAGCCAGGGCGTCCGTCAGCGACCTGTAGACATCGAAGGAGTCCGCCAGTCCGGTGCGGCGCATGATGTCGCGTAAGCGGTCGCTGCCGGAGACGAGACGCAGCCTGCCGTGCCGCTCACGGATCCGCTTACGTGCCCTGCACAGCACTCCCAGCGCGGCGCAGTCCAGGAAGGGCACAGGACGGAGGTCCACGACCAGATCGGGGTGTGGGCATGCGGTGAGGGCGTCCAGCCGGTCCGTGACGATCGGTGTCACGGAGATGTCGAGGTCTCCACGCAGTTCCAGGACGGTCGTGTGGCCGACGGTGTACTCGGAGCGGATCGGGCCGGTGCGGGCGTGCTCGTGCGTCATAGGGACAGCCAAGACCAGGTGCTCGCCGGGCAGTAGGGTCCGATGGCCCATGCGCAGGGGCCCGTGCGACCCCTCGGGACGTCAGTCCCGCCGGGCATGGCGAAGCCGCCGCGCGGAGGTTGTCAGGCTCCCGCGCGGCGGCCTCCGGCACGGCCTGTTCAGCCGTGGTACGCCGTGCGCATCAGCTCCTGCATGTCGTCGAGCATCGGCATGCGCGGGTTGGCCGGCGCGCACTGGTCCTCGTAGGCGTTGAGGGCCTGCTGGGGCAGGGCGTCGAGGAAGGCGCGCTCGTCGACGCCGAGGGCCTGGAACGTCGGCTCTATGCCGACGGCGTCGCGGAGCCGCTCGACGGCCGCGGCGAGTGACTCCACGCCCTCGGTAGGAGTGGACGCGGCCAGTCCGAGGACGCGGGCGATGTCCTGGAAGCGTTCGGGGGCACGGTAGTTCTCGTACTTGGGCCAGCCGGTCAGCTTCGTCGGGACGGTGCCGTTGTAGCGGATGACATGCGGCAGCAGGACCGCGTTGGTGCGCCCGTGCGCGATGTGGAACGTGGCGCCGAGGGTGTGCGACATGGCATGGACGATGCCGAGGAAGGCGTTGCCGAAGGCCATGCCCGCGATGGTGCCGGCGTTGTGCATCTTCTCCCGGGCCTCCGCGGCGCCCGCACGGTTGTTCACGGCCGCCTCGATGTTTCCGAAGACCAGGCGGATGGCGTGCAGGGCGAGGCCGTCGGTGAAGTCGTTGGCGTAGACGGACACGTACGCCTCGATGGCGTGGGTGAGGGCGTCGAAGCCGCTGTCGGCGGCGAGCGCCGGGGGCAACGCGGTCGTGAGGAGGGGGTCGATGATCGCGACGCTGGGGGTGAGGGCGTAGTCGGCGAGCGGGTACTTCTTGCCGGTCGCGGGGTCGGAGATGACGGCGAACGGGGTGACCTCGGCGCCGGTGCCGGAGGTGGTGGGCACGCAGACCAGGCGGGCCTGCTTGCCGAGGGTGGGGAAGCGGAAGGCGCGCTTGCGGATGTCGGAGAACTTCTGCCGCATGTCCGCGAAGTCGATGCCGGGCTGCTCGTACAGCAGCCACATGACCTTGGCGGCGTCCATGGGAGAGCCACCGCCGAGCGCGATGATCGTGTCGGGGCGGAAGTCCCGCATGAGGTCGGCGCCGTGCTGGACGGAGTCGATGCTGGGTTCGGGCTGGACGTTGTCGATGATCTGGAGGGTGACCGGCTCCCGACGCCGTTGCAGGACGCGGCTGATCCGGTCGACGAATCCGAGGCGGGTCATGGTGACGTCAGTGACGATGGTGACGCGGTGGACGTCCGGCATGGAGGTCAGGTAGCGGATGGCCTGCGGTTCGAAGTAGATCTTCGGCGGGACTTTGAACCACTGGAGGTTGTTGCGGCGGGTGGAGACCCGCTTGACGTTGAGCAGCTGGGCGGCGGAGACGTTGTTGGACACCGACGTGCTGCCCCAGGAACCGCACCCCAGCGTGAGCGAGGGCAGCAGACCGTTGTAGATGCCGCCGATCGCGCCCTGCGAGGACGGCGAGTTGACGATGATCCGTACCGTCTTCATCCGCATGCCGTACGCCTCCGCCACGGCAGGCTCCTCGGTGTGGATGACGGCGCTGTGGCCCTGGCCGTGGAAGGCGACCATGTCGGCGGCGAGGTCGAACCCGCGGCGCTCGTCCTCGGCGCGCAGTACGGCGAGGACCGGGCAGAGCTTCTCACGGGTCAGCGGCTCGTCCGGGCCGACCCGTTCGGCCTCGACCAGGATGACCGAGGTGTCTGCCGGCACCGAGAATCCGGCCCGCTCGGCGATCCACGCCGGGCTCTGCCCGACGGCGGCCGCGTTGACCTTGGGTTCGCAGCCGGCGCCCGAACCGCCGGTGGCGGGAAAGAGGAACGACTCCAGCTTCGCCTTCTCCTCCGGGGTGGCCAGATGGGCGTGCAGGGAGCGGAACTCGGTGATCGCGGCGTCGTAGATCTCCGTGTCCAGGATGACGGCCTGCTCGGAGGCGCAGATCATGCCGTTGTCGAACGACTTGGACAGCACGAGGTCGTTGACTGCCCGGCGCAGCTTCGCGCTGCGGTGGACGTAGGCCGGGACGTTGCCGGCACCGACCCCGAGGGCCGGCTTGCCGGCCGAGTAGGCGGCCTTGACCATGGCGTTGCCGCCTGTGGCGAGGATCAGCGAGACGCCCGGGTGATGCATGAGCGTGCGGGTGGCCTCGACGGACGGGGCCTCGATCCACTGCACGCAGTGCTCCGGCGCTCCGGCGGCAATGGCCGCGTCCCGCACGACGCGGGCCGCTTCGGAGCTGCACCGCTGGGCGGACGGGTGGAACGCGAAGATCACCGGGTTGCGGGTCTTCAGCGCCATCAGCGCCTTGAAGACCGTGGTCGAGGTCGGGTTGGTGACGGGGGTGACCGCGGCCACCACGCCCACCGGTTCGGCGATCTCCACCATGTCCTCGATGTCGTCCCGGCCGATGACGCCGACGGTCTTCGTGTGACCCATGCTGTGTGTGACGTGCTCGCACGCGAACATGTTCTTGGCGGCCTTGTCCTCGAAGACCCCGCGCCCCGTCTCCTCGACCGCCAGGCGGGCCAGGGCGGTGTGCTGGTCCAGGGCGGCGACCGACGCCTTCTTGACGATGTGGTCGACCTGTTCCTGGGAGAGGGCCTCGTAGTCGGCGAGAGCCTTGAGGCCGGCCGTGACCAGACGGTCCACGGCGACCGCGGTGTCGGACGGGGCGTCGATCCCGACGCGGTCCTTGGTCCGCACGTCCTGTCGGGTCATGGTGGTGTGCCTCCGTTGTCAGGGACCGCCGTGCTCATGCGGCGGCTCGGGACGGGAGGGACACCGCGGGGGACCGGCGCCCCTCCCTGGCTCCACTCTCCGACGGGTCCCGGTGCCGTGGCAGGCGCCGAAGGGCCCCTCTCGCGTCCGTCCGGCCCGGCGGGGCAGGGACCGTCGGCCCCGGCACGGCCGGCCCGCCCGGCCCGCCGCACGTCGGCGCCGGCCGCTGAGGTCACGGGCTCCCGGTCCGGTGGGACGGGGTGGGCGACTCGCGGTCGTCGATGCGGAAGCCCAGGCCGTTCACCACGCCGACCACGCCGTCGAGCCGCCAGACGGCGTGCACGAGTTCCGGCACCTGGCTACGCGCTTCCACCCGGCCGTCGAGGGTGACGACGCCGTCGCGGACAGCGACGCGGACCGCGTCGGACGGCAGCCCCATCGCGGTCACGACGATCTCCTCGGTCACCTGGCGGCGGATGTCGTCGTCCGCGCGCAGGAAGACCCGTAGCAGGTCACGGCGGGTGGCGATGCCGATGAGGCGGTCGGCCTCGTCGACCACGGGCAGTCGCTCGACGCCGCGGCGCTCCATGAGCCGGGCGGCGTCCGGCACGGTCTGCTCGGGGTGCACGGTGATGGCAGGGCTCGACATCACGTCGCCCGCCGTCACGGACGGCGGCGGAGCGGGGCCGTCCCGGTGCGCCTGGTTGCGTACGAGGTCGCTGCCGGACAGGACGCCGAGGACCTTGTCGTCGGCGTCGACCACCGGCAGTCCGCTGATCCGGTGGTGGTCGAGCAACCGGACGACCTCTTTGAACGGTGTCGTCCGGCGGGCGTGGACGACGTCCCTGGTCATTACCTCGCCGACGATGTGAGCGGTCACGGCGGATCTCCTTCACGAGCGCGGGCGGGGAGAGCCGGAGCCCGGTTCGGCTCCGGCTCCCCGCCAGGTCGGGCGGGCGCCGTGTGGCGCCTACTTCTGCGGGCCGCCGCGCCACGGAGGCGGGGCGGCCGTCCGGCGGGTGGTGTCGCTTCGGTGGGTGACGCGTTCGGTGGCGGAGCGCAGCCGGTCGTGGAGCCGGTCGGCGAGTTCGCGGGCGCTCGCCTCGCGCGCGTGGACGACGACGAGGTCGCTGCCGACCCGGATGTCGGTGCGGCCGGACCAGGGCAGTTCCACGTGGTGGGCCGATGCCCGCCGTACGCGCACCTCACCGTTCACGGGCGGCAGGCCGGGCCGGTCCAGAGCGGCGGCGACCTTCTCGTGGAGGTAGGCGAGAGATTCCTCGTCCACCTCGCCGTCGGCGCGGACCAGCACGGCGGCGGTCTCACGGGCATCGATGTCCTTGGCGGTCATGTGTTCCACTCCCTGTGATCGTTCTGCGTCGCCTCAAGCCTGCTGCGCCGGTCGCTCCCGTCCCAGGGGCGACCGGCCCTGGAGGGCGGAGCGGCCGGTCCCTGGCATGAGGGCCGAGCGGCCCCGCCCCGCGGTTCACCTGCTGTCGCTCCCCTCGGTCTCCTCCAGCGCCGCCCGCCCCGCCTCCAGCCGCGCCACCGGCACCCGGAACGGCGAGCAGGAGACGTAGTCCAGTCCGGCGGTGTGGAAGAAGTGCACCGAGTCGGGGTCGCCGCCGTGCTCACCGCACACCCCGATCTTGAGGTCCGGGCGGGTGGCGCGGCCCTCGGCGACCGCGATGTTCACCAGTCGGCCGACCCCCTCGCGGTCGAGCGCCTCGAAGGGGGAGGTGGAGAAGACGCCCTTGTCCAGGTAGGCGGAGAAGAATTCCGCCTCGACGTCGTCGCGGGAGAAGCCCCAGGTCGTCTGGGTCAGGTCATTGGTGCCGAAGGAGAAGAACTCGGCTTCCTCGGCGATCCGGCCCGCCGTCAGGGCGGCCCTGGGCAACTCGATCATGGTGCCGACCGGGCAGTCGAGGACGACTCCGGCCGCCCGCGAAATCTCGGCCAGCACCCGCTGGACCTCCGCGCGCACGAGGCGCAGTTCACGGACGTCACCGACGAGCGGGACCATGATCTCCGCCTGGGGTGCGCCACCGGCCGACAGGCGCTCGGTCACGGCCTCACCGATCGCCCGGACCTGCATGGCGACCAGGCCGGGCACGACCAGGCCCAGGCGTACGCCGCGCAGCCCGAGCATCGGGTTCTCCTCGTGCATGCGGTTCACCGCGCCGAGCAGTGCGACGTCGTGCGCGTCCGGCTCCTCGCCACGGGCCTGAGCGGTGGCGATCCGCACCGCCAGTTCGGTGTGGTCGGGCAGAAATTCGTGCAGGGGCGGGTCCAGCAGCCGGATGGTGACCGGCAGACCGTCCATGGCCTCCAGGATGCCGACGAAGTCCCGCCGTTGCAGCGGCAGGAGGTCCGCCAGGGCCCGGTCGCGCTCGGCGTCCGTGCCGGCCAGGATCATCTGCTCGACCAGCTTGCGGCGGTCACCGAGGAACATGTGCTCGGTGCGGCACAGGCCGATGCCCTGCGCTCCGAACCGGCGGGCCCGGACGGCGTCCTCCGGGGTGTCGGCGTTGGCCCGCACCTCCAGCCGCCGCACGGTGTCGGCGCGGGCCAGCGCCCGGGCCACCGCGTCGACCACGTCCACGCCCTGCGAGCCACCGCCGCCCCCGCCGTCCTCCAGATACCGGATCACCGCCGAGTCCACCAGCGGCACCGAACCGGCGTACACCGCTCCGGCGGAGCCGTCCACCGAGACGACGGTACCCTCCTCGACCACGGTGCCGTCCGCGGCGGTGAAGCGCCGGGCCTCGGTGTCCACGGTGAGCTCCTCGGCGCCGCACACGCAGACCTTGCCCATGCCGCGGGCGACGACGGCCGCGTGGCTGGTCTTGCCGCCCCGGCTGGTGAGGACCGCCTGAGCGGCGATCATGCCGGGCAGGTCGTCCGGGGTGGTCTCCTGGCGGACCAGGACCACCTTCTCGCCGGCCGCGGCGCGGCGCACCGCCTGGGCGGAGTCGAAGACCACGGCACCCACCGCCGCGCCGGGAGAGGCCGGGACGCCGTGGGCGAGTGCGGAACCGGTCGCGGAGGCGTCGAAGCGCGGGAACATCAGCCGGGCCAGGCCCTCGCCGCTCACCCGGGCCAGCGCCTCGTCCGGGGTGATGAGCCCTTCGTCGGCCAGCTCGGCGGCGAGAACGAAGGCGGCCTCGGCGGTGCGCTTGCCGACCCGGGTCTGGAGCATCCACAGGGTGCCGCGTTCGATGGTGAACTCGATGTCGCACAGATCCCGGTAGTGGCGTTCCAGGGTGCGCATGTGCGTGCGCAGCCCGTCGTAGGACCTGGCGTCCAGGCGCTTCAGCTCGGCCAGCGGCACGGTGTTGCGGATGCCGGCGACGACGTCCTCGCCCTGCGCGTCGGGCAGGTAGTCGCCGTACAGGCCGGAGCGGCCGGTGGCCGGGTCGCGGGTGAAGGCGACGCCGCTGCCGGAGTCGGCCCCGAGGTTGCCGAAGACCATGCGCTGGACGTTGACGGCGGTACCCAGATCGTCGGCGATGTGCTCGCGGCGCCGGTACAGGCGGGCGCGTTCGCCGTTCCAGGACTCGAATACGGCCTGGATCGCCCGGCGCAGCTGCTCGGCGGGGGACTGGGGGAAGTGGTCACCTGTCTCCAGGCGGATCAGGTTCTTGTACGTCTCGACCAGCTCGGCCAGGTCGGATGCCGTCAGGTGCACATCGTCCTGGACGCCGCGCAGGTCCTTGAGAAGGGCGAGGGACCGCTCGAAGCGGGAGGAGTCGACGCCCATGACCGTGCTGCCGAACATCTGGACGAGGCGGCGGTAGGAGTCCCAGGCGAAGCGTTCGTTGCCGGAGACCTTGGCCAGCCCGAGGACGGAGTCGTCGTTGAGGCCGATGTCGAGGATCGTCTCCATCATGCCGGGCATGGAGAACTTCGCGCCGGACCGGACGGACAGCAGCAGCGGGTCGTCCGGCTGCCCCAGCGAACGGCCGGCGGAGGCTTCGAGGGCCGCCAGGTGTGCCGAGACCTCCTCCCACAGGCCCGCGGGTTCGCTACCTGTCTCCAGGAAGGCGCGGCACGCCTCGGTGGTGAGGGTGAATCCCGGCGGTACGGGGAGCCCGAGCCGGGTCATCTCCGCCAGGTTCGATCCCTTGCCGCCGAGGAGATCGGCCATGTCGCGGCCGCCCTCGGTGAAGTCGTACACGTATCGGACCATGACGCTGCGCTCCTCGGGCGTTGGGGCGTGATGTTTCCAGCGTCGGACGGGGGTGGGCCCGGCGCGAGGTGCCGGCCGTCCCGTGTGAGGGACCGGTCGGCCCTGATGAGCGTTCGCCGTGCCGGAGGGACCATCGGCGCCCTGCCGGGGCTGTACGGCCCGTGGACCACCGGCACGGCCGGGCCGAGGCTCGAAGCCATCGGATGTCGACGACCAGGGAGGGGACACGTCATGCCGCACGACATCGTGGTGGGGATCGACGGATCGACCGAAGGACTGGCCGCCGCACACTGGGCTGCCCAGGAGGCTCAGCGGCGAGGAACCGGACTCGGCGTGATCCACGTCTGGCACCGCCACGCCCGACCCGCGCCGTACGTCCCCATGGACAGCACCGAGCGCGAGTGGGCCGAGCAGCTCCTGGGCGAGGTCGTACGCAGTGTCCGGGCCGCCCACCCAGGGCTACGGATCACCGGCCGACTCGTGTGCGACGCCACGGTGGCCGGCCTGCTCGAGGCCGCGGCCGACACCGACCTGCTGGTCCTCGGTTCCCGCGGCCTCGGGCCTGTGGGCGGCTTCCTCACGGGCTCCGTGTCCCAGCGAGTCGTCGGCCGGTCCACCCGCCCGGTCGTCCTGGTCCGCGCGGGACGGTCCGCCGCCGACGAGCACCTGCCGGCCACCGACGGCGTCGCCCCCGAGGAGATACCACAGACGCCCTACCGTCACGTGGTCCTGGGGTTGCAGACGGACCGTCCTTGCGACGAACTGATCGAGTTCGCCTTCGACGCCGCCCGCCGGCGTGGCACCGGCCTGTCCGTGGTCCACGCTTTCCGGACCGCTTTCCGGCCCGCCCCCGTTCCGTCCGTGCCCCTGGTGTCCGCGGCTCCGGAGGGCCCGGCTCCCGTTCCGTGGCCGCAGGCTCAGGCGCCGGCGGACCAGGAGCGCACCGTGGCGGCGGTACTGCGTCCCTGGCGGGAGAAGTACCCGGCCGTCCCCGTGACCGAGACGGTCACCGAGGGGCGCGCCGCGGTGGTTCTGGTGCGGGCCGCTCAGGACGCGGGCCTCCTGGTGGTGGGCCGCCGCGGGCTCGATCACCAGGTCGGTGTCTTCACGGGGCCGGTCACGCACGCCGTCCTGCACCACGTCGGATGTCCCGTCGCCGTGGTTCCGCACGACTGACACCACGGCGGCCGGTCGGGGCCGAAGGTCCCGGCCGGTCGGGGCCGCACGGGACCACCCGGTGCCCTGTCCGGCACTCCTCGCCGCGGACCCGCACGACGAGCATCGACAGTGACAAGACCGTACGACGAGAGGACCTGTGATGACCGCGACGGTGACAGCCGGCCCCCGGACCGCCGACGCCTGGCGGCAGTTCGCCGGGAGCGGGTGGCGTGAGCGCATCGACGTGCGCGACTTCATCCAGGCCAACTACACGCCCTACGAGGGCGATGCCTCCTTCCTGGCCGGCCCCACGGACCGCACCCGAGCGGTCTGGGAGAAGGTCAGCGCGCTGTTCCCCGAGGAGCGGCGCAGGGGCGTGCTCGACGTGGACGCCGCCACCCCCTCCACCATCACCTCGCACGCCCCCGGCTACATCGACCGCGACCGCGAGCTGATCGTCGGCCTTCAGACGGACGCCCCGCTGAAGCGGGCGATCATGCCCAACGGCGGCCTGCGCATGGTGGAGAACGGGCTGAAGGCGTACGGCTACGAGCCCGACCCGTTCGTCACGAAGGTGTTCGACACCTACCGCAAGACCCACAACGCGGGCGTCTTCGACGCCTACACCCCCGCCATGCGCGCCGCCCGCAAGGTCGGCATCATCACCGGCCTGCCCGACGCCTACGGCCGCGGCCGGATCATCGGTGACTACCGCCGCGTCGCCCTGTACGGCACCGACCGGCTCACCGAGGCCAAGCGTGCCGAGCGGGCCCTGCTGGACACCCGGCCGTCCACCGCCGACGTCGTCCGCGACCGCGAGGAACTCGCCGAGCAGATCCGGGCACTGGGAGAGCTGGCCGAGATGGCCGCGTCATACGGCTGCGACGTCAACCGGCCGGCGACCACCGCGCACGAGGCCGTCCAGTGGCTCTACCTCGGCTTCCTCGCCGCGGTGAAGGAGCAGAACGGCGCGGCCATGTCGCTGGGCCGTACCTCCACCTTCCTGGACGTCTACCTCCAGCGCGATTTCGACGAGGGGCTCCTCGACGAGCGGCGTGCCCAGGAGCTGATCGACGACTTCGTCATCAAGCTGCGCATCGTGCGCTTCCTGCGCACCCCCGAGTACGACGCCCTGTTCTCCGGCGACCCGACCTGGGTGACGGAGTCCATCGGCGGCATCGGCGCAGACGGCCGCCCGCTGGTCACCCGCACCTCCTTCCGCTTCCTGCGGACCCTCTACAACCTCGGCCCCGCACCGGAACCGAACCTGACCGTCCTGTGGTCGCCCCGCCTGCCGGCCGGCTTCAAGGAGTTCTGCGCCCAGGTGTCCATCGACACCAGCGCCGTCCAGTACGAGTCCGACGACCTGATGCGCCCGCGCACCGGCGACGACACGGCCATCGCCTGCTGCGTCTCCGCGATGGCGGTCGGCAAGCAGATGCAGTTCTTCGGCGCCCGCGTCAACCTCGCCAAGGCGCTGCTGTACGCCGTCAACGGCGGCCGGGACGAGATGACCGGCGACCAGATCACCCCGGAGATGCCGCCGCTGACCGGCGAGTACCTGGACTACGACCAACTGTCGGCCGCCTACGACCGCGTACTGGACTGGCTGGCCCAGACCTACGTCGACGCACTCAACGTCATCCACTACATGCACGACAAGTACGCCTACGAGCGCATCGAGATGGCCCTGCACGACCACCCGGTGCACCGGTTCATGGCCTGCGGCATCGCCGGCCTGTCCGTCGCCGTGGACAGCCTCTCCGCCGTCAAGCACGCCCAGGTCAAGATCATCCGCGACGCGACCGGACTGGCCGTGGACTTCCACACCGAGGGCGACTTCCCGGCGTACGGCAACAACGACGACCGGGCCGACGCGATCGCCGTCGAGCTGGTGGAGTCCTTCATGGCGAAGGTACGCAAGCACCCCACCTACCGCGACGCCGAACACACGCAGTCGGTGCTGACCATCACCTCCAACGTCGTGTACGGCCACCACACTGGCAACACCCCCGACGGTCGCCGCGCCGGACAGCCCTTCGCGCCCGGCGCCAACCCGATGAACGGCCGCGACCAGCACGGCGTGGCCGCCTCCGCCCTCTCGGTGGCCAAGCTGCCCTACGAGGCGGCACGCGACGGCATCTCCCTGACCACCACGATCACCCCGGAAGGGCTGGGCCACGTCCCCGAGGAGCGGGCCGGTCACCTGGTCGGCATCCTCGACGCCTACATGTCCGCTGGCGGCTTCCACATGAACGTCAACGTGCTGGACCGCGCCGTGCTGGAGGACGCGATGGAACACCCGGAGAAGTACCCCGAGCTGACGATCAGGGTCTCCGGCTACGCGGTGAACTTCGTCCGCCTGACCCGCGAGCAGCAGCTCGACGTGATCAGCCGCACCTTCCACGGATCGCTGTGAGCACGATGCCCCCGACCGTGGCACCGGGACCGGTCACCGGACGGATCCACTCCTGGGACCTGTCCACCGGCGTGGACGGTCCCGGGACCCGGTTCGTCCTGTTCACCAGCGGCTGCCCCCTGCGCTGCCTCTACTGCGCCAACCCCGACACCTGGCACATGCGAGACGGCCGGGGGGCCGCCGTCGACGAGGTGTTGGCGGAGATCGACAAGTACCGGGACTTCCTCGTCACGGCCGGCGGGGGAGTGACCCTCACCGGCGGCGAACCCCTGCTCCAGCCGGCCTTCACCGCGGCGGTCCTGCGCCGCTGCAAGGAGGCCGGCCTGCACACCGCCCTCGACACCTCCGGCTTCCTCGGCGCCCGCGCCACGGACACGCTCCTGGCCGACACCGACCTGGTGCTGCTGGACATCAAGTCGTTCGACGTCCCGACGTACCGGAAGCTGACGGGCGGCGCCCTCGCCCCCACCCTGAACTTCGCCACCCGTCTCGACGGGCTGGGCAAGCGCGTGTGGATCAGGTACGTCCTGGTGCCCGGCTGGACCGACGACGAGGAGGCCGTCGACGGACTCGCCGGATTCCTCTCCGGCCTCGCCTGCGTGGAGCGGGTCGACATCCTGCCGTTCCACAAGCTCGGCGCCGCCAAGTACGACGCCCTGGGCATCCACTTTCCCCTGCGTGACGCCCCGGTCCCGGATCGGGCGCTGGTGGACCGGGTGCGTGGCCAGTTCCGCGAGCGCGGTCTCATGGCTCACTGACGCAGGCGAAATCGGGGCCGACCGGCCCTGGACCTCGGCCATCCTGGGAAGAAAGGATTCCGACACAGACCGAGGCATGGCGAGGAGCATTCGATGGCGCACAGCGAGCAGGGCGACAGCACGGGAAGCCCGATCAGGGTCTTCCTCCTGGACGACCACGAAGTGGTACGACGCGGGGTGCACGACCTGCTGGACGACGAACCGGACATCACCGTGGTCGGAGAAGCCGCGACGGTGGAACAGGCGCTGGTCCGGGTCCCCGCCCTGCGCCCCGACGTGGCCGTCCTCGACGTGCGCCTGCCCGACGGAGACGGCGTGACCGTCTGCCGCGAGCTGCGGTCGCAGATGCCGGACCTGGCCTGCCTGATGCTGACCTCCTTCGACGACGAGGAGGCGCTGCTGGACTCGATCATGGCGGGGGCGGCCGGATACGTCCTCAAGCAGATCCAGGGCTCGGACCTGGTCTCGGCCGTGCGCACGGTGGCCCGCGGCCAGTCGCTGCTGGACGCCAGCGCCACGACCAAGCTGATGGCACGGCTGCGGGGCGGCGGGCAGCAGCCGGCCGAGGAGCCGGAGATGCTGCCGGGTCTCACCGACCGGGAACGCGAGATCCTCGAACTGATCGGCGAAGGGCTCACCAACCGGCAGATCGGCCAGCGGCTCTACCTGGCCGAGAAGACGGTCAAGAACCACATCTCCCGCCTGCTCGCCAAGCTCGGCGTGGAACGCCGTATCCAGGCCGCCGTCATCGCCACCCAGGCACGCGACCGGATGCGCGGCGAAGGCCAGTAGGGGGACGGAGCCGCCGGTCTGCCTCGCGCCCTGTCCGCAGTCGGGGGCCGAAGGTCCCCGCCATCCACGGTCTCACGGCCCATCCCCGGACGGGCTCCCGGGCGGCAGGCTGAGAGCGGTCCCGGAACACCGCCGGGCATCGCCGCATCAAGGGGAGGACGGTAGACATGACCGTGCGAGTGGGGACCTGGTCCTGCCCGAGCTGGCGGGCACGCTGGACGGCAGCGCCATACGCGTTCCGGTCGAGGACGGCTCATTGACCGACCTGACCGTGATACTCGAGCGGGCGGTGAGCGCGGAGGAGATCAACGCCGCCTACCGCGAGGCCGCCGAGGGACCGCTGAAGGACGTCCTGCGGGTGTCCGACGCCCCGATCGTCTCCCGCGATGTGGTCGGCGATCCCGCCTCCTGTGTCCTGGACGCCCCCTCACCCAGACCCACGGAGACCTGGTCAAGGTCTTCGGCTGGTACGACAACGAGTGGGGCTGCACGAACCGCCTGCTCGACCTCACCTCGTACGTCGCGGCCCGACTGCCCCGGAGCTGACGGTTCCGGCCAGCCGGCCCTGCGGCTGCGCTGATCCCTTATCGTCACCCCGTTCGAGCCGCTACCGTGGCAGGTGCACGGTGAGGCTGCCGACATGCGGTGAGGCGTTGGAGGAGCAGCGGTGGAGAACGCCGACGAGGCCCACGAGGCACGGGTGCGGCTGCCCCAGCTGCGGCTGGACGAGCTGCTGGAGGAGTTGCAGGCCCGGCTGGACGCGGCGCGCGGCACCCGCGACCGGGTCCACAGCCTCCTGGAGGCCGTGCTGTCGGTCGGCCGCGAGCTCGACCTGGAGCAGGCGCTGCGCAGCATCGTCGAGGCCGCGGCGGCCCTGGTCGACGCGGAGTACGCGGCGCTCGGGGTCATCGGTCCGGACGGCAAGCGGCTGTCCGCCTTCCACACGGTGGGCGTCGACGCGGAGCAGATCGCGCGCATCGGCCCCTATCCGGAGGGTCACGGCATCCTGGGCGAGCTGATCCGCCACCCCGAGCCGCTGCGCCTGGCCAAGCTCTCCGACCACCCCGCTTCCTACGGGTTCCCGGCCCACCACCCGCCGATGAACACCTTCCTCGGCGTACCGATCCGGGTGCGTGACCACATCTTCGGCAACCTGTACCTGACGGAGAAGCGTGGCGGGCAGCAGTTCGACGAGGACGACGAGTCGGTGCTGGCGACGCTGGCCGTGGCGGCCGGCGTCGCGATCGACAACGCCCGTCTCTACGAGGAGTCCCGGCTGCGCGAGCGCTGGCTCCAGGTGAACGCCGAGATCACCCACACCCTGATGTCCGGCGCGGACCAGGGCGGTGTGCTGGCGCTGATCGCGGAGCGTGCCCGGGAGATCACCGCTTCCGCCCTGAGCGTGGTGGCCATGCCGGTGAGCGGAACCGACAACCTCGCCGTCGAACTCGCCATCGGCCAGGAGGCCGACGCATGGCGCGGGATCGTACTGCCCACGGAGGGCACGCTCATCGGGCAGGCGTTCGTCCAGCGGGCACCGGTCAGCAGCCCGGACGTCTCGTGCGACTCCCGGGTCTCAGCCGGTCCGCCACGCTTCGAAGGGCTCGGGCCGGCCGTCGCCGTGCCGATCGGCACGGGCGACGAGGCCCGCGGTGTGGTGCTGCTGGTCCGGCAGTCCGGCGGCCGGGAGTTCTCCGAGAAGGAGACCGAGCCGCTCCAGGTCTTCGCCGCCCAGGCCGCCGTCGCGATGGAACTGGCGGAACGACGCGCGGACGCCGAACAGATCACCCTGCTGGAGGACCGCGACCGGATCGCCCGAGACCTGCACGACCTGGCCATCCAACGGCTTTTCGCCACTGGCATGACCCTGCAGAGCGCCGGTCGCCGCGTCCAGGACGCCATGGCCTCCGAGCGGATCCTGCGGGCCGTGGACGACCTCGACGAGACCATCAAGATCATCAGGTCGACGATCTTCGGCCTCCGCTCCCGCGACGACGACACGTCGCCCGGCCTGCGCTCCCGCGCGGTGCGCGCGATCGGCGAGGCCGCCCCGCTCCTCGGCTTCGCTCCCAGCGTCCGCATGGAGGGCCTGCTCGACACGCACGTGCCCGCCCAGACCGCCGACCACGTCATGGCCGTCCTCACCGAATCCCTGACCAACGTCGCCCGGCACGCCGGCGCCGACCGCACCGACGTCGTGCTGGAGACGGACGGCAAGCAGGTCCGCCTGACGGTCACGGACAACGGCGTCGGCATTCCGGACGGAGGCCGCCGCAGCGGTCTGACCAACATGGCCGAGCGAGCACGGAAGCTCGGCGGCGACCTGGAGCTGGAAAGCCCCGGCGGCAAGGGGACGCGGCTGGTGTGGCACGCGCCGCTGGCGCAGTTGCAGGACGCGGCGGAGAGCGGCCGGTCCGCCCGGTGACGCACGGTGCCTCCGGGCGAGCGGCGCGTTGAGGCCCCTGCCGAACGGGGACTGGCGCACCGGGACCATCGGCACACAGCGCGCGGGTCCCCCGGCCCATGACGGCGGACCGCGACCGCGGTCCCATTGAGGTGCCGAGGCGGACGACCGGGGCCGGCCCGGCCCGCCGGCCCGGCTCGGGTGGGCGGAGCAGCCGCGTCGAGCACGCTTCAGGCTCGAGGGCAAGGCACCCGGCCGGGAGACGTCATGAAGATGACCAGCCGCTGCGGACGCACCATCAACGTCACACGACTCGCGACCCAGGATCTCCCGGCTTCCATGGGACGCGTCGTCCTGGACGCTGCCCGTGCCCCGCACGACAGCCGGGCCCCGTGGCTGTCGCTGACGGCCGAGGAGGCGCGGCGCCTGGCCGGTCTGCTGCTCTTCCAGGCCGCCGCTGTGGAGCCCGCCCCTGACGGGCCGGCCGGACGCGTCGACGTGACGCCTGTCGCCGGCGACGCCTTCGAAGTGCGGGTACGGGGACACGTCCTGACCGTCGACCAGCCACGGACCGCCGGTGGCAGGGACACGGCACCCACGCCCGTGGAACTCTTCATCGCGTCCGTGGCCTCCTGCTCCGCGCACTACGCGGGCCGGTACCTGGACCGGCATGGCCTCAGCCGGGACGGCCTGACCGTCCGGGCGCACTTCCGCATGGCCGACGACCGCCCCGCACGGGTCGCTTCCCTGTCGATGACCGTCCACGCCCCGTCCCTGCCCGCCGAGCGGCTGACCGCGCTGCGTGCGGTGGTCTCGCACTGCACGGTGAGCAACACACTGGCCGACGCTCCCGACATGCGGGTGCACGTCCGATGCGAGCCGGACAGTGCGGAGACACCACAGGCCGTGGAACACGGGCGCGTCGATGCGGGGTGACAGGGGCGGCAGACGGGCACGGAGTGCTCACGCGGACCGACTTCGGAAGATCACCGCCCGGTCGCGTCATCGACGGGACCGGGCGGCACGTGTGTTCACACGTCGGCGTCCACTACCTCCTCGACCGGGCGGCGCGGGGAGGCGGGACCCTCGGGTCCGTACCCGAGCCGGATCACCATCTGCGTGTACACGCGAGGACCGTCGGTCGGCAGACCGTCGAGGGCCCGGCGCAGATCGGGCCACTCCATGGCCTGGTGAAAGAGCGACGCGCGCACCCCGCGCCGGGTGGCCAGCAGAAGCACGTGTTCCAGGGCCTGGCCGGCCCGCAGCCAGTCCGTCCGTCGGTCGTGCGTCGTGGACAGCAGCGCGAGCGTCGGACGCGTCTCGAAGGTACGGGCGGGCAGCACCTCCGGGTGCCGGTGGGCCCCGAAGTCCCGCATCGGCATGCGGTCCAGCGCGTCCTGCGGGCCCACGGCCGCTGACGGAAGTCCCAGCGACCGCGAGTGCGGGCTACCGACGAGTCGGCGGCTCTCGGCTGCGCGGTCGGCGTCCGCCCGGTTGCGCCACTCCGCCTCACGCGTGGCGCGCAACACCCGTTCGGTGTCCTTGCGCCCCGGGAAACGCAGGGTCGCACCCTCCAGATGGGCGGCCTCGGCCAGCTCGGCGAGCAGGTCCGTCGGCAGCGGTCGCCCGGAGAACGGGAAACGACTGCTGTGCCGGCGCCACACCGCCTCGTACAAGCCGGTCGACGGCGCACCACGCACCGCTTCGGCGAGCCGGACCGTGGCGAGCAGAGCGGGACGGTCCGGGCACGGGAGCAGCCGGGGCACCGGCTCCCAGCCGAAGTGGGCGGCGGCGACGCGCAGATTGAGGACCGCGCAGCCCACCGACAGGTGCACCGCCCGCCCCACCGGATCGGTGTGGCGTAGCGCCCGGTCAGCGGCGGCGTCGATCCGTACCGTGCGGGTGTCGGTATCGAGCCGGAAGCGCCAGGGCTGGGTGTTGTGCAGGGACGGCGCGGCCACGGCCGCCGCGACCAGCCGTTCCACGGCCGGGGCGTCGAGGGTCGGCGAGCTCATCGGGACTCCTTCCCGCCCATGTCCGAGTGCGGCTGGGCTGGTTTGTGAACCCTTCTCAGCCTTGGTCCCCGTCGGTGCGCCCGTAAGGGGCCGTACGGTCACCGCCCGGCACCGTTGGGCCTCGTCGTTCCGTGGTGGCCGAAGGTCCCTGTGGATTGGGGCTGTTGAGTCCATGGGGTGTGGACCTTCGGCGTCGGGTGCCGGGTGGTGGGGGGCGGGAGAGTGAGCGGTGTCAGGAACCAGCCGGATCTTCTCCGAAGGAGTCACTGTCATGGCCGTGCACCAGTCCACGCATCGTAGTTCGGGTTTTCGTCTGCCGTCGTTCCGTCGTGACGGCGCGGTTTCCGCGCCCGGGTCGGTGGAGGCCGGCGCGCTCACGGCGCGGGCCTGTGTGTTCGCGTCGGCCCGGGTGCTGATGGGGTTCGTGTTCCTGTGGGCGTTCCTGGACAAGACGTTCGGGTTCGGTTACGCCACCGCGTCCGGGAAGGGCTGGGTCGACGGTGGTTCGCCGACGGAGGGCTTCCTGGGGCATGTCGCGGTCGGTCCGATGGAGTCGACGTTCCACTCGTGGGCCGGGGCGGCGTGGGCGGACTGGCTGTTCATGCTGGGTCTGCTGGGGATCGGGCTGGCCCTGACCGCGGGGGTGGCGCTGCGTCTGGCGGCCTTCGCGGGGACGGTGATGATGGCGTTGATGTGGGTGGCGGAGTGGCCGCCGGCGAAGCACCTGTCCGACGGGTCGGCGAGCATGTCGACGAACCCGTTCGCCGACTACCACCTGGTGTACGCGGTGGTGCTGATCGCACTGGCCGCCGTCTCGGCCGGTGACGCGCTGGGTCTGGGCCGGTGGTGGGCCAGGCTCCCCATCGTCCGCGACCACGCGTGGCTGCGCTGAACACGACTGGTGGGGCGGGACCGCCCAAGGACCCGCCCCACCGGCCCGCCGGCAGGGACCGTCGGCCCCACTCCGGGACCACAGGCCCCTGCCCCCCGGGACCGCCCGAAGAGACGCTGAGAACGGAACCAATGACACAGGAGGTGGCCGGCATGGCCCGCACGATCACCGTAGGACTCGACGGCTCGGCCGAGAGCCGGGCAGCCGCGGAGTGGGCGGCCCGCGAAGCCGCGCTGCGCCAGGTGCCGGTACGACTGCTCCACGTGTGGCAGCCGGTACCGGAGCCCATGGCCCAGGCTCCGCTCCTCGGCGCCGAGACCCACCAGCACTGGACCGAGCGGATCCCCCGGGACACGGCCGAGGGCTTGAGTCTGCGGCACCCCGGGGTCGAGGTGACCACCGAGCAGGCGACCGGCACCCCGGCAGACGTCCTGCTCGCCGCCGCCCGTGACGCGGAACTGCTGGTGCTGGGATCGCGCGCCCTGAGCGGGCTCACGGGCTTCCTGGTCGGATCCGTCGGCCAGTCCGTGATCGCCCGTACCGAGGCGCCGGTGATCCTCGTCCGAGCGGGCGAACAAGCCGCCGACGAACACCTCAAGGACCCCACCGGCATACCGTCGGCCGCCACGGGCTTCCGGCCGGTGGTCGTGGGACTGGACACCGGCAGCCCCGACGAGACGGTCCTTTCCTTCGCCTTCGGGGAGTCGCGGCGCCGTCGGGCCCCACTCGTCGCCGTGAGGGCCTGGAACCTGCCGTCTTCCTACACCTACAGCATTGCCGCCGGCTTCGACCCGCGCGAGGAACTGGCACGCGCCCAGGCCGAAGCACTCACCGAGGCACTGCTGCCCTGGCGGGAGAAGTACCCGGACGTCGAGGTGACCGAGACCTGCCACCTCGGCAGTCCCGCGGAGCACCTCATCGACGCGGCCCGCGATGCCTCCCTCGTCGTCGTCGGTCGCCGCATCCGCCGCAGCCCGTTCGGCGTGCACATCGGCGCCGTGGCCCACGCGGTCATGCACCACGCCACCACCCCCGTCGCCGTCGTCGCGCACGACTGACGCGGCACACCGAAGGCAAGCACAGAAGGAGCAGGACCATGAAGGCAGCGGTCGTCCGGGAGTTCGGCAAGCCCCTGGTCATCGAGGACAGGCCCGATCCGGAGCCCGGTCCGGGGCAGGTGCTCGTAGCCGTCGAGGCATCCGGCCTGTGCCACACCGACATCCACGCCGCGCACGGCGACTGGCCGGTCAAGCCCACCCCGCCGTTCGTCCCCGGGCACGAGGGCGTCGGCCTGGTCGAGAAACTGGGCGCCGGAGTAACCCATCTCGCCGTGGGACAACGCGTCGCCGTGCCCTGGCTCGGCAGGGCGTGCGGACGGTGCGAGCACTGCCGGTCCGGCTGGGAGACCCTGTGTGAGGACCAGGTCAACACCGGGTACGGCTGCGACGGCGGGTACGCCGAGAGGATGCTGGCCTGGGCCGACTTCGCCCAGCCGGTGCCCGAGGGCGTCAGCGCCCTCGACGCCGCCCCGCTCACCTGCGCGGGCGTCACCACCTACAAAGCGCTGAAGGTCGCGGACGTCCGGCCCGCCCAGCTCGTCGCCATCTCGGGCGTGGGCGGACTCGGGCACCTCGCGGTGCAGTACGCGAAGATCGCCGGAGCGCGGGTGGCCGCGATCGACGTCACCGACGACAAGCTGCAACTGGCCCGGGAGCTCGGCGCGGACATCGTCATCGACGCCCGCACCCAGGACGTCGGCGCCGAGCTGAAGCGGCACGGCGGCGCGCACGCCGCCCTCGCCCTCGCGGTGAACCCGGCCGCCTTCCAGGCCGTCAACTCCGGTCTGCGGCGCGGAGGGAAACTCGTCATGGTGGCCCTGCCGGCCCACGGCACCCTCGAAGTACCGATCTTCGACACCGTCCTCAACGGCACCTCGGTCATCGGCTCCATCGTCGGCACCCGGCAGGATCTCGCCGAGGTCTTCCAGCTCCACGCCGAGGGCCGCACGAAGGTCATCCGGGAGACCCGTCCGCTCGCCGCCGTCAACGACTGCATCGACGAGGTCCTCGGCGGCCAGGTCAAGGCCCGGATCGTGTTCGACCTCGTCACGGGGGGCTGAGCACGATGTACCTGCCCATGGTTGTCGGAGTCGACGGCTCCGAGTCGAGCCTGCGGGCCGTCGACTGGGCGGCCGACGAGGCCGCCCTGCACGGAGTACCCCTGCGGATCGTCCACGCCTACCGCTGGGACCGCTACGAGGGGGCTTCCCTCGCCCGCGAACTCGGCAAGCCGTCCGGTCACGTCACGTCCGACGACATCCTCGTCGTCGCCACCCGCCGAGCCCGTCGTCACCACCCGGACCTCGCCGTAACCATCGCGGCGGTGGCCGAAGAACCGGAGTACGTCCTCCTGCGCGAAGCGCGCAACGCCTCCGCCGTGATCGTGGGCACCCGCGGGCGCGGCGAACTCGCCGACCTCCTGCTCGGCTCCGTCAGCCTGGCCGTGGCCACCACGGCGGACTGTCCGGTCATCGTGATCCGCGGAAACTACGACAACCGGGCCGCCGGCGGCCGGCGCGGCCGCATGGTCGTCGGCGTGGCCGACGCACCCACCGCGGCGGTGCGCTTCGCCTACGAGGAGACCCGGCGGCGCGGCGCCGCCCTGGACGCGGTACGGGCATGGCGATGCCCCACCCACGGCACGGTCGACCACCCGCTGGTCGCAGACACGCCCGAGCGGGTGCACGAGGAACGGGCGGCCAAGGAACTGGAGGCCGCGCTCGCCGACGCCCCGGCGGACGTGCGCCTGCACCGCCACACGGCCGAGGGACCCGCCCGCCGAGTGCTGCTGACCGCCTCGCACGAGGCGGACCTGCTGGTCCTCGGCCGACGGCGTCCAGGGCAGTTCGGGCACCGCCTCGGCCGGGTCGCCCACACCCTCCTGCACCACGCCGCCTGTCCGGTCGCGGTCGTACCCGACACGGAGTGACCGCCCGGAGACGCCGCCCGGGACGACCGGCGGGAGACCGGGGACCGACCGGCCCTGCGGGCACCCCCGGTCGGTCCCTGGGCGCGACCGACGTCGTGACAGACGCTCGACAGGCCAAGGACCCGAGCGGCTCGAAGGAGAACCGCCATGAAGGACGACACGCCACACCGCCCCGCAGTCCACGCGCTGCTCACGGACGGCACCACCGTCTGCATCCGCCCCGTCGAGCCCGGCGACCACGACCAACTGGAGGGGCTCTACGCGGAGATGTCAACGGACAACCGCCGCCTGCGCTTCTTCTCAGCCGGCTCCCGCTCCGCCGGCCCGGCCGTGGACACCGTGTGCGCGCCGGCCCGGACCGGGCACCGGGCCCTGCTCGCCGAACGCGCCGGACAGGTCATCGGCCTCGCCGAGTACCACGCCGCCGACGACGCGCCGCACACCGCCGAACTCGCCGTCGCGGTCGCCGACGGCCTGCACCACCGGGGCGTGGGAACCCTGCTCGTCGAGCACCTCGTCTCGGCCGCCCGGACCGACGGCATCACCGCCTTCACCGCCGACGCCCTCAGCGACAACCACGAGGTACTGCGGCTCTTCGCCGACCTCGGCCTCACCGCGACCCGGCACTTCGACGGCCCCGAGGTGCACTGCACCATCGACCTGCACGTCGACGACACCTACCTGACGGCCTCGGAGGCCCGGGGACGGACCGCCGACGTGGCCAGCCTCGAGCCACTGCTGAAGCCGCGGTCCATCGCCGTCGTCGGGGCCGGCCGCCGTCCCGGCTCGGTGGGACGCGCCCTGCTGCACCACCTTCACGAGGACGGCTTCACCGGCCGCCTGTTCGCGGTCAACCCCGCCACCACCGCCATTCTCGGCGTACCGTCCTACCCCTCCGTCGACGCCCTTCCCGTCGCCCCCGACCTGGTCGTCGTGGCGAGCCCGGCCGCGACCGTGCCGACCGTCGCCGAGGAGTGCGGCAAGGCGGGCGTACGCGCCCTCGTCGTGGTCTCCGCCGGACTGGACACGGAGCAGTCCGAGGGCCTGCTCACCGCCTGCCGAACCCACGGGATGCGCATGGTCGGCCCCAACTGCCTCGGCGTGGCCAACACCGGCCCCGGGTACCGTTTCGACGCCACCTTCGCCGCCGCACACCCCCGCGCCGGGACCGCGGGGGTCGCCGTGCAGTCCGGCGGCATCGGCATCGCCCTGCTGGAGGGACTGTCCCGGCTGGGCATCGGCGTCTCCACGTTCGCCTCGCTCGGCGACAAGTACGACGTCAGCGGCAACGACCTCCTCCAGTGGTGGGAGAGTGACGGCCACACCGACCTCGCCCTGCTCCACCTGGAGTCCTTCGGCAACCCGCGGGCCTTCTCCCGCACCGCCCGACGCGTCACCCGGCGCATGCCGGTACTGACCGTCGACGCCGGCCGCACCGACGCCGGCCGCCGCCTCGCACACCGCAGCCGCGGCCACCGGCACGATGACCCGCCAGGCACTGTTCACCCAGGCAGGCGTCACCGCGACCCGCTCCGTCGGCGAGCTGCTGGAAGCGGCGGCCCTGCTGCACGCACAGCCCCTGCCGGCCGGCCCCCGCGTCGCCGTGCTCACGAACGCCGGCGGCGCGGGAGTCCTGGCCGCCGACGCCTGTGCCGAAGCCGGCCTGACCCTCAACCCGCCCAGCCCCGGACTGGCCGACCACCTGCTCGCCGCGCTGCCCGCCGGAGCGAGCGCCGGCAATCCCGTGGACGCCACCGCCGCCGTGACCGAGGACGCGTTGCACACCTGCGTCGAGCGGCTCGCGGGTCACCCGTCCGTCGACGCGGTCCTGGTGGCCCTCGTCCCCACCGCGGTCGCCGCCGCGACGGGCGACGACCTGGTCCGGGCCGTCACCCGGGGTCCCGGCCGCCGGGCCAAGCCCGTCATCGTCGTAAGCCTGGAACAGGACTTGCCGGTCACCCTGCTGCCCGTCCCCGACGGCGAGGCGATCTCCTCGTACGCCGAACCGCAGGCGGCGGCACGGGCGCTGGCCCACGCCGCCCGACGGGCCGCCTGGCTCGCCCGGCCCGTCGGCACGGTGCCGGACCCGGACGGCATCGACACCTCCCGCGCGCACGCCCTGGCCAACGACTTCCTCGGCCGGCGACCGGAAGGAGGCTGGCTGGACCCGCGTGCCTGCGCCGAACTCCTCTCCTGCTACGGCATCCCGCAGCAGCCCTGGGCCTGGGCCGAGACCGAGGACGACGCCGTACGCGCCGCCGAGCGCCTGCGCGGCACCGACGGCCGAGTGGTCCTCAAGGCACACTGGCCCGGACTCGTGCACAAGAGCCTCCAGCACGCCGTACACCTCGACCTGCGTGACGAGGCCCAAGTACGCACGGCCTTCCAGGACCTGCGCACCCGCTTCGAAGGACTCATGACCGGAGTCGTCGTCCAGCCCCTCGCACCCCGCGGCACCGAGCTGTTCGCCGGCGTCGTCCAGGACGGCGTCTTCGGCCCCCTCGTCGTCTTCGGCCTGGGGGGCACGGCGACCGAGGTGCTCGCCGACCACGCCGCCCGCCTCGCCCCGCTCACCGGACAGGACGTGCACGACCTGATCACCGCCCCGCGCTGCGCCCCCCTGCTCTTCGGCACGCAGGGCGGCGGCCCCGTCGACCTGGAGGCGCTGGAACAGGTACTCCACCGGCTGTCCCGGATGGCCGTGGACCTGCCGCAGCTCGCCGAAGCCGATTTCAACCCGGTCCTCGCCACACCCGGCGGGATCACCGTTCTCGACGCGCGGATACGCCTGCTGCCCCGTCGGCCGCAGGACCCCTATCTGCGCCGACTGCGCTGAGGAGGAACAGACATGAGGAACCAGAAGGTCGGCTCCGTGATGACCACCCAGGTGATCCGCGCCGAGTACGGCACCCCCTTCAAGGCCGTCGCCGGGCTGCTCTCGGAACACCGCGTCAGCGGACTGCCCGTGGTGGACGACGACCAGCACGTCATCGGCGTCGTCTCCGAAACGGACCTGATGCTCCACCAGGCCGCGACGCCGCTCGCCTACGAGCCGCCCCCGCGGTTCCGCCTCGCACGGCTGACACCCCGCGCCCGTCGGCAGGCGGCCAAGGCCCGGGCGCGCACGGCCGGCCGCCTGATGACCGCTCCCGCCGTCAGCGTGCACGCCGAGGACACCATTGTGGAGGCAGCCCGCACCATGGTCGAGCACCGAGTGAACCGGCTCCCGGTACTCGACGAGGACGACCGCCTGGTCGGCATCGTCACCCGGCACGACCTGCTGCGGACCTTCCTGCGACCCGACGCGGAGATCCGCGAGGAAGTGATTCACGAGGTGCTGCAACGCGGACTGTGGCTGGTCAACGGCAGCGTCGACGTCACCGTCACGGAGGGAGTCGTCACGCTGGAAGGGCAGCTGGAACGGAAGAGCGAAACCGAGATAGCGGTGGCCATGACCCGCAGGACCGACGGAGTCGTCGACGTCGTGGACAGGCTCACCCACCGCTTCGACGACTCCGAGTTCCGGGACGACGCGCGCCTGCCGGGAGGCGTCGCGGACGACTGGCTGCGGCGCTTGTGAGAGGAGGCGGACCACCATGGAGCAGAAGGTGCTGGTCGCCCACGGGACGGCCAACGGATCGACGCAGGAGATCGCCGAGACCGTGGCGGAGGTGCTGCGGACGACGGGGATCACGGCCGAGGTGCTGCCCGCCCGGTCGGTGACGGAGCTGGACCGCTATGAGGCTGTGGTGGTCGGCGGAGCCCTGTACGCCGGGCGCTGGCACAAGGACGCCAGGCGCTTCGTACGGCGGCACCGCGGAGCTCTGGCGCACCGGCCGGTGTGGTTCTTCAGCTCCGGGCCGCTCGACTCGACGGCCTCGCAGCGGGACATTCCGCCCGTGCCGGGGGTCAAGAGGGCCATGGCCAGGCTCGACGCCCGCGGGCATGTCACCTTCGGCGGTTGCCTCACCGAAGGCGCGCAAGGCCGCATCGCCCGCATGATCCTTCGCGACGGCAAGGGCGGTGACTTCCGCGACTTCGCCGCAATCGAGCACTGGGCGGCGGGTGTGGCGAAGGAGCTTGGTGCCATGACACACCGTGCACAGCGTTCGTGAGTAGATACGGCCCACACGGTTCAGCGCGTGCCGCGGGCGAAACGGCCCCTCAGACCCCTCATTGGGACGAAGGTCGTCCTGCGACAGATCAGGGACTGTCGGCCCTCGCCACCGCCGCTCACCTCGTTGAGGATGGGAGTCCCCGCACCGGACGACACACGGAAAGACGACCGACTGATGTACCGCAACGACGGATTCCGCGAGTTGAGCCGGCAGGAAAGCCTGCAGCGGCTGGCCGACGCGTCCGTGGGCCGGATCGTGCACACCCGCGACGCCCTGCCCGCCGTCCTGCCGGTCAACTTCCTCCTGGAGGAGAGCGGTGCCGTGCTGTTGCGCACGTCGGCCGCCTCGGAGCTGGTCCGCGCCATCGACGGCGTCGTAGTCGCTTTCGAGGCCGACGAAGTCGACACCGCGACGCACTCCGGCTGGAGCGTCGTCGTCACCGGCCTCGCCTCGGTGGTCACCGATCCCGAGGAACACGAGCAACTGATCCGCACCGGTCCCCGTTCCTGGGTGCCCTGGCCCGTGGAGGTCTTCGTGCGCGTCGAGCCGGAACTGGTCACCGGCCGGGAGCTGGTCGGCGGACGCACCCTGTACGGACTGAAACTGCCGTCCTGAACCCCGCCGCCGGCAACGGGCCGCCACGTGCGGGCGGATGCGGAGAAAGGTGGGATTCATGACGTCGCTCACCACATGCGTCCCGCCTCAGCGTCGGACTCCCGATCAGCCCCCCGAACGGGCCCTGATCAGCCACCGCCGGAGCAGAAGGGCGGCAGCCAGAGCCAGTCCCAGGAGGCCCTGGCCCACGCGGTCCGTCCACCGGCGCCGGCACCTGCGAGTCTTCTCGTCGGCGGGCCCGTGAGCGGGATGTTCCCGAAGAGGGGGCCGCCCGTCGGTCTTCTTGGGTACTTCGAGGGCGATGCGCTGCCACACGCGCTCGGGCGGAGCCACTGGCAGGTCCGATGCTTCCGCGCCGCGCGCAGCGGTCACCACGCGGGTCAACCGCAGCAGTTCCTCGCCGCAGCGTGGGCATGACGCGGCATGCCGCAAGGCGCCGACGTCCGCGTCGCCACTCGTGTGACCGAGTGCGAGCTCCACCAGGTGCGACGGGTGCACGTGACCCACTGCGCTCTCCTGTGTCTCGGGCTTCGTCGTCCATCCCGTACACGCCGCTCTGGCGTGGGCGGGGCATGGTCACTCGCGCGCCGGCTCCGCGGTGACGACGAGAAGTCGGGGTAGCGTCCGCGCACGGACTCGAATGGCGGCGCACACATGATCCGTGTGAGGACGGGGGCCGCCGCGGTCGGGCGATGCCTCCGTGACTGCGGTGTCGGGTGGCGACCCTCCGGCCGGAGGCGGCGACGGCGGCTGTCCGTGCGGCCAGCCGCCGTCGCCGGCCCGGTCAGTCGATCGCACGGTGTCCGCCCCGCTGGCCGTTGGCTCGGTGGCCCACCAGGACGCCGGTCAGCGCGATCGCCCCGGCATCGCGGCCCATGCCTGCCAGTGGTCGGACGAGTTCGGGGTTGCTGCCGCACCGTTGCCGCCCGGGTGAGCCGCGTTGGGCGCCGATTCCATGCCACTGAGGGTCTGGGCGGCCAGCGCCAGATTCTTGTCCTCGGCGCTGCCCCAGGCGTAGACGACGTTGGTCGTGCCCTCCTTGAGATCCAGTTCGGCCGGCCCGATGGCCACGGTGTCCGTGCCGGCGAGCACGACGTCGGCGTTCACGGTGCCCGCGTCGACGGACGCGGTGTCCTCGTCGGGGTTCGCCAGGTCGGTGAAGAGGGGCTGCCCGCCTGCCCGTACGTCCACGGCGGGCGCGGCCGCGACGTGGCGCACCGTGAGGCGCGCCTTGCCGGCGTCCGTCTTCGAGACGTCATTGGTGAACGTCGTCAGCCGGGGCTCGCCGTCGGTCGAAAGATGGGCGGCGACGGTCGCGTTGCCCCCTTCGGTCACCTTCACCTCCTTCTCGAGGGCCGGTGTGCCGTCGGGATCCTGACCGGCCTCGAAGACCTCGATGTCGTAGGTCCCCGCGTCGAGGGACCGCGGATCGGTCACCGTGCCGGGTTCGAAGTCGCTGAGCAGTTCGTCGCCGTTGGCGTAGACGTCGACCGTCATGCCGGGGATGCCGTGGAAGACGGACACCAGGCCCGTGTCCTGCGCCTGTCCGGGAGCAGCCATGGCGGCGGGTGCGGTCAGGCCGAGGGCCAGGGCACAGGTCCCGGCCGAGGCGGCGACGGCGATGGTGGTCCGGGAAGTCATGTGGATCATTCCTTCGTGGGGAGTTTCCGCCCGCTGGGCAGTCTCAGAGGTGTTTCGCGGGTGACCGGGGTCGTGGATGCGCCCGTGCGTCTCCGCTCCACCTGTTCAGACGCATGGGTCATGCGCGGTGCCCGGCTCCACTGCCGTGCGCAGCCGATGCAGGCCGCGGCGGGCGTGGCTCTTGACCGTGCCCAGGGGGACCCCCGTGCGTTCCGCGATCTGGGCCTGTGTCAGGTCCTCGTAGAAAGCCATGCACAGCACCTCTCGCTGGGCCTGCGGCAAGCGGGACAGGGCCTCCACGAGCAGTACGCGGTCGAGTACCTCGTCCGGTGCCGGCTGGACGAGACGGGCGGGCGTGACCTCCTGTCCGGCCGACTCGACCAGGGACAGGCGCCGTGTCCTGGCCGCCAGCGCGTCGACGATCTTCCGGCGCGTGATGCCGACGAGCCAGGCGCCGAGTGTGCCCCGTTCGGGCCGGAAACCGCGCCGCCCGCGCCACGCGCCGACGAAGACCTGCTGGGTCACGTCCTCGGCCTCGTGAGTGTCGCCGAGGGACCGGGTGGCCATGGTGTGCACGAGTGATCCCCAGCGCCGGTAGATGGCCGCGAACGCCTCCTCGTCGGCTTTGACGAGGCCCTGAGCCAGTTCCTCCTCGTACTGCGTCTCCTCCACGGGCGAGAGCAAGGTGGTGGTCGGTCGTGTGCGCGTGTTCATGGCCGTTCCTCCTGCCGTGCGCCGTACGGGGACGGGAGGGGCCGTTCGCCGAGCGGCACGTCTCCGGTCTGCCCTGCGTGGCTGACGGGTGCGTCGCTCCAGTGTTGGACGCACAAACGACGCAGGCAACATGCGTCGTTTGTGCGTCGTATAGTGGATGTGTGAGCACGCATACGGGAGACAGTGACGCCCCGGTCGACGAGGGCGGTCCGCGCCGGGGCGGGTTGACGACCGGCGAGGTGGCCCGGCGTCTGGGCGTGGCGCCCACCACGGTCCGCACGTGGGACCGCCGGTACGGGCTGGGACCGGACGCGCACACGAATGGACGGCACCGGCGCTGGACGGCGCAGGACGTGGCGAGGCTGCAGCGGATGTGCGCCTTGACGGCGACCGGACTGCCACCGGCCGAGTCGGCACGGCTCGCACGCAGTGAAGAGGCCCCGACGGCGACTGCCCGGCCCCGAGGTGCCGACGCGGCTCGTCGTGCTTCCGCCGGGCGTCGGAGCCGGGCGGGGAGCGGCCTGCAGTTGGGCGACGTACGACAGGAGTGCCGGGGGATCGCGAGAGCCGCCCTGCGCCTGGACGCCGCCGTCCTGGACGAACTGCTGCTCGCCGCAATCGCCGAACACGGGCTGGTCGCCGCCTGGACCGAGGTGATCGTGCCCACGCTCCAGGCCGTCGGTCGCAAGTGGGAGACGTCCGGCGAGAAGTACGTCGAGGTCGAGCACTTCCTGTCCTGGCACGTGTCGGGGGCGCTCCGACGCGCCACATCCCGCACGGTCGAGGACCGCCCCGGTGCCACCACGGTGCTTGCCTGCGTGCCCGGGGAGAACCACACGCTGCCGCTGGAGGTACTGTCGGCGGCACTCACGGAGCGAGGAATCCCGGTGCGGATGTTCGGCGGTGCGCTGCCCGTCGAGTCGCTCGTCGCGGCGGTGCGCAGGACCGGGCCGGCCGCGGTGGGACTGTGGGCGCAGTCCCGCACCACCGCCAGCCGACCGCTGGCCCAGCACGTGGCCGCCATGGAGTGGGGCGTGCGCGGAGCCCGGCGGCGGCCCGTCGTCCTCACCCTGGGACCCGGATGGGCGGGCCGGCCGGTGGCAGGTCTGGCGCGTCCGTCGGGGCTTGCCGAAGCGGTCGCCGCTCTGGAGTCGTCGCTGTACCCGTGAGGTGTTGTCGTCCGACTGTCCTTCGTCGTGGCGGCTGGGCATCGGCCGGGTGACGTGGTCCGCTGACCTGGTGGTCGTGGCCCGGTCGTCGGCCGGCGGGCGTTTCGCCGCGACTCGCACAGGGTTTCGGCCCCGGACCGTACCGAACTGCGTGGGACGTCGGCCGAGGCTGAGGAGCCGACCGGCCGGCCTCCATCGCCTGGGCAGCACGGACATGACGTCGAGTGAGGAGACAGATGAGCGACGGACATCGCCGCCCAGCGGACGTGGTCGTCGTCGGTGCGGGGCTGGCAGGCCTGGGCTGCGCCCTCGACCTGTGCCGTGCCGGATGGCGGGTGGCACTCCTGGAGGCGTCCGACGGTGTCGGGGGCCGTATGCGCACGGACCGGCGGGACGGCTTCCTGCTGGATCGCGGATTCCAGGTATTCAACACCTCCTATCCACAGGTGAAGCGGCGTATGGCCCTGAAGGGCCTGCGACTGAGGCCGTTCACTGCGGGCGTCGTGGCGCACACGCCGAGCGGGCCCATCCGTCTCGCCGACCCGACCAGGGAAACCCGTGCGGCGCGGACCCTGCTGCCGGGGCGAGCCCTGTCGGCCCGCGATCTGACCGCGCTGGCGGCACTCACCGCACGGGACGCCGTTCTGCCCGTCTCCGTCACCCGCCGGTGCCGGGACCGCTCGACCGCGGCAGCCCTGTCCGGGGCGGGACTGTCGGACGCCGCGATCGCCGGCATCCTGCGGCCGTTCCTGTCCGGCGTCTTCCTGGAGAACCGGCTCGAGACCTCCGCCCGGTTCTTCCACCTCGTCTGGCGGAGCATGGCCCGAGGCTCCCTGTGCCTGCCGGCCGAGGGCATCGGCGCCGTACCGGCCCAGCTCGCCGAGGGCCTGCCCGACGGCGTCCTGCGCCTCGGTTCGCCCGTCGCGGAGATCACGGACGCCGGAGTGCTGCTCGGCGACGGTGGCGAGGTGCCGGCCCGGGCGGTCGTGGTGGCGACGGACCCGGCGACCGCCGCCGGCCTGCTCCCGGACCTGTCCGTTCCGGCCACGCGCACCGTCACCACCTACTACCACGCCACCGACAGTCCGCCGACGGCCGACCCGATCCTCATGGTGGACAGCACCGGAGCGATCCTGAACACCTGCGTCCTCAGCCAAGTCGCTCCCACGCACGCGCCCCCCGGCACCGCACTGATCTCCACCTCCGTGCTGGGCACGGACCTCCCCGGCAGGGCACAGGCGGTGCTCCGGCGGCTGGCCGAGTTGTACGGCACCGACACGAGCGGCTGGGAGCAGATCGCCGCCCGCACCGTCGACGGCGCGCTGCCCGCGATGCTTCCGCCCTGGCCGCTGAGCCGAACCACCCGCCGCGGCCCAGGGAGGTACGTGTGCGGGGACCACCGGGCGACCGGCTCCGTTCAGGGTGCCCTGGCGTCGGGTACGCGCGCGGCGCGGGAGGTACGGGCGGACCTGGAACCGCAGGGGCGACGCCAGTGATGAAGTGGTGCCCGGCCGCATCCATGGACGGCCTCGGTCCCGAAGCCATGGCGACCGGACGGAATAGCTGTCCGTACTGAGGGGTGAGACGTGGATCCGAGGGGTGTGCTTGTCGCGCGTGTCCTGGCGGCAGGAGCGGCAGGGGCCCGTCCGGGCACGCCGGCCACCGGCTCCGAGGTGCACGGCGGGCTGCGGCACCCGGGCTCCGACGGAAGCCCGGTCGTCGAACGGCGACCGTGGTGACACCCCGCTGCACCGAGGACTCGGGCGTGCTCGTCCTCGGTGGCGGTGCGGCCGGTCTCAGCCTCGCTCACCGGCTGACGGAGAGCGGCACGGCCACCGCCGTGACCCTGGTGGAGCCGCCGGACGGCCCGCTGCGCCCCGCGGAGCGCACCTGGTGCTACTGGGGGGCGGGCACCGACGGCCTCGAAGAGGCGGTCAGCGCCACCTGGTCCGTACTGCGTCTGCACGGCGCGGACGGCGGTTTGGTCACCGTCGATCCGGCCCCGTTCACCTACCGCATGGTGCGCTCCGCGGACTTCGAGCGAATGGTCCACGGCCGCCTGGCCCGTACGGAGGGAGCGCGCCTTCTGCGAGGGACGGCGGAAGCGGTGCGCGCCGTACCCGCGGGCGCGGAGGTCCGGTGCGCGCTGCCGGGAGGCCGGCCCCTGACGCTGCCCGCCCGCAGGGTCTTCGACTCGCGGCCGCTGCCCGGTCTGCCGCCGGCGCGTACGCGGCTGCTCCAGCACTTCCGCGGCTGGTTCGTGCGCACCGACACCGACCGGTTCGATCCCGCGGTCGCGGATCTGATGGACTTCCGGGTTCCGCAGCCGGCCCACGGGCTCGCCTTCGGTTACGTCCTGCCGCTGGCGCCGGACCGGGCGCTCGTGGAGTACACCGAGTTCTCCCGCGAGGTGCTGACCACCGCGGCGTACGAGTCGGCACTCGGGCACTACTGCCGCGACATCCTCGGACTCGGCCGACTCACCGTGGAACGGACGGAGCAGGGCGTCATCCCCATGACCGACGCCCGCTTTCCACGGCGTGCCGGGCACGCCGTGTTCCGTATCGGCACCGCGGGCGGTGCCACTCGTCCCGCCACCGGCTACACCTTCGCCGCGGTGCAACGCCACAGCAGGGCCATCGCCGCCGCCCTGCGTGACGGACACGACCGCTTCCCGGCACCGCACGGGCTGCGGGCACTGGCCATGGACGCGATCCTGCTGCGCGCCCTGGACACCGGTCGCATCGACGGGCCGCGCTTCTTCACCGACCTGTTCCGCCGGGTCCCTGCCGAGCGTCTGCTGAGGTTCCTCGACGGCACGACCTCGCTCCGGGAGGAGTGGGGCATCGGGCTGCGCACCCCCGTCCGGCCGATGCTGCGCACCGCGGCCGAAGTGCCCTTCCTCCCGCGCCGCTCCCGGCCCGCCGACCGAACCGGAGGACACACCCGATGACGCTCCTGCGCGACCACGACCTGGCCCGCGCCTTCGACCACGCCTCCCACACCTACGACCACCTCACGGCCCTCAATCCCGGCTACCGTGCGGGCCTCCTGCGCTCGGCCCGACGTCTCGCGCTCCCGGACGACGGAGCCGGACTGCACCTGCTCGACCTCGGATGCGGCACCGGCGCCTCCACTCGGGCCCTGCTCAGGGCCGCCCCACGGGCCCGGATCACGGCCGTGGACGCGTCCGCCGGCATGCTGCGCCGAGCACTGGCCAAACCGTGGCCCGCACGCGTGCGCTTCCTCCACCTGACCGCCGAGGAAGTCGGTGCGGCCCGCGAGGGCGAGAGCCCTTTCGACGCGGTCTTCGGCGCCTACCTGTTCCGCAACGTCACCGACCCGGACGCGGTCCTCGGGAGCGTCCGCGGACTCCTGCGGCCGGGCGGACGCTTCGCCGCACACGAGTACAGCCTCAGCGGCTCACCGGTGCACCGGGCTTTGTGGTCGGCGGTGTGCCACGGGCTCGTCGTCCCCGCGGGCACGCTCACCGGCGACCGCACCCTCTACCGCCATCTCCGGCACAGCGTCGTCGCCTTCGACACCGCACCCGAGTTCGCCGCCCGGCTGACGCGGGCGGGCCTGACCTCGGTGCGCGTCGCCCCCGTCGCCGGATGGCAGACGGGCATCGTGCACACCTTCCTCGCCCGCAACGGCGAGCCCAGGACGACAGAGGAGCACGTCCGGTGACCGCCCGCCGCACCACCGCCGCCCGACGGGGCCGCGACCGCAAGGCCGAAATCGTCTTCCCCGCACCCGGTGCGGACCGATTCCGACGCGGTGACGAGCCGTCCGTGGCGGTGATCGGCGGCGGGATCGCCGGTCTGGCCGCGGCCACGCTCATGGCCGAACGCGGCGCCCGCGTGACCCTGTACGAGAAAGGGGACTCACTCGGTGGTCGGCTCTCCGGCCGGCGCACCACCCTGACGGACGGCACCCCCGTGACCATGACCCGAGGGTTCCACGCCTTCTTCCGCCAGTACTACAACCTCCGCGGACTGCTCCGCCGCACGGACCCCGGCCTGGAGCGCCTCACCCCGCTGCCCGACTACCCGCTGCGGCACAGCGGCGGTCTGACCGACAGCTTCGCCCGTGTCCCGCGGACCCCGCCGTTCAGCGCGCTCGGTTTCGTCGCGCTCAGCCCCACCTTCGGGTGGCGGGACCTCGCCGCGATGGACGCGCGGGCCGCACTGCCGCTCCTCGACGTGCGCGTGCCCGAGGTCTACGAACGCTTCGACACCGTCACCGCCACCGGCTTCCTGGAAGGCGTGCGCTTCCCCGAAGCGGCGCACCACCTGGCCTTCGAGGTGTTCTCCCGCAGCTTCTTCGCCGATCCGCGGCGCCTGTCCGCCGCGGAACTGCTGCTGATGTTCCACATCTACTTCCTCGGATCGGCCGAGGGCCTGCTCTTCGACGTACCGGACGAACCCTTCCCCCAGGCACTGTGGGACCCGCTGGGCGACTACCTCCGGCGCCTCGGAGTGGACGTGCGCACCGGAACCCCTGTGCAAGGGGTCCGTCCGCGCGACGGCGGCGGAGCGGACGTGATCACGGACACCGGTGCCGACCGCCACCAGGCGGTGGTACTGGCCCTCGACACCGCGGGGCTGCGGCAGACCGTCGCAGCGTCACCCGGCCTGGGCACCGACGCCTGGCGGGACGGCATCGCGGCCCTGCGCACCGCGCCGCCGTTCCTCGTCTCGCGGCTCTGGCTCGACCGGCCGGTCGACGCCGACCGGCCCGGGTTCCTCGGCACCAGCGGCTTCGACGGACTGGACAACGTCAGCGTCCTGGAGCGGTACGAGGGCGAGGCCGCCCGCTGGGCCGCGCGGAGCGGGGGATCGGTCGTGGAACTGCACGCCTACGCCGTGGACCCGGCGGCCGAACCGAAGCAGGTGCAGGACGAACTCGTCGACCGGCTGCACCAGGTGTACCCGGAAACCCGTGAGGCGCGCGTCGTCGACGCCCGGCACGAGTGGCGCTCGGACTGCCCGCTGTTCGAGGTCGGCTCCCACCGGCTGCGCCCCACCGTGCGCACCCCCCACCCGTGGCTGACCCTGGCCGGCGACGGAATCCGCTGCGACCTGCCCGTCGCCCTCATGGAACGGGCCGCCACCACCGGCTTCCTGGCCGCGAACGCCCTGCTCGCCGACCGTGGAGTGCGCGGCCAGACCCTGTGGACGGTTCCCCGGACGGGGCGGTCGTCCGTGCTGCGAGCGCTCGGGGCCGCCGCAGGGCGCCACTCGGCGCCCTGACCGGCGGCCGCCCTCAGCCGGGAAACCGACCGGTGCTGCGCAGCGTCCAGCGCCGTTCGGCGTAGGCAAGGTCGTCGCGCCACAGCCGTCCGGCCGTACGGCGCATCAGCGGGCGCAGCACGGGGGCCGCGGCCCGGGCCACGGCGAAGCCGGGCCGGTCCGAGGCGGCGACGACCGCCTCGACCACGGCGGTGCGCGGACGCTCGTGGTCCGGCCCGGTCAGCGGCGTCGCGTGCGTCTCCACCACGGACGTGGCGCCCTCCCCGTCGGTGATGCGCATGACGACCGTGCGCGGCTCCGGCGCGGTGAACTCGGCCCGCACCGGGACCACGAGCCGCCCGGCCACCCGGAAGGAGACGTCGACGACGAAGGCGTCGTCCTCGTCCCCCTGCGGCTCCCGCGCCACCGAGAGGTCGACGAACGAGTACGGATGGAACCACGAGCCGTGCCACGGATCGAGCCGGTTGGCCACCACGTCCTGCGGTTCGCACCGCCCCACCGCCGTGAACACCGCGTCCACCCCACGGCCCGTCACGGGCCGGGCGGGCACGACGGGCCGCGCGCCGGGCTCCTCGCCGCCCACCTCGTCCAGCCGCACCCAGACGAGTACGCCGTCGTCGTGCACCGGGAACGGCCGCCAGCCCGCGGACGCGGAACCGTCCAGGGCGAGCCCGTGCCAGTGGCAGACCAGCGTGCCGCACACCACCCGGCTGTCGCGCAGCGGAGCACCCAGGTGCGGGCAGATGCCCTCACCGGCATGGGGCTCGCCGTCCTCCGACCGCCACAGCACGACCTCCACACCACCGACCGTCCGGCCGTAGGGCCGGTCGCCCGCGCGCACGTTCCGGGAGGCGCCGACCACGAACCAGTTGCCGGACGGACGGGCGGACGCCCTCTTGAGCGCGTCGGCGATGAGCGCGGGACGTGCCTGTCGCCACGTCGGAGTCTGAGCCGCCCAGTGGGGACCGGAAGCACGTCGGCGCAAGGGTGGCGACCACCGCTTGCCGTTCCCTCGACCACTCACCGCACCGGACCCTTCCGTTCGACTGCCGACGCTCCTGCCCGAGCCACGCGGTCCTCCGTACGAGCACGCAACCGGGCACCGGCTACGCGCAGCACCCCGGCAGCGGCCGTTGCCGCCCGACGCCGGCGCGACACCACCGCACGACGATGCAGCACGCTGTAATCCTGCTCGGCGATCGCGTCGAGAATCCCGCCGTAGAGGGTGAACGCGGCACGGATGCAGGGACGCACCCGCGGATCGAGCATGGCGATGCCCGGCTCCGCCGTCCGGTACACGCGCCGCGTCATGGCCTCCGCCGCCATGAGAGCGGCCCGGATGCGGCGGTCGCGGCGCCCGGTACGCCTGCTCCACTCCAGCAGGGACCGGTCCACGCCGTGCGCGGCCAGCAGATCACCGGGCAGGTAGACCCGCCCGCGGTCGAGATCCTCACCGACGTCGCGCAGGAAGTTGGTGAGCTGGAACGCCACGCCGAGCGCCGCCGCGTGCGGCGCCGCCTCCTCCCGGGCCCTGACCGTGCCGAGGACCGGCAGCATCTGCAGGCCGATGACCGCCGCCGAACCGTGCACGTACCCCTGCAGATCGGCGAAGGTCGGGTAGTGGGTGACGGTCAGGTCGGCCCGCATCGAGGACAGGAAGTCGGCGAAGAGCGCATGATCGATGCCGTACCGGTCGGCGGTGTCCGCCACGGCCCTGACCACGGGTTCGCGGCCCGCCCGGGTGAGCAGCCCGTCGGCCAGGTCGCTCTCCAGGCGCCGCAGCAACCGGTCGCGTTCCTCGGGCGTGCGGTGCCGGTCGAGGTCGTCCACGATGTCGTCCGCCCAGCGGGCGAAGCCGTACAGGGCGTGCACGGCGGAGCGGCGTTCGAGTGGCAGCAGGCGGGTGGCCAGGAAGTAGGTCTTGCCGTGGCGGGCGTTGAGCCGGCGGCACCGGGTGTAGGCGGCGCGCAGCAGGGGATCGGTGATCCCCGCCGCGTCCAGTTCACGACGGCTCATCGGTACCTGCCGGGGCCGGGGCGGGATACGCGGCGGGAACGGCCGGGTACCGACGCGTTCGGGCGGGCCGGGAGCGGGCGCCGCCGGTGATACGCGCGGCGGCGAGCTTGCCGCTGACCAGTACGGTCGGAACGCCGACTCCCGGGGCGGTCCCGCAGCCCGCGAGCACCACGTTGTCCAGCCCTCGTACGAGGTTGCGCGGGCGGAAGGGGCCGGTCTGGGCGAAGGTGTGGGAGACCGAGAAGGGGCTGCCCGCCGCATGGCCCTGCGCGTCCCAGTCGAGCGGCGTCACCAGGAGCTCCTCCTGGACACTGTCCGCGAACCCCTCCAGCCCCCGCTTTTCCAATACGCCGACCAGGCTGTCGCGGTAGCGCGGGCCGAGGTCACGCCACGCGGCCGCCTCCGGACCGACGTGCGTGTTGGGACAGGGCGCCAGGACGTAGTGGAGGTGGCGCCCGGGCGGTGCCAGGGCCGGGTCGTGCGTGGTGGGGCGGGTGATCAGCAAGGACGGGTCGCTCATCAGCTCTCCGGTACGGGTCAGCTCCTCGAAGGTGCGCTCCCACGCGGCGCCGAAGGAGATGGTGTGGTGGGCCAGGTGCGGCCAGGTGCGGTCGGTGCCCGCGTGCAGGATCACGGCGGACGGCGAGTGCCGCAGCCGTGCCGGACGCCGGGGTGCCCGTCCCAGCAGCCCGTAGGCGACGGGCAGTTCGCACGTCAGCACCACGGCGTCGCAGGCGATGCGCTCGCCGGAGGCCAGGCGGACGGCCCGTACCCGGCCCGCGGACCGCTCCAGCGTGTCCACTTCGGCCGTCCAGCGCAGATCGGCACCCGCGTCCGCCGCCGCGTCGGCCATGGCTCGGGGGAGTGCGTGCATGCCGCCCTTGGGAAACCAGACGCCGGCCACCGTGTCCATGTAGGCGATCACCGCGTAGGCAGCGAGTGCGCGGGCGGGGGCCACCCCGGCGTACAGCGCCTGGAAGGAGAAGACGCGGCGCAGGCGCTCGTCGGACAGGAAGCGGCCGATGCGGCCGTCCAGGCGTCCGAACCCCCCCAGTGCCGCCAACCGGGCCAGGTCCGGGTGCAGCAGCTGGAGGGGGGAGTCGAAGTTGGTGTCGATGAAACGGCGCATCTGCACCCGGTACAGCCGTTCGAGCCACTGCCGCAGGTCGCGGTAACCGGCCGCCTGCGCAGGTCCGGCGAAGCGGCGCACCTCGGCCTCCATCGCCTCGCCGTCGGTGTGCACGTCGAGTGAGGACCCGTCCGCGAAACAGGCCCGGTAGGCCGGATCCAGAGCCGTCAGCCCGACGCGGCGGTGGAGGCTGTCCCCGACGGCGGCGAACGCCTCGTCGGCCAGGTGCGGCATGGTCAGCACCGTGGGACCGGTGTCCATCTCGTAGCCGGCCCGCCGCACCCGGCCGGCCCGGCCGCCGGGGACGGCGTCCCGTTCGACGACGGTGACCCTGCGGCCCGCACCCAGCAGGTGCAGGGCGCACGCCAGCCCGGACAGCCCGGCCCCGACCACGACGACGTGGTCGGTCGGCCCCGGTACCCGCTTCACGCGACCTCCCCGTCACCACGCGGGACCGCGCCCGTGGCCCGCCCGACCAGCGCGGCGAACTCGTGCCGCACGGCCGGGCGCGCGCCGCAGCGGTCGAAGTGCGCGAGGCTCATGTCCGTCAGCTCCCCGATCTTCGCCTCGACCAGGTCCCGGGCACCGGTGCGCACCAGCGCGGACCGCACCTGCCGGACGGCCCTGTCGGACTTCGGGTCCGCGTCCGGAGCCAGCGCCGCGGCCGACAAGTGGTCATCGGCGGCATCGGCGAGCCGGACGGCGACGGCGAGCAGGTAGGTGAGCTTGCGGGAGCGCAGGTCGTCGTCGGCCGGTTTCCCGGTCAGCGTGGGGTCGCCGAAGGCGCCCAGGAGGTCGTCGCGCAGTTGGAAGGCCAGCCCGGCGCACCGGCCGGCCGCCCGCAGCGCGTCCAGTGCGTCCCCGTCGGCTCCGGCCAGCACGGCTCCCAGCGCGAGGGGCCGCGCGACGGTGTACAGGGCGCTCTTCAAGGTGGCGATGGTCAGCGCCTCGTCGACGCCGGAGGACCGGGCGGCCTGCGCGTGCAGATCGCGGTACTGCCCGGCGACCATCTCGGTGCGCATCGCCCGCCACTCGCCGTGCAGGCGTGTGCCGTGCGGCGTACCGAGTGCCGTCTCGGCCAGCAGATCGTCCGCCCAGGCGAGGGCCAGGTCACCGGTCAGGACGGCGGCGGAGGTGCCGAAGGACTCCGACGAGCCGTGCATGCCCGCTGCCCAGTGCCTGCGGGCCAGGTCGACGTGCAGGGCCGGTGCGCCGCGTCGCTGTACCGAGCCGTCCATCACGTCGTCGTGGATCAGAGCGCACGCCTGGAGCAGTTCGAGTGCGGCTCCCGTTCGCAGGACGGCCGTGGCGTCTCCTGAGCCGCCCGCGGCGAGCCAGCCGCAGTGGGCGAACGCGGTACGCAGCCGCTTTCCACCCCGCGCGGTCAGCGCCGCGAGACGGTCGGCCAGCTCCCGGGCGAAGACGGGGTCGACGGCACGGGAGTGCCGCAGTCGTTCGTCCAGTACCTCCTCGAGGACGGTGCCGACCGCGTTCGCCGCGTCGGACGCGGTGAGGGGGTCGTCGACCCGTTCGGCCGGTGGGGCCACCATCGGCGGCAGTCCAGGCATGCGCAGCCCCTTCTCACTCTTGGTTGTCCGCACGCCACTGCTTCCACCGGGTGCCCTGTTGCGGATGCACTGACTTGTGCCCGCTCCGGCGCCGGGTCCGGTCCGACTTCACCCCGCCGGCGCAACGGTGAGAGGTTCAAGGCGGTGTGTCACCCCGCGCATGCTCCTGTTCGAGTACCTCCGGAAGGTCGCCGAGCCGGTCCAACTGCCGCACCGGCCGGGCCACGCGCTGATTGCCGGCCAATAGTTCCCGGTGCCGGTCGAGGAACGCCCAGTAGCCGGCGGTGTACGGACACGCGTGCTCGCCGGTGCGCTCGCCTGGCCGGTAGACGCACGGGCCGCAGAAATCGCTCATGCGGTTCACGTACGCGCCGCCCGACGTGTAGGGCTTGGTGGTCATCCGGCCGCCGTCGGCGTACTGGGACATGCCGACGACGTTGGGGAGCATGACCCAGTCGTAGCCGTCCACGAAGCAGCGGTGGAACCAGTCCGTGACGGCGGCGGGGTCCCAGCCCCGCTGGAGCGCGTGACTGCCGAGCATCATCAGTCGGGGGATGTGGTGCGTCCAGCCCGTGTCCCGCACCTGGGCCAAGACCGTGCGCAGGCAGTTCGCCCGCACGGCGTCCGCGTCCAGGCCGCTCCACCAGTCCGGCAGCGGCGCGGTGTGCCGGAGCGTGTTGGAGCGCCGGTAGTCCTCGCCGAAGTACCAGTACACCTGCCAGACGTACTCGCGCCAGCCGGCGATCTGCCGCACGAAGCCCTCCACGCTGTTCAGCGGCGCCAGACCCTCGCGCCAGGCACGCTCTGCCCGTTCGACGCACTCGGCCGGGTCGAGCAGGCCGAGGTTCAGGGAGGACGAGAGGAGGCTGTGGCTCATCGCGGGGTCGCCGGCGAGCATGGCGTCCTCGTAGGGCCCGAACGTGGCGAGCCGGCGTTCGACGAAACGCCGCAGTGCCCGTCGCGCCTCCGCCCGGGTGGCGGGGAACAGGCGGGGCCCGTCCCGTCCGACGAAGGAAACGTCGCCCTCGCGCTCCCAGCGGTCGAGGTCGTCGCGGACCTCCTCGTCGATGTCGTCCTCGCGGGGCCGGTACGGGCGGCCGACCTGGAGTGAGGTGGCCTCGCGGGGCGGGGGTTCCCGGTTGTCGTGATCGAGGTTCCACCGTCCTCCCGCGGGCTGCTCGCCGTCCATGAGCAGGTCGTGCCCGCGGCGGACCCAGCGGTAGAAGTCCTCCTGCCGCAGGCGCCTGCCGCCGTGGCCGTCGGCCCAGGCGGTGAAGTCGGCCAACGGCACGAGGAAGCCGCGGGCGGGGCCCACCGTCACTCCGGGCAGGGTGCGCACCAGGCGCAGGGCCGCGTGCGAGGTGGGGTGGTGGACGCCGACCGGGCGCCCGCGCGCCGCCCGTTCGAGGCCCTGACGGTAGGTGTCGGCACGCACGTACGTGACGCGGTCGCCCAGTTCGGCCGCGCGGTGGCGCATCGCGGACAGCACCAGGTGGGCCTTGGCCCGGTGGAATCGGCGCCGCCGGAAGACGGAGCGCGCCTCGATCATGAGCAACCGGGTTTCCGGTCCGGGTCCCCCTTCGCCCGGCGTGAGGAAGTGCGGACCCAGTTGGTCACCGAAGAGCCAGTGCACGACGCGTCCCCTCAGTCCCGGCCGCGGGCGTGCTTGAAGCGCGCGAGCCCGTCGGCGAGGTCGACGAGCGGGTCCGGATAGTCGAGTTCTCCTCGTTCCGCTGCCGACAGGCGCCAGGGTTCGTGCACCTTCCTGCCGGTCACACTCCTGAGTTCGGGGACCCAGCGCCGTACGTACGTGCCGTCCGGGTCGAACCGCTTGGCCTGGACGAGCGGATTGAGGACGCGGTGGGGGCGGGTGTCGGTGCCGGTGCCGGCGACCCACTGCCAGTTGAGCTGGTTGTTGACGACATCGCCGTCCACGAGGAGGTCCAGGAAGTGCCGGGCGCCGATCCGCCAGTCGACGTACAGCGTCTTGGTCAGGAAACTCGCCACCAGCAACCGTGCCCGGTTGTGCATCCAGCCCTGGTGACGCAACTGGCGCATGGCCGCGTCGACGACCGGGTAACCCGTCCGTCCGCCCCGCCAGGCGACGATGTCCTCGGCGGCGTCCTCCTCGTCACGCCAGCGGTCGTGCCGGGTGCGGTAGTCCTTCACCGACGCCTCGGGCCGGGCCGCCAGCACCTGGTGGTGGAAGTCCCGCCAGCACACCTGGCGGACGAACGCCTCCGCGCCGGGCCCGCCGTGCGCGCGGGCCCGGTGGACGAGTTCCAGCGGGGAGAGCGCACCGAAGTGGAGGTACGGCGACAGCCGGGACGTGGCATCGTCCGCGAGGTCGTCGTGCCGCTCCTCGTAGCGGGACAGTCCAGAGCGCGACCACCGTGCGAACCGGTCGCGCCCGGCCGTCTCCCCTCCGGCCGGAAGACCGGGCGAGGCACCGGCCACGTCCGCGCGGTCGGGCAGCGGCTCGCCGCGGACTCCGTCCGGCACACGCACGGTGCGCGGAGCGGCCAGGGGCTTTCTCGACGAGACCTGCGACCAGCGGCGGAAGTAGGGAGTGAACACCGCGAAGTGGTCCGAGCCGGAGGGCGTCACCGCCCCCGGGGCGACGGCGGTGATCACCGTCTCGTGCACGCGCAGTGCGACGCCGTCCTCGCCCAGCCCCTCGCGCAGCCGTTCCTCGCGGTGCTGGGCGTACGCGGTGACACCCGCGGCCACGTGCACCTCGGTGGCCCCGCACCGGGCGGCGACCGCGCGGACCTCCCGGACGACCGGTCCGTCGCGGACCACGAGCCGGCCACCGCGGCGGCGCAGCGAGGAGTCGAGGTCGCTGAGACAGTCGACGAGGAAGGCCCTGCGGTTGGGGGCGTCGAACCCCGCCTCGTGGATGCCGGCGTCGAGGACGAACAGCGGCACCACCTCGTCCGCCGCCTCGAGCGCGGCGTGCAGAGGCGGGTGATCGTGCAGACGCAGGTCCGAGGTGAACAGGACGACCGCGACGGTCATGGCGTCACTCCTGGCGCAGTGGTGCTTGAGTGGTGCTTGGACGAAGGCTCAGTGCTCCACACTTCGCGGGCTGCGTCGACGCCGGATGCGCCGCGAACGGTCATCACTCCTGCGGGTGGTCAGGCCCTTGGCGGCGGCCTGACCGATGTTGCGCGCCATGCCGCCGAAGACAACGGCATGGAAGGGGGACACGGACCACCAGTAGGCGTGGCCGAGCAGCCCACGCGGATGGAACAGGGCACGCTGCCGATAGCGGGTACGGCCTTCCGCGTCCGTCTCGACGTGCATCTCCAGCCACGCCAGTCCCGGCAGCCGCATCTCCGCACGCAGCCGCAGCAGCCGTCCCGGTTCGATCTCCTCGACCCGCCAGAAGTCCAGCGAGTCGCCGACCCGCAGGTGCTGGGCGTCCCGCCGGCCGCGGCGCAGCCCGACACCGCCGACGAACCGGTCCAGCCAGCCGCGGACGGCCCAGGCCAGCGGGAAGGAGTACCAGCCGTTGTCCCCGCCGATGCCCTCCACCACTTTCCACAGGGCTTCCGGAGACGCGTCGACCCGCAGTTCCCGCTCGTCCTGGTACAGACTGCCGCCGGCCCAGTCGGGGTCGGTGGGCAGGGGATCACTGGGGGCTCCGGGGACCGAGGCGGACGACCAGCGCGTGACCACCTGGGCCTCCCGGACCCGACGCAGGGCCAGCGCCAGGGCTTCGTCGAACGGCAGGGGCCGGCCGGGAGCGTCAGGGACGTACCGGGCGATGTCGTGCTCCTGGCACACCACCTCATGACGCAGGGACTCCGTCAGGGGCCGCGCGAGGGCGGCCGGGACCGGCGTGACGAGGCCGACCCAGTGGCTGGACAACCCGGGAGTGAGCACCGGAACCGGCACGATGATCCGCCGCCGGAGCCCGCTCATGGTGGCGTAGCGGCGCATCATCTCGCGGTAGGTGAGCACGTCCGGCCCTCCGACGTCGAAGGCGCGGTCGACGTTGTCCGGCATGGTGGCCGACCCGACCAGGTAGTGCAACACGTCGCGGATCGCGATGGGCTGGGTACGGGTGTGCACCCAACTGGGCGTCACCATGACGGGAAGCCGCTCGGTCAGGTAGCGCAGCATCTCGAAGGACGCCGACCCCGATCCGATGACCACAGCGGCCCGCAGCACGGTGGCGGGCACGGGGGCGTCGAGGAAGATGCGGCCGACCTCCGCGCGTGACCGCAGATGAGGGGAGAGCGTGCGTTCGGGAACGCCCCGCGGAGTCAGACCACCCAGGTAGACGATCCTCCGCACGCCCGCCTCGTACGCCTGTTGGGCGAAGACGCGCGCCGCACGACGGTCGGTGTCCTCGAAGCCGGAGCCCGACCCGAGGGCGTGCACCAGGTAGTAGGCGACGTCGACGCCGCGCATGGCCTCGGCGACGGAACGCGGGTCGGTGACGTCTCCCCGCACGCTCTCGACATCGGACGCCCAGGGCTGGTCACGGAGTTTGGCCGGGGTGCGGGCCAGACACCGCACCCGGTGACCGGCCCCCAGCAACTCCGGCACGAGGCGTCCGCCGACGTACCCGGAGGCCCCGGTCACCAGACAGAGCAGTCGTTGCTGGTCCTGCCGTCCGTTCGCCGCCACGGCTCTTTCCTTCCAGTCCGTTCACCACACCATGCCGGGACTTCCGATCACTTGCCCCACAACGTCACCGCGCCCGTCGCGGCGGCCCGCGGCCGTGACCAGGAACCGGGATCCGCCCGGTTCCGCCGAGGTCTCGATCAGGGCGCCGCGCGACGGCACCGGTGCGCACACGTCCGCCCGCAGTCCGATCACCGCGGCAGCCGTCATCCCACTCTCCAGCAGAACCGCCTGCCGCCCCGCCTCCAGGACCGCCAACAGGGGCATGCGCGCCGGCCGGCCGGCCAGGAGCACCGGGTGCCCGGGGTCGCGCGGGGCGGTCACCAGTCGTCCTTGAGGTGCTCGCGCCAGCATCACGTCACCGTCGGCCGTGGCACCGACCGCGGCCGCCGGGGGATGCAGCAGACCCGGAAGCGGTGCTCCCTCCACGGGTACCGCCGAGCCCGCCGGGCGGGCGAACCGCATGGTGCACGACCCGAAGGATTCCCCCGTGTGCAGGAACTCGGCCGTGACGCGATGGGACACGGGCCGACCGGCCACGGTCACCAGATCGCTCACGCTCATCCGCACGTCCACGTCGGTGGCGCCGCCCCGCTCCACGGGCCACGACCGCAGCCGCAGTCCCAGGCGGACCGAGACGGGTTCGAGCCGAGCACGAACCGCTCCCGGAGGACGGCCGTACTCCAGTGCGAGGGCGAGCTGCCGGGCGGACTCCGCCATGATCAGCGGATGGTGCGCCACCGCGCCCAGCGCGCGTTCGTTCAGCGGATGCAGGCGGGGCCACTGGCAACGGGCCGCGAAGCAGCGCCTGCCGAGGCGGGCGAAGGACTCCACCAGCAGCGACGCCATCGTGTCCAGACCCAGGCCGCGCCAGGTGAGCGGTACCTGCCGTATCACCGGCTCCGGCGCCGGACGGTCACCGACGCCGTCGTCGTGCCGCCGGCCGCGCGCGTCGAACGCCTGGTCCGTCGCCACCTCGTGCATGAGCGTCTCCTGCCGGCAGGCCGGGCGGTGCGGCCGCTGCGCGCACCAGGTCGTCACTGCCCACTTCGGACACAGGGTCCGCGGCGGATGCACGCCCCGGTACCGGCCCGGGACCCTGTCGCCGGACATGCATCCGAAGCGAGCACACACGCGGAAACAGCGGACATGAGGCTAAAAGACGAAATGCCCGTCGATCACCATCTGGCCACCGTCTACCGCTACGGTGCGGGCTTCTGCGGGCTGGTCCTGCTGGTCTTCGCATGTCTCGGCTTCGCGGACGCGCTGAGCCCGTTCGACACCGCGGGCGACACGATCGCCGGCATGACCACCAACGTCGCGCTCAGCGTGATCTCCGCCGTCGTCGGCCTCACGCTGCTCGCCGGCGCGGCCGTCGGCGGCAACTTCGCCTCGGTCCTCAACATGACGGTCGGCGCGCTCTTCGTCCTGAGCGGGTTCTTCCACGTCTTCGTACTGGACCGTCGCGCCAACGTCCTCGACTTCGGGATGACCAACGTGATCTTCAGCTTCGTCATGGGACTGGTCATCGCCACGTTCGGCATGTACGGCCGGGTGTCCAGCAAGCTGTCGCACGACAACCCCTACTGGCAGCGTCGTCATCCCGAGCAGGCGGCTCGGGAACGAGAGGCGGCCGCCGCCCTGCCGGACGCGGAACGGGGCGGGCACGCTCTGCCCGCAGGACAGGACCCCGAGGGCGCGAGGGCACCACGATCACCCGCCTGGCGTCCTCCCAGGAACGGGATGCGCTGACGGCCGGCCCGCGTGCGGGGCCGATGCGCCCGGCGGGGGCTACGGAGCGTGGCTGCGTTGACGCGCGTGACGCTCCCGCCAGCGGTCGGTCACCTGCGTCTTCACGTTGAACGCCCTGGTCGTGGCACGGTCGGCCGCTGAACCGCGGGAGGGGAGGAGGCCGATCTGGCGGCCCAGTTCGGCGCCGTCGAAGATGGTTCGGGAACGCCGGATGCGTCCGGTGTCCACTTCGACGAAGTCGACACCCTGCAGGGCGATGTGCCGTTTCGTGGGGGCGAGACCCTGGTACGGCGCTCCGTCGAAGGTACCGGTCATGCGCCATTCCACCGCTGCGTACCGGTCGTCTCCGACGGCGTGTTCCATGGTCATCACCAGGTCGGGCATGGCCAGGCGGACCTCTTCGAAGTACCGCCGCACAGCCTGCCGGCCCCGGCGCAGACCCACGGGGACGACGTCGAAGACGACATCCTCGTGGAGGAGTTCGGTGAAGTGGTCCAGATGCCCGGCGGCCACGGACCGGAACGCCGCTCGGGCCACGTCGACCGGGTCGACGCTGTGCGCTGTTGCATTCACGGCCGCCTCCTGAAGTCGGTGGAGGGCACGCGCCGGAAGCCCGGCGGAGTGCCTGACGGAACCACTGCCGGTTTCCTTTCCAGACTGGATCCTCAGCACGTCCGGCGCACCCCGGCGGCCACGGTCCGTGGCCCTTGCGACGCTGCGCTCTAGTGCCGGCCGGGCTACCCGGGCGGTCGTCGTGGCAGGCGCACGGTGAACGTGGTGGTGCCCGGGCCGCCGGTGACAGTCGCGCTGCCGCCGTGTGCGGCGGCCACCGCGGCGACGATGGACAGCCCGAGCCCCGTGCCGCCCCCGTCGGCGCCGCGGGGGCCGTCTCCGTGGACGAAGCGGTCGAAGAGGTGGTCGCGCAGGGCGGGCGGGACACCCGGCCCGTCGTCGGTCACCGTGAGGCAGGCCGTGCCGTCGTCGTCCCGCCGTACGCCCACGGTCACCGCGGTACCGGGAGGTGTGTGCAGCCGGGCGTTGGCCGTGAGGTTCGCGAGAAGCTGGTGAAGGCGGTGCCGGTCGCCCGACACGATGACCGGCTCCCGCGGCAGTTCCAGGGACCATCGGTGATCCGGACCGGCGGCGCGCGCGTCGTCGACCACGTCCAGCACGAGCCGCGTCAGGTCGACGGGTTCGTCCTCCAGGGGGCGGCCGGCGTCCAGGCGGGCGAGCAGGAGGAGGTCGTCGACCATGGCGCCCATCCGGGCCGACTCCGCGGCGATCCGCTCCAGCGCGCGGCCCACCTCGGGTGGCAGGGGGCCGCGGTGGAGCAGGGCCAGCTCGGCGTGACCGCGCACCGAGGCCACGGGGGTGCGCAGTTCGTGACTGGCGTCGGCGGAGAAGCTGCGAAGACGTTCCTCACTGCGTTGGCGCTGGGTCAGGGCATGCTCCACGTGTCCCAGCATCCGGTTGAACGCGGTGGTGACCTGGTCGACCTCCTCGCTGCGTGGCCGGGTGTCGGGGGCGCGCGCGGGCAGCGCGACCGTCCCGCTCGCGAGGGGAAGCTCACTGACCCGGGTCGCGGTGTCGGCGATGCGGCTGAGGGGGCGCAGGGACCAGCGCACCCAGAGCGCACCCGCGACGCCGGCACCGACGAGCGCCAGCCCGAAGACGCTGCCCGCGACGAGTTCGAGCCGGTGGACCGCCGCTTCGACCGGCTCCAGCGGCAGGCCGGTGATCAGCGTGTCGCCGTCCCGCCCCTGCCATGCCCTCACCCGGTAGTCGCCGAGGCCGGTCAGCTCGACGCTGTGGCCCTGTCCGTCCGTGGGCACAGCCGCGAGGGCCCGGGCGTCGTCGGCGTCGACCTCGAGGGTGACCACGTCAGCCGGTGCGTCGCCCTGTCGGACCACGGCGGCGTTGGTCACCCGGCCGTCCGCGATCCGGACCCCCAGCGTCTCGGCGGCCTGGCGGCGGGTGTCACCGCGTTCGTCTCCGTCGTGGTCGTCGTGGTCCGTGTCCGGGTGCTCCAGACTCGCCGCGAAAGCGCTGCCCGTGTCGGCCAGCTGCTGGTCGAGGCGGTCGGTGAGGAACCCGTTCAGTTCCAGTACGGCCGCCCCGCCCACCGTGGCGCACGCGACGGCGAGCAGCACGAGCAGCCCGGCGGTCAGGCGGGCGCGCAGCGTACGAAGGCGCGTCCACCTCACTGGGGCGCCGGCTTCAGGACGTATCCGGCGCCCCGCACCGTGTGGATCATCGGGGCGCGGCCCGAGTCGATCTTCTTGCGAAGGTACGAGATGTACAGCTCGACGACGTGGGCACCGCCTCCGAAGTCGTAGGACCAGACCAGATCGAGAAGCTGCGTCTTGCTCAACACCTGACGAGCGTGCCGCATGAGGCAGCGCAGCAGCTGGAACTCGGTCGGCGACAGGTCGATCAGATCGCCGCCCCGGGTGACTTCGTGCGCGTCCTCGTCCAGTTCCAGGTCCCCGACCACGAGCAGGGAGTCGGTCGCCCGCTCGCGTGTCATCCCGGCGCGGCGCAGCAGGCCGCGCAGTCGCGCGACTAGCTCCCCGAGGCTGAACGGCTTGGTCACGTAGTCGTCGCCGCCCGCCGTGATCCCGGTGATGCGGTCCTCGACGGCATCCCGCGCCGTGAGGAACAGCACGCACACGTGCGGCTGCTCGGCGCGCAGGTCGCGCAGGACCGACAGCCCGTCGCGGTCCGGCAGCATGATGTCCAGGACGACGGCGTCGGGCCGGAAGGCGCGGGCTTCACGGACGGCGGCATCCGCCGAGGCCGCCGCGCGGACGTCCCAGCCCTCGTAGCGCAGGGCCCCGGTGACGACCTCGGCGAGATCGGGTTCGTCGTCGACGACGAGGACGCGCACGGGGGTGCCGTCGGCACGGGTCAGGACTGCGCTGGGTGTGTTCATGGCCGTCCCAGCATCCCCCGTAACCCTCTGGATTTCCTCTGAACGTCTTCTGCGCCCCCTCGTACCGTCACGGTCGGGGTGCGGCTCAGAGCCGGCTCAGAGGTCGCGGCGCCACAGTGGACAGCCCCTGCCCGAGGAGACGTCCATGGCCACCGCGACCGACCGACCGCCCCCGGCGCGGCACCGCGCCCCCGCCACGCCGTGGCGGGCATCACCGGCCGCGGCGCTCCAGGCGGCCGCGTGGGCAGGAGGCATCGCCGTACTCGCGCTGTGGTGGAGGGACACGGGCTCGGTCGTCGGCGCGGCCGGCTGGCTCACCGGTGCGGGGCGCATCACGGGGCTCCTGTGCGGTTACATGTGCGCCCTGCTGGTCGCCCTGATGGCGCGGGTGCCGTGGCTGGAGAGCCGGGTGGGCAGCGACCGTGCCGCGCGCTGGCACGCCTCGGCGGGTCGCTGGACCATCGGCCTGCTCCTGGCGCACATCCTGCTGATCGTCCTCGGCTATGCGGCACAGGCACAGGTGGGGGCGTTGAGAGAACTCGGCACGATCGTGTTCGATCTGCCGGAGATGCTCAAAGCCACGGCAGGCGCCCTGATACTGCTCGCCGTCGGCTACACCTCGGTGCGCGCGGTACGTCGCCGGATGCGCTACGAGACCTGGTACCACCTGCACCTTCTCACGTACGCGGCGGTCTTCCTCGGGTTCTCGCACCAGCTGGCCGTCGGGGCGGACTTCGTGAGCAACCCGCCTGCCCGCGCCGCCTGGTACACGCTGTACGTCTCCGTGGCCTGCCTGGTCCTGTACTTCCGGGTCCTCATCCCGGTGCGGCTCAATCTCCGGCACCGGATCCATGTCGAGGCCGTCGTGCCCGAGGCGCCCGGTGTGTACTCCGTCTGGATGCGGGGTCGCCGGCTCGACCGGCTCGACGCCCGGCCGGGGCAGTTCCTGCGCTGGCGCTTCCTGACCCCCGGCATGCGGGGCGCCAGCCATCCGTACTCGCTCTCGGCCGTGCCGCGCGACGACCTGATGCGCATCACCGTCAAGACGCTCGGCGATCACAGTGCGGCCGTCGCCGCCCTCCGCCCCGGCACCCGGGTGTGGGCGGAAGGGCCGTACGGCGCCCTCACCGCGGCACGACGCAGCCGCCGCAAGGTGTTGCTGATCGCGGGCGGCACCGGGATCACCCCGCTGCGCACGCTGTTCGAGACGCTGCCCGCCGCGCCCGGCGACCTGACGCTGCTCTACCGGGCGCGCACCCCGCACGAGCTGGCGCTGAGCGGGGAACTGGAAGCCGTCGCCGCCGCACGCGGAGCCCGTCTCGTGTACGTCCTCAACAACCCGGACGGCTCGCGCGTCCGGATCACCGCGGAACGGCTCACGGCGATCGTGCCGGACATCGACCGGCAAGACGTGTACCTGTGCGGGCCGAGGGGACTGTCCCTGGCCGTGTACGACGCCCTGCGTGACGCCGGGGTGCCCGCGTCCCGCATCCACCACGAGTCCTTCGAACTGTGAGCCCCGCCATGCGCGCCCACCCCGTCCGCCGCACCGCGCTGACCTGCGCCGCCACCGTCACCGTGACGGTCCTCGCGCTGTCCCTCAAGCCCCACCATCCGCCGGTCGGCGCCCTGCCGCCCGCCACGACGCCCACGCCGAGCAGCGGCACCGGCACGGGGGGAACCTCCTCGGGAACCCGTACGGTCACAGGCCCCACGGTCCAGACCCGCTACGGACCCGTTCAGGTGCAGCTCACGTTCGACGGTTCGCGGATCGTCGCCGCGCGCGCCGTGCAGTCTCCCGGCGGCGATCCCCGCAGCCGGCAGATCAACGCCTCGGCGGTGCCCGCTCTCATGAAGGAGACGGTGGACGCCCAGAGCGCCCACCTCGACGCGGTCTCGGGCGCGACCTACACGAGCGAGGGCTACATGAGCTCTCTGCAGAGCGCGCTGGACCAGGCTCGTGCCTGAGCCGGAACTGCACCGCGTGGTGCACACGATGGGCACGGTGTTTACCTGCACGGTGCGCGCCGAACCCGCGCCCAGCCTCCGCCGGGCCCTCGACGCGGCCGAAAGCCTGCTGCACCACGTCGACGAGGTCTTCTCGCCCTTTCGGACGGACAGCGCCGTCAGTCGCGTCAGGCACGGGCGGCCCGTGCCCGGGGAGTGGCAGCCGGAACTGCGCGAAATCCTCGCCCTGTGTGCGGACGCCCACCGGCGCACCGGCGGCCGGTTCGCGGCGTGGCACTCGGGCGACTTCGACCCGAGCGGTCTCGTCAAGGGATGGGCGGTGGAGCGTGCTGCGGTTCTGCTCCGCGAGGCGGGGGCGGAGCACGTGTGTCTCAACGGGGGAGGGGACGTGCAACTGTACGGCGGGCCCTGGCGCGTAGGCATCACCCATCCCCTCCGGCCCGGCACCTGCGCCGCGGTGGTCGAGTCGCCCGGAGGCCCGCTGGCAATCGCCACGTCCGGACCCGGCGAGCGGGGATGCCACATCGTGGACCCGCGCACCGGCGCGCCGCCCACGGACGGCCTCGCCTCGCTGACCGTGACCGCTCCTTCGCTCACGGAGGCCGACGTGCTCGCGACGGCTGCGTACTGCATGGGCGCCGAAGCCCGCGGGTGGCTGGGCACCCTGCCCGGCGTCGCCGCCTTCGCGGTGATGCCGGACGGACAGACCTGGACGACCGGCAAGGGCTGAGCGTGAAGGCGGCCCGCCGGGCGTCGGGACCGATGCCGACCTCCGGTTCGGCCGCAGGGGCTGGCCGAAGGGACCCTCGGTCGCGTCCGGGGACGAGTGGCCCCTACCCCGGCGCCTCCGTCGCGCGACACGCTGGAGTCGGAAGGGCCGACACGGGAGGTGTGCGACATGACCCGCACGATCACGGTGGGAATCGACGGCTCGCCCCAGAGTCACGCCGCCGCCGAGTGGGCGGCCCGTGAGGCGGAGTTGCGCGACTTGCCGGTACGCCTGCTCCACGTGTGGGAGCCGGCTCCAGCGGTCCTGGCCCAGGATCCGGTCCTCGGCGCGAAGACCCACCAGCACTGGACGGAGCGTGTCCCCCAGAAAGTGGGCGATGGGCTCCGGCTGCGCCACCCCGGTGTCGTGGTGACCAGTGACCAGCGGTCCGGCCCACCGGCGGACACGCTGGTCAGGGACGCCGACGGGGTGGAACTGCTGGTCCTGGGCACGCGCGCGCTCAGCGGACTCGGTGGCTTCCTGGCCGGTTCCGTCGGACAGTCCGTGATCGCCCACAGCGATGCTCCCGTGGTACTCGTGCGTGCGGGTGAGCAGGAGGCCGACGAACACGTCACGGATTGCGTCGGTGTGCCGTCCGCGGCCACCGCCTTCCGGCCGGTCGTCGTCGGACTCGACGTCAGCAGTCCCGACGACGGTGTGCTCGCCTTCGCCTTCGACGAGGCACAGCGCCGCGGCACGGCCGTGCACGTGGTCAGCGGCTGGCAGCCACCGCCCTACTACCCTTCACTGGCCGCGGGTGTGGTGGCCGACCAAGGGGTGGCCCGCAGGAAGGCCGCCGACCTCACCCGGCTGCTCCTGCCCTGGCGGCAGACGTACCCCGATGTCGAGGTCGTCGAGGTGTCCCGCCCCGGCAGCCCCGCCCACCTTCTGGTCGACGCCTCGCAGGAGGCGTCCCTGGTGGTCGTCGGGCGGCGCATCCGGCCCGCCCCGCTCGGCGCGCACATCGGTGCGGTCGCCCGCGCGGTGCTGCACCACGTCGGTGCACCCGTCGCCGTCGTGGCGCATCCCTGACGCATTTCGGTCGAGAGGAGGGCGTCATGTATCTGCCTCTGGTGGTCGGGGTCGACGGCTCGGAGCCCAGCCTGCGAGCCGTCGACTGGGCGGCCGACGAGGCCACCCTGCACACAGTTCCCCTCCTGGTGGTCTGCGGGACCCTGTGGGAGCGGTACGAGGGCGCCGCCCTCGCCCGCGAGCTGGACGGGACCCCCGCCGACACGAGGGCCGACGACATCCTCGACGCCGCCGCCCGGCGTGCCCGGCGACGGCATCCCGATCTCGTCGTCACCACCGAGACGGTGCTCGACGAGGCCGAGCACGCCCTGGTCTGCGCGGGGCGCAACGCGTCCATGATCATCGTGGGCAGCCGAGGCCGCAGTGGCATCGCCGACAGGCTGCTGGGCTCCGTGAGCCGGACCGTGGCCGCCGGGAGCGACTGCCCGGTCGTCGTGCTGCGCGGCAACCACGACAACCACGCCCTCGGAGGACGGGACGGCCGCGTCGTCGTCGGTGTCGGCGAGCCGGCGGCGTCCGTCCTGCGGCTCGCCTTCACGGAAGCACGTCTGCGTCATGTGCCCCTTGCGGCCGTTCGGGCCTGGCGCTGTCCCGCCCACGAGACGATCGACCATCCCTTGCTGACGGGAGAACCCGCCCGGCTGTACGAGGAGCGGGCAGCCAGGGAACTGGAAGCAGCCCTGGAAGACGCGCCGCCCGATGTCGCCGTGCGCCGGCACACCGTCGAGGGCCCGGCACGCGCGGTGCTGCCCGCCGCTTCGGCGGAAGCCGGCCTGCTGGTGATCGGCCGTCGCACCCAGGGGCGGCTCGGCCGGGTCGCCCACGCCGTCCTGCACCGCTCGGCCTGCCCGGTCGTCGTCGTGCCGGAGCGGACGTGAGCACGCCGAGCGGGCCGAGGGCCGACAAGCGGCGGGCGGGGGCCGACCGGCCCAAGCGGCGTCCGTGCTGCCGGGGACAGTCTGGAGTTGTGGGGCAATCCCCGTCGTACCGACGGTCGTGGGCCCGCCCGGCGCGGACCGGTCACCGTGGCCCCGGATGCTCCCGAGCGCTAGGAGAGTGAGCATCACGATGAAAGGCTACGTATTCCACGGTCCGGGCCGGTCCGCTTGGGAGGACACACCCGATCCGGAACTGAAGGAGCCCACCGACGCCATCGTGCGGGTCGACGCCGTCACCATCTGCGGGACGGACCTGCACATTCTGAAAGGGGACGTCCCCGAGGTGCGGCCCGGAACCGTCCTCGGTCACGAAGCGGTCGGCGAGATCGTCGAGGTCGGCACGGACGTACGCACCGTACGGCCGGGAGACCGCGCCCTGGTGTCCTGCATCACCGCCTGCGGACGGTGCCGTTACTGCCGTGAGGGCGTTTACGGCCAGTGCCTCGGCGGGGGCGGCTGGATCCTCGGCCATCTGATCAACGGCACTCAGGCGGAGTACGTGCGAGTCCCGTACGCGGACCTCTCCGTGCACCCGCTGCCGGGCGCGGTCACCGACGAGGACGCCGTGCTGCTCGCCGACATCTTCCCGACGGCCTACGAGGTGGGCGTGCTCAACGGGCGCGTCCGTCCCGGCGACACGGTCGTCGTGGTGGGCGCCGGCCCCGTAGGACTCGCCGCGGTCGCCACGGCACGGCTGTTCGCACCCGAGCGGATCGTCGTCGTGGACCTGGCCACCGCCCGGCTGGAGGCCGCCCGCAAGCTCGGGGCCGAGGCCGTGGCGGACGCCCGCGAGGACCCGGAGCAGCTGGTCGCCGACCTGACCGGGGGACTCGGCGCCGATGTCGTCATCGAGGCCGTGGGCGTTGCGGAGACGTTCGAGATGTGCACCCGTATGGTGCGCCCGGGCGGGCACGTCGCCAACGTCGGCGTGCACGGCAGGCCGGCGACCCTGCACCTGGAAGACCTGTGGATCAAGAACGTCACCGTCACCACCGGCCTGGTCGACACCCGCTCCACGCCGACGCTGCTGCGCATGACCGCGGCCGGACGGCTCCCCACCGGCCAGCTGGTGACCCACACCTTCCCGCTCGATCGCATGGAGGAGGCGTACGAGGTCTTCTCCGCGGCCGCCGACACGGGGGCGCTGAAGGTGGTCCTCGGTGGCCCCCGGCGCGAAGTCGTCGCCGCGGACGCGGTCTGACACGGCCCGGCCGTCCGACGCGTCCGGCGGAGCGTTCGCCGGGCGCGCCGCCGGCCGCGTCGGAGCCGGTCACCCGCGGGGCAATCCGCAGGAAAACCGGCGTGCGCGGTCTCGATCTTCGTCCGGACCGGAGAAGGAAGGCGTACCCGCCACACGCATACGCGAGAGACGTACGAGGCTCGATCTCCAGGGCCATCACAGGCTTACCCACCGTGAGGTGGTATGTGGTCTCCACGCCTGGGGGCCGCTGGGTGCGCCGGCCGTTCGGCATCGGCCAGCCGAAGGCGTGCACCAGTCGCAGTGCGGTGCCGCGTGATTCCGCCCTCACGGGCCGCCTCCCCACCGCTGCGAAGCTCGACGGGAAGCCGCCCGCCCCCACCACCACGGCAGCCGTCATGACCGGGCACCTTCCCTGATGGTGAGCTTCAGGAGGATCACTGGTGTCGCCGGTGGGGGACGAGGAGCACCGGGCAGTTGGCGTGGTGCAGGACGCCCTGACTGACGGAGCCCAGGAGCATGCCGCGGAAGCCGCCGTGGCCCCGGGTGCCCACGACCAGACCGCGGGCGTGCTCAGCGGCCCTGCTCAGTTCCTGGACCGGGTGTCCTTCAAGTACTTCATGGTGCAGCTCCACGCCCGGACGGGCCGCAGTACGCCCCGCCGTCGTCTCGGCCAGCACCCGGCGGCACTCATGCAGCGCGGCGTTCTCGTCCAGCACACCGAGCAGGGGGGTGTGCCAGACGTACAAGGCGCGCAGGTTCACGCCGCGCAGTTCCGCCTCGTCGAACGCGAAGTCCACGGCGGCAGCCGAGTCGGCGCTGCCATCCACGCCGACAACGAAGTACGGCGGTTGCTGGGTCGTGTGCTCGTCCTCGCGCAGGACGACGACCGGGCATGCCGACCGCGCGCTCAGCGGCAGCGAGACCGCGGTGGAGGAGAACAGCTCACGTGCGGCCCCCGACTGCCGTGAACCGACTACCACCAGGGTGGCGTCGTGCGACTGCTCCGCCAGAACCCATGCGGGGTCCCCCTCGGCCAGCAGCGTGGCCGTCGCGACGCCGGGGCAGCGCTTTTCGACGAAGGCCAGTGCGTCGTCGAGCACGGCGTTGCCCGTGGCGTGTGCTTCTTCGCGCCACCGTTGCCATGAGGGGAGACCGCGTTCCTGACTGCTGCCCGGGAGCGGTTCACCCTGGGCGTGTACGAGCTTCAGCGGCAGCCGACGACGCTGTGCCTCGTCGGCGGCCCAGGCCAGAGCCGTGCGCCGCTCGGTACCGGGACCGACGCCGACCACGATGGGGACTGCATTCATGTCGGTGTGCATGCTGGGCACCTCCACTCCAAAGGTCATGGCCGGCCGTGCCGCCGGGCCCCTCAGGCCCGTACGACCGCGACCGGGCTGTGCGCGTGTTGAAGGACGGCCCGGCCGACCGAGCCTGCGCCGGCAGCACGGTGAGCAATCCTCCGGGAACGACCAGGCTGGACACGTCCGTATGCGGAGCCTCCGCGCGAGCCCGGAGGAGCGCTTCCTCCGCAAGGCGTCCGCCCCCGGCCTGCAATGTTCTCGGGCCGAATTGGGCAGTGAGGCATCCAGGGGCAGACGCGCGGGCCGGGCCGGCGCAGTGGACGACCCGAAGCGTCAGGTCGCGGACTTCCGCCTCACGTGCCGTCCATACGACTGCTTCGAGACCTGGCGCCGAACCGTCCGCGCCCATGCCCATGAGACCGCTCATCAATCCTCCTTCCGCCTCGCGGGCTCCTCACCGCCCGAGCACCTTCGACGCCGCGTCCGCGGAACGCCGCACGACGCGCCCTGGTTCAACTGGCCGCGCGTCCCCACTGGGAACCGACGTCCCGCCACTCGTGCTCCCACGCGGCGCGACGGCGGCGGTTGAGGACGATTCGCACGCCGTAGTAGCCGGCGGCTGCCGCCGTGACGACGGCGAAGGAGGACGCGGCACCCATGAACGCCGCGTCCACCCCCGCCTGGGTGGCGGCGGGCGGGGCCGTTGTCAGGTGGTTCTGGCGATCCGTCCAGACCGTGACCCTCGAGCCCGCCTTCATACCCTCGTCGACGGGGATTTTGCCCGAGTGCCGGGTGCCGTCAGGTGCCGTCCACCGCACGGTGGCGTCGATCCGGCCTCCGGTCGTCCCCGTGGACAGGGAACTGCTGGACACGTCCGAAACGAGGGTGGCGGTCGCGGAGTGCCGCTCCGCGCGTCGTTGTGCGGCGCTGTGTGCCGCGGCGTGCGCCCCCAGCACTCCGGCCACGGGACCCGCGAGGGCGATGACGAGCCAGACGATCAGGAGGATCCAGGCCTCGAGTACGTCCTCGCGGCGGCGCAGCGGATTGCGGCGCCAACGCCACAGGGACCGCCGAATGGTTGTGCCTGTGCGCATCGTGACCACCTCCGGCTGTCGTCTTCAGCCTCACGCAGCGGCGGTCTGTGAACCAGGGGCCGTTCGGGCACCGCCTCGGGACCCGGTGGGTCGACCGGCCCCGGACCTCTCGGGGCTGAGGGCCAGGGGGAGCGGGGCCGCCGCTCCGGCGTGGACCGTCGGATTCCGACTCATGGCGTTCCCGGCTGCAGCGTGCTCGGGGCGAGCCCGGCCGAGGGGTTCGACGTCGCGTGCGGCCTCCTCGGCCGGACACGTGCAGGTCGACCGAGACGACGCCGTCGACGCCCAGGTACGGCCGCTCGACGACGGGAACGAGCTGCTGATTATCCAAGCGGCCCTCGACGGTGCACTTGGCCTTCTTCCACGTGCACCGTCATGTCGGTGGGCGCCAGACCCGGCATCCGGACCAGGACGTCGCGGGACATCTCCTCCGGCAGGGCGTCGTCCAGCTCCTCGACCGTGACATTCCCACCGGCGGAGCGGTCCGTCGGCTCGGGGAGCCGGACCGGCCCGGCGGGATCGGGGCGCCGAGCGACCTTGCGGACCAGTTCCGCCTGCGACACGACGTCGACGGGGCGACCGATATCGTCCACCACTGGGACGGCGGTGACGTCGTTGTGGGTCAGGGCCTCGGCGACCGCCTTGAAAGAAATGTCAGTTCGACCGCGGACAACGGGCCGGGGCATGAGATCTCCTACCGCTCGGTGCTGCCCCTGACATGGGAACTTCGTGCTGGACTTCGTGCCGGACTTCGTGCCGACGACGAGGGCCGTCCGGCAGGTCCGCCGGGACCGTCGGCCGTCTGGTGGGCGCGGCGACCGCGCGCGAGGCTGGAGTGAGGAACCCCTTCGACGGAGAGGGCGCGGTCATGTACGCACACCTCGGCGACCGGCTGATCGTCGAAAGCCCGTCCACCGGCGTCACGCGGCGGGACGGGGAGATAGTCGGCCTCCACCACGACGACGGAACTCCGCCCTACGACGTGCGCTGGTCCGACACCGGGGATGTCACTCTGGTGTTCCCCGGCCCCGACGCACGTGTGAGCCATGGGTCGGTAGAAGTGAGGGGGGCGGAGGGAGCGCCTTCGGGCGTGCCCCGTGGCGAAGGGGTCGAATCCCCCCTGGCCGCTGCCGAGGCCGGCGACGTCGGTCGACGCCTGGCCGCGGCGCGCCGACGCAAAGGGCTGAGCCTGGAGCAGGTGGCCCAACGGGCCCGGATGGCGCCGCAGTACCTGGCCTACCTGGAGACGCACACCGCGGATCCGGGATTCGGCAGCCTCGTGCGACTGGCCGATGCCCTGGGTACGACCTACGTCGAGCTGCAGGGAGGCGGCGCCGACCGTCCACCGGGGCAGGGAGTGGCACTTCGCGACCCGATGCTGCGCGACCTCGACGAGGAGGAGTGCCGCGCCCTGCTCTCGACGCACGGAGTGGGCCGCCTCGCGCTGAACACACCCGACGGCCCAGCGGTCTTCCCCCTCAACTATGTGGTGTCGGAGGGAGACATCGCGTTCCGTACCGACCCCGACGCGGCCACTGCCGCGGCCGTGGACAGCCAGGTGGCCTTCGAGGTCGACCACATCGACGAACCCATGAGTCAGGGATGGAGCGTTCTCGTGGTCGGTCGATGCCGGGCCGTGACGGATGCGGAGGAGGCACGTCGGCTGGCGGAGCACGCGCACACCGAGCCATGGCCCGGCGGACGACGCACCATGTGGCTCGCCGTGGAGACGGAACGTCTGACAGGACGTCGTATCACTTCCGTGTCCGGCTCCTGAGACTGGTGGTGCTCGCACGGCGCACGAGGCGGGGCCCTCCGGTCCCGGAAACACGCGCCCCGGGTGGCGTCGGACCGGACCGGGACCGGCCGACGCGGTGAGGCCGACCGGCGAAACCCGGCGGGAGACGAGATGAAACTGCACACACACTGTGGTCGTACGATCAATGTCACCCGGTTCACTCCCCGGGGGCTGCCCAAGCGGATGGGGCGCGTCGTCCTGGACACGTCCTTCGCCTCCTACGACGAGGACGAACTGTGGACGTCGCTCACGGCAGAGGAGGCAAGGCGTCTCGCCGGTCTGCTGCTGTTCCAGGCAGCCGCCGTGGAACCGGAGCCCAGTGCCGCACCCGGAGTCGTCGATGTGGTGCCGGTCGTCGCAGACGCCTACGAGGTCCGGGTCCGCGGGCATGTCCTGACCGTCGACCAACCGCTCGCCGACGGAGGAAAGGACACCGCTCCCACGCCCGTGGAGCTGTTCGTGGCGGCGGTGGCTTCGTGCGCCGCGCACTACGCGGGGCGCTTCCTGAACCGGCACGGTGCCGGTCGGGACGGCTTCTCCGTCCGTGCCGGGTTCCGCATGGCGGACGACCGGCCGCCGCGCGTCGCGTCGTTGCGCCTGACCGTGACAGCCCCCAGCCTGCCGGCGGAGAAGCTGGCCGCCCTGCGTGCGGTGGTGTCGCACTGCACCGTGACCAACACCTTGGCCCAGGCGCCCGAGGTGATGCTGGAGGTGCGCGGGACACCTTCCGGGGAGACCGACCTCGGCACGGAGACGAGCGGCTGAAGCTGAGCGGGTAAGACGATTCCCGCCCGTCGTGACCGCCTCGCGGCCGACGGTGCGAGGACCCCGCGTTTCCGGGTGGCCACCGGCTCAGTCGCCCAACGGTCCGCCGGGGAGACGAATCAGTGAGCCGGGTCGGTCTCCGTTTCCTGGCGGACGACGACGACGGGGCAGGCCGCGTGCTGAGCGCAGCGCTGGCTCACCGAGCCCAGCATCGCCCGCGCGAACGCGCCCCTGCCCCGGCGGCCGACCACGAGGAGTTCGGCCCCCTGGGAAGCGCGGATCAGGGTCTCGGACGGGTCGCCCTCCACGATGACCTCCCGCAAACCCGGCGGCCGTTCCTTGGCGAAGATGACGTCCAGCTCCGCCGCGAAACGCTCGCGCGCCTGCTCCAGGTCGAAGTCGGGATCGATGGCCGGACCGGTGAAACCGACGGCGGACGGTGTGTCCCAGACGTGGATCGCCTCCACCACACCACCGACGGAACGTGCGTACTGATCGGCCCAGCGCAGCGCGGCATAGGAGGACGGAGACCCGTCCACCCCCACGACCACCCGTGCTGTCGGCTCAGAGGACTGCATGGTCACCTCACTCACAAGCGTCGTCCGCCCCTGTCCACGCTGCCCGGTTGCACGCCACCGCGCCAGCGGAGAGAGGGCCGGCCCGACTTCGTGCCAGGGCTACGCGGGCGGAGGCTATGACGAGCGGAGGCGCTCGGTGAGGTCCGCGGTCAGCTCGGACAGCCGTTCGGAGAACACGGCTCTTGCCGGCCGGGGAGCCCGGATACGCACAGCGTCGGCGGGCAGGCTCGCCAGGTCCGCCGTCAGCCGGGCGTGTCCCTCCGGCAGGGTGTCCGGTGGGCCGAGACGCCGGCCGTCACGCATGAGCGTGCGCAGCAGTGGCTCCGCCCCGGCCGGACCCGGTTCGTCCCACAGGGCGATGACGTCGTCACCACCCCGGCGCCGGAAGATTTGTTTGCGTCCTGGCGACGTCACCTTGGCGGACGACAGTTTCATAACCGGGCGGCCGTCGTACTCCACGAGCTTGTACGCCGAGTCCAGATACGGAGCGTCGGCTGACGTGCCGACACGGGTGCCGACCGCGTACACGTCGACGGGCGCTCCGCAACGGGCGAGGGCGTCCACCCCGTACTCGTCCAGGCCGCCGCTGGCGACGACACGGACGTCGGGAAGGCCGGCACGGTCCAGTTCGGCGCGCGCACGACGGGCGAGATCACCGAGGTCACCGCTGTCCAGCCGTACGGCGCACCCCGGCCCTCGCCCGAGGTCGCGCAGGACACGAGCCGCTGTCCGGACCCCGCGTACCGAGTCGTACGTGTCCACCAGGAACGTCGCCGGCCCCGGGTGGGCGCGGGCGAAGGCGCGGAAGGCGGCCTCCTCGTCGGGAAAGGCTTCGACGTACGAGTGCGCCATCGTTCCGGACGCGGGCAGCCCCCAGCGGACCGCCGCCGCCACGTTGCTGGTTCCCGCGAAACCCGTGAGCGACGCCGTGCGCGCGGCCTGCATTCCCGCGGAGGTCCCGTGGGTGCGGCGCAGGGAGAAGTCGATCACCGGACGCCCCGCGGCGGCCAGGACGGACCGCACCGCCTTCGACGCCACGGCCGTCTGATGCGAGACCTGGTTGAGCAGGAAGGTCTCCACGAGCTGGGCCTGCGCGAGCGGCGCGGTGACTTCCAGCAGTGGTTCTCCGGCGAACACGACACGTCCCTCGGGTATGGCGCGGACCTCGCCGGTGAACGTCGTCCCGCACAGCGGGGAGAGGTCGGCGTACGGCCGGTGCAGCGCGGAGGCGAAGTCCTCCACGTCCGCCGAGGTGACGTGGAAGGCGCCGAGGTAGTCGAGCGCCGGTTCGATGCCCGCGCTGACGAGAAACCCGCGTTCGGGGGGCAGGTCACGCACGAACAGACTGAACGTCGCGGGCCGGCTCATGTCTTCGAGTAGGTAGGACAGGGCCATGGTGACTTCGTACAGGTCCGTAGTGGTCACATCCGACATGGTCCTCACCCGCCCGTAGCCACTCGTGCCCAGTCACCACAAGCCTCACCGGCGCCCCGGGGCGTGGGGAAGGGCCGGCCGGCCACTCCCCGTGGCCACTCGGCCCCATGCGTCCGCGGCAACGGTGACGGACCCTGTAGGTGTCGGGACACTCTCCACCCGGGTGGGAGGAAGCCATGGACGGCCACGTCTACAGAGTCGACGACGTCATGACCCGCAGGGTCATCGCCCTGGCCGGTGGAGCGACGTTCAAGGACATCGTCAGGACCATGGAGACGCAGCGGATCAGTGCACTTCCCGTCATCGACTCCGGAAGCCATGTGATCGGTGTCGTCTCCGAGGCCGACGTGCTGCGCAAGGAGGAATTCCGCGACAGCGACCACAAGCGCGGCCCCCGGAGCCGGACCCCCGGGGCACTGGCGAAGGCGCGGGCTGTCACCGCGGAGGACCTGATGACCACTCCCGCCGTGACCGTCCAGCCGGAGGCACCTGTGGCCCGGGCTGCCCGCCTCATGGCACGTCACAGGGTCAAGCGCCTCCCCGTCGTCGACCGGGAAGGCGTACTCCAGGGCATCGTCAGCCGCGCGGACCTGCTCAGGGTGTTCCTGCGGTCCGATCCCGACATCGCCGAGGAGGTCCGCCGGGAGATCGTCGGAAGCCGGTTCCCGGAAGGACTCGGATCGGTGCGTGTGGAGGTGCACGAGGGAGTCGTCACCCTCACCGGCCGGGTGCCGGACACCTCGCTCGTTCCGCTGGCCGAACGGCTGGTGCGCTCGGTCGAGGGCGTCGTGGACGTGCGGTGCGCGCTGACTGGCCCCCGGCACCGCCCGGTCACGGAACCGGATCTCATGCAGGAGGAGCACAGGCACACGTCGGAGGGCAGGTGATGGGTGGGGCGAAGGCGAACATCCGGCCATTCGCGCCCTGTCCGTCGCACCATGGACATCGCCCGCGGCGGTCCGTCAGCTCTCGACAAGCTCACCACGGGTGCGTACCGGTACGAGACGGACTCCGGGTCGGTGATCGCCGTACGCGTAGACGCGAATCGCCATCGGAGCAGGTCGGACTGAGTTCGCGCTGGTCAGGTACTTGATGAGTCCCTTCACCTCTCGGTAGGGGCTTCGACGTCCGTCGGGTCCCACCGGACGTCGACGACACCCTCCACGGCGCGCACCAGGCGGGCGGCCACGGGCACCAACGAGGTGTCCTTGACCCTTCCCCTGAGAGTGACGAGGCCGTCCGACACCTCCACCCGGACGGCGTCCGCCGGTGAGGGGAAGAGCGGTGCGACGACCTCCTGGCCGACCTCTTCGGCGATGTCGTCGTCCGTGCGCAGGAACACCTTCAACAGGTCGGCTCGGCTGACGACACCCTCGAGAAGTCCCTCGGCGTTGACGACGGGCAGCCGCTTGACCTTCCGTTGCGCCATGATGCGCGCGGCCTGGGCGAGGGTGGCGTCGGGATGGACGGTGACGGCCGGAGCCGTCATCACGTCCGCCGCGGTCAGACCGCCCGCCTTGGCCAGATCGGTAAGGCGGCGCATCTGAGTGAAGCGGTCCGGGTCACTGTCCCGGAACTCCTCCTTGGGCAGCAGGTCGGCCTCGGAAACGAGACCGATCACTCGTCCCTCGCCCTCGAGTACGGGCAGAGCGCTGACCTTCCACTGGTCCATGAGCGCGATGATGTCCTTGAACAGAGCCTGTGGGCCCACGGCCACGGCCGTGTGCGTCATCACGTCACTCACCGTGTGAGGGCTGTTGAGCATGGCTTCCTCCTCGGCCCGGTCTCAGGAGCCCTACTCACGGCAGGATTCCGCTGCCGTGCGGGGCGTACAGGTCCAACAGACGGATGCGCGTCTTCTGCAGGCGGTCGGCCACCACCTGACCGACCCAGGTCGCGACCGCCCGGCCGAACTCGGGGTGCTCGGCACCCACGGTCAGGACGGTCTTCGCGTCGAACTCCCAGGCCCGTACCGGGCTGAGTGCCTCGGCGCCCAGGTGCCACTGGTACGGCGGGAAGTGCCAGGACCAGCCGAGCAGTTCGCCGTGGCCCAGCGAGTCGACGACGGCGTTGCGGCCGTCGGGGACGCGGATGTCCAGAACGACCGTTCCAGTGCGGATGATCCAGAAGCGATCGGCCGGCCGGCCCTCTTCGAACAGCCGCGCACCCGACGGGAACGAGACTTCGCGCGCGAGTCGCAGCAGACGTTCGCGGTGCTGCGCCGGCATGGCTATCGGGAGGGTGGTTGTGGAGGTCATCGTTGCGTCTCCTTCCCGCGGCCCTCGGGGAGCGGTCGTTCGGGCGGCTGCCATGTGCGGCTGCTCTTCCCCGGTACCAGCCTGTCGCGTGTGCGCCCCTGGCACCACGGGCCTTCCGGGCACTGCCGAGGGACCGTCGGCCCCGGGCAAGTGGGGCCATCCGGGTGCCACGACGGAGAGAGCAGCCCGGCCCGGGCAGAGGGAGAGGGTCCGGGCCGCCGCAGATGCCGCACAAGGGAGGTGCAGCCAGGGCGCATCAAGAGCGGGAAGGGCATCCGCTTCTCGCGGATCCTGATCGCACGGTGCACGGATTCCGACTGTTTCCCCGTGTCCCTGCTGTCCTTCCCGCCACCTCCAGCACACCATGCGGATCGCCGGGGTGGAAGGGCCGACCGGCCCCATCGTGCTGCCGCCCACGCGCCCTCGCACAGGCACGCACCAGATCCCGCGTACGCCGATGGCGCACCACGTTCTTCGCCGGGACCTGAGCCGGGGGACAGGCCCTAGTAGGGCATCCGTCGGCCCGACGGCGTGCGCAGGTCAGGAGGATCCGGCCGTCGTGGCGGTCGGGGCCGCTTTGTCACCTGGATCCGTTCCATCACGATCGCCTCGTCTCGCGCTGCCCCTGTCTGCATGATCCCTCCGGGGGCCTGCTGCGGGCCATGGGTCCGCCGACCTCGGTACGGGGCCGAGTCGGCCTGTACGGGTGGGTCGACCGGCCCAGCTCCGTGACTGGCGACGGGGGACAACGCGAAGGTGACCATCAGCCCATCCGCTTCCGTCGTGATGGCCCGCGGAGCGCGGCGGACACACCCCCGCCGGAGAACCGGTCACTGGGGCCGAAGGTCCCTCGTAGTGACCCGATCGCCCCTGCCGGACCCGGGCGCCCGGTGTCACCGTGAAGGTGCAGCCCCGGCTGCGCGAACCGGCAAGAAGAGAGAAGGGCGGTGGGGAAGATGGCACTTCCCCTGGTGGTAGGCGTCGACGGCTCGGACGGCAGCCTCCTGGCCATCGACTGGGCGGTCGACGAGGCACAGCGCCACGGGCTCACGTTGCGCTTGATCTATGCCTCTCTCTGGGAGCGGTACGAGGGAGCACTGCTGGCGATGGGCCGAGAGCGCCCCTCCGAGCAGGTGATGGCTGAGAACATTGTCGGCACCGCTGCGGAGCGCGTCCGGCGATACGATCCCAGCCTCACGGTCGAAACCGACACGGTGCCGGCCGAAGCGGTGTCCGCCCTCCTGGCCGAAGGCAGGCACGCCGCCGCCGTGGTCACCGGATCACGAGGTCGTGGCGAGCTGAAGGGGGCCCTCCTCGGCTCGGTCAGCCTCGCCGTCGCCTCCCGGTCCGACTGCCCGGTGGTCGTCGTCAGGGGTGAGAAGTCGGCGCTGTCCGGCTCCCACGAGCGTGTCCTGCTGGGCGCCGGCGACCCCGACACCAGCGGTGCGGCCGTGCGGTTCGCTTTCCGAGAGGCCGATGTACGAGGTTGCGAGCTGGATGTCGTACGGGCCTGGCGGTGCCCGGCGTACGAGAACGCCGACGACGGGGCACCGAGCGGAGACTCCGAAAATCAGCACGAGCAACGGGCATCCGCTCTGATCGACACTTTGGTGGCCGAAGCCGCTGCGGAACACCCGGGCGTGAGGGTGCGCAAGACGACGATCGAAGGGCCGGCCCGCAAGGTGCTCGTCCACCAGACGGCCGCCGCCGACCTCGTCGTCCTTGGGGCACGCCACAGGTCGGGACACTTCGGTCTTCAGCTCGGGCGGGTCACCCACACGCTGCTGCAGCACGCGGCCTGCCCGGTCGCCGTGGTGCCACAGACGACCTGACGCCTTCGATGTGCGGCCTCGGAACCCGAGGCCGCGTCGGGGACCCTCACACAAGTGAGCCGCGTGGTCCGGACGTACGTCTGCCGGTCCGGGGAGATTGCGCGTAGCCCGTCGATGGAGGCGTTCCGACGGCCTCACCGGCTTGTCCGCGCCACCCTCAGCCTGCGCCTGACCTGCTCGAACCATCCCCATGGGGCGCGCGTGAAGAAGTCCGCGCGCCGGGTACCCCAATAGCCTCGGAAGCCGGGAGGAAGACCATGCGTTACGGCCGTGCCATCACGCTGGAAGGGCCCTTCGAGCAGGTGCAGCAGGACGTCCGCCAGGCCCTGGCCGACCAGGGTTTCGGAGTCTTGACCGAGATCGACGTACAGGCCACCCTCAAGGCCAAGCTGGACCAGCACATGGAGCCCTATTTGATTCTCGGAGCCTGCAATCCGCCTCTGGCGCACCGAGCGCTGGACGCCGACCGCTCCGTAGGGCTCCTCCTGCCCTGCAACGTCGTCGTTCGTGGCGACGGCGACCGGGTGATTGTGGAGGCCATCGACCCCGAAACCATGGTCGCCCTCACGGGTCTCGACGCCATGGCGGCGGTCGCCGAGGAGGCCGGCCGCCGTCTCGAGGCGGCACTGAGTTCACTCGGGCCATCGGCGCCCTGACCGCCGCGGGCAGGGCATTGAAAGCACAGCCGGTTCGGCGTGGGGCCCACGTCACGGGGCGAAATGGGCGAAGCCCCCACCCACCAGAGCCGCAGTCGTGACGACGAGGAGGCCGTGCTCCAGTCGGGGGATGCGAGCGCCGCCGTCGAGCTGCGTACTCGCGCGACGAGGAGGAAGCGGTTCATGGGCACCTCGGTCCGTGCGGCGCGTCAACGTCGTTCCGCTCCTTCCATGGAAGCGCGGCGCGTCCCCCGGGGCGAGTGACGATCGGCCCCTCACAGGGACGGTCGGACGTTGTCGGACGTCAGCCCGGCTCCATGTAGGGACGCCGGAACACCTTGGCCTGGTCCGGGCCCCAGGGCCGGACAGCTGCCAGAGCCTGGGCGACCGCGGAGCCCAGGGAGCCGCTGGTGTCGACGCCGACCGCCTCGGCCCATGGCTGTTCTTCGGCCGCCATGGCGTCGGCCACGCCGAGGTCGGCATCGGAAGCGCCGGGGGTACGGGTGGTCAGGCGGGCAGCTGCCACGGCACCGGGCACGTGGCAGTGCAGGGCCACGAGGTCGGCGCCGGCGTTCTCGGCGGTGCGCCGCGCTGCCTCGCGCTGGGCCGAGTCGACCCACGTGGCGTCCAGAACCACGGATTCGCCCATGGCCAGAAGGGCCGCTGCCCGCTCCAGCAGTTCGGCGTAGGTCCTGGCCGTCCACTCGGGGGTGTACAGCCCCTCGCCGTAGTCGGCCGCGGCGGTCTGCTGCGCGGAGAGCCCCGCCATCTCCTTGCGCAGGCGGTCACTGCTGAGCAGTACCGCTCCGAGACGGTCGGCCAGCGCGCCGGACAGCGTGGACTTCCCCGTGCCCGGCAGCCCGGCGACGAGCGTCAGGCCGACGGCCGAGGCCCTCAAATGGCGCAGCGCCATCAGGACGAGCCGCCGCGCCGCCGCCTGTGCGCCGGGCGCGCCCTGCCGCGCCTGGATCAGGGACACTTTGGCTCGGACGAAGGCACGGTAGGCGACGTAATGGTGCCACAGGGACGGCGGCGCGGGGTCACCTGAGTACTCGCTGTACTGGGTGAGGAAGAACGCCGCGGACTCGGGCGCACCGAGCAGTTCGAGGTCCATGGCCAGGAACGCGGCGTCGTCGAGACCGTCGACGTACCGGAGACGGTCGTCGAACTCCAGGCAGTCGAGGATTCGAGGCCCGTCGTCGAGGCAGAAGATGTCGTCGGCGAGGAGGTCACCATGCCCGTCGAGCACCCGGTCCTGTTCGATGCGCAGATCGAACAGGGGCTTGCGTCCCGCGAGATAGCGGCGGACCAGCCGTTCGACCTCCGCCGTCTCGCCCGGCGTCGGACCCTCGGTCGCCATGGCGTCGACTTGCGCGAAGCCGGCCTCCCAACGCGACGCCAGGGCGTCCCGTGTGCCCTGGTCCGCGATGCCGGGACCACGGGGCGCGGTGGCGTGCCAAGCGGCCAGTTGCCTGGCGACTGCCCGTAGCGCCTCATCGACGGGTGCTCCCGTCCGTACGAGGTGAGACAGGCGGCGATCATCGGGCATCCGCCGCATCACCACGAGCGGCTCGGCCTCTTGCTCACCCGGGGTACGGAGCTCGCCCAGGCCCATGTACACGTCCGGAGAGAACCGCCGGTTGAGGTCGATCTCGCGCTCGCACACGGCGCGACGCGACGACAGGGTGGTGTAGTCCAGGAACCCCAGATCCACCGGCTTCTTGCGCTTGTACACGCGATCTTCCACGAAGAAGACCACCGCGGTGTGCGTCTCGCGGACGTCCGCGCGCTGTACCACGGCCGGATCCTCGCGGCGCACCGGCTCAGGCACGGCGAACCTTTCGTGCGGCAGGGCCCGCACCGACGGTTGACGTCATCACAGGCAGCCTCCGCTCTGTGTGAACATGCTGCGTTCTCCTTGAGGGGTACCTCATCGCCCTTCGTGCTGCATCCGGGCGTGGCCGGCCCAGTGCGTCGCCCGTGCCGGCCGGCCCGCGTGGGGGAGAGCGTCCCTCAGCCGATACTCAATACATCCGGTACGGGCCGTCGAGGCGTGGCCGGCCCCTTCGGTCCGTAGCCCAGACGAAGCACCATCTGTACATGGCCGACCCCTGATCCGGGGTCCCGGGCCAGCAGGCGTAGCTCCCGGTCCTCCAGCGGATGCGAGGTCAAGGACGTGGACAGACCCGCCAGGGTGCTCTCCAGCAGAACGCGTTCCAGTGCCTGGCCGGCCATCAGCCAGTCCCTGGGTCCGTCGCTGCGGGTACCGAGCAGAGCCAGACGGGGAGTGCGCTCGAAGTCCGCATCTCCTCGGTCGGGCACCTGCCCCTGTCCGGAAAAGTCGCGCACCGGGGCCTTGCCGTCCCGCCTGCGCGGCCCGAAGGCGTACGCGGGGACGCCGTCGACAGCGGTGTCCACCCCACTGCCCAGCCTTGTCCAGCGCACCAGCTCCTCGTTACCTTCCGCGCGCTCCAGGTCGCGGCTCTCGGCATCGCGGACCAGTTCGAGCAGGGTTTCGACGTGCCACGCACCTGGGAAGAGCAAAATCGCCCCTTCTCGGGCCGCGGCCGCTTGCAACGTGGCCCGGACGCTCTCGGGGACGTCTTTCTCGGAGAACGGGTGACGGCTTGTGCGCCGCTGTCGTATCGCCGGGTGCAGCCGCCACAGATCCTTCTCCTGCGGTGCCTCCGACAGATCGGCCAGCTGAACGGACGCGAGAAGCAGCGGGTCCCGCGGGTCGGGAAGCAATCGGGTACGTGGCACCAGGGACGCGTGCACCGCGGCGACGCGAAGGTTGAGGAGAGCCGCCCCGCAGCCGATGTGCAGCGCCCGGTTCCCGGGGTCGGACCGGGGCATGGCCCGATCCGGGTCGGCGCGCAACAGTACGAGACGTTCGGCTGCGAGGAAACGGAAACGCCACGGTTGCGCGTTGTGCATGGACGGGGCTGCCGTGGCTTCGGCCACCAAGGTGGTCACCGTCTGCCGGTCGAGTTGAACCTGAACCATGGAGCCCTCCTGGTGACCCCGCCGACGGCCCGGCCCCCCGACCGGACATCAGGGTGCTGAGGTTGTCTTCCGTCGGCTTCCGTTCTGTGCTCGCGGCGCCCGCAGGACGTGCCACGGCCGTCTCGGCGCACGACTTACTTCGCCACCTCCAGTGTTCATCGAGCGTGCGGTCAGCGGGAAAGGCCATACGGGCCACCCATCGGTTCCGCCCGGCCCCGGCCCGCGGGACCTTCGGCGCGCACGAGTCCCGTGCGGAAACGGGTCCGGCCACCCGCCGTGCGGTCGACTCCGCCGCGGTTCACTGCGCTGGCGAACGGACGGTGCTTCTGTTCCTCTTTAAGGAAGGCGGAAGGAACGGAGCGGACAGTCGTGCACGCCGATCCAGAACGGTCAGGTGACAGGGCTCAGCCCTCCTCCGAGGCCGGCCGTATGGCCGACCGGATGGCGGTGAGGCGCCAGCAGCTGGGCATCTCTCGCGACGAGCTGGCCAGGCGGGCGGGCATGTCCACGAAGTATTTGGGGGAGATCGAGAGCCGGGCCGGCGACTTCGACCCCGAGGCGCTCGCACGGCTCGCGGTCGTGTTGAAGGTGTCCTACGAAGAGCTGACGACCGGCCGGACCGACGCACCGCAGGGCCGGGGAGGGCCGGCCGCGCATCCGGTCTTGGTGCGGCTGTCCGAGCAGGAGTGCTGGCAGCGGCTGGGAACGCACGGGATCGGCCGGATCTCCTACACGGCCGACCCGGGCAAGGAAGCTCCGGTGGTGGTGCCGGTCAACTTCCTCGTGGACGGGCGAAGCGTCGTCTACCGCACGGATCCGGCCGGCGTGGCGGGCATCCGAGCCGGAGAGCCAGTCGCCTTCGAGGCCGACCACGTCGACGAGCAGACCGGCTTGGGCTGGAGCGTCCTGCTGGCAGGCACCGCCGAGCACCCGACTGAACACGAGTCGCTGGAGGCCCTGGCACGAAGGCGCGGGGCCGGCCCCTGGGCGGGGGGAAGGCGCGACTTGTGGGTCCGTGTCCTGCCGCACCAGGTCAGCGGCCGCGTCATCCAGTCCCTGCGGGAAGCGTAGGCGTCGCCCGTGTCCGCCGGCCCTTGCCCGATGCGGGTTTCGGGCCTTGCGCACCGGCGGTCCGGTTCTGCGGATGCGCGGCATCTGTATACCAAGCGGCAACTGGTAACAACCGGGACCTGGTTCGCATCACGGTTGCCCGGATCGGGTGTTTCACAGGCGCCGGTGAGGCATCAGCCAGTCGCAGGCCCACTCGACCGCCTTGATCTTCGGGCGCCGGGTGAAGTCCCAGGCTGACGGGTGCGTTGGACGGCTTCCAGGTCGATTCAGAGGATGCCTCCGTGTGCAACGAAGTGCCTGCCTGGCGCATCGTCAGGTAAGTCAGCATCTGGTCAGCATGGGTCCTGCACTCTCCGAGGCAGGTGTCAGCCGGACTCTCCGCGGAAGCGCAGGCGGGGAACCTTTTTGAACCTTCTTGCCAAGAGGGATCTATATTCCTCAGCATCTTCGAGTGCGAGTGGTGTCGGTGTACAGTGAACAACGCCCCTGACCTGCAGAAAGCGGCGGGGAGCCGTCACATAGGAGTCCAAAGTGCTGCGCACTGTTCTCAAGTCCAAGATCCACCGCGCCACCGTCACCCAGGCCGACCTGCACTACGTCGGCTCGGTGACCATCGACGCCGACCTGCTGGACGCCGCCGATCTGCTGCCCGGTGAGCTGGTGCACATCGTGGACATCACCAACGGGGCCCGGCTCGAGACGTACGTCATCGAGGGGGAGCGCGGGTCCGGCGTGATCGGGATCAACGGGGCCGCGGCCCACCTCGTGCACCCCGGTGACCTGGTGATCCTCATCAGCTACGCGCAGGTCAGCGATGCCGAGGCACGGGCGTTGAAGCCCCGGGTCGTGCACGTGGACGGCGACAACCGTATCGTCGCCCTGGGAGCCGACGCCTCCGAGCCCGTGCCGGGCTCGGACCAGGAACGCAGCCCTCAGGCCGTGTCGGCCTGACGTAACGGTGTACTGGTCTTCCGATCTGCCGACCCCGTGGGACGAGGAGCGTGGCCGTGAGTGACATCGAGATCCGTGACGACCGGGCGGCCGGGCGGCTGAGGGCGATCGCGGCCGGCGAGGTCGTCGGCCGCATCGAGTACTTCGTGCTCGACGCCCCCGAGGGAGCCCTCGTCCCCGTCCACACGATCGTGGAACCGGCGCACGAGGGCCAGGGCATCGCCGGTTCCCTGGCGCGTGAGCTGTACGCCATCGCGCGCCGCGAGGGCGTCACGGTCGCGCCGCTGTGCCCGTACGTCGTGAAGTGGGCCGAGCGCCACCCGGACGAGGCGCCCGCCGCCGACCCGGAGCTGCTGCGCGCGGCGAAGGAGTGGCTCGTGGCGCACCCCGGGCTGTTCTGACCCTGCGGCGGAGAAACTCACCCTTCCGGGGGCCAGGCCATCGGGACCCGCCGTACCGGGCTGGGCCGCCCGGGCCCGGGCGCTCGTGCGGAAGGGTGAGTGGGGCGGCAGCCCTCGGGTAGGCGGGGGACAAGTCCAGAGAGCCGACGTCGACCGACTGGCCGGAGGACAGCACCATGACGAACCCGTATCCGGATCCCGTCCCGCCCGGTCCCACCCCGGGGCCCACTCCCGGCCCGGACCCGGAACCGCCGCATCCGCAGCCCGACCCGGCGACGCCGCCGGTCCCCGGCCCGGAACCGACTCCGCCGCCTCCGCCCCCGGGCCCCGGTCCGCAGCCCACGCCCCAGCCTCCCGGGCCGGGTCCGCAGCCCACCCCGCAGCCTCCCGGCCCCGGACCGCAGCCGACGCCCCCGCCCCCGGGCCCCGGTCCGCAGCCGCCGCCCGATCCTCCAGGGCCCCCCGGGCCCTCGCCGTCCCCGATTCCGCCGGGGCCCGAGCCCGTGCCCAACCCCGAGCCGGGGCCACCGCTCACCTGAGTGACGGGTCTCCCGGGTCCGGGGAGGGCCGGCCCGGGAGAGGGGTTACGCGGTGACCTCCGACCGGTCCCCGCCCCACAGCGTGTGGAACGCGCCGTCCCGGTCCGTCCTGCGGTACGTGTGCGCCCCGAAGAAGTCCCGCTGCCCCTGGGTCAGCGCGGCGGGGAGCCGCTCGGCGCGCAGGGCGTCGTAGTAGGCGAGGGCTGCGGCGAAGCCCGGGGCCGGTACGCCCTGCCGGGTAGCGGCGACCAGGACCTCGCGCCAGTCGTCCTGCGCCGCGGCGATCTCCTGGGCGAAGGTCTCGTCCGACAGCAGGCTCGGCAGGTCCGGCCGGGCGTCGTACGCGGCCCGGATCCGGTCCAGGAACGCCGCGCGGATGATGCAGCCGCCGCGCCAGATCGCGGAGACCGCGCCCAGGTCGATGTCCCAGCCGTACTCCTCGCTGCCCGCCGCGATCTCGTGGAAGCCCTGCGTGTACGACACGATCTTCGACGCGTACAGCGCCTGCTCGACCCGGTCGGCGAAGGCCGCCGCCTCCGACTCGCCGAGCGGCGACGCCTTCGGGCCCGCCAGGCCGCGCGACGCCTCGCGCAGGGCCGCGTGACCGGAGAGCGAGCGGGCGAAGACGGCCTCCGCGATGCCGGACACGGGTACCCCCAGGTCCAGGGCGATCTGCACGGTCCAGCGGCCGGTGCCCTTCTGCTCCGCCTGGTCGACCACCACGTCGACGAACGGCTTGCCCGTCGCCGCGTCCACGTGCGACAGCACCTCCGCCGTGATCTCGATCAGGTACGAGTCCAGACGGCCGGTGTTCCAGGTGCGGAAGATCTCCGCGATCTGCGCGGGGGAGTACCCGGCGACGTCGCGCAGCAGTTGGTACGCCTCGCCGATCAGCTGCATGTCGGCGTACTCGATGCCGTTGTGCACCATCTTCACGAAGTGCCCCGCGCCGTCCGGGCCGACGTGTGTGACGCACGGCGCCCCGTCCGCGGCCTTCGCCGAGATCTTCTCCAGCATCGGGCCCAGCGATGCGTACGACTCCTCCGAGCCGCCCGGCATGACGCTCGGCCCGTGCAGTGCGCCCTCCTCGCCGCCGGAGATGCCGGTGCCCACGAAGTGGATGCCCTGCTCGCGCAGTTCGCGTTCCCGGCGCCGGGTGTCGGCGAAGTGCGCGTTGCCGCCGTCGATGATCATGTCGCCGGGCTCGAGGAGCGGCGCGAACTCCCGGATCACCGCGTCGGTCGGGTCACCGGCCTTCACCATGATCACCAGGCGGCGCGGCCGCTCCAGCGCCGCCACGAACTCCTTCGCGGTCTCGGTCGCGACGAAGTCGCCCTCGCTCCCGAACTCCTCCACCAGCGCGTGCGTGCGCGAAGCGGTCCGGTTGTGCACCGCGACCGTGTAGCCGTTGCGGGCGAAATTGCGCGCGAGGTTGCGGCCCATGACCGCGAGACCCGTGACGCCGATCTGCGCTGTAGTGCTCATTGCGTTGGCTCCTAGTGACCTTGGTGTCTGTGGTGCCCGTGTGCGTCAGTATCGCCAATTCCGCCGCTCGGCCGGGCTGACGTGCCGGTACGCGGTCGCACTTCGTGCTTCCAGGACTCCAGTACGGCGGGGAGCGGGGCCGTGACTCAGCGGGCGGACACCTCATCGCGCCAACCGTCGCCCGTTCCCGGCCACCGGGCGGCCAACCGGCCGGTTGCCGTCTTGTCATGGCCGGTTCGCGGCGCTTACTTTTGCCGCTCCTGACGCAATGTCGAGGGGGACCTCCATGGCCGTACGCGGCCGGCACCGCCGGTATCAGCCGAACAGGATCAACCGCGCCTCACTGACCGTCACCGCGGGGAGCGCGGGGCTGGCCCTCCCCCTCGTCGGTACCGGCACGGCCCACGCGGCCGACGCGGCCACCTGGGACAAGGTCGCCGCCTGTGAGTCCACCGACGACTGGGACATCAACACCGGGAACGGCTACTACGGCGGGCTGCAGTTCACCCAGTCCACCTGGGAGGCCTTCGGCGGCACCCGGTACGCGCCGCGCGCCGACCTCGCCACCAGGGAACAGCAGATCGCCGTCGCCGAGAAGGTGCTGGACGTGCAGGGGCCCGGTGCCTGGCCGGTGTGCTCGCAGCGCGCCGGACTGACCCGCGGCGGCGCCACCCCCGACCTCCGGCCGGCCGGGGGAGCGGGGGCCGAGGAACCCCGCGGGAAGTCCGCCGGCAGGCCCGCTGCCGCCCCCGGGAAGAAGGCCGACCCGGTCAAGGGCGTCCAGCCGCAGACCACACCCCAGTCCCGGGCGGGACAGGCCCGTATGTACACGGTGGTCACCGGCGACACCCTTTCCGGCATCGCCGATGCCCACGAGGTCCGGGGCGGCTGGCAGCGCCTGTACGCGGCCAACCGCGGCGAGATCGGAGCCGATCCCGACCTGATCCTGCCCGGCCAGCGGCTGTCACTGCGCGGCGGGGGGACGGCCACCAAGGCGTCCGGCGCCCAGCCCGGAAAGCAGGCCGAGCAGGACAGGCCGCGGAAGCGGGAGAAGCAGCAGAAGGACGAGCAGAAACCAGAAACGAAGCAGCACAAGCGGCAAGAGCAGCAGAAGGCGCCGAAGAAGTCGCCCTCCGGCAGCGGCAAGGCCACCACCCACCGGGCGGTCGTGGCCCCGGTCGACGCCGCCACCGGCACGCCGTACCACAAGGCGGGTTCTTCCTGGTCCAAGGGCTACCACACCGGCGTCGACTTCCCCGTCCCGACCGGCACCTCGGTCAAGTCGGTCGCGGCCGGCCGGGTCGTCAGCGCGGGGTGGGGCGGTTCGTACGGCTACCAGGTGGTGGTCAGGCACGGCGACGGCCGCTACTCCCAGTACGCGCACCTCTCGGCGATCTCCGTGAAGGCCGGTCAGTCGGTGGGCGTCGGTCAGCGCCTCGGCCGCTCCGGCTCCACGGGCAACGTCACGGGCCCGCATCTGCACTTCGAGGTGCGGACCGGGCCCGGCTTCGGTTCGGACGTCGACCCGGTGGCGTACCTCCGGGCCGGCGGCGTCAGGATCTGATCCGGACCCGCCGGCGGCTGAACATGGGCGGCGGGACGAACGGCCCGCCGTAGAAGGGGGCGTAGGGGAGCGTCGTGTCGGCGCCCCCCGCCGGAAGCCGGGTGTCGTACGCCTCCTCGGCGGGGGCGGTGTCCGGAACCGTCGATGCCACCGTGGAGGGCACGAGGACCTTGACCGGCGCCGGCCCGGGCGCCGTGGCCCCGACCACTGCCGCTCCGGCCTCGACGAGCTCCAAGCGCTCCCCGGTCCCCAGGAGGTTTTCGGCCGGGGCCGCAGCCCTGCCGGTGGCGGCGCCCTCCCGCGCGATCCGCTCCGTCGTGAGCATGATCAGTCCGCCGGCGGCCACCACACCGCAGCTCAGGGCGAGCGCCGTGCCGGTCGTGCCGTAGCGGAACGTCTCGCCGAACATCGTGATGCCGACCACGGCGGCCACCACCGGGTTCACGACCGTCAGCGTGGCCAGCGGTGCGGCGAGTCCGGCGCCGCGGTAGGAGGCCTGCGACAGCACCATGCCGGCGGTGGCGAGTACGCCGATGACGGTCAGCGACGGCAGGTCGGCGGCGGACACCCCGCCGGTCCAGTCCACCGCGACCGTCTTGGTGAAGACCGAGGACATGCCGAAGGCGATGCCGGACGCGGTCGCCAGCAGGATGCTGCGGACCGCCGGGTGCCGGTGCGCGGCCCGGCCCGCGATCATCAGCGCCACGATCGCACCACCGGTGACCAGGGCCGCCCCGACCCGCTGCGCCGTGTCGAGCGACTGCGCGTCGGAGGCACCGACCAGGGACAGCAGACCGGCGAGACCGACCGTGGCCATCAGCGCGCCCCGCCAGGCGGTCGCACCGGCCCTGCGGCCCACGAAGACCGCCGCCATGGGCAGCGCGAACACGATGGTGAGCGCTCCAAGCGGCTGCACCAGGCTCAGCGGACCGAGCGCGAGGGCGACGACGTGCAGCAGACCGCCGAGGCCGTTGAGGCCGACCGCCGCCCACCAGCCGGGGCGGCGCAGCGGAGCGTACTGAGCACCCGGTGACGACGCCGCGACCTGCTCCTGCACGATCGCCCCGCCCGCGTACGCCACGGCGGAGACGAGCGACAGGAGCACGGACAACGCGAGGGCGCTCATCGGCTGCTCCTCTGCGTGAGGCGGGGGCGCTGGGCCCGGCGCGGCGAACTGTCGTCATCCATGGACAACACGATGCCGTCTCGGGGTCTTCCCGTCGTCGTCCCTGAGCATTCATTGGGTCCTACTGCCGATGGAGTACGACGGCGCCGCCGTCCTCCCCAGGGTGGGCGACTTCCGGCCCCGACCCCTGGCCCGGTCCCCTGAGGACCCTGATACTACTGCTCTCCGTGGACCTCGACCTCGGCCTCGATCCCGGCCTCTCGGCCCTCCGCCCGCTCGGCGGCTTCTCCGTCCTGCACACGTCGCGGCCGCCGTCGCCGCCCCGGCGGCCGGACGCCGCCGCACCGCTCGCACGGGCCTACGCACCCGGACACGGAAACGCACCCGGACACGAGGACAGGGTGCCCGAGGCTCGTCTCCCGGTCGCCGCCGACCCGCTGGGCTTCCGTGTACGGAAGGTCGCCGCCGCCCTCGGCACCGAGGAGTCCCGCGTCGCCGCCTCCGTGGCCCACCAGGGGCTGGCGGCCCGCCTGTGGTCGGTGACGCTGGCCTGCGCGGCCCTCTACGGCGCGGTCCCCGACCTCGACCCCTGCCTGCTGCACTGGGACCCCGGCGCCACCGCCCCCGACGACCTGTGGCTCGCCGAGGTGCGCCCGCTGCCGGGGGACCCCGCCACCGTCGCGGACGTCGTGCTCACCGCCCACCTGGCACCTCTGACCGCCGCCGTGCACGCCCGGTACGGAGTGGCGGCCGGCCTGCTGTGGGGCAACGCGGCCTCCGCACTGGCCGGCGCCGGACGCGAACTGGACCGCTGGGCCCGCCGCCACGGCCGTACGGACACCGCGACCCGCGCCCGGTCCCTGACCGCCGACTTGTTCGCGCACCCCCTGCTCACCGGGACCGGCGCCCTCGCCGCCGCCTCCCCGGACATCTCGTTCCGGCGCCGCAGCTGCTGCCTCTACTACCGGGTGCCCGGGGGCGGGGTCTGCGGGGACTGCTGCTTCTCCCGCCCCCCGCGGGCCCCGCGCTCTTCCCCAGGCGCCCGCTCTGGGTGACCATGAGGGAACCAGCCGCCGAGACGGGAGGTTCCGGGTGCGCGTGGGACTGCTGACCCGTGAGTTCCCGCCGGACGTCTACGGCGGCGCCGGAGTCCACGTCGAGTTCCTCGCCCGGGAGCTCGCCCGCCTCGTCGACCTGGACGTGCACAGCTGGGGCGAGGGGCGCACCGACGGCGTCGTGCGGCACCGCCCCTGGTCCGCGCTGGACGGCGGCAACGAGGCGCTGCGCACCTTCTCCGTGGACCTCGCGATGGCCGCCGCCCTCGAAGGGCGCGAACTCGTGCACTCCCACACCTGGTACGCCAACCTCGGCGGTCACCTCGCCAAGCTCCTGTACGGGATCCCGCACGTGATGACCGCGCACTCCCTGGAGCCGCTGCGGCCCTGGAAGGCCGAGCAGCTCGGCGGCGGTTACACCCTGTCCCGCTGGGCCGAGCGCACCGCGGTCGAGGCGGCCGACGCGGTCGTCGCCGTCTCCGGTGCCATGCGCGAGGACATCCTCGGCTGCTACCCGGCCCTCGACGCCTCCCGCGTCCACGTCGTGCACAACGGCATCGACACCCGGCTCTACCGGCCGGACCCCGACACCGGCGTGCTGGACCGGATCGGCCTGGACCGCTCCCGCCCGTACGTCCTGTTCGTCGGGCGCATCACCCGCCAGAAGGGCGTGCCCCACCTGCTGCGCGCGGTGCGGGGCATCGACCCGGCCGCGCAGGTCGTGCTGTGCGCGGGCGCCCCGGACACCCCGGGGATCGACCAGGAGTTCCGCGGCCTCTTCGCCGGACTGAGCCGTGCCCGCGAGGGCGTGCACTGGATCCCGCGCAGGCTGCCGCGCCCCGAGGTGATCCAGCTCCTGACGCACGCCGCCGTCTTCGTCTGCCCTTCCGTGTACGAGCCCCTCGGCATCGTCAACCTGGAGGCGATGGCCTGCGGCACTCCCGTGGTGGCCTCCCGGGTGGGCGGGATCCCGGAAGTCGTGGCCGACGGCGAGACGGGTGTGCTCGTACCGAGGGAAGACGGCGCGGACGACGACTTCGAGGCGGGTCTCGCGCGCGCACTGGACTCCGTGCTCGGCGACCCGGACGCCGCCCGGCGGATGGGCGAGGCGGGCCGGACGCGCGCGGTGGAGGAGTTCGGCTGGGACGCGGTCGCACGCCGCACGGTCCGGCTCTACGAGGAGATCCTCAAGCGGGCTTGAGCCGTCCCGCCCGGGGCGGCCGAGGGTGAACGACGGTGAGGGGAGCGGCCATGCGTCGTGGAGGTCCTTCGGTGCTCGGCATCGTGCTGGCGGGCGGAGAGGGCAAACGCCTGATGCCCCTGACCGCCGACCGCGCCAAACCCGCGGTCACCTTCGGCGGAACCTACCGGCTCGTCGACTTCGTGCTCTCCAACCTGGTCAACGGGGACATCCTGCGGATCTGCGTGCTCACGCAGTACAAGTCGCACTCCCTGGACCGGCACATCACCACCACCTGGCGGATGTCCAGCCTGCTCGGCAACTACGTAACCCCCGTCCCGGCCCAGCAGCGCCTGGGCCCGCGCTGGTTCCTCGGCAGCGCCGACGCCATCCTGCAGTCCCTGAACCTGGTGTACGACGAACAGCCGGAGTACGTCGCCGTCTTCGGCGCCGACCACGTGTACCGGATGGACCCGCGCCAGATGCTCGCCCAGCACATCGAGTCCGGCGCGGGCGTGACCGTCGCGGGCATACGGGTCCCGCGGGCCGAGTCGCCGTCCTTCGGAGTGATCACCCCGGGCTCCGACGGGCAGACCGTCACCGGCTTCCTGGAGAAGCCCGCCGACCCGCCCGGCCTCGCCGACGACCCCGGGTGCGTCTTCGCGTCGATGGGCAACTACGTCTTCACCACCAAGGCCCTCGTCGAGGCCCTGCACCGGGACGCCGAGGACGAGAACTCCGTGCACGACATGGGCGGTTCGATCCTGCCCCGGCTCACCGACCGGGGCGAGGCCGCGCTGTACGACTTCAGCGCCAACCACGTGCCGGGGGAGACCTCCCGGGACCAGGGCTACTGGCGGGACGTGGGCACGCTGGACGCCTACTACGACGCGCACATGGACCTGATCGCCGAGCGGCCCGCCTTCAACCTCTACAACCGGGACTGGCCGATCTACACCCACTCCACCCAGCTCTCGCCCGCCCGCTTCAACGCCGGCGGCATCGCCGGCGAGTCGATCATCAGCGCGGGCTGCCTGATCCGGGGCCAGGTCACCCGGTCGGTGCTCTCCCCGGGCGTGGTGGTCGAACCGGGGGCGGTCGTGCAGGGTTCGGTGCTGCACGACAACGTGCACGTCGGCCGGGGTGCGGTGGTGCGCGGGGCGGTCCTCGACAAGAACGTGGAGGTGCCGCCGGGTGCGACGATCGGCGTCAACCCGCAGCGGGACGGGGAGTTGTACACCGTCTCCAAGAGGGGCGTGATCGCGCTGGGGAAGGGGCAGCGGGTGCCGTGACGGACGGACCGTCGAGGGCGTTGTCATGTCCCTGGACGTCAAGCGGAATCCGTGTTGTCATGCCACTGCACATCCGCAGTTACATCGATGTATGACATCGATGTCTGAGCCATCAGCCACCACCCGTTCTCGAGGAGAGGGTCAGTGCGCACCAAACGACTCAGAGACAGACTCGCCCTGTTGCTGGCCGCCGCGCTCGGCGTCGCGGGCCTCGCCGCCGTCCCGGCGGCCAACGCGGCCGACGACCACGACACCGCGGAGATCCACGGCCTGAAGGGCGAGTACTACACCCAGTCCGCCCCCGGCGCCTTCGACTTCCACGAACTCAAGGCCACCGGCTTCGACCCGCAACTCGACTTCAACACCCTGGAGCCGCGACTCGCCTTCGCCACCGGGCAGTCGGACGACGTGAGCGTCCGCTGGACCGGCAAGCTCGTCCCGGAGAAGACCGGAGCCCACACCTTCTCGATCATCGGCGACAACGGCTTCCGCCTCTGGATCGGCGGACAGCTCGCCATCGACCACTGGGTCGACGACTGGGACCGCGAACAGACCGCCCAGCCCATCGAGCTGACGGCCGGCCAGTCCTACGACATCAAGCTGGAGTACTTCGAGCACTACGGCGGCTCCAACCTCCACCTGCGCTGGACCGAGCCCGGCGGCAGCAAGGAGGCGATCCCGCAGTCGGCGTTCCGTCTGCCCGACGGCTTCGACTACAACGGCGCGACCGCGACCACCGTCCAGTCCACCGGCCGCACCCTCAAGCTCGACTTCGCGAGCCCGCTCGCCGCGCCCCCGGCCGGCCTCACCGACCACCTCGAAGCGGTGATCGGCGGCGCCACCTGGCCGCTGGGCGAGAGCAAGCTCGACCCCGCCGACCCCAGTGCCCTGCTCGTCGCCCTCGACCAGCCGGTCGTCGGCAACAAGGACGGCGACGCCCCCGGCACCGCCGACGTCCGCTACGACGGCGAGGGCGGCCTCACCGACGCCCAAGGCAACGTTGTCAACGCCTTCTGGAGCAGCGGCGGCAACAAGTCCACCTACGAGCTGCGCACCGACTGGGCCGACGAGGTCGGGCCGGACAACGCGCTCCCGGAGTACCCGCGTCCGCAGCTCACGCGCGACGACTGGCAGAACCTCAACGGCCGCTGGCAGTTCGCCGCCGCCGAGGCCGGCGAGCAGCCGCCGGTCGGCAAGAACCTCGAGGAGCGCATCCTCGTCCCGTACCCGGTGGAGTCGCAGCTCTCCGGCATCCAGCGGCACGAGGACCGCATGTGGTACCGCCGCACCTTCACCGTGCCCCGCGACTGGCACATCGGCCACGGCCAGCGGCTCAGGCTGAACTTCGGCGCCGTCGACTGGCAGTCCGAGGTCTACGTCAACGGCGTCAAGGTCGCCGACCACAAGGGCGGTTACGACAAGTTCAGCGCCGACGTCACCGACGCCCTCAAGCCCGGCCGCACCCAGGAGCTGATCGTCGGCGTCTACGACCCGACCGACGCGGCGAACGGCGAGAACCCGCCGCTCGGCAAGCAGCGCCTGGACCCGAGCGGCATCTGGTACACGCCCAGCTCCGGCATCTGGCAGACGGTCTGGATGGAACCGGTCGCCCCGGACCACGTGGACTCGCTGAAGCTCACCCCGCACGTCGACGGGGCGGCGAGCACCCTGACCGTCGAGCCGGAGGGCGTGCGCGACGGCGTACGCGTGAAGGCCACGGCGTACGCCGGGCACCGCAAGGTCGCGACCGTCAGCGGCCGTACCGGCGAGCCGCTGACCCTGAAGATCCGCGACCCGCACCTGTGGTCGCCGGACGATCCCTTCCTGTACGACCTCGAGGTCACCGTCGGACGCGACCGCGTCGAGAGCTACTTCGGCATGCGCTCCATCGCCGTCGAGAAGGTGAACGGCGTCCCGCGCACCATGCTCAACGGCGAGCCCGTCTTCATGATGGCCACCCTCGACCAGGGCTTCTGGCCCGACGGACTGCACACCGCGCCCACCGACGAGGCCCTCGCGTACGACCTGAAGCTGCACAAGCAGCTCGGCTTCAACTCGGTGCGCAAGCACATCAAGGTCGAGCCCGACCGCTGGTTCTACTGGGCCGACAGACTGGGCCTGCTCGTGTGGCAGGACATGCCCGCGATGACCGCCGGGAAGAACCCGTCCACGGCCGCCCGCGCCGAGTACGAGCGGGAGATGAAGGAGATGATCGACGAGCACGTCAGCCACCCGTCGATCATCATGTGGGTCACCTTCAACGAGGGCTGGGGCCAGTACGACATCGGCCGCGTCGCCGCGCAGGCCAAGGCCTGGGACCCGACCCGGCTCGTCAACAACCAGTCGGGCCTGAACCTCGGGGCCGACGGCGGCGCCGGCGACATCATGGACGAGCACGGCTACCCGAGTCCCGCCCTGCCGCCCTCCCCGGACGGCGAACGCGCCCTGGTCTCCGGCGAGTACGGCGGCCTGGGCCTCGCGGTGCCCGGACACGCCTGGTCCGTGCAGCAGTCGTACGTCGACGTGGACCCGCAGACGTACACGGACGACTACCTCACCAAGCTCGACGAGGTCCGTGCTCTGGTCTGCCGGGGCGGCAACGGCGCGGTCTACACGCAGATCTCGGACGTCGAGGGCGAACTCAACGGCCTGACGACCTACGACCGCAAGGTCCTCAAGCCGGACGTCGAGCGGGTCAGGGCCGCCCACGAGGCGCTCATCCACGACGCGTCCCAGCCCGTCCCGGCGGGCTGCACCGCCTGATCACCCGCACTTCGCCAGAAGAAGAACCGCACGACACCGCAGACCTTCCGGAGGTCACCCGCACATGAGAGCCACCCGGCGTCTGCGGCTGTGCGTGGCCGGGGTGGTGGCAGCGTCCGCGCTGCTCACCGCCCCGGCGGCGCAGGCCGCCCCGACGACCGACCAGAACCTGACCGACCTCGTGAACCCGTTCATCGGGACCGAGAACGAGGGCAACACCTACCCCGGCGCGGCCGTGCCCTTCGGCATGGTGCAGTTCTCGCCGGACACCGGCCACAACGTCGGCTACGACTACTCCGACGACCACATCCGGGGCTTCTCCCTCGTCCACCTCTCCGGCGTCGGCTGCGGACTCGGCGGCGACCTGCCGGTGCTGCCGACCACCGGCGACGTCACCGAGACCGACTACGCGAAGTACGCCGCCTCCTTCAGCCACGACGACGAGGACGCGAGCCCCGGCTACTACCGCGTCGGCCTCGACTCCGGCGTCGAGGCGGAACTGACCGCCACCGAGCGCACCGGCGTGCAGCGCTACACCTTCCCGGCCACCGACAAGGCCAACGTCCTGCTCAACGCCGGCCAGTCGCTGCACAAGAACATCTCGACCGAGGTCGAGGTCCTGGACAGCCGCACCGTGCGCACCGCGATCACCGGCAGCGGCTTCTGCCAGGACACCGAGCCGTACACCGTCTACACGATCACCCGCTTCGACCGCCCCTTCGCCTCCTACGGCATCTGGGACGACGGCACCGTGACCGCGGGCGCGAGGACCGGCGGCGACGGCGCCTACGTCCGCTTCGACACCACGAAGGACCGCACCGTCGAGGCGACCACCGCGCTGTCGTACGTGGACGCGCGCGGCGCCGCGCTCAACCTGCGCGCCGAGGGCGGGCACTCCTTCGACGCCGTGCGCCGCGGCGCCGAGCGCACCTGGGAGAAGCGGCTGGAGGACGTCAGGGTCCGCGGCGGCGACGACACCCTGCGCCGCACCTTCTACTCGTCCCTGTACCGGTCCTTCCTCGCGCCGAACATCGGCAGCGACGTGGACGGCCGCTACACCGGCTGGGACCAGGAGATCCACCGCGCCAAGGGCTTCACGTACTACCAGAACTGGTCCCTGTGGGACACCTACCGCACCCAGTCCCAGCTCCTCGCCCTGCTCGCACCCCGTGAGGCGCGCGACATGGCGATCTCCGTCATCAAGATCGACGAGGAGAGCGGCTGGCTGCCCAAGTGGGGCTACGGCACCGTCGAGACCAACATCATGACGGGCGACCCGGTGACCCCCTTCCTCACCAACGCCTACCAGCAGGGCCTGCTGCACGGCTGGGAGGAGAAGGCCTACCGGGCGCTGAAGAAGAACGCCGACGGCGTCCCGCCCGCCGGCTCCCCGGCCGTCGGCCGGGAGGCCAACCGCGAGTACCTCGCCGACGGCTTCGCGCCGTACGTCAAGGGCCGCCCGCACGCCAAGCCGGGCGACTCCGACTACGACCACGGCGCCTCCGCCACCCTGGAGTACGCCCTGTCCGACGCCATGCTCTCCCGCATGGCCCGCGACCTCGGCCACGACGCGGACGCGCAGCGGTACGCCGAGCGTGCCCAGAGCTACCGCAACGTCTTCGACCCCTCGACCGGTTTCTTCCGCGCCCGCGACGCCGAGGGTGCCTTCACCGGACCGGCCGACCCGGCGCAGAGCGAGGGCTTCCACGAGGGCACGTCCTGGCAGTACCAGTGGCTGGTGCCGCAGGACCTGCCGGGCATGATCGGCCTCATCGGCGGGACCGGGGCCGCGAACGAGCGGCTCGACTCCTTCTTCGCCTACGAGCAGCTCCTCGCCGACCCGGCGAAGACCGCCCGCGAGGTGTGGGTGAACGGTCCGTACGACTACTACAACGCCGACAAGTACAACCCGCAGAACGAGCCCGACCTGATCGCCCCGTACACCTACCTGTCGACCGGGCAGCCCTGGAAGACGACCGACGTGGTGCACGCGGCGCTCACCCTGTTCACGGACACGCCGACCGGCATGACCGGCAACGACGACCTCGGAACCATGTCCGCCTGGAACGTCCTGTCTTCGATCGGGATCTTCCCGATCCAGCCCGGATACGACACCTGGGGCCTGTCCACCCCGGTCTTCGACCGCGTCGACCTCACCCTCGACCGCCGCTACTACCCGCGCGGTGCCCTGACGATCACCGCGCCCGGCACCTCGGACACCGACCGGTACGTCCAGTCGGCCCGCACCGACGGCTCGGCCTACGCCCGGACGTGGCTGACGACGGACGCCCTGCGGTCCGTGCGGTCGCTCGCGTTCACGGTCGGCCCGCAGCCGTCCGGGTGGGGAACCTCGCCGGAGGCGGGGCCGCCGCCGCTGACGTGAGGTGATGTGAGCACAGACGCCCCATGAGTCACAGCAGTCCCGCCCCGGCCGAAAGGGGCGGGACTTTAATCTCCTGTTAACTGTGCGTAGCTTGATCGTACTTGACCGTAATCGACGGAAGGCGATTGACTGCTTGTCCACCCGCCGTCCACCCGTCGCCCCTCCGCCGTACCGCGTTGCCCCTGCGTCGTCCCTGCGTCGTCCTTGCGAGGCCAGCCCTTGACTCCCGATCCGCTCGCTCCCCTCGACCTGGCGTTCTGGAACATCGAGTCCGCCGAGCACCCCATGCACCTCGGCGCGCTCGGCGTCTTCGAGGCCGACTCGCCCACCGCGGGCGCCCATGCCGCGGACCTGCTCGCGGCCCGTGCCCCCGCCGTGCCCGGACTGCGGATGAGGATCCGGGACACCTGGCAGCCGCCGCTGTCCCTGCGGCGGCCGTTCGCGTTCGGCGGCGCCACCCGCGAGCCCGACCCACGCTTCGACCCGCTCGACCACGTGCGGCTGCACGCCCCGGCCACGGACTTCCACGCCCGGGCCGGCCGCCTCATGGAACGCCCACTGGAGCGCGGCCGGCCGCCGTGGGAGGCACACGTGCTGCCGGGCGCCGACGGCGGGACCTTCGCCGTGCTCTTCAAGTTCCACCACGCCCTGGCCGACGGCCTGCGCGCCCTGACCCTCGCCGCCGGGGTCCTCGACCCGATGGACCTGCCCGCGCCCCGGCCCCGCCCCGAGCCACCGCGGCGCGGCCTCGTGCCGGACGTGCGCGCGCTGCCCGACCGGCTGCGCGACGCCCTGTCCGACGCGGGGCGCGCGCTCGACATCGGTGCCGCCGCGGCGCTGTCCACCCTCGACGTGCGTTCCTCGCCCGCGCTCGCCGCCGAGTCCTCCGGCACCCGCCGGATCGCGGGCGCGGCCGTCGACCTCGACGACGTGCACCACGTCCGCAAGACCACCGGCGGCACCGTCAACGACGTGCTGATCGCGGTCGTCGCCGGTGCCCTGCGCCGCTGGCTGGACGACCGCGGCGACGGCAGCGAGGGCGTGGCGCCCCGGGCGCTCATCCCCGTCTCCAAGCGCCGCCCGCGCAGCGCACACCCCCAGGGCAACCGGCTCTCCGGGTACCTGCTGCGGCTTCCGGTCGGCGACCCCGACCCGCTCTCCCGCCTCGGTACGGTCCGTGCCGCCATGGACCGCAACAAGGACGCCGGTCCCGGCCGCGGCGCCGGAGCCGTCGCCCTGCTCGCCGACCACGTGCCGGCGCTCGGCCACCGGCTCGGCGGGCCGCTGGTCTCGGGGGCCGCCCGGCTGTGGTTCGACATCCTGGTCACCAGCGTGCCCCTGCCCAGCCTGGGGCTGCGGCTCGGCGGCCACCCGCTCACCCAGGTCTATCCGCTGGCGCCGCTGGCCCGCGGACACTCGCTCGCGGTGGCCGTCTCGACGTACCGCGGGCAGGTGCACTTCGGCCTGGTCGCCGACGGGAAGGCGGTGCCGGACCTCGACCGGTTCGCGCTCGCGGTGACCGAAGAGGTGGAGACCTTGCTCACGGCCTGCCGTCCCTGACCCCGGCGGGTTTGGATCCGCGCCGCGCGCTGAATAAAATCCGCTGTTCGACAGCGGTCGCCTCCCGGAGCGCCGCAACGGTGACCAGGGAACGGCAACGGCGATGACGGTGACACAGGACGGCTCGGCGACCACGGACGAGGCGGCCGCCTCCGGGTACGGCCCCGGCATCGACCCCGAACGGCTCGCCGTCTGCCTCGACGTGCTCAGGGAACTCGACGAGCTGGACGTCGACCACCCCGACGCGATCACGGTCCGCCGGGCCACCTCGCACATCTACCGCATGGTCAAGCAGCGCCGCCGCCAGGAGCGCCGCGCCGCCAAGACCGCCCACGACAAGGCGGTCACCGAGGCCACCGCCACCGGCTCCGCCGAGCGCATCGACGACGAGACCGAAGGCCTGCTGCCCTCCTCCCGCACCGAGGAGGGCACGATCGCCGGGATACTCCAGCGCCCCCGCTCCTGCTACATCTGCAAGCAGCGCTACGTCGAGGTCGACTACTTCTACCACCAGCTCTGCCAGAACTGCGCCGCCGAGAACCGGGCCCGCCGCGACGCCCGCGCCGACCTCACCGGCAAGCGCGCGCTGCTCACCGGCGGCCGCGCCAAGATCGGCATGTACATCGCGCTCAGGCTGCTGCGCGACGGCGCGCACACCACGATCACCACCCGTTTCCCCAAGGACGCCATCCGCCGCTTCAAGGCGATGGACGACTCCGCCGACTGGATGCACCGCCTGGAGGTCGTCGGCATCGACCTGCGCGACCCCGCCCAGGCCGTCGCCCTCGCCGAGCAGGTCGCCGAGCAGGGACCGCTCGACATCCTGATCAACAACGCCACCCAGACCGTGCGGCGTCTCCCGTCCGCGTACGCCGCGCTGGTCGAGGGCGAGAGCGCCCCGCTGCCCGCCGGTGAACTCCCCGCCCACCACGTCATCGGCGCCTTCAACTCCGGCGCGGTGGACGGCCTGGCCGCGCTGCCGCTGGGCGCCTCCGGGCTCGACGCGCAGAAGGTGGCCGACCTCGCCCTGGTCGCCGGCAACGCCAGCGTCGTCCGGCACCGCGAGGGCACCGCCATCGACGCGGGCGGCCTGGTCCCCGACGTCGTCGACACCAACACCTGGGTCCAGACCATCGAGCAGATCTCGCCGGTGGAGCTGCTGGAGACCCAGCTGTGCAACTACACGTCGCCGTTCATCCTCATCAGCGCGCTGCGCGCCGCCATGGCCGAGGCCGCGCGCAAGGCGTCGTCGGGACGCGCCTACATCGTCAACGTCTCGGCGATGGAGGGCGTGTTCGCACGCGGCTACAAGGGAGCCGGCCACCCGAACACCAACGCCGCCAAGGCGGCCATGAACATGGTGACCCGGACCAGCGCCCAGGAGATGTTCGACACCGACCGGATCCTGATGACCTCCGTCGACACCGGCTGGATCACCGACGAGCGTCCCCACTACGACAAGCTGCGCCTGGCAGAGGCGGGCTTCCACGCCCCGCTCGACCTGATCGACGGCGCCGCCCGCGTCTACGACCCCGTCGTGCGCGGCGAGGCGGGCGAGGACCTGTACGGCGTCTTCCTCAAGGACTACGCGCCCGGCAAGTGGTGACGGGCCCTCAGTCCACGAGACCCAGCCGCGCGTTCCGTGCCGCCGTCAGCTCCAGTACCGTGCGCCAGTCCTCCAGCACCCCGGCGTCGAAGTCGGCGGTGCGGGCCTCGTCGTCCGCCTGACGCAGACTGACCAGGTCGTCGTCGTGGGCCCAGGACTCGGGGTGGGCCCGGCGGCCCACCAGGCGGGCGACGCGCGCGCCGAGCAGCGGCCGTACCGCCTCGGCCGTCCGGGCCGGCGCGTCGCCCGGCCACAGCAGCCGGCCCACGGGCGACACCAGTCCGGCGACCTGGAGTTCCTTGTCGGCCGGGCGGCGCCGGCGCAGCAGCGCGGCCGTCCGCAGCGCGTGCCCGTGCGGATCGGCGGGGCCACCGCCGGGATCGGCGGCGGGCCGCTCGGCCCGGCAGGCGTACAGCAGGTCCATCAGCTCCTCGACGCTGCGCAGTTCCATGCCTCGGTCCTCCCCACGAGACAGCCGTTGCCGACGGGCAGCAGACCATGGCGAGCTTGCGAAGCAGCCAACGGCAACTTAACTGCCGTCCCGCCACCCGGCGGCATTCGAAGGTGTGGGCGCTCGTGTAGGCCGAACGGGTGAGTTGCGCGCGGTGCGGAGCCGGAGGAATCAGGTCAGACTTGGGCCAACTGCGCATGAACCGGAGGGCAATGGTTCTCCCATGTTTTGAGCCCCATAGAGCGCACCCCCGCTCATCTGGTTAATCTGGATCGGACGGGCGGCGGCACAGGGCACTACCCACACCCGAGGTCCGTCATGGACAGGCCGGTCCACAACGGCTTGTTCCCGCACGAGGTACCGGCGCCACCGCGTCCGAACCGCATTTCGACTCACACCCGGGCGGGCGCCGGGTGCCGGACGGAAGACCGGCGCCGACAGCCCGCGAGGGTGACCCGACACATAAGGAGTGCGCGGTGACACCGGAGACGACGACGAAGCCAGAACAACGGACCGAGGAACGCAGCGGGCGCGCGGGCCGCCGCCCGGGCGAGATCGGCAGCCTCGACGTGTGGGCGCGTTCCGCCCCCATCCGCCTCGCGGGCTACGAGGACGACCTCGCCGAGCCGCACATCCTGCCCAGCGTGGACTGACCCGCCCGCCACCCACCGAGGTCGCCGGACGCATGGGCGTGCCACACTCACGCCCATGCTGATCAGGGAAGCCACCGCCGGCGACTGGCCGCACATCTGGCCCTTCTGGCACCGCATCGTCGCCGCCGGCGAGACCTACGCCTGGGACCCGGCCACCTCCGAGGAGGACGCCCGGGCCCTGTGGATGAACCCCGCCAAACGCGTCTACGCCGCCGAGGACGACACCGGCGCCGTCGTCGGCTCCGCCTACGTCACCCCCAACTACGGCGGCCCCGCCGCCCGCATCGCCAACGCCGGTTTCATGGTCGACCCCGACCGCGCCGGACGCGGCACCGGCCGGGCCCTCGCCGAGTACGTCCTCGAGGCCGCCAGGGCCGACGGATACCGGGGCATGGTCTTCAACGCCGTCGTCGAGACCAACCCCGCCGTACGGCTGTGGACCTCCCTGGGCTTCACCATCCTCGGCACGGTCCCGGACGCCTTCGACCACCCGCGGCACGGCCGGGTGGGCCTCCACATCATGCACCGCGCCCTGTAGGCGGCCTCAGCCGATCGGCGCCGTCCGCCGCCAGGGCCGCAGCGCCTCGATCCGCTCCGCCAGCTCCAGCAGCGTCGCCTCCGAGCCCGGGCGCCCCACCAGCTGTACGGCGCAGGGCGCGCCCGAGTCCAGCGTGCCGAACGGCACCGACATGGCGGGCCAGCCGGTCAGGTTCCACGGCGGTGTGAACGGCGAGTACGCGGAGTTCGCCACCACGTTGCGCAGCCAGCCCCGTCGGTGCCAGGGCCCCGCCTGCGGGGAGCGGCGGGCCAGCGCCGGGGTGAGCAGGACGTCGTACTCGGCGAAGAACGGCTCGAGGCGTCCGCGCAGCCGCTCGCGGTCCCCGCCGTCCGCCGCCCGGCCGACGAAGTGCCGCCCGAGCGCCGCGTGCACCCGCGTGCGCCCGGTCAGCAGCCGCCGGTCCAGGCCCCGCGCGTCCACCGACGTACCGGCCGTCCAGTGGGTCAGGGCGGTCACGCCCAGCGACGCCGGATAGGGCGGGTCCGCCCGTCGCACCTGGTGGCCCGCCTTCATGAGGACCCCGGCCGCCTCGCGCACGGCCCGCGCGTACGGCCGGGAGACGGGGACGCCGGCCAGCGGACTGCGCAGCGAGGCGGCGACGCGCAGGGCGCCGGAGTCCTCGCGGCCGGGGAGCGCCCCGGCCGCGAGGACGGCGAGCATCAGGCGGGCGTCCGCGACCGTCGTGGCCAGCGGTCCGTTCTCGGACATGCCGAACCAGTCGCCCTCGCCGATGCCGGCCGGCACGACGCCGTGGCCCGGCTTGAGGGTGACCAGACCGCAGTTGGCCGCGGGGATGCGCAGCGAGCCCATGCCGTCGTTGCCGAGCGCGAGCGGCACCATCCCGGCGGCCACCGCGGCCGCGCTGCCGCCCGACGAACCGCCCGCCGAGCGGGCCGGGTCCCACGGGTTGCGCGAGGTGCCCAGCACCCCCTCCGTGGTGCCGAACACACACAGCTCCGGCACGTTCGTCAGCCCCACCACCACCGCGCCCGCCGCCCGCAGCCGGGCCACGGTGACATGGTCGGCGTCGGCGGGCGTGTGCACAGTGGCGGCCGAGCCGACGCGGGTGGACTCCCCGCGCACCGCGAGATTGTCCTTGACCGCCACCGGCACGCCGGCCAGCGGCAGTTCGCCCAGATCACCCCGGGCGCCCACCTCCTCCGCCTCCGCGAGCGCCGCCTCGGCCCGCACCGCCCGGAAGGCGCCGACGCGGCCGTCCAGCCGCTCGATCCGGTCCAGGTGACCGGCCACCACCTCGCGGGGCGTGGCCCGCTTCTCCCGTACGGCGGCGGCGATCTCGACGGCGGTCCGGCCGGCCCAGTCGGTCACGGAGGGCTCCTAGGGGTGCGGTGACGGGATGCGGATGCGGGCTTGCTCGCGGACTCTGCTGTTACCGGTGAGTACGCAGGACATCACTCTGCCCGTCCGAAGCGCGCACGTCGAGAGCGCGGCCCGGCCCGGACCCCGCCCGGCCGTGTTCAGACCGGCCGGGCCGGGCCCGTACTGTCCCGCTCGATCAGCCGCGGCACCGGCACGCGCACCGTCCGGGCGGGGCCGCCGTCGAGCAGGGCGGTCAGCTCCGTGGCCGCGGTGCGGCCGAACTCCACGCTGTCCCGGGACAGGGCGGACAGCCACGGTTTGACCATGCGGCACAGCGCCGAGTCCTCCCAGGCCACCACGGACACGTCCGCCGGTACCGAGAAGCCGAGTCCGGCCGCCGCGGCGACCCCGGCGACGGCCATCACGTCGTTGTCGTAGATGAGGGCGGTCGGGGGATCCGGCGCCTCCAGCACGCGGCGCGTGACGGCCGCGCCCTCGGCGTCCGAGTAGTCGGTGGTCACCGACTCGACCTCGCCGAGACCGCGCCGTCCGGCCTCCGCGCGCAGGGCGCGGATGCGGCGTTCGGTGTGGGCGAGGTCCGGCAGCCCGGCGATGTGCACGATCCGCCGGTGCCCGAGCGCGTGCAGCCCGTCCACCAGCGCGGCCATCGCACCCGCGTCGTCCGCCCACACCGTCGACAGTCCCGGATGGCGCTCGTCCGGGGTGCCGCCGATCACCACACCGGGCAGGCCGAGTTCGTCGAGCAGGTCCGGGCGGGGGTCGTCCGTGCGCGGGTCCACCACGAGGACGCCGTCCACCCGGTGTTCGGCCCACCAGCGCCGGTAGACCGCGCACTCGTCCTCGACGTCCCGCGCCACCTGGAACAGCAGCCCCAGGTGCCGCCCGGCCAGCACCTCCTGGATGCCCGACACCAGTTGCAGGAAGAAAGAGTCGACACCCAGGGTGTGCGCGGGCCGCGCCAGCACGAAGCCGACCGTCGCCGCACCCTCCCCGGACAGGGCGCGCGCCGCCGTACTGGGCCGCCAGCCGAGCTGCTCGGCCACCCGGCGCACCCGGTCCCGGGTGATCTCGGAGACCCCCGGCCGGTCGTTCAGCGCGAACGACACCGCGCTCTCGGAGACCCCGGCCCGCCGAGCGATGTCCTTCATCGTCGGCCGGCGCGCGGCGGGCCGCTTGGCCGGCATGCGCGCGCTCCTTTCCTCGGTGAGAGCAGTGAGAGCTAAAGCGCTTGAGTGCAAGATCCTAAAGCGCATTAGTAGTTACTGGCAAGTGTCCATCGATACCGCTCTGACCTGGACTAATGCCATGTGCTCTGCTTTAGTTGGCCGGAATCCATTGACTTTCCACGGAAACGCCGTGCATGGTCGCTGGCATCCCACCGCCGACGTCCTTCAGGGAGACGTGTCACCGTGCCCACCTCGCGCAGAACATTCGCCGCCGCAGCCGTCGCCGCCCTCGTCCTGCCGCTCAGCGCCTGCGGCTCCGGGGGCGACGGCGGTGGCTCGACCGACGCCTCGGGCAAGGTCGAGGGCGACATCACCTTCCAGACCTGGAACCTGCGGGCCAACTTCAAGGACTACTTCGAGGGCCTGATCGCCGACTTCGAGAAGAAGTACCCCGGCACCCACGTCAAGTGGGTTGACCAGCCCGGCGAGGGCTACGCCGACAAGATCAGCGCCGACGCCGCCGGCGGCACCCTGCCCGACGTCGTCAACGTCTCCCCGGACCTCGTCGCCCCGCTCGCCAAGGCCGGCCTCGCCCTCGACCTGGACAAGGCCGCCGGCCAGTACGAGAAGGAGTACCTGGAAGGGGCCTGGGCCAGTCACCGCATACCTGGCATGGAGGGCACGTACGCCTTCCCCTGGTACCTCAACACCGGCCCGCTCTTCTACAACAAGTCCCTCTTCAAGAAGGCCGGCCTCGACCCCGAGCAGCCGCCGAAGACGTACGACGAGGTCTTCGACGCCGCCCTGAAGATCGCCGGCAAGACCGACGGCGAGGTCGCGACGCTCGCCAACGTGCCCACCATCGAGGACTTCGGCCGCTACGGCGCGTCGCTCATGAACAAGGAGGGCACCGCCTTCGCGTTCAACGACGCCAAGGGCGTCGAACTGCTCACCCGCTACAAGGAGCTGTACGACGCCAAGGCGCTGGACCCGCAGGCGCTGACGGCCACCCCCGAGTCGACCGGCAAGAAGTTCCTCACGGGCGCCGTCGCCATGAACCCGGGCAGCGCGCTCGACCTCGCCAACTTCAAGAAGCAGGCGCCGAGCCTGTACAAGAACATCGGCATCACCGACCAGATCACCAGCACGGGCCACGTCAACATGTACGTGATGGGCCTGATGGTGAACGCGCAGAGCGAGCGCAAGCCCGCCGCGGTCGCCTTCGCGCACTACGTCACCGACGCGGAGCACCAGATGTCGTTCGCCAAGAAGGTCGCCATCTTCCCGAGCACCGCCGGTTCACTGGACGACCCGTACTTCACCAAGGAGGACGGCACCGACGAGACCCGCGTCCGGGTCGCCTCCGCCAAGTCGCTGAAGACGGCCGTCGACTACACGCCCGTGCTGTTCAGCGAGCAGATGAAGACCGAGCTGCGCAACGAGGTCGCCAAGGCGCTCCAGGGCAAGCAGAGCCCCCAGGAAGCCCTCGACAACGCTGTCAAGGCGTGCGACCGGCTCCTTCAGCAGCAGGGCTGACACGTCATGGCGAGTCCCACCCTCACCACCGGCACCCCGGGCGCCCGCAAGAGCGGCGGCGCCCGGCGCGTGCGGCGGCAACTGCCCGCCAGTCCCTGGCTCTTCGCAGCGCCCGGTCTGCTGATCACCGGCGCGTTCATCCTGTACCCGTTCGTCTCCACGCTGGTCAACTCCTTCACCGACCGCCGCACGCTGGTCCCCGGTGAGTTCGTGGGCCTCGCCAACTTCCGCGAGCTGCTCCACGACGACATGTTCTGGATCGGCCTGCGCAACAGCTCCCTGTACGTCCTCGGGGTCGTCCCCGCACTCGTCCTGCTGCCGCTGCTGCTCGCCCTGCTGGTGCAGAAGAACATCCCCGGCATCACCTTCTTCCGCTCGGCCTTCTACACCCCGGTCGTCGCCTCGATCGTCGTCGTCGGGCTGATCTGGGTCTGGCTCCTGGACGAGCGCGGCCTGGTCAACTCCCTGCTGGAGACGCTCGGCGCGAGTCCGGTCGGCTTCCTCAGCGACCAGTGGCTGATCCTGCTCAGCGCGATGGGCGTCACGGTCTGGAAGGGCCTCGGCTACTACATGATCATTTACCTGGCGGCGCTGGCCAACGTGCCGCGCGAGCTGCACGAGGCGGCCGCCGTCGACGGCGCGGGAGCGGTCCGCCGGTTCCTCACCGTCACGGTGCCCGCCGTCCGCTCCACCATGGTCCTGGTCGCCGCCCTCTCCTCGGTCGCCGCCTTCAAGGTGTTCTCCGAGGTCTACCTGATGGCGGGCCCCAACGGCGGCCCGGCCGGCGAGGACACCACCCTGGTGATGCTGGTCCAGCGCACCGGCACCGGTCTGACCGGCCGGGTCGGCTACGCCTCCGCCATCTCCGTCGTCGTCTTCGTCGTCACCGTCGTCCTGATGCTGCTCGTCCTGCGGGCCGACCGGAAGGAGGAGTCGTGAGCCTCGCCGAGCGGACCCGGCCCGCCCAGAAGCCGGGGGAGGGCGACCGGGCGCGGGAACGCGAACCCCGGATCACCGACGAGCACGGCCGCCGCATCCGCGGGTGGGAACTGGTCCTGCGCTACCTGCTGCTCATAGGTGTCCTGGCCCTGACCATCGGCCCGTTCCTGTGGCAGCTGTCGACCTCGCTCAAGGGCCCCACCGAGGACATCTTCAGCTCCCCGCCGAAGTTCCTGCCCGCCGACCCGACCCTGCACAACTACGAGCGGGTCGCCGACACCATCCCGGTGTGGGACTACGCCCTGAACTCGCTGAAGGTCGCCGCCGCCAACGTCGTCACCAACTGCGTCGGCGCGGCCCTCGCCGGCTACGCCCTGGCCCGGCTGCGCTACCGGGGCCGGCGCGTCGCCACGCTGGTGTTCATCCTGGCCATGCTCGTGCCCGTGGAGGGCATCATCATCGCCCAGTTCACCACCATGCGGGAGCTGGGCCTCAACAACACCCTCGTCGGCGTCCTGCTGCCCGGCTGCGTCAGCGCCCTCAACGTGCTCCTCATGCGCAACGCCTTCCTCAACCTCCCCTACGAGATCGAGGAGGCCGCCTTCGTCGACGGCGCCAACGTCTGGCAGCGGTTCTACCGGATCGCGCTGCCCGCGGTGAAGGGCACCCTCGCCGTCGTCGCGATCTTCGCCTTCATGGGCGCCTGGGACGACTTCCTGTGGCCCCTGATCGTGCTGAGCGACCCGTCCAGGTTCACGCTGACCATCGGCCTCAACTACCTGCACGGCACCTTCGCCAACGACGAACGCCTCGTCGCCGCGGGCACGATCATCGCCGTGGCGCCGCTCATCGTCCTCTTCGCCTGTCTCCAGCGGTACTTCTTCCGCGGCGTCGGCGAGGGAGCCGTCAAGGGCTGACCGTCATCCGCCGCCCAGGGCCCGTACTACCCCGTATCAAGGACACCGCATGCCTTCTGCCGTGCGCTTCGGCGTCAACTACACCCCGAGCGAGGGATGGTTCCACCACTGGCTCGACTTCGATCTCGACTCCGTCCGCGCCGACCTGGACTCCATCGCCGCACTGGACGTCGACCACGTCCGCGTCTTCCCGCTCTGGCCCTACTTCCAGCCCAACCGCTCACTGATCCGCGAACGCGCGGTCGAGCACCTCGTCGCCCTGGTCGACGCGGCCGGCGAACGCGGCCTCGACGTCAACGTGGACGGCCTCCAGGGCCATCTGAGCAGCTTCGACTTCCTGCCGGCCTGGACCCGCACCTGGCACCGGCGCAACCTGTTCACCGACCCCGACGTCATCGACGGCCAGGCCACCTACCTCCGCACCCTCGCCGCCGCCCTGGCCGGCCGGCCGGGCTTCCTCGGCATGACCCTCGGCAACGAGGTCAACCAGTTCTCCGCCGGACCCCACCCCGACCCGGACCGCGCCACCGCCGACCAGATCGACGCCTGGCTGGAGCGGATGCTGGCCGCCTGCGAGGAGGGCGCCCCGGGCCGGATGCACCTGCACGCCGAGTACGACGCCACCTGGTACCAGGACGACCAGCCCTTCACCCCGGCCCAGGCCGCCCGGCGCGGCGCCGTCACGGCCGTGCACTCCTGGGTCTTCAACGGCACCGCCCAGCGCCACGGCCGCGCCTCCGTGCCCAGCGAGCACCACGCGGCCTACCTGATCGAGCTGAGCAAGGCCTGGGCCGACGACCCGCACCGTCCCGTCTGGCTCCAGGAGGTCGGAGCCCCCGCGCCCCTCGTCCCCGCCGAGCACGCCGCCGCCTTCACCGAGGCGACCGTCGAGAACGCCCTGGACTGCCCCGGCCTGTGGGGCGTCACCTGGTGGTGCTCCCACGACGTGTCCCGGGCACTGGCCGACTTCCCCGAGCTGGAGTACGGGCTCGGCCTCCTCACCAACGACCGCCGCCCCAAGGACACGGCACGGGTCCTGGCGAGCGCGGCGCGCGCGGCCCGGGACGGAGCCCGCCCGGCGCCCGCCCCGCGCACCACGGCCCTCGCCGTCCCGGCAGACCCCGCCGCCCGCTCGGCCTGCGCCCCCGGCGGCGCCGTCTTCGACGCCTTCTTCCGGCTGGTCGCCGACGGCGCCCGCCCCACCACCGTCCTCGACACGCACACCGCCGACACCGGACACCTCGCCGCGCGCGGCATCACCGAGGTCGTCACTCCCGGCGACGTACTCGCCGCCCCGGCCCCGGACGATTCGGACCGCGCACGGCGGGGGAGCTGTACCTGACGTCGGCCCCGTCGTCGTGACCCACCCTGGCAACCACCCGCCCCCGACCCCGGAGCACCCTCATGCATGACGACCGCAACCTGGTCGAAGCCCGCCTCAAGCGCGTCCTCGACGAGCGCATCCGCCCCGCCCTCTACCCCCAGTCCGTACCGCTGCACGTGGCGGTCTGGAACGCGCCCGGCGAACCCGTGCCCGTGGAGGAGGGACTCGCGGCCGAACCCGAGCCCATCGAGGTCGGCGCCCGCTGGGGCGCGCCCTGGGGCACCAGCTGGTTCCGCGTCACCGGCACCGTGCCGGAGGAATGGGCCGGGAAGACCGTCGAGGCGATCATCGACCTCGGCTTCGACGAGAACATGCCCGGCTTCCAGTGCGAGGGACTGGTCTACCGCCCCGACGGCACCCCAGTGAAGGGCCTCAACCCGCGCAACCAGTGGGTGCGGATCGGCGCCCCCGTCGAGGGCGGCGAGGAGGTCCGGCTGCACGTCGAGGCGGCCTCCAACCCCGTGATCCTCGACTACCACCCCTTCGTGCCCACGCAGCTCGGCGACAAGGACACCGCGGGCAGCGAACCGCAGTACACCCTCACCCGGATGGACCTCGCCGTCCTCGACGAGACGGTGTGGAACCTGGTGCTCGACCTGGAGGTGCTCGGCGAGCTGATGGCCGAGCTGCCCGTGGAGTCGCCGCGCCGCTGGGAGATCCTGCGCGCCGTCGACCGGGCCCTGGACGCCGTCGACCTCCAGGACGTGGGCGGTACGGCACAGGAGGCCCGTTCCCGCCTCACCGAGGTGCTGTCGGCCCCCGCCGTGCCCTCCGCGCACCGCATCAGCGCCGTCGGCCACGCGCACATCGACTCGGCGTGGCTGTGGCCGCTGCGCGAGACGGTGCGCAAGGTGGCCCGGACCACCTCCAACATGACCGCCCTCCTGGAGGACGAGCCGGACTTCGTCTTCGCCATGTCCCAGGCCCAGCAGTGGGCGTGGGTGCGCGACCACCGGCCCGAGGTGTGGGCGCGGGTCAAGAAGGCCGTCGCGGACGGGCGGTTCGTGCCGGCCGGCGGCATGTGGGTGGAGTCGGACACCAACATGCCCGGCTCGGAGGCGATGGCCCGGCAGTTCGTGCACGGCAAGCGGTTCTTCCTCGACGAGTTCGGCGTCGAGAACGACGAGGCGTGGCTGCCGGACACCTTCGGCTTCGCGGCGGGCCTCCCGCAGATCATCAAGGCGGCCGGTGCCAAGTACCTGCTGACCCAGAAGATCTCCTGGTCCCAGACGAACAAGTTCCCGCACCACACCTTCCGCTGGGAGGGCATCGACGGGACCCGGATCTTCACCCACTTCCCGCCCGTCGACACCTACAACTGCTCGATGAAGGGCAGCGAGATCGCCCACGCGGCGAAGAACTTCAAGGACAAGGGCGTCGCGCGCCACTCCCTGGCCCCCACCGGCTGGGGCGACGGGGGCGGCGGCACCACCCGCGAGATGGTCGCCAAGGCGGCCCGGCTGCGGAACCTCGAAGGCTCGGCGACGGTCGAGTGGGAGACCCCGCACGCCTTCTTCGAGAAGGCCGAGGCCGAGAACCCCGAGCCGCCGGTCTGGGTGGGCGAGCTGTACCTCGAACTGCACCGCGCCACCCTCACCAGCCAGGCCAAGACCAAGCAGGGCAACCGCCGCAGCGAGCACCTGCTGCGCGAGGCCGAACTGTGGGCGGCCACCGCCGCCGTGCGCGCCGGGTTCCCCTACCCGTACGACGACCTGGACCGCATCTGGAAGACGGTCCTGCTGCACCAGTTCCACGACATCCTGCCCGGTTCCTCCATCGCCTGGGTGCACCGCGAAGCCCGCGCCACCTACGACCGCGTCGCCGCCGAGCTGAACGCGATCATCGACGCCGCCCAGCGCGCCCTGGCCGGCGAGGGCGACACCCCGCTCCTCTTCAACTCCGCCCCGCACGCACGGGCGGGCGTGGGGGCGGGCGGCGCCGCCGCACCGGTCACCGACGGCACCACCGAGCGCGCCCCCCGCCCCGGCGGCGGCCACGTCCTCGACAACGGCCTGCTGCGCGTCGAGATCGACGAGCGAGGGCTGATCGTCTCCGCGTACGACATCACCGCCGACCGCGAGACCATCGCGCCGGGCGGCGCGGGGAACCTGCTCCAGCTGCACCCCGACTTCCCGAACATGTGGGACGCCTGGGACGTGGACGAGTTCTACCGCCACACCGTCACCGACCTCACCGACGCCGACGAGGTCGCCCCCGGCGAAGACGGCGCCTCGGTGCGGATCGTCCGCTCCTTCGGCTCCTCCCGCGTCACCCAGGTGCTGACGCTGGCGCCGGGGGAGCGGCGGCTGGAGGTGGACACCGAGGTCGACTGGCACGAGACGGAGAAGTTCCTCAAGCTCGCCTTCCCGCTCGACGTGCACGCCGAACGGTACGCGTCGGAGACCCAGTTCGGGCACTTCCACCGGCCCACCCACACCAACACGAGCTGGGAGGCGGCCAAGTTCGAGGCCTGCAACCACCGGTTCGTGCACCTGGAGGAGCCCGGCTGGGGCGTCGCCGTCGTCAACGACTCGACGTACGGACACGACGTCACCCGCACCGTCCGCACCGGCGGCGACGCCGGTACGACCACCACCGTGCGGGTCTCCCTCCTGCGCGCCCCCCGCTTCCCCGACCCGGAGACCGACCAGGGCGTGCACCGGTTCCGGCACGCGCTGGTGCCCGGCGCGGGCATCGGCGACGCGGTCCGCGAGGGCTGGCGGATCAACGTGCCCGAGCGGCACCTCACCGGAGGCACCGCCGAGATCGCGCCGCTCGTCACGGTCGACCGGGACGAGGTCGTCGTCACCGCCGTCAAGCTCGCCGACGACGGCAGCGGCGACGTCGTGGTCCGCTTCCACGAGGCCCACGGCGGCCGGGCCCGCGCCACGCTCACCACCGGGTTCGCGGCCACCGGCGTGCAGGTGACCGACCTGCTGGAGCGCCCGCTGGCGGACGCGGAGGCCCCCCGCCTCGACGGGGACCGGATCGCCGTACGGCTGCGTCCCTTCCAGCTGATGACCCTGCGGCTGAAGCGCGCGTAGCACCGTCGCCCCCAAAGGGCCCGGCCCACCCGGTAGCGGTGGGCCGGGCCCGCGGGGTCACGACCGGTCCGGCGCCCCGGTCAGCCGGGTCGGCGGCAGGTACTCCCGCACATACGTCCGCTCCCAGCACGCTCCCGTCTCCCGCAGCTCCCGCCAGGTCGTGTACCGGTACCGGAACAGCCGGGCGCGCACGAAGCGCGGCGGCGCGTCGGGCGGGAAGGGGGAGCCGCGCAGCAGCCGCAGCGTCGCCCGGTCGTTCTCCAGCAGCCGCTCCACGAAGGTGCCGAACCACGATCCGGCGTAGGAGGGCGACAGCGCCGCGAACCACATCAGCCAGTCCAGGCGCAGATGGTACGGAGCGAACTGGCGCGGCCAGCGGCGCGGATCACCGGGTTTGCCCCTGAACTCGTACTCCCGCCAGTCCCCGTCCTTCCTGGCCACCTCGTCGGCGGTGCCCTCGATCACCACCTCGTACCGGACCCGGCTGACGGAGCCGAAGGCGCCGTAGGTGTTGACCAGGTGCAGCGCGTCGAAGGAGCGGTTCATCACCTGGCGGCGGGAGATCATGTTGCGCACCGGCCGGTGGCTCAGGAACACCAGCAGCGCCGCCACCGCCAGGACCACCACCTCGTACCAGAGCGGCGCGGCTGCCGTACCCGGCGGATCGGCCGGGAAGCGCACCACCGACAGGGCCAGCACGATGGTGATCCAGTTGAGCCAGGAGAAGTTGCCCGAGAGCACCAGCCACAGCTGGGTCGCGATCATCAGTGCCGCGGCGGCCGTCGACACGGGATGCGGCGCGAAGAGCAGGAAGGGCACCACCAGCTGGGTGACGTGGTTCGCGGCGACCTCGACACGGTGCAGCGGCCCAGGGAGGTGGTGGAAGAACCAGCTCAGCGGGCCCGGCATCGGCTGGGTCTCGTGGTGGTGGTCCAGGCAGGTCAGCTTCCGCCAGCACTCGTCGCCGCGCATCTTGATCAGCCCCGCCCCGAACTCCACCCGGAACAGCAGCCAGCGCAGCAGGAACAGCACCACGATGGGCGGGGCCACCTCCTCGTTGCCCAGGAACACGGCGACGAAGCCGGTCTCCAGCAGCAGCGACTCCCAGCCGAACGAGTACCAGGTCTGTCCGACGTTGACGATCGAGAGGTACAGCGCCCACGGCACCAGCCACAGCACCATCGCGCCCCACAGGGGCAGCAGCGAGTCCAGACCCGCCACCAGCGCCGCCGACACCGCGCAGCCCGCCCAGGCACAGCCCGCGAAGAGCCGGTCCGAATAGCGCCACTGGAACAGACTCGGCGCCCGCCTGAAGGGCACCCCCTCGACGAAGCGGGGGACGGGCGTCAGACCGCGCTCGCCGAGCAGCGCCCGGAACTGCAGGGCGGCCGTCAGGAACGCGACCAGGTACACGACGGCCAGGGCCCGCTGGAAGACCAGCCGGGCGAGCCAGTAATCGGGTGCGGTGAACCACTCCACGGCCGGGCTCCTCTCGTACCCGCTCCGTGTACCCGTCCCGGCGACCCGGCCCTCCTCCCGGCTGTCCGGCGGGCCAAGAGTCGAAGATTCGGGCAAATCCTGGCAAGGTGGGGTCCATGTCTGATCGGGGAGCGAGCGCCCCGTCACTCCCGGACGACTGGCCCGCCCACCCGGACCCGATCCTGGCGCTCAACCGCATGGGCAGCTTCGACTGGGACCTGGACGCCGGACTCTTCCACATGGACGCCCAGGCCCACGAGGTGTTCGACCTGCGCCCGGAGGAGTACGACGGGCGCCCCGAGTCGTTGGCCGTGCGTGTCCCGCCGGCCGAGGGCAGCCGCCTGGACGCCCTGGTCGCCCAGGCCATGAAGGACGGCAGCGAGACCTACGGCACCTACTTCCGGCTGCGCCGCCGCGACGGCTCCCTGCGCTGGACCCGTACCCAGGGCTACATCCGCCGCGACGAGACGGGCCGCCCCCGCCGGATCATCGGCATCGTCCGCGACGCCACCCAGGAGATGGCGGACAGCGCGGCCAACCGCGACCAGGCCGCGCTGGACGAGGCCCGCCGACGGCTCACCAACGTCGTCCAGCTCGCCACGGCCGCCCTCGCGCACGCCCGCACCGTGGACGACGTCATCGAGGTGCTGCGCGACACCCACGGCCTCACCCGGCTGGGCGCCACCAGCCTGGTGATGGGCCTCGTCGAGGCCGGCCGCATCCGGCTGGTCGCCGACGGCCCCGAGAACAGCTTCGTCCCCGGCACCCGGGTCACCCGCATCGACGAGCCGTACCCGATGAGCGAGGCCGTACGGACGCTCAGCCCCCGCTTCATCGAGTCGCCGGAGGAGTTCGCGGAGCGCTACCCGGGGCTGTGGAAGGACATCACCCACCTGAACATCACCGCGGCCGCCTACCTCCCGCTGATCGCCCAGGCCCGGCCCATCGGCGCCATCGGGCTGCTCTACAGCGACCGGCAGGGTTTCTCCGCGGAGGACCGCAACGTCCTCGTCGCGCTCGGCAGCGGCATCGCGCAGAGCCTGCAGCGGGCCATGCTCTACGAGCAGGAGATGGACCTCGCCGAAGGCCTCCAGCAGGCCATGCTGCCGCGCACCATCCCCAGCGTGCCCGGCTGCGACGTCGCCGTCCGCTACCGGGCCGCCTCCATCGGCGGCACCCTCGGCCGGGACATCGGCGGCGACTGGTACGACCTGATCCCGCTGCCCGGCGGCCGCGTCGGCGCCGTCATCGGCGACGTCCAGGGCCACGACACGCACGCCGCCGCCGTCATGGGCCAGCTGCGCATCGTGCTGCGGGCCTACGCCGCCGAGGGCCACCCGCCGGCCACGGTGATGGCGCGGGCGTCGGTCTTCCTGCACGAGCTGGACACCGACCGCTTCGCGACCTGCCTGTACGCCGAGGCCGACCTGGGCACCGGCGTGGTCCAGATGGTCCGCGCCGGACACATCGACCCCCTGCTGCGCTTCGGCGACGGCAGCTGCCGCCTCGTCCGCGTCGAGGGCGGGCTGCCGCTCGGCCTGTCCGCCGAGTTCGGGCGCCTCGCCTACCCGGTCGCCACCCTCGAGCTGGACCCGGGCAACACCCTGCTGCTGTGCACCGACGGCCTGGTCGAGCAGCCGGGCGCCGACCTCGACGAGGGGATGGAGGTCCTCACGGCGCTGATCAGCTCCGGACCCCAGGACGTGCGGGACCTGGCCGACCGGCTCATCGACGTCGTCGACGAGCGCCGCGGCGACGACGACGTCGCGCTGCTCCTGCTGCGCCGCCACGGCGCGGGCGCCCCCAGGACCTTCGGCCGGGTCCAGCAGCACGTCTCGCCGGGCGACCCGGAGGGCCTCACCGAGGCCCGGCACATGATCCGCGCCGCGGTCCGCTCCTGGGGCGCCAAGAACCACAGCGACGAGATCGAACTGGTCGCCGACGAGCTGATGACCAACGCCCTCATGCACACCGAGGGGTCCGCGATCGTCACGCTCCGGCTGCTGACCGGGACCGACCGGCGGCTGCGGGTCGAGGTCGAGGACTCCTCCAGCGCCCTGCCGCGCCGCCGCGAGGCCGGGGACGACGGGGTCTCCGGGCGCGGGCTGCTCCTGGTCGACACGCTCGCCGACGGATGGGGCGTGGAAGCGCGCGGCGGCGGCAAGGTCGTCTGGGCGGAGTTCGTGGTGGCGCACGGCGCGGGCTGACCCCACTGGCACCGCCGGCGTCCGGTGGCACTCTTGACGTATGCCAGAACTGCCCGAGGTCGAGGCGCTCCGCGACTTCCTGACCGAGCACCTCACCGGCCGCGAGATCGTCCGGGTCCTGCCCGTGGCGATCAGCGTCCTCAAGACGTACGACCCCCCGCTCACGGCCCTGGAGGGCCACCGGGTGGCGGGCGTGCACCGGTACGGCAAGTTCCTCGACGTCGAGACCGAGGGCGGCCCGCATCTGGTGACCCATCTGGCCCGGGCCGGCTGGCTGCACTGGAAGGACGGCCTCCCCACTGGGATGCCGAGGCCGGGCAAGGGCCCGCTCGCCCTGCGGGTCGCCCTGGAGACCGGCGCCGGCTTCGACCTGACGGAGGCGGGCACACAGAAGCGGCTCGCGGTGTACGTCGTGGCCGACCCGCAGGAGGTGCCCGGCGTGGCCCGGCTCGGCCCCGACCCGCTCGCCGACGACTTCGACGAGGCACGCTTCGCCGCCCTCCTCGACGGTGAGCGGCGGCAGCTCAAGGGCGCCCTGCGCGACCAGAGCCTGATCGCGGGCGTGGGCAACGCGTACAGCGACGAGATCCTGCACGCCGCGAAGATGTCCCCGTTCAAACTGGCCGCCTCCCTCACCGACGAGGAGACCGCGCGCCTGTACGCGGCCCTGCGCGACACGCTCACCCAGGCGGTGGAACGCTCCCGGGGCGTCGCCGCGGGACGCCTGAAGGCCGAGAAGAAGAGCGGGCTGCGGGTGCACGGGCGCACGGGTGAGCCCTGCCCGGTGTGCGGCGACACCGTCCGCGAGGTCTCCTTCAGCGACTCCTCGCTCCAGTACTGCCCGACCTGCCAGACCGGCGGCAAACCGCTGGCGGACCGCAGGATGTCCCGGCTGCTGAAGTGACGGGTCCGGGGAAGGCGGTCACGGCGGCGGTCATCCGGCCGGCAGGGTCACCAGGTGTTCCCCGCCCGCCGTCCGCACCTCGTAGCGGTCGATCTGGTCCGGGTGCAGGGCGGCCCCGCCGCGCACGGTGTGCGGCCGGTCCTCGTCCCCGGGGACCATCCAGCTGGTGATCGTCTGTTCGGACCCGTCGCGGCCGACGGCCACGAGCCGGCACGAGCGCGGTCCGGCCCCGTCCTTGACCTCGAGCCTTACGCCCGTGCCCCAGGCCTCGTCCTCGGCCGTGATCCGCGCCCACACCCCGGTCCGGGCGTCGGTCGCGGTGAGCGGCGCGGCCGACTCGCCCTGGTGGGCGTACAGCACGGCACCGGGCCCGGCCACGGCGCACACGACGGCGGCGGCCACGGCGTACAGCACCCGGCGACGGCCGGCCCGTTGCCGGCCGGCCACCTCGGACAGCAGCCGGTCGAGCAGTCGCGGTCCGGGCCTGGCCATCGGGTGGACGAGTCGGGGCGTCGCCTGCCGGTACAGCATCAACTGGCGGGTGGCGGGGCCGAATTCGGTCACCTGGGCCGCGCACCGGGGGCACTCCATGAGGTGGTCCTCGAAGCGGAACGCTTCCGCCTCGTCCAGCACGCCGAGCGCGTAGGCGCCGACGTCACCATGACTTTCCAGGGACCTCATGCCGAATCCTCGTACCGTTGGGTGCGGGTGGGGTTACTCCTTGCTCCCACCCGTACGCACCCGACCGCCGAATCACTCAAGCCGCGATCGAATCGCAACCAAGGTGTTCGGAGCGGTCCGCGCCGCGGATTGGTCCGTCCCCGGGGAAAGCCGGCGGGCCGGCCGGGACGCCGGCGGGGACGGCTAGAACAGGTGGATGGCGAGGTGCCCCAGCGGCAGCCCGAGCTGCCAGGCAGGCGTCCACACCTTCGGACCCTCGTCCTCACCGGTCACCGCCCCACCGCCGGGGACCGCGTTCAGGTCCGGGGCCAGCAACTCGGTGTCCTGGAGCCAGCGCCAGGCCGCCCGGGCCAGGTCCAGGTCCGGCGAGTGGCGTCCGGCGGCGACCGCGTCGGCCGTGGCCTCGGCCAGCCGTCCGTGCACCCACTCGTGCCAGGGCTGGTCGTAGGCGGTCAGGGACAGCCAGGTCTCCAGATGGGTGACGACCCGGATGCCGCTCAGTTCGCCGTCGGTGTCGGACAGGAAGACGGTGAGCGCCAGCGCGTCGCGCCCGGCGCGGAACTCGAAGGACGTCGGCGGCATCAGGTCGCCGGTCCGCAGCAGCTCGTCGGCGATGTACTCGGCGTACAACCACGCCATGGGAACGCTCAGTTCGCCCCCGCCGGTGCCGTCCGTGCTCTCTTGGCCTCTGTGCGGCATCCCTTCCTGCCTTCCTCCGGTACGTGCGCGTCGCCCGACCGGGTCGTGGACCCCCGTCCGGAACACGGATGAGGACAGCCGACTGCCCAACCGGGGTCCTGGGCAAGGCGCTTTACGGAGGCTTGACCAAAGGGTCGGTTTCACCGCAGGTCGGCGGCGTATCCCGGTAGCACCCTGCGCATGGCGCGCAGCGCGTAGTACGCGCGGGACTTCACGGTACCGGGTGGGATGCCGAGGGCTGTCGCGGCTTCCGCCACACTCGCCCCCTGGAAGTACACCAGCACCAGGACTTCACGGTGCTCCGGAGTGAGTGTCTTCACAGCCTCGCGCACGTCGAGGGCCGCGGCGGCCCGTTCGGCGTGGTCCGCGCAGACGCGGGCGTTCTCCAGCACGGCGTCGCCGACCTCCGCGGGGCGCGCCTGGCGGGCGCGGCGCGCGTCGATCGCGAGCCGCCGGGCCACGGTGAGCAGCCACGGCCGTACGGAGTCGAAGTCGTCGGCGCGCAGGGCCTCGGGGTGCTGCCAGGCGCGGACCAGGGTCTCCTGCACGAGGTCCTCGGCACGTTGCCGGTCGCCGTCGCTGAGCCGCAGCAGCAGCGCGAAGAGCGGCCGGCCGTGCTCGCGCTGCAGTGCGGCGAGCTCGTGCTCGGCGGTCGTCCCGTTCGCTGTGTCCGTGAGGGTGATTCCGGCCGTCATGGCCGTATGGCATCGCAGGGGGCCGGACGGGGACAGGGCGTACGCACGGGTGTGCGGCGGACGGTCGATCGCGTCGACGAACGGTTCGACGAACGGTCGGCACACGGCCGGCGGGGCGCCGCGCACTCCGTTCGCGCCCGCCGGACGGGCTAATGGGCGTGTCGAAGACGCCCGTGACGAGCCGTGCCTCTTTACCTGTTCATACGTAAATGTGACTTTTCATCGGTGTGTGCGACCCAGCGGAGTGAACGCATGATCACACGCAGTCGGCAGGTGGCCCTGGCCCTGACCGCCCTCCTCACGGCGGGCGCGGCCTGCCAGGCCCGCGACCACGAACCGCCGAAACCTCCCGCCCCGGCCCCGCCCGCCGCCGTCGAAGGCTCCTTCACCCTGGCCGCCTCCGGGGACGTGCTCCCGCACGACTCGATCATCGAGCGGGCCCGCTTCGACGCCGGCGGCACCGGCTACGACTTCCGCCCCATGCTCGCCGGCGCCCGGCCCGTCGTCTCGCGCGCCGACCTCGCCCTGTGCCACATGGAGACCATCTACGGCGCGAACGGCGACTACAGCGGCTACCCGCTCTTCAAGTCCCCGCCCGAGGTGGCGAAGGCGCTGGCCGCCACCGGCTACGACGGCTGCTCCACCGCCTCCAACCACAGCGCCGACGACGGCGCGGCCGGCATCCGGCGCACCCTGGACGCGCTCGACCGCGCCGGCGTACGGCACGCCGGGACCGCGCGCACCGAGGGTGAGGCGGACACCGTGACGGTCCTGCGCGCGGGCCGGGCCCGGGTGGCCCACCTCGCCTACACCCTGCACACCAACGGCCACCCCCTTCCCGACGGGCAGCCCTGGGCGGTCGATCTGATCGAGGAGGCGCGCGTCGTCGAGGACGCGCGGGCCGCGAGGGAGGCCGGCGCCGACGTCGTCGTCGTGTCGCTGCACTGGGGCACCGAATGGCAGGACGCGCCCGACCAGGACCAGGTGGCCCTGGCCCGGAGCCTGACCGCCGCCCGCACCGGCGACCGCCCCGACATCGACCTGATCCTCGGCACCCACGCCCACGTCCCGCAGGCCTACGAGAAGGTCAACGGCACCTGGGTGGTCTACGGCATGGGGGACCAGATCGCGGGCGAGATGGTCAACGACCGGGGCGTTCGCGACCCGCGCGGCAACCAGTCGACCATCGGCCGCTTCACCTTCGCCCCGCCCGACCGGACCGGCGAACGCTGGAAGGTCACCAAGGCCGAGTTCGTCCCGCAGCTGTTCGACGTCGACGCGGGCCGGGTGGTGAACCTCAACCGTGCACTGGACCAGGGAGCCGAACTGCGGGGCGTGCGCGACCGCATCCGCGACGTGGTGCTCAGCCGGGGCGCCGCCGAGGACGGACTGGTGATGGGGGAGTAGCTCAGACGTCTTCCACGTGGTCGAGCGCGCTCAGCATGGCCCCGAGCACGCGCAGGCAGGTGGTGAGGTCGGAGTCCGTGAGGTCGCCGCCGACCTGGCCCAGGAGCACGTTCTCCCGGTCGAGGACGGCGGTGACCACGGTGCGGCCCTCGGCCGTGAGCCGGATCAGCGACGAGCGCCGGTGCGCGGGGTTGGGGACGCTCTCCACCAGGTCCCGGGCGGCCGCGTCGTTGACCATCCGCTGCACGAACTGGCGGCTGATCGCCTGTGCCCGGCCCATCTGCGGCACGGTCATGGGGCCGTTGCGGTGCAGCAGGGCCAGGACGGCGCGGACGCCCACGGAGAGCCCCTCGGGCGCCAGGCCCTGCTCCACGAGGCGCTGCGCGCGCCGGTAGACCGGGCCGACCAGGTCGTACACCTGGGTGAGGCGTCGCGCGAGTTGCTCGGGTGGGAGTGGGGGGTCCAAGTCCGTCACCCGCCCATTATGACATCTCGGTTGTCAAAAACCGTCGCATGATGACACCCTGGTTGTCATGACTGCTGCCGCGGATCTCCGCTACTTCGCCTCCGCCGACGGCGACCTCGCCTACCGCGACACGGGCTCGGGGCCCGCGCTGGTGCTGCTGCACGGCGGTTTCCTCGATCACCGCATGTGGGACGACCAGGTGAGCGCCCTCGCGGCGACCCACCGGGTCGTGATCCCCGACGCCCGGGGTCACGGCGCCTCCGCCAACGCGACCCGCCCCTACCGGCCCGCCGACGACGTCGCCGCCCTGCTGGGACACCTCGGCATCGACTCCGCGGTGCTGGTCGGCCTCTCGATGGGCGGCGGCGTCGCCGTCGACACGGCCCTGGAGCACCCCGGACTCGTGCGCGCCCTGGTCGTGTGCGGGGCCGGCACCAGCGAGCCCGACTTCCAGGACCCGTGGACCGTCTCGGTGCTCACCGAATGGGGCCGGGCCCTGGCCGCGGGCGACGTGGACGCCTGGGTGGAGGCGTTCCTGCGCTTCGTGCCCGGCCCGCACCGGACGGCGGACGACGTCGACCCCGCCGTCGTGCGCCGCCAGCGCGACATGGCGCTCGGCACCGTCCGCAAGCACACCGCCGACGAGCCGGACCACAGGATCCCCGTCCGGGACACCTGGGAGCGGCTCCCGGGCATCGGCGTACCGGTGCTCGCCGTGCGGGGCGGCGTCGACAGCGAGGACCACCTGCGCATGGCCGACCGGCTCGCGCGTACCGTCCCCCACGGGCGTTCCGTCACCGTCGGGGACACGGCGCACTACCCGAACATGGAGCGTCCGGACGCGTTCAACGAACTGGTCGCCGGCTTCCTGGCCGGCCTCTAACGACCGGCCAGCTCCGACTTGCGGTACGAGTACGCGAAGTAGATCACCAGGCCGACCAGGAACCACACGGCTAACCGCACCCAGGTCTGCCACTGCAGGAACGTGATCAGCCAGATCGAGAAGACGATGCCCAGCACCGGCACGAACGGCATCCACGGCGTGCGGAACGAGCGCGGCAGCTCCGGCTGCCGGTAGCGCAGCACGATCACCGCCGCGCACACCACCACGAACGCCAGCAGGATGCCGATGTTGGTCAGCTCCGCCGCCTCGCCGATCGGCAGGAAGCCGGCGATCACGGCCGACGCGCACCCGACGATCCAGGTGACCCGCGTCGGCACGTGCCGCGTCGGGTGCGTCTTGGCGAACCACTTCGGCAGCAGCCCGTCGCGCGACATGGAGAACCACACGCGCGTGACGCCCAGCATGAACGTGAACATCACCGTGAGGATGCCGATGATGGCGCCCACCGCGATGATGTCGGCCAGCGAGCTGAGCCCCACCGACTTGAACGCCGTCGAAAAGCCGCTCTCCGGGTCGATCTCCTTGTAGTTCTGCATACCGGTCAGCACCAGACAGGCCGCCACGTACAGCACCATCGAGATGATCAGCGAGTAGATGATCGCCTTCGGCATGTGCCGCTGGGCGTCCTTGGACTCCTCGGCCGCCGTCGACATGGCGTCGTAGCCGAAGACCGCGAAGAACACCGTCGCCGCGCCGGTGAACGCCCCGCCGACCCCGAACGGGAAGAACGGGTGGTAGTTCGAGCTGTTGATGTGGAAGACGCCCACCCCGATCACCAGCAGCACCACCAGCACCTTCAGCACGACCACGATCATCTCGAAGCGGGCCGCGTTCTTGATGCCCAGCGTCAGCAGATACGCGATCAGCAGGCACAGCACGGCCGCGAACAGGTCGACCTTGTGCCCGTCGCCGGTGCCCGGCGCGCCCAGCATCCAGTTCGGCAGGTCGGCGCCCATCTCGCCGACCAGGAAGCTGAAGTAGCCCGAGATGCCGATCGCGACCACCGCCACGATCGCCGTGTACTCCAGGAGCAGGTCCCAGCCGATGAACCAGCCCACCAGCTCGCCCAGGACCGCGTAGCCGTAGGTGTAGGCGGAGCCCGCCTTCGGGATCAGCCCGGCGAACTCCGCGTACGACAGGGCGGCCGCCGCACTCGCGACGCCTGCGATGAGGAAGGAGACCAGGACCGCCGGACCCGCCGTGCCGTTGGCGACCGTGCCGGCCAGCGTGAAGATGCCGGCGCCGATGATGCCGCCGACGCCGATCGCGGTCAGCTGCCACAGCCCCAGCGAGCGGACCAGGCCGCCGCCGCTCTCCGTCTCCTCGATGCGCTCGATGGGTTTGCGGCGGAGAACGCCCTCGCCCATGCGGAACCCGGCCATGCGCCTCACCTCTTTGTGATCGGCAAACGGCTGACGGTGGATCATGATGACTCACACACGTCCGCTACGGAAGGCACGACGCACGACGGGCCGGAGACGGGCGCGCGGGAAACCGGTACCCGCTACGGCACCACCGTCACCGGCCAGCGTCCCGACTTCACCAGCCGCACCGCCACCGAGCCGACGAACCGGTGACCGGCCTGCTCGGAGGCGCCCACCACCACCGCGTCCGCCTTCAGCTCGTCCGCCGTCTGCACCAGGCCGCTGTACGGGTCGCCGCGGAACGTGTGGAACTCCCAGCGGATGTCGAATATCCCCTTCACCCGCTCGGTCGCCTCCCGGATCTGGGCCACCAGCTCCTCGGCGATCTCGTCGGTCGTCTCCGCCACCGACGCCCCGAGCGCCGCACCCCCCGCCAGCACCGGCTGTACGTAGACCACCGCGAGCAGGGCGCCCTGCCGCCTGGCCAGCCCGCCGGCGTAGGCCGCGGCCCGCAGCGAGGAGTCGGAGCCGTCCACACCGACGACGATGACCTTCGGTCCGTCCGTGCCGCGTTCGAACTGATGGGAGTGCTGTTCCGTCACGCGGCGAGGCTATCGGAGACTTGCGTGATCTTGAGCCGGGCGGGTGGTTTCACGCTCCCGCACCGGTGTTGCTCAGGTGCGGCGCACCGTCGCCGGGCGACTGATGAGTCATGGAGAAGGATCAGTTGCTCACCCGCCGCACCCTGCTCACCGGCGTCGCGGCCCTGGGCGCGGCCGGAACCGCCGGCGCACTCGCCGCGGGCCTCGGGAACGGCCCGGCGAAGCCGCCCGCCCCCGTACCCGCGCCCGGGCCCGGGCAGCGCAGCCCGCTCAAGCCCTCCGCCTACCGCCTGCAGCCCCTGACCGGATACGACGCACCGCGTGCCGCGCCCCGGCGGCCCCCGGTGCGCAGCGAGCCGATCCTGCGCATGACCGGCCGGGGCCGCACCATGCTGCTCACCTTCGACGACGGCCCCCACCCCGAATACACCCCCGAGATCCTCGACACCCTCGCCGAGCACAAGGTGCACGCGACGTTCTTCGTGTGCGGGGAGATGGCGGAGTGGAACCGCGACCTGCTCGCGCGGATGTACGACGAGGGGCACGTGGTCGGGAACCACACCTGGTCGCACCCGCTGCTGACCAAGCTCAGCCGGCGCCGCGTCCGCTCCGAGATGGAGCGCACCAGCGAGGTCGTCGAGAAGGCCTACGGCGAGGCGCCCCGCTGGTTCCGGGCCCCTTACGGAGCCTGGAACCGCGACACCTTCCAGCTCGGCGCGGAACTCGGCATGGAGCCGCTCGCCTGGACCGTGGACACCCTGGACTGGACGACACCCGGCACCGGGACCATCGTCGACCGGGTCGAGGAAGGCGCGGCCCCCGGCGTCGTGGTGCTCTCGCACGACGCCGGGGGCAACCGCTCGCAGAGCGTGCGCGCCCTGCGTCGCTACCTGCCCGAACTGCTCGACTCCGGCTACCACCTCACCGTCCCCCGGCGGCGCCTGATCTGACCGCCGACGGCGCACCCGCCCGGCCGGGGCCGCTCAGCGGACCTCGACCAGGCGGGCGAACACGACGACGTTCCCGTCGTAGCCGTTCTCCTTGGTGAAACCGCCGCCGCAGGTGATGACCCGCAGTTCCGGGGTGCCCTTCGAGCCGTAGACCCGGTCGCCCGGGAAGTTGTCCGTCTCGAACACCTCGATGCCGTAGATCTCGAAGACCGCCGTCTTCCCGTCCTGGCGGTGCACTTCCACCTTGTTTCCCTTTTTCAGGGCGCCGAGTCCGTAGAACACGGCGGGGCCCTGCTGGTTGTCGACGTGACCGACCACGACCGCGGTGCCCTTCTCCCCGGGGGACACCGCGCCGGTGAACCAGCCGGCCAGGTTCGGGTCCTCGGGCGGCGGCGCGTCGACCCAGCCGTCCGGGTCCAGACCGACCCCCATGACCGGGGCGTCCACCTGGATGGCGGGGATGGAGACCTGGTCGGGCACCGAGTACGGCAGCGGCTTGACGCCGGGGGCGGCGGCGTCGCCGGGGGTCGCGCGGGTGTCCGGGGCGGCGGCCGACGCCGGCTGGGGCGGGCCCACGTCGAACTCCCCCGAGCCGTTGCGGATGAGCGCGAGACCGGTCAGCAGAACAAGCGCTATCACGCCCCAGGGAGCGCGCTTCCTCCGCCGCTCCTCCTCTTCGGCCAACTCGGAGTCGTACATTCGCCTTCCCCTCTCGATCCGGCCGTCGCCGGATCATCCGCGCATACGAGCACGCTAAGCGGGGTGCGGGGGACCGGCGACGGGGCGGCGGCGAACGGGTGGTGCGCGCCTCCTTCCGTGCGCCATCCGGGAGGCGGCCGACGGAGATTTTCTGACGGTGCGTGACCTGCGGCGATATCCACTCGCGCGGTTTCGGCCCGGCACCCCTCTCACCAGGACGGACCATTCCCGAAATGCGGCTGCGCGCAGGTCAACTGAGGGTCTTTCTGGGAGACGCTTCTCGCCGATCGACCGGGGACGGGACCCGGGGCGTCTTCCGCGGAGGATCACATGCGCAACACTCGTGCCCTCGCGGCAGCCGGCGCCGCCGTCGCTGTCCTCGGACTGGCCGCCCCCGCGGCCACCGCGGGCGGCGACCACAACCAGCCGAGCAACATCGTCGCCCTGCCCAGTGTGATCGCCCGCGGCGGCCAGATGACCGTCACGGTCGACGGCTGCCCCCAGGGCGGCACCATGACCTCGGACGCCTTCCGGACCACCCACCTGACGCCGGTCAGGGGAGCCAACGAGACGTCGAAGGGCACCGCGACCATCAAGCAGGACGCCAGGCCGGGCTCGCACGACATCACCGTCAACTGCTCGGGCCGGCGGCTGACCCGGCCGGCGGCCTTCACCGTCATCGGCGGTGTCCGCGGCGGCCTCGGCGGCAGCAGCTCCAGCGGGGCGACCTCGACCGACATCGCGATCGGCGGCGGGCTCGTCGCCGCGGCCGTCGCCGGCGGCGGACTGTTCTGGCTGCGGCGCCGGTCCGAGCGGCGGATCTGACCGCACGGCGCAGGACGGCGGCGGCACTTCGCCCCGGATCCGGTGGGGATCCGGGGCGAAGTGCCGCGCGCGGTGCGGGCGGGTCAGGCGCCGTCCTCGCCGGAACGGCGGCGCGAGAGGTGGTACGCCGTGCCCACCGCCGCCGCGATGAGCGCCGCGCCGAGCCCGATCTGCTTCAGGTCGAACCCGGCGACGCTGCCGCCTTCCCCGGCGTGCACGCCCTTGGACCGCCAGGGCTCGTCGGAGGGATGGTGCGAGCCGCCGCCGCCGGCGATGGTCAGGTCCACGGTGCCGGTCTTGTCCCGGCAGGCGAACGTCACTCGGTAGACCGCCCCGCGCCGGGCGTCCCGGTCGACCCGCGCGGTCGCGGACGACTCGTGCCGGGGGATGGTGACCGTGTCGAACACCGGGGAAGTGACCGTGACCCGCCCGTGGCAGCCCGCGGCGGTACGGCCCACTCCCAGCGTGACCTCCCCGCCCGGCGCCACGGTGGCGGGGGAGACGGTGAAGCCGAACGTGTTCGAGCCCACGGCCCCGGCCGGCACACAGGCGGACAGTGCGGCGGCGCCCAGCAGTGCGACCGAGGCGACGGGTATCGCGCGCATGGTGAATCCTCCGGGTCCCCGAGGAGCAGCGGCGGACCTGTTCCGCTCGCGCCAGGAATGCACCTCGATGTCCGAAACGCTAGGAAGCCGTGCGCATCGCCGCGATCTCTGTCGCGCGAATGGGGCAAGAGTGTGGGCCGCTCAGGGGACGGTGACGGCGTGTCGGCCGCCACCGTCCCCGGCGGCGTGTCTGTCCCCGGTCAGTCCCCGGCCCCCGGGAACAGGCTCAGGAACGGGTCGGTTGACGCCGAGACACCCCGGCTGAAGGGCGCGTCGAAGTCCCAGATGAGGAAGAGCAGGAAGGCGATCAGCGCGGAGAACAGCCCCGCGAGGACCAGTTCGCGGGGTGTGCGCCGGATCTGCAGGGCGAAGACCATGCCGATGGTGATGACGGCCCCCGCGATGAGCCCGAACCACACCACCCCCGGCATGGTCGCCCCGGTCGACTGCGCCCGGGAGTTGCGGGCCTGGTCCGCGAGGGCCACCTGGTCGACGAGAGGCTGGTACGCCTGGGCCTCGAAGTCCGACTTCGGCTCGTAGTCGGTGACGTCGGCGCGGACGCGGTCGAGCAGCTCGGTGCCGCGGTCGGTCACCTCGCCGTGGTCGGCCATCGCCTTCCACTCGGTGGTGACGACGTGTCCGACATAGGCGTTGACATCCGCACGGATGCGGTCACGTACCTCGGGCGGGTAGACCCGGGCCCGCTCCGAGACCTCGTGCAGCGCGACGGCCTCCGTCTGCACGTCGGCCTCGGCGGCGCTGCGCGCCTCCCAGACCCCGGCGATGGCCAGGCCCAGGACGATGGCGTACACCACGCCGATCCACATCGTCATGTACTCGATGACGTCCGGCGTCTCGGTGATGTCCTCGTCGTCGGACGCCGTACGGTGCCGTAGGAGGGTGATGACGACCACCACGACACAGGCGGCCAGCATCGCGAGGGTGAGAACAAGCCATTCCGGCAAGAGAGGCCTCCAGGAATCAGCGCGCACGGAGCGCGGCGACGGCGACCACCGCGGGCACCGTGATGAGCAGGACGAAGACGAGCGGCGACGTGGCCCCGCGCGAGGACCGCTGAGGCGGCCGGGCGGCGCGGTGGCGCGGATAGTGCACCGGGCGGAGCGACGGCCGGGGCGTCGGCGTGACCGACGGAGAGGGCGCGGGCGCCTCGGGCCGGACCGGCGGCGGAGTGGGACGGGGCGTCGGAGCCGGAGTCGGGGTGGGCGTCGGCCGGGGCGGCGCCGGGCGCGGAGCCGGGGCGGGCGGCGGCTCGGGCTTCGGCGTCGGTGGCGCGGGCCGGGGAGGCTTCGGCGAGGGCGGCGGCGGGGGAGGGGGCTCGGGCGGAGGCGGCGTGGGTGTCGGAGTGGGGGTGGGCGTGGGTGTCGGGGTGGGCCGGGGGCACGGCGGGAAGGTGGGCCAGGAGAGGCTCCCGGCGACCGCCACGGCGTCGGTGCCGCCCGGTCCGGTCGAGGCGTACGCGCAGGCGTCGGCCTGCGCCGGGCCGGCCGGTATGCCGACGAGGGTGAACGTCAGCGTCACCAGGGCCAACACCCGCCCGGCGGCTGCGGATCGGGTCGGTTCGGGTCCATGCACGACGCAGATCATGAAGCCTGGCGCCCCGTCCCAGGCCCGAGTGCCCTGCGATTGCCCCGAAGGAGGGACATGCCCCCACCTGGGGTTTGACGGCGGCGGACCCGCACTCGCCGGAGCTCGCATGTGCGTACGAGGCGCCGCCCGACGGTGCCGGGGCGGAAGAAATCCCGGGCCCCGTTGAACACAACGGGCTGCCCCGCGCGTACCCAGTGTCGTGCGGCGGCCGGCAGGGCCCCCAACACCTTCGTGACGATCGGGGATTGACGATGAAGACCTCCTGGCGGAGCGCCTCACTCGTGGCGAGCGCTGCGGCGGTGCTGGCGCTGACGACGGCGTGCGGCCAGGACGGCGGCGCCGCCGCCGGCGGCAGCCAGAACGTGGGCGCGACGGCCGCGCCCGGCGACGTCGGCGACCTCGGCGCGGGCTCCGGTGACGGAGTCGGCACCGGAGCCGGCGCCGGGCAGGCCTCGGCGAGCGCGCCGGAGCCCGCGGGCAAACTGTCCGTGTCGGCCAACGCCGACCTCGGCGAGCTGGTGACCGACGGAGCGGGCCGCACCCTCTACCGCTTCGACGCCGACACCGCCGAACCGCCCAAGACGACCTGCGAGAACGACTGCGCGAGCACGTGGCCGCCCGTGGCCGCGGACGACGCCATCGCCGGCGAGGGAATCGACGAGGACCTGCTCGGCGAGGTCACCCGCCCCGACGGGACCAAGCAGCTGACGATCGGCGGCTGGCCAGCGTACCGCTACGCCAAGGACACCTCCCCCGGAGACGTCAAGGGCCAGGGCGTCGGCAAGAAGTGGTACGCGCTGGCCGCCGACGGCAAGAAGGCCAAGGCCGAGCCGGCCGCCGGGCTGTCCACCCGCAACGATCCCAAGCTCGGCGAGATCGTCGTCGACAAGAACGGCATGACCGTCTACCGCTTCATGAAGGACGAGGCCTGGCCGAAGCCGGTGTCCGCCTGCACCGGCGCCTGCCTGGAGAAGTGGCCGGTCGTGGCGCCGGTCGAGGCGAACGACACCAAGGGCGTGGAGAAGAAGGGGCTGATGAGCTTCACCCGGCCCGACGGCGCCGCCCAGCAGACGATCGACTGCTGGCCCATCTACACCTTCGCCGGCGACAAGAAGGCCGGGGACACCAACGGTCAGGGCGTCGGCGGCACCTGGTACGCCGTCAAGCCCGACGGAAAGCCGGTCGGCGCACCGAAGAAGTAGCGACCTCCCGCCCGCCACCCTTCGGCGCACGACCAGCGGGCCGTCCCCTTCGCACCCAGGCGGAGGGGACGGCCCCGTTCGTGCGCTTTGGCATGCCTTCGCCCACGGCACGTGCCCCGGGCAGTGACCGGGAACGGACGGTCAATTTCCGTTTGGACTCGCCCGTTTGGCGGGCGATCAGTAGCCTCAGCTCGAACACCGGATCGCCTATGCCTTGGAGTGCTAGATGGAGCGTCCCGCCTGGGCCCCTCGCAGCATCGACATCTCGGTGCCCAGCGTCTCCCGGATCTACGACTTCTACCTGGGCGGTTCGCACAACTTCGAAGTCGACCGGGAAGCGGCCCGCAGGGCCATGGAGTTCATGCCGGGACTCCCCAAGATCATGCAGGCCAACCGGGCGTTCATGCGCCGGGCCGTGCGCTTCGCCGCCGACCAGGGCATCGACCAGTTCCTCGACATCGGCTCCGGCATCCCCACCTTCGGAAACGTCCACGAGGTGGCCGGACGCATCCGTCCCGGCGCCCGCGTGGTCTACGTCGACCACGACCCGGTCGCGGTCGCGCACAGCGAGGCGGTCCTGGCGGGCGTCGACGACGCGGACGTGGTGGCCGGCGACCTCCGCAAGCCGGCCGAGATCCTGGCCAGCCCCCAGGTGGAGCGGCTGATCGACCTGAATCGACCGGTCGCCCTGCTGCTGGTTGCCATACTGCACTTCGTGGAAGACGAGGACGACCCGTACGCGGCGGTGGCCGGGCTGCGCGACGCGCTCGCCCCGGGCAGCCTGCTCGTCCTCACGCACGCCTCGTACGAGAACATCCCGCTGCCCGCCGAGCGGGCCGGGGGCGCGGTGGACGTGTACAAGGACATCCGCAATCCGCTGATCATGCGATCGCGCGAGCAGATCGCGCGGTTCTTCGAGGGGTACGACATGGTGGAGCCCGGACTGGTTCCGATGCCGCGCTGGAGGCCGGAGGGGGAGCCCGAGGAAGAGGATCCGTACGCGTTCTCCGGGTTCGCCGGCGTGGGGCGTACGGCGTGAGCGCGGAGCCGGACGGGCCGGAGGACAGACTGCGCCGGTTCGCGACGATCTGGAGCCGGGCGGTGTTCCCGGTGACCTCGACCTCGTCCACCCGGCCCGAGTTCGAGGCGCAACTGCTGCCGCTGGCCCGCCGGCTGAGCGAGGTGCTGCGCGCGCGGAGCTTCGACGCGGCCGAGGCCAGGGAGGTCGGCGCCGCCCTCGTCGACGCGCACTGCACCGACCCCGACGCGCTCTCCCGGACGCTGGACTGCGTCGACGCCTACCTGGTGCTCTACTGCGGCGAGGACGGCGACGCGGAGGACCTGCGGGCGCGTTCGGCCCGGCTCCAGCACGCGATGGCCGCCGGGTTCGCAGGGGCGCTGCGGGCCCGCACCCTCGCCGAACAGGAGGCCATCGCGCAGGCCGCCCTCAAGGCGCAGGGCGTGGTCGCCGAGGCCCTGCACGCCAGCGAGGCGCGTTTCCGCGCGGTCTTCGAGGGCGCCGCCATAGGCATCGGCATCGCCGACCTGGACGGCAACGTCCTCCAGGTCAACGACGCGTTGATGCGCATGTTCGGCATCGCCGACCCCACGCTGGGCGGTCGCCGGGCCACGGAGTGGACGCACCCCGACGACGCGCCGCAGACCTGGCGGCTCTACGAGGAGCTGGTGCGCGGCGAGCGCGAGCACTACCACGTGGAGAAGGCCTTCTACCGGCCCGACGGCACCGTCCTGTGGACCAACCTCACCGTCTCCCTGCTCCGCGACGCCGACGGCACCCCGCAGTACCAGCTCGCGCTGATGGAGGACACCACCGAGCGGCGACTGCTCAACCTGCGGCTGCGCTACGAGGCCACGCACGACGCGCTCACCGGCCTGCCCAACCGCAGCTTCTTCTTCGAACGTCTGGAGAAGGCCCTGAGCGCGGGCCCGGGCCAGCGCTTCGGCCTGTGCTACCTCGACCTCGACGGCTTCAAGACGGTCAACGACAGCCTCGGCCACGCGGCCGGGGACCGGCTGCTCGTGGAGGTCGCCGACCGGCTCCAGGCCTGCGCCACCGCCCCCGGAGAGATGGTCGCGAGGCTCGGCGGCGACGAGTTCGTGGCGCTGACCACCGGCCCCGACACCCGGCACGAGGTCGACGAGCTGGCCGGCCGCATCATGAACGCGCTGCTCGCCCCGGTCAGCGTCGACGGCCGGGAACTGACCGTGCGCGGCAGCATCGGCATCGTCGAGGGCCCGGCGGGGGAGCGCAGCCCGGCGGAGGTGCTGCGCAGCGCCGACATCACCATGTACCGGGCCAAGTCGGCGGGCGGCAACCGCTTCGAGCTGGCCGACCCGGAGGCCGACGCCCGCGTCATCACCCGGCACGGGCTGACCACCGCACTGCCCGCGGCCCTGGAACGCGGCGAGTTCTTCATCGAGTACCAGCCGCTGGTGCACCTCGGTGACGGCAGTGTGCGCGGCGCCGAGGCGCTGGTGCGCTGGCTGCACCCGCAGCACGGGGTGCTCGGCCCCGACCGCTTCATCCCGCTCGCCGAACACACGGGGCTGATCGTGCCGCTCGGCCGCTGGGTCCTGGAGCAGTCCGTACGCCAGGCCCGCCTGTGGCGGGAGCGGTACGGCGACGGCGGCGCCGCGGGCCCGCTGCGCATCAACGTCAACCTCTCGCCCTGCCAGCTCACCCACCCCGGCCTGGTCCAGGACACCGTCGAGATCCTGGAGCGGGCCGGCGTCACGCCCGACGCGCTGTGCCTGGAGGTGACCGAGTCGGCGCTGATCGGCGCGGACGACGACCTGCTCAAACCGCTGCGCCGGCTGGCCGAGATGGGCGTGGACATCGCGCTGGACGACTTCGGCACCGGCTACTCCAACCTCGCCAACCTGCGGCGGCTGCCCGTCAGCGTCCTCAAGCTGGACCGCTCGTTCACGCAGAGCATGCAGCAGTTCCCGGCCGACCCCGTCGACCTGAAGATCGTCGAGGGGATCGTCGCCCTCGCCCACAGCCTGGACCTCGCGGTCACCGTGGAGGGCGTGGAGACCGGCGCCCAGGCCGAGCAGCTGCGCATACTGGGCTGCGACACGGCCCAGGGCTGGTACTACGCCCGCCCGGGCCCCCCGGAGCGGCTGCACGAGCTGGCGCTGGTGGACGCCACGGGCTGAGCGGAGCCGCCGGTCGGTCCACAGCCGCCCGTCATGGCCGGCTCAGGCCCCGTCCCGGGCGTTCCGGGCCTTGCCCATGTGCCTGTGCGACACCCCCAGCGCCGGGGCGGCCCAGCCCGGGCTTGCCGCGGGGTGGCTCGGGTCGCGTCCCGGTGCGGGTGGCTCGGCTGCTGTCCTGGAGGGGGTGGCTTGGCTTCCGTCTCGGCGTGGGTGGTTCGGATCGTGTCCTGGCGCGGATGTGTCTGCTTTCTTCGCGGTGCGGGTGGCTCGGCTCCTGTCCTGGAGGGGGTGGCTTGGCTTCCGCCCCGGCGTGGGTGGTTCGGATCGTGTCCTGGCGCGGATGCGTCTGCTTTCCTCGCGGTGCGGGTGGCTTGGCTGCTGTCCTGGAGGGGGTGGCTTGGCTTCCGCCTCGGCGTGGGTGGTTCGGATCGTGTCCTGGCGCGGATGCGTCTGCTTTCCTCGCGGTGCGGGTGGCTCGGCTCCCCTTCCGGGGCGGGGGCTCGGCTCCCGCCCCGGCGCCCCGGGTCACGTCCCCGTGCGGGCCGCCTCGGCGACCTCGGTTGCCGTGCGGACGAGGGCCGCGGTCGCCGTGGAACGGGACTGTTGGGGCCAGGCGAGGGCCAGGACGACCGGCGGGGCGTCCCGGACCGGTCGGTAGGCGACGCCCGGGCGTGGGTAGCGGGCGGTCACCGACGCGGGCAGCAGCGTGACGATCTTGCCCAGGGAGACGGCCGTGAGTACCTGGGCCAGGTCGCCGTGACCGCGCGCGGCCTCGGCGATGTGCCGCTCCACGCTGCCGGCGTCCAGGCCGAGGTCGGACAGCTCCAGCCGGTCGCGGGCGGCGAGGGGATGGTCCGCGGCGAGGACGGCGACGCGTGGTTCGGAGGCCAGCGTCTCCGTGTCCAGGCCGGTCCGGTCGAACGGCGCGTGCACCAGGGCGAGGTCCGCCTCACCGCTGCGCAGCAGCCCCGGCTGTTCCTGCCACCCGCACAGCCGGACGGCGACCGGTACGGACCCGGGCTGGGACGCGTAACGTGCCAGGATCGGCTCCAGCAGCCCCGCGTCCCCGTCGGCCTTCACGGCCAGCACCAGCTTCGGCTCCCCGGCCGCGCGCCTGGCCCGGCGCCCCGCCGCCTCCAGGGCGTCCAGCGCGACGCGGGCCTCGGCGAGCAGGACGTCCCCGGCCGGAGTCCGGGTGACACGGTGCGTGGTGCGCTCGAACAGGCTGACGCCCAGCTCGGCCTCGAGGCGGCGGATCGCCCTGGACAGGGGCGGCGGGGAGATGCCCAGCCGCTCGGCGGCGCGCGCGAAGTTGAGTTCCTCGGCGACCGCCACGAAGTAGCGCAGGGACCGTGACTCCACGCTCCGCCTCCCGCCGTCCGATGCCGCCCGGTATTGCCTTCAGGGTAACAAGCGGGATCCGATCGATCCTTCAGTTCCGCCGGGCCGGCGCACAGGATGGGAGAGCGCCGGGAAGCGAACGGAACGGGATTCCCGCCCCGGCGCGATCCTCTCTTCTCCTTCCCTGAACCGGAGTTGTGCTCGTGATCGTCATCACCACCCCGACCGGCGGAATCGGCCGACAGGTCCTCGACAACGTCCTGGACGCCCTCGACGCCCAGGACGGCGGGACCGCGGTCCGAGTGATCGCCCGCGACCCCGCCCGCCTCACCGCGCGGGCCCGGGAGCGGGCCGAGGTGTTCCAGGGCTCGCACGCCGACCCCGGGGTCCTGGGCGCGGCCTGCGAGGGTGCCGACCAGGTGTTCTGGCTGGTGCCGCCCGCGCCCGGCGCCGACAGCGTCGAGGGACACTTCCGCGCCTTCACGCTGCCGCTGTGCGAGGTGATCGCGCGGCAGGGCGTCGCACGGGTCGTCGCCGTCTCCAGCCTGGGCCGCGGTGTCGCCAAGGACGCCGGACCGATCACCGCCTCCCTCGCCATGGACGACCGCATCGCGGCCACCGGCGTGCACTACCGGGCCCTGTGCCCGCCGTTCCTGATGGAGAACCTGCTCGGCCAGGCGGCCGCCCTCCGCGACACCGGGGAGTTCCGCATGGCGTACGCCGCGGACCGCGTCCTGCGGACCTGCGCCACCGCCGACATCGCCGCCACGGCCGCCCGCCTGCTCCTCGACGGCACCTGGACCGGCCGCGCCGACGTCCCCCTGGTCGGCCCCGACGCGCTGACCCCCGCGGGCATGGCGGAAGTCCTGTCCGAGGTACTGGGCCGTCCGGTACGGGTACGGGAGACGACCCCTCAGGAGTACCGGGCGTCCGCCCTGCGGTTCGGGGCGAGTGAGGCGGGCGCCCAGGGGCTTGCCGACATGGCCTCGGCGATGGACGCCCAGGACTTCTACGGCGCGGCCGAGCCCAGCACCCCGGAGACCGCGCCCACGAGCTTCCGCCGCTGGTGCGAGGAGGTCCTCAGTCCGGCCGCGCTCGTCTGACGGGCGGGGGCGGGACCGTCACCGCTCCAGCAGCATCCGCTGCAGCTCCCGAGCCGCCCTCGGCGGAGCCACGTCGCTGCGGTGGGCCAGGGCGATGGTCCGGTACAGGCCGGGCCGGGCCAGCGGGGTCACCCGCAGCCCGCGCCCGGAGCGGGCGGCCACCATCCGCGGGACGACCGCCAGGCCGAGCCCGGCCCGCACGAAGCCCAGCACCGCGTCCATCTCCCCGCCCTCCACGGCGAAGTCCGGTTCGAACCCGGCCGAGCGGCACGCGGCCACGGTCAGCTCCCGCAGGTCGTAGCCGTGCCGGAACATCACCAGCCGCTCGCCCTCCAGGTCGGTGATGCGCACGGCACGGCGCCCGCCGCCCGGCCGGGGCGACTCCGGGGACGACACCACCACCAGGTCCTCCCGCAGCAGCTCCACCGTCGTCAGCGCGGGTGACGCGGTGGGCAGCGGCAGCACCACCAGGGCCAGGTCCAGCGCGCCGCGCGCCAGCTCCCGCACCAGATCGTGCGAACCGCTCTCCTCGATGAGCAGCCGGATGCCGGGATAGCGGTCGTGGAAGGCGCGCAGCACGTCCGGGAGGAGGCCGGTGCACAGGCTCGGGGTGGCGCCCAGCCGGACCCGGCCGCGGCGCAGTTGCGCCAGCTCCAGCACCTCGTGCCGCGCGGTGTCCGCGTCCGCCAGGATGCGCCGGGCCAGCGGCAGCAGCGCCTCCCCGGCATCGGTGAGCGTGATGTTGCCGCGCGCCCGCAGGAACAGGTCGGCCCCCAGCTCCCGCTCGAGCGCCTTGATCTGCTGCGACAGCGAGGGCTGCGCCACGTGGACCAGCTCGGCGGCCCGGGTGAAGTGCCGGGTCTCGGCGACCGCCACGAAGTACTGGAGCTGTTGCAACTGCATACCGTGAGCATACGGCCTCGATAGGCATGCCCTATGGAATCCAGGCATTCCATGTCTTGGACCGATGGGGCCCGGTCCCCGTAACGTCCTGTGACATGGCTCTGGCAACGCGGACGGACCGACGGCCGTCCATGGCGCGCACCGTGTGGGACTCGACCGTCGGCAAGAAGACAGTGATGGCGGTCAGCGGTCTCGTCATGCTGCTCTACCTGGTCGCCCACATGATCGGGAACCTGAAGATCTACTTCGGGACCGAGGAGTTCAACCACTACGCCCACTGGCTGCGCACGGTCGGCGAACCGTTCATGCACTACGAGTGGACGCTCTGGCTGATCCGCGTCGTGCTGGTCGTCGCCGTCGTCGCCCACGCCGTCTCCGCGTACCAGCTCAGCCGTCGCGACATCAAGGCGCGGCCCAGCAAGTACGTGCACAGGAAACCCCGCTCCAGCTACGCGACGCGCACCATGCGCTGGGGCGGGATCATCCTCGGCCTCTTCATCGTGTGGCACATCCTCGACCTGACCACCGGAACCGTGCACTCCGGCGGCTTCGAGACCGGCAAGCCCTACCAGAACGTCGTGGACACCTTCTCCACCTGGTACGGCAACGTCATCTACATCGTCGCGATGCTCGCCCTCGGCCTGCACATCCGGCACGGCTTCTGGAGCGCCGCCCAGACCCTCGGCGCCGCCAGCCGCACCCGCGACCGTGCCCTGAAGACGACCGCGAACGTCCTCGCGCTGCTGCTCACGATCGGCTTCGTCGCCGTACCCGTGGGCGTCATGACCGGAGTGGTGAGCTGACATGACAACCTACGCCGACTACACGACCGGCGAGCCGATCGCCGACACCAAGGCCCCCGCGGGCCCCGTCAACGAGCGCTGGGACACCCGCCGTTTCGAGGCGAAGCTGGTCAACCCCGCCAACCGGCGCGGCAAGACCGTCATCGTCGTCGGCACCGGCCTCGCGGGCGGCTCCGCCGGTGCGACGCTGGCCGAACAGGGCTACCACGTCGTCCAGTTCTGCTACCAGGACTCCCCGCGCCGGGCCCACTCCATCGCCGCGCAGGGCGGCATCAACGCCGCCAAGAACTACCGCAACGACGGCGACTCGATCCACCGCCTGTTCTACGACACCGTCAAGGGCGGCGACTTCCGCTCCCGGGAGTCCAACGTGCACCGGCTGGCGCAGATCTCCGTCGAGATCATCGACCAGTGCGTGGCCCAGGGCGTGCCCTTCGCCCGCGAGTACGGCGGGCTGCTCGACACCCGCTCCTTCGGCGGCGTCCAGGTCTCCCGCACCTTCTACGCCCGCGGCCAGACCGGCCAGCAGTTGCTGCTCGGCGCCTACCAGGCGCTCAGCCGGCAGATCGCGGCCGGGAACATCGAGATGCACGCCCGCACCGAGATGCTCGACCTGATCGTCGTGGACGGCCGGGCCCGCGGGATCGTCGCCCGCGACCTGATCACCGGGAAGATCGACACCTACTTCGCCGACGCCGTCGTCCTGGCCAGCGGCGGTTACGGCAACGTCTTCTACCTCTCCACCAACGCCATGAACTCCAACGCGACCGCGATCTGGCGGGCGCACCGGCGCGGCGCGTACTTCGCCAACCCCTGCTTCACGCAGATCCACCCCACCTGCATTCCGCGCACCGGCGACCACCAGTCCAAGCTGACGCTGATGAGCGAGTCGCTGCGCAACGACGGCCGGATCTGGGTGCCGAAGGCCAAGGGCGACGACCGGCCGCCGAACAAGATCCCCGAGAACGAGCGCGACTACTACCTGGAGCGCATCTACCCCTCCTTCGGCAACCTCGTCCCCCGCGACATCGCCTCCCGCGCCGCGAAGAACGTCTGCGACGAGGGCAGGGGAGTGGGCCCCGGCGGCCAGGGCGTCTACCTGGACTTCGCCGACGCGATCGAGCGCATGGGCCGCAAGGCGGTCGAGGCCAAGTACGGCAACCTCTTCGACATGTACCAGCGGATCACCGACGAGGACCCCTACCGGGTACCGATGCGGATCTACCCGGCGGTGCACTACACGATGGGCGGCCTGTGGGTCGACTACGACCTCCAGACCACGATCCCCGGCCTGTTCGCCGTCGGCGAGGCCAACTTCTCCGACCACGGCGCCAACCGGCTCGGCGCGTCCGCGCTGATGCAGGGCCTGGCCGACGGCTACTTCGTGCTGCCGGCCACCATCAACGACTACCTCGCCCGCACCCCCCACCGGGACGACGTGGACGACGACCACCCCGTGGTGCAGGAGGTGCTGGCCGAGACCGAGGACCGGCTGAACCTGCTGCTGTCCGTCGACGGCGACCGCACCCCGGACTCCTTCCACCGTGAACTGGGCGAGCTGATGTGGGAGTTCTGCGGCATGGCCCGCACCGACACGGGACTGCGCAAGGCGCTTGAGCGCATCCCGCAGATCCGCGAGGAGTTCTGGCGGCGCATCAAGGTCCCCGGTACCGGCGAGGAGTTCAACCAGTCCCTGGAGAAGGCCAACCGCATCGTCGACTACCTGGAACTCGCCGAGCTGATGTGCCTCGACGCGCTGCACCGCTCCGAGTCCTGCGGAGGCCACTTCCGCGAGGAGTCCCAGACCCCCGACGGCGAGGCGGCCCGCAAGGACGACGAGTTCGGCTACGCCGCCGCCTGGGAGTTCACCGGCACCGGCGAGGCCCCCACCCTGCACAAGGAAGACCTGGTCTTCGAGTACGTCCACCCCACCCAGCGGAGCTACGCATGAAGCTCACCCTGCGCGTCTGGCGGCAGAAGAACGCCGACGCCGAAGGCGCCATGTCCACGTACGAGGTGGACGGAATCTCCAGCGACATGTCCTTCCTGGAGATGCTCGACACCCTCAACGAGGAGCTCATCCTCAAGGGCGAGGACCCGGTCGCCTTCGACCACGACTGCCGCGAGGGCATCTGCGGCGCCTGCTCGCTGGTCATCAACGGCGACGCCCACGGCCCCGAGCGCACCACCACCTGCCAGCTCCACATGCGGTCCTTCAAGGACGGCGACACCATCGACATCGAGCCGTGGCGTGCCTCCGCCTTCCCGGTCGTCAAGGACCTGGTCGTCGACCGCTCGGCCTTCGACCGGATCATCCAGGCCGGCGGCTACATCACCGCGCCCACCGGTGCCGCGCCGGAGGCGCACGCCACGCCGGTGCCGAAGCCGGACGCCGACCTCGCCTTCGAGCACGCGGAGTGCATCGGCTGCGGCGCGTGCGTCGCCGCGTGCCCGAACGGGGCGGCGATGCTGTTCACGTCCGCGAAGGTGAACCACCTGAACGTGCTGCCGCAGGGCGCGCCCGAGCGGGAGACGCGGGTGCTCGACATGGTGGGGCAGATGGACGCGGAGGGGTTCGGCGGCTGCACGCTCACCGGCGAGTGCGCCACCGCATGCCCCAAGGGCATCCCCCTGGTCTCCATCACCAGCATGAACAGGGAATGGCTGCGGGCCACGCGCAAGGCGGCCAAGAAGTAGCCCCCCACGACGTTCGCCGACAGGTGCGGACGGACGGGGCCGGGAGAGGTGCTCCTCCCGGCCCCGTTTCGCTTGCCCGGACCCCTGTCCGGGAGACCGGCATTCAGGAAGCGCACATCCGTGCTCCCGGCAGTCGTCATGTGCAGTACAGCGGACGTCGGAAGAAATATGGCGGACCCGTCCCCGGCCCAGGAGAGCACCCATGACCGGCGTACTGACCGCTGACCGCCCCCAGAATCCCGCCGCGCCCCGCCGCTACACGATCACCCTCGCCCGTCACGAGGACGACGTACGCGCCGCACAGCGGCTGCGGCACGACGTCTTCGCCGGAGAGATGGGCGCGCTGCTGGCGAGCCCGCAGCCCGGACACGACGTCGACCCCTTCGACGCGTACTGCGACCACCTGCTCGTGCGCGAGGAGACGACCGGGCAGGTCGTCGGAACCTACCGGCTGCTGCCCCCGGAGCGTGCGGCGGTCGCCGGACGGCTGTACGCCGAGAACGAGTTCGACCTCGCGGCGCTGGACGCGATCCGGCCCGGGCTCGTCGAGGTCGGCCGCTCGTGCGTGCACCCCGACCACCGGGACGGCGCCGTCATCGGCCTCATCTGGGCCGGCATAGCCCGGTACATGACCGACCGGGGCCACGAGTGGCTGGCGGGCTGCTGCTCCCTCCCGCTGGCCGACGGCGGAAGCCTCGCCGCCGGCGCCTGGGACCGGGTGCGGGCCAAGCATCTGGCGCCCGAGGAGTACCGGGTACGGCCGCTGCTGCCGTGGGTCCCGCGCCCGGTCCCGCGCCCGGCGGCGCCCGCCGGGCGCACCGAGCTGCCGGCGCTGCTGCGCGGCTACCTCCGGCTGGGCGCCTGGGTCTGCGGGGAGCCCGCCCACGACGTCGACTTCGGCGTCGCCGACCTGTACGTGCTGCTGCCGATGAGCCGGGTCGACCCGCGCTACCTGCGCCACTTCCTCTCGCTGGTCCCGGCACGGTGAGCGGCTGGCTGCCCGTCGCGCCCTGCACCCCCGGGGCGTGCGTGGAACCGTCCCGCGGCGCCGCGGCCGTGCCGCGCGCCGCGCTGCGGCTCACCGCCGTCGCCGCGCTCCTGCTCGCCGGGTTCGCCGCCGTGCTCGCGCCGTCCGGCCTGCGGCGCAGGCTGCCCGCCGCCCTGGTGCGAAACTGGTGCCGGTGGGTCGTACGGGCCGCGGGCGTCCGGGTCCGCGTCACGGGCGCCGCTGCCCCCGAGGGCGGCCTGCTCCTCGTCGCCAACCACGTCTCCTGGCTCGACATCCCCCTGCTCGCCGCCGTACGGCCCGCCAGGATGCTGGCCAAGAGCGAGATCCGGCACTGGCCCGTGGCGGGCGGGCCGGCCGCACGCGCCGGGGTGCTGTTCGTGGAACGGGACCGTATGCGGGCCCTGCCGCACACGGTCGACGCGATCGCCCGGACCCTCGGCGCGGGCGCCGCGGTGGCGGCCTTCCCCGAGGGGAGCACCTGGTGCGGACGCGCCCGGGGACCCTTCAGCCGGGCGGTGTTCCAGGCCGCCCTGGACGCCGGGGTGCCGGTCCAGCCGGTGCGGATCCGGTACCTGGCCGGGGAGCGGGCGGTGAGCACGACGCCCGCGTTCGTCGGCGCGGACACGCTGCTCGCCTCCCTCTGGCGGGTGGCGTCGGCACGGGGACTGACCGCCGAGGTACAGGTGTGTCCGGCCGTACCGCCCGGCCGTCACCCTGACCGCCGTTCCCTGGCCCGGGCCGCGGAGCAGGCGGTCCACGGCCACCAGGAGAAAGCACATTCGAAAAGTATGTGCAGTTTGTGATGTTTGTGCCGTTTCCTCACCGCTGGATGCGGACAATCGGAAAGCAGGCACCCGAAAGGAGGGTGATGGCAGATGATCACCCGTGAAGAGATCGCCAACGTCCTGGACCAGCCGGTCTACGACGGGGACGGCAACAAGATCGGCGACGCGAAGCATGTCTTCTTCGACGACATGACCGGGCGCCCCGAGTGGGTGAGCGTCAAGACGGGCATGTTCGGCTCGGCCGAGTCCTTCGTGCCCATCCGCGACGCCGCGCTGGTGCAGGACCACCTCGAGGTTCCCTACGGCAAGGACCAGGTCAAGGGCGCGCCCTCTGTCGACGTCGACGCGGGCGGCCATCTGTCGGAGACCGAGGAGCACCGGCTCTACGACTACTACGGCATCAACTGGGACAGCGTGCTGTCCGAGGCCGAGCGCACCGACGACGGACGCTTCGCCGCGGGCCCGGGCCCGGCGGGCACCGCCGGAGCCGCCGGAGCCGCCGGAGCGGCGGGTGCCGCGGGCGTGGCCGACACGACGCCGGGCGGTACGACCGGCCGCGAGGACGCCGCGCGGCGCGAGGCCATGCGCGGTGGCGAGGCGATGACCCGCTCCGAGGAGCAGATGCGCGTCGGCGTCGAACGCCACGAGTCGGGCCGGGCCAGGCTCCGCAAGTACGTCGTCACGGAAGAGGTGCAGCAGACCGTCCCGGTGACCCACGAGGAAGTGCGCGTGGTGCGCGAGCCGATCACGGACGCCAACCGTGACGAGGCGATGGCCGGGCCCGAGATCGGCGAGGCCGAGCACGAGGTCACGCTGCACGCGGAGCGCCCCGTCGTGGAGACGGAGACGGTGCCGGTGGAGCGCGTCCGGATGACCACGGAGGAACTCACGGAGAACGAGACGGTGCGCGGCCAGGTCCGCAAGGAGCGCATCGAGGCCGAGACCGAAACCTTCGCCGAGGACGAGACCCGGCGGGGCGGCAAGCGGCGGGGCCGCGAGTGACCGTCCCCCGGCGTCAGCGCGGGACCACGCGCCGGTGACCCGACTTCACCGGCGCTTCCCGCCGCCCAGGGCCCGGGCCAGATAGGGAGCGGTGGCGCTCCCCTCGGCGCCCGCCACCTCGACGGGTGTCCCCGCGGCCACGATCCGGCCGCCCGCGTCACCGCCGCCGGGCCCCAGGTCGATCACGTGGTCGGCGCCGGCCACCACACCCATGTCGTGCTCGACCACGACCACCGTGTGCCCGGCGTCGACGAGACCGTGCAACTGCCGCATCAGCACCTCGACATCGGCCGGGTGCAGACCGGTGGTCGGCTCGTCGAGCAGGTACAGGGTGTGACCGCGCCGCCCCCGCTGCAACTCGCTCGCCAGCTTGATGCGCTGCGCCTCCCCGCCGGACAGCTCCGTGGCCGGCTGGCCGAGCCGCAGATAACCGAGACCGACGTCCAGCAGCGCGGCGAGACTGCGGGCCACCGCCGGGGTGTCCGCGAAGAACTCCGCCGCGCCCTCCACGGTCAGGTCCAGCACCTCGGCGATGTTCCGCCCCCGGTACGTCACTTCGAGCGTCTCGGGGTTGTAGCGGGCCCCGCCGCAGTCGGGGCACGGCGCGTACGTGCTCGGCAGGAACAACAGCTCGACGCTGACGAAACCCTCGCCCTGGCAGGTCTCGCAGCGCCCTCCCGCCACGTTGAAGGAGAACCGGCCCACGCCGTACCCGCGTTCCCGGGCCTGGTCGGTGGCGGCGAAGACCTTGCGCACGACGTCGAACAGGCCCGTGTAGGTGGCGAGGTTGGAGCGCGGCGTGCGGCCGATCGGCCGCTGGTCGACCGAGACCAGCCGGTCCACCCCCGCCAGGTCCTCGGTGATCTCGCCGACCAGCGTCGACTTCCCGGAGCCCGACACGCCCGTCACGGCCGTGAGCACCCCGAGCGGGAACCGCGCGGTCACCCCGCGCAGGTTGTGCCGGGTCACCGGACCCACCGTCACCGTGCCCCGCGGCACGCGCACCTCGCGCGCGGGCGCGGGGGCGCGGCCGAAGAGGTGACGGGCGGTGGCGGACTCCGCGACCTCGGCCAGCCCGTCGACCTGGCCGCTGTACAGCACCCGCCCGCCGTGCTCGCCGGCCCGCGGACCGACGTCCACGATCCAGTCGGCGCCGCGCATCACCCCCAGGTGGTGCTCCACCACGAACACCGAGTTCCCGGCCGCCTTCAGCCGCGCCAGCACCGTCAGGAGGGCCTCGGTGTCCGCCGGGTGCAGCCCCGCGGAGGGCTCGTCGAGGACGTACACCACCCCGAACAGCCCGGAGCGCAGCTGGCTCGCCAGCCGCAGCCGCTGCAGCTCGCCCGCCGACAGGGTGGGCGTGGGCCGGTCGAGGCTCAGATAGCCCAGTCCCAGCTCGACGACGGGCGCGATCCGCGAGACGAGGTCCTCGGTCAGCACCCTGGCCGTCTCGCCCTCGGTCGGCAGCACGGCGGCCAGCTCGGTGAGCGGCAGGGCGGCCAGCTCGGCGACGGTGCGGCCGCCCACGGTCACCGCGAGGGACTCGGCCCGCAGCCTGCCGCCACCGCACACCGGGCAGGGCGCGCTGGTCAGGAAGCGCTCCGCCCTCGCCCGCAGTGCGGCGCTCTTCGAGTCCGCGAAGGTCTTCATCACATGGCGCCGGGCGCTCGTGTACGTGCCCTGGTACGGCCGCTGGATGCGGCCCGCGTCCCGCACCGGGTGCACCGTGACCACCGGCTGGTCGTCGGTGAACAGGATCCACTCCCGCGCTTCGGCCGGCAGCTCGCGCCAGGGCCGGTCCACGTCGTACCCCAGCGCGTCCAGGACGTCCCGCAGGTTCTTGCCCTGCCAGGCTCCCGGCCACGCGGCGATCGCGCCGTCCCGGATCGACAGCGAGGGGTCCGGGACGAGCAGCTCCTCGGTGGTGCGGTGCACCCGGCCGAGCCCGTGGCACTCGGGGCAGGCACCGGCCGCCGTGTTCGGCGAGAAGGCGTCGGAGTCCAGCCGCTCGGCGCCCGGCGGGTAGTCGCCCGCGCGGGAGAAGAGCATCCGCAGGGAGTTGGAGAGGCTGGTGACCGTCCCCACCGAGGACCGGGACGTCGGGGTCGCCCGCCGCTGCTGCAACGACACGGCGGGCGGCAGCCCGGTGATCTCGCCCACCTTCGGCGCGCCCACCTGGTGGATGAGCCGGCGGGCGTACGGTGCGACCGACTCGAAGTAGCGCCGCTGCGCCTCCGCGTAGACCGTCCCGAACGCCAGCGACGACTTCCCCGACCCCGAGACGCCGGTGAACACCGCCACCACGTCCCGGGGGACGTCCACGTCGACGCCCTTCAGGTTGTGCTCGCGGGCGTCGCGCACGCGGACGTACGGGTCGTGGGGGCTGTGCATCGCGGGGAGCTCCGTACGGTGGGGGACAAACTCCGCGATTCTACGCCGGGGAACCGAGCGGTCCGGTGCCGGTGACACGGGCGAGCCGCCGGTAGGAGTCGAGCAGCGCCTCGCGGTCGTACGTGCTGGTGGTGACCAGGACCTCCTGCGCGCCCGTCTCCTTCACGAGCGTCTCCAGCTCGTCGGCGACCTGCTCCTCCGTGCCGGCGAGGTGGCCCGCGAGGCCCGCCTCGTACAGGTCGCGTTCCTTGCCGGTCATCGTCCGGGCCTCGATCTCCTCGGCCGGGGCCAGCGGCGGGAAGGAGCCGCGCGTGCGGGCGTGGGCCATGGACCACGCCTCCGGGACGAGCAGCCGCCGGGCCGCCTCGGGTGTCGCGGCCACCGCCACGGTGCCGGAGACGACGACGTACGGCTCCGTGCTCCACTCGGAGGGGCGAAAGCCGGCGCGGTAGCGGTCGATGCCGCGGCGCATCCGGTCCCGGTCGCGCAGGTCCCCGATGACCATCGGCAGGCCCGCACGCGCGGCGACGGCCGCGCCCTCGCCCATCGCCAGCACGAAGGGCGGTACGGTCAGCCCCTCCGCGGGGCGCGCGTGCACGCCCGTGTGCGAGGTGCCGCGGAACCAGCCGAGCAGCTCCGCCAGTTGCGCGTCGAAGTCCTCCGCGTCGTCCTTCTCCCGGCCCAGCGCCCGGCGGACGCCGTCGGTGAAACCCACCGAGCGGCCCAGCCCCATGTCGATCCGGCCGGGGAAGAGCGACTCCAGCACGCCGAACTGCTCGGCGACGACCAGCGGCCGGTGGTTGGGCAGCATCACGCCCCCGGTGCCGACCCGGATGCGCCGCGTCGCCCCCGCCACGGCGGCCGCGAGGACGGTCGGAGCCGACCCGGCCACGCCGGGCACGCCGTGGTGCTCCGCCACCCAGAACCGGTGGTAGCCGAGCCGCTCCGCCTCCCGTGCCAGCTCCACGGTGTCGCGCAGCGCCTCCCCGGCGCTGCGGCCCGCGCGGATGCGGGAGCGGTCGAGGACGGAGAAGCGGGTGGTGGCGATCGAGGTGGTCACATGAGGTTCAACGCCCGCGCCCGGCACAGATTCCCGACGCGGCCCTCCGTACGGAAGTCCGGCGTCCCTTTTCCGGCGGCGCCCTCTAGGGTGACCGCGTGAGCGACAGCAGCAAGCCCCCGGTGGCCGTGTTCGACCTGGACAACACCCTCTCCGACACCGCGCACCGGCAGCGGTTCCTGGAGCGCAGGCCGCGCGACTGGGACGCGTTCTTCGCGGCCGCGCCGCACGATCCGCCGCTCGCGGAGGGCGTCGCACTGGTGCGGGAGAGCGCGAAGGAGTGCGAGATCGTCTATCTGACCGGCCGGCCCGAGCGCTGCCGGCGCGACACGCTCGACTGGCTGGCGGCGCACGGCCTGCCCGAGGGCGCCGTGCACATGCGCGGCAACGCCGACCGCAGGCCCGCCCGGCGCACCAAGCTGGAGATCCTGCGGCGTCTCGCGCGGACCCGCGAGGTGCGGGTCCTGGTGGACGACGACGAGCTGGTCTGCGACGACGCGGAGCGGGCCGGTTTCACCGTGCTCCGGGCCCGCTGGGCGGCCCGGTCGGCCGAGCTGCGCGTGGCGCAGGAGCGCGAGGGGCGCACCTGAGTCAGTCCGACTCCTCCAGACGGAAGCCGAGCTTGAGACCGACCTGCCAGTGCGCGACCTGCCCGTCCTCGATCTGGCCGCGCACCTGCGTCACCTCGAACCAGTCCAGCCTGCGCAGGGTCTGCGAGGCACGGGTGATGGCGTTGCGGACGGCCTGGTCGACGCCGTCGGGTGAGGTGCCGACGACCTCGGTGACCCGGTAGGTGTGGTTCGACATGCGGGTGCTCCGTTCCCAGGGCAGCCGTGTGCCCTGCGTCACTCCACCGTGCCCCAAGTCGGGACGGAGCGCGAGGCGTCTGCCTTCGGGGTGGAATCCTCCCGTTGGTTCCCCTTGACCTTTGTAATGGTCCATACCAAAATCCCAGACACCCGTTCGAGCCTCGGGCTCGTCCCCCACGTCGGGTCTCCCTTCGCGTGTGCAGGACGCACCTGCCTCCGCCCTCTGTTCGTCAGTCAGAAGGACCCCTCGTGAGACGTCGCCTCCTCGCCCTTGTCTGTGTGTCCGCCTCCGTGCTCAGCGGCTGCGGCCTGATCTCGCAGGACGGCGGGGGCGATCGGCACACCGTCACCGTCTGGCTCATGAAGGACAGCGCCTCCCAGGACTTCCTGAAGCGGTTCACCGAGGGCTTCGAGGCCGACCACCCCGGCCTCGAACTCGACATCCGCATCCAGGAGTGGACCGGGATCGGCGACAAGGTGCAGGCCGCGCTGAAGGCCGGCGGTTCGGACGGACCCGACGTCATCGAGGTCGGCAACACCCAGGTCCCGCAGTACGCGGAGGGCGGCCGGCTGCAGGACCTGACCCTGGAGTCGATGCGGGACTGGGGCATCCGCGACTGGCTGCCGGGCCTCGCCGAACCGGGGCAGTGGATGTCCCAGCAGTTCGGCGTGCCCTGGTACGCCGCCAACCGCGTCGTCATCTACCGCAAGGACCTCTTCGAGCAGGCCGGCATCAACGAGCCGCCCCGCACCCGCGAGGAGTGGCTGGACGCCACGGAGAAGCTCGACAAGAACGGCGACCAGGGCATCTACCTGGCCGGCCAGGACTGGTACACGCTCTCCGGTTTCATCTGGGACGAGGGCGGCGAACTGGCCACCCAGGCCGGCGAGGGCGGTGTCTGGACGGGCGCCCTCGACTCCGAGGCGGCCCTGCGCGGCATGGACTTCTACCGCGAACTGCAGGCACTGGGCGACGGACCGGTCGACGCCGACGAGGAACACCCGCCGCAGGCCGGGGTCTTCGCCAAGGGCCGGGTCGCGCAGATCATCGCGGTGCCGGGCCAGGCGCAGTCCGTGCTGCGCGAGAACCCCGGCCTCAAGGGCAAGATCGGGTTCTTCCCCGTGCCCGGCAAGAGCGCCGACAAGCCCGGCGCCGTCTTCACCGGCGGCTCCGACCTCGTCGTCCCGAAGAACACCGACCAGGAGGAAGGCGCCCTCGCCGTGGTCGAGGCGCTCGCGGGCGAGAAGTGGAACACCGACCTGGCCCGCACCATGAACTACGTCCCCAACAAGAAGACACTCGCCGAGGCCGTCTCCGGCGAGGAAGGGGCCGAGGCCATGGCCGCCGGCGCCGCACAGGGCCGGGCGACCCCCGGTACGCCGCAGTGGGGCGCCGTCGAGGCGGACAACCCGATCAAGGCGTACATGACGAGGGTGCTCAAGGGGGCGGACGCGAAGTCGGAGGCCCGCAAGGCCTCCGACCGCATCACCGAACTGCTGGACCCCAACACGCGCTGACCGCGGCGAGGCGGGGCCGGCCCGACGGTCCCGCCTCGCCGCACCTCAGCGCGCCACGCTCAGCGACAGGGCGAAGCGCCCCTCCCGGTCCGTCCACCAGTGGGCCAGATCGAGCCCGGCGGCCTCCAGTTCGGCCCGCACGCCCTCCCGCCGGAACTTCGCGGACACCTCGGTGCGCAACTCCTCCCCGTCCGCGAAGTCCACGACCAGGTCGAGCGCCTGGATCTTGACGGTCTGCGCGGCGCGCGAGCGCAGCCGCATCTCGATCCACTCCCGTTCGGCGTTCCAGAGCGCCACGTGCGCGAAGGCCGCGGGCACGAAGTCGGCCTCCAGTTCGCGGTTCACCACCGACAGCACGTTCTTGTTGAACTCGGCCGTCACCCCGGCCGCGTCGTCGTACGCGCGGACCAGCACCCCCTCGTCCTTGACCAGGTCCGTGCCCAGCAGCAGAGCGTCGCCCGGCGAGAGCAGGGCGCGGACGGAGGCCAGGAACGCGCCGCGCTCCTCGGGCAGCAGGTTGCCGATGGTGCCGCCGAGGAACGCCACCAGCCGCGGGCCCGGTGTGTCGGGCAGCGTCAGCCCTCCGGTGAAGTCGGCGATCAGCGCGTGCACCTGGAGGCCGGGACGCTCGGCGACGAGCGCCTGCCCGGCCTGGGTGAGGGCGCTCTCGCTCACGTCGACCGGCACGTAGCCGCGCAGCCCGTTCCGCTCGGTCAGCGCGTCGAGCAGGACGCGTGTCTTCTCCGAGGAGCCGGAGCCCAGCTCGACCAGGGTGCGGGCACCGGTCGCGTCCGCGATCTCCCGGGCCCGGTCGACGAGGATCTCCCGCTCGGCCCGGGTCGGGTAGTACTCCGGCAGCGCGGTGATCGCCTCGAACAGCTCGCTGCCCCGTGCGTCGTAGAACCACTTCGGCGGCAGCCACTTGGGCGTGCTCGTCAGGCCCGCCAGGACGTCGGCACGCAGCGCGGCGTCCGTGGCGTCCTCGGGCAGTGTCCGGGTCAGACGGAACTGGCTCACGTTCGAGGCTCCTTGTCAGAGGCGAAAGCGTCTGCGGGGGCGGTCTCGCCCGGGTCCTTGATCGGGGTGAGCCGCACGTCGGTGCGGCTCGCGGTCAGCAGGGTGCGGTCGGGGACCTCCTGCCAGCCGGGACCGTCGTCGTAGGGCTCCGAGGCGACGACCGTGCCGCCGCCCGGACGGGCCAGGTACCACAGGGTGTCGCCCCAGGTCGTGGCGGTGACGGTGGAGCCGTTGGTGAGGAGCAGGTTGAGCCGGGAACCGGGGGCCGCCGCGGCGACCTCCAGCACCGTCTCGGTCAGCGCCCGGCCCTCGTCGTCCCCGGCGCGCAGCCGGGCCAGCACCAGCGCCCACACGAGCGCCGAGTCGTTGCGCGCCTCCAGCGACAGCAACTCACCGGGCGGCAGCGTCGCGGCCACCGGCGCCAGCGAGTCCGGCCAGCCCCGCACGGCGCCGTTGTGGCTGAACAGCCAGGTCCCCGCGGCGAACGGTGCCGCGGCCGCCTCCGCGTCGGCGCCGGCCAGCGTCGCGTCCCGTACGGCCGCCAGCAGCGCGCCGGTGCGCACGACGCGGGCCAGGTCGGCGAAGGACTGGTCCGCCCAGATCGGCCCCGCCCTGCGGTACCGGGCCGGGACGGGGTCGCCCTCGGCGTACCAGCCGACGCCGAACCCGTCGGCGTTGACCGTGCCGTACCGCTGGTGCCGGGGCGCCCAGGACTGGCGGTACAGACCGTGCGGCGGCGTCACGAGGAGCGCGCCGAGCGGTTCCCCGGGGCCCGTGTAGGCCAGGTGCCGGCACATCAGGAACCCTCCGCCGAACGGGCCGTGCGGAACCCGGAGAAGATCTGCCGCCGGATCGGGTAGTCCCAGTTGCGGAACGTGCCCCGGCAGGCCACCGCGTCCACGGCGAAGGAACCGCCGCGCAGCACCTTGTAGTCGGGGCCGAAGAACACCTCCGAGTACTCCCGGTACGGGAACGCCTCGAATCCCGGGTACGGGGCGAAGTCGCTCGACGTCCACTCCCAGACGTCGCCGATCAGCTGCCGTACGCCGAGCGGCGACTCGCCCGCCGGGTAGCTGCCCGCGGGTGCCGGGCGCAGGTGCCGCTGCCCGAGGTTGGCGTGTTCCGGGCCGGGGTCGGCGTCGCCCCACGGGTAGCGCATGGCGCGCTCGCCGGCCGGGTCCCACCGGGCGGCCTTCTCCCACTCGGCCTCGGTGGGCAGCCGGCGTCCCGCCCAGCGGGCGTAGGCGTCGGCCTCGTACCAGCACACGTGCAGCACCGGCTCCTCGGCCGGGACCGCCTCGGTGACCCCGAAGCGGCGCCGCAGCCACTGCCCGCCGTCCCGGCGCCAGAACAGCGGGGCGGTGAGGGAGTGCCGGCGAACGTGGTCCCAGCCTCGGGGAGTCCACCAGCGGGGGTCGTCGTAGCCGCCGTCGTCGATGAACGCCTGGTAGGCGCCGTTGGTCACGGGGGTGGTGTCGATGAAGAACGGCGCGACCTCGCGCCGGTGCGCGGGGCGTTCGTTGTCCAGCGCCCACGGCTCGGCCGAGGTGCCCATCGTGAACGGACCGCCCGGCACCAGGACCTCGGCCGGTCCGGTGAACAGCCCCGCCGGATCGGGATCGGGTGCGGTCAGGGCCTGCGGACCCCTGCGCAGCTGGTGCGTGATCAGCATGGTCTCGTCGTGCTGCTGCTCGTGCTGGGCGATCATTCCGAAGGCGAAGCCCGCTTCCGTCAGCCGCGTCCCGTCGAACGCGGTCCGCTCCAGCACGTCCAGGGCCCGGCCGCGCACGTCGGCCGCGTACCGGCGGGCCTCGGCAGGCGACAGCAGCGGCAGGCTCGGCCGCTCGGAGCGGGGATGCTCGAAGGCGTCGTACAGACTGTCGATCTCCGGGCGTATCGCCTCCTGCCCGGCGACCGCCCGCAGCAGCCACTGCTCCTCCTGGTTGCCGATGTGCGCCAGATCCCACACCAGCGGGGACATCAGCGGCGACACCTGGGCGGTCAGGTCGGGGCCCTCCACACAGCCGGTCAGCAGCGTGGTGCGCTCGCGGGCGGTGACCAGCGTGGTCAGGGCCCGCTCGCGCAGGGCCTCGGCGGTGGTGGTCGTGGGCGCGTGGGTGGGGTCGGTCATCAGCGGGTCTCCCTCCCGTGCGGGCCACGGTCCGCGCCGCCCGGCATGTCCAGCAGATCGTCGGCGGGGCAGCGGCCCCTGAGCACGTAGCGCTCCAGATACCCGGCGACGGCGTCCGTCACCTCGGTGCCCGCACCGAGCCGGGGCAGGGCGGCCAGCGCCGCCCTGAAGCAGGTGACGGCCGCCTCGCACAGCTCGGGATCCGTCAGCGCGGCACGGGCCGCGTCCTCGTACAGGGGGTTGTGCGGCGCGGGCAGCCCCAGCGTGCGCTCGGCCAGCGGCTTGACGGCCCGGTAGGCGGTCTCGGTGGCCTCCGGGTCGTCGAACAGCGCGGCGGTCACCGCCAGCGGCACGATCCAGCCGTCGTCCCCGGGCTGCGCGTCGATCATCCGCAGCTCCAGGTGGCCACGCGGCCTGACCGGCGGGAAGAGTGTGGTCAGGTGGTAGTCGAGGTCCTCCCGGGTCGGCGGCCTCGGCACCAGCTCACGGGTCCACTCCCGCAGGGTCAGCCCCTCCGGCACGTCCCACGGCCCGCCGTCGCGGCGTACGCACATCACCGGGGCGTCCAGCACGTGCCGTGTCCAGGCGCCGCGGGGGTCGGTGTTCAGCGGGGGGCCGCCCGCCCGGCCGCGGCCGATCTGCGTCCACCGCAGCTGCCGGGTGGACCGCCAGCCGGTGGGCCGGCCGCCGGACAGCGGGGAGTTGGCGAACGCGGCGAGCAGGACGGCGCCCAGGTGATGGGCCAGCCACCAGCGGCGTACGTGACCCATCGGGCCGGGCTCCTCGTGCCCGGCGTCCACGCACACCTGCACGGAGGCGGAGGCGCACATCATGAAGCGGCCACCGGGGCCGGTGCGGTCGAGACAGGACTCCATGGCGTCGTAGCGCGGCTGCCGCAGATAGCGGCGCGGCGCCTGCCAGGGATCGTGGCCGAGGCCGACCAGGGCGAGACCGTCCTCGCGCAGTACGGCGCGGACGGCGTCGAGATCGGCGGAGACGGAGCGGACGCACTCCGTCAGCGAGGCGGCGGGGAGCGAACTCAGCTCCAGCTGGCCGCCGGGTTCGACGGTCAGCGCCGACCTCAGGGGCACGGCCCGCAGCGCGGTGTACACCGCGTGGAGCCGTTCGGGTGACACGGGGAGCCGCGGCGCGCGCAGCTCGTGGACGAGCCATTCCACCTCGACACCGAGGAGCCTGGGTGGACCGGTCTTGAAGCAGATGCCGCGGACCAGCGCCTCGACCTCGGCCTCACTGACCGCGGTACGTGGCCGGACGCAGCCACCAACCGAATCGGACATGTCGGGATCCTCCTGAGATTCCACCATGCCGCCGGCCCTTCTGCGGTGGGCCGGGCCGGCACACTCGTCCCACCCAAGACCCTCGTGCCGCTCCGCACAAGGATGCATTTCGGGACGTTCCCGCTCGGTAATCTCCGCGCTCCGCCTGTTTCCAGGGGATTTCCACGTCGTTCGCCGGTCGGGAAACTCCGTTGCACCGCATCCCCAGCATCGCCCAGGATTCCCTCATGAGCACGACGGGGGAGACCGCCCCGCGCGCGGTCACGGCGTCCACGGGGGTGGCGCCGTGAGCGCGCGTTTGCGGGGCATCGCACAGCAGACGGAGCAGATCGTCGCGGCCGGGTCCTACCGCACGTCCGACGGCCGCGAGGTGTCCCTCGCGGCGGCGGTCGGCGCGGCCAGGGACGGTACGCGGATGTACGGACCGGGGCCCGTCGAGGTGGCCGTCCCCGACCGGGGACGGACGGTCTTCGAGGTCACCGGCGAGAGCAGCCTGGAGGCCGCCCGCCGCCTCGGCGGTGAGGTCGCCGTGCTCAACTTCGCCTCCGCCCGCAACCCGGGCGGCGGCTATCTCAACGGCGCCCAGGCCCAGGAGGAGGCCCTGTGCCGGGCCTCCGCCCTGTACACCTGCCTGCTGCGGGCGCGCGAGTTCTACGACCACCACCGCGCCCACCGCGACCCGTTCTACACGGACCGCGTCGTCCACTCGCCCGGCGTGCCCGTCTTCCGCGACGACCGGGGCCGCCTGCTGGACGAGCCGTTCACGGCCGGATTCCTGACCTCGGCCGCACCCAACGCGGGTGTGGTGCTGCGCACGGCCCCGGAACGCGCCGCGGACCTGCCCGCCGCCCTCACCGTGCGCGCCGAGCGGGTCCTCGAGACGGCCGCGGCCCACGGGTACCGGCGGCTGGTGCTGGGCGCCTGGGGCTGCGGCGTGTTCCGCAACGACCCCGCCCGGGTGGCGGGCGCGTTCCGGACGCTGCTCGGTCCCGGCGGGCGATTCGCCGGTGCCTTCGAACGGGTGGCGTTCGGCATCCTGGACCGCACCCCGGGCGCCACCGTCCGGGCGGCCTTCGAGCACGCCTTCCCCGAAGGTGCCGGCCGTCCCGGTCAGCTCCAGCCGTAGCGCTCCCGCAGCCGCTGCCGTACGAGGTTGAAGCGCATCCGGTCCAGGGCGCACGCCTCGCGGCGCATCCCGGCGTCGTGCAGCCGCAGGACCCGGTCCACGTCCACCCAGGAGTCGCGCCCGGAGCGGTCCCACGGCCCGCTCCCGATCGGCACCCACCGGTGCGAGCCCCGGCTCCACTGGAGCGGCTTCGCCGCGCCCCCTGCTGCCCCGTCGTGCCGCTTGCTGGACAGCTGCACGGCCAGCACCGTCCCGGCATCCTCCCGGGCCACCACGAGCACGGGCCGGTCCTTGCCCCGGCCGTCCGCCTCCTCAAAGGGCACCCACGTCCAGACGATCTCGCCGGGATCGGGGTCGCCGTCGTGCGCGGGGGAGTACTCCGTCCGCACCCGGCCCACCTCCCGCGGGTCGGCCTCCGTGGTGGCGTAGGGTCCGTAACGGCCCGGGACCGTCCCGCCGTTGCTGTCGATGTCGTCGGTGAAGGCGCTCACGGCCGTACCGTACGCGACGGGCTCGCCCGGACGCGCGGGGACCCGCGTCCGGTGGCAGGCTGGGCCCCCGGGCCCGGCTCGCAGGAGCCCGGCCACCGGCGACATCGAGTCAGTACGAGGCAGAAAGCGACGTCATGACCGACCAGCTCACCGTGAGCGTCCTGGGCACCGGCATCATGGGTGCCGCGATGGCCCGCAACCTCGCCCGCGCCGGACACGCCGTCCGCGTCTGGAACCGCAGCCGGGACAAGGCCGAGCCACTGGCCGCCGACGGCGCGCACGTCGCCGAGAGCCCGGAGGAGGCCGTGGACGGCGCCGACGTCGTCCTCACGATGCTCTACGACGGCCCGGCCGCCCTCGACGTCATGCGGCGGGCCGCGCCCGGCCTGCGCCCCGGCACCGTGTGGGCGCAGTCCACCACCGCGGGCGTCGACGCGGTCGCCGACCTGGCCGCCTTCGCCCACGAGCACGGGCTCGTCTTCTTCGACGCCCCCGTCCTCGGCACCCGGCAGCCCGCCGAGGCCGGTCAACTGCTGGTGCTGGCCGCGGGTCCCGGCGAGGCGCGGGACAGGGTGGCGCCCGTGTTCGACGCCGTGGGCTCCCGCACCGTGTGGACCGGCGAGGACGGGGCGGCCGGCAGCGCGACCCGGCTGAAGCTGGTCGCCAACAGCTGGGTCCTCGCCGCCACCAACGCGGTCGGCGAGGTCCTGGCCCTGGCCAAGGCGCTGGGCGTGGACCCGGACGCCTTCTTCGACGCCGTCGCCGGCGGCCCGCTCGACATGGGCTACCTGCGTGCCAAGGCCGGCCTGATCCGCGACGGCGCGCTGACGCCGGCCCAGTTCGCCGTCACCACCGCCGAGAAGGACGCCCGCCTGATCGTCGAGGCCGGCGAGGCGAACGGCGTCCGGCTGGACCTCGCCGCGGCCGGTGCGCAGCGGTTCGCCCGCGCCGCCGCCCAGGGACACGGCGACGAGGACATGGCGGCGGCGTACTTCGCCAGTTTCGAGGAGAAGGCGACCGACTGAGCCCGCCCGGGGTACCGGGTGCACGAGACACCCCCACACCGGCACCGGAACCGGTGCCGGACCACACCGAACGTGAGGAGCCCGCATGTCCAAGCCGCCGCTGCCGCGCGAGGCCGTCGAACTGCTGCGCCGCCCCAACCCCTGCGTCATGGCCACCCTTCGCTCGGACGGCGCCCCCGTCTCCACGCCCACCTGGTACCTCTGGGACGACGACGGCCGCGTGCTGGTCAACCTCGACGCGGGCCGCGTGCGCCTCGGACACCTGCGCCGCGACCCGCGCGTCACCCTGACCGTCCTCGCGGGCGACGACTGGTACACACACGTCACCCTGATCGGCCGCGTCGCCGAGATGCGCGACGACGAGGACCTCTCCGGCATCGACCGGCTCTCCCGGCACTACACGGGCAACCCGTACCCGAACCGGGAGCGGCCCCGGGTCAGTGCCTGGATCGAGGTGGAGCGCTGGCACGGGTGGGGGGCGATGAAGGACAGCTCCCAGTCGGGCTGACGGCCGCCGTCTCCTCCCGGGCCGGGCGCCGGAACAGCGCGCCCGGCCACCAGAAACGGCGGCCCAGGTCGAGCGCGAGAGCGGGCACCAGCACCGTGCGCACCAGGAAGGTGTCCAAGAGGACGCCGATCCCCACCAGGACGCCCATCTGCGCCATGGTCACCAGCGGCAGTCCGGCGAAGACGGCGAAGGTCGCGGCGAGGACGACGCCGGCGGAGGTGATGACACCGCCGGTGCTGGTCAGGCCCTCCAGCACGCCCCGGGCGTGACCGAGCCGGGCGGTCTCCTCACGCACCCGGTGCATGAGGAAGATGTTGTAGTCGATGCCCAGGGCGACCAGGAACACGAAGCCCATCAGCGGAATCGACCAGTCGACCCCGGCGAAGCCCAGCACGTGTTCGAAGAGCAGGTTCGACGCGCCCAGCGCCGCCAGGTACGACAGCACGACGGTGGCCAGGAGCAGCAGCGGGGCGACCAGGGCGCGCAGCAGCCCGACCAGGACGGCCAGGACCACCAGGAGCACGATCGGAACGACCGTGGTCAGATCGCGGCCGGCGGCCCGCTGGGTGTCCAGGTACTGGGCGGTGGTGCCGCCGACGAGCGCCTCCGCGCCCGGCACCCGGTGCACGGCGTCCCGGAGGGCGTCGACCGTGTTTTTGGCACGCTCGCTGTCCGGGGTGTCCGCCAGGACGACCGACAGCTGGGTGCGGCCGCCGTCGGGCGTGCGGTCGCCTCCGGCCTCCACCCGGGCCACGCCCCTGACGTCCGCCGCGGCCCGCCGTACCGCGTCGGCGTGCGCCGTGGCGGTGACGATCTTCACCGGATCGGACGCGCCCGACGGGTAGTGCTCCGAGATCCGCTCCTGGGCGACGACGGACTCCGGCTTGTCCTGGAACATCTCCTCCTGGGTCAGCCCCATGGAGACGCCGGCCGTGCTGACCGCGAGGACACCGGTGACGGCCACCGACATCAGCCACGACCGGCGCGGGCGCCGGGCGACCGCGGACCCGATGCGCGACCACACCGTGCGCGACGCGCGGGCCGGTGTACCGGCCCGCGGCACGAAGGGCCAGAACACCCAGCGGCCGGTGACGACGAGAAGGGCCGGGAGCACGGTGACCATCGCCAGGAAGGCGCAGACCACGCCCACGGCGCCCACCAGTCCCAGCGAGCGCGAGGAGTTGATGTCGGCGAAGCCCAGACAGGCCAGGCCCGCCGCGATGGTGCCGGCCGACGCGAGGACCGCCGGACCCGAGCGGACCAGCGCGATGCGCATCGCCTCGTGCCGGTCGGCGAGGCGGTGCAACTCCTCGCGGTAGCGGGCGATGAGGAGCAGCGCGTAATCGGTGCCTACACCGAAGACGAGCACCATCAGCACGCCCGAACTCTGCGGGTCCACCGGCAGCCCGGCGTACCGGGCCAGCAGATAGGTTCCGACCTGGGTGAGGACGGCCGCGAAGCCCACGGAGAGCAGCGGCAGCAGCCACAGCACGGGGCTGCGGTACGTGATGAGCAGCAGGAGGGCCACCACCAGCCCGGTGGCGAGCATCAGGGTGGTGTCCAGGCTGTCGAAGACGGCGACCTGGTCGGTGAGCGAACCCGCCGGTCCGCCGACGACGACCTCCACGCCGGGCGGCGCGTTCACGCCCACGGACTCGCGCAGTTCGTCGATCGTGCCGGTGACGTCGTCGTCGCCGTCCAGCGGCACCACCGTCATCAGCGCCTTCCCGTCCTCGGACGGGATCGGCGGCGACACCTCCTCGCCCGCGGCGGCGTACCGGGCGAGGAGGTCCCGGTCGGCGGCCGCCTGCGCCTTCGCCCCCTCACCGGTGTGGACGACGACGGCGGGCACCAGTGTGTCCGTGCGGAACCTCTCCAGTTCCGTGTTGACCCGCGCGGACTCCGCGCCACGCGGCAGGAAGGCGTTGGCCCCCGTGTCCTCGACGTCGCCCAGCCGGCCGGCCAGCGGCCCCAGCGCGACGGCCACGATCAGCCAGACCGCCAGTACGTACCACTTGCCGCGCCGCCCACCGGGGGCACGGGCCACATGCCGCAACAGCGCACGCATGAGTAATCTCCTTCATGGGGAACGCGCCCGCCGGTCGCCGACCGGCGCCGGGGCGCACGGGACCCGCACCGCGGCGCTCAGGTGTGTCGGCCTGCCGCGGTGTACGGGACGGGTGTGTGTCTCGGGTACGACATCGATGCGATGCCGGGTGTGTTCCGCCGTGGTACGGCCGGGAGTTGCCGCTCCCGGCCGTACCCGTGCGGCGGCGCCTGCCGGCGGCGGCTATTCGATCTCGCGCATCATCTTCTCCATCGACCCGACCGCGAGCCGGGTCTGGGTCAGCTCGTCGAGGGTCTGCCGCTGCTCCTCCGCCGTGCGGCGCTGCAACTCCACCGTGTCCTCCAGGAGTCGGGCGTACCGCGTGGCGAGTTCCTTGTACTGCTCCTCGCGCGCCGCCAGCATCCGGGCCCGCCAGGTGGCGGCGACCTGCCAGACGATCACGATCATCAGGCCGAAGAACCCGGCCGCGCCCACGGCGCCGACCAGGACCCCCAGCTCCTCTCCCCCTGCGGCGAGACTCACCAGGTCCTCGTTCACTTCGCTTCCTCTTTCGCACTCCGGCCGGCGGTCCGGTCGGTCTCGGTGGTGTCGGTGATCGTCGCGGCCGCCTGCGCGACGACCCGCGGGGTGAGCTCGTAGAAGAACGGCGTGACGTCGAAGTACTTCACCGTCTTGCCGTCCTCCGCGACCTCGAGCGTGCCGGCGACCAGTCCCGCGGCCTCCAGCCGTTGCAGGTGCATGTGCAGCAGCGGACGGCCCATGCCGATCAGCCGGGCCAGCGCGCTGACGTAGTTCCGGCTCTCCATGAGTGCCGCGACGATCCGCATGCGGTGCGGGTTGCCGAGCGCGGAGAGCACCTTGAGCAACTCGTCACCGGTCGGTGCCGGAGGTGGGGCCTCGGGCATCGCACCCCTTTCCGTCGTACCTGTCAGGAAACGCTGACAGGGACCGCTGTCACCTGTCAAAGATTCCTGACACATATCAGGGACACATCAGGGACACGTCGGGGGTCCCTCGGGGGCGGACAAGGGGTGGGCCGGCGACGGGTCCGGGACGTAAGATCTCCGCGCGGCATCGCGTGTCGGTCACCGTCCGGGTGAGGCATGGAGGCGCCGCGGAGATGCCCCTGGAGGCATTGACCCGTGTCAGTCCAGTTCAACCACACCATCGTTCTCTCCCAGGACAGGGAGACGTCCGCCCACTTCCTCGCCGGGGTCCTCGGTCTCGAGGTCGGCGAACCGGCCGGGATGTTCCTGCCCGTGTCGACCGCCAACGGCGTCACCCTCGATTTCGCCACCGTCGACATCGACATCCCCGTGCAGCACTACGCGTTCCTCGTCTCCGAGGACGAGTTCGACGCCGTCCTCGCCCGCCTCGTCGAGGGCGGGATCCCCATCCAGGCCGACCCGCACGGCCGGCACCCGCGCCGGATCAACCGCAACGACGGCGGCCGGGGCGTGTACTTCACCGACCCCTCCGGGCACGGCATGGAAGTATTCACCCGCCCGTACGGCAGTGACCCGTCCTCGCCGCTGAACGGCGTCACCGAGGACGTGCCCGGGGCCCGCTGACCGTCGCCCCCGACACCGTCGCGCGTCCGTCCTCGGAACGGTTGTCAGACCCCCTGCGCATACTGGTGGCCTCGGCGTGCCGGATATGCGAGGGGGAGGCCCGTGCCGGACGGACCAACGGCCTGTGCGGCGCGGCCGTTGCGGGCTGTCTCTTCCTGTGCACGGGCCTCAGCGGCGGAAGAGTCGCGCTGACCGTCGAGGCGCACGGCACCGCGCCGCCCCACGAGGGCCGCTGGGAGGACGTGGTGGAGGCGTCGTTCCGGCCGCTGACCGCCTCGAGCGGTGCTTCCCGGACCTGGCGCGGACACGTCGCCGGGCGCGTGGGGCGGGGCGGCCGACGGCTCCGTCGCGTCCGCCGGGGCGGGAGAGGGCGGGTGCCCCGCGGGGGTGTGCGTGGCGTACCGGCCGGCGCGCTCGGCTCGGCGGATTCGTCGGTGCTCGGCCCGGGCTCCGGTGGAGGGGGCGAAGCGGGCGCGGAGGGCGAGCCTCATCCGTCGGCGGCCGGCTGGACCGGTGCGGGTGCCGGAGTGCGGGTCCGTCGTGGCAGCAGCAGCGGGGTCGCCAGCATCAGCAGGCCCGCGAGCGCGACCGCCGTACGCGTTCCGGTCAGGCCCGCCAGCAGACCCCACACCGCGGTCAGGGCGGCGGTCGTCAGCTTCCCGCTGATCGTCCAGGCGGACAGGGTGCGCGCCACCCTGTCCGCGGGCGTCAGCTCCAGCCGACGGGTCGCGAACACCGGGTTGTACACGCCCACGGAGGCGATCAGCCCGAACTCCACCACCATCACCAGGACCAGGCCCGCGGTCCCCGGGCCGACGAAGGCCAGCCCGACGGGCCAGCACACGCGCAGCACCCCGCTGACGACCAGCACCCGGTGCTCCCCGAAGCGCGCCACGAGCGGGCGGGCCAGCCGCGAGCCGACCAGCCCGCCCACGCACGGCACCGCGAAGGCGAGACCGTACTGCCAGGGAGCGAAACCCAACTCGCCCAGCATGAGCACGGCGAGCAGCGGCGCAGTGGCCATGATCAGCGCGTTGACCAGGACCGTGTTGAGGAACAGCGGACGCAGCACCGGCGAGGCGAGCACGTACCGCCAGCCGTCCAGCAGGTCGCCGGCGCGCAACCGGGCCGCCTCCGTGCGCCGCGGGCGCGGCTCCGCGCCGCCGATCGCACGGATTCCCAGCGCGGAGAGCAGGTAGCTCGCGGCGTCGACCGCGACCGTCACCACCGGGCCGAAGAGCCCGATCGCGGCCCCGCCGACCGGCGGCCCGAGCATGGTCGCGGTCCAGGTCGTCGCCTCGAACCGGCCGTTCGCGGTCAGCAGGTCCGGTGGGCGCACCAGGGCCTTGAGGCAGGCGGCGGAGGCGGCCCGGAACGTGATGTCGGCCGCGGCGACGACGACCGACACGACCAGCAACTGGGCGAAGCCGAGCCGTCCGAAGGCGTACGCGAGCGGCACGCTCAGCAGCACCGCGCACCGGACCAGGTCCGTCGCGACCATGACCGGCCGCTTGCGCCGGAACTCCACCCACGGCCCCAGCGGCACCGCCACGACGGCGCCCACCGCGAGACCCGCCGCAGCGAGCGCCGCCACCTGCCCCGGACCGGCGTCCAGCACCACGACCGCGATCAACGGAAAGGCGTCGAAGGCGAGCCGCGTGCCGAACGTGCTGACGGCGTACGCCGCCCACAGCCACCGGAACCCCCTCCCCAGCGACCCGCCGCCCACCACATCCGACTCGACCGCACCCGACTCCGTCACGCCCGACATCAAAGCGATCCGGGCCGGACGGATCAAACAACCGGCCGGGCGGCGGGTACAACCGATCGTTGTGCACGCGCCTCCGGATTGCCCTACCGGGTCAGCAGCGCGCGCAGCGCCCCGGCGACCTCGTCCGGCGCCTCCTCCGCCATGAAGTGCCCGCAGCCCACGGTCTCGTGCCGCAGGTCCGGCGCCCACGCCCGCCACAGCGCGGCGGCGTCGTAGCCCAGAGCGGCGCCCCAGTCCTGCTGGAGGACGGTGACCGGCATCCGCAGCCGGTTGCCGTGCTCCCGGTCCGCCCGGTCGTGGTCCACGTCGATGCCGGCCGACGCCCGGTAGTCGGCCACGATGGAGGGCACCGCCTCGCGGGACGCCTTGAGGTAGGCGGCCCGGACGTCGGCCGGCAGGGCGTCCGGATCCCGGGTCCACAGGTCGAGGAAGTGGCCGAAGAACGCGTCCGGCGCGGCGCCGATCAGCTCCTCGGGGAGGCCCGGCGGCTGCGCCATCAGGTACAGGTGGAAGCCCACCGCGGCCGTCGTGCCGTGCAGGACGTCCCACATGTCCAGCGTCGGCAGCACGTCCAGCGCGGCCAGGTGGGTCACCGCGTCGGGGTGGTCGAGCCCGGCGCGCACCGCGACCAGCGCGCCCCGGTCGTGACCGGCCAGCGCGAACCGCTCGTGCCCCAGCTCCCGGGCCAGGGCCACCACGTCGGCGGCCATGGCCCGCTTGGCGTACGCGGTGCCGTCCGGGTCGGCGGGCTTGTCGCTGGCGCCGTAACCGCGCAGGTCGGGGCAGATGACCGTGTGGTCCGCGGCCAGGTCGGCGGCGACGTGCCGCCACATCAGGTGGGTCTGGGGGAATCCGTGCAGCAGTACGACGGGGCTGCCGGTGCCGCCGACGGCCACGTGCAGGTCCACGCCGTCGGCGACCGTCACACGGTCGTGGGTGAAGCCGGGGATGGTGGGTTCCATGGTGGTCGGTGCCTCTTTCTCGCTGTTCGCGTCACAGGTCCTCGTGACGTCCTCGAGCCTCCCGCGGGCGAATCAGCAACCGATCAGCACGCCGAGCGGCGACCGAGCGGCGACCGAGCGGCGACCGAGCGGTGCCCGGCCGGGCACCGGCCCGTACGCGTACCGTGGTGAGCGCACGAACGGTGGTGGATCGGAGCGGACGGAACACGGGACATGGACGCGGTCACGTTCGGTGTGCTCGGCGCCGTCACCGCCGGGCGAGGCCCGCACCCGCTCGCCCTCAAGGGCCCGAGGCACCGCGCCGTGCTCGCCCGGCTGATCCTGGCGAGGCGGCGGGTCGTCCCGGTCGCCCGCCTGGTCGAGGACCTGTGGGAGACACCGCCGCCGCGGGCCGTCGGAGCGGTGCGCACCTTCGTGGGGGACCTGCGCCGCGCCCTGGAACCCGACCGCCCGCCGCGCGCCCCGGCCCGCCTGCTGGTCACCGAGGGCCCGGGATACGCCCTGCGCGCCGCGCCGGACGCCGTGGACGCCTGGCGCTTCGAGACCGCCGTCGCCGAGGCCGACCGGCTGCCCGCCGCCCAGGCACCCGACCGGCTGCGGGCGGCCCTGGGGGAGTGGCGGGGGCCCGCGTACGCCGAGTTCGGCACCGAGGACTGGGCCCGGGGGGAGCGCTCCAGGCTCACCGAACTGCGGCTGCGCGCCGTCGAACGCCGCGCGGAGCTGCTGGTGGAACTGGGCCGCGCCGCCGAGGCGGTCCCCGACCTCGACGCCCACCTCACCGAGCACCCCTGGCGCGAGGAGTCCTGGCGCCTGCTCGCGCTCGCCCTGTACCGGACCGGGCGGCAGGCGGACGCCCTCGCCGTGCTGCGCCGGGCCCGCGCCCTGCTGGCCGGCCGGCTGGGCATCGATCCGGGGCCCCGGCTGCGCCGCCTGGAGGCCGGCATCCTGGCCCAGGACCCGGACCTGGACCCGCCGGGCGAACCGGCGGACGCGGCGGCCCGGCTGTGGGCCCGCGCCACCGAGGCGTACGACCGCACCGTCGCCGCCGGCGCCCGGGCCCGCCTGGAGTCCACCGTCGGCCTGCTGCGGAGCCTCGCGGTCACCGGCGGCGGTGGCCTGGAGGCCGCCCGGGAACACCGGACGGCGGTGGTCCAGGCGGCGGAGGAGACCGGCGACGCGGACCTCGCGGCCCGGGTGATCGGCGCCTACGACGTCCCCGCCAACTGGACCCGCAGCGACGACCCCGAACTGGCCCGGCGGATCGTCGAGGCCGCCGAACGCACCCTCGTCGTCCTGCCCGACACCCCGTCCGCCGACGCGGCACGTTGCCGCCTGCTGGCCACCGTCGCCCTCGAGTCGCGGGGCGTGCGCTCCCCGCGCGGGCCGCAGGCGGCCGCCGAGGCCGAGGACATCGCCCGCCGCCTGGACGACCCCGCGCTGCTCGCGTTCGCCCTCAACGGCGTCTTCATGCAGTCCTGCACCCGCGCCGGGCTGGCGCCGCGCCGCGACGCGATCGGCGCCGAACTCGTCACTCTCGGACTGCGGCACGGCCTGGTCAACCACGAGGTGCTCGGCCACCTGATCCGGCTCCAGGCCCGCGCGGCCCTCGCCGACCTCACCGCCGCCGACGAGCACGCCAGGGCCGCGGACCGCCTCGCGGAGCGGCACGAACGCCCCCTGGTGGCCGTCTTCACCGCCTGGTACCGGGCTCTGCGCGAGGCCGTCCGCGCCGACTCGTCCCCCGCCCCCTCCGACTCGCCCGACTCCTCCGGCAGCACCCAGGACGGCGCCGAGGCCGCCTACCGGTCGGCCGCCGCACGGCTCGACGGCGCCGGGATGCCGGGTCTGGAACGCGGACTGCTGCCCCTCGCGCTGCTCGGCCTGCGCCTGTCCCGCGGCCGACCGGCGCAGGTGGACCCGCGCGCGGACTGGGGACCGTACCGGCCCTGGGCCGAGCCGTTCGCCCTCCTGGCCGAAGGCCGCGACACCGAGGCCCGCGGCGCCCTGCGGGCCCTGCCCGAACCCCCGCCCGACCTCCTCTACGAGGCCCTGTGCTGCGCCGAGGCAGCGCTCGCCCTCGCCCTCGGCGACCGCCCGGCGCTGCGGCGGACGTACGACAGGCTGCTGCCCGCGGCCGGCGAACTCGCGGGCGCGGGCAGCGGACTGCTCACGTTCGGACCGGTCGACGGGTGGCTCGCCGCGATCCGCCGGGCGCTGGAGGCGTGACGGCGGGAGAGCGAGGCGGCGAGACCGCCGGCGTCACGCTTGCTCCCGTACCGCCGTCGGTTCCCCGGCGTCCCCGACGCGAGTCGGGGACGGTGCGCCACGCGGACCGGGGTTGCCCGGGCCCGCCCCGGGTACCCGCCCGGCCATGAAGTGGCAGCAGGTGCAGGACGGTCCGTCCGCGGTGTACGTGGCGGTGCTCGACCCCGGCGAGGACCCGGTCGCCGAGCTCACCGCCTTCGCCCGCGACCGGTCGCTCGGGGCCTCCCAGGTGACCGCCGTGGGCGCCTTCTCCCAAGCGGTCGTCGGCTGGTTCGACCGGCAGGCCAAGGACTACCGGCCCATCCCGGTGGACGAACAGTGCGAGGTGCTGTCGCTCATCGGGGACATCGCCGTCGCCGACGACGGACCGACCCCGCACCTGCACGCCGTACTGGGCCTGTCCGACGGCTCCACGCGCGGCGGCCACCTGCTGTCCGGCCGGGTCTGGCCGACGCTGGAGGTGGTCGTGCGGGACAGCCCGGCCGAGCTGGCCAAGACCCACCGCCCCGACATCGGCCTGGCCCTGATCGACCTGGGCTGAACCGGGCGTCGCGGGACGGTTTACCGGCCCGGGTGCGGGCTACGCGGCCCGCAGGCAGTCCCGTACCGACACCCCCGGGAGGCGCGAGATGACACGGAGCGTCCGAGACGTGATGTCGCCGGCGACGGTCGCCGTCGAGCCCATGACGACGGTGGCGCGGGCGGCCCGGCTGATGCGCGAGGAGGACGTCGGCGACGTCCTCGTGACCTACGACTGCGACCTGTTCGGCGTGCTCACCGACCGCGACATCGTGCTCCGCAGCGTCGCCGACGGCCGCGACCCGGACGCCACGACCGTCGGCGCGGTGTGCACACCCCCGCCCGTGGTCACCCTCGAACCCGACGACACCACCGACCGCGCCGCCGAGCTGATGCGCCGTCACGCCGTGCGCCGGCTCCCCGTCGTCGAGCACGGCGGCGTCCCGGTCGGCGTGGTCACCCTCGGCGACCTCGCCACCACCGACGACCCGCACTCCGCGCTCGCGGACATCAGCCGGGCCGCACCCGGACACTGAAGCGCGGCCACCCGAGCCCGGCCGAAGACGCACGGGCACCGACACCCCGAGCACCGGGGAGGAACGGCATGAACGACCGACGGAGCCCGCACCGGGCCACGGAACCCGCCCCCCGTTCCCGCTCCGGCACGGTCGGCCGCCACCACCCGCGCACCGGCACCGAACCGGTCCGCGCGCAGAGCGCCCTGCGGCTGAGACTGCTGCTGTCGGCGGTCTTCCTGCCGCTCTTCCTCGCGGGGGCCGCCTACTTCGGCCAGTGGGCGGCCGGCACCGGCACCGGCGACAGTCCGGGCCGCGGCATGCTCGTGGTCATCGCCGTGGTGTGCGCAGCGCTCGCCCTCCTCGCGGCAGCCGACCTGCTGGTGGTGATCCGCCGGCTGCGGAGCGAACGCGGCACCCCCGTACCGCACTGATTCCCAGGACCCGAGCAGGGGAGGGAGACGGAGGAAGCGACATGGCTCCCACGGCACGCACACCCGCGGCACGCACCCGGGACGACCGCCGTGCCGCCACCCGCACCGCACGGCTGCGCAGCCGGATCCCCGAACCGGACGAGGAACCCGACCTGCTCGGCCAGTACCTGACCCAGATCGGCGCCACACCCCTGCTGAGTGCCGAGGACGAGGTCCGGCTCGCCACCCGTATCGAGGCCGGCGTCCGGGCCAGGGAGGAACTGGAGGCGGCCGACACCGGCGAGCCCGTCCCCGCGCCCGGACGGCGCCGCGCGCTGGAGGAGACGGTCCACGACGGCCAGGAGGCCAAGGACCACATGGTGCGGGCCAACCTCCGGCTCGTCGTGTCGATGGCCAAGCGCCACGCCCACCGCGGTCTGCCCCTCCTCGACGTCATCCAGGAGGGCAACCTGGGACTCATCCGGGCCGTGGAGAAGTTCGACCACACCAAGGGCTTCAAATTCTCCACGTACGCCACCTGGTGGATCCGCCAGGCCATCGAGCGGGGCCTGGCCACCCACGCGCGCACGGTACGGCTGCCCGTCCACGTCGTGGAGCAGCTCCAGAAGCTCGCCAAGGTGGAACGCAAGCTCCGCGCGGGCCTCGACCGCGAGCCGACCACCGAGGAGGTCGCCGCCGAGAGCGGCATCGACGCGGACAAGGTCGTCTGGCTGCGCCGGGTCGGACGGGACGCGGTCAGCCTGGACACCCCCGTGGACGAGACCGGAGACACCGTCGTCGGCGATCTCATCCCCGACACCGAGGTGCTGCGGGCACCCGAGGTCGCCGAGTTCCAGGCGCTGGCGGCGGAACTGCGGGAGGCCGTCGGCACCCTCGCACCCCGCGAGTCCCTGATCCTCAGCCTGCGCTACGGCCTCCACGACGGCCGCCCGCGCACCCTGCAGCAGGTCGCCCAGCACGTGGGCCTCACCCGGGAACGGGTCCGCCAGCTCGAGAAGGCCTCCCTCGCCCACCTGCGCGCCCCCGAGAACCGGGAACGCCTCGTCGACTGGGCGAGCTGACCCCCGACTGGGCGAGCCGACCCCCACGGGCCGGTGTCTGCCCCTCGGAGCGGTCCAGGGCGTCAGCCGGACTGCTCCGTCCGCAGCCGGGCCCCCTGCCGCAGCAGCTCGCGCTGGACCAGCCGGTAGGGCAGCCCACGCGGCCCGCGCCCGTGCCGGACGGTCAGCGCCGCGCACACCCCGGCCGCGTGCCCGGTGGCCATGGCGATGGGCATCACCCGGTACGACGAGTGCGCGACGTGCGTCCCGGAGATGCAGCGCCCCGCGACCAGCAGCCGGTCGGTGTCCCGGGGCAGCAGGCAGCGCAGCGGGATGTCGTAGAAGCTGCCCCGCGGCACCCGCTTGAGGACGGTGCCGGAACCGCGCGGGTTGTGGATGTCGACCGGATAGGCGCCGTGCGCGATCACGTCCGGGAAGGTGCGCGCCCCCAGGATGTCGTGGCCGGTCAGCTGGTAGTCGCCGAGCACCCGCCGGCTCTCCCGCACACCGACGTGCGTACCGCTCTGCACCACGTACGACTCCTCGAAGCCGGGTACGCGGGTGCGCAGGAAGCGGTCGATCTGCGCCAGCTGGCGCCGGGCCGTGTACTCGGCGCGGGTGAGGTCCCAGACACTGGTGCCGAGAACGCGGTTCACCCGGGTGCTGTTGACGGCGACCTCCCTCGGATGCGGGGTCGCGAAGAAGAGGATGTCCTCGCGCGGCAGCCGCAGTTCGCCGCCCGCCCTGGCCTCCTCGATCAGGTCCCACAGCCCGTGCACGCCCCGCCACTGGTCGGGATGCTCGCGCACATAGGCGGCGAAGTCCGGCCGGGCGAAGTCGGCGACGCGGAACATCAGCGTCATGGGCTGCACCAGTCCGTCCTCGGGCCGGCCGATCTCGTACGGCGCCCCGCAGGCCGTCGCCACGTCGCCGTCGCCCGTGCCGTCCACGACCACCCCCGCGTCGATCACCACCGGTCCCGACTTGGTCTCGAACACCACTCGCCAGCCCGAGCCGTCCTCCAGCGGCAGCGCGCCGGAGGCGAACGAGTGGAACAGCATCCGCACCCCCGACTCGTCCATCATCTCCAGCAGGGAGAGCTTGAACAGCTCCGGGTCGAAGGGGACCGTGTACCCGGTCTTCGGGGAGGGCGGCAGACAGCCGCCGCGGCCCATGAGCCGGTCGAGCAGCTGCCACAGGACGCCGGCCACCACCGGCTCGCCCTCTCCGTGGTCGGTGGGCAGCAGCCGCGAGGTGTCCCCGGCCTCGGTGAACGCGGCCTGCTTGTGTTCGTTGTGGAACGACATCAGCGGCATCACCAGCGCCACGGTCGCGTTGCCGCCGAGGAAGCCGTACCGCTCCACCAGCACGGTGTCGGCCCCGGCGTCGGCCGCGCCGACCGCGGCCGCGAACCCGGCGGGACCGCCGCCCACCACCAGGACGTCGCAGCGGCCTCCGTGTCCGGCCGACCGGGGCGGCAGCGTGACGGTGCGGGACTCGCGGGGCTCTTCCAGGATCGGCATCGCAGACCTCCGGGTCAGGCACTCAACGGCCGCGGCTCGGCCCGGTACGACCTGCCGTCCGCCGGGCCGCCGTCGACGAGGCCGTCCCCCGTGGGGCCGCCGCCGGCCGGGTCGCCGTCCGCGGGGCTGCCGTCCGCGGGGGTGTGGTCCGAGGGGTTGTCATCCGCCCGGTCGTCGTCCGGCGGGTTGCCGTCCGCAGGCCGGTCACCCGTCAGGTCGTCGTCCGGCGGGTTGCCGTCCGCGGGGGTGTGGTCCGAGGGGTTGTCATCCGCCCGGTCGTCGTCCGGCGGGTTGCCGTCCGCGGGCCGGTCACCCGTCAGGTCGTCGTCCGGCGGGCTGCCGTCCGCGGGCCGGTCACCCGTCAGGTCGTCGTCCGGCGGGCTGCCGTCCGCGGGGGTGTGGTCCGAGGGGTTGTCATCCGCCCGGTCGCTGTCCGTGGGGTTGCCGTCCGCAGGCCGGTCACCCGTCAGGTCGTCGTCCGGCGGGCTGCCGTCCGCCGGCCCGTCGCCCGACAGCCGGCCGCCCGCCGGGCCGCCGCTCGTCGTGCCCTCGGCGGCCGATGCGGCAGCCGACCCCGCAGCCGGCGCCGTGTCGCCGGCCGTGTCGCGCGCGGCGCCGATCCGGTCGAGCAGGGCCCCGCATCGCTCGCAGGTCTCCCGGGCCGACGCCGACAGCTCCGCCATCCGGGCCCCGAGGTCGTCCCGGCGTTGCGGATACTCGTCCCAGAGCCGGTCCACCTCCGCGAGCAGCAGCCCGGCCTGCTCCCGCGCCACCCCCACCAGGGCCGGGGCGCCCAGCCGGCGCGCGAAGTCGAAGACCTTGCCGGAGTACGGCAGCGGCAGCACCGGCACGCCGGTGAGCGCGGCGAAGATCACGAAGTGCAGCCGCATGCCCACGGCCACGTCGAGGTGGCGCATGAAGCCGAGCACCTGCCCCGGGCTGTAGTCGCCGTGCAGGATGCGGCCCTGGTCCGGGGCGGTCATGTGGGACAGCACGGCGTGCGCGTGCCGTACGTCGTGGCGCTCCATCGGCAGGAACACCACGCGCGCGTCCAGCCGGCGGACCAGGAAGTCGGCGACGTCGGCGAGCAGGGCGTGGTAGTCGCCCTCGTCCAGCTTCTCGGCCGCCCGCCCCGGCTCGCGCACCGACATCCCCACCAGCCGGGCGCCGGACGGTATGCCCTCCTCCCGCATCATCGCCTCGGTGAACGGCTCCGGGGCCAGCAGCAGCGCCGGGTCCGCGGTGACCGTGACCTCCCGCTCCAGGCCGACCTCCTCGAGCACCAGCCGCGACTCCTCGTCCCGCACCACCACATCGTCCATCTCCGCCAGCACCGTGCGCACCGCGTCCCGGTCCTCGGCGTCCGTGAGGGGCCCGGCGCCGACGGCGTAGGCGAAGGTGGGCACGCGCCGGATCTGCGCGGCGCGCACCAACCGCAGATAGCGCCGCGCCTCGCCGTCGTAGAGGATGCCTCCACCGCCCAGCACCAGCAGCTCCAGGCCGGGCAGCACGTCCAGGACGTGGTTGCGGCTCACCCCCTCCCAGGGCACCACCTCGTCCGCGTCGGGGTGATGGGCGAGGGTGTGCTCGGCGTTCCGGCTCAGGACGACCAGGTGCGCGTCCGGGCGCCGGGCGCGCAGACAGCTCAGTACGCAGGTCAGGATCGCCTCGTCGCCGGTGTTGAAGCCGCCGTAGGAGCCCAGGACGCCGATGCGCGGGCCTCGGCGGGCGGAGTGCGGATGCGAGGGCCGAAGAGTCATCCGTAACTCCCGTCACGTCGGAGTCGGCCGGCGCGCGCGCCGGTCCGGCCGCGCGGTGTGCCGCGCACGGTGCCGGGTTGCCTGCCCGGCATGCCGGAAACACCCTGATCAGGAACCACCCCGCACGCGACCCCGTCCCCGCACGAGGAGCACCGGTGAACGTCTCCCTCAGCGTCTGGCTGCTGACCGTCGCGGCCCTGTGCGTCCTCGTCGCCGCCGATTTCTTCATCGGCCGCAGGCCGCACGACGTGTCGCTGCGGGAGGCCGGGATCTGGACGGCCGTCTGGGTGGTGCTGGCCTGTCTGTTCGGGGCGGGGCTGCTCGTGTTCCGCGGCGGCGGCCCGGGCGGCGAGTTCTTCGCCGGCTACATCACCGAGAAGTCGCTCAGCGTGGACAACCTCTTCGTCTTCGTCCTGATCATGGCGAAGTTCGCGGTGCCCTCGCAGTACCAGCAACGGGTGCTGATGGTCGGCGTCCTGGTGGCCCTCGTCCTGCGCGCCGCGTTCATCGCGGCCGGTGCGGCGATGATCTCCGCCTTCTCCTGGGTCTTCTACCTCTTCGGCGCCTTCCTGATCTGGACCGCCTGGAAACTGATCCAGGACGCCCGCAAGGGCGGGCTCGAGCAGGAGGAGTACGAGGAGAACAAGCTGCTGAAGTCGATCGAGCGGCGCTTCGGCGTCGCCGACCGGTACCACGGCACCAGACTGTGGGTCGAGGAGAACGGCAGGCGGGTCATGACCCCGATGCTGGTCGTGATGCTCGCCATCGGGTTCACCGACGTCCTGTTCGCCCTGGACTCCATCCCCGCCATCTACGGGCTGACCCAGGACCCGTACATCGTGTTCACGGCCAACGCGTTCGCCCTGATGGGCCTGCGCCAGCTGTACTTCCTCATCGGCGGCCTGCTGAAGAAGCTGGTGCACCTCTCGTACGGCCTGTCCGTGATCCTGGGCTTCATCGGCGTCAAGCTGGTGCTGCACGCCCTGCACGAGTCCGGCGTCCACGTGCCCGAGATCGGCATCCCGTTCTCGCTCGGGTTCATCGTGCTCGTCCTCGCGGTCACCACGGCGACGAGCCTGTGGGTCACGCGGCGACGTGGGCGGGCGTGAGGCCTGCCCACGGAACCGGTCCCACCCGCGGACGGTCGAGCGTCTCGCGCGCCTCCTGGCAGCGCGTCAGCAGCCCGCCGGTGTGGGCCTGCCGCGCGAGACCACCCGGCTGCCGTGCTCGTCGACGAGGCGGGCCTGGAGGGAACCACATGCGCAGCGGGTCCACAGGGTGCCGCCCGCGCCGGTGGGGTGGGCGGACAGCACCTGGAAGGGTTCGGCGCTGTCGGGCCACCCGCAGTGCGGGCAGACGACACCGGTCGTGCTGGGCATGGCGACTCCTCGTGGTCGGTGGTGCGTCAGGGGCAGCGTTGCGTATGCGGCAGTGATGCGTCAGGGGTCGGTGGTGCGTCGGAAGGCCGCTGTGGGACATCGATCCCACCGTGGCGCCACTGACCAGGGTGCGGCCACGCATCCGTTCACGTCCAGGTTGACTTTACGGACTCCACCGTGAAGCGTGTACTTCATGATTGATCTGCGCAGGCTGCACGTGCTGCGGGCCGTCGCCCACTACGGCACCGTCACCGCGGCGGCCCGCGCCCTCCACTTCACCACCTCCGCCGCCTCGCAGCAGATCCGGCAGCTGTCCCGGGACCTGGGCGTCGACCTGCTGGAGCCGCAGGGGCGCGGGGTGCGGCTCACCCCGGCCGCGGAGAGCCTGCTGGGACATGCCGACGCGATCGAGGCCCGCTGGGACGAGGCCGAGCTGGAGCTGCGGGCGGGGGAGGGGGTGCCGGCCGGGCCGCTGCGGGTGACGGGGTTCCCGGTGGCCGTCTGCGTCTTGCTGGCCCCGATGGCGGCGCGGCTGCGCGAGCGGTGCCCGCGGCTGTCGGTGCGGATCCGCGAGGTCGAGGTGGTGGAGAGCTTCGACCTGCTCTTCGAGGGGGAGAGCGACCTGGCGGTGGTGGAGGCGACCCCTTCCAGCCCGCCGTCGGCCGACGCGCGCTTCGACCAGCGGCCGCTGCTGGACGAACCGTTCGACCTGGTCGTCCCCGCGGACCATCCGCTGGCCGGGCGGGACGTGGCCGACCTCGCCGACGCGGCGCACGAGGCCTGGATCGCGCCGATGCCGCAGACGCCCTGCCGGACGCACATCATGTCGGCGTGCGGTGCCGCCGGGTTCACCCCCGACGTGGTCCATCACACGGTGGACTGGAACGTCACCGCCCACCTGGTCGCCAACGGGCTCGGCGTCGCCCTGGTCCCCCGGCTCGCCCGGTTGACCCCCGAGCTGCCGGTCGTCCGGGTGCCCTGCGCCAACCGGCCCCACCGCAAGCTGATGACCTGCACGCGCGCCGGTGGCCACCGGCGCGCGGCGGTCGCGGTCGCCCTCGAGGAACTGCGCACCCTGGCCGCCGCCGCGGTGGCCTGACGCACGAAGGGACCGGAGCTCGCGCGAGCTCCGGTCCCTTCGTGCGTCAGGCCGTGCCGGTCAGGCGGCGAGGGCCTCGTCCGCGTGACCGTGCAGCCGGGCGACGACCTCGGTCAGCTGCGCGGCGACCTCGGCGTCGTCCGCCGGGTGGGTCTCGGCGAAGCGGGTCACCGAACCGGGGATGGACAGCTTGAGGTCCTCGATCACCTTGCCGCCGGCGATGCCCACGGCCTTGCGGGCCTCGTCCTGCGCCCACACGCCGCCGTACTGGCCGAAGGCGGTGCCGACCACGGCGACCGGCTTGCCGGTGAAGGCGCCGGCGCCGAAGGGACGGGACAGCCAGTCGATGGCGTTCTTCAGAACGGCCGGGATGGTGCCGTTGTACTCCGGCGTGAAGAGTAGGAAGGCCTGCGCGCCCTGCGCGGCCTCGCGCAGCTTCGCGGCGGCGGCCGGGACGCTGCCCTCGACGTCGATGTCCTCGTTGTAGAAGGGAATCTCGGCGAGGCCCTCGAACAGCTGGACCTCGGCGCCCTCCGGCGCGAACTTGACGGCCGCCTCGGCGAGCTGGCGGTTGTGCGAACCGGCGCGAAGGCTGCCGACGAGCGCGAGGATGCGGACAGACATGAGTACTCCCACTACTGGAACAGATGGTGACGGGCGGGTCGAAACCCTGCGGGCAACGATCCGGACCGGGGTCCGTTTAATTTCTAACATCCCAAGCGGACCGCGGTCCAGTTTTCTTCCCGATGCTTTACGCTGGCTTCATGTCCGCCGCCCTGCCGCCCTTCCCCCGACCCCAGGAGAACGTCGGTCCGCTTGAGCTGCTGCAGCTCGGCACCGGGATCGACGAGGACGAGCCCTGCCTGCGCGCCGACGCCGCGCGCAACCGCGCCCGCCTCCTGGAGGCCGCCGAGCGTCTGGTCGCCGAGCACGGCGCGGCCGCCCTCACCATGGAGGCGGTGGCCACGGCGGCCTGCGTGGGCAAGGGCACGGTCTTCCGCCGCTTCGGCGACCGCACGGGACTGCTCGCGGCGCTCCTCGACCACTCCGAGCGCAAGTTCCAGGCCGCGCTCCTGAGCGGTCCGCCGCCGCTGGGTCCCGGCGCACCGCCGGTGGAGCGGCTGCGGGCCTTCGGCTGCGCGCTGCTGGACCGCTCCGTCGACAAACTCGAGCTGCTCCTGGCCGGGGAGCCCAGCGCCGAGCGACGCCACGCCTTTCCCCCGCGCCGATTCCTGCACCAACACGTGACACTGCTGCTGCGGGAGGCCGTGCCGGACGCCGACTGCGAGCTTCTGGCGCACACCCTGATGGCCTACCTCGACGCTCCCCTGATCCATCACCTCACCGAGCAGCGCGGGCTGCCCACGGAACGCGTGCGGGCGGGCTGGCTCGACCTGGTCGCACGCGTCACCCGCACCGAATCCCCGGCCCGGGGGAGCGAGTCCCCGGCCACCGAGCCGACGGCCTGAACTCCCTCCGGGGCGGCCGATGTTGCCCCGCCCGCCGCCCCGCGTCCGGCCTCTGTCAGGATGCCGTACGTCATGGTGCAGATACCGAATCAGCCGGCCCCCGAGCCCCCCGCACCGCGCTCCGCCCCCACGAGCGCCGATGTGGCCCGCCTGGCCGGCGTCTCGCGCGCGACCGTCTCCTACGTACTCAACAACGCCGACGCCGTACGGATCAGCGAACCCACCCGCCGCCGCGTCCGCGAGGCCGCCCGGGAACTCGGATACGTTCCGCACGCCGCCGCCCGCTCACTGCGCGCCGGACACAGCCGCATGGTCCTGATGCCGGCGCCGTCCTTCCCCGCCGGCCCGCTCTACAACCGCTTCCTCACCGAACTCCAGTGGGCGCTTGGCCGCCTGGACTACACCGTCGTGCAGCACGGCACCGTCGGCGTGCACGGCGACGAGGCCGCCCGCGCCTGGGCCGAGCTGCGCCCGGTAGCCGTCCTCGCCCCCGGCTCCGACCTCGGCCCGCGGGGGGTGCAGATCCTCAAACGCTCCGGCGCCCGGGCGGTCCTCACCCTCGGTCCCGAGGCGGTCGACGGAGCGCACGCCCTGCTCACCGACCAGGAGGGCGTCGGCCGCGGCGCCACCCGCCACCTGTACGACCGCGGACGCCGCCGCATCGGCGTCGTCGTGCCGGCGGAACGCGGCCTCGACGTCTTCTCGGCACCGCGCCTCGCGGGCGCCCGCGAGGCCGTCTCCGGCACCGACGCCACCGTCACCGAGCTGCCCCTCGCCTACGACGAAGGGGACGCCGCCCGCCTCGCGGCGCGCTGGCGTCCCCTCGGGCTGGACGCGGTGTTCGCGTACAACGACGAGTACGCGATGCTGCTGATGCGGGCCCTTCAGGACGAGGGCCTCGGCATCCCCGGCGACGCCGCCGTGATCGGCGCCGACGACCTGATGCTCGGCAGGCTGCTGCGGCCCCGGCTGAGCACCGTCCACCTGGAGCTGCCCGCGGGCCGTGACCTGGCCGCACTCGTCGACCGGGCCGTGCAGGACCCCGCCGCCCCGCCCGAGCGCCACAAGGTGCTGGGCGCGACGGTGGTGCACCGGGAGTCGAGCTGACCGGCGGCCGACCCGCCCGCTACTGGCCTTCCTGGCCGTTCTGCCCGGCCTGCGCCTGCTGCTCGGCGACCGCCTTGCGGACCTCGTCCATGTCCAGCTTCCGGGCCTGGCTGATCACGTCCGTGAGGGCCGCCTCCGGCAGCGCGCCCGGCTGCGCGAACACGGCCACCTGGTCCCGCACGATCATCAGCGTCGGAATCGACTGGATGCCGAAGGCCTGCGCCAGCTCGGGCTGCGCCTCGGTGTCCACCTTGCCGAACACCAGGTCCGGGTTGGCCTCGGCGGCCTTCTCGTAGACCGGGCCGAACTGCTTGCACGGACCGCACCACTCCGCCCAGAAGTCGATCAGCACGAACTCGTTGTCCGTGACCGTCTGGTCGAAGTTCTCCTTGGTGAGTTCCACGGTGCTGGTCATGAGGTATTCCCTCTTCCTGGTTTCGGGGGAGTAGCCGTCGGCACAACACTGCCGACCGGGTGGGTATTCCGCGCACGTACCCATGTGGCCACGTCGCACACCACCCACCAGACTGACCTCATGACGCAATCGGATTCCCTCGTGTACGACGTCGTCGTGATCGGCGCGGGCCCCGTCGGCGAGAACGTCGCCGACCGCACCCGCGCGGCCGGGCTGTCCACGGCGATCGTGGAGAGCGAACTGGTCGGCGGCGAGTGCTCCTACTGGGCCTGCATGCCCAGCAAGGCGCTGCTGCGCCCGGTCATCGCCCGCGCCGACGCCCGACGCCTGCCCGGCCTGGCCGAGGCCGTCCGGGACCCCCTCGACGCCCGGGCCGTCCTCGCCCGTCGCGACGAGTTCACCTCGCACTGGAAGGACGACGGCCAGGTTCAGTGGGTCGAGGGCATCGGCGCCGACCTGTACCGCGGCCAGGGCCGGCTCGCCGGACCGCGCACGGTCGAGGTGGCCGCTCCCGACGGCACCCGCCGGACCCTGACCGCCCGCCACGCCGTCGCCGTCTGCACCGGCAGCGCCGCCGCCCTGCCCCCGCTGCCCGGACTCGCCGAGGTGCGCCCCTGGACCAGCCGCGAGGCCACCAGCGCCGAGAGCGCGCCCGGTCGCCTCCTCGTCGTCGGCGGCGGGGTCGTCGCCGTCGAGATGGCCACCGCCTGGCAGGCCCTCGGCTCCCGGGTGACGATGCTGGTGCGCGGCGACGGCGGCCTGCTCGCCCGCATGGAGCCATTCGCCGGGGAACTGGTCGCCGAGGCGCTCACCGAGGCCGGCGTGGACATCCGCACCGGCGTCTCCGTCGAGTCCGTCACCCGCGAGGGCGGCACCGTCGTCGCCGTCACCGACACCGGCGACCGCCTGGAGGCCGACGAGATCCTCTTCGCCACCGGCCGGACCCCCCGCACCGGCGACATCGGCCTGGAGACCGTCGGCCTCGAGCCGGGCTCCTGGCTGCCGGTCGACGACAGCCTCCGCGTGACGGGCCACGACTGGCTCTACGCCGTCGGCGACGTCAACCACCGCGCCCTCCTCACCCACCAGGGCAAGTACCAGGCGCGCATCGCGGGCGCCGCGATCGCGGCCCGCGCCTCCGGGGTGCCGATCCTGGAGTCCGACCCGTGGGGCGCGCACGCCGCGACCGCCGACCACGACGCCGTGCCCCAGGTGGTGTTCACCGACCCCGAGGCCGCCTCCGTCGGCCTGACCCTCGCCGAGGCCGAGCAGGCCGGACACCGCGTCCGCGCCGTCGACGTCCCCATCGCGGTGGCGGGCTCCAGCCTGTACGGCGACGGCTACCGGGGCCGCGCCCGCATGGTGGTCGACCTGGAGGACGAGATCGTGCGCGGTGTCACCTTCGTCGGACCCGGCGTCGGCGAGCTGATCCACTCCGCGACGATTGCCGTCGCCGGCCGGGTCCCGGTCAGCCGCCTGTGGCACGCGGTCCCGTCGTATCCGACGATCAGCGAGGTGTGGCTCAGGCTCCTGGAGACGTACCGGGACAGCTGACGGACTGGAGGCGAGCTGTCGCGCGAGCGCGAGCGCGGGCCCGGCGGCCGGTCAGGCCGCCGGGCCGGGCAGCTCGAACCCCAGCGCCGACGCCGCCCGCTCCGGCGTCGGCTGGGCCCACAGGTCCGCCATCGCCGCGTTCGAGGCCAGCGAGCGCAGTTCGGCCCGGTCGAGGTACAAGATGCCGTCGAGATGATCCGTCTCGTGCTGCACGATCCGGGCCGGCCAGCCCGCGAACACCTCGTCCACCGCCCGCCCGTGCTCGTCCCGTGCCCGCAGCCGCACCTCGGCGTGGCGCGCCACCACCGCCTGCCAGCCCGGCACGCTCAGACACCCCTCGAAGAACGCGGCCCGCCCGGCGCCGACGGGCTCGTACGACGGATTGACCAGCACCCGGAACGGCTGCGGCACCCGCCCCCGCGCCACCCGCACCTCGTCCGGCACCGGCGCCGGATCCTCGATCACCGCGATCCTGAGACCCACCCCGACCTGCGGCGCGGCCAGGCCCACACCCGGCGCCGCGTGCATGGTCAGCCGGAGCGCCTCGACGAACCGCGCCAGGAGCGCGGGCGCCAACTGCCCCTCGTACGGCTCGGCCGCGCGCCGCAGGACCGGATCCCCGGCCGCGACGATCGGCAACGGGCCGCCGACGGCGAGCAGTTCCTCGACCCGCTCGGCAAGCGGGGCACCATCACTCGGAGTTCCCATCGCGGTTCCCATCGCGCCAGGATGCCACGGCGCCACGGGCCCGCCGCCGGGAACGCCCGGCACGGGCCCGTGTGCGTCGTCCCCGCTCAGAGCTCGGCGAAGTCACCCGCGAGGGCGGAGGCGATCCGCAACTGTGCGTCGGCCTCCTCCTGCCGCCCCTGCCGCTCGAGGGTACGGCCCAGCATCAGCCGGGCGTACTGCTCGACCGGATCGCGCTCGACGACGATCCGCAGCTCCGCCTCAGCCCGCCGCAGCTGGGCCGAGTGGTAGTAGGAACGCGCCAGCAGCAGCCGCGGACCGGTCTGCTCGGGCACCTCGGCGACCAGACGGTCCAGGACGCGGGCCGCGGCGGCGTAGTCCTTGGCGTCGAAGAACATCCGCGCGCGCTCCCAGCGCTCCGCCGGCGTTCCGTGGTCGTAGTACGTCGTGTCCACGTGAGACCTCCTTCGACCCACTGAACCACGCCACACGGTTGAACATTCCACTACCTGCTTTCGCCGCCTGATCCCGCCGCCGACGGGTCCCGCGTCGCCCGCCACGGTGACGCCTCGGGGACCGCGTCGCACGGAGGGCCGCGCGGGGGCTACGTTGTGCGGCATGAGCAACCTTGACCGGGATGCGGTTCCCAGCCTGTGCGGCGGCCGCGGCTTCGTGGTGGCGGAGCCCGTGCGTGAACTCCTCAGCCCTCGCAACGTCAAGCTCGGCGAGTCCACCGAGGTCCGCCGTCTGCTGCCCAACCTGGGCAGGCGCATGGTCGGCGCCTGGTGCTTCGTCGACCACTACGGTCCCGACGACATTGCCGACGAGCCCGGCATGCAGGTGCCCCCGCATCCCCACATGGGTCTGCAGACGGTGAGCTGGCTGCACGAGGGCGAGGTGCTGCACCGCGACTCCACCGGCAGCCTGCAGACCATCCGCCCGCGCCAGCTGGGCCTGATGACCTCCGGTCGCGCGATCAGCCACTCGGAGGAGAGCCCGCGCTCCCACGCCCGCCTGCTGCACGGTGCCCAGCTGTGGGTGGCCCTGCCCGACACCCACCGCCACACCGACCCGCACTTCGAGTTCCACGCGGAGCTGCCCCGGGTCACGGCCCCGGGCCTGACGGCCACCGTCCTCATGGGCACCCTCGACACGGCCACCTCGCCGGGGACGACCTACACCCCGCTCGTCGGCGCCGACCTGACCCTCGCCGCCGGCACGGACGTACGCCTGCCGCTGGAGCGGGACTTCGAGTACGCCGTACTGGCCATGAGCGGCGAGGCCCACGTCGACGGGGTGCCCCTGGTGCCGGGCTCGATGCTCTACCTCGGCTGCGGCCGCGACGAACTTCCCCTGCGGGCCGACTCGGACGCGGGCCTGATGCTCCTGGGCGGCGAGCCGTTCGAGGAGGAGCTGATCATGTTCTGGAACTGGATCGGGCGCTCCCAGGAGGAGATCGTCCAGGCCCGGCGGGACTGGATGGAAGGCTCCCGGTTCGGCGAGGTGAAGGGGTACGACGGGGCGCCACTGCCTGCACCGGAACTGCCGCCGGTGCCGTTGAAGCCGCGGGGAAGGGTGCGCTGACCTGCTGATACTCGTCGTCTTCGGCGGCCGTGGGGCGGAAGTAGGCCGGGCCGTTCGCGCCGCCTTCGTGGTGCACGGGCGCCCTGACCGGGGGGCCGGCGCGTGAGCGTGCGATGCCGGTGCCGGAAGGCGGTTCGGGACCGCCTGCAGCGACCACGAGATGGTGGTGTTTCCGGAGGACGTCGGCATCCCCGGCCCGAACCGTCGCACCTGGCCGGGCGTCAGGCACGGCGGGCGGCCCACACCGTGCGCTCGGTGCGCAGGGCAAGGTCCTCGCGGAGCAGCAGGCTGTTCGGGCTGCCGGTGTCCAGGAGCTCGTCCAGCGCGGCGAGGTCCTCGGGGCCGAGAGCGGGGGCAGCGACGCTGCGGACGCGCTGCAGAACGCCGTAGGCGTAGCGGCCGACCGCTTCGCTGCGCGCCCCTGCGACGCTGACGGTGAGGGTGCGTTCGTCCTCGACGGTGAAGCCGGCGGCGGTCAGCATCGGGCCCCAGCCGGCGCCGCGGTGCGGAACGCGCTCGGCGTGGAAGCTGTTGGTCGCGGCATGGGCGCGCTCTTCGAGGCCGGGCCGGTTCGCCGGGGCGTGGGCGGGCAGGAAGCGGGGGACGCCGGCGAGCTCGACGACGGCCAACAGGCCGCCGGGGGAGATCAGTTCGCGGACGATACGCAGGGCGCGGCCGGGGTCGGCCATGTGGTGCATCGAGGCCGAGGCCCACACCAGGTCCGGTCGGCCGAGGTCGGGCCAGTCGCTGTGGTCGAGGTCGGCCTGCACGGTCCGTACGCGCTCCTGGATGCCGCGGGCGCACGCCTTCTCGCGTAGGAGCTTCAGGTGCTCGGCGGAGGTGTCGACGGCGGTGACGCGCGCGTCGGGGAAGCGTTCGAGGAGGGCGAAGGTTCCCGCTCCGGTGCCGCAGCCCAGGTCCGCGATGTGGCGCGGCTCGTCCTCCAGCGGCAGCCAGGCGGTGATCGACGCGAGGTGCTCGGCGAGCACCTCGGCGTCCAGGTCGAGGAGCTCTGCCTGGCCGCCGTTGCCGCCCTCGTGGTGTCCGCCCCGGCCGTGACCGGGGTGGTGACCGCCGTGGCCGTGGTGGGGGGTGTGCTGATGAGTGTGGGTCATGACTTCACCGTAAGCTGGCCATGCTCGTCCCGCACGACTCGTTGCGTAGGAAGCAAGAAGTTCGTTCGGCGCACTGCCCGGCGCGCAAGGCCGCCCGCCTTGCCGGGGCCTCCCGCCCGGCCACGGCCCGCTACGCGCAGGGGGCCTGGGTGCCGGGGCGGTCGGCTTCGGAGTCGTCGGTGTCGGTGTCCTTCTGGTGGCCGCGGCGGGCGTCGCGGTCGAAGATGCCCAGGATCTCGCAGGGACCGCCCTCGGCGCCGATGGCGTGCGGCATCATGGTGGGGAACTCGGCGGCCTGGTTGGTTTCGATACGAAAGCGCCGGTGGCCGAGCATGAGGACGGCGGTGCCGGACAGTACGACGAGCCATTCGCGGCCGGGGTGGGCGCGCATGCGGGCCGGGTTGTCGGGCGGCGGGTCGGTCATCCGCTGGCGCATCACGGTCATGCCGGGGTCGCCCTTCACGGGCCAGCGCATCACCCCGTGGGCGCCGTCGATCATCGGGCTGATGACGACGTCGTCGGCGGCGTTCTCCACGAGCTGGTCCAAGGTGGTGTCCAGGGCGCGGGCGAGGGTGACGAGCTGGTCCAGGGCGAGGCGGCGCTGACCGTTCTCGATGCGGCTCAGTGAGGACTGGCTGAGGTTGGCCCGGCCAGCCAGTTCCTCCAGGGACCAGCCCTGCGCGACGCGCAGTGCGCGGATCCGTTTGCGTACGAGGCTGTCCAGCTGCCCATCTTCTTGCGTCATAAGCAACATGGTATGCCCATGGTGCAACATGCGCTTAACGTCGAACGCAGATGGTCCGGCCCACGGGGCCGGGTACGACGAAAGGGCACGACATGTCTGCGCAGACTCCCCGCCACGACAGCGACGAAATGCCCGCCGAGACCGTGGACGTCGTCGTGATCGGCGGCGGCGCCGCGGGCCTGAACGGCGCGCTGATGCTGGCCCGCTCGCGCCGCTCGGTCATCGTGATCGACAGCGGCACCCCGCGCAACGCCCCCGCCGCCGCCATGCACGGCTTCATCGTTCTGGACGGCACCCCGCCGTCCGAGATCCTGGGACGCGGACGCGAGCAGGTACGCCAGTACGGCGGCCGGATCGTCTTCGGAGAGGTGGCCGCGGCGGAACCCGCCGCCCCGTCGGCGGACGGCGATCTGCGGTTCGCCGTCACTCTGGCCGACGGCCGGGCGCTGACGGCCCGCCGTGTGCTGGTGGCCAGCGGCCTGCGCGATGTGCTGCCCGAGGTGCCCGGCCTGGCCGAGCACTGGGGCCACAGCGTGGTGCACTGCCCCTACTGCCACGGCTACGAGGTGCGCGACGAGCCCATCGGCATCCTCGCCACCGGCCCTCTCTCCGTTCACCACGCCTGGCTGTTCCGCCAGCTGACGGACGACCTGATCTACTTCGCCCGCGGCACCGAACCGGACTCCGAGACCCTCGCCCGCTTCGCCGCCCGGGGCATCCGCGTCGTCGAGACCGACGTGAGGGAAGTCGTCAACGACACCGACGGTGCCCTCGTGGGTGTCCGCCTGACCGACGGCACCCTCGTCGAGCGGCGGGTCCTGGCCGTCACCACAAGGATGGAGGCCCGCACTGAGGGCCTGGACGGGCTGAAACTGCCCATGGAGGACCTGCCGGACAACATGGGCCGCCGCTTCGCCTCCGCCACGGCCGGTACCACCGAGATCCCGGGTGTGTGGGTGGCGGGCAACGCCACCGACCTCGCCGCCCAGGTCGGCGCCTCCGCGGCGGCCGGAGCCCTGGCCGCCTCCCACATCAACGCGATGCTGGCCGCGGCGGACACCGACGCCGCGCTCGCCGCCGCACAGAGGGCCACCGGCTGACACGTACGCCCGCCGCTGAACAACCGCGCGGCCGCCATCGAGCGGTCCGCGCGATGAGCAAGTCCCTGTCTCACCCAACCGGCGACCGGTCTTGTCCCGGCGCTGATTCCGCATGCCCTTTCGGAAGGACACCATGAGTACTCATCAGCCTCATCAGGCGGCGGCCACGCCGGCCGGCGACGAGGGCGCGCCGGATGCACGTCAGCTGCGCGCGATCCTGATCACCGTCTCGATCGCGTTGATGGCCGTCATCGCCTCGGTGTCGGGGCTGAGCGTCGCCCAGACCCACCTGGCCGTCGAGTTCGGCGCCTCGCAGACCGCCGTCCTGTGGATGATCAACAGCTACACCCTCGCCCTGGCCGCGCTGTTGCTGCCACTCGGCGCCATCGGTGATCGCCTGGGCCGCAAGCCCATGCTGATCGCGGGGTTGGTCGTCTTCGGCGCCGCCAGCGTCGTCGCGGGGCTCGCCCCGACGGCCGGGACGATGATCGCGGCCCGGGTGGCCGCCGGCGTCAGCGCCGCGATGATCATGCCGGTCACCCTGGCCGTCATCACCTCCAGCTTCCCCGAGGAGGAACGCGGCAAGGCCATCGGTGTGTGGACCGGTGTCGCCGGAGGCGGTGGCATCGTGGGGATGTTCCTGTCCGCCCTGCTGGTCGACGTCGCCGACTGGCGCTGGCTGTTCGTGCTGCCCGTGGTCCTGGGGGCCGTCGCGCTGGTGATGACACTGAAGTCGGTTCCCAACTCCCGCGAACGCTCCGCCCATTCCTTCGACACCATCGGCGCGCTGCTCTCCGTCGTCGCCGTGACCGGTCTCATCTTCGTCCTGCAGGAAGGCCCCGAGCGCGGCTGGACCGCCCCCATCACGCTGGTCAGCCTGGCCGTCGGCGTCGCCGCCGCCATCGCCTTCGTGGTCTGGGAGCTGCGCCGCCGCGATGCCTCGCTGCTGGACGTACGCCTGTTCCGTGAGCGGGGCCTGGCCGGCGGCTCGATCACCTTGCTGGTCGTCTTCGGTGTCCAGGCCGGTATCGCCGTGGTCCTCTTCCCGTTCTTCCAGGCCGTGCTCGGCATGTCGGGGCTGCTGTCGACCGTGGCGCTGATGCCGATGGCCGTCATGATGATGACGGGCTCGGGCCTGGCCCCCAAGGTGGCCGCCGGAATCGGTGCCCGCTCCACCATGACGGTGGGCGTCGCCCTGTCCGCGCTCGGCCTGGCGCTGATGGCGCTGTTCGTGTCCGTGGACGGCGGCTACCCGTCCATCCTGGCCGGCATGATCGTCATGGGTGCCGGCATGGGCCTGTCGATGACGCCCTCCACCGAAGCCATCACCGGCTCCCTGCCCCGCGCGAAGCAGGGCGTTGCCTCCGCGCTCAACGACGTCACCCGCGAGTTCGGCACCGCTCTCGGCGTCGCGATGCTCGGCGCGCTCCTGGCCGGCGGTTACCGCGGCGCCATCGACGGCAAGCTCGACGGCATCCCCGACGGGGCCGCGGACACCGCACGCGAGGGCATCGCCAACGCCATAGAGGTCGCGCCCACCACCGGAGGCCACGCCCAGGATCTGATCCACGCCGCGCGGCAATCCTTCGTCGACGGTTGGCAGCAGTCCATGTGGGTCGGCGCCGCCGTCATGGCCGTGCTGCTCGTCTACGTCGCCTTGCGCGGCCCGAAGAACACCGCACCCCGTCAGCCCGGCGCCGAGGCAGCCCCCGAGACCGGGGTCGCGGACAACGTCGCCGCTCGCTGACCTCGCCGAAACCCCGTGCGGACGGAGCACGACGCCGCCCGCGCCGCCGCAGGCCTCCGGGTACACCGCGACCTCGCGGTGTACCCGAAGGCCGTACAGCGCCCGCGCCCGCGCCCGCGCCGGCGCGGGCACTGGCAAGATCCCCCGAAGTCGCTCGCAACCCTGAACGAAGCGTCGCGCCGCCGATACAGTTGTCTGCAGGGGCGGTCGGGACACGAGCAGCACCGTGCGGCAAGCACGGCAGGGGGCGCATCGGGATGGAACGGCGGTTCTTCATCACACTGGGCAGCGGCCGCTACCAGCACCTCCCCGACGCGGAGCAACTCGAGTTCGTCCAGGAGGACAAACAGGCCGCCACCCGGCTGTTCTGCGACTTCGGCTACGAACCGGCACTCCCCGGGCTCGGCGAGTACGACGGTGCCGAGCAGATCAGGCAGAAGCTCCGGCACTGGGCCACGGACACCGCTCTGACCAGCGACGACATCGTGGTCCTCTACTTCGCCGGCCACGGCGTCACCGCTCCCGGCGACCGGCACTATCTGTTCTGCTGGGACTCGTCCCCCGACGACCTGGCGGCTACCGCCCTTGCCACCGAGGACCTCGTCCGCATCCTGTGCAACGGTGACTTGTGCCAGTTGCTGCTGGTTTTGGACACCTGCGCGGGCGGGGCCGGCAGCGCGGAGGCCGCGGCACTCGCGCTGCAGCGGCTCGTTTACGGCACCCCGAGCGGATCCGCCAACAGCGGGCTGTGGTTCCTCGCCTCAGCCCGGCGCAAGGACATCGCCACAGACGGGCAGTTCACCGCCGCCCTCGCCGAGGCTGTCGCGACCACTACCGGGCGGACCGGCCAACGCCAGCAGTACCTCGATCTGACCGAGCTGGTCAAAGCGATCAACGAACGCTTCGACGCCGCCGGACGCGCCCAGCGCGCCGAGCTTGCCAGCGGCCTGGTCACGGGACTCGCGCCGTTCCTGCCCAACGCCGGCTACCGCCCCGAACTGCCTCCGCTCGGCACCGACCTGGAGATCCAGCGCCGGGTGGCCGGCCGTGACCTCGCCGAGCACTTCGGGCCGCGCTCGCGCGGGGTGGAGTTCGAATCGGAGCAGGGCCTCTACTTCAGCGGCCGGGCCAGCGTCCTTTCCGAACTCGTGGCCTGGCTCACCGCCGAGGAGGACGATGGCCGCGGCCGGATCGTCACCGGCAGTCCCGGCTGCGGCAAGTCCGCCGTCCTCGGCCGGATCGTCGCCTTGTCCGACGTCGGCTACCGGGCGGCCCTCGACCTCTCCGGCGTCGACTCCGCAACAGTGGTGCCGGCAGGACTGGTGGGGGCGGCGGTGCACGCGCGCCACAAGCGCCTCGAAGAGATCGTGGAGCGCATCGGAGATGCCCTGGGCATTGAGGCCGACGGCTCGGCCGCCCTGCTCCAGGAGCTGTCCCGACGCGGTCGCCAGGGACCGCCGCTGGTCATTGTCGTCGACGCTCTCGACGAGGCCGGCTCCGACACCGCTGCCGATGCCGGAGGGCACGGCGAGCCCCGCCGGATCAGTCGCGAACTCCTGCGCCCGATGTCGGAGATCCACGGAGTTCGGCTCCTCGTCGGTACACGACAGGAGCTGATCGCTTCCCTCGGGCCCACCTTCACCACCCTCGACCTTGATCTGCCTCGCTACCGTGCCAGTGAAGAAGACGTGGCGGGCTATGTCGCCCGCGTCCTCGCAGCCTCCGAGGAACCCGAGGTTCGGACGCCTTACCGGGACGAGCCGGAACTCACCCGGACCGTGGCCCGCGGCGTCGCCGCCAAAGCAGCCGGCGTGTACCTGTACGCGCGGACCACTGCTCGCACCCTGCGCTCCGACCGGACACCGGTCGATGTGAGCCGGCCCGGCTGGGCGGACGCCCTGCCCAGCGAGGTCGGCGGCGCCTTCGACGACTACCTGGCCCGTTTCGGCGCGGACGAGCAGCGGGTGCGCCGGATGCTGCTCGCGCTGGCGTTCTCCGAGGGCAAAGGCCTGCCCCGGGGACGGGTCTGGACCGAGCTGAGCAGTGTCCTGTCCGGCGTCGCCTGCACGGAGGAGGATGTCACTTGGGCCCTCGACGTGGCCGAGGCGTACATCGCCGAGGTGATCGACGACGACCGGCGCTCGGCCTACCGGCTGTACCACAAGGCGCTTGCCGAGCACCTCCGCGCAACCGCCGGACGATCCGCCGCGGACGTTCAGCGATCAGTCGGCCAAGCTCTGGAGGCCCTGGTGCCGAGCGCCGCCGACGGCCGCCCCGACTGGCTGGCTGCTCCGCCGTACGTTCGCATGCACCTGTCCACCCATGCCGCGGCAGCCGGCACTCTGGACGTGCTGATGGAGGATCCCGGATTCCTGCTCGCTGCCGAACCCCTCGCCCTGCTGCGGGCGTTCGCCTCGGTGGGCGGTCAGAGCTCGGCACGCCGTATCCGTGGCGCGTACGAGCAGGTCGCCCACCGGCTCACCGCCGATCGACCACTCGGCGAGCGAGCCGCCGACCTTCAGCTGTCGGCTCGCCGCTGCGGCGCCGACGAGCTGGCCCGTCGGATCGACGGGCTCCAACTGGCGATGCCGTGGTCGGCCACCTGGGCCTGGTGGTCCGCCAGCGGCGTTCACCGGCTGCTCAGCGGCCACACCAAGTCCATCGAGTGCACCGCGGTAGGCGAACTGGACGGCCGGCCCGTCGCGGTGACGGGCAGTCAGGACGGCACTGCACGCCTGTGGGATCTGATCTCCCAGCGGCAGATCGGCGTGCCCCTGGCCGTCGGCGTAGCCGTCAGCGCGATCGAGATCAGCGAACTCGACGACTACACCCTGGTACTCACCGGGGCCGAGGACGGCACCATCCGCATCTGGGACCTGTCGGTCGGCCAGGAACACGGCGATCCCCTCACCGGCCACACCAACAGGGTCGAGAGCATCGTGACCGGCCGCATCGCCCGCACCGACGTGGCGCTGACCGCCAGCGCCGACGGCACAGCCCGCCTGTGGGATCTGCAGACCCGCCGGCAACTCGGCAGTGCGCTCGCCGCGCACAAACGCACTGTCAACGACGCCGACCTGGGAGAACTCAACGGTCAACCGATCGCCGTCACCGGCGGTGCGGACCAGGCGGTGTACATCTGGGACCTGAGCGACGTACCCGGGGGAGGAGACGCCCGCATCGACGGACTGCCGTTGCTGGGCACACCCGGCGACATCACGGCCTTGCGGGTCGCAGAGGTGGACGGGCGCGCGGTGGCACTGGTGGGCGACTCCAGCGGTCTGCTCAGCAGATGGGACCTGGCGGATCGCCGCCAGATCGGTGAGCCCGTGCTCGCGCACATGTCGCGGTCGGGGAGTTCGGTGAGGTCCGTGACGATCGGCCGCTTCCAGGGTCGTGCCGTGGCTCTCACGAGCGGTTTCGACGACGTGCGGCTGTGGGACTTGCACACCCTGCAGCAGATCGGCCGCCCGTTGCTCGGCCATGTCGAGAACATCACCGCTGCGGCCTTGAACGTCCGGGACACCGAATCCATGGCCGTGACCGTCAGCGAGGACCGCACAGCCCGGGTCTGGGACCTGACCACCGAGCAGCCGGAGGACGAGCACGTCGGCAGAATCAGCGCCCTGGCCTGCGCGACACTGGACGGCCGGACGGTGGCGCTCACCGCGTCCGCGGACGGCACCTCCCGGTTCTGGGACCTCGTCGACCGCCGCCAGATCGGCCCGGCGACGGAAGGACACACCGGACCGGTCCGCGCCTGCGCCCTCTGGGTGCGCGACGGACGGGCCTTCGCCGCCACCGGCGGCGCCGACACGACCATCCGGCTGTGGAACGCCGCTGCCGGAAGAGCCGTGGGCCGAGTGCTGACCGGCCACACCAACACCGTCACCTGCTTGGCCGCCGGCCAACTGGACGGCCGGCCCGTGGTGGTCAGCGGCAGCGAGGACGGCACGGTCCGGGTCTGGGACGGCGAAACCGGAGAAGCGGTCGGGGAGCCGCTCGCCGGGCACATCGGCGGGGTGGACACCCTCGCACTGCACCAGGACGGACCGGCACTGCGCATCGTCCTGGTCACCTCCTCCCGGCACTGCTACGTGCGGGACACCTGCGGAGGCGTCATCGCACACCTCTTTCTGGACGACTACTCCCAGTCCGCTCACCCGGTGAGTGCGGCCTTCAGCCAGGGGCGGCCGCTCGTGGTGTGTGCGGTCGAGGGATACAACGTGCACATTCTGGACGTGGCGACAGGCGGACGGGTCGCGGGCCCCTTCTGCGGTCACACCGGAACCGTCAGGAGTGCCGCCCTTGGCCGGGTGGCCGGCCGGGAAGTGATGGCCACTGAATCCTGGGACGACACGGTACGGCTGTGGGACGTGACGACGGCCCAGCCGTATGCACAACCCCTCGAGGACTACTACGAGTACAACACGGTCAAGCCGGTGTTCGGCCGGATCGGCGCAGTGGATGTGCTGCTGACGAGCGGTCGCTCCGGGAGCGTACGCATCTGGGACATCGAAGGCCTCCAGCCCTGGGGCGAGGCGCTTTGCGGGGCCGACCGCGGTGTGAGCCGGACGCTGATGGTCCGGACGTCGGACGGACTCGACGCGGTGGCCGCCGAGGGCCGGGACGGAGCACTCCGCCTGCACGACCTCCGCGACGGACGTCCGGTCGGCAATCCGCTCACCAGCACCTCGTACGACAGCCGAGGCATCGCCACCGCCGAGGTGGACGGACGGGTGTTGCTGCTGCGCGGCGCTTCGAGCGCCGTCGAGGTATGGGCGCTGGAGGAACGGCGGCGACTGATGAGTCGTCCGCCCGGCACGGACACCCCGGCGCTGGGCGCGCTGGACAACCGCTGGGCAGCCGCAGCGGCAACGAGTCAATCGTACGACGTCCACGCCTGGGAACCGACGACCGGAGTCCCGCTCTGCCCGGTGATGAAGGGGCACACCGCACAAGTGCGGGCCCTGCGCTTCTGGGTCCCCGAGCAGGGCAGTCCGTGTCTGGTCAGCGCCTCCCTGGACGGGACGCTCCGTCTCTGGGACCTCGCCACCGGTGTGACAACGGCGACTCTGCACGGACACGAGATGGGCGCGGCATCGCTGGAGCTGGTCCGGCTCGACCGCGACATCGCCGTCTGCGGCACCGGAAGCGGCCGGGTACTCGTGTGGGACTTGGCCGAAGGCGACCGCATGGCACTGGAGCCGGAGCCGTTCGCCTCGCCCGTCACCGCCCTCGCCGCCATCCCCGTCAGCGATCAAGCCGTACTCGTCGCCGGCGATCGGTACGGGCAGATGCGGGTGTGGGACCTGCGCTCGCCGTCCTGGAACCTGACCCTGGACATCGGCAGCGGCATCAACGACATCACAGTCGACGAGACCGGCCGAGTCTGCGTAGCCACCGACATGGGCCTCGCTGCCCTCAGTCTCCACCTTCCGCCGTCTGCGAAGGATGTGACCAGCAGATGACCCGTGTCGTATTCGTCCACGGCATCGCCCAGGAGACCAAGGGGGAGGAAAGCCTTCTCGGTGAGTGGTACCCGGCACTGTGCGACGGACTGGCGCTTGCCGGTGCCGTGCCCATCGGCCGGACCGAGGTCTCGATGGCCTTCTGGGGCCATGTGTTCCGGCCGGCCGGCCATCGTGCCCTGGGACTGCCACCGCTCGACGCCTTCGACGTCGAGCAGGGCTTGGAGGAGGAGTTGCTGCTCGGCTGGTGGGAGGCGGCCGCAGCTGCCGAGCGGCGGGTTCCCGGCCCGGAGGAGCCGGCCCGGCTGCGCACGCCTCGCCTGGTCCAGCGTGCGCTCAACGCCCTGAGCCACTCGGCGTTCTTCGCCGGACTCGGCGAGAGTCTGATGGTGCACGCGGCACGCCAGGTACGCCGCTACTTCACGGAACCCGATGTACGGTCAGCCGTCCAGGACGAGTTCGCCAAACGCGTCACGGACCGCACGGAAGTCGTAGTGGCGCACTCCTTGGGATCGGTGGTGGCTTATGAGGCCTTGTGCGCGCACCCTGGGTGGCGCGACCTCACGCTGGTGACGCTGGGTTCGCCCCTGGGGGTGCGCAAGTTGGTCTTCGACAGGCTCGTGCCGCCCCCGGCCGACGGCGCCGCCCGCTGGCCGGTGCCCGTCAAGGCGTGGACGAACGTCGCCGATGCCGGCGACGCGGTGGCCCTGGTCAAAGAACTGGCGCCCGCCTTCGGGCGACGGATCAATGACGTCCCTGTACACAATGGGGCCCGAGCTCACGATGCCCGCCCCTACCTCACGGCTCGCGAGACGGGGGCGGCCGTGGCCCGTGCCCTGAACCAGTCCGACACGTCCCGGTGATGAGGCACGGGCGCCGGCCCGGCGCGGACGGTCACGAGGGGGCCGGGCAGGTGTCGGGCCGCGGCGAGTCGGCGTGCCGAGAGGGAGACCTCCCTCGGGGAGAGGGCTGGCTCCACCGGCCACCGGTTCCCTCCTGCCGGGCGTGACCCTCACGACTGTGTCACGGACCGGAACTCGGTCGGTGTCATGCCGGTGTGCTGACGGAAGAAGGCGCTGAAGGCGGTCGGATGGGCGAACCCGACGCGTTCTCCGATGGCGGCCTGTGGCAGATCCGTGTGGATGAGCAGGCGTTTCGCCTCCAGCAGCACACGGTCGTCGATGAAGCGCTTGGCGCCGCAGCCGAGGGCCGCCCGGGTGGCGCGGGTGAGCGTACGGGGGCTGTAGCCGAGCCGGGCGGCGTAGTCCTCGACGCGGTGGGTCCGGCCGAAGCCCTCCTCGACGGCCTGACGGAACAGGTGGAACGGCTCGCCGCCGCCGGGCCTCGTTGGGTGTCGCGGATCCATCAGGTGGACGAGCCGGACGAGGATCACCGCGAGCAGGTGGCGCAGCGTCTCGACGTACGCCTCCGGCCCCAGGCCGGACAGGTCGGCATGCTCCTCGACCAGGGCGTCCAGGATGCGAAGCAGGGCCGTCTGGCGTGTCCTGTCCGGGGTGACGAGGCGGTACGGGGTGTGCTCGCAGCCCCGGATCAGGGTGTCGGTCGCCGCGCTGGGGAAGCCCGACGGGAAGACCAGTACGGTCGCGTCGGCGGCCCCGGGACCGCCGGGAAACCGCAGCACCTGCCCGGGCCACACCCACAGCCAGTCGCCCGCTTCGAGGACGTACGAGGTGAAGTCCACCGAGCACGCCAGCCGCCCGCTCCGCAGCGCGACGAGCAGATGGAAGGCCGGGCGCACGGGCACGGTGAGCGGCCGTTCGCTCGCGTCGGCACGGGCGGCGAGTCCGGGCAGGTCGAGGACCTCCAGGCCCGGCGGCCTTCCCGGCGTCGGGCGGTAGGACACGGTCGGAATGCCCGTCGCCCGGCGGCCGGCCGCGAACTGTCCGTTTTTCTTCATCGCGTGCCCGAGTGTATGCCGCACACCCCCACCCACCGGTCCTAGTTTGATCAAAGCGGCCGCGCCGCGGAGAGCCGCGCACATCCCGCAGGCGCACCGGCCGGCGCCCGCGCGCGGTGCCGCCCTCCCGCGGCCCGCGACGGCCGCACTCCCTCACGCGCCCGGCCCGGCCGAGTGCTGCCCAGAACCAGGAAGGCCCACGATGACCATCGAGTTCGCCACCCGCTACCGCCGGCGTTCCCACATCCCGCCCGAGCCGGGCAGGCCGTACTTCATCGAGAAGGACATGGGCGACCGTGCCCACCTCTTCACGGACATGTTCACGATCTACGCGGGCGGCGAGCAGACCGAGAACACCTTCAACTTCTTCACCTGCGAGGGCCCGAAGGGCGACATCATCCCCGCCCACTCCCACCCGGAGACCTACGAGGTCTTCTACGTCACCGACGGCGCGGTGCGCCTGTTCGTCGAGGATCTGGAGGGGGAGCAGTACGAGAAGCTGCTCACGGCCGGCGACTTCGGCTTCGTCCCGAAGAACTGCCCCCACGCCTATCGCATCGAGCGGCACCACAGCCGGATCGTCGGCGTGGCGGCCGGGCCGGGCGGCACCTTCGAGCGGTTCTTCGAGAACCTCGGCACACCCACCGACGAGCGCGGCCTGCCCCGCACGCCGTACATCCCCGACCCGCAGAAGTTCGGGACCGTGCCCCAGCAGTACGACGTGACCTTCCTGCCCGGCCACCAGTGGCGTACGGGGTGCTGACTCGGCCCCCGTCGGCTCCCCGCCCCCGTCGGCTTCCCCTCCCGCCGAACGTCGTCGGCACCGACCGGCGCCCGCACCGACCGACGAAGGACACCGTCGTGACCGACAACGGCTCCGAACCCTTCCCCCTGCCACTGCTCGCCTCGCCCGACCCGGCCGAGCTGCCCCTGCCGCACCCGGCCCGCCCCGCCGCCGGAGTCCGCCTGTTGCGCGGCGCCGTCTACGGCATTCCGGACGGCAGCCGACCCCTGGCCGTCGACCTGTGGCTGCCCGAGGACGCCGCCGGACCCGTGCCGGTCGTCGTCTTCGTGCACGGCGGTGGCTGGCGCAAGGGTCTGCGCGACGACGCCGGCCCCCGCTTCCGCCACTGGCAGCCGGGCCCCTTCGCCCGGCTGGCACAGGCCGGTTTCGCCGTGGCCTGCCCCGACTACCGGCTCAGCGGAGAGGCACCCCACCCGGCGCAGGCCGACGACCTGGCCGCCGTACTGGCCTGGCTCCACACCCGCGCCGCCGACCTGAGCCTCGACACCGGGCGGACCGTGCTGTGGGGCGAGTCCGCCGGCGGGCACCTCGCCGCCCTGACCGCGCTGACCCGGCACACCCGTGCCGCCGGTGCCACCGTCACCGGGTGCGTCACCTGGTACGCCCCCTCCGACCTGACCGGACTCGCCGAGGACCACCCCGAGGGCGCGTACGACCCGAACGACCCGGCCTCCCGTGAGTCCCTGCTGCTCGGCGGCGCCCTGGCGGAGCGGACCGAGGCGGCGCGCGACGCCAGCCCGGTCACCCACGTGAACCCCGACGCACCGCCGTTCCTCATCCTGCACGGCACCGACGACACCCTCGTGCCCGCCCGGCAGTCCGTGCGTCTCGCCGAGGCCCTCCGGGCGGCGGGACACCGACCGGACCTGCGCCTCCTCACCGGCGGCAACCACCTGTGGGCGGGCCTGTCCGACGAGGACGTGGAGGACTGCTACCTGCGCACCCTGGAGTTCGCCCGCCGCTGTACGAGCGCCTGACACCGGAGCCGCGGCGCGCGGGCCGCCTCCTGGGCGCCGGGGCCTACGGCTGGAGATCGCGCCGGTACCAGGTGCCGGACTTGCCGCCGAGATCGGCCGGGGCGGCGGGACCCACCGGAACGAACCCGGCCCCGGTCAGGACCTTCCGGGACGCGGCGTTGTCGTGGGAGGCGGCCGCCCGCAGGGTGCGCAGGCCGTGAACCGCCGCCGCCGTCCGGCACAGTTCCCGGACGGTCGCCGTCGCCACCCCGCGGCCGGCGACGTGCTCCGCGACCCGGTAGCCGAGTCTGGCGGTGCCGTCCTCCAGGTCGTACAGATTGAACCGGCCGAGTACCGAGCCGTCCTCGGCCACGAGCAGATAGAAGACGCAGACGCCGGCCTCCTGCTCGGCCAGCGCGGCGCTGTGCCGGTCGGGGAACCGGTCGAAGAAGTCGTCGCCGCGGTCGGGGATCGAGGCCGCGAAGTAGGCGCGGTTCGCCAGCTCGAAGGCCAGGACCGCCGGGGCGTGGTCGGCATGCAGCCGCTTCAGCTCGGGCACCTCCCGACTCTACCGGGACCGGGCCCCGGGACCACCCGGATTTCCGCCGCAGGCCGGCCCCTTCGACCCGGAGGCCGGCCGGCCCGGCGGTGAGCCGGGCCGGCCGGCCTGCTCCCGGTCGGTCAGTGGTGGCCGTGCGGCCGCAGCCACTGCGGTCGGTGGGACGCCGGGCGGCGCTGTCCGGCCGGCTCCTCCGCGGCGGTCGTGCTGCTGCCCCGGCCCTCCAGACGGCCGGCCAGTGCGTCGCGCTCGGCGGTGGCCTGCCTGGCGGTCTCGCGTTCCCTGCGGCGCTTCTTGCCGCGGTGGCGCGCCAGCACGGTCCCGGCCATGAGCATCCACATGCCCAGGCCGAAGATCAGTGTCAGGGCGATACCGCCGAGAAACGCCCCGAGCGTACTGATCGTGAATGGCTCGCTCCCCAGCAGAGTCACGGTGTAGTCCGGACCGCCGGACAGGTTGTACGCGATCAGCAGGCCTGCGAAGGCGGCGGCGCCCGCCATGAGCAGGAGACCCAGCACCAGCATGTTTCTCACCTCGTCGCACGTGGATGTCCTCCACCCGGGTCACCATGACGAATGGTGCAAAACACGCAACGTGCACATGGCGGATGTGTGCGGCGGCTGTCCGGCACGGGGGTGGGAGCCGCCGCTGCGAGTGGGACCGTCCGTGCCGGGTGCGCCCTGACCATGACGGGGTGTCACCCTCCCCGCCCGGTGGGAGAAGTGACGTCTGCCGACGGCACGGGGCGACGCCCGTACGGTCGCCGGTGCCGCACGGCCGTCCCTCCCCACCGGCACTTGCGGGGCCCCCGGCCTCCGGACCGGGCGCGAGTGCCTTCTACCCTGGTCGCCGCGTGCCGCCGTGCGCCGACCGACCCGACATCCCCACGATCCCCCGGAGAAGGAGCCTCGCCCGTGGATCTGCGAGCCACCCTCGCCGCCCACCGCCTCGTCGCCATCGTGCGCGGGGACGACGCCGACGCCGCGCTGCGCACCGTACTGACCCTGGCCGAGGAGGGGGTCGAGCTCATCGAGGTGTCGCTGACCGGCAAGGACGCCCTCCGGGTCGTCGAACGGGCCAGAGCCGCTCTCGGACCCGACCGGCCCCTCGGCGCCGGCACCGTCCTCACCGCCGACGACGCCGTGGCCGCCCACCGCGCAGGCGCCGACTTCGCGGTCACGCCGGGGCTGGGAGAGGGTGTGGTGGCCGCGCGTGAGCTGGGCATGCCCGTCCTGGCCGGCGTCATGACACCGACCGACGTCATCACCGCACGCACCCTCGGCGCCGGCGCGCTGAAGATCTTCCCGGCGGCCCAGGCCGGCGGGCCCGCGTACGTCAAGGCCCTGCGCGGACCCTTCCCGCACGAGACCCTCGTACCCGTCGGCGGCGTCGACGAGGCGGCGGCCCGCGCCTACCTGGCGGCCGGCGCCACCGCCGTCGGGGTCGGCTCCCCGCTGATCGGCGACGCCGCCGACGGAGGCAGCGTCGACGCCCTCCGCGCCCGCGCCCGCGCCTTCCGCGCCGCCGTGCGGGAGGCCCGGCCGTGACCGGCGCCCGGCCCGGGTCCGACGGGGACGACGACACCTCCCTACGCACGCGCGGCAACGGCCCCGACACCGAACCGCCGGCCGCGAGCCCCTGGCGGCCGGGGCGGGGACCCGTGGTGTGCCTCGGGGAGACCATGGCGGCCATGGCCCCGGCGCCGCCGCACACGCTGGACGGCGCGGAATCACTGCGCCTGTCGGTGGCGGGCGCCGAGTCGAACGTGGCCATGTACCTCGCGGACCTGGGCCTGCCCGTCTCCTGGCTCTCCGCGGTCGGCGACGACGCACTCGGCCGGCGGGTGCGGGCGGCCGTCGAAGGGGCCGGCGTGGACGTCTCCGGCGTGCGCACCGACCCGGCCCGGCCGACCGGCCTGCTCCTCAAGGACCCGGGCGCGGCCGGGACCCGCGTGCACTACTACCGCCAGGGATCGGCGGCCTCGGCCCTCGGCCCCGACGTCCTGGACGACGCACGGGTCGGCGGGGCCGCCCTCCTCCACCTGACCGGGGTGACCCCGGCCCTGTCACCGTCCTGCCGGGCCCTGGTCGAACGCGCGCTGGACACACCGCGGGCGCGGCGCACTCACGCCGTCAGCTTCGACGTCAACCACCGCCCCGCGCTGTGGCCGCCGGACACGGCGCCCGCGGTGCTCCGGGACCTGGCCGATCGCGCCGACATCGTCTTCGTCGGCCTGGACGAGGCACAGGAGCTGTGGGGCGCCGGCCTGAGCGAAGCCGACGTCCGAAGGCTGCTGAGCGGCCCGCGCGTCCTCGTCGTCAAGGACGGCGGGCGGGGCGCCACCGCGTTCACGGAACGGGGCGTGTGCACCGTGCCCGCCCTGGCCGCGAAGGTCGTCGAGCCGGTCGGCGCGGGCGACGCGTTCGCCGCCGGATTCCTCGCCGGACTGTGGCGCGGCACCGACCTCACCCGCGCCCTGCGCCTGGGCCACATCACCGCGGCCTCCGCGCTGAAGGTCGTGGGCGACCACGGGCCCCTGCCGGACGGGGACACCGTCGAAGCCATGCTGGCCCTCACCGAGCGGGACTGGTGCCGGGCGCCGGCACGGTAGAGCGAACCGGCCGTCAGCACGACCTGTTCGTGGCTCCGTCGACGACGAATCCCACGCCGATGCCGAGCATCCACGTGTCCTTCGCCAGAGCCGTCCCCTCCTGCGTCGGACGCAGGCTGCCCTCTTCGCGCATCCCCGGAGTACGCAGGTACAGGCCCACCAGCCCGGCCGAGAAGGCGGTCAGGCCGATGCCCGCCAGCGCCGTCGGCACGACGGGCAGGAGCAGCGCCGAGCCGAGCGCGATCTCACCGGCGGAGAGCAGCCGGAGAAAGGTCGTGGGCTGGAGTTTGCCGAGGAACGGATAGGTGTTCTTCGCCATGCCGTGCATCATGGCGGCGGTCTGCTCGTCGGCTCCCCGCTTGGCCAGACCGGAATTGAGGATGAAAGCCCCGGTGGCCAGTCGTGGGGCGACATGCCTGAGCTCGATGGGCAGACGCATGGGAACTCCTAGCGGCGTTTCCTCGGAGACACGCTCAGGCTACGAGGCACGCGTCCCGCGCGCAGCGCGGGCGGCCGCGGTCTGCTCCGACCGGGGCACGGCGCCGCCCCGTCGCGTACGCCCGGGTCGGTACGGCGGGTTACTCCCGTCGTGGGACGCCGTGGCGGCCGCGGACCGGCAGCGTGGGCGGGGTGAAACTCAACCGCCCCGCACGCCGGGCCTGCCTCGTCGTCCATGCCGTCGCCTCGGCCTCCTGGCTCGGGCTCACCCTCGGGCTGCTGGCGCTCGGCGCGACAGCGGCGGCCAACGCCTCCCCGGAGACGGTGGAGGCCGCCGTCCGCTGCATGAAGCTGTTCGCCGACTGGCTGCTGCCTCCCCTGGCCCTGCTCACCCTGGCGAGCGGCCTGGTGCTGGCCCTCGGCACGCCGTGGGGACTCGCCCGGCACCGGTGGGTGTACACCAAGTTCTGGCTCACCACGGGCACGACCGTCGCCACGTTCTTCGCCCTGCGCCCCGGCGTGAACTCCGCGGCCGCCGCCGTGGCCGCCGGCGAGCCGCTGCCCGACGCGGGGGACGTGCTCTTCGGACCGGTGGTCTCCCTGTCGGCGTACGTGTTCATGACCGTGATCTCGCTCCTCAAGCCCTGGGGACTCACCCGGCGCGGTCGCCGTCTCCGCGCGCGTGCCGACAGGGGCCGTTCGCCCCTCGCCCGCTCAGGGGCAGGGTGAAATCCTTTTCAGACACGGTAGGGTGAGCGGGTGGACCTTACGCACGGTGAGAGGGCGCGGACCCAGGTGGTGACCATCCAGGACGTGGCGCGAGCCGCCGGAGTATCCCCGGCGACCGTCTCACGGGTCTTCAACGGCGGCAATGTCACCCCGGCACGGGCCCAGTCCGTGCAACAGGCGGCGGCGGCGCTCGGCTTCGCGCCCAACCGCCTGGCCCGGTCCTTGCGCAAACAGCGTTCCAGCGTGATCGCCCTGCTCATCCCGGACATCGAGAACCCGTTCTTCACCTCGCTCGCCCGAGGCGTCGAGGACGCGGCGCAGCGCACCAGTCTCTCGGTGGTGCTGTGCAACTCCGACGAGGACACCGACAAGGAGCGCCGCTATCTGGAGGTCGCGCTCGGCGAGCAGATGGCCGGCGTGATCGTGGCGGCGGCCTCCCAGGACGAGACGGACCTCGGACCGTTGATCGCCCGAGGGGTTCCGGTCGTCGCCGTCGACCGCCGTCCTCGGGACGCGGAGGTGGACGCGGTCCGCCTCGACGACCGCCACGGCGGCGAGGCCGCCACCCGGCACCTGCTGCGGGCGGGGTACCGCAGGATCGCCTGCATCACCGGACCCCAGGGCGCCTCGACCTCCGAGGAACGCCTGGCCGGTCACCGGAGCGCGCTGCGGGCGGCCCGGCCGGAGGACGCGGTGGACGACACCTACGTGCGCCACGCCGACTTCCGGGTCGAAGGGGGACGTGCCGCGATGCGCGACCTGCTGTCGCTGCCCGAGCCGCCCGACGCCGTGTTCGTGGCCAACAACCTGATGACCATCGGCGTACTCGACGCCCTGCGCGAGGCCGGGCTCACCCCGCCCGGCATCGGCGTCCTCTCCTTCGGCGACGTCCCCTGGGCGTCGTTGGTGCGGCCGTCCCTGTCGGCCGTGGAGCTGCCCTCGTACGAGCTGGGGCGCACGGCGGCCGACCTGCTGCTCCAGCGCATCGAGGGCGGCGACGCGCCCCTGCAGACCGTGGTGCTGCGCACGACGCTCCAGGTCCGGGAGAGCACCGGCGGCCCGGCCGGCCCGTGAACGCGCCGAGCGGCGCCGCACCGGTCTCTCAACCGGTGCGGCGCCGCAGGAGCGGGCCCCTCCACGGCCCCGCTACTTGATGCCGGACGTCTTGATCGACTCGACGATCTGGCGCTGGAAGACGAAGAAGAGGATCAGCATGGGCAGCGCGGCCACCGTCGCCGCGGCCAGGATGTAGTTCCAGTTCGACGTGTACTGCGTCTGGAACGAGGCGATGCCCAGCTGGACCACCGTCAGGTCCTGGTCGTTGGTGGCGACCAGCGGCCAGACGAAGGCGTTCCAGTTGGCGAGGAAGAAGAAGATCGCCAGCGCGGAGAGGATCGGCCGGGACATCGGCAGCACGATGTTCCAGTAGACCCGCCAGTGGCCGCAGCCGTCGATGACGGCCGCCTCCTCCAGCTCCTTGGGCAGCCCCAGATAGAACTGGCGCAGCAGGAAGATGCCGAAGGCGTTGAAGATCGCCGGGATGACGAGTCCGGCGTAGCTGTCCAGCAGCCCCAGCTCGCGGGCGACCATGAACAGGGGGATCAGCACCACGGGCGCGGTGACCAGCAGGGTCGCGAAGATGGCGCCGAAGAGCTTCTCGCGGCCGGGGAAGCGCAGCCGGGCCAGCGCGTAGGCGGCCATCGAGTGGAAGAACAGGGCCGCGATCGTGATCACCGCGGAGATGAAGAAGCTGTTCCACAGGTAACGCGCGAACGGCACCTCCGTGAAGACGTACACGAAGTTGTCGACGGTGAAGTCCGTCGGGATCAGCCTGCCGTCGGTGACGGTCTCGCGCGTCTTGAAGGACGACGTGAGCATCCACAGGACGGGCAGGACGCTGATCACGGACAGGAGGACGGCCAGGGCGGTCAGCGCGGCGCGCGGGGAGAGCGGCCGCCGGCGGCCGGGACCCTCGCCGCTGCCGGACCCGCCGGCCCGTCCTGCCGTCGACGTCAGGGTGTCACTCGCCATCGTCGAACCTCCCGCCCCTCGTGAACTTGAAGATCACCGCGGAGACGGCGACCATGATCAGCACCAGGAACGAGCCCATGGCCGACGCGTAGCCGTACTCACCGAACCCGAAGGCCTGCTGGTAGATGTAGAAGATGGCCAGTGACGTGCCGTTGGCCGGCCCACCGTTGGTGAGGACGAAGATCAGATCGAGGCCGCCGGTGATGGCCGCGACCGTGGACATCATCAGGACGAAGAAGCTGGTCGGGCGCAGCAGCGGCCAGGTGATGGAGCGGAACTGCGTCCACGGTCCCGCGCCGTCCAGCTTCGCGGCCTCGTAGTACTCCTTGGGGATCTCCTGGAGTCCCGACAGGAAGATGATCATGTAGTAGCCCATCATCACCCACACCATGACCGCGATGACGCAGCCGAGGGCGAGCGAGGGACTGCCCAGCCAGGACTCGCCGTCCAGACCGGCCGCCCGCATGGCCCGGTTGACCGCGCCGGTCTGCTCGTCCAGCAGGAACTTCCACAGCACGCCGACCACCACGAGGCTGATGACGTACGGCAGGAACAGCGCCGTGCGGTAGACGCCCATGCCGGGCAGCTTCTGCTTGACCAGCAGGCCGAGCCCGAGGCTCACGCAGAACAGCACGGGCACGAGGATCACCACGTACAGGCCCGTGATCTTCATGGAGTCCCAGAAGAGCGGGTCGTTCATCATCCGCTCGTAGTTGCCGAGCCCGATCCACTCGTAGCTGCCGAAGCCGCTGACCTGGAAGAAGCTCAGCGCGATGGACAGCACCATCGGGACGGCGACGAAGACCAGCAGCCCCAGGACGTCGGGGGCGAGGAAGAGGGCGGCGGCCAGCCACTCGCGGTGCCGGCGGCTGAGCCCGGGGCCTCTCGTCGAGACCGGTGCCTCGGCCGTGGCCGCGGCGGCCCGGCGCTCCTTGGCGGCGACGCTGCTCATATCAGGCTCGCCCCCTTGTAGCTCTTGGTGTACGCCTCGATGGACCGGGTGGCCCGCTCGATCTCGCTCCCCACGCCGCGTCCGGCGAGCATGGTGCCCTGGATGGCGTCGGAGATCGCCTTGTAGACGACCGGGGGGTAGCGGGGTTCGGCACGCCCTCCCGGGAAGATCTCGTCCTTGAACTTCCGCATGACCTCGGAGTCGTAGCCGCCCTTGGCCGCGCCGCGTTCCAGTGCGGTGGCGCGGGGCGCCACGTCGGACTTGGCACCGACGCACCAGTCGACCATCCGGTCGACGGACTCGTCCTCCATGGAGCCCAGCGCCCAGACGCAGAACTCGGCCGCGGCCTCCGGGTCGCGCCCCTGGGCGTTGGCGCAGAAGGACCAGCCGCCCAGGGCCGTGACGTAGTCGCCGCCCGGGGGAGTGGGGAGCCTGAAGACGCCGTACGGGTAGTCGGGGGCGAAGGCCTTGAAGCTGGAGACGTTCCAGATCCCCTGCTGCCACATGCCGACGTTGCCGCCCTTGAAACCGCCGATCACGTCGCCCGCGGCCGGCACGGTGCGCGGGGCGATGCCGTGCCGTACGGCGTCCTGCCACAGCGCGAGGGCCTGGCGCGTGGCCTTGGAGTCGAAGGCCACGTCGCCGCGCTCGTCGAGGACGTCGCCGCCGCCCTGCCACATCCACGGATACCAGGTGAAGTTCTGGTAGTAGCCCGGGTTGGTCTCGAAGACGAGGCCCGCCGTGGTGCGGGAGCCCAGCTTGTCGCCGATGTCGAGCATCTGGTCCCACGTGGTGGGGATGTCGGCCTCGGACAGGCCGGCCTTCTCCCAGAGCTGCTGGGAGTAGAACATCGCCAGCGGCTCGACCTCCATGGGGAGGGCGTAGACCTTGTCGCCGACCTTGCGACTGTCCAGGGCGGAGCCGAAGTCGTCGACGGCCGCCTTCTCCATGTACGGGGTGAGGTCCTCCAGGACGCCACCGTTGTAGTACCGCAGGAAGTCGCCGGGGGAGAGCATGAAGATGTCCGGGCCCTCGCCGGTGGCGAAGGCGGACGGCAGCTTGAACCCGTTGAGGTAGGTGGGCTGCGGCAGATAGACGAGGTCGATCTGCCGTGCGTGGGTGGCGTTCCACTTCCCGACCATGTCGGTGAACCACTTGGACTGCGCGTTGATCGCCGGGTCGGGTGAGCGCTGGGGTCCGTAGAAGTTCCAGAACTGGAGGTTGCCCCCCTTCGCCCGGGCCGTGCCGCACCCGGTGAGCAGGGCCGGGGCCGCGACGGCCGCGCCGGTGCCCGCCATGGCGGTGAGGAAGCGCCGGCGTGAGGCGCCGGCCGGGGACGGAGCCGGCGCCGGTTGCCCGGCGTCGTTGCCGTGCTGGAGCATGCGTGCGCTCCTGTCGGAGTGGGATGGGACGGGGCTGTGGGGGAGGTGTGGGGAGAGGGCGAGCGGGGTCAGTCGACTTCGAGGGTGAGCAGGTCCGGAGTGGCCGGACGGGACGCGCAGGCGGGCGCGTCCAGGTAGAAGAGCGAGGTGCTGGCGATGTCGTCGCTGGTGTGCCGGTAGCGGTGCGGCAGGCCGTTGCCCTGCCCCGGGCCGATGCCGAGGCTCTGCACGGTGACGCGGAGGTCCTCGGCGAAGCGGATGGGGTCCAGGACGTGCCAGCGGTACATCCCGAACCGCTGCTGGCTGCGGTACAGCCCGTCGGGGCGCAGGATCTGGTTCAGGCCGAGATACGGGGTGGTGTACGCGGTGTAGCCCTGACCGGGTACGTCGAAGTTCCAGGCGCCGCCGAAGTAGTCCTCGGTGCCGGTTCCGCAGATCGTCGGGTACTCCTCGTCGCCGTCGAGGTAGAACTTCAGCTCGCCCTCGCCCCACCAGCCGGGGCTGTTCACGCCCCACGCCAGGTACGTGCCCACGTAGCTGCCCGCGCCGGTGACGCCGTCGAGCAGGGTGTGCACCTCGCCGAACGGGACGGGGTGGCTGCGGCGCCACTGGGCGTGGAAGTAGGAGGCGTCCTCGCCGACCTCGTCCAGTTCGTAGTCCACCTGGTAGTACAGCGTGACCTTCTCGGCGGTCAGATTCTCCAGGGTGATGCGCGCCGCGCGGCGGAAGGGCATCGGCCAGTACGCGTTGAAGCCCCCGTTGGGGTTGGCCGCGACCGGCACGGAGGAGACCTGGCTGAAGACGTTCCAGCCGTTGCAGAAGAAGTCCCCGAGCGGGACCTCGACGGCCGGGGTCTCCTCCCCCTCCCAGTACATCCGCAGCAGGGTGCCGCGCCACGCGCCGTGCGGGTCGGTGGTGCACCACAGGTGACGGATGGTGCCGGGGCCCTCGATGTCCGCGAGCACGGCCGTCTCGCCGGCGGCGATGTCGATGCTGGGGGAGATCTTCCAGCCCGGTCCCAGGCGGCTCGCCGCCACCGCCCCCGTGCCCTCCGTTGCCCGGCCGCCGCCGGCCCTGGCGCCGGTGAAGTTCTCGGCACTGATGGAGCGGCTCACGGCACGCGTCCTGCGGGAGATGCCGTCGAGTCCAAAGGTCGTCATCGTGTCTTGCCCTCAAGGTGGAGTTGCGGAGTGCGCCGTGGCCCGAGGGGGCATGGTGCGCGAGGGAGGACGCTACGCCGTCGTCGTGGCGACGCGGCGTTTCGGCGTCCCTGAAATCCATTTCACCGAAACGTAGAGCGGCCTCCAGGGGGTGTCAAGAGCTGAGACGGTCGTGCGCCTCTGTGCTTCACGCGCCCCGCCTGACCCGGCCTTCTAGAGGCACGTAGCGTCATGTGTGCGCTCTCTTGACGCTGAAATCGATTTCTGCAAGCGTGCTCGCCATGCCTCGCAACGCAGTCATCGGTGTGGACATCGGCACCTCGAGCAGCAAGGGCGTACTCGTCGGTCCCGACGGCACCCTGATCCGCTCGGCCGTACGGGAGCACACCCCCGCCAGGCCGGGCCCCGGCCGCTTCGAGATGGACGCCGCCGTCTGGTGGGACGAGTTCACGGGGATCGCCCGCGAACTGACCGCCCCCGGCGACGTCACCGTCACCGCCGTCGGCGTCAGCGGAATGGGACCGTGCGTCCTGCTCACCGACGAGCACGACACACCGCTGCGCCCCGCGATCCTCTACGGGGTGGACACCCGCTCGGTCCGCCAGATCGAGCGCATCGAGGCCCGGCTCGGCGCGAAGGAGATCATCCGCCGGGGCGGTTCCGCCCTCACCACCCAGGCGGCCGGACCCAAGATCGCCTGGATCGCCGACGAGGAACCCGGGCACTACGCCAGCGCCCGACGCCTCTACATGCCCAGCTCCTGGCTGGTCCGCGGGCTCACCGGCACCTACGTCCTGGACCACCACTCGGCCAGCCAGTGCACGCCGCTCTACGACACCCACGCCCGCCAGTGGTACGCCCCCTGGGCCGCCGAAATCGCCCCCGGCATCGACCTGCCGCCGCTGCGCTGGTCCGGGGAGGCGGCCGGCACCGTCACGGCGGACGCCGCCCGGGAGACCGGCCTGCCCGCCGGCATCCCGGTGACCACCGGCACGATCGACGCCTGGGCGGAGGCGCTGAGCGTGGGCGCCCAGGGCACCGGTGACCTGATGCTGATGTACGGCACCACCATGTTCCTCGTCCACACCGTCCCCGAGCCCCTCACGAGCGAGTCCCTGTGGGGCACGGTCGGCGCCCTGCCCGGCACCCGCAACCTGGCCGGCGGCATGGCCACCTCCGGGGCGGTCACCAACTGGCTCCGGGACCTGTTCGCCGACGAGGACCACGCCGGCCTGACTCGCCTGGCCGCCGAGTCGGGGCCCGGCGCCAACGGCCTGCTGATGCTGCCGTACTTCTCCGGCGAACGCACCCCGGTCATGGACCCGGACGCCCGCGGCGTGGTCGCCGGCCTCACGCTGTCCCACACCCGCGGCGACCTCTACCGGGCGGCCCTGGAGGCGACCGGCTTCGGCGTCCGGCACAACATCGAGGTGATCGAGGCGGCCGGGGGCGACATCCGCCGGGTGGTCGCCGTCGGCGGCGGCACGCGGGGCGACCTGTGGACGCAGATCGTCTCCGACATCACCGGCCGCCCGCAGGAGCTGCGCACCACCACCATCGGCGCGAGCTACGGCGGCGCGCTGCTGGCCGCCGGGCTCGTCCAGGACGTCTCCGTCGACGTCTGGAACCCGGTGCGCGAAACGGTGACGCCGCGCCCCGAGCACACCGAACGCTACGACGACCTCTACGCCCTCTACCGGCGCCTCTACCCGGCCACCTCGGAGATCGTCCACACCCTGGCGACGTATCAGGAACGCTGACCGACGGCCCGCCCGGGCCACCGACCGACCGCCCGGGGACCGCCGCGCAGGACCCGCTCGACCCCGCCGGCCCCACCGGCCGGACGCACAACCTACGGAGACCGCATGACCGCGTACACCCTGCCCGTACTCCACCAGCCGCCGGCCGCCGAGCCGGCCACCGTCTACACCGTGGCCAGCGGCGATCTCCGCCCCGCCGCCAACACCACCTGCTGGCCCACCCAGGAGAAACTGGAGAAGGACCTCGCGGCGGCCGTCACCGCCCTCGGCCGGCAGGTGCGCCGCGGACACCCCGTCGACGAGGCCAAGGGACACGGGTTCATCGACAGCCAGCGCGCCGGCATCGAGGTCTTCAGGAACCTGCCCAAGGACGCCCCGCTGATCGTCGTCGAGGCGGTGTGGCAGTACAGCCACCACGTCCTCGCCGGGCTGCGCGACCACAGGGGCCCCATCCTGGTCGTGGCCAACTGGAGCGGCGAGTTCCCGGGTCTGGTCGGCCTGCTCGGCCTGGCCGGGAGCCTCACCAAGGCGGGCATCGACTACTCGGTCCTGTGGAGCCCCGACTTCACCGACGACTGGGCGCGCGAGGGCCTGCGCACCTGGCTGGAGACGGGCACCCTCGCCCACGACACCAGCCACGTCCGGCCGCTGCCCGAGCTGCCGAAGGACGCCGAGACCGAACTCGGCACGGCCCTCGCCCGGCAGCTGCGCGAGGAGAAGGCGATCATCGGCGTCTTCGACGAGGGCTGCATGGGCATGTACAACGCCATCATCGACGACGAGTTCCTCAACCCGCTCGGCATCTACAAGGAGCGCCTCTCGCAGAGCGCCCTGGTCGCGGAGATGAACAAGGTCTCCGACGCGGAGGCCCAGGCCGTCCGCACCTGGCTCGACGACGCCGGCATGACCTTCCACACCGGCACGGACGAGGCCACCGAACTCACCGACGCGCAGCTGCTCAGCCAGTTCAAGATGTACATCGCCGCGCTGCGCATCTCCGACGACTTCGGACTCGACGCGGTCGGCATCCAGTACCAGCAGGGCCTCAAGGACACGGTCCCGGCCAGCGACCTCGCCGAGGGACTGCTCAACAACGTCCAGCGCCCGCCCGTGCGCAGCCGCGACGGCGCCCGCGAGCTGTACGCCGGAGCGCCGCTGCCGCACTTCAACGAGGTCGACGAGGGCGTCGCCGTCGACTCCCTGGTCACCAACCGCATCTGGACGGCGATGGGCCTCGACCCGGCCACCACGCTGCACGACATCCGCTGGGGCGAGGAGTACGACGGCCGGTTCGTCTGGGTCTTCGAGATCTCCGGCTCCGTCCCGGCCTCCCACCACGGCGGCTACGACAAGTCCTACAGCATGCGGCAGCCGCCGATGTTCTTCCCGCTCGGCGGCGGCACCCTCAGCGGTGTCTCCAAGCCCGGCGAGATCGTCTGGTCGCGGGTCTTCCTCATGGACGGCCGCCTCCACGTCGACCTCGGCCGCGCGACCGCCGTCGAGCTGCCCGAGGAGGAGACGCGGCGCCGGCTGGACGCCACCAACCCGCAGTGGCCGATCATGCACGCGGTCCTGCACGGCGTCACCCGCGACCAGTTCATGGCCCGCCACCGCGCCAACCACCTCAACGTCGCCTACGCGCCCGACGCGGCCACCGCCGACCAGGCGCTGCGCGCCAAAGCCGCCCTCTTCGCCGAACTGGGCGTCGAGGTGCACCTGTGCGGGGACGTGGCGCTGTAGTGGCGCTGTAGTACCGACCGCTCCCGGCGTTCCGCCCGTTGCCTGCGACGGGCGGAACACCCCCACGAATCCGAGGAGTTCCGCATGGTACAAATGACAGGTTCACAACATTCAGGGCAGGCCGGTGAACCGCCGGCGACCGGCGGGCCGAGCCGGCGCCTCCTGCTCCGCACGGGCCTCGGCCTGACGGCGGCCGGGCTCACCATCGGCGCGGCGACCGCGACCGCGAGCGCGGCACCGGCGAGCACCGTCGCCGTCACCGGCAGGAAGATCCGCAACCTCACGGGCCCCGACGAGACGGGCCCGTTCGGCGCGGCCTGGACCGACCTCGGCATACCGGTCCGCTGTCCCGACGGCACCATGCTCTTCGTCTGCGGCGACACCTTCGACGGCGCCGGCGTGGGCGACGGCGACTGGCGGGCCCCGGTGGGCCTGCGCGCCCGGCACCCCGACCTCGACGCCCTCGTCGTCGACGACAGCGTGGGCGGCGCGCACGCCGTCGGGCTGGTCCCGGAGGGCCACGAGAACAACACCACCGCCATACCGTCGGACGTCTTCACCGTCGGCGGCACGATGTACATGCACCTGATGCGGGGTGTCCTGTACCGCACTCACCACTCCGACTTCTGGCGCTCGACGGACAACGGCCAGACCTGGCAGTACCTGTGCCAGTGGCCGGGCGACCAGTACGGCGGCCAGTTCCAGCAGAAGACCTACGCGGTCGCCGACGACGGCTACTGCTATGTCCTGTCCACGGTGTTCAACCGGGACGTGGCCTCCGACCTCCTGCTGCACCGCGTCCGCCAGGACCGGGTGGGCGACCCGGCGGCCTACCAGCCGTGGGGTTACGCGAACGGCGCCTGGGCGTGGGGCAATTATCCGACCACGATCACGGCCCGCCGCCGCTGGGGCGAGATCTGCTTCCGCGCGATGGGCGGACGGTACGCCCTGACCTGGCTGAACATGGAGCCCCTGTCGATGCGCGCCCAGATCTTCGCGCTCCCGACCAGCAACCTGTTCACCACCCCGGAACAGACCGTCATCGTCCCGACCACCCCGGGCCACGAGACGGGCAACGCGGTCGCCAGCCCCTACGGCGGCTTCATCGTCCCCGGATCGACCTTCAGCGACTTCGACATCACCGTGAGCCAGTGGTACGACGCCCGGAACTACCGGGTCATGCAGTACCGGATCAACGGCCTCGCGGTCTGAGTACGTTCCCCGTCCGACCCACCGAGGAGTACTCGTGCGCCACCGCAGACGCAGACTGCTGATCACCCTGGTGACCGGGCTGGCCGCCGTCACGGCGTCCACCATCCCCGCCGTCCAGGCCGACACCGGAACCCCGTCGGCCCGCGCCGCCGACACCTCCACGCTCGGGAACGCCCCGGAGAGCACCTACTTCTCCACGGTCCAGATCGACCCCGGGGCCACCGTCGGAGCCCCCGCCGTCGGCGACAACAAGGAGCACGGCGACCTGTGGCCGTCGTGCTGGTCGGACGACGACAACGTGTACGCCGCGTACGGCGACGGCGTCGGATTCGGCGACACCTGGCAGGACATCGGCGTGGCCCGGGTCAGCGGCATGCCCGGCAACCTGACCGGCACCCAGCGCGCGGCCGGCGACCGGGTCGGCCGGATCTGGGGCGACCCGCAGCAGTACTACCGCAAACCCACCGGCATGGCCTGCGTGAACGGCGACCTGTACCTCGCCGTCCAGGACCTCAAACGCGGCACGCTCGACAACGCGCCCAGCGCCACCGTCGTCAAGTCCACCGACAAGGGCGCGACATGGACGTCGGACAAGACGACGCCGATGTTCTCGGACGAGAAGTTCACCACCGTCATGTTCCTCGACTACGGCAGGGACAACGCGAACAGCCCGGACGGATACGTCTACGCCTACGGCCTCGACCACAACTGGCGCGACACCTTCGACCCCGACCCGGACCCGACCGACCTCTACCTGGCCCGGGTGCCCGCCGACTCCGTCCAGGACAGGTCCACCTGGCAGTTCTACGCCGGTGACGGCGGCGGCACCCCGCGCTGGACGCCCGACATCGACCAGCGGGTCGCGGTCCTGCACGACGACCGCCGCGTCTACCAGAACGTGGGCACTCCCGGCCGGGTCAGGGACCTCAGCGTGATCAGCCAGGGCGGAGTCGTCTACAACAAGCCGCTGAACCGCTACATCTACACCTCGTGGACGGAGTACACCTTCGAGTTCTACGAGGCGGCCAGCCCCTGGGGCCCGTGGAAGCGCTTCACCCCCAAGGACTTCGGCGGCTACCCCTGGACCCACACCAAGCACGGCGGCTACGCGACCACCATCCCGTCCAAGTACATCAGCGCCGACGGCCGGTCGATGTGGCTCCAGTCCAACGTCTGCCCCTGCGGCGGCGGTTACCCGGGCGGGGACTTCTGGGCCTACACGTACTCGCTGCGCAGGATGTCCCTCACCCCGTACGAGCCCACCACGCCCGGCAACGCACCCGACGGCGCGCGCAACCTCGCGCGCGAACCCGGCACCGTCCCGGTCGAGCGCGCCACGCACTTCGGCACCGCGGTCTACAACGACGGCAACAAGGCCCAGAACGAGGACGACTGGAACGACGAACGCAAGGCGACGAGCTGGTGGGGCTACACCTGGCCGCGCCAGTACCACGTCAACCAGGTGGCGTACACGACCGGCACGATGTTCGGCGACGGCGGCTGGTTCAGCAGCGCGCCCAGGATCCAGGTCCGCCGCGACGGCGTCTGGCGCGACGTCGAGGCCCAGCGCGTCACACCCGCCTACCCGACCTCGTCGGCCGCCGGCACCCACCGCACGTACCTCTTCGACTTCGCCACCACCAGCGGCGACGGCGTGCGCGTCGTCGGAGGCAGCGGAGGCACCCAGACGTTCACGTCGATCGCCGAACTGGAGGTCTTCCACCGCTAGGGGGGTGTCGTTCGGATCAGGCCGACTCAAGGCAACGCCGCAGATGTGCGTGCCAGACCCCGCCCCCCGGCAAGATCCAAACGACGCCCCCCAGGGGGCGCTCGGCGCTCCGCTGCGTCACCACCGGGCGGTTCGTAGCATGAGGTCATGAACGGCACGGTTCCGGACAGGATGCGGGCGGCGTACATCGACGCCGTCGGACCCGCCGACGCCATCCGGTACGGGGAACTGCCCGTACCGCCGGTCGGGCCCACGGACGTACTGGTGCGGGTGTCGGCCGTCGCCGCCGATCCCGTGGACACCTTCGTACGGTCCGGCGCGTACGCCACACCGCTGCCCACGCCGTTCGTCGTCGGCCGCGACCTGGTGGGCGAGGTCGTCGCGACCGGGCCCGGTGCCGCGGGCCGCACGGTCGGACAGCGGGTGTGGTGCAACAGCCTGGGCCACGGAGGTCGGCAGGGCTCCTTCGCCCAGTACGCGACGGTCGCCGCCGAACGCCTCTACCCGGCGCCGTCCGGCGTCGACGAGGAACACCTGGTGGCGGCCGCCCACCCGGCCGCCTCCGCCTGGCTCGCCCTGTTCCGGCACGGGCGGCTGCGGGCCGGGGAGACCGTGTACGTGGGGGGCGGCGCCGGGAACGTCGGCGGCGCCGCCGTCTCCCTCGCCGCCCGGGCAGGGGCCCGCGTGGTCGCCACGGCGCGTGCGCGGGACGCCGAGGCGGTGCGCGAGCTGGGCGCCGCCGAGGTCCTCGACCACCAGGCGCCCGACCTCGGCGACCGCGTGCGCGCAGCCGCCCCCGACGGCTACGACGTGCATCTGGACACGTCCGGGCGCGGGGTGCTCGCCGACGCCGTGGAGTCGCTGGCCCGGGGTGGGCGCCTGGTCGCCATGGTGGGACTGGGCGCCGGGCCCGCCGCACTGCCGGTGAGCCGGCTCTACACCCGCGACGCGAGCATCGTGGGCTTCGCCATCAGCAACGCCACGACCGCCGACCTCGCCGAGGCGGCACGGGGGGTCGTGGACGTCCTCACCGGCACCCAGTGGCGCCCGCGCATAGCCGACCGCCTGCCGCTGTCGCGGACGGCCGAGGCCCACCACAGACTGGAGGCCGGTCGGGTGCGGGGCCGGCTGGTGCTCACGCCGTCCTGATCGTCTTTCCGGCGGGCCGGACGCCGATACGCCCGCCGGACCGGGGCAGGGCCGAGGCGTCGCGCCGGGCCCGGGCCGCTCAGGGCTGCGGACGGACGGTGAGCAGCTGCTGGGCGTGGCCGACGGGGCCGTCCACGTCGTGCAGCACGGTGCTGGTGACGCCCTGACCGGTGGGACCGAAGACGACGGTGGTGTCCAGTCCGGTCCAGCGGCCCCGCGGCGCGCGGTGCAGGTGCAGGGTCAGATCGACGTTCGGGAACATCCACTCCCGCGGCGACTGCCGCACCGCGATGCCGTTGGCCGTGTCGACCAGTGCCACGTACGAGGCCAGAGGGCTCGCGCTCTCCCCGGCGACCAGGTCGAGGCCGGTGGAGATCCAGGCGGTGGTGCGGCCGGGGGAGGGCGGTGCGAGCGGGCGTACGTCCAGGGAGGCGATGTAGCCGCCGGGCCACTCGGTCTCCATCGGCCAGCGGGGGAGCGTGTCCGGCGCGGCGAGCCGGTCGGCACCGCCACCGGCGACGGCACTCGTGTCCCCGTCCGCCAGCAGCCACGCCCTGGCCCGCGCCACGGAGCGGCCGGCTATGAGCACCGTCGCCTCGACCAGCTCGATGGTGCGCCCCGGACGTACCGTCTCCACCCGTATCTCGCACTCGTCCAGCGCCGGGCGGCCCAGGATGTCGAAGCTGATCCGGCTCAACGACATGTCCGCCGCACCGGGACGGTCCGCGAGATGGCGGTCCACGGCGTGGACGATCAGACCCCCGAGCGGGCTGAAGTGCTGTTCGTCCGCGCTCCACGCGCCGCCCGCGTGCGGCGTGGGCTTGTAGCGGTGCTCGTCGATCCGCTCGTAGTAGCTGTCCGGGGTCGCTGTGCTGGTGTTCAACGGGCTGCTCCTGGAACGACGGCGGTGCGAGGACGACGGCGGCGGGCCGGGACGGCGGCGCCGGGGCCGCGACCAGGATAGTTCGGCGCCGAATCGGTCCCGGCCCGAGTGGGGCCCCCTCGGCGGGGAACCCAGGCCGTCCAGGAAGCGCGAGGGGGATCGCAGGCGAAGGAGTACCGCGATGGCGAAGAACCGCGACGACGGCGAGCGCCTGAAGAAGGGCGACAAGGTCACCTGGAGCAGTCACGGCTCGCGCACCGGGGGCGAGGTGGAGAAGAAGATCACCGAGCGCACCGAGGCGGCGGGCCGCACCGTGGACGCCTCTCCCGACGACCCGCAGTACCAGGTCCGCAGCGAGAAGTCGGGCAGGTCGGCGGTGCACAAGCCGTCCGCGCTGAAGAAGAAGTGACAGGAGGCGAGGCGACATGGACGGCGACGAGCAGGACGAGACCCGGGACGCGTTCCACGAGCTGGTGAACATGACACCGGCCGAACTGGACAAGTGGCTCGACACCGACGAGTCCCGCGACGCCGGGCACCACCAGGACGGCGGCGAGTCCGTCGGGCACGGGTCCGGCCGCCGGATCGTCGAGATCCTGCGGAAGAAGAAGGGCGACCTCTCCGACGACGACTACGAGCACATGCGCAAGGTCGTCGGCTACGTCCGTCGGCACCTGGCCCAGCGCCCGTCGGGCGACGTCCGGGAGACCCGATGGCGGTACTCGCTCATGAACTGGGGCCACGACCCCCTGGAGCACCATGGATGACGACCGGCACCGGCGCCCCGAGGGCGTCAGCGACGCGACGGTGGAGGCCCTCGGGTCCCTGTCCAAGGCGCTGGAGACGACCGAGTGCGCCCGCGGCCACCTGTTCGCCTTCCACCAGTTCACCGGCTCCGCCGACTTCGAGCTGGACCGCGCGGTGGAACTGCTGCGCGCCGCCGGTCACGAGGACTGGGCGGAGCGCGTCCGCACGGAGATCCTGGGCCGCAACGTGATCCCGGGCCACTGGACGTTCCAGATCGTCGAGGCCTACGACCGGACGTACTACCAGGCGTTCCGGGACCTGGAGCGGGAAGCGGTGGCGCACTTGGCCGGAGGCCGCGACCACCTGTACGAGGCGGAGCTGAAGGAGGCCCGCCGGACCCACGACCACCCTGACCACACGTCCCGGCCCGACAGCCCCGACAGGCCGCCTGACTAAGCCCGGTGGTTCGGGGCGGCGCGGGCGGCGGCGCGGGCGATGTTGCGGGCCATGCCGCCGAAGACCACGGCGTGGAAGGGCCACACGCTCCACCAGTACGCATGGCCCGCCAGCCCGTGGGGGTGGAACAGCGCCCGCTGGCGGTACCGCGTCCGCCCGTCGCCGTCCGTCTCGGCGTACATCTCCAGCCAGGCCAGTCCCGGCAGCCGCATCTCGGCGCGCAGCCGCAGCAGCCGGCCGGGGACGATCTCCTCCACCCGCCAGAAGTCCAGCGAGTCGCCGACCCGCAGCCGCGCGGCGTCCCGGCGTCCCCGGCGCAGGCCCACCCCGCCCACCAGCCGGTCGAGCCGGCCCCGTACCGCCCAGGCCAGCGGGAAGGAGTACCAGCCGTTGTCGCCGCCGATGCCCTCGACGACCCGCCACAGTGCCTCGGGCGGCGCGTCGACGGTCAGGGCGCGGTGGTCGGTGTAGAGGCTGCCGCCGGCCCAGTCCGGGTCGGTGGGCAGCGGATCGCTGGGCGCCCCCGGGACGGAGGCGGACGACCAGCGGGTGGTGACCCGGGCCTCCCGCACCCGTCGCAGCGCCAGCCGCAGCGCGTCGTCGAAGCCGAGCGGGTATCCCGGCGGCGGCGGAACGTAGCGCACGATGTCGTTCTCCCCGCACACCACCTCGTGCCGCAGCGACTCGGTGAGCGGGCGCGCGATGGCCGCCGGGACCGGCGTGACCAGCCCCACCCAGTGGCTGGACAGCCCGGGGGTGAGCATCGGCACCGGGAGGATCAGCCTCCGGGGCAGCTCGGCGACCTCGGCGTAGCGGACCATCATGTCCCGGTAGGTGAGGACGTCCGGGCCGCCGACGTCGAAGGACCGGGACACCTCCTCCGGCATGGTGGCGCTGCCGACCAGGGCGCGCAGGACGTCCCGGACGGCGACCGGCTGGATGCGGGTGTGGACCCAGCTGGGCGTGATCATCACCGGCAGCCGCTCGGTGAGGTAGCGCAGCATCTCGAAGGACGCCGACCCGGAGCCGATGACGACCGCCGCCCGCAGCACGGTCGTGGGCACGCCGGAGGCCAGCAGGATGCGGCCGACCTCGGCCCGAGAACGCAGGTGCGGCGACAGCTCGCCCTCCGGCACGCCGGACGGGGTCAGGCCGCCCAGATAGACGATGCGCCGCACACCCGCCGCCTCGGCCCGCTCGGCGAAGATGCGCGCCGCCCGCCGGTCGGTCGCCTCGAAGTCGTCGCCGGTGCCGAGCGCGTGCACCAGGTAGTAGGCGACGTCGACGCCCTCCATCGCCGCCGCCACCGAGTCGGCGTCCGTGACGTCGCCGCGCACCACCTCGGCCCGGCCGGCCCACGGATGGTCGCGCAGCTTGTGCGGGGAGCGGGCCAGGCACCGCACCCGGTGCCCGGCGTCGAGCAGTTGGGGCACGAGACGGCCCCCGATGTAGCCCGTCGCGCCGGTGACCAGGCAGCGCAGGCCCGCGCCGCCGCTCTCGTCGTTCATCCGGTCCGGTCCTGTGCCTGTCTGGCTCATGGGGCTCCGTCGCTCGCGGGACACTCGTCACCGTGACCCCTTCCCCCGGGCGGGCCGTGCCGGACACCCGCGGGCCCGGGTCGGCCCCTTCTATACGCTGATCGCGTGGCGACAGCGAACCAGCGCGGACAGCACGCGCACGAGCGGAGGACCGGCCCCGGCGCCGAGGGGAGCGACCTGCACGTGCTCGCCGCACAGCTGAGGCGGATGAACGGTGAGATCAACCGACTCGTGCACGGCTTCGCCGGCAGCCACGGCCTGCACGCCACCGACGTGCAGGCGCTCGCCGCGATCCTGGACGCGCGCGAGCCCATGACCCCCGGGCGGCTGCGCGAGCACCTGGGGCTGACCTCGGGCGCGGTGACGGCGTGCGTGGACCGGCTGGAGCGTGCGGGGCACGTGCGCCGGGTCCGCGAGAGCGCCGACCGCCGGGTCGTCCACCTGCGCTACGTGCCCGAGGCCAAGGAGGCGGCCCGGAGGTACTTCCTCCCGCTGGCGGAGGCGGCCGCCACCACCCGTGCGCGCTTCGACGACGACGAACTCGCGGTCGTGATCCGTTTCCTGACGGCGATGAACAAGAACCTGCGTCTCGTGCCGTCGGACGAGGGCTGAGCCTTCCGGCACTACCGCATACGGACGAATGACCGGGGCACAGGCGGTGTGTCACCCGGCGGGGCGAAGTAATTCAATCATTGAGATTGTTTATGATCGAGCCACCTCGCCGTCGCCCCGCAGACCTGGAGATCCGCCACCGATGTCCCATCCCTCCCGACGGGCCCGATGGCTCGTCCCCGCCGTCCTGCTCCTGGTCTGGCTCGGCATCGGCGGAGCGCTGGGTCCGTACGCCGGAAAGCTCGGCGAGGTCGCCACCAACGACCGCGCCGCCTTCCTGCCCCGCAGCGCGGAGTCCACGCGGGTCATCGACGCCCAGAAGGCCTTCCAGCAGAACGAGACCCTCCCGGTGATCGTCGTGTGGACCGCCGACGGCGGTGGCTCCGTCACCGGCCACCGGGCCGAGGCCACCCGCTCCCTCGCGTCCCTGAAGGGCGAACCGGGTGTCGTCGGGCAGGCGTCGCCCGCGCTGCCCTCCGAGGACGGCGCGGCCCTCCAGGCCGTCGTCCAGGTCGAGCCCGACCTCGGCGACGCGCTGCCCGACGTCCTGGCCCGGATCGGCGACGCGGCCAAAAGGGTGCCCGGCACGCACGCACAGCTGGCCGGTCCCGCGGCCTCCCAGGCGGACCTCTCCGACGCCTTCTCCGGCATCGACGGACTGCTGCTGGGCGTCGCGCTGATCACGGTGCTGGTGATCCTGCTGCTCGTCTACCGCAGCGTCCTGCTGCCCCTCGTCATCATCCTGGGCGCCGTCTTCGCCCTGGGGCTGGCCTGCGCGATCGTCTACGCGCTGGCCGAGCGCGACGTCGTACGCGTCGACGGGCAGGTCCAGGGCATCCTCTCCATCCTGGTCATCGGCGCCGCCACCGACTACGCGCTGCTGCTCACCGCCCGCTTCCGCGAGGAGCTGGCCCGGCACGCCGACCGCTTCACCGCGGTGCGCGCCGCGCTGCGGGCCTCCTGGAGCGCCGTCGTCGCCAGCGCCGCGACCGTCGCCCTCGCCCTGCTGGCGCTGCTGCTGAGCGACCTCACCAACAACCGCGCGCTCGGACCCGTCGGCGCCATCGGCATCGTCTGCGCCGTACTGAGCACCCTCACCTTCCTGCCCGCCGTCCTGGTCCTCCTCGGCCGGGCCGCGTACTGGCCCGCGCGGCCCGCACCGGCCGGCGACCCGGAGGCGGCCGGCGGACACCGGCTGTGGCACCGCGTCGCCGCACTGGTGGACCGGGCCCCGCGCCGCATCTGGGCGCTCTCGCTGGCCGCGCTGCTCGCCTGCGCCGCCTTCGCGCCGACCCTGACCTCCAAGGGCGTGCCCCTGGACGAGATCTTCGTGAACGACACCCCGTCGGTCGCCGCGCAGCAGACCCTGGCCCGGCACTTCCCGGGCGGTTCCGGCAACCCGGCGGTGATCATCGCCGAGGCCGACCGTCTCGGCCCGGTCCTCGCCGCCGCCCGCGACACCCGTGGCGTCGCCTCCGCCGCCCCGGTGACCGCCTCCGGCCGGCCCGGCGGTGGTGAGCCCGAGGTGGTCGACGGGCGGGTGCGGATCGACGCGACGCTCGAGGCGCCGGCCGACAGCGACGCCGCCAAGAGCGCCGTGGCCCGCCTCAGGACGGCCGTCCACGAGGTGCCGGGCGCGGACGCCCTCGTCGGCGGCTACACCGCCCAGCAGTACGACACCCAGCGCACCGCCGAGCACGACCGGACGCTCATCGTGCCCGTGGTCCTCGCCATCATCCTGGTCATCCTGATCGCCCTGCTGCGCTCGCTGCCGATGCCCGTGCTGCTGGTGGCGACGGTGGCGCTGAACTTCCTGGCCACCCTGGGCGTCTCGGCCCTGGTCTTCACCCACGTCTTCGGCTTCAGCGGCACGGACGCCTCCGTCCCGCTGTACGGCTTCGTCTTCCTGGTCGCCCTCGGCGTGGACTACAACATCTTCCTCATGTCCCGGGTGCGGCAGGAATCCCTGCGCCACGGGGTACGGGAGGGCATCCTGCGCGGTCTGACGGCCACCGGGGGCGTGATCACCTCGGCCGGCGTCGTCCTCGCCGCCACCTTCGCCGCGCTGGGGGTGATTCCGCTGGCCTTCCTGGTGCAGATCGCCTTCATCGTGGCCTTCGGGGTACTGCTGGACACCCTGGTCGTGCGCTCGCTGCTGGTCCCGGCGCTCGCCCGCGACCTCGGTGCCGTCGCGTGGTGGCCGGGGCGGCTGGGACGGCTGGGACGGCGTACCGGAACCGGGCAGGGGTGAGCGGCCCCTGCCCGGCCGCACGCCTCAGGCGTCCGGGCGGTCCGGCAGGGGCCGCACCGTGCCGAGGAAGCGCCGTACGGCGATCTCGATGACGACCCGCTCCGGGTTCTCCCGGGGCTGCCGGTAGCGGGCGGCGTACCGGGCCTCCGCGTCGCGGACCGCCGCGGCGTCGTCCCGTACCGACGCGACGCCCTCCAGCGTGGACCAGCGCCTGCCGTCCACCTGGCCCACGGCGACGACCGTTCCGGCGGCCCGCCGCGCGTTGCGGGCCTTCGTCGTGTCCCGGCTCGTGATGACCCGCGCCGTGCGGGTGGCGTGGTCGTACGTCACCCCGACCGGGACCAGGTGGGGCGTCCCGTCGGCCCGTGGCGTCGACAGGAAGCAGATCCGGCGCTCCTGCCAGAACCGGACGAATTCGTCCACCTCATGCCGTTCCCCGGTGTCCATCCGCTCTCCTCACCCGCGCCGCGTGCGTTCCTTGCGGAACAGCATGGCCCGGCCGGCCGCAGACCCGCCCGGCGGGGTCGGGCCGACGGCGGAACGCTGCGCTCAGGCGGCGTCCCGTTCGGACGCGTGCGCCCGCGCCGGTTCCGGGCGCGGGCCCGGGGAGCGGTGGCTCCGGCCGCCGGGGATCAGGCGCAGATGCCGATGCCGCGCGTGCCGGCGCGGCGCCGGATCACCGAACAGCCGGTCCTCCAGACACGTCATGCCGAACAACAGCAGCCCCAGTCCGGGCAGTAGCAGGACGGCAACGGTAACCACGCCGCGGGCCCCTTCCGTTGTGGGACGACTTCCCGCGGGTGCCCAGGTGCGCGCCGGCCAAAGCCGTCATGTTCGGGCGCTTCCCGGGTAGGGGGCCCCGACGGCAGACGAGTAGTCCCCGAGGAACGGAGCAGCCGAGCCGATGTCGCACACCTCCCCGCCCGCCGAACCGGCCACGACCCCGCACCTGGCGGCCTCGTGGCCGGACTGGATCGGCGACCACACCGCGGCACTGATCGGGATACCCCTGCGCATCGCGCTCATCGTCGTGATCCTGCTCGTGCTGCGCGCGGTCGCCAAGCGGGCCATCACCCGGGTCGTCCAGCGGGTCCTGGAACCGTCGGCGGGCGAGGCCGGACAGAGCCGCCCCCGCAGGCCGGCCCGCGGCGCCGCCGTCCTGCACCGCGACCGGTCCCGGGCCCGGCAGCGCCGCGAGCAGCGGGCCCGCACGATCGGCTCGGTGCTCAGCAGCGCCGTGACCATCGTGCTCTTCATGGTCGGCGTCGCCATGGTGCTCGACCAGGTCGGCATCGCCCTCGGCCCGCTGCTGGCCAGCGCCGGGGTGGTCGGCCTGGCCATCGGCTTCGGCGCCCAGAGCCTGGTCGCCGACTATCTGTCCGGGCTGCTCATCATGGTCGAGGACCAGTACGGCGTCGGCGACTCCGTCGACCTCGGCGAGGCCGTGGGCGAGGTGGAGCACGTCGGCCTGCGCCTGACCCACGTGCGCGACCTCAACGGCGGCCTGTGGCACATCCGCAACGGCGAGATCCTGCGCGTGCGCAACGACAGCCAGGAGTGGGCCCGCGCCGTCCTCGACGTCGCCGTGGCCCACGAGGCGAACCTCGACACCGTGTATCGCGTCCTGGAGGACACCGGCCGCGCGCTGCGCGAGGACCCCGACTTCGCGGACGTCCTGCTGGAGGACCCCGCGGTGTGGGGCGTGCAGTCCCTGGACGCCGACGGGGTGCTGGTGCGCCTCGCCGTCAAGACCGTGCCGCTCCAGCAGTGGGGCGTCACCCGGGAGCTGCGCCGCCGGGTCAAGGAGGCGCTGGACGACGCGGGCGTCGAGATCCCCTTCCCGCGGCGGACGGTGTGGCTGCGCACCGACGATCCCGAGGGCGAGCCGCAGGCGCTGACGCGCTGACGGGGACGGCCCGCCGACGCCGGATTTGCCGGACCGGCAAACATCTTTGGCACCCCCTGGCCGGCGGGGGCAGCCTGCACACGGGACGCGCGAGCGAAACGCGCCCCGCGTGCAGACGGCCCCGCCCGCTCAGGAGGAACCATGACCGACACCCCCGCCGCGGCCCCGGCCGCGGAGTTCTGGGAAGCCCGCTACCGCGACACCGGCCGCGTCTGGAGCGGCCGCCCCAACGAGTTGCTGGTCCAGGAGGCGTCCGGCCTCGCCCCCGGCACCGCGCTCGACCTCGGCTGCGGAGAGGGCGCGGACGCCGTGTGGCTGGCCTCGCGGGGCTGGCGGGTCACTGGCGTGGACATCTCCGCCACCGCCCTCGAACGCGCGGCCGGGCACGCCGCCGAGGCCGGAGTCGGCGACCGCGTCGCCTGGGAACGCCACGAGCTGGGACCCTCGTTCCCGGAGGGCTCCTTCGACCTGGTGAGCGCCCACTACCTGCAGTCTCCGGTCGCGCTCGACCAGCAGGGGGTGCTGCGCGCCGCGGCCCGGGCCGTGGCGCCGGGCGGCACCCTGCTGGTCGTCATGCACGCCGGCTGGCCCTCCTGGCAGACCGAGCCGCCCTTCGAGGCGGTCTTCCCCACCCTGGACGGCGTTCTCGCCGAACTCGCCCTGCCCGAGGGGGAGTGGAGCGTCAGGACGCGTCGGACCGATCGACGGCCGAGCGTCTCGCCCGAGGGTGTCGAGGGCTTCCGCGAGGACCACGTGTGGCGCCTCGCGCGGGTGCCCGTCGTTGAATGAGTGACCTTCTGAGAATTTTGTGAAGAAAGGCATGTTCTGGGACTTACCGGACACCCTTGGGTGTGAAGGCCATTTGGCTACCAGAGGGAGATGGTGAAATGCCTTCCAAGGACAAGGTGCTCGAGGAAGTCACCCGCACCGAGAACATCGACATCGACGCGGTTCTCGACCCCGCCGAGCCCGACGGAGTCTTCCGCGACAGCCGCGAGTGCGCCGCGCTCGCCCTGCAGTCCGGAGGTACCAACCTCCTGCTCTCGCCGCCGACCCCGCGCCCGAAGAAGGGCTGACGGACCGACGGGAGAACGAGATGGAGCAGTCGAGCACATCGGCCCTCCTGCAGGGAACGGTGCTTGACCTCGCCTCCGACGTGGTCTCCGCTCTTCGGAGCGGAGACCACGTGCGAGCGGGGAGCACCCTGACGGGAGGCGGCGCCGGAGAAGGCGTCGCACGTGCGGCCGTACGCGTCCTGGGCGCCGACACCCTGCTGCCCAGCGTCCTGCTGCGCGTGCCGCCCGAGCCCGCGCAACTCGCCGTGTTCAAGGACGCCGTGGCGGCCCACCCGCCGCGCGACGACGCGGCACCCACCGTCGTGTGGAGCCACTGGGCCATGACCCGCGCCCTGCGCCGGACCGAGCGAGCCCTGGGCGGCCCGCTCGCCGACGAGCCGGGCACCGAACCCGACGCCCGCTGGCTCGACGACGCGTCCTGGCAGTTCCTGACCCACCAGCTCGCCGTCCTGGCCCCGCTCGCGCTGCCCGGCGAGGAGTGCGCCGTGACCCGCGTGGCGCGCGCCCGGCCCGTGGACGTCGCCCGCGGTTTCGTACGGGCGGTGCGCCGCCGCGACTGGCAGCAGGCGGCAGGCGCCGGACGCTGGCTCACCCTGCTGGACGGGGTGCCCGACACCCTCGGCCTCGAGGCCGGGCTGGACTTCGTCCGCCTCATGGGCGGCTCCGACCCGCGGGTGGCCCTGCAACTGGAAGCGGCGCGTCTGATGCCCGCCGGAGTCCTCCTGTGAACGTCCGGGACGCGAGCGCGCACGACGTGCGCGTCCGCGAGGTCGAGGCGGCCGCACTGGACTGGGTGTGGGCCCACCGCGACCGCTTCGCGCTCGGCGACGACGCCCTGGCGGCCGACGGCCAGGTCAACCGGACGTGGAAGCCCCTCGGCGAGCTGACCCAGGTCTGCGCGTCCGTGTCCCGGTGCACCCCGCCCGGGGACCCGCTGCACGCCCGCGCGTCCGAGCTGCTGGACTTCGCCTGGCAGCAGACCCACCGGGGCGAACTCTTCGCGCTCATGCAGTCGCTGGAACCCTTCGCCACCTACCCGCTGGAGGTGTACGCGGCCTTCGCCTCGGCCGGACTGCGCCACCCCGGCTATGAGGCGTCCGCCGCCGTGGTGGCCCGCACCCGCGGCTGGCGGCTGACCGAGCAGTACCCCACCCGGCGCCTCGGCGTGCTCGAGGCCGAGCGGCGCAGCGGCATCCGGCCGCACGGGGGCGTGCCGCAGGCGCTGGACCGCACCTGGCTGGGCGGCCTGCCGGAACCCTGGACCTTCGAACGCCAGGCCGGTTACGCGCTCACCCACGTCGTCTTCCACCTCACCGACTGGGGACGCACCGCCCGGGGCGTGCCGGCGGAGCTGGTGGACTACCTGCTGCACTGGCTCCCGCCCTGGCTCGACACCTGCCTGGACGCACGGATGTACGACCTGAGCTGCGAGCTGCTCGCGGTCGCGGCGAGCCTGCCGCGTCCCTGCGGGACGGCCGTCCTGGAGGACGCCTGGCGGCGGGTCGCCGCCGCACAGACCCCGTCCGGCGCGATCCCCGAGGAGGGCGCCGCCCAGGACGCCGCCGGGCCCGACCCGGGACCGGACCCCTACGACTTCACCGACTGCTACCACTCCACCCTCATGGCCGCCTTCGCGGCGGCCCTCACCACGGCGGCGACGGCGCCACCGCCGGACGTGCGGCACCCCGCACCCCGCACAGGACAGCACGCCGGACAAGGAGCGCCGGGATGACGGACACCCGCCTGATCCACCGCGTCGGAGCCGGTGCCCTGGAGTGGCTGTGGGCCCACCGCGACGGATTCCGCCTGGAGCCGGACGTGGACCCGGAGATCGGCTTCCTGGAACGCTTCAAGCCGATCGGCGAACTCGCCCTCATCTGCAAGGTGCTCTTCCGCGAGGGCGTCGCCGGTTCCCGGCAGGCCCAGCTCGCGCGCCAACTGCTCGACCACACCTGGCGCGAGACCCTGGACGGCGGCCGCATGCTGGTGCGCGGCCAGCGCATCGAGCCCTTCTCGCCCGCCCCCTTCGAGGTCTACCTGCCGTTCAGGGAACTGGGATACAGCCAGCCCGAGATCGAGAACGCCACGGTCCTCAACCACCGGCTGGACAGCTGGGCGCGCATGCCGGTGACCCCCACCCGGCGCCTCGGCCTGTCCGCCTTCCAGCGCCGTTTCGGCCTGACCGCACGCCCGCCCGAGGCCGAACTGGTCGCCGCCACCTGGCTGGCCGGCACCCCCGAGCCGTGGACGGTCGAGGGCCACACCGCGTACGACATCACGCACACCGTCTTCCACCTCACCGACTGGGGCGAGAACCCCGACGGGCTGCCGCCCGACGTCGCCGGCTACCTCGCCACCTGGCTCCCGGTCTGGATCGACGACTGGCTGGACCTCGAACGCTGGGACCTGCTCGGCGAACTCCTCGTCGTGGACGCCTGCCTGCCCAGCCCCACCCTCGACGAGGCCGCCTGGCGGGGCTTCGCCGCCGCGCAGCAGCCCGACGGTGCCATGCCCGCCGTACGCACGATGCCCGAGGGCGAGCCCGACGCGGTGTTCGACGTGGTCTACCACCCGACCCTGGTCGCCGCCTTCGCCTCCCTGCTGGCCACCTCACGCGCCCTCACCGAGCTGGCGCACTCCGCGTCGTGACCGGCCGTCGCACGCCCTGGCCGGGCGTCCCCGCCACCGACGAACGCGCCCCGGACGCCGACACCCCGAGGGAGTCCGCCCCGGCCGACGACGCGGCCCTGCGCGAGCGGCTGACCGAGGCCGTGCACGCCTGCGACGCCCCGGACGTCGTCTTCGCCGTCTCCCGGCGCGGTCGGCGCACCCTGCACAGCGGCGGCACCGCCCCGCCCCCCGACGTCCCCCGCGAGGACCTGCGCTACGAGACCGGGTCGGCGTCCAAGACCTTCACCGCACTGCTGCTCACCCGCCTGATCCGGCGCGGCGTGCTCACCGGCGGCGAGGCGGCCGCCACCTGCCTGGACCCCGGCACGCGGCCCGGCCCGCACCCCGTCACGCTCGCCCACCTCATCACCCACACGTCGGGACTGCCCGCGCTGCCCGCCGACTTCCTGCGCCGGGGCCTGCCCGCCTGGCGCACCAACCCCTACGCCCGGTACTCCGCCGAGCGGCTGGTCGACACCTTCCTGCACCACACGCCCAGGCACCGCCCCGGGACCCGCTGGCACTACTCCAACTACGGCGTCTCCGTGCTCGGCCACGCCGTCGCCGCGGCCACCGGCACCCCCTGGGACCACCTGATCACAGGGCAGGTGCTGCGCGCCCTCGGCCTCAGCGGAACGGCGCTGCGCGCGGAGGGGCCCGAGACCGACGCCGTCGGCCACCGCAAGGACGGCCGTACCCCGGTGCCGGCCTTCGACGCGGGCGGCTTCCAGGCGGCCGGAGCCGTCCGGTCCACCCCCAACGACCTGCTCACCTTCCTCGAGGCCCACCTCGACCCGGCCCGCTCACCTGCCGCGGGCGCCCTGCGGGCGGTGCGGGTGCCGGTGCTGCGGCGGGGGCTCGGGCACCGGCACGTGCACACCGTGGGCTGGTTCCGGCACCCCACCGACGGCGGACCGATGTACTTCCACAGTGGCGCCACCCTGGGCCAGCAGGCGTTCCTGGGCTTCCGGCCCGACACGGACACCGCGCTGGCCGCGGTGTGCACCCGGCGGTTCCGCGCCCGTGACCCGTTCATCGCCACCGCCTACGCGCTCCTGGCGGAGGGATAGCGACACGCGTGGGCGCGGGGCCGCGTCGAGCGACCCCGCGCCGTGCGCCGTGTGCCGTGTGTCCTGAGGCGTGTGTCGTGTGCCGGAGGGCGTCTGCCGTCCGTCAGACCCGCTGCCACAGGGCCGGAGTGTCCGCCGGTGATCCGGCGCCCTGCGCCTGGTGGCTCTGCAGACACCGGTAACGCACACCGTCGAAGGACACGGTGGTGCCGACCTCGTAGACCCGGCCCGCCGTCCACGCGTCCGCCGCCGCGTTGTCCTGCGGCGCCGGCGTCTGCGAAGCGGCGGAAGTGGTCTTCAGGGTGAGGCCGAAGTCGCTGAGCAGGGGATTGATCGGCTGGTAGAAGGTCGTCCCGCCGTTCGTGCAGTCGCCCGAGCCGCCGGACGTGGTGCCCTGCGCCTGGGTGCCCGACACGTAGGGGCCGCCGGAGTCGCCGGGTTCGGCGCACACCGTCGTCTGGGTCAGCCCGTCGACGGTGCCCTGCGGGTAGGTGACACTCGTGTCGTGCTGCTGAACGGTCCCGCAGTGCCAGCCCGTGGTCGAGCCGGAACGGCACACCGAGGCCCCCACGAGCGCCTCCACCGAACCGGTGATCTGGATCTTCTCGCCGTCCTGCGCCTTGACGTCCGGCGTCGCGGTCCAGTCGGAGTTGACGCCCACCCAGGCCATGTCCTTGCCGGGGAAGGTCGAGGCCTGGAAGGTGCCCTGAGCGGCCTCGTTGAACCCGGTGGTGGTGGCGCCCGGGTCGCCGCAGTGCCCGGCCGTGGCGAAGCCCTGCTGGTCGTCCTTGGTGACGGAGAACCCGATGGAGCAGCGGGCCTGGTCGTTGATGTAGAAGGCGTCGCCGCCGACGAGGTCCTCCAGGACCCGGGGCTGGTCCGGCGAGACCCGGACGCCCACGTCCTGGCCCGCCAGCCCGGCGGCCGCGAGGAAGGCGTTCGCCGCCGACTCGCTGGTGGCCTGGACGGTGACCCGGTTGGTCTTCACGTCGACGTACCAGACCGGCGTCTGCCGGGTCCGGGTCCGGACGGCGGCGGCGTCCAGCTTCTCCTTGACCGCGCGCAGCTCGGCCAGGTTGCGGTCGACGACGGCCGCCTCGGCGCCCTGGGCCTCGATGGCCGCGGTGTCCGCGGCGTCGGTGGTGGCGACGGTCAGCTCGGCCGAGGTGGCGCCGCTCACCCACGCCCCGGCGAAGCGGTCGCCCAGCGTGTTGCGCAGCATGCCCGCACGGGTGCCCGCCTCCGCCTCGTTGACCAGCCGGGCCGCGGCCTGTCCCGGCGCCAGCCCCAGGTCGCGTTCCATCGCGCTCAGCATGCGTGCCGGGGCCGCGGCGGCGTCGGGCGTACGGGCCACGGCGGGCCGCGGTTCCGGGACGGGCGGCGGGGCGGCCGACGCGGCCGAGGGGAGTGCGGTCAGGGCCAGGGCGCCGAGCGCGGTGAGGGCTGCGCGGCGGCTGCGCGCGGCATGTCTGCCGACCATGCGATGTGCCTCCTTCGAGTGCTGTGCGAGACAGCGGTGTTCGGTGGGCGACCGTGGGTCACGGTGCGCCTGCGGCGAAGTCACAGGCCTTGCCGCAAAGATCCGCGAGGATGCCCGGCCCCGGTCTGTTTCGCGCGATGGGGGACGCCGCGGGTGCCATGTGCAGTACGCGGCGCGCTCCCGCGGCGCGGCGGGGACCGGGGATCAGGCGGGCTTCAGCCCCGGTTCGCCCGCCTCGGTGACGAAGGACCCGGCGGTCGTGACGGCGGCGCCGGGCGTGCTGATGGCGGAGACCGTCCTGAAGTCGAGACGGGTGGCCTGACGGCCCAGTTCGGCCCGGACGTAGCCGCGCTTGCCGTTGTAGAACTTCATGTGCGGGTTCGCCCGCATGTACAGGTCCCAGTTGGCGGGCTTCTCCACACCGTCCCGGCCGCTGGCCACGGACGTGCAGGTGACCTCCGTGCCGACGGTGGCGGAGGCCGGGTCGTCGAAGTCCTCCTTGACGTCGAGGGCGTAGCCCACGTGCACGTCGCCGGTGAGGATCAGCCAGTTGTCGACGCCGGCGGCCTTCGCCCCGGCGACCACCCGGTCGCGGGAGGCCCGGTAGCCGTCCCAGGCGTCCATGGAGAGCGCGGCGTCGGCGGTCACGTCGAACTTGCGCTGGGAGAAGCACACCTGCTGGGGCATCACGTTCCACAGCGCGGTGGAGGCCTTCCAGCCGTCGAGCAGCCACTGCTCCTGCGCGGTGCCGGTGATGGTGCGCGCCGGGTCGTCCGACTCGGCCCCGGGGGCGTGCGGCCGGTCGTCGTAGGCCTGGTCGGAGCGGTACTGGCGGGTGTCGAGGATGTCGAACTGGGCGAGCGTGCCCCACTGCAGCCGGCGGTACAGCCGTGCGTCGGGACCCTGCGGCAGCTGCGCGGCGCGCAGCGGCTGGTTCTCCCAGTACGCGCGGTACGCGGCGGCCCGGCGCAGCAGGAACTCCGACGGCGGGATGTCGTTCTCGGGGATGCTGCCCGCGTAGTTGTTCTCGGTCTCGTGGTCGTCCCATGCGACGACGAACGGATGCCGGGCGTGCGCGGCCCGCAGGTCCTCGTCGGTCTTGTAGAGCGAGTAGCGCAGCCGGTAGTCCGCGAGGGTCATCGTCTCGCGGTTGAACACGTCGGGCAGCGTGACGTCGGTGTAGTGGCGCTCCCCGCCCTCGGAGTTCACCGCGTACTCGTACAGGTAGTCGCCGAGATGGAACACCACGTCCACGTCGTCCTCGGCGACGTGACGGAGCACGGTGTAGTAGCCGTCCATGTAGGCCTGGCAGGCGACCGCCGCGAGCTTCAGCGACGAGGTGGCGCTGCCCGCCGCGGGCGCGGTGCGGGTCCGGCCCGCCGGGCTGAGCCAGGCACCGGCGCGGAAGCGGTAGTAGTAGACCGTCCCGGGCGTCAGGCCCTTCACGTCGACGTGGACGCTGTGGTTGTACTCGGCGTGCGCGTCGGCGGTGCCCCGGAACAGGACGCCCGCGAAGTACTCGTCCAGGGCCACCTCCCACTCCACCGTGACGCGCTCCGTGCCCATCCCGCCGTCCTCCAGGAACGGCTGGGGCGCCAGCCTGGTCCACAGCAGCACCGAGTCCGGCAGGGGATCGCCGGAGGCGACACCGAGGGTGAAGGGGTCCTTGCTGATCCGGGCGGCACGTTCGGGGGCGGCGACCGCGCCCCGCGCCGGCAGGTTGGTGGTGAAGGCGAGCGCGGCGGCGGCCGCGGTCACGGTGAGGAAGCGCCGGCGGCCGAGGTGCCGGACGGCGGCGCCCATCACGGCGTCGTGCGGGGAGAAGGCGTGTTCGGCCAGTGCGCTGGGACGGCCCGTGGGCGCCATCTGGGGTCCTCTCGTACAACGGGGCGATGCGCGGACCCCGCATGCTAAGCAGACAAAACGCCTTGAACCGGAAGGGCTTGCTGAGTGATCACACAGGCGGAGGTACGTGTGTGCGTGTGGGCGCGGTCCCTCCGGGGCACCCGGGAGCCATGGCCAGAACACGGCGCTACGACGTGGCGGCCTCCGGCCGCTGGTGGGACGAGGAGGACGGCCGCTGGTTGCCGGCCGGTGAGGTGCACGCCTGGGAGCAGGGCAGGAACGAGACCGTGTGCGGGCTGTCCCTCCACCGCTCCGGGCTCTCCCGCTTCCCGGCCGTCACCTGGACCGAAGTGCTGCCCGAGTCCGGCGGCGCCGCCGACGCCGTCCGGCCGCGTCTGCCCCCGCTGTGGCGCCGCGGCCGGACGCCGGGGCGCGGACTCCCGGCCCGCCTGGCGGCGCGTCAACCCGCGCCCGTAGGGGCCGGACGCGCGGTCCGGCCCCTGAACGGTTTCACCCGGTCCGTCGACTACGACGGCAGCGGCGAGCGGCTCACCCGGATCTTGGACTGGCCGTGCGGCCGCTTCTCCCAGTCCTCCATGAACCGCGCGTGCAGGTTGTGCTGGGCGGCGAGCGTGAGCAGGGTGTCCGTGCGGTAGTAGAAGTCCTCCCGGAGCACCTGGTGCTCGGCGCCTTCCGTCCGGTCGAAGGTGAAGTCGAAGAACCCGGTGTCGGTCAGGACGCGGCCGACGTGCGCCAGGCACTCGTCGATGACGCTCAGCGGCGAGTGCGAGAAGACGCTGTGCGCGTGGACGACGTCGAAGTGCTGGTCGGGCAGGAACTCCAGCCGCAGGTCCCCGGTGATGGTCAGGTGGGGCAGTTTCGCCTGGAGCCCGCGCTCCGTCAGGGTCTGCTTGGCGGCGATCAGGATGTCCGGCGAGATGTCGATGCCGTAGTAGTGACCGGTGTCGAGGTGGTCGATGAAGCGCCAGCCGCCGCGCAGGTTGCCGCAGCCGATGTCGAGCATGCGGTGCCCGGGGCGCAGCCCGTGCTCGATCAGGTAGTCGAACTGCATCTGCCCGAGCGCGAGCCAGCGGTCGTGGGTCCGGCTGCCGACCGCGGCCTCCGGGTTGCGCCGGGTGTCGGAGGCCATCACCGCCCGGTAGTAGCCGACGTGGTCGGGATGCTTGATCCGCAGCCACGCGTCCCGGCCGGCCCGCCGCACGTACGGGCCGACACGCTCGGGATGGCGCAGCGCGTACCCGACCTTGTGGGTGAGCGCGGCACGGTTGCTGCGCAGTTTCTTCGGGGACTTGGCGTCCTTGGGCATGGGGAGGTTACCTCCGTACGGTGAAGCGGACGGGTGAGGGGTGCCGGGCGGCGGGTCAGACCCGGCGGCGCAGCAGCAGGACGGTGACGAGGACGAGGACGAGGGCGAGGCCGCCGAGCAGCGCCGTGTCGGCCCACTGGAAGGCCCAGTAGTCGCCGGCCGGGTTGGCCTCGTAGTAGCGGGAGACATACCCGTTCCCGGTCATGCACTCTCGCAGCTCGCGGCCGGAGGGGTAGGGGCACTCCAGGACGGAGTCCCGGCGGCCGGAACCGGTGATCAGGCCGTAGTGCCCGGTGGACCACTTGTCGCCCATCGGCTCCTTGGGCCGCCAGCCGGCGCTGACGTAGCGCTGCGGCGGTACCAGCAGGCGGGCCCGGTGCGTCCACTGCACCAGCACCGCCACCGCGCCGGTGACCAGCAGGGTCAGGGCCGCGGCGGAGAGCACCCGGCGGGTGAGCAGGCCCGCGAGGGTGCCCACGGACAGGCCGAACAGCGCGGCGGCGACCAGGGAGGGGCCCGAGCCGGTCAGGGCGGTGGCCTCGTACCAGAAGACGCCGTAACTGCGGTTGACGGCGGGCTCCCACCACCAGCGGAACAGCAGGGCGAGCGACCCGGACAGCACCACCGTCCCCAGCGCCGCCAGGGCGAACCGGGAGGCGAACCACTGGGCGCGGCCGACGCCCTGGGACAGGACCATCCGGTGGGTGCCCAGCTCCCGGTCCCGGCCCAGCAGCGGCGCCCCCCAGAACATGCCGACCAGGGCGGGCAGCGCCATGTTGAGCGCGCCCAGCAGCTTGAGCGGCTCGACGTCCAGGAACTGGGGCAGGCCGTCCTGGGGCCGGGAACAGTACAGCGGCCCCGGGTCGCAGTGGTCGAACACCCCGCTGTGCAGGTCGTCGAGCATGCCCGCCCGGAAGTACGCGGCGAGCGCGACGGCGGCCAGCAGGACCGCGGCGGCGCAGCCGGCCAGGGCCCGTTGCTGGCGCCAGGCCAGCCAGAGCGTCCCCTTCACGCCGCCGCCCCCTTCGCACCGCCGGCGGCGCCCTGGAGGTGGCCGAGCAGGATCTCCTCCAGGCCGGGCCGCTCCACGTGGAAGGCGCCGCCGACCGGGCCGCGCGGCCGGACCAGCGCGGTCAGCTGCCGCCCGTGCACCCGGCGGTGCACCACGGTGTGCTCCCGCAGCGCCGGCTCCTCGTCGGCGTGGCCGGTGAGCAGGAGGTGGCCCTCGCGCAGCGCGTCGGCGTCCTCGTTCAGCTCCACCCGGCCGGCCCGCAGCAGCGTCACCCAGTCGCAGGTCTGCTCCAGGTCGGGCAGGACGTGCGAGGACAGCACGATGCTCACCTCGCGCTCCGCCGCCTCGGCCATCAGCGTCGCCATGATCTCGCCGCGCACCACCGGGTCCAGGTCGGCGAGCGGCTCGTCCAGCAGGAGCAGTTCCGGCCGCTTGCCCAGCGCCAGGGCGAGCGCCACGCGGGTGCGCCGGCCCGGGGACAGCTCGCCCACCCGGACGGACGGCGCGATGCCGCCCTCGCGCACGACCCGCTCGGCGACCGCCCGGTCCCACGCGGCGTTCAGCTTGCCGCCCATGCGCAGGGTGTCGGCCACCGTGAAACGCGGGTAGAGGGGCTTGTCCTGGGTGAGCAGGGCGACGCGGGTGCGCGCGGCCGCACCGTCCGGGGCGGTGCCCAGGACGCGTATCTCCCCGTGCGCGGGGCGCAGCAGGCCGCCGGCCAGGTGGAGCAGGGTGCTCTTGCCGGCGCCGTTGCGGCCGACCAGGGCGGTGATACGGCCACGGGGCACCGTGAACCCGCACTCCCGCAGGGCCCACGTGCCGCGGGCCCGGTAGCGGAACCCGAGGTCCGTTGCGTGCAGCGCGGCGGGCTCGTCAGGCCCGGTCATGCGTCCTCCTGATTCCGTTCCCGGTCGCCCGGGTCGTTCTCGTGTCGCTCGTGTCGCTCATGTCGCTCGTGTTGCGTGTCGTGCTCGTCGAGGGCCGCCGTGACCAGGGCGAGAACGTCGTCCCGTTCCAGTCCGGCCGACCGGGCCCGTGCGACCCACTCGGCGAGGCCGGCCCGCAGCGGCGAGTCGTCCTCCGCGCCGGGGCGCGCCAGGGACCGCGTCACGAAGGTGCCGAGCCCGCGCCGGGAGCGGACCAGTCCGGCCTGCTCCATGTCGCGGTACGCCCGGAACACGGTGTTGGGGTTGATGGCGGTGGCGGCGACGACCTCCTTGGCCGTCGGGAGCCTGTCCCCGACCCGCAGCACGCCCATCCGGAGCGCCTGCTCGGTCTGCCGCACGATCTGCACGTAGGCCGGGATGCCGCTCTGCCGATCGATTCGGTACTCGACCACGTCACCTTCCATGCTTTCATTAATTCATTAGTAGAAGCATGATCACACCGCACCCGGATGTCAAACGTCGAGCGCCTGGACTGTCCGTCCAGAAGATGGACGTGTAGTCTGGCTCATCTCCTGGAGTCCTGTCCTGGAGTCCGCACGAGGAGGGACCGATGACGGAACCCGCACTGGACGCCGAACGCGACGCCGTCCTCGCCGCGCTGCGACCGGTGGTCGACGGCGTCGCCGCGACGTTCGGACCGGTCTGCGAGGTGGTGCTCCACGACTACCGGCACCCCGAGCACTCGGTCGTGGCCGTCGCCGGGTCGGTGACCGGGCGGACCGTGGGCGGCGCGATGAGCGAGATCGGCATGCGCGTGCTGGCCCGCGGGGACGAGGCCCGCGACGAGCTGAACTACGTCACCCGCACGCCCGGGGGCACCCTGCTCAAGTCGTCCACCATGGTGCTGCGCGACTCCACGGGCGCCGTCTTCGGCGCCCTGTGCGTCAACCTGGACGTCAGCGCCGTCGACCGCGCCCACGCCCTCCTCGGCGCCCTCGCGGGCACCGCCCGCACCCCCGCCGAAGTCCCGGCCACCACCTTCGGCGACGACATCGACGCCGTGGTGGACGCCATCGTCGACGACCACCCGCTGCGCCGGGACACCAGTTGGGCGGCGCTGGACCGGGAGCGGCGACTGGAGCTGTTCCGCGACCTCGACGGGCGCGGGGTCTTCGCCGTACGCCGCTCGGTCGAGCACGTCGCCGCCCGGCTCGGCATCTCCCGCGCCTCCGCCTACCACTACCTCTCCCAGGCCCGCGCCGTCCCCGGCCCGGCCGCCGACACCCCCTGAGGACACCCGTGACGTCCACCACCCCGCCGGTCACCCTCGACGACGTCCGCTCCGCCGCCGCCCGCGTCGAGGGCGTCGCACACCGCACCCCCGTCCTGCGCTCGCGCACCCTGGACGCCCTCGTCGGCGCCGAAATCCACCTCAAGTGCGAGAACCTCCAGCGGGTCGGCGCCTTCAAGTTCCGGGGGGCCTACAACGCCGCCTCCCGCCTCGCGCCCGAGCAGCTGGCCCGGGGCGTCGCCGCCTACTCCTCGGGCAACCACGCCCAGGCCGTCGCCCTGGCCGCACGCGAGCTGGGCACCACCGCCGTGATCGTGATGCCCGAGGACGCGCCGCCCTCCAAACGGGAGGCCACCGCCGGCTACGGCGCCGAGATCGTCACCTACGACCGCTACACCGGCGACCGCGCGGCCATCGCCGGGGCTCTGGCCGCCGACCGGGGCCTGACCCTGATCCCGCCCTACGAACACCCGCACGTCATCGCGGGCCAGGGCACCGCCGCCCTGGAACTGGTCGAGGAAACGCGAGAACTCGACGCGCTGATCGCGCCGGTCGGCGGCGGCGGACTGATCGCCGGGAGCGCCACCGCCGTCAAGGCCCTGTACCCAGGGACCCGGGTGATCGGCGTCGAACCGGAGGCCGGGGACGACACCAGGCGCTCCCTGGAAGCCGGCCGGCGCGTCACCGTGCCCGTCCCCCGCACCATCGCCGACGGCCAGGCCCTGCCCACCCCCGGCGAGCTGACGTTCTCCCTCAACCGGAGACTCCTGGACGGGATCGTGCTGGTCTCGGACGACGAGATCCGGCACGCGATGAGGTTCGCCTTCGAACGGCTGAAGACCGTCCTCGAACCCAGCGGGGCCACCCCGCTGGCCGCTCTGCTCAGCGGCCGGATCGACCCCCTGCCCCGCCGCGTCGGCGTGATCCTCTCCGGCGGCAACGTGGACGCCGCCCGCTTCGCCGAACTCTGCGGCGGGCCCCGCTGACGCCGCGGGTCCCCCGGATGGCGCCCCCGAGTTGACAGGCGGACGATGGAGTGGTGGGGCCAGGGAAAGGAGGAGCGTCATGCTGGAGGCAAAGACGCTCGACAAGCCGGACGAGCGGCGCGACTTTCCGCGCGGGCACATCGAGGCCGTCCACATGGAAGGGCTCGACTTCGCCGTCGCCACCTTCGAACCGGGCTGGCGCTGGTCGGAGTCCGTGGCGCCGATCGCCGGCACCGACAGCTGCATGATCCACCACAACTGCTACGTCGTCGAGGGACGCATGCACGTCCGCATGGACGACGGCACCGAGAGCGAAGTGGGACCGGGCGACGTCTTCGTCTGCTCACCGGGCCACGACGCCTGGGTCGTGGGCGACGGACAGTGCGTCGTGTACGACTTCGCCGGCGGCATGGCGAAGGAGTACGCCAAGGCCGACTGACCGGAGAACCGGAAGACAGGGAGGGGAGAGGGGGCGACCGTCACTGTGGCCGCCCCCTCTCCCCTTCCGCCGTTCACGCGGCCGCCGTCACCGCCCCCACCGCCGGTGTCCGCAGCACCCGCCGGGCCGTGCCCAGGCTCGTGCCCAGCGTCGCCGCCGCCGACACCGACACCATCGCGAGCCACACGCCGAAGAACTGGTCCGGCAGCACGGCGTCGGTGCGGACCACCGTGAACGGCACCACACCGGCCAGCGCGGCCACCGTCCCGAAGAACACGCCCGTCACCGTGAGAACCACGCCCTCGACGGCCACCACGCCCAGCACCTGTCCCGGCGTCGCCCCCGCCAGCCGCTGTTGACCGAATTCACGCGCCCGGTACGTCGTCGCCGCGTACAGCGAGTTGACCAGCATCACGCACACGAACACCGCGATGATGCCGACCACCGTGAGGTTGAGCGTCTCCAGGTTCTTCGCGTCGACCGACTTCACCAGACCCGAGGCCTTCACCGCGTCGCTCTCCACGGCCTGCATCGTGACCGTCGCCGTCGACACGGCGGTGAACATGATCAGCGACACCAGGATCCCGGCCAGCTGATCCGCCCGCTCCCGCAGGTTCCGCACGGCCAGCCAGCCGCTCGCGCCGCTCAGCGGCAGCCGGTCGAGCACGCCCTTCAGCAGCCGCGGGGACAGCAGCGCGAAACCGACCGACAGCAGGATCGCCCCGTAGGCCGGCGCCGCCATCAGCGCCTCGTCCGTCGCGGAGAACAGGAAGGTGGAGCAGGCCCCGAGGGCACCGGTGACCAGTGCCGCACACGCCAGGAACCGCTTGGCCCCGGTCCGCTCCCGACGGCCCCGGGTCAGCCGCCGCACCGCCAGGAACGCGGCGCCCGCGGACGCCAGCAGCGTGATGTCCACACCACTCAGCAGCGCGACCGGACCGAAGGAGTAGTCCACGGACCGCGCCACCTGGCCGCTGTCCTGGAACAGGCCGAGCAGGGCCCGTCCGCCGAGCATCGCCGGTCCGATCGCCAGCGCCGCGCCCACCAGGGCCACGGCCACCGCCTCACCCACGACCATCCGCTTGATCTGCGCCGGGGTCGCCCCCGAGCAGCGCAGCAGCTCCAGCTCGGCGGTGCGCTGACGCACGTTGACCGTCAGCGTCGAGGCCACCGCGAAGAACACCAGCAGGGTCCCGTACCCGCCGACCACCCCCGCCGCCGTGCCCAGAGTCTCCGAACTGACCGGGTCGACGCCGGCCTGTCCGGCCGTGTCGTGCATCGAGTTGAACGTCATGATGATCCCCGCCCCCAGGAAGGCGGACAGCAGCGTCGCGAGGAACCGTCCGGGACGGCGCCGGATCGACCGGAGAGCCAGTACGAACATCGCTCACACCCCCGCCGGCACGTCGTCGCCCAGGTGCGCGAGGCGTTCCGCGACCGCGTCCGGCGTCGGGGCGTCCATCCGCCCCGCCGGCCGGCCGTCGGCGAGGAAGACCACCGAGTCGGCGTACGAGGCGGCGACCGGGTCGTGCGTCACCATCACCACGGTCCGCCCGTGCACCCGCACCGCCTCCTGGAGGAGCAGCAGCACCTGCCGGGCGCTGCGCGTGTCCAGGGCACCGGTCGGCTCGTCCGCGAAGATCACCCGGGGTTCGGTGACGAGGGCCCGGGCGATCGCCACCCGCTGCCGCTGACCGCCGGAGAGCTGGTCGGGACGGTGACCGAGCCGGTCCCCCAGACCGACCGAGGTCAGGATCTCCCGCGCCCGCTTCCGGTCGACGCGCCGTCCGGCCAGCTTGAGCGGCAGCACCGTGTTCTGCGCGACGGTCAGCGTCTCCAGCAGGTTGTACTGCTGGAACACGAACCCGACCCGGCCGCGCCGGAACTTCGTCAGCTCCGCCTCGCCGCCACCCGTCAGCTCCTTGCCGTCCACGCACACGATGCCGCTGTCCGGCCGGTCGAGGCCGGCCGCGCACTGCAGCAGCGTGGACTTGCCCGAACCCGACGGCCCCATCACCGCGGTGAACGTCCCGCGCCCCAGGCTCAGCGTCACACCGTCCAGGGCCCTCACGGCGTTCTCCGCCGAGCCGTACGTACGGGTCACCTTGACGAGCCGGAGGGCCTCGGGGGCGGGGCCCGGGTCGTGGCTGCCTCGTGCTCCGGAGCGAAACATGGTCATCACCTTCCGTGCGGCCCGCCCTGTGCGGTGCCTCGTGGAAGACGCTACGGAGAGCGGGGCCGGGCCACACTGGGCGCAGAGCCCGTATCGGGGGGTGTACCCAGCGACACCCCGGCCGTGCTACGAGCCGCCCAGCAGCACCACCTCCAGGGTGCGCGGACCGTGCACCCCCTCGACCCGGTCCAGTTCGATGTCACTGGTCGCGGAGGGCCCGGAGATCCACGTCAACGGCCGCTTCGGGTCGAGGCGTTCGAGGGCCCGCGGGACCGACGACACCACCTGGTCCGGTACGCGCACCACGCAGACGTGGTGGTCCGGGACCAGGGTGATGCGCCGCCGTCCCTGGTCGGGGGAGCCGTCCAGGACGATCGTGCCGGTCTCGGCGACGGCCACGGCGCAGCCGGTGACCACGCTGTCGACCTCGTCGAGTTCCGCCGCCGTACTCGCCGCCAGGTCCTGGACGAGCGGCGCGTCGACGGCCCCCAGCCACCGGCTCGGCAACCCCGGCGGTACCACCACGCTCCGCGAGCCGTGCGCGGTCAGGAGACGGGCGAGCAGCTCGGGCAACTGCCCGTCCGCGCACCGGTGCACGATCGCCCGGTAGTCGGCCAGGTTCTCGGCGAGGAGGTCCACCGTCCGAGCGGCGGACCGCTGCCCGTGCTCGCGCAGATAGCCCCGGACGATGGTCTCCTCGTAGGGCCTCGCGTCGTCCGGCACGTCCGCCAGCGCCCGCCGGACCCGGCCCAGGATACGTTCCCTGCTGCTCACTTCGCCCCGTCCCTTCCACCGCGCGTGCGCTGCCACCAGTCCCGGAACGGCTCCGCGGGCACCGCCGGAAGGTCCCGGCTGCCGCTCCACGCCCGGCCGGGACCGGGCAGGGTGCGCGGATGCAGACGGCGGGTGCGCGAGGCCAGGCGCTGCCCGGTCCGCAGTGCGCCCGGGTGCGTGAACGCCCACTGCGCCGCCCGCATCGCCGCCCGCTCGGCCGCGTGTCCCCCGGCCGGCTTCAGCACCACCCGGTTGCCGTTCCGTACGGCCGGTCCGCCCTGCACCACCCGTTCCCGCAGGTGCACCAGCACCTCGGGGATGTCGATGGCGACCGGGCACACCTCGTAGCACGCCCCGCACAGCGAGGAGGCGTACGGCAGGGACGCGTCGATCTCGCTTTCGGTGCCCCGCAGTTGGGGACTGAGGATGGCGCCGATCGGGCCCGGATACACCGAGCCGTAGGCGTGGCCGCCGGCCCGTTCGTACACCGGGCACACGTTCAGGCAGGCCGAGCAGCGGATGCAGCGCAGGGCCTGGCGGCCGACCTCGTCGGCGAGGGTGTCGGTGCGGCCGTTGTCCAGCAGCACCAGGTGGAACGTGCGCGGACCGTCCCCTTCCCCGTTCCGGCCGCCGCCGGTGCCCGTCCACATGGACGTGTACGGGTTCATGCGCTCGGCCGTCGAGGAGCGGGGGAGGGTCTGCAGGAACACCTCCAGGTCCTGCCACCTCGGCACGATCTTCTCGATCCCGACGACCGAGATCAGCGTCTCGGGCAGGGTGAGGCACATCCGCCCGTTGCCCTCGGACTCCACGACCACCAGCGTGCCGGTCTCGGCCACCACGAAGTTGGCGCCCGAGATGCCGACCTTGGCCCGCAGGAACTTCTCCCGCAGGTGCAGCCGGGCCGCCTCCGCGAGTTCGGCGGGCGTGTCCGTCAGATCCTCGGGCGCCGGACGGCCCCACTCGCTCATCTCGGAGCGGAAGATGTCCCGGATCTCGCCCCGGTTGCGGTGGATGGCCGGCACCAGGATGTGCGAGGGCCGGTCCTTGCCCAACTGCACGATCAGTTCGGCGAGATCGGTCTCGTAGGCGCGGATGCCCTGCGCCTGGAGCGCCTCGTTGAGGGCGATCTCCTGCGTGGCCATCGACTTGACCTTGACGACTTCGCTCTCGCCGGTCTCCTTGACCAGCCGGGCGACGATCTCGTTGGCCTCGTCCGCGTCGGCGGCCCAGTGCACGGTGCCGCCGGCGGCCGTCACCGCCTCCTCCACCTGCACCAGGTACCGGTCGAGATGGCGCAGCGTGTGGTCCTTGATCCGCTTCCCCGCCTCGCGCAGCGCCGCCCAGTCGTCCAGCTCGGCGACCGCGCGGGCCCGCTTGTCCCGGATGGTGTGCGTGGCGTGACGCAGGTTGCCGCGCAACGTCTCGTCGCCCACGGCCTCCCGCGCCGCCTCGGGAAAGGCCGGCATTCCCACGAACGTCCCGCTCACGCGGTCACCGCCTCCTGAGTGCTCGCCAGAATCTCCGCGATGTGCACCGGCCGCATGCCCGTGCGCAGCCGCGCCATGGTCCCGCCGATGTGCATCAGACAGGAGTTGTCGGCCGCGCACAGCACCTCCGCGCCCGTGGACTGGGCGTTGCGCACCTTGTCCGCGCCCATCGCCGCCGACACGTCGGAGTTCTTCACGGCGAAGGTCCCGCCGAAGCCGCAGCACTCCTCGGCGCCCGGCAGCTCCACCAGTTCGAGCCCCTTCACCGCCTCCAGCAGGCGCCTCGGCCGGTCGCCCAGGCCGAGGCTGCGCAGACCGTGGCAGGTCGGGTGGTACGTCACCGTGTGCGGGTAGTACGCCCCCACGTCGGTCACCCCCAGCACGTCCACCAGGAACTCCGTCAGCTCGTACGTCTTCGGGACCACCGGCGCCAGCGTGGCCGCGAGCCCGTCCCCGCGCCCCTCCGCCCGCGCCCGCTCGCCCATCCGCGGATACAGCTCCCGCACCATCGCCCCGCACGAGCCCGACGGCGTCACGATCGCGTCGTAGCCCGCGAACACGTCGGCGAAGCGCCGGGCCAGCGGCTCGGCCTCGTGCCGGTAACCGGTGTTGTAGTGCGCCTGACCGCAACAGGTCTGGGCCATGGGGAAGTCGACGTCGACACCCAGCCGGGTGAGCAGCTTCACCACCGCCCGGCCGGTGTCCGGATAGAGCGTGTCGTTGACGCAGGTCAGGAACAGGGCGACACGCATCGCGGCTCCTCGTGTTCGATCGTCGGGCGCATGCCCAGAGCAGGGTAGTCGTCGGGGTGGAGGGCGGGGGAGACCCGGTTCACCGGTGGGCGAGTCGGGCCTCGGCGGCCCGCCAGCGCGCCGTGTCGCCGGCCGGTTCGTAGCGGGTCAGCGACTGGGTGCGCGACACCAGCCGCCGCATGCCGGCGAGGTCGCCGACCAGGCCGTGGGCGCGGGCCTGCACGAGGACGTTGCCGAGCGCGGCGGCCTCCGTCGGCCCCGCCACCACCGGCAGCCCGCAGGCGTCGGCCGTCAGTTGGCACAGCAGCGCGTTGCGGGTGCCGCCGCCGACCACGTGCACCACGTCGACGGGGTGCCCGGCGAGCCGCTGGGCGTCCGCCACGGCCCTGCGGTGGGCCAGCGCCAGCGAGTCGAGGATGCATCGCGTCACCTCGGCCGGCGACTCGGGCACCGGCTGCCCGGACGCGCGGCACGCCTCCGCGATCCGCTCCGGCATCCGCCCCGGCGCAAGGAACGCCGCGTCACCCGCGTCGACCACCGACCGCAGCCCCGGCACCCGGGCCGCCTCGGTCAGCAGCCCGCCCAGACCGGGGTCGCCCCACTCCCGCAGGCACTCCTGGAGCAGCCACAGACCCATGATGTTGCGCAGGTAGCGGACCGTGCCGTCCAGCCCCAGCTCGTTGGTGAAGTTGGCGGCCCGGCTCTCCTCCGACAGCACCGGCGCGGTCAGTTCCAGCCCGGCCAGCGACCAGGTGCCGGTGCAGATGTAGGCGAACCGTTCGTCCGCGGCCGGTACGGCGGCCACCGCGGAGGCGGTGTCGTGCGAGCCGACCGCCGTCACCGGCACGGGCCCCGCCAGGCCGGTCTCCTCCAGCACCTCCGGCCGCAGCAGCCCGGCCGGGTCGCCGGGCCGGCGCAGCGGTGCGAACAGGCCGAGGTCGATCCCCAGCCGGTCCGCGACCTGACGGGACCAGTCCCGGGTGCGGGGGTCGATCAGCTGGGTCGTGGAGGCGTTGGTCAGCTCCGTGCCCTGCTCGCCGGTCAGCCAGTACGTCAGCAGGTCCGGGATCAGCAACAGCCGCCGGGCCGCCGCGAACTGGGCCGTGCCCCGGGCGGCGACGAGCTGGTACAGGGTGTTGAAGGGCGCGTACTGCAACCCGGTCGCCGCGTACAGCTCCCCGGCCGGCAGCGTGGCCCACACCTTCTCCGGGACGCCCTCGGTGCGGGCGTCCCGGTAGTGCACGGGGTTGCCGAGCAGTGCCCCGTCCGCGTCCAGCAGGCCGTGGTCGACGGCCCAGCTGTCCACGCCCACCGAGGCCACCGGCCCGGCCGCCCGCAGCCCGTCCAGCACCCCGGCGTACAGCGCGAGGACGTCCCAGCGCAGCCCGTCGGGCGTACGGACCGGCCGGTTGCGGAAGCGGTGCGCCTCGGTCAGCTCCAGCCGGCCGGGGCCGACGCGGCCGACCATGACGCGCCCGCTGGACGCGCCGAGGTCGATTGCGGCGTACGACGTGAGGTCCACGGCGGCGCTCATCGCAGGAACGCGGCGGCCACGCCGGCGTCGACCGGGACGTGCAGACCGGTGGTGTGAGTCAGGTCGCCGCCGGTCAGCGCGAACACGGCGTTGGCGACGTGCTCGGGCAGCACCTCGCGCTTGAGCAGCGTGCGCTGGGCGTAGAACTCGCCCAGCTTCTCCTCCGGCACCCCGTACACGGCGGCGCGCTCGGCGCCCCAGCCGCCCGCGAAGATCCCGGAACCGCGCACCACACCGTCGGGGTTGACGCCGTTGACCCGGATGCCGTGCTCGCCCAGTTCGGCGGCGAGGAGGCGCACCTGGTGGGCCTGGTCGGCCTTGGTGGCGGAGTAGGCGATGTTGTTCGGGCCGGCGAACACGGCGTTCTTCGACGCGATGTACACGATGTCGCCGCCCAGTTCCTGCGCGGTCATCACCCGGGCCGCCTCGCGCGAGACGAGGAAGGAACCCCGGGCCATGATGTCGTGCTGCAGGTCCCAGTCCTTCGCGGTGGTCTCCAGCAGCGGCTTGGAGACCGAGATCCCCGCGTTGTTGACCACCAGGTCCACCCCGCCGAAGGCGAGCACGGCCGCCCGGAAGGCGTCGGCGATCTGCTCCTCGGAGGTGACGTCGACGCGCACGGCCACGGCCTTGTCGTCCCCGCCCAGCTCCTTTGCGACCGCGGCCGCGTTCTCGGCGTTCAGGTCGGCCACGACCACGCACGCCCCCTCGTCGGCCAGCCGGCGCGCGATGGCCTTCCCGATCCCGCTGCCCGCGCCGGTCACCAGGGCGACCCGGGTGGCCAGCGGCTTCGGCTTCGGCATCCGCCGGAGCTTGGCCTCCTCCAGCGCCCAGTACTCGATGCGGAACTTCTCCGACTCCTCGATCGGCGCGTACGACGACACCGCCTCGGCGCCGCGCATCACGTTGATCGCGTTGACGTAGAACTCGCCGGCCACCCGGGCGGTCTGCTTGTCCTTGCCGAAGCTGAACATGCCCACGCCCGGCACCAGCACGATCGCCGGGTCGGCACCGCGCATGGCGGGGGAGCCGGGCTCGGCGTGCCGCTCGTAGTACGCGGCGTACTCCTCGCGGTAGGCCGCGTGCAGCTCCCTGAGCCGGGCGACGGCCTCCTCCAGCGGTGCGGACGGGGCCACGTCCAGAACCAGCGGCCGCACCTTCGTCCGCAGGAAGTGGTCCGGGCAGGAGGTGCCGAGCGCGGCGAGCCGCGGGTGCTCGGCCCGCGCGAGGAAGTCCAGTACCACGTCGGAGTCGGTGAAGTGCCCGACCTGCGCCCGGTCCCGGGACGCCAGACCGCGGACGTACGGAGCCAGCGCCGCCGCCCGCTCCCGCCGCTCGGCCGCGGGCAGCGCCTCGTACCCCGCGATCACCGGACCGAAGGGCTCGGCCTTCCCCCGCTCGGCCAGGAAGGCCTCGGCGGTGCGGATGATGTGCAGCGAGTTGCGCTCGCACTCCTCGGACGTGTCGCCCCAGGCGGTGATGCCGTGCCCGCCGAGCACACAGCCGATCGCCTGCGGGTTGGCCTCCTTCACGGCGGCGATGTCCAGCCCGAGCTGGAACCCGGGACGCCGCCACGGCACCCACACCACGGTGTCCCCGAAGCACTCGGCGGTCAGCTTCTCGCCGTCCGCCGCACAGGCCAGCGCGATCCCGGAGTCCGGGTGCAGGTGGTCGACGTGCGCCGCCTCGACCAGCCCGTGCATCGCCGTGTCGATCGAGGGCGCGGCGCCGCCCTTGCCGTGCAGGCAGTAGTCGAAGGCGGCGACCATCTCGTCCTCGCGCTCGACGCCCGGGTAGACGCCCTTGAGCGCCCGCATCCGGTCCAGCCGCAGCACGGCGAGCCCCGCCTCGGTGAGCGTCCCGAGATCCCCGCCGGACCCCTTGACCCACATCAGCTCGACATCACCTCCCGTGACGGGGTCGGTCCCGGTGCCCTTGGCGGACGCGTTGCCGCCGGCGTAGTTGGTGTTGCGCGGATCGGCGCCGAGCCGATGGGAACGGGCGAGGAGGGCGTCGGCCGCAGGGTGGGTCGCCATGTCTTTACAGTCCTTTGTGAACGGGGGTGACTTTCAGGGGCGCGGGGAACCGCGCGATCAACCACGAACAACCCGCAGTCCGCGAACAACGGGAACCAGGCAGATGGTCACGCCCCCCACCCCGCCTGCTGCCCGCCAACCCGCTCGGTGACAACCTTCTCCGCCCACCCGCAGGAGCGATACGCCTTCATCGGCTCGGGGTCCAACCCCGACTCCTCCCGCACCTCCCGCAGCAGCGGACGCACGTCCGTGTTGTACGCGTCCATCAACACCGCGTTGGCCTCCAGCACATCCCCCGAGGCCTGCGCGGCGGCCAGCGCCGTACCGTCGACCAGCAGCGCCTTCGCCGTGGCCTCCTGCACGTTCATCACCGACCGGATGATCGCCGGGATCTTCGCCTCGATGTTGTGGCACTGGTCGAGCATGAACGCCACGTCGGACGTGAACCCGCCCCCGCGCACCACCTCGTACATGATCCGGAACAGCTGGAACGGGTCGGCCGCGCCCACCATCAGGTCGTCGTCCGCGTAGAAGCGCGAGTTGAAGTCGAACCCGCCGAGCTTCCCCTCCCGCAGCAGCGTCGCCACGATGAACTCGATGTTCGTGCCCGGCGCGTGGTGCCCCGTGTCGACCACGACCTGTGCCTTCTCGCCCAGCTTCAGGCAGTGCGCGTACGCCGTGCCCCAGTCCGGCACGTCCGTCGTGTAGAACGCCGGCTCGAAGAGCTTGTACTCCAGGAGCATCCGCTGCCCCTCGCCGAGCCGCTCGTACACCTCGGCCAGGCCCTCGGCCAGCCGGTCCTGGCGGGAACGGACGTCGTCCTGGCCGGGGTAGTTCGTGCCGTCGGCGAACCAGAGCTTCAGGTCGCGCGACCCGGTGGCGTCCATGATGTCGACGCACTCCAGCAGGTGGTCGACGGCCTTCCTGCGCACCGCCGCGTCGGGGTGGCAGATGCTGCCCAGCTTGTAGTCGTCGTCCTGGAAGGTGTTGGAGTTGATCGCGCCGATCCGCACGCCCCGCTTCTCGGCGTGTGCGGCCAGCGCGGCGTAGTCCTCGACCCGGTCCCAGGGGATGTGGAGGGCCACGGTCGGGGCCACGCCGGTGAACTCGTGCACCTTCGCCGCGTCGTCCAGCTTCTCGAAGGGGTCGCGCGGCACACCGGCCTGGGCGAACACCTTGAAGCGGGTGCCCGAGTTGCCGTACGCCCACGACGGCGTCTCGACGGCCTGGGTCTTGAGCGCGGCTTTCACCGCGGCGAGCTCGGTCACTTCGGCGCTCCTGTGGCATCGGGTCGTGTTCCCGCTGTGAGCACGACCATGGATGAAACGATTCAGAACGCGAAGTTATGAGCCCCTCGAAAGGGTGTCAACCCTTCTCGCCGCCCCGGCTGTCCGTGACTCCGCCGTGACCTTCGGAGTTCGAAACTTTTTCGACGCGGAACCATTGACGTGACATACCCTCGCTGCCTAACGTCCCCGGCAACCGAGTTGAAACCTTTCACGATGCCGTGAGGGCCGCCCCGCCCGGCGTCGTCGAGGAGCCCCCAATGACCCACCCGTCCGACACGGGTTCGGCCCCGGTTCTGGCGCTCAGGGACGTCTCCAAGTCCTTCGGCGCGGTCCGTGCGCTGCGGGACGTCTCCCTGGAGCTGTTCCCCGGCGAGGTGCACGCCCTCGCCGGCGAGAACGGCGCCGGAAAGTCGACCCTCATCAAGACGCTGGCCGGTGTGCACCGGCCGGACGCCGGCCAGGTGCTGCTCGACGGCGCACCGGTCGTCTTCCACGGTCCCGGCGACGCCCGGGACGCCGGCATCGCCGTGATCTACCAGGAGCCCACCCTCTTTCCCGACCTGTCGATCGCCGAGAACATCTTCATGGGCCGCCAGCCGCGCCGCGCCCTCGGCCGCATCGACCACAAGGCCACCCACGCCGCCACCGCCGAACTGATGCTGCGCCTCGGCGTCGAGCTGGACCCCGGCCGGCCCGCGCGCGGCCTGTCCATCGCGGACCAGCAGATCGTCGAGATCGCCAAGGCGCTCTCCTTCGACGCCCGCGTCCTGATCATGGACGAGCCGACCGCCGCCCTCACCGGCAGCGAGGTGGCCCGCCTCTTCGGCGTGGTGCGCACCCTGCGCGAACAGGGCGCCGCGGTGCTGTTCGTCTCCCACCGCCTGGAGGAGATCTTCCGCATCTGCGAGCGGGTCACCACCCTGCGCGACGGCGCCTGGATCGCAGGCGAGCCCCTCGAGGGCATGACCGAGGACGACCTGGTGCGCCGCATGGTCGGCCGCGATCTCGACGAGCTGTACCCCAAGCAGGAGGTCACCCCCGGCGAGACCGCGCTCAGCGTGCGCCGCCTGACCCGCGAGGGCGTCTTCACCGACGTCTCCTTCGAGGTGCGGCGCGGTGAGATCGTCGCGCTGGCCGGACTGGTCGGCGCCGGACGCACCGAGGTCGCCCGCGCCGTCTTCGGCGTCGACCGCTGGGACGCGGGGGAGGTAGAGGTCGACGGCAAGCCGCTCGTCAACGGCGCGCCCTCCACCGCGATGGCCGCGGGCCTCGCCCTGGTCCCGGAGGACCGCCGGGCCCAGGGCCTGGTGATGGACATGTCCATCGAGCGCAACATCGGCCTCACCGGCCTGCGGACGACCGTGAAGGGCGGGTTCGTGGACCGCGGCGCCGAACGCAGCCGCTCCCTCGACTGGGCGGTCAAGCTCCAGGTCAAGTACGCCCGCATCGCCGACACCGTCGCCACCCTGTCCGGCGGCAACCAGCAGAAGGTCGTACTCGCCAAGTGGCTGGCCACCGGCCCCAAGGTACTGATCGTCGACGAGCCCACCCGCGGCATCGACGTCGGCACCAAGGCCGAGGTGCACCGACTGCTCTCGCAGCTCGCCGCCGACGGCGTGGCCGTCCTGATGATCTCCTCCGACCTGCCCGAGGTCCTCGGCATGGCCGACCGCGTCCTGGTGATGCACGAGGGGCGCCTGACCGCCGAGATAGCCCGCGCCGACGCCACGGAGGAGACCGTGATGGCCGCAGCCACGGGGAGGGCCGCCGCATGACGGTCACCGCACCCGAGAAGGCCCTCGTGGCCGACGTGCCGGGGGCCGGTGCGACCCGGCTCGTGGACCGCATCTTCAAGATGCGCGAACTGGCCATCCTGCTGGTCTTCCTGGTGATGATCGCCATCACCCAGGCCGGCAACAGCGAGTTCCTGTCCGAGCAGGGCATCAAGGACCTCCTGCTGAACGCGACCATCCTGGTCCTGGTCGCCACCGGCCAGTCCCTGGTCGTCATCACCCGCAACGTCGACCTGTCCGTCGGCTCCACCCTCGGCATCAGCGCCTTCGCCGCCGGCGTCTGGCTCCAGGACGGCGGCAACCCCGTCGTCGCGGTGCTGCTCGCGGTGCTGACGGGCGTCGGCTTCGGCCTCCTCAACGGCCTTCTGGTCAGCCTCGGCCAGGTGCCCGCCCTGGTGGTCACCCTCGGCACCCTCTACATCATCCGCGGCATCGACTCCATCTGGGTCGGCTCCCGGCAGATCACCGCGGCCGACCTGCCCGGCGGCTTCGTCGACTTCGGCTCCGGCGGCATCTCCGCCGTACCGTGGCTGGCGCTGATCGCCCTCGCGGTGCTCGTCGCCACCGCGTACTACCTCAAGCACTTCGGCAGCGGACGCGAGCTGTACGCGCTCGGCTCCAACCCCGACGCCGCCCGCCTGGCCGGCATTCCGGTCCGCAAGCGCATCCTGGCCGCCTACACCTTCTGCGGCGCCCTCGCCGGACTCGCCGGCGCCCTGTACCTCGCCCGCTTCGGCAACGTGGACTCCGGCACCGGCAACGGCTACGAACTGACCGTCGTCAGCGCCGTGGTGGTCGGCGGCGTCGTCTTCACCGGCGGCTCCGGCAGCGTCTACGGCGCGGCCCTCGGCGCGCTCCTGCTCACCTCGATCAACAGCGTGCTGCCCGCCCTCGGCGTCAGCTCCGTGTGGGTGCTGGCCATCAACGGCATTCTGCTCATCCTCGCCATCGCCGTCGACCGGATCGTCGCCCTGCGCGTGGCCAACGCCCTGAAGAAGAGGAACGCCCGCCATGGCTGACACCTCCCTGACGCGCGCCGTCCGCTGGGACACCGTGGTGGGCGCCCTCCTCGTGGTCGTCCTGCTGCTCTCCTTCGGCTTTGTCGACGGGTTCGGCAACGCCCTCAACCTGTCCTTCCTCATCGGCAACACCCTGCCGATCGCACTCATCGCCCTGCCGATGACGCTGCTGGTCGTCTCCGGCGAGATCGACCTGTCGGTCGCCTCCACCGCGGGTCTGTCCGGCGCGGTCATGGGCGCGCTGTGGAACCAGGGCATGACCATCGAGACGATCATCCCCATCTGCCTGCTGCTCGGCGTGGTCTGCGGCCTGGTCAACGGCCTGCTCGTCACCCGGCTCGGGCTGCCCTCCCTCGCCGTCACCATCGGCACCATGGCCGCCTACCGCGGCATCGCGCAGATCGTGCTCGGCTCCGACGCGGTGACCGACTTCCCCGCGCAGTACCTGGACTTCGCGGCCGGACGCATCGACGGCACCTTCGTCCCGTACGCCTTCCTGCCCTTCCTCGTGCTGCTGGCCGTCGCCGTCCTCGCCCTGCACGCCATGCCGTTCGGCCGCTCGCTGTTCGCCATCGGCGCCAGCGAGGAGGCCGCCCGGTTCGCCGGCATCCGGGTCAAGCGGCAGAAGCTGATCCTGTTCACGCTGACCGGCCTGATGTCCGCCCTCACCGGCGTCTTCTGGGCCCTGCACTACGCCAGCGCCCGCTACGACAACGCCACCGGCCTCGAACTCTCCGTCGTCGCCGCCGTGCTCCTGGGCGGCATCGACTTCGACGGCGGCAAGGGCACCCTCGGCGGGGCGATCGCGGGCGTGTTCCTGCTCGGCGCGCTGCAGAACGTGATGAGCCTGCGGGACGTCTCCGCCCAGTCGCAGATCGTCGTCACCGGCGTCCTGCTCGTCCTCTCCGTGCTCGGCCCCCGGGTCGCGCGGCAGGTCTCCCTCGCGAGGGCCGGACGCAGGGCGGCGACGGCGCCCCCGTCCAAGACGCCCGCGCCCACCCCGTAACCCGTCACCGGCTCCGTCCACCCCCGTAAGGAACCCACCATGCGCAAGTCGTCCATCCGCCGTACCTGCGCGGCACTCGCCGCCGTCACCTCCCTCGCCCTGGCGGCCACCGCCTGCGGCGGCACCACCAAGGAGGACGTCAAGGACGAGGGCGGCAAGGCCGCCGCCGCGGGCAAGGCCGACCCCAACGCCGCGACGAAGAAGGGGCTGACCGTCGGCTTCCTGCCCAAGCAGGTCAACAACCCCTACTTCACCGTCGCCGACAAGGGCGGCGAGAAGGCCCTCGAGGAGCTGGGCTCCAGCTACAAGGAGGTCGGCACCTCCAGCGGCACCGACACCGCCGGCCAGGTCTCCTACGTCAACACGCTCACCCAGCAGCAGGTCGACGCCATCGCCGTCTCCGCGCAGGACCCGGGCGCGCTGTGCACCGCGCTCAAGCAGGCCATGAAGAACGACATCAAGATCGTCACCTACGACTCGGACACCAACCCCGAGTGCCGCAACGCCTTCATCTCCCAGGCCTCCGCCGACGACATCGGCCGCACCCAGGTGCAGCAGCTGGCCGAGCAGATCGGCAACAAGGGCGAGATCGCGATCCTGTCCGCCGCGCAGACCGCGACGAACCAGAACGCCTGGATCGAGATCATGAAGGACGAGCTGAAGGATCCGAAGTACAAGGACATCAAGCTGGTCAAGGTCGCCTACGGAGACGACGACGCCCAGAAGTCCTTCCAGCAGACCCAGGGCCTGCTCCAGGAGCACCCCAACCTGAAGGGGATCATCTCCCCGACCACCGTCGGCATCAAGGCCGCCGCCCAGTACCTGTCCGGCTCCAAGTACAAGGGCAAGGTCAAGCTGACCGGCCTCGGCACCCCCAACGACATGCGCAAGTACGTCAAGAACGGCACCGTCGAGGCGTTCGAGCTGTGGGACCCGGCCAAGCTCGGCGAACTGGCCGCGCGCACCGCCGTCGCCCTGGCCTCCGGCCAGATCACCGGCAAGGAGGGCGAGACCTTCGAGGCCGGCGCCCTGGGCGAGTACACCATCGGCAAGGACGGCGTGATCGACCTCGGCAAGCCGACCGTGTTCACCGCCGACAACGTCGACCAGTACAACTTCTAGGCCCCGTCCTTCGCACAGTCCCCACCTTCGTACAGTCCCACCTTCGTACAGTCCCCACCCTTCGTACGGGAGCGGTACTTCATGCAGCGCGTCTGTTTCCTGCTCAAGGTCCGCCGGGACCGCATCGCGGAGTACCGCGAACGCCACGCCGCCGTGTGGCCCGAGATGTGCGAGGCACTCTCCGCCACCGGCTGGCACAACTACTCGCTCTTCCTGCGCGACGACGGCCTGCTCGTCGGCTACCTGGAGACCGACGACTTCGCCGCCGCGCGGGCGGGCATGGAGGCCACCGAGGTCAACGCCCGCTGGCAGGCGGAGATGGGCCCGCTCTTCGAGTCCCTCGACGGGGCCCGCCCCGACGAAGCGATGAAACCGCTCACCGAGGTGTTCCACCTCGCCTGACGGGGGCCCGGCCGGGGCGGCCCGGGTACTGTGTGAAAGTCCTGCGGCCGCCCCCACACCCACCCCGACCTCGGAGGTCCCTGCCCGATGGCCCATTCCGTGGGTATCAAGGATGTCGCCCGCGCCGCCGGAGTTTCCGTGGGCACGGTCTCCAACGTCATCAACCGCCCCGACACCGTGGCGACCGAGACCAGGGCGCGGGTGCTCTCCGCGATCGACCGGCTCGGCTACGTCCGCAGCGAGTCCGCGCGCCAGCTGCGCGCGGGCCGCAGCCGCATCATGGGGCTGCTCGTCCTGGACATGGGCAACCCGTTCTTCGTCGACGTCGCACGCGGTGCCGAACGGGCCGCCCGCCAGGCCGGGCTCGGCGTGATGGTCTGCAACAGCGCCCAGAACCCGGCCGAGGAGGCCGAGTACCTCTCGCTCTTCGCCGAGCAGCGGGTCCGCGGCGTCCTGCTCACCCCCGCCGACGCCACCGGCCGCAACATCGAGGGCTTCCGGCGCCACAACATCCCGTTCGTGCTCGTCGACCGGGTCGCCGAGGGCACCACCGAGTGCTCGGTCTCCGTCGACGACGTCGCGGGCGGCGCGCTGGCCGTGCGCCACCTCGTGGACGCCGGACACCGCTCCATCGCCTACGTCAGCGGCCCGCCCGGCCTCAACCAGGTCCGCGACCGCCGCACCGGCGCCCTCACCGCGCTCGCCGAGGCCGGGCTCGGCCCCGACGCGCTGCGCGAACTGCCCACCGAGCGGCTCGACGTCGCCGCGGGCCGCGACGCCGGCGCCCGCCTGCTGGGCCTCGCCGACCGGCCGACCGCCGTCTTCTGCGCCAACGACCTGCTCGCCCTCGGAGTCCTGCAGGCCATGTACGCCGCCGGGGTCGGCGTCCCGGACGACCTCGCGATCGTGGGCTACGACGACATCGAGTTCGCCGCCGCCGCGGCCGTCCCGCTCACCTCCGTGCGCCAGCCCGCCGTCACCATGGGCGCCATGGCAGCCGAACTGCTCCTGGAGGAGACCGAGCTGGAGGGCACGGACCGGGCCCACCCGCACCGCCGGGTCGTCCTCCAGCCCGAACTGGTGGTGCGGCACTCCAGCCTCGGCGCCCGCTGACCCGGCGTTCAGCAGACCGTTCGAAACGATTTCATGATCCCGGGGGTCGGACGCCGCAGGACGGTGTGCTGAACTGGGACACGGCCGAAAGAATCGGCCGTCGCGTCCGTCCGCCCCGGGAGCCCCGTTGAGCGTCAGCTACCGCCAGCCAGGCGTCGTCCTCACCGACCGCCGTTTCACCGTGCCCCTCGACCACGCCGACCCGAGCGGCGAGACGATCGAGCTGTACGCCCGCGAGGCCGTCGCGAGCGACAAGGCCGACCAGGACCTGCCGTGGCTGCTGTACCTCCAGGGCGGCCCCGGAGGCAAGGCGAACCGTTTCGTCGGCCGCCCCGCCTGGTTCGGCCGCGCCCTCGAGGAGTACCGCGTGCTGCTCCTGGACCAGCGCGGCACCGGTGCCTCCACCCCGGCGAACCGCCAGACCCTCCCGCTGCGCGGCGGCCCCGCCGAGCAGGCCGACTACCTCGCCCACTTCCGCGCCGACGCCATCGTCCGGGACTGCGAGGCCATCCGCCCCCAGGTCACCGGCGGCGCCCCGTGGACCGTCCTGGGCCAGAGCTTCGGCGGCTTCTGCACCGTCACCTACCTGTCGCTCGCCCCCGGGGGCGTGCGCACCGCGCTGATCACCGGCGGTCTGCCCTCCCTCGACGCCCACGCCGACGACGTCTACCGGGCCGCCTACCCCCGCATCGAGCGCAAGGTCGCCGCGCACTACGCCCGCTATCCGCAGGACGTCGAACGCGCCCGCCGCATCGCCGACCACCTCCTCACCCACGACGTGGTCCTGCCGAACGGCTACCGCCTCACCGTGGAGGCCTTCCAGTCCCTCGGCATCATGCTCGGCGGCGGCGAGGGCAGCCACCAGCTGCACTTCCTCCTGGAGGACGCCTTCGTCCGCACCCCGAACGGGCACGAGCTCTCCGACGCCTTCCAGGAACAGGTCCAGGGACTGCTGTCGTACGCGAGCCGGCCGCTGTACGCCCTCGTCCACGAGGCCATCTACGGCCAGGACGCGCGCCCCACCGCCTGGTCCGCCGAGCGGGTCCGCGCCGAGTTCCCGCGCTTCGACGCCGCCAAGGCCCTCGCGGGCGACGAACCGCTCCTGTTCACCGGCGAGACCATCCACCCCTGGATGTACGACTGCGACCCGGCCCTGCGCCCGCTGCGCGAGACGGCGGAACTGCTCGCCGCCCGCACCGACTGGACCCCGCTGTACGACCCGGCCCGCCTGGCCGCCAACGAGGTGCCCGCCGCCGCGGCCGTCTACCACGACGACATGTACGTCGACACCGCGCACGCGCTGACCACCGCCCGCGCGATCCGGGGTCTGCGCACCTGGGTCACCGACGAGTTCGAGCACGACGGCGTACGGGTCGGCGGCCCCCGTGTCCTGGACCGGCTGCTCGCACTCGCCCGCGACGAGGCATGACGGCACTCCCGGAATTACCGGGTGGGATGTCGGCGGCGCGGGTTAGTGTGCGGGCATGACGGAGCCGACGATCACGCAACTGGAGCCCATGCCCGGAGACTGGCGCCGCGCCCTCGCCGTCGTGGCCCACCCGGACGACCTGGAGTACGGCTGCTCGGCGGCGATCGCGGCCTGGACCGACGAGGGACGCGAGGTCGCCTACGTGCTCGCGACCCGGGGCGAGGCGGGCATCGACACGCTGCCGCCGGACGAGTGCGCACCGCTGCGTGAGCGGGAGCAGCGCGCCAGTGCCGCCGTCGTCGGGGTGAGCGAGGTGGAGTTCCTCGGCCACCGGGACGGTGTCATCGAGTACGGCACCGCGCTGCGCCGCGACATCGCCGCCGCGATCCGCCGGCACCGGCCCGAGCTGGTCATCACCATGAACCACCGGGACACCTGGGGCGGCGTCGCCTGGAACACCCCGGACCACGTCGCCGTCGGCCGCGCCACGCTCGACGCGGTGGCCGACGCGGGCAACCGGTGGATCTTCCCGGAGCTGGCGGAGCAGGGCCTCGAACCGTGGAACGGCGTGCGCTGGGTCGCGGTCGCCGGTTCCTCCTCGCCCACCCACGCCGTGGACGCCACCCCGGGCCTCGAGCGCGCGGTGCGCTCGCTGCTGGAACACCGCACCTACATCGAGGTGCTGACCGACGAGGACCCGGAGACGTACGTGCGCGGCTTCCTCACCGGCTTCGCCCAGGCCGCCGGGGAGCGGTTCGGCGGCAAGCCGGCAGTGACCTTCGAAGTCTTCGGACGGTAGCGGCATGGTGGGGGAGCAGGACGTGCACGACGTACAGGGGCAGCAGCGTCTCGCGGAGCGCTTCGAGGAGCACCGCGGACAGCTCAAGGCGGTGGCCTACCGCATGCTCGGCTCACTGGCCGAGGCGGAGGACGCCGTCCAGGAGGCCTGGCTGCGGCTCGACCGCTCCGGCGAGGACGGCATCGACAACCTCGGAGCCTGGCTGACCACCGTGACCGGCCGGATCTGCCTGGACCTGCTGCGCTCCCGTACCGCGCGCCGCGAGGAGCCGATGACCGAGGGCTTCGACACCTTCGTGCCGGACCCGGTGCTGCGAGCCCTGCCGCAGGCCGATCCGGAGCAGGAGGCCCTCCGCACCGACTCGGTCGGCATCGCCCTGCTGGTCGTCCTGGAGACCCTGGAACCGGCCGAGCGACTGGCGTTCGTGCTGCACGACATGTTCGCCGTGCCCTTCGACGACATCGCACCGGTCGTCGAGCGCACCCCTGCCGCCACCAGGCAGCTCGCCAGCCGGGCCCGGCGCCGGGTGCGCGAGGCGACCCCCGCCGCCGAACCGGACCTGGGCCGCCAGCGCCGGGTGGTCGAGGCGTTCCTGGCCGCGAGCCGCGCCGGTGACTTCGAGGCCCTGGTGTCCGTCCTCCACCCGGACGTGGTGCTGCGGGCCGACGCCGGCGCGCTCGCCCGGGGCGTGGCGGCGTCCAAGGTGGTGCAGGGAGCGCGGACGGTCGCCACCGGGGCGTTCCACTTCCGCCACCTCGCCGGGTTCGCCCGCGTCGTCCTGGTCAACGGCGCGGTCGGCACCGTCGCGGTGTCCGAGGGACAGGCGCGGTCGGTCACCTACGTCACCGTCGCCGACGGTCTCATCACGGGTCTGTACATCCTCTCCGACCCGGAGCGGCTGGCCCGGCTGGACCTGTCCGCGCTGGAGGCCTGACCGCCCGCGCGGGGCCGGCCCCGGCCCGGGCGGTGACGGCCGGGGCGGTGACGGCCCGTATCCTCGGCGACATGCGAGAACACACGGCGGACCGGTCGGACGCGCGGCCCGGGACGCAACTGCGCGGCGACTGCGGGAGCTGCTTCGGCCTGTGCTGCGTGGCCCTGCCGTTCGCCCGCTCGGCGGACTTCGCGCTCGACAAGGACGCCGGCACACCCTGCACGAACCTGCGCACCGACCACCGTTGCGGCATCCACGCGACGCTTCGGGAACGCGGCTTCACGGGCTGCACGGTCTACGACTGCTTCGGCGCCGGGCAGCGGGTCTCGCAGGTCACCTTCGGCGGCGAGGACTGGCGCGACGGCCCGCCCGAGCACAGGCGTCGCATGTTCGACGTGTTCCCGGTCGTCCGCCAGCTGCACGAGCTGCTCTGGTACCTGACGGAGGCGCTGTCCCTTCCCGCCGCCCGCCCGGTCCACGCCGACCTGCGCCGGGCCCTCGCCGACACCGAGCGCCTCGCCGAGGGCACCCCCGAGGAGCTGGCCGCCCTCGACGTGCCCGCACACCGGCAGCGCGTCAACGCGCTCCTGCTGCGCACCAGCGAGCTGGCCCGGTCGGGCACCCGCGGCCGGAAGAAGAACCGCCGCAACGCCGACCTGATGGGTGCCCGCCTGAAGGGTGCCGATCTGGCCGGCGCCGATCTGCGCGGGGCCTACCTCATCGCCGCCGACCTCACCGGAGCCGACCTGCGGGGCGCCGACCTGATCGGCGCGGACCTGCGCGACGCCGACCTGACCGACGCGGATCTGACCGGAGCCTTCTTCCTGACCCAGCCTCAGGTCAACGCGGCCCGGGGCGGTCCCGGCACCAGGCTGCCGGAGTCAGTCGGCCGCCCGGTGCACTGGGCAGCGGGGGGCTGACACGGACTTCCCGGCGCCTTCCTTTCCTGCTTCCCCGGTGTCGTCCGCGGCTTTCCCGGTGTCCTTCGTGCCGGAAGCGCGTACCGGCGCCGGCGGCGTCCGCCGGGCCAGGTGCAGGCGCAGCCCCTGAGGCATCAGCGTCAGCCGTTCGGTCACCCGCAGCCGGTAGCCGGGGTCCGGCCGCAGCTCGTAGCGGCGCAGCAGCAGCCCGAGGACCAGCGTCGCCTCGTGCAGCGCGAACTGCCGCCCGATGCACGCCCGCGACCCCGTCCCGAACGGCTTGAACGTGTGCGGGGCGCGCGACCGTACCGCCTTCGCGTCGAAGCGGTCCGGGTCGAACCGCTCGGCGTCCGTCCCCCACACCTCCGGATCGCGGTGCAGCATGCCCGTGAGCACCAGCGCCCAGGCCCCGCGCCGCATCGGATACGAGCCCCCGAGCACCGTGTCCTCGCGGGCCTCCCGGGCGAACCCGGGCGCGGTCGGCCACAGCCGCAGCGACTCGTCGAGCACCCGGCGCACGTAGCGCAGTTTGGCCACCTGCTCGTAGCCGGGCGCCTCGGTGTCGCCCCAGACGCGGTCCACCTCGGCACGGGCGCGGGCCGCGACGTCGGGGTGCTGGGCGAGGTAGTGCAGGGCGAAGGAGAGCGCGCCCGAGGTCGTCTCGTGCCCGGCGACGAGGAAGGTGATGACCTGCCGGCGCACGTTCTCGGGCGACAGCCGCTCACCGGTCTCCGGATGGGCCGTCTCCAGCATGCGGTCGAGCAGGTCGCCGCCGCCCGTGCCCTCGCCGCCCGTGCCGCCGCCCGCCCGGCGTTCGCGGACGAGGTCGTCGACCGTGCGGTTCAGGTACGCGATGTCGGCGGCGTTGCGACGGCCCGCCTCACGCAGCAGCCACGGAGCGAGCGGCGCGGGCACCGTGTTCAGGCGCTGCGCGTACCCGAGCGTGCCCACCATCGCGGTGACGAAGGGGTGGGGGCGGGAGCGTTCGAAGGAGCCGAAGTCGTGCCCGAAGCCGGTTCGCGCGATGGTCTCCAGCGTCAGCTTGGTCATGTCGCCGGGCACGTCCACCGCGCGGCCCGACGCCTCCGCCAGGTCCCAGTGGTCGGTGAGCCGCGCGGCCACGTCCAGCATCATCACGTGGTATCCGGCCATCGCCTCGCGGCTGAACCCGGGGGCCAGCACGTCGTGGGCGAGCTGCCAGTTGGGCTCGTGGTTGTACGCCGTGAACAGCCCGTCCCCGGCGACCGGCCGCAGGTTGGCCACCCCCAGGCCGACGTGCTTGGCGAACCGCGTCTCGTCCGCCAGGTCGGCGGCGAGGGCGGCGCCCCACACGAACACGAACTCCTTGCCGAAGGCCCGCCGCCTGAATATCGGCCCCAGCTTCCGCGCGTACCGCAGCGAGTCCTGCATCGGAGTGCGCCTGCTCGCCCCCACCACGTCGCCGAGCAGGGGCAGCCGGTACGGCGGGTGCGGGATGCGGCGCAGTTCGGGCCAGCCCAGCTCGGCGCTGCGGAAGCCCTTGGGCAGTCCGTCCCGGGCCGTTTCCCTCGCTGTCTGAGCCATGACGCGATCTCCCTTGACGCAGCGGCGTGTTGCACGACCGAGGCGAGCGTGTTGTACATGGATTCAATAACGCGTCACAGTCTCGTCCCGTTGTTGAACCGGCGTCAAGTAAGGTGCGGGCATGGTCGTGAACCAGGGCGAGCGCACCCGCCGCCGGCTCAGCACCGCCGAGCGCCGGGAGCAGTTGCTCTCGGTGGGCGCGCGGCTGTTCTCGGACAGTCCCTACGACGAGGTCCGGATCGAGCGGGTCGCCGAGATCGCCGGGGTCTCCCGCGGGCTGCTGTACCACTACTTCCCCAACAAGCGGGACTTCTTCGCCGCGGTCGTAGAGCGGGAGAGCGAGCGCATGCTGCGGATGACGGCGGCCGTGCCCGGCGTCCCGGTCCGCGAGCAGCTCACCGCGGGCCTCGACGCGTACCTGGAGTACGTCCGGGCCCACGCGCACGGCTACCGCGCCTTCCACCGCGCCGACGCGACCGGCGACCAGGCCGTGCGCCGCGTCTACCGGAAGGCGCTCGCGGCGCAGGAGCGGCAGATCCTCGCCGCCCTGGCCGCCGACCCGGAGTTCGGTCCGGCCTTCGAGGAGCGCGGCGACGTACGGCTGGCGGTGCGCGGCTGGCTGGCCTTCACCACCGCGGTCTGCCTGGAGTGGCTGCGGGACCCGGAACCGGCCCGCGAGCAGGTGCGGGACCTGTGTGCACGGGCGCTGCTGGGGGCCATCGCGCCCTGAGCGCCTGTTCGGGCGCCGGTTCGAGGAGGTGCCGTGGTTGGCGTGCCCCTTGATCTCCGATAGGTTAGGTGAGCCTTACCTAATGAATTGCCGAACGGAGGTTGGGATGGGTGACAGCCACGCCTGGACGGCCGCGCCGGCCGCGGCGGAACAGGCCCGGTCCGTGCTCGCCGCCGCCTGGTCCTGCGCGGTGACCGCGGAGGGCGGCCGCGAGGAGTTCGTCGGCGCGCACACCGTGGCCGACGACGGCCGGGTGCTCCTGCACGTGCCCGAGGACAGCGCGCTGCTCGCCACGGCGCTGTGCGCGCCCCGCGGAGAGCCGTCCGCGGTGCTGGAGTTCGCCGACGTGGCGCCCGTCCCGGTTCGCGGCCGGATCAGGGCCCGGCTCTGGCTTGCCGGCCGGCTGGCCGTGGAGGACGGACACCTGGCCTTCCGGCCCGCCCGCGTGGTGCTGCGGCGTCCCTCCGGGGCCGTGGTGGTCGACGTCGACGAGTTCACCGCCGCCGCGCCCGATCCGCTGGCGCTGGCCGAGGCGCGGCTGCTGACCCACCTCGCCGACTGCCACGACGACGCCGTCCAGCGGCTGACCCGGCTCGTCGACCCGGACAGCCTGCACGGAGCGGTCCGGGTGCGGCCCCTCGCCGTCGACCGGCACGGCCTCACCCTGCGCATCGAACGCGTTCGCGACCACGGCGACGTACGCCTGCCGTTCCACGCGCCCGCCGACGAGATCGCGCAGCTCACCGAGCGGGTGCACGTGCTCCTCGCGCAGGCGGGCACCGCCTCCTGCCCGCGGGCCCTACAGCGGCAGCGCGCAGACGGCGACGGGTGAGGCGAACGGCTCTCCCACGAGGCGCAGCCCACCGCCGTCCCCGCTCACCCGGAACACACTGACGGTTCCGGAGCGCTGGTTGGCCGCGAACAGCAGCCCGCCGTCCGGGGAGAAGGCGATCTGCCGAGGGAAGCCGCCGCCCACGGGCACCGTGTCGAGGAGCCGGAGCCGCGCGCCCCCGGCCTCCACCGCGTACCGCGTGATGCTGTCGTGCCCCCGGTTGGCGAGGAAGGCGTACGCGCCGTCGGACGTGACGAGGAGCTGTGCGGGGTAGTTGGCGCCTGACCCCGGGCCCGGCTCCGCCCCGGTGGACTGCGCGTCGCCCACGGTCAGACGTCCCGTCCCCGGGTCGTACGCGCAGACCGCGACGGTGTTGTCGACCTCGTTGGCGAGATAGGCGTGACGCCCGCCGGGGTGGAACGCCAGGTGCCGGGGCCCGGCGCCCGGCCGGGTCCGTGCCCGCGAGACCTCCGCGAGGGTCCCCGCGTCCTCGTCCAGGCGGTAGGTGTACACGGTGTCGGTGCCGAGGTCCACGGCCAGGACATGGCCTCCGTCCGGAGCGGTGAGGACCTGGTGGGCGTGCGGGCCCTGCTGTCCGGGGCCGGGCGGGGGAGTGGAGTGCGTGACCAGGCCGGTGCGTTCCCCGAGTGCGCCCGAGGCGTCGACCGGGTGCACGGCGACGCTGCCCGAGCCGTAGTTGGCGCTGAACAGCCAGCGTCCGCCCGGATGCACGGACAGGTGGCAGGGCGCCGCTCCCGAGGTGCTCCGGCTGCCCAGCACCCTGCGGTCCGACAGCCGGACGGCGGTCACCGCCCCCTCCGCGCGCTCGTTGACCGCGTACAGGGTGCGGCCGTCGGGGTGCACCGCCAGATACGAGGGGTCGTCCATCTTGGCGAGGACGCCCCGGCCGGTGATCCGGCCCGTACCGGGGTCGTACTCGGCGAGTCCGACGCCCGTGCCGCCGCCCTCGGCCGAGGTGTAGGTGCCGAGGAGGAGCCGACGCGGTCCGGAGGTCTCCCGCCGGCGCCCCGACGCGCCACTGCTCGCCGCGGGCCCGGTGGCCGCCGGGGACGGCCCTTCCGGCTCCGGCGGCCCGTCACAGGCCGCCGCCGGAAGGGCCGCTGCCGCGCCGGCCGCCCGTGCGAGCACCCCGACGAACCGCCGCCTGCTCCACCCGTCGCCGCTCATACCGTCCTCCCGTCCTCCCGTCCCGGTCCCGACGGCCACGCGAGCCGTCCTCGCGGCTCCGCGCCGCCGCCGCTACCAGTCCCCGTCCTGCACGGGCTTGCCCGGAGCGTCCTTGAGGGGGTGGACCTGGTGCGGCGCGGGCGGCTGCCACGCCTCGTGGTCGTCGCCGATCCAGTCCCCGACCGGCTTGACGTCCTGGAGCGGCTCGGCGGGGGCGAGGTCGTGGGCGTCCTGGTCGTAGTAGTCGTACCAGGGCAGACCGGCCCGGGTGTACGCGGCCCGGTCCACGGGGGACGGCGGCGGCGCCTCCCCGGTGATGCGGCGCCACTCGGGCGGCGTCACCAGGTGCACGAAGACCCGGCCGGCCGGCTGCTCGGCCCAGTCCGTCGGCGGCCGATGGTCGCGGTACACCTCCTGGCGCATGGAGCCGCCGACCCCGAGACCCATGGCGGGCGCGGACCGGCGCCGGACCGTCCCCCCGTAGCCCGGAGCCGCACCGGGGGCGGCCGGTGCTGCCCCCGGCGCCGGAGCCCCGAAGGCCCCGGCCGAGAGCGCTCCCCGGGGTGCCGCCTCCCTGCGGCGCCGCTCCTCCTCGCGCCAGCGGGCCAGCTCGGGGGCGCTCAGGGTGAACGCCTGAAGCTGGACCCCTCCCCAGACCTCCTCACCGGTGACCTGGCCCTCGACGGTCGCGCCCATGCCGAGCGGCACCGCCACGAACTGACGGACCGTGCCGGAACCGGAGTTGATGCCGTCCAGCCAGGGCTGGCGGGGGAGGACCACGTAGTTCTGCGGATCGCGGGACAGCCGGTCGCTCCACGGCCTGCCCGAGACCGCGCACACCTTGCCCACCCCCACCTGGAGGGCGGCGGGCTCCCGCGTGCCCGCGAAACTCAGCCACATGGCCTCCCGCAGATACACCGGCAGCATCACACCGCCGCGCGCACGCCACTCCTCGGGCACGGTGTCGGCGTAGTCCGACACCCGGCGGACCGGGAACTCGCCGAGCCCCGGCGGCAGCGGGTGCGTTCCTGTCTCCGGCAGCCGCAGGGTGCGTATGAAACGCACCGTCGCACCGCCCGGCAGTGTCAGCCGGTTGCCGTCGATCCGCACACTGGTGTCGGTCATCCGAACGCCCCCTCACTCGCCGTGAACCGTTCCTCGTGAACCGTTCCTCGTCCTTCAAGGTCCTTCAAGGCCCCTCAAGAGGAACGCCGGGCGGCGGCGCCGCGGTTCCGCCGGCGCAGCCGGGCCCTGACCCCGTCCCGCAGCCGGGTCAGCCGCGGCATCCGTTCGCGCTGCTCGCGCGTGTGGCGGTCCAGCTCCTCCAGGAGGCGGCGGGAGCGGTGCTCGGTGTCCATCTCGTCGATGATCCGGTTCACCTCGGCCAGCACCGCGCCCCGCAGCTGCCACTGCCTCGCGTCGCGCCGGACCTCCTCGAGCAGCAGGTCGGCCAGCCTGTCCCGGGTGGCCGCGGCCTGGCGCAACTCGGCGGCCAGCCGCTCCTCCGCGGACTCGGCGTTCTCGCTCACGCTGCTGGTGACCAGTACCGAGAAGCTCACCACGGCGTCCGCGATCTCGGACAGCAGCTGCTGGATGGCGACTCCCGTCTCCGGCGCGAACAGGGGCTCCGGCTCCCGTTCCTTGGCCAGGTCGGTGAAGCTGCGCGCGAGGACCCGCATGACCACCGTGCAGATCTCCAGGGTGTCCAGGCCGGTGCGCAGCACGACCCGGTGCAGCAGTCCCTCGCGCACCCGGGGGTTGAGCCGCAGGCTGTCCTCGGCCTGGCGGAGGTCCTCGTCCACCTCGCCGATGTCGTGGTCGAGCCGGCGCGCCTCGTGCAGCCGGGCCGCCGCCTCGTGGAACGGCGTGCTGCCGGCGGCCTCCTCGCCCATGCGCAGCAGCAGTTGCCGCACCTGCCGGGCCAGCCCCACGACCGACTCGCCCGCCTGTTCCACCCACACCGGAGGCGCCAGAATCAGGTTGAAGACGAGGCCGACGATCGCCCCGATCAGCGTCTCCACCACCCGGGCCCACGCCAGGCTCCCGTGCGAGGTCACGCCGAGCACCAGCATCGCGCTGATCGCGACCTCGGCGGTGAACTCCTCGGCGCGCACCAGGTGCCCGACGCCCAGCGCGGCCACGATGATCAGGGCCAGGCTCCACCAGCTCAGCCCGACCAGCTGACTGAAGGCGATGGCGACCAGGACACCGGCCACCACGGCGTTCACCCGGCGGAAGCTCATCTTCAGCGTGGCGTACAGGGTGACCTGGACCACCAGCAGGGCGGTCAGGGGAGCGGTGAGCGGCGCCGCCGACTTGTCGGGGGACAGCCGCACCGCGATGACGTAGGCGATCGAAGCCGCGGCGGCGGAGCGCAGGGCCTGCACGACCATGGGGTCCCTGAGCCACTTCACCCGCCGCCAAGCCGCCCTGGCGGCCTCCCGCACATCCCGCATCCTCGGGCTGTTCCCTTCCGCAGGCGCCTCGAACGTGTCCGATCAGGACGGTAACCGGACGCGGGCGGCCGGGCCCCTCTCACGCGCCGGGCGCCGCCGGACGGGTCAGCCGGTCACCTTGGCGACGAACGCGGAGAGATTGCCCAGCGTGCGGGCGATCTGCTCCTCCCGGGTGAGACTCTCCTCGAACCGGCCGCCGCCCTCCGGCGTCTTCCTGCCCCGCAGGTACAGGGAACAGGCGAGGTCCGTGCACATGTACAGGCCGACAGAGTTGCCCTCGCGGCCCGCCGCACCCGCTCTGCGCGCCGTCATCAGCGACACCCCGCCCCGGGGATGGGTGGTCAGGCACAGTCCGCACATGCTGCGCTGGAAGAAGCCGCTGCGGGCCTGCTGGAACCGCAGCGCCACACCGGTGAGGCGCCCGTCGAGGTCGGCGACCAGATAGCTGCGGTCGGGCGCCCCGGGATCCCGCCAGCCGAAGAAGTCGAGATCGTCCCACGGACGCTCGTCGAGGTCGCGGGGCACGGTCAGCCGCTTGGCCTCGCCCTTCGAACAGTTGATGAAGGAGGAGCGGATGGCCCGCTCGTCGAGTGCTCTCATGGGAGTCTCCTCCGGGTCGAAGAAGGCCGTCCCGGGACCGTCGTCCCGGGTTCCGGCCTTCCTAGGGTCTCTAGGTTTTCGCCTAGCGTAGATAGCCCACGGGTGAGTCGCCACCGAATTCCGGGGAGCGCGGCCTTCCCGCAGAGGTAGGTTGCAGACCGGACACAGCAGGGGAGGAGTCACATGGCGGGGCGGAACGGGCGCACGGTGCGCGACCTCAGAAGGGCCAACCGTACGGCCGTGCTGCAGCGGCTCTACTTCGACGGACCGCTCAGCCGCTTCGAACTGGGCCCGGCCACCGGCCTCAGTTCCGGTTCCGTCAGCAACGTGGTCGCCGACCTGGTCGCCGACGGCCTGGTGGAGGAGGCCGGCAGCGTCGAGTCCGACGGCGGCCGGCCCCGCACCCTGCTGCGCGTCGCCCCCACCAGCGGCCACATGATCGGCGTGGACGTCGGCGAGACCCGGGTACGGGTCGAACTGTTCGACCTGACGCTCACCGAACTCGCCCGTGCCGACCGTCCCCTGGCCCAGCAGCGCTACGACGTCGACGTCATCGTCGGCCACATCCGTGACGGCATCGCCGAGGTGCTGGCCACGGCCGGGCTCCCGCCCGAACGGCTGCTCGGCGCCGGGATCGGCGTCCCCGGCATCGTCGAGCACACCGCCGACCGCGGCGCCGTGGTGCACGGCCAGACCATCGGCTGGGACGCGGTTCCGCTGGAGGCACTGCTCCGCGCCGGTTCCCCGCTGCCCGACGGCGTCCCCTACCTCGTGGACAACGGCGCCAAGACCCTCGGGCAGGCCGAGATGTGGTTCGGCGCCGGACGCGGCGCCCGCAACGCGGTCGTGGTCCTCTTCGGCTCCGGCGTCGGCGCGAGCCTCGTCACGCCCGAGGTTGAGCAGGGCCGGGCGGTGGAGTGGGGGCATCTGACCGTCCGGGTCAGAGGCCGCCGCTGCCGCTGCGGCGCACTCGGCTGCCTGGAGGCGTACGCGGGCGCCGAGTCACTGCTGGCCCGCTGGCGGGAGGAGGGCGGCCGGGTGCCGGAGGGGACCGACGAGGAGGGCGGCCTCACCGCGCTGCTCGCCGCCGCCCACCCGTCCGGCGGCGAGGCGGCCGACCCGGTCGCGCTCGCCGTCCTGGAGGAGACCGCCGAGTACCTGGGCGCCGGCCTGTCCGACCTGATCAACCTCTTCCAGCCCGAGCGCATCCTCATCGGCGGCTGGGCCGGCCTGCAGCTCGGCACCCGCTTCCTGCCCGCCGTACGCCGGCACGCCGCGTCCTACGCGCTGCGCCACCCGGCAGGGAAGGTGACGATCGGCCTGGGGCGGCTCGGCCCGGACGCCGTCACGGTGGGCGCCGCGATCCTGCCCCTGGCCGCCTTCTTCGCGCGCGGCGGCAGACGTCCCGAGACGGCTCCCCAGTACCCGGTTCCCGCCTGGCGGACGGCGCTCGACGAGCGGGCCCCGCACTGAGGTTTCGCCCGTCACCGGGGAGGTACCCGACGCCGCTCCGAAGGCCGTGGGAGCACTGCCCGACGGGTTCGGACGAACGGAGAACCACGGGAAGGAGCGCGCCGTGTCCGACCACCGCCACGAAGGGCCGGGGGAGAACGGTGCCCCCGTCCCGCGCGACATGCCGGACCAGCAGGCCGGGGACCACGACGACCCGTGGGAGGCCGCCTCGCCCACCCGCGAGCAGCGCGAACACCGTCAGGGCCTCGACGACGAACGGTCCGAGGGCGACGGGGAAGCCGCCGGCGACGCGGAGACCGGACCCGCGACCGACGTACCCGACACCGACGAGGCCGGCACGGGCCGCCAGGGCGCACCGCACTCGGGTGCCGTCCACCCCGAGCACCCGGTGCCCGACGAGTCTTCCGGCTGAACGAGCAACGAGCCGCCCGAACGAGCCACAGACGAGCAACGAGCGACAGACGAGCAACGAGCCGCCTGAACGAGTCACAGGGGCGGCGGGCACCCGCCCGCCGCCCCTGTGACCGTCCCCGTGCGCCGCTTCAGCCGACCTTTCGCCCGCGCATCGGCTCCGTGGCCGCCCCGGCACCCTCCTGCAAACCCCGCAGGAACTCCTCCAGCACCTCCGTGGCCGTACGCGTCGCGCGCCAGCCCAGTTCCACCCGCGCCCGCGTACAGTCCATGATCGGAAGCCGCAGCACCGCGTCGAACAGATGCGGCGAGGCCGGCAGCAGCCGCAGCCCCCACGCGGCGGCGACGGCCGAGCGGGCCGCGGTGCGCGGCAGCCGGACGGGACGTTTCCCGGTCAGCTCGCCCAGCAGCGCGGCATCCACCGGCGGCTCGGCCGCGAGGTTGAACGCGCCCCGGGCCTCCCCGGAACGCGCGGCCAGCCGGTAGGCGTGCGCCGCGTCGTCCGTGTGCAGGGCCTGCACACGCAGGCCGGGGACGTCCGGCAGGAACGGGAGCAGCTCCGGACGCGCCGCGGGACCCGGCAGGAACCGGCCGCCGAAGATCCGGCGCTGCTCGCTCGCCGACTCCCGCTTGAACAGGAAGGCGGGCCGCATCCGCACCACCCGGATTCCCGGATGGTCGCGCTCGAAGGTGTCCAGGGCCCGTTCCAGATAGGCCTTCTCCCGGCAGTACGCGGCGTCCGGCCAGCCGTGCGTCGGCCACGACTCGTCCACCGCGTGGTCCTTCGGCCCCGGCGAGTACGCGCCGACCGACGAGGCGTGCACCAGCGCGGGCACCCCGGCCGCGGCCACCGCCTCGAAGACCCGGATGGAGCCGAGGACGTTCGTGCGCCAGGTCGTCGCCGGATCGTGCGTCGGCTGGAATGCCCAGGCCAGATGGATGACGGCGTCGGCGCCGGCGAAGTGCCCGGTCAGGTCGCTCTGCTGCGAGGCGAGGTCGACCGCGGCCCACTCCGTCCCGGCGGGCGACCACTCGGGGATCCGCCGGGCCAGCCCCAGCACGGACCCCACCTCCGGGTCCTCGGAAAGGAGGCGCACCACGCTGGTGCCCACGTTGCCCGTGGCGCCCGTGACCACGATCCTGCTGCCCGTTGCGCTGCTCACCCTGTGCTCCTCTCGGCCGCCTGCCCGTACGGAGAGCACCGGGTACCCGCCGCCGGACACAGACACGCGCGGAGGGAAGGCGGGCGCCGGGGAAAGCCAGGCGCGGGGGAAGGCGGGCGCCGGGGAAAGCCACGCGCGGGGGAAGGCGGGCGCCCGGGAGGCGCGCAAGGAGAAGCCCCGACCGCGACGGGGGAATCACGGCCGGGGCGGCTGTTGGTGGATACGGATGGCGGTCGCCTCTCGGCGAAAGGCTCCACAGGGCTTCAGCCGAACGATCGTCCCTGTGGGCAATAGGTGAGGCCCGGGGACACTGTCCCATCCGTACCCACGGTCTGTTCAACGGCGAACGACCTGCCGGTGTTCCACCGTCTGTCGCGGTTTGGGGTGATGTGCGTCACTGCTCCCGGGGGTCAGCCGACTCGTGCGGGTCGGCCGAGTCGTGGGGCTCGGGCACGACCTCGGCCCACAGGTTCTCCGCCTGGAGCAGCAGCGTGCCCAGGACCGCGGTCCGTGCCGCCGCCTCCTGCCCGGCGTGGTCCCGCAGCCCTTCCTGCAGCCGCCGGTGCAGTTCCTCCATCGTCTCCTCGGTGGCCTCCTCCGTGTCGCCGTCGGTGCGCTCGCCCACCAGCCGGTCCGCCTCGGCGTGGCAGGCCCCGCCGATCAGCCGCAGCAGGCGTGCGTACAGGTCGAGGACCGGCCCCTCGGGCGGCGCGGGTGTCCGGTGCTCGTCGGCCGCGACCGCCAGGGTCCGGGTCAGCGCCGTGAGGTTCCCGGTGACCCGGCTCCACCGCTGGTCCTCGTCCTCCGGCGGCGCCACGGTGGGCCCGCGGTGCAGCCGGCGCAGGGGGCCCGAGGTCAGACGCAGGCTCTCCCGGCTCCACGACCGGGCCGAGTACAGCGCGTCGAGGCGCCGCTGGAGTCGAGCGGCGCCGCTCGACCAGGAGGCCGCGCTCTGGGCGTCCCACTGGGTCTCCCGCAGGTCGCCGGCGACGGTGCACAGGAGGTCGCCCGACTCCCGGGCCAGCGCCGCGAGGTTCTCCCGTACGTCCCTCAGGTGGATCGGCGGCAGCACCAGGGCGTTGACGGCCACGCCGACGACCGCGCCGAGCGCCGCCTGTCCCACCCGGTGACCGACCGCCGCGGCCGACACCGCCGTGCCGGAGGCCAGGACGAACACCGCCGTGGTGGCCGCGTAGATGCCCTGCCGGCCGAACCGGGACCAGTTCGCCACCAGCATCAGCAGCGGCAGGGACAGCGCCAGCGCTCCCGTGTTGTCGTCCGTGATCCCCTGCGCCACCGACGCCACCAGCGCACCGGCGCAGATCGCCGCGAACTGCTGTCCGGCCTGGCGCACCGAGCTGTAGACGGTTGCCTGCACGAGGACGAGCGCCACCCAGGGCGCCATCAGCGCCATCGGGTCGCCCAGCCAGACGCCCGCCACGGCCCAGGCGATCAGCGCCGCGCCCGCGGCCTTCAGCGACTGCACGATCAGGTCGCGTTCGCGCCCCGGGCCCCGCCAGGCGGCCCGCGCGGCCCGTCCGACGGCACACGCCTCCCACCACACCGCGGCCGCGGGCCGCCTTCCCCGGAGTGCTTCCCGGAGGCTGTGGACCACAGCGGTCATGCGGTGCCGGCCGTCCGCACGGCCGGCGGACTCGTCTCGCATCGGAACGTCTCGCATCGCAGCGCCTCGTGGCGGACCGTTGCGCGGTGGAACCTCCCGCGGTGGCACACGGACCCGCGCCTCATGCGAACGGGCTTCCGTCGAGGGAGGCCAGCAGGTCGGCAGGGTCGGCGTAGACCGCCCGAGCACCCGCCTCCTCCAGGTCGGCGCGCGGCAGACCGCCGCAGAGCACGCCCACGCAGCGCACCCCGGCCCGGCTGCCCGCGCGCATGTCCCACACGGTGTCTCCGACGAAGACGGCCCGCTCGGCCGGTACCCCGGCCAGTTCCAGGGCGTGCTCGACCGGCTCCGGTGCGGGCTTGCCCGCGGCCACGTCGTCGGCGCTCGCGGTGGCGGCGATGGCGTCGTCCGCGTCGATGGCCCGCCGCAGCGCGCCCAGCTCCGCGCCGCCCGCCGAGGTGGCGAGCACCACCTTCCAGCCGTCGCCGGCCAGGCGGCGCAGCAGGTCCCCGGCGCCCGGCAGTGCGGGCAGCCGGTCGAAGTACTGGCCGTACAGCGCCTTGTGGGCGGCGCTCAGCCCGGCGTCCCGGTCCGTGTCCCGGTCCTCGCCCAGCAGATGGGCGATCAGGTCGGTGGAGGCGAGCCCCACCGCGCGGTGGACCGCGTGCATCGGCACCCGGTGACCGGCCTGCCGGAACGCCTCCCACCAGGTGATCACATGCAGGTGATTGGTGTCGACGAGGGTTCCGTCGACGTCGAACACGGCCGCCCGTTCCATGCACTGTCCCTTCCCGGTCCGCGGAGTCTGGATCGACGGGCGGGTACCACGTCAGCGCCGTGCCACTCCGGACGGTGTACGGCCTTCGCGCGTCCAGTCCAGCAGCTCGTCCAGCGACCACGTGGTGACCACGCGCTCCGGGGGCACCCCGCACTCCTCGGCCCGGGCGCACCCGTGGATCTGCCAGTCGAGCTGACCGGGTGCGTGTGCATCGGTGTCGATCGAGAACAGCACGCCGGCCGCCACCGCCCGGCGCAGCAGCCGCCGGGGCGGATCGAGCCGCTCCGGACGGCTGTTGATCTCCACGGCCGTGCCGGACTCCGCGCAGGCGGCGAACACCTCGTCCGCGTCGAACTCCGACTCCGGCCGCCCCCGCCCGGTCAGCAGCCGCCCGGTGCAGTGCCCGAGGACGTCCGCGTGCGGGTCGCGAACGGCGGTCACCATCCGGCGGGTCATCGAGCGGGCGTCCATGCGCAGCTTGGAGTGCACCGACACGACCACCACGTCGAGCCGCTCCAGCAGCTCCGGCTCCTGGTCGAGCGAGCCGTCGTCGAGGATGTCGCACTCGATGCCGGTGAGCAGCCGGAACGGCGCCCAGGCCGCGTTGAGCTCCGCCACCACGTCCAGCTGCTCGCGCAGCCGCGCGGGGGAGAGGCCGCGGGCCACCGTCAGCCGCGGCGAGTGGTCGGTCAGGGCCGCCCACTCGTGCCCCAGTGCCGCCGCGGTGCGGCCCATCTCCTCGATCGGGCTGCCCCCGTCCGACCAGTCCGAGTGCAGGTGGCAGTCGCCGCGTATCAGCGCCCGCAGCCCTTCACCGCCGCGGGCGAGCGGAGTGTCCGCCTCCTCCTCCAGTTTCGCGAGGTAGCCGGGCACCTGTCCGTCCAGTGCCTCGCGCGCCACCTGCGCCGTCCTCGGCCCGACACCCTTGAGCGACTCGAGCGAGCCGGCCCGCTCGCGCAGCTCGGCGGCCGAGAGCCCCCCGAGCACGCCGGCCGCGGTGCGGAAGGCGCGGACGCGGTAGGTCGGCGCCCGGGTCCGCTCCAGGAGGAACGCGATCCGTTCCAGCGCCTCGACGGGGTCCATCGCCGCCTCCTCGTCCCACCTGGGCCGGCCCTCCCACCGACCTGCACCGGCACGTCCAGGGTTCCCCACAGCGGGGGGAACCGCACCACGAGACGGGCGCCCCGTAGCCGTACCGGCCTGGGGGACGGTTTCGCGTTCGGCCGTTTCCCCGTTTCGGCGGTTCCTCGCTTCAACGGGTTCCGGCCTACCCTCGATGCATGACCGAGATCGACAGCCCGCACATCGGCAATCCGCGGATCCTCGTCTTCGGGGTGCAGGCGGGTCCGCCCCCGTTCCGGATCGTGGAGATCGACGGCCAGGTGGTCGGCGAGGCCAGGACCGTCGTCGACGTGCTGGAGGCCGCCGCCGCCTTCGGCATCACCGTCCACGACCTGGACGACCCGGAGGTCGTCCGCTGGGTGGGCGGGGACAAGTTCACCTGGACCGCGCACTAGGACGGTCCGGGCCGCCCCGCCCGGTGCCTCAGCCGACCGTCCACTTCTGGTTGGCGCCGCCCGTGCAGGTCCAGATCTGCAGCCGGGTGCCGTTGGCCGAGTTGTTGCCGGTGACGTCGAGGCACTTGTCGGCCTGAGGATTGACGATGTCGTGCGCGGCGGTGACGACCCACTGCTGGGCGGCCGTGCCGTTGCAGTCCCACAGCTGGACGACTGTGCCGTCCGCCGTGCCGCCGGCGTCTACGTCCAGGCACTTGCCGAGCGCCCGGACGGTGCCGTCGGAGCCCACCGTCCACCGCTGGGCCGCGGTGCCGTTGCAGTCGTAGAGCTGTACGGGGGTGCCGTTCGCGGTGTTCGCCGCGGCGACGTCCACGCACTTGCCGGCCAGGCCCCGGATCGCGCCGCCTGAGGAGGAGTCGCCCGTGGTCACCGAGACGTGGTCGACGACGAGGGTCTGCGGAAAGACCGTGGAGCCGTCCGGGTCGCCCGGCCAGTAGCCGCCGACCGCGAGGTTGAGGATCAGGAAGTACGGCTTGTTGAACACCCACTGCCTGCCGCCCAGGTCGGCCGGCGTGCGCCGCTGGTAGACGTTGCCGTCGACCGACCAGGTGATCGAGTCGGGCGCCCAGTCGACGGCGAAGGTGTGGAAGGCGTCCGCGAAGGCCTGGCCGCCCGGCAGCGTGTAGCCGGCGCCGATGCCCCCGGAGCCGGAGTAGCCGGGGCCGTGGATGGTGCCGTGCACGGTGGAGGGTTCGAAGCCGACGTTCTCCATGATGTCGATCTCGCCGGAGTCCGGCCAGTTCACCGGGGTGCCCAGCATCCAGAACGCCGGCCACATGCCCTGCCCGCGAGGCACCTTCATCCTCGCCTCGACGTGCCCGTACTGCGCCGTGAACCTGCCCGAGGTGTTGAGCCGGGCGGAGGTGTACTGGCAGGTGCCGTACCAGCACTGGTAGTTGGCCGGGTTCTCCCTGCGGGCGGTGATGACCAGGTGGCCCTGGCCGTCCAGGGCGGCGTTCTTGTTGCCGGAGGTGTAGTACTGCCGTTCGTGGTTGTTGACGTTGTCGCCGGTCTCGATCTGCCACTTCGAGGAGTCGACGGCGGCTCCGGCCGGACCGTCGAAGGTGTCGGAGAAGGTCACGGCGGCGGCCGTCGAGGACGAGGAGCCGACCGTGCGGGGGCCGTCCGGTTCCGCCTGGGCAGGGCCGGTCACGAGGGACGCGGCCAGCCCGGCGGACAGGGCGGCGGCGAGGAGACATCTGCGGAGCAGGCGTGGGCGGGCCACGGCTCTCCCTTCCGTACGGCGCCCGCGGGGGCGCCGACCGAGGTGGGGGTGGAGGTGTCGCCTCTTTATTCAAGTAGTGAGGTAAGGGTCGGTCAATATCTTGGTACGGACCAGATGTTCCACTCTCAGGTGCGCGCCCGCCGCGCGTGCACGGTGCGGCTCATCCGCCGCCCCAGAAGCAGGTAACCGATCAGCGCGCCGCCCGTGTTGAGGATGACGTCGTCGATGTCGAAGGCCCGCCCGGTGACGAGGGCGCCCTGGGCGAACTCCACCAGCAGCATCACGACGGCCGTCAGCAGCAGCACCCGCAGCACCCCGCGGGTGCGCGGGGCGACGACCGGGACCAGGACGCCGAACGGCACCCCCAGCAGGATGTTCCCGCCGATCTGCTTGACGGCGTCGCGCAGTGCGGGCTGGTCCAGATACGCGCTCAGCGAGCGCCCCGGATGCAGGTTGGTGTGGGTCAGGGCCTCGGAGGCGGGGGAGGGGTGCAGGGTCAGACGCGCCAGCACCACCGCGAACGCCACCATGAAGACGAACGCGCACGCCGTCGCCAGCAGCCGCAACGGCAGGGCGAGCGCGTGCCGTTCGCGACGGTCGGTCTCCCGCGCCCCGGCGGCGCGGGGGCGCGGCCGCAGACGCAGCCGTGAGACGGCGCGAGCCATATCGGTCCTCCAGTCGTCAACTTCCCCGCGTGATAGGGCGGTTACCCGCCGAACCGCCGAGGATGCCCGGGGCGGCATCGACCGGTCACGCCGGTCGATGCCGCCCTGTCACCGCCCCGCCCCCGGTTTTCCCTCGCCCGGCCGGGGCGCTCCGGCCGGCGGCGCCACCGCGCGCCGCCGTCGGCCGTGCTGTCGAGAGGTCCTGGCCGCCGCGCCGGCCGCGGTCGCCGTCGCCCGGCCCGGGCTGCTCGCCGCGCCCACCTGGGCGCTGCCGCTGCGGCGGCCGCAGTCTGCGGCTGCCGCAGTCCGGGCACATCGGCGACTACGTGGCATGGCTCCCGGTGGGCACCACCGTGCTGGGAGCGCCGGCCCTCGGCGGTCCTGTCCGGGTGAGCCGTTCCGTGTCCGCCGGCGGGGCTCACGTTCCGTAGGTCACCCGCACCTTCTCGAAGCCCAGGGACGTCAGCAGCCCCCGCAGCATGGCGGTGGTGTTGCTCTCGGCCCGTGCCTTCAGCTCGCTGTCCTTCGCCGCCTCGCCGATGTGCCGGGCCGCGAGCTTCTGCACGGCCTGTTCGCCGTTCGGATTGTCCGAGAACAGGTCGCCGAGCCGGTCGAGCAGCCCGCGCTGCTTGGAGACGGCGTAGGAGCGGTCGGGGTCGAGAGCGGGCTCGCCCAGCGCGGCGTGCGGCAGACGCAGCGTGGCCGACGTCCGCTGCTCGTCGACCGTGACGTCGTCCTCGTCCACCTTCCCGAGGTCCACGTAGGCGTCGACGGTGCCCGCACCCACGTACAGGGTGCGGGTGCCGCGGATCGCGTCGGGGAGGAACCTGGCGTCCTTCTCCAGGTCCACGACGACCTGGAAGTTGCCGGAGGCCGCGCCGTAACGGCTGATGTCCTGGACGGACTTCAGCAGCGCGGGCCCCGAACGGTCCCGGGTCTCGGAGCCGAACAGGTCCTTCAGGCCCGGCACGAGACTCAGCCGCAGCCCCGCGAAGAGCACGACGAGCACCAGCACCACCGCGGTCAGCGCCTTGGCCCAGCCGGGCATGCGCCGCGCGGGCCGTTCGACGGAACTCGTGGGCTTCCTGACGGGAGTCGTCATGGCGACGGCCCTCCTTCCTATAGACCGGATGCCCGCCATCTCCCTGGCCAGACCGAGCAGTTGGCGCACAACGCCGGGAGCGGGAGCCCACGGGGCGTACGTCGCCGGCTCAGCGTCCCGGCCTGACCGGACGGTCGGCGGACGGGCGCGCGGACCAGACCGCCTCCCCGCGCGTGATCCCCGGCAGCCGCAGCTCGGCCTCCCGCGCCCGCCGGGCGGGCAGCTCGCCGGTGACGAACCACGCGGGGTCACCGCCCGCCGTCCCGCTGACGTCCGCGCCCAGCGAGGCCAGCAGGCCCGTCACGGCGGCCAGCGCGTCCGGCGGGACCTCCGCCTCGAAGGCCAGGTACGGCTCGTACAGCACGGTCCCCGCCCGGGCGAGGGCACGACGCAGCACGATCGGCGTCAGTTCGCGGAAGTCGGCGGCGGTGCTGAGCACCGAGTCGAAACCGGAGCGGATCAGCGTCACCCGGCAGTCGGTGACCGCCGCGCCGGTGAGCCCGGACGCCAGGGCGGCGTGGACCGTCTCCTCGACCGCCTGGTGGAACGCGCGGGGCAGCGCACCGAGTTCCGTCTCGTACCCGAAGACCCCGCCCGAGCCGTACGGCCCCGGTTCGACGCGCAGCCCGATCGTCGCCCAGTACCGGGTGTGGTCCAGCCACGGCATCTCCTGAGCGGCCTCACCCGTGCCCGCCGGGCGCTCCAGGAGCCGGACCCGGCCAGGCGCGAACTCGGCCTCGATGCCGAACTCCTCGGCCAGCGTCGCCGCGAGCACCTCCATCTGGACCTCGCCGTACAGGAGCAGCGCGGTGGCGCCGGACGCGGCCGGGCGGGCGTGCAGCAGCGGATCCCGGTCGGCCAGCGCCAGCAGGGCCGAGCGCAGTGCCGCCGCCTGCTCCGGGCGCCGGGCCCGGACCAGTGTCCGCAGGGTCGGCGGCGCGAACCGCGGTGCCCGGTCCGCCGGTTCACCGAGCCGGTCGCCGACGCGCAGGCCCCCGGGAACGGTGAGCGCGGCGATGTTCCCGGCGGTGAGCGTGGCGTCCCCGCCGACCACGTCGAGGCGGGTCACCCGGCCGGACACCTCGGTGGTCCGCCCGTCGGCCTCCCGCCGCAGGAAGGTGAGCCGTCGGCGCGGGCGCACCTCACCGGCGTACAGCCTGAGGTAGGCCCTGCGCTCGCCGGCGGGCCCGGGGCGTACCGCGAAGACCGTGCCGCGCGGCTCCAGGGGCCCGGCCGCCGTCCCGCCGGGTGCGGCCGGGACCAGCGTCACCAGGCCCTCGACCAGTTCCGCGACGCCCTGGCCGCCGAGCGCGGAGCCGTGGAAGAGCGGGTGGAACGAGCCGTCGGCGGTACGGGCGCACAGGGCGGCGGCCAGGTCCCGCGCGGTCGGCTCGGGGCCGTCGACCAGCGCGGCCAGGACGTCCGGGTCGACCTCGGCGAGCGCCTCCGCCGTCCGGCCGTCGGGCGGGCGGCGGGTGACCCGGGCGTGCGCGGTACCGGCACCCGCCACCTCGGTCAGCGGCGCGACGTGCGGTGTCAGCAGGCGCCGGACGTCGTCGAGCAGGTTGTCGGTGCGTGCGCCGGCCCGGTCGATCTTGTTGACGAACACGAGCGTGGGCAGCCGCAGCCGCCGCAGGGTGCGCATGAGGACGCGGGTCCGCGCCTGTACGCCCTCGACGGCGGACAGCAGCAGCACCGCGCCGTCGAGCACCTCCAGAGCGCGCTCGACCTCGGCCACGAAGTCGGAGTGTCCCGGGGTGTCGATCAGGTTGACGCGTGTGTCGCCGACGGTGAAGCACGCGACGGCGGAACGGATGGTGATGCCGCGGCGGCGCTCGATGCCGCCGTCGTCGGTGACGGTGTCGCCGGCGTCGACGCTGCCGAGCCGGTCGACGGCCCCGTGGTCGAACAGGAGCCGCTCGGTGAGGCTGGTCTTACCGGCGTCGACGTGGGCCAGAATGCCGATGTTCAGGGTACGCATGCGTGCAGGAGTCCTCGAAAGCCGTGGGCCGGAAGGGGCGCTGGGGGATTCCGAGGAGTCGGCGCATGCTGGGGATTCCTGACGTGAGGGGCATGGAGGGAGCACGGACGGCGCCATCATGACCCCGGGCCCCGGGCGCGGCGCAACGGGATTTCCGTAAGCTGGGGCTCCCGGCCGGACAGGATCACGCGAGGAGCGGTCCGTGCGAGACATCGCCGTGTTCAGCGGTAGTGCCCATCCCGAGCTGGCCGAGGAGGTCTGCGCCCAGCTGGGCGTGCCGCTCAGCCCCACCCGGGTGAGCCGGTTCGCCAACGACTGCCTCGAGGTGCAGCTGATGGCCAACTGCCGCGAGCGGGACGTCTTCCTCGTCCAGCCGCTGGTCAAGCCGGTCCAGGAGCACCTGGTCGAGCTGCTGATGATGTGCGACGCGGCCCGCGGGGCGTCGGCCGGCCGCATCACCGTGGTCATGCCGCACTACTCCTACGCCCGCTCCGACAAGAAGGACGCCCCGCGCATCTCGCTGGGCGGGCGCCTGGTGGCCGACCTGCTGGTGGCGGCGGGAGCGAGCCGGGTGCTCGCCATGACCCTGCACTCGCCCCAGGTGCACGGCTTCTTCTCCGTCCCGGTCGACCACCTGCACGCGCTGCGGGAACTCGCCGCGCACTTCAGGCAGTACGACCTCTCCCGCGCCACCGTCGTCTCGCCGGACCTGGGCAACGCCAAGGAGGCCGCCGCGTTCGCCCGGATGCTCGGCGCCCAGGTGGCGGCCGGGGCGAAGCAGCGGTACGCGGACGACCGGGTCAGCATCAGCTCGGTGATCGGGGACGTCACGGGCCGGGACGTCATCGTGCTGGACGACGAGATCGCCAAGGGCAGCACCGTGCTGGAGCTGCTCGACCGGCTGCGGGAGACGGGCCCGCGCACCATCCGCGTCGCCTGTACGCACGGGCTGTTCGCGGCCGGTGCGCTGGGGCGGCTCAGCGAGCAGCCGGACGTGCTGGAGATCGTGTGCACCAACACCGTGCCGGTGCCGGTGGACGACCACACGGACAAGCTGCGGATCCTGTCCATCGCACCGGCGCTCGCGGAGGCGGTGCGCCGCATCCACAACGGCGAGTCGGTCAGTGCCCTGTTCGACGCCCCGCCGGCCGGGTGACGCCGAGGGCCTCGTCCAGGGTCGGCGAGGGCGGCAGCAGCCGCCCCAGGCCGGTGATCCGCAGCATGCGCAGGGTCAGCGGGTGGGCGCACACCAGGTGCAGCTGCCCGTTCTGTTCGAGTACCTGACTGCGGGCCCGGTACAGCAGGCGCAGCCCGGAGCAGTCGAAGAACTCGATGCCGCCGAGGTCCACGACCACCCGGGCGCCGGGACGCCGGGTCTCCCGGTCGAGGTGCGGGGTGATCTCCGCCGCCGAGGCGATGTCGATCTCGCCCCGGAACTCCAGCACCGTGTGCCCCCGGTGATGGCGCACACGGAGGTGCCGGGTGGGCGACGCCGATTCCTGCCGCACGAACCTTGCCTCCAGCCTGTCCCGGCCTCCTGGGCCTGCTTCCGGGGGCTCAACTACCCAGTCCGCTCGGAAAGTTACCCCGATCGAGCGAACTTGAGCATGTTCGATTGACATATGTCATCGAAATCTCACAGCCGCCCCGACGGGTCGCCGCCGAGCCGGGGAGACGGCGCCGGCCGACCACCCGGTCGCATCACTCAGTCGACCACGAGGACGAGCTTGCCCGTCGTGCGACCGGTCTCGCCCTGCTCGTGCGCCCGCGCCGCCTCCGCCAGCGGGAACGTCCCCGCGATCTCGGCCCGCAGCTTCCCCGACTCGACCAGACGGGCGATCTCCTTCATGTCCGCCCGGTCGGCGTCCACCAGCATCCGCACCGCCCGTACGCCCAGCCGGTCGGCCTCCTCGAAGAAGTCGTCCGACCCGACCGGCAGGATCGACACCACCACGCCGCCCGGACGCAGTACCCGCAGGGACCGCAGGGACGTGTCGCCGCCGATGGTGTCCAGGACGACGTCGACGTCCTTCACGGCCTCGGCGAAGTCCGTCTCCCGGTAGTCCACGGCCTCGTCCGCCCCGAGCGAGCGCAGGAACTCGTGCTTGCCCGCACTGGCGGTACCGATCACATGGGCGCCCCGGGCCTTGGCGATCTGCACCGCCACATGGCCCACGCCGCCGGCCGCCGCGTGGACGAGCACCCGCTGCCCCGGCTGCACGTCCGCCCGCTCCACCAGGGCCTGCCACGCCGTCAGCGACACCAGCGGGAGCGCGCCCGACTGAACGTGGTCGATCCCGGCCGGCTTGTGCGTGAAGGTGCGCGCCGGGGCGGTGACGTACTCCGCGTGGGAGCCGTGGCCGAAGGGGTAGGACAGCATGCCGAAGACCTCGTCGCCGGGCCGGAACGCGGCGACGCCGATCCCCACCGACTCCACCACGCCCGACACGTCCCAGCCCAGGACGAAGGGCGGCTCGCCCAGGAAGCCGCCGGTCGCCCGGTGCTTCCAGTCGGTCGGGTTCACGCCGGCCGCACGCACCCGGACCAGTACCTCGTTCGGGCGCGGCTCGGGGCGCTCGAGCCGTACTTCCTTCAGGACCTCGGGACCGCCGAGTACGTCCTGGCTGATGGCGCGCATGGTGTTCATCGGGACCTCGCAACTCCGGGAGGGGAAGGGTGGCACGGTCTGCAACCTCCGACGTGATCGTGCCATTCCCGGCGCCGCCCGGCATCGCGGGCCGACGCGGTCGCGAACGGGCGGGACCGCTGTGGCAGCATCGTCACCCACCGTTCATGACATCGTGTCAGGAGGACGTTCGCCGATGACCCCGCCGCCCGCCCGCACCGCCGAACAGCGCAGACACGACACCCTGCACCGTCTGGACCACGACGAGGACGCCTGGGTGGCCACGGCCGACGGCGAGTCCGGCGAGCCCTACCTCGTCCCCCTGTCGTTCCACTGGAACGGCTCGACTCTTCTGTTCGCCACGCCCGCCGCCAGCCCCACCGGGCGGAACCTGGCGGCGAGCGGCCGGGCGCGGATCGGTATCGGCCCGACCCGCGACGTGGTGATGGTCGAGGGCACCGTCGAGACCGTGGAACCCGCCGACCTGCCCGAACAGGACGCCGAACTGTTCGCCTCCAAGACCGGCTTCGACCCGCGCCGGCTCGCCACGCCCTACCGGTACTTCCGCATCCGCCCGCAGCGCGTCCAGGCCTGGCGCGAGGCGAACGAGCTCGCCGGACGCGACCTGATGCGTGACGGCCGGTGGCTGCCCACCGACTGATTCCGCCGGGCCGGGATATCCGCAAGGCAGAGGGCACGGGCACGACGTCCCGCGCCCCGGAATCCTTCGGAGGAGACATGGCACTGGTCAACGCGGGCGTCGTGGTGCTCGACTGCGCCGAACCCGAGCGGCTCGCGGAGTTCTACAAGGGGCTGCTGGGCGCGGAGGAGAGCGACGTGAGCGCCAACCGGATCGAGATCGAGGGTCCCCGCGGCTTCCGCATGGCCTTCCGGCGGGACGTGAACGCCACCCCGCCGAGCTGGCCGCGCCCGGAGAACTCCCTCCAGGTCCACCTGGACTTCGTGGTGGCGGACATGGACGAGGCCGAGCGGGTGATCGTGGGGCTGGGCGGGCGTCCGGTGGAGGCGAAGGACCCGGTCGGACCGCACGAGGAGCGCGGCTTCTCCGACCCGGCCGGCCACTCCTTCACCCTCCGCCGCGCCCTCGCACCCACGGCACCCAAACAGGGCTAGTGATCTGAGTCAGAGATTCGCCGCCTACTGCCGACGAATCTCTGACTCAGATCACTTGGGCGTCCCGCGGTTCAGTCCCGGCCGCCCTTCCCGGCGACCGGCCAGGTGCCGGTGGAGCGCTGGACGACCTTGGCGCCCGTGCGGTCCACCGCGCTGCGCACCGCGGCGAAGATGGCGCCCTGGATCGCCGCGGCCAGCAGGATCTCGCCCCAGCCGCGGTCCGGGTCCAGGGCGTCCGGCGCGTCGTCCTCGTGCCGGATCACCTTCCAGGTCTTCTGGAACGTCATCCCGGCCAGCGTGCCGCCCAGCCAGCCGAGCGCGAAGCCGACGGGCTTGTAGGCGAGGGGGAGCTTCTGCTTCTTCTTCGCCTTCTTCGCCATGGGAATCTCCTTGCCTCGTGTGTGCCGCGCGTTCGTGCGCGTCGGGTGGTCGTGTGCGTACCGGATCAGGGCCTGCCCCGCACCGGTACCTCCTCGTCGGCCCGTACCGGCTCCGGCGGTGTGCCGTCGCCGAACGGGCGGCCGCCCAGCTCCTGCCGGTGATGGGGCGTGAGCCAGCCGGTCAGGTCCGGGCCCATGGGGACGATGCCGGTCGGGTTGATGCCGGTGTGCACCTGGTAGTAGTGGCGTTTGATGTGGTCGAAGTCGACGGTGTCCCCGAACCCGGGCGTCTGGAACAGGTCGCGGACGTATGCCCACAGCACCGGGTTCTCCGTCAGCTTCCAGCGGTTGCACTTGAAGTGGCCGTGGTAGACCGCGTCGAAGCGGACCAGCGTCGTGAACAGCCGGATGTCGGCCTCCGTGATCGTGTCGCCGACCAGGTAGCGCTGCCGCTCCAGTCGGGGCGTGAGCTGCTCCAGCCGCCGGAACACCCCCGCGCACGCGGTCTCGTACTCCTCCTGGCCGGTGGCGAAGCCCGCCCGGTACACCCCGTTGTTGACGTCCTCGTAGACCCCGGCCATCACCTCGTCGATCTCCTCGCGCAGGGCCCGCGGATACAGGTCGGGGGCGCCGGGCCGGTGCAGTTCGGTCCACTCGGTCGCGAGGTCGAGCGTGATCTGCTGGTAGTCGTTGGTGACCAGCGCCCCGCTGGGCACGTCCACGATCGCGGGCACGCTCACCCCGCCCGGGTATCCCGTCTCCCGCCGGTCGTAGGCCTCGCTGAGGTAGCGGATGCCGAGGACCGGGTCGCGGCCGTCCGGGTCGAGCGTGAAGCGCCAGCTGCGGTCGTCCTGGACCGGGTCGGCGACCGCGAGGGACAGGGCGTCCTCCAGACCGAGCAGCCGCCGGGAGACCAGGGCCCGGCTCGCCCACGGACAGGCGCGGCTGACCACCAGGCGGTAGCGGCCGGCCTCCACCGGCCAGCCGTCCCGGCCGTCCGCGGTGATCCGGTCCGCGAAATGGCTCCGGGACCGTTTGAACGCCTTCTTCCCGTAGTCGTTGTTGCCCCGGGTGCCGTCGTCACCACTCATGACCCTGCCCTTCCGCCGTCCGTGTGTCCCTGTGCAGCCGTTCCCGGCGTCCGTGTGCCCCTGTGTAGGCGTTCCCCGTTTTCGCCCGTCGGCACTGGTGGACACCCGCGAGGCGGGGTGTGAGTCGCGCCGGCCGGGGCAGTCGGGGCTTCGTGAGTGGGACAGCCGGGGAAGAGAAGCCGGGCCGGAAGGCCGACCGCAGCACACGCGTGACCGTACTCGTGGCCCTGGCGGCCAATGTGGTGATCGCGGCCGCCAAGGCGGTCGGCGGGTTCATCGCGGGCTCGCCCGCGCTGCTGTCGGAGGCGGCGCACTCGGTCGCGGACAGCATGAACGAGATCTTCCTCCTCGCCGCACTGCGCCGCAGCCGCCGCCCCGCCGACCGGAAGCATCCGTTCGGCTATGGGAAAGAACGGTTCTTCTGGTCGCTGCTCGCGGCCGTCGGCATCTTCGTCATGGGCGGCTGCTTCTCCTTCTTCCAGGGCGCCGAGGCCCTGCGCAACGGAGCGGAGGAGAGCCGCAGCGGCTACGTGGCCGGACTGATCGTGCTCGGTGTCGCCCTGCTGGCGGAGGGCGGTTCCCTGCTGCGCGCCCTGCACCAGGTACGGAGCCAGGGCGGGCTCGCCGACGGGCTGCGCGACCCGGCGCTGCGCACGGTCGTCGCCGAGGACGGCACCGCGGTGCTCGGCGTCACCCTCGCCATGACCGGGATGGTGCTGCACATGGTCACCGGGCAGGTGGTGTGGGAGGCCTGCGCCTCGCTCGCCATCGGCGCGCTGCTCGTCTACGTGGCGTACCGGCTGGGTCGCGAGGCCCGCGACCAGCTGATCGGCGAGGCCGCCGACCCCGAGGCCAGCGGCCGCATCCGGGCGCTGCTGGGGGCCCAGCCGGAGATCGACAGCGTCGAGGCGCTGTTCACCATGAAGACCGGCCTGGACTCCGCCCTGGTGGCCGCACGCGTCGACCTCGTGCCGGGCCTGGACAGCGAACGGGTGGAAGAGGTCGCCGTGCGCATCAAGCGGTCGATCACCCACACCGTCCCCGAGGCGCGCCAGGTCTTCCTCGACGTCACCGACCGATCGACGCGGGAAGCGGCGGAAGGCCCCGCCGCGACGGGGGAACGCGGCGGGGCCTGAACGACGTGTTCCCGGCACCCGCCGGTCCATGCACACCCGTCCGGGAAACTTTCGCGCGCCCGGGTGCACTCCCGCCCGGTCCCCCCGGCCTCAGTCCCCGCGTCCGGTGCGGCCCGCGTCGGCCGGCTCCAGGACGAAGACCGGGATCTCCCGCTCCGTCTTCTTCTGGTAGTCGGCGTACGGCGGAAACGCCGCGACCGCGCGCTCCCACCACTCCGCCTTCTCCGCGCCGGTGACCTCACGGGCCGTCATGTCCCGCTTCACCGGGCCGTCCTGGAGCTCCACCCGGGGATCGGCGAGCACGTTGAAGTACCAGACCGGGTGCTTGGGAGCCCCGCCCAGGGAGGCGACCGCGGCGTAGCGGCCCTCGTGCTCGACGCGCATCAGCGGCGTCTTGCGAACCTTGCCGCTCCGCGCGCCCCGGGTGGTCAGCACGATCACCGGCAGGCCGGTGTCCCTCAGAGTCGTGCCCTTGGTGCCGCCCGAGCTCTCGTACAGCTCGACCTGTTCGCGCACCCACTGCGTGGGGCTGGGTTCGTACTCGCCGTCAAGAGGCATGTGTGTCCGTCCGTGTTCGTCGTGATCCGAGGCCGGCCGGGTGGGCACCGACGGCCGGCGCATCCATCCTTACCGTGCATCCTGTCCCTCCTACCCCGCGCTCGTGAGGAGATCCGGACGCGACTGCTCCGGCCGTCGGTCGTCACCCCGCGCCGCCCGGCCAGTTCCAGGGCCCGGCCGGGGGCGCCGGAGGTCCCGATCGCGCCACGCGCGCCGCCGTTCCGACCGGCACGGCAGCGTTCCCGCCGCCCGGACCGATGGTCCCCGGCCAGTCTGCTCGCGCCACCGATCTGGCCGAACTTGCCGTCGCCCCATAGATGCCCGAGGCATCTAATGAAGATCGGCACGACGCACTCTTCGTCTGCGAGGTCTTCCATGACGGACACCCCCACGACGGACGCGGGCCCGGCAACGGACCAGAGGGCCGCGTCCCCCGTCGCCTTCCCGCAGGACCGGACCTGCCCCTACCACCCGCCCGCCGCCTACGACCCGCTGCGCGCCGCCCGGCCGCTGGCCCGGATCACGCTCTACGACGGCCGCCCGGCCTGGCTGGTGACCGGACACGCCGCCGCCCGTCGGCTGCTGGCCGACCAACGCCTGTCGACCGACCGGACCCGCGACGGCTTTCCCGTCACCACGGCGCGGCTGGCCGGCGTACGCGGACGCAAGACCGCCCTGCTCGGCGTCGACGACCCCGAGCACCGCACCCAGCGCAGGATGGTGCTGCCGGAGTTCACCCTGAGGCGCGCCGCCGCTCTGCGGCCGCACATCCAACGCATCGTCGACGAACGGCTCGACGCGATGGTCGCGCAGGGGCCGCCCGCCGATCTGGTGACGGCCTTCGCGCTGCCCGTGCCCTCGATGGTGATCTGCGCCCTGCTCGGCGTGCCGTACGCCGACCACGAGTTCTTCGAGGAGCAGTCCCGGCGGCTGCTGCGCGGCCCCCTCCCCGCCGACACCCTCGACGCCCGCGACCGACTGGAGGCGTATCTCGGCGAGTTGGTCGACCGCAAGCGTGAGGCCCCCGGCGAGGGCCTGCTGGACGACCTGGTCCGGCGGCAGCTGGACGAGGGCACGGTCGACCGGGAGCAGCTCGTCGCGTTCGCGGTGATCCTGCTGGTCGCGGGCCACGAGACCACCGCCAACATGATCTCGCTGGGCACCTACACCCTCCTGACCAACCCGCGGCGGCTGGCCGAACTGCGCGCCGACGCCGAGTTGCTGCCCGGCGCCGTGGAGGAGCTGATGCGGGTCCTGTCGATCGCGGACGGGCTGCTGCGCCTGGCCACGGAGGACATCGACGTGGACGGGCAGACGATCCGGGCCGGCGACGCGGTCGTCTTTGCGACCTCGGTCATCAACCGGGACGAGTCCGTCTACCCCGACCCGGACGCCCTCGACTGGCACCGCCCCGCCCGCCACCACGTCGCCTTCGGGTTCGGCATCCACCAGTGCCTCGGCCAGAACCTGGCCCGCGCCGAACTGGAGATCGCCCTGCACAGCCTCTTCGAGCGGCTGCCCACGCTGCGCCTGGCCGCCCCGGCGGACGAGATCCCCTTCAAGCCCGGCGACACGATCCAGGGGATGCTGGAACTCCCCGTGACCTGGTAGGAGGCTGCGGACATGCGGATCGGCATCGACAAGGACACCTGCATCGGCGCGGGCCAGTGCGCCCTGACCGCCCCCGGCGTCTTCACCCAGGACGACGACGGCTACAGCACCCTCGTGCCCGGCCGGGAGGACGGAGGCGGCAGCGCCCTCGTACGGGAGGCGGCCCGTGCGTGCCCCGTGGGGGCGATCACCGTGTCGGAGCGGGTGGGCTGACCCCGGCACCCGCACCTCGTCCCTCCCCTTCTCGCCCCACCCGTCCCGGCGCCGGCGTCCGGCGGTTGAGTAGGGTGCCGGGGTGAGCGAACAGGCGGCAAGTGACGACGGCGCAAGGCCCTTCCTCTACGTCGTCGTCTGCGCCGCGGGCGTGGCCGACGGCGTCGGCCGGCTGGTCGACGCGGCGCGGGAACGCGGCTGGGACGTCGGGGTCATAGCGACACCGGTCGCCATGGGCGGCTTCTTCGACGTGGCCGCCGTCGAGGCGCGGACCGGCCGCCCGATCCGCTCGGCCTGGCGCACGCCGGACGATCCGAGGCCCTTCCCGGCGCCCGACGCCGTCGTGGCCGCGCCCGCCACCTTCAACACGATCAACAAGTGGGCCGCGGGCCTGGCCGACACCCTCGCCGTGGCCACCCTGTGCGAGGCGAGCGGCCTCGGCGTCCCGGTCGCCGTCCTGCCGTGCGTCGCCGACGCGCTGGCCGTGCACCCCGCCTACCGGGAGAGTCTGGCCCGCCTGCGCGGGATGGGGGTGCGCTTCGGCGACCCGTACACCGGTGACGCGCAGGAGGGCGGAGGGCGCCCGGACTTCGGCTGGGAGAACGCCCTGGACCTGCTCGAACGGCGCTGACCCGCAGGCGGTTCGAGCCCGCACGACGACGTACGCTCGCTCAGGTACCGATGATCGGCGAAGACAGGAGCGGCAACGATGCAGTATGTGAAGCTCGGTTCGACGGGCCTGGACGTGTCGCGGATCTGCCTGGGCTGCATGACCTACGGCGTTCCCGACCGCGGCACGCACGAATGGACCCTCGACGAGGAGGCCTCGCGCCCGCTGATCCGGCAGGCGCTGGAGGCCGGGATCACCTTCTTCGACACGGCCAACGTCTACTCCGACGGCACCAGCGAGGAGATCGTCGGCAAGGCGCTCGGCGACTTCGCGCGCCGGGACGACGTCGTGCTCGCGACCAAGGTGCACGGCCGGATGCGCCCCGGGCCGAACGGCGCCGGACTCTCCCGCAAGGCGATCATGACCGAGATCGACCACAGCCTGCGCCGCCTGGGCACCGACTACGTCGACCTCTACCAGATCCACCGCTTCGACCCGCACACCCCGGTCGAGGAGACGATGGAGGCCCTGCACGACCTGGTGAAGGCGGGCAAGGTCCGCTACATCGGGGCCAGTTCCATGTACGCCTGGCAGTTCTCCAAGATGCAGCACACCGCCGAGCGGCACGGCTGGACGAAGTTCGTGTCCATGCAGAACCACTACAACCTCGTCTACCGCGAGGAGGAGCGCGAGATGCTGCCCCTCTGCGCGGACCAGGGCGTCGGCGTGCTGCCCTGGAGCCCGCTCGCCCGCGGCCGGCTCACCCGTGACTGGGACACCTCCACCGAGCGCAGCGCCACCGACAACTTCGGCAGCACCCTGTACCAGGAGGGCGACCGCGCCGTGGTCGAGGCGGTCACCCGCATCGCCGGCGAGCGCGGCGTGCCGCGCGCCCGGGTGGCCCTGGCGTGGCTGCTGCACCAGGACACGGTGACCGCGCCCATCGTCGGCGCCTCCAGGCCGGGCCACCTCGAGGACGCCGTGGCAGCGGTCGAACTGACGCTCGGTGACAAGGAGATCGAGGAGCTGGAACGGCCCTACGCGCCGCACCCGATCGCCGGTCACTGATCACGGGACCGGCGCCTTCGGGGCGTGCCTCAGGGGCCGGTGCCCGGGGACAGGGCGGTGACGGACACCGACGACTCGTTGCCGCCGACCGGGACCTCGCCGGCCGTCCACTTCACCTTCAGGGGCTCCCGCTCGTCCGGCGGGGTGACGAGCAACACCGCCGGAGCGGCCGTGCGGGCACCGCTGATCTGCGGACTGGAGAACGACAGCCCGGACCAGGCGCTCTCGCCCGGCGTCAGCGTGACCGTCCGCGGGGAGCCGGGCGCGCGTTCGGGGTCGGGGCCCAGCTGCTTGCCCGAGGCGTCCACGAACGCGGCGCCGGGATAGCCGTACACCGAGCAGGTGCGCTCCGAGGTGTTGGTCAGCACGACGGGGAAGTTGCGCTGACCGGCGCCCGGGTCCACGCGGCCGACGGAGGCGCGCAGTTCGGAGGTGTGGCAGCGGCCGTCGGTGCGGGCCGAGGCGGAGGCCGAGCCCGCGGTGTCGCTGGGCGCGGAGCCGACGGCCGGGGCGGTGTCGCCGGGCGTCGCGCTGCCGCCGCCCGGCTCGGCGCTGCTGCTGCGGGCGGCCTTGCCGGGCTCCGGTGTGCCGCTCGACGAGGCGCTCTCGCTGCCGCAGGCGGTCAGCAGACCGAGCAGCGCGACCCCGCTCGCGAGCAGAGCCGCCCGGCGCAGCGGCTGGGACGTGTCACCCATCGCTTCTCCACACTCCCGTCAGGTTCTCGCACACGGTCCTGTGAACGGCACCGTGTGGCCCGTCCTTTCGAGTGTCCCGTCGTGCGGTCCGGGAAACGAGGGGGCGCCCTCCGCATCAGAGCGGGCCCACCGGCGCGAGTCGTCGAAGCGGGATACCGGCGTGAGGCGCTCGCGCCCCGCGCACGCCCGGCTCACTCCTCCTCGTCGAGCAGCCCCAGCTCCGCCCAGATCGTCTTGCCCTCGGTCGTGTGCCGGCTTCCCCAGCGCTGGGTGAGCTGGGCCACCAGGAGCAGACCGCGCCCGCCCTCGTCCCAGGTCCTGGCCCGGCGCAGGTGCGGCGCGGTGTGACTGGTGTCGGAGACCTCGCAGATCAGCGTGGCCGTGTCGTGGATCAGCCGGAGCCGGATCGGCGGGGAGCCGTACCGGATGGCGTTGGTGACCAGCTCGCTCACGACCAGCTCGGCGGTGAACGTCGCCTCCAGCAGGTTCCAGTCGGACAGCCGGTCGAGGACCTGCTTGCGTACCGGCGCGACGAGTGACGGGTCGGCGGGGATGTCCCAGGTGGCGACCTGTCCGGCGGGCAGTCCCCGGGTCCGGGCCAGCAGCAGGGCCACGTCGTCGGCGGCGCTGCCCGCGGGGAGCAGAGTGTGCAGGACGCGGTCGCAGGCGGCGTCCAGGGAATCGACGGGGACGGCCAGCGCCTCGCGCAGCAGTGCCTGGCCGGCGTCGGTGTCCCGGTCCCGGCTCTCGACCAGGCCGTCGGTGTAGAGGGCCAGCACACTGCCCTCGCGCAGCTCCAGCTCGGCCGACTCGAACGGCAGTCCGCCCACCCCCAGCGGTGGCCCGGAGGGCAGCTCGACCTGCTCGGGAGGGCCGTCCGGCGGGATCAGCACGGGCGCCGGGTGGCCGGCCCGGGCCATGGAGCAGTGCCGCGAGACCGGGTCGTACACCACGTACAGACACGTCGCGCCGACCTCGCCCGCCCGGTCGTCCCCGGACTCCTCGGACAGCCGCACCACCAGGTCGTCGAGGTGGGTGAGCAACTCCTCGGGCGTCAGGTCGATGTCGGCGAGGGTGCGTACGGCGGTGCGCAGCCGGCCCATGGTGGCCGAGGCCGGGATGCCGTGGCCGACGACGTCCCCCACGACCATGGCGACCCGCATGCCGGACAGCGGGATGACGTCGAACCAGTCGCCGCCGACGCCCGAGCGGGCCGCCGGAAGGTAGCGGGAGGCCGCCTGCACCGCGGCGGTGGGCGGCAGCCACCGGGGCAGCAGGCTGCGCTGCAGGGTCAGCGTCGCCTCGCGCTCGCGCGAGTACCGGCGGGCGTTGTCGATGCAGACGGCGGCGCGGGCGCTGACCTCCTCGGCCAGCAGCACGTCGTCGTGGGTGAACGGGTCGGGACGCCGGAACCGGGTGAAGACCGCGGCGCCGAGGGTGGTGCCGCGGGCCTGCAACGGCACCGACATCGTGGAGTGGATGCCGTACTCCTCCACCCGCCGCAGGCGGACGGGGTCCCACCGCAGCCAGCGTTCGAGGTCGCCGTAGGCCACCGAGGCCACGATCGCCTGCCCCGAGAGCAGGCACTCGGCCTGGGGGGACCCGGCCGGATAGACGTCCAGGCGCCCGATCTCGGACACCGACTGCGGGCAGTCCTCCGTGACCGACCGGTGCGCCGTGCGGCGCAGGCCGACCGGCGGCTCGACCACGGCGGCGGGCTCACCGCCGTGCTCGCGCGGGTCCAGCAGGTCGACGCTGACGAAGTCGGCGAGCGCGGGCACGCACACGTCCGCCAGCTCCTGCGCCGTACGGGTGACGTCGAGGGTGGTGCCGATGCGCACACTGGCCTCGTTGACCAGTTGCAGCCGCTCGCGGGCGCGGTGCTGCTCCGTGAAGTCGTGGGCGCTGACACACACGCCGCACACCCGGCCGTCGGCGTCGGTGAGCGGCGCGATCCGGGCGTTCCACGCGTGGGCGCGGCTCTCGCCGACCGCCCTGAGGCGCGTCTGCATGTCGTGGCGGCGCCCGGTGGTCAGCACGCGACGCATCTGGCGTTCCAGCTCCGCGTTCTGCGGCCGGTCGCTCAAGTCGGTGACCCGCAGGCCGCGCAGGCGGTCGGGCGGGAGCCCCAGCAGCTCTGCCATGGCGTCGTTGACGCCGCGCAGCAGGAGCCGGTCGTCGAAGATCATGGTGGCGCAGGGCGACTGGGTGAGGGCCGCTCGGACCAGGGGGTCGTCCTCCGGTTCGGGACCGGATTCCAGCGGGGTGACGGCGAGCCACGCGGCCGGGGTGTCGTCCGCCGCGGGTCTGCGGTGCGCGAGCACCCACACCGACACGGTGTGCCCGTCGCGGTGCCGCAGGGCCAGGGTGCCGCTCCACCGGTCGTCGTCGCGCCCGGGAGGCGTGTCGTCGCGGTCGCCCGCGAGCAGGTCGGCGGCGGGGCGCCCCACCACCTCGGAGGCCGGATGGCCGAGCAGCAGGCGGGCGCCCTCGTTCCACTCCCGCAAGGTGCCGGAGCCGTCGACGACGGCGCGGGCCGTGGCGGCATCGTCGAACGGGTTGACCGGACTCATCGTCGCCACTCCATTGCGCACACCCACAGTGATCAGCGCGTCACCTTGTTCCAAGCCTAGTGGGTTCGGGCCCGGCGCGGACCCGAACCCACCGGCCGCACGGAGACCGGCCGCTCCGCAGGCCACCGGAGGGTCCGGTGGGCACAGGACAGAAAGTGCTTTCCGCGGCCTTGACGGGCGCGCATGGGCCGACGTCAGAATCTGTTTGTTCACGATCGCTTGTGAGTACTTCTGATGTTCCGTTGAGCCTCGACGCATTTCTGATGAGGGAGATCCGCCATGACGGTCACGCGCAGATCGGTTCTGATCGCCTCCGCCGCCACGCCCGCGGCCGGGATGGCGTTCGCCGCCCCGTCCGCGCGGGCCGCGGACGCAACCGGCGGCTCCGCGGGGCGCAGCACCGTCGCCCTGCGCGACGGCTGGCGCTTCTGGCTGGTCGACCCCGACGGAGCGGCCGAGGACACCACGGACGCCGCCGACCCCGCCCACGACGACTCGGAGTGGCGCGAGGTCGCCGTCCCGCACGACTGGAGCATCGAGCAGACGCCCACCACCGAGCACGGCACCACCAGCGGGACCGGCTTCCTGCCGGGCGGCCTCGGCTGGTACCGGTTCGCGTTCACGCTGCCGCGCGCGTTCACCGGGAAGCGGATCTCGGTCGAGTTCGACGGTGTGTACATGGACGCCCGCGTCCACTGCAACGGCCGGGAGGCCGGCCACCACCCCTACGGCTACACCGGCTTCGCCCTCGACCTCACCGACCTCGTGCACACCGACGGCCGTACCGAGAACGTCCTCGCGGTCCAGGTGCGCAACCGGCTGCCCAGCAGCCGCTGGTACTCCGGCAGCGGCATCTACCGCGAGGCCCGCCTCGTCGTCACGGAACCGGTGCACGTACGGCGCTGGGGCACGTACGTCACCACGCCCCGGGTGAGCGAGGACCGCGCCGTCGTCCGGGTGGAGACGTCGGTCGTGAACGCCTCGGGCGCCGCGCTGGAGGTCGAGATCCGCTCGACGGTCGAGGACGCCGACGGCCGCACCGTGGCCCGCGCCGCCTCCACGGTGGACGTCACCGACGCGACGACCGGGACCCACGAGCTCACCGTCCGGCGCCCGCGCCTGTGGGACTTCGCCGACCCGCACCGCTACACCCTGCACACCGAACTGCGCGTCGGCGGCCGAAGTGTCGACACGTACCGCACCCCGTTCGGCGTCCGCACCTTCCGGGTGGACCCCGACGAGGGGTTCCACCTCAACGGCGGGTACGCCAAGATCAAGGGCGTCGACCTGCACCACGACCTGGGCGCGCTCGGCGCCGCCGTCAGCATCGACGCCGTCCGCCGCCAGATGACCCTCATGAAGTCGATGGGCGTCAACGCCTTCCGCACCTCGCACAACCCGCCCTCGCCCGAGATGATCGAGGTCTGCGAGGAGCTGGGCATCATCATGCTGGTGGAGGCCTTCGACTGCTGGCGCACCGGCAAGAACCGCTACGACTACGGGCGGTTCTTCGACGAGTGGTGCGAGAAGGACGCCACCGAGATGGTCCTCGCGGCCCGCAACTCGCCCGCCGTCGTCATGTGGTCCATCGGCAACGAGGTCCCCGACTCCACTTCTGCCGCCGGACTCGCCATGGCCGACCGCATCATCGACGCCATCCGGGCCGCCGACGACACCCGCCCGCTGGTCATCGGCTCCGACAAGTACCGCCGGCTGCCCGCCAAGGGCTCCGCCGCCGACCTGATGCTGGCCAAGCTGGACGGGCTCGGCCTCAACTACAACACGGCCAAGTCGGTGGACGACCTGCACGCGGCCTACCCGCACCTGTTCCTCTTCGAGTCCGAGTCGTCCTCCGAGACCTCCACCCGCGGCACCTACCAGGAGCCCGAGCACCTGAACACCGGCGAGAACCACACCCCGGGCAGGCGGGCCACCTCGTCCTACGACAACAACCTCGCCTCCTGGACGATGAGCGGCGAGTACGGCCACAAGAAGGACCGGGACCGCAGGTGGTTCGCCGGGCAGTTCCTGTGGTCCGGCATCGACTACATCGGGGAGCCCACGCCGTACGACGTCTTCCCGGTGAAGGCGTCCTTCTTCGGCGCCGTCGACACGGCGGGCTTCCCGAAGGACATGTACCACCTGTTCCGCAGCCAGTGGACGGACGAGCCGATGGTCCACCTGCTGCCGACGACGTGGAACCACCGCGAGGGCGACACCGTCGAGGTCTGGGCCTACGCCAACGTCGACACCGTCGAGCTGTACCTGAACGGGAAGTCCCTCGGCACCCGCCGCTTCGACCGGAAGAAGACCGTCGACGGCCGGACCTACCTGGAGACCACCGAGCCCACCGGCGACGACAAGACCTTCACCGACGGCCCCTACCCCGGCAGTTACACCAGCCCGAACGGCAGCGCGGGCAAGCTGCACCTGACCTGGAAGGTGCCGTTCGAGGCGGGCGAGCTGAAGGCCGTCGCCCGGCGCGGCGGCAGGACGGTCGCCACCGACGTCCTGCGCACCGCCGGCACGCCCCACGCCCTGCGCCTCACCCCGGACCGCGAGACCGTCGACGCGGACGGCCGCTCCCTCGTCTTCGTGACCGCCGAGGTGGTCGACCGGCACGGCGTGGTGGTGCCCGGCGCCGAGCACCTGATCTCCTTCGACGTCGCGGGCGGCTCGCTGGCCGGACTCGACAACGGCCGCCAGGAGAGTGCCGAGCGCTACCAGGCGAGCACCCGCACCGCCTTCCACGGCAAGGCGCTCGCGATCGTCCGGTCCGGCACCCGGCCGGGCACGGTACGGGTGACGGCCCGCGCGGACGGGCTGCGCACCGGCACGGCCGCGGTCCGCGCCCGGCGGGTCACGGACCGGGCGACGACACCGGCCCCGGAGTTCCGCCCCGAGCACCCCGCCTCCGTGGACCACCCGCACGCGGACGCGAGCTACTCCGGGCGGCCCGACACCCTGCCCGCCGCCGTGCTGGACGGCGACCCGGCCACCGGCTGGTCCAACGGCTTCCACAAGGCGGCCACCGCCCTGCTGCCCGCCTTCGACGGGGCGCGCGCCGAGGACTGGATCTCGGTCGACCACGGACGCACGCGTGGCTACGCACGGGTCGAGGTCTCCTTCACCGCGGACGACGGGCACAGCCTGCCCGCCGCCGTCGAGGTCGCTGTCTGGGACGGCCGTGCCTGGCGTGCCGCTAAGGGGACGCGGACCGACTGGGCCACCGCGTCCGACGCGCCCACGGTCATCACCTTCGACCGGCTGCGCGGCTCCCGCATCCGCCTCACGTTCACCAGCCGCCACCCCGGCGAGCCGCGGGGAGCAATCCGCGTCAGCCGCCTGGAGGCGCCCGCCGTCTGAGCCGCCGCAAAACCACCGTCGGACGGGACCGGTCGGGAAACCGGTCCCGTCCTGACCGTTGACGGCGTGTCATGTCTGCCACAAGCATGTCCTGCGACCGCATTTGGGAGCGCTCCCATTCCCATGGTGAGCGCCACCTCCCCCGAGGAGCCCGGACGTGAAAAGACGCAGAACCGCGCTCGTCTCCCTGACGGCCCTGCTGGCGGCGGCCGTCACCGCGCTGCCCGCCGCCCCGGCCGGCGCCGAGGAGACCGAGCAGGTCAGGAACGGTACCTTCGACAACGGCACCGACTCCTGGTGGACGAGCAGCAACGTCACCGCGGCGGTGACCGACGGCCGGCTGTGCGCCGACGCCCCCGGCGGCACCGCCAACCGCTGGGACGCCGCCCTCGGCCAGAACGACATCACCCTGGTCGCGGGAGAGTCGTACAAGTTCTCCTTCACCGCCACCGGTACGCCCGCCGACCACGTGGTCCGGGCGATCGTCGGCCTGTCGGTGTCCCCCTACGACACCTACTACGAGATCAGCCCGCAGCTGAGCGTCTCCGGCAACACCTACTCGTACACCTTCACCTCGCCCGTCGACACGAACCAGGGCCAGGTCGGCTTCCAGCTGGGCGGCACGCCCGACGCCTGGCGGTTCTGCGTGGACGACGTGTCCCTGCTGGGCGGCGTGGCGCCCGAGCCCTATGTGCCGGACACCGGGCCGCGGGTGCGGGTCAACCAGGTCGCCTACCTGCCGTCCGGCCCGAAGAACGCCACGCTCGTCACCGACGCGACCTCGCGTCTGCGCTGGCAGCTGAAGAACGAACGCGGGCGGGTCGTCGCCCACGGCTGGAGCAGGCCGCGCGGCGTCGACGCCTCGTCCGGACAGAACGTCCACTCGATCGACTTCGGCCGCTACAAGAAGCGCGGCGAGGGCTACACGCTCGTCGCCGACGGCGAGACCAGCCGCCCGTTCGACATCGGGACGGCCGCCTACGAGCGGCTGCGCCTGGACTCGGCGAAGTACTACTACACCCAGCGCAGCGGCATCGCCATCAGCGACGAACTCCGCCCGGGCTACGGCCGCCCGGCCGGCCACGTGGGCACGGCACCCAACCAGGGCGACACCGAGGTGCCCTGTCAGCCCGGCGTGTGCGACTACACCCTCGACGTCTCCGGCGGCTGGTACGACGCCGGAGACCACGGCAAGTACGTCGTCAACGGCGGCATCTCCACCTGGGAGCTGCTCAGCACCTACGAGCGCTCGCTGCACGCCCGCACCGGGGAACCCCGCAGACTCGGCGACGGTTCGCTCGACATCCCCGAGAGCGGCAACAAGGTGCCGGACATCCTCGACGAGGCCCGCTGGGAGCTGGAGTTCCTGCTGAAGATGCAGGTGCCGCAGGGACAGCCGCTGGCCGGGATGGCGCACCACAAGATCCACGACGAGCAGTGGACCGGGCTGCCGCTGCTGCCGAGCGACGACCCGCAGAAGCGTGAACTGCACCCGCCGACCACGGCCGCGACCCTCAACCTGGCGGCGACGGCGGCGCAGGCCGCACGCCTGTACCGCCCCTACGACCGGGAGTTCGCCGCGAAGGCGCTCGACGCGGCCCGCACCGCCTGGAAGGCGGCGCTCGCCCATCCGGACCTGCTCGCCGACGAGAACGACGGCATCGGCGGCGGCGCCTACCCCGACGCCAAGGTCGCCGACGACTTCTACTGGGCCGCGGCCGAGCTGTACCTGACGACGGGGGAGCGGGATTTCAAGGACTACGTGCTGAAGTCCCCGGTGCACACCGCCGACATCTTCGGGCCGATCAGCTTCGACTGGGCGAGCACCGCGGTTCCCGCCCGCCTCGACCTGGCAACCGTCCCCAGCCGGCTCCCCGGCCGGGACAAGGTCCGCCGCTCCGTCGTGGAGGGCGCCGACGGCTACCTGGCCACGCTGAAGGCGCACCCGTACGGCATGCCCTACGCCCCCGCCGGCAACGTGTACGACTGGGGCTCCAGCCACCAGATCCTGAACAACGCGGTCGTCATCGCCACCGCCTACGACATCACCGGCGGCCCCGGGTACCGTGACGGCGCCGTCCAGAGCATGGACTACATCCTGGGCCGCAACGCGCTGAACATGTCGTACGTCACCGGATACGGCGAGGTCAACGCGCACAACCAGCACAGCCGCTGGTACGCCCACCAGCTCGACCCGGCGCTGCCCGCGCCGCCCGACGGCACCCTGTCCGGCGGCCCGAACTCGAGCATCCAGGACCCCTACGCGCAGAGCAAACTGCAGGGCTGCGTCGGTCAGTTCTGCTTCATCGACGACATCCAGTCCTGGTCGACCAACGAGCACACCATCAACTGGAACGCCGCACTGGCCCGGATGGCCTCCTTCGTGGCCGACCAGGGCTGACCGGCCGACACCCCCCGCTCCCCGTCGAGGGCCGCGCCGCTTCCGCAGCAGAAAGCGGAATGCCGGTGCGGCCCTCTTGGCGTGCCGGGATTCTGACCTTCTTTCAAAGGCGGCCGAGGTTGTCCGCTCGCCTTGTTGACCATGAGTGGTTTGTGCGAGAGTGAAGCACCCGTGCGGGGGGTAAAGGCCGGGTCTCGCACGCGCTTTGACGGGCCGGGTCCGATTTCGCCATGGCGAATTCACACCTTCCGCGCCACGCCCAAGAGGTACACACCAATCCGTGGGTCCTTTCCGGCGATCCGAACATCTGAGTCACCTGCGCGTGGGAAGGAAACATCTCAGTGCCCACCCCCCACCCCCCTCGGCCCGCGTACCCGCCCTCCGGCGGGGCCCCCGGGGAGTCCGACGAGCTGCTGGCCGCACGGCTCCGGGACGGTCCGCAGAGCGAGGCGCCGCGGACCGCCGCGCTGCTGATGGCCCGCCACTGGCAGCCCGCGCACGACTACTCGGCCATCTGCCTGGCCACGTCGGCCGAGGTCACCGGCATGGTCACCGCCGCGGCCTGGCATCGGGTGCTGGCCCGTCTCGCCCAGGGCGAACCGGCCACCGCGCTGCGTCCGCTGCTGCTGGTGGCCGTGCGCGACACGGTCCGGCAGTGGTCCGCCGACGACGCGATATCCGGCGTCCTGCCGCAGTTGCTCAAACCCGCCGGCGGGCGCGGTATGCGGGCGGCGAAGTCCCTCACCCCGGAAAACCGCACGCTGGCCGCCCGCGCATTCGCCTCTCTTCCCGGACCGGCCCGGTGTTTGCTGTGGCACACGGAAGTCGAAGGGGAGTCGATAAGTGTCCCGGCCGGTCTGCTCGGTATGGATACCGACACCGCGTCGGCCACTCTCGAACAGGCGCGTGAGAAATTCCGCGAGGGTTGTCTGCACGCCCACAGGCAGCTCGCGCCGAGTCAGGAGTGCCGCTTCCAGAGCCGACTGCTCGACGTGCCGATCCGCCGCGGCGGCGCCCTGCTGCCGGACGTCCGCAAGCATCTGGCGGACTGCCGTCACTGCCGGCACGCCGCCGACCAACTCGGCCACTTCGAGCGTGAGTTGGGCACACTGATCGCCGAGGCGGTGCTCGGCTGGGGCGCCCGGCGCTATCTCGACTCCCGTCCGGGGCGCGCGACGCTGGGCGCGCTGGCCAAGGGCGCCGCCCGGCACCGCGGCTCGCGCCCCGGGCTGCTGGGAAGGCTCCCCGTGCCCGTGCGCAGGACGGTGGGCCGGCCGCGCTCGGGGCGGTCGGTGCTCAGGCAGTTCGGCGCGGCCTCCGCCGGAGTGCTGGCCGTCGTGCTGGTGGTGAGCGTGTGGTCCTACGACGGGGACGGCGCAGATCCGGCCGCCTCCACCAGCGCCGTCGACGGCAAGGGCGAGACGTCCGCGACGAGCCGCCCCAAACCGCCCGGCACCGCCGGGATGCCCACGTCCGCCGACCGCACGCGGCTGCGCAACGTCGCCGCGGACCTCTGCCTCGACGTGCGCGGCGAGCCCAGGGCCGGAGCCGGCGCCCGGCTGGCGAAGTGCTCCGAGGCGTGGACCCAGCAGTGGACCCACGAGGACGACGGGCTGCTGCGCAGCGTCGCCGACCCGGGGCTGTGCCTGGACTCGCGGGCGGACGCCGGAGTCGTCGTTCTCGGTACCTGCGCCGACGAGGGCACCGAGCGGGGCGACGACGTGCGCTACGACCTCACCGAGGAGGGGGAGCTGGTGCCGCGCGGGCAGAAACTGCTCGCGCTCGCCACCACCACCCGCGCGCCGGACGCCGACGTCGTCGTCAAGGTGCACGACGGGTCCGACGACCAGCACTGGCGCACCGAGCCGGTACCGGCGGCGGAGGGCTCCCTGTCGATCGACCGCACCGACGCGCCGGGCGCGCGGGCCGTGGACCTGTCCGCCGGCTGAGGGAACCCGCACCGTCCTGGGGGACGGCGGCGTCGCCGTCCCCTCACGCCGGGTCCTCGACGAGGTCGGCTGGACCCGGCGTGGCCGGTGAGGCGTGCCCGGACAGGGCCAGGGTGAGGTCGAGTTCGGCGAGCAGGCAGCGGATCACGTGCTCGACGCCGGCCTGTCCGTCCAGGCCGAGGCCATAGACGTAGGGACGGCCCAGGAGCACCGCCTCCGCACCGAGCGCGAGGGCCTTGAAGACGTCGTCGCCGGTACGGACGCCGCTGTCGAACAGCACGGTGAGCCGGTCGCCGACCGCCTCCACCACGCGCGGCAGGGCGTCGGCCGCCGCGACGGAACCGGCCACCTGGCGGCCGCCGTGGTTGGAGACGACCACGCCGTCCATCCCCGCGTCGGCGGCGAGCCGCGCGTCGTCCGGGTGCAGGACGCCCTTGAGGACGATCGGACCCTCCCAGTTCTCCCGCAGGAAGGCCAGATCCGGCCAGGACTTGGCGGGATCGGAGAACATGCCGACGAAATGCATCACCGCCGCGTTCGGGTCCTCGTGCACGGGCTTGGCCAGACCGGCCTGGAAGGCCGGGTCCGAGAAGTAGTTGGCGGTGCCCACCCCGTGCAGGAACGGCAGGTACGCCTGGTCGAGATCGCGCGGGCGCCAGGACAGCAGGGGTGTGTCCAGCGTGACGAACAGCGCCGTGTACCCGGCCGCCCGGGCGCGGTCCAGGAAGCTGCGCGCCACCTCGCGGTCCTTGGGCCAGTACAGCTGGAACCAGCGCTCGGCGTCGCCCATCGCCTCCGCGACCTGCTCCATGGGCGTGCTGGAGGCGGAGGACAGGATGTACGGCACCCCCTGCGCGGCCGCGGCCCGGGCGGCGGCGGGCTCCGCGTCGGGATGCATGATCGACAGGACGCCGACCGGCGCCAGCGCCAGCGGGGCGGGCAGATCGCGGCCCAGCACCTCGACGCGCAGGTCGCGCTCGTGCACGTCGCGCAGCATGCGCGGGACGATCCGGCGCCGGGCCAGCGCCGCCCGGTTGGCGCGGGCGGTGCTGCCGTCACCCGCGCTGCCGGCCACGTACCCGAAGGGGCCGGGGCCCAGGCGCCGTTCGGTGAGCTCCTCCAGCCGGGTCAGGTCGGTGGGCAGTCGCGGAACCGCGCCCGTCATGCCGTTCAGGTAGATCTCGTACTGGAAGTCCGCCCAGTGCTTCGGCATCCCACGTCCGCCTCTCGTCGTCGAGCTCGCGCTGCGGGCACCATACCCGGCGGTATGCGTGGGGTGGCCGTCAGGGGCGGCGGGGCTGTTTCAGGGGTGTTTCCGGCCTATTGGCGAACGTGCGGATCACGCCATTCGGCCAGTTCTGCTCTCGATAATCGATCAAGAAACGCCCAGTTCCGGACTTGGAACGTTCTAACTCCGTAACTTCACGCCACTGATTGAATACCCAAGGTTACCGAAATCCGTGGGGTCGAGATGAGTTTCGGTGCCGGACTCGGCAGACTCGCGCTCGCCGTTCCGGCACCGACCGAGCCGGGCCGGCACCACCCTCGAAACGAGCGGAAGGATGCACACAATGCGGAACACCGCGCGCTGGGCAGCGACTCTGGGCCTGACGGCCACCGCCGTCTGCGGGCCCCTCGCCGGGGCCTCCCTCGCCTCCCCGGCCACCGCCCCCGCGTCGCTCTACGCCCCCTCGGCCCTGGTGCTGACCGTGGGGCACGGAGAGAGCGCTGCCACCGCCGCACCCCTGCGCGCGGTCACCCTGACCTGCGCCCCGACCGCCTCCGGCACCCACCCGGCGGCCGACGCGGCCTGCGCCGAACTGCGCGCCGCGCACGGGGACCCGAGCGCCCTGGCCGCCGACGACGCCGTGATGTGCACCCGGGAGTACGCCCCCGTGGTCGTCACCGTCGACGGGGTCTGGCAGGGTCGGCGCCTCTCCTACGAACGCACCTTCGCCAACGAGTGCGTGAAGAACGCGGGCAGCGCGAGCGTCTTCACGTTCTGAGGGACCGGGACCGCCGGGACCGTGCGGCGTGACCGGCTGCTCGCTACTGGGGAGTGCGAGCGGCCGCCGTACGGGTCCCGCGGGCCCGCACCGGGGACGGCGGACGGAGTGGGGCCGTCCGCCGTCCTCCCGGTTCGCGACGCCTCCGGTCCGCACGGCAGCGCCCGTCACTCCCTCCCGGCCCGCCCTTCACCGGTCCCGGACGACCGGGCGCGGTGGCTGGTGTCGCACCAGGGGTAGCGCCGGCTGCGACGGCACGTGCACAGCGCCACCCGGAAGCGGTCGGAGGACACCGTCGTCCCGTCCTCCAGCTCCACCTCCACCGGGCCTTCCACCAGGATCGGCCCCCGGCGCTGGACCTTGATCCGGCGCGGAGCGTCCGCCGGGCCTGGATCACCGGCCGGGCGCGGGGCGTCAGACGGGGAGTTCGGCACGGACCACCACCAGCTCCTCGTCGTGCGCGGCCCCGGACAGCAGCCCGCGCTGCCGCAGCCAGCGCTCCCGGCCGCGCACCACGGGACCGAACGCGATCCGCCGCCGCCGGGTCACCGCGGCCTTCAGGCCCGCCTCGCGCAGCAGCGCCTCGGTCCTCGCCGGGTCGCTGAGCGCCGACTGCACGAGCAGCAGCACGCCGCCGGGCCGCAGCAACCCAGGCACCTCCAGGCAGATCCGGTCCAGGACCATGCGGCCGTCGTGGCCCGCGTCCCAGGCCCGGGCGGCGCCCCGCGGCCGTCGGCCACCGGTGGGCGACGGCACGTACGGCGGATTGGCCAGCACCAGGTCGAAGGACTGACCGCGGACGGGAGTGAAGAGGTTGCCGTGCCGGACGCGGATCCGTACCCCGGCCCGCGCCGCGTTGAGCCGCGCGGCCCACACCGCGCGCCACGACACGTCCACGGCGGTCACCCGGCCGCCCCGCAGCGCAGCCGCCAGGGCGAGTGCGCCCGTGCCGGTGCCCACGTCGAGCACGGCCGCGCCCGGCGGGAGCGACTCGTCGGACAGCGCCCCGGCCAGCAGGGCGGTGTCCTCCTGAGGGGCGTACACGCCCGGTAGCACCATGAAATTCACGGACCTCAGGTACCCCGGCGGTCACGAAGTATGAGCGGTTTCCGCATGTACGCGCGGCGCGTTTGGCAGCGGTGTGCGCAGCGACGACCGCCCCGCCCGCCAGTCGGCGAGCAGCCGGGCGCCGAAGCGGTCCTCCAGGTGCCCGGTGGCGTCGATGCCGAACACGACGTCCGCCGCGAGGTGCGGTTCCTGCTCCAGCAGCCCGTCGATCACCTCGTGCCGCACGATCTGCTCGTGCACTGCGTCGGCCTCGACGTGCTCGTCGTAGAAGTGCTCGGCGGCCGGTCCGGCACCGGTGCGGCGCATTGCCTCGGCGAGCCGCCGGGAACCGGGCGACGAGGTGATCTCCACCGCCGCGAAGTGTCCCACCAGGGCGCCGCGCAGCGACCGGTGCAGACCGAACAGGGACATCATGTTCACCGTGGCCAGGCACTCCGCCGAGGCCGCGTCCAGATGGGCGCCGTACGTGGTGTCCAGACCCAGGTCCGTCATCAGGTCGGCGAACAGGCGGGCGTGCACCCGCTCGGCGCGGCCGCCGCCGTACTCGTCGAACTCCACCGCCGCCATCGCCGCCTTCGCGCGGCCCCACAGCCGCGGCAGCACCCAGGCGTGCGGGTCGGCCTCCTTGAGGTGGTACAGAGAGCGCTGGGCCGCGTACTCGCGCAGCTGCCACAACTCGCCCCCGTCCCGCAGGAAGTGGCTCACGCCCTCGCCGTGCACGGGTTCGACGAGCAGCGCCCCGACCGCGTCCGCGACGCTCTCGTGGACCGGGGTGTCGGCTCGCAGGGCGGCCAGGAAGCGCCGCTCCAGCGCGGCCCGCACGCCCAGCAGCGCGGGGTCCCACTCCAGGTCGGGACAGACCCCCGCGAAGCCCCGGTAGTGCAGCTCGTAGCACTGGTACAGGGCGAGCTGCAGGTCGTCGCCGTACACCGGGGCGGCGGCGACGGCCTCGGGGGCCGGCAGCGGGCCCGTCCCGCGCAGATGGGCGCCGACGGCCCCGGAGACCGGTCCCCGGGGCGTCGGCAGCTGTGGTCCTTCACGGTCGTACTCCATGTGCCGCGAGTACCCGGACGCGGCCGCGGCACCCCCGGCCGCGCTCAGCGGCGCGTCACTCGCCCTCGACGTCCTTCTGGGCGCCGGTGTTCGGCGAGGTGGCGTCCCCCGCCTCGCCCCGGTGCTCGCCCTGGTCGGACTCCGCGTCGCGGGGCCTGGCCTCCCCGATCTCGCGCAGCACCTCCTCGATGGCGGTCTCGGGCTCCTTGTGGTCGTGCTCGCCGTTCTCGGACACGGAGTCCTCCTTCTCGCTTCTCGTCGTACGGTTTCGTACGGCCGCTCTCGTCCTCGGTTTCGTATGTCCGGGCGGTTCAGTTCGACGTGGACGCCAGGCGCAGCGGCACCGGCGCCGGGACCACGGCCTCGTCGCTGCGGCGGACCATCTCGGCCCACCAGGACGGGCCGTCCTCGATGTGGCGCAGCAGGACCCCCTCCCGGATCGCCCAGGGGCACAGCGTCACCGACTCCAGACCGGTCAGCTTCATCGCCGTGTGCCCCACGACGGCGCCGGCCAGACTCTGCGCCGAGCGCGGTGCGGAGATGCCGGGCAGCCGGGCCCGCTCGGCGGCGGACAGGGCGGCGAGCCGGCCCACCGCGTCCCCCAGGTCCGAGCAGAGCATCCGCCGCTCCGTGAAGGGCCCGTGCCGGCCGGGCGGGGCGCCGCACAGCCGGCCCAGCTGCTGGAAGGTCCGCGAGGTGGCCACGGCGGTCCGCGGCCCCTCCCAGCGGATCCGCGCCGCCACGTCCCGCAGCTGGTGGCGGACCTTGCGGCGCAACGCCTTGACCTGGTCCGGCGACGCCGGGTCCCGGCCGCCCGCCAGGAACTCGTGGGTCAGCCGGGCCGCCCCCAGCGGCAGCGAGGCCACGAAGTCGGGCAGCCGCCCGCGCCCGAACGCGACCTCCAGCGAGCCGCCGCCGATGTCGAGCAGGGCGAGCGGCCCGGACCGCCAGCCCATCCAGCGCCGGGCCCCGAGGAACGTCAGCTCCGCCTCCACCTCGCCCGGCAGGGTGCACAGCGGCACGCCGGTGCGGGCGTGGACGGTGCGCAGCACCTCACGCCGGTTCGGCGCGGCGCGCACCACGGCGGTCGCGAAGGCCAGCGGCCCCGACGCCCCCCACCGGTCCGCGGTCCTGCTCGCACCGGCGACCGCCTCGACGAGCCGCTCCAAGGCCTCCTCGGGGACCGGGCCACCGGGCCTGACCTGCTCGGAGAGGCGCAGCCGCCACTTGGCGGTGTGCACCGGCAGCGGGACCCCGCCCTCGGCGTCCGCCACCATGAGCCGGACCGTGTTCGACCCCACATCCACCACGCTGATCCGCATGAGGGCAACAGGTACCCAATCGAGCGCCGGTCAGGCCAGCTGCCGCCGCACCAGCTCGTGCAGCCGGCCGTTCGTGTCGGCGAGCAGCTCGGCCGGCGGGCCCTGCTGGGCGACCCTGCCGTCCTCCATCACGATCACTCGGTCGGCGTCCAGGACCGTGGACAGGCGGTGCGCGATCACGACCCGGGTGGCGTTGAGCGCCTTGGTGGACTCGATCACCGTGCGCTGCGTCTCGTTGTCCAGGGCGCTGGTGGCCTCGTCGAAGAAGAGGATGCGCGGCCGGCGGATCAGCGCCTGCGCGATCATCAGCCGCTGCCGCTGGCCCCCGGAGACCGCGCCGCTGCCCGAGACGATGGTGTGCAGGCCCATCGGCATCCGCTTGATGTCCTCCGCGAGCCCCGCCATCTCGGCCGCCGCCATCGCCTCCTCGGGCGTGTACGGCTCCGTGCCGCAGATGACGTCCAGGATCGACCCCGTGAACGGCTGCGCGTGCTGGAGCACCACCCCGCACTGCCGGCGCACCGCCGACTGGTCGAGGGCGGCCAGGTCCTGGCCGTCGTACAGGACGCTGCCCGACAGCGGACGGTCGAAGCCGATCAGCAGCCGCAGCAGGGTCGACTTGCCGCAGCCGCTGGGCCCGACGACCGCGACGAACTCGCCCGGTCGCACGTCGAAGGAGACGTCGTCCAGGACCAGCGGACCGTCGTCGGTGTACCGGAACGACAGCCGGCGCGCCTCGATCGCCCCCGACAGCGGCCCCGGCCGGGTGCTCGCCGTCCGCACCTCGGGCGTCGCGTCCAGCACCGGCCGGATCTCCTCGAACAGCGGCAGCGCCGCCACCCCCGACACGAACGCGCCGGTCAGCTGGGTGACCGAGGTGAGCAGCATCGTCACCGAGGCGTTGAAGGTGAGGAATTCGGCCGCCGACATCGAACCGCGTGCCGGACCGGCGAGCAGCATGAACATCAGCAGCGTGCACAACGGCAGGTAGACCGCGCCGAGCACCGCGTTCAGGTTCTTGATCCGCCCCGCCCGCCGCTGCAGCTCGCGGCTGTGCGCGAACCGCTCCGCCCACGCCGCGTAGGCGTAGTTCTCGGCCGCCGCCACCCGCAGCTTGGGCAGCCCGCGCAGCGTCTGGAACGCCTGGTTGTTCAGCTTGTTGGTGAGCTTGACCAGCCGCCGCTGCCAGCGCACCTGCCACAGCCCGAGCCCCAGGAACACCCCGGCGACGACCACCAGCATGCCGATCGCCGCCAGCGCCATCGGCACGCTGAACCAGAGCAGCAGCACCAGGTTCACCGCCCCGACGGTCACCGACTGGGCCACCGTCGGACCCACCCCCGCAAGGAGTCTGCGGATCGCGCTGATGCCCATGGCCGCGCTGGCCAGCTCGCCGGTGGAGCGCTCGGTGAAGAACTTCGTCGGCAGCCGCAGCAGCCGGTCCCACACGGCGGGCTGGAGCGTCGCCTCGATCCGGCCCTCCAGGCGCAGGATGGTGAGGTTCTGCAGCAGCATGAAGGCCGCCGCGACGACGCTGCTGAGCATCACCGCGAGACACACCTGCACGATCAGCCCGGTCTGCGCCTTCGGCACGAACTCGCCGAGCACCTTGCCCGTCGCGATCGGCACCAGTGCCCCGAGCCCCACCGTCACCAGACCGGCGAGCAGGAGACCGGTCAGGTCCCCGCGGGTGCCCGCCAGACAGAACCGCAGCAGGCGCAGCGGACCGAGCCGGCGCTCGGGCAGCGGACGGTAGAACATCACGGCGCGCGGCTCGAACTCCCCGGCGTTCGCCTTCTCCACCGGCGTCTCACGCCCGGTCGCCGGATGCACCGCCACATAGCCGCCGCGCCGCCACAGCAGCGCCACCGGCGCCCCCGACAGGGTCCGCTGCCCGACCAGCGGCCCCACGTCCTCCCGCCACCAGCCGTCCTCGAGCCGTACCGGCCTGGTCCGCACGCGCGAGGCGAGCGCGACGCGTTCCACCGGGTCGAGCCGGTCGCTCTCCGTGCCGCCCTGGGCCGGCTCGGCGAGCGGGATGCCGGCGGCGCGGGCGACCAGCTTGCAGGCCGCGTACGTGGCGTCGGCGTCGGCCGCCGTGGTGCGCTGCCCGGACCGCTTGCCGATGGAGGCCAGCAGCGTCCGGTCGGCCTGGGCGCGCACCGCCTCACCGGCCTTGATGCCGGCCGCGGTCCGCGTCTCGTGGGTGCGCTCCAGCTGCTCGATCCAGCGGTCCAGGGTGGTCAGCAGCCGGTACTGCTGGTCGACCATGCTCTGCCACAGCGCCGGGTCCATCAGCAGGTCGGCGGCCGCCTCCTCGCCGTACACCGCCCCGTACTGCACGCTGCCCGGCGGCACCTGCATCCAGAAGACGTCGTCGTCGGTGGGTGCGTCGGCCCGCTCGCCGGCCATCGGCGCCTGGAAGAGGACGGTGAGGCCCCGGCCCACTCCGAGGGCGAGGGCGTACTCCAGCGGGCTCGTCGTCGGCGGGACGTACTGCGGGTTGCCGTACGCGTCGTACGACCACGTCTGGGTGTGCGCCGGCTGGTACAGCTCGCGCAGCGCGATGCGGTGGACGACGCAGTCCCGCAGCGGACGCGCCACCAGCGTGTGCTGCGGCCCGGCGACCGGCCCGAGCAGCATCGAGCCCGCCTCCAGACGACCCAGGTGGTGCCAGTGGCCCTGTTCCGCGGCGTCCACCGCGAACAGGTCCACCGCACCGGACACCACGAGCCACAGCACCTGGGGTCCTTCCAGGTCGAGCCGGTTGAACCCGGCGCAGTCGACGCGCGTACCCAGCGCGCCGAGCGCCCCCAGGACCAGGTCGCCCTGTCCCTCGTGCACGGTCGTCATCTCACCGCTCCCTGACCAGCGCCGCGTACGCGCCACCGTGTGCCACCAGCTCCGCGTGCCGCCCGCGCTCCACCACCGTGCCGTGCTCCAGGACGACGATCTCGTCGCTGTCCCGCACGGTGCTGAGCCGGTGCGCGATCACCACGCAGGCGCAGCCGCGCCGGCGCAGGTTGTCCATGACCACCAGTTCGGTCTCCGCGTCCAGCGCGCTGGTCACCTCGTCCAGCACCAGGATGCTCGGCCTGCGCACCAGCGCCCGCGCGATCTCCAGACGCTGGCGCTGTCCGCCGGAGAAGTTCCGGCCGTCCTGTTCGACCGGGCTGTGGATGCCGCCCGGCCTGCGCATCACCACGTCGTACAGCGCGGCGTCCTTCAGCGCGTCCACCACGGCGTCGTCGGGAATCGACGGGTCCCACAGCGCCACGTTGTCGCGCACCGAGCCCTCGAACAGGAACACGTCCTGGTCGACGAAGGAGACAGAGGACGCCAGCGCCCCGCGCGGAATGTCGTCCAGCCGCTGCCCGTCGACGCGGATCACCCCGTCCCAGGGCGCGTACAGGCCCGAGATCAGCCGCGACACGGTCGACTTGCCGCTGCCCGAACCGCCCACCAGCGCCACCTGCTGCCCGGGACCGACGGTCAGGTCGAAGCCGGTGAGCAGCGGCTTGTCCAGCGGGTTGTAGCCGAAGGAGACGTTCTGCAACTCGACGTGACCGTGCAGCCGACGTGTGGAGTCGGCGCCGCCGGGGCGGTCGTAGAGCGGGTCCGCCCGGAAGTTCTCCACGTCCTTCAGCCGCGCCACGTCGGCCGCGAAGTCCTGGATGCGGCCCGCGACGCCGTTCAGCCGGGTCAGCGGGGCCGTGAAGCGGACCACCAGCGCCTGGAAGGCGACCAGCAGACCGACCGAGATGTGGCCCTCGACCGCGCGCATACCGCCGATCCACAGGATCAGCGCGCTGTTCAGCGTCGCGAGCGTCGGCGCGACCACGCCCAGCCAGGCGCTCGGCACCCCGAGCCGCTGCTGTTCCTCCAGTGTGGTGGCGTGCTGGCCGGCCCACTTGCGGAAGTAGCCGTCCTCCCCGCCGGTCGCCTTCATCGTCTCGATCAGCTGGAGGCCGGTGTACGCGGTGTTGGTCAGCCGTGCCGTGTCCGCCCGCAGCTTCGCCGTACGGGTCGCGCGCAGCCGGATCACGACCCGCATCGCGAGGATGTTGAGCAGCGCCACCCCGATGCCGACGAAGGTGAGCTGCGGGTCGTACGTGTACAGCAGCACGGCGTACAGGACCACCACGATCGCGTCCACGCCCGCCGCGGCGAGGTCCCGGGCCAGAGTCTCGGCGACGGCGTCGTTGGACTGCAGCCGCTGCACCAGGTCGGCGGGGCTGCGCTGGGAGAAGAAGGTCACCGGCAGCCGCAACAGGTGCCGCAGGAACCGGGCGCTGGACAGGGTCGAGGAGATGATGCGGCCGTGCAGCAGGTTGGCCTGCTGGAGCCAGGTCAGCACCACCGTGAGCAGCACGCAGGCGCCCATCGACGCGAACAGCACGCCCAGCAGCGAGGTCTGCCCGCCGATCAGGAACATGTCGATGTAGGTACGGCTGAGCGCGGGCACCGCCGCGCCGACCGCCACCAGGAGCAGGCTCGCCAGCACGGCCGCGGGCAGCGTGCCGGCGGTGCCGCGCAGCCGGGCCGGCATCGCGCCGAGCACCCCGGGCCTGCGGCCGCCGCGAGTGAAGCCGTCACCGGGCTCCATGGTCAGCACGACGCCCGTGAAGGACCCGTCGAACTCCTCCAGGGACACGAAACGGCGGCCCTTGCCCGGGTCGTTGATGAACACCCCGCGCCGCCCGAAGCGGCGGCCCATGCCGTCGTAGACGACGTAGTGGTTGAACTCCCAGAAGAGGATGGCCGGTGCCGTCACCTCGGCGAGCGCGGCCAGGTCCATCTGCATGCCCTTGGCGGTGAAGCCGTAACTCCGAGCGGCCTTGAGGAGGTTGCTCGCCCGGGACCCGTCGCGGGAGACGCCGCAGGCGATCCGCAGCTCCTCCAGGGGGACGTGCCGCCCGTAGTGCCCGAGCACCATCGCGAGGGAGGCGGCGCCGCACTCCACGGCCTCCATCTGGAGCACGGTGGGTGTCCGGACGGTCCTCGCCCGGCTTTTCGGCACGCTGCGTCTCGGCGGGGCGGCGCGGCGCCTGCCCCGTTTCTCCTGTGCGGTGCTCACGGCAGCAGCCAATCGACGGGACGCTGGTCGGCCAGGCGGATCGAGCCCGAGGCCAGGGTCATGGAGGTCAGTTCGAACGGCGGTCCGTCGGCCGAGGACCACTCGTAGCCGCTCTTCGTGGACTTGGAGGTGTCCAGCCGTACCGTCACGGCGACCGGCCTGCCGTCCTCGGTGAACTGTTCGCCGAGCGCGCTGTCCCCGAGGAAGGCGCCGATCGTCTGTGCCGACTGGGCCGAGCGGTCCACGGACTTCACCTCGCCGTGCAGGACGCCGTACTGCTGCGTCGGCACCGACTGCACGGTCAGGTCGACGGAGGCGTGCGCGGGGATGGCGGCGGCGTTCTCGGCGGGGACGTAGACGGTGGCGTAGAGGGGGTCGTCGGCGTGGGCGACCTTCTCCACCGAGGCGACGTTGGCGCCGGTACTGATGATCTGCCCGACGGTGGCCGCGAGCGCGCTGACCCGGCCGGCGTCGACCGTGCGGACCACGCTCTCGCCCTCGGCGGTGCGGACCTTCAGCACCGGGGCGTCGGCGGCGAGCCGCTGACCCGGGCGGGCCAGGACCGCGGTGACCTGACCGGAGACGGGGCTCTGGAGGAGGTAACTGCCCTGTCCATGGGTGAGGATGGCGGGCGCGGAGACCGTGGAGGCCACCGAGCCGCCCACCGCCCACACGGACGCGGCGGTCATCGCGACCAGGGTCACGGACAGCACCAGCCAGCCCTGGGGACGGGCGAAACGCACCGGAAGATCGAGGTCCTCCGGTGACTGGAGTTTTGCGAGGGCCTGTTGGCGGAACTGCACGGCTGACGTATCCAGGGCTCGACGAGAACGGCCGCGGAAGAACGGCCGAAAAGTCCCGGAGCCAGGCAGGCTCCGGGACTCAGCGACGCAAGGGCGCGATCAGAGACCGGCGACCAGGTTGGTGACCGGGGCCGTGTTCAGGCCGGTGGCACCCTCGACCGTGCCGACGACCGTGTTGACCAGGCCGGAGACCGGGGCGATGCCGTCCACCAGGCCGGTGACGGTGCCGACGGCGTTCACGTTCAGGCCGCCGGAGACGTTGTCGAGGTCGGCGTCGGAGATCTCGACGGTCTCAACCTGGGGGGTGGAGTTCATGATGGAACTTCCCTTCGTATAGCCATTTCACAAGGGGGGAGCGGCCCCCTCTGGGGACAGATGACGGCCGCGACCGCGGGCGCCGGGCGCCCGTTTCCAGAGCCCTCCGCGGCCCCCGCGGTGCGATGGATCAAAGCACGCGGCCGGTCCGGGCTTCCAATCAATCACCCCTCCCACCAGCGCACTTGCGACGCCGGGGCACCCAAGAGTGCAGGAGCGCGCACGCCTTCGCGGCGACTTCTTCACACGGTGCGCGACATCGGCTCGTGCGATCCCTTGCCCGTGCGGAGGCGATTGGGACACTCCGGTCCCAAAGGCGTACGGGCTCTCGTCGGCTTGTGCAGATGCCCGGGCGGGGGTGACCGGGTTGGGCATTCGATGTGCAGATTCGCTGAAGCCGTCATTCCGCTCCGTGGGCGCGACAGAGCGTCGCCGCGTGAACGCGGAGGGTGCCGAAGGGGAGTGCGAAACGGCGTGTGCGGGGGTCCGGCTCGACGGCCCGTCTGAACACCCCGCCCGGCCCGTGCGTACCAACAGCCGTCCAGGCGCCCCCAACAGCTGCCGGACCGGCGGGTGCCAACCCCGGTCCCAGGAGGTCGAGTAGGTTGAGTCACAAGCGAATCCCCAAGCGCAAGGCCGCGATTGCGGCGGGCGGCGCGGTCGCACTCGGCGCGGCCGCCGTCCTGCTGCCGAACGCCAACGCCTCCCAGGACGGCGGCTCCCCGGACGACGCCGCCGCGGCGCCCAGGACCCTCAAGGCGGCGGACGCGTCGGATCTCGCCTCACGGCTCGCCGGCCTGCTCGGCGACACCTTCGCCGGCTCCTACTACGACTCCGGCACGCAGCAACTCGTCGTCAACGTCGTCCCCGGGGACGACAACCAGGTCGTCGTGCGGGCGAAGAAGGCGGGCGCCCAGGTCCGCGAGGTCGACAACAGCATGAGTGAGCTGCGGAGCGGCGCGCGGACCCTGAAGTCCGAGGCGAGCATGCCGGGCACCTCGTGGGCGATCGACCCGCGCACCAACAAGATCCTGGTCACCGCCGACAGCACCGTCACCGGCGACCGGTGGGACCGCCTCGAGTCCACCGTCGAGGGCCTCGGCGACGGCATGGCGACGGTCAGGAAGTCCGCCGGCACCTTCAAGACCTTCGCGTCGGGCGGGGACGCCATCTTCGGCGGCGGTGCGCGCTGCTCGCTCGGCTTCAACGTCACCGCGGGCGACGGCTCGCCCGCCTTCCTGACGGCCGGCCACTGCGGGGTCGCCGCCGACCAGTGGTCCGATGCGCAGGGCGGACAGCCGATCGCCACGGTCGACCAGGCGGTCTTCCCCGGCCAGGGCGACTTCGCGCTCGTCACGTACGACGATCCGGCGACCGAGGCCCCGAGCGAGGTCAACCTCGGCGACCAGACCCTGCCGATCAGCCGGGCCGCCGAGGCGACGGTCGGCCAGGAGGTCTTCCGCATGGGCAGCACGACCGGACTGGCCGACGGCCAGGTCCTAGGTCTGGACGCCACCGTCAACTACCCCGAGGGCACCGTCACCGGCCTCATACAGACCGACGTCTGTGCCGAGCCGGGCGACAGCGGCGGCTCCCTGTTCACCCGGGACGGCCTGGCGATCGGGCTGACCTCCGGCGGCAGCGGCGACTGCACGGTGGGCGGCGAAACCTTCTTCCAGCCGGTCACCACCGCCCTGGAGGCGGTCGGGGCCAGCCTCGGCGACGAGGGCGCGGGGGCCGGTGCCGGTGCGGGTGAGGCGGGTGCTGGTGCTGGTGCCGGCGATTCTGGTGGTGCCGGTGCCGGTGCCGGTGCCGGTGGCGCGGGGGAGGGCGCGGGCGTCGGCGACGACGGGTCGGGGCCGACGGGCTGACGGCACGCCCCCCGGACCGCCGCTCCCGGCCCCTGCCGGGACCGTGCGGCGGTCCGGGGGGCGGCACACGTACCGACCGGGCGGGCGGCGTCCGGTGGCGGGTGTTGGCGCCCCCGCAGGTCCGGAAGGCAGGGCGCGCGGGCCCCGGGCCTCCCGGTCCGCTCTGCCCGGCCGGTCCGTTCCCGGTCGCGCCCGCCTCGTCCGCGGTACCGACCTCGCGGTTTCGCCCGCGTGCCGGTCCGTGTCCCGCGTACCGGCCGTGTCCCCGCGTACCCGCCGTGTCCGCCCCGAGCCCCGCGTACCGGCGCGTGTCCGCCCCGTGCTCAGCGGCAGTACTCCGCACGCGCCCGGCGGCGCGGAGCGTCCGTGGCCGAGCCCCGATGTGCTCCTGGTCGCGGTACCCGATCCGTAGGGGCTGCGCGGATGTCCCATAAGCGCTGTAATGGCGACGTGGTCGAAGAGGGCACTGCGGAACGCGGACCGAGGGCGCTGCGTGCCGAGGGTGCCCTCAAGGCGATCGCGGCCGGCCCGGAGCCCCAGGAGCGGCTGCGCGGGATCCTCGAGCAGGCACTGGTCTTCGCGGGCGCCTCCTTCGCCGCCCTCTACACACCCGGCGACGACCCCGAGCTGCTCTGTCTGGCCGTCTCGGCCGGTGCGCCGCGCACCCTGTACGGCGTACGCGACAGCTATCCCGCGGCCGGCGGCTCTCCGGTCGCCGACGCCCACCGCGCCGGCGAGGCGGTGTGGATCGGGCCGGAGCAGTTCGCCGGATCGGCCGAGTCCCGGCACGTGCCGTCCAGCGGCTTCTCACTGGCGGTCCTGCCCGTGCGCGGGGACGGCGGGGGCTGCCTCCTCGTCCTGACCGAGCGCCCGGGCGGGTTCGACGCCGACGACCGCGGGTGCCTCGAGCTGATCGCCGAGGCCATGACCTGCCCCGCCCCGGCGGAGGCCGTCGGGACGGCCGAGTCCGGCGACCTCCAGCCGGACGCCTTCACACTGGCCATGGACACCGGCCGGGCGGAGGTCGGCGACGGCATCCTGCGTCTGTTCGGCCTCGCCCCCGAGGAGTTCGACGGCAAGGTGGAGACGCTGCTCGGGCTCACCGTGCCGGAGGACCTGCCGTCGCTGATGTCGGTGACCGAGTCCGACCACATGACCATCGGCGAGCGCGAGCTGGAGTTCCGGGTGCTGCAGCCCACCGGCCCGCCGAAGTGGCTCCGGCTCAGCGGACGCCTGCTGCCCGCCGGCGACGGCCGGCCCGCCCGCCTGGTCGGCACCGTCGCCGACGCCTCCACCCTGCGCCCGGACGTGACCGACGTCGCCCGCGTCCAGCGGCTCGCCGCGGCGCTGGCCACGGCCGGGACCGTGCGCGACGTCAGCCAGGCCGTGGTCGCCGCCCTGCGCCGACCGCTGCGCGCGGACCGGATCGCGCTGGCCGAGCTGGAGAACGACCGGCTCGTCGTCACCGTCCTGGATCCGCCCGACCCCGAGTCCTGGCCCGAGCTGTGGCGCCTGGAGTGGCGGACCGAGTGGCCGGACGCGCCGGTGCGGGCCATGCCCACCCTCGCCGCCGCGCTGCGTGAGGGACGCGCCCGGATCTGGCCGGCGGGCACCGGCGACCTGGAGCCCGCCCTGGCCGACGTGGGTCCCGGTGGTCTGGCCGTGCTGCCGCTGCCCGCGGGCGGACGCATGGCGGGCGCCTGCCTGATCGGCTGGGACGCCCCGCACGACTTCGGCCCCGACGAGCGCGCCCTGCTCACCGCCTCGGCGGGCCTCGCCGGGCAGGCCCTGATGCGTGCCCACGCCTTCGACGCCGAGCACGAACTGGTCGGCATGCTCCAGCGCCAGCTGCTGCCGCGCCGGCTGCCGAAGCTGCCCGGCGCGGTCGCCGTCGCCCGCTACCTGCCCAGCACGGCGGGACTCGAGCTGGGCGGCGACTGGTACGACGTCATCCCGCTGCCCGACCACCACGTCGCCCTCGTCATCGGCGACGTCCAGGGCCACAGCGCCGGCGCGGCCACCCTCATGGGCCAGATGCGCACGGCCCTGCGCGCCTACGCCGTCGAGGGGCACCCGCCGGACGTGGTGGTCTCCCACGCCAACCGGCTGCTGACCGGCATGGAGACCGACCTCTTCGCCACCTGCGTCTACGTCGACCTCGACATGGAGGAGGGCTCCGCCTGGTGTGTGCGCGCCGGGCACCTGCCGCCGGTGCTGCGCCACCCCGACGGGAGTACGGAGATCGCCGAGGTGGAGGGCGGACCGCCGCTCGGCGTGGTCACCCAGGCCGACTTCCCGATGAGCCCGCTGCGGCTGCGGCCCGGCACGCTCGTCGCCCTCACCACGGACGGCCTCGTGGAGTCGCCCGGCGCCGACATCGACGAGGGCATGGACCGGTTCGCGCACGCGCTGGCCGTCTCCGACCCCACCCACCTCGGACTGGTCGCCGACGCCCTGCTGGGCAACGCCCGCCGCAACGACGACGTCGCCCTGCTGCTGGTGCGCTATGACGGCATGGCCCTGCGCCCGCTGCGCGAGAGCTGGTCGGTGTGGCGACTGCCCGAGGCCGTGCGGCACGCCCGCCGCTTCACCCGGCGCACCCTGCGCTCCTGGGGCGTACCCGACGACGACGTCGACGGCGTGCTGCTGATCGTCTCCGAGTTGGTCACCAACGCCCTGGTGCACACCGACGGCAAGGTGCGGCTCGACCTCACCCTGATCAGCGGCCGGCTGCGCGTCGCGGTCGCCGACGCCTCGCCGCGCACACCCGTCAAGCCGACCAGTATCGGCTGGGAGGCCACGGGCGGGCGGGGGATCCTCCTGGTCGAGGCGATGTCGGCGACCTGGGGGACGCTGCCGGTCAGCGGGGGCAAGCAGGTGTGGAGCGAGATTCCGGTGCGCCGCGGCTGAGCGCCCCGCCCGGGGCCGAGCCCGGCGGGGCCGCCCCCCCCGCCGAAGTGCGGGCGGCGCCGCGCCGGGTACCCGCCCGGTCGACCACGAGAGCGTGCGGAACCCGGCAACCGAGGAGTGAGTACCCCATGACCCAGTTCGTCCGCGACGTCATGACCGGCGACCCGGTCGCCGTCGAGCCGCTGACCTCCGTCACGGCCGTGGCCCGCCTCATGCGCGACCGGGACCTCGGAGCCGTCCTGGTCACGGAGGGCGACCGGCTGCGCGGCCTGGTCACCGACCGCGATCTGGTGGTCCGGTCGCTCGCCGAGGGCGGTGACCCGGAGCGGACCACCGTCGCCGGCGCGTGCAGCGACGACCTGGTGACCGTGCGGTCCGACGAGGAGCTGAGCCACGCCGTCGAGCTGATGCGCGAGCACGCCGTACGCCGGGTCCCGGTCGTCGACGACGACGGCGACGCGGTCGGCATCGTCTCCCTCGGTGACCTGGCCGTCGAGCGCGACCCGGAGTCGGCGCTGGGCGACATCAGCGCGGCCCGGCCCAACCCGTAGGCACCGCCGGGCAGCTGCGCACGGTGTTTCACGGGGCGCCGCACGGGGACCCGGCAGGGCGAGCGCACCAGGCGCGGAAGACGCGGAAGACGCGGAACCAGAAGGAAGATGATGCTCGTGACCACGGACACCAGCGGCAAACCGGTTGTCCGCCGGCTGGAGACCGGCTGGTCGAAAGCCCGCCGCCTGCGGAGCAGGGGTCTGCCGCGCACCTGTGTGCCGGCCGTCGAGGACGGCAGCACCACCCGCGCACCGCAACCGGGCCGGGAGTCCAACATCGTCCGGGGCGAGGACTGAACGAGCCCCGAGGGCGGTGACACCGCCCAGCGCGCCGGCCCTGTGGCCGGCGCGGTGCGCGTTCCGGGCGGGTCACGGAGGGCGGTGGACGCACCGGTAGCGTTGTAGCGTCACAGGCGCCCGCACCGCACGTCCCCGACCGCAGCAAGGCACGGAACCGCTCATGAACATCCTGGTCACCGGCGCCGCCGGATTCATCGGCTCCCGGTACGTCCGGACCCTCCTCGCCGCCGACGGACCGGGGGCACCGCGGGTCACCGTCCTGGACTCCCTCACCTACGCGGGGAACACCGCCAACCTCGAAATCGGCCACCCCCGGCTGGACTTCGTGCACGGTGACATCCGGGACACGGCGCTCGTCGACAAGCTGACGGCCGAGGCGGATCAGGTGGTGCACTTCGCGGCCGAGTCCCATGTGGACCGCTCGATCCACGCCGCTTCCGACTTCGTCCTCACCAACGTCGTCGGCACCCAGAACCTGCTGGACGCCGCCCTGCGCCATGGCGTGGGGCCCTTCGTCCACGTCTCCACCGACGAGGTCTACGGCTCGGTGGAGTCCGGCTCGGCCACCGAGGAGCATCCGCTGCGGCCGAGTTCCCCGTACGCCGCGTCGAAGGCGTCGGGCGACCTGCTGGCCCTGTCCTACCACCGCACCCACGGCCTCGACGTACGGGTGACCCGGTGCTCCAACAACTACGGCCCGCACCAGTTCCCCGAGAAGCTCGTGCCGCTGTTCGTCACCCACCTCCTGGACGGCCACCGGGTCCCGCTGTACGGAGACGGACGCAACGTCCGCGACTGGCTGCACGTCGACGACCACTGCCGGGGCGTCGACCTCGTCCGCACCAGGGGCCGGGCCGGCGAGGTCTACAACATCGGCGGCGGCACCGAGTTGAGCAACCGCGAGCTCACCGGCCTGCTCCTGGACGCCTGCGGCGCGGGCCCGGACCGGGTGGATCACGTCGAGGACCGCAAGGGCCACGACCTGCGCTACGCGGTCGACTGGAGCAAGGCCCGCGAGGAACTCGGCTACCGCCCCCGGCGCGACTTCGCGACGGGGCTGGCCGAGACCGTCGCCTGGTACCGGGACAACAGGGCCTGGTGGGAGCCGCTCAAGCGGCGCACGGACGTGGTCTGACGGGCGGCGCGTTCCACTCGTCAGCCGTGCGTCCCGAGCGTGGGTCGAAGCCGTGGGTCCCGAGCGTGGGTCCCAGTCGTGCGGCTCAGTCGTGCGTCTTGGCGAGCAACTCCAGGATCTCCCGCGTCGTACCCGTCTCGCCCAGGCGCGGGAAGATCCGCTCGACGCTGCCGCGGTGCGCCTCGGCGCTCATGTCGCTCATCGCGTCGGTGGCGAGCGTGACGTGGTAGCCGTGCTCGTGGGCGGCGCGGGCGGTGGACTCCACGCCGATGCTGGTGGCGATGCCGGTCAGCACGATCTGGGTGACGCCGCGGCGGCGCAGCTGGACGTCGAGGCCGGTGCCGTGGAAGGCGCCCCAGTTGCGCTTGGTGACGGTGATGTCGCCGGGATGCCCGGCCAGTTCGTCGACGATCACGTCCCAGCCCTCGGGCCGCGGACCGCCGGCGCCCCCCGCCTCCGTACGACCCGGCACGGCGTCCGCCCCGTCGGCGGCGAAGGAGACCCGGACCAGCACCACCGGCAGGCCGCGGGCCCGGAAGGCCTCGGCCAGCTCGGCGCTCCGGGCGACGACCTCGGCGCCGGAGTACGGCTCGGTCGGCGCGGCGACGATACCGGCCTGGAGATCGATCACGACGAGGGCGGTGCGGGGGTCCAGGGCGGTGACGGACATCGGGTGGTGCCTCTCAGACGGATCTCGGACGGTTCGGGGTGGCCGGCCGGCGCCCCCTGCCACGGTAAATTCGACAGGTAAGACTGTCCAGTCGAGACTGCACAGTTTTACCTGTCGATTAAACTGGGACGCGTGCTTCTGCTGATCACGTCCGACACTCACCTGCCCAAGCGTGCCAAGGAACTGCCGGCGCCCCTGCTGGCGGAGCTTCCTCGTGCGGACGTCGTCCTGCACGCCGGGGACTGGGTCGACACCGCCACCCTCGACCTGCTGGAGAGCCGCAGCCGTCGGCTCGTCGGGGTGTACGGCAACAACGACGGGCCCGCACTGCGCGCCAGGCTGCCCGAGGTGGCGTACGCGGATCTCGGCGGCCTGCGCTTCGGCGTCGTCCACGAGACCGGCGCCGCACAGGGGCGGGAGGCACGCTGCGCCGCCCGCTTCCCCGACCTGGACGTCCTCGTCTTCGGGCACAGCCACATCCCCTGGGACACCACCGCGGCGACAGGCCTGCGGCTGCTCAACCCGGGTTCGCCCACGGACCGGCGCCGTCAGCCGTACCGCACCTACATGACCGTCACGGTCTCCGACGGCCGGCTCGAGGACGTCGAGCTGCACCGGCTGCCGCCTCGGTGAGGAGAAGGCGGGAAGAGGGCGAGAAGGGGCGGGAAGAGGGACGGGCGGCGCCCGTGAGGACGCCGCCCGGGGGCGGACCGGGCCGCCCCGTGTCGGAGGGAGCGGCCCGGGCGCTTCTTCTGGAGTGCGCTGTCACGGACCTCCTTCCGGGGGTGGTACCGAGGGCATGCATGCCTCGTCCGTCGCCGGGCGACTACCCGTGCCGGGCCGGCTCACACCTTCGGGCGCCGGTGACATGCGGGGCGCGGACGGCACGGTGCCTCAGCGGGCCGACGGTCCCGTCCAGCCGGCCGTCACATGGCCGATGCGGACTCGCTGCGGGTGGTCGCCCACGGGGGCGGAGACCGACTTCTCGCCGGTGGCGAAGTCGATGGCCGTGACCCGGTCGGCGCCGCTCTCGGAGACCACGCAGTGCGTGCCGTCGCCGCTGACCGTGGCCCAGTACGGCTTGGCGGCGGACACCAGCGGGCCCTCCTGGAGGGTGCCGCGGTCGACCACCGTCGCGTAGTCGTCCATCGTGCCCGCCACGCAGATCTTGGTGCCGTCCGGGCTCATGGACAGGCCGTGATGCCGCGAGTCGTTGACCCACGTGGTGCGGTCCTCGCTCGTGGCGGGGTTCTTCGGCAGGGTCTTCGTCCGGGTGATCCGGTCGGTGGCCACGTCGTACTCGAAGAAGCCGTTGAAGAACGAGACCTGGAAGTACAGCTTCGACTCGTCGGGCGAGAAGACGGCGGGCCGCACCGCGTCCGAGTGGTCGCCGAGACCGATCGCGTCGAGCCGTTCGCGCATGTCCACGACCTTGACCCGCTCGTACGTCCGCGCGTCCACGATCGTGATGCGCCGGTCGCCCTTCGTCCAGTCGAGCCAGGGGGCGTCGAGCGCGGTGTTCACCTCGCCGATGGACATGTTCCAGATGTACTTGCCGTCGCGGGTGAAGATGTTCTCGTGGGGCTTGTCTCCGGTGGCGAACGAGCCGACCTGGTCACCCGTTTCGATGTCCAGGACGTGCACGGTGTTGGAGGTCGAGGCCGAGACGGCGACCCGGGTGCCGTCGGGGGAGACCGCCATGTGGTCGGAGCGGTATCCGGAGACGGGGAAGCGCCATTCGATGTCGCCGGTGGCGAGGTCGATGGACACCACGTCGGCGAAGCTCGGCCGGGAGACGACCACCGAGGTGCCGTCCGGCGTCGAGTACATGTCGTCGACGAGCTGGTCGTGCCCCTCGCCGACACCGTTGCGGATGGCCTGGAAGTAGATCCACTTGATCGGGTCGGCGTTGATCTCCGCCATGCGTTCGGCCCGGTCCGGGACTACGTCGATCCGGCCGATCCTCGCGAAGTCGCCGGTGGACCGGATGACGTCCGCGGTGCCGTCCCAGTTGTTGCCCACGAACATCACCTCGCGCAGGCCGGCACGGGCGTCCGGGGTGGCCGAGGCGGTGGCGGCGGGGGCGGCGACGGTGAGGGCGAGGGCGAGGGCGGTGGCGACGGCGCCGAGATGCCGTCTCGTGAAGGCGGGCATGCTGCTCTCCTCCGGCAGGGGGTGGTGGGGGCGATGGAGCGCTGGAGCCATGGGGCGATGGCGCGATCGAGCGCGCAATCTGAACACAGCCGCTTTCAGAGTGAACTTACTGCAAAGTAAGGAAAGAGCTCCCTTCTCCACAAGGCCGCGGACGCGACAAAATCGGCTGCACGACGAGGAGTTGGCGCGGAGAGCGCGGAGAGCGCCGAGAGGGGGGAGCGGGTGGCGGGCAGGCTCAGGGCACCGACGGGCCGCTACGGCGGCAAGTCGGCCGCACAGCGCCAGGCCGAGCGCCGCCGGCGCTTCCTCGACGCGGCCCTCCAGCTGTTCGGCGACACCCCCGGCTACCGCGCCACCACGGTGGCCGCCCTCAGCGACGCGGCAGGCCTGTCCACCCGCCAGTTCTACGAGGAGTTCCGCACCCTGGAGGACGTGCTCGCCGCACTCCACCTCCAGGTCAACGACTGGGCCGAGGAAGCCGTCCGCACCGCGGCCGACGGCACCCGCGACCTGCCGCTGCCCGACCGCGCCGCCGCGATCTTCCGCGCCTACGCGGGCAACGTCACCGCCGATCCACGCCGCGTCCGCATCACCTTCGTCGAGATCATCGGCGTCAGCCCGCGCCTGGAGGAGCAGCGGCTGGCCCGCCGCGCCCGCTGGGTGGACCTCATCCGCGCCGAGGCCCACGCGGCCGCCGTACGGGGTGAGGCGGCACCCCGTGACTACCGGCTGGCCGCCACCGCGTTCATCGGCGGCGTCAACGGCCTCCTGCACGACTACAGCGCCGGCTGGGTGGACGCCACCCTCGACGAGGTCGTCGAGGAACTGGTCCGCCAGCTCCTGGCCCTGCTGCGCCCACCCGGCTGGAGCCCGGCGGCGCGCGGCAGACGGGAATCGTCGGACAGCCCCTAGCCCCGCCCCAGGACCAGGGCACCCGCGCACCCGAGCACCGCGCACGCCCCCAGCAGGAATCCGGCCAGCAGTCGGCGCCGCAGCGCCCGGTACCGCTCCTCGTACTCCCCGCGCAGTCGCCCGGCGCGCTCGGCCGTGCGCTGCCAGGAGTCACGGGCGAGGGCGAGGTACTCGGCCTCGTAACGTTCCGCCACCTCCTGACGCCGGTCGTCGCCCAGCCAGTCGAAGGGCGCCGTGAAGCGTGCGGCGGCCGTGCGCCCCTCGGCGCGGGTGGCGGCGACGAGCAGATGGCCCTCGATCTCGTCGACGAGCGCCCGGGCGGCCGGGGGAAGACGGTCCCCGCCGGTCACCGGAGGGTCAGCTCCCGCTCCGCGCCCGCCGTGGGGGAGTGGTGCAGGTCGAAGGCGGGGGATTCACTGCGGATGCGCGGCAGCGTGCGGAAGTTGTGCCGGGGCGGCGGGCAGGAGGTCGCCCACTCCAGCGAACGGCCGTAGCCCCAGGGGTCGTCCGCCTCGGTCTTCTTGCCGTACTTGGCCGTCTTCCAGATGTTGTAGAAGAACGGCAGCAGCGACATGCCGAGCAGGAAGGAGAAGACACTCGACACGGTGTTCAGCGCGGTGAGCCCCTCCACGGCCAGATAGTCCGGGATCCGGCGCTGCATGCCGTTCGCGCCCAGCCAGTGCTGGACGAGGAAGGTGCCGTGGAAGCCGACGAACAGCGTCCAGAACGTGATCTTGCCGAGGCGTTCGTCGAGCATCTTGCCGGTGAACTTGGGCCACCAGAAGTGGAAGCCGGCGAACATCGCGAACACCACGGTGCCGAACACCACGTAGTGGAAGTGCGCCACCACGAAGTACGAGTCGGACACGTGGAAGTCGACAGGAGGCGACGCCAGCATCACCCCGGTGAGCCCGCCGAAGAGGAAGGTGACCAGGAAGCCGGTGGACCACAGCATCGGCGTCTCGAAGCTGAGTGATCCCTTCCACATGGTGCCGATCCAGTTGAAGAACTTCACACCGGTCGGGACCGCGATCAGGAAGGTCATGAAGGAGAAGAACGGCAAGAGCACGCCGCCCGTGACGTACATGTGGTGGGCCCACACCGTCACCGACAGGCCCGCGATCGCGATCGTCGCGCCGATCAGACCCATGTAGCCGAAGATCGGCTTGCGGGAGAAGACCGGGATGATCTCACTGACGATGCCGAAGAACGGCAGCGCGATGATGTACACCTCCGGATGCCCGAAGAACCAGAACAGGTGCTGCCACAGCAACGCGCCGCCGTTGGACGAGTCGAAGATGTGGGCACCGAACTTGCGGTCGGCCTCCAGCGCGAACAGGGCCGCGGCCAGCACCGGGAAGGCCAGCAGGACCAGCACACCGGTCAGCAGGACGTTCCAGGTGAAGATCGGCATGCGGAACATGGTCATGCCCGGCGCGCGCATGCAGATGATCGTGGTGATGAAGTTGACCGAGCCGAGGATGGTGCCGAAGCCGGAGAAGGCCAGACCCATGATCCACAGGTCACCGCCGATGCCCGGCGAGTGCACCGCGTCGGACAGCGGCGAGTAGGCGAACCAGCCGAAGTCGGCCGCGCCCTGCGGGGTCAGGAACCCGCCCACCGCGATGGTCGAGCCGAACAGGTACAGCCAGTAGGCGAACATGTTCAGCCGGGGGAAGGCGACGTCCGGCGCGCCGATCTGCAGCGGCATGATCCAGTTCGCGAAGCCCGCGAACAGCGGCGTCGCGAACATCAGCAGCATGATCGTGCCGTGCATCGTGAACGCCTGGTTGAACTGCTCGTTCGACATGATCTGCAGACCGGGCCGGGCCAGCTCCGCACGCATGAACAGCGCCATCACGCCACCGACGCAGAAGAAGGCGAACGACGTCACCAGGTACAACGTGCCGATCGTCTTGTGGTCCGTGGTCGTCAGCCACTTGATGCTCTCGAGGTTCCTCACGCCCCGCCTGTGTCCGCGCCCGGCCCGCACGTCACACTCGACGGACGAGACGAGCGTCACGAAAGCACCCGTGACGATCACGAGGGTGCCGGACAGATACGGAACATGAGCGACGACGAGATCTTCGCCGCTGCCTACCGGGAGCACTACTGGGCGGTCACCCGCTACGTGGCGCGTCGGCTGGCCGGGCATGCGGGCGAGGTCGAGGAGGTGGTGGCGGAGGTCTTCACGGTGGCCTGGCGCCGCCGTGCGGAACTGCCGCGCGCCCCGCTGCCCTGGCTGTACGGCGTGGCACGCAACTGCCTGGCCAACGCGGTACGCGGCCAGGGACGCCGACGCCGGCTCCTGGCCCGGCTGGGCAACGACGACGCCGCACACGGGCGGTACGTCACTTCGGGGCCCGAGGCGGAGCCGCCCGGCGGCTGGGTGCACGAAGCCCTCGCCAGACTCTCCGCCAAGGACCAGGAGGTGCTGCGGCTGACGGCCTGGGAGGAACTCGGCGTGGACGAGCTGGCCGTCGCCCTCGGCTGCGGCAGCCGGGCCGCGTCGATGCGGCTGCACCGCGCCCGCGCCCGGCTGAGGACGGAGATCGCCCGCCTGGGCCCGGCCCCCGCCGCCCCGCACCGCCCGCGACCGGCGACCGCCGTCGACGCCACCCCCGCGAAGGAGCACGGCCATGGCTGACGAACTCGAACTCCTGCGCCGCGCCAACCCGGTACCGGCCGACGCCCCGCCCCACGCCGACGGACCGCTCGACCGCCGCGCCGAACGGCACCTGCACCGGCTGCTGCACGAGCAGACGATCTCCCCGCCCTCACGGGAACTGCGCGGCTCGCGGTCCCGCCGCGGCGTACGACTGGCCTGGGGCCTCGCCGCCACCGCCGTCGTCGCCGCGACCGCGCTGGCCCTGCTGCTCGGCGGCCCGAGCACCCCGCACGCCGTCGCCGCACCCCGCCCCCTCGTCGTACGAGCCGACGCCACCCCCGTGCCGCTGGACCGGCTCGCCGAGCGCGCCGAGGCGGCCGCGGAGGAGGGCGGGCCCGCGCTGCGCAAGGGCACCCACGTGCGGTCCTGGAGCCTGGGCATGTCCGACGACGCGCCGCCGGTCACGCTGCCCGAGGAGCGCGTCGTGCGCTGGACGGCCGACGGCCGGCACACCGAACTGGTGGTCGCCACCGACCCGCGCCACCCCGGTCGCCCGGTCCTCGGCGAGGACGAGGACGGCAACCCCCGCCAGGTCGAGGACGGCCATGTCATCAGCGACACGACCTACCCGCCGAGCTGGAGCGACGCCCCGCCGCACTCCCGTCCGCCGCACGATGCGGACCGGCTGCGCGCCTATTTGGAGGAGGCCGGGCACACCGGCTCCATGGACACGTCCCAGTTGCTCGACGCGACCGGCCTGCTTCTCGACAACTGGACCCTGGGCGCCCGCGAGTCGGCGGCGCTCGTCCGCCTCCTCGCGGACACCGGCGGACTGCGGCCCGCCGGACAGGTCACCGACCGCCTCGGGCGGCGCGGCGAGGCCTACGTCCACGACGGGACCGGCCTGCGCCGCATGCTGATCGTGAATCCGGACACCGGCGCCGTCCTCGGCCTGGAGACCACCTTCACCCGGGCGCAGCCGGAGTACGGCGTCGCCGCCGGCGACGTCATGGAGTACAGCGCCTGGACACGCTGACCCGGCTGCTTGCCGGAGCGCCCCGGAACCTACTCGTCCCAGGCCTGGATCATGGTCTGCTCGACGATCTCGCCGTCGCGCAGCGTCAGCATCGACTCGGCGAGGACCCGCACCCCGTCCGGGTAGGTGCACTGCTCGCTGAACGCGACCTGGTCGCCCTGGACCACGCAGCGTTCCATCCGATGGGTCATGTCGCGGCTGTAGACGTCGTCGAGCATCTCGGCGATCTCGTCCCGGCCGTGCAGGACCTTGGGGCGGCTGGGCTGGTCGTACCGGTCGACGATGCGGACCTCCGCGTCCCGCGCGTACAGCGACAACAGAGGTGCCGCCGTCTCTCCTTCGATGCCCCGGCGCAGTGCTTCGGTGTCGAAGCCGGGACCTGCCGTGGTGCTCATGACGACCTCCTTCGGACGTCGAAGGCCGCGGCCCGCAGCGGAGACGGGCCGCCTCGGCCCTCTCCCTTCGAGCTTCCTCCGTCTCACCGCCCGGGGCAACGCCGACCACGACACTGGTCCTCACGGGTGACCGGCACCGCCCGCCCGTGTCCGCCACCGGCCCGCCGGCGTTGCTCAGCACATGATCTCAACACGACGTATCGTCGCCGCCGTAGGGCTCGCCGCCGGTGTCACCGGCCTCGCCGCCCCGATGGCGAGCGCGGCCGGCGGGGGCCCGCTGGGCACGGAGAAGCTCAGCGTGACGCACACCCTCGACACACTCGCGGTCGGTGACATGCCCGCCGAGGACCGGGCACAGATGCCGCTCCCGTCCCAGCAGCTGAACCGGCTCCGGGACCTGCAGCAGCTCCAGCAGGTCACCGGCCTGGTCTCGCCCCTCTTCGGCGTCGTCCCCGCACTGGGCTGACGCCGGCGGCGTCAGCCACCGGACGCCAGGAACTGGGTGGCCGCCAGCTCCGCGTACAGCGGATCGGCGGTCACCAGCTCCCGGTGGGTGCCGACCGCGCGCACCCGCCCCGCGTCCATCACCACGATCCGGTCGGCCATCGTCACCGTCGACAACCGGTGCGCGACGACCAGCACCGTGGTCGTCCGGGCCACGTCCGCCACGGTGTCGCGCAGCGCCGCCTCGTTGACCGCGTCCAGCTGCGAGGTGGCCTCGTCGAGCAGCAGCAGCCGGGGACGGCGCAGCAGCGCCCGGGCGATGGCCACCCGCTGGCGCTCACCGCCCGACAGCTTGGTGCCGCGATGCCCGACCAGCGTCTCCAGGCCGCTCGGCAGCCGCTCCACCAGGGCGTCCAGACGCGTCGTCTTCAGCACGGCGGTGAGCGTGCCCTCGTCCGCCTCCGGATTGCCCAGCAGCAGGTTGTCCCGCAGGGAACCGGAGAGCACCGGGGCGTCCTGCTCCACGTAACCGATGGCGGCCCGCAGCGAGGCCAGTTCCCACTCGGCGAGGCTCCGTCCGTCCAGCGTGATCTCCCCGGCACTCGGGTCGTAGAACCGCTCGATGAGGGAGAAGACGGTGGTCTTGCCCGCGCCCGACGGGCCGACGAACGCCGTCATCCCCCGGGCCGGCACCTCGAAGCTCACCCCGTGGTGGATGTACGGCAGGTCGTCGGCGTAGCGGAAGCGGACGTCGTGGAAGGCGACGGACGCCGGCCGCGCACCGGGCGACGGCAGCGGAACCGGCCGGGCCGGCGGCTCCGCGGGCAGGCGCAGCGCGTCCTGGATCCGGCCCAGCGCCGCCCGGCCCGTCTGGTACTGCGTGATCGCGCCGACGACCTGCTGGATCGGGGACATCAAATAGAAGACGAACAGCAGGAACGCGACCAGCGTGCCCACGTCGATCGCCCCCGTCGCCACCCGCGCCCCGCCCACCGCGAGCACCGTGATGAAGGCGATCTGCATCGCCAGGCCCGCCGTGTTGCCCGCGGCGGCCGACCACTTGGCGGCGCGCACGCTCTGCCGCCAGGACTCCTCGGCCGCGTCGTGCAGCGCCCGCTCCTCCCGGGGCTCGGCGCCCGACGCCTTCACCGTGCGCAGCGCCCCGAGGATCCGCTCCAGCGCGGCGCCCATCAGCCCCACCGCGTCCTGCGCCTGCCGGCTTGCGCGGTTGATGCGCGGCACGATCAGCCCCAGCACCGTGCCCGCCCCCACGACCACCGCCAGCGTGACCCCGAGCAGCACCGCGTCGACCACACCCATCATCACCAGCGTCGCCACCAGCGTCAGCCCGCCGGTGCCCAGGCCGACGAGGGAGTCCGTGGTGACCTCGCGCAGCAGCGTCGTGTCGGAGGTGATCCGGGCCATCAGGTCACCGGGCTCCGTGCGGTCCACGGCCGCGATCCGCAGCCGCAGCAGATACGACGACAGGGTGCGCCGCGCGCCGAGCACCACCGACTCCGCGGTGCGCCGCAGCACGTACGAACCCAGCGCGCCCAGCGCCGTGTTGGCGACCACGAGCCCCGACATGGCCAGCAGCGCCCCGGTGACGGCCCGGTCGTGCGCCAGGTCGTCGATCAGCTCCCGCGCCACCAGCGGCAGCAACAGCCCCGTGGCGCCGGTGACCAGGGAGAGCAGGGCGCCCGCGAACAGGGCCGTGCGGTGCGGTCGTATGTAGGACAGGAGCAGCCGCCAGGCGGGCGTGCCGGTCTCCGGCTCTGCGGTGGTCACGTCGCTCCTTCGGCACGCGGACGGGGCACTCAGGCTACGTGGGCGCCCGGCCGGGCGGGCCGCCGGAGTACGGCAGGCCGGCCGCACCCCGCAAACCGCCCTGTCACCTGCCCCTTTCCAATCACTTGAGCGTAGGGTCTGGGGGAACGCTGTACGGCCGAGGAAGGGGTCAGAAGCATGGCGCAGGAAGTACGCGGCGTGATCGCGCCGGGCAAGGACGAGCCGGTCCGGATCGAGACGATCGTCGTGCCGGACCCCGGTCCGGGCGAGGCCGTGGTGAAGATCCAGGCCTGCGGTGTGTGCCACACCGACCTGCACTACAAGCAGGGCGGCATCAGTGACGACTTCCCCTTCCTGCTCGGCCACGAGGCCGCGGGTGTCGTGGAGTCGGTCGGCGCCGGTGTCACCGACGTGGCCCCCGGTGACTTCGTGATCCTCAACTGGCGCGCCGTGTGCGGCAAGTGCCGGGCCTGTCTGCGCGGGCGGCCCTGGTACTGCTTCGACACCCACAACGCCGAGCAGAAGATGACCCTCGCCTCGACCGGCCAGGAGCTGTCCCCGGCCCTCGGCATCGGCGCCTTCGCCGAGAAGACGCTGGTCGCCGCCGGGCAGTGCACCAAGGTCGATCCGGCCGTCTCCGCCGAGGTGGCGGGTCTCCTCGGCTGCGGGGTGATGGCCGGCATCGGCGCCGCCATCAACACCGGCGACGTCGGCCGCGGCGACACCGTCGCCGTCATCGGCTGCGGCGGCGTCGGCGACGCGGCGATCGCCGGGGCGTACCTGGCGGGCGCCTCGAAGGTCATCGCCGTGGACATCGACGACCGCAAACTGGAGACCGCCCGGGGCATGGGCGCCACCCACACCGTCAACTCCCGCGAGGCCGACCCCGTCGAGGCGATCCGCGAACTGACCGGCGGCTTCGGCGCCGACGTCGTCATCGAGGCCGTCGGCCGCCCGGAGACCTACCGGCAGGCGTTCTACGCCCGCGACCTGGCCGGCACCGTCGTCCTCGTCGGGGTCCCCACCCCCGAGATGAAGCTGGAACTGCCGCTGCTCGACGTGTTCGGCCGCGGCGGCTCGCTCAAGTCCTCCTGGTACGGCGACTGCCTCCCCTCCCGCGACTTCCCCATGCTCATCGACCTCCACCTCCAGGGCCGCCTGGACCTCGGCAAGTTCGTCACCGAGACCATCCGCCTGGACGAGGTGGAGCAGGCCTTCGACCGGATGCACGCCGGCGACGTACTGCGTTCGGTGGTGGTGCTCTGATGGCCCCGCGCATCGAACGCCTCGTCACCTCGGGGCAGTTCAGCCTCGACGGCGGCACCTGGGACGTCGACAACAACGTCTGGCTCGTCGGTGACGACCACGAGGTCGTCGTCATCGACGCCGCCCACGACGCCGACGCCATCGCCGAGGCCGTCGGGGACCGCCGGCTCACCGCGATCGTGTGCACCCACGCCCACAACGACCACGTCAACGCGGCGCCCGCGCTCGCCGAGCGCACCGGCGCCACCATCTGGCTGCACCGCGACGACCTGCCGCTGTGGCAGCAGACCCACCCCGACCGGGAGCCGGACGCCTGGCTGACCGACGAACTCGTCATCGAGGCCGCCGGCGCCGACCTGACCGTCCTGCACACCCCGGGCCACGCGCCCGGCGCGGTCTGCCTCTACGACCCCGGTCTCGGCACCGTCTTCACCGGCGACACCCTCTTCCAGGGCGGACCCGGCGCCACCGGCCGCTCCTACTCGCACTTCCCGACCATCATCGACTCCATCCGCGACAAGCTGCTCGTCCTGCCGCCCGAGACCGAGGTCCGCACCGGCCACGGGGACTCCACGACCATCGGGGCCGAGGCACCGCATCTGGAGGAGTGGATCAAGCGCGGGCATTGACGGCGACCGGGGCGGTCTCCGTGAAGATCGCCCCGGACACGCGGTAAAGGTGACAGAAGATGTCCGGCTTCCCGGGCACCCTCGAACTCGACATCGCCCGTGCGGGGCATGAGCCGCACGGCACGAGGGAGAGGAACGGGAGCGGGACATGACAGGATCATCGAAGGGTCCGCTGGCAGGCAGGGTCGCGCTGGTCGCCGGGGCCACCCGCGGCGCCGGCCGGGGCATCGCCGTGGAACTGGGCGCGGCCGGCGCCACCGTCTACGTCACCGGCCGCAGCACTCGCGCCCGGCGCTCGGAGTACGACCGCCCCGAGACCGTCGAGGACACCGCCGACCTGGTCACCGAAGCCGGCGGCCACGGCATCGCCGTACCCGTCGACCATCTCGACCCGGCGCGGGTGGCCGGCCTCGTCGACCGCATCGCCCGCGAACAGGCACGCCTCGACGTCCTGGTCAACGACATCTGGGGCGGCGAGCACCTCTTCGAGTGGGACAGCCCCGTGTGGGAGCACGACCTCGACAACGGCCTGAAGCTGCTGCGGCTCGCCGTCGAGACCCACGCGATCACCAGCCATCACGCCCTGCCGCTGCTGCTGCGCCGCCCCGGCGGACTGGTCGTCGAGATGACCGACGGCACGGACTCCTACAACCGCGACCACTACCGCAACTCGTTCTTCTACGACCTCGCCAAGACGGCCGTCCTGCGCATGGCCTTCTCCCTCGGGCACGAACTGGGACCCCGCGGCGCCACGGCGGTCGCGCTGACCCCCGGCTGGCTCCGCTCGGAGATGATGCTCGACCACTTCGGCGTACGCGAGGAGAACTGGCGCGACGCCCTCGACCGCGTCCCGCACTTCGCCATCTCCGAGACTCCCCGCTACGTCGGCCGCGCGGTCACCGCCCTCGCCGCCGACCCCCACGTGGCACGCTTCAACGGCCAATCCCTCTCCAGCGGCTCCCTCGCCCAGGAGTACGGCTTCACCGACCTCGACGGCAGCCGCCCGGACGCCTGGCGCTACCTCGTCGAGGTGCAGGACCCGGGCAAGCCGGCCGACGTCACGGGGTATCGCTGAGCGTCGGCAGGGGCAGGCGGGCGGAATGACCGGTGGGCAGGCCCAGGTCGGCCCGTACGGCGGCGTAGTAGTCGGCCCGCGCGGCACGCTGCCGTTCGAGCAGGTCCTGCCACGCCGGACGCTCGCGGCGCTCGTCGCGGACCAGCCGCTCCATGTCCATGAGGACGACGACCCAGGCCCGCGCCCTCTCCACCACCTCGGGGCTGCCCAGCAGGAGCAGTGCCTCCCAGTGGGGGTCGCGGGCCGCGGTGGCCGCGGCCATCGAGACGTCGGCCTCCCGGGGCGGCAGCGGCTGGGGGTGCGGATCCAGGCCGAGGGCGGACGCCCCCCGGTAGGTCAGGGTCACGGACGTCTTCACCGCCCGCGCGTAGTCCGCGTACACCGTGAACCTCCGCTCCTGCCAACGGGCCTCCCGCTCCCGCCGGAACCGGACCCGGTCACCGTGGACCACGGCGAGGTAGGAACCGAGCGCGCCGATGACGACGCCTATGAGCGCGGGGAGTTGCTGCAGGAACGCGGACATGGCCCGCACGGTATCTGCCCCGGTGATCGTCGCGGTACTACCGTCTGGCCCATGACGGACACCAGGCGTTTCACCGACCACTCGGCACTCGTGACGGGCGCGGCCCGGGGCATCGGCGCGGCCATCGCACGCCGGCTCGCCACCGAGGGGGCCCGGGTACTGCTGACCGACGTGGACCTCGCCGCGGCGCGGCGGACGGCGGAGGAACTGGCGGACGACGGGCTCGACGCGGCCGCGTTCGCCTGCGACGTGGGCGACCGCGCGTCCGTGGAGGCGGCCGTCGCCCACGCCGCCGACACCTACGGCGGCCTGGACGTGCTGGTCAACAACGCCTTCGCCTGCACGCCCGACGCCCCGCTCTTCGAGGACGAACCGGACGAAGTGTGGGCCCGCGACCTCGATGTCACCCTCACCGGCGCCTACCGCTGCTGCCGGGCCGCCCTGCCCCACCTCGCGGCCTCGGGGCGCGGCGCGATCGTCAGCATCGGCTCGGTCAACGGGGTCCAGGACTTCGGCAACCACGCCTACAGCGCAGCGAAGGCCGGGCTGAGCTCCCTGACCCGCACCCTCGCCGGACACGCGGCCCCACGCGGCGTCCGCGTCAATCTGGTGACGCCGGGCACGGTGCGCACCACGGCCTGGGAGGGCCGGGACGGGGAACTGGCGGCGGTGCGGGGGCTGTACCCGCTCGGGCGGGTCGGTGAGCCCGACGACGTCGCGGCGGCCGTCGCCTTCCTCGCCTCGCACGACGCCTCCTGGATCACCGGGACCACCCTGGTGGTCGACGGCGGCCTCACCGCGGTCAACACCGGCTTCCGGCGAGCGATCGCGGAGGCGGAGGGCACGGGCTGACCATGACGACGGGCGGTCCGGTGGTGTTTGTCACGGTTGCGTCGCGGCGGCCGGCGGTACGCAACCAAAGCCGCCGGACGGCGGTCTAGCAGGCCGGGATCGCACGAAGGCGACCTTCTGCACGGCGCACCGCCGCGACGCGAAAGGCATGACCGGCCATGGGGGACACACGCAGACGGGGAGCCGTCGCACTCGGGATCACGGCACTGGTGGCACCGCTGACACTCGCGCTCACGGCGGCACCGGCGCAGGCCGCGAGCTGCGGCGCGAAGGCGGGCCCGTACCAGAAGAAGGTGGAGAAGTTCCTCGGCCGCAAGGCCGACGGCAAGCAGTCCACCGCCGACTGCAAGGCCATCCGCGCCTTCCAGACCAAGCACGGCATCACGCCCAACGCCGGCTACGCGGGACCCGTCACCTGGGGAGTGATGGACCTGATGACGAAGCAGAAGGCCGTCGGCAAAAACCCGAACAAATCCGGCAAGTGCCCCACCAACAAGGGGCGTATCGCCTGTGTGAACCTCAGCCTCCAGCTGAGCTGGATCCAGGACGGCAAGAAGCTGGTGTACGGGCCGGTCCCGGTCCGTACCGGGCGCAACGGCTACGAGACCCGCACCGGTCTGAAGAAGGTCTACTGGCGCAACATCGACCACGTTTCGACCATCTACCACGTGCCGATGCCCTACAGTCAGTTCTTCGACGGCGGCCAGGCCTTCCATTCCGTCGGCGTCAGCATGTGGAACCCGCCGGGCTCGCACGGCTGCGTCAACATGAGGAAGGCCGACGCCAAGAAGTACTGGTCGCTGCTGAAGAAGGGCGACGACGTCTACGTGTACGGGCGCAAGCCGGGCACCTGACGGACGGGGGCGCCCGGCTCGCGCCGCGGCGCCTCACGGGTCGGGGGAGTCCCCGAAGCCGGGGACCTCGAGCCGGACCCCGCCCTGGCGGGCGGACGGCGTAGCAGAGCCGTGGGTCCAGCGCTGCGTGAAGATCGCGACGGCGTCTCGACGGCCTCGGACTCCGGCATCGCCTCGTAGCCCGGTAAGGCGCGACTGGGCGCGCGGTGCCGCCGTGCTGGAATGCAGGTCCTGGTGCTGGGGCGGCGCACGAATGAAGCCGCAGGGGTGAAGGCGCAGGGGTGAACAGACGGTCCGTGTGCGGCAGGACACATCGGCGGGAACGAACTCGCCCGCAGGTCTTGACAGATGACAAGATCGACGTGATCAGTAACACGGTCCGATATGTCCGCTTGGCTCGCGATTACTCACATCGTCTTCACGTCGGGAGCCGTATGCTTCACAGCATGTCCACCACTGTTGAACCTTCCTCCGAGCGATCGGCAGCCGAGGTCAACGAGGAGATCCGGGCCCTGTGGCTCCGGTCGGGCGGGACACTGAGCGTCGAGCAGCGCGCGGAGTACCAGCGGCTCGTCATGGAGTGGGCCAACGCGGCCCCGGAGTCCGTGAAGGCCGCCTGACCGGCGCCCGGAGACTGCTCGCCCCCGGCCCGCCGGCCGCCGCAGCGCGGCCGGCCCTCGTACCGGCCCGGGTCAGCCCCATGTCGCCGAGTACTGCCGCCGGTAGGCCTTGCGGTCCTGCTCCGTCCGGATCCACCGCGTCGCCACCAGCGCGACCAGGCTGCCCGCAACGACCAGCAGCCCCGGCCCGACGTTCCGGCGGTCCGTGAGCCGGGCCAGCAGCGGCGTGCCGTCCGCGCCCGTCCCCGGGGCCGCCGCCCCCGCTCCCACGGCGCCCGACGCCGAGGGCGCCGGTGTACCGGCCGCGGCGCCTTCCCGGCCGGAGACGATCAGCCGGACCCCGAGCGACTCCATGGCCTCCGGCAGCGGCTGGAAGAACGTCGTGCCGCCCTCGGCGCAGTCACCGCTGCCTCCCGACGTCACGCCGAGCGCGAGGCCCTCGGAGAACATCGGCCCGCCGCTGTCCCCCGGTTCGGCGCACACGTCCGTCTCGATGAGGCCGGTGACCGTGCCCTCCGGATAGTTGACCGTCGCGTCCAGCGCCGTCACCCGGCCGGCCCGCAGCCCGCTGGTGCTTCCGCTGCGGAACACCCGCTGCCCCACCGCCGGTTCGCCCGTCCCGGTGATGCGCACGCCCTTGCCGGCGCCGACGGCCACCACGTCGGCGTCGCCGCCCGCCTTGCCGCCCGCGTACTCCACCAGGGAGAAGTCGTCCCCGGGGAAGCTCCCGGCGACCGTTTCGCCGACCTGCCGGTCCCCCTCGCCGTCACCGAACCAGACGGAACCCGTCGGTCCGCAGTGGCCCGCGGTCAGGATGAAGTCGTTCGTGCCGTCCGTCACGTTGAACCCCGCCGAGCAGCGCCCCGCCGTGGACAGGATCGGCTCCGCCCCGTTCAGGCGGGTGCTGAACGTCCCCTCGACGCGCTCCATGCGGACGAACTCCCCGATCCCCTCGGCGACGCCCGTCAGCCGCGACCAGTCGGCCCCGGAGACCGTGCGGTCGCCGCGCACCACCACCTCGTTCGACCGGTAGTCCAGCGCCCACGCCGTACCGGGCACCCGGGGGGCCGAACGCAGCGTCGAGGCCGCCGACGTCAGCTCGGACATGCTGTGCCGCACCGTCTTCGCGGTCGCGCCGGCCCGCCGTACCGCGTCGGCCGCGGCCCCGTCCGTGACCGCCACGACCGGCCGCCCGTCGGCGTCGACCCAGTGCCCCGCCGTACGGTCGCCGCCCAGCCGGGCCACGAGAGCGGCACCGGCGCCGGACGCGGTCTGCGCGAGGGCGCGCGGCGCGGCGGACGGACCGGGAGGTTCACTCGCCACCGCCCGGGTGACCATCGTCCCCCCGAGCAGCAGCCCGCCGACGGCCGCCAGCCGTGCCACTCGCCGGACGATGCGTCGTCGTGCGTGCCTCATGCGTGCGCTCCCGAACCCGACCACGCGGCGTCGCCGCCGCGGGGGCCTCCGGACGTCGAGCACCCTCCTCCCATACGGCGGCGGGCCGCGCGGTGTTCACCCCGCCCGTCGGCGGGTCCTATCTTGGGCCCATGACCAGCACCCCGCGGGACCAGTCCGGAGAAACCAACCCCCTGCACGCGCTGACCCTGGACGAACTTCGCCGCCGTACGAGCATGAAGTGGCGCACCCATCCCGAGGACGTACTGCCGCTGTGGGTGGCCGAGATGGACGTACCGCTCGCCCGGCCCGTGGTGCGCGCCGTCACCCAGGCCATGGAACTCGGCGACACCGGCTACCCCTTCGGCACCGCCTACACCGAGGCGCTGGCCGCGTTCGCCGGCAAGCGGTGGGGCTGGGACGACCTGGCCGTGGAGCGCACGGCGATCGTGCCCGACGTGATGCTCGGCGTCGTCGAGATGCTCAAGCTGGTCACCGAGCCCGGCGACCCGGTGATCGTCAACCCGCCGGTGTACCCGCCGTTCTACGCCTTCGTCACCCACATGGACCGGCGCGTCGTCGAGGCGCCGCTGGACCCCGGCCTGCGGATCGACCTCGGTGTGCTGGAAGAGGCGTTCCGGCGGGCCGTCGCGGGCGGCGGCCGGGCCGCCTACCTGCTGTGCAACCCGCACAACCCGACCGGCACCGTGCACACCGCCGACGAACTGGCGGCCGTCGCCGCCCTCGCCGAGCGCCACGGCGTCCGGGTCGTCGCCGACGAGATCCACGCACCCGTCGTCACCGCGCCCGACGCGCGGTTCGTGCCCTACCTGAGCGTGCCCGGAGCCGAGCGCGGCCTCGCCCTGATGTCGGCCTCCAAGGGCTGGAACCTGGCCGGCCTCAAGGCGGCACTGGCCCTCGCGGGACCCGGCGCGGCCGCCGACCTGGCGCGGATGCCCGAGGAGGTCGGGCACGGACCCAGCCACATCGGCGTCCTCGCCCACACCGCCGCCCTGCGCGACGGCACCGCCTGGCTGGACGCCGTGCTCGCCGGGCTCGACGAGAACCGGCGGCTGCTCACCGGCCTGCTCGCGGAGCGGCTGCCCGGGGTCGTCCACCGCCCGGGGGAGGCGACCTACCTCGCCTGGCTCGACTGCCGTGCCCTGGACCTCGGCGACGACCCGGCGGAGGTCTTCCTCGACCGGGGCCGGGTGGCCCTCAGCTCAGGCATCCCGTTCGGCAGCGGCGGAGCGGGACACGTACGGCTCAACCTGGCGACCTCACCGGAGGTGCTCACGGAGGCGGTCGGGAGGATGGCGGCGGCCCTGAGGTGACGCGAGGGGCCGCGGGCCCGCGCACGGCGGGCCCCGCGCACCCCGGACCTACGCACCGCGGCCCGTCCGCGTACGGGTCTAGACTTCCGGATCATGGACGACGACGCGTCACTGGAACGGCTCGGCACCGGCAAGTACCTGCTGGTCACGACCTACCGCAAGAACGGCACCCCGGTCGCCACCCCGGTGTGGGTCGTGCGGGACGGGGACGCGCTCGGGATCTGGACGGTGGCCGACTCCTGGAAGGTCAAGCGCGTCCGCAACCGCGCCGACGTCCTGGTGGGCCCGTGCGACGTGCGCGGCAGGCCCACCGGCGAAGGGGTCCCGGGGACGGCGGAGATCTGCGACCCGGCCACCACGGCCCGCTACCGGAAGCTGCTGATCCGCAAGTACGGGGTCGTGGGCCTGCTCACCCTCCTCGGCAGCAGGCTGCGCCGGGGACTCGACGGCACCGTGGGGGTCCGCATCACGCTGGCGTCCGGACCGGTGGCCGGCGGCTGACCGGCCCTCAGGTCCAGGCCCGGTAGGGCTCGTCGACCAGCTGGAAGACCGGCTCGCCCCGGACCGGGTCCTTGGCCGTGGACAGCCGTACCCGGTCGCCGCTGTGGATGCCGATGAGCGGGCCCATGACCCGGCCGCGCAGCACGAAACCCTCGGACATTTCTATGAGCGAGACGTTGCGTGCGGCAGGGGTGTTGCGGTGCACCACGGTGGCGTGGCGCACCGTCCCGGTGCCCTCGCTCCGTTCCGTCCGCAGCTCGCTGCCGCGGCAGACCGGACACAGCACCCGGTGGTACATGGCGGTGCCGCACCAGGTGCAGCGCTGGTAGAAGACGGCCTCGGTGTCCGGGTCCTGGCCCTCGGTTCGCGGGTCGAGCAGGCCCGTCGCGGGGCCGGCTGCCTGCTGAGCGACGTTTCCTGAGTGGTACACGCTGGTCAACTCCCTGCACTCGGGCCGGAATCCCGCGTGCGCGGTCACCGGGCACGCGTGTGCGCGGCTCACCGTGCCACCGTGCACGCACCACAGCGTATGGCACTGAGTGTCACACGTAAAGGCACTCGGTACCCTGGATTCAGAACGCGGACTCGATCTCCCGCAGGACCTGCCACAGGGGCGTCCCGCGCCGCGCGGCCACGACCACCACGTCCTCCGGCGACTCGCCGCGGGGCGCCGCGGGCACGTCCCCGAACGCGGACTGCGCGTACGCCAGTGCGTGGTCGACCGCGGCGCCCGCGTCGTCGCGGCCGTCGGAACGCAGCCAGGACCGCAGGGCGTTGTTGTGCGCCGCGACCACCGCGGCCGCGATCACGTCGGCGCGCAGGATCCCGTCCGGGCGCCCGCCGAGCCGCCCGCGGAGATACTCCGCCAGCGCGCGCTCGTAGCGCCACACCACCGACAACTCGTAGGCGCGCAGCCCCGGGACCTTCTTGGTGAGGTGGTACCGCTGTACGGAGAACGCCGGGTTCTCGGCGTACATGCCGAGGACGAGCCGGGCCGCGTCGCAGACCCGCCGCACCGGGTCGGCGTCCTCGGGGGAGCGGGCCAGGAACGCCTTCATGTCCGTCAGGCACCGTTCGTGGTCGGGGAAGACCACGTCCTCCTTCGACGGGAAGTACCGGAAGAAGGACCGCCGTCCGACGCCGGCCAGGGCGACGATGTCGTCCACGGTGGTCTGTTCGTACCCCCGCTCGAGGAACAGCCGGAACGCCGCCGCGACCAGCGCGTCCCGCATCGGCGGCCGGACCTGTGCCGCATCCGTCCCGTCCCCGCGGCGGGGTGCCGCACTGCTGGTGCTCATGGAGGGGAACGTAGCAGCCCCGCGAGGTCGATGGCACTCAGTGCAGTGAAAGGAGGGAACCGAGTGCCCCGTGTTCGGCCTTCGCCGATCGCATACGATCACTTCCGGTCAGCCCCGGAGGAGTTCCGCATGCCGTTCGCCCGCCCCCGCATCCTGTACGTCACCGACCTGGCCTACCAGGCGCGCGGACGGCGGTACTGCGACGAGGACGTCTTCCTGACCTCCCGGCTGCGCGAGGAGTTCGACCTGGCCCTGTGCCACCCCAGGGACGCCGCCGCGCTGCTGGACGGCTTCGACGCCGTCGTCGTGCGCAACAGCGGTCCCGTGCGGGAGTACAAGGCCTCCTACGACGCCTTCCGCGAGCGCGCGGCCGAGCGCGGAACGCGCGTCTACAACCAGCTCACCGGGCGGGCGGACATGCTCGGCAAGCAGTACCTGCTCGATCTGACCGCGGCGGGATTCCCGGTCATCCCGACCGTCGACCGCGCCGAGGACCTGCACCTGCTGCCCGTCGCGGACGAGTACGTCGTCAAGCCCAGGCTCGGCGCCGACTCGGAGGGTCTGCGGATCGTCCCGGCGGCGGACGTGCCTCAGGCGCTGGGCGCCGCCGCGGACCTGCTCGTCCAGCCGCGCGTCGACTTCGCCTACGAGGTCTCCTTCTACTTCGTCGACCACGACTACCAGTACGCCCTCCACGCGCCGAACCCCGACCGCCGCTGGCAACTGGAGCCGTACGACGCCACCGTGGCCGACCTCGGGTTCGCGCGGCGGTTCATCGAGTGGAACGGCGTCGACCACGGCATCCAGCGCGTCGACGCCTGCCGCGCGCCCGACGGTGAGCTGCTGCTGGTCGAACTGGAGGACCTCAATCCCTACCTGTCCCTGGACGCCCTCGACGAGCCCGCCCGCGACGCCTTCGTCACCGCGCTGCGCACGGCTCTGCGCCGCCTTCTCGCCACCTGAGCCGTCGGAGCCGCCCGCCCGAGCCGCCCGCCCGCCCCGCCCGGTGCCGCCCCGGCGTGCCTAACATGGCCGCCATGGACGTCTTCCTGGACCGGCTCGACCCGGACATGTGCGTCGTCACGGCCGCCGCGGACGGGGAACGGGCCGGCTGCCTGGTCGGCTTCTCCTCGCAGTGCTCCATCCGGCCCGTGCGGTACGCCGTCTGGATCTCCGACGTCAACCGGACCTTCCGCGTCGCACGGTCCGCCGACGTCCTCGCGGTCCATCTGCTCGCCCGCGACCGGCGGGAGACGGCCGAGCTGTTCGGCGGGCACACCGGCGACGACGAGGACAAGTTCCGGCGGGTCCACTGGCGGGAGGCGTACGGCGGGGCCGTCGTGCTGGAGGACGCCGAGGCGTGGTTCGTCGGCCGGGTCCTGGAGCGGGTCCGGGGAGGCGACCACACCGGTTTCGTCCTCGAGCCCGTCGAGTGGGGCGGCCGCGAGAAGGCCGCCGGCGGCCCGCTGCTGCGACTCGCCGACGCCCGCACCATCCGGCCGGGACACCCGGTCGACTGAGGCGGTCCGGCCGGTCAGCGTCCGGCGGAGCCCCGCTCGGCCAGTGCCTCGGTGACCGCCCGCACGCTGCGCGCGATGTGCTGCAACTGGAGGACCTCCGCCGCGTACAGCTTGATGGTGTGCTCGATGGCCGCCTCCTGCAGCCCGAGCCGGGGCAGGTCCGCGCGGGCGGTCTGCAACGCGGTGCGGGCCACCCGGATCTCCTGCTGGACCTGGAGCTGCGCATGCCGGGCGAGCAGCACCGGGTGGCGGATCAGGGCCGGATAGCCGGCGTAGCGGGCCGGCACCAGCTCGCGCAGCCACCTGGTGGCCGAGCGTTCCCAGTCGTAGCTGCCGGGCGTCTTGACCTGGCAGGGCCAGTCCGGGCTGATGCGCGTGGTCGTCAGGGGCATGATCATCGCTTCCGGGGGTGCGGCGTCGACGGGGTGGGCGACGGGTGGGGGGGCGGCCCCGGTCCAGGGGACGACCGGGACCGCCGCGGGCGCTCGCGCATGCGACGCCCGACCGGAACACCTGGTGCGCCGGAGCGGGTAGGAGTCGGCGGCCGAGTGTTCGCGGCAGGTGGTGGACGCGCTCCGGGGCGGCCGGGGCGCGATCCGTGAGCAGTATTTATATATGCCATCTGCTTTGCAAGGAGTATGAAAACATTCATTCCTGCTTTGACGGGAGCGGCCCCTCGTGCGCACCGCCCGTCGCCGTCGCAGGACCGCCCCGGCGGGGCCGGCTCAGTCCCGCAGGAAGAACTGGTGCTGGTCGGCGACCTGCTCGTACTCCTCCAGCCGGGCCTGCGTCCGTCCGGGGTCGGCGTCCGTCATGGCCTGGAGCAGCGCCGCGCACATCACGCCCGGCGCCGCGTAGGAGTCGAAGACCAGCCGGGACCCCGTGCCCGTGGCGAAGGTGACGTCGGCCTCGTCCACGACGGGGCCGAGCGCCAGGTCGGTGATCAACGCCACCTTCAGTCCGGCACCGCGTGCCACGCGCACGGCGCCCAGCGTCTCGTGGGCGTGCCGGGGCATGGAGAAGGCCAGCACCCAGGTGCCGCCGGCCTCCCTGGACTGCAGCAGGGCGTCGTAGGCGACGGTGCCGCCCAGGGTGACCAGGCGTACGTCGGGGTGGATACGGCGGGCCGCGTAGGCGAAGTACTCGGCGAGCGAGACGGAGATGCGCAGCCCGAGGACGGTCAGTGGCGCGGAGGCGGCCAGTTGGCGGCCGACGTCGATCACCCGGTCGGCGTCGGCGAAGTCGCGCCGCAGGTTCTCCAGGTTCTCGATCTCGGCGTCCACGGCCGCCTGGAGTTCGTTGCCGCGGCTCTCCTCGGCCGCGATACCGCCCCGGCCGCCGAGCGCGATCGCCTGGAGCCGCTCCCGCAGCGCCGGGTAGCCGCTGAAGCCGACCGCCGAGGCGAACCGCGTCACCGAGGGCTGGCTCACGCCGACCCGGTCGGCCAGGTCGGTGATCGACAGGAACGCCGCCTCGGTGAGGTGCTCGATGAGGTACTGGGCGATGCGCCGCTGTCCCGGGGAGAGGCGGGGCCGGTCGAACAGCGTCCGGAGCCGGGAGGTGGGGGAGATCTCCGACTCGGGGGCCGCCCGTCCGGACGTGATCGCCGACGCCTGTGCGCGTGCCTGCTGCGGCGATGGCACGGGTGCGTCTCCTCTGTCTCCCATGTCTCCCACGGAGGTCAACATAGCTCACCCCCGGCGCCGGCCAGGGCGGACCACCGCACACGCGGCACGCCCCGGACGGCATCGCGCCGCCCGGAGGGGAACCGCACGGTCCCGGACGGGGATAGCACCGCGTCGCACGGGAACCCGCCGCCCCACAAGGACCCGCAGACACGGACGAGGAGCCGACGTCATGACCGTCCCGGAAGAGAACCGGCCGAAGACCGACACCACCGACGACGTTCTCGAGCAACCCGCACGCCGCCGCGAGGACGAGCCCCGCCCGCCCGGCGGCACCGGCCGGACCCTGCGCGAGGCCCTGGAGGAGGCGCACGTCCGCCCGGACGATTTCGACGAGGAGTGACCCGTCGCGGACGAGGAGTGACCGTACCGGACCGGCAGTGACCGCCTCAGCCGGGCGTTGAGGGCGCCGGTCCCCGCGACTCCGGGGGCGGGCCGGTCACGGCGTCCGCCGGTACCACCAGGTCGGCCCGGTGCCGGGTCGCGGCGACCAGTTCGGCGTTGCGCCGGTCGGGCCCCAGCGCCCACGCGGCCGCGTCCGCCGGTGACTTGCCGAAGCGCTCGTGCCGCGCCACGAGCCGCCGGACGCGCTCCGTCTCCTCCAGCGCGCAGAACCACACCTCGTCGAGCCGGGGCCGCACCCGCGCCCAGGCCCCGCTCTCCAGCAGCAGGTAGTTGCCCTCCGTCACGACGAGCCGGGCGGCCGGCGGCACCGGCAGGGCCCCGGCGATCGGCTGCTCCAGCACCCGCTCGAAGCCGGGCGCGTACACGACGTCGCCGTCGGACCCCGTGTCCTGCTGGCGCAACCGCTCCAGCAGCGCCGCGTACCCGGCCGCGTCGAAGGTGTCCGGCGCCCCCTTGCGGTCCCGGCGGCCCAGCCGGTCCAGTTCGGCGTCGGCCAGGTGGAAACCGTCCATCGGCACGTGCGCCACCCAGGGCTCGCCCGTGCCGTTCAGCTCCCGCACCAGATTCCCCGCGAGCGTCGACTTTCCCGCACCGGGAGGGCCCGCGATGCCCAGGATCGCGCGCCGTCCGTCCCGGGGCAGGCGGCGGGCACGGGCGAGCAGGTCCTCGAACGTCAGCGGCACGTCCCACAGTGTGTCACCTGATCGGAGCCGCCCCGACGGGGAACTGTGGGGGGTATGACGACGCAGCTCGGACTTCCCGACGACATCCAGGCCTGCCTCTTCGACCTCGACGGGGTCGTCACCAGGACCGCGGTGGTGCACGCCGCCGCCTGGAAGGCGACCTTCGACGCCTTCCTGCGCGAGCGGGACGGCGCGGGCTTCCGTCCCTTCACCGACTCCGACTACGACCAGTACGTCGACGGCCGCCCCCGCGCCGACGGCGTCCGCTCCTTCCTCGCCTCCCGCGGCATCGAACTGCCCGAGGGCACCCCCGACGACCCCCCGGACGCGCGGACGGTCAACGGCGTCGGCAACCGCAAGAACGAACTCCTCCTGGAGAAGATCCGCACCGACGGCGTGGAACCCTACGAGGGCACGCTGCGCTACATCGACGCCGTCCGCGCCGCCGGCCTCGCCACCGCGATCGTCTCCTCCAGCGCCAACACCCGGGACGTGCTGCGCTCCATCGACGCCGAGCGGCTGTTCGACGTACGGATCGACGGCGTGGTGGCCCGGGAGCGGAAACTGCCCGGCAAACCCCGTCCCGACACCTTCCTCGCCGCCGCCCGCGACCTCGGCGTCGAGGCCTCCCGCGCCGCGGTCTTCGAGGACGCGCTGGCCGGCATGGACGCGGGCCGCTCCGGACACTTCGGCTACGTCGTCGGCGTCGACCGCGTCGGCCAGACCGACGCCCTGTACGCCCACGGCGCCGACCGCGTCGTCAAGGACCTCGCCGAGCTGGGAGGCCACGCGTGATCACCAACCGGACGTACACCGTGGAGCCCTGGCGGGTGCGCGAGACCGCCCTCAACCTCGACCTCCTCGCGCAGAGCGAGTCCGTCTTCGCCCTGTCCAACGGCCACGTCGGCTGGCGCGGCAACCTCGACGAGGGCGAACCGCACGGACTGCCCGGCAGCTACCTCAACGGCGTCCACGAACTCCACCCGCTGCCGTACGCCGAAGCGGGCTACGGCTACCCGGAGTCGGGCCAGACCGTCATCAACGTCACCAACGGCAAGCTGCTGCGGCTGCTGGTCGACGACGAGCCCTTCGATCTGCGCTACGGGCGGCTCGGCAAGCACGAACGCACCCTGGACCTCAGGCGCGGCGTGCTGGAGCGCACCTGCGAGTGGACCTCCCCGGCCGGCACGACCGTCCGGGTGCGCTCCACCCGGCTGGTCTCGCTCACCCAGCGCGCCATCGCCGCCGTCGAGTACGAGGTCGAGCCCCTCGACAGCCGGACCCGGGTGGTCATCCAGTCGGAACTGGTCGCCAACGAGAGCCTGCCCTCCTCCGACGGCGACCCGCGGACCGCCAAGGCCCTGCGGTCCCCGCTCGAGCCGGAGGAGGACCTGGCCATCGGGTCGCGGCTGCGGCTGGTCCACCGCACCCGGCGCAGCGGCCTCAGGGTCGCCGTCGCCGCCGACCACGTCGTCGACGCACCCGGGGAGATCACCACCAGCAGCGAGAGCAACACGGACGTCTCCCGCCTGACCATCACCTCGGTCCTGGACCCGGGACAGCGGCTGCGGGTGCAGAAGACCGTCGCCCACGGCTGGTCGGGCGCCCGCTCCCGCCCCGCGATGAGCGACCAGGTCGAGGCGGCGCTGGCCGCCGCCGCGCACGGCGGCTGGGACGGGCTCGTGGCCGAACAGCGGGACTACCTCGACGACTTCTGGGCCCGCGCGGACGTCGAGGTGCACGGCGACGAGGAGATCCAGCAGGCCGTCCGCTTCGCCCTGTTCCATGTGCTGCAGGCCGGGGCCCGCGCCGAGCAGCGCGCGATTCCGGCCAAGGGACTGACCGGCTCCGGATACGACGGTCACGCGTTCTGGGACACCGAGATGTTCGTGCTGCCCCTGCTGACCTACACCGCCCCCAAGGCCGTCGCGGAAGCACTGCGCTGGCGGCAGGACACCCTCCCCGCCGCCCGGGACCGCGCCACCCAGCTCGGGCTGCGCGGCGCCGCGTTCCCGTGGCGGACCATCGACGGCTCGGAGGGCTCCGCGTACTGGCCCGCCGGCACGGCCGCCTTCCACGTGGCCGCCGACATCGCGCACGCCGCGGTGCGCTACACGGCGGCGACCGGCGACACCGACTTCGAACGCGAGACCGCCCTGGAACTCCTGGTGGAGACCGCCCGGCTGTGGCGCTCACTGGGCCACCACGACCCCCACGGCGTCTTCCACATCGACGGCGTCACCGGCCCCGACGAGTACAGCGCCGTCGTCGACGACAACACGTACACCAACCTCATGGCGCGCTCCAACCTCCTCGCCGCGGCCGACGTGTGCGAACGCCATCCCGAGGAGGCCGCCCGGCTCGGCGTGGACGAGGAGGAGAGCGCGACGTGGCGGGACGCCGCCGAGGCCGTGCACATCCCGTACAACGAGGACATCGGCGTCCACGAGCAGCACGCGGGCTTCACCCGCCACCAGCGCTGGGACTTCGCGAACACGGGTGCCGACCAGTACCCGCTGATGCTGCACTTCCCGTACTTCGACATCTACCGCAAACAGGTGATCAAGCAATCGGACCTCGTGCTGGCCATGTACACCTGCGGCAGCTGGTTCGACGCCCACTGCGACGAGGAGCAGATGGCGGCCAACTTCGCCTACTACGAGCCGCTGACCGTACGCGACTCCTCCCTGTCCGCGTGCTGCCAGGCCGTCGTCGCCGCGCAGACGGGACATCTGCGGCTGGCCTACGACTACGCGACCGAGGCCGCGCTGATGGACCTGGCGGATCTGGAGCACAACACCCGCGACGGACTGCACATCGCCTCGCTGGCCGGCACCTGGATGGCGCTGGTCGCCGGGTTCGGCGGCACCCGGCGGGACGGCGACAGCCTGCGCTTCACGCCCCGCCTGCCCGAGAAGTTCAGCCGCCTCGCCTTCCGGCTCCAGTTCCGCGGCCGGTGCCTGCAGGTGGAGATCGGCCCCGACCGGGCCTCGTACTCGCTGCTGGCCGGACCGCCGCTGACGATCCATCACCACGGGACTGAGGTGCGCGTGGACGGGGACGAGCCCGTCACCCTCGGCATTTCCGCGCCGAAGTGGCGGCCCACGCCCGAGCAGCCCCCGCACCGCCGCCCGGGCGTCCCCGACCGTCCGGGGCCCGGCGAGGAATGACAGGGCGTGACTGGCCGAGTTCTGTCCTGCACGTCCGGGGCACGCGGGGTAGTTTGACCATGTTTTCCCGGAATCCGGGCTCCCGCCACGGGCGGCAGGAGGTGAGGGACGAGCGGCCCCGCGACGAGCGGGGGTGAGGGGTGCACGATGGCCGACGGCGTGAACGCCATTCTCGTCGACGGACGGAGTGACGAAGCGGCGAAGGCCTCCCGCACCCCGCGGCGGCCGCGCGGCGACGCGCTGATCGCGGCGGTGGCCGGCGTCTTCACCCTGGCCCAGCTGGTCCTCGTCCACCCCTCGATGGGGCTCGGCTGGGACGAGATCGTGTACATCAGCCAGGTCACCACCCACCACCCGGCCGCGTTCTTCAGCGCCCCCCGGTCCCGCGGCGTCTCGCTGCTGGTGGCGCCCGTGGCCTCCTGGTCGGCCTCCACCGAACTGCTGCGCGTCTACCTCGCCGTGCTCTCCGGCCTGGGGCTGTACCTCGCCCTGCGCGCCTGGAAGGGCCTGTTCCCGCCCCGGGTCCTCGCCACGGCCGGCGCGTTCTTCGCCACCCTGTGGGTGACCCTCTTCTACGGCCCGCAGGCCATGCCCAACTACTGGGTCGCGATCGGCGCCCTGATCACCGTGGGCTGCGCCCTGCGTGCCCTCGGCGGCCCGGAATCCAGGCGGATGCGCTCCGCCCGGGGCGCGCTGTGGGGAGCCGCCGCCGGGGCCCTGCTGATGGCGTTGATGCGGCCCGCCGACGCCGTCTGGGTGAGCGTCCCTCTGCTGGTCCTGGTCCTCGTCCGCCGCCACTGGCCGCTGCTGCTCGCCCTCGCGGGCGGTCTGGCGGTCGGGGGAGGGGAGTGGGCGGTGGAGGCGTACGCCTGGTACGGGGGGCTCGGGGAGCGGCTGCGGAGGGCCTCCGAGATCCAGGGCGGCCTCGGCTGGAACATCGCCGTCGACGACCAGATGCGCAGCCTGGGCGGCCGGGGTCTGTGCCGCCCGTGCACCGGAGACATGCCGCACCCGCTGGTCACCCTGTGGTGGCCGCTCCTCCCGGCCGTCGCGATCCTCGGCGCGGTCGTCGCGGTCCGGGCCCGGCGCGCCACCGCGACGCTGGTACCCCTGGCCTGCGCCGTCACCGCCGCGGTGCCGTACCTGTTCCTGATCGGCTACGCGGCGCCCCGCTTCCTCCAGCCCGCCTACGCCCTGCTCGCGCTCCCGGTCGCCGACGCGCTGTGGCACCTGGCCAGAACCGGACGCGACCGCCGGCGGCCGGTGGCCGCGACGCTGGTCGCGCTCGCGGTGGCCGGGCATCTGGCGGTCCAGTTCTCGGTCCTCGTGGGCACCGTGAACGGCAACGTCGACAGCCGTGAGGACTGGGCCCGCGTCGCCGACGAGCTGCACCGGCTCGGCGTCCGCCCGCCCTGTCTGCTCACCGGGCACGAGTCCATCCCGATCGGCTACTACACCGGCTGCTCCTCCGGCTCCACCGGCGGCAACAACGAGAACACCACCGCCGCCGAGATCGTGGACACCGCCCGCCGGATCCCGGTCGCCGCCCTCACCGGACCGGGGGGCACCCCGCCCGCCTACGCCCGCGACTGGGAGCCCCACCACATCACCGACCTGGAGATCCGCGTCGCGCCCCCGGGTTAGAGATCGCGTATCGGGAAACGCGAACCGGACAGCGAGACCACCGAGCCGACGCGAGCGCGAGAGGGAGGCAGCGATGGGCACGGACCCGATGGCCGACGACGTCTACCAGCCCACCGGCAGCAACGAGGAGCAGGAGGACGCCGCGCCCCTCGACCTCCAGGACGCCGTCGACGAGCGGACCTACGACGACACGCTCGACGAGGGCTACTCCCCGCCGGAGAGGCCCCTGGGCGTGACCAAGCACGGCACCACCGCGGCCGAGCAGCACGAGGGCGAGACCCTCGACGAACGGCTGGCCGAGGAGGTGCCCGACGTCTCGGCACCCGACGGGGACGGCGTGGGCGACGAGCCCGAGGGCGAGGGCGAGCCGGTCGACCGGGAAGCGGGAACCGACCGTTCGGGCCGCCTCGTCGCCCCCGACGAAGGCGTACGCACCGACACGACCAAGGAGACGGTCGCGCAGGACGTCGGCATCGACGGCGGGGCCGCGGGCGCCGAGGAGGCCGCGATGCACGTGGTGGAGGACGAGACGGAGCTGCCGGATTCCTAGACACCCCGGATTCCTAGACACCCCGGAGTCCTGTGCACCCCGGAGTCCTGGACCCCGAAGTCCTGGGCACCCTGGAAACAAGCCGGGAGCCCCGGTCGGACGCACACACGTCCGGCCGGGGCTCCCGGCGGTCAGGGCAGCAGCTTGTCGAGGGCCGAGGGGCCCTCCTCGGCCAGCTTGCGCCTGGCCCATTCCAGATTCCGCGGAGTGATGTCCCGGCCGGCCGCCAGGACGAGATCCTCCGGGGACACCTCCGTGCCGGTGCGGGCGTGGAGCAGGCCGTCCGGAGTGGCGCGGTCGTCGTCCGCGCGGGCTTCGGAGGGTCGGGAGGCGTCGGGCTGTGACGTCGACATGATCATGCTCCTCGGATCCGGATCGCTGCTTCGGTGCCGTGCTGTTGTTCGGTCCCGAATATCCCGATAACACCATTCAATGCGGAACCGGCCCGCGCATCCCGAGCGCCGGTGGCGCGGGAGTGAGCACGAGCATCGTCACGTCGTCCTGCACGTCGGGGCAGAACCGCACGAGGTCCGCCCAGACCAGGTCCACGAGCGCGGCGGGATCCTCGCCCGCGAAGCCGCGGAGCCGCTCCGCCAGGGGATAGAAGGCGCCGCTGTCGTCCCTGGCCTCGACCACCCCGTCCGAGGCCAGGAAGAGCCGGTCGCCGGGGCGCAGCGACACCGTGCACGCCTCGATCGCCCCCGCGTCCGCGAGGCCGAGTCCGAGGGGCGTCCACGGCGACACCTCCAGCTCCGTGGCGTCCGCGCCCCGCAGCAGCAGGGGCGGCGGGTTGCCGCACACCACGACCCGCACCTCCAGGGCGTCGGCGGAGAACTCCAGCAGCGCCGCCGTCGCGAACAGCTCGGCGTGCCGAGCGTCCGCCGAGTCCACCAGCAGCCTGCGGTCCAGCCGCCCCGCCACCGACGCGAGGTCCGGCTGGTCGAGCACCGCCTCCCGGAACGCCCCCAGCAGCGAGGCGACCGTCGCCACCGCCGACAGGCCGTGCCCCTGTACGTCTCCCGTCACGACCCGTACACCGAAGGGACCGTCCCGGACGTCGAAGAAGTCGCCCCCGACCAGTGTCCCGCGCTGCGCCGCCCGGTACAGCCCCGTGCACCGCACCGCGCCCACGCGCTCCGGCAGCGGAGGAGCGACGGCCCGCTGCGCGGCCTCGGCGACCGTGCGCTCCAGACCCAGCTGCGCGTCCCGGCGGCTGCGCACGAAGGACACGAAGACGCTGAGCACGGCGACGAAGACGATGGTCAGCAGGTCGGCGTCGCCCGGCCGGTCGAGCCGGAGCGCCGGGATGTGCAGCAGCGCGATCACCACACCGCCCAGCACGGCGGTCGCCAGCGGGCCGTACGACAGGACGGCAAGCGGCGGGATGGCGCCCAGCAGGAAGCCGATCTCCAGCGGCTCGTGACTGAGCAGGGTGGCCGCGCAGATCACCACGACGAGGGCCGGCGGGAGTACCCGGACCCAGCGGGGCGGCGGCGCCCCGCTCAGCCAGCTCCGCCGGTCCTCGCCCGGACGCGGTGACAGGGCGGGCACCTTTCGCACACCACCACGCTCCTACGCCGGAGCACCGGGCGCACGCGGGGGAGCGGGCCCGCCGCGCGTCCAGGGCCTGTCCGGCGGATCAGGTCGCAGGACAGGCACGGCACCTCGTCGACGCCGGTGAGCGGGGTCTGGTGCGTGCAGCCGCAAGGCGGAGGAGGGCGTCGACGTGGAGCGTCGGCACCGACGACAACGCCGCGGACGCGCGTGCCGGGCCCCGCGTCCGGGGCATGATCCGCCGGACAGGCCCTAGACGGCGCCGAGCGTCAGCCGGAAGCCGGTGGGCGCCGTGTCCTGGATGTACGAGGCGAAGTCGGCCACGTCGTCGAAGGCGAAGCCGTACGCCCTGCCGTCCTCGGTGGCCGCGTGCACCGCCTTGGCGTAGTGATTGGTCAGCGCGGTCCCGTAGAACGTCGCCGGGTCGGTCGTGGGCTGGTCGGCCGAGGAGACCAGCGTGGAGCGGTTGAAGCCCGCACCGAGGACCGCGGCGACCGGGCCGGTGGTGCCGTCGTTGGGCGCGGCGAGGGCGCCGTCGCAGAACAGCACGTCCCGGGTGGACGGCTTGGCGAAGGACACCTGGGCGGGTCCGTCGAAGGTCAGCCGGTCCCCGCGCACCCGCCCGGTGAAGGACCCCGCATTCGTGGTGATCCTCAGGTCCTTGCCGGTGTACGTGCTCCACACCTCGTCGATGTACGGGGCGAGGTAGTCCCCGGGGAACAGACCGGCGTCCAGCCCGTGGCCGGGGGCGATCACGCGGGTGTCGTCCACGACCAGCGGCGCGAACTCCTCCACCTTCCGCACCGCGTCGAAAACGGCTGCCCGGCCGCCCGGGCGTATGGTGCCGGTCGTCTGGTCCTCGGCGCCGGTCAGCCGGATGCTCAGCGGCACGCTGAACATGTCGACCATGGTGGTGTTGCAGAACATCCCGGAGGAGTTGTACGTGAACTCCGCACAGTCGTGCAGCACGCCGTAGTTGGGGTCGGACTCGACCCAGCCCGCCGGGTACTGCAGCGCGGCGTTGCCCGCACCGTCGGCGACGACCTTGAACTTCAGCTTCTCGCCGAGGGACACGTAGATCCGGCCGGAGAGGCGGGGCAGGCTCAGCCTGGTCTCGCCGCTGCCGGCGAGGCCGATCGCGTAGTCGGCGTAGCCGTCGGCGCCGTTGTCGGAGAGGGCCACGGGTGCCACGGTGCCGTCGGGGGTGACCCGTACCTGGCGGCCGTCCACGTTGCCGACGATGTACACGTGCACGTCGGCGTTGCCGAAGGAGCCGGTGCCGTTGACGATCGTCAGGGGCAGGGCGCCGGCCGCCCCGGCCTTCGGGGACGCGTCGTCCGAGCCGGCTTCCGCGAGGGCGTGCGGGGCAACGGCGGCGGCGACCGGGGCGGCCACGACCATGCCGCCGAGGGCGACGAGGAGCTTGCGGCGGGCGAGCGGACGCTGGTGACGAGGGGGCATGTGGGGGGTCTCCAGAATGATCGGGGCATGGCAGCGTGAGAGTCCTGAGAGCGCTCTCACGGCGTGGGCCGATGCTAGGCGGCGGCCACGGGCCGGCCAACCACCTCCGACGGTCCCCAAAGACGTTGTCCCAGATGGGAGTTGGGGCGGGTGCGACGAGCGGAGGAACGCTTAACCGCTGTTTAAGGCCGGTTTAATCCGCGCCCCCGCGGTCCGCGCCCGAAAAGCTGTGGCCGTACCCGCCCGGCGACCACTAGTGTGTGCCCGACGCCCTGAGACACACGGAAGGAGGGCAGAGCCGTGCAGTTCACCTCGTTTTCGCGCTCCCTCCCCGTAGTCCCGGCGTACCTCGACTGACCGGGAGCGCACCACACTTGCATTCCCGGAGGAACCGTGACCGATCTGGTCATCCGCGCGCTCGACGCGAGCGACGCCCATCTCTTCGACACCCTGCCCGACCCGCTGGGCGCCCGTGAGGGCCACCGGCGCACCCACCACCGTCCCGACTGGAAGCGGATCGCCCTGCGCGACGGCACCGTCGTCGCCCGCGCGGCGTGGTGGGGCGGCCCCGACGACACCGAACCCGTCAACGTCAACTGGTTCGACGTGGCGGAGGGCGAGGAGGAAGCCGGAGCCGAACTCCTGCGCACCGCGCCCTGGCAGGTCGAACTCGAACTGAACCCGCCCGGCACCTGGCGCGAGGACCCCGCCGTGCGCGCCGCCACCGAGGCACGCTTCACGGCCGCGCGGGCGGCCGGATACGAGTTGCTGGTCGAGCGCTTCCTATACCGGTGGACACCGGAGTGCGGGCTCCCCGAGCGGTCCGGCCGACTGGTCTTCCGCCCGGAGCCCGACGACGCGGTGTTCTTCGACGCGCTGCGCCGCATCCACTCCGTCACCCTGGACGCCCACGCGCTGATGGACATCGCGGAGGGCGGACTCGACCGGGCCGCACAGGCGGAGCTCGACTTCTTCCACTGGTGCCCGTCACCGCGGGAGTGGTGGCAGCTGGCGTACACCTCGCAGGGCGAACTGGCGGGCATGCACATCCCCGCGCACAACCCGTCCGGCCCGTGCGTCGGCTTCATCGGCGTCCTGCCGGAACACCGGGGGCGGGGATACGCCTACGACCTGCTGGCCGAGTGCACCCACTTCCTGGTCGAGCGGGGCGCGGAGTTCGTCTCCGCCGCGACGGACCGGGGGAACCATCCCATGGCCGCCAACTTCGCCAAGGCCGGCTACCCGGTCGTGCGGGAACGGATCAACTTCCGTCCCGCGGCGGCCGTGCGCTGACCGGATCGGGCTGAATCCCGATCGAGCCGGATCGAGCCGGACCGGGCCGGAGCGACTCCGGCCCGGTCCGGGCGGCAGATGGCATGCTGGCGCCGCACGGATGATCACCAGCGCGGGTCCGGCGGAGGCGACATGGGGTTCGAGGGCGAGACCTGGCACGTGCGGGGCGTGCCGGACACCGGGGAGGACGGGGGAGCCGACACGGAGATCGGGGAGATCCTGATCGAGGACGCCGACTTCCCCTGGCTGTCGGGGCGCTTCCGCGCCGGACCCGCCTTCGACGCCGTCCGGGACCTGTTCGCCCGCGAACTCGCCCTCGCGGAACGGGACGGAGCCGAGCACTGGGCGGAGTGGGAGACGGTCTACGCCGGGATCGCACGACGGGTGCGGCTGGTGTCGCCCGACGGGCCGGTCGCCGGGTTCCTGCTGCACATCGAGGGCGACCGGGCCTGGTTCCGGTGGAGCGACGAACCCTTCGAGCCGGAGGGAACCGACCGCTGAGTTCCGTCAATCCCGGTCGGTCAGCAGGGCCTCGGCCTCGGCGAGGATCTCGGTCACCCGCAGCCCGAACGCGGCGTCGCACGGATGCGGGCGCCCACCGCCTGCGGCGTCGAGCAGCGCGTCCGCGGCCCGGCGCAGCGCGGGCACCGGACCCTCCGTGGTCTCCGGGAGCAGCGTCACGCCGGCCCGGCCGCGCAGCTCCACCGACGCACCCGCCGCGGCGGGCGGCGCCGTCAGGCTGAGCGTGAGCGTGCTGGACGCCCCGCCCGTGTGGTCCAGCACGAGGTGGACGGTGTCCCCGGGCCCCGGTGCGGCCGCCGCGACGCGCCGGGCGTCACCGAGGACCGGCAGCAGTACGGACAGGGCGTGCGGCCCCACGTCCCACAGGGCGCCCTTCTCCCGGCGCCACGGCGAGGCGGCGAAGGGGCTGTCGCCGTCGCCGAACACGGCTCCGAGCCACTGCGCCCGGGCGGTGAACCAGCCTTCCGCAGCGGCCTGTTCGGTGATCCACGCCTCGGTCTCGGGCTGGAAGCGGGTGGTGAAGAAGACCACCGAGGCCACGCCGGCCGCTCGCACCGCCTCCACCACCGCCCGCCCCTGCGCCGCCGTCGACGCGAGCGGCTTGTCGAGCAGCAGATGCCGCCCGGCCCGCGCCGCGCGCACCGCCAGGTCGGCCTGCACGGCCGGGGGCAGCGCGACGGCGACGGCCTCCACGTCGCCCAGCAGGGCGTCGGCGTCGTCGTAGGCGCGCGTGCCGTGCCGCTCCGCCAGTGCCTTCGCGGCGTCGGGGCGACGCCCCCACACCCCCACGAAGTCCAGCCCGCCGTGTCCGGCCAGGGCGGGGGCGTGTGCCATGTCCGCCCAGGGGCCGGTGCCGAGCAGTCCGATGCGCATCCCGTCGCCTCTCCGCAGTGCCGGACCCGGTACGGGGCCCGCCGATGTTCCTCCATGACCGCCGGCGCGTGACACCCGGCCGCCGCCGAGCGTGCCACACCGACGGGGCGCGCGAACAGGGCGGACGGTGTGCGCCGGCGGGAGGACGGTGCGTCCGGCGACGGGGCGGCGGCACCCGGGGTGGGCGTGCCGGCCCCCGGACCGGCGGCCCGACGCGTACGAGACCGGTGATTCTGCCGATCCCCTCGGCCGCCCCGCCCGTCGACAGTGGCACCGCCAACTCATCGGCGAAGCCCGTCCGGCGGATGTCCAGGGACGCGACCCCACGCGTTCCGGGCCGTGTGCGACCACCGGCCGGCCGCTCGCCACGACCGAGAGGACCACTCCTCGTGCAGCAGAACCCCCACGCCCACGCCACCCCCGAGGTCCCACGCCCCGCCTTCCGCGGCACCCGGCGGCGACTCGCCGGCGTGACGGCCGCCGTGGCCGCGGTCTTCGCGCTCGGCACCCTCACCGGCCCGGGGGCCCAGGCCGCCGACAACCCGTACGAGCGCGGCCCGGCACCCACCGAGTCGAGCATCGAGGCGCTGCGCGGCCCCTACTCCGTGGCCGACACCCGGGTCTCCTCGCTCGCCGTCACCGGCTTCGGCGGCGGCACCATCTACTACCCGACCAGCACGAGCGACGGCACCTTCGGCGCCGTCGCGATCGCGCCCGGATTCACCGCGTACCAGTCCTCCATGGCCTGGCTCGGGCCGCGGCTGGCCTCCCAGGGCTTCGTCGTGTTCACCATCGACACCAACACCACGCTGGACCAGCCCGACTCACGCGGCCGCCAACTGCTGGCCGCCCTGGACTACCTCACCGAGCGCAGCTCCGTCCGCGGCCGGATCGACAGCAGCCGCCTCGGCGTGATGGGCCACTCCATGGGCGGCGGAGGCACCCTGGAGGCCGCCAAGTCCCGTCCGTCCCTCCAGGCGGCGATCCCCCTCACGCCCTGGAACCTGGACAAGAGCTGGCCCGAGGTCAGCACCCCGACACTGATCGTGGGGGCCGACGGCGACACGATCGCCCCCGTGGCCTCCCACGCCGAGCCGTTCTACTCCAGCCTGCCCTCCGCGACCGACCGGGCCTACCTGGAGCTGAACAGCGCGACCCACTTCTCGCCCAACACGTCCAACACGACGATCGCGAAGTACAGCATTTCCTGGCTCAAGCGGTTCATCGACAACGACACCCGCTACGAGCAGTTCCTGTGCCCGCTGCCCCGGCCGAGCCTGACGATCGAGGAGTACCGGGGCAACTGCCCGCACGGCTCCTGACCCCCGCACCGCTGTGCCGGCGCACGACCGGGACCGGGGCCGGTTGGGCGTCGGCACAGCGCTCCTGCGGCCCGTCCGGGCGCACCACCGCAGGTGACGGCGCCGATGCCCGGGCGGGCACCGGCGGACCGGTGCCTTCCGCCTCGGGTTACGCACGCGTAACCTCCCGGGAATGACCGGAGAGACGACCGTACGCACGGCCGTGCGGATCCACGGCCACGGCGCACAACGCAAGGCATTGCGCGCACTGTTGGACGGGCTGCCCGCCCACGGCGGGCGGCTGCTGCTGGCCGGCGAACCCGGACTGGGCCGGACCACTCTGCTCCAGTGGGCCGCCCGCTCCTTCCGGGCCGGTCCCGTACTCCACCTCGGCCCGGACCCCGACGCGCCCGCGACCGCGAGGCACCTGCTCGACACCCTGCGGGCGGCGGCCGGCGGAGCACCCCTGCTCGTGTGCGTGGACGACGCGCACCTGTGGGACGCCCCCGCCCGCAGCGCGCTCGGCCGTGCGGCGGAACACCTGGGCAGCGCCGGGCGGGTCGGTCTGCTCGTCTCCGCCGCCTCGGACCGCGCCGCCGACCCGGACCTCGCCCACCTGCCCGTCGTCCGCCTGGACCCGCTGGCACCGCCGCGGGCCGCCGCCCTGCTCGACGACCTGACCGACGGCGCCGCCGCCCCGGCCGTCCGCGAGCAGCTCCTGGCCGAGGCCGAGGGCAACCCCGCCCTCCTCGTCGCCCTGACGCGCAGGCTGTCACCGGCCGAGCTGCGCGGACACCGCCCCCTGCCTCGTCCGCTGGCCGACGCCGCGACCCTCGTCAGGGTCGCGGGTGCCGCTGCGGTAACCCCGTCCGCCCATGCCCGCGACATGCTCCTGACGGTGGCGGCGGCCCTACGGGCCTCGGACGGTCCGGACGTCGACGCCGGCCTCGTCCGTGACGCGCTGCGGCGCCGGCGGCCGGCACGGGAACCCGGCGCGGGTCCGGAAGCGCTCCCCGGGCAGCTCGCCCGGGACGGCGACCGGCTCCGCTTCCACAGCCCGCTGGTTCGCCGCACGGTGTACGCCACCGCCCCGCCGGAGGTGCGCCGCGCCGTGCACGGAGCGCTGGCCGACGTGCTGGACAGCGGCGGCGACCGGCTTCCGGGACTGCTGCACCGCTCCTGGTCCCTGAGCGGTCCGGCGCCGGCTCCCGCACAGGCGGACCGGCTCGCGGCGGTGGCGGCCGACGGCACGGTGCCGGCCTCGTACGGGCTGCGCGGGACGGCGTACGCCCGCGCCGCGGAACTGACGGCCGACCCGGCGGTGCGGGCGGAACGCCGCACCGTCGCGGCCGAGCTGGCCCTGCACGCGGGGCGACCCGAACAGGCCCGGCCGCTGCTGGCCGCGGCCCGGGACCGCGCCGTACCCGCCGCCGTACGGGGACGGGCCGAACTGGTGCGCGGGCTCGTGGAACTCGGGGACGGCCCGGTCGGCGACGCCCATCAGTCCCTCCTGCTGGCGGCCTCTCTGCTCGCCGCGGACGCGCCCGCCGAGGCCTCGACCGCCGCTCTGGCGGCAGCCGACGCGGCCTGGGCCGCGGGCGACCTGTCCGCGTGCCTGGCCACGCTCGCCCCGCAACCACCTCGCCGCACCGCGGCCGCCGCCGTCGCGGCCACCTCGCCCCGGCGGCCGCACGGGTCCACCACCACGGTGCACGCGGCCGTCATGCGCGACCACCGCGTCGGCATGCGGGCGCTGCTCGAAGGGCGACTCGACCGGGCCGGTGCGCCGCTCCGTCAGGTGGTGGAGCGGGGCAGGACCGAGGACCGGCCCGAGCCGCTGTTGCGGGCGGCGGCGGCCGCGCTGCTGCTCGGTGACGTGGACGCGGCCCGCCGAGCCGGCGCCCGGGCCCTGGCCGCCGCCCGGCACCTCGGGTCCCAGTCGCTGGAGCCGCGGGCGCTGGAGTACCTCGCCTACGCCGAACTGCGCGCCGGCCGGCACCCGCAGGCCCGCACCCACGCGGAGGAGGGGCTGCGCACGGCGCTGCGGACCGGGCAGCGCAACACGGCGGCGCACCACCGGGCCGTGCTCGCCCTCGCGGCGTCGATCGAGGAGGAACCGGACGCCGTCGCCCGGCACGTCACGGAGGCGTTGGACACGGCCCGGCGGCACGGGCTCGCCCAGGCGGCCACCCTGGCCCAGTGGGCGGCGGCCCGCGCCGACCTGGGACGGGGACGCCCCTTCGACGCCGCGGACCGGCTGGGTCTGCTGGTCCTCCCGGGGCCGGGGCGGGGCCACTTCGCGGTGTGGCGGCTGGCCGTGCCCTGCTTCGTGGAGGCCGCGGTGCTCGCCGGACGCCAGGAGGACGCCCGGGAGGTTCTCACGGACTTCGCCGGCTGGGCGGCGTTCGGCGCCGACCCGCAGGCAGCCGCCCAACTGGCCCGCTGCCAGGCCCTCCTCGCACCGCCCGACCGCGCCGACGGCCTCTACCGCCAGGCGCTCGCCCGGCACGACGAGGCGGGCGGCGACTTCGAACGGTCCCGCACCGCGCTGCTGTACGGCAAGTGGCTGCGCCGGCGGCGCAGACCGCGCGAGGCCCGCGACCGGCTCGGCGCCGCGCTGGCAGGCTTCGAACGGTGCGGCGCCGGCGTCTGGGCCGCCCAGGCCCGCGACGAACTGCGCGCCCTCGGGGCCGCCCCGCACGCCAGCGGCGCCGCGACACCGGCCCGTCTGTCCCGTCTGACCCCGCAGCAACTGCGCATCGCACGGTACGTCGCCGAGGGCGCCACCAACCGTGAGGTCGCGCTGACCCTCGCGGTGAGCACCCGCACCGTCGACTACCACCTCCGCAAGGTGTTCGCCGCACTCGGCATCCGGTCCCGGCTGGAGCTGGCCCGCGTCGTCGGGCAGGCGGAACAGGGCCGGGAGGCCCGGCGGACGGCCGCGCACCAGGAAAAGACCGGTGCACGACCCTAGGGACCGACCGGACGGTATGTCATCCTTCGGGGCAGGACGAGTCAGGGGGCAGACCCGGCGCGGCGGGACGGCCCGCCGCGGGGCGGCGCCTCCGCAAGCCCTGCCCTGGGGAGGACCGCGATGCAGCACGCCGTACGGTCACGAGCAGCGATCCGCACCGGGCTGACGCCCGTTCCACGCCCGCGGACACCCGGCGTCACGTCGTTGATCGATGCAGACGCCCTGCGGGTCCTGCACCGGGCCGCCCGCACGCTGCTCGACGACCTGCCCGACCTGACCGACCGCCTGGTGGCCCTGCTGCAGGAGCAGGAGCCCGCCTACCGGCCCGCCCTCGCGAAGGACCCCTCCGCCACCTGGCAGGAGGCCCACCGCTCCCTGCGGCACAGTGTGGCCTCGCTGCTCGACCCGCGCGGTGCCCGGGACGCGGCCCGCCGCTGTACCTGGCGGATCGGCGCCGCCCGCGCCGAGCAGGGGCTCCCGCTGGACGCCCTGCTGCACGCCTTCCGCCTGGGCGGCTCGCTGGTGTGGCAGCGGCTGGTGGAGGAGACGTCCAGGGCCGCCCCGGAGGACGTGCGGCTCCTCGTGCACGTGGCCGCCGACGTGTGGAACTTCGTCGACGAGCACTGCACCCTGGTCGCGGACGCCTACCGGCAGACCGAGTGGCGGATCGGCCGGCGCCGCGAGAACCGGGCCCGGCTGCTGGCGGCCGGGCTGCTCGACGGCACCGGCCGCATCGCCGACCTGCCGGAGGCCGCCCGGGCCCTGGACCTGCCGGAACAGGGCCGATACGTCGTCGTCGCCGTCGCCGGCGGCCCCCCGGCCCGGTCCGACGCCGCCCGCGCCGCCGCCGTACCGCCCGCAGCGCGCGTCCACTGGCACGCCGGGCCCGAGGTCGACTACGGCATCGTCCTGGTCGGCACCGTGGAAGGGCTCACGGACCCGGGGCCGCCCGGGACCGCGTCCCACGCTCCCTTCCCGGGCCTGCGGATCGGCGTCGGCAGCCCGGTCGAGGGACTCGCCGCCGTCGGCGACGCCCGCAGGCTCGCGGACACGGCCCTGGACATCTGCCCCGCGGCCGGCGGCACGGTACGACTGGACGACCAGCTCCCCGCCGCCCTGGTCGTCTCCAGCCCCGAGCTGGGGCGGGCCCTCGCCGAGAAGGTGCTCGGCCCCCTGCTCCGCCTCGAGCCGGCCGACCGCGAGATCCTGCTGGACACCCTCACCACGTGGCTGGAGTGCGACGGTTCGGCCCAGCGCGCCGGCGAGCGCCTCTACTGCCACCGCAACACGGTCCTCAACCGCCTCCGCCGCTGCGAACAGCTCACCGGCCGCTCCCTGGCCCGCCCGGCCGACGTCGTGGAGTTCAGCCTGGCCCTGACGGCGCGCCGCGTCCTGCGCGACTGAGACGGGCGGGGGGACGACCCCCGTGCCACCACGGGACGGTTCGCCCCGGGCCGGCGGTGTGCCATGCGGGGAGGACCGCCCCCTCACCGGCCCGGCAGGCGAGTCCCCGACGGCCTCCCGCCGGTCGATGCCCCCGCCTGCCGTCCGTCAGGGGCCCCGGTGCGTCCGCGTGTCTCCGGCCCCGCCCGTCACCCGCTACGGGTCGCCCCCGGCCTCCGTTCCCCACCGCCGGTGGGAACGCCGGGACCAGGCCGCTCCGCCACCGCCCGCTGGGCATCCGCACAGACTCATCCGCCCCGGACTGGGACCCCGCAGCGACCCTGCCCGGCCCCCCTGTACGGCCACGCGACCCCGTGCTGTCGTGAGCTCCCCCCGACCACCCGTCACCGTGCCTTCCCGGCCCGGTCCCAAGGAGCCGCGATGCCCTCAGCACCACCGGACGGCGCGCCCGCGCTGCACGTCGAAAGCCTCGACGTGACGTACGGGCGCGCACTGTCCGCCCTCCGCTCCGTGTCCCTGACCGTCCCGCACGGCGCCGTCGTCGCGCTGCTCGGTGCCAACGGCGCCGGCAAGACGACGCTGCTGCGGGCCGTCTCGGGCACCCTGCGCCTGCACCGCGGTGCGATCACGGCCGGTCGCGTCCGCTACGGCGACACGGTCCTCGACGGCCGCGACCCGGTCGCCGCCGTACGCGCCGGAGTCGTCCAGGTGCCCGAGGGCAGGCGGGTGTTCGCCGGTCTGACCGTCGACGAGAATCTGCGGGCCGGCGGACTCGGCCTCAACCGGCGCGCCCCGGCCCAGGTCCGCGAGGCCAGGGAGCGGGTCCTCACCCTCTTCCCGAGACTCGCCGAGCGCACCCGCCAGGCCGCCGGCCTGCTGTCCGGCGGCGAGCAGCAGATGCTCGCCATCGGCCGCGCCCTGATGGCGGCGCCCCGCCTGCTCCTCCTCGACGAACCCTCCCTCGGGCTCGCCCCGATGATGGTCGACCGCATCGGAGAGGTCGTCCGCGAGATCAACGCCCAGGGCACCGGCGTACTCCTCGTCGAACAGAACGCCGGCATGGCGCTGTCCCTCGCCGAACACGCCTACGTCCTGGAGGTCGGCGAGATCGGGCTGTCGGGCGCCGCCGCGGAACTCGCGCGCACGGACGCCGTACGCCGCCTCTACCTGGGCGAGACCACCGACGCCGCCGACGGCAAGGGGGCCGCGTGACCGCCCCCGCCGCCCGCACCGCGCCCGCACCACCCGCGCTCGACGTACGTGGCGTCACCGTGCGCTTCGCCGGTCTCCTCGCCCTCGACGACGTCTCCTTCACCGTCGCCCCCGGCACCGTGCACGCCGTCATCGGCCCCAACGGCGCCGGCAAGTCCACCTGCTTCAACGTCCTGTCGGGCCTGTACCGCCCCACCGCCGGCACCGTACGGCTCGGCGCCGCCGAGCTGACCCGGCTCGCCCCGCACCGTATCGCCGCCCTCGGCGTCGCCCGCACCTTCCAGAACATCGTCACCACCCAGGGCACCGTCGCCGACAACCTCATGCTCGGCCGCCACGCCCTGTCCCACTCCGGTTTCGCCGCCAGTGCCCTGCGGCTGCCGCGCGCCGTGCGTGAACAGCGCGAACACCTCGCCAAGGCCCGCGAGATCGCCGAACTCACCGGTCTCGGCGCTCACTTCGACTCACCCGTCGCGCTGCTGTCGTACGGCGACCGCAAGCGCGTCGAACTCGCCCGCGCCCTGTGTCTGGAGCCCCGTGTCCTGCTGCTCGACGAACCCGTGGCCGGCATGAACGCCGCCGAACGCACCCGGACGACCCGGGTGATAGGGGAGATCCGCGCCGAACTCGGCCTGTCCGTCGTGCTGGTCGAGCACGACATGGGCCTGGTCATGCGCCTCGCCGACGAGGTCACCGTCCTCGACTTCGGCCGCGCCATCGCCCACGGCACCCCCGACGAGGTCCGGCGCGAGCCCGAGGTGCTCCGCGCCTACCTGGGCACCACCACGGGGGAGGACGCGGCATGACCGGCTTCCTCGACAGCCTGCTGGGCGGCCTCGCCCTGGGGTCCGTCTACGCCCTCATCGCCCTCGGCTTCGTCACCATCTTCAAGGCCTCCGGCGTCCTGAGCTTCACCCACGGTTCGCTGCTGCTGCTCGGCGGGTACCTCGTCGCGGTCCTCCACGACGACATCGGCTTCGCCGGGGCGCTCGCCGTCGCGGTTCTCGTGACCGCCGCCGCGGCCGGGGCGCTGGACCGGCTGGTGCTGCAACGCGCCGGGGGCACCGACCCGCACGCCGCCCACGTCCAGACCATCGTCACCATCGGCGTCGACATCGTCCTGGTCACCGACCTCGCCCGGCGCATCGGCGGAGACCTGCTGCCGCTCGGCGACCCCTGGGGCTCCGCCGTGACCGACCTCGGCCCGGTGACCGTGGCCGACAGCCGTATCGCCGCGATCCTCGTGTCAGCCGTCGCCATCGGCGGCGCCTTCGCCCTCTTCCGGTTCACACCCTGGGGCCTGTCGCTGCGCGCGGCGGCCGAGGACCGCGAGGCAGCCGCCCTCATGGGCGTACGGCTCACCCGCGTCCGCACCGCCGCCTGGTGCCTGGCCGGCGGCCTCGCGGCACTCGCCGCCGTCTTCCTGGTCGCCTTCCCGGCGCCCGGTCTCGAGCGCACCACCGGCCAGATCGCGCTGAAGGCCTTCCCGGCCGCCATCCTCGGCGGCATGACCTCACCGGTCGGCGCCCTGGTCGGCAGCATGCTGATCGGCCTCACCGAGGCCTTCGTCGCCGGCTACCAGACCGATCTGCACGTCCTCGGAGAGGGCTTCGGCGACGTCGCGCCGTACGCCGTGATGGTGCTCGTCCTGCTGGTGCGCCCCGCCGGACTCTTCGCGGCGAAGGGAGCGGCCCGTGTCTGACCCGCGACCCCACCTCCTCAAGCGCGGCCCGCTTCTGCTCACCGCTCTGCTCCTGTGCGCCCTGCCCTTCTACCTGGACGCCTTCTGGCTCCGCATCGGCCTGTTCTCCATGGCCGCCGCCATCGGCGCCGTCGGGCTCGGCCTGCTCAGCGGCACCGCCGGGCAACTCTCCCTCGGGCACGCCTTCTTCCTCGCCGTCGGTGCCTACGGCTACGTCTGGCTGGCGGGCGAGCCCGGCCCCGGGCTGCCGCCCGCCGTGGCGCTCGTCCTCGCCGTACTGCTCGCCGGGGCGGCGGGCGGCCTGTTCAGCCCCGTCGCCGGCCGCGTCAAGGGCATCTACCTCGGCGTGGCCACCCTCGCGCTGGTCTTCCTCGGCCACCACGTCCTGCTCACCGCGGACTCCGTCACCGGCGGCTTCAACGGCCGCTCGGTGCCGCCCCTCGAACTGGGCGGTTTCACCTTTGCCGAGTCCGGTCCGGAACTCACCGTCCTGGGCGTGCCGTTCGGCGCCGAGGAGCGGCTCTGGTACCTCGGACTCGCCCTGTTCGCCGTGACCTGGTTCACCGCGCGCGGACTGCTGCGCGGACGGCCCGGACGCGCCCTGGTCGCCCTGCGCGACAGCGAGACGGCGGCCTCCGTCATGGGAGTGCACGTGGCCCGGTACCGCTCGGCCGCGTTCGTCGTCTCGTCGATGTACGCGGGGCTCGCCGGCGTCCTGCTCGCCCTCTCCTTCCGGCGCGTGGTGCCCGACTACTTCTCCCTCGCGCTCTCCGTCGACTACCTCGCCATGATCGTCATCGGCGGCCTCGGCTCGGTGGCCGGAGCCACCGCCGGAGCCGTCTTCGTCACCGCGCTGCCCCTGCTGATGACCCGTTACGCCGACCAGTTGCCGCTGGTGGCGGCGCCCGGCTCCGGCGACGGTTCGATCGGCCCGACCGAGGCGTCCCGCTACCTCTACGGCGCGGCGATCGTCGTCATCCTCCTCTACGCCCCCGACGGCCTGCACGGACTGGCAAGCCGCACCCGGGCCCGCCTGCGCCGCCGGCCCCCCGCCACCCGGCCTGGCGGCACCGGGCCGGTCACCGCCGGCACCGCCACCCACGCCACCTCCGACACCACCGCACGAGCCAAGGAGCACACTCCGTGAACGTCACGCACCCCAGGCCCCGCACCGCCCGCACCACCGCCCTGGCCGCGGCACTGGCCGCCGTGCTGCTCGCGGGCACCGCCTGCAGCTCCAAGGCGGACGGCGGGAGCGGCGACGACGCCGCCGACGGCGTCAAGGCCGGCCCCGGAGTCAGCGAGAAGAGCATCAGACTCGGCGCCCTGACCGATCTCACCGGCCCCTACGCCACCCTCGGCAAGAGCATCGTGCAGGCCCAGCAGATGTGGGCCGACGAGACCAACGCCGCGGGCGGCATCTGCGGACGCCAGGTCGAGATCGTCGTCAAGGACCACGGCTACGACGTGCAGAAGGCGGTCACCGCCTACGCCGACATCGCACCGGACGTCGTCGCCCTGCCCCAGGTGATCGGCTCCCCGGTGGTCGCCGCCCTGCTCGACGACATTGAGCGGGACCACATGCTCACCTTCCCGCAGGCCTGGGCGGCCTCCCTGCTCGGCCGGGACTCCGTCCAGGTCCTCGGCACCACCTACGACATCGACATGATCGCCGCGGTCGACTTCCTCACCCGCACCGAGAAGCTGGCCAAGGGCGACACGATCGGTCACGTCTACTTCGAGGGCGACTACGGCGCCAACGCGCTGGAGGGCTCCGAATGGGCCGCCGAGCAGGCGGGGATGAAGGTCGTCGGGCAGAAGATCAAGGCCACGGACACCGATCTGACCGCGCAGGTGTCCGCGCTGAGCAAGGCCGGGGTCAAGGCGGTCCTGATCAGTGCCGGCCCCGCCCAGACCGCCTCCCTCGCCGGAGTGGCCGCGGCCCGCGGCCTGAAGGTGCCGATCGTCACCAGCGCGCCCGGCTACGCCCCCCAGCTGCTGAAGACACCCGCGGCGCCGGCCCTGGAGGCCATGGTCCACGTGGTCAGCGCCGCACCGGCGGTCAGCTCCGACCTGCCGGGCGTCAAGAAGATGGCCGCCTCCTACCAGAAGGCGTACCCGGGCGAGCCCGTCGACTCCGGCGTGCTCTCCGGCTACAACGCCGCCCGGCTGATGGAGGCCGACCTGAAGAAGGCCTGCGAGGGCGGCAGCCTCACCCGGCAGGACGTGGTCAAGGCGCACCGCTCGCAGAAGAACGCCGACACCGGACTCGGCACCCCGCAGAACTTCACCTACGTGACCGCGCCGGCCAGCCGGTCCACCTATGTGCTCAAGCCCGACGCAAAGGCGCTGGGCGGTCTGGCCGGCGTGGAGGAGGCACACAAGGCGGCCGGAGTGGACGCGTATCTGGCCGCGCGCGGCTGACCCGGTCCAGTGGCCGCCAACTGAACGTCGTGACAGACGACTTGGCGGCCACTGAATCCGGCCTCTGGTTTGGCTGACCACTAGGTCTTTAGGATGTACTGTCTGTCATGCCAGTCCAGTTGGCGCCCGTACGGAGCTGGGGGAACGATGCAAGCCGACAAGCAGCTGTCCACGGAGATCGACGCCAACGTGCCCACAGCGGCGCGTATGTACGATTTCTATCTGGGCGGCAAGGACAACTACGCTGCCGACCGGGCGGCCGTCGGTGAACTCGACAAGGTCGTCCCCAGTACGCGTCGGCTGGCGCTGAACAACCGGCGATTCCTCCAGCGCGTCGTCCGCGTCCTGGCCGAGGACTACGGCATCCGCCAGTTCCTGGACCACGGCTCCGGCCTGCCCACCCAGGACAACGTGCACCAGATCGCCCAGCGCGTCGCCCCCGAGTCCCGCGTCGTCTACGTCGACAACGACCCGATGGTCCTGGTCCACGGCCGGGCGCTGCTCGACCAGAACGACCAGACCGCGGTCATACACGCCGACATGCGCGCGACCGAGGAGATCTTCTCCCACCCGGACACCCAGCGCCTGATCGACTTCTCGCAGCCGGTCGCCGTGCTGTTCAACTCGGTCTTCCACTGCATCCCGGACAGCGACACCGACGGGCCCCAGGCCGTCGTCCGCCGGGTGACCGAGCGGCTCGTGCCCGGCAGCTTCGCCGTGATGTGCCAGCTGGTCAGCGACGACCCCGAGGTGCGGAAGTTCGTCACGGACTTCATGGACCAGGCGACCCAGGGCCACTGGGGCCGGGTGCGCGAGCCGAAGGACGTCGAAGCGCTCTTCGAGGGGATGGACATCCTGGAACCGGGTCTCGTGGAGGTCTCCACCTGGCGCCCGGACACGGAGGTGGCGCCGCGCCAGCTCACGGACGAGTGGATCGAGTTCGGCGGCTTGGGGCGCCTGCGCTGAGCGCGGCGGGCACCGACGGACCGGTTCACCGCGACGGACACCTCGAAGGGCCACACGCACCGTGTGTGGCCCTTCGTGCGGTTGCCGCTCGCTACTTGCCGACGGCGTAGCGCATCGCGATCGTCTCGCGCAGCCGGTTCAGTGACTCGCGCGGTGTCAGCGCCTCGTCGGCCAGCCGGTCCAGCGCGACCCGGTACTGCTCGGTCTCGTCCCGGTCCTCCAGGAAGTTGGCGCTCCCGATGTGCTCCAGGTAGACCACGTCGGGCAGATCGGCGCCGCCGAAACGCAGATAGGTGACGGGAATCGCGGGCGCCGACGCGTTCGTCACGTCCAGCGGCACGATCTGCAGCGTCACATGGGGCTTCTCCGTCATCGCGACGAGGTGCTCCAGCTGCTCCCGCATGACCTCGCGGCTGCCCAGCACGCGCAGCAGCACGGACTCGTCGATGATCGCCCACAGTTGCGGGGCGTCGGCGCGGCTCAGCAACTCCGCGCGGCGCTTGCGCAGTTCGACGCGGCGCCGGACTTCTGCCGCGGGAGCGTTGGGCAGGCCGCGCTCGACCACGGCCTCGGTGTAGGCGGGGGTCTGAAGCAGACCGGGGACGTACTGGATCTCGAAGGTACGGATGGTCGACGCGGCCTCCTGAAGGCCGACCAGGCGGTCGAACCACTCGGGCATCAGGCGCTTGTCGTACCGCTGCCACCAGCCCGGTTCCCCGGCCCGCCGCAACAGCTTGAGCAGGACCGAGGCCTCGTAGGCATCGGTGCCGTACCGCTCGAGGAGCGCGCGTACGTCGGTCTCCGTGGGAGGTTTGCGGCCCTTGCCCGACTCGATGCGCGAGAGCTTCGCGCCGCTGAACCCCACGGCGCGGGCGGCCTGGTCCTGGGAGAGGCCGGCGTCCTCGCGGAAACCCGCCAGCTGGACGCCGACGAGCATCTTCAGCAGGGTCGGAGCAGGCTCGGCCCGCTCCAGGTAGGGCTCGAGACGGGAGATGCGATGCGACGCGGCGGACATCCTGACTCCCAGCAGACCGGCAGACTTGAAGGGAACACTATCTCATCCCATGGGTGTCCGCCGCATCCGCCTGTAGAAATCGGGTAGTTGGGCTCCGTTTGGGCCGCCGCGCCGCCCCGCCCTACAGCAGGTGGTCGAACTCGCCGTCCTTCGCCCCGGCGAGGAAGGCGGCCACCTCGGCCGGCGTGTAGACGAGCGCGGGACCGTCCGGATAACGGGAGTTGCGCATCGCGATGCCTCCGTCCACGAGGGCCACCTCCACGCAGTTGCCCTCGGCGTTGCTGTGCCGACTCTTCTTCCAGCAGGCGTCCAACAAGCTGGCCTGCACTCCGTTGCGCACTGGTGGCACCGCGGTCTCCTTGCTGTTCGGGGGGAGCGGACCGGGCCGTGCCGGTCCCCGAGCGCCCCCATCCGACTTTTTTCGCGCAATTTCTCGTGCAATTGCACGCGAGCGCTCTAAGCGTGGATAATAGCTGTGGCGTCAACCCCCCGGTTGAGGTCCCGTTCTGACGTCGCATCAGGGAGATGCTGTGCCGTCACCTGCGCATCCAACGCTCCGGTCGCCCGGCGAACCCGTGTCGGAGGCAGGCGCGGCGAGCCGCCGGACAGGGCTCCCCCACTCGGCGCGAGAGGCCGTCGACCGGACCGACCGGTCGCTGTCCCCCTCCTGCAGGAGCCGTCCCGCCCTCGGCGGCGGGCCGGCCTCCGCCGTGCTGCGCGTCGCGTGCAGCCGGGAGGGATTCGCCCGGGCGCGGGTCTTCACGCGGGAGACGCTGCGCGGGTGGTCGCTCGAACACCGCGGTGACGACGCGGTCCTCGTGGTCACCGAACTGGTCTCCAACGCCGTGACGCACGCGGTGCCGTCGGCTGCGGCCGGCGTGCCGGAGGTCAGGCTCGGGCTCGCCCTGGGCCCGGCCCGGTTCACCCTGACCGTCGCCGACCCCGGGGACGACGCGCCCGTGTTCAACCCGTCCGAAGGCTCCGCACTCCGGGAGCACGGACGCGGCCTGTGCATCGTCGACGCGCTCGCGGAGGAGTGGGGCTGGGTCCCGCGTCCTCCGGCGGGCAAGACGGTCTGGGCCACGTTGTCGACCCGTCCCCTCACCTGACCCGACTGCCGCGGAAGGGCCCCACACCATGCGCAGCGCTCCGACACCCGAGCCGAGCATCCAGCGCCCCGACCGTCACGCGCCACCCGGCGCGCACCGCACCACCGCCCTGCTCGCCGGCCTGGACGGCGTGCCCTGGGGCGACATCCAGGACTCCACCGGCTCGGCGGCGGCCATTCCCCGGCTGTTGCGCAAGGTGGCCCGGGGCGACGCCGAAACCGCCCGTGCCGCCCTCGGCGACCTGCGCAAGCGCATCTGCCAGTACGGCTTCGTCGTCGAGCAGGCGACCGCCGCGACCGTGCCCTTCCTGTGGGAGCTGGCACAGCGGCCCCAGGTGAGCTGCCGGGCGCAGATCATCCAGCTGCTGAAGAACATCGCCGACGCCCGGCAGTGGGAGACCACCGCCACCGTCTACCCGAAGCTGCTCAACCACCGTGAGAACCCGGTGGCCTGGGAGCGTGCGGCCCGGCAGGCCGTCCGCGCCCGGCGGGACGGGCTGGAGCGGCTGCTGGCCGAGGACGACACCGAGATCATGCGCGCCAGCACCGAACTCGCCCGCACCCTCCGGGACTGACCCCCGCACACTCGAGGACCGAGGAGACCGGGACCCGCGCCCTCCACGGGGGAGAAGGCGCGGGTCCCCTTCTCGGCCCGCCAGGGTCTTCACCGGCCTTCCACGGTGCGGAACGGTGTGGCGTACTCCTGGCCGACGGGGTAGGAAAGCGCGGGAAGCAAGCGCTTTCCCCACTCGGTCACCAGGAGGACCACGCCGATGGCGTCGCCGCCCGAAAAGCCGCTCGACCACCGCTACCGGGGCGAGCACCCGATACGCACCCTCGTCTACCTGTTCCGCGCCGACCGTCGCCGACTGGCGGGCGCGGTCGCCGTCTTCACCGTCAAGCACAGTCCCGTCTGGCTGCTGCCCCTGATCACCGCCGCCATCATCGACACCGTGGTGCAGCACGGCCCGATCGAGGACCTGTGGGCCAGCACCGGGATCATCATGTTCATCCTGGTGGTCAACTACCCGCTGCACCTGCTGTACGTACGCCTTCTCTACGGCAGTGTGCGCCGCATGGGCACCGCATTGCGCTCCGCCTTGTGCACGCGTATGCAGCAACTCTCCATCGGCTACCACTCGCGGGTCAGTGCGGGCGTCCTGCAGGCGAAAGTCGTGCGGGACGTGGAGACGGTGGAACAGATGGTGCAGCAGACCGCCGAGACCGGCCTCGGCGCGTTCACCGTCCTCACCGGCGGTCTCGTCATCATCGCCGTGCGCACCCCCGAGTTCCTGCCCGTCTTCCTCGTCGTCGTTCCCGCCGCCTCCCTCCTCGTGGCCAGGCTCCGCGCCCGGCTGCGGACCCACAACGAACACTTCCGCCACGAGGTCGAGACCCTCTCCTCCCGGGTGACCGAGATGACCCGGCTCATCCCGGTCACCCGCGCCCACGGCCTGGAGGGCAAGGCGCTGCGCCGCATGGACGGCACCCTGGACCGGCTCCTCACCTCCGGGATGCGCCTGGACCTGGTCAACGGCCGCTTCGGTTCGCTGTCCTGGGTCGTGCTCAACGTGGTCGGGGTGCTGGTCCTCGCGGGAGCCGCGCTCATCTCCTACTACGACGTCTGGGGAGTCACCGCCGGCGACGTCGTGATGCTCAGCGCCTTCCTGACCACCCTCACCAACTCCACGACGACGCTGGCGGGCCTCGCCCCGGTCATCACCAAGGGCCTGGAGTCCGTCCGTTCGGTCGGCGAGGTGCTCCAGGCGCCCGAACTCGAGGACAACGAGGGCAAGGCGGAGCTGACCTCGCTGCGCGGAGCCGTCACCTTCGAGGGGGTCGGGCACGTCTACGAGAGCGACGGCCGGCCCGCCGTCAGCGATTTCACCCTCTCCGTCGAACCCGGTGAGACCATCGCCCTGGTGGGCGCGTCCGGCGCCGGCAAGTCCACCGTGCTCAACCTGGTGATCGGCTTCCTGCGGCCGACCTCGGGCCGGCTGCTGCTCGACGGCACCGACATGAACACCCTCGACCTGCGCACCTACCGACGCTTCGTCTCGGTGGTGCCGCAGGAGTCGATCCTGTTCGACGGCACGATCCGGGAGAACGTCGCCTACGGCATGGACGACGCCGACGAGGAGACGGTGCGCGCCGCCCTGCGCGACGCCAACGCCCTGGAGTTCGTCGACCGGCTGCCGCGGGGCCTGGACACCCTGGTCGGGGAGCACGGGGCCAGGCTGTCCGGCGGCCAGCGCCAGCGCCTCGCCATCGCCCGCGCCCTGATCCGCGACCCCCGGGTGCTGATTCTGGACGAGGCGACCTCGGCGCTGGACACCCGCTCGGAGGCGCTGGTCCAGCAGGCACTGGCCCGGCTGCTGCGCGGGCGCACCACGTTTGTCGTCGCGCACCGGCTGTCCACCGTGCGGGGCGCGGACCGGATCGTGGTGATGGGTGAGGGCCGCATCCTGGAGACCGGCACGCACGAGGAACTCCTCGCCGGAGGAGGGGCATACAGCGCACTGCACAGCGGCCAGGTCGCCTGACCGTCTCGGAGGCCGCCGATCCGTCCGCTTTCAACCGACTCGGCGACCGCTCATGATGGCGTTCGGACAGGAAAGGTCGGGATCTGGTCAATTGCGAACGCGACCGTACGTGGTGTGACTGTTTCCCCTGGGTTCGGGCATACGCAGCGAAAACCGAGAGAGGGGCGCTTCGTGCTCGAACCGGACCCGAAGGTCGTCAGGGAGTTGCTGACGCGGTACGCGTCGCTGAGGATCGCTCAGGCGGAGAGGGAAAGGCCGGAGGCGGCGCGGGAGCTGGCGGACGTCAGTTACACCCTGTGCGTGATGATGGCGACGACCGCCGTCCACGACGCGGTGGCGAGGGCGGACGCGTTGCTGCTCGCCAAGGGACGCGCGCAGGAAGTCGGCTCGTTGGACGCGGACGGGGAGAGCGGCCTGTCGCTGGCCGTGTGACACCGCCGCACCGCACGACCCGTGTCGTGGTGTGAACCGGCCGCGCCGGCCCGCACCACGACACGGTAACCGCCCCCCTGGAGCGCCCCGGCACGGTCACCGTGCTCGCGAGGCCCAGGAGCGCCACCGAGTGCGTGGGCGTCACCCCGGGCGAGGTGCTGGCGAGAATCCGTTGGAAGCTGGCGTTTCCGCCGCTGGGCGGCCGCCCGCCGGCTTCCTACCTTGGACTTCGATCACCGCACCGCCCGAACTGCCTTCCGGAGCCCGGCCCATGACCAAGATCCTGCTGTCCCTTCACGTCCTGGCGGCCATCCTCGCCGTCGGGCCCGTCACCGTCGCGGCCAGCATGTTCCCCGCGGCCGTCCGCCGGGTGCCGGTGGGCGTGACCGCCGGGGGAGGGGACGGGGCGGACACCGGGGACACGAGTACCGTCCGGCTGCTGCACCGCATCTGCCGGGTCTACGCCGCTCTCGGCATCGCGGTGCCGGTCCTCGGCTTCGCCACCGGCGCCTCGATGGGCGTCCTGGGCGACGCCTGGCTCGTCGCGTCCATCACCCTCACCGCGGCCGCCGCGGGACTCCTGGTGGCCTTCGTCCTGCCGCGCCAGGAGGAGCTCCTGGAACAGCTGACCGAACTGCGGCCCGTCGAGCGGGCCCGTACGGCCCGGCTGGCCATGTTCACCGGGGTGTTCAACCTGTTGTGGGCCACGGTGACCGTACTCATGATCGTGCGGCCCGGCTCCACCACCGGTGCCTGAAGGACCGTTCACATCCCGGCGGAATGAGCACCCCCGCGTGAACGGGCGCCTAGACTGCTCAGTCGCGCCTCCGTACGGGGGCGGACGACACGAAAGGCACGTTGACGGGTGTTCCAGGATTCCCCCATCTACGACCGACTCGTCGCCGAACGCGGTGACGTCCCCGACCAGGTGCGGCGGGACGCCGAGCGTGTGAGCAGGGAACTGGAGGTGGTCATGCGTCCCTTGCGCGCCCCGGGACACCTGCCCGGTGCCGAACGCCGGCCGTCCCCCGGCGCCGGCTGGCAGCGCACCGCCCTGCTCCCGGGCCCGCGCCCGAGCTGACGGACGGCCACGTCGCGGGAGGGCACGTGACGGGCGCACCGGCCCTCACCCGGCCGCCACCGTGCCCGGACCCTCCGTTTCCACCGGATCCGCGGCGCCGGGCCGGGCCAGCCACTCGGCGATGGTCCGGGCGATCGGCTGGCCCGTGTCCACCTCGACGAAGCCGAACTGCCCCGACTGGTTGCACTCGAGGAACCACCAGGTGCCGTCGCCATCCTCGGCGAAGTCCAGGGCGCCGTAGGCCAGCCCGGCCGCCCGCAGGTAGGCCCGGACCCCCTCGGCGACACGCGGCGGCACCTCGGCCGGGCGCCACGGTTCGCCCGACGCGGTGAAACGGACGTCCACCTCGTCGGGGCCCAGGTGCGCGAGCGTCGTCTTGCGGGCGGCCAGCAACTCCTCGCCGACCACCGTCAGCCGGATGTCGGCACGCTTGGCGACCCGGCGTTGCAGCAGCGTCGGGCCGTGGGCGACGGCGGAGAAGTCCGCCTCGGGCGGCACCCGGCTGGTCGGCACGGCCAGGGGCGGATCCTGCGGATGGGCGCCCGAGACGGGCTTGACCACCAGGTCCGGGTAGCGCTCGGCGAACTCGCGGGCCGCCCGGGGAAACGTCGTGATCAGCGTCGCCGGCACCGGCAGCCCGCACTGCTGGGCGAGACGCAGTTGCCAGGGCTTGTACCTGGCCCGGTGCGCGGCATCGGGCTGGTTCATCCAGCGCGCCCCCGAGCCGCGGAGCATGCCGTACAGCGCCTGGCCGGACTCCTCGGTCAGCCACGCGGACGGTTCGGCGGCCCTGGTGGCCGCGCCGCCCGGCCTGCGCACCCAGACGGACCGCAGCCCGCCGATGCTCACCAGACGTCCCCCCGAGGACAGATGGCCCCGGAAGGAGCCGTGCACGAACTCGCCGGACAGCGCGACGGAGTCGGTGAGGTCGGCGGGGTCCAGGCGGACCACCGGTACTCCCGACGCGTTCAGGTGCACCACCACCATGTCCGCGGTGACGTCCTCTTCACTGGTCAGGATCAACACGGTCATTCTCGGCGGCCCGTGTTCAGTCGTCGAAGTGAGTCTTCGACCCCGCGGTGGAGGTCGTGGTCCCCAGCTCTCTCAGCAGCGCGTGGTCGCAGGCGGCCACCCGCCCGTCGAGGAGCACGTTCAACTGCAGCCCGGAGTCGTAGACGTACGGAGTGGTGGCTTCCAACTCCACTGCGGGCCGTGCGTAGTTGAGCGCGAACGGTTGCATCGTCTCTCCCTAGTCGGTGCTGCGCCGATCAGCCGACGGCCCTTCACGCCGTCGTCTGGTCCGCCGACTTCCTTCGGCTTCCAGAGACTTATACGAATCGAACGGGTGATTGGTTTCCTTACGCTGCGTAGTCACCGGGCGAGCCGGTGGTCCGACGCCGTTCGACGGCTTCGCGCCGGCCGCCGATCCGGCCGCGCGTGGAGCGCAGCGCGAGCAGCAGCACACCGATGTCGTCCAGGTAGACCGGATCGGGCAACAGGTCCGCCGGCAGCACCAGGTAGAGGACGGCTCCCCAGAACACCCAGCGCGGCCCCGTGGGAAGGCCGGCCCGCCTGAGGTCCCGCCGGGTGCGGACCAGACGCACCAGCACGGCGACCGCCGCCGCGAGGACGAGCGCCGCGAGCAGCACGGTCACGACGATCACAGTGGTCGTATCCACGGACCCCTCCTCCGCGGCGCGGCACGCGCCTCATTGACCGGATGCCCGCTCCCGGCGGCCGCAAGACCGCCGGACGGGGTCTCTCATCCCTGTGGCCCACCGGAGTGGCACGGCGCGGTGGACGTGCCTAGTAATGGCAGCACACAGCGCGAGTCGCATGTCGGGGACGCAGGGCGGCCGCACCCCCATCACACGGAGAGATCATGACCACCGGCTCTTCATCAGCTCGCTCGCCCGAGTACGCCATATCCGCCTTGGACCTGCCCACCGGGGAGACGACCACGACCACCGGCACGGCACGACCGCCGGGCGCGGATCCCGGCGCCCGGCCCTCCGCGGAACGGCCCTCGCCCGAGCGGGACGGCGACATGTGGGACGTCGACCTCGACGACGCCGACCTCCCCGAACTCGAGCCCGACCCCGACCTCCCCGCTTCCGGCCCCGACGGTTCCGGCCCCCGGCAGCCCGGGCCCGGCCCCCGCGAGGCCGACGCGGACGCCGACCCGCACGCCCACGCCGACGTCCACGACGCGGCGGCGCGGGCCTACGGCGATCCCGTCGGCGACCTGGTGCGCGCCGCCGTGGCCGACCGGCCGCTGGAGGACGTCGTCGACCTGATCACGACGCTGGAGAAGTCGCCGCAGTACGCGCAGGCCACGATCGACGCGCTCCGTGCCGTCGGCGTGAACCGGTCCGTGGAGGACGTCACCCGGCTGGTGGGCCTGCTGACCCGGCCGCCGCGCCACTCGGACAGCGCGGACGAGGCGATCCGGGCCGCGGCGGAGTGCCGCTCCGTGGAGGACGTGACCCGGCTGATGGCGCTGCTGCACCGCACGCCGCTGGAACCGCACTGCGGACAGGAGGCCGTGCGGGCCGCCGCCACCGGCCGGCCGGTCGAGGAACTGGTCGAACTGATCGGCCGGCTCGCCGAGGACGGACACGTACGCCCGGAGCGGCCCGACGCCCGGCACCTGCGGGCGGCCCAGGACGCGGCCGACGAGGACGACGGACGGGAGCCCGCCGCCCGGTCGGCGGGACGCGGCGGCGCGTCCACCGGAACGGACCGCCGCGGCCGCGAACGCCGCAGGCCGCCCCGCCCGTTCCGCCGGGGACGCGACCGGGACGCCGCGGCGCGCGACGGCGGCGGGACCCGCTCGGCGCGCGACCGGGACCAGACCCGCGCCGCGCGCGACCGCGACGAGGCCCGTGCGGCTCGGCGGGCCGCCCGGGGCCCGGTGTGGCCGGCCTGGCTCACCGCCGCGGTCCTGGCCGGGTGCGGCGTGGTCTACTTCCCGCTGCACCGCGGCGACGCCTCCGCACAGGCGTACGGAGTGGCCCTCGGCCTGTCGGCGCTCTGCCTGGTGCTGGCCCTGCTGCTGACCGTGCGGTCGGCCGTACCCCTGCTGGCCGCCGCGGTAGTGGGACCGGCGGCGCTGGCCGCTGCCAAGCTCTACGGCAGCGCCACCCCCTCGGCGCGGGTGTCCCCGGTCACGGATCTCACGCTCGCCCCGACCTGGATCGCGGTCGCGGTGGCCGTGGCCGCCTCGCTCGTCGCGCTGACGGCGCTGTGCGTGCGGGTGGCCGCGCCGGCCGCCGCGCGGCGCGGGCCGGCCCGCCGTGTGGCCGTGGCGAGCCGTACCGCGGCGGACTGAGCGCCGTCCGCCCGCACACGCGTGCACGACGCGGCCCGTGCCGGACGATCGTCCGGCACGGGCCGCGGGCACTGGTGCTCAGCTTGTTCTTTATCTACCAAGATCTTCCGGGCTTGCCGATGGCCTTGAGAGTTTCGGGGCGTTTGACGGTCTTGCCGACGTCGTAGCGGGGTGCCCGGTGTCTGTTCTTGACGCCGGGTGGCCGTCCAGGGCCGGCGCCTCGGGGTTTGGGAACACGGGCCGGGCAGACGAGGTGAGCGCGGATGTTCCTGAACCCCCGGCGGACCCGGGCCGGGGTGAGCCGGTCGGATGCGGCGGGCTTCTCCCAGGGGCGGCGGAGGTCCGCAGCCAGAGGCCGGGCGAGCCGGAGCTGGGTGTGAGCCACGATCACGATCCAAGTCCAGCGGTCCGCGGCCTCGGGAGTACGGAGTTTCGGGGTGGTCCAGCCCAGGGTCTGCTTCGCGAACCGGAAGGTGTGTTCCAGGTCGAAACGGCGGAGGAATGCCTGCCAGAAGCGGTCCACGTCGTCCGGGGTGGCACTGGTCTTGGAGGACCACAACCACACTGGCGGGGCATCCCGGTCCTTCGACAGATGCTCGACCTTCAGCCGCATCAACGTCCCCTCGACCACTGGGAGTTCACCGTCGTGGTCGAGCCAGGAAGAGCGGTGGGTGAGCCGGGGGTGAACCCGGTCCCACGCCCGGGTCTCGGCCTTGCCGTAGTTGGTGGTGTCGGTGACGGTGGTGATCGCGGGCTCGGGCCAGGTCTCCGGCTTCGTGAAGCGGAACTCAGGTCCGTGCTTGGGCGGGCGGCCGTTGACGCCGTGCTTCCGCGGCGGCTTCGGCAGCCGCATCACACGGTCGGAGCGGACCCGGCCCACCAGCTCGACCGGCAGGTCGCACAGAACCCAGGCCAGGCGGGTGACGTCGTAGCCGGCATCGCTCACGACCACGATGTGCGGGTCCCCGTCCTGCCACTGACCAGCGGCGATGAGCCGCTCAACCACTTCTCTCAGCTGGGCGGCGGTGACCGCGGTCGCGTCGTCGGCAGGTCCCAGCCGGACTGCGTCCAGGATCGCGGTCCAGGATGTGGCACCCGGCTCCAGCACTGCGACGAAGGAGTAGGGCCAGCCCGGAATGAACTGCGAGGCCGTCTTCGCACGCCCGTAGACGTGGCAGAACAGCCGATCCGCCGAGCACGGCGCGTCCGACCGGAGCCACGGCGACACATCGACCGCCAGGACCAGGCGCCCGCCGTCGAAACGCGGCAGTGGCAGTCCGGCCAGCACGGCCCGCAGCCGGCCGACGTCGATCCGGCCGTGGTTCAGGCCGCCGTACATCGCTCCGTGCCCACGACGATGCTCGGGCAACAGCGTCAGGTCCACCGGGGACCTCACCGCACCGTCCGCACACAGCACGGCGTCGGCCAGTTCGAACAACTCATCCCGCCGGGCAGTCAGACACTCGTAAAACTCGCCCCGGAAGCGTGACGCTTCCGCGAACGCTTCCCTCCGGACAGCCTCAGGCAGCAGACTCACCTCACGGCCTTCGTCGTGTTCACGTGCACCTTGGTCGGAGCACATGATCAGACGAAGGCCGCCCTCACGTCCGGTGAACCCTCAGGCGAGCGAATCCGTTCGAGGGACTGTTCGAGGTCGTGGCACCATGTACGGCATGACGACCAACCGAAAGGTCCATGCCGCGTAGACGGCCAGGACGCATCCGGGCCAGCATCCCGGACCGACAGCAGTCACAGCACTCAAGGCCAGCCATCGACCGCCTCTCCTCACGAGCGTTGGCCGAGATAGTTCGCCTTGAACGCACTCGGAACTATCTCCAGCCGGGTGACACCAGCGCGGCATTGCGCCTGTGGAAGGACTACGTCCACCGCCCCGCACGCGAACTCTGGCACGACGACGAGTTCGGCAACGTGCACTGGTACTGCTGCGGCAACCCTCTCGATGGCCGTGCCCTACTCGACGACGTGATCCGAGCAATGTCACCTCGCGGAGCCCGCGAACTCCGAAAGCTCATCGAAGATCTGGACGCCTGCATGGGCCCGGCTGACCCGGCCACAGACCACCGAAGATAAAGAACAAGCTCAGTAGCTGTTTCCGATCCAAGGTTCTGGGTAGATTTGCCCCCTAGCCTGGACCGGTGTCTGAGGGTGCCGAGAGGGCCAGAGTGAGGGACTGTCCGGCTTGTGGTGAACGGCTGAGGCCGGACGCCCGGCCCGAGGCGGTGTTCTGCTCGTCGGTCTGTCGTTCCAGGCAGTGGCGCAAGGAACAGCGGCTGCGGAAGCGGTTGGCAGCTGTCCGGGACAAGGTCGGCCTGGTCGAGTGCCCCGAGTGCGGGGCCCGCTGGGTGGCGGGTGTCGACCGTCGTTCGGACGCCCGGTTCTGCTCGCGGCGCTGCGTCGTGGGGGCCTGGCGGAAGCGGAAGGATCCGTACGCGGATCGTGCACAGTGACCACTGAGCGAACGCATCCTTGGACCAGTTTCGTTCACGGAACGGTCAATTGCGGTCATTCCTTGCGATCTTCATATTTACGGTCTGACTCTCGGAAACAGATGCGGTCCCTGTCCTGTCACGGCCCGAAGTGCCGCGCCTGGGAGCGCACTTGGATGGTGAAAGCCATGTCCGAGGAGAACGAGACCATCGGCGCCGTCAGCCAGTCTCGCTACGAGCAGATCGTGGCCGAGCTGCGGGACGTCGTCGAACAGCAGACCCGCGGCCAGTTCACGATCGGGGACCGGGCCCTGGAGGTCGAACCGATGCGGCAGCGGGGCGGCGAAACCGGGGACAGCGAGTACACGGTCGAGGAATCGCTGACGCGCCTGGCCGAGGACATCGGCCTGAGGTTCTCCACGGTGAAGACGGCCAGGTGGGTGGCGTCGCGGTGGCCGAAGGAACGACGCCGTCCCGAGCTCGCGTCCTACACGGTCCACCGGTCGCTGGCGAGTATCGAGGACGAGGAGAGGCGGTTCGCGACGATCCTGACGCTCCCGGAGGGAAAGGCCCGCTGGACCAAGGACGACGCCAATCGACAGGTCGGCCAGCAGGTCGAGACGCCCATCACCCCGCAGGAGAAGGTTACCGCGATCCACTCGCTGGCCCGGGACGCCGAGGTCGCGGCTGCGGTGACCACCGACTTCCTGAAGCGTCCCCAGGTCGCGGCCAAGGTGTCCTCGGAGGACAAGGTCCGGGTGGTGGAGGAATTCACCCGCGACGAGCAGGTCGCGACGACCGCCGCGACCAGCCTGCTCCGCAGGCCGGACGTCGCGTTCAAGGCGATGAGCGATGACACCGCCCGCTTCCAGGTCAACTCTGCCCAGGCCGAGCGCAGTCGGCAAGCCCTTGACCACTTCGAGCGCTCGAACCCCGTCGCCCCGGCAGTCCGCAACATCGACCGGACGGTGGAGTTCCTTGACTTGGTGACCGCCTTCCACGCGTTCGTCGCCGCAGCTGGCCGAACCGTCCCCGGCCTGCGCGACCGCCAACTGTCGGAGGCGAACGCACCATCGTCCACCAGAACGTAGCCAAGGTGAAAGCGACTCTGGACTGGATCGAAACGGCGGTCGACACCGGCAAGGTCGACATGGACGACGAGCTCGCGGCGATCCTGCGGGGCGAGTAGTCGTGCCCCGCGCCTCCCGGCGCAAAGGGGACGCGGCCAGACGACACGCGGACACCGTCCGCTTCGTTCTGTTCGCGGCCCGCCCGGCCGGGCTGGAGTTTCACCAGCTGGTCCGTGCGAGCGCGCTCTCCCCGCACCAGGTCCGCTCCGGCCTGGCCGCGCTGAAGGACGAGGCCGCGTCCAAGGGCTGGCCTCCGCTGATCTGGAACCGTCTCGACGGCTACCAGCTCGGAGCGGAGCGGGCCGCGCTCGAAGCCTACGAGCGGCAGGTCGTGGGCGAGAAGCTGACCCAGTTCCGGCGGTTCATCACCGGCACGGTCGCCCCGCACGCCGCCGCCCACCCGAACGACAAGTGGGTACGGCACATCGTCGCCCAGCTCAACTCCATCGAATCCACCCTCGACCTCATCGCCAGCGCCTGACCGATCCACGGGGCCGACCGGCGAAGCCGGCCGGCCCCGCAGCAGGTCACAGACGGGAGGGGAAGTGCGTCAGCGCCGCTATCCGTCGGACATGACGGATGACGAGTGGGCCCTGATCGAACCGCTGCTGCCGCTGCCGGCCTGCGACACCGCCCGCGGCGGCCGGCCGGAGAAGCACCCCCGGCGCGAGATCGTCGACTCGATTCGATATGTCGTGGACACCGGCTGCAAGTGGAGGGCCCTACCCGCGGACTTCCCGCCCTGGAGGACCGTTTGGGGGTTCATGGCCCGCTGGGCTGCCCGCGGTGTCATCGGTCAGATCCGTGACGCCCTGACCCAGCGGATCCGCCGCGAGGTGGGCAAAGGCTCCAGAGCCGTCGCGACGATCATCGACTCGCAGTCAGTCAAAGCGGCATCGACCGTCGGCAAGAACTCCCGCGGTTACGATGCAGGCAAAAAGATCAATGGCCGCAAACGGCATCTCGTGGTCGACACCCGCGGCCTGCCGCTGCTGGTCATGGTCACCCCGGCCGATCTGCATGACTCCGCCGCGGCCAAGGAAGTCCTCTTCCGTCTCCGTCTCATGCACCCCGAGATCACCATCGTCTGGGCCGACCGCGCCTACGCGGGCAAGCTCATTACCTGGGCGAAGAAGCATCTGAACCTCACGATCAAGACCGTTGCCCGCCCGAAGGACTCCTCCGGGTTCGTCCTGCTGCCCCGCCGCTGGGTCGTTGAACGCTCGCTGGCATGGATGATGAACGCCCGCCGGCACGCGAGGGACTACGAACGGCTCGTCCAGCACTCCGAAACGCTGATCACCTGGGCGGCGATCACGCTGATGACCAAGCGTCTGACCCGCAACGGGGCGGGCTCCGCCTGGGCCAGCAAGCCCAGTACGTGCGCCTGAACTGGTTATTCGCCCGGCTCCGGGCCGGGCCACGCGTACAGGTCGAAGGCTGCTGATCAAGGACCGCCAGGGGCGTCTGGGTGGAGGAAGCACGGTCCGCAGCCTGTGCCTTGGCTGGCCGGGTGAACGTGCCGCTGGCCCGAGAGACCGCAAGCTCTTTTCGGGTCCGGAGCACCGGTAGCGGTCAGCTATGAGGTCGAGGAGGGCCAGTGTGCTTGCACGCCCGTCGTGTCCGAGCTCATCCACCGTCCGCGGTCCGCTGCGGCACCGGGGTACGGCAGAACCGGCGCCAGCGAAACGAGTCGGCGTTTGGTAACACAGTCGGTGCGGCGCTTGAGATACAGCAGCCGCAATCGCGTCTCCCGCCGTACCGACGACCGACGATGAAGCGCTCGTCCAAGAAAGCATGGACCCCAGTCAGCTCGGCAGATAACGGCCGCACGCTCCGGCAACGTCTTCTACCAGGAGTCCTGCACTGGCGCGAGGCACAGCGCCGCCCACGCCTCCCGCCCACCTGTCGCGGTCGGCGACTGCGCTGCGGCGGCACGATCTTCTTCCAACCGATGGCTGATGCGCTGAGCGCCTACGGCGTCAGCGGGTACTAACCGCCCCTTGGGGCACCTGGGCAGTCCGTCGCGTCGTCGGGGGTGACGGACTGCCCACTACGCCGTCGCTTATGAGTTCGCAGGGACGGATGAGGGCGGGCCTCAGGCGGGAATGAGGCCGTGGGGGTCGATGATGAACTTTTCGGACACTCCCGTGTCGAAGGTCGCGTAGGCGTCGGGGGCGTCGTCGAGGCTGATCACTTTCGTGTTGAGCATGGCGCTCAGGTAGGGCATGCGGTCCCACAGGATCGCCATCATCAGCTCGCGGTTGTAGTGCATGATCGGTGCCTGCCCGGCGGCGATCCGCGGCGACTTGATCCACGCCTTGCCGAAGTCGATCGGGTACGTTCCCTCCTGCTCGGCCTTCGACTTCGCGAGCGGGTCGGCGCCGTAGACGCCGATGACTCCGGTGGCCCCGCCCGCGCGGGTGGCGTCGAGCACCTGGTTGATGGCGTGGGCCGGGTCCATGTCCTCGGCCTCGCGGCCGATGCCGTGTGCCTCGGTGCCGACGTAGTCCACTGCGCAGTCGACCATGGGTTCGCCCAGGATGGCCTCGATCTGGTCGGTGAGCGCCGCGTCCTGGCTCAGGTCGATCGTCTCGCAGCCGTTCTTCTTCACCAGCTCCAGGCGGTCCTTGTGGTAGTCGCCGACGATGATGCAGGACGCCCCGAGGAGGCGCGCAGCTGCTGCGCCGCAGCGGCCGACCGGTCCGGCGCCGGCGATGTACACGGTCGAGCCCGGCTTGGCGCCGGCCTCCATGAGACCGTGGAACGCGGTGGGCAGGATGTCCGAGAGCAGCGCCAGGTCACGGATCTTCGCCATGGCCTGGTCCCTGTCCGGGAAGCGCAGGAGCTGGAAGTCGGCGTAGGGGACGAATAGGTATTCGGCCTGGCCGCCGGTCCAGTCGCCCAGGTTGAAGCCGTACGCTGCGCAGGACACCTTGGGGTTTGTGGTCTCGCAGACTTCGGTCCGGCGCGCCCTGCAGTTGCGGCATCGGCCGCAGGCGACGTTGAACGGGACTGAGACGAGGTCGCCCTCACTGAGGAACTCGACGTCGGGGCCGACCTCGATGACCTCACCGGTCATCTCGTGCCCCATCACCATGCCCTGGGGCACTGGGAAGGACCCGCGGTAGATGTGCAGGTCGCTCCCGCAGATGTTGGTGGCGACGATCCTGAGGATGACTCCGTGCGGGGCCTTCTTCCCGTTCGGCATCTGAAGCTTCGGGAAGTCGAGCGACTCGACGCGCATGTCTTTCGGGTTCTGGAAGGTGACAGCACGGTTGCTGCTTGCCATGACGATCTCCTCTGCTGATTCACGGTGACTCGGCCGAGTCAGTGTCGGCGGTCATTTGGGCGACTTTGCGACCTCGGGTTTCCTAACGTAGGGCTCCATCCGAGGTATGCAGGCCGGCGCCACACCCTCTTGCGTGCCATCGCACTAACGCTGCGTGCCAAGCGCCCGGTCAAGCGCGTCTTCTGCCGATCAGGCGGGTTGCGGTGCGTTGACGAAGTGTTCGATGATCGCCTTGCAGAAGGCGGGGAGGTCTTGCGGGCCGCGGCTGGAGATCAGCTGGCGGTCGATCACGACCTCCTCGTCGACGACCTCGGCGCCGGCGTTGCGCAGGTCAGTACGAATGCTGGGCCAGGAGGTGAGGCGGCGGCCGTGCAGCACGTCTGCCTCTGCCAGGGTCCAGGGTCCGTGGCAGATGGTGGCAACGGGCTTGCCGGTCTCCACGAACTCCCTCACGAAGGCGACGGCGTCGGGGTCGGTTCGCAGCTGGTCGGGGTTCATGGTTCCGCCGGGCAACAGGAGCGCGTCGTAGTCGCTCACGCGTGCGTCGGCGACCTTCTTGTCCACGGTGAAGGTTCCGGCCGGGTCGATGTCCATCTGGCGCGCGTTGATCTCGCCGGTGTGGAGGGACAGGAGTTCAGCCTGCGCTCCAGCGCCCAGCAGTGCGCCGAGAGGCTCTTCGAGCTCGACGCGCTCAACGCCGTCCGTGGCCAGGATTGCGACCTTCCTGCCGTGCAGTTCGTTGGTCATGGTGCGTGGTTCCTTCCGGTGATCGGCGGAGGACCGGTTCGGGTCCGTGCCCTCCGCTCAGCTGCCGTCGGGGAGGAGGACCTTGGTCCTTGCCCTGCTCGATCAGCCTGGTTGGCCTGGCCCGTCCCCATGTCTGGTGGGCACGTCACCCACATAACGACCTCACCACTCCCACTGTCCCACCCTCACAAGACACGTCAAAAGGTGCGAATTGTCTCGCTTGGTCGGTGGCGCGCCGGGAACCCGGCCTGCCCGGCCCACGACAGACCACGGCAGGAAGGGAGATGCGGCCAGACGCCGCGGTGACACCGTCCGCTTCGTGCTCCTCGAAGACCGCTCGGCCGGGCTGGACTTCGGCCAGCTCGTCCGCGCGACGGACCTGTCCGCCTACCAGGTCAGATACGGTCTCGGAGCGTTGTCCAGCCGAACGACAAGCGGGTCAATCACATCGTCGCCCAGCTCAACTCTTTCGAGCGACCCTCGATTTCATAGCCGGTCCCGGAGATCTTGTCCGCAAGGGGACCGTCCGTCGCCGATCGGCCGGCCTCCGTCACATCGCTGGGGCGGCCGTCATGCGTCATCCTCGCTATCCGTCGGATACCACTGATGCCACTGGGCTCTGGTCGAACCGCTGCTGCCGCTGGCGGCCTGCGACACGGCTCGCGGTGGCCTGCCGGAGAAGCACTCCCGTCGCGAAATCGTCGACGCGATCCGATACGTCGTCGGCGGCATCACTGAAGCCCGCTCCCGAACCGGCCAGGAATTCGGCCTCGACCGCTTCCTTGCCTTCCTCACCGGCCACATCGATGAAGGCGTGCCCCTCCCCGAGACTCTGCGCCGCCTCATGCACAGCCACCACGGACACCTCTGCGACGACGCCACCACCGTCCTCCTCCAGTGGCACGGCCCCCAGCCCTTCGCCCCACCCTGAAGCCCTCGTCGGACTCCCCACATCCGGCACCGCCCCACCAGAACGTCAATCGAGCCCCGGCTCTCCACCAACTATCCGCGACAGCTACGGCTGACCACGCCGCCCCGCGGGCAGCACCTGCTCTAGGCGGGCGGCTTCTCCACGAGGACATCGATCTGCTCGATCGTGGGCTCCTCGAAGAGCTCACCCGTGTTCTCAGCGAGCGCTTGCGCGACCTCACCCGACAGATGCGCCTGGCGTCCGTCGTCGTCGGGAAAGGCGTCGAAGATTCCGAACGACGAGGGTCCGAACCGGATTCCGAACCACCTGACGGTCTTGGGCTCCCCCTCGACGATCGACAGCCCCTGGTTCAAGAAGTCCTGGACGTCGTCCTCCCTGCCGGGAAGTGCTTCGAGGCGTACCAGAAGTGCTTTGCTGACCTGTGTTGCCATCTTGGGTCTCTCCTCTTCCTTTTCCTTGGTTCGCGTCGCCGCGATCATCAGAACGCCGCTATGGCCGCCTCGGCGACCGTCTGATCTTGCTCGCCGCTGCCCCCCATCACTCCTACCGAGCCCCAGGACCTGGCCGTCGTGGGGGAGCGGGATGCCACAAACGAAGATCATCATCAACATCGGCCGAGGTGGCGGCACACCCGCGCTTGCCCGTCATGACGACTCCTCTGCTCTCCTACGCGGCTTTCGCACGACTCCTGTGCTCTCCTGCGCGGTTCGCGACGCGGGCGGGATACGCGGGGGGTTACAAGCCTGCGGCAGCCGCCTGGGCGACGCTCTGGTCTTGGTCCCCTGACCCTCCGCTCACCCCGACGGCGCCCACCACCTGTCCGTTGCGGTGGAGCGGCAGGCCGCCGGCGAAGATCATCACGCGGCCCTGGTTGGAGCCGCTGATGCCGTAGAACTGCTGCCCGGGAGTGGCGTTCGCGGCGAGGTCAGCGGTGCTGATGTCGAAGGCGCGGGCGGTGAAGGCCTTGTTGATGGAGATGTCGACGCTGCCGAGCCATGCGTCGTCCATGCGGGCGTGGGCGACGAGGTTGCCGCCAGCGTCGACCACGGCGATGTTGCTCGGCTGCCCGAGCTCCTGCGCTCGTTTCTCTCCCGCGTCGATAACCCGCCGAGCGTCCTGAAGGGAGATGCTTTCGATGCTGGTCATGGCGCGCGCTCCTTCTTGAAGTCGTTTCCGGGGATATGGGCCAGCGCTTCAGCCGCCGTCGGGGTGAAGCAGGACCTTGGTCCAACTGTTGTCGCGCTGGTCGACGTGCTGGTAGCCCTCCGGGGGGCCTGATCCCGTGGCAGTTCGTGGGAGACGATTCAGGACGTTTGGACCTTCCCCCGCTCGATGAGCCCGCGGAGCTGCCGGCACCGGCTCTGGGGATCGCGTCCATACGTGCTCTTTGACCGTTATTTCGGTCGTGGGATGGCGCTCGCTGAGACTTGTCGAGCTCAGCTGTGTCCAGGGTGCGGTGGCCTACGGCTGCAGGACAGCGCGCACGCAGCCGTCCTTCTTGTTCTTGAACATGTCGTAGCCCTTGGGTCCCTCGTCGAGGGACATCGGGTGGGTCATGAGGTGATCGGTCTTGAGCTCGCCAGTGGCGATGCGTTCGAGCAGCATGGGGATGTAGTTCTGTCCCATCTGCTGGGCGCCGCGGAGGGTCAGGCCCTTGTTCAGGAGCGCGCCCATGGGGAACTTGTCGATCAGGCCGCCGAATACGCCGAGGCAGAATACCGACCCGCCCTTGCGGCAGTGGTAGATCGCTTCGCGCAGGGCGCTGGGCCGGTCGGACTCGAGACGGAGCTGCTGCTTTGCCTTGTCGTAGAGGTTGACCGGTCCGTCGGTGTGCGCTTCCATGCCGACGGCCTCGATACAGACGTCGGGGCCGCGCCCGCCGCTGCGCTCGAGCAGCTCTCCGCTGACGTCGGTCTGGGTGTAATCGATCGTCTCGCAGCCGACGTGCTCGGCGGTCATGGCGAGACGCTCGGGGAAGCGGTCGATGGCGATCACTCGCTCGGCCCCGAGGAGCATCGCCGCCCGGGCCGCCATCTGGCCGACGCCGCCGCAGCCCCAGACCGCGACGACATCGCCGGGCTTGACGCCGCCGAGGTCGGCGCCCATCCAGCCGGTGGGGTGCCGCGTCCGAGGCGAACACCGCGGCCTGGTCGGAGACCTCCTCGGGCACGGGAAAGGCTCCGTGATCGGCGTAGGGGACGCGGATGTACTCGGCGTGGCTGCCGGCGTTGCCGCCGAGGGCATGTGAGTAGCCGAAGCAGGCGCCGAGCGGTTGGCCGTAAGTGAGCTCGGTGAGGCCCGGGTTCGTGTTCGCGTTGTCGCACAGCGACCATAGGTCGTTCTGGCAGTACCAGCATTGACCGCAGCCGAAGAACGAGCACACGACCACCCGTTCTCCGACCGAGCGCCTGTGGACGTCGGAGCCGACCTCGACGATGTCGCCGATGAACTCGTGACCGAGTACGTCACCGCGTTCCATGGCCGGCATGTAGCCGCCGATCAGGTGCAGGTCCGAGCCGCAGACCGAGCTCAGGCGCACCTTGACGATGGCGTCCTGGCGGTTGATGATCTGGGGGTCGGGGACCCGCTCGACGGTCAGGTCGTTGACTCCGTTCCAGGTGAGTGCTCTCACAGCCTTCCCTCCTCGCGTGCGCGCGCGGTGGCGGCAGAGATCAGCTTTCCGCCCGGACCGGGGTGGGTCGTTGGCGGCTTGTCGGGGCTGAGTACCTCGCCCGTCTCGAGTAGCGCCCGGGAATCGCGCAGAGCCCGGCGGACCGGCCCGCGCGGGTCCTGGCCCTTGAGCCGGGCCGCGGCGCCTCCCGGTCCGGAGGGCACGGGTTCGCGCAGGCGGGCTGCGACCTCGGTGCCGCGGTCTCCGGGAGCCGGCCGAACCTGGACCTCGATCTTGTCGCCGAGCTTCGCGAGCGGCTCGGGGAGCCGTCCGTTCGCAGAGACTTCGTCCGACGGACGGTTGATCGTTACCGTGTGCCAGCGATCGCTGTGCCCGCTGGCGGCCCCGCTCGACTCACCCTTCCACCGGCGGATCATCACCGCTGCCCCGCCGCCCACAGCCAGGCCGCTCAACGTCAGTGCCTTGCCGTTCATCGCGTGCTCCTCTCCGGGGCGAAGTGGCTCGCCGCCGTGAAAGTGTTCGAGCTGTCTCCACCGTCACCTGGCTTCGCCTCACGTGCAAACGCAGTCCGCGGGTGACCAGCGTCCGATTCGTGGACCAGGCGGCGACTCTCTGGACTCCGCTCTAACGGCCGCGCCGACCCCGAACAGGACTTGACCAAGTTCTGTGGGTGTTCGGGTTGGAGATGATGCCCAGGCGCTCGTCCCAGGTCATCACGATCCTTGGGTGGCCTTGGCGACGACCCGGCCCCGGCCAGTCAGGCGGTCTGACCGAAGCCGGCCGCCGTGAGGTCCTGCTCTCGCAGCGGAGTGCAGTCCACGTCCAGCTTCGGTCGGACACCTCGGGCTGGATACCGAGCTCATGTGTGGAGTACTCACCGAACCGATTGATGTGCTCGGTCAGGTACGGCCAGATGCGCGCCAGGTCCTCCGGCTCGATCGTCCAGCCCTCTTCCAGCAGCTGGCGGACGGTCTCGGCGAAGTCCAAGGGCGTTGTGGAAAATGCCCGCGTTTGCAGGAACAGTGCGACGCCCTCTGCCGCCACCGGTGAGGTCGGGCCACCCGGCTCCGGGCGGAGCCCGGTCGGGCACGCTGCAGGGGTGTCACAGCATCTCCAGCGGCCGTTTGCTCTCCGGCGGCGGGAACGCCCGGTCCAGCGTCGCGAGGTCCTCGGCGGTCAGGTCCACCTCCAGAGCTGCTCTGTTCTCCTCGACGTGCGCGCGGGAAGACGCCTTCGGGATCGCGATGACGTCCTCGTGCCGCAGGACCCAGGCCAGGGCGATCTGCGCGGGCGTCGCACCGTGGGCAGCTGCCACGTCCCGCAACGCCGGGTGGCCGAGCAGACGGCCCTGCTCGACCGGCGAGTACGCCATGACGGGGATCGACAGTTCACGGCACCTGGGCAGCAGACCGTACTCAGGCCCTCGACGGCTGAGGTTGTACAGCACCTGGTCGGTCTGCGGCCCGGCTCCGGGCGGCAGATCCGCGAGATCATCCCCGTCCAGGTTGCTCACTCCCCAGGAGCGGATGGCACCCTCCCGCACCAGGGACTCGAATGCCTCGACCGTCTCCTCCAGCGGCACGGCTCCACGCCAGTGCAGCAGGTACAGATCGATCCGGTCCGTGCGCAAACGACGCAGGCTCCCCCGGCATGCCTCGGCCACTCCACCGGCGTCCGCATGGGTGGGGAGCACCTTGCTGACCAAGAAGACCTCGTCCCGCCGTCCGGCCACCGCCTCGGCCACCACTTCCTCCGCCGCGCCGTCCCCGTACATCTCCGCGGTGTCGACGAGGGTCATCCCCAGGTCCAGCCCGGCGCGCAGGGCCGACACCTCGGCCGCGCGGCGCCCGGGATCCTCCCCCATCCCCCAGGTGCCCTGACCGAGCACCGTGACCGCAATCCCGCAAGGAAGGATGACCGTCCTCGGATCCGCCATGGCTTCCTCCTGGATGTAACGGTGGCCAAAGACTGCCAACCACCAACAGCACCACGATCGCGCATCGGATGGCACCGCGATCACCGACGTAGGTACCACGTCGTCGGAGCAGGATGCGCCGACTGTTGGGGCGTTCAGCGGGGCTGGCCGAGTGCTGCCGCCGGCCGCAGGTTCTCCTCGAGTTCATCGTCCATGGCCGCGCCGGCCAAGGCCCGTCCCAGTCGAGGTGCCTGTTTAAAGAGGTTGTGCCCGGCGGCGAAGAAGATTCTGTCGGCTTCCCAGACCGCCATGCCGTCCTCACTCCACGGCAGGCTTGTCACCCAGCAGTTGAGGCGCTCGACGGGCTCGGGGTCAAGGCCGGGCAATGCGTGGGAGATGTACGCGCGGGCGCGGTCACTGAGTGCCGTCAAGGCTTCGGCGTCCGCGAAGCTGCCGTCCTCCCGCACCTCGACCGTTTCGCTGAGCCCCACCGCATACCGGCTGTTGCCCGGGTAAGGGGCTGCGTAGACGCCAACCTCACCGAAGTCGCCGCTGCTGTCCTGCAGGCAGGCGACCCGTTCCGGGGGCGCTCCCCTGACCTGGAAGGTGAGGCGGACGTGGGCCGCCGGCTGTACCGGCAGCGAAAGCCCCACGTTGCGCGCCAGCCGCGCGGTGCCCACGCCCGCGCACACCACGGCCGTCGCGTACTCTTCGCGGCCGACGCTACTGACCACCTCCACCGTGCCGCGGCCCGTCGGATACAGCGAGATGACTTCATCGGTGACCAGCGAGTCACCCAGCGCATCGGCCAGCCGCTCGACCGCGGCACGGGTGCGGATGGCACCGCCGCCCTCATCGAGCATCGCGGGACCGCGGTAGTCGGCGAGCAGCGGCATGCGCGCGTGAAGCTCGGCGCTGTCCACGGTGCGGGCCGGTATGCCGCCGGCATCCTGCAGAATGCGCAGTCTCCCAGGAACGGTACTGCCCAGTGCGACCACTCCGTCCCGGGAGACCAGCTCTGCGCCCAACCGGTCGGCCCACTCGTCCCAAACGGCGCGGGCCTCCCGGGTGAATTCCACCAGGCGGGCGTCGTCGTGCGCGTGGCGGAATATGCGGGACTGGCCACCGGATTGCCCGTGGCCTGGAACGCCGCTCTCGTAGACCCGCACCGCCGTTCCGCGTTCGGCCAGTGCGTAGGCGGTGCAGAGTCCGACGATGCCGGCCCCGACCACGGCCACCTCGGGAACCCGGTCCATTCGATCGCCTCACTTCGCGTCCCGGAGCCGTCCCCCTGCGGGCCAGGGACTAAGTTCATCTGTCGCCGCCGCGAACGGGTGGGTGACTGGACCCCATGAGCATTGCCAGTTCTACGTGACTTGGCGGCGTAACCCTGCCTCCTCCAGCCTCACACCGGTACGAAATATGTCAACCGGTCACCTCGGACAACGATCGTGACCCACCGGCGGAGAGCCGCGGGTCGGACGTCCGGTCAAGGCACAGCAGGAGGAGTCTGAGCAGTACATCGGCCGGCTGGCGATTCCGTCGCTGTCCAGACCAGCGGGCTGCAGGGCTTCCGCTCGGCCGAGATGTCGACCCGCCGGACGTGGTGACGGCAATCGGAGCGATGGGTGCGGAATGACCTTGCATCATGATCAGCCTGGCAGCTTCCGCAGCCAGGACATCCTGCACATCAGAGTCCAGGCTCATCGTGTCGTTCCCCGTGCTCTGGCCAGCCCGTAGCGTGCGCGAGGGGGAGGTCTGTGCACGCCAGTCACCGGCCAGGCGAAGTCGTACATCAGGACGGGGAAACGACAGAGTTCAGGGCTACCGGCAGGACAAGTGCGGCCTCGGTGGCCTGGTCCGGTCCAGGGTGGGCGTGACATGCCGAGCCCCACGAGGCCCGGGGCGGCCAGGTGCCAAGTCGCCCACTCCCGGCCTGCGCCTCGTCAGATCACTCAGGACGACGTCAAGCGGGCCATCGCGCGCTCTGCGGCCAGCTGGCGCGATCAAGGGCCAGCTATCGCGCTCAGTCACACCTCAGACGCTCCGAGATCGAAAACAACTTCTCAGACCCCGACTGGTGCTCAGACCCCCAGCATGCCCGGGGGATGCTCGTGTGCGAGCAGGGCGGTGAGCACCCGGTCCGGGGTGAGCGGCAGTTCGCGGAAGCGGATGCCGGTGGCGTGGTGGACGGCGTTGCCGACGGCCGCCGCCGAGCCCACGATCCCGATCTCCCCGATCCCCTTGCTGCCCATGGGATTGAGGTGGCCGTCCTCCTCGTCGACCCAGTGCGCCTCCAGGTCCGCGACGTCCGCGTGCGCGGGCACGTGGTACGACGCCAGATCGCGCTCGACGAAGTCGCCGAAGACCGGGTCCACCGTGCTGTCCTCGGTCAGCGCCATCCCCAGGCCCATCGTCATGCCGCCGATGAACTGGGAGCGGGCCGTACGGGCGTTGAGGATGCGCCCGGCGGCGAAGACGCCGAGCAGCCGGGTCACCCGTACCTCGCCGGAGACGGTGTCCACGGTCACCTCGGCGAAGTGGGCGCCGAACGCGTGCCGGGCGTAGGGGCTCTCGGCGTCCGCCGTGCCGGAGGTGTCGGCCTCGGCGGCGACCCCCTCGTCGGGCAGCGGCCCCGAGTGCTCCGCCAGCCGGCCGGCCAGCCGGGCGCACGCCTCGTGCACGGCCGACCCCCAGGACGCGGTGCCCGAGGAACCGCCGGCCATCGGGGCGAATCCGATGCCGCTGTCGGCCACTTCGATCCGCACCCGCTCCAGCGGGGCGCCGAGGGCGTCGGCGGCGACCTGCGCGAGCACCGTACGGGCGCCCGTGCCGATGTCGGTGGCGTTGACCCGTACCAGGAAACCGCCGTCCGGCAGGGCGCGCGCCGAGGCGACGCACGGGGAGACCAGCACCGGGTAGGTCGCCGAGGCCACCCCGCTGCCGACGAGCAGGGGCCCGGCGGAGCGGGAGCGGGGACGGGGATCGCGGTCCTCCCAGCCGAAGCGCCGGGCGCCCTCGCGCAGACACTCCACCAGGTGCCTGCTGCTGAAGGGCTTTCCGCTGTCCGGCTCGGTCTCCGGTTCGTTGCGGATCCTCAGCTCCACCGGGTCGACGCCGAGTTCCGCGGCCAGTTCGTCCATGGCGGACTCGAGGGCGTACATGCCGGGACACTCGCCCGGCGCGCGCATCCACGACGGCGTGGGCACGTCCAGCGCCGCCACGCGGTGCAGCGTGCGCAGCGCGGGGGTGCCGTACATGACGCGGGCGGGGACCGCGGCCTGCTCCACGAACTCCTTCACCCGCGAAGTGTGCGTCGTCACCTCGTGCACCAGTGAGGTGAGCCGGCCGCCGGCGTCCGCGCCCAGGCGCAGCCGGTGCAGGGTCGGCGCACGGTGCCCGACGACGGCCGGCAGGTAGCGGCGCGGCAGCGCGACGGTCACCCGCCGCCCCGTCTCGCGCGCCGCCATCACGGCCAGCACCACTTCGGGACGCGGGGTGCCCTTCGAGCCGAACCCGCCGCCCACGTGCTCGGCACGCACCGTGATCCGGTCCTCGGGCAGTCCGAACAGGCGCGCCAGTTCCTTCTGCACCGCCGTCGTGCCCTGGCTGGAGCAGTGCACGCTCAGCCGGTCGCCGTCCCACTGCGCCGTACTGGTGTGCGGCTCCATGGGGTGGTTGTGCAGAGGCGGCACCGAGTACTCGACGTCCACCCGGGTCGCCGAGGAGGCGAAGGCGGCGTCCGGGTCGCCGTGCTCGGTGACGGCCGGAAAGCCCCCGTTGGCCGACTCGGGGACGTACGCCTCGGGATGCGAGGCAGTGAGCGCCACGTCGTGGGGATCTTCCTCGTAGGCGATGCGGACGGCGGCGGCACCCGCGCGGGCCGCCTCCAGCGTCTCGCCCACCACCACGCCCACGAACCAGCCCCGGTGCGGGACGTGCGGGCCCTGCAGCACCGCCAGGGTCGGGTCGTCGGGATCGCCGAGGCGGGGGGCGTTCTCGTGCGTGAGCACCGCGAGCACGCCGGGCAGCGCGAGCGCCGGCGCGGTGTCGACGCCGGTCACGCGGCCGCGCGCGACCGTCGCCGGCACGGGCCAGGCCTGGGCGCGGCCGGGCGCATCGAACTCGGCGGCGTAGCGGGCGGTGCCGGTGACCTTCTCCCGCCCCTCCCGGCGCTCGACGGGAGCGCCCAGGACGGCATCGGTGGCGGTCATGGAGTCCTCCTCGTGGACGCCGGGGGCGGTCAGTTCGTGGCCGGCGGAGCGAGCCGGCCCAGTACGTCAAGGGCCAGCCGACGGGCCAGCGGCACCTTGTAGGCGTTGTCCCGCAGCGGTTCGGCCGCGGCCAGCTCCAGGTCGACGGCGTGCTCGAACGCCGCGGTGGTGGGCGCCGCCCCCACCAGCGCGTCCTCCGCCCGCCGGGCCCGCCAGGGCCGGTGCGCCAGCGCCCCGAAGGCGATCCCGGCCCGCTCCACCACGCCGTCCGCCAGGTGCAGCACGACGGCGACGGAGGCCAGCGCGAAGGCGTACGACGCCCGGTCGCGGGCCTTGCGGTAGGCCGAGGGCAGTCCCGCGGTGGCCGCGGGCAGCACCACGCCGGTGATCAGCTCGCCGGGGTGGATCTCCGTGTCCCGCTCCGGGTGCATGCCGGGCAGCCGGTGGAAGTCGGCGGCCGGCACACTGCGGCTGCCCTCGGGGCCGTGCAGCTCCACGCGCGCGTCGAGGGCGGCCAGCGCCACCGCCATGTCCGAGGGGTGGGTGGCGATGCACTGGTCGGAATGGCCCAGTACGGCATGGTCGCGGTGCACACCCTGCAACGCGCCGCAGCCGGTGCCGGGCTCGCGCTTGTTGCACGGCTTGGACACGTCCTGGAAGTAGGGGCAGCGGGTGCGCTGGAGCAGGTTGCCGCCGGTCGTGGCGGCGTTGCGCAACTGCCCGGAGGCGCCGGCCAGCAGCGCCTGGGACAGGGCGGGGTAGCGGTCGCGCACGGCGGGATGGGCGGCGAGGTCGCTGTTGCGGACCATCGCCCCGGCCCGCAGCGAGCCGTCGGGCAGTTCCTCCACCGTGTCCAGCGGCAGCCGGGTGACGTCGACGAGGGCGGCCGGCGTCTCCACGCCGAGTTTCATCAGGTCGACGAGGTTGGTCCCGCCGCCGAGAAAGCGGGCGCCGGGGTGGGCGGCGAACGCGTCGGTGGCCTCCTCGACGCTGCCCGCGCGTACGTAGGCGAAGGGCTTCACGGGATCACGTCCTCGACCGCGTCGGCGATGCGCGGATACGCACCGCACCGGCACAGGTTGCCGCTCAGCCGCTCCCGGATCTCCTCCCGGTCCAGCTCGACCGGCGCCCCGGAGGGCGTCGCCGGGTCGGTGACGTGGGACGGGTGCCCGGCCGCGGCCTCGGCGAGCGCGCCGACCGCGGAGCAGATCTGGCCCGGCGTGCAGTAGCCGCACTGGAAGGCGTCGCGGTCGAGGAAGGCGCGCTGCACCGGGTGCAGTTCCTCGCCGTCCCCGGCGAGGCCCTCGACCGTGGTGATCTCACACCCGTCCAGGGCGACCGCGAACAGCAGGCAGCTGTTGACCCGCCGTCCGTCGACCAGGACCGTGCAGGCGCCGCACTGCCCGTGGTCGCAGCCCTTCTTGGCGCCCGCCAGACCGAGGTCCTCCCGCAGGAGGTCCAGCAGAACGCGGCGGTGGTCGACGGTGAGCGTGTGGGGTTTGCCGTTGACGCGGAGCGTGGTCTCCGAACGGGAGGACTCCGGTGGGTGGGAAGCGGGGGCGCTCTCGTGCTGGCTGTCCATGGCGTCGCTGACCTTCCGGGACGGGCCGGGGCTCCTGTGCCGTCCGCGTATCCACCTCGCGCCGGATGACACGTGAGGGTGCCCTCAGCGGGGTCCCGGCGGCCGCGGTCCCGGACCGGCGCCGGCTGATCGGGACGACGCCTCTGGAATGACGCCATGACCACGCGATGCGGAGACCTCACGGGACCGGCGCACGTCGTGCGTGACGCCTGCGAGGCGCCGGCCGGCGTCGTCCGCCCGCTCGGGGACGAGGAGTCCCGGCTGCCGACCGGCTGCGACCGGGAGAGCACGGCCGGCCGCGGCCGGGGGGCCACCCCGCCCGTCGGCGGGGCGGCGGGATCACTCGCCGGGCCGGGGAGGTTCGCCGGCGGCCCCGCCGTCGGACCGGGGGCGCGGTGCGCGGGCGACGCCCCGGAACCGGTCCAGTGTGCGGGTCAGCCCGCGCAGCGGGGACGCCGGCGGATCGGCCGGGGGCGGCCCGGCCGGGGCGGCGCCGGCGGACTCGCGGTACACGGCGAGGGCCTCGGCCGCCCGTTCCGCCGCCTCCCGGTACAGGTCACGGGACTGGGTCATCGCCTCGAGCGCCTCGGCGTACATCGCCACCAGCTTGCGCTCGCGCGCCAGCTCCTCCTCCAGCGTCAGCAGGCGCCAGTCCTCCCGCAGCGAGCCGAGCGCCGCCACCGCGTCGTCCGGCAGCGGCCTGGCCAACGCGGCGAAGGAGGTCACCGCCGCGATCAGCGCGGTGGGCTCGGAGCCGTCCAGGAAGACGGTGCGGACGGAGAAGTCACCGGCCGCGTAGTCGTCCGGGGCGGGCGTGCCGGGCAGTACCACGGCGCCGCCGCGCGGTACCTGGACGCCGAAGTCCTCCAGGGCCCAGTTCACCACCCGCAACTGCTGCGGCGCCGCGCGGTGCTCGACCACCCGGTGCCGCAGGCCGGGCGGCAGCCACTGCGCGAGGGGAACCCGGCCGCGGTGGTCCGGGGTCATCGCCTCGTGCACCACGACGTGGATGTTCCAGGGGCTGCGCCCCGCCTCCTTGAGCAGCCTGCGTACGGCCTTGTCGTCGTCCGGCAGGGTGTTGATGCCCCGCAGCCTCAGCCCCGTGGCGGTGTCCCGGTCCCAGGTGACGTCCGGGTCGTCCGGCCAGAACACGGTCGCGGGAGAGGGCCAGGCCAGGTCCCAGGCCTCCTCGGCCTCCGCGAGCAGGGTCCACTCCTGCCCGCCGGCCGAGGCCGGCTCGAGGATCAGCCGGGCCCGCACGGTCACGTCCCCGGGAGCCCTCCAGCGCGCCTCGAAGATCCGCGGTCCCGGCGTCCCCGCGGGCCCGGACTCCTCCGTCGGCTCGTCGGGCGGCTCGAGGAAGTCGTCGACGACGTGGTCGTCCTTGAGCCGCTGCAGCGTGCGCCGGACGGTGTCCTCGGCCGCGGAGCCGACATGACGGCCGCGAGCGGCCCACAGCGTGGGCGGGTACATGGGGCGGGCGGTGGGAGAGGTCGGCATGGGTCCATCGGGCAGCAGGGGCACGGACGTAGGCAAGTATTGTCGCCGCAGGTCAGCCGAGAGCACCGGGGGTCCGCCGACCGGGCGTGCCGCGGCGCGGCGCACGGTGCGGCCGGCCGGGCCACGACGTGCCGTGGGCGAGGGTGGGCAGGAGCAACCCGACCGACCGTACGACACGACAGGAGTGACCTGATGAACCTCGACCTCGGCGGACGCACCGCACTGGTGACGGGCTCCTCGCAGGGCATCGGGGCGGCGATCGCCGCCGGGCTGGCCCGGGCCGGTGCCACCGTGGGCGTCAACGGGCGCGACCCCGGGCGCCTGGCGGAGAGCGTCGAGAGGCTTCGGGCCGAGGTGCCGGACGGCGTGTTCGTGCCGGTCGCGGCCGACCTCGGGACCGCTGAGGGCGCCGAGCGGGCCCTGGAGGCCATGCCCGACGTGGACGTCCTCGTCAACAACCTCGGCGTCTTCGGCGCCGCGCCCGCGCTGGAGATCGGCGACGACGAGTGGCGCCGCTACTTCGAGATCAACGTCCTCGCCGGGGTCAGGCTGACGCGCGCCCATCTCCCCCGGATGAGGGACCGCGGCTGGGGCCGGGTGCTGTACATCGCGAGCGACTCGGCCGTCGTGATCCCGGCCGAGATGATCCACTACGGAGTCTCCAAGACGGCCCTGCTCGGAGTCGGCCGCGGCTTCGCCAAGGAGGCGGCGGGCAGCGGCGTCACGGTGAACTGCGTCATCGCGGGTCCCACTCACACCGAGGGTGTCGAGGACTTCGTGTACCAGCTGGTCGACCGCGACCTCCCCTGGGACGAGGCACAGCGCGTCTTCATGCGCGAACACCGGCCGCAGTCCCTGCTCCAGCGGCTGATCGAACCCGAGGAGATCGCCAACCTGGTGGTGTACCTCAGCTCCCCCCTCGCGTCCGCCACCACCGGGGCCGCCGTCCGGGTGGACGGCGGCTACGTGGACTCGATCCTCCCGTAGGCGTCCCCCGCCTCATCCGGGCCCGTCGCACTCGTCCCCGTCCGCGCGCCGCCGGTCCGCCTCGTCCCAGGCCCGCGTGTCGCGCGGCTCCACGTACGGTTCCTCCTCGGGCGGATGGCCGCCGTCGATGACGCGTTGCCGGGCCAGCTCCGCGTCGAACTCCAGGCCGAGCAGGATGGCCAGGTTCGTGACCCACAGCCAGACCAGGAAGATGATCACGCCGGCCAGGGTGCCGTACGTCTTGTTGTACGAGCCGAAGTTGGCCACGTAGAAGGCGAACCCGGCGGAGGCGAGCAGCCAGATCAGCAGCGCGAGCAGGCTGCCCGGGGAGATCCACTTGAAGCCCTTGACCCGGGCGTTCGGCGCGGCCCAGTACAGGATCGCGATCATGAACGTGACCAGCAGGACCAGCACCGGCCACTTGGCGATCGACCACACGGTCAGGGCGGTGTCCCCGACACCGAGGGCGGTGCCCGCCTGCCGGGCCAGGCTCCCGGTGAAGACCACGATGAGCGCGCTGACCACCGCGAGCACGAGCAGCACCACGGTCAGCCCCACCCGCAGCGGCAGCACCTTCCACACCGGGCGCCCCTCGGGCATGTCGTAGACCGCGTTGGCCGCCCGGATGAAGGCGGCGACATAGCCGGACGCCGACCAGACGGCACCCACCAGGCCGACCACCGCGAGCGCGGAGCCCAGGCCCGCCCTGGCCTGCAGTTGCTCCACCGCGTTCGTGAGGACGTCCCGGGCGGAGCCGGGTGCCAGCTTCTTCACGTTGTCCAGGACCTCCTGGGTGGCGGACTCCCCGGCGATGCCGAGCAGCGACACGAGCACCAGCAGGGCCGGGAAGAGCGCCAGGATCCCGTAGTAGGTCAGGGCGGCGGCGCGGTCGGTCAGCTCGTCGTCCTTGAACTCGGCGACCACGCGCCGCAGCAGCGCGGTCCACGAACGTTTCGGCAGTTCGGTCGGGGAGTCCGGGGCGGCGTCCTCGGCGGCGGCGTCCGGGCCGTAGTCGTCGTCCGGCCGTCCGGAATCCGGTGCGCTCGCCGGTTCGTCCGCCGGTGTGTCCTTGGTGTGCTTCCCGCCACGGGGAAGATGCGGTCGGGCCATGCCCCCCGGGTTGCCCGTCTCGGCGGGGACACGCGCGTCCACCGGCACCCGTACCGGGGCCGAACCCCGCAGTATCCCTCAGCGCGGGCACGTTCCTCTGGAAAATGCCAAAGCGCTCACCGGATGCGTGCACTTTCCGTAGTGTCGTCGTCACGTTCGCGGTACTGCCGTGCAGGGGAGGGGATCCGGCGTGCCCGGAATCGACGAGAGTCTGCTGGAAGCCATGAGGCTGCCCGGCGCGCGCGGCGCCTCGCTGGTCGACTGGATCAGCGGGCTCGCTCTCGGCGCCGTCGGCGAGGCGCCGGGCGGCGACTGGGAGGCGACCGCCGCGGAGACGGCGGAGCTGGGCAGGCACGTCGCGGAGAGCGGCTCCCTGGCGGCGGGCGGCCCGGGAGGCGGCGGTGCCGAGCCCGGGAAGGAACCCCCGGTGGAGGACCTGATCGCCACCACCGGCGACGCCTACCACCTGCTCCGGTTCGTCAGCACCCCGTTCGACAGCACCGTCTTCCTCCACCTGTGGCTCGACCGCAACGACGGCAACCTCGCCCTGGCCCGCATCCGGCTGGCCGAGATGGCCGACCGGCTGGTGCTCGGATGACCCGGGTGACGACCACCTGGACCGCGGACGCCCTCGCCGCCCTCGCCGCCGAGGGGGCGACCGGCGCCCTGTCGGGCGAGCGGGGCATCGTCTACCTCAAGGCGGGCCGTGTCGTGCACGTGGAATCGGCCTTCGCGCCCGACCTCGGCGCGCTGCTCACCCGCAGCGGCGCGGTCCCGCCGGACGGCTGGTGGGAGGCGGTCGACCGGGGCGGGACACAGCACCGGGTCGGCCACCGGCTCGTGGACAGCGGCAGGCTCGCCGCCGGCGCGCTGGAGGTCTGTCACCTGGGCGCGCTGTTCGACGCCGCCTACTTCGTCCTGGCCCACGACACCCGCGCGCAGCGCTTCCGGCCGGGGGCGGTGCACTGGCTCGGCGCGGTCCGTTCCGTGCCGGTGGACGTCGTCGTGCGCGAGTCCGGGCGCCGGCGCGCGCTGCTGGACCGCATATGGCCCGACCCCGCCGTCGACACCCTCCCGCTGACCCGGGTGCCCGGCACCGGCTCCGCCGCCCTGCCCGCGCGGCGGAGCCGCATCCTGACCCAGGTCGACGGCGTGCGCACCGCCGCCCAGATCGCCTCGGCGCTCGCCTGCCGCACCTACCACACCCTCGTCGAACTGCGCCGCCTGGCCGCCGACGGCCTCGTCCGCACGGCGGTCCCCACGGCCCCGGTCCCGCCGCCCGGACCCGAACCGCCGGGGGTCGTGTGGGACGACCCCGACACGGCCCTGCTGCGACGGCTCCGAGACGCCCTGGAGGCCCTGTGATCCGCGCGCGTCGCAGGCGCGACGAAAGGAGACTGCTCATGGCCGTCGAGAGCGACGTCCTGGACGAACTGCACCGGCTGCGCAACCGCGTGCCCCAGCTGACCGGGTCGCTCGCGGCCACCGTGGACGGGCTCGTCCTGGCCCACGACGCGCCGGGCACCGAGCCCGAGGGCCTCGCCGCGCTCACCGCGGCCGCCCTCGGCGTCGCGTACCGCATGGCCGAGGCGACCGCGCGCGGCGGCTTCCGCGAACTGCTCCTGCGGGGGGCCGACGGCTACGTCGCCACGTACGCCGCCGGTCCGGCCGCCGTGCTCACCCTGCTCGCCGACGGCCGGGTCAACGTGGGCCGGCTGCACCTGGAGGGCCGGCGCAGCGGCGCGCGGATAGGGGAACTGGTCGCGGCCGGTCTCGGTCCCGAACGCGGCCGCGCCCCGGCCGCCGAACCCGTCACGGCGCTCCCCGACCCGGCGGCCCGCCCCATCGGCACCCTTCCGGTGCGCACCCCGCAGCGCCCCGCCCACCAGCCCGCTCCCCAGGCCGGCGGCCACCACCGGCCGACCTGACCCGCCGATCGCGTACCGAACGCGCACACCGATCACTTCCGGAAAGGAAACCACCATGGCCAACCTGGAGACCTCGCTCAAGGAATGCCTCGGCTCCATCGACGGAGCGACCGCCGTCGCGCTCGTCGACTACACCAGCGGAATGGCGCTCGGCACCCTGGGCGGCGGCAAGGACTTCAACCTGGAGGTCGCCGCCGCGGGCAACACCGACGTCGTGCGGTCCAAACTGCGCACGATGGAGCACCTCGGGCTCAAGGACGAGATCGAGGACATCCTGATCACGCTCAACACCCAGTACCACATGATCCGCCTGCTCAAGGGCCGCGGCGGCAACGGGCTCTTCCTCTACCTGGTCCTGGACGCGAGCCGCGCCAACCTGGCCATGGCCCGCCACCAGCTGCGCCGCATCGAGGGCGACCTGGAGGTCTGAACCGACCGCGGACGACCCTCGAGGGCCCGGCGCCCCGTCGTGCCGCCGGGCCCCGCCCGCCGCCCGCCCGTGCCGGTGGCGGGCACCTGCGTGCCGGGACGGGCAGCGGCTCAGGCGCCGCTCTCCCGGAGCATGTCCTCGCGCTCGACGTACTTCACGCGCTCACGGCCCTGCGGCTCGCCCTGTGCCTTCTCGGCGGCGTCGAGCTTGTACCAGCCGTCCCAGGTGGTGAAGCGGATGTTCCGCTCGGCGAGGAAGGCGTCCACGGCCTCCGGAGCGGGCGAGGCGGGCGTCTGGAGGCGGCCGTTCGCGTAGTCGTCCAGGAGGTTGGAGACCGTCTCGTTGGCGTCGCCCTTGGTGTGGCCGATCAGGCCGACCGGGCCGCGCCGGATCCAGCCGGTGACGTACGTCGACTGCAGGTGCTCGCCGGACTCCTGGACGACCCGGCCGCCCACGTCCGGGACCGTGCCCGAGTCGATGTCCCAGGGCAGCTTGGGAAGCTGGTCGGAGAGGTAGCCGACGGCCCGGTAGACCGCCTGGACGTCCCAGTCCTTGAACTCGCCGGTGCCCTTGACGTTGCCCGTGCCGTCCAGCTCGGTGCGCTCGGTGCGCAGGCCGACCACCTTGCCGTCCTCGCCGAGGATCTCCGCGGGCGACTCGAAGAAGTGCAGGAACAGCTTGTGCGGCCGGTCGCCGACGTCGCGGATGGCCCAGTTCTCCAGGGTCTTGGCGACCATGTCGGCCTGCTTGTTGCCGCGCCGGGTCGCGATCGAGCCCTCGTCGTAGTCGATGTCCTCGGGGTCGACGATCACCTCGATGTTGGGGGAGTGGTCCAGCTCCCGCAGCTCCATCGGGCTGAACTTCGCCTGGGCCGGGCCGCGGCGGCCGAAGACGTGGACCTCCAGCGCCTTGTTGGCCTTCAGGCCCTCGTACACGTTCGGCGGGATCTCGGTCGGCAGCAGCTCGTCCGCGGTCTTGGCGAGGACGCGCGCGATGTCCAGGGCGACGTTGCCGACACCGAGGACGGCCACCTTCTCCGCCTCCAGCGGCCAGGTGCGCGGGAAGTCCGGGTGGCCGTCGTACCAGGCGACGAAGTCGGCCGCGCCGTACGAGCCGTCGAGGTCGATGCCGGGGATGGACAGCGCCCGGTCGGCCGTGGCGCCGGTGGCGAAGATCACACCGTCGTAGAAGGCGCGCAGATCGTCCAGGCTGACGTCGCTCGGGTAGTTCACGTTGCCGAAGAGGCGGATCTGCGGCTTGTCGAGCACCTGGTGCAGGGCCGTGATGATGCCCTTGATCCGCGGGTGGTCGGGCGCGACGCCGTAGCGGATGAGCCCGAACGGGGCGGGCATGCGCTCGAAGATGTCGATGGAAACACCGGGGTCGGCGGCCACTTCGGACTTGAGCAGGGCGTCAGCGGCGTAGATCCCGGCCGGGCCGGATCCGACGATGGCCACCCGCAGTGGGCGGGGCATGTTCATGTTCCCTTCGAGCGGTAACAGATCGACTCTCGGGGAAGCCTAAGCTAAGGCAAGCCTAAGTCGGTACGCGGGTCCGGTCTATGAGGTCATAAGTACACCTTATGGGATCTCATGGTTCAGGTTTGGGGCTGGGGCCGGCGACCCGGGCGGGGACACGGGCACGGACCGGTGTTTGAAGGGCCGGTCACGGGTGACGCAGGCGTGGGGCGAAGTGGCGCGTCCCGTGCAGCCTCACGAGGGGAGCCCGTGTGCAGCGTCCGGACGACGAACCCGATCCCCGCCGGTGGCGGGCCCTGTGGGTCACCCTGGTCGCCGGGTTCATGACCCTGCTGGACGTCACGATCGTCGCCGTGGCCCTGCCTTCCATGCAAGAGGGGCTGCACGCCTCGCCGGCGTCCGTGCAGTGGGTCGTCTCCGGTTATGCGCTGGCGTTCGCCCTGACCCTGGTGACCGCGGGGCGGATCGGCGACGCGTTCGGCAGGCGCCGCGTCTTCCTCGTCGCCCTGGCCGCCTTCGTGCTCTTCAGCGCCGCGGCCGGGGCCGCGCCCGGCATCGAGCTGCTCGTCGCGGCCCGCCTCGCCCAGGGCGTCGCCGCGGGCAGCCTGGCACCGCAGAACTCGGCTTTGATCCAGCAGCTGTTCCGGGGCGCGGAACGCGGGCGCGCGTTCGGCCTCTTCGGCGCCACCGTGGGGGTCTCCAGCGCCGTGGGGCCGGTCGTGGGCGGCCTGATCCTGGCGCTGGCCGGCCCCGAGGGCTGGCGGTGGATCTTCTACGTGAACGTGCCGGTCGGCCTGCTGGCTCTGCTCCTGGGCTTCCGTCTGCTGCCGCGGGTCGCGCCCGGCGGCCCGGGACGCCTCGATCCGGTGGGGGTGGCACTGCTCGGCGCGGGCATCCTGGCGGTGATGCTGCCGCTGGTCCTCGCCGAGGGCGGGGGTCTGACCAAGGCGTGGTGGCTGTTCCCGGTGGGAGCGCTGGTCCTGGCCGCATTCGCCCGCTGGGAGCGCCGCGTCGCCCTCCGGGGCGGCCAGCCGCTCCTGGAACCGGGACTGTTGACCGAGACCCGCGGCTACGCCACCGGCGCGGGGCTCGGAGCCCTGTACTTCGTCGGCTTCAGCGGGGTGTGGCTCGTCTTCGCGCTCTTCTTCCAGAACGGGCTGGGCTACTCACCGCTCATGTCGGGCCTGGCGGTGACCCCGTTCGCGGTGGGCTCGGCCGTCGCCGCGGCCGTGGCGGGCCGACTGGTGGAACGCCTGGGGCGGCTGCTGACCGTGTGGGGACTGGTCGCCGTCATGGCGGGGCTGGGCACGACCGCGCTGCTGCTCTGGCTCGCGCCCTCCGGCCAGGCCGCCTGGTTCGCGGCCCCGGCGCTGCTGCTCGGCGGGCTGGGCAGCGGCTGCGTGATCTCCCCCAACATCACGATGACGCTGCGCGACGTGCCGGTACGGATGGCGGGCGCGGCCGGGGGCGCCCTGCAGACCGGCCAGCGGCTGGGCGGCGCCGTGGGCACCGCCGCGCTGCCGGGGCTCTTCTACCTGACGCTGAACGCCACCCACGACGACTACCACGAGGCCGTGGCCCTGTCGGTGGGTACCGGAGTCGCCGCCATGCTGTGCGCGCTGACCGTCGCGGTCCGCGACTGGCGGCGGGACCGTCCCGGTCACGACCGGAACTGCCCGCCGGAGACGTCCCACAGCCACACCCACGCCGGCCAGAACTGACCCTCCCGTCGCTCGGCGGCGCGGCGGCGAGTCGCGCTCAGCGGCGCTTGCCGAACTTGCGCAGCATCTCCTGTGCCTGTGCGCGGCGGCGGGGGTCCGAGGCGGCCCGGCGCACCTGCTCCGCCGCCCGGCGGCCCTGCGGACTGCGCGCGAACCGCTTGATCTGGTCCAGTACTCCGGCCATGACGTTCCTCCGAGTCGACGAGGTGCTTCCCTTGCCGGTGCTCGTACCCATTGCCCCGCCGGACACCCCTGCCGGGCGTTCGCACGTTTGGACCCGCCGCGCGGGGCGACCCGCGGGGCAGGACATCGCTCACCCAACGCCGAGAGGTGAACCACTGTGGCCGGCAACCAGAAGTCCAGGGCCAAGATGGAGCAGGCCAAGGGGAAGGCCAAGGAAGCGGCCGGCCGGGCCGTCGGGAACGAGAGGATGACGGCCGAGGGCCGCGCCGCGCAGTCCAAGGGCGACGCCCGGCAGGCCAAGGAGAAGGGCAAGGACGTGTTCCGGCACTGACACCGGAACGGACGGGACGGCCCACGGGCCGCGGAACCGGGCGACGGCCGGGTTCCGCGGCCCGCGTCGTGCCCGGCGGCCCCGGTGAGGCCGCCGGCCTCACCGGGGCGCGGGGTCAGCCGATGTGATAGGCGTCCCCGTACACGTGCCAGTCCAGCGGCGGCTCGAGGTCCAGGCTGCCCTCGTCAAGGAAGACGCGCTGGGCCGTGTCGACCCGGCTGGTGTCGCTGTGCGCCTCCTCCTGCTTCATGGCCCACACCCGCGCGTCGAGGAAGGCGTGCAGATAGGCCACCTCGTCCCCGCCCCGGGCCGGCGGCCGGGCCCGGCCCAGGGCGCGCTCGCGGATGCTGCCGAAGCTCAGACGGTCGCCGCCGTCGCCGTGCATGACGATCGCGTCGTAGTACGCGAACTGCCCCAGCGTCCGCAGCCCGTCCTCCTTGCCGCGCCGTACGGCGGGGTCGAAGTAGACGCGGTCGCGCTCGTCGTCCTGCGCCCGGCGGAACCCGGGGTCCGTGTCGGCGGCCCGGCGCCAGTCGTCCGGGAAGCCGGGGTCGAGGCCCTCGTGCGAGTCGGAGCCGTCCACCCGGCGCAGCGCGGGCAGATAGGGCGCGAGCAGGTTGCCGGGGTTGCGCTCGGCGTACAGCTCCACCAGGTCGAGCATGTCACCGGTGCCGGAGCAGAAGCCGATGATGCCGGCGGTGTAGCCGCGGCCGTCGCCGATGTCCTCGATGTACCGGTACTGCGCCTTCCAGTCGAGCGAGGAGTTCTCCGCGCTCGACACCAGTTGCATGGCGATCTCCTTCTTCGCCGGGTCGTCGAGCCCCGTCGCCCGCGCGGAGGCCGCCGCGGCCCGCGAGGGGGTGAGGAGAGGGACTGTCGCCAGGGACGCGCATGCCATGGCGATCACGGTACGGCGCGAGGGGCCTGAGGGGCGCGCCGGGTCGGGGAAGGGGTGCCTCACGGAATCTCCAGGTGTGGTGGGGGGTCGGGAGTGCCGGGCACTGATAGGAAAGTTTCCTACCAGACAATCGGCCCGCCGGACACCCGTCTCGCACGGAATCGGTACGGACCGAGGGCGACCGAGGCTCCCGGGTCGGTCCGGGGGAGGGCCTCCGCGGCCGTCAGGGCGCCGGCTGCTCCGCCCAGATGACCTTGCCCGCCGGGGTGTAGCGGGTGCCCCAGCGCTCCGCGAGCTGCGCGACCAGGAACAGGCCGCGCCCGCCCTCGTCCGTCATGGCCGCGTACCGCAGATGCGGCGAGGTGCTGGAGCTGTCGAACACCTCGCAGATCAGGCTGCGGTCGCGCACCACCCGGACGTGGACGGTCTCGCCGCCGTACCGGATGGCGTTGGTGACCAGCTCGCTGAGGATCAGCTCCGTGGTGAACACCAGCTCGTCCAGGCCCCACTCGCCCAGCCGCCGGGTGACCTGGGAACGCACCTCGCCGACCGCCGCGGGATCGTTCGGGACGTCCCACTCCGCGACCTGGTCGGGGCCCAGCGTCCGGGTGCGGGCGACCAGCAGCGCGATGTCGTCGCCCGGCCGGTCCGGGAGCCGGGCGTCCAGGACGGTCCGGCAGGTCTCCTCGGGCGTCTCGCCGGCCGTCTCCAGTGCCCGGCGCAGCTGTTCCAGGCCGACGTCGATGTCGTGCAGGCGGTCCTCGACCAGCCCGTCGGTGTACAGCACGAGCCGGCTGCCCTCCGCCAGCCGCAGTTCCGTCGTCTCGAACGGGAGACCGCCCAGGCCCAGCGGGGGCCCCGCGGGCACCTCGGGGAACTCCACCGTGCCGTCGGGCCGGATCAGGGCCGGCGGCGGATGGCCCGCCCGGGCCATCACACAGGAGCCGGCGACCGGGTCGTAGATCGCGTAGAGGCAGGTCGCACCGGTCACCGGGGCGCTGCTGTCGTCGGCCGCCTCGTCCTGGTCGATGCGGCCGACCAGCTCGTCCAGGAGCCCGAGCAGTTCGTCGGGCGGGAGATCGAGAGCGGTGAAGTTGTGCACCGCCGTCCGCAGCCGGCCCATGGTGGCAGCGGCGTGCAGCCCGTGCCCGACGACGTCGCCGACGACGAGCGCGACCCGGGCCCCGGACAGCGGCAGCACGTCGAACCAGTCCCCGCCGACCCCGGCCTGCGCGGGCAGGTAGCGGTAGGCGACGTCCAGGGCGTTCTGGTCCGGCAGCCTGCGGGGCAGCAGACTGCGCTGGAGGGTCACCGCCATGCTGTGCTCGCGGGTGTAGCGGCGCGCGTTGTCGATGGAGACCGCGGCCCGCGCGACCAGCTCCTCGCCGAGCGCCAGCTCGTCCTCGTCGAACGGCTCGGGCTTGTCCGAACGCCAGAAGCTCACCACCCCGAGCACCAGGCTGCCCGCACGCAGCGGGACGGTGATCAGCGAGTGGACGCCGTACTCCACCACCTGCGCGGAGCGCTCGTGGTCCTGCGCCTGCCAGCCCGGCGCCTCGCCGAGGCGGGGCTCCAGGACGGCCCGGCCGGTCCGCAGCGTGCGGCCCTGCGGCGAGGAGTCGACGTAACGGATCTGCCGGCCCACGGGATAGAGCGGGACCTCCTCGCTGACGCCGCTGCGCGCGGTGCGGCGCAGCGGCGTCGCACTGTCCGGCTGACCGCCGGCCAGCACGGTGTCGAACAGGTCCACGGTGACGTAGTCCGCGAACCGGGGCACGGCCAGCTCGCCCAGTTCCTCGGCGGTGCGGGTGACGTCGAGGCTGGTGCCGATGCCCACCCCGGCCGCGTACAGGATGTCCAGGCGCTCCCGGGCGGTCTCGGCCCGGCCGGACAGGGCCCGCAGCTCGGTCGAGTCGCGCAGCGTCGCGACGCTGCCGGCCGGTCCGCCCCGTACGTCCGTGGGCCGCTGGTTGATGGCCAGCAGCCGGTTCTTGACCAGGTGCACCTCGTCGGTGGCGGCCTGGCCGGAGGCGAGCAGCTCCGCCAGGTCGGACGGCAGCCCGAGGGCGCCGACGTGCCGGCCCTCGGCGTCCGGCGGCAGGGCGAGCAGGCGCCGCGCCTCGTCGTTGGCCAGCAGCAGCCTGCCCTCGCCGCCGACGATGAGCACGCCCTCGCGGACGCTGTGCAGGACGGCGTCGTGGTGTTCGTACATCCGGGTCATCTCGTTCGGCCCCAGGCCGTGCGTCTGCCGCAGCAGCCGCCGGCTCACCAGGGCCGTGCCCCCGGTCGCGAGGGCCAGCCCGACGGCCGCCGCGCTCAGGACGAGGGGGAGCTGGCGGTCGGCGGCCCCGCCCACGTTCTCGGTCGTGATGCCGGCCGAGACCAGGCCCACCACTTTCCCGTCGGGCGCCTTGACGGGCACGATGGCCTGGACGAGCGGTCCGATGGTGCCCTCGATCTCCTCGGTCACCGTCTTGCCGGCCAGCGCGGGCGCGATGTTCCCGACGAACTTCTTGCCGATGCGGTCCGGCTTGGGATGCGTATAGCGGATGCCCTCGGGGTTCGTGACGACCACGAAGTCCACGTCGGTGGCCTTGCGCACCGACTCGGCGCGGGGCTGGAGCACCGCCGTGGGGTCGGGACCGCGCAGCGCCTGGAGGATGCCGGGGGAGTTGGCGAACGTCGCGGCCACCGAGACGGACCGGTTGCGGGCCTCCACCGTGCTGTCGTGCCGCACCTGGAGCACCAGCGCGACCGCCGCGGCCACCACGAGCAGCAGCACGATGACCACGTTCATCACGAAGACCTGGCCGGCCACGCTGCGTCCGGACAGCGCCGAGCGCAGCGCCGAGGCGGACCGCCCCGCGTCCGCTCCCCGCCGTGACCGGTCCGCGTCCTGCCGGTGTCGGACGTGCGGGCCGCCGGGACGACGGGGTGACCGTTCTCCCGATCGACCCATCAGTCGGACCATGTGCTCATGTCTACACTGCCGGGCCCCGGGAGGCGAGGGGCGCCCCGTGGGACACGGCGGACCGCCGGACGGGGCACCCGGGTGTCCGCGCCGGGCGCCAGGACGTGCACGGCCGGCCTCACCCGGGGCTTCCGGGGCGGATGCGGCGGGTGGCGAGCAGCAGGGCGATGTCGTCGGGGCGGTCCGCGGTGTGGCGGGCGGTCACGACGATCCGGTCCGCGACACCCGCCAGCGAACGGCTCCCCGGCCGTACGGCGGGCGCGCCGGCCCGGGCCAGCGCGAGCCGCAGCGCGTTGATCCCGTCGTCGATGTCGGCGCCGGGCCGCTCCACGAGACCGTCGGTGTACAGGGCGAGCACGGCGCCGGGTTCGACCACGAAATCGGTCAGCGGGTAGGGCGCGCCCGGGTCCACCCCGAGCACCACCCCGCCGGGCAGGTCGAGGGTCTCGGTGCGTCCGTCCGGGTGGCGCAGCAGCGGCGGCGGGTGTCCCGCCCGTGCCGCGCAGGCCCGTCCGGTGGCCGGGTCGAGCCGGATGTAGCAGCAGCTCGCGAACAGGCCCGGGTCCAGATCGGCCAGCAGGCGGTTGACGCCGCTCATCACCTCGTCGGGCGGACGGTCGCCGAGGGCGAAGGCGCGCACCGCGCTGCGCAGTTGCCCCATGGTCGCCGCGGCCTGCACGCCGTGGCCCTGCACGTCCCCGATGACGAGTGCCATGCTCTCCCCGGAGGCCACCACGTCGTACCAGTCCCCGCCCACCTCCATGCCCGCGGTGCCGGGCAGATAGCGGCCCGCGGTCTCCAGCAGCGGGTGCGCGGGCAGCCGCCGGGGCAGCAGCGCCTCCTGCAGCCCGCGGGCGAGCGCGGTCTCGGACTCGTAGCGCCGGGCCTTCTCCATGGCGTGGGCGACGAGGCCGGCGAGCGCCGTGAGCACCGTGCGCTCCTCGGCGCCGAAGCCCCGGGACCGTTCGAAGCCGAGGATGCAGGAGCCGACCGGCCGCCCGGAGGCGATCAGCGGCAGGAAGGCACGGGCACCCTCCGTGGCGTCCAGCGGAATGCCCGGATACGCGGCGGCCAGGTCCTGCATCGAGTCGAAGAAGAGCGGCCGGCCGCTGGTCAGCGTCTCCACCCCGGGCAGCCGGGCGTCCAGCGGCACCCCTTCGAAGGGCGCCAGGAAGCCGGGCGGGAAGCCCGTCTCCCACGCCAGATGCAGATGGCGGTCCTGGAGCAGGTAGATGGCGAGCCGGCGGCCGCCGAACGCCGGCAGCAGCTCCCGTACGACCACGGCGGACACCTGGCGGGCGGTGACCGCCTCGGTGAGGGCCACGGCCAGGACGATGGGGCGGTACTCCGGTGCCGTCGTGGCGACCGGCGGCGCCGGGTCACCCGCGTCCGGCTCGGGGGCCGCCTCGGTCCCGCCCCCTGCCGGTACGCCGTGCTCGGGCGTGAGTCCGGCCGACGCGTCGGCCACCCGGTTGGCCGGGCGGAGTGTGGCCGTCAGGAAGTCCGGCCCGGGATACACGCTGACGGCGAGCCAGTCGCCCTCGTAGGGCCGCGGCGTGCTCCGGCGGCCGGCGTCGGGCGGTCGCCGGACGTGGAAGCGGACCGGCTCCGGGGAGAGCAGGGCACCGCGCAGATGATCCTCGTAGGCGGGCTGGTCCAGCCACGGCACGGCCTCCCACAGGGAGCGGCCGGCCAGTCCCGCCCGCGGCCCGCCCAGCAACCGGGCGGCGCGGGGGTTCGCGTACACGACGGTGCCGAGCCGGTCGACGCACAGGACACCCTCCGGCAGCAGGTCGGCCGCGGCGTCGGCCACGGTGCCGTCGGAGGGGTCGCGCACGGCGCCGCGCACCGGCCCGCCCGCGGGCGGCGCCGACGGCGGCCGCCACAGCTCCACCAGGCGCAGTGAACCGTCCACGGTGCGTACGTACAGGGGCAGCCGGGGCGGCCGGCCCGCGGCGGTCTCCCGCAGCGCCGCGGCGATCCGGTGACCGTCGTCGGGGGCCAGCACACCGGTGAGCGTCCCGAGCCCCGCCGGCGCTCCGGTGTGCCCGGCCGCGATGCCGAGCAGCGCGCACAGCGGCTCGTCGAGGGTGACGGCGCCGGTGTCCGGATCCCAGCCGAAACTTCCGGCGCGTTGCGCGCGCCGGCCCGCGGCCGGCGGCCGTACGCACAGCGGCTCGCCCTCCCAGACGACCGGCGGCGCGTCGGCGTCGGCCTCCAGCCGCTCCAGTGCCGCGCCCAGGTCCTGCGCCAGCCCGGCCAAGCGGTCCGCGCCCTCCAGCACGTCGGCGGCGTGGGGGGCCGCGGGCCGCAGGACGGTCAGCACGCCGTAGGCCCGGCTCGCACCGGAGAGGGGTACGTACAGGGAGCCGAAGGGAAAGGGGAGACCGGCCGCGAACTGCGGGTACCGGCGCATGGTCTCGGCGGCGTTGGGCAGCACCACGTGGACTCCCAGCCGGTAGGCGTCGGCGACCGGGAACGGGCTGTCGGCGTGCAGGCGCCACCAGGGGCGGAACAGCGGTCCGGGCAGTCCGGCCAGGACGGCGAGCCGCAGCACGCCGGGGGCGGAGGAGCGCAGGTACACACCGCCCACGTGGCCGCCGGCCGCTCCGATCGCCCGGGTCGACGCGTCGATCAGCGCCGCGGTCAGCCGCCCGGGCACCCGGTCGGTCCGCCCGGCGTTCCCGGCGCCTGTGCTCATCGGCCCCACCTCGTCCGTGCGCCGCCGCGCGGGACGACACGGGCCGTGCGGGCGACACAGCCAGAATGCGCCCCCCGCGCCCGGTCGCGCACGCGGTCGGGTCGCACGGGTGACCGTGACGTCACCGTGACGGGGCGTTGACCTCCCGCACGGGAGTCCGTAATCTCCTCCGCGACATTCGGAAATACGACCGAAACTTTCGGCCTCTCGGGGTGGAGTTCGGCGGCTTCCGCCCTTCCGGACGGCCTCCGCGCACCGATTCAAGGAACGGGATGACATGAGCATGAAGTTGAGACGCCTGTCGAGAGCGGCCACCGCCGGTCTCGTGGCCGCGGCCGCTCTGACGGCCGCGGCCCACTCCGCCGAAGCCGCCGACACGCTCGGGTCCGCGGCCGCCGGACAGGGCCGCTACTTCGGCACCGCCGTCGCGGCGAGCCACCTCGGGGAGGCCGACTACACCGCCACGCTGGACCGCGAGTTCAGCTCGGTGACCCCCGAGAACGAGATGAAGTGGGACGCCACCGAACCCAGCCGCGGCACCTTCACCTTCACCTCCGCCGACCGGATCGTGGACCACGCGCAGAGCCGGGGCATGGACGTGCGCGGCCACACCCTGGTCTGGCACTCCCAACTGCCCTCCTGGGTGAGCTCGCTGGGCGCCTCCGACCTGCGCACCGCCATGAAGGACCACATCAACGGCCTGATGGGCCACTACAAGGGAGAGATCCACAGCTGGGACGTCGTCAACGAGGCGTTCCAGGACGGCGGCAGCGGCGCGCGGCGCAGCTCGCCCTTCCAGGACAAGCTGGGCGACGGCTTCATCGAGGAGGCGTTCCGCACCGCCCGCGCCGCCGACCCGGCCGCCAAGCTCTGCTACAACGACTACAACACCGACGGCGTCAACGCGAAGAGCGATGCCGTCTACGCCATGGTCAAGGACTTCAAGTCCCGCGGCGTGCCCATCGACTGCGTGGGCTTCCAGTCCCACTTCAACAGCAACTCCCCGGTCCCGTCCGACTACCGGCAGAACCTCCAGCGCTTCGCCGACCTCGGCGTGGACGTGCAGATCACGGAGCTGGACATCGAGGGCTCCGGCTCGGCCCAGGCCGCCGACTACCGGAAGGTCGTCGAGGCCTGCCTCGCGGTCGACCGCTGTACCGGCATGACCGTCTGGGGCGTCACCGACAAGTACTCGTGGCGCAGCGGCGGCACCCCGCTGCTGTTCGACGGCAACTACCAGGAGAAGCCGGCCTACGACGCCGTCCTGTCCGCCCTCGGCGGCTCGGACGGCCCGGGTGACCCGGGCGATCCCGGAGACCCCGGTGACCCGGGCGACGCCACCGTGACCTGCACCGCCACGTACACCAGGACCGCGGACTGGAACAGCGGCTACAACGGCCAGGTCACCATCACCGCGGGCGACGAGCCGGTCAGCGCCTGGACCGTGACGGTCACCCTGCCGGCGCAGCAGTCCGTCTCCTCCCTCTGGAACGGCACGCCCACCTGGAGCGGCAACGTCATGACGGTGAGGCCGAGTTGGAACGGGGCCCTGGCGGCCGGCGCGTCGACCGGTTTCGGGTTCACCGCGGCGAAGAACGGCAGCGACGCCGCGCCCACGCTCGGCACCTGCACCGCCTCCTGATCCGGCCCTCCGGCTGGCCGTTCGACCGCTTCCGTCTCCGGCCCCGCCCCCGTCCCGCGCGCCGATCGGGACGGGGGCGGTGTCCGGTTCTCGCGATGTGAGGCGGTGCCGCCCGGAAAACGGCGCGTGCGGCGGAAGTTGGGGCGAAGGGATCGTGGGAGGCGCGCCGGTGCGTATCGTGAGAGTGGGGGACCTTCGCTCCCCACTCGGCCCCGGACCGGACGGTGAGGCTCGGTATGACCCCGGCGCACGGACCCGACACCGCGGACGGCTCCGTCGTCTGCGCGGTGGTGGATTTCAGGGGCGGATCCGCGATGATCCCCGCTGCCAGGGACGCCGTGCGCGGATTCGCGGCACGTCTCGCCGAGCGGGGCGTGAAGCCGGCGGACACCTTCCTGGACGCCGCCCGGCTGGTCGCGAGCGAGCTGGTGACGAACGCGCTGCGGCACGCGCCCGGCCCCTGCCGGCTGGAGCTGACCCTGGTCGGCGACGGTGTGGAGATCGCGGTGTCGGACACGGGGGACGCGTTTCCCACCTTCCTGCCGCGCGACCCCGTCCGCGTCGGCCGGCACGGGCTGGAGATCGTGACACGGCTGTGCGACGAGGTGATCACCAAGCCGCACGCGACGGGCAAGACGGTGTACGCGCGCCTGCCGCTGACCTGACGCGGTCAGGCGGTCAGGGCCCGCTCCACACTCGGGTAGCAGGGGATGAGCGCGTCGACGCCCACCAGCCGCAGCACGCGTTCGACGGCGTCGCGCGGGGCGGCGAGCCGGAACCAGACGCCGCGGGACTCGGCGGCCCGGTGGGCGGAGATCAGGACGTTGATGCCGCTGGAGTCCAGGAACCCCACCTCGCCGAAGTCCACCACCGTGCCGGGCGCGGACTCCACCGAGGCCAGCAGGACCTCCCGCAGCCGGCCGCTGCCGTCGAGATCGACTTCTCCGGCGAGGACCACGAGACTGACGCCGTCGCCCGTGGTGGTACGGGTGATCAGCAGCCGCTCCGGTACCGCCGCTCCCTCGGTCTCCGCCACGCTGCCCTCAGCTCTCGTGTGTGCCGCCCGTGCCCGGCCGTCGTCGGTGGCTTGATGTTAAGGCTCTTCGCCGCCCGCGTGGACCACTTGTGCGGACCGGAGCGCATCGGCACGCACCGGCACACCGGCCGCCGCGGGTTCGACGCGCGCCCGGGCGCTCCACTGACTACCGTCGAGGTGTGGTGGCACACACATTCGAGGAGCTCGTGCACAAGCGCCGCGCGGCGGACCTGGCACAGCACCGGGTCGAGGAACTGCGCGACTCGTACGGGCCGCCCACGCAGCACCAGTGGACCCCGCGGCAGTCCCGCACCTACGAGACGGCCGTACGGGCCTGGCGCGACCTGGACCGGGACGCGCGGACCGCGATGACGGAGTACGTCAAGGAGGGAGGCCAGTCCCAGCACAAAGTCGAGGCGAAACTCCGCAAGGCCGTCCAGGAGGACGACCGCGACACCTGACCGGGCAGGCGCCCGCCCCTCCGGCCGCCTGCCGCGCCGGCCGACCCCGCTCGGCCGGCCCGCCCGGCCCGACGCCCCAGCCCGTCGGGCCGGGCGGATGCGTACGGACCGGGAGCCGCGGCCGGTATCAGCCCCGGTCCGCCGTGACCTCGCCGGCGCCGCCGGTCCCGCCCGTCCCGCCGGTCTCGCCGACGAGGGCGCGCACCGCGTCCAGGGCCGCCGCGCGGTCCTCGGGAACCACACCGATGCGGGTGCGCCGGTCGAGCAGATCGGCCGCGTCCAGGGCGCCCTCGTGACGCAGCGCCCACAGCAGTTCGGCCCCGGTGACGGGGTGGCCCGGCAGCACCCGCTCGGCGAGACGGGGATCGCGGGCGGCGAGGGCCCGCACCGCCGGCGCCTCGGTGCCGTAGTGCCGCACCAGGCGGCGCGGCGCCCGGACCCGGGCCAGGGCGTGCGGGGCGGCGGCGCCGACCAGGGGCAGCGCGGCGGTGGGGGACGGTCCGGCGGCCAGGCCCCGGGCGGCGACGGCGGCGTCCACGGCGTCCTCGGCCATGCGCCGGTAGGTGGTGAGCTTGCCGCCGACCACGGTGATCACGCCCTCCGGCGAGGTGAGCACGGCGTGCCGGCGGGAGACGTCCGCCGTGCGGGGCCCGGCGCCGGACCGGTTCGACGGTGTGGTGTCGAGCAGCGGGCGCAGTCCCGCGAAGGCGCCGACCACGTCCTCGCGGTGGACCGGCACCTCCAGCACCGAGCCGAGCACGTCGAGCAGGAAGCCGACGTCGGTCTCGGGCACGTCGGGCACGTCCGGGACGTCCCCGTCCACGGGCTCGTCGGTGAGACCCACGTAGACACGGCCGTCGCCCTGGGGCAGTACGAGGACGAAGCGGTTGGTCTCGCCGGGGACCGGCACGTGCAGGCCCGCCGGGAGCGGGCCGAGGTGCTCGGAGCGCAGGACGAGGTGGGTGCCGCGGGAGGGGCGGATCCGGATGCCGTCCACGAGGTCGCCGGCCCACACCCCGGATGCGTTGACCACCGCGCGGGCCCGTATCACGCCCTCCTCGCCGGTCAGCTCGTCCCGCACGCGGGCGCCGGACCCGGTCAGCTCCAGGGCCCTGACGCGGGTGAGGATCCGAGCTCCGCGGGCCGCGGCGGTCCGGGCCAGCGCCGTCACCAGCCGGGCGTCGTCGGTGAGCCGGCCGTCCCAGGAGAGCAGTCCGCCGCGCAGCCGGTCGGAGCGCAGCGCCGGGGCGAGGTGGCGGGTCTCCACGGCGGACAGGCGCCGCGGCGCGGGCAGCGTGGCCCGTGCGGTGCGCGCCGCGAGCCGCAGGGTGTCGCCGGCCCGGAACCCCGCCCACGCCAGGGCGGCCTGGCCGCGGGACACGAGCGGGGTGAGCGGCAGTACGAAGGGCTGGGCGCGCACCAGGTGGGGTGCCGTGCGCTCCATCAGCACCCCGCGTTCCACCGCGCTCTCGTGGGCGACGTCCAGCTGCGCGGAGGCGAGGTAGCGCAGGCCGCCGTGGATGAGCTTGGAGCTCCAGCGGGAGGTGCCGAAGGCCAGGTCGTGTGCGTCCACGGCGGCGACGCTCAGGCCACGGGCGGCGGCGTCCAGGGCGGCGCCCGCGCCGGTCGCGCCGAGCCCGACGACGAGGACGTCCACGACGGGGCCGCCGACGGTGTCGGCCACCTCGCGCGAGCGCCGTGCGGCGGACAGGGAGGCCCCGGCGGCGGGGCGGTCGGCGGTGCTCATGGCGTGAGGGTCCTCTCCAGGATGATGCGCAGCTCCGCGAGGAGGGCCGCGGGGGTCAGCTCGGCGTCGTCCTCGTCGGTCATGGTCCGCAGCGACAGGGCGAAGGACTGGACGAGCAGCAGCACCGACCGGGCCTGCCGCCCGGTGTGCACCGTGCGCACCGACCCGTCGGCGTGGCCCTCCTCGAGCGCGTCGGCCAGCAGCTCGAGGAGCGCCTCCTGGCTGGCCCCGCGCCGGTCGAGGACGTAGGGCAGGAGCAGCTCCGGGTCGACGTCGACGATCTTGCGGAAGAGGGGGTGGGCGCGGAACGCCTCCACCCCGGCCACCAGGCCGTCGACGATGCGCGAGCGGGTGCCGGTGGCCTCCCCGGGCCCGGGGATCGCGCCGGTGGCCACCGCGATCCACTCCCGGGTCATCAGGTCGCCGACCAGCGACCGCACGTCCGGCCAGCGCCGGTACAGCGTCATCCGGGAGACACCGGCGCGGCGGGCGACGTCGGTCATCGTCGTACGGCGCACCCCGACGGCCATCACGCAGTCGCGCACGGCGTCCAGCACCGTGTCGTTGTCCGCGGGGGTCTGCCTGCTCGCATGGTTGTGACGGTTGGGCGTCATGTGTCACAGTGTAACGCCTAGCGGGGTGATGCGGTCGGCATTCCCCGAAGCGACCGTGAGGACGACAGGCGATGGACATGCTGTGGAACGGCTGGGGCGACCCGGCCAGGGCGACGCCGCTGCCCGACACGGTGACCGGACTGCTGCGCGAGCTGCTCGGTGTCACACCCCGCGAAGCCGCCGCGCTCCCGCTGCCGGAGATCGCCGTACCCGTCTCGCCGCTGGGCGAGGACGCCCGCCGCGCACTGGAAGCAGCCGTCGGCGGCCGCGCGGACGACGTGCGCACGGACGCGGAGAGCCGCGTCCGGCACACCCGCGGGAAGTCCACTCCCGACCTGCTGCGCATGCGGGCCGGCGACACCGCCGACACCCCGGCCGCCGTCGTCCTGCCGGACGGCCACGACGAGGTGCTCGCCGTGCTGGCCGCCTGCGCGGAACACGGGCTGGCCCTCGTCCCGTTCGGCGGCGGCACCTCCGTCGTCGGCGGTCTCGCGCCCGGCCGCGAGGGTGCGTTCGTCGCACTCGACCTGCGCCGCATGAACCGCCTGCTCGGCCTCGACGAGGTCTCCCGCACCGCCACCCTCCAGCCGGGGCTGCGCGCCCCCGAGGCCGAGGCGCTGCTCGCCGAGCACGGGTACACCCTCGGCCACTTCCCCCAGTCCTACGAGTGGGCCACCGTCGGCGGCTTCGCCGCGACCCGCTCCAGCGGCCAGGCCTCCGCCGGTTACGGCCGCTTCGACGAGATGGTCCTCGGCCTCACCCTCGCCACCCCTTCGGGCACCCTCGACACGGGCCGCGCCCCGCGCTCGGCCGCCGGCCCCGACCTGCGCCAGCTCGTCCTGGGCTCGGAGGGCGCCTTCGGCGTCATCACCGCCGTCACCGTGCGGGTGCGGCCCGTGCCGAAGGTCCGCCGTTACGAGGGCTGGCGCTTCGCCTCCTTCGACGAGGGCGCCGCGGCCCTGCGCCGGCTCGCCCAGGACGGCCCCCGGCCCACGGTGCTGCGGCTGTCCGACGAGACCGAGACCCTGATCGGCCTCGCCCAGCCCGACGCCGTCGGAGCCTCACTGGACCAGCAGGACGCCGGCTGCCTCGCGGTCGTCGGCTTCGAGGGCACCGAGGAGGACACCGCCCACCGCCGCGAGGGCGCCGCCGCCGTCCTGCGCGAGAGCGGCGGCACCTTCGCCGGCGACGAACCGGGGGAGCGCTGGGCCCGCGGCCGCTACTCGGCGCCGTACCTGCGCGACTCCCTGCTCGACGCCGGCGCGCTCGCCGAGACCCTGGAGACGGCGGCCTACTGGTCCCGCCTGCCCGCCCTGTACGCCGCCGTCCGCGAGGCGCTCACCGGCACCCTCACCGAGGCCGGCACCCCGCCCCTGGTCATGTGCCACATCTCGCACGTCTACGAGAACGGAGCCTCCCTCTACTTCACGGTCGTCTCCGCCCAGGGCGAGGACGCCGTGGCGCACTGGACCCGGGCCAAGCACGCCGCCAACGAGGCCATCCTCGCCGCCGGCGGCACCATCACCCACCACCACGCGGTCGGCACCGACCACCGCGACTGGTACGTCCGGGAGGCGGGCCCCCTCGGCGTCGAGGCGCTGCGCGCGGTCAAGCGGAGCCTGGACCCCACCGGACTGCTCAGTCCGGGCGTCCTGCTGCCCGCGGACTGACCCCGCCCGACCGAGCACCCCGACCCCGTGAGACAACAGTCCGGCACCACCCGTCAGCCCGGAGGCACACCGATGCGACAGTTCACCGCCGTCGTCAACCCCACCGCGGGCGGCGCCACCTCGGCCGCCGCGCTGCTCGGGGTGGCCCGGCTGCTGCGGGAGGCCGGCGCGGAGCTGGAGACCGAGTACAGCCACAGCCTCGCCCACGCCCGCGAACTCGCCCGGCGGGCCGGAGCGTCGGGGCGGGTGGTGCTCGCCGTCGGCGGCGACGGCATGGCGGGCGGGATCGGCGGCGCCCTCAGTGGCACCGGCGCCGTGCTCGGCCTGGTCCCGGCCGGGCGCGGCAACGACTTCGCCCGCGCCCTGAAGCTGCCCACCGAGCCGGCCGCCCTGGCCGAGGTGCTGCTGCACGGCGACCCGCGGCCCGTCGACACGGTCGAGGTCACCTCCGCCGTCCACGACCGCACCGTCGTCCTCGGCAGCGTGTACGCCGGTGTCGACGCGCTCGCCAACCGGCACGCCAACACCACGCGCCTGCTGCGCGGTGCCGCCTCCTACTACGCGGGGGCGGTCCGGGCCGTGGCGGGGTGGCGCGCGACGCGCTACCGCGTCACGGTCGACGGCGAGGAGCACGCCTTCACCGGCTACACGGTGGTCGCCGCCAACTCCGGCTACTACGGCTTCAACCGTCTCATCGCCCCCTCAGCCCGCGTGGACGACGGCCTGCTCGACGTGGTGATGATCCACCAGGCGCCGCGGCGGCTGTTCTTCGCCCTGATGAGCGAACTGGCGACGGGAGCCCACGTCCACCGCCCCCAAGTGCACGTCCTGCGCGGCCGGGAGGTCCGCATCGAGGCGAACCGGGCGATACCCTACGGCGCCGACGGCGAGGTCGAGGCCGTCGTGCCCGTCACGGCCAGGGTGCTGCCCGGCGCGCTGCGCGTCCTGTGCTGAACACACCAGGGGGCCGGGCACCCACGACGGTGCCCGGCCCCACGGTCCGGTGGATCAGCCCCGCGGCGTGGTGAAGCGTTCCCACACCCGGTGCGAGCCCATCAGTTCCGTGATCTGTTCCAGCGCGGCGGTACCGGAGTCGGCGACGATCACGCCCGGTGCGTCGGCGGGCACACCGGAAGCCTCCAGCGCCGGTGTCCCGCCGGCCCAGACCCCGATCGCCTTGCCGTGCCGGAACGCCTCCGACAGCAGCAGACTCACCCGCGGGTCGACCGTTCCGGGACCCGAGGGCGCCGGGCCCGCCTTGTAGTCCCGCGGGGTGTAGGCGTCGCCGCCCATGTCGGGCGTCCCCGCGACCAGCACCGCGTCGAACTCGACCGACCGCGCGGTGACATAGCTGCGCTGCACGGTCAGCGCGGCGTCGCCCGAGCCGAGGGTGCCGCCGGTCGGTGCCACGATCAGCGGCACCATCCCGGCGTTCAGCACCGCCTCCCGCACGGCCGCCACGCCCTCCAGGTCCGCCCCGCCGGTCACGATGCCGACGACCCTGCCGTCCAGCGGCCAGGTCCCGCCGACCTGGGACAGCGCCGGACTGGGCTCGACGTCGGCCGGCGGCACGGTCGGCTCCGGGGCGGGCAGGCCGAGGCCCTCGGCGACACCCGCGCACAGCTCGGGGTCGATGTTGGCCAGGACCTGCAGCGTCCGCTCCCGGATGGCCTGCTCGTAGCACTTGCCCAGCTCGAAGGTGTAGGCGCCGATGATGTGCTCGCGCTCCACCGGGCTCATGCTCAGCCAGAACCGGCGCGGCTGGCTGAAGTGGTCCGCGAACGACTCGGGCGCCTCGCGGACCTTCCTCCCCTCCGGCACCCGCACCGGAGCCTCGATGAACGCGTTGGTGTCCGCACCCGCGGTGAACGGGCAGCCGCCGTCCAGGGAGTTGGGCCGGTAGGGAGCCACACCCCGGTGCACGGCCGTCTGGTGCATGCCGTCGCGCAGCATGTCGTTGACCGGTGCCTGCGGCCGGTTGATCGGCAGCTGCGGGAAGTTGGGGCCGCCCAGACGGGTGATCTGCGTGTCCAGGTACGAGAAGAGCCGCCCCGCGAGCAGCGGGTCGTCGGTGACGTCGATGCCGGGCACCAGGTGGCCGACGTGGAAGGCGACCTGCTCGGTCTCGGCGAAGAAGTTGGACGGGTTGCGGTTCAGGGTCAGCAGACCGACCGGCTGCACCGGTGCCAGCTCCTCGGGCACGAGGTTGGTCGGGTCCAGCAGGTCGATCCCCTCGAAGGTCTGCTCCGGGGTGTCGGGGAAGGTCTGGATGCCCAGCTCCCACTGCGGGTACGCGCCCGCCTCGATGGCGTCCGCGAGGTCCCGGCGGTGGAAGTCGGGGTCGACGCCGTTGATGATCTGGGCCTCGTCCCAGACCAGCGAGTGCACGCCCAGCTTGGGCTTCCAGTGGAACTTCACCAGCGTCGTGGCACCTTCGGAGTTCACCAGCCGGAAGGTGTGGACGCCGAAGCCCTCCATCATCCGGTAGGAGCGCGGGATGCCCCGGTCGCCCATGAAGAAGATGGTGTGGTGCGTCGCCTCGGTGTGCAGCGAGACGAAGTCCCAGAAGGTGTCGTGGGCGCTCTGCGCCTGCGGGATCTCCCGGTCCGGGTGCGGCTTCGCCGCGTGCACCACGTCCGGGAACTTGATGGCGTCCTGGATGAAGAAGACCGGGATGTTGTTGCCGACCAGGTCGAAGACGCCCTCACTGGTGTAGAACTTCGTCGCGAAGCCGCGTGTGTCCCGCACGGTGTCCGACGACCCGCGCGAGCCGACCACCGTGGAGAACCGCGTGAACACCGGCGTCTCCACGTCGGCGGCCAGGAAAGCGGCCTTGGTCACGGAGGCCGCCGTGCCGTAGCTCTGGAACACCCCGTGCGCGCCGGCGCCCCGGGCGTGGACCACGCGCTCCGGGATGCGCTCGTGGTCGAAGTGCATGACCTTCTCGCGCAGATGGTGGTCCTGCAGCAGTACGGGCCCGCGCGGCCCGGCCTTCAGCGAGTGGTCGGTGTCGTACAGGCGCGTCCCCTGGGCGTCCGTCAGGTAGCTGCCGGACTGTGCCACCCGTGCCTGGTCCGCACCCGTGGGCTGTCCGGTCGGCGACACGGTGTCCGGGCCGGTCTGGTCCGGCTTCGGGGGCAGCGGCTCGCGGGGCTCGGTGGGTTCGGCGACGGGAGGCGACTCGGGACCGGGCCGGCCGGGAATTCCGTCCGGCGGCCCGCCGGCCTCGCCGTGCAGGCCCTCGGTCACCTTGCGGGCTGCTCGCTTCAGGGGGTTGGCCTCGCTCATCGGCCATTCTCCGTTTCTGGACGGGCCGCTGCACGCGCCCGGTCGTGTTCGGGTACCGACTGCCGTGGTGGGCCGTGACCGCGTACCCAGCGTTCGGGACTCAAGGCATGGGCGTGACGAGCGGAGGCGGTGGGCTCAGGTGACGGTCTGTCCGTCGTGGGTGCCGCCCCGGCACAGCGCCGTGAAGGAGCCCGTCCCGTCCCCGTCCGCCGAGATGATGATCACTCCGCCGCCCTCGATGCACTCGGTCGCCGTCACCTCGCCCGGAAGCCCCGGGGCGCCGGGCTCCGCGGCCTCCGCTCCGGCGGCGCACAGGATCCACAGGGTTACGGCCGCGATCACGGTGCACGACGACTTGCGCATGGAGACGGCTCCTTCTCACGGGTGCCGTTCCAGCGTCACCGTCCCGGCCGGGGCGCGCCACCGGGGGAGGGCGCACGGGGGAGGGCGCATGCGGGCAGGGGCGCGCACGCGGGAGGGGCACATGCGGGAGGGCTCCGACCGCGGACACGCGTCGGAGTCCTCGAAACGCCGTAGCAGGCCATAGGGCCTGTCCGGCGGATCATGCCCCGGACGCGGGGCCCGGCACGCGCGTCCGCGGCGTTGTCGTCGGTTGCCGACGCTCCGCGTCGACGCCCTCCTCCGCCTTGCGGCTGCACGCACCAGACCCCGCTCACCAGCGTCGACGAGGTGCCGTGCCTGTCCTGCGACCTGATCCGCCGTAGCAGGCCCTAGCCCTCCGCGTGCGTCACCCCCACCGGCCCGAACGAGACCCGGGTGCGGGCGCCGTCGGCCGCCCAGACCACCTCCACACCGTCCTCGCCGGGCACCACCTCCGCGACCGCGTCGGCCACCGGGACGTGCACCGGTTCGCCGGTCAGTGCGGCCAGGCTGACGTGCACGGAGGTGCCGCCCGCCGCGCCGGACAGCCGGGGCAGCTCCGCCCACGGCACGAACGCGGTGCCCTGCGGTGCGCGCACCGTCTCCGCCTCCGGCTCCCAGCCGTACAGGCCGTGCAGCACGGAGGCCAGGGGCTCCTCGGGGCCGGTGGCCCACCCGGTGTGCGTGACCCGCGCCCCGGCCGGCGCCCCGACCACCCGATGCACCCGCAGCTCGTACGGCCCCCGGGCCACCGTCACGCTCTCCACCCGCAGCCCCGGGACCATCGGCGGCCCGGCCACGAAGACGGGCCGGTGCCAGGACGCCGCCCAGCCCCAGCCGTCGCCGCCTCCCGCCCCCAGCGGATGGATGCGGCGCCGCACACTGGACCGGCCGTTCACCTCGACCGACAGGTGGTTGTCCGCCACGTTCTCGCGGGCCGTGGGACCCGTCCGGGTCGAATAGGCCTGCCGGCCGTAGTGCGGGTCGTCCTCGGCCGCCGACTCGCCCTCGTGCGGGCGCACATGGTCGCTGCCGTGGTTGTGCAGCCGTACGATCCCGTCGCCGCGGGTCGCCTGCACCAGCAGCCCGGGTGCCGTCAGCGCCAGCACCCGGTCGCCCTCCTCGACCGGCGCGGGCTCCTCCGTCGCCGTCCACAGCGGGTGGTCCGCCGGGGCGAGGAGCGACACGAAGGCCTTCGACGCCCAGTACGGGGAGGCCGGGCCCGAGTACTCCTGCAGGGTCGCCTCGTGCGGGCCGTACCAGCCCAGGCTCAGCAGCCCCTCGTCCGTCAGCGCCCCGCGGTCCACGAAGTACCGCAGACTGCCGCTCACCAGCCGCCGCGACGCGCCCGGCGTCAGCGGGGTGTGCCCGGTCAGCGCGCCCAGGGCCACGGCCGACGACGCGGCGAAGCGGTAGGTGAGGGAGCGGCCGAAGTGCAGCGGCGCACCGTCGGCCCCGGACATCAGGGCGAAGCCGTCGAGATGGGCGCGCAGCCGCTCGCCGTAACGGGCGAGGGCGCCGGCGTCACCGCCGAGGTGGGCGTCGAGCACCGGGTAGAGGTGCAGCGCCCAGCCGTTGTAGTGGTCGAAGGCGCGTCCGTCGCCGTCGGCGTACCAGCCCTCGCCCCGGTACCAGCCCTCCATCAACTCCAGCGCCCGGTGCCGGGCCGCGGCCGTCTCCGCGTCGCCGCGGCCGACCGACTCCAGGAATCCCGCGACCGTGTACGGGAACAGGTACCAGTTGTTCGGCGCCGGCACGTGCCGCAGCGCCCCGCGCAGCCACTCCTCCACCCGGTCCTGGACCCCGGCGTCGAGGTTCTTCCACAGCCACGGCGCGGTCAGCCGCAGTCCCAGTGCCACCGAGGCCGACTCGACCATGGGCTGGCCCTGCACGTCGTGGTCGAGGATCAGCGGCCAGGACTCGGTGTCGTCGCGCCCGGGGGTGCGGGTGCCCGAGGCCAGACCCTCCGCGTAGCGGTCCAGCCAGCCGTGCGGGTCCGCGCCGTCCGCACCGGCGACGCGGAAGCCCGCCGCGAGGAAGGTCCGCGCGAAGCCCTCCAGCCCGTCGGAGCGCACTCCCGAGCGCGAGGGACGTCCCGGCAGGTCGAGCAGGGCGCGGCCCGGGGTGCTCCAGCGCCACGCGGCCCACAGCAGCCCGTCCGCGACGGCCTCCCAGTGGGCGCGGGTGTAACCGGTGTACGGGCTCGACGCACGGTCCTCGGTGGGCAGTTCGAACGGGATGCTCATGCCAGGAACGCCAGCCTTTCGCGTCGTACGGGATGGAGGAAGCCGGAACCGGCGGCCCAGCGGGTCGTCTCGGCGAGGGCGAGGTCGGCGAGACGGCGCCATTCGTTGCCCTCGGAGCCGGCCAGGTGCGGGGTGATCAGGGCGTGCTCGCAGTCCCACAGCGGGTGGTCCGGCGCGAGCACCTCGGGGTCGGTGACGTCGAGGACGGCCCGGACGCGGCCCGCCAGTACGGCCTCGGTGAGCGCGTCCTGGTCGATCACCGCCCCCCGGGAGGTGTTGATCAGCACCGCGTCGGCCGGCATCGCGTCGATCAGCGAACGGCCGACCAGGTGCCGGGTCTCCGGCAGCAGCGGCGTGTGCACGCTGACGGTGTCGCAGCGCGCGAACAGCTCGGGCAGCCCCACGTTCTCGACGCCCAGCTCGGCGGCCTCCGCCTCGCTCACGTACGGGTCGTGCAGCAGGACCTCCACGTCGTGCGGCCGCAGCAGTTCGACGACCCGGCGGCCGATCAGCGAGGCCGACAGGATGCCGACCGTGCGCCGGTAGTTGCCGACGCCGCGCGGAGTGCGCAGCCAGTTGCCGCGCGTGCGGGAGACCCGGAAGTCGCGGGCCCGCTCCAGCACCCGCTTGCCGGTCAGCAGGATCATGCCGAGGGTGTACTCGGCCACCGGCAGCGCGTTGGCCGCGGCGGCCGAGGAGACCTCGACGCCGCGCTCCCAGCACGCTTCCGTGACGTGCCCGCGGACGCTGCCCGCCGTGTGCACCACGGCCCGCAGCCGGGGCGCCGACCGCAGCGCCTCCGCGTCCAGCGGCGGGCAGCCCCACCCGGTGATCAGCAGCTCCACGTCCGCCAGGACGGATTTCGCCCGCGCCGTGGTCAGGTCGTCGAGCACCGGGAACGGCGCGAGGTCGCAGACCCGGCGGAAGGCGGCGAGGGACTCGGGGTCGAGGACGGCCGAGGCGGCGTCCGGGGACATGGCCACGGCGGCACGGGGCCGGTGGCCGGGTCCGGGGTCGTGCACGGTCACTTGACGGCTCCGGCGGTCAGGCCGCTGCGCCAGAATCGCTGGAGCAGCACGAAGGCGAGGATGAGCGGCAGTACGGCGAGCAGCGAGCCCATGATGACCACGGGGTAGTACTCGGGGGACACGGACGCCGAGCTGTTCCACTGGTACAGGCCGAGACTGACGGGATACAGGTCCTGGTCGGACAGCATCACCATGGGCAGGAAGAAGTTGTTCCAGATCGCGGTGAGCTGGAAGAGGAAGACGGTGATCAGACCGGGTCCGAGCATCCTGAGCGCCACCCGCGCGTAGGTGGTCAGCTCGCCGGCCCCGTCCACGCGCGCCGCCTCCAGCACCTCGTCGGGCACGTAGCCCCGCGCGAAGATCCGGCCGAGGTAGACGCCGAACGGATTGAACAGCACCGGGATGAAGACCGCCCAGAAGGTGTTGACCAGGCCGGCCTCGGAGGCCATCAGGTACAGCGGCAGCGCGAGCACCGTCTGCGGCACCATCACCGCCGCGAGCACCAGGCCGAACAGCTTCTCCTTGTGCCGGAAGCGGTACTTGTCGAAGGCGTAGCCGCAGGCCACGCTCACCAGCGCGCCGACGGCCGCGCCGAGGACCGCGTACAGCAGGCTGTTGACGTACCAGCGGCCGTACAGCCCGCCGTCCATGGCGAACAGGTCCTTCAGGTTCTGCAGGAAGGAGAAGTCGCTCAGGGAGAGCAGGTCGCTGCTGAAGAGCGCGTCGCGGTTCTTGGCCGAGGCCAGCACCAGCCACAGCACCGGCAGCAGCGTGTAGAGCACGGAGACGGCGACGACCACGTTGACGGTGGCAGGGCCCAGCAGCTTGGGGCGGAGCAGGGAACTGTCGGCGGCGCTCATCGGGCCTCCTCGGAGTCGGCGCGGCTGGTGAAGCGGGTGACGCCGTAGGACAGGGCGATGGTGCACACCAGCAGGACCACCGAGGCGGCCGCCGCGAGGCTGTAGTTGTTGCGGGTGAAGGCCGCGTCGTAGATGTACATGCTGGGCGAGAACCGAGAGCTGATCATCGGGGAGGACTGGCTGAGCAGCATCGGCTCGGTGAACAGCTGGAGCGCCCAGATTAGCGTGAAGATCGAGACCATCACGATGGAGGCCCGCACCAGCGGCGTCTTGACCTGGAGCGCCGTGCGCACCGGCCCCGCGCCGTCGACGACGGACGCCTCGATCACCTCGCGCGGCACGGCCTGGAGGGCGGCGTAGAAGACCACCATGTTGTAGCCGAGGTTGCTCCACAGAGCGATGTTCACGATGGACGGGACCACCGTGTGCACGCCCAGGAAGTCGATCGTGATGTCGCCCTTCGCGAACAGCTCGATCACCGGGCTGATGCCGGGCGTGTACAGGTACAGCCAGATCAGCGCCGCGATGATGCCGGGCACCGCGTGCGGCAGGAACAGGCCGAGCTGGGCGAAGGCGCGCAGCCGGACCACGCCCGAGTCGAGCAGCAGGGCGAGGGCGAGCGCGCCGACGACCATCAGCGGGATGTAGATGAGGCAGTACAGGGCGACCGTGCCGAGCCCGCCGAGGAACGTGGGGTCGGTGAGGACGGCCGCGTAGGAGCGCAGCCCGACGAAGACCGTGCGCTCGGGACCGAAGCCGAGGCCCGGCTGGTCGTCGCTGAAGAAGCTGAGGTAGACGGCGGTGCCGACGGGAACCAGGAAGACGGTGACCAGCAGGGCGAAGAACGGCGTCATGAGGACGCCGGCGGCGGTCAGTTGACGGCGCTTGGCCGCTCTGCGGGCCCGCAGGCCCGAGTCCGAAGGTGCCGGGGAGGCGGCGCGGGCGGCGCCGGCCGGCACCCGTGCGTGGGTGGTCGCGGTCATGGGTGTGTCACCTGCCTTTCGTCGGCTCAGGTGCTGTGCTGGGTGGTGGACAGGCCGAGGGCCCTGAGGTCGGGCATGGTGCCCTCCTGCGCGGTGCGCAGCGACTCGACGAGGCTGCCCTGGCCACCGCTGACCCGGGCGAAGGAGTCCTGCATGACCTTCTGGGTGGCGCTCATCCGGGGCCCCCACAGCCACTGGTCGCCGATCTTCTCGGCCTCCTGCTCGAACAGGCTGTAGATGTCCTGACCGCCGTAGTACGAGCGGTCGAAGGCGTCGCGGCCCACCGCGACCAGGCCGGGCGCGGCCGGGTACTGGCTGCTGGTGCCGCTGGAGAGCCGGGCGCGCAGGGCGTCGGGGTGGGAGACCTGCCACTCGATGAACTCCATCGCGGCCTCCGGGTGCCGGCTGTCCTCGGTGACCGCGAAGGTCGAGCCGCCGTGTGTACCGGTCGAGGGGGCGGAGGCGTCCCACTGGGGCATGGGGGCGATCCGCCACCGGCCCTTCTGCCCGGGACGCGCGTTCATCTGGGCACCGGCGTCCCAGGCGCCGGTGAGCCGGGTGAGGACCAGTCCGTTGCCGATCTGCGCGTCGGACTGTCTGCTCTCGACGGCGTTCATGAAGACGTCGTCCCGGTCGATCAGCCCCTGCCAGTACTCCGCGACCCGCCGGGAGGGCGCGTCGGCGAGGGAGACGTTCCACGCCCCCTTCGAGGTGTCGAACCACTGGGCGCCAGCCTGCCAGGCGTAACAGGCGAACTGCGTCATCCCGTCGGTCGGGAAGAGCACCAGCCGGCGGTCGGCGGCCTTGCGGCGCACGGTCGCGGCCTGCTCGGCGAACTCGTCCCAGGTGCGGGCGACTCGGAGCCCGTAGTGGTCGAACAGGTCGGCGCGGTAGTGCATCACCATGGGCTCGACGTCCAGCGGCACGGCGAACACCCGGCGCTCGAAGGTGGTCAGGCCGAGCGCCTGCGGGAGCAGCTTGCGGCGCAGACGGTCACTGACCAGGTCGGTGATGTCGCGGGCGACACCGTCGATGGCGAACCCCGGTACCTGCGGATACTCGAGGGTGGCGACGTCGGGCGCGTTGCCCGCCCGGGCGGCGTTGCTGAGCTTGGCGTAGCCGCCCTGCCCGCCGGAGGGGATCTGCTGGAACTCCACCTGGACGTTGCGGTGGGTCCGGTTGAACGCGTCGACCACTTCCTGGCTGCCGCGCAGGGCGGACCAGAAGGTGATGCGGGTGGTGCTGCCCGTACGGGCCGACGATGCGCTGTTCCCCCCGCTGCAGGCGCTCACGGCTCCTGTCAGGGGGAGGGCGGTCATCGCGGCGAGCACGGAGCGACGGCTGGGTCGTCCGGGCATGGCGCCTCCGCGGCTCCTGCGGGTCCGCGCGGGGGCGGACGCGACTCTTCGAGACACCGGAATCCTGAACGCCCCGACCCAAACGGTCAATAGATCGATCAGAAGAAAATGAAACGCTCAAACGCTCATTCGTCAGGGAGTTCGGCCGGCCGGGCCGTCGACCCCCGCACCATCAGCCGCGGCAGCAGCTCGATCCGCCGGCCCGGCTGCCGGCTGCCGGGCGCCTCGGACAGCCGCTGGAGCAGCAGTTCCGCCGCCGCGTGACCGACGTCCGCCTTCGGCGGCGACACGGCCGTCAGCGGGGGCGAGGCAAGACCGGCCACCACGTCGTCGTACGCCACCACCGAGCAGTCCTCCGGCACCCGGACCCCCTCCTCCGCGAGCCGCTGGACGACCATCAGCGCGTCCACGTCGCCGTGCAGCACCATCGCGGTCGCACCCACCTTGCGCATCAACGCCGGCGGCTCCGCCGTCTCGTCCGCCGCATACGGCCCGTCGGCGCCGGCCTCCGGCGCGACCAGCGCCCACGCCCACTGCTCCACCAGCGGATGCGCCCCGGCGATCCCGGTGAAGGCGGCCCGCAGCGAGCGGGCGGTGGGGCTGTCGTGCCGGGTGGCGAAGACGATGCGCCGGTGGCCGAGCCCCACCAGGTGCTCCACCGCCAGGTGCGCGCCGTACCAGTGGTCCGAGCAGACCGAGTCCAGGGCGTGCAGCGCGCTGCCGCGCCACGGCCGGCGCTCCATCAGCACCGTCGGAACCCCGATCCCGGCCAGCCACTCGTGGTCGGCCTCCTCGTGGGCCCGGCCGCGCCACCGCGGGGCGATCAGCAGCCCGTCCGCGCCGTCCGACAGCGCCCGTTCCACCAGCGGTCGCTCCGCGCCGGACGCCTGCGGCGCGAGGTGCAGGGCCATGCGCACGCCGGCCCGCTCCAGGACCGTGCGGGCCCCGTGCAGGGTCTCCGTCAGGTACGAGTGCCGTACGGGAACCACCACGGCCACCCGGTCCCTGCCCGCCGGGGCCGGGTCGTGGGCCGTCTCCTGGGCGGACAGCGCCGACCGGACGACCCCGTGGCCGCGGCTCAGCAGCCCCTCCCGCGTCAGCTCCTCCACGTCGCGGCGCACGGTGACCACCGAGACCTGCAACTCGTCGGCGAGGTCGCGCACCCGCGCGGTACCGCGTGCCTGGACCGCCGCCAGTATCCGCTGGCGCCTGAGATCGACCGGCTCCCGCATCAGGCCTCCCCACCCGGGAATGTTCGTTTGAGCGATTCCGCGTCATCATAACGATCGCTCGCGCGGGGTGCCCGGGGCTTTCACCACCCTAGGGATCCGGGTCGGCGAGGAGGGGGCCCAGCGGGCCGAGGTCGAGGTTCAGGTCGGAGCGGCTCAGACCGTGCTGGGCGCACAGGTCGTCCATCCGCTCGTCCAGCAGCATGAGCGCCGTGCCGAGCCGGTCCTCCTGCTCCGCGCTGAGCGTCCCCTCGTCGAAGCGGCGCACGGCCTGGCGTTCCATGAGCTGGCGCAGCAGTTCCACCACGGTGAGGACCAGCGCGGCCAGGTCGTTGGTGACCCGCTCGGGGTCCAGGTCCAGGGCGTGGGCGGTTGGGGCTGCATGGGCCCGGGGCGCGGTCACAGGGGCCCGCTGTCCGGCCAGGGGGCGGGCACCCGCTCGTTCACCGACGACAGCAGCGCGTGCAGGGAGATCCGCACCAGCGGCACGTCCGCGATGGCCAGGACCAGATCGCCGCTGACCACGACGCCGGTCGCCAGCACCCGGTCCAGCAGGTCGACCAGGGGCACGCCGACCGGTGCGTACGGCTCGGCGCCGCCCCAGGGCACGGGCGCCGGGCCGGGCGTACGGGCGTCCGGAACGGTCATGGACGGACCTCCTGCTCCGGGCCGGCCTGCGGATCCTCGTCCCAGCGGGCGAAGGAGTACGGGATCCACGGGCCCGAGGCGTCGACCCGGACGGCCCGACGCCCGCCGTCGGCGGCGATCCGGGCCAGCGCCTCGGTGAAGTCGGCGCGCCGGGCGTCGTCCACCAGGTAGGCGATGTTCAGGAGCTGCGGGGCCCGGCGGCCCGTCAGCCGCTCGCTCTGCGGGCGGTGCCGTGTCGCGGCGACCGCGTACCGGCGCAGTTCGGCGTCGACGGCCTCCGCCTCGGCCAGCGCCTTCTCGTGGGCTCCCCGCCGGTCACGCCGCCGTGCGCTGACCCGGCTGAGGTAGGCACGGCCACCGCCGCCGGGAGCGGTGCGGGCTCCGGGATCCGTGGCGGACTCGGGCGGCGCCTCGGCGGCGTGCACCTTCACCGCCCACTCCGTACGGTCGCACAGGCGGGCGAGCAGCGTTTCCAGGACCGGCTGCCGGGCGGTGACGGCCCGCACCGCGGTCAGGTCGCCGCGGTACAGGGTCGCCATCGGCAGCGGCACGACGGGGCCCCGCCCGGCCGCCGCCTCGACGCCCCGGTGATGGGCGCGGGCGCAGCGTTCCAGGTCGCCGGGCCGGTTGAGGCGCTCCGTGAGCGCCTCCTCGCCGAACAGGGCCGCGGGGACGTCCTGCACGACCAGGTACAGGCCGCCCGCGCGCACCGCGCGCAGCGGACCGCCCTCCTCGTGCCCTCGCGCCGCCGCCAGGAGGGCCGGGTCCGGCGGGGTGCGGGAGACGGCGAAGGCGCAGACGATGCCGGGAGCCTCCGGCCCGGCGGCGGTGGTACTCATCGCACGGCTCCCGTCGTCTCCTCGGCGGCACTCTCCAGCGCGTCGAGGCGTTCCCGCAGCCTCGCGTTCTCCTCGGCGAGCGCGTCCCGCGCGGCCCGGGACGACAGCGCCGGGTCGGTCTCCCACCAGTCGATGCCGGCCTTCTTCGCGGTGTCCACCGAGGCGATGAACAACCGCAGCCGGATCGTCAGCAGTTCGATGTCGAGCAGGTCGATCTTGATGTCGCCGGCGATGACGATGCCCTTGTCGAGGACGCGTTCGAGGAGGTCGGCGAGGCTGCCGGAGGGAGGCCCGTAGGGCTCCGTCTCCCGGGCCGGGTAACGGTGTTCCAGGTCGGTCACCGCGCACCCCTAACGGTTGCGTGGTCAGCGACGGCGGCGGACACGTTCGTCGTCCTCGCCCTCCTCCTGGTCCGCATACGGCTCCTCCTCGTCGTCGTACTCGCCGTCCTCGTCGTCCTCGTACGCGTCCTCCGCGTCGTCGGCGCTCTCGTCGTCGTCCGCGTCGTCTTCGTCGTCCTCGTACTCGGACTCTTCGAACTCCTCGGGTTCCTCGGCGTTCTCCTCCTCCAGCGCTTCCTCGTGGCTCCTGACGACCTCGCCGTCGCGGATCTCGCCGCGCCAGCCCTCGACGTCCTCGCCGTCCGTCAGGGTCACGTGCCGCGCGAAGTGCTTCAGGTCCAGCCGCAGCCGGCGTCCCTGGGCGCGCCAGAGGTTGCCGGTCTTCTCGAAGAAGCCCGCCGGGTAGTACTCGACGACCACGACGACCCGGGTCAGCCGGGGCGCCAGTTCGTGGAAGGTGACCACACCGTTGGTACTGCCCTTGGCGCCCTCGGAGGTCCAGGAGATCCGCTGGTCGGGGATCTGCTCCCGGACGGTCGCCTTCCAGCTGCGGGTCGAAAAGGCGATCTTGGCGGTCCAGTCCGAGGTCACCTCGTCCTGGGGACTGACGCTCTGGACGCCCTTGGTGAAGCCGCTGAAATCCTGGAGCTGCGTCCACTGGTCGTAGACCGTGCGCAGGGGGACGCCGATGTCCACGGTCTCCATGATGTGCGTCGCCTTGACGCTGCCGCCGCCGCTCCCGGAACCACCGCCACCGCCCTTGGACCCACCGCCACCGCCCTTGGACCCACTGCCGCGGCCCCTGGACCCCCCTGCGTCGACCGACTCGGTCAGGCGGTCGGTCAGGGACCCGACCCGTTCCCCCGCCCTGCCGACGAGGCTGTGCCCCGCCGCGGAGAGATAGCCGCCCAGGGCGTCCTTGAGGTCGCCGAAGGGGGACGGTGCGCCGTCGCCCTGCCGGTCGGGGGTCATCGGAGCCCACCCCCACGTCCGACACCACGGCCCGCCGGCCGCTTCACCGGTGCGGCCTTCTTGGCGGCGGCCGCCCTCTTCGCCGCCTTCTTCGCGGGAGGGGCGGCCTTGCGCGGAGGAGTCTTCTCGGCCGTCTTCCGGGGCGGCGCCGACGCGGGCCTCCGATCCTCTTCCCGGTCCTCCTCGTCGAAGTAGGCGTCCTCGTCCGGAGCCTGCTCGTCCCAGGAGTCACCGGAGCCGTCGGTGTCGCCGTAGTCGTCGTGGTCGCCGTAGTCGTCGTTCCGGCGGCTCTCACCGGTGAGCGCGTCGGTGCGGTCGCGGAGGGTGTCCGCGAGGCCGGTGAGGCGGCGGTTCGCCGCGGCGGTGACGGCCGCCCTTCCGGCGGTCAGCAGCTCGCCCCGCACCTGGTCCGTCAGCTCCCGCACCTGTGGTGTCCGCTGCAGGCCGCCCAGCCCCTGGCCGAGGATCCGGCCGGGGGAGAGGCCGGCGCGTCTGCCCACGAGGTAGGAGCCGACCGCGAAGGCGAGTTTGGCCTTCTTGGTGCGCCCCAGAAGGTATCCGCCCGCCACGGCCGCCGCCATGGCCGCCCTGTTGTCGTTCATACGTGTCGTCTCCGTGCTGGATTCGTGGTGGTGGTACGGCCGGGGGACCGGGTGGGGCGTTCAAGGAGGGTGAGCAGGCGCTCCTCCTCCCGTTCGAAGGCCGCCTCGTCGAGGGCGCCCTCGTCCAGGGCGCGGTTGAGGGCGGCCAGCCGCGCTTGCACGGCGCGCGGGTCGTGAGCCTGGCGCCGGGCCTCCTGGAGCAGGTGGTCGGCGATCCAGGCCGTGCCGCGCACCGGCGCGAGGGGCAGCAGGAGGAGACCGCTCACGAGGCCCATGCGGTCACCGGCCGGCCGGCGACGCGGGACGCGGGTCGACGAAGCTGTAGCAGGGCAGCGGCCCGGTCACGCTGAGGGCCAGCCGGTCGCCGCAGGCCCGGGCCCGTTCCGCCACGGCTTCCCGGAACCGCGCCTCGTCAGCGGAACGCAGCAGGAACGACGCGCTGAGCACCTGCTCGTCGTCGGTCGCTCCCTGGACCGTGCGCACGGCGAGCGGGGCCAGCCGGTCCACGACCTCCCGCGCGGCGCGTCGTGCCTCGCGGCGCACACCGAGGGCGATCGCCTCGCCCAGCCGGACGTTGGCCTCGTAGTCCGGCCGGCGCCGCGTCTGCAGGGCCAGGGTCCGCAGCCTGTCGTCCCGGCGCACCAGGTCGGCGAAGTGGCCGGGCACCACCGTTCCCTTGACGTTCAGTTCCACACAACCGCGTACGCCGTCGAGCTGTTGTGTCAAATGAGCGGCGTCGGAGCGCAGTTGGGTGAGCAGGGTGTCGGTCCGGGGGCTGAGGACCGCGAACCGCATGGGCAGCACCGGTCCCTGCTCCGCCAGTTCGTCCAGGACTGCCTGGTGGGCCAGCAGATCACGGCGCCGGGGCCGCAGCCGCGGGGGCGCGGCCGACACCGCGGCGCACAGCCCGGCCTCGGTCAACAGCCGCACGGGAGCGCCGTCGACGCCTCGGGACCGGGGGGTCCGGATGCCGGCGGGGGCAATGCCGTAGACGTACAGCGCCTTCGGTGCGGCGGCGGATTCGGGGGCCGATTCGGGAGCGGATTCGGGGGCGGTGGTGGTGGGCGCGGTCATTCGTCCTCCGTCTCGGTGCGCCGGCGGGGGCGGGAACGGGGGCGGTCGTCCTCGCCGCGGGGGCGTGCGGCGGGCCGGCTGCGGGGCCGCTCCGCGCGTTCACGGGTACGGGCCTCCGCCTCCGCCGCCTCCTCGTGCTCGGGCGCGAGGACGTCGCGCACCTTGTCGGTCAGGGAGCGCGCCGTCCGCCTGGCGCCCGCCCTGCCCACGGTCTTGGCGACCGGGCTGCCGAACATCTCGGGCACGGTCTTGGAACGCACGTCGTGTTCCAGGTCCAGGCGGTTGCAGGCCTCGGCGAAGCGCAGATACGTGTCGACACTCGCGACCACGATGCGCGCGTCCACCTTGAGGATCTCGATGCCGACCAGGGAGACGCGCACGAAGACGTCGATCACCATGCCGCGGTCGAGAATGAGTTCGAGGACGTCGTAGAGGGTTCCGGCGCGGGGCGCGCAGACGACCTCGTCGTCGTAGGTGATCATGCGGTGGTCCTTCCGGGTGCGGGCCTCACGGTCCGCTCACTGGTCCTGGGCACCGCGCCGGTAGCGCGCGATCCTGCGGTACTGGACCAGGTCGCCCGCCGGGTCCAGCTCGACCTCGTAGGTGGCGAGCAGGCTGGTGGTGTCGGGGATGCGCGCCACCTCCAGCACGTCCACGTGGACGATCCAGCCGCCGTCCTCGCTCCGGCACACCGCGGAGACCCCTTCGAGGTGGTGCCGGATCAGCTCGGACAGGGCGTCGGCGGCGTGCCGGGCGGCGTCACGGGCGCCCCGCACGCCACGCTCGCGCGTGGCCGTGGAAGTGGTACGGCGCCGTCGCTCGCCAGGTTCTGTCATGCTGCCCACTCTGACCGCGGACCCCGGTCCGCGCGTGCGCAGTTACCCCATCCGAGGCTGCCCCGGGCGCCGGCAGTGCAGGAAGAGGTGCGGCTCCGGCCGGGCGTCCGGGTGGGCCGGGGTGAACATCGACGCCTCCTGCGCCAGCACCTCCAGGCCCGCCTCCTCGGTCAGGGCGACGAGCTCCTGCGCGGGGAAGCTGGTCACGCGCACCGGCTGGCCCATGAAGGTGGCGTCGACGCCGTCCACGTCCAGCGGCACGGTGGCCAGGACCAGGTAGCCCTCCGGCTTCAGCAGCCGCGCCAGCCGCCGTACGAGATCCCGCTGCTCGCGCCGGTCCAGCTGGAGCAGCGAGAAGTACACACAGACGGCGTCGAACGAGGCGTCCGCGAGCGGTACGTCACGGACGTCGGCGCACTGGAAGGTGGCGCCCGGCACCTGCCGCGCGGCCAGCTCCACCATGACGGGCGAGATGTCGATGCCCAGCACCGCGTGCCCGGCGTTCGAGAGGGTCTCGGCGGTGGGCCGGCCCGTGCCGCTGCCCACGTCCAGCACCCGGCTGCCCGGCGCGAGCCGCGCCAGCAGCCACTCCAGTGAGCGGCGGTGGGTCTTCGACCCGGCGAACGCCTTCTCGTACTCGGCGCCCAGCGCGTCGAACGCGGCGGCGGCCCGTGGGCGTTCGCGGTCGTCGGTCACGGCGTTCCCTCCGGTGCGGTGAGCCGGTGCCCGGGCATCGTTCCACCGGGAACGAGTCGCCGACAAGGGGCCCTTCGGGCGACATCTTCCTAGCGGTCCCCGCCGTCGTCCCGTGCCGTCCCGGGCTCGGCCATCCGGCGGTGCACGGCCGCCTTGACGCGGTCGGGCAGCACCTTGTCGGCCACCCCCTGCGCCTTGGTCTTCGCCGAGCCGGTGACCAGCTTGCCGCGGCCCTTCATGACGGCGTCGAACGCCTGCCGGGCCACCTGCGCCGGGTCGTCCTTCGGCATGGTGCCGACCTTGGTGTCCGACATGCCGGCCCGCCGGAAGAAGTCGGTCTCCGTCGGCCCCGGCATGAAGGAGGTGACCGTGACACCGGTGTCCCCGACCTCCTCCTGGAGCGCCTGCGCGAAGGACTGCACGAACGACTTCGACGCGTTGTAGACCGACTGGAACGAGCCCGGCATCGTCGCCGCGACCGAGGACGTGAACATGAGCCGCCCCACCCCGCGCGCCACCATGTCCCGCAGGAGCGGCTTGGCGAGCCGCACGGTCGACGTCACGTTGAGGTCGATGACGGACTCGTCGTCCGCGAGGTCGGTGTCGACGAAGGCGCCGCCCTGCCCCACCCCGGCGTTGAGGGCCGCCACGTCCACCGCGAGCCCGGTCAGGGCGGCGACCAGGTGGTCCACGCCCTCGGGGCGCCGGAGGTCGGCGCGTACGGCCCGCACCTCCACGCCGGTCTCCCGCAGCCGCTGGGCGGCGTGCTCCAGCCGTTCGTCCTCGGCGTTGACCACGAGGTCGTAGCCGTGCTCCGCGAACAGCGCGGCGAGTTCGTACCCGATACCGCTGGAGGCCCCGGTGACCAGGGCGAGCGGCCTGCTGCCGTCCATGGTTCCTCCGTCCTCGGCGCACCCGCGCCCCCTGCGGCCCGCCGGGTTCCCCCGATCCCTGCCTTCACGTCACCACGGTGCCATCCCCGCCTCCGCAGCACCGCCGTCCGGCACCGGCCGGCGCGCTCACCGCGGACGGGCGCCGGTCAGGGCCAGGTCCACCAGACCCCGTACGAGTACGTCGTCCAGCGGTGCCCCGCTGAGCAGCACCCGCACGAACAGCGGACCGCTCACCGCCTCGATCAGCAGCCCGGGATCGGTGTCCGCCGCCAGCTCGCCCCGCTCGACGCCCCGCCGCACCATTACCACCGCGCGGTCCAGGCGCTCGCTCCAGTAGGGGCCGCGCCGGTCCTCCAGGGTGTCGTCGTGCTCGACGCTCAGCCGCAGCAGCGCCCGGCCCTGCGGGGTGGCGAGGAGCCGGGCCAGGGCGGAGAAGAACGCCAGCAGGTCGTCCCGGACCCGCCCGGTGTCCGGGACCGGCAGCGCGGCGTCCAGCTCCGTGGTCAGCGCGTCCAGGATCAGGTTCTCGCGCGTGCCCCACCGCCGGTACACCGAGGTCTCGTGCACCCCGGCCGCCCGGGCCACGGCGCCGACGGTCGCGCCCGCCAGCCCCTGGCTCGACAGCAGGTCCACCGCGGCGGCCAGCACGGCCCGCCGCATGCGCTCCCCGCGGCGGCGCAGGGGAGGGGCGACGGGGTCCGGTGAGCTCATCGGAACAGCGTAAAGCAAGTCGCCCTGCGTTGGGTGTACGGTTAACGCAAGTCGACCTGCGATGGACCGCTGGGGGCCGTCCGGGTCGCCGCCCCACCGAGGAGGTCCCGTCATGGCACAGATGCTCGCCGCCCGCCTGCACGTCCCGAGCCGCACCCTGCGGCTCGAAGAGGTGCCCCGCCCGCAGCCCGGCCCGGGGGAGGCGCTGGTCAAGGTCGAGGCGGCCGGCGTCTGCCTGTCCGACGTGCACCTCATCGACGGCACCCTCACCCCGCTGCTCCTCCAGGGCGACACCGTCACGCTCGGGCACGAGGTCTCCGGCACCGTCGTCGAGACCGGTGCGGGCGTCACCGCCTGGTCGCCCGGGCAGCGGGTCGTGCTGCACGCCGGCGAGATGCGCGACGGCGTCACCTACACCCGCGGCGTCGACTACGACGGCGGCTGGGCCGAGTACGCCCTGTCCGCCGCCGACGCCATGACGGTGCTGCCCGACGCCATCCCGTTCGAGCAGGGCGCGATCATCCCGGACGCCGTGTCCACCCCGTGGGGCGCGATCACCGAGACCGGCGCGGTCCGGCCCGCCGAGGCGGTGGGCGTGTGGGGCGTCGGCGGCCTCGGTGTCCACGCCGTGCAGTTGCTCCGGGCGATCGGCGCCTGCCCCGTCGTCGCCGTCGACCCCAACCCGGTCGCCCGCGAACGTGCCCTGGCCGCGGGCGCCGACCTCGCCCTGGACTCCGCCGATCCCGAGCTGCGGCAGAGGGTCCGTGCGGCCACCGGCGGTGCGGGGCTCGCCGCCGCTTTCGACTTCGCGGGCGTGCCGCCCGTGCGGGAGCAGGCGGTCTCCGTCCTCGCACCCAAGGGGCGGCTGGTCCTGGTGGGCCTGACCGACAAGCCGCTCACCGTCACGGACGGCACCCGCTTCAGCTACCTCCAGCAGCGCGTCCTCGGCCACTACGGCTCCGACATGCCGGTGGCCCTGCCGCAGCTGCTGCGGCTGATCCAGGGCGGGCGGCTGGACTTCTCCGGTTCCGTCAGCGGAGTGCTGCCGCTCGCCGACGCCGCCGAAGCGGTCGCCCGGCTGGAGAAGAAGGAGGGCGACCCGATCCGGCTGGTCCTGCGCCCGTGAGGTGAGGGAAAACCGAGAATTCCAGAGGCGGTTGAACGCTCCGGCCCCCGGTTCCGTATGGAGCCGGGGGCATTTCACGTCCGAGTCCGTCATGACACAGGAGCACGCCTTGGGACACAACAGGCGCAGACGCCCGACCGGGGCGCGGCGCGCGACCTTCGCAGCGGTCGCGCTGATACTGGGGGGCGGCGGCCTGGTGGCCGCGAACGTCTTCGCCTCCGCGACGGAGTCCGGCAACGCCGCCGTCCCCCTGGGCAGTTCCGGAGTCGCGGCCACCGTCGACTGCCCCGACCTGACCGAGCGGCTCACGGCCGTTCCGGAGCAGGCGCGGCCCGAGGTCGACGCCGGACTCGCGCACCTCGACGAGCAGGTCGCCGCGGCCTACCGGCAGCTCCAGGAGGCCGCCCGCACCGCGGACGACGGCACCCTCGACGAGGGCGCGATCCTCGGTCCGCTGAAGAAGGAGCGCGCGGCGACGATCGAGCGCATCGCCGCCGCCGTCGACAAGGCCGGCGACCGCCCCGAGGGCCTGGACGCCCTGGCCGAGTGCACCCTGCGCCGCACCGAGACCGCGTCGACCGCCGCGGGGAGCGGCAGCCCGGACCAGCAAGGCCGGGACGAGCGACAGGACCAAGGCCAGGACCAAGGCCAGGACCAAGGCCAGGAACAGGGCCAGGAACAGGGCCAGGACCAGGAACAGGGGCAGGAGGACGGCAAGGGGGAGCAGGCCGGCAACGGCGGGCAGGCGGGCAACGGCCCCGTGGCCGCGGACTACGCCGACATCAAATCCGTCCAGCCCAACGTCGAACGGGCGCCCCGGCAGCGGAACGCCTCGACCGGCTCCTTCGCCACCAGTTGCGGCGTCAACGCCGAGGGCCTGTTCAACTCGGACAACCTGATCGCCGCCCCCGGCGTCGGCAACGGCGCCCACCACTTCCACGACTACGTCGGCAACCAGGCCAACGACGCCTTCGCGAGCGACGAGGACCTGGCCGCAGCCGACACCAGCTGTGCCGACCAGCGTGACAAGTCCTCGTACTACTGGCCCGTGCTGCGCCTCCAGAACGGCACCGCCGAACAGGACGCCCGGTCACCCGGCGGCGGCATCGAGGGCAACGCGGGCGAGATCGTCACGCCGGCCGAGGTCACCCTGACGTTCGAGGGCAACGAGCGCGGCAAGGTCACCGAGATGCCGCGGCTGCTGCGCATCATCACCGGCGACGCCAAGGCGTTCGTCAACGGCGACACCAACGCGAACGCCTCCTGGAGCTGCACCGGCTTCGAGGACCGGCAGCTGAAGGACAAGTACCCGCTCTGCCCCTCGGGCAGCGACGTGGTGCGCACCTTCACCTTCCAGAGCTGCTGGGACGGGCGCAACATCGACAGCGCCAACCACCGCACCCACATGGCCTTCGCCGCGGCCGACGGCAGCTGCCCGGAGGGGTTCCGGCCCGTTCCGCGACTGGTGCAGCGGGTCGTGTACGACGTGGCCGCGCCGAGCCTCGCGGACGGGGGCAGGACCGTTCCGCTGTTCGCCGTGGACTCCTTCCCGGAGCAGCTGCACAAGCCGGTCACCGACCACAGCGACTTCATCAACGTCTTCGACGAGGACCTGATGCGCGAGATGGTCGAGTGCATCAACTCCGGCCGCGAGTGCGGCGGGGACACGCCCCCGGGGTCCCGCCCGGGCGAGGGCGAGGAGCAGCCCGGCGGCAACGACGGCGGGCAGACCGCCGAGCCCCCGGCCGACCGGACCGCCACGGCCTCGGCACCCGCGGACGACGGGAAGAGCGACGGCAAGCCTCCGGCGCGGGGCCAGGACGACGGCGGCGGCGACGGTCAGGACGACGTGCGGCCCGGCGGTGCCGAGACGCCGTCCCCGGCCACCGAGACGCGGGACACCGGCGCCTCCACGAGCGCCGAACCCAGGGCCGCGACGACACCGGCCGACGCCCCGAACGACGTGAGCGGCGCCGCGGCCGTACCGGAGAAGACCGGCAACACGGGCGACAGCGGCGACGGGGGCGGCTCCGGGGCGGCGTCCGAACCGCAGGCGCAGGGCGGACTCGCCGAGACGGGTTCCGGGCTCGGACTGTGGCCCGCGGCGGTCGGAGGCGTGCTCTTCGCCGGCGGATGCGTTCTGCTGGTCCGTTCCAGGCGGCGTGCGCTGTGACGGCTGTTGCGGCGGCATGACGACGGGTGGGCGGGGTCGGCGTCCCCCGCCCACCCGTCGGGGTCCGCACGCGCCGACGGTGCCGAACACGCCACCGCACCGCGAGAACTGGCTCATTCGGGGTGTTGCCGATCCCTCTACCCGGGCGCAGCCTGGTCTGCGGCGTCTTGGGAGCGCTCCCATCGGCGCCTGCGAAGCCGGCACGGTCCCCCCACGCGAAAGGGCACCCCATGAGTTGTCATGATCGCATCAATGCGCAGCCGGTCCGAAGGGCCCGCCGGGCGACGACCCTCGCCCTCGGCACGCTGACCGCGGCCCTGCTCACCCTGATCCCCTGGAGCGGCACCGCCGTCGCCCACGGCTCGGTCGTCGACCCCGCCTCCCGCAACTACGGCTGCTGGGAGCGCTGGGGCGACGACTTCCAGAACCCGGCCATGGCCGACGAGGATCCCATGTGCTGGCAGGCGTGGCAGGACAACCCCAACGCCATGTGGAACTGGAACGGCCTGTACCGCAACGGCTCGGCGGGCAACTTCGAGGCCGTGGTCCCCGACGGCCAGCTCTGCAGCGGCGGCCGGACCGAGAGCGGGCGCTACAACTCCCTCGACGCCGTGGGCCCCTGGCAGACCACGGACGTCGCCGACGACTTCACCGTCAGGCTCCACGACCAGGCCGGCCACGGCGCCGACTACTTCCTGGTCTACGTCACCAAGGAGGGCTTCGACCCCGCCACCCAGGCCCTGACCTGGGACAGCCTCCAGCAGGTCGCCCGGACGGGCAGCTACGCGCCCAGCCAGAACTACGAGATCCCGGTGAGTACCTCGGGCTTGAGCGGCCGGCACGTCGTCTACACGATCTGGCAGGCGTCACACATGGACCAGACGTACTTCCTGTGCAGCGACGTCGACTTCGGCTGACCCGCGCCACTCCCTCCCCCCACCCCCGCCGGGCGCCCCGCGCCCGGCGGGGACACCGGTCCTGCCGTCGGGCCGGGGTGCCGGATCAGACGTTGACGCCGAAGTCCGCGGCGATGCCCGCGAGGCCCGAGGCGTACCCCTGTCCGACCGCCCGGAACTTCCACTCGGCGCCGTGCCGGTACAGCTCGCCGAAGACCATCGCGGTCTCGGTCGAGGCGTCCTCGGACAGGTCGTAGCGGGCGAGTTCCTGGTTGTTGGCCTGGTTGACGACGCGGATGAAGGCGTTGCGGACCTGGCCGAAGCTCTGGCCGCGGTTCTCCGCGTCGTGGATGGAGACCGGGAAGACGATCCGGTCCACCTCGGCCGGGACGCCGGCCAGGTTCACCTTGACCGCCTCGTCGTCGCCCTCGCCCTCGCCGGTGAGGTTGTCGCCGGTGTGCTCGACCGAGCCGTCGGGGCTGGTGAGGTTGTTGTAGAAGACGAAGTGCCGGTCCGAGAGCACCTTGCCCGACGCGTCCAGGAGCAGCGCGGAGGCGTCCAGGTCGTAGTCGGTGCCGGTCGTGGTGCGCACGTCCCAGCCCAGACCGACCAGCACGGCGGTCAGGCCGGGCGCCTCCTTGCTGAGCGAGACGTTGCCGCCCTTGGCCAGGGAAACTCCCACTGTGTTCTCCTTCGTCGCGTTCGCTGCGTTCGTGTTCCTCGTGCGTGCTGCCTGCCGTAAATCTACAACACTGTAGAAGTAAGCCTTCTATACGATGTCGCTCCGGAAGACGATCGGCGGCGGAAGGAGGCGGGCCGTGAGGGATGACCGGCGTCCGCGGCGACGGGGGCAGGGCGAGCTGGAAGCGCTGGTGCTGTCCGCGCTGCGCGAGGCGGACGGGCCCGCGACGGCCGGCTGGGTGCAAGAACGCCTCGGCGGCGACCTCGCCTACACCACCGTGATCACGATCCTGACCCGGCTCCTCGAGAAGGGCGCCGTCAGCCGTGAGCGCGCGGGCCGGTCCTTCGCCTGGACGCCCGCCTCGGACCAGGCCGGACTCGCCGCGCGGAAGATGCGCAAGGTCCTGGACGCCGAGAGCGACCGCGAGGCGGTGCTGGCCAGCTTCGTCACGGGCCTCGACCCGGACGACGAGCGACTGCTGCGCGCACTGCTCGGGCACGCGCGCGCCGCGGAGGACGGCTGACACCGTATGGGCGTCTTCGTCTTCCTGCCCCTGGTCCTGCCGCTGACGGCGTGGCCGATCGCCAGACTGGCCGAGCAGCACCTGCACCCGCGCACCGCGACCAGGCTGCTCACCGCCGTCGCCGCCGTGATGGCCCTGTGCAGCACCGTGTGCCTGGCCCTGGTGATGGTCGTCGGCACCGCCCAGCTCCCGGGCAACCCGCTGCCCGACGGCTGGTCGGACCCCGAGGTACGGGCAGCGGTGCCCTACGACGAGGTCGTCGGCAAGGCCGCGATTCCCGCGCTCTGCGCGGTGGTCGCGGCCTCGGCGCGAACCCTGTGGCGACACGGCAGGGTGCGCCGTCGCGCCCACCGCGCGCTGGCCGGACTGCCGGGCACCGGGGTGGCCGTGCTGCCGGACGACGTGCCCTACGCCTACGCGCTGCCCGGCGGCCGAAGGGACCGCGTGGTGGTGAGCACCGCCCTGCTCGACTGCCTCGAACCGGGGGAACGGCGCGCCCTTTTCGCCCACGAACGCGCCCATCTCGCCGCCCGGCACCACCGCTACCTGCTCGCCGTCCGGCTCGCCGCGCTGGCCAACCCGTTCCTGCGCCCCCTGCGCACGGCCGTGTCCTACACGGCGGAGCGGTGGGCGGACGAGGCGGCCGCCCGCGCGGTCGGTGACCGCCGCGCCGTGGCGACCGCGATCGGCAAGGCGGCCCTCGTCTCCCGCGGCACTCCCGTCGCCACCCTCGCCGGTCTCGCGGCGCCCGGCCCGGTGCCCCGTCGGGTGGCCGCCCTGCTGGGCCCCGCTCCCGCCGTGCGCACCTGGCCCCCGGCGTTCACCTCGGTGGGCCTGGCGGCGTGGGCCGCGGCCGCCGGAACCGCCGTCTCGGCGATGTCGTCCGCGAACGCCGCCGTCACCATGTTCCTCATCCTGCGGGCCGCGACGCCGTTCTGAGCGCCCCTCACCCTCCGACGGCAACCCCGGGGAACCCGCAGGCCACAGGAGCTCCGTCGCAACTTCCTCACTCGATCGAGTGAGAGACCAATCCGGGGTGGGGCCTGCTCCGGATTCCCCGTGTGAGGGAAGAATCGAGACCGTGCCGACCGCGAACGGGCGGCTGACCCCGGACCCGGGTCGGCCGGCCGCCGCGTAACGGCACCGCTTCCTCGGCGGCCCGCCGCACACCCCTTCAGCTCTGTACCAGGACTCCGTACCGACGCAGCCTTCGTGCTGCCCGTTTTCAGGGAGATGTTCCATGAACGCCCGTATCCGCCGCTCCGCCGTCGCCGTCGTCGCGGCCGCCGTCCTGCCCCTGTCCCTGGCCGCCTGTTCCGACGACGGCGACAGCGGTTCCTCGGACTCCGCGCAGGCCGCCTCCTCGGCCCCCGCGGCGACCGGCGACCAGTCGGCCGACGCCTCCGGCGGCACGGCGGACTCCGACGAGCCGTTCGGTCCGGCCTGCTCCACGGTGCCGAAGGAGGGCGCCGGTTCGTTCGACGGCATGGCCAAGGACCCGGTCGCCACGGCCGCCTCGAACAACCCGGCCCTGTCCACGCTGGTGTCCGCGGTGAAGAAGGCCGGTCTGGTCGACACCCTCAACAACGCCGAGAACATCACCGTGTTCGCGCCCACCGACGACGCCTTCGCCAAGATCCCGGAGGCCGACCTGAACAAGGTCCTCAACGACAAGGAGATGCTCACCGACATCCTGACCTATCACGTCGTGGGCCGGAAGCTCGCACCGAAGGACCTGGAGAACGGCTCCTTCGAGACGCTGCAGAAGTCCAGGCTGACCACGTCGGGCTCGGACGGGTCCTACACGGTCAACGACTCCGCCAAGGTCGTCTGCGGGAACGTGAAGACCGCCAACGCCAACGTCTACATCATCGACACCGTCCTCATGCCCAAGAGCTGACGCACGGCCCGCCGGGGGGAGGAGGGTCGGGCAGTGGCCCGCCCCCCGGCGGGGCGGGGGCCCTGTGGTAGCTTGCGGAAGCCAGTCGAACCCACCTGGTGGGTCAGGGAATCCGGTGCGAATCCGGAACTGACGCGCAGCGGTGAGGGGGACGGGCGGGACACGGGCCACTGGGCGGCGTACGCCGCCCGGGAAGGCGTTCCGTCCGGTCGAACCCGAGTCCGAAGACCTGCTGGCACCCGTGCCGCGTGCGGCGCGGGCCGCACCGTACGGACGGGCTTCGCGCATGAGCCCTCGACGCCAGAGGATCCTTCCTTGCCCGCAGCACCCCCCGCCGGCTCCCGACGCCTCCGCCCTTCCCACCGTGCCCCGCGCGGTCCCGTACTGCTCCTGGCAGGCGCCCTGCTGGCCTCCGGCTGTGCTTCCGGCGCGGCCGGCGACGACCCGGCCGCCCGGGCCGACGCGGCCGGTTACCCACGCACCGTCCACGACTGCGGCCACGACGTCCGGGTCGACGCGCCGCCGCGCCGGGCCGTCTCCCTCAACCAGGGCACCACGGAGATCCTGCTCTCGCTCGGCCTCGCCGACCGCATGGCGGGCACCGCCACCTGGACCGACCCGGTCATGAAGGGACTGGAGAAGGCGAACGCCGGCGTCCCCCGGCTCGCCGACGACATGCCGTCCTTCGAGACGGTCCTGGACGCCGAACCCGACTTCGTCGCCGCCTCCTTCGCCTCCACGCTCGGCACCGGCGGCGTGGCCACCCGCGACCAGTTCACGCAACTCGGCGTACCGGCCTACCTGTCCCCGTCCGACTGCGCCGGCAAGGACAACAGCGGCGACGGCGACGGCGTCCGGTCCGAGGCCCTGACCATGGACACCGTCTACGGCGAAGTCCGCGACCTGGCCCGCCTCTTCGACGTCGAGCAGCGCGGCGAGAAGCTGGTCGCCGAGCTCAAGTCCAGGGTGGCCAAGGCGACATCCGGCCTCGACGCCTCCGGTGTCACCCTCATGTACTGGTTCGCCAACTCCGCCTCGCCCTACCTCGCGGGCTGCTGCGGCGCCCCCGGTGTCATCACCCGCGCGGTCGGCGCCCGGAACGCCATGGACGACACCCACGAGGAGTGGCCACAGGCCGGCTGGGAGACCGTCGCCGACCGGGATCCCGACGTCCTGGTCCTCGGCGACCTCACCCGCAGGTCCCAGACGGCCGAGACGGCCGCGAAGAAGATCGAGTTCCTGGAGTCCAACCCCGTCACCAGGAACATGACGGCCGTCCGCGAGAAACGCTACGTGCTGCTCAGCGGGCAGGCCATGAACCCCACCGTCCGTACCGTCGAGGGCGTGGAGCAGGTGGCGGCGGCGCTGCGCGAGTTCGGACTCGCCAAGTGACGTCCGCGGGCCGTGCGGCCTCGGCCCGGGACTCCGTCCCCGGCATACGCGCACTCCGCCGCGCCCCTCTCGCGTGGGCTGCGGCCGGGATCGTCGCCCTGTGCGCCTCCGTGGCCGTCGCCGTCACCATCGGGCCTGCGGACATCGGCGTCGCCGACGTGTGGTCCGTGATCGCCGCCCACCTCGGCGCCGGCACCACCGCCGGCGACGTGTCCCCGATCCGCGACGGCATCGTCTGGGACCTGCGGCTGCCCCGCACCCTTCTCGCCGCGGTGTGCGGCGCCGGACTCGCCGTGTGCGGTGCCGTGCTCCAGTCCCTGCTGCGCAACCCGCTCGCCGACCCCTTCGTCCTCGGCGTCTCCTCCGGCGCCTCGACCGGCGCCGTCCTGGTCGTCGTGCTCGGCGTGGGCGGCGGCGCGCTGTCCGTCCCCGGCGGGGCGTTCATCGGCGCGGTCTGCTCCTTCGCGCTGGTGATGCTGCTCAGCCACAGCCTCGGCGGCACCACGGACCGGGTGGTCCTCGCCGGCGTGGCGGCGATGCAGCTGTTCTCCGCGCTCACCTCCTTCGTGGTCATGACCGCTGCCGACGCCGAGACCACCCGCGGCGTGCTGTTCTGGCTGCTCGGCTCGCTCGGCGGCGCGGGCTGGAGCGACGTGTGGACCACCGCCGCGATCCTGGTACTGGTCCTCGCCGTGTGCCTCGGGTACGCCAGGACCCTGGACGCCTTCGCCTTCGGCCAGGAGGCGGCGGCCGCACTCGGTGTCCACGTGGCCCGTACCCGGCTGGTGCTGCTGTGCGCCACTGCCCTGCTCACCGCGGCCCTGGTCGCGTCGGCCGGCGCCATCGGCTTCGTCGGACTGGTGCTGCCGCACGCGGTACGGGCCCTCACCGGCCCCGGTCACGCCCGGCTGCTGCCCGTCTGCGCGCTCGCCGGTGCCGTGTTCCTGGTGTGGGTCGACACCCTGGCACGTACCGTCCTCGAACCCCAAGAGGTCCCGGTGGGCGTGGTGACCTCGCTGATCGGTGTACCGGCGTTCGTGCTCGTGCTGTACCGCACCCGGAGGGCACGGTGACCCTGAACGCCGAGCGGGTCTCCCGCACCACCGGTGGCCGGCTCATCCTCGACGGCGTCGACCTGAGCCCGCGCACCGGCGCCATGACGGGGCTGCTCGGGCCCAACGGCTCCGGCAAGTCCACCCTGTTGCGGCTGCTCGCCGGCGTCCTCGTCCCCACCTCCGGCCTCGTCACCCTCGACGGACGCCCCCTCGACCGGGTGAGCCGCAAGGACGTAGCCCGGCGCGTCGCCGTGGTGGAGCAGCAGGCGGACACCCAGGTGGAACTGACGGTCCGGGACGTCGTGCGGCTCGGCCGCATCCCGCACCGCAGCGCCTGGACACCGGCGTCGGCGGCCGACGAGGAGGCGGTGACGGACGCCCTGGACCGCACCGGTCTGACGGGCCAAGCGGGCCGCCTCTGGCACACCCTCTCCGGCGGCGAACGCCAGCGCGTCCAGATCGCCCGCGCCCTTGCCCAGCAGCCGCGCGAACTCCTGCTCGACGAACCGACCAACCACCTCGACATCCAGCACCAACTGGACGTGCTGGCCCTCGTCGCCGCCCTGCCCGTCACCAGCGTGGTCGCCCTGCACGACCTCAACCTCGCCGCGATGTACTGCGACCACCTCGTCGTCCTCTCGGAAGGGCGGGTCGTGGCCTGCGGCGATCCGGCCGAGGTCCTGACGGCGGACCTGGTCGCGAAGGTCTACCGCGTAGACGCCGAGATCACTCCCGCCGGCCCGTCCGGCCGCCCGCACGTGCGCTTCCTGGGCACACTGCGGGGCTAGGAACTGTACGGGCGATCATGTGACCGCCCCGTGTCCGGGTCGTTGTCGTGGGCATAAGGCCGGGCGATGTGACAGATGCCGGGTGGGACCGGCTGCGGCCGTTCCCGCCGGGGGGCAATGGACGTCGTGGTACTGGAGTGCACGCAGGACGTCATCGCCCCCTCCGGGAGTCGTCGCCTCCCTACTGGAGAACGGCGCGGGGAACTCCACGAGAGCGGGACCGTCCGGCCCGTCTATCGCGCGGCGCTGAAGCGGGCCGCACGGGAGGCGGAGCCGGCAGGCCGTCTGTGGTCCGTCTCGTCCTGTACGAGCAGGGACAGTAGCGCGGCCACGGTCAGGCCCGCTTCCGCCGGGTGGCGGAGGACCTTGTCCGGTTCGATGCGGTACGTGTTGCTGCGTCCCTCGCGGGTGTGGGAGAGGTAGCCGTCCTGCTCCAGGTCGGAGATGATCCGCTGGACGGCGCGTTCGGTGAGTCTGCAGTGGACGGCGATGTCCCGGATCCGCACGTTCGGATTGTCGGCGATGGCCGCCAGCACACGTGCGTGGTTGGTGACGAACGTCCATCCGGAGTGAGATTCAGGCACTTCAACCATACGCAGCATCCTAGGGACTACTTTTAGCAGACACTTTATACGTGACACATGTGTCGCGCAATGTCACTGGTGCGGACGCGAGGGGGTGCCGGGATCGATGGGGTGCCGGTGCTCGCCGTCCTGACCCGGCGTCGGCCAGTGGCCCGCACGCACAGTCGTGGGACCGTCTTTGCGTGACGGCAAATGCATGACATACTTTTCGCGCTAAAGGTGACGTGTTCCGTCCAGGGTGAGACGGAGGAGGCTCGAGAGTGTCTTTGGACGAAGCGGTCGCAGCGTGCTCGCACACCGGCCAGGGCCGGCTCCCGGTCACGGACCGACCCACACAGGCGCAGTACGAGCTGCACGGAGCCGGGGTCGTCTGCGCTCGGGGCTCGTACGACATGCACTCGATCGAGCCGTTGGCCGTCGCACTGGAAGCCGCGACCAAGGAATTCCCGAGGGTGGTCCTGGACGCCTCCGGCATCGCCTTCGCCGACTCCACCCTGCTGAATCTGCTGATCCTCACCCACCAGGCGACCGACTTCCGGGTGGCCGCGCCGACGCGGCAGGTTCAGCGGCTCTTGCACATCACCGGCGTCGACACCGTCCTGAAGCTGGGGGCGACGGTGGAGGAGGCCGCTAGCGACTACTGACCACGGGGCCCCGACCGAACGCGAGCCGTGTCGCTTGGAGACGCGGATACAGGGCATCCGATGTTCTGCCTGACGCTCCCGGCTTGGATCCGTGGCCGTCAGGCGTCATGGAGAACAGTCACTTCCCCGTGGCACGGCCGGCCGTGCCGGAGGAAGGACTTGCGAGGGGAGAGGAAAGACATCCATGATCCTTCCGGCAGAGAGGGAACTGCGCACGGTGCTGGCTCGGTTCGCCCAGGCGCGCATCGACCACGACGTGTGTCCCACCGGCTCCACGAGCAGGATCCTCGAGGACGCCACGTACACGCTGTGCGTGCTGACCGGGGCCCGCACCGCGGAACAGGCCCTGCGCACGGCGGACACGCTGCTTGAACAGTACGCCGGACGCGTCACCGTCTCCGTGGAGGACGAGACCCTGGCCGCATGAGCCGGTGACGGCCACCCGGCTCTCCCACCGCCCCCGGCGACGCAGCCGAGTGACTGGGCGATGGCACCACGTCAATCCCAGTCGGGTGAGCGTCAGAAACCGGCCGGGCCGCGGTCCGACGGGCCGTGGGCGAGTGCCCCGTAGGTGACGGCGAGTCGCAGACGGTGCCGGAGCGGCGGCGACCCGAGCACATGAGGAAGTGAGACAGACATGGGCGACACCCGGCTTCGGCGGCGTACCGAGGCGAGCAGCAGGCCGGACCCCGGCATCCCGGCACCACAGTGGCGGAACCTCTTCCTGGCCCCCGACTGGGGCCCCGATGAGCAGACCGTCACCGAAGAAGCGCGGGGCCGGTCCGAGTACGTCACCGGAGCGCGCCGTCGGCGCGGCGGTCGCCGACCGAGCCGGAGGGCCGTGTGAGTACCCGCCCGGCGCGCCGGATGTGCCGACATCGTCGCCCGAGGCGAGTCCCACGACGCACGCCCCCTGAGCCGGGGTGAGGTCGGCGGGACCGGAGACCTCCAGCACGGGCGCCAGCAGCGGGGCGGCGAGGAGCTGGATGCGAGCGATGGGCGGGCACGACACCGTGCCACACCCGATGGCGGGGCCTGGCAGGATCGCCCGGGCCTGTCCGGGTTAGCCTCCCGACGAGGTGTCCGATGCGCCGACCCGGCACAGCGAGGACGCGGCATCGACGGTGATCGCGTCGGCCACCTGCTCGACGGTACGTCCGTCGGTGTCGATGCGCAGATCACCGATCCCGGCATCTTCCAGGACGGCTGCCGATGTCACCGCCTGGTCGGCGACGCGGAGCAGGAACGAGACGGACTGCCCGCGCAACGGGTCGCCCGGTTGAGGCCAACTGCCGCCCTGCCCGCGGGACATGATGCGTTCCGTCAAGTGCTGCCGTCCGGCGTGCAGACGACACAGCGTGAGCTCGGCAGCAGGAATCGCGTCGGTGTACGCCTTGACCGTGGCCTCGTCCTCGACGGGACCGGACATGATCAGGCACCGGGCCCCGGCGGCACGATAAGACCGCCACACCGCAGCCAGATTGCGGGCCTTGACCCGGTGATTGCCGGGATCGTCCGGAGCCGGGCGGCAGAAGCCGAGCTGGTCGAGATCGAGATACGCGGCGGTGGCACCAGTGCCCAGGACCCTCTGGTAGACCTGGAAGCCGACCGTCGACTTGCCGACGCCGGTCACGCCGCACAGCCACAGAACCGGAAGTTCGGCGGAAGGCTCCGTCTGTGACAAGGCCGAGTTCCCGCCCGCAGCGGTGACCACGGACGGCTCGGCCACGTCGCACGACCGGCCCAGAGCCGAGGCGGGCCATCCGCCGGTTCGCTCCTCGACATGCCGCGCCACCTCATTCACCGGCAGATCGCTCGTGTCGACACAGGTGTCCGCGAAGGTGGCGGCGTCCAGGGCGTCGGCTTCCCGCAGCAGCTCCTCGACCAACCCGGCAGGTCCCCCGCGACCGGTGAACCGCTGCCGAAGCACCTCCCGGTCGGCGCGCAGGAGGCAGACCGTCACCGCGGCCTGCCGCATCAGATCGACGTGCACTCCACGGGCGGCATCGACGACACCCGAGACGATGAGACACCGCGCTCCGGCCGCCCGGAAACCGGCCACCACCGCATCGACGTTGTGCGCCTTCATACGGTGCCGCCCTGGATCTCCCACAGGCTCCGGGTAGCAGATCCCCAACTGGTCGATGTCGACGAAGCCGCTCGCGATCCCGGCCCGCACGAGGCGCGAGTACATTTCCCAGGCGACCGTGGTCTTACCGACTCCTGGCGGGCCGCAGAGCCACAACACGGGGAACACAGCACTCCTCACCGGTTTGCCGCCAGATCCGCGCGAGGCGCGGTGAGCCCTCGAGGCACGGACCCGATGACGAAGACCATGGTCCCGGATTCTCTCCGTCGCGCACGTACCTGTCGACGGATTTCGGCGCGCACGCGAAACGCCCCACGAGGAGCAGGACCAGGCGCCGAGCACCGCCGCCCTCTGGAGGACCAGAGGACTGCGTCGATCAGTACACGCAGGACGCAACCCGGCTTTCTCCGCGGTCTCTGCCCGCTCAGTCTGGCTCAACCGTCGTCTTCACGCCCCGACATGGAGGTAGGCCGCCCCCACGCAAGGGGTACGCGGCAGCCTGTCGCGGACCGTTCTCACGGCCGCGCGCAGGGCGTACGCGGTACGCGCCGTGTCGTGAAGGCCGCCGTCAGTCGGGCGGAGGGGGCGGGACCGGGCCGGGGCCGTCACAGTCCGACGCGTCCGGTGTGCTGGGGGAGCGGGGTGATCCGGAGGGAGCTCGTGCTGCCTGTCAAGAGGCCCTGAAACGGGGCGACCCGGAATGTGCGCCTATCGCAGCGGTCAGCCTGGGACGGCTGCTGGAGCGGATGGGGGATCGAAAGAGCGCCCAAGGGGCCTATCGGCGAGCCTTGGAGTACAGGCATCCCGACTCCCACGGCAAGGCCCGCGAAGCGCTTGACCGTCCGAACCCCAAGCGCTCGTTCCACAGCCGGCTCCGATGCCGAGGAGAGCTGACACGAACACCGCAGGCCGGCGCTGAGGCAGGCCGGTCCCGGCTCGCCGACTGTCGCTATGGGGCGCCCCGCCGCGACCGGCCGGACAGGTGTTGCGCTGCCGCTCTGTGCGCCACGACCAGGGCAGGACCACCAAGGGCACCCCGCCGGTCGGCACGAGGATCGCGACGGCGGCCGGGGGGAACGTGCCGAACGCCGTCAGCAGGGCGGCAACCACCCAGGAGATGCGGGCGATCTTCCCGCGCACCAGCGGCGACGAGCAGGTCGACGGTGCCGTTGCGGCGGGCGACGGGGAACGGTTACGTGCCCCGATCGTCACGAACAGCTTCACCGGAGCCGTCGAAGATCGCGTCCTCGGTGAGGCGGAGCATGCTTCTTCTCTGCTGGAAGGATCACGACGATGTCCAGCCACGCCGTGGTGGGCGCGGGACGTCCCTAGCAGGCAGCGGCATCGTCCACCGTTTCCCTTATCTTCAGGACGGTGTCGACCGCGGTGAGCTGCAGCAGCCTCCTCAGTTGCCGCGGGGGTGCGGCCACGCGGAACTCGGCTGCCTGGTGGGTGAGGATCAGCAGGTTCAGCAGCGCCGAGTCCGCGAAGGTGATGCCGGAGGCGTCGAGGACCACCTTCGGATGCTCCTTGGCCGCAGTGTCCAGCGCGTCCGCCAGCTGCGTGATCGTGGACATGTCGTAAGGGCCTCGCGGGCTGACCACCCACGCGCCGCACCGTTCGTACTGCACCACCGTGGCCTCGTCCAGGACCTGCACTCGGCTCCCGCCGACGCTCATCGGGTCCCTCGCCACCGCTGTGTCCACAGACACCTCAGGCCCCTCCTCTGGCTCCCGAACGAATCATGTCGCCTGTTGCGCGAAAAGTATGTCATGCATCGTGTGTCGCGCAAAGGGGGTCCCTAGAATGCCGTGCATGGTAGAAGTGCCTGGATCTCACACCGGATGGACGTTCGTCACCAACCACGCGCGCGTGCTGGCCGCCATCGCCGACAATCCGAACGTCCGGATCCGTGACATCGCCGCCCGCTGCCGGCTCACCGAGCGCGCGGTCCAGCGGATCATTTCCGACCTGGAGCAGGACGAGTACCTCTCGCACACCCGTGACGGACGTACCAACACCTACCGCATCCAGCCGGACAAGGTCCTGCGCCACCCCGCGGAGGCGGGCCTGACCGTGGCCTCGCTCCTCTCCCTGCTCGTACAGGACGAGACCGACCGCGCACACGGTCCCGCCGGCCACGCATCCCGCCTGACCGGTGCCAGCGGCGCGCGATAGCGAGGGGGCCGTGCCGCCCGGGCCGGAACACGCACGATCGCCCGAACAGCTCCTGGGAGCGGCTGCGAGCGGCCGCCCCGGCGGGCTCAGTCGTCCATCAGACCGGCGGCGAGCGTGGCCCCCAGCTCCCAGCAGGCCTCCAGGTCGGCCTTGCCGGGCTCACCGGCCACGCTCACCGCGGGGGCCGCACGCTGCCAGCCGAGACCGGTCGTGACCGACTCGATGCCGCGCACCGCGCCCGTGGTGTCGCTGCCCCCGTGCACCCAGTAACCGAACGGGCGGCCACGCGTCTCGTCCAGGCAGGGGTAGTAGACCTGGTCGAAGAAGTGCTTGAGCGCACCCGACATGTAGCCCAGGTTGGCCGGGGTGCCCAGCAGGAAACCGTCCGCCTCCAGCACGTCGACGGCCGTGGCCGCCAGGGCCGCCCGCCGGACCACCCGCACCCCTTCGATCTCGGGCGCGGTCGCCCCGGACACGACGGATTCCAGCATCGCCTGACAGTTCGGCGACGGCGTGTGATGCACGATCAGCAAAGTGGCCACACCGGCAGCCTGCCGCCCGGCACCCCCCGACCGCAAACGGACACGATGGCGCCCGCGAGGCCGCATCCCCGCCGACGCCCCCCCCTACTCCTCGGGTGCCCCCGTCTCCGCCAGCTCGCCGTCGGCCAGCCGCAGCCAGCGGTCGACGCCGATCTCGCGCAGGAACCGCCGGTCGTGACTGACGACCACGAACGCACCCCGGTAGGAGTTCAGGGCGCTCTCCAGCTGGCCCACGCCGACCAGGTCGAGGTTGTTCGTCGGCTCGTCCAGGAGCAGCAGGTGCGGGGCCGGCTCCGCGCACAGCACACAGGCCAGCGTGGCCCGCAGCCGCTCGCCGCCCGAGAGCAGGCCGACGGGCAGATGGGCTCGGGCACCCCGGAAGAGGAAGCGCGCGAGGAGGTTCATCCGCTCGGCCTCCGGCCGGTGCGGGGCGTACGCGGCGAAGTTCTCGGCGACGGTGCGCTCCTCGTCCAGCAGGTCGAGCCGCTGCGAGAGGTAGGCGACGCGCCCGTCGGCGCGCCGGATGTCGCCGCTCTCCGGATCCAGGTCACCGTTCAGGAGTCGCAGCAGCGTGCTCTTGCCCGCGCCGTTGGCCCCGGTCAGCGCGATCCGCTCGGGCCCCCGGACCGTCAGGTCGACGCCCGCTCCGGCGAACACCTCCCGCTCGCCGAGCCGGATCCGGAGCCGCTCACCGAGGAACAGGGTGCGTCCTGCGGGGACGTCGGTCTCCGGCAGGTCCAGCGCGATGCGCTGTTCCTCCCGCAGCGAACGCTCCGCCTCGTCCAGCCGTGCCTTCGCCTCGCCCACCCGGTTGGCGTGGGTCTGACCCGCCCGTCCCGCGGACTCCTGGGCCCCGCGCTTCATGTTGCCCGCGAAGATGCGGGGCAGCCCGGCGTTCTTGAGGTTGCGGGCGGCGTTGCTCGCGCGGCGGTCGGCACGCTCCCGGGCCTGCTGCAGTTCCCGCTTCTCCCGCTTCAGCTCCTGCTCGGCGTTGCGGACGTTCTTCTCGGCGACCTCCTGCTCGGCACGGACCGCCTCCTCGTACGCGGTGAAGTTTCCGCCGTGGAAGCGCAGTTCGCCACGGTCCAGTTCGGCGATGCGCTCCATGCGGTCGAGCAGCTCGCGGTCGTGGCTGACCAGCAGCAGGCAGCCGTTGTAGTCCGTGAGCACGTCCTGGAGCCTGCCGCGGGCGTCCGCGTCGAGGTTGTTGGTGGGCTCGTCGAGGAGGAGCACGTCGGGCCGCTTCAGCAGTTGGGCGGCGAGCCCGAGGGAGACGATCTGCCCACCGCTCAGCGTGCTCAGCCGCCGGTCCAGGGCGAGATGGCCCAGGCCCAGGCGGTCGAGCTGGGCACGGGTGCGTTCCTCGATGTCCCAGTCGTCGCCGATCGTGGTGAAGTGCTCCTCGGCCACGTCACCGGACTCCACGGCGTCGATGGCCCGGATCACGGCGTCGACGCCGAGGACCTCGGCCACGGTGAGGCCGCCCGTCAGGGGGAGGGTCTGCGGCAGATGGCCGAGGACGCCGGAGACCGTCACGGAGCCCGCGGTGGGCCGCAGCTCACCGGCGATCAGTTTCAGCAGGGTGGACTTGCCGGCCCCGTTGGGGGCCACGAGACCCGTACGGCCCGCGCCCACGGTGAACGACAGGTCCTCGAAGACGGGGGTGTCGTCGGGCCAGGAGAAGGACAGCTGGGAGCAGCGCAGGACTGCGTCGGACATGGAGACGACCTCGTGGGGATGAGGGGCAGGAGACAGACCTCTGCCCGGAGCGGAAGACAGGGAAAGGGAACGACGAAGGGGCCACTGCGACGGCGCTCACAAACGCCCGCTGCGGCCTACCGGAACCGGATCTCACCCGGAGATGTCGTCGTCACCCACCATGTCCGCCACTCCTCACCGCACGATCAACGATTCCACCAGCCTAACAGCCGGGCTCCCGCACCGGTCCGGGTGCCGGGCCGGACGGGGTGCGCCGTGCCGTGCGGAGCACCGGAGGCTCGGCCGCGGCCAGGGCCCGGACGAACGGCTCGCAGGGCGCCGTCTCCGGGGCCAGCAGGTGGCCGACGGCCGCGGTCGCGGTGCGGTGCCACCGGGTGGGGTGGCGGAGCATGGCGTGGTCGCCGTTCGCCACGAGCAGCATGCCCGCCCGGGCCCCGGCGGCGCGGGCCCGCACGACGTACGCCGCCGACTCGGCGGGGTCGGTGACGCGGTCGCGGTCGCCGTGCAGGACGAGCACGTCCCGGCCCCGCAGCTGGGCGACGGGCTCGCCCGGCGGGCACCAGGGCGCGAGGGCCACGACACCGCGCACCCGGTCGGCGTCCGCCGCGCGCAGGGCCGCCCGGCCGCCCAAGGAGTGGCCGAGCAGGACCACCGGCACGTCACCGACGAGGCCGCGCAGCTCCGCGAGGGCGCGCCGGGTGTCCCGCAGCGGCTCCGCGGCGGCGCCGTTCCAGCCGCGGCTGCGGTAGCGCACCTGGCCGAGGAACACGTCGTCGCGACCGGTAGCCGCCTCCAGTGCCCGCAGGAACGGGTGCATGCGCAGCGCCGCGAGCTGCCAGGGCCGTGCGGTGCCCCGGCTCTCCGCCCGGCCGCCGTGCAGCACCAGCACCGCCGCGCGGGGCCGCGCCGGCCGGCGCCGCACCCGAAGCGCCCCACCCGTCGACGGATCGTCCTCAGCGCTCATGTCGGTCCCCTTCCCTCGCTGCCGTGCCCTGCCCGTCTCGGATGATCCGTTGCCGCGCCGCTCCCGGACTGGTTGGTCCTCCCAGCCGTCCGCAACCTGCTCCAATCCGCCCGGCCCGCGGCTCCGGATTACCCACGCAAGCGTTGATCACCGTGGGGTGGAGGAGCAGGGACATGCCGCGAGCGTCAGGGGAGGCCGCACGCCGCACCGCCGTCGTCGGCAGCGGAGTGGCGGGTCTGACCGCCGCGTACGTGCTGGGCCGCGAGCACCGCGTCACCCTCTACGAGGCCGACGACCGCCTCGGCGGGCACGCCCACACCCACGAGCTGACGGCGTCCGACGGCCGGGTTCACCGGGTCGACTCGGGCTTCATCGTGCACAACCGCCGCACCTACCCGAACCTGCTGCGCCTCTTCGGCGAACTCGGCGTGGCCACCCAGGAGTCGGAGATGAGCATGTCGGTGCGGTGCGAGGGCTGCGGCCTGGAGTACGCCGGCGCCCGCGGCCCCGCCGGACTGCTCGCCCGCCCGCGCAACGCCCTCAACGGCCCCTACCTGCGCATGCTCGCCCAGGTGCCCCGCTTCCACCGCGCCGCCCGCCGACTGCTCGCCGGGAACGCCGCCGAACAGACGCTGACCCTGGGCGAGTTCCTGGACCGCGAGGACTTCTCGCCGTACTTCCGCGCCCACTTCATGACACCCGTGGTGTCCGCCGTCTGGTCCTGTGACGCCGCCACCGCCCTGCGCTACCCGGCCGCCTACCTGTTCCGCTTCCTGCACCACCACGGCATGCTCGCCGTCGGCGGCTCCCCGGTGTGGCGCACGGTCACCGGCGGCTCCCGTTCCTACGTCGACCGGATCGCCGAGCGGCTGCCCGACGTGCGCACCGCCACCCCGGTCCGCTCGGTGGCCCGGCACGCGGGCGGCGTGGACGTCACCGCCGCCGACGGCACCACCGACACCTACGACCACCTCGTGGTCGCCGTCCACCCGGACCAGGCACTGGAGCTGCTGGCCGACCCGACGCCCGACGAGAAGGACGTCCTCGGCGCCTTCCGGTACTTGCGCAACGCCACCCTGCTGCACACGGACACGGCCCTGCTGCCGCGCTCGCGCGGAGCCCGGTCCTCCTGGAACTACCTCATGCCGGCCTGCGACGCGGGCGCCGACCGGGTCCGGGTCAGCTACGACATGAACCGGCTGCAGCGCCTCGACGCCGCAGACACCCACGTCGTCACGCTCGGCGGCGAGGACCGCGTCGACCCCGGCCGGGTGCTGGCCCGCATGACCTACGAACACCCCGTCTACACGCCCGAGTCGGTGGCCGCCCAGCGCCGTCTGCCCGAACTGCGCACCCCGGTCACGGCCTACGCCGGCGCCTACCACGGCTGGGGGTTCCACGAGGACGGCTGCCGCTCCGGGGCGGAGGCCGCCGCGGCGCTCGGAGTGACCTGGTGACCCCCGCCCCGACGGCACGCCCCGGCCTCTACCCCTGCGAGATCGGGCACATACGCCTCGATCCCGTCCGGTACACCCTGCGCCACCGCACCTACATGTGGCTCGTCGACCTCGACCACCTCCCCGAACCGCCTCGCCCGCTACGCCCGTTGGCGGGCTTCCGGGCCCGCGACCACTTCACCGGCGACGCCCCCTCGCTGCGGGCCGGCCTGGAGCGCTTCCTCGCCTCCCGCGGGGTCGACCTGGCGGGCGGCCGGGTGCTGATGCTCACCCACGCCCGCGTCCTCGGGTACGTCTTCAACCCGCTGACCCTGTACTGGTGTCACGACCCGGACGGCACACCCCGCTGCGTGGTCGCCGAGGTGCACAACACCTACGGCGAACGCCACACCTACCTGCTGCACCCCGACGAGGCGGGCGTCGCGCACGTCGACAAGGACTTCTACGTCTCCCCGTTCTTCCCCGTCGACGGCGCCTACCGCATGCGCCTCCCGCTGCCCGCGGACCGCCTCGACCTGACCGTACGCCTGGACCGGCCCGGCGCCCGGCCGTTCACCGCGACGGTACGGGGCACCCGGCGCGAGGCGACGCCCGCCGCCCTCCTGCGACTGGCCGTGCGGCACCCCCTGTCGACCCTCGCGGTGTCGGCCGGCATCCGCCGCCACGGCATCCGCCTCTACCTGCGCGGCCTGCCCGTCCAGCCGCGCCCGAGTCACCGCACCACGGAGAAGGCCACATGACCGCAACCCACCCACGCCCCGCCGCCGCGACCCCGGCCCCGGAAGGCCGCGTCACCCCCGTCGACCCGCGCCGCTGGCCCGACGTCGCAGCCCCGCCCCGGGCCTCCCGCGTCCGCCGCGTCACCGCGGCCGCCGTCGTGCGCCGCGCCCTGCACCGGCTGCCGCTGCGGGTCAGGTTCGCCGACGGCGACACCGTGGGCCTCGGCGGTCCGCTGGTGGAGGTCCACGACCCGGACGCCTTCCACGGGCGGATCGGCGCCCAGGGCCTCATCGGCTTCGGCGAGTCCTACATGGCCCGTGAGTGGGACGCCCCGGACCTGGTCGGAGCGCTCACCGTGCTCGCCGCCAACGCCGCGCGACTGGTACCCGCCCCGCTCCAGCGGCTGCGCGGCCTGTGGCACCAGCGCCGGCCCGCCGCCCTGCGCAACACGCCCGAGGGTGCCCGGGACAACATCAGCAGCCACTACGACCTGTCCAACGACCTGTTCGCCCTCTTCCTGGACGACACCCTCAGCTACTCGTCCGCCGTCTTCCCCGTCTTCCCGGCCCGCCGCGAGTCCCTCGCCGCCGCCCAGCACCGCAAGATCGACCGGCTGCTCGACCTCGCCGGGGTCGGCGACGGCACCCGGCTCCTGGAGATCGGCACCGGCTGGGGCGAACTCGCCCTGCGCGCCGCCGCGCGCGGCGCCGACGTCACCTCCCTCACCCTCTCCCGCGAACAGCGCGACCGTGCGCTCGAACGCGCCCACGAGGCGGGCCTCGCCGACCGTGTCCGGGTGGAACTGCGCGACTACCGCGAGGAGAACGGCACCTACGACGCGATCGTCAGCGTCGAGATGATCGAGGCCGTCGGCGCCGAGTTCTGGCCGGTCTACTTCCGCACCCTCGACGAGCGCCTCGCCCCCGGAGGCCGGGTCGCCCTCCAGGCCATCACCATGCCGCACGACCGCATGCTCGCCGCCCGCCACACCCACACCTGGATCCAGAAGTACGTCTTCCCCGGCGGCCTGATCCCCTCCACCGAGGCGATGGAGACGACGGTCCGCGACCACACCGGCCTGCGCGTCGCCCGCCGCGACGCCTTCGGCGCGCACTACGCCGAGACCCTGCGGCTGTGGCGCGAGCGGTTCACCGACTCCGCCGCGGAAGTGGACGCCCTCGGATTCGACGAGACCTTCCGGCGCCTGTGGACCTTCTACCTCGCCTACTCCGAGGCCGGCTTCCGCGCCGCCTATCTCGACGTCCAGCAGTACCTGTTCACCAAGGAGGGCCCCGCCCGATGAGCACCGTCCGCTCCACCAGGCCCGGCGCCGCCCACCGGCTCGCCGCGCTCGTCGAGGGCGCGCTCGGCGGCCCGCTCCCCGTCCGGCTGCGCGCCTGGGACGGATCCGAGACCGGCCCCGCCGACGGCCCCGTGGTCGTCGTCCGCTCCCGGCGCGCCCTGCGCCGCCTGTGCTGGCGGCCCGGCGAACTGGGCCTGGCGCAGGCCTACGTCACGGGCGAACTGGACGTCGACGGCGACCTGGCCGACGGCCTGCGCCGGATGTGGGCGGCCGCCCGCGAACGCCGGGTGCACCCGCCCCGCCTCTCCCTCGCCGACCGGGCCCGTGCGGCCGGCACCGCCGTCCGCCTCGGCGCCGTCGGTCCGCGTCCCGCGACGCCCGGCTCCCAGGCCCGGCTGCGCGGCGGCCTGCACACCAAGTCCCGCGACCGCGCCGCCATCAGCCACCACTACGACCTCTCCAACGACTTCTACCGCCTCCTCCTCGACGAGACCATGGCCTACTCGTGCGGAGTGTGGCAGGACACGTACGCCGACGCCGCCGACGCACAGCGGGCCAAGCTGGAGCTGATCTGCCGCAAACTGGGCCTCGCCGCCGGTTCCCGTCTGCTCGACATCGGCTGCGGGTGGGGGTCGCTCACCCTGTACGCGGCCGAACGGCACAAGGCGAAGGTCACCGCCGTCACCCTCGCCGCGGAGCAGGCGGCGTACGTCCGCGAACAGGTGCGGGAGCGCGGCCTGGAGGACCGCGTGGAGGTCGTCCGCCAGGACTACCGCGACATCACGGGCGGGGACTACGACGCCGTCTGCACCGTCGAGATGGGCGAGCACGTGGGGGACGCCGAGTACCCGGCCTTCGCCGCCGCCCTGCACCGCAGGGTCCGTCCCGGGGGACGCGTCCTGGTGCAGCAGATGTCCCGGGGGCGCAACGCGCCCGGCGGCGGCGCCTTCATCGAGGCGTACATCGCGCCCGACATGCACATGCGGCCGCTCGGCGAGACGGTCCAGCTCCTGGAGGACGCCGGTCTCGAGGTGCGGCACGTCGAGTCGCTGCGCGAGCACTACGTCCGCACGGTCGCCGCCTGGGAACGCACCCTGGAGGAGCGCTGGGACGAGTTCGTCGCGCTGGTCGGCGAGGAGACCGCACGGGTGTGGCGGCTGTACCTGGTGGGCGGGGCACTCGCCTTCGAGCAGCGGCGGATGGGCGTCGACCAGATCCTGGGCGTCCGGCCCACCGCCGAGGGCGTCAGCGGCATGCCCGCGACCCCGGGGGAGTGGTACGAGCGGCTGGACCGCCCGTGAGCGGCTTCCCGTGGGGCGCGTTCGCCGTGGGCCTCGGCTGGGCGGCGGCGACCGCGTTCGCCGTCATGCTGGCCACCTTCGCCGTCGCCGTGCGCAGGGGCGTGCACCGGGTCGTGGACGTGGCCTGGGGCCTCGGCTTCGCCGCCGTCGCCCTCGTGACGTGCGTGGTCGCGGCGGCGGCCGGGGAGGGCGACGCGGGCCGCCGGACGCTGGTGGAGGTCCTGACCGTCGTATGGGGCCTGCGGCTGGCCGCGCACATCGCGCGGCGCGGCCGGGGGCACGGCGAGGACCCGCGCTACGACGCGATGCTCGCCAGGGCCCCCGGCAACCGGAACCTGTACGCCCTGCGCATGGTCTACCTGCTCCAGGGTGCCCTGGTGTGGCTGGTGTCGCTGCCGGTGCAGACCGCCGCGTACGGGCCGGGACCGCTGTCGGTCCTGGCCTGGGCCGGAACGGTCGTGTGGGCGGTGGGGCTGGCCTTCGAGGCCGTCGGGGACGCCCAGTTGGCCCGGTTCAAGGCGGACCCGGCCAACCGGGGCCGCCTCATGGACCGCGGACTGTGGGGCTGGACCCGGCACCCCAACTACTTCGGTGACTTCTGCGTCTGGTGGGGCCTGTTCCTGGTCGCCTGCGACGCGGGCCTCGCCGCCGCCACGGTGTCCGTCGTCTCCCCGCTGGCGATGACGTACCTGCTGATCGGCGGCAGCGGGAAGCGGCTGGTGGAGCGACGCATGGCGGACCGGCCGGGATGGGCCGCGTACGCGGCGCGCACCAGCGGCTTCCTCCCGCGTCCGCCGCGCCGGTCCCGGTAGGACTCGGCAGGGGGCGAGGGCCGCGGCCCTCGCCCCCGTCAGGCCGGCATGCCCAGCAGCGCGATCGGGTCCGACGTCGGCTGCTTCGAGCCGCCGGCCGGCTCGACCGTGATGCCCACGCCCGCCGCACCGCCGACGGCCCCCTCCATCAGCACCGCCTGGCTGGTGTCGCCGGGGTCCATCAGGCCGGCCGGGCGCATCGTGCCGTGGTCGTCGAACCAGAGCTGGTAGACCTTGCCCCGCGGCGGTTCCGCCAGGCCCGAGGCCAGGAAGACCGCCCGGTCCTGACGCTCGGAGACGACCAGCGTCCCGCTCGCACCGTCGGCCAGCCGTGCCGTACGCGACTCGGCGTCCGGCGCGGCCAGCACCCCGGCGAGGGTCTCGGCCCGCCGCTCGGCCTGCGCGGCCCGCTCCCCGGCGTCCTGCGCCCGCTCGTACTGCCACACCGCCGTGCCGCCGAGCCCCACCGCCGCGGCCAGGCAGGCGGCCAGCGCCCAGCGGGCCAGTCCGCGCCGCCGGGGCACGACGCGGCGCGCGGCCTTCTCCACGGTGCCGCCACCCGGCGGGACCTGGCGCACGGCGGTGATGCGGTGCAGCACCCGTTCCCTGAGCGCGGTGCCGGGCACCACCGTCGCGGCCAGCCCCAGCCGGGCCGTCGCGGCGGCGAACTCCCTGGTCTCCCGGGCACAGTCGGCGCAGTCCGCCAGATGGCGTTCGAAGGCGTCCCGCTCGTCGTCGGACAGGGCGTGCAGGGCGTAGGCGCCCGTCAGGCTGTGCAGGTCCTCGGTGCGCATCACGCGCTCACCCCCAGGCAGTCGCGGAGCCGGATGAGACCGTCTCGCAGCCGTGTCTTGACCGTGCCGAGCGGCAGCGCGAGCGCCTCGGCCACCTGCCGGTAGGTCAGGCCGCGGTAGTAGGCGAGGGTCACGGACTGGCGCTGGATCTCGGTCAGGGTGCGCAGACAGCGCCGCACCTGCTCCCGCTCCAGCCGGGTCTCGACCTGTTCGGTCACCTCGTCGTACTCGGGCGTCCGGTCGAGCAGGGCGGCCTTGTGGTCCCGGGCCGCGGCGGCCTCCACCGACCGCACCCGGTCCACGGCCCGCCGGTGGGCCAGGGTCAGGATCCAGTTGACCACCGTGCCGCGCTCCGGCCGGTAGCGGGGCGCCGTGCGCCACACCTCGACCAGCACCTCCTGCGCCACCTCCTCCGACTGGGCCTGGTCGCGCAGCACCGCCCGGGCGACCCCGAGCACGGGCCCCGCGACCGCGTCGTACACGGCGGCGAAGGAGTCCTGGTCGCCCAGGGCCACCTCACGGATCAGCTGCTGCAGATCGGGCTGGGCGGATGGATTTCTGCCGATGTGTACGGCTTCCTTCACGACGGGCGCTCCAAAGGATGTGCGACGGGCGGGGATGTCCCCGCGTAATCCGGGGCCGCGCGGCCTGCGGATTGGTCCCGGGCTCCCGGAAGTCGCGGTGATCCCGCCCGACGCCCACCTTCCCACGGGCGACCCGGGTACACTGACGCCGTTCGCGTTCGATCGGGCTCCACAGGAGCGGGAAGACAGGGAGGTGAGGTTGATGACCGTGCTCGACGCCGTCCTTCGCGATGCCCGGATGTCCCTCGCGGTCTCCCTCGCGTCCCGAGCGGCGGCCTGACCCCGCCTCCCACGAACGCAACCTCAGAAACGGATCCTCATTCCGCCATGTCCTTTTCCCGTTCTTCCTGGAACACCCGCGCCGAGACCGGCGCCGACGTCCCCGTCATCCGTGAGATCGTCCGGGCCGCCTTCCCCACGCCGGAGGAAGCCGCCCTCGTCGACGCGCTGCGCGCCGACACCGGGGCGTGGATCGAGGGCCTGTCCCTCGTCGCGGTGGACGACGCCGACCGCCCGGTCGGCCACGCCCTGCTGACCCGCTGCCACATCGGGGACAGTCCCGCGCTGTGTCTGGCCCCCGTCGCCGTCCGGCCCGAGCACCAGAGGACCGGTGCCGGCGGGGCCGCCGTCCGGGCCGCGCTCCTGGCGGCCGAGCGCCTCGGCGAACACCACGTCGTCGTCCTCGGGCACCCCGAGTACTACCCCCGCTTCGGCTTCGGCAGGGCCTCCGCCCACGGCATCGGGCTGACCATCGACGTCCCGGACGAGGCCCTGATGGCCCTCACCCTGGACGCCGCCCACCCGCTGCCCGCGGGCACCGTCCGGTACGCGGCGCCGTTCGGCATCTGATCCGGCAGGCCGGGTGGCGGCGGGCGTCTCTTCCGCCGCCACCCGGCATTTCCTCCGCGCAACCCCTTGACCCGACGCCCGCGGTCCTTCAGATTACTCGTTAATGCGCATTAGGTAATGCGCATTAACACCTCGCCACGGTGCGACCGGGCGAGGGAGCGACGGAGAGGAGTGGTGGTGGCGAAGGAAGCCGCAGGGCGTGCCAGGCCGGGGAGGGCCCCCGCGCCGGCCGGCCGCCGGGCCCGGCCCAGGCAGGCGGAGGTGGCCAGGCTCGCGGGTGTCTCGCAGGCGACGGTGTCCCTGGTGCTGTCCGGACGCGATCTCGCGACGGGCCGGCCGATCTCGGCGGAGACCCGCGCGAAGGTCCTGGACGCCGCCCACAGCCTCGGCTATGTCCCCGACCCGGCCGCCAGCCGGCTCGCCGCCGCCCGCAACAATCTGCTCGGCGTCTTCAGCTTCACCGCGACCTTCCCGACCGACGTCCGGCACTCGTACTACCCGTTCCTCGTCGGCGTGGAGCAGGAGGCCGCCGCGCAGGGCTACGACCTAGTGCTGTTCACCGGGTCGAGCACCGGGGGAGCGGGCGCCGGGGGCGGCGCGCTCAGCCGCGTACGGCTGGCGGACGGCTGCCTCTTCCTGGGCCGCCACGCCCCCGCGGACGAACTGCGCCGACTGGTCGCCGACGACTTCCCCGTCGTCCACGTCGGCCGGCGCGACGAACCGGAGGGCCTCGCCTGGGTGGGCGCCGACTACGTGAGCGCCAGCCGCGAGGTCGTCGCCGCGCTCGCCGGGCTCGGCCACCGGCGCGTCCTCCTCGTCCGCGAGGACGACGACGCCCCCGCCTCCACCGACCGCGAACGCGGCTTCCTCGACGGGCTCGCGGACAGCGGACTGCCCGCGGGCTCCGACGCCGTGTACCGGTCCGGGGATCCGCGCCACGACCTCACCGCCGAGCGGGTCCGCGCCTGGGTGGCCGAGGGCGTCACCGCCTTCGTCGCCGAGGAGACCGACACCGGTGCCGCCTGGCGGGCCCTGCGTGCCGCCGTCGACGCGGCGGGCCTGGACTGTCCCGGCGAGGTGTCGCTCGCGCTGCTCGGCAGCCCGCCCGCCGACCTCGCGGACGAACCCGCGCCGATGGGCTTCGACATCCCGCGCCCCGCGCTGGGCGCCGAGGCCGTGCGGCTGCTCGCCTCCCGCATCGCGGGCGGGCCCGCCGAAGGGACCCTCGTCGCCTGCGCCTTCAGACCGGGCGCGACCGCGGGTCCACCGCCCAGCCCCCGAACCCCACACCCGTCGTCCTGAACCGACCACACCCACCGCACCACCTAAGGAGCAGCAGCGTGATACCGGAACCCGACATCCTCGTCGTCGGCGGCGGCCTCGGCGGCGTCGCCGCGGCGCTCGCCGCCTGCCGGGCCGGCCGCAGCGTCGTCCTGACCGAGGAGACGGACTGGATCGGCGGCCAGCTCACCAGCCAGGCCGTACCGCCCGACGAGCACCCGTGGGTCGAACAGTTCGGCACCACGGCCGCCTACCGGCGACTGCGCGAGGGCATCCGACAGTACTACCGCCAGTGGTACCCGCTGCGCGCCGAGGCCGCCGCCCTCACCGACCTCAACCCGGGCGCCGGCCGGGTCAGCAAGCTCTGCCACGAGCCGCGCGTCGCCCTCGCCGTCCTGGAGGGCATGCTCGCCCCGCACCGCGCAGCCGGACGGCTCACCGTTCTCACCGAGCACCGGCCGGTGGCCGCCGAGGCCGACAACGATGTCGTACGCGCCGTCACCCTGGAGGACCTCCGCGACGGCACCCGGCGCACCGTCCCCGCCCGCTACGTGCTGGACGCCACCGAGACCGGCGAACTGCTCCACCTCGCCGGGGTCGAGCACGTCAACGGCGCCGAGTCCCGGGCAGAGTTCGACGAGCCGCACGCCCCCGACCTGGCGCAGCCGGGCAACCAGCAGGGCATCACCGTCTGCTTCGCCCTCTCCCACCACGAGCGCGAGGACCACACCATCGACCGTCCCGCCGACTACGACTTCTGGCGCGACTACAAGCCCGACTTCTGGCCGGGACCGCTGCTCGGCTTCGAGGCCCCCGACCCGCGCACCCTGGAACCGGTGCCGCGCACCTTCGAACCCAACCCCGACCTCGACCCCCTGGCCGTCAGCGCCGACCAGAGCGCGGACGCGGGCGACAAGGAGCTGTGGGGCTTCCGCCGCATCCTCGCCCGCAAGCTGCACACCGACGGCGCCTTCGACTCAGACATCACCCTCGTCAACTGGCCGCTCAACGACTACTGGCTGAGGCCCTACATCGGCCAGGAGGCCGAAGCCCTGCGCGAGGCGCGGCAGTTGTCCCTGTCGGTGCTCTACTGGCTCCAGACCGAGGCGCCCCGCACCGACGGCGGCACCGGCTTCCCCGGGCTGCGCCCGCGCCCCGACGTGACCGGTACCGCGGACGGCCTCGCCAAGGCGGCCTACGTCCGCGAGTCCCGCCGGATCAAGGCCGTCACCACCGTCACCGAGCACGACGTCTCCATCGACCTGCTCGGCCCCTACGGCCGCACCCGCCACCGCGACTCCGTGGGCGTCGGCAACTACCGCATCGACCTGCACCCCTCCACCGGCGGCGACGGTTACATCGACATCGGCTCCGTCCCCTTCGAGATACCGCTCGGCGCGCTCGTCCCGCGCCGGGTGCGCAACCTGCTGCCGGCCGGCAAGAACCTCGGCACCACCCACATCACCAACGGCTGCTACCGCCTGCACCCGGTGGAGTGGAACGTCGGCGAGGTCGCCGGCGCCCTCGCCGCCCACTGCCTCGCCGAGGACGTCGAGCCGCACCAGGTGCAGTCCGAGGACAAGAGGTTCGAGGAGTTCGCCAGGGTGCTCGACCGCGACGGCGTACAGCGTCACTGGCCCGACGTCAGGGGCTACTGAACGACCCCGCGTGGGGTGCGAGTTCGGGCGGGGCAGCACCACCTGCCCCGCCCGGTGACCGCCCGCGCGCGGACCGACCCAGCACAAGGAGGTGCCCGGACATGACCACCCACCGCATCCGCGTCGGCATCGACGTGGGCGGAACCTTCACCGACGCCGTGGCGGTCGACGCCACGACGCTCCGACTCGTGGGCCAGGTGAAGGTCCCCACGAGCCACCATCACGAGGACGGTGTCGCGCACGGCATCGTCGAGGCGCTCGACCGGCTGCTGACGCAGACCGGACACGCACCCGCCGACGTGGCCTTCCTGGCACACGGCACGACCCAGGCTACCAACGCCCTGCTGGAGGGCGACGTCGCCACCGTCGGCCTGCTGGGCATCGGGACCGGCGCCGGGACGTACTTCACCCGCAGGCTCGCCACCCTCGCCAAGCTCGAACTCACCCCCGGCACACGGCTCCCGCTGCACTACGCCCACGTGCCCGACCCCGAGGACGCCCCCGCCGTACGGGCCGCCGTCGAACAGCTCACCGCCGCCGGAGCGAAGGCCCTGGTCGCCAGCGAACCCTTCGGCGTCGACCGGCCCGAGGGCGAGGAGGCGGTCGCCGACGCGGCCCGCGCCACCGGCCTGCCGACCACCGCGGCGCACGAGATCACATCCCTGTACGGTCTGCGCAAGCGCACCCGCACCGCCGTCGTCAACGCGGCGATCCTGCCGCGCATGCTGGCCACCGCCGACCTCGTCGACGCCTCCATCACCAAGGCCGGTGTCACCGCCCCGCTGATGGTGATGCGCTGCGACGGGGGAGTGATGTCCCTGGACGAGATGCGCCGCAGGCCCCTGCTGACCGTGCTGTCCGGACCGGCCGCCGGGGTCGCCGGCGCGCTGATGCAGGAACGCGTCAGCGAGGGCGTGTTCCTGGAGACCGGGGGCACCTCGACCGACATCAGCGTCGTCAAGCGCGGCAAGGTCGCGGTACGGCACGCCGTGCTGCTCGGCCGGACCTCCTACCTCAACGCCCTGGACGTCCGCACCGTCGGCGTCGGCGGCGGCTCCATGGTGCGGGTCTCCGGCGGCCGGGTCACCGGCACCGGGCCGCGCAGCGCGCACATCGCCGGGCTGCCGTACGCCTGTTACGCCGACCCGGCCGACCTGCGGGACGCCGAGCTGACCACCGTCAGCCCGCTGCCCGGCGACCCCGCCGACTACGCCGTGCTCGACGCGGCCGGCGGCCGGTTCGCCCTCACCATGACGTGCGCCGCCAACGCGCTCGGCCGCGTCCCCGAGGGGGACTTCGCCCACGCCGACCCCGCCACCGCCCGCGCCGCGCTGGCCCCGCTCGCCGCCGCCCTCGGCACGGACGTGGACACCGCCGCCACCAGGCTCCTGGACGCCGGCACCGACCAGGTGAAGTCCGTCGTGGACGACCTCGTACGCGAGTACCGGCTGGACACCGACGCCGCCGTCCTGGTCGGCGGGGGCGGCGGTGCCGCCTCCGTCACTCCGCACCTGGCGGCCCGCACCGACATGACCGGCCGCATCGCACGGCACAACGAGGTCATCAGCCCCATCGGCGTCGCCCTCGCCCTGGTCCGCGAACAGGTCGAGCGGATCGTGCCGGGTGCCACCCAGGAGCAGATCCTCGCCGTCCGCGCCGAGGCAGAGCGCGCCGTGGTCGCACAGGGCGCCGCCGCCGACGGCGTCGAGGTCGAGGTCACCGTCGACCCGCAGACCAACGTCGTACGCGCCGTCGCCACCGGCGCCACCGAACTGCGCACCCAGGACCGGGCCCACCGCACCGACGACGCCGAGCGTCTGCGGCTGGCCGCCGCCAGCCTCAGGACCGACCCGTCGAAGGTGCAGGTCCTGGCGGGCACCCCGGCCCACACCGTCTACGGCACCGAGGTCCACCGCCGTTTCCGGCCGGTCCGCCACCCGGTGCGGGTCGTCGACGCCGACGGGGTCGTGCGCCACCACGCGCCGGACGCCCGGGTCGAGGCGACCACCGTCGCCGCCGCCCCCGAGGTGCTGGCCAAGCTGGTCGCCGAGCACACCTCCTACGGCGACGGAGGCGTCCGCGCCCCCGCCGTGCGGCTGCTGCTCGGCTCCCGCATCGCCGACCTCTCCGGCGTCCTCGACCCGCAGCCGCTGCTCGCCCTCGCGCGCAGCGAACTGCGCTCCCGCGCCGCCGACGAACCGGTGGTCGCCGTACTGGAGGTGCGGGAATGAGCGCGTCCCGGGCCCCGGTGACGGACGGTCTCGCCGACACCGACGACATCGGCTGGGCCGTACGGCTGCTGGCCGCCACCCCGACCCACGAGCACCGCGACCCGGAGCTGCTGCGCCGGTGGGCGCGGGCGGCCGACGCGTTCGGCGCCGCGCTCGCGCCCGTCGGCTGCGAGGCGAGGGTCGTGGAGCGCGACGGCGGTCTGGAGCGGGGGCTGCTCGCCCGCTACACCTCCAGACCGCCCACGGTGGAGCTGTTCACCGACACCCTCGCGCTCGCCGAACGGGTCGTCGACGCCCGCGGCTGGCGCGACTGGTACCCGCCCGGCTCCGTGCGGGCGGCCGCCCTCGCCCACGAGGCGGTGCACGTCCACCTCCACCACGGCCGCGCGAAGGCCGCCCTGAGGCACGCCCTCGGCCACAGCGCCCTGCGCCTGGGCCGGCTGCGCGTACCCGGCCATGTCGCCGGCGCCGAGGAGGTGGCCGCCCACGCCTACGCCCGCACCGTCTGCGGGCTCGGGCGCAGCCCCCTGCTGCTGACCGCCGCCCTGGCCGCCGAGGCCGAGGGCACGTCCACCCCACCACCCGCACGTGACGCAAGAAGAGAGAACTGACCCATGGGTGTCGTCATCCTCCTCGTCATGGCGGCCGGCGTCGCCGCGATGCTCACCCGCAAGCTGCCCACCGCGTTCGCGCTGGTGCTGCTGGCCGTGGTCATCGCCTTCCTCTCCGGCGCGCCCCTGACCGGCGAGAACAGCGTCCTGGACACGGTGCTCCAGGAGGGCGCCCCGGCGCTCGCGGCGACGATGGTCGCCATCATCCTCGGCTCCTGGCTCGGCAGACTGCTCGACGAGACCGGCATCGCCGGCACCCTCGTCCGCAAGATCGTCGAGTTCGGCGGCGACCGCCCCACCGTCGTCGCCCTCGGCGTCCTCGCCGTCTCGGCGCTCGTCGGCACCGTCACCGGCTCCGCGCCGGCCGCGATGCTGGCCGGCATCATCGGCATCCCCGCGATGGTCGCGGTCGGCGTGCCCAAGGTGACCGCCGCGGGCACGGTGCTGATGGGCATCGCGGTCGGGGTCCCCTTCGAACTGCCGGTGTGGCAGTTCTTCTCCACCGCTCTCGACCTGCCCGTCGACACCGTCCGCGGCTTCATGGTGAAGCTTTTCCCCTTCGCCCTGGTCGCCGCCGTCGCCTACGTCGTCGTCGAGAACCGGCGGCGCGGCACCGAGCACGCCTGGTCCCTCACGTCGGTCTCCGCCCGCCCGTCCTCACGCCGCGAACGGCTCGGCGACGCGCCCTGGTACGCGCTGCTCGCCCCGGTGGTCCCGCTCGTCCTGGCCCTCGGCCTGGAAGTGGCCATCATCCCCTCGATGCTGGCCGGCGTGCTCTACGCGCTGGTCACCACCACCCGGCCCGGCGAGATGAACAAGCGCCTGCTGCGCACCCTGTACGGCGGCTTCGAGGTGGCCGCGCCGCCGCTCGCCCTGTTCGTGGCCATCGGCATACTGCTCGCGGCCGTCAAACTGCCCGGCGCGGTGGACGCGCTCGAGCCGCTGATGAAGGCGGTCAGCCCGCAGAACCCGGTGCTGTTCGTCGTCGTCTTCACCGTGCTGGTGCCGCTGTGCCTGTACCGCGGGCCGCTCAACGTGTTCGGGCTCGGCGCGGGCATCGCGGGCGTCCTGATCGCCACCGGCATCTACCCGGCCGTCGCCGTCCTCGGCATGGCCACCTCGTACAACCAGGTCTTCGGCGTCGCCGACCCGACCAGCACCCAGACCGTGTGGGCCGCGCAGTACGCGGGCGTCAGCCCGCAGCAGGTCATGGTCCGCACCCTGCCCTACGTGTGGCTGGTCGCCCTCGGCGGCATGTGCGTCACCGCCGCCCTCTACCTGTGACATCCCCCTCTCCCAGCCTCTCCCAGGAGTCGACATGCACGAGCCGCACCTCGACCGCCGTCTGTTCCTGAAGGGCACGGCCGTCACCGGCGCCGCCCTCGCACTGGGCGCGACCGCCGCGCCCGCCGCCTCCGCCGCACCCGGCGGCTTCCCCGACTACACCTACGTCCGCACCCTGCTCACGCCGTCCCAGCTGGCCTACAACCCCACCGGTGAGATCATCTTCCCGACCGTGAGGGGCGTCTACGACCGGCTGCCCGCGAGCGGCCGGCTCGGCCGCTACTACCTGTACTACGCCCCGCACGACGCCCCCGGCGGCATCTGCCTGGCCTACGGCGACTCGTTGGAGGGGCCCTTCACGGAGTACCCGCACAACCCGATCGTCTCCAACAACTGGTCGCCTCACTACTCCGTCAGCCACGTCTCCTCCCCGCACGTGATGTGGCACGCCGGGCGGAAGGAGATGTGGCTGTACTTCCACGGCGAGAACACCACGACCCGGCTCGCCCGCTCCACCGACGGCATCCACTTCACCTACGACAAGGTCGTGCTGAACACCTCGATGCTGCCGTCCGGCACCACCGAGACCTCCTACGCCCGGGTCTTCCCGCACGAACTGCCCTCGCGCGGCGCCCACTACGTCATGGTCTTCATGGTCAACAACACCACCAACCACCGTGACATCGGCTGGGGCTGGTCCGCGGACGGCCGCACCTGGACGTTCTCCCAGGAGCCCCTGGTCCGCCACGGCGACGTGGGCGCGGTCAACGTGGGCGGTCCGCACCTGTTGCACCGGAACAACAGCACGTACGTCGTCTACAACAAGGACAAGGAGAGCGGCGGCGACCTGATGATCACGGAAGTCGGCAACGACTTCTCGCTCCGCAGGCACCTCGGCGTCTTCTACGACTCCCGGGCCTCCGCGCCGGAGAACGGCCGCGCCGCCTCCCCGTCCTTCGGCACCGACCACGGCGTCCCGTACATGATCTACGAGGCGGGGGAGCGGCTGGCCGGATCGATCGCCATGGCCCGCGGCTGACCCCCACTGCGCCGCCGTACAACGGCAACGGGGCCGCGCGTCCGGATCGGACGGGCGGCCCCGCTGTCTTCCCGCCGGGCGCCTCAGGCGACCGGCGCCGCGTCCTTGCCGGTCGGCGCGGCGGGGCCCTCGCCGGACTCCTCGGCCAGGCGCTCCATGCCGCTGGTGGTCTTCAGCGGCTTCTCCTTGATGAACACGACGGCGACCAGCGCGAGCACCGCGAACGGCGTGGCGATCAGGAACAGGTCGGCCGTGGCGACGGCGTAGGCGTGCTCGACGATCGTCCGCATCGGACCGGGCAGCGTGGACATGTCCGGGACGCTGCCCTCGCCCGAGCCGCCACCACCCGGTACGGCGACGCCCGCGGCGCTGAGACCCTTGGTCATCTCGTCGGCGACCCGGTTGGCGAGGATCGCGCCGAGGACGCTGACGCCGATGGTGCCGCCCATGCTGCGGAAGAACGACAGCACGGAGGTCGCGGCGCCCAGGTCGGTGGCGGGCACGTCGTTCTGGGCGGCCAGCACCAGGTTCTGCATCAGCATGCCGACGCCGACACCCAGGACCGCCATGTAGAGGCTCAGCAGGCCGAAGCTGGTCTTCGCGTCGATCGTGGCCAGCAGCGCGAGGCCGACGGCCATGATCACCGCGCCCGCCACCAGGTACCGCTTCCACTTGCCGGTCCGGCTGATCACCTGTCCGGCGACGGTGGAGGACACCAGCAGGCCGAGGATCATCGGCAGGCTCATCAGACCCGCGACGGTCGGCGACTTGCCCAGGGAGATCTGGAAGTACTGCGAGAGGAAGACCGTCCCGCCGAACATGGCGACACCGACCAGGAGACTGGCGACGGTGGTCAGGGTGACCGTGCGGTTCCTGAAGATGCCGAGCGGGATGACCGGCTCGGGGGTGCGGGCCTCGACGAACACCGCGGCGACCAGCAGCAGCACGCCGCCGACCGTCAGGGCACCGGTCTGCCAGGACGCCCAGTCGAACTCGTTGCCGGCCAGCGAGACCCAGATGAGCAGTGCGCAGACACCGGCGACGATCAGGAGCGCGCCGAGCCAGTCGATGCGCACCTCGCGCTTGACCGTGGGCAGGCGCAGGGTGCGCTGGAGCAGGGCGATGGCGAGCAGCGCGAACGGCACGCCGATGAAGAAGCACCAGCGCCAGCCCAGCCACGAGGTGTCCACCAGGACACCGCCGACCAGCGGTCCGGCCACGGTGCCCACGGCGAAGACGGCACCGAAGATGCCGGCGTACTTGCCCAGCTGGCGGGGCGGGATGACGGAGGCCATCACGACCTGCGCGAGCGCGGTCAGACCGCCCGCGCCGATGCCCTGCACGACCCGGCTGAAGATCAGCAGACCGACGCCGTGCGAGAAGCCCGCCAGCAGCGAGCCGACCACGAACATGCTCAGCGACAGCTGGAGCAGCAGCTTCTTGTTGAAGAGGTCGGAGAGCTTGCCCCACAGGGGCACGGTCGCGGTCATCGCGAGCAGTTCGGAGGTGACGACCCACGTGTACGACGACTGGCTGGCACCGAGGTCGGCGATGATCGTGGGCAGCGCGTTGGCCACGACCGTGCCGGCCAGGATCGCGACGAACATGCCGGCCATCAGGCCCGACATCGCCTGGAGTATCTGCCGGTGGTTCATGGAGGTGGGCGGCGCGTCGGCGGGCGCCTCGGTAGCGGTCACGGAATCTCTTTCGGTTCAGGTCCTGTTGGGTCGCGAGCCCGGCGCGGAGCTACGCGGAGGGTGCCGGAAGACCGGCGGCGAGGAGGGTGAACACCTCGTGGAAGACGTCGAGGAAGGCGGCTTCCTCCTGGTGGGCGGACCAGTGGTCCATGCTGGTGCGCACCGCGGCGCCCGCCACCGCGGCCAGCAGCCGCGGGTAGAGCCCGGAACCGGGGCCGGTCACGGACCCCGGCCCGGCTCCGGAGCCCGGGCCGCCCGTGTCGCCGACCCCGCGCAGGCGTTCGGCGATGGCGTCGGCCAGGTCCGCCTCGGCCGCCATGTGGGCCCCGACGCCCCGCGCCAGGAGGTGCGGCGAGGCGTGCAGGACCTTGGCGTGCAGCCGCCACAGTTCGTGCTGCTGTTCCGCCTCGGCCAGCTCCGCCGCCATGGCCTCGCGCAGGGCTTCCAACGGGGAGAGAACGGCCGGTGCGTCCAGGACGGCGCGCCGCATGCGCGCGCCCGCGTCCGCGTCGACCACCACGAAGGCGTCGTCGCGGCTGTCGAAGTAGTTGAAGAAGGTGCGTACGGAGACCCCGGCCGCGGCGCTGATCGCCTCGACGGTGACCTTCTCCGCCCCGTGTTCGGCGGCGAGCCGTACCGCGGCCTCGGCCAGAGCGGCACGCGTGGCCCGCTTCTTCCGCTCCCGCAGACCGCCCCCGGCAGCACTCTTCTCCGACATAAGTTGCATGGTATGCAAAGATGCATGGCATGCAAAATAGGCGGGCGCCGCCCCCCCCAGTGAGGGATCGGCGCCCGCCGTCACGGCTGTGTCTCAGGCCGCCAGTCGCGCCAGGGTCTCCTCGAAGGTGACGGCGTTCCCGGCGGGGCGGTTGTGCGGCAGCCGGGCGAGGACCGCGGCCATGCCGCAGGTGTCGGTCACCCCGGAGAAGACCAGTCCCGCGCCTATCGCGCCGGACAGCCAGTGCGCGGGGCGCCAGAACCGGCCCGCGACGAAACCGGCGGCGACGAGCGACCCCGCGGCGAGGCGCACCTGGCGGTCCATGGGCCACGGCGCACGCGCTCCGGCCGGGCGCTCGACGGGGTGACCGGCCGCCGCCCAGGCGCTGGTGCCGCCCTCGAGCGTGGCCGCTTCCGTGCCCCGCCCCGCAAGGCGCGCGCAGGCCTTGGCGGACCGGTTCCCGGAGGCGCACACCAGCAGCAGCGGTCCCCGTGCGGCGGCCGTCCCGAGGGCGTCGGCGGCCTCGTCGAGGCGCTCCAGAGGAACGTTGTGCGCGCCGGGCAGGTGCCCGCCGGCGTACTCGCCCGCCGAGCGGACGTCGACGACGGTGAACTCGCCGAGGCGGGTCGCCGCCTGCTCGGTGGTCACGGTGGCGATGGTCACCGTGGGGGCGGTCGCGGGGGCGGCCGGTTCGATGGGGGTGCTCACGTACGGAAACCTTTCTCGTTGCGGTCCCCCCGCGCGGTAGGATACCCGCGGGGGTATGTGGGGCCGCTAGTGATCAGTTGGACATCGGGTGGAGGAGAGGGAGAAGCGTGGAACTCGACATGTCGGCCGACGAACTGAAGTCGGCGCTGAACCGGCTGCGGCGCGCCCAGGGGCAGCTCGCGGGAGTCATCCGGATGATCGAGGAGGGCCGCGACTGCGAGGACGTGGTCACCCAGCTCGCCGCCGTCTCCCGGGCCCTGGACCGGGCCGGGTTCTCCATCATCGCCACGGGGCTGCAGCAGTGCATGACCAGCGACGACCCGGAGGTGCGGGACTCGGCGCAGATGCGGGCCCGTCTGGAGAAGCTCTTCCTGTCCCTGGCCTGACGCGCTCGGGCAGGGCGGCGGATCACAGTACCGCCGTCGCGCCCATCGCCGCGGCCACGGCGAGCAGCACGGCACCGAAGAGGCGCCGCAGCGTCCCCGCGGAGACCTTCGCGGCCAGCCGCCTGCCGTCCCAGGCCCCGAGGACGGCGGTGGCCAGGAACGGCAGGAGCAGCCCGAGATCCAGGTGCACGGCGCTGTGCGCCCGGCCGGCGAGGGCCACCAGCGCGTTGGCGGACACCACCAGCAGGCTCGTGCCCACCGCCGCGCTCATCGGCACCGCCAGCACCGTCACCAGCGCGGGCACCGCCAGGAAGCCGCCGCCGACTCCGAGGAACCCGGTCACCGCGCCGAGGCCGGCCCCGGCCCCGGCCGCACGCGTCCCCGACACGGTGCCGGTCTCCAGCGGCGTGCGCCGGCGCAGCATGTGCAGGCCGGCCAGGGCCGCCAGGGCCGCGAACAGCACGGTCAGCACCGCCTCGGGCACCCGCGCCGACAGGGCTCCGGCCACGGCGGCCGGCAGCACACCCGCCGCCGCGAACAGCAGCCCGGCCCGCCACCGCACCGCCCCCGCCCGGGCGTGCGCCACCAGCGCGGTGACCGACGTGACGATCACGACGACCAGGCTCGCGGTGGTCGCCGCCGCCGGGGTGAAGCCGAGCAGGTAGATGAGCGCGGGCACGGTGAGGATGCTGCCGCCGGCCCCCAGCGCGCCCAGGGACACACCGGCCACGGCGCCGGCGATCAGGGCGAGGACCAGCGGCGTCATGCGGCGGTGTCGTCGGCGGGCGTCACGAGCGGCAGACCGGCCTCGGCCGCCGCGGCGAAACCGTCGTCGACCGCGACGACCTCGCGGCCGGCGGCGTCCAGCACGGACGCGGCGACCGCCGCCCGCATCCCGCCCGCGCAGTGCACCCACACCGTGCCCTGCGGCACCTCGTCCAGGCGCCGGGGCAGCTCGTGGACCGGCACGTGCACGCTGCCCCCGATCCACCCGTGGGCGCGTTCCGCGTCCCGGCGCACGTCGAGGACCACCACGTCCTCGCCGTCCCGCCGCGCCGCGGCCAGCTCGGCGAACGCGGCACGGCGGAAGGAGGCCGGCCGGTCCCCGTCCGCGACCCAGTCGGCCGGCGAGCCCACCGCCGCCGCGGCCGGGCGGTCGATGCCCACCCGGGCCAGTTCGCGCTGGGCGCGGGCCAGGTCGTCCGCGCTGTGCGCGAGCAGCGCCACCGGCCTGCCCCACGGGATCATCCAGGCCAGATAGGTCGCGAGCTGCCCGTCGAGCTCGAAGTTGAGCGACCCGGCGACATGACCGGCGGCGAAGGCCACCCGGGAGCGCAGGTCCACGACCCACTCGCCGGCGGCCAGCCGCCGGGCTATCTCCTCGGCGTCGGCACGCCGGGGTTCGGTCAGGTCCAGCGGGGCGGGTCCTTCGGAGTTCGCCGGTGCCATGTGGGCGTAGTAGGCGGGCACGTCGTCCAGCCCCGCCAGCAGCTCCCGGACGAAGGTCTCCACGTCCTGGACGAGCGCCGGGTTGGCGGCCTTCTCGGCGCCGATCGTGCTGTGCTCGCCGCCGGAGGAGGAGGACGAGCAGAAGCTGCCGAAACCGTGGGTGGGCAGCACGCTCACGCCGTCCTCGAGCTGGTCCGCGAGACGGTGCGCGGAGGCGTGCTGGGCGCGGGCCAGCTCCTCGGTCAGCCGCGGCTCCACCAGATCGGGCCGGCCCACGGTGCCGATCAGCAGCGAACCGCCGGTGAAGGCGGCCACGGCCCGCCCCGCCTCCTGGAGGACGTACGAGGTGTGGTGCGGGGTGTGGCCCGGCGTGGCCACCGCGCGCAGTTCCAGCCCCGCGTCGACCGGCTCAACCTCACCGTCCGACACCGCCACCCGCGCGTACGCCACCTCGGCCGCCGCCGGCACCAGATAGCGCGCGCCGGTGAGGCGGGCCAGCTCCAGGCCGCCGGTGACGTAGTCGTTGTGCACGTGGGTCTCGGCGACGGCGGTGATCCGCACCCCGCGCCGGGCGGCCGCGGCGACGACGCGGTCGATGTCCCGCGGCGGGTCCACGACCACGGCCGAGCGGGGACCGCCCGCCAGATAGCTGCGGTTGCCCAGTCCCTCGGTTTCCAGGACGTCGACGAAGAACACCGTGCTCTCTCCTTTCGCTTCCGAATTACCCCCGGGGGTATCACTCCCGGCCACCGTAACAGATATACCCACGGGGGTATTCTCCGAGGTGGGGTCACCGCTTCACGGGCCCGCTTCGCCGCCGTTCCGGACCCTGTCGCGGAACTCGGACAACTGCCGTGTGCGGGGCAGAAGTCGGGGTATCCGGTGCACCAGCACGGTCGACACCGGGGTCGGCGCCGGTGACGACCGTGCTGTTCTCGTCACGCACCGTTGCCCGCCTCCTCCCGGTACCGGCGCCCGTGACCCGTTCGGCACACGACGTGACCCGAACGGTCCTCTCGGGTACCCGCCCGGTCGGCGCAGGGTTGGGATGTGCACGGGCACCCCGTGCCCGCGCGCCCCGACCGGCTGTCCCGACACGGAAGGACCACCGATGTCCGTCGACACGCAGCAGGCGCCCACCGACCTCACCGAGGAGGAGCTCGCCGGCCTGGACGCCCACTGGCGAGCCGCGAACTACCTCTCCGTCGGCCAGATCTACCTGATGGCCAACCCGCTGCTGGCCGAACCCCTGCGCCCCGAGCACGTCAAGCCGCGGCTGCTCGGCCACTGGGGCACCTCACCCGGCCTCAACCTGGTCCACACCCATCTCAACCGGGTGATCAAGGCGCGCGACCTCGACGCCCTGTGCGTCTGGGGCCCCGGCCACGGCGGTCCCGCGGTCCTGGCCAACGCGTGGCTGGAGGGCTCGTACACCGAGACCTACCCGGACGTCACCCGGGACGCGGCCGGGATGGCCCGGCTCTTCAAGCAGTTCTCGTTCCCCGGCGGCGTACCGAGCCACGTCGCGCCCGAGACGCCGGGCTCGATCCACGAGGGCGGCGAGCTGGGCTACGCGCTCTCGCACGCCTACGGCGCAGCCTTCGACCACCCGGACCTCACCGTCGCCTGCGTGATCGGCGACGGCGAGGCGGAGACCGGCCCGCTGGCGACGTCCTGGCACTCCAACAAGTTCCTCGACCCGGTGCACGACGGCGCCGTCCTGCCGATCCTGCACCTCAACGGCTACAAGATCGCCAACCCGACGGTGCTCGCCCGCCTCCCGGAGGGCGAGCTGGACGAACTCCTGCGCGGCTACGGCCACGACCCGATCCACGTCACCGGCGACGAGCCCGCCGCCGTCCACCGTGCGACGGCCCGGGCCATGGACACCGCCCTCGACCGCATCGCCGCGATCCAGCGGGCCGCCCGCGAGGAGGGCGCCACCGGCCGCCCCCGCTGGCCCATGATCGTCCTGCGCACCCCCAAGGGCTGGACCGGCCCCGCCGAGGTCGACGGACTGCCCGTGGAGAACACCTGGCGCGCCCACCAGGTGCCCCTGCCCGCCGTACGGACCGATCCGGAGCACCTCGCGCAGCTGGAGCGGTGGCTGCGCTCCTACCGCCCCGAGGAGCTGTTCGACGACGCCGGGGCCCCGCGGCCCGCCGTCCTCGCCGCCGTCCCCGAGGGGCCCCGCCGCCTCGGCGCCACCCCCTTCGCCAACGGCGGCCTCCTCCTGCGCGAGCTGCCCCTGCCCGCCCTGGAGAAGTACGCCGTGCCCGTCGGCGAGCCCGGTGCGAGCATGCACGAGCCCACCCGGGTCCTCGGCGACCTGCTCCGGGACGTCATGGACGCCACCGCCGACCGCCGCGACTTCCGCCTCGTCGGCCCCGACGAGACCGCCTCCAACCGGCTCCAGGCCGTCTACGAGGCCAGCGGCAAGGCCTGGCAGGAACAGACGCTGCCCGTCGACGAGGACCTGGACCGGCACGGCCGCGTCATGGAGATCCTGTCCGAACACACCTGCCAGGGCTGGCTGGAGGGCTACCTCCTCACCGGCCGGCACGGACTGTTCTCCTGCTACGAGGCCTTCGTGCACATCGTCGACTCGATGGTCAACCAGCACGTCAAATGGCTGCGCGTCACCCGCCGACTGCCCTGGCGCGCACCCATCGCCTCCCTCAACTACCTGCTCACCTCCCACGTGTGGCGGCAGGACCACAACGGTTTCTCCCACCAGGACCCCGGCTTCGTCGACCACATCCTCAACAAGAGTCCCGAAGCCGTACGGGTCTACCTGCCGCCGGACGCCAACACCCTGCTCTCCGTCGCCGACCACGCCCTGCGCAGCCGCGACTACGTCAACGTGATCGTCGCCGGCAAGCAGCCCTGCTTCGACTGGCTCTCCATGGAGCAGGCCCGCGTGCACTGCGCGCGCGGCGCCGGCGTCTGGGACTGGGCCGGCACCGAGGACGGCAGCCGCGAACCCGACGTGGTGCTCGCCTGCGCGGGAGACGTCCCCACCCAGGAGATCCTGGCCGCCGCACAGCTCATCCGTCAGCACCTGCCCGGACTGGCCGTGCGTGTGGTCAACGTCGTCGACATCGCCCGACTGCTGCCCAGCGGCGAACACCCGCACGGCATGAGCGACTTCGAGTACGACGGCCTGTTCACCGCCGACAAACCGGTGATCTTCGCCTACCACGGCTACCCCTGGCTCATCCACCGGCTCGCCTACCGGCGCACCGGCCACGCCCACCTGCACGTGCGCGGCTACAAGGAGATCGGGACCACCACCACACCCTTCGACATGGTGGTCGGCAACGACCTGGACCGCTACCGACTGGTCATGGACGTCATCGACCGCGTGCCCGGCCTCGCCGTGCGCGCGGCGGCCGTACGGCAGCGCATGGAGGACGCCCGCCTGCGGCACCACGACTGGATCCGCGAGCACGGCGTGGACCTGCCCGAGGTCGCCGACTGGACCTGGGACGGCTCGCGGTGACCGCGACCCCGTCGACTTGGGACTACGACCACTACGACCCTGCGGAGGAACGGCTGCGCGAGTCCCTGTGCACCCTCGGCAACGGCTACTTCGCCACCCGCGGCGCGCTGCCCGAGTGCGCCGCCGACGACGTGCACTACCCGGGCACCTACGTCGCCGGCTGCTACAACCGGCTCACCTCCGGCGTCGCGGGGCGCGAGGTCGAGAACGAGGACATGGTCAACCTGCCCAACTGGCTGCCGCTGCGCTTCCGGCCCGCCGGGGGCGACTGGCTCACGCCCGACACCGCCGAGGTGCTCGACCACCGCCAGACCGTGCACCTGGACACGGGCGTGCTGGAGCGCCGCACCGGGTTCGCGCTCGGCGGGGAACGCGTGCTGTACGTGCGCCAGGTGCGTCTGGTGCACATGGCCGACCCCCATCTCGCCGCCCTGCGCACCGAGTTCACCGCCGAGGGCGGCCCGGCCGACCTGGAGGTGGAGGCGGCCCTCGACGGGGGCGTCACCAACAGCGGGGTGCCGCGCTACCGGGAACTCGACGGCCACCACCTCACCCACGTGCACACCGGCGGCGCCGACGCCGCCGACACCGTGTGGCTGCGCTGCCGGACCCGGACCTCGGACACCCGGATCGGCATGGCCGCCCGCACCACCGCCGACGCGCCCGTCACCGCGGCACGCGAGCACTTGTGCGTCACCCAGCGCACCGTCCTGCGCGTGGAGCCGGGCCGCACCGCCGTCGTCGACAAGGTCGTGGCCCTGCACACCTCGCGCGACCCGGCGATCAGCGACCCGCTCCAGGCCGCCGTCGACCGGGTGGCCGAAGCCCCCGGCTTCGACGACCTGCTGGTCACCCACCGCACCGCCTGGGGCCAGCTGTGGCGCCGCGCCGAACTGGAGGTGCCCGGCGAGGCGGGCAGCATCCTGCGCCTGCACCTCTTCCACGTGCTCCAGACCCTCTCCCCGCACACCGCCGACCTCGACGTGGGCGTACCGGCGCGCGGGCTGCACGGGGAGGCCTACCGCGGCCACGTCTTCTGGGACGAACTGTTCGTCCTGCCCTACCTGAACCTGCACTTCCCCGAAGTGTCGCGGGCCCTGCTGCACTACCGGCACCGCCGCCTGGAGAGGGCCCGCTCCGCGGCCCGCGCGATCGGCAGGCGCGGCGCGCTCTACCCCTGGCAGAGCGGCAGCGACGGCCGCGAGGAGACCCAGCAGCTGCACCTCAACCCGCGCTCGGGCCGCTGGCTCCCCGACCACTCCCACCTCCAGCACCACGTGGGCTCCGCCATCGCGTACAACGTGTGGCAGTACTGCGAGGCCAGCGGCGACGCCGAGTTCCTGCACACCAAGGGCGCCGAGATGCTGCTGCAGATCGCGCGCTTCTGGGCCGACTCCGCCACCTGGGACGAACAGGTCGGCCGGTACCGCATCAGGGGCGTCGTCGGCCCCGACGAGTACCACGAGGCCTACCCCGGCGCCGACCGCCCCGGTCTCGACGACAACGCGTACACCAACGTCACCGCCGCCTGGGTGCTGTCCCGCACCCTCGAAGTCCTCGACGGCCTGCCCGAGCCCCGCCGCCGCGAACTCGTCGAACGCACCGCGCTGGACGACGCGGAACTGGAACAGTGGGACAGCGTCTCCCGCACCCTCCACGTCCCCTTCCACGAGGGCGTCGTCAGCCAGTTCGAGGGGTACGGCGACCTCGCCGAACTCGACTGGGCGGGCTACCGCGAGCGGTACGGCGACATCAGGCGCCTCGACCGCCTCCTGGAGGCCGAGAACGACAGCGTCAACAACTACCAGGCGTCCAAACAGGCCGACGTCCTCATGCTGGGCTACCTGTTCTCCCCGGCCGAACTCCGCGCCCTCTTCGGCCGCCTGGGGTACCGGCTCGACGAGGAGACCTGGCAGCGCACCGTCGACCACTACCTGGCCCGCACCAGCCACGGATCCACCCTCAGCGGACTCGTCCACGGCTGGATCCTGGCCCGCGCCCGCCGCGCCGAGGCCTGGGCGTACTTCCAGGAGGCGCTCAAGGGCGACGTCGCCGACCTCCAGGGCGGCACCACCGGGGAGGGCATCCACCTCGGCGCCATGGCGGGCACCCTCGACCTGGTCCAGCGCGGGCTGACCGGTCTGGAGAGCCGCGCGGGCGCGTTGTGGCTGGACCCCGTGCCGCTGCCCGAACTGTCGTCGTACGGGTTCTCCGTGCGCTACCAGGGCCACTGGGGGGTGCGGTTCCGGCTGGAGCACGGCCGGCTGGAGATCGCCGTACCCGCGGCCGGCCCGCTGCCGATCGACGTCCGGCTGCCGGACCGCGAGGTGCGCCTCCAGCCGGGGGACACCTGCCGGCTGGTGCTGCCGGACTGACCGGTCCCGCCCGCCGGCCGGTCAGCCGGGCAAGGGGTAGGTCACCGTGCGCGGGGACCCGTCCGGCCTGCCGTCGGTGTAGGTGAGGGTGATCCGGGTGAAGTGCGGTTGGCCCGTGCCCTGCTCCCCGCCCGTCGGCATGTCGAGCCGTACGGTCACCGGGTAGGAGTGGAAGGCGCCCGCGGCGCAGTACGGGTCGCAGTCGTTGACGGCGTTCGTGCCGCGGCCCACGGCGGCCTGCGGGTCCCAGCGGAACCAGCGCAGCGAGACCAGGCGGCTGTTGCCGTCGCCGCAGGCGAGCACGTACGCCGCGGGCCCGATCTGCGGCTGCCCGGAGCAGTCGATCAGTACCGGATCCTGGGTCTGCTGGGTCCGCGCCGCGGGTTGTGCCGACGGTGCGGCGGAGGCCGTGCCGAGGGGGACTGCCAGCGCGGCGGCGGCACAGAGTGTGACCGCTGCCCTCATCGGGTTCCTGCCCATGTCTGCTCCCGCCGTCTCGGGGTCGCTTGTCTCCGCTTTCCCCTTTCTCCGTTCCGACCGTACGACCGAGTCGGGGAACGCACCACTCGTACGGAGCAGCCCCGGGAGCCCCGGGGGGCCGGCCTGCGTACCGCGCCGGGCACCCGGTTCGTGCGACAAGACGCCGATTGCATCCACCGTGTGGTCCTCGCGGCGGTCCGCAACCGCCGTCGCCGCCCCGGTGTCTCCAGCCGTCAAGAACGGCGACCCGACCAGGGGACCCGTCCAGGCGACCCCTCAAGTGGAGGACCGCGGTATGCACCCGACGACTGCTCCGACCGCCACCGTCCCGACGCCCTCGCGCTCCCGCGACACGACGGGCGACTTCCTGCTCCAGCCGCCCAACCCCGCCGAGCGCGTGGCCTGTCGGGTCGACCCCGTCGACCTGCGCCGTCTCGACCTGCTCGCCCTGCTGACCACCGCCGGTATCGCGCCCTCCGCCGGGGACCGGGCCGCCATCGATCAGCTCAGTGTGCTCCCCGGCAGTGTGCACACGGCGCTCCACCGTTGGCTGGAGCAGGCCTACGGGTTCTGCCGCTGAGGGCGGTGGGGTCAGAAGTCCACCGGATCCCGCACCAGCGGGCACGTCATGCAGTGCCCGCCGCCCCGTCCCCGGCCCAGTTCCGCGCCCACGATGGTGACGACCTCCACCCGGGCCTCGCGCAGCAGCGCGTTGGTCAGGGTGTTGCGGTCGTAGGTGAGCACCACCCCCGGTTCCACGGCGACGGCGTTGTTGGCGCCGTCCCACTGCTGGCGCTCGGAGGCGTAGGCGTCGCCGCCCGTCTCCACCACCCGCAGTTTCCCCAGTCCGAGGGCCTTGGCGACGACGTCGACGAAGGGCGTCGTCCCCTCGTCGACGACGTCGAATCCGGGGCCCCGGTCGCCGGGGCGCAGCGAGAAGGTGCGCACCGCGTCCATGATGCGGGGGTAGAGGGTCACCACCTCGCGGTCGGCGAAGGTGAAGACGGTGTCCAGATGCATGGCGGAGCGCAGCTTCGGCATCCCGGCGACGACGACGTGCTCGGCGGCCCCGTTGCGGAACAGCGCGGCAGCGACCTGGGTGATGGCCTGCCGGGAAGTGCGCTCGCTCATGCCCATGAGGACGACCCCGTTGCCCACGGGCATGACGTCGCCGCCCTCGAGGGTGGCCTGGCCCCAGTCCTGCTCGGGGTCGCCCCACCACACCGTCGAGCCCTTGAAGTCGGGGTGGAAGGTGTAGATCGCCTTCATCAGCAGCGTCTCGTCGTGCCGCGCGGACCAGTACAGCGGGTTGAGGGTGAGGCCGCCGTACAGCCAGCAGGTGGTGTCGCGCGGGTAAAGGGTGTTGGGCAGCGGCGGCATCAGGTACTCGCGGGCGCCGGTGGCCTCCCGGGCCAGTGCGAGGTGCGGGGAGCGGAAGTCCTCCGGCAGGTCGTCGGTGGCGAGCCCGCCGACCAGGTACTCGGCCAGTTCCCTCGGCGAGAGGGTCTCCAGGTAGGCGCGGGTCGCGTCGATGAGGCCGACGCCGACCTGATTGGCGACGATCTTCCGGTCGAGGAGCCACGCCTTCGCCTCGGGCATCGCCATGATCTGCGCCAGCAGGTCGTGCAGCTCCACCACCTCCACCCCGCGCCGCCGCAGTTCACCGACGAACGCGGCGTGGTCGCGCTGGGCGTTCTCCACCCACATGACGTCGTCGAAGAGCAACTCGCCGGAGTTGGTGGGAGTCAGCCTCCGATGCGCCAGTCCGGGAGAACACACCAGGACCTTGCGCAGCCTGCCGACCTCGGAATGGACACCGAGCGCGGGCTGCACGGCGCTCTCATTGCTGGACACACGGCCTCCTTGTGGGCGCGGCGCACGAAGTGCGGCATGTCGTCGTCCTTGGCCGCGACGAAGCGGGGCTCGGCCGTCATCGGCGTCCGGACCGCACCGGTGCCCAGCATGAACGGCCCCGCGTCGCAAGCAGCGGCCTGCGGCATGCCGTCCCTCCGGACGGCCGGTCGATCGTGACCACTGTGCATCAGGTGGTCGCTTCGGGCATCTCGGTCGGCCGTGCGGGCCGGGCACCGGCCCCCGGCCGGGAGCCGGTTCACCGAGAGGTGCGCAGATCCACGCCGCGCCGGGCCAGGTTGAGGACGCCCACGACGACGAGTGCCACCCCGAGCAACTGCGGCAGGACCCACCAGTGGCCGCGCAGATCCTCCTGGTACAGGACCACGCCGAGCAGGAGACTCAGCGTCGCGTCGCCCAGGGTGAGCGCAGGCTGGGAGGCGACGAGCGGACCGCCCTGCATGGCATGCTCCAGCAGGAGTACGGCGCACACCCCTGCCAGGGCGAAGCCGTAGGTCTGCCAGGCGGTGAAGAAGCCGACGACGCCGTCGGAGTCCAGCATGCGCATGGAATCCTTCATCAGCGCGGCCGTCAGCGCGTAGCACACCGCCGTGGCCGCGCCGAGGCACCCGGCGCGGGCCTTGCCGACGGGCCGCTTGAGACCCACCGCCGCCAGCAGTACGGCCGCCCCGGCGCAGGCCGCCAGCGCCGGCACCCAGCGGTCCAGGGGCACGTCGGCCTTCCCGCCGTCCGGCGACGCCGAGGCCAGCGCGACACCGAGCCCCACGACCACCCCGCCCACGGCGAGCCACACGGCCTCCGGCATCCGGCTGCCGGTCAGCAGCGAGGCCAGCAGCAGGGCCAGCGGAAGTTCCAGTACGAACAAGGGCTGTACGAGTGACAGCGGCCCCGTCGCCAGGGCCACCGCCTGCCCGACACCGGCGACCACCACGGCCAGCATGCCGCCGAGCCACACGGGCCGCCGCAGCAGATCCAGGACGAGCCCGGGGCGGAAGCCCTGGGACTGCGGCACGCTCAGCGCGGCGCGTCGCTGGAGCACGGTGGCCAGCGCGTTGCTGAACGCGGCGAGGAGTGCGAAGAGCACCGGCAGTACAACACCCATCCACCGATACTCACCCCGTTCCGGCCCGGTCGCGCGGCGTCGCACCGGGGTGAGGGGGTGAGGGGGCGACGGGGTCGCTCAGCTGCCGCTCTGCGCGGACGGGGCCTCGGCCGCGGCGTCCTGCCGCTGCGCGGGCGCGGGTGCTCCGGTGGCGCTGTAGTAGACCGAGGTGCCCTGCTTGGTGCGCTGGGCCTGGTTCTTGGCGACGAGTCCCTCGAGCGTGGTGCGCACGACCGTGGTCTTGATGGTGCGTCCGGCGTGGGCCTCACCCAGCGCCGTGGTGACCTCGGCGGCGGAGCGCGGTTCCCGCTGTCCGGCGAGGTGCTCGCGCACCAGTTCCACGAGTGTGGGCCGGCCGGGTGCCTTCTTGGCCGCGGACTTCCCGGCGGACTTGGACCCCTGCTTGGCGGCCGACTTGGCGACCGGCTTGGTGGCCGTCTTCACGGGTGCCTCGGCGGCCGTCTCGGCCGCGGTCGTGGACGTCGAACCGGTGGCCTTCTTGGCGGCCGGCTTCGAAGCCGGCTTGGCACCCGGCTTCGGGGCGGCGGCCCGCTTGGGCGCGGTGGTGGTCTTCTTGCTCCGCGTCCGCCTGCCCTTGGCCGACTGCGCGGCGGTGCCGCCCCGCGGCGCCGGCACGGTTGCCTTCTCGGCCGCGGGCTCCGGCGCGGTGGGCGACTGGGGCGGTGAGGTGATGCCGAGTGCCTGCTGCATGTTCACCAGCAGGGCGTGGTCGTGCTGCAGCGCGGCCAGTTGCTGCTGGAGGGCCGTGATCTCCGCGCTGACACGTTCCTGCTCCTTGACGTTGCGCTCCAGGTCGTCGTTGACCTGGGTGCTGTACTGCGAGGCCAGTTCCGTGGCGGACTGCGTGGTGCTCTCGGACATGGTGGTGACTCTCCTTGGTTCACGGCCGTGAAGGCTGACGTGCAGCCCCGGTTGTTGCCCTGTGCGCTGCCGAGTCGGTATACCACGTATGGCCGCTGCCGTGGTATGTGCCGCCGCAACCCCGCCCATGTGTTCGGACCGCGGAGAGCGGCAGTCACCCGCCCCCGGGCACCTCCACGATCTTCCCGTGCTCGTCGACGGTGTGTGTCCGCCAGTAGGTGTCCCACTTGTCACCCACGTGTTCCGGGACCTTGCCCTCGGGGTAGCGGGTGTAACCCTCGGGCGGTTCCTCGCCATGGGGCACACATGCCGCGCCGGTGCCACCGATGGTCAGGACCGGGTACTCGCCGCCGCCGCAGGTGGCCTCCTCCATGGAACAGCCGGTCAGGACGGCCGCGGCGGCGGCACAGGCCAGGACGAGACCGCGGACGGAACGGGTGGCGCGGCCGACGGGCGCAGCCGACGACCGGTGAACTCGGTTGGTGATAAGCACGGTTGACTCCCTGTGGGTGGCTCGTGCGGCAAGCGTCCCCCGGTGGAGGCGAGCACCTCATGAGTACGGGTACTCAAACGGACGAGCCGTATGACCGGGCCCGGCCGCCCAGGCGGTCCACCCTGCGCGTGCTCGCCCGTGCCTCCCGCTCGGCCTCGGCCACCGTGTGTGCGGCCGTACGGCCGCGCTCCTCGGCCTCGCGCCGCTTCCGTTCGGCCCGGTCGCGGTCCTCGTGCGCGGCCCGCAGCCGTTCCTCGGCGGCGGCCACCGTCTCCCGGACGTGGGCGAGTTCGGCGTCGGCCGCGCGCAGCGACTCCTCGGCGTCCGCCTGCTTTGCGCGTGCGTCGCGCAGGTGCCGCGCGGCACGATCGGCCTCCCGTTCGGCACGCGCGAGTTCCTCCTGCCGTCTGCGGCGCCGCTCGGCGAGTTCGTCCTTCGCCCGAGTGCGGGACGCGGTGCGGGTGGACTCCGGGCGCGGTGCGGTCTCGGGTTCGGGTGCGGCCCGGGAGGGTTGTGGGGCAGCGCTGCCCGAGGGGAAGGCCGACGGCGGGGTCAGGGAGACCTCCAGGCGCCCTCGGGCCCACGCGTCGGCCGCGTCCGGGTCCGCGAGGACGGCACGCAGGGTCGACTCGACCTCCCGCTGCGCCGCCTGGGAGAGCCGGTGTCCCGCCTCGCCGGCCAACTGAGCGGCCTGCCGGGAGAGGGCGGCCACGACGCGCCGGCGCTGCGCGGAGAGTTCCTTGAGCCCGGCGGGGTCCAGGGTGCGGTGTGCCTGGCGCAGCGCCTGCCCCAGTTCCAGGAACCGCCGGGTCTCCTCCGGCCGGGAGTGCGCCAGCAGGTTCGCCGCCCAGGCCGCGAGCGTGGGCCGGCGCGCGGCGTGGATGCGGCGGGCGTCCTCCTTGCGGCCGGTCGTCCTGGCCGCCGCGGCGCGTTCCTCACGGCGGGCCACGAAGGCGGGCGGAGGCGTCGTGAAGAGCTCGTCCAGGACCTCCTCGACCGTCTCGGCGTCCTGCCCGCCCGCTTTCCCGCGACGCCCGCCGTTGCGCTGCATGGTCCTCCGCCTCCGCTTCGACCGCCTCGACCGCCTCGACCGCTACGACCGTCCGGACGCCGGCGCCGTGACGTCGGCGAGGAGACGGTGCCGGCGCCACCACACGCCGCCGGCGTACATGACCGCGGTGCGCTCCTCCGCCACCTGGGCCGGCGCTTCGTCCACGGCGGCGGCGAACAGGCCGGGGTCGCGGCGGCTGCCGGGGGCGGTCCTGACGCCGGCCACCGAGGCCACACCGGCGGCACGCAGCAGTCCGGCCGGCTCCGCGCGTCCCGCGGTGCCGATCCCGAACATGACCGGATCAAACCGGGACCTGTCGGTGCCGGTCCCCTCGTCGCCTGCGTCCACGTCTCCTGTCTACGGCGCCCGCGGCCGCGCCGCGACCCGGACGGGGCCCGCCCCCGGGCACGGTCCGGCACGGTGCCCGTCAGCCGAAGGCGCGCCGGTAGGCGTGCGGACTGACTCCGGTGGTGCGTTTGAAGCGGTCCCGGAAGGCCGTCGGGGAGCCGAAGCCGACCTGGGCGGCGATGCGTTCCACGGAGTGCTGCGTCGTCTCCAGCAGGTGCTGTGCCTGCCGGACCCGGGCCCGGTGCAGCCACTGCAGCGGGGTGCTGCCGGTCTGCTCCCGGAAGCGGCGGATCAGCGTCCGCGTGCTCATGCCCGCGTGGGAGGCGATGTCGGCCAGGGTGAGGTCGCGGGCCAGGTTCTCCCGCAGCCAGGCCAACAGGGGTTCGAGGGCGGAGCCGCGGGGCACGGGCGTGTAGTCGTGGACGATGAACTGGGCCTGCCCGCCTTCCCGTTCCAGGGGCATCACCGACAGCCGGGCGGCGTGCGCGGCGACCGCCGAGCCGTAGTCGCGCCGGATCATGTGCAGGCACAGGTCGAGGCCCGCGGCGGCGCCGGCCGAGGTGAGGATCTGGCCGTTGTCGACGTACAGGACGTGAGGGTCGACGTCGACGTCCGGATGCGTGTCGGCCAGGGTCTGGGCGGCGGTCCAGTGGGTGGTGGCCCGCAGCCCGTCGAGCAGCCCGGTGGCGGCCAGCGGGAAGGTGCCGGAGCAGATGGACGCGATCCGTGTTCCCCTCCCGGCGGCCGTGCGCAGCGCGTCGCGGACGGCGGGGGAGGGCGGGGCGGTCGCGGCGGCCGTACCGGGGACGATGATCGTGTCCGCGTCCCGCAGCCCGTCCAGTCCCCAGGGCGCCCGCAGCGTGAAGGCTCCGGCGTCGGTCTCGGGGTGCTCGGCGCACACGCGGATCCGGTAGCCGGGGCTGCCGTCGGGGAGCCGGGTGCGGGTGAAGACCTCGAGCGGGGTGGACAGGTCGAACGGGATCACCCGGTCCAGGGCGAGAACGGCGACGGTGTGCATGGCGGGAAAGTACCTCTTCGCGGGGCGGTGGCCGGCAGCCGTGGCGTTTTCCCGTCGGAAGTTGTCACTCCTGCCACGGGACGGTGTCTGCCGCGATAAGCGGTTTGCCTAATGCTTTTAGGTTTGTGCATAATCGACGAAGGAATGAGCGGCAATTCGCAAGACGCACCACCGCCGGAGGCGACATGAACACCACGGACGACTGGATCACCACGCCGATCACCCCTGACCTTCTGCGGGGCGCCCTGGATCTGGAGCGGACCGAGCGCGGTCTGCTGCCCCACCGACTGCCCGCCCGCGCCCGCGCGCAGAACAACGACGGACAGCTGGCCATGGCCGAGAGCCAGCCCTCCGGAGTGCGCCTGGCCCTGCGTACCCGCGCCACCGCCCTCGAACTGGACACGCTGCCCACCAAGCGCGTGTACGCCGGAGCCCCGCCGCGCCCGGACGGCGTGTACGACCTGCTCGTGGACGGCCGCCCGGCGGGCCGGGGCAGCGTCGCGGGCGGGAACACCCTCACCATCGACATGACCGCCGGCACGGCGGATCTCGAGCCCGGTCCGGCCGGCACCCTCCGCTTCACGGACCTGCCCGGGGGCAGCAAGGACATCGAGATCTGGCTGCCGCACAACGAGACCACCGAACTCGTCGCGCTGCGCACCAACGCCCCCGTGGCGCCCTCCCCGGACCCTGGCCGCCGGATCTGGCTGCACCACGGAAGCTCGATCAGCCACGGCTCCGACGCGGCGAGCCCCACGACCACCTGGCCCGCCCTCGCCGCCTCCCTCGGCGGCGTCGAACTGGTCAACCTGGGCCTGGGCGGCGGCGCCCTGCTCGACCCGTTCACCGCACGGGCCATGCGCGACACCCCCGCCGACCTGATCAGCGTCAAGATCGGCATCAACGTGGTCAACGCCGACCTCATGCGGCTGCGCGCCTTCGGCCCCGCCGTCCACGGCTTCCTCGACACCGTCCGGGAGGGCCATCCCACCGCCCCGCTGCTGGTCGTCTCACCCATCCTGTGCCCCGTGCACGAGGACACCCCCGGCCCCCTGGCTCCCGACTTCACCGACGGCCGCGTGCGGTTCGTCGCCACGGGTGACCCCGCGGAACGCGCGAGCGGGAAGCTGACCCTGAACGTCATCCGGGACGAGCTGTCCCGGATCGTCGGGGAGAGGGCCGCCGAGGACCAGAACCTCCACCACCTCGACGGCCGCGAACTCTACGGAGAGGCCGACGCGGCGGACCTGCCCCTGCCCGACGGCGTCCACCCGGACGCCGCCACGCACCGTCTGATCGGCGAACGGTTCGCCGAACGGGCCTTCACCGGACGGGGCGCCTTCGCGGACTGAACCCATGGCGGGGCCGAGGAGTACCACCGTGAACCGCCCGCGCCCCGGGCGACATCGACCTCTCCCGCCGGCCGGCGGGGTGGTGGCCTCCGTGCGCCACGCCGTCTCGGCGCCCGGTGAGCAGATGAGGGCCGGCGACGGCCGTCGGGCTGACTCAGCGCCGCGCCAGGTACAGGGCCACGGCCTTGTGCAGCACCTTGTTGAGCGGGAAGTCCCACTCGCCGAGATACTCCACGGCCTGTCCGCCCGCGCCGACCTTGAACCGGAGCAGTCCGAGCAGGTGGTTGTCCTCTTCCAGGGTGTCGGTGATGCCCCGGAAGTCGTAGACGGCGGCGCCCAGTTCACGGGCGTCGCACATCATCCGCCACTGGAGGGCGTTGTTGGGCTGCACCTCGCGCCGACGGCCGGTCGACGCGCCGTACGAGTACCAGACGTGTTCACCCACCGTCAGCATCGTGGCCGCGGCGAGCACCTCGCCGTCGTGATGGGCGAGGTACAGGCGCATGCGGTCCGGGTCCTCGGCCGTCAGCGCGGTCCACATGCGCTCGAAGTAGGCGAGGGGGCGCGGCACGAACCGGTCCCGCTCCGCCGTCTCGACGTACAGCTCGTAGAAGGTGGCCAGGTCCTCCCGGTCGCCCCGGACGACCTTCACGCCGGCCTTCTCGGCCTTCTTGACGTTGCGCCGCCACTGCTGGTTGAAGCCGTTCTGCAGGTCCTCCAGAGTCCGTCCCGCGAGCGGCACCTGGCACACGTACCGCGGCTGGCCCGCGGCGAAGCCGTCCTCGCCGCCCGCCTCCGTGCGCCGCCAGCCCATCCGGAGCAGCCGCTGCGCGACCTCGTCCGCGCCGGGCTCGCACACCGTCGCCTCCACATCACCCAGCCGCCGGGCCCCCGGGTCGGCGATGGCCGCCTTGACGGCGTCGGCGCTCCAGCGCCGTGCCACCACCGGCGGCCCCATCCGCACCGTGAACGCACCGCGCTCCCTCAGGTGCGCGAGCATCGGCTCCAGCCACCGCTCCAGGCCGTCCGCCGTCCAGTCGACGACCGGGCCCTCGGGCAGATAGGCCAGGTACCGCTTCAGCCTCGGCAGCGGGCGCAGCAGCACCAGCCCCGCCCCCACCAGTTCACCGCCCTCGTCGAACCACCCCAGGCTCTCCGCCCGCCAGTCCGGCTTCACGTCGCCCCAGGCGGGGACCTGCAGGTGACTCACGGAAGGCCGGGCCGTGACGAAGCGCAGGTGCTCCTCGCGGGTGATCGGCTTCAGACGAAAGCTCATGGGGCGTCCCTCGGTTCGGCGGTGGTGCGGCTCGCTGCGGCGTCGTTCGACGGTCCGACGGGGGAGACGGCGGAGGCGCTGGTCGCGGTTGCCGTCCCGCACCTCACAGGGAACAACGGCCGCGGCCGATCCGCGCGCTGTCACCCGGCCGCCCACCCGTGTGCTGCGTCCGGCGCGCGGGGAAGCGGGCCGGATGGCAACGTGGCAGGACCGCGCGGTGCAGCGCGGCAGGACCGCGCGGTGCGGGCGGTACGGGCTGGACCGGGCGGTACGGGCGGCACACAGAAAGCGGACGGCGATGGCACGGGCGATCTGGACGGGCGTGATCACCTTCGGGCTGGTCTCGGTGCCCGTCGGCCTGTTCACGGCGACCGAGGACCACACCGTCCACTTCCACCAGCTCCAGCGCGGCACCTCGGACCGGATCCGCAACCGCCGGGTCAACGAGCGCACCGGCAAGGAGGTCGACGCCGCCGACATCGTCAAGGGCTACGAGGCGGGCGAGGGCGAGTACGTCGTCGTGGAACCCGAGGAGCTCGACGAGATCGCGCCGGGACGCTCCCGCACCCTCGAGATCACCGACTTCGTGGACCTCGACCGGATCGAGCCGGTCTACTTCGGCCGCACCTACTACCTGGCCCCGCGCGGCAAGGAGTACCTCAAGGTCTACGAACTGCTGCGCACCGCCCTCGCCGAGGCCGGCAAGGTCGGTGTCGCCACCTTCGTCATGCGCAACCGGCAGTACCTGACCGCCCTGCGCGCAGAGGACCGGGTACTGCTGCTCCAGACGCTGCACTGGGCCGACGAGGTGCGCGACCCGGTCGCCGAGCTGCCGGAACTGCCGTCGGAGCGGGTGGGCCGCGGCAAGGAGCTGGACATGGCACTGCGTCTCGTCGACGCCCTCAGCGGCGACTGGGAGCCCGCCCGCTACCGCGACACCTACCAGGAGAAAGTCCGCGAGCTGGTCCGGGCCAAGGCCGAGGGCGAGGAGATCGCCGTCGCGCAGGAGGCGCCCGAGGCCACCAACGTCGTCGACCTGATGGAGGTCCTGCGCGGCAGCCTGGAGCAGGCGAAGGGCACCGGCGGCAAGCGGACGGCGTCCGGATCCGGGAGCCCCGGCGGCAAGCGGGCCGCGTCCGAGTCCCGGAAGGCGGACGCCGAACGGCCCGCCAAGCCCCGGAAGAAGGCCACCGCTCCCTCCCGGGGCGAGCTGCGGGAGCTGAGCAAGGCCGAGCTCTACCAGCGGGCCACCGAACAGGACATCGCGGGCCGGTCGAAGATGAGCCGCCAGGAACTCGTCGACGCGCTCGGCGGCAGCGCCGGCCGCGGCCGCCGGAAGAAGAAGACGACCGCGGCCTGAGCCGCCGGACCGCGGAGCAGCCGGCCGGCGCCTCAGGTGGTGCTGAGCATGCCCTCGCGCAGCCGGGCCAGCAGTCGCGAGATCAGCCGGGACACGTGCATCTGGGAGACGCCGAGGCGCTCGCCGATGTCCTTCTGGGTGAGCTCCTCGACGAACCGCCAGTGGATGATCTGCCGGTCGCGTTCGTCCAGCTCGGCGATCATCGGAGCCAGAGCGTGGAAGTCGTCGACCAGGGCCAGCGCGGCGTCGTCGGCGCCGATGAAGTCCGCGAGCGCGGACTCGCCGTCCTCGCTGCCGTTGATGGTGGCGTCCAGGGACGCGGAGTTGTAGCCGTTGGCCGCCAGCCGGGCCTCGACGACCTCGTCCTCCGGCAGGCTCATCAGCTCGGAGAGCTCCTGCGTGGTGGGGTTGCGGCCGAGGCGGCTGCGGAGCTCCTCGGTGGCGCGGGCGAGCTGGACGCGGGCCTCCTGGAGACGGCGGGGCACGTGCACGGCCCACGAGGTGTCCCGGAAGAACCGCTTGATCTCACCCACGATGTAGGGCACCGCGAAGGAGGTGAACTCGACCTCGCGGGTGAGTTCGAACCGGTCGATGGCCTTGATCAGGCCGATCATGCCGACCTGGACGATGTCCTCCATCTCCTCCGGTCCGCGGCTGCGGAACCGGCCGGCCGCGAAGCGGACCAGGGACATGTTCATCTCGATCAGCGTGTTGCGGGCGTACTGGTACTCGGGCGTGCCCTCCTCCAGCACCGTCAGCTGTTCGAAGAACAGCTTCGACAACTCCCGCGCGTCCTTGGGCGCCACCTTGGACGGGTCCGCGATCTCCGGCATCTCCGCCGTGGCGTGCTCGGTGGTCTGCGCGGTCGTCGTCGTCATGATGTGCCCTCCCGGTTGATCGGTCGTCGTTGTCACCCTGTCGGCCGACGCACGGTCGCCTACCCCGAGTCAGACGGTGCATGCATGGAAAACACCGGAAGGGCCTTCGGGGGCTCGGGGACGGTGCCTCCGACGCCGGGCGGCGGGCGCCTCACAGGCCGAGACAGAAGCGGACCGCGGTGCCCCCGTCGGTGGTGTGCACCCGCACCAGGTCGGCGACGTAGTGGACGAGCAGGAGGCCGCGGCCGCCGATCTGGCCGGGCTCCGGGGGCCGGCGGCCGGCGAGCGGATCCGTCAGCCGCCCGCCGTCGCGGACCTCGCACACCACCTGTCCCGCCTCCGCCCAGACCGCCAGTGTTCCACCGCCTCCGCCGTGTATCACGCTGTTGGTGGTCAGCTCGGCCACCGCCAGCTCCGCGTCCTGCAGCCGCCGCCCGGCCAGCCCGAGCGAGGCCGCCCGGTCGACCGCGAAGCGGCGCGCCTCGGGCAACTCCCCGGCCCCGAAGGCGAGGACGCCGGCGTCGGGCGGGCAGGCGAGCGGCTCGTTGTAGCGGGCGACGACGGCACGCCAGTCGTAGGCCTCGCTGGCCCGCGCACTCCCCCCGGCGATGACGGTCGGGTGGGTGGCCAGGGCGTCGGCCAGGACGTTCGCGGCCAGCCGGGTCTCGTCGTACGGGCACAGGATCGTCGCGGGGCGGCCCGCGAAGGCGGCGTTGATCAATGCCTCGTGCTGGGCGCACGCCGGGTACTCCGCGGCGCTGCGCCCGGCCCAGATCGGCTCGCCGACGATCCGCGCCCGGACCCGCGGGTGCGCGTCGGCGAACGCGCGCAGCACGCCCGGGATGATCCGTCCCGGATTGCGCCCGGCCTCGGTCATGTCCAGGAAGGTGACGTCCCGCCCGTCCGCGCCGAGTCCCTCCCGCACCAGCTCCAGGTTGGGGCCGGGCACGGCCACCGCCACCGGCTCGCCCGCGGCCAGCCCCTCCCGTACGAACGCCACCGTCCGGTCCGTGTACTCGGCCTCCGAGCGGTAGAACAGCGCCGGATGGGTGAATGTCTCCTCGGTGGTCGGCGTGCTCATCGCGGCGCCACCTCGATCCGGTGCAGGGACGGCCAGAAGAGGTCCAGTACTCGCGGAAGCTGCGGGGGCGGGCGCTCCACCACGACCCGGCCGACGGGCAGGTGCATGGCCGTGACGGCCAGCGCCGCCACCCCGGCCACGTCGACGAACCGCACGCCGGACAGTTCCACGTAGGACACGTCGGTGTGCTGCCGGGACAGCTCGGTCAGGGCCTTCTCCCAGGACAGCCGGGTGCTCACGTTGATCTCACCGCTGGCACGGATGCCGGGACGGCCGGACAGCGGGCCCACGTCGAGCACCGCCCCGGTCCGCACACGGGCCGGGCCGCCCGGAGCGCCTGCACCGTCCACACTCGGTCCCCCTTTCGGAGCCGCGCCCGGCACCCGTCCGCCGGCCGGGCGCTCCTTCCGGCCAGGCAGCCTATCCCGGATCCGTCTCCGTACGCCGGTGAGGGGACAGACGGGCGACAGCGGGGCGAAGCGGGGAACACGACAGTGAGCGCGTCCTCGGAAGGGAAGAATGGGCATGTTTGAAGCCGAAAACATTCGTGACTGGCGCGGCGTCGACGTCGTGGACTACGACGGCCGCAAGATCGGGACCCTGGAGTCCATCTACTTCGACACCCTCACCGACCGGCCCGCGTTCGCCACGGTCACGATCGGCCTGCCGACCCGCCGGCGGCTCGTCTTCGTCCCGGTGGACAAGGCCACCGTCGGACCGCAGTACCTGAAGGTGACCTACGACAAGTCACTGGTCAAGGACGCCCCGGGGATCGACCCGGACGGTGAGCTCGCGGCCGAGGACGAGGGTGCGGTCTTCGCCCACTACCACCTGCCCTACGAGCAGGGCAGCCGCGGCGAACGGCGCCTTGGCCGGCGCTGAGGCGCCCCGGGGGTGTGGCCCCGCCGCACGGCGGGGCCACACCCCCGCAGGTCCGGACGACCCGGTTACGAGACGTCCGCGCCCCGTGCCGCCGCCTCCGTCTCGGAGGTGGCACTGCCCGTGGCGAGGGTGCCGCCCGCGCTCTCGAGGTGGGCCCGCACGAACCACTGGAACTGCTCCAGGTCCCTGAGCTGCCCGATCAGCAGGTCCTCCGTGGCGGTGTCGATCTTGCCGGCCTCCTCGACCGCGGCACGCATGCCCTCGACCACGCCGGTGTACACGACGTCCAGCGCGCCGAGGTGGGCGATGGCGTCCGCCCGCCCGATGGAGTAGTCGTCCCACTTCCGCTCGGCCACCAGCGCCCCGGGGGTGCCCTGGGCCACCCCGCCGAGCGCGGCGATGCGCTCCGCGACGTCGTCCGCCATGTCGCGCACCTGGTCGACCTGGGGGTCGATCATCTCGTGGACCGCGATGAAGTGCGGACCCACCACGTTCCAGTGCACGTGCTTCAGCGTCAGGTGAAGGTCGTTGAGGGCGTGCAGGCGCAGCCGCAGCACACCGATCAGCCGCCCGGCGGCCTCGCGCTCGATGCCGGGGACCGTGTACTTCGGGGTCAGGTCGTGCGTCATGGCGGACCTCAGCTCCTCATGCGTTGCGTACGTCGTTGCTCGTGCACGAATGCCCCGTATCGGCATCGGCAGACATGCCGGTGCGGCGCCGCGATCAGGACGGCGGAGCCGGCAGCGGCATCGCACCGAGGGCGCGCGCCGCGTGCACGAGGTTGGACGCCATGGCCCGGCCGGTGGACACCGACCAGTCGTGGCCGCGCTCGTCGTCGAGGAAGTCCGGACCGGGACCGGGGCCGAGGTGCCAGTAGGTCCAGGCCTGGCCGGGGATGGTGTAGCCGATGTCCGCGAGCCCGCCGCTGATCTCGCTGATGACGTGGTGGGCGCCGTCCTCGTTCCCGGTGACCAGGACGCCCGCGACCCGGTTGTAGGCGACCGGGCGGCCCTCGTCGTCGGTCTCGCTCAGCATGGCGTCCATGCGCTCCAGCACCCGCTGGGCCACGGACGACGGGCGGCCGAGCCAGGTCGGCGACGCGACGACCAGGATCTGCGAGGCCAGCAGCTTCTCGTGCACGCCCGGCCAGTCGTCCCCGTCGCCCATGTCGGTCTCGACCCCCGGCTTCAGATTCAGGTCGACGGCCCGTACGACGTCCACCTCCGCTCCGTGACCTTTGAGCGCCGCGATCACGGTGGCGGCGAGCGCCTCCGTGTTGGACGGCAGGGGCGAGGGCTTGAGGGTGCAGTTGATGACGAGTGCGCGCATAAAATCCCCTGTTCCCCGGCCGGGTCGGCGCTATCGTCGGCCGTATGGCTGACGAGTGCTTCCGGCATCCGCGGCTCGCCGCGCTCTACGACGTGCTCGACACCGACCGCGGCGACCTCGGCCCGTACCTGGGCATGACCGACGAGCTCGGCGCGCGGAGCGTGCTGGACATCGGCTGCGGGACCGGTGTGTTCGCCCTGCTGCTGGCCGAGCGCGGCAGGGACGTCGTCGGCGTCGACCCCGCCGGGGCCAGCCTCGACGTGGCCCGGGGCAAACCGGGCGCCGAGCGGGTGCGCTGGATCGAGGGCGACGCCGCCTCGCTGCCCGCGCTGCGCGTCGACCTGGCGACCATGACGGCGAACGTCGCCCAGGCGATCACCGGCCGCTCCGACTGGCAGGCGACGCTGCGCGGCGCGTACGAGGCCCTGCGGCCCGGCGGACACCTGGTGTTCGAGACGCGGGACCCGGCCCGGCGCGCCTGGGAGGAGTGGACCCCCGAACACACCCGCCGGGTGGTGGACGTCCCCGGCACGGGCCCCGTCGAGAGCTGGTGCCGACTCCTGGACGTGAGCGGAGCGCTGGTCACCTTCCGGTGGACCTACGTCTTCACGGCGGACGGCCAGGTGCTCACCTCCGACTCGACGCTGCGCTTCCGGGAGCGGGACGAGGTGGCGGCCGACCTGACCGGACAGGGGTACGTGGTGCGGGAGGTGCGCGGGGCCCCGGACCGTGAGGGCCGGGAGTTCGTCTTCGTCGCACGGCGCCCGGAGGAGGACGGGCGCTGACGCCGCCCCCGCCGCGGCTACCGCCGGAATCCGGCAGCCAACGCCGCCTCGTCACTGCCAGGCCGCCCTCCTGACACGGCACCCTCCGGACGGTCACCCTCGCCGCATGGCCCGTTTCCAGCACACCGTGACCCTCGCCCCCGTCCCGCGCCGGTGGTTCGAGTCGTGCGTCGCCACGCTGCACGACCTGGCCGAGGGCACGGACGCCGAGGGAGCGCGCCTGCGGCTGCCCGACGGCCGCCCGCTGCCCGGTCTGGTGCTGGCGCGGGGACGGCATCTGCGGCCGGGCGCGCGGTACCGGCCCGTGAACGAGGAGGACGGGCAGCCGTACGCGGACCAGTGCGTCACCGTGCGCGCCTGGGACCGTCGCCGGGAGACCGCACTGGAGGTCGTCACCGTCGACGGCGGCCCCGACCACCCCGCCCGGCTGGACTGCGCCCTCACGCTCACGAGCGCCGAACGGCCGCGCGAGGCGTCGCTGTCGGCGACGCTGGCGCCGAGCGGCGGCAAGCGGGAGCAGTACCTGGGCGGCACCGGACGTGCACATCTCGACCTCGGCAGATGGTGGCAGGCGGCCGGCCACGGTCGCCACCCGTCCCGCGCGCCCCTGAGCGGAACCCTGACGCACGCACTCGCCCGCGTCAGCGTCACGGTGGTGCCGCGCCCCGCCCCGGACGGACGCTGGCTGGTGACCGTGAAGATACGGGCCAGGGGCCGCTCGGTCGCCCGCCCCCTCCTGCCCCTCGCTGCCGCGCTGCTGGGACGCCGCGCCCGGCGTGCCTGCGCCGAGTCCCTGGACCGGGCCGCGGGGGCGTGGAACGCACGGGTTCCCGCACTCGTCCGCAAGGACGGCGAACGCCTGCGCGCCGAACTGATCGACGCACTGCTCGGCGCGTCAAGGGCGCACACGGAAACGGAGTGAGCCCTGTACGCGCCCCCTCCGCGATGCGGACAATCCCAGTGACCGTGATCACCCGGCGGAAGACGCGGTGTCGTCCGGCCGCCGACTCCCGGGAAGCAGGTCGATCGCCATGCTGCTGCGTCAGCCCACATCCGTGTCCGAAGCGCAGGAGTGCATGGCGCGGGGGGCGGTGCCCATCGGCGGGGCCACGCTCGTGTGGGCCACCTGGCAGCGCGACGGCTTCCCGGAACTGGCCATGTCGCTGCGCGCCCTGCCGGAGGCGAACACCGTCGAGCCCGAGTCGCTGGGCGCGGCCGTGGTGCTGCACCGCATAGACGACCGGGTACCGGAGGTGCTGCGCCGGGCGGCGGGCTCGGTGGGCACCGGAGCGGTACGCCGGACGGCCACCGTCGGCGGCAACCTCGTGGGCAGCAGCCTGCGCTGCCTGCTGCCCGCGGCCCTCGTACTGGAGGCCCGGGCCACGGTGCTGGGACCGGACCGCCCCTACGAGACCGATCTGGCCGAGGTGATGGCGAAGCGTCACCTGATGCTCGGTCTGCGCTGGCGCACCCCCCTGGCCAGCGGCTACCGCAAGCAGCCCGCCGAAGCCGGGGGACCGCCGCCGCTGGTGGTCGCCACCGCGGTGCACACCGACGGCGACGGCAGGCAGCGGCTGCGCGTCGCCGTCCGCGACGGCTACGACGTGCTCAGCGAGAGCGCCACCTGCGACGCCGGCGCCGACGAGGCCCTGGGCATCCTGGAACGGACGGACATCGGCGCCCTGCCCGCGGGGGCCCGGGACGTGGTCCGGGAGCAGGTCGCCGACATCCTGGGCGCCCTCGCCGGCCGCTGAGACGACGGCCGGCGAGGGCGCGGGTGCGCGTCAGCCGTTGGCCAGGGCCTTCACACGGTCCAGCGCCCCGTTGAACTTGTCGTGGTCGCCGACGGTCGGCCCCGACGAGGTGTACTGCCACATGGTGTGGAAGTCCCAGCCGGCCGGGAGCTCCCCGACGGTCGAGGCGTACCGGGCGATCCACAGCGGGTTGCTCGCGCCGAAACCGCTGTAGTTCCCGGTGCACTGCGTCCACCAGTTGGTGGAGGTGTAGATGGCGGCGTGGCGGCCGGTGCGCTCCTTGTACCGGTCCAGGAAGGCCCGGATCCAGCTCACCATCTGACTGTGCGTCCGCCCGTAGCAGGTGGCCCCGTACGGGTTGTACTCGATGTCCAGGACGCCCGGCAGCGTCTTGCCGTCCTTGGACCAGGCCCCGCCGTGGTCGACGAAGTAGTCCGCCTGGGCGGCGCCGCCGGCGGTGTCGGGGGTCGCGAAGTGGTACGCGCCGCGGACCATGCCGACGTCGTACGAACCGCCGTACTGCTGGGCGAAGTACGGGTTCCGGTAGGAGGTCCCCTCGGTGGCCTTCACATAGGCCCACTTCACACCGCTGTTCCAGAGGGTCGACCATGCGACGTTCCCCTGGTGGCTGGAGACGTCCACCCCCTCGGTCTGGGCGACGCGGGTGCCGACGGGCCGGCCCTGGACCCCTTCGTGGGCGAGGACACCCGCGCCCATGTGGGCGGTACCACGGGCGGGCGTCCGCGTGTCGTCGGCCGAGGCCGGGACGGCGGACAGCGTCAGGAGGAGTGACTGGGCGGCGAGGATGACGCCTGAGGTGAGCAGGCGTGAGTGGCGTTTCGCCACGGCTATGGGTCTGCGCATGGCATCCATCCGAACCGGAGTCGGGCGCCACCGCATCCCGCGTTCGTCCAGACGGTGCTGCCGGACGGTCCGGCCCGGAGAACCTGCGCCACGACAAGAACGCCAGTACCACATCGCTGCGTTCGATTGACGAGATGCCGGGAAAGTTCCCTCCTCGGTGGGGTCTGCGGTCGGTCCGGCATGGAAGGCCGACGCGCTGACTAGCATGAGCCACAGGCCCACCGGAGTGATCACCACGCAGCCGGTGGCACGGCTCCGGCCCGCGGCCGCCCCAGGTCGACCGGCCTTCTCCCCGCTCTCAAGGACCCGAGGGACCGCGGAATGTCAGTGTCTGCACCCCCCACCCCGCCCCGGACGCAGAAAGCCGGCCGCTCCGCCCCGGCCGTCCCGCTGCTCGTGCTCCCGGCCGCCGCCGCGGCCGCGGGCGCCGCCTGGGCGGCCGCTCCCGACACCGCACGGAGCTGGACCGCGACCCTCGCCGTCACCTCCTGGCTGTGCGTCGCTCTCTCCGTCGTTCTCGGCTCCCACCTGGTCGGACGGGCGCGCCGGACGGCGGAGGCCCGGCGGGCGGAGATCGGCGCCCTCAAGGGCCGGCTCGCGCAGGAGAACGCCGGCCTCGTCCACCTCGTCAACGTGGCGCTGCCGGGCATCGCGCAGCAGGTCCGCGACGGCACCGGTGCGGAGGAGGCCGTCGCCAACACCGCCCCCGCCTCCGGCCCCCACCTGCGCCAGGTCGTACAGAGCTTCGCCGCCCTGGTGGAGGACGCGGTACGGCAGGCCGCGGACGCCGAGTCCCGACGGCAGCAGGCGGTGCACGAGGCAAGCAGGAGCGCCGCCGAGCTGGAACAGCTGACCCGAAGCACGCTGCCCGCCGCTGTGGAGAAGCTGCGGGACGGCACCTCGGCGGAGATCGTCCTGTCCGAGCTGGAGTGGCCGCGGGGAGCGGGGCCGCGTGCCTGCGCCGAGCTGTTCGTCCGGGAACTGGCCCACAGCGAGCGCCGCACCGCCGCCGCGCAGGCCGCCTCCGCCAAGTCCCTCAGCCGTGTCCAGGCCAAGGCCGTCAGCATGCTCGCCGACCTGAGGGAGATGCAGGATCGTCACGGCGAGGAGGTCCTCGGCGATCTGCTGCGCCTGGACCACAGCACCTCGCAGCTCGGCCTCATCACCGACCGGCTGGCCCTCCTGATGGGCGGGCGCTCCAGCCGGGCGTGGAACAGGCCCATCGTGATGGAGAGCATCCTGCGCGGCGCCGTCGGCCGGATCGCCGCCTACCGGCGGGTCCGGATGCACTGCTCCACCGACGCCGCGATCTCCGGCTACGCGGCCGAGGGCGTCATGCACCTGCTGGCCGAACTCATGGACAACGCGGCCAACTTCTCGCCGCCCATCGACGAGGTCCACGTCTACGTGGAGGAACGTACCGCCGGAATCGTCGTCACCATCGAGGACAGCGGTCTGAAGATGGCCGACGCCGCCATGCGCCACGCCGAAGAGGCGGTGTCGGGGCGGATGAACGACCTGGCCTCCCTGCAGGGCACCCGCCTCGGCCTCGCCGTGGTGGGACGGCTGGCCGCCAAGTACGGCGTCGGAGTGAGCTACCGGCCCTCGTCGCGCGGGGGTACGGGCGTCGTCGTCCTGGTGCCGCCCCAGCTGCTCGCCCAGCAACGGGACCCGGGGCCCGCACTGACCGGCCGTACGTTCGGCGGTGGCGGAGGACACGCCGTCCCCGGGCCGGCCCCCGCCGCGGAAGCCCCGGCACGCGCGCGGCGTGTCCCCGACGTCCGGCCGGTGGAGCGGGTCGTCCTGCCCGAACAGTCGGAGCGTCCCGGCCCCGCGACCGCCACGCCCGGCGGCCTGCCCGTGCGCTCCCCGGGCCGCACCATGGCCGAGGCCGAGGCCGAGCGCGAACGGCGGGACCACCACCGGCGACCCGCCGACCCGGCGGCGTCCGCCCACCGCGACGCCGGGGCCAGCTTCGGCGCCTTCCACCGCGGACGGCGGTCCGCGGGGGCCGTCGGGGCACCGGAGTCCGAACCGCCCGCCCCGGACTAGGAACCGGGCCGACACCCGTACCGGCATGCCGCCTCGCACCGGACGGCGCTGGTCGGCTGTCCCTCGCCCCGCCTTTCGCCCCTATCGCTCGTGCCGCTCGTGAGATTGGAGGAACGGGCCGGTGACCGCAGCACCGGGAACCACCGGCCCGGAACCCACCATGCAGACCACCGACAACAGCCTCACCTGGCTCCTGCAGAACCTCCTGGACCGCACCCCCGGTACCCGCCACGCCCTCGTCCTGTCCCGCGACGGCCTCAAACTCTGCTGGACCGAGCACCTCACCCTGGACCGGGCCGACCAGCTCGCCGCGATCTGCTCGGGCATCCAGGCCCTCGCCCAGGGCGCCTCCGTCGAGTTCGGCAACGGAACCGGCGGCGTGCGCCACTCCATGACCGAGTTCCACGGCGGCCTGCTGTTCATCGTGGAGGCGGGTGAGGGCGCCCACCTGGCCGTCGTCGCGGTCGAGGACGCCGACCCCGGTGTCGTCGGCCACCAGATGACCGAGATGGTCGAGCAGATCGGCGACCATCTGAGGGCCGAGCCGCGCCACGCCGTCCCCGGGAGCAGCTCGTCGTGACGCGCAGGCCCGTGGACACCGGCGCACCCGACCGGCTCTACACGGTCACGGGCGGGCGCAGCCGTGCCGACGACTCGTTCGACCTCGTCACCCTGGTGGTCGCCGAGTGCGGGCCGACGGCCGGCATGCAGTCGGAACACGTCCGCATCCTCGACCTGTGCCGGCACCCCACGGCCGTGGTCGAACTCGCCGCCGAACTGGCCCTGCCGATCACGGTGGTCCGCATCCTGCTCGGCGACCTGCTGGCCACCGGCAGCATCACCGCCCGACACCCGCGCCTGGGGCAGACCGCCGCGTCGCACCCCGATACCGCCCTGCTCCAGGAGGTGCTCCATGGACTCCGCAACCTCTGACCCGACGGCCTCCGCAGCCACGCACACGGCCGCGGAAGCCCTCGCGCCCTCCGGCCGCACGCCGCTGACCGACGCCGCGGAGACCGGGCTGAAGATCGTCGTCGTGGGCGGCTTCGGAGTCGGCAAGACCACGCTCGTCCGCTCCGTGAGCGAGATCCGGCCGCTCAACACCGAAGAGGTCATGACCCAGGCCGGAGTCGGTGTCGACGAGACCGGCTCGGTCACCGCGAAGACGACCACCACGGTGGCCTTCGACTTCGGCCGCATCAGCCTCAACGAACGCATGGTGCTGTACCTGTTCGGCGCCCCCGGTCAGGAACGCTTCTGGTTCCTGTGGGACCGGCTGTTCTCCGGCACCCTCGGCGCGGTCGTCCTGGTGGACACCCGCCGTATGGACGACTCCTGGTACGCGATAGACCGGCTGGAACACCACCGGACCCCCTTCGTGGTGGCCGTGAACCGCTTCGACGACGACACCGCCCGGCACTCCCTGGACGAGATCCGGCTGGCCCTCGCGCTGCCCGACCAGGTGCCGCTGGTCGACTGCGACGCGCGGGTGCGGACGTCGGGCAAGAACGTACTGGTCACCCTCGTGGACCACCTCTACAAACTGGCCCTGGCCCAGGAGAGCGCATCGTGACCGATCTAGACCCCTCACCCCACCCCGTCGCCGCGCCGGGCTGCCCCGCGCACCCGGACGCCGTGCCGCTGGCCGGGCTGGAGTACCAGCAGACACCGTCGGAGCTGTACCGAGGACTGCGTGCCGAACACGGCGCCGTCGCACCCGTGCTCCTCGACGGCGGCATCCCGGCCTGGCTGGTCCTCGGCTATCCCGAGGTCAGCTATGTGACCAGCCACGACGACCTGTTCGCCCGGGACTCGCGCCGCTGGAACCAGTGGGGCAGCATCCCGCCCGACTGGCCCCTGCTGCCCTACGTCGGTCATCAGCCGTCCGTCCTGTTCACCGAGGGCGAGGAACACCGGCGGCGGGCCGGCGTCATCACCCAGGCACTCGCCGGCATCGACCAGTTCGAACTGGCCCGGGACTGCCGGCAGCTCGCCGACCGGCTCATCGCCGCCTTCGCCGGCAGCGGCCGCGCCGAGCTGATGAGCGGCTACGCCCACCCCCTGCCGATGATCGCCGCCGTGCGCATGTGCGGGATGCCGCACGGCGGTGCCGAGACCCGGCAGCTCGTCGAGGACCTGCGGATCTCCCTCGACGCGGCCGAGGGGGACGACCCGGTCGCCGCGTACACGCGCGTGGGCGAGCGCATCCACCGGCTGGTCCGGCACAAGCGCGAGCGCCCCGGACCCGACGTCACCTCCCGGATGCTGACCCATCCGGCGGGGCTGACCGACGAGGAGATCGTCCAGGACCTGATCTCCGTCATCGCCGCCGCCCAGCAGCCCACCGCCAACTGGATCGGCAACACGCTCCGCCTGCTGCTCACCGACGAACGCTTCGCCCTCAACGTCTCCGGCGGCCGCCTGAGCGTGGGGGAGGCCCTCAACGAGGTGCTGTGGCTGGACACGCCCACGCAGAACTTCATCGGCCGCTGGGCCGTGGGCGACACCCAGCTGGGCGGCCGGCAGATCCGGGCCGGCGACTGCCTCGTCCTCGGCCTCGCCGCGGCCAACACCGACCCGCAGCTGTGGCCCGAGGCCCACGTCGGCGCCGAGAACTCCGCGCACCTGTCCTTCAGCAACGGCGAGCACCGGTGCCCCTACCCGGCGCCGCTGCTCGCCGACGTCATCGCCCGCACCGCGGTCGAGACCCTGCTGGAACGGCTCCCCGATCTCGTACTCGCCGTCGAGCCGGGGGAGTTGACCTGGCGCCCGTCCATCTGGATGCGCGGTCTGACGACGCTGCCCGCCGTCTTCACGCCCGTCGTGGCCTGACGCGCACGGCCCGTCAGGCAGCGGGGGTGAACCGCACCGGCAGCGACTGCGGGCCCCGGGTGAACACGCCCCGCTCCACGACCTCGAACCCGTCCTCCGTGCGCAGGTCGGGCAGGGCGTCCAGGAGCTGCCCGACCCCGGTCTCCACCTCGGCCTTCGCCAGCAGCGCCCCGACGCAGAAGTGCCGGCCGAGCGCGAAGGCGAGATGGTCGGCGGCGGCCGAGAAGGCGGTGGTGGTGGTCAGGTCGTCCCGCATGATGTCGAAGCGGTCCGGGTCGCGGTAGCGGCTCTCGTCCCGGTTGGCCGCTCCTATCAGACAGGTGACGGTGGCGCCGGCGGGTATCGTGCCGCCGCTGAGCGTGACGTCCGTCGCCGTCTGACGCATGATCATGTGGACCGGAGGGGTGTAGCGCAGCGTCTCGGCGAAGGCACGCGGAATCAGGCTCCGGTCCTCGCGCACGGCCGCCAACTGCTCGGGGTGGGCCAGCAGGTTGGCGAAGATGCCGGCGATCGCCTTGTCGGTGGTCTCGCCGCCCGCCGCGAGCAGCAGGCTGCAGAACGCCTTGATGTCCTCGTCGCTCATCCGCACTCCGTCCACCTCCGCGGCGCACAGCGTGGACAGCAGGTCGTCGCCCGGCTTCTCGCGGCGCTCCCGGATGATGGGGATCATGTACTCGGCGAACTCCACGCGGGTGCGCGCACCGGCGGCGGCGACCTCCTGGTCCCCCGAGAGGTTGCCCAGGAACGCGATGACCGAGGTGTACCAGCCGTGGAACCGGTCGTGGTCGGCCTTGTCCAGACCCAGCATGTCCGCGATGACGTTGACGGGGAACCGGGTGGCGTAGTCGGCGACCAGGTCGGCGCGGCCGGTGTGCCGGAACGCGTCGATCAGCTCACGGGAGTTGCGCTCGATCACCGGCAGGAACCGCTCCTGGAGTTCGGACCCGCGGAAGGCCGGGGCGACCAGCGCGCGCCGGACCGCGTGCTCCCGGCCGCTGAGCTGGAGGATCGTCCGGCCGTGCACGGGTTCGATCTGCCAGTCGTAGTTCTCGGTCGTGAACTGACCGGCGCGGTCCTTGAAGACGCGCTCCACGTCCTCGTAGCGCGAGACGACCCAGCTCCGGGTGGCCTCGTGCCGGATGAGGGGCGCGCTCTCCCGCATCATCCGGTAGACCGGATACGGGTTCGCCGCGAACTCGGGGGAGAGGATGTCGGGGACCTGCTGCGCGGTGGACATGAGACTCCTCGGTCGACAACGGCCTTTTCCCACCAGGCTATTGACGACATGGTGTCTTCGACAGACCGCGCGGAGCGGCGGTTCGGGCCGGGTCAGGCCTCGCCGTCCACCGAGGCGCGCAGCCGTGCGCTGGCCATCCGCATGTGCTCGGCCATCGCCCGGTCCGCCGCCTCCGGATCACGGGCACGGATCGCCTGAAGCACCGCGTCGTGCTCGCACAGCGTGCCGCTGACCGTCCCCTCGATGTCGCTGACGCGCTCCATCCAGACCTGGAGCAGCGCCCGGATGCTGTGCAGGATGTCGCTGAGCACGGTGTTGCGGGCGATACGGGCCGTCTCCAGGTGGAAGGCGATGTCGGCGTCGATGAACGCCGTCACGTCCCCGCCCGCGTCCCGCATGTGCCGCAGGTGCTCCTCCAGCCGGGCCACGTCCTCGTCGCTCGCCCGCTCGGCCGCCAGCCGGGCCGAGACGCCCTCCATGTACGTGCGGACCTCGACCAGGTCCTGGGTGCGCCGCTGGCCCAGCATCAGGCCCCAGTTGATCGCACGGGGCAGGAACTCCGAGGTGCCCTCGCGCACGTAGGAACCGGAGCCGGGGCGGATCTCGATGATCCCGAGCACGTCCAGGGCCGAGAGGGCGCCGCGCACGCTGGAGCGGGCGACGCCGAGGGCCTCGGCCAGCTGGCGCTCCGCGGGCAGCCGGGTGCCGGGCCGGATGTCGCCGGCCGAGAGGTGGTCGAGGAGCCGCTTGGCGACCTCGCTCACGGACGACTCGCGCACCACGGGACGCAGCAGCTGCGCGAGGTCGGGCGTGGCGGCGGAGTTGTGCTGATCAGGCTGACTGGTCACGGTCACCAGTCAACCAGATGCCGCGCGTACGCGGCTGACCAGGCAGTTCATGGCGTTTTCGGGTGTGGTTTGTCAAGAGTCGGGTCAAGGGAAGATCTATGAACCTCGCCACACTGGTAAATTGGTGACCAATTTGGCTCCGGAGGCATAGCGTGAAGACGAACCGGTCGGCCGCCTTCGTGGCGGACCGCCCGGTGTGACCCAACCCGGACGGAGTTGTCCGGGCGAGCCGAGGAGTCGCCATGGGTGCCCAAGCGCCATCCGCGGCAGTCGAGAGAACTGCCATCAAGAAGGTCTCAGTCCGCCTCGTGCCGTTCGTGGCGCTGATGTTCTTCGTGAACTACCTGGACCGCACGGCCGTCTCGTTCGCCGAACCGAACGGCATGGGCCAGGACCTCGCCCTGACCGCCGCCCAGTTCGGCTTCGCGTCCGGGATCTTCTTCCTCGGCTACATCGTGCTCGAGGTCCCCAGCAACATGGCCCTGCACCGCTTCGGGGCCCGCCGCTGGCTCGCCAGGATCATGGTGACCTGGGGCATCGTCTCCCTGCTCTTCACGTGGGTCAGCAGCAGCGGCCAGCTCTACACGCTCCGCTTCCTGCTCGGTGTCGCGGAGGCCGGGTTCTTCCCCGGCGCCATCCTCTTCCTCAGCCAGTGGGTGCCCTCCCGGCACCGCACCAAGATCCTGGGCCTGTTCTACCTGGCCCAGCCGCTGACCACGGTGTTCGGGGCTCCGCTCGCGGGCTGGCTGATCGGCCGGCACGGCCTGTTCGGCCTCGAGGGCTGGCGCGTGATGTTCCTCTTCGTCTCGCTGCCCGCGATCATTCTGGGCGTCGTCGCCTGGTTCTACCTGATCGACAAGCCCGCCGACGCCAAGTGGCTCACCCCCGCCGAGCGCGACTGGCTGACCACCGAACTCGCCGCCGAGAACGCCCGGAAGACCGGCCACGAGGGCAAGCACGCCAAGGGCGACCTCAAGAAGGCCTTCAGCAGCGGACGCGTGTGGATCCTCGCCGCCGTCTACTTCGGCTTCGTCTACGGCCTGTACGCCCTGGCCTTCTTCCTGCCGACCATCATCAACGGCTTCCAGGACCAGTACGACACCACGTTCAGCGTCATGGACAAGGCCTGGATCACCGCCATCCCGTACCTGCCCGCCGCGATCGTCCTCTTCTTCTGGACCCGGCACGCCACCCGCCACGGCACCCGCACCTGGCACGTGGCCGGACCGGCCGTCGTCGGCGGTGTGTCCATCCCGCTCGCCCTCTACATGGGGTCCCCGACCGCCACGGTCGCCGTCATCACCGTGACCGCCTGCGCCATCTTCGCCGCCCTGCCGGTCTTCTGGTCGGTGCCCTCCCGGTTCCTGACCGGAGCCGCCGCCGCGGCCGGCATCGCCCTCATCAACACCGCGGGCAACATCGCCGGGTTCGCGTCCAGCTACATCACCGGCTGGCTCAAGGACTGGACCGGCGCCTACTACGTACCGCTCTACCTCGTCGGCTTCTTCATGCTGCTCTCCGCCGCACTGATGATCCTGCTCGCCGTGCGCCACAGCACCGACGAACCGGCCGCAGCCGCCGAGCACCAGGCCAAGGAGGCCATAGGATGACCCGCCTGTTCAACGACCCGGCCGCCTTCGCCGACGAGGCGCTGGAGGGCTTCGCCGCCGCGCACCGGCGCTGGGTGCGGCCGGTCACCGGCGGAGTCGTCCGGGCCGCGGCCACACCGGCCGGTCAGGTCGCCGTGGTCATCGGCGGCGGTTCCGGCCACTACCCCGCCTTCTCCGGGCTGGTCGGCCGCGGGCTCGCCCACGGCGCGGCCGTCGGCAACGTCTTCGCCTCCCCCTCCGCCCGGCAGATCCACTCGGTGGCCCGGGCCGCGCACGGCGGCGCCGGAGTCCTGCTGATGTACGGCAACTACGCCGGTGACGTCCTGCACTTCGGACAGGCCGCCGAGCGGCTCGCCGCCGACGGCATCGACACCCGCACGTTCGCCGTCGCCGACGACATCTCCAGCGCGGGCCCCGACGAGTCCGCCAAGCGGCGCGGCATAGCCGGTGACCTGCCCGTCTTCAAGGCGGCCGCCGCCGCGGCCGAGCAGGGCCTGCCGCTGGACGAGGTACTGCGCGTCGCCGAACGGGCCGGCGCCCGCACCCGCTCCTTCGGCATCGCCTTCTCCGGCTGCACCCTGCCCGGCGCCGATCACCCCCTGTTCACCGTCCCCGAGGCCCGCATGGCCGTGGGCCTCGGCATCCACGGCGAGCCCGGCATCGGCGAGGAGGCGCTGCCCACCGCCGACGAGGCGGCCCGGCTGCTGGTCGGGACACTGCTGAAGGAACTCCCCGAGGACGTCGCGGACGCGGCCGGACAGCGCGCCGCCGTCATCCTCAACGGCCTCGGCTCCGTCAAGTACGAGGAACTGTTCGTCGTCTACCGCAAGGTCGCCGCACTCCTCGGCGAGGCTGGCGTGGAGATCGTCGACCCCGAGGTCGGCGAACTGGTCACCAGCTTCGACATGGCCGGCGTCTCGCTCACCCTGACCTGGCTGGACGACCGGCTGGAGGAGCTGTGGCGGGCTCCGGCCGACACGCCCGCCTACCGCAAGGGCGCCCTCGGCACCCCGGAGCAGGCGCCCGTGACCACACAGGTCCAGGACACCGCCGTACCCGCCGCCACCGCCGTACCCCCGGCCTCCGACGCCTCCCGCGAGGCGGCCGCCACCGTCCTCGCCGCACTGGACGCGGTGGCCCGCGTGGTGGACGCCCACGCCGACGAACTCGGCCGCATCGACGCGGTGGCCGGCGACGGCGACCACGGCATCGGCATGCGGCGCGGCTCCACCGCCGCCCACCGGGCCGCCACCGACGCCCACGGGCTCGGCGCGGGCGCGGGCACCGTCCTGGCCCGTGCGGCCGACGCCTGGGCCGACAAGGCGGGCGGCACCTCCGGCGCCCTGTGGGGCATGATCCTGCGCTCGCTCGGCACGGCCCTCGGGGACCAGGACGCCCCCGACGCCCGCCGGGTCGCCGACGGGGTCACGGAGGCCTCCGCCGCCGTACGCCGGCTGGGCGGCGCCGAGACCGGAGACAAGACCATGGTGGACGTCCTGGTCCCGTTCGCCGACGCGCTCGCCGCCGCCACCGCCGAGGGGCTGTCCCTCACCGGCGCCTGGGACCGGGCCGCCACCGTCGCGACCGCGGCCGCCGCCGGGACCGCGGACCTGCTGCCCCGCCGGGGACGGGCCCGCCCCCATGCCGAGAAGTCCCTCGGCACCCCCGACGCGGGCGCCCACTCGCTCGCCCTGATCACCCGCGCCGTCCACGGCGCACTGCTCGACCACTGAGGAAAGCCGCCATGACCGACAAGCTCCGCATCGTCGTCGGCTCCGACGACGCCGGCCACCAGTACAAGGAAGCCCTCAAGCAGGACCTCCTCGACAGCGCCCTGGTCGCCGAGGTCACCGACGTCGGCGTCGACGCCGACGGACACACCGCCTACCCCAAGGTGGCCATCGCCGCCGCCGAGATGGTCGCCCGCGGCGACGCCGACCGAGCCCTGCTGGTGTGCGGCACCGGCCTCGGCGTCGCCATCGCCGCCAACAAGGTGAGGGGCATCAGGGCCGTCACCGCCCACGACTCCTTCTCCGTCGAGCGGGCGATCCTCTCCAACAACGCCCAGGTCCTGACCTTCGGCCAGCGCGTGGTCGGCCTCGAACTCGCCCGCCGCCTGGCCGCGGAGTGGCTCACCTACCGCTTCGACGAGAGTTCGGCGTCGGCCGCCAAGGTCCAGCTGATGAGCGACTACGAGACCGCCGACGGGACCCCGGGCGACGGGAGCGCGGCCGGTGACGGGGCGGCCGCCTGATGCCCGCCCCCGCAGCCTCCCCCCTCCTGCTGGGGGTGAGCCTCAAGATGTACTTCGGCCACCACCAGACGCTCAACTGGTCCCGCAGGATCGCGGCCCTCGCCGAGCGCCACCCCGCCGTCACCTCCGGTGCCGCCCGCCTCTTCGTCCTGCCCGCCTTCCCGGCCCTGGTCCCGGCCACCGGCATCCTCGCCCCCTACGGCGTCGCCCTCGGCGCACAGGACATCGCCACCGAGGACACCGGCCCCTACACCGGCGAGGTCGGCGGCCCCCTTCTCAAGGAGATCGGCTGCCGTTACGCCGAGGTCGGCCACGCCGAGCGCCGCCGCCTGTACGGCGAGGGCGACACCGTCGTCGCCGCCAAGACCGCCGCCGCCCTGCGCAACGGCCTCACGCCCGTCCTGTGCGTCGGCGAACGAGACGAGGCCGACCCGGCCGACGCCGCGGCCCGCACGGTCGCCGAGGCGGAGCGGCTGCTCGCCGGGCTGGAGGGCGCGGTCGTCCTGGCCTACGAGCCGCAGTGGGCCATCGGTGCCCCGCGGCCCGCCTCCGCCGACCACATCGCGACCGTCTGCACCGCCCTGCGCGGCTGGCTCGACTCGCAGCCCCGGCACGCCGGTTCCACCGTCATCTACGGCGGCAGCGCCGGCCCCGGTCTGCTCACCCGCCTGGACGGTACCGTCGGAGGCCTCTTCCTCGGCCGCTTCGCCCACGACCCGGCGAACGTCGAGGCCGTCCTCGACGAGATCCGCTCCCCGGCCACGACCCCGGCGGCGGTGGCGTGATGGCGTACGGCATCAGCACCTACGCCTACTTCTGGCGCGTCTCGGCCCGCGCCACCGAGCCCATGTCCCTGCCCGCGATGCTGCGCGACACGGCCGGACTCGGCGGCGAGGTCTTCCAGATCTGCGACTACGCGCCGATCGAGTCCTACGACCGCGCGCGACTCGCCGACCTCCGAGCCACCGCCGACGACCTCGGCCTGACCCTGGAACTCGGCACCCGCGGCATCCGCCCCGAGCACCTGCTCAAGTACCTCGACACGGCGGGTGAACTGGGCGTGACCCTGGTCCGCTCGATGCTCAACACGGCCGACCACCGACCGGGCACCGCCGAGGCGGTCGCCCTCCTGAAGGAAGCGGTGCCGCGCTACGCCGCCGCGGGCGTCACCCTCGGCCTGGAGACCTACGAACAGGTCGCCACCGACGACCTCGTGAGCGTCGTACGCGCCGTCGACGACCCGCACCTCGGCATCGTCCTCGACCCCGGCAACAGCGTCGCCCGGCTCGAACGACCCGCCGACGTCGTGGCCGCCACCGCGCCCCACGTGGTCAACATCCACGTCAAGGACTTCGCCTTCACCCGTCGCGACGGCTGGGTCGGCTTCACCTACGCCGGCTGCCCGCTCGGCGAGGGCCTCCTGGACTACGACGCCATGATCGCCGCGGTCGGACCCGAGGAACGCGGCGTCAACCAGATCGTGGAGCACTGGCTCCCGTGGCAGGACGAGGGCTACGACGCCACCGCCCGGCTCGAACACCAGTGGACGCAACACAGCATCAACACCCTCCTGAGGAGCGAGTAATGGCCACCGAGATCCAGACCCGGGCCGACGTCACGACCGTCGCCGTCATCGGGGCCGCCGGCAAGATGGGCCAGCGTGTCTCCAACAACCTGGTCGAGAGCGACTTCCGGGTGCTCTTCAGCGAGGCGTCGCCCAAGGGGCAGGAGCTGATCCGCGGCCTGGGGCGTGAACTGACGGAGTCCGCCGCGGCCGCAGCAGAGGCCGACGTCGTCATCCTCGCCGTGCCCGACGTGGTCCTCGGCAAGGTCTCCGAGGAACTGGTGCCGCTGATGAAGCCGGGCACCGTCGTCCTCACCCTCGACCCGGCCGCCGCCTACGCCGGTCTGCTCCTCGCCCGCGACGACATCCACTACGCCTGCGCCCACCCCTGCCACCCCTCGGTGTTCCTGGAGCGCACCACCAAGGAGGAGTGGCAGGACACCTTCGGCGGCATCGCCGCCCCGCAGGAGGTCGTCGCCGCCTACGAGGGCGGGGACGCCGCCAAGCGGGAACTCGCCGACTCCGTCATCCGCGTCATGTACGCCCCGGTCGTCGACGTCCACTGGGTCACCGTCAAGCAGCTCGCGGTCCTGGAGCCGACCCTCGTCGAGACCATCGCCTGCATGGTCGGCGCCCTGCTCACCGAGGCCCTGCACGAGACCGTCCACACCGTCGGCGTCCCCGAGAAGGCCGCCCGCGCGATGCTGCTCGGCCACACCCAGGTCGCCCTCGCCAACACCCTCAAGGGCTCCAACCCGTTCTCGGACGCCTGCCTGATCGCCATGGACTACGGCCGCGAGTCCATCGTGCGCGAGGACTGGAAGAAGGTCTTCGAGGACGAGGAGCTGGACAAGGTCATCACGCGCATGCTGAAGATCAAGGAGATCAAGCGCTGACCCACCCCGTACGGCCGACGCCGGAGACCCGCACGGGCCTCCGGCGTCGCGCGTGCTGTCAGGATCGGATGTCGAACCCGCCCCGCACCGCGAGCAGTTCGGACAGGTCCGAGCCCACCGCCAGCTCGCGCGGCTCGGCTCCCCGCCGGAACAGCCGGGCGTCGCGCTCGCCGCCGAGCACGGCCCTCTCGCCCTCCACCCGCAGCCAGGAGCCTTCGCGCAGGCCCAGCACGGGTACGTCGTTCTCCTCCAGGAACTCCCGGAGCCGCTCCTCACGGGTCTCGCCCTTGTGCGTCGAGGCCGGGTCCGGGTCGAGGTAGTGCGGATTGATCTGGAACGGGACCAGCCCGAGCGCCTCGAAGGACGGCGGCTCGACGATCGGCATGTCGTTGGTGGTGCGCAGCGAGGGCGCCGCCATGTTGGTCCCGGCGCTGGCCCCCATGTACGGCAGCCCGCCGGCCACGGCCTTGATCAGCGCCTCTCGCATCCCCGTGCGGTACAGCGCGGACAGCAGCCGGAAGGAGTTGCCGCCGCCGACGAACACCGCGTCCGCCTCGCCGAGCCGCGCGAGCGGATCGCCGCCCTCGTGCACGCCCCGCACCTCGATCCCGGCGCCGGACAGCGCGCCGCGCACCCGGGCGGTGTACGCGTCGTGGTCGGCGAGCGCGTACGGCACGAAGGCGAGCCGGGCCCCGGTGGGCAGGAAGCCGGTCACGGTGTCGAGGGCGTGTTCCAGGTAACCGCGGCCGTGCTGGGTGGAGTTGGACAGGAGCAGAAGATTCACGGGTCGGTCCTCGCAGACGGGTGGATCGGGCGGATCGGGTGGGTCGGGTGAAGCGGTGGGTCAGGCGCTGGGAGGCGTGCGCGGCGAACGCGGGCGTCGGTGGTGCTGGGGCGGATGCGTCAGCCGCTGCTCCAGCAGCCGGACGGCCCGGCGCAGCACCTCCAGCCGGTCCTCGGGCCCCTCGGGAAAGCGCTCCTTGGCGGCGCCGAGACTGAGGCTGCCGTAGGGCTCCGAGCCGAGGAACACCGGCATGGCGACCGTTCCGATGCCGGCGTCGTACTCGCCGACCGTCCACGCGTAGCCCTGCGCGCGGACGGTGCGGAACTCGCGCTCCAGCTGGTCCGGATCGGTGACCGTGCGCTCGGTGAAGCGTGCCATCGGGCGCCCGCGGAAGAGCCGGTGGCGCTGGTCGTCGGGGAGGAAGGCGTAGAACGACTTGCTGGTGGCGCCCGCGTGCGCCGGATACAGCTCGCCGACCAGCGGGTAGTAGCGCAGCGGTCCCTCCTCGCCCTCGACGGCCGCGACACAGCGCATGTGGAAGCTGTCCGGCAGGCAGAAGAGCACCGTGTCGCCGGTCGCCGCCCGCAACTCCTGGAGGACCGGTTCCGCGAGCAGTTCCAGGGATCCCGAACGCTCCCAGAGACGCCCCAGGCGCAGGGCGGCCGGGCCGATCCGGTAACGGCGGGTCGCCGGGTCGGAGACCAGGAAACCGCGGCCCGCGAGGGTGGAGAGCAGCCGCTGGGCGACCGAGGTGTCCCAGCCGAACTCGGCGGCGATCTCGGTGACCCCCCAGTCCGGACGGGTGCGCTCGAACGCCAGCAGCACCAGCAGGGCGCGGTCGACGGTCTGCAGCGCCCCGGCCGGTGTCCGGCGGTCCAGGGGCTCAACGGGGCGACCGGGCATGACGGCTCCTCTCCTTCACATCTCGCCATTCAGACTCGTATTGCAGATAACGGGAAACAGTTGCGGACAACGCTAGTCGATCCCGAACCTGCTGTGAGCACCGCCCCCGGTGCGGATCAGGAGAACTGCCCATGTTGAAGTACGTCCTGGACCTCGTGGATCTGCTCGACGATCCCGACGTCGACGGCAAGCGCGTCGCCGCCCACCTCGACTCCGTGGCGGGCCCGGAGGGCTCCGGCGCCGAGGTCACCACCGTCACCGGCGAGCGCGGCTCGACGGACTTCGTGCTCGTGCGCATACCGGGCCGGGCGGGCCGCAGCAGCGGTGGTACCGCGCGGACGCTCGGCGTGGTGGGGCGCCTCGGCGGCGTCGGGGCACGCCCGGAGGCCGTTGGGCTGGTCTCCGACGCGGACGGCGCCGTCGCGGCGCTCGCCACCGCCGCCAAGCTCCTCGACATGCGGCGCCGGGGCGACGTACTCGACGGCGACGTGATCGTGGCCACGCACATCTGCCCGAACGCCCCGACCGCACCGCACGACCCGGTCCCCTTCATGGACTCACCGGTCGACATCGCGACCATGAACCGGCACGAGGTCACCGGCGAGATGGAGGCCGTGCTCTCCGTCGACACCACCAAGGGCAACCGGATCGTCAACCACAAGGGCCTCGCCCTGTCGCCCACCGTGAAGGAGGGCTGGGTGCTCAAGGTGAGCGAGCGGCTCGGCGAGCTGCTGGCCGTCGTCACCGGTGAGCCCTTGGTCACGTACCCGGTGACCACCCAGGACATCACCCCGTACGGTAACGGTGTACACCACATCAATTCGATCCTGCAGCCGGCCACGGCGACGGCCGCTCCGGTGGTCGGCCTCGCGATCACCTCGGCGGCGGCGGTGCCCGGCTGCCAGACGGGCGCGAGCCACGAGACCGACATCGCGGCCGCCGCCCGGTTCGCCGTCGAGACCGCCAAGGCCTTCGGCGGCGGACAACTCGACTTCCACGACCACCAGGAGTTCGACGCCCTCGTGTCCCGCTACGGCTCGCTGACCCGGCTGCAGACCCTCGGCCGCGAACCCGGGGGGTCGTGATCATGGCCATGGACAAGAACACCGCCGCGGAATCGGCGCGAGCGGCCACGGGAGCCGTGGGCAGCGACGACTACGCCCTCTCCCGCGTCCCGCGCGACAAGCGGCTCGGCTTCTGGACCATGCTGCTGCAGTGGCTCGCGCAGTCCGGCTCCATCTCGCAGTTCACCCTCGGCGCCACCATCGGCGTCGGCATGACCTTCGGCGACGCGTTCCTCGCCTTCACCCTCGGCGCGGTGATCCTGGAAGTCGTGATCTTCGCGATCGGCCTCGCGGGCATGCGCGAGGGTCTGGCGACCCCGCTGCTCACCCGCTGGGCGGGCTTCGGCCGCAACGGATCGGCCCTGGTCAGCCTGGTCATCTCGGTCAGCCTCGTCGGCTGGTTCGGCGTGCAGAACACGATCTTCGGCGACAGCGTGTCCGCGCTCGTCGGCGGCCCCTCCTGGCTGTGGTGCACGGCCGCCGGGGTCGGGATCACCGTGCTGGTGATCTTCGGCTTCCGGTACATGGCCGTCTTCGCGAAGATCGTCACGCCGCTGTTCTTCGCCATGGTCGCCTGGTCGGTCACCGACGCGCTGAGCGACCACTCCTTCTCCGAGCTGATCCACTCCCCGGCGCCCGGCGAGAGCATCCCGCTCGCGGTCGCCGCCACCGCCATCGCGGGCGGCTTCATGACCGGCGCGATCGTCTCCCCGGAGATGACCCGCTACAACCGCAAGGGCAGTCACGTCTTCCTGCAGAGCGCCTCGTCCATGATCCTCTCCGAGTACATCGTCGGCCTGACCGGCGTGCTGCTCGGGCACATGGTCGGCAGCGGCCAGGTCTCCCAGATCGTGCTCTCCACCTCCGGCGTCTTCGGCGTGCTCGTCGTCCTGATGTCCACCGCGAAGATCAACGACTGGAACCTGTACGGCTCCTCGCTCGGCGTCGTCAACTTCTTCCAGGTCGTCTTCGGCAAGCGCGTGCACCGCGGCGCGGTCACCATCGTCCTCGGCATCGCGGGCACCCTGCTCTCCGCCGTCGGCATCATGACCCACTTCACCGACTTCCTGTCCGTGCTGGGCGTCGCCATCCCGCCGGTGGGCGGCATCATCGTCGCGGAGTACTGGGTGGTGCGCCGCATGCGGGCGCCACTGGACGCCACCCGCGCCGCGGAGACCCTGCCCGCCACCTCGCCGACCTGGGTGCCGATGTCCCTGGTCATCTGGGCGGTCGCCTTCTGCGTCGGAAAGTTCTACGACGGCGGCATCCCCGCCCTGAACTCCCTGCTGACCGCCTTCGTCCTCTACTGCGTCCTCGGCCTCGCCGGCTGGATCAGGGCGTACGGCACCACAGCCCTGGACGACACCGCCGAACCCACCCCGGCCGCCTCCGGCACGGCCACCGTAGGAGCACCGTGAGCACCACCGTCCCCAGTCCCGTTCCCACCGTTCCGGCCTCCGAGGAGGCCCAGCGGGAAGTCGTCGGCCTGTGCGCGGAGCTGATCCGCTTCGACACCTCCAACCCGACCAGCGACGAGCGCGCCTGCGCCGACTGGGTCGTCGCGAAGCTCGCCGAGGCGGGCATCGCCTCCGAGCTGGTGGAGAGCGCCCCGGGCCGCGCCAACGTCGTCGCCCGCATCCCCGGCGCCGACGCCTCCCGGGGTGCCCTGCTGGTCCACGGCCACCTGGACGTCGTACCGGCGGACGCGGCCGAGTGGCGGGTGCCGCCGTTCTCCGGCGAGATCCGCGACGGCTACCTGTGGGGCCGCGGCGCCATCGACATGAAGGACACGGTGGCGGTCATGCTGGCCACCGCCCGCCACTTCGCCCGCACCGGCACCCGGCCCGCCCGCGAGATCGTCCTCGCCTTCCTCGCCGACGAGGAGGCGGGCGGCAGGTTCGGTGCCCACTGGCTGGTGGAGCACCGGCCCGAGCTGTTCGCCGGGGTCACCGAGGCGATCGGCGAGGGCGGCGGCTTCAGCTACGCCCTGGACGACACTCGGCGCCTCTACCCGATCGAGAACGCCCAGCGCGGCATGGCGTGGATGGAGCTGACGGCGTCGGGCCGCGCCGGACACGGTTCGTCGCCCAACGACGAGAACGCCGTCACCGACCTCGCCGAGTCCCTCACCCGCATCGGCCGCCACACCTTCCCCGTCCGCCTGATCGAGCCGGTGCGCGCCCTGCTCGCCGAGGCCGCGCGCCTCCAGGGGGTCGACCTCGACCTCAACGCCGAGGATCTGGACGCAGAGCTGGCCAAGCTGGGCCACGTGGCCGACTTCATGCAGGTCGTGCTGCGCAACTCCGCCAACCCGACCATGTTCACGGCCGGCTACCAGACCAACGTCATCCCGGGCCGGGCCACCGCCCGCGTGGACGGCCGCTTCCTGCCGGGCCACGAGCAGGAGCTGATCGACACGATCGACGCCCTGCTCCTGCCCTCGGTGTCCCGCGAGTGGGTCAACCACGACATCGCCATGGAGACCTCCTTCGACGGCCCGCTCGTCGACGCCATGTGTGCCGCCGTGCGCGCCGAGGACCCCGACGGCCACCCCGTGCCGTACTGCAACCCGGGCGGCACCGACGCCAAGGCCTTCACCAAGCTGGACATCCGCTGCTTCGGGTTCAAGGGGCTCAAGCTGCCCCACGACCTCGACTACGGCAGGCTGTTCCACGGCGTCGACGAGCGCGTGCCGCTGGACGGCCTGCGTTTCGGGGTGCGGGTGATGACGCGGCTGTGGCAGCAGTGCTGACCGGTACGGCCGTGGGGAATGCCCCCGCGGCCGTCCGTGTTGTGTCCGGTGACTGACATGCGCGGGACAGAACGGCAGCCCGCGCCGCGGTCGGAAGGAGCACCATGGCACGCAGCACCGCACGCCCGGTCGTCAGGCTGAAGTCGACGGCGGGCACCGGCGTCACCTACGTCACCCGCAAGAACCGCCTCAACGACCCCGACCGGCTCGTCCTGCGCAAGTACGACCCGGTGGCGGGGGAGCACGTGCCGTTCCGCGAGGAACGCTGAACGGCGCCGAGGAACAGGAGGAGGCAGTCGTGAAGGTCCGAAACTCACTGCGCGCCCTCAAGGCCCGGCCCGGCGCCCAGGTGGTGCGCCGCCGTGGCGTCACCTACGTGATCAACAAGAAGGACCCGCGCTTCAAGGCCCGCCAGGGCTGAGCGGCCGCGCTTTACGGCCCGGTCCCCGCTGCCGACGGGGGGCCGGGCCGAGGCGTGTCCGTTCGGGTACGCGGCCGGGGTCAGTCGGTCACGTCGACGCCGTACCCCCGGGCGAGGGCGCCGAGGCCGTGGTCGTAGCCCTGCCCGACGGCGCGCAGCCGCCAGCTCTCCCCGCGCCGGTAGATCTCCGCCAGGAGCATCGTGCGTTCGGTGGTGGCGGCGTCCAGCGTGGCCTGGGCGAGGGCGGCCGCGCTGGTGCCGGGGCCGGAGACGATGTGCAGCGCGCCCACGTCGCCGAAGGCGGGGGAGCCGTCGATCGCCGCGGCGACGACGACCTTGCGGGCCGAGGGCGGCAGCGTCGCGAGGTCCACGCTGACGGTCTGCTCGGTCGGCCCGTCGCTCAGCAGTCGCACCGTGCCGCCCGGGTTCTCCGGGGCGCCGTAGAAGACGAAGTCCTCGTCGAAGGAGACCTGCTCGTCCTCGTCCAGCACGAACGCCACCACGTCGATCTCGCACGCCGTCTGCTGGGCCCAGGAGGCGGTGACGGTCCAGCGGTCCGCAGGTCCCCGGCCCCTGGGCAGCGGAAGGTCGACCACACCGCCGCGCGGCAGCACATGGGCGGCCGCACGCCGGCCTTCCGCCCCGGACGCCTGCGTGACCACCGGTGCGACCAGCCACGCGGCGTCATGGACGGGCAGGAGCAGTTCGGTGATCCTCGCCAGGCGGCGGTCGCCGTGGCCGCCGTCGAGGACGACCACGTCGGTGACACCGGCGGAGAGGTTGATGGCCGCGGCTCCGCCGAGTTCGACGACACGGGTGCGGGCGGCCACCGCGTCGGGGTGGGTGCCGCCGAGCACGAGGACCCGGCGCCCGGTCAGTGGCCCGCGCGGCTTCGCGGAGCGCTTCGCGCCGGGCTTCGGACCGGCGGCCCCGCCCGCGTCGGGTTCACGCGGGGCCGGCACGGCCGGGAGCGCGGGGGAGGACGGGGGCGCGGGCTCCGGAGCCGGTGCGGGTTCCCGGACCGGCGCGAGTCCCCGGTCCGGTACGGCTGCCGGGGTCGGCGGCACGGGGTGCGGGGGCCGCGCGGGTTCCGGGGCCGGTACGGGGTGCGGGGGCCGCGCGGTTTCCGGGATCGCCGCCCCCTCGTGCGGGGTGCCGGGGCGGACGTCGCCGAGCAGCCGCAGGAAGGCCGACTCGTCGATCACCGGGACGCCCTCGGCACGTGCCCGGCGCGCCTTGGCCGAGCCCCCGGAGGGCTCGTTGGCGACCAGGGCACTGGTGTGCCTGCTGACCGAGCCCATCATGTTGAGGCCCGCCGCGACGCCCCGCAGCACCAGGTCAGCGCGGGCGGTCCCGGTCTCCCCGGTGACGGCGATCTTCATGCCCTGCACCAGCGGCCCGCCCGGGGTCAGCCGCCCCGGGTTGCGGAAGGCGCACGGCGTCTTCGGCGGCTTCGGTGCGAACCGCGGGTCCTGCCGCGGTGGGCAGGCCACCAGGGGCAGCGGCAGGTCGAGCCCGGCCGCCGCCCGCAGCGAGGCGCGCAGCACCCCCGCCAGCACCCGCGTGTCGTCCAGCGCGTCGTGCGCCTTGAGCTGGGGCACGCCGTAGTGCGCGGCGAGCGTGCCGAGCTTCAGGTCGTCGGTCGGCGGGTCGACGCGCCGGTTCAGGGCCAGGGTGCACAGCCGCCTGTCCACGGGCAGCCGCAGCCCGGCCCGTGCGAACTCGTGGGCGAGGAAGTCGTAGTCGAACTGGGCGTTGTGGGCGACCAGCACCCGGCCCTCCAGCAGGGCCCCGATCCGCTCCGCCACCTGTTCGAAGGCCGGCGCCCCGCGCAGCCGCTCCGCCGTCAGTCCGTGCACGTGCACCGGCCCCGGATCGCAGCCGGGGTCCAGCAGAGTGGAGAACTCGCCGGTCTGCTCGCCGTCCGGGCCCAGGGTCACCACGGCCACGGACAGCACCCGGTCGCGGCGCGGTACGAGGCCGGAGGTCTCCACGTCGACCAACGCCCATTCGAAGGCGTAGTCGCGCAGGTCGGACAGGTCGGAGGGGGCAGACGCGAGAGACATGAAGGAAGGATGGAGGCATATCCACATCTCCTTCAACTCCAACGCCCATTCCTCCCGTTTCGCGGTCTTGTCCACCCGCGTCGCACACCCCCCGGCCCGCCCTGACACACTGCGGAGCGCGTCATCCGCCCCGCCCACAGGAGGACTTCGTCATGACCGAGCAGCCGCCGGCCCGCGTCGCCGGGTACGAGCGCCGGTTCAACACGCTCTTCGCGCAGTACTTCGACACCCTGGGGGCGACCCTGGACACCCCGTCATTCAGCCGTTTCACCCCGGACTGCGTGAACTTGCTGCGCGACCTGTCGCTGCGCGGCGGCAAGCGGATGCGGGTCGTCCTGCTGCACGAGGCCGCCCGCCTGGTGACCGCCGAGCCGGTCGAAGGGCTGGACGCCGCCGCGCTGAGCGTCGAACTGCTCCAGACCCACGGCCTGGTGCACGACGACCTCATCGACGACAGCGCCACCCGCAGGGGCGGCCCCACCACGTACTACGCCTACCGGGAGAAGTTCCCCCGGCATCCCCGCGCCGCGCTCGCCCTCACCGTGCTCGCGGGCGATCTCGCCCTGGCCCTCTCCCTGCGTGTTCTGCTGGAGGCGCGGCTTCCCACCGAGGTGCGCCAGGCCATGGTCGAGGTCCAGACCCGGGCCGCGGCCGACACCTTCGTCGGCCAGATCGTCGATTTGGAACGCGACTTCACCGCCGCACCCCCGGACGACGACGTCCTGCACGCCGTCGCCGACCACAAGTCGGCCCGCTACTCGGTCCTGGCCCCCCTGCGTCTCGGCCTCCTGGCCGCGGGCGAGCGACCGGACGCCCACGAGCCCGGGTTGAGCGACTACGCGCGCCTGCTCGGGATCTGCGGACAGATGCGCGACGACTATCTGGACCTGTTCGGCGACGCGGAGGCGATGGGAAAGCCGACCGGTACCGACATCCGCGAGGGCCGGCACACCTACACCGTGGTCCGGCTGCTGTCCGCCGTGAGCGGCACCGAGCGGGACTTCGTGCACCGGGCCCTCGGCGACCCCGCCTGCACACAGCAGACCATCGCCGAGATCCGGGCGATCGCCGAGCGGGCCGGCGTCGCCGACCGGATGCGCGCCGACATGCGGCAGTACGCCGAACGGGCCCGCCTGGTGGCGGAAAGCTGGCGTCCGCGCTGGCGCGAGGACGCCGTCGCCTTCTTCGAGCGACTGCCGCGATGGAGCGTCGAACGGGCCGCCTGACACCTGTTCCCCACGTCGCTCGTAGGGGTATTCGGGATCTTCCGCCCCTTGCGTCCGGTCATGCTCTGAGCGGACGCGCCGTCGACCGGGCGCATCCGTGATCACGAGGCCCCCGGGAGAGAAGCATGACTGGTTCGACACAACCGCAACCGGACGGGGGCGACCGGGCCGTGCTGCTGGTCGCGGGGCTGGCCGAGCTGGCCGTGAGCACGATCGGCTCGGCGGTGGGCGGGCTGCGCGGGCTCCTCGGCCGTTCGGACACCACCGACCTGCTGCGGGAGGCGGAACAGGACCTGCGGGCGCGGGGCAGGCTGGCCCTGGACCGCTGCGCGCACGTGCCCCCCGCCCACCTGGAGGTGCTCGCCCAGCACGTCAACGCGCGACGGTCCGCCGGCGCCGACGATGCCTGACCCCTGGAACCCGACCGGCTTCAGGGCCCGCATCGACCGCGTCCTGCGGGACTTCCTTGCGGAGGAGGCCCGCCGGCTCGTCGCGGTCGACGAGGCCCTCGCGCCCGTGGCCCGGCAAGTGCGGAGCTCGGCCGACCACGGAAAACGGCTGCGAGCGGCCTTCTGCTACTGGGGCTGGCGGGCCGCCGGACAGCCCGAGAGCGAAGCCCTGGTGCGGGCGGCCGCCTCCATGGAACTGGTGCACGCCGCCGCGATCGTTCACGACGACCTCATCGACGACAGCGCTCTGCGCCACGGCCTGCCCACCGCCCACGTGGCCCTGGAGGCCGTACTCGACCGGGACGGCCGTCCCGTGGCACGGGCCGCGGCGCGATCCCTGGCCATGCTGGTGGGCGACCACCTGATGGTCCTCGCGGGCCGCCTGTTCACCAGCAGCGGCCTGCCGGCCGCCTACCTGGCCCGCGCCCGGGACCTGTGGGCCGCCCTCGCCCGGGAACTCATCGCCGGAGAGTGCCTGGAGCTCCTGCACACCGGCGGACCACCGGACACCGAGACGTCCCTGAAGGTCGTCCGCTACAAGACCGCCAAGTACACCGTCGAGCATCCCCTGCTCATCGGTGGCCTGCTCGCGGGCGCCGCCCCCGCACTGCGGGACACCTACCGGGCCTACGGCCTGCCGCTCGGCGAAGCCTTCCAGCTGCGCGACGACCTGCTCGGCCTGTTCGGGGACCCGGAACGCACCGGGAAGGCGGCCCTGGACGACCTGCGCGCCCGGCGGCCCACCGCATTGCTCGCGGAGACCTGGAAGGCCGCCGACGCTGCCCAACGCGACCGGCTGCGACGCCTGCTGGACCGTGACGACCTGGACTCGGACCGCCTGCGGGACGTACGTCGGCTCATGGTGGAGCTGAAGGCGCCACAGCGGGTCGAGCAGATGATCGCGACCCGCGTGGAGAGGGCCGTCCGCGCCCTGGACGCCGCCGGGACGCCACCGCACGCGCGTCGGGCGCTGCGCGAACTCGCCCTGCAGGCCACCGACCGTACGTACTGAAGAGGAGACCGGGATGACCCACACCGAGCAGTCGATGGACGCCCTGCGCCGCAGCGGTGACGAACTGGCCGACGCGGTCGTCGCCACCCTGTTCGAGCGCGGCGAGGTCGGCACCTTCAACTCCCTGATGCGTTACGTCTCCACCGCCGGCCAGGAACTCCCGGACGGCCTCCCCGGCGTCGCCCGGGAGTACCTCAGGGTGACCGGTACCCCGCCGGCCTGGGTGGACTGGGACGAGATGGAGCGGGCCCGCCTGTTCTTCATCGACAACAACGTGCACATCTCCACCGCGTTGTCGTTCGCCTCCATGCCCGCCTGCTACGTCGTTCCGCACGTGGCCCGGCTGTTGTCGGCGACCCACGGTCTGAACTACCCCTCCAAACGCATGGCGGAGACCGGTCAGTTCACCGTCTACCTCATGCAGCCCGACGCGTTCGAGGCCGGCGGACGCTTCATCCCGGCCGCCCAGAAGGTACGCCTGCTGCACGCCGCCATCCGCCACCACCTGAAGCGGGAGGACCGCTGGGACACCGACACCCTCGGCGTACCGATCTGCCAGGAGGACATGATCGGCGGGCAGATGTTCTTCTCGCTGCTCGTCCTGGACAGCCTGCACCGGCTCGGCATCCACATGTCCGCCGAGGGCGCGGACGCCTACTACTACGCCTGGCGCGTCGTCGGTGCCGTCCTCGGCGTCGACCAGACGGCCGTCCCCGCCACGATCGACGAGGCACGCCGGTTTCTCGACCTGTACATGCTCCGCCACATGGGCCCCTCAGAGGAGGGCGTCCACCTGACGCGGCAACTGATCGACCTGTATGAGGAAGTCGTCCCCGGCACCCTTTGCGACCCGGTCGTCTCCGCGCTGATCCGCTACCTCGTCGGCGACACGTGCGCCGACTGGCTGGAGGTGCCCCGCACCGCCTGGGACACCGTGGTCAAGACCGCCCCGCACCTCCTCGGCGTCCTGGAGACGATCGAGGACCGCTCACCGCTGGGCGCATGGGCCCTGGACCGGCTCGGTCACCTCACCACGGCCCTCGAACTCTCCTCACTCACCCGCGGACGCGTCATGCACTACGCCATCCCCGAGCAGCTGAGACAGGAATACGGCGTCGCCGGCACCGCAGCCCGCACCCGCCGCTGGACACCGCCGCCCGCGACCGTGTCCTGAGCCACCGCACATCCCCGTCCGCCGCCCCGGCCGATTGTCAGTGGCACCTTCTACGGTTCTGTCAGTGGAACCCGCGGAACACGCCGCGGGACCGACCGGGGAGAGGTCTGCCATGTCGAGGACGTACCTGGAGCTGTCGCAGGACGGCGGGGGCGCGCACAAGTTCTACGAAGTCACCGTCCAGGGACAGGTCGTGTCGGTGCGCTACGGCCGGATCGGCGCCGCCGGGCAGACCCAGACGTCCACCTTCCCCACCGCCCAGAAGGCCGAGGCCGCCGCGGCGAAGAAGATAGGCGAGAAGATCCGCAAGGGCTACGAGCCGGCCGTGCAGGGACAGCGCGCGCCCCGCGCGGTCACCCGCCGGCAGGTGGCCTCCGCACCCTCCACGGCCCGCGCGGTCGCCCCGGTCCTGTGGCGGTTCCGCACCGGCTCCGCGGCGTTCGGCATCCACATCGACGAGGACAAGTGCTGGGTGGGCAACCAGGCGGGTGACGTCTACACCCTCGCCCACGGCGGCGAGGTCCTCGCGCGCTACCAGCTGCCGGACGGCGTCAAGTGCCTGGTGGCCGACGACTTCTGGATCTACGCCGGCTGCGACGACGGCCGGGTCTACGACCTGTCGTCCAAACTGCCCTTCGCCGCCTACGACATCGCCGCCGACGTGGACATCTTCTGGCTCGACATCCACGAGGGCGTGCTGAACGTCGCGGACCGCGCCGGCCGGCTCACCGTCATCGACCACGAGGACGAGCACCAGTGGTCGCGCGGCGGGCGCGGTGAGCACGCCTGGATGGTGCGCGCCGACGACCGCGCCGTCTACCACGGGCACACCCGCGGCGTGACGGCCCACGCACCCGACGGCGGCACCGAGTTGTGGCACACCCCCACCCAGGGGGCCGTCCTCTTCGGCTGGCAGGAGGACGACGCGGTGTACGCGGGCACGGCGCGCCACACCGTCCAGCGCCTGTCCAAGGCGACCGGCGTCATCGAGGCGACCTACCACTGCGACAGCCCGGTCTACTCCTGCGCCACCTCACCCGGCGGCCGGTTCGTCTTCGCCGGGGACTCCGCGTCCTCGGTGTACTGCTTCGACCGGGACGGCACCCGCCTGTGGAAGCTCGGCACGGGCGGCGGCTCCGCCCTGTCCATGCAGTACCGCGACGAGCGGCTCTTCCTCGTCACCACGGACGGCTCCCTGGTGTGCGTGGACGCGAGCGAGACGGCGGTCGCGGCCGCGCAGCAGGGCTCGGTTCCCGTCGCCCGCGACGTCAAGCTCGCCGCCACCCTGCCGACGTACGCGCCGGCCACCGCGGCCGCCTCCGTGGCGACCGTGACCGCGGCGCCCGCGGGCTCGGTGGTGGTCGAGTGCGTCCAGGAGAACGGCCGTACCCGTATCCACGTGGTGTCGGAGGGGTACGACCACTCGTGGAACGTCCAGTTCCCGAGGGCGATCAGGGAACCGGGCGCGCGGTACGTGGTCGACGCCCTGCACGCCGCGTCGGGCGGCTTCTACCGGGTGCGCGGGGACATCAGGCGCCTCCAGTGACGGGGAGGGGCGTCAGGCGATGGAGGCGGCTATGACGGCGGAGACCGCCAGGTTGCACGACGCCGTCACCCACACGGCCGGGTGCGGCTCCGGCTCGACCAGCGTCGCGCCCAGCCGCCCCGGGGTGATCAGGTCGACCACCAGGAAGGCCACGGCCATCATCACGAGCCCCAGCAGCCCGAACACGGCCGTGGACACCAGGCCCTTGCCGAAGTCCTCGTACGTCGTCCATATGGAGGTGAAGACGATGCCGCCGATGCCGAGCAGCGCGGAGCTGAGCACCAGGGCGGCGTTGCGGTTGCGCTGCTCCCAGATCTGCCGGCCGAGCTTTCCGGGCGTCAGCAGGTCCACGAGGACGATGCCGAGGACCAGGAGGACCAGCCCCAGGCCGCCGTAGGCGGCGGCCCGGCCGAGTCCGTTGACGATGTCGGTCATGGCGTTGCCGGCTCCGTAGCGTGAGAGATCGCGCGCGTCAGGGATCGCGAATGATCGTGGTCAAGGCGCTGCAAAATGTAGCGCACCCGCCATGTCGCTCAAGAGGCGGTCCGCAGCGCGCGGTTGCGCCGCACGGACGACCAGAACGACGCACCGATCAGGACGACGCCGACGAGGCCGGTGACGATCTCGTTGATCTGGTACTGGATGGTGACCAGCAGGATCAGCGACAGCGCGCCGATCGCGTAGTGGGCGCCGTGCTCCAGGTAGACGTAGTCGTCGAGGGTTCCCTGGCGGACCAGATAGACGGTCAGGGACCGCACGTACATGGCGCCGATGCCGAGGCCGAGGGCCATCAGGACGATGTCGTTGGTGATGGCGAAGGCGCCGATGACCCCGTCGAAGGAGAAGGAGGCGTCCAGGACCTCCAGGTAGAGGAACATGAAGAAGGCCGCCTTGCCCGCCAGCTGGACGGGGGACCCGCGCCTCCCCGCCCGTTCCGCCTTGTCCTCCGCCTCCTGTTCGCGCTCCTCCTCCTGCTCCAGCCGTTGCTCGAAGAAGCCGGAGAGGCCACCGACGACCATGTAGGTGATGAGGCCGGCGACGCCCGCGAGCAGGACGGTCTCGGCCTTGTCGGCGTGTGTGCCCCCGTGCTGGTGGGCGTGGGCGCCGAAGGTGGTCGCCGAGATCAGCAGCACGATCAGGGCGATGCAGACCGACAGCATGTCGATGCTGCCGAGCCTGGCCAGCGGACGTTCCAGCCACCCCAGCCACTTGATCTCCCGGTCCTCGAAGACGAAGTCCAGGAAGATCATCAGAAGGAACATGCCGCCGAAGGCGGCGATCGACGGATGGGCGTCCGTCACCAGCTCCTGATAGCGGTCCTTGTCGGTGAGCGCCAGGTGCACCGCGTTCCACGGACTCAGCCGGGCGCTGACCGCCACGATCACCACGGGGAAGACCAGCCGCATCCCGAAGACCGCGATCACGATGCCGACGGTGAGGAAGATCTTCTGCCAGAAGGCGTTCATCTTCTTCAGGATCCCGGCGTTGATCACCGCGTTGTCGAAGGACAGCGAGATCTCCAGGACGGAGAGAATCGCCACGATGCCGAGGGCGGTCCAGCCGTCGTAGAACACCCCCGCGGCCAGACCCAGGGCGGTGACCACGAAGGCCCAGCGGAACGTCTTCACAAGCACCGGCAACTCATTCCTGTCGTCGCGCTGATACGGGGCGGCATCCCATGCCAGTGCCCGCCACGCACGTTTACTACCACGTTCGTCCGGCGGCACCCGGACAGGCGTTCCGGAGGACGCCCGACGGCGCCGGCCGTCCAGAGTGGAGTCGCTCGTTTCGTTGAGTCGCTCGTTTCCTTGAGTCGTTCGTCTTCCAGGGAGTAGGTTCGCCCCCATGACGGCATCCCGGCGCTCCCGGAATCCGGCCACCGCCGACGAGCTGCGCCGAGCGGGACTGCGGGTGACCGCCGCCCGCGTCGCGCTGCTCGAGACCGTCCGGGAGGGCGACCACCTCGACGCCGAGGCCCTCACCTCGGGGGTGCGGCGACGGGTGGGGCACGTCTCCCTCCAGGCCGTGTACGACGCGCTGCACGCCCTGACCGCCGCACGGCTCGTGCGCCGTATCGAACCCCCCGGCGGCCCGGCGCGGTTCGAGGGACGGGTCGGTGACAACCACCACCACGTCCTGTGCCGGGCGTGCGGCACCCTCGCGGACGTCGACTGCGCCGTGGGTGACGCGCCGTGCCTGACCGCCTCCGACGACCACGGCTTCGTGATAGACGAGGCCGAGGTGATCTACCGGGGCCTGTGCCCCGACTGCTCCATCCCCGGCAGTTCCCCAGCACCGTGATCCGCCCCGTTCGGAAGGATTCCCATGTCCGAGAACCACGACGCCATCGTGACCGACGCGAAGGCCGAGGAGACGGGCGGCTGCCCGGTCACCCACGGACGCGCCCCGCACCCCACGCAGGGCGGCGGGAACCGTCAGTGGTGGCCGGAGCGGCTCAACCTGAAAATCCTCGCCAAGAACCCCGCCGTCGCCAACCCGCTGGGTGAGGAGTTCGACTACGCGGCCGCCTTCAACGCCCTCGACCTGCCGGCCGTGAAACGGGACATCGCCGAGGTGCTGACCACCTCGCAGGACTGGTGGCCGGCCGACTTCGGCAACTACGGCCCGCTGATGATCCGGATGGCCTGGCACAGTGCGGGCACCTACCGCATCAGCGACGGCCGCGGCGGCGCGGGCGCCGGCCAGCAGCGCTTCGCCCCGCTCAACAGCTGGCCGGACAACGGCAACCTCGACAAGGCCCGCCGCCTGCTGTGGCCGGTCAAGAAGAAGTACGGCCGGAACCTCTCCTGGGCCGACCTGCTGATCCTCACCGGCAACGTCGCACTGGAGACGATGGGCTTCGAGACCTTCGGCTTCGCCGGCGGCCGCGCCGACGTCTGGGAGGCCGAGGAGGACGTCTACTGGGGCCCCGAGACCACCTGGCTCGACGACCGGCGCTACACCGGGGACCGCGAGCTGGAAAACCCGCTCGGCGCCGTCCAGATGGGCCTGATCTACGTCAACCCGGAGGGCCCCAACGGCAACCCGGACCCGCTCGCCGCCGCCCGCGACATCCGTGAGACCTTCCGCCGCATGGCGATGAACGACGAGGAGACCGTCGCGCTCATCGCCGGCGGCCACACCTTCGGCAAGACCCACGGCGCCGGCCCCGCCGACGCCGTCGGCGCCGACCCCGAGGCCGCTCCCATGGAGCAGATGGGCCTGGGCTGGAAGTCCACCCACGGCACGGGCAGGGGCGGCGACGCCATCACCTCCGGGCTCGAGGTGACCTGGACCAGCACGCCGACCCGGTGGGGCAACGGCTTCTTCAAGAACCTCTTCGAATTCGAGTACGAGCTGGAGCAGAGCCCGGCCGGGGCCCACCAGTGGGTGGCCAAGGACGCCTCGGAGATCATCCCCGACGCGCACGACCCGGCCAAGAAGCACCGCCCCCGGATGCTCACCACCGACCTGTCGCTGCGTCTCGACCCGATCTACGGGCCGATCTCCCGCCGGTTCTACGAGAACCCGGAGGAGTTCGCGGACGCCTTCGCCCGCGCCTGGTTCAAGCTGACCCACCGTGACATGGGCCCCAAGTCGCTGTACCTCGGCCCGGAGGTGCCCGAGGAGACCCTCATCTGGCAGGACCCGCTGCCCGAGCCCGAGGGCGAGGCCATCGACGCCGAGGACGTCGCCATCCTCAAGACCAAGCTCCTGGAGTCCGGCCTGTCCGTGGCGCAGCTGGTGTCCACCGCCTGGGCCTCCGCGTCCACCTTCCGCGGCAGCGACAAGCGCGGCGGGGCCGACGGCGCCCGCATCCGCCTCGAGCCGCAGCGCGGCTGGGAGGTCAACGAGCCCGACGAGCTGGCCCGGGTCCTGCGCGTCCTGGAGGGCGTCCAGCGGGAGTTCAACGCCGGCGCGGGCGCCAAGCACGTCTCCCTGGCCGACCTGATCGTCCTCGGTGGCTCCGCGGCCGTCGAGAAGGCCGCCAAGGAAGCCGGATTCGAGGTGGAGGTCCCCTTCGCCGCGGGACGCGTGGACGCGACGGAGGAGCACACGGATGCCGAGTCCTTCGAGGCGCTCGAGCCGACCGCCGACGGCTTCCGCAACTACCTCGGCAAGGGCAACCGGCTGCCGGCCGAGTTCCTCCTCCTCGACCGGGCCAACCTGCTCACCCTGAGCGCGCCCGAGATGACCGTCCTGGTCGGTGGCCTGCGCGTGCTGGGCGCCAACCACCAGCAGTCCCAGCTCGGCGTGTTCACCCGGACGCCCGGCTCGCTGACCAACGACTTCTTCGTCAACCTGCTCGACCTGGGCATCACGTGGAAGTCGACGTCCGAGGACCAGACCACGTTCGAGGGCCGCGACGCCGCCACGGGCGAGGTCAGGTGGGCCGGCAGCCGTGCCGACCTGGTCTTCGGCTCCAACGCCGAACTGCGGGCGCTCGCCGAGGTCTACGCGAGCGACGACGCCAAGGAGAAGTTCGTGCACGACTTCGTCGCCGCCTGGGTCAAGGTCATGAACCTCGACCGCTTCGACCTGGCCTGATCCGCCCCGCCCTCCCAGTCCCACGGCCGCCGTACCGGCCGGTGCCGGAACAGCCGGCACCGGCCGGTCCGGGGCCCCGGCGGTTCTTGCGCGAGGAAAACCGGTGGTCACGGGCAGCGCGCCGTGCTGGGATGGCCCGATGCTCAGTGACGCACCGGTGGCCGTGGACCGGGGGCGGTACCAGGACACCGTCACCCCGTGGGAGGAACCGGCCTGGCGCGCCGAGGTCCTGGACTGGGTCAGGTCCGGGCTCACCGCCCGCGGTCTGCGGCCGACGGGACAGCGGCGGGTGCGGCTGCGGCCGTGGTCCGTCCTGCTGCGGCTGTCCGTCGAGGAGGGCGACGCGGTCTGGTTCAAGGCGAACCCGCCGGGCAGCGCCTTCGAGGGCGCGCTGACCGCGGCCCTGGCCCGCTGGGTCCCCGGGCACGTACTGGAGCCGCTGGCGGTGGACACCGACCGGGGCTGGTCGCTTCTGCCCGACGGCGGACCGCTGTTCCGCGAGGTCCTCGCACGGGAGACGGTCACCCCCGGCGCGTGGGAAGAACTCGTGCGCCAGTACGCGGCCGTGCAACACGCCCTGACCGCGCGGGCGGGAGAGATCGAACGCCTGGGCGTCCCGGCCGTGCCCGTGGGCGCGCTGCCCGGCGTCCTCGACCGGCTCGACGACACCCCGCTGCCGCACCGGGACCGGGTCGCGCTGCGGGACCTGCGCCCCCGCCTGCTGGACTGGTGCGCGGAACTCGACGCCCTGGGCGTTCCCGACTCCCTCGACCACGCCGACCTGCACGAGGGGCAGTCGTTCCGTCCCGCACCCGGCAGGTTCACCTTCTTCGACTGGGGCGACGCCGTCGTCGCCCACCCCTTCGCGGGCCTCGTCGTCCCCGCCCGCCGGGCCGTCGAACACCAGGGTCCGCACGTGCTGCCGCGCCTGCGCGACGCCTACCTCGAACCCTGGACGGACACCGGCCGTACGGCGGCGCAGCTGCGGCGCGCGGCGAGCCTCGCCTGGCGGCTCAGCGCCCTGAACCGCGCCGCCGCGTACGGCCGGCTCTTCCCCACCGCGGCCGGTGCCGCCGGTGCCACGACGGCCGCTGAGGGGGCGCGCTGTCTGCTGGAACTGCTGGACGAGCCACCGTTCTAACAGGGGCTCGGCCCCCGTCGCACGGGCCGTTGTCAGTGGTGGATGCGACGCTTCACGCATGGATGAGGTGGAGTTCATGCGCGGCAGGGTCTACGGCGCCGACCACGACAACCCCGGACCGCGCGCCGGCCGCGTGTACGCGCATCTGGTGGGCGGCCCCCTGGACGGCCTGCTGCTGGACGTCACGGACCTCACGGAACGGGAGCGCGACCGCGGGGTCGCGCTGGCGACGGAGATAGGCCGCTACGGCCCCGGCGGCCGCGCGTCCTACATCCCGAGGCCGGGCGACGCGCGCCGCTTCGACTGGCGGGGTGACGTGCCGTGATCCGGCCCTCGTCCCGTCCCGGCGGCCGGCCGCGCCCGGACCCGGCGCCGCGCCCCGGCGACGGCGCTCACCAATCCGTGTGCCGTGCGGCCCCGGATTACCGACGTGAGTGACGAAGACACGACCCCACGCAAAGCGCCGGCCCGGACCTGGATGCGCCTCGGGACGGGTGCGCTGAGCGGTCTCCTGGCGGGCGGCGCCGCGCTGGCCGTCGCCGAGCTGGTGGCGGCGGCCGTACGCCCGCAGGCCGGGCCGGTCGTCGCGGTCGGCGGAGCCGCCGTCGACCGTACGCCGACCGCCGTGAAGGACTGGGCCATCCGCACGTTCGGCACCAACGACAAGCTCGTGCTCCAGCTCGGCATCCTCGCCGTGCTGACCCTGTTCGCCCTGGCCCTCGGCGCGTTCGCCGTCCGCCACCGGCGCACCGGCGCCGCGGGCGTCCTCGTCTTCGGAGCCGTCGGCGCAGCGGCGGCCCTCGGCAGGCCCGACTCCGCCGGTGTCACGGACGCCTTCCCCTCCGTTCTGGGGGCGATCGCCGGCGCGGTGCTCCTGTACGTCCTCGTCGGCCTTCTCCCGGCACCGCGCCGGACGGATCCGGGGAAGCGGGGCGAGGGCTGGGACCGGCGCCGTTTCGTCCTCGCGGCGACCGCCGCGGCCGCGGCCTCGGCGGGGACCGGAGTCCTGGGCCGGGCCCTGAGCGGCGCGGGCGGCCGGGAGGCGGTCGCCTCCCGCGAGAACGTCACCCTTCCGCCGCCCGGCTCCCCGGCCCCGGCGGTGCCCCGGCGGGCGCAGGTCCGGGCGGAGGGGGTCAGTCCCTTCATCACTCCCAACGGCGACTTCTACCGGGTCGACACCGCTCTGGTGGTCCCCAAGGTGGACGCCACCACCTGGCGGCTGCGCGTCCACGGCGACGGGGTCGTCCGGGAGAAGACGCTGACCTTCGACGACCTTCTGCGGCGGGAGCTGATCGAGCGGGACATCACCCTCACCTGCGTGTCCAACGAGGTGGGCGGCCCGTACGTCGGCAACGCCCGGTGGATCGGCGTCCGGCTCGCCGACCTGCTGGAGGAGTGCGGCGTCCGGCCGCCGTCGAAGGGCGGCCCGGCGGATCAGCTCGTGGCCCGCTCCGTGGACGGCATGACCATCGGCAGCCCGGTCGAGGAGGTCATGGACGGCCGCGACGCCATGCTCGCCGTCGGCATGAACGGCGAGCCCCTGCCCTTCGACCACGGATTCCCCGTCCGCATGCTCGTGCCCGGCCTGTACGGCTACGTCTCCGCGTGCAAGTGGATCGAGGACGTCGAGCTGACCACGTTCGACGCCTACGACGCGTACTGGGTCGAGCGCGATTGGGCCCGCGAGGCACCGATCAAGACCCAGTCCCGGATCGACACCCCGAAACCGTTCGCCCGGCCGAAGGCGGGCACGGTGATGGTCGCAGGAGTCGCCTGGGCCCAGCACCGCGGCATCGGCAAGGTGGAGATCCGCGTCGACGACGGACCCTGGCAGGAGGCCACCCTCGCGGCCGAGGACTCGCGCGACACCTGGCGGCAGTGGTCGTACGCCTGGCAGGCCACCAAGGGCGGCCACACCCTCACCGTGCGGGCCACCGACCGCACCGGCGAGGTGCAGACCGACAAGCGCACCCGCACCGTGCCCGACGGCGCGAGCGGCCGGCACTCCGTGGTGGTGACGGTCGACGGATGACCCCGGCGGGCGCCGCCGCCGGGTCGGGACCCGCCCGGTCCGCCCGGCCCGCCCGGACACGGCAAGCGTTTTCTGTCCCGTGGCTTGACGTGTACGCGGCGGCGCCAGTTTCATGGTGCTGTCTGTGGGAGCGCTCCCACAGTGTTCGCCGTCCGTGTCCGCACTATCCGCCCTGGAGTCGCCGTGCGCACAGCAAGACGCGATACACCCGTACCGAAGACGCTCTCCGCCCGCCTGTTGACCGGACTGGCCACCCTGATCGGGCTGGTCGTCGTCGGGGCACTCTTCCCGGGAGCGGCCCTGGCGCAGTCATCCGGCACCCGGGCGTCCGGCGTCCCGTCGGCGGGCGCGCAGGCGGTCGGCCTGCACATCAGTGACGGCCGGCTCATCGAGGGCAACGGCAACGACTTCGTCATGCGCGGGGTCAACCACGCCCACACCTGGTACCCCGGCGAGACGCAGTCGCTCGCGGACGTCAAGGCGCTGGGCGCCAACAGTGTCCGGGTCGTCCTCTCCGACGGGCACCGCTGGAGCGAGAACGGTCCGGAGGACGTCGCCGCCGTCATCGAGCAGTGCAAGGCCAACCGGCTGATCTGCGTCCTGGAGGTGCACGACACCACCGGATACGGCGAGGACGCCGCGGCCGGCACCCTCGACCACGCCGCCGACTACTGGATCGGCCTCAAGGACGTGCTGGCCGGCCAGGAGGACTACGTCGTCGTCAACATCGGCAACGAGCCCTGGGGCAACACCGACCCCGCCGGCTGGACCGAGCCGACCACGGCGGCCGTCGAGAAGCTGCGCGCCGCCGGACTCCGGCACACGATCATGGTGGACGCCCCCAACTGGGGCCAGGACTGGCAGGGCGTCATGCGCGCCAACGCGCGGACCGTCTACGACGCCGACCCCACCGGCAACCTCGTCTTCTCCATCCACATGTACAGCGTCTTCGACACCGCCCAGGAGATCACCGACTACCTGAACGCCTTCGTCGACGCGAAACTGCCCATCCTCATCGGCGAGTTCGGCGGCCCCGCCGACCAGTACGGCGACCCGGACGAGGACACCATGATGGCCACCGCCGAGCAGCTCGGCCTCGGCTACCTCGCCTGGTCGTGGAGCGGCAACACCGACCCGGTCCTCGACCTGGCGCTCGACTTCGACCCGGACAGGCTCAGCGACTGGGGCGAACGCATCTTCCACGGCGTCAACGGCATCGCCCAGACCTCGAAGGAGGCCACCGTCTACGGCGGCGACACCCCCGGCGACACCCGGGCCCCGACGGCACCCGGCACCCCGGCCGCCACCGCGGTCACGGACACCTCCGTCACCCTCGGCTGGACCGCCGCCACCGACGACACCGCGGTCACCGGCTACGACGTCGTCCGCGTCGGCGACGGCACCGAGACCACGGTCGCCTCCTCGACCGGCACCACCGCCACCGTGACCGGGCTCGCCGCCGGCACCACGTACACCTTCGCGGTCTACGCCCGCGACGCGGCGGGCAACCGGTCCGCCCGCTCCGCCGCCGTGGAGGTCACCACCGACGAGGGCGGCGGCACCCCGGACGCCTCCTGCTCCGTCGGGTACCGCGTCGTGGGCGAGTGGCCCGGCGGCTTCCAGGGCGAGATCGCCGTCCGGAACACCGGAAGCGCCGCCGTCGGTCCCTGGACGCTCGCCTTCTCCTTCGCGGACGGCCAGAGCATCACGAACATGTGGGGAGGCACCGCCACCCAGGACGCGGGCGCGGTCAGCGTCGCCCCGGCCCCCTACACCTCCACCATCCCGGCCGGCGGCACGGTCACCCTCGGCTTCACGGCGCGGAAGGGCGACACCAACACCGCCCCGGCCGCGTTCACTCTCGACGGGGCCTCCTGCGTCACCGCATGACCCGGGGCGAGGAGAGCAGGGCGAGGGTGAGGAACGTCACCAGGACACCTCACGGACGTCGGCCCGGCTCTGCGGCTGCGTCGTCGCGGTGATCTCCGAACGGTGACGGCTCGCCGCGAACGTCACCTTCAGCGTCTGCGGCGAGCTCTGCTCCGTGCTCACCGTGAAGCCCTGGTCCGGCACCGCCGAGATCAGGCAGACCCCGCCGCCGCCGAACCGCACGGTCGCCTTGCCGCCCTCGGACGGCACCGTGTAGACGCCCGCACCGCCCTCCTCGCACCCCGGGTCGCCGTCCCCGCTCCCGGGAGACCGCGGGGGAGTGGTGCGGGCGCTCGGCGTCGGCGTGGGGGTCGGCGCAGGCCCGGGCGGCTCCTCGCTGGTACGGGACGGCGTCGGGCGGGGTGCCCGGCTGGTGGGCGACGGGCTGGGAGTGGCCGTCACCGTTTTGGACACGGTCGGCCTGGGCGAGGCCGGGAGCTCCTTCGGTGCCGTCTGCGCGACCGGTGCGGTCGGCCGGGTCGAGCCCACCACGAAGTGGATCGTGATGATGACGGCCGTGACACTGGCCGCCGTGCAGGACAGCCAGATGATCAGGTAGCGCAGGAGGCGGGACACGACACCATAGTGACGGACCGGCTAACGTGCCTGCCCATGGCCTCCGTACTTGTCGTCGAGGACGACCCTGTGATCCGGGCCGCGCTGATCGAGGTCCTCACCGGACACGGCTACGCGGTGAAGACCGCACACCAGGGTTTCGAGGCGCTGCGCGACATCACCCAGAGCCCGCCGGACATCGTCGTGCTCGACCTCGGGCTGCCCGACCTCGACGGACTCGACGTGCTCAGGATGATCCGGGGGATATCCCGCGTCCCGGTGCTGGTCGCCACCGCCCGGGACGAGGAGTCCGAGATCATCAGGCTGCTCAACGCCGGGGCCGACGACTACCTGGTCAAGCCGTTCTCCGGCGGTCAGCTCGCGGCCCGGCTCGCCGCCGTGCTGCGCCGTTCCGCGCCCGCCGACCTCCCCGCCGCACGGCCGCCCGTCCTCCGGGTCGCCGACCTCCGCATCGACCCCACCGCGCGCACCGCCCACCTCGACGGCCGGGAACTCGGCCTCACCCGGCGCGAGTTCGACCTGCTCGCCTACCTGGCCGCCAACGCCGACCAGGTCATCTCGAGGCAGCGCATCCTCACCGAGGTGTGGCAGCAGCCGTACGTGGAGGACCAGACGGTCGACGTCCATCTCTCCGCACTCCGCCGCAAAATGGGCGAGAAGCCGCGAAAGCCCCGCTACCTCCACACCGTGCGGGGTATCGGCATCAAGCTGGTCAGCGCGCCATGAGACGAGCCCTCGCCGGGATCGCCCTGGCCGTCACGTCCATGGTGGCCCTGTCGTTCCTCATCCCGCTCGCCCTCCTCGTCCGCGAACAGGCCCGCGACCGGGTCACCACCGCCGCCGAACAGCGCGCCGCGGCCCTCTCGCCGGTGCTCGCCCTCACCACCCGGCGTGCCGACGTCCAGCAGGCCGTCGCGGAACTCGGCTCCTCCGACCAACTGGTCGTACGGCTGCCCGACGGCACCTTCGTCGGGACACCCCACGCGTCCGAGGAGGCGCTCGACCGCGCCGTACGGGGGCGCGAGACCCTCGCCGTCGACACCCCCGACGGCTGGGCCTACCTCCAGCCCGTCGTCCTGCGGGGCGAGCGGGTCGCGGTCGTCGAGGCGTACGTGCCCGCCGCGGACCTCACCCGGGGCGTCGCGGCCTCCTGGGGCGTGATGGCCCTGCTCGCCGTCGGCCTGGTGGGCGGCTCGGTGCTGGTCGCCGACCGGCTCGGCGCCCGCGTGGTCCGGTCCTCCCGGGGCCTGAAGCGGGCCTCGCTCGCCCTCGGCTCCGGCGACCTCGGCGTACGGGTGGAACCGGACGGTCCGCCCGAGCTGCAGGAGGCGGGAGCGGCGTTCAACACCATGGCGGACCGGGTCGTCGACCTGCTCGCCGTCGAACGCGAACTGGTCGCCGACCTCTCGCACCGGCTGCGAACCCCGCTGACCGCCCTCTACCTGGAGGCCGACCGGATGGGCGCGACGCCGAGCGCGCAGCGGGTCACGGAGGCGGCCGGGCAGCTCGAGCGCGAGCTGGACTCGATCATCGCGGCGGCGCGCACGCCCCTGGCGTCGGCGCAGCTCGCCGGGTCCGGGCCGGGCACGGCGAAACCGTGCGACGTCGCCGAGGTGGTCGCCATGCGCCTGGACTTCTGGTCGGTCCTCGCCGCCCAGCAGCAGCGTCCGTTCGAGCGCTCCCTCACCCCGCGGCCGACGCCCGTCGCCTTCCCCGAGGACGACCTCGCCGCCGTCGTCGACGCCCTGATCGGCAACGTCTTCCGGCACACCCCGCAGGGCACCCGCTTCCTCGTGCGCGTGGAACGGCGGGAGAGGCACGTGCACCTCACCGTCGACGACGCCGGGCCCGGGGTGGCGGATCCGGAGGCGGCACTCACCCGGGGCGTCAGCGTCGGCGGTTCCACCGGGCTCGGCCTCGACATCGTGGCCCGGGCTGCCCGTACGGCGGACGGCGAACTGACGATCGCCCGCGCGCCGCTCGGGGGAGCGCGGGTGACCGTGTCGTTCGCGCTGGCGCAAGCGCGTGTACCCGGCGGCGGTACACGCTGAGGAGCCGTGGGCGGCCCCGGCCGACCGGGGTCAGCGGCCGGTGCCGAAGTCCTGCGTCCACCAGGGGCCGCCGTCGCCGAAGTGGACGCCGACGCCCAGCTCCTTGAAGGAGCAGTTGAGTATGTTCGCGCGGTGGCCGGGGCTGTTCATCCAGGAGTCCATCACCGAGGCGGCGTCCGCCTGGCCACGGGCTATGTTCTCGCCCAGCGTCGACCACCGGTAGCCGGCGGCCTCGACGCGGCTCGCCATGGTGGAGCCGTCGGGGCCCGTGTGGGACATCACACCGCTGCTCGCCATGACGTCGCTGTAGTCGTCCGCCGCCCGGGTCAGCCTGTCGTTCGCGGTGACCGGCGAGCAGCCCGCCGCGGCCCGCTCCTCGTTCACCAGCGCCAGGACCTGCGCCTCGGCCCCACCGGTCGCGCCGGAGCCCGAGCCGGACCCGGTGCCCGATCCGCCGCCCGCCCCCGAGCCGCTGCCCCCGCCGGACGCGCCGTTGCCGCCCGACCCGTCGCCGGCGCTCTTCGTGGTGACCTTGACGGGAGCCTTGGAGGCCGGTGCCGGAGCCTTGGCGGCGCTGGTCGTCGGGCTCGCCGTCTTCTCCGGCTTCCTCTCCGGCTCGGCGCTCTCGCTCGGGGAGCCGCTCGCCGTGGCGCTCGGGCTCGCCGACGTGGGCGCGAGCGGCGCCGCTCCGCCCGCCGCGTCCTCGGCGTTCGGTTCCTGGCCGGCGGCGTTCGCGGTGACCCGGTCCGAGGCCCCGCCGTCCTCGCCGTCGGTGACGGCCAGCGTGATCCCGACGCCCGCCGTCAGGGTGACGGCGCCGAGGGCCAGCGCGGTACCCCGGGCCCTGAGTCCGCCGCGGGGACGGGCGTGGGAGCGGGACGGGCGAGCGGCTCGGCGGGAACCCATGCGCAGGACACCTCGGCTTGTCGGTCGGCTGACGGAGTCCCCCTGTACCCGGTGGACGCGAGTGCGCCCACCGGGACTGTGGGGGGTGTTCGAGAGCCTAGGACGGGACCGGCGTGGAAACGGCAGTTCGAAGGTCATCTTCAGAAAGCCTTAAAAGAGCCGCCAAAGTCCGTTGAGGAAGTACGGCACCCCCGCTCGCCCCTTACGCACCCGCCGTCCGCCACCCTCGGTCCACGGCGGGGCGCTTCACAGTGAAAGAAGGACACGGGTGCCCACGGGAGGACCCGGACGTGCCCCCGACGCTCCGCCGTCACCCCCGCCCCGGCGATTGCCGCCCCGGACGGCCGGACAGCCTGTCGGCGTGCAACCGGCAGACGGCCGGACACCACCGGTGCGCCCAGGGGCCGGGTCCTCCCGCCCACCGCTTCCGGGCGCACCGTGCACCGACCGAGGAGGAACCGGACATGCCGTCCACCGCCGACGAACCACAGCTGCTCGACGAAGTACGTGACCTGCTGGCCGCCACGGTCGAGGACCTGACCGTGGAGGAGATCGACCCCGACTCCTCCCTCCAGGACGACCTGGGCGTCGACTCGCTGGCCCGGCTGGAACTGGTGGCCGCCATCGAGGACCGCTGGCAGATCGAGGTGCCCCAGGAGCAGGCGGAACAGCTCACGACGGTGCGGCAGATCGCCGCCCACCTCGCCCAAGCCGTCGCCGCCCCCGCGGGCGGCACCGCGTGAGCCCACGGCACGCGGCCGGTCCGGACCCCGAGGAGCGGGCCGCCGTCGTCACCGGGCTCGGACTGACCACCTCGCTGGGCGGGGACGTACCCACCACCTGGCGGGCCCTGCTGGACGGCGTGTGCGGCGTCGAGCGGGTCGACTTCGGGGAGCCGGACGGGCCCGCGCAGGAGTACCTCGCGGCCCCGGCCGCCGTCGACCCCGGGAGCGTTCTGCCGCCCGCCAAGGCGGCGCACTGCGACCGCGCGGCGCAGTTCGCCCTCGTCGCGGCCCGGGAGGCCGTGCGCGACGCGGGGTTCGCCGACGTGTCGGCCCTCGCGGCGGACGGCGCGCGCGTGGCCGTGGTCGTCGGGGTGGGGCTGGGCGGACTCACCAGCATCCTCGAGCAGAACCGCCGCCTGCGGACGCAGGGTCCCGGACGGGTGAGCCCCCGCGCCATCCCGGTCATGCTGCCCAACCACCCGGCCGCCGAAGTGGGGCTGATGGTCGGCGCCAGGGCCGGAGTGCACGCCCCGGTCAGCGCCTGCGCCTCCGGGGCCGAGGCCCTCGCCCAGGCCCTCGGCATGATCCGGGACGGCCGCGCCGACATCGTGGTCGCCGGCGGCGCCGAGGCGGCACTGCATCCGCTGGCCCTGGCCGGGTTCGCGCGGCTGCGGGCCCTCTCCCGGCGCCACGACGACCCCAAGGGGGCCTCCAGGCCCTTCGACGCCGACCGGGACGGCTTCGTGATGGGGGAGGGTGCCGGCCTGCTCGTGGTCGAGAGCGCCCGGCACGCCGCGGCCCGCGGCGCCCGCGTCCACGGCCGGCTGACCGGCGCCGGCATCACCAACGACAGCCACCACGTGGCCCAGCCGGCACCCGGCGGAACCGGCTGCGCGGCCGCGGTCGACGCCGCGCTGCGCGACGCGGGGCTGGCCCCGGAGCAGGTCCAGCACATCAACGCCCACGCCACCTCGACGCCGCTCGGCGACCTCGGCGAGGCGCAGGCGCTGCACAGCGTCTTCGCCAAGGGAGTGGACGACATCGCGGTCAGCGCCACCAAGGCCGCGTTCGGGCACACCCTCGGTGCCGCCGGAGCCATCGAGGCGGTCCTCACCGTCCTCGCCCTGCGGGACAAGGCCGCACCGCCCGCGTGCACTCTCGAACGGGTGGACCCGGAGATCGGCCTGAACGTCGTCGGCCGCAGCCCCGCGGCACTGCCCTCCGGGCCGCTCGCGGCCATCACCACGAGCATGGGCTTCGGCGGGCACAACGTGGCGCTCGCCTTCGCCTCATGAGGGACGGCCTCCCGGCCCCCGCCGGCGGCACACCGCGCACCGTGCTGATGTGCCCCGGCCAGGGGGCCTACCTCCCCGGCGCCCTGCGCCATCTGGGCGAAGTCCCCTCCGTCGCCCGGGTGCTGCGGACGGTGGACACCCACAGCACCGCACTCGGCGGCCCCCGGGCGTCCGTCGCCGGCCTCCTCACCGACCCCGCGGCACCCGAACCCGGCCGCCTCGTGCGCACCGACCCCCTGGGCTTCGACCTGGCCACCTACGCCGCGGTGGTCGCCTGCGCCACCGTCCTGCTCGACCTCGGCGTACCGCCCGTCCACGCGGTGCTCGGTCACAGCATGGGCGACCTCGCCGCGCTCACCGTGGCCGGCGCCGTCACCCTGGAACAGGGGGTCCGGCTGCTGCACGTCCGCGACCGGCTGCTGCGCGAGGCCGCGCTGCCCGCGGCGGGCCTGCTGGCCACCGACCTCACCGTCGAGCAGGCGGCGGACCTGCTGAGCGCCGAGGACCTGCCGCAGGTGCGCATCGCCGCCAGCAACGCCCCGGGGCAGACCGTCCTGGCCGGTCCCGACGACCAGTTGGCCGCCGTCCGGCGCACCGCCCTGGCGCTCGGCCGCCGCGCCACCCCGCTGACCAGCCGTACCGCCTACCACCATCCGCTGCTCACCGAGGTCCACCAGGCCTTCCGGCGCCTCCTGCGGGCGCAGCCCGTCGCCCCGCCCGCCCTCGCCGTGTACACGGCCACCACGGCGGGGCCCGCCCGTACCCCGGCCCACCTGCGCACCGTGGCGGCCGCCCACCTCACCGAGCCGCTCGCGCTCCCCCGCACGCTGCACGCGATGCGCCGGGCCGGGTTCACCACCTACCTCGACAGCGGCCCCCGGGCCCTGCTGAGCACCCTCGCCAAGGCCGGCCTGCCCGGCTGCACCACCGCCGCCCCCTCCCGCACACCGGCCGGCCTCGACCGCATCCGCCGCCGCCTCGCCACCGCCCTGCCGTGACGAAGGCCCTTGACCCGACGGCGACGGCGCGCGTACATGAGGGAGCCGGGAGTGGCCCGGCTCACATGGCGTACCGAGGACGGCGCCGACACCATGGTCTCGTCACCCGGCAGGCTGAAGGGATCAAGAATGTTCCGCAAGGTGCTGGTCGCCAACCGCGGTGAGATCGCGATCCGTGCGTTCCGTGCGGGCTACGAGCTCGGCGCGCGCACCGTCGCCGTCTTCCCGCACGAGGACCGCAACTCGCTGCACCGGCTCAAGGCCGACGAGGCCTACGAGATCGGGGAGCAGGGGCATCCGGTGCGCGCGTATCTCTCCGTGGAGGAGATCGTCCGCGCCGCGCGCCGAGCGGGGGCCGACGCCGTCTACCCGGGCTACGGGTTCCTGTCCGAGAACCCCGAACTCGCCCGCGCCTGCGAAGAGGCCGGAATCACCTTCGTCGGGCCCAGCGCCCACATCCTCGAGCTGACCGGCAACAAGGCCCGTGCCGTGGCCGCCGCCCGCGAGGCCGGCGTGCCGGTGCTCGGCTCCTCGGCGCCCTCCACCGACGTGGACGAACTCGTGCGCGCCGCCGACGAGGTCGGCTTCCCCGTGTTCGTCAAGGCCGTCGCGGGCGGCGGCGGGCGCGGCATGCGCCGCGTCGAGGAACCCGCCCAGCTGCGCGAGGCCATCGAGGCCGCCTCCCGCGAGGCCGCCTCCGCCTTCGGCGACCCCACGGTCTTCCTGGAGAAGGCGGTCGTCGAACCCCGTCACATCGAGGTGCAGATCCTCGCCGACGGAGAGGGCGACGTCATCCACCTCTTCGAGCGGGACTGCTCGGTGCAGCGCCGCCACCAGAAGGTCATCGAGCTGGCGCCCGCGCCGAACCTCGATCCGGCCCTGCGGGAGCGGATCTGCGCCGACGCGGTGAACTTCGCCCGGCAGATCGGCTACCGCAACGCGGGCACCGTGGAGTTCCTCGTCGACCGCGACGGCAACCACGTCTTCATCGAGATGAACCCGCGCATCCAGGTCGAGCACACGGTCACCGAGGAGGTCACCGACGTCGACCTGGTCCAGTCCCAGCTGCGCATCGCCGCCGGCGAGACGCTCGCCGACCTCGGACTCGCCCAGGAGAACATCACCCTGCGCGGCGCGGCCCTGCAGTGCCGCATCACCACCGAGGACCCGGCCAACGGCTTCCGCCCGGACACCGGCCGCATCAGCGCCTACCGCTCGCCCGGCGGCTCCGGCATCCGGCTCGACGGCGGCACCACCCACGCCGGTACGGAGATCAGCGCGCACTTCGACTCGATGCTGGTCAAGCTCTCCTGCCGGGGACGGGACTTCACCACCGCCGTGAACCGGGCCCGGCGCGCGGTCGCCGAGTTCCGCATCCGCGGCGTCGCCACCAACATCCCGTTCCTCCAGGCGGTCCTGGACGACCCCGACTTCCAGGCGGGCCGGGTCACCACCTCGTTCATCGAGCAGCGCCCGCACCTGCTCACCGCCCGGCACTCCGCCGACCGCGGCACCAAGCTGCTGACCTACCTCGCCGACGTCACCGTCAACAAGCCGCACGGCGAACGCCCCGAGCTGATCGACCCGCTGACCAAGCTGCCGGCCGTGCCCGCCGGTGAACCCCCGGCCGGTTCGCGCCAGTTGCTCACCGAGCTGGGTCCGGAGGGCTTCGCCCGCCGGCTGCGGGAGTCGCCCACCATCGGCGTCACCGACACCACCTTCCGCGACGCCCACCAGTCGCTGCTCGCCACCCGGGTGCGCACCAAGGACATGCTCGCCGTGGCGCCCGTCGTCGCCCGCACCCTGCCCCAGCTGCTGTCCCTGGAGTGCTGGGGCGGCGCCACCTACGACGTCGCGCTGCGCTTCCTCGCCGAGGACCCGTGGGAGCGGCTGGCCGCCCTGCGCGAGGCGGTGCCCAACATCTGCCTCCAGATGCTGCTGCGCGGACGCAACACCGTGGGCTACACCCCGTACCCCACCGAGGTGACCGACGCCTTCGTGCAGGAGGCCGCCGCCACCGGCATCGACGTCTTCCGCATCTTCGACGCGCTCAACGACGTCGAGCAGATGCGGCCCGCCATCGAGGCCGTACGGCAGACCGGGACCGCCGTCGCCGAGGTCGCGCTCTGCTACACCGCCGACCTCTCCGACCCGTCCGAGCGGCTCTACACCCTCGACTACTACCTGCGGCTCGCCGAGCAGATCGTGAACGCCGGTGCCCATGTGCTGGCGGTCAAGGACATGGCCGGACTGCTGCGCGCCCCGGCCGCCGCGACCCTGGTGTCCGCGCTGCGCCGGGAGTTCGACCTGCCGGTGCACCTGCACACCCACGACACCACCGGCGGCCAGCTCGCCACCTACCTGGCCGCGATCCAGGCCGGCGCGGACGCCGTCGACGGAGCGGTGGCGTCCATGGCCGGGACCACCTCGCAGCCCTCTCTGTCGGCCATCGTGGCCGCCACCGACCACACCGAGCGGCCCACCGGCCTCGACCTCCAGGCCGTCGGCGACCTGGAGCCCTACTGGGAGAGCGTCCGCAAGGTCTACGCCCCCTTCGAGGCGGGCCTGGCCTCCCCGACCGGCCGCGTCTACCACCACGAGATCCCCGGCGGCCAGCTCTCCAACCTGCGCACCCAGGCCATCGCGCTCGGCCTCGGCGACCGCTTCGAGGACATCGAGGCCATGTACGCCGCCGCCGACCGGATGCTGGGCCGCCTGGTGAAGGTCACCCCGTCCTCCAAGGTCGTCGGCGACCTCGCCCTGCACCTGGTGGGCGCCGGAGTCTCCCCGGCGGACTTCGAGGCGGAACCGGACCGGTTCGACATCCCCGACTCCGTCGTCGGCTTCCTCCGCGGAGAGCTGGGCACCCCGCCCGGCGGCTGGCCCGAGCCGTTCCGCACCAAGGCACTGCGGGGCCGCGGCGAGGCCAAGCCGCTCGCCGACCTGTCCGAGGACGACCGCACCGGCCTGGAGAAGGACCGCCGGGCGACACTCAACCGGCTGCTCTTCCCGGGCCCGGCCCGCGAGTTCGAGACCCATCGGGCCTCGTTCGGCGACACCGGCGTCCTCGACAGCAAGGACTTCTTCTACGGGCTGCGCCCGGGCAAGGAGTACACGGTCGACCTCGACCCCGGCGTGCGGCTCCTCATCGAACTGCAGGCGGTCGGCGACGCCGACGAGCGCGGCATGCGGACCGTGATGGCCACCCTGAACGGTCAGCTCCGCCCGATCCAGGTCCGCGACCGGTCGGCGGCCACCGACGTCCCGGTGACGGAGAAGGCCGACCGGACGAACCCCTGCCACGTCGCGGCGCCGTTCGCCGGCGTGGTGACCCTCGCCGTCGCCGAGGGCGACGAGGTGGAGGCCGGGGCGACCGTGGCCACCATCGAGGCGATGAAGATGGAGGCGTCCATCACCGCGCCGAAGTCCGGAAAGGTGACCAGGCTCGCCATCAACCGCATCCAGCAGGTCGAGGGCGGCGACCTCCTCGTCCAACTCGCCTGAGGGACCCGGGCCCTTCGGCCCGACGGGCGACGCGCCCCGCACCGCTGCGGGGCGCGTCGTCGTCTCAGGGGAACTGGACGACCTTGGACGGCACGGTGTCCGTCCCCGACGTGGCCGCGCCGGTGTCGTTGACGACATGGCGGTACTGGCCCATGCCGCCGAGCGAGATCACCTGGAGGTTGCGCATCCTGATCCCCGGCTTGACCGGCACCTGGAATCCGTGGTGCTGGACGATGCTCGGGTCGGCGGTGAAGTTGCAGTAGCTGCCCAGGGCCACCGCTTCGTGCACGTCCACCGAGTCGGCGACCTTGTAGGCCGCGTAGCCGACGATGCCGTCGTGGGTGATGGCGGCCTCGTTCGGGGCGTCGTAGGCCTTCTCGTTCTGGAAGAAGACGGTCCGCCCCCGCTCCCCGCTCCAGTACACGTCGTACTTGTTGAAGTGCTCGACGAACAGCCCCGTCGCGAGCACGTCGTCGCCGTTGACCCGCAGGCCGTAGTCGGCCCGGTTGGTCTCCCAGCCGACGCCCTCGCCGTGGTCGGCCCGCCAGATCCAGGTGTGGTCGACCAGCACGTCGTCGCTCTCGATCACCACGGAGTCCGTGGCCTTGCCCGGTCCCGCACCGCCGACGCGGATGAAGACGTCCTGCATGGTCGTGGGGTTGGCGGAGTGGTCGGCGTTCCCGCCCGGCGTCCCGATCCGCAGCAGCGTGTCGGAGTTCACCGGGCCCGCGTCGATGAGGAAGCCCGCGAGCCGTACGCCGTCGACGTCGGCCACGTGCATGGCGTCGACGCCGCCGTCCGGGATGATCGTGGCCAGACCGAGGCCCAGCACGACGGTGTTCGCCCGGTCGACCTCGATGGTCTGGTCGATGTGGTAGACGCCGGGCGTGAACAGCAGGTTGAGTCCCTGGTCGAGCGCGGCGTTGATGGTCGCCGCCGTCGCGCCGGGCTTGACGACGTAGAACCGGCTCAGCGGCAGCGAGGTGCCGCCCGCGTTGGCGGGCCAGGAGACACCGCGCGCGTTGGTCCGCTTGGCGGGCACCCGCACCTTGTACTCGTCGCCGTCCAGGTAGAGGAACGGCTTCTCGCGCGAGATCGGAGTGGTGTCGAGCGTGGTGTACGGGCCGGTCTCGAAGTTGCCGGCCGGCGCCCCCTCGACGCCCGTGAACGTCATGTTCCAGACCCCGTTGGTCCAGCCGCCGACCGAGCTGTCCCGGGTGTACCACTGCTGCTGGGAGTAGGGGCCGACGGTGCCGTCGATCTTCGAGTCGGCGATGTAGCCGCCGGAGGCCCAGCCGTAGCCGTTGGGGGCGAGGTTGAGACCGCCCTTGACGTGGATCCGGCGGAAGGGGGCCGCCTGGGCGACGGCCCAGCGGTCGGTGCCGTTGGACGGTGTGATGGCGAGGTTCTCGGCCGAACGCCAGAAGTTCTGCGTCGCGTTGCCGTTGAACCAGCCCGCGTCCACGGTGACGTCACCGTTGATCTGCGTGTCGTCCGGGTTGAGGCCCAGACCGGAGATCGAGGTGTAGAAGCCGATCTGCGCGTTGATCCCGTTGTACGTGCCCGGCTTCAGCAGGAACTGGTAGCGCCCGCTGCCGAACTGGTTGGACTCCTGCTGGGCGAAGACCTGGTCGAACTTCTGCTGGAGGTTCGGCGTGGAGGGGTCCACGACGATGACGTTCGGACCCAGGTCGCCGCCGCCCTCGACCGGGGGAGTGCCGGTGGTGCCGGTGTGCACGGCGACCTCCCACAGCGAGTAGCCGTAGCCGGTGGCGCGGGCCGTGCCGAGGACGCGGACGTAGCGGCCGGAACCGCTGACGGCGTAGGAGGACTTGCCCCCGGTCGCGCCCGTGACGCTCTTGAGCGTCTGCCAGTTCTGCCCGTCCGGGGACGCCTCGATCCGGAAGTCCTCGGCGTACGCGGCCTCCCAGTTCAGGTCCACCTCGCACAGGTCCCGTACGGCGCCGAGGTCGACCCGCACCCACTGGGGGTCGGAGGCCTGGCTGGACCAGCGGGTGCCGGGGTCGCCGTCGAAGGCCGCGGCGGCGGGCGTCCCTGCGTTCTCGACGGAGGAGGCGGAGGCGGGCCTGCCCTGAGCGGCATTGGCGCTGTCGCACGAGCCGCCCGGCGCGGTGCCGCCGGTGGTGCCGAAGACCTGGAACTCCCACAGGGAGTAGCCCCAGGGCGTGGCCCGGTGGACGCCCTGCATGCGGACGTAGCGGCCCTGCCCCGAGACGTCGAGCGTGTCGGTGCCGCCGTCGCCGCCGGTGACCGTCTTCGCGTCGGTCCAGGCGCTCCCGTCCTGGGAGAGCTGGATCTTGTAATCCTTGCCGTAGGCCGCCTCCCAGTCGAGCACCACACGGGTGACGGAGGCGGTGGTGCCGAGGTCGACCTGGAGCCATTCGTCGTCGCTCGCTGCCGACGACCACCGGGTGGTCGCGTCGCCGTCGACGGCGTTGCCGGACGGCGTCGCGGCGTTCTCTGCCGACGACGACGTGGCCGTCCGGCCCTGGGAGAGGGGGGTGTCGGCCGCGGTGGCCGTCATCGGGGCGGGAAGGGTGACGAGCGCCGCCGTGGCGGCGAGCGCGACACCCAAGGATCTCAGTCTCATGCGAGTGCTTTCTGAGGATGCGGACAGGACCGGTCGATCGCGCTGCGCAGCGACTTAGTTCAAGGTGTGATTTAAGTGGTGAGCCATCGATCCGGCAAGACTCCGGACAGGAGTTGTCAGTGCCGTACTGAAGAATGCGGTCCATCGAGATCAACACCGGCCGGACCGGGTAGGCGTTCTCGAGTCACTGACCTGGAAAGGCCACAGCCGATGCCGCTCACCGCCGCCGCCCGTCCGCACACCACCGACCTCCGCGGAGCGCGGCGCCCCGCCCCGCTCGGTGCCGCCGAGGCCGAGGTCCTGCGCATCGTCACCGACGCGCGCACACCCGTCTTCGTCACCGTGCGGGCGGACGGACGGCGCAGATACAGCTACTGGCGTCCCCTGGACTCCGGCACCGGCCGGGGCGGCTGCTACGTCGCGCTGCCGACCGCGGTGTGCGACGCGCTGCACGCCGCGGGCCGGACGACACTCGGCGAGCCGCTCGCCGACCCGGACCGGATCACCTACCGGGTCAGCGCCACCCGCACCCCGGCGGCGCCGCTGCACGCGCTGCCCCGGCGGGCGCGCGCGGCGTGAGAGCGGACCGTCCGCACGCGCGCGAAGGGCCGTCTCACGCGGGGCGCGACCGCGCATCAGTGTCCGAGCGGCGCCCGCAGCGCCGGGTCCGCCGCCGCCCGCCACACCTCGGGCAGTTCCCGCTGCCGGGCCTCGGCCCCCGCTCGCTCCAGACCGTGCAGCAGCCCCCAGGTGAACGCGGACTCCCCCGCCCCGTGGGCGGCCACCGCCAGCTCACGCAGCATGTCCTGGGCGACCACCGCGTCCTGGTGCTCGCCGAGCAGCAGTTGCACCGCCTTGGCGCGCTCGCCGAGGCGGGCGACCGACTTGCCGAGCGCGGGACGCGCCACCTCGGCCGCGTAGCGGAGCTTCTTGGCGGCCTTGCGGGCCTCGTGCAGCGCCGTCTCCCGCGACCGGCCCGCAGGCTGCGCCAGTGCGAGCTCCATCCGTCCGGCGAGACGGCCGTACTCCTTGAGCACCGCCCGGGCCATCGTACGGGCGGGCTTCCGAGCGGCCCCGGCCCGCAGGGGCGGTTGCCGGACCAGGGCGTCCAGCGCGTCCAGGAGGCGCAGATAACGGGACGTGGCCAGAGCCTCCCGCGTACGGGACCGCACCTCGCCGCCGTGGGACACCTCCCAGACGCGCAGCCGGGCGGCGACGGGACCCAGCACGAGTTCGTCCGGCAGCCGGTCCAGCGCGGCGCCGATCCGTTCGCCCAGCACCTCCTGGTCGCGCGCCACTCCCAACTCACCCGCCAGCCAGCGCAGCTCCGCGCGCACGGGATCGGTGACCCGCCGGTCGAGCACCGACCGGTAGGAGCGCAGGCAACCGCGCAGCCGTCGACACGGGACGCGCATCCGATGCACGGCGTCGGGCAGGTCACCGCGGACCGCCGGGTCCAGCGACACCAGCCTGCCGGCCTGCTCCCGCACGTACGCGAGCACATACGCGCCGGGAGACCCGGCCACCACCTCCGGGCAGCGCTCCGCCCCCGCCTCCGCTCCCGTCTCCCGCAGCGCCCGGACGAGCTTGGACGGGCTGTCGGCGCGGACGATTCCCCTCTTCCGCAGCTTCTTCTCGACGACATCCAGCAGCCCGGCGTGGACCCCCTCGGCGAGTTCGACCTCCAGTTCGCCCCACTCGGCACGCCCACCGCCCGACGCCGCCGCGTCCGCGCGCACCTCGTCGAGGCTCAGCTCGGCGAGCACCCTGCCTTCCGCGTCGCGCAACTGCCGCACCGTCCGGGTGGACCGGATGCGTACGACCGGACGCAGCTCGGCGCCCCGCGTACGGGACAGGGCCAGCTCGCGCAGCGACTCCGGCACCTCGTCCGAGAGCGGAGCCCACACCTCCTCCCGGGTGTCCCCGCCCAGGGGCAGCTTCAGGTGCCAGCCCGCGTCCGGACCGCCCGTACGACGGCGCAACGTGGCCGAGGCCCCGGCGAGCCGCAGATCCTCGGTGTCGTGGTACACCGCGTCGAGTTCCTCGGGCCCGGCCGTGGTGACCGAGGCGACGGGCCCGACGCCGGTGAGGTCGGGCAGCCCGGCGACGCCGCCGGAGGGCGGCTCGTACTTCCGCTCAATCTCGCGCTTCGACTGGGTCATGCTCAGTCCTTCGGCACGATCCGCCGGATCAAACCCCGTTCGGCACGACCCAGGGGCGCGGATCCGTGTAGTACCCGTCGAGGATGACCTCGAAATGCAGGTGCGGGCCGGTGGACAGGCCGGTGGAGCCGACCCGTCCGACCGGGGCCCCGGCCTCCACGGTCTGCCCCACGGCCACGCCCAGGGAGGAGAGGTGACTGTAGGTCGTCTCCACCCGCTTGCCCTGGATGGTCCCGTGGTCGATCACGACGCGGTTGCCGTACGCGCTGGTGAGCGCGGCGAACACGACCCGGCCCCGCCGTGCCGCCACGACCTGCGCGCCCTGCGGCGCGGCGAAGTCCACGCCGGTGTGCAGCTTGGTCACCCCCGTCAGCGGGTGCTCCCGCGACCCGAAGGGCGAGGTGATGGTGAGCGGGCTGACCGGCGCGGTCAGCAGGGCGCCGGCCGCCCCGCCCGCACCGCCGCCGGAGTCCTCCCGGTCGAGTGCCTCGTAACGGGGCAGCAGGGACTGGACCTCGTCGAGGTACGTCTTCGCCGCCGACGGTACGCGCCCCGCCTCCGTCACGGCGTCCTCTCCCACGGCGTACGCGGCCAGCGTCAGTTCCACCAGGTCGCCGTTGATCCTGCCCTCGGTGCGCAGTTCGGTCACCTTCCCGGCCAGCGAGCAGTCCCGGCGGCCCAGCGCCATGATGGCGTCCGCCGGGTCGCGCGGCGAGGACCGGCCGTTGCCGTCGTCGTCCTTGCCCCAGGCCCGCCACTCGTCGTCGGTGAAGGCGGCGATGCCCTTCTGCCCGGAGAGGTCGTCGGAGTCGTCGCTCCAGCCCGAGAGCTGGTCGATCTGCGCGGCGAGCACGGACGGCTCGAGGACGGTGCAGGCCGAGGCCGCCTTGCGCAGCCAGGGGATGTACGAGGGGTCGATGTCGACAGCGGCGGACGGGTCCGTGGCGGAGTCGTCGTCGGGTCCCGGGCTCGGCAGCCCGCCCAGCGCGAGGAAGGCGGCCACCCCGGTGACGGTCACGAGAGCCGGCAGCAGCAACAGGGTGACCGGACCCGGCCCACGGCGCTTGCGTCCGCGGGGTCGCTCCGGCTGTTCGTGCGGGACCGGCTGGTCCGGCCGACCGGGCCGGTGCGGTGCCGGCCGTGGCCCGCCCGTGTCGTCGGCCGCCCGCGCCACGGTCAGCCGCTCGTCGTTCACCTGGCCGCTCGCCGGGACGTGATGCTCACGAGGGGACGTTAACGCCGCCCGCCCGCAGGCGTCAGGAGCCTACGAGGCACAAGGAGATGCCCGAACGGGCAGGCCGGGCGGCGCCCGGCGCCGCGAACGTCACCCCTCGGCCGGTGCGTCGTGCCCGGACGAGGGCGGTGTGGGGCGGACGGCGAGGACCGCGATGTCGTCCGCGCTGTCCGCCCCCAGGCCGATGAGCAGCTCGTCGCAGAACACGTCCAGGGGCTCGTGGGCCAGGTCGGCGGCGTGCCGGCGCAACCGCTCCAGCGCGTCGTCCAGGGGCTCGTCGCGACGCTCGACGAGGCCGTCGGTGTACAGCAGCAGCGTCGAGTGGGCGGGCAGCGCGTCACGCGCCGTGCCACGGGCCGCGTCGGGGTCCATGCCGAGCAGCAGTCCCGCGCCGCCGTCGAGGTAGCGGGCCCGGCCGTCCCGGGTGACCAGCAGTGGCGGCAGATGGCCGGCGGAGGAGTGCGTCAGCTCCCAGGGGCCGTGCGCCGGCCCCTTGACCAGGCCGTAGACGCAGGTGCCGGTGGCCTCCCGGTGGAGGCTGTGGTTGGCCAGGTCCAGTCGGCGCAGCACCTCGGCGGGCGGCTCCTCGCGGTCCACGGCGATGCCCCGGAGCATGCTGCGCAACTGGCTCATCGCGATGGCCGCGTCCAGATCGTGCCCCGTGACGTCACCGATGATCACCGCGGTGTTCCCGCCGGGCAGCACGAAACTGTCGTACCAGTCCCCGCCGACCTGCGCGGTGGTCGAGGAGGCGGCGTAGCGAGCGGCCATCCGCAGCCCTGCGACCTCCGGCAGCGCCGGCAGCAGCGAACGCTGGAGCCGTTCGGCGATGGAGCGGGTGTCCTGGTACAGGCGGGCGTTGTCCACCCCCAGCGCGAGACTGTGCACCAGGTCGTCGACGAGTGTCAGGTCGTCCTCCGTGAACGGCCGGCCGCCGGGCGCGCGCGCCAGGGTGAGAGCCCCGAAGATCCGGCGGCGGGCCCGCAGCGGAGCGACGACGGCGCTGCCCGCCCGCAGTTCCCGGAACAGTTCGACGTACGTCCGGTCCAGCGCGCTCTCGGTCCGGCCCGGCTGCGGAGGGCCCGTGAGCAGGAGCGGTCCGGCGCCGCGCAGCACCCGGGCCAGCGGGCCGCGCGACTCCTCGGAGACTTCAGCCAGCGCTCCCTCGTACGCCCCCGGGCGCAGGGCGCGGGGGTCACGGTGGACGACGCAGGCCCGGTCCACCCGCGCGTCGGTGGTGTACAGGTCCACCACGCACCAGTCGGCCAGGCGCTCCGTCAGCAGCCGGCCCGCCCGCTGCAGCCCCTCGTCCAGGTCGAGCGTGTTGTTGAGCTGCGCCCCCAACTCGGCCAGGAGGGTGAGCCGGTCGAGCGCCGACATGCCGCCCCGCGCACCGGCCGCCCGGGGGCCGGCCTCCGGGACGCCGGGTGACCGGCCGCCGTCGGGCTCCCCGGTCGCCGCCTCCCTGATCCTGCCGGGAGTCCTCGGCCCGTCGAGGAACGTGGTCGCCCGCGGGACGAGCTGGGCGACGAAGACGGTGCGGCCGTCGGCCGTCTCCTGGGTCTGGATGTACAGCCGGACCGGCACCAGCCGTCCGCTGCGGTGCAGCGCGGGAAGCGGCACGGAGCGTCCCACGATGCGGGTGCGGCCGGTGAGCAGCATCGAGGTGAACGCGGCGGTGTGCCGCTCGCGCAGGTGCTCGGGGATGAGGGTGGTCAGGCGGCGGCCGACGAGGTCGTCCGGCCCCCAGCCCAGCAGGTCGGCCGCCGCCCCGTTGGCCGCGACGATCCGGTTGCCCTCGTCGGCGGCGATGGTCGGCATCCTGCTGGCCCGCACCTGGCCGACGTCCCACGGCACGAGCTCGGCGGAGCTGATCTCCGGCTCGCGGGGGACCACGGTCCAGGCGGCGGGCGGCGCCCCGGTCAGCTGCCCGGCGATCTCGTCGAAGAGCCACTCCCGGAAGGCGCGGCCGCGGGGGAGCTCCGGCAGAGCCAGCAGCCGTTCCTCCCGCGCCCGCTCCTCGGCCAGGTCGAGTACGCGGCGCAGCGATCGCACCGCGGGCCCGGCGTCGGGCGGCAGCAAGAGGGACAGGGTGCGCAGCCCCGACTCGGAAGGCGGCGCCTCCAGCGCGGCCGTCACACCGGCACTGATCACGTTGTTGACGTCGTTGGCGGCCGCGAGGTCCTCGGGCGCTGCCCCCAGGAGGTCTCCCGCGGACGCGGCGAGGGTCAGCTCGCGCAGCACCACGTGCCGGTGCTGCCGGCACGCCGACTCCAGGGCGGTCGGCACGTCGACCAGCGTCACCGTCCGTTCGGCCGCCCGCGGCGGCACGGCGGTCTCCCACCCGGACGACGGCGGCGGAGGACCGTCGTGCCACAGCTCGAACCACACCGTCTTGCCCGCGTCACCGCCGTCCGCCCCGTACCGTGAGGCCAACTGCTCCACCAGAGCCAGACCCTGTCCCGTACCGGCGTACGGCGTAAGGCGCTGCGGCACGAGTCCACGGCCGGGCCGCCGGTCCCCGACCCGCACCCGCACCCGGCCGTCGAGGCGTGCCACGCTCACCTCCACCTCGGTGCGCGCGTGCAGCACCGCATTGGTGACCAGCTCGCTGACCAGCAGCTCGGCCGTGGCCACCAGGTCCGAGGCGGCACCGTCCAGTGCGGCACGCACGAACCGGCGGGCCGCCACCACGCTCGTCGGCCCGTCGGGAAAACGCCGTGACACCGCTGCCGACGGCGGATCGGAGCAACCCATGACCCCAGTCTGTGCCCGTCCCGGCCCGCCCCGCAGCGCGCGCCGTCCCGGCGCGTCCCGCTCCCGCCGGCGCTCCTGTCCGCCGGTCGGGTGACGGGCGCCCGGTGGAAGGCGGGGCAGAGGGGCCGAGTCGCGGCCGGGGGAGGGAGTTGACGGTGCGCGGTACGGCGCCGGGTCTGGCAGGCGGCCGGTTACTCCGATAGCTTGCTGGTGCGGCCCCGCGTTCTCCCCCGTACGCGGGGCCGCACCAGGCCGCCCCGCGCGACGGCCGGCTCAGCGGGCGAGCGCGCCCCGCAGCCCCGGCTGAAGCCGGTCCCCGTGGGCGCGGACCATGTCGTCGCACAGCTCCCAGATCTCCTCGACCTTGAGCGTCGCCGCCGTCGCCGGGTCGGCCATGGCCGCGTGCCGGATGTGCCGCGGGTCGTCCTCCACGGCCGCCCGCACCACCAGATCGGTGGTACTGAGGTAGGCCCGGTTCAGGGCCGCCAGCTGCGGGGGCAGCGCCCCGATCCGGGTGGGCTGGATGCCCGCGGAGTCGACCAGGCACGGCACCTCGACGGTGCCACGGGCGGGCAGGTTCTCGATCAGGCCGTGGTTCGGCACGTTGCCGTAGACCGTGCGGGGCGTGCCGGTCACGATGCTGTGGATGATCTGGGGCGCGTACTCCATGGTGCCCTCGACCGTGAGCGGCGCCCCGCAGGCCAGCGCGTCGCGGGTGCGCTCGTACTCGGCCACGTTCTCGTCCACGATGCCCAGGTAGGCGCCGACGGGCAGCCGCAGCCGCTCGATCTCGCTGTCGTGGTGCAGGTACCAGGGCACGTACTCGCTGGAGTGCTCGCTGGTCTCCGTCGGGTAGTGGCCGAGGCGCCGGTACATGTCCATGCGGACCCGGCGGCGCAGCTGCGGGTCCTCGGCGACGAGGGCGTCGAGACGCGGATGGAGGTCCTCGCCGCCGTGCTCCAGACGCAGCACCCACGCCTGGTGGTTGACGCCCGCGGCCCGGTAGGTGACCTCCTCGTAGGGGACCTCCAGCAGTTCGCACAGGCCCTGGACCGTCCAGTAGACCGAGTGGCACAGGCCCACCACCCGCGTCAGACCGGTGGCCTCGGCGAGGTACTGGACGTTCATGGCCATCGGGTTGGTGTAGTTCAGCAGCCAGGCGTCCGGACAGACCTCGGCGATGTCCTGCCCGAGCGCCTTGAGCAGCGGGAAGGTGCGCAGCGCGCGGAAGATGCCGCCGACGCCGAGGGTGTCGCCGATGGTCTGGCGCAGTCCGTAGCGGGCCGGCACCTCGAAGTCGGTGCGGGTCGCCTCGCCCATGCCGACCTGCACGATGTTGATGACGAAGTCGGCACCGGCCAGGGCCTCGCGGCGGTCCGCGTGCGCGGTGACGCGGGGCCGCGCGCCGCGTTCGGCGGCGATGTACTCGGCGGCCGCCCGCGCGGTGGCCAGGCGCTCGGCGTCGATGTCGTGCAGCGCGATGTGCGTGGACTTCAGCTCGTCGAACGCGAAGAGGTCGGCGAGCAGACCCTGGGTGAAGACGACGCTGCCGGCTCCGACGAAGGTGATCTTGGGTGCGGTCGGGTGGGCGGTGCTCATGCGGGGTTCTCTCCGTTGCGGGTGACCTGGGCGAACGCTTCGCCCCAGGTGGGCTGGGCGGTGGTGCCGCCGTGCGCGCGGGTGGACAGCGCGCCGCAGACGGCGGCGAGTTCGAGGGCCTCGGGCAGGGCGAGCCCCGCGAGGAGCGCGGCCACGAACCCGGCGTCGAAACTGTCGCCGGCGCCCACCGTGTCCACGGGCAGGGCCGGGATGCCGGGCGTGGTGAGCAGGGTGTGCCCGTCGTGGCACAGGGCGCCCTCGGCGCCGTTCTTGACGACGACCGTCGGCCCCCGGTCGGCGAGCGCGGCGGCGGCCTTCCCGAGGTCCGGGCCGTCGAGCCCGGCCAGCCGCCGTGCCTCGGCAGCGTTGGGCAGCAGGTAGTCGGTGTGCGGGAGTACGGCGTCCAGGCCGGACGGGTCCCAGTGGCCGGAGGGATCGTCGTTGGTGTCCAGCGACGTCGTCGCACCGTGCGAGCGCGCCGTGCGCAGCAGTTCGGGCAGGCCGGCGGCGAGCGCGGGCAGCAGGAAGTACGACGCCGCGTGCACGTGCCGGGCGGCGGTGAGCAGCGCGGCCGGGACGTCCGCGGCCGTCGTGGCCGGGAGCGTGCCCGGGGCGGTGACGATGGCACGGTCGTCGGCCCGGGTGAGGACGACGGTGAGCGGCGTCGGCAGCCGCGGATCGACGAGCAGGGCACCGGTGTCGACCCCGTGCGCGTCGAGGGTGTCGCGGACGTAGCGGCCGGCGTCGTCGTCGCCCACGCGGCCGGCGAACGCCACCCGCAGACCGAGGCGGGCCGCGCCGCACGCCATGATCGCGGCGGAGCCGCCGAGCGTGAGGGCGCCGTCCGGGACGAGTTGCTCGCGTTGTCCGAAGGCGAGGGGGGCGTCGAGGGGCCCCACGACGACGTCGGGATTGGCGTCGCCGACGACGAGCAGGTCGAGGCTGTGCGGCATGGGTCTTCCCTGGAGTGAGGGTGGACGGCGGACGACGGGCGGGAGGTCAGCCCTTGAGTCCGCTGGAGGTGATCGACTGGATGAAGGTCTTCTGCGCGCCGAGGAAGGCGAGCAGGACCGGCAGCACGGTGATGACGTTGCCCGCCATCACGGCCGCCCACTGGGTGTGGTGCTGCCCCTGGAACGTGGTCAGCCCCAGTTGCAGCGTGTACTGCGTGTCGTGGTTGATGGCGATCAGGGGCCAGGTCAGGTCGTTCCACGTGGTCAGGAAGGTCAGGACGGCCACCGTGGCCAGCGCCGGACGCGACAGCGGCAGCACGATCCGCCACAGCACCCGCAGCCGGGAACAGCCGTCGATCCAGGCGGCCTCCTCCAGCTCCCTGGGCAGTGAGAGGAAGAACTGCCGCAGCAGGAACACCGCGAACGGCGTGACCAGCGACGGCACGATCAGCGCGCCCAGGGTGTCGATGAGGCCGAGCTTCTTCATCACCAGGAACGTCGGGATCATCGTCAGCTGGAAGGGCACCGCCATGGTGGCCAGCATCAGCCCCATGAGCACCCGGGAGCCCGCGAACCGCATCCGGGCGAAGGCGTACCCGGCCAGCGAGCCGAGGACGAGGTTCGCGGCGACCGTGACGGCGGAGACGATCAGCGAGTTGACGAACCAGCGCGGGAACATGGCGTTGCCCAGCACGTACCGGTAGCCGCCGAGGTCGATGCCGGACGGCCACAGGGCCGGCGGGAACCGGTTGATCTCCGCGTTGCTCATCACGGAGCTGAGCACCAGCCACACCAGCGGCACCGCGAAGACCAGCGCGAGCGGGGCGAGCAGCAGGTGCCAGGGGCTGAACGGGAGCCGGGGGCGGCGCCGTTCGGCGACGGCGGGCCGTGTCGCCACAGTGCTCGCGCCCGGCCGGGCGGAGGTCGCCGTCATGATCGGGCCCCTTCGAGACGGTGGCGTCCCCGACGCCGGACGAGACGGACGGCCCCCGCGACCAGAGCGAGGGCGACGGCCAGGACGTACGCGGCCGACGCCCCGTACCCGGCGGTGGCGTTCTTGAAGGCCTGCTCCCAGATGAAGTAGACGACCACCGTCGTCGAGCCGAGCGGGCCGCCCTTGGTGGTGACGTACACGAGGTCGAAGACCTGGAGGGACTGGATGGCCTGCCAGAGCACCAGGAAGACGGTGACGGGGGTGAGCGTGGGCAGCGTGACATGGCGCAGCAGGTGCCGGCGGCCGGCGCCGTCGAGACGGGCCGCCTCGATCAGCGACTGCGGCACGTCCTGGAGGGCGGCGAGGTAGACCACGACGCAGAACCCGGTCCCGCTCCACAGCGTGATCGCCACCAGCACGAGCAGCGCCTGGGAGGGATCGGACAGGAAGCCCTGCGAGGAGACGCCGAGGCGGTGCAGCACCGAGTTGGCCGCGCCGAACTCCGGGTCCAGGATGAAGGAGAACAGCACGCCCTGCGCGGTCGCCGACAGCACGAACGGCACGAAGATCAGGGTGCGGTAGAGGCCGACGAGGCGGATGCGCCGGTTCAGGACCAGGGCGAGGGCCAGGCCGAACAGCAGGCTCAGCGGCACGTACAGGACGGTGTAGAGCAGGGTGTTGCGGACCGCCTGGCTGAAGTTCGGGTCCTGGGCGAGGGCGCGGTAGTTGTCCAGGCCGACCCAGCGGCTGGGCGTCACCAGGTCGCTGGCCTGGAAGGACAGCAGCAGCGACCAGACGACCGGCACGATGCTCAGACCGAGGACGATCAGGACCGCCGGTGAGACGAACGCCCAGGCGGTGCCGGTCTCGCGGCGGCGCTTGCGGCGCAGCGGCCGTGGGTCCGGCGGCGGACCCTCGACGGTGATGGGGCGGGGGAGGCGCGGCATGGCGGTGTGGCTCCTCAACGCGGTATGAGCAGGGCGGCGTTGGCGTCGTCGGCGCAGGCCCGCAGCGCCTTCTCGGGGGTGCTGCGCCCCAGGAGCACGGCGACGACCGCCTGCCCCAGCGCCTGCGAGACCTCCGGGTACGCCGGGTGGACGGGGCGCACGCGCGCCGTCTCCAACGCCTTGGTGAACACGTTCAGGCCCTCGGTGCGGGCGACCTTGTCCTGCCAGGCGGACAGGGCCTCGGTGCGGCGGCTGAGCGGGAGGCTGCCGGCCTCGATGTCCCAGCGCACGTCCTGCTCGGGCCGGGCCAGCCAGGCCAGGAAGGTGCGGGCGGCCTTCGACCGGGCCTCGCCGTTGTCGAACACCGTCCAGGTGTCCGGCCCCGAGATGGTGACCGGGCGCCCGCTGAAGGAGGGCAGGGGGACGACGTGGTAGTCGATCCCGGCGGTCTCGATGTCGGGCAGCTGCCACGGCCCGGTGACCACCATGCCCATGCGGCCGGACTGGAACACCTGGTACATCTGCTCGCTGCCGGGCTTGGGATCGACGTACACGCTCTTGTCCCGGGCCAGTTCGGCCACCACCTGAAGGGCCCGGGCGCCGGTGTCGGCGAAGCCGATGCCCTTGCCGCCGCTGTCGACGACGTCGCCGCCCAGGTCCCAGATCAGCGGCCACAGACGCCACACGGTGTCCTCGTCGCCCGTGCCCGGCCAGCCGGTGCCGAACCGGCCCCGGCCCGACTCGGTGAGCGTGCGGGCCGCGGAGACGAAGTCCTGCCACGTCCAGCCGGCCTTCGGCAGCGGCAGACCGGCCTCGCGGAACAGCTTCCTGTTGCAGACCACGGCGAGCGAGTCGAGCACCGCGGGTGCGGCCCTGACCCTGCCGTTGAGCGTGACGGCGTCCCTGGAGGCAGCCCAGTAGCTCTTCCACGGCACGGGTCCCGAGCCGACCGTGCCGGTGAGGTCGACGACCTGCGGACTGCGGGCCACCCGGGCCAGGTCCGACCCGAAGATGTACGCGATGTCCGGGTAGGAGCCGGCGGCGAGGGCGGCCGTCACCTTCTGCAGCATCACGTCGGCGAGCACCCCGCCGCCCAGCTTCACCCTGATCTTCGGGTGGGCCCGCTCGAAGTCGGCGACGAGCCCTTCCAGGGCCTTCTTCGCCGTGTCCGCCTGACCGTGCCACATCTCGACGGTGACCGTGCCGTCGGCCGCGACGCCGTCGTCCGTACCGGCCCCGCAGCCGGTCACCGCGGTGCCCGCGAGCGCCGCGAGCGCCGCGCCCCCGCCGGCCCGCAGCACGCCCCTGCGCGAGGGGCGCGCGGCACGTCGGACCGCATCCATCTGTACCTCCAAGGACTTCACTGGCCGTCGGCCGGTGTCAGCAGGTCTCACGGACGTAGCCGCTGCTGCCCTTCGGCGCCACGTCCAGGTCGCGCCGGACGATGCTCAACTCGTCGCCGAAGCCCGCGCACGCCTTCGACAGGCCCTCTGCGGTGTACTCGACGACGATCACCCGGTCGCCGAACGCGGCCGTGTAGTCGCCGCACTCGTCCCACTCGCCGCACTCCTCGGCGACGGCGAAGTCCAGCCCGTTCTCCTCGCGGTTCGGGGCCAGTTCGACGGTGTTCTTCTGACCGATCGCCAGTCCGTCGGAGTGCGCGCGCTCCGCCAGCAGCCTGATCAGGCCCTGCGCGTGCGCGGCGTCCAGCAGGTCGCCGGCGCGGGTGTAGCTGTCGTAGTTGTCCGGCTCGACTGCCTGGAAGCCCTTGTCCGCGCAGCCGTCGATCCACGTGCCGACCTTCGCGGCGACGCGCTCGCGCTTGTCGGCGGTGCGGATGTCGAGGAAGGCCTCGCCCCAGTCGGTGTCGTAGACGACGTCGCCGTTGGCGTCGCGCAGCAACAGGTCGTCGTCCCAGTCGCCCTCGGCGCCGGGCTGGGCCTGGAAGGCGTTGACGTAACAGATGTTGTACAGGCCCGGCGCGGGGGAGGCCGTGTGGTCGCGGCTGACCACGTCCACGCCGGCCGGCGGGGTGTAGGCGCCGCCGATCTGGTAGTCGAAGCCCGCGTGGGCGGGGGGCGGGGAGTAGGCGGCCGCCTCGGCCCGGGCGCCGCCCGGGAGGAGGGCGGCGGCGGTGACGAGGACGGCGGTGGCGCCCAGGCCCGCCAGCACCGGCTTTCTACGGGTGTGCACCTGCGTACGGCTCATGGTTCGAGCTCCGGAGGGGTGGTGGGCACGTCCCCGCCTCGGAGGCGCGTGGCCGTCCTGGCGACTCAGTCCGGGCTTCTGGCGCGAGGCCAGCTACCGGCTGGGCGTACCTCTGCCGCCGATCACACGACATCGGCGTTGATCGGGAGTAAATCGACCGGATCAAGCGCCTGTCAAGGGTTCGAAGCGAGAGAGCATGTGCGTGAAGATGATCGGAAGGAGCTTCTTCCATGCAGGATCAATCACGATGCATCGGCCCCCGGCTGTCCGGGAACGATGGACGCGTGCCAGGTGGGAGCCGTGATCGCACGGCCCCGGCGGGGCTGGTAGCGTCGCGTGGTCGCGGCGGGCGGCGCGAGAGAGGTGTCGGTGCGTGGGAGAGCGGCAGGACCGTGAGTGGGTGGCGATGACGCCGGGCGACTTCGACCGGGACGCCCCACTGGTCCTCAACGTGAGCACCGGGCCCGCCACCGTCCCGGCCGAGCCGGACGAGTACGGCACCGCCCCCCCTGTTCGGGGAGACGGCACCCGCGCCCGGCACCCGGCGCCGCAAGGGGCGGGGACGGCCCTCGGCGGCCCAGGAACCGTTGTTCTGACCGTCCCCGCACGGTGCCTCCTCGCCAGGGTCAGGAGGCGGGCACCTCGTCCACGAACCCGGTGCCGGCGGTGCGGTACCCGGCGACCTTCGCGGTGACCTCGGCCGGGGTGAGCACCCGGTCCTTGACGTGCAGGACGTAGTCGACCTGCTGGTCGTAGGCGCGCGGGGTCGTCGACGTCTGGCCGTTCAGGTCGATCAGCCACTGGTTGAAGTTGATCGACATCGGCCGCTCGGGCAGGTACCGCGCGTCGTGGGTGCCGAACACCTGCCCGTCGACGTAGTACGTGATGGCGCTGTCGTCGATGGTCACCACGAGGTCGTGCCAGCCGGCGTAGCTGCTGCGCTGCTCCGAGTGCTGGTTGACGGCCTGCCAGGGATCGGGGTCGTAGGTCTCCCAGGAGGTCGTGTAGAGGATGTTCGACGGCTCGCCCCACCCTCCGTTGGGCAGGTACTCGAAGTCGTACTCGGCGTAGTCGTCGGCCATCGGAGCCTTGAGGTCGTTGATGGTGAAGAACGTCTGCACCAGATGGTCCCCGTCGGGCCCCGACTTCGGCGTGTCCGAGAACCTCACGCGGGCCGCGTAGGTCCCGTTCCGGAACTTCGTGAACTTGGTCAGGATTTCGGTCTGCGTGGTGGAGGCGCCGGTGCCGGCCGTGGAGGTCTCCAGGTTCATCACCGAGTTGCCGCCCGAGGAGACGAAGGTGACCTTCGACGGGTCCCAGGTCGCCCCGGGCACGCCGGGTCCGCCGGAGTTAGAGCGCACGCTCCAGCCGTGCGCGGAGAGCGCGGGGTCGGAGTGCGAGCCGTAGTCGAAGTCGTCGAACAGCGTCTGACCGCCACCGGGCGGGTCCGTCGGGTCGGTGGGATCGGTCGGGTCGGTGGGATCGTTGCCCTCGGGAGCCGTTCCCCAGACGGTGGCACCGGCCAACCGGGCCGTGACCTTGTCCCAGCTCGCGTACGAGGTCTGCGCGCCGTTGAAGGAGTAGTCGTCGCTCTGCCGGAGCGTCTGCCAGTCGCTCTGGTAGAAGCGCAGTTGCAGGTCACCGGTGTCCGCGCCGGGCGCCAGTGTGCCGGCCGCCGCCGTGAAACCGATCTCCAGGTAGCGATCGGCCGTCGCGGTCGGGTTGCTCAGGGTGCCGAACGTGCCGGTGACGGCGGCGCAGCCGCGCACCGCCCAGGAGCAGGCGAAGCGGTAGGAGGCGTTCGGGGAGTCCGCCTTGAAGTAGTAGCGGATCTTCACCTGGCTCAACTGCACGGTGGACGAGCCGGTGTTGCGGACCTTGAACCAGGGCTCCGTCTGGTCCGCGGTGGCTCCGCTCGCGCTGGTGCGGTACTGGACGGTGAGGCCGTCGGCGGCGGGAGCGGCCTGGGCGGGGAGGGCGGTCAGCGCACCGCCGCCCAGGAGGACGGACAGGGCGAGCGCCAGGCGGGCGCGGCCGACGGAGGGTCGGTTTCTCATGCGGGGTCCTTTCGGCACGGCTCCCGCCTGCGCGGAAGCCTCGGTGGGTGGTGCGCGGTGTGGGGGAACGACGGGGGCCGGCCGCCACCGGGTCAGTGGACGCCGCCCACGCGGGGCGGGACCGGGGCAGGGGCCGGCGGGACGGCGTGCGGGACGCCCAGGGCGTCGAGGCGGGACCGGTGTCCGGCCAGCCGGGCGCTGAAGCCCGGCCAGTCCGGGGTGCCGCCCCACACCCGGTCGGCGAGCGCGCACAGCCGCGGGTAGGTGAGGTACTCGATGTGCTCCGGCGTCCGCACGAACTCCGTCCACAACTGGCCCTGGGCGCCCAGCACCCGGGACGCCGCCTCCGGCGCCGGCGGCGCGAGGTCCACGTCGTGGACGGCGCGCAGGTCCACGATCCCGCCGGGCTGTGCCGGCGGTTCCCCGGGGCCGGGGCCCCGCGCGTAGTCGAAGTAGGTCGCGCGGTGGTCGGCGTGCACGACCTGGTGCCCGCGCAGGGCCGCCGCCCTGGCGTGCGCGGGGTCCCGCCAGCTCATCACCGTGCAGTGAAGGGGCAGGGTGACGCCGCTCTCGGCCCAGACGACCGGCCTGCGCCCCGCGCGCACCAGGTGTTCGGCGAACCGCGCGATGAACCAGGGGTGCAGCGCGCGCGGCCCCGCGAGCCCCTCACGGGCGGCACGGGCACGCGCCCGGGGGCTGCGCTCCCACTCCGTGGTGGGGACCTCGTCGCCGCCGATGTGGACGTACGGCGAGGGGAAGACGTCCATCACCTCGTCCAGGACGGTGCGGAAGAAGTCCAGGACGTGGTCGCCGGGCCCGAGGACGTTCTCGCACACGCCCCAGTGCGTCCACACGTCCAGTCGGCGCTCGGGGTCGGTGCCCAGCTCCGGGTAGGCGGCCAGGGCGGCGCGGACGTGCCCCGGCACGCCGGTCTCCGGCAGTACGCTCACGCCGCGCTCGGCCGCGTAGGCGACCAGGTCCCGCAGCTCCGCACGGGTGTAGGCACCGTCGTGCGGCACGCCGTCGAAGCGGTCGCTGCCCGCCGGGCCCACCATCGACTCCGCGCGCCGGCCGCCGACCTCGGTGAGCCGGGGATGGGCGGCCACCGGCATGCGCCACCCCTGGTCGTCGGTGAGGTGGAGGTGGAAGACGTTCAGCTTGTGCAGCGCCAGCAGATCGACGTAGCGCCGCAGAAACGACACCGGCTGGAAGTGCCGGGCCACGTCGAGCATGGAGCCGCGCCAGGCATGGCGGGGTACGTCGGTGATCTCCACGGCCGGCAGCTCCCACGGCACCCCGCGCTCCGGCCGCGCGGACAGGGCGCCGTAGGGCAGGAGCTGCCGCACCGTCTGCACACCGTGCAGGAGACCGGCCGGGCGGGCGGCCCGCAGCAGCACACCCCGGCAACTCACGGTCAGGCCGTACCCCTCGTCTCCGAGGCCGGCCAGGGCGGGGTCCAGGGCGAGCACGAAGGCCCCGTCGGAGGCGGAGTCCAGACGCAGTCCGGTGGCCGGGGCGAGGAGGGTGCGCAGCAGGTTCGCGGCCGGACCGGCCCCCGGGGTGACCCGCAGCCGGGTCGTTCCGTCGAGGCGGAAACGGCCGGAGCGGGTGGAGAGGCGGGTCGGGCGGGGAACGAGGGACAGTTCGGGGCGTGGCAGGTCCACGGGACGGCTCCGGTGGTCGGCGGGGCACGAAGGTGAGGGGGAGGAAGAGCGGATGAGACGGCGGACGCGGTCAGCCCTTGACGCCTCCGGAGGCCAGCCCGGCCGTCACATGCCGTTGCAGGGCGAGGAAGATGATCAGCGCGGGAAGGGCGAAGAGCGTGGCGGCCGCCATGGTGGCCCCCCAGTCGGTGCCGAAGGTGGACTGGAACGAGGAGAGCCACACCGGCAGCGTGCGGCTGTCCTGCTGCTTGATGATGAGGAAGTTGGCGTAGGTGAACTCGTTCCAGGCGGTGATGAAGCCGAACAGCGAGGTTGCCATGAGACCGGGCGCGAGCAGCGGGAACGCCACCCTGCGGAAGGCACCGGCCCGGGTGCAGCCGTCGACCTGCGCGGCCTCCTCCAGCTCCGGCGGGATGCCGGCGATGAAGCCCCGCAGCACGACCACCGTGAACGGCAGTGTGATCATGAAGTAGATCAGCGTCAGCGTCGGCAGCCGGTCGAGCATCCCGGTGTCGCGGGAGATGATGTAGACCGGGATGATCAGTGACTCCCAGGGCGCCATCTGCGCGACGAACACCGCCAGCATGAACTGCCGGCGCCCGCGCCAGCGCATGCGGGCCACGGCGTAGGCGGCGCCCAGGGCGACCAGCAGGGCGAGCAGGACGGCGCTGAGGGTGACCAGGATGCTGTTGCGCCAGAAGAGCGCGAAGCCGTCGGCGCCGACCGCTGTGCGGAAGTGGTCCAGCGTCCAGCTGCGGGGCACCGGCCGCGGATCGTAGGACTGGATGTCCGTGGACGGCTTGAAGGCCGTCGTGACCATCCAGTACACCGGGAACAGGCAGATCACCACGGTGAGCGCGGCGGCGGCGTTGAGCGGGAGGCGGCGCAGCGTGCGGCGCAGCGGGGGACGCGGGGTGCTCACGGCTGCTCGCCCTCCTGACGGAACAGTTGGCGGAAGTACAGGACCAGGACGCCGCTCATCAGCAGGACCGTGAGCATCGAGGCGGCCGAGCCCAGGTCGTAGCGCTGGCCCGCCAGCGCGGTCTGCACGGCGTACACCGGCAGGATGGTGGTGGCCTCGCCCGGCCCGCCGCGGGTCATCACCCATATCTGCACGAACGCCTTGAACGTCCAGATCACTTCGAGGGACAGGACCAGCATGAAGACCGGGCGGATCAGCGGGAAGGTGACGGAGCGGAAGACCCGCGCGGCCCCCGCGCCGTCCATGCGGGCCGACTCGTACAGCTCGGTCGGCACCGTGACCAGCGCCGAGTAGAGCGTGATCGCGGCGAACGGCACGGACTGCCAGACGATCAGGGCCACCACGATGCCGAACGCCGCCCCGCCGTGCGCGAACCACGGATAGCCCTCGTACGACTCGAAGCCGAGCCCGGTGAGGGTCTCGTTGACGATGCCGAACTCGGAGTGGAACAGCCACTGGAACACGGTGGTCGCCGCGACCACCGGCACCGCCCAGACCAGTACCAGGGAGCTGAGGACCACGGTCCTGGCCGCCCGGCCCAGCCGCTCGGTCATCAGCGCGACCAGGGTGGACAGCACCATGATCGCGACGACGTTGACCGCCATGAACACGAACGTCCGGCGCACCACCTCCCAGAACCCCGGGTCCCCGAGCAGGGTCCGGTAGTTGCGCAGGCCGACGAACCGGGCGTCCCCCAGGATGAGTTGACGCAGACGGAAGTCCTGGAAGGAGATGAGTACGGCGCGGGCCAGCGGATAGAGCAGCAGGTAGAGCATGCCCAGCACCGCGGGAGCGATGAGCAGGTAGGGCCAGAGGGTGCCCCGCCCGGCCCCGCCGCGACCGCCGGAGCGCCCCGTGGGCGGGGGTCGGCGGCGGCCGGCGGCGCGCGGCACACTTCGCTCACGGACGGTCGGCACGTCGCCTCCTGGGTCTGGTGCTCGTCGTGGTGTCGGACGCGGCCGAGGTCAGGAGTCGGCGCCCAGCGTCTCGGTGATGGTCCGGGAGGCCCTCGCCGCCTCCGACGCCGCGTCCTCGCCGGTGAGTACGGCCGTCATGTACTCCTTGATCGGGTTCTTGGCCTCGACCGCCGCCCACTGGGGCGTGTTGGGCGTGGCATGACCGTTCGCCGCGCCGGCCGCCATGGCCGCGGTGCCGGGGTCGTCGGCGACGGCGTCCGCCAGCGTGGTCTTGTTGGGTACGTAGCTCATGGCGACGGCGAGCTTCTTCTGCCAGGCGTCGCCCGTCAGTTCGCGGATGAAGGTGAACGCCTGCTCCTGGTGGGCGGCGACGGCCGGAACGACCAGGTCGGAACCGCCGGTGAAGACGGCGCCCGGCCGGTCGGCGGTCTTGCCGGGGACCGGGAAGAAGCCGAGCTTGCCCTTGAGTTCCGGATTCTTCTCCTCGATGACCTTGGCGCCGCCCGGCACGGCGATGATCTGGGCGACCTGCCCCTTCGCCATCACCTCGGCCTGCGGCGGCTGGGCCTCGTCGGAGTCCTTGGGGCCCTTGCCGAGTGCCTGGAGCCGCCGGTAGAAGTCCATCGCCCGCAGCGCCCCGGGGCTGTCCAGGCCGCCCTTCCACGCGCCGCCGGACTTCACGGCCAGGTCGCCGCCCTCGTCCCAGACGAAGCCGGACAGGACGTACCAGTTCTGCCCGGGCAGGTAAATGCCCTGGGTCCCGCCCCTGTTGAGCTTGCGGGTGGCGGCGATCCACTGGTCCCGGGTCTTGATCCGCGAGGCGTCGACACCGGCCTTCTCGAACAGGTCGGTGCGGTGGATGACGACCCGGTTGGCGGCGTAGTACGGGATGCCGTACTGCTTGCCGTCGTACGACCCGGGCTCGGCGAGCCCCTCCAGCCAGTCACCGCCGCCCAGCTCCGCCACCCGGTCCGTGAAGTCGGTGAGACCGCCGCTCTGCGCGTACTGGGCGACCTGGGTGTTGCCGACCTCGATGACGTCCGGGGCGTCGTTGCTGGCCAGGGCCGCGGTCACCTTCTCGCCGATGCCCTCCCACTCCTGGATCTGGATTCTCAGGTCGATGTCCGGGTGGGCCTTCTCGAACCCGGTCTCGAACTCCTTCTGGAACCGGGCCGAGACGCTGTCGCGCATGAGCCACACGTCGAGGGCGGTGCTGCCGTCGGCGCCGTCCGAAGCGGCGTCGCCGGACGAGGAACAGGCGGTGAGCCCGGCGCCGAGCACCAGCGCGGAGAGCAGGGCGAGCGAACGGTACTTCACGGTTCACCTCTGGGAGAGCGGGAAGGGACGGCGCACTCACACTTGACCAGTAAGGGGCGCTTTACTTACCAGTCGCGTTGTTGCTCGAAGGTGGCATGGACCAATGAGGGCGTCAACCCCTCACGTATGTACGGGATTTCAGCCGCACCGACGCGAGGTGTGGCTGGTTCGCAACGGTGTGGACAGGTAAGCTCGGTTGACCAGTGGACCAGTCACGGGAGTACTGCATGGAGATCGACGCCGCCGCCTCCGGTGCGGTGCTCAAGCGGGAGCGCGTCCGCGACGCCATCCTGGAACTCGTCGAGGAACGGCGCCCGGGGGATGCCATCCCCTCGGAGCGCGTCCTGTGCGCCGAACTCGGCGTCTCGCGGCCCACGTTGCGGGCCGCGGTCGACGAACTGGTGGTCGCCGGGGTGCTGGTGCGCGAGCACGGCCGGGGCACGTTCGTCGCCGCCGAGAAGATCACCCAGGAACTGGTCTCCGGCCGGCAGGCCCTCAGCCTCCCGCCGGCCGCCGGCGCCTGGACCAGCAGGCTCCTGGAGGTCCGCACCCTGCCCGCGGGTGCCCGAGTGGGCCGCAAACTGCGTATGTCGCCTGCGGCGCAGATCCACTACGTGGCGCGCCTGCGCCTGGTCGACGGATCGCCCATGGCCATCGAGTACCTGCACGTACCGGCCGATCTCGTCGCGGACCTGACCAGTGAGGAACTGGAGCAGGGCGACCTGTACGAGCACCTGGGCGCGCGGCACGACGTCCGGGTCAGCGAGGCCGTGCAGTCCATCGAGCCCACCGTGGTCACCCGTGCGGAGGCCGACCTGCTGGACGTGCCCGAACTCTCCCCGGCGCTCCTCTTCGAGCGCCTGACCACCGACACCGGGGGGCGGCCCGTCGAGTACGTGCACTCCCTCTACCGGGGCGACCGCTACCGCATCGTCTCCCGGCTCACCCTCGGCCCGCGCGACCAGGCGCCGCCACCCGGCGACGGGCACCACCCGGGCATCCCGCCGGGGGACTTCACCACCAAGGACCCCGTCACGCTCTCCACGCGCGGAGTGGTGCAGGACGGGATGTAGCGCAACCGCCTCCGACCCTCCCGGTGCGCGGAAATGCTCGGAACGGCTGCACATCGAGCACGTATTGACATGTCACGGCGGAGCCCGCAGAGTCATGCCCCGAAAGTGTTCGACAGCCCGACGTTGCCCGACAACGCCCGACCGCGCCCCGACCGTGATGCGAACGCCACGAGGAGTGTTGCCGTCATGTCCCGAACGCCCGCTGTCTCCCGCCGACTGCTCCTGGGCTCCGCGGCCGCCACCGGCGCCCTCGCGGCCGGGGTCGGGGCCGCCGCCCCCTCCGCCGCGGCGTCCGAGCAGGCGCCCCGCCGCAGGCCGGGCCAGAAGTCGATGATCGGCGTGCCCTTCGACGCCCACAGAACCGTCCGCGTCGGCATCATCGGCCTCGGCAACCGGGGCGGGGGCATGATCACCGGCTGGGCGGCCGTGCCCGGCTGCACCGTGACCGCCGTCTGCGACATCCGCCCCGACCGGGCGGAACGCGCCGCCGACCGCCTGGAGAGCAAGGGCAAGCCGCGTCCGGCCGAGTACGGCGGCTCCGCCGACTCCTACGCCCGGATGCTCCGCCGCGACGACATCGACCTCGTGTACATCGCCACGCCCTGGGAGTTCCACTACGAGCACGGCCGGGCCGCGCTGCTCAGCGGCAGGCACGCCGTCGTGGAACTCCCCATCGCGACGGAACTGCGCCAGCTGTGGGACCTCGTCGACACCTCGGAACGCACCCGCAGGCACCTGCTCCTGTCCGAGAACTGCAACTACGGCCGCAACGAGCTGGCCATGCTGAAAGCGGCGCACGACGGCCTGTTCGGCGACATCACCAACGGCCACGGCGGCTACCTGCACGACCTGCGCGAGCTCCTCTTCTCCGACACCTACTACACGGACTCCTGGCGCCGCCTGTGGCACACCCGCAGCACCGCCTCCTTCTATCCCATGCACGGTCTTGCCCCCATCGCGGCCGCCATGGACGTCAACCGCGGCGACCGCATGACCACCCTGCGCGCCACCACGACGGCCCCGAAGGGACTCGCCGACTACCGGGCCCGCTTCGTCCCGCGCGACCACCCCTCGTGGAAGGAGACCTACATCAACGGTGACCTGGTCACCTGCATGATCGAAACCGCGAAGGGCAGGACCATCCGGGCGGAGCACGACGTGAGTTCGCCCCGGCCCTACAGTCGTATCAACACCCTCGCCGGCAGCCGCGGCATCGTCGAGGACTACGCGGGACCCGCCCCGACCGGCGCCCGCATCTACGTCGAACCGGACCACAGCGGCCACAGCTGGCGCGACTTCGAGACCTACCGCAAGGAATACGACCACTGGCTGTGGCGGAAGGTCGGCGACGACGCCGCGAACAACGGCGGCCACGGCGGCATGGACTACGTGCTGCAGTGGCGCACCGTCCAGCTGATGCGCGCGGGACTGGTGCCCGACATCGACGTCTACGACTCGGCCGCCTGGTGCTCGCCCGTACCCCTCAGCGTCACGTCACTGGCCAGGGGCGGCCGCCCCGTCGAGATACCGGACTTCACCCGGGGTGCCTGGCGGGAGCGCAGGCCCGGCCTCGACTCGGAGCCCACCGACATGCCGCCGGTCGGCTGAGCACGGTACACCGGTCCGCCATGCGGGCCGGGACGCCCTACCGAGCCAGGACCTCCTCCGGGCCCATGACGACGACCGGCTCCTTGTCCGGGTCCAGAGTGGTCAGCAACGTGCGCATGTGCTCCTCGCTGAGGGACACGCAGGCGTTGGTCGGCCCGTCGTGGTCCACGTGGATCCAGACGCCGCCGCCCTTGTCCTCGCCCAGGGGGCGCGTCTTGTCCAGCGGGGTGGTGCCGGGCACCCGGTTGTAGTCGATGGCGATCACGTAGTCGAACGACCCCTCCAGGGGTTCGCCCAGATAGCCGGTGCCCGACACGGAGAACTCCGGATCCTCGTCGTAAGGGAGCAGGCTGCCCGGGTCGGGCAGCCTGCCCCCCGCGTCGCTGAGGCCGAAGACGCCGATGGGCGTGTGCAGGTCGCCCGCCTCGTGGTCGTCGGTCCAGCCGCGCAGGCCGTTGTGGGCGGGCCACGGACCGGCGACCGCCCGCCAGCCCTCGCCCGGATACCGCTCGTAGAGCACCACCCGGGCCCGGGACGAGTCCTCGGTCTCGCCCGTGACCACCACGGCCTGCCGGGTGCCGGCCGGGAGACGCTCCCGCATGGCCGGCCCGACGCCGGGCAGTGGACGGGGGAAGGAACGCGGGGGAGCGGGGCGCGGGGCCGCGGAGTTCGCGGGTGCGTGCGCGTCCTGGGAGGAGGCGCCCGCGGGCTCCCGGGCGCAGCCGGTCGCCAGCGCACCGGTGCACATGACGGCGCCGATCACCAGGGCCAGCGCTTTCCTGACGGTCATATCGATCTCCGACTCCGTGGGTGGACTCTTCATAGCTAGACCACTTCCGGAACCGGGTTGTGCGGCCGCCTCGCCGTCTCCCCCGGATGGCGCAGCGCAGACCCGCACCGCGGTGGCCGAGGGGGCCAACTCGGCAACATGGTTGCCGCTCACACCCCTTACTCACTGGTGGGGCTCGGACATGCCGTGTAGCGTCAGCAGCAGATGTCGTGGTTCGCCCAGACCGCCCGCGCCGGAGTGCGGGCGGTTTGCTGTGCAATGCCGGAGGACCAGGACGACCACCTCCGGGTTCGCGCGGTGCGGATCCGATAACGGCTGAAAGGCAAAAGGCATGGCCAGCGGAACCGTCAAGTGGTTCAACTCTGAAAAGGGCTTCGGCTTCATCGCGCAGGACGGCGGCGGCCCCGACGTCTTCGCGCACTACTCCAACATCAACGCCACGGGCTACCGCGAGCTGCAGGAAGGCCAGGCCGTCACCTTCGACATCACCCAGGGCCAGAAGGGCCCGCAGGCGGAGAACATCAACCCCGCCTGACCGGGAGACCGTCCAGCGGGGCGGGCCCCGGGAAACGCTGGTTTCCCGGGGCCCGCCCCGTGGCACACAGCCCCCGCAGTCCGCGCGCGGCCGTCAGGGAACGCGGCGGAAGAAGTCCAGCAGGGCCGCCGTCAGCTCGGCGGGCGCGTCCTCCTGGACCAGATGGCCCGCATGGGCGATCGGCTCCCACCGGGCGCCGGGGACGAGACCGGCGAGCTCGCGTCCCTTGGCCACGGGAATCCACGCGTCGTCCTCACCCCAGCAGACCAGCGTGGGGACCTCGATACCGGCGTACCGGTCCTGTACTTCGTCGGTGTACCGCTGGTCCGCCTGGGCGATCTGCCGATAGAAGGCCGGCTGACCCGTTTCGCCGAGCCAGGGCTCGACCAGCCGGTCCAGGACCGCCGGATGCAGCCCCGGACCGCCGGTGGAACCCACGTACTCGCGCACCAGCGCCCGGTGCAGCCCCTCGGGCAGCCGCCCGAAAACCTCGGCGTTCTCCCGGACCAGCCGGAAGAACGGGGACCCCCAGGGTGCCAGTGCGACCGGGTCGACCAGGGCGAGCGCCCCGTACCGGGCGCCGTGCAGCAGATGCGCCCGCAGCGCGACGGCGCCGCCGAAGTCGTGGGCGGCCACGAGGGGACGCCGCAGCCCCCAGTGTTCCAGCAGCTCCGCGAAGACGCGGCCCTGCGCAGCCAGGGACACGTCCTGCCCGTCGGCCTTCTCCGACAGTCCGTAGCCCGGCATGTCCCAGACGAACACCAGGTGGTCGCGTGCCAGCGAGCGGGCCACCGCGCGCCAGACGTACGAGGAGAAGGGCGTGCCGTGCAGCAGGACCAGCGGGCGCCCGTCCGGGGTGCCCAGCCGGTTCCAGCGGACGGTGCCCGAAGCGCTGGGGAACGACTCGGGCAACGGCCAAGCGGACATGGTGCGGCCTCCTTCCGGTACGGCTCGGTACGGCGCGGGTCAGGGCGTCACGGCTTGCGGGCGAGTCCGCCGTGCTCGCCGATGAGTTCCGGCTGGTCGGCGCCCGCCTCCGGACGCCACCGGGTCACCGGCACCACGCCGGGCTCCACCAGCTCCAGACCGTCGAAGAACGCCGTGATCTGGTCGACGGTGCGCAGGATGTACGGTGCGGCACCGCTCTCGTTGTAGGCGTCCTGGGCCCGGTCGAACTCCGGGTCGATGCCGCGCGAGCCGTCGTTGATCGAGAGATAGCTGCCGGAGGGAAGGGCGTCGACGAGCCGGGCGGCGACGGAACGTGCCTGGTCGTAGTCGGGGATGTGCCCCAGGATGTTGCTGAGGATCAACGCGATGGGCTGGTCGAAGTCCAGCGTCTCGGCGGCCGCCGCGAGGACGGTGTCCGGGTCGAGCACGTCGGAGTCGATGTACGAGGTCGCGCCCTCGGGGTCGAGTAGAGCAGCGCGCGGGCGTGGGCGAGGACCATCGGGTCGTTGTCGACGTAGACGATCCGCGCCTCGGGGGCGATGCGCTGGGCGACCTCGTGGGTGTTGTCCGCGGTCGGCAGGCCGGTCCCGATGTCGAGGAACTGCCGGATGCCCGCCTCGGCCACCAGGTGGGTGATGTTGCGGCGCAGGAACGCGCGGCTGCTGCGGGCGACGGTGACGATGCCGGGAAAGACGGCGGTGTAGGCGTCGCCGGCCTGCTCGTCGACCGGGTAGTTGTCCTTCCCGCCCAGCCAGTAGTTCCAGATCCGGGCCGAGTGCGGCACAGACGTGTCGATCTTCTGCTGTGCGGCGTTGGCGGGGGTCGAGGGGTCGCTCATGGGTGCGGTCCGTCTTTCAGCCGAGGCGTGGGTGCTTGACCACAACCTACGTCGCAATGGCCCCTTCCTGTACACCGGTTGACCCACCGGACCGGTCAGGCCGGCTCGCCCGCCACCGCGGCACCCAGGGCGTCGACGCACTCGCCGACGAGCTGCCGCAGCGTCCGCTTTCCGGGCCCGTGGATCCAGCACCCGAAGGCCACCTTGAGCACGGCGATCGCCGCCTCAGCGGTCAGCCGCGCCGTCAGGTCCGGCACGCCGCGGTCGCGCAGCGCGTCGGCGAGCGCACCGGAGAGGGACGCGAGCTTGATCAGTTCGCGTTCCCGCAGCTCCGCGTTGGCGTCGATGACGCTCTGCCGCAGACGGACCAGGTCCCCGCGCTCCTCGAAGACGCCCGCCGCGGCGTCGAGGGCGGCCACCGCCGCCTCCATCGGCGTGGCGGCGGCGGGCGCCGCCGCGACGGCGCCCGCGCAGAGCTCCTCGAGCCTGCCGGACCCGCCGAAGAGGACCTCCCGCTTGTCGGCGAAGTGCCGGAAGAAGGTCCGCTCCGTCAGTCCCGCACGCTTGGTGATCTCGGCCACCGGGGTCTGTTCGTAGCCGCGCTCCACGTACAGCTCCAGCGCCGCCTGCTCCAGGCGGCCGCGTGCGTTCGGCTCCCATCGACCCATGCCGCGAGTCTACGCGAGGGCAGCCACTGTCATGAGCGGCGATGCGCCCCCGGCGGCGGCTCACAGGACCGCGACGGCCAGGGGCCGCTCGCCCACCGGTAGCCGGGTCACCCGGCCGGTGCCGACGTCGACGACGCTCAGGCCGTCCCAGTAGCCGTCGCGGGTGAAGCCGCCCGAGACGTAGGCGGTGCGGCCGTCGGCCGAGAGGGCCACGGTCTCGTGCGGGCCGTCCAGGGGGATGACCCGTTCGTCGCCGTCGGGCGTACGAACGGTCAGGGACGGGCCGTCGTCCTCGGACGGGTCGATCGGACCGGTGCCGACCACGTAGAGCGTGCCGTCGGCACCGGCCGTGACACCGTGCTGGTGGGTGTCGGCGGTCATCTCCTCGATGCGGACGCGCCCGGTGCCGGGATCGACGACCGCCAGGCGCTCGCCCTCGAAGGGCAGCAACAGGGCACCGTCGGAGGGGCGTACGGCGGTGTAGTGCGGCTTGAGCCAGGAGCCGAGGCCGCCCTCGGTGCCGTACGGGGCGACCTCGATGCGGCGTGTCGTCCAGTCGCCGGTGTCGACGACGCTCACGTCGAAGGAGTCGTGGTTGGTGGCGTAGACGTGCCGCCCGTCGCGCGACACGTCGACGTCGAAGGGCCGGCGGCCGGCCGGAAGGACCCGCGTCACCTCCCGCCGTTCGGTGTCGACGACCTCCAGGGTGCCCTTCCCGCCGGGGACGTTGACCCCGACGTAGACGCGGCTGCCGTCGGGGGACAGGGCGATGCCCATGCCGCCGCCCCGGTACTCGCCGGTCGCAACGGGGCCCGTGTCCGTGCGGTAGGGGATGAGGGCGGTGCGCTCGCGGGTGCGGGTGTCCACCGCGGCCACACCCTCCGCGGTCGCCACCCACGCCGTGCCGTCTTCGCCCAGGGCGATCCCGTACGGTGCCGTCCCGACCCGTACCGAGCCGAGGTCGGCCGCGTCGCCCCGGCCGGCGGGGTCGACGAAGGTGACGGTGTCGGCGCCGAAGTCCGTGACCAGCAGGGCGCCTTCCGGGGTGCGCGCCGAGGCGCCGCCGGAGTCGTGCGTGCGCCCGGACGTGCCGGAGGCGGGGGCGGACACCGCGGGCGCGGTCCGGTCCTCGCCGGCGTCCGACGCGCATCCGGCCAGCGCCGCGGCGACGGCGGCCAGCGCGGCGAGACGGCTCCCGGGGGAACGCCGGTTCACCGCCGCCCGCCCTCTTCGCGAGCCCCGCCGCCGTCGCGTGACCCGGCCCGCCGCAGCAGGTCGGCGATGGCCCCGAAGCCCCTGCGCTCGGCATGGGCCCGGGCCGTGACACCGTCGCCGTCCGGCAGCGAGGGGTCGGCGCCCGCGTCGAGCAGGGCCGCCACGACGTCCAGGTGCGTACGGTCGCCGTCGCCGAGGACGACCGCCTCGAGGAGCGCCGTCCAGCCGAGCCGGTTGACGTGGTCGACGTCGATGTCCGTCTCCGCGAGCACGGCCCGGACGTACGCCACGTGGCCGCGTTCGCTCGCCGGGATGACCGAGACGCCGCCGAAGCGGTTGGTGAGCGTGACGTCCGGGCCGCCGGGCAGCAGCGCCCGCATCATCGCGACGCTGCCCGTGACCCCGGTGACCAGCCACGCGCTGTCGTCGCGCGCGTCCTGCGCGTTGACGTCCGCGCCGGCCGCGACCAGCACCTCGGCGACCGCGACCCGGTCCCCCAGGGCCGCCAGCAGGAGCGGTGTGCGGCCCTGGTCGTCGCGCAGTTCCCGGTCGGCACCGGCCCGCAACGCGGCCCGGACGGCGTCGGCGTCGCCGCGGCGGACTGCGTCCGACAGGGCGAGGTCGGCGGGGTTGGGGGGCTTTGCGGTCATGGTCGGACAGCTCCGCGGGCTCGGGGACGTGTGCCTCCAGCCTGGACCCGCCGGGCACCGGGGCGGATCGGCGCACCGGCTCCTTCGCGACTGCCGGACGGACGACGGCCCTGTCGTCCGATCGGACGACCCGCCGACCCGCCCGACGACCCGCCGAGCCACCCACCGGCCCGCCGAGCCACCCACCGGCCCGTCGACCCGCCGGCCGCCCGCGCGGACGCGCCGGTCAGCCGACCGGAAACGGGAGCCGCGCCGCCAACGCGCCCAGCGCGGCCGTCTCCGCCGCGGTCGGCGCGCGCCGACCGGTGCCGATCAGCAGCGCGTCCCGGTCGGTGAACGACGCGGGAAACGTCGCCGCGACGACCCCTTCCAGCAGCTCCCGCGAGTGCCCCAGCCCCTCCGCGGGCGGTCCCACCGCGCCCGGGACGTGTGCGATCAGGTCCAGATGGTGCAGCGTCCACTCCAGGACGTACGCCGAGAGGTAGTCGCCCGCCGCGAGCACCTGGCCCTGGGTGCCGACCCGGCCGGCGGGATCCGCGAGCGCGGCGGCGCGCCCGGCGGCGGAACCGACGTCGTCCAGGTGGAACTTGAGCAGTCCCGGCTGCTCGTAGGCGGCGGCCAGCCGGACGGTCAGCGCGTCCAGCGGGTCGTCCCCCGTCGGGGGCTCGACGACCCGCCAGTAGGTCACCGCGTCCCGGGTCGGCTCCCCGGCGGAAGGGGTGGCCAGGGTGATCAGGACGTCCTGGGCGTCGATGACCAGGTGGCACACCAGGTCACGGACGAGCCAGCCGGTGCAGCCGGACGGCCGGGAGAAGTCCTCGTCGGAGAGGCCGGCGACCGCGGCGAGCAACGCGGACCAGGAACGGGTGAAGGCATCCACGCCCGACAGCCAACACCACCGCCCGGTCCCGCGCGACCGGATTTCGCGGTGTCACCGGACGCCGCCGCGGCGACGGCACCCGCTGTGGCCGGCGCTCGCGAACGGTGCCCGCCGGCATCAGCTCTCGGGGACCTTGACCCAGTCGAGCGTGCGCTCCACCGCCGTCTTCCAGCCCGCGTACCCCTGTGCACGCTGCTCCTCGGACCACTGGGGCTCCCAGCGCCTGGACTCGCTCCAGTGGGTGCGCAGTTCGTCGGTGTCCCGCCAGAAACCGGTGGCCAGCCCCGCCGCGTAGGCGGCGCCCAGGGCGGTGGTCTCCGCGACGACGGGACGGCTGACGGGCACGCCGAGGACGTCGGCCTGGATCTGCATGCAGAGGTCGTTGGCGGTCACACCGCCGTCGACCCGCAGCACGTCCAGGTGGACCGAGGAGTCCTGCTCCATGGCCTCGACGACGTCGCGGCTCTGGTAGCAGATGGACTCCAGCGTCGCCCGGGCCAGATGCGCGTTGTCGTTGTACCGGGAGAGACCGACGATCGCGCCCCGGGCGTCGGAGCGCCAGTACGGGGCGAAGAGGCCGGAGAAGGCCGGGACGAAGTACATGCCGCCGTTGTCCTGGACGGTGCGCGCGAGTTCCTCGCTCTCGGCCGCGGTCTTGATGATCTTCATCTGGTCGCGCAGCCACTGCACGGCGGACCCGGTCACGGCGATGGAGCCCTCCAGCGCGTAGACCGGCGGGTTGTCGCCGAACTGGTAGGCCACGGTGGTCAGCAGACCGTGCTGGGAGCGGACCAGTTCGGTGCCGGTGTTGAGGACCAGGAAGTTGCCGGTGCCGTAGGTGTTCTTGGCCTCGCCGGGGGAGAAGCAGACCTGGCCGACGGTCGCCGCGTGCTGGTCGCCCAGGACCCCGGTGATGGGAACGGCGGCGCGCAGCGGCCGGGAGGTCCGGGTCGTGCCGTAGGCCTCCGGGTGCGAGGACGGGTTGATGGTGGGAAGCATGCTGCGCGGGATGCCGAAGAAGCCGAGCAGTTCGTCGTCCCAGTCGAGCGTTTCCAGGTCCATCAGCATGGTGCGGCTCGCGTTGGTCACGTCGGTGGCGTGGATGCCGCCGTCGGGGCCGCCGGTGAGGTTCCACAGGACCCAGCAGTCCGTGTTGCCGAACACCGCGTGCCCCTGTTCCGCCGCCTCACGTACGCCGTCGACGTTCTCGAGGATCCACTGGATCTTCCCGGCGGAGAAATACGTCGCGGGCGGCAGCCCGGCCTTGCGGCGGATGACGTCGCCCCGGCCCGACCGCTCCAGGTTCGCCGCGATGGCGTCGGTGCGGGTGTCCTGCCAGACGATGGCGTTGTAGTAGGGACGGCCGGTGCGCGGGTCCCAGACCACCGTGGTCTCCCGCTGGTTGGTGATGCCGATGGCCGCCAGGTCGGTCCCCGACAGACCGCCGTTGCGCAGGGCGTTCTGCATCACCGAGTTGGTGCGCTCCCAGATCTCCACCGGGTCGTGCTCCACCCACCCGGAGCGGGGGAGGATCTGCTCGTGCTCAAGCTGGTGCTTCGCGACCTCGTTGCCCCCGTGGTCGAAGATCATGAACCGGGTGCTGGTGGTTCCCTGGTCCACCGCGCCGATGAAGTCCGCCATGTTCGCTCCGCCTCTCCGGCCGGTGTAGGTCCTGGTTCGGGCACCTCCTCGGACAGACTAAGGCGGGTCCCGGCAAACCGCATATACAGGACAGGGCGGGCGCCGGGGACGCCGGTGACGGCGGCGCCGCCACCGGCGGCGGGTCAGGGCGCGATCGGCAGCCGGCGCTTGTGGTCGGTCTGCCGGTAGCGGGTGACGATCGTCTCGAAGGTCTCCTGCTTCACCGGCTTGCCCTCCAGGAAGTCGTCGATCTCGTCGTACGTGACTCCCAGGGCGTCCTCGTCGGCCTTGCCGGGGTCGAGGGTCTCCAGATCGGCCGTCGGAACCTTCCGCACCAGCTCGGCCGGGGCGCCCAGCGCCTCCGCGACGGCGCGGACGCGGCGCTTGGTGAGTCCCGTCAGCGGTACGACGTCGGCGGCGCCGTCGCCGAACTTGGTGAAGAAGCCGGAGACCGCCTCGGCCGCGTGGTCGGTGCCGACGACCAGACCGCCGTGCGCACCCGCCACTGCGTACTGCGCGATCATGCGCTGCCGGGCCTTGATGTTGCCCAGCACGAAGTCCTGGTGGTGGGCGTCGCGGAAAGCCACGTCGGCGGCGAGCAGGGCGTCGAGCGCCGCGTCGCTGGCGGGCTTGATGTCCACGGTCAGCACGTGGTCCGCCTGGATGAACGAGAGCGCGAGCTGTGCGTCGTGCTCGTCCGCCTGGACCCCGTGCGGCAGCCGCATCGCGTAGAAACGGGCTTCGTGCCCGGCGGCGCGGGCCCGCTCCACGGCGAGCTGGCACAGCCGGCCCGCGGTGGTCGAGTCGACACCGCCGCTGATGCCGAGCACGAGGGCGTGCAGACCGGCGGAGGTCAGCCGGTCGGCGAGGAAGGCCACTCGGCGCTCGATCTCCGCTTCGGCGTCGAAGGTCTCCGCGACCTCCAGCTCCCGGGCGATCTCCTTCTGCAGGGCGATGGACGCCGGCTCGCTCAATTCCGCTCCTTGTTCGACGGGCAGGGTGTTTCCCGTTTCAGCCTACCCAGAGGCGCCCCCGGCACCGGCCCGCCCACCGGATCCGGGCAACGGGCGGTGCGGGGCGGCCTTGAGCGACCGCCCCGCACGGCCGTGGGTCAGTGCAGCGGTTCGACCCGGATGTTGCGGAACCGGACCTTGTTGCCGTGGTCCTGGAGCCGGATCGCCCCGGCGGCCGGCGTCTCGGCCCGGCCCGCCGCGGTGGGGCCGTCGAGGGCGACGTCGTCGTGGACCGTCCTGCCGTTCCACACCACCGTCACCCGCGCGTCGGCGGTCTTGGCACCGTTCTCGTCGAAGCGGGCGGCACGGAAGACGACGTCGTACGTCTGCCAGGTCTCCGGGGCCGTCGCCGCGTTGGTGTCGGGTGCCTTCTTCAGATAGATCGCCCCGGCCTCGTCCGTGCCCGGGGTGGTGTCGCCGTAGGAGTCGAGGATCTGCAGTTCGTAGCGGTCCTGGAGGTAGATGCCGCTGTTGCCGCGGTCCTGTCCGGTCACGTCGTCCGGCAGCAGGGGCACGCGGAACTCCACGTGCAGCCTGAAGTCCTGGTAGGCGTCCTTGGTGCGGATGTCGCCGCAGCACACCTCCATCGACCGCTCCTCGGCCAGCGGCCAGGCGACCTTCCTTCCGTCCGTGTGCTGCCACTGCTCCTGCGAGGCGGCGGTGCCGTCGAACAGGGCGATCCCCGCGCCTTGCCGGTGCACGGTGATCAGGTCGAGGTTGACGTGGCCGGTGTCACCGGGGTCGTAGCGGTAGGAGACCGTGTTGTGGCCGGCACGCAGTCGCACGCTCTCGGTCCGCGTGGACCACGTGTCCCAGTCCCCGGTGGAGGGGAGCTGTGTCTGGCGCACCTTCTTCCCGTTGGCGTACAGGGAGAGCGACTTCGTGCCCTCGAAGGGGTTCGGGCCGTTGGAGTAGCGCAGGCCCACGTCGTAGGTGCCGGTCTTCGGGACGGTCACGTCGAAGGTCGTGGTGACCTTGCCCTCGGCGGCATAACGGTCGACGAACCCGCTGCCGGAGTAGCCGACGTGGTCGGTGTTGACGCCCGCCTTCCCGGTGAGGCGCGCCTCCTCGGCCTCGTAGAGGGTCGCGGCGGGCGGCTGCTTGCCGGGCATCTCGTTGAGCGTGTACCAGGCCTCGGTGCTCCACAGCGTCTCGCCGGAGGCCGAGGTGAAGGGGCGCGGCGAGCGCACGTGCACGACACGGTCCGGCTTGAGGCCGTCCAGCCGCAGCCGGACCGTGCGGCCGTCGTCCGAGAGCGTCGCGGACCGTACGGCCAGCTCCTCCTCGGCGATCTTCGGGCCGCCGTAGTCGCCGGTCGGCGTGTAGCGCCACTGCTGGGCCTCGTAGCGGGAGGCCAGCTCCGCGGCCGTCTCCTCGGACACCGGCTGGGTGTACGTGAGGTCGAAGCCGCCGGGCACGGCCCGCATCTTCTGGACGTCGAAGGTGTTGCCCCCGTTGGGCGTCAGCTTCTGCAGGCCGAACTTGAGCTTGCCCTCCTGCCCCCAGTTGCCGTCGGCGCCCAGGCCGCCGGTGTAGATCGCACCGTCGGGGCCCATGGAGACCCGGTTGACGCCCGCCTCCAGGCCCTGCGTGTAGCGGAAGACGGCGCCCTGGTACTGGCCCTTCACCTTCTCCAGGTAGGCGCGCTGCAGGCCGCCGTAGGTGACGTCGCCGATCAGCATCTGGCCCGCGAACCTGCCCTTGGTGAGGTACAGCGGGGTGGAGGGCGAGTTGCCGATCTCGTTCTGCGGCAGCCACAGCACCGGCTCGGTGACGGGGGAGTCCTCGAAGGGCCCGGCGGGCTCGGTGTAGTGGTTGAAGAAGCGGTCCTGCTTGATCTGGACGAGCTTCGAGGCGGGCAGCCAGCCGCCCTGGTTGTCGGTGGCGAACAGACCGCCGCCCGGCCCCCAGCCGATTCCGTTGGGCGTGCGCAGTCCGCCCGCGACCGGGCTGATCTTCCCGGTCTTCTTGTTGATCTTGTAGGTCGTCCCGCGGTTGGGCGCAGGCTGCGGGTTGGTGGTCGCGCCGCCGAGGTCGATGGCGACGGAGAGGTTCACGTAGAAGTAGCCGTCGCGGTAGAGCAGGCCGAACGCGAACTCGTGGAAGTTGCCGCCGTAGGGCCAGGTGGCGACCGTGCGGTACTCGTCGGTCACGTCGTCGCCGTCGCGGTCGACCAGCCGGGTCAGCTCGTGCTTCTGCGAGACGTAGAGCGAACCGTCGACGTACTTGATGCCCATGGGCTCGCGCAGCCCGCTCGCCACCTTCTCCACGGTCACCTTGTCGCGGCTGGTGTCACCGGTGACGTTGTCCAGGAGGTACACCTCTCCGGCAACGTTGTCGGTGCCGCCCCAGGTGCTGATCGCCAGGCGGCCGTCGGGCAGCCAGTCCATGCCGGTGACCTGCGGTTCGAAGCCTTCGGGGCGCAGGTCGGTGAGGTCGAGGTCGGGGCGCACCGAGGTGAGCGGCAGACCGTCGCCGGGGGTGTCGCGCCCGGCCTCGCACTCCTTGCGGCCCGGCGCCGTCACCCGCACGACCCCGGCGTCGGTGTTCAGCGCCTCGGTGGGTACGACGGTGAACGCGCTCTCGCCCGGCGGCATCCAGGAGAGCTGGAGCTGCTGGCCCCCGCCGCGGTCGAAGTGCTCGATGCGCAGCGGGTGCGCGCCCGCGGTGAGCTCGACCGTGCCGTCCTTGGGTTCCGCGCCGTGCAGTCCGTCGTGGTCGATCACCGTGGAGCCGTCGAGGGCCAGCCGGGAACCGTCGTCGCTGACCAGCCGGAACACATACGTGCCGTCACGAGGGGCGACCAGATAACCGGAGGCCTCGGAGACGAAGTTGTCCGCGATGCCGCCGAAGTCCGCGGTGGTGGACCAGTCGACCGTCGGCATCAGCTTGTCGTGGTTGGGGGTCTGGCCCGGTTTGAGGGTGCACAGTTCGTCGAGGGGCGTCTGGACGTCGAACACGCGCAGCGTGACGCCGGGTTCCTGCGGCGGGATGTCGGCGGAGGCCGCCGGGGAGGCCGAGGCCGCCGGGGCGGCCCAGACACCGCCGATCGAGACGGCCGACGTCAGCAGGAGGATGAGGTGTCTTCGGGCACGCGATAACAGCCGTTGGCGCATTGGTCCTCCGGAAGGTGGGGACCGGACCGTGCCGGATTTCGCTCCGGTCTTGTGCGGTGGGACGGGTGTTCCGCCGTCAAGGTAGGAGACTTCCGCTTGGCATGTCCATACTTTGTCATCGCTGTGTTCAAAGTTCTGGGCTGTCAGCGGCCCCTGCGCACCCGGGCCGCCGCGCGGGCCTCCGCCGCCTTGCGCGCCTCGGAGCCCTTGCGCGACCCCTTGGCGGCGCGGCCCGGGCGGGTGCCCATCCCGCGGAAGGGCGCGTTGCCGCCCTCCTTGCCCCGGCCGGCCGGCGGGCGCTTCGCGCCGGTGAGGTCGGTGAGCTTCTGCTCGCCCGAGCGCACGGGCGTGACCGTCGGCCGGATCCCGGCCTCGGACATCATCCGGTTCACCTCGCGCCGCTGGTCGGGGGTGACCAGCGTGACCACGCTCCCCGCCCGGCCGGCGCGCGCCGTACGCCCGCCGCGATGCGTGTAGTCCTTGGCCTCGGCCGGCGGATCGACGTTGACGACGAGGTCGAGATCGTCGACGTGGATGCCCCGCGCCGCGACGTTGGTGGCCACCAGCACGGTGACCCCGCCCTCCGCGAACCGGGCGAGGGTGTGGGTGCGCTGCGGCTGCGGCTTGCCGCTGTGCAGGGCGGCCGCGGGCACCCCGGCGTCGCGCAGGTGCCGGGTGAAGCGGTCGACGCCCGCCCTGGTGTCCAGGAACATCAGCACCCGGCCGTCGCGGGCGGCGATCTCGGTCGCGGTCGCGTACTTGTCGGCGGGACGGACGAGCAGTACGTGGTGCTCCGTCGTCGTCACCGAGGCCGACGCCGGGTCGACCGAGACGAGGACCGGGTCGTGGAGGTGGTCGCGCACCAGCTGGTCGACGTCGTGGTCGAGAGTGGCCGAGAACAGCAGCCGCTGGCCGTCCGAGGGCACCTGTTCGAGGATGCCGGAGACCTGCGGCAGGAACCCCATGTCGCACATCTGGTCCGCCTCGTCCAGCACCGTGATCCGCACGCGGTTCAGGTGGCAGTCCCGGCGTGCCACCAGATCGGCCAGCCGTCCGGGCGTCGCGACGACCACTTCGGCGCCGGCGCGCAGCGCCTCCACCTGCCGGTTGACCGACAGGCCGCCGACGACCGTCGTCAGGCGCACGTCCAGTGCGCGCGCGTACGGCGTCAGCGCCTCGGTCACCTGCTGGGCCAGTTCCCGGGTCGACACCAGGACCAGGGCAAGGGGCCGCTTCGACTCCGCGCGCCGGCCGGCGGTCCTGGTGAGCAGGGGCAGCCCGAAGGCCAGCGTCTTGCCGGACCCGGTCCGCGCCCGGCCGAGGACGTCCCGCCCGGCCAGCGCGTCGGGCAGGGTCGCCGCCTGGATCGGGAACGGCTCCGTCACCCCGAGGCCGGTCATCGTCTCCACCAGCGCCGGTGGCAGCCCGAGGGCGTCGAAGGATGCGGTCGGCTTCGCGTTCATGGGGGGACCTTTCTGATCAGCCGCCCGGAACGCGACCGGGTCCGTACCCCTCGGTACGGACCCGGGCGCCTCAAAGCGTGGCGCCATTTTACCAGCGTGAGCCCCGGGACCGGTTCCACCAGCGTGGGCCCCGGGACCGGTCGGCCGAGCCGAGCGCCGTCCCGACGGCTCAGCGCGCTGCTTCCGACTCCGGCGGCGAGCCGCGCCGCGCCGCCCGGACGCGGCGGTGACTCCACACGAGCAGGGCGAACAGCACGATGCCGGAGATGATCAGACTCGCCCCGGTCGCCCATCCGGAGTACGGCAGTTCGGGAACGAGGGCCCACACCACCCCGGCGGCCAGGAGGAACAGGCCCACCAGCACCGAGCCCGCGATCCGCCATCCGGAGGCGACGCTCTCCTCCGCCGCGCGCATCGCCCGGACACGGACCGGGGCCACGAACCGGTCGAGGGCCGGAACGGCGCGTGCCAGCAGCACCACCCCGGCGAACACGAGCAGCAGGCCCGGCCCGGGCAGCACCAGCAGGGCGACGCCGATCAGCAGCAGGACGGCCCCGAGGACGCCGAGGGCAGTCCGCCGGATCGACTCGACACCCCGCGCCATGGCGCCCCACTCTCCTGCGGTCGGGAAAGGACTCCGCTTCCGTCGGCGTGCCCAACCTTAGGCAGCAATCGGCGCGCGGGCGATTCCGGCACATGCCCGCAGACGGGGGTCCCGCCAGGCGCCCGTGGGCCGTTCCGCCCGCCCTGTCCGTCAATGCCCCCTGTGTGACGGGCAGTTGTGGGAACGCCCCATCGACGTGCGAGGACTTCGCTGCTAGACCTGCACCACCCGTACCACCTGCACCCGCCTTACAAGGAGGAGCATGTGAGACCACGTCGCGCGGCCGTACGAACCGCATCGGCACTCGTCGCCGCCCTCGCCCTGACCGCCGGACTCGGCGGCCCCGCCGTCGCGGCGCACGAGGCGGAGGCCGGGCCGGCCGCCACCGGGACCGGCCCCGTCACGCACGAGCAGAACGACCGCGTTCCACAGGGCTCGGTCTGGACCCAGCACTACTTCCCGTCCTCCGACGGCTCCGGCACCCGGCTCCATGCCGACGTCCTGCTCCCCGAAGGGCTGAAGCGGAAGGAGAAGGTGCCGGTCATCCTGTCGATCGGCCCGTACTTCGCCCACGCGGGCCAGACCGGCCCCGAGGGCTGGACGCACACCGGGCCCTCCGCCCGCTTCCAGGACTTCATCGAGGGCACCGACCTCTTCGAACAGGGCTACGCCTTCGTCATGGTGGACCTGCGCGGCTTCGGCGGCTCCACCGGCTGCCTGGACTGGGGCGGACCCGGCGAACAGGCGGACGTGAAGGCCGCGATCGACTGGGCGTCGAAGCAGCCGTGGTCCACCGGCGCGGTCGGCATGTACGGCAAGTCGTACGACGCCGTCACCGGCCTCATCGGCAACAACCTGGACCAGCGCGCGCTCAAGGCCGTCGTGGCCCAGGAGCCCCTGTGGGACATGTACCAGTACATCTACTCCAACGGGGTGCCCCGCCCGAACGTGACCGGGACCGCCGGCGCGTACAACTCCATCGCCTCGATGCCCCCGATGGCGGACGACGATCCCCAGTACCGGGCCGCCGCGCGCTACGAGGAGAGTCACCCGGAGTGCCTGACGGAGAACTCGGCGGGCTACCGGATATCCGATCAGCGGGACGAGCACTGGACCTCCCGCGACCTGGCGAGGATGGCCAGGGGCAGCGACACGCCGCTCTTCGTCACGCAGGGCTTCATCGAGAACAACACCAAGCCCGAGGAGATGGAGGAGTACCTCGACAACCACCACGGCCCCGAGCGCGGCTGGCTCGGACAGTGGGATCACGTGCGCGGCGGCGACCGCGTCGAGGACGGACGCCTGGCCATGGGCCGCGAGGGCTGGTACGAGGAGACCCTCTCCTTCTACGACCAGTACCTGAAGGGCATCAGGCCGGCCGTGCGTTACCCGGCCTACGCCGTCGAGGACTCCACCGGCGCCTGGAGGGCCCAGCGCACGTGGCCCGTCGGCGAGAGGCCGGTCACCGTACCGCTCGGCGGCGGCTCCTACGTGGACGACGGCGGCGCGTCCGCCCGCGCGGCCCTGACCGCGTCCGGCAGCCCGGCACCGAAGGCGCCGCCGCAGCCGACCGGCCGGTGGGACATGGAGAACGCGCCCGCGACCGAGCAGCGGACCCCGCCCGGGCTGGCCGCGGAGGCGGCGAAGCGCCAGCGCGCCGGTGAGGTCGCCTCCAGCTTCTTCGTCTGGTCGAAGCCGCTGGCGAAGGACACCCGCGTCACCGGCACCCCGCAGGTGTCCCTGACGGCCCGCGGCGAGGGCAACGTCATGCTCAAGCTGTACGACGTCGCCCCCGACGGCACCGCCGTCATGTTCGACGAGCAGGTCTCCCTGGTGAAGCCCGGCCGGATGAGAGTCGACCTGAAGGCGACCGACTGGACCCTCGCCGCCGGGCACGTCCTGGCCGTGGAGATCGGATCCATCCAGACCGGTTCCTGGCGCGACACGCCCTCCGGCGAAACCGTCGAGGTGAGGGGAGCGAAGCTGCGCCTCGCCCTGGACGATCCGGCCGACGACGTCGCCACCCCCGGCGACCGGTCGCCGTACCTGGACACGTACCTGCGCCAGTACACGGTGAACCTGCCGGCCGGCCCGGGCACATTCTCGGTGGTTCCGGGCGGCCGGGCGTGACAAGCTGTGCTCCTGTTGTCCGAGCCCAGGAGGTCGTCATGACGGAAGAGTCTTCACCGCAGGCAGGTTCGGAACCGGCGGAGGGGGAGGGCGCCACGCTGACGCCCGGCGCCGACGGTCAGTACGACCTGAAGGACAAGTTCCGGCAGGCCCTGGAGCGCAAGCGCGGCAAACAGGCGGAGGCCGCGGCCCTCGCCGCCACCGCCGACGTGGCCAAGATCCGGGGTGCTCACGGCCCCGCGGCCAGCCAGCGCTCGTTCCGGCGCAAGAGCGGCTGAGGCCGCGCACGACCGCACCACGCAGGGCCCGGCCGTGTCGGCACGGCCGGGCCCTGTCCGTCACGGAAACCGACCGGACGGGGGAGTTCAAGCCCGGGCGGTCAGGTAGCCGCCCATGGAGGTGAAGTACTCCGTGGCGGCCAGCTCCCGTCCGTCCTCCGTGCGTACCCGCGTGACGGCGAGGCCGTGGTTGCGGCCCCGGCGCGCGTCGGCTCCGGCGACGATCACCACACCCTCGCCCTCGCGGTAGAAGATCCGGCCGGGCGTACCGCCGTAGCGGCCGTCGGAGACCACGGCGGCGAGGATTTCGAGGCGCCTGCCCCGGTGGAAGGTGAAGGCGCTGGGGTAGGGCTCGGACTGGGCCCGGACCAGGCGCTCCAGGTCCTCCGCCGGCCAGTTCCAGTCGATGCGGATGTCCTCGGCGGACCGCTTGTGGAAGAAGCTCGCCGCGGACCGGTCCTGCGGGGTGAACTCCGTCTGCCCGGCGGCGATCAGCCCGAGGGCGCCGATGGTGACCGGGGCGATCAGGTCGACGGTCTTGTGGAACAGGTCGGTGGCGGTGTCCGTCGGTCCGACCGGCACCGCCTCCTGGCGGACGATGTCCCCGGCGTCCAGCTCGTCGTTCATCATGTGCGCGGTGACGCCCACTTCGGTCTCTCCGTTGATCAGCGCCCAGATCAGCGGGGAGAACCCGGCGTACTTCGGCAGCAGCGAGTCGTGCACGTTCAGCGTGCCGTGGCGCGGCAGGCCGAAGATGCGCGGGGGGATCCAGGTCCGCCAGTTGTTGGCCACGATGATGTCCGGATCGGCCTCCTTGAGACGCTCGAACAGTTCGTCGTCGTCCGGACGGTTGCGGATCAGCACCGGGACGCCGTGCTCCTCGGCGAGGTCGGCGACGGAGTCGCTCCAGATCTTCTCGTACGCGTGCTCGCTCTTGGGATGCGTCACCACCAGGACCACGTCGTGTTCGGAGTCCAGCAGGGCTCGCAGGGTGCGGTGCCCCCAGGTCTGGTAGCCGAACATGACGACCCGCATGGGCGTTCCTCCTCGAGGCAGGGACTGACCCGGGCAGTTAAGCAAGCCTTACCTTAGTGCGCAACACCCGCACTGAAGGCGTCAGTTGGCTGGAATCGGACCCGTGTGCGCCCTATCGACAGCCGTATCTCATTAGCTTAGGCTCACCTAAGTTTCCGGCGCGCACGATGGGAGTGACATGTCACAGGTTCTTCCTGCTGACTCGACGCTGGTCCACGACCTCATTGGGATCGGCTTCGGGCCGTCCAATGTCGCCATGGCGATCGCGATCCGCGAACACGACGCACAGACCGGCGGGCAGGAGGCGCTCGACGCCCGCTTCTTCGAGCAGCAACCGCGCTTCGGCTGGCACCGCGGCATGCTGATCGACGACGCGACCATGCAGGTGTCCTTCCTCAAGGACCTGGTGACCCTGCGGAATCCGGCCAGCGAGTACAGCTTCCTCTGCTATCTGCAGAGCAAGGGGCGGCTGATCGACTTCATCAACCACAAGAACCTCTTCCCGCTGCGGGTCGAGTTCCACGACTACTTCGAGTGGGCCGCGGCCAAGGTCGACGACATGGTCTCCTATGGCCACGAGGTCGTCGGCGTCGCGCCCGTCGAGCGGGACGGAGCCGTGGACCACCTGGAGGTGACGGTCCGCTCGGGAGAGGGGCTCGAGGTCCACCGGGCGCGCAACCTCGTCGTCGGCACCGGGCTGCGTCCCCTCGTCCCGGAGGGAGTGGAGCGCGGCGACAGGGTCTGGCACAACTCCGAACTGCTCGCCAGAGTGGACGCGTTGGAGGGCACCTCGCCCTCCCGGTTCATCGTCGTCGGTGCCGGGCAGAGCGCCGCCGAGAACGTCGCCTACCTGCACCGCCGCTTCCCGCGGGCGGAAGTCTGCGCCGTCTTCGCCCGCTACGGCTACAGCCCCGCCGACGACAGCGCGTTCGCCAACCGCATCTTCGACCCGGCGGCGGTCGACGACTACTTCACCGCGCCCGGCAGCGTCAAACGCCGGCTCATGGACTACCACGGCAACACCAACTACTCCGTGGTGGACATCGATCTCATCGACGATCTGTACCGGCAGATGTACCGGGAGAAGGTCCTCGGCACCGAGCGGCTCCGCTTCCTCAACGTGTCCCGGCTCGGCGACGTCGAGGAGACGCCGGACCGGGTGCGCGCCACGGTGACCTCGCTGGTCACCGGCGAGGAGACCCGCTTGGACGCGGACGTCCTGGTCCTCGCCACCGGCTACGGCCCCGCCGACCCCCTCGGACTGCTCGGCCAGGTCGCCGACCGCTGTCTGCGCGACGACGAGGGCCGGGTCCGGGTCGAACGCGACTACCGGGTCGCCACGGACCCCGGTCTGCGCTGCGGCATCTATCTGCAGGGCGGCACGGAACACACGCACGGCATCACGTCGTCGCTGCTGTCCAACACCGCCGTCCGGGTCGGCGAGATCCTCGAGTCGCTCCTCGGGGGCCTCAAGTCCGCCTCCGACGAGGCCCGTACGGTCGCCGACGGGACCGGCACCGGCGCGCGTTAGTGTACGACGCCATGACCACGACTGCGGCCCAGCGCCCCGAGTCCCCGCCGAGAGGCCCAACCGAGGCCCGGCGACGTCGAGTTGCCGGACTGGGCGTGCTGGCGGCGCTCCTCGTGGTGGCGGCGGCGGCCTCGCTGGCGGTGGGAGCGCGTGCGCTCAGTCCCGCCGAGGTCTGGCACGGGCTGTTCGCGGCGCCCGAACCCGACCAGCGGCTCACCGAGATCCGGCTGATCGTGCGGACCGTGCGGGTGCCCCGCACGGTGCTCGCGGTCGTGGCCGGCGTCGCGCTGGGCGTCGCGGGGGCGCTGATCCAGGGGTACACGCGCAACCCCATCGCCGACACGGGGCTGTTGGGAGTGAACTCCGGTGCCTCGTTCGCCGTGGTGTCGGGGATCGCCGCCTTCGGCTTCACCAGCCCCTTCCAGTACGTCTGGTTCGGCTTCGCGGGCGCGGCGGTCGCCGGTGTCGTCGTGTTCGGGCTGTCGAGCATCGGCCGGGGCGCGGGCAACCCGCTCACGCTGGCGCTGGCCGGGCAGGGGGTCACGGTGTTCCTGGCGGCCATGACCACGGCGGTCGCGCTGACGGACAAGGCCTCGCTGAACGCGCTGCGATTCTGGAACGCGGGCTCGTTGACCGGTGTCGGCTTCGACGTGATCTGGCCCGTGTCCGCCTTCGTCGCCGCCGGGCTGCTGCCGGCACTGATCACGCTGCCCGCCGTCAACCTGCTCAACCTCGGCGACGACGTGGCCCGCGGACTCGGTGTGAACATCGCGCTGACCCGCACCGTGGGCATTGTCGCCATCACCCTGCTGGCCGGGGCGGCGACGGCGGCCTGCGGCCCCATCGCGTTCCTCGGGCTCATGGTGGCCCACGTCGCCCGGTACCTCACCGGTCCGGACTACCGCTGGCTGGTGCCGTACGCCGGGCTGCTCGGGGCCGTCGTGCTGCTGGTCTGCGACATCGTGGGGCGCCTGGTCGTACGGCCGGGGGAGCTGGACGCGGGCGTCGTCGTCTCGCTCCTCGGCGCACCGTTCTTCGCCGTCCTGGTGTGGCGCGGAAAGTTCAAGAACGCGTGAACGGGGCGGACATGAAGGCGAGCGGGACGGACACGGCAGCGGGCGTGGAGGCGGACGGACAGGCGTCGGTCCCGCCCGGTGTGCGGTTCGGCGGCGTGTCGTTCGTGTGGCGGCCCTGGGTCGCGGGCGTCACGCTCCTGCTCGCCGTGGCGGGCTTCCTGGTGTTCTGTCTCTCCATCGGCGTCGGGGACTTCCCCATCGGCCTGCCCCGGGTCGTCGCCACGATCCTCGGCCGGGGTGAGCAGGTCGACGAGTTCGTGATCATGGATCTGCGCATGCCCCGGGCCCTGGCGGGGCTCGTCGTGGGCGTCGCGCTCGGGGTGTCCGGCGCCCTCACCCAGTCGATCGCCCGCAACCCGCTGGCCAGCCCGGACGTCCTCGGCATCACCAGCGGTGCCGGAACGGTCGCGGTGTTCCTCGTGACGGTGTCGGGTGGTGTCGCGACGGCCGTCGTCGACTCCGTGGGCCTCTCGGCCGCGGCGCTCGCGGGCGGGCTCGGCACCGGTCTGCTGGTGTACTTCATGGCGTGGCGCCGCGGCATCGACGGCCTCCGGCTCATCCTCATCGGCATCTCGGTGAACGCCGTGATGCAGGCGATCACGACCTGGCTGCTGGTGACCGCCGACATCAGGGACGTGGCGCGGGCCCAGGCGTGGCTGGTCGGCTCGCTGGACGACCGGTCGTGGAGCGAGGTCCACGTCGCGCTGTGGTGCACGCTCGTCCTCCTGGCCGTCGTCACCTGTGTCGCCTTCCAGTTCAAGCCACTGCACTTCGGCGACGAGGTCGCCGCCGGGCTCGGCGTCCGGTACGGCGCGGTGCGGGCGGTCCTGCTGCTGTGCGCGGTGCTGCTGGCCGGCGTGGCGGTGAGTGCGGCCGGACCGGTGCCGTTCGTCGCGCTGGTGGCGCCGCAGGTGGCGATGCGGCTGGCACGCTGCCCGACGCCGCCCCTGGTCGCCTCCGGCCTGGTGGGGGCGCTGCTGCTGACCGGCTCGGACCTCGTCGCGCGCACCGCCCTGCCCGTCTCGCTGCCGGTCGGCGTGGTGACGGCGGCCATCGGCGGGCCCTTCCTGGTCTATCTGCTGGTGCGGGCCAACCGCAGATAGCTGGTACAAAGTAAGGTGAGCCTAATCGAGGGGGCCTTGTGGTCGTTCAGTCCATCACCGGGACCGAGACGGGAATTGACGGCACCTCACGGCTGGCGGCCCGGGGCGTCAGCGTCGGGTACGGGGCGCGGTCCGTCATCGACGGCCTGGATGTGGCGATCCCGCCCGGCGTGATCACCACCGTCATCGGACCGAACGGCTGCGGCAAGTCGACCCTGCTGCGGACCCTTTCCCGGCTGCTGCGGCCGACCAGCGGCACGGTGGTCCTGGACGGTGAGGACATCGCCGCGCTCAAAACCCGCGACGTCGCCAAGAAGCTCGGCCTGCTGCCCCAGGCGCCGGTGGCGCCGGAGGGCCTGACGGTGTCCGACCTGGTCGCCCGGGGCCGCCACCCGCACCAGAGCTGGCTGCGGCAGTGGTCGTCGGACGACGCCGACGTCGTACGGCGCGCACTGGCCATGACCGGCGTCGCCGACCTCGCGGACCGTCCGGTCGACTCGCTGTCCGGCGGACAGCGTCAGCGCGTGTGGATCTCGATGACCCTGGCCCAGGGCACCGACCTGCTGCTGCTCGACGAGCCGACCACGTATCTGGACCTGGCGCACGCGGTCGACGTGCTCGACCTGGTCGACGACCTGCACGAGTCCGGGTGCACCGTGGTCATGGTGCTGCACGATCTCAACCTGGCCACGCGCTACAGCGACAACCTCGTCGTCATGCGGGAGGGCGCGATCCTGGCCCAGGGACACCCGCGCGAGGTGATCACGGCCGACCTGCTGCACGAGGCGTTCGGGCTGCGCGCCAAGGTGATCGACGACCCGGTCGGGGACCGTCCGCTCATCGTGCCGATCGGGCGTACCCACGCCGAACTCGTGCGACCGGCACCGGAGTTGTCGCGGTGAGGGTAGGCTAACCTCACTCGGGCGCGGTAAGGTTTGCTGCCCTCAGGCGGGGCCCAGTGGACGGCGCGACAGCAAAGGGATCTCCGGATGCTCCTCAGAACGACGCGTATGAAGCCCTGGCGACGAATCGCGGCGGTCCTGTCGGCCGCCGCGCTCGGCGTCGGCCTCCTCGCGGGATGCGGCTCCGACTCGGACGGCCCGGCGGACAAGAGCGGCGGCGAAGCCCCGGCCGCCGCCGGTGCCTTCCCGGTCACCGTGGAGCACGCGTTCGGAACGACGAAGATCGAGGAGGCGCCCGAGCGGGTCGTCTCCGTCGGCTACACCGACGACCAGACCATCCTCGCCTTCGGCATCAAGCCCGTCGGCATGGTCGACCAGTACCCCAACCCGGCCGGCCAGAGCCCGGACATCAACACCCAGTGGCCCTGGGTGAAGGACAAGTGGGGCGACGCCAAGCCCGAGGTCATCATGGAGAACGGTGACTCGGGCCCCAACTACGAGAAGATCGCCGCCCTGCGCCCCGACCTGATCATCGCGGTCTACTCCGAGATCGACCGGGCCGCCTACGACAAGCTCTCCAAGATCGCGCCCACGGTGGGCCGCACCAAGGGCGAGAAGGAGCCGTTCAGCGCCCCGTGGCAGGACAACGCGCTGCACATCGCCAAGGCGCTCGGCAAGGCCGAGGAGGGCGAGAAGATGGTGGCCGACATCCAGGGCAAGCTGGACGCCGCCAAGCAGGCGCACCCGGAGTTCGCCGACCAGACCGCGGTCGTCCTGTCCTGGTACAAGGACTCGGTGGCTCCGTTCACCTCCACCGACGTACGCGGCCGGCTCGTGACCGGCATCGGGTTCAAGTACCAGACCGCGATCGACGAGGTCGCCGGCGGCGACTTCTACACCACGCTCTCGCCCGAGCGCGTCGACCTCGTCGACGTGGACCGCGTCTTCGTCATCAACGACAAGGCGGACCAGGACGCGCTGAAGAAGTTCGAGCTGTTCGCCAACCTGGACGCCGTCAAGAACGGCAAGGTCTCCTACCTGCTGGACAGCGAGGGCCCGGCGGTCGGCGCGGCCATCTCCCAGGGCACCCTGCTGTCCATGCCGTACGCCGTCGACGAACTCGTCAAGTCGGCCGGGCAGGTGTGAGCGTCGCCGGCCCCCGCGTCGCCGCGGCCCCGGCGGTCCTGCGCACGGCGACCGGACGCCAGGCCGGCCGCTGGGTCGCCGTCCACTGCCGCGAGATGCCGTGGCTGACGGCCGCCACGGTGCTCAGCACGGTGGCCGGAGCGGCGCTCCAGGTGCTCCCGGTGCTGCTGCTCGGCCGCGTGGTCGACGCGGTGGCCGGGGACGAGTCGCCGTCGGTCCTGGTCACCGTCGGAGCCCTGATGGCCGCTGCCGCGCTGCTCGGCGCGGCGGCGACCGCGGTGTCGACCTACCTGATCGGGCGGCTCGGCGCCGACCTGCTCGCCCGGCTGCGGGAGGGCGCGGTCCGCGCGGTGCTCGGCATGCCCAGTGCACGCGTGGAACAGGTGGGCCGCGGAGACGTGCTGTCCCGGGTCGGTGACGACGTCGCCGTGATCTCCAAGGGCATCCGCACGGCCGTCCCCACGGTGTTCTCCGCGGGCGTCCTCGTCGCCATCGCCACGGCCGGCATGTTCGGCCTCGACTGGCGGCTCGGTCTGGCGGGTGCCGGCGCGCTGCCCGCGTACGCGCTGGCCCTGCGCTGGTACCTGCCGAGGTCCGCGCCGCTGTACCGCGAGCAGCGGGCCGCCCAGGCCGACCGGGCGCAGGCCCTGATCAGCGGTCTGAACGGCATCGACACGGTCCGGGCCTACCGGCTGGAGGAGGCCTTCCGCGAGCGGGTCACCCGGGAGTCCTGGCGGGTGCGCGACCTCGGCATCGAGGTGTTCCGGTTCTTCGGCCGCTTCGTCGGCCGGGAGAACCGCGCCGAGTTCATCGGGCTGACCCTCATCATCGTGGTGGGCTACGCGCTGCTGGAGGCGGACGCCGCCACCCTGGGCGAGGTGTCGGCGGCCCCGCTGCTGTTCCACCGGCTCTTCACCCCCCTCGGCGCCATCATGTTCACCTTCGACGAGGCGCAGAAGTCGGGCGCGAGCCTGACCCGGCTGGTCGGCGTGCTGGGGGAGGACGCGGAGGACCGGCTGGTGGGCGACACGTCGGCCGGGACGGCGGCGGCCGGAGCGTACCCGGTGACCGTGCGGGGGCTGACGTTCACCTATCCGGGTGCCGAGGAACCGGTCCTCAGGGACGTCGACCTGACGATCCCCGCGGGCGGCTCGCTCGCCCTGGTGGGCGCCACCGGCGCCGGCAAGACGACGCTGGCCGCGCTGGTCGCGGGCATCGGGACCCCGCAGGCGGGATCGGTGTGCGTCGGGCCGACCGACCTGGCGGGACTGGACGAGGCCGGGGCGCGAGCCCTGGTGAGCATCCTGACCCAGGAAACGCACGTGTTCTCCGGGTCGCTCGCCGACGACCTGCGGCTGGCCGCGCCCGAGGCGAGTGACGCCGAACTCCTGGACGCCCTGCGCACCGTGGGTGCCGCCGGGTGGGCCGACACGCTGCCCGACGGGCTGGACACCCTGGTCGGGGAGGGCGGCGAGCGTCTGGACGGGACCAGGGTCGCGCAGGTCGCGCTGGCCCGGCTGGTGCTCGGCCGGACGCCGGTGGTGGTGCTCGACGAATCGACCGCGGAGGCGGGCAGCGAGGGCGCCGCAGAGCTGGAACGCGCGGTGCTGGCCGCGTGCGCGGGCCGCACCACGTTGTTCGTGGCACACCGCCTGACCCAGGCCATGGCCGCCGACCGGATCGCCGTCCTGGATGCCGGGCGAGTCGTCGAGGAGGGCACGCACGAGGAGTTGGTGGCTCTGGGCGGACGCTACGCACGGCTGTGGCGGGCCTGGCGGGAGGGCGGCCGGGCGGGGTAGTTAGGCAAGCCTTAGTTAGGTTAGCCTGCCTTCATTCCTTGGAAGGGGCGTTGAGTCTTCGATGATGGAACCGACCGCTTCTCTCGTCCGGCTCTCTCTTGGGCAGCTGACCGACATACGCCGGCGCACCGGCGGCTTCTCCGACCGGGTGATCGCCGAGGCGTGCGCCGTCGGACTGTCGTACTGGGCCTCGGGCCAGGGCCCCTCCGGCCTCGACCTCACCGCGGGCACGCTCTTCACCGACGTGCTCGCCTGGGTCGACAACGGCGGTACGGCGCCCTGCGGTTGGGCCGTCGCCGCCGACGGCCGGAGCATCACCCTCCCGGAGGGTGTCGCACCGGACGACGTCCAGCGCGCGCTCGACGACCTGGCCGGCTTTCCGGACCGGCCGCTCGGCACCATCGGCCCGTCCGGCCCGGCGGAGCGGCTGGAGGACCTCGCCCGCTGGAACGACACCGGCGCCGACCGGGTGCGCCCCACCCTGGTGGAGATGTTCCGCGAACAGGCCCGCGCCAGGCCGGACGCCGTGGCCGTCGTCGACGAACACCGGACCCTGACCTACCGCCAGACGGCCGAGCTGTCCGCGCAACTGGCCCACCATCTCGTCGCCCGCGGGCTCACCGCCGAAGACGTCGTCGGCATCTCGCTGGAACGCTCCGCCGAGATGGTGATCGGGCTGCTGGGGGTCCTCCAGGCGGGCGGCGCGTTCGTCCCGCTCGACCCGCACTGGCCCGCGGAGCGCCGGGCCGTCGTCGTCGAGGACGCCCGGGTCGCCTTACAGCTCAACTCCTCGGGCGAGCACGCCCCCAACGAGCCGGAAGCCGTGGCCGTGGACCTCGGCGACTGGCGGTTCGGGACCCACCCCACCGAAGGGCCGTGCGTCACCGTCCCCGGCGACTCACTGGCGTACGTCATCTTCACCTCCGGTTCGACCGGGCGGCCCAAGGGCGCCATGATCCGGCACGAAGCCATCAGCGAGCGCCTGTTGTGGCAGATCCACGAGATCCTGGGCTTCGGGCACGACGACGCGTCCCTGTTCAAGGCCCCGCTGTCCTTCGACATCTCCGTCAACGAGATCTTCCTGCCCCTCGTCAGCGGCGGCAGGCTCGTCGTCCTGCGGCCCGGCGGGGAACGCGACCCGCACCACCTGCTCGGTGTGATCGCCGAACAGCGCGTCACCTTCACCTACCTCGTCTCGTCCATGCTGGACGTACTGCTGGAAATGGCGGGCGACTCGGGACGCCTCGACAGCCTCCGGCACGTCTGGTGCGGCGGCGAGGTCCTCACTCCCGAGCTGTACGAGCGCTTCCGAGCCCGACTCGGCATCCCCCTGTACCACGGCTACGGCCCGGCCGAGACGACGATCGGGGTCTCGCACGTCGTCTACCGGGGCGCGGCGGAGCGCCTGTCGACGTCGATCGGCCGGGCCAACCCCAACACCCAGCTCTACGTCCTGGACGACGAACTGCGGCCGGTCCCGGTCGGCGTCGGGGGCGAACTGTACGCGGGGGGACTGCTGCTGGGGCGCGGCTATGTGAACGCCCCGGGGCTCACCGCCTCCAGGTTCGTGGCGAACCCCTTCGCGAACGACGGCTCCCGGCTGTACCGGACCGGCGACCTCGCGCGCTTCGCCCCCGACGGCACCCTCGACTTCCTCGGCCGCGCGGACAACCAGGTCAAGATCCGCGGCATGCGGCTGGAGATCGAGGACGTCGAGGCCGGCCTCGCGGAGCACCCCGGAGTACGGCACACCTGCGTCGTCGCGAAGAAGAACACGGCGGGCGGCACCTACCTCGTCGGATACGTCATCCCGGCCGCCGGCCACGAGGACCTGCGCGCGGACGACGTCAAGGCCTGGGCCGGCGCGCACATGGTCGAGTACATGGTGCCCACCCACGTCGTCGTGATGACGGAGTTCCCGCTCACCGCGAACGGCAAGCTCGATCGGAACGCGCTGCCCGAGCCGGTCGTCGGCACCGCCTCGGTCGTCCCGCCCACCACCGACGAGGAGCGGACGGTGTGCGCGGCGGTCGCGGCACTGCTCCACCTCGACCGGGTCGGCGTCGACCAGGACTTCTTCCGGCTCGGCGGAGACAGCATCCTGGCCATCTCCCTGCTGAGCGCACTGCGCGACGCCGGACTGTACGTCACGGCAGGGCAGATCTTCACCCACAGCACGGTGGGCGCGCTGGCGGCGGTGGCGAGTCGCGAGGACACCACGGCCGTGGACCACCGCGACGTGCCCACGGGCACCGTCGTGGGCTCCCCCGTCGTGCAGTGGCTCGGCGAGACCACCGACGCCGTCGACGGCTTCGTCCAGTCCGTCGTGCTCAACACCCCGGCGGACCTGACCGCCGACGCCCTCGACACGATCCTCGCCGCGGTCGTCCACCGCCATCCCATGCTGCGGGCCAGGCTCGTGCGCGGTGAGCGCTGGGGGTTCGACATCCCGGACGCGGACGCGGACACTGACGCGGCACCGGCAGCGGCGCTCTGGCAGGAGAGCGACCTGCCGCTCGAAGCGTGCCTCGCCCTCGCCACCGAAGGGCTGGATCCGACGGGCGGCGCGATGCTGCGCGCCGTCTGGCGCCGCACGTCACGGCACCTGGTCCTCGTCGTCCACCACGTGGTGATCGACGGCGTGTCCTGGCGGGTGCTGATGGACGACCTGGCCACGGCCTGGCGACAGCTCGCCTCCGGCGCGGCGATCGAACTTGCGGCGGAGGGAACGTCGTTCCGGCGCTGGACCCAGTTGCTCGAGCGCGCGGCGTTCGACGCGGACGGCGCCCCCTACCGGCGCCCGCTGCCCGGGCCGGACGAACCGCTCGGCAGACGCGACCTGACCGCGGACGACACCGTGGCGCGCGAGCGGGTCCGGGCCCTCCCGGTCGACGCCCGGACCACGGCCGCGCTCCTCGGTGCGACACCCGCGAAGTTCCACGCGGGCGTCAACGACGTACTGGTGACCGCGCTCGCCGTCGCCCTCGCCCGATGGCGCCGCCACCTCGGCCAGGAGCAGACCTTCGCGCACATCGAACTCGAGGGCCACGGCCGTGAGCCGCGCTTCGTCGCCCCGTCCGCCGGCTTCGAGCCGGAACTCTCCCGAACCGTCGGCTGGTTCACCACCCTCTTCCCGGTGACCGTCGACCCCGGCACGGCCGCCGACCCCACCGCACCCGAATACCTGGCCGCCGCCCTCAAGGCGGTCAAGGAAGACCTCGCGCGCGTCCCGGACAACGGCGTCTCCTACGGCGCCCTGCGCCATCTGGCCCAGGTCGCCTTCGACGCCCCGGCACCCCAGGTGCTCTTCAACTACCTGGGCCGCTTCGACGCGGGAACGTCCGCCGACTGGCAACTCGCCCGCACCACGGGACAACTGGGCGAGAAACGCGACCCGCGCATGCGCCTGCCCCGCGCCCTGGAGTTCAACGCGATCGCCGAACCCGCGGCCGACGGCGCCTACGAACTGGTCACCGCCGTCTCCTGGCCCGACGGCGTGTTCACCGACGCGGACATCACGACCCTCGGCACCTACTACCGGGAGGCGCTCACCGGGCTGGCCGCGCTGGAGCACGGCGGCCACTCACCCAGCGACTTCCGCCCGCTGACGCTCACCCAGGACGACGTCGACGCCCTGGACGGCCCGGCGCTGCGGGACATCCTCCCCCTGACACCGCTGCAGGAAGGCCTGTACTTCCACTCGGTCTACGACGAAGCCACCGGCAGATACGTCGAACAGCAACTGCTCACCCTGGAGGGCGAGGCGGACCCGGCCCGGCTGGCGGCGGCCGCCACCCGGCTGCTCACCCTGCACCCGAACCTGGCCGCACGCTTCGTGGCCCTCGCCGACGGCCGCGTGGTCTGCGTACTGGAGAGCGGGGCCGAGGCGCCCTTCACCACACTGGACCGTCCCGGCATCACCGACGACGAGATCCACGAGCTCGCCGAGCGCGACCGCCGCGCGGGATTCGACCTGGCCGCCGGCCCGCTGATGCGGTACACGCTGATCCGCGCCGGAGCCGGCCGGCACGTCCTGGTGCAGACGGTGCACCACATCGTCGCCGACGGCTGGTCGGTGCCGCCCATGCTGCGCACCCTGCTGGCCGAGTACCACGCCCCGGGGTCCGGTTACGCGCGCGGCGGTTTCCCCGACCACGCACGCCGTCTCGCGGCGCGGGACGACGAGGCGAGCGACCGGGTGTGGGCCGGGGAACTGGCCGGGCTTGCGGGGCCGTCCCTGATCGCCGAAGGACACACACCCTCGGAGCACTTCGCCGACGTCGCCGTGACGGCGGACACCGACGTCGACGCGGCGGCCCGGTCGGCCGGTGTGCCCCTGAGCGTGGCCGTGCACAGCGCCTGGGCGCTCACGCTCGGCGGCATCCTGCACAGCGACGACGTCGTCTTCGGCTCCACGGTGTCCGGACGGGACGCGGACGTGCCCGGCATCGAGGACATGGTGGGCCTGTTCATCAACACGGTCCCCCTGCGCGCCCGGTGGACCGCCACCACGACCGCCCGCGAACTGCTCGCCTCCGTCCGGGCGCACCAGAGCGCGGTACTGCCGCACCAGCACGTCTCGCTGGCGCGCATCGCCCGCCGGGCCGGCACCGGTGCGCTCTTCGACACCCTGGTGGTCTTCGACGTGGCGGCCGACGTGCACGCGCTGAGCCGCCCCGGCGACACACTCGTCGTCACCGACGTCGTCAACGAGGGCTCCCCGCACTATCCGCTGACCCTGGTGGTGGAGCGTACGCCGGAAGGCGCCGCGCGCTTCAATCTGATCTTCGACGCCGAGCTGCTGCGGGAGACCGACGTCCGCGGGATCCTGAACACGTTCACGAGCAACCTCACCGGCCTGCTCACCCGGCCGGACACCCCGGTGGACGACCTGGCGCCCGGGGGAGCCGGACGCGCCGAACCGGTCGCACCGACGACCCTGAGCGCACTGTTCGACGCCGCGGCGCGCCGTGCCCCGGCCGCCACCGCCGTCACCCAGTGCGCGCTCGACGGCGCCACCCGGTCCGTGACCTACGGCGAACTGACCCGGGCCAAGGACGACCTGGCCGCCGTCCTGCGCGCGGCCGGCGCCGGCCCCGGCAAGCGGGTCGCCGTCGCCGTACCGCCCTCCGTCGAACAGGTCGCCGCCCTGGTCGCCGTCGTCGCCACCGGCGCGGCCTACGTGCCGCTGGACCCGGCGTACCCGGACGAGCGTCTGGAGTACGTGCTCGCCGACTCCGCCCCGCAGGTCGTCCTCGTGGACCCCGGGCAGCGCGACCGCTTCACCCGGCTGCTGGCCCGCACCGGCGTGCCGGCCCGCGTGCTGGTGCCGGGGGAGGAGCACGACGAGCACCCGCACCCCGCCGGGGAACCGGAGCCGGGACCCGGTTGGCACGACCCGGCGTACGTGATCTACACGTCCGGATCGACCGGCCGGCCCAAGGGCGTCGTCGTCCCGCACTCCAGTGTCGTGACGCTCCTCGACCGCACCCGGCCCGAGATGGCCTTCGGCCCGGACGACGTGTGGGTCCAGTTCCACTCCTTCTCCTTCGACTTCGCCGTCTGGGAGCTGTGGGGCGCCCTCGCGCACGGCGGTGAGCTGCTCGTGCCGGACTACGGGCTGACCCGCTCCCCGGTCGACTTCCACCGCCTGGTCCGCGAGCGCGGGGTGACGGTGCTCAACCAGACCCCGTCGGCGTTCCACCGCTTCGCCGAGGCCGACCGGCACGCGGGCGAGCCGCTGCCCGCACTGCGCCGGATCATCTTCGGCGGGGAGGCGCTGGACCTCGGGCGGCTGCGCGACTGGGTCGAACGGCACGGCACCGACTCGCCCCGGCTGGTCAACATGTACGGCATCACCGAGACCACCGTCCACGTCACCCAACGGGTGCTGACCGCCGCCGACTTCGCTCCGGGCGCCGCCACCGCCAGCCCGGTGGGCGGACCGGTCCCCGGCCTCGTCACCCACCTGCTCGACGACCGGCTGCGCCCGGTGCCGCCCGGCCGGGTGGGCGCCATCTACGTCGCCGGCGACCAGGTGTCGCTCGGCTACCTGGGCAGGCCGGGGCTGACCGCGGGCAGGTTCGTGGCGGACCCGTTCAAGGCGGACGGCTCCCGCATGTACCACACCGGTGATCTCGCCCGCCGGACGTTCGGCGGCGAGCTGGAGTTCGTCGGCCGCGCCGACGACCAGGTGCAGCTGAAGGGATTCCGCATCGAACCGGGCGAGGTGGAGTCGGCGATCCGCGATCTCGACGGCGTGGTCGACGCCGCCGTCACCGTGGCGGACAGTGAGGACCACCTGGTCGCGCACGTCGTGGGCCGGGTGCCCGCGGACCTCACCGCGCTGCTGGCGGCGAAACTGCCCGCGCACATGGTGCCCGGCCGGGTCCTCACGGTGGACGCCCTGCCGCTGACGGTCAACGGGAAGCTGGACCGCAACGCGCTGGCCGAGCGCGCGGCGCTGCCACCGGCCGCGAGCGTGGACGCGCCGAGCGCGGGTGCGCCGATCGGTGGTGCGTTGCACGGTGCTGCGCCGGACGGCGGGGCGACAGGGGGCGGGGACGGCGCCGCCCTCGCCGCCCTCGTCGACATCTTCGCCGACACGCTGCCCGGTTCCGTCCCGGACGCCGACACCGACTTCTTCACCGCCGGAGGCGACAGCATCGTCGCCATCACCGTGATCAACCGCGCCAGGGCGCTGGGCCTGCCGGTCGCACCCCGCGACGTGTTCCTGCTCCGCACCCCGCGCGCGCTCGCCGAGCACCTGGCCACCCGCACGCCCCGTGCCACGGCACCCGCACCCGCCCGCCAGGAGGACGGCCCGCTGCCGCCCACGCCGATCATCCTGCGCCGGCGGGGACTGGGCGGCTCCCTCGCCCGGTTCGCCCAGGCCAGAACGCTGACGGCACCCGACGGGACAGGACTCGCCGACGCGGAGCGCGCCGCACGGGCCGTCGTCGCCACGCACCCGGCGCTGCGACTGCGGCTGCGGACCGACCACGGGGTGTGGTCCCTGCGCACCGACCCCGTCCGCGAGGTCACGGTCGCCCGCGCCGCCGGCACGGACGCGACGACCGCGGCCGACGAGGCGGCCGGCCGGCTCGACCCCGAGACCGGCGACGTCATCGCGTTCACCTGGCTGGAGGCGAGCCGCACCCTCGTGGTGGTCGTGCACCACTTCGCCGTCGACGCAGTGTCCTGGCTGATCCTGCTGGACGACCTGGCCACCGCCATGCGCGGTGCGGCCCTGGCCCCGCCGACCACCTCCTACGCCGAGTACGCGGAAGCACTCACGCACCGGTCCACTCGCGGGTCCGACGGCCTGGCCCACTGGATCACCACGCTCCAGGCCCCCGCCCCGCTGCCCGCCGCCCGGAACCCGCGCGAGCGGACGGTCGTACTCGCACCCGACGTGAGCGACCGCGTCACGCGCACCGCGCCCGCCGCACTGGGCCTCGGTCTCACCGAACTGCTGTGCGGCGCGCTGCGCACCGCCCTGACCCGCGTCCAGCCGTCGCCCACCGACCTGGCGGTCGACCTGGAGCGGCACGGCAGGGTCCCGGCCCTCGAGCACCACGACTACACCCGCACGGTCGGCTGGTTCACCGCCATCGCGCCCGTACGGCTCACCGCCCACACCGACCCCGTCGCCGCGGCCCGCGAGGTCGCCGAACGCCAGCCGGACGAGCACGCGCACGTCGCCTACGGCGGGCTCAGGTACCTCAACCCGCAGACCGCCCCGCTGCTCGCCGCCGCCCACCCGCAGGTCTTGTTCAATTACCTGGGCCGGGGCGGCGAGTCGGAGGCACCGCGGCTCACCGGCGCGGACCCGGGCGGTCCGTACGCCGTCGAGGTCAACGCCTGGACCGACGCCGCCACCGGCAGCCTGCACGCGGCCTTCACCCTCGCCGAGGGCGTCCCCGACGAGATCACCGAGCACTGGCACCGTGCCCTTGAACACCTCGCGGACGCCGCCGGCACGGCCGAGCGTACGGCGCCGGTCACCCCGCTCCAGCGGGGCCTGTACTTCCAGGCCCAGCTGGCGGGCCCGGCCGGGCACTACGTCGCCCAGAGCTGGTTCACCTTCGAACGGCGCCTGGACCCCGAGGCGTTGTCCCAGGCGATGGCGTACGTGCTCGCACGGCACTCGGCCGTGGGCGCGGGCTTCACCTCGGACGAGGACGGGAACCCCGTCCAGGTCCTCTCCGCCGGCCGGCGGGTGGACGTCCGCACGGTCGAGGCGGCGACGGAGGCGGAGGCCGACGCCCTCCGCCTCCGGGACCGGGAGGCGGGATTCGACCCCGGCGAACCGCCGCTGATCCGGCTCACCGTGGTCCGTCTGCCCGACGACCGCGACGGCCTGCTGCTCAGCTACCACCTGCTGCTGTGGGACGGCTGGTCGCGGGAGATCGTGCTGCGCGACCTGTTCGACGCCTACCGTGCCGTGCTGGAGGGCGCTCCCCTGGACGCCGTACCGGCCGGCCCGCGATTCGAGGACCACGCCCGGGCCCTCGCCGCGAAGGATCCGGCCCCGGCGGAACGCTTCTGGGCCCGGCACCTCGCCCATCTGCCCGGCCCGACCCTGCTCGCCGGACCGTCGCCCGCCCTTCCCGACGCCCTGCCGCGCGCACTCGTGCACACGCTGTCCTCCGGACAGTCGGACGCCCTGCGCGAGGCGGCCCGGACCCACGGCGTCACCCTGAACACCGTGCTGACCGGAGCCTTCGGCCTGCTCCTGGGCGCGCGCACCGGCCGAGCCGACGCCGTCTTCGGCGTGACCGTCTCCGGCCGGGAGGGCGCGGGACTGGCCGACGTCGTGGGCGTACTGCTCAACACCGTGCCCATGTGGACGCGGGCCCGGCCGCACGACACGGTCGGCGCCTATCTGACGGCCGTGCAGGCGGCCAGGGTCGAGGCCATGGAGCACGAGCACCTCGGGCTCGGCGAGATCCAGCGGGCCGGCGGCCACGACACGCTGTTCGACAACCTGTTCGTCCTCCAGAACTTCCTGGACCTGGACGCCCTCGCCGAGATGAACGCCAGGCACGGCATCACCTCGGTGCGCGCCGACGACTCGACCCACTATCCGTTCACCTGGGTGGTCACCCCCGGCGACCGGCTCACCGTCAAACTGGAGTACCGCGACCACGACACCCCGGGCGCCCGCGGCCTCCTCGACGACTACCTGCGCGTGCTCGACGACCTGACCGGGGCCGCCGGGCCCACGGCGACGATCGGGGCCCTTCCCGGTCTGGCGCCGGCGCCCGAGCCCGCCGAACGCACCGACGTCGGCACGGACACCGTCGTGGACCGCTTCGACCGGGCGGCCGACCGCGCCCCGCGCCGGACGGCACTCGTCGCCCACGGATCGACCCTGACCTTCGCCGAACTGCGGGACCGCAGCCGGGCGGTGGCCGGTGTGCTCGTCCGGCGCGGCATCGGCCCGGAGACGACGGTGGGCCTGGCGATCCCGCGCTCCCTCGACTCGATCGTGGCCCTCTTCGCCGTGCTGCGCACCGGCGCGGCGTACGTGCCGCTCGAGCTGGACCACCCGGACGAGCGGATCGCCGCGATCGTCGCGGACGCCCGCCCGGACGCCGTACTCACCGTGAGTACGGTGGCGCACCGGCTCGGCGGCGGCCTCGACCTGATCGAGCTGGACCGTCCGCTGCCCGAGGCCGAGCCGTTCGTGACCTTCGCGCCGGACGACCCGGACCGGCTGCGGCACCCCGCCTACACCATCTACACCTCCGGCTCGACCGGCCGGCCCAAGGGGGTGGTGACCGAGTACGCGGGACTCACCAACATGCTGCTCAACCACCGGCGGCGGATCTTCGAACCCGTCCTGGCGGCGCACGGCCACCGGACCCTGCGCATCGCCCACACCGTGTCCTTCGCGTTCGACATGTCGTGGGAGGAACTGCTCTGGCTCGCCGACGGCCACGAGGTGCACGTCTGCGACGAGGAACTGCGCCGCGACGCGCCCAGGCTGGTCGAGTACTGCCTGGAGCACGGGATCGACGTCGTCAACGTCACCCCGACCTACGCGCAGCAACTGGTCGCCGAGGGCCTGCTCGACGACCCGGCCCGCAGGCCCGCGCTGGTGCTGCTGGGCGGCGAGGCCGTCACCCCGGCACTGTGGACGCGGCTGGCCGAGACCGAGGGCACCGTCGGCTACAACCTGTACGGGCCCACCGAATACACCATCAACACCCTCGGCGTCGGCACCTTCGAGTGCTCCGACCCGGTGGTGGGCGTGGCGATCGACAACACGGACGTGTACGTCCTGGACCCGTGGCTGCGACCGCTGCCCGACGGCGTCCCCGGCGAGCTGTACGTCGCGGGCATCGGTATCGCGCGCGGCTACCTCGGGCAGCCCGCGCAGACCGCGCACCGCTTCGTCGCCTGCCCGTTCGGCGCCCCCGGCGAGCGCATGTACCGCACCGGGGACCTGGTGGCGCGGCGGCCGGACGGGAACCTGACCTACCTCGGCCGCACCGACCAGCAGGTCAAGATCCGCGGCCACCGGGTCGAACTCGGCGAGGTCGAGGCCGCGTTCGCCGCCCACCCGGCGGTGCGGTTCGTCGCCGCCGTCGCCCAGCCCGATCCGCAGGTCGACGGCGCCCACCGGCTGGCCGCGTATCTCGTCCTGGACGGCGCGGACCTGGCCGAGGTCGCCGCCGAAGTCGGCGCCGCACTGCCGGACTTCCTCCGTCCCACCCACTACGCCCAGGTCGACGGCATCCCGCTGACCGTGAACGGGAAGGCCGACACCAAGGCGCTCCCGGAGGCCAAGCCGCTGGGCGCGCTGACCACGGCAGGGGAGCGGGCACCGGAGTCGGAGACCGAGACGACGGTGTGCGAACTCTTCGCCGAGGCCCTGGACCTGGACGACGACGAGGTGAGCGCCGTGAGCGACTTCACGGCCCTCGGCGGCCACTCCATGCTGGCGGTGCGGCTGACCGGGCTGCTCCGCCGGGAGTACGGTCCAGTGATCACGATTCGCGATCTGTTCACCCTGCGAACCCCGGAAGCGATTGCCCGCCACCTCGATGACCACTCCTGACACCCAGCGGCCCCGCGCGGGGTCCGACATCCTCCGTACCGCCCTGCGGCGCAACGTCGGCGCGATGGCCTGGGGCACCGTCCTCATGGGTCTCTACCAGGCCGGTGAGACCGCCTTCCCCATCGCGCTCGGCCTGATCGTCGAGCACACCATGCGCCACCGCAGCCCCGGCGCACTCGGCCTCTCCGTGGCCGCGCTGGCCGTGATCATCACGACCGTGTCGCTGTCCTGGCGGTTCGGGATGCGGATCCTGCAGAAGGCCAACACGACCGAGGCGCACCGCTGGCGGGTCCGGGTCGCGGGCGCGGGACTCCAGCCGGTCGCCAGGGACGTCGACCTCAAGTCCGGCGAGGTGCTGACCATCGCCACCGAGGACGCCGACCAGACCGCCGACATCATCGAGGTGGTGCCGCTGCTGATCAGCTCGCTGGTGGCGGTGCTGATCGCGGCCCTCGCCCTGGGGCTGGCCGACCTGCGGCTCGGACTGCTGGTCATCGTGGGCACCGTCGGGATCCTGTCCGTCCTGAGCGTGATGTCCAAACGCATCGGCTCCAGCACCCGTGAGCAGCAGGCGCGGGTGGCGCGTGCGGGCGCCAAGGTCGCCGACCTCATCATCGGCCTGCGCCCCCTGCACGGCTTCGGCGGCAACCACGCGGCGTTCCGTTCCTACCGCCGGGTCAGCACCGACGCGAAGCACCAGTCGGTCACCGTGGCCCGCGTGGGCGGTGTCTACGCGGGCACCGCCCTCGCCCTCAACGCGGTGCTCGCCGCGGCCGTGACCCTCACGGCGGGGTGGCTCGCCTTCGAGGGGCGGATCAACGTCGGTGAACTGGTCATGGCCGTGGGTCTCGCGCAGTTCATCATGGAACCGCTGAAGCTGTTCTCCGAGATGCCGAAGTACGTGATGATCGCCCGTGCCTCCGCCGAGCGGATGGCCCTGGTCCTCACCGCGCCGCCGGTGACGACACCGGGGCGGGAACGGCCGGCCGGGGGCACCGGCCTGGAGGTGGACTGCGTCCGCCACGGGACACTGCGCAAGGTGCGCTTCCGGGTGTCCGCGGGCGAGTTCGTGGCCGTCGCCGCGTACCAGCCGCGCGCCGCCGCCGACCTCGCGGCGGTCCTCGCCCTGAACGTCCCGCCCGACGCCTACGAGGGCACGGTGCGGGTCGGCGGGCGCGACGTCGCGGACCTCGCGGTCGAGGCGGTCCGCGAGCATCTGCTGGTCAACCCGTACGACGGCGAGATCTTCGCGGGCACCCTGCGCTCCAACATCGACCCGACGGGCACCAGCCGTGTCGTCTCCGAAGCGGTCGAGGCGTCGATGCTGACCGACGTCGTCGCCCTGCACCGGGAGGGGCTCGACCACGCCGTCCGGGACCGGGGCGCCAACCTCTCCGGAGGCCAGCGCCAGCGGCTCTCCCTGGCCCGCGCCCTGGCCGCCGACACCGACGTCCTGGTGCTGCGCGACCCGACCACGGCCGTCGACGCCGTCACCGAACAGCTCATCGCGCGGGGCGTCGCCGAACTGCGCCGGGGCCGCACCACCCTGGTGATCACCAGCAGCCCCGCCCTGCTGGACGCCGCCGACCGGGTGCTCGTCCTGGACGACGGCGTCGTCACCGCCGAGGACACGCACCGCCGCCTGCTGGCCACCGACGAGCAGTACCGCCTGGCAGTGACCAGATGACCGGCCGGCCCGTTGACCAGGTGCCCCCGCGCCGGATGTTTGGCCCGGCGCCGACAGGAAAGGGGCTCTGTGATCACCGGAGGCGACAATCCGGTGCAAATCGTGTGTAACCCGAGCGCAAGGAGGTATCGATGTCCTCGAAACGACGTCGCAAGAAGAAGGCCCGCCGCAAGAACGGCGCCAACCACGGCAAGCGTCCCCAGAGCTGAGGACGCCCCGGCGTCGAGGGTGGGCGGCGGCCGCGCCGCCCACCCTCACGTTCCGGCCACGCCGTCCCGCGCCAGTACCCAGGCCACGTCCCGCAGGAGCGCCTGCCGCCAGCCCGCCCGGTCGTGGCCCGACGCCGACCTGGAGACCCGCACGGTCGCACCGGCCCGCTCGGTGAGATCCTCCACCAGGCAGCAGTGCGGAAGCATCCGCCTCTCGTGCTCGCCCACGTCGAAGGCCACCCGCAGCCCGGACAGGTCGGGGCGCCCGCGCAGCCGGGCCGCGAGGGTGCCGCCGAGCGGGCCGCCCAGCGGGTCCGCCCGGTCCACGGCCTCCGGAGTCCACCACACCGACGGCGACTGGCAGGCCACCCGCGAGACCAGACCGGGGAACTCCACCGCCGCGTAGAGGGCACTCAGCCCGCCCAGGCTCTGCCCCGCGACCACGAGCCGGTCCGCGTCGGCGGGCACACCGCTCTCGGCCACGAGGGGCAGCAACTCGTCCCGCACCGCCTCCCACAGTCCTGGCCGGCAGCCGAACTCGGCCGCGCGGTCCCTGGCGGGCAGGAACACCAGCGTGACCGGCGGCATCTCACCGCTCTCGACGGCCGAGTCGAACGCGGTCGCGGCCGGGTGCAGATGCAGCCAGTCGTCCCCGTCGAGCAGCAGTACCAACGGTCCGCCCCCGCCCGCCGGGTGGACCCGCACGGTACGCCGCCCGCCCAGTCGTTCGCTCGTCCACCGCAGCCGGGTGCGGGGGAGGGGCAGGACGTCGTCGGCGCCGACCGCCGGCCAGTGCGGCTGGGGCGGCGCGTCCGGGGTCGCGGCCACGGACCGTTCGCCGCCCGCACCGGCCGGGTTGCACGGGTCGGCGTACGCGGCGTCGCCCACCAAAAAGCGGTACGTCACCCGCAGCCGGGCCGGCATGCGCACCAGCGCGTACCAGCAGTCCGTGACGCCCCACCGGCGCAGCGGCACCGGCTCCGACCAGCTCTCGAAGGCGACGGTCGCCGCCTCGGACCCGCGCCGCAGGAACAGTGTCGTCCAGCCGCCCGCGCCGTCCGGCACCGACGCGGGCGTGCGCGCGGTGGCCCAGAAGGCGTCCGTACCGGGAGTGCCGGGCAGCCCGAACCCGGTGAACGGCTCTTCCCCCGCCAACTCCATGAAGGCCTCCTTGTGGAGCGCGAAGCCCGAAGGCTAAGCTCGCCAGTTATTAGGCGAGCCTAACCTAATCCCACGGGAGGTTCCGGATATGAGCACCAACCCGTTCGACGACACCGACGGCCGCTTCCTCGTCCTCGTCAACCACGAGGGACAGCACTCGCTGTGGCCCTCCTTCGCCCAGGTGCCCGGCGGATGGACCGTCGCCTTCGAGGAGAACACCCGGGACGCCTGCCTGGAGTACGTCGAGACCAACTGGACGGACCTGCGCCCCCGTTCCCTGGCCGAGTCCGCCGATTCCTGACCGGCGCCGCCCCCGCCGTCCATTCCCGCCCTTTTCCGCTCCCGTGAAATGCGCCTGACGGTGCGTCGGTGAATTGCCCGCAGAAACAGAAGTCCGCAGTTCTGTTAATTTTTGCGCCGTTCGCCGATCTTGTCATGGGCGCGTCCGGCCAGCAGAGTTCTCCATGCGAACAGGGCCTTCTCTCCTCGCCCTCGATCCGCACTTCCCCCACAAGCCGCCGCAGGCGGCTGTCCGGAAATGGAGAAATGATGCTTCGTCTACGCGCGATCATGGCGTCGGGTGCCGCAGCGGCGGCGCTGGTCGTGTCCTCGGGCGCGGTCTCGGCACACGGCACCACCGGGGCGGACTCTCCCGCGCCCGGCGGACGTTACCCGGCGCAGATGGTGCGGGCTCTCGGCGACTCGCTGGGGATCAGCGACGCGAGCGCCGCACGGCGGCTCGACTCGCAGGCCCGTCAGCAGTCGGTGCTCGCCACCCTGCGTTCCTCCGGTGTCGACCCGCGCGGGGCCTTCTTCGACGACGGCCGCCTGACGGTGAACGTCACCGACGCGAGCACGGCCCGTGAGGTCGAGGCCGCCGGCCTCGTGGCACGCATAGCACGGCACAGCGCCGGCGAACTGGACGCCGTCAAGGAGGCGCTGGACAAGGCCGCGAAGCGGGAACTGCCGACCGGCGTCCAGGGGTGGGGTGTCGACCCCGTGAAGAACAAGGTGGTCGTCCGGGTACGCGACACGGCGACGGCGGCCGACCGCGAGTTCCTGAACAAGGCCGCGTCCTACGGGGCCGCGGTCGCCGTACAGGACAGCGAAGGCAAGGCCGTCTCGATGGCCGGCACCGTCTACCCCGGCAGCCGGATGGACTACGGCAACCACTACTGCTCGGTCGGCTACGGCGCCCGCGACTCGTCGGGCCGGCAGGTCCTGGTCACCGCCGGGCACTGCGTGGAGAACCTGCCCGACCTGTACTACGACGGCTCGCACTTCGCCAAGGGCACCACCACCCGGTTCCACCACGGGCGGGACAGCGTCGACATGGGCCTCGCCTCGGTCGACGCCGGCACGACCATCGCGCCCCAGGTCGGCACCTGGGGCAACGGTGGCAACATCGCCGTCCGGGGCAGCCGGCGGGCCCCGGTCGGTTCCGACGTCTGCAAGTCCGGCGCCACCTCCGGCTGGACCTGCGGCTCCATCAAGGCCTACGACTACTCGGTGACGTACACCGACCCCGGCCAGCCGGCCACCCTCGTGACCGACCTCGGGCTGAGCGACGCCTGCGACCTGGGCGGGGACAGCGGCGGCCCCTGGATCTCCGGCAACCAGGGCCAGGGCCTGACCTCGGGCGGCCTGACCGACAACCGCTGCAACGGCGTCTACGGGCAGGGCACCTCGTACTTCCAGCCGCTGGACGACGCGCTGCGGTACTACGGGCTGAGCCTGAACACCGCCTGACCGATCCGCGGACCGGGCCCGGCGCGACGTTCTCCCCAGGCGCCGCGCCGAGCCGGTGGACCACCCGTACCCTGTGGTGATCCACGACGGCAGGGCTGCCCCGCTCACCGGCGGCGGCAGCCCTGCCGCCCCCTGACAGAACCGTTCGGGAGCCGTCGATGAACCAGCGGGACGACCGGCCGGAGGCAGCCCCGCCCGAGGAGGCGGGGCGCGCGGACGGGCTCACCTTCGGGGAGGCCCTCCAACGGGCGCTGAAGGCGCGCGGACTGTCCCTGCAGCGTCTGCACCACCACCTCGGGCAACGCGGCATCTCGGTGAGTCCGGTGACGTTGAGCCACTGGCAGCGGGGCCGCAGTCAGCCCGAGCGCCGGCAGTCCCTGCGGGCGGTGGCGGAGATCGAGGTCATCCTGAAGCTGGCGCCGGGAACGCTGCAGTCCCTGCTGGCCCACCGGCGCCCGCGCGGCAGGGCGCTCGCCCCGACGAACCGGGTGCCGGACGCCCTCTCGCGGGTTCTGAGCCCCGGCGCGCCCCTCGAGCGGGCCCTGGGAGAGGACGCCTACCGGTTCAACGAGAACCTCCTCACCCTCTCCGTGTCGGAGACCGTGCACCTCGACGACCACGGGTGCATCGAGCGCTACACGGTCAACCACGTGGTGCGCGCCACCCGTGACGACGTGCGGCACCTGACGGCCCACCACAACCTGGACGATCCCGGCACGCCCTCCGTGCAAGTGACCGTGAATTGCGGGCGCCTGCAGGCACTGTGTTTCCGTCAGGACGTCAGTTCCGCGGTATTCGACATCGGATTCGGGCGCGCCCTTCGGCGCGGCGAAACCGCGATCATCGACTACACCCTCGACATCGGGCCCCGGTGCCGGCCCTCGAACCATCACGAGCGCACCCTGCCCGTCCCGGTCCGGCAGTATCTCCTGCACGTCTTCTTCCATCCCCGGTACCTTCCGTCGGCCGTGCACGGGTACTACCGCCACAATTCCGAAGCCGAGCGGGAGGAACTCCGTCCGCTCGGCCTGGACGCTTCCCACAGCGTCCACATACTGCCCGCGAAATGTCAGGCCGGTATTTACGGAATCGCCTGGGGCCGGCGGGAGAACGCCGGGCCCCACGAGCGGCCACCGCAGTACTCGGCCGACTGACGCGCACCGCCGACGACGGTGCGCGTCCCCGCCAGGAGACAACGATGCTTCGATCCCGCTTCACCGTGGAAGCCACCCCCGCCACCGTCCGCGCCGGGCGCAAGAGGATCGCCGCCACCGTGCGGTCGTGGGGTGTCCTGCTGTCCGAGGAACAGCGCGTACGTCTCGAACTGGTGGCCTCGGAACTGCTGACCAACGGCCTGCTGCACGCGGGGGGACGGCTGGCCGTGGACGTCGTCCTGGACGAACACCTCCTCGTCGTCGAGGTGTCCGACACGAACCCGCGCCTGCCCCGGCGGCGCCGTGCTGACCCCGATGCCGAAGGAGGACGCGGGCTCGCCGTCCTTGACGGTCTGTGCGTCCTGCGGGGTGCGGAGGCCACGGAGACCGGGAAGCGCTGCTTCGCGGTCGTGGACCTCAACGCCCCCGTCCGGCAGGGGGAGGCGGTGCCGCCGGTCGCCCTCGCCGGCGACGACGCCGAGCACGAGCGGTGGTCGCTCACGCCGGCCGGGGGCCGGCTGCTGGGGGCGCTGCTCCCGGGGCCGGAACGACCGACCCGGTCGTGGACGTCGTAGGGCGGGGCCACCCGCCCCGCGGGCGTCGTACTCGCGGTCGACCCCGCGCATCCGGAGCGGCTCGTCACGACCGCTGCAGGTCGCGCCCCGGCCCGGGACGCCGGTTCCGCAGACGGCACGGCCCCCTCACGGCCGGGCGTGCCGGTGGGCGTGAGGGGGCGGTCGGGCCGGCCGGCGCCTAGCAGCTCAGGTTGCCGCCGGGCTCGACGCCGAGGAGCTGGGTGAAGCGCTCGTAGTTGTCGATCCGGCTCTGGACCTGTCCGGGGTTGCCCCCGTCGCACTCCAGGCTGCCGTTGATGGCGCGGATGGTCTCCCCGAACCCGGCGCCGTTGACCATGGCGTCGTGCGGCGTCATGGTGCCGGGTCCGGACTGGGTGTTCCAGTACCAAAGGCCCGTCTTCCAGGCCACGGCCGAGTCGTTCTGGACCAGGTCGGGATTGTTGAGCAGGTCGATGCCGAGGGCGTCCCCGGCGGCCTTGTAGTTGAAGTTCCAGCTCAGCTGGACGGGCCCGCGCCCGTAGTACTTGTCCGTGCCGGCCGGGCAGCCGTACGGCTGGGAGGCGTCGCAGTAGTGCGGGTAGTTGGCGGTGTTCTGCTCGACGACGTGCACCAGCCCGCCGGTCTCGTGGCCGACGTTGGCGAGGAAGGCGGCTGCTTCCTGCTTCTTCACCGTGTCGCTGCCGGTGTTCGAGAACCCCGGGTAGGCGCTGAGCGCGGCGGTGAGGCCACTGTAGGTGTAGAAGGAGTTCCGGTTCGGGAACATCTGGTCGAACTGGGCCTCGCTGACCACGAATGCGGCGGCGGTGGCCCGGGTGCCCGGCTTCTCGGCCTTCTCGGCGACGGCCGTCGGAGCCATGGTCAGGGTGCACAGGGCGGCGGCCGCGCCGGTGGCGGCCAGCAGAGCGAGCTTGCGGTGCTGCACGGTGGGGACTCCTGCTCGGTGGGAGGGAGGAGGCAGGGGCGGCGGAGGGGAGCGACCGCGCACCCGCGAGGGGACGTGGCCGCTCCCGGACTGCTCCGCCCGGCCCGTCAGCCGCCGACGTTGACGTCGATGCAGGCGTAGAACGCGTTGGACGTGTCGGCGACGTTCCAGACGGCGAGGACCTTCTGCTGCCCGGTGAGCCCGCCGAAGTCGACCTGGTGGTTCACGACCGCGTCCGGCTTCGCGCCGCCGTCGTCGAACCGCGCGATCCGCTGACCGCCGACGTAGTACTCCCACGTGCTGGTGGCGTGCTGTGCCGTCAGCCGCCACGAGAACGTCGTGGTCTTCGACACCGGGGTGACCTGCCACCCCTTGCTGTCGTCGTCCAGCTCCGCGAACCGGCTGTTGCCGCCGCTGCAACTGGTCAGGCCCTTGGGACCCTCGACGCTCTGGGGCTCGTACGTGATGTCGCCGCAGGACACCGTGCCCGCCGCACACTGGGCCTGACGGCTGGGCGGGTCGGAGATGTAGCCGTGTGCGCTCGCCGACGAGGCGGGCAGGCTCACTGCCACGACAGGGGCGAGGGCCGCGCCGATCAGGGCAGCGGTCTTCCGACGTGCGTGCATGGGGAACTCCTTCACTTCCGGCCGTCCCGGGGCCACGCGCGGCCGTGTGTGGGGGACCGCGCGCACGCCGGTACGGCCTCTCGTGGGTGGGGCCAGGAGGCGCGAAGGCGACGCGCACTCACCGTCCCCGCAGGGGCGTGGGGACCCCGGCAGGGCTCAACTCCGCAAGCGGAGCGGTGAGTTCTGTTGGACTAGACCATACAAGCGGTCGACGTGACCGTGTCAAGAGTGTGTCAACGGCGAACAGTGGGCCGGGCAAGTCGACGCGGGGGTGCCGGGCAATCTCGCTCAGTGCGCTGCGCGCCGTGTTCTCATGCCCGTGCCGCTTTCCCGGGCCGGGTCATTTCCTCCGGAAGGCTGCGAACGCCCCCGGGGGTTGGTGGCAGCCTCGGGCGCCAGTCCGCGGCCGTCGTCCGGCGACGCCGCACAGGAGATGGCTCACAGCAGGCATTGTGCCCTGGCCGCGAACGGGTGCGGACAGGCCGGGACCGCGACGGCCGTTACCCTGCACCCGTGATCAACTCACCTGTGAGTCATGGCGACACCGAGGTCGCAATCGCCGCCGCCCGGGCCGGCGCGGAGATCGTACGGGCCCGGTACGGGCGTCGGCTGGCCCGATTCGACAAGGGGGGTGGGGACTTCGCCACCGACGTCGACGTGGCGGCCGAGGAGGCGATCCTCGACGTCATCCATGCGGCCCGGCCGCGGGACGCGGTGCGCGGGGAGGAGAGCGGGCGGCGGGGACCGGCCGACGCCGGGCGGGAGTGGTTGGTGGATCCCCTGTGCGGCACCCTCAACTACGCCGTCGGTACCGCGCTCGTGGCCGTCAACGTGGCGTTGCGCGGCGGCCCCGCGGCGGTGGCCGACCCGTTCGGCGGCGAGGTCTTCCACACCGACGGGGAGCGCGCCCGGGTACGGCGCGACGGCCGGGACACCGCACTGGCGCCCACCGCGGCCACCCGGCTCGTCGACGTGAACCTCGATCCGCCCTTCCCCGGCGCGCCCGCGTTCCGTGCGGTGGACCTGCTCGCCCACCCCGGGTTCCGGCAGGAGTTCCGGCCCCGGGTGGTGTCGACGACACTGGCACTGGCCTGGGTCGCGGCCGGGAAACGTGCCGCCTATGTCACCGACGGCACCGGCCTCACGGAGAGCGTGCACTTCGCCGCCGGCATCGCGCTGTGCCGGGCGGTCGGCTGCGTCGTCACCGGAGTCGACGGCGGCCCGGTCGGTCCCGCCGGCCGGGGGCTGGTGGCGGCGGCCGACGCCGAGACGCACGGGCTGCTGCTGTCGCTGATACGTGAGCCACTCGGCGCCGCACCCGGGCGCCGCCGGTAGGGCCGACCGGGTAGAGGATGCCCCGCTCGGTGCCGCCCGCCCGGGAAACGGCCTCGGCGCTGCTAGTTTCGCCAGCCGTCGGACAAACGCGGACGTCTCGGTCAGAGGCGGGCATCGCTTGCAGAGGGAGTACGGGTGACTGGTGTGCGCGAGGAAGCGTCGGGGACGGGCGCCCCGTTCGGGCGAAGGACCTTCATGGCGTCGGCCGTCCTGACGGCCGCGACCCCCCTCTCGGCGGCCGCCCCCGTCTCGGCCGCCGCGCCCGTCCGGGCGGCCGGGCGGCCCGAAGGTGCCGTCTCCGGCTGCCGGTCCGTGGCCCGGCTGCTCGCCGTACCCCGCGGCGGCCGCGGTGCCGGCTGGCTGCGGGAGGCCCTGCAGGTCGCCGTGGCCCTCGAACTCGCCACGATCCCGCCCTACCTGTGCGGATGGTGGTCCGTGGGGGATCGCACCAGCCACGTCGCGCGCCTCATCCGGCGCATCATCGGCGACGAGATGTACCACATGGGCGTCGTCTGCAACCTGCTGGTGGCCGTGGGAGGCCGGCCGCGGATCACGGACGCGGCCCTCGCCTACCCGGGCCCCCTGCCCGGCGGGGTGCGCGACGGGGTGAACGTCTACCTCTCGGGCCTCAACAGGCCCTTCGTGCACGACGTGATGATGGCGATCGAAGCCCCCGAGGCGCCCCTCGCCCGCGGCTTGAACGGCTCGCCCAGCATCGGCCACTTCTACGACGAGCTCATGAGCGCCTTCCGGTCCACGGCGCCCGAACTGTCGGCCCGCGGGCAGCTCTCCCAGCGCATCGGCTCCGACGTCCTGGAACCCGTGACCGACCTCGACGGCGTCGAGCGGGCCATCGAGACCATCAAGGAACAGGGGGAGGGCACCACCAGTTCCCCCGAGGACGCCTTCGGGGACGACTACCCGGCCCACTACTACGCCTTCGGCGAGATCTACCACGGACGGCAACTGCGCCGGGAGGACGACGGCTGGCGGTTCACCGGCGCCCCCGTGCCCTTCCCGGACGCGCGTCCCATGGCCCGGGTCTCGGCCGGCGGATGGCCCGACCCGTCGCAGCGCGTCCGGGATCTCCTCGACCGCTTCGACACCGCCTACGCCAACGTGCTGAGCACCCTCGAGACGGCCTGGGCCGACGGCGACGCCCGCACCCTGGGTTCCGCCGTCCGGACCATGGGCGGGCTGGAGGCCCCCGCGCTCGAGCTCATGGAAATCCCCCTCCCGGGAGCCCGCGGCACCTACGGCCCCCAGTTCCGCCCGCCCCGCGCATGATGCCCGCCCCGCGCGTGATGCCCGCCCCGTGTGACGGCCCGGAGGGTCAGTGGTTGCCGGTGAGGGTGCCGCCGAGCCTCTCGCGCATGACGGTGCTGTGCTCGTTGAGGCCGACGATCTCGACCTGCTTGCCGCGCTGCGCGTACTTGGTCTCGATCGCGTCCAGGGCGGCGACGGACGAGGCGTCCCAGATGTGGGTGGCGGACAGGTCGATGACCACCTGGTCGGGGTCACCGGCGTAGTCGAAGCGCGAGACCAGGTCGTTGCTGGAGGCGAAGAACAACTCGCCGGTGACGGAGTAGACGACCTGGCCGCCGTCGGGGTCGGTCACCGAGGTGACGTCGGCCAGGCGGGCCACCCGCCTGGCGAAGACGACCATCGCGGTGACGGAGCCGACCACGACGCCGACGGCCAGGTTGCTGGTGGCGACCACGACCGCGACGGTGATCACCATGACGAGGATCTCACCGGCCGGCATCCGCTTCAGCGTCCTCGGGGCGACGGAGTGCCAGTCGAACGTCGTGAACGACACCATCACCATCACCGCGACGAGGGCGGCCATCGGGATGTCGGACACGACCGGGCCGAAGACGATGCACAGCACCATCAGGAACGAGCCCGCCAGGAACGTGGACAGGCGGGTACGCGCGCCGGACACCTTCACGTTGATCATCGTCTGGCCGATCATGGCGCATCCGCCCATGCCGCCGAAGAAGCCGGTGACGATGTTGGCGATGCCCTGACCGATCGACTCGCGGGTCTTGTCGGAGTGGGTGTCCGTGATGTCGTCCACCAGCTTCGCCGTCATCAGCGACTCCATGAGCCCGACCAGCGCCATGGCGAGTGCGTACGGGGCGACGGTCGTCAGCGTGTCGAGGGTGAACGGCACGTCGGGCAGCCCCGGCACCGGCAGCGCGTGGGGCAGCTCCCCCTTGTCTCCGACGGTCGGCACGGCGATGCCGGCCGCCACGGTGACGACGGTCAGGACGACGATGGAGACGAGCGGCGCGGGGACCACCCGGGTGACCTTCGGGAAGAGCACCATCAGCACCAGCCCGCCCGCTGCCAGCGGGTAGACGGGCCAGGGCACGTCGGTCAGCTCCGGCACCTGCGCCATGAAGATGAGGATGGCCAGGGCGTTGACGAAGCCGACCATCACCGAGCGCGGCACGAAGCGCATCAGCCTGGCCACCCCGAGCGCGCCGAGGACCACCTGGAAGACACCGGCGAGGATGACCGCCGCGACGAGGTAGCTCAGGCCGTGCTCGCGGTTCAACGGGGCGATCACCAGGGCGACGGCGCCCGTCGCCGCGGAGATCATCGCGCGGCGGCCGCCCACGACCGAGATGGTGACGGCCATGGTGAAGGCCGCGAACAGGCCGATCTCCGGGTCGACCCCGGCGATGATCGAGAACGAGATCGCCTCCGGGATCAGGGCGAGGGCGACGACGAGTCCGGCGAGGACCTCGGTGCGCCACACCTTGGGGTCGGAGATCCAGTCGGGCTTGAGGCCGCGCAGACGCGCGGCGGGGGAAAGCGCGGGAGCAGACAAGAGGGAGGTACCCGTCGTGGTCGGGCACGCCCGGCGGCGAGGGGCGTGCGGGGAAGCGCGGGGGCCGCGCGGTGGTGGGCCGAGGTGGGAAGAACACGGCGTGCCGTCGAGAACGGCCGCCGGCTCAGGGGCGAAGCGTCACGGCGGGCAGACGGCGGCGCGGGGCATCATGGGCATGCGCTCGCTCTCTCCTGCCGGCGTCGGTCTTCGCCGGGAGCTTCCTCGGCCCCGGCAGTGGCATGGTGGACCGGGTCTCCCGCACCGTGTCGGGCCTCCCGCACCATAGAGTGCCGAACGGCACAGCGGCCCGGCACCCGGGCAACTCTACCCTAACGTTACGGTAGAGATCCAAGCCGTCGCGGTGGCGGCAGGACGGACGACGAGGAAGGCGCAGCGTGAGCGGCGGGCACATGCAGATCGGCGAGGTGGCGGCCAGGACCGAGTTGTCGCTGCGCACGATCCGGCACTACGAGGAGACCGGCCTGGTCGTCCCCTCCGCACGCTCACAGGGCGGCTTCCGGCTGTACACGGAGGCCGACGTCGCCCGCCTCATGGTCGTGCGCCGCATGAAGCCGCTCGGCTTCACCCTCGACGAGATGCGCGATCTGCTGGAGGCCACCGACCGCCTGGACCGCGGCGACGGGCCGCTGCCGGCCGACGAGCGTGAGCAACTCCTGGAACGCGTCCGAGACTTCGAACGGGCGGCCCGGCAGCGGGTGGCCGACCTGCGGACCCAGCTGGCACGGGCGGAGGAGTTCGCCGCGACGCTGGCCGACCGGCTGGAGAGCGCGACGGCTCCGTAGGCACGAGGGTTCTCCCGGGCCCCGGATGTTCCGCCGGACGCGCTCGCGGCTACTGGCCCTGCATGATCTGGATCAGATTGCCGCAGGTGTCGTCCAGGACCGCCGTGGTGACCGGACCCATCTCCAGCGGCTCCTGGGTGAAGTGCACCCCGAGTCCGCGCAGCCGGTCGTACTCCGCCCGCACGTCGTCCACGGCGAAGGAGGCGGCGGGAATGCCGTCCTGGGCCAACGCGGTCCGGTACGGCCCCACCGCGGGATGACCGGAGGGCTCGAGGAGCAGCTCGGTCCCGTCGGGAAGCTCCGGGGAGACCACCGTCAGCCAGCGGTCCCCTCCGGCCCCCACGGGCACGTCGTGCTTCTTCACAAAGCCCAGCGTCTCGGTGTAAAAGCGCAGGGCATGGGCCTGGTCGTCGACGAAAACGCTGGTGAGCTGGATCTTCATGGGAGCTTCTCCGGTCGTGGGTTCCGGGCCGTCGGGTCGCGAGGTGCTCGGGCGGGCCGAAACCCTCCGGGACACCACTTCCCTATCAACTGCCCGCGCGTCCGGCAAACGGCCCCGGCCTCGGCCGGAGCCGAGGTGGTGAGCATCCGGCCGGGTCGGTCACTGTCCGGCCGGGGCGGGACGACGTCGTGAGGGCCCTCCCGTGCGCGTCCGTTCAACGGCCGCCGAGTCCCTGGACCGGACCGGCCAGGGCGGCGACCAGGGCCTCCGCGGAGAGCGCGGGCACCGTACGGCCGCCGAAACCGGTCGTCGTGCTCGCCGCGAGCAGCGAGTTGAGCACCGCTTCCTCGACCCCGTCGAGGACGGCCTCGAACAGCGGGCCCAGATCGGCGTCCGCCACCGGATGACCGGCGTGCGGCCGTGTGCCGAAGGCGACGGCGTAGTCACCACTGCCGTGGCTGTACGCCGCGCCCGTGCGGGCCAGCGCGAACACGGCGCGCCGTGCGACCCGGGTGAGCTGCCGGGAGTCGACGGGAGCGTCGGTGGCGACCACGATCATGCAGGAACCGACGTCCGCGTCCGGCCCCGGACCCTCCGGTGCGGCGCCCGGGTGCGGGGGAGCGAAGGTCCGGCCGAGGACCCGAAGCGTGCCGCCGAAGTTCGCCTGCACCAGCACGCCCACCGTGAAGCGCCGGTCTCCCACGGCCGGGACGCGGGAGGCGGTGCCGACACCGGCCTTGAACCCCAGCGCGACGGTGCCGGTCCCCGCGCCGACGCACCCCTCGGCCACCGGACCGCCCGAAGCCGTGTCCAGGGCGGCCCGCACGTGCTCCTCGTGGACGGGCCGGGCCCGGATGTCGGACAGGAAGCCGTCGTTGCACTCGCCCACGACCGGATTGAGGCTCCGTACCTCCTCGCACCCCGGCCGCCCCAGCACCCAGCCGACGAGGGCGTCGGCCGCCCGGAACGCCGACAGGGTGGAGGTGAGCAGCACCGGGGTCTCCAGCTCACCGAGCTCGGTGAGCTGAGTGGTACCGATCAGCTTGCCGTAGCCGTTGCCCGTGAACACCCCGGCCGGCAGCGGCGTGCGGGGACCGACGAGGTCCGGCACGACCGCGGTGACTCCGGTGTGCACCTCCGGCGGCCGGCGCACGGTGGTGTGCCCGACGCGGACACCGGGCACGTCGGTGATCGTGTTCAAGGGCCCGGTGTCGCAGGACCCGATGACGATTCCCAGGTCACGGGCCCGGCACCGGGCGGCGCCGGGCGCGGAGTGCGGACGAGGCGGTGATCCCATGCGGCCAGACGCTACGCCCCGGGCGACTGGCCCGGCCACGCGACGTCGTCGATCGCGAGCCACGGGGCGCCGGCCACGGCCGTGGGGGTGAGCCCGGTGAACGCCCCCACCTCCCGGTGGAGATGGGACTGGTCCGCATAGCCGCACTCGAAGGCGACGGTGGCCGGGGCCAGACCCGCCGCGAGCAGGTGGGCGGCGTGGTCGAACCGCACCAGCCGGCCGGCCCGCTTGGGCGTGATGCCCAGCTGGGCGTGGAAGCGGGCCGACAGCCGCTTGCGGCTCCAGCCGACCTCGTCGGCGAGATCCTCGACCCGTACGCGCCCCCGGCTGACCAGTGTCGTCCGCCAGGTGTGGGCGACCTCCGGATCGACCGGCGACCGGTCCGCCGTGCGGCGCCTCAGGAGGTCCGCCGCGACCGCGAACCGCTCGTCCCAGGACCCGGCGGCGCGCAGTTCCTCCTGGGCCCGCGCCGCCTCGCGGCCCCAGACGTCCTCGAAGGACTCCACCCGCCCGCCGAGCCCGCCCGACGGGCCGAGCACCGCGGCCGCCACGGCCGGTTCCAGCCGGATCTGCAGGCATGCGCCGACCCGGCCGGCGGCCCTGAGGTCTCCCGGCGCGAGGCCGACGACGAAGCTGCCGTGGCCGTGCCGGCCGGCGGCGCCGTACAGGAGGCCGTCGCCCTCGCTCAGGTCGATGAGCACGGTGACGGACGGATGCGCGACCATGGCCATGTCCACGAAGGCGGGCACGCGCTGACTGAACCCGGCCATGCTCACCCCCGGCAGCCGGACCGAGGGCGGCGGGACCGCGACGTGCACGCTCGACCAGTCGGGCGGCGCCCCGTCGGGTGCCCTGGTGGACGACACGTCGCCAGTCTAGGTCTCGGGGCCGGCGGCCGGGACGTCGACGCCTTGTGCGGTGAGACCCAGCAGCAGCTCGGCGGTCGCTCCTGGTGCCTCCAGCGGGGGCAGGTGCCCGACCCCCGGCAGCATCTCGATCCGCGCGTCGGGCACGGCTTCGTACCGGTGCGCCGACGACGGCTCCCAGCGCGGGTCGTCGGCGCCGAAGAGCACCAGCACCGGGACGGTGAGGGCGGCGAGGCGTTCGGGCACGCCGCGCTCGGCGAGGTAGGCCGTGTTCCCGCGCGCGGCCGTCCGGAAGGAGCGGTACGACGTCCCCCGCAGGTCCTCGATCAGGCCGGCCGGCACGTCCACGGGGCCGGCCGCCGTCGCGTCGATCCCCTTGCGGAGCATCGCGTCCGTACGCCGCGGCCACAGGAGCGGGCCGAAGGGCGGGGCCAGCAGCAGCCGGAGGATCAGCGGCTGGGGCAGGAACGCGTCCAGCCCCGGACCCGTGCTGACCAGGGCGACGGCGCCGACCAGGTCGGGGCGCAGCTCCGCGAGCGCCGTGGCGACGTAGCCGCCGCTGGAGTGGCCGACCACGGTCACCGGACGCAGCCCGAGTTCGTCCAGGAGCGCCGCCACCCGGCCCGCCTGCCGGGGCACGTCGTACCTGTCGACGGGCGGGGACTTGCCGCAGCCCGGAAGGTCGACACGCAGGACGTGCCGGTGCTCGGCCAGCGCGGGAACCAGCGGAGCCCAGAAGGCTCCCGAGGCGCCGGAACCGTGGATGAGCACTATGGGCGGTGCCTGTGGCGGGCCGTCGTGGACCAGGTGCATTCCGTGCGAGAGACCGGTGTCGTACTGACTCATGCGGTGATGCTGCTCCGGGCACCCGACGCCGGTCTTGTACAAAAGTCGCCGGACCGGGATCCGCCGCCCGATCACCCGCGGTCCCGGAGACGGCCGCTCCCACGGTGTCGCTTCGCGGCATCGTCGCACCGCGGACGACTGTGGCCCGCGGGCGGGGAGTTCGGGTGACGGCGCAGACCACCGGCTTCCGGCTGACCAGCACTCCGGAGCAAGATGGGTGAAAAATGTCGAATGCCGGTTTCCGGCGTAGGGTGGCTGCCGGGGATGCGTCATCCACGCGGAAGGAACGGCAATGGGCACGGTCACCACCTCCGACGGCACGGACATCTTCTACAAGGACTGGGGGCCGCGCGACGGCCGGCCGATCGTCTTCCACCACGGCTGGCCGCTCAGTGCCGACGACTGGGACAACCAGATGTTGTTCTTCCTCTCCCACGGCTACCGGGTCATCGCCCACGACCGGCGTGGCCACGGACGCTCGGGCCAGCCCTCCGGCGGCCACGACATGGACACCTACGCCGCCGACGTCGCGGCGCTGACCGACGCCCTCGACCTGCGGGACGCCGTGCACATCGGGCATTCCACCGGGGGCGGCGAGGTGGCGCGCTATGTGGCCCGCGCCAAGCCGGGCCGGGTCGCGAAGGCCGTGCTCGTCAGTGCCGTCCCCCCGGTGATGGTGAAGTCCGAGACCAATCCCGGCGGACTGCCGATCGAGGTCTTCGACGAGTTCCGCGCGGCCCTGGCCGCCAATCGCGCGCAGTTCTACATCGACGTGCCGTCCGGCCCCTTCTACGGCTTCAACCGGGACGGCGCGACGGTCTCCCAGGGGCTGATCGACCACTGGTGGATGCAGGGCATGATGGGCGCCGCCAACGCGCACTACGAGTGCATTGCGGCCTTCTCGGAGACCGACTTCACCGACGACCTCAAGCGGATCGACGTCCCCGTCCTCGTCGCACACGGCACGGACGACCAGGTCGTGCCCTACGAGGACGCGGCGCCCCGGTCGGTGGAGCTCCTGCGGAACGGCACCCTGAAGTCGTACGAGGGACTCCCGCACGGCATGCTCTCGACCCACCCGGAGATCCTCAACCCCGACCTGCTGGACTTCGTGAAGTCGTAGGCGGGCATGATGGCGACCGTGCGGACGGTTGCCGAGGCAGTGGGGGAACGGGCATGCGCATCGCGGTGATCGGGGCCGGTGGAGTCGGAGGCTGCTTCGGAGCCCGGCTGGCCGCGGCGGGGCACGAGGTCACCTTCGTGGCCCGCGGCGGCCACCTCGAGGCCATCCGCCGGTCGGGTCTGGTCGTGCACAGTCCGCTGGGCGACCTGCGCACCTCGCCCGGCTCCGTCGTCGCGAGCGTCTCCGAACTCGGCCCCGCCGATCTGGTCCTCGTCGCCGTCAAGTTGTGGGACACCGAGTCCGTCGCCGAGCAGCTCAAGTCCTCGGCGGCGGGCGACGCGACGGTGCTGTCCCTGCAGAACGGGGTGCACAAGGACGCCGTCCTGCGCGGCCGGCTGGCGGACGAACAGGTCCTGGGCGGTGTCTGCTTCATCTCCGCCTTCATCGAGGAGCCGGGAGTGGTCAGGCACAACGGCACCCTGCAGAAGATCGTGCTCGGCTCCTACCGGCCGGGTCCGGCGGAGACTGTCCGGGCCGTGCTCGCCGCCTTCCGGGACGCGGGCATCGACGCGGAGGCCGACGACGACATCGAGAGGGTGATCTGGGAGAAGTTCGTGTTCCTCGTGGGCCTGTCGGCGACCACGGCGACCGTCCGCCAGCCGGTCGGCGTCATCCGCGCCAACGAACAGAGCCGGCGACTGCTCTACGACGTCATGGCCGAGACGGTGGCCGTGGCGCAGGCGTCGGGTGTGCGGCTGGACAGCGGTTTCGCCGAGGACCGGCTCGGCTTCTGCGACACGCTCCCCGCCGCCATGACCTCCTCCATGCACAACGACCTGGAGAAGGGCAACCGCCTCGAACTGCCCTGGCTCAGCGGGGGCGTGGCGGACCTCGCCGACCGGCTGGGTGTTCCCGCGCCGCGCAACCGGACGGTGGCCGACATCCTCGCGCCGTACGTCCTCGGCCGCCCGGACGCCGTTTCCTGACCGGGGCGGCGGTGGAGTCAGGCTGCCGCCATTGCCTCGTGCTTCCAGAACCCCGAGAACGTGATGCGTTCCTTCGGCAGGCCGAGGCGGTGCAGGTGCCTGCGTCCCTCGGTGGCCAGCGTCGACTCGCCGACCACGAAGGCGTATCCCGTCGCGTCGGCACGGGTCAGCCGGCGCAGTTCACGCAGTGCGGCGGCCCCGGGGACCGAGGTGCCGTCCCGCCGTACGACCCAGGAGACCCTCATGCCGGCCGGGGCGTCCAGCTCGCGGCGGTCGCCGTCGGTGGGGATCTCCTGGATGAGCCGCCCCACGGCGCCTCGGGGAAGCGAGCGCATGATGCCCGCCGTCGCGGGCAGTCCGGTCTCGTCGGCCACCACGATGACCTCCGAGGCGTCCTGCGGGCAGTCGAAGAGGATGCCCTGGTCGAGCAGGGCGAGGGTGTCCCCGGTGCGGGCGCCGCAGGCCCAGACCGCGGCCCGGCCCTCGATCTCGCCGGTGGGCCCGCGGTGGACGACGAAGTCGATGTCCAGCTCGGCCGCCTGCGCGCGGTAGTCGGCCACGGAGTAGTTGGCGCAGTGCGGCCGCTCCTCCTCCGGGATCGCGAGATACGGCTGCCACCACTGCGAGCCCGTGAACTCCGGCAGACGCAGGTCGCGTTGGTGGGGGAGCGGGAAGAACAGCCGGAACCAGTGGTCGTACCCCCGCCACGGGAAGCCGCCCAGGGCCGGCCCCGAGACCGTGACGCGCTGCATGGACGGGGAGACCCGCTCGGTCCGCACGACGCGGGCGCGGAACATCTGCGGGTGCTGGGGCGTGAGCCGTCGAACCTTCGCCATGAAGGTAAGGCTAGCCTAAATTGCGTTCGATTCCGAGGGTGTGATCTCCGAGTCCGTGATCTCCAGGCGTGCGCCACGGGTCCGGTCGGACGCCGGGCCCGTCTCCAGTTCCACCACCCCCGGCTCCACGGCGAGGCGGAGGTCGCGCCCCACCGACGCCAGCGTGTCCAAACCCACCTCGAAGACCGCCTCGGCCTCCTCGCCGGGGGAGATGCTCAGCCGGACGAAACCGCGCAGCTCGCGCACGCGCGGCCAGGACGTGCCCCCGGACAGGCGGCGCACATAGAGCTGGACCGTTTCCTCGGCCGTCCGGGCCCCCGTGTTGCGGACCGTGACCCGGCAGGTCAGCCGCGGGGCCCGCACACCGACCCGCGCGTGCGACAGGCGCGGTGCCCCGTAGGCGACGCTCGTGTACGACAGACCGTGCCCGAAGGCGTGGCGCGGAACGGCACTCTGGTCGACGTACCCGCGATAGCGGTGGTCCTTGCCGTTGTAGTGGACGGGCAGTTGGGCGGCCGACCGGGGCACGGAGACCGGAAGCCGGCCGCGCGGCTCGGCGTCCCCGAACAGCACCTCGGCCACGGCACGGCCACCGCGCGGCCCCGGATACCAGGCGCTCAGCACCGCCGCCGCGGGCGCGTCCGGCGCGGGAAGGGCGTGCGGGCGGCCCTGGACCAGCACCACCACGACCGGGGTCCCGGTCGCCGACACCGCCGCCAGCAGCGCCCGTTGCCCGTACGGCAGCGCCACGTCCGCCAGGTCGACGCCCTCTCCGCAGGTCATCCCCGACGGCGTTCCGGACCCCGTGACGGCCGCGCCGTTGGCGTCGAAGACCGTGTCCGAGGAGCGCGCGCTGGAACCGCCCAGCACCAGCACGGCCACGTCGGAGCCGGCCGCCAGCGCCACGGCCGCCGGGACGTCCGACACGTCGTCACCCACCAGACCGCACCCCGGGCCGTGCACCACCTCGGTGCCGGGCGCGACCGCCGCGCGGATGCCCTCCAGCACCGTGATGCCGCTGCCCGGCCGCTGCGGCGCCGTGTAGTCGCCGATCTGCTGCGCCAGGGAGTCGGCGTTCGGTCCGAGGACCGATATCCGCCGCACCGCTCGGGACAGGGGAAGCACCCCGCCCTCGTGGGAGAGCAGCGTCACCGACGCACGGGCGAGGCGCTCGCCCGTCTCGCCGGGATCCGGCAGGTTTTCGCTTCCCCGTACGGCCGGCGGCAGGGGCGCCTCGAACAGGCCCAGGCGGAACTTCAGCGTGAGCACCCGGGCCACCGCCGCGTCCAGGGCCGCCTCGGACACCAGGCCCCGGTCCACCGCCTCGTCCAGCCGCGCGAAGGAGTCGTCCCACAGGCTCAGGTCGCACCCGGCGTCCAGGGCCAGCGCTCCCGCCGCCACCGGGTCACCGGTGAGCCGCACGAGCCGGTCCACCGCCGTGCCGTCCGCCATGACGACGCCCTCGAAGCCCCACTCCGAACGGAGCAGGTCGGTCAGCAGGTACCGGCTGGCGACGCAGGGCAGACCGTCGAACTCGTTGTAGGCGGCCATCACCCCCGCCGCGCCCGCCGCCACCCCGGCTCTGGCCGCCGCCAGGTGCACCTCGTGCAGTTCGCGCGGGCCCAGCTCCGTCGCGGCGCTGTTGCGCCCGCCGACCGTGGCGCCCTGCCCGGCGAAGTGTTTGAGCACCACGGCCACCCCGGCCCGCCCCGCGCCCTCGACCAGCGCCTCGGTCATCCGCGCCGCCAGGTACGGGTCCTCCGCGAAGCACTCCTCGCTGCGCCCCCAGCGCGGGTCACGCACCAGGTCCAGGGCCGACACCAACGCGATGTGCGCGCCCCGCGCCCGTAGTTCGGCCGCCGCCCCGGCCACGGCATCGGCGTACAGCCCCGGATCCCACGTCGCGCCGGCCGCGAGGTTCACCGGGAGCACCGTGCCGTCCAACGCCTGGTGGCCGTGCGGCATCTCCTCCACCAGCAGGGCGGGAATACCGAGCCGGGTGTGTTCCATGACGTACCGCTGCACGGCCGCCGCCGTCCGCGCCCCGTCCCGTGCGTCGAGGCCGTCCGCGAAGCCGACGCCGGACCAGGCGTCCGCCCGCTGCAGTCCGTAGAGCGCGCCCATGCCGTCGAAGGCGGCGACCTCGGTGCGGAAGGCGTCCGTGAGGCGATGGCCGTCCCCGGCGCGCTCGTAGGCGTCCCAGCCGTACATGCGCTGGTTGAGCTGACCGACCTTCTCCGTCAGGGTCATGCGGTCCAGCAGGTCACGGACGCGGTCCGGCACCGTCGCCGCGGGGTCGCGGTAGCGGGGGAGGGTCATCGCAGCTCCAGTACCGCGACGCCGTACGCGTCGAGCGCCACGTCCTCGACCGGGCGGCCGCCGGTCAGCTCGTGCAGCTTCCCCTCCGCGTCCGGACGGACCACGAGCGGCTCCGGACTCTGGCTGACCAGCCACACGAAGCGGCGGCCGTCGGCGTGGACGAGGACGTCCGCCGAGACGTGCGGATCGGCGACGACGACCGGTCGGCGCGCCCCCGCCACCTGGGCCAGTGCGGCGTAGAGGCGCTGCGTGACATCGGGGTTGACACGTGCGGTGCGGGCCGCCATGTGCTCCAGCGGATAGGTGGCCAGCACCGTGCGGCCGACTCCGGTCTCATGGACGATCAACGCCGGCCGGCCGTGGGCGTCCACGGCCACGACCCGTCCCGCACGCGGTGCGACGGGCAGATAGGCGCGGCTGTCCTCGTTCCCGGCGACCGGGAAGCGCAGCACCTCGCCGGCGCGCAGGTCGCCGAAGTCCTCGGTGAACCTCATCTCCAGCACGTCGTCCTCGATCGGCTCGGCGACGCCGTAGGACAGTTGCAGCTCCACGCCGAAGAGCCCGTCGAGGTCGTCGAACCAGGGGCCGCGGGTGACCGGGTGCTCGCCGGAGCAGAAGGACAGGTACACGGTGGCGCCCTCGGCGGCCCGGCGGGCCAGCTCCCTGCGGGTGCGGGTGGTGAGCTGCCGGGTGGCCGGCAGCAGGTAGAGCGACGCCTCGCCCGGCAGCCCGTCGGCCTCGCGGGTGAGGGCCACCGGCAGGTCGGCGGCGCGCGCGGTGACGTAACCCTGGTGCAGGGACGTGAAGATGAGCGGCCGGTCGGCGGGGCGGCTGTAGGGGTAACCCCGTTCGAGGAAGGCGGGGACGACCAGGGCGGCGTCGGCGTCGGCGCGGGAGCAGCGCGGGAAGTCGACCGCCTTCAGCACCCCCGCGAAGGCGGCCAGTTCCCGCAGCGGTTCCTTGGGCGCCCCGGTGGAGTCGGTGATGCCGAAGTGCATCTCGAAGGGGTGGTGGTCGTAGGGGGACTGGTCCCACAGGGCGTCGTAGTCGGTGTTGTTCCAGGCGAGCCAGCCGGTGGCGCCGCCCAGCAGCGAGTTGTGCAGAGTCTGCCGGTAGAAGACGCCCGCGTTGGCGGCCGAGACGGTGTCGGTCGACAGTCCGAACTCCTCCAGTACGACGGGCTGTCCGGTCACCGAGGCCAGCTCGCACTCGAACGCGGCCCGGTAGTGCTGCCGCGGCCGGTCGGTGTCGGAGCGGTAGACGTGCGGGCCCACGAAGTCGACGTACTCGGCCGTCTCCCGCAGCGAGAACCCGTTGTCGCGGCCCGTGACCTCGATGCCCCACGCGCCGTCGCCCAGCGACACCGGCTGCGTCGCGCCCGTCGCGCGCACCGCGTTGCACATGGCCTGGGCCCACGCGGTCACCACGTCGCAGGACGGCGGGTCGACCTGGTAGATCCGGCCGTAGCCCGGCATCTCGTTGGTGATCAGCCAGCCCGTGACCGCGGGGTGGTCCTTGAAGCGGCGTGCCATGCGGGAGACGAACCACGCCTGCCGGCCGACCATCCACACGTCCTCGTACAGGTCGCGGTTGCCGCGCCAGGCCGGGTCCCAGTTCTCGCCGGACATGTGGCCGACGATGAACGTCGGTATGGTCCCCATGCCCGTCTCCGTGTGGGCGTCGAGGAAGTCCTCGAAGCGCGCGCACAGTTCGTCGTCGATCCGGTGCGGCTCCGGGTGGAAGTCGGGCCAGTAGAAGAAGGACCGGGTCGTGTTGAGGCCGTGGTCGGCGAGGACGCGCAGTTCGTCGCGGACGGTCTTCGGGTCGTAGTTCCGCCACATCAGCGGGCCGCCGGTGCGGGACCAGAAGTTGGCGCCGAGCCAGGGCAGGACGTCGGTGGTGTGGGTGAGCTGGGCGCTGTGGCGTCGCATGGTCCTTCTCGGGTGGTGGGGGTGCGGATGGTGCGTGGCGGGCGCGGCCGGTCGCGGCCGGTGATGGTCAGGCGGGGGCGGGCCCCGTGGACTCGCGGACGACCAGGCGCGGCCGTTCGGCGAGGGCGGTGTCCTCGACCTCCTCGCCGCACAGGGCCAGCAGCATGCGGGCGGCGGCCGCCCCCACCCGCTGCACCTGCTGGTCGACCGTGGTCAGCCGCGGGTGGAGCCAGGAACCGAGGGGCAGGTTGTCGTAGCCGACGACGGACACGTCCCGGGGCACGGCAAGTCCGGCGCGCTGCGCGGTGCCGATGCCGCAGACCGCCATCGAGTCGTTGGCGTAGACGATCGCGGTGGGCCGGTCGGCGGAGTCGAGGAGCGCCTCGGTGGCGCCCACGGCGCGCCGCTCGCTGAAGTCGGTGGGCAGGACCGCGAACGGGCGCAGGCCCGCCTCGCGCAGGGCCTCCTCGAAGGCCGCCCTGCGTACCCGGGTGTGCTGGAGCTCGGGCGGCCCGCTGACGTAGGCGACGCGCCGGTGGCCGAGGCCCAGCAGGTGGGTGACGGCCTCGGCGATCCCCGCGCCCTGGTCGCGCAGCCCGACCCGCGGGACGACGGCCGTGTCGTCGGGCGAACCGAGCAGCACCGCCGGCAGCCCGAGGCGGGCGAGCAGCGCCGGCCGGGCGTCGTCGTCGCGGGCGTCGGTGAGCACGGCGCCGTCCACCCGGCCCTCGGCCGCGAGCCGCTCGTACAGCGCGTTCTCCTCGCGGTGACCGCTGACCAGATGCAGCAGCAGGCCGTAGCCGCGCGGCGCCAACTCGCCCTCTATGCCGGTGATCAGCTCGCTGAAGTGCGGGTCGGAGCCCAGCACGTCCGTGGGGCGCCGCACCACCAGCGCGAGACTGCGGGTACGCGCGTTGCGCAGTGCAGCGGCGGAGGCGCTGGGCGACCAGCCCAGCTCCAGCGCGGCGTCCAGGATCCGGCGGCGCGTCGCCTCGGAGAGCCGGCCCTTGTTGTTGAAGGCCTGGGACACGGCGGCCGTCGACACCCCGGCCGCCGCGGCGACCGCCTTGATCGTGGGCCGGCGCCCGGCCCGCTCGGTGGAGACGCTCACATCTTCACCGCCCCGCTGACCAGGGCCTGCTGCATGCGCTTCTGGAGCAGGGTGTAGACGACCCACACCGGCACCAGCGTCAGCACCGTGCCCGCCGTCAGCACGCCGTAGTCCGTGCCGGTGATGGACTTCAGCGTGGGCAGCGCCACCTGGACCGTGCGCTGCGCCGGGTCCGGGCCGATGATGACCAGCGAGTACAGGTACTCGTTCCAGAAGGTCAGAAAGTTCAGCAGCAGCACGGTGGCGATGCCCGGCAGGCACATCGGCGTGTACACGTGCCGCAGCACCGCGAAGGTGGACGCCCCGTCCAGCCGGGCGGCCTCCTCCATCTCCGGCGGGATGGTGCGCATGAACTGCACCAGGATCACCACCGACAGCGGCAGCGCCGTGGCCGGCAGGAAGAGCACCATGAAGATCCGGGTGTGGAACAGCCCGGTGGCCGCCGCCAGGAGGAAGGTGGGGAAGAGCGCCGCGAACGTCGGGATCAGGAAGCCCAGCGAGAAGACCTTCTCGACCGCGCCCGCCAGCCGCCCGGTCGACCGTGCCAGCGCGAACGCGGCCGGAATCGCCAGCAGCAGCGTGAGCGCCAGCGAGAACACCGTCACCAGCGCCGAGTTGACGACCGCGAGCCCGAGGTCGGCGCTCTCGAAGGCCGTACGGAAGTTGCCGAACCCGAGCGAGGCGGGCGGGGCGAAGGGGTGCGCGAAGATCTCGTCGTTGGACTTGAACGCCGAGGCCAGGAAGTAGTACAGCGGGACGACGAGCAGCACCGCGTACGTCCACACCAGGAGGTGGGCCGGGAGCCAGCGCTTGCCGAGCTTCATCAGTGCTGCTCCGATCAGTAGTTCTGGCGGAAGACGCGGCGGATCGTCAGCAGTCCGACGAGTCCGGCGAGGAAGAGGAGGACGCCGACGGTCTGGCTGTAGCCGAGGTCGGCGGCGATGAACGCCTTCTGGTAGACGAGGAACGACAGCGTGGTGGACGACGTGCCCGGACCGCCCTGCGTGAGCAGCAGCACGTGCTGCGCGGAGCCGAACAGTGTCCACAGGAACTGGAGCATCGTCACCACGCCCACGTAGTCGCGGATGACGGGGAAGTGGACCGACCACATCGTCCGCCAGTGCCCGGCCCCGTCGAGCTGCGCGGCCTCGCCCAGCTCGTCCGGCACGCTGCCCAGCCGGGCGGCGAACAGTACGGCGGTGAAGCCGATGCCGGCCCAGATGTCCAGGGCGATCAGACATGCCAGCGCCGTCGAGGGCGAGGCCAGCCAGGCGTCGGTCAGGGAGCCGAGGCCGACGCTCTCCAGACCGCCGTTGAGCAGGCCGTCCGGGGAGAGGGCCGCGTAGAAGACCATCGCCTTCGCGGGCGTCGAGATGAGCCCCGGGATGAAGAGCAGGTAGCGGAGGACCCGGTGGCCGGGAGGCCGCTGGGCCACGTAGTACCCCAGCATGTAGGCGCAGACGATCATCACCGGGACGGCGACGGCCAGTTGCACGGCGGTGTTGCGCACCGCGTCCCAGAACACCGGGTCGTCCAGCACCACCCGGGCGTTGTCGAGACCCGCGAAGGACACCGGCTGGAGCATGCCCGGCCAGTGCAGGGCCGCGATCACGAAGATGGCGAGCAGCGGCCCGACCATGAAGACCAGGTACCACACCAGCGCGGGCACCGCGAGGACGGTGCCGCCCTGCCGGGGCCGGCGCGCGGCCGGGACGGGGGAGGCGGGCGGGGCGGACCGGCGGGCCGCGCTCCCGTCCGGCGTCGTCGTGAGCGTCGTCATGCGGTGACTCCCGGAGAACGGGTGGAGTGGGGGAGGGGGACGAGAGGGCGCCGGGCGGCGAGCGCGGGGGTGTCCGGGCGGCTCATGCGGACCGGTACGCGGACTCGAGGGCGGCGCGCACGCGGGCCGGACTGGTGCCGCGGGTGAACGACGTGCTGGTCGCGGTGATCAGCGGTTGCGCCGCGGCGGGCGGCACGTACACGTCGGGCAGCAGCACCTGGCTCACCTCGGAGCCGAGCCGCTGGGCCGCGCCGACCAGCGGGAAGCCGGTGGAGACGGCGTCCGTGCGCAGGGCCATGTCCCGGCCGCTCTCGGTCACGAACCGCGCGACGACGTCCTCGCGGTACATGAACCGCAGGAACTTCTCGACGTGCCCGATCTTGCGGACGCCGTTGGGACTGATCCAGAAGCCGATGAGGGTGTAGGCGCGGATGACGGTCGGACCGTCGTGCGCCGCCCCGTCCGCGAGTGGCCAGCCGCCGACCTCCGTGTGCCGGGCCACGTGCTCGGGCACCTTGGCCAGCGCGGAGGACATCGCCGACTGGACGGCCGCCTCCTCGGTGTTGAACTGCGTCGTCATCGAGTCGGAGGTGAGGCCCTGGGCCTTGTCCGCGAAGACGCCGGCGTCGCGCAGGTGCGTGAAGTACTCGATGCCCCGGCGGGCGCCGCGCCCGGAGAAGTCACCCGTCGAGTAGACGTGCCGGGCCTCCTCCTGGGACAGGAAGGTCTGGATGATCTGCGCCAGCAGCTTCTGGCCGGTCCAGTCGTTGCCGCCCACGGTCACCGGGGCGATGCCCTTGGCGCGCAGCCTGCGGGCCGCCGCGATCAGCTGGTCACCGGTGGTGGGGATCTCGCCGACCCCGGCCCGGTCCAGCAGGGCGCGGTTGTACGCGACGGGCCAGTTCGTGGCGAAGTAGGGGAAGGCCCGGACCCGGCCCTGGTCGTCCGTCCAGTCGGCCAGCGCGGTGGGCAGGACCCGTCCGCGCAGCCCCCAGTCGTCGAGGTAGGGCTTGACGTCGACGGTCGCGCCCACGTCCGTCCAGGCCAGCGTCTTGTCGTAGAGGTTGACCATCACGACGTCGGCCTCCTTGCGGGCCAGCCGTGAGGTCTCGTACACCTGGGCGAGGTCGTCGCCGTTGATCAGGTTCTTGACCTTCACCCCCGGGTTCTCCTCGCGGAAGCGGTCCACGGCCGCGAGGTACGTGGGGGAGCCCGGCGCGGTGGTGCCGAGCTGGGTGTGGACGACGAGCGTGTCCGGGTCGGAGTCCGCCGACGCCAGCGACGAGCAGCCGGACAGAGCGGGCAGGGCCGCGGCCGCGGCCAGACCGGAACCGGCGGCGAGCAGTTCGCGCCGTGTCAGCGATGAGCGCACAGGGGTGGTCTCCAACCAAGCGGTTAACGATTGGTTAATCGATGTACCTCGTGAGGTGCGAGGACCATATGGAGTGGAGGGACCACGGTCAAGGGGGTGAGGCGAGGAGATTGCGTACCGGGCGAGCGGCGCGAGCTGCCTGGTCAGCCCGTCGTCGCGGACGCGACGGTCAGGCCCAGCCGGTCCGCCACGGCTGTGAGGGCCGGTCCCAGCGGGAGCGCGATCCTGGTGACGGCCAGCCGGTCCCCGCGCGTGGCGTCCCGGTTGACGATCAGAACCGGTTTGCCCGCCTCGGCCGCCTGGCGGACGAAGCGGAGCCCCGACATGACCGTCAGCGACGAGCCGAGGACCAGCAGCGAGGACGCCGCACGCACCAGTTCGCGACAGTGCTCGACGCGGCGCGGCGGCACGTTCTCCCCGAAGAAGACCACGTCCGGTTTGAGGATGCCGCCGCACACCGTGCACGGCACCACCCGGAAGTCCCCGACCTGCTCGTCCGTGAGGTCGGCGTCGCCGTCCGGGTTGATGCCGGCGGCCACCGGTGAGAAACCGGCGTTCACCTCCTCGAGCCGGCGGGCGAGTTCACGACGCGGGCTGAAGGCGCCGCAGGACAGGCAGACGACCCGGTCCAGGCTGCCGTGGAGCTCCACGACGTCCTCGCTGCCCGCGGCCTGGTGCAGACCGTCGACGTTCTGGGTGATCACACCGGTGAGCAGACCGTGCCGCCCGAACGCCGCCACCGAGCGGTGACCCGCGTTGGGCCGGGCGCGGCCGAAGGTGCGCCAGCCGAGGTGACTGCGCGCCCAGTACCGGCGGCGGGCGTCGGACGAGCCGGTGAAGTCCTGGTAGGTCATCGGCGTGTGCCGGCTCAGGCTGCCGCCCTCGCCCCGGTAGTCGGGGATGCCCGACTCGGTGGAGATGCCCGCCCCGCTGAGCACCAGCACGCCGCCGGCGGCCAGGGCGTCGGTGACGGGTGCCAGGTCCGTGGTGCCCGGCGGCAGGTCCGCTCCCGGGGTCCAGCTCAGAGTGGGGCGCATGCGCATGCCGCAAGGGTACGGAACGCGCCGCCGTTCCCGGCGCCACGGGGCGGCGCTGCCCGCCGGCCCCGCGCGCCGAAGGCGTGAGGGAGCCTGTCCCGCGCCGGACGCCGTGCTCCCGGAGGGCGAGGCGCGTCGCCTGCCGCCGTGCGTCCCGGCGCGACGGCTGCCGCCGGCAACACGGCTGCCGCCGTGCCTCCCGTCCTGGCGCAAACCGCCGCCCCCCGCGCTTCCGGCCTGACACGCACCCGTGCGCCGCCCCGGCCCCGGACGGCTCCGGCATGACCTTTCGCCTCCCGGGTGACAGACTTGGCACTGTCCAGGGGGCCGAGAGGCCCTGCCGGGAGAGGCGGCCCTGGCGGGGAGTGGTCGATGTTCCGCAAGAGTCCCGCACCTGACGGTGAGGAGCTGCTCGCCCGGTTGGCCGCGCTGACCACTCAGGCGAAGGAGCTCGCCGAGCTGCGGCGGTCCCAGGTGGAGCTGGCGATCGCGCTGCAGCGCGACATGCTCCCCGCGGCCCTCCCCGCCGTACCCGGCATCCACCTGGCCGCCTGCTACTCGCCCGCGTACGCCGGACTCAACGTGGGCGGCGACTGGTACGACGCCTTCACCCTCCCCGACGGCCGTATCGGCCTCTCCGTCGGTGACGTCCAGGGTCACGCCATCGACGCCGCAGCCTTCATGGGGCAGGTGAGGGTCGGCCTGCGGGCGCTCGCCTCCGTGACCAGCGAACCCGGCGACCTCCTGGCCTGCACGAACGAACTGGTCCTCTCCCTCAACAAGGACCTGTTCGCCACCTGCACCTTCATGCGGTACGACCCGGCGACCGGCCTGCTGGAGAGCGCCCGGGCCGGCCACATCCCGTGTGTCCGGGCCACCGCGGACGGCAGGGCGGAGGTCTGCCGGGACGAGGGCGGGCCTCCGCTGGGCGTCATGGAGGGCACCGACTATCCCGTGACGCAGTACCGGCTGGGTACGGGCGGGGTGTTCGTCCTGGTCACGGACGGCGTGGTGGAGGGACCGTCCCTGAGCGTCGACGAAGGCCTGGACAGGGTGGTGCGGCTGGCGAGTCTCGCCGCCGCCGTCGGTATGGAGGCCCACGCGCTGGCGGCCGCCGTACTCAAGAACGCCGCGCTGATAGGGCACGAGGACGACGCGGCCGTGCTCGTCGTCGGCCATGACGGGCGTTCGGTCACGCCGTAGGACGTTCCCGCCTCGCCCGCCCGGCGGCACCGGTGTCTGATGGCTGCTGTGGTGGGTATCCGTGCATGGCCGCGACCGGTCGTCCTCGTCTGTGCCACGCTGCTGGTCGCCGGCTGCTACTACGCGGCGGGGCAACTCGGGCTGTCCCAGCAGCTGACCGCCGACGGGGCGGTCGTCACGCCCATCTGGCCGCCCACCGGCCTCGCGGTCACCTGTCTGCTCCTGTTCGGGCCCTGGTGCGTGCCGGGCATCGCCCTCGGCGCGCTGCTGGTCATCCTCTCCCTGGGAGTCCCCGACGTCGCAAGCGCCGGCATCGTGGCCGGCAACACCGCCGCCCCCGTCTGCGCCTGGCTGATGCTGCGCGCGGTGGGGTTCCGCGTGAGCCTGAGCCGCCTGAGGGACGGGCTGGCGCTCGTCTTCCTGGGGGCGCTGACCGCCATGCTGATCAGCTCGTGGTCGGGCGTGGGCATGCTCGTGCTGTCGGGCAAACTCCCCACCGACCATCTCGGGATCGTCTGGCTGGCCTGGTGGGTCGGCGACGCGATGGGAGTCGTCCTCGTCACCCCGCTGCTGCTCCTGCTGTACCGCGCCCGCCTGCCGCCCCCGTCCGTGCGCTGGACCGAGGCCTTCGTGCTCACCGCGGCCGTGTGCGTCCTGGTGCCGCTGATCATGTACAGCTCGGTGAGCGTGCTGTTCCTGGCCTATCCGATCCTGATCTGGTCGGTGCTGCGCTTCCAGCTGGCGGGCGGCATCCCGTGCGCCCTGTTCGTGTCGGTGATGGCCACGGTCGTGGCCCGGCAGGAGGCCGGGTCCTTCGGGAAGCTGACCGAGGTCGAGACGATGATGAAGCTCCAGGCGTTCAACGGGACGCTGGGACTGACCGCGCTCCTGCTCTCCGCGGTGATCAGCGAACAGCTGCACACCAGGCGGTCGGTGGAACTGGCCTGTCAGGAGCTGGTCGAGGCGCTGCAGCACCTGAACGCCGGCGGCTCCGGCAGCCCGGGGCCGCACGAGAGGGGCGTCCCGTGAGCCCGGCGGCGGTGCCCCGCCGCCGGGCGCGGGGAGGTCAGAAGTCGTAGTCGTCGATGTTCCCGGCGTCGAAGACCGTCGGGTCGCCGAGGGTGATGACACCGTTCTCGCCGAGTTTGAACCAGCCCATGCCGCCGGCGAGGAACATCTGCCCCTCCCGGCCGGTGATCTGCCCCGAGGCGAGGGCCACCGCGGCGTGACCGGCCAGCTCACCGAGCTTGGCGGGGTCCCACAGCAGGAACGCCTCCACCGTGCCGTCCTCGATGTACGGACGCATGTCGTTGGGCGCGCCGAGCCCGGTGAGCTTCACCTCGCCCTTGTGCGACGACTGGGAGAGGTACTTCGCGGCCGCCTTGATCCCGTTGGTGGTGGGGGAGATGATCCCCTTCAGGTCCCCGTGCTCCCGGAGCAGCTCCTCGGTCTTCCGGTACGACTCCTGCGCCTCGTCGTCCCCGTAGACGACGTCGACCAGCCGCATGTCCTTGTACCGCGGATCCTCCAGCTCCTTCTTGATGCTGCTGATCCAGGCGTTCTGGTTCGTCGCCGTCCGGGCGGCGGACAGGATCGCGATGTCCCCCTGGTAGCCGGTCTGCTCACCGAGCAGTTCCAGCTGCCGTACGGCGATGTCCTCGGCGCTCGCGGGAGAGACGAAGGCGTAGCGGCACTCCGGCTTCGTGTCGGAGTCGTAGGTGACGACCTTGATGCCCTCGTCCATGGCCTGCTTCAGGGCGTCGCACAGCGTGTCCGGGTCCAGTGCCGAGACCGCGATGGCGTCGACCTCCTGCTCGGTGAGGTCGACTATGTGGGACACCTGCCCGGAGGCGTCGGCGCCCTGGTCCGTACCGACTTCCCTGAAGGTCGAGCCCAGTGACTTGACGGCGCGCTCCCCGCCCCGGTCGGCGACCGAGAAGTACGGCGTGTTGACCTGCTTGGGAAGGAAGCCGACGGTCAGGCCCGTCCTGGTGGGCGCGTTGGGGGAGGCCTCGGCGTTCTTGGCGTTCGCCGTCGTGTCGCCGCCCGCCGAGCCGTCGCCGTCACCGCACGCGGCGGTGAGGAGGCTCAGGGAGGAAACGGCGGCGACGAGTACGGAGGCACGGCGTGAGGGGGACTGGTGCATGCGCTTCTTTCGCGTGGGGCCGCCCTGGCGTGGGGGGGCAGGGGCACTGAAAGGATTCAATGAAGCTTGACCGGACGTTAGGCAGAAAGATCGTTGCGGTCAATGCACTTGCGGGAAACAGTTCTTGGGCCCGCGGTCCCCCGGGGGGCGTGCTCCTGCGGAAGTCGTTCAGGCCGGGGCCCGTGTGCCCGTCCCCGACGCCCGGCCGAGTGTGCGGTCGAAGAGGGTGAGCAGCAGGTAGAGCACACCGGCGCCGAGCATGACCCAGGCGAGCCGGTGCAGGCCGCCGGTGTCGGCGTGTTGCCCGAAGGAGGCGGCGGTGGCGGAGGAGGCGACCATCGAGCCGATGTAGGCGAACGTGCGCAGCAGCCCGGCCGAGGAGGCGGTGCGCTCCGGATCGGCCTGGAAGTAGACGGAATTCTGCAGGGCCAGGTTGTTCAGCCCTTGCGGGACGCCGAAGACCAGCGCGACCAGGAGCAGCGTCCACAGCGGGCTGTCTCCGGTCAGCGTGAGCATCACCAGGCACGCGACGATCTGTCCGGCAGCGCCGAGCAGCAGCTTCCCCCGCACGCCCGTGCTGCGTCCCGACACGATCGAGACGCCGATCGCCAGCAGGAACATCGGCGTCTGCGCCAGACCTGCGTGGAAGGGCGTCAGCCCGAATCCCTCCTCGGTCCACTGGGTGAAGCCGTAGAGAAAGGCGTACGCGACGACGTAGGCGACGAGTGCCCGCCCGTAGGTGGCCAGCAGCGGGGTGTTGCCGCCGAGCACGCGCAGGTCGATGAACGGGGTGGCGGCCCGCAGCTCCCGTAGGGCGAACGCGACTCCGGCGGCGGCCGAGAGGGCGAGCAGGTACCAGTCGCGCAGATGCGGGTTCATCAGGAAGAGCAGCAGCGTGACGAGCAGGGCGGCGAACAGGCCCATGCCGGGCAGGTCGAGCCGGGAGGCCAGGTTTCCGTGCCGCGTGGAACCGCTCGTCGGCAACGCCTTGGGCAGCCGCAGCAGGCCCAGCACTACGGCGGCGACGGCCAGGGGCACGTTCAGCGCGAAGGTGGCGCGCCATCCGCCCACCGCGATCAGCAGACCGCCCAGCAACGGGCCGACGACGGCGATGGTCTGGTTGGCGACCGCGAGCGCGGTGAGCACCCCGCCGGGACCGTCCCGCCCCGTTCGCTCGGCCTCGCTGCGCACCAGCGCCATCGCCGCCGGATAGCCGGCGCAGGTGCCGAACCCGAGCAGGACGCGTGCGCCGATCAGAATGCCCAGGTTCGGGGCCAGGGCGCCGGCGACGCCGGCGACGCCCACGAGGCCGGTGCCGAGGAGGAAGAGCCGGCGCGGGCCGAAGACGTCGATCAGCCGGCCGACGACCGGCTGCCCGAGCGAGGTGGCCAGATAGAGGGCGGAGACCAGCCAGGCGGTCTGCGAGGCGGGGGCGCCGAGCGCCCTCCCGATCGGTACCAGGGCGACGGCGATGATCGTGGAGTTGATCGGGTTCAGTACCGAACCGAGCAGCATCGGCGGCAGCAGTCCGCGGTCGAAGCCGGGCTTCTCGGCTCCGACCGCCGGGCCCGCCTTCGCGTCAGTCACGGGTCAGTCGCTCCAGGACGGCCATGGTCGCGATCACCGCGCGGCGCTCCTCTTCCGTGCACCTGGCCTGCAGCCGGTCGGCGAGCCATTCCGTCCGGACCTGCCGCCCTTCCTCCACGCGTCGCACGCCCTGAGCGGTCAGCGTGATCAGCAGGCGGCGCCCGTCGTCCGGATCGGGATGCCGCTCGACCAGTCCCTTGGAGGCGAGCGCCGCGATCGTCGCCGTCATCGACTGGTGGCGGACGCCTTCGGTGGCGGCGAGCTCGCTGGCCGTGACACCCCCTTTGTCGGACAGCCTGGCCAGGACCGAGGACTGACCCAGGGTGAGGTCCTCGACCTCCGACGCCTTCAGGATGCGGCGGCGCAACCGGCTGATGACGGCACGGACCTCGCGCGACGCCTGGACGGCGGAGGGTGAAGGGCTCTCGTTCTCGCTCATGGCTCCAGGTTAATGTCCACAGGGCAGGCTGTACAGGCTTAACTGCACATGTGTCGGCGGGCGTGCGTGCTGCGTGCCGGCTGCGTCCGTCCGCTGCGTCTGCCGGCCGGTGCGGCGCGGCTGCGCACGGGGATGCGCGCGTGAGGGCGAGGTGTTTCGCCCACGCTGCAATGACTTGCTCACGACAAGTTGGTCGATCCATCATGCGACGGCCGGTGTGCGGTCAACTTCTGTGCCTCACAGGTGGGTTCGGCCCCGCACCCGGCCGGCCGCACCCTCCCGGTGCCCGTGCGGTCGCCACACCCACCACGGGCACCGGAGAGAGCGGAGCACCCCACATGTCCTCCGGACTCCCCGCCAGACGTGCGCGCACCACCCTGTGCGCGACGGCCGTAGCGGCCGCCCTGGCCCTGCCCCTGACCGGCCCCCCGTCCCCGGCCGTCGCCGCACCGTCGGCCCCGCCCGGCACCTCCGTCACCACGGCGTTCGCCCGCGCCGCCGAGGCCCACGACGTCCCCCGGGACCTGCTGGTCGCCGTCGGCTACGGCGAGACCCGCCTCGACGACCACGCCGGACTGCCCAGCCAGGACAACGGCTACGGCATGATGCACCTGGTCAGCAACCCCGAACGGCACACCCTGGAGCAGGCCGCGCGGCTCACCGGCGCGAGCCTCGCCGACCTCCGACGGGACACCGGCGCCAACATCGACGGCGCCGCCGCCGTACTGCGCGCCCTGGCCGACGAGGCCGGACTCGACGCCGCCGACCGCGACCGGCTCGGCGCCTGGTATCCCGTCACCGCCCGTTACGGCGCCCCCGGCGACGGGGCCACGGCCCGGCTGTACGCCGACGCCGTCTACGACCTCCTCGCCGACGGCGTCCGGGCCCGCGTCGACGGCGGCGAACGGGTCGCCGTCGCCCCGCGCACGGTGCGGCCCGAACGCGGGCGGTACGCCGGGACCGACGCCGACGCGGGGCTCGCCGCGGCCGCCGAATACCCCTCGGCACTGTGGAATCCGGCCTACTCCGGCAACTACACCGCAGGCCGCGGCTCGGCGATCACCACCGTGGTCGTCCACGTCACCCAGGGCTCCTACGCGGGGTCCATCAGCTGGTTCCAGAACCCCTCCGCCCAGGTCAGCGCGCACTACGTGGTGCGGTCCTCCGACGGGCAGACCACCCAGACGGTCCGCGAGGGCGACACCGCCTGGCACGCCCGCTCGGCCAACGCCTACTCCGTCGGCGTGGAGCACGAGGGCTACGTCGACGACCCCGCCTGGTTCACCGAAGCCCTGTACCGCTCCTCGGCGGCGCTGACCCGCTACCTCACCGACAAGTACGGCATCCCCAGGGACCGCGCGCACATCGTGGGACACAGCGAGGTCCCCGGCAACGACCACACCGATCCCGGCCCGAACTGGGACTGGGCCCACTACATGAGCCTGGTCCGGGGCGACGACGACGGCGCCGCCGGCACCCCCTTCCCCACCTGGGGGAGCGACGTGAGCGTCCGCCGGCAGCCGACGACCGACTCCGCACGGGTGGCGAGTCTGCCCGGACCGACGACCGTCCGCGTGGCCTGCCAGGTCCACGGCGGCCTCGTCGAGTACGACGGCTACAGCAACGACGCCTGGTCGTACCTGCCCGACCACGGCGGTTACGTCTCCAACATCTTCATCGACGTCGACGACGCCTGGCTCCCAGGAGTGCCCGCATGCTGACCCCTTCCTCCCGGCGCGGCGGATCCGCCCCGCGCCGCAGCCCCCGCACCGCCCGCGCCCTGACGGGCACCGTGTGCCTGCTCGCCCTCGCCGGTGCGGCCCTCGCCGCCGCCCCCGCCCCGGCCGCCGACGCCGCGGCCCCGCCCGCCCCGGTGACCTGGCGCGCGGACCTGTCCCGCACCGGTGCCGACGACGTCAACGTCCGGTACGACGCGGGCGCCCTGCGGGTGCGGGACGGCTCCGTCAGCCCCGCCTCCCTCGGCCGGGACCGCGGCTACGCCTCCGCCGTACTGGAGGCGCACCGCGTGGACCGGCCCGTGAACCGGGTCGCCGTGGATCTCGACGCGACGGTGCCCGACGCGGCGAGCGTCGAGGTCGACGTGCGAGGACGCGCGGCCGACGGCACCTGGACCGAGTGGCGGCGGGCGGCGGCCGGTGCCCCGGCCGACCTGCCCCGGTACGTCGGCGACGTCCAGGCACGGCTCACCCTGTGGAACGCCGAGGGCGAACCCACCGCGGCCGTACGGGCGGTGACCCTGACGGCCTACGACACGGGCACCGCCCCCGCCGAGCCGGCGCCGACGACCAGGGCCTCCGCGTTCTCCGCGCGCGTCTACGCCACCCGCGAGGGCCTCGTCGGGCACACCACCGCCAACGGGCACGTCATCCAGGCCAACGACCACTTCGTGGCGCTCCCCTCCCGCCGCGCCCTGTCACCCAACGGCAGCGGCCAGTACTCGGTGCAGGTGTGCGGGCCGGCCCGCTGCGAGACGGCGCCCGTGTGGGACGTCGGCCCGTGGAACACCCACGACGACCACTGGAACCCCTCGTCGGTGCGCGAGCAGTGGAAGGACCTCCCGCAGGGTCTGCCCGAGGCGCAGGCCGCGTACGAGGACGGCTACAACGGCGGACGCGACGAGTTCGGCCGACAGGTCGCCAACCCGGCCGGCATCGACCTCGCCGACGGCACCTTCTACAACGTCGGCCTGAACGACAACGGCTGGGTGACCGTCACCTACCTGTGGACCGAGGGCGGCGGCGACACCACGTCGTTCCCGACCTGGGGCACCGACGTGAGCATCCGGCAGCAGGCGACGACCGCGTCCACGCGCGTGGCGAGTCTGCCCGGGCCGACGACCGTGCGGGTGCGGTGCCAGGTCCACGGCCAGCTCGTGAACTACGACGGCTACAGCAACGACGCCTGGTCCTACCTGCCCGACTACGGCGGTTACGTCTCCAACATCTTCATCGACGTGGCCGACGCCTGGCTCCCGGGCGTGCCCACCTGCTGAGCCTCCAGGAGGGCGGATCCGAGCGCCGTGCGGCGGTGCAGCACCCGGTTGCCCTCGCGCCGGGTGCTCACCAGCCCCGCCTCGCGCAGCACGGCGGCATGCCGGCTCGCCGTGGAGGGGGCCAGGCGCAGCGCGCCGGCGAGGGCCGTCGTCGTCATCGGCGTCTCCAGGGACTCCAGCATCCAGGCCCGGGAGGTGCCGATCAGCCGAGCGACGGACGGCCCCGCCGCCCCGGCCCGCGACCGCGGGAGCCAGCCGGGCTCCGGGGCCAGCGGGTGCACCAGCACCTGCGGCAGCGACTCGTCCACCAGGGCCAGTGGGGCGCGTACGCAGAAGAAGGCGGGCACCAGCGTCAGCGGGCGCCCGCCCAGCCGCAGCACCCGGGATTCGGGGTAGGGGGCGGCGAGCCGGGTGCGGTCCGGCCGCCGCCAGCCCGGCAGTTCCGCGTAGCTCCCCAGCAGCGCCTCCGCCCCGCCGGTGAGCGCCGCCTCGGCCCGGCGGGCACGGTCCTCACCGGCCCGGGCGCGGATCACGGGCAGGTACGGCGCCACGGCGAGGGCGTAGTACCTCCGCAGCGTGCCGCCCAGCCACCGCAGTGCCGCCGGCTCCCCGGTGGCGACCCAGCGCACGCTGCGCGGCAGGGGACGGTGCGACCGGCCACCCAACCGGGCCAGTTCGGCGACGAGCCGGCGCCGGGGCGTCGACTGCACCCGGTCGACGGCGTCCTCGAGACCGAGGTCGCCGTGACCGGGCGTCAGGAAGTCCGGGAAGTAGCCGACGGCCGGGCACAGCGGCATCAACGCCCTGACGTCGCCGGCCAGTCCGGCCCGGTGCAGGGCCCGGCGCACCTCGCGCCGCCAGGGGTCGTAGGTCAGGGACTCCTGGCCGTTCTGGAGCAGTTGGAGGCTCAGCACCGTCTCCCAGAGGGCGTCGGTGCCGCGGGCCACCCGTAACCGGGCCAACGCGCCCTGATCGAACTCGACTTGCAGCACTGACCCCACTCCACTCGCGTCCCGGCGGGTTCTCGCGGAAGCTGACCGCGCAGTCGTGCGGCGCGAGACGATGGTGCCCGAGGTCTACGCGCGTCCGCCAGAGCCCGCGGGAAATCGGCGACGGAACCGATCGCACAATGGGCGCATGACTTCCTCCTCCACCAGGGCCGCCGTGCGGGACGCCCCGACGCGGACGCGTCTGGCGGCCGCCGGTGCCGCGGCGGTGATCGTCGGTGCCGGACTCACGCTCAGGGCCGTGGCGACGGGGGAGGTGGCCAAGTACGGCGGCGACGCCCTGTACACCCTGCTGCTGTTCGCCCTCGTCCTCGTGGCGGCGCCGAGGACGGCACCGGTCAGGGCCGCCGCACTGGCCCTGGCGGTGAGCTGGGGCGTGGAGTTCCTCCAGCTCACCGACGGGCCGGCACACCTCGCCCGGCAGAGCACGGCTGCCCGTCTGGTCCTGGGGTCCACCTTCAACGCACCGGACCTGTTCTGGTACGCGGTCGGCGCGGTGACCGGCCCGCTGGCCGTCAGGCGACGCTGAAGCGCACCGGTGTCCCGACCGCGGCCTGGGCCGCCGCCGCGAGAGCCGGCTCCGGGACGACCGCGATGACCGGGTATCCGCCTGTCGTCGGGTGGTCGTGCAGGAAGATCACCGGGCGTCCGTCCGGCGGGACCTGTACGGCGCCCAGAACCATGCCCTCGCTGGGCAGTTCCCCCGTCGACGTGTGCCGCAGCGGCGGCCCCTCGGTGCGCAGGCCGATGCGGTTGCTGTGCGGGGAGACACGGTAGGCGGCCGAGGTGAGCGTGCGCAGCGCGGCCGGGGCGAACCAGTCGGCGCGGGGACCCGGACGCACCGGCAGGACCAGTTCGGCGGGCGGCCCGGCCCAGGGGGCGGCGACGGGCAGCGGCACCGGCCCCGCAGGGGCGCCCACCGCCACGACGTCCCCGTCCCGCAGGGGGGCGGGGCCCAGCCCCGACAGCAGGTCCGTCGAGCGGCTGCCCAGGACGGGTTGGGCGGCGACACCGCCCGCGACGGCGACGTACGAGCGGACGCCCGCGGTCACCGTCCCGACGTCCAGGACCGCGCCCGCCGGCACCCGTACCGGGGAGCCCCAGGCGGCCGGCCGGCCGTCGACCGTCACCGGGCAGGGCGCCCCGCCGACCACGACGGCGACGTCCTGGTCGGCTCGCAGGGCGCAGCCGGTCACCGTCGTCTCCAGGACGGCGGCGTCGGGGTCGTTGCCGAGGAGACGGTTGGCGAGCCGCATCGCGGGCGCGTCCAGCGCGCCGGAACGGGGGACGCCCAGGTGGGCGTGGCCGGGCCGGCCCGCGTCCTGCACCGTGGTGAGCGCACCGGAGCGCACCGTCGTCAGCTTGGCCGTCATGCCCCGGCCTCCGGGCTCGTCCCGGCCGCGTTGCCGTCGCCGGTCGTGGCGCCCTCCGCCGGGACGCCGGTGGCGGTGACGTCGTCCCCCGGGGGACCGGTGGCCGTGGCGCCGTCCCCCGGGGCGCCGGTGGTCGTGACGTCGTCCGCTGTGACGAACCGCACGCGCGTCCCCGGCGTGAGGAGTGCGGCCCGCTCCCGCGCCGGGTCCCACAGCGGCCGCGGGTCGGGCATGGTGCCGATCAGCTGCCAGCCGCCCGGAGTGGCGCGGGGATAGACGGCGCTGTACGGACCGGCGAGGGCCACCGCGCCGGCCGGCACCCGGGTCCGGGGCGTGGACCGGCGCGGGACGTGCAGCCGGGGCGCCAGCCCGGTGAGATAGCCGAAGCCGGGCGCGAAGCCGCAGAACGCGACCCGGTAGGTGTGCGCGCGGTGGCGCGCGCCGACCTCGTCGGGCGCGACCCCCCACAGGGCCGCCACTTCGGCCAGGTCCGGCCCGTCGTAGCACACGGGGATCTCCACCACGTCGCCCGTGTCGTCCGCGACCGGCGGCACCTCCCAGCCGGCGACCGCGCGGGCCAGCGCCCGCGGGTCCGGCACGCCGTCCAGCAGGACGGTCCGCGCCCCCGGCACCACCTCGGTGACCGGCGGCAGCGTGCCGGCGGCACGGCGGCGCAGCACCTCGGCGTGGAAGGCCGCGGTGTGCTCGGCGTCGGCCAGCTCGACGAGGAGGGCGTGGCGACCGGCGGGACGCGCCGTGAGGGACCGGGCACCGCTCACGCGAACGCCCCGATCCCGACCCCGGACGCCTCCAGCGCCGCACGCACCCGGGCCGCGATCCGCGCGGCGTTCGGTGTGTCGCCGTGCACACACAGCGAGCGGGCGGCGACCGCGACGGTGCTGCCGTCCACGGCCTCGACGGAGCCCTCCACGGCGAAGGTCACCGCACGGCGTACCACCGCGTCCTCGTCCGTCACCACCGAGCCAGGCTCGCTGCGGGGTACCAGGGTGCCCCGCGAGGTGTAGGCGCGGTCCGCGAAGGCCTCCGGGACGCCGGTGAGTCCCGCGTCCGCGGCGGCCGCGAGCAGCCGCGAGCCGGGCAGGCCCAGCACCGGCAGTGCGCCGCCCGCCAGCCGTACCCCGGCCACGACCGCACGGGCCTGTGCGTCGTCGTGGACGGTGCGGTTGTAGAGCGCGCCGTGCGGCTTGACGTAGGCGACCGTGGCCCCGGCGGCCTCGGCGAAGACCCGGAGCGCGCCGATCTGGTACGCCACCTCGGCCGTCAGCTCGTCGGCGGGCACGTCCATGGCGCGCCGTCCGAAGCCCGCCAGGTCGCGGTAGGACACCTGCGCCCCGATCCGCACCCCGCGCTCCGCGGCGAGGTCGCAGACGCGGCGCATCACCGAGGGGTCGCCCGCGTGGAATCCGCAGGCGACGTTGGCGCTGGTGACGACGGAGAGCAGGGCGTCGTCGTCGGTGAGGGTCCAGCGGCCGAAGCCTTCACCGAGATCTGCGTTGAGGTCGATCACCCCTTGAACGTAGACGATCGTTGAACGATCCGACAAGGGACCTCCGGCTTGTCCGCTTCCGAATCGGTGAGGATTCACCTCTTGTTAGATCGTTCAACGATCGCTAGTGTCCGTGCATCTGCCACGTATCTGGAGCTATGGTCCCCGGGACCGATGAGTCACGTTCCGAAGCTCCGGATCCGTGCCCTGCCCCCTCATGCCTGAAGAAGGCCACCGAATGATCGTTCTCCTCGGTGTGGTCGTGGTGATCCTCGGATTCGTCACGCGCCGCAACCCCGTCCTCGTGGTGGGCGTCGCCGGTATCGTCACCGGACTGCTCGGCAAGATGGACCCGCTGGAGGTCCTCGCGGCCTTCGGCCGGTCCTTCGCCGACAGCCGCTCGGTCACCGTCTACGCCATCGTGCTCCCGGTGATCGGGCTGCTCGAGCGCTACGGCCTGCGCGAGCAGGCCCGCAATCTCATCGGCCGCCTGGGCAAGCTCAGCGCCGGCCGGTTCCTCACCGTCTACCTGCTGGTCCGGCAGGTCACCGCGGCCTTCGGCCTGAACAGCATCGGCGGCCCGGCGCAGACCGTGCGGCCCCTGGTGGCACCGATGGCCGAGGCCGCCGCCGAACGCTCCACCGGGGCCAAGCTCCCCGACAAGTTGCGTGAGAAGGTCCGCTCCTACTCGGCCTCGGCCGACACCGTGGGCGTCTTCTTCGGCGAGGACTGCTTCATCGCCATCGGTTCCATCCTGCTGATCACCGGCTTCGTGAACTCCACGTACCACCAGGACATCGAGCCGACCCAGCTCGCCCTGTGGGCGATCCCGCTCGCCGTCTGCGCCTTCCTCATCCACGGCGCCCGGCTGCTGCTCATGGACAGGCAGCTTGAGCGCGAGATGGCGCAGGCCGCCGCCGAGCACGACCTTCCGCTTCCCGAGGGGGCCGACAAGTGATCAAGGTCGAATGGCTCTACTGGCTGATAGGCCTCGTCTTCGTCGTCATGGCCGTGCAGATGGCCGCGGACCGCAGCAACCCCAAGCGGTGGACGTCCGCCGCGTTCTGGGGCCTGCTCGGACTGACCTTCCCCTACGGCACCGGGGTCGCCAACGCCACCGCGGGCAACGGCGGCTGGACCCTGCCCGCCGAACCGCTCGGCGTCGCCGTCCTCGCCCTGATCGTGCTGGCCGGCTTCAACTTCCTCGGCAAGGGCGTCCCGGTCACCACCACCGGCGAGCAGCGCGAGGCCGCCGCGGGCCGGCTCGGCAACAAGATCTTCATCCCCGCGCTGACCATCCCGCTCGTCGCGATCGTCTGCGCCTCCGTGCTGGACGAGTCGGGACTCTTCGAGACGGGCAAGGCCACCCTCCTCGGGCTCGGCCTCGGCTGCATCGCCGCGCTCCTCGTCGGGATGCTGGTGACCGGCGAGAGGAAGGTCTCCGTCCCGATCCACTCCGGCCGCTCCATGCTGGAGGCGATGGGCTCCGCCCTGCTGCTGCCCCAGCTCCTGGCCGTGCTCGGCTCCATCTTCGCCGCCGCCGGGGTCGGCGACCAGGTCGGCGACATCATGAACAAGGTCCTGCCCGACGACTCCAAGTACCTCGCCGTCGTCGCCTACTGCGTGGGCATGTTCCTGTTCACCGTCATCATGGGCAACGCCTTCGCCGCCTTCCCGGTGATGACGGCGGCGATCGGCTGGCCCGTGCTCATCCAGCAGATGCACGGAAACGAGCCCGCCGTCCTCGCGATCGGCATGCTGGCCGGCTTCGCCGGCACGCTGTGCACCCCGATGGCCGCGAACTTCAACATCGTCCCGGCCACTCTGCTCGAACTGAAGGACCAGTACGGGCCGATCAAGGCACAGCTCCCGACGGGCATCGCCCTGCTCGGCTGCTGCACGGTCATCATGGCGCTCTTCGCCTTCTGACCTTCCCGCCCGGCGACCGCCGGCTCGGGCCCGGCCCGCGCCGGCACCCGTACGACCCGATCCGCAAGGCAAGGAACGCCCATGACCCGTGTCCTCATCACCGGCTTCGCCCCGTTCGGCGGCGAGCGCGTGAACCCGTCCTGGCAGGCGGCGTCCCTGGTGGCCGCCGAACCTCCGGCCGGGCTCACGGTCAGCGCCGCCGAACTGCCCTGCGCCTTCGGCGAGTCCCTCGACGCCCTGCGCGACGCGATCCGGGCCCGGGAACCCGACCTGGTGCTCTGTCTGGGCCAGGCGGGCGGGCGTCCGGGCGTCACCGTCGAGCGCGTCGGCATCAACGTCGACGACGCCCGCATCCCCGACAACGCCGGCGCCCAGCCCATCGACGAACCGGTGGTCCCGGGCGGCCCCGCCGCCTACTTCTCCAGCCTCCCCGTGAAGGCGTGCGTCGCCGCGATGCGCGAGGCGGGCGTCCCGGCCGCCGTCTCCAACACGGCCGGCACCTTCGTCTGCAACCACGTCGCGTACGGCCTCGGCCACCTCATCGCCACCGAGTTCCCGCACCTGCGCGGCGGGTTCGCGCACGTGCCCTGGGCGCCGGAACAGGTGCCCGACGGCACCGCGCCCGCCCTGCCGCCCGCCACCGTCGCCCACGGCCTGCGCGCCCTGCTGGCCGTCGCCGCCCGCACAACCGCCGAGCAGGACCTGAAGGTCACCGAAGGAGCCACCCACTGATGCCGCTGAGCGCCCACGCGGCCACCTTCGCCCAGCTCGCCCTGGCGAACGTCACCCGCGAGTACCCCAACTTCCCCGCCCACCTGATCACCTCGGCCGGCGAACACCAAGAACCCCGCTCCCTGCATCCGGCCTTCTACGGCGCCTACGACTGGCACTCCTCGGTGCACATGCACTGGCTGCTCGTCCGCCTGCTTGGCCGGTACGGCGGCACCTCCGCACTCCCCGGCACCGAGGCGGTCGTCGACGTCCTCGACCGGCACCTCACCCCCGCCAACCTCGACACCGAGGCCGCCTACCTGCGCGACCGCCCCTCCTTCGAGCGTCCCTACGGCTGGGCGTGGCTGCTCGCGCTCGCCGCCGAGTGCCGGGCGTACGGCGGCACGGAGGGCGAGCGATGGACCGGGGCACTGCGGCCGGCCGTGGACGCCGTCGACGGTCTGCTGGCCGACTGGCTCCCCAAGGCCACCTATCCCGTACGGCACGGCAACCACCCCAACAGCGCCTTCGCACTGAGCCTCGCACTGGACTCGGGCGAGCTGTCGGCCGGGACCGACCGGGCCGTCCGGGACCGCCTGCTGAGCTGGTTCGCCGACGACCACGACGCGCCCGCGCACTGGGAACCGTCGGGGCAGGACTTCCTGTCCCCGGCGCTCACCGAGGCCGACGCGATGCGCAGGGTCCTCGCGCCCGAACGGCTCGCGGAGTGGCTCGACCGCTTCCTGCCCGGGCTCGGCACCGGCGCTCCCTGCGCGCTGCTGGACGTGCCGGTGGTCTCCGACCACGCGGACCCGCAGATCGGCCATCTGCTCGGTCTGACGCTCAGCAGGGCCGCCGCGCTGCGCTCCCTCGCCGAGGCCCTGCCCGACGGTCCCGTCCGCGCCCGCCTGGCCGAGGCGGCGGCCGCACACCTCGCGGCGGGCCTGCCGGCGGTGGAGCGCGGTGACTTCACCACCGACCACTGGCTGGCGACCTTCGCCGCACTCGCGCTCGACCCGCCGGCTCCGGCGGTCGCGCGATACTGACGCAGCCGCGTCCGGGGGCGCGTCAGTCCTCCGGGCGCAGGAGGCCGCGCCGGTACGCGGCCACCAGGTGCTGCGGGACCCGCAGCGTCACCCCGTCCACCGTCACGGGCACCAGGTTCGGCGCACTCGCCTTCCACCGGGCCCGGCGGTGACGGGTGTTGCTGCGGGACATCTTCCGCTTGGGAACGGCCATGGCAGGGGTCCTCTCGGCAGACGGCCTGGCGGCTCCGCGTGCGCTCGGGCAGCGGCGGAGCCGTGCGTGGGACCACGACGCTACATGAAAACGGTGTTCATTACGAAATCACGCTGACGGACCGCGCCGCCCACGTCGGTCCGGGCGGTCGGCGCGCACAACACCCTTTGATGCATGCGGAGTTGGCGCCGGGGATGCCGGGGGCCGCGGCGCCCCGTGTGGCGTGAGGTGGGGGAGGGGCGGGGAGGATCTCGTCCGCACCCTTCCAGTCACGTCGGAAAGGCAGGCACCGATGCACCGTCTCCTCGCCCGATCACTCCCCACCGCCCGGGCGTCCCTGGCCAGAGGCGTCGCGGCCGCCCTGGCCCTCGCCCTGGCGTCCTCCGTCCTCGCCGCCTCCACGAGCACCGCCGCCGCTCCCGCCGGCGCCGGGCCGGACCGGCGCCCCGGGGGCGGTGCCTGGTTCACCTCCTGGGCCGCCTCGCAGCAGAACCTCGCGCCCACCCCGCTGCGCGACCAGTCACTGCGCATGATCACCCACCTGAGCCAGGGCGGCGACGCGGTCCGGATACGCGTCCAGAACACCTTCGGCGAGACACCGCTGACCGTCGACGCGGCGACCGTGGCACACAGCGACGGCAAGGACGCCGCGACCGAAGGGCGCCCGCGCGCCGTCACGTTCGACGGCAGACGCCGGGTGGTCGTGCCGCCCGGCGGTGAGGTGTGGAGCGACACCACCGGGCTCCGCACCGCCGCGCAGGACGACGTCGCCGTGTCGCTCTCCGTCTCCGGCACGGTGGCACCGGGGCGGCACGACACCGCCTTCCGCACCAACTACCTGACCCCGCCCGGCTCAGGCGACCACACCGCCGACCCGGCCGGCACCGCGTACACCGAGACGACCGGCTCGACCCTCCTCGTCAGCGCGGTCGACGTGCGCAACCCGCGCCTGCGGGGCAGCCTCGTCGCCTACGGCAGCTCCGTCGTCGACGGAACCGGATCGACGAACTGCGGGCCGGACTGCAGCCGCCCCGGAGCCAACCTGCGCTGGACCGACGTCCTCGCCCGGCGGATCACCTCCGAACTGCCGCCCACCCGGCAGTTCGCCGTCGCCAACGCGGGGATCGGCGGCACCACCAGCGCCGCGACCTGTCCGGGCATCGGTGAGCCGGTGCGCGGCCTGGACGCCGCCGCGCGGCTGGAGCGCGACGTCCTGTCCCTGCACGGAGTCACGGGGGTCCTCTACTACTACGGAACCAACGACCTCCCGGCCGGCTGCGACGCCGCGCAGATCGAGGCGAGTTACCGCGAGGTCTTCCGGCGGCTGCGGGCCGCGGGCATCAAGGTGTACGTCACGCCCATCACCCCCCGCCCGGGCTACACGGACCAGCACAACCGCGACCGGCACGCGGTCGGTACGTTCGTCTCGAAGTGGAACAGCTGCGGCGGCACCTGTGACGGGGTCCTCCCCTTCGACCAGGTACTCGAAGACCCCGTGCGGCCGAACAGCATCCACCCGCCGTACGACACCGGTGACGGCGTCCACGCCAACATCGCCGGCCAGCAGGCCCTCGCCGACATCGTCTCGCTCCCGATGCTGGCCGCGTCGGCCCGCCGGTGACCCGCCCGTCCGGGTCATGAACTCCCGGGCGGGCGAAGGGCGTCGACGACGAGGTCGAGGAGCCGGCGGGTGCGCTCCGGCTCGTCGTCGGCGGCCGTCGAGAGGAACACGCCGAGCAGCATCGCGGTGACGTCGTCGGGTGCCACGTCCGCGCGCAGGGTGCCCGCCCGGGCCCCCTGCGCGAGCATGGTGCCGATCGCGGCCGTGATGCGCTCGCGGGTGGCGGGTGTCGCGAGGCGTCCCGAGGCCCAGGCGCTGTGCAGGGTGTTGAGCATGGAGCGCTTCGTCGCGACGAACGCCGCGTAGCGCTCCATCCAGGCCCGCAGCGCCCGCTCGGGCGGCAGCTCGTCCAGCAGGGCGGAGGCGCTGGTCGTGACGTCGTCCAGCTCGGCGGCGTAGACGGCCTCGACCAGCGCCTCCCGGGTGGGGAAGTGGCGGTAGAGCGTGCCGATGCCGACACCCGCCGCGCGGGCGATGCCGTCCAGGGGGACGGTGTCGTCCGCGGCGGTGAACGCGGCCCGTGCGGCGGCGACGAGCTTCTCGCGGTTGCGCCGTGCGTGGGCGCGCAGCGGCCGCTCGGCGCCGGTCTGCTCGTCGGGCCGATCGGCGGCGTGGCTCGGTTCCTGGTCCGGACTCAAAGCGGAGGGTCCTCCGGTAGTGCTACAGTCGATGAAGCGGAGGGTCCTCCGCTTCTGTCATCTTCTCACGAGGACGGACTTCCCATGACGTCATCCGGTACCTCTTCCTCTTCTCGCGCCACGAACGCCGCCCCGCGCCCCGGCGGAACGGGGTCGCTCGCCGGCCGCGCCGTCTCGCGGATCGGCTACGGCGCGATGCAGCTCGAACGCCTGCGCTCCGACCGCGCGGCCGCCGTCGACCTCGTGCGCCGTGCGGTGGACCGCGGTGTCGACCACCTCGACACCGCCCAGTTCTACGGCGACGGATTCGTCAACGAGGTCATCCGCGAGGCGCTGCGCCCCACGGACGACGTCGTCGTCGTGAGCAAGGTCGGCGCCGACTCCGACCCCGGCGGCCCCCTCCCGCTGCGCCCCGCCCAGCGGCCGGAGGAACTGCGGGCGAGCGTCGAGGACAACCTCAAGAGCCTCGGCACCGACCGGATCGCGGTCGTCAATCTGCGCCGCCTCGACACCGGCCCCGGTCTGCGCGCCGAGGGCGACCAGGCGGTGGACCTCGACGACCAGCTCGCCGAGCTGACCCGGCTGCGCGACGAGGGCAAGATCGGAGCGATCGGCCTGAGCAGCGTGACCCTGGACGGACTGCGCCGGGCCCTTCCGGCGGGCATCGTCTGCGTGCAGAACGCGTACAGCGTCGTGAGCCGGGACGACGAGGACATGCTGACGCTCTGCACCGCCGAGGGCATCGCCTGGGTGCCGTACTTCCCGCTCGGCGGCGCGTTCCCCGCCATGCCCAAGGTCGCCGACGAGCCCGCGGTGCACGCCGTCGCCGAGGCGCTCGGCGCGACGCCGGCCCAGGTGGGCCTCGCCTGGCTGCTTCACCACGCCCCGAACGTGCTCCTCATTCCCGGCACCGCCGACCCCGAGCACCTGGACGCGAACCTCGCCGTGGGCGGCATCGTCCTGGACGAGTCCTCCCTCGCGGCGCTCGACGCCGTGCGGAGCCGCTCCGCGGACGTGCGGCTCGGCTGACCGAACCCCGCCCCGGCGACGTGACCGGGGACGCGCGGCGGCGCCGGTGTCACAAGGTGCGCAGGCCCCGGTCCGCGAAGGCGATGAGCCACTCGAAGCTCTCGTCGACGTCGGTGCTCCACTGGAAGCCGTCCGCCGCCTGCAGCGTGGCGAAGCCGTGGAAGAGGCTGCGGAGCAGGCGCAGGGCGTGGTTCACCTCGTGGTCGGGGATGTCGTAGCCGCGCAGGACCGCGGTGAACGCGCCGAGCAGCCGCTGTCCCGCGGTGGCCAGCGGGTCCTCCGGTCCCGACGGTTCCTGGCCGATCGTCGCGGCGTACCGGCCGGGATGCGCCAGGACGAAGGCGCGGAAGGCGCGCGCCGCGGCCGCCAGGGCGTCACGGCCCGCGTACCCCCGGACCGCGTCACCGACGGCGTCGGCGGCCTCGTTCAGGGCGAGGGCCGCGATCCGCCGGTTGAGGTCGTCCTGCCCGCCGACGTGCTTGTAGAGGGAAGGGGTGCGCACCCCGACCCGCTCGGCCAGCAGCCCCATCGTGAGGCGGGCGAAGCCCACTTCGTCGGCCAGCGCGGCACCGGCCGCGACCACGGCAGCCGCGTCCAGCCCCGCCCTAGGCACGGGTGGCGTCCGAGCGGAGGAAGGCCAGCACGAGCGAGACCACCTGGTCGGGGAACTGGTCGTGCGGGTAGTGACCGGCGCCCTCGATCATCTCCAGGCGGCCGAGCCCGGGCGGCAGGGCCTCGACGACCGCGGAGCCCTCCGCGTGCGGGTCGGCCCAGTCCGGGTCGAGCGTGCCCATCACGACCAGTACGGGGCAGCGCACGTTGCCGAGCTGTGCGCCGGCGTCGGTGGGCGCGCTGCGGCCCATGTTCTGCATGGCCTTCATCCGGCCCGGCTCGCGCAGCAGGGACTCGATGCGGCCGAGCCGTTCGGACCAGTCGGCCGGCTTCACGCCCGGGTACGCCACGTCGAGGTACGAGCGCCACAGCGGCAGGCTGCCGAACAGACCCGTACCGAGCAGACGCAGCATGCCCTGCCGGAACCGCCTGACCCGCAGGTCCCCGAGGCGCACCGACTGCTTGCGGGTGAACGGCGCCAACTCGACGACGGATGTGATCAGCGAGGGTTCCCGTGCCGCGGCGATGGTGGCGGCGCCGCCCGAGACCGAGTGGCCGACGAGGACCGCCGGACCGCCCAGGTGACGGATCAGGGCGAGCAGGTCACCCGCGATGGCGGTGCGGCTCCACTCCGGCCAGTCGGCCCCCGACTCGCCGCAGCCGCGCAGATCCACCGCGGCGACCCGGTGACCGGCGGCCACCAACCGCGGAATCACCGCACGGTAGGCGGCGCGGCTGTCCCCCATGCCGTGCGCGAGAACGATCAGCGGTCCCGACCCCGTCACCTCGTACGCGATCGTGCCGCCGTCGACGGCAAGGTACTCGGTCATGCCCGGCTCCCCAGTCTTGGCTAACGTCATTAACTAAAAGCTACTGACGTTAGCCAAGACTGTCAACGGCGGACCCGCGACGCTCAGTCGGCGGGTGTGCGCCGTCCTGCCGCACGCTGTACGGCCGACTCCACCTCGCGGTGCGGGACGCCGATCTCGTCGGCGTAGGCGGCGATGCCCTGGGCGAGGGCGGCGGTGGCGTCGGACCAGACCGCCAGGGCGACCGTGGCGTTCTCGCCCCTGTTGTTGCGGTAGCGGTTGTCGGCGGCCTCGACGGCACGCCTGAGTTCGATGAGTCGTCTCGGGATTTCCATGGTCGAAAACCTAGGGCGACACGGTGCTCGCTCCGGTGCCCCGTCGAGCGGAAGTGCTCCTGACGAGGGCACTCGTCGTTGCCCCCGCCGCTGCCCACGCGGCCCGGCGGTGCCGCGGGGCCGGAGGCGCGCCCCCGTCGCCAGGGGCTTGACCGTGCGGACGCGCGCCGGTTAGAACGTGGAAACGCCGGATAGTAAGCGGTTGCTACGAGGAAGAGGACCACGCATGACGCGTCTCTCGCTCACCCATGTTCACGGCGATCGCGTCACCGTGTCCCACGGGGCGGCCGGAACCGAGTTGTTCTCCTACGTCTACCGCCCCGAAGCCGACTGGGAGGCGCCCAAGCCGTACCTCCACCCGGTCCGGACGCTTTCCGGGGCTCTCGTCACGGACTACCGGCCCAACGACCACCGCTGGCACAAGGGCTTGCAGCTGACCGCCTCCCACCTCTCCGGCCAGAACCTGTGGGGCGGCAACACCTACGTCCACGGCGAGGGCTACCGCGCGTTGCCGGAGCGCGTCGGCTCGATGGCCCACGTGGCCTTCGGGGAAGTCGGCGTCGAGGGGGGCCGCGCCGTCATCGCCGAGAAGCTGACCTGGCACCCGCACGGCGGCGAACTGTGGGCCGAGGAGGAGCGCCGCATAGAGGCCGGCGACGCCGACCCGGACACCGGCAGCTGGACGCTCACCTGGACGTCGGCGGTGACCAACCGGCGTGCCGAACCACTGCGGTTCGGCAGCCCGACCACCCACGGACGCCCCGCCGCGGGATACACCGGGCTGTTCTGGCGCGGCCCGCGCGCCTTCCGCGGCGGCCGGGTCTTCACCGCGCAGCCGGCCGAGTCCGCCGAGTCCGCGACCTCCTCCGCCTCCTCCGCCTCGTCCGCGCCCTCCGGCGGCGACCCGATGGGCTCGCAGTCCCCCTGGCTGGCCTACGTCGGAGAGCACGACGGACGGGACGGACACGCCACGCTCGTCTTCGAACACGCCCCCTCCAACGACCACTTGGGCGTGAAGGGCGCCCACCCGGCCCACTGGTTCGTGCGCAGCGACCCCTTCGCCGCGGTCGCACCCTCCTGGGCCTTCCACGAGGAACTGGTCCTGCCGCCCGGCGAGACCCTCGCCCGCACCTACCGCGTGGTCGTAGCCGACGGCGCCTGGGACCGTGCGCGGGTCGCCGCGCACCTCGAGGGCCTCGCGTGGTGAGCCCGGCCCACGACGGCTTCCCGGCCGCGGTGGGCGTCGCCCGCCTGACCGGGCACGCCCGCCTGGTCAACGCCCCCGGGATCCGGCCGCCGGCGATGTGAGAGGATCCCGGGTCCATGGGTGAAGGCACTGAAGAGACTCGGACCCCCGTGGTCCTCGCCGGGTACGGCCCGGTGGGGCGGGCGTTCGCCGACCGGGTGGCCCGGGACGGCGCCGCGCTCGGACACCGTTACGGCGTACGGCCGCGGGTGGCCGCCGTACGCGCGAGCGCGGCCCAGTGCCGGCCCGCCGCCGACGGGTCGGTGCCCCCGCGCCCGGACTGGGGCCCCACGGAGCCGCTGGGCGAGACGTTCGACCGCACCGGCGCGGGCGTGTTCGTGCAGGCCGTACCGTCCTCACCCGAACTGCGCCCGCGCGCGGCCGAGGAGGCCCTGACCGCACTGCGCCGGGGCATCCACGTGGTGACCGCCACCAAGAGCCACCTGCTCACGCACTGGCGGCAACTGGACGAGGCCGCGCGAGCGGGCGGCAGCATGATCAGGATTTCCGGGGCCACCGGTGCGGCCCTCCCGGCGGGCGACCTCGCGCGCACCTCCCTGCGCGGCCTGGACTGCCGGACGATCCGCGCCTGTCCCAACGGCACCGCCACCTTCGTCCTCGACCGCCTCGCCGAAGGCCGGACGCTGGGCGACGCGGTCCGCGCAGCGCGGCTCCTGGGCATCGCGGAAGCGGATCCCTCGGCGGACCTGTCGGGCGAGGACTCCGCCACCAAGGTGCGGCTGCTGGCCGCTCTGGCGTGGGGCTGGGACCCCTCCGAGGCGCGGGTGCGGGCGCAGCCGGTCGACCAGACCACCGCGGACCGGGCCCGCGACGCGGCTTCCAGGTCCCGCCGGCTGCGCGCCGTCGCCGGGGCGTCGGCGGACGAGCCCGGCGTCGTGCACGTCCGGCTCGAGGAGACGGAGCCGGGGGATCCGCTGTACGCGCTGACCGGGCCGGAGAAGGCCGTGGTCTTCGGCTGCCCCGACGCGGGGGACGTGACCGTGAGCGGTGGACGGTCGAGCCCGGAGGGAGCGGCGCTGGCCCTGGTGAAGGACACCGTCGAGGTCACGGCCCCGCGTACCGGCTTTCGCTGAACCGCGGGTCCCGTGCCGACTCGGCGTGCGGGACGCTCACGGCACCGTGATCACGGTCTTGCCGCGGGAGTGCCCCTCCTCGACGTGCCGGACCGCCTCCGCGGTGCCGGCCAGGGCGAAGGTCCGGCCGATCACGGGCGTGAGCTGCCCGGCGCCGACGAGCGCGGTGACGGCGAGCAGGTCCTCGTGGGCCGGCCCGTCCGGGGTCGCCGGGAGGATCGGGCGCAGCCGGTGGCGCGTGACCGCGTTGACCGCCGCCACCTTCGCCATGGCGCCGATCGCCCCGAACACGCGGCCCGGAGCGCCGCCGCCACCCGCCACCAGCACGCCCGCCGGGGTCAGCACCCGTCGCAGCCGCCCCAGCGGGTGGTTGCCCACGAGGTCCAGGACGACGTCGTAGCGCTCGCGTCCGTCGGTGAAGTCCTCACGCGCGTAGTCGAGGACGTGGGCGGCGCCGAGGGAACGCACCAGACCGGTGTTGCGGGCGCCGCACACCCTGGTGACCTCCGCGTCCAGGGCCGCCGCGATCTGGACGGCGAAGGTGCCCACTCCGCCGCCCGATCCGTTGACCAGCACCCGCTGCCCGGCACGCACCCGGCCCACGGTGCGGATACCGCGCAGGGCGGTCACCGCGCTCATCGGCAGCGCCGCGGCCTGTTCGAAGGTCAGGCCCTCGGGCCTGGGCACCAGCAGCGCCGCGGTGGTGGACGCGTACTCGGCGAAGGCCCCGTGGCAGAAGCCCAGGACCGGATCGCCGGGGCTGAATTCCCGCACGCCCGCGCCGACCCGCTCCACCACGCCTGCCGCGTCGATCCCGGCCACCCGGTGCTTGGGCCGGGTGAGCCCCATGCCGCCCGACAGCCGCGCCGCGTACGGGTCTCCGCGCAGCATGTGCCAGTCGTAGGGGTTCACCGCGGCCGCGTGCACGCGCACCAGCACCCGGCCGGCCCCGGTGGCAGGCTGGTCGATCTCCCGCAGCCGCAGGCTGTCCGGCGGGCCGAACCGCTCCTGGACCACTGCCTTCATCGCCCTGCCACCATCCCCTCGGGGGCCCCGGGACCGATCGCGGGTCGCGCGGTGAGGGCACCGTAGGGGCCCGGCCCAGGCCCGTCAATGGCCGAACCGGGCCGGGCTCCACCCGCGCGCGCCGCGGCGGACGTCGTAGGCGAGATGGACGGCGTTCGGCGTTGGGGTCGCGCTCCGCCGGACCAGTGTGCGGGGGGTCCCGCCGGTGAACAGCGGTGTTCCGGATCCCAGCACGACGGGTGCGAGGTGCAGCGACAGCACGTCGACCAGCCCGGCGTCGAGGGCCGAACCGATCAGGGTGCCGCCGCCCATCAGGACGACGTCGAGATCCTCGCCCCGATCCGCCGAGGCCGCCTCGGCACGGCCGCGCGCGACGGCGACCGCGTCCGGCAGGCCGGTCGTGACGAACGTCCAGTCGAGGCCGGTGAGCCGGACCGACTCCGGCTCCGAGCCCGTCACGACGACGAACGGGGGTTTGCCCACCTCCGCGGCGCCGTAGCCGACGGTGTCGTCCCAGCCGCCCGGTCCGTCGACGAGGTCGAAGAGCCGGCGGCCGAGGACGACGGCGCCCGAGCGGGCGGTCGTCTCACGCACGATCCGGCGTTCCTCGGGGTCGTCGGAGAAGGCCCAGGTGTGCAGGGCTTCGCCGCCGGTGCCCAGACCGTTGCCCGGGCCGGGGTCGGGACCGGTGACGTAGCCGTCGAGGGAGACCGAGATGTCCGCGATGATGTGAGTCATACAGGGTCGACCCGATGCGCCGCCCGAATTCATCGCCACGCGGCGGGACACATGCCGGTTCCGGCCCTCCCCAGACATTCACAGTGCGCATACAACGTTTCACAAGTGTCGCGAGTCTCCCTGTTCAACCTCGCTCAATCCACGCTTCACCTGGAGTTGTCCGCATGCCTCGGTTCAGCATCGTCATTCCCGTGTTCAAGGTGCAGGGGTACCTTCGCGAGTGCCTGGACTCGGTTCTGGGGCAGTCGTACCGGGACATCGAGGTGATCGCCGTGGACGACTGCTCACCGGACTCCTGCGGCGCGATCATCGACGAGTACGCCGCCCGCGACGCCCGCGTCAGGGCCGTGCACCTGCCGGAGAACGTCGGCCTGGGCCGGGCGCGCAACACCGGGCTCCAGCACGCGAGGGGCGACTACGTCCTGTTCCTCGACAGCGACGACTCCTATACCCCCGGCCTGCTGGAGGCGCTGGCCGGCCGGCTCGACGCCGTCGGGGAGCTGGACATCCTCGTCTTCGACCACGTGCGCACCTACTGGTGGGGCACGGGCGGCCGCAGCCAGACCGCGGGCCTGTTCGAGAAGGCGGGCACGGACGTCTTCCGTCTCAAGGACCGGCCCGAGTACGTGGAACTGTTCCTGGTGGCCTGGAACAAGGCCTTCCGACGTGAGTTCTTCCTCGAGCACGGCTTCCAGTACGCCCCCGGTCTGTACGAGGACGCGCCGGTCACCCACATGGCGATGGTCACGGCCGAACGCATCGGCTGTCTGAACAGGGTCGGTGTCGAGTACCGCCAGCGCCGCCAGGGCGCGATCACGAAGACGCCGGGGCGCAAGCACTTCGACATCTTCGGACAGTACGAGGGGCTGTTCGCGTTCCTCGCGGAGCGTCCCGAACTGGCCTGGGCCACGCCCATGCTGTTCGAACGGGCCGTGTCCCACATGCTGTTCGCGCTGAAGCGCCCCGAGCGGGTGCGGGTCGCCGACCGCAAGGAGTTCTTCGACCGCACCGCGGACTTCTACGCGGCGCACGTCCCGGACGGCTTCACGATGCCCGACGGCCCAACCGGCGTGTACATGCGGGCCGTGGCCAAACGTCTCTACCGCGCCTACCAGGCCACCCAGTTCGCGGCCCGGGCCAAGACGGCCGGGCCCAAGAAGGTGCTCAAGGCCAAGACCCGGGCCGGCCGGCGCGCGTACGCGGGCCTGTACACCCTCCAGCGCAGACGCTCCACGGACCCCCGCCTCGCCGTGTACACCTCGTACTGGGACCGGCTGCCGGCCTGCAACCCGCTCGCCGTCCACGACAAGGCCAGGGAACTCGCCCCCGACGTGCACGGCGTCTGGGTGGTGCGCAAGGAACTGGCCGGCCGGGTGCCCGAAGGCATCGACTACGTCGTGCGCGACTCACGCCGCTACTGGGAAGTCATGGCCCGCGCACGGTACTTCGTGAACAACGTCAACTTCCCCGACCACATCGTCAAGCGCCCCGGGCAGATCCACCTCCAGACGCACCACGGGACGCCGCTCAAGCGCATGGGCCTGGACCAGCAGGCCTATCCCGCGGCCGCCCGGGGCATGGACTTCGCGCGTCTCCTCGACCGCGTGGACCGGTGGGACGTCAGCGTCTCGTCCAACCAGCACTCCACCAAGCAGTGGGAGCGCGCCTACCCCGGCTCCTACGAGTCCCTCGAGGCGGGCTACCCCCGCAACGACCGTTACTACGGCACCGGCGCCGAGGACATCGCCGCCATCCGCGCCCGGCTCGGCATAGCCCCGGGCAGGACCGCCCTGCTGTACGCGCCGACCCACCGCGACTACCGGACCGGCTGGACGCCCTCCTTCGACCTGGCCCGCCTGGCCAGGGCCCTGGGCGACGACTTCGTGCTGCTGGTCCGCACCCACTACTTCTACGACCGGAATCCGGAGCTGAGCGACCTCGCCGCCCGGGGCGCCGTCGTCGACGTCTCCCGCCATCCCAGTGTCGAGGACCTCTGCCTGGCGGCCGACGCGCTCGTCGCCGACTACTCGTCCATCACCTTCGACTACGCCAACCTCGACCGGCCCATCGTCATATACGCCGACGACTGGGAGATCTACTCCCAGGTCCGCGGCGTCACCTTCGACCTCCTCTCCGGCCGCCCCGGCGACACACCGGGCGCCGTCGCCACCACCGAGGACGAACTCATCGACACCTTCCGCAGCGGCCGTTGGCGCGGGACCGAGGCGGCCGCGCTGCGCGCCGCCTTCCGTGAACGCTTCTGCCAGTACGACGACGGGCACGCCGCGGAGCGCGTGGTGCGCCACTTCTTCCTCGGACAGGAGGCCGGCCCGGCGACGGTCCCGCTCGCCCAGCGCACCCCGGCGCCGTCACCGGCCCTCGGCTGACCGGGACGCGCCCCGCCCCGGAAGACTGCTTCCGGCCGTTTCCGGGGCGGGACGCGGCGTTTCCCGCCCGGCGCGGGCGGCCGCCGCGCAGAGTGGTGCCCATGACGACACCCGAGCTCGCGCTCCGCTCCCTCGCCCGGACCCGGGCCTCCCTCGACGGAGCGGACGTCACGTACTGGTGGTCCGGAAGCGTCTACTCCTGGGCACCCGACGAACCCTACGAGCGCCTCTTCGGCTTCGAGGGCGTCAACGTCGCCCGCCTGGTCCACGACGCCGAGGACGGCCCCGGCTCCTACCGGCTGCTCAGCCGCGAGGCGGCCTTCTACCTCGACCCGGTCACCGGCGAGATCCTGGAGACCTGGCGGGACCTGCCGGTGGTGCACATCTGGAACGACCCGGTGAACCAGAAGTGGCGCCCCTTCCCGGTGCCGACGACCGACCTCGACGGGCAGGTCTGCTTCAGCCTGGAGATCCCGCTGGCCTACCCCTCGCCCCTGCCGGCCGCCCAGTATCCCGAGCACTCGGCCGGCGACACCTACCGGGCCCTGGAGCTCTTCCAGTTCTTCACCCACCGCGCGGACCTCGCCGGTCCGGCCCCCGGCGTGCCGGCCACCATGTCGTGGACCCGGATGTCCCCGTGGGTTCCGTGGATGGCCCGCGGCGGGCGACCGGGGGGCCTCGCCTACCACTGCAGGGGCCGCAAGCTCGACGCCTACACCGAGGTCCCCGAGCGGACCCGGGCCCACATCGCCGAGCACCACCCGCAGTTCGCGCGGGCCCCGCGGAAGTGGAGCGAGCCGAACGAGACCAGCTGGACGTACTTCCGCAAGCTCAACCCGCCCGCGTGAACCGTCGCCCGGTCGAGGGCTCGCCCCATCCGTACGGTTTATGGTGGGCCGATGCGATTTGTCCCCAGATGGGTCCTTGTCTCGTCGGGATGCGCGCCCGTCATGCTGATCGCGGGCTGGGCCGGCGCGGCGCGGTTCGAGGGCTCCTCCTACGACCCCGTCACCGAGACGATCAGCACGCTGGGCTCCTACGGAGCCGCCGGGTTCTGGGTGATGACGGCCGGCTTCCTGGCCCTGGGCGTCTGCCACCTGCTGACCGCATGGGGACTGCGCGCGGCCGCCACCGCCGGACGCGTCGCGCTGGGCGGCGGAGGGCTCGCCGCGCTCGTCCTGGTGGCGCTTCCCGCGCCCAGCAGCGGGGGCTCGCTGCGCCACGGAGCGGTGGTGGTGGTCGGGTTCACGCTTCTGGCGGTGTGGCCGGTGCTGGCCGTCAACGGCGGACCGGCCGCTCCCTGGGCGCTGCGCCTGGCACCCTCGATCGTGGCGACGTCCCTGATGGCCGCCGGCGGCGTGTGGTTCCTGATCGAGATGCAGCGGCACGGCGACGCCGGCGTCGCCGAACGCGTCGTCACGTCCTTCCAGTCGGTGTGGCCCTTCGTGGTGGCCGCCTCCTGCCTCCGTCACGCCCGGCGACAGAGCTGATCCCCTGAGCACCGGAACGCTCAACGACGCACCAGGGCCAGCACACTCAGCCCGAACATCAGGACACCCAGGGGCAGATGGACCGACGGAACGTGCGCGATGCCCAGCACCACCTGGACCGAGGCGGGGACGAGGAAGCCCGAGGCGTGCCACACGGGCGCGAGCGGGCCACCGCCCGGCTTCCACGCCAGTACCGCCGCGAGCACGTACAGCATCGAGGCCCCGTACATCACCCGCGCCCCCGCACTGTGCAGCGTCTCTCCGTAGGACGCCGTCAGCAGCAGTCCGGCGGAGACCGCCTGGAGGAAGATGGTCAGTGTCTGCAGGGCTATCGCGATCCGCAGGAACGGGAATCGGCGCTGCGCCGTCACCTGGGTTGCCATGCCGCGGTCCTCTTTTCCGCCCCCCGGGGGCAGTAGATCGATAGGCTCTCACCAGCCCGACGACACGGGCCGGCGAAAGGTAAGGCGGGGGGCGGTCGGGCATGGGCACGGCTGGGACGAGCACCGACGCGACGGTCGGTGAACGGCGTCAACTGATCAACGTCGCGTACCGGTTGCTCGGTTCGCTGGCCGAGGCCGAGGACGCCGTGCAGGAGGCCTACGCGCGCTGGTACGCACTGCCCCCGAGCCGGCAGGCCGAGATCGCGTCCCCGGGCGCCTGGCTGACGACCGTGACCGGTCGCGTCTGCCTGGACGTGCTCGGCTCGGCGCGGGCCCGGCGCGAGCGCTACGTCGGCGCGTGGCTGCCCGATCCGCTCCCCGACCGGGCCGAGCGGGAGCACGGCCCCGGCGCCGATCCCGCCGACCAGATGATCCTGGACGAATCGGTGTCCATGGCCTTCCTCGTCGTCCTGGAGTCGATGACACCCGCCGAGCGGGTGGCCTTCGTGCTGCACGACGTCTTCCGCTACCCGTTCGCCGAGATCGCCGGAATCCTCCGGCGGACCCCCGCGGCCTGCAAGCAGCTCGCGGCATCGGCCCGGCGCCGGGTGCGTGCCGCGCGGGCTCCGGCGACGGCGGCGGCCGTGCGGGCCGACGTGGTACGGCAGGTCAAGGAGGCGTGGGAGACCAAGGACATCGCGGCCCTGGTCGACCTGCTCGACCCGGCCGCCGTCATGACCGCCGACGGCGGCGGCAAGGCCGGTGCCGCCCCGCACCCGATCGAGGGCGGCACGCGCATCGCCCGGTACATGGCCGTCATGGCCGAGAAGAGCCCGGGGCTGGAGCTCGTGGAGCGGTCCGTCAACGGCGTGCCCGGCCTCGTGGCCCGCCACGCCGGCGCCGTGGCGACCGTGGCAGCGTTCGAGGTCGCCGAAGGCCGCGTCACCCGGATCTGGGCGGTCCGCAACCCCGAGAAGCTGCGGCCCTGGGTAGGCTGAACCGGAGCGCAGCCGATGCGCCAGACGGGGAGCATGTGCCATGACCACAGCGCACGACCTGACGATCGTCTCTCTGGAGGTCCCCTCCGACTACCCGGTCGAGCGTGGCGACCTGTCGCTGGCCCTGGCCGGAGCCGAACTGATCGATCTGCTGGAGGCGGGGACGGTCGCGCTGGACGGCCCCCTCGTGCGGCCCGTGTCGCCCACACGGTCCGGGGACGCGCTCCTCGACACGGCGGCGGGCATGATCGCCGAGGAGCCGCCCGAGTCCGTGGAGGACTGGCTGTGGCGCCGGGGACACGGCCTGGCGGCGCAGTACCTCGCCGCGGCGGGTGCGGACGACGGCGGCCGCAGACGCTCGCGGTGGAACGTGCGCCGTACCGCCGACCGGCCGGTCCCGGCCGATGCCTCGGCCCGTCGGCGTGCCACCGACCGCTGGTCGGGCGGCGATCCGGTGCTGGTGGGTCTCGCGGCCGCGGTGGGCATCCGGCACGAGGCGGCCGATCGGGTGGCGGACCCGGAGGACGACGGGATCGCGACCGTGCTCGCCGCCGTGCACGACGCCGTGGTGGAGCTGGCCGCCACCCGGCAGCGTCGCAGCATCGAGGAGGCGGCGTTCGACAACATCTGGCGGGGGATGTGAGGGCCCCGCGGGTCAGATGCGCCAGGAACGGAGCGACTCGGCGACGTCGTAGATGCTCAGCCGCGTCTCGCGGACCTTCCTGATCAGGTCGGACAGAGCCCCGTAGGGCGGATCGATCCCCTCACCGGACTGGTCCATGTACTGACCGGTCACGAAGGCGGCGAAGAGGCTGTTGCGGTGGGGGAGCGGTTCGAGGCGCACGATGGTGTGCAGCAGGGCGGCCGCCCGCCAGGCGCTGTCCGGGTTGGAAGCGGCCAGGGTCGGCATGCGGGTCTTGTGCCGGGCCACCGCCGCGACGAGGGCCGAGTAGTCCGTGACCGACACGTCCTCGTCGTCGAGAGCGGCGTCCTGGACGTCCAGGAGCCACGGGACATCGATGTACAGGGGCTCGCTCATCAGGCGGCGCTGACTCCCTCGCCGCGCTGGGACGGCGGGATCTCGTCCGGGAACGCCTCGTCGAACTCGGCGCGCAGCCGGTCCGCCCACGAGGCGGCGCCGGCGACGAACCGCTTGCGCTGCATCTCGCGCACACCGAGGTCGTGCATGTACTGCTTGAGGCTCTTGCCCTCGGCCGCGGCAGCCGCGCGCACGCCTTCCATTTCTTCCTCGGTGAAGGTCACGTTGAGTGATGGCATACCGGCATGGTACCTACTCGGTACCTGATGTGCGACTCACCGAACGGGGGAGGACCGCCCGGCATGTCGATGCCCGCACCGCCACGACGGCCGGCGCAGCGCCCGCGAGGAGGTGGACGCGGCGGGCGACCCGGACCTCGTGGTCACCCTGGGCGGCGACGGCACCTTCCTGCGCGGCGCACGGCTGCGGCGGAGAACGACGCCCTGGCCATGGGCGTGGACCTGGGCCGCGCCGGATTCCCGACCGAGGTCCCCGAACCCGGCGGTGCGCTCCGCGCTGGACGCCGTCCGGGGCGGTCACCTGGAGCCGGAGACCCGCATGCTGCTCACTCTGCGTGCCTCCCGGACGCCGGAGATTCCGACGGAGATGGAGGCGCTCACGCGGCACGGACGAGGACCGCTGCCGCCGCCCGACGCCGACCGTGCCGGTCTCCCCGCGAACGGCCGTGAACAACCGTGAGGGCCGGGCCGTACGACGGAGCCCTCATCGCGTCAGGCGACCTTGCGCCACACCGAGATGTGCTTCGGGGAGTCCTGGGTGAACGGAGTCCCGTCCCAGTCCCCGACGCGGCGCTCCAGCTCCAGCCCGGCGATCCGTGCCATCAGGTCGAGCTCCGCCGGCCAGGCGTACCGGTGCCGGGAGTTGGCGCGACGGTAGGTGCCGTCGTCCGGGTCGCGGGTGAAGTGGTGCGAGACGAGGACCTGTTCGACCAGGTCGAAGGTGTCGAAGCCCAGATGCCGCTCCGAGACGTCGAACGGCACCGCGACCTGTCCCGGCGGCAGGAACCGCAGCGGTGGCACGCCCAGCTCGATGACGAACCGGCCGCCGGGGCTCAGATGACGTGCCGCGTTGCGGAAGCACTCGACCTGCTCGTCCTGGGTGAGCAGGTTGGTGATGGTGTTGTAGACGAGGTAGACCAGGGTGAACTCGCCGGGGACGACGGTCGTGGCCATGTCCCCGAGGGCCACCGGCAGGCTCTCCTCGTCGGTCTTTCGGCGCAGGACCGCCGCCATGTGTGCGGAGAGCTCGATGCCCACCACCGGCACACCCCGTTCCCGCAGCGGGACGCCCACGCGGCCGGTTCCGATGGCGAACTCCAGCGCCCGGCCGTCTCCGGCCAGTTCGGTGAGGAAGTCGAGGGTCGGTCCGAGGACGGCGGCGGAGGCCATCCCGGTCTCGGCCTCCTCGGCGTCGTAGCGGTCGGCGGTCTCACGGCTCCACAGTTCGCTGCTCGTCACGGTCGGCGATTGTGCCGGGCGCGCAGGACCCTGTCGAAGCCTTTTCGGCCGGGACGTCACCGGCTTCGCGCAGCCGCAGCAGATACGTCGCGGTCAGCGCGACCGCGCGGTCCTCGTCCTCGGTCAGCTCCACCAGGGCACCGGACGCCCTCTCACCGGGGATGCCCGCCAGCGCCTGGGTCAGCCGGCCGCGCGCGGGCGCTCCGGTGCTGTCGTGGGCGATGCGGCCGACGAGTGCGTTCGCGATCCGGTCCGCCGTCGTGGCGTCGGCCGCCAGCACGCTCAGCGCGTCGGCCGCGTCGGTGTCGTTCCGCCCCTCCACGACCATGTCGATCAGCGTCGGAACCGCATCGCTCACCCCACGCGACCCCAGCGCCGGTGCGGCGTGTCCGCGCACCACGGCGTCCGGACTGTCGAGCGCGTGCCGCAACTGTGCGGCGGCCTCATCGCCGGGCAGCTCGGCGAGGGCCTTGACCGCACGTTCCCGCACCGCGGGCACCGGAGACGCGAGACCCTCCGCCAGCAGTGCCGCGGGCTCGTCGCCCGCACGTGCCAGCGCCCACCTGAGAGTTCCGGCGACGTTGTGGTCCGCCTCGCTCAACACCGCCTCCACCAGGGCCTCCACCGGCACCGCGGCCTCGTGGGCCGCGGACAGCGCCGCGCGCTGACGGGCGTCCGCGCTCTTCGAACCCAGCGCCTGGAGAAGCGCGACGACCTGGAGGACGTCCTCCCAGCCGGCCGGGCTCGCGGCGTCGATCCGGCGCAGCCGGGTGAGCAACTCGGTCTCCGCCGCGATGCGTTCGCGTGTCCGCCGGACCAGGTCCTCGACGAGCGCCGAGGGCGCGAAGCCGGGCTCGTCGAGCGCGCGGCCGATCTCGCGCAGCGACAGCCCGAGCGAGCGCAGGCTCTCGATGTGGAAGATCCGCCGGATGTCGTCCTGGGAGTACTCCCGATAACCCGAGCCCGTGCGGCCCGAGGGCCGCACCAGGCCGAGCGACTCGTAATGCCTGAGCATGCGGGCACTGACCCCGGACCGTCGCGCCACCTCACCGATCAACACCTTCTATCGTCCCCCGTCACCCGCCCCGCCGAGAGCCACGACGCGCTTCGCCTCCTCGATCGCCGCCTCGAACCCGCTGTCGGGGTCGCGCAGCAGCCGCTGCGTGGCGAGGGCGTGGGCACGCACCGGCGGGGCCGACGTGCTCGCCGCGTCCTCCAGCACCACCGCCGTCGCCGCCTCGCCCAGTGCGACCAGTGCCCGGCTGAGACTCGACTGCGTCTCCCGGTCCCCGCGCCCCAGCTGCGTCACCAGCGCCGCGGCCAGGGCGGCCTCCTCCCCGTCGGGGACGAGTACGACCGCGGCCCGCCAGGCACTGCGCGCCACCTCGTCGTCCGCGTCGGACAGCACCGCCGGTGTGATCGCCGGCCACGCCCGCCGGTCCCCGATCTTGGACAGCGTGTGCAGCGCCTGGCTCCGCGCCTGCGGGCGCTGCGAGCGGATCTCGCGGACCAGCCGGGGGAGCGTCATGGACACCGGGTGACGGGTGAGCGCCCAGGTCAGCATGTCGCGGACGAAGAACTCCGGCTCGATCGCGGACCGCTCGACGAGCTTGTCCACGAAGCCCGGGTCCGGCGCCGAGCCGACGGCCAGGGCCGCCCGCAGCCGTACGGACGCACGCCCGTCCTCCAGACCCCGGAGCGCCCGCATCGGGTCCCCGCCCTGTCTCGTCATGGTCATCGGGACCACCTCCTCGGCGGCCAGTGAAGACCTTGTCACCGTGTCAAGGTCAAAGAAGTGGTGGTCGGGGCGGTGCTTCGGGGGAGAGGATGGGGCCATGACGGGAGACAGTTCCGCGATCGACAGCACCAGGCCCAGCATCGCCCGCGTCTACGACTACCTGCTCGGCGGCAAGGACAACTACGCCGTGGACCGGGAGATCGGCGACGTGTTCAAGCGGGACCTTCCCGGATCGGTCGCGATCGCCTTCGCCAACCGCGCGGCGTTGACCCGGGCGGTGACGGAGATCGTCACGACGACCGGGGTGCGGCAGTTCATCGACCTGGGCAGCGGCCTGCCCACCGCCGACAACGTGCACCAGGTCGCGCAGCGGCGGGTGCCGGACGCCCGCGTGGTGTACGTCGACACCGATCCCCAGGTGCTCGTCCACGGCCGGGCGCTGCTGGAGGAGAACGACCGGACCCGGGTCGTACCCGTCGACGTGCGCGATCCCGAGGGGATCAGGAACCACCCGGACACCCGGGAACTGATCGACTTCGACCGCCCCGTCGCCGTCATGTTCAGCGCCATCCTCCACCACGTCAACGACGACGAGGACCCCGCCGGGATCGTCCGCTACTGGCGCGACCGGGTGCCGTCCGGAAGCTGCTTCTTCGTCAGTCACTTCCGCTCCGGGAACAACCCGGAGACGGCGGAGGCCGAGAAGGTCCTCCAGGCGACGTTCGGCCGCGGCCGGTGGCGGACCGACGCGGAGATCGGGGCCCTGCTGGACGGTCTGGACATCCTGGAGCCCGGGATAGTGCCGGCGCCCCTGTGGCGTTCCGAGGAGGCCGGCACTCCCTGGAAGGGCGGGCAGCGGGAGCTGACCGTGTGGGAGCGTCTCATCGCCGCCGGGATGGCCCGCAAGCCGTAACGCCGAGGGAGATGTGCTCAGTCGAGACAGAACTCGTTGCCCTCGACGTCCTGCATCAGGATGCAGGACTCGTTCTCCTCGTCGGCGACCAGCACCCGCTGCTTGACCGCGCCGAGTGCGACCAGCCGCGCGCATTCGGCCTCGAGCGTGGCGAGGCGCTCGTCTCCCACCAGTCCGGTGCCGGCCCGCACGTCGAGATGGACCCGGTTCTTGGCGACCTTCCCCTCGGGAACGCGCTGGAAGTACAGGCGCGGGCCCACCCCGGAGGGATCACTGCACGCGAACCACGCGTCCCGGTCCTCGGGAGGCAGGGAGCGGTTGAAATCGTCCCAGGTGGCGAACCCTTCCGGCGGCGACACCGCGACGTACCCCAACACCTCGCACCAGAAACGGCCGACGCGCTCGGGCGACGCACAGTCGAAGGTGATCTGGACCTGCTTGATCGACGGCATCCGCGCACCCTAGCAGGGACGTCGCACTGCCCGACGACCCTTTTCGGCGCCTCGCGGCCCCCGGGGCGAGGGGATGTCCGGGACACCGCCGAACATTTCCCGGCACCCTTTGTCCAATGGCCCGAATCGGCTGTTATCAGGTCCGCGGGAGCGGTTACGGTGGCCTCGAACCGAGGGTGACCGGTGGGACCGCCCGTGAGCCGGGCGACGCGGGGGAGTGGACGAGAACGTGGGAGTGTGCGGCAGGTCCCCCGGGGGCGGTGGGCGCGCGACCGGCCGGTCGGTGTCCGCGGTGCTGCCGCCGTCGCTGCGCGTGTGGTTCGGACTGGTCGCGTGCCTCGCCGCGCTGGTGGTCGTCGTCCTCGGGGCCGGGTACGCCGGCGAAAGCGGTCCGAGCCCGACGGACGGGCGGATCTGGGCGGCGGTGGACGGGATGGGCCCGCCGTGGCGGCACGTCGCCGTGGTCACGGACTTCCTGGGGGAGCCCGTGGGAGCCGTGCTCCTGGTCGCGGCCCTGGTGACGGGCTGTCTGCTGCTTCGGGACCCGCGCGCGGCGGCGTTCCTCGTGACCGGCTCCGGCCTGACCGTGGGAACGACGACACTGCTCAAACCGGTGGTGGGACGCACCATCCACGGCGACAACCTGTCCTACCCGAGCGGGCACACCGCCTTCCTCACCGCCCTCGCCCTCATGCTGTCGCTGCTCGCGACCGGCCGGCTCGGCCTGGGCAGGGCGTCAGGTGTGCCGTTGGTGTTCGCCGCGGGGCTGGCGGCCGGCGCGCTCATGGGCTGGGCGCAGGTCGCCCTGGGCTCGCACTACGCGACCGACACGCTCGGGGGCTGGTGCACCGCGATGGCGGTGCTGCCGGTCACCGCGTGGCTGGTCGACCGGACGGCCGACCGGCTGACCGACCCGAGCACCGTCCGGCAGGCGTCCTACGGGGCCGACCGGACGGCTGAACGACCGGTTGAACGAACGCACGAACGAACGGACGAGCGGCAGGGCGACCGGAGGGCCGACGCCGGTCGCCGGCAGTGCCGCTGACGCCCCGCCAGACGGTGTCGTCCCTCCGCCGCCGTTCACCTCACGTCACGCCAGGCGGCGGAAAACCGGCTTCACCGCACGCCCGCCCATCCAGGGCGTGGGATCGGCGGCGTCCAGCGCCTTCCGGTACACCGCGCACGCCTGGGCCACCACGTCGATCGTCTGATCGACGTCCGCCTCGCTGAGCGCGCCGCTCACCACGAACGACGGGGCCAGCACCCCGCCCGCGAGGAGCCGGCGCAGGAACAGGGTGCGGTACTCCTGCGACGGCCGCCCGTTCTCGTCGAGGGTGGCGAAGACCAGGTTGCTGGCCCGGCCCCGGACGACGACATGGTCGCCGACGCCCATCCCGGCCGCCGCCTCGCGGACACCGGCCGCCAGCCGCTCCCCGAGGGCGTGCAGCCGCGCGGTGACGCCCTCCTCGACGTACGTGGCCTGCACCGCCATCGCGGCCGCCAGCGCGTGCGTCTCCGCACCGTGCGTGGTGGACAGCAGGAAGACCCGCTCGCCGGAGTGACGCAGCCCGCCCCGCTCCATCAGCTCGCGGCGCCCGGCCAGCGCGGACACGGCGAACCCGTTGCCCAGCGCCTTGCCGAACGTGGAGAGGTCGGGGACGACGCCGTACAGACTCTGGGCGCCCGCCTCCGACCAGCGGAACCCGGTGATCATCTCGTCGAAGACCAGTACGCAGCCGTGCCGGTCGGCCAGAGCGCGCAGCCCCGCGAGGTACCCGGGCGGCGGCTCCGTGTGCGTGGCGGGTTCGAGGATCAGGCAGGCCACCTCGTCCCGGTACCGGACGAGCAGTTCCTCCGTGGCGGCCAGGTCCCCGTAGGGGAACGCCACGGTCAGTTCGTCGGTCGCCGCCGGAACACCGGCGGACATCGGCGTGGTGCCGATGAACCAGTCGTCGACGGAGAAGAACGGATGGTCGGCGCAGACGGCCACCCGGGACCGCCCGGTGGCCGCACGGGCCAGGCGCACCGCGGCGGTGGTGGCGTCGGAGCCGTTCTTCGCGAACTTCACCATCTCGGCGGTCGGCACCGTCGCCAGGAAGCGCTCCGCGGCCTCGACCTCCACGACGGACGGCCGGACGAAGTTGCTGCCCCGGTCGAGTTCGCGCCGCACGGCCTCCGTGACCCGGGGGTGGGCGTGCCCGAGGCTGACCGACCGCAGGCCCGAGCCGTACTCGATGTACCGGTTGCCGTCGACGTCCCACACGTGGGCACCGCTGCCGTGGCTGATCACCGGGGCCAGGTTCTCCGGGTACTGGTCGTCGCCCTTGGCGTAGGTGTGCGCGCCTCCGGGGACCATGGCGTGCAGCCGCTCGTTCGCCTGCCGCGACCGGGGCAGACTCGGCTCTTCCGCGTTCACTGCGTGCTTCACCCTTCCCTGTGCTTGAGGACCTCGGCGAGGCTCGGTGCCCGCCGGTCCCGCTCGGACATCGAGGTGACCGGCAGCGGCCAGTCGATGGCGAGGTCCGGGTCGTCGAAGGCGATCGTCACGTCCTCGGCGGGATCGTGCGGCCGGTCGATCCGGTACGAGACGTCCGAGGTGTCCGTCAGCGACTGGAAGCCGTGCGCACACCCCGCCGGGACGTACAGGGTCGCCTGGGTCTCGCCGGACAGCTCGAAGGTGGCCAGGCCCAGGTAGGTGGGCGAGTCCGGCCGCAGGTCCACGACGACGTCGAAGATCCTGCCGTGCGAGCACCGCACCAGCTTGGCCTCACCCGCGCCGGAACGCAGGTGCATGCCGCGCAGCACGCCCCGGACCGAGCGGGACACGCTGTCCTGCACGAAGGCGGCCGGATCGAGACCCACCGAGCGGATCACGTCGGCGTCGAACGTGCGGCAGAAGAAGCCGCGTTCGTCGGCGTGCGGCACCGGTTCGAACAGGTATGCGCCGGCGATCGGGGGAACTTCTGTCGCCTTCATGGTGTCTCCCGCAGGGCGTGGGTGGGTCCTGTCGCCGGGAACAGCGCCGCGGCCAGGTCGGTGAACTGCCGCTCGACGCGCCGGGCGACGGCCAGGTTGCGCTCGGCCAGGGTCCGCCGCACCCGCGCAGCGTTCCGCTCCAGCTCGCGGAACTGTTCGAGGAGCCGGTCGGCGTCGGCCTCGCGGGCCGGGTGGCAGTAGGCGCCCATGCCCATCTCGGCCATGAGCACGTCGCTCTTCGCCGAGTAGCTCAGGGCGAGGGTCGGTGTGCCGACCTTCAGGGCGCAGACGATGTTGTGGTAGCGCGTCGCCACCACGCTGTCGGCGCACGCCGTCTCCTTCATCAGGTCGGCCAGCGAGGCCGCCTCGGCGACGGTGACCAGCGGCGAACCCACCGCGTCGACGATCGCGGCGGCCACCGGCCGGTCGAGTTCGTCGCCGGTGAGCAGCCGCACCGGCCTGCCCTCCTCGACCAGCGCGCGGACGAACCGCGTCGTCCCGTCGAGGTAGCGCCGGTGGATCTCCTCGGCCCGGTCGCGTTCGTCGTTGCTCCCGTGGAAGTCCATGACGCCGACGCAGACCGGGCCGGGCATGCCCGCGGACTCGTTCCCCGCCGGCGCCGGCAGGGCGAACACCAGGTCCGCGTAGACCTCGTCCCGCGCGGTGTTCACGCCCATCGCACGCATCGCGTCGCGCGACTGGACGTCCCGGTAGGACCGGTACGCGGCCAGCCGCGTCGACCAGCGCGTCAGGATACGGGTCGGCCGGTCGCCGATCGGCCCGGCGCCGACGCTGACCAGCGCGACGCGGGTGCCGAAGAGCCGGCCCGTCGCGCAGAGCAGGAACAACGAGTACGGGAAGCCCCACGGCCGCAGCGGCAGCGTGGTCTCCAGGACACCCGTGCCCGGAACGATCACCGCGTCGTGCCGGCGCACCCAGGCGGCGGTGCGCACGACGTCCACGAGCTTGCCCAGGGCCTTGGCCGCCATCGCGCTCACCCGCGACGCGGTGCGGTACTCCCCGCGATACCAGTTCAGCCGTGTCGCCGGGATCCCGTACCGGGTCGCGACGATCTCGGGTCCGCCGCACATCGCGTCCACGACCGCCCCGGGACGCGTGGCACGGAGGTGGTCGAGCACCGCCTCGAGCGACCCGTCGTTGCCGCTGTTGCCGGCACCGAGCAGGCCGAACACGCCGATGCGTAAAGGCTTCTCGCGCATGGAGTTCATCCCTGCCTCCCCTCGCGGCCGGCGACGAGGGAGTCGACGGAGACGGTGAGCCGGCCGGGGCCGACGGGGGCGCGGTCCTCGACCCGCTCGCCGGCGCCCGGCCGCACCCGGCTGGTCATCCACGCGGCCAGATGGCGGTGGCACGCGCGCCGGTCGGCCGACGACAACGGCGCCCGCCCGATCGCCGAGACGAAGCCCCAGACGTACTCGGCGAGCAGACGCGGCGTCGGGTGCAGCGGGCCCGCCCGGCGCGGGTCCAGGTTGACGCACCGGGAGCGCTTGGACGGGTTCGCCCGCTCGGCACGGGTGGGGTGGTCGCGGCGGAAGTACAGCAGCTCCGGCACCTGGTGGAAGGGGCCGTGCAGGGTGATCTCGGCGACGAACGTGCGGTCCGCGTGGTGGTAGCTGTCGTGCGGCTTCACCCGGCGCAGCACGTCGGCCCGCATCACGCCGTAGAAGTCGTCGCCCCCGGGCTCGAACAGCAGGCTGCGGAAGCGCTCCGGAGCACGCGGCGAGTCGGTGGCGAGCCCGTACTCGTAGGGGACCTTCACCTTGCCGTCGCCGTCGATGACCGCCTGCCCGCTGTGCGCCAGGACCACCTCCGGCCGCTCGTCCAGCGCCTCCACGCAACGGCGCAGCAGGTCACGGGCGTACAGGTCGTCGTGCGAGGCCCACTTGAACAGCTCGCCGCGGCACTGGGTGAACACGTAGTTGTGGTTCGGGGCGGCACCGATGTTCCGGGGCAGCCGGATGTACCGGATGCGGGAGTCCCGCGCGGCGTACCGGCGGCAGATGTCCTGGGTGCCGTCGGTCGACGCGTTGTCGGTGATCACCAGTTCGAAGTCCTCGTAGGTCTGCCCGAGGAGGGCGTCCAGCGACTCGGCCAGATACTCCTCGCCGTTGTAGACGGGAAGGCCGATGCTCAGCCGGGGGTGGGGGGTCATGTGGTCCTCACTTCGGAAAGGGATTGGTGGTCGCGCTCGCGCAGGGCGGCCCGCAGTTGCAGCCACCACACGACGGAACCGCAGACGGACGCCGCGGCGGCGCCCCAGGCCGAGCCGACCGTGCCGCCCGCGACCGCACCGCCGAGCCCGCCGGCGACGTAGCAGGCGGAGGCGAACAACTGACAGCGCAGACTGCGCCGGGCCGCGGCGAGTGCCCGCAGCCCGGCCGCCGCGCCGGTGCCGAGTCCGGCGCCCGCGACGCTGAGCGTGACCGGCACGATGAGCTCCGAGGCACCGCTCCAGACGTCACCGAGCACGAGCTCGCCGAGCCGGTCCGGCACCAGCAGCAGCGCCGCACCCCACAGCACGGCGGCGACGGTCTGCCCCGCGCCGAGCAGGAAGCAGAACCTCCCGAGCCGCTCCGGCGCCTGCCGCAGCACCCGCGCCGACTCCGCCACGGTGACCAGCGACAGACCCATCAGCACCGCGAGGAACGGGCCGAGCAGGAGCTCCGCGCCCCGGATCACGCCCACCGCGCCGACGCCGACGATCGCCCCGAGGCCGTACGCCCGGATCTGCCCCGCACCGCTGACGCCGACGTTCTCGACCAGGTACCGGTAGCCGAGGTCCCGGTGGTCGCGATGCCACGCGCGGGCGCCGGCCGGCCGGGGCCGGATGCCGGACTGCAGGCAGCCGTACCCGGCGGCCGCCGCGGCGGAGCCGCCCCAGGCGAGGAGGAAGGCCGTCACGCTGCCCACGTGGGCCGCCACCACCATCGCCGGGACGAGTGCGACGGCCCACACGACGTCGTTGACGAAGGCCTTGCGGCCGACTCCGGCGGCGAAGAACGAGTACCGCCAGGCGTCCTGGAGCAGCAGTCCCGGCAGTACCACGCCGAGGGCGGCGAACGCGGCACCCACCTGGCCGCCGATGCACAGCCCGGCGACCAGCGACACCGTGCCGATGCCGGTGCCGACGAGGAGCGCGGTGCCCGAGGACCGGGCCACCGCCCCGCGCCAGGACGCGTCCGACACGCCGCTGAAGCGGACCACGAGAGGGTCGGTGGCCAGCCCGCGCGAGACGTTGAGCACCACGCCGTACGTCACCCAGGCCAGGCTGAACACGCCGAAGGCGGTCAGCCCCAGCGAGCGCGCCACGTAGATGCCCACCACGAAGTTGGACAGGCTGGAGGCCGCCTGGTCGGCCAGCCCCCACGACAGCCGGCCGAGGACACCCCGCCGAGCGGGCCCCGCCGGTGCCGTGGACTTCTCCCCCTCGACGGTCATCGGCGTCATGCCTTGATCAGCCCGGCGCCGTGCAGGGCCTCGGCCGCGACGGCGACGGTGTCGAACGGCAGTCCGGAGCGCTCGGCGACGTCCAGCAGACTGTGCTCGCCGTCGGAGAGGTTGAGCACCCACAGCATCGCCATCTGCGCCTCTTTCGCGTCGCTGCGGCCGCCCAGCGAGTCGTACAGCCCGCGCCGCCCCAACTGCGGCTCTCCGTAGGGACTGAGGTTGACGTACCGCCGGTTGCGGTCGAGGAGCCCGAACGCCTCGCGGCAGACGGCGAGGGTGTCCGCCATCGCCGCCGGGGAGACGAAGTCCAGGTTGTCGGCCGACGTGTGGTACTCGGGGTAGCCCGCGTACGGGGTCCGGGTGAGCGAGCCCACACCGAGGTCGAACCCGGGCGAGCAGTACTGCCGCTCGTCGTAGCCGTACGGCGTGAACTCGGCGATCCGGTGCGGGCGTTCGGAAGCGGTCAGTACGTGCCGCAGGACACGGTCGATCTCGGCGTCGCCGCGCCTGCTCTGCTTGTACGTCAGCTGCCCCGAGTCCCCCGCGCAGGCCAGCACCAGGCCGTGCTTGACCCGCTCCACCCGGTCCCGGTTGCGGGCCAGCCAGGTGATCGCCCCGATGGTGCCGGGCGCGAAGATGAACCGGTACGTGTAGTACGGCTGCCGCTCGGCCAGCTCCCGGGCCAGGAACACGGCCACCGCGACGCCGGCCAGGTTGTCGTTGGCCAGCGACGGGTGGCAGACGTGGCAGGAGACGATCACCTCGTCGGGCACGAGGCCGGGGACCACGTGCTCGGCGTAGGTGAGGTGGCCGTCCGCCAGCGTGGAGTCGATGCGGACCTCGTAGTCCCCCTCCGGCAGCGCGTCCAGTGTCTCCTGGGCCAGGCAGAAGCCCCACTCCGGCCGGTAGTAGCTCGTGCGGTACGGCACCCAGGCCGGCCGGTCCGGCAGGGTGTGCAGGTGCTCACGCAGCTCGGCCAGCGGCATGGTCGCCGACACCGGCACGCTGTAGCCGAGCACGTGCAGGCTGGACGCCGCGAAGTCGACGACCCGGCGGCCCGTGCCGTCGGCGACGTACGCGTCCCGGATGTTCCACTCCTGCGGCACCGTCCAGTCGAGCACCTGGGTCCCGGTCGGTACCTCGTGCACGTGCAGAGGGATGTACTCGTCGACGATCCGCAGGGTCGCGCGCACACCGTCGCCCGTGATGCTCCGGCACAGCGGGTACATCCGCTCCACCAGCGCGTACATCTCCTCTCCGGACTGGGTCATCGGCGCCACCGCAGGGTGTCGTCGACGACGCCGGACTCGGAGGCCTCGCGCAGCACGGCCAGGCGGGTGAAGCGCCGCTCGAAGTCCTCCCGGGTCAGCCCGTGCGCCCGGTAGGCGTCGGCGAGTTCGAGCGCGCCCTGCTTCACCGTCCACTCGCAGTCGAAGCCGGGGATCGCCGTCCGGAACCGGGAGAAGTCCACCCGGTACGAGCGCGGATCGGCACCCGTCTCCCCGGTGATCACCACCTTCGAACCGGACACCGCCGCGGCCACCTCCTCGGCGATCTCGGCGACCGTCACGTTGTTGACCTCGCTGCCGATGTTGAACGCCCGGTCGTGCACCGCCTCGCGCGGTGCCTCCAGGGCGGCCGTGAAGGCCCGGGCGATGTCGGCGGCGTGCACGAGCGGGCGCCAGGGGGTGCCGTCGGAGAGCACCAGCACCTCGCCGGACAACAGGGCGTGTCCCACCAGGTTGTTCAGCACGATGTCCGCGCGCAGCCGGGGCGAGAAGCCGAAGGCCGTGGCGTTGCGCATGTACACCGGGCTGAAGTCGCCGTCGGAGAGCGCGTGCAGGTCGTCCTCCACCCGCACCTTGGACTCCGCGTACGGCGTCACCGGCCGCAGCGGCGCGTCCTCGGTCACCAGCTCGCCGCCGCCCGCGGCGCCGTAGACGGAGCACGTCGACGCGTACAGGAAGCGCTGCACCCCGGCGTCCCGGGCGAGCCGGGCCAGTCGCACGGACGCGTGGTGGTTGATGTCGTAGGTGAGCTCGGGCGCCAGCGAGCCCAGCGGGTCGTTGGAGAGCGCGGCCAGGTGGATCACCGCGTCCACCCCGGCCACGTGCTCGGCGGTGACGTCCCTCAGGTCCACCCGGCGGCCGGGCGGGTCGTCGGGAACCGGGCCCAGGACGCAGTCGGCGAACAGGCCGGCGTCGAGGCCGACGACCTCGTGTCCGGCGGCCGTGAGGACCGGGGCCATCACGGTGCCCAGGTAGCCCTGGTGTCCGGTGAGCAGTACGCGCAAGGTGGTTCAACCCCCCAGGTTGAGAGTGAGTTTGGCGACGTCGAACGCCTCGGCGTAGCGGGCGTGGCATTCGATGCCGCGGATCCGGGCGAGCCCGAGGAAGGCCTCCCGGTCGTACCAGGGCCGGTGCCGCTGCGAGGGATAGTGCTCCTGCAGCAGCCGTACCTTCCGTTCGGCGACGTCCTCCGACAGCGGCTGGTACGCCGTCGGGCGGCCCAGATCGCCGTCCCACTTGACGATCTCGTAGCGGAGCACGAGATGGTCGCGGAACGCGGTCGTCATCAGTTTCGCCAGGCCGCGGTGGTCCTGGTGCGCGTCTTCGGTGCGCGGGGCCAGCACCAGGTCGGGCTCCGTCCGCTCGCGCAGCTCCTCGACCGCCGCCTTGGCCTCCTCCCAGTGCGCCGGCATGCGGCCGTCCGGCAGCTTGAGCACGGTCAGCCGCAGGTCGGCGCCCGGACAGAAGGCGGCGAGCGCGGCCCGCTCCTCCTGCTCCCGTTCGCCGCCGCCGCCGGAGAGCACCAGTGCGTCGACGCGCACCCCCGGACGGGCCATGCACAGCGTCAGCAGGGTGCCGCCCGCGCCGATGGCGATGTCGTCGCAGTGCGCGCCCACCGCGACGACCTGGTCCGGGCGCCCGGCACCGAGCCCGATCACGCGGACCTCACCCCGGCACGCGCCGCGGCGCCGTCCCGCTCCCACACGGCCCACGGACGCTCACCCCGGGCGTAGGCGGCGTCCAGCGCGGCCCGCTCCTTCACGGTGTCGGTCGGCTTCCAGAAGCCGCGGTGCTGGTGCGCCACCAGCCGGCCCCGCTTGGCCAGCTGGGTGCAGCCGTCGGCGACCAGGTCCCCGTTCTCCGGTATGTGGTCGAAGACCTCCTGGCGGAGCACGAAGTAGCCCCCGTTCTCCCACAGCGGCAGGTCGCTCACCGCCGTGATGCCGCCCACCAGACCGTCCTCGCCGAGGTCCACGCAGTGGAAGGAGGACTGCGGCGGCACCACCATCATCGAGGCACCGGCGTCCCGCCGGGCGAAGGAGTCGATCATCTCGGGCAGCGGTGCGTCGGTGAGCACGTCGGCGTAGTTGGCGAGGAACATCTCGTCGCCGTCCAGGTGGTGCCGCACCCGGCGCAGCCGCTCCCCGATCGGCGACTCGATGCCGGTCTGCGCGAACGTGATCGTCCAGTCGGCTATGTCCGTGGACAGCAGCTCCGTCCGCCCGCCCCGCAGCACGAAGTCGTTGGACGTCGTCTCCTCGTAGTTGAGGAAGAAGTCCTTGATGTGGTGGGCCCCGTAGCCGAGGCACAGGATGAACTCCTTGTGCCCGAAGTGCGCGTAGTAGCGCATCACGTGCCAGATCAGCGGCCGCGGACCGACCATCGCCATCGGCTTGGGCACGTCGTCGGACGCGCCCTCGCGCATCCGCATCCCGTAACCGCCGCAGAACAGTACGACCTTCATGCTGTGACCTCTCGGGACGCTGCCTCGACGACGCTCAGTTCCGGGATGGGGAAGACCAGCCGGCCGCCCCACTCGTGCACGAAGGAGAGCTGCTCGACCAGCTCGGCCCGCAGGTTCCACGGCAGGACCAGGACGTAGTCCGGACGGTCGGCGGCGATCCGGTCGGGCGGCAGGATCGGGATGCGGGTGCCCGGGGTGAACCTGCCGTGCTTGTACGGGTTGCGGTCGACCGTGTAGGCGAGCAGGTCGGGCCGGATTCCGCAGTGGTTGAGCAGGGTGTTGCCCTTGCCCGGGGCGCCGTAGCCCACCACCGTCTCGCCCCGCTCGGCCGCCTCTATCAGGAACCGCAGCAGGTCCCGGCGCACCTTGGCCACCCGGGCGGAGAACTCGGTGTACCCGGACAGCTCCCGCAGTCCGGCCGCCTTCTCCCGGTCGAGCACCTCGGCCACCCGCCCGCTCGGCTCACCGGCAGCCTCGGCCGGCCGGGCCCACAGCCGGATGGAACCGCCGTGCGTCGGCAGCAACTCGACGTCCACCAGCGTGAGTCCGCCGCTCGCCAGAGCCCGGATCGCGGAGGCGACCGTGTAGTACTGGAAGTGCTCGTGGTAGATCGTGTCGTACTGGTTCTCCTCGATCAGCGTCAGCAGGTGCTGCACCTCGACGGAGACCCAGCCGTCGTCGGCGACCAGGGCACGCAGCCCCTTGGTGAAGCCGATGACGTCCGGGATGTGCGCGTACACGTTGTTGGCCACGACCAGGTCCGCCGGACCGTGCTCGGCGCGCACCCCCGCGCCGGTGTCCGGACTCAGGAACTCCGTGAGCGTGGGCACGCCCGCCTCCCGCGCCGCCGCCCCGACGTTCACCGACGGCTCGACGCCCAGGCAGCGGATCCCGCGGTCCACCATGTGCCTCAGCAGGTACCCGTCGTTGCTCGCGACCTCCACCACGAAGGAGTCCGGGCCGAGGCCCAGCCGCTCCACGGCACCGGTGACGAACGTCCGCGCGTGCTCCACCCAGGAGGTCGAGTAGGAGGAGAAGTACGCGTACTGCGTGAACGTCTCCTCCGGTGTGATCAGCGCGGGGATCTGCGCGAGCCAGCAGTCGGTGCACACCCGCAGGTGCAGCGGGTACGCCGGCTCCGGCCGGTCCAGTTGGTCCGCGGCGAGAAAACTCTCGCACGGCGGCGTCGCTCCCAGATCGACGACGCTCTCCATCGCCGCCGAGCCGCAGAGTCGGCATCGTGTCATCTCCTGCCCCCATCCCCCCTGCCCGCGGGGGTGTCCCCGCCGCGAGCCAGTACTGACCGCCCCGCGATCGCGGCGCGGTACCCCTCCACCAGGCGCTCCAGCCCGACGGCCGGGCTGAAACCCTGTTCGTAACGGCGCCGGGCCGCCAGGCCCATCCGCCGGTTCCGGTCCGGCTCGGCCGTGATCCGGCGCAGGCACGCGGCCAGCGAGGCGGTGTCGCCCGGCCGGTGCAGCAACCCGGTCGCCCCGTCCTCCACGAGCTCCACGAAGGCGCCGTGACCGGCGGCGACGGTCGGAACGCCCGCCGCCATCGCCTCCACGACCACCAGCCCGAACGCCTCCAGCCATGTCGACGGCGCCACCACGGCCACCGCACGCGCGACCGCCCGACGGCACTGCTCCGCGTCGTACAGGCCGACGTAGCGCACGTCGTCCCGGCCCGCCGCCCACGCGGTCACCTCGCCCTCCAGCGGTCCGGTGCCGGCGATGACGAGCGGCGCCCCGACCCCGCCGCCCGCGGCCACCTCGTCCCACGCCGCCATCAGCAGCCGTACGCCCTTGGCCTCCGCGAGCCGGCCCAGATACAGCACGTGCTCGCCCGCGCCCGAGCGGCGGGCGTCCGGGTCGGGCACGAAGTTGTGCTTCACCGCCAGCCGTTCGGCCGGCATGCCCGCTGCCACCAGGACGTCCCGCTGCGCCGCCGAGATGCAGAAGAACCGCTCCACCCCGGACCACCAGCGCCGCCGGTTGACCGACAGGCTGACCGCGAGCGGCACCGTCGCCAGCCGCGAGTCGCGGTAGCAGCCGTGCCGTACGGCCGGCAGCGGTGTCGCCGCCCCGACGCACTCGGTGCACGACCGGCCCTCGCGCTGCAGCGTGCCGGGCGGGCAGACCTGGGTGTAGTTGTGCAGCGTGGCCACGGCGGGCACCCCCGCGTCGGCGCAGGCCGCCAGCACCGCGGGCGACAGGAGCGGGAAGACGTTGTGGACGTGCACCACGTCCGGCCGCTCGGCACGCAACCGGGCGGCCAGCTCCCTGCGGACCGCCGGATTCCACGGCACCAGGAGCGGCACCGCGGCCTTGCCGGGCAGGGACCGGCCGGCGATGTCGTCGCTGCGCCGCTCGAACACCCCGACCCGGTGGCCGGCGCCGCGCAGCAGCGCCACCTCCTGGTCGACGACGTTGTTCTCGCCGCTCGGCTGGGCCGAGTTGTAGCGGTTGTGCACCACGAGGACGTGCATGATCAGGACACCTCCGAGGTGCGGGCCCAGCGCGGGACGCGGCGCCGAGGGGGTTCGGGGGCCGCCAGGGGCGCGGCCGGGGCCGGTGCCGCCAGCAGGGAGGCGGCCACGGCCAGGTGCAGCAGATACGGCGAGGCGTCGCCGAGGCCCGCCTCGGTGTACGACGCGAGGGAGCAGTAGCTGATCAGGAAGATCGCGCAGGCCCTGGCCGGGGAGGGCGGTCGCAGCAGCGCGACGCCGCCCAGCACGACGAAGACCGCCGCCACCAGGGCGACGCCGATCAGGCCCTGCTCGTGATAGACGGCCAGCCAGCTGTTGTCGATCGGCAGCCCGTCGAACGACTTGTCGCCCAGGCCGATGCCGAACGCCTTCTCCCCGGTCGTCCGGGGCGCCGCCAGCAGGGCGTCCCACACCTTGGCCCGGCCGGTGAGGTTGCTGAAGTTCTCCTCGCTCTGCCCCCGCAGGAACCACGCCTGCAGCGCCGAGGCGAACACCACCGCCGCCACCGCCGCGGTGAGCACCGCCCAGGAGAAGAACCGGCGGGCGGCCGCACTGGTCAGGGTGAGGGAACCGATCGCGAGCGCCAGACCGACGAGCAGACCGAGCGTCGCCGTACGGGTGTGGGTCAGCAGCAGCAGGACCAGCGAGGGCACGATCACGAGGGCCGCGCTGCGCCGGTCGGTGCGGCCGCTGAGGAGGAGCAGTACGGAGAGCCCGATGATCACCGCGGCGTACTGTCCGATCTGCGGCGGGGTGAGCGGCCACAGCGCGCCGACCAGCCGCCCGCCGTAAAGGTCGGGCAGGGCCGCGCCCGGAGAGACGAGCGCACCCGCGGCGACCGAGCACAGCACCACGAAGTACCACCGGATGTGGTGCCGTACGAACGTGGTGCCGCCGTCCCACCAGCGGCTGAGCAGCCACAGGGTGCCGACGAAGAGAGCCAGCCGGGCGCAGCGGAACAGCGCGCCGAACCCGGACTGCAGGTCGGCGCTGGAGATCACGCTCGGCACCAGCAGCAGGGTGAGCAGGAGCAGATAGGCGCTGGGGCGCACCCGCAACCGGAGATTGAGCACGAGCGCCAGCGTGAACGCGAGGGCCAGCGCGCCCATGGTGACCATCTGGATCAGCGAGCGGGGCAGCGGGACGATGGTCTCGGCCCCCGTGGAGCCGAGCGTGTTGAGGATCAGCAGTCCCCAGGCCGTCCCGACCAGCTTGGGCGTGCGGCTCGTGTCCATCTCAGTCACCTCCCCGCGCACGGAAGGTGCTGCCGGCGTCCTGCCGGTAGGGCGCGGCCCGCCACGCCTCGAAGCCGAGGACCCGGCTCGGGTCGTGGGCGACGAACCGCCACGGCCCGACGTAGACGTTGTCGTGCCAGCGGTTGTCCTGCAGGTGCGTGACGGCCTTGGCCACCTTCTCGCCCTGGTACGGGGACCAGTCGGGGTAGGTGCCGTAGTTGGCCAGCAGCGCCATGCGGTCGCAGCTCTCCGTGCACTCGACGACGGTCTTGTCCAGGACGAAGCGGTTGTCGTGGATGTCCACCCGCTGCGTCTTCCACCGGCAGTCGGCGTACAGGGGCGCCTTGGTGATGCCCGGCCGCGCGCAGCGGTCGACGTCCGCCACCAGCAACGTGCAGTCGCCGGACGAGGTGTTGGCCGGGCTGTTGCAGAACCGGTCGGCGTTCTCCCACAGGGTGATCCCGGACCAGTTGTCCTCCAGCAGGTTCCGGTAGATCTCGATCTCGTCCGTGCGGGCCTCGACCCGCGGTTCGCCACCGGACTCGGAGATGTAGACGGTCGCGTACGGGAAGTTGTCGCCGCCGTCGGTGTTCTCGCGGCCCTCGACCCAGTTGTTGCGCCGGATCGTGTTCCCCCGGACGACCGCGTTGTAGCTGGTCTCGTAGATCAGGGCGGCACCGTCGTTGGACTCCAGCACGTTGTTCTCGATGAGGAAGTCGTTGTTGTTGGTGTCCGCCCACAGACCGGTCCCGCGGTTGTCGTGCACCCAGTTGCCCCGGACGTCGGCGCCCTGCACGGCCCAGAACTTGATGCCCCCGGTGCAGCCGCAGCCCGGCCGCTCGCGCTCCCAGTCGCCGGTGTTGTTGCCGGTGATCTCGTTACCCTCGACCACCAGGTCGTTGATGACGCCGTCGCCCTTGTACGCGTTCATGCCGTACTGGCCGTTGTCGCGCAGACAGCTGGCGCGGACCTTCTGCCGGTCGCCGGCCATCAGCCCGGCGCCGGAGTTTTTCTGGATCGTGGCGTGCTCGATCACCCACCCGTCGGCGGAGTCGTGGTTGACGACGCCCTCGTCGTGCGGTGCGGCGAAGTTCTGCACGGTGAGATGGCTGATGGTGACGTCGCGCGCGGTGCCGCCGAACGCGTACTGGTTGGTCTCGCGGCCGTCGAGCACCGCGCCCGGCGCGCCGATGTACCGGTTCCCTTCCTTGGGAACGACCTGGGAGAAGCGGTCGGACTCGAGCCGGTGCTTGCCCGGCCGGAGCCAGAAGGTGGTGTGCGCGGGGCTGTTGCGGGTCTTGGCGGCCAGGTCGCCGGGGACCGCCGGGTCGACGGTCACCGCTGACTCGGGTGGCTCGGCCGGGCCGGGCGCGGGCTTCTCGCACACCCGTGCCACGGACTTCGCACCGGACGAGGAGGACGACGACGTGGAAGGCTTCGGCGCCGGATCGTCCGGTGCGTCGTCGCAGCCGGTCATCAGCAGCGCCAATGCCAGTGCCAGCGGCGCCGCGGCCGACCGCGCCCGGCTCCTCCACGTGATCTCCATGCGTCCTCCCCCCTTCCTTTACCTGGTTCCTGTTACCGGTCGCGAAACCCGAGCACGGTCGTGAACTCCCGCGCGCCGTCGGTGAACCCGGTGCCGATCAGCGTGGTGGCGGGCTCCTTGCGCCCGAAGCCGGGGGAGTACCAGCCCAGCGGCGGGTCGGTCTCCCCGCGATGCGTCCGCCAGGACAGCTCGCCGGGCAGGTCCAGGACCGCGCCACGCTCCTCGCCGTCCCGCCGCCAGGTGAGCACGGCACGGTGGCCCTCCAGGCCGGCGGAGACCGCCGGACCGAGGTGGAACGCCAGCCGCACGGCCCGCCGCGGGCCGCGCACCTCGTCCACCACCCGCACCTCACGGGTTCCCGCCCTCAGCTCCACCCGGCGGCGGTGCACCGAGGCCCCGTACCCGTCGTGCTCGGCGCACCAGCGCGACACCTCGGCGTCGGACGTGTCCACGGCCAGGACGCGGCTGCGGGCGTGCCGCGTCCACAGGAACGGGCCGCCCGAGACGGACTGGTCGGCGCCGTCCAGCTCCAGGGTGTTGTGACCGAGGGTCGAGCGGAAGTACCGCCGCCACTCGGGCTGCCCGTGATAGCAGAACGTCCCCGGGTCGGCGAGCACGTCGACCCCGTCGTGCCGCACCTCCACCGACAGCGCGTCGGCGTGGGCGTGCGCCGCGATGGACAGGAAGCCGTGCGGGCCGCCGTCGCAGCGGCACCAGATCCCCCCGGGGCCGCGCAGGACGGTGAGCCCGGCGTCCGCGAAGTGGACCGGGCGGCTCGCCGGCCGAGCGACGGCCGGGCCGGTCCCCTCCTTCGCGTACGGCCGGATCAGCGCGGCCAGCAGCGGGGTGCGCACATCGGTACCGGTCACCGCCGGCCACCAGGGCAGCGCGCCGAACACGGCGTCCCCGGTGGCCAGCAGGGAGGCCCAGCGGTCGGTGTCCGCACCGTCCACGACCAGGCCGTGTCCGTCGTCGGCGTCCCCCTGGCGGGGCGGCCGCAGCCGGTCGTCCACGACGGCGGCGAGCGCGTCGGTCATCCGCAGCAGCACCAGCCGGACCGTCGCGGGAACCGGCACACCGGCGGCGTCGGCCTCCGCCACCGCGGCCAGGCCGAGTTCCAGCACGAGCCCGTGGTACTCGGTGGCCAGCTCGCGGTTGAGGCCGGACAGGAACGTGTTGGCGCGCAGGTGCCGCTCCAGGGACCGCAGGGCGTCCTCCCGCCAGCGCGCGGAGGAGGGGAACCACCCGAAGGCGCAGGCCGCGGCGAACTGACCGGCGGCCTCGGCGACGACATGGTTGTTCGCCGACGAGCCCCGGCTGGGGAAGCCGGCCAGCCAGCGCTGGTGGTGCCAGATCTGCTTCAGCGCCACCGGGTTCTCCTCGAACAGGGCGGCCGCGCCCGGCCAGCCGTCGAGCAGCCGGCGGATCCACACCCAGGACAGCAGCCGGATCCCCAGCTCGATGCCGCTGATCCAGTGCACCCCGCGCAGCGGCGCGTTGGCCGACCACCACGAGCGCAGGTGCTCGGCCACCCGCTCGGCGTACCGCTCGTTCCCGGTGACCGCGTAGGCGGCGGCGAGCACGGTGAGGTACTGGTGGCGGGACGGCTCCCAGATCTGCTTGACGTCCCCGGTCGCGTCCTCGTCGCGGTACGGCACGTCGAAGGCGTAGCCGCCCGGAGCCCGGCGGCCGGTCTTCGGGTCGTACCACCAGTCGGGGTCGGCCAGGTCGTCGCGGGGCACGCCGAAGTACTCGGCGTGCCCGGCCATCAGCCGGTCCGCCTCGGCGACGAGACGCTTCACGGCCTCCGGCGGCACCGCGGCGACCGCCCCGGCGGGCAGCACCGCGGTGAACCGGGCGCCGGTCACGACCGGGGCGAGCGGCGGCGCCGACCGCCACCGGCGCCTGCGCACCGCGTCGCCCACCCGGCCGCCGACCTCACCCGGACCCATCCGGGACAGCCGGCGCAGGTACCAGCCCGTGCCCAGGGTCATCGCGCCTCCGCCAGGGTCACCGGAGCGCCGGCCGCCAGGGTCACCGGAGCGCCGGCCGCCAGCGAGGACCGTACGGCGAGCGTGGCCGCCGTGGTGGCGACCAGCGACTCCAGCGGCACCGGCATCGGGCCACCGGTGCGCACCGCCTTGACGAACGCGGCCAGTTCGGCCGACTGGCCCTTGTCCCGGGCCTTGGGCAGCCGCGAACTGAGCCACCGCTTGCGGCCGTCGTAGACGGAGGTGCGGACGAAATCGTCGAGCTGCAGCACCTTGCCGTCCGCGACCAGGTCCAGCGTCTCCTTGGGGAACCCGGACGCCCCCGTCGTGACGTAACTGACGGTGGCGGTGGACCCGTCCGGGTAGCCCAGCACGACCTGCAGATCCTCGTTGCCGGACGCGGCGACCGCGTACACCGAGACCGGGTCGGCCCCGAGCAGCCAGCTCGCCGTGTCGACGAAGTGCCCGCCCTCACCGGCGAACCGCGACCCCTCGGTGTCCTGCCGCAGGTACCAGCTGCCCTGGTCGAGGCGGCCCGCGTTGACCAGGTAGCGCAGGCTCGCCGGCCCGGTGCGGTCGCCGAGCCGCTTCCGGGCCTGCCGCAGCAGCGGCGCGAACCGGCGGTTGAAGCCCACCTGCAGCCGGTCGTTCCCGGACTCCTCGACCGCCGCGAGCACCCCGGCCAGCTCCTCCTCGGTGAGCGCCAGCGGCTTCTCCACGAACACGGCCTTGCCCGCCAGCAGCGCCTTCCGGGTCAGCTCGGCGTGCGAGCTGTGCCGGGTGACCACGAACACCGCGTCCACGGACGCGTCGCCGAGCACCGCGTCGAGGTCGGTGGTGGCCTCGGCGAACCCGAACTTCCGCTGGGCGTTGGCCGCGGACAGCGCCGTGGTGGTGACGACCGTCGACAGCTCGACGCCGTCGCGCCCGGCCAGGTGCGGCAGCAGCATCGAGCTCGCGTAGTTCCCCGCGCCGACGAACGCGAGACGCACCGGTGTCCCCGCCGCGCGCGCCGGACTCCGCCCCACGCGCACGGCGGGCACCGTCACCGAGGGCGCCTCGGCCGCTGCTCCCGCCCCGTCGGCCTGCTCCGCGTACCGGAACAGTACGGCCACGGCCTTCAGGTCGCCGTCCTTGAGGCGCCGGTACGTCTCGACGGCGTCCTCGAAGGCGGCCGTGTGGGAGATCAAGGGCGCCACGTCGACACGGCCGCGGGCGACGAGGTCGAGGAAACACGCCAGGTTGCGGCGCTCGGTCCAGCGCACGTACCCGATCGGATAGTCCCGCCCCTCCAGCTCGTACTCCGGGTCGTAGCGCCCGGGGCCGTAGGAGCGGGAGAACCGGACGTCGAGCTCCTTCTCGTAGTACGCGTTCCACGGCAGGTCCAGCCGGCACTTGCCGATGTCGACCACCCGGCCGCGGTCCCGGCACAGCCGCGCGGCCAGCTCGACGGGCTGGTTGCTGCCGCCCCCGGCGGCCAGGTACACCTGGTCCACGCCGTGACCGTCGGTGAGTTCGGCCACGGCGCTCTCCACGTCCGCGGACGCGGGGTCCCCGCAGGCCGCCGCGCCGAGCCGCTCGGCCAGCTCGCAGCGCACCGGGTCGGGATCGGCGCCCACCACCCGGACCCCCGAGGCGGCGAGCAGCTGCACCACCAGCTGCCCGATCAGCCCGAGCCCGACGACCAGCGCCACCTCCCCGAGCCGCGACTCGCCCTGACGCACGCCCTGCAGGGCGATCGACCCGACGGTGCCGAAGGCCGCGTCCCGGGGTGCGAGACCGTCCGGCACCGGGGCGTAGAGGTTCTTCGGCACCCAGTTCAGTTCGGCGTGCAACGCGTGCTCGTTGCCGGCGCACGCCACGAGGTCGCCGACCTTCACGTCGTCGATTCCGGCGCCGACCTGCTCGACCACCCCGCACAGCGAATAGCCCAGCGGCGTGTAGGAGTCCAGCTTGCCCATCACCTTGCGGTAGGTGGCGGGCACCCCGTTGACGGCCACGCTCTGCACGACCTTCGCCACCTGGTCCGGCCGGGAACGCGCCTTGCCCAGCATCGACATGCCGGCCTCGGACACCTTCATCAGCTCGGTGCCGGTGGAGATCAGCGAGTAGGCGGTCCGCACCAGCACGCCACCCGGCTTGCAGCCCGGCACCGGCACGTCGAGCAGCGCCAACTCGCCGCTCTTGTAGTTCTGTACGACCTGTTTCACCCGAAGTCCTCTTGTCTCTGTGCCGGTTGCCGGTGTGCCCGTCGTCTGTCTGCCCGCAGGCCCTACACGGTCGATGTGGAGTCCTGGCCGGCCCCGGAGATCGCGCCGCGATACCAGTACTCGAGGGTCAGTACGTGCCACAGGTGCTTGGAGAAGTCCCGCTGCCCGGCGGCGTCCTCGGCGACGAGCCGCCGCAGCGCGTCCCGGCGCAGGAACCCGGAACGGACCAGCTCTCCGTCGTTGACCACCTCGCGCACCAGCGGTGCGAGGTCCCGGCTCATCCAGGCCCGCAGCGGGGCGCTGAACAGGCCCTTGGGCCGGTACACGATCTCCCTGGGCAGGATCGAGGTGGCCGCCTCCTTGAGGGCGGCCTTGCCCTGCCGGCCGACGATCTTGCGGTCACCGGGCACGGCGAACGCCGCCTTCACCACCTCGACGTCCACGAACGGCACCCGCACCTCGGTCGACGCGGCCATGCTGGAGCGGTCCGTGTAGGCGAGGTTCAGGCCCGGCAGGAACATCCGGGCGTCGCCCAGACACATGCGGTTCACGAAGTCGTCGAGGTCGTTGTCCGCGTAGACGTCCGCGTGCTCGGTCAGCACGTCCTCCACCGTCCCCGCGAGCTCCGGGTCGATCAGACCGAGCAGCTCCTCCCGGTCGTACATGGTGTAACTGCGCCGGAACGCGGTCTCCTCCGGCAGATCGGCGAAGGAGAGGAACCGCTTGGCGAAGCGCACCGACCGCAATCCCCGGCGGCTCGTCGCGACCGGCAGCCGGTCCACGGCCGCGGACACCCCGCGCCGCAACGGCCCGGGGACGCGCTGGTAGCGCAGCGCCAGCAGGTTGGCCAGGTGCTTGCGGTAGCCGGCGAACAGCTCGTCGGCGCCCATCCCCGAGAGCATCACCTTGACCCCGGCCTCCCGGGCGGCCGAACAGATCAGGAAGGTGTTGATCGCGGCGGGGTCGCCGATCGGCTCGTCCAGGTGGTACGTCATCCGCGGCAGCAGTTCCAGCACGTCCGGGGCGATCTCGATCTCGTGCAGGTCGACGCCGAACCGCGCGGCCACCTGCCGGGCGTAGCGCAGATCGTCCGGCATCGCCTCGAACCGGGCGTCCTCGGCGCGGAACCCGATGGTGTAGGCGGAGATCCCGGGCCGGTGACGGGCCGCCAGCGCGGTCAGATAGCTGGAGTCGAGCCCGCCGGACAGGAAGGTCGCCACCGGCACGTCGGAGAGCAGGTGGTGGCGGGTCGACTCCTCGACGACGGCGGCCAGGTCCGGCCGCTCGCCGCTGCGGGCACGCTCCTGGCCCTCGGCGGCGACGTCCCTCAGGTTCCAGTACCGGCCGCGCTCCACCCGGCCGTCGGGCCGGCACCGCAGCCAGCTGCCCGGCGGCAGCTTCTCCGCCTCACGGAACGCGCACCGCGAGTCCGGCACCCAGTAGTACAGCAACGAGGCCACCAGCGCCGCGGGGTCCACCTCCAGCTTCCCGCCGGTCACCGCGGCGAGCGCCTTGAGCTCGGAGGCGAACACCAGGCCGCCGCCGCGCCGGAGCAGGAACAGCGGCTTGATGCCGAGCTGGTCGCGGGCGAGCACCAGCTCACCCGTGCGCTCGTCGAAGACCGCGAACGCGAACATGCCGCGCAGCCGGGGCAGGCAGTCCGTGCCCCAGCGCCGCCAGGCCTCCAGCACCACCTCCGTGTCCGACGTTCCGCGAAAGCGCACTCCCGCGGACTCCAGCTCGCCGCGGAGCGCGGGCGCGTTGTACAGCTCGCCGTTGTAGGTCAGGGCGAGGCCGTCCGACACCATCGGCTGGGCGCCGGTCCCGGACAGGTCGAGGATGGCCAGCCGGCGATGCCCGAGCTGCACCTCGCCGTCCCCGGCGGGGTGGCTGTAGCGGCCCGCCCCGTCGGGACCGCGGTGGGCGAGGACGTCGGTGAGCCGGTCGGCCACGGCCTTGCCGTCCGGCCAGTGGTACGTGCCTGCGATGCCACACATGTGCTACCGCGCCTCCTGGTCGCTGTCCGGGACCCGCGCGGCCGACAGCGACGGCCGTTCCGTCCTCGGCCGCCCTTCCCCCACCGCCTGGACGGCGCGGGAGGTGCCCCCGCCGCCCGCCCGCCTGGGCCGTTCGTCGATGCCGCGCGGCGCCGGACGCGGGCCGTCCCACAGGGTGCCGTCGGTCCGGTCCCGCGGATCGGGGTCGATCAGCACCACGCCGATCACCGCGATGCGCTGGTCCGCGAGCTGCCGCGCCACGGTGTGCAGCCAGGCGGCACTGCCGTGCCCGGCCCGCACGACGAGCACCGTGCGGCCGCCGAGGTACCGCAGATCCGTCCACGCCGTCCCGGGCGCCACCGAGCCGACGCCGAGCCGGCGTCCCCCGGCCGGCTCGGCCGCGGCACGTTCACCGCGGAGCACGGTCGGCCCCGGGGTCCCCCGCCGGCCGTCGGCGAGCTGTGTGCCGGGCAGGCCGTCGACGACGGCCACGGGCCCGTCGGCCTCCAGTGCCCGGGCGAGGTCCAGAGCGATCACCGCGGCGGCACGCGGGCAGCCCAGCTCCAGGAGGGACACCGGTTCCGGGGAGCCGCGCACGATGCGGCCCAGGGTGGTGGTGAGCCGCTCGCGGGCCACCCGGGTCCGCCGGCGCTGCCACCGTCCCGCCCCGCGGCGGGGCCCGCGGCGCAGCTCCGCGAGGACCGAGGCGCCCAGGTTCGCCGCGATCTCCCGGCGCAGCACGGGACGGTCCGCCACCACCGCGCCGACCGCGGCCAGCGCAAGCCCGAGGACGAGCCCGAGGACGAGCCCGATCGCGGCGTCGACGCCCACCGCCTTGGGCAGCGAGTGCCGTACCGCGTGCGGGGCGTCCACGATCTGCGTGCCGGCGACGACCTCCGGTGTGCCGGTGCGGGCCTCCGCGGCCCGCTGGTCGAACTCGGCTATCCGCGAGTCGAGTTCGGCGCGGCGGGCGTACAGGGACTCGATGCTCGCCGACGCCTTGGGGTCGTCGTCCGGTGAGCGGTCCCCGATCGCCTCGTTGACCTCGGCGAGCTCCTTGCGCATGCGGTCGCGCTGGTCGAGCAGGGACTCGGCCTCGGCCTCGGCTGACTGCCGCATCCGCCGTACGTGGTCCGCGACGAACGCGTCGGCCAGCGCCTTGGCCCGGGCCACCGCCTGGGCGTCGCTGTCACCCGTCACGTCGATCCGCAGCAGGTTGTTGGTCAGGCCGGTGCCGCGGTAGTCCTCCATGAAGTCTTCCGGGCTCTCCCGGGAGTCGAGGGAGCGCAGGGCCTGCTCGGCGATCCGCGTGGTGGCCAGCAGTTCGACATCGGTGCGGATCAGGGTTCCCGTGTCGTTGGGCTGGTCCTCCTTGTGCGCGACCAGCACCTTGGCCACCGCCGCGGGCCGGGGCGGCAGCAGCACCGCGACGGCCGCACCGGCCAGCAGCCCCAGCAGGGCCAGGGCGCCCCACAGACGGCGCCGCCTGCGCACCGCCACCACCAGGGACTGCAGGTCGAGAAGCGGAGCGGAGGCCGGCGAACCGGCGTCCGTACGCGTCGTCATGCGGAACCTCCCCTCGCGTGGTCGTGCACCGCGGCCACCGCGGTGGGGGGATCCACGGGCCGGTCGGCCGGCCCCGAAGCACGGGCCAGGACGGCGCCGGCGACGACGACGCCGACGACCTCGTGCCCTCCGTCCGCGCACGCCCCGGCGACACCGGCGAGCTCCTCGGCACTCCGGGCACCCGCGCTGAGTACGACCAGGGCGCCGGACTCGGCGTCGCGGTCCGGCACCAGCGGCCGGGCCACCGAGACCTCCACCACCCGCAGCAGCGGATCGCCCTCGGCCTCGGCGGCGAGCTGTCCGGCCGCCCGGCGGGCGACCTCGTCGTCGTCCGGTACGACGACCAGCACCCGCCGGGCCGCCGGCAGGCGCTCCCGCAGGCGGGCGCACACCCGCCGGTAGCGGATCCGCCGGCCGGCCTCGTCGCCGGACGACCGCGGGGCCGGCAGGTCCCAGCGCGTGTCGATGCCCAGCAGCCGCTTCAGGCGCGCCCTTGCCCCGCGCGCCTTCGGCCGGTGCTCGCGCCGCTGACCGGGTACGTCGACGGTCCCCAGCAGCGCCGCGCCCAGCGCCGCGGCGATCTCCGGTTCGGAGCGCAGCCGCCGGTTCACCCGCGCGGCGGCGAGGTGGCCGGCGATCGCGAGGACGAAGAACAGCAGCGCTCCGCCGCCGACGAGTTGCCACCTGGTCGGGGGCGCCTCGCCGGTCGGCCGCGGGGCGGGGCCCATGACGACCAGACCGGCCTTGCTGGTCGCGGGGTTCGACTCGTCGAGCTTCTGCATGGCGTCCTGCAGCGCGGTGCGCAGCTTCTCGAGCTCGGTGCGGGCCTGCACGCTTTCCACGGTCTGCCCGGGGTCGGCCGCGTTGGCGAGGTCGGTGATGCGCTGGTTGGTCCGCGCCACCTGCTGCCGCAGTGCCTCGGGACCCGTCGCACCGTCGGGATCGGTGGTGCCGGTGGCGATGAGCGCCGCGTACGCCACGAACTGCCGGGCCACCTCGTCGGAGAGCCGTTGCGCGCGCTCCGGGGTGCCGGCCTTCCCGGAGATCTTGATGATGTTGCCGTCGGTGATCTCGGCGCTCACCCTCTCCCGCAGTTCCTTCTCGCTGACGTCGCTCCAGCGCAGTGCCTCGCCCGCCTTGTCGACGACCGTCGAACTGGTCGCGATCTCCACCTGGGTGACCAGCTCACGCTGCTCCCACTGCCCCGGCAGCAGGACCGAGGCCGACGCGGTGTAGCGCGGCGGGAACAGCACCGAGACGCCGTAGCCGACGAGCGCGCCCACCACGACGAGGACGGCGAGCAGCCGCCGGCGCCTGCGGAGAATTCGCCCGACCGTGACCAGGCGTATCGTGTCGTCACTCAACGGCGCTGCCTTCTCCCTGCGTCGATCGCCGTGCGGCAGGCGGCGGCGTACGCGGCGAGCAGCGACGCCTGCGAGTTCCGCCAGGCCAGCGGTCCGTTGATCCGCTCCTCGCCGATCTTGCCCATCCGGGCCCGCCGCTCCGGGTCGTCCAGCAACTGCGCGACCAGCGCGGCGAATTCGCCCTCGTCGTTGGCGGGCGCGTACACGGCGGCATCACCGGCGGAGACCCGCGCCTCCCGGAGGTCGAACGAGACGATCGGCCGGCCCATCGCCATGTACTCCAGGACCTTGTTCATGGTCGACACGTCGTTGAGCGGATTGCGCGGGTCGGGGGAGAGGCACACGTCCGCGGTGGACAGGTAGCGCACCAGGTCGGCGTCCGGGATGCGCCCGGTGAACTGCACCTGGTCGGACAGCCCCAGCGACCGGGACAGCTCGACCATCGCCTCGAAGGCGTCACCGGAGCCGACGAAGACGGCGTGCCAGTCCGTCCGCCCCAGCTCGTCGCGCAGCTTCGCGAGGGCCCGCAGGGCGTAGTCGACGCCGTCCTGGGGTCCCATGACGCCGAGATAGCACAGCAGATGGGGCTTGCCCCGCTTCAATTCCGGCTCGGGCGGCACCGGCTGGAACCGGTCGGTGGCGGGAGCGCTGCGCACCACGAAGACGTCCGCCGGGCGCCGTCCGCCCCGGTGCACCGCGACCGCCTTGTAGCTCTCGTTCGTGGCGAGCACGATGTCCGCGGCCCGGTAGGTCATCCGCTCCAGCGCGCACACGCCGCGATAGAGGAGGTCCTTGCCGCGGCCGAACCGGGAGAGGTACAGCTCGGGGATCAGGTCGTGCTGGTCGAAGACGAACCGCGCGCCGCGCCGCTTGAGCCACAGCGCCGGCAGGAACAGCAGATCGGGCGGGTTGCAGGCGTGGACCACGTGCACCGGTCCGACCCTGCGCGCCAGCCGGGCCGTGTGCCAGAGCGCCGCCCCGTACTCCCGCAGGTATCCGGCCGGACCTCCGGTGGCCGCGCGCAACGGGTAGCGGTGGATGCGCACCCCGTCGATCTCGATCTCCGCCTCCGTGTCGCGCTTGCTGCCCCGGGGACAGATGACGTCCACCGTCCAGCCCGCGTCGCGCAGGGTCGTGCACTCCTGCCACACCCGCCGGTCGAAGGGCACCGACAGGTTCTCCACCAGGATCAGCGCGCGCCGCCCCCGCCGGCCGCCGTCGCCGCCGGTGTGCGGGATGTCGCCGGAGGCCGCGCCGCCGGACGTCGTGTCACCAAGCAAGGCCCATGTACCCCGGTTCGGTCCGGCGCGTGTCGGCGTCGGGAAGGTGGATGAGGTCGATCAGCAGCGGGTCTCCGTCGTGAGGGAGCGCCGACAGCACGTCCGGGTCCCTGGTGCCGACCAGGCAGACCTCGGCGTGCTCGAGCACCTCGTCGACGGAGTCCGCGAGCAGTTGCGCGAGGTGCGGCAGCCGGGTCTCGACGTACTCGCGGTTCGCGCCCAGCAGCCGGGACAGGCTCACGTTGGCGTCGTGGATCTTCAGGTCGTAGCCCTTGCCGAAGAGCCGCTCCGCCAGCTCGACGAGCGGACTCTCGCGCAGATCGTCGGTGCCGGGTTTGAAGGACAGCCCGAACAGGCCCACCCGGCGCTTGCCGGCGCGCTCCACCAGCTCCACCGCACGCTCCAGGTGCGCCGAGTTGGAGGGCAGCACGTGGGAGAGGATGGGCACCGACACGTCGGCCCGCTGCGCCGCGTGGACCAGACTGCGCAGGTCCTTGGGCAGGCAGGACCCGCCGAAGGCGAAGCCGGGCCGCAGGTAGGCGGGGCTGATGTTCAGCTTGCGGTCGGCGAGGAACACGTCCATCACCTGGTGCGAGTCCACCCCGAGCGCCTGGCAGACCGCGCCCAGCTCGTTCGCGAATCCGATCTTGAGCCCGTGGAAGGCGTTGTCCGCGTACTTGATCGCCTCGGCCGTCGGGACCGGCACCCGGAACACCTCGCCGGGCAGGCCCTCGTACAGCGCCAGCACCGCGTCGCCGCTCGCCGGGTCGAGTTCGCCGACGACGGTCTTGGGCGGGTCGAAGAAGTCCCGCACGCTGGTGCCCTCGCGCAGGAACTCCGGGTTGACCGCGACCCCGAAGTCGACCCCGGCCGTGCCGCCGACGTACTTCTCCAGGATCGGTATCAGCAGGTTGGTGCAGGTGCCCGGGAGCATGGTGCTGCGGAACACCACGGTGTGCCGCCGGCCGCTGCCACGACGCTCCGCCAGCGCGGCGCCGATCTCCTCGGTGACACGTTCCAAGTAGGTGGTGCACAGGCTGCCGTTGGGCTCCGACGGCGTGCCCACGCAGATCAGGGAAATCTCGCTCTCCATGATCGCCTCGCGGACGTCACGGGTGGCGCGGAGCGCGCCGCTGTCCACGACCTCGGCGATCAGTTCGCCGATCCGCTCCTCGACCACCGGGGCCTTGCCGTCGTTGACCAGGTCGACCTTCACCTGGTTCACGTCGACCCCGATGACCTCGTGCCCCTTGCCCGCCAGGCACGCGGCCGACACGCAGCCCACATAGCCCAGGCCGAAAACACTGACCCTCATGACCCGTTCCTCCCCCCGGGCAGGCCCCGACGGCCTGCCGTCCGCGCGCCGGCCCGACGACCGGCGCGCATCAATAGGCCCCCTGTCCGTGCAGCACCGCACGGAGCGTCTTCCACAAGATCACCGTGTCCAGCGCGAGCGACCAGTCCTCCACGTACCGCAGGTCCAGCCGGACCGCTTCCTCCCACGGCAGGTCGCTGCGCCCGCTGATCTGCCACAGGCCGGTGAGGCCGGGCTTGACCAGCAGCCGTCTGCGGATGTCCGGACCGTAGGCCGCGGACTCCTCCGGCAGCGGCGGTCGCGGCCCGACCAGCGACATCGATCCGGTGAGCACGTTGAACAGCTGCGGCAACTCGTCGATCGAGTAACGGCGCAGCACCGTGCCGACCCGCGTCACCCGCGGATCCCGGCGGAGCTTGAACAGCAGGCCCGCGCCCTCGTTGCGGTCGGCGAGCGCGGCACGCGCCCCGTGGGCACCGGCGACCATGGTGCGGAACTTGACGATGGTGAACTCGCGGCCGTCCTTGCCGACCCTGCGCTGGCGGTAGAGCACACCGCCCCGGCTGTCCACCAGGATGAGCAGTGCGACGAACACCATCAGCGGCGCGAACAGCGTCAGCAGGATCGCCGCGCCCAACCGGTCGACGACCGCCTTGACCGCCCGGCGGCCTCCGGTGAAGGCCGGCATGCTGACCCGCAGCAGCGGTATCCCGAGCACCGCGTCGACGTGCAGCCGGGGTCCGGCCACCTCCATCAGTACGGGGGCCACGACCATTTCGGCGTCGCTGCCCTCCAGGTTCCAGGCCAGCCGCTGCAACCGGTGCGGTGACCAGTGCGGGTCCGGGGTGACGGCGACGACCCGGTAGCCGTCGCGGCGGACGTGGTCGGCGACGTCGGACAGCGGACCCACGACCGGCACGCCGTCCAGCTGGTCGCCGTCCTCCGGTTCCGCGCCGTCGGTGCACACCGCGTCCACCCGCCAGCCGAGGTGCGGGAAACGCCGGGTGCGGGTGATCAGGTCGCGCACGGTGGCCGGACTGCCGGCCGCGAGCACAGGTCTCAGACACCGGCCTTCCTTGCGCTGCCGGTGCAGCCACAGACGCAGCAGATACCGCGCGACCATGGTGACGATCGCGATCGCGGGGACGGCGACGAAGATCCACAATTTGATGTTGCGCGAGGTGAGGGCGATTCCGCCGAGCGCCAGTACGACGGTCGCCATGAACAGTGAGCGTCCGAGCCGGCGGAATTCCTCGGCTCCCTGACCGAGTACCGCCGGGGACCAGGACCGGCTGACCGCGAGTGCCCCCAGCACCAGCAGTTCGGTGCCGAAGGCGAGAATTCCCCACTTCTCGTGCCAGTTGGCCGCGTCCCTGACCCCGAAGAAATTGCCTATGCCCGCCACCACGACGGCGGTGGTCACGGTATCGCTGGTGATCACGGTACGGCGGTACCGCTGCTCCCAGTCGACAGCGGGCCGGCCGATGGCCCCCTCCGTCAGGTGCCCGCGTGCCGACGGAAACGCGCTGACCAATCCCCCTTGCCGCACAGAACCCCCCAGGTTCCCAGTGGTTCGACGTGTTCGCCTAGCACTGTTCCTCCCCCTCGGGAGGCCCCCGCCTCCCGCGCCGCGCTGTTCCTCCCCACGGGCGGCCCCCGCCTGCCCGCGCACGGCGTTCTGGACGTGTCACAGAAACGTGAACAACTCACAGTGGTAGCAGCAGACCCCCCTGCCCCCGACCTAAAGATCATTTTCGGTCGCCTCATGCCTGAACAGCTGAAGCACGGTCAATCTAGACCATCGCGGCCACCGTGTAGAGGGGATGTGTGTAATTCATGGTCAAGCTTTGGGAGTTGATCAATGAACTCGTGAATCCCCATGGATGTCTTTGCGCCACACGCTTTTGTGTGCGTCGAGTTCTGCGCCCGTTTCCCGCTGCCCGAGCGTGCGGGCGCCGATGGATCAAGCCACGGCGGACCGCGCGCCGGTGCGGCATCACGGCACGTGCGGACCGAGGGTTCGGCTCCCGGCACGGGGCGCGTCGTCACCGCCGAGCGTCTCCAGCAGACGCAACCCGTCCTGGGCGGGACTCCCGGGCGCCGCGGACAGCACCAGCAGTTCCATGCCCGACTCGTCCGGCAACGCGAAGTTCTCCTGGTGCAGTTCCAGCAGCCCGACCAGCGGGTGCCGGTACGCCTTGCGCCCATGGGTGCGGGCGCGTACGTCCGCGCGTGCCCACAGACGGCGGAAGCGGTCGCTGCCCATCGCCAACTCGCCAATGAGCGACGCCAGTCGCGGGTCGTCGGGGTGCTTCCCGGCCGCAAGACGCAGGTGCCCGACCACGTCCAGGGTGCAGGTCTCCCAGTCGGCGTACAGGCCGCGCTCGGTCTCTTCGAGGAAGATGTGGCGGGCGGTGTTCAGACCCCGCGGCTGCCGGCCGTAGAGAAGCCCGGCGAGACGGTTCCCGGCGACCACGTCCAGCCGGTGATTCATGATCAGGGCGGGCGCGTCGGTGACCAGGTCGAGCACGCGCAGCAACTCGGGACGCAGACGCCCGCTGGGTGACTTCGCCCGGCGGCGCTGGCACGCGAGCCGGCCCAGGTGCCCGCGTTCGGTCTCGTCGAGGCCGAGCACCCGTGCGAGGGCGTCGAGGACCTGGTCGGAGGGCTGAGTGGCGCGCCCCTGCTCCAGGCGCACGTAGTAGTCGACGCTGACCCCGGAAAGGTGGGCGACCTCCTCGCGGCGCAGCCCCTCGACGCGGCGACGGCTGTCGACGGGGATGCCCACGGAGGAGGGGTCGACCCGGGACCGCCGGGTGCGCAGGAAGCCCGCGAGATCGTCCATGCCCCCAGTATGGCTCCGGCGCCGCGCGTGAGGGTGGCCCTGCCGGTACCAGGAAGTCCCGTCCGACGGAAGCGGCGCCCCTGAACAACGCGGCCGCGGCGGCCGAACATCGGTGGCGACCGACCCCGTCGAAGGGAACAGCCATGAAGACCCTGATCGTCCACGCCCACCCCGAGCCGCGCTCACTGAACGGCGCGCTGAAGGACCTGGCCGTGTCCACGCTCGAGGCCGCCGGACACGAGGTGCGGGTGAGCGACCTGTACGCGATGGACTGGAAGGCGGTGGCGGACGCGGCGGACTACGGCGAGCAGGCCACCGACCCGCTGCGGGTGGTGCCAAGCTCCGGCCGGGCGTTCGAGGTCGGCGCGCTCACGCCCGACGTGGTGGCCGAGCAGGAGAAGCTGCTGTGGGCGGACACGGTGATCTTCCAGTTCCCGCTGTGGTGGTACACGATGCCGGCGATCCTCAAGGGCTGGGTGGACCGCGTGTTCACCCACCGCTTCGCGTACGGCGTCGGAGTGCACGACGAGACCCGGTACGGCGAGCGCTTCGGGGAGGGAACGCTGCGGGGACGGCGGGCGATCCTGTCGGTCACCGTCGGCGGCCCCGAGTCCCACTACTCCGACCGGGGCATCAACGGCCCGATCGAAGACCTGCTGTTCCCGATTCACCACGGGATCCTGTACTACCCCGGTCTGGAGGTGCTGCCGCCGTTCGTGCTCCACGGTGCCGACCGGCTCACCGAGGGCGGTTTCGAGGACGCCGCCAAGGCGTGGAAGGAGCGGCTGCTGTCCTTGGAGACGACCGAGCCGATCGCCTTCAGGCCCCAGAACCTCGGCGACTACGAGATCCCGTCACTGCGCCTGAAGCAGGGCCTGGAGGCACCGGGCCGCCGGGGTTTCGGCCTGCACGTGCGGGGCTAGGGCCTGTCTGACGATTCGCGTCGTCGCCCGAAGCGGCAGACGGGAATCGTCAGACAGGCCCCAGGAGGTGCCCGGTGCCGCTCCCGGCGGTGGGATCAGCCCGCGAGCAGGTGGGCCCGGCCGAACATGGACGCGGCGGCGCGCGCGGTCGGGGTACCCGAGTCCAGGTCCGCACCGGCCTCGCGCAGTACGGCCACCACGTCGTCGGCGCCCTTGAACAGGGCACCGGCGATGGGGGACTGGTCCCTGTCGTTGCGCAGGTCGGGGTCGGCGCCGTGCTCGATCAGGGTCTGGACGGTGGCGGCGTGACCGTGGTAAGCGGCGAGCATGAGCAGGGTGTTGCCGGCCGGGTCGCGCACGTCCACCGGCAGGCCGTGGGTCACGAACTCCACCAGTTGCCCGGTGTCGCCCTCCCGGGCCAGATCCATGGCGATGGCGACGACGCGCTCCGTCTGCTCGGCGGTCAGAGCACCGCTGTTGTGCTTGTCCATGAAGTCTCCGTGGCGGCACGCCCCCGCCGGCGTGGGCACCTCACGGGTGCCCACGCCGGCGGGGTGCCGGGTACCGCGCGTGTCGCTGACCGGACGGTCAGAGGTTGCCGGCGGCCAGGGCCTCGATCGCCTTGCGGACGCCCTCGCCGTAGGCCGGGTCGGCCTTGGTGCAGTTGGCGATGTGCCGCTCGACGGTCTGCTCGGAGGCACCGTTGATCGCGCGCGCCGTGTTCTCGAAGAGAACCTGCTGCTGCTCCGGGCTCATCTGGCGGAACAGGTTGCCGGGCTGCTCGAAGTAGTTGTCGTCGTCCTCGCGGTAGTTGAACCGGTCGGCGACGGCACCCACGGCCAGGCCCGGCTCGCGGTAGGCGGGCTGCTCCTGCCAGCGCCCGTAGGAGTTGGGCTCGATGCCCGGGGTGGCGCCCTGGTTGCCGTCGACGCGCATGCCGCCGTCGCGGTGGTAGGAGTTCACCGGGCTCTTCGGGGCGTTGACCGGGATCTGGTGGTGGTTGACGCCGAGACGGTAGCGCTGGGCGTCGCCGTAGGAGAAGAGGCGGCCCTGCAGCATCCGGTCGGGGGAGAAGCTGATGCCCGGGACCACGTTGGCCGGGCTGAACGCGGCCTGCTCGACGTCCGCGAAGTAGTTGTCGGGGTTGCGGTTGAGCTCCCACTCGCCGACCTCGATCAGCGGGTAGTCCTTCTTCGACCAGACCTTGGTGAGGTCGAAGGGGTGGAAGCGGTAGTTCTCCGCGTCCGCCTCCGGCATGACCTGGACGTAGAGCTTCCACTTCGGGAAGTCGCCGTTCTCGATCGAGTCGAACAGGTCCCGCTGGTGCGACTCGCGGTCCTTGCCGACCAGGGCCTCGGCCTCGGCGTCGGTGAGGTTCTTGATGCCCTGCTGCGTGCGGTGGTGGAACTTGACCCAGAACCGCTCGCCGTCGGCGTTGATGAAGCTGTAGGTGTGCGAGCCGAAGCCGTGCATGTGCCGGTAGGTGGCCGGGATGCCGCGGTCGGACATCACGATCGTGACCTGGTGCAGGGCCTCGGGGAGGTTGGTCCAGAAGTCCCAGTTGTTCTCGGCGTTGCGCAGGTTGGTGCGCGGGTCGCGCTTCACCGCGTGGTTGAGGTCCGGGAACTTCAGCGGGTCGCGGAAGAAGAAGACGGGGGTGTTGTTGCCGACGAGGTCCCAGTTGCCCTCTTCGGTGTAGAACTTCACGGCGAAACCGCGGATGTCGCGCTCCGCGTCGGCGGCGCCGCGCTCACCGGCGACCGTGGAGAACCGGGCGAACAGCTCGGTCTTCTTGCCGATCTCGGAGAAGATCTTCGCGCTGGTGTAGCGCGTGATGTCGTGCGTCACCGTGAAGGTGCCGAAGGCGCCCGAGCCCTTGGCGTGCATCCGGCGCTCCGGGATGACCTCGCGGTCGAAGTGGGCGAGCTTCTCCAGGAACCACACGTCCTGCAGCAGCATCGGTCCACGCGGACCCGACGTCAGGGAGTTCTGGTTGTCGGGAACCGGCGCACCGGCGACCGTGGTCAGCGGCTTCTGGTTGTTCTCAGGCAAGGCTTGCTCCTCGGTGTGGTCATCGCATGGCGCTCAAAGGCCTGACGGTCCCGGCCGGCCGGCAGTCCGGGGCAAGCTGCCCCGCGCGTTCCTGAGCACACCCTACCTTGGACAGGATCTAAGGCAAGGTGCCATCCAGAGCGATATCGGCTCTTGAGTTGGCGCCGTTCCCTGCTAGGGTGCCCACATGAGTGATCTCCTGGAGAGGCTTCGCGAACGCGGCTGGCGCCTGACCGCACAGCGCCGCGTCGTCGCCGAGGTCCTCGACGGAGACCACGTGCACCTGACCGCGGACGAGGTGCACGCCCGCGCCGCGCGGCGACTGCCCGAGATCTCCCGGGCGACGGTGTACAACACCCTGCGCGAACTGGTCCACCGGGGCGAGGTCCTCGAGGTGTCGACCGACGGCCGCGCCAAGCGCTACGACCCCAACGCGCACCGCCCCCACCACCACCTGCTCTGCTCGCGCTGCGGTTCGATGCGCGACGTCCGGCCGACGGGCGACCCTCTCGCGGACCTCCCGCCGTCCCAGTCCTTCGGCTTCACCGTCTCCGAGGTGGAAGTGACGTACCGCGGCATCTGCCCCGACTGCGCCGCCTGAGCGCGCGGACGGACCGCACACCGGGTCCGGCGAAGCCTCATCCCTTCGGGGCGTTCAAAGAGCCGTCCTCTCCGCACGCCGACACAGTGGTTCCTGAGCCACCCGGATCCGGAGGGAAGAGGGACACGTCATGAAGATCGCGGTCATCGGCGGTACGGGACTGATCGGGTCGCAGGTCGTCGAGAAGCTGAACGTCGCCGGACACCAGGCGGTGCCCCACTCGCTGTCCACGGGTGTCGACGTCGTCGACGGGGCCGGCGTGGACCGGGCGGTCGAGGGAGCCGACGTCGTCGTCAATCTGACGAACTCCCCGACCTTCGACGACGCCTCGCCGGCCTTCTTCCGGGCTTCGATGGACAACCTCCTGGCCGCGGCGGACCGGGCCGGGGCGGGGCACTTCGTCGTCCTCTCGATCGTCGGCGTCGACCGGGTGCCGGAGCTGGACTACTACCGTGCGAAAGTCCTCCAGGAAGAGATCCTGCGGCGCGGCCCCGTCCCGTACTCGATCGTGCGCGCCACCCAGTTCATGGAATTCATGGAGGCCGCCATGTCCTGGACCACCGACGGCGACACCGTCCGGCTGCCCGCGACGCCGATCCAGCCGATCGCGGCGAAGGACGTGGCGGCCGAGGTCGCGGACGTCGCCGTGGGCGCCCCGCTGAACGGCATCCGCAACATCGGCGGACCGGATGTGTTCCCGCTGGACGAACTGGGCCGTCTGACCCTCTCCCGCAAGGGCGACGGGCGTACGGTCGTCACCGATCCGACCGCCGGCATGTTCGCGGCGGTCAAGGGTGACGTCCTCACCGACACGGGCGCCCGTCTGGCCCCCACCCGCTACACCGACTGGCTCGCCTGAATGACCGAACACGCCGGTCCCACGCCGACGGGGATCCTCCGGAGCCGCCCCGAGCGGTGGCTGTTCAAGGGCATCTACGGCCTGGTACTGGCGAGCGCCCTGGTGGCCGCCCTGGACGTACCGGGGGAGGAGGCCAACCCCGGCCAGGACGCGCTGTGGGTCCTGCTCACCGCGCTGACGTCGGGCGCCGCCCACGGCTACGCACACGTCATCGCCCGGCGTGCGTCCGGCGACGGCACGGCCGGGCCGAGCAGACTCCGCGCGGTGCTCGCCGAGTGGCCGCTGGTCGTCGCGGTGCTGCCGACCGTGGCGATGCTGCTCGCCGCCACGGCCGGGTGGTGGACCGAGGAGACGGCCGCCGACACGGCCCTGGTGGTCAACACGGTCGCCCTCTTCTGCCTGGGCACCTCGGCCGCCCGCACCGCCGGACTCGGCCGTCTGGCCTCCTGCCGCGCGGGTGCCATGGACATGCTGCTCGGTCTGGTGGTCATCGTCGCGGACGCGCTCATCGAGTGACGGCGGCGCCCGCCCCCGGTCAGCGGTCCTGGGAGAGCGCGAGGAGCTCGGCGAAGGTCCCACCGGCATGCACGAGGTCCTCGTACCGGCCCTGCTCGGTGATCCTCCCGTGCTCCATGACGACGATGTGATCGGCGATCCTGGTGTTCTCCAGGCGGTGGGTCACCACGATGGTGATGCGCTCGGCGGCGACGGCCTTGATCCGCTCGAAGATCTGATGCTCGCCGCGCGGATCCATCTGGGAGGTCGGCTCGTCCAGGATCAGCAGCCCCGGGCGGCGGTACAGGGCCCTCGAGCACGCCACGCGCTGCCACTGGCCCCCGGAGAGCTCGGTGCCGCCGAAGACGTCACGGGAGAGCAGGGTGTCCAGTCCCGAGGGAAGGCGGTCGACGGTCTCGCGCAGGCCGACGGCGTCGACGGCCTCCCACACCGGGGTGTCGTCGTGGGTGCGGGGCTGGCCGAGGGTCACGTTCTCGCGGACCGGCATCGGCCACTGGGCGAAGATCTGCGGCACCAGACCGACCTGCGCCCACACGGTGGCGGGATCCACCTCGGCGAGGTCCGTGCCGTTCCAGGTGACCCGGCCCTTGTCCGGCAGGTAGATGCCGGTGAGCAGCCGGGTCAGTGTGGACTTGCCCGAGCCGTTCGCCCCGACGACGGCGAGGATCTGACCGCGCTCCAGGGTCAGGGAGACGCCGTCCACGGCGGGTTGGTCCTTGCCCGGGTACCGGTAGACGACCTCCTCGAGCCGGATTCGCTCGGTCGGCGCCTCGTGCCTGCGGGGCCCGCGTTTCGGGACGCGGGCCGCGGCGTCGTCGAGGAAGGCCTGCATGTCGCTCAGATAGAGGCTGGTGTGAAAGACCGCGGCGCCGTTGACGACGACCTGGGACAGTGCGGCGAGCGTGGTCTGCACCGCGATGACGGCCGTGGCCGCGACCGCGATGTCGATCCGGCCCGAGACCGCCAGCCAGGCGAGCACCCCCCAGGTCGCCACGAGGAAGACACCACCGGCCGACGCGGACAGCACCGCGATCCGCAACGTGCGCGGCGCGGCTGCCAGCGTGCGCCGGTCGCAGCGGTCGGACAGCGTCCGGTACCAGTGGACGAGGTAGTCCGTCATCGAGTTGGCGCGGACCTCGTCACCGTACTTCGACGTCGTCGCCCACCAGCGCATCATGCCGCGTACGTTGCGGTCGGCGATGTTGGCGTAGTGGACCTCGTAGTCGACCCGGGCGCTCAGGACCGCGCCCACACCGGCCGGCAGTACGGCGAGCAGGAGCAGCGGCAGCATCAGCGGATTCAGTGCCGACAGGACACCGCCGGCCGTGACCATCCGGATCAGCGCGGACAGGAACCGCTGGGCGTCGGTGACCATCACCTGGGTGCGGATCACCCCCATCTCCGCCGCCTCGTGCCGGTCCGAGAAGCCCTCCTGCGCGTATGCGGAGGCCTCCACCCGGCACACCGCCTCGACCAGAGCGCTGTCCGTCTCCGTCGTGAGCCTGGGAGTGATCCGCCGCTCGGAGTACGTGGCCACCGCCGTGGCGCCACGGCCCAGCGCGGCGGCGAGCGCGACCACCAGCAGCGCCGGGACGGCCCCGCGCAGCCGGTCTCCCGCGGAGCCCTCGCCGAGGACGGGCTCCATGGCACGGGCCGTCGCGGTCAGCAGGACGGCCGCCGACACACCGGTGACCACCTGGCAGCCGAGCAGCAGTTGCACGGCCCGTCGGTCCGTCCGCCACGACAGGCGGGCGATCCGGCCGAGAACGGCGGGGATCTGCGCGCACATGCGCCGGAACGACACCTCGGCGAGCGGATTGACGGAATACCGACCGCTGTAGGTGATCTCCGCGGGCTGCGGCGGTGGAGGAGGAGCAGGGGCGGCCTGGTGCTGTCCGTTCTGCTGTCCGGTCGCGTCGGTCGAGGTCAACGGATCCCCCTTGACGGTCGTTGAGCGTGGTCGTGAAGCTCAACGACCGGACCGGGATATCGAACACATGTGTTTCGGTCGCCGTCGCTACCCCGGAATACGGCGCGTGCGGGTGCGTGCAGGATGCACGGACCCAGGCGGGGCAACACATGTGCGGAGCAAGGAGGTTGGCCGAATCCAGTAGGACCGGGTGGGGGAGCGCGACCTCAGTCCTCGACCCAGCCGTGACCCTCGCTGAACTTCAGGAGCGCGCTGCGGATGGTGAGGACCTGTTCCGCGGTCAGCTGCGGGCTGGAGGTCAGCAGCAGTTCCGTCACGTCGCGCCGGTACTCGTCAGAGCTCAGCACGTCGCACATCGGGTGGCCGTTCTCGTCGGACATCGCAACCCTGGGCGCGGCCTCCTGGTGGCGCCGCGCGGGCCCTGGCCGCTCGCCCTCGGCGAGCCGGATGCCCGACGCCTTGAGCCCGCGCTCGCCGCTCTCCACCTCGAATTCCACGGCCAGACCGGAGCGCACGTACTCCTCGGGAATGAGCAGATCGTTCACGTGCAGGAAGATGTCCTCGCCGCCGCCGTCCGGCGCGATGAACCCATATCCCCGCGCACTGTCGAAACGCACCACACGACCCGCGACCATGCGGACCCCCAACCTCTGGAAAACCACATCCGTCCGGGGCCCTTCCCCGGAGCCGTGTGCATGCTATCCGGCCCGGTTCGCGCCAACCGGCGGAGGGCGTCGCACCACTTCAGGGCCGGCGCCCGGCGGGCCGTCACGGCGGCCCCCGACGGAGCCGCCGAAGGCCGCCGCGGTCAGCGCAGGACGCGCCAGCGGTTGTCCGCCGTGCCGTCGTCCGCGTCCTGTACGACGAAGGCGCCGACCGCGGGGGAGTCGTTGCGCACCGCGAGGAGTTTCCCGCTGTGGGCGTTGCGGATCGTGCAGGTGCCGTCCCCCTGGTCGAGGAGCGTCCAGCGGTGGTCCGCGGTGCCGTTGTCCGCCCACTGCAACACCGTGGCGCCGTCGGCCGTCGACATGTCGAGGACGCCCAGCACCTTGCCGCTGTGCACGTTGCGCAGACGGTGGGTGCCGCCCGCGTCGGGCACCAGCTCCCAGTCGTGGTCGGCCGTCCCGGAGTCCGTCCAGAGCAGGGCACGGCCGCCGTCGGCGGTGGACATGTCCTGGATGCCCAGCACCAGACCGCCCGCGGCGTTGGCGATGCGGACGGAGGCACGGCCGCCGGTGTTCCAGTAGACGGTGTAGTTGTGCCCGTGGGCGTCGTGGAACGGGCCGAGGCGCACGGTGGCACCGTTCGCGGTCGCGGTGAACGCGAGCGCGGTGGGAGCGGCCCTCTTGATCGAGGCGACGTCCAGGGAAGGGAGGGCGGACAGCGTGGTGTCGCCGTAGTTCCCGGACAGGACGACCGGGCCGTGCGTGACGGCACCGACGTACGGATTGTCGTTGGCCGGCCGTACGACGGTGCGCATCGGCAGACGGACGGTGACGGTGTCCCCGGAGGTCCAGGCGCGCTCCACCGTGGCGTAGGTCCCGGGCGCGGCGGTGACGTCCTGCGTGACGCCGTTGACGCTGATGACGGCACCGGTGGTCCAGCCGGGGATGCGGATGCGCATCGCCCAGGTGCCGCCCACGTGGCCGCTGACCCGCAGCGCCGTCGTCTCGCTCTCCGGGTACGAGGTGGTCTGGGTGACGGTGATGCCGCGTTCGGCCCAGGTGAGCACGGAGGGGACGAACAGGTTCACGGTCAGGGTGGTGCCGCCGTCGTGGAAATAGACGGAGTCCATCAGCCGGGTGTGCATCTCCAGTCCGGTGCCCTGGCAGCACCAGAACGTCGTGTAGTCGGTGCTCCAGGTGCCGCCGCCCCAGGCAGGCCCCACACCGCGCCGGCCGCCCGGCTTCAGCGGGGTGAAGTAGGTGACGTGGCCGTGGGGGTCGGCCGGGTTCTGCTGACCGATCATGTGGTTGAGCCACGCCTGCTCGTAGTAGTCGAACAGCTCGGCCCGGTCCGGTGTCAGCGCGAACAGCTCACGGGTGAGAGTGAGCATGTTGACGGTGTTGCAGCTCTCGCAGGTGTCGTTCGCCAGGTGCGCGGCGATGGCGTTCGGGGCGCGGAAGTGTTCCGCCTGGCTGTTGCCCCCGATCGCGTAGGTGTGGGTCGTCACGCACATGCGCCAGGCGTTGGCGGCGATGTCCCGGTAGCGCGTGGTGCCGCTGGCCTTGTACTCGCGCACGGCCCCGATCCACTTCGGCACCTGTGTGTTGGCGTGCAGCCCGGCCAGCCGGTCCTGGCCCGCCGCCAGCGGGTCGAACACCGCGGCGTGGTCGAACCGCTGGGCCACCGCGAGCCACCGGGTGTCGCCGGTCTGCTGGCAGAGATCGGTCAGAACGGCGTTCATGCCGCCGAACTCGGTGCCCAGGACGGCCTGCATCCGCGTGGTGCTCAGCCGCCCGGTGCGCCGGTCGACCCAGCCCGCCAGGGCGAGCAGTACGTCCCGGGCCTGGACACTGCCGAGGTGCCGCCACACGTCCAGCAGGCCGGTGAGGGTCTTGTGGATCGTGTAGTACGGCACGTTGCCGTTGGTCAGCGTCCCGGACTCCAGGGCGTCGAAGTCCGACTCGGGGTAACCGCAGAGGTACCCGGCGCCGAAGCCCGCGGCGCCGTTGTTGGCCTGGCACTTGGCCAGTTCGGCCACCATGTACAGGGCCTTGTCCCGGCAGACGGTGTCCCCGGTCACGGCGTACACCTGCGCCCATGCGGTGAGGAAGTGGCCCTGCACGTGGCTGCGGAAGGGGAAGTCGGGAGCCTCCCAGCCGCCGGCCGCGGCGGCGCCGTTCACGGAGAGGCCGTGGTTGGCGCGGAAGTTGTACAGCAGCCGGTCGACGTCGACGAACCGGAGATAGCTCCGGGTGCGGTTCTGGTTGTCCAGCCACCTGCTGTCGGTCATCCGCACCCGGCCGAGGGCGAAGGGGAACGCCAGTGCCCCGACGTCGCTCCGGGCCGGCGGGAGGGCCGCGCCGTGCGCGGGGGAGCCGCCGGCGAGCGGGCCGACGGCGGTCGCGGCAGCCGTCGTTCCTGCGAGTTGGAGGATGCGCCTTCTGCTGAGGGGGACAGGCATGGAACCACCTTTGCGCTCACCGTGACGGGACGGGGGGACGGAAGACTGTGGCTCGTCTGTTCATCGGTTCGGTATGTCGAACGCTGTTCGTGGAATCGTCGAGACCATAGTTCCGCGTCGCCGGCCCGTCAACGCACCCGGCCACTTCGGCGGGAAGGTGCCCCGGGGCGGCACCGCCGCCCTCATTCGATGCGGACACTCGCGCCGGAGGCGAGTCGACGGTAGGAGGCTGGGACTCCGGGCCCCCGTTCGCCGAGGAATCCCTCGACCATCGCGGTTCCGACGTCATTGAGGGCGCCGTCGTGCACGGCGTAGGCGGCGCGGGGGGCGACCTCGCGGACGTAGTCGATCAGGTCGCCGACCGTGGACCAGGGTGCGTGCACGGGCAGCAGCAGCGTGCCGACCGGTGTGGCGGGTACGGTCAGGGCGTCGCCGGGGTGGAACAGCGACTGGTCCACCAGGAAGCCGATGTTGGGGATGCGGGGGACGTCCGGGTGGATGACGGCGTGCCAGGATCCGTGCACCTGGACGTCGAAGCCCGCGACGCTGAAGGCGTCCCCGTCTCCCGTGGTGACGACCCGGTTGCCCAGGCCGTCCAGACGCTGCGCGACGCGGGGGTTGGTCCAGATGCGCAGACCCGGCCGCGCCGCGGCCGCCCGGCGCAGCGCCTCCTCGGAGAAGTGGTCGAAGTGCTCGTGGGTCACGAGCACCGCGTCGGCACCGTCCAGCGCCGCGGGGTCGGTCAGACCGCCCGGGTCGACGACCAGGCGGCGCCCGTCCTTCTCGAGCCGCACACACGCATGGCCGAACTTGGTGAGTTCCATGACCGTCATGCCCTTTCCGTGTCATCGACAATCACTTGTACAACCGTATAGTACAATCTAACTGTACAAGCTGTTTGGAAGAGTGGGGCTAGGATGGCCCCATGGACGAAGACGCGCTGGCCGAGGAGTTGCGGCGGTCGATCGGTGAGCTGGTGCGGGCCGTAAGAGCGGCGGACACCATGTCTCCGGGAGAGGCCGCCATCCTCGGCTTCCTCGACCGAGAGGGCCCCCTGACCACGGCCGACCTCGCCCGACTGCGCGGTGTCACACACCAGTCGGCGGCCAAATCGGTCAAGGACCTCACCGCCGGCGGCCTCGTGCGTGGCGAGCCCCACCCCGACGACGGCCGCAAGCTCCTGCTGCGGCTCACCGATGCCGGCCGCTCCCGCCTCCGGCGGGAACGCGGCTTCCGTGCCGGCGCCCTGGGCGCCGCCATCCGCGAGACCTTCGACCCCGACGAAAGGCGGCGGTTGAGCGAGTCGGTCGCCCTCCTGTCCCGCCTGACGGCCCACCTCACCGCACTCGAAGGCGATGCCCGCCGAACAGCAGGGGCGCGTCAGGAGCGGCAGGCCCGAGGAAATCCGGGCGGGGGCACCGAGGCCTGACCCCCGTCCGAGGGTCCGTGACGTCCAGAGGGCGTGCTGCCGGGAGGCGTGCTGCCGGTACCCGCGCTGTGGATCCGGTTCTGGATCTCCCCCGAGGCGAGCCGGTCAGGCGCCGTGGAGCGGCGAGGCCGTGTGGCTACTGTGAGGGCCATGAGCGAAGAATCGAAGCGTTCCGTCGTCGTCGAACGCACCGGCAGCGGCCAGTTCCTGGCAACCAACGCCCGCGGCGGAACCATCAGTTTCGGTACGGTCCCGGACAGTGGCGGGGACACCGGGTTCACCCCCGTCGAGTTGTTCCTGGCCGCGATCGGCGGCTGCACGGCTGTGGACGTCGACATCGCCACCGCCCGCCACGCGGAGCCCAGCCGGTTCGCCGTGACGGTCACGGGGGACAAGGTCAGCGACGACTTGGGCAACCGCATGACGAACCTCCAGGTCACGTTCGCCGTGACCTTCCCGGACGGCGAGGGAGCGGAGCGCGCTCGCGCCATCCTGCCCCGCGCGGTCAGGACTTCCCATGACCGTCTCTGCACTGTCAGCAGGACCGTGGAGGTCGGCACACCGGTGACCACGACGGTCACCGACGCCTGACCCTCCTTTGCGCGTCGGGGCGAGGGGCGTTGCTCTGCGGCCCGCGCAGCGCCGTGTAGCGGAGGAGTACGGTCATGACGGCGGCGCCGGCCCCACTGGCCTGTTGCCGGCCGTCGACGAAGGGCTGCTGTGCGGCGTGGATCAGCTCCTGGGCACGGCTGCCGGTCCTGGGGTCGACCTGGACGGCGTTGGCGGCGGCGCCTTCGCGGGCGGTGTCCGCCGGTGTCCGTGGGGGAGGCCGTCCAGCTTGTCGTCGACGGCGCCGCGACAGCCGTTGGCCAGGAGTGCGCCGAGCATGGCGACCCGCAGCTGACGTGCATCCGGCGCACCCTCACCGCTGACCGGTGTGCGGGGCGCCACGGGGGCCTGATTGGTCCTCATCTCTTCCTTCCGAGGCGGGCGTGCGGGACCGGCGCCGGAACAGGGCCGGCCGCCGGGGGACGGGAGGGCTTGCCGGTCGGCCGGAGACCTCCGGCCGGCCCGCCCGCGACGTCAGGCGCGCGCTGCATCGACGGCATAACGTGTTGCCCATGCCGCAACAAGACGGGGGTCGGCCAGCCTCGTACGCAAACGCATCCGTGCGTTGCGTGTCGTACAGGGATGGTCGCTGGACGAGTCGGCCACGCGCGCCAACCTCGGCCGGTCCTCACTGAGCCGTAACGAGAACGGCCGGCGCCGCCACGCCCCGGACCAGTTGGTCACCCTCGCCCGCGCACTGGACACCACCTTGGCGGTGAAGGCAGTCACCGCCCCCACCGTCGAGGACGAGCGCACCCGTCTGGGCCGCCCGCCGAGCGTGGGCGGGGCGCCTTCTGCGACCGCACCTCCGGTCGAGCCGGACACCGGCCGAAGGCGCACACCTTCACGCCCCAGCCCGCAGTGTCCGTAGCGTGGAGGCATGAAAGACACCGCGCGAAGCACGTCGCTGGTCATCCACCTGGGCCGGGAGGAACTGGTCGTCGGGCGACGCTACGAAGCCGCCAGTATCGCCAACGACGTCCTGATCGCCCTCTGGTTCATCGCAGGCAGCGTCATGTTCTTCTCCGAGCACTGGACCACGCCCGGCACCTGGTGCTTCCTCATCGGCAGCATCGAACTCCTCATCCGCCCCGCCATTCGCCTCACCCGCCACCTTCACCTGCGACGCGTCCACTCCCACGCCCCGGGACCCGGTTCCTCTCCTGTTCCCCCCGACGGCTCCCAGGACTACTGAACGTACGGATGAACCCGTTTGCTCAGGGTTCTGCCGGTTACGCGATCACGCGTGGCAGCGAGAAGTCGCTTCCGGAAACGGCAGGAGGATCACGCCATGCACGACAGCGGCAACACCGGCGACGCGGCCCCGCAGGTCACCTCGGAGCCGACACCGCCCTATCCGCACCAGAGCCAGCAGCCCCCGGGCCTCGAGCGGGACATGACCCCGGAACCACGCTTCCTGGCCCCCCGCTACCGAGCGGCCGACAAGCTCCGGGACAAGGTCGCGCTGATCACCGGCGGGGACTCGGGCATCGGCCGTGCGGTGGCCGTCCTGTATGCGCGTGAGGGCGCCGACGTCGCCGTCGTACACCTGCCGGAGGAACAGGCGGACGCCGAGGAGACGCGCCGCGCGGTGAGGGCGGAGGGGCGCCGGTGCCTGCTGATCGCCGGTGACCTGGCCGAGGCGGCGTTCTGCCGGGAGGCCGTCGAACAGACCGTGCGCGAGCTGGGCGGCCTGAACATCCTGGTCAACAACGCTGCCCACCTGAACAGCCAGCTGGACCTGTCACAGCTGTCGTACGAGGACTGGGACCGGTCCTTCAAGGTCAACGTGTATGCCTACTACCACCTGGTCCAGGCCGCGCGTCCTCACCTCGAAGCGGGTGACGCGATCATCGCCACGGCTTCGGAAGAGGCCCTCAAGGGCAGCGACACCATGATCGACTATGCGGCGGCCAAGGCCGCCCTGGTCAATTTCACGAAATCGATCGCCGCACACCTGGCCAAGGACGGCATCCGGGCGAACGTGGTCGCACCAGGTCCCACCTGGACGGTACTCAACGTGGCCGACCCGAACATGCCGCAAGAGGGCCTCGCCCACCTCGGCAGCGAAGGCCCCGCGGGCCGGGTCGCCCAGCCGGAGGAGATCGCCCCCGCGTACGTCTACCTCGCCTCCGACGCCGACTCCAGCTACACCATCGGCGAAATCATCGCCGTCACCGGCGGGCTGACCTCCACCCGCTGACGACCGAGCCCCACCTGCGTGCCCACGGGGGTGCGAAGGCCCCCGGGCGTTCCACAGGGAACCGCGGCGGAGCCGCGCGCCCCCAAGCACGGCAGTCCGGCGGCCGGCCGCCGGCGGCCGGTCACCCCGCGGTCATGTCCGCCCGAGCCGCCGTACGACGCCCTCGAGGAAGTCGTCCAGCGCTGCCGGGTGCGTGCGGCCCCGGGGCCGGGCCAGCCCCACCCGGCTCGGAGACACGCCGTGCACCGGACGGAACACCACACCCGGGTGGGCGTAGAAACGGGCCACCGACGTCGGGGCCAGCGCCACGCAGCCGCCCGCCACCGCTCCGAGCCACTCGTCGGGCCGTCTGGTGACGGCACCGACCCGGACCGGGCGACCGTCCCGTTCGTCCACCGCCAGCCAGTGCTCCCGCCAGGCTCCCGTCTCGGGTCCGGTGGCGGCGAACTGCTCGTCCCACAGCTCCCGCCATTCCACGGTCTCGCTGTTGGCCAGCGGATGCCGAGCGGGCAGCAGCACCCCGCGCTCCTCGACGAACAACTCCACGACTGTGAAACGTTCTTGCCCGGGGAACGGCAAACGCACCACGGCCGCGTCCACCTCACCCCGGCCCAGGCCGGCGCTCGGCTCGGACCAGTCGAACTGCCGAAGCTCCACCCGCCACTCCGGCTGAGTGTGGCGGAACTCCGCCACGACCTCGGGGACGGCCTCCACCGCGCCCGCGTCCAGGAACCCCAGGCGCAGCACTCGCGCCGCCCGCCCGGCCGCCCGCACCGCCTCGTCCCATTCGTCCAGCAGCGCGGGCACCCGAGAGGCGAGTTCACGACCAGCCTCGGTCAGCGTCATCCCCGACCGCGAACGCACGAAGAGCCGTACCCCGAGATCCTCCTCCAGGTGCCGGATCCGCTTGCTCAACGCGGGCTGCGAGACGAACAGCTTCTGCGCCGCCCCGGTCAGGGTGCCCTCTTGCGCCACGGCGGCGAAGTAGCGAAGCAGGCGCGTGTCCACGTCCATGCCACCAGGTTATAGAAGCAGGTATTGGACGGTGCCGGGGCGCCTGAGGACCCTGAAGACATGATGGACAACCCACTCGCACTTCTCGTCGTCACGCTGCTCACCGCCGCCCTCAACATCGGTATCGCCGCTGCCGACCTCGCGGGGGCCCGCTTCGTACTGGCCAACTCGGCCGAGGTGGGGGTCCCCCGTTCCTGGCTGTCCCGGCTGGCCGCCCTCAAGCTGGCCGGGGCCGCGGGCCTCATTCTCGGCCTCCAGGACACCGCACTGCGCCCTCTCGGCGCCGTCGCGGCCTGCGGCCTCGTCCTGTTCTACCTGGGCGCGCTCGCCTTCCACGTGCGCGCCCGCGTCCTGCACAACCTCGCCTTTCCCGGCTTCTTCCTCGCCACCGCCGTCGCCGCGCTGGCCTTGACCGTTCTCTCCTGACGGTGACAGGCCTGGTCGGTGACGACTCGCGTCCCGTCGGAGAGTGCTCGTCATCAGGGGCGCAGAGGCCGTGCTGTACCAGAGGGAAATACCCTGAAAAGTGATAAAACGGGTGAATGCGCAAGGGGATGAGTGGCGTATCAGCGGTGGCGCGCAAACCATGGCCGCAGAGCGTCGCGGCGCAGGTCTTCGTTCTGCAGTTGCTGGTCATGCTGCTCCTGGCCGTACTGAGTGACGTCACCCTGGTGTATGAAACGCGGAGCCAGACGGTGCGCGGGGCACGGCGCCAAGCACTCGCGGCGGCTGCGGGCTTCGCCAGTTCCCCCGGGGTCGCGGCGGCCTTGAAAGGTACGAACCCGACCGCTGTGCTTCAGCCGCCGGCCGAAGAGGCCCGGCAGACCTCGCGCGTGGATTTCGTCGCCGTCCTGGACCGCGACGGTGTCCGCTATACCGACGTCCGCCCTGATCTGATCGGCAAGCGGGCAACCGGAGACTTCAGCCGGGCGTTGGACGGCGAGTCCTACACCGAACTGTTCAGGGGAGCGCCGACGGATGCCGTCCGCGCGGTCGTACCGGTCACCGACGCGGACGGCGCGGTGACGGGCCTGGTGACGGCCGGGCTGGAGATCAGCACGGTGAGCAGCACCTTCTACCGGCAACTTCCGCTGCTGGCAGTCGGCGCCGCAGGGTCACTGGCGTTGGCCACGGGCGCGGCGTGGCTGGTCAGCCGGCGGTTGCGGCGGCAGACACACGGGCTGGGACCGACCGAGGTGACGCGCATGTACGAACACCACGACGCGGTGCTGCACGCGGCGCGCGAAGGAGTCTTGGTGATCGGGGCGGACGGCCGGTTGTCGCTGGTCAACGACGAGGCACGACGACTGCTGCGGCTGCCGGCGGATGCCGAGCACCGGCCGCTGCGAGACCTCGGTCTGCCCGACTCGATGGTGCGGCTCCTGGCGTCCGACCGCGGTGTGGACGACGCCGTTCAGCCGGTGGGCGGACGCCTGCTCGCCGTCAGTGTGCGACGGACCAGCCGTGGCGGCCACGGCCCGGCCGGCGGCGTGGCCACACTGCGAGACACCACCGAGCTCCGCGCCCTCGCCGGACGAGCGGAAGTCGCGCACGAACGCCTGGAACTGCTGTACCGGGCGAGCGCCGAGATCGGCAGCACCCTGGACGTGGTGCGCACCGCCGAAGAACTCGCCGACCTCGTCGTCCCCCGGTTCGCAGACGTCGCCACCGTCGACCTCTTCGACGCCGTACTGCGCGGAGAGGAACCCGCACCGGGCGTGGCGTCGCCGGTGCGCCGCGTCGCCGTACGCGGAGCGGTCGAAGCCTGGCCCTTCCACAAGGCGGGCACCAGTCTGTCGTACGGGCCCGTCGCGCAGCAGCGTCGGGCGATGGACGGTGAGGACGCCGTCCTCGTCTCCGACCTGGCGCAGTCGCAGGACTGGCGGGTACCGGACCCGGAAGGCGCGCAGCATGTTCTCCGACTGGGTTTCCACTCACTCCTCGCGGTGCCGCTGCGCGCCCGGGGAGTGGTGCTGGGACTCGTCGTCTTCTGGCGCAGCGGCCAACCTCCCTTCCAGCCGGACGACGTGTCGCCCGCTGAGGAACTGTCGGCCCGCGCTGCGGTCTGCATCGACAACGCGCGCCGCTACACGCGCGAGCACGCCACCGCGGTCTCCCTCCAGCGCAGCCTGCTGCCGCGGGACCTGCCCCGACAGGATGCCGTCGAAGCGGCCCACCGCTACCTGCCGGCCCAATCAGGCGTCGGCGGCGACTGGTTCGACGTCATCCCCCTCTCGGGCGCCCGGGTCGCCCTGGTGGTGGGCGACGTGGTCGGACACGGACTGCGGGCCGCCGCCACCATGGGCAGGCTGAGAACCGCGGTCCTGACCTTCTCGGCCCTCGACCTGACGCCGGAGGACCTCCTCCTCTCCCTGGACCAACTCGTCACGCGTGTGGACGCCGCCCATCAGACAGGCGGCGAAGACCACACCATCACAGGCGCGACCCTCGTGTACGCGGTCTACGACCCGACCAGCGGCCGGTGTGCCTTCGCCGGTGCCGGACACCCACCGCCGGCGCTGGCCCTGCCCGACGGCTCGGTCGAGTTCGTCGACGTGCCGGCCAACCTGCCGCTCGGCCTGGGAAGCGTTCCGTTTCAGACCACCGACATCAGCATCCCGCCGGGCAGTCGCCTCGTCCTCTACACCGACGGGCTGGTGGAGAGCCGGGGCAGGACCATCGACGCCGGAATGGACCTGCTGCGGACGGTACTCACCGACACGGAGCCGAACTGCGAGAGCACGTGCCGTACCGTCATCGAGGCCATGGTCTCCACCGGATCGCACGACGATGCCGCCCTGCTCGTCGCCCGCACCCGCAGCTTCCCGGCCGAGAACATCGCGCAGTGGGACGTGCCCGCCGACTTCGAGGCGGTCGGCGCGGTCCGGACCCAGTGCATGCGGCAACTGGAGACGTGGGGCGTCGACACCGGTTTCGCCACGGAGCTCATCCTCAGCGAACTGATCACGAACGCCGTACGGTATGGCGCGCCGCCGGTCACCGTCCGGCTGCTCCGGCACCACGTCCTGATCTGCGAGGTGCACGACGCGAGCAGCACCGCGCCGCGCGTCGTCCAAGCAGCCGAGTTCGACGAGGGCGGACGCGGCTTGTTCCTCGTGGCCCAGCTCGCCGATCGGTGGGGCGTGCGCTACACGCCAGAAGGCAAGGTCATCTGGGCCGAACAGTCACTCGCTCCATGAGCGGCCGTTCTGGCCTGCGAGGCGAAGACACCGGCCCGGCCGCTCCGGAGGTTGCGCGCGGTCAACCCACGCGCGGCGTGACCAGCGGTTATCAAGAGCTTTTGTGGGGCGACGCACAGATCGTGTTGGCCCGGGTCCGGCATGCCTGCCTAATCTCGTGAGTGGAAGTGATCAACCCGGTCACCGATGGTGATATGAGGAGTTTGTGGACATGGCCGAGCACATGCTGAAGGACAAGGTCGCGGTCGTCGGCGGCGGGGAGAAGAATCTGGGCGGACTGCTCAGCAGGTCGTTCGCCGAGGCCGGGGCCAAGGTCGTGGTGCACTACCACACGTCGCAGAAGGAAGCAGAGGAAACCGTCCAGGCCATCCAGGACGCCGGCGGTCAGGCGGTCTCCGTGCAGGGGGACCTGACGGACGTGGCGAGTACGCGGCGACTGTTCGACACCGCGGTGGACACCTACGGCGGCGTCGACATCGCGGTGAACACGACCGGAATGGTGCTGCGCAAGCCGATCCTGGAGACCACCGAGGAAGAGTACGACCGGATGTTCGGCATCAATGCCAAGGCGGCGTACTTCTTCATCCAGGAGGCGGGGCGCCGCCTTGCCGACCACGGCAAGATCATCAGCCTCGGCACGTCCCTGCTGGCAGCCTTCACCGACGGGTACTCCACCTACGCCGGTGGCAAGGCGCCGCTGGAGCACTTCACCCGGGCGGCGGCCAAGGAGTTCGCCGACCGGTCGATCTCGGTGAACGTGGTGGCGCCGGGGCCGATGGACACGCCGTTCTTCTACCCGCAGGAGACGCCGGAACGCGTGGAGTTCCACAAGTCGCAGGCCATGGGCGACCAGCTCACCCACATCGAGGACATCGTCCCGCTGATCAAGTTCCTGGCCACCGAGGGCTCGTGGATCACTGGGCAGACGCTGTTCGCCAACGGCGGCTACACCACCCGATGAACACGGCTGCCGAACCGGCTCGTCCTGCGCTGTGATGTCCTACGACACCACAGCGCTCCGGCGCCTGCGAGCGTGGGCGAAGTGGACGAAGTGCGAGCGGCGGGGCGACGCGCCGTGCCGGCGTCGCAGAAGGGTGACTTGACCCCATGGGCCTGGACCTGCACAAGCTGGACCACCTGATCGCGGTGGCCGAGGAGCACAGCATCACCCGTGCCGCGGCTCGTCTGCACCTGTCCCAGCAGGCGCTGTCCACCTCCATCCGCGTCCTGGAACGCGAGGTGGGCGTCCCCCTGCTGGAGCGCACCGCCGCCGGTGTGGTGCTGCTGCCCGCCGGCGCCGCCCTGGTCGAGGACGCCCGCGTCCTGCGGGGCACGGCACGCGCCGCCCTCCAGCGTGCCCGCCGCATCGGCCGCGGTGAGAAGGAAGTGCTGCGCCTGGGGCACACCCCGGCCGTCACCGGAGAGGAGATCATCGTGCTGCTGCGGCAGGTGGGGACCGTGCACCCCCGCCTGGCCACCGACGTCAACCAGCGCTACCCGGGCGAACTGACCGAAGCCCTGCTGGCCGGAGACCTCGACATCGGGTTGTGCCGGGCCATGGCGCCGCCCTACGGACTGGCTCGATCGACCCTGGGGGAGCACCCCCTCAACATCGCGGTCGCCGCCGACCACCCCCTCGCCGGCCGGACTTCCGTGGCCCTGTCAGACCTCGCCGACCAGCGCTTCATCGTCTGGGGACAACCCGGCCATTCCGGCTACACCGACCTGCTCATCGCCCACTGCCAGGCAGCCGGCTTCGAACCCCGTACCGAACGCACCGCCCTCCAGGGCACCCCACCCGTCACCGCCGTCATCGGCACGGACCGCGTCGCCTTCGTCACCACGGCCCCAGGCCCCGCCGCCGGCGGCGCCGCCCGCATCCTCGCCCTCACCCCGCCCGTCTACGCACCCCTCCACGCCCTCTACTCCCCGAGGACCACCAGTCCCGCCCGAGACGCGTTCCTCGCCGCTGCCACCCTCTGACCTCATGCCGAGTTCGCGTCGGTAACCCTGGGCCGACTCCCTAACTGGCTCTAACAAAAGCTGCTGATCATGAGACTGTCGGCCTCTCCGCTCGTAGGTCTGGGCATGGGAAACCGTCAGTCGCGGCCGTGGATCGTGTCGGATGAACTGTGGTCGCTGGTCGAGCCGTTGCTGCCGACGCCAGGTCCGAAGAAGGTCCAGGGCAGACCGCGGGTGCCGGACCGGCAGGCCCTGTGCGGAATCCTCTTCGTCCTGCACACCGGCATCCAGTGGGAGTACCTCCCTCAGGAACTCGGCTTCGGCTCGGGCATGACCTGCTGGCGGCGCCTTGCGTCCTGGAACGAGGCCGGCGTCTGGGACCAGCTCCACCAGCTGCTGCTGAACGAGCTGCGGTCGAAGGACCGGCTGGACTGGGAACGGGCGGTGATCGACTCCTCGCACGTGCGGGCTGCCCGACGGGGCCCAAAAGCGGACCGAGCCCGGTCGACCGCGCACGGCCGGGCAGCAAGCACCACCTCATCGTCGATGGTCAGGGCATCCCGCTCGCGGTATCGCTGACCGGCGGCAACCGCAATGACGTCACCCAGCTGCTGCCCCTCCTCGACAAGATCCCGCCCGTCGCGGGCCGGGTCGGCAGGCCCCGCCGGCGGCCGGACGCTCTGCTGGCCGACCGCGGCTACGACCACGACATCTACCGCCGCCAGCTCTGGCAGCGCGGCATCCGGCCCGTGATCGCCAGACGGGGCGAGCCACACGGCACCGGCCTGGGCATCTTCCGCTACGTCGTCGAGCGCACGATCGCCTGGCTCCACGGCTTCCGCCGCCTACGCATCCGCTGGGAACGACGCGACGACATCCACGAAGCATTCCTCGGCCTCGCCACCTGCCTGATCACCCACCGCCACGTCCAACGCCTTTGTTAGGACCTCTAAAAGCTGAACTCGGTCCGCCCCCCGCCTCCTTGGCGACCTCGGTCAGGCTCACGGCCCCGGACTCGAATGGACCACCAAGGCGCCGTCGTAGCGGACCGGAGCGGCCGCCGAATGAGCCCGGCGGCGTACCGGACGGCTTCCTGTGGCAGGCGAATGCCTGGACCCGGCGTGAATCCGGTGAAGTGCGTCGTCCCCGGCTGGCGCGAGCCGGGGAACGTTCTCCGCGGCGCAGGCCAAGCCCGGACCGTATGCGAACCCGCCGGGAGAACATGTTCGTGCCAAGGCGGGTGACCAACTCGTCGTCGTTCATACCCGTGCCGGAAATCGGCGCGAGCCAACCTCAGGATGCCGCGTCACGTCCGAAGCGTGGTGCGCTCTCCTCGTCGAGCGCGGAAAGGAAGCCGCCCAGAGTGTCGGTGACCTCGCTCAGGCTGCGGGCGCTGAAGAGCACTGGCTGGTACCCGGAGATGTCGTACTCGGTGGCCAGCATCGCGCGGATGTCCAGCGGACGGATCCGAGCCTGCCGCAGGCGGCAGATCTCCCCGGACGAGGAGAGCAGAGCCGCCCCGTACGCCTTGGGTGTCCCTCCCTCGTCGAGGACTCCGTACTCCAGGGTGAACCAGTACACGTCGCTGATCATCTGGAGGACGTCCCTGCTCTGCACGCGCATCGCCGCATCCCCGATGATCCGGTAGACGTCGGCGAAGGCCGGCGAGGCCAGGTGGATCCCGTGACCGAAGACGTCATGGATGATGTCCGGCTCGGGGGTGAACATCGGTACGGCCGGGTGGCGGACGAACTGCACGGCGTGGAAGTAGCCGTCGGCCATCGACCCGAGGAACCGCTTGTTGCCGACCACGCCGCCCGCGAGGGTGAAGTCGAAGCCCGTCAGCCTCCGCAAGTGCAGTCCGACCTCGGCATGCTGCGGGATGTGGTCCGCCGGAACGGGCGCCTGTTCACGGGCGTCGAGAGCGGCACGGCAGGCATGCTCACGTTGGGCATCCCAGAGCCGCCGGTGGACGGTCCGCCAGGTCCGGTGCTCGGCCTCGGTGTAGTCCACCCGAGGTGAGGGGTCACCGACCCGGTGTCCGCGGGCCAGCGAGGCGATGGCCCGACGCCGCATCAGATAGCGGGGGTCACTGAGGCCGGGGTGCTTGGCGGCCGCGTCGAGTCGGCCGTCGGTCGCAATCGGAGTACGCACGTGCATGTCTCTCACGAACCGATTGTTGCGGTCGGCGCACAGCCGGAGCACCCGGACACGCCTGCCCCAGAAGGCGTCATCCACCTCCCACCCGGATCACCCAGCCGTCCCCATCACACGCCCGGTCCACCCCACCCACCGCCGCCCGGGCGCCCGGCCGGCGGGCCCGAAACGTCAAGCCACCGAGCGGAGTCGGTCCAGTTCGCTGCCGATCGCATCCCGTAGCACGTCGTGCTGAGAACCGAGCCTGAAGCGATCGTCACCCCAGCGCTCACGCGGATAGAGCCATACCGGCTTGCCCACCACATCGGCCGGTTCCCACTCGAACCGCGGCCAGACATGCGCATGCAAGAACGAGTCCGTGTTCCCCAGGATCTCCAGGTTGACCCGCCGGAAGGCCGGGTCCAGCCGACGACAGACATGCTCGACCGCCTCACCTAGCTGGTCCATGTCAGACAGGAACGACAGCCGCTTCGCCCTCGGAAGGTCCGACAGCCGCTGTATGTCCGGGTCGTCCACGAGCAGAACCGAGTAGCCCGGCAGGAACTGAACATCCCCGATCACGGCGAACCCTGACGTCAACCGTCGCAGCACGGTCGGGTTCTCGCCCCTCAGCGCAGCCCTGATCCGGTCCATCCGCCAGTCACCAGTCATGGCAAAAACCTACCTGCCGTTCGGCTGCCGAACGCGAGTCGCGCACCCGGCGACCGAAGCCCCCGTCCAGGCCAACTGCCCCTCTCAGCTCCTGAGAAGCCATGGTCGAAGGCTCCGGCCCACCACTGGGCGGAGGCCTTCGGGCCGTCGACCTGCCTGATCCCCCGCTGCCCGCGTGTGTGCCTTTGACGAGCCGAGTTACCAGGCCGGTGTCTAACGGGACGTGCTGCTGCGACCGCGGCGCAACACGCCGAGACGCACCAGGGGGCGATCAGCACCGGGGGGAGCCCTCTCTAGGCGCCGCCCGACCTGCCGGGTCGCCGGCTCGTTGGCACTCTAACGGGCTGCTCCTTCGCCGTGACCACGGTCCCGTCAAGAAGGATGCGCCCCGGCTGGTAGTGTTCGCGGCATGTCTGCTGCTTCGTGCGCGGCCGCTTGCGCCGCGGTGACCAGGACGTTCCGCTAGCGGCGGGACGTTCAACTCACACATCCTTCCTGGACGTCCAGCCGCTTCGTGACCAGACCGGAGCGGCACGTTCGTGCTGCTCAGAGCTTCCTCTGAGCAACGGAGCACCTGATGTTCCCAGGCACCCCTTCTTCACGCGGGCACGGCCCGTCACCTGCACGCGCATGGCTGGTGCTGTGCGCGATGTCCATGCTGCAGTTCTTCATCGCGGTCGACGTGACCGTGGTCAACATCGCCCTGCCCTCGATCGGCGCCGACTTCGACGTCGACGGGCACACTCTGACCTGGATCGTGGTCGGGTACACGGTCACTGGTGGCGGGATGCTGATGCTCGGTGGCCGGCTGGGCGACCTGCTCGGGCGGCGGCGCGTGCTGCTGCTCGGCACCGGCCTGTTCGGCGCCGCGTCCCTTCTGGCAGGCCTGACTCCCAACTTCGACGTGCTGGTCGTCGCGCGCCTGCTGCAGGGCACCGGTGAAGCCATCGCGCTGCCGGCCGCGATGGCGACCATCGTCCTGATGTTCCCCGAGGGCCCGCGTCGGTCGCGGGCCCTGAGCGTGTGGGCGGCGGTGGCCAGCTGCGGTCTCGTGCTCGGATTCGTCCTGTCCGGACTCATCACCGCCCACCTGGGCTGGCGGTGGGTCTTCCTGGTATCGGTCCCGTTCATCCTGGTCGTGCTGCTGGCAGCCGTCCTCCTGGTCGAGCGTGACCGGTCCGTGGCCAAGGACGCCCCGTCGCTGGACCTTCCCGGCGCGCTGCTGTTGACCGCCTGCCCGCTGCTGCTCATCTTCGGAGTGGTCAAGGCGGGAGAGCCTGGAACGCCCGCGTGGATGGTCCCGGGGGCGCTGGCCGGGGCGGTGGCCGCCGGGGCCGGCTTCGTGCGTGTCGAGGCACGCTCGCGCAATCCGCTGCTGCCCTTGCACTTCTTCGCCAACCGCACGCGTGTGAGGGCCAACCTGATCACGATGCTGCTGAGCGGAGGGTTGTCGACCTCGTTCTTGCTGTTCACCTTCTACCTGCAGGACCGGTTGGGCATCGGCCCCCTGGGTGCGGGCCTGATGATGCTGCCTCTGGCGGTCTCGCTGATCGCGTGCTCCGTGCTCGTGCCTCGGATGCTGAGCCGTTGGGGAGCGCGCGCGTGTGTGCTTGCCGGCATCGGGTTCACCACGGCCGCGATGGCCGCGATCGCGCTCGTCTCGGCGCTGCAGGCAGGCGGGGCGGCGATGATCCCGGCCATGCTCCTGATCGCGGCCGGGATGGGGTTCGGCGTCGTGGGGCTGCAGTACGTCGCGGTCAGCGGCGTCACCGACGACGATGCAGGGATCGCCTCGGGCGTCCAGCGCGCGGCTGACCAACTCGGCGGAGCAACCGGGGTAGCGGTCTGCGTCGGGATCGGGTTCGCTCCGACCCTGCACTCCCTCGATCCGTTCTTGGTCGCCACCCTGCTGGCCACCGGGGGGCTCCTGACCGGTGCGGTCGTGGCCTGGTGCATGCCCGCACCGACTTGCGCAGCGAACCTGGACGAACAGGCCGGGTAAGTGTCGTCCCGCCGGGGTGCGCCACGCTCCCACTGCCAAGGCCGCGCGCTCCGGCGGGACTTGCTGGTCAATGCCCCCTCTACGGCGGAGCGCAGGGCACATACCCGTCCTGCCCTCCTGCATCACCGCACCGTCGACGGGAGCCGAAGAGTCAACGGACGAAGCCGACGAAGGCCGACGCCCCGGCAACGCCGGCCAGCAGGACCAAGGCCTCCGCTCGCAGACGGAGGCCGACCCGTCGGCCGACGGGCCGCCTGGCGCGCAGCCCGGAAGGCCCGCGGGGGAGAAGGAGACCGTGCCGCCGGTGCTGGCGGAGCGGCGCCTCGTTCAGTGTGGTGACGGGGAGGGGAGGCGGGCACGGGCGGCTTCGACTCGATCGGCTCGCTGCCGCCTCCGTGACGCCCGAGGCCGAGCTGCCCGCTCGCACTTGCGCCGTGAACTGGGCGAACACACCGGCTGTCGGAAGCGCAGGTGGCCAGGGCGCTCGGCGTGGAGCCTCATGGCCCCCCCAGCGGTCCGTATCGAAGGCGTTCCCGGTCAGTCTGTTCTCTGGAAGGTGGCCGCCAGATGCGGCATAGTAGACCTCATTCTCTTTGAATATAAAGCCTTTGCTTGTAAAGGTGCCTGGAAGAGGTCGCTGATGTCCACGGAATCGGACGGTCCCGCCGTCCATGAGGCCGTCCGCACCCTGCTGTTGCTCATGCCGCGGCTGGTGGGCCGCGCCAAGCGCCTCCCCGTACCGCCGGCGTTGCAGGGGCTGGACCTGGCACCGCGGCACCTCGCGCTGCTGGCCCACCTGGAGTACGACGGCCCCACCAGCGTCAACGAACTGGCCGCTCGGCTGGAGGTGGCCCCGACGACCGTCAGCCTCATGGTCAGCGACCTGTCACGGCTGGGCGTCCTGCAGCGCACCGCCGATCCTTCCGACCGTCGTCGCCGCATCATCGCCATCGCCCCCGCCTACGCCGCGCCCATCGGCGAATGGCTCTCCGGCAGCGCCGCTGCCTGGGAGAGCGTGATGCGCGGTCTCGACCCCGCGGAACGCGCCACAGTGATCACCGCCCTGCACGCCTACGAGACTGCCTTGGAGCAGGCGGGCGGCCAGGAGGGGAACGCGCAGCCGCGTTAGCGAGCCGATACTTGTCCCAACGAACCAGGTCTCCTGCTCTCATCAGTGCGGTCGACACAGGCCAGCTCAGAGATGGGCGCCCGACTTCGCTGGGACAGGACATGACGCGCCGGTGATGGACGGGTTTGTCTGAGGAGCCGTCGCTGGGCTACGTGTGGGTGGGTGGCTGCTACGGAGACGGGGGAGGAGACGAGTATGAGTTCTGGAGAGGCAGACGGATTACCTGAGGGGGAGCAGTGCGGGCCTTCGCGGGAAGAGGCAAGCGGCAGCGCTGCGCCGCCGCGGTCGGGCGGGCGAACGGGCGACGAGGACGGTCAGGGCCCTGCGCGGCCGGAGGACGATGCGGCTGCAGCGGAAACCGGCGACAGCGGCCCGCAGCCGGAGGGAGGGTTCTGGCACAAGCAGAGCAGGGCGCTCGAGATCGTCGGTGCCGTAGTTACGGCGGTCGCCGGGGTGGCCGGACTGATCTTCCTCTTCTGGCCCGATGCGCAGCCCAAATCTGACCCCGAGCCGGCGCCGGCGGTCGAACTGGTCGACTCGGACGTCGACCGGGAGACGAACGTCGCTGCCGATGTGGTCTTCGACGGACAAGTCACCGAGAAGGTCCGGATACCCGCGTCCGTCGTCAGCGCGACGCTGAGGAACAGTGCAGACAACCCGGTTCTGATCACCGGTGCCGAAGTGAACCTCGTTTCCGCCACCGAGGTGTCCTGCCGCTACGGCGCCGGGCCGACCGACATCACTGCGCGGTACGACATCAAGATCCCGGCCGAAGCCCGCGAGGGAGCCGTAATACCCCGGAAGATGAAGTACACCCTGCCGCCGCATACACAGGAGCGGGTTGCGTTCACGGTGGGGCCCGAGCGGTACGGGGAGGGGTCGATGCCCTGGATCTACACCTTCACGATCTCCCTGTACATGGACGACGGTGCCACGGTCACGGTGCCCGAGGTCACTTACCTGGCTCCGACCGACATGGCCACAGCATTTCTCGCCCTGGCGGACCAGGCCACGGGTCCGCCGCAGCCGGGCGGACCGGGGCTGATGGACCCCTCCTGCATCTCCGAACAAGCACGTTCCGTAGCGCGGTTGGTCAAGTCTGCGCCACGGCCGTCGCCGGAATTGCGGGAATTCAGCGCAGACCTGGCTCGTGTAGCCGCTCAGTGAGAGGGCCTCGTGCCTGTCGTCACTGCCCTCCAAGTTTCCCGGAGCCGCACAAACTGTACGGTTTCCGTCTGGCCGGGTGTCGCGACGCGAGCCGGCAGGTTCCTGACCACCTGCCGGTTCCCGCTCCTTCCTTCCCTGCTCGGGCAGCTCCGTCGACCGGCGTTGTCAGTGGTGCCCGGTAGCTTGGGGAGCGTTCGGGATCATGGTGCGGGAGGGGTGAATTCGTGGGTGTCACGAGTGCGTTGAGCGTTGTTCTGGTCGACGTCAACGAGGAGGTGGTCACGGCTTGGCGGTCTGCTTTCGCGGACACGCCGGAGGTCGAGATCAGGCGGGGTTCCCTCCTGGATGTGGGTGCCGATGCCTGGGTCTCTCCCACCAACGAGCGTGGGCGGATGGATGGTGGGGTCGACGCCGTGGTCAAGCGGTATCTCGGCGCGGGTATCCAGGTGCGAGTGCAGCGGGCGATTCGCGACCGGTTCGGCGGGCGGCTGCCGGTGGGCAGCGCGGTGTGCGTTCCGTCCGGGGCGGACGTCCCTCGGTACCTGATCTCGACGCCCACCATGCGTCAGTCGTCACAGAACATCAGCGACACGTTGAACGTGGCACTGGCCTGCGCGGCCGCCTTCCAGGCGGTGCATCTGCAGAACCGGGCGAAGCCGGGCAGTATCCGGTCGGTGGCCCTCGTAGGGATGGGCGCGCAGACCGGGCGGGTGCCCGCGCAGGTGTGCGCCAACCTGATGTGGACGGGCTACACGCTCTTCCACGACCACGGTTTCGCGGACTACGACGAGTTGCGGGCCGCCGTACTGAGGCAGCTCGACGACATCGAGGGAGCGGGGTCCGCACGGCGGGTCCGGATCAACGTGCCGCAGCGGCCTTCCTTTCGTCATTGAGCCGAAGGCGTCGCAGGCCGGCGCCGCCCAGGACGCGGACGCCGGTGACAACCTTCCCGTTTCCGTTCAGCATGCCGGGGCGCCCGTGGAGGCGTCCGGTTCGAGTGCCGGGAGTTCCACCCTCGTGAGTGATGTCGACGTGACGGCCGCGGGCGATGCCGGTTCCACGGCGGGAGACCCGCTGCAACTGGCCGACTTGTTCACCGGTGGCGGCGAGCCGTGGCTGCCGCTGCTCAAACCGGTGATCGAGGCTCAGCCGGGAGCCGCCGACTTCATCGGCCCGAAGCGCAGCCCGGAGGTCGTTCCGGTGCGCGAGCTGACGTTCCAGGCGTTGAAGCCGCACCCGCCGGAGAAGTGGAAGGTGGTCGTCTTCGGACAGAACCCCTACCCGCGGGCGGAGAGCGCGACCGGCATCGCGATGTTCGACAACACCTTCAACGACTGGAAGGACAGCCAGTTCGGCAGGGTCGTCAGCATCCGCTGCCTCATCAAGGCGGCCGCGATGTGGAAGTACGGCATAGTCAAGAAGACCCCGATCGCCGACATCCGCGCGCTGCTGAAGAAGGAGGACACGGTTCAGCCGCCCGAGTGGTTTCAGGCGATGCTCACCCAGGGTGTGCTGCTGTTGAACGCGTCCCTCACGGCGAGCGCGGACGGGTCGATGGCGACCGATCGGCACACGTCGTTCTGGCGCCCCGTGGTCGAGCAGATCGTCGAGGAGATCCTCCGGGCGAAGCAGGATGCGGTGGAGGAGGCCGACCGAGGGGTGGTGTTCGCCTGGTGGGGCGCGCACGCCCGCAGCCTGAAGAGGATCGTCCAGCGGCTGGAGAAGAAGTACCCGGGGGTGCAGGTGCGTCACCTGGACCACGCCAACCCTGCCGCGCAGGGTGATCTGTTCTGCGAGGGCGACCACTTCGCCCAGGTGAACGACGCTCTGGCGGTGGTGGGGGCCGAGCCGGTCGACTGGCTGCCGCAGAAGGGCTGGGACCAGGGGACCGACGGGGCCGGCGGGCCCGAGGACGGTGGTGTCGCGCAGCGGATGGGCGCGTTCATCGCCTCCACGATGGAGCTGCACCAGCTGTATCTGGAGCGTCTCACCAGCGTCAAGGACGAGGGCCTCGTTCTGCCGCCCGTCACCGGAGTGTTCGACACGCCGCTGGTGGACTTCCTGAAGGCCCTCGAGCCGGTCTCGCGGGTGCTCGCGCACCTGGACCGGCACATCGATCTGTCACGCCGTTTCGGGGAGACGAAGGCCGCGGAGGCGGCGTCCGCGGCCGCGCCGTCCGGAGAGGCCGTGGGCACCATGTCGGCCGACGCGATCTCGGCCCTCTACCTGTACACGTGCGAGTCGGGCTTCTACCGCGAGATCAACGCCGTGCTGCGCTCCTCGGACCGCGAGCGCGTGGTGCCGTACCTGCCGTACCTGCGGCTGCTGTTCTCGGCGATGGAGGCGTTGCCGGCGCAGACGCGGCCGTTGTGGCGCGGGGTGGCGCTGGATCTGCGATCCCAGTACCCGTTGGGGCGGACGGTGACGTGGTGGGGCGTGTCGTCGTGCACGTCCGAGCCGGGTGTGGCCCGCGCGTTCCTGGGCGGGCGTGGCCGGCGGACGCTGTTCGAGGTGACGCCCGCGCGGGCGGTGGGGATCCGGCAGTTCTCCGCGTTCACGGGTGAGGAGGAGTACCTCCTCGCGCCGGGGACACAGCTGAAGGTGACGGAGGTGAAGGCCGAACGCGGGGGCCTGTGCACCGTACGGCTGACCGAACTGGAAGGACCCGGCCTGGTGTCATAACGTGCCCTGGCCGGGCACGCAGGGGCGCCGCGCGGGCTCCAGCAGGAGCCCGCCACCCGATGACCGTCAACGAGACGGTGATCGCGATGCTGCGCCCGAAGCCGAACACGGCCAGGCTCACCGTTGACCCGCGGCACGACCAGGCCGCCGTTGACGGGCCGGCTGGCATCGGCACCATCGCTTCGTACTGGACCGAGGTGTCGCTGCCCGCCACGGGCATCTGGAACGGGCCCTCCCACCATGACGCCGTCGTCCGCATCCTCCGTCACGAACCCGGCGGAGCGGCCCGTGCAGCCCAGGTCCCTGCACACGCACTCGACGAGGCCGTACGCCACCCGTCCGCTACAGCGGATGGCGTACGGCCGCTCAAGGGCGCGCGACCGGGGGTACGCCCGGTTTCAGGACACCGGCGCCGGGCTCGGGGCCGCGTGCGCCTCCTCGGCCACCGGGGTTTTGCGGCCGCGCAGGCCGGTCAGTGCCACGACGAGCAGACCGAGCACGGTCCACGTGCTGAGCGTCACGACCGCCGTACCCGCGCCGCTGCCGTCGAAGAAGGCCACGGAGCGCAGCAGCGTGCCGCCCGCGCCCGGCGGTAGCAACTGACCGATGGCGCCGACCGGTTCGGGCAGCAGTTCCGGTGCCGACGTGACGCCGGACCACGGGTTGCCGAGCAGGACGACGAGCAGGGCGCCGATGCCGATGCCGGCCCGCCCCAGAAGAGCGGCGAACCCGGCCACCGTGGCGCCCGCGGCCAGCGCCATCAGCCCGAGCGCTCCGGCCTCCGCCCACCAGTTGCCCGTGAGCACGCCCAGCCAGCTGTCGGTGATCGCCGCCGCGGCCAGCCCGACCAGGGCCGCGGCCCCGGTCAGCGCGGTGGCGGCGCGTACACCGCGCAGCCCCAGCAGGGTCACCAGCGATCCCGCGGCGACACCGGCGAGCGCCAGCGGCAGCGCACTCGACCCGAGTACGGACCCGCGCGGGTCGGCCGAGGGTGCGGCCACGACATCATCGGTCTGGAGCCGTGTCCCGGGCGGCGCCTGGCGCGAGACGGCATCGGTCAGCAACTGGGCGACCACGGGGCCCGCGGCGCTCGCGGTCAGCAGCTTCGGGCCCTGCGGGGTGACGACCACGGCGCCGTAGACGTGCCGGTTCTCGATCGCGTCGCGGGCGGCGGACTCGTCCTGGTAGCGGTGGACGTCGAAAGCTCCGTCCCGTTGTTCGAGCGCCTGCTGCAGGGGCGCAGCAGCGGCCGCCGGGCCCGCCACGCCGACGGGCAGGTCGTGCGGAGCGATCCGGGCATTGGGCCAGGCGAACGCCCACAGAGCCAGGGCGATCACGACCGGCACCATCACGAGTACCACGAGCATCTGCCGGGCCGCGGGCAGGGGCGGCCGGGCGGGGGCTGCAGCGGACACGGCGGGGCCCTCGTTTCAGAGAGAATGATCGGTCAAAGAGAAGGATCGTTCGTTTTTTAGGAGTCCCACTGTTGCTCCGCTGCTCGACGCTTGTCAAGAAGGAACGTTCGCTTTAATTTGGGGCGCATGGCTCGTGTATCCCAGGCGCACCTCGACGCCCGCCGCCGCCAGATCCTCGACGGCGCGGCCCGTTGCTTCGCCCGCAACGGCTTCCACGCCACGTCCATGCAGGACGTGCTGCGCGAGGCGGGCCTGTCGGCGGGCGCGGTCTACCGGTACTTCCGGAGTAAGGAAGAGATCATCGGTGCCATCGCGCGGGAGTGCTTCGCCACCGTCCGCGCCGCCTTCGAGGACGCCTCTCGCGAGACCCCGCCGCCGCCCCCGGACGTGATCGTCGGCCGCGTCCTCCACCAGGTGTACGAGGGTCCGGCCGGTTTCACCCAGGGAGACGGGGAGTCCTTCGCCCGGCTGATCCTCCAGGTGTGGTCCGAGACCCTGCGCAACGACGAGCTCGCCGCGATTCTCCGGGACGGCTTCGGTCATCTGCGTGAAGGCTGGACGGGACTGGTCGAGAGTTATCAGCAGGCCGGGCTCGTACGGGAGGACATCCCCGCCGACCACATGGCACGCACCCTGATCGGGGCCGTCCAGGGCTTCATCGCCCAGCAGGCCCTGTTCGGCATGGTCGACGTCGAGGTGCTCCGGAACGGACTGCGCGGAATCATGTCCATGGGCGCGACCGCGAGTGCCGCCAGCGCGGAGCGTGCGAGCTGACGCCCTCGAACGTCGTGGAAGGCGGACCCTAGTAGCTGTCGTAACTCGGCTTGCCGTTCGGCCGGTACACGCCGACGACGGTGCCCCCCTTCGTCGTCGAGACGCTGACCGGCTCCAGTGCGGTGGGGATCGCGCCGTCGGCGAACAGTCGCTTGCCGGTACCGATGATCACCGGGTGGATGGTCAGCCGGTACTCGTCGACGAGGTCGTGCCGCATCAGGGTCTGGGCCAGGTCGCCGCTGCCGACGACGTTGATGTCGCCGCCTCCGGTGGCCTTCAGCCGGCGTACGGCATCGGCGACGTCGCCCTCCAGCAGCGTGGAGTTCTGCCACTCGACAGATGTCAGGGTCCTGGACGCCACGTACTTGTCCATGCTGTTCATCCGGTCGGTGAACGGGTTGCCGGGATCGGCGGCCGGCCAGTACGCCGCGAAGATCTCGTAGGTCTTGCGGCCGAGCAGCATCGCGTCGGAGTGCTCGTACCAGTCCGCGATGGCCGTGCCGACCTCGTCGTCGTCCACCGGCTTCTGCCAGCCGCCGTGCCGGAAGCCGCTCTCGGCGTCCTCGTCGGGACCGCCCGGTGCCTGCATGACGCCGTCCAGCGTCAGGAACGTGCAAACGATGACCTTGCGCATGGTGCGCTCCCTTCCTCGAGGGGTAGACGGCGCAACCACCGGAAACTCATCGGCAGGACCTCGGCCCTCCGCGTCCTGCCGCACATCTCCCGGCCACCCGGTCAGTAGTGCGTACGTCGCGACTCGACCGGGAGAAGACGCCATGCAACCGCGTCTCACCTCCTTCGGGAACCCCCTCGCGGGCAAGATCCTCAGGCACATCAACTCCGCGGGCAAGGTCGCCTCGGAATCAGGCGTGCCGGTCGCCACGCAAGAGCCGGTGAAGATCCGCGCCAGCCAGATCAACGCATGCGGCTTCTCCACGGACATGCACACGAAGGATGCCACTGTCACCGGCGACAGCCCGCTGCGGCTCAACCTGGTTGCGACCTGTCGTGAGGCCACCGTGTTCACCGACGCGGAGCGTGCCGCGCTGGAGCTGGCCGAGCAGGGCACCCGGACCGCCGACGCCGCCGGCGGAGCGACCGACGAGGCATGGGAGAACGCCGCCCAGACTACGGCGAGGACCAACGCGTCGCGCTCATCTCCCTCATCGCCGCCATCAACGCCTGCAACCGCATCAACGTCATCAACCGGCAGCCCGCCGGAAGCTGTCAGCCCGGCCGGTTCGGCTGACGGGACACGTGGCCGGTCCGGGTGACACGGGCCACCCCAACCGCGCCTCCCGCCCACTGATGTGGTGCCGTGTCAGTTTCCGCGGTGCGGCAACGAGCCCTCGGTGAGGACCTCACCGAGGGCTCCGCGCGGTCAGAGCCGCATACCTTCCTTCCCTTGGCCGCGACGGTGGTCCCGGACCATTGCCGGGGCGTACTCGAACCAGTCGAAGGCGACCGTGCCCTCGGTGGCGTACATGCCGATCACACGGCCGGTGAAGCCGCAGGCCACCTCGGTGGACAGGTAGCGCCCGTCCAGCTCGGCGAGCGGCCGGGAATCCGTGGCGTCGGGGTCGCCGAGCCCGAAGACGATGGTGTCGGGCCCCGTGGTCCCGCCGTCGGTGAGTTCGGGCGACGCGGGAACGAGGTTCGACGTCCGGATCGTCACGGTGAGGTGCAGCGGCCCGGCCGGCGCCGGTCGGCGGGCCACGGTCTGGCGCAGCGGCCCGATCCGGGCGACGACGCGGACCTCCCCGCCCCCGGCCTCCACCTCGTAGTGGTGGGCCTCGTCGAGACGTACGCAGAGTCCGCCGCGTCCCGTACCCGGGTCGATCAGGGCGGTGACGCGGCAGTCGTGGTGCTGCTGGCGCCGGCCGACAAAGGTGTACCCGGGGCGGTCGAGGGACGAACCGGTGGCGTTGAGGAGCAGCCAGCCCGGCCGCTCGGCGAGTGACCAGGAGCCTTCCCGGCGGGCGAACGGCGAGATCCAGTGCGGTGCGAGGCAGGACCCGTCGAAGTCGTCCCGGGCGGGCGGGCCCGGAAGGGGGTGCCAGGCCCCACCCGGGGCCGCATGGCTCACGGGAACGGGCGCGACGACGGGCCATCCGTCCCGGTCCCACGATACGGGGGTCAGGAACGTCTCGCGGCCGAGCACATGCACGTCGGGCGTGAAGCCACGGGGACGGACGCCGAGCAGCACCATCCACCAGCTGCCGTCGGGAGCCTCCACAAGGTCGGCGTGGCCCGTGTTCTGGATGGAGCGGGCGGTCCCGCTGTGGGACAGCAGGGGGTTGGCGGGCGCGCCTTCCCAGGGGCCGCGAGGTGAGCGGCTGCGGGCCACGGACACGCTGTGACCGCGTTCCGTGCCGCCTTCCGCGATCAGCAGGTACCACCAGTCGCCGATGCGGTAGAGGTGCGGCGCCTCGGGGAACTTGAGGCCGCTGCCCGACCAGGTGGCGAAGGGCTTCTCCAGCACCTCGCCCTTGACCGGGTCGATCCTGGCCATGTTGATGCCCCCTTCGGGGCCGGAGAAGGCACACCAGCAGGTGCCGTCCTCCTCCCATGCCAGGTCGGGATCGATTCCGGTCAGGTCGATCCACACGGGGTCGCTCCAGGGCCCTTCGGGTCGCTCGGCCGAGACGACGAAGTTTCCGCCACCGTCGATGTTGGTGTTGATGACCCAGTAACGGCCGTCATGGTGGCGGATGGTCGGGGCGTAGAGGCCTCCGGACGCCTTGGCGCCGGGGACAGGCAGCGGCAGTTGCCCGGGCCGGTCGAGCACGTTGCCGATCTGCTCCCAGTGCACGAGGTCCTTGCTGTGGAAGAGCGGCAGCCCGGGAAAGTACTCGAAGCTGGAACACACCAGGTAATAGTCGTCACCGACCCGGCACACGCTCGGATCAGGATGAAACCCGCTGATCACCGGATTGTCGTACATGCGCACGGAAGTGTCTTCCCTTCGAGCCGCCCGGGTGCCGAGAGTCTAACCAGTGCTGTGACCGGGAAGATCGACCGTGACCGGAAGGGGTCTCGCAGGACGAGCGCACGCGAAACGGCTGATATTACTGAGGCATGCATGAAGAGACCGCACGCGCCGCGATCGACACGTTCATCTCCGCGTTCAACGCCTCGGACGACAGTTATGTGACCGCCCTGCTCTCCCAGGCGCTGACCTCGGACGTGGTCTTCTGGGGGCCGTTGGGCCGCAGCGAGGGAATCGCGGCGGTCGAGCGGTTCGTGCTGGACATCCGGCGCCACCCGGCGGGGACGGGCACGATGGTGCGGTGCTCCGCGGTGGACATGCCTGACGAATGGGCCCGGTACCAGTGGGTCTTCACCACACCCGACGGAGGCCCCCGCCTGGCGGGAACGGACGTCGTCCATCTGCGACGGAGCCTCATCGACCAGGTCATCGTCTTCGCGGGGGAGATCGAGCCGGCCGCCTCCTGAGCCGTCCTTCTGTCGCTGCCGTTCTCTCGGGCAGGCCGGTCTCAATGCCGCGAAGGGGCTGGGCTACGACTTCGGCAGCGTCAGCGCGGTGCCGCCATCCGTCTCCGCTGCTGACTCGACTCCGAGGTTCGAAACTTTCGAACAGCATGCGGGCGGTTGCGGGCCAGCCCTCCCGTTTCTCATCTCAGTTCTTGCGATGTCTCTGGCAAAAAGCGTCACGAGCAGGGAGTTAGTGCTCGCCAGAGCCTCCTCCCGTGGCGGGAAGAGTTTCCGAAAGTCGGTCGAAAGTATTGACAGGGTCATGGCGCCTTGCGAAAGCTGTGGCCACTGAACGACAGGGCGGCCGTCGGCCCGTTCGCGTCAAGTGGCGGGGCACGGCGACCGGTCGTCACGGCGTGACGACCGGGCGGCCCCGCGTGGTTCGTGCAAGGCAGCGGGCGGCAGAAGTCGCTCGCCCCCCACCCGCCTTCATCGGGAGAACGCATGCAGCAGGACGGCACACAGCAGGACTGGACCAAGCAGAAGCGCGCCCCCCTCGACGGAGTGAGCCGACGAGGCTTCCTCGGTGGCGCCGGCACCCTCGCGCTCGCAACCGCGTCCGGGCTGCTGCTGCCCGGCACCGCCCATGCCGCCACCACCATCACCACCAACCAGACCGGCACCGACGGCATGTACTACTCGTTCTGGACCGACGGCGGCGGCTCCGTTTCCATGACGCTCAACGGGGGCGGCAGCTACAGCACCCAGTGGACCAACTGCGGCAACTTCGTCGCCGGCAAGGGCTGGAGCACCGGCGGACGCAGGACGGTCCGCTACAACGGCTACTTCAACCCGTCGGGCAACGGCTACGGCTGCCTCTACGGCTGGACCTCGAACCCGCTGGTGGAGTACTACATCGTCGACAACTGGGGCAGCTACCGGCCCACCGGCACGTACAAGGGCACCGTCTCCAGTGACGGCGGCACCTATGACATCTACCAGACGACCCGGTACAACGCCCCGTCCGTGGAAGGCACCAAGACCTTCCAGCAGTACTGGAGCGTCCGCCAATCGAAGGTGACGAGCGGCTCCGGCACCATCACCACCGGCAACCACTTCGACGCCTGGGCGCGCGCGGGCATGAACATGGGCCAGTTCAAGTACTACATGATCATGGCCACCGAGGGCTATCAGAGCAGCGGAAGCTCGAACATCACGGTCAGCGGCTGACCTCTGTCCGGTGGACAGCGGGTTGTGGGCCCCGTCTACGGGCGGGGCCCACAACCACGGTCCATCACGGGATCGGCAAGGGGGCTGGTAGGGGGCATGGCGCATCGCGGACAGCGGGCCGGACTCCACCGCCTCGTACACGTCGAGGAATGTCGTCGACTCCGGCTCGCGTCTCCGGGACCGGCCCGCCGCCCAGGCTCCGCCGGGACTCCACCAGGCCGGCCCGGCGCAGCTCGCCGAGCAGCCGTCCGGTCAGGCGTAGTGGCGGTACACAGCCTGAGCCACGCAAGCGGGCTTCTCGCGGCCCTCGACCTCCACGGTGAAGGTCAGCGCCATCTGCACGCCGTTGCCCTTGACCTCGTCGACCGAGTCGACCGCGCCGTGGAGGCGGATCTTCGCGCCGACCGGCACCGGGCTCGGGAAGCGCACCTTCTCCAGGCCGTAGTTGACGCTCATGGATATGCCCGAGATCTCCAACAGGTCGCCGAACATCGGGATGATCAGGGACAGAGTGAGGTAGCCGTGGGCGATGGGACCGCCGAAGGGACCGTGCTGTGCCTTCTCGGGGTCGGTGTGGATCCACTGGTGGTCGTCGGTGGCGTCGGCGAAGGTGTTCACACGCTCCTGGGTGATCTCCAGCCAGTCGGTACGACCGAGGTCGCGGCCGGCGAGGGAGACGAGGCCTTCGAGGCCTTGGGCGGTGGTGGTCACGGGGTACTGCCTTTCCACGGGGTTGGGGGTGTGGCTTCGGGAGAGGGGGCGGGGTGGGCCTGACGCACGGCCCGTTTGATGATCTTCCCGGAGGCCGTGCGGGGCAGGTCGTCGGTGAAGGCGACGGTTTTCGGGATCTTGTACTTGGCCAACCGGCCCCGCAGGTGCGCGAGGATGTCAGGGCCGTCGGCACGGCGGCCGGCCTCCAGAACGACGACGGCGTGGCCGACCTCGCCCCAGATCGCGTCCGGCACGCCCACCACCGCGCACTCGCGCACCGCCGGGTGGCTGAGGAGTGCGTCCTCCACTTCGGCCGGGTACACGTTCTCCCCGCCGGAGACGAACATGTCCTTGACCCGATCGACGATGTAGGCGTAGCCCTCCGCGTCCGTGCGGGCGACATCGCCCGTCCGCAGCCATCCGTCGCCGGTGAAGGCCGCCGCGGTGTCCTCGGGGCGGCCCCAGTAGCCGGACATCACGTTGGGCCCCTGGACGAGGACCTCACCGCGCTGTCCGGGCCCCGCCGGACTGCCGTCGGCGAGGACGACCCGGGTGTCGGTGAAGAAGTGCGGGACGCCCGCCGAACCCGCCTTCGCCGAGGTCTGTTCCCGGTCGAGGAAGAGCACGCCGGGGGATGCCTCGGTCATGCCGTACCCCTGGCTGAAGGCCAGGCCGCGGGCGAGGTACCGCTCGATGGTGCGTGCCGGGACCGGTGCGCCGCCGCAGCTCACGGAGCGCAGGCTGGACAGGTCGGCCGTCTCCCAGCGCGGATGGGCGGCCATCGCGTCGTACATCGTGGGCACCCCGAACATGTACGTCACCCGCCGGCGTTCGACGACGTCCAGCACCGTCCCTGGGTCGAAGGCTTCCAGCAGCACGACCCGTCCTCCCTTGAGCAGGGTGGGCAGACAGGTCATGTTGAGCCCGGCGGTGTGGAACAGCGGGGCGACGACCAGGGTGACCTCGTCGCCGGTCAGGTCGGTGTCGACGAGGACGTTGACGCTGTTCCAGGTGATGTTGGCGTGCGACAGCACCGCGCCCTTGGGGCGGCCCGTCGTCCCGGAGGTGTACATGATGACGCAGGGATCGTCCGGGGCGACGGGCTCGTCCAGCGGACCGGTGTCACCAGCCGCGAGTAGATCGTCGTAGCCGATGCCCTCGCCGTCCGGCGTGCCGAGGGTGACGCGGTGCCGGACTCCGCTGCTCGCGGCTGCCGCGGCCGCGGCAGCCGCCTGCTCGGCGCCGTGCACCAGCACGGTACTGCCGGAGTCAACGAGGTTGTACGTCAACTCGGCGTCCGCGAGGCGGGTGTTGAGCGGCACGAACACAGCGCCGAGAACGCCGGCGGCGAACAGGGTCTCCAGGAAGGCCGGGTGGTTGGCGCCCAGGTAGGCGACGCGGTCGCCGCGGGCGACGCCGAGGGTGTTCAGCCCGTGTGCCAGACGCAGGACCCGCTCGTGCAGTCGGCGATAGGTGATCTCGGCGTCCCGGTGGACCAGGGCCGTGCGCCCCGGTGTCTTGCGTGCCCGGCGGGCGGGCCAGGAGCCGATGCCTTGGTTCAACACGGCGTCCTCCCTCAGTCCTTGCGCAGGCCGAGCAGGCGGGCGGCGTTGTCCTTGAGGATCCTGGGCCGGACCTCGGGCTTGATGTCGAGCTTCTCGAAGTCGGCGAGCCAGCGGTCCGGGGTGATGACGGGGTAGTCGGAGCCGAAGAGCACCTTGTCCTTGAGCAGCGTGTTGGCGTACCGCACCAGCTGCGGAGGGAAGTACTTCGGTGACCAGCCCGAGAGGTCGATGTACACGTAGGGCTTGTGCGTGGCGACGGCCAGGGCCTCGTCCTGCCAGGGGAACGACGGGTGCGCCAGGATGATCCGCAGCTCTGGGAAGTCCACGGCCACGTCGTCGACGAGCATGGGGTTGGAGTACTTCAGCCGGATGCCGCCACCCCCGGGCACCCCGGCGCCGATCCCCGTCTGCCCGGTGTGGAACAACGCGGGCACGCCGAGTTCCTCGATCGTCTCGTACAGGGGGTACGCCATCCGGTCGTCCGGGGAGAACGCCTGGATGCTCGGGTGGAACTTGAAGCCGCGTACCCCGTACTCCTCGACCAGGCGGCGTGCCTCCCGAACGCCCGCACGGCCCTTGTGCGGGTCGACACTGGCGAACGGGACGAGCACGTCGGCGTGGGCGGCGCAGCTCTCGGCGACCTCCTCGTTGGCGATGCGCGGATGGCCGGTGGCGTGTTCGGCGTCCACGGTGAACACCACGGCGGCCATGTGCCGTTCCCGGTAGTACGCGGCCATCTCGTCGATGGTCGGCTGCCGGTGGCCGTGCGCCTTGAAGTACTCCTCGGAGGCCCCGAAGAGTTCCGGGCTGAGCGCGCCGTGACCGGTGCGGGAGATCTCCGCGTGGGTGTGGACGTCGATGGCGGTCAGGGCGTCGACATCGATGACCGGATCGCTCATGTCAGGCCTCCGGTGCCTTGGGAGCCGGGATGCCGAACGTCTCGGGCTCGGCGCCGACGCCGTCGTGCCAGTGCTCGCCGATCGCTTCGGCGCTCCAGCCGCCGTCGGTGAGGGCGACCGACTTCTCCTTGGGGTGGGCCCACAGGGCCAGCCGGTCGCCGCCGATGCCGATGGCCTGCCCGGTGACGTCCTTGGCGATGTCCGAGGCGAGGAAGGTGATCAGACCCGCCACGTCCTCGACGGTGCCGAGTCCCTCGTCCTTGCGCAGCCAGTCCGGCAGTGGGGTGCCGGTGCGTTCGGCCTCCTCGATGGCCGGGGCGAAAGCCGGGATGGTCTTGGTCATCTCCGTGGCGGCCACGGGGACGACCGCGTTCACGGTGATGCCCGCGCGGGCCAGCTCCATGGCCCAGGTCCGGGCCATCGCCACGATGCCGGCCTTGGCGGCGGCGTAGTTGGTCTGGCCGAAGTTGCCGCGCTGGCCCGCGGGGGAGGAGATCAGGATCAGCCGTCCGCCCTCGCCCTGCTCGCGCATCCGCACCGCCGCGGCCCGGGCGCAGGTGAAGGTGCCGCGCAGGTGGACCTTGACCACGGAGTCGAAGTCGTCGTCCGTCATCTTCCACAGCACCCGGTCGCGCAGGATGCCGGCGTTGGTGACGAGGACGTCCAGGCGGCCGAACTCGCCCACCGCTGCCTCGGTGAGCCGCTCGGCGGCCTCGCTGTCGCCCACGGCGGCCACGACGCCGACGGCCCGGCCGCCTGCCGCGGTGATGGCGCCGACCGCCTCGTCGACCACGTCGGCGTCGACGTCGTTGACCACGACGGCGGCGCCCGCGGCGGCCAGGGCCCGGGCGTAGGCGAGTCCCAGCCCGCGCCCGCTTCCGGTGACGACGGCGACCTTGCCCTGCAGATCCATGACTGTGCCTCTTCCTGATGGCGGTGAGGTTCCTGAGGGGGCGGTGAGGCCGACCGGGCCGTCACCCGTGATTGATCGACAGGAATCCTGTCGGTCGGTTCCCAGTGTTCTCTTTTAACAGGAATCCTGTCAATGGCTTAGGGTGGTGCACCGTGAGACACGGATCGGCAGTCAGTGGAGGCACGGGATGACACGAGCGCCGGAGCGGTCCGCGGGGGGTGCCGGATCCGCGGCCGAAGCGGGGCCGTCGCTGCTCTACTTGCTCAAGCGGACCGAACTCGTGGTCCGCGCCCGCTTGGAGGAGTTGCTCAAGCCGGCGGGCGTCACCGCGTTGCAGTACACGGCGCTGACCGTGCTGGAGCGCCACGACGGCATCTCCGCCGCCCAGTTGGCCCGCGACTCGTTCGTGACGGCGCAGTCGATGGCGGACATGGTGCGCGGGCTGGAGAGCCGGGGACTGGTGCGCCGGGAGCCGAACCCGGGCAACCGGCGCGAGAAGGTGATCCTGCTCGCGGACGCGGGACGGCGGCTGCTGGCCGAGCACGCCGAACCGGCCCGGATGCTGGAGCAACGGATGGTGGCGGACCTCGGCCCCGCCGACGTCGAGCGCTTCCGTGACGCCTTGAAGAGCGCGCACCGCGCCCTGTCCTGACCCGCGCCGCGGGTGACGGAGCCCGCGTGGTGGGGGAGGGGAGCTGTGTGGTGGGGGAGGGCAGCCGTGTGGTGGGGGAGGGGCCGGGACCGGAGCCCGGCCGCCGGGGTCACGACTTCGAGCGCGCCACCTCGTCCAGCCGCCGTGCCGCCGTCGCCCGCTCGAACGGCGTGTCCCCGTGCGCCCTGCGGTCGCCCAACGAGGCGTACAGGTCGGCTATGGCCGCAGAGTCGTGATGGGAGGCCAGTTCGGCCAGTTCGGGTGAGACCGTGCCGAGGATCTGCCGGAACCGCAGTTCGGCCAGGGGGCCCAGGCGGTCGTAGATCTCCAGGAAGACCTGCTGGGCGCGCGGCCGGTCCCAGTCGGACGGCAGCAGTTCGGCGGGCAGGTCCGGGTCGGTCTCCGGGAACCGCCGCCAGGCCACCCGGAGTTCGGTGCGGGTGCGCAGCGCCTCGGCCGGGCTGATCAAGCCCGCCGCGAGGCTTTTCAGCACCGGCTCGTAGCGTTCGGTGAAAGCGCGGTACTCCTTGCCCAGTGACGCCAGGTCGAACGCCGAGACCGGGTCGCCCGGGCGGCCGCCGGGCACCGCCACGCAGCGCAGTACGGTCGCGGTCTCGATGCCGAGTTCCCGCAGCAGTGCCTGCGCGTCCGCGCCCAGGTCGTGCGGTGACACCCACACGCCGTCGTACAGCGCGGCGAACCGCAGCAGTCGCAGCCGGGAGCGAAGCGCGGTGCGCAGACCGCGCGCCTGTTCGGGGACGGAAAACGCGACGACCGTCCATTGTCCGTCCCATTCGGGCGCGGTCGTGCCGAAGGTCAGCATCCGGTGCGTGCGTTCGACGATCACCTCGGAGGTGCGCGCCGGGATCCCGTACGCCGTGGTGCGTCCGCTGCGGGAGGTGTCGAGGAGCCCGCGGGCCACCAGCCGGCGCATCGCGGCTCTGGCGCCGTCGGACGTCACGTCGAAGTCGGCGAGCAGCCTCACCAGGGCCGTGGCGGGGATGTGTTCGTCCCGCCAGTACCAGAAGTCGCCCAGCAGGGACGTCAGCAGGAGTTGGGGCTCCGCCCCGTTCTGAGCCCGGGGCAGCTCGGCCTTCGACAGGTCCTTCCCCATGGCACCTCAGTTTCCTCGGTGGCCTTCGCGTCGCATCGAAGTATCGCACGACTCTTGTCATAGGCGACACCTCATGCGACGCTCGGCATCGATACCGACAATGACGCGGATCCTCTCCCATGCAAGGGAACACCTTCATGCGTAACTTTCGAGGCCACCGTCGGTGGCGAACATGTTGCACCCTCACGACCGCGCTCGTCTCCGCCATGGCCCTCGCCGGCTGCGCGGCGGACGAGGAGGAAGGCGTCTCCAAGCCCTCCGTCCCCGAGGTGGCCGCCCTCCACGACGCCCTGCCTCAGGCCGTCAAGGACGCCGGGGTCCTGCGGTTCGCGGGTGACTCGCACCCGCCCTTCCGCTCGGTCGGCGCCGACGGCTCCGTCACGGGCATCGACCAGGACCTGCAGGAAGCGCTCGGGCAGGTCCTCGGAGTACGCACCGAGATCAAGATCGTGAACAACCTCCCCGCCGCGCTCCAGGGCATGCTCAGCGGGCGCTACAACGGCTTCAACGGGCCCGTGCAGGCCACCGCCGAACGCGAGCGCCAGTTCGACACCATCACCTGGATGACCAGCCGCACGTCCTACGTCGTGCCCAAGACCGGCAAGGCCCGGATCTCCTCCGCCGCCGACCTGTGCGGAAAGCAGGTCGCCGTGGTGAAGTCGAGCATCGTCGAGAGCCAGCTGGCCAAACTGTCCGCGTACTGCACCGGCCAGGGCAAGCAGCCCACCCGGTCGATCGGACTCGACGACACCAACGCCACCCTCCTCGCCGCACAGTCCGGCCGCGCCGACGCCGCGGGGATGACCCAGGCCGCCGCCATCGACGTCACCGGGTCCCAGTCGGACAAGTACACCTACGTCACCCAGACCGAGGAGCAGGGCGCCACCACCGACAACCTCGCCCTCCTCGTCCCCAAGGAGAGCAAGCTCGGCCCGGTGCTCCAGAAGGCCTTCCAGAAGCTCGTCGACGACGGTGAGTACCGACGCGTCATGGAGCACTGGGGACTGAAGGACGTAATGGTCGACGAACCCGTCCTCAACATCGCCAGCAAAGAGAGCTGAACCGTGGCCGGACCCATCCCAGTGACGGAGAGCAGGATCCCCGCCAACCCGAAGACCGACGACGTCGCACTGTCCAGGCGGCGCGTGCGGCCCTGGCGGGTGGTGGCCGGCGCGGTACTCGCGCTCGTCGCCGTACTCCTCGTCCACTTCCTGGTGACCAATCCGCGCCTGGAGTGGGGCGTCGTCGCGGAGTACCTCTTCGAACCCTCGGTGCTCTCCGGGCTCGGCACCACGGTGTGGCTCGCCGTCGCGGCCACCGTCGTCGGCGCCGTCGTCGGCGCAATCCTCGCCGCGGCGCAGATGTCCCAGTTCCCGCCGGTCCGTTGGGCGGCCACGCTCTACATCGGCGTCTTCCGCGGCATCCCGCCCCTGGTGCAGCTCATCTTCTGGTTCAACCTCGCCTATCTTCTGCCGCGCATCTCCCTCGGCATCCCCTTCGGCCCGGAGTTCGTCTCCTGGGACGCCAACGAGGTGATCACGCCGGTCACGGCCGCCGTCATCGGGCTGTCGCTGGTCGAGTCCGCGTACATGGCGGAGATCATCCGCGGCGGACTGCTGGGCGTGGAACAGGGACAGCGCGACGCGGCCCGCGCGATGGGCCTCACCCCGGGCCAGACCTTCTTCAGGGTCGTGCTCCCGCAGGCGATGCGCGTGATCATCCCGCCGGGCGGCAGCCAGTTCATCAGCGTGCTCAAGGGGACCGCGCTGGTCTCGGTGATCTCCATGGCCGACCTGCTGCACTCGGTCCAGGTCGTCTACAACCGCACCTACGAGATCGTCCCCATGCTCATCGTGGCCTGTCTGTGGTACCTCGCCGTGGTCACCCTGTTCACGGTCGGACAGCGCTGGCTGGAACGGCACTTCTCCCGGGGCCACACCACCGGCGGCCTCACCCGCCGCCCGAACAAGATGACGGACGGAGCGTCCGCATGACCACTGGACCCGCCCTGCGCGTGCGGGGCATACGCAAGAACTTCGGTGAGCACGCCGCCCTGGACGGAGTCGACCTCGACGTCGCCGACGGAGAGGTCGTCACGATCATCGGGCCTTCCGGCTCCGGCAAGTCCACCCTCATCCGGTGCGTGCACCAACTGGAGACCATCGACTCCGGCGCGATCTACCTGGACGACGAACTGCTCGGCCACGAACGGCGCCGCGGCGGTCTGCGTCCGCTCAGCGCCCGTCGGGTCGCCGCCCAGCGCAGCCGGATGAGCATGGTCTTCCAGCAGTTCCACCTCATCCCGCACTTCACCGTGCTCCGCAACATCACCGAGGCCCCGGTGCGCGTCCACGGCCGGTCGCGCGAGGAGGCCGAGGCCGAGGCCCGTGACCTGCTCGCACGCGTCGGCCTCGCCGACCGCGCCGCCCACTACCCGCGCCAGCTCTCAGGAGGCCAGCAGCAGCGGGTCGCGATCGCGCGGGCCGTCGCCGCCCGGCCCCGCGTCATGCTCTTCGACGAGCCCACCAGCGCCCTCGACCCCGAACTCGTCGACGAGGTACTCGGCGTCATGCGGAAGCTGGCCGGCGAGGGCATGACGATGGTCGTGGTGACCCACGAGATCGCCTTCGCCCGCGAGGTCGCCGACCGCTGCGTCTTCATGGAGGCGGGCCGCATCGTCGAGAGCGGAACACCCGACGAGATGCTCACCAACCCCCGCACCGCGCGCCTGCGTTCCTTCCTCGCCCGGCACCGCGACACCGACACCACCCCCCAGGAGCCCGTCTCGTGATCACCGTCGCCTCGGTCGGGGACCTCATCCTCGACGAGCCCGATCCCGCCTCGTTCCTGGCCCCCTCGGCACCCCTGCTGAGCGCCGCGGACGTCACCGTCGGGCACGTCGAGGTCCCGCACTCGACCACCACCGCCCAGCAGAGCACCGACGTCCCCGCACCCCCGGCCGACCCCGCTGCCCTCACCGCGCTCGCCGAGGCGGGCTTCGACATCGTCACACTCGCCGGAAACCACATCTACGACGCGGGCGACACCGGCGTGACCGACACCGTCGCGCACGCCCGGCGGGCCGGCCTGGCCACGGTCGGCGCCGGAACGAACCTGGACGAGGCCCGCACCCCCGCCGTGGTCGAGCGCGGCGGGCTGCGGATCGGCGTCCTGTCCTACAACTGCGTCGGCCCGCGCGAGTCCTGGGCCACCTCCCGCAAGGCGGGCTGCGCCTACGTCCACGTCCTCACCCACTACGAGCTCGACCACGCCAGCCCCGGCGGCCCGCCGAAGACCTACACCTTCGCCGACCCGGACAGCCTGACCCGCCTCCAGACCGACGTCGCGGCCCTGCGCGAGCGCGCCGACGTCGTCCTCGTCGGTCTCCACAAGGGCGTCGGCCACACCCCCGCCGCCGTCGCCATGTACGAGTCACCGGTGGCGCGCGCCGCCATCGACGCCGGCGCCGACGCCGTCTTCGGCCACCACGCCCACATCATGCGGGGCATCGAGGTCTACCGGGGCCGCCCGATCTTCCACGGCCTCGGCAACTTCGTCACCGTGACCCGCGCGCTGACCCCGGACGCGAGCAGCCGCTCCAGCGCCGAACTGACCGCATGGGCCCGCCGTCGCAAGGAGCTGTACGGCTTCGCCCCGGACCCCGGCATGCCCGCCTACCCCTTCCACCCGGAGAGCCGCAACACCGCGATCGCCGTGTGCCGCTTCGACGGCGAAGGCCTCGTCGAGGCGGGCTTCGAGCCCTGCTGGATCGACGACGGGGGACGCCCCGTGCCCTGTGGCGACACCGACGAAGGCCGACGGGTCACCGACTACATCGAGCACATCACCCGCACCGCGGGCCTGAACGGCCGGTTCGTCCGCGAGGACGGCCGCGTACGGATCGACCTGCACACCGAGAGGGCATCATGAGCGACCAGCCACTGGCCGGACGGACCGTCATCGACCTGACCACCGCGCTGGCCGGCCCCTACGCCACCCTGCTCCTCGCCGGACTCGGAGCCACCGTCATCAAGGTCGAGAACCCGGCCACCGGCGGCGACTCCTCCCGCAACAACGCCCCCTACGTCGGCGGCGACGGCCTCTCCGTGACCCGGCGCGGCCCCGACGACATGTCGGTCTCGATGCTCGCCCGCGGCCGCAACAAGCTCAGCGTCACCCTCAACCTCAAGGACGAGCGCTCCCGGCGGGTCTTCGCGGACCTCGTGCGCGACGCCGACGTCCTCGTGGAGAACTACAGCCCCGGCGTCACCGGCCGCCTCGGCATCGACTACGCCGCCGTCCACCAGCTCAACCCACGGCTCGTCTACACGTCCATCACCGGCTTCGGCAGCCAGGGCGGGCCCGGCTCCGGCAAGGCCATGGACTCCATCATCCAGGCGCTGTCCGGCGTCATGCTCACCGCGGGCGAGCCGGACGAGGGACCGGTGCGCTTCGGACTTCCCGTCGGCGACATGCTCGCCCCGCTGTTCGCGGTCATCGGCACCCTGTCCGCACTCATGCAGGCCGACCAGAGCGGCGAGGGACAGCACGTCGACGTCTCCATGCTCGGCGCGCTCACCTCCCTGGTGGCGTGCGAGCCCTTCGACGCCTTCGCCGCAGTCGGCATGCCGCAGCGCACCGGAGCGATGGTGCCCCGCCTCGCCCCCTTCGGCATCCTGCCCACCGCCGACGGCCACATCGCCCTGTCCGCGCCCACCGACGCCTTCGCCCACGGCGTACTGCGCGCCGTCGGCCGCCCCGACCTGATCGACGACGCCCGCTTCCACAGCCGCGACCAGCGGGTCCGCCACGCCGACGAGATCCACGCCCTGATCCGGGAATGGAGCAGCACCCGCCCCACGGCCGAGGCGCTCGACGCGTTCACCGAGCACGGCGTTCCGGCGGCCGAGGTGCGCGACCCCAGGGACGCCGTACACGACCCGCTGGTGCGGCAGCGCGAGGAGGTCGTCCCCGTCACCCACCCGACGCACGGCCCCGTCGAGGGCCTGGCCACCACCGGCGTCCCCATCCGCTTCTCCGCCGCCCGCGCGGGCTTCGACCGGCCCGCCCCGGCGCTCGGCGAACACAACGACGCGGTGTACCGCGAGAAGCTCGGCTACAGCCCCGAGGAACTCGCCGAGCTGGCCGCCGAGTCGGTGATCTGACCCCGCAGCGCCCGCATCGCCGCTCCACCGCACGCTCGCACCTTCTGGAGGAACCCCCATGGCCGCTGCCCTCGCGCAGCTCACCTCCCACGGCACCGACCGTCGCGCGGCCGCCGACGCGTTCCGCACACGCCACCACGGCGGGGTGATCGGCTACATCGGCGCCGACGTCCCCGTCGAGTACATCACCGCGGCCGGCCTGCTGCCCCTGCGCCTGTCCGGCAGCCCCGGCACCCCGAGCACGGACGGCGACCGCTACCTCGGCACCGGCCTGGACCCGGCGGCCCGCTCCGTCCTCACCCGACTGCTCGCAGGCGACTTCGGTCCGCTGGACGGCATCGTCGTCTCGCGCGACTGCGAGGCGTCCCTGCGGCTGTTCTACGCACTGCGCGAACTGCGCCGGGTGGACCCCGCCCTGGCCCTGCCGCCGGTGCACCTGGTCGACGTACTGCACCTGCCGCACCGCACGACCACCCGCTACGTGCGCGCCAAGTTCGGCCAGTTGCGCGCCACCGTGGAGACGTGGGCCGGCCGGCCGATCGACGACCGGGCACTCGCCGACGCCATCACCGCCCACGACCGGCTCCGGGAACTGCTCACCCGGGTCGCCGCCCTGCGCCGGTCCCAGCCGGCCCGCCTCACCGGTGCCCAGACGCTGACCGTCGTGGCCGCGACCACCGTACTGCCCGTCGAGCGTGCCACCGCGCTGCTCGAAGAACTGCTCACCGAGGCGGACCACCTGCCCGCGCACGAAGGAGTCAGAGTGTTCCTCACCGGAAGCCCGCACGACACGGTCCACGTCTACGACGCTCTGGAGGACAGCGGCCTGCTCGTCGTCGGCGAGGATCACGACTGGGGCGACCTGCTCTCCCTGCGCCGGACCGCGGCCCCCACCGAAGCCGCCCTCGCCGAGCGCTACCAGTACAACGGGCCCTCGGCGCCCCGGGCCTCCATCCGCGCCCGCGCCGAACACACCCGGAGTGCGGCGCGGGAGTGCGGCGCGCAGGCACTCGTGAGCTACGCCCGGGTGCACGACGACGCCCCGGGCTGGGACTACCCGGCCCAGCGGGAGGCGACCGGACTGCCGTCCGTGCTGCTGAACCGGCAGCCGTACGGCGCGCTCGGCGAAGAGGCGGCCGAGGCACTGGCGGAACTGACGCGGACGACGCAGCCGACCGGGCCGCGTGCCCGCGCGGAGGCGGCCCGATGAGCGCCGCCCGACTGGCCTCCGCGTCGGCGGCGACCGCCCACCAGCGGCAGTGGTTCGCCGACCTGAGGGAGGAAGTGGCGGACGGCGGACCTCTCGCGCTGGTCAACGCCGACGCCCCGCAGGAGATCTTCCGTGCCATGGGCATCCCCTACGTCGTCAATCAGTGGTGGTCCTCGATCGTCACGGCCAAACGACGTGCCCAGGACTACCTCGGACTCCTGCGCGAGCGCGGCTACCCAGACGACAGCGAGCAGTACAGCTCCATCCCCCTGGCCTCGGCCTTCGACCCCGACCCGGCGAACGCGCCCTGGGGCGGCCTGCCCCGGCCCACCATCGTCCTCGCGGAGACCACGGGCGACGCCTCCCGGAAGATCTTCGACATCTGGGACACCCAGCCCGGCGTCTCCTTCTACCCCCTGGAGAGCGCCGCCGAGAACGACGTCCCCGCGCGCTGGTGGGAGCTGATGCCGCGCGACTGGGAACGGGCCGTCGGCAGCGACCGCCTGGACCTGATGACCGGCGAACTCGAAGGCCTCATCAGGTTCCTGGAGCAGACCACCGGCCGGGTGTTCTCCGAGACCCGCTTCACCGAGGTCATGGCCCTCGTCAACGAGCAGCAGGAGTGGAACCGCCGCACCCGCGACCTGATCGCCCGGGCACGCCCCTGCCCGCTGCCGGTCAACGACAGCATCCCCAGCGTGATGATCCCGCAGTGGCACCGCGGCACCGCCTGGGCGCGCGACGCCGCCCGCGCCTTCCACGACGAGGTCGCCGAGCGCGTGTCCACGGGCACGTCCGTCTGCCCGGAGGAACGGGCCAGGCTCATGTGGATCGGCCGCGGGCTCTGGTTCGATCTCGACTTCTACCGGCGCTTCGAGGAGAGCCACGGCGCGGTGTTCGTCTGGTCCATGTACCTCGCGATCGCCGCCGACGGCTACCTGCGCTACGGCGACGACCCGCTGCGCGCCCTCGCCGCCCGTTTCGCCGCCTTTTCCGACCAGCTCTACACGCCGCCCTGGTCGGCCGAGTGGTACGTGAAGGAGGCCCGCCACCACGGCGTCGACGGCGTGGTGCACCTGGTCTCCGAGGACGCCCGGGGCAGCTACTTCACCACCCGTGCCCTGAAGGCGGCCGGCATCCCGGTGCTCGAACTGCACGCCGACAACGTGGACACCCGCAGCGCCGACGGCGACACCCTCACCCGCACCGTCGGCGACTGGCTCGACCGGCACGTCCTCGCCGGTGACTGACCCGGCGCCCGCCCCGCGGACCGTACTCTCCGGGGCGCTGGCCGCCCTGTTCGTCGGCTCGCTCACCAACACGATCGTCGGCATCGCGCTGCCGACGATCGCCGGGGAGCTGGGCGGCCAGGACCAGGTGCCCTGGGTGGCGAGCGCCGCGCTGCTCACCATGACCGTGGCGACGCCGCTGTGGGGCAAAGCCGCCGACCGCAAGGGGCCCAGGCCCTTGCTCCTCGCCGCGCTGGGCGTCTTCGTGGCCGGCTCGCTGGTGGCCGGCTGTGCCCTGTCGATGAGTGCGCTCATCGTCGGACGCGCACTGCAGGGCGTCGGAGCGGGCGGCGTCCTCGCGCTCACCAACGCCCTCGTCGCGGGGCTCGTCCCGGCGCGCCGACGCGGCCTCTACACCGGCTGGTTCGGTGTGGCCTTCGGCACCGCATCCGTCGCCGGGCCCCTCGTCGGCGGGCTCTTCGTCGGTCTGCCCGGCCTCGGCTGGCGCTGGTGCTTCCTCGGCGTCGTCCCCGTCGCGCTGGCCGCCGCCCTGCTCGTCCGGCTCGCACCGCACCGCGCCCCCGAGGCTCCCCGCGGCGGCGTCGACGTCCTCGGCGCCACCCTGCTCGCCGCCTGTGCCTCCGGGCTCGTCCTGCTGCTCTCCGCCGGCGGCCGGGCGTGGCCGTGGCCGTCCTGGCCCACGCTCGCGCTCGGCGCCGGCGTGCTCGTGCTGGCGGTGGCCTGCGTGCGCCGCGAACGCCGCGCCGCGGACCCGATCCTGCCGCCCCGGCTGTTCACCCGGCCCGGCCTCGCCGTGGCGTGCGCGACGAGCTTCCTGGTCGGCGCGGTCATGTTCGGCGGCGTCATCTACCTGCCCCAGTACCTCCAGGTGGTGCGGGGCCACGGCGCGACCGAGGCCGGGCTGCTCATGCTGCCCCAGGTCGGCACCATGATCGCGGCCTCCACGCTCTCCGGATACCTGATCAACAGGACCGGCCGCTGGAAGGTGTTCCCCGTCGCGGGCTGCGCCCTGGTGACAGCCGGCGCCGTGGCGCTGTCACCGATCGCGCCGGACACCTCCCCGTGGTGGCTCGCCGCGGCCATGGCCGTCCTCGGCGTGGGCACCGGGCTGACCCAGCAGGTGCTGGTGCTGGTCGCGCAGACCTCCGTCGGCACCGGCGACGTCGGGGTGGCGGGCGCGGCGGCCACCTTCAGCCGCACACTCGGCGGAGCGGTCGGCGTGGCCGCGTTCGGCGCGATCATCTCGGCGCGGCTGCGCTCCGGGACGCCCTCCGGCCAGGATCCGGGCAGCCTGCTCGGGACCCCGGAGCGCGTGGCCGAACTGCCCGCCCAGGTCGCCGACTCGGTACGGGCCTCCTACAGCGCCGGACTCGCGTCCGTGTTCCTCGTGGCCGTACCACTCGCAGGGGCCGCCCTCGCCGCCGTACTCCTGCTCCGCGAGACCCCGCTCGACACACGCGGGTAGTTCGCCGCAGCCGCAAGGGCCCCGCCGGACGCTCGTCCGGCGGGGCCCTTGCGCCACCTGGTCAGCCGGTCAGCCGGGGTAGGGGCGGTTGAAGACGGGCGGGTGGTAGTGCACGTAGCGCCCGGGTGCCTCCCCGGCCCGGCCGGCCGAGCGGTTCAGGCCCTCCGGGGTGGCCGAGTCGGACCAGTGCCCGGTCGTCAGCCGCTGCGTCATCGCCGTGATCGCCGCGACCTGCTCGCCGGGCGTGAAGCCGCAGTGCCCGACCGACCGCACGTAACTCTGCCGCAGCAGCGCCGCCTTCCCGGCCGCGCGTGCCGCCTTTCCGTACGACTGCTGCTGGGCGACGGTGGAGATCTGGTCGCCGATCGGATTGACCGTGAGCACCGGGATCTCCAGGTCTCCGTCGAAGACGATGCCCTTCTCCAGGTACGCCACTGCCGCAGGGTCGGCCCGGATCCTCGGCGCCCGGGAAAGGACCCCCAGGTCGGCGCGGACATCCAGGCCCGCACGGGAGTACATCTCCCGGACCGTCCGCCGTTGCTCCGGGCTCGCCGACGCGAACTGACGAGCGTAGTCGACGCCCGTGTTCCACGAGGGGTTGCCGCCCGCCAGGGTCTCGATGGACCGCCGACTGCTCATCGCCTGACCGACGTACGGCTGCGCGCCGCCGGCGAGGGCCAGGTACATGCCCTCCTGCACGGCGTCCGCGTCGCCGGGATCGGGCATCGGCGTCGCCGCGCCGTCGGCGTCCAGGCCCCAGCCCGGCAACTGCCCGATCGCCGCGGCCAGCGCGATACGGGCCCGGCCCGCAGGGGTCTGCTGGGCGGAGGCCAGCGCCGACCTCCAGCGCGCGGTGGCCTGTCCGGTGTCGGAGGGAATCCCGGTGACCGGCAGCGTGCTGTCGGGGAAGAGCAGGTTCTTGAGCGTGAAGACGGTGTCCAGCTTCTGGTTCCACTGCCCCACGGCGCCGCCGAGACCGCCGCAGAAGGGCACGGCGGCGTCGAAGACGTCGGGGTGGACCTGCGCAGCGCCCGCCGACACGAAACCGCCCATCGAGCGTCCGGAGGCGACGGCCCACCGGGGACGGCCGACGGTCTCCTCGAACCGCCGGAGCGCCGAAGCCTGGTTGTCGATGGCCTCGGCGATGCGCCAGCCCGTGACGTCGCGGGTGGTGCCGCCCACGGCATAACCCCGCCCGGTGAGTTCCGCGGTGAGCGGCTCCTCGGCGGGGCGGCTCACGAAGTCGAGGTCGACGATCACCACGCCGTTCCAGCGGTCGGGGACCACGAACCGGTACGGAGTGCCGTCGGTCAACTGCCCACCCGTACAGGTCACGTCGGCGGGACTCCCTTCGGGACACGGCGCGCCGCCGCGCGGCCCGGCCTCCGCCGTCGGGGCGGCGAGCGCGGCCACCCCCACGGCCGCCAGGCACACGACGACGGCGTCGCGCAGTCTTCTCGTTCCCATGGTCCTCCTCGTCGTCACGGCGCTCACCGCGCGATCGGCAGGGTGATGGACGATGCGTGCGCCCGCTCGCGGTGCACGGTGTACACGGGGGCCGGGCTCAGCTCGGTGCGGTCGCTCTCGCGCACATCGGCCCCGGTGACGGTCACGCGCAGCCGGTGGCCGGCGGGCACCACCGAGGACAGGGGCAGCATGTCGAAGTCGACGCGCTCCGCGCGGGCCGCGGGCATGGGTTCGGCGTCGCCCGCGTTGCCGCGGTGCCAGGGTGTGCCGAGCACGTCGTAGGGCGCCCGCTGCGTGCTGCGCAGTGCCAGGCGGATCCGGCCGTCGGTGAGGATGCGCACGGTGCCGTCCGGGGCGACGTCGGAGAGGTAGGCGAAGACGTTGCCGTCGGGTGCGGTGGAGGACAGGTGCAGCGAGACCTCGGGGTGGCCGGTGAGCTCGACGTCGTCCCGCAGGGGAGCCGTGGTGTAGGTCAGTCCCTTCTCGTCCTGCGGGCAGGTCTGGCCGAGCCCGACCGGCTCGGGACAGCTCACCGAGTAGTCGACTCGGTAGGCGTCACCGGCGCCGTGGCCGCGTGGCCGTGAGCGGTCCAGCGTGCCGTCGTTGACCGAGCCGACGGTGCCGCTGCTGCCGCCGTCCAGGTAGTAACGGGTCTGGCGGGCAGGCGGGTTCGGCGGCCACTGCCGGGCGTTCCGCCACTCTCCCGTGCCGTCGGACGAACCGGTGTAGTAGTGCACCGGCGGCTCCTGCATGATGCCGTTGTCGACGCCCTTGAGCCAGTAGTCGAAGAACCGGTGGCGCTCGGCGACGATGTCGAAGCCCTCGCTGCCGCAGTGCGGCCACGGGCCGACGAGAACCTTGTGCGGGTTCGACAGGGTCGCCGCACTGACCAGACTCTCCTTGCGGAAGTCGTCGTCCCAGCCGTCGAAGCTGTAGACGGGGACGCCCGAGCGCTCGATCGCGTCCTTGTAGGTGGCCACGCTGTACTCGTGCCAGGGCCGGGTACCCACCGAGGCGACCTCGCTGTCCCGGTAGGGGGCCGCCCGCCACATGTCCTTCAGCGAAGTGTTCGCCTGGTGCTGCGCCACCGCCTGACGCAGCAGCGAGCCGTCGCGGTCCGCGTCGACCGGCAGGTTGCGCAGGTCCTCTTCACGCGTGCGGTTGGGACCGGCCCCCCAGTTGGCCCTGATTCCGCCCCGTTGGAAGGCGTCGTACTTGTGGAAGGAGTAGTTGCCCGCGAAGACGGCCTTGAGGTGGGGAGCCCCCACGGTCGCAGCCTGCATCGCCGCGTCGCCCGTGTTGGAACAGCCGAACACACCGACACGGCCGTCGCTCCAGGACTGAGCGGCCAGCCATTCGGTGACGTCATAGGCGTCGGACGCCTCCGTGCGGGAGTGATAGCCCGTCATGGTGCCGAAGGAGGCGCCATTGCCCCGGCGGTCGACGAACGCCACCGTGTAGCCGTACCTGGTGAGTTCGGCCATGCCGCTGGTGACCCCGCGCAGGCTGATCGTGCCGTCCTCGGTGCGCGAGGCCCTGCTGAGCTGGTGCTCCCACACGACGGGGAAGGGACGCTCGACGGCCTTGCCGTCCACGGCGGGACGGTAGAGGTCGACGGCGAGCCGGGTGCCGTCGCGTGTGGGCAGGTACTGCGAGGTGCGCACCCACTCGTCGTAGAGCACGGGGGCGTACCCGGCGTACTCACCGGGGCGGGAGACTCGTTCGTGTGTCCTGGCCACGGCCGGCGTTCCGGCAGTGGTGGCGACGAGGAGCGCTGTGAGTGCAGGCGTCAACCGTTTCCATCTCATTGTCTGCCTTCTCCGTCCAGGCTTCTGAGAACCGGGCGGGCCTCAGGCGTGCCACGCCTGACACACAATGGTCTTTGATGGTGTCGAGCGTCAATGATTGTGTCGCCTACTTTTTGTGGTGGGGATCCCGCGAGCAGTGCGCGTCGCTGCCGACTCGTCTCGCAAGGAGCGCATTTGCGGGCGACTCGCCCACCATACGGTCAGTAGTCCATCCCACCGGTCCTTGTCATGTTGCTCATGTGGGACCTACACCGGGACGCGGACAACACCACCCGGTGTGACGGTCATAGGGTGGCCCGGTGACTGACGAGACCGAGAACAGAGTGAAGCGTTTCCGGGGCGAGGCGGCATCCCGGGGGCTGCCGGCGGAGGACGTTGAGGAATGGATACGTGTCGTCCGTCCGGCGGTGTACTTGGCGGAAGGCGGTGACGGTCCCCTCGTGGCCCGGATCGGCGGTGATCCCCTGCTGCCGCAGGGCACGCCGAAGCCGTCCGATCCCCTCGTGGCCTGCGTCGACCTCGCTGCTCTCCCGCCGGGCGCGACCGGCCTTCCGCTGCCAGCCGACGGCCATCTGCTCCTCTTCTCCGGCACCGATGTGCACATCAGGGAGGACGTGCCCGACGCGGTGCTGTACGTCCCCGCCGGGACGCCGACTACCCCGAGCCCCCTCGAGAACAGCTGGCGCGAGCCGTACCGGCAGCGTGAGCTCCGCACGGTCTGGCATCAGCCGAGCGCGCAGATGCCGGAGAGCTTTGCCCTCGACAGATGGGGCGACTTTCCTGAGGACGAGCAGTGCGAACTGGCCGAAGAACTCGACGACGCCTGGGCAGACGTGGGCGGCTACCGCCCTCCCTGGGCCTTGCAGATCGGCGGTCATCCGGTCTCGCCCCAGAACGACCCCGTCTTCTACGCCCGTGATTCCGAGGAGTCCGGGCCCTGCGAGCAGGGTGGTACGGCCCACGGAGAGGACGCCGATGACTGGGTTCTTCTGGCCACCTGGAGATGCGGCGAGGATGTCAGGGAACTGGACTCCGGCGTTGCTCACTGGGTGATCCGCCGCCGGGACGTGGCGGCCCGGCGCTTCGACCGGGTCCACCGCTGCGTCGAAATGGCCTGACCGCGCAGGGCGGGCTGACGGCACGGGTTCCGTAGTTGGCTCACCGCTGCTCGTCGCGCTGCTGGAGGCGGGCGTGGTCGAGGACGTCTTGAACCTCGCGGGGCTGCAGGGAGAGGGTCCGGCCGCCGGTCTTCGTCCAGTCCGGGTTCGAGTACTGCGACATCAAGTCGGCCTGCAACATCAGCTGGCAACGGCAGTCAACGAAGCGTCCTGCCGGATCATGGTGATCCGGCAGGACGCTTCGCTTTCCGTCAGCCCGTGACCCACTCCAGCATGCGCCCTTCATGGACCGCGGGACGACGCCGTGCGGTGGGCAGCGGCAGTGATCCCTCCACCGCGTTGTACAAGTCGGTCAGCATGAGAGTCATTGACGGCCAGAGCGGCAGGTACTCGGGGTCGCCGAACGAAATTTCGCCGACTTCTCCATAGTGGTCCGTACGGTGGTCGACGAACAACAGGTCACCGGTGAGGGCCTGAGCGAAGGGAACCCATTGGGTCTGAGCGGTGCGCCCGACCACTTCTTCCTCGTAGCCTTCCTCGACCGCTTCGTGCGCCATGTCGGGAAGGTTCTGTCAGGCGCCCGACGGTCCAGAAGGGTCTGTCGAACGAACGGTGCAACCAGGGTGGCTGGGTTACTGGCGAACTGCTGAGATCGGGGGCAAAGCTGCCGATCTCGCTCCCTTGTGCGGTGGGCCTACGAGTGTGTCCAGCGCGGCGGCGGAGGATGCGCCTCGCTGCTCTGGGCACATGATCCGTGTGTATGGGGCCGACGACCGCACTTTCGCTCGGACGACGTGACAGGAGGCCGGGTACCGGCGCCGGGCGGCAGTACCTTCTGCAGCTCTTGAGCGGGTACAGAGGTCGGCCTTGAGGCCGTCACGACGTCAGCAGGGGCAGCAGCACCTCGTCCACGATGGATACCACGTCGTCGCGGGACACGCTCCCCGTCTCGAGGCACTCGGCGATGACCAGGCGCGGGCCTACGGCTGCGATGCGTGCCGTCGCCCTGGCCGGGCTGACCTGGCCCCGGTCGGCGAACCCGCGGATGCATGCGAGCAGGGCGACCCGGTGGGGGTGGCTGACCTGGTCCATGACCTGTTGGAAGAGTTCAGGGTGGCGGGCACGCTGGACCATCAGGGGCCACAACGCGCGTCCACGCGGCTCGTCCAGAACCTGGGCGAGGGTTGAAAGAATGACGATCAGGTCTCCGCGCAGCGTGCCCGTGTCCGGCACTACGGGCTTGGCCAGACCCACCTCGTAGTCCTTGAGCGCTGCCAGGACAAGTTCGGCGGTGGTGCTCCAGCGGCGGTAGAGCACGGACTTGCCCGTGCCTGCGGCCGATGCCACCGACTCGAAGCTCAGTTCCTCGAAGCTCGTCTCGGCAAGTTCCCGCAGTGCCGCTTCGTAGATCGCCCGGGTCAGCTCCGTGCCTCGCCGACGCGTGGGCCGTTCCGCGGCGACAGGGGCACGGACCTTCGAAGGGGTGGGGGAGGGGCGGCTCATCGTGTCTTTTATAGCTGCTCGCCCGTGCTCGCGTCACGCCGAGTGCTCCTGTACCCTTCAATGTAAGAGACAAAATCGTCCTCTATTTGGGTTGCTGTCTTGAAGATCATCACGCTCGAAGAGCACTTCGTGGACCCTGCGCTCGCAGCGGCGAGCAGTCCGACCATCAACCGACTCGCCCCGAACTTCGCTGCGGCCTACGCAGCCGGGACCGGGTTCGCGGGCTCGCTGCAGAGTGAGTCCCTGCTGCTGGACCTCGGCGAGAAGCGGATCGCGAACATGGACCTGAACGGCATCACCACCCAGGTCCTGTCCTGTCTGTGGGCGCAGCAGGCGCCGGCCGGCGTGGCGCCGGAACTTGTCCGCGCCGCGAACGACTCCGCGGCACGAGCGGTCAACGCGTTCCCCGGGCGCTTCGCCGCCTTCGCCGCTCTGCCGACTGCCGTCCCCGAGGCCGCCGCGAATGAACTGGAACGTTGCGTAAGCGACCTGGGCTTCGTCGGGACGCTGATCAACGGGCGTACCGAGGACGAGTTCCTGGATGCTCCGCGATTCGACCCTGTCCTACGCACGGCCAGTCGCCTCGGTGTGCCCATCTACCTGCACCCCGCGATGCCGCCGCGCGCGGTCACCGAGGCCAGCTACGAGGGCCTCCCCTCGCTCGTGACCGGCAGGCTCCAGACCGCGGCGTGGGGATGGCACGTGGAGACCGCAGAGCACTTCATCCACATGGTGCTCTCCGGTGTCTTCGACAGGTACCAGGACCTCCAGGTCATCCTCGGTCACTGGGGCGAGATGATCCCGTTCTATCTCGACAGGATCGAGGAGTTGCTGCCTCAGGAGATCACAAAACTCGACCGGCCGTTCGCGGAGTACTTCAGGCACAATGTCCACATCACGCCCAGTGGCATGTGGAACCAGGCACAGCTCCGGTTCTGCGTGGAGACGCTGGGCGTCGAACGAATCGTCCTCGCCGTCGACTATCCGTTCGTGGGAAACGAAGGCGTCACAGCCTTCCTCGACGAGGCAGACCTGAGTGTCCAGGACAAGAACCGCATAGCCCACGGTACCGCCGAACGGCTCCTGGGCCTGTGATCAGTTGCTGCCCTGGATGGCAGAGGAGCTGTCTCGGCAAGGCAAAGGGCCGATCGCGGACGTTCGCGGTCTGCGTCGAAGCGCTGGTCGTCGACGGCCGCCTGCGATGCCCCGCTGCCCACCTGGCGGCTCGCCAGCTCAAGGGGCCCGAGCAGGAGTTCCTCGTCTGGCCGAGCGTCATGGCCTTCGAAGAGGAGACCGCGGACAGCCCTCGGTGGACGTGGTGATCGAGGAGGCCGTCCGTACCGTCCTGGCCTGCTATGCACGCGCACCAGACCGACCAGCGCTCCGTCCGACTACCCGCTGCGTGCGAGCACGGCGCCGGCCTCCGGCTCCGTACCCGCCGCGCCCCCATTCTTCAGGGAACTCGTATGCCCGCAGACACCATGACACTCGGCGACGTATCGATCACCCGCGTCATCGAGTGGTCCGGCCCTGTCCGTACCGCCCGGTTCATCATTCCTGACAGCGACGAGGACACCTGGCGACGCAACCGGCAGTGGCTGGAGCCGGACTTCTGGACCGCGGACGTCGACTCCTACCGATGCCACGTACAGACCTGGGTCCTGCGCAGCGAAGGGCAGACCATCCTGGTCGACACCGGTGTCGGCAACGACCGTGAGCGTCCGCAGGTACCTCAGTTCGCCGGGCTGAAGACCGACTTCCCCGAACGGCTGCGCCAGGCCGGCGTAGCACCCGAGGACGTCGACGTGGTCGTGAACACCCACATCCACTACGACCACGTCGGCTGGAACACCGAACGGCGCGACGGCGCATGGGTCCCCACCTTCCCGAACGCCACGTACCTGATCCCACGCGCCGACAACCTCTACTTCGACCCGGAGGGCCCCGGCCGCAGCAGGGCGCCACGCGACGAGCACGAACGGGTCCGCTGGGAGGGCAGCAAGCTCGTCTTCAATGACAGCATTGCCCCCATCCACCGAGCCGGGCAAGCCGTACTGTGGGAAGGAACCCACCGCATCGACGGCAACCTGACACTGGAGGCGGCGCCCGGCCACACACCCGGCTCCTCCGTCCTCACCTTGCGCTCACGCACCGACCGCGCCGTCTTCGTCGGCGACATGCTGCACAGCCCCGTCCAGGTCCTCGAACCCTCGTGGAACAGCTGCTTCTGCGACGATCCTGTTCTCGCGGCCCGAACCCGCTCTACCTACCTGTCCCGCGCCGCCGAGATGCGCGAACTCGTCATCCCTGCCCACTGGCCGGGACGCGGGGCCGCCGAAGTCAGGCGGGACGGCGACGGCTTCGCACTCACCGCCTGGGCCGACCTCCCACGCCGCTGACCCGACCGAGCCGCGGAACTCACCGGCGGCAGGGTGCCGGACGCGGCGCGGGACGAGCCGACGTGGGATCGCGGATCAGTCGAAGAACTACGGGTACCCCACCCACCTGGTCGCCGTCGGCGCCGGCACCCGCCTTGTCGTCGCCGTCGGCCGGCCAGTGCCGGGGACCGCAACGACTGCAAGGAATGGGAGCTGTCCGATGCGAAGGGCCCCGTCGGCCGGACCAGCATGGTGGCTGACGGCGACTGGCCCGTGACCACCACCGCTGCGGTCGGCGGGGCGGATCGCAACGGGACCTGCCGCATGCCGGGCGGCCCGTCCAGCACCGTCGCGCGAACGGCCAGACTCAGCTCCCGTTCTAGAAGCGTGAACACAACGACTCACACAAGCGGATCAGAGTCCGCATCGAGCACACCTTCGCCCGTATGAAGGGACACAAGAGCCTCCGCGACTGCCGTCTCAGGGGCGACGGCGTGCACCACGCCATACGCGGCATCGCCCGCCTGCACCACCTCGCCCTCACAGGCCGAATGAACACTCCACTCCGCACCGCAGGCCGTTTCGCCCGCGTCAGTCGGAGCCACTGATGAGGGCGCACATGGGTGAAGTCAGCCCGGTCCCAGTCCAGCCGGCTCTTCGACCGCAGTTCGGTCAGCAGCAGCCGGCGGGACCGCACCCAGACACCGGCGTCGTTACAGGCCGCCAGGCGTCGCCAGCAGGTCATGGCCGAGCCGAAACCGAGTTCCTGGGGAGGTACTCCCACTGGATGCCGGTGTGCAGGACGAAAGAGGACCGCGGGTGCCGGTCCGCTGCGCCGGCCCGGTCGTGTGGACGGCGGGGCGGGCACATTCACCGCTCGGCCATGCGCCCGTCGTCGAGGGGTCGCCGGGGCGATGCGTGCCCTCCGCCTGCGTTCCCGATCATGTGACGTCGTCCCATGGGTGGGTGCGGTCGCGGCCGGACGCCGGTTGTGGGCCGGTCCCACCAGTTTCCCTGACGAAGGAGACCGTCCGTGCTCGCGTTCACAAGACGCCGTTCCCGTGTCGTCGCGGCGACGGCGACGCTGGTGTTCACCGCCGCCGTCGCGCACACACCCTCGGCGGAGGCCTCGGCGCCCGCCGCACCGCCCGTGGTCGTTCCCCGGGCCGAGACCGCCGCGCTGTTCGACGACGACGAGGGCGGTAACGCGAACGCCGACGACCCGGCGATCTGGCGCAACTCCGCCGACCCGGACGCCAGCCTCGTCATCGCCACGGCCAAGGAAGGCGGCCTGCGGGTCTACGACCTCGACGCCCGGCAGGTGCAGTCGGTCCCCGCGCCCGCGGCGCCCGGCGCGGACGACGCCCCCGGCCGCTTCAACAACGTCGACCTGGTGCACGACACGCCCCTGGGCTCCGGCGCCACGGACCTGGCGGTCGTCAGCGACCGCGGCAGCGACAAGCTGCGCATCTACCGCGTCGACGGCGACCGGCCCGGCGCCCCGCTCACCGATGTCACGGACCCCTCGGCGCCGTGGATCTTCTCCGGCTCGCAGGAGGAGGTCAACGAGGAGAGCACCGCCTACGGCCTGGCCGCCTACACGGACTCCGCGACCGGCAAGTCCTATGCGCTCGTCAGCCAGAACGCGACCACCCGCATCGCGCTGCTGGAACTGACCCCGACGAGCCGGGGCACCGTGTCCTATCGGAAGGTCCGCACCCTGGACCTGCCCGCCGTCTTCACGATGCCCGACGGCACGAAGTGGGCCCCCTGTGGCGATCCCGGCGAGGGTCCGCAGGTCGAGGGCATGGTCGTCGACCCGGAGACGGGCACGCTCTTCGCCGGGCAGGAGGACGTGGGCATCTGGCGCCTGCCGGCTGACCTCAAGGGTGCTCCCGTCCTGCAGGACAAGGTCCGCGAGTACGGCGTGCCGGCCACGTACGACGAGGCCTCCGACGAGTGCCTGGCGGGTGACGACCCCGGCTTCGGCGGTGACCGGGTGTCGGCGGACGTCGAGGGCCTGACCCTGCTGAGGCAGGACGACGGTGACGGCTACCTGCTCGCCTCCAGCCAGGGCGACGACACGTTCGTCGCCTACGACCGTGAACGCTCCGACGACTACGAGTACGAGGGCGGCTTCCGGGTGGGTGCCGCGTCCGGGTCGCTGGACGGCTCCGAGGAGTGCGACGGCGCCGACGTGCTCGCCGAGCCGCTCGGCAGCAGGTACCCGGACGGCCTGCTCGTCGTCCAGGACGGCCACACGGCCCCGGAGGACGGCGACCGGGAGGCCACCGGCTTCAAGTTCGTCGACCTCGCCGACGTCCTGGAGGCCCTCGACGACTGACGGCCTCCCGGGCGGCCCGCATCCCCGTCGAGCCGGTCGACGAGGAGCCGGGCCGCCGAACGGCCGATCTTTGGCGCCGGGTCGACGACCGCCGTCAGCGTGGGGGAGAGCATCGACCCCGCGCACCCCATCACCGGGACCGTCGGCGACCCGTGTGCCGAGGCGGAACGGGCGGGCCCCGGAACCGGCGATCAGGTCGAGGTCCGCGCGCTGTGCGCCGAACCACCCGAGCACGGTCGCGTCGAGCCGCCGGCGGTCGACTGGCGCAGTGCGGCCGGGAGGCGCGGACCGTCCGCCATGAGCGTCCAGCACACCGTCGTCAGGAGGCCGCGGGCGCAAGCGACGGGCTGGATGCCTCACTGGCTCGGTGTTGAACGGGTCGGTGATGTCCGGGGCGACGAACCCGACGGTGTCGGTGCGCTGGGTGCGCAGGCCGCGCGCCGACGGGTCGGCCCGGTGGCCGAGGCTGCGCCCGCGTCCTCGACCCGGGCACGAGTGGCCGCCGACACCGGCCGGCGGCCACTGATCACATGGGACACAGTCGTCACGCCGACTCCGGCGGCGGTCGTCACGTTCACGATCTTGACGCGGCCCGAGCCGTGCACATCCGCCTGCGTCCGGAGGCCGACGGGGTGCCCGGCTCGGGGCGGCACCGTGCAGCACCGAGCCGCGCACCCGACGCCGAGACGGGCGGAAGCGGTGCGGCGCCCGCTGACGGTGCTTCATACTGACCACTCAGGTGTGAGGGGAGGTTGCCCGGTGGCGTACCGGTTCTACCTGTACATCAGCGAGGTCAAGGTCGACATGCTGCTGGCCCAGCTCGGCCGGTCGTCCGCGGGCACGCGCACCACGGAGGTCGGCGTAGACCTCAAGGTCGTCAGCGGCAAGCGGACCGTTGAACGCACGGCCGACGCGGACGCCGTGAGCCGACTGGAGAAGGTGCTGAGGCGACTGGAGAAGGACGACGCCATCGGGACGGTGACGGAGCCCGGGCCCTTCTTCCGCGGCCGGTTGCCGATGCGCTGGGGTGCGCCGACGCACGGGGACGACAGCTCGCTGGTGTTCTTCGGCGGCCGCACCGGAGACACCGTCGTCTCCCTGGGCGGCTCCACCCGGCACGTCGTGGGGTCCTCGGACGACGCGGCGAGCGGCCCGCCGCTGGCCCGGTCGCTGCTCCCCTCCCTGCTCGACGGGCTGCGCCTCGACCCCCGGATCGCGGCCCTGTTCAACGCTGCCGACCCGTCGCCGCCCGTCGACCCCGACGGGCTCGCCCTGCGGGCGGTCCGCGAGGCCACCGACGGGCTGCGGGGACCGGCGCAGACCTTGGACTTCGTGGCCAGGCGACTGCTGCACGGGCCCGATCCCGACGGCAGGGACGGGGCGACGGTGGTGCTCGGCACGCCGTTGTACGTGGCCCTCGCGGACTGAGACGGGCGGCCATGGGCGGCACGGTACGGCTGGAGGCCGGCGGCACCGTCGCGCCGGTGCGCGCGTTCGTCTTCCGGGCACCGGCCGCCTTCGTCGTGGGCCGCACGCAGGACTGCGACTTGCGGGCCCCGGCCGGCGATCGACAGGTGTCCCGCCGCCACTGCGCGTTCGACATCGACCCCCCGACGGTGCGGGTGCGCGACCTCGGCAGCCACAACGGGACGTACGTCAACGGCATCAGGCTCGCGGCCACCGCTGCGCGTCCGTACGAACTGGCCGACGGCGACGAGGTGCGCCTCGGCGGCGTGGTGGTGAGCGTCTCCTCGACCGGCGCCGGCCACGCAGCACCTCACCGTCCACCACCCCCGGTCGACGCCACCCGGGCCGGCGACTACACGCTTGTGCGAAAACTCGGCAGCGGAGCTCAGGGAAGCGTCCATCTGGCACGGCACGAACCCTCCGGGGAACTTCGCGCGCTCAAGATGCTCCGTCCCGACGCCGTCCTCCGGCCCGAGCTGGTGCACGGCTTCCTGCGGGAGATCCGCACCACCAGGACCGTGCGCCATCCCCGACTGGTCGCCTTCCAGGAGGCCGGTTCCACCGGAACGCGACTCTTCATGGCCTGTGAGTACTGCGACGGCGGAAGCCTGGCCCAGCGGGTGGCGGAACAGGGCGGCCGGCTCATGCCCGAGCAAGGGGTCGCCCTGATCACCCAGGTTCTCGACGGTCTGTCACACCTGCACGGCACGCGCACCGCCGGGGCGAGCGACGGCCCGGAGCAGGCGCCCCCGGACCGGATGGTGCACCGGGACGTCAAACCGTCGAACATCCTGCTGACCGGTCGCCGGAGCGAGCCGGAGGTGAAGGTCGCGGACTTCGGCCTGGCCAAGGCCTTCGAGCGGGCGGGACTGTCCGGGCACACCGTGACCGGCGCCCTGGGCGGCAGCTTCGCCTTCATGCCGCGGTCCCAGATCGTCAACTACAAGTACGCCGGACCGAGCGTCGACGTGTGGGCCGCGGCGGCCTGCCTGTACTGGACGCTCACCGGGACCACACCCCGTGACTTCCCGTCCGGCGCGGACCCGGCCGAGGTGGTCCTGCGCGCACCGGTCCAGCCCGTCCGGCGAAGAACGCACCGGATCCCGGGCCGGCTTGCGAGACTGGTCGACAGCGTCCTGGCCGACGGGGACCGCGACGAGCGGCCCACACCGTCGGCCCAGGAGTTCGCACGTGCCTTGGGGGAGTCGCTGTGAGCCGATCGTCGGACGGTCCGTACGCGCGCCTGCACACGCGCATCATGGGGCACCCGCCCGGAGCCGGTGTCCCGCTCGACACGCTGCCGCGGCCCATCCGCCTGATGCTGATGTTCCGCGGCGTGTCCGCGGAGATGACGCTGCTGCGGGCGGGCGCGTTGGTGTGGCCGGCGCTGAACGAGGCGCCGGAGCACCGGTTCGGGCGGGTGGTGGCCGCCCAACTCGCCGACCTCGCGATGCGCGGGCACCTGTGGCTGAGCTACGGGGGCGAGTACGAGGGCCCCGCCGGGCTGGTGGTCACCCGGCATCCCGACGCCCCCGTGCCGACGGATCCGGAGGAGGCCCTGCTGCTGGAGGTGATCCTCGGCCCGGAGGAGAGCGTCCGGCTGGCCGGCCGCACCGACGGGCGGGCCTGGGACCTGCTGGCCGAGCTGGTCCACCGGAGGATCAAGGCGGACGGCCTCGCCTGGCACCGACGGGACCGGCGCCGCACCCGGCGCCTGCTGCTGCGGATGAAGCAGTGGATGCGCGCCTACGCGGCGCCCGGTGTGTCCTGGGAGGAGGTCACCGCGCTGCACCGCCACGGTTATCCCTATGCCGTGCTCTTCGGCATCGAGAACGGACCCGGGGCCTGGCCCGCCCCGCCCGAAGAGGAGGTCTACCTGCCCTCGCTGCTCCCGGTGGCCTGCACCATGGCGATCAACGGCCTGCGACCGCCGGGGGAGGGCGCATGACCCGATACGGCGACGACGACCCCACGCTCGACGCCACCGGCAGACCAACCGCCTCCGCGGACCGGCCGGCCGAATGGCCCGTGGGCACGCGACTGCTCGGCACCTACGAGATCACCGGCGCTCCCCGGAGCGGCGGCATGGGCGTCGTCTACCCGGCCCGGCACCTCGAATGGGACACGCTCCTGGCCGTCAAGAGCCCTCAACGGCACCTGCTCAGCCGGCCGGCCGACCGGGAGGGCTTCGAGCGGGAGGCCCGGACCTGGGTCGGCCTCGGACTGCACCCGCACATCTGCGCCTGCCACTACGTGCGCACGGTGGACGAGTTCCCCCGGGTGTTCGCCGAGTACGTGGAGGGCGGCAGCCTCGAGGACCGGATGCGCGGCGAGGACCCCGCGCTGTACCGGGGGGAGAAGCCGGCCGTCCTCGCCAGGATCGTGGACATCGCGGTGCAGACGGCCTGGGGCCTGGAACACGCCCACGCGCACCACGTGGTCCACCGGGACGTGAAGCCCGGAAACATCCTGGTCGGCGACGACGGACAGGTCAGGGTCACCGACTTCGGACTGGCTCAGGCACCCCTCGCCCACCGCGGCACCCCGCGCTACCGCTCACCGGAACAGGCCGCCGGTTCCGCGACGGGCCCCGCCACGGACCTGTGGAGCTTCGCGGCCACCGTGCTGGAGATGTTCACCGGAGGCGGTCCCTGGCTCGAGGGCGCCGCCGTCGCGGACGCGCTCGCCGACTACCGTGCCCGCGGCGAGGGCTGGGCGCGGCTGTGGCCCATGCCGGAGCGGCTCGCCGGCCTGCTGTCCAGGTGCCTGGCCGCCGCGCCCGAGGACCGGCCGACGGGCATGGCGGAGGTCGCGGCCGAGCTCACCGCCGTCCACGAGGAGCTCACCGGGCGGGCCCACCCCCGGGAGCGGCCGGTCGCCGCCAGGCTGCGCGCCGACGAGCTGAACAACCGGGCACTGTCGCTCCGTGACCTCCGGCGGGCCGGGGACGAAGAGGTGCTGCGGCTGTTGCACGGGGCCCTGGAGGCCGATCCGCGCCACCCCGAGGCGTCCTACAACCTGGGGGTGCTGCGCTGGCGCGCCGGCGAGATCACCGCCGCGGACGTGCTGCACGAACTCCGGTCGGGCCTGCCCGCGGAAACGGACCGGGCGAGCGCCGAACGCCGCTCTCGCATCCGGCGGTTGATGGAACTCGTCGACACCGAGCGGGGTGCGACGGCACCGGCCGTCACCATCCGTGTGACCGGTACCAGCAGGGTGGCCGTGATGCGCGCCCTGCCCGACGGGCGGCACCTGGTGGCCGGTCACGACGACGGCCGGCTCACCCTGCACGAGACGGCCACCGGCCGTACGGTGCGCACCCTCGACGGCCACGCGCCCCACTCGGTGAACGCGGTGCACGTGGCAGCGGACGGGCGGCATGCCGTCAGTACCGGCACGGACCGCGTCGTCAAGGTCTGGGACCTGACCACCGGCGCCTGTCTGCGCGCCAAGAAGCGCCGGGGGCCCACCGCCCTGATCACCGTGGCCCCCGATCTCCGCGTGATGGCCCTGCACCGGGTCTCCGTACAGCGCGATCGTGTACGCATCTGGCGGCTCGACGGCCGCCGCCGCCCCTACGTCGTCCGCGCCGCCGCCGAGGTGACGGCGAGTCCCCTCTTCCTCGGCGACCGCACCGTGCTGCTCGCCGAGGAGGGCGGCGCCATCGGAGTGTGGGACTGGCCCCGGGGCCTGCGCCGGGGCACGCTCGGCGGCCACACCCGGTCGGTGCGGAAAGCGGCCGCGGACCGGGCCGGTCGGCGCGTGATCACCGCCTCCGGCGATCACGACGATCTCACCGTCCGGGTCTGGGACGTCCCCGGCGGCAGGTGCCTGCACCGGCTCGACGGACATACCGGCCTGGTGGGCGCGCTCGCCGTGAGCCCGGACGGACGGTCCGCACTCACCGGTGGCGGCGACGACGTGGCACGGCTGTGGGACCTGGACACCGGGGACTGCGTACGCACCTTGGCCGGACACACCGGGCTGGTCGACGGGGTCGCGTTCGCAGACGCCTCCGTGGGACTGGCCCTCACCACGGAACTCCGTGGCCCGGCACGCGTGTGGGACCTCGCCACCGGGCGCTGCCTCCACGCCTTCGAGCAGGAAGACGTGTCGGGGGCGTGGTCCCACCTCACCCCGGACGGCCGGTACCTGCTCCAGGCCGGCAGCCGGAAGGTCGTCGTACGCAGCCTGTGGCCGCGCCCCCGTCCCGCGCCGCTGCAGGTGTGCCGCCCCCGCGCCGCCCTGGCCGCCGCCGTCGACGACGCCCGCGGGAAGGAACTGGCGGCGCGGGCGGACCGGGAGCGCGAGCGCGGGAACATCGGGGCCGCGCTCGGGTTGCTGCGTGAGGCCCGGTCACTGCCGGGCCAGGAGCGCTCACCGGAGTTGATGGCGGCCTGGCGGCGCGCGGCCCCCGGCGCCCGGCCGACCGGTTTCCGGACGGCGTGGCACAGCCGACGCCTGGACGGCGGCGGCGGTTCCCTCACCGGCGTCTGCGTCACCCCCGACAGCCGGTACGCCCTGTCGAGCGGCCACGCCGACGACGCCGTCCGAGTGTGGGACCTGACCACCGGCCGCTGTGTCCGGCAACTCGTCGGCCACGTCGGCAGGGTGCTGACCGTGTGCGTCACGTCCGACGGCCGGTACGCCGTGACCGGCGGCGCGGACGGGACCGTGCGGATGTGGGACCTCACCGTGCCGCCCATCGACCCGCGTCGCCCGCCGGACACCGTGTTCTCCGGCCGCTACCACACCCTCACCGGGCACGGCGCCGAGGTGCTCGCCGTCTGTGCGACGCCGGACGGCCGGCGTGCCGTGACCGGTGGCGCGGACGGCACCGTCCGGGTGTGGGACCTGGGCACGGGCGCGTGCGTCCACACGTTGACCGGCCACCGGGGACCCGTCGGGTCCGTGTGCGTGACGCCCGACAGCCGGTTCGTCCTGTCCGCCGGCATCCTCGACGCGGGCGTCCGCCAGTGGGACCTGGGCACCGGCCGCTGCGTCCGGATCCCGGAGACCTACCCGGCCGAGGGACCCGGTTCCCTGTGCCTGACCCCGGACGGCCACCTCGTGACGGCCACGATGCTGCCGTCGCAGGGCGGCGTGCGCATCCGGCACCTGGCCTCCGGCCGCTTCGTCCGCCGCCTCGACGCCGGGATCGGCGCGGGACTGCTGCGCGCCGTCCACGCCGTGCCCGTGGGCGGCTTCGTCCTCACCGCCGGTACGGACCACGTGCTGCGCCTGTGGGACGTCGCCACCGGACAGAACGCCGGCCGGCTCGACGGACACGGCTGCGACGTGAACGCCGTGTGCATGACCGCCGACTGGCAGCACGTCCTGGCCGCCGGCGACGACGGCTCCGTGCACATCTGGGACGTCGACTGGGAACTGGCCGAGCAGGATCCATGCTGAGGCCCCCGGGGGCCGTGGGAGCCCGGCGACGCGACCACGTCGTCCCCGGTCGTGGAGCCCACCGACACGGCCCAGTCGAGGTCCTCGTCCGCGTCGGCCTGGGCCACCAGGGCGGTGAACACCCGCTCCCAGGTGCCGTCGGCGGCCACATCCGCAGCCGGTTGTAGACCCCTCGCCAGTTGCCGTACTTCTCCGGCAGGTGCACCCACTCCGGGAGCCGACGGCTCGATCCGCGCCCACTGCGCATCAGTCAACGGCACACCCGGACCAACAACCAACTGATCCAAACGAAACTGCCCAGCCTGGTGGCGCAGGACGGTACCGTGCCCGGGGATACGTGGACTCGTTGTCTCCGGCGTCGGCGATTGTCGCCGTCTGCGCTGACGCGGTCGCCACGCCTTTCAGGTACTGGCAGCAACGCCGCCTTCGGCGTGGGAGCAACGCAGCTACATGGACCGGTACGGGGCCTCCCTGGCGCGGGCCGCGTTGGATCTCCAGACCAGGCTCTACAACATCTTGCACGGCCACGTCGTCGACTCGGACCCCGGCGGGGTTCGGGGTCCTGACGTCCTTCCTCACCCGGGGTGAAGGTGCCCTTCCCGCCGCGGTCTCCGGGTGGGGCGACTGGGCCGAGCTCCACCGCCAGCAGCAGCGCGTCGGCCTTGTGCACGCCCTGTCCGACGTCGCGGCCGTGGGCGTATTCACCGCCTCCCTCATGGCACGCTCCCGGGAAACAGCCACGCCCTGGGCAGAGGGCTCAGCCTGATCGGACTCACGCTGACCGGTGTCGGCGGCGCGCTGGGCGGCCACCTGGCCCACCGGCAGGCGTCGGGCGCCCACCACGCCGGGTATGTGGCGCATGTGGTCACTCCCGGCCGGCACGCGCTGGGGGAGGTGTCGGACTTCCCGCCACGTGTTGGCCGACCGCTGCAGCCACATGGCGGGCCCGCTGTCCGAGCTCCGCCGCCCCGTTCAGCCCCGGCGACGGTGCGCTGGTCGCGGGCATTGGGCCTTCCGGACCTGCTCAAGGCATAAAGAGAGCCAGAAAGATCACCACCAGAACGATCAAGGCGAGGATGAGCCAGAACTTCCCCCGCCGGCTCCTGCCGCGGCCCGCCACATCCTCGGGGCCTCCTCCGCCCCGGGGACGATCTTCCGGCAGCGGTGCATCTGCCGGCCGGTCTCGTGTGTAGAAGTCGTCGTCCGCCATCTCGGAGCTCCCTCCGTACTTCCTCCGAGTGCCCCCCCCGCGGCGCATCACTACCGCGATCCCTCCCGGCAGGAGGCCAACCCCCACCTCTACGCGGGCGGCGACCCGATCAACAACACGGACCCCAGCAGGGTGTCGTTGCTGAGTCTCGCGAGTGGCGCGATGAAGAAGGAGGGCGTCGCAAGCGACATCCTGGCGATGGGGCAGTTCGCGGGCAGTACGAAGAGGCGGCAGGTGCCGCGCTTCCCGGGCGGAACAATCTGCTGACGTTGAAGGCGGAGCCCGTCGAGGACGGGTTCGCCTTTCTCGTGCGCCCGACTCCCAACGGTGACGATGCCGTGAAGCATTCCGTGCGCTCCACGCGACGCTGGTGGTCTGAGCTGCCGGAACAGCTGGTCAGGCCGCCATCGTGAGCGGGCGTCCGCCCCAGCGGATGCCCTTCACCAACCCGGCGAACCTTCCTGGTCAGAGCACTAGACTGGTCGGCGCAAGGCACGGAGCTGGTGATCAGGCCGGAAGGGAGCAGGACCGTGGCGTCAGACGTCGGTGGGTCCGAGGATCCGCCCGCCGAGGTGCTGACGGAGGCGGCCGCCGCGTTCGGGCTGCTGGCGTCGTCCGCCCGGCTGCACATCGTGTGGGCGTTGTCGCAGGGTGAGAGTGACGTGAGTCACCTCGCGGACCGGGTGGGAGGGGCGTTGCCCGCGGTCAGCCAGCACCTGGCGAAGCTCAAGCTGGCCGGTCTGGTGCGCTCCCGCAGGGAAGGCCGACGGGTCGTCTACTTCGTCGACGACTCCGACGTGGTGACGGTGGTGCGCCTGATGGTCGGCCAGCTCACCGCCCGGGCCCAGGGCGCATCCGCCCCGGTGCGCCGGCTGCGCGGGTCCGGTGCGTGAGCCGGCCCCGGCGTCGCAGCCCGGCGGTGAAGGGCCGGCTCAGGGTGCCGCGTCGGCGCGGGAGGACTTCGCGGCCGCCGGCGTCCCCGTCGCAGGCCCCCGTGTTCCGACCGTGCTGCAGGTGCTGCGGCGACTCGACAGCACTCCGCGCGGGCTGACCGAGGCGCAGGCCCAGGAGCGGCTGGCACGGATCGGGCCGAACACGCTCCCCGTGCATCGCGGAGCCTCGTGGCCGCGGCTTTTCGCCCGCAGCCTGCGGGACCCGTTCACGGCGGTCCTGGGATGTCTCGGCCTGGTGTCGGCGACCGTCGCCTCGTGGGGCACGGCCTGCGTGATCCTGCTGCTCGTCGGAGTCAGCTGCGTCCTGCGCGCGACCCCGGAGCATCGGGCCGACCGTTCCATGGCCACGCTGCGCAAGATGGTCGCCACCACCGCCGCCACCCAGCGCCGCACGGAGGACGACGCGGCTCCCGTGCCGCGTGAGATACCGGTGGACGAACTGGTGCCCGGTGACGTGGTCCGCCTCGGTCCGGGGGACCCGGTCCCGGCCGACGTACGGCTGCTGCGCACCCGCGGGCTGACGGTGTATCAGGCCGCGCTCACCGGGGAGTCGGCCCCCGTGGCCAAGGACGCCAAGGACGCCGGCGACACGCCGGTCGTGGCCGGTTCCCACACGGGTTCCGCCGCGCGCGGCACGCATCCCGGAGTGGGGGGATTCCACGATCCCCGCCTCTGTTTCCAGGGCAGCAGCGTCGCCTCCGGCAGCGGCACGGCGGTCGTCGTGGCGACCGGTGCGCGGACCCGGTTCGCCGAGGCCCACGGCCGCCTCGCCGTGCAGCGGGAGACGAGCGCCTTCGACCGCTCCGTGCGCGGCGTCTCCTGGATCCTGATCCGGTTCATGCTGCTGACCCCGCCGCTGGTCCTGATGGCCAATGCCGCGCTGCGCGGGCGCGGCCTGGAAACGGTGCCGTTCGCCGTCGCGGTGGCGGTCGGGCTGACCCCGGAGATGCTGCCGGTCATCGTCTCCACCTGCATGGCCCGCGCGGCGGCGCTGCTGGCCCGTACGCACGGGGTGATCGTCAAACGGCTGACGGCCCTGCACGACCTCGGCGCCGTCGACGTTCTCTGCCTGGACAAGACCGGTACCCTCACCCAGGACCGTCCCGTCGTCCACCGCGCCCTCGACCCGGACGGCACCGAGAACTCCGCGGCGCTGCGCTGGGCCGCGGTGAACGCCTGGTCGACCCTTCATCTGGCCGATCTGCCCGCCCCCGACGCCCTCGACGAGGCGGTCCTGGACGCGGTGGACGAAGACGCCCTCATGTCGCACGACGCGGTGGCGGTCCTGCCCTTCGACCCGGTGCGGCGCCTTGCCACCGCGGTCGTCCGCACGCCGGGCCGGCTGGGCACGCACACGCTGGTCGTCAAGGGAGCCGTCGAGGCCGTTCTGGAGCGTTGCGCGCTGGCGGAGGACGAGCGGGACGGCCTGCTCGCCCGCGCCACCGCGCAGGCGAAGGACGGCCTGCGCGTGCTGGCGGTCGCCACCGCCGAACGACCCGCTCGCACCCGCGACTACACCCCGGCCGACGAACGCGGCCTGGTCTTCCGGGGCTTCGTCACCTTCCGGGACGCACCTGCGCCCACCGCCGCCGACACGCTGACCGCCCTCGCGGACCGAGGCGTCACGGTCAAGCTGTTGACCGGCGACCACCCGGGGACCGCTGTCCGGGCCTGCCGCGACCTGGGCGTCCAGGTCGGCCCGGAGGCCGTCCTCACCGCCGCGGACGTCGACGGGCTCGGCGACGACGAACTCGCCGCTGCCGCACGGCGTGCCACCGTCTTCGCGCGCTGCACTCCCGACCACAAGGCCCGGATCGCCGCCGCCCTCCGCTCCGGCGGGCACACCGTCGGCTTCCTCGGCGACGGTGTCAACGACCTGCCGGCCCTGCACGCGGCCGACGTCGGCATCGTCCACCGCGACGCCGTGGCCGTCGCCCGGGAGAGTGCCGACGTGGTCCTCGCGGACAAGGACCTCACCGCGATCGACCACGCCATCACGGCGGGGCGTCACTCCGGCGCCAACATCGCCACCTATCTGCGCATCATCCTGTCCTCGAACCTGGGCAACGTGATCGCGATGCTCGCCGCGGGGCTCCTGCTCCCCTTCCTGCCGATGCTCCCGGCCCAGGTCCTCGCCCAGAACCTCTGCTTCGACGCGGCCCAGCTCGCCTTCGCCCACGACCGGCCCGATCCGCGGACGCTGCGCCGCCCCACCCTGCTGCGTCCGCGCCAGCTCTTGCGCTTCATCACCGGCTTCGGCCTGCTCAACGCCGTCGCCGACCTGGCCACCTTCGGTGTCCTCGCCCTCACCCTGTACGGGCCCGACGGCCTGGACGACGAGGCGGTCTTCCACTCCGGTTGGTTCACCGAGAACCTGGTCACCCAGGCCCTGGTGATGCTGATCCTGCGCGGCGCGGGGCGCGTCCCGGGCCCGGTCGCCTGGGCGGCGGTCGCGCTGACCGCCGCGGGACTGCTGCTACCGGTCTCGCCCCTCGGTTCCCTGCTCGGCCTCACGGCCCTGCCGGTCCTGTACTACGTGCTGCTCGCCGTCGTCCTCGTGCTCTACGCGGCCGGGCTGACGGCGGCGAGGACGCGCTACGACCAACGGCGAGGGCCCGGCTCCGGGCGCATCCGTCCGGTCCGCGGCCCGCGTCACCCGTAGGACAGGTCCGAGCACAGGTCGTCGTCGGCGGAGCGGGCCCCGTCCGCAACGGAGGAGGGCACGGTGGACGGTTCGGGCGCGGCGGAGCTGCCGCTGGTGGCGTAGGACGCTCCCAGGACCACACGGACGCCGGACCCGTCGGCGGGCCGGAGCTGAGCGCCGGAGAAGACCGCGGCGACCGTCCGGGCCTGGGTTTCGAGGCCCGCGCCGTACTCGATCACGGTGGTGGCGTGGTCCTGACTGTTCGCGTTGGCGGTGCCGGTGACCGTGAAGCCGTGCTCGGTGAGCGTCGCCGCGGCGTTCGAGGCCAGGCCGGGCACGGTGGTGCCGTTGTAGACCGCGACCTCGATGCCGTCGCCGGACACCCGCTCCTCGGCCTCCGCCCTCGGTGAGGCGGAGGCGGAGGCCTGTGCCGTACTCCTGCCGCTGGCATCGGTGCCGTCGACGGTGCGGTCGGCCCTGAGCGCGGCCCACAACCGCTCGGCGTCCGGCTCGACGATCGCGACGCGGCTGCCCTCGTACCGCCAGGGTATGGTGACGAACTTCGTACTGTGCAGGTCGATGTCCTTCAACGACATCGCGAAGGAGATCAGCTTGTCGGCCGTGCCCAGGCCCGGGTCGACGGTCATCGACTTGGTGGCCGCGTCGGCGAGGGGGAGCAGCTTGGTCGGCGTGAGCCCGTTGCTCTTGATCTTGCCGATGAGGCTGGCGACGAAGGCCTGTTGGCGTTTGATGCGGCCGATGTCCGAGCCGTCGCCGATGCCGTGCCGGAGGCGTACGTAGTCGAGGGCCTGCTGTCCGGCGACGGTCTGCTCGCCCTTCTTGAAGAGCAGGCGGCCCTGTGTGGTGCGGTGGGGGTTGAGGTCCTTCTCGTGCACGTCGCCGGGGAGGCACACGTCCACCCCGCCCACGACGTCCGTCAGTGCCGCGAAGCCCTTGAAGTCGACGACGACGGTGTGGTCCACGCGCAGACCGGTGAGCTTCTCGACCGTGTTCTGAGTGCAGGCGGGGTTGCCCTTCGCCGTCTGCCCCACCGAGAACGCCGAGTTGAACATCGCGTTGGTCCGCGTCGTCGTCCAGGTGCCGTCGGGAAGCTTGCACGGCGGGATGGTCAGCAAGGTGTCGCGCGGGATGGAGACGGCTGTCGCGTGTTTGTGGTCGGCGTGGATGTGCAGCAGGAACGCCGTGTCGGAGCGGCCGACGTCGTCCTTGCTGCCGCCTCCCAGCGCGCTGTTGCCGTCCGTGCGCGCGTCCGAGCCGATGACGAGGACGTTCCCGCCCTTGGAGGAGCCGGCCTCCGGACGGTTCTTGGACAGGCCGTCGCCGTCGAAGGTGTCGATGTTGCCGCTGAGCTTCAGATAGATCCAGCCCAGGCCGGCCGTGCCCAGCACCGTCACGGCCAGTGCGGTCAGGAGCGTGATCCGCAGAGTGCTGCGCCTGCGGCGCCGCGCTGTCGCGGCGCGGCGCCGGGTGGATCCACCGCGGCGGGGCGGATCCACCCGGCGCCGACGGCGGGAAGGGCTGGTGCGATCGTGCGTGGTGGTCACTGGCGCGTCCTCATACGTCCTCATCCATACGGCTCATACGGAGGGGACGACTGACCCCACTCCCATGGTTGTACAGTTGCGCAATATAGCAATTGTTGGCTCCGTGCCGTCCGGTGCGGACCGCCAACCGGCGACAAGGAGAGTGGACGGAATGCTCCGCAATGGACTGGAACCCTGGCACCTGCTGATCGTGGCGATCGTGACCATCGCGCTGTTCGGGTCGAAGAAGCTGCCCGAGACCGCCCGCGCCCTGGGCAAGTCGATGCGCATCCTCAAGAGCGAGGCCAAGGCCATGAAGGCCGACGACGCCACGCGTCCCGCTGGGACCGGCGACGCGCCCACCCCCACCGCCGCGGTGCCGCGAGTGGGCGGCACCGCGCCGGGGGAGGCCCGGCCGGCCGCCGGGGGCGACTCGGCCCGCTGAGACCCGGGCGTCCCCGGATCAGGGGCTGGCCGCGTCGAATCCGTACCGCAGGGGCTGGTCCTTCACCCGGACGTCGCGCCGGTAGACGTACACGGCCTCCACCCGCACTCCGTCGGGCACGTCGTCCGGTGCGCAGGGGCGGGTCACCTGGATCACCCAGGGCCGCCCCGCCACCCTCATGTGTGCCCCGTCGACCGGCCCCCCGGTGAGCAGCGCGGTCTCCCAGCTTGTCGCGTCGGCAGTGTCCATGGTGACAGTTTAGAGGTTGCGCAACTTTACGAGTGTCGTGAGGTGGATCACGGGGGACCGGGCGACTGCCTCCGGCGAACGGCAGGGTTCGCCGGACGACTGCCTCCGGCGGACCCTGCCGGCGGTGAACTCCACCTCCGCCGCGACGACCCGGCCATCGAGGACGTCGTCCCCGCCGTTTACTGCCCCGACAAGGGCACCGACAGCAGGGGTACCGCGGCACCGGCCACGATCGCATCGACCACCTGCTCGACGGTGAGTCCGTCGGTGTCGACGCACCGATCACCGGTCCCGGCGTCTTCCATGCCGGCGGCCACCGCCGCCGCTTGGTCGGCGACGTGCAGGAGGCGTGCGACGGGCTGACCCCGTAGAGGGCCGCCCGGTTGAGTCCAACTGCGGCCTCGACCGCGGCAGATGATGCGTGCCGCCAAGTGCCGTCGTCCGGCGTGCAGTCGGCTCAGGGCGAACGCGGCCGCAGGCACCGCTTCGGAGTACGCCCGGACCATGGCCTCGCCCTCGACCGGGCCGGACACGACGAGGCACTGGGCCCCGGCCTCGCGGTAGGTCCGCCACACGGCGGCCGGATTGCGGGCCGGCCTTGACCCCGTGGTTGGCGGGACCACCCGGAACCGGGCCGCACCAACCGAGCTGGTCGAGATCGAGACACGCGGCGGTGGCACCGGCGCCCAGGACTCTTCGGTAGACCTCGAAGCCGACGGCCGACTTGCCGACGCCGGTCGTGCCGCACAGCCACAGAACCGGAGGACGGGCGGAAGGCTCCGCCCGCGCCGGGCGCGGGTTCCCGTGCCCGGCGGCGACCACCGAAGGCTCGGACGCGTCAGCCGGCCGGCCGAAAGCCGGGACCGGCCAGCCACCGGTCCGTTCCCCCACGCGCCGCACCACCTCGTCCACCCGCAATCCGCTGGTGTCGACGCAGGCATCCGCGAAGGTGCTCACGTCCAGCACCTCGGCCTCCCACAGCATCTCGTCGACCACCTCGGCAGGCCCTCCACGCCCGGTGAGCCACTGCCGGAGCACCTCCCGGTCGGCACGCAGACGGCAGACCGTCACCGCGGCCCGCGGAATCTCCTCCATGTGGCTCCGCGGGCGGGACCGACGACACCCGGCACGACGAGACACCGTGCGCCGGCCGCCCGGATCCGGCCACCACGGCACCCACGTTGCGTGCCTTCATACGGTGCCGCCCCGGACCCCCGCAGGCTCGGGGTAGCAGATCCCCACCTGGTCGACGTCGACGAAGGCGCCCTCGATCCCGTCCCGCCCGAGGCGGGAGTACAGCTCCCAGGCGACCGTGGTCTTCCCGACTCCCGGCGGACCGCGGAGCCACAGCACGGGGAACGGCTCGCCACTCACGGTCTTGCCGCCACATCCGCGCGACGGACCGCTCCGGGGGGCGCGGGTTCGTCGACAGAAGTCATGGCCCCGGATGTTCTCCGCCGCGCACGTGGTCGTCGACGGATTTCGGCACGCGAGCGTCGGCCCTCGCCGCGGTAGCCGTCGCCCCGAGGACCCGGGTGTGCCGATGGAACCGTCACCTGGAGGGAGACGCCTCCGGGTCGCCGGGCGTTCTGTTCACGAAGGGTCCCTGACGAGGCCGTGCACGGTCGACCGCCCCCGGTGCCCCCGGGTGAACCGGGACGGTGGGACACCGAAGGTGCGGGTGAAGGCGGCGGTGAACGCGGCGGGGGAGGCGTAGCCGAGCCGGCCGGATACCTCGCTGACCGAACCGGACCGCAGCAGCGGCACCGCCGCGAGCAGGCGCGCCCGGCCCCGCCAGACGGCCGGACTGTCGCCCGTCTCGGCCCGGAAGCGCCGCGTGAACGCCCGCTCGCTCAGGTGCGTCCGCGCCGCCCAGGCGGCATTGGAGACCCCGGTGTCCGGGGCGGCCAGATACTCCCGGCACAGCGCCGCCAGGTCCGCGGACGCGGGGATGCGGACGTGGAACGGGAGCGGGGCACGCGCGGCGATCTCGTGCAGCAGGAGGTCGGCCACGCTGCCGTCGCGTCCGGCCAGGCTGTAGTCGGCCTCGAACTCCACGGCCGCCAGCAGCAGTTCACGCAGGAGCGGCGGCACGTCCACGACCGTGCAGGTGTCGGGCCACCACGGCACGGCGTCCGGCTCGATGTACAGACTGCGAGTGCTCACGCCCAGCATCCGCACCCGGTGCCGGGTGCCGGACGGGATCAGGACGGCCCGCTCGGGCGGCACGGTCCAGGTGCCGTCGTCGGTGTCGACCACCATGACTCCGGTGGCGCCGTACAGGAACTGCGCGCGCCGGTGCTCGTGCCAGTCCAGGAGGTGGCCGGGCGGGTAATCGGTGCCGATCGGCAGCACGGCCCGGTCCACGTCGTCGACGTCGGCCAAGGGGACGTTCTTCACCCGGCCAGCCTACGGCCGTCGTGGCCGGGTCGCGAAAGTATGGTGCCGGACATCGAATGCGGGCGCCGCCGCCGGACTGGTGAAGTGGCCGGTGTGGAATTCGTGGCTCTGCTCGGAATCGGGCTCCTGACCGGTGTGACCACCGTCCTGTTCGGGTTCGGCGGCGGTTTCGTCACCGTCCCCGTCGTGGTGTGGGCGGACTCCGCGCTCGGCGCGGACGCGATACGGGTGGCGACGGCCACCTCGGCCCTGGTCATGGTGGCCAACGCCGCCTTCGCCACCGTCGTCACGCCCCGCCGGGTGCTGGGCGTCCTCCGCGGCGGCGGCCCGCTGCTCCTCCTGCTCGGCGCCGGCGCCTCGGCCGGGGCACTGGCCGCGCGCCACGCGCCGGCCGGGCTGATCCGCTGGGCGTTCGTCGCGTACGTCGTCCTCACCGTCGTCGACCTGCTGCTGCGCCCCGGCTTCCTGCGCCCGCGCGCCCGGGCCGCGGTGGCCCCGGGTGCCCCGCGCCCCTTGCCGGCCGCCGTCGGCGCACCCGTCGGCGCGGTCGCCGCCTTCCTCGGCGTGGGGGGTAGTGTCATGACCGTCCCCGCGATGCGCCGGGCCGGGTACACGATGCACGTGGCGACCGCGCTGGCCAACCCGCTGACCCTCGCGATCGCGCTCCCGGCCGCCGCCGTCTTCCTGGGCGGCTCCGGGGGCCTTGTCGGCACCGAGGCCGACGTGACCTTGGTGGGCCTCGTCGACCCGCGCGCGGCCGGAGCGCTGCTGCTGGGCGCCCTGCCGGTGATCGCGGTGCTGCGCCGACGCCCGCCGAGCATCCCCGACCGCCTGCACGCCTGGACGTACGTAGGGCTGCTGGCCGCGGTGGCTCTCGCGATGGTGCGGTGAACGCTTGACGGCTGCGGTACGGCGCCGGTCGCCGGGCAGGGACCGGGCCGACCTTCGGCTTCACGCCCTGCTCGGCCCTTCGGGCCGTTTACGGGTGAGATCATGAGCACCTGACTACTACAGCCCTGTAGAAGGGGGACGGTTCATGTTCGACAGCCTGAAGCACCTCAAGGACAAGCTGGAGGATGTCGCCGAGGAGCACGGTGACAAGATCACCAGTGGTCTGGAGAAGGCCGGCGACCTCATCGACGACAAGACCGGCGGCAAGCACAGTGACAAGATCGACGCCGCCGTCGACAAGGCCCAGGACTACATCGAGAAGCTGGGCGACAAGAAGGACTGACGACACGCCGTCGCGTACGAGCCCCGTGTCCTGTCCGTGCCGAACCGTTCAGCTCCGCCCGGCCCCTCTCCCGGGGCCGGGCGGAGGGAAGCACCGACCCGCCGGGGCACCGGGCACACGGGCACCCGGGCATCCGGGCCGACAGGACAGGTCCAGGGACGAGTCGTTCAGCTCAGATCCAGTTCGGGCTGGTAGAGGTCCAGCCAGAGGGCGAGGTCGAGGGCTCGTTCCAGGCCGCGCCGGTCCGTCTGGCTGTTCATCGGCGCCTTCCGTTCGGCGGCCCGCCGCAGGCGGCCGGGGTCGACGAGGTCGAAGACGGGGTGGCCGGTGCGGGTGAGCAGGTCCTTGGCCTGGTCCTGGAGGGCTGCCGCGTACTGGGGGTCCTGGGTGGACGGGTAGGGGCTCTTGACCCGGTCGTAGACGGACTGCGGCAGCACGTCCGCGGTCGCCTCGCGCAGCAGGGTCTTCTCCCGGCCGTCGAAGGACTTCAGCGCCCAGGGGGTGTTGTACACGTACTCGACGAGCCGGTGGTCGCAGAAGGGGACGCGGACCTCCAGGCCGACGGCCATGCTGGCGCGGTCCTTGCGGTCGAGCAGGATGCGCACGAAGCGGGTCAGGTGCAGGTGGCAGATCCGCCGCATCCGGTACTCGAAGTCGCTCTCGCCGTCCAGGCGCCGGATGCCGGCCACGGCGTCGCGGTAGCCGTCGGCGACGTACGCGGGCAGGTCCAGTTCCGCCGTCAGCTCGGGGCGCAGCACGTCCGTGTCCTCCCCCATGTGGCGGATCATCGACACCAGCCAGGGGAAGGTGTCGGCGCGGCGTGCCTCCTCGTCGAAGAACTGCAGGTATCCGCCGAAGACCTCGTCGGCGGACTCGCCGGACAGCGCCACGGTGGAGTGGTCGCGGATCGCCCGGAAGAGCAGGTACAGGGAGGCGTCCATGTCGCCGAGGCCGGCCGGCAGGTCCCGGGCGCGGACGACCTCGGCACGGACCCCGGGGTCGGCGAGGGGGCCTGGGCGTCCAGCCGACCCAGTCCACGAGGTCACGTGCACGGCCCGCGCGCAACGCGGGCGCAGTGGCAGGTCTTCGGACTCGCGGGCTCGTCCGCCGAAAGGGCGGACACCTGCCGGCCGTCTCTTCCCCGGCCCTGACGCGGGCCCAGTGACATCGACGGCTTTCGTTCCCACTCACCGCTGCGGGACAGTCCCGGACTCGCACCGGGTTCCCTCTGGCGTCGCGCCGCCGGCGTCCGGGCGGACGGGAGGCGCGAACCGACTGCGTGCATCAGCGCAGAGGCGCGTCCATTCCCGCGGCAGTGGGGCTTCGGCTGTTGTCTTGCATGGGGAGGGGCGGCAGAAACCAGGTGTGGCCCCCCGTGCAGTCCTCGTGGCGGCTCTGGCCGGATAGAGCCTCTGGAGATCACTCTCTCATCGGCCAGACTTGTTGCCCCACGCCACATGACGCCACATGAGCACCGCTGCTGCTGCGGTGACCCGTGACCGGGAGGCCCCTGATGACGTCAGACACGAGGCCGGACGAAGACGGGGCAGTGGCCCCGCCCGGACGGCTGCGGCCTCCCGGGGACCGTGTCGCTCTGCGTGGCGATCTGCGGTCCGCCCTTCCCGACGCCACCGCGTCGGTGGTGGTTACCGCGCTTGTGTTCGCCCTCCTGTGGGCCCGCATGGAGTCGGGTGCTTCGGACACCGTCGCGGTCATGCCGTTCATGGACGATGCCGGCACCTACTGGATGTACTTGCTCAGCCAGGCGTTCGGCTGGTCGGGGCTGCTGTGGGCGTGGGGCACGGTCATGCTCGGCCTGTTGTTGTCGGGGCCGCGACCAGTCCGGCTGCCGGTCTCCCGGCAGGTGCTGGAGCGCTGGCACCGCACCACGAGCCTGACGACCATGGCGCTGATGTTCGCCCACGCGCTGATGTTCGCGGCGGAACTCGTACGCTACGAGACCGAGGTGGACTGGGCGGAACGGCTCTGGGTGGCCTTCGCCGACAGCTTCGTGCCCGGCTGGTACGACTCCGGAACCGGCCGGATCGCCATCCCCATCGGCCAGGGTGCCCTCTACCTGGCGATTCCGCTGGGGCTGCTCTTCTACGTCCGGCACCGCATCGGAGCGAACACCTGGCGACGGCTCCACCGGTTCGTGATCGTCGTCTACGTGCTGAGCGTGTGGCACACGCTGCTGTACGGAACCAACGTCTGGTACGGGGAGTGGCCGCGCACCGTCCTTTGGGTGCTGCAACTCCCGGTCGCGGTACTCCTGTTGGTCCGTCTGCTGCGGCCCGCCAGGCGGGCCGAACGACTGGGTCCACCCGGCAGGGACGTGGCCAGGCCGGGGTGGTGGGTACGGGGGGCGGGACGGCTCGCGGTCGGGGCCGTTGTCGTCGGGCTGGTCGTCGCGGTGGTGTCCGGTCGCGACGGCGGACGGGACCGGCCGACCCATCCGCCCGCGACGGCCCCGCACGCCCAGGAGACGGACTGACGGCCGGCACCGGGCGGGCCGGAGGACGTACCGGGATGGGACGATGACGGACGACAGAGCGCCGGCGGAACGAGGAAGCCGGTGTGAATCCGGCGCGGTCCCACCACTGTGATCGGCGAGCGAGTCCCGACAGGCCACTGCCCCGCAACGGGTGGGAAGGCCGGGACGAGCATCGCCCCGAGAGCCAGGAGACTCACGCGGTCGCCTCCTCGACGGACCACAGGGGCGGATCTCCCCGGAGAGAGGGACGGCGCCGCATGCCCGCGACACCGAGGGGACCAACGACGGACTCGACCGGACCAACGACGGCCCCGACCGGACCAACGACGGACGACGAGAGGCCTGCGACGGCCACCGGCCCCGTGCCGTGCCGCATCGTCGTATGCCGCGACTGCTGCTGCCGCAGCCCCAAGGTGACCGGCGTCGACCACGCGGGCCGGGACATCCTCGTGGTCGGCAAGGGACACCGATCCAGTCGGGCAGACCACTCGGCGCCAGGCTCGTACAAGCCCGTCGCCCCCGACGCGGCTCGTGGGTCTCGGTGATCGGCACCACGGCCGGGTACGCGGCCGCCGCGTACCGTCACTGGGCAGCGGCAACCGGTGCTGCCGCAGAGGGTGAACCCTTCGTCGTCAGGGTGCCGCGGTCTGTGCGGCCGACGACTTGAGCTGTTCGATCACGTCGTCCAGGTGCGCTGCGGCTGCCCGCGCCGCCGCGTCGGGGTCGCCGCCGGCGACCGCGTCGATGATCGCCAGGTGCTGCGGCAGGGACTGGGCGGGGCGTCCGGGCCGCAGGGCGAGCCGGAACTGGAAGCGGACCATCGGCCCGTTCAGCCGCTCGAGTTGACGGCGGGCGACTTCCTGTCCGCTGGCCTCGATGACGAGTTCGTGGAGGCGCTGGTTGAGGGCGGAGTACGTGTCCCAGGCCCCGTCGGCGACGGCCTGCCGCATGTCGACGCCGATCAGACGCAGCTCGGCGCGCTGCTCCTCGTCCGCCCGGGTGGCCGCCTTGCGCGCGCACAGCTGCTCGAGTGCCGACCGGCACTCGGTGATCTGCACGGCTTCCTCGACGGAAACGGCGCGGATCCGGGCGCCGCGGCGGGGGACGATCTCGACGATGTCCTCGGCCGCCAGGTCCTGCAGCGCCTCGCGGACGGCGCCGCGTGTGGCGCCGTAGGACTCCGCGAGGTCGAGTTCGACGAGCCGCTGCCCGGGCACCAGGTCCCCGGAGCGCAGGGCCTGCCTGATGGTGTTCGCCACATACTCCCGGCCGGCAGCGCCCGTAAGCTTGTCCGTCACTCCGTCGACCTCTCCCTCGTCTTCCGTCCATACTCGGCGGCCCTCGCAGGGAGAACCCTAGTGTGCGGTACGGAGGCGGCCGCACCCGGGATCCATTTGGTCAGCATTTTCTTCGGAACATCTTGTCAACAATCTCGTTGATGATTTAGCTTCCTCGCATCTTCACATCACCCCGGCGCTCCCCTGTGTCCACCGCGTCGGATCCGTCCACCGAAGGAGCGACCATGTCCGCCGTCGCAGCCGCCCGGGCCCGCGAGGTCATCCGACGCGGTTCCCAGACCGCGATTCCGTGCCTGTTCATGCGGGGCGGCACCTCACGCGGGCCCTTCTTCGACGCGCGGCTGCTGCCCGCCGACACCAACCTGCGGGACGCCGTGCTGCTGGCGGCGCTGGGCTCGCCGGACCCGCGGCAGATCGACGGCATCGGCGGGGCACACCCCCTGACCAGCAAGACCGGCCTGGTGTGCCCGAGCACGCAGGCCGGGATCGACGTGGAATGGACCTTCGCACAGGTGCAGCCCGACGGGAACACCGTCGACACGTCGGCCAACTGCGGCAACATGCTCGCCGCCGTGCTGCCCTTCGCCGTGGAGACCGGCATGGTCGTACCGACCGGGGACCGTACGACGGCCCGGGTGCTGACCCGGAACACCGGTGTGGTCGCCGAGATCACCGTCGCCACCCCCGTCGCCGCCGACGGGACACGGCACGTCTCCTACGAGGGCGCCGCCCGTATCGACGGCGTTCCCGGCACCGCCGCCCCGGTCGAGATCGGTTTCCTCGACACCGCCGGTTCCGTCGCGGGGTCCCTGCTGCCCACGGGGCGCGCACGGGACACCGTGGAGGTACCGGGGGTGGGCGCCGTGGACGTCACGCTGATCGACAACGGCCAGCCGCTGGTGATCGTCGAGGCCGCCCGTCTGGGCGCCACAGGCTACGAGTCCCCCGCGGGCATCGACGCCGACGAGGCACTCAAGGCCCGCGTGGAGGCGCTGCGCCTGGTGTGCGGAGAGGCGATGGGCCTCGGTGACGTCAGCGGGCGGAACTATCCGAAGATGACCCTGGTCGCGCCGCCTCGGCACGGCGGCACGCTCACCACCCGCAGCCTCATTCCCCGGGTCTGCCACCAGTCGATCGGCGTGCTGGCCGCCGTCACCGCCGCCACCGCCTGCGTCATCGAGGGCACCGTCGCCCGGGACGTGGCGGCCGGGGTGTCCGGCACGGAGCCCACCGTCTCCGTCGAGCACCCGTCCGGCGAATTCAGCGTCACCCTCGGCCTCCACCCCGACGACCCGCAGCGGGTGACCCGCTCCGCGCTGCTACGCACCGCTCGCCTGCTCATGGCCGGCGACCTGCTCGTTCCCCCATCCGTCTGGGACCCCATTCCCACCCGTCAGGAGAAGCACGCGTGATCATCGACATCCACGGTCACTACACCACGGCCCCCGCCCCCCTCGGGCAGTGGCGGGACGCGCAGGTGGCCGCGCTCACCGACCCGCCACTGGCGCCCGACCCGGCGGGTCCGGCGATCGGCGACGACGAGATACGCGAGTCGATCGAGACCAACCAGCTGCGGCTGATGGACGAGCGCGGCATCGACGTCACCGTCTTCTCCCCCCGCGCCTCGTTCATGGCGCACCACGTCGGCGACTTCGCCACGTCCGCCGCCTGGGCGCGGATCTGCAACGACCTGTGCCACCGCGTGTCCGAGCTGTACCCGGACCGTTTCGTCCCCGGCGCCATGCTGCCACAGTCCCCCGGCGTGGACCCGGCCACCGTCGTCCCGGAGATCGAGCGGGCGGTGCTGGAGCTGGGCGCGGTCACCGTCAACCTCAACCCGGACCCGAGCGGCGGCCACTGGACCGCTCCGCCGCTGACCGACCGGTCCTGGTACCCGGTGTGGGAGAAGCTCGTCGAGCTGGACGTGCCGGCCATGGTGCACGTCTCCACCAGCTGCAACCCGGCCTTCCACACCACCGGGGCGCACTACCTCAACGCCGACACCACCGCGTTCATGCAGCTGCTGGCCGGTGACCTGTTCGCCGACTTCCCCGGCCTGCGGCTGGTGATCCCGCACGGCGGCGGCGCGGTGCCGTACCACTGGGGCCGCTTCCGAGGGCTGGCGCAGGCGCTCGGCCGGCCGGAGCCGGAGGAGTCGCTGCTGCGCAACGTCTTCTTCGACACCTGTGTCTACCACCAGCCGGGCATCGACCTGCTGCTGGAGGTGATGCCCGTGGAGAACGTCCTCTTCGCCTCCGAGATGGTCGGCGCGGTGCGCGGCATCGACCCGCGCACCGGCCACCACTTCGACGACACCCGCCGCTACGTCGAGAAGGCGGGCTTGACCCCCGAGGACCTGGCGGCCGTCGAGGAGCGCAACGCGCGGCGGGTCTACCCCCGCCTCGACGCCCGGCTGACCGCCCAGGGCCGCTGATCCCCCGCCGTCCCCGACCGTTCACCACGGGCCGAGAATGCCCGCAGAAGCAAGGAGCCGCACCATGCACCACCTCGGAGTCGTCCACCGGACCGTCGACCGCGCCGACCCGGCCGCGGTCGAGGCCCTGTCGCGGTTCGGGGTCGCGACCGTGCACGAGGCGATGGGCCGCCTCGGCCTGATGCGCCCCTACATGCGGCCCGTGTACGAGGGAGCGAAGCTGTGCGGCACCGCGGTGACGGCGCTGCTGCAGCCGGGCGACAACTGGATGCTGCACGTCGCCGCCGAGCAGGTGCGCGAGGGCGACGTGGTGGTGGCCGGCTGCACCACCGAGAGCGAGGACGGCTTCTTCGGGGAGCTGCTCGCCACCTCGCTGCGCGCCCGGGGCGCCCGGGGCCTGGTGATCGACGGCGGCTGCCGTGACGTGGACGACCTGCGCCGGATGGACTTCCCCGTGTTCTCCCGGGCGGTCAACGCCAAGGGCACCGTCAAGGCCACCCTGGGTTCGGTGAACGTGCCCGTCGTCGTGGCGAACGCCCTGGTCAACCCTGGTGACGTGATCGTCGCCGACGCCGACGGCGTGGTGGTCGTGCCGGCCGCCCGAGCCGCCGAGGTCGCCGAGGCGTCCGCGCGCCGCGAGGCCGCGGAGGAGGGCAAGCGGGAGCGGTTCCGGACCGGCGAGCTGGGCCTGGACATGTACGGCATGCGCGGCCCGCTGGCCGAGCTCGGCCTCACCTACGTCGACTGAACCCGAGGAGCATGATGAGCGACCACGACACCGCGGTCACCCCGGGCTGGCTCGACTGGTACCGGGGGCCGACCAAGCCCGCCTTCGTCCTGCCGCCGGGAGCGGTGGACGCCCACTGCCACGTGTTCGGCCCCGCCGCCGAGTTCCCGTTCGCCCCGGAGCGGAAGTACACGCCGGTCGACGCCTCCAAGCACGACCTGTTCGCGCTGCGCGACCATCTGGGCGTCGACCGCAACGTGATCGTGCAGGCCACCTGCCACGGCGCGGACAACAGCGCCCTGGTGGACGCCCTGCACGCGGCCGGCGGTCGCGCCCGCGGGGTGGCGACGGTACGGCCGGACGTCACCGACGCGGAGCTGCGGCGGCTGCATGACGCAGGGGTGCGCGGGGTGCGCTTCAACTTCGTCCGCCGCCTGGTGGACGCGGCGCCGCGCGAGGCCCTGGATGCCGTGGCCCGCCGGGTGGCGCCGCTGGGCTGGCATGTCGTCCTCTACTTCGAGGCGGCGGACCTGCCCGACCTGGAGCCGTTCTTCGCCTCCCTGCCGGTGCCGCTGGTCATCGACCACATGGGGCGCCCCGATGTCACCCGCAGCGCGGACGGACCCGAGTTCGCTCGCTTCCTGCGTTTCGTGGCGGCGAACGACGTGTGGGTGAAGGTCTCCTGCCCCGAGCGGCTGACGGTCTCGGGACCGCCCGCGCTCGACGGGGAGCGGCAGGCCTACCGGGACGTGGTGCCCTTCGCCCGCAAGGTCGTCGAGGAATTCACCGACCGGGCGCTGTGGGGCACCGACTGGCCGCACCCGAACCTGAAGAACCACATGCCCGACGACGGTCTGCTCGTCGACCACATCCCGCACATCGCCACCACCGCCGAGCAGCAGCGGGCACTGCTGGTCGACAACCCCCTGCGTCTGTACTGGCCCGAAGAGGCCCGCTGACGTCACCCCCGGCCCGGTGAGACGGGTCCACCCCTTTTCCCAGGAGCGTGCAGTGCAGCACATCCGCATCACCAACGCGGCGAACCGGCTCGACCGGCTGCCGATCACGAAGTTCCACAAGCGGACCATCCTCGCGGTGGCGTTCGCCTACTTCTTCGAGTTCGCTGACATCAACACCTTCGCCATCACGGCACCGGTGGTGCGCGAGCAGTGGGGCGCCGACGTGAACCACGTCGCGTACGTCACCTCGCTGTCCTTCGTGGGCATGTTCGTCGGCGCCGTCGTGGCCGGCGGGCTGGCCGACCGGCTGGGCCGCAAACAGACGCTGACCCTGACCACCCTGTGGTTCACGGTGTGGTCGTTCGCCTGCGTGTTCGCCTGGGACATCTGGTCCCTCGGCGTGTTCCGCGTGCTGACCTCCGCGGGCCTGTCGGCGATGACGGTCGTCGCCGTCGTCTACATCAGCGAGCTGTTCCCCAGCGCCAAGCGCGGCAAGTTCCAGGCGTACGCCATCGTCATCGGCATCTGCGGCACGCCCGTCACCAACCTGATCGCCTCCGCGGTGGTGCCGTTGTCGGACTGGTCGTGGCGGCTGGTGTACCTGTGGGGCTCGCTGGGCGCGTTGTTCCTGTTCCTCGTGCGGCGGCTCGAGGAGTCCCCGCTGTGGCTGGAGGCGCGCGGCCGGCACGAGGAGGCGGAGGCGACTCTGTCCCGCATCGAGGCCCGCGCGGTGGCCGAGCACGGCCCGCTGTCCGAGCCGCAGCAGCCCAAGCCCAAGGGCCCCATGGTCAAGCCGGGTCTGGGCATGCTCAAGGACAAGAAGTTCCTGTACCCGACGATCCTGCTGTCGGTTCTGTGGATCACCCAGACCATCGGCTTCTTCGGCTACTCCAGCTGGGCGCCGACCCTGCTGGCCGCCGAGGGCGTCAGCGTGGAGGACTCGATCTTCTACGTCGCACTGACGACAGTGGGCGCGCCACTCGGCTCCTTCCTCGCGGCGCTGGTCACCGACCGCTTCGAGCGCAAGTGGTGCCTGGTGGTGTTCGGACTGGTCATCGCCGTGTCCGGACTGCTCTACGGGCTGACGTTCACCCCGGTGCTGATCGTCGTCTTCGGCTTCCTGGTCAACCTGTTCGAGCGGGGCTACACCGCCTTGGCGTACGCATACGCCCCCGAGCTGTACAGCACCGAGGGGCGCTCGCTGGGCACCAGCATCGCCTACGGTCTGGGGCGGCTGTCGAACGCGGTGGGCCCGCTGATGATCGCCGGTGTGTACAACGGCGTCGGCTACCAGGCAGTCTTCATGGTCATCGCGGGAACCTGGACGCTCGGCGCGCTGGTCCTGGCGGTGTTCGGACCGGCGACCCGGCGGCGCCGGCTGGCGGCGGAGGCGGCCGCGCAGTCCCGGCCGCGATCCGTCACCGCTACTCCCTGAGAACCCCACGCGAGACGGGCGGGCCGGAGACGTCTCCGGCCCGCCCGTCTCCTCATCTCAAGGACATGGGCAGTTAATCGGAATCCGTATCCACGCACTTTCAGCGGCCTTCGGAGGACGGGCCCGCGAACGCCTCTGGCTCACCCTGCGCGTCGTCTCCAGACCCAAGGGCACCAAGGGCTTCATCGTCCCGCCACGCCGCTGGAATGTCGAACGCACCATCGGCTGGTGCATGAACGCCCGCCGTAACGCGCGCGACTGCGAGCGCCTGCCCCAGCACTCCGAAGCCCACCTGAACTGGGCGCTCATCTCCACCATGACCCGACGCCTGACCCGCAAGCACCCGGCACCGCGCTGGGCGAAGAAGTCGGCACCGGCGACCTGAACCGGCTCGGGCTGGTTTGCCGTATCGGCGCAGCATGACGATCTAGCTTGCTAGGATGCTAGCATCCGGCTCGTGGGTGATGAGGAAGTCAAGCAGTTCAACGTGTACCTGCCGATCGGGCTGATCAAGCAGGTCAAGTACCGCGCCATCGAGTCGGGCATGTCGTTGTCGGCACTGGCCGCCGACGCTCTGCGCGCCTACCTCGACGACGTCCACGGAAACAAACAGCGATCGCCTGAGAAGGAGACCTGACATGACGACCGAAGGCATCGAGGCCGTATTCCTGACGACGCACAACTGGGGCAAGGCGGCAAAGTTCTTCCAAGAGCTGGGTTACGAGCTGGAGTTCGCGACGGACCACAACTCCGGCCAGCTCCGCAACGGCGACGGTCCCTCCGTGTTCATCGCCGAGGTCCCCGAGGACCAAGAGCCCCGGACACGGATCGCGCTGAAGGTGCCGGACGCAGACGCGTTCCGTCCCGATCCTGTCGTCGAGATCGTCACGCCGTTCGAGGGCACCCATTACGGGACCAAGGAGATGACCGTCCGCGACCCCGACGGGCGCCTGTGGAGTCTCCAGGCTCCCGCCAAGAACTGACCGCGACGAAGGGGGAATACCATGACGCACGAGCAGATGGGGCAACCGGACAACACAGCAGTGCGGACCGCCCTCTGGCGGGCGATGCACCTCCAGGTCGACCCGCCCCCGCATGTGATCGAGGACGAAATCGGCCTGCAACTGGTGGCCCCCGGCGATGACTGGCGCGACCGCCCGGACATGGACCCGCAGGCCACCAGCGGGTTCCGGGCAGCCATCGTTGCCCGAGCTCGCTTCATCGAGGACCTGATCGCTGAACAGGCCGACCGGGGCGTGACCCAGTACGTCATCCTGGGAGCCGGCCTGGACACCTTCGCCCAGCGCAAGCCGGAGCTCGCCTCCCGCCTGCGGATCTTCGAGATCGACCAGCCCGGCACCCAGGCATGGAAGCGCCACCGCCTGGTCGAACTCGGCTACGACATCCCCGACTGGCTGCGCCTGGTACCGGTCGACTTCGAGGCCGGCGCGTCCTGGCCCGGGCGGCTGTCCACTGCCGGCTTCGATCCCGGCCAGCCAGCGGTCATCGTCTCCACCGGCGTCACCATGTATCTCACCAAAGACGCCACCGCGGCCACCCTGCGCCAGATTGCCGGGCTTGCACCCGGCACCACGCTCGCCATGACCTTCCTGCTGCCGACCGAACTTGTCGACGACGCCGACCGCCCCGGCCTCCGGGCGAGCGAGCAAGGCGCACGAGGATCTGGAACACCGTTCATCAGCTTCTACACCCCGCAGGAGATGCTGGCGCTGGCACGCGAAGCCGGCTTCGCAGACGCCCGGCACGTACCGGGGACTTCGCTCGCCGAGCGCTACTTCACAGACCGGACCGACGGACTTCGCCCGTCAAGCGGAGAGGACTTCCTGCTAGCCACCATCTGATCCCTCGTCAACGTCGTCCGGTCTCCGAGTCTTCGGTTCAAAAACACCTTCTGAGCTTGTTCTTTATCTTCGGTGGTCTGTGGCCGGGTCAGCCGGGCCCATGCAGGCGTCCAGATCTTCGATGAGCTTTCGGAGTTCGCGGGCTCCGCGAGGTGACATTGCTCGGATCACGTCGTCGAGTAGGGCACGGCCATCGAGAGGGTTGCCGCAGCAGTACCAGTGCACGTTGCCGAACTCGTCGTCGTGCCAGAGTTCGCGTGCGGGGCGGTGGACGTAGTCCTTCCACAGGCGCAATGCCGCGCTGGTGTCACCCGGCTGGAGATAGTTCCGAGTGCGTTCAAGGCGAACTATCTCGGCCAACGCTCGTGAGGAGAGGCGGTCGATGGCTGGCCTTGAGTGCTGTGACTGCTGTCGGTCCGGGATGCTGGCCCGGATGCGTCCTGGCCGTCTACGCGGCATGGACCTTTCGGTTGGTCGTCATGCCGTACATGGTGCCACGACCTCGAACAGTCCCTCGAACGGATTCGCTCGCCTGAGGGTTCACCGGACGTGAGGGCGGCCTTCGTCTGATCATGTGCTCCGACCAAGGTGCACGTGAACACGACGAAGGCCGTGAGGTGAGTCTGCTGCCTGAGGCTGTCCGGAGGGAAGCGTTCGCGGAAGCGTCACGCTTCCGGGGCGAGTTTTACGAGTGTCTGACTGCCCGGCGGGATGAGTTGTTCGAACTGGCCGACGCCGTGCTGTGTGCGGACGGTGCGGTGAGGTCCCCGGTGGACCTGACGCTGTTGCCCGAGCATCGTCGTGGGCACGGAGCGATGTACGGCGGCCTGAACCACGGCCGGATCGACGTCGGCCGGCTGCGGGCCGTGCTGGCCGGACTGCCACTGCCGCGTTTCGACGGCGGGCGCCTGGTCCTGGCGGTCGATGTGTCGCCGTGGCTCCGGTCGGACGCGCCGTGCTCGGCGGATCGGCTGTTCTGCCACGTCTACGGGCGTGCGAAGACGGCCTCGCAGTTCATTCCGGGCTGGCCCTACTCCTTCGTCGCAGTGCTGGAGCCGGGTGCCACATCCTGGACCGCGATCCTGGACGCAGTCCGGCTGGGACCTGCCGACGACGCGACCGCGGTCACCGCCGCCCAGCTGAGAGAAGTGGTTGAGCGGCTCATCGCCGCTGGTCAGTGGCAGGACGGGGACCCGCACATCGTGGTCGTGAGCGATGCCGGCTACGACGTCACCCGCCTGGCCTGGGTTCTGTGCGACCTGCCGGTCGAGCTGGTGGGCCGGGTCCGCTCCGACCGTGTGATGCGGCTGCCGAAGCCGCCGCGGAAGCACGGCGTCAACGGCCGCCCGCCCAAGCACGGACCTGAGTTCCGCTTCACGAAGCCGGAGACCTGGCCCGAGCCCGCGATCACCACCGTCACCGACACCACCAACTACGGCAAGGCCGAGACCCGGGCGTGGGACCGGGTTCACCCCCGGCTCACCCACCGCTCTTCCTGGCTCGACCACGACGGTGAACTCCCAGTGGTCGAGGGGACGTTGATGCGGCTGAAGGTCGAGCATCTGTCGAAGGACCGGGATGCCCCGCCAGTGTGGTTGTGGTCCTCCAAGACCAGTGCCACCCCGGACGACGTGGACCGCTTCTGGCAGGCATTCCTCCGCCGTTTCGACCTGGAACACACCTTCCGGTTCGCGAAGCAGACCCTGGGCTGGACCACCCCGAAACTCCGTACTCCCGAGGCCGCGGACCGCTGGACTTGGATCGTGATCGTGGCTCACACCCAGCTCCGGCTCGCCCGGCCTCTGGCTGCGGACCTCCGCCGCCCCTGGGAGAAGCCCGCCGCATCCGACCGGCTCACCCCGGCCCGGGTCCGCCGGGGGTTCAGGAACATCCGCGCTCACCTCGTCTGCCCGGCCCGTGTTCCCAAACCCCGAGGCGCCGGCCCTGGACGGCCACCCGGCGTCAAGAACAGACACCGGGCACCCCGCTACGACGTCGGCAAGACCGTCAAACGCCCCGAAACTCTCAAGGCCATCGGCAAGCCCGGAAGATCTTGGTAGATAAAGAACAAGCTGAAAGAGCGTTTTGTCCTGGCCAGGGTGCTTCATTGCAGTTCAGGCGGCGGACCGCTTCGGGTCAGCTCTTGTGGCGGGTGCGGCGGATGACAGTCTTCAAGGGCCCGTTTCGGGCCCTTCGCTCTTGTCTGATCCCAACTCGCCCCCGGTCAAGCGGGTTTGCGCCCTGTAGCGGGCCGGCGGCCATCGGTACTACGGAAACATGCCTCGCAAGCAGCGGCCGTATCCGAGTGACCTGTCCGATGCCCGTTGGGATCTGCTGACACCAACTCTGACAGCCTGGCGGGCCGAACGGAGAGGGAAGGGCCTGGACATCGGCCGGACGCCCGAGCACGATCTGCGCCGGATCATGGACGCCATCCTCTACTTCGACCGCACCGGGATCCCGTGGCGATACCTGCCGCACGACTTCCCTCCATGGGAAACCGTCTACGGGTACTTCGCCGCCTGGCAGAAGGGTGAGGTCTTCGAGCAGCTCAATGGTCTCCTGCGGCGCCTGGTCCGGGAGGCCGAAGGCCGTGACGCCGAGCCCAGCGCCTGTGTCCTGGATGCCCAGAGCATCAAGACCTCGGCCAATGTGCCCGCGGCCGGCCAGGGCATCGACGCGGGCAAGAAGATCGCGGGACGCAAACGGCACATCGGCGTCGACAGACTCGGCCTCCTCCTGGCCGTGCTGGTCACCGCCGCCAGCGTCTCCGACAACGCCGACGGCATCCACCTGCTCTCGGACATCGCCGCAGCCCACCCCCGCATCACCAAAGCCTGGGCCGACACCGGCTACCGCACCAAGGCATCGACCACGGCGCCCGCCTGGGCATCGACGTCGAAGTCACCCGCCGCGACCCTGCCCAGAAGGGCTTCAAGGTGATCTGGCGGCGCTGGGTCGTCGAGCGGACCTTCGGCTGGCTCATGCACCACCGTCGCCTCGCCCACGACTACGAAACCCACCCCCACCGCTCCGCAGCCATGATCAAGGTGGCCATGGTCGACCTGATGAGCCGCAGACTCACCCGAGAATCGACTCCGAACTGGAATACTCATAGCCGCCGAGCCACGCTGACCCGCGCGTCCTCACCTCTCATCGCCCGCGGCCAGCGGTCATCGATGAGACGCGCCGCTTCCCGACAGGCGCCGCAGGCGTCTTCCCGTTCCGGCAGCCACCAGTGGTCGGACGGTGACATGCCGGCTTCCTGGATGCCGCACAGCGTCTTGTCGAAGATGCCGAACGCGTGAGAGACGCCAGAGACAAGGCCGTCCGCGACGGCCTTCTCCCAACGCATCCCCAGGGGCAGATACGGCGGTCGCGCAATCTCGAACCACTCGCCGCCCACATGGGTGGCCGCATGGCACCACAAGCAGGACCAGATCTCTCTTCCCAGACCGTCGGAGGCACCGGCCACCGCCACATCGACCGCCCGCACACATCACACTCCACAGGCGGATCCTCGCACGCCAGCACGGGCTCCAACTGGCCCGGCACCGCACCAGTTACCAAGCACCCTGGCCAGGACAAAACGCTCTTTGAGAGGTCGTTTCACCCTCGCTAAGGGTTGTCCCGCAAATGATCTTGATCTGAAGGTGGTTGGTCAGCGACTGGATCCTGGGGACTACTGGGGCGCTCCGCCGCCACGGCCGCGTGGTTCTCCTGGACTGCTCGGTTTGATCACTTGGTGTCCAAGGTGGCCCAGGATGCGACGGGTGGCGGACGGATCCGCCTGGGGAAATGAGCGGCGGGGTCCCCATGGGACGCGGTACGGTGCGCCGATGTCAGTTATCAGGACCTTCCAGGTCACCTTCGACTGCGCGGAACCCGAGCGCCTCGCCCGCTTCTGGTGCGAGGTGCTGGGCTACGTCGTGCCGCCGCCACCCGCGGGGTTCGCCACCTGGGACGATTTCAAGCTTTCACAGTCGCCTGAGGAGCGGGATGCGTGGTTCGCCTGCGTCGACCCCTCGGGTGTGGGCCCGCGACTGTACTTCCAGCGCGTCCCCGAGGGCAAGGCCGTCAAAAACCGGGTGCATCTCGATGTGAGGGTCGGCACGGGACTCGTGGGTGAGGAACGCCTCGCCGCACTCGAGGCCGAATGCAAACGGCTGATCCCGCTCGGCGCGGTCCATGTGCAAACGCTGTACGACGGCAACGACTCGTGCATCCCGATGCTGGACATCGAGGGCAACGAGTTCTGTATCGACTGATCGTCCTTTGAGGCGGGGAGGCGGGGAGGCGGGGAGCCATCTCCCTTGGGCCTCCCTGGTCTCGTACAGGCCGGGAGTTACCCCGCGAGGGCGAGGATGTACAGCCGGGCGATGCCGAGCATGGCCGTGTGAACGCCGCTGCCTTTCAGGCGGCAGTCACGAAGGATCTTCCAGGCTTTCATCCGCGCGAAGACGTGCTCGACGCGGGCCCGGACCTTACCGGAACGTTCCCACGCCTTGCAATCGTTACGGTTGCCGGGCAGCGGCCGGCCGACGGCGACGACGAGTTGAGAGTCGGCGTCGATGACGACCTGATGGTTGGTGGAGTACGGGTAATTCTTTGACTGCTCGGCGATGGTGTGGTCGCGGGTCGGGACCAGGGTGCCGTCCACGATCAGCACGGCGTCCGTGCGGAACCTTCTGCGTTGCTGGAGTGCGAGCGACGGCCCGAGGTGGACGATGACACGGTTGGCGGTCGACTTCGAAACCCCGAACAGCGGGGCCAGCTGGCGCAGGGTGAGGTTGGTCCGCCAGTACGCGGCAACCAGCAGGACGCGGTCCTCCAGCGACAGGCTCCACGGCCGGCCCTTGCGGACCGGGTCCGCGCCCTCGCGCCGCAACGCAGTCATGAGCTTGCCGAACTGACGTGAGCTGAGGCCGGTGAACGGGGCTATCCAGGACGGCTCCGACGCCGTGATCACACCAGACACAGCAAGATCATCTCACTCGTGACCAGCAATTACGGGACAGCCCTTAGGAGCTTCATCCTGCATATCTCGGTGCGGGTTGGTCGTTGCGCCGGGTCTGGTGGGGAAGATGTGGTGCATGTGCTTCCTGGGGTGACGCCTGGGGCGCAGCGCGGCTTGCGTCTGTCTCATCCCAAGACGCCCGTCGCACGGCCCGTGCTTCCGCCGCTTGCGGTGCACGCCTGGGCACACGCCCCCGAGCGGCGGTACGTCCAAGTCATGGCCGAACGTCGCGCGTATCCGAGTGATCTGTCCGATGCCCGCTGGGAGTTGATCGAGCCGGTGCTGACCGCGCCTGGCGGGCCGAGCGTCGTCGGCAGGCACTGAACATCGGCCAGCCGCCCGAGCACGATCTGCACGAGATCATGAACGCCATCCTGTACGTGGACCGCACCGGGGTGCAATGACGCTACCTGCCGCACGACTTCCCGCCTTGGGAGACCGTGTATGGCAGGCGGAGAAGGAGGCCCGGGAGAACGCAAATAGCCCGGCAATTGGGTCGGCAGACGCGAATTTTGCCGCCTGGTTCGAGAAGCGTGATGGTAAGACGGCGAAGGATCTCGCGGACTCGCAGTACCTGGGCCTCAACCCCAACATGCCGGGCTACTAGTGACCTGAGTCAGAGATTCGTCGGCAGTAGGCGGCGACTTTGTCAAGGATCTCGTCGGCGCTCTTCGTCCAGACGAACGGTCTGGGGTGCTCGTTCCAGTCGGCGAGCCAGGTTCGGATGTCGCGTTCGCGGTACCTCCAGAACGCTGGCGACTTTCCTTGCCAGCTCCGCGAGTGCGGCGTCAGGTAGCTGTCCAGGGAGCCGACGTCGTCGCACAGACGGGCCTTTATGTCGTGCATGCACGCCTCGGTGAACAGCTTCTGCGGGTCGTCCTCCGCCTGCTGCGCGTTGGTGGCGTGCCTCTGACCGGTGCGGAACTGCATGCTGGCCCAGGTCCCCGGCTCGCTCGCGCTGGCGGGGGCGCCTTCGCCCAGCAGGCCCGCCAGGTGCGCCCACTCTCCCTCTGCTGGGCCTTGGCGCGGTCGCGCTGCTGTTCCAGCTGGAGGTACGGCGCCAGGGACTCCCTGCCCACGCCTGTGCGTTGGCAGTACGTGGCGATCAGCATGGCCGCCGTTTTCAGTGCCGGCCGTGTTCTTGAAGGGTCGGCCGTTCCTATGCTGCCCGGTCCCAGTGGTCCGGGCGGGTGTCCTCGTCGGGCGGGTCCTGTGTGGCCTTTTCGCGGGCGCGCAGGATGGCCCAGGCCGGGACTGAGAGGCAGGTGAGGTACCAGGGCAGTGGCCAGACGGTGGGCCACCAGGCTGCTTGGGGCGTGGCGAGGAGGTCGAGGGCGGCGGTGGTCATGCCGGCGGCGAGGCTCCAGCACAGCAGGCGTCCGGCCCACCGGACGGCGAGGGTGAGCCGGCAGGGGGCGGGGGAGTGGTGGCGGGTGGAGCGGGAGCAGGGCATGCGTCTGCCCGGTGCGTTCATCGGAGAGGGGTCCTTCACAGCAGGGGTGGTTGCCGCGGGCTGGGGGACCACGCATGCAGGACGGGGCAAGTGTGCATTCCGTGAAGCCTGCATTCAGGAACTGCCCGTGTACGCCACCGCGTCTGAGACAACTTCTGTGACCAGTGCATTCATGGCATGGCCAGCATGAACGACTTGGTGACTACCGCCTCATGGCCGGCCTGCTGGTCCGAACCTGACTGAAAAGGCCCGGTCGCTGGCCTTGGACCCTCAGGCACGGGCCCTGTTCGAGCGTATTCAGTCAAATCTCACGCCAAGATCGGTGAAGCTTCCATCAACTGGGCCTGCTCGACAACCCTATTGCGACGATAGAAGTGCATATTGCCCGGTTAAGCGGTGGGGCGTATTCCGGCCCGTGTGCATTTGACGTTCGAGGGGACGCAGCGCCGATTTGTGTGCTTCTTGTGACAGCTTGTGTGCCGCTGGCGACCGCTGGGGTCGCCGGGTCTGACTTCCTGTGGGGGAAGCCGATGCACTCGCGTGCTGCGCGCACGCCCATGTGGCGTGCCCGGAGAACACACAGAACCGCTCTCGTCTCCGCGATCACCACCGCGGCGGTGGTGATCGCTGCGGCTCCCGGCCTGGCGGCGACGCCGAAGCCGAGGCTGCCTGAGCCGGAGAGTCCGTGGACGAAGCCGACGAAGGTCGAGGCACCCGCCACGCCGGCCGGATCAACCAAAGCCCCGGAGTCGGAGGCGGAGGCCAAGCTGCCGGCCGAGGTGACCGCCTGGCGCTCAGCTCAGAAGGCCCGCGCCACGGGCGGGAAGGCCAAGAGCTCCGCGTCCCGGTCGGCCGCTGCCGAAGTGATGGACGACTACCTGCCCGAGGGCCAGGGCGAGGTGCCCTGGCACCAGATCCGCGACACCCGCCTCAACGACGCCCTGGTCGCGCGGGTGAACGTCTCCAACGGCAACCTGATGCTCGCCGCCACGGACTTCGACATCGCCGGAGTCGGCCAGAAACTCCAGCTCACCCGCACCTACAACTCCCTCGAGGCGCCGTGGGGGAAGGTGTCCCAGCGCTGGTGGCAGGCCTATGAGCGCTACCTCCAGATCAACGACGGCGAGGTCGACGTCTTCGACACCACCGGCAACCTGCTGCGCTTCACCGTGGATGCGGACGGCACGTACACGACGCCGACGGGCTACTCGAAGGACCTGAAGAAGAACGCGGACGGCACCTACACCCTCACCGACCGCAAGTCCGGCACCAAGGACACCTACAACCAGTACGGCACCCTGACCAAGGTCACGGACAAGAACGACGGCACGATCACCGTCGACCAGCACGACGAAGGCAGCGAGCACAAGGGCTTCAAGCTCACCGAAACCCGCTCGGGCCGCTGGATCGACCTGGTCAAGACCTACCCGAACCAGTGGCAGGCCAAGGACCACACCGGCCGTACCGCCGTCTTTGACCTCGATGAGGCCGGCAACCTCGCCAAGGTCACCGACACCGCCGGCAAAGCCACCACCTATGAGTACGACTCCTCGCGCCGGGTGACGAAGGTGACCACACCCGAGGGCACGGTCACGGTCTTCACCTACGACAGCCACAACCGCGTCACCTCCATGCAACGGGCAACGGAGTCGTCGTCGAGCGGTCACACGGGCCCGACCTGGCGCTACGACTACACAGCCGCGACCCCGTCGGATGCGGGCACGACGACGGTCACCGATCCCGACGGCGACGCCACCAAGTACGTCCACAACGCGGACGGCGAGATCACCAAGGTCACCGACCCGCTCGGTCATTCCCGCCACTCCACGTACAAAAACCATTTGACCCAGACCGCGACCGACGCGATGGGCACCGGCACGGACGGCACGGGCGGCAACACCACCACCTACGGCTGGGACGACCGCAACAACGCCGTATCCCAGAAACTGCCGATGGGCGCGACGGCATCGGTGACCGCCTACCAGACGATCGCCGGCACCGACCTGCCCAACGACTTCACCACCGCCGACGGTCGCAAGGACTCCTTCAAGTACGACGCCAACGGCAACACCCTGTCAGTGACCACCTCGGGCACCGCCGGAGCGACCCGCGAGTACACCTACAACAAGGACACCCCCACCTGCGGCGGTTTCGAAGGCCAGCGCTGCACGGCAAAGGACGGCAACGGCAAGGTCACCTCCTTCACCTACGACGACCAGGGCAATCTGATCAGGGTGAAGCCGCCGGCGCCGTTGGGGGAGACGTCCTACACCTACGACGCGCTGGGCCGGGTGGAGACGGTCGAGGACGGCCGCGGCGTCACCACCGTCTACGGCTACGACTCCCGCGACCGGGTGCGCGAGGTCTCCTCCACCAACTTCACCGTCACCTACACCTACGACGGCGACGGCAACGTCACGACCCGCTCCGACGCCTCTGGTTTCACCAAGTGGGAGTACGACAAGCTCAACCGCGAGAGCGTGCGCACCCTGCAGAACGGCGCGCAGACCGCGCTGGCGTACACCCCGGGCGGTGACGTCGACTTCTACACCGACCCGACCGGGACGACGGATTACACCTGGGACAAGGCCGGCCGCCTCGACTACCTGACCGCGCCGGACGGCAAGAAGTCGGATTTCGACTACAACAACAACGACAAGCGCACCAAGACGGTCTACCCCGGCGGCACCACCCAGACCGTCACCATCGACGACAACGGCCGCCCCGAGCGCATCAAGACCACCTCGGGCACGCAGACGTTCGTCGACCTCACCTACAGCTACGCGAGCGCGGGCAAGGACACCACCAAGATCCGTACCCGCACCGACAACCTCACCAAGCTCAAGACCAGCTACACCTACGACTCCCAGGACCGCCTCTCCTACGCCCTGGAGGCCGACTCGGCGGGTGCGCGGAAGGCGTCGTGGCTGTACTGCTGGGACAAGGCAGGCAACCTCACCAGCCAGGACGGCAGCAAGAACACCTGCCCCGGCGGCACCACGTACACCTACAACGACGCCAGCGAGCTGACCGGTAAGAACGGCTCCACCACGGGCTGGTCCTACGACAAGCTCGGCAACGAAACCGGCGCAGCCAGCGGCACCGCTCGCACGAACGAGTCCTGGACCGACTACAGCCAGCTCGCCGGCATCACCACTGGCGGCACGAACTACGACCTGGTCCATGCCGGCACCACCAACGCCGAACGCACCAAGCTCGGCTCGACGTGGTTCCACCACACCGCACTGGGTCTCGCGTCCACGACCACGAACGGTGTCGACACGGGATTCATCCGCGAGCCTTCGGGCACGCTGAACTCCATGACGACTGGGGGGAAGTCCTACTACTACCTCACCGACGCCACCGGCAACGTCCTCGGCCTCGTCGACGACACCGGCAAGCGGACGCACACCTACGCCTACGGTCCGACGGGCACGCCCCGAGGCACCACCACCGAGGCCGCCCCCCAGCCGTACCGCTACGCGGGCGCGTACGCCGACCCGACCGGCCTGTACAAGATGGGCCACCGCTACTACGACCCCGCCCTCGGCCGCTTCACCCAGCCCGACCCCTCCGGCCAGGAAACCAACCCCTACCTCTACGCCGCTGGCGATCCCATCAACCACGGTGACCCGACCGGGCTGTGGACGGGGTGGGACACGGTCGCAACCGCTTTTGCGACGGTGGCTCTGATCACAGCCATCCCGACTGGCGGTGCTTCGCTGACAGTGGCTGGCGGTATTGGTCTGGCTGTATCTCAGGCGGGCTTCGTTGGCGCCATCGCGTGTGGCGTGTCAGACGAGAACGCCTGCTAACCGTCGATAACGGCTGCCCTGCCCTGGCCCCCAGCACGGGGGCCAGGGCACTCCCGGAGAAAGGGGACGCAACATGTCGAAACAACTGCAAGGCGTCTTCCTCGCGTGTCTGATCGTTGCGGTGCTGTCTCTGATTATCTTCTCACCCAACGCTCTTGACATCATGCCCGTATGGTGGAGCGCACTTGGACTCGCCTGTCTCAGTACATGCGCCCTGCTTGTCTCACGCTTTAGTAGTAGGCGGTAGACCCCCACGCCTGGTGCACGGACGCGGACGGGCACGTCATCGATCCGACCTGGCCGGGCCACGAGGGCCGCGCATACCTGGGCATCGTTCTGCCCTTACACCTGCGTCCCCGCGCATCCCACCACTGGGGCGTCCTGGAAGCACCAGCATCCCTGTCCGACGACCTGGACTGGATGGAATACCTTCCTCGGCCCTCTGCGGGACGGCCGGTCGAACGGGCCAAGGACGTCGCTGCGATGGCCAACGCCCGCTGCGGACTGATCGTTTTCGGCGTACGCGACACCACCTGGGAACTGGCCGGGATCGATCCCGACGGGGCGACGGCCGGCTGGCCAACGGTGGGGATTGGTCGGCGCAGGACACGGGACGCGCTCTGGCTGCCGACCCATCCGCCGGGGTTTGCTGAGGGTGTCACGCAGCCATCCCACGCACAGCGTGGACACTTGGGAGGTCGAGTACCGCATGACGTCCATCATCATCTCCGCGATCGCAGTCACCATCAGCCTGTTGTCCCTGTACGTGAATCGGCGCAAGGATCGGAGGGACACCTTCCTCAAGCTCCACGAACTGCTGATCAGCCCCGAGCTGCAGAACGGCAGACGCATACTGTTCGAGCTCTACGCGCGAGGCGGACGCGTGGAGGATCTGCCACCCGACGACTACACCAGCGTGAACCGCGCGCTGGCGGTGTTCGATGCCGCAGGCCTGTACTGCCACATGAAGTACGTCAGCGAGAAGGACGTCCTGGATCTCTGGGCGCCTTCGCTGACCAAGGTGAAGTACGCCGCCGGGGACTTTCTCTCGCACCGGGACGCGTTCTGGCCGGGGGTTCCGACCTGGGCCCACTACCGCCGACTGGCCGACAGCGCGGAGGAACGACTGCGGTCACGCGGAGTGGACATCGCCCGCTTCACGGCCCCCGCGCCGTCCGGCGCGCCGACCCCTGCAAGTGCGCCGACCCCTGCAAGTGCGCCGACCCCTCCAAGCGCCGCGTAGACCATGCGCCGGGGCTCTGACACATCCCCTCCCCGGCGCGGGTGAGTATGTCGGCCCTAAGGGCTGTCCCGTAATCGATCTTCGGGTGGCGAGTGACCTGGCAGGCACGCTGGTGCTCCGGTCGGTCGGCGCGTCGTGGGTAGCACCTACCATGCCCTCGTGACGCGACCGTGGACGGTACGAAGGGTGGCCGAGCAGTTTGTTGAGCTGCTCGGGATGGCTCCTACCAGCATCGATGGTGGTGAGCTGAAGTTCGTCCGGGGAAGCCTGTGCACCATGCTTTCGATTTGGAAGGACCGTTACGACCGGTCGCTCTTCGGCTGGATGGTGCACACGGACCACTGCGGTCTCGGTGACCGGATGGACGGCTTTGGTGGAGTGGGCATCCGGATCGACCACCACTCGCCGTCCGGCGACGCAGGTCCGACTGACATTCCTCCCGCTGCATGCTATCCCTGGCCAGCGGGCAGTGCTCCGCTCGCCTCTGCAGTCTCCGCCGACGTCACTTACTACGGGCCGCCGTCCCTGCGCTTTGTCCGCGACTCCCACGACCTGGGACTGCTGCTCCTGGCGGACACCCATGTTCACCGGGACGGGGTCTGGTCGTTCGCGCCGGCCATCAACGAGCCGTCACGACTTGCGAAAGCCATCCTTCTGGCTCGTCAGTGCGGTGATCGGGATCTGGAGCGGGCCGCTGTCGCTAAGTTGCGGAACCGCGGCGAGAAGCCGGTGGCTCGCCGCCCCGACTACCTGTTCCGGCAGGCCGTCGCCGACTGGTCCAGGCAGTATGCCAAGGCTACGGGCATCGATCTCAGTGACTTGGCCAAGCTCAAACGGAAGCGCCCTCAGTACCCCGACATCCCGTAGCTCAGCACGGCTCCTCGGGGCCGGGAGATGATCTCGCCGTGATCACGGCATCGGAGCCCCGCTGGATGAGCCCGTTCACCGGGCTGAGCCCGCAGTCAGTTCGGCACGCTCATCACCGCTCTGCGCAAGGAAGGCGCGGTCCCGGTACGCAGGGGACGGCCGTGGGGTCTCCCGCTGGAGGACCGCGTGCTACTGGTCATCGCTTACTGGCGGACCTACATGACACTGCGACAGCTCGCCCTCCTGTTCGGGATATCGAAGTCGGCCGCCGACCGCATCATCGACCACCTCGGGCCCGCCCTCGCTCTGCGCCAACGCCGACGGTTTCGCAAGGATGCCGTGTTGATTGTGGACGGCACCTTGGTCCCCACCCGCGACCACAGCATCGCCGAGCGTTCGAAGAATTACCGATACCCCACCAACCACCAGGTCGTCATCGACGCCGACACCCGGCGCGTCGTCGCCGTCGGTCCTCCCCTGCCGGGTAACCGCAACGACTGCAAGGCATGGGAACTGTCCGGGGCGAAGGCCGCCGTCGGCAGGACAACCGTGATCGCTGACGGCGGCTACCGCGGCACCGGCTTGGTCATCCCTCACCGCCGGGGACGCGACCAGGCCGAACTGCCAACATGGAAAGAGGAGCACAACGCCTCCCACCGCAAGGTCCGCGCCCGCGTCGAGCACGCCTTCACACGCATGAAGACGTGAAAGATCCTCCGCGACTGCCGCCTAAAGGACGAGGGCGTCCACCACACCACGCTCGGCATCGCCCGCCTCCACAACCTCACCCTCACAGGGTGAGGGGCAGCACCGCTGGTCAGTCAGCATGCCATAGATCATTTACGGGACAGACTTTAGATTCGTGCCGCCGAGAACCTCCGGATTGCACGGGTTCATTGGACGCGTCGGCCGCCTGTCGGCAATCGATCGTTTTCCGACACTTGGGAGCCGTGGTGTCAGCGGCCAGGCACATCACTGGCGGCGAGCCTGTCAGCGGGGGACGAGAAGGCCGTCCACCAGGGCCTGGAGCCCGTCCCGATAGGTGTCCTCAGCGGTCAGCGGAGCCCAACGGTCTGCGGCCTGTGCCAAGCGGGGCAGCTCGCTTGGGTCGAGATCGGCGAAGACGTGCTCCCGGTAGGTCGCACGGTCATCGTCTGCGCGCCGTCGGGCCGCTGTTGTCCTGACCACGATTTCTCCGGCGGTGTAGTACCAGATCGCACGGTAGCCGTGCACGGCCAGGTCGAGGGAGAGGCCGCATTCGACCAAGCCGTCGACGATCTGCTCGACGAACCACAGCGCGCTCGTGGACAGCAAGTCGTCGGCGGTCAGCACCTCCACGATCCAGGGGCAGGCGGCGAGCGCCTCGTGGACTGCGGTGGCGGCCACGATGATCCGCTCGCGAGGGTGGGCGGGCAGTTCCGGTCGGCTTAGGGTCCGGTCGGCGTAGTCGTCCAGCAGGAGGACGAGCAGTTCCTCCTTGTCGCGGACGTGGTGGTAGAGCGCCATCGGCGTACTGCCGACTTCCGTGGCCAGCCGCCGCATGGTCAGACGGTCCACGCCTCCCTCATCCACGATCCGGCGGGCTGTCTCAATGATCTCCTCGCGAGAGATGCGGGGAGGTCGGCCCAGGGCTTTGCGCGGTGCGGACGGTTGCGGCATGCCCCCATCATTCCCCAGGTGTCGACAACGGCGAACCCTGACGCTAACTTTTCTTACATGTATAGAAACTCGCGCGGGAGGCCCGGAGTGGTGCTGGCGGCAGCCGCCGTCGCCCAGTTCGTCGTCGCCCTGGACATGTCCGTGGTCAACGTCGCGTTACCCGCGATCCGCACGGCGCTGGGATTCGCGCCGCTCGACCTGTCGTGGGTCGTGCACGTATATGCGCTTACGTTCGGCGGGTTCCTGCTGTTGGGGGGACATGCTTGCGACCTGTACGGCCGGCGTCGGATGTTCGTGCTGGGGCTGACCGTCTTCGGGCTGTGCTCGCTGGTGGGCGGGCTGGCCCAGGATCCCTGGCAACTGATCGCCGCACGCGCCGGTCAGGGCCTGGGCGCCGCCGCAGCCGCGCCGGCCGCGCTTGCGATGCTCACCACCACCTTCGCCGAAGGCCCTCAGCGTGTTCGGGCGCTGGGGGTGTGGAGCGCGGTGAACGCCGCGGGCGGCGCGCTGGGCGTGCTGGCAGGTGGACTGCTGACCGAGTACGCGGGCTGGCGCTGGGTCATGCTGATCAACCTACCCATCGTCGCGGCGGCTCTCGCGCTCATCCCCGCAGGGGTATCCGCCGGAGCAGCACCTGCTCGGCGCGAGAGGCTGGACGCGCTGGGCGCCGTCCTGGCTACAGGCGGAGTCGGGCTACTGGTGCTCGGCGTCGTCCGAACCGACACCCTGGGCTGGGGCTCCCCGGCCACGTGGGCGACCCTTGCCGCCGCAGCCGTGATGCTGGGCATCTTTGCCTTCGCCGAGGCGAGGGTCGTCGCACCGCTGCTGCGCCTCGGCCTGCTGCGCAGCCGCTGGGTCGCCGGCGCGAACGTGCTGGTGTTCCTGGCCGCGGCCGGACAATTCACGGCGTTCTACTTCGTGTCCCTGTACATGCAGCAGGTCCTGGGCATGGGTGCCGCAGCGACCGGCACCGCATTCTTGCCCTTCTCCCTGGGCCTGGTCGCGGGAACCATAGTCGCCACCCGCGTCACCGCGTCCCGCACCCCCCGCGCATCCCTGGTGCCCGGCGCCCTGCTGGCCGCAGCGGGCATGGCCTGGTTCGCCCTCATCAGCCCCGATGGCAGCTTCCTCACCGACGTGCTCGGCCCGTCCCTCGTCACCAGCGTCGGCGCCGGGCTGGTCCTGGCTCCAGTTGCCGCCGCCGCGACCACCGGCGTCGCTCCGCGTGAGGCCGGCATGGCCAGCGGCCTCATGAACAGCTCCCGCCAACTCGGCGGCTGCATCGGCCTGGCCGCCCTGGCCACCATCGCCGCGCACCACACCGGCACGACCGCCGACCCCGCCGCACTCAACGACGGCTACGCCCTGGGCCTGGCCATCGCCGCCGCCATCTTCGGGCTCGCGGCAGTCGTGGCCATCGGTGTACTGCCGCGCCGCAGAGCCGTCACCCCTGTCCCGCGATCCACCGACCCCGCAGAGAACCAGTTGGAAGGAACACTTTCATGACGACCACCCCCGTCGACCTGTTCGCCTCGGCGCTGCATTTCCACCCCGACGGCGATGTCCGAGCCGTCGAACGGCAGATGACGAGCAGCAGTTCCGGCGCCTGGCAGATCGCTACGTTTCACGTGGAGACCAACGCCGACGTCCACGCCGACCACTGGGAGATGCACCCGGAGGCTGAGGAAGCAGTGTGCTGCCTGATCGGCGGCATCCGCCTCTACTTCCGTCCCGACGCGCCCGGCGGGACCGAGGACATGGTGCAACTGCAGGCAGGCGCCGCTGTGATCGTCCCCCGCGGCCGCTGGCACCGTCTGGAACTGGACGCTCCCAGCGACCTGATGTCGATCACCCTCCGCCACGGCACCCGCCTCGAAAGGCGCACCGAAACCCACTGATCGGAGGTGGCCCGGTAATAGGGCTGCCGGGTCACCACGAAACCTCGCCCGAAGGCTTGGCGGTGCCTGGTCCCACCGGCACAGGTTGATGAACAGGTGTCGCACCCGGCGCAGCGTCGCCTCGGACTCGCCGTGCTTGCCGGTCGCCACGACCCGCTTGATGCCCATGCTGGTGCCCAGCCCCAACAACACCAGCAGCAGGCGGCCGCAGCACGTCCTTGGACAGGTTCTCCCTCGTTGCCACCGAGGCGAACTCGGCGATGAAGTCGGTGTCGAACTCGAGTTGGTCCAGGCGCAGGCCGGCACCACCGGCTTTGTAGTCCTGCACCGGTGGGTGGAGATCCTTGAGCGCCACTTCCCGCTCCAACTGCCGGACCCTGAGCACACCACCGAGTAGCGGTGGCCGCAGGTCCGGCGGGTCCGCCGGGTCCCGAGGGTCCGGAGCGTTCAGGCGGCGTCGCCGTCGCCGGCCGGAAGCTGAGGCTGGCGGATCCGCTCACGTTCGACCTCGGCAGCGATGACCGCGCGCTGCGTTTCGCCACGCTGTTCGATGGCCGTCCGCTCCGTCTCGCCGCGCTGCTCGATGTGTGCCTTCGCCACCCGCCCGGCGACCGTGACCGCAGTGGCGACGGGCAAGGCCGCGCCCAGGATGCCCGGCCAGGCGGAGCCGGTGAGGGAATCACCCGGCTGGAAGTCGGTCGACGGAACATCAGGCTCGTCTGTGCTCATAGCCCTCATAGTCCGTCCCTTGCACCCCTGTTGACCAGCGCAGTCACCCGTACGGCCCACAGCGGGGCAAGTCAGGAGTCGGTGATGTGGTCGAAGCCGCTCAGCAGCGGCGTCAGGTCCTGAGCGCACCCGCACAGCGTGCACAGCCGCGTCCCCGGGTTCTCCGCGACGTCCAGGACCCGCTGCACATCGAGCAGCGGCACCCTCGGGTGCCTCTTCGCAGTCCGGCGCGTGCAGCACGCCCCGGCCCGGGCCCCGCCCCTCGTGGTGTTGCAGCACCGGGAGAGTTGGGTAGTCCCGGCCGGTCAGGTGCGCCGGATGCGTGTGTGGTGGGTGGGGCGGTCGGTGGGGGTGATGGTGTGGTGGTCGGGTACGACCACGGTCGGGCTGACGGCGGTGTGGGAGTGGATGAGGCAGCCGCGGCCGATGGCGGTTCCGGGGCCGAGGGTGATGCGGCTGCCGGTCTGGACGCGGTCGCCGATGAGGGCGCCGAAACGCGGGGTGCGGCAGGGGTAGATGCCGTCGGGCAGCCGGAGGAAGGTGTCGCGGCTGGGGTGTGTCATGTCGGTGGTGAGGTGGAGCGCTGCTGCCATGACGTCGGCGGAAAGGTGGGCCTGGTCGCTGACAAGGGTGCGGTTGAGGCCGATGCGGTGGCCGAGGACGGTGGTGAACTCCCAGACCTTGACGTCGGGCCGATGATGACGTCGTCGCCGATGATCGCGGTGGGGTGGATCCGGGCGGTGGGATGGATGCGGCGGGCGAGGGTCTTGAGGGCCTGGGCGTGGAGGTCGGGCCACTGGGTCAGCCATGCGGCGAGGTCGCTGGAGGCCGGGCGGGCGTATGCGGTGGAGGCGAGGGCGGGGTCGGCCGGGTGGGTGAGGTAGTTGCCGAGAGAGAGGAAGTGCGGTGTCGTCACGCGATGGTCTCCTGTCCGTGTCGTCGTGAAGCGGTGGCGGGCCGCTAGGCTGCGTCGATCGGAAGTCGATCGGAGTTCACCTGTGAGTCGTCCACGCCTGGGGATCGCGGTCCTGACCATGGGCAACCGGCCTGTCGAGCTGAAGGCGCTGCTGAAGTCGGTGGCTGGGCAAACGCTGCCGGCCACGCGGATCGTGGTGGTGGGCAACGGCAGCCCGCTGCCGGAGCTGCCCGTGGGCGTGGACGGAGTCGAGCTGGAGGAGAACCTCGGGGTGTCCGGGGGCCGGAACGTGGCCATCGAGCATCTGCGGGCATGCGGGGACGTGGATGTCGTCGTTGACCTGGACGACGACGGGCTGCTCGTGGACACCGGCGTGTGCGCGAAGCTGGCCTCGATGTACGAGGCGGATGAGCGGCTGGGGATCGTGTCGTTCCGGATCGCTGACGAGCGGGGACGTACGCAGCGCCGGCATGTGCCGCGCCTGCGGTCGAAGGACCCGATGCGGGCCGGGGAAGTGACGACGTTCCTGGGCGGCGGGCACGGGCTGTCGATGCGGATGCTGGAGCGGATCGGCGGCTGGCCCGAGCAGTTCTTCTTCGCACATGAGGAGACCGATCTGGCGTGGCGGGCGCTGGATGACGGCTGGCGGGTGGTGTACGAGCCGTCGCTGCTGCTGCAGCACCCCTGGACGTCACCGGCCCGGCACGCGGTCTACTACCGGATGACGGCCCGCAACCGGGTGTGGCTGGCCAAGCGGCATCTGCCCGCACCCCTGGTCCCGGTCTATCTCGGGGTGTGGGCTGCGCTGACGGTGGTGCGCACACGGTCGTGGGACGGATGGCGTGCCTGGGCGGGCGGCTTCGCCGAGGGTGTCCGGGAGTCGGGCGGTCAGCGGCGGCCGATGCGGTGGGCGACGGTGGCACGGATGACCCGCCTGGGCCGCCCGCCCATCATCTAGTGTTCTGGCCGGGAAGGTTCGCCGGGTTGGTGATCGGGGCGGTTGGATGGGTGGTGACGTTCGTTCCGACCGTTGGAGGTGTGGTGGCGCAGCCTGTGCGGGTGCGTAGACTGACGGACCAGGAGGGGCAGAAGCTGCAGCAGATCGTGCGGCGGGGCAGTACCAGTTCGGTGCGCTACCGGGGGGTGATGATGCTGCTGGTGTCCGTCGGCGGAATCCGCGTCCTGGTGATCGCCCAGCTGGTCCAGGCCGACGAGGACACCGTCCGGGATGTGATCCACCGGTTCATCGAGATCGGTTTGGCCTGTCTGGACCCTTGATGGGCGGGAGGCCGTCCCCGCCTGCTCAGTCGTGACGACGAGGAGTACGTCGTCCAGACGGCCACCACCCGCCCCACCAAGCTCGGCCAGCCCTTCACCCGCTGGTCGCTTTGTAAACGCGCCGCCTACCTGCGCCGCGTACACGGACGCGTCATCCGCATCGGCCGGGAGGCTTTACGGTGCCTGCTGCTGCGCTGCGGTATCACCTTCCAGCGCACCGAGACATGGAAGGAGTCGCCCGGCCCCGAACGTGCCGCCAGGCTTGACCGCATCGAGCGCGTGCTGGACCGCTTCCCGGACCGGGTGTTCGCCTTCGACGAGTTTGGGCCCCTGGGGATCAGACCCATCGCAGGCTCCTGCTGGGCGAAGCAGGGCAAGCCCGCCCGCCTGCCGGCAACCTACCGCCGCACCCACGGCGTCACCTACTTCCACGGCTGCTACTCCGTCGGCGACGACCGTCTGTGGGGCGTCAACCGTCGCGGAAAGGGCACTGCCAACACCCTGGCCGCCCTGACGTCGATCCGCGCCGCCAGACCCGACGGCGCCCCGATCTACATCATCCTGGATGATCTCTCCGCCCATACCGGAGTGGACATCTGCCGCTGGGCGGAGAAGAGAAAGGTCGAGCTGTGCTTCACTCCGACCTACGCCTGCTGGGCCGACCCGATTGAGGCCCACTTCGGCCCGCTGCGGCAGTTCACCCTGGCCAGCTCGAACCATCGCAGCGACCCCGCGCAAACCCGGGCCCTGCACCGATACCTGTGCTGGCGCAATACCAATGCCCGTCACCCCGACGTCCTTGCAGCCCAGCGCAGAGATCGCGCCCGCATCCGCAGCGAAAAGGGCATCCGCTGGGGCGGGCGCTCCCTCGCACCCGCAGCCTGAACACCGCCTGGCGGCCAGTGACTCAGAAGCCGCGGAAAACGCCGTCGTCGTCGACGGCGCCGGCGAACTCCTCGAAGTCCATGTTCGCCTCCGAGAGGTTGTTCTCGATGCTCCACAGCTCGGCTGCCACAACGCGGACACACCGCCCACGCTCACGCCGCAGATCACTACGAGAAGCGGCAAGTCAGGCGAGGCGACAGCTACAGGGTCTGCAAGGACAAGAAGTGGATGCTGATACTCCGCCGGGATGAGGCCGAGGGCCGACTCGGGCGTCTAGCCCTCGTATCTCCGGTCATCGGCAAGTGCGACGTTGGCCAAGAAGCCGTCCCTGCTGGGCGAGCGCAGCGCCGCCCGCAGAGCGTCCCAAGCACTGTCTGCGGAGAGATCGGTGCGCACAACGAGGGCTTCCAAAGTGCATGGGAACTGATGCATGCGCGGACAGTACCGCCGACCCGGTGAACCAATCCGGTCGCAGCACTAGAGCGCCTTCGTGTCGCACAGCACCATGCGTGCTGTGCGGCTCGGGGATGCGGCACCTGGCCTCGGGTACCGCGGACGATGCGGCCTCCTGGCTGCTGTCGGTGATCACGTATTCCGCACAACGCCATACCTGACCTGCCGCGCAGCAGAACCGGCCGGTAACCGCAACATCAGTGCAACCGGGGGTTGTTGGGATGCGCCCGGTATCCAGGTGTCGGGCGGGGGCGCCGGTGTCAGTGAGAGTTCTGCACTCTCGCCCCCGCTGCGCCGCACCCTGCCGGGCTGCGGCTGGCCGGATACCGGCCGGCTTGCGCCGCTGTGGCAAGCCGCTTCCCGGCGGTTTCAAACTCGGCATCAACCCCGGCCTGGTCAACACGGGGGCGCCCGGAGTGTCCCGTGGGGCGAAGAGGTCCGCGACCGCTACGACGCCCCCGACCTCAACCTCGCCCGGTACATCAAGGACGGCACCGTCACCGACACCGGCCACGGCGAGTAGGGAGCAGACGGCCGATGAGCATGTTCGCGGACGGCCTGGACGCCGTGCACAAGGCGTTCGCCCGCCCCGTACTCGAGACCGCGCCCGCGCAGATGCGCTACCTCGTCAGAAACCGCAAAGGCACCCGCGCGGTGGCCCAGTTGCTGCGAATTGTCCAGCGCACCGTCGAACGCTACGTCAAGAACCAGATCACTCAGCCCCGCCCCGGTGTCGCCGCCCGCCAGGAGCGCGAGGTGACCCAGCGGTGGCAGCTGCAGATCCGTGCCCGGGCTCGGCACCGGGCGGCAACCACCGACGGCATCGTCATCGACACCCGCGCCCGCCTGGGCTGCACCGCACCCATCGGATCCACCGACCAGGACCGCGTCCGCCACCTGACCGTCACCCTGCCCCCGCACTACGCCGCCCAGCTCTTCGGCGCCCGTGAAGCCGGCGTCAGCGGCGCCCGCCTGCGCGAGATCGCGGCCGAAGCCCTCAAAGACGTGTACTTCCAGGACGGCGGCCGCCGCGCCTGCTCCCTGGAAGAGAAGTCCGCTTCACGGACATCGAGCACCTCGAGTTCGACCTGTAACAGCCAGGCCCCGGCCTGCGGAGCGAGAGCCCCGGGCTGCCGAGGCCCGCGCGCCCGCCCGGCTGCTCGTGCCCATCCGCTGGGCAGCGTTTCACCGCAGCGAAACCCTGCCCAGCAGGGGCCCCTTTGACCGCCTGATGCGGTCCGTGTGCTGTCCGGGGGAGGTCAGCGGACGGCCGTCAGCCGGTGTGTGGCCGGCTGGCGGCGCGTCGCCTGGACCTGTGCGGCCCGGGCGGTGGGAGGGCTTCCTCCGGCCGGTGTGCGGGGCTTGTGCACACTCCCGCCGGCTGCGGGGCCGCCGCGGCCCCGGCTGGAGAGGGTCTTCACTTCGACCGCCACGTACTGGCCGTCGTGCGTCGTGAAGAGGTCCGGCTGCCAGGCGAGTGGAGCGTGCGGGCTCTTGCCGTTGAGGGAGGCTTGCGACGCCAGGTAGCTGTGCATGCCGATCGCGACGGCTTCATCCAGCGCGGCGGGCGGCAGCAGTTCGACCAGCCGCCTCCATGCCTGGCTGTTGGTCCGCGTACCCGGCCCGCCCGCGTGGGCGGACGCCATGTGCAGCAGGCGCCGCTCGACGGGGCGGTCCGCAGCTGCCGGTTCCTGCGGCAGCTCGTGCGCGGCGGTGGTGGCCTTGGCGAAGGCGGCCGTCCAGGCGGCGTGCTTGTCGGGCGGGACGCCGCAGCCGGCAAGGAACGCCTCCAGCTGCTGCTCGTCGGCGGGTATGGCGTCACGGTTGACGATGCGGGCGGCACTGCTGACGGGCAGGGCCAGCGGGTTGCCCGAACGGTCCCGGATGTCCCGTAGACTCGGTGCCCCTGCCTGCTCCCACACCACTTCCAGAGCCCGGCTCAGGTCAGCGGCGTCGCTGATGAGTTCGGGCCGCGGGGCGTGCAGCCCGGACAGCCGGCCGCGTTCCTCGATGCGCGCGTGCCGCCACAGCTCACCGGCGTACTGCACCTGTGCCGCCCCGCCGCCGCAGCCCTCGACGTAGGCCTCGACCGTCGTGTGCCGGGGCACCACGGTGCCCGAGGCCGCCCGCTTGAGCGTGGCCGGCGACAGCCCCGTCGCACGGGCCAGTTCCCGGTAGGTCATGGCGGCCGACTGCCGCCGCAGGCGCAGATATGCGGCCAGCCGGCCCCGGGCGGGCCGGCTGTGGTCGACGGGATTCTCCCGGCGTCCCATCGCGGCCTCCTACTTTCCGGCGGCGGCGCGCAGCACCGCACCGGCCAGCGCCGCCGCACGGCGGCGGCCGCCGCCGACGGCCACGACCGCCGCCGCGCCCAGGGCACCGCAGCCGCCCAGCAGGACGAAGATGTCCTGCAGCGGCACCCCGGCCACGTGCAGGGCACCGCCCAGGACGGGGAAGGACACAGCGGTGAAGGCCTGCGGCGCGCCGAACCGGGAGGCAGGGTCCGTCCGCACGGGCTCGGCGGGGACGGGCACTGCGGGGGTGGTCTCGGTGGGCATATGACGTCCTCTCGGCATGCCCGGCCGCCAGAAGACGGCGGGCCGGGCGCGAAACTGCTACTGGCTGCAAACCCCGTGTGCACAGCGGCGATTGGCGTCACCAGCTGTGCCGGGGGAGATCTCCATCATTCCAGGACGAGGCCGCTCCCCGCAGAGCGATCAGCGCCCGTAAAATTCCACATGTGGGGTATGGGAGTTTTTTGGTTCGCTGGTGTCCAAGAGAGCGGTTCTCACCCCCCGCTCCTGCGTCCCCCTCTGACCAGCACTGGTGTCGTACGACGGCGGCGCAGGACGGGCCCGGCCGCCGGGATGGTTCATTCGCGTCCACGCTCGGCTTGCCGCAGTCCCTGTCTATGAGTGATGGTGGGCCGCACAACACCACGAGGCCGGTCCTGCCGGCCGCGAACGTCCTTGAACTGCTACTGGCTGCAACCGATGCTGACAGGGACACCCGGCACAACCCACGTTGGCGCGTGGCCTGCCCGCACCGAGCCGGCACCCGTCCCCCGGGCGCCGGCTTTCGCGTGTGGTCCCGCACACCCCTGCGGCCGGCGTACACGGCAGGCACGACGCCGGCCAGCCGACGGTGCCCCACGCCGGCGCAGGACACAGGCGTCCCTCGTGCGGCCCGTACACGCAGCCGGCCAACGGTCTGCCCGGGCTGCAAGGAGGGGGGGCACGACAGCCCCAGCCCGGCCGGGCGACGGCGCCGCGCCCGCCGCAACGCGACCGTCATACCGCGGCCTTCAGGCAGCGTGCCGGATGGGATGCCTTCTTCTTGAGTGCCCGCATTCCCCTTACCGTGCCGCGTACTGGGCACGGCTGCGGGGCCGGTACGGAGACAGCCCGCGCGAGCGTTCTGGATTCTCCAGCCATCGCGGGGGATAGGTCTGCATCGTCGTTGGAATCGGTGCGGGAGCCGGGGTGGGCGCAGTGCTGCTAGAGGTGCGGGTCGATCCGTCTGCGGGGGAACTGCGTTCACTGCAAGGCTGGTTGCGTGCGGATCCCGAGGCGCGCCGGTCGGCGACGGCATACGTGCGGGGCGGTGTCCCCGGTCCGGGAGACATGGGCACGGCGCTTGATGTCCTGCAGTTGGTGACGGGCAATGGGTGGAGTGCGGCATCGTTCGTGCTGGCGGTGGCGGCGTGGCGGCAGACGCGCCCGCAGCGGCCGCGGGTGGAGATTCGCCGCGGGGACACGGTCATCGTTCTCACCGACTGTTCCGAACAGGAGATCCAGCAGGCGACGCGGGCACTTGACCACCTCGACGGCGACGGGGAGGCAGGCCGGTGAGTGTGCTGCCCGACCCGGGAGCGTCGCGCGCGGTCCTGATCGGCACGAGCCGCTACCGGCACCTCGAGCAGTTGCCGGCGGTCTCGAACAATCTACGGGCCCTCGCCGGCCTCCTGACCAGCCCGGTGTCCCTGCACCTGCCCGCCCAGAATGTCCGCGTCGTCGAGAGCCCGGCCGCCGGGCAGAGCGCGGTGGGGGCAGTGAGGCAGGCGGCTGCCGAAGCCACCGACACATTGATCGTCTACTTTGCCGGGCACGGCTCGGTCGATGCGGACGCGCTCAGCCTGGCCTTGCCGGACACCGAGTACGGGCGCATCGAGACCAGCCTGCCCTATGACTGGCTGCGCCAGGTTCTCCTCCTTGACTCCCGTGCCGAGCGGCACGTCGTGATTCTGGACTGCTGCTGCAGCGGCCTGGCTCCGGGGAGGATGAGCGCCTCACCCGGGCTCGCTGACCAGGCCGCGGTGGAGGGCAGCTTCCTCCTGGCGGCCGCCGCAGAGACCCGGACCGCCCTGGCGCCGGTCGGGGACACCTGCACCGCCTTCACCGGCGCACTGCTCGACACCCTGCACCACGGCATTCCGGGCGGTCCGGCCCTGCTCGATCTCGCGGCCCTCTACCAGCATCTGCGCCGCACCCTGGAAGCGAGGGGACATCCCGTCCCGCAGGCCAGGGACCGCAACAGCGGTGCCCGGCTGGCACTTGGACGCAACCACGCAGCCCTACCCGCTTCCCCGGCCGTTCTTGCATTCGGCACCGTGACCGGTGAGCGACCATGGCCGGATCCGCGGTCCGTCCGCACCGTCACGGGCTTCTTCACCGCCCTTGCAGACGTCCGGGTGATCAGCGGCCTGACCCACCGGGCAGTCGGCGAGCGTTCTGCCGGCCGGTCGGGGTGTCAGTGCCTGCTCGTAAGCTGGCAGGCGTGCCGATGACGACTGATGCCTCTTCTCCGTACTCCACTGGTGGGGGCGGTGTCTGGATCGAACACCGTTACGCGGCGACGCTGGCTGCCGCCCTGCTGACCGAGGATCCGATTAGCGAGCTCGGTGACGATGTCGTCCCGCATTCTGTACGTCTTCAGGCCAGCTACATCAGCCCGATCGACGACGTCGTAGTGGAGGGGAGCACCCGTGACGGCCTCGTGCGGCGGGTGTCGATCGGGGTACGCCGGGATCCCAGCCTGACCACGAGCGATGAGAAGTCGGTCCCGCTGGTGCGGTCTTTCCTGCGGGTGGTTACCGGACACTGGGATGAGGTGGCGGCCGGTCGCTGGCGGGTGGCGCTCGCGGTCGGCGTCTCCAGTACGGCTGTGCAGCAGACCGACGCGCTGGCCCGGATCGCGCGGTCCGTGTCCTCTGCTGCCGGATTTCGCACTGCTGTGCAGCGTCCCGGGGCGGCTAACTGGCTCTAACAAAAGCTGCTGATCATGAGACTGTCGGCCTCTCCGCTCGTAGGTCTGGGCATGGGAAACCGTCAGTCGCGGCCGTGGATCGTGTCGGATGAACTGTGGTCGCTGGTCGAGCCGTTGCTGCCGACGCCAGGTCCGAAGAAGGTCCAGGGCAGACCGCGGGTGCCGGACCGGCAGGCCCTGTGCGGAATCCTCTTCGTCCTGCACACCGGCATCCAGTGGGAGTACCTCCCTCAGGAACTCGGCTTCGGCTCGGGCATGACCTGCTGGCGGCGCCTTGCGTCCTGGAACGAGGCCGGCGTCTGGGACCAGCTCCACCAGCTGCTGCTGAACGAGCTGCGGTCGAAGGACCGGCTGGACTGGGAACGGGCGGTGATCGACTCCTCGCACGTGCGGGCTGCCCGACGGGGCCCAAAAGCGGACCGAGCCCGGTCGACCGCGCACGGCCGGGCAGCAAGCACCACCTCATCGTCGATGGTCAGGGCATCCCGCTCGCGGTATCGCTGACCGGCGGCAACCGCAATGACGTCACCCAGCTGCTGCCCCTCCTCGACAAGATCCCGCCCGTCGCGGGCCGGGTCGGCAGGCCCCGCCGGCGGCCGGACGCTCTGCTGGCCGACCGCGGCTACGACCACGACATCTACCGCCGCCAGCTCTGGCAGCGCGGCATCCGGCCCGTGATCGCCAGACGGGGCGAGCCACACGGCACCGGCCTGGGCATCTTCCGCTACGTCGTCGAGCGCACGATCGCCTGGCTCCACGGCTTCCGCCGCCTACGCATCCGCTGGGAACGACGCGACGACATCCACGAAGCATTCCTCGGCCTCGCCACCTGCCTGATCACCCACCGCCACGTCCAACGCCTTTGTTAGGACCTCTAAGGCCGCCGTGCGGACACGTCTCAAGCATCTGGATGCCCTGGTCGTTGCTGCCGTCAAGGACCAGGACGATTTGTCGCAGGTTGATGCCGAGGAGCTGACGTGGCGCTGGCTGATGGCGTTGCGGGTACGGCAGATGCGATTGGAGGGCGTGGATGAGTCCGACCGGAGCACGGCCGTCTCCGCGCTGCGGCGCATCGTTGCTGACGAAGCGACGGCAGCGGCTGACGGCGTCTTCGCTCACCTTGCGGAGCGCTCCGGTGCCTGGGCTTCGTCTGCCGCGGACCTGGACCGGACGATGGTGCGCCGTGAACTCAGCGGCTTCCCGCTGGTCCGGACCCTTTCCTACCAGCAGGCCTGGTCGATGCTGGACGGTATGGCGGATCGCCTCCGGGAGGGGACCCGCCCGGATTTGCAGGCTGGCGAAGTGAGGCTGGAACTCGACCGGACCGAGGAGCGGGCGCGGCTCGCCGTTTTGATGGATCAGACCGGCCGGGCGGGTTCGGGCCTGGTGGTAACGGGGGAGCCCGACGTCGGGAAGTCCGCTCTGACGATCCGAACCGCACAGCAGCTCACCGAACACGGCGCGGCAGTGGCCTGCTTGAGCCTGCGTGACCTTCCCGAATCGGTAGTGCAGGTCCAACACCTCTTAGAGGTCCTAACAAAGGCGTTGGACGTGGCGGTGGGTGATCAGGCAGGTGGCGAGGCCGAGGAATGCTTCGTGGATGTCGTCGCGTCGTTCCCAGCGGATGCGTAGGCGGCGGAAGCCGTGGAGCCAGGCGATCGTGCGCTCGACGACGTAGCGGAAGATGCCCAGGCCGGTGCCGTGTGGCTCGCCCCGTCTGGCGATCACGGGCCGGATGCCGCGCTGCCAGAGCTGGCGGCGGTAGATGTCGTGGTCGTAGCCGCGGTCGGCCAGCAGAGCGTCCGGCCGCCGGCGGGGCCTGCCGACCCGGCCCGCGACGGGCGGGATCTTGTCGAGGAGGGGCAGCAGCTGGGTGACGTCATTGCGGTTGCCGCCGGTCAGCGATACCGCGAGCGGGATGCCCTGACCATCGACGATGAGGTGGTGCTTGCTGCCCGGCCGTGCGCGGTCGACCGGGCTCGGTCCGCTTTTGGGCCCCGTCGGGCAGCCCGCACGTGCGAGGAGTCGATCACCGCCCGTTCCCAGTCCAGCCGGTCCTTCGACCGCAGCTCGTTCAGCAGCAGCTGGTGGAGCTGGTCCCAGACGCCGGCCTCGTTCCAGGACGCAAGGCGCCGCCAGCAGGTCATGCCCGAGCCGAAGCCGAGTTCCTGAGGGAGGTACTCCCACTGGATGCCGGTGTGCAGGACGAAGAGGATTCCGCACAGGGCCTGCCGGTCCGGCACCCGCGGTCTGCCCTGGACCTTCTTCGGACCTGGCGTCGGCAGCAACGGCTCGACCAGCGACCACAGTTCATCCGACACGATCCACGGCCGCGACTGACGGTTTCCCATGCCCAGACCTACGAGCGGAGAGGCCGACAGTCTCATGATCAGCAGCTTTTGTTAGAGCCAGTTAGGCGGGCGCCCGTTGACGGATGTGTTCGCGGCGGGAGAGATCCGGGCGGTTCGTTTGCTCGTGATCGATGGTGCAGAAGCCGTCCTGGAGGGTCGCCGTGATCTGCTGAGGGACGTCGCCACTGCTGCTTTCAGGGCCGGGCTCGGAGTGGTTGCCGTGACCCGCAGTGACGGGGCCACGCGGGTGCGCGAGGTTGTGCAGTCCGCCGCAACGCAGGCTGACCGCCCCGAAACGGTGGCCCAGCACGTCGTATCACGGCTCACTCTCGACGAGCGTCGCCAGCTCGCCGAGACCTTTCACACCTTGATCCGCTTCAGCGCCGACACGCGAGCCGATTGGCTGGTCGGTCGGCCGGGCCTGGTCGATGTCCTGCTGCGGGCCGGCACCGTCACTGAGACCAGCACGCTGCTGTCCGAAGCCGATGTGTTCGTCGCCGTCTGGAACGGACTCGTCCGAAACGGCGAGGAGTACCTTCCCGGAGGCGCGTCACCGGACGAGCGGGAACAGGCCGTCCTCGCCGTTGCCCGCCGCGCGCTCAAGCTGCCGGACAGCCCACCCGCCGCTGGTGCGTCACTGCCGCGACTGCGATCCGACGCGGTCCTGCGCCCCCCGGCCAACCCCGCGTTCGCCGCAGGCGACGAGTTCGCCACCGACCTAATGCGCGACTTCGCCTTGTGTCGCCTGTTCTTCATCGAAGGATGGGAGCCCTTGAGGAAGGCCGGAGCGCCCCGCTGGGCGATCCGCGCGGTACGACTCGCCTGCCAGGCGAAGCTGCTCGCCGGGGACCGAGCAGCCGCCTGGCGCGAACTGCACAGCGAATTCCGGCAGCTCGGTGAGGACGAGGGGGAGCGGTGGACGGAAGTTCCGATGGAAGCACTCCTCACCCTCGGCAACGCCCAGACCGCGATCGAAAACGTCTGGGACGACCTCGCCGCCGATGACCACCGCGGCCTCAAAACCCTGCTGCGCCTAGCCGACCTGCGCTACATCACCAGCACCGTCGCAGACCCGTTCACCCTTGCACCGGTGGTCGCCCTGACCTACTGCACCGACCGTGACTTGGGACAGAACGATGCATACCCCCGGGGGATGGGCAAGACTATCCGCGAACTCGTGCTGGCATGGCTGCGCGGCATGGCCCGCGACACCCAGGGGCCCGACCCGCTGCGCCAGCAGGTCCGCGATCGCGTCCTCGCCGCGCACCCGGAACGCTACGACGACTTTGCGGTCGAGGCACTCGCCACCCTGGGGCCCGACACCGACGAAGCCAGCGAGCAGTGGCTGCGGAACACAGCCGCCAAGGCCCCAAGCCACCTGGCAGCCGCCGTGGAGTCGCTCGGTGCCGTCTTCATGGCCCGGACTCATCCGCGACTGCTCCTGGACCTCACCGAGGCCTACTACATCCACCAGCCCAAGCGAAGCCGCTGGGGCGGCGGAGGACTGCGCGACGAGGGGATCCGCAGCCACCGCCACACGGGCTTCGGCCCGCCCTTCGCCGCCTGGCACTTCGGACCGTTCTACTGGCTTCTGCACAGCCTGCCCGGCGACGCCCTCGACATGATCAATCGGATGCTCGACCATGCAGCGGAACGTCGTGTCCGCACGCTCCACCAGCTCAGCTCGAACCTTGACGAGCTGGATGCCCCGCTCGAGGGAATCAGCCTCGACATCCCTGGCATCGGGCCTCGCCACTTCGTCGGCGACAGCCATGTCTGGGGCTGGTACCGCGCTTCGACCGTCGGCCCCTACCCGTGCATGAGCGCCTTGATGGCGGTCGAGCAGCTTGCCGACAGCCTTATCGCGGCGGGTATGCCCTACGAGAGGGTCGTGCGTCTGCTGCTGCGCGGCTGCAACAATCTCGCTATGGCCGGCCTGGTCGTCGGCCTGCTCGTCCGTCGTCTCGAAGACGCCGGGGATCTGCTGGATGTCTGGCTCACTTCGCCGGCAGTGTGGGGCCTGGAGAGCTCGAGGACGACTACCGAGGGCCACTTCCATGTGCGGGGACCGGCGCTGGACGATGTGGCCGGTGCCGACCGGCGCACGACGCCCCCGCGCGAAGTTGCCGCTGATCTGACTCAGCGTGCCATGGTCGCAGGAGATCAGGCACGGCTGGACGCTTTGGCCGAGGTCGCCGACCGACTGGTTGCTACCGCGCGAGCCGAAGCCGGCGACAACTCCGACGGGCAACTCACCAGGGTCCAGGGGTGGGCGTCACTGCTGCGGTCGGAAAACCATCCCGCCTACCGGACTAACGACATGGTCGTCCTGCAGTACACGCCTCCCGCGGAAGTCGCCGAGCAGTTCGCTCCGCTCGCCGCCCAGGTCGCAGCCGGCAGTGAAGCGCTGCGCCTGCAGCACACCTACGGCGACTACGACAACTGGCCCGAAAAGTGGCAGGCCGATGCGCTTCTCGCTGATCTTGCGCTCGCGCGGAAGGTCGCCTCCGATCCACCCTTGTTCGGCACCCTGCATCCGCAAGACGCTCCGACCGCCGTCGCGGCCGCCGCCGTCGTCAGCCACGCTCGCGGGCTCGCGGTCGTCCCCGACGACGACCTGCTATGGGCCGCCGACAGGCTCCTCACCACCCCTACGACCGCGCCCCCCGGCAGCAGGGACGACGACAGCTGGGTATATCCGATGGCTGCCTCCGGCTCAGCCGCCCGCGCCCTCCCCTCTCTCCTCCTCGCCCAGTTCGATCACCTCGGCATCGCGCAGGACCGCATCGAACAGAACACCATCGCCCTGGCCGCGCTGCCAGACGGCATCCGCACCCTCTTCGCCGCTGGCTGCGCCCCCGTGTGGGAGTCCCCCTGCGAAGCGGACAAGGACACGGACACACCCTGCCGGCGCCACCAGCCCCTGTGGGCCGCCGTCCAAGCAGGCCTCGGAGGCTGTCGCCTCGGCCCCTGGCGGTCAGGAAACCGTCAGCCGGAGTTCCTGCCGCCCCCCTACTCCGACACTCTGCCCGCCGTTCCGGCCACCGACCTGCTCGTGAACCGGCTTGCCATGCCGATCGCCTGCACAGCCGCCGCCCGCAGTACCACCTGCCTGGCCGAACAGGCCACCCTCCTCCTCCCGATCCTGATGGATGCGCACCGCAACGGCGCCGACCACTGGATGACCGAGGGCTACGCCGGATACGACAGCCCCGAGCGCGAACTCGTCGTCCGCACCCTCATCACCCTCGCCGCCGCAGGCAGTACGGAACCCCTCACCACGCACTTGCGGACGTTCGCTGACAACGCCAACGCCCTGCAACAGCTACTGCACGACGCCGCTACCCTCTTTACCTACGACGCCCCGCTTCGCGCACTTCTCCCAGCAGTGTGGCCGCTGATCCTCACCACCACGCTCGATGCTCTTGACGCAGGCGCCACCCTGCGAGCGGACAACAGTCGCTGGGCTGAGTACGCCATTGCTGCACTGCTTCCCACTCCACAACTGCGCACCTCCGACCTCAACCCCGACGACACCCTCAACCGCGCGAACCGCGACTGGCTCGCACCCAGCGCCATCAGCGACGCGACCGAACGATGGCTCGACCGGGCCCGAGGCGAGGCCAAGGCCGCCGATACGTTGGCACGTTTCGCCCGCACCACCCCGTCCACCTGGCAGTATGCGACAGGCCTGCCATGGCTGGAACACGTGATCGACGGCCGCTATGACGCCTTCGCCAACCACTGCTGGAACGTCACCGGCTGGCTCACCGAACTCCGCGAAACCGGGCTACCTGGCACCGCTGCTCTGAGCCGATGGCGCCGCGTTGTCGACGGCCTCGCCGCCGCTGGCGACCGAGAAGCTGTCGAGCTTCAACGCATCGACGAGTAATGCCGACCAGCCGCCAGCGGCACTCTCAAGCCGATGTACAACCCCCTCAAGCCTTGTGGCGAGCCGGTCGGTGGGTCACGCAGGGGCACCGGCCGCCATCAGCTGGTGGAGGAACTCCGGTGTGGCTGCGGCAGAGCGTTGACCAGATGCTTCTCGGGCAGGACCTTCTGGCGCTGCTCACCCGCTCACGAGCTCGACGAAGGACGGAGTTCTCATGGCCTCTCCTACCGCTGCGCCCGGTGTATCTGGTGGGGCGTCGTCGCCGTTGGGGCAGCGGCTGCACGGACTGCTGAGTTCCGAGCGCGTTGTCGGTGACCTGCGGCATTACTTCGGCATGGGCCTGCCGCCCGGCGCGGTGGTGTTCACCGGCAGTCGGTTCGAGCATCTGGCGGGTGGGGGAGACCGGCCGGACGTTGCCGACCGGGTCACGGCGGAGGACTTGGTCGCGGTGCAGACGTTGTCGGTGACCGTTCCGGCGTCTGTCGCGTTGGATCTTCTGGAGGGCCCTCTCGGCGTGCGGCTGTCCGGTCTGCTGCACGCCATTCCCAGGGACATCGACATGGTCGACGCCGAAGCGGACGTCTTGGTCGAGGGCTCGCCGGCGGACCAGGCCTGGCACCTCCTCTGCGCCCAGCGCGGAGTTAACAGGGTCATCGCTGGCAAGCTCTTGGCTCGCAAGCGTCCGCGGTTGTTGCCGGTCTACGACCGTGTGGTGCGCTGCGCTCTGGGCCGCCCGCGCCCCTCGTTCTGGCTGGCGCTGCATGCCGAGCTGCGCGCGGACGACTGCGCCCTGCATCGCCAGTTGCTCGCGCTGCGCAAGATCGCCGGGGTGCCGGAGACGGTGAGTGCGCTGCGGGTGTGCGACGTGGCGGTGTGGATGGGGCACCGGGCGGAGGGGCACGCCTGTCCTCGCTGACGTCGGCAGCGAAATTGCTCCTGCGGCGTTCTGGCGTGTGAGGGTGACGGACTTTACCAACCGTCGCCGGGGTGTGTGGGACGTTCGTGTGGAGTGGTCCGTGGGGGTGGGGGAGGGGTGTGGACTCGGGACCGGAAGGTGCCGCCGGCGGGGTGGTTCCCGGTTCGGAGGGGGCGGTACATGATGGATAGCCGACTGGTGGTGGGCGACTTACGAGTGCAGGAGATCGTCCGTGCCGACGGGCGGGTCTGCTACACGGTCGTGGATGCGGACTGCTCGGTGGTGGAGGAGGCGGACGGGTTCCTGCGTACCTGCCGGGCGGGTACGGACCGGACGTACGCGTATGTGCTGGTGGATCATCTGCGGTGGCTGCGGTTCGCGGGCCTGGACACAGAGTCGGTGTCGCTTGAGGACCTACGGCACTACATGGCGGCCCTCGGGGCGGATTACCCGGGGCCGTTCGGTCTGCCGTGGCGGGAAGGCAAGCGCCCCTACGGACACAGCACGTTGAAGACCGCGGCGGCCTGCCTGAAGGGCTTCTACCTCCACCTGGGCACCCGCGGCGTGAACCCGGCACTGGCGGAGGCACTGCGCGTTACCCGTTTGCCGACGCGGGCGGACCGGCGGCGGGCGATGCTCGGACACGTCCTGCACAGCATGCCCGCGAACCCTCTGGCTCCCGCGGAGCGGGTGCGTCGGCATCCGAAGATGTTGCCCGAGGGTGCCCGGGATCTGTTGCTGGGGGCGGCCTCGTGCGCGCGGGACCGGATGGTGGTCACGTGGCTGGCCGACGGTGGGTTCCGGATCGGCGAGCTGTGCGGGCTGCGCCTGGTCAATCTGCACCTGCGGGAGCAAGCCGCGTGCGGTCAATGCCGGGGGCCGCACGTGCACCTCTGCCACCGCGAGGACAACACCAACCGGGCCCGGGTCAAGACCAAGACGCCCTGGACCTGGCAGGACAACGCCGTGTGCGGGGGTACGGTGCGCCGGGCGAGCCGGCGATGATCCACACCTACTTCGAGTACATCACCACCCAGTACCCCGCCCAGACTGCTCACGGAATGCTCCTGGTCAGCCTGCACGGCCCCTCCCGAGGCCAGCCGTGGACCACCGCTGCGGCCCGGGGCATGCTGCGCCGGGCCGCAGCCCGTGGTCAGATCGGCCGGGTGGTACCGCACGCCTTCCGGCACAGCTTCGCCACCGCAGTGCTGGACGCCGCACGGGGCAATGCGGTGATCGCACGGGAGGCCGGCGGCTGGGCCTCGGCCGCGACCGTCGAGCAGGTCTACGGCCACGTGGACGTCCACGACCCGGTCTTCACCGCGGCGCTGGAGCAGGTGTGGGGGACACGGCCGTGATCCCGCTGACGCTGCTGCCCGGCCGCACCGACACCACCCGCATCGGCCGTGACCGGCTCGAACTGCTCACAGCCCTCATCGAGGCCCCCGCATTCGACCCGCTCTTTCGCGACACGCTGATCTTCATCCCGCCCCAGCACCCGGTCTACGCCTGGCAGTGCGCCATTGACGGCTGCAAGCGCATCCGCCGGATCAGCCACAACCTGTGCAACACACACAACCTGGAGTGGGAGCAGGCCGAACAGACGGGGCAGACCAAGCGCGCCTTCATGGACGCGGCCACCGCCCTGCCCGCCGCGCGGGGAGTGGACTACGGCCGGTGCCTGATCTGCCCCGACCGCCCGGCGATCAACCCCACCACCCGGCTGTGCCAGCAACACCAGACCAGGTGGCAGTACGGCGAGGCCGCCGACATGGACCGAGACCAGTTCGAGCAATGGGCCCGCACCCAGCACCCAGCACCCACTGCCCGGCTACGGCCTGTGCCAGGCACGCTGCCCCTTCCTGGCCTGCACCTCACTGGGCCTGTGCCTCCAACACCTGAACCGGTACAAGATCGACAACCGTCCGGGGGCAGCCCGGTCGCAGAACTTACGCGGCCCCCTCAAGGACGGCCAGCCGCTCCCGGTGACCTACGGCGACGAGAAGGCATTCCGCGCCTGGTGCGCCACTGCGGAGCCGGTCACGCAGCCAGGGCTGGTCAACCTCCACTGCCTGCCCGCGCTGCTGCGGGCCGAGATCCAGTGGGGCCTGCATGCCCACGCCCAGTCCGCACAACACTCCGAATGGACCACCAACGGCATCAGGAATCTCGTCAGATACTGCTGGCGAGGCAGCATCACGTCCCTGATGGACCTGCACGACGCCGACTTCAAAGACCTGACCCGCAAGCAGATGGACTCCGAAGTCCGCAAGATCATCCGGGAGATCATCAACGGCCTGCGCTGCGTCTACTACAGCCCCTCAGACACCAAGGACGCCGGCTTCCTGGAAACCGATCACTTCGGACGACGCTTCAAGAACGCCCAGAGCAACTTCGACATCACCGCCGTTTCCCAGCGGTGGCTGCGTGACCTGCTCTGGATCACCTCGCCGAGTGGCTCAGACCCCCGCAGTGCCCCCGCTCCAGAGGCCCCTTCGACCAGATGCGCCGCGCCGCCGTCGAACTGGGCGCCTTCCTCCAAGCCGACGCCCCCGACGCCGGCCACGACCCCACTGTGCTGCGCCGTGAGCACCCGAGCGGTTTGTCGCCGACCAGCGCCACCGCGCCCGCCACGGCCTGCCGCCCCTGGGCATGGTCCTGGTCGACGGACGATCCCCCACCGTCACCGACCTGAGCTGCCAATTCGTCTTCAACCAAGCCCGCAAGCTGCTCTACAGCGCCATCACCGCCGGCCACGCCGAACGCCTCGGCATCGACACCGGCTTCCTGACCGCCATCCCCTTCGGCGGCACCGGCCTCAAGCAGCGTTCCCGCAGCCCTTCAGCGACGACGTCGCCCGCGCGCTGACCGACGAGACAAACCTGCGCCGCCTGGAGGAACTCGACCTCAACGACCGTGGCCTGCGGGACATCTGGGAGACCATCGTCGCCACCGGACGTCGCTGCAGCGAGGTCGTCGGACTGCGGCTGGACTGCATCGGCCGCTACCGCGGTCTGGCCATGCTGTGGCACGACCAGACCAAGGTCGGCAACTACAACGAGGGCATCCGCATCCCCGAGCCCATCTACCAGCGCCTCGATACCCGCCGCACCAAGACACTCCAGCTCTTCGAAAAACGCTACGGCCGCACCCCAGCAGCCGCTGAACGCCCCGGCCTGGCCCTGTTCCCCTCCCGCATCCGCAACCCCAACGGCCGACAGCCGATCTCCTACGGACACTTCAACCAGCGCTTCAAGACCTGGATCGCCGACCTCGACCTCGGCGGCGCCTACGTCGCCCACCAAGCCCGCCACACCCTCGCTACCAACCTGCTGCGCGCCGGCGCCACACTCACCCACATCCGCCGCTACCTCGGCCAGCTCTCCGAACGCATGGCCGAGCACTACGTGAAGATCACCAACAGCGACCTCGAAGACGTCCTGAACACCATCTGGGTAGCCGGGCCCGGCGCCCCAACCCAGGCAAACTCCTCTCCTGCGACACCACCCCCATCAACCGCGAGACAGCCCTGGCCCTGGCCCTGGACCTCTCCCGCCGCAGCACCCCCGCCGACGGCGGATTCTGCACCTACCAACCCGTCGTCGACGGCGGATCCTGCCCCTGGAAACTCGACTGCGAGAACTGCGACAACTTCGTCCTCTCCGCCGCAGACCTCCTCTACTGGCGACGCAAAGCCGAACAGTGGCGATCCATCGCCGAGAACGCCCCCGACGATGCCACCGCCGACTACCTCCACACCGTCTTCGAACCCACCGCCAAGGCCATCAAAGGACTCGAGCAGGCCCTGGCCGCCCTCGGCATCCTCGACGAAGCCCTCACCCTCGACCTGCGGCGCCCCCAGGACTACTTCCACCGCACCTGGAGCACCGCTTTCCGCGCCCGCGATCTCGCATCACTGAAGGCCCCCGACGACGCCACAGGACAGGCATGAGCACTTCCCGCACAGACGCGGCCGTCCGAGCCCGCCGCCAAGCCACCCAAGAGATGCTTCAACGCCTCCAAACCGCCCTGGCGGCCGCAGTCCGCGACCATACGCCTGTCACCGTCGCAGCCCTCGCCCGTACCGCCCGTGTCTCACGCACTTTTCTCTACCAAAACCAGCAGGCCAGAGCCCTGATCGAACAGGTCACCCGCACAAGCAGACCCCAATCCGGCACCTCCAGCAGCCGCAGCCGCACACACCCCGCCTGGAGGGAGCGCGCCCTCAACGCCGAAGACGCACTCACCCAGACCCAGCGCGAAATCCGCACCCAGCGCACCCGCATCGCAGAACTCCTCGGCAAGATCCGCGACCTCGAACACGATCTCCCCGAAGGCTCACTTCAACGGATCGTCACCGAGAACACCACGCTGAAGCAGCACGTACGACAACTCACCCAGGACAACCAGCGCCTCCAAGAGCGTCTAGCCAGCGCCCGCCAGAACAACCGCTTCCTGGACAAACACATCGCAGATCTTGAAGCCCAACTCGCGCCGTACCTCACCACACCACCCCCGCGTCCCTGACCCAACCTCGGATCGATGCCAAACGAGAGGGCCCTGGCCGAGGACCGTCAGATCCAGTCGATGCCCAGCTTCCGCAATGCGTCGAGCTGGTCCTGGGTGAGCTTGTCCCGCCTCGATTTGGTGTTCGAGACCCACACACCCAGCTTCACGGTCACTGGCTCCGCCCCGCCGTCGATCACGATCTCCTCGGCATGACCACGCGGTACGGGCCGGTGAGAGCCTTCCCGTTCGACCCACTGGGTGAGGGCTGCCAGTCCGCGCTGAAAAGCCTGCTGGGCCTTGCTCCCCTTTGCCGCGCCCTTGATCGTTGGGGCGGGAGGCGGCTCCTGGGCGGGCTGTACGCCCAGCTTGGTCAGCCGGTCCTGCTGCTCGCTCGACAGCAGTCTCCAGTTCCGGCGTTGCCGATGGAGCCATCGTCCGATGTCGTCGCCGTCCACCTGTACGCCGGGTGCGATGTCGGGCAGGACTCCGTCGGGTTCATCGGCGGCGAGGTGGGTGAGGTGGCGGTAGTGGCGTTGCCAGCCCAGTGGCCAGGGACAGTCCCAGTCCGGGTCGATCCCGGTCAGCTGCGCGGCGCGTGTCTCCGCGCGTTCGGGGTTCTTGCCGAGGCCGCCCTTGCGACGCAGGTTCGCCAGAAACTGCCCGATCGGTACGAGGTCCTCGGTCTCGCTCTCGCCCCAGACCGCGTCTTGGCGGGGTGCGAGGTGTCCGGTGGCGCGCCGGTAGGACCGGAGCACGGCGAGCTTGGTTTCCCAAGCTTCTTCGCTGGGCTCCCAGACCATGCCTGCCTCGGGGGCGTCGAGGAGCTTCTTGCGCCGCGGTTCGAGTTCCCCGGCCCGTAGCGCTTTGCGCTGCTGGTGCACCCATCGCCCCAGCGGAAAGGCCTTTGTGACGCCGACCCCGGTCTCCGTGTCGTAGGGAACGGCGTGCAGCCCGGTGATCTCGTTTTCCTTCCGCCAGCGCAGCAGCGCCTGGTAGCCCTCCAGCCAGACCAGGGATTCGGGCCGGTAGACGCGGGTGCGCAGGAACGCCGCGATCGTGGCCGCGTCGCGCGGGCTGGAGAAGTGGAGCAATGCGGACTCGACCGCACCGTCGGTGCCGCCCTCCTGGTCCTCGCCGGCGTCCCCGCCGCTGGTTGCGATGATCCGCCCGTCGGTGTCGCGCTGGATGTGGGTCTTGCGTTTGCCGCTGGTGAGCGCGCGGGAGGCGAGCTGCTCGACGAGTCGTTCATCGTGGGAGCGCAGGCCTTGGACGACAGCGACCAGCCCGGCATACGAGGCGCTGGCGACCATGTCGGTGGGGTCTTCGCCGGGCCGAAGGAAGACGGGCACGATGATCCGTGCGATCTTCGTGGAGCCGTCCTGGTTGAGTCGGAGTGCCCGGCCGATGTTCTGGACGATCTCGACCTGTGAGCCGCGGGTGTCGGCGAAGCAGATGGCCTCGACGCCGCGTTCGCCGGTGATGTCGACGCCTTCGCCGAGGACGCGGCAGCTGGCGAGGAACGCCCGGTGGACGCGCCGGCCCTCTGCGTCGATGCCGTTGGCGAACTGGCGGAGGGCTTCGCGTCGTTCGGTGACGAGGTGGTCGCCGCACAGCCACGCCGACCACACCCGCTCCGGCGGCACGTGCCGGCCGGCTTCCAGCTCGTAGAACCCAGCGCCGATCGACGACGCGGGCAGCTTCTCCGCGGCCGCCAGGTCCTCGCCGGAGGCATCGCGCGCGTACAGCTCGGCGGCCGTCTCCGGCAGCTTCTCCGCGAACGCCGCGGCCTCCTCGACCTTCTGGTGGAACGTCATGACCGTACGCAGGTTGTACGCCGCGGCGTGCTCCAAAAGTGCGGTCTGCAGCAGCGCCAGGCGCCGGCCCCGCCGCGCCTCCTCTGACTCCCCGACGATGGGGGAGGGGTCGTGGATCTCGAGGACGTCGATCTCGAACCCGGCGAGGATGCCCCGCTCGATCGCCTCCGAGAGCCCCAGTTCGGCGCCGGGAAGCCAGGCCCCGAAGGTGCCGTCCGGGTCGTCGGCCATGCTCGCGAGCTCCACCTCCATCCCGCCCGCGCCCTTCTGCGGGCGGGGCGCGGCGAGGATGCGCGGGGTCGCGGTGAGGTAGAGCCGGTAATCGGCGGGGATCCGCTGGTTGTCGTGGATCGCCGCCCACGGCCGACCAAGATCACCTGCGGTTGAGTGGGCTTCGTCGATGATGGCGAGCGCGAAACCGTCCATCTGCTGTCCATACAGCCGCTCCCCGCCCGCCAGAGCGGCCTCCAGCGGCCCACTAACCTTCCCCTGGCCCATCGGGTCGTCGAAGTCCTCACGGTCCACCAGCGAGGCATACGTAGCGAACACGACCACCGGCCCGGTTCCAGCCCACAGCGCCAGCTGGATCGCATTCGTGGTGCTGCGCACCCCCAGCGCGCCCAGCACCGGGTCGTTCTCCAGCGAACACACCGCCACCATCGGCGCCCGATGCCCGACCGCCCGCCACGCCTGGGCGGTCTGCACGAGCAGGTCCAGGGTCGGCACGGTCACGAGGATCCGCCCGCCCGGGAAGCACTCCAGCGCGCTCGCGGCAGCCGTGATCGTCTTACCGGATCCGGTGGCGGACACCAGCGTGCCCCGAGCCCCCTGCTCGAGAACAGAAGATCTTGCAAAGAATTTGACCCATTCCCGAATGGCCTTTTTCTGGGTCACCTGATGTTCCCGGAGGCTGATCACAGATTTCTACCTTTCCTTTTTCCGGGCAAAATCAGGTTCTTCCACCACGTGCTCGAAGAGCCCCCGCTCCCGTCGGGGCAGGAGCGGGGCGGGGATACCTGTCTGCCCCGCCGCGTGCAGGCAGCTCGTCCTCGAAGTCGCAGGCGGCCAGGGCCTTGAAGCCACCGTGCCACAGCGCTTCGAGCACGGCCGTGACGGCCTGAACCACCTCGGCAGGCGTCCCCTCGGGGGCCTCGCACTCCAGCACGGTCGGCCACTGAAGGAAGTCGAAGGGATGGGCGCGCCGGCCTGCGGCATAGTCATTGCGCTCGCCGTACACGCGCACCGGCCCGACAGTCAGCTCCGGACCGTCGTCCTCGATGAGACCGAGGGCGCCTCGAAGCCGGCCCAGGACCCGCGGGGCAGCCTCCGCGTCCACGTAGATCGAGGCGTCGCCATAAGTGGAGTCCAAGCCGAGGGACGAAGGCCCGCGATCATTCGGCACGCGCACTCCCTGGAGTTTCCGCCGGTGCGAGGGCGAGGAAGCGCGATGCTTTCACCGGCCGAAGCGGCCCTTCTTCGGAGGCTCGGCAGGGACCAACTCCTGTACGTGGACGAGTTCGGCCACACGGATGTGCAAGTGCTCCCTGGACGTGGTCGGCGACTTGTCGCCCTTGCTCCAGGACGACACGGTCAACTCCACAAGCCAGCTCGTCGGTGAAGTGCGGAAGACCAATCGGCCGGACCGGCTGGAGTCAGTGCCGTACCTCGGGCGACGTGTACGAGCGTTCTCCTCGGCGCGCGCAACAGCCGCCTCCTCTCCGCCTTCGACGGCGATCTTGTCCACCAGTTCACACTCCCCGTAACTGACCCGCTCCACCAGCACGTACCAGCCCACAACCCCGCTCCTCCCCAAGCACGGCGACCACCGCCGCCGCTCAGCTCGACCGGTATCCAGGTCATCAGCCCGCTGCAGCGCTAAGTATCGAGGCTGATATGACCTGCTACCGGGTGTCCCCACTTTGCGCTAATGCTACATGCTGCATCACATTGAGAGGCAGTCTTGTGAGACTCCCTCGACAGATCCCTCCACGAGATCCCGTCCGACCTGATGGGCATCACGCATCGGGGGTACACGGTGCCGCATGGCACCGAAGACCGAACGCATCCAGTTCCTGCGGGCCGTGCGGCAGTTGCGCCGTATCCGCTCCTTCTACGCTGCGGCCATCCTGCTGTGGACGGGGACGACTGCCTGGACGGGCTGGCAGGCCCCGGGGAGCCGGCAGATGTGGGTGTCCGTCCTCCTCCTGGCCGTCTTCGCCGTACTGCTCGTCACCGCGAGCCTCGCCCTTCGCCGCCTCGCAGTTCCCGCAACGGGCCGGCCCGCGCACCACGCTGCCCCGCACAAGCTGCCAAGCACCCGCCGCCACGCCCACGCCTGAGAGCCCGTCACCCTTGCTCGCGGAGCACGGCCAGGCCCCGACCACGCCTGCCGGGCGGAGCCATGTGGTCTGTTCACAGTCT